>CAWGOF010000003.1:0-3546555 GCA_963824225.1 uncultured Acidobacteriota bacterium | reverse complement strand
TGGTCAGGCACGAAACGGCCGGTATCTGGTGGCGGCTGAGCACCACCTACCAGGTGGTGTCGACCGACGCGACGCAGTGGACGAGCGCCCGGTGAGCTGCCGTGTGCTTGAGCAGCACCATCTTGTCGCCCTCGGCGCGTAGCTTGCCGGTCAGGATCGCCGTCGCCGCGAGCATCTTGCGCTCGAGGATCGCGCGCCACACGCCGAACGGGCCGCGGAGCGAGAACGCGGTGCTCGCGCCCGGGCCGACGAACTCGGCCGACTGACACGCACCGCCCGAGAGATCGAGGCGCAGCCTCAGCGCTCGGTCGAGGCCCCCATCCGGCTCGAACTCGAACAGCAGGCTGCCGTCGAACCCGACGCCCCACGCCGCCGCGGCGTTCCGGTACTCGCTCGATGCATTGATCGTCTCGCGCAGCGCCGCGGCCCACTCGGGCGTCCCGAACCTGTGGGCCATCACGGCTCCTGGGTCAGCGGCACGAACCCCGGGTTGAGGATCCCGTCGGGGTCGTGAAGCCGCTTGGCCGCGCGGAACGGCTCCCATTGCTCGTCGAAGTGCGCGCGCCACTCGTCGGGCGTGAAGTCGATCCACCCCGAGAGGTAGCGCTTGCCGCCCATCAGGATGCTCAGCCGGCTCGCGTTGTCGAGGAGCGGTCGCACCTGCGACCAGAACCGCGGCGGGATCGCCGGCAGAATGCCGAAGCCCACGAGATCCTCGCCCGGCGGCCGCATGAACAGCCGCGAGCGCGAGGTCGTGCCTTTGGCCGGCCACAGGAGCGCGTGGCCGCCGATCAGGATCCCGGGCGGCAGATCGGGCAGCACCTGGTCGATGTAGTCGGCCGCCGTCTCGTACGGCAGCACGACCTCCATCCACGGGTGCACGTGCTCCCACGTCCCGGCCTTGCGCCACAGCTCGAAGATCGGCACGAGGCGCTCGAAGAAGTCGATCGTCGGCGCATCGTCGGTGTACAGGTGCTCGTACGGCTTGAACCCCCGCAGTAGCTTCCGGTCATCGGGCGGCGAGCCCGGGTCGAACTCGACCGTCAGGTGGAACGGATAGAACCAGCGCGCGAACACCTGCCGGCGCCCCGAGACGGGCCGCGTGCCCTGAGGGCTCGGTGAGGCCCAGCTCTCGAGGTGGTCCCACGCGTCCGAGTCCATCGCCGATTTGGCGTCGCCGAGAAACCGCCGCACATCGTCGTACAGCAGGTAGTACGTGCGCGTCATGGCCTTCGTGCGTCGCAGCTTGAGCCGCGCCCGGGTGATGATCCCGACCTGCCCGAGACCTGAGATCACGCTCCAGAACAGGTCATCGTCGGGGCGACAGGTGACGACCTCCCCCGCTCCCGTCACGACCTCGAGCTCCTCGACGTTGTCGCCCTGCGTACCGTGGCGGAACGAGGCCACGCCGATCCCGGCGATCGACAGCGTCCCGCCGATCGTCACCCCCAGGTTGTTCGTGAGCACGTGCGGCGCGAGGTCGAAGCGCTTGAGGTGATGTACGAGGTCGCGCCACACGGCGCCGCCGTCCACGTCGATCGTCTCACGATCGGGGTCGGGCGCGTGGATCTGGCCCATCGAGCGCATCGCGAGCAAGATCCCGCGGTCCGAGATCGCGAGCTCGCTCTGGCTGTGCGCGGACCCGCGCGTCGACACCGAGATGCGGTGCTCGCGGCCGAAGCGCACGACCGCGGCCACGTCGGCCGTGGTGCGCGGCTCGACCACGAACCGTGGCGTCCAATGGTGGATCTGCCCGAAGTTCGTCAGCAGGTCGTTCGTGTACTGGTCGGGGGTGAGGACGTTGCCTTCGAGCAGCCGCTGCAACGGTTCGTACAGGGGGTCCATGGGCCGGGTATTCTAGCCCACGGGCGATTCGACCTTGGCTCCGCGCTCGACGAGGAGGCGCTTCAAGATCGACCGATGGCAGCGTTCCTCGTTCTCGCAGTAGCAGCCGACCGAGAAGCTCGCCGTGTGCGAGAGCGTCGCCAGGAGCTCGAGATCGTGACGGGCCGCGGGCTCAGCCATCTCGGCGTTGTACTTCCGCGCGTACGCCGACCACTGCGCCGGTGTCTTCGCCGCGAGCCCGAGCTTCATCGTCGAGAGGCTCGGGGCGAGGTTCGGGAACCACACGTCGTACCAGTTCCGCTTCGAGAACTGGGACTTCGGCACGCCGCGCGGAGGCCGGCGAACGGTGCCGATCCGCGGTCCCTCGCCCGGGACGCGCGCCGTTCCGAGGCGCACGACGCGCACGCTCATGCCCTACTCTTCCTTTTCGGCGACGGCATAGACTACGTTGGTTTCGATCGATGTGGTCCCGGACTCGCGAATGAACCGCATGTTCGCCAGGCGCACGTGCTCGCGGCCCTTGACGTCGAGCTCCTCGATCGTGCCGCGATACCCCGAGCCGAGAACGACCGACCACCAGGCTTCGCCCGACGGGATCGGTTGCGTCCCCGCTTCGGCCACCACGTCGGCACGATCGATCCCGGCCTCCCGCAGCAGCTCGCGCAACGGCTCGGGCTGGCAGATGCGATCCCACGGGTTGAACCCCTTGTACAGATCGGACCGCTCCTCGCGCACCGCGTTCCAGAACGCGGTCGAGGCGGGCTCGAACAGGTCCGGCCCCCACGTCGTGATGGCCAGCCGCCCTCCCGGGCGAACCGCGCTCCACAGCGAGCGCACCGCATCGGCCATGTCGGGAACGAAGAAGATGCCGAACACACAGACCACGGCATCGAACGCCGAGCCCGTCAGCTCCGGATCGAGCATGTCGCCGACGCGGAACTCGACGTTCTCGAGTCGCCGGACACGAGCCTTGGCCCGAGCCAGAGCGAGCAGCTCGTGCGCGAGATCGACGCCGAGCACCGACCCCTGCGGGCCGACCTGCTCGGCCGCCGGAATCGCCGATGCCCCGGCCCCGCAGCACGCGTCGAGCACGCGCGCTCCCGGTCGCAGGCCGATGCGCTCGATCGTCCCGCGCCCGAACCGGTCCCAGAACGTGTTCGTCGGGTCGTCGTAGAAGTGCGCCGCCGCGTTGTACGCCGCGGCCGCCTTGGCCTTCGCTTCGTCGGGCGTCGGCATGTCTAGAGACCGAGCTTCTTGCGGGTCTTGAGCGGAAGCTTCTCGGCCACCAGGCGATGGGACTCGGTCAGCAGGTCCTTGAGCGTTCCGAGCGGGACGCGTTTCCGGTCCGTCACGCTGACCCAGTGGAACCGGGCGGCGTAGGGCGCCGGGATGATCCCGTCGTGTCCGATCAACATGTCGAAGGTGGCGGGAGCGACCTTGAACCCGACGGGCACGCGCGCGGGCAGCTGAAAGCCAGCGAACATCTTGCCGCCGACCGAGAACACGAGGTCGCTCCCCCACTTCACGTCCTCGGTCGCGCCCGGAAGCGCCCGGCACAACGCGAGGAGCGGGTCATCGTTCTTTGCCTTCGCTTGGGAGCGGGTGGGCACGCGACATCCTCCTGTCTAGTCCGGTTGACGAAAATACAGCGCGAGGGCCAGACACACGAGCGGGAATACGAACGCGTAGCCCAGGACGGCGATCGGCTGGAACGCGAGGTTCCCGGTCGCCGGACCGAGGGTCCCGAGGAGACACAGCGCGCCGCTGGCGATCATGCTCCGCCTGACCCAGCGTCGCCGCGGCCCGCCTCGGTCGAATACCGGCGCGGCGAGAAGCATCGAGCAGCCGAGGAACACGTCCCACGCGAGCAGGTCGAGAGCCATCGCGACCGCCGGCCAGCGGAACGACAGGACCTGGGCCAGCCCGGGCACGCTGTCGAGCGCGATCCGGCGCGCGACCGTCAGCTCGACGAAGTGAACTGCCATCGTCGTCCCGCCGAGCAGCACCATGAACCCGAACGCCGCGCGGCTGTACGTCTTGCGGTCCGGCGGTGCGCATGAATGAACCGCGGACATCAGCGCGATCATCGGCGGCACGGACAGGATGAGCAGCACCTCGAGGATCGCGAGCGCCGGATCGACGATGCCGAAGTTCTCCGGCCGCTCGTCGCCCAGGAGCATCCCGAGAGCGCCCGTCGCCACGTACAGGACGCCGAGGCCCAGGACGGCGAGCCCCGACCCGATCCCGATGCGGCGATCCGCTTCGTGCACGCGGCGCCCTACGACCCGATCGTCAGCACCACGCGGAATCGCGCCTTGCCGCTCATCATGCGGTCGTAGGCCAGGGCGGCCTGGTCGAGCGGGAACGTCTCGTTCATCGGCCGCACGCCCGAGAGCGCGCTGAACGCGAGCGTGTCCTCGCCGTCGATCGACGTCCCGGAGTACCAGCCGCGGATCGCGCGCCGACCGGCGAGCAGCGCGAGCGGCGATATCTGCATCTCGTGCGCGGCCCCGACGATCAGCAGGGTTCCGCCGACCGCGAGGCCGCCCTGCACGGCGCTCATCGCCTCGCCGCTCGTCGCGGTCGCGAGGATGACCTTCGCACCGCCGAGCTCGATGAGCGCCGCCGCCGGATCCTGGGCCTGGCTGTCGATGTACTCGGTCGCGCCGAGCTCGCGGGCCAGCGTTTCCTTGTGCCGGCCGCGCGCGATTCCGACCGTGCGAAACCCCATCTTCGACGCGTACTGGACGCCCAGGTGACCGAGCCCGCCTAAGCCGAGGATCGCCACCAGCTCCCCCGGCCCCGCGCCGCTGTTGCGCAGCGCGTTGAACGTCGTGACCCCCGCGCACATCAGCGGAGCCGCAGCGACGGGCGGGAGCTCGGCTGGCATCCGGGCGAGCGCGCTCGCGGGCGCGATCATGTACTCGGCGTATCCGCCGTCGGACGAGATGCCGGTGATCCGTCCCGTCACGCAGGCGAAGAAATCGCCGCGGCGACACGGATCGCAGTGGCCGCAGTGTCCGCCGTGCCAGCCGACGCCGACGCGGCGCCCGGGTTTCCAGCTCGGCACTCCGGGACCGACCGCATCGATCACGCCGGCCACTTCGTGCCCCGGCACGCGTGGGTACTCGATGCCCGGCCAGCCACCGCTCTTGACCAACGCATCGCTGTGACAGATCCCGCACGCCTGGACGCGGATCCGCACGGATCCGGCGCTCGGCTCGGGGATCGGGCGCTCGACGACCTCGAGCGGTCCGTTGGGACGGGAGACCTGCGCTACCCGCATCGTGGTCATCGTTCCTCCCGCGTCGCCAGGAAGATCATACGATACGGGGGATCACCAGACTCCCGGCACGATGCGTTTCGTGCGCGACATGTACGTCCGGTACTCCTCACCGAACGCATCGAGCATCATTTTTTCCTCGGCGCCGATTCGCAGCACGAACAGGATCCCGAACGGAACCAGGTACGACGGTCCCGCGATCCAGTTCGGCAGCGCGAGCAGCTGCCCGATCGAGTACAGGAACAGCGCCGCGTACATCGGGTGGCGAATGCGTCGATACACGCCGCGGGCCACGAGCTGGTGCGTCTCCCGGAGCTGCAGCGTGATCGACCAGTTCGTGCCGAGGTCGGCGTGCGATCGATGGAACAGCCAGAGCCCGGAGACGAGCAGCACGACACCGGCGACGAACGGAACGGGGCGCAGCGGATAATCGGCAAACGCAAGCCACGGCGACAGGACCCAGATCAGCGGCACGACGAAGCCCAGCACGGCGAACGCGAGCAGGACCGACTCGCGCGCGCCCTGGCGATCGTCCTTGACCTTCACGTTCCGGCTGCGCTGGCCGTGCGGCGCGCGGATCGCGATCATCGCGATGCTGGCCCCGAGGATCACGGCCTTGGCGATCCCCGGGGTCATGGGCCGGGCTCCTGGGCCACCGGTTCGACCTTGCCACTGGCCAGCGACCGGAACAACGCGTCGACGACGAGCTGCGTGCGGATCCCGTCCTCGAAGCTGCAGCGGATCGTGTCCGGCGCCTTGCGCTCGACCGCCCGGAGGAACGCGGCGACCTCGACGTGGAACACCGCATCCCGGTCGCTCGGGGCGATGTCGTGCGACCCGGTCCCGTGGGGCGGACGCAGGTGGAACTCCCATCCGTCGAGCGCCACGCTCGCGCGCGGGGTGAACGCCTGGAGCGTGATCATCTTCGACTCGCCGCCGCAGCTGTAGAACAACGAGTACAGCGCACCGTCGCGGTAGCGCAGATTGAACCCCGCGGTCGTGCGGCCGTCGGTATCGGGGGGCGTCGCCATCCCCTGGACCTCGACGATCTCGCCGACGAGGTACCGACCGAGATCGACGAGATGCGTCGTCTGCTCGTTGATCGCTCCCCCCGACAGCTCCGGCCGGGCCCACCATGCGACGCGGTACGGGGTGCCGATCCAGTTGCACGCCAGGCCGAGCACCGTCTCACCCCGCAGCAGCTCACGCGCTCGCTCGACCGATTCGCGATAGCGGTTCATGTACCCGACGGCCGAGAGAACCGGGCGGCGGGCCAGCGCGTCGGCGACTGCGGCCACGCCGGATGCGCTCAGGCCGACCGGTTTCTCGACGAGGAACGGCACCCCGTGCTCGATGGCCAGTTGCTCGACCGGTCCTCGCGCGAAGGGCGGCGTGCACACGAAGACCGCATCGAGCCGGTCCCAGGTCAGGCCCAATGGCTCGGCGCGCACGACGCAGTCGGGCAGCGTGGCCGCGAGCTCGCACGCACGATCCGACTCCACATCGCAGACCTCGATCACCCTCGCGCCGTGGCCGGCTGCGGCCCGGGCACGGATGCGGCCCATCCGACCGCATCCGACGATGGCCACCGACAGTCCACGCTGCATCACGAGACGAGCTCCGGACGAGCCTCGCGGAGCAGGTCCCGGACGAGATCGGCGATCGGCCGCCCGGCGAGCGTCGGGTCGAGCCCGACGGCGCGCTCGACGAGCTGCGGCGTCGGGTGCTCGACGGCGGCCGCCACGGCGGCTTCGTGACGCTCGAACGTGTCGATCCAGTGCTGCACGCGCGGCGGGGCCGGCTGTGCCGCAACCGGTCGAATTCGCTTCGCGCACACCTCGGCCTTCGTTTCTCGCGCCACCCCGTCGCCGTCCGGGAAAGTGGCGACGAGGACGACCGGCTCCTCGCCGTCGAGCGCGGCGAGCATCGGCACGACCGCCCGGGGATACCACTCCATGTAGCGCTCGGAGAGCGCGGCGGGGCTCGCGTCGATCCCGTCATCGAGCTCGGCGACGATCCGCTGACGCAGAGCCGACAGCTCGCGCGCCCGCGGCCTCGGTCGCGCGTCCTCGACGACCATCCGGAACTGCTTCAACGGAACGGCCTCGAGCTCCTCGATCGTCGCCGCCGAGATGCCGAGCAAGCGGTCGTCCCCCAGGCGCGCGACCAGCTCGGCGAGACGATCCGCACCGCCGTGCCGGAGTTCGTACAGGAAGCCGCGGTGGTTCAACCCAGCGTACTGCCAGTCCAAGGCGGTCGGTGAGACCTCGAGCACACGGGCCACCTCGTCGCGCGTGACACACGGCAGCTCGCACAGCCCGATGCAGCGCAACCCGGCCCTTGCGATGCGCGCGGTGACCAGGCTCAGCGGGTTCGTCAGGTTCAGGATCCACGCATCCGGCGCATAGCGCTGGGCTGCGATCGCGAACTCGTCGACCGCGGAGCGCGTGCGCAGGGCGCTGAGCAGGGCTGCGGGGCCGAGCGTCTCGTCGGCCGGCGCTCCGTGGCGCTGGCACAGGTCCTCGCCCTGGGCGCGCAGCTCGAGGCTGCCGTAGCGCGGCTGGTGCAGGACGACCTCCGCGTTCTCGAGCGCGGCCTCGCGGTGCGTCGCCGTCGCGATCGTCCAGCCCAGGGGTCCCAAGCGTCGCTCGGCGTAGTCCCGGAGCAGGGACAGCGTGGGGTGGCTGCGACCTTGCAGCACGAGCTCACGCGCCGCGAGGACCGGCTCGTGCTGCGCGAGCGCATCGATCAGCGCCGCGGAGAACGGGCTGCTTCCGCCGATCACCGCCAGGCGGCGCACCGGCTCACCGACCCCCGAAGAACCGGCGGACCCGATCCGCGACGTACGACACCTCGGACTCGCGCATGTCGGGCCGGATCGGCAAGCACAGCAGCTCGCGAGCGAGCCGCTCGGCCACGGGGAACTGTCCGGGCCGCCATCCCAGGTCGGCGAATGCCGGCTGAAGGTGAATCGGAGTCGGATACCGCACGACGGCATCGACTCCCGCCTCGAGGAGATCGGCCAGGAGCGCGTCGCGTCGATCCGTGCGCACCTGGAACAGGTGGAACACGTGCTGCTCGCCCTCGTCCCACGCCTGGAAGCCGATCGGCAAGCCTTCGAGCGCGGCGCGGTACGAGCGCGCGACGCGCCGCCGCTCGCCGTTCCACGCATCGAGGTGCCGCAGCTTGGCCGACAGGATCCGGGCCTGGATCGCATCGAGCTTGCTGTGGTAGCCGACGCGCACGTGGTGGTTCTGTCCGACCTGGCCGAGCTCCCGGTTCTGGCGGACCGCCTCGTCGAGCCGGGCGTCGCGGCACACGATCGCGCCGCCGTCGCCGGCGGCGGCGAGGTTCTTGCTCGGGTGGAAGCTGAAGAACCCCAGCGTGCCGATCCCACCGACGCGCCGGCCGTTCCACTCCGCACCGTGGGCCTGGGCTGCGTCCTCGAGGATCGGCAGGCTAAGGCGCTCGGCCAGCTCGAGGAGCGGCTGCATCGGGGTGGCCTTGCCGTACAGGTGGACCGGGATCACCGCGACCGTTCGATCCGTGATCACGTCAGAGAGCTGCCGCGTATCCATCAAGTACGATCGCTCGTCGCAGTCGACGAGCACCGGCGTCGCGTCGACCAGGCGGATCGCGGCCACCGTGGCGTGGAACGTGTTGGCCTGGGTCACGACCTCGTCGCCGCGACCGATGCCCAGAGCCTTCAAGCCGATCGTGATCGCGTCCGTGCCGGTGCTGACCGTGCGCGCATGCGACGCGCCGACGTACTCGGCAAACTGGCGCTCGAACTCGCGAACCTCGGAGCACAGCAGATACCGGCCCTCGACGAGCATCGTCCGGATGTCGTCGAGCACCGCGTCGAGCTCGCCGTCGAGCTGCGCGGCGTAGTTGTACCGCGCGACCTTCACGACGCGAACCTCGTGGCGAACCGTCCGGCCCCGATCAGCCCGGAATCGTCGTCGGCGAAGCCGAGCTCGACCATCGCGTCCCAGTCCTGGCTCGGAATCCAGCACGACCGAGCCGCCGCACGCACGAGCTCCATGCGATACGCGTCCCCCAGCGCGAGGGCGAAGCCGCCGTACACGACGAAGCGCTCGACACCCGTGGACAGGTGGATCGAGGCCAGGGCGCGGCCCAGCGGCTCGGCGACGCGGCCGATCAACGCCGCGGCCCACGGATCGCCGCCCCGGAACGCGGCCACGAGCATCTCGCAGTCGATGCGCTCCGGGTCGCCGGCGCTCGCGATCGCGACCGCCGATCCGGCGAACGCGACTGGCTCGGCCAGCGCCCACCGGCGCGCCGCAGTCTGAGCACCGCGCCCCGACGCGATCGCGCCGAGGTGACCCGGCGCGCCGCAATCGCAGCGCGGGGCGTCGGGCGATGGATCGACCTGCAAGTGGCCGATCTCGCCGCCGCGGCCGGCCGCCCCGACGATCGGCGCGCCGCGCACGAACGTCTTCTGGCCGATGCCCGACCCGACCGTCACGATGCAGAAATCGTCCTGTGGGTGGCGCAGGTAGCGATAGCCCGCCGCGGCGACGTCGTTGAGCACGTGGATCCGCGCCGCGGGCCACAGGATCCGCAGGTCGTGGTCGAGGCGCACCGGTCGGTCGATCGACGAGCCCCACAGCGTCGGGGCGGCGAGCACCGAACCGCCTCGCCCGATCGGTCCCGGAAACGCGACCACGACCGTCGCCGGGCTCTCCCCGTCGAGCAGACCTGCGGCCATCGCCGACAGGTCCTCGAGCAGCCGCTGACGCAGCCCCCGCAGGTCGAGATCGGGGTGGGTCTGGAAGCTCGACGCGCTGCACCGCGTCGCACGCACGATCGATTCGGTGCGCGAATCGTAGACCGCGGCACGCAGCGTCGTTCCACCGACGTCGAACACGAGGCACGCTCCCCCCCGAGGCGGCGCGCTCGTCGCGTGCGTCGCCGGCGAGAGCTCGCGCAGCTCGTCGAGCGCGGCGGCGAACAGCCCGAGCGACAGGTCGTCCTCCGCTTCGACGAACGTTCCGCCGCCCACGCGCGTCGGGAGCACGAGATTGACCGCCCCGCCGCGGTGCAGGCGCGCCGCGTGGGTCGCCCGCACGCACAGCGCCGCCGTGACCACGGGCGCGTGGATCGGAAGGCCCAGGTCGAGCAGGAGCTCGACGATCCGATGGGCGACGCCCCGGGGCAGGTGCCCCAGGCGATGGGCGATGGCGCACGACAGCGCCATGTCGATGGCCACCGCTTCGCCGTGTCGGATCGCGAAGCCCGACTCGGCCTCGATCAGCGGGCTGAACGTGTGTCCGAAATCGACGAGGCGCTCGAAGCTCCGGTCCTCGTAGAAGTTCGGCTCGAGCTCGGCCAGCATGCCGTCGATCGCATCCCACAGGATCGACCGCCCCGCCGCCCGCGGCTCGCGGAATGCGCTGTCGAGCAGACGGCACCCGTACCGCTCGACCCGCTCGAACAGGTCGCCGTTGCACACGGCGCCGATCTTGACGATCTCCGACAGGCCGCCCTGCAGGAACGGGCGCGGAACGGTGGCCAGCACGGACGGATCGATCCCCACCGCCGCAGGCGGGTGGAAGCAGCCCAGGAGGCTCTTCGACGCACCCAGGTTCATCGCTCCCTTGATCCCGATGCCCGCGTCGCACTGGCCGATGAGCGTGGTCGGCAGGGCCACGAACCGCACGCCGCGGCGGTACCAGCTCGCCGCGACCTTGGTCACGTCGAGCACGACGCCGCCGCCGAGTCCGAGGAGGAAGCCGCTGCGATCGAGATGGATACGCTGTGCTTCCCGACACACGTCGAGGACACGCTCGACCGACTTGTCGTCTTCCCGGCACGCGAGCTCGAACAGGGTCGCGTCGACGCCGGACTCGCGCAGCACGCGCACGAGGTGCTGGCCGTAGAGGCGCGATACCGTCGGCGTGGTGACGAGGAGCGATCGGCGCCGATCGAGCAGGTCGACGAGCTTCTTGGGATGCGGTCCGAGCAGTCCCTCGACCATCTCGACCGGATACGCATGGTCCCGTCGAGCGCGGGCCAGCCGTCGGGCCGGACGCTCCGTCCACGGGAGCGCGCCCGACTCGAGCGGCTGCGGAGTCGGATCAAGATCCGACACGATGCATCCCCTGCTCCCCGACCCTGCCGGCCTGTTGCAATCACTACGCCGAGGGCTGGGGCTGGTCAAGATCAAACTCACCCGACGCGCGCAGGTGCGCGATCGCTCGGCGCAGTGCAGGTGCAGCACGGGCCGGGACGGAACCGGTCACGGTGAGCCAGCGATAGGCGCCGCGCTCCCGCGGAAGGCGATCCAGTTCCGCGTGAACCACGTGGTGCCGGATCAAGCGCCGCGTCCGGGCATCCAGGCAGTCGAACACCACCAGCGGTTTGACGCCGGGCCCCGTGCGTGCCGGCCTTCCCGGTAGCTCGGGCAGCTCCCACGCGCCGGGGACGTGTGCGCGCGCGGGTCGCCAGCGAATCGCGATGCGATCGGAACGTCGACCGACGAAGCACGTCGTCTCCCGGTCGGGTCGTGTGCGCCACAATTCGAACGCCTCGGGATGTCGCTCGACGAGCCGCTCGGCCTCGACGAGCGTCTCGCGGTCGTTCACGTCGATCCACGGTGCGTCGTGGACATACGCCGACACCACCCGCTTCTCGCGCAGCAGCCGTCGGACCAGGTCCGGCGCGTCGCACCGGGACCCCGCTGGAATGCGCGCCGCCGCGTCCGCGCTCACGACGTACAGCGCGCTCGAGATCGGCACTCGCCGGACCGGCTTCTCGCGATAACCGCGGATCCGACCCCGGACCACCTGGACCTCGCCGAACGGCGACCGCAGCTCGTAGCGGTGCGTGGCGACCGTCATCGCCGCGCCGCTCTGACGATGGTGCGCGACCATCCGGCGCGGATCGAGAGCCGTCAGGTTGTCTCCGGCCATGACGAACAGCACATCGCCCGGCCGGGCCACCTGGCGCACGGCTCCGATCGTCCCCAGGGGGCGCGTCTCGACGACGACTTCGAAGCGTGACCGTCGTGCGGCCGCCAGCGCGCGCCCGCGCGACTCGAGGAACCGCAGCAACGCTCGCTCCTCGGAGCTGGCCACCGCGATCACGTGCCGGAACCCGGCGGCCAGGAGGTAGCCGATGTTGCGCTCGACGATCGGCACACCGAGCACCTCGGCCAGCATCTTGTGCTCGGGCCCGCGGGTCGCGCGCATCCTGCGCGAGCGACCGCCCAGCATCAGCACCGCTCGGGTCATTGCGTTCGCTTTCTCGCGAGATCATACAGTGTTAGGCTGCTCGCGAGACCCGTTCCATGAACGCCGAGGCGACGTACGACGCGCGCGCGCGCGCTGCCGAGCGCCTGGCCGCGAGGCTGCACGGTGGCGAGTGCCGCTGCGGCGTCATCGGCCTGGGCTTCATCGGCTCGACCGTGATGGACGCCCTTGTCGCCTGCGGCATCGAGGCCCACGGTGTGGACCGGGATCGCGCGGCCGTCGATCGCTACAGGGCCACCCGATCGCAGGGTGCAAGCGGTCCGCGGCCGCGGTCCGTGGGCACGGACCCTGCGGTGTTGAACGGCACCGATGCCGTGTTCGTCGCCGTGCGACTTCCCGTGTCCGCAAGCGGCGAGGTCGACCTCGAAGCGCTGCTGGACGTTGCGTCGACCCTGCGCGCCATTCCCGGCGAGCGCCTCGTGCTCCTCGAGAGCACGGTGCCTCCGGGGACGACGCGCCGCTTCGCCGGTTGGCTCGGCGAGCGGGCAGACTGCTTCGTGGCTCACAGCCCGGAGCGCCTCGCCGTCGGCCATGACTGGCAAATGCTGAAACGGATTCCGCACCTCGTCGCCGGCGTCGACGAGCACGCGACACGACCGGCCGAGACGTTGCTGCGCCGAATCTGCGACACGGTCGTGCCCGTCTCGGCACCCGAGGTGTCGGAGCTGAGCAAGCTGCTCGAGAACGCGTTTCTGTCGGTCGGCATCGCCCTCGTCGGCGAGGTCGCACGGCTGGCCCACGAGCTCGGCGTCTCGGCGCGCGAGGTCTCGGACGCCGCGGCGACCAAGCCGTTCGGCTACTACGCGTTTCACCCGGGCCCGGGGGTCGGCGGCCACTGCCTGCCCAACGATCTGCGCATGCTCGGCGACGTCGCGCGCGCAACCGGCAAGCGCTCGCCGTTGCTCGACGCGGCGATCGCGGCCAACGCCGAGCACTCCGCCCGCGTCGTCGATCGGCTGGACGCCGTGCTCCGAAGCAACGGGGCGAAGCTCGACGCGGCACGCGTGCTCCTCGTGGGCCTGGGGTTCAAGCCCGGGTCGGCGGACACCACGGCCACGCCCGCACGGGACGTCGTGCGGCTGCTGCGCGCCCGCGGCGCCGAGACGATGTACGTCGATAGCCGCATCGACAGCTTCGAGGTCGACTCCGTCCCCGTGCCGCGGATCGTGACGGACGAGCTCGCAACGAGCCGGATCACCGCCGTTCTGGTCCTGGCCGGCGACCCCGAGCTGTCCGAGCAACAGCTCCTGGCTCCAAGCGCCATCGTGCTCGATGCTGGCGGCGGTGCGATCCTCGCCGGCGGGCTTCGCTCGGCGCACCGCCTCTAGTCCGATGTCCGACCTGACGTTGCATCACGTCACGGCGAACATCGACGAGCCGGGCGGCCCGCGCTACACGGTACCGACCCTGTGCGAGTCTCTCGCCGCTCTCGGACACCGCGTGCACCTGCACGTGCTCGAGCCCTGCCCACCGATCGAGCCGCTCGGGGTCGCGCTGCACGTCCATCCGCGCTCGAGGCTGCTGGCGCGCATCGGCGCGTCGCCACAGATGAAGGCCGCGTTGCGCGACGCGGCCGAGCGCGGCGCCGTGCTGCACAGCCACAGCCTGTGGCTCATGCCGAACATCTACCCCGCCCGCGCCGTGCGAAGCACACGGAGTCACCTCGTGGTCTCGCCGCGCGGGACTCTCGCGCCCGGGGCCATGCGCCGGCACCGCTTTCGCAAGATGTCGGCCTGGTACCTGGGGCAGAGAAGCAACCTGGCTCGCGCGGCCTGTCTCCACGCCACGGCGATGAGCGAGTACGAGGACATGCGCAATCTGGGGCTCACGGCGCCGGTAGTGATCGTCCCCAACGGCGTGGCGATCCCGAATCTGGCCGAGCGGATCGCCGCTCCGAACGGCCGCCGCCGGTTGCTGTACCTCGGCCGCGTGGTTCGGGAGAAAGGCGTCGAACGCCTCCTGCGTGCATGGTGCAACGTGCAAGACGCCTTCCCGCAGTGGGAGCTGCGGATCGCCGGACCGGACACGCATGGGCATCTCGCCGAGCTACAGCGCCTCGCCGTCGAATGGCGGGCCGCACGCACGGAGTTCGTCGGCTACGTGCCCGAGGAGCGCAAGACGGCGGAGTACCGCTCAGCCGACCTCTACGTCCAACCGACGCACCACGAGAACTGGGGCGTGACGATCGCCGAGGCCCTGGCCCACGAGCTCCCGGTCATCGCCTCCCAGGGCGCGCCGTGGCGCGAGATCGAGCCCCAGGGCTGCGGTTGGTGGATCGAGAACTCGGTGGACTGCCTGAGCGAGAGCCTGCGGGTCGCGCTGCGTCTTGAGCCCGAGCCCCTCAACGAGATGGGCCGCCGCGGACGGACGTGGATCGCGAGAACCTTCCCGTGGTCGAGCGTGGCCGAGCGAATGCAAGATGGCTACCGCTGGCTCGTCGAGGGTGGGACGGCGCCGAGCTACGTGCGCCTGGACTGAGCGCGGCGCCTCACACGATCTTCAGGGTTCCGGTCTCCCCGTCGACCGCTTCCCCGATGCGCCACACCGGTTCGCCGGCCGCGCGGAGCGCGGCCTCGATCTCGTTCGCCCGGTCGGGTGCGACGGCAACGAAGAGCCCGCCCGAGGTCTGCGGGTCGTGGAGCAGCGCGAGCTGCTCCTCGGTCAGGCTCCGCTCCGGGTGGACCCAGCGGCCGTAGTACTCGCGGTTGCGGCGGCCGCCGCCGGGGATGTTGTCCGCGCGCAGGTAGTCGAGCGCGCCGGGGAGGATCGGGAGCGCATCGAACCGCAGCGCGAACGCGAGCTTCGACGCCTCGGCCATTTCGTGGCCGTGGCCCGAGAGGCCGAAGCCCGTGATGTCGGTCGCCGCGTGGAGCGCACCGGGGAAACGCTTCAGCGTCTCTGCCGCTTTTAGGTGCAGGCGGGCCATCGATTCGATCGCGGCGTCGAGATGCGCGGGGTCGGCCTCGTCGTTCTTGAGCGCCGTCGTGATCGCGCCCGTGCCGAGCGGCTTGGTCAGGAAGAGCACGTCGCCGCGCTGTGCGCCGCCCTTGGTCCACATCTGCTGCGGATGGACCAGGCCCACCACCGCGAGGCCATACTTCGGCTCGGCGTCGCTTGTCGTGTGGCCGCCGGCGACCGCGGCGTTCGCTTCCTTCACCTTGTCGCCGCCGCCGCGGAGGATCTCGGTCAGGATCTTGCGGTCCAGGTCGTCGGGGAAGCCGACGAGGTTGATGCCGAAGAGCGGCGTCGCGCCCATGGCGAACAGATCCGACAGCGAGTTCGCCGCGGCGATCTGGCCGAACCTGTACGGGTCGTCGACGACCGGCGGGAAGAAGTCGGCGGTCAGCACGATCGCCCGCTCGTCGTCGAGTTTCCACACCGCGGCGTCGTCCGGCGACTCGAGGCCGAGCACCAGATCGGGAAACGCACGCGGGTCGAACATCGCGGCGAGCGGACGCAGCACCTGCGCCAGGGCCTCGGGGCCCATCTTGGCCGCTCAACCGGAGCAGGACGCGAGCTTGGTCAGCCGAACGGCTTCGGCACCGGCCATGGCTCCCTCCTTTGTTTCCTGTCCTACCGGTCGATCAGGTGACGGAACAGGGCTCGGACGATCTCCACGTTGTTGGCCAGGAGGTCGAAGAAGTCCTCGGCGTCGATGGCCAGGACCAGCGTATCCGAGGTCGCGACCGCGGTCGCGCCGCGCAGCCGGCCGCTCAGGATCTCCTCGACGCCGAACGTGTTGAGCGGACCGATGCTCCTCGGCGGGCCGCTGTCGTTCTGGACCTGCACCTCACCGCGTACGACGCAGTACAGCGCTTCCGCAGCGCCGCTCCTCTCGTACACCGTCTCGCCCGCCTTGAACGTGCGCTCGCGGGCGATGGCCGCGATGCGCAGCGTCTCCTCGGCGCGACAGTGGGCGAACAGGTCCGCGCTCTGGAGCAACATCACCGTCTCGATGCCCGCAAGCTCGGCCACGTTTTCCCCTCTATCCGACCGTGTCGATCTTCAGCCGCTCGACGACCCAGCCCGCGGTCTCACGCACCAGACGGTCGTGGGCCACGCGCGCGAGCCGCTCGACCTGGGCGTAGAGCTCGGCCAGCCGCGTCGCGTAGACCGTGTACAGCGCGCCGACCGCGCGCGCGTGCGCGTCGGGCGTCCCCTTCACGCCGTCGTCGAGGAGCGCGCCGAGCGCGTGGACGCGCGATCCGGCAGACACGCCGAACCACTTCGCGGCGTAGCGCACCTTCTCCGCCAGCGGATCGTCCCCGATCACCGAGAACACCGTGCGACGCAGGTCGCCGCTCAGCGTGTTGTCGAGGTACTCGAGCGCGTGCGTCCGTAGGCCTGTCGCCCCCCCGACGAGCCCGCGGTACGCGGCCCACACGTGGTGCGGCGGATGGAGCAGCGCCAGGAGCGCGAACAGGTTGCGCACGTACTCTTCCGCGCCCTCGGCCAGGAGCTGGATCAGCAGGTCCGGCTCGCGCCGTGGATCCCATACGATCCGCGCGCCCTCGACCCGCGCGTGGTTTTCCGCGCCGATGGCGGTCAGCCGGCCGACCGCCACGTGCCAGCGCCGCGCCTCCTCGCGCGCCGCGGCCTCGATCCGTGCGCGCGCGTGCTGGGGGATGCGCGCGCGGTCGAACGTGCCGAGCGCCTCGACGATCTTCCGGCGCAGGAACCCGTCGTCCGCGTGCTCGAGCGCGGCGCACAGCGTGGCGATCGACTCGGCGGTGTCGATCCGCGCGAGCGTCTTGGGCAGCGCTCGGCGGACCCAGAGCGACTCGTCGGCGTCGTTCAGGAAGTGCCCCAGGGCCGGCGCGACGTGCGGCCCGAGGGCCACGAGCGCCTCGCGGGCGTCGTGCTTGAGCCGCCGGCTGTCGAGGAGCGCGACGAGCGTCGGCGCGTAGACCGGGTTGAAGCCGTCCCGCGCCGCCCGGCGCGTGACGGCGCGGATCGCCTCGCGGGCCACGGCGGGGTTCGTGTCGTAGAGCAGCTGGACCAGGCGCGCGTCGTACCGCGGCTCGCGCACGCCGCCGATCGCCTTGGCCCCCTCGATGCGCATGTCCGCGTCGTTCGCGGACAGCAGGTCGGCGAGCGCTGCGTCGGCGAGGCCACGATCGTCCTCCCGTCCCAGATCGGCCAGGCACGCGATCGCCGTCCCGCGCACGCGCGGATCGGGATCGCGCAGGCGCGAGCGCATCAGCTCCGTGGCCTCGCTCTCGTGGAGCGCGACGAGCGCGCGCACCGCCTCGACCCGCACCTCGGGATCGTCGTCGGCGAGCAAGCGCTCGACGAGCGGAGCCGCGTCGCGTCTTCCGACCTTGGCCAGCACACCGAGCGCGCGGCGGCGCACCGTCGGATCGTCGTGGCACAGCAGGAGCGGCGGGACGAGGCGGCCGCGGTTGTTGTCCTCGAGCACGTCGATCGCGTACAGCACCTGGCGCCGGTCGGCGCTCCCCAGGCTCTGCATCAGGATCTCGAGCGTGGTCACGTCCGAGATGTCGATCGTGAACGTCGCCTCGGGCTCGCGCTGGGACAGTCGCGCGCGGAACGCGCGGACGTACTCGCGGTACGCCCAGCCGACGACGACGAGCCACGCCGCGATCAGCACGAGAGAGACCCATGCCGTCCCGCGCGCGCTCAGGATCCCGAGCGGCACGAGCAGCAGGATCAGGCCGGCGAGCCCCTTGGCCCCGCGCTGGATGAACACGTCGATGTACGCCTTGGCCTTGAGGCGCATGACCGAGGGGGCGGGCAGGAACAGCAGCTCTCGCGTGACCTGGTCGAGCGAGTAGCGCAGGCCGTTCTCGCCGATCTTGAGCAGGTACGCCGAGGCGATCAGCCCCGCCGGGAACATCGCCGCGGTGAAGATCAGCGCCGCGGTCCCGAGTCCCATCGTGACCGGTAGGAGCCGCATCGCGAAGCCGACGCCGAGGTAGCGGTGGATCCGCGCCGTGAACGCGAGCTGGAACAGGAACGCCGACACACCCATGATACTGAAGAAGTTGCCGAAGAACGCGGTGCGCTGGTCGAGCCCCGTGGCGTGGGTCCAGGCCTCGGCAGCCCAGTTGAACTGCAGGTCGACGAGCTGGCTGACCATCACGGTCAGCGCCATGACCGCGGCGATCGACATCAGGTGCGGCGAGCGTCTGAGGGTATCGAGGCCGCCCCGGGCTTGGTCGATCCGGTCGGACGCGGAGGGGGCCTTCGCTGGCGCCGCGCCCTGCCCCGAGCGGCGGACGACCTGCAGCAGGAGCGCCGTGGCCACGAGAAACAGGCCGGCGACGAGGAACGTCGCCCGCGTGTCGACGCGCTGGCTGACGAAGCGCGCGACCTGGCCCCCGGCGATGCCGCCGAGCAGGCCGCCCGCGCCGACGAGCGGGAACAGGCGCTTGGCCTGGCGCGCGTCGAGGACATGGTTCGCGAACGACCAGAACTGGCTGACGGTCAGGACGTAGACGATCGAGACCCAGACGTAGAACGCGAACGGGATCCAGGCGAACGAGTAAGCGAAGAGCCACCAGCAGCCGACCATCGAGAGCGCGATCGCGAGCACCGTGTAGGTCATGACCCGGTAGCGATCGAGGCGGTCGGCGAGGCGCGAGTAGGCCCACAGCAGCGGGAGCGAGAACACGGCGACCGACAGGTACGCGAGCGGCAGCCAGGTCGCGCCGAGCCCGTCGATGAACGTCGACTGGCGCACGCTCTTCGTCGCGTACTGGAACGTGACGAGCAGGAAGAACGCGGTGAACAGGAGGAGGCACATCGTGCCTTCCCCGGGCCGCAGATCGACGCCCGTGCGCCGGGCGAGCCAGCGCAGCCCGGCGGCCGACCGACTCGGCCCGCCCGGGGCGAACGTGGTAGCGGTCAAGCGGAGCCCCTCCTGCGGTCCGCCCGCAGCGCGCCCGAAGTATAGCGAGCGGAACGCCAGTCGGGGCGGGCGCACCGGCGTATAGTGGTGGAGTCCTCGCGGCCGGTTCGGTAGGGTCGCGGGACGCAGGGGCGAAGGGGGTCCGGATGCGTGCCACCAGGCGGCGCAACGTCGGCCTGCTCGTCCTCGCCGCGCTCTTCGGGACCGCTGCTATCGTCTCGAGCGCCGCCTTCGCCACGACCGTTCGGCGAATGAACCTGGAGGATCTGTGCCGCGACGCCGGCCGGATCTTTCGCGGCACGGTTCTCGAGGTCGACGAGGGGTCGGTCGAGATCGGCGGGGGCACCCTGCCGACCCAAACGTTCCTGATCCGCGTCGACGAAGGGCTCAAGGGCGACTTCACGACGGAGAAGGACGTGCCGGTCGTCGAGCTGCGGACGATCGGCAAGTCGCTGCCCGTGACCGCGGGAGACGCGCGCTGGGTCCGCGTGCTGCCCGAGCCACCGGCGCTCGCGGTCGGATCGTCCTACGTGCTGTTCGTCACCGCCCCGAGCGCGATCGGGCTGTCGACGACGGTCGGTCTGGGGCAGGGCTGCTTCCGCATCACGGGGGAGGGTGAGCACGAAGAGGCGGTCAACGAGCTCGACAACGTCGGGCTCGCACCCCCGGGACGCGCGGAGTCGTTCGCCGCGCGGGGTCCGATCTCCTACGCCCGCCTGGCCACCGAGGTCCGGGCGATCCTCGCGGGGAACTGACGCCGTGCGCGGCCTTCGGCTCGGCTTTCTCGTGCTCGCCGCGATCGCGATTGCGGCACCGGCGGACGCTGGTGGTCCGCTCGTGGTCCAGGATTCGGGTCAGCCGTACGTGTGGCCCGACGGAGGACGGGAGATCCCATTCAACCCCGATCCGGGGTATCTCGGCACGCTCGATCCCGCGGCCGCCGTGGCCCAGACCGAGGCGGCGTTCGCCCGGTGGGCGGCCGTGTCGACCTCGACCGTGAGCTACCGCAACGCCGGCTCGCTCCCGGCCGACGTGACGCGTCTGAACTTCCTCCCGTACCTGTTCCCGACGGCGCCCGACGGGCTGAACGCGATCGTGTACGACGAGTTCGGCCAGATCTTCGATCTGCTGTTCGGCCCCGACTCGGGGATCCTGGGCTTCGCCGGTCCGGAGTGGATCAGCGTCAGCCAGGGGACGATCGTCGAGGGCGTGGGGTTCATGAACGGGAGATACCTGATCGAGGGGTTCCCCGAGGATGAGATGCTTTCGGTCCAGGTGCACGAGTTCGGCCACTACACGAACCTGGCGCACTCGGCCGTGAACTTCCAGATCGCCCTGCTCGGTGACGCTACCGGTCCGAGCCCTCACGACACGTTCCCGCGGGAGGATCTCGCCGAACGGATCGAGACGATGTCGCCCGTGCTGCTCCTCCACGGGGGCCAGGCGACGCCCGCCGCGGACGACCGCGCGGCGTTGTCCACGATCTACCCCGAGCCCGACTTCGGCGCAACCACCGGGACGATCGAGGGCACGATCCTCGGTCCGAACGGCCGGACGAAGCTCACGGGCGTCAACGTCATCGCGCGGAACGTCGACGCGCCGTTCGACGACGCCGTGTCCGCGATCTCGGGGGATCACTCCGTCCTGCCGTTCCAGTCCGATCCGTACACCGGGCGCTACGCGCTGCACGGTTTGACGCCCGGCGCGACCTACGTGGTGTACGTCGACGAGATCCTGGCCGGCGCGTTCAGCACGAACCCGCTCTCGCCGCTGCCCGGGCCCGAGGAGTTCTACAACGGGACCGGCGAGTCGCGCGACGGCGCGGACGACCCGGCGAGCTACACGCCGGTCGAACCGCCGGCCGGGACGACGGTGCCGGGCATCGACATCATGATCAACCGGTTGCCGCCGGGACCGATCCCGCTGATCGACGACGACTCGTTCGAGCTGTTCCTGCCGTTCCCGTTCGATTTCTGCGGACGGATGTTCGACTCGATCTGGGTCAACGCCAACGGCACGGTGTCGTTCGATCAACCGGTCGGACAGCGCGTCGAGACCCCGGGGGGGTTCCTGTCCGGTCCGCCGCAGATCGCCGCGCTGTGGGACGACCTGATCCCGCTCCGCGGGGACGGTGTCTCGTTCGACGAGACGCAGAACGACCTGACCGTGAGCTGGAACGCGGTCCCCGAGTACCCGCGCGAGGGCGCGAACACGTTCCACATCAAGCTGCAACGGTCGAACGGGAGCTTCGAGCTGGCGTACGGCGAGCTGAGCGCAGGCGACGGCCTGGCGGGCTACACGTGCGGCCGGGAGGTGACGACCCATCTCGAGCCGCAGGTCAATCTCGGCCTCTTCGGCCGGCCACCCGGCGAGCCGGTGGCCAACGGCCGCTCGGATCTCGCGGTGTGGGACTGGTACGGCGGCGACAACGATCTCGCGGGGCGTACGCTCTCGTTCAACACGCCGCGCGGGTTCCGCGACCGGGACGAGCCGAACGACGACCGGTTCAGCGGGGCGCGGGTCAGCCTGCCGTTCGACAGCCGCGATCGGTTCAGCGTCATCGCGCCCGGCGACGTCGACTACTACGCGTTCGACGCTCCGGGCGAGCGGTTCCTGCTGATCGAGACGCTCCCCGGCAACCCGCTCGACACGGTCATCGGGCTGTTCGACCTGCGGACCGGTGCGCTCGTGGCCCAGAACGACGATGGGGGTGCGGGCTCGCTGTCGAAGCTCGTGTACCGCGTGACCGAGCCCGGGCCGTACGCGGTCGCGGTGTCGACGTTCCCCGATCTCGAGTTCGACGGCGGGAGCCGGGTCGGCCGGTATGTGCTGTCGATCGAGACGATCGAGGGTTTGCTGATCGGGATGCGCGACGAGGGGAGCTACGAGCATCCGCTGCGCGCATTCGAGTTCCCGTTCCAGGGCCAGCTGTGGAACCGGGTGAACGTGAACGCGAACGGCTTCGTGTCGTTCGGCCGGGCGCACATCGACTTCACGGAGTCGGTGTCCGAGTTCTTGATCGGCGCACCGCGCATCGCCGCGCTGTGGGACGACCTGAACCCGGCGCTCCGAGGCCGCATCACGATCGTCGAGCTTCCGGACTCCCTGACCGTGAAGTGGAAGGACGTCCCGGAGTTCCCGGACATCGGGTCGAACACGTTCTCGATCCGCATGTTCCCGAGCGGGGAGTTCTCGATCGAGTACGGACCGACGAACTCGGGCGACGGCCTCGCCGGCGCGACCGAAGGCAACGGCGCGCGCGACCCGGGCGAGACCGACCTGTCGCGCACGCACCTGCGCGGGCTGCCCGGCGTCGGCACGACCTACGAGCTGTTCGGCGGCCGCGAGATGGACCTCGCCGGCACCGTGCTCCTGTTCGGCCGTCTCTGAAAACGGGGACAGGCACCGTTTCTGCCCCAAATGGGGTAGAAACGGAGAGTGTCCCCGTTATGCCGTTAGGCCATGCGGGCCCAGCGGAGCATGGTGGCGAAGTTCGGCGGCTTGCCGAACATCAGCAGGCCGATGCGGAAGATCTTGGCCGCGAGCCGCAGGGCGACGTAGACCGAGACGATCGAGATCGCGATCGACACCCACACCTGCCACGCCGGCGGAGGCGTCGTGGTCGTCATCCGCAGCATCATCACGAACGTGTTGATCGGCGGGATGAAGCTGCAGGCCACGGCGAACGTCCCGTTCGGATCGCGCGTGATCGGCAACCACAGGAGCCACGGGAACATGATCACCAGGATCGCCGGCGTCATCAGGGTCTGGGCCTCGCGCATCTCGTTGACCGCCGCGCCGACCGCGGCCATGAACGACGCGATGAGGAAGTACGCCAGGACGTAGAAGATCCCGAGGTAGATCAACAGCGACATGTCGAGCACACCGAGCGCGGCGAAGGACACGAGGGCCGCGATCCCCATGCCGGCATAGAGCATCAGGATCAGCGACCCGACCGCCATCTGGCCCAGGATCTTCCCGGTCATCAGCTGCATCGGCGACACCGCCGAGAGCAACACCTCGACGATCCGGCTCGACTTCTCCTCGATCGTCGTCGTCAGCAGGTACTGGCCGCCGGTCATGACCGACACGAGGAGCAGCCCCATGAACGCCGCGGGCAGGAGCATGTTCAGCACCTGGTTCGTCTGCTTCTCCCCGCCGGCGGTGACCGTCGTCGAGCGCACCCGCGGCACCTTGGTCAGCGACTCGATCTGCGCGCGGTCGAGCCCCTGGGCCTCGACCCGCGCGGCGACGATCGTGTCGCGCATGCCGTCCTGGATCTCGTCCTCGATCCGGTCGTCGAGCTTGGCCCGCACGAACAGGTCGTAGCTGCCGTAGGCCTGGGCGTCGGCCCCGCGCGTGACCGCATCCGGGTGGACTGCAACCACCGCGAGCCGCCCACCGTCGGCGACCTCGCCCTTGCGCAGGGCGTCCTTCGCCGTGTCGAGCGACTCGCCGGGCGACACGGGCACGACGCGTAGCAGCGGGACCTCGCCGAGAAGCGCGTCCATCGCCTGCTTGGCCTGCGGTCCGGCGGCCTTCTCGGCCACGGGGAGCACCGGGTTCTGCTCGACGAGCCGCTGCCGCGCGGCCTCGCGGCGCCCGACGATCGCCTCGGGCGCGAGATAGGCCTCGAGCCGCGGGACGATCGCGCCCGTCGGATCGGCCACCGCGACCTCGCCCTCGATCTTCGGCGCATCGTTCTTCATCAGAAGCGGCATGAGGATCGACATCAAGCCGATCATCAACGGAGGCACGAGCAGGCCGAGGACGAACCCCTTCGTGGTCACCGTGGACAGGAACTCGCGCACCGCGACGTGCCAGGTCTTGTTCATGCTCGCACCTCGACCGGGGCACCGGCGCGCAGCGCCGCGCGCAGCGACGTCGCCTCGCCCTCCTCCTCGGTCACGATCTGGACGAACACGTCCTCGAGCGTCGGCCGCCTGAGCTCGAGCCGCGCCGGGGGCACCGCTGCGGCGACCGACTGCATCGCCTGCGCCGGATCCGCCCCCTCGTGCACGGAGATCTCGTACACCCCGGCGACGCGCGCCACAGCCCCCACCGCCGGCAGCGCCTCGATCGGCGCGAGCGATGCCGCGGGATCGAGCGGCTCGAACAGGATCGTCCGCGGATCGAACCGCGCGCGGATCCCGCGCACCGTGTCGTCGAGGCGCTTCAGCCCCTTGTGGATCATCACCACCTGGTCGCAGATCTGCTCGGCCTGGGACATCACGTGCGTCGAGAAGATGATCGTCGCCCCGCGCTTGTGCTGCTCGAGGATCAGCTCGCGCAGGAGCCGCATGTTCACCGGGTCGAGCCCGCTGAACGGCTCGTCGAGGATCAGTAGCTCGGGCTCGTGGATCACGGCGGCGATGAACTGGACCTTCTGCTGCATGCCCTTCGACAGCTCCTCGCAGCGCTTGCCGGCGACGTCCTTCAGCTCGACCTTGGCCAGCCAGTCATTGACCTTACGTCCGAGGTTCGCGCCATCCTGGCCCTTCAGGCGTGCGATGTAGTTCAAGAACGCGCCGACGCGCATCTTCTTGTACACGCCGCGCTCCTCGGGCAGGTAGCCGATCTGGTCCTTGGCCTCGAGGGCCGAGCCGTGGCCCAGGACCTCGACGCGCCCGGAGTCGGGGAACAGGATCGACATGATCATCCGGATCGTCGTCGTCTTGCCCGCGCCGTTCGGACCGATGAACCCGTACAGCCCGCCACGCGGGATCACGAGGTCGAGGTCCTTAACGGCGACGAACGAGCCGAACGAGCGGGTGACTTTCTCGAGCACGATCGCGTGGGGCATGAGAGACTCCGTGCGGACCGGCATTATGCCACGCCCGCCCGGTTGACTACGGACGCCGGGGGACCGAGGTTTTCCGGCGCCATGGAGCAGCTCGAGCAGATCCTGTCCCGGATCAGCGACGTGGTCTGGGGGCCGCCGCTCCTGATCCTGCTGTTCGGGACCCACGTCTACTTGACGTTCCGGCTGCGGCTGATCCAGCGCTATCTGGGCAAGGCGATCCGCCTGTCGTTCCAGCGCAGCCAGGAAGGCGAGGGGGACGTCAGCCACTTCGGCGCCCTGACGACGGCGCTCGCGGCGACGATCGGGACGGGCAACATCGTCGGCGTGTCGACCGCGGTGGCCGCCGGCGGGCCTGGCGCCGTGCTGTGGATGTGGCTCACCGGCGTGTTCGGCATCGCGACGAAATACGCCGAGGCGCTGCTGTCGGTCAAGTACCGCATCCGCACCCCGTCCGGAGCGATGGCCGGCGGACCGATGTACGTGCTCGAGCGCGGGCTCGGTATGCGCTGGCTCGGCCTCGTGTTCGCCGCGCTGACCGCGGTCGCGGCGTTCGGGATCGGCAACATGGTCCAGGCCAACTCGATCTCGACGATGGTGCGCGAGACGTTCGGCATCAGCCCGTGGATCTCGGGCGCGATCATGACCGCGCTGACCGCGGTCGTGATCCTCGGCGGGATCCGCTCGATCGCCCGCGTGTGCGAGGGCCTCGTCCCGTTCATGGCGATCACGTACGTCGTCGGCTGCGCGATCCTGCTCGTCGCCGGCTACGCGCGGCTCCCCGAGACGATCCGGCTGATCGTCGTCTCGGCGTTCGACGGCCAGGCGGCGGTCGGCGGGTTCCTCGGCGCAGGCGTGCGCGAGGCGATGCGCTACGGGATCGCCCGCGGCCTGTTCTCGAACGAGTCGGGCCTGGGGAGCGCCCCGATCGTCGCCGCCGCGGCCCAGACCAAGAACCCCGTGCGGCAAGCGCTGGTCTCGTCGACCGGGACGTTCTGGGACACGGTCGTGGTGTGCCTGATGACCGGCCTCGTGGTGGTCAACTCGGGCCACTGGGTCGACGGCGTCGGGGGCGCGGCGCTGACCCGCGCGGCATTCGCCGACATGCACGTCGTCGGCCCGATCGTGCTGACGCTCGGGCTCCTGACGTTCGTGTTCTCGACGATCCTGGGCTGGTCGTACTACGGCGAGAAGGCGGCCGAGTACCTGTTCGGCGCCGTGGTGATCCGGCCGTACCGCTTCCTGTGGGTCGTGGCGGTGATGGTCGGATCGGTCACGTCGCTCGGCGCCGTCTGGTCGTTCGCCGACATCGCCAACGGCCTGATGGCCGTGCCGAACCTGATCTCGCTCCTCGCCCTGGGGCGCGTGCTCGTCAGCGAGACGAACACGCACCTGTGGAGCGAAGCGGCCCCCGACTAGCGGGCCTGGCGGAAGTTCTCCGCGGCCTGGTCCCAGTTGACTACGTTCCACCACGCCTGGATGTACTCGGGCCGCCGGTTCTGATACTTCAGGTAGTACGCGTGCTCCCACACGTCGAGGCCCAGCACCGGCTTGGCCCCGTCCATCAGCGGATTGTCCTGGTTCGCCGTCGACGCGATCTCGAGCTTGCCGCCCTTGACCGAGAGCCAGGCCCAGCCCGAGCCGAACCGATTGGCCGCGGCGTCGCCGAACTTCGTCTGGAACTCCTGGAACGAGCCGAACGTCGAGCGGATCGCGTCGCCCAGGTCGCCCGAGGGCTCCCCGCCGCCGCCGGCCTTCATGAGCTTCCAGAACATCGAGTGGTTCAGGTGACCGCCACCGTGGTTGCGCACCGCGTTGCGAATCGCCTCGGGCAGCGTGTTCAGATCGCGCAACAGCTCGACGAGCGAGCGGGACTCGAGGTCGCTCTGGCCCTTGATCGCGTCGTTCAGCTTCGCCACGTACGTCGCGTGGTGCTTGTCGTGGTGGATCTCCATCGTTTTCGCGTCGATGTGCGGTTCGAGCGCGTCGAACTTGTACGGGAGCTGGGGCAGCTCGTGTGCCATCGTCCCTGGCCTCCTTGGTTCGGTCGAATCGTGACCCTGACCCGGTAGTCTCACTTTACCGTCGGGCGAGCACGCTCGCGAGCACCTTCTGCGCCCGGCGCCGCCCGACACCGGCGACGACGGCCACCCGATCCGCCTCACGCCGCGCGTGCAGCTCGACGTGCGCGTGCAGATCGCCGTGCGTGCGCAGTCCGGAGAGGAACTCCTCGGCGTCGCGCGTCGTGTCCCACACCGTCGAGAGCACCACGACCGCGGTGTCACCGTCCTGCCACAGCTCCCACCGGTCGCCGCCCCAGCCCGCGGCCCAAGCGTTGGTCCAGCGCGACGCGTCCTGGGCCTGGAGGTCCCGTAGGTCGGTCGGTGTGGGCGCCCCGACGAGCGGACCGAGCCCCAGCTCGCCCATCACGCCCGTCGCCGTGCGCTCGAAGCCCGGGCCGAGCGCCGTCCCGGCGTCCGTCGGCGGGACGGAGCGCGGCGGGTCCTTGGGCTCGGGACCCCAGTACTTTCCCGGATGCAGGATCTGCTCGCTCGACGCCGGAGGGTCGCGATACGCCTGGTCGACGTCGGCGGCCGGGAACTCACCCGCCGCCCGGAGCAGGTCGCCGCGAGCCAGGAACGCCGCACCCAGGAGGTAGGGGGCGACGATCTCGCGCTGCAGCGCGGGGGGCATGTCTCGGAGCGATGCCGTCTGGGACATCTCCTGAAACGACGCCAGGGCTTCGGCGTCGATCGTGCCCGTGGCGATCGCGCGCACCAGGTACGCCATCATCAGCAGCGTCGCGCTGCCCTCGTGGATCGCCGCGCGCGCGAGCAGCTTGTCGTCGTCGTCCAGCACCTCGCGCAGACGGGCGTCGAGATCGAAATGCTGGTCCTCGAGGGCGTGCGTCAGCTCGTGCGCCATCACGACGCGGGCCGATGCGGCGGGAACGTCATCGAGCAGGTAGAACGCCCCCGTGGTCGGGTCGTAGTACCCGGCGGCCTGCTTGCGCATCACGTCGACGAACGCGTCCATCACGTCGAACCGGGGTGGCAGGAGGCCGATCGTCTGCAGGGCCAGCTCGGTGCGGTCGATCTCCTCGGCCGAGTGGAACGCCTGGATCCGATCGGTCAGATACCGGCTCGCCGCGTCGTCGCCGATCACCCGCACCGGTACGTCGCGCTCGAACGCGAGCCCCCGCAGCTCGGTCACGACCGCCTGGACCGTTCGGGCGAGCGTGGCCGGATCGAGATCGGGCTGCGTCTCGGCCGGACCGGGGGGTGGCGCGTCCGCGGCCAGCAGAGCGGCGGCGCATGCGATCGCAAACACGTCCCCAGTCTACGCGACGTCCGGCTTTTCCGGGTTCGGCAGCGGGATCGGCACGCGGATCCGGAAAACGCGGCGCGGCGCGCGGTGGCCGCGCGAGACAAGCACGAGAAAAGCGCTTGCTGCACTCCGCGCCTCTGCGTAACTCAATGGCGGACACGACGACGGGAGAGACGCAGATGCACGCGGTCCTGTACAAAGTCTACTGCTACCGAGGCGGGGACCGGCAGATCTGGTTCGAAGTCGAGGACACCTCGACCGGCCAGGGGGTCGCCTGGTCGCCGGCGCGCTCGACCGCCGTGACCAAGGCGCGCAAGCTGGGCTACGAGCTCGAAGATGAGGGCCGCGCCGTCATCAAGTTCTACCGCGCCCAGGCCAGCTGACCCCCCGCTCATCTACCATGCGCCCGTGGAGACGCGGGCCGAGGACGCGATCGCGGCGTGGCTCGCGGCCGCAGGCGAGAGGCATCTCGCCGACCGGACGTTGCCCGAGGTCCGCCGGGCGCTCCAGGCACTCTCGGGCTGGTACGTCGAGCGCCGAGGCGCAGGCGGCGAGCTGGCGCGCGGCGCCCCGTTCTCGAGCGCCGGCAAGCGCGCGGCGTACGCCCTGTTCTACGGGCCGCTGCACCTGCTGACGCTCCTGCGCATCGTCGACGCGCTCGACGCCGCGCGGCCCGCGCCGCGGGAGATCGTCGACCTGGGCTGCGGAACCGGGGCCGCCGGCGCCGCGTGGGCCCTCGCCGCGCGCGGAGCGGCCCCGCCGATCCGCGGCGTGGACGAGAGCGCGTGGGCCGTCCGCGAGAGCCGGGCCAGCTGGCACGACCTCGGGCTCGCGGGACGGGCGCGTCGCGGATCGCTCGTGACCGAGCGCTTGCCCGGCCGCGGCGCTGCGCTCGTCCTCGGTTGGACCGTCAACGAGCTGCGGGCCGAGGAGCGCGAGCGCTTGCGCGACCGTGTGCTCGGCGCCGCCGGCCGCGGCGCGCGGGTGCTCGTCGTCGAGCCGATCGCGCGGTCCGTCGCCCCGTGGTGGGACGAGTGGGTCCTTGCGTTCGCTCGCGCCCGCGGTCGGGCCGACACGTGGCGCTTTCCGGTCGAGCTGCCCGAGCCGCTACGGACGCTCGACCGGGCCGCGGGTCTCGATCATCGCGTGCTGACCGCCCGGAGCCTGTACCTGCCTTCGAGCTAGCGCAGCCCGAGCACGTCCACGCCCTGCTCGAACACGACGTCGACGGGGATCCCCACCGCACCGAGCCGCTCGAGGTCGGCCTCGAGCGTCGGCCCGATCGAGCCCATCTCGCTCGCCAGCGCCTTCGCGCCCTCGAGATCGCCGTCGCCCTGCAGGCGCAGGATCTTCTCCGACAGCGCGGCGATGGCCTTCGGCATGCGCTCGAAGTCCGCGCGGTACGTGCCGCTCGCCGCGTCGCGCTCGAACGCCCCCTCACGCTCGAAGAAGTGGAACCGCACCATGTTCGCCCGGCCGTGCGCGCTCGCCGCGCCGAACCGGACCGAGCGGAAGATCCCGGCGAGGAACGTGACGTAGTAGTCCTCGATCGACCCGCCCTCGAGCTTCCCCTGCGCGTGGAGCTTGGCCACCATGTCGAGGCCCAGGATGTCGGCCTTGCCCTCCTCGAGGGCCGCGAACTGCTCCCCCAGCGCCTCGCGCACGGTGCCCCGCCCGTTGATCGTGTTCTTGATCCCCAGGCCGTGGGCCACCTCGTGGAACATCGTCGTGGCGAAGAACGCGTCGAACGTCACGTGCCGCCGCTGGTCCTCGGCGATCAGCCGCTCGGAGAGCGGCACGAGGATCGCGTCGTACTTGGCCCGCATCGCGTTCTTGAGCTGCAGCCGGCGCGTGCCCTTCTGCAGCTGGACCTGCTCGTCGTTCGGCAGATTGATGGCGATCGTCTTCGATCCGGCGTTGCAGTCACCGGCGAAGTACACGGCGTCGTACGCGTTGAGGTCCGAGTCGGTCCCGGGGGTCTCGCGCTTGTAGGCTTCGGGCACCGGAAGTCCGCGCTGCAGCCCGGGCAGGAGCGCGGCGTAGCCGGCCAGGCGCGCGCTCCACGCCTTGTCCTTCACCAGGACGAACGCCTCGAACGCGGCCTTGGCCCCGAGCAGCTGGTCCTCGTACGTCTCGATCGGACCGATCACGATGTCCAGGCGGTTGTCCTTCATGTCGAGCCACGCCAGGTCGCTCTCGCGGTACTCGTCGGTCTCGAGAGCCCGCGCGCGCAGCTCGAGGTAACGCCGCAGCCCGGGATCTTCGGCGAGTGCCGCGGCCTCGCGCAGCTTTGCCGCCGCGACGCCGATCTCGTCCTTGAATGCTTGGCTGTACGGGACACCGACGAGCCGCCGCGCAGCGTCGCGCTCGACGATCGTGTACTCGCTCTTCAGCTCGCGCTCGCGAGCGGGCGATTCGGCCGCGGCGGCGACGACCTCGTCCTTCGTCGCATCGTCGGGGTACAGGTTCGCGCCCGCGGGCTTCGGTCCCACGCCCGGGACGAACGGCTCGTCCGCCGCCAGGCGATCCCACGGTCCGTAGTTGATCTCGGCGTAGCGCCGCGTCGGCGGATCGTCGATCGACGCGAGGAGCGCTTCCGGATCGCCGTACGCCTGACGCCAGAACGCGGCATCCATCGCGCGCGCCGCGTCGATCAGGAGCGGCAGCATCTTGCGCTCGCTGTCCGAGAGCGCGGTCAGGTCGGTCGTCAGGCGGAACGCGGTGTACTGGGCCAGACGCTTGTCCATCGAGGAACCCTGCTCCGTAACGTTCTCGGGCGGTGCGGGCGACGAGCAACCGATCGCGGCGAGCAGCGCGAGCGCGGCGCCGACGACCCGACCCAACCCGCGGCTCATGAAGCACCCCCCGCACCGAGCGCCCGGGCGACCGCCCGCGCGAGCGGCTCCGTTCGATACGCCACCGGACCATCGTAGTACGTGGGCACGGGAAGGTCGCCGTCGTTCCAGACCGCGCCGGGCGGGAATACGGCGACGACGTCCCACACGATGAACTCCTCGGCGAGCGGCGCATCGAACCCGTAGCGTCCGGGCTCGCTGTTGATCGAGCGCACGATATCCTGCGACAGCGAGCGGTCGGGATCCCAGAACTGCCGGGCCCGGCGATCGCGTAGCAGCGCCAGCACGCTCGAGGTGGGCGGCGCGACGTCGCTCCAGATCACCGGCTCCCAGACGACGAGCGCGCGGATCGGCGCTTCGGGCGACGCGTCGAGGATCGGCTGGAGTGCGGAGGCCCCCCGCACGCACGTGCCTCACGTCGGGGAGAGCAGCACGAGGATCCGCACCGCCTCCGCGTCGGCGTTGAACGCGTCGCGCAGCGTGTCGAGCGACGTCGCGTCGAGCCGCGCGAGCGCGGCCTGGCCCTCGGGCACGCGGCGTGGCGCGGTCTTGAGCCACGCGATCCACAGGGCGCCCGAGGCGAGAGCGATCGCGAGGATCGTGAGGACCCGCCGGTTGCTCATGGGAAGCGTCAGCCTAACCGATCTCGCGGAACTGCGGAAGGTAGCGAACGATCCCCTCGATGCGCGACGGCACGGAGCGCAACGGCAGAGCCAGGAACGCTTCGTCCGGGGCCTCGAATTCGCACCGCAACCCGAGCGTGCTCGCACGGACGAAGCCGAAGCGCGGGTAGTACGTCGGGTGGCCGACGACCACGACCAGCTCGTAGGCCAGCTTGCCGCACTCCTCGAGCCCCCGTCCTACGAGGCTCGTTCCGACGCCCCGACGCTGATGTTCCGGAAGGACGGCCATCGGTCCGAGGCCGACCGCGGCGATCGAAGAACCGCCCTCGATCTCGACGGGGCTGAACAGGATGTGACCGACCACGGTCGTGCCGGCGGTCGCGACGAGCGCGATCGTCCGCGGCGTCCCGCGCACCGCGTCGACGAGCGCGGCCTCGCCCGCGCCCTCGAACGCAAGGCGGTTCACCTCCCGAACCGAGTCGTGATCGGACGGCGTCTCCGCCCGAACCTCGATCATCCGTTGGGCTTCTTCAACGACGCGTCGAGAGCGGCCGCAAGCGCAGTCTGGCCGCTGAGGAGGTCCTTCCACGTCACCTCGTGGCCCAGACGCTTGCCCTTGGGCACGAGCTTCAGGCCGTCGGGTGCGATCGTGAGCATGTACGGCTCGCCGTCGACGTCGAGCTCGCGCTTCAGCGGCTTGTCGAGCTTCGTGGCCATCGCGGGTTCGTCTCCTTTCGTCGGGTCAGCGGGCGCCTCGAGGCTAGCGTACTTCTGAGCGCGCGGGACGGCGAACGGCAGTCGTAGCTATCGCTGCTCGAGGCTCGTGATGGCCCGGCCGCTCGCGGTCTCGAACCCCTCGATCCCCGTACCGTAGTCGATCACCCTACCCTGCCGGTCGACCAGCACCGACGTGGGATGTGCCGCGACGTGGAACGCCTGGTGGTTGCCATCGTCTTCGGCCATGACGACCGGATAGGTGATCCCGTGGCGCTCGAGGAACGCCCGGATCTCCTGCAGCTCGGCGTTGCGTCCCTCGGGTGACCGGTCCTGTCCGTAGAACGTCGTGACGCCGATCACGTCGAGCCCCTGCGCGCTTCGTTCCCGGTACAGCTCCTCGAGCTTGGGCATGTGCTCCTTGCACGGCGAGCACCAGGTGGCCCAGAAGTCGATGAGCGTCGTCCGGCCTGCGGCGGGTAGGTGGGTGCTCTCGGGCGGCACATTGAACGCGTGATTCCAACGCAGGGAGGGTGCAGGGCGACCGAGCAACGCACGCTTTGCCGGCTGCTCCGCGGCGTCCCGGAGCTTGTCCAGGACACGACCGTGCGCGATCAAGCCGCCGATCGCCAGGCCGATGGCGAGCATGGCGAGGATGCCGCGCGGAGCGGCAGCCGTGCGTCTCTTGATCAGGCAGACGGCGAGGGACAGGACGGCGAGGCCGATCGCCAGGACAGGTGGCGCGCTGATCGCGGCGACGAACGCCCCACGGGCGGATTGGACGAGGAAAACGCCACTCGCGAGGGCCAGGACCGCGCCGATGGCGATCAGAAGCCATCGTGACCCCATGCCCTACTCAACGCAAAGTCGAGGCGAGCGATTCCGGGAGCCCGGCCTCAAATGGGGCAGAAACCGAGAGTGTCCCCGTTTTCAATCGGAAGGCGGCCATCTCCTCGGAGTTGCGCACGAGAAGCACGTCACCGGCGAGGACCGGGTGGTTCCAGGTCTTGCCCGTGATCGCCGGGAACCGCGCGAGCTCGGAGAACTTGTCGGGCGCCGCCGACACGAGCGCCAGCTCGCCCTGCTCCGAAAGAACGAGGAGCAGGTCCTGCTCGAGCAAGAGGACCATCTGGCCGTGGCCGTAGCGTCCACCCTTCCATTTGCGCTTGCCGTCCGCGAGATCGATGCACGAGAGGATGCTGCCGTCGAAGCCGTAGGCGTGGCCCTCGTGCACGACGAAGTCGTTGAAGTACGGCTTGAGCCCGGTCGAGGTCCAGCGCTCCGTCACCGTCCATCCCCCATCGCCGTGCGTGACCGCGATGCGCCGCACGCCGAGCCCGGCGCCGCTTCCCATCCCGGTTCCGGTGCCCAGGAGCACGTCGCCCTCGGCGGTGACGCCGGGCTGCACGATGCCGTCCCCGGGCCAAGCGTGCTGCCACAGCACGGCGCCGTCGGCCGGTGCGACACCGACCGCTCCGAGACCGTTCATCAGTACGATTTGCCGCACGCCGTCGATCGTCAGCAGGTGCGGTGAGCTGTAGCCTCCGCCCTTCGGACCGATCCAGCGCGGCTCGCCCGTCGCCCGATCGTAGGCCGCGGGCTTGCCCGCGACCGCGACCACGACGAGATCATCGACCACGAGCGGCGAGCTGGCGAAACCCCAGTGCGGGATGTCCTTCTTCGTATCGGTCGCCGCGTTGCGCGACCAGATGACCGCGCCACTCTGCGCGTCGAGCGCGTTCAGGATGCCGGTCCCGCCGAACGTGTACACGCGATCGTCGCTCAGCGTCGGCGTCCCCCGCGGACCCGCGCCGGCGTTCGACTCCCAGAACCGCGTCGCGTCCCGATGCTCCCACACAGGCTCTCCCGTGTTCAGGTCGTAACACGACACGAGCTCGTCCTCGCCGCGCTGCTCCTGGGTGAACAGCCGATCCCCGCGCACGGCGAAGGACGACCAGGCGGGGCCGACCGGACGGCGCCACATCTCGACGGGCGGCGTACGAGACCAGTCGGTCTCGATCTGGACGCCGCGTACGACGCCATCGCGCTCGGGTCCGCGAAAGCCGGGCCACTCGGCGCTCGCCGGCTCGGTGCTCGATGCGGTCGCCTGCTTGCCCGAAGCGCTCGCTCCCCTGCCGGCCAGGAGCCGCTCCTCGGGAGTCTGCGTCCAGCGCCAGTGGATGTCCGAGTCGGCGTCGCCCGTGATCCCCCCGGTGCGTACGAGCGTCATCGTCGCGCAGGCGAGAGCGATCGTCGCCACCATCGACACGAAACGCGCTCGGCCCTCGAGCTTGCGCGTGACCACGGCCCAGACGACGAGCGCCACGCTCAGAACCGGGATGACGTAGACGAAGAACATGAAGCCCATCATCCCGTTCTCGATCGACACGTGGACCAGGCGCTTGGTCACGACGACCGCGACGACCATCACGACGAGGGCGAGCAGCCGCTCGGACCAGGCTGCCCGGCTGAAGAGCAGCCACCAGACGAGGACGATCAATCCGCCGCCGAGCCCGCCGAGAACACCGACGGCGGCGGCATCCGGAGCGAGGGCCGGAACGACAAACATCAGGATCAGCTGGAGCGCGAGGCCTACGACGCCGGGCCACAGACGGAGCGGCTTTCGAGGTGTGGTCATGCCGTCGACTATACGCTGGGGGTCAGGTCTCGGGGTCAGGTCTCGGTTTCCGGGCGAACGTCGACGCCGTGATGCGATAGACGAGCCGATCGGCCTCGTCGGACGCGGTTTCGAGAACGCCGCCGATCTTGTCGACCGACCGCTGCGATCGGATGTTCTCTCGACCGACGAAGAACACGACCGAGCGCACGAACCGGAACGCGTGGCCCAGCACGAGCTGCTTCAGCTCTGCGTTGTGGTGTCCGCCCCAGCGGGAGCGGGCCAGGAAGGTCCATCCGATCTCGACCTGCGTGATGAGCCGATCACTTCGTCGGTCACGGCGTCGAGCACCAGCAACGCGCCGCCCGAAGCCAGGGACTCGTCGAAGAACGTCCGAAACTGGGATGCCTGATGGCGGTTCCGCGATGGATGCTGCTCCCAGATCAACGGATCGGAAGCGACGGCGTGGAGCTGGTCATAGTCGTCCGGACGGAGCGGTCGAAGCTTGACGAGCGAGCCCGCGAGCGAGGGCTGAGCGTCGAACACCGCCTCACAGCTCGTCGTCGATCGCCATCTGCTTCATGATCTCCTCGCCCTTGAGCCAGGCCTCGTCCCAGCTCGCCTGGGGCGCCTTGAAGATGAACAGGTAGATCGTGCCGGTCTTCGGATTCGCGACGATGAGATTGTGGGTCAGGGCCGGCTCACCCGGTCCGGGCCGGTGGACTCGACACCCGAACGTCTCGAACGGACCGACCTTCCGGGCGTAGATCTGCGCTCCCTCACCCTCCGCGAGCTTGGCGATGAACGCGCCGGCATATTCGACGGCCGTCCCGGGCTTCGACTTCAAGAAGACGTTCATGACGAGCCCTGTGCGGAACCGCCCCTCCTTCTCGACGTCTTCCTGCGTGATGTGGGCGGTGAACTCATCGCCCTTCGCCGATTGCCCGAAGTGCCAGCCGTCGGGCTTGAGGAGCGCGGCCTTCACCTCCGGGACCTCCTGCCAGGAGAACCCAGCGGGTGGCGTGGGTCGGTCGGCGGCACCCGCCACGACCATGGCCATCAGCACGGCGGCCAGAACGATCGAACCGTGTCGCTTCATCGGCTCCCTCCGATCGGTCCCAGTCTAGTGCGCTTGGAACCCCGCGTCTCGTTGTGCGACCATGCCAGGGGCAGAGGAGACGGATGCACACGATCGAGCCCGCGCACCTGAAGGCTGGCGTGGCCCCCGATTTCGCGGCCCGTCACGCCGAGCCCGTTGCGGCGACGCCACAGACGACGGCCCGGACCGTGCGCGGAAAGGCGCTGATCTTCTGGGATCCCAAGCGCCCGGGGGCCAAGCTCGACGCGATCGACACGGACCAGATCACGCCGGCGTCCGACTGCGTGTCGGAGAGCCTCGACTCGCTCGACGCCAGGTGGAAAGAGGGCTCGTTCCGCTACTTGATGCCCGACTTCCGCAAGCGCGTGCACTCGGGCCAGACGTTCCTGATCGCCGGCGATCGGTTCGCCATCGGCTCGTCGCGCGAGATGAGCCCGGCGGGATTGAAGGGCGTCGCCGAGGAGGTCGGGCTCGAGCTCGTGGTCGTGTGTGGCCACAACATGGGCGACATCTTCCGCCGAAACGCGCTGAACCTCGGCCTGCACGTCGTGCAGTGCCCGGACGCGGTGGCCGACGCACAGGATGGCGATCTCTTCGCGTTCGATCCCGAGACGCGGAAGCTGACGAACGAGAGCCGCGGCAAAGCCTACAACCCGGTCCCGCTCTCGGCCAAGGAAGACGAGATCCGGCGCACCGGTGGGATCTTCTCGACCGGCCGGCGCGAGCTCGCGACGTCGGTCGTGACGATCCCGCGCATCGAGTGGCCGAGCGATTCTGTGGCCGCGCGGCTGACCACGACCGAGCAGATCGTGTGGGCCCACCGCGTGGACAAGGACGCGGACGTGCGCCCCGGGACGACGCTGCGGGTCTACGCCGATCTCTTGCCGGCATCGGACGGCACGGCACCGTTCGCGATCCACACGTTCAACCAGATCACGGGCGGCAACACGATCTATCCGCGCCAGGCCGCCGTGGCGAACGACCATTTCGTGTTCACGGGCAAGGACGTCGACGATCGCCAGACCGGCATCGGTCGCGCGTTCGCCCGGGCCCACGGCATGACCAAGCCGTACTACGCCACGCCGGGAGACGGGATCTTCCATTTCTACTTCCCGGAGCAGGGGCTCGTCGTCCCCGGGCAGTTCATCCCCGGCGCCGATTCGCACAGCCGGGCCTACGGGGCCTACGGTGCGGTGGGGATCGGCGTCGGCTCGACCACGCTCGGCTTCGGCTGGGCCACGGGCTACGTGTACTTCACGCTCGCCCGGGCACGGCGCGTCGTCCTGCGCGGCAGCTTGCGCCCGTGGGTCACGGGCAAGGACATCGTCCTGCGCTTGCTCGAGCGCTGGGGCGCCTCGCAGTCGCAGGGCATGTCGGTCGAGTTCGTCGACGAGGGCCGGCAGCTTCCGATCGCGTACCGAAACACGATCTGCAACATGATGGCCGAGGCCGAGGCGCAGAACGGGATCTTCGCTCCCGACGAGACGACCTACGCGTGGTATCGAGCCAAGGGGATGAACGATCTCCCGTACCCCGCGATCCGTCCGGGCGCATCCGCGCACTACGAGATCGACGAGGCGCTCGATCTGTCCGCCGTCGAGCCGATGATCGCCAAGCCCTACAGTCCGGGGAACGCGTTCCCCGCGGAAGAAGTCGCGCGCGAGCGCATCGTGTTCGACAAGGCGTACATCGGCTCGTGCACGAACGGAAGCTACGACGACCTGCTCGAGGCCGCGCTCGTGGTGCGCGCGGCACGCGAGGCCGGCCATCGCCGGGCGACGCGCGACTTCGTCGTGTTTCCCGGCTCGGTCGGCGTCAAGCACGCGATCGAGAACCCCGACCCGCGCCTGGCCGGCGAGTCGATCGCCGCCGTGCTGCGCTCGGTCGGCGCCGAGATCCGCGACTCTTGGTGCGGACCGTGCTTCGGTCAGGGGCCGGACGCTCTGACCAAGGGGCAGGTCGCGATCACGTCGTTCAACCGCAACTGGACGAACCGCATGGGGCTGGGGGGGCTTGGGTACCTGGCGAGCCCGCCCGTGGTTGCGGCCTCAGCGCTCCTCGGCTACATGGGCCCACCGAGCGAGCTGGGCCTGAAGTGGGACCCGGCGAAACACGGGGTCTGACGCTGGGGTCAGGTCTCGGGGTCAGGTCCTGTTGTTCTGTCGCGCTCCCGTTGTTGCTTCGAAACCGCCCCGTGCGAGCACTCGCGGCCTGGCCCAGAACGAAGCACTAAAATACCTGCGTCCCGGCTGTGCCTTCTCGAAAGATTCGGGCTGGCGCAGTGCCGGAGATCAGCCGGTTTTTCGGGATCGTGATCACGATGTACTACAGAGACCATCGCCCACCGCATTTCCACGCCGCGTATGCCGAGCACGAGGCGTTGATTGCGATCGAAACGCTGAAGCTGATCCGTGGACGGCTTCCGCGCCGAGCGATGGGGCTCGTTCTGGAATGGGCGGCCCTTCATCGCAAGGAGCTATTCGTCGATTGGGAGCGCGCTCGTTCAGATCGTCCGCCATTCCCGATCGAGCCCCTAGAGTAGGGTTTCATGTGCATCCTCGTTCGAATCCGAACCGTCAAGCCGCTTCCGGGCTACCGACTCGAGCTTGGCCTCACCGATGGGCGCACGGTCGAGCGAGACGTGAGCAGGTTTCTTTGCGGACCGCTATTCGGGCCGCTGCGCGATCCCAGCGTGTTCACCCAGGTGCGTGTGGATCGCGGGACCGTCGTCTGGCCGAACGGCGCCGACCTGTGCCCCGACGTTCTAATCTGGGGCGGAATCCCACCAGCGTAGGAACGCTACGCCGTCTCCTTCTTCGGCAGCCCGCGCTCGATCGCCTGCTCGACGCGCTCGCAGAACCGGTCGAGCTGCTCGAGAGTCGTGTACACGCTGGGCGTGATGCGCAGACCCTCGAACTCGTCGTGCTTGATGGCAGTGGTCAGGATCCGGTGCTTGCCCCACAGCCAGTCGGCGAGCGCGGCGCTGTCGAGGCCCTCGACCTGGAACGTGGCCAGGCCGCAGGCGAAGCCTGGCTTGAGGCTCGTGTGCAACCGCACGCGGCCGCTCTTGTGGGCAAGGAGCCGCTTGGCCCAGCGGTCGCGCAGGTAGACGAGGCGCGCTTCCTTGCGCTCCAGGCCGATCGACTGGTTGAACGTCAACGCCTCGCCGATCGCGAGGAAGTTCGCCGCCGGATGCGTGCCGATCTCCTCGAACTTGCGGATGTCGTCGCTCTGCTTGTCCTCTGCGGCGATGAGCGGCCACAGCCCCCGGATCTTGTCCCGCCGCACGTAGAGCAGCCCCGTGCCGTGCGGCGCGAACAGCCACTTGTGCAGGGACGTCCGTAGTAGTCGCAGTCGAGGTCGGCGAGGTTGAACTCGAAGTGCGCGAGCGCGTGCGCGCCGTCGACGATCACCGGGATCGGACCGCGTCCCGCACCCTGCGGCCGAGCGCGACGATCTCGCGCACGGGCAGGATCTGGCCGGTGATGTTGATCATGTGGCTCACGAGGATCAGCCGCGTCTTGGGCGTGATGCTCTCGCGGTAGATGCGCACGATCTCGGCCGGATCCTCGGCCGGGATCGGCAGCTTGAGCTGCCGCAGCACGATGCCGTCGCGCCGCTCGCGCTGGCGGAAGGCGGTGAGCATGCGCGGGTAGTCCTGCGTCGCACGAGCACCTCGTCGCCGGGCTTCAGGTCGAAGCCGAGCTGGCAGATCTCGAGGCTCTCGGATGCGTTGCGCGTGATCGCGATCTCCTCCGAGTCGACGCCCCATTGGCGGGCCAGGCGGTCGCGCACGCCCTCCTTCTGCGGCTCGAGCACCTGCCACAGCGAGACCGGCGGCGGCATCGAGTTCGACAGCTCGAGGTGCCGGCGCATCGCGTCCTGCACGACCGCCGGCGACGGCGAGACGCCGCCGTTGTTCAGGTTGACGACGCTCGCGTCGACCGTGAACGCGCGGACGATCGGCGCCCAGTAGTCCTCGTCGCGCGCGATGTCGGCGGGCGTCCCGGCGATCGATGCGAGCTGCTGTGTGAGACCGGACAGCGATCCCATCGACAACTGGGGCAGCGCATACGCCGCCGCCGCGGGATAGACGATCGAGCCAAGGAACCGCCGACGAGTCGGCACCGCTCACCCCCGTGCGCCGAGGATAGACCGGTCCCTGACCGAAGGATAGACCCGCGCTACGGTTTGCCCGAACGCCCGACCCGGCGACCGGCGTATCGGGGCAGCTCTTCCCGCAGTACTCGCCGAAGCGTGTCCTCGAGACCGCGTTCCTGCGATTCGATGAACATGCGGAGCGCGTCGTTCATCTGGGTCTGATAGCTTCCCCCGCCGGCCTTGCGAACCTGGGATCGAAACCAGTCGAGCACATCGTCGTCGATTCGGATCGTGATCCGCGTCTTTCCCGCCCCGGTTCGAATCACCGGGCCACGCTTCCCGTACCGGAAGTCGTACTCCTTCTTCATCGACGCCCCTCGTAGCGACGTCGCTCGCGGGACGTCGCTGGACGAGCCGAGATCAATCGCACCCGATCGTCGCCCCAGGCGTAGACGACGACGAGCACTCTGCCGAGGGCGTCGGCTCCCATCGCAACGAACCGATCCTCCTCGTCGCCTTCGCCGGGGATTGTGATAGCGAGCTCGTCGTACAGCACGGTCGCGGCATCTGCGAAGTCAACGCCGTGCTTTCTCGCGTTGGTTGCGGCTTTGCGTGGGTCCCATTCGACCTCCACGGCGAAAGTGTATGTACGAACGTACATACTGTCAAGACGACCGCCTATAGGGTTTTGTGGTATCGACGCCCCGTGTGCTCGTAGCCCAGCCGCTCGTAGAACGCATGAGCTCCTGACCTGTGGAGCGCCGTCGTGACCGCGATCTTGGCGCAGCCTTTCGCGCGGACCCAGGCCTCGATCGCCTCGACGAGCCGTCGCCCGATGCCGCGGCCGCGAACGCTCTCGGCCACGACGAGCGTCGTGAGCCGGCCGATCTGCCCGGTATGGTGCAGAACCGGAAGGACGTGCCCCGTGGCCAGGCCGACCACCGCGTTGTCTTCTTCTGCGACGAGCGCCGTGGCCCAGCCGGTCGCCATCAGGCGCGCCAGGCGGTCAGGGATCGCTGCGGCCGGTGCGTCGTAGCCCAGAGCGTCGAATAGCTCGCTCAGGGTCGCCGCATCGCTCGCAGCGGCCGGCCGAATCGTGGCATGGGTCATCGGAGTTTCCTTCGTCGCTTCACCGCCTCGCGGTATTTCGGATGCGTCCGACCCCGGGCGATGACCGCCAGCACCCTCTCGACCGGCAAGAGGCCAGCCTCGCTGAACTCGTGCCAGAACACCTTCTCTGGCGTCACATCGTCCGGATGGTAGGTGTCGTCGAACCCCTTCGCCGTCTTTGGGTCGTGAGACCACAGGCGCAGGACAGTATCGACTCCCATGTCTTCGCCGTCGTCGTCAGGATCGACCCAGAATTCGTTCGAGACGAATAGCCGAAAGCGCTTGGAGGGGAACCGACGGGTCAAGACTTCCAGCCACGCCAGCCGGACTACTTCGGCGAGCGCCCAGTTCTGACGAATACCGTGACGGGCCTTGCCGTCGAAGTACCAGAAATGCTCATGGTTGTCGGTGTTCTCATCGCAGGTGCTCGGAGTGACGTTCGCGTATCGTCGTCGATAGCGAGCCGCTCCCGCCTTTCCCCCTACTCGGAACACCTTGCCGGATACCTCGACGAACCGCGGCTCGAGCAGCTCCTTCATCGCGCTGATCCACTCGGGCGCGCGTCTCACTTGTTCGCAACCGTCTCGAGTGCAAATCGGCCACCGACGGTCTTGGCGAACTTGACCACCTCGTCCTCCGCAACGACCGACGTGACTCCTAGAGGGTCGTCCGGAATGTCGTACCACTCCAGGACGGGCGTGCCTGCATGCAACGCAATGAGATGGATCGCAATCTCGGGTTCGGCGCAAGTTTCCGCCAGTGCTGCCAGGCCCGCCATCGTGGCCTGATCGACGGGCAGGAAGCGGGCACGCACAAAGGTTCGTGGAACGGCGGTCAGGGCGGCCGAGTCCGGTCGCGCCTCTCGGTCGACCAGGAACTTCCGCAATGCTCGCGGCGGCGATCCGTCTGCAAGCCCTACCAACGAGCCTTCCGGGAGAAGCGCCGGAAACGCTGGGATGGCGCGGTAGAGGTTGACTTCACTCACGAGCCAATGATCGGAATAGAAGACAGAGCATTCGGAGCTGCCGCGTCTCAGGCCCCACACTACTTCTTGGTCCTCTTGCGCCCGGCAGCTTCCTTCGCTCGGAACCTCGCGATCCCCGCGATCAGCTTCGCCGGGACCGGCTTCGAGAACGGAAAGCGGATCGTGCCCTTGCTGAGCTCGTACGGGGCCAGCTCCTTCCGGAATGCGAGGACGAGAGCGCGTCCTGCCGGATAGAGCGAGTAGTGCTGCTTCCACCCGGCGAAATACAGGACCGCACTCCCGCCGAGCTTGTACGCCGGGATCTGGTAGCTGATCACTTCCTCGGCGTCGGGCATCGCCTTGCGGATGATGCCGCGCACGCGCTCGAGGACCGGCCGGAACTCGTCCGGTTGCTTCGCGATGTACTCGTCGACGGACCGGAAGTTCGTCTTTTTCATGGGTTCACTCCACCCGCAGGAGGCGCGCCGCGAGGAGCGAGAACGCGCCGCCGAAGCCCAGGAGCGCCGCGCTCGGCACGAGCACGTCCCCGAGCCCGTGGCCGAAGGAGATCAACCCGTGAAACCCGTCCATGGCCCACGCGGTCGGCAGCACGTGCGATGCCGCGCGCATCCAGTCCGGCATCACCTCGCTCGGCCACCAGCAGCCGCCGAGGGCGGCGAGGATCATGCCGATGATCCAGCCCACGGCCGAAGCTTGTGCCGCGTTGCGCACGACGGCGCCGAGGAGCGTGGCCAGGCTCGCGACCGCGATCGCGTAGCTAAGGAGCAGGAGCACGAGCCCCGCGGGCGAGTGGCCCCACGACACGCCGAAGAGCCAGCGACCCGCGACGACGAGGAGCGCGATCTGCATCCCCGCGATCAGCAGCCGCCCGATCAGCTTGGCCAGGATCACTTGGCCGCGGCCGAGCGGCACGATCGACTGGCGCTTGAGCATCCCGCTCTGCTTCTCGATCGTCAGATACACCGCACCATAGATCAACGTCATCATCATCACGGTCATGGTCAGCATGCCCGGAACGCTCTGCTCACGTCCGCTCGGCACGGCGGTGCCGTGACCGGCCTTCGATACGGCCATTTGGACGATCGGTGGCCGCGAGGCGACGTCCTTGTACGTCTCGATGCTCGGGTCACCCTCGACCGTGGCCGTGGCCAGACGTCCGAGCGTCCGCGCGATCGCGCGGATGACGTGGGCCTGGGCGGCGATGTTGGCCTCGGCGTCGCCTTGCTTCGCGTGCTCGATGCGCAGCTTCTGTTGGTGCCCGCCCAGGACGCCCTCGGTGAAGCCGGCCGGGATGACCAGCCGGCGCCGCGACTCGACCGGCTTCGTCCCGTCCGTCTCGGCAAGGTCGATCGTGTCGCCGCGCAGCTCGTCGACGTACGCCCGCGCGACCCAACCCTTGTCCTTGTCCTCGACATCGAGCGCGAGCTTCAGCGGTCGATCGCCTCTGCCGCCGATCGCGCCGAAGAACCACATCATCGCGATCGGCAGGACCACGAGCCAGATGAACGCCGGCTTGTCGCGCACGGTCAGCCGCACGTCGTTCCAGGCGAGCCACAGCACGTTGTTCACGCTTGGGGCCCCTGCGCTTTGGCTCCGAGTCGCCAGGCGCCGAGCGCCAGCAGCAACGTGCCGAACGCGCCGAGAGCGAGCGCGATCGTGGCGACCTCGGGGAGACCCGCACCGTCGTGGAGCAGGCGGCCATAGCCGATCGTTCCCCAGGCGATCGGTGTGAGCGAGGACGCCACGCGCAGCGAGCCCGGCAGGGCCTCGATCGGGACGAACGCGCCGCCAAGGAAGGCGAAGACGAGGAGCAGGGCCGAGGCCAGCGTCGCGCCCTGACGCTCCGTGCGCGCCATGCCGTACATCACCGCGGCGAAGCCGGTGACGGCGATCACGAGCGCGGCCGAGAGCACGACGAAGGCGACGAGGTCGACGTGCTTGCGCGCCGCGAGCGCGCCGATCGCCGTGAGGATCACGAGCGAGATCGCAGACAAGGCCGCGGTCGAGAGCGCCTTCCCGGCGACGATCTCGCGCACGGTGAGCGGGGCCGAGAGCTGTCGGCGCAGCGTACCGAGCCGGGCCTCGGTCAGGATGTCGCGCATCCCGACGTCGCCGACCATGAACAGCGCCCACACCGCGACGCCCGGGAGCATGAACAGGAACAGCGTCGAGAACATGCTGCCCTGCTCATCGGGCTCGTCTTCTCCACGTTCGACCTCGAGCGTGATCGCGGGCGGGAACGCGAGATGCCGCACCGAGGCCGCGCTCTGCTCGAACGCAGTGGCGATCGTCGCGACCGTTTCGGTCGACGGCCAGCCGTCGGCGTGCATCACGCCGCGCAGCTGCTCGAGGCCCGGACGCAAGGCGCGAGCGCCCGAATCGAGGATGTCGACACCGACGGCGAGCGTCTGCTCGGCGATCTCGGGTCGGATGCGCTCGGACGGGTTGCGCACGAGCTCGAGCCGCACCGGTGTCCCGTCGAGGATCGCGTCGGTCAGGCCCGCGGGGATGCGCAACAGGGCCGACCCGTCGTTGCGCTCGATCCGGGCGAGGCCGTCCTGCTTCACCTCCTCGACGTCGAAGTACTGGGCCATCCGCTCGTTGCGGAGCATGTTGATCGCGAGCCGCGAGGCCAGGCCGCCGTCCTGGTTCTCGACGAGCAGCTTCACCTTGGGCGGGCCCGAGGTTCCGCCGAACGTCAGCGCGATCAGGCCGGCGAAGATCAGCGGGAACGCGAGCACGAGCGCCGGGCCGAGCGGCTGCCGGGCATGTCGCAGGAGGTCTTTGCGCACCATCGCGACGAGGCGACCCATCAGTCGCGCAGCTCCCGGCCGGTCAGCTTGAGGAACAGGCCGTTCAAGCTCGGCGGGCGGATCGACACGCCGTCGATCGGATGGCCGCTCTCGAGGAGCTTGGCCAGGATCCTCGTCGTCGCGCCGTCCTTGGCGGCGAGCACGAGCGTGCCGGCCTCGGCGCCGACGACGTCGATCGTCGCGTCGCCGGCGACCCACGATCGAGCCGCGGCCTCGTCGAACGCGCCGCGCACGGTGATCAGCTCGCCCTCGCCGTGGAGCCGCTTGAGGTCCTCGAGCGTCCCTTCGGCCAGGAGCCGCCCGTGGTCCAGGATGCCGATGCGCTGGCACAGCGTCTCGGCCTCGTCGAGGTAGTGCGTGGTGTAGAGCACGGCCGTACCGGTCGCGGTGATCGAGCGCACGAGATCGAGGATCGCCGCCCGCGCCTGGGGGTCGATGCCGACCGTCGGCTCGTCGAGCAGCACGGCCCGCGGGCTGTGGATCAGCCCGAGGCTCAGATTGAGCCGGCGCTTCATGCCGCCCGAGAACGTGCGCACGCGATCGTTGGCCCGCGGGGCGAGGCCGACGCGCTCGAGCGATTCGTCGACCGCCCGGGCCAGGCGCGCGCCGCGCATGCCGTAGAGCCCGCCCCAGAACCGCAGGTTCTCGCGCGCGCTCAGCTCCTCGTAGAGCGCGACCTCCTGCGGCACCACGCCGAGGCGGGCCTTGACCGCGATCGGGTCGCGCGCGAGATCGATGCCGTCGACCGTCACGCGCCCCTCGTCGGGGGCGAGGAGCCCGGCGATCATCGACAGCGTCGTGGTCTTCCCCGCGCCGTTCGGTCCGAGGAGGCCGTAGATCTCGCCCGGCCGGACGGCGAAGCTCACGGCGTCGGCCGCCTTGAGATCGCCGTAGCGCTTGCTCAGCCGCTCGACCTGGATCATCCGTCCCTCCGCCATCGGTGTACACGATCCGCGGCACGCCGAGCAACGTTCCGCCGTGCGCGGCCGAAAGTTCGCGCCAAGCGGAGCGGGCAGCCAGCCGAACGGCGGCCGCCGCCGAAGCGGCGGGCGCCGCTGCGGCGGGCCTCAATCGACATCGAGCCCCACCGCGCGCATGAGGGCCAAGGCGTTGCTGTGCGTCACCGTTCCGGGATGCAAGCGGTAGTCGAACGTGACGCGATCGCCGTCGATTCGATCGGCGAAGTGCACGTTGATCGCCCGCGGGGCGAGCGACTCGGCGATCGCCGCGAGCGCCAGGTCGTGGGTCGTGACGAGCCCGATCCCGCCATGGTCGACGAGTCCCCGCAGAATCGCTTCGGCGCCGACGCGCCGGTCGTGCGAGTTCGTACCGTGGAGCAGCTCATCGAGGAGAAACAGGAGCGGCCGCGACCCACGGCCGATCTCGACGAGCAGCGCGAGACGCTTGATCTCGGCGTAGAAATGGGACGTCCCGTCCTGCAGCGAGTCGACGATGCGCATCGCCGCACCGACGGCGAGCGGCGACACGCGCAAGCGCCGCGCGCACACGGGCGCACCTGCGGCGGCGAGCACCGCGTTCACGCCGACCGCGCGCAGGAGTGTGCTCTTGCCCGACATGTTCGAGCCGGAGACGAGGAGCAGGCGCAGCTCGGCCTCGAGCGGTACGTCGTTGCCGACCGCCCCGCCCGGGGCCAAGAGTGGGTGCGCGAGGCCCTCGGCCGCGAAGCACGGACCGTCGGCGACGAGCTCGGGGAACGGGTCCTGCGGACGCTCCCACGCGTAGCCGGCGATCGACGCGAGCGCCTCGAGCCGCGCGACCGCATCGACCCACAGCCTCACCGACCGGCCGTGGCGCCGACGCCAGCCCTCGACCGCGAATGCGAGCTGCGGGCCGAGGAGCAGGAGCCCAGCGATCGGCGCGAACAGCAGGTTGCGCCGCGACTCGGCGGTTTGGACGATGCGCGACAGTCGCGCGATCTGCCTCGACGGGGTGTGGCCCTCGGCTTCGAGCGTCGCGCGCAGCTCGACAAGGTACTCGGCCTCGAACCGCTCGCGCTCGATCGACGCCAGGAGCGGCGTGAGGAGCCGCAGCTCGTCGAGACGTCGCTCGACCTCGGCGAGCGTGCGGCGCGTGCGACGCGCCAGGGCGAGGGACAAGGTGGCGCTCAGCGTGATCGAGACGAGGAACGGGGTCGCGCCCCCGCCCGGCGCGCTGAGGTAGAGGAGGCTGAGGACGTTCGTGGCCCCGAGCGCCACGGCGATGGCGCGGAGCGCCGGTGCGGCGGCCGCCGCCGCGGCGGCGGGCGCTGCGGCGGGCTCCGCCGCTGCGGCGGCCGCCTCGGCCCACACGGCGAGACCGTGTGCGTCGCGCGCCTCCCCCACGTCGTCGCCGGTGACGGCGAGCTCCTCGCGCAGCTCGACCCGATCGCGCAGCTCGGCGATCGCCGCCTGGCGCCGCAGGACCTCCCCCGGCTCCGCGGGCGCCAAGAGCCAGCTGGCGAGCGTCCGCGCACCCGCGGGCGTGCGCGCGGTCGAGATGCGCTCGAAGAGCGAGCCGCGGCCGAACAGGTCGAGATCGCTCGCGTACGGATGGCTCGCATCCGAGAACTCGGCTCCGCTCCTGCCGGTTCCGGCCCAGCGATTCTCGAGCCGGTCGATGACGCGCCGGTGGTACGCGACTCCACGCTCGGCGAGCGCGCGCCTGGCTGCCACGCGAGCGTGCCAGGCAACAACCGCGCCGAAGAGGAGCGCCGCGGCGAAGAACCAGCCCCAGCCGAGCTGGGGGTCGAACGCCGCGCGACCGGCAAGGCCAGCGGCGACGACGAACAACACGAGGCGGGCCCAGGAGAGTCGGGTATCGTGCGCGCGAGCGCGGTTGGCTGAGCTGTCGAGCTCGGCGAGCCGGCGGTCGCACTCCTCGCGCGGCCCGAGCCGCTCGCGCACCATCCGGCCAGGGTAGCAGGAGCTCGTGGGGTGGGATCAGCCGACGGTCACGGGGCTCGCGAGCCGGGCCGGCGGCGCGTCCGACTCGACGAACACGAAGCGCATCTGCGATTCGACCGAATCGAGGACGATCGTCGGAAGCTCGCCCAGGTCGAGCGACTTCGCCAGATCCTCGAGGTGCACGACCCGAACCTCGCGCCGCTCCCCGCAGCGGCGGCGCTGGGGCTCGCTATCCACGCCGACTTTTTCGACCGCCGGCAGCTCGGCCGGTCGGGAGGCGGGCGCCTGGGAGGCGGGCGCCTGGGAGGCGGGCGCCGCGGCCTGGACGTCGGGAACGAGGGTCGCCTTCACCGGCTGATCGACCCGGATGGTCGCCGCCAGGAGCAACAGCACCAGTACGAACCCCGCGTCCCGCATCGAGCTCATCGTCGTTCCCTGCGTCGGGCGACCACTGCTTCTTCCTCCGGCCTGTTCAACGCACGAGCCGTCCGGATTGTTTCGCCCACGCTAAAAAAGAGCACAGTGCGTGCCAGGGTCGTGGCGCGTTTCGACAGGCTGCATTGCGCGGGGGCTCGAACGTCGACCCCATTTGGGGTGAGACCGCCTCAGGACGGGTCGGCGTCCCCGGCTTCCTCGACGATGAGGTCGGGCGCGAACGCCGCCCGCTCGAGGCCGTGCTTGCGGATCCGGTACTGGAGGGTCTTGTACGAGATGCCGAGGAGCCGGGACGCCGGCCGGAGGTGCCCGCGGGCCCGGTCGAGCGCCTGGTGGATCAGGTGCCGCTCGAGATCGCCCAGCTTCACGCCGCGGGGCGGGAGATCGAAGCCGTCGACGCCCGCCGTGGCGCCTGTCCCGGTCTTGCGGAACTGGGCCGGGACGTCGGCAGCGGACAAGCACGCGCCCTGGGTCAGCACGACCATGCGCTCGATGCAGTTCTCGAGCTCCCGCACGTTCCCCGGCCAGGCGTAGTGCTGCAGGATGTCGAGCACCTCGGGAGCCACCGCGAGCTCGGCGCGACCGAACTTCCGCGACGCGGACCGCGCGAAGTGCGCCACGAGCAGCGCGAGGTCCTCGATCCGGTCGCGCAACGGCGGCAGCTCGATCGGAACGACGTTCAGCCGGTAGTACAGGTCTTCGCGGAACGTGCGGCGGCGGATCGCGGCCGATAGGTCCTCGCACGTCGCGGTCAGAATGCGCACGTCGACACGCCGCGGCGCGGTCGACCCCAGGCGCTGGATCTCCCCTTCCTGGATCGCCCGCAGCAGCTTGGCCTGCAGGTCGACACGCATCGCCCCGATCTCGTCGAGGAACAGCGTGCCGCCGTCGGCCTGCTCGAACCGTCCGGCGTGCGCACGGATGGCGCCCGTGAACGCACCGCGCTCGTGGCCGAAGAACTCGCTCTCGAGCAGCGTCTCCGGAACCGCGGCGCAGTTCAGGGCGACGAACGGCGCAGCAGAGCGCCGCCCGTGCTGGTGGATCGCGCGGGCTACGAGCTCCTTGCCCGTCCCGCTCTCCCCGGTGATCAGCACGGGGACGTCGGTCGCGGCGACGCGGTGGATCAGGGCGAACACGTCCTGCATCACCGGCGATCCGCCGATGATGCTGTCCAGGTGGTACCGGTCGCGGAGCGCCCCGCGGAGCGTCGCGACCTCGGTCTCGAGACGCCGCTGGCGGATCGCCTTGTCCACGACGATCAGCAGCTCGTCGCGCTCGAACGGCTTCGTCAGGTAGTCGACGGCGCCGCGCTTGATCGCCTCGACCGCGCTCGACACGCTGCCGAACGCCGTCATCAGCACGACCGGGAGGTCGGGCGCGACGCGGCGTGCGCGATCGAGCAGCTCGAGGCCGTCGAGCACCGGCATCCGCTGGTCGGTGAGGAGCAGATCGAACGAGCGGCCGTCGAGCGCCGCGAGCGCGGCTTGGCCGTCGGGCGCGGTCGCCACCTCGTAGCCCGCGCGCTCGAGGATCCCGGCGAGCGCGCGGCGCTGCGGCTCCTCGTTGTCGACGACGAGCAGGCGCAGGGGCGACGCGGCCCCGGCGGGCTCGGTCACGCCACGACCTCCCGTGCCCCGAGGGGCAGCGCGAGCCGGACGCGCGTGCCGCGGCCGGGGGCGCTGTCGAGCGTGACGCGACCGCCGTGGTCCTCGACCACGCACTGGTGGACCATCGCCAGGCCGAGGCCCGTCCCGCCCTCGCGGGTCGTGTACGCGAACTCGAACACGCGGTCCTGGTCCTGGGCCGGGATCCCGGCGCCGGTGTCCGCCACCTCGATCACCGCCTCGTCGCTTTCGGCGGTCAGGGTGAGCGTCAGGTCGCCGCCCTGGGGCATGGCCTCGAAGCTGTTCAGCACCAGGTTGAGCACCGACGAGCGCACCGCCTCGGCATCGACCAGGACGGTCGGAGCGGTGTCGGGCAGCCGCACGTCGACATGGACGTTCCGCCACTCGGCTTCCTTGCGCACGAGCCGCTCGGTCTCGACGAGCAGCTCCCGCAGATCGACCGGGCGCCGCTCGTTCGCGTCCGTGCGGGCGAACCGCAGGAAGTTGCCCACGAGCTGATCGAGCCGCCGGATCTCGCCGCGGATCGTCTCGAACCCCTTCTCGAACTCGGCCGCACGCTCGGCATCGTTCGGCGCGCACGACTCGCGCACGTGCTCGAGCGTCAGGCCGATCGAGTGCAGCGGATTTCGCACGTCGTGGGCCACGCCGGCGGCCAGGCGACCGAGGGCCGCGTGCTTCTCCCGCCGCAGGAGCTCCCGCGCCCGTTGCCGGTTCGCCCGCAGGCTTCGCGTCATGTCGTTGAACGCGCGTCCGAGGCGTGCGTACTCATCACGGCCGCGGGTATCGACCTGCACGTCGAGGTCGCCGGCCGACAGCTTGCGGATCGCCGCGTCGAGCCGGCGGATCGGCCGTGTGAACCGCGCGGCCAGGCCGGCCGAGAGCACCGTTCCCACGGCGAAGACGCCGAGGAAGATCCCGATCGATCGGCGCCGCAGCGTCGTGTACAGCCCATCGAAGTCGGCGAGCGGGATCGGCAGGCGAATGTCTTCCTGGCGCGTCCAGGTCCCCCGCTCGTCGAACGGCTGGAGGTCGGCTTCGGAACCGGCGGTGAGCCGCGGCACCTTCAGGACGAGGCCGGCGATCGGATCGGGCTCGGCCTTCACGCCGTCGACGGCGATGACGAACTCGAACTGTCTCGGGTCCTGGCCCGACTCACATCGCTCCTGCCCCTGCTCGTCCGTGTTGCACACGACCCATGAACCCGACACGACGGACTTCCCCTTCCCGGTCTCCCCCGGGCGAGCCGCGCCGGCGATGCGTGTGGCGTCGACGGTCGTCCGCACGACCCGGATCGCGGCCGGGCGCGGGAAGTCGGAGTGCTCGGCCGCTTTTCCGCCGACATTCGGCCCTGCCGCCACCTCGTGCAGGGTCTTGTAGAGCACGACCTGGCTCCCGGGGCCGCCGGGGCCCTCGAGCGTGCTCAGCGCGGCTCGGCCGGCCTCGGCCGCGACGCGGGCCATCTCCTCGGTCACCTGATCCTGGTAGTGGTTGACCAGGAGACCGAAGGCGCCGAGGCTCAGCAGCAGCACGACGCTCATCAGGGTCACGAGTCGAATCGTCATGGTCGTCCCCGTGTCGGGGTGGCCCAATCGGCCGCTCCGGCTCCAAAGAGCAGCAAGGAGTGTACCAACCCGCCTGACCGTGGCGGGCACCGCTACTGGGTGAAGATCTGGAACGTCCCGCCGCGGAACTGGATCCCCGGGATCGGAGCGGGCGGCGTGCCCGGGTCGAGCAGGGTGGCGTTCGAGAGCGTGAGCGGCGACGTGCCGCCCGTCCCCGCGCGAAGGAACGTGATCGTCGCGAGGGTGCCACCCCCGACGACGTTCACGCCGGTCGAGACCTGGCTGCGGGTCAGGGCGACATGGACCTGGCCCGTGCCGATCGTCGTCACCTGGCGCAGGATCGGTGCGCCGTCGCTCGTCAGCACGGAGGTCGCCGTCGACACGGTCACGAGGGCCACGCGCGTCGCGTCGAACGCCAGGTCGAAGCTCGTGGCGAACAGGTTGTCCACGTCGGTCACGACCAGATCGACGACCGCGACGTCGCAGTCCGAGCCGAGTCCCCCGATCGCGGTGACGGTCTGCGGGGCGGGAACAGCGGCGGCCGTGAACTCGATGCACGGATCGCCCGAGTCGCCCTCGTCGTCGTCGCAGCCGAGCGGAAGCAGCGCGAGCAGGAGCACGAGAGGCAGCACACGTAGGTTCCGGTTCATCGACGTCCTCTTCATGGCTCGCATACGAGCTGACACTCGTCGGGGGTCGCCCCGAACACGCCGGACGTCACGAGAAGCGCGAGGTCGTCGCCGTCGACGCCTCCACTCCCGTCGAAGTCGATGTTGGCCCACCACTCGGCGCTCGGATCGGCGCTCACCGAGCCGAACGCGCGGCCGAGCCAGGCCAGCTCGACGCCGTCGATCCGACCGTCGCCGCTCGCGTCGAAGTTCTGGCAGATCTCGTGCGTCGCGCGGAACCAGGTGACCTTGAGCCGCTGGCCGGCGAGGAGGTCGGGCAATCCGTCCTGGTCGACGTCGGCCACGGCGATCGATCGCACTTGGTCGGCCGACACCGACACGAGGATCGGCGTGAACACAGGTGGCGTGGCCCCGTCGTTCTCGTACCAGAAGATCGCGCCGTTGGCCGGCGTCGCGGCGGCGAGATCGAGATCGCCGTTGGCGTCGAAGTCGGCCGAGACGATCGAAGACACACCGGGGGCCAGCACCGTGATCAGGCGTCGCGTGAACGCCGGGATCGGCGAAGCCCCGTCGTTCGCGTACCACGCGAGCACGTTTTCCCCGGTAGCACCGACCACGATGTTGACGTCGCCGTCCTCGTCGAGGTCGACCGCCAGGACCGCCGATGCGCCGTCGGCCAGCACCGTCGTCGTGGTGACGTCGTGGCGCACGAACGTGGGCGGGGTGGCGCCGTCGCTCTCGAACCACGCGACGTTGTCGTCCTCGGCCGAAGCGACGACCACGTCGAGGTCTCCGTCCCCGTCGATGTCGCCCGTGTCGACCGCCGTCGCGCCGTCCGCATCGTCGACGACGACATGGCGCGCGAAGACCGGGGGCGCGCCGCCGTCGCTCTCGAGCCAGGCCACCGTGTCCGCGCCGGGCAAGGCGGTGAGCACGTCGAGGTCGCCATCGCCATCGAGGTCCGCCACGTCGATCGCCTGCACCCCGACCTCGATCGACGAGATCGGTCGATCGACGAACGACCCGCTGCCGTCGTTCTCGTGCCACACGACGACGCCGCTCTCGGCCCCCGCCGACACGAGGTCGACGTCGACCGTATCCAGATCGAAGTCGACGGCGACGATCGCGCTCGCGCCCACGACCGACGACACCGGCCGCTCCTCGAACTGCGGGCCGGGGCCGCCGAGATTTTCCTGCCACGCCACCTTGTCCGGGCGTCCGGCCGTCGCCACGTCCGTGTCGCCATCGCCATCGAGGTCCGCGCCGACCACCGCGACCGCGCCGTCCGCCCCGCCGAAGATGGCGTGCTCCGGAAACACCGTCGCGCCCTGGTTCTCGTACCACGCGAGCTCGTCGCCCGTGGCGGGGAAACCCGGAACCGAGGCGGTCGAGACGACGTCGGTATCGCCATCGCCGTCGAGGTCCCCGGCGGCGACGGACTGCGCGCTCACCGCCGTCGACGACACGGTGAACGTGGCGAAGGCGAGCGGCGTCCCCCCGAGGTTGCGGTGCCAGAGGATCGAATCGCTCCCGCGGCCCGCGGTCAGGAGGTCCGGCCTGCCGTCGCCGTCGACGTCGGCCACGACGACGCGCACCGGGTCGACAGCCGCCGTCGACACGACCTGACCGGGGAAATTGGCCGGGCCCGTCCCGAGGTTCTGGTACCAGGAGACGGTGTCGTCGTCGAGCGACGTCGCCGCGATGTCGACGTCGCCGTCGCCGTCGAGATCGGCCGCGACGACCGACGTCGCGCCGGGCGCGATCGCGATCGTCGACTCGACGAACGCGGGATCGGCGGCTCCGTCGTTCTCATAGAACGCGATCGCCCCGTCGAATCGCGATGCCGACAGCACGTCGACGTCGGTGTCCCCGTCGAGATCCACAGCGAACACATCCGCCGCGCCGTCGGCCGTGGTCGCGATCTCGCGGCTCGGGAACACCCCGGCGGTGGTGCCGCCGTTCTCGTACCACGCGATCGTGTCGTCGTTGAACCCGGCGGACAGAACGTCCAGGTCGCCGTCGCCGTCGACGTCGGCCGCGAACACGGCGAGCGGCACGTCGACCGATGACGTGATCGTCCGCTCGGAGAAGACCGGCGGCGCCCCGGGATCGCGATGGGAGCGGAACCAGCTGATGCGACCGGAGGTGCGCGCGGCCGACAGCACGTCGAGGCTGCCGTCGCCATCGACGTCCGCGACGAACACGTCCGACGCGCCGTCCTGACCGTCGCTGATCTCGCGCGTGACGAACTGCCCGCCGCCGACGTTCTCGTGCCACAGCACGCGGCCATCGCCGTAGGACGCGGTGACGAGATCGACGTCGCCGTTGGCGTCGAGATCGGCCGCAGCGAGCGCCTCGATCCCGTTCGTTCCGCCCTCGTCGATTTGCAGCTCGACGAACCCCACGCATTCGGACTGGGCCGCAGCGCGACCCGACGCCGCCCCGCAGGCCGCGAGCGTGAATGCCAGAACCGTGGAGCCGCGCATGCCGTCGAGCATTCTGCCGGACGCGTGCGCGGCGCTGCAACAGCGGTCCGCAAGACGCGCGGAATCCACGCTGCAGCCGGTGGCTCGGTTCGGGGCACCGGTGGTACCATCCAGCGGTTTTTCCGAGCCAAATACGAGGAATGGCATGAGCAAGACGTCGATCGTCTCAGGCTTCGTGATCGCCACCGTCGCGCTCGCCTCGCTGGCGAGTGCCGGAAAGGACGCGCTGATGGATCCCGCAAAGCTCACGGCTCAGGCGCCGGCGACCTTCAAGGTCAAGTTCGAGACCTCGGAAGGGAACTTCGTGGTCGACGTCAACCGGGAGCAGGCGCCGCTCGGGGTCGACCGGTTCTACAACCTGGTCAAGAACGGGTACTTCGACGACATGCGGTTCTTCCGCGTCGTCCCGGGCTTCGTCGTGCAGTTCGGGATGAGCGGCGACCCCGCGGTGACGAAGATCTGGCAGCGGGCGACGATCAAGGACGACCCGGTCAAGGGCAGCAACACCAAGGGCACGCTGACCTTCGCCACGTCGGGACCCAACTCGCGGACGACGCAGATCTTCATCAATCTCAAGGACAACGCGCGCCTCGACTCGATGGGCTTCTCGCCGTTCGGCACGGTGTCCGAGGGGATGAGCGTCGTCGAGAAGCTCCACAGCGGCTACGGCGATCCGCCGAAGGGCCCGCAGCAGCCCCGCATCTCCGCCGAGGGCAACGCGTACCTCGACAAGGAGTTCCCCGAGCTCGACCGCCTGGTGAAGGCCACCATCGTCGAGTAGAAAACGGGGACACTCTCCGTTTCTGCCTCATTTGGGGTCGGAAAAGGAGAGTGTCCCCGTTTATCTCACCGTCGCCTGAAAGGTGACGGCCCCCGAAGCACCCGCCGCCATCGGAGCACCGAACGTGAAGCGCACGTGCGTGACCGGCGCGGCCTGGGATCCGTCGAACGTCGTCCCGCCGTCGTGGCTGTACGTGATCGTCGCCCCGGCGCCCGCGGCCGAGCCGGCGACGTAGACGGTCTCGACCGGCACGGCGTCGACCACGACCACGTTGTGAGCGTTCGTCGTCCCGTCGCTCGTGTAGACGACCGTGTAGGTCAGCACGTCACCCGGCACAACGGTCGCCGCGCTCACCGCCTTGACGAGCGTGATGCCCGGTGTGGCAACGAGGATCCCATCGGTGACCGTGTCGCTCGTCGGCTGGGGCAAGGACGAGAACGCGGTACCGACGATCGTCGCCGTCTGGCCGTTCGTCACGCCGCCGGGCAGCGTGGCCACGATCAGGATCGGCAGCGTTACCGCGGCGGCCACGGGGCCCGTATCGGGCACGAGGTCGCCGTCTGAATCCGTGAGCAGCACGTCCGCCGGATCGAGACGCCCGTCCGCGTTCACGTCGCGATAGAACGCGACCGTCGTGGGAACGAATGCGCCGCTCGAGGTCCACGTCAGGTCGAACGTGTCGCTCGCGTTCCCCAGGTTGCGGACCGTGTGGGCCAGCACCGCGTCCCCCGCGGGCACGCACGTCGTGCTCCGGTCGGGCTCGAACACGACGCCCGACAGGAACGTGTAGCCGATCCCGCCACCCGGACCGCCGAGGTTGTCGTTGAGCTGCGACGGCACGTTCGTGCTGTTCGACGACCCGACGTGGAAGTAGAACGGCGTCGCCGGGGGGACGCTGAGCTGGGTCCACGAGATCCGCGACTCCATCTCGAGCCCCGAGACCGAGCCGCCGAGCATCGTCTCGGTCGTGCCCACGAGCGCCAGCGTCCCCGGCATGTCATGGCCGTCGGCGAGCCCCGCGCCGTCGACCAGCGGGTCGCCCGCGGGCAGCGTCGCGTTGTACCGGTAGAGCACGAACTGCGTCTGGCGCGACGAGCCCATCCACGACACGTGGAACACGGGCTCGCCCGTCTCCATCCGCTGGTCCGCGTCGATATCCAGGTAGTACCAGAAGAACTGGCGGTTCGAGGCGCTGCCCGTGCGCCGGATGTACATGTAGAAGTACGTCGCGTCGTAGGTCCAGGCGAACATCGTCAGGTCGCGGCCGGTCGACTGCACCGGCGCGTCGCGGTCGACGAGACCGCCCTCGGGGCCGTCGATCGACGTCTGGCTCGGCTGGGCCAGGATGGCGGCCCAGTCAGCCATGCTCCCGTCGATCGTGATCGTCGTCAGCACGTAGGCTTCGGCGGGTAGACCGGCCCCCGCGAGCACACCCGCCATGACGATCGCCGCGCCGACCCGACGCATCTCGCCCCCGATGCCTGAGCCCCCGCCCGGTAGGGCTATAAGTTAGGGGCGGCCGGCGGTGCGGCAACCCGGGCCCCGTTCCGGGTTACCATGGTCGCGTTGTCGAGGGGCCGTGGACCCGTTTCCCAGGAGATGCGCGATGAGACGACTCGTACCCGTGCTGGTGATCGGCCTGGCCCTGGCGGGGTGGGTCGGCGCCCAGGACACCCCGGCCCCGGAGCAGTCGCCCGAAGCGATCGAGATCCTCAAGAAGGTGGACGCCGCGACCAAGGCGGTCGACGCGGTGCGCTACAAGGCCACGAACACCCCGACGGGGGCCGCGACCAACTTCGTCGGCCCGTCCGAAGGAACGGTCGTGATGGAAGGCTGGAACGGCCGGGGACCGAAGAAGTTCTGGGTCGACGCAAAGGTCACGCCCCCGAAGGCGACCGCTCCGGTCGAGATCACCGCCGGCGGTAACGGCGACATGTACTTCGTGATCGACCACAGCACGAAGAAGGCCTACACGGACATGGACCAGAACGTGCTGGGCAACACCGGTCGCCCCGCCATGGGCCTCATGATGATGGAGTTCGTGCACGACGCGCCGTTCGACGACGAGATCGCCGCGCCCAAGGTGCAGTTGCTGGGCAAGGAGAACGTCGGCGGCGAGGAGTGCTACAAGATCGACGTGGAGTACGGCCCGAACCGCGGGGCGTCGACCTGGTTCTTCTCGACGAAGGACTTCCTACCGCGGCGCCGGATCCAGAAGTTCTCGAACCCGCAGGGCGAGGGCACGCTCGACCGCACGATCACCGCGCTCGAGGTCGCGCCCAAGGTCGACGAGAGCCTGTACGCCCTCAAAGTTCCCGACGGGTTCCAGAAGATCGACGACTTCGCGCCGTGAAGACTTGGGGTCAGGTCTCGAATCTTTGCGTCGCGCAAAGATTTCGAGACCTGACCCCACTTCCCTAGCTCAAGCTGACGGCGCGGAGCTTTTGCTTGTCGCGCACGTACATCGTCGTGCCGGCGATCGTCGGTACGGTCCACGCGACGCCGTCGAGGATCTTGACCTTGCTGTGGACCACGAGGTCCGTGGGGCTGGCCGTCGTGACGCCGAGGTTGCCGTCCTCGTCGAGCACGTACAGCTTGCCGTCGGCCAGCACGCAGTTGGCCTTGCCGAAGTCGCGCTCGCGCCAGCCGATCTCACCGGTGCGGATGTTGATGGCCGACAGGAACGCCGGGCCCATCGTTCCGGTCGAGCCGTAGACCCAGTCGCCGTCCCGCACGGTGTTCACGTGGTAGAACTGGATCTTGCGCGTGGACCACAGCTCCTCGATCTTCGTGTCCGCGCCCTCGACGTTCGTCAGCTTGAGCCCCTTGGCGCCCGCCTCGGGTGACGAGATCAGCAGGTGCTGCTCATCGGCCATCACCGGCATGCTGACGTTCTGGCCCCACTGGTTCTGGTGCGCGAAGCGCCAGCGCAGACGGCCGTCGTCCGGGTCGACGCCGATCGCCTCCTCGGCCATGAACGCGACGATCTGGTCCTCGCCGTCGACGCGCAGGACGCGCGGCGTCGAATAGCTGTTCTTGAAGCTCTGCGACTTCCACCTGACCGTGCCGTCCTTCTGCTTGAACGACATGATCGCGTTCCCCTCGCCGCCGACGAGCACGATCACCGAGTCCTTGTACGCCACCGGGCTCGACGAGTAGCCGTGGTCCAGGACGCTGCCCTTGTACTCGTCCCACAGCGCGTGGCTCCATACGACCTTGCCCGACTTCTTGTCGAGCGCGTTCATGTCCCCGGAAACGCCGATCGTGAAGAGCAGGTTGCCCGCGATCAGCGGCGTGGCGCGCGGTCCGTCGCCGAACTGGTGCACGTGGCCTTCGCTCGTCTTCGCCGCATAAGCGTGCTGCCAGACCGTCTTGCCCGTCGCGGCGTCGAGAGCCACCACGACTTCCTGTTCTCCGGCGCGATACATCGTGTACGCGCGTCCGTTCTCGACGAGCACCGCCGAGTAGCCGTCGCCGAGGTCGCGGGACCACAGCTCCTTCGGCCCCTCGGTCGGCCACTCGCTCTTGAGGCCCGTGCTGTCGGCACGGAACTCCATCGTCGGGCCGCCCCACTGGGTCCAGCTGCCGGTCGGCTTCTTGCCCCCGGCGACGACGACGCCGAGGACGAGCGCGATCCCCGCCGCGCACACCACGAGTCTGTGATTGCGAATCATCATGGAACTACCCACCTCTTCTTGCGGACCTCGGCCCCTCGGTCCTCGCCGAGAGGTTACACCAAGCGCCGGGATTCGGTGATAATCCGCCCCTCGATGGCCCAGCGACGCGCCGCCGTGGCCCTGGCTCTCGCGCTCGGCGCGCTCGTGCCCGTCGCCGCGCTGGCCGTAGAGCCAACGCCAACGCCGGTGCCGACGCCGTCGCCGAGCCCATCGCCCTCCCCCTCCCCGTCACCCACGCCGACGCCCGTGCCCTCGACGCTCGAGGAGCGGGTCGTCGTGTCGGCCTCCGCAGCGACCGAGAGGCTCCTCGACGCCCCGGCGGCGGTCAGCGTCCTCGATGGCGAGACGCTCGAGACGGCACCCGGAGACACGATCGTCGACTACCTGCGGCGCGTTCCGGGCATCAACGTCGTCCAGTTCAGCGCCCGCGACACGAATATCGCCTCGCGCACGGCGACGGGCGGAATCAACAACTCGACGCTCGCGCTATCGGACGGGCGCTCGCTGTACCAGGACTTTCTCGGCTTCATCCTCTGGGAGTTCGCGCCGACCGACAGCTCGCTGATTCAGTCGGTCGAGGTCGTGCGTGGTCCCGCGTCTTCGCTGTGGGGCGCGAACGCCGTGGGCGGCCTCGTCCACGTGATCACGCGCAGCCCGCGCGACACGCCCGGCGGCCAGCTCGTCGTCGAGGGCGGAAGCTACGACATGAAGCGCTTCGAGGCCTGGGACAGCTTCCTCGCAGGCCCGTGGTCGGTGCGGGCGTCGGCCGGCTACCTCGAATCCGATGCGTTCGACCGGCCGGAGACGGTCACGAACTTCCTCGGCCAGACGATCGACGCCGATCTCGGCCTGCAGACGGACACAGGGAGCGATTCGGGAACGAAGCAGCCGCGACTCGACGTGCGCGCCGACTGGGACGGACCGTCGGGCACGCGCTGGTCGCTCCAGGGCGGCTGGGGCCGCACGCGCGGCTGGATCGCGACCGGCCTCGGGCCCTTCGACATCGACGACGGCACGTCGAGCTCCCACGCATCGGCACGCTTCGAGTCGGGCCCGTACGAGATCCAGGCCGACGTGAGCTACTTCGACGGCCAGGCGGTCAACCTGATCAACGCGCTGCCGTTCGCGTTCACCTCGGGCGTGACCCACGCTGCGTTCCGCGGCCGCCAGGTCCTCGGCCAACGCGGCCTCGCCGGCTTCGGGCTCGATCTCGGCCGCAGCGTGTATGACCTGAGCATCGCCCCTGGTGGGGATCGAAGAACCCAGGCCGCGCTCTACGGCGAAATCGACTATCGCCTCGTGGGAAAGCTGTGGGGCGTCGCCGGCGCGCGCGTCGACCACGTCGAGGAGACGATCGGCACCGTGTTCTCGCCGCGCGTCGCGCTGCGCTACCAGCTCTCGGACACGCAGACGCTGCGGGCGGCGTGGGGCGAAGCCTTCCGCGCACCGTCCGTGGTCGAGACCAACCTCGAGGTCCCGTCGATCCCCGTGGCGGTCCTCGACTGGGAGGCGATCGATGCGACGCTCGACCCGGTGACCTTCCCGTTCGGCTTCTTCGCCCCGCTGGCCGAGGTCGTCTGCGAGAGCCAGCCCGACAACTGCGGCGTCCCACCCGGCGAGACGCCGGACTACATCGCGACGACCGCAGCGCGCGGCTCGCCCGACCTGCACGAGGAGGTGACGCGCTCGCTCGAGCTGGGCTATGCCGCGCAGCTCGGCCGGTTCGACATCTCGGCCACCATCCACGCCAATCATTCGGAAGGCGGAATCGACTTCCCACGCCTGGCGAACTACGGCTACGGTGCGGACGGCGTGCCCGGCACGGCGGACGACGTGATCCTCCCGTCCGACCCTGACGGCGACGGCATCGCCGAGGCCCCGCCGGTCGACGTCTGTCCGTACCTCGAGGCGATCTCGCCGTTCAACACGCTGTGCCTGACGGGACCCGTGCCGTACAACGAGGCGCTATCGCTCCTGCTCGACGGACGGATCCCGGCGCTGTTCCAGTACGCGAACGGAGCGACCACGAGGAACCACGGCGTCGAGCTCGGGGGCGGATGGCGCGACAAGTCGGGCCTGTCGGTATCGTTGACGTACTCGTATCAGGACGTGCCGATCTCGGACGGCGTATCGATGGACGATCGCATCGATGTCGTACGCGCGGAAACCGAAGAGGGAGTCGACCTCGACGGCGACGGCAAGGTCGCCGACACGACCGCGTTCGTGAACATCCCGGCGCGGCACAGGCTGAGCGGGACGATCGGCCTGACTCGCCCGCGCTGGAGCGCCACCGCCACGGCGGACTACGTGGCCCAGACGTTCTGGCAAGACGTCCTGACGAGCGACTTCTGGGGCTACGTGCCGAGCTACACGCTCGTGGGCCTGCGCGGCAGCTATCTCTGGCCCAAGCCGCACTTGAAGCTCGGCGTCCAGGTCACGAACCTGCTCGACGAGCCGATCCAGCAGCACATCTACGGCGACATCATCGGCCGGCGCGCGACGATCTCTCTGACCTACGGCTGGCCCGGCCCTTCGCAAGATGGCACGGGCGGCCTTGCACCGTGAGGAGCTGCTTGGCAAACTGGACGTCCGATCGCGGTCGCGGTTGAAGTCGATCGCGCCGCTGGAGTGAACATGCTTCCTTCGGTGACCTCGGTGGAAGTGACCGGACCTCATCGGCTGCGGCTTCGTTTCAACGATGGTGTTGAGGGTGAGATCGACTTTGCCACGATCCTCCCCTTCGACGGCGTGTTCGAGCCACTTCGAGACGCGGCCTTTTTTGCTCGCGTGCGTGTGGACGACGAAGCAGGGACGATCTGCTGGCCGAATGGAATCGATCTGGATCCGCTCGTGCTGCACTCGAGGGTTACGAACGAGCCGATTCGGCTCGATCCCCCCTCCTGAGGCTCAGAACCGGACCCAGAACGTCGCGCCCTGACCCGCGGCGCCGTCGAGGCCGAACGCGAAGCCGTGACGGGACAGGATCTCCTGGGCCACAACCAAGCCCAGCCCGCGGCCGTACGGCTTCGTCGTGAAGAACGGAGTGAACAGGAGCGCGCGGACCTCGGGTGCGATGCCGGGGCCATCGTCCCGGATCGCCAGGCGCGGGCGCCCCTCGTCGCGCGACAGCGACACCCGGATCGCCCCGCCCTCGCCGATCGCCTGACACGCGTTCTGCAGGACGTTGACCAGCACCTGCTCGATCTGGTTCTTGTCCAGGGAGATCGGCGGCAGATCGACCGACTCGTCCCACACCCAGCGGATCTGCCGGCGCTCGAGCTCCGGGCGCAGGAGCACGCGCAGATCCTCGAGCAGGCGTCTCAGGTCGCACGGCCGCCGTTCGGGATCGGGGAGCCGCACGACTTCGGCGAACCCGTTCATGAACGAGGTCAGATTCGCCAGGCGCGTGCCGGCAACGCCCAGCGCGTCGTCGAAGTCCCGGCGATCGTCGGCCGGCAGGTGGCGCGCGTACGCGGCGAACGAGCCGAGGAGCGAGCGCACGGCGCCCGAGCTGTTGTTCACCTCGTGCGACATCATGCGGATCAGCTTGTGGTACGCCGACTTCTCGGACGCGCGCAGCTCCTCGGTCAGCTCCTCGATCAGGAAAAACGAGCGTGGGAAACCACGCTCGAGGTACTCGATGCGCGCGCAGCGCACGCGCCGCGCGCCGTGGAGCGCCCGCACGGCGGACTCCCCGACCGCGATCCCGTCGAGCTCGACGGCGAGCGCGGGTCCGATCTCGGCCAGACGGCGCCCGAGCGCCGCGTCCCGGGACACACCGAGGATCCGCTCGGCCGCCGGGTTCATGTAGTCCACGCGCTGCTCGAGGTCGAGCGTCAGCATGCCCGACGGCGACGCCGTGAGCACGCGGTCGAGGAACAGGTGCTGCTCCTCGAGGCGCAGCCGCTCCTGCCGCAGCCGCTCGAGCATCGCGTTGTACACGCGCACCAGGCTGTCGACCTCGGCCTGCCCCGTCTCGCGGAACCGCGATGCGAAGTCCTGCTCGGCGAGGAGCCCCGCGCCCGTGCGCACGAGCTCGAGCGGCACGCGGATCGCGCGCAGCATCAGGAACCCGAGGACGAGCGACAGCACGAACAGCGCTTCGACCGCGAACAGCCACTCGCGGCTGTGCGACAGCACGAGCAGCGCCATCGTGCCCAGCACGAGATGGACGAGCAGCAGGTAGCCGACGATCCGCCGCGTCACGACGGGTCGGCGTCGATGCGGTACTTCCGCAGCCGGCGGTACAGCGCGGCGCGCGACAGTCCGAGCGCCTCGGCGACGCGCGACAGGTTGCCGTCCCAGTGCCGCACGCACTTGACGATCATCGCCCGCTCGATCTCGTCGAGCGTCATCGACCCGGCCGCGGGCAACGCCGTATCGCGTGCGTCGCGCACCTCGAGATCCTGCAGCGCACGCAGCTCGCGCAGGTCGAGCCGGCTCCCGTCCATCACCAGCACGGCGCGCTCGATCGTCTGCCGCAGCTGGCGCACGTTCCCGGGCCACGGCTGGTCCTCGAGCCAGACCATCGCCGCATCGGAGATCGTGAGCGTGCCACGGCGGTACGTGGCCGCGAACTCGGCGAGCAGGTGCCGCGCGAGCACCGGCACGTCGCACTGTCGCTCGCGCAGCGGCGGGATGCGGATCGTGATCAGGTTCAGCCGGTACAGCAGGTCCTCGCGGAACAGGCCCTGGCCCACGAGCACCGGGAGGTCCCGGTTCGTGGCCGACACCACGCGCACGTCGACGGTCCGCGTGGCGCTCGAGCCGAGCACCTCGTACGTGCGGTCCTGCAGCACGCGCAGCAGCTTGACCTGCGAGTGCGGATCGAGGTCCCCGATCTCGTCGAGGAAGATCGTTCCGCCGTCCGCGACCTCGAACCGGCCCTTGCGCGCCTCCCGCGCGTCCGTGAACGCGCCCTTGACGTGGCCGAACATCTCGCTCTCGAACAGCGTGGACGAGATCCCACCGAGGTTGACCTTGACGAATGGCTTGCCCCGACGCCGGCCGTTGTCGTGCAGCGCCTGGGCCACGAGCTCCTTCCCCGTTCCGCTCTCGCCGGTGATCAGCACCGACGCGTCGGTCGGGGCGACGCGCCCGATCAGGTCGAGGATCCGCAGGAACCGGGCGTCGTAGCCCACGAGGCGCGAGACGTCGAGCCGCTCGTCGATCTCCTCCCGGCTCGGCGGCGCCTGCCCCGTGTCGGCCGCGCGCGCGCGGACCAGGCCGAGCGCCGTCCCGACCGCCTGGAGGATCTGCGCGTTGGACCACGGCTTGGCGATGAAGTCGATCGCCCCGGCCTTGACCCCCTGGACGGCGAGGGGGATCGAGCCCCACGCGGTCATCAGGATCACCGGCAGGTCGGGCCGGGCGGTCTTCGTGCGGGCCAGGAGGTCGAGCCCCTCCTGGCCGTCCGTCTGCCGCGAGAAGTTCATGTCCTGCAGCACCAGCTCGATCGACGGATCGCCGACGCTGGCCAGCGCTTCCTCCGCCCCGCCGGCCGAGCGGCACGTGTAGCCGTGCTGCTTGAGCAGCAGACCGAGCGACGTCGTCACCGACGGGTCGTCATCGACGATCAGGATCATCGGCTACTCGTAGTGCAGGGCCTCGACCGGGTGGATCCGTGTCGCGAGCCATGACGGATACCACCCGCACAGCGCCGCGAGCAAGTAGATCATCGCCGCGGCGACGAGCGCGCCGGCGGCGATGAGGCCGGGCCCGATCCGGATGGACTCGAGGCTCACCGCGGGGAGCTGCACGACGAGCACGAGGCCCAGAAGCACCGCGAGGCTCGTCATCAGCATCAGCTCCATCAGGACCTGCCGGTGGATCCGCCGTGCCGCCGCGCCGACCGCGCGCCGGAGGCCGATCTCCTGACGGCGTTGGGTGACATTCTGCCACAGGACCCCGGTCAGCCCGAGCGCGACCATCAGCATCAGGAATCCGGCGATCGTGCCGATGAACAGCAGCGGCACGAGCGATCCCCGCAGATACGAGTCGCGCATCTCCTCGAGCGACTTGGTCTCGAACGTCCAGGTCGGAGCGAGGGCCTCGAGGCGCCTGACCAGCGTCTCCTCGAACGCGGCCGGCGTTCCCTCGTTCAGCCGGACCAGGATGTTGCGAATCTGGACCTGCGGCGAGAGCCCGCCGGTGAGCGGGCGGAACAGATAGTTCGTGCGCGCCTCGAGCTCGCCCTCCTTGCGGAATTCGGCGACGACGCCGACGACGCGCATCTCCTTGCCCTCGCGGTCCTTGAACGCGAGTCCCTTTCCGATCGGATCCTGCGAGCCGAAGATCTCCTTGGCCATCGCCGCGTTGACGACGACGGGCTCCCAGTTCAGCGCGGCGTCGCTCTCGTCGAACCAGCGTCCGCGATCGACGCGCATCCGCAGCACGTCGGGCACGGCGACCGTCGCGTGGTTCACGTCGAACGAGACCTTGCGACCGTCCTCCAGGTCCTGGGTCCAGTCCCATCGAGAATCGTCGTACGGCGCAAGGCTGATCGCCGAGGCGGTGGCGACCGGCGGCAGGCCGCGGATCTCGCGCACCAGCCGCTCGAGGTCGTCGCGGAACGCCTTCAGCGACTCCGGGCTCTCGAGCTCGACGTTCGGCTCGACGCGGACGAGCCACACGTCGCGCCAGTCGTATCCCAGCGGGCTGCGGTAGTTCCCGGCGAAGTACAGGCCCAGCGTGGCCACGACGAACACGACGAGGAACGACAGGAAGATCTCGACCATGATCAGGCCGCTCGCGCGCTTGCGGCGCCAGACGAGCTTCAGCAGGTGACGGATCATCGTCGACCTCCACGGATCGCCTCGGCCGGATGGAGCCGAGACATCTTCCATGCCGGGTACACGCCGGACAGGACACCGAAGAACAGGGACAGCAGCACGGCGTAGAAGAACACGCGAAAATTCAACCCGAAGCTGGCGTAGGCCACGAACGCTCCGCGGTTGAACGCTCCGAGGACTAGCGCCGAGAGCGCGAGGCCGATCGCCCCGCCGACGAAGGTCAGGACCACGTTCTCGACGACGAACTGGCCGACGAGCGCACGCGACGACGCGCCGAACGCCTTGCGCACGCCGATCTCCGCGGCGCGCTCGAGGATCCGGCTGAGGTTCAGGTTCACCAGGTTGAGCGCGGGCAGCAGCATGAACAGCAGCATCGACAGCAGCAGGACCGCGGCGAGCCAGCCGGCCTGCGCGTCGCCGTCGCGCGAGGACGTGAAGTTGCGTGCCGCCGCTTCGAACAGCGTGTTGGCCCCGGTGTAGTAGTGCTCGTACTCCTTGGGATCGGGGAGCGGCACCTCGGCTGCGCGGCGCTGCACCTCGGCCTGAATCGCCGGGAGGTCGCCCCGCTGGCGCGCCAGGATGATCCCGATGAACGGTCCGAGCAGCTCGCGCTTGTACGCGTCCGAGCGCAGCGTGCCGATCGGGACCCACACGTCCGCCGCGGACATCGCGCGCGAGAACGGTACGTCGCGCACGACACCGACGACGCGGAACGTCTGGTTCGCGACCTCGATCTCGCGGCCCAGGGCCGACGCGCCGCGGAAATACCGCTCGCGCGTGGCCTCGTTGATCACCGCGACTCGACGCGCCTCGCGGTCGTCGTCCTCGGTAAACGGTCCACCCTCGACGAAGTCGAACTCCAGGATCCGCCAGAACACGCCGTCGGTGCGCCTGAGGGCCGTGCGCACCTTGACCCCGTTCGAGAACCCGATCGCCGAGGCCTGGTCGGTCGCCACGGCCACGGCCTCGACGTCGGGCAGCGTGCGCACGTACTTGTCGAGGAACAGGTAGCCGGCGGACGAGCTCTGGGTCCCGTTCGGGCCGCGCATCAGGGCCTTCGTGATGAACAGCATGCGATCGGCGTTCGTCTCGGGCGCCATCGGCGCGAGCGTGTGGTCGAGGAGCGCCGTCGCCACCATCAGGACGAGCAGCGTGAACGCGATGGCGAACAGGCTGATCCCGGTGAAGAACTTCCGGCGCGAGAGCACCTTGAGCGCGATCTTCAGGTAGTTGCGCAGCATCGCGGCCTCACTGGACCTGGCGGCCGTCGAACAGGCGCACGGTACGCCCGGTGCGCTCGGCGAGCTTCGGGTCGTGGGTCACCATCACGACGGTCGTGCGGCGCTCCTGGTTCAGCTCCTCGAGGATCCGCATGACCTCGTCGCCCATGTGGCTGTCGAGGTTGCCCGTCGGCTCGTCGGCGAGCAGCAGCCGCGGGCGCCCGACCACGGCGCGGGCGATGGCCACGCGCTGCTGCTGCCCGCCCGAGAGCTGGGACGGGAAGTGACGCGCCCGCGACGCGAGCCCGACCCGCTCGACCGCTTCGAGCGCCAGGCGCCGGCGCTCCTTGCCGCTCATCCGGCGATACAGCAGCGGGATCTCGACGTTGTCGACCACGGTCAGGTCGGGGATCAAATGGAAGCTCTGGAAGATGAACCCGATGTTCTCGTTGCGCATGCGCGCGACCGCCGAGTCGCGGTAGCTCTCGATCGGCTTGCCACCGAGCGTCACCTGGCCATCGCTCGGCTCGTCGAGCAGACCCATCAGGTTCAACAGCGTGCTCTTGCCGCACCCCGATGGACCCATGATCGAGACGAACTCGGCCTCGCCCACGTCGAGCGAGATCGTGTCGAGAGCCAGCGTCTCGAGCCGCTCGGTCCGGTACACCTTGCTCACACCTTGGAGCCCAATCATCGTCATGCCTCCCGTCACCTCACTCGCAGCTGCGGATACTGCAGGAAATCTCGCATGTCGGACACGATCACCTCGTCCCCTTCGGCCAGGCCCTCGAGCACCTCGCACGCCGACTGGCCGGCGAGCCCCACGCGCACGCGGGTCCGCACCGCCCGATCGCCGCGCACCAGGAACACGTCCTGGGACGCTCCGCCCTGGACGAACGCCCCGCGATCGATGCCCAGCGCATCGGGCCGCGTCGCGGTCACGACGTACACATCGACGCGCAGGTCCTTGCGCAGGCGCGGATCGTCGCTCCGGTCGAGCTCGACGCTGAAGAGCGCCACGCCGTTCTCGACCGCCGGTCGAACGGCCGCGACGCGCCCCGTGAGCGTGTCTCCCGAAACGATCACGCGCGCCGGCAGGCCCGCGGCGAGGCGCGACACGTGGACGTCCGAGACGGTGGCTTCGATGCGGTACGACTTCAGATCGGCGATGCGGGCCAGGACGTCGCCGTTGCGCACGGTCGCGCCTTCCTCGTTGACGACCCAGGTGACGACACCCTCGCGGTCCGACCGTGCGCTGGCGAGCTCGAGCTGCCGCCTCGCCTCCGCCAGCTCCTTGCGTAGGATCCCGAGGTCGAGCATCAGACCGGCCTCGCGGGCCGCACTGGCCCGGCGGGCGGAGTCGACCTCGGCCTCGAGCTGGCGGTGCGTCAGCGCCGATTTGCGCGCCTCGACCTCGGATTCGCGCAGGCCCTCTTCCGAGATCAGCAGGTCGGCGTGGAGCTTCCGTCGCTGGTCCAGGCGGTACTGTGCGATCTCGAGGTCGAGCCGCGCGGTCTCGCGCCGAGCGTCCAAGCCGGCGAGCGTGCGCTCGAGCTCGAGGCGGATCTGCTGGACCTCGTTGTCCTTCTGGGCCAGCCGGTCAACGAGCCGGTCGGCCTCGAGGCGCGTCGCGGCCAGATCGAGGTCGACGATCGCGTCGCCGGGCTTCACGCTCTCGCCCGCGCGCTTGAGGATCCGCACGACGCGGGCGTCGACCGGGCTCGACAGCACCTTCTCGAACGCCGGCGCTGCGGTTCCCGAGGCCTCGATCGTCGCCTCGACCGGCCCGCGCACGACCCGGGCCACGCGGATCCGGTCGCGGCGCACCGAGGGTCGGAGCAGGCGCGGCAGGGCGCCGAGGAGCAGCGCCACGCCGACCACGATCGCGACGCCCGTGGCGACGCGGCGCACGAGTCGGGTGCGGCGGACGGACGGGTCGATCTCGCGGTCCATGGGCATCGGCGAGCTGCAAGGCAACGGCCGTGCCACGCTCGAGCCCCGCGGAACGGGCGGATCCGGACGACACGGAAGGGTGGCGCTGTGCGGACCCGGACGGACTGTTCGGAAACGAACGGTTGGGCTCAGGGGACGACGCGCAGAAACAGCTCGTCGATCGCGACCGTGTCGACCGACGCATGTCCGGGCGTGCGGTCGGTGTCGAGGACGCGGATCACGACGGTCGGAGGCACGCTCCCGAGCACGACCGACCGGTCGACGTCGTCGTCCGCGAGCGGCAGGGTCAACCCGAGGTCAGAGAAGCTCGTTCCCCCGTCGACCGACAGCTCGAAGCGGAACGTGTCGCCGTCGGTGCTGGCCGAGCGGAACCCCTCGACGTGCACCTCGACCCTTGACCCCGGCGGGACGCTGAACGAGAAGCGCTTCTCGAGACGGCTGAAGCGCGTCGACGGGCTGCCACTCGTCGTCTCCTCGGCGATCGTCTCGTAGGCGTCGTCCGAGGTGGTCGTCGCCGCGAGCGTGCCGCTCACCGTCCCGAAGACCGTTTGCTGGCTCGTCGCGTGTACATCCTGGTAGGAGGCGCCGAGACAGGCGGCCGGGTTCGTGTTCACGCGCTCGCGCTCGAGCGAGTCGTATCCAGCGCTCCCGAGACCGCAGTCGAAGCTCTGCCCCTGGACGAGGTAGAACCAGCCGACGCCCGCGGGCGGATCGACGGCATCGTCGAGCTGGCGTACGAACAGGTGGTCGGCGAGACACGCGCCGTAGTCCTGCGCTTGGAGACCGCCGAGCTCACCGCGGCTCACGACGTACGCTTCGGCGCCAGCGGCCGGGTCCCATGTGATGTGCGCAGCGGCGCCCACGCGGGCGACTTGCACGCCGGTCACCTCGACCGGCGAGCGGTCGGTCGGGTCCTCGGGCTCGCAGTCACAGGCGTTGCCGCGACCATCGGCGTCCGAATCGGCCTGGCTCGGATCGGCGAGCGTGGGACAGACGTCGCAAAGATCTCCAGCCCCATCGCCATCGTCATCGTGCTGCAGCACGTTGTAGGTCTGAGGGCAGCTGTCCCCGCTCTCGCAGAACCCGTCGAGGTCGGCGTCGTTCGCCGCGTCCTGGGGACAGGGATCGACATCGGCGCACAGCCCATCCGCGTCGGCGTCGTTCGCCACGTCGAGCGGGCACACGTCCTCGCAATCGAGCGTGCCGTCGCCGTCCGTATCCTGCGGTAACACGCCGTACCGGCCGCCTTCGCCCTTGGGCGTGGGGTAGGCGTGATCCTGGCCGCCCCACACGATCATCGTCGAGCCGCCGACGACGACCGCGGTGTGCGACCAGCGTGGCGTGGGCACTCCCACGAAGGACGTCGGGCTCCACGTGTCGGTCGCGGGATCGTACCGTCCACCGGAGTTCCCGTTGAGATAGGGGTTGTCGCCCGTGAAGTTCGTGTTCCCGCCCCATACCACCATCCGGTCCTGCATCCAGAGCGCGGAGAACAGTCGCCGTGGCCGTTGCGGCTGTCCCGTTGTGGTCATCGGGGCCCAGGCGTCGGCGACCGGATCGTACCGGCCTCCCGGATTGCTCACGTTGCCGCCCCAGACGAGCACCTCTTGACCGGTCCACACCATCCGGTGGGAGTGGCGCGGGCCCGGCTCTCCGACGATCGTCGTCGGTCTCCAGCGGTCGAGAACCGGGTCGTATCGGCCACCCGAGTCGAGATACACGAGCGTGCAGGGGATGACCTGCGTCTGTCCGCCCCAGATCACGAGCTCGGTCCCGGTCCACACGCCGTCGAAGTCTTTGCGCACGTACGGCTCGTTGACCGACGTCATCGGCGTCCACACGTCGTGCACCGGGTCGTAGCGCGCGCCGCCCTGCGCGAACTCGGCCAGACAGTCGCCCGGTACGGCGTCGCTGTCGGTGCCGCCCCAGATCAGCATCCGGTCGCCGGTCCAGACCGAGACGTGCTGCTTGCGAGCGTTCGGCGCGCCGGCGACGCTCGTGTCGGTCCATGCGTCAAGGACCGGATCGTACCGCCCCCCGGTGTTCGTGCGCTGACCGTTCGCGAGGAGCCCGCCCCAGACGACCATGCGGTTCCCCGTCCAGAGCGCGGTGTGCTCGGACCGCGCCGCGGGGACGCCCGCGAGCGACGTCGGCTGCCACGCGTCGAGCGCCGGGTCGTAGATCGCGCCGTTATTCGTCTTGGGGAACAGCTGCCTGCGCACGCCGCCCCACACGATCATCTCGGAACCGGTCCACACCGCCGTGTGCTCGCTGCGCTCGTCGGGCGTCCGAGCGGTCGGTGTCCACGTGTCGCTCAGCGGGTCGTAGCGCGCTCCGCCCACGATCGCCTGATTGTACTGATCGGAGCCGCCGTGAACGATCATCTGCGTTCCGGTCCATAGCGCACGATGGTCGGAACGGGCCTGCGGCGCATTGATCGGGTTGACCGGCGGGGCGCGCCACGTGTCGGTGATCGGATCGTAGCGTCCCCCGTCTCCCAGGGAGACTTGGTTGTTCCGACCGCCCCACACGATCATCTCGGTGCCGGTCCACACCGCGGTGTGATCGCGACGCACGGAGGGCGCGTTCACGGTCGACATCGGCGCCCAGCCGGACAGGCGGAACACGCCTCCGCTCGACAGCTCTGCCCCGCTCGCCCCGTTGTTGCCGCCCCACACGATCATCGCGTCTCCAGTCCAGACCGCGGTGTGCAGGTAGCGCGACGCCGGTGCGCCGGTCGTCGGCAGCGACGTCCAGGTGCTGGCGACCGGATCGAAGCGCTCGCCGGTGTCGAGCGTCCCGTTGAGGTAGCCACCCCAGACGATCATCTCCGTGCCGGTCCACAGCGCTGTGTGGTTGGAGCGACCGTCGTAGGGTCCACTGCTCGGCATGGGAGACCAGGCGTTCGTCTGCCGGTTGTAGCGAGCCCCGATGACCGGATCGCCGAACTTCGGCGTGCCGCCCCAGACGATCATCTCCGTACCGGTCCACACCGCGGTGTGGGCCCCCCGCCCAGACGGCGCACCGGCGTCGGGGAGTGGTGTCCAGGTGTCGGTAGCCGGCGCGTACCGAGCCCCGCTCGGCAGGAGCTGGGTTGGGAAGACCGTTGTCGTATAGCCCCCCCACACGATCAGCTCGGTGCCGGTCCAAACGCCGGTGGCGCCGCTGCGCGCCTGTGGTGCGCCATTCGTCGAGAGCGGCCTCCATGAATCGATCGCCGGATCGTAGGCTTCGCCGTTGGTGTTTCTCGTCCCGCCCCAGACGAGCATCTCGCTCCCGGTCCACACGGTGACCGGATACCCGCGCGCATCGGGAAGCAGGCTCAGCGCCCCGCCCGTGTCCCACTGGTCGTCGAGCGTGCACGGGCCAACGGCTGTCGCTCCGCTCGCGATCGGCAGGGCCGCGGCGGCGACGGAGGCAGGGGCGTAGCGCGAGGCTTCTCTCGTCCACCACTCTTCCCAGGTGACCTTGGGCACCTCGATTCGGGCGCCCGACGCGTCAACAAACGCGAACGCCTCGTCCGTTTCCTCGACCGGCCCGATCTCGCCCGTACGACCTGCCCGGTCGTGGCTGCGCTCGATCTCGGCGCGCACCGCTCCGTGGATCCGCTCGTCCCGGGCGAAAAAGCTCCGCGCCAGCCGCCGCACGAGCGGGGGACGAACGACGCACTCCTGGAACAGCACGGGATCGTCGCCCAGCGCGTGCTTGATCTCGGCGAGCCGCTCCGGCATCCGCGTCTGAGATTCGATCCGCCGCATCTCGCGAGCCAGGGCTTCCGCCGTGATCGGCGTGTGCCAGTACTGGTCGAGCGCAGCGCTCAGGCGCAGGTAGTCCCGGACCTGGGCCTCGAGGACGGACCGCGGAAGCTCTTCGTCGGACCGCGCGCCCACGCGATGCGCCTGGTACACGCGGGCGATCGCGGCCTGGGCCTCGACGCGGCGCTCGATGTCGAGCGGCTGCGCCGCCGGCGCCGGGCCGTGCATCGCGAGCAAGAGCAGGAGGGGCAGCCCCACGACGCGCGCCACCTCCGGGGGGACTCTTATCCTACCTCTTGCCACCCGGAATGACAGTACATTCGTCGCGCATGCGACGCGGCTGGTCGGCCCTTATCCTGAGCTTCGCCCTGGTCGGCCCGTGGGCCTCGACCCGAGCGAACGACCGCACCTGGACGCTGATCGAGGTCGAGGGACCGGACCCCATATCCCGCGCGGGACCGCTCGACGAAGGCACGTTCTGGGATCTGAGGCCGACACAGGCGCACGGACGGCGCACGCCCTGGGCGATGTTCGAGCCGGGAGAGGCCGGGCTCGGCGAGGCCGCACGCGGCACCGCGACGGACGCTGCAATCTGCGAGAGCACGAGCCGTGCGAGCTGCCGCTTGATCCGCACGGGCCGGATCGAGCTGGGCCAGGAGGTCGTCAGCTGGCTCGCTCGTCCAGGTGCCGCGCCCGAGCGCGTCGATGCCCGCGCCGTCGCCGAGGGGATCGCTCTCACCCCCGCGGGGCCGCGGGAGGTGGTCGTGCTGCGCGAGCCCGGCGGCTTCCGCTTCGTCACACGCTCCGGCATGCCTGTCGCCGAGATCGAGGGCCGCGCGCAAGGCGTGGGCCTGCCGTTCGTGATCGACCGCGCGCGCGTCCTCGAGGTGGGCGCAGCGAACGACGGGATGGCCATTCCGTTCCTGAAGTTCCGAAACCAGCTACGCCCCGGGACAACGGGCTTCCTCCAGTACTCGGCCGAGGCGGATACGCCGCTGACGTCGATCCACCCGGCGTGGTCGTCGGCCGCGGCGATGATCTCGATCGATCAGACGGGCGTGAGCTACCAGCCCGATCCGGGCGACCCCGGCTCGACGCAGACGCTGCCCGAGGTGTGGGACTTCACCGGCCTCGTCCCGGCGAGCCTCGGTTACCGCACGTTCAACACGACGCGCTCGGATGCGGCGTCGGCGCCGTGCTTCGCCGGCTGCTCGACCCAGGACCTGAGCGCCACGCCGCCCGACGGCACGTGGCAGGCGTATTTGAAGATCGACATCTACGCCCCGGGCGGCGCGCTCTACACGCAGGACTACTTCGCGCTGAACGACAACGACACCGGCGCCAACCCGTCGATCGACGTGCCGTTCGTGCAGTTCGACGTGCTCAACGCCGACGATCGAACGCAACTGTGCTTCGCCCAGAGCGCAGGCGCCGCGAACCGGCTGCTGCGCTTCTTTCGCTTCACGGGCCCCGACCCGGCGAGCGCCACGCTCGGCATCGGCCACACGTGGACCTCGGGCGCCTGGACCGAGTGCGACGACGGCCACGGGCTGAGGCTCACGCTGGCTTCGACCTGTGGCAACCAGTGCTATCCCGGCTGCTCGGCCGTGGCCTCCCCGCGCGCCCGGGGCCGGATCAACGCCTCGGGTGCGGGCTTCCGCATGACGGCGATCGAGGATGGCTGGGTCCACGTGCCCGCGGGCAACTACGTGCCGGCGGTGCTCCTGCGACAGGACACCGACATCCTCGCGGGCGTCGACTTCATCGGCACGTGCGCGCTTTCGCCGACGCCGAACCGTGCGTTCGACTACTTCTGGGTCAGCGAGCGATATGGACTGCTGGCGAACGTGTCGTCGCAGACGAGCGAGACGATCCAGGCTGCCGACTGGACGGTCACCGACGGCGTCGACTTCACCTGGGGACCGTTCCCGCCGCACCAGGCTCAGGCGCAGGCGTGCCTCAACGGCACGCGCGTGAGCTGGTCGCTCCCGGTCGACGGCTCGAACCTGTCGGGGACACCCGGTGTGTCGAGCTATGGCTACGTCGTCTCTTGGGGCTCGGCCACAGACCCCGAGGCGCTGGCCGACTGGGCCACGAACCCGAACCACTCGCCCCTTCCGGGCGAGGTCGGTTACCTCGCGGCACCCGCCGGCGCCGAGCCGACGTCGTACGTGATCCAGGGCTGGGCGCCTTCAGCGATCCAGGCCACCGTCGTCACCGCGCTGCGCTACACCGACCCCAACGCCGCGGATCAGCGATCGTACCGCTCGGCGGCGTTCTTCAAGGTCGCGGAGAACCCGGCAAGACTGAATCCGGCGACGTTCGCCGTGGGCAACGGCGTCGATCCGCTCGCATCGAAGAGCGGGTCGGACGTAGCTCTCGATTGGCCGGTGGTCCTTGGTGCATCGTCGTACCTCGTGCGCGTGTGGAACCTCGACACCCGGACCGAGATCGCGTGCCCCGCCGGCTTGAACTGCACGCCGACGACGCCCCACACCGTGCACACGGGCGCCCTGAGCACGGCCGCCAACTACGGCTACCGCGTCTTCGCCGTCGATCCCTGCGGCGCCCCGTCGGCGAACTAGCTCGTCCGAGGTCGACCCGGTGCGACCGGCGCGCTGGTCCCGTGTTCGCGCTATCATCGACCCCCTACAGCCACTCCCGAACCAGGAGCCAACTCGTGAGCGCGGCGTCCGAGATTCGACGGATCGCTTTTGTGGGCGACTACCTGCCGCGACAGTGCGGCATCGCCACGTTCACATCGGATCTGCTCACGGCCGTGGCAGCGGTGCATCCCCGAAGCCACTGCTTCGCGGTTCCGGTCAACGACATCCCGGGCGGCTACGAGTATCCGGACGTCATTCGCTTCGAGATCGAGGAGCAAGATCTCTCGTCGTACCAGCGCGCGGCGGACTTCCTGAACATCGGCAACGCGGACGTCGTCTGCGTGCAACACGAGTTCGGGATCTTCGGCGGGCCGGCCGGAAGTCACCTGCTGGCGTTGCTTCGAGAGCTGAAGATGCCGGTCGTGACCACGCTCCATACGATCCTGGGCCAGCCGGACGCGGACCAGAGGCGTGTGATGCAGGAGCTGATCGCGCGATCCACCCGGCTCGTGGTGATGGCCGAGCGGGGACGCGCGATGTTGCAGGAGCTGTACCACGCGCCGGCCGCCAAGATCGACCTCATCGCTCACGGGATCCACGACATCCCGTTCGTCGATCCGAACTACTACAAGGACCAGTTCGGCGTGGAAGGACGGGTCGTTCTGCTGACGTTCGGACTGCTCTCACCGAACAAGGGGATCGAGCACGTGCTCAACGCGCTGCCGGACATCCTGGCCGCGTGTCCCGACGTGGTCTACCTCGTGCTGGGCGCCACACATCCCAACGAGCTGCGCGAGCAAGGCGAGGCCTACCGGATCAGCCTCGAGCGGCTGGCCAAGCGGAACAAGGTCGAGAAGAACGTCATTTTCTACAACCGTTTCGTCGAGCTCGACGAGCTGAGGGAGTTCATCGGCGCAGCGGACATCTACATCACGCCGTACCTCAACGAAGCACAGATCACGTCGGGCACGCTGGCCTACGCGTTCGGTGCCGGGAAAGTCGTGGTCTCGACCCCGTACTGGCACGCCGCGGAGCTGCTGGCGGACGATCGCGGTGTGCTCGTGCCGTTCGGCGACTCGCAGGCGATCGCGCGCGAGGTGACGAGCCTGCTGCACGACGACACGCGCCGGCACGCGATGCGCAAGAACGCCTACAAGCTGGGCCGCGAGATGGTCTGGAGCAAGACGGCCCAGCTCTACATGCGCTCGTTCGAGGCGGCGCGGATCCAGGGGGCGGTATGGTCGCGCAAGTCCTTCGCCACGAAGACGCTCGACCAGGCGCCGCGGGACCTGCCCGGCATGAGGCTCGATCATCTGTCGCGCATGACCGACTCGACCGGCATGTTCCAGCACGCGTTCTTCACCGTGCCGAACTTCTCCGAAGGGTACTGCACGGACGACAACGCACGCGCGTTCGTGCTGGCGGTACTGCTCGACGAGGTGGCGGAACAGCCGGAGCGCGCGCGCACGCTCGCTACGACCTACGCGGCCTTCCTGCATCACGCGTTCGATCGTAAGACCAAGCGGTTCCACAACCATCTGAGCTTCGATCGCCGCTGGCTCGACGAACCGGGGTCGGAGGATTGTCACGCCCGGGCGCTGTGGGCCTTGGGCCTGGGCGTCGGACGCTCGCCGCATCGGAGCTTCCAGGCCATGGCGGGGCAGCTCTTCGCGGAGGCGCTGCCCGCGGTGACCGAGTTCAGCTCGCCCCGCGCGTGGGCCTTCAGCCTGATCGGCATCCACGAGTATCTGGGCCGGCTGAGCGGGGATCGCGCGGTCAACCAGGCCCGCGAGTCGCTCGTCGGCGCGGCTGATGGGACTCTTCGACCGGGCCGCGCGGCCCGACTGGCCGTGGTTCGAGGACGCGCTGACCTATGACAACGCCAAGCTCGCGCACGCGCTGATCCTCAGCGGACGGGCGACCGGGCAACCCGAGGTATTCGAGCGGGGCCTGCGGGCCCTGCGTTGGCTGGCCGATGTCCAAACCTCGGAACACGGCCACTTTCAGCCGATCGGCAGCAACGGCTTCTATCGGCGCGGCGGAAACCGGGCCCACTTCGACCAGCAACCGATCGAGGCGCAAGCGATGGTCTCCGCGGCGCTCGAGGCGTACCGGGCCACTTCGGATCCGTGGTGGCACGAGCAGGCCCATCGGGCCTTCGACTGGTTTCTGGGCTGGAACGATCTCGGATTGGAGCTGTACTCGCCGAGCACCGGCGGGTGCCGCGACGCGCTGCACGTGGACCGGGTCAACCGCAACCAAGGGGCGGAATCGACGCTCGCGTTCCTGCTCGTCGCTCACGGAAATGCAGCTCGTCAAGAACACGGTGACCGTGTTCACGGCGCCGGAGGCCTCGCGCTGCCCCCGATGAAGGCCACCAGCGTCGAACGCACCAACTTCACGTTGCAGCCCGACCGCACCCGCGTGTTGCTGCGCCCGTTCCTGCTCACGGACGACTCGCGGGCCAACCGGATCGTGGCCAACGTGATGGCCCTACCCGAACGCGAGGTCCGGGCCCTGCTCGCGCAGGTGCGGGCCGAGTTCGGCGATCGCCACCGCAAGATCGACGAGTTCCTCCGCCGGCGCTTCGAGCAGGTGCGCGCCCGCCTGCGACGCCGAGCAGGAGATCTCCGCTGAGCGGCAGCTGTTGCTCGGCGCGTATTTCACGCACGAGTACTCGCTCGAAGCCGCGGCGTTGTTCAATCCCTCGATCGTTCCGCACCCCGATCAGATCGGATCTTCCGCCCGGTTCGCTGCGCTTCATGCTCAGCTTGCGCGCCACGGGCGAAGGGCACATTTCCTCGATCACCTTTCGCACCGGAGTCCTCGAGGCGCAGGGCGGCATCACGATCAGCGCACCGACGCGCTACTGCCTGGAGCCGACTCAAGTGCCGAAGGCGTCCTACGAGAAGGGCGTGTTCGAGCGCAAGCTGCAGGAGCTAGGGCTGGCGGGCGACTTCAGCCGGCGGTTGCTCGAGCGCCTGGGAGACTCGTTCACGCTCGAGGAGCTGCGTGCGGGCGATCGGTCGCGCGGCGACGCAGCTCCGGCGCGCGACCAGGAGACGGCAGCGGTGGCCCGCAAGACCCTGATGCTGGCCCAATCGAACTACGAGGTGCAGTTCGAGCCCGACTCCCGCCTGTCCGAGCGCGTTCTGTTTCCCATCACGCCGTCGCAGAGCAACGGCATCGAGGACGCGCGGTTCGTCCGTTTTCGCAGAACGACGACGGCACAGGAAACGTACTACGCGACGTACACGGCCTACGACGGCAAGCTGATCCTGCCGCAGTTCATCGAGACGCCGGACTTCCTGCATTTCAAGTTCATCACGCTGAACGGCGCGGCGGTGCAGAACAAGGGCATGGCGCTTGTTCCCGCGGCAAATCAACGGCCACTACGCGATGCTCGCCCGCCAGGACTACGAGAACATCTACGTGATGTTCTCGGACCACCTGCACTTCTGGCACACGGCGCAGCGGATCGTCGAGCCGAAGTTCCCGTGGGAGTTCATCCAGGTGGGCAATTGCGGCTCGCCGATCGAGACCGAAGCCGGCTGGCTCGTGCTGAGCCACGGCGTCGGGCCGATGCGCAAATACTGCATCGGCGCGTTCCTGCTCGATCGCGACGACCCACGCCGTGTCATCGGCCGCTTGCGCGAGCCGCTGATCCAGCCGAACGAGAACGAGCGCGAAGGCTACGTTCCCAACGTCGTCTACTCCTGCGGCAGCCTCGTGCACGGCGGCCGGCTCATCGTCCCGTACGCGATGTCCGACTACGCCACGACCTTCGCCACGTTGCCGCTCGAGGACGTGCTGGCGGCGATGGAATAGGCTGGCTCTAGGGTAGGACCAGGGGCGGGCGGCCGACGAGGGAGCGGATCCAGTTGATCGTGCTGTGCACGGGGCGCTTGCGCACGAGGCGCAGCTCGAGCCGACGCTTTCCCGGGAACTCGAGCAGGAACACGCCGGCGAGGATCGTCAGGAACCCCTGGCCCGGGAGCACGAGCATCGCCAAACCGATCAGGACCAGCGTCACGCCGAGGATGTTCTTGATCACGCGCGACACGATCCGCAGCACCGGGTGACGCGAGCGCCAGCTCCCGGGTGACGGCCTGGGCGCGACGAAGTACTCGGGGCTCATGCGCGCGATGACATACACCATCAACGCCGCCGAGCCGACCATCAGCAAGGCTGCCGCAGCGACGATCATCCCCGTCGTCGCGCCGTGCGCGGCGAGCCAGTCGAGCACGGTGTCGTGCACGCCTCGCCCTACTTCCGCGCCTTCTCGTCGTGATGAGCGCCGACGTGGCTCGCGACGACCCGTCGGCCGATCGACGTCGAGCCGGCCCCGAGCAGCTTCACCGAGTGCACGGCGACGCTCCCGCTCTCCGGGGACCAGGTGCGCAACGTCACGATGTCGCCGCCGTTCGTCGCTACGACGGTCGGCGGGGCGAAGTCGGCGAGCGCGCGCTCGAGCTCGCGGGTGCGTTTCTTCGCGTTGAGCGAGCAGCCGGTCGCCGCCTGCGCTGCGAGGCGCTCGAGATCGTCGCGCTCCTCGAGTAGCGTGGGCGCGGTTCCCGCGTCGCGGCCCGTTCCCGGGTCCGCGAGCAAACTGAGCGAGAACGCGTAGGCGATCTTCTGCGCGGGCGTATCGAGCGCCGGGCCCGGCTTCCCGCCCAGCGCTCCCTCGTAGGAGCGCAGCGCGTGAGCGGCCCTCTCCGTGTCCGCGAGGGTCGTGCCGAGGAGCGGGTCGAGATCGCCGCCGATCAGGCGACACACTTCCCCCTCGGTCGCGAACAGCGCGGCGTACGTATTCCCGTCGACCTCGAGACGGCCGCGGTACAGGTCGAGCGGCAGCTTGGACAACGACGCGTCGACCGCCGGCGTCACGGACACCTTGGCTTCGCGCTCCCGATCGCCACGGCTCGTCAGGGGTCGAAAGATCTCGCGCGCGCAGACCTCGGGATCGACGCGACCGCCCTTCGCCGCGGGTCTCCCGGCGGGCGTGAACTGCGGAAGGACCGGCGCGCTCGTGCCGGCGCTCGCCACCTCGGCCGCTTCGGTGGGCTGGCTCGACTCGCTCGACTCCTCTCCGGCTTCTTGCTGTTCCACCGCGGGGGCAGGCGCGCGTGGCGTGAGCCACGTCGTCTCGGTCGGCCACCACGCCGGGTCGATCGGGCTGCGCGACCAGGACGAGCGGCTGTGCTCGAACACGTCGATGCGGCCGTCGAACGCGGAGAGCGGCGTCCAGATCGGATCGATCGGCGCGGTGAACCAGCGCGCCGGGTTGAAGTCGTTCTGCGCCGGATCGAGCGTCCAGTCGCTCGTCGGAACCCATACCGGATCGAAGACGCTGGGCCAGAACTTGGCCGGCGGACCGAGCACCGCGACTTGGTCGTCGGTCGCCGGGGGGTCGACCGGCGCGGGCGGCCCAACCAGCACCTCCGGGCCCACCGAACGCATCGCCGTGGGCGCCGGCGGAGGTGCCGGCGGTCCTTCTTCGGCGAGGCGCACCTGACGCACGAGCTCGACGGGAACGATCAGAATCTCGCCGCCTTCGAGCGTCAGATGGTAGTTCTGCCCGTGGCGCCGCACTTCGATGCCCGAGACGGTTCGCCCATCCTTGAGCAGCAGCTCCGCCCCCGCGTACGTCGCCGGAGCGGCGAGCGCCGCGAGCAGCAGGGCCAGCGGTGCAACGAGGATTCGCATCACGTCTAAAAGGATACCTTCACCGCGCGATCACAGCGGCAACACTCCTCCTGGAATCCCCGGTCTCTCCCTACTCTCCCAGCTCGACCAGCACAGGGGCGTGATCCGAAGGGACGAGCCCCGCCTGCTTCTTGCGGTACTCCCGATCGATCGTCGCCGAACGCACGCGCGACAGGAGCTCGGACGGCGCCAGGATCAGATCGATGCGCAACCCCTGGCCCCGATGGAACGCGCCGCCGCGGTAGTCCCACCACGAGAATTTGTGCTCCTCCGGGTGCACCTCGCGGAACACGTCGCGCAGTCCGCCGTCGAGCAGCGCGGCGATCCGCTCGCGCTCCTGCGGCGTGTGGAAGATCTCGCCGCGCAGCCGCTCCTCGTCCCAGCTGTCGAGACCGCTGGGGCAGACGTTGAAGTCGCCGCACACGATCTGCGGCCGCGTCGGGTCGCGCTTCTCGGCCACGTGCGGGACGAGCGCGTCGAGCCACGCCAGCTTGCGCGGGAAGTCCTCGTGCGCCACGCCCTTGCCGTTCGGCACGTAGAGCGTGGTGAACGACAGGCCGGCCACCGTCGCGGTCAGGAGCCGTGCGCCCGCGGCTTCGTGCTCCGGCAGGCCGACCTGCTCGACCTCCGCGGGCTCGCGGCTCAGGATCGCGACGCCGTTCCACGCCTTCTGCCCATGCACCACCGCGCGATAGCCCGCGGCCTCGAACGCCAGGCGCGGAAACTGGTCCCCGTCGAGCTTCAGCTCCTGCAAGCCGACGACGTCGGGCTTGCGCGCAGCGAGCCAGTGCATCACGAACTCGAGCCGCGCGCGCAGCCCGTTGACGTTCCAGGTGGCGAGGAGCACGGGCGACAGTATGCCAGCCCGCCGCTTGTCCGCACGGCCCGCGGAACGTATCTTGTCGCTCCGCACAACTCGGAGGCGTGTAGCTCAGCGGTAGAGCACCACCCTTACACGGTGGGGGTCGGCGGTTCGAATCCTCCCGCGCCTACCACGAGCACGGCCGCGCCGTCGAACCGTCCCGCGCGCAGGTCGTCGAGCGCACGGTTCGCCTGCTCGAGCGCGTACGAAACGACGTGCGTTCGCAGCGGGACGCGGCTCACGAGATCGAGCAGCTCCTGGGCGTCGCGCCGCGTGAGGTTCGCGACTGAGCGCAGGACGCGCTCGCCCCACAGGGCGCGATACGGGAACCCCGGAATGTCGCTCATGTGGATCCCGGCGCAGACGACGACGCCACCCGGGCCGACGGCGCCGAGCGCCTGCGGCACGAGCGCGCCGACCGGCGCGAACAGGATCGCCGCGTCGAGCGGCTCGGGCGGCGGTTCGTCCGAGCCCCCGGCCCACACGGCACCGAGCGACCGGGCGAAGCTCTGCGCCCGTGCATCGCCGGGCTTCGTGAACGCGAAGACCTCGCGACCATCGTGCGCTGCGGCCTGACACAGGATGTGCGCGGCGGCGCCGAACCCGTAGAACCCGATACGGCGCGCGTCCGGCCGATCCGCGAGCGCCAGACGCAGCGCGCGGTGGCCGATCAACCCCGCGCACAGGAGCGGAGCCGCGGCGATCGGATCGTCGAGCGATGCCGGAAGCGCGAACGCGTACCGCGCATCGGCCAGCGTGTATTCCGCGTAGCCGCCGTCCCGCTGGTAGCCGGTGAAGCGTGCGTTCGGGCAGAGGTTCTCGCGGCCCGCGACGCAGTCCCGGCATGTTCCGCAGGTCGAGCCGAGCCACGGGATACCGACGCGCTGGCCGACCGCGAGGGTCGTCACGCCCGGACCTGCGGCCGCGACCCGTCCGACGATCTCGTGTCCCGGAACGACGGGGCGCTTGGGATCGGGCAGCTCGCCGTCGACGAGGTGCAGGTCGGTCCGGCAGACGCCGCACGCTTCGACCTGGACCAGGACCTCGCCCGTACCGGGCTCGGGTCGCGGTAGCTCGACCTCGTCGAGACGGCCCGACCCCGGCTCGCGGAGCAGCATCGCGCGCACGCCCGGAGCTTACCGAATCGTTGCGGGGATTGCGAAACGGAGCCACCCTTCCCACACGGGTTCGGCGGGTGGGGGTTCGATGTCCGGGACTCAGTCCCCGTTCTTGCACTTCGTCACCGCCATGCGCGGAGTCCGGGCGCTCGCTCTCCTCGCGTGCTCGAGCCTTCTGGCTCCGTCCGAGGCCGGCACGCCGCCTTCCGGCTTCGCCGAGACGGTGCTCGTCGATGGATCGTCGGCGAGCGGGGCTTTCGCTGCAACCGCGATCGCCTACGAGCCCGGAACAGGTCACCTGTGGGTTCTCGAGAAGGGTGCGTCGGGCTCGGCGCGCGTCCGTGTGCGTCACGCCACGACGGGTGCCGTGAGCACGGCGCTCACGCTCGGCTGCGTCGACAGCGCCGGCGAGCGCGGGCTTCTCGGGATCGCGTTCGACCCGCAGTGGCTCGCAGGCGGCGCCTCACGCCGCGTGTACCTCTATTACACGCGGAGCATCACGAGCACGGGGACGTGCGCGATCTCGGGCGTCTCTGCCTCGTCGCGCAATCGCGTCTCGCGGTTCGTCGAGAGCGGCGGGACGCTCACGGGTGAGCAGGTCGTGTACCAGACACCCGCGCTCACGTCGGCGACGAACCACAACGCCGGGACGGTGCGGTTCGGCACGGACGGCACGCTCTACGTGTCGATCGGCGACAACGACACGGACGCGGCGCCGAACCCCCTGTCGCGGGACCTCGGGGACCCACGGGGCAAGATCCTGCGGCTCAACCCCGACGGCACGGTCCCGCTCAATAACCCGTTCGTCGGACAGGCCGGTGCGCTCCCCGAGGTCTGGGCCTACGGCCTGCGCAATCCGTTCCGGTTCTCGATCGATCCGCAGAGCGGAACGCCGTACATCGGCGACGTCGGCGAGAACACGTGGGAGGCGATCTACCGCGGCGTCCGCGGCGCGGACTACGGCTACCCGTGCTACGAGGCGTCGGTACCGTTCCGCACGTGCAGCCCGGCGCTGCCGCTCGCGAGCGTCAGCGGTCCGATCTTCGCCTACGGCCACGCGAGCCAGACCCCGCCTGTGTCGGGGAGGTCGGTCACGGGCGGCCCGGTGTACCGCCACACGGCGTTCCCCGCCGACTACCACGGGAACTACTTCTTCGCCGACTTCGTTGCCGGTTGGATCCGGCGCGCGCGGTTCGGGACGGACGGCCGCCTGACCGACATCCAGACGTTCGTCTCGGGCGCCGGCGGCGTCGTGGACTTCGCGATCTCGCCTGCGGGATGCCTGACCTACGTCGTGCACGGCGGGTCGACGACGAACGTGTGCTACGTCGCCGACTCACTACCGCCCTCCACGCCCACCGGCCTGCACGTGTTCTAGCCTGGGGTCAGGTCTCGGGGTCAGGTCTCGGGGTCAGGCGCTTGGACCTGACCCCGGACGGCGAACACGACACTGCAGCAGGTGACGGCGCCCTCGGCCTTGACGATCTCGGAGACGTCGACAGCAGCGATCCGAGCGCCGCGCGCCTCGAGACGCTCGCGCGTGCGCGGATAGGCCGAGGGATAGACGAGCGTGCCGTGGACGAGCAGCGCATTCGCGGCGTGTGGCTCCGAAGGATCGACCTCGATCCGCTCGAACGCCCCGAACGTCTGGGTGGCGACGCATTCGGCATTGAGCAAGACCACACCTTCGGCGACCTGTGTGACCGCGGACTTGAGGTGCAGGCATCGCGTCACCGGGACACCGACCACGTCATACCCGAGCGGCTCGAGAGCCCGGCGCAGCTGGGCCAGGCCCTCGGCGTTCGTGCGCCGTGACTGGCCGACGTAGACCGTCCGATCGATCCGCAGCACGTCGCCGCCGTCGAGCGTGGCCTCACCCTCGATGGCGACGACCGGTCGATACCGCGAAAGCGCCGCAGCGACCGCCGGGATCTCGGGCCGCCGCGAAGCCGCCCCGGGCCGCGTCAGGATCGCCAGCTCGTCCGTGACGATCGCCACGTCCTCGACGAACACAGAGTCGGGCAGCTCGGGATCGGCGGGCAAGCGCAGGATCGTGCATCCCGCCGCCTCGAGCGCCGCCTCGTACGCCCCGTGCTGCTCTCGCGCGCGGTCGAGGTCGATCGGCTCGCGGCTCAGGTGCGTCAGCTCGCAGCGCGCGATCGCGGGGCTGATCTCGCGTGTCAGGGCGATCGTCATCGAGGCCTATAATGCACCGATGTGATCACCGGTGGCTGCCTGTGCGGCGGTGTGCGCTACGAGGTCCGGAGCCGGTTCCTGCGCGCGAGCCACTGTCACTGCTCGCGCTGCCGACGCCATTCTGGCACGGCCGTGTGCACGCAGGGCCGCGTCCGGAGCGAGGATTTCCGCCTGATCTCGGGCGCCGAGCTGGTGCGCGCGTACACGCCCGAGGGCGGCGGCGCGGTCAAAGCGTTCTGCTCCGTGTGCGGGTCGAGCCTGTTCGGTGGCACGTGGCCCGACGGCCCGGAGGTCTCGATCCGTCTCGGGAGCGTGGACGGCGACCCGGGGATCCGCCCGCAGCTCCACACGTTCGTCGACTCGAAGGCCGTGTGGGACGAGATTCTCGACGATCTCCCGCAATACCCGGGCCCGAAGCCCGAGTGACACCGTTCGATCAGCGCGAGGCGGCCTGTCGCTGCGAGTGGGGCGCGCGCGGCGTCGACGCGCTCGCTCCGGCCGACGTCACGATCGTCGTCGACGTGCTCTCGTTCTCGACGTGCGTCGACGTAGCGGTCGCACGCGGCGCGACGATCCTGCCCCACCGGCTCAAGGACGCATCGGCCGCCGAGCTCGCACGGGACGAGCGAGCGGAGCTCGCAGGCGATCGGCGCGCGGCGCGCTACTCGTTGTCTCCCGCTTCGTTCCTCGAGGCGCCCGCCGGTTTGCGATGCGTGCTGCCGTCGCCGAACGGCGCGGACGTCGCTCTGCGACTCGGCCCGACGGCCGGCCTCGTCCTCACCGGCTGCCTGCGCAACGCCAGCGCCGTCGCGGCCGCGGCGCGCGCGGCAGGCCGGACGTTCTGCGTCCTTCCCGCGGGCGAGCGCTGGCCCGACGGGTCACCGCGCTTCGCGGTCGAGGACTGGCTCGGGGCGGGCGCGATCCTGCGCACCCTGCAGGGCTCTCGCTCCCCGGAAGCCGCGTCCGCGGTGGCCGCGTTCGAGGCGGTACGTGCCGTTCTCGCCGATACGCTCGCCCGGTCGAGCTCCGGACGAGAGCTGATCGAGCGCGGGTTCGCGAGCGACGTCGATATCGCGGCGGCGCTCGACGTATCGGACACCGTGCCGCGTTTCGACGGCCGGGCGTTCCATGGGTGAGGGAGCGACGCCGATGGTCGTGCGCATGTGGCACGGACGCGTCCTGAGCGCAAGGGCGCGAGCCTACCGCGAGTTCCTGTCCGCGCGTGCGGTCCCCGACTACCGCGCGGTCCCGGGGAATGTGAGCGTTCAGATCCTCGAGCGCGCCGAAGGCGAGATCACCCACTTCGTGACGCTGACGATCTGGACCGGTCGCGAGGCGATCCGCGCGTTCGCCGGAGACGAGATCGAGCGGGCCAAGTACTATCCCGAGGATCGCGAGTTCCTGCTCGAGCAGGAGCCGCACGTGGTGCACTATGACGTCGTCGACCCAGCGTGATGCGATCTCCGTAGCCGCGTGCGCCTGCATCGCCGGGCTCGCCCTCGCTGCGCCGCCGACGATCCGCTCGTTCGGATCCCTGCGCGCGATGTACCACGAGGGCCAAACGGAGCAGACGGTAGGCCTCGCAGACCTGCTTCCCGATCCGAGCCTCTACGCCGTCGGAGCGCTTGCGGGCCTCTCCGGCGAGGTCACCGTCGTCGGCGGAACAACGTATCTCTCGTACCCGATGGGTACGACGGAGTCGCGCACCGAGACGACGACGAAGCCGACGGTCGGGGCCACACTGCTCGTGACGGCCCAGGTTCCGAGCTGGCGCAGCGTGAAGATCGAGCGCGCGATCCCGTTCGACGAGCTGGATCGGGCGATCGCCGCGCTCGCCGCGGCGGCTGGGCTACCGAGTGGCGAGAAGTTCCCGTTCTTGGTCGAGGGCGAGGTCGAAGGTCTGGCGTGGCACGTCATCGACGGGAAGCGGCTTGCGCCCGGTGCCGCGGGACATGAGGCGCACCTCGACGCCTCGGTGCGAGCACGCGCGGAGCGCACGCCGGCCACACTCGTCGGGTTCTACTCGGAGAGCGACGAGGGCGTGTTCACGCACCGCGGATCGAGGACCCACGTGCACTGCGTGGTCGAGGAGCCGCTGTCCTCGGGCCACGTCGATCACGTGGTGATCCCGGCTGGGACGACGATCCGGCTGCCGATCGGTGTAAAGCAGTAGGGCCGCCCGAAGGCGACCCTACCGGTTACTGCACCGCGGTGAGCATCGACGTCGCGCTGCCACCGCCCATCTGCGCCGGCAGCTCGATCTCCGAGCGCACCGTCTTGCGCGGGATCTCGGCCGAGAACCATAGCGTCGCGCCGCCGCCCTCGCCGTCGAGCGGATCGACGCTCGTCTTGAGCGCGCTGAACTTCCCCGCCGGAACGTCGACCGCTTCCTGACCCGTCACCTCGACCGACCACAGGCGCACCTTCTGCGACTGCAGGTCGAACGTGCGCATCGTCGTCTTGTAGCCCGGCGCGAGCGGGAGCGTGGCCAGCACCGCCTCGAGCGCGGCCTCGTTGCCCCACACCGGGGCTTCGAGCTTGACGTCGACCGGCATCTCCTGGCCTGGCAGCTTCATCGTGCCCTTGATCGTCTGCTCGGTGAAGTCGATCGAGATGTTGACCGCTCCCTGCGTCACCGAGCGGCGCACGGGCGACAGGCTCTGCGCGTCGAGGTAGAACACGTCCTTGGCCTCGCCCATCGGCGACGTCGCCGTCGTCTCGATGCGCCACACCGACCGGTCGGCCAGCTTGTCCGACGCGAGCTCGCGCTTCGAGTCGATCTTCATCTCGTTGCCGCCGGCGAGCTTGAAGTCGGTGGTGTAGGACAGCGTCCCGGCCTTGAACGCCGACGCGTCGGCCTTGGGCAGCGGCGCCGTGCGGGCCACGTCCATCCCCTGCGTGGCCTTCGGCATCTGCACCGTCTTCACGTCGACGCGCAGCTGGCCCACGCGCGCCGCGATCTCGGTCGGCATCTCCTTCTGGTACCGGCCGCCGATCGTGCGCGACAGGAACTCCTCGACCGTCGCGAACATCGCGATCTTGTTCTCCTTGCCCTGGAACCCGTGGCCCTCGTCGGGGGCGACGAGGTACTCGACGGGCCGGCCGAGATCGCGCAGCGCGACGACGATCTGATCCGACTCGGCCTTCTTGACCCGCGGGTCGTTCGCGCCCTGGATCACGAGCAACGGTGCCTTGATCTGCTTGGCGTGGAAGAACGGCGACTGCGCGATCAGCCGCTCCTTCTCGGCCGGGACGCTCGCGTCCCCGACGCGCTTGAGGAACATCTTCTTCATCGGGCCCCAGTACGGCGGGATCGAGTCGAGCAGCGTGATGATGTTCGACGGGCCAACGATCGACACGCCCGCGGCGTACAGGTCGGGCGTGAACGTCACGCCGGCGAGCGTGGCGTAGCCGCCGTACGAGCCGCCGAGGATCGCGATGCGCTGGGGGTCGGCGACGCCCGACGAGATCAGGTACTTGACCGCGTCCGACAGGTCGTCCTGCATGACGCCGATGCCCCAGCCGCCGTTGCCGCCGTTGAGGTGCTTCTTCCCGTATCCGGTCGAGCCGCGGAAGTTCGGCTGCAGCACCGCGTAGCCGCGGTTGGCCAGGAACTGCGGAAGCCCGCTGTAGCCCCACTGGTCGCGGGACCACGGACCGCCGTGCGGCAGGAGCACGGTCGGGAGCTTGCCCGCCGCGCCCTGGGGCACGGTCAGATACGCCGGGATCTGGGACCCGTCGCGCGCCGGGTAGCGCACCGGACGCATCGAGGCCAAGTGCGCGCTCGGCAGGTCGGGCCGCGAATCGTACAGCTTGGTCGCCGTCTTCTTCTCGCGATCGTAGACGAACACCGTTCCGGGGTTCACGTCGGCCGTCACCCCGACGAGCCAGATGCGGTCGTCCTCGGTCGTCGTCAGCACGTCGAGCTCGCCGTTGGGCAGCTTCTTGCGCAGGAACTCGATGTCCTTCTTTGTCTCCGGAGTCTTGGGGTAGATCCGCAGCCGATCGCCGAGGTAGGCCGTCGCCACGAGCTCCTCGGTCTTGTCCGAGAACACGGCGCTGCCGAAATCGACCTGCTTCTCCGGATCGGCCTCGACGAGCTCGGTCGCGCCCGTGGACGCATCGAGCAGCATCAGCCGCGTGCGGTCCTCGGCGCCCTTGTCGCTCTGGATGTACACGCGCTTGCCGTCCTTGTGGAACCTCTCGGTCGCGCACGTCTCCTCGAACGTGCAGGAGTAGATCGCGTTGCCGAGCTTGCCGTTCTCGACGCGCAGGAACTCGGTGCCCCCGTCGGGCGTCAAGCGCAGCGCCAGGCGCACGTTGCCCGCGAGGTCCGGGACCCAGGCCACGACGTTCGCGTCGTTCTTGATCACGAGCTGGCGCTCCGCCGTGTCGACGTTCAATCCGTAGACGTCGTGCATCGCCGGGTCGCGGTCGTTGATCCCGACCAGGATGCGGCTCGGCGTCGCCTCGGGCACGGCGTAGATGATGGCGCGGATGCCGTCGAGCGAGGTGAGATCGCGGGCCTTCGGCACGCCGTCCTTGTCCGCGGTGCCCTTGGGGTCGACGGCGTAGACGTGGTAGTTCTCGTCGCCGCCCTTGTCCTGCGCGTACAGGACGTAGCGGCTGTCCTCGGTCCAGAAGTACACGATGACCGGGCGCTTCTGGTCCGCGGTGATCGGGCGGGCCTTGTCGAACGGCTCGTTCACGCCCTTGACCCAGATGTTCATCACATCGTGGTACGGGCGGCGGAACGAGATCCACTTGCCGTCGGGCGAGATCTGCGCGCCCGCGATCTGCGGATCGTCGAAGAACAGGTTGCGGTCGAGGAGCGGCGGCTCCGCGGACCGCGCGGGCTTGTCGGCTGCCGGTGCCACGATCGAGCCGGCGACGACGAGACTCGCGAGCGCGACGGCGAGCCACGTGGATCGGTTGTGCATCCTGTCCTCCCAGGTCTTCTTGTTCGAGACGGATCGGCCGTTGGGCACACTACTACAACGGCCCGACGTTCTCATACGGACGCCAGACGCCGGGGTTCCGGCGGGCCGTCGAAGCGCCAGGGCCCGGTTCGGGTGGGCCGCCCGAGCGCCTCGGTGAGCGCGGTCAAATACCGCGAGCGCGGCCACTCCTCGACGCCGAACCGCGCGAGATGCTCGCTCTGCACCTGGCAATCGACGAGCCCGATGTCCCAGCGCACGAGCTGCTCGACGAGCGCGACGAACGCGACCTTCGACGCATCGGCCTCGCGCCGGAACATCGACTCGCCGAAGAACGCCCCGCCGAGCGACACGCCGTAGAGGCCGCCGACGAGCCGATCGTCGCGCCAGGCCTCGACCGAGTGGGCGAAGCCACGCCGGTGGAGCTCGACGTACGCCGCGCGCATCTCGGACGTGATCCACGTCCCGGGAGCCCCGGGACGGCTCGCCGTGGCGCACGCGGCGATGACGTCCGGGAACGCGGTGTCGAGCGTCAGGTGGAACGGCGCGCGCCGCACCGCGCGGGCCACGCTCGCCGGAACGCGCAGCTCGTGCGCTCGCAGGACCGCGCGCGGATCGGGCGAGTGCCACAGGATCGGCTCGTCCTCGCCGTACCACGGAAAGATGCCGCGGGAGTAGGCCAGGATCAGTCGTTCGGGCCTGAGGTCTCCGCCCACCGCGAGCAGGCCGTCCTCGGCCTCCTCGACCGGAGGGAACACGAGCCGACGGTCCAGGCGGTAGACCGGCACCGCGGCCGCCCGCGTCAGACGCGCTCGGGAGCCTGGGGCGGCGCGGTCTCGGGCCGCGTCGTCGCCGGCACGACGTGGAACGCGAGCGCGTCGCCTTCGAGCGCGATCGTCACCGTGCCGCCGTGCTCGAGCCGTCCGAACAGGATCTCCTCGGTCAGCGGGTCGCGCACCTCGTTCTGGATCAACCGCAGGAGCGGCCGAGCGCCGTACGCCGGATCGTAGCCGCGGCGGGCGAGCCACGCGCGCGCCTGGGGGTCGAGCTCGATCGCCACGCGACGCTCGCGGAGCTGGGCCTCGAGCTCGAGCACGAACTTCTCGACGATCGTCTCCATCGTGTCCGGCGTCAGGGCCACGAACGTCACGATCGCGTCGAGCCGGTTGCGGAACTCCGGGCTGAACAGGCGCTCGAGCGCCTGGCGCCCGCGGGCCGCCGCGTCGCCCGCCCGGTTGCCCGCGAGTCCGATCGCTCGGGCGCTGATCTCCCGCGACCCGGCGTTCGACGTCATGACCAGGATCACCTGGCGGAAATCGGCCTTGCGGCCGGTCGGGTCGGTCAGCGTGGCGTGGTCCATCACCTGGAGCAGGATGTTGAACAGGTCGGGGTGGGCCTTCTCGATCTCGTCGAGCAGCACGACGCTGTACGGCTGCGCGCGCACGGCGTCGACGAGCAGCCCGCCCTGGTCGAACCCGACGTAGCCCGGGGGCGCCCCGATCAGCCGGGCCACGGCATGCTTCTCCATGTACTCGCTCATGTCGAACCGGTGGAACGCGTTGCCCAGGTGGCGCGCGAGCTGCTTGGCCAGCTCGGTCTTGCCCACGCCCGTCGGCCCGGTGAACAGGAAGCACCCGGCGGGGCGATCGGGCTGGCCGAGCCCGGCCCGCGAGCGCTTGATCGCCTTCGCGACGATCCGCACCGCCTCGACCTGGCCGAACACGACGCGCCGCAGCGACTCCTCGAGCGTCCGCAACCGCTCGCGCTCGGACAGCGTGGCCTGCTTCTCCGGGATCCGCGCCATCCGCGCGATCACGCGCTCGATCGCCGGGGCGTCGATCCGCGGCTCCTCGCCGGGCGCGGCGGCGAGACGCGCGGCCGATCCGGCCTCGTCGAGGACGTCGACGGCGCTGTCGGGCAGCCGGTACTCGCGCAGGTGCCGCGCCGCGAGGCGCACTGCGGCCTCGACCGCTTCGGGCGCGTAGCGCACCTCGTGGTGCGCTTCGTAGCGCGGGCGCAGGCCGTCGAGGATGCGGATCGCGTCCTCGATCGTCGGCTCCTCGACCGCGATCTTCTGCAACCGGCGGTGCAACGCGCGGTCCTTCTCGACGTGCTTGAACTCCTCGTACGTCGTCGAGCCGACGAGACGGATCCGGCCCTCGGTCAGCACCGGCTTGACCAGGTTCGCCAGGTCCATCGTGCCGCCGGTCGTCGAGCCCGCACCGATCATCGTGTGCAGCTCGTCGATGAACAGGATCGGCTTCGGGCCTCCGTGCGAGCGCGGCCATCAGCATCTTGAACCGCTCCTCGAAGTCGCCGCGGAACCGCGTCCCGGCGAGCAGCGCGCCGGCATCGAGGGCGTAGATCTCGGCCCCGGCGAGGAGCTTCGGCACGTCGGGTCCGAGCAGGCGCTGGGCCAGCCCCTCGACGAGGGCGGTCTTGCCCACGCCCGCGTCGCCGACGAACACCGGGTTGTTCTTGCGCCGCCGGCACAGCACCTCGAGCGCGCGGCGGATCTCGGCCGTTCGCCCGACGAGCGGGTCGAGCTGGCCCGCGCGAGCGCGCTCCGTCAGGTTGACCGCGTACGCCGACAGCGGATCGGCCGGAGCGCGCGGCACGTCCTCGCCGCCGGCGTGCGCCGCGTCCTCGGCCGGCTCGGGCAGCGGGACCTTCGATACGCCGTGCGACAGGAAGTTCAGCACGTCGAGGCGCGTGATGCCCTGGGCTGCGAGCAGGCGCGCCGCGACCGACTTGGGCTGCTGCAGCAGCGCGGCCAGCACGTCACCGATCCCGGCCTCGTCCTTGCCCGCGCTGTGGACGTGCAGCACCGCGGCCTGCAGCACGCGCTGGAACGCGAGCGTCTGCACGGGATCGAGCTCCGATCCGCGGGGCAGCGCCTCGACCCGGTCCTCGAGGTGTCGGCGGACACCCACGCGCAGGCGCTCGAGGTCCGCGCCGCAGGCGCGCAGGATCTCTTCCCCCGCCGGATCGTGGAGCACGGCGTACAGCAGGTGCTCGAGCCCCAGGTGCGCATGGCGCCGCGTCACCGCTTCGCGGAACGCGACGTTGAGCACCATCTCGAGTGCCGGGCTGAACACGTCAGACCTCCCGGAGGTCAGACCTCCTCGATGCTCGCGCGCAGCGGAAACCCGTGGGCCTTCGCGCGCTCGTGGACCAGGGACACCTTGGTCTCCGCGATCTCGTGCGGGTAGACGCCGCACACGCTCGAACCCTCGCGATGCACCTGCATCATCAGCCTGTGCGCCTCGGCCGGCGACTTGTGGAAGATCGACTCCAGCACGTCGACCACGAACTCCATCGTCGTGTAGTCGTCGTTGTGCAGCAGGACCCGGAACATCGGCGGCTCGGCGGTCTTCGGACGCGTCTTCTCGAGAACCGCCTCGCCGGTCTGGCGCTCGGTCTGGTCCACGGGGTGAATTGTAGGGCACGCGAGCCCGTGCGGCCCCCTACCCGCGGCGCTTGGGCCGGAACACGTGCGTGCTCTGGCCGAAGAACACCTCGGCCGCTTCCATGATCGTCTCGGACAGCGTCGGATGGGGGTGGATCGTCAGCGCCAGATCGCGCGCCGTCGCGCCCATCTCGACGGCCAGCACGCCCTCGGCGATCAGCTCGCCCGCGCCGGGGCCGGCGATCCCCACGCCGAGGACGCGCTCGGTCTCCGGATCGAGCACCAGCTTGGTCAACCCGTCGTCGCGCCCGAGCGTCAGCGCGCGGCCCGACGCGGCCCACGGGAAGCGTGCGACCTCGACCGTCCGACCCTGCTGCTTGGCCTCGGCCTCGGTCAGTCCGCAGTACGCGATCTCGGGATCGGTGAACACGACCGCGGGGATCGCCTGCGGCTCGAATGCGACCTTGCGGCCGGCGATCGCCTCGACCGCCGTTCGGCCCTCGTGCGACGCCTTGTGCGCGAGCATCGGCTGTCCCACGAGGTCGCCGATGGCCGAGATCGACGGCTCGGCCGTGCGTCGCTGCGCGTCGACCTCGACGAAGCCCCGGGCATCGATCCGAACGCCGACCGTTTCGAGACCCAGACCCTCGGAGCTCGGCGCGCGGCCAACCGCGACGAGCACCCGGTCGAACGTCTCGGCTGCCGTCGTGCCGTCGAACCGCACGTCGAGGCCGGCCCCGCGCTCCTCGACCGAAGCGACACGCGTGCCGAGGCGGATCGATTCGCACTGCGCCTCGAGCCGCTTGGCGACCGGCCGCACGAGATCGGAATCGACGCCCGGAAGCAGTCCGGGCAGCATCTCGACGATCGTGACGCGGCTCCCGAGAGCGGCGTAGACCGAGCCCAGCTCGAGCCCGATGTATCCGCCGCCGACGACGAGCAGCCGGCGCGGCACGTCGGGCAGGTCGAGCGCCGTCGTCGAATCGAGCACGCGCGGCGACTTCGGGAAGCCCGGAAGCGCGACCGGCACCGAGCCGGTGGCGAGGAGCGCGTGATCGAAGGCCAGCCGGCTCTTCGCTCCGTCGGCCTCGATCTCGAGCGTCGATCGATCGACGAGGCGCGCCCGACCCCGGACGTACCGCACCTTGCGCTGCCGCGTGAGCTGCCCCAGTCCACCCGTGAGCTTGCCGACGACTCCGTCCTTCCACGCCCGCAGGCGCGGGAGGTCGATCGCCGGATCACCGAAGCTGACGCCGAACTCCTGCGCCCCGCGCGCGTCGTGGATCACCTTCGCCGCATGGAGCAGCGCCTTCGACGGGATGCATCCGCGGTACAGGCACACGCCGCCCGGGTTGGCCTCGGGATCGACGAGCGCGACCTCGAGGCCCAGATCGGCCGCGTGGAACGCGGCGGCGTAGCCGCCCGGCCCCGCACCGACGACGACGAGCTGAGTCTTGTCTTCCACGGCGACGGCTCAGAGTACGCTCCCGAGCGAACCCGCGGCAAGGTCCTCCGTCGCCTGCCCCGGGCCATCGGGGACCGACGCGGCCAGGTGGTACCAGTCGACATGTCGGGTCACGACCATGATCGCCGCGAGGATCCCGAACAGCAGGATCGCCCCCAGGAGCAGCGCCACATCCTCGCTTCGTAGCAGCACGTAGAGCGCCGCGTAGAGCAGCGCCAGCAGCGTCGAGAAGCCGACCGCGCGTTTGGCGCCGCGCAGAACGTGGCTGACGTAGAACGTCAGCAGCCCGACGCAGCTCGCGCTCGCGACGACGTACGCCACCACGAACGGAATGTGCTCGGAGAGCGCCAGGAGCAGAAGGAAGAACACGGCGAGCGCGACACCAACGAACCCGTACTGGACCGGATGGATGGCGAGCTTCTGCAACAGCTCGAACAGCTGGAACACGACGAACGTGAACACGATGAATAGGAACCCGTACTTGACGGCGCGCTCGGTCTGCAGGTAGGCGTTCACCGGCTCGATCAAGGACACGCCGAGAACGCTGGACACCTTTGCGGGTCCGTCGCGCAGGCAGGCGGCGAGCGCCGCATCGACGTCGGTCGCGAGGTGGGACGTGCGCCACCGGGCGTCGAACCCCCGCGCCGTGACGGTGCGCGACTCCGGAAGGAACTGACCGATGAAGCTGGGGTGCGGCCACTCGGCGGTCATGGCGACGGTCGTCTGTTTCCCGAGCGGGACGTACTCGATCGATTGCGCCCCCTGGAGCTCGAGCTCGATCGCGAACGGGTAGGTTCGCGCCTCGAGCGCGAGCGGTCCCACGGGGGCGTGGATCCCGGCCGGGATCGCCGACCCGCGCGTGCCCCCGGCCCAAGGCCGGGTCTCAGGCCCCCAGCTCAGCCGGGGTGCGCCCTTGATCCCACGCGTGTCGCCGACACCGAGCAAGAGGTAGGCATCCCTCCAAGCGTACGTGGTGTGGGCGGCGCTCCCGGCCCCGAAGCCCGCAGGCACGCTGAACGATCCGCTGATCTGGTGTTTCGAGTCGTAGAGCAGTGCCGAGTAGATCCCGCGCATGCGCCGTTCGGTCGTCACCTGGACCGTGACCGCGAGGTCCTCGGGCGAGAAGTACAGCTGCCCGTCTTCCCAGCTCGGCGCGAGGTTCTTCTGCTTGGCTGCGTCGTCGACCTGCTCTCGAACGACGATCTTGCGGAACGGGACGACCAGGATCGGTCCAACGAGCCGCTGCGGGCGAACGCCGCTCTCCTGGATCTCAAGGCGCACCGCGGAGCTCGCGGCTTGCCGTTCGTGCACGAGTCCGAGGATCGCTCCGAGCGGCAGAACCAATCCCAGAGCGAGGACGCCGGTGACGAGTGCTTTCACGAGCAGGGCATGCCGCATCGGGTCTCCTCGAGTGCCTCCCCGGCGCGGAAGGTATTCCCCGGGCGCGCGGATCCCGTGCGCCGACGATGAATTGCTCGTGAACTACGATGACCGGCGCCTTGGACGACGCCCGCACCATCTCGATCCTGTGCGCCAAGTGCCGCGCGCTGCTCTACCGCTACCGCAAGGGCGGAACGGGCGGTCTCGTCAAATGCTTCGTCGAGCTCATCGTCGACGACCGGACGGCGGGCGACCTGCGCTGCCCGGCGTGTGGGCAGGAGTTCGCGCGGCTCAAGATGATCGGCGGACGCCCGGCGCACAAGATCGTCCAGGGCAAGGTGTTCACCCGCGGCATGCGGCGTAGGTAGGGATTTTCTTGGTGCAACCCCGGGGAGGCACCCGTGGGTATTTGCGCCCCTCGATGTGAGCGCCCGCGATCTCTACAATGGCGGACATCCCGCGGGAATCTCCTCGCGGGTCATGGAGGACTAGAACAGAACATGAGCAAGAAACTCGTATCGCTCTTGGCCGTGTGCGGCGTCGTGCTCCTGACGACGGCGCTCCCGGTCATGGCAGCCAAGTCCCACGAGGTCCACACCGAGGTCGTGGCCGTCGACGCCAAGGCGATGACGCTCACGGTCAAGGACGAGAAGGGTGGCAACAAGACGGTGAAGGTTCTCGACGTCGCCGCCGCCAGCCTGAAGGACGTCAAAGCCGGTGATCACGTCACGTTGACCTGCCAGGACACCGACGCCGGTGAGCATCAGGGCGTGACCGCGATCAAGGTCGACAAGAAGGAAAAACCCGCCTGACCTGAGTTGTTGAAGGGAGTCCGGGGGTGCGACAGCCCCGGACGCCCGCCCTCAACTCACGCCATGACGTCTGAGTACTTCCCGGACCGCCTCGCTCCCACCGAGGCTCTCCGGGAGGATCGCACCGGCGGCGATCAACGCCTCGACCGTCCCGCCGTAGTCCCCTTCGCTTCGGTACCAACCGTTTTCCGAGCCGTGGATCGCCCAACGCAGCGGCGTGCCGCCGAACTGCGTGTCCGCAGCCTCGAGCGGCGGAGCATGGGCCAGGATCGCGCGCACCATCGCCGCGTTGCCGTGCCACGCCGCCCAGTGCAGCGGCGTCGCGTGGTGCTGGCTCCGTCCGTCGACCGGGAGCCCGGCTTCGAGCATGCGCTCGACCGCTGCGCTGTCGTTGTTTCTCGCGGCGTGCGCGAGCTGCCGTCGATCGGACTCGGAGAGGCGCGTGGCGATGTCCGGCAGGGCCCGGCGCAGCGCCTCGATGCGCTGACGGTCACCGAGCCACAGGGCCGCCACGTACTGGACGTCGTCGGGGCTGCGCTCCATCAGCAGGTCGAATAGCCCCTCGTGCTCGAAGTCGCGCGCGACCTGGTGCGCCGACACGTACCAGCCGAGCGTCCACTGGTAGATCGTGCCGCCGGTCTTGTCCCCGATCATCGGGAACTGCTCGTCGCTGACTCGCAGGCGCACGGACTCGGGATCGACATCGAGGAGTCGGCGGACGCGCTCGACGTCTCCCAGTGCGGTGAGCATCAGCAGGTCGGTCGCACAGCCGCGGTCGACGAGGTAGCGGGCGATCGGCTGCCGGTCGCGGATCATGTACTGCGCCGGGGTCGACTCGTGGTCGACGTCGCGCGCGTCGATCGCGGCGCCTGCTCCGAGGAGCAGCTCCGCGATCTCGATCGAGCTCGCGAAGTGCAGCGGGGTCTGACCGTCCCCACCTGGCGCCTGCACCAGGCCCGGATCGGCCGCGATCAGCCGGCGCAGCTCGTCGACCAGCCCGAGCCGCGCCGCGGCGTGCACGTCGACCGTCGCGCCACGCTCGATCGCATAGGCGGCGAGATCGGGGCTCGCCGTGTGCAGGATCCCGAAGCCGCCGGCCCACCAGTTGCTCTTCGCGTCGATGTCCGCGCCCGCGTCGAGCAGCAGGTCGAGCATCTCGCGGCTCTTCGCCGCCGTGATCGCCGGTGAGCCGAACTCGTTCGTCGGGTCGTTGATCCGCGCCTTGAGCTGCGGGAACTGCTCGAGCAGCTTGCGTACGGCCGGGACGTCGTCGCTACAAAACGCCTGCCGGGCTAGCTCCTCGGGCTCCATGGTTCCATGGTACCCCGTTCATCAAGGGCAAGAGTCATAGACGATTCGCGGCAGGCAGGCGGTGAGACTCGGCGGGCGCTCGCCCCCGGCGGAGTTCCGGCCGTACGAGCCCTCGGCCGACTCACTTCGAGGAACGACGAGGTAGTACCTGTCCCCTGCGCTCGGGACCAGGATCGCTTCCGTCGCTCCGCTGGTCGTGCACGACCGTGGCGCGTGACTGGCGAAATCGCCCAGGACGCCCTCGTAGACCTCGTAGTCGGACGAATCCGGACCGCACTGCGCCGGGGACCAAGTCAGTCGCAGCTCGTCCGGTCCGACCTTCTCGATCGTCAGAGGGACCTCGAGAGCGACCGCCCCGTCGGGCACGACCCCGGGCCGGATGGCGGGAAGCGCCCACAGCTCCCGCCCGCTCGACCCATCGGCAGCCGCGAAGAACAGCAGGTCGTTCAGCGCCGTGAAGAGCTGCAGCGGGAACGGCAGCGTCTCGAGAGGCATGAGTCCAGCGTTCAGGTCTTGCACCTGCAGCGTGCCGGCCGAGGTCCCGTCCGTCTGCCACAGCTCGAATCCGGTCTCGCTGTCGTCGGCCAACAGAAACACGCGACCGGAGGCAGAGAATGGACGGGTCCAATCGAGTGGCATCGAACCTGCGGGCCCCGCGGAGATGTCGCGGAGCTGGAACGTGCCGGCGGCCGTGCCGTCGGTGATCCACGGCTCGCGCCCACTCACCCCGTCGTTCGCCGCGAACACCACCCGCCCGCCGAGCTCGGTCGGCGCGTCGGGCTCCGAGGCACCGAAGCCAGGCCAAATGTCGCGAACCATCGAAGTTCCGGCCGCGGTTCCGTCGGTCCTCCACAGCTCGCGCCCGCTCACTCCGTCGTCGGCCGTGAAATACAGGACGCCGCCGACACGGGTCAGCTCCGCGGGGGCGGACCCGCTCGAGCCCAACCGGATGTCCTTGACCCGCACGGTACCGGCCTCGGTGCCATCGGTCCGCCACAGCTCCTGCCCCGCCGTCGCGTCGGTCGCCACGAACAGCAACAAGCTACCCAGCTCGATGAAGCTGCTCGGGGAGGAGGTCTGCGAACCGACGAAGATGTCACGGACCATCGTCGTGCCGGCTAGGGTTCCGTCGCTCTTCCACAGCTCCCGCCCATGCGGGCCGTCGTCGGCCAGGAAGTACAGGGCGCCGAGGAATCCCTGCGGCGCGGGATCCGTCCCAGGTCCGCCGCCGGTGGGATGGATGTCCCGCACCATCGAGGTTCCCGCCGTGGTGCCATCGCTCCTCCACAGCTCGTTGCCATGGGTGCCGTCGTTCGCGAAGAAATAGGCTGCGCCCTGGAACGCGGCCATCGCCGTCGGGTTCGAGAAGCCTGGACCGGGTTGAATGTCCATCACGAGCACGGTGCCGGCTTCCGTTCCGTCGCTCTTCCACAGCTCGGCGCCGCTCGCCCCGTCGAACGCGCTGAACAGTAGGTCGTTCCCGACGAGGACGCCCGGAAGCGGGAATGAGCCGTCGGAGCCAGGGCGGATATCGCGCGTGAGACGCGTTCCGTCCGCGGTGCCGTCGCTGATCCACAGCTCCGCTCCGTGCGTCCCGTCATCGGCGCGGAAGTACATGTTCCCGCCTCCGGCGCGCGGGAACTCGATCGCCGAGCTGAAGCTGCCGGGCCAGATGTCCTTCACCAGGTGCGTGCCCGTCGCCGTGCCGTCCGTGCTCCACCACTCGAGTCCGTGGACGTCGTCGAGGGCCGCGAACACGAGTCGGCCGCCGATTGGGGTCAGATACCGGGGGTCGGAGTTGCCGCGATCGTCTCGCAGGTCGCGGACCATCTCGGTCGTGGCGCCATCGGTCCGGTAGGGCTCGGCGCCATGGGTTCCGTCGTTGGCCGAGAACAGCAGCTCGTTACCGATCACGGCTGCGGCGGAGGGCGAGGAGCCACCCGGTCCCGGCGCGAGGTCGGCGACGAGCGTCGTCCCGGGAGCCGTGCCGTCGCTGCGCCACAGCTCGGTCCCGGTGCTACCGTCGTTGGCCACGAAGTACAGCGTCCCGCCGAAGTCGATCAAACGGAACGGCAATCCATCGCCCGTGGGGTGGATGTCCCGGACCAGCATGGTGCCGCCCGACGTGCCGTCCGACTTCCACAGCTCGAGTCCGTGGATTCCATCGTTCGCGCGGAAGTACAGCGCACCTGGCACGACGGTCAGCTCGTTTGGCGCTGACGAGCCGGTGGGGTGAATGTCGCGCACCATCGCGGTCCCTGAGGCTGTTCCGTCGCTGCTCCAGAGCTCGTAGCCATTGACGCCATCGCTCGCCACGAAGAACAGACGTCCGGCGAAGACGGTCAGATCGGGGAACCCGGGCATCGAAGAACTCGGCCCCGGCCAAATGTCGGCCACGCGGACCGTTCCAGGCGCCGTGCCATCGCTCTTCCACAGCTCTTCGCCAGCCGAGCCGCCGTCCGCCGTGAAAAAGAGCGTCCCGCCGAAGTGGACCGAGTTTCGAGGCGCGGACGGCGACGTGCTGACACGGACCGTGCCGGCGGCGCTGCCGTCGCTCTTCCACAGCCTCACGCCGCCCGCACCCTCGTCGGCGGAGAAATACAACGTGCCGCCCACATCCACGAGGTTCGTAGGGGACGAGCCGCCCGCACCGGTCCGGATGTCCTTGACCATCACCGTGCCCGCGGCCGTGCCGTCGGTGCGCCACAGCTCTTCGCCCGCCGTGTCGTCGCTCGCCGAGAAGTACAGCAGGCCTCCGGCGACCGTCAGGCGTAGCGGGATCGAGCCGCTGACGACGCGTAGGTTCTTGACCATCTCGGTGCCCGCGGTCGTCCCGTCCGTGCGCCACAGCTCCACCCCATACGAGCCGTCATTCACGGCGAAGTACAGCGCGCTTCCCAATGCCACCGGACAGCCGTAGTCGGCAAACGAGTTGGAACCGCCCGGGAAGATGTCCTTGATCAGAGTCGTACCCGCCGCCGTGCCGTCGGTGCGCCACAGCTCGGGTCCCGTCGCATCGTGGGCCGCGACGAAGTACGCGATGCCGGCCAAGGGTACGAAGCAGGATGGAGCCGAGCCCACCACGCCGACCGGGACCGTCCTGAGGTCCCGCACACGATAGGCCGGCTCGCCGGCACGGGCCGCCGTCGCCACGAGCGTGAGGCCGATGACGGCAAGAACTCGAGCAAGGCCCCCGTGCACCACTCGACCCTCGTGTGCAGGAAACCTACCGTCAACGCCCCACGGCGCCAAGCTCGTTCATCGCCCCCGGGGGTTGGGAAATCACTCGAGAGCCGTGTCGCGTCCGGGCTCGGGAAGCCATGCGGTCGCGATCGCCCCGACGAGCGCGAACACGAGCGCCACGGCCGCGGCGACCGTCGCGATCTTGGCCGGGCTCGGCGGGGTCGCGGCGGAGTACGTGAACGTGAACCATGCGGCCGAGGTCCCGAGGATCCGGCCGCCAATGTTCGCAGCGAAGCTCTCGCCCGTGCCGCGCAGGTGCACGGGATAGACGAGTGGCAGGTAGTTGCCCCAGAAGCTGAACGTCGAGACGACGAAGAACCCGCACACCGCGGCGCCCCACTTGACGAACCCGAGGCTCCCGCCGCCTGCCAGATGGTCGCCGAGCCAGTAGAAGAACACGGGTACGACGAGGAGTGCCGGGAGGTGGAACGTCCGCAGCAGCGCCCGGCGACTGAGGAACCACAGCGCGGCGATTGCGAGAGCGATGCGGCCAAGCAGCCCGCCCGTCTCCTGCCACAGCTGCACCTCGGCCGCCCGGGCCTCTTCCACGCGCTTGCCCAGGCCGATGATCGCCTTCGGTGGTGGCGCGGGCTTGCTTGCGGCAGCCGCGGCCGCCGTGGCTTGGTCCTGCGCCGCCTTGACCTCGGCCTTGACGTCGGCGAGGCCCGGGACGATCTGCGGCAGGTGCTGGATCGCGCCGAACGCCATGCCGTAGCAGCTCGCAACGACGACCGCGGTGACGAGCGTCGTGCGTCTGAGCTCGGGCGAGAAGATCGCGGCGATGCTCGGGCGCTTCAGCTGACCGGTCTCGCGCTTGCGCTGCCACACCGGCGATTCGGGGAGGAACGGCCGGATCACGAGGAGCGGCAGCGCGGGGATCAGTCCCGAGATCAGCGTGTAGCGCCAGGCCTCGTGGGCGCCATGAATCGCGGGCAGCAGGTCGGCCGACGAGACGGCCGATCGGTTGGCCAGGGCGACGAGGAATCCGCCGAGCGACGAGAACGCCTGCGTGTAGCCCAGGACCTTCTCGCGCTGCCGCGGATCGGGGAACAGCTCGGCGAGCCAAGCCACGGCGGCGACGAACTCGACGCACACGCCGACGAACACGAAGCAGCGCAGCACGAGCAGCTGCCAGAGATTCGTGGCGAAGCCCGAGGCGAACGCGGAGGCGGCGTACAGCAAGATGCTGAACGTCAGCACCCGCCGCCGCCCCAGCCGGTCGGTGAGGTAGCCGCCCAGGAGACCGAAGATCCCGCCGAAGATCGCCGGGATGAAGAACAGCCGACGACCCCACATCGTGAATTCGGGCGTCCCCGGAACGAGCAGCGGGCTCGAGCCGTCCGCCGCCATGCCGCCGAGCGCCGCGAGCGCCGGCTTCACGATCAGCGGCAGCATCAGCAGCTCGTAGATGTCGAACAGGAAGCCGACGGCGGCGATGAAGCAGACCATCCACTGCGTCGGCGTCAGGCGCGGGGAACGGCTCGTCGACATCGGCGCAGTATACGCGGACGGAGCGGCGGAGTTACTCCTCGACCAGGAGCAGCAGCGGCTGCTCGAGCGCCTCGGCGATCCACCGCGCGAAGCGGGCGGCGTCCGCGCCGTCGATCGCGCGGTGGTCGTAGGACACCGAGAGCGGCAGGACGAGCCGCGGCTTGAACGCGCCGTCGGTCCAGACCGGCCGCATCTCGGCCCGGCCCACACCGAGGATCGCGACCTGCGGCCACGGCACGATCGGCGAGAAGTAGGTCGTCCCGAGACCCCCGAGGTTCGATACCGTGAAGCTCGCGCCGCTCATCTCGTCGAGGGTCAGCTTGCGCTCGCGGGCCCGGCCCGAGAGCCGGGTCAGCTCGTCGACGATCGCCAGCACGCCCTTCGCGTTCGCGTCCTTGATCACCGGCACGAGGAGTCCCCGATCGGTGTCGACGGCCACGCCGACGTGGACGTACTTCTTGCGCACCAGGACCTCGCGGGCCAGGTCCAGGCTCGCGTTGAGCTGCGGGAACTTCTCGAGCGCCGCGGCGACGATCTTGATGACGATCGCCGTCATCGTCAGCCTGCGCGAGCGCGCCTCGTCGCGCTCGTTGAACCGCCGGCGCAGCTCGTCGAGCTGGGTCACGTCGGCGTGGTCGAACTGCGTGACGTGCGGCACCTGGGCCCAGGCCTGGGCCATCGCCTTGGCCGTCGCGCGACGCACGGCCGACAGCTCCTCGGTCTCGACCTCACCCCACGCCGAGAAGTCGGGCAGGGCGGGGATCGGGCTCGTCGCCGGCGCCGAGCGAGCCGCGGGGGACGCGAGCAGGCGCTTCGCATGCGCCTTCACGTCGTCACGCGAGATGCGGCCGTGCGGGCCGCTCCCCGGGACCTCGAGGATGTCGAGGCCGAGCTCGCGGGCGAGCGCGCGCACGGACGGGGCGGCGGGGACGCTGCGCCCGATCTCGGGCCGCGCGGCTTTCGGCTGGGCCGGGAACTCGATGACCGCCGCCGCGCCGCGCTCCGCGATCGCCGCCGGCGCTGCGGGCGCCGGTGCCGGCTGGGGCGCTGCGACGGTCGATGCCGGCGCAGGCTTCGACGGTGCCTGGGGTTGCGCCTCGGCCGGCGCTTCGAAGCGCAGGATCGTCGCCCCGACGCGGATCTTCTGGCCCGCGTTCACGAGCACCTCGCGCACGGTCCCGTCCGTCGTCGCCGGGACCTCGAGCGTCGCCTTCTCGGTCTCGACCTCGAGCACCGGCTGGTCGCGCCGTACCGCGTCGCCGGGTTTCACGAGCACCTGGGCCACCGTCGCCGTGTCGATGTTCTCGCCCAGCTCGGGCAGCCGCAGCTCCTGCATCGTCGCCCCCACGGCTCAGAGCCGCGTCGGGTCGGCGCGCTCGGGATCGATCTCGAGCTCGCGGGCCGCGCGCGGAACGAGCTTCCGATCGACGCGTCCGTCGCGCGCCAGGGCCTGGATCGTGGCCCAGGCCACGTGGCGCGAATCGACGCCGAAGTAGTCGCGCAGCGTTCCGCGCGCTTCGCTGCGTCCGAAACCGTCCGTCCCGAGCGCGACGAGCGAGCCGCCGATCCACGGCCGGATCGAGGCCGGCAGGACCTTCATGTAATCCGATGCGGCGACGACGAGCGACGCCTTGTCCCCGAAGCAGCGCTGGGCATACGACACCCGCGGCGTCTCGAGCGGGTGCAGCCGGTTCCAGCGCTCGACGTCGAACGCCTCGCGCGACAGCTGCTGGTAGCTCGTCACCGACCACGCCTCGGACGCCACGCCGTACCTGTCGTGCAGCAGGCGTTGCGCTTCGAGGACCTCGTTGAGGATCGCGCCGCTCCCGAGCAGCTTGACCTTCGCCGCGTCGCCCGCGCTCCCCGCCGAGCGGAACCGATACGCGCCGCGAAGAATCCCCGGCTCGGCGTCCTCGGGCATCGGCGGCATCGAGTACGTCTCGTTCCCCACGGTCATGTAGAAGCACACGTTCTCGCGCTCGACGTACATCCGGCGCAGGCCATCGCGGACGATGACCGCGATCTCGTAGGCGAACGCCGGGTCGTACGCCACCACGTGCGGATACGTGTAGGCCAGGACGTGGCTGTGCCCGTCCTGATGCTGCAGCCCCTCGCCGGCGAGGGTCGTGCGCCCCGCGGTCGCCCCGACGAGGAACCCGCGGCAGCGCATGTCGCCCGCGGCCCACACCAGGTCGCCGATGCGCTGGAACCCGAACATCGAATAGAAGATGAAGAACGGGATCGTCGTCACGCCGTGCGTCGCGTAGGCCGTGCCCGCGGCGACGAACGAGCTGAGCGAGCCGGCCTCGGTGATCCCTTCCTCGAGGATCTGGCCGTCCTTGGCCTCCTTGTAGTACAGGAGCGTCTCGCGGTCGACGGGCTCGTACTTCTGGCCCACGTGGGAGTAGATCCCGACCTGCCGGAACAGCGCCTCCATGCCGAACGTGCGGGCCTCGTCGGGCACGATCGGGACGATCTGGCGGCCGACGCTCTCGTCGCGCAGCAGCTTGGCCAGCAGGCGCACGAACACCATGGTCGTCGAGGCCTCGCGCTCCTCCGAGCCCTCGAGGAACTCGGCGAACACCTCGTCCTTCGGCGCGGTGATCGCCGGCGCGTCGGGGCTGCGCGTGGGCAGGAAGCCCCCGAGCTTCATGCGCCGCTCGCGCAGATAGCGCATCTCGGGGCTGTCGTCCGCCGGCTTGTAGAACGGGGCCTCGCCAACCTGCTCGTCCGCGATCGGGATGCCGAATCGCGAGCGGAACTCGCGCAGCTCCTCGAGGTTCAGCTTCTTCTGCTGGTGCGTGATGTTCTTGCCCTCGCCGGCCTCGCCCAGCCCGTAGCCCTTGATCGTCTTGGCCAGGATCACGGTCGGGGCACCCTTGTGCTCGACCGCGGCCTTGTACGCCGCGTAGACCTTCTCCGGATCGTGCCCCCCGCGCCTCAGCTTCCGCAGCTCGTCGTCGGTGAACCCCTCGACCATCGCCAGGAGCTTGGGATGGGCGCCGAAGAAGTGCTCGCGGATGTGGCTTCCGGGCTTGACGCTGTAGTTCTGGTAGTCGCCGTCGACGACCTCCTCCATGCGCCGCGCGAGCAACCCATCCTGGTCGAGGGCGAACAGCGGATCCCACGCGTCGCCCCAGATGACCTTGATCACGTTCCAGCCCGCGCCGCGGAACACCGCCTCGAGCTCCTGGATGATCTTGCCGTTTCCGCGCACGGGTCCGTCGAGCCGCTGCAGGTTGCAGTTGATGACGAAGATCAGGTTGTCCAGCTTCTCGCGCGAGGCGAGGCTGATCGCGCCGAGGCTCTCGGGCTCGTCCGTCTCACCGTCGCCGACGAACGCCCACACGCGTCCCGTGCGCTGCTTGAGCCCACGATCCTCGAGGTACCGGTTGAACCGCGCCTGGTAGATCGCCAGGATCGGGCCGAGGCCCATCGACACGGTCGGGAACTCCCAGAACTCGGGCATCGCCCGCGGGTGCGGGTAGGACGGGAGCCCGCCCGCTCCGCGCAGCTCGCGGCGGAAGTTCGCCAGCTGGTCCTCGGTCAGGCGCCCCTCGAGGAACGCCCGGGCGTAGATCCCGGGGCTCGCATGGCCCTGGAAGTAGATCTGGTCGCCACCCGACGAATCGTCCTTGCCGTGGAAGAAGTGGTTGAAGCCGATCTCGTACAGCGTGGCCGCCGACGCGTAGGTCGAGATGTGGCCGCCGATGCCGCCCTCCTCCCGGTTCGCGCGCACGACCATGGCCATCGCGTTCCAGCGCAGGATGCTCTTGATTCGCCGCTCGATCTCGCGCTGGCCGGGAAAGCGCGGCTGGTCCTGGCGGCTGATCGTGTTCACGTACGGCGTGTTCGTGGTGTAGGGCAAAGAGATGCCGAATTCGGCCGCGCGCCGCTGGAGCGCGCGCAGCAGATCGCGCACGCGCTCCTCGCCGCCGTGCTTGACCACGTAGTCGAGCGAGTCGATCCACTCGCGCTCTTCCTGGAGGTCGGTCTCGCGCTCCTCGGGGCTCTTCATCGTCTCGGCCATCCGTCTCCTCACGCGTCGCCGGTCGTATCCTACCGGATCCGGCGCAGCCCGCCCAACTCGTTGCCGCGTCGTCCATCGATCGGCTAGTCTCGCGCTCCATGCGCGCGCGAAAGAAGCGGACCGTCCCCATCCTCTTTGGCTTCGCCTGCCTCGTCGTGGCGAGCGACGCCGGGGCTGCCGACCTCGCGGCGGACCGGCCGAGCGTGCGCGTCGGGCGGCTGCACCGCGCGCCGACGCTCGAGGAGTTCCTGTCGATGGCGCCGCCGGCCGATCTCGCGGGCGAGCTCCTGCACGTGTCGGGGTTCTACCAGCGCGAGCCGGAGGACGGTGCGCCGGCGAGCCAGGACACCGACGTGTACCTGGGCCATGACGACACGCGGCTGTACGTCGTGTTCGTCGCGTTCGACGACGAGCCCGCACGCGTCCGCGCGCGGATGACGCGCCGCGAGTCGGTGTTTCCCGACGATACGGTTGAGATCCAGATCGACTCGTTCAACGACCAGCGCCGAGCGTTCTCGTTCCTGACGAACCCGTACGGGATCCAGTGGGACGCGATCTGGACCGAGGGCCAGGAGTTCGACGAGGCGTGGGACACGGTGTGGGATTCGCGGGGTCGGCTGACCGATCGGGGGTACGTCGTGTGGATGGCGATCCCGTTCGCCAGCCTGCGCTTTCCACCGGCGCCGCCCGACGAGGAGCGCACGTGGCGCGTGATCCTGGTGCGGGACATCACGCGCAACGGTGAGACGTCGTTCTGGCCCCGTGTGTCGAGCCGCATCGAGGGCCGGCTGAACCAGGCGGCGACGATGTCGGGGTTCGCCGGAATCGAGCGCGCGTCGAACCTGTGGCTGATCCCGTACGCCGCGACGTCCGCCGAGCGCGTCGATCCGGAAAGCGGCCCGGCCGAGGAGCGGGACGATCTCGACGCCGGCGGGGATCTCAAGTGGGTGTTCACGGACAGCATGGCGCTCGACGCCACGCTCAATCCGGACTTCAGCCAGGTCGAGGCCGACGTGCCGCAGGTCACGGTGAACCAGCGGTTCGAGGTGTTCTTCCCGGAGAAGCGGCCGTTCTTCCTCGAGAACGCGGACTACTTCCGGACGCCGCTCGATCTGCTGTTCACGCGCCGGATCACCGATCCGTCGGGCGGCCTGCGCGTCACGGGCAAGGCCGGACCGTACTCGCTCGGCGTGCTGGCGATCGACGACGAGCTTCCGGGAGATCTGGCGCCTGCGGGCGACCCGCTCCATGGCGAGCGCGCGTGGAACGGCGTCGCCCGCGTGCGCCGCGATGTCTCGCGGCAGTCGAACGTCGGCCTGTTCTTCACCGATCGCGAGCTGGGCGACGGGCACAATCGCGTGGCCAGCGCCGACGCGCGCATCAAGATCAACGACAATTGGGAGACGAAGCTCCAGGGCGCGCTGTCCGAGACGCGGGATGCGACGCTCGGCCCCGAGCGCGACGACACGGCGTGGAGCTTCGAGTTCAATCGCCAGGGACGCAAGGCGAACGCGCACCTGCACTACCTCGACATCGGGCGCGAGTTCCACACCGACCTGGGCTTCGTTCCGCGCGTGGACGTGCGCGACACGCACGGGCACTTCGGTTACCGGTTCCGGCCCGAGGGCCCGAGCCTCGTGGCCTTCGGCCCTGACATCGCGGCCGTGCGCATCGAGGATCACGACGGGACGCGTCTCGACGAGTTCGCCGAGCCCGGCTTCGCCTGGGAGCTGCGGCGCGAAACGATCTTCGCGCTCGGCGCGCAGATCGGCCACGAGCGGCTGCGCCCGGAGGACAACCCCGCGCTCGTCACCGATCGCGATTACTCGGTCGCGCTCTATGAGCTCGAGGTCGAATCGGACGCGTTTGCCGCGCTCGGTGTCGAGGCGCTGATCCAGACCGGCCGCACGATCAACCACGATCCGGCGCTGGGGGCCGAGCCCGAGCCGGCCCACATCGACGCCGGGCAGCTCGAGCTCTCGTTCCGGCCGATCGATCGCCTGCGCATCGACGCGATCGCGCTCGAGACGCACCTCGCGGACGATGCGAGCGGGGCCCGGATCCTGCGCGATCGCGTGATCAGCCTGCGGGCGTACGGGCAGATCAACCGACGGCTGTCCTTGCGCGCGATCGTCGAGCGCGTGCGGACGGAGGTCGATCCGGCCTGGACCTCGACCGAGGCGCGCGAGCGGATCGGCGGCGATCTGCTCCTCACGTACCTCGTGAACCCGTGGACCGCGCTCTACGCGGGGTACGGCACGGGCACGATCGACGACCCGCTCAACCAGCGCGGCGAAGCGAGCCTGGCGTTCCTCAAGCTCTCCTACCTGCTCCGCCCCTGAAACGGGGACCTTTATTTGACGCGGACGAGGCGGTCTTCCTCCTGGCACCAGGCGGTCAGCTCGTTGCCGTAGACGCAGCCCGAGTCGAGGCCCATCGTGTTTGCGGTGCGGTAGAACCCCCGGCGAGCCCAGTGCCCGTGGACCACGAACTCGCGTCCGCGCCACAGCTCGTCCCACGGACGGAACGGCGCGACAGCCGCCTCGGGTGGACCGGTCTCGTCGTTCCGCTCGCCGTCGGGCGTGCAGAACCGGACCCGTGTGGCGAACGCAACGTCGTCGCTCTTGAGCCACGCGTCGTCGTGCGGCCCCGGATTGACGCGCTCGGCGACCGCGGGCAGGTCGAGCCACGTCGGATGGAGGCCGGCATGGACGATCCACGCTTCGCGCACGCGCTCGTCACCCGGCAGGCGCACGAGAATTGGAAGCTGGCGCAGCCGCGCGAGCAGCTCGGGCGCATCTTGCGCGGCGAACAGCGGACCGAGCGCGTCCGCGCGGCGCTTGCGCACCCCGGCGAACGCCCGCAACGCGTACACGTCGTGGTTCCCCACAACGCCGCGGCCTCGGACGTCGCGCCACAGGCGCAGGACGGCGAGCGAGTCGGGCCCCGTGTTCACCAGGTCCCCGACGCACCACAGCTCGTCCTCGTCGGGATCGAGCCGGATCGTCTCGATCAGCCGATCGAGCTGCCGCGCGCACCCGTGGACATCCCCGACTAGCCAGCGCATCGGCCAGACCTTACACTGGCGCACCCCGGAAGGACCAGCGATGAAGACCCTCCTGCTCCTGCGCCACGCGAAGTCGAGCTGGGACGACGCCTCGCTCCCGGATCACGACCGCCCCCTCTCGAAGCGCGGCCTGCGCGACGCTCCGCGGATGGGACAGCTGTTGACCGCCGAGCGGCTCGTTCCGGACCTGATCCTGTCGTCGACCGCGGTCCGGGCGTTGCACACCGCCGCGCTCGTGGCCCAGGCGTGTCGCTACAATCGGGAGCTGCGGACGCTCCCCGAGCTGTACCTGGCCGAACCCGCGGGCTACCTCGCCGTCGTGCGCGAGTTCGACGAGAGCCACGAGCGGGTGATGCTCGTCGGCCACAACCCCGGCATGGAGGAGCTGGTCGTGTCCCTCACCGGGCGAGCCGAGCGCATGCCCACGGCCGCCCTGGCGCACGTCCGGTTCGCCATCGACCGCTGGCCCGAGGTCGGCGTCGACGGGCCGGGCGAGCTGGTCCAGCTCTGGTGTCCCAAGGAACTCTAGCGCCGGCTGCAACTTGGCCGCGGCTCGTGAGTTCTATCCACTCGGAGGGACGATGCCCCGGACCAAGCCGGGCAGCGAGGAGCCGTTGACCGAAGCCGGTTTCTGGGCCACCACGTTCCAGGAGCACGCCGCGTCCGTGCTGGCGTTCCTGTCGAGCCGCACCGGGCGGCGGGACGTCGCCGAGGACCTGCTCCAGGAGACGTTCGTTCGGGCGATGCGCGCCGAGCCGCGGCGCGACGACCCGGCGGGGCTCAAGTCCTATCTGTTCACGACCGCGCATCACCTGGTCCTGAGCCGCTACCGCACCAAGCGCCCGCTCCTGTTCTCCGAAGTTGCGCCCGACGGGGCCATCGAGGAGCGCGCGACCTCGGCCTCCGCCTCGCCCGAGCAGGCCCTCGACTTCGGCAAGCTCGAGGCGCGGCTGCGCTCGATCCTCGACACGCTCCCCGAGGCCCACCGCGTGGCGTTCGAGCTGGCGGTCGTGCAGGAGCGCTCCTACGACGAGATCGCCATCGCGCGCGGATGGACGCTCGGCCAGGTCAAGACGAACGTCCACCGCGCACGCAAGAAAGTAATGGCCCAGCTGGGCGACTGGCTCGGCCCCCGGACGGAGGAACGTCCATGAACCGTTGTGAGCATTTCGAACTCCTCGTGTCGGCGTGGCTCGACGGCGCGCTCGCGCGCGACGAGCAAGTCGAGTGCGTCGATCACCTCGTGCGCTGCAGCGCGTGCCGCCGGTTCTACGTCGACGCACGCGCGCTGGGCGGCCTCGTCGCCGCGCTTCGACGGCCGGCGACCGCAGCCCAGCCCGCCGCGTCGACCTGGCAGCGCATCGAGCGCGCCGGCCGCCCCACGCGGCGCAAGACTCCGGTGTGGATGCTGCAGGCCGCGGCCCTGGCCACGCTCGCGCTCAGCCTGTACCTCGCGGTCGGGAGCACGCACCAGGTGATCCCCGGACCGGTCGAGCGGAACGACGTCCTGCTCGGCGTCGGCGGGAACATGACCGACGCGCGGTTCGTCGAGCTGACGAAAGAGGTCCTGCGGGCCGAGCCGCGCTATCGCTCGGCGATGCACGAGGTGCTGGATCAGGTGATGCGCGACGCGACGTCGCGCGAGGTGCCGACAGGTGAGTTCGCCACGCCGGCGGTCGAGAGCCCGCGGCAGGCGCCCGAGTCGAACCGGCGTCTACCGGCGTGATGGAAAAGAGGACTGCGATGCGTGGAACGACGACCTGGATCCTGGCCCTCGCGCTCGCGGCGCCGAGCGGCGCGCTCGCGGCCGATCGACCGGCCAATCCTGCCGGGTTCCTCTACGGAACCATCGAGACCGACGGCGGCCAGAAGTACACCGGGCTCCTGCGCTGGGGCACCGAGGAATCGTTCTGGGACGACCTGTTCAACTCGGTCAAGCAGGATCCGCCGTACCTCGAGAAGTACCACAGCGACGATCGCCGCCGGCGCGACGTGCGCGTGCTCGGGTTCTCGTTCGGCTACGCGTGGGACGACGACGAGCGCCAGCTCGTCGCCCGGTTCGCCGACATCCGGGAGGTCGAGCCGCTGCGCGGAGAGAAGGTCCGGTTGACGATGAAGGACGGCACGACCGTCGAGATCGACGGCGGCTCGAACGACATCGGCACCGAGGTGTTCGTCCACGACGACGCGGTCGGCGACGTGGGGATCGAGTGGCAGCGCATCGAGCGCATCACGTTCGCCGCGACCCCCGCGAGCCAGCGACCCGCCGCGCGGCGACTGTACGGCGTGGCCACGACGCGCGGCGGCACGTTCGAGGGGCACGTGCAGTGGGACAAGGACGAGTGCCGCTCGACCGACAAGCTCAACGGGGAGTCGGCCGATGGCGACGTGGCGATCGAGATGGGCAAGATCAAGACGATCGAGCGCGCGGGGAGGAACGCGAGCCACGTCGTCCTGCACGACGGGCGCGAGTTCGAGCTGCGCGGCACGAACGACGTCGACAGCTCGATCCGCGGCATCCTGATCGAGGATCCGCGCTACGGCCGCGTGGAGATCTCGTGGGACGCGTTCGAGAAGCTCGACCTCAAGACCGTCGAGTCGAGCGGCCGCGGGTACGGCGAGTTTCCGGCGGGGCGCGCCCTGCGCGGGACCGTCACGTCGGGCGACGGCGCGAAGTCCACGGGCCGGATCGTGTTCGACCTGGACGAGCAATGGTCGTGGGAGATGCTCGACGGCCAGCGCGACGGGGTCGAGTACCACATCCCGTTCGGCCTGATCCGCTCGATCGAGCCGCAGCGCGGCAACGCAGCGAAGATCGTCCTGCGCTCGGGTGCTGAGCTGGTGCTCGAGGACGGCCAGGACGTGTCGGACTCCAACGACGGCGTCGTGATCCTCGGCACACGAGACCAAGAGACGCACGTCGACTGGGACGACATCCGGCGAATCGACTTCGACTAGCCGGGGTCAGGACGCGACGACCTGACCCCTGCGTGCCGCGCGGGCGCGGGCCTTCGCCGCCTCGGCCTCGCGGCTCCGCGGGGGCGCGGTCGTCTCGAGCGAGTCGACGAGTGCGCGCGCGACCGCCGATACGCGCTCGACCGCGGCCTCGAACGCCGTCGCGTTGGCCTTGGACGGCCGGTGGAACCCGCTGACCTTGCGCACGAACTGCAGCGAGGCGGCGCGGATCTCCGCGTCGGTCACCGGCGGATCGAAGTTGAACAGCGGCTTGATGCTGCGACACATGCCGCCATGATACCGCGGTACTCGTTCTCAGTCGCGGCCGGCGATGCGTCGGACCGCCGCGTGGGGGAAGCCCCGCGGCCCGAGGAGCACCACGACGTCGACGCCCAGGATCGGCGTGCCGTCGACGAGCAGACCTGTGAGCACGAGCGTGCGGCACGCCCGGTCCTCGACCGAGCCGAGCGCCTCGACGATCGCCTGACTATCGAACTTCAGCGCGAGATCGAGCCGGCCATCGGGCCCGCTCGCCTCGCACACGCCACAGCGCAGCGTGGGGCTCTCCCCGGGAACCGGCGTGCCGACGTCCTCGAGCGACGCATGCAGCGGAGCCACGCCCTCGAGACGCAGGCTCGACCCATCGAGCCGCGTCACGTCGAGCGCGGGTGTCCCGAGGATCGCCACGGGCAACACGCCCTGGCTCCGCACCTGCAGCGGGTTCGGGCAGCCGCCCGGCCGCACGTCGAGCTCTGCGCGACAGGCGTCGCCGATGCCGAGCACATGGCGATCGGCCTGGTCCGCGTTCGGCACGACCGCGCAGTTGTCGCACGCGTCGCCGACGCCGTCGCCGTCCGAGTCGTCCTGGTCCGCGTTGGCCAGGGCTTCGCAGTTGTCGCACGCGTCGCCGATGCCGTCCTCCTCGGCGTCGACCTGCGTCGCGTTGCCGGTGGCCGGACAGTTGTCGCACCGATCGCCCGTGCCGTCGGCGTCACCGTCGGCCTGGTCCAGGTTGGCCACCGTCGGACAGTTGTCGCTCGCCGCGCACAGCACGTCCCCGTCCGGATCGTTGTCCGGGCAGGCGTCGCACGCATCGCCCTGGACGTCGCCGTCCAGGTTGGCCTGGTCGCCATTGGCCGCGAGCGGGCAGTTGTCGCAGTTCTCGCCTACGAGATCGTGGTCGTCGTCGAGCAGATCGCCCGCGCGCGTCCCGTCCCGGGTGGGACACAGATCGCACGCGTCGCCCAGCGTGTCGCCATCCACGTTGACCTGGTCGGCGTTCGAGACCGTCGGGCAATTGTCGCAGTTCTCGCCGATGAGATCGTGATCGTCGTCCAAGCGGTCGCCGGCGGTCGTCCCGTTGCGGGTCGGGCAGAGATCACAGACGTCGCCGAGCGCATCGCCGTCGGCGTTCGCCTGGTCGGCGTTGGCCACCGTCGGACAGTTGTCGCAGTTCTCGCCCACGAGGTCGTGGTCGTTGTCCAGCAGGTCACCGGCGCTCGAGCCGCTGCGCGCGGGACACAGGTCGCACACGTCGCCGAGCGCATCGCCGTCCACGTTCGCCTGATCGGCGTTGGCGGCCGCCAGGCAGTTGTCGCAGTTCTCGCCGACGCCGTCGTGATCCGGGTCGAACCCATCGCCCGCGCGCGTGCCGCTGCGCGACGGACACAGGTCGCACGCGTCGCCCAGCGCGTCGCCATCCGCGTTCGCCTGGTCGGCGTTCGCGATCGCCGTGCAGTTGTCGCAGTTCTCGCCAACCCCGTCGTGATCCGGGTCGAACTGGTCTCCGGCGCGCGTCCCGCTCTGCAGGGGACACAGGTCGCACGCATCGCCGAGCGTGTCGCCATCCGCGTTGGCCTGCTCCAGGTTCGCGACCTCGGGGCAGTTGTCGAGCGCGTCCGAGATGCCATCGCGGTCCGTGTCGACATCCCGTCCGATCGACGCGGATGCCGGCCCGCCGAGCGCGGCGACGACGAGCAAGGCGAAGACGAGACTCTCTCCAGCGCGACGCATGATCGCCTCCGACGGACGCCTCGACACCGCCGAGGATCAAGAAAGGGGCGTGCCAGCGGATCGCGCCGGAATCCGCAGAGCGTGGACGGAGGAAGCGCCGGTATCGAAAGCGCGATTACGGAAACGGGCGGGCGACGCTCATGCCGCGGTCAGCAGGACCGGCCGGTCGCGCGTGATCACGACCGTGTGCTCGTGGTGCGCGGCGAGGCTGCCGTCCCGCGTGCGCACCGTCCAGCCGTCGTCGTCCTGGAACGCATGGCCCGTCCCGCAGCTGATGATCGGCTCGATCGTCAGCACGAGCCCCTCCTCGAGCAGGCCCCGCTGCCGTGGGTCGTCGAAGTTCGGGACCGTGGGATCCTCGTGGATCGTCCGCCCGACGCCGTGCCCGGCGAGCTCGCGGATCACGGAGAAACCGCGCCGGCGCACCTCGGCCTCGACGGCGCGACCGATCGCCGTCACGCGCTGGCCGGCCCGCGCGGCATCGAGGCCGCGGGCGAAGGCGGCGCGCACGCACGCACGGAGCCGGTGCGCCACGTGCGACCCGCGCTCGAGCACGACCGTCCGCGCGGCGTCGGCGACGTACCCGTCCTTCTCGGCCGTCACGTCGAGCTTCACCAGGTCGCCGCGCGCGAGGCGCCGCGGGCCGGGGACGCCGTGGACCACCTCGTCGTTCACGCTGATCAGCACGGTGCCGGGAAAGCCGTAAACGATGGCCGGCGCCGAGCGCGCGCCGTGGCGCGCGAAGATCTCGGCCGCCACGCGATCGAGCTCGGCCGTGGTCACGCCGGGCTTCGCGTGCCGCTCGAGCGCCGCGAGGGTCCGCCGGACGATCCGCCCCACCTCGCGCAGCCCGGCCCAGTCCGCCGCGGAATCGATCGACATCGCTCAGCCTCCCGTGGCCCCGAGCTCGTGGGCGAAGAACGTCAACGCCAGCGCCTCGTTCCCGATACGCTGGCTGAACGGTGCACCGACGCCGTGCCCGGCATCGGTGCGCGTCACGAGCAGGATCGGCCGGCCGCTCGACGTCGCCGCCTGCAGCGCGGCGGCAAACTTGCGCGACTGCCAGGGCGCGACGCGCGGGTCGTTCGCCCCGGTCTCGAGCAGCACCGCGGGATACACGGTGCGCGGGCGCACGCGATGCAGCGGCGAATACGCTCTTAGCGCCGCGAGCTGCGCGGCGTCCGTGACCGACCCGTACTCCGTCACGTTGAACGCGCCGTTGGGGAACGTCTCGTGACGCAGCATGTCGTAGATCCCGACGAAGCTGACGATCGCACGGTACGTCTCCGGGTGCTGGGTCAGCTGCGCGCCCATCAGCAGCCCGCCGTTGCTCGCGCCCCGCGCGCCGAGCCGCTCGGGCGTCGTCCATCCGGAATCGATCAGCGCCCGCGCCGCGGCGTGGAAGTCGTCGAACACGTTCTGCTTGTGCAAGCGCTTGCCGGCCTCGTGCCAATCCTCGCCGAACTCGTTTCCTCCGCGCAGGTTCGCGAACGCGAGCACACCGCCGCGCTCGAGCCACGCGAGCCGCGAGCCGAGGAACCGCGGTGCGAACGGTACGCCGAACCCGCCGTACCCCTCGAGGATCGTGGGCGCGTTGCCATCCTTGACGTTCGTGTCGAGCCGCAGCAGCGTGACCGGAATGCGCGTCCCGTCGCTCGAGCGGCCCTCGATGCGCTCGACCGCGACGTGCGAGTAGTCGGCCGCCGGCTTCAGCTCGAACACCGGCGCGAGCTCGCCGGTCCGCGTGTCGTAGCGCACCCAGCGCCGCGGCGTCGTCCAGCCCGAGTAGGACAGGATCACCTGCTCGGCGCCCGCCTCGGAGGCGATGTCCTCGATCTGGATCCCCGAGCGCGGGAGCGGTACCTCGCGCACGAGCTCGCCCCGCGCATCGTGCTGATCGACGCGCCAGTCGGGGCCCCACGTCCGCACGACCAGGAACCCGTTCCCCGCAGGCGCGAGGAACTGGATCGCCCAGTCGTCCTGGGCCAGCACGTCCGAGGCCTGTCCCCGAGCGTCGAGCGCCACGACGCGACCGCGCGGCGCGTCGGCGGTGACGACCGCGAGCAGCCGATCGCCGACGTACGTGGCCGACGTCACTCCACGCGTCGAGTCGAGCACGCGCTCGAAGCGGCCCTGCGAGCCCAGGAACACCTCCCACGGCCCGCCATCCCCGGTCTTCGCCAGCGCGGCGACCTGCCGCGCCTCGGGCGAGGACAGGAGCTCGTATTCGGCGATCGGCGAGTAGCCTTCCCCGAACACCGGTTCGTCGGGCGTTCCGCCGTCGATCACGTGGTGATACAGCGCGGCGTCGAACTGCCGTACCGGCGCCCCCGCGGCGGGAACCGGATACCGCATGTACGTCACGCCGCGCTCGTCCGCGTCCCACGCCAGCGTCGTGGGGGACGTACCGCCTCCGGCGTCGGGCAGCGTGTCCTTCGAGGGCGTGCCCTTGAGGACGTCCTGGAAATGGATCGTCGTCAGCTCGCTGCCACCGTGCGCGATGCCGTAGGCCACGAAGCGGCCCGTCGGCGACGGCCAGTAGGCGGTGATCGTGGCGCTCCCGCCCTCGGCGTTGACGTCGACGACGCTGCGCTCCTCGCCCGCGGGCCAAGCCCGCGCGACGAGCACCGGTTGCGGCTCGGGCGGTATCGACCGGAGGTAGAACAGCGTGCGGCCCGCCATCTTCGGCGTGAACCGATCGGCCGACGTCGTCGCCAGCGTGCGCACGCGCTCGGCGATCGCCGGGCCTTCGGGGAACGTCGCCAGCACGCGCTCGGCGCGCGCGTTCTGCTCGGCGATCCAGTCCTGGACCTTCGCCGAGCTCGGGTCCTCGAGCCAGCGGTACGGGTCGTCGACGCCCTCCGTTGTGTGGGACTCGCCGCACCCGAGGCCCGCGCCCAGAACGAGCAGTACGAGCGATGCGGTCAGGCCTCGCATGCAGACCTCGCGCTCCGGCGGGCGATGACGGCCAAGCGGTCCGTCATGGGCTCGATCTCGAGCGCACGGAACCCCGCGCGCACGAGTCGATCCTCGACCTCGTCCCGACTCCAGCATTTCATGATGAACCGAAACGAAGCAACCGTCTCGTCCCCGTCGAGAGCGAGCGCGTGGCGCTCGGTGACCAGCAGCCGGCGCTGCTCCGGGTCGAGCTCCGTCACGCTGCGGAACGAGAGCCGGCCCCGATCCGTGCTCACGGTCTTCTCGAACACGGGGTGCGCACGCTTCCGCTCCAGCGTCGCCGTCCATTCGCGCACGTCGAACACGAGCAACCCACCGTCTCGTAGCGCGCGGGCGAAGGTCGAGAACGCGCCCTGGCGCTCGCGCTCGTCGAGCAGGTCGTTCAGGACGCCCCGGCACAGCACGGCGTCGTAGGTTCCGATCTCCGTCCGATCGACGATGTCGCCCACGTCGAACGACACGGCCCGCGCCGGCCCGGCGGCCGCGCGCGCCTCGGCGATCATCGCCGGCGAGCGATCGATCCCGCTCACGTCGTAGCCCTGCCGCGCGAGCTCGAGCGCGTAGCGGCCGGTCCCGTAGCCCGCATCGAGGAGCCGCGCCGGCGCAGGAACGCCGTGAAGAGCGAGCGCCCGTGCGAGCCGCTCGCATTCGGCCTCGATCGGACGGTCGATCAGGCGATCGTAGGCCCAGGCGAACTCGTCGTAGAACGGCCTCAAGAAGGATGCTGGTACAAGCCGAGGACATTCCCCGCGGGATCGCGGAACCGCGCCGTGATCTCGGGCGCATCGACCCCGATCGGCTGCACGATCGTCCCGCCGTTGGCAACGACCGCATCGATCGTCGCCGCGACGCTGTCGACGTGGATGTAGACCAGCAATCCGGGCTCGGCCGCTGCCGGCCGACCGACGACCCACGCTCCGCTGACCGCGCCCGTCGTGTCGTCGAACGCCGTCGAGCCGTTGCCCCGCGTGCGAACGTTCCAGCCGAACACGCGACCGTAGAAGTCGGCCGAGCGCTTGACATCGAGCGCCGGCATTTCGACGTAGCAGATCTTTCCGTGCGCCAGTGCTTCGGACATCACGCACCTCCTCGCGGATCCCAGAACTCTCCCGTCAGACCGATTGCGGCGAAGATCCGCACCATCTCGTCCGGCTGCGGGCGACGCGAATCGGCTTCGAGGCGCGTCGCATACCAGGTCGTCGCCAGACGCCACAGCTGATCGAGCCGCACGAGCGGCCGGACCGGGCCGCCGTGCTCCTGGCACCACTCGCGCACGCGTTCTTCCGACCGGAAGAACAGCATGGTGCTTCAGGTGAACACGATGTCGTCCCACCACCGCGCCGCGGGCACGAGGCAGTGGAACAGCCAGTCCGAAGGCCCGGGACCGTCGGTTCCGATCGGCAGTCGCAGCGGCTCGCCGGAAGCCTCACAGCGCGAGTGGACGACACCCGGCCGGTCGAGCGCCGCGGGCACGCCGAGCGCATCCCAGGCGCAGTTCGCGAAGTAGCGCACGCCGTCGACGATCACCGCGTGCTGCGTCGGAATTCCGGAGAACGGCGGCGCCATGCGGATGGATGATCCGTCGGCCTCGAGCACGAGCAGTCGCTGCGCGCGCAGCCGCGCGTACGCTTCGAGGACGCTCGCCACGTCCGTGCCGACACGGCTCGCGACGTCCTCCGGCTCCGGCCGCTCGCCCGTCTCGGCGAACCGCCGGTACACGGCGAGCTTGACCTGCAGATCGACGCTCACCGCGGCTCCCGACCGTAGCGCGCGCGCAGCGCCGCGCGATCGACGATCTGGCCGTTCTGCATCACGGCCCAGATGCGTCGCGTGTTGCGGATGTCGGCCAACGGGTCGGCGTCGAGGATCACGAGGTCGGCGAGCTTGCCGGTCTCGATCGTCCCGAGGTCGCGCTCGGCGCCGAGGATGCGCGCCGCGGTGCCCGTCGCCGCCCGCAGCGCTTCGAGCGGTGTCAGGCCTGCTGCGACCAGCTCCTCGAGCTCCATGTGCGCGGCGCTCGGCGCCTGCCACACGTCGGTTCCGACGCCGATCGGCACGCCGGCTCGGGCGAGCTTGAGCGTCGCCTCGTGCCAGCCACGAACCAGACGCTCCCAGTGGCGCCGGCTCTCCTCGTCGAGCTTGACCATCCAGTCGTCGCTGCCGATCCGCGCGGCGAACGGCGCAAGCTCGAGGTCTTGCTCGAGCACGTCGGTACGGTCGAGGCGCGCCGCGAGGTGCGCGTAGCAGATCGTGGGCACGACGGCGATGTCCGCCGCCCGGTAGAGCTGCACCAGGTCGTCGTAGATCCGCATCGCGCCGCGCGCGTTGCAGAACCCGAGGTGCTCCTTCGAGTCGATGCCGGCGGCGACGATCGGCAACGGATACGCGCAGTGGCCGGTGACGCGCAGCCCCCGGCGGTGGGCCTCGCGGACGAACCGCGCGTCGATGTCCCAGCGCCGGAACGTGCGGGTCTTGATGTGCTGGGCTCCGAACCCCACGGCCACGCCGATGGCGCGGGCGACGTGATCCGGATCGGCCTCGGGCTCGACCCCCTGGCCCTCCTCGTCGTCCGTGCTGTAGTCGCTGTAGTACTGGATCGCGCCGTAGCCGACGCGCGGACCGTCGAACACCCCGGCAGCGATCGCGTCGGCATGAGCCACGAGCGCCGCGATCGGCGATCCCTGGTCGCGGATCGTGGTCACGCCGAAGTACACGAAGCCCGGCAACAGCGAGAGCTGGTACTCGTGCGCGTGGAGATCCATCAGCCCGGGGATCACGAAGCGTTCCTGGGCGTCGACGACCGTGCGGACGCCGCCGGCGATCTTCCCGGCCGAGGCGATGCGAGCGATGCGCCCGCGCTCGACCAGGATGTCCTTGGGCGACGTGGGTCGCGCGCCTGTGCCGTCGACGATGCGCGCGTTGCGTACCAGCACGGTCTCGGCGATCGGCGGCGTGAGCGACAGGGGCCAGCCGAGGTGCCGCTCCTCACCGCCCGGCCCGCGCAACCGCAGCCCGTCGTCCGAGACGTAGAGGATCGTGCCGTCGCGCGCGACCGACGGATACGCGGCCGAGTCGACGCCGAGCGGCGCCGGGGGCCCGAGCATCCCGCTCGCATCGAACGGCGCGCGCCACAGCCGAGCGTGGCGCACGAACACGACCGAGTCCTGCGCCCAGCGCAAGAAGACCGGCGAGCTCGGGGCGCTCGAGAGCTCGCGGCGCACGCCCGCGAGATCGACGATCGCCGGCTGCTCCCCGCTTTCGAGGAGCCACCTCGAGTCCGGGCTCCACTGAGGCGTGGACGAGACGTTCGCGGTCCACGCCGTGTGGGCCTCGTCGAGCCGGCGCGTCTGGGACGGATCGCTGAGGTCGCGCACCCGGGCTTCGATGAAGCGCAGGTGCGCTTTGTCGTCGCGGTCGACGTGCTCGAACGCGAGGAATCGCCCGTCAGGCGAGTACGTCGGATGCACCTCGCGGCCGGGGAGCGCCGTGATCTGGCGCGTCTGGCCGCTCGCGCGCTCGGCGACGAAGAGATCCTCTTCTTCCCACGGGCCGGCCGACCAGGCGATCTCGGCGCCGTCGGCCGACCACGCGAGCTGCCGCGCGCTGAGGGGCACGCTCGCGAGCGCGCGCGAGGATCGATCGTCGACCGACACGATCCACAGCTGGCCCAGGGCGAGGATCGCGATCTCGCGCGCATCGGGCGAGAGCGCGAGGCCCATGAAGCCGCGGGCCGGGCGTTCGACGCCGGGCAACGGAAAGTCGGCCGGCGGCAGCGCGGGTCGCGCACGCTCGAGCGCGACGCGCGCGTGGAACGGGATCTCGACCGGCTTCCCGCCGGCCACGCTCGAGCTCCACAGCCGCCCATCGGCGCTGTAGAGCAACGTGCTCCCGTCGGCGGTCCAGCGCACGCGGGACGGCATGACGTCGGCGTGCGTCGTGAGCTGGCGCTCCCCGACCCACAGCTGCACTCGTTCCTGCGCGTCGGGCGCGAAGTAGGCGATGGTGCGGCCATCGGGCGCGACCGCCGGTGACCAGACGCGCGCCGGGAACCCGGCGATCGGCTCGGCGCGCCCACCTTCGACCGCATCGACGACCGACAGGCTGCCATCCACGACGACGGCCAAACGCTTGCCGCCGGGAAACCAGGCCGGATCGCTCGCACCCGAGCGAGGCAACTCCTCGATGCGCAACACGCGCACTTGGCCTGTGGCGACGTCGAGAAGCGAGATGCCGAGACCGTCGGGCGGCGGGACACGCCGCTCGAAGGCAATCGTCTTCCCGTCGGGCGACCAGGCCGCGCGTCCGTGGAACCCGTCGGGGTCGGGGAGCTGCGTGAGCTGCCGAGCGCTCTTAGCGCCGGCCTCGAGCAGCCACAGCCCGGTCCGGCCGTTGCGCTCGGCGCGAAACACGATGCTGCGCCCGTCGGGCGAGTAGGCCGGCTCGAGATCCTCGGCCGTGTCGCGCACCGAGTCGGTCAGCGCGCGCGCCGCTCCGCCGCTGGCCTCGACCTCCCACAGCTGGCCGAGGAGATCGAACACGATCGTGCGCCCGTCGGGCGACAGATCGAAGCTCAGGCCCGTCCCCTCGCTGACCCGGATCGAGATCTTCTGCGTCGACTCCGCGGGCGACGCCTGCGCGCCTGCGCAGACGGCGCACGCGAAGAGGAGGATGGCCCGCGCGCGACTCACGAGTCCTTGTCCGCGTCGTCGAGATCCATGTGCAGCTTGTGGACCACGCGGTGGAACAGCGGCGCGAAGAGCACGCTGGCGACGATCAAGAACACGAGCCCCGAGTAGAGCGCGTAGACCGTGGCGAAGAGCTTGCCCACAGGCGGGCCCATGTCTCCCACCGGGCCCATCCCGCCGAGCAGCATCGCCGCGTTGAGCAGCGCATCGACCCACGCCTGCGCGCCGAGGAAATGGAACCCGAGCAGGCCGAGGAGCAGCGAGCCGATGACCACGAGCAGCGCCAGCACGCCATGGCGCACCATCCGGCGCAGGAACGCCGGCCGGCTGAGCAGCACCTCGGAGCGGTGTTCGTACATCGGGCGCGGCTCAGTCTAGAACAGGCCGCCCGCCCGGTGGTGCCCCCGAAAGCCGCGGGGCCACGCCACCTCATCGGATGACGCAGCCCCCCCAGCCTCACTGTGGCGGGATATACGCTGACCGCCGGCGCGGGGAGGGTTCGATCTGCGCTTCCCGTGCTCGAAAACTAGCGCGCGCAGGCTCCGCTCGACGGCTCGCGTGGCTTGGGCACCGACTCCGTGCCGTAGCCGCTTGCGAGACCGTCGTCCACATACTCGACGACGTAGAAGTACACGACCCCGGGCGGAGGTACTGCCGCGTCTACCGCCCCTCCAGGTGTAGAAGCGAGGCAGACCACCGCACCGAGGTCGATCTCTTGAGGCCGCTCGACGATCGACCGTCGATCCCCGCGGATCGCGTGGTATCCCTCCGCGCCGTCGACCAGCGGCCAGCTCACGATCGTGCCCTGCGCTCCCCGCGCGAGCGACAAGGTCACCGGGTCGACCGAGCCGTTGACGACGCGGGGCACGACGACGGTGGCCGAGACCTGCGTCGTCAGCTGCGATCCGTTCGTCGTCGTCGCCTCGTACACGACGGTGTAGGTTCGACCATCGCCCCCGGTCAAGCGCTCGGCGCGCAGCAGGAACCGATCGGCCTCGATCACGATGTCGCCGGTCGTGCTGCCGTCGCCCGCGCCGGGCGAATCGTCCGGCTCGCTGCTCGTGACGGATATGAGCTGCACCGCAACCGGTCCCGACGGGGCCGAGGCCGTGATCGTCGGCACCACTTCGACGAGACGATGGTTCGGCGGCCACAGCTCGCTCGGGCTCAGGCTCACCGAAAGCACCGGTGGCTCACAGGCGTCGCCCTGGCCGTCGGAATCTTGATCCGCCTGATCCGGGTTCGGGAAGCTCGGGCAGTTGTCCGCGCACACCGAGTCATGGTCGACGTCGTTGCACGCGTCGCAGGCGTCACCGATCCCGTCCCCGTCCTGGTCGGACTGATTGGCATTCGACGCGTTGGGACAGTTGTCGCAAGCGTCTCCGAGACCGTCGTGGTCGCTATCGGCCTGACCGGCGTTCGGCGTATCCACACAGTTGTCGGTATCGCCGCAGGCACCGTCTCCATCGGCGTCGTTTTCCGCGTCGTACGGACACGTGTCGCAAGCGTCGCCGTCCGCATCGGCGTCGCTATCGGTCTGACCCGTGTTGTCGATGCTCGGGCAGTTGTCGCACGCATCGCCCACGCCGTCGCCGCCATTCTCGTACCACGCGATCTCGGTGGTGAGCAGGTCGAGGTCACCGTCCAGATCCAGGTCCGAGGTGAACACGCCGTTGGCAACGAGCCCGATCGCCCGCGCGGCGCCAAACGTCCCCAACCCATCGACGTTCTCGTACCAGGCGTCGCCGCCGGTAACGACGTCGAGGTCCCCATCCAGGTCGACGTCCGCTGGGATCGCCGTCCACGCACCGAACGCTGTCTGCGAGATCGAGCGACCGGCCTCGAAGATTCCGGCTCCGTTCGGGTACCAGGTCACCTCGTGATCGGTGAGGGATGCGACCAGCAGGTCGACGTAGCCATCTCCGTTCAAATCCGCTGGAAGCAGCGAGCTCGGTCTTTCGAGCGTGGGCGTGACGACGCGCGCGACCCACTGCGAGCCGTTCCCGAGGAGATTGTCGTACCAGCGGATCGGACCTCCGAGCTCCCTTGCAGCGAACGCATCCACGAAACCGTCGTTGTCCACGTCGGCCGCAGCCATCAGATTGTTTCCGTCCTGCGCGATCGGGCGCACCAGGCCGAACGTTCCCTCCCCGTCCAGGTTCTCGTTCCAGGCCAGCCCGAGCCGGCCGGAGGTCATCACGTCGAGATCCCCGTCGAAGTCCACATCCTCGACAGCCAGCTCCCCCGAGAATACCGATTCGGATTGGATCGGAAGGCCGAAACCGAACGTGCCTCGGCCATCCATGTTGTCGAACCAGCGTGTCGCCAGCGAGTCGCGTCCCGAGCTGACGAGATCCAGATCCCCGTCGCCATCCACGTCGGCAGCGGCAACGGTGTCCGAGAAATCGAAGGGCGCGAGGTCATGGCGCGGGCCGAACGTCCCCCTACCGTCCTGATTCTCGTACCATGCGGTCGGCGACGAGATGATTGCGTCGTCGTCGCCGTCGCCGTCGAGATCGGCCGCGAACAGGCCAGCTCGCCTCGTGCCGACCGTGTCGATGAACCGCGACGGACCAAACGCACCGAGTCCTTCCGACTCCGTCTGTTCCGGGTCGGCGACGGTGGGGCACGTGTCGCACGCGTCCGGCACCATGTCGCCGTCCGCATCGGACTGTTCCGGGTTCGGGTCCTGCGGGCAGCCGTCGCAAACGGTCCCCACGCCGTCGTCGTCGGGGTCGTCTTGCTCCGGATCGACGTCGAGCGGGCACACGTCGCAGGCGTCGGCCAAGTCGTCGCCGTCGCTGTCGAGCTGATCCGGGTTGAACGCCGAGCAGTTGTCGCAGACGTCGCCGACGCCGTCCTCGTCGCCGTCGTCTTGCCCCGGGTCGAACTGCGTCGGGCAGACATCACATGCGTCGCCTGCGCCGTCGCCATCGCCATCCACCTGTTCCGGATTCTCCACGCGCGGACAGTTGTCGCACGCGTCGCCGAGTCCGTCCCAGCCGTTGCGGTACCACGCGATCGTATCGTCGCCATTCGATGCGGAGAGTGCGTCCGGATCGCCATCGCCATCCACGTCCGCCGCGAATACGGAAACCGCCCCGGCTGCGTCGGTCGTGATCGTGTGCGCCGACCAGGTCGAGGCGTCGCCGAAGGAGTTCTCGTACCACGTGATCCGGCCGTTCCCACCGCTCGCTGCCAGTGCGTCCATGTCCCCGTCGAGATCGACATTGGCCGCGACGACCCCCCGCGCGATATGGGGTATCGAAATGGCGCGCGCGGGACCGAAGTTCCCAGCTCCATCCAGGTTCTCGTACCACGCCACACCGGTCTGGAATCCGAGCAGCGCATTGACGTCCCCATCACCGTCCATGTCTGCCGCCACGACAAAGAAGGGTCCAACTTCCGCCGTCGAGATCAACCGCTCGAGCCCGAACGCTCCGCTGCCATCGAGGTTCTCGAACCAGGCGATCGTGTCGTCCACATGCGACGCGGCCAGCACGTCCGCGTCGCCGTCACCATCGAGGTCGGCCGCAGCGACGCACTGGGCGGATACGGAAGTGGTCGAGATCAGCTGCTCCGGGCCGAACGTGCCCGCGCCGTCGCTGTTCTCGTACCAGGCGATCGTGTCGTCCAGGGCCGACGCGACCAACGCGTCCACGTCGCCATCCCCGTCGACGTCCGCTGCGAGGACGAACCGCGCGCGTCCCGCGGAGGTCGAGATCTTCTTCGTCGGGCCGAAGGCGCCTGCGCCGTCGAGATTCTCGTGCCACGCGACCGTATCGTCGGCCGTGGACAATACGTCGGTGTCTCCATCGCCGTCCACGTCCGCTGCGTACACGGACGTCGCTCCCCTCGGCCTGATCGCGATCACGTTCTGCGGACCGAACGTACCCGCGCCGTCTGTGTTCTCGAACCATGCGATCGTGCTGTCGGTGAACGAGGCGGAAATCACGTCCACGTCGCCGTCGCCGTCGATGTCGGCGGCGAACACGGAGATCGCACCTTTCGCCAGGTTGGAGATCGTACGCTCCGCGCTGAACGTACCGGGCGCCTCGGACTCTCGTTGTTCCGGGTCAACGACGCTCGGGCAGGCGTCGCATGTGTCGCCGACGCCGTCCGCGTCGCCATCTTCTTGATTCGGGTTCGGATCGTGGCGACAGTTGTCCAAGTCGTCGGCGATGCCGTCGGCGTCGCTGTCCGGGATCCCCGGTGCGGACTCGCCGGTCGGCGATTCCGTGTCTATCCCCGCGACGTCGACCGTATCGGACGAGATCGCCGGCGGTGAAAGCACGAGCGCCAGGGAAACCAAGGCTACGGCACCGACGACTGAACGCATACCCGCCCCCCTCCCGCCAGGCGGGATTGTGCGGAGTATACGGTCAGCCTAGTCGCCGCGTCGGCGGAGAACCCGACCGTCGCGCTCGAAAGCTAGCCGCCACAGGCTCCGCTCGACGGCTCGCGCGGCTTGGACACCGACTCCGTGCCGTAGCCGCTTGCGAGACCGTCGTCCACATACTCGACGACGTAGAAGTACACGACCCCGGGCGGAGGTACTGCCGCGTCTACCGCCCCTCCAGGTGTAGAAGCGAGGCAGACCACCGCACCGAGGTCGATCTCCTGCGGCCGCTCGACGATCGACCGTCGATCCCCGCGGATCGCGTGGTACCCCTCCGCGCCGTCGACGAGCGGCCAGCTCACGATCGTGCCCTGCGGTCCCCGCGCGAGCGACAAAGTCACCGGATCGACCGAGCCGTTGACGACGCGGGGCACGACGACAGTGGCCGAGACCTGCGTCGTCAGCTGCGATCCGTTCGTCGTCGTTGCCTCGTACACGACGGTGTAGGTTCGACCATCGCCCCCGGTCAGGCGCTCGGCGCGCAGCAAGAACCGATCGGCCTCGATCACGACGTCGCCGATCGTGCTGCCGTCGCCCGAGCCGGGCGCGTCGTCCGGTTCGTCGCTTGTCACTGAGACCAGGCTCACCGCGGGTGCGCCCGATGGAGCCGAGGCCGTGATCGTCGGCACCACTTCGACGAGACGATGGTTCGGTGGCCACAGGAGATCCGGGGTCAGCACCACCGACAGCACCGGCGGCTCGCACGCGTCGCCCTGGCCATCGCCGTCCTGATCGGCCTGATCCGGGTTCGGGAAGCTCGGGCAATTGTCCTGCGCGCACACGGAGTCGTGATCCACGTCGTTGCACGCGTCGCACGCATCGCCGATCCCGTCGCCGTCCTGGTCGGTCTGATCGCCGTTCGTCGCGTCCGGACAGTTGTCGCAGGCGTCGCCCAGCGCATCGGAGTCGTGGTTCGCCTGGTCGGCGTTTGCGACCGCGGAGCAGTTGTCGCAGGCATCGCCTCTGCCGTCGCCATCCTGATCGGCCTGCCCGGTGTTCGCCGAGCTGGGGCAGTTGTCACAGGCGTCGCCGACGCTGTCGCCATCGCCGTCCGCCTGCCCAGCATTCGAAACCGACGGACAGTTGTCGGCGTCGCTGCACAGTCCGTCCGCGTCGCCATCGTTGACCGAATCGTCAGGGCACGTGTCGCAGGCGTCGCCCTGGCCGTCGGCGTCCGTGTCCGCCTGGTCGGTATTGTCGACCGCCGGGCAGTTGTCGCACGAAACTCCTACGCCGTCGCCGCCGTTCTCGTACCACGCGATCTCGCTCGTGAGCAGGTCAGGATCGCCGTCCCCGTCGAAGTCCGCGGGGACCGCGCTCCTCGCGCGACCTTCTCCGATCACTTGCCCTGGGCCGAAGGTCCCTGCTCCGTCGAGGTTCTCGTACCATTCCGTGTCGAACCCGAACCCGGAAGCGACCGCGTCGAGGTCTCCGTCCAAGTCCATGTCGGCGGCGAAGACGGACTCCGCGCCGTCGCGTTCACTCGCGATCGGTCTCCCGGGTCCGAAGAACCCGAACCCGAAGTTCGGTAAATAAAAGCTCGGATACCACATGACGGTCTCATCCTGGTCCGAACACGTGAGCACGTCGAGATCCCCGTCCCCATCGATATCCGCTGCGAACACGTGGCTCGCCCTCTGGGACTCCGTGATCAACCGCGGCTCCCATACCGAGCCGTCTCCCGAGACATTCGCGTACCACCGGATCCCGTTGCCGGCAAAGGTCTTACCGACCAGCACGTCCAGGTCGCCATCGCCGTCGACATCGGCCGCGAACACGTCGGTGAGATTGAAAGAATCGGACACGATCACGCGCGGCGGGCCGAACCCTCCGGCGCCGTCGACGTTCTCGTTCCACGCCGCGCCGTTCACACCGGCGGTCAGCACGTCGAGATCCCCATCGCCATCCACGTCGGCCGCAAACACCGCGCCTGAGAATCGCGACGGGTAGGCCTGGATCGGCGGCCGCGTCGCAAACGTGCCGTGACCATCCTCGTTCTCGAACCACTCGGTCAGATTTTCGGGGAGGCCGGTGAGAAGATCCACGTCTCCATCGCTATCCAAATCCGCAGCAAACACGGAATACGAACCTCCAAACCCCGGGATGTACCGCCGGCCGCCGAACGTCCCCGCCCCGTCCAGGTTCTCGAACCAGTACGGCGACGAGTGGATCGCGTCGAGGTCTCCGTCCCCGTCGATGTCGGCTGCAGTAACCCTCGACCGTACGTCGAAGGGGACGACGATCGGCCGGAGCGGTCCGAACGCGCCCGGCCCTTCCGTATCCGCTTGGCTCGGGTCGGCAGCGACTGGGCAGGTGTCACACGCGTCCTGTGCTCCGTCGCCATCGCTGTCGGCCTGGTCGGGGTTCGGATCGTACGGGCAGCCGTCGCCGCAGCGCGACCCCAATCCGTCCCCGTCGGGATCGCCCTGATCCGGGTCGAAGAGTCCCGGGCAGACATCGCACGCGTCGGGCGCGCCGTCGCCGTCACTGTCGAGCTGGACGGGGTCGTACACGGCCGGACACAGGTCGGGCGGACACACGGACGCCCCGAAACCCGGATCCCCGAAACCATCTCCGTCGGTGTCGGTGCACGGGTCGCAAACGTTTCCTACTCCATCGTTGTCTTCGTCGGCCTGAGAATTGCTGCTGTACGTCGGACAGTTGTCGCACGCGTCGCCGAACCCGTCGGCGTCCTGGTCCTGCTGGTCCGGGTTGCTCGACACGGGGCAGTTGTCGCACGCGTCGCCTGAATCGTCGCCGTCCGCATCCGCTTGCAGCGGATTCCAGTCGCCGGGGCAGTTGTCGCACACGTCCCCGCGTCCGTCTCCACCGTTTCGGAACCAGGCGATCCGATCATCTCCGGCTGACGCGCTCAGAGCGTCCAGATCGCCGTCGCCATCGACGTCTGCGGCGAACACGGCTCGAACGCCAGGGGCCGAGTCCGTGACCGTGCGAAGTGTCCATGTGGTCGCAGCTGGCCTCCTGTTCTCGACCCAGACGATCAGGCCGAGTGATGCAGATGCAACGAGCGCATCCGCATCTCCGTCCCCGTCCAGGTCCGCAGCGGCGACGACGACCGTCGTGCCGAGCCCGGTAATGATCCCCGGCGGGTCGAACGTTCCCCCGGTTCGGTTCCTGTACCAGACCACGACCGAGTCGAACGCGGCGAACACGTCCGGATCCCCGTCCCGGTCCACGTCCCCGGTGGCGACCGACTGCGCACCGTCCGCCGTGGTCGAGATCGCGCGCTCGGGCCCGAACGTGCCTGCTCCATCGAGGTTCTCGAACCACGCGATCGTGTCGTCCAGGGGCGACGCGCACAGCACGTCCAGGTCACCGTCCAGATTCATGTCCGCAACGGCGACGGACGCAGCGCCATCCGCCGTGGTCGAGATCAGTCGCTCCGGTCCGAACGTGCCTGCTCCATCGAGGTTCTCGAACCACGCGATCGTGTCGTCGAGGCTCGATGCCGCGAGCACGTCGACGTCACCGTCTCCGTCGAGGTCCGCCGCGACGACCGACCGCGCACCGTCTGCCGCGGTCGAGATCCTGCGTTCGGGTCCGAACGCGCCCGCTCCATCGACGTTCTCGAACCACGCGATCGTGTCGTTCAAGGACGACGTGGCCAACGCATCGGTGTCCCCATCTCCGTCCACGTCTGCCGCAAAGACGGACGATGCGCCTTTCGCGACCTGCGTGATCAGACGCCGGGAGCCGAACTGTCCGGCGCCGTCGAGATTCTCGTACCACGCGACCGTGTCGTCGTTGGACGAAGCGGACAGCGCGTCGATGTCGCCGTCGCCGTCCACGTCCGCCGCGAACACCGACTCCGCGCCGTCCGCCAGGCTCGTGATCACGCGCGGGCGGATGTCGAACGTGCCTGCCGGCTCCGATTCCCGTTGCTCGGGATCGAACACGTTGGGGCAGCCATCGCAGACGTCACCCACGCCGTCGGCGTCCGCGTCCGCCTGATCGGGGTTTTGTGCGTGGCGACAGTTGTCCGAGTCGTCGACGATGCCGTTGGCGTCGCTGTCCGGGTTCCCCGGCCCCGCGGACTCGCCGGTCGGAGCATCGTCGTCGACTTGTCCCACCACGGAAGGGATCATCGGTTGCAGGAACAGGACGGCCAGGAGAACGCACGACAAGACGCCCACGGTCCGACGCATACCCACCCCCTCCCGCCAGACGGGCGACGGCAACGCCCCGCGGGATTATTCGGAGTATACGGTTGCCCAAGGCGCGGTGTCGGCGGAGAACACGACCGCCGTGCTCGAAAGCTGGCGGCTCGAACTCAGGGTCTCGTTCGCCAGCCGACCCGCTCGAGCCAGGCGTCTCTCTCGCGTTGCCACTGCTCGAGATTGCGCGGAGAGGTCTCGGCGCGGTGTTGCTGCAGATACTCCGCGAGCGGCGGGAGGCCGATCGAGGCGCGCCTTGCGTCCACGCCTTCTGGATCCTCGAGCGGCAGAGGGCTCAGCTGACCCGCGTCGTCCCAGTCGAGCTGCGTGCCGTAGAGCTGGCCGCGGCCCTCGAACGCGCGAATCCGATCGTCGAGCATCGCGATCTCGATCGGTGGCACCTCCTCTGCGGGGGCGCGTCGCAGCAGCTCGAGCCCGCGGCGCATGAGCGCCGGATGACCGATCGCGTGCTGCAGGATCATCCACGCGTCGCCTGCGGCGCCCTCACCGACGCGTGATCGCATCGGCCATCCGTGTGCGTCGAGGATCTCGGTCAGCCGCGCGGCGTTGCGATCGTGCACCGCCTGCATGCGCGGGTGGTAGCCGTCGAACAGCGAGCCGTCTCGTGCCAGCTCGGCGCGGACGCGCCTGTCCTCGTCGGCCATCGCCGACAGCTCCTGGGCGAGTTGTGCGCGGGCGATCATGGACGCCCAGTCTACGGGTAGTCCGATCGCAGCGTTTTTTCCCCCCGCGGCTTTCGCCTCCGTTCGCTGTAGATTGAGGGGCCATGGGGGAGCCCAAAGAGACGGAACGGCGGATCGCCGCGCCGGCGATCGGCGCCAGGCTCGAGCGCGTCGTCGCCGGCGACGCGGACGCGAAGCGATGGATGTTCGACGCGTTCGCCCCGCGCCTGCTTCGACGGCTCAAGCGGCGGTACGGGCGCTTCTCGGGCATCGACCCCGAGGACCTGCTCCACGATACCTACGTCGCGTGCTTCGATCACCGGAGCCACGCGCTGGTGCAGCTGCTCGAGCAGGTCGCTCCCGCGGAGCTGAGCGAGGCGCGCCTCGAGTCTCATCTCTGGGGCATGGCGTGCGGGATCGCGAGCAACCGTCGCCGAGCGATCCGGCGCAAGCGCGAGATCGATCCCGCGGAGCAGCCACCCTTGCCTGAGCGTCCCGACCCCGAGCGCGAGCAGGTCGAGCGCGATGCGGTGGCGGGCCTGCGCGGCTGCCTCAAGCGCGCCGGAAGCCGCGTGTATCTCTACTTCAAGCTGCGCTTCGTCGACGGGCTGACACCGTCCGAGATCGTCCGCGTGACGCGTTGGTCCCGCAAGGCGACGTACAAGCTCAAGCTCACGCTCAACGAGGCGGTCGAACGATGCGCGGCACGCCTGGGACTGCTCTGAGAGCCTGGGCCGCGACGGCGCTCGTGGCCGCGGTCTGCGCGTGCTCCCGTTCGGAGCGCCTGTTCGACGACACGACGATCGCGTTTCGCGGCCATCGCGAGCTCGACGGGACCGTTCCCGTGGCGCTCGGACGCGAGACGCCGATCGGGATCTGCCTCGAGCCGAAGGGCGCGCGCGACACGAGCCGCTGGGTCGGCCGGCTCGCACCTTCGGCCGCGTTCGGCCCACCCGCGGTACGGCTCGGGGCGACGCTGTGCTTCGAGACAAAGGTGTCGCCCGATCTCCCGGACGGCGAGCGCGAGCTGTGCGTCGAGGTGCAGGACGAGTACGACGGGAGCCAGGACCGCGCTTGTCTGCCGTTCCGCTTCCGCGCCGAGGCCCAGGAGCACGCCCGGCTCGAAGGCCGGCTGAGGGAGCTGCTCGGGCGCCGGGCGCCCGTGGCCGATCTCGACGCGCTCGGGCGGGAGGCGGGAGCGCAGGGGCTCCCGTTCCTCGAGCTGCGCGTGCGGTTGATCTCCGTCTACATGCTCAGGCGAAGCGGAACGCATGCCGGCCGCGCCGAGGCCGAGGCGCGCGTGGCCACCGGGCCACCTTGGATCGGGTCGCCGGCCGCGGCGAGCTGGGCCGCGCAGCTGGCCTACGAGCGAGCGACGCTCGCGCTCGATGCGGGCGCGCTCGAGCGCGCGTGGAGCGAGCTGCGCTCGGCCGAGGCCGACTTCCGCGTCGTCGCCGATTCCAAGTGGATCGTCGCCGTGACGAAGCAGGTCGAGATCCTGTCCCGCGTCGGCGCCCTGGCCGAGGCGCAGCGCAAGCTGCAGTTCGCCGTCGAGCAGTGTGGTGCTGCGGCGTGCGACGCGCGTCTCGTGCGCGTGGCCGAGACGATGCTCGCCTGGCTCGTGCTGCTCGACCCCGACGCGGATGGTGTGGCGCTCGAGCGCACCGAGGCCGCGCTCCGCAAAGCCCTCGACGGCATGGGCGCGGCCGCGGATGCGACCGAGCGGGCGAACGTGCTCGTGAACCTGGCCTACGTGCGCGAGCGGCGGGGGCAGGATCCCTCGGCCGAGCTCGCGCGGGCCCGGGCGCTCCTCGAGGATACGAGCGAGCTCGCGAGCTGGGGCCGTCTGGTCGAGGGCTTGCACGCGACACGCGCGGGAGACGCGGCGCGCGGCCTCGCCGCGTGCGACGGCGTGCTCGGGGCGGGCACGAGCTCGCGGCTGCGCGCGTGGGCTGCGAGCTGTGCCGCGGGCGCGCTCGAGCGGAGCGGGGATCTCGATCGCGCGGCGGACCGCCTGACCCTGGCGCTGCTCCTCGGCGAGCGCGGCGCGGACGCGCGCCTCGACCAGGTGATCCCGATCGGCCCCGGCCTGCGCGCGGAGACCGCGTATCGAGCGGCGCGCGTGGCGATCGGGCGCCAGAGGCCGCGCGAGGCCTGGGACACGCTGGCCATGCTCGATCGCGCGGCCGGCGGCGCGGTGGAACCGGCGAGCCCCGAGCGCGAGGCGCTCCTGGCCGAGCTCGCCGCGCTCGAGGAGCCAGCCGCTCCTGCTCGACGCGAGCAGCGCGAGTCGATCCGCCGCGCGACGCTCGAGCGGCTGCAGGAGCTGGCGCGGGCGGGCTCGGCGCCGCGCGAGGCGTCCGACGCCGCGGGGGATCCTGGCGTCTCGTTCCGCGCGTTCGCGCTCGAGGACGAGGTGCTGCTCCTGCATCGGCCCGAGGGTGGCGCGCCCGTGCTGTACCGCAGGACCGCGCTGCAGAGACCCGAGCTGCTCCGGGCGATCGAGGCGCTCTCGCGCGCGATGGCGACACGCGACGCGGACGAGTCGCGATGGCGCGCGACAGCTGAGCGGCTCTCAGCCGCCCTTGTCCCCGACGCGCGAGACCTCGACCCGGTCACGACCTTCGCGCTCCACGGCGTGCTGCAGTCGGTTCCTCTCCATTCGTTGCCGCTTCCGGGCGAAAGCGGATGGCTCGGCGAGGCCACGGCCGTCGCCTATCGTCCCGCGGGCACGGCCGGGCGGACGCCCGAGCCGCACCGCGAGGGGACCCGGCTCTTCGTCGTCGATCCCGGTCGCACGCTCAGGACGGGCGGCGCGGCGCGCTTCTACCGCTCGGTCGCACCGAGCTCCGAGGTCCTCGAGGGCGAGGCGGCGACAGGGGCCGCCCTCGAGCGCGAGCTGCCGCGCGCGCGCTCGCTCCATCTCGACACGCACGCGCACTACGACGCCGCGTTCCCCGAGCTGTCGACGGTCGACCTGGCCGACCGGCGCCTCAGCGCCGCGCAGATCGCGGCCCGAGCCGGCCACCTCGAGCTCGCGAACCTCAGCGCGTGCCACAGCGCGAGCTGGCCGGTCACGGCCGACAGCGGCCGCTTCGGCCTGGCCGGCACGCTCGCCCGCGCGGGGGTTCGGTGGGTCGTTGCCTCGCGTGCCGAGCTCGACGACGCTCTCGCCGCCGATTTCAACCGCGCATTCTATGAGCGGCTCACCGAGAATGGCGCCGTGCCCGACGCCTTCCGTCACGCCCTCGGGGTTGTCCGCGCCGCCCACCCCGTGTCGAGCTGGGCCGCGCTCCTGCTCCTCGAAACGGGGACACTCGTCGTTTCCGCCCCAAATGAGGCAGAAGAAACAGGGGGGCAATCCGCCGCGGGCCGGACTCCATGACTATGGGGTTTTACTGTGGAGACAGAGAGTGAAGAGGACGCCGGCCGAGCTGCTGTGGGACCTGCCCGGTACCGACGACGGACCGGCGCCACCAGACGACGTGCTGCGCGCGTACCGAGCGGGGAGCCTGACCCCCGCCGAGACCGAGCGCATCGAGTGGATGCTGACGCGCAGCGCGGAGGGCCGTGCACGACTGGCCGAGCTCGGCGGCGTCCGGCTGCCGAGCGTGCCCAACCGCCTGCGGCGCCAGATCGTCGGGGACGTGCCGGCGTTGCGCCCGTGGCTGACACTCGACTGGCGCTGGGGCGTGGCGGTTCTGGCCGTGGCCGTCATGGCCTTCGCCCTGCTGTTCCTGCCGCGCTCGCCGGGGACGAGAGCGCCCGTACCGCCGTTCGACGTGCGCGTCCTGGGCCTCGCCGACACACGCTCGGCGCCCGGTACGGCGCGGGCCCGCCCCGAGACACCGGTGACGATCGTGATCGAGGCCGAGGGCCCGACCACACAGGACCTCGCTTACGCCGTATACAGATTGCGCGACGATCGCCTCGAACGGCTCGCGCCGGGCGAGGTGGCGGTCGAAACGCACCGAGGGGGCGCGGTGCTGAAGGCTAGCGGAGAGAGTCTCGCGGGACGAGTGCCGGGAGAGCACGAGCTCTTCGTCGCCATCGCTCCAGGCGAACGACTTCCCGAGCGGCTCGTCGTCGGCCCCGAGCAAGACCCGGCCGCGCGGCTCGCCGAGGCCTGCGCGGGCCGCGTGCTCAGGCGCACACTCACCATCGAACCAACCGAGGACGAACCGTGACGAGGGGAACCATGCGAGTAGCACGATGGATCGTTGTCGCGATCGCCGCGATCGCAACGCTCGCCGCGAGCGTCGCGCTCGGACCGCAGACCGGTGCGGTGCAGGTCTCGTGGAGCCTCGCCCCAGCGGACTGCTCGGGGCCCGTGGCCGTGATCGAGATCCAGTGCGGCGACTACGGCGTGTTCACGGTCGGCGGCGCACCGGAATCGACGAGCAGCTGCATGCCGTCGATCGTGAGCGCCGACGATCCGCTGTACTATCCGCCGCCGTACACGCTCGACCCGTTTCCGCATCCGGCGCAACACCTCAGGGATAGTGGCGGCGGCGGGCCCATGGAGAGCAAGGTTCGCAAGGTGCCACCGCCGCGCAAGGTCAACCTGATCGGCAAAGCGCCCGGGCCGTCGCCACCGCCGACACCTCCGCCATCGCCCCCGCCGCCGTGGATGGTGCTCATCGACTTCTCGGGTGCCCACGGCGACAGCACGACCTGGTTCGCGGGCGAAATCGCCGGCGAGAGCGTCGACACGCGACTCGCGGAACTAAACGACGCTGCGTTCGACGAGCTCGGCGAAAACGTCGGCGACTTCCACGTGCTGGCGCAGCTGTGCACGATCGCGGAGATGGTCGACGACGAGGGTCGGAACGCACCGCTCGTCGTGAACATGAGCTTCGGCCGCGCGTCGGCAGCGACCGATCCGCTCTCGGCCGCGAGCTGCAACGGGGAGCGCGTCTCGTGCCAGATCGCCAAGGTCATCTCCCATCTGCGTGCGCGTCACACCTCGTTCGTGGCCGCGGCGGGTAACCATCGCGAGCTGCTCTTTCCGGCGTCGCTCCCCGACGTCCTGGCCGTGGGCATGCTCGATGTCGGTCTCTTCCTGAGCACCGGCGCGGCCGAACCGATGTGGGAGACACCGGAGGAGGGCGTCGAGGGGTTGGCCCCCGGGAACGCGCTGTGCGTCGGCCCCTGGGCCGTCCCCGCGGGCTCGTCCTACTCGAGCGCCGTCATGGCGGGATGGCTCACGGAGTATCTGCTGAGCCATCCGAACGCCGAGATCACGGGCGGCGACCCATGGGTGCCGAGCGGGGACGAAGAGTGCTACCTCCTGACCCAAGGAACGACAGTCGGTGGCTCGTGCAACGCCGCGATCGGGAGCGTGTTCGGCGGCCTGTCGGGCGGAAACCTGCTGACCTGCTGGAACTGGGCCACGACGCCGACCGAGACCGCGCCGCCACCCGACCTTCCGATTTTCGAACCAGAGATCCCGAGCCTCGATCAGGTCGCCTCGGGCGAGAACCCGACGCCCGAGCCCGACCCCTGCGTCCCGTGCGTCGGCGTGGGTGTGGGGGAGGGCGGGGGCGGCGGCGGCGGCGAGGAGTCGCTCACGGTCGGAGTCGATCTGGTGATCGACATGTCGCAGAGCCTGCCGGTCCCGGCCGGAACGCAGCTCGACGGGGTATCGCTGCGCGTGGGAGCTGACTTCTACCCGCTAGCCCTCACCCCCGAGCAGATCGACGCGCTCGAGAGCGGCTCCTTGGCCCAGCTCGTCCTGTCCGACGCCTATCCCTTGCTCGGTCCGCTCGATCAGCCGTCCCTCTGGTACAAGCTGCGGCCGGCCGCCGAGACCAGCTGCTACCCGCCGACGCAGTGCTTCTGGAGCTCGACACCGATCCTGATCCGGGAGGAGTGAAGCGGAAACGGGGACATTCATCGTTTCTGCGGGATCGACTCGAGCCGGTCTCGCAGCTGCGAGACCGCGTCGGTGAGCCCGAAGCTCTGCTCGAGCGAGCGCAGCTCGGAGCTGGCCCGCTCGAGATCGCCCTGGGCGATGTAGCTCTCGACAAGGGCGATCGCAGGTTGTGGATCGCTCGGCCGCAGCAGGCTGGCGCGTCTGAGCGCGCTCTGCGCTTCGGGAAAGCGTCCCAGGCGCGAGGCCGCTCGAGCCAGGTCGAGGCATAGCTCGAGATCGTCCGGCTCGAGCGCGCGCAGCCGGCGAAGGATCGTGAGCTCGTCCTCCGTGCGGCCCGTGTCTCGCGCGAGACGGGCTAGCGCGCGCAGCGCAGGCAGCTCGAGCGCAGCGTTCTTCGTCGCGCTCTCCCAATGCCGGCGCGCAACGTCCGCGTGTCCCAGGTGAGCGTGCGCCTCTCCCAAGAGCAGGTCGACCTCCGCCGCCTGCATCGCGTCGTGCCTGCGCTCGAGCGCCGACTCGAGAGCGACGATCGCTCGATCGTACGCCCCGCGCAGGAGCTGTACGCGTGCCAGCGCGATCCGGTACACCGCGTGATCGAGCTCGCGGGACGCGGAGATGCCGCGCTCGGCCCCCTCGGCGAAGGTCGCGAGGAGCGCAGGCGACAGGCTTCCGTCCTCGGGGTACATCTGACGCGGGAACAACGGCAGACGCGCCGCCGACTCCCCCACCGCTTCCAGGGCTTCGCGCTCGAGCCCGTAGTCGCGCAGCATCCCCGCGAGTCGGTCGTACGGCACGTACCAGTTCGGCGCCCGATCGATCGCCATGCGCTGCATCCCGATCGCGATCCATCCCGGCGTGCCGAGCGACGTCGGCCCGCCTCCCGCGCCGGCCTCGCCGTCCCGCCGCAGCAGCTCGAGCCGGTGGTACACCCGCGCCAGCCCCTCGAACGGCCGCCACCCGACCGGCGAGAGACAGGCGCACTCGACGTAGTCGCGCGCGGAACGATCGAGCGGCGCTCGCCCCACGCTCTCGAACCCGTCGTGCTCGACCCGCTCGTCCCACCACTCGACGCGCGTCTCGGCCAGCTCGCGCTTGGCCCACAGCTGGTTCCCACGGCGCGCCGCGATTTCGAGCAGCGGTCCCGCCCGCTCCTCCTCGCCCGCTTCGGTGAGGAGCGCCGCACGCGCGAACGCGACCCCCGAGACGACGCCGCTCGAGGCGCGGTCGACGTAGGTCAGGAGGACCAGGGCCCCGACGGGGAGGAGCCAGCGCCGCGCGCGTCCCTTGGCCGCCCCGTCGAGCGGCGCAGGACTGTCGCTGAGGGGTAGCGCCATCGCGGCGAGCGTGACGAACAGGAGGGCGTTCGCCGGAATCTGATGATTGAAGTCGACGAGGGCATGCAGGGCCAGCGTCGTGAGGCCGATGACGAGGCCCAACCGGACGCGCGAGAGCTCGCCGCGCCGGGCGAGCTCGCGCCACAGCCGCGAGCCGTAGCCCCAGGCGATCGCGGCGACGAGGAGCGCGGCGACGATACCGCCCTCGACCAGCACCTCGAGGTAGTCGTTGTGCAGCTGGCTCCAGCGCTTGAACTCGCCGGGCGGCAGGTAGCGCGAGTAGGCCTCGGCGAACGCGCCGAAGCCGACGCCGGTCAACGGGTAGTCGCGCACCATGCTCGATGCGGCGACCCAGCTGGCCAGCCGGCCGCCGGCGACGTCGAGTCCTTCGAGGCGATCGAGGTGCGAGCGCAGGCGCTGGCCCACGTCCGTCCCGGCGATGCCGAAGGCGAAGACGATCGTCAGCAGCGCAGCCGATAGGCCGAGCCAGACCCGCGCCCGCGCGGTGCGCGCGCCGAGAAGCGCGAGCGCGAACAGCACGGCCGGGAGCAGCACGGCCGCGGCCTTGCTCGCCGTGGCCAGCCCGGCCGCGAAGCACAGCGCCGCGGCGGCGGGGAGGAAGAGGTGGCGCACGGGATAGCGCCCGCGGCTCCTGGCGCGCCGCAGCCGGCTCCAGGCGTAGCCGGCGAGCCACGGCACGGCCAGCTCCATCGCTCCCGCGAAGTGCGTCGGGTTCACGTACGGCCCGAATGGCGTGCCCTCGACGAGGACGGGACGGATCCAATACAGCTTGCCGTCCCAGCTGAAACGCTGGATCAAGCCGAACGCGGCGAGCAGCGCGAAGTCGATGAACAGCACCCAGCGATAGATGCGCGCGGTCTCCGCTCGCGCGGTCCGGGCTCGCACCAGGAGGAACGCCCCGAGCAGCGCCAGGTACCAGAACAGGCGCTCGGTCGTGGCCGCCGGGTGGAGCGAGAGCGTGCGCAGGACCCCGCCGCAATCGACCCGGGTGGGCTCGTCTGCGGCCTCGACCGACCGTTCGGGCGCCCCCGCGCGCTCGAGCGCGAGGCGCTCGAGACCCGCGATCGTCCGGGGCGGCCGCCCCGCGGGATAGCCGGGCAGCGTCTCGGCGTAGACCCGCCACGCGTTCGGGCTGGCGAGGCCGATCACGGGCGCCGGGAGCGGCAGCACCTGCACCGCGGCCCACACGGCCAAGAGGATGGCAGCCCCGAGCCAGAGCTCGACGGGTCGGCCGAGCCCCAGGCCGGACACGCCGCGCTTCCACAGCGCCAGGCACACGGCGCTGGCGACGAGCAGCGCGGCGACGCGGAACGCCCACAGCTCGACGCCGCCGAACGCCCACGGCAACAGGCCGATCGCCGTGAGCAACAACCCGTCTTCGAGCTCGAATGGTCGGGACATGGCGGTTTGGTACACTACGGTCGCCCGTGCGTCAACGCGAGCCACAGTCCCCCGCCGCACCCGGACGCACGTGGCTCCGCTCCATCCTGATCGTCGCCTACCTGGCCGTGCAGGTGATCGTACCCTGGCGCGGCTTCGTGCAGGACAAGCTGGCCTCGCGCGGCAACTTCAGCTGGAACATGTACAGCAAGCACTACGACTGCGACGTCGAGTACCTGGCGTCGCTGCGGTCCGGCGAGGTCCTGGAGGTCGACTACCAGCGGTTCTTCCGCAGGCCCGAGCGAGCTTCGTTGGTGCTGCACGGCGACGTGCTGCCGCGATTCCACGAGTACATGTGCGCGGTGCTGGGCCAGGAGGGGGAGCTCGCGCGGCTCGATGGGATCTGCCTGTGCGCGGTCAACGACGGCTCGTACTTCCATCTGATCGAGCGGGGCGTCGATATCTGTACCGGGCCGGACTACGCGGTGATTCGATGAGCCGGGCGTGGAACGCGTTCTGGTTCCGCTCGGAGAGCACCGTGGCGCTCGGGCTGTTTCGGATCCTGTTCGCCTTCGCCCTGTTCCACGAGGTCCGCACGACGACGAGCCGCAGCGTGTTCGCGATCGAGGGCGGGTTCCACCTGCCGTACGTCTCGTTCCTCGGGCCGGTGTCCGAGTCGGCGTTTCACTGGATCCAGGGGATCCAGGTCGTCCCGGTCGTGCTGTTGGCTCTCGGGCTGTTCGTCCGTCCGGCCATCGGCTCGCTCTTGCTGCTGCAGGGCTACGTGTTCTTCTCGGACCAGCTGAACTTCCGCAACCATCCGTACTTCTTCCTGCTGGTCCTGCTGCTGCTCCTGTTCTCGCCGTGCGACGAGGCGCTGTCGCTGAAGCGCGCGTGGCGCAAGGCGCGCGGCCAGACGATCCCCGACGACGGATACCTCGGACCCGCGCGGCCGGTCACGGCCCAGCGGCTGATTCAGGCTCAGGTCTCGATCGTGTACTTCTACGCGGCGCTCCACAAGCTCAACCCGTGGTTCCTGAGCGGAAAGGGGCTCCAGCAGGCGCTGACCGACGACCTGTTCCAGGGTTGGTCGGGCGACGCGCTGCGCGCCCTGCTCTCCGAGCGCGCGCTGGGGTCGCTGCGCGAGCTGGTCAGCGCCGAAGCTCCCCTGCGCTGGGCGGCGTGGGCCGCGGTGGCCACCGAGCTGTTCCTGGCGTTCGGACTGTGGTTCAGGCGAACGCGGCCGTGGGCCATCGGCGCGGGCCTGCTGTTCCACGCGGGTATCGCCTTCACCATGCACATCCGCATGTTCTCCCTGGCGACGCTCGCGTCCTACCTGCTGTTCCTCGACGCGCGGACCGTTCCGCGCGGGTTCGCGCACGCCTTCGGCGAGAGCGAAAAGCTCGAGCGGAAGCGCTCCGCCGGCCCAGCGGCCCAAACCGGCTGAGTCAGGGGCAGGTACGCCCGGTGTGGGCCACGCCGGCCGAGCTCGCTCCCATGTTCCCGGGAAGAGCGCAGCCGTTCTCCACGCGGATGAGGTAGAACCGCACCTGCCCCGCCGACGGGTTCGTCGCATCCGGCGTCGTCAGGTCGGTCCCGTCCGAATCGAGGCACGTGGCCGCCGCGTTGAAGTCGGTCGGGCTCGTCGAGCGCAGGGTGTCGTAGCGAATGACGGTCGCCCCGCCGTCGGTCGGCACCTGCCACGTCAGCTGCGTCTTCGTCGGGAAACGGAGCGACGTGAGCGTGCTCGACTGGGCCCACAGCGTATTGTTCGACACGCTGCAGTCGCAGGCGTCGCCGCGCGGATCGCCGTCCGTGTTCGTTTGCGACGCGTTCGCGATGAAGTCGCAGTTGTCCGTCACGTCGAGCACCCCGTCGTTGTCGTTGTCCGGGTCGCAGACGTCCCCCAGCGTGTCGCCGTCCACGTTCTTCTGATCCCGATTCGGCACCGTGTCGCAGTTGTCCGTGGCCTCGCAGACGTGGTCGCCGTCCTGGTCGTTCGCGGCGTCGAGCGGACAGATGTCGCAGGCATCTCCCGTCGCGTCGCCGTCCGTGTTCTGCTGGCTCGCGTTCGAGATCAGCGGGCAGTTGTCGGTGCCGTCGGGCGCTCCATCGCCGTCGTCGTCCGCGTCACAGACGTTCCCCAGGCCGTCCTGATCGGTGTCGGTCTGGTTCGAGTTCGGAATGGTCGGGCAGTTGTCGACCGAGTCCCCTCCCACGACCAGCCGCGGGACGACGACGAGATCCTGGGGCGCGGTCGCGTTGTTCCAGACGGCAACGGCGAGCAGGTTCTCGCCCTCGAGCAGCATCGGCAGGGCTTGCGAGGTGACGTCGACCAGCGTACCGAAGTTGGGCACCGCTCCATTGCTCGACTCGTGCGCCGACACGCTGGTGTTCCAGAACAGAGAGCCGCCGGGCACCTGTGGGGAGCGATAGATCTCGGCACCGTTCAGCCAGGCCACGACGCCGTCGTCGTAGTCCGCGGCGAAGAACACCTTGGTCACCCCAGCCTCGGCCACGCTGAACTTGCGCCGCGTATAGACCGAGGCGCTGTTGGTCGGCACCACGGTGACGATCAGGTTCTCGGCACCGGTCGTGGTCTCGAAGCCCACGCCGTAGTTGCCACGAGCCCAGGTCGAGTCGTCGAACGCCGGGTCGACCCAGGTCATCCCGATGCCGATATTGACGTTGTTCGCCAGGTAGCGGTTCGAGGTCGATAGCGGCCGGTTGAGCGACAAGCGCGGCACGAGCACCAGGTCGGACGAGCCCGGAGCGCCTCGATTCCACACCCCGACGGCGAGCACGTTCGTTCCGTTCACGAGCGCGGGGATCCCGACGAACGAGATGTCCTGCAGCGGCTGGTAGTTCGGCACCGTGCCGTTGCTCGACTCGCGGGCCACGAACGCATCCGTGTTCCAGGCCAGCGTTCCGGGCGGCATCTCGCTCGAGCGGAACACCTCGACCCCGTTGATCCAGGCGACCCACCCGTCGTCGTAGTCCGCGCCGACGAACAGGTTCTCGACGGCGCTGATGTCGGTGATCGTGAACGTCGTCCGGGTGAACACCGAGAACGCCCCGTTGGCGACGACCGTCGACAGCAGGTTCACGGCTTCGAAGTTCTGGTCGTACCCGACCCCGTACGTGCCCGTGGCCCAGGCCGCGTCGTTGAACGCCGTAGCGGTCCAGGTCATGCCAATCCCGGGATCGAGCGTGTTCGCCAGGTAGCGCATGGAGGAGCCGAACTGCACGCGGACCTGCTCGGCCGGACCGTCGAAGTCGACGACGACCAGCCGGCCGTCGCACGGACCGTCACCGTCCGTGTCCGTGCACGGATCGCACAGGTCCCCCAGGCTGTCGGCGTCGCCGTTGGCCTGATCCGGGTTCGCGATCGTCGGGCAGTTGTCGGTGGCCAGGCAGCGCGCGTCGCTGTCCACGTCGCTGCAGCCGGCGAAGACGAACGCCGCGCCCTCGTCCGAGTTCCCCGACGCATCGTACTCGTCGGCCCCCACGATCACGTCGTCGAACGCATCTCCGTTCACGTTGCCGGCGGCGGCCACCGAGTAGCCGAACTCGGCCGCGGCCTGGTTCCCCTCGGCGATCCAGTTCGGCGTGTCGCCGAGGCCCTCGCTCGAGCCGAGGTAGACGAACACCAAGCCCTCGTCCAGCTCGCCTTGGTCGCCGTGATCGGCGCCGATGATCACATCGTCGAAGCCGTCGCCGTTGACGTCCCCCGCTCCGGAGACGGCGCCACCGTAGAGCGCCGCGCCCTGGTTCCCCTCGCTCTCCCAGCTCGGGCTCGCGCCGATGCCCGCGATCGAACCGTGGAACACGAACGCCGCGCCCTCGTCGATCTCCGGGTGGTCGTATCCGTAGGCGCCGGCGATCACGTCGTCGAAGCCGTCGCCGTTGACGTCTCCGGCCCCGGCCACCGCGATGCCGAGCTGCGCGCCATCCTGACCGCTGTCGTACGTACGGGCGGGCGTCAGACCGAGACCGGTCGACGAGCCCATGTAGATGAAGATCCGGCCCTCGTCGAGGTGCGTCTCGTCCCAGTTCCACGCACCGACGATCAGGTCGTCGCGGTTGTCGTTGTTGACGTCGCCGGCCGAGTCGACGGCGAAGCCGAAGTCCGCATCGACGCGGTTCGATTGGGCGATCCAGTCGGCGTTTGCGGGCCCACCGACCGGCCGCGTGCCGCCCAAGGCCAGCCCGGTATTCGAGCCGCGGAAGACGAACACCGCCCCCTCGCCCGTTTGACCGAGCGAGTACTCGTCGGCACCGGCGACCACGTCGTAGTAGCCGTCGCCGTTGAAATCGCCGCTCGCCACCGCGGTGCCGACGGCGCCATCGTTCAGGTCGCCCTCGGCGCGCCAGTCGGCGTTGGTCGGATTCCCCGTCGGGCGCGTGCCGTTCTTGTTCAGCCCGGTGGACGACCCGTGATAGACGAAGACGACGCCCTCGTTGGGCTGCCCAGCGTCGAACAGGTTCGCGCCGATGATCACGTCGTCGTAGCCGTCGCCGTTGACGTCGCCGGCCGAAGCGACCGAGATGCCGAAATCCGCACCGATCTGATTGCTCTCGGCGGTCCAATCCGGCGTCGTGGGCAGGCCACCCGACGTTCCCATGTAGACGAACGCTCGGCCTTCGCTCGTCTCGCCGGCGTCGTACTCGTCCGCACCGATGATCACGTCGTCGAAGCCGTCGTTGTTCACGTCGCCGGCCGAAGCGACCGAGACCGCGAACTCCGCGTCCGCCTGTCCGCCCACCGCGGTCCAGATCGGCGAGGTCGTCAGCGGGTCGATCTCGAGCGGATAGCGCGCGTCGCGATCGTCGACCTCGATGCTCAGCCTTCGCTCCTCGGCCACGAACCAAGCGGGAACTGCAGAGCCCGCCGCGTCGCGCACGACGAGCTCGGCGTAGCGCAACAGCGTGCGTCCGTCGCGGGAGAACTCGATCGTCTGCCGATCGGCGGAAAGGATGAGCGCCAAGTCGCCCTCGACCACGAGGTCGAGCACGAGCGCGCCGTCTCGACCCGGAGGCGCTTCGGATACGGTGAACCCCTGCTCCAGGCCGCGCGCGTCGTTGACGTACCACTCCTCGACGCGCTCGCGCGAGACGACGACGCGGTTCCCGCGCGTCGAGATGTCGTGTATCGGCGTGGCCACCCGCGCCTCGCCGCGACCGAGCGACACGAGACGCAGTCCCAGCTCCCACGTCTCGTCCGTCGATCGAGGGATGACGCGCAGGCCGGCCGGCGAAAGTACGCTGCGGAAGCCGTTGGCCCGGTTGGGGGCGCTGTAGCTACCGTCGGCCCCCCGTGCGTACTCGTACTCGGCGACCCGCAGATTCGCGAGCGCCGCGCTCTTCCAGCCCGGGCGACCGGCGTTCCCCGAGACCGCCCCGGTCAGGGCGGCCAGGGCCACAGCGACGACCGCCGATCGTGTCCAATTAATCATGCGCGTTCCAAGTACCGGCGGACCCCCCCGGGGTCAAGCGAAAAACACGCGAAAATGAGACGAATTTCAAGAAAGCGCTGACCGATCGTGGCTGATTGGCAAAAAAACTGGCATTGACAGGATCGAGGATCAGCGTAGATTCCCGCAGTCAACAAGCAGGGGGAGTGCCAATGCGGAATCTAGCAATTGCAGCGGGGGTGGCGTTGCTGGCAGTGCTCGCCGCGCCCAACGCCGCAGCAGCCCGCGCCAGCCAGTCCGACGACCGGACGGACACCACTCACCTCGACCGACTCGCCATCGCCCGCAGCGAAGTGGCGGATGCGGTCCAGGAGTGGCGCGATCAGGTTCGCCAGCGCGCTACGGAGCAGGGGGACCATGGTGGTCCACTGACGAAGTCGCCCTGGTGGTCGCGTCCGCTCGATGGAGCAGGCGGCGGTGACGACGGCGACTCTGGCGAGCCGACGACCGACGAGAAGCGGGCGGGCGGAAAGCCCGGTGCTCCGCCGCCCGGTGGTGGTGGTGGCGGTGGCGGTGGCAAGAAGGACGACGAGGAAGACGACGTCAGTCCGTCCTCACCGTTCTAGTCTGAGTTCTAGCCCGAATTGTTTCGACTGACCTCCCGGGGGCTCGCGTGTCACGCCGAACACGCGAGTCCCGTTCTGTCTCTACCCCTCCAGCACGAAAACGGGGACAGGCACCGTTTCTGCCCCAAATGGGGCAAGACGGTAGAATCCGCCCCGGAGATCCCCCCGATGAACCACGACGAGTTCCGCCGCGTGGGCCACCGCGTCGTCGACATGCTGGCCGACTACCTCGACGACGTCGGTGAGCGTCCGCTGTTCCCCGACGTGACGCCGCGAGCGCTCGAGGAGATGTTCAGCGAGCCGCTGCCGCGCACGCCGACCGATCTCGACACGCTGGTCGACGAGATGCAGCGCAAGCTCCTACCGAACTCCACGCACGTGAACCACCCCGGCTACTTCGGCTTGATCACACCGTCGCCGAACCCCGCGGGGATCCTGGCCGACTTCGTCGCCTCGGCGCTGAACCAGAACGTCGGCGCGTGGACGATCGGCCCGGCCGCGGTCGCGATCGAGCGCCGCTCCGTGCGCTGGCTCTCCGACCTCGTCGGATACGGCACGGAGGCCGGCGGCAACCTGACCTCGGGCGGGATGATGGCCAACTTCCTCGGGCTCAAGCTGGCCCGGGATCGAACGAGCGGCGATCGCGCGCAGCACGCGGGACACGAGGGGCGCTGGGCGGCCTACACGTCCGAGGAGCGCCACGTGTCGGTCGACAAGGCGGCCGACGCGGTCGGGATCGGACGCGAGGGCCTGCGCATCCTGCCGACCGACGATCGCTTCCGGCTACGGCTCGACGCGCTCGAGCAGGCGATCGCCGACGATCGCAAGAACGGCGTCCGGCCGATGTGCATCGTCGCCATGGGCGGGAGCACGAATACCGGCTCGGTCGACGACTTGAGGACGCTGCGGCAGATCGCCGACCGCGAAGGCATGTGGCTGCACGTCGATGCGGCGTACGGCGGCGGCATGCTCCTGTCCCGCGAATCGCCGGGCGTGCTCGACGGCCTCGCGCTTGCCGACTCGGTGACGATCGATCCGCACAAGTGGTTCTACGCGCCGCTCGACGCGGGCGCGATCCTCGTGCGCAACGGCGCGCAGCTCACGCGCTCGTTCGGCATCGCCCCGCCGTACCTCGTCGATACGAAGGATCCGAAGGGCGAGCGCTACAACTACTACGTCCACGGCTTCGAGCAGTCGCGGCGCTTCCGCGGCCTGAAGGTCTGGATCGGGTTCAAGCGCTACGGGGCCGAGCAGATCGGCGCCTGGGTCGACGCGAACGTGGCCCAGGCCAAGCACCTGTGGGAGCTGGCCGAGGCCCACCCGGACTTCGTCCCGGCGACGAAGCCGATCATGTCCGCCGTCTGCCTGCGCTACGCGCCCCAGGGCCTCGACGACGAGAGCCGCCTCGCCACCTTGCACGCCGACGTGGCCCGCCGCGTCGAGGAGTCGGGAAAGTTCTGGATCTCGACGACGCTGCTCAAGGGCCGGAGCTGGCTCCGCGTGAACCCGGTCAACCTGCACACGCGGCGCGAGGACATGGACGCACTGTTCGTGATGCTCGTCGACGAGTGCCAGCGCTCCGCGGAGTCACGCTCGGTAGGGTCAGGTCTCGAATCTTAGCGTTCGCCCACATCAGGTCAGGTGCCCCCGCGCCAGGCGCCTGTAGAGTCGCCACGCTCGCACGAGGTCGGCCAGACTCGCCGGCTTCGCTCCGCGCTGCCGATTCCTCCTCCCGATCTCGAACGCGATGCGCCACTGCTCGAAGAGCGTCCGATACGCGGCGCGAAGGCCGTGCTTGGGATCGTAGATGTGCGTGGCCTCGGAGGTCACGCCGTTCAGCTCGATCACCTTGAAGCTCTTGCCGGCACGGAGGTCATCGGCGCTCTCGGTGCGGATGTCGTAGCGGCCGAAGTAGAAGCCGTCGTAGCCCCGGCTCAGCTCGTCGATCGCTGCGTCGAGCCCCGGGCCCCCGACCCACGATCCGTCGAGGAAGATCGCGCCGCGGCAGTGCGTGCCGAGCTCGACGAGCTGCACCGGCTCGCCGGCGCTCGGGATGCGGGTGCTCTGGTGCGCCTGGAGGTCGAGGTACATCTCGGCCAGCGTGACCGCGCGCGTGTCGAGCAGGATCAGCTCCTCGACCGTGTGCTTGCCGTCGCCGTGGACCAACGGCATGCGCTTCTCGGTGATCGAGAAGATCTTGCCCCGCTGCTCGTTCGGCTGGCGGTAGTAGAACACGCCGAACTCTTTCCCCGGCACGTACTCCTGCGCCAGCACGGGGCAGCGCGTCCGCGTCAGATAGTCGCGGAGCTGGTCGTCGGTTCGCACGATGGCGACGCCCGAGCCGCGCTGGCCGGCGTCGGGCTTGAGCACGATCGGGAGCTCGAGCCGGTGTTCCGCCATGAACCGGCGGACCGCCTCCTCGCGCTCGGGCGCGTTCTCGCTGTCGGGGATCAGCTTCGTCTTCGCGATCAGGGGGCTCGGGGCGAGCCCGTTCAGGATCTCGGCCTTCGATTCGGCGATGAAGCCGCCCGCCGGCATCGCCGGGTTCGCCGCCGTGAACAGCAGCAGCGATCGGTGCTTGATCCCGAGCCACAGCACGTACAGCACGACCGGCGGGTACAACGCCCACGGCGGCCAGAACTCCCAGTTCCAGATCCGCCGGATCCGGCCCCACACGCGCCGGCGGCCGCCGAAGCTCAGGAGCGGCAGGATCGCCTTGTACAAGAGGAACACGCCGAGGCCGACGAGGAGCACCGCCACGAGCGCGCGCTTGCGGAACGCCTCGAACCACACGATCGCGCGCACGCCGACGATCGCAGCGAGCCCCACGAGCACCGGTGCCCACAGGAGCGACGCCACGAGCAGCCAGCCGACGAAGCGTGCGACCCCCATGCGCAGGACGCCGGCGGCGAGGAACGTCGGGAGGCGCATCCCCGGGATGAACCGGCTGAAGAAGATCATCACGGTGCCGCGCTTGTCGAACCAGTGCTCGGCGATCTCGACGTGGCCCTCATGGACGAACCAGCGCAGCGGCGCGCGGTGCAGGACCGACAGGCCGAGCCAGCGGCCGACGAGGAACAGGCCCAGGTCGCCGAAGAAGATCCCGAGGAAGCTGGCGACGATCGCCGGGCCGAGCTCGATCTGGCCGTGGGCCACGAGCAAGCCCGCGCCGATGCACGCGAGATCCTCGCTGATGAACGTGGCCAGGATGATCAGCCCCGACATCAACAGCAGCGCGACGCCCTGGGCCGGAGGGATCGTTCGCGGGTCGAACGGCAGCGCCGCGCGGGCCACGCGGTCGGGCGGCGCCGACGCCCGCGTCGTGGCCTCGCCGCGCTCGACCGCATCGAGGAACGGGCTCATCACGCCGGCGATCTTCATGCTGTCCTTGAACACGAGGAAATGGTTGCCATGGAGCACCTGCAGCTCGCTCTGCGGGACGAGGCGCGCGTGCTCGCGGGCCGCGTTCACCGGGACGAGCACGTCACGCTCGCCATGGAGGATCAGCGTGGGAGCGTCGATGCGTTTCAGCATGGCACGCAGAGGGCGCTGATCGGTGTCGAAGAAGTTCCGGGCGAAGGCCACGCCGAAGAACGTGTGGTCGAGCCGGCCGAAGTGCGGGACACCCTCGCGCAGGGTCGCGAGGAGCGCGAGCTGCGCGCCGTGCACGACGTGGTTGATCGTCGCGTCGCCGAACAGCTCGAGCTCCTGGACCCCGATCGACGACAGGAGCGTGATCGAGGCGACACGTTCGGGTGCCCGGTCGATCAGCTCGATCGCAACGCCGCCGCCCATGCTGAACCCGACGACGTGGACGCGGTCGATTCCCAGGCGGTCGAGCAGCTCGAGGACGTAGCTCGCGTGCGCCGCGATCGAGTAGTCGGCGATGTCCCTCGTCGACGCGCCGAAGCCCGGCAGGTCGGGTACGAGGACGCGCCGGTCACGCGCCAGTAGCGGGATTTCGGCCGCGAAGTCGTGCCGGCTCCCCGGACTGCCGTGCAGCAGGAGCACCGGCAGCTTCCGGGGGTCGGTCTCCTCCGGCCCGCGCTCGGTGTACGCGATCGTGACCGGGCGGTCGAGGAGCTTTGGCCCCTCGACCTCTCGGACCACGACGCTCGGCTGCGGCGCGAACGGCGACGGCTGGGGCAGCCGTCGGACCACGTGCGACGCGACCAGCAGGAGTCCGTAGACGATCGCGACGACAGCCAGGCGGCTCGGCCGCCGCCTGCGGTCGTGGGCTCGAGGAGCCGCGGGCACCGGCCGGCCGCGCCTAGCGGCCTGGAGCTAGGAGGCCCGCTTCCTTCCAGTGGCTCAGCGTCGACGGCGCCACGCCGAACTCGGGGAAGGCGTGACGCACGTCGTGCCCCTGGAGCCTGAGCACCGCGGCGATCAGGGCGTAGTGGTGGATCGTGTGGCTCACGAGGAACTGCAGCTCGCGGCCGACCGTGGAATCGCTCCAGTCGGGCGCGCCGGCGCACGGCGAGCGATCTTCGGATCGAACGCTGAGCCGGCGCGACCGCTCCGCCGGGTCGATCTCGAGCAGCCGCTCGCGCAGGCCACGCGTCGCGTCGACGGCACGATCGCGGCTCGTCTCGACCGACCGATCGCGATGCCGCGCGCTGTAGTCCACACGGGCCCCCGGCAGCCCATCGAGGAAGCAGCGGTAGAAATCGAGACAGTGCCGAAACTGCGCGCCGACACCGCCGTGGAACAGCTCGTCGGGGCTGGCCGAGTACTCCGCGTCGTCGAGGCGCAGGAGCACGTCCACACCGCGATCGAGGTGTCGGACGTTCTCCGCCGCGAGCCGCTCGTCGAGCTTCATCTGGCCTCCTCGCCCCCGAGCAAACCGCTACCTGATACCACAGGTCGGAACCGCCGATCCACCGCTTCGTACAGCTGGGCCGCGAGCGCCTTGCGATCGGAGGCCACGAACGGCGCATCGCCCCAGTCGATCGTCGCGCGGATCTCGCGCAGTCCCATCAGGGCCAGCGCGTGCGAGCCGAACGGCATCCCGCCCCACCAGCAGACGGTGAGATGCGGCGGCGGAGCCCCGGGCACGCTGCCGTAGGAGATCGTGGCCCACGAGACCGGGATCGCGTCGCGCGCCGGCACGTCGAGGAGCGACGCGCGGAACGGCAGGACCCCCGAGCCCCCCGAGCTCGTGCCTTCGGGGAACACGATCACACCCGCGCCGTCGGCCAGGGCGTCGTCGATGTGCCCAAGGACCCGCGGGATGTCGCGCTTCCTTCCTCGATCGATGTACAGCGTCCCCGCGCTGCGGCTCAGGCGGCCGGCGACGGGCCAGCGGGCCAGGTCGCCACGAGCCACGAACACGCATGAGACCTGGGACGCGTACACGGCGATGTCGAGGTACCCCAGATGGTTGCTGACGAGGAAGAACGGCGGCACCGGCGGCGACCCGGTCGTCCGGATCCGCACGCCGAGCACGCGGACGACAAAGCGCGACCAGACGTGCAGGATCTGGCCGCGGAACGCGTAGGCCGGCCGTCTGCGCCCGCGGAGCCGGCGTGCGAGCTCGATCGACGTCCCGCCGACGAGCAGGATGCTGTACGCCGCGAACGCGGCCACGAGCACGACGCCGAGGCGCAGGACGGCGCGGAGCGACCTCACCGAAAGAACAGGTTGCGGGCCTCGGCGTCGAGGTCCTCGATGTCGAGCAGCACCAGGTAGTCGATCGTCTTGAAGTACCGGTCGAGGGCCGGCGGCCCGCACACTTTTCCACCGTAGCGCAGGTACAGCGAGAACAGCTTCGGCACGAGGACCTGGCCCGCGGGTGCTGGCGGTGCGACGAAGCTCTCGTCGTAGCAGCGCCAGCTGGGCTGCGGTTCGACCCGCAGATCGGTCCGCACGTAGCCGCTCGCGATCAGGTGGTCCATCACCCGACGCCCCTCGGCCGGATCCTGGCTCGTCAGCGAGCAGCAGCCGAACAGGTAGCGCTTGCGATTGCGCTGCAGGTACGCGGCCAGGCCACGCCAGAGAAGGAACAGGACCTGCCGGTTGCGGAACGGGATGGCGACGCAGGCCCGGCCGACCTCGACGGCATCGCGCACGACGGCCGCGGGAAGGCCAGCGAGGTCGAACTCGTCGGCTGTGTACAACCCGGCGTGGCGCTCGGCCATCTCGGTCGTCTGCATCCGGTAGGTCCCGATGACCTGGCTCGTCGAGCGGTCCGTGACGATCAGGTGGTGGCACACCGGGTCGAACCGATCGGCATCGAGACCCGTGGCGAACGACTCGTCGAGCCCCTCGCCGAGCTCGAGGTTGAACACCTCGAACCGCAGGCGCTGGATCGCGCTCAGGTCGTCGCTCGTGCGGGCGAACGACACCTCGAACCGACCGCCCTGGATCGGCTCGGGGAGAAGCTCCGGGGACACCGGATATGTCCAATCGATGCTGGGGCCCGACACTCGCACCTCAGCCGGCGGCTAGAATACCGCACCGTGCCGGGAGGATTCGATGGAACGAGAGCTCGACGGACGTCACGTCGTGGTCACCGGATCGACGGGGGCGCTCGGGGGCGCCGTTGTCGCGGCTCTCCTCGCGCGGGGGGCGATCTGCCACTTACCGGTGCGGCGAGCCGACGAGCGGTCGGCTTTCCCGGACGGTTGCCACGTCGTGCCCGGCGTCGACCTGGTCGACGACGGGGCGCTCACCGGGTTCTACGCCCAGCTCCCGGCCCTGTGGGCCTCGATCCACTGCGCCGGTGGCTTCGCCGCGGCGCCGATCGCCGAGACGACCACCGACAGCTGGTCGAGCCTGTGGGCCATGAACGCCACGTCGTGCTTCCTGTGCTGCCGCGAGGCGGTGCGCGCGATCCGGCGCTCGGGCGAGCACGGCGGGCGCATCGTCAACGTCACCGCGCGCCCGGCGCTCGATCCCGCCGCCGGTGCGGGGATGACGGCGTACGCCGCGAGCAAGGGTGCGATCGGCACGCTGACGCTCGCTCTGGCGCGCGAGCTGGCCGACGAGCGGATCTGGGTCAACGCGATCGCGCCCTCGATTCTCGACACGCCGGCCAATCGCCGCGCGCTGCCCGACGCCGACCGGTCGCGGTGGGCCAAGCTGCCCGACGTGGCGGACTGGATCGTGCTCCTGGCATCGCCGCGCAACGCGACGACTACGGGCTCGATCCTCCCGACCTGAGCGAGAACGAGCCGGTGAACAGACCTCCGGCGCGCCTCGCGCGGCTAGTGTAACCGGAGCTGAGCCCGTGGAGAGCCTGGCGCCGGTCGGAACGGAAGAGCGCGTCGAGATCCTCGACGTCCTGCGCGGCGTGGCGATCCTGGGGATCGTCGTGGTCAACGCCGAGATGTTCTTCACGCCGATCTCGCTCTACCTCTCGGGCGAGAGATGGTGGGACGCTCCGCTCGATCGGGTCGTCGAGGCGCTCGTCGTGTTCTTCGCCCAGGCCAAGTTCTACGCCCTGTTCGCGTTCCTGTTCGGCCTGGGGTTCGCGATCCAGATTCGCCGCGCGGCGGCTCGGGGCGCTGCCGTCGCACCGTTCTTCGCCGCGCGTCTGGGCTGGCTCGCCGCGATCGGGCTGGTCCACGCGCTCCTCGTCTGGTACGGGGACATCCTGTTCCTGTATGCGGTCATGGGGTTGTTCCTCCTCCCGTTCCGCGATCGAGCGCAGTCGACGCGGATCGTGTGGGCCGTCGCGCTCCTCGCTCTCCCGATCGTGCTCCAGGCGCTGCCGCTCCTTGCCGGGCCGACCGGCGAGGACGCCGCGATGCGCGACTCGATGATCGAGATGACGCGCACCGCCCGCGCGGCGTACGCCGACGGGACGTGGGCCGAGATCGCCGCGATCCGGGCCCGCGAGTGGGGCATCGTCGCCGGCTTCGGCCTCCTCGCGTTCGGCCCGCAGATCCTGGGCCTGTTCCTCGTCGGGCTAGCGCTCGGCAGGCAGGGGTTCTTCGACGACCTCCGCACGCACGTCCAGCCGATGCGCCGCGCGCTGCCGATCCTCCTGGCCTGCGGGGCGTTCGGTGGCGCGCTCCAGGTCTTGGGCTCCTGGCGCGCAGACCCGCTGACCCCGTCGGCCTTCGGGCTCGTCGTGACGGCGGCGCAGATGCTCCTCGCTCCCGCGATGACCGCGGCCTACGTGTGCGCGATCTGCCTCGCCTGGCAGCACGAAGCCTGGCGCCGCAGGCTCGCGTTTCTCGCTCCGGTCGGGCGCATGGCCCTTTCGAACTACCTCATGCAGTCGATCGTGTTCACGCTGTTGGCCTACTCCTACGGCCTGGGCTGGTACGGTCGCGTGCCGCCCGGCATGGCCGTCCTCCTGGGCTGTGGCGTGTACGTCGTGCAGGTGCCGCTGAGCCGCTGGTGGCTCGTGCGCCACCGGTTCGGACCCGCGGAGTGGGTCTGGCGTTCCCTGACCTACCGTCAAACGCAGCCGATGCGGCGAGCGGGCTCGGTATAATCCCCGCTCTCGACACGAGGTCTTGGTGGACCCCGACCGCTACGGCTCGATCGGTGACGGCCCGGAGGTCGAGCTGCGCGTCCAGGGCTCGCGGTTCCTCGGTCGTGCGCTCGCGGTCCACACCGGCGCCGGTGCGGCGCGCAGCGTCGATGCGATCCGCCGCCAGCACCACCCGGCGACGCATCACGCGTGGGCCCTGCGGCTCGGAGAGCCGGAGCACGTGCTCGAGCGCTCGGACGACGATGGCGAGCCCGCGGGCACCGCGGGACGTCCGATCCTCACCCGGATCGCGGCACGCGAGCTCCATGACGCGCTCGTCGTGGTCACACGGTACTTCGGTGGAACCAAGCTCGGCACGGGGGGGCTGGCCCGGGCGTACGGCGAGGCCGCGGAGCAGGCGCTCGCCGTCGCCCCCGTGCGCGTGGTCCCGCTCGTCGAGCGGATCGAGGTCACCTGTGCGTACGACGACCTGGGCACCGTCGAGTCGGCGATCGCCCGCGCCGGCGACCGGGTCCAGGCGATCGAGCGCGGCTACGAGGCCCAGCCGTCGTTGCACGTTACCGTCCTGCGGAGCGGCGTCGCGGCCCTGACGGCCGCAATCGTCCATGCCACGGCTGGCCGGGCGGCCGTGCGGAGCGCGTGATTACATGAGCGAGCCCTACGTCGAGCTGCTCGAGCGGATGCGCCAGGTGGCGACCTTGAACTCGGTGGCCAACCTGCTGAGCTGGGACCAGGAGACGATGATGCCGCCCAAGGCCGGCGAGTTCCGCGCCGAGGCGCTCGCGAGCGTCGGTCGCCTGGCCCACGAGCACGCCACGGACCCACGGGTCGGCGAGCTGCTCGCCGCGTGCGAAGCGGATCGAACGCTCGGCTCCCGGCCCGAGACTCGGGCGAACCTGCGCGAGATGCGCCGGGACTACGACCGCGCGATCAAGCTGCCGTCCGACCTCGTGGCCGAGATGAGCGAGGTGTCGTCGCGAGCGCTCGAGGTGTGGAAGGCCGCGCGTGCGGCGAGCGATTTTTCCGCGTTCCGCCCGTGGCTCGAGCGTCAGGTCGACCTCGCACGACGCAAGGCCGCGTGCTATGGCGTCCCGCCGGGTGGCGAAGCGTACGACGCGTTGCTCGACGAGTACGAGCCCGGGACCACCGCGGCGGCGCTCGAAGGCGTGTTCGGGCCGCTGCGCGCCGAGCTGACGCCGCTCCTGGCCGAGGTCGCCGGGGCGCGTCCGCCCGACGAGTCGGTGCGTGCGCTCGCCGTCCCGCTCGATCGCCAGCGGGCGGTGAACGCCGCGGTCCTCGAGCGCATCGGGTTCGACGCCGCGGCCGGCCGGCTCGACGTCTCGACGCACCCGTTCTCCACCGGCATCGCGCCGTTCGACACGCGCATCACCACCCGGTACAAGGAGTCCGACTTCGCGGACGCGCTCAACAGCACGCTGCACGAGGCCGGGCACGCGCTCTACGAGCAGGGGGTTCCCGCGGCGGCGCACTGGGGCGAGCCGCTCGGCGAGCCCCTGGGCCTCGGGGTCCACGAGAGTCAGTCCCGGCTGTGGGAGAACCACGTGGGGCGGAGCCTCGCGTTCTGGCGCTTCGTGCGGCCGATCGCGCGAGAGACCGTGGGGCCCGATCTCGATCGGTTCTCGGCCGAAGACCTGTTCCGCGCGGTCAACGTCGTGCGTCCCGGCTTCATCCGTGTCGAGAGCGACGAGGCGACCTACAACCTGCACATCATGCTGCGCTTCGACCTCGAGCGGGCGATGCTCTCGGGCGACCTGCCGGTGTCCGATCTGCCGCAGGCGTGGAACGAGCGGATCCGGCGCGACCTCGGCATCCGGGTCCCCGACGACGCGCACGGCTGCCTGCAGGACATTCACTGGTCGATGGGCGCGATCGGGTATTTCCCGACCTACACCCTGGGCACGCTCTACGCGGCGCAGCTGTGGGAGGCGATCTCACGCGCGGTTCCGGACATCGAGGCGACGATCGAGCGGGGCGAGTTCGGGCCGCTCCTGGCCTGGCTGCGGGACAACGTTCATAGCCACGGCCGGCGCTACCCCGCGTCCGAGCTGTGCCTGCGTCTGACCGGCGCGGCGCTCGGCCACGCGCCGCTCCTGCGCCATCTGCGTGCGAAGCTCGGGGCGATCTACGGTCTCGCCAGCAGGTGACGCCGCTCGGGCATCGCCTCCAGATCCTCGCCGCGGCCACGCTCTTCTCGACCGGCGGAGCGCTGGTGAAGACCTGCACTCTGACCGGCTTCCAGGTCGCGAGCTTTCGCTCGGGCCTGGCCGCCCTCGCGCTCGCCACCGCGCTCCCCGCCTGGCGCCGGTTCTACGGTCCGCGGAGCCTGCTCGTCGGTGCGACCTACGGCGCGACGATGCTGCTCTTCGTCACGTCGAACAAGCTGACGAGCGCGGCGAACGCGATCTTCCTGCAGGCGACGGCGCCGATGTACCTGCTCGTCCTCGGACCGTGGCTCCTCGGTGAGCCCGTCCGGCCGCGGGACGTCGTGTTCGCGTCCGCCCTCGCGTGCGGCCTGACACTCGTGTTCCTCGGCGTCGAGCCGGCGACGCGGACGGCGCCCGACCCGCTCCTGGGCAACGCCCTGGCCGCGATCTCGGGCCTCACCTGGGCCCTGACGCTCGTCGGCCTGCGCTGGCTCGGCGCGCCACCGGCCGGTGCGGGGCGCGATCCGGCGGGCGAGGCGGTCGTTGCCGGGAACGTGCTCGCGTTCCTCGTCGCCCTGCCGTTCGCGCTCCCCGTCACGCACAGCGTGCCTCTCGATTGGGCGGTGCTCGCGTTCCTCGGCCCGGTGCAGATCGGCCTGGCCTACGTGCTCCTGACGCGGGGCGTCCGGCAGGTCCGGGCGCTCGAGGCCGGTCTGCTGCTGTTGCTCGAGCCCGTGCTGAACGCCCTCCTCGCCTGGGTCGTCCATGGCGAGACGCCGGGTGCGCTGTCGCTTGCCGGGTGCGCGATCATTCTCATCGCGACCGCGCTACGGACGCTCAGAGGCTGAGCGTACGCTCGAAGGCTGAGCCGCTGCGGCATACGCCGCACTCGCCGGGAGACCACGCACACAATGGACCCGACCGGGCGCGTTTCACTCCGGTTTCGTTCGCGCGGCACTGGCACGCCGACTGCAAACGGGACTCTTCCTGTCAGTTGTCGTCGGAGGGCCACACGATGGGAATGAAGCTCACGAGCGCTGCCGACTACGCGGTCCGGGCGATGATCCACCTCGCCTGTCTACCGGAGAGCGACTTCGTCCTGCGCACCGACATCGCCGAAGCGCAGCGCATCCCGACCAGCTTCATGGCGAAAATACTGCGAAACCTGGTGCGGGCGGGCCTTCTGCGCTCTTCGCGCGGCGTCAACGGCGGGTTCGCCCTGTCGCGGCCGCCGGCCGAGATCCACATGCTCGAGATCGTCGAGGCGATCGAGGGCCCGCTCGCGCTGACCGACTGCACACCGCACGGAAAGGGGTGCAGCTGGCACGACGACTGCCCGGCGTCTGTCGTCTGGTGCCAGATCCAGGACTCGATGCGCGAGGAGCTCCGAGCCGTGTCGCTCGAGGACCTCGTGAGCATGCCGAGGCGCAACGGCCGAGTCGCGCGAGCGGGCGACGCCTTTGTGGCTCAGGCAGCGTCGGGGGCGAGCAGCTTGCGGACCTGAGTCCGGATCGCGAACGTGTCGCTCGACCGGGGCGTCGATGCATCGGCGACGCGGCAGGCCAGGCGATGCCACGGGCTCGTCGGGTCGGAGCTGAGCACGACCGGGATCCGCGGGCAGTGGGACGTGAGCTGACCGATCGTCTCGATACAGTCCATGTCCCGGTTCGCTGCGTCCAGGATCACCAGGTCCGGAGATGCGGTATCCATCATCGACAGGCCTTCGAGCGTGGACGCCGTGGTCACGACGCGATAGCCGTCGCGCTCGAGCCCAGACCGGTACGCCTCGAGCAGCCCAGCTTCTTCTTCGATTACCAAGATCTTGACCATCTAACACCCTCTTAGGGGGTCATTGTGTCGCCCGCTGCTCACGAGCGCAAGACCGGAAACCGTAACTTCGTGCCCTTTTGAGTCGCTTCATGCGGCGCACGTTACGGGCACGCGCCTCCGACGCTCAGGGGTAGGTCGCAGAGACCCAGTCCGATCGCTTCGGGCCGCTCGACGCCGCTCGAGCTCTGGCCGTACGAGCCCTCGAGCGAGAACGTCTGGCCGACAACGGCCCAGTAGAAGAACTGGCCCGCGGCCGGAACGCCGGGGTCGAAGAGCAGGTGTCCCGTCGCCCCGAAGACACACTGCGCGTGGGTCCAGCTCAAGCTGCCGCCGATCGGGCTCGTGCCCCAGAAGACGGCGTGATCTGCCGCACCGCATGCCGGAGTGTAGGTCAGCTCGAGCATCGGCCCGGCCTTCGACACGAGCATCGTGTCCGGAACCTCCTGCGGTACGGCGAACGAGCCCGAGAACTCCGACGTGCTCCCGCCGGGCGCCGTCGCCGTCGCGCTGTAGAAGCCGACACCCGCCGGAGCGAGGAACGCGAACGGCACCGGTCCACCCCCGCCGTCGACGAGCAGGCTCCCGAGCCACGTCATCCCCTCGCCGTGGGCCGCGGGATCAGCGCCCGGGCTCGCGTAGAAATCGAGCTCGTAGTCGCGGCCCGGCTCGGCGTCGAACGATCCGAGCAGCTGGTTGCTGGCTCCGAGCGAGACGACGGAGGTGATCACGGGGTAGTTCTGCAGGTCGTTCGGGCCACCGTCCCCGTCCCCGACGTCGTTCGGGTTGACCCCCGGGGGGCCGAGATCGATCCCCAGGCCGTCGTTGTCGAAGATCTCGTTGAATCGAATCGCGTGGTTGTGCGCGTCCGAGGTGACGGACACACCGGGCCCGCGATTCCGCGCGATCCGGTTCCGCGAGACCTCGTTGCCGAAGCCGTCGACGAGGGCCACTCCTCCGAGGACGTTGCGCGCGCCCGCGGTCGTCGAGGTCTGGCCGATGTAGTTGTGTTGCACGAGGTTCCCCGCGTTGTGGATCCCCTCGACCCGCAGCCCGAACCCGTTCCCTGAGATCGTGTTGCCGCCCAGCGCGTTTCCGATCCGATTGCCCGCGGCATCGACGATGTGAACGCCGGCGCCTCCGTTCTCGAGTCCGGCGGCGCCGTGCACGTTCGTGCCGATGTAGTTGCCGTACACGCCGTTGTCCAGCGCGCCCGCGTAGACCACCGTGATCTGCCACGCGTTGAGCGTGCCCGAGTCGCCCCCGACCTCGTCTGTGATCTCGAGCGTCCAGATCCCATCGACGCGCCGGCCATCGAGATCCGCGAGAGGCCGCTCGGGCCTGAACCCACCGGCGAACGGCGCCACGCCCGTGCCGATCGGCGTGCCGGCCTCGTCGTCGAACGCGGTCCCGGCGTAGTCGTCGCCGGCGCCTCCACGGTTCAGCGCCAGCGGAATCCGCAGTCCCGAGGGATGGGTCAGCGTGATGTCGATGTCGCCGTCGAACGTGTGCACGAGGTCGACGCGCACGTCGACGTCCAGGATCACACCGTCGTCGAGGACGGACAGCAGCGAGGTGCTCGTGGCCAGGTCGGCGATCGCCGCGGGCGCATCGGTCGACACGTAGGTCGTCGGGCCGAGCGCCGGCGAGCCCTCGATCCGTACGCCGTCCTCGAGGTTTCCTGCGATCACGTTGGGGGGAGCGGAGGGCGCTCCGATCGTGTTGAGCCGGCCACCCGAGACGAGCACGCCGTTGCGGTTCGGAATCGGTGTCGTGGCGACCGTATCGACGCCGATGTGGTTGCCGATCAGGACGTTACCGGTCCCGTGGACACCCACACCGCTGTCGACGTTCCCCGAGATCACGTTCCGTTCGAGGACATCGCCGTCCTCGGTCATCAGGACGCCGTCGCGGTTGCCGAGCGCGGCGGTGCCGCTCGCGTTCGTCCCGATGGCGTTGCCGACGACGCTGTTCCCGCCGCCGGAGCCGAAGGTCCGGAGGGTCACGCCGCTCACCGAGCACCCGGAGAGCAGGTTGCGCGCCCCAGCCACGACGCCACCGATCAGCTCGTCGCGGGCGTCGAACGTGATGATCCCGATCTGGGTCGGGAGCGCGACGGTTCCCGTGACGTCGGTGCCGACGAAGTTGCCCTGATAGCGGTTGCCGCGCACCGACTGGGCGGCGATCGCGTAGTCATCGAGGCCGCCGATCGTGTTGCCGGTACCGACACCGGTACCGCCGATCGTGTTTCCGCTGGGACCCGAGAACAGCGCGACGCCGTGGAATCCGTTCTCCATCCCAGCGGTGCCGGCGAGGATCGTGCCGATGCGGTTGCCCTCGACCCGGTTTCCACGGGACAGCGGGCCCTGGATCCACACACCGGTGCTCAAGTTTCCCGAGATCAGGTTTCCATGCGCGGGAAGGGGCCCGCCGATCTGATCACCGGCCTCGTCGTTGACGAACACCCCGAACGTGTTCGGAACGTCTGCGGTGCCTGCGGCGTTCGTGCCGATCCGATTGGCCTGTACCGTGTTCCCATGCGTGCGGTGCTGGAACGCCAGGCTCCAGGCGTTCAGGGTTCCGCTACCTTGTTTGGCCGCGTCGTGGATCTCGAGCGTCCACGTGCCGCCGACCGGTCCGCCGTCGAAGGCCGCTAGCGCCGAGGCCGGGACGTACGAGCCGAGGAACGGCGCGACGCCGGCGGCGATCGGCGTCACCGCCTCGTCGTCGAACGTCGTGCCCGCGAAGTTGTCTCCGCCTCCGCCGACGTGGTTCGCGAGCGGCACGGAGACTCCCAGGGGCGAGATGAGCGTCAGCCGGAGGTCGCCGTCGAACGTGTGGGTGATGTCCAGGGTGACGTCGATGTCCTCGACGACCGCCCCTGAAGAAACCGTGAGCGTCGACGTGACGATCGACACGTCCGGGATCGATTGGGGGACGTCGCTCGATGCGGCGGTCGCGCCCGACGGGCCACCTTCGAGGTAGATGCCGGCGTTCGAGTTGCCCGATAGGACGTTGCCTGCCGTCGTACCGATGCGCCCGAGCTGGGAGCGCAGCACGGCGACGCCGTTGACGTTGCCCTCGGCCGTCGCCCCGTCCGATCGCACACCCGCGTAGCAGGCATCGACCACGGAGAGCCACGTGTCGTCGAACCGGATGCCGTCGCCGAAGACCCCGACGACCCCGAGCCCGAGCACCGCGCTGCCGTCGGCCCCATTGCCGCTGAAGCACAGGCCGCAGACGGCTCCGCTCGCCGCTCCGTCGAGGAACACGATCGGAGCTCCGGCCCAGCCGGGTTGCGTCCGCCCGTCGATCGTCAGCCGGTCGACGATCGTCGGCAGAGGGCTCGTGGTGCTGATGACGTGGGGTGCGGCTCCCGGAATCGCGAAGCTGATCTCGTCCAAGCCAGAGACCAGGTTCGCGTCGAGGATCGCCTGGCGCAGCGACCCGACGCCGGCGTTGGCCGTGTTCGTGACCGACAAGGTCGTGCGCGGCACGACCGTCGTCGTCGTCAGCTGTCCGTCGCCGCCCACCTCGAGGAGCACGAGGTCCTGCATCGCGTCGGCATCGAGGTCGAGCGGCAGCGCCGCGACCGGGGGGCGAACGAGCTCGAGCGTCACGTCGAAGCCCGTTCCCGTCGAGACGCGAGCGTGCGGCGTGCCGTCGAGCGCGACCAGGTCGTCCCGCCGTCCGCCCGAGACGTGGGCGGCCAGGACGCGGCTCGCGCCCGCCACCCGGTCGAGCCGCGCGAACGGCGCTCGGCGTTGGCCCGGCGTGCGGTACACCGCGCCCGCGGGGTCGATCACGACGATGTCGGTGACCGCGGGATCGTGGAATCGTCCGAGCGCGATCTCGCGGCCCTCGAACGCGAGCGGGCGACGCTCGAGCGTCGCCGGACCGACCGCCGCCGCGCGCCGGGCGATGTCGTCGAGACGTCGGTCCCGCCCCTCGAGGATCAGCAGCTCGCGTCGCGCCAAGGCGACGATGTCCCCGTTCCCGTCGCCGTCGAGCTCGCCGATCGCGAGCGCGGTGACGCTCGTCGGGAACGCGATGACCTCGGGAGCGGCGGAGACGGCCCCGTCGGGCGACTCGTATACGCGCACGCTCGCCCCAGGCGCCGTGTCCATCGCGGCGACGATGTCGAGCAGGCTATCCTCGTGGTTCACGGACCCGACCGCGAGTGCGGTGAGCCGGCCTCCGAGCGCGAGCACGCGCGGCTCACCGAGCGACCCCTCCCCGTCGCCGCGCAGCACGGCGAAGCCCGACTGGCCCTTCGATGCGACCAGCACATCCGCTCGACCGTCGTTGTCGAGATCGCCCGCGCCGAAGAAGTCGGGCGCGAACGGAGCCGCGAACACCCGGGCTTCGCCGACGAAGGTCGATCGCGTCTCGCCCGCTCGGTACGGGCCGCGGGCCGCGGGATCGGCGCGGTGCACGACCACGGCACCCTCGCGCCCGAGAGCGTAGAACGCCGCGACGTCGACGAAACCGTCGCCATCGAAATCGGCTGCCGCGAGGCCGACCGGACGTGCTTCCCCCGACGCGAGCGCGGCGACGGTGGCTCCGTCACCGGTGAGAGCGGCGGTCGTTCTCCGCGGCGGCGTCAGCTCCGGGGATCTCGCCGGCGGCACCGGCGTCGACGATGCCGGCGTCGCGGCGCGTTGCGTGGCGCTCACGGGCTTCGTCAGCCGGCGCGGTGGCTCGGAGTCGGCGCTCGGCCCCACCGGGGTGGCAAAGACAGCGACGAGCGTCACCGTGCCAACGACGACGTGACACCTCATGCCACCCTCTCACGAGCGCGAGGACATCGAGTCCCGGCGACCGGAGAGCTTATACGCCGATTCTCAGGGGCAGTCGCCCGAGCTGTCCTGAATCCTCGGTCCCGTCGCCCCGTCTCCTGCGGGGCCTTGGCCGCCGCTCGTGGCGGCGCGGACGAGATACCAGAAGAACGAGCTCGACGGAACCTCGGACAGCGCATCTCCGGTCGACGTCGACCCGGTCGTCAGCCGCCGGCACGAGTCGAGCGCGGAGCTCGCGAGGTGGCCCAGGTTCTGCGGAACGCCGCGGTAGACGTGGTAGAAGCTCGCGCCTGCGCCTGCATCCCAGTCCATCCGGGACTTCGAGAGGAAGCGCACGTTCGTGACCGCACCGGCCGGAGCGGCGACGGCACACGCGTCGCAGATCACGTCCGGTCCGGTGGTCAGGGTCAGTGACCAGCTCTCGAGGATCCCGACGTCCTGCAGCGTGTCGTCCAGGAGCTCGAGCGTCCAGCTGCCGTTCGCCGCGAACCCATCGAGGGCGGAGAGCGATCCCTCGGGCCGGAACCGCCCGCTGAATGGCGGCACGCCCTCGGTGATCGACCGCTCGGCCTCGTCGTCGAATCTGGTACCGGTGTAGTTGTCTCCTCCGGCGCCGTTGTCGGTCGATAGCTCGACGCGCGCCCCGCTCGGTCCGATCAGGAAGATGTCCAGATCCTCATCGTAGGTGTGCGTGATCGTCAGCTCCACCTCGGCATCGCGGACGGCGCGCGTGTCGACCACGTCCACGATCGACGTGATCGTGATGAGATCCGGGAGCGGGCGCGGCACGTTGGACGAGGCGTAGGTCGCGGTCTCGGTTCCCGGTGCGCCGAGGGCGAGTCGGAGGTTGTCTCCGAACGACCCTTCGTTCGCCGTGCCGCTGATCCGGAGCACGATCTCGGAGCCGCAGGCGACGCCCGAGCCGACGGTGGCGGCGAAATGCGGTGCGTCGCTCGAGGCGGTTGCGCCGACGGCGATGTCCGGGTAGCTCGCGACCCCCCGCGTGACCGCGACCCCCGTCGTCGAGGTCGTGAGCGTGGCGACGATCCCGGTCATCGCGGTCGTCCCGTTGTTCCGTAAGCGAATCGGTAGCACGAGGTCCTCGCCGGGCTCGACGATGCCGTTCCCGCCGGTACCCGTACCGGCGCAGGACTCGATGGGAACGGTCGACTCGTGAACGAGAGAGGCGCCGCAAGCTCCGGCGTACGTCAGGTGCAGCGTCCACCCGTCGAGCGTGCCGAAATCGGTCGGCCCGAGATCCACGACCTTGAGCCGCCATGTGCCGGCGGCACCGAGCCCATCCGCCGCCGAGAGCGGCCGCTCCGGACGGAACGCGCCGGTGAATGGCGCCGTGCCGCTGACGATCGAGGTCGCGGCCTCGTCGTCGAAGATCGTGTCCGTGTAGTTGTCCCCATCATCCCCGCGCATATCGGCCAACAGGATCTGCTCCCCTGCGGGCGTGATCAGATACAGCTCGAGGTCTCCGGCGAACGGGTGGGTGATGTCGACCTCCACGTTCACGTCGGCGACGATCACGCCGTCGGGCACGACGATCGTGCTCGTCACACCCGCAGCGTTGTTGTCCGGGATCGGGACAGGCGTATCGGTGCTCGGGAAGTCGAGGAACGCATTGTTCCTCGTCGCGAATCCGTAGTACGCGCCGTTGTTGTCGTCCCGTGCGCCGTTCCCTGCGCCATCCTCGGAGCGCACGGAGAGGAAGTAGCTCGAGCACGGGGAGAGCCCGTGCAGCTCGACCCGGTGCGTCGTCACCAGCGTGTGGCTCGAGGCCTCCGTCCCCGGTGGCGTCGTGAGGCCGTACTGCACCGTGCTCGTGGCCGGCTCGTCGGTCATCCAGGTGACCGTGGCCCCGTCGCCGCTCACGTTCGAGATGACGATGTTGGAGATCGTCGGACCCAGGCAGTCGACCCCGGCAGTATCGGTTCGCGGTACGTTCGTCCCGCCCGACCCGTCATCGGCATCGATGTACAGGACGGAGATCGTGTCCCCGGGCGAGATCGACAGCACACCATCCCCGTTCGCCACCGGGGCGACGGAGAGCGGGATGGAGCCGCTGAAGACGCCCGAATTGGGCGGCGTCTCGACGAGCGTCACGGCTTCTCCCGCCGCCTCCGTGGTCGACGACACCGAGACGACCTGGCTCCCCGCACCGACGATCGAGTCATCGACGACCTGGATCTCGACGACGCCCGAGCAGGAGTAGGCGTCGAGCCCGAACCGGACCTGCCCATCGGGCTGCCCGAGCGCGCAGTCCGGCAGATCCGCACCGAGATCGGTGATCACGTCGCCGATGTGCACGCCGGTGTTCGGGCAGCCGCCGCAGTGGTGCAGCACGACGACCCGATGGTCGCTGTAGGCCACGACGGGCGAGCCCGACGAGCCTCCCTCGGAGTCGCACATGTAGCCCGCCTCGGGCGGGGACAGCGCGGAGCAGCCGGTGCGCGCCGGCTCGTCGACGGTGAAGATCTCGCAGTACCCCGACTCGTCGACCGGGTCGTCGGACGACACGTGGAACGTCTTGCCCTTCCCGTTCGGGTGGCCGTTGAGATAGATCCGCTCCTCCGGCACCGCCCCGGGCCGCAACCGGAAGAAGCCATAGCGGCCCGACAGCTCTGGCGAGAGCTGCACGAGCGTGTAGTCGAGTACCGCCTGGGTCCCGGTCTTGACGAACGTCCCGAGCACGTCCTCGACCACGCCGGGGCAGGAGAGCTGGGCCGAGCAATCGGTCTGACAGGTCGCGCCCTCGGCCATGAACTCGTACTCCGTGTTCAGCGCATCGGCGGGGTTCGTGATGCAGTGCGCGTTGGTCATCAGGTGCCCCTCGCATCCCACGAGCCAGCCGGTGCACAGCGCCACGCCGTTGATCAACAGGCGCGCGATCGCCCGCGATTTGTCGTAGATGACCGGCTCCGACGCCGCGTAGCATTTCGCGAACTCGCCGTCGTCGCCGGTCCCGCAGATCGTCTCGGTATCGAGCTCCGCGCCTCCGTCTTCCTGCGGAAACCCGTGCGCGAACATGTCGATCGCGTAGCCCCAGCCCCGCGCGTCCTTGCTGCCGTAGTACAGAACTTCGCACGTGTCCCCGGGAACGCGACGGGCCCAGAACGTGCCGCCCGTTCCGGACCGCCCCTCGCCCACGTACTCGAAGCTGTGTCTCCCGTCCGGGGTGCGCACGACGACACGCTCGCCCGGAGCGAGGCGGAACCGCTCGAAGTGCACCGCGATGTAGGAGGCCTTCTCCCATTGGAAGACGTCGCGCCAGACTTCGTCCCCGGACTCCATCGCCGGAACCGGGTGCGGCGTCTCGTTCTTGACGTATGCCTCCTCTCCGACGATCGTCACGCGTTCCCGGTCCATGGCCCAGGAGAGCGTGCCGTGCAGGACGACGAGCGCGGTCGATAGGAGACAGAGTGAGAACGGGAAGAGTCGGGCGCGGCGCATCGTTTCCCCCCATGGTTCGGCCGACGGCGGAAAAGTGCCGTGCTGGGCTTGAAAAATGCTTGAACCGGTAGCGGGTGCGGGCCCGACGCGGCCTGCTAACGCGCTGACCTAGAACGGGATACTCCGATCGGGGAAGAATGAGCTAGCCTGTCCGGTGCATGGATCCGATCGTCGTCCTGTGGCCCGTGGCGCTCGGGCTCGTGCTCACCGGCCTCGCGGGCCTCGTTCTGCCCGTGATCCCCGGTGCGCCGATGCTCTTCGCCGGCCTCGTCTGCGCCGCGTGGGCCGAGCGGTTCCGGTACGTCGGGTGGAAGACGCTCGCCGTGCTCGCGGTCCTCGCACTATCGACCTATGGCATCGACCTGTTGACCACGGCGGTCGGGGCGAAGCGCTTCGGCGCCTCGAAGCGGGCGATCGTGGGGGCGCTCGCCGGTGGGCTCGTCGGGGTGTTCTTCGGAATCCCCGGGTTGTTGCTCGGCCCGTTCGTGGGCGCCGCGATCGGCGAGCTCAGCGTGAGGCGCGATCTACCCCGCGCCGCGCGGATCGGCGTCGGCGCCACAGCCGGGCTCCTCGTCGGCGCCTTGGCGAAGCTCGCGATCGGCGTGTCGATGGTCGGGCTGTTCGTCGCCGCGCGGTTCGTCGCCTCGACGTAGCGTCGCGGCGGACTACGGTGCCGAGGGCGGAGTCGACTTGCGCGGGACCTTCTTCGGCGGCGCAGCCGGGGGCGCGGCGGCAGGGGCGCGGCGCGGCGCGACGCGCGCCTTCGCCGCAACCGTCTTGCCCTTGTTCTTCTTGCTGTGCGGGCGGCTCTTCCCAAACGTGCCGCGGTACAGCTTGCCTCTCCGGGTGCGCTGGTCGCCCTTGCCCATCCCTGTGTCCTCCCCCGGCGCGCGAGCAGCACTGGCCGGCCGGCGCATGATACCAAGCGCCGCCGCGAACGCTACGGGGAGTCCGGGGGCGGGTCTCCATCGCCGGCCCACGCTGGGCGGTAGGACGGCTCGAGCTGGTCGGGCTCCTTGACCTGCTCGAGGATGATCTCGACCTTCCGGTCGGGCTGCAGCAGCGCCTGAAGCTCGAGCGCGCCCGCGCCGAAGAGCGCGGCACCGGTGCCCCGACGTTCCTCAGTCTTCTTCTTCGGAGTCGGCCGACGTCGGAACAGGTCCGCGAACCAGCCTCGCATTCCTGGAGAGTACACCCGCTGCCCCATTTGGGGTAGAAACGACGAGTGTCCCCGTTTCGCGTTTCAGACGGGGGCGTCGAGGAGGCCGAACTTCTTCATGCGGTAGCGCAGGGTGTCGCGGGAGATGCCGAGCAGCTTGGCCGCGCGCACCTGGTTGCGTCCGGCCTTGTCGAGGGCGCGCTCGATCGCCTGGCGCTCCATCTCCTCGAGGGTCATGGCGCCCACGGGCAGCGCCGGCACGCCGCGCTCGAGGCGGGGCTCAGCAGAGCGCGCTTCGCGCATCGCGCGCGGCAGGTCTTCGACGTCGATCGTCTCCTTGTCCTCGAGGATCATCACGCGCTCGACGAAGTTGCGCAGCTCGCGGATGTTGCCCGGCCAGGCATACGCTTGGAGCGCCTCGAGCGCCTGGGGGCTGACGCCCGCCGTGTTCTTGCGCAGCTCGCGATTGAAGTGGTCGAGGAAGTGCTGGATCAGCAGCGGGATGTCTTCGCGCCGCTCGGTGAGCCCGGGAAGGCGGATCGGGATCACCATCAACCGATAGTACAGGTCCTCACGGAACCGGCCCTCGCGCGTGCTGGCCTCGAGGTCCCGGTTCGTCGCGGCGATGATCCGCACGTCGACCTCGATGTCGCGTGTGCCGCCGACGCGCTTGAACGTTTTCTCTTCGAGGAAACGCAGCAGCTTCGATTGCATGGCCGGACCCATCTCGCCGATCTCGTCGAGGAACGCCGTGCCCCCGTCGGCGACTTCGAGCAGCCCCTTCTTCTGGACCTTGGCGTCGGTGAACGCGCCGCGCTCGTGGCCGAACAGCTCGCTCTCGAGCAGCGTCTCGGTCAGAGCCGAGCAGGTGATCGTGACGAACGGTCGATCGGCGCGCGGGCTGCCGTAGTGGATCGCCTTGGCCACGACGTTCTTGCCCGTGCCGGAATCGCCCTCGAGCAGCACGGTCGTGGCCTGGCTCGCCGAGATCTTGCGCACCATGTCGAGCACTTCGAGGATCGCCGGGCTGCGGCCGATCATCTGCGTGCCGTGGACCTCGCGCTGCTCGGTCCGCAGGCGCTTGACCTCGCGCTTGAGGCTCGTCGTCTCGAGGGCGCGTTGCACGACGAGCAGGAGCTCGTCCAGGTTGACCGGCTTCGTCAGGAAGTCGAACGCGCCGAGCTTCATCGCCTGGACCGCGCCCTCGACCGTGCCGTAGGCCGTCATCATGACGACCGAGATCTCCGGATTGTCCTGCCGCACGCGCTTGAGCACGTCGAGGCCGGTCGTGTCGGGCAAGCGCAGGTCGAGCAGCACGAGGTCCCAATCGTCGTGCGCCAGGAGCCCGAACGCCGAGCGGCCGTCCTCGGCTTCGCCCACGACGTAGCCGTGCTCCTGCAGCCGCGACCGCAGGGCCCAGCGGATCAGCTTCTCGTCGTCGACGATCAGCACGTGCTCGTGGGCCATCAGGTCGCCTCGTCGGCCGGCAGGGTCAGCGTCACGGTCGTGCCGCGGCCGGGCGCGCTCTCGATCTCGATCACACCGCCGTGCGCCTGGACGATCTTCTTGACGATCGGCAGACCGAGGCCCGAGCCCCGGTGCTTCGTCGTGAAGAACGGCTGGAACACGCGCTGCAGCTCGGCCGGCGCGATGCCCTTGCCCGTGTCGTGGAAGCTGACGTGCACGACCCCCGGCGCGGCACGCGTGGTCACGGTCAGCGTGCCGCCGTGCTCCATCGCCTGGAATGCGTTGTGGATCAGGTTCAGGAACACCTGCTCGAGCTGCTGCGGGTCGGCCTTGATCGTGCCGCTTCCCGGCCCGTAGATCCGCTGGATCGTGACGCCCGCGACGTCTGCGCCGTCCTGGTACGTCCGGAGCATCCGGTCGAGCATGTCGTGGAGGCTGCACGGCTGGACGGTCAACGCAGTGGGTCGGGCGAAGGTCAGGAGATCGCGGACCAGCGCCTCGAGCCGCGTGATCTGGGCCAGGAGCTCCTCGACGATCTCGCGGTTGGCCTTCATCGTGAGCTCGGCGCGCAGCACCTCGAGGGCGCCCTTCATCCCGGCGAGCGGGTTGCGCACCTCGTGGGCGATGCTCGCCGCGAGCTCGCCGACCGCGGCGAGCTGCTCGGACTGCTGCACCCCCTTGCGGTGGCGCGTCTCGTAGTACGCGTCGAGGGCCAGCTGCATGTCGAGGATCACGAGCTTGGTCAGCGCGACCCCGGCGCGGACGCCCTTCGCCGGGTTGGCCCGGTAATGCTCGTGGACGATCGGTAGCAGGAGCTGCATGTACAGCGCGTAGGTCCCGAGGTGCCACTGCGGCTCGAGCGCGATGCGCTCGTGCGTCCAGCCGATGCGCCGCCGCGTCTCGGCGTAGCTGTCGTCGTACCGGCCGGAGAACAGGCTCCTCAGGTATTCCTTCTGCACGCGCTTCAACCGTTCGACTACGCCTGGGTCGGCCAGGTACGGCCGCAGCACGGGCGTGGCCAGGATGTGCTCGTAGAACCGGTCGACGAGGTCGCGCGCCCGGCGATCGATCGTCGGCCCGAGCTCGGCCAAGAGCGCCGCGTCCTCGTCGCCGAAGCCGCCGAACCGCTTGCGTGCCTCGAGCGTCGCTCCGTCGGCGGCCGCCGGGTCGAGGGCCGGAGCGACCCTGTCGACGACCGGTCGGTTGCCGAGCTTCCCTTGCCGCACCCGATACCTCGGATCTTGCTCGGCCATGGGCTGGCCCGAGTCTAGCACCACGGACGAAAGGCAGATTCCATGCCACGGCGGCAGGCAACCCTGGGGGCGCGAATGTCCGCGGCCGATCACCGAGCGTGCGGGGATTGGCCCAGTCTGCGGGAGAAGGCTCAGCTAGAATCGGCCCCGCGCATGGCCACGGTGTTTCCCTATCTGCGCGCGTTCCTCGACCGGTTGCGGCGGGACGGCGATCTCGCGGTCGTCGACGCGGAGGTCGAGCCCAGGCTCGAGATCGCCGAGATCCACCGGCGCGTGATCGCAGCCTCGGGGCCAGCGCTCCTGTTCACTCGGCCTCGCGGCGCGGCGTTCCCCGTCGCCACGAACCTGTTCGGCACACAGCGACGGGCCGAGCTCGCGTTCGGTACGAACGCGGCGTCGACGATCGCGCGCCTGGTCGAGCTGGCGCACGAGCTCGTGCCCCCCACGCCGGCGAAGCTGTGGGGCGCGCGCGACATCGCCCTGCGCCTGCTGCGCGTCGGCACACGCAGGCGTCGTCGCGGTCCCGTCACCGAGGTCGTGACCTCGGACGTGCGCCTCGACCGACTCCCGGCTCTCACGACGTGGCCGGGCGACGGTGGCCCGTTCTTGACCCTGCCGCTCGTCTATACCGAGCACCCCGACACGCGTGTGCCGAACCTGGGGATCTATCGGATGCAGGTGCACGACGAGCGCACGGCGGGGATGCACTGGCAGATCGGCAAGGGCGGGGGGTTCCATCACGCGCGGGCCGAGGAGCTCGGCGCCGCGCTCCCGGTGACGGTGTTCCTCGGCGGTCCTCCGGCGTTGATCCTCGCGGCGATCGCGCCGCTGCCCGAGAACGTGCCGGAGCTGCTCCTGGCGTCGCTCCTCGTGGGTTCCCGCCTCGGCGTCGTCGACGGCTTCGGCCCGCACCGGTTGCTCGCCGAGGCCGAGCTGGCGTTGATCGGTCGCGTCCCGCCGGGGGCGCGGCGTCCCGAGGGGCCGTTCGGCGACCACTACGGCTACTACTCGCTGCGCCACGACTACCCGGTGCTGGAGGTCGAGCGAATCGCGCACCGGCGCGATGCGATCTACCCGGCGACCGTGGTGGGCAAGCCGCGCCAGGAGGACTTCTACCTGGGGGACCTGCTGCAGCAGCTCCTGTCGCCGCTCTTCCCGCTCGTCATGCCGGCGGTAGAGGACCTGTGGTCGTATGGCGAGACGGGCTACCACTCGCTCGCCGCGGCGGTCGTCAAGCAACGGTATCGGCGCGAGGCGATGGTCTCGGCGTTCCGGATCCTCGGCGAGGGCCAGCTGTCGCTGACCAAGGTCCTTCTCGTGACCGACCGGCGCGTGGACCTGCGGGACTTCCGCGCCACGCTGGCCCACGTCCTCGAGCGCACGCGGCCCGAGACCGATCTCTACGTGTTCGCGAACCTGTCGATGGACACGCTGGACTACACGGGCCCGGCGGTGAACGAAGGGTCGAAGGCGGTTTGGCTGGGGCTCGGTGACCCGGTGCGCCCGCTGCCGCGGGAGTTCCGCCCGGTCGGCGCGGCCCCGGCGGGGCTCGGCGCGGTGCACGTGTTCTGCCCCGGGTGCCTGGTGGTCGGCGGGCCCGGGCGCACGGCAGACGCCGCGGCAGCCGAGCGGTTCGTCGCGCACCCGGCGTTCGCCGACTGGCCGCTCGTCGTTCTGACCGAGGAGCCGGCCCGTGCTGCGGCGAGCCCGATCAACTTCCTGTGGAGCACGTTCACGCGCTTCGAGCCGGCGGCCGACATCCACGCCGCCGAGCGGCGGATCGTGCGCAACCACGTGTCGTACCGCGCGCCGATCCTGATCGATGCTCGCACCAAGCCTGGGTTCCCCGACGAGCTGCGCGCCGACGCGGACACGGCGCGCACGGTGAGCGCGCGCTGGCGCGAGTATTTCCCGTCGGGCACAGTGGAGATGGGCGACTCCGATCGGGCGCATCTCGACGCTCCGGTGACCCACCGTTGGGGTCAGGTCTCGGGGTCAGGTCAAAGTGCCTGACCCGGAGACCTGACCCGGAGACCTGACCCGGAGACCTGACCCCATGGAAATTACACGTGCAGTGCGGATCCACAGGGCCGGCGGACCCGAGGTTCTGACGTACGAGGAGGTCCCGCTCGATCCGCCGGGGCCGGACGAGGTGCGGATCCGGCAAACGGCGATCGGGCTCAACTACATCGACACGTACCATCGCACCGGGCTCTACCCGTTGCCCAGCCTGCCCGCGGTCCTGGGACGCGAGGGCGCGGGCGTCGTCGAGGCGCTCGGCCCGGGCGTGACCGACCTGGCGGTGGGCGATCGTGTCGCGTACCCGATGGCCGCCGGAGCCTACGCCGTCGAGCGCAACATCGTCGCCGGGCTTGTCATCCGGCTCCCCGACGGCATCTCCGACCGGCTCGCCGCGGCGCTGATGCTCAAGGGGCTGACCGCGCACTACCTCGTGCGCCGCACGCATCGCGTGCGCGAAGGCGAGACGATCCTGGTCCACGCCGCGGCGGGCGGCGTCGGCCTGATCGTGTGCCAGTGGGCTCGGCGGTTGGGCGCAACCGTGATCGGCACGGTCGGGAGCGAGGAGAAGGCGGCCCTCGCCCGGGCGCACGGCTGCCAGCACACGATCCTGTATCGCGAAGAGGATTTCGTGGCCCGCGTGCGCGAGATCACCGCGGGCGCAGGGGTCCCCGTGGTCTACGACTCGGTCGGGCGGGACACGTTCCTGCGGTCGCTCGATTGCCTCGCACCGCTCGGCATGATCGTCAGCTTCGGGCAGTCGTCGGGCGCCATCGCTCCGTTCGACATCGGCGTGCTCTCGACCAAGGGCTCGCTGTTCCTGACCCGTCCGACCCTCATGACGTACATCGCACGGCGCGAGGACCTCGTGGCCGCGAGCCGGGAGCTGTTCGACGTCGTGCTGTCGGGCGACGTCCGCGTCGAGGTCCGCCAGACCTACCCGCTCGCCGATGCCGCGCGCGCCCACGCCGACCTCGAGGCCCGCCGCACCACCGGCTCCACCGTCTTGTTGCCGTAGCGGGGGTCACCCATTAGGAGGCCCCCGTCAACTGGCACCTTCTGAGCGGACTTCTGCTTGCGCGTCCCGGCGACCGGGCCGGGACGCGTGACTTCTGTGTACGTTGAGCCAGCGATCCGCCGCTGCGCGCCCGGGGTCTTCGCCGGGATGCGGTGTCGGAGCCGTTCGGGCTTGAGCCCTGTCGGATCCGCGCCAGTCACCCATCTGGATCAAGAGTCGTGGGTCGAAGACCCGGACTCCCTGGCACCATTGGTGCCCCAGAAAACCATTGGTTCCCGACCGCGTCCAAGCGTGCAGTGGGTCAGATCTCGTGGCTCCCGTTTCCGGGTCCAACCCCTCGTGGCTCACGGTCAGGGCGCATCCGCGGAATCGCTGGAGGGAAGACGCCGCCTCCCACTCAGGTCTGAGGGCGTCGAGCCAACCCCTACGCAGGGATCGGCGGCGTCCGCCCACAGCTACCCGAACGCTTTCTCCATTGCGAACGGCACCCGGTCGCGCATCACGTAGAACCCGGCTCGCGAGAGCTTGTGCGCTACGGCCTTCAAGGCCACCAGCCGATGACTCCGCGCCAGCTTGCGTTGGTAGTAGCTCCGGATCGGTGCGTGGTACCGGATCGCAAAGTGCGCGACCTCGAGCCAGGCCCAGGCCAAGTACCGGTTGCCATTCTTCGTTTTGCCCTGACCTTTGAGCTTGCCGTTGCTCGTGTGCCGACTCCCCACGTTGCGGCAGTACGACACGTAGTGACCGGCCGACGGAAACCGCGCGACGTCGCCGGTCTCGAGTCGGATCGTCGGCACGAGGATCGGGCCTGCGCCGGGCACCGTCTTCAGCAGCTCGTACAGCGGGTCGGGCCGCAGCTGCCGCCGCACCTCGAGCTCGAGCTCGTGGATCTCCTGACTCAGGCACACCGCCACACGCTGCGTCGCCGTCAGGGCCAAGGTCACGTTTCCATCCACCAGCTCGGCGTCCCACTCGAGCAGCTCCACTCCCTTCGTGCGCTGTCCCGTGCTCCGCTGCACGAGGTTCTGCAGCGTCAAGAGCAACGCCGTGCGCTGCTGAACGAGACGGATCCGCCGACGCATCAAGTCCCGCAGCCCTCGTTGTGCCCGCGGGTAGATGTAGCCCTCGGGCAACACCCCAAGCCGCAGCATCTCCGCCAGCCAGGCCGCATCGGAACCGTCGTCCGCATGCTTCAATCCGCTGTACGGTTGCATCGCGGTCGGATTGGCCAAGTGCACCTGGTACCCGCTCGCCATCAACCCGTCCACGAGCCAGTACCAGTTGAACGTCGACTCGACCGCTATCCCCGCGAGCTCTGCACGAAACGGCTCGAGCGCCGACAGGATCAGGCCGAGGTCCGTCGCCAACCTCCGCCGAAACACGGGGCGGCCGTCCTGGTCCCGAATCACCAGGAACACGTTGTTGGAGTGCAGATCGATCCCGCAGTAGAGTCTCACGCAGGCCTCCTCTCCTCCCCGAGGTACGGGGCTGTGTGGCAACACCCGGTTGTACCTCGGTGAAAAGGGGGCCTACTAGATGATTCTCAGGTCTCAGGGTCAGGTCTCCTGATCTTGTCGTCGAGCGGGCCGGTGAAGTTCTGGTCGCCCAGCGACGCTGGCGCGCGACGGATCTGCTCGATGAGATCGGGTCGGGTCGGCACATCCTCGATGAAGCGCGCATACGATTCTCGCGCGTGGGACCCTCCTCGCGGATCGAAAACCGACAAGATCCAACTCGTGCACAAGAAGGAAGGCGCCACGACGAAGTCGAGGTATGCCAGGTGACTGCTCCATGGCCAATCCTCTGGCCGCCTGACCAGGCTAGCGCGCACTGGGTTCAGCACGATGTAGCGGCAAACCTCGAGAAGGTATGTGTCCCGATCCACGAGAGTCGCTGAGAAACGGCCCTGGAGCACATGACCGGTACGGCGGTGACGTCGGTTGTAGCGTTGGCTGTAGACGCCGTTGATCTGTCGCATGACGCGTGAGATGTTCGGACGCTCGGTCTCGACCAACAAGTGATAGTGGTTACCCATGAGGCAGTAGGCGTGGCAACGGGCTGCGTACGTCGACAGAGCCTCGTCCAGGCATTCGAAGAACTGAAGTCGGTCGTGCTCGTCGCTGAAGATGGACGCTTGGGCGTTTCCGCGTGAAACCAGATGGTAGACGCCGCCAGCAAGGGCGAGCCGAAGGGGTCTGGACATGGCCGGATCAAACGATCGACCGCCGAGCGCCGATCGACAATCCGTGAAGCGATCAGGCCAGTTGCGACAAGGTAACCAATATGCAGACCTGACCCGGAGACCTGACCCGGAGACCTGACCCCTACGCCCCTACGCCTCGAGCTGCCGGAGGGCGCGGCGGACGAGCAGGGTGCAGAGGCCGGCAAAGATCAAGAGCGCGAGGATCGAGGCCGGCCACACGCCCATGCTCTCCTGGATGCCCTCGCCGCGGTTGTTGAGCAGGTCGGCAAAGCCGCCCATCTCGCCGCCGAGCGGGATCTGGGCGATCAATACCGTCAACAGGCCGGCGATCGACCCGCCAGCGACGAGGCCCGTCGCGTAGAGCATGCCGGAGGAGATCTCGCTCTCCTCGGCCTTGCCCCGGATCTTGTCCGCAAGCAAGCGCATCGCGCCGCCGACGAAGATCGGAAACGTGGTCGAGATCGGCAGGTAGGCGCCGACCGCCCAGGCCAGGCCGCTCACGCCGCACAGCTGGACCATCACTGCGAGCGCGGCGCCGACGAAGATGAACCCCCAGGGCAGATCGCGCGAGAGCACGCCCTGAATGATCGTCGCCATGAGCGTGCCCTGCGGCGCGGGCAGCCTCTCGGAGCCGATCGGCCCCCAGGTCGAACCGTGCATGAGCATCAGCGTGTAGCCGATGACGGCGACCGACGCGAACACACCGATCAGCAGCCCGACCTGCTGATGCACCGGCGTCGCGCCGACGATGTAGCCGGTCTTCAGGTCCTGCGACGTGGCGCCGGCGTTCGCTGCCGCGATGCACACGATCGCACCGACCGAGAGCGCCGCGCCCTGCACGGCCGCCTGCGACGTCCCGGCGTCGGCCCAGCCGACGAGGACGAAGATCAGGCACGTGCCGAGCAGCGTCGCGATCGTCATGCCCGAGATCGGGTTCGACGACGAGCCGATCAGCCCGACGATGCGCGACGATACGGCCACGAAGAAGAAGCCGAACAGCACGATCAGCAGGCTCACGAGCATCGACCACGGGAAGCCGACCGGCATCGGCTGGATCAGCGGGATCAAGACCGCGAGCAGCACCGAGCCGACGGCGACGTACGTGATCGGGATGTCGCGCTCCGTGCGCGAGAGCCCACGACCGCCGACACCGGCCCGCAGCTCGCGGACGGAGTCGCGGATCGAACGGTAGATCACGGGCAGCGTGCGCATGAGCGTCATCACGCCGGCCATCGCGACGGCGCCGGCGCCGATGTAGCGGATGTATGCGCGGTACACCCAGTTGGCCTGGCTGTTCGCCGCCATCCATCCCTCGGTGAAGCCCAGCTTGAGCAGGTCGGCCTTGATCGTCTCCTCGGGCACGAGGAGCGAAAGCAGCGGGATGAGAGCGAGCCAGGAGAGAACGCTGCCCGACACCATGATCCCCGAGATGCGCGGGCCGATGATGTACCCGACGCCCAGATACTCCGGCGTGACCTCGCTGGTCAGCGTTGCGTTCTTGTACGGGTTCGTGGGACCGGTGACCAGGAGGCGCGGCACCTCGCGCCACAGCGCGAACAGCTTGTTGGCGAACGTGTAGGCCATGGCGAGCCAGAAGCCGGCGAACACCGTCTTGGCCATCTCGCCGCCGCGCTCGCCGGCGACGAGCACCTCGGCGCAGGCGGTCCCCTCGGGATACGGCAGCGTCCCGTGCTCCTTGACGATCAGCGCGCGGCGCATCGGCACCATCATCAGGACGCCGAGGATGCCGCCGACCGCCGCCAGCGTGATGATCTGGCCGATGTTGAACATCCCCTGGGCCGCGCCGCCGGCAATGAACAGGAACGCGGGGACGGTGAACACGACGCCGGCGGCGATCGACTCGCCGGCCGAGCCGATCGTCTGGACGATGTTGTTCTCGAGGATCGTCGACTTGCCGACCCTCTTGAACACGGCGATGGCGAGCACGGCGATCGGGATCGAGGCCGAGACGGTCAGACCGGCGCGCAGGGCCAGGTACACGGTGACCGCGCCGAAGAGGATGCCGAACACGGCGCCGAGCACGATCGCCTTGACCGTGAACTCGGGCACGCCGAGCTCCGACGCCGGGACGAACGGCTTGAACTCGCGCGCCGGTGCGCTTTCGGTCGCTCCCGCCTTGTGCATCGTTCCCCTCCGCCGCCGCCTGCGGCCGGACGAGCATAGGGAGCCCGTTTGCCGGCTGTAAAGGGGGACATTCGGCTTTTTTGCCCCAAATGGGGCAGAAACGAAGAGTGTCCCCGTTTCAGAGAACGGAACCTTTCGTCTCGGGCAGGAGCCAGATCCACGCTGCGGCGGACACGGCGAACACCGCGGAGAGCCCGATCCCGCTCGCCATGCCGTAGCGCGGCTCGAGCGCGGCGATGAGGATCGGCCCCACGAGCTGCATTCCCCGCGCGAGGTTCAGGATCGAGCCCATGGCCGTGTTCCGCAGGTGCGTCGGGAACAGCTCGGCCAGCATCGGGCCGAAGTTGCTCCACGTGCCGGTGCCGAGGCCGACCAGCACCATTGCCCCGAAGATCAGCGCCGGAGCGTCGGCGAACCGCTCCCACAGGACCGTGAGCGGCAGGAGCCCGAGAGCCATCGTGACCGCGAACAGTGAGAACGCGGGGCGCCGCCCCAGCCGGTCCGAGAACCACCCGAAGCTCAGGTAGCCGACGAGCTCGCCGGCGATGATCACGGCGTAGTACCCGCCCGACTGGGCGAGCGTCAGGCCGCGACCGCGCAGGTACTCGGGCAGCCACGAGTAGGTCAGCCAGTACGACGCCAGGTTGAGCGCCGTGAGAACGAAGGCGAGCCAGAAGCGCCGCGCCAGGTCGCCCGCAACGAGGCGCGCGATCCCGGCGCCGAAGCGTCGCGTTCCTCCTCGCAGCCACAGGTCCGACTCCGGCATGTACCGTCGCGCGACGAACGCGAGAAGCGCCGTGGCGCTCGAGCCGACGAGGCACGCGCGCCAACCGACCGCGGGCGCGACGAGCGTCCCGACGATCGTGGCCAGGGCGACGCCGACCGGGGCCCCCGTCTGGAGCAGCGCACCGGCGCGGCCACGCCGATCGGGCGGGAACGTCTCGGCCACGAGCGAGTGGCCCGCGGCCCACTCGCCACCGACGCCGAGGCCGGTGATCGCCCGCGCCACAAGGAGCATCGCTTCGCTCGTGGCGAGCCCCGAGAGCAGGCTCCCCACGCTGTAGACCAGGATCGTCCAGGACACGAGCCGGCGCCGGCCGAAGCGGTCCGCCAGAACCCCGCTCGCGATCCCCCCGACCGCCGTCGCCGCGAAGGACAGACCGATCGCGAACCCGTGTCCCATGTGGCTCAGCCCGAGGTCGGCGCTGATCGCACGGGTCAAGAACGTGTACAGGATCAGGTCATAGAAATCGAACGTCCAGCCGAGAAACGCCAGGGCCAGGATGCGCCGGTGGACGGCCGTGACCTGTCGCGACTCGCACAGCAGCATCGGCGCCTCGCAGGCGGCCGACTATAACAAAGGAGAGCGGCGCGACTTGCTCGCCCGCGGTCCGGGGCCCAGATTCCTCTGCGCCTGGCTTGGGGGCCTTTGGGAGGAGCCATGCGCGATCGGGACCCGCAGCGGTATTACGCCGCGCTGAACGTCTCGCCCACGGCGAGCTTCGAAGAGATCAAGCTGTCCTACGAGTTCCTGAAGCGCGCGCATCAGACGGGGCAGCGCGTCGCGCACATCGGCAGGATCCAGGCGGCGTATGACACGCTCGCCAACTTGCAGGCCCGGGCACGCTACGACAAGGGCGAAGTCGAATCGACGAACGCGCCGACGCGCGCCGAGATGCTCGCTGCGGTCAAGTCCATGCTCGGCTCGACCGTCACGCTGGGCGTCGCGGTGGCCGTGCTCGTGGGGCTCGTCGCGCTGACGTTCGCCCCGACCTGGGTAGCGGCGACGCGATCGTTCTCGCCGGGAGACGATCTCGTGTGGGAAGAGACCGGGGAGCCGATCGGCCGCGTGGTGGCCTTCGAATCCGATCACGAGTTCTCGGGCGGGATCCGCGCCGCCGGTTACCGCATCCAGCCCGAGCGGGGCGATCCCGTGTGGATGCCCGCGGGCGACCTGAAGCGCCACAGCAAGCGCCGCCGCTGAAAACGGGGACACTCTCCGTTTCTACCCCATTTGGGGTTTTCTCCCGGCGCGGATCGCCAGGGGCCAGCGCACGACGCGCTCCGTAGCCGGGTCGCCCCACACCGCCTCGAGCTCGCGCACGAACCCCGGCAGCGGGTCCACGCCCGTGGCATCGCGGAACCGCTCTGCCGCCGACCATGTCCCGACGTATCCAGCGAAGGCGTCGAGCGTCATGTGCTGCTCGATCGCCAGCATCGGGGGTTCGACCTCGTCGAACGGAAGCTCGATGTCCGCGTAGCGCCGATCGACGAGCGACCGCTCCCACGGCCAGAACGCCCCGAGCGTTTCGGCGTAGAGTCGCTCGATCGACGGGTCGATCTCCGGCGCGATCCGCGCGAGGCCGTAGCACCATACGGCGATCGCGCCACGGTCGACCAGCACGCGACGCGCCTCGGCGAAGAACGCCGGCCGGTCGAACCAGTGCAGCGCCTGCGCGGCAACGACCAGGTCGATCGTGCGGTTGGCGAGTGGACACGCCTCGGCTGCCGAGCCGACGTAGGACACGCGCGGATGGCGCGGCGCCCGCTCGAGCTGGGCTGGACTCGCGTCCGTGGCCACGACTCGAGCGAAGCTGAGGGCCAGGCCGAGCGCCGCTTGCCCCGACCCGGTGCCGCAATCCCAAGCCCGGGCGCGCGCCGGTGCGAGCCCGGCAACGAACTCGAACAGCTCGGCCGGATAGCTCGGGCGGAACGTGGCGTACGCGCCCGCGACGCGGGAGAAATGATCGCGGAACGTCGGGCGGTCCACCGCGCCATTCTGCTCTCACGGCGCGCCTGGTGCGACAGGGCGCGTGCCCCCTACAATGGGGGTCTGGAGGAAATGCAATGCGCAAGCGAGCCTCGTGTCTCGTGTTCTCGATCGTCCTCGGTGCCACGGCCGCTCATGCGGGCGAGATCTACGGCACCGTGACCGAGGGCGGAAAGCCGGTGGCCGACGGCACGACCGTCGCGGCCAAGTGCGGCGACAAGGCGTACCCGGCGGTCAAGACCGACAAGACCGGCACGTACCACGTCACGGTAGCCGAGAAGGGCAAGTGCACGCTGACGCTGACCTACAAGGGCCAGTCACCTGCGCTCGAGGTCGCGTCCTACGATCAGGGCGTCCAGGTCGACCTCGTGCTCGAGGCCAAGGACGGCAAGTACACGGCCCGGCGCAAGTAGCGGCGCGGCTCGATGTCCGAACGCAAGGACCCGTGGGACAAGGTCGCCGTGTTCGTCCAGCCGCTGGGCGGCCTGTTCACGGCGCTCGCGGTGGCCGCGGTCGGCTTTGCCGGCTCGAGCATGATCGAGCGCCAGCAGATCCAGACGACGGACTCCCGGCTGTACTCCGAGCTGATGAGCCAGCGCGAGCAGGCCGAGAGCAACCTGCGCAAGGACATGCTCGTGTCGGTGATCCAGTCGTACCTCGCGCCCGAGGCCGGCTCGCTCAGCGCCCGGCTCCTGCACCTCGAGCTCCTGGCGTACAACTTCCACGACTCGCTCGACCTCAAGCCGCTGTTTGTCGACCTGACCCGGCAGATCGAGCAGACGCAGGACAAGGACCGCGCGTACTACGCTCGGCGACTGCGCCAGGTGGGCCGGGAGATCGCCGACCGCCAGCGGTTCGCGCTCGAGCTGCGCGGCGACTCGTTCCGCCGCACGGTCGATCTGGCCGAGCTCACCGCGGCCGGCGCCGGCGGCGTGGCGCTCGATCCGGCCACGCTCGACGTCGATGGCAGCTCGAGCGAGGTCAGCTTGCGCATCCTCCGGGCGGACCCCGAAGCCGAGCTGCTCCTGCTACGGCTCGAGGTCAGCTCGGTCGCGGTCCCCGAGGTCACGCGGGCCGAGTTCGAGGTCGGGTACTTCGACTTTCCGATGATCGACAGCACGCGCCTGGCGAACGGTCAGCGCTGTGCGGTGATGCTCGGCGCGTTCGGTGAGGAGACGGCCGACGTGATCACCGTGTGCTTCCCCGGCGAGTACGCGAGCCTCAAAGACCGCCCGTACTACGACGAGGTCGTGCGCCAGCTCCGCCGCAAGGAGCCGCCGAAATAGCCCCCGGCCTTCATTCCCGGCGCAACGTCGGATCCGCGAGCCAGGCGAAGTCGGTGTTCCCGCCGCTGAAGATCGCGCCGATACGCTTGCCGCCGAGCTCGTCCCTCCGCGCGCGCAGCGCCGCGAGCACCGTCGCTCCGGATGGCTCGACGACGAGCTTCATGCGCTGCGCCACGTCCCACGCCGCGCGCAGCGTCTCGGCCTCGCTGACCGTGACGATCTGCGCGCCCGCCCCATGCAGGACCTCGAAGGCGAGCGTACCGAGCCGCGTCAGGAGACCGTCCGACCACGAGCGCGGGCTCTCGACCGCGGGCTGGTGCACGCCGCTCGCGAGCGAGCGGCGTGCGTCGTCGGCGACCTCGGGCTCGGCGCCCCAGATCTCGGTGCGCGGGCTGAGAGCGCGCAGCGTGATCGTGCTCCCCGTGAGCAGTCCGCCGCCGCCCACCGGCGCGACCAGCACGTCGAGCGCACCGACCTGGTCGAGCAGCTCGAGCGCCGCCGTGCCTTGCCCGGCGACGACGTCCGGGTGCTCGAACGGATGGATCAGCTCGAGCCCGCGCTCGGCGACGAGACGCTGCGCGGTCTCCTCGCGCGCCTTGCGCTCGACGAGCACGACCTCGGCACCGTAGCCGCGCACGGCGCGCACCTTGATCTCCGGCGCGTCCGTCGGCATCACCACGACGCATGGGATCCTGCGCTTCCCCGCGGCGTACGCCAGCGCGGCGCCGTGGTTCCCCGAGGAGTGCGTGACCACGCCGCGGCGCGCCGCCGTTTCGTCGAGCCGCATCACCGCGTTCGTCGCCCCCCGGGCTTTGAACGCGCCGACCTTCTGCAGGTTCTCGCACTTGAAGAACACGATCGCATCGAGCTCGTCGTCGAACGCCCCGGACACGACGATCGGCGTGCGGTGCGTGTACGGCGCGATCCGCCGCGCCGCGGCTCGCACGTCGTCGATCGTCGGAATGGTCGGCATGGGCTCCATTATGGGGTCAGGTCTCGGGGTCAGGTCAAAGTGCCTGACCCCGAGACCTGACCCCGAGACCTGACCCCGTACAATTCGTACAATTCCTCCGTGCCCGAGCTGCCCGACGTCACCGTGTACGTGGAGTGTCTCGAGCGGCGCATCCGGGGCGCGCGGCTCGACGCGGTGCGCCTGGCGAGCCCGTTCCTCCTGCGCTCGGTCGATCCGCCGCTCGACGCCTGCGTGGGTCAGACCGTGCAGACGGTCGAGCGCGTGGGGAAGCGCATCGCCGTCGGGCTCGAGAGCGACCTGTTCCTGCTGATCCACCTGATGATCGCGGGCCGCCTGCGCTGGAACGACCGCGGCGCCAAGATCCCGGGTCGCCTCGGTCTCGCGGCATTCGACTTCTCCTCGGGCACGCTGCTCCTGACCGAGGCCGGAACGAAGAAGCGTGCCTCGCTGCACGTCGTGCGCGGCCGGGAGCGTCTCCGCGAGCACGACGCGGGCGGCATCGACCCGCTGCGCTCGACCACGGGCGAGCTGGCGCGCGCGCTACGGCGCGAGCCGCACACGATCAAGCGGGCGCTGACCGATCCGCGGATCCTGTCCGGGATCGGCAACGCGTACTCGGACGAGATCCTGCACCGCGCACGCATGTCGCCGTTCGAGCGCACGGACCGCCTCGACGACGTGACGATCGCCCGACTGGGGGAATCGATCCGGGCTGTGCTCGTCGAGTGGACGCAGCGCTTGCGCGAGGAAGCAGGCTGTGAGTTCCCGGCGAAGGTCACGGCGTTCCGCGAGGGCATGGCGGTCCACGGAAAGTACCGCAAGCCGTGCCCCGTCTGCGGGAGCCCGGTCCAGCGCATCGTCTACGCGGACAACGAAGCGAACTATTGCGCGTCCTGCCAGACCGGCGGGCGCCTGCTCGCCGACCGGGCGCTGTCGCGCCTGTTGCGCGACGACTGGCCGCGCACGCTCGAAGAGCTGGAGCAGCTCAGGCGCAGCTCGTAGTGACCTGCGCCTACGACGGATCGCGCTCGACCTCGTTCCAGATGAGCACGCTGTGCGTCTCGGGCAGGAGCCACGAGCCGACGACGAACGTCGCGCCAGCGACGGCGATCGGGTAGTACAGGCCGGCGTAGATGTTCCCCGTCTGGGCCACGATCGACAGGCCGACGACGGGCAGCAGCCCTCCGAACACGCCGTTGCCGATGTGGTACGGGAGCGACAGCGCCGTGTACCGGATGCGCGCGGGGAACGCCTCGACGAGATACGCCGCGATCGGCCCGTAGACCATCGTCACGAACACGACCTGCACCAGGACGAGCAGGGTCAGGCGGATCGCCGCCGGCTGCTGCAGCAGGTCGACCAGGCCCCGGAACGGAAGCACTTGCGCCGCCGGCCGCGCCACGCCGTCGACCACCGTCTGCGGCGTGAGGCTGATCGCCCCCGTCGTCGGATTGCGCTCGGACGCCACGCTGTCGACCTCGGATCCCGCGGCATCGCGCATCGCGTGATAGATCGGCACGTACGACACGGCGGCGAGGAGGCAGCCGGCCATCATGATCCACTTTCGTCCGAGGCGGTCGCTGAGCGCGCCGAACAGGACGAACAGCGGCAGGCCCAGGAGCAGCGCGGCGGCGACGATGGAGCTGGCCGACGTCGGGTGCACGCGCAGGACCGTCTGCAGGTAGAACAGCGCGTAGAACTGACCCGTGTACCAGACGACGCCTTGCCCGGCGGTCGCGCCGAACAGCGACACCAGCACGCGCTTCAAGTTCTCGGGCCGCGCGAACGCCTCGGCCAGCGGCCGGGCGGAGGTCATGCCCGTAGCCCGGATGTGGCGGAAGATCGGCGATTCCTGCATCCGCAGGCGGATGTAGAGCGAGACGCCGACGAGTACGATCGACACGAGGAACGGCACGCGCCAGCCCCAGGCGCGAAACGCGGCTTCCGACATCGCGCCCTGGACGATCAGCACCACGGCGAGCGACAGGAACAGCCCCAGCGTGGCCGTGATCTGAATGAAGCTCGTGTAGAACCCACGGCGGCCGTCCGGGACGTGCTCGGCCACGTAGACCGCCGCGCCGCCGTACTCCCCGCCCAGCGCCAGGCCCTGCGCCACGCGGATCACCAGGAGCGCGACGGGGGCGAGGACGCCCACCGTTCCGTAGGTCGGGAGGACGCCGACGAGAGCGGTGGCCCCACCCATCACCACGAGCGTCACGACGAACGCGTACTTCCGGCCGACGAGGTCGCCGATGCGCCCGAAGAATAGCGCGCCGAACGGCCGGACGACGAACCCCACGGCGAAGGTCGAGAGGTAGGCGATGAGCGCGAGCGTCTCGTTGCCCGGCGGATAAAACTGCGGGGAAAGGATCGTGGCCAGGCTGCCGAAGATGTAGAAGTCGTACCACTCGATCATCGTCCCGACCGCCGAGGCGCCGATCACGGGCCACACGCGGGGATCCTGCGGGTTCGAGCGGACGCGCGACATGGCCGGCGATTGTAATGCGACAACGCCGCGGTGCTCGTAGGATGCGGGCGATGGAACGTTCGAACGACCTGGACCAGGGGCTCCTCGATCGCCTGCGCAGCATCCGCTCGGTCGGCGCGATCACCGGCGCCGGCGTGTCCGCCGAGTCGGGGATCCGCACGTACCGCGGCGCGGGCGGGATCTACGACGACCCCGAGGAAGGCGAGCGCACGGTCGAGGCCCTGTCGGGCTCGACGCTCGCTCGCGATCCCGATCGCACGTGGCGCGCGCTGGCCCAGCTCGCGCGCCAGGCGCTCGACGCGCGTCCGGGCCCCGCGCACTACGCGCTCGTCGCGCTCGAGCATCGCGTCGAGCGCTTCGTGCTCCTGACGCAGAACGTCGACGGGCTGCACCAGGCGGCGGGGAGCAAGAACGTCATCGACATCCACGGCAGCCTCGACACGACGCTCTGCCCGCGCTGCTGGACGCGGCGCGGGCTCGCGCGCTCGGACCTCGCCGCGCTCGAGCGCGCCCCCTGCTGCCCGGCCTGCGACGCTCCCCTGCGCCCCGACGCCGTGCTGTTCGGCGAGATGCTGCCGCTCGACAAGGTCCGCCGGATCGCCAGCGAGCTCGAGCGCGATCCGCCCGACCTCGTGCTCGTCGCCGGCACCTCGGCGCTGTTCCCGTACATCCGCGGACCGGTCGAGGCCGCAGCTAGGCACGGCCGGCTGACGGTCGAGATCAACCCCGAGCCGACCGAGCTGAGCGCCGTTGTCGACCACACGCTGCGCGGACGCGCCGGCGACTGGCTGCCACGGATCTCGCGCGCGCTCCCGCACACCCAGGCGCCCGTCGAGCGGCCGCGCGATCGTCTCGGCCGGCCGCTGCCCGCGGGCGTCCCAAGCGAGCTCCAGGGCCCCGCCGCCAGCACCGTCGAAGACGCCGTGTCGCTCCTCGTCGCCGAGCGCTGCTTCGAGGCGCACGAGGCGTTCGAGCAGCTATGGCACGCGGAGCCGGTCGAGGCCGATCGGGCGTTCTTTCGCGCGCTGGCCCAGCTCGCGGTCGCCGCTTGCCATGCGCAGCGCGGGAATCGCGCGGGCGCGACGGCGCTCCTGGCCCGAGCTCGAGACGCGCTTGCGCGCTATCCCGAGCGCCACCGCGGCCTCGAGCGCAACGAGCTGGTCCGCCTGGCCGAGCGGCTCGTCGAGCGGATCTAGAAGCAGCCGGCCGACGTCTCGGTGATCAGGTGATCGACGACGCGCTTGAGGTCGCCGGTCTCGCGATAGATGCGGAGCTGTCGATCGGCGCTCGTCCCGTCGCGCAGGATCGTGTGCACGTACTCGACGTCGCGACGGATCCCGAGGTCGTCCACCACGTCGTCGATCCAGGCCAGGATCTCGAGCACCAGGTCGCGCAGCGGGAGCTCCGCGCGCTTGCCGAAGTCGATCAGCTTGCCGTCGACTCCGTAGCGCACGGCGCGCCACTTGTTCTCGTTGATCAGGTTGCGCCGGTAGTCGCGCCACACCACGTTGGCCTCGCGCAGCTGGATCAGCTTGGCCACGATCCCCTGCAGCACCGCCGCGAGGCACACCGCTTCTTCGACCGTCGTGCAGATGTCGGGGAACCGGAACTCGAGCGTCGGGTATTTGGGGTTCGGCCGCATGTCCCACCAGATCTTCGTCGGCTCGTCGATGCAGTTCGTCGCGACCAGCGTATCGACGAACCGCTCGTACTCGCTCCACGAGCGGAACGACGGCGGGATCCCGGCGCGCGGCAGGTTGCCCAGGATGATCGTGCGATACGACTTGAGCCCGGTCTCGCGGCCGTGCCAGAACGGCGAGCTCGTCGACAGCGCGAGCAGGTGCGGGATGAAGTACCGCGCCTGGTTCATCACGTCCATGCGTAGCTCGAGGTCGTCGATCCCGACGTGCACGTGCATGCCGAACACGAGCATCTGCCGCGCGATGTCGGCCATGTTCTCTTCGTGCTTGGTGTACCGTTCGCCCGCCGTGACCTGCTGCGTGCTCCAGCGCGAGAACGGATGCGTCCCGGCGGCGGCGACGCGCAGGCCACGCGACGCGGCGACCTCGCACACGGTGCGTCGCAGCCGGACGATCTCCGCGCGAACCTCGGCGATGTTCGAGCAGATGTTGCTCCCGACCTCGATCTGCGACTGCAGGAACTCGGACTTGAACTGCCCGGGCAGGACCTCGCGGCCTTCCTCGAGCAGCTCCTGGATGTACGACTTGAGCTCCCGCGTCTCGGGGTGGATGATCTGGTACTCTTCCTCGATTCCGAGCGTCAGCCGAGGCTGGTTCATGCGTGGCGCGATTCTAACACGGTGCTCGGGGCGATGAACCGCACGGGGCAGGTCGTCGTCGGCTGTGGCGTGGGCTGCGGCATCCTGCTCCTCGCGTCGGTCGGCGCGTGCATCGGGTTCGTGTCGTGGCTCAAGCGCCCGGGAGAGCTGCTCGAGCCCGCGCGGCTGCTCGATCGATCGACGCTCGCGCACGTCGAGTGGACGCTACGTATCGAGGATCCCGGAACCGAGCAGGCGTTCGCGGCGCTCCTCGAGGGGCTCGACCGCAACCGCGCCGCCGTGCCGTTCGTCCCCGAGGTATTCCGGCGGTGGTCGAGCGAGAGCGACGAGCGCGAGCTGCGTCAGCTGTTCCCGCTGACCGTGACGTGGAGCCTCAGGCGCGGCGCGACGGGCGAGCGCGACCACCTGTTCGCCGCGAGCGTGCCGACCATGGGCAACCGCATCCGCATCATCGACTGGTTCCTGGGCTTCGCCGCGCGCCGGGATGGCGACCTCGAGCAGATCGAGCACGCGGGCGAGCAGATCTACCGCGTGCGGCGGAGCGGCACGGCGTTCTTCTTTCGCACGGACGGCGTGTTCCTCACGACCGACGTCGACCGCGCGAAGAGCACGGTCGAAGCGCTCGACCGGCGGACGCCGAGTGCCCACGAGGCGGGAGAGCTCGAGGAGCTGCTCGCCGGGCTGCCCGAGACGGCGCGCCTGCGCGGGGCCGCGCTGAACGAAGACGGAGCGTGCGCCGCGATCCTGGGCTGGCTCACCGGTCGTCCGGTCGAAGACGTCGACCTGTCGACCGTGCAGGCGCTGACCGTCGCCGGCGGGTTCACGCCGAGCGCGGCCCTCGAGGTGCTGTTGACCGTGCGCAGCACCGACCCGCGGTGGGGCGCGAGCCACGGTGAGCGCCTCGCGTCGGCGCTCGCCGAGCGCCTGGACGCCGAGGTCACGGCGGTCGATACCGCGGCCGACCCGCTGGTGCTGCGCATCTCGGTCGACGACCCGGCGGGCGCGCTCAGTCAGCGGCTCGATCGAGCGATCAAGCGCCCCGACCGGAGAGCTCGCCGATGAACGCGGCCGCCGCGTCGATCGCCCGCTCCAGATGCTCCGCCATGGTGCGCCCCGAGCGGACGCGCGGAGCGAACGAGTGGTCGCCGTCCTCGAGGATCAGAACGCGGATCGTCGGCGCGAGCGCATAGCCCGCGATCTCGTCCGCGCTCCCGAGCGCGTCGCGCTCGCCCTGGACGATCAGGGTCGGTGTGGCGAGCTGCGCCAGGTGCGCCGTGCGCAATCGAGCGGCCTGCCCCGCCGGATGGAACGGGTAGCCCAGACAGACGAGGCCCCGCGCGCCGACGTCGTCGGCGATCATGCTGGCGATCCGCCCGCCGAGCGACTTGCCGCCGATCACGAGACCGGGTCCGCCACCCAGTTGCTCGATCACCTCGCGCCACGTCCGCTCGAGCACCGGCGTGGGATCGGGTGCGCCTCGACGTCCACCGCTGCGCCGCGCGCTCATGTACGGGAACTCGAACCGCACGACCTGGATCTCGCGTGCGGCGAGACCTTTAGCCACCTTGGCGAGGAACGGCGAGTCCATCGGCGCCCCCGCGCCGTGCGCCAGCACGAGCCGATCGGCCCCGTCTCCGTCGATCCGCAGGTCCATGGGGTCAGGTCTCGAATCTTAGCCTCGAAGTGTGTCCGCCAGATTCCTGGCCACGGTCGCATTGACGGTTCCATCGATTGCCCGTATATCGAGACCATCCGGAGCCAAGGGGGGGCCTATGCGTCGAGCCACCGTCCGGAGCGTCTTCTTCGCCGCGGCCTTTCTCGCACTCGCCTCGGCCGCCGGTGCACGGGAGCTGACGTTCGAGGAGCGTGTCGCCGCTCAGACGGCGATCGAGCGCGTGTACTACGCGCACCAACAGGGTGTGACGCGTCCGTTCGAGGAGGCGGTCCCGCGCGAGGTCATCGAGCGCAAGGTGCGAGCGTTCCTCGAGCGATCGGAGGCGCTCGAGCGGTTCTGGCACACGACGATCGACGAGGATGCTCTGCGCCGCGAGTGGCAGCGCATCGAGCGCCAGGCCGCGTTCCCCGATCGCCTCCTCGAGATCTATACGGCGCTGGGCGACGACCCGGTGCTCATCGGCGAGTGCTTCGTGCGTCCCACGCTCGTCCAACGCATGACGAGCAGCTTCTTCGACCAGGACGAGCGGATCCACGGGGAGGCCCGCCAGCAGGCCGAGGCGCTGCGCGGTCGGATCGGAACGGTCGAGACGGGACCTCTCGGCTTCACCGTGCGCAAGGTGCTGAACGAAGATACGAACGGCGCCCGCGTCGCCGAGTACTTCGTTCCGAGGCGCAGCTGGCAGGACTGGTGGGCCAAGGACGCACGCCCCCTCGGGCTCGAGCTACATCCGGTCGACACGATCTGGCGCACGGCCGGTACGGGCGTGTTCCACGAGGTTCTGAAGCCGCGAGGGACCGACTCCTGCCCCGCCGACGACAAGTGGGACAACGGCCCGTTCGAGGACATCCCCGACGACACGTCACGTCACGCGGCTGTATGGACCGGAAGCGAGCTGCTGGTATGGGGCGGCATAGGCGAGAACGCGGTCACCTACCCGGCCGGCTGGCGCTACGATCCGTCGACCGATGCCTGGCGCCTGATCAACAGGGTCGGAGCGCCAACGCCGCGGTCGCGCCCGACCGGTGTTTGGACCGGAACCGCGATGATCGTATGGGGCGGCCAGACCGGCCAGTTTTCCGGCTTGGTGAACACAGGTGGCCGCTACGATGCGACGACCGACACCTGGCAGCCGACCTCGCTTCAAGGCGCGCCGGCGGCTCGACAGCAACATACGGCCGTGTGGACCGGTACGAGGATGATCGTCTGGGGCGGCCAGGGGCAGTCCCTCACTGGCGACGGGGCGAGCTACGATCCCGCTACCGACACATGGACGCCGATCTCGAGCGTCGGGGCGCCCTCGGCCCGACAGTCGCACACGGCGGTGTGGACCGGAAGCGAGATGATCGTGTGGGGCGGGTTGGGAGCGTCGTCGACCAAGCTCAACACCGGCGCGCGCTACAATCCCAGCACCGATACGTGGACGGCGCTACCAACCTTGGGAGCCCCCGCAGCGCGCGCATATCACAGCGCGATCTGGGCCGGCACCGAGATGATCCTGTTCGGCGGCGAGGACCAGTTGGGCCTCAAGACCGACACCGGCGGGCGATGGAGCGAAGGGGCGGGCTGGTTGGCAACCACGACGGTGGGTGCGCCCCAGCCCCGGGGGCTGCATACGGCAGTGTGGACAGGAAACCGAATGCTGGTGTGGGGTGGTGGGATCGGGGGCGCATACGACAACGGCCGAGCCTATGATCCCGCGACGAACCAGTGGGGCCCGGACTTCTCCCCGACGAACACGCCATCGTTCCGCCTGAACCACACCGCCGTCTGGACCGGGAGTCGCATGATCGTGTGGGGCGGCGAGGTGGGCTCGACGACCCCGACCCAAACCGGCGGTCGTTACGATCCGGCTGCCGACAGCTGGACGCCGACGTCGACCGGCGGACCAGCGGCCGACGTCGGGCAACTCGGTCTTCTTGGCGCGAGTCCCCCGTGGACCGGCACCGAGCTGTTGTTCCTGTCGTACGGGGGACCCGGCTATGCCTACGACCCGCTGGCGAACACGGGACGCGTGATCCCTCCCAGCGGGCGGCCTAACAGCGGCACGTCCTTGTGGTTCGACCCACTTCCAGCATGGACCGGCAGCCTGGCGATCATGTGGGGCGCGAACGAGGGCGCATCTGGAGTCGTACCCGGGCACGGACTGCTGTACAACCCGATCGGCGACGTGTGGACCGAGATGTCGATGATCGGGGCACCGTACGCTCGATCGCTCCACTCCATGGTCTGGACGGGCAACCGGCTGCTCGTGTGGGGCGGCCTCAACTTCCTGGTCACCGATTCGCTGGCCGATGGGCAGCAGTACGACCCGGCGACGAACCAGTGGCAGGACGACATCCCGACGGAGAATGCGCCGCTGAATCGCTACCTGCACTGCGCGTTCTGGGACGGCGACGAGATGATCGTGTACGGGGGCACCGGCGTGCAGGGCAACCTGTCGGGCGGCCGGTTCCACTTGGCGACGAACACGTGGACGCCCATGGCGGCGGGAACGGTGCCCGGGGACAGCCGGTCGTGTGTCTGGAACGGGACCGAGCTCTACGCGATACATCCCACGTCCGGAACCGCAGCCGCGCGTTACAGCCCGGTGTCCAATACCTGGACTCCGCTGCCCGATCCGGGCATCGTACTGGGAACCGGTTCGACCTCGACGCGTGTGTGGACCGGGACGCGGCTCGTGCGCTGGGCCGGCATGCCGGACCCCGACCACTACACCAACGCTGGTGTCTACTACGACTCGACGACCAACACGTGGTCTCCGACATCGTTGGTGAACGCTCCGGAGCCACGCAGGCCGAACTGGGCGGCTTGGATCGGAAACGGTCTCATGTATACCGCGGGGGGCCGTAACGGAAGCGTCAACGCTAACAGCCGCGACGGTGGGCGCTACTCCGTCAACGTCGACGCCGAGGGCGACGGCGTTCCCGAAGCGTGCGACAACTGCCCGGGCCTGGCCAACGCCGATCAGGCCGACGCCGACGCGGACGCTCACGGTGACGCCTGCGACACGTGCACCGACCTGGACGGCGACACGTTCGGCGATCCAGGGTTTCCCGTCAACACGTGCGCGCTCGACAACTGCCCAGATGATGCCAATCCGACCCAGGCCGACCTCGACGTCGACGGCGCCGGCGATCCGTGCGACGACTGCACCGACAGCGATGGCGACGCGTTCGGCAACCCGGGCTTCCCTGGCACTACATGTGCGACCGACAACTGCGCGAGCGCGTACAACGCGGTCCAGCTCGACACAGACATCGACGGCGTGGGCGACCTGTGCGACGTGTGCCCGAGCACGTCCAATCCTGGTCAAGCGGACGCGGACGGTGATGGTGCAGGAGACTCCTGCGATTGCCAGTTGAGCGACCCGAGCGATCGGGCGCCCGCTGCGGTGTCTGGCATGACGGCGAGCAAGCCTGCGGCGGGAACGATCGCGCTGTCCTGGAGCGCCGTCCCCGGCGCCGACGCCTACTCGATCACCCGTGGCGACCTCGACTCCGTGAGCACCGGCGCCTACGGCGCGTGCCTCGCCGAGGGCGTGGCGGTGACGTCCTACAGCGACGCGACCGCTCCCGCATCAGGTCAGGGGTTCGCCTACCTGGTCCAGGCGCAGAGCTACGACTGCGGCTTGGGCAGCCTCGGCACCGACAGCACGGAGGCCGCGCGAACGAACGGCGCTGGCGCGTGTGCTGGCAACCCGCACACGGACAGCGACGCGACGGGCGAGAGCGCCGTCTTCGGCACGACCACGGGAGCGCTGGGGAACATCGCGTCATCCGACAACCTGGTGCAGACGATCACCGAGGAGGTCACCGGTGGCAGTCCGGCGACCCGGATCAGCCGACTCGAGCATCGCTGGACGTTCACGGTCGGGGCGGGCTCGTTCAAGCAGCTCCACGTAGAAGGGTTCCGCTCGACGAGCACGGATGGCGACGACTTCCGCTTCGAGTACTCGACGGACGGCGTCAATTTCACCGCTGTGACTCTGGCCAGTCTTCCCCTCGCCGACAACGGGATCGATCTCGTGGGCGCGCTGCCCGCGGGCTTGACCGGCACCGTCACGATCCGTGTCGTCGACACCGACCGCACGGCCGGAAATCAGGCGGTCGACAGCGTCAGCCTGGACGAGGTGTTCCTGCGCACCGCCCCGTAGGGACCATCTGGAGCCAAGGGGGGTCTATGCGTCGAGCCACCGTCCGGACCGTCTTCTTCGCCGCGGCCTTTCTCGTACTCGCCTCGGCCTCCGGTGCCCAGGAGCTGAGCTTCGAGGATCGCGTCGCCGCGCAGGAGAAGATCGAGCGCGTCTTCTATGCGCATCAGGTCGGCACGACCCGTCCGTTCGAGGAGGCGGTGCCGCGCGCGTTCCTCGAGCGCAAGGTACGGACGTTCCTCGAGCGCGCCGAAGCGCTCGACCGCTTCTGGCACACGCGGATCGACGAGGAGGCGCTGCGCCGCGAGTGGCAGCGCATCGAGCGGCAGACCGCGTACCCCGAACGGCTGCGCGAGATCTACCGCGCGCTGGGCAACGACCCGGTCCTGATCGGCGAGTGCTTCGTGCGCCCCGTACTGACGCAGCGCTTGACCGACAACTTCTTCGACCAGGACGAACGTATCCAGAGCGACGTCCGGACGCGCGTCGAGCGGCTGCGCGCCGATCTCGATCTGGGCGTTGCATCACCGAGAGACGGCGGAAACGCACCGGACATCCGCGAGCTCTCGCGCGAGGAGCTCGACGCCTGGCGTCCCGCGCTCGGATCGGTCGAGGAGGACGGCCGCGGCTTCACCGTACGCAGGCTGCTCGACGAGGATGCGAACAGTGCGCGCGTCGCCGAGTACTTCGTCGCCAAGCCGAGCTGGCGCGACTGGTGGTCCGAGCGCTCGCAGGCGCTCGGGCTCGAGGCGCGCTCGGTCGCCACGATCTGGCGCAGCGCGGGCGCGAACGCTCTCACCGAGGTCTTGACACCTCGGGGTACGGGCTCCTGTCCTGCGGACGACACGTGGGACAACGGTCCCTTCGAAGACGTGCCGGACTACACGGCGCAGCATGCCGCGGTCTGGACCGGCACCGAGATGCTGGTGTGGGCCGGCGTGAAGCAAAACCTGACCCCCTACCAGGCCGGCTGGCACTACGACCCCGTTATCGACACGTGGAAGCGGATCAGCAATATCGGATCGCCGGTACCGCGCAACTTCCCGACGGCGGTCTGGACCGGGAGCGAGATGGTCGTCTGGGGCGGCCAGTTCGGCTCGTCTTTCCTGAACACCGGTGGCCGCTACAATCCGGCGACCGACACCTGGCAGCCGACATCGCTCGTGAACGCTCCGCTCGGCCGCGTCAGGCACACCGCCGTCTGGACCGGCACGCGCATGCTCGTCTTTGGCGGGACGACGCAGAGCACGCAGATTCTCGGCGACGGGGCGAGCTACGATCCGGCGACCGACACCTGGACCCCCGTTTCGAGCGTCAACGCCCCGAGTCCGCGGGAGAGCCACAGCGTGGCCTGGACCGGCACCGAGATGATCATCTGGGGCGGCGTGGGTCCGTCCTCGACCAAGCTGAACACCGGAGCGCGCTACAACCCGTCGACCGATACCTGGACCCCGCTCACGACAGTCGGTGCCCCCGTTCCTCGCGCCTTTCACAGCGCGATCTGGACCGGGAGCGAGATGATCGTCTTCGGCGGCACGGATCAGTTCAACATCAAGCTCCAGACCGGCGGCCGGTGGAGTGAAGCCTCTGGCTGGTCGGCCACCAGCACGACGAACGCGCCCGAGGGACGCGGTCTGCACACGGCGGTATGGACCGGCAGCCGCATGCTGATTTGGGGCGGCGGCATCGGCGGCGCGTTCGGGAACGGTCGGGCCTACGATCCGGCGACGAACCAATGGGGTCCCAACTTCTCTTCGACGAACTCGCCCACGGAACGGCTCAACCACAGCGGAATCTGGACCGGCGATCTCCTGATCATCTGGGGCGGCCAGCTATTCTCGACGAACGCGACCTACACCGGTGGGCGCTACGACCCGGCGACCGACACGTGGACGCCGACCTCGACCGGCGGCGTCGCTGCGAGCGTCGGGGAGCATTCCGGAAGCCCGCTCTGGACCGGCAGCGAGCTGATATTCCTCTCGTACGGCGGGCCCGGTTGGGCCTACAACCCCCTCACGCACACCGAGCGAGTGATTCCGCCGAGCGGGCGGCCCGGGGGCCCGGGGTTCTGGGCAGGGCCGACCTGGACGGGCGAGCTCGCGGTCATGTGGGGCGCAGAAGCTCCGTGCTGTTCCGAACCGGGGCACGGGCTCCTGTACAACCCGATCGGCGACGTGTGGAACGTGATGTCGTTGGTCGACGCACCCTGGGCCCGCAGCGGTCATTCGGTCGTCTGGACCGGCAGCTTGATCATCATCTGGGGCGGCGGGAGCAGTCCGAATCCGCTCGCCGACGGCCAGCGGTACGACCTGGCGACCGATACGTGGCTGGCCGACATCCCGACAGAGAACGCTCCGCTGAATCGGGCCGGTCACTGTGCGTTCTGGGACGGCGACGAGATGATCATCTACGGCGGCAGCGGCTTTCAGCCCAATACTTCCGGAGGCCGCTTCCACCTGGCCTCGAATACCTGGGCCCCGATGACGTCCGGGACGGTGCCCGGAAGCGCGAGCTCCTGCATTTGGACCGGGACCGAGCTGTACGTCTTTGGCTCGTCCACCGCGCGCTACAACCCGGCCAACGACACCTGGACGCCCGTACCGCCGCCGCCGAGCGGGATCGGCGGCAACGGCGCGCGCGTTTGGACCGGGACCCACCTCCTCCACTGGGGCGGGACGCTGGGAAGCGGAGATGAAACCACTTTCACGAACAACGGGGCGAGATTCGACCCGACGACCAACGCCTGGCAACTGACGTCGTTGATCGACGCGCCGGCTGGGCGCTCACCAAGCTTTCGCGCCTCGGTGAACGGGCTCGTCTTTCTCGCGGGCGGGTTCTACAACGCGGGCGCGGCATACCGCGACGGCGGACGCTACGTCATCAACATCGATGCCGAAGGCGACGGCGTTCCCGAGCTGTGTGACAACTGCCCGGGCCTGGCGAACGCCAATCAAGCCGACGCGGATGTGGACGACCTCGGCGATGCGTGCGACACGTGCACCGATCTCGACGGCGACGCGTTCGGCGATCCCGGCTTCCCGGTCAACACCTGCGCGCTCGACAACTGCCCGGATGACGTGAACCCCACGCAGACCGACTTCGACGCCGACAGCGCGGGCGACGCCTGCGACGGGTGCACCGACACGGATGGTGATGCGTTCGGTAACCCAGGTTTCCCAGGCAATGTGTGCGGGACCGACAACTGCCCGACGACGGCGAACCCGACCCAGACCGACTTCGACACGGACGGGGCAGGCGACGCCTGCGACGGATGCACCGACACGGATGGTGATGCGTTCGGCAACCCAGGTTTCCCAGGCAATGTGTGCGGGACCGACAACTGCCCGGCGACCTCGAATCCGACGCAGACCGACTTCGACGTCGACGGCGCAGGCGACGCCTGCGACGGATGCACCGACGCGGACGGCGATGCGTTCGGTAACCCGGGCTTCCCGGGCAATGCATGCGCGAGCGACAACTGCGTGAGCGTGTTCAACACTGCGCAACGCGACACCGACACGGACGGCCTGGGCGACCTGTGCGACGTATGCCCGAGCCTCTCCAATCCCGGTCAAGCGGACACCGACGCCGACGGCGCGGGCGACGCGTGCGACTGCCAGGTGAGCGACCCGAACGACCGCACGCCGGGAGCGGTACCGGGCATGACGGCGAGCAAGCCTGCGGCGGGAACGATCGCGCTTTCCTGGAGTGCCGTCATCGGCGCCGACGTCTACTCGATCACGCGTGGCGACCTCGACACAGTCGCCAGCGGAACGTACGGCGCCTGCCTCGCCCAGGGCGTGGCCGCGACGAGCTACAGCGACGCGACTGTTCCGGCCTCGGGTCAGGGGTTCGCTTACTTGGTCCAGGCGCAGAGCTACGACTGCGGCCTGGGCGGTCTCGGCACCGACAGCACCGAGGCCGAGCGCACGAACGGTGCCGGCGCCTGTGCGGGCAACCCGCATACCGACAGCGACGCGACGGGCGAGAGCGCCGTCTTCGGCACGACCACAGGTGCGCTGTCGAACGTGACGGCGTCGGACAACCTGGTGCAGACGATCACAGAAGAGGTCACCGGCGGCAGTCCCTCGACGCGCGTCAGCCGGCTCGAGCATCGCTGGACGTTCACGGTCGGCGCCGGCTCGTTCAAGCAGCTCCACGTGGAAGGCTTCCGCTCGACGAGCACCGATGGCGACAACTTCCGCTTCGAGTACTCGACGGACGGCGTGAGCTTCACCGCGGTCACGCTCGCGAGCCTGCCGTTCGCGGACAACGGGATCGATCTCGTGGGCGCGCTTCCCGCGGGGCTCTCGGGCACCGTGACGATCCGCGTCGTCGACACGGACCGCACGCCCGGAAATCAGGCGGTCGACAGCGTCAGCCTGGACGAGCTGTTCCTGCGCGCTGCGCCGTAGCGAACTAGGGGGTCAGGTCTCGAATCTTTGTGTCGTCGCGATCGATGCAAAGATTCGAGACCTGACCCCGGATCAGAATGCCGCGACGCGCTGGATGACCCAGAACATGGCGACGCTGCCGATGGCGTAGGGCGGCACGATCTCGATCCAGCTCGGGAACCGAAACCGAACGCGCCGGATCAGCGCCAGCATGCCCAGCGCCGGAGCAACGAACAGCAGCTGACCGACTTCCACGCCCACGTTGAACAGCAGAAGCGCGAGCGGGACGTGCCGCTCGGGCAAGCCCACATCGGCCAGCGCACCGGCGAAGCCGAAGCCGTGCAGGAGGCCGAAGGCGAACGCGACGATCCACGGTGCCCGGGACGCGATCCCACCCGGCCCGTTGCGAACCCGCAGGATCTCGGCGGCGACGAACACGATCGACAGAGCGATGACGGCCTCGACCGGCGCTTGCGGCACGTGCACGAAGCCGAGCGTGGCCAGCGCGAGTGTGATGCTGTGCGCCACCGTGAACGCCGTCACGGTCTTGATCAGGCGCCACGTTCCGCGCGTGATCAGCAGCAGAGCCAGGATGAACAGCAGGTGGTCGATGCCGAGCAGGATGTGCTCGACGCCGAGCTTCAAATACGTCCCGGCAACCGCGAACGACGACTCGTGAGCCGGAATTCGCGCTGCCGGTCGATCGGGCGTCAGGCGCTGCGTCCACGTCGTGCCATCGGCGAACTCGATGCGCACGAGAGTGTCGGACATCGTTCCTTCCGGATCCGTGATGCTCAGCGTCTGACCGCGCAGCGCCGGCGCGCGCAGCGTCCACGTCTGAATCGCGGCGCCGGCTGTCGTGCGCCTCGACACCGGCGAGGTGCGCGTCGCGTCACCCGAGAACACGGGCTCGAGCGCGAACCGGGCGTCGCCGTGCGTAGGTGTCTTCCACAGCACGCGGAACTCGCCAGGGTCGGTCTCGCGCAGCTCGAGGTACGACGGTCGCACCTCGTGCGCGAGGCAGAGGAGCGGCCACAGCGCCGCAAAGAGGGCAATCGCGCGACGGGCGCTACTTCGCGTGCGACGCTCCACCGGGGAGCGGCGTGCACTGACCGAACACGACGACGCCGAGCCAGTCGCGGGCCACGGCAGCCGTCATGCGCCCGGTCGACTCTTCGATCGAGATCGAGTACGCCCGGCCGTTCTCCACGCCCTGGAGCACGATCGACCCGCCCTGCCGGATCACGTTCGCCGCCTGCGAGACGCGGTTGCGGCCGCTGGCCTCGGTCGAGGACAGTGTCTTCTTCGTCAGGTCGATCTCGATGAACTCGGGGACGTCGAGCGTCCAGGCGGGGCCCGTCTCGCAATCGCCCGTGTCCACGCACACACCCAGGTTCGTGCTCGCACACAGCACCCGTGTCGCGCCGGAGAGCGGCTCGGCCGAGAGCGCGCTCGCACCGACGAGCGCTGTCAAAAGCAGCAGCAGGCTCGTTCTCGTCGATCTCATGGCACCCCCCGACCGTCAGTACTTGACCATGTACTTCTTGGCTTCGAGACACACGCTGAACGCCTTCTTGAAGTTCGTGAGCTGCTCGGCCGTGGCCGCCTGCGCCTGCTGGCCCTGCGCCTCGGCCTGCTGCGTCGCCTGGCCCTGCGCGCGACGCGCCTGGCGTCGCCCGTGGACCAGCCCCGCCGCTGCGCCGATCGCCGCACCTTCGCCCGCGTCGTCGCTCGCGATCTCGCCGATCAGGGCGCCGGCGGCCGCGCCCTTGACCGCTCCGCCGGCCCCCGCGCCTTTCCCGGCCGACTGCGCTTGCGCCTTCTGCTGCTCGGTCTGCTGCTTCTGTTGCTCCGACTGCTTGGACAGCTGGAACGGGTCGGTCCCGGTATTCTGCACGGCCCAGTTGTAGCACTCACCTTCGTCCTTGGACTGCTGATCGGGAGCTTGCCCGGCGTTCGGGAAGACATAGACGCTCATCGTCGCGGCGAGCGACTTCTGGCCCGAGGGCTGGCTAGCGGGCGGCGCCTGGCTCACGACCGCAGATGGCGCCGCGAGCCCGATCACGAGCAACAAGACGAGCGCACTTTTCATGACCGACCTCCGTTCGCTGTGGGGTTCGTCACCAGGCTACTCCAAGAGCGGCAGCTCGGCCGCGATGCTGAGATCGATCAGCATCCCCAGCGTGTTCTCGCGGTTTGCCCAACCCCGTTTCTTGACCTGCCGCAGCCCAAGGCTAGCACCGCGCAAAGCGTCCAGGGTAGGCTAATCTGGACCGGATGCGAAGGCTCGCCTCGGCGCTCGGCATTGCGGTCGTCTCGACCTTGCTCGCGTGCAACGGGGGAGGAGCGCAGCCGAGAGTGGAACGCGATTCTGCCGCCGTCGACGAGGTTCTGCGTCTCGAGCACGAGACGTTCGGGGCGATCGCGCGCAAGGACGCACCGCGCCTGGCCGGCCTGCTGTCGGACGAGTTCCTCTATCGCAGCCCGGGGAGTCGGGACATTCGCAAGCCCGAGTTCCTGCACAATGTCGCCGCGATCCCGGTCGAGATCGTTTCCGTCGAGGGCGAGCAGCTGCACGCGGCGGTCTTCGGGGACGCCGTCGTGGTCACCGGGGTCCAGCGCGCGACGACGCGTGCGCCTGACGGAAGCTTGGTGACCGGACGCACCGCGTTCACCGACGTGTTCGAGCGACAGGACGGGGCGTGGCGTCTGGTGCTGGCCTACGGGATCGAGCTGCCTGAGGCCGACCCGCATGCCCACTGAACGGGCGAAGCTCGAGCGAATCTATTGCGCCGAGGCGGTGACGGTGATAGATCTGGCCCGCTCCGGAGGCTCCCGTGCGGATCTTCCCCCGTGAAGTCGAGTTCTTCGACCTGCTCGAGAAGCAGGCCGGCGTGGTCAACAAAGCCGCGGTCACGCTCGCCCGGTGTCTCGAGTCGAAGCCCCCGTTCGACCGCATCGTCGCGATGTGCGAGCAGATCCACACGATCGAGCACGAGGGCGACGATCTCGTGCATCAGCTGATGAAGCGGCTGAACAAGACGTTCCTGACGCCGCTCGATCGGGAAGACATCTACGCGCTGTGCACGCGGCTCGACGACGTGCTCGATTACATCGATGCCGTGGCCAAGCGACTGGTCACGTTCAAGATCGAGTCGCTGACGCCCCAGGCGATCGAGTTCGTGCGGATCATCGAGTGCGGGGCGGCCGAGGTCGAGGCCGGGATCCGTCTGCTGCGCGACCTGAAGCGCCACGAGGAGATCATCCGGCAGTGCGCGCGGATCAACCAGCTCGAGAACGAGGCGGATCAGGTGATGCGCGAGGCGCTGAACCAGCTGTTCAACGGCGAGATGCGCGATCCGATCGACGTCATCAAATGGAAGGACCTGTACGAGCACCTCGAGCTGGCGACGGACAAGTGCGAGGATGTGGCCAACGTCATCGAAACCGTGCTCGTGAAGTACTCCTGAGGCCGGGCGAGACACGATCGTGGGTCTCGTCGACACCCTGCAGGCGCTCGCCGGCGAGCCGTGGATCTTCCTGATCGTCCTCGTCGCCCTGACGTTCGACTTCGTCAACGGGTTCCACGACGCCGCCAACTCGATCGCCACGATCGTCGGCACGCGCGTGCTGCGGCCGGCGACCGCCGTGCTGTGGGCCGCGTGGTGGAACTTCGCCGCGGCCTGGTTCTTCGGCGTCGCCGTGGCCAACACGGTGGCCAAGTGGGTCGAGCCCGAGTTCGTCACGGCGGAAGTGATCTTTGCCGGGCTCGTCGGCGCGATCGCGTGGGACCTGCTGACCTGGCGCATCGGCCTGCCCACGAGCTCGTCGCACGCGCTCCTCGGCGGGTTCGGCGGAGCGGCGATGGCTTACGCCGGGACCTACGCCAGCGTGCTCCGCACCGGAAAGCTAATGGTCACGCTCGAGTTCATCGTCCTCGCGCCGTTGCTCGGCTTCGTCCTCGGGTTCGCCCTGGTGCTGATCGTCGTGTGGGTGTTCCGCGGCGTGTCGGCGGCGAAGATGGACCGCGGGTTCCGCGTGGTTCAGCTCGGCTCGGCTGCGCTGTACAGCCTGGGACACGGCACGAACGATGCGCAGAAGACGATGGGCATCATCGCCGCGCTGCTCTACGCCAGCATCTGGAAGGCCCAGCAGGGGGAGTTCCAGCAGGGCCACGTGCAGTTCCCGTTCTGGATCGTGCTCGCCTGTCACCTGGCGATCGCGCTGGGCACGATGTTCGGGGGCTGGCGGATCGTGAAAACCATGGGGTTGCGCCTCACGCGTCTGCGGCCCTACGGCGGCGCCTGCGCCGAGATGGCGGCTGCGGTGTCGCTGTTCACCTCGGCGCGCCTGGGCATCCCGGTCTCGACGACGCACACGATCACGGGGGCGATCGTCGGCGTCGGCTCGGTGGCCCGGCTCTCGGCGGTGCGCTGGGGCATCGCCGGCCGCGTCGTGTGGGCCTGGGTCCTGACGATCCCGATGTCTGCGCTCGTCGGTGCGATCAGCTACCTGGTCATCGACCTCGTCTGGTAGGGCGTTCGGACAAGCGCGATCGTCCGGCTTCGCGTTGCGAATCGAGTAACCGGCGCCAAGCGATTCCAGTCGACGCGGACGAGGTCAGACAAAGAATCGAGACCTGACCCCTCAATCACTCAATCACGCGTCGTCGTAGGCGTGGAACTGCATGGTGAAGGTCGCGCGGCCCTTGGTCAGCGAGCGCACGTCGGTCGAGTAGCCGAACATGCCGCGCAGGGGCACGAGGGCGTGGATCGCCTTGATGCCCGAGCGCGTCGCGACCTCCTGGACCTGCCCTCGGCGCGCCTGCACGTCGCCGAGCACCGCTCCCAGGTACTCCTCGGGGACCAGGATCTCGGCGGCCATGATCGGCTCGAGCAACAGCGGTGACGCGTCGGCCACGGCGTGGCGCAGCGCCTCGGCCGCGGCGACCTTGACCCCGATCTCGGGCTGCGCCTCGTCGCGCCAGCCGACCGACGTCAGCTCGGCCTCGATGTCCTCGAGCGGATAGCCTGCGGGCCCCGACTGCGCCGCCTCGCTGAGCCCGGCGAGCGCGGCGTCGACGATCGCCGGTCGGACCTCGAGCGGGCCGTCGAGCGCGGAGACGATTCGATTGCCCGCTCCGCGCTCGCGCGGCCGCACGCGGCACGCTGCCTCGCCGTACAGCTCGGCTTCCTTGAGCTCGCGATGGAACGTCGCCCGGCCCTCGCCCGCCGAGCGAATCGTCTCGCGGCACACGACCTGCGGCCGGCCGACGTTGGCCTGGACGCCATACTCGCGCCGCAGCCGGTCGACGACGACCTCGAGGTGCAGCTCGCCCATTCCCGAGATCAGAGTCTGTCCGGTCTCGGGATCCTGGCGCACGTGGAACGTCGGATCCTCGTCGGCCATCTTGGCCAGCGCGAAGTCCAGGCGCTCGCGCGCGGCCTGGCTCTTCGGCTCGATGGCGATCGAGATCACCGGCTCGTACGTGTCGATGCGCTCGAGCAGGATCGGCGCGTCGGGGCTGCACAGCGTGTCGCCCGTCGTCGCGAACTTCAGTCCCGCGGCGGCGACGATGCTCCCCGCTCCCGCCCGGTCGGCGCGCTCGCGCTTGTCCGCGTGGACGAAGAACAGCCGCGCGACCTTCTCCACCTTGCCCGCGCGGACGTTGAGCAGCTCCTGCCCCGGCTCGATCACGCCGCTGAACGTGCGCAGGTAGACGATCTTCCGCCCCTCGTCCATCGCGACCTTGAACGCGAGCGCCGCGAGCGGCTCGCCGTCCTTGGGCTGGCGCTCGATGCGCCGCGACGGGTCGCGCGGATCGACGCCGACGACGGGCGGCAGATCGACCGGCGACGGCAGGTAGTCCACGACCGCATCGAGGAGCTGGCGGATGCCCTTGTTGCGCAGCGCGGCGCCGCACAGCACCGGAACGAGCCGCAGCTCGATGCACCCGCGGCGGATCGCCGCGCGCAGGTCGGCTTCGGCGGGCTCGCGCTCGGCCAGGAACGCCTCGGCGATCCGGTCGTCGAAGTCGGCGGCGGCCTCGACGAGCCGGGCCCGGGCGGCCTGCGCCGTCTCGCGCAGCTCGTCGGGGATCGGCGCCTCCTGCCCCGCGTCCTGCAGCTCGCCCGTGAGCAGGACCGCGCGCATGCGCAGCAGATCGACCACGCCGTCGAGCCGCTCCTCGGTTCCGATCGGTACCTGCAGCGGGACGGCGGGAGCGTGCAGCCGTTCGCGGATCGCCGAGACGACGCCCGGGAAGTCGGCGCCCACCCGATCGAGCTTGTTCACGAACGCGATCCGCGGAACGTGGAACTTGTCCGCCTGGCGCCACACCGTCTCGGTCTGCGGCTCGACCCCGGCCACACCGCAGAACACGACGACCGCGCCGTCGAGGACGCGCAGGCTGCGCTCGACCTCGATCGTGAAGTCGACGTGGCCCGGCGTGTCGATCAGGTGGATCTCGTGCGCCCGCCACGGCAGCACCGTCGCCGCGGCGGTGATGGTGATCCCGCGCTCGCGCTCCTGCGGCATCCAGTCCATCTGCGACTGGCCGTCGTGCACCTCGCCGACGCGGTGGATCTTGCCCGCGTGGTGCAGGAACCGCTCGGTGACGGTCGTCTTCCCCGCGTCGATGTGCGCGACGATACCGATGTTGCGAATCGTCTCGATCCTGGGCATGCGCCCAGGATAGCCGAGCCCGCAACGATGCGACTAGCGGTCCCGGGTCCCCGCGCCGTGCCGGACCCACATCGTGCCCCAGCGCTCGGCGCTCACGACGCGGCCGTCGCTCTCGATCCAGCCGAGGCTCGGCCGACCGTCGCGGATCGTGAGGAACAGCTCCGTCACGCCGCGGTCCGCCGTGCGCACGGCGACCGATGTCACGGCCGCACCCGCATCCCCGGGCTCGACGAGCACGATCTCGCTCCCTCCCGGGACGTCGCGCACGAACGCGAACCACGCCGCCTCCCGGTCGACCGCGAGCGCCGGGCTCCGGCCGCCCGTCGCGACGATCCGGTCGGGAAGCCAGCGGTCGGTGCGCGGGTCGCGCCGCGTGTACACGATCTCGTCGCGCTCGCCGCGGCTCCACCACACGACGTGCAGCCCACCGGCCGTGTCGAATGCGATCTGCGGATCGAGGTCGTCGGCGAGCGTCGAGGTCAGGTAGATCGTGCGCCCGGGACGTTCGCCGTCCCACTCGGCCAGCGCGATGTCGTGATCGTCGGCGACCGCTTCGGCCCACACGCCGACGAGCTGCCCCGAGTGCGGATCGCGGGCCGCGTGCGCTGGACGGTCGGCACGCGTCTGGGCGCCGGTGGCTTCGTGGAGACAGCGACCCGTGACCGGGTCGGGCCCCTCGATGATCCCGAGGACCGGATCGGTGCACTGCTTGGGCGGCGGATCCTGTCCCTGAACGCCCGATGCGGCGATCAGGGCCACGATCCCGACGAACAGCGGGATCCTCATGCTGGTTACCTCGATGCTCATGGAGCTACCTCGCCTCCGCCGGACCGTGCGCGCAGAAGGGACTGCTTGAACTCCTGGATCTCCTCGATGCCTTCGTGCTGATCGAGCTGCAGCAGCAGCTTCCGCAGCGTCTCGAGCCGCGGGCGGTCGGCCGCGCCGGCCTCGCCGGCCACGTGCTCGGCCACCCGGTGCCGCAGCCATTCGGCGCGGAACACGGTGAGCGAGTGCTCGCGCGGCCGGGCGATGCGCAGCGCCGCGAGCGCCAGGCGGTCGGCCTCGGTCGGGTTGTCACTCGCGAGCGCGACCTTGCCGATCTCGACGAGCCAGCTCGCCTCGAGCGCCGGCTGGGTGTTCTCGCGCGCATGACCGAGAGCGCGGTCGAGCCACTCGCGCGCGCGCGTCAGATCGCCCAGGTGCATCCAGCACACGCCGACGTTCCCGTCGATGTGCGTCAGGTGCTGGCGGTCGCCGCTCTCCTCGGCGCACCGTCGGGCATCGAGGAACGCGGCGCGCGCCTCCTCGTATCGGCCGGACAGGAAGCGCACTCGCCCATCGACGATGTGCGCCCAGCCGCGGGTCTGAGGCCCCGCGCGCGGGGCGAGCTCGACCGCGCGTCGTGCGGCATCGCTGGCCAGCGGCAGGTGGCCGCGATGGCACTGCAGGTCGGCCAGCACGACGTACGCGTCGGCCTGGATGTCGGGGTACAGGGCGCCGAGCGCGATCGCGCGCTCGGCCGTCGAAATCGCCGACAGGAGCGCTCCCGCGCGCTTGAGCGCGGTGGCCCGGCGGATCTCGAGCCGCGCGATCCGTCGCGCGGACGCCTCGTCCTCGATCCCACCCTCGAGCGCGATCTTCTCCAGGATCGCGTCGTACACCGAGAGCGCCTGGCGAAAATCTCCGGCCCAGAAGTAGTGCTCGGCGCGGTGCTCGAGGTCTTCGTAGGTCATTCCGGTGACGTCGACCGGCACGACGGTCGACATGCGCGCGCGCTCGACCAGCTCCTTGGGGTCGATGTACAGGACGTGCGATAGGGCGAGCATCGCTTCCATGCCCGGGAAGTTCTGTCCGCGCTCGATCGCGCTGATCGCCGCGCGCGACAGCTGCCACGGTGACTTGCGCGTGAGCGTCGCGACCTGCTGCTGGGTCAGGCGCTGGCTCGCTCGTGTAGCGCGCAAGAAGTTGCCGATCGCCTTCTGCGCCGCGGCGAGCCGCGCCGATGGGCTCTCCGACCCGCCGTGCGCGGTCTTGGCTTTGCGAGACTTCGCCTGTTCGGTGCGGCGGCCGCCCCCATCCGACCGGTCCTGCACGGTGCCCGCCCCCACCCCCGGACGCCGCGCGGGCGTCACGGGAACAATCGCAACCTAACCGGGTCCCGGCAGGCTGTCAACGACCTGGTTCGGGGGCGGCGCTTCGGGTAGGGTATCGGGGCCCACCATGCGCTCGAACCCATGCGTCCAGGCGACGCTGCTCCTCGTGCTCGCGGCCCTCCCGGCGGCTGCAGGAGAGCCTACGCCCGCCCCCCAACCTGCGCCACCTCCTGTGGCCCGGACCGACGACCGGGAGATCGAGGATCTGCGGGCGCAAGTCCAGGCCCATCCCGACGACGACGAGCTGCGCCGGCGCCTGGCCATCGCGCTCCACGGCGCGCGGCTCCTCGACGAAGCGGTCCGCGAGTTCGAGATCCTGGCCCAGCACCGGCCGTCCGATCCGCGCACGCTCCTCGACCTGGCGCTGGCCTACGGGACCGGCGCACGCGTGGACGACGCTGTCGCCACGTACAAGCGACTGCTCGCGGTGTCGCCGGGCCACCCGATCGCGCTGCACAACCTGGGCAACCTGGCGTACAAGGCCGGCGACGCCGCGGCGGCGATCGACTGGTACCAGAAGGCGATCGCCAGCAAGTCGGACTACCTGTTCGCGTGGTACCACCTGGGCGACGCGCTCAAGCTCGCCGAGCGGTTCAAGGACGCGTACCGCGCGTACGAGCAGGTGCTCGAGCTCGAGCCGCACACGCCCGACGAGCTCGAGGCGTACAACGACTCGCTGTACAAGCTCGCGGCGCTCGACCTGGCGATGGGTGCGGTCGATCGCGCGCGCGAGATGCTCGAGGAGCTGCTGCGCGCGAGCCCCGAGCACGGGTCGGCGTACTACGCCTACGGCCAGGTCCTCCTGCGCCTCGGGCGCGTCGAGGACGCGCAGCGCGCATTCGACAAGCACGCGAAGATCCAGGCGCAGAAGACCCCCACGGGTCCGATGGCGGCCGACGAGTGAGAGTCGCGCTGCTCCTCGTCGTGCCGCTCGCCACCGTGCGAGCGCTGGCCCAGTCCCCGGACCTGTGGTTCATCGATGTCACGCCGGGCTCGGGCATCGAGTACCGCAACGTGTGCGGCGCCGCGGCGGCGGACAAGGGCTGGCTCGTCGAGGGCATGGGCGCCGGCGCCGCGTGGCTCGACTACGACCTCGACGGCAAGCTCGACCTGTACGTGGTCAACGGCTCGCGGCTCGATCGCAAGGCCGGCCAGGGCGAGCCGAGCCGGCTGTATCGCGGCGACGGCGCGGGGCGGTTCGTCGACGTGACGGACAAGGCCGGCGTCGCGAATCGCGAGTGGGGGTTCGGCGTCGCGGTCGGGGACTACGACAACGACGGCGATCCGGACCTGTACGTCACGAACCTCGGACCGAACGTCCTGTACCGCAACAAGGGCGACGGCACGTTCGAGAACGTGACGGCCAAGGCCGGTGTGGCCGACGGCGACCGCTGGTCGTCGTCCGCCGCGTTCTTCGACATGGAGGACGACGGCGACCTCGACCTGTACGTGGCGAACTACATGGTCGGCGCGCCCTCCGCCGTCCCGCGGGCCGGGACGCCCGCGGCCCGGGCGAAGAACTGCGCGTACCGCGGGATCGAGGTGTTCTGCGGGCCGATCGGGCAGGTCCCGGTCCAGGACGCGATGTACCGCAACAACGGGGACGGAACGTTCACCGACGTGACCAAGGGCGTGGGCATGTGGCTCGACACGCCGCGGTACGGACTGGGCGTCGTCACCGCTGACTACGATGGGGACGGCGACCAGGACGTCTACGTGGCCAACGACAGCGTGGCCAGCTCGCTGTGGGACAACGACGGCAAGGGCGCGTTCAAGGACGTCGGGCTGTCCAAGGGCGTCGCGTTCAACGCCGACGGCCGGGCGCAGGCCGGCATGGGAACCGATTTCGCCGACTACAACGGGGATGGCTGGCTCGACATCGCGCTGACCACGTTCTCCCAGGACCTCAAGACGGTCTACCGCAACATCGGCGGGAAGTTCTTCGTCGACGAGTCGCAGCTCGTCGGGATGAACGTCACCTACATGCAGCTCTCGTGGGGCGTCGGGTTCCACGACTTCGACCACGACGGGGATTCGGACCTGTTCATCGCCAACGGCCACGTGTACCCGCAGGTCGACGGCCACGGCATCGGGACGTCGTTCCGCCAGGCGAACCACCTGTTCCGCAACGAGGGCAAGCGGTTCGTCGAGGTCGGCAAGTCGGCGGGCTTGGCGGTCGAGCGCTCGTTCCGCGGCGCGGCGTTCGGCGACTACGACGACGACGGTGACGTCGACGTGTTCGTGACCGCGCTCGACGAGCCGGGGATGCTGCTGCGCAACGACAGCCCGAAGGGCGAGCGCCACTGGCTCGAGGTCCGGCTGATCGGCACGAAGTCGAACAAGGACGGGGTCGGCGCGCGCGTCAAGGTGTCGAGCGCTGGCAAGACGTGGATTCGCGAGCGCAAGGGCGGCGGCTCGTATCTCTCGGCCCACGACCCGCGACTGCATTTCGGCGTCGGGCCGATCGGCCGCATCGAGCGGCTCGAGGTGCGCTGGCCCAGCGGGGTCGTCGACACGGTCGGGGACGCACACGTCGACCGGGTGATCACGATCCGCGAAGGCCAGACGACGGGCGGCGGACGCTGACCCGGTCCGGATGAGCTATCTCCGCTTCCTGGGCCTGATCGTCGGCGTCGCGCTCGTGCTCTCGGGCATCGCGCCCGTCGATCGCGCGACGTGGTGGCTCGAGGTCGCGCCGGTCCTGATCGGCGCCCCCGTGCTGTTCCTGACCTGGCGGCGCTTCCCGCTCACGCGCTTGACCTACACGCTGCTGGCGATCCACGCGCTGATCCTGATTCTCGGCGGGCACTACACGTACGCGCGCGTGCCGCTCGGCGTCTGGGCCCAGGAGCTGTGTGGCTTCGCGCGCAACCACTACGACCGGCTCGGCCACTTCGCCCAGGGCTTCGTTCCCGCGATCTTGGTCCGCGAGCTGCTCCTGCGCACGTCGCCGCTCGTGCGCGGACGCTGGCTGTTCGTTCTGACGACGGCGACGTGCCTGGCGTTCAGCGCGTGCTACGAGCTGATCGAGTGGTGGGCGGCGCTGGCTTTCGACCAGGCCGCAGCCGCGTTCCTCGGGACGCAGGGCGACCCGTGGGACACGCAGTGGGACATGTTCCTCGCGCTCCTCGGCGCGGTGCTGGCCCAGCTGCTGCTCGGTCGGATCCACGACCGCGCGCTGACCCGACTCCTTGGATGACGGAGGTTCTGTCGCTGCTCGACGGCGACGAGCCGGGCACCGAGCGCCGCAAGCTGCGGGCGTTCGGAGTCGTTCTGTCCCTGGTCGTCTGCACCGAGTACTGGACGAAGTACCTGAATCGTGTCGACGAGGTCGGCGGCGCCACGATCGCGGCCCTGGTGATCGTCACGCTCCTCACGGTCGTCGTCGTTCACGGGCGCTGGCGCCGGCCGGCATTCGCCGGCCTCGCGCTCCTGCAGGTCTGGTACGTCGTGCGACTGTTTCCGATGGCCGGCAACCATCGGTATCTCGAGGCCGGGTTCGCCGGGCTCCTCGCGCTGCTCGACGACGACGAGGGGCCGGAGCAGACGCTGCTCCTGCGCACCCTGCGCTTCATGACCGTCGTCGTCCTGTTCTACTCCGGGCTGCAGAAGCTCGTTCATGGCTACTGGTTTCGAGGCCAGTTCCTCGCCTGGTCGCTGTGGTCGGACAGCTTCCAGACCGCTTTCGAGCCGCTGTTCGCCCCGCACGACTTCGTCCGGCTGAGCACCTCCACCTGGTCCGCGGGAGACGGTCCGTTCCTGGCGACGAGCCCGGCGCTCGTGCTCCTGTCGAACGCGATCTGGGTCACAGAGCTGGCCCTCGCGGGACTGCTGATCCCGCGCGCGACACGGACGCTCGCCTGCATCGCGACCTGCGGAATGATCTTGGCGATGGAGCTCGTGACCCGCGAGCTGATGTTCGGTGTCGAGTTCGCCGCGGCGATCTTGCTCTTCGCTCGCGGGAACGCGCTCGGTCGCTCGGTCCTGCCGTTCGCCCTGCTCCTCCTCGCGGCGCTCCTCGTCCGGCTCGGCGTCCTGCCGGACGTGGGCTTCCATTGAGACCGCTCAAGCGCGCGATCGTGCATGGCTGGCTGATCGGGTTCGCCCTGTGGCCCGCCGTGCACATCGGCCTGGTGAAGCGCTGGGACGTGAACCCGTGGAAGCTGATGGGTTGGGGGATGTATGCGGCACCGCAGATGCCGGCTGAGCTGCGCATCACCGGCGTGCGATCGGACGGAACGACCGTTTCCCTCACCGACGTGGATACGTACGCGTTCCAGCGCGCGCGACTGGGCCTCGGGGACCTCGCCCGACCCGAGCGACTCGCCCGCGCGATCCTCGATCGCGATGCCGCGCTCGACGGCGTCACGATCGAGGTCGACCAGCCGAAAGTGAGCCGGCGCACCGGGATCATCGAGGTGCGGACCACCCGCTACACGTACCGGCGTTGATGTGGCAGACTCGTCCGATCCCGGCTCGTAGTCCGGACTAGGAGACCTCATGAAGCGGTCCGTGCTGCTGTGTTCCCTGCTCGTCGTAACCGCCGCCGCCGCGGCGACCGCCGCCGCCGCCCCCGCTCCGCCGGAAGGCTCGGCCAAGGCCGACGTGCCGCCCAACGTGAAGTTGACCCTGTTCGTCGGCAAGTCGGGCGGACCATCAGGCTCGGAGGAGAAGACCTACCGGATGCTCGGTCAGGCGGGTGGGCCAACACGCATCCTGATGGGTTGGCGCGCCCCGATCCCCACGCGCCAATCCTCCGCCGACGGCTCGGACGCCCCGGCCACGTCCTTCATCTACCAGAACATCGGCGTCAGCGCGGATCTGCAGACCGACGTGCTCCCCGACCGTCGGCTCGTGGTCCACGGGCAAGTCGAGATCAGCGGCGCGCGCGGCGCACCGCTGGGCGACGTGACGAGCTCGAAGCCGACGCTGATCGGCACGTTCCAGCAAGCGCTGCGCGTGGTCGTGGCGCCCGGCAAGCGCGTGCGCGTCGCCGAGGCCCCGGACCCCGACGGCGGGACCCTGCACCTCGATATCCAAGTGGACCTCGTGGAGTGACGCGGCGGACGCTGCTGATCCTGGCGGCGCTCGCCCTCGCGATCGCGCCGGCGCTCGCCGATGCGTTCCTGCGGCTGACCGACGGCCGCGTGCTCGACGGGCTCGACGTCCGTCGCGACGGTGACATGTATCTCCTCGAGCTCGCGGGCGACACCGTTGTCCCCGTGCCGGTCTCGCTCGTTGCCGAGGTCGGGATTCGCGGAACCCGCGAGGTGCCGCAGGCGATGCCTCCACCTCCCGCCTCGGTGCCGAGCGGTGTGCCGACCGGCCTGACGTACTCCGAGCCGCGTCAGCTCGCCGGGCCCGAGGTCAAGCCGACGACGCCGAACGAGCAACTCGCCGTGTTCGGCAAGCCGGCGGAGTTCCAGCCGAGCGTCGTCACCACGACGCTCGGCCCGACCTACTGGGCGCCCGATCCGGCGCAGCACAACTGGGCCCCGTCGCAGTGGGCCAAGGCCCCGATCGACTCCGAGTGGCACCCGACCTCGGCCTACGATCCGAACGTGAACGTGCTGGCCGGGAGCGAGAGCAAGTTCGCCAACAGCATCGTCGACTCGAGCTGGGCTCCGACCGACGGGTTCGCGAAGAAGTAGATCTCAGCGACGGCGGCCACCGCCACCGCCGCGCATCCCACCACCGCGGGACATGCTTCCGCCGCCGTACGAGCCGCCATAGCTCTGCGTCCGCTGCGTGCTGCGGCTGCGCGACTGGTAGTCGCGCTGCAGGGATTGGGACGGCGCCTGCGGCGTCGACGGCCTGGCGCTCGCACCGGTCGACGGGCGCGTCGACGGCTTCGATCCGGCACCGGCGCCGGTCCCCTTCCAGCCGCCGGCGTCGCGCTGCTGCCATTTGCCATCGCCGTTGCGCCGGTACACGTTGCCGTTCTGGTCGGCGTAGACGTTGTTCGCGCCGTTCGTGGGGCGCGTCGACGGCCCGGCCCTGTCCTTGGATGTGGCGGCGTTGCGACCCGTGTTGCCCCCGCGGTTATAGATGTTCGCGTTCGTGCCGTTCGCGGGCAGAGTCGAGGGTCCACCCGGGCCACCGATCCCGCCCGGGCCACCGACCCCGCCGGCACCACCGATCCCACCCACGCCACCGATCCCGCCCACGCCGCCGCCGCCACCGACGTAGATCGGCGGCGGGTAGTAGCCGGGTCCCCAGTAGCCGGGATAGCCGCCGCCCCAGCCCACGCTGATCGTGAACGCGCCCCAGGTCATCCCGACGGCGAAGCCCCAGCCCACGTACGGGCTGTACGCCGCGGCGTAGCCGTAGGTCCACGGGTGCGGGTAGTAGCAGCACGGCGCCCAGTACGGCGGGTAGTACCAGCCGGTGCCCCACACCACCGTGCCGTAGTACGGATAGCTGCCGACGTAGCCCGCCGTGTAGCCGGTGTACACGACCTCGGGCGTGGACTCGTAGACGTAGACGTACTTCGTGTTGTGGACGGGCGAGCTGGGCGGGATCTGCTGCACTTCGGGCGGTACCTTGTCCGCGACGACCCACGGCCCCGTCGCCGCATCGCCCGTGAACCACACGGCCTGATCGCACACGTAGTACTTGCCGTGGATGCGCAGCACCTGCGACGCGGTGTTCACCGCGTACTCGACCTCGGTGCCCTCGATCTTCTCGAACTTCGGCTCGCCGTCGTACGCGACGCTGGTCTTGGCCTCGTTGCGCTTGATCGCCGCCGTCTGCGGGATCTGCGAGTCCATAAGCGCTTCTTGCGCCTCGGGCGTGCCGGCGACATGGGCCAGGACATGGGCCTTGGCCGAGCCCTCGGGGATTGCAGCGAAGCTCGCCGGAAGCTGATCGGGTCTCGCGAACACCCACGGGCCGGTGAGCGCTTTCGCGTGGTACCAGCGCCCGGAGAGCAGGACCCACCACTGCTGGGAGGCCACCTCCTGGAACAGGTCGCTCTTGGTGTTCGTGACCCACAGCAGCTCGTTCCCCGGGAACACGGAGAACACCGGATTGCCCTGGCACTGGATCAACTCGGTCGGCTCGAACGCGATGAGGATCTTCGGCGGCTCGGGCGCTTTGGGCGACTTCGTCGCCTTGGCCTTCGGTGCATCCTCCGCGCTCGGCGGCTTCTGCACCTGATCGAACAGCGCCTGCACGTCCTTGGGCGCCTTGGCCGTCTTCCACGGCTTGCGTAGATCGTCGGTTCTGAACCAGGCGACGCGCGCGTTGAGCCAGTAGTCCTTGCCCTGGGGGTCGAACACGAGGAACGCCGAGGTGTTGAGGACCCGCTTCAGCTCGGAGCCCTGGATGTCGACGAGGCGCGCTTCCCCGTCGATCGAGACGAGCAGCGCCGGCTCCGTCTCGAACAGAATCTTCGGCGGGTCGTTGCGCAGCCCTTCCGCGACCTCGCGCTCGGCCTCCGCGGCGTGGACCGCGGCGACGATCGTGTCGAGCGACGTCGTCAGATCGGCCTTGGCCAGGTCGTGCTCGATCAGCGCGGCCACCTTCTTTTCGGCTTCTGGGTTCGAGGTCGGGAAGCGCTGGCGCGGGACCTTGACCTCCTTGAACGTGACCGTCCGGGCGTCGCGGTCGATCTCGAACCGGCTCTCGAGCCAAACGGCGCCGAAGATCGGCTCCTTCGCGCCCTTCGGCGTGACGGCAACCGCGGCGCGCGCGTTTACCGTCTGCGTCTGCTTGTCGACCGTGTCGATCTGCGGCTGGTACAGGACGAGCTTCCCGTCCGCGCTCGACATCTCCCGCGGCCAGTCGATGCCCTTGGCCGCGGCGAGCGGCGTCCATAGCAGCGCGACGAGCGCTACCGAGGGGGGCAGGTGTCGTCGCGTCACTCCGACTCCACCTGCCACGACTCCGTCGTGGTCGACCAGCCGCCGCCGAGCGACTTGTACAGGCGGATCACGGAAGTCAGCTCGTCGCGGATCGACTGGACCTCGTCGAGCTCGGCGGTGAACAGCGAGCGCTGGGAGTCGAGCACCTCGAGGTACGGTGCGACACCGCCACGGTAGCGCAGGTCCGACAGCTCGAGCCGCTTGCGCTCGGCCTCGACGCGATGGCCCTGGGCCACGCGCTGCTCGCCGAACTTGCGGTAGCCGACGAGCGCATCCTCGACCTCGCGGAACGCCTGGAGGATCGCCAGCTCGTAGGCGTAGAGCGCCTGGCGGTTCTGGGATTCCGTGATCTCGACGCGCCGCCTGTTCCGCCCGCCGTGGAAGATCGGCTGGAGCAGACCCGCGGCGATCGACCACGTGCGCGCCGGGGCTTCGAACAGATCGCCCAGGTCGGCGCTCTCGGTGCCGTAGGAGCCGGTCAGGGCGATGCGCGGGTACAGCAGCGCCTTGGCCTCGCCGATCCGTGCATTGGACGCGACCAGCTCCTGCTCGGCCTGGCGCAGGTCCGGGCGGCGCTCGAGCAGGTCGGACGGCAGGCCCGCGGGCACGTCCGGCGGCACCGGCTGGTCCTCGAGCGCCGTGCCGCGGGGCACCGATTGCGGATTGCGACCGAGGAGCACGGCCAGCTCGTTCTCCGTCTCCGTGACCTGGCGCTCGAAGTCGTAGGTCAGCGCCTGCGTGCGGTAGAACTCGGACTCGGCCTGGCGGAAGTCGAGCTCGGACGTCACCCCACCCTCGAAGCGCACTTTGGCCAGCTCGAGGTACTCGCGGCGGGACTCGAGCGTCCGGCGGCTGATCTCGAGCTCGTAGTCGAACGCCCGCAGATCGACGTACGCGCTCGCGACGTCGGCGACGAGCGTGATCAGGACCGACCGCCGAGCGTCCTCGGTCGCGAGCAGCAGCGCGCGCTCGGCCTCGTTGGCCCGGCGGAACCTGCCGAAGAAGTCGATCTCCCAGCTCACGTCGACGCCGACGAAGTAGTCCGAGGCTTCGGGATCGGTGCCCGGGGGCAGGGGGATCGGCCCGACCTCGCTCGTCCGAACGCGGCCGGCGGACGCGCTGGCGTCGATCTGCGGGTAGCGATCGGCCTTGGTGAAGCCGTAGCGCGCCTGGGCCTCGACGATGCGCTCGGCGGCGATCTTGAGGTCTTTGTTCTCGGCGAGCGCGATCCGGATCAGCTCCTCGAGCGTGGGGTCGTGGAACAGCTCCCACCACGGCGTGTTGGCCAGGCTCGTCGCCTCGGCGACGGGCACCTCGCGCCAGGCCTGCGGTGCGTCGATCGGCGGGCGCTTGTAGTCCGGCCCGAGCGTGCACGCGGGCGCGACGAGCGCACAGGCCAGGATCGCCAGGAGCCGCCGCCGCACGTCAGTGCGCCCCCTCGGGCGTCGCCGCGGGTGTCGCCTGGACCTGCGCCGCGCGCCGCCGACCCAGGCTCTCGACGAACACGTAGTTGCCGGGGATCAGGAACACGCCGAGCGCGGTCGCCACGAGCATGCCGAAGAATACGGCGGTGCCCATCACGTTCTGGGCCCCCGCGCCCGCGCCTGCGGCCTTCATCAGCGGGACGACGCCAAGAATGAACGCGAACGCCGTCATCAGGATCGGGCGGAACCGCAGCTTCGCCGACTCGAGCGCGGCTTCCTTGAGCCCCATGCCCTCGTCGTGCTTGGCCTTGGCGAACTCGACGATCAGGATCGCGTTCTTGGCCGCGAGGCCGATGAGCATGATGTTGCCGATCTGGACGTACACGTTGTTGTCGTAGCCCAGGAGCCACACGCCGAAGAACGCCCCGAGCACGACCAGCGGCGAGCCGAGGAGCACGGCCCACGGCAGGCGCCAGCTCTCGTACATCGCCGCGAGCAGTAGGAACACGAACACAATCGCAGCGATGAGGGTCGGCCCGGCAGGCGGCGCGGTCTTCTCCTGGTACGACAGCGAGGAGTAAGCGAAGCCCATCTCGGGCGGCATCGTCTCCTGGAACACGGCCTCGAGCGCGGCGAGCGCTTGCCCGGAGGCGAAGCCCCGGCCGGGCACGCCCTGCAGCTCGACCGAGCGCAGCAGGTTGAACCGGTTCGTCAGCTCGGTCCCGGCTTGGGACGTGATCGTGACCAGGGTCGACAGCGGGATCATGTCGCCCGTGGTCTCGCTCCGGACCCAGACCTCGCCGATGTCCTCGGGCTTGCGCCGGTAGTCGGCTTCGGCCTGGACGTAGACCCGGAACAGCCGGCCGAAGCGGTTGAAGTCGTTGACGTAGCTCCCGCCCAGGCTCGTCGCCAGCGCCTGGAACGCGTCATCGACCGGAACCCCGAGCTTGCGCGCCTTCTCGCGATCGAGGTCGACCTTGACCTGCGGATAGCGCGGATCGAACGACGTGAAAATGTTGCCGATCTCGGGACGCTGGCGCGCGGACTCGATGAACTGCTGGCTCAGCCCACCGAGCTGCTCCACGGTCAACGCGCCGCTGCGGTCCTGGAGCAAGAAGTTGAACCCGGCGGACGCGCCGAAGCCCGAGATCGTCGGAACGTTGAACGGGAAGATGATCGCCTCGGGGATCTGTGCGAGCTGCGCCTGGAGCCGCTTCATCACGTCGAACGCGTGCAGCGACTCGCCCTTGCGCTCGTCCCACGGCTTGAGCCGCAGGAACAACGTGCCGAAGTTCGGCTGGTAGGTGCTGGTGACGACGCCATAGCCGCCGATCGTCTGGTACGACTCGATGCTCGCCTCCTGGCCCACGATCTCTTCGACCTGGGCCAGGACCGCGCTCGTGCGCTCGAGCGACGAGGCGGCTGGAAGCATCACGTTGACGCCCAGGATCCCCTGGTCCTCGTCGGGGATGAACCCCGCGGGGAGCGCGCCGCCGAAGAAGCCTGCGCCGACGGCGACCGCGGCCACGATCCCGATCGTCAGGATCGACTTCCGCACGAGCAGCTTGGCGCCAACCAGGTACCCGTTCGTCACGCGCTCGAACCCGCGATTGAACTTGCCGAAGAACCAGCCCAGGGGGCCGCGCGCCGGCTTGGGCGGCCGGAGCAGCATCGCTGCGAGCGCGGGCGAGAGCGACAGCGCGCTGAACGCCGAGAGCAGCACGGAGATCGCGATCGTCAGGGCGAACTGCTGGTACATCCGTCCGGTCAGGCCCGGGATGAACGCGACCGGAACGAACACCGCGGTCAGGATCAGCGCGATGCCGATGACCGGCGCCGAGACCTCCTTCATCGCCTGGATCGTCGCGTCGCGCGGAGACTTCCCGTGCTCGATGTGGTGCATCACCGCTTCGACGACCACGATCGCGTCGTCGACGACGATGCCGATCGCCAGGATCAGGCCGAACATCGACAGCGTGTTGACCGAGAAGCCGAGCAGCGGAAAGAAGATGAACGTCCCGATCAAGGACACCGGCACGGTCAGGAGCGGGATGATCGTGGCCCGCAGGTTCTGCAGGAAGATGAACACGACGAGCGTGACCAGGATGATGGCCTCGACGAACGTGTGAACGATCGACTCGATCGACGCCTCGACCGCCGGTGTCGTGTCGTAGACGATCTTGTAGTCCATGTCGGATGGGAAGAACCCCTTCGCGGTCTCCAGGGTGTGGTAGATGGCTTCCGACGCCTGGAGCTGGTTCGCGCCGGGCAGCAAGTACACGGCCATGGCGCCCGCGGGCTTGCCGTTGAGCCGACCGAACGAGTCGTAGTTCTGCGACCCGAGCGCCACGCGGCCGACGTCCTTGATGCGGATCTGCGCGCCCGTGGCCGTTTCGCGCACGATGATGTTCGCGAACTCCTCCGCCGTCACGAGGCGGCTCGGCGCGCTGACGGTGTACGTGAACTCCTGGTCCTTGGGCGAAGGCGCCCCGCCCACACGGCCCGCCGGGGCCTGGAGGTTCTGCTCCTTGATCGCCGAGATGATGTCGGACGGCGTCAGGCCGAGCTTGGCCAGCTTGTCGGGCCTGAGCCAGATGCGCATCCCGTAGTCGGTGCCGCCGAACAGGTCGACCTGGGCGATACCCGGAATGCGCAGGATCTGGTCGCGCAGGTTGATCCCGCAGTAATTGATCAGGAACTCGGCGTCATAGCTGCCGTCGGGCGAGAAGAGCGAGATCACCATCAAGATGCTCGGGCTCTGCTTCTTGACGGTCACACCCTGCTGGATCACTTCCTGCGGCAGGCGGGCCTGGGCCGAGGACACCCGGTTCTGGGTCAGCACGTTGGCCATGTCCTGGTCGGTGCCGACCCCGAAGTTCACGTTGAGCTGCATGCGGCCGTCGCTCGTGTTCGACGACTTCATGTAGATCATGCCCTCGACGCCGTTCACCTCCTGCTCGACCGGCGTGGCCACCGACTGCTCGACGGCCACCGCCGACGCCCCCTGGTACGTCGCCGTGATACGGATCGTCGGTGGTGCGAGGAACGGGTACTGCTCGACGCTCAGGCCGCGCAGGGCGTTCAGGCCGAGCAGCACGATGAGGATCGAGATGACGATGGCGACGATCGGCCGCCGGATGAAGAAATCGGCCACGGGCTAGCTCTCGATCGCCACGGTCTCGGCCTGGACCTTGATCCCCGGACGGACCTTCTGCAGACCCTCGACGACGATCGTCTCACCCGCTTTGAGCCCCTTGTCGATGACCCACAGCGAGCCGAGCCGCTCCGCGGTCTCGACCGGGCGCACCTCGACCTTACCCTCCCCGTCGACGACCGCGACGCTGTGGATCCCCTGCAGCTCGCTCACCGCGCGTTGGGGGACGAGAATCGCCCCACGCTTGACGTCGACCGCGGCTCGCACCCGCGCGTACTGGCCCGGACGCACGATGCCCTCGGGGTTCGGGAACGCGGCCTCGACGAGGATCGTCCCGGTCGTCGGATCGACCGTGCGATCGACGAACACCAGTGTCCCGGGCTGCGGATGCTTCGTCCCGTCGGAGAGCACCAGCTCGAACGGGAGGTTGGTCGCTTCGCCCGCCTTCACGTGCGCCTGCTTCTGGCGGGCGTAGTACAGGTAGTCGCGCTCGGGGACCGTGAACCGGACGTGGATCGTCCCGACTTGCGAGATGTGGGTCAGAAGCGTGCTCTGCCCTCGACCGACGAGCGTGCCCGAGTAGACCTCGGTCTTGCCCACGAGCCCGGGCTCGGGCGCGGTGACCCTCGTATAGCTCAGATCGATCTCCGCGCTCTTCGTTGAGGCGCGCGCCGCCTCGACCGCGGCCTTGGCCGCCGCTTCGACCGACACCGACGTTTCGTACTCCTGGCGCGAGATCGCGTTCTTGGCGACGAGCGGCTCGAAGCGAGCCACATCCTGGTGCGCGCGTGCGAGCTGCGCCTCGGCTTCGGCGAGCGCGCCCTTGGCCTGGGCCAGCGCGGCCTCGAACGGCGCGGAGTCGATCGTGTACAGCAGCTGTCCCTTGCGGACGAGCGAGCCCTCCTCGAAGTTGACGCTCTGGATGAACCCCTCGACGCGCGCGCGGATCTCGATCTCGGTCGACCCGCGCGTCTCGCCGATCGCCTCGACGTACACCGGAACGTCGCGCTCGAGCACCTGCGCGACCTTGACCTGCGGCGGCGGCGGAGCGGGCGGCTCTTCCTTCTTGCACGCGAGCACGATGGCGGACGCGACCACGGCCACGGACAGGATCCGGCGCAGGCGCATCGAGCGTACCTCGTGAATGTCAGGACGGTGCCGCGACCGGATTCTAGTCCAGTCGCACCGACCGGGACAATCACTCGGCTAGCGCCGGGCCCGGCGCGGGCGTAAGCTGCTGCGCATGGGTCGCACCGGGCTGGTACTCGCGCTGGCGCTCGGGAGCGCCGGAGCCGCGACGGCGGACGAGCCGGTCCGGGTGTACACGAATGCGGACCTCGAGCCGCTTCCGGCCGTCGAGTCATCGGATCCGCCCCCGTCGGACACCGGGCCGGGATGGCAGTTCGTCATCGACTTCCTCGCCGAGCAGCACGCTCGGATCGACGCCGACCGGGCCTACGAGCTCGACAGCGCGGTCCTCGATGAGGCCGCGCGTGGGTCGACCGAGAACCCGCGCTACGTGCTGCCGTGGGGGTACGGATATCCGTACGGGTATGCGCCGCACGGGTACGTATCGGGCCGCGCGTGTCCGAAGCAAAGGCCGGCCAACGCGGCAGCGCGCGATGCGCGCCCGCTTCCCGGACCGCGCGACCTCGTCGTCCCGCTGCACGCCCGCCGACCGATCCGCGCCCGGTGACCAACTCTAGCTTCGACCTGGTCGTGATCGGCGGAGGCGCCGCCGGTACGAGCGGCGCGATCACGGCGGCGATCTTCGGCAAGACCGTCGCGCTCGTCGAGGAGCGCGACGAGGTCGGCGGCGCCGGAATCAATACCGGAACGATCCCGAGCAAGACGCTGCGCGAGAGCGCGCTCCTGCTCTCGGGGTCGCGCTCGCGCAAGCTCCTCGGCGTCGACGTCACACGCAAGGCCGGCGCGAAGCTCGCGGATTTCACGTACCACGCCCGGCACGTGACGACGGCCGAGCGTGAAGCGCTGAAGTCGCGGCTCGGCGAGCGCGGCGTGATCACGGTGCGCGGCTCGGCCAAGTTCGTCGACCCGCACACGATCGAGGTCCGGCACAGGGACGGCAGGACGAGCACGCTCCGCGGCGAGCGGATCCTCGTGGCGACGGGCTCGTCCCCTTCCCGCCCGGCCGAGTTCGCGTTCGAGCACCCGCGGGTCCACGACTCGGACGAGATCCTGCACATCGACGAGGTCCCGACCGTCCTCGCCGTCGTCGGGGCGGGCGTGATCGGCGCCGAGTACGCGTGTACGTTCCGGGCGCTGGGCGTCGACGTCCATCTGATCGACGGGCGAGACAGCCTGCTCCCGTTCCTCGACGAGGAGGTCGCGGCCGCGCTCGAGCGTGCGCTGCGCGCGAGCGGGATCCGGATCCACTGGAACGAGAGCGTCAGCCGCTGCGACGCGGAACGATCGGCGCCGATCCGGCTGACCCTGTCGTCGGGCGCGACGTTGACCGTCAGCGACGTGCTCGTCGCCGCGGGCCGTACGAGCAACACGGCGACGCTCGAGCTCGAAGCGGCGGGACTCGAGCCGGGCCCGCGCGGCGTCTTGCAGGTCGACGGGAGCTATCGCACAGCGGTGCCCCATATCTACGCCGCGGGCGACGTCGTCGGCCCCCCGGCGCTCGCGGCGACCGGGATGGAGCAAGCCCGCGCGGCCGTGTGCCACGCGTTCGATCTGCTGGACAAGGAGATCGCGCCGACCTTGCCCACGGGGATCTACACGATCCCCGAGGCGAGCATGGCCGGCGAGACCGAGCAGTCGTTGCGCGGGGACGGCATCGAGTACTGGGTCGGTCGTGTGCCGTATTCGATGAGCCCCCGAGGTCGGATCATCGGCGACGAGTCGGGCTTTCTCAAGCTCCTGTTCCGGCGCTCCGACATGCGGCTCCTCGGCGTGCACGCGGTCGGCGAGCAGGCGACCGAGCTCGTGCACATCGGCCTCGTGGCGCTCCTGTGCGAGCGCGACGCGAGCTTCTTCAGCCGCACGTGCTTCAACTATCCGACGCTCGGCGACCTGTACAAGTACGCGGCGTACGTCGCGATGGTGCAGGAGCTGCAACCGGGTCGCTGAACCTTTACAGCCGTTCGACGGATCCGCTCGTCGAGGACTTGAACGGCGTGCAGGACGAGCGCGCCGTGCTCAACGTCGGGATGAGCTACCTGTGGGGCAAGAGCTGATCGAGCGCGAGCGCGAACCCGGGCACCACGTCCTCGCCGTCGAGAACATCGCCCTCTCCGACAACCCTCGGACGCAGTAGCTCGCGGTAGCTCGTCACGATCCTTCTCTCCGGTTCGACGACCCAGACGAGACGTGAGCCGGCTGCCAGGTACTCGGCGACCTTGGCCCGCACCTCGCCGGGGCGGTTCGAGGGCGACAGGATTTCCACCGCCAGATCGGGCGCGCCTTCGAAGAACCTCGAATCGTCGAAATCGACGAGTCGCTCACGCGCGACGAAGGATAGGTCGGGACCGCGCACCGTATCGGGGTCCCGAGCCAGGACGTAACCAGCTTCGCCGAACACCTCGCCCAGCGCGTGCGCAGCGACGAAGCGCTGCAAGGCGCTCTCGAGGCGCCACCGCACGCGGTCGTGACGGTGAGCGGGAAGTGGCTCGGCGATCAGGATTCCCGCCTCCAGCTCGTGTCGGTAGCCGTCGTCGGGGAGGAGTGCGAGATCGTCAAGCGATGCTTTCGCCCGATTCATACGCCGACGTTACGCCCGCTCGGTCTGTCTGTCCATGGACACACCGCGATCGCGTCCCTTACGGGAAACCCCACCCCGGCAACCACCTGCGAGCTCGCCGAGGAGCTATGCGCCTCTCGGGTCTCTTCGCGGGCCCAATTGCGCTATTTGCCGCATGGCTCAAAAAAGAGGCGCTACCTAGCATGAGCACATGAATCCGGACGACCGATCTCCGACTCTCGACGAAGAGCGCCGTCGCTTCCTCGAGCGCGGCCTGGCCGCGGCACCGCTTCTCGTGACCCTGACCGCAAGGCCAGCTGACGCCGGACTCTTCGGCGGCTCGCTCGGTGCTTACGACTACAACGGCGGGGAACCGCTCGACGATGAACCTGTGCTGGACGACGATCCGCCGACCCGCGGTAAAGGGTCGGGCGGGGGCCGGCGCGGGCGCGGCTGAGCTCCTCGATCTGAAATCTCGGGAGGGGCTCGACCGTTGTTGTAGACACTGACCGGGAGGTCTGCGATGCGCCAAACCGTCGAGGTCGTTTCCGGACCCCGTTGACTCACGTCACGCGGCGTCGTCTTGATCCGACAGTTGTAGGACGACGAGCAGATCGGCATGCGCCTCCATCCCGATCTGGTACGTAGCCACCGATCGCGAGCGCACGGCGTAGTCGGTCGCGGTTTCACCGGACGCGCGCTCGCAGGTCCAGCCGTCGTACGCCGGAACGAGGCCGATCGGCTCGACCCCAAAGAACTCCCCGCCTTCGACCGCGACCTTCGTCGTGTCGAGAGACCGCAGGATGTCGAGGCACTGCATCCGCGACCACGCGAACGAGCCGTCGGGCAGCGCGATCGCGCGATCGGAGCTGCGCCCGAACACGCCCTGGACCAGCTTCCGCTTCTCGTCGCTGCTGAGTCGCCGCCGGTTCACTCTGCATCGATGATAACGCGAGTCGTCGTGCTCAGGGCGCAGGCGGTTGTCCGAGGATCCACTCCAGCGCCGGATCGCGCCCGGCCTGGAAGTCGACCCACGCCGGATCGAACCGTTGATCGGGCAGCGCCGCGGGGACGTCCTCGTCGAGGAACTGGTAGTACCGGGTCGAGTACGACACGACGACGCGCGAGTTGGGCAGCGTCATCTCGTCGTTCTCGGAGTAGCTGTTCGGCCGCTCGCCGATCGGCTCGCCGACGAGGATCGCTTGCGTGTCCTTGCGGAAGTCGATGGCGTTGACCATCGCCGCGGAGAACGTGCGTCGCCCGACGAGCACGAACAGGCGCCCCTTCTGGTTGATCGCGGGTCGCTCCTTGATCGGGTTGACGAGGTGCTTGCGGCCCTGGAGGAAATCGCCGCCGCCGTTCTGGCGCAGGTCGACGACGAGGCGCTTCGTCGGCTTGCCGTCGACGAGCTCGAGCATCTTGCGTGCGTTCGGGCCGAGGTCATCATAGCTACGGAACTGGACGTACACGGTCTCCGACTCTGGCAGGTAGGTGAACCAGAAGGTCTCCCCCGGTCGCTGGCGCGACAGGGGCTGGTTCTCCGGCTTGACCACCGGGGTCAGCTGGAGCCTGGGGTTGCCGTCGACGATCGGGACCTCGACCGGCGCGATCTCGAGGGTGAGCTGGGCTCCCTGGTCGTCCTCGAAGGTGAAGGGCGCGGGACCGAGGCCGGGCACCACGCCCAGCGTGTGCAGAACCTCGGGAACGGTCAGGAACGCCGGGCTCGTGCTGAGGACGTACCACTCGTTCTCGTTCGCGGCGCTCGGAAAGCAGCTCACCACTCGGGACAGAACGTCGTCGATCCCCAGGGCACCGATCTTGACCACGCGCTGCCCCAGGGCGTCCCGGTACGCCTCACCGGCGCTCGTGACGCGCAGCTCGTGGCCGAACCAGTACACCGCGATCGGATAGCGCTTGAAGTACAGGGGGATGTGCACACCGGTGTGGCCGTCGCCGACGAGGGCTGCGATCTGCTTCATCCGAACGACGATCTGATGGTCCTCGAGCGTCGGAATCGCTCGGTCGAGCTCGGCGACGGCGCGCTCGAACTGCTCCTGCGTCGTCGCGTGGTACAGGTTCTTGTGGCGCTTGGGCAGCTCTTTGGCGAAGTACTTGAGGTCCGCGCGCCACTGCTCCTTGTCGATCGCCGGCGGCCGGTCGCTGCCCTTCTGCGCCGCGAACACGGCACCCAGGACGACCGCTACGAGGATCGCGAACGAGGCTCTACGCATGCTTCCCCCCGGGGCCCCGCAGGGAGGTATACGCGCGAGGGGGACGGATGGTCGGGTCCCTATTGGGCGGTGCCACCCTTCAGCTCGGCGAACCAGTTGGTGATGACCTCGACGTTCCCGCGGGGCGGATTCTTGATCATCACGAACCGCTTGCCGTCGGGTGTGAGGTCGTACTGCCGCGACCAGCGGTAATGGACGAAATCGTCCTCGAACAGCACCTCGCGCCCGAGGACACGGAGCGTCGGGCTCGTTTCGAGGCGCACCGCCGTCATCTTCGCGCGGTCGATGTAGTACAGCATCTTGCCGTCGGGAGACCAGGTCGGGCTGTGGCCGCCGTCGCCCGACACCTTCACCCGCGCGCCGGCGACCGGGAACGACGTCACGTAGACCTCGTCCGACCCCGAGTAGTTCGAGACGTAGGCCACCCACTTCCCGTCGGCCGAGACGATCGGTGCCAGCTCGTCGTCCGGCCCGTCGAGCAGCATCGCGATCGTCCCCTCGTCTCCCAGATTGCGCCAGCTGACGAGATCCATCCCCTTCTCGGGAACTTCTTCGCGCAGGACCACGAACCCCTGCTTGGTCCAGTCCATCGTGCGCATGTTGTTCGGCCGGTCGAGCAGCAGCTTCTCGGGGCGGCTCAGGTCGACGGGAGCGCGGTAGACGTCGAACGTCTTGCCCCGCGCCGAGGCGAAGAGGATCTCCGAGCCGTCGGGACTCCACAGCGGATAGAAACCGCTCTCGGTGAGCAGCGTGGGAGTCTGCGTCTCGAGGTCGATCATCCAGATCTCCTGCGCCCCGGTCGACACGACGAGTCGCTTCCCATCGGGCGAGATCCGTGGGTCGTTCACGGCGGCGAACGGCAGGCCAGCCGGAGCGATCGGCTCCATCTTGCCCAGGCGATCCACGTACACGAGCGACTGCGTCTCGCCCGGACGTGCGGGCAGGTACGCGACCGTCCCGTTCTGTGCGACGGCCACCTGCATGCTCGCAATGTCGGTTCCAGCGCGCTCGAGCACCTGCACCGGGGCGCCGCGGAACGCGAGCGCTCGCACGTCGAACGACGCGACGAAGATGCGCTCGCCCTCGCTGAACAGGAGGTGTCCCGTGGGCAGGTACCGGGGGTCACCGCCGGACAACCCCAGGTCCTTCAGCTCGTGCGACCTCAGATCCAGCGCGAACAGCTCCCGCGCTTCCTTCGTCTTCGTCCCACCGCGCGTGTTGCACAGCACGATGCCGGCTTCCGGAACGGCGAACGGCTCCTCGTAGTCCGCCTTCGAGCTGGCGTCGGCCTCGGTCAGCCGCTCGGCGGTTCCCCCGCTCTCGGGCACGCGCCACAGGTCGCCCTCCGAGGCATAGTAGAAGAAGCCATCCGCGGCCCAGTGATAACCGAGCCTCGTGCCCGAGCGCGACAGGGCCGCCACGCGGGTGACGGTACCGCCCTCCGGACGAACCTTCTGCAAGCCGCTGGGCGTCGCGAATGCGATCCAGTGACCGTCGGGCGAGAACTCGGGTGCATTGGCGCCCGACGTGCCCGGGATCGGAGTGGGCTCGAACTGGTCGAGCGCGCGGACGTACAGGATGTCGTCCGTTCCCGCGCCACCCCGGGTCGCGATGATCTTGCCGTCGGGTGAGATCGCGATCGCGGTGCCGTCCCCCTGGCGCAAGCTGCCGACGTTCGGCATCGTCAGCATGAACCGGTAGCCCGGCTCGGGTGTCGAGCGCCGGGCCAGGGTGCTCCAGCCGACGCTCGCCGCGGCGATGGCCAGTCCGAGCGCCGCGACGAGCCAGAGCCAGCGCGAGCTCGGGCTGCGTGGCACGGATGCGGCTGTCTCCTCCCCACTCTCCGGTCGGTCGATCGCGTTCTCGAGCGCGATGCGCGCTTCGCCGATGTCGCGCAGACGGCGCTTCGGATCGCGCTCGAGACACCGGCGCAGCACGTCGCGCACCGAGCGCGGCACCGCCGCCGGCACGCCCGACAGGTCGATCTGCGCCCGCAGCACGTCGGCCAGCGTGTGCGACACCGTCTCGCCCTCGAACATCCGCTTGCCCGTCAGGAGCTCGTGCAGCACGACGCCGAAGGACCAGATGTCGCAACGCCGGTCGACCGGGCGTCCCGCGGCCTGCTCGGGGCTCATGTAGGACGCGGTGCCGAGGATCACACCGGCGAGCGTGCCGGCCGAGGTCATCGTCGGCGAGCGCGAGGGGTCGCCCGAGGTCGAGCCCTGCAGCTCGGCCGCTTTGGCGAGGCCGAAGTCGAGCACCTTGGCCCGGCCGTCGTGAGCGAGCTTGACGTTCGCGGGCTTGAGGTCGCGATGGATCACGCCGCTCTCGTGCGCCGCCTCGAGACCGAGAGCGACGTCGCGCGCCACGCGCAGCGCCTCGTCCACCGCAAGCGGCCCGCGCGCGAGACGGGCCGCGAGGTCTTCCCCGCTGACGTACTCCATCACCAGGAACTGCAAGCCGCCGGCCTGGTGCAGACCGAACACCGCGGCGACGTTGGGATGGCTCAACGAAGCCAGGACGCGCGCCTCGCGGTCGAAGCGGGCCAGCCGATCGGCGTCCTGGGCGAAGCTCGGCGGCAGGAACTTGAGCGCGACGTCGCGCCCGAGCGTCGTGTCGACCGCCTTCCAGACGACGCCCATCCCACCTTCGCCGATCTTCTCGGTCAGACGGTAGTGCAGGAGGGATGCGCCGGGCTCGAGAGGCACGGCGCGCATCATAGCGTCGATCCGTGAGAAGATGCGGCTGCTCGCGAGGACCCGCTTGGACGAGAGCCGTCATCCGATCGCCGCAGCGTATCTCCGCCACCGCTACGCGATCCTGTTCTACTCGGTCCTGCTCACGCTCGTCGCCGGCCCGCTGCTGCTGGCGCTGGGCCTCGGGCTGACGCTGCTGCAGGTCCTGTTCACGGCGAACCTGCTCGCCGCCGTCGTGCCGTCTCAGCGCGGTCTGGCGCGTCGCGCGTTGACGACCGCGGTCGTCCTCGCAGCGGGGCTGCGACTTCTCGCCGCAGCGCTCGATTCGTCCGCGCTCGAGCACGTAGCCAACGGCGTCGCCGTCCTCGTGGCGCTTCAAACCGTGGCCATGGCCCTGCGGTACTCGTTCAGCGGGGCACGAGTCGATCGGGAGCACGTGTACGCCGCGCTCGGGGCGTTCCTGCTGTTCGGCGTGTTCTTCGGCGTGCTGTTCGCGTCGCTGCAGACCATCGATCCGGAGACGTTCGCCGTCGCCGGGGAGCCGGGAACGATCATGACGATCCCGACCGGGATCTATTTCAGCTTCATCACGCTCGCGACCGTGGGCTACGGGGACATCGTCCCCAAGAGCGACCTCGCGCGTGGCCTGGCGGTGCTCGAGACCGTCGCCGGCCAGCTGTACCTGGCCGTGCTCGTGGCTCGTCTGGTCGGACTGCACGCTCCGCGCTCGAGGCAACCATGAAGCCCTCGCTCAACTGGCTGTTCGCGTTCCTGCCGATCACGGTCGTGCTCGACAGGACGGGCGCCGCAGCGCCGGTCGTGTTCTTCTCGGCCGCGCTGGCCATCGTGCCGATCGCGCGGTTGATCGTCCAGGCCACCGAGCACATCGCGTCGCGCACCGGGGACGCGATCGGCGGCTTGCTGAACGCCACGTTCGGCAACGCGCCCGAGCTGATCATCGCGTTCGTCGCGCTGAAGGCCGGCATGTTCGACATGGTCCGGGCCTCGCTCGTCGGCGCGATCCTGGCCAACCTGCTCCTGGCGCTCGGGGTCGCGTTCTTCCTCGGCGGTCTGCGGCACCACGACCAGGTGTACAACGCCGTTGCCACGCGCATGTACGGCTCGATGATGGCGATCGCGGCGATCAGCCTCGGCGTGCCGAGCGCGTTCAGCCGGTTCTTCACGACCGAGGAGACGCTGCGTCAGGAGCAGGCGCTGAACGTCGGCCTGGCGATCCTGCTCCTCGCCGCGTACGTCCTGTATCTCCTGTTCCAGCTCAAGACGCACCCCGACCTGTTTCGGGCGGCCGAGGGGTCGAGCGAGGAGCACGGCGCGGCGTCGTGGAGCGTGCCGCGCGCGGTCGGGAGCCTTGTCGGGGCCTCGGTCCTCGCGGCGTGGATGAGCGAGATCCTCGTCGGGGCCGCGGAAGGAACCGGACGCGCCCTGGGCATGTCCGAGGCGTTCATCGGCATCGTGTTCCTGGCGATCGTGGGCGGGGCGGCGGAGTCCGGTTCGGCGATCGCGATGGCGCGCAAGAACAGGATGGACCTGAGCGTCGGCATCGCGCTCGGGAGCTCGATCCAGATCGCGCTGTTCGTCGCCCCGGCGCTGGTCCTTGGCAGCTACTTCGTGGCGCCGCAGCCGCTCGAGCTGTCGTTCACGCGGCCCGAGATCGGCTCGCTGTTCCTGGCGGTTCTGATCGGGACGCAGATCGTGGCCGACGGACGCTCGAACTGGTTCAAGGGGATCCAGCTCGTCACCGTGTACATCACGATGGCGCTGATGTTCTACTTCATGCCGCAGGCGTAGGACGTCCTTCGCCGTCACCAGTCGCGAGAAGCTGGGCGGTCGGACTCGAGCGTGTGAGCGCCGACGCGGATCGCGCCGGGCGCTCCGAGCGTGATCGACAGCCGGCCGCCCGCGCGCCTCTGCACCAGCCCGACCGTGCCACGGAACGACACGTCGTCCTCCGTGACGTCGATCGGCTGGCGCGCGAGGAACACGTAGTCCGTGCCGTCCGCGGTCTCGACCCGCACGCCTTGCCCATCGGCGATCGCATCGATCGCGGGCGCTGGATCGCCCTTCGCCCGGGGGAAGATCGTGACGAGGAACCGCTCGCCGCGCTCGTCGGTCAGGACGAGCCCGAGCTGGGTCGTTGTCACCCGGCCGTAGCGCCCGGCCTGATCCAAGCCGTGGGTCGATCGCGACCGCTCCTCCGTCGTCCACGCGATGCCCGTCGGTCGAACGAACGACACGTCCGTATCGACGTCCTCGCGGCCGCGGACGACCGCGCCTCCGTCCCGCCGGTCGATGCTCGCCGCGCTGAGCCACAGCCGCCAGGTCACGGCCCCGGGTGCGCTCGGCGTGTCGGCCAGGACGAAGTAGCTCGGCCCATCCTCCCCCGGGTGCTTCACGAACGCGATCTCGCGGATCCAGCCGGGCTTCACGCCACGCACGTAGTCGAGCGACGGCGCGGGCACGAACGCCTCGACCCGCATGACCGAAGCGGCCTTCGCGCTCGACGGGACGAGCATGCTGTGATCGTCGGCCGGTGCGCGGCCCGTGTACCCGAAGTCGTCGGCCACGATCCGACCGCGGCCCCACACCGTGATGCTCCCCGAATCGTCGTCGTAGTGCTGGTGGTTCGTCCCGGCGATCAGGTGCAGCGCCGTCTCCCGCGGTCCGGGAAAGCGGTGGCGCAGGATCACGCCGGTCTCGGCGAACCTCTCGCTGCTCCAGGCCGGCGCCTCCTCGGGCAGCGTCGGATCGCGGAGCAGCGTGCGATAGCCGGCGAGCGTGAGGAACAGGCCGCCGACTCCGGGCTCGACGTAGTCGCCCTGCTCACGCTGCATCCACTGCATGCGCGCCGAGAACGCCGGATCGCGCTCGCGGTACAGGTACGCCACGAGACCGAACTCGCCGCTCGACTCGCCGACGTACGTGTTGCCGATCGGCGGCAAGTGCCGATGGCCCAGGACCCGCGCGTCGGGCGGGGTCGAGATCTTCGCGATCCACTCGATCACGCGCTGCATGCGCGGGTCGTACAGCGAGTCGTCGATCCCCGCGAGCTGGGCCATGCGGAACACGCCGAGCATGTGGTCGTACGAGACCATCGCGTAGTGCGGCGCCTCGGTCCATCCGCCGTCGGCGTCGGACCAGGTCTCGAGCTCGTGGCGCAGCTCCTGCACGGCCCCGTCGATCCACGACCTCGCGAGCGGGTGCTCGCGGATCAGGCCTCCGATCATCGCGCGGTACGCCGCGACGCTGGTCGTCATGTTGGGGTTGGCGGAGAAGCCGCGCTCGGGCGACCAGTAGTCCGCGCGATGGACCGTGTAGCCGAGGAACGCGATCTGCGCGAGGAGCCGAGCGCGCTCGTCGGGAGACACGTGCGGGCTCCCGAGGATCGCATCGGCCAGGTTCAGCGCCGCGAGGAGCCGCGCCTGCGTGTGCGGCCCGTACCCCAGCGTGACCTGCGCGTCCTGGTCCAGGTACCGGTCGACCGAGTCCTGGATCCACTGCACGGCGGTACGCGCGAGGTGCGCGCCGAGCGCGGCATCGCCCGTGCCGACGTAGTAGCAGACGAACAGGTCGAGCGTCTCGGGCTTCGGTGGCTCGCGGCGCAGCCGCTCGAGCACCGCGGGCTCGGGGCGGAAGCTCGCGCGATGCCGGGCGAGGTCGGCCGCCGAGACGAGCTGGCGCGGCCAGCGCGCCCGACCGCTGGGCCACGCGAGCACGAGGTCCTTGATGCGATCGAGCGGGAAGTCGCCGTAGCGGATCAGCAGCCGCTGGGGGGCCGGTGCGCGATGCGGGCTCCGCGGATCGAGGCTCGCGAGGCTCTCGGCGCGGTCGAGCGCGGCGAGCATCCACTTGCGCTCGCCGTCCGGAGCCGGGAGCGTCAGGCCGAGCGTCGGATCCCGATCGAGCTCTAGCTCGGGCACCCGGGCGCCCCGAGCGGGATCGACCCACGTGCCGGGCTCGCGCGCGCCGATCATCAGCAGGTCCGGCTGCGCTTCGTCGTACAGGCCGAACCAGGTTCCCTCGCGCACACGCTTCCACCACGGAAGCCACGGCGCGAGGACGAACGGTGGCTCGACGTCGTCGGCGATCTTCCAGGCGCTCGCGCGGCCCACGGAACCCGGATCGTCGGGAAGCTCCCGCCCCAGACGATGCAGAATGTGCGTCGGGGCGAGGCCGGTGTCGAGATCGAGGCGCACCGATGTGCGAGAGGTGCCCCCCGCGCCGCGCTCGTCGACGAGCACGGCCGGCTCGCCCGCATCGACGCGAATGCGCCACTCCCAGGTCTCCCCCCCGACGAGCTGCAGACGGCATGCCGCCTCGGCATACACGGGGCCGCGGGACAGGATCCGCGCCTCGTACCGAGCGATGGCCGCACCGGCACGCAGGCTCGACCCGCCGATCCAGCGCCCGGGCACCGTGCGGATCCCGGCGATCGGACCGTGACTCGCGTCGACCCTGCGCGCGATGGCGATGCCGACGCGCGGGTTCTCGATGCGGATCGCGTCCTCCGTCTCGGTGACCGTCAGATCGGTGTCCCGAGACGCGGCGCCCGGACCCAGCCGGTAGGTGCTCGTCCCGAACGGCGCAAGATCGGCGTGAAACGCGATGCGCGGGCCCGCCGGCCCGCCGGTGGCGACCTGGTACGGTACCGATCGCCCCCGGGTGTCGAACAGGGCGGCGCCGGACCGAACGCGGCGCTCCTGGCTCGGGGACAGCGGGAACTGGACCAGCTCGTGCGTCCAGGTGCGCCCGAGCCAGTCGTGGAGCTCGAACGGTCGGTTCCCGCGGCCCGGGCCGGGCGCCCCGAGCGCGACGACGAACACGGCACTCGCGGCGAGACCGCGCAGGCGAGTCATAGACGAGGAACGTACACCGGATGGCGCGGTCCACGTTAACAGCGCGCAAACACGATTCCGGTGAACTCTTGGCCCCGCGTTCGTCGCTGCTGTAGACTCGGGCCGGTGGTCGGTCCGGGCGCGCGTACCGCGCGCCCCGTGGCACGAGGGAGAAAAAGATGAACAAGAACTGGTATCGGAGCGCCGTAGTGTCGGCGTTCGTCCTGATCGGGCTGCTGGCCGCGGCTGCACCCGTCGCGGCTCAGTCGAAGGCGTCGGCAAAGTCCGTGGACAGTCTCAATGCGGTGCTCAAAGAGCTGCAGAAGGGGCGGGCCCAGGTCCAGAGCGCGATGGACTCGCTGGGCGCGCTGTCGTCGGGCGGTGACGCGAACCTGAAGAAGAATTACGACAACTACACGAAGCAGGTGTCGGCTCTCAACAAGACGAAGGAGACCGCATCGGCTCGTGCCGAGGACATGAAGGTCCGGCGCGAGGCGTACCTGGCGGAGTGGCAGAAGAAGTCGCAGGAGGTCACGGACCCCGAGATCCAGGCGCACATGCAGGCGCGCGCCGAAGAGGTCAAGAAGGTCTTCGAGGGCATGCAGCCCGCGGCCCAAGCGATCCGCGAGACGTTTCCGCCGTTCCTCGCGAAGCTGAACGACATCCAGAAGCTGCTGTCGGTCGACCTGAGCGCAGCCGGAGTGGCGTCGGCCGCGCCGATCGGTCAGAAGGCCGTGCAGGACGGGACGACGATCACACAGAGCCTCGACACGATGATCACGACCCTGACCGGGATCCGCGATCAGGTCGCTCCGCCGAAGAAGTAGTAACTGGCCGCGATGCCTTCCCGTTTCGCCTGGGCCGCAGCGCTCGTGCTCGCGCTCGTCGCGACGCCCGTCCTGGGCGCCGGCTTCGAGGTCACGGAGCGCTGGAACGACCAGGGGTTCGCGGGCGGCGACTTCAAGCGTCTGCTCGTCGTTGGGATCACGACCGACCGAGAGGTGCGTCACCGCTTCGAAGACAAGCTGGTGACGCACCTCCGAGCCCGCTACGAAGCGCTCACGAGCTACACCGCCGTCCCCGACTTGAAAGCGATCGGGAGTCCGGGAGAGGTCGCGCAGAAGCTGACCGCGAGCGACGCCGATGGCATCCTGATGGTCAGCCTCGTGCCGATCGCCGACGACAAGGCGTACGCCGACTGGGCCGCTTCGTGGCTCGCCTCGCGGAGCACAGAGACGAGCGCGCGCGCGTCGGTCGAGCAGTCGTTGACGCGATCCCAGATCGAAGCGCCGCGTTACGCGGTCGAGATCGAGCTGTGGGACACGGCGAGCCGGCGCCGCGTGTGGTCCGGAAGGACCGAGCCCCAGAAGCGCAAGGCCTGGCGCGACGGCGCGAGCGAGCTGGTCCAGTCGGTGATGCTGGCCCTGCGCGAGGACCGCAAGCTGCCCTGAGGGGCCGGAATCGCGTGGCGGACGCCCGGGGCTCGCGATGGCGGACGTGGCTGCGCGAGCCGCTCGTGCACTTCCTCGTTCTCGGTGCGCTGTTGTTCCTCGTGTACTGGATCCGCGGAGGCGGCGCGGCCGCACTCGGGTCGAACCTCATCGTCGTCCCCGCGAGCGCCGTGGACGGGCTGCGCGAGAGCTGGCAAGCGACCTGGGCCCGGGATCCAACCGCAGCCGAGCTCGACGTGCTGATCGAGGACTACGTGCGCGAGGAGATCCTGTACCGGGAGGCTCTCGCGCTGGGCCTCGATCGGGACGATCCGGTGGTCAAGCGTCGGATGCGCGAGAAGCTCGAGTTCGTGCTCGAGGACCTGGCGCAGCCGGAGGAGCCCGACGACGCCGAGCTCGAGGCGTACCTCGAGGCCCATGCGGACGAATTCCGCATCCCGCCGAGCTTCACGTTCGAGCAAGTGTTCCTGAGCCGCGATCGCGGAGACGCTGCCCACGCCGAGTCGGAGCGTCTCGCAGCACAGCTCCGGGCCGGAGCGCCGGCGGCCGACCTGGGCGACCGGTTTCCCCTGGGCCGGTCGTTCGAGTCGCTCGCTTCGCGCGACGTCGAGCGCATCTTCGGCCCGCCGTTCGCCCGAGCGCTGCTCAACGTCGAGATCGGACGCTGGAGCGGCCCGATCGAGTCGAGTCACGGCCTGCACCTCGTCCGGGTGAGCGAGCGCGTGGCCGGGCGCGGGCCGACGCTCGACGAAGCGCGCAGCGCCGTGCTGCGCGACTACGACGAGGCCCAGCGGCGCGAGGCCAACGCCGCCCGCTATCGCGAGCTCCGCCAGCGCTACACCGTCGAGATCGCGGCCGCCGCGTCAGAACGCAAAGCCGCCGCGTCAGAACGCGCCGGACAAGAACAGTAGGAACCCGCCGTAGCTGTAGTCGACGCGAAACGGATCCTCGCCGGTCTTCTGGACCTCGACGTTCGTGCTGGTCACCCCGCCTCCGACGCCGAAGTGCTTGGTGAAGAACCACTCGACCGACCCGCGCGTGTCGGCGACGCGTCCCTCGTAGTCCCCGACGTCGAGGTTCAGCGCCCCCGAGTTGAACGTGAAGATCACGTTCTTGCGGATCGCGTAGTTGATGAACACCCCGTACACCGGCACCGGCGCGGTCACCGAGCTGTGGCCGCTCCGCGCCTGCGTCGTACCGATCGGATTCCCGTCCTCGTCGATCAGCTCCGCTTCGCCCGCCAGGCTCAGGCCGAAGTCATACGTGCTGAGGCCGAAATTGAGTCCCGCGTCGATCTTGCCGTTGTTGTAGAGCGAGTAGTTGTAGAAGATCCCGAGGATCTTGTTGTCGATCTCGCTGTCGACCGTCGCGCCGAGGTTGAACCGCAAACCATCGCCGTCCGGACCCTCGATCTCGATCGGCTCGTCGATCGTCGTCGTGGCCGTGCGATTGAGCTCGAACGCTCCGAGGGCGATGGAGTGTTTGCGGTTGAACCGGTAGCGGAACCCGAGGCGCGTGGAGTCCTTGTTCTCGGCGAGCGACAGCTCGTCCTCGAGCCGGATCGAAGTGCCGATGAAATCGCCGAAGCCGAACGCGACGTCGGTGCTGATGTCCGCTCCGAACCAGCCGACCGAGACGTACCACTTGTCCGACAAGATACGGCTCTCGCGCTCCTGGCCCTCGAGCGGGTCGGCGATGGCCGGCGTCGCGCAACCGATCAGGACCGCCGCGAGCAGGACGTTCCGATGGCTTTTCATCCGATCCTCCGTGGCGCGATTCTTTCAATGAACTCGCGCCAGGTCAACGGCCATTGCACGAAGCACAGCCCCGGCTTATGCTGGGCGACCCCATCCCGAGGAGGTCACGATGAGGAAAGTCCTGGTCTGTGCGGCGATCGGCTGCGCGCTCGCGATCGCGCCCGCGTTCGCCCAGAAGGTGTACATCGACTACGACAAGGAGTACGATCGGAGCAAGGTTCACACGTACGCGTGGGGCCAGACCGACTCGACCCTGGCGCAGGTCAATCCCCGGGCCCACGACCACGTGGTCCAGCAGATCGACGCGTACCTCGCCACGGCCGGACTAAAGAAGGCCGAGGATCCCGACGTGTTCGTGACCTATCACACGAACTCCAAGGAAGAGCTGTCGGTCAACACCGACATGTGGGGTTACGGCTACCCGTCGAGCTTCTACTGGAACCCGTACTGGGGCACGGGCTACGGCTCGACGACGACGACGGTCACGTCGTACACCCGCGGAACGCTGATCGTCGACGTATGGGACGCCCACACCAAGAAGCTCGTCTGGCGTGGTAGCGCGACCGACATCGTTCCCGAGAACCCCGAGAAGGCGTACAAGAAGATCGACAAGGCGCTGGAGAAGATCGTCGCCAAATGGCAGAAGGAGAAGGCCAAAGAGCAGAAGGCCGGCTGATCGCCCGGCTGCGCCGCAGGCGGACCTGGGTACTCCTGGCGCTCGCTGAGCGCTTGACCAAGTCCCGTCGGCTTACGCTGCTATGTGCCAGACCATCTTCTGGCCGGGTGCAATCGCGCGGAGCAGCTCCTCGAGCTTCTCGACGGTCGGCATCGTCTTCCCCTGCTCGTATCGGGCGTAGGCGTTCTTCGAGCGCTGACCCAGCCGCGCGGCCGCCTCGGCCAAGGTCAGCCCCTGACGCTCCCGCTGCCGGCGCAACAGAAGCGCCAAGAGAACATCGATACGATTTGCGCTGATTTCGAAGGACTCTCGGCCCGTTGGATGGACGGTTACTCGGAACCCTCGCGTCCCCGCCATCGTCTCGATCAGATCTCCGGCCATCGTGAACGCCTCGCGCTTCGTACGTCCCTGCGTGAGCGCGTCGAACGCCGGTACCTCGACCAGCCACACTCCACGGTCCTTCGTGATCCGTCCCGGAAACCTCATGCCCTCTCCTTGGCCCGTCGCAAGATGACTTGTGCCAGTTTCTCGTTGATCTCCGCGTGCCGCGGCACGTACTCGGTGAAGGTGCCATCGGTACTCAGCCACACGTCGTGCTTGCCTCCGTGGCGTCGAAACGTCCAGCCGAGCTCGCGCTGTCGACGCTCCTGCTCCCGGCGCCTCACGATCTTGAATGTACACGTATGCGTGTACTCGTGCCACGGGCGGGCCCGTCCGCCTTGTCCGTGGGGAAGGTGAGTGGCCTAGAACCGCTCGCCGAGGATGAATGAGAAGCTTCTGCGGTCCGGGTCGGTCCAGCCCCAGCCGAGGAACACAGGCCCGAGCACGGTCTCGGCGCCGACGTACACCGCGCCGCCGTAGCGCAGGGACGCCCAGGTCATCGGATCGTCCTCGACCCACGCGTTGCCGGCCTCGAGCGCGATCCCGACGTACACGCGCTGGCTCAGCGCGCCGAAGTCGAGCTTGGCCAGCTCGCGGTAGAGCGCGACGCGCGCCATTCCCACGTCGTTCCCGACCAGCTCGTCCCGCCCGAGGCCGCTGAGCCTCAGCCAGCCGCCGAGTCCGAACGCCGACGACAGGATCAGGTCGTCGTCCAGGTTGACCCCGGCCTCGATCGACGGAAACACCACCGTGCGCCCGAACGACCAGGCGTAGCCCGCACGCAGGTGGTTGCGACGGTACTCGAGATCCGAGCCGAACGACTCGAGCGAATAGCGGTGCTCGAGCCCGACCCCCGCGCCGCTGCGCGGGAACTGGATTGAGTCGAACGTATCGACCCGAAACAGGAACGACACCCCGCCGTCGCGCTCGTCGAGCCTGGGGAGGATCGGCGTCCCGACCTCCGTCGTCAGCCGGATGTCCGAAAAGTACGCCCCGGCCCGCAGCTCGCCCCAGTTGCCCAGGACGCGCCCGCCGTCGAGACGCACCTCTTCGCGCCTGAGGTCGACCTCCGCGACCGGAGCCGCGTCGAGCCACAGGAACCGCGTCTCGTTCCGGTACTCGAGCGTCGGCGAGACGAACCAGCGCATCCCCAGGTCGAGCGGCTGGTAGAACTCGGTCGACACGACGTCGGTCCCGCCCCCCTGGAGCACGGTGGCCCACTCGCCTCCCCGACCGTTGACCGCGAGCATCAAGTGCCTGAGGGCGAACGTGTAGCTCGCGTCGGTATCGAAATCGTCGTGCAGGCTCAGTCCGAACTGCAGGCTGCTCCGGCCGTGCGGTCGACGCGGCGTGTAGATCGACAGCTCGTGCCCGCCCCCGGGCGTGGGCTTCACCTCGCTGCGGATGGGTCCGAAATACTCGAGGCCGGCGAGGTTCCGCGCGTCCTCGGCGAACTGCGTCTCGTCGAGCGGCTGGCCGATCTTCTGGCGGATCTGGCGCTCGACGATCCCGCCCTTGACCCAGCTCTCGTTGTCGATCCGGATCCGGTCGATGATCGGAGACTCGGCGTGCCGGTTCGCGCGCCGGGCCTCGAACGCGGACCATGCGGCGTCGTCGACGGCGAACGGTCGCAGCCGGTCCGTGATCCCACGCGCCGCCGCCGCCCCGGCCTCGATCCCCTCGGCCACACGATCGAAATCGCTGAACTTCAGGTCGCCGAGCTCCGGTACGAGGAACACGTCGCCCGGGCGCAGCCGCCCCACGTCCTGCCGCCGGTTCAGCACAGTCAGGAGCGAGTTCGCCTGGTCCAGCACGTCGAACAGAGACTGCAGCTCGTCGTCGCTCAGCGGGGTCGAGATGTCGACGGCAATGATCCGCTCGGCGCCGAGGTCGAGCGCGACACCGACCGGCAGGTTGGCCACGACGCCGCCGTCGACGAGCTTGCGTCCGTCGATCTCGACCGGCGCGAAGACCGCGGGCACCGCCATGCTCGCGCGCATCGCTTCGGCCATGCTCCCCGAGTCGAGGATCACGAGCTCGCCCAGCCGGATGTCGGTCGCGGTTGCGCGGAACGGGATCGGTAGGTCGTCGAAGTCGGTGATCCCGACCGATCCGCGCTCGATCTCGTGGAGCATCAGCCCCAGGCGCTGGCCGCCGACGATCGACGGCGGGAAGTACGGCTTGATCCCGCGAAACCGCAGCTTGGCCTGGACCAAGAAGTCGTAGTCGTCGCGCTTGCGACGGAACGAGCGCTCGGCCCGCGTCGGCTTGTCGACGAACATCGTCGCCCAGTCGATCTCGAGGAGCGTCTTCTCGATCTGTTCTGGCGTCCAGCCCGCCGCGTACAGTCCGCCGACGATCGAGCCCATGCTCGTGCCGACGACGAGATCGGGCTTGACGTGCAGCTCGTCGAGGACCTTCAGCACGCCGATGTGGGCTGCGCCGCGCGCGCCCCCGCCGCTCAGGACGAGCGCGAGCTTCGGTCGGCGGGTGCTGGGTTTCGGCTGCGGCTCCTCCGCTGCGGAGCCTGCGGACGCGAGCGCCAGGGCAGCGGCAAGCGACACCGAGAGCATGGCGCGCGAGTGTATCAGTACGCGAGCTCCTCGGACGGCACGAAGCGGTCGGCCGCATCCGGAACCTCGAGCCACGCGCGATCGAAGGCATCGAGCGCCGTGACCGACTCGAGCCGCAACCGGCCGTCGGGCGCTCCGTCCGAGAACCGCTCCTCGTCGAACGCCAGGCGCACGCGGCCGACCGGGCGCGGATCGCGGAACACGACTTTCTTGGTCACGTCCTCCTTGACCCCCAACCCTTCGGCCTTCGTGCCCGGGAACTCGAGCGACACGAGGCGGCCGTCGTCCTGCGCCAGACCGAGCCGTGCCGTGCCACGGCCATCGGGCACCTCGACGTACCAGACCGCCGTGTCGCCCTCGGTGCCACTGCCGGCGACGGTCGGCTTGCGCTCGGCCGCTTGCAGGAGGAACGGCACGCGGTGCTCCGCCTCCTCGCGGGGCTCGTCGAGCGGCAGCGTGTCCCAGCCCGAGCGCGAGCGCCGCTTGCACGTCGATCGATCGTAGATCTCGGTCGTCGTCACCTTCGTGCCGCGGAAATCGGACGTCGTCTCGCGGCGGTAGGCGCCGTCGCCGCGTTCGCGCGCCACGAGCTCGGCCGACCGGCCGGCCGCGCGACCGGTCAGCTCGAGCTGGCCCTTCAGCTCGAGGCTCGGCCAGGCGCCCAGCGCTTCGCGGCCGCCGTGGAACGCGATCGCGCGATCGAGGAGCGCGTGCGCCGTCGGCGGCGCCGCCGCGGGCGGATCGGCCGCCTGCGCAGTTGCCGCGCTCGACGCGACGATCAGCACCGCCGCCCAGGCGACCCGGATCATCGGCCGCTCCGCGGCGCCGCGGTCGGCGCGATGCGGCTCGCGGGAGCGATCGGGGTCCACGGCCCGGCCGGAACGGCGAGCGGTCGCGGCGTCGTTCCGCCCTGCGCGATCTCATGGGCCACGAGAAACGCGAGGCGCGCCGCATTCTCGACTTTCGCCGGAACGATCTTGTCCGTCGTGTCGGTCGGCTCGTGGTAGTCCTCGTGCATCCCGGAGAACAAGGACATCGTCGGGATGCCGCCGAGCCAGAGCGACGCGTTGTCGCTGCGCCCCGCGCCCGCCCCCGCATCGTCGTTGAGCGTGAGGTCGGCCCGCGGGGCCCAGCGGTCGAACACCGCGGCGAAGTCGGGCATCAGGTCGCGGCCGACGATCGAGATCTCGTCGGCCTTGTTGCGCCCCACCATGTCCAGGTTCACCCCGGCGACGATCTTGTCGAGCGCGACGGGCGGATGGCGCACGAGCCGCTCGGACCCCAGGAGACCCTTCTCTTCCGCAGCGAACGCGGCGAACAGCACGCTGCGCTTCGGCGGATGCGGGAGGCGCGTGAACGCTTCGGCGATCGCGATCGTCGCGGCGGTACCCGACGCGTTGTCGTCCGCGCCGTGGTAGATGTCGTCGTTCCGCGGGTCCTTGCCCTCGTGGTCGTAGTGTCCGCCGACGATCACGAACTCCTCGCGCAACGTGGGGTCCGATCCGCGGAGCAGCGCGATGACGTTGGCCACGTCGCGGTACTCCGTGTGGACATCGTGCACGATGCGCGCCGTGGCGAAGGCGAAGCTCGGCGCGACCCGCTTGCGCTCGTCGAGCTGGCGCTGGAGCGCGGCCCAGTCGCGTCCCGGATCGAGCCAGCGCAGGATCTCCTGCGACGCGTGCACGGCGACGATGCCGAGCGGCGCGCTTCGATCCTCGATGTCCGGTCGCGCCGTCGGACGGTCGGGATCGTCGCGCTCGAGCTTGCGCTGGTCCTCGGTCATGACGGTCCAGCGTGACGCGCCGCTCGACGGGCGGTCGAGGACCTGCTCGACCGCCGGTCCGTCGACGACGATCAGGCCGACCGCACCTGCGGCCGCGGCGGCGCGGGCCTTCTGGCGCAGCGCGGCGTGACGCGTCATCTCCCGGCCGGCGAAGAACGCATCGCCGCGCTGGCCCTCGCGGTCGGGCTCGTGACGCAGGACGACGACGATCTTCCCGCGCGCGCCGTCCTTGCCCAGCGCAGCGTAATCGTTCCAGCCGTGCTCGGGCGCGACGATGCCGTAGCCGGCGAACACGACCGGCGCCTCGACCGTCCCGACCTCGGAGAACGCGAACGGCGAGTAGTCGGTCGTGACCTGCAGCTCGCGCCGGACCTCCGCCGCGCCGTCCTTGCGGGCGATCGATAGATGCTCCTTCTCCGTCAAGAAGCGGTAGCGCAGCCGGAAGCGCTGGAGGAACCCGGTGCTCGCCGCCGGGCGCAAGCCGAGCGCCTGGTACCGCGACACGACGTAGTCGGCTGCGAGAGTGAGTCCACGCTCTCCCGCCTCACGCCCTTCGAGGCCGTCCGAGGCCAGGAACCGGATCGTGGACACGATCGCCTCGGCCCGGATGCCGTCGACCGCGGCCGAGAGCGGCTCGTCCAGCGCCGGTGGACCTTCGGCGGTCTCGGCCACGGCGAGCGTGGTGGCGACGCACAAGCCAATACTCACGGCCCGGACGATCCGCATGCTCTCCCCCCTACATCGGCGCGCGGCGTATTCTAAGGGAAACGGGCTACTGGAGCGCGCCCTCGGCGGCGACGTGGACGGTGACCGTCTTCGCAACCCGCAGGACGAACACGCTCGGGTCCGCGAGACCCCATTCGACGTACGGGATCACGAGATCGAGCGCGACCGTGGTGCGCGAGCCGTCCCGCGTCACGTGGACCGGCAGCTCGAGCTCGTGGTCCGCCCCGTGGAACGAGAGCGTCCCGGCCAGGACGACGTCCGAGGCACCCCGATCGGCGAGCGTACCCTCGAGACGTCTGGGATGGAACACGGCGACCGGCCACTTCTCCGTCTCGAGCACCTCGCTGTGCATCTTCCGGTCGCGCTTCTCGTTTCCGGTCTGGCCGGCCTTGATGTCGAGCTCGATCTCGCCCGAGGCGGGCCCACCCGCCGGATCGAACCGCACCTCCGCCTTGCGCAAAGCGAACGTTCCTTCGACGGTGTGCGCCGTCGCTTTGAGCTCGAAGGTCACCTTGGTGCGCGCGGGGTCGAGCGTCAGCACGCGCTCGGCGTGGAGCGGCGCGACCGCCGCCACGGAGATCAGCACGACTGCGAGCGCCCGGGAGCCCATCGGCCCCCATGCTACCCCCGGTCCTGGCGGCTCCGCGAGCCAGGCTTATCTTGTTAGAAGGGGGATCGGGAGAAGGAGTACCTCCGATGCGTCGCACCTCGTTGCGCTACGCGCTGCTCGTCTTGTCGTGCGTCCTGGGGACCGCCCTGCCGGCGCTGGCCCTCGGCCCGGTCGATGGCGAGATCGGCGCCGTGTGGTGGGCCAACGACTTCGAGGTCACCGAGGGCGGCACCGGCGCGTCGGCCAGCGGCGACGCGCCCGGCTATCGCGTCGAGCTGTGGCTGTTCCAGCGCTTCGGCGTCGAGGCTGCGGCGTACAGCTCGGACCTCGACTCGATCGGTGCGGATTCGTCGGACTACCGCCACATCGACCTGCTGTGGCGTCCGTTCTCGCCGACCGACAACAACTTCCTGGCGATCGGCGCGGGCTGGCAGCAGATGGATCTCGCAACGATCGGCCTCGACGGCGATACGTCGGGTGCGCGCGCGGTCGTCGAGGGTCGCATCGGTCTCCTCGGCCCGGTCTACTTCTACGGCCTCGCGTCGTACCTACCGACGCTCGACGACACGCGGTCGACCGACCCCGCGCTCGGCGAGTTCCGCGACATGCACGGCTACGAGCTCGACGCCGGCGTGGCGTGCACGATCCTGCCGTTCATCTCGCTCCGTGCGGGCTATCGCGCGCAGTCGATCGACTACACGCGCAGCGGTTTCGTGCCGCTGCCCGGCGAGCCGTCGCAGATGGACGGCCAGGTCGATTCCTCCGGCTACATCGCCGGATTGAGCTTCCGCTTCTGACGCTAACTTGACGGGCGCGGCGAACACGCGTATGTCTCCCCTGGGGTTGCATCTCGGGGGTGGCTCATGCGCCGTCGCGCCATCGTGTTGTCGTCTGTCCTGGTTGTCGGCCTCGGTCTCGGCCTCGGCCCGGCCCGCGCCGAGTGCGACGAGCTCTTCCCCGAGCTGACCGGCTTCACCTTCACCCCGTCGGCGATCAACACGACGTCGGCGCCCCAGACGGTGCGCTGCAACATGGTCGTGACCGACGACCTGTCGGGTACTGCTTCCGCGTCGTGCACGTTCTTCTCGCCGTCGTTCATGCAGACCGCGAGCTGCGCTGCGACCACGCCGACCTCGGGCTCGCCGGTCAACGGGACATTCTCGTGCGACGTGACGTTCCCCGCGTTCTCCGAGTCCGGCGTTTGGACGGCGCAGCAGGTCACCCTCGTCGACGCGGTCGGGAACCAGATGAGCTACCAGCCGCAGTCCCTGGGGTTTTCGTACCAGGTCACCGTGACCTCGACCCCCGATACGCTCGCCCCGACGCTGACCAACTTCACAATCAACCCGCCCAGCGTCAACGTGTCGGCCGCGAGCCAGAACGTCACGTGCACGATGACGGTGACCGACGCGCTCTCGGGCGTCGACGTGGCGTTCTGCGCGTTCGAGGCCCCGGGATCGAATCAGGGTCGCGGCTGCGTCTCGATCGCCCCGTCGTCCGGCACGCGGCAGAACGGCGTGTTCGCCTGCACGTTTCCGATGTTCCGGTACTCGGACGCCGGGAACTGGCAGCCGACCGTCTTCCTGCGTGACCGCGTGGGCAACTTCGTCGCCTCCCCCGGCGTGGCTCCGCTGGTCGTGACCGCGACCCCCGAGGACATCATTGCGCCGTCCCTCAATGCGTTCACGTTTCTTCCGACGTCGATCACGACGGGCGACGGCGTCAGCGTCGTGACGTGCTCGTTCACCGTGGCCGACACGCTGTCGGGGGTCGCAACGGCGTCGTGCGCGTTCAGCTACACCGATCCGGTCAACCCGTTCCTGTCCCAGTCGCAGGAGTGCACGGCGGCCAACCCGACGAGCGGTACGCGCCAGAGCGGCACGTTCCAGTGCAGCGCGGTGATCCCGCGTTACAGCGCGGGCGGGCTGTGGGACGTCGACGTGCAGCTCGTCGACGTCGTAGGCAACGAGTTCGTCACGACGCCGGCGCAGCAGCTCGACGTCGACTGCGCGAACGGAGAGGTCGAGACGACGATCCGGTTCACGAACAAGACCACCGTGACCTGGGACGCGATCTCGATCGCCGACCGGTACAACGTGTACCGCGGCACGCTCGCCGGGATGATCGACCTCGGACCGATCGACCAGCTCCCCGACGGCGGCTATGGCACGTGCCGCAACTCGACCGACGCGAACCTGACCGACACGACGTTCGTCGATGCGGCGTCGCCGACGCTCGCCGAGATCGGGTTCCACTACCTCGTGAGCTACACGAGCAGCGGCACCGAGATGGGCCTGGGCTACAGCAGCTACGGCACGGCGCGGACGGTCGGCTCGCCCTGTCCGTGACGGGACACGCGTCTGCCATCGCGCGGTCGTCACGCATCGTCGTCGGGTGGGTCGTCCTCGGCACGCTCGCGCAGGTATCGGCACAAACGACCGCCGCAACGCCGGCCGACGCATCGACGTGGGCGTGGACCGTCGTGCCGTACCTGTGGGGCGCAGGCGTGTCGCTGGACGTGTCGGCGAACGACGAGCCCGTGTTCGGCGGCGACCTCAGCTTCGAGGATCTGCTGGACAAGCTCGACGTTGCCGGCATGCTGCACTTCGAGGGGCGCGCCGGCAAGGCCGGCTTCTTCGTCGACGGCCTGTACATGTCCCTGTCCGACTCGGCGACCAGCGCACCGAACCCGCCGCTCCTGCCCGATGGCGCCGACGTGGACTCGGAGCTGTCGATGGGCAAGTACGAGGCCGCCGGATTCTACCGGCTCTCCGGCGACCAGTCGTGGCTCAACGTGTTTCTCGGCGTCCGCGTCGTCGACTACGAGGCGCAGGTCGACGTGACACGATCCACGCCCACGCCCGCGGCGACCTCGCTCGGGACCGCGGACACGTTCCTCAACGGCTTCATCGGCGCAAGGTTCGGTTTCCCGTTCGCAGAGCGCTGGCAGCTCCAGGTGCGCGGCGACGTGGGGACGGGCGACACGGATCTGAGCTGGACCGCCACGGCCGGGGTCGGCGTGTGGTTCGGCAAGAACCGGAAGTTCGGCCTCGACCTGCTGTACCAGCACTTCGCCATCGAGATCGAGAACTCGAGCGGTCCCGGCTTGACCGTCGAAAGCGACGTCTCGTTCTCGGGGCCCGGCCTCGGGTTCGCCATCCGGTTCTGATATAAAGGGCCCGCGGCCCGGGTCACCCCCGAACTCCGAAAGGACATCCGGATGAGAAGAACAGCCACTCGTACTGTGCTCGCGTTCACGGTCTTGGCCACGCTCGGCTACGTCGCCTGGAAGCAGGTCGATGCGGCATCCGCGGCCAAGCTCGATCGCACGGTGCTGCCGATCGCGGAGCCCGACTATCCGCGGGCCACCGAGCTCGACGCGCGCAGTGCCACGGCGCCGCCGCGGTTCGATGTGAAGGCGCCTCCGAGCGCGCCGAACGTCATCGTGTTCCTGATCGACGACATCGGCTTCGGGCACCCGAGCACGTTCGGGGGCGGCATTCCCATGCCGACGCTCGATCGCCTTGCCGCAAGAGGGCTCAAGTACAACCGGTTCCACACCACGGCGCTGTGCTCGCCGTCGCGCGTGGCCCTGCTGACCGGTCGCAACCACCATACGAACAACGCGGGCGCGATCATGGAGGTTGCCACGGCGTTCCCGGGCAATACGGGCGTACGGCCGCAGAGCGTCACGCCGCTGGCCGAGATCCTGCGCCAGAACGGCTACAGCACGTCCGCCTTCGGCAAGTATCACGAGACAGCGCCGTGGGAAGTGAGCGTGTCCGGACCATTCGATCGCTGGCCCACGCACTCCGGATTCGACAAGTTCTACGGCTTCATCGGTGGCGAGACCAATCAGTGGGCTCCGCTGGTGTTCGACGGCACGATCAAGGTGGAGGTGCCGCACGACCCGAACTACCACTTCACCACCGACATGACGAACCAGGCGATCCAGTGGATCCGGGGCCAGCAGTCGCTGACGCCGGACAAGCCGTTCTTCACGTACTTCGCGACCGGCGCCACGCATGCGCCGCATCACGTGCCGAAGGACTGGATCGCGAAGTTCAAGGGCAAATTCGACAGCGGGTGGGACAAGTACCGCGAGGAGACGTTCGCCCGGCAGAAGCAGATGGGCATCGTTCCCCAGAGCACCAAGCTGGCGGCCAAGCCCGCCGACATCAAGGATTGGGACAAGCTCACGGCCGACGAGAAGAGACTCTTCGCGCGCCAGATGGAGGTGTACGCCGCATTCGCCGCCCATACCGACCACGAGATCGGCCGCGTGGTGGACGCGATCGAGGGCCTCGGCGAGCTCAACAACACGCTGATCCTGTACGTCGTAGGCGACAACGGCTCGAGCGCCGAAGGCGGCATGTTCGGCATGTTCAACGAGATGACGTATTTCAACGGCGTCGCCGAGACGGTGCCCGACATGCTGAAGAACATCGACAAGTGGGGCGGCCCCGAGACCTTCCCGCACATGGCGGCGGGCTGGGCCGTGGCCGGCAACACGCCGTTCATGTGGACCAAGCAGGTCGCCTCGAACTTCGGCGGCACGCGGAATCCGCTCGTCGTCAGCTGGCCCGCCCGCATCAAGGCCCGAGGCGAAGTGCGCAGCCAGTTCCAGCACGTCGTCGACATCGCACCGACCGTGCTCGAGGCGGCGGGGGTACCGGAGCCGAAGACGGTCAACGGTGTGGCGCAGGAGCCGATGGCCGGTGTCAGCATCATGTACACGTTCGACGATGCCAAGGCCGCGGGCCGGCACAAGACGCAGTATTTCGAGATCTTCGGCAACCGGGCGATCTACCACGACGGCTGGGTCGCCGCGACCGTGCACAAGGCGCCGTGGGAAGCCGCACCACGGCACAAGCTCGCCGAGGATGTGTGGGAGCTGTACCACGTGGACGAGGATTTCAGCGAAAGCACCGACGTCGCGGCCAGCAATCCCGCCAAGCTCAAGGAGCTGCAGGCGCTGTTCATGAAGGAGGCGGAGCGCTACCGGGTGCTGCCGATCGACGACCGTGTGCTCGAACGGTTCGATCCCGCCATGGCCGGTCGCCCCGATCTGATGGCCGGCCGCAAGTCGCTCACGGTCTACGAGGGCATGCGGGGAATGATGGAGAACGCGTTCATCAACGTGAAGAACCAATCGGTGACGATCACCGCCGACGTCGAGGTTCCGGCGAGCGGCGCCGAGGGCGTGATCCTGTGCCAGGGCGGCCGTTTCGGTGGGTGGAGCCTGTACGTCAAGGACGGGAAGCCGGCCTACACGTACAACTTCGTCGGTCTTCAGGAGTACACGGTCAACGGCAGCGAGCGGCTCGGGTCGGGCAAGGTGACGATCAAGCTCGACTTCGCCTACGACGGCAACGGACGCGGCAAGGGCGGAACGGGCACGATCTACGTCAACGGCAAGAAGGTCGGATCCGGACGCGTCGAGCGGACCAATGCCAACATCTTCTCGGCCGACGACGCCGCGGACGTCGGCGTGGACGAAGGGACCAACGTGAGCTCCGCGTACAAGCAGCGCGGCAACGAGTTCAGCGGCAAGATCGAGAAGGTGCTCGTCGAGGTCCGGTAAGCGCTCAGCCGTCGATGCCCGCCTCCGACAACGCTCGCGCCAGCAGATCGGTGAGGTCCAACTCGCCCGCGGTGCGGAGGAGGTATGCACGGTCGAGCCCGTCGCCCTGCACCTTCAGTACGCCGAGGACATCGCGCCACTGCCAGCGGAGCTTGTGGATCACGACGTCTTCGGGCGAGGCCATCTGGACTTCGGACCCCGGCTACGCGCAGAGCGATGCGGCGGCTACGCGCGAACTGCTCCCGGTGCAGCGGGTCGTCGGGCGACACGTACACGTCGGCCTTGACCAGCATCTCCTCGTGGATCAGGTTGAAGCTCGACTTGTCGCGCACGGCCCGGCGCACCGCTTCGTCGAGGATGTAGAAGTCAGCTCGAGTCGCGGCGACCAGAGCGTCCACGTGCTGCTGGCCCAGCTCCGCGATCACGTCGACGTCAAGCGTGGTGCGGACCTCACCGTACACGGACGACGCGACGGACCCGCCGATGCAGTAGCGCACGCCAAGGCGCTCGAGAACCCGGCCGAGGATCAGCGCGAGTTCCACCGGATCGGGCGACGTCACCACCCTTCCCGCTCCGGGTCCCAGCCGAACAGAGCCATCGCAGCGTCGCGCCCAAGAACGAGCGCGGCGAAGCGCTTGCGCAGCTCCCCGGAGAGCGCGGCGGGATGGCGCAGGCGGACACCAGCCATCGCCAGCTCGGACGCGGCGCGGGTCGAGGCGGAGAGCATCTCGGCCTTGCGCCACGGCGGCAGGGTCCGGAGCCGCGCGAATAGGCACCGCTCCGTGGCCTCGTCCGTGTCGGCCGATTGTGGGCGGTAGCCCGAGGGTCGCGTCGCTCCGGGTGCCGGCACCGTGACCTCGTTGCTCCGGGGTGGACGCCGGAGGTTTCCATTCTATCGCGTGGCCCACCGCGCGAGGTGTCCGCCCGGGGACGGCAGCCGTCGATCACCGACGCGTCGATCCCGTGCTTGCGCGGGTAGTACGGCAGGTTGCGCGGATCGATCCCCAGGAGCCGCGCGGCCTCCTTGCGCACGCCGTTCGAGCGCTTGAGCGTCCTCACGCATGGCCACGCTGCGATCCCGTACCGGGCTCGCAACCCGCTCAGCGGATCGCTTGGCCGGAGAGGCTCGATCGCCGTATACTCGCGAGTGAGTCGGTCAATGTCGACACCACTCCCCAATCCGCCGCCGGGTTTCGACGAATTGAGCGTCGACGAACAGATCGACTATCTGCAGTCCCTGTGGGACCGTGTCGCTACGGCTCCTGAGAACGTCCCAGTGCCAGCCTGGCACAGAGAGATCATCCGGAAGCGCCTTGCGGAGCTCGCGTCCGATCCCAGTAACACCATACCCTGGGAAAAGGCGAAAGAAGAGATCACAGGCCGATTGCGCGAGGAATGAGCCGTCGCCTGTTCCTCCTGCCGGGCGCGCAGGACGATATCGCGGCTGCGGCGGCCTGGTACGCCTCTAGCCGGTCGGGGTTGGGACGCGCCTTCCTGGCGAAGATCGACGACCTGTTCCGGCGAGTTGTCGAAGCACCCGATCAGTTTCCGACGATCGAGCCCGGCGTCCGACGTGGACTGACCCGTCGTTTTCCGTATTGCGTCTACTTCTCGACATCCGAGAATCGGGTCGACGTGCTCGCTGTCATTCACCTTCATCGTGACCCGGACTCTTGGAAACGTGGTAGGTAGCTGCGGGCTCAACCTCTAAGCAGACCCGGTGCGCAACGCAACGAGTTGCCCGGATGCCCCCACCAGGACTCGAACCTGGGGCCCACGGGTTATGAGTCCGCCGGCAACGCCGACATCAGCCGTCGATCGCCGACGCGTCGATCCCGTGCTTGCGCAGGTAGTACGGCAGGTTGCGCGGATAGCGCCTCGAGCACGATCTGGTTCGACGCCCGAGCAGTGCAAGAGTCACCAGAAGGGTCCCGCTAGACTGGGGAGGCGTCAAGTCGGGAGAAGACCAGGTTGTCTACCCGCCGTTCAGCACTTCGAGCTCATGCCTGGCTTCGAGAGCTGGCTTGGTCCGCGTGCAGATATCGGTGGTCAGGTCCCCGGACGCTAGTCGTCGTGCGAAGATGACGTATTCCACTTCCGGCTGAAAACGGAAACCACAGTCCCCGTTGCCACGACCAGTCAAGACGCTCACCACGTTCTCGGTTGTTCCCTTCCACGAGCGCATGACCACGAGAGATGCCTCCAGCCCGCAGCAGCCTAGCCTCTCGGCAGAGTCAAGAGGGATCGGCCGCTCGGAGAACCAACCCTTGATCCAGTACCAAGTCCGTCGCCCAAGACCAAGCCTGTCTTGCACCGACTCGACACGAGCCTGGAACACTGCGTCGGCCGTTTCCCATGCAGTGTGGACATCAGAAGGGGTACCGCATTCGCATGCCGCCGCACCCTGTTCGATCAACAGCGCGGCGAGGACCCCAACCACCAGGTGCCATCGGTGACTTTGCCACATCGGGAATGCCTCCGTGCGCAGCGCCCTAGGGAACGGGGCTCTGTTATATCCGCCCGGGCCGTCGACGTCAGCCGTCGATCGCCGACGCGTCGATCCCGTGCTTGCGCAGGTAGTACGGCAGGTTGCGCGGATCGATCCCCAGGAGCCGCGCGGCCTCTTTGCGCACGCCGTTCGAGCGCTTGAGCGCCTCGAGCACGATCTCGCGCTCGACCGCGGACAAGCGCGTGCGCAAGCTCAGATCCGACTCATCCGCCGGGCCGGAGCGTCGCGGTCCCTCGAGCGGTGGCAGGTCGAGCGACGCGAGCGTATCGCCCGGGTTCAGGATCAGCGCGCGCTCGATGACGTTGCGTAGCTCGCGCACGTTGCCGGGCCAGGGGTAGGACTTGAGGTCGGCCAGAACGGCCGGCTCGACCTCGGGGGCGGGCCGCCCGAGCCGGGCCGAGATCCGGCGCACGAAGTGCTCGGTGAGAGGACCGATGTCGTCGGTCCGCTCGCGCAATGGCGGCACCGCGATGCGCAGCACGTTGAGCCGGAAGTACAGGTCTTGCCGGAACCGCGACGCCTTGACCTCGCCCTCGAGATCGCTGTTCGTCGCCGCGACGATCCGCACGTCGACGTTGGTCGGCCGCTCGTCGCCCAGCCGGTCGAACTCCCCGCTCTCGAGCGCGCGCAGGATCTTGGCCTGCGCCGCGAGCGGCATCGTGCCGATCTCGTCCATGAACAGCGTCCCCTGGTGCGCGAGGAGAAAGCGGCCGTCGCGGTCGGCCGTCGCTCCGGTGAACGCGCCTCGCCTGTGGCCGAAGAACTCGCTCTCCCACATGTCGAGCGGCACGGCCGAGCAGTTGACGCCGACGAAGGCGCGCCCGGAGCGCGGGCTCGCCTTGTGGAGCAGTCGTGCCAGCACCTCCTTGCCCGTGCCCGACTCTCCCGTGAGAAGCACCGTCGCATCGCTCGCTGCCGCGGCCTGCACCCGCTGCACGACGGTGCGCCAGGCCGCGCTCGCGCCGATCGGTCCGCCGTCTGTGGTGTCGCCGGCAGTTCGCAGGTGCGTGACCTCGCGGCGCAGCGCGCGCGTGTCGCGCGCGCGGTCGAGGCACACCTCGAGCGCATCCGGATCGGCCGGCTTGAGCAGGTAGTCGGCCGCGCCCGCACGAACGCAGTCCACGGCGGACGAGATCGTGCCGTGGCCGGTGAGGATGACGATCGGCAGCTCGGCGTCGATCGCCCGCACCCGGCGTACGAGGTCGAGCCCGTCCGTGGCCCCGAGCCGCAGGTCGGTCAGCACGACGTCGACCGGCGCGCGGGCGAGCCAGCGCAGCGCCGACTCCGCCGACTCCTCGAGCCGCACGTCGTAGCCCCGCGAGGTCAGCAGCTCGCCGAGCGATGCGCGGACGTACGGCTCGTCCTCGACCACGAGGACGCGACCGCGAACGGCTTCACGTCCCGACACGCTGCACCTCCTCGACGCACGGTAGCCGGACGCGGAAGATCGCGCCGCCCCCCGGCCGCTCGTCGACCTCGATCGTTCCACGTGCTCGGCGACGATCGAGTGGCAGATCGAGAGCCCGAGACCCAGCGACTCCTTCGTCGATTCGAACGGCTCGAAGATCCGACCGCGTGCGGCCTGAGGCACGCCGGGGCCGCGGTCGACGACCTCGGCGACGACCGCGCCGTCCTCGACCCGGCAGCGCACGAGCACCGCGCCGCCCTTCGGCTGGGCCTCGCACGCGTTCAGCGCCAGGTTCAGGAACACCTGGCCCAGCGTGACCGAGCTGCCGCGCACGTGCGCCGGGAGCGCACCGAGATCGAGGTCGAACTCGATCGTCCGGAACTCGTCGCGCACGCGGACGAACTCGATCGCCTGGACGATCACGTCGCGCAGGTCGATGCGCGTCTCGGGGGACGGACCGCGCCCGGAGTGGTCGAGCACGCGCCGCACGATCGCGGCGACTTGCGCCAGGCCGTGGTCGACCTGGGCCAGCTGACGCTCGGCCGTCGCGTGCTCGCCCCGCGCCAGTGCGTCTCTGGTTAGACGCAGGTAGTTGGCCATGCCCTCGAGCGGGTTGTTGATCTCGTGGGCCATGCCCGCGGCGAGCCGGCCCACGGTGCTCAGCCGCTCGGCGTGGAACAGCTGGCGCTCGATCTCCCGGACGCGCGCCTCCTCGTGCGCGCGAGCCTCGACTCGCTGGCGGCGCCGGGTCTGCTCGAACGCGAGCCAGCCGAGGAGCGCGGCGAGAAGCATCACCGCGAGGTTCAGGAGCACCGTTGTGCGCTGGCGCGCGACGAGCGGCTCGAATGTCGCGCCGACCGGCGCCCGGGCGAAGGCGCAGGCGATGCGCCACGGCGCCGGCGCGTTCCACCCCGAGACATCGGATAGCTCGACCGTCGCGACCTCGGTCGGCTTTGCGCGGTCGTCGCCCGCGAGCCTACGACCCGCGCCGTCGTCGAGCGTGCACGCGAGATCGCCGCCGAGGAGCGCGCTCGGCGCCACGCACGCCTCGAGCTCGGTTGCGCCGGCCGGCCCCGCGATCGGGAGCGCGGTCTCGATCGAGCAATCGGGAGACTCGCTCGCCTCCGCGGTGCGGCCGCCGTGGACCCAGTAGCCCGGCACGCCGCGCGGGCGGCCGGCCTCGACGAGCGGCCCTGCGGGCGAGCCGAGCCGCAGATGCATCACGTGGTCGTGGCCGCGCAGGAACAGCAGCAGCGCGGCACCCGCCCGCTCGATCCCCGCGCGCTCCTCGGCACCCGGCAGCACGCCCGCGAGGAACGCGAGGTCGGTTCGCGTGGACGCGAGGTCTGCGGCCACGTCGCGCGCCAGGGCTTCGGTCTCGCGCTCGAGCGCTTGGCGGGCGTGCTCGCGCACGGTGCGCCTCGCGACTGCGATCTCCCAGATGCTCGCCGCGTTCACCGCGAGGACGAGCACGGCGAGCACGACCGCCCACCAGCCGAGCCTCGGACGGGACCAACGATGCGATGCGGACGTCATGAGCGACGTCCGCATCATAGAGCGTCCCCGTTTTCTAGCGCGCGCCCCAGAGCGCGCCGCGGCGCACGAAGCCGTGCCCCTGCTCCGCCGGGGCCGGCTTCAGGAAGTTCTCGAACGCCCAGTCGGCGATCGATCGCCCGGCGGCCTGCCCGGCCGCGTTGTCGAACTGCCAGTGGATCCCGCCATAGATCCGGCTCTGGCCGGCCTCCTCGGCCGCCTCGGACAGGCTGTCCCACGAGCGCACGACACCGGGGAGGATCGGCCAGCGCTGCGGATCGGGCGACGAGCCCTCGAACGCGATCTCGTCGGTACCGAAGAACAGGCCGAGCAACCGTGCCGATCCGGCGCTGAACGTGCTGTGGCCCGAGGTGTAGGACGGGAACGGCGGCGTGGGGATGAGGCTGAGCCAGCTCGTGTCGACCTCCGTGCTCTCGTTCTCGTCGAGCGCCGCTTCCTCGAGGATCGCGGTGACGGGCCGGCAGTAGTCGTAGTGGAACTTCGAGTCCCAGGACGAGATCGAGGCATCGGCCTGGACGATCGACAGGAGCGCGAAGAGGCGCGCATTGGTCAGCGGGTCGTTCCCGAACCGCTGGGCCAGATCCTGCGCGATCATCTGCCAGTGGCCCGGCGGGGTCACCGAGCCCGCGCCATCCTCCCAGAAGAACGCGATCTCGGTCTGGTCGGCGGTGCGGAGCGAGCCCTCCTTCGCGCCCATGTCGTGCACCTCGGCGAACGCGACCGCGAACTCGTCGCTCTCGAGCGCCGGCGGCGCCGGAGCACGGAACTGGTCGCTCGAGGCCATGGCGAACGGCTGGACGTGCGCCCACTGCGGCAGGAGCGCCGGGAGGAACGCCGGGGGTGTCGGCTGCCAGGCGCCGACCTCCCCGCTCGGCGAGTAGGCGACGAAGTCGGCCGAGCCGTCGGCGGCGCGGAGGGACAGGATCTTGACCCCGACGTACCGGCCCCACTGCTCGCCCTTGTATCGTGCCGCGCCACGCGGGATCCGCTCGAGCGATGCCGCGAGCGCGGCCTGGAGCTCGGCCTGGCGCGTGGGGAACAGGGCGACGAGCACGTTGTACGCCGCCGTCGCCGCCGCCGCATCGGGAGACGCGCCGGGGGGCGCCGGCCGATCGATCGCGTACGGCGAATACCTGCGCGCGACGCCGTTCATCGCATCGAAGATCGCGACGTGGGTCATCGCCAGCGCGCGCGTCGCCGGAGGCGGCGGCGTGCGCGTGGCCCGGATCGCGTTCAGCACCTCGTTGTTCCAGTCGGTGACCACATCGGCGAGCGCCGGCGTGGCGAGCGCCGCGGCCAGACCGACCGCAGCGAGAGAGCGAATGCCGATCGATCGTCGTAGTTTCATGGTGTTGCCCCCATCGTTGGAAGTGGGTTCGTTTTCAGAATCCGATGTTCACTCCGACCGAGTAGCCCGTAGAGTCGCCCGTGTTCCGGCCGTCGAGCGTCGTGAACCCGGCGACGGCGATCCCGATCGTGTCGCTCGCGCGGAAGTAGACCTTCGCGCCCGCGCGCTCGTACTCCTCCTCGTTGCTCGGGAACGTGAAGCCCGGATCGCCGATGTCGGTGCCGCCGGCGGCCAGCAGCTTGGCGAAGCCGAGGTTGAACGTCGTCCGGCCGAGCGTGTAGCCGAGCTCGGTGTAGAGCGGGACGTTGTTCGGCGCGTCGTCCCCCCGCAGGTCGTAGCCCACCTGCTGCGACGCGTAGAACGACCCGACCTCGAGCTGATAGACGAACCGCGCGAGCCAGTCGGTCGTGCCGTCGCCAACGTCGACCGGCTGATTGGCCTCGTAGTGCGACATCGGGGTCCGGAGGCCGAACGCCCCGACGAGCTGGCTGCGAACGCTCGAGCCGAACGTCGCGAACCGGTACTTGCCGAGGACGCTCAGGTCCTGCAGGTCGGACTCGTGGAACTCGCCGAGGCCGTCGCTGTCGGCGTCGACCCATGGCACGTTGACCACGAGCGTGAGGTCGTCCGTGAGTCCGTAGGCCAGCCACAGCGTCACGCTCGTCGTGTCGACCTGCCCAACGCCGGGGTCCGAGACCTTGGTTTCGCCGACCCAGAACTCGTCGTACGACTCGAACGTCACGGATGGCGCCAGGTCGACGTGGCCCTTGGGCCGGACGAAGCCGTTGAGATCGGATGCCTCGACCTTTGCTGCCGCCGCCACCGCGACCAGCAACACGGACAGGACTCGACCGATACCGCGCATGCCCGCTCCTCCTGGAATCGCCGCCGTAGTAGCAACTTCGCGGCCATCGAGCCGCGCGGGCGCAGTCGGGGTTGTCGGGCTCTTCGTTGCTCCTTCACGGCCGCCGTTCGTAGAACCTACGAACGATCGTACGAAACGCGAGGCGCGGCTCTCGACGTTCCGGACGACGGGATCGATACGAGGGAGCTCTGGGCCTGCCACTGGGCGGCGGGGTCGAGGTCGGTGAGGAACCGCGGCGCCCCGGCTTCGAGCAGGGCGACGGGCACACCATCGTCGAGGAGCAGGCGGTTTCCGGTCAGGGCCGCGACGCGCGGGCCGGGAACCGCGATCCCGGACAGGTTGAGCGGGTCGGCCGCGGTGATCGACACCGGCCCGAGTCTCCGACCCTCGCGGCGCAGCGACCGCAGCGCCGCCACCGCTTCGGCCAGGGCGTACTGCTCGCCCGAGAAACCGTCGACGAACCGGCCCCCGCGAATCTCGCCCCGGGCCTCGAGGCGCCGGTAGACCGGGAGCAGGTCGCGCCACGGCGGAACGAGCGACTCGCGCTCGAGGAGCGCGCGGAACACGACGCCGTAGCGCAAGAGGAGCGCGCGGGCGCTGCGCTCGGGCAGCCGCTCCGCGCCTTCGCGCTCGGCCGACCTCCACGTCAGGACCGACCAGCGGCCCGCCGCCTCGACACCCGGCGTCTGCCACGCCAAGGCGCGCGCGCGCGGCCGGCGCCGCTCGTCGAGCGGCGCGCGCTTGTCCGCCGGCACGAGGAGCGCCCGCAGACCGGCGAACGAGTCCGAGGTCGAAAGCCCCGCGGCCACGAGCTCGGCCAGCGCCGCCTCGACCTGCGTGCGCAGGAGCCCGGTGTGCCGCACGAGATCGCCGAAGAACGACGCCCCGTGCCGGTCGAGCGCCGCGTGGACCGCTCGCGCGCCGGCCGACAGCTCCTCCGGGACGCGCGCGCGCTCGTCGCCCGCGGCCCAGGACGCCGTGGCCTCGCGCGGGAGGATCACGATCGGCGTCGTGCGCACGGGTCGCGACGGGCTGGCCTCGCCGCTTCGGGCCCGGCCCCAGGCGAATCGACCCTCGAGGCACAGCGCATCGAGCCAGGCCGGGTCGTACTGCTCGACCCGCGTCGGCAGGATCTCCCCTTCCCACGCCGCTGCTGGCGCCTCGAACCCCTCGAGCTGCTCGAGGACACAGACGAGCGCTTGCGCTCCCGAGACCCGCCGCACGGGATCGACGTGCTGCCACTCGAGAAGGAAGCGCACGAGCTCCTGCCGCGTCACGGGCTGGATCTCGCTGCGCAGCCGCTCGATCGTCCCGCGGTGGATCCGCGCCAGGAGCGCGCGATCGCACCACTCGTCGACGCTCGCACCGGGCGTGTACCGGCCGCGTAGCACGACACCGTCGGCCTCGAGCGCAACGAGCGCCGCCGTCACCACCTTCGGCTCGAGACCGAGCGGTCGGGCGAGCGTGTCGGGGACCACGGGCCCCGTGATCGCGAGCCGCGCACGCAGGATCTCCTGTAGCGGGTCGGGACGCTCGGCGCCTTCTCGCAGCCGGGCGCGCACCGGCTCGATCGGCGGAAGGAGGACGGCCGCCGCGGCGGCGGCGCCGAGGAGCTCCGCGAGCCGCTCGGCCGCGACCCACAGCTCCGTGCCGCCGGGTGGCGTCACCCGCGTGGCCCGGGACGCCGCGATCAGCTCGTCGAGGAACGGCCGTAGGCCCGGGCCGCGTCCCTCCTCCGCGGTGACGAACCCGAGCGTCACAAGCGCGTCGTGCAGCTCGTCCGCGTCGCGGATGAGCGGCCAGGCCTCGGTCCGCACGCGCTCGATCGCCGCCGCGTCGAGCCGGCCCAGCCCGGCCGCGTCCTGCGGGTCGAGCCACCGGCGCACGTGGACCGCCTGCGTGCGTCGCTCCTCGAGCGGAGCGTCATCGAGGAACGCGTAGGGCCGCGCCGACAGGACCTCGTGCGCCAGAGGCGACGGCTCGGTCAGGTCGATCGCCCGGCACTCGATCGCCCCGGACTCGATCTGGCCCAGGATCCGCTCGAGCCGCTCGACGTCCATCGCCTCGTGCAGGCAGTCGTCGATCGTCTGGCGCACGAGCGGATGGTCCGGGACCTCGCGGTCGCCGACGATCGTCTCGAGGCACGCGAGCGCGTCGGGGAACACGGTGGCCACGAGATCCTCGGCCTGCATGCGCTGGAGCCGCGGCGGCACGCGCCGTCCGCCGCGCGAGCGCGGGACGGCGAGCGCGCGCGAGGCGTTCCAGCGCCAGCGCACGCCGAACATCGGCGCATCGAGGAGCGCCTGGACCAGCAGCTCGCGCACGGTCGCGGCGTGCAGGAACCCGAACACGTCGGCCGCGGGAAAGCTGTGCATCGGCCCGAGCGACAGGATCAGCGCGTCCTCGGTCGCCGCGGCCTGCAGCTCGAAGTTGAAGGTGCGGCAGAACCGCTTGCGCAGCGCGAGGCCCCACGCGCGGTTGATCCGGCTGCCGAACGGCGCGTGGATCACGATGTGCTGATCGCCGTTCTCGTCGAAGAACCGCTCGAGGACGACCGCGCGCTGGGTGGGCAGCCGGCCGAGCGCCGCACGAGCCGCACCGAGGTAGTCGACGAGCTGCGCTGCGGCCGGCTCGCCGAGGCCGAGATCGGCGGCGAGCCAGGCCTGCGTGGCATCGAGGTCGGGAAGCCGCTCCTCGACCTCCTGGCGCACGCGGGCGACGGCCTGGGACAGCGCCGGCGTCCGTCCCGGCGCCTCGCCGAGCCAGAACGGGATCGTCGGCGGCGCACCTCGCGCATCCTCGACCAGCACACGACCCTGCTCGACGCGCGCGATGCGCCACGAGGCGTTCCCGAGCTGGAACACGTCGCCCGCGTTGCTCTCGACCGCGAAATCCTCGTCGATCGTGCCGAGGAACGTCCCCGCGGGCTCGAGGATCACACGGTAGTCCGCCCGGTCGGGGATCGCGCCGCCCGATGTCAACGCCACGAGGCGCGCTCCGCGGCGCGGGCGCAGACGCCCGTGCACCGCGTCGTGATGCACGAGCGCGCCACGGCGGCCGCGGCGTGTGGCGAAGCCGGTGGCCAGCATGTCCACGACGTCGTCGAAGTCCGATCGCGAGAGCTCGCGATACGACCACGCCCGGCGCACGAGACGGTACAGCTCGTCCGTTCCGCGCTCGCCCGACGACACCTCGGCCACGATCTGCTGGGCCAGGATGTCGAGCGGCCCACGCGGAATCTCGAGCTCCTCGAGCTCGCCCCGGCGCACGGCGTCGAGGAGCGCCGCGCACTCGACGAGCTCGTCCCGGCTCGTCGGGAACACGCGGCCCTTGGGCAGCCCGGCGAGCGTGTGCCCCGAGCGGCCGACGCGCTGGAGCAGCGTGGCGATCGACCGCGTCGAGCCGATCGTGCACACGAGCTCGACCGCGCCGATGTCGATCCCCAGCTCGAGCGACGCCGTGGCCACGATCGCGCGCAGCTCGCCCGACTTGAGCCGCATCTCGGCCGTGAGGCGCTGCTCGCGCGACAGGCTACCGTGGTGCGCGGCCACCGCGTCGGCGCCGATGCGCTCGCCGAGGTGGCGCGCCACGCGCTCGGCGATCCGCCGGGTGTTGACGAACACGAGCGTCGTGCGATGCGTGGCGACGAGGTCGGCCAGCCGGTCGTAGACCTCGCCCCACACCTCGGTGGCCATCACGGCCTCGAGCGGCGATCGCGGGACCTCGACGCTCAGATCGAGCGCGCGGCGGTGACCCACGTCGGCGATCGCGCAGTCGGCCGCTCCCTCCGGACCGACGCCCGCTGCTCCGACGAGGAACCGCGCGACCTCCTCGATCGGCCGTTGCGTGGCCGATAAACCGACGCGCACGAGACCGGGCGCGAGATCCGCCAACCGCTCGAGGCTCAGCGCGAGGTGTGCCCCGCGCTTGTCGGCGACGACGGCGTGGATCTCGTCGACGATCGCGAGGCGTGCGGTGCGCAGAAGCGCGCGGCCGCCGTCGCTCGTCAACAGGACGTACAGCGATTCGGGAGTCGTGACCAGGATGTGCGGCGGACGCTTGGTCATCGCCGCGCGCTCGCGCGACGTCGTGTCGCCCGTGCGCACGAGCGACCGGATCTCGGGCGCAGCCAACCCCCGGGCCTCGAGCGCCTCGCGGATCCCGAGGAGCGGCTCCTCCAGGTTCTTTCGCACGTCGTTCGACAGTGCCTTGAGCGGCGAGACGTAGACCACGCGCGTCTCGTCGGGCAGCCCGCCGCGCTCGATCCCCTCCCGGACGAGACCGTCGATCGCCGACAGGAACGCGGCCAGCGTTTTCCCTGAGCCGGTCGGTGCGGCGATCAACGTCGGCCGCCCGCGCGCGATCTCGGGCCACGCGCGCTCCTGCACCGGCGTCGGCGCGCCGAAGCGCGAGGCGAACCAGGCCTCGACGGCCGGATGGAACTCGGTCAGCGGCACGGTGCTGGGAGTTTAGACAATGGTTCGGGAAGTTGTCATGCCCCTGGGACGAGAGAGCCGCCGGCGGTTAGAATGCTGGTACCGAATTCCACATCGGCCTCTGGGGCCACGACGTAAGGAGGGCACGTCATGAGCAACAAGCGCCTCTGGATCCGAGTTCTCGGTTCGATCGCTCTCGCGGCAGGGATCGCCGTGGGAGGGGTCGTCCTGAACGGCGGTCCCGCGGTCGCCGGTCCGACCCCGGACTGCGGCCCGAACTTCATGTGGGACTGCACCATGCCGAACGGGTCGCACCAGTTCGTCGATGCAACGCGGTGCGAGATCGCCGCGTTTCAGCGCCAGACCGGTGCGCGCTGCGTCATCTCGGACTTCTGAGAGCGGTTGCGACGAGGCTGGTCGCCCGAGTGGATAGGCACGACGGCAAGCGGTCGGGTGTCGTCCTAGCCTCGATCGTCGTGTTGCTCGCTCGGCCCGTGAGCGCACAGACGACCGGCCTCGTCCCGATCAACGACCTCGGCACAGGCTTCTACCGCGGGTTCCAGGGCGGCCTGTATCCCGAAGGCGCGAACACGCCACCGGCTGGCCATCGGGCCGCGGCGCTGGAGCGCGCCGCTCGAGTCGTGCCCCGCGATGCCGCGGGAAACCCGAGCCCGGACGGCTTCATCGCGTTCGTCGCGATCGGGATGTCGAACACCACGCACGAGTTCGCCGTGTTCGAGCGCGAGGAGGACCAGAACGCGGACCGAAACGCGAGGGTCGTGCTGATGGACACGGGCCTGGGTGGGCAGACCGCGGCGATCATCCAGAACCCGTCGGCCTCGTACTGGACCGTGCTCGAGCAGCGCCTGGCCGCCATGGCGCTGACCCCGGCGCAGGTGCAAGTCGCGTGGCTCAAGGAGGCGGATGCGAACCCCGCGAACGACTTCCCGGTGCACGCGCAGACGCTGCGGGCCGAGCTCGAGGTCGTCGCGCAGAACCTCCACGACAAGTTTCCGAACCTCGTCCTGTGCTACGTGTCGAGCCGCGTCTACGGCGGCTATGCTGCGCCGGGCTCGCTGAACCCCGAGCCCCAGGCCTACGAGTCGGGCTTCGCGGTGAAATGGCTGATCGAGGATCAGATTGGCGGAGCGGCCGGTCTCAACCACGACCCGGCGCAAGGCTCCGTGCGCGCGCCGCTGCTCCTCTGGGGCCCCTATCTCTGGGCCGACGGCACGAGTCCGCGCTCGGACGGGCTCACCTGGCTCGCGAGCGACTTCGAGAGCGACCATACGCATCCGAGCCCCGCCGGAGAGGCGAAGGTGGCGGGCCTGCTCTCGTCCTTCTTCGCGTCCGATGCCACGGCCGCTCCGTGGTGGACGGCTCAGGGCGACGCGACGCTCGTGACGATCGCCGCTCGCGACGACGCGTTCGTGCGTGCCTCCGCTCCGAGCTCGAACTTCGGTCTCGACCCGCAGCTCGTGGCGCAGGGCGGCGCCGCGCCCACGAACTCGTATGTGGCGTTCGACCTCGGCCCGTCGGGGCGTCCCGCGGCGCTGGCCAAGCTGAGCCTGCGCGTGATCCAGTCCGGGGGTGGAGCGGTCTCGCTCGTCAGCGACACGACGTGGAGCGAGAGCGCGATCACTTGGGCCAGCGCTCCGCCGATCGGCGTGCCGCTCGTCGCGATGCCGCAGTCGTCGCGAGACGGGACGATCGCGGCCAACGTGACGCAGGCGGTGAACGTGGATCCCGATGCGGTCGTCTCGTTCGCCCTGACGACACCGTCCGCCGGCGCGGTCAGCTATCCGAGCAGGCAGGCAGGCCAGCCCCCGCGCCTCGTCCTCGTCCTGCCGACCGCATGCGCGGGCTCCCCCGACTCGGATGGCGACCTGCACTCGGACGGCTGCGATTGCGCCCCGGCGGATCCCACGTTGTTCGCCGCTCCGAGAGAGGTGCGGAACTTGAGGTTCAGCGATCGGACGACGCTCGCTTGGGCCTCGGACTCCCTGGGCTCAGGGACCGCGACGCGTTACGACGTCATGGCCGGCGACTTGTCGGACGTCGACTTCCTGGGTCCCGGCCCGGGAGACACGTGCATCGGCGACGATCTCGCGACGACGCACGTGTCGGACTCGACCCCGACACCGGCCGCCTCGCAGGGGCTGTTCTTCCTCGTGCGCGGGGACAACGCGTGCGGAACCGGCCGATACGAGACGTCGACCGCGGGCGAGGATCGACTGACCTCGGTGTGTCCGTGAGTTTCCCGTCGGCCTGCGGGCCACGACGAAGGAGGGTCGTCATGAGCAACAACGGCAAATGGATCGTCAGGGGTCTCGGTTCCCTGGGTCTCGTGACTGTGATCGTGCTGGGCGTGGTCGCGCTGAATACCCCCGCCGTCGCGGCCCCGGCGGGCCCGTTGTGCGGCCCGACCCTCCTCTGGGACTGCACCATGCCGAACGGGTCGCACAAGCTCGTCGGCGGAACACGGTGCCAGATCGCCGCGTTCCAGCAACAGACGGGTGCGCACTGCGTACCCTCGGGACTCTGAGTAGAGACGCGGCTTCGCGGTAGCGCGACTCGCCGCGGGTCGCGCTACCCGTTCCCCAGGATCTCGACGCGCCGGAGCCACGTCGTCGCCGACAAACGCACGACCGCGAGCATGTGGCCCGGCCCCTCGTCGTCGAGCACGCCGAACGGCAGATACGCCAACGGCGCAGCGTCGGGTGCGATCGCCGCGTCCGCGGTGTGCCAGCGCTCGCCGTCGTACAGCTCGTTCCACGCGTGGCCCAGCGTGGCGAAGCGCCCGCCGTCTGAGACGAGCACCGCCCCGACGACGACGCGTGCCGGCCGACCGACCGAGCGGGCGAGCGCCGCGAGCAGCACCGCGTGCTCGGTGCAGTCGCCCGTGTGCGTCGCAGCGACCCGGGACGCAGCGTCCCAGCCGCGACCGAGCTCCTGGTGGTCGATCGCTTGCCGCACGAACTCGACCAGATCCTGCGGCGCGGGTCGCGCCCCGCGCTCTCCGATCAGCCGCTCGCGCAGCGCGCGCACGGCGGGCTCCTCGTGGTCGACGAGGAACGTCGAGGCCAGGAACGAGCCCGGCTCGGCGGGCGCGAGCCGGATCTCGTGGGTCAGCTCGAATTCGACGCGGTCGGCGAGGACCGTGGATTCGGGCAGCCCGAGCCGCGCCTGGAACGCCTGTGGCTCGGGCACGTAGGCCGCGATGCGCAGCGGGAGCCGCGGCTCGACCGCCGCGTCGCGCACCGTGGTCGGGATCACGAACAGGTACAGGCCGTCGGCCTGCGCGATCGTGGCCGCGAGGCCCAGCGCGAGCGCCGCGCCGATCGGCCTAGATCGCGCCATCGGCGAAGACCCGCTCGATCTCCATCTTCATCGGGCCCATGGTCAGCTTGCCCGCCAGCGTGCTGCCGTCGCGCTCGACGACGAGGTCGGCGACGATCCCGCCCATCTCGAGCTTGGCCACCCACCGGTTGTCGTCGATCGCGCGCAAGACCTTCAGCTCCTGGGCCAGGAGCTTGCTCGGGTCGACGCCCGGGAGCCACGTCTGGACCTTCATCACGCTGCCGACCGGGTCGCGCTGCGCGAGCTTCGACCGCAGCAGGATCACGTCGCTGAGCATCGTCGACGGCTCGGACTGCGGGACCTCGGCCGAGAGCGGCTTCGACTTGAACGTTCCCGACACGGCCCACGATCCGCCGTCCCGCGGCTCGAGCTTGAGCTGGGTCGCGATCTTGCCGTCCTCGCTCTCGATCTGCAGTGCGTTGATCAGCGAGCCATCGGGCCGGGCCCACTGGATCATCAGCTCGTCCGACGCGCTGAGCGTCTGTCCGTCGACCGGCACGAGCATCGCGCTCGTGTGCTGGATCTGGGTGTCGCCGTCCGCGTCCTTCGTGTACGTCACCTCGTCGACCGCGACGCGCATCCCCTGGAGCGCGAGGGTCGAGATCTCGCTGCGGTACGGCCTCGTCTTCGGCGCGTCGTCGAACACCAGGCTCGACACCAGCGCGTCGGCCAGCCTGCGGAACGTCTGGGCGTAGCCCACCTCTTCGTGGACGCAGTAGATCGTGTGGCCGTCCTTGCTCGCGGCGATCTGCTTCAGCGCCCCGACGGCCGGTTCCTGGCCCTCGCGCTCGAGCCGGTGCGTCCAGTCGACGGCGAGGAACGGGCTCGAGCCGATCGCCCCCGCATCCACGCGCTCGATCTGCTTGGCCGCGACCTTGCCGTGGGCCGACGCGATCATCTCGTACGCCTGCTTCGACGTGGCGACGAGGAACGACGCCAGGTCCTGGCCCTCGCGCAGGACCACGCATTCGACCGGCGAGCCGGCCTGGGCGTCCATGCGCACGAGGTACGTCTCCTCGTCGGGGGCGATCTTGCCCATGAGCTTCGCCGGGACCTGCGCGCGGAAGAAGCCGTCCGTGCTCTTGACCTTCTTGGGCGGGCGCAGCTGTCCCTCGCGGGCCCGGGCCTGGACGAGCCACTCGGGCTCCCCGGCCGAAACGGCGGTGAGACAGCACAACCCCAGCAGGGCGATCGCGATCCGGTGACGCATGGGTCCTCCCCTCGATGGTCGAAATATTGGGGCCCAGACGCTCTGACGCAAACCATGGTGGTGCGGAGATTGTTGCTGCCTGCGACTGTTCGAAGGCGTCTTGCCGGGCCGCATCCCCTCCCCGGGTCTGCCGGACTTGCGAGTCGCGGAAAGTCCAGGACAACTCGTTATGGAGCAAGAACTTGCAGCGGAGCAGCAACACGCTGCGCACCACGATGGACCAAACGCGCTATTCTCGGCCCATGCTGTCGATCGGGGACGCGACGGACGCCGCGCGGGCCACGCGGCGAGCGTACCGGACGATGCTCCGGACGATCGTGGCCCACGGCCTGATCCGCGGCGGCGACCGGATCCTGGTCGCCGTGTCGGGCGGCAAGGACAGCTACACGCTCCTCGACTTCCTGTGGCGCGCGCGAGCGCGGGCGCCGGTGCGGTTCGACGTCGTCGCGCTCCACGTCGACCAGGGCCAGCCGGGCTACGACGGGGCGCCGCTCGAACGGTGGCTCGAGCGGCTCGGCGCGCCGTTCGAGGTCGTGCGCGAGGATACGTACTCGGTGGTCCTGCGCACGGCGGAGGACGACCCGGGCGCCGCGTACTGCCGGGTGTGCTCGCGCCTCAGACGCGGGATCCTGTACACGGCGGCCGAGCGGCTGGGCTCGACCGCGATCGCGCTCGGGCATCATCGGGACGACGCGATCGAGACGCTGCTGCTGAACCAGCTCTACGCCGGACGGCTCCAGGCGATGCCCGCGACCTACGACACGAACGACGGCCGGTTCCGCGTGATCCGTCCTTTGATCGAGTGCGCCGAGGTCGACCTCGCGGCCCACGCCGCGGCGGCGCGGTACCCGATCCTTCCATGCCGCCTGTGCGGCTCCCAGCCCGACCTCAAGCGCGCGCGCGTTCGAGCGTTGCTGGCCCAGCTCGAGCGCGAGATCCCCGACGTGCGCGCGGTGCTGCTCGCGTCGCTCAAGAACGTCCGTGCGAGCCACCTGCTCGACCCCGAGGTCGCGGCGGCGTGGAACGCCAAGGCCCACGAGTACGAGCCCCGGCGTTGACCACGGGGATCTCGACCCTCGGCCACTCGACGCGCAGCGCCGATGAGCTGATCGAGATCCTCCGGGCGCACGGGATCGAGCTCGTCGTCGACGTACGCACCGTGCCGCGCTCGCGGCACAACCCGCAGTTCGACCGCAGTGTGCTCCCTAGGACGCTCAAAGCCGCAGGGATCGAGTACGTGCACGAACCGGATCTCGGGGGGCTGCGCAAGCCGCGCCCCGATTCGCCGCACACGGGATGGAAGAACGCGAGCTTCCGCGGTTACGCGGACCACATGGATACCGCGGCGTTCGCGCGGGGCCTCGACCGGCTGATCGAGCGATCGCGCACGCGATCGACCGCGATCCTGTGCGCCGAGGCGCTGCCCTGGCGCTGCCACCGCTCGCTGATCGCCGACGCGCTCGTCGCGCGCGGCATCGAGGTCCGGCACCTGCTCTCCGCAGCGTCCGCAGACGCGCACCGACTCACGCCGTTCGCGCGCGTCACCGGAACGAGCGTCCTGTACCCGGGCCTGGAAACGCCCGCCGTTCGGGAATAAAGTAGGAACAGCCATGCAGAAGCTCTCGATGTTCAACCAGATCTCGCTCGACGGCTTCTTCACCGACGCGACGGGCGACATGAGCTGGGCGCACAACGTGAGGCCCGATCCGGAGTGGGACGCGTTCGGCTCGGACAACGCGAGCGGCGGCGGCGTGCTGCTGTTCGGCCGGATCACCTACGAGCTGATGGCGCGCTTCTGGCCCACGCCCGCGGCGCACGCCAGCATGCCGGTCGTGGCCGAGCAGATGAACGAGCTGCCGAAGGTCGTGTTCTCGCGGACGCTCGATCGTGCGGACTGGACGAACACGACCGTGCTGAACGGCGATCTCGCGAGCGAGGTACAGAAGATGAAGCGCGAGGGCGGGAAGGGCATCACGATCATGGGGAGCGGGACGATCGTGTCCCAGCTGACGCAGCTCGGTCTGATCGACGAGTACCAGATCGTCGTGGTCCCGGTGATCCTGGGCGCTGGAAGGTCGCTGTTCGAAGGCGTCGAGCGTCGCCTGAGCCTCAAGCGTACCGGATCGCGGAGCTTCGGGAACGGGAACGTCGTCGTGAGCTACGAGCCCGCGGCGTGAGAAACGAAGGCGGACCGGCGACTCCGACCTCTCCGCCGTGCTCGTTCTGTCACGGCTCGGGTCGCTGCGCCGGCTGCGGTGGTCGAGGCGTCGCGACCCAGCCCAGCTTGCCGCCGCAGGAGAAGGGCGGACCGTGCGCCGCGTGTGGCGGCAAGGGAACGTGCGCTCGGTGCAACGGCACCGGCGTTTCTCCGGCTAAGGGCTCGTAGCGGGCGCGAGCCGATCGGCGAGCGCGCGCAGGTCGTCGAACGTCCGAACGCCGACGGGAGCCGGTTCCGTGCTGTTGCGCCGGATCCACGCCGAATCGATGCCGAGCGCACGCGTGGGCTCGATGTCGTGGAACAGGCTCCGCGCGGCGTGGAGCCACGGCCGCTCGCCGATGCGCCGGCGGGCCTCGAGGAAGTGGCCGTGCGCCGGCTTGTACGAGCGCACCTGCTCGGCCGTGACGACGATCGAGAACGGGACGTCGAGCTGCAGGCGCGTCTGGGCCAGGAGATCGTCGTCGACGTTCGACACGATGCCGAGCGTGTGTCCGGCCCGGGACAGGCGCTCGAGCGCCGGTACCGTGTCGGGGAACGGCCGCCAGCGCCCCAAGCTCTCGGCGAGGAACGCCGGGCCTGACTCCGGGAGCGCGAACCCGAGCCGCTCGGCGATCTGGCGCGCGCACTCCTCGAGCACGGCGCGATACGTACGGTAGGATTCGGCCTCGACCGCGGGCTCGATCTCGGCGTACGCCGCGAGGACCGCCGCGTCGTCGAGCACCACGCCGCTCTCGGCCGCCGCGGCGCGAAACGCCCGCGTGATCCCGTCCTCCCAGTCGATCAGGGTGCCGTAGCAGTCGAACGTGACGACCTCGTAGCGCACGTACGAAAGCGTATTCGACGCTGCCGTTTCCCGTCCAGTGACCCCCCGAAGCCGGCGCCCTACGTTCCACGCAGCGCCCGGCGCCCGCCGCGCGCCCGGAGGTTCGCCATGAGACGCAAGCTGCTCCTCGCCGTGTGTGCCGCGATCCTCGCGGCGCCCGCCGCGTTTCTCGCGGCGCCCGCCGCGATCGCCGGTGTCGACATCGACTTCGGCGCGAACATCAACGTCAACGACCACACGAACCTGTTCCTCTCGATCTCCTCGCGGTACTACGATCGCGACCGGGCGACCGTCGCGTCGTTCGGCGCGCGCTTCGAGGATCCGGACGACCTGTCGGTCGCGCTGTTCATCAACCGCAGCTGCGGTCGATCGCTCGACGACATCTGGGTGCTCAGGCGCCAGGGCCTGTCGTGGTGGGACATCTCGCTGCGCTATCGGGTTCCGGTGGACGTGTGGTTCGTCCCCGTGCGACGGGATCCAGGCCCGCCCTACGGCAAGGCGTACGGCTACTGGAAGAAGCACCGGCGGGATCCGCACGCGCGGGTCGTCCTGGCCGATCCCGACATCCGCAATCTCGTCGCCGTGCGCATGATCCACGACTACTACGGCGTGCCCGTCGAGACCGCGATGCAGTGGCGCGCGAGCGGCCGCAAGCTCAACACGCTGATGGCCGAGGAGTACAACCGGCGGCACACGCGGGAGACGGCCGAGACGCGGTCGTCGTCGCGCGGGAGCGGCGGAAGCGCGAAGGAGCACGAGAACTCCGCGGGCAAGGGCTCGGGCAAGGGCAACGGCAAGGGCAACGCGAAGAACAAGTAGGTAGAATCGGCGGTCGAGACGACCGTCTTGCACCGCCGATTCACGAACCTCGACCCGACCCACCGCCCGCCCGACCTGCGCGCGATCCTGCGCTGGGGGATCCTCGACCGGATCACGGGTCGCCGAACGGTGCACGCTCCGGGTCCCGGAGCGCCGCGGGTCGAGCCCGATCTCGCGCTGATCCACAGGAGCGACGGCCCACCGCGGTTGACGTGGATCGGACATGCGTCGTTTCTCGGCTGGGCTTCGGGTGTGCGGTTCCTCGTCGACCCGATCTTCTCGTCGCGCGCGGGGTGGTTGTACCGGAGGCACGCGGCACCGGGGTTGACCCTCGCCGACCTGCCGGCGCTCGATGCCCTGCTCGTGACCCATGCGCACTACGACCATCTCGACGCGGCGTCGGTCGACGCGCTCCCCCACACGGTGCCGGTCTTCGTGCCGCTCGGTCTCGGCCGGTGGTTCAGGCGCCGGGGCTTCGCGCGGGTCCACGAGCTCGGCTGGTGGGACGTTGCTTCGAGCGCCGGGCTGCGGGTGACGCTCGTTCCGGCACGCCACTGGTCGCGCCGCACGGTCTGCGACACGAACCGCTCGTGGTGGGGTGGCTTCATCCTCGACGTCGGGGACACACGGCTGTATCACGCGGGCGACTCGGGGTGGTTTCCCGGCTTCGCCGAGATCGGGCGGCGGTTTCCCCGGATTCGCGCGGCGCTGCTCCCGATCGGGTCCTACGCACCGGCGTGGTTCATGGAGCCGAACCACATGAACCCCGAGCAGGCCGGGCAAGCGTTCCTCGACCTCGGCGCCGAGACGCTCGTGCCGATGCACTGGGGCGCGTTCCAGCTCACCGACGAGCCGCTCGCCGAGCCGCCCGAGCGGCTGCGCGCGTGGTGGGATCGAGCGCGCCCGCAGGGCCGCAGCCTGCGCATCCCGTCGGTCGGCGAGACGATCGTGCTCTAGGATGGGCCGGTGGTCGAGATCGACACGCGACGCATGCTCGCGGACGCGCAGGCCCTCGCGTTCCCTCGAGCATCGGGCACGCCGGGGAACCGGCGGGCCAAGGACCTCGTCGCCCGCACGCTGCGGGAGGCCAGGCTCGACGTGGTCGAGGAGCCGTTCTCCTACGATCTGCGGCCCGCGCTGCGCGCGCTGCGCACGGTGCTGCTCGTCGCGGCGCTCCTCGTCGGCGGAGCCGGCGTGATCGGAGCGCGGGCGCCCACGGCTGCGCTCGTGCTGCTCGTCCTCGGCGCGCTCGTCGGGGGCGCGCTCGTCGCGTGGGCTCCGGGCGTCGAGCGGATCTATGCGGCCGGGGGGCCGACCGAGACGTGGAACGTCGTCGGACGGCGGAGGAGCGCGCGGCCCCGGGCGACGCTCGTGCTCCTCGCGCACTACGACAGCAAGTCGCAGAACCTGAGCTTGCCGTTGCGCATGGGCGCGACGATCGGGGCGCTCCTGGGGACGGCGGTCACGGGTGTCGTGCTCGTGCTCGGCGTCCTGGGCTCGCCCGTCGGCGGACCTGCGCTCTCCGCGGTGACGGGCGGCGTCGCCGCTCTCGCGCTCGTCGGTCTATCCGCGCTGTCGAGCGGGAACGCATCGCCGGGCGGCGTGGACAACGCTGGCTCGGTCGCCGTCCTGTGCGAGCTCGCGCGGCGCCTACCGGCCCTCGTTCCGGACGACGTCGATCTCGTGTTCCTCTCGCCTTCGGCCGAGGAGGACCACATGATCGGCGCGATGCGGTTCCTCGATGCGCACGGAGACGAGCTTCGCGCCCGGTCGACCTGGGCCCTGAACTTCGACGGCGCGGGTGCGCCGGGGCGGCCGGTGATGATCTCGAGCTACGGCCTGGGGCACGCGTTCGCGCCCGAGCTCACCCGCGCCGCGCGCGAGTCGGCGCGCCGTCTCGGCTTGCGGCCACGCAGCATCTGGCTTCCACCGGCGATCGGCGTCGACGCGATCCCGTTCCATCACCGCGGCGTGCCGTGCCTGACGCTGTCGAGCGGCTCGCTCGGCCGAGCCACGCTCTCCGTACACTCGGCGCGCGACGTCGCGGCCCACCTCGACGGTCCGGCGCTCGAGACGGTCGCCCGCTGGGGCCTGGACGTCGCGCGATCGATCGCCGTGGGTCAGGAGAGCCAGTGCAGCTCGACGAGGATCGAGATCTTGCGCCGCGGGTTCGTGAAGTAGGCCTCGAACTCCCCCATCGCGCCCGCGTCGAGCCGCGGCGGGAGCGCCGGCACCTCGAGCGAGTCGATCGGCTGTCCAGCTTCGTCCGTCAGGACGATGCGCACGATCACCGCCTCGGCCGCGGCGCGGCCGGTGTTCTGCACGCGCCCGAAGATTCGCAGCATCCCCTCGGGCGTCCATTCGTGCGACGACTCGTGGATCGACACGTCGGGCTTGGCCTGGGTCACGCTGCGCATGCGCGGCAGGTCGCCAGGCGCCTGCGGCGCGGCTCGCGGATCCCGGGCCGCGGACAGGCTGGCCGCGGCGGCCGTGGCCGCCGTGGGCTCCGGGCTCTTCGATTTCTCCGGATCCATCAAGATGCCGATCCCGGCGATCATCGAGACGCCGAGGATGCAGTACGCGGCGATTCGACCTGCCGGACGGCCGCCCGCGGCGCCGTCGATCTCGCGTTGCGGCGCGACGGCGATCGGCACGTCGGCGGGCAGGGCGATCGTCGCGGTGTGGCGGTCGAGGAGCCGGATCAGGTCGTCGTAGTCCTGGGGCCGGGCCGACGGGCTCTTCGACAGCATCTTGTGGACCAGCGCGGCCAGCGGGATCGGGACCGCAGGGTTCGACTGCCGGACCGGCGGCACCGGGTCCCGTAGGTGCTGCATGACGACGGTGACGGGCGATTCACCGACGAACGGCGGGCGGCCCGTGAGCATCTCGTACATCGTCGCGCCGAGCGAGTAGATGTCGCTGCGCGCGTCGGCCCGGCCGCCTCCCGCCTGCTCGGGCGAGATGTAGTTCGGCGTGCCGAAGAACTGCCCATCGGACGTCAGCTTGCTGTCCGCCAGGAGCTGCTTCGCCAGGCCGAAATCCGTGACTTTCAGCGTCCCGTCCTTGCACCAGAACAGGTTGCTCGGCTTCACGTCGCGATGCACGATGCCGCGCTCGGCGGCGGCCTTGAGGCCCGCCGCGGCCTGGCGCACGATCGATACCGCGAGCTCCGCGTCGACCGCGCCGAGCTCGTCGAGCAGCTCCTGCACCGAGCGGCCCTCGAGGTGCTCCATCGCGAAGTACGGCCGTCCCGCGTCCTCGCCGATGTCGTGGATCTGCGTGACGTTCGGGTGCGAGACCGCAGCGGCGGCGCGGGCTTCGCGCAGGAACCGCTCGCGCGCCACGGCATCGACCGCGAAGGTCGGGTGCAGCGTCTTGACCGCGACGTTGCGCCGCAGGCGTGCGTCCCACGCCAGGTAGACCACGCCCATCCCGCCGGCGCCGATCGTGCTGCGGATCTCGTAGGGCCCGAGGCGCGTCGGGTGCTCGCTCACCGGGTCGAATCTAGGGTCCACCCCTCGAAAGTCAAAAACGGGGACACTCGCGGTTTTCGCCTCCTGTGGGGCAGAAGATGACGAGCGTCCCCGTTTCCCGAGCTAGGAGCGGCGAGAAGACCTCGGGCCGATCTCGGTCGCGCGCATGCGCCCGAGGAACACGTTGATCGGATTGTTGCGCGGCAGGAACGTCAGGGGTGGCTTCTTGCGCACGCCCATTCGTTTCAGCTCTCCGAGGATGCCCTGGTGATCGGCCTGCACGCGCAGCCCACGCCGCAGCGCGTCGTAGGCTTCGCGCCGCCGGTTCGCCGCGAGCAGGGCCCGCCCGAGGTTCCAGTGCAGATCGGGGTTGTAGTTTTCGAGCGCCGCGGCCTCGCGGCAGAACTGCACGCCCTCGTACTTGCGCGGGGTCGTCGTCCCCAGGCACAGGCCGTAGTGCGAGAGATAGCGCGCCTGCGGCCGCGCTGCCCCGAACCGCTTCTCGAGCTCGATCGCCGCCTCGAAGTACGCGAGCGCCTCGCGCTCGCGTCCGCGCTCGAGCGCACCCTTGCCGCGCTCGAAGCTGTCCTCCGCTACACGAACCAGCATGACCCGTCCTCCTGCGAGGCGGAACACCTGCACCGCCTCGTCGAAAAATATCGGCGTCCGCGGGGCGGTTGGACAGACCGTTTTTCGTAAGGCGGTGACGCGAGCGGGAAGTCGCGCGCGCGCTCGGACGGCGGATTCGTAACGCGCGGACGAAAAACGCGCCCCGTACGGCGCTAAGATCCGCGCATGCCACGGCTCGTGACGCCGCGCTTCGCCTCCTTTCTGGCCGCGCAGTTCCTCGGAGCGGCGAACGACAACGCGTTCAAGCTGACGATCGTGTCGTTCGTCCTGTGGCGTGTGCCCGACGAGGCGGCGCAGGTGCGCTACAGCAGCATCGCCACGGTGCTGTTCCCGCTGCCGTTCCTGCTGTTCTCGCCGCTCGCGGGGTACCTGGCCGACCGGTTCACGAAGAGCCGGGTGCTGTTCTGGGCCAAGGCTCCCGAGATCCTGGCGATGACGCTCGCGATCCCCGCGTTCGCCCTCGGGAGCGTCGAAGCGCTGCTCGGCGTGCTGTTCCTGATGGCCACGCAAAGCGCGTTCTTCGGCCCGGCGAAGTACGGGCTGGTCGTCGAGACGGTCGAGCACCGCCACCTGTCGATGGCCAACGGCCTGGTCGAGATGACGACGAACATCGCGGTGCTCGGCGGCTCGGTCCTGGGGATCGCCGTGTTCGCCGCGTTCTCGGAGAATCTCGCGCTCGCGGGCGTGGTGTACGTCGCGATCGCGCTCGCCGGCACCGTGGCCGCGGCCCACGTGCCGCGGACACCGCCCGGTGACCCGAGCGCGCGGCCCGAAGGGCTTCCGGGAGCGGTGCGGCGCGGGCTGGCCGAGCTGCGCGGCCGCCCGGAGCTCGTGCAGACGCTGCTCGGCACCGCGTACTTCTCGTTCCTCGGGTCGGTGTTTCTGGCGATCATCCCGGTGTACGGGCGGAACGTCCTGGGCCTCGCCGCCCAGCCCTCGTCGATGCTGCTGATGGTCGTCGCGGTGGGCATGGCCGTGGGAGCACTCGCCGCCGGACGCCTGTCCCACGGTCGGGTCGAGATCGGGCTCGTCCCGCTGGGGAGCCTCGGGCTCTCGCTGTGGTCGATCGCCCTCGTCCTCGCCGGGACCCGCGGCCCGCACGTCCTGGGCCTGCCGCTCTGCGCGGTGGTGAGCCTGGTCGGTCTCGGCCTCTCGGCCGGACTGTTCATCGTTCCGCTCAACGCGCTGTACCAGCAGCGCAGCCCCGCAGGGCGCAAGGGCCGGCTGATCGCATTCTTGAACCTGGTCAACTTCGGCGCGGTGCTCGTCGCCGGCGCGGTGCCCTTCGTGCTGAGCCGGACGCTCGCGATCGGCTCGCGCGGGATCGTCCTCGGCGCGGCGCTCTCGACGCTCGCCGTGACCGCCTACGTGCTCGCGCGGCTGCCGAACTTCCTCGTGCGCCTCGTCCTGTACCTGCTGACCAACGTGTTCTATCGCATCGAGATCTCGGGCGACGAGCACATCCCCCGCGGCGGCGCGCTGCTCGTCGCCAACCACGTGTCGTGGGTCGACGGGCTGCTCGTGGGAACGGCGTCCGATCGGATGATCCGATTCCTGCTGTACCGGCCGTACTACGAGATCCCGGCGCTCACGTGGTTCTTCCGACGCATGCGCGTGATCCCGATCGCCTCGCGGGACACGCCGGAGCAGCGCGAGGCGTCGTTCGCCCAAGCCCGCGACGAGATCCGGCGCGGTCACGTGGTGTGCATCTTCGCCGAGGGGTCGATCACGCGCACCGGGAACCTGCTGCGGTTCCGCCGGGGGCTCGAGCAGATCGTCCGCGGCCTCGACGCGCCGGTGATCCCGGTGTGTCTCGACGGCGTGTGGGGCAGCCTGTTCTCGTGGGAGCGCGGGCGCGTGCTGTTCAAGTGGCCGCGTCAGCTGCGCGTCGACGTGCGCGTGCTGTTCGGCGCGCCGCTCCCGGCGACCGTGCGAGCCCACGAGGTGCGCCGCGCGATCCAGGAGCTGTCGGTCGAAGCGTTCCGCCTGCGCAAGCCGAAGCAGCTCTCGCTCGAGGCGTCGATCCTGCGCACGGCGAGGCGGTTCTGGCGCCGGCCGTTCCTGGCCGACGGCACGGGCCGCCGGCTGACCTTCGGCCAGGCGCTCGGGCGATCGGTCGCGCTCGCGCGGACGCTCCCCGCCCCCGGAGCGAACGACAGGATCGGCGTGCTCGTCCGGACGGATGTGCCGGGCGCGGTCGCGACGCTCGCCGCGCTGTGGGCCGGCCGAACACCGGTGCCGCTCGACGCGGATGCGGGGCCGGAGCGACTGCGGGCCCAGATCGACGCGGTCAAGCTCGACACGGTGCTCGTCGCGCCCCGGTTGATCGAGGAGCGCGGTCTCGCACCCGCGCTCGACGGGCTGAGGAAGATCGATGTCGAGAGCGCCGAGGCCGCTCTCGCGCCCGGACCCGGCCTCGCCCTGCGGCTGCGCTTCGGCCCGACCGGCCGGCTCGTCGAGCGCGAGCCCGACCGTGTCGCCGTCGTCGTCCTCTCCGATTCGCACGGCACCGACGGCCGGCCTCGCGGCGTCGAGCTGACGCACCACAACATCCTGTCGAACATGGAGTCGCTCAAGCAGGTGTTCCGCATCTCGCGCGAGGATCGAATCCTCGGACTCTTGCCGTTCGCCAACGCGTTCGGCCTGTTCGGGACGCTGCTCCTGCCGGCCGCCGTCGGCGTGCCGGTGGTGCTCAATCACGATTCCGACGATCTCGATACTCTCGCCCGGCTCTCGCGCGAGCACAGGGTGACGCTCCTGCCCGTGCCGGGCGAGCGGCTCGAGCTCATGCTCGAGCGACTGAGCGAGGACGACCTGCGCACGCTGCGCTACGTAGTCGTGCGCGCCGGGTCGCTCGCGCCCGGGACGGCGGTACGGTTCGAGGACAAGTTCGGCGTCGAGCCGCTCGAAGGCCTCGGCTGCCCCGAGTGCGCGCCGTTGATCTCGCTGAACGCGCCGAACGTCGTGGCCGAAGCGCGAGGCCAGACGGCGCAGCGCCGCGGCACGGTGGGCCAGCCGCTTCCCGGGATCGCCGTACGGATCGTCGATCCTCGAGGCCGCGATCTCGAGCCCGGGGTACCAGGCTCGCTCCTCGTCAGCGGGCCGAACGTGATGCGCGGCTACGTCGACGACCCGCAGGGAACGCGCGAGGTCCTGCGCGACGGGTGGTACCACACCGGCTTCTGCGCGACTCTCGACGAGGACGGCTTCCTCACGGTGGGGTCAGGTCCCGTTTCGTAGTGTCGACGCCAGGCTACCGGCAGCCTTCGAGCACGACGTCGCCCGTCCCGTTCGGCCGGCAGTCGCCGGCGACGAGCCGCCGGATCCGCCGCACGCGCTCGTCGAGCGCCGCTCGCCCCTGCACCGGGTGATAGGTCGACGGTCCGATGAGCATCGCCACGAGCGTCGTGAACTCGTCGGTCGAGAGCTCGCCGAGCGGCTTCCCGAAGTACTCGCGGCCCCCCGCATCGAACCCCTCGATCCAGCCCTCCTTGCCCGGGCCGAGCGATGCGACGTTCAGCAGCAGCGTGAGCTGCTCGTCCTTCGCCACCCGGTGATCGAGCCCCAGCGCGCACAGGCTCTGCCGGAGCTTGGCCACGACGCCGGGCCGGAACTGCTCGAAGCAGTACTTCTTGGCCAGCGCCTGCGTGATCGTCGTCGCTCCGGCGCCCGGCGTCGACACGTCGATGCCGAAATGGGCGTAGAAGTCCGGATCCTCGACCGCCAGGAGAATGCGCTTCCACTCGTCGGGGATCGCCTCGATCCCCGCGCCCTCGCGGTCGTAGCGCTCGGCGTCGGTGACGAGCCGCGATGCGCGGCGCACGCCGCCGAGGAACCCGACCACGCCGAGCCCGAGTCCGATCCCGAGCGCAACGACGGTCGCGCCGATCGTGATCGCCAAGCCACGCTTCATTCGCCACAGATACGGCCGCCGACCGACCAGAATTACTCGACTTAGAATGCTTCATGACCTCGAAGCGCCTCCCGCCCGACCTCGGGCTCAACGCCCTTGCCCGTGCGCGGGTCGAGCGGGGGGACGTACCGTTCGATCTCACGGTGTCGAACCCCACCGCCTGCGGAATCCCCTACGCACAGGATCTGCTCGAGCCGCTCGGCGATCGCGGTGGTCTCGCCTACAAGCCGGAGCCGCTCGGCCTCGCCGTCGCACGGCGGACGGTGGCGGACCACTATCGCGCCCGGGGGCTCGAGGTCGATCCCGAGCGCGTCGTTCTCGCCGCCTCGACGAGCGAGGCCTACGGCCTGCTGTTCAAGCTCCTCGGTGATCCGGGCGACGAGGTGCGGATCCCCACGCCGTCCTATCCCCTGCTGCACCATCTCGCGGCGCTCGAGGGACTGCGCCCGATCCCGTACCGGCTCGTCCTGGAGGACGACTGGCAACCCGATCTCGACGCACTGCCCGGCGAGCACCCGAAGGTCGTCGTGGCCGTGCACCCCAACAACCCGACCGGGTCGTTCCTGTCCGCACGATCGGCCGACACGCTGATCGAGACCTGCAGCCGCGCCGGCGCCGCGCTCGTCGTCGACGAGGTGTTCCTCGACTATCCGCTCGACGAGCGCGAAGTCGCGTCGAGCTTTGCCCGCGAGAGTCGCATCCTCACGTTCTGCCTCGGCGGGCTGTCGAAGCTGGTCGGTCTCCCGCAGCTCAAGCTGTCGTGGATCGTCGTCGCGGGACCGGAGGACGAACCTCGCCGGGCTCTCGACGGGCTCGCGTTCATCGCCGATCAGTACCTGTCCGTGAGCACACCCGTGCAGCTCGCCCTACCGCGCCTGCTCGAGCGCGGTGTACCGATCCGCCAGGCGATCCTTGCCCGCTGCCGCCGCAACCTCGACGCGCTGGAGCACGCCGCGGCCGACGTAGCCGGCGTGAGCGTCCTGCGGCCGCGGGGTGGCTGGTGCGTCGTCGTGCGCGTTCCGGCGGTCCGCGATGGCGAGGAGCTGGCGATCGACCTCGTTCGCCAAGACGGCGTTGCCGTTCACCCCGGCTATCTGTTCGATTTCTCGTCGGACGGGTTCTTCGTCGTCAGCCTGCTTCCCGCGCCGGAGATCTTCGACGAAGGCGCCGCGCGGTTCCTCGAGCGATGCCGGACGTAGCGTCGAGGATCGCGGCATCGCTCGACGCGATCGAGCGCGACGAGGACGTCGTCGTGCTTCTGGCCGTGGAATCCGGAAGCCGCGCATGGGGCTTCCCGTCGGTCGACAGCGACTACGACGTGCGCTTCGTCTTCGCCCATCGCCCGACGTGGTACTTGTCGATCGATCTCGAGCACCGTCGGGACGTGATCGAGCAAACGATCGACGACACGCTCGACGTCAGCGGCTGGGATATCCGCAAGGCGCTGCGCCTCTTTCGGAAGTCGAACCCGCCGCTGCTCGAGTGGCTCCAGTGCCCGATCCGCTATCGCGAGAGATCGTCCTTCGCCGAGCGCCTGCGGTCCCTGCTTCCGGACTTCTATTCCCCGCGTGCGAGTTTCCACCACTACTCGCACATGGCTCGCGGCAACTACCGCGAATACCTGCACGGGGAGACGGTGTGGCGGAAGAAGTACCTCTACGTGCTGCGCCCGCTCCTGGCGATGCTGTGGATCGAGAGCGGTCGCGGACCGATACCGATCGAGTTCCAACGCCTCGTCGACGCCACCGTCTCGGACGCCGAAGTAAGAAGGGCCATCGATGAACTGCTCGAAGCGAAGCGCGCTGGTGCGGAGCTCGATCGCGGCCCCGTCGTTCCGGCGCTGAGCGGGTTCATCGAAACGGAGCTGACCCGCCTCGAGGAGCAAGCGCCCGACCGTGCGGAGCAGGCGCCCAGCATCGAGAAGCTGGACGAGCTGTTTCGCTCCGTGCTGCGCGACGTGTGGGACTAGGAATCGAGACCTGACCCCGACGTTTCTCGCAGGCGGCGCTCGAGGTAGCGGCGCTCGGCGTCGTTTCCGACGGTGCGTAGAGCTTCTCGGTACGCCGCGGCGGCTTCTTCGGTCCGGCCGAGCCGCCGCAGCAGGTCGGCTCGCGCCGCGGGAAGAAGGTGAAACCCTTCGAGCGCGCCCGTGCGCTCGAGCGACTCGAGGAGCGCGAGCCCACGCTCGGGTCCGTGGGCCATCGCGACGGCCGCGGCGTGGTTCAGCGCGATCACTGGAGACGGATGGCGGCGCAGGAGCAGCGCGTACAGGATCGCGATCTGACGCCAGTCGGTGTCGCTCGCGCGCTCGGCCTGTCCGTGGAGGGCGGCGATCGCGGCTTGGATCCCGTAGAACCCCGCGCCTCCGGAACGAAGTGCCCGCTCGGCGAGGCGTCCGCCCTCCTCGATCTCCTCGCGATCCCACAGCGCGCGGTCCTGCGCCTCGAGCGTGACGAGGTCGCCCGCCGCGTCGAACCGCGCGGCGCGCCGCGCGTCCTGGAGCAGGAGCAGCGCGAGGAGCCCCGCGGCCTCGAGCTCGCCCGGCAAAAGCGCGTGCATCAAGCGCGCGAGGCGGATCGCCTCCTCGCACAGCTCGCGGCGCGGCGTGCCGCTCCCCGCGGTCGGTGCGTAGCCCTCGTTGAACACGAGGTACACGACCCGCAGCACGCCCTCGAGACGCTGGGCCAGGTGATCGGGGCCCGGAACCTCGTACGGGATCCGGGCGATCCGGATCTTGGCCTTGGCCCGCACGAGGCGCTGGGCCATCGTCGACCCCGGGACGAGGAACGCTCGTGCGATCTCCTCGACCGCAAGACCGCACAGCGTCTTGAGCGTCAGCGCGACCTGCGCCTCCTGCGCGAGCGCGGGGTGGCAGCAGGTGAAGATCAGGCGCAGGCGGTCGTCCGTGAGCGGCTCCTCTTCGATGTCGGGCTCGCCCTGCGTGAGGACCGGCGTGAGCCGCGCGATCTCCTCCCGCTTGGCATCGAGGCTCGTCTTCCGGCGCAGGGCGTCGATCGCCTTGTGCCGGGCGGTCGAGACGAGCCATGCCACCGGGTTCGCCGGCCGGCCGTCGTGCGGCCACCGCTCGAGCGCGGTCGTGAACGCTTCGTGGAGCATCTCCTCGGCCAGGTCGAAGTCGCCGAGGAGTCGGATCAACGTCGCGAGCGCATGCTGGCGCTCGTCCCGGTACAGGCCGCCGATGTCCATGTCGCCGGCCCGAGTGTAGCCGAGCGATCAAGTGGGGGTCAGGCCTCGGAGGCGAGTCCTGACCCCATTTGGGGTGGAAATGAAGAGTGTCCCCGTTTTTCAATCACGGGATCGGCGGCGTCTCCATGATCGGTCGAACTTCGATGCACCCGAAGCGCACCGACGGGATGCGCGCGGCGATCGCCGTGGCCTCGTCCAGGTCCTTGGCCTCGACCAGGTAGAACCCGCCGAGCTGCTCGCGTGTCTCGGCGAACGGACCGTCGGTCGTCAGCGTCTTGCCGTTGCGTACGCGGACGGTCGTGGCGGTCGCGATCGGCTGCAGCGCCTCGCCCGAGATGTAGTTGCCCGCGTGGTAGATCGAGCGGCTGAACTCCATGTACTCGTTGAACATCTTGTCCTGCTCGGCCTCGGGGAGATTCGTCCAGTCCCCTTCGTTCGAGTAGATCAGCAGCAGGTACTTCATTTCGGCTCCTCAGCTCGCCTTGCGGACGAGGTGCATGTTGACGGTCATGCCGGGCTTGCCCTGGGCAAACTCGACCCACGTCGATCGGAGCTCGTCCTGGCCGACGAACTCGAACGTCGCCTCGTGCATGTGCTGGTCTTTCTTGGGGTCGATGTTCGTGCCCCCGTCGAACGCGAACGCCACGCGGGTGCCGTTCGACGCCTTGGCGCGCATGCGCGGCTGGTTGCCCGACATGCAGTAGTGCGTGAGCACGAGCTCGGATCCGTCCAGGTGATAGACGGTCGTCATCGCGTGGTGCGACCCCGGGAACAGCTCCTCGACGACCGCCGACCCCGCGCCGGTCACGTGGTACTGGGCCACGACGTCGCCCTTCTTGACCATCTCGCCGTCCTCGGCTGCGACCCAGGTGCCCTGGAGCGCCTTGAACCGATCGAGCCCGCTCGAAGCCGGCTCGGCGGCCCAAGCCGCTCCCAAGCCGAGCGCGAGCACCATGATTCCTGCCTTCCTCATCGCTTCCTCCGTGCCCGGGGCTTCCGGGCGTTCTCACCCGATGGTCGAACGGCGAGACCCGGAATCGACAATACGGCCGCTCGCGCCCGGAGTTTTTCTGAGGCGCTAGAATCCGGCACCCGGAGGACCGTGTGGCCCTGAGCCCTGGACAGATGCTGCTGCACTACCGCCTGGTCGAGAAGATCGGCGAGGGCGGGATGGGCGTCGTCTGGAAGGCGGTCGACACGACGCTCGAGCGCGACGTGGCGATCAAGGTCCTGCCCGAGGGGCTGACGACGGGTGATCGCCTGGGCCGGTTCGAGCGCGAGGCCAAGGTGCTCGCGTCGCTCAACCACCCGGCGATCGCCGCCGTGCACGGGCTCCACGAGGACCGCGGCCTGCGCTTCCTGGCCATGGAGCACGTCCCGGGGGAGGATCTGGCCCAGCGGCTCTCGCACGGGCCGATTCCGGTCGAAGACGCGATCGCGATCGGGGAGCAGATCGCCGCGGGCCTCGAGGCGGCGCACGAGAGCGGCGTCGTACACCGGGACCTCAAGCCGTCGAACGTCATCCTGCGGCCCGATGGGCGAGTGAAGATCCTCGATTTCGGCCTGGCCAAGGCGCTCGCACCCGACACCACGTCGGGAATGTCGAGCCCCTCGCTCTCGCCCACGATGACCTCGGCCGGAACGCTCGCCGGGATGATCCTCGGCACCGCCGCGTACATGAGCCCGGAGCAGGCGCGCGCGAAGCCGGTCGACCGGCGCGCCGACATCTGGGCTCTCGGCTGCGTGCTCTACGAGATGCTGACCGGGCGCCGCCTGTTCACGGGCGACACGGTGTCCGACACGCTCGCCGCCGTCCTGAGGGCGGAGATCGATCTGAGCGATCTGCCCCCCTCGACGCCGGAGCGCGTGCGCCGGTTGATCGCCCGGTGCCTCGATCGCGACCCCTCGACCCGACTCCGTGACGCAGGAGAGGCGCGCATCGCGCTCGGAGCCAAGGAGCCCGAAGCGATCGGCGCGGCGAAGCCGGGTCCAGGTCGGCTCCCATGGGCGTGGGCTCTGGCGTGCCTCGCACTTCTCGTCGCCGGGGTTTTCGCCGGCCGGTATTTCGCGCCGACCGCATCTCGACCGCCGACCCTCGCGTTCGAGATCGACGTTCCCGGGGAGCGGCTCGAGACGGGCTCGATCGCGCTCTCCCCCGACGGCACGAAGCTCGTGCTGCTCGTCCGCGGCAAGGACGGCGTGACCGAGATGCGCGTGCGGTCGCTCGACTCGTTCGACGCGCGCCCGATCTCCGGCACGCGCGGTGCATCCCACCCGTTCTGGTCCCCCGACGGGAGGGAGATCGGGTTCTTCGCCGCGGGCCAGCTCTTGCGGGTGGCGCTCGACGGCACGGCGCCCCAGCGCATCTGTCCCGCGCCGCGTGAGGCCGGCGGTACATGGGGCCGCGACGACGTGATCCTTTTCGGAAGCGGTACGGGTCCGATCCATCGCACGACGACGACGGGCGGGGGCACGCCGGTCGCGGTCACGAAGCTCGAGGAGGGCGTCGAGCAGGCGCACGTTTGGCCATCCTTCCTGCCCGACGGCCGCCGCTTCGTGTTCCTCGCCGACGGGGGAACGGACGAGGCGCACCGGATCACCGTCGGACACCTCGACGGAACGCCGCCGAAGGTGTTGGTGAAAGGGATCCGCTCGGCGCCGCTGATCGACCCCGCGGGCGCGTTGCTCCTCGTGAAGCGGTTCCAGCTCCTGACCTACGCGTTCGATTTCGATCGCGAGACGCTGAGCGACGAGTCGACGCTCGTCGCCGACGGCATCTATCCGTTCAGCACGCACCACGACACACCGGTGACCGTCTCGTCGAACGGCGTCCTAGCGCACCAGGCCGGATCCGCGGCGTCGACCTTCGTCCGCATCGACCTCGATGGCGGGCGCAAGACGGTGCTGCTCCCGGCCGATCGGCACGGGAGCCCGGCCCTGTCGCCCGACGGACGCCAGATCGCGTTCGAGCTCGACGGCTCGTCGGACGAGCGGCTGGTCTGGGTCCACGACATCGGGCGCGGTGTGCGCACGCCGATCTCCCACCGTGGCGCGCTGGCCGACAGCGCGGCGTGGTCCGCCGACGGATCCACCGTGTACTTCGACGGGAACGCCGACGGTGCGTGGAAGGTGTACCGCAAGGCCTCGACCGGCGGAGGCGAGCCCGAGTGCCTCGGCCGACCGACGGACGGCGAAGCCGGCGTCCTCGATCTGTCGGACGACGGCCGGTGGCTGCTCGTCAACGCGACGAGCGAAGCGGGCGCCTACGATCTGTATTTGAAATCTCTCGAGGGCCCGGACGCCGCGTGGGTGCCGTGGATCACCAGTCCGTCGAGCGAGATCCAGGCCAAGTTCTCTCCCGACTCACGCTGGATCGCCTACGTCAGCGATGCCTCGGGGAGAAGCGAGATCTACATCGCCCCGACCGCCGGCGGTCCCGGGTCGCGGCGCTGGCAGATCTCGTCAGGCGGCGGTCTCGAGGTCGATTGGAGCCCGGACGGCTCCCAGATCTACTACCGCGCTCCGAACGACGAGGTGCTGCGCGTGCCGATCCGTGCCTCGACCGAGCGGATCGACGCGGGTACGCCCGTGACGGTCCTGAAGCTCGACATTCCCGCACAGAACTTCGTGCGCAACACGTTCGCGGTGACGTCCGACGGCTCGGCGATCCTCGCGAACGATGCGCAGAACGAGACCCGCGTCCGCGTTCACACGAGCTGGCGCTAGGGTTTGCCGAGCCGGGACTCGATCGCGGCGAACGGCAGCGCCCGAGCCAGGCCGTCGAACGTACCGTGCTCGGCGATCTCCGCCGCCGCGGCGAGGAACCCGGTCCACGCCGTGCGGGCGAGCGCGCCGCCGACGCTGATCCGGCGCACGCCCATCGCGGCGACGTCGGCCACGGTCGTGAAGTCCGAGCCGACGAGCAGGTTGACCGGCTTCGGCGCGACAGCCGCGACGACCGCCGCGATGTCGGCCGTGCTGCGGATCCCGGGAGCGTAGAGACAGTCGGCACCCGCCGCGGCGTAAGCGCTCAGACGCCGGATCGTCTCCGCGAGATCGGGCCGGCCGACGATGAAGCCCTCCGAGCGCGCGGTCAGGAGTACGCCCTCCCCCGAGCGATCGATCGCCTCGCGCGCCGCACGGATCCGATCGACCGCGAGGTCGAAGTCGAAGAGGGGCGACGCAGCATCGCCCGTCGAATCCTCGACCGAGAGTCCCGCGATGCCCGTCGCGACCGCCCGCGTGACGTTCGCCGCGACCCCTTCGGGCGCCACGGCGAACCCGCCCTCGAAGTCGGCGTTGAGCGGCAGATCCACGACACGGGCGACGCCGTCGAGGTGCCGCAATACCTCGTCGAGCGTGACCCTGTTGTCCGGCCGGCCGAGCGTCCACGCGAAGCCGGCGCTGGTCGTCGCGAGCGCCGGGAAACCGAGCTGGGCCAAAAGGCGCGCGCTCCCCGCGTCCCACGGGTTCGGCATGACGAAGCAGCCCGAAGCGTGGAGCTCGTGGAACACACGGCGCTTCTCGTCGGGCGTCCTCACACCGTCTGCTCCTTGAACTCGCCGGCGAATCGGACGAACAGCCAGAACACGACCGCGGCCACGATCGCGTGCAGGCCCATCACGTACCAGACCCAGTCGGGGTGGCCCTGGCCATCGAAGTACCCGTACAGCTTCGTGTAGATGACGCCGCTGAACAGCCCGCCGATCGCCGTGGCCAGGAAGTTCGAGCCCATGTACAGGCCCGCCTTCTCGGGCGGCGCGATCCACGTGATGTACTCCTGGATCCTGGGCGACGTGATCATCTCGCCCACGGCGAACAGGAGGATGCCGAGGAACACGAGCATCGCGGCACCGGTGTGGGCCAGGCCCAGAACGGCGAGGCCGATCCCGGCGACGACGAGACCGAACATGAACGACGGCAGCGCCCGGCGCTTCTCGAACGTCTTCGACACGAGGAGCTGGAAGAAGATGATGATCCAGCCCGTGTGCGAGATCGTCTCGCCCAGGATGCGGCGGACGCCGTGCTCGTCCGTGTGAGACAGAACGTTGTCGGCGAGCCAGCCGATGACGGGCAGCCCGTGAAGGCCCTGGTACAGCGCTGCCGTGTCGACGTTGCTGTCGACGTACAGCGCGCACAGGTTGAAGAACGCCCAGAACGGGATCCAGAAGAACACCCCGAGCAAGATCAGGAACACGGAGAACTTCACATCCGAGAGCGCCGTCCCGATGCCCCGCAGCTTCTGGCCCAGCGTCTCGCCCTCGAGGTTCCTCGGCGGCTCCTTGTAGAACAGGACCGTGATGACGAGCATCACGCCGATGGCGATCGCCGCGGCGAGGAACGCGTAGTTCCACGAGATCGCGCGTAGCTTGCCCGCGACCATCGGGCCGAACGAGCCCCCGATGTTGACCATCGCGTAGAAGATGCCGAAGCCCAGCGTCTTGTTCATCGCGTCCGAGGTGACGCGCACGGTGCCGGCGATCAGCGGCTTGAAGATCCCGGCGGAGAAGCCGATCCACAGCATCGTCACGCAGATGCCCACGAACGACTTGGTCATGAGCAACAGCAGGATCGAGGGCAGGTAGGCGAAGTACGAGACGATCAGCACCTTCTTGAACCCGTAGCGGTCGGCGAACGAGCCCGAGACGACCGGCGTGACGTAGGACAGGAGCAGGAAAATGCTCTGGACGAACCCGAGCTGATCGCGCGAGAACCCCAGGTGCGTCATGTAGATGCCGAACCCGAAGTAGATCCCGTAGTACGCGAAGCGCTCGAGGACCTCGATGCAGTTCGCGATCCAGAACACCGGCGGGAACGCACGGATCTGCTGCAGGAACGAGCGATCGCTCATCGTCACCTCGGCCGGCGATTATACGGAGTTCGGACTGGGATCAGCGCCGGATCGACCGGTTTTGATCCCGGATAGCCCTCGAACCACCGCCGGCCCTATGTTCTCGGCAACCGGGGGTGGGCGCGAGTGGACCCGTGTTCCTGATCCCGATCGGCCACGAGCAGGAGTCGACGCGGCGGGTGCCGTGGGTCACCTTCGGCCTGATGATCGCCTGCGCGGTCGCGTTCGTCGCGAGCGGCTTCGGTGCGAGCCGTTCCGAGTGGGACGCGATCACCTCCTACAAGGAAGCGATCGAGTACTGGATGGAGCGCCCGTACCTCCGTCTCGACCCGCAGGTCGAGCGCACGATGCACGGCGTGGCCACGGGCGGGAAGATCGAGGCGTTCCGCGAGGGCTTGCGCACGAACGTCGAGAAGCCGGACGCGGAGACGCTACTCGAGGAGCAGACCGAGCTCGACCGCTTGTGTGCGGAGGCGCTGCAGTCGCCGCTCGGCGGTCCGCTCGAGCGTTGGGGCCTCGTACCGGCACACCTGTCGCTCGTAACGCTCGTCACCCACATGTTCCTGCATGCCGGCTGGCTGCACCTGCTCGGCAACCTACTGATCCTGTACCTGGCCGGTCCGTTCCTCGAGGATGTGTGGGGCCGGCCGATCTTCGCCGGCTTCTATCTGGTGTCGGGGCTCGTCGCCGCGCTCGCCTTCGCTATCCCCCATGCCGACCTGAACGAGCCGATGATCGGCGCGTCGGGAGCGATCGCCGGCGTGATGGGCGCGTTCGGGGTGCGCTATTGGTCGACGAAGATCCACTTCGTTTACGTCGTCGGTCTCGGGAGCGTGCGCGGGGACTTCTGGGCTCCGTCCTGGCTGATGCTCGGTCTGTGGTTCGGTCAGCAGCTGCTGCTGTCGTTTGTCACCGTCGGGGCGAGCTCCGCGGGTGGCGGCGGCGTGGCGTACCTGGCGCACGCCGGCGGCTTCGCCTTCGGCCTCGGCGTTGCGCTCGCGTTCCAGCGCTACGAGATCGAGAAGCGCTGGATCGCGCCCAGGGTCGACGCCGCGGTCGAGAAGGTCGTCGTGGCCAACACCGGTGTCGATGCCGCGCTCGCGCTCGCCGTGCGTGGCGACGCCGACGGCGCGTGGCAGAAGCTGTTGATCGAGGTGCGCCGGGCGCCCGACAACCTCGACGCCGTGATGGCGCTGTGGGGCGTCGCGCTCGAGCGCGACCGGGCTGCCGATGCCGCGCCGGCCCTGGCCCGGCTGATCCAGGACGAGCTGCGGCGCGGACAGGTCGAGGCGGCGCTCGAGCACTGGACCGAGCTGTGCGCGCACGTGCCGGCGGCGACGCTCGATGTGCGGTCGATGGTCAAGCTCGCCGGAATCCTCGCCTGCCGCTACGAGACCGAGCGCACCGTCGATCTGCTGCGCCGGGCGATGCTCGCGCTCGGCCCCAAGTTCGATCCCGCGCTCGCGGCTAAGATCGCCGAGCTCGCGCGCGAGCGCGACCCGCAGATCGCCCGCATCGCAGCGAAGCTCGCGCTCGGCCACCCCGGAATCGATCCCGAGACACGCAAGCGGGTCGAGGCCGTCCTCGCCCGCGCGTAGGGGGGTCAGGTCTCGGGGTCAGGTCTCGGGGTCAGGTCTCGGGGTCAGGTCTCGGGGTCAGGTCTCGGGGTCAGGTCTCGGGGTCAGGTCTCGGGGTCAGGTCTCGGGGTCAGGTCTCGGGGTCAGGTCTCGGGGTCAGGTCTCGGGGTCAGGTCTCGGGGTCAGGTCTCGCGCCCAGAAGCGGGACCGTGTGGCGTTACGAACATGTGGGTGTCGCACCCGGGCGTAGTATCCGGGTCGCAACGGCGACCAGCCCTCACCGGCGAGCGACGCAGCAGTATCGGCCATACTCTTCCGTGCGTCCCGGCCTCCGCGTCGAGAGTCTCGTTGCTCGGGCCATGACGACGGCGTACGATTCCGACGGGAGGGAACAGCCGTGGCTCCCGAGCTCAAGCGCAAGCTCGACTATTCGGACTACGTCGCCACTCCCGACGACGGCAAGCGCTACGAGATCGTGGACGGGGACCTCTACGTGACCCCGTCCCCGACGCCGACGCACCAGCGCGTGTCGCAACGGCTCGAGCGTCAGCTGGAGGACTACTTTCACCGTCGTGCGATCGGTGAAGTGTTCCACGCGCCGATCGACCTGATCCTGAGCGACCACGACATCTTCGTGCCCGACGTGTTGGTTGTTTCGAACCCAGCTCTCGTGTCGCGTCGGGGCATCGAAGGCCCACCCGTGCTGGTCGTGGAGATCCTTTCGCCCTCGACTCGTGCCCAGGACCGCGGAGTCAAGGCCCGGCGCTACGCCGAGCTCGGCATCGCGCACTACTGGATCGTCGATCCGGAAGAGGGGCGGATCGAGTTCCATCGACTGACCGAAGGGTGCTACCGGTGCGTTCGCGAGGCCGCGGGAGACGGCACGGTCGACGATCTCGGCTGGGACGGCCTGGCGATCGACCTGACCGCCTTGTGGCGCTGACGCAGCCGATCAACTAGCCCGACGAGATAAGTCGGCGGCTGTCGCACCCGGGCGTAGTATCCAGTTCGCAACGGCGACCAGCCCTCACCAGGCGAGCAACGCAGCAAGTACCGGCCATACTCTTCCGTACGTCCCCGGCCTTCTCCGCGTCGAGAGTCTCGTTGCTCGGGCCATGACGACGGCGTACGATTCCGACAGGAGGGAACAGCCGTGGCTCCCGAGCTCAAGCGCAAGCTCGACTATTCGGACTACGTCGCCACTCCCGACGACGGCAAGCGGTACGAGATCGTGGACGGGGACCTCTACGTGACCCCCTCCCCGACGCCGACGCATCAGCGGGTATCGCGGCGCTTGCAGCGCCAGCTCGAGGACTACTTCCACGACCACGAGGTCGGTGAAGTATTCGACGCGCCGATCGACCTCATCCTGAGCGACCACGACATCTTCGTGCCCGACGTGTTGGTTGTTTCGAACCCAGCGCTCGTGTCGCGGCGGGGCATCGAAGGTCCACCGGTGCTGGTCGTGGAGATCCTTTCGCCCTCGACTCGGGCCCAGGACCGCGGGCTCAAGGCCCGGCGGTACGCCGAGCTCGGTATCGCGCACTACTGGATCGTCGATCCGGAAGAGCAACGGATCGAGTTCCACCGGCTGTCCGAAGGGTGCTACCGCTGCGTTCGCGAGGCCGCGGGAGACGAAACGGTCGCGGATCTCGGCTGGGACGGCCTGGCGATCGACCTGACCGCCTTGTGGCGCTGACGCACGATTACTCCGGCGGCGGTTGAGCCGCGAGCCACCGCGGGTCCGCCAGCTCGGAGGTGAGCGTGCCGAGGAACGCCGCGAGTTGTCGGCGCTGCACCTCGTCGAAGTTCGCGGGCGTCAGCTCCTGGTGGCCGATGCCGAACCCCGGCTGGCTGTAGTGCTGAAGGACCTGGTCCAGCTTCTCGAACTGCCCGGTGTGCATGTAGGGCGCGGTCCGGGCGACGTTCCGCAGCGTCGGGACCTTGAATGCCCCGGCGAGCTCGATCCCGTCGTCCTTGATGAACCGCAGCTCGTGGCACTGACTCTCGTCCGCGTCGCTGTACGGGCTCCTGCAGTTGAACTCGTGCGCCAGAACCTCGGTGACCGCGGGGAGACGGCCGAAGTCGGGCGGCGCTCCGGGCAGCACGGGCAGCCCGATGTTGTGGAATCCGTGGTTGGTCAGGAGCGGGCCGTTGTGGCAGCGCAGGCACTGCGACTTGGGATCGAGGAACAGCCGGAGGCCGGCCCGCTCGTCGTCGCTGAGCGTCGAGCTCGGCTCGGGCTTGCCCTCGACCAGCGCACGGACCCACGTGTCGAACCGCGCCGGTCCGGGGATGAGCTTGCGCTCGTAGGCCGCGAGCGCCTTGCCCAGGTTCGTGAACGCTCGATCGACCGCCGAGCGATCGTCAGGCGTCATCGCGTCCCACGCGCGTCGTTCCGCGGGACCGGCGCCGGGTCGGGCATCGGGAGGAAAGCGCGCCTCGTCCGACAGATCGGGCAACGGCTGCCCGAAGATCTCCAGGTAGGCTGACGCGTAGCTTGCGTCGGCGGAGACCGCGCGGAGGACGCGGATCCGTGACCCACCCATTTCCTCCGGCCCCTCGAGCGGCGCCAACGCCTGGGACCAGGGGCTGTCCCGGCGACCGTCCCAGTACAGCCACGGGCTGTACGCCACGCCGATCAGAGTCGGCGCGCCGCGCCGTGTCTCGCCTACACCCCGAGAACGCGCGCGGCCGTCGGTGAAAAGCCGGCTCGGCTGGTGGCACGTAGCGCAGGAAGTTGCGCCGTCGCGGCTGAGCCGGGCATCGAAGAACAGCCGGGCGCCGAGGGCGGCCGCCCGCGGGTCGTCGGCGTGCTTGTTGCTCGGATCGTACGGCAGCGGAAGCAGGGACTGGAGCGACAGCGATCGCAACGTGCGTAGCTCGGCCTTCGTCCATCCGGGCTCGGCGTCCGGCGCCGCGCCGGGTGCGGGCGTCGGCGTCTGGGAGCTCGCCGCCCCGCATGCCGCGAGAAGCACGGTGATCGCGAGCCGGATCATTCCTCGATGACCACGTTGAACCGCACGCGGTCGGTGAGTTCGCCCGAGCGAATGTCGAACACGAACTCCCACCACCCGGTCATGTTGAACTTCACGCCCTCGATCAGGTACGTGCCGAAGCCGATGTGCTTCGTCACCCTGGGCTTCGTCGGGAACCCGTGGTTGTGGGCCGGCATGCCACCGTCCATCCGAATCTCCGCCTGCTCGACCGGCTTCCCGTCGGCGGCGTGGACCGTGACGGTCCAATTGTGGATCCGGTTCAGGCTGGTCCGGCGCTCGGGGTTGTGGATCGACACGATGAACCGGCGCTGCTCGCTCGGATGGCGCCGGGATCGGTCGAGGCCCTCGGGGACCTCGAGCGGGCGGGCGACATCCGGCGTGGGCGACGGGACGGGGACGGTCGGGACGGCCGCGACCGGGGAAGCTGTCGTCGCCTCGGCGATCAGGACCCCGGCGACCACGATCGCTGCGAGCGAGCGCGCCATCACTCGTAGCGCAGGGCCTCGATCGGATCGAGCTGCGACGCCTTGCGCGCCGGGTAGAACCCGAAGAACACGCCGACGAACGCGGCGAACCCGAACGACACCGCCACCGCCTCGGGCAGGATCACGGTCGGCCAGCCGGCGAAGGTCGAGATCAACCGCGCCGCGCCGACGCCGAGCAGGATCCCGATCGCCCCGCCGACGACCGACAGCGTCACCGCCTCGAGGAGGAACTGGGCCAGGACGTGGCGCGCCTTGGCGCCGATCGCCATGCGCATGCCGATCTCGCGCGTCCGCTCGGTGACCGACACGAGCATGATGTTCATGATGCCGATCCCGCCGACGAGGAGCGAGATCGCCGCCACGCTGCCGAGCAGGATCGCGAACGTGCGGCTCGTCTCGGCCGCGTTCGACGCCATCTCGTCCTGCGAGCGGATCATGAAATCGGCGTCCTCGTCGGGACCGATCCGGTGGCGCTGGCGCAGGAGCGCCTCGATCTCGCGCTGCGCCGGGGCCACGCGCTCGGGCGACGCCGCGGCGGCCATGATCATCCGGATGCGGTTCTGGCCCATCAGGCGCTTCATCACCGTCGTGTACGGCGCGACGACCTGGTCGTCCTGATCGTCGCCCCCCATGCTTCCGCCCTTGCGCTCGAGCACGCCGACGACGCGGAACGGAACGTTCTTGATCCGCACGAACTGCCCGACCGCCCCGCCCTCGGGGAACAGGGCGTCGGCCACCGTCTTCGCCGAGCACGCACACCTTCGTCCCGGCCCGGACGTCGGCGTCGGTGAAGAAGCTCCCGGACTCGAGGTTCCACGCGCGGATGAGCGGCCAGTCGATGTCGGTGCCGAAGATCTGCGTGCCCCAGTTCAGCTCGCCGGCCACGACCTGCGCGTTCGTGCGCACCCCGGCAGCGACGTAGGCCACCGACGGACACTCGTTGCGAATCGCGGTCGCGTCCTCCGCGGTCAAGGTCGACTGCCCGGTGAACAGCCGCGCTCCGGACTGCGTGACCGCGCCGGGGAAGATCATGAGGAAGTTCGTGCCCATCGACTGGATCGTCGCCTGGACCGACCGTGTCGCGCCCGAGGCCACGGCATTCATCGCGATGACGCAGGCCACGCCGATGACGATGCCCGAGCATGGTCAGCGACGAGCGCAGCTTGTTGCGCAGGATCGCTCGTAGCCCGACCTTGACGATGTTCGCCGAGCGCAGGATCGCGGTCTTCATCGTTGGGCCTCCACGGTGGATCGCGCGTTCGTGGGCCGCGCGCGCATCGGCTCGATCGGCGCGTCCTCGACGATCCGGCCGTCCTTGAACACGACCTTGCGCCGCGTGAACGCGGCGATGTCGGGCTCGTGGGTGATCAGGACGATCGTTTTCCCCTGGTCGTTCAGCTCCTGCAGGACCGCCATCACCTCAACCGAGGTGCGCGAGTCGAGGTTCCCCGTCGGCTCGTCGGCCAAGACGAGCGCCGGGTCGCCGATGAGCGCGCGGGCGATCGCCACGCGCTGCTGCTGGCCGCCCGAGAGCTGCGACGGGTGGTGCTGCTCGCGCCCGGCGAGCCCGACGCGGGCCAGGGCCTGGCGCGCACGCTCGTGGCGCTCGTCCGCACCGAGCGCGCCGTCGCCGTAGAGCAGCGGCAGCTCGACGTTCTCGATCGCCGACGTGCGCGAGAGCAGGTTGAAGCTCTGGAACACGAAGCCGATCTTGGCGTTGCGGATCTCGGCCCGCGCGTCCGAGTCGAGCGTCGACACGTCGACCCCGTCGAGCAGGTACGTTCCGGCGGTCGGGCGGTCGAGGCAGCCGACGATGTTCATGAACGTCGACTTGCCCGAGCCCGAGGGTCCCATGATCGCGACGAACTCGCCTTCGTGCACGGTGAGGTCGATCCCGTCGAGGGCTCGGACGTCGAGCTCGCCCGTGCCGTAGACGCTGCACGAGGCCCTGGATCTCGATCAGCGGACGGCTCAAAACCGTCTCATGCCGCCACCGCCCTGACCCGGGAACGCGCTCCCCTGGGCCCGCGTGGTCTGGAATCCCACGGCGATGCGGTCGCCGGGCTGGATGTCGCCCTCGACGACCGCGGTGAAGCGTCCATCGGTGATTCCGGCGCGGATCGGCACCGGCTCGAGCGCGCCCGCTCGCCCCAATCGGTAGACGACCTGCCGCCGCATGCCGGGCGGCCCTTGCGTGGCCTCGCCGAACTGCTCGGCCGCGGCCGCCGCTCCGCCAACTCGGCCCTCGCCGCGCGGGCCGCCGCCTCGCCCTCGATCACGGCCTACCGGTCCTCCGCCGTTCGGCGGCCGGAACCGCAGCGCCGCGTTGGGCACGCGCAGCACGTCGTGGACGCGATCGACCTCGACCGTGATGTCCGCGGTCATGTTCGGTCGCAGCTTCTCGCCCGGGTTGCCGACCTCGACGATCACCGGATAGGTGATGACGTTCTGGTTCACGGTCGCATTGAGCCGTACCTGGGCGATCTGGCCCTCGAACACCTGCTCGGGATACGCGTCGACCGTGAACTTGGCCACCTGGCCGACCGTGATGCGGCCGATATCCGACTGATCGACGTCGGCCTGGACCTGCATCTTCGTCAAATCCTGGGCGATCGTGAACAGCGTCGGCGCCTGGAACGACGCGGCCACCGTCTGGCCGACGTCGTACTGCCGGGCGACGACGATGCCGTCGATCGGCGACAGGATCCTCGTGTACTTGAGGTTCGTCTCGGACTGCGTCAACGCGGCCTGGGCCTGCTCGACCTGCGCGACCGTGACGTCGTGCGCCGCCTTGGCCGCGTCGTAGTCGGCCTCGGGCGCGAGCTGCGCGGCGCGCAGCCGCTCCTGGCGCGCGAGCGAGATCTCGGCGTTGCGCATCTGGACGACGGCCTGCGAGACGTCGGCACGGCGCTGCGCGACCTGAGCCTCGAACGGCGTCGGGTCGAGCTCGGCCAAGAGCTGCCCGCGATGGACCCGGCTGTTGAAGTCGGCGTGGAGCCGGGCGATGATCCCCGACACCTGGCTCCCGACCTGCACCGTCGTGACGGCCGAGATCGTGCCCGTGGCCGTGACGATCATCGTCACGTCGCCGCGCTCGACGACCTCGGTCTGGAACTCGCTCTCCTTGTCCTTGTCGGGCCAGAAGGCGAGCCCGGCCCCGACCGCGCCCACGAGGAGCACAATCGCGACTACCCACGTCCACCGCCTGCTGCGTCGTGCCGTCACGTTCCCCCCATGCCCCGCACAAAAAGGGTAGCGGCTCGCGCCGGCCGCCGCTAGACAAAGCGCAGGCTCAGGGACGTGCGCGTCGGTCGAGCTTGCGCCGTGCGAGCTCCAGGTTGTGGCGCGCGCCGGCCGATCGGGGATCGAGCGCGAGCGCCCGCTCGAACTCGCGGACCGCGTCCTCGAGGCGCCCCTCGACCGCCAGCGCCTGCCCCAAGTTGTTGTGCAGCTCGGCCGACTGCGGGTGGCTCATGACCGCCCGCTCGAGGAGGTCGATCGCCTGCTGGCGCTGGCCCGTGGCGCTCAGCGCGCTCCCGAGGTTGATCAGCAGATCCGGGCGGTCGGGGGTCAGCACGAGCGCGCGCCGGTAGACCTCGATCGCCTCGTCCCACCGGTCGCGCGCGGCCAGGACGAGTCCGAGGTTGTACAGCGCGTCCGGCTGCTCGGGGCGCAGCGCGAGCGAGCGGCGATAGGCCGGGATCGCCTGCTCGGCCTCGCCGCTGAGCTGCAGCGCGAGCCCCAGGCCATAGTGCGCGGCCGCGCAGTCGGGGTGGATCGAGAGCGCGAGGCGATGCGCCTCGATCGCCTCGGGGTAGCGTCCGAGGATCCCGAGTGCCGCGCCGAGGTTCGTCCACGCGAGCCAGTTCCGCGGGTTCTCGACGAGGCGCTGGCGTGCCAGGGCTTCGCTCAGCCGCGGGAGATCCTCCGCCCGATCGGGCACGACCTCGAACGAGATGGTTCCCATCTCGTCGGTCGACTGGTTGCCCAGGCGCACACGCCGCGGCGGCGTGCTCGGATTGCGCGGGTTCGCCGCCGAGTTGTCGTACGTGTAGCGCATGGTCAGCGTGGTGCCGGCAGGGAGCGCGACCGGCTCGACGTACCGGTACTGGTCCTGCCAGCTGAAGTCCCAATCGTCGATGCGGATCATCCAGCGCTCGGTGCCATCGGGAAGCAGTGCCCTGGCGTGGATCGTCTTCCCCAGGTAGTGCGCGTGCGGGTAGATGCCGAGGACGGCAACGGCCGCGGGCAGCTTGAACGATTGCTCGATCGTGTAGGACGGCTCGCCCGCCGGGATGTCGATCTTGGTCGAGTACAGCGTCAACCCCCACAGCCGGCGCGTCGGTGGCTTGGCGGCGAAGTACAGCCCGACGCGCGGCCGGATCGGCTCGGGCTTGCCCGTCGGCCGCATGTGCATCTGCAGCACGAGGTCGGTGCCCGGCTCGAGCTGCCACGCGATCCCCGGGTAGCCGGCGAACGGCACGGTCCCCGGCGTCCAGCCGATGAGCTGCCCGTCGGGGGCCTGCGATTCGCCGAGGTCCATGCCGTCGAAGCCCGGTGCCGGGTCCTTCGCATCGAGCTCTCTCGACGAGCGCGTGCGATCGACCTGCATCACCGCGTGGTGCACGATGCGCGGATTCCCGGGCTGCAGATCGACGGCCCGCACGTAACGTGCATCGGCGACCGGGAGCGGCAGGACGAAGTTGCGAAACACGTCGACGCCCGCAGCGGGAAGCACGAACGGCTCGGGCAGCTCGACGACGAGGTCGGGCGGACCGAGCGGCCAGCCCGAGAGCGCCGGTGGCGGCGCGGGAAGATCCGCCGGATCGCCGCGCACGAGGCCGCCCTCGACCCACGCGGAAAGGACTCGGATCTCCTCGTCCGACAGCCTCCGGCTTCCGGCGAACTCGCCGTGGCCCGGAACCGGCAGCCACGGCGGCATGTACCGGTCGCGTGTCACGCGCACCATCTGCCGCGCGTGAGCGCGCACGTCCTCGTACTCGACGAGCGGGAAGGGCGCGGGCCCACCCGCGCCGTGGCACGGGGCGCAGCGGGCGAACAGGACCGGCGCGACGTCGCGCGTGAACGTCGGGGGCGCGGGCTCGGGGCTAGAACGCTCGAGCGTCGCGAGGAGGGGAACGAGCACCGCTGCGACGAGGGTCGGCCGAATCACGGGACGGGGAATATACGACGGGGACGGCCGGCGACGCCGTCCCCGTCTCGCGCCGCGGCTCAGGGCTCGGTCGGCTCCTGCTTGCGGTGGACGATGAACCCCTCGGCGACGAACGTCTCGTACGGGTTCGTGTCGAAGTTGTAGACGTTGATCGGCGTGTCGACGACGACGAGCGTCTCGATCGGCACCGCGCGACCGTCGGCGCCGGTCAGCGTATCGCCCACGGCGAGCTGGCCCATCTCGACCCACGTCCCGGCGCTGAACACCGGCTGCGTCTTCGTGATGCGCAGGTGGTCGTTCACGAGCACGTACGAATCGACGGTCACCGGGTCGTGGAGTCGCTTGACCGGGTCGGGCTTCATCTGTCCTGACGCTTTGTCGTAGGCCAGCACGACGTCGCCGACCGCGATCTCCTCGATCGGCTTCGTCGTCCCATCAGCCATCGTGATCCGTGTGCCGGCGAGGAAGCAGCCTCCGCTGCCGCCCGAGGGCTCGCAATCGCCATGGCAGTGGGCGCTGATCTGACCGAACGCGCAGCTGTAATGGACTATGCAGCTCGCGTCGAGGGACACGCTAGCGCATTGCCCCAGAGCCGAGAAGTAACACGCCTGGTTGCACTGGCTCATCGTGTTGAGCGTCGAGCATGGCGGCGGGGCCCACAGCGGCGTGGCCATCATCAGTACGACGACGCCGAACAGAACGGCCGAGAAGGTCACGGCTCTTCGTGACATGTGCGAGACCTCTTGGAGCTACGGCTCGGTAATCTCCGGCTTGCGGTGAACGATCACACCACCCGCGACGAACGTCTCGTACGGGTTCGTGTCGAAGTTGTAGACGGTGATCGGCCCGTGGACGATCTCGATCGTCTCGATCGGCTGCGGACCGCCGCTGGCCGACGTGAGCGTGTCTCCGACCTTCAGCTGACGCATTTCGACCCACTTGCCTGCGCTGAGGACCGGCTGGGACGGAGTGATGCGCAGCTCGCCGTTCACGAGGAAATAGGAATCGACCGTCACCGGCTTGTGGAGACGCTTGACCGGGTCGGGCTTCATCTCGCCCGACGCCTTGTCGTAGGCCAGCACGACGTCGCCCACGGCGATCGCTTCGATCGGCTTCGTTGTTCCGTTGGCCATCGTGATCGGCGTGCCGGCAAGGAAGCAGCCGCCGCCGCCCCCGGACGGAGGCTCGTTCCCACAGTCGCAGGGCGCGGAGGACGAGTGGCCGCTCGAGCACGTGTAGTAGGACCTGCAGTTCTGGACCGTGACGTTCGTACAGGTGCTGCCGTCCAGGAAGAAGCAGAACTGGTTGCAGGCCTCGTAGGTGCCAGCCCAGTTGCACGGCGGTACCGCCGACGACGGCGTGCTCGCGAGCAGCAGTGCTCCCACGAGGGCGGCGAGCGTGAGAACGGTTCGTTTCATTAGATTCCTCCTCCTCTAATAAGCTCGGTGACCCCTCCGAGACCCGATTGTAGAGTCTTCGCTAGGTAGATCGGCGCATAGCGCAGGATCTAACGCGGTATCGTAGAGGGACGACGACGACGAGCTGTCGCCGTCTTTACGGCGCGCCGAGGACGATGAACCCCGACCAGTAGACCGGGTGCTCGAACGGGCGGGCGCCGGTCTCGTCCTCGTAGGCGCGGAGCCACAGGCTGGCCTCGCGCAGCGCCTGCGCGATCGACATCGGCTCGGTCGTGGTGAGGTTCTCGTAGAACCGGCGCATCAGGAGCGCTGCAGCCTCGTCTTCGATCTCCCACATGCTGGCCACGACGGCGCGCGCGCCCGCGGCGAAGAGCGCCTGCGGGAGGCCGAGGTACTCGCTGCGATCGGGGAACACGTGGCCGCTCATCGAGCGGCAGCCGCTGAGCGTGACGAGATCGGCATCGAGATGCCAGCCGGCGAGGATCTCGGGGAGCTCGACGACTTCCTCGTCGAGGCGCACCCCGGCGCGCTCGTGGAGCCACGGCGTGATCATGTGCGCCGCGAGGTGGACGACGCCGAACTCGCGCAGCCGATCGGCCCCGGCCAGCCGCTCGATCTCCGCGCGGCTCGCTGCGCGGCCGCTCCGGACGGTCGCCTGGGGAAAGAGCGTGGCGACGCTCTCGACCTCGCGACGGGCGTACGGGAGTCGCGGGTCGCCGATCACGAGCGCCGGCCGGTCGGTGATGTCCACGGGCCGCGCGTCGCTCTTCCCCTGGACGTACGCTCGTGCCGACGATACGTAGGACACGGTGTACCGCTCCTTGAGACACGTTCCGTCGGACAGCGGGAGCGACTCGACGGGCAGGACCGGCGCCACTTCCGACAGCTCGACGAACAGCCGATCCACCCCCTCGAGATGCCGGACGACCGGCTCGACCAGCGCTCGACCGAGCTCGCGACCGAGCGCACGGAGCTCGTCGTCCGGGTCGACACGCAGCGGCCAGCTCGCCGCACGCTGCACGGTGACCACGTATTGCAGCCAGCGGTCCTCGAGCGGCTCGAGCTCGAGCCAGCGCACGCCGTCGGGTCGCACCACGTAGGCCCACACCTCGGTTCGGCTCGGTCCGTCGCTCGCGTTGTGGTGGTCGGCCCACGTGACCCGCACCCAGCCGACGTAGGCTTCGCTCGGCCCGAGCGCCGCTCGTACGTGCGCGACCATCGTATCTTCGGGCTCGTCGCGATCGAGGTATCGCTGCTCCGCCGCGAGCAGCTGCGCGTAGAGCCCGAGGGCATCGAGGAGCCGGCGGATCTGCTGCTGCGGATCGACGTCGCGTGTGCGGCTCGCGCGCTCGGCGGCGATCCAGCGCTGCCTCAGCCGCTGCGCTTCGGCGTGACCCTGCGGATCGACGTCGCGCCACCGACCGAGGTCGAGGAACTCCGCCGTGATCGTTCCGCGCCCGCGCTCGAGCAGCTCGAACGCCTCGGTTTCGCGTCCCTGGTGCAGCACCGCGAGCGCGAGCTCGGGATAGCCGTGCCGCGGGCTCTTGGCCCGCGGGAAGCCCGGGAAGTAGCCACTTCGCACGGTGTCGAAGATCCTCGTGCTCGTCCGATACAGACGCTCGGCCTCGGCCCAGCTCTCACGGATCGCCGCCGCATCGGCGCGAGCGGACAGCAGGACGGCCAGGTTCGTGCCCTGCGCAAGGCCGGCTGCACGCAGGCGATCTTCGGCCTCGGCGAACCGGGCGTCGGCCTCGGCGTGACGCCCGCCATGGAACAGACTCCACCCGAGCCACGTCAGGTCGTCGGCGACGTCGCTCTCGCGCGCAGCCGGATCCGTGAGCCGTACCGCGAGCGCGCGCTCGTACTCGACGATCGCGGCCTCGAGGTCGACGCGACGCAGCCAATTCGCACGGGCCGACAGCAGATCGGCGTACAGTTTCGTGTGCGTGCGGCCGTGCGTCTCGACGATCGCGAGCGCGCGCTCGAGGCTCGATCGAGCCAGATCGCGCTCCGCGGCGACCCGCGCGACCCGGGCTCGTGCGAGCAAGCTCGCCGCGACCTCGAGCGAATCGGGAGCGTGGAGCGCCTGGTTCGTCTCGAGCGTGCGCTCGACGATCCGCTGGGCGACATCGAGAGCGCCGCCGTGGAACGCGATCGTTCCGACCCGCTCGAGCGCCGCGAGCGTCTCGGGGGCGAGCGGCCCATCGCGCTCGGCAAGCTGCCGCGCCTGCTCGATCGCACGGGCGAACGCCGGGACGAACCGCTCGCGGATCACGAGGTCCTCGATCTCGTCGAGCGGCGCCTGCGGACGCGGTGGCTGCGAGGGGGTGGAGAACACGCCGAGGCCGAGCATCAGGCCGAGCATCAGCCCGAGCGCGCCGATGCGCGGAGCGCGACGCGCGAGGTCGCGCGCGCGCCTCATCGCCGCCACCTCTCGCGCTCGTCCCTCGCGAGGTCGCCGATCGGGCCCGCGGCACGCGCGAGCCGGTCGAGGAGCGTCGCGGCGCGCTGGTCCTGGCCTTGGGCGCGCGCGGCCGCGTAGGCCACCCACCGAGCCTGCGTGCGCCACGGCTCAGGAAGCGTGTCGATCGAGAGGCGTTCGAGCACCGCCGCGGCCTCGGCCGGCTCGCCGTCGAGCTCGAGCGCGCTCGCCAGGTACAGGTTGCGCAGCGGCCCGTAGGCCTTCGGTACCCGGGCCTCGCGCAGCAGCCGTGCGGCGCGCCCGGCGTCCCCGCTCTCGTAGGCCGCGAGAGCCCGCGCGAGCTCGGCCGGTGCCGTGCCGTCGGCGTCGGAACGCAACACCGCCTGCTCGCGCTCGATCGGCAGCCAGTAGGACGGCGGGCCGCCCTCGTCGCGACCGAAGCGCAGCGCCGCGGCGAGGACGAGCAGCGCGGCGAGGGACGCCGCGGCGACGAGCCACGGACGGTGACTCGCGACCGGCGCGGGTTGGCGTTCGGCCACGAGCCGTGCGCGCTCGCCGGCGATCGCGCGGAACCGGTCCTCGCACGTGCGGCATCTGCCGACGTGGGCCAGGCATGCCGACGACTCCTCGGCGTCGAGAAGCCCGTGCGCCAGATCGATCAGCCGATCGTCGGTCGCGTGGTGCGTGGGCTGCGCGCTCATGCGTCCTCGCGCGGTCGCGCGAGCGCGTTCCACACGGCGGCGAACGTACCGGCGGGCAGATCGCGCAGATCGAACCCCTTGTGCTTCATGCACCGGCCGAGCGCGATGCGCACGCGCGCGAGCGTCATGTCGACCGCCGCCGGGCTGACGCGGACGTCGGGGTGGCGCGCGATCGTCTTGCTCGGCAGGTCGTAGAACGCGCGCAAGAGCCAGATCTTCCGCGCCCGGGGCGAGAGCGCGGTCAGGCAGTCGAGGAGCGCGCGAGGAAAGAGGATGCGGCACAGCGCCCGGCTCGGGGCCTCGTGCGGCCGCGGCTCGTCGGGCGCCGTCGCCTGGTGCACGGCGCGCGGGCGGCGCAGCAAAGGGGCGCGGCGCAGATGATCGACGAGCCCGTTGCGCGCGAGGATCGAGAGGAACGCGCACAGCTGCGCGGGCTCCGAAGCGGCGGGGTCCCATTCGCCGGCGTCGAGCTTGCGCATCAGATCGAGCGCTTTCTCGGCGGCGATGTCGCGCACGTCCTCGGGCTCGACCGGCCCCAGGCGTGCGGCGTGCTGGCGCACGTACCGCGCGAGCCCCAGGTGCACGAGCGTCCACAGCTCGCCGAGCACCGCCTCGTCGGGACCGCGCTCGGCCGAGCGCCTCGCCCCGGCGAGCGCGATCACGCGGGCGGGCCAGCGCGGGGGCCCTTCCGCCGCGTCGGCTCGATGGAACGGTTGCGACACGATCGCTCCCCGGCCACCTTAGTCGTACGGGAACGCGGCCGCAGGGTCAAGCGTTAGAACGCCGCCCGCTCGTACGATCTATCTTTGGGGGCGGTATGCTGGAGCGCGGCCCCATGGACCTCGACGCCGAGCTACGCGCGATTCTCTCGCCCGAGCGGGTCCTCGCGCGGCGGCTCGATCGCGTGGCGTTCGCGAACGACGCGAGCGTGTACCGGCTCGTTCCGCGGGCGGTCGTGTTCCCGACGACGATCGCCGAGGTGCAGGCGCTGTTCCGCCTGAGCCGCGAGCGCGGCGTCCCGATCATGTTCCGCGCCGCGGGCACGAGCCTGTCGGGCCAGGCGGTCACGGATGGGATCCTCGTCGTCGTGTCGCGCCACTGGCGGCGCTTCGAGGTCGAGGACGCGGGCCTGCGCGTGCGGTTCGAGCCCGGCGTCCTCGCCGGGCTCGTGAACCAGCACCTGCGGCGCCACGGCACGAAGATCGGCCCCGACCCGGCGTCGATCGAAGCGTGCATGATCGGCGGGATCCTGGCCAACAACTCGAGCGGCATGTGCTGCGGCGTCGAGCAGAACGCGTACCGCACGCTGCGCTCGATCCGCGTGGTGCTGCCCGAGGGCGTGGTCGTCGATTCGGCGCTCCCCGGCGCGGACGAGCGCATGGCCGAGGAGGCGCCGCGCGTGTACCAGGGTCTCGCGCGCTTGCGCCAGCGGATCGTCGCGAACGGCGCGCTCGCCGAGCGCATCCGGACGAAGTATCGAACGAAGAACACGATGGGCTACTCGCTGAACGCGTTCCTCGACTTCGAGCGGCCGATCGACATCCTGGCGCACCTGATGATCGGCTCCGAGGGCACGCTGGGGTTCATCGCCGAAGCATCGCTCGACACGGTGCCCGATCCGCCGCTCAAGTACACGGGGCTCCTGTTCTATCCGGATCTCGCCGACGCTTGCGCGGCGATCGCCGCGCTGCGCGACGCGGGTGCGCGCACGCTCGAGCTGATGGACCGCGCCTCGCTGCGCGCGGTTGCCGGACAGCCCGGCGTCCCGCCCGAGGTGCGCGAGCTGCCCGCGCGGGCGACCGCGCTGCTCGCCGAGTACCAGTGTGCCGACGAGGCGACGCTCGCCGCGCAGCGCGCGGTGGTCGAGCCGTTGCTTGCGCGCCTGCCGCTCCTCGCGCGCCCGGAGTTCACGCGCGACCCCGGACGACAAGCCGCGCTGTGGCGCGTGCGGCGCGGGATCATCCCCTCGGTCGGCGCGGTGCGGGCCCGCGGCACGTCGTTCGTCATGGAGGACGTCGTGTTCCCGGTGGCCCGGCTCCATTCGGCCGTGGCCGAGCTGCGGGCGCTGCTCGATGGGCACGGCTACCCCGATGCGATCGTGTTCGGCCACGCCAAGGACGGCAACCTGCATTTCGTCTTGACGCAAGCGTTCGAGCGTCCGGAGGACGTGAGGCGCTACGACCATCTCATGCACGCCCTGGCCGATCTCGTGGTCACGCGCTACGACGGCGCGCTCAAGGCCGAGCACGGGACGGGGCGCAACATGGCCCCGTTCGTCTTGACCGAGTGGGGTCCCGAAGCGTACGCGATCTTCCGCGAGATCAAGGAGCTGTTCGATCCTGCAGGCATCTTGAACCCCGGCGTGATCCTGAACGCAGATCCACGCGCGCACGTGCGGCACCTGAAGGATCTCCCGGCGGTCGAGGCCGAGGTCGACGCGTGCATCGAGTGCGGGTTCTGCGAGCGCATGTGCCCGAGCCGCGACCTCACGCTCACACCGCGCCAGCGCATCGTCGTGCGGCGGGAGATGGCCCGGCTCCGCGCGGCCTCGCCCGAGTCGGTCGAGCTCGCGGAGCTCGAGCGCGACTACGAGTACGCGGGCCTCGAAACGTGCGCCGCCGATGGTCTGTGCTCGCTCGCCTGCCCGGTGGGGATCGACACGGGCGCGCTCGTCAAGCGCCTGCGCCACGCGGGCCACAGCGCTGCGGCCGAGGAGCTCGCGGCGGTGCTCGCCGAAAGGTTCGGCCTCGTCGAGACGCTCGCGCGGGCCGGCCTCCGTGCCGGACATGCGCTCGAGCGCCTACTCGGGCCCCGGCGCTTGACGACCGCGACGGGCTCGATCTCGCGCTGGCTCGGCCGCCGCGTGCCGGCGTGGGACCCGGGACTCCCGCGCGTCGCGGCCGCGCCGTCGAGCGGTCCCGTCGCGCACCCGGCGTCGGGCGCCGCGGCGGCGGCCGCCGCCGCGGCGTCCGCCGTACTCTTCCCGACCTGTGCGTCCCGCGTGCTGGCGACGGCCGACGGCAGACCGCTGGCGGACGTCGTGGCCCGCGTCTCGCTGCGCGCGGGTGCGCCGCTCTTCGTTCCGCGCGACGCACGAGGTGTGTGCTGCGGCCTCGCGTTCTCGTCGAAGGGGTTCCACGCGGCGTCCGCGGTCGCGGCGAACCACGCGATCGAGCGGATGTGGGACTGGTCGAACGAGGGTGCCGTGCCGGTCGTCGTCGATGCGAGCCCGTGTGCGCTGACCCTCAAGGGTGCGGCGCCTGCGCTTTCGGCGCAGAACCGCACGCGGCACGCGACGCTCTCGATCCTCGACGGGGTCGAGCACGCGGCGCGGCTCGTCGCCGCCGGGCTCGCGCCGGTCGCGCGGCGCCGGAGCGTCGTGCTCCACCCGCCATGCTCGCTGCGGCGCATGGGGCTCGTCGCGGATCTCGAGCGCGTGGCCAAGGTTTACGCCCAGGACGTGGTGCTCCCGTTCGCCGCGGGCTGCTGCGGATCGGCGGGCGACCGGGGCCTCGCGTTCCCCGAGCTGACGCGCGCCGCGCTCGCGCCCCTGGCCGCGGAGCTCTCGGGCGCGCGGTACGACGAGTTCGTCAGCACGAGCCGGACCTGCGAGATCGGCCTGGCGCGCGAGACCGGCCGCCCGTTTCGCAGCTTCTGGCACCTGCTCGACGAGCAACCCTGACCCCGGTTTCCGCGTCGGTTCCTTGACATTCCTTGACACTCGGGGGGACGCCCGGTATAGGAACCAGGACCGAACACCCGACCGACTCCCCCGGAGGATCGACCATGGCCATCCGCAGCACCGCGGCGAGGGCGTTCGTGCTCCTCGCCATCGCGATTCCGCCTGCCGCCACGACCGCGGCCGAGTCGAAGGCCGAGGTGTCGCGCAGCGTCGGCGCCGCGACCGTGGCTGTCGATCCCGCAACCGGGCGCCTCGTGACGCCGACGTCCGAGGAGCGGCGCCGGCTCGCCGAGGAGCTGCTGCGCATGTTCGAGCCGCGGCCCGACGATCCGGTCGTCGAGCGCCGGGCCGACGGCACGCGCATCGTCATGCTCGACGGTCGCAATCCGACCGTGACAGTCCTGTCTTTCGGGCCGACCGGCGCGCCGCGCCTGCAGTGCCTCGCAGATGAGGCGGCGGCGACCGCGTGGCTCGAGCAGCTCTCCCTGCCGGCGACCACGCCCGAGGCGGAGCCGGAGCGGTGATCGGCCGCCGGCGTCTCCTCGCGTCCGCGATCCTGGCCATCGGCCTCGCCCTCGCCGGGCTCGCGCCGGCGTGGGCCAACGCGACGATCACGATCTTCAACAACGACGGTCCCGGCGAGGGGTTCAACGACCCGACAGCGGCGGCCCCGGTCGGCGGGAACCCCGGCACGACGATCGGCCAGCAGCGGCTGATCGCGTTCCAGTTCGCGGCCGACATCTGGGGCGCGGCGCTCGACAGCAACGTCGAGATGGTCATTCGCTCGCAGTTCAATCCGCTGGCCTGCGATGCGACGTCCGCCGTGGTCGGGAGCACCGGGACGTTCTACCTCGTGTCGGATTTCGCCGGCGCGACGGTCCCGCCCTTCCCCGGTCCCGCGTTTCCCGGAGTTCTGTACCACGGGGCCCTCGGCGACAGTCGTGCGGGTCAGGAGCTGAACCCCGGTCAACCCGACATGAGCGCCACGTTCAACTCGAACCTCGGACAGCCCGGTTGTGCAACCGGCGCGTTCTTCTACTACGGCCTGGACAACGAGGCCGGCACGCTCGTCGATCTCGTCGCCACCCTGTTGCACGAGTTCTCGCACGGCCTGGGCTTCTCGCAGTTCGCGAACCTGTCGACCGGAGCGCTGTTTAGCGGACTGCCCGACGTGTACAACCGCCAGCTGTTCGACCAGGTCGTGGGCCTGTCGTGGGACCAGATGAGCAACGCGCAGCGCGTGGCCTCGGCGGTCCGCGCACGCCACGTCGTTTGGACCGGGCCGACCGTCACAGCGCAGGTCCCGAGCGTCCTGACGCCGGGCACGCCGCTCGTGCGCGTGGCCACACCCCCGGCGATCGACACCGACTACCCGGTTGGCCTGGCGCTCTTCGGGCCGCCGCTCGGCGCGCCGGGGACGAACAAGTCGTTCGTTGCCGCGCTCGACCAGAACAATGCCTCGGGGCCGTTGCTCACCGACGCGTGCACGGCGCTGACGAACGCCGCGGCCGTGGCCGGCAAGATCGCCCTCGTCGACCGCGGCACCTGCAACTTCACGGTCAAGGTCAAGAACTGCCAGGACGCTGGCGCGGTCGGCGTGGTCGTCGCCAACAACGCGGCCGGCGCGCCGCCGCCGGGGATGTCGGGGGTTGACGCAACGATCACGATCCCGTCGGTCATGGTCACGCAGGCCGACGGAGGGCTGATCCGGGCCCAGCTCGGCGCCGGGGTGACCGGGCAGATGGTGCTCGACGACCAGGTGTACCAGGGTGCCGATGCATCGGACCAGATGTTCGTGTTCACGCCGCAGCCGCTCATCGGCGGCTCGTCGGTGTCGCACTGGGACGATTCCGCGACGCCGAATCTACTGATGGAGCCGGCCCTGAATCCGGGCCTCGCGCACCAGGTCGAGGGGACCGACCTGACGCTCGCGCAGATGCGCGACGTCGGCTGGGTCCCAGACGCGGATACGGACGGTCTTTCCAATGCGGTCGACGCCGACGACGACAACGACGGCGTGGCCGACGGTGGCGACTGCGCGCCGCTAGACGCAGGTGCCTTTGCGGTACCGGTCGAGATCGTGGGCCTCTCGCTCGTGAGCCACACGAGCTTGAGCTGGAGCTCCGCCGCTCCGGCAGCGGGGAACGACACCGCGTACGACGTGGTGCGCGGATCGATCTTCGAGCTCCCGGTCAGCTCGAGCGGCTCGACGACGTGTCTCGGACAGACCCCGTCGACGAGTTTCACCGACGCGGCGTCCCCCGCGAGCGGCAGCGGCTTCTGGTACCTCGTGCGCGGGACGAACGTGTGCGGGGACGGGAGCTACGGCACGCGGTCGAACGGCACGCCCAACGTCCCTACCGTGTGCGACTGAGGTCGCGCGGCTTCTCGCGGCTCTTGCGCCGCGCGCCGATGACGTAGATCGCGACGCCGACGCCGAGCAGCACGACGGTCAGGCCGATCACCTTGGCCACGGCGAGCGGCTTGTTCGGCTCGCTCGATGGCGGCACGACGGCGAGGGCCAGCGAGGCCGCGGTCGTCACGAACCCGAGCGTCGCGAGGACCCACACCGCGGCCGCGCCGCCGGGAACGCGCACGACATCCGGACCCGCGGGCTCGCGCTGGAGCCTCGCCCACGCGGCGAACAGGAACAGGAACGGCAGGTAGGTCGGGATCAGGCACATGCCCACGAGCGCGGCGTAGGCGCCGGCGACCGTCGTTCCGGCCTGCCCCAGGACGACGAACACGAGCGCGGCGAGCCCCTGGACGACGAGCGCCACGTGCGGCGTGCGGAACCGCGGGTGGACGCGGCCGAACGCCTCGGGCAGGTAGCGATCGACGCCGGCGACGAACGGGATCCGCGCCGCGGTCGCGACCCACGCACCGCACATCCCGACGCCGCCGACCGTGATCAGCAGGGCCATGACCGGCGTGATGCCCGGAAGGCCGAGCCGCTCGCTCACCGTCCCGATCATCGTCAGGATCCCGTCGAGCGCCGAGATCTCGCCCTGCGGCAGGGCCAGGAGCAGACACACGGTCGCGACGACGTACGTCCCGGTGATCAGCGGCCCGGCGAGACGCAGAGCCCACGGGATGCTCGTCTTCGCATCCTGCACCTCGTCCGCGAGAAACGAGGCCGCCTCGGCCCCCACGAGCGTGAACACCATCGACGCGAGGAACACCGCGCCCCCGAGATCGGCCCCCGGCACGAGGCTCGGGCCGTCGAACCTCGTGGCTGAGCCGAAGCGGGCCCACGCCACGAGGCCAAGGGCGATCACGACGAGGGCCGGGACCCACACGCCGATCGCTCCGACGTTGTGCAGCCACTTGCCGACGTCGAGGCCGATCAGGTTGAGCACGGTCGCGACGGTCAACCCGACAACGGCGAACCCCAGGTACCACGCGGGCTCGCTCGCGAGTGAGCGCAGGCGATCGCCGGCGACGAACAGCGCGCTCCCCGCCGTGAAGTACAGGAGCGTGGCGAAGTACGGCGCGTTCGACGTCCAGTACGACCAGCCGGTCAGGAACCCGGCGAACGGCCCGAACGCGCGCTTGGTCCACAGGTACATCCCGCCTTCCTGCGGGTAGCGTGACGACAGCTCGAGGACGCAGGCGACGAGCGGCAGGTAGAACGTCAGGCACGCGACGATCCAGATCGCGATCGTGCTCGGTCCCGCGGCCGCGGCCGCGGCGACCCAGCGCACGTGGAACCCGGTGACGACGAAGAACAGCAGCAGGTCGCGCGGCCCCATGGCCTGCCGCAGACGCGGCGTGCCGCTCGCACCTCGGTCCACGGGCGCCGCGCTACCGCGCGGCCGTTCCGGTCCAGCGCTTGAGCTTGGGGATCCGCCGCGTGAACAGACCGGCGACGAAGCCTGGGAAGCCCATCGACTTCATCCTGCCGCGCACGCGATCCTGCATGTCGGCCGCGCTGAGGTTGGGCAGCGTGAACTTGCCGCGCACGTAGCAGTGCGAGCAGTAGATCGTGCTGCGCGTCCCGTCGGCGTTCGTTCCGCCGCGGGCCTCGTCCTTCTTCATGGGCATACCGCACGATTGGCAGTTCTTGTACGACTCGCCGTGCGCCATGGTCCCCTCCCTGGTCTTGCGATACGCGGAGCGTATCACGGCCCGTCGGCGAACGACTCGATGTGTCGCACGTACTCCGCGGGCAGGCCATGGCGCCGCGCGGCGTGGGCGATGCGCTCGACGTAGTCGCGCGCCGGAGGCCGCCGGGCGAGCGCCGGGGCGAGGTAGCACAGGGCCGGGACCCCGCAGCCTCGTCGATCGAGCGACTCCACGACCACGGCGCGGGGCCGGTAGAGGCCACCCAGGACGTTGCGCGCGTGGTCGTACAGGCGCTCGAGCTCGGCATGGGTCAGAGACGTCAGGATGCCGAAGGCGGTCGCCTGCGCCGCGGGCTCGAGGTTCGCGAGCGGGCCGATCGTCAGTCGGAATCCCGGCAGCCGAGCGACCTCGACCCGTGGCGGAACGAGATCGACCTCGCGCAGGACGTCGAGGCTCATGTACGAGCCATAGAAGAAGACGTCGACGCGCTCGCCTTCGGTGTCCCCCGGAGCGACGCGCTCGAGCTGCGCCTCGAGGTGGTGCGTCAGCTCGGCGACACGCGTCGTGGCCATCGATACGCGATAGGACAGACGGTCGCCGCGCAGCTCGATCCGCCGGTGCGTGCGCACGAGGCGCGGATCGTTGACGAGCGCCATCGACGAGCCGTCGAGAACGAGAACGCCGTCCGCGACCGACACGTCGAGCCGCAGCTGCTCGAGCCGGCCGCCGTCCTGCGCGCTCGTCATCTCGACCGTGCGCTCGGAGACCGGACGCAGGAACCCGGACTCCCAGTGCGATGGAACCCACGCGGAGTCGCCTGCGTGCCGATGCTCGGCCCGCTGGACGTAGTGGATCAGCGGCCGCTCGCGATCGCGGACGAGCTCGAGCGTCTCGCGGTAGTCGAAGGTCACGATCGTTGGGAACTGCCCACGCCCCGTACCGCGAAACCGCCCGACGAGCGGCTCGAGATCGTCCACTACACGCCCTCGACGAGCACGATGTTCCCGACCGAGGCCGACCGGCGCAGCTCCTTGAGCTCGCGGTACTCCTCGCACGACCACCATTCCTTGGCCCGCTCGTAGGTCGGGAACTCGAGGACGACGACACGCTTGGGCGTCCACTCGCCTTCGAGCGACTCGGCTCGGCCGCCGCGCGCGAGGTAGCGCCCGTCGTACTGGGCGATCGTCGCCGGCACACGCTGGACGTACTCGGCGTAGCGCTCGGGGTCGCGGACATCGATGTTGACGACGAGGTAGGCGGACATGCGTTCCTCCTGCGGGGCTCTGTCCCCCGCGGACTCTAGCGCGAGGGACACGACCTCGAAAGCGCTATGATGCGCCCGATGAGACGAGCGCTCGCCATCGCCGCCGCGCTGGTCGGCGTCGCGGCACTCGCGTTCTACGCCGCTCGGCCGAAGCCCGAGCCGAAGCCGACCGAGCCCGACGCCACGCCGGCGTTCCGTCCGACCGTCGAGAACAAGGAGCCTGCGCCCGGTTCCGCTCCCGTCGGGATGGTCTGGATCCCCGGCGGGGAGTTCTCGATGGGGTCAGACGCTGCCGGCGACTCGCTGTGCGCGCTCCCCGGGATCACGCGCGACGCGCAGCCGATCCACCGCGTGCGCGTCGACGGGTTCTGGATGGATGCGACCGAGGTGACGAACGCGCAGTACGCCGAGTTCGTCCGCGCGACGGGCTACGTCACGATCGCCGAGCGCACGCCGACGCACGAGGAGTTCCCGACGGCACCGAAGGAGAACCTCGTCGCCGGCTCGACCGTGTTCACGCCGACCGCAGGCCCGGTGCCGCTCGACAACATGTACAACTGGTGGCGCTACCAGCACGGGGCGAGCTGGCGCCATCCCGAGGGCCCGGGAAGCGACACCGCGGGGCGGGAAAACTTCCCCGTGGTGCAGATCGCCTACGACGACGCGCGGGCCTACGCCGAATGGGCCGGCAAACGCTTGCCGACCGAGGCCGAGTTCGAGTTCGCGGCGCGCGGGGGGCTTGCGGGCCAGCTCTACCCGTGGGGCAGCGAGCTGCACCCGGACGGCCGTGTCATGGCGAACACGTACCAGGGAAGCTTCCCGATACGCGACGGCGGAGACGACGGCTTCGCCGGCAACGCACCGGTCGCGCAGTTCCCGCCGAACGGCTATGGCCTGTACGACGTCTCGGGGAACGTCTGGGAATGGGTCAGCGATTGGTACCGCCCCGACTCGTACGCGATCGACGCGCGCTCGGGGTCGACGATCCACAATCCGCAGGGCCCCGAACACGCCGTTCGATCCGTCGGAGCCCCAGGAGAAGAAGCGCGTGCATCGCGGCGGCTCGTTCCTGTGCTCGGACCAGTACTGCACGCGGTACCTCGTCGGCACCCGCGGCAAGGGCGAGGTCTCGACCGGCGCGAACCACCTGGGGTTCCGCTGCGTGAAACCGCGAGTGGGGTCAGGTCTCGAATCTTTGCCTCGAAGCGGGTGAAGGCAAAGATTCGAGACCTGACCCCGCCAGGATCGGGGCGCTCTTGGCCAGCGCGGCGACGGCCGAGACGAGCTCGGCGAAGTCGACCGGCTTCGAGATGTGCGCCTGATAGCCCGCGCGCAACGAGCGCAGGCTGTCCGCCGAGCCGGCGAACGCGGTCACGGCCAGTGCCGGTGTCCCGTCACCCGTCTCGCGCACCTTGCGGATGAAGTCGTATCCGTCCTGGCCGGGCATGCCGATGTCGCACAGGACGACGTGGGGCTTGTGCTCCTCGAACGCGCGGACGCCCTCCTCGACCGAAGCCGCGGTGATCACCTCGGCGTTCCGCTCTTCGAGCACGCGCTTCAGCAGCTCGCGTACTTCGGCTTGATCGTCGATGGCCAAGACCCGCACGCCGTCGAGGGCCCGGTCCTCCGCGGCCATCGGCCGAGGGGATTGCGCCCCCTCCGTGCGCGCGAGCGGCAGGCGCACGGTGAACGTCGCCCCCTGGCCCTCGCCTCCGCTCTCGACGCCGACCGTTCCCCCGTGCAGATCGCACAGCTGCTTCACGATCGCCAGGCCGAGTCCGAGGCCTCCCGTGTGCCGCGTCGTCGGCGCGGCGGCCTGCCGAAAGCGCTCGAACACGTAGGGCAGGAACTCGCGTCGTATGCCGACGCCCGTGTCGCGGACCACGATCTGCGCCACCGCGCCCTGCCGGGCCAGGTCGACCCGCACGAGCCCCCCTGGCGGCGTGAACTTCACGGCGTTGGACAGGAGGTTCGACACGATCTGCTCGATGCGCGTCGAGTCGGCGCGGACCGGGTCGTCGATGGGCTCGATCGTCGAGTCGACGCGGACCCCCTTGGCCTCGGCGATGTGCCGGATCGCATCGACCGAGCCCGTGACGAGCTTGGGCAGCGAGACGTCCTCGATCTCGAGCCGGATCTTCCCCGCGGCGATGCGGCTCATGTCGAGCAGGTCCGAGATCAGCGCGGTCTGGACCCTCACGCTTCGGGCCACGACCTCGACCCCTTGCCGGACGATCGCCGCGTTCTCGGGCTCTCGCTCCATGACATACGTCCAGCCCAGGATCGCGTTGAGCGGCGAGCGCAGCTCGTGGGACAGGGTGGCAAGGAACTCGTCCTTCAGGCGGTTGGCCTGCTCGGCATCGGCTCGCGCCGCACGCTCGCTCCGGAGCAGCTGCTCGCGCTGCGCTTCGGCGGTCTTGCGCTCGTGCACGTCGACGACCGATCCGATGTACCCGAGGAACGTACCGGCGCCGTCGAAGCGCGGGCGGCCCGAAGCGATCGCCCAGCGGTACTCGCCGTCGGCGCCGCGCAGGCGGTAGTCGGTCGCGAACGGCTCGTGCCGACCGCTCGCTGCGAGAAAGACGTGGCTCGTCTCCGTGCGGTCGTCCGGGTGCACGGCGTCGAGCCAGCCGAAGCCCAGCCCCCGCTCCTCGGTCTGCCCCGTGTACTCGTACCAGCTGCGCGAGACGAACGAGCACGAGCCATCGCGCTCGGTAATCCACAGCATCACCGGCGCGGTGTCGGCGATCGTGCGGAACCGCTGCTCGCTGTCGCGCACGACCGCCTTGGCGTCTCGGCGCAGCCTGGAGGCCCGCGCGATCGCGGTCGCGAGCTGCGTCGCCAGCAGCTCGAAGAAGCTGCGGTACAGGCCGTCGAGCCTCAGGCGCGGGCTGACCCCGGCGACGAGCAGGCCCGCGAGCTCGTGAGCGATGTTCGAGCGGATCGGCACGACGACCGCCTGTCGCGGCGGATCGGACCACGGACCCTGCGGCACCGCGTTCCCGAAGCGCTGCACCAGATCGTCGACGACGACCATCGTCTCCGATCGAATCGCCTCGGATAGCGGCCAGGGCGGGTCGGGCCCGTCGAGGTCGACGAGCTGCGGACTCGCCGCTCCGCCGGCGTCGATGCCCGCAGCCCCGGCGAGCCGCGCGACCTTGCCGTCGGCATCGACCAGGTAGAGCAAGACGAACGGGAGGTCCTTGTCGTGCGGAGCGAGCGTTCGGGCCGCGGCGGCACACGCCTCTTCCGCGGTCTTGCCTTCTCCGGCGCACGCTCCGACGTCACGCAGGGCCACGACGCGGCGCTCGCCGACGACCTTGTCCGTGATCTCGTGAACGATCGCGCACACGCCGCCGGTGCCGCCGGGCGCCGTGTCGTCCGGCACCGCGCTGTAGGACACCGTGAAGTGGCCCTCGTCGAGGAACGCGTGGCGGTGGAGCTCGAGGACGAAGTCCTCGATCCACGTCGCCGGACCCCCGTGGAACGGCGTGTCGATGAGCGGCTCCAGGATGTGCCAGATCTCCGTCCAGCACTCGCTGCACGGTTGACCCAGAGCGCCGGGGTGCTTCGTGCCCAGGATCGGGGCGTACGTGTCGTTGTAAATCGAGATGTACCGGGGTCCCCACCACAGGAGGATCGGATGGGGGTTCGTCAGCAGGAAGCCGACGATCATCCGCAGAGCGGGCGACCACGATTCGATCGGACCGATCGGTGTGCTCGCCCAGTCGAAGGCCCGGATGCGCTCGCCCATCTCGCCGCCGTTGGCGAGCCAGTCGACCGGATCCTTCGTGGCGGGCGCTTTGGTCATGGAAAAACGGTGATCGGACCGGGTAGAAGTGTAGATCACGGCGGGACGTCTGAAGCGTAGGGAAACACCCTAGGCGGCCCTAGGGAGCTAGGCCCAGAGCGGATCGCGCGTGACGCCGCGGTCGGCCATCGTCAGGTAGCAGCCGTAGGCCGCGAGCGCGGCCGGGACGAGCATCATCACCCAGCCCTGCCGCGCGAACCACGCCGAGCTGTCGAGCGTGAGCGGCGAGCTCAGCATCAGGTTCGTGACGAATACGCTGACGACACACGCGAACACGCCGAGCCGCACCAGGATCAGGATCAACACGAACCAGTAGAAAGCGGCGAGGAACCAGATCAACGGGAATTCCGGGGTCTGCTGCGCCGCGAGGACGGCAACCGCGAGGACGATCACCGACACCGCAGCCCACTGCCGGCGCAGGAGCCGGCGCAGGAGCAGCAGGAGCAACAGCAGAGCGAACGGGTTGAACAGCGAGCCCGATAGGAACGACGCGACGTTGGCGAAGCTGTGCGACCAGCCGAACGCGAAGCCGAGCGGGCCGAGGCCGGGCGCCACCGCCGCACCACCGAACGATCCGGGGAGGAGCTGCATCGACGCGACCAGCAGACACCCCGCGGTCCCGGCCACGGCGCCGTACAGCAGATCGCGGCCGACGAGCGGGTCGCGCGCCCGCCCGTTGAGGATCCGGCTCCACGAGATCAGCACCTGGGGCCAGAACCGGCGGACGTACGGCTCGAGCGCCAGGTATACGAGCGACACGACGCCGGCGAGCAGAAATGCGTCCTTCACGCCCCCGGACAGGAGCCCGGCCTCCTTCATCGACGCGACGTGATGCGTGCGGAAGAACCAGGCTACGAGCGTGGCGAGCGACGCGAACAGGGCCATGCGGAGCGCGCCGCGGCGGTCGGTCCGCCCGAGAGCCAGGTTGCGCCGGACCATCAGGATGCTCGCGATCACGATGACGAACAGGATCACGACGAGCGCGGCGACGAACGTCGTCCCGCCCCGATCCTGCTCCTCGTCGGGCATCCGCGTGGCCTTGGTCCACGGGGCGATGATCTCGAAGTAGTTGGGCTTGCCGCGCCACGCTCCGGCCTCGATCCGCAGCGGCACCTGCTCCTGGCCCTCGATCGTGCCCTGCCACGCCGCGCGCGCGTCGGTCGTGACGAGCGGGTTCCACTCGGCGTCGACCGGCTCGAACCGCACCGGGTCGAGCGCGGCGAGCTCGAACAAGACGCTCCAGTCGGGCGGCACGGTGGGCTTGGACTCGTCGCGCTGCGGCGGCACGGCGCGCAGCTCGAGCAGCCGGCCGTCGACGTCGAGCCACACCCCGGCGATCCCCGACTTGAGCCACGGCGGGTTGCTCGAGCTGGCGATGCCGTCCCAGCTGACCGGCACCAGCGGATCGGGCGACTGGCGGTAGAAGTACGTGAACGGCGAGGGCCGGATCGTCCCGAGCGCGCTCCACCGGTTCGGCGATCGATCGGTGCGCTCGACGTATCGCTGATACTGGTCGCGAAAGTCGAACCCCTCGAGCCGGTCGTCGCGCCGGTCACCGTGACCCAGCCGCTCGAGGATCTCCCGGGCCTCGACGGCGAGCGCCGCCGGCGGCCGATCGAACTCGAACGCGCCGGTCAAAAACACCCGGTCCGCTAACCCGAGGAACGCGAAGAGGCCGGCGAGAACGGCGACGAAGCACGCGGCGGCGACGGCGGGACGCGGAACACCCTCGGCGCGCGCCGCGGCGACGAGCTCGGGCGACGGCACCTCGCCCGCGGCGAGCGCCGCAGCGAGCGGGTCGCCCCCCGGGAGCGCGGCGGCGACGGCGAGAACGGAGCTCGGGCGCCCGGCCGGCTCCTTCTCGAGGCACCGCTCGATCACGCGCTCGACGGCCGGGTCGATGTCCGGCGTCACGGAGGATGGGCTACGCGGCGTGGTCGAGCTGCGCAGCTCGCGCAGCTCGGCCAGGCTCGACGCCTGGAACGCGCGCTTGCCCGTGAACAGCTCGTACAGCACGAGACCCAGCGCGTAGACGTCGCTGCGCGCGGTGACTTCGATCCCTTCGAGCTGCTCGGGCGACATGTAGTCCGGCGTGCCGGCGCGGATCTCGGCCCCGTCGACCGCTGCGGCGAGCGCGGCGAGCCCGAAGTCGGTGATCCGCACGCGGCCGTCGCCGTCGATCATGATGTTCGACGGCTTGAGATCGCGGTGCAGGATCCCCTTGGCATGCGCCGCCGCGATCCCGGCGCAGGTCTGCCGGGCGATCTCGAGCGCCTTCTCGGGCGACGGCCGCCCGATGCGGCGGATCAAGGACGACAGGTCCTCCCCGTCCACGTACTCCATCGACAGGAAGCGCTGGCCGTCGACTTCGCCCACGTCGTACACGCGGCAGACGTTGGCGTGCGAGACCTGCCGTGCCAGGCGCACCTCGTTGAAGAACCGTGCCAGACGGTCCTCGTTGCTCTCGAGGCCGGCCGGCAGGAACTTGAGCGCGACCGACTGGCCGAGCGTGAGGTCGTCGGCCCGATAGACCTCGCCCATGCCGCCGCGCCCGAGCATGCCGGCGATGCGCCAGCGACCGGCGAGCATCGTCCCCGGCGCGAAACGTCCGTCCTCGATCCCGCTCGGGGTGCGCGGCGAGCGCGCGGTCGTCCCCGTGGCGCGCGAGGGCGCTCGGTACGCCGCGTGCGGCAAGGAGGTCGTGGTCGTTGCGGTCGACGGCTCGGCGAGCGGGCGACCGCACTGTCCGCAGAACCGCGCCCCCTCCGCAACGTTCACGCCGCAGCCCGCGCAGCGACTCATCCGCGCGACGTTACCAGGGTTCGACGGCTGTGGCCAAGCACCCATCCGGCACCAAGTTCCGGTTGCTTTCGGTAATCGATCTGTACGAAGCTTCGCGTCCGCGGTTTCCCGCGCTCCGGAGGACTCGATCGATGAACGGTCGGCTCGCGATCCCCGCTCTGCTCCTCGCCGCGCTCGCCGGATCGGATCAATCGGTCGCCGGCGACACGCAGGATGAAGCCGAGGTGGGCATCCAGATCGGCGCGTTCTTGCCCGACGAGAACCTGACGGGCGAGCCCGGAACGCTCGATGCGCTCGAGCCGACGTTCGGCTTCCGCGGCGACCTGTACTTCGCCCCGCGCTGGGGCTGGTTCGTCGATGCGCTGTATGGCTCGGCGTCGATGCCGGGAGGAGAGGACGCGACGCAGTACACCGCACGCACCGGCTTCGAGGTGCTGTGCTTCCCGCACGGCGACGACTACCAGACGTTCTTCGAGTTCGGCGGCGGGTGGACGATCGTCGACGGGCCCGGGACGCTGAACTTCGATCGCGCGGCCGTGTCGCTCGGTCTCGGGCAGCGCTTCGGCTACAGCGGGAACACGGTCTGGCGCTGGGAAGTGCGCGGTGACCACACGGTCACGAACGACGGCCTGGGGGGCGAGGATCTGACGACGGCGTACGCGCTGTTCGGCGTGGGCTGGGGCGTGCCGTCGCGCGCCCGGGACCGGGACAAGGACGACGTGGCCGACCGCAAGGACGACTGCCCTGGCACGCCGGCCGGCGCGCGTGTCGACGGACGGGGCTGCCCGATCGACTCGGACGTCGACGGCGTCGTCGACGGGGTCGACGAATGCCCGGGTACGCTCGCCGGCACGGCGGTCGACGAGCGGGGCTGCCCGCGCGATTCGGATGGCGACGGTGTGGACGACGAGGCGGACCGCTGCCCGGCGACGCCCGCCGGGATGAAGGTCGACGCGCGCGGCTGTCCCGTCGACACGGACGGGGACGGAGTGACCGACGACCGCGACACGTGCCGCGATACACCGGCCGGTGCGCGCGTCGATTCGAAGGGCTGCCCGATCGACTCGGACGGCGATGGCGTGTACGACGGGATCGACAAGTGCCCGGGCACGCCGGTGTACGCGCACGTCGACGATACGGGCTGTCCCAAGGATGGGGACGGCGACGGCGTGTACGACGGGATCGACCGCTGCCCGACGACGCCCGCCGGGGCGGGCGTCAACCCGGACGGCTGCCCCAAGGCCGCGCCGTTGTTCCAGGAGAAGCGCGACACGCTCGTGCTCCAGGGCGTGCACTTCGACACCGGCAAGGCCACGCTGACCGAGAACTCGAAGACGATCCTCGACATGGTGGCCCGGTCGCTCACCGACTGGCCCGACGTGAAGGTCGAGATCGGCGGCCACACGGACTCCGTTGGATCGGACAAGATCAACAACGAGCTGTCGCAGCGCCGGGCCGAGGCGGTCCGGGCGTACTTGATCGAGCGCGGGATCGCCGCCGACCGGCTGACCGCGCGGGGCTACGGCAAGACGAAGCCGATCGCGGACAACGGGACCGCGGCCGGGCGGGAGAAGAACCGACGCGTCGAGCTGAAGCGCCGGTAGTATCTTCCTCGCGCGATGGCGACGAGCACCGTCGAAGACTACCTGAAGGCGATCTTCCACGAGGAGCAGCGCTCGCGCAGCGACCTCGTGGCGACGGGCCGGATCGCCGCCGCGATGGGCGTGGCCCCCGGCACGGTCACGGCCATGATGAAAGCGCTGACCGATTCGGGCCTCGTGCGCTACGAGCCGTACGCCGGCGTGCGCCTGACGAACGCCGGTCGGAGCCTCGCCGCGCACGTCCTGCGGCGCCATCGGCTGATCGAGCTGTTCCTCGTGCGCGTGATGGGTATGGACTGGAGCGAGGTCCACGAGCAGGCCGAGGTGCTCGAGCACGCGGTGTCGGACCGGCTGATCGAGCGGATGGACGAGATGCTCGACCACCCGGCGGTCGATCCGCACGGGGACCCGATCCCCACCGCTCTCGGCCGCATCGACGAGGTCGAGCTGCCGAGCCTACGGAGCTGCGGCACGGGGGTGGTCGTGCGCATCGCCCGGGTCACCGATCAGCGGGCCGAGTTCCTGCAGCTCCTCGAGCAGCACGGGCTGATGCCCGGCCGGCGCGTGGTCGTCGAGGCGCTCGACGAGCTGGCCGAGACGATCGGCGTGCGCACGGAGGGCGGCGCGCCGTTCCGTCTCGGCTTCCCCGCCGCCTCCCGCATCCTGGTCGAGCCGGCGGTCAGCGGATCGTGAGCCGCACCTCGGCGCACGACACGTCGACCGTCGCCGAGTCGCCGGACTGCGCACAGTCGGCGCCGATCTCGTCGCTCTCGACGCCCATGCGGTAGGACCACGCGGTTCCGACGCTGCCGAGGATGCGCTCGTTCCCCCGGCCGTTGTTGCAGCTCACGAAGAAGCTGACGCCGCCGTACTGGCCCACCGCCTGACCGCTCCAGCCCGGCGAGCACTGGAGCGTTGCGGTCTTGACCGTGGGCGCCGCGGCGACGAGGACCGGAATGGCTACGGCGAGAACAGCGATCGAGCGGATCGTTCGATTCATGGCACAGCCTCCAGGGTTGAGGCCCTCTAGATACGCCGATCCCCGACCCGCGGCTAGCGCGAATACAGGTCGATCGCGCGCTCGATCGCCCGCCGGCACACGGCACAGAACCCGACCTCGTCGCGCGTGAACATGATGCAGTCGGCCGACGGGCGGTAGAGCCCGCGCGCGGTATACAGCGCCCCCTCGAACGCTCCGACCTGCCCCGCCTGCGGCTCGGCGCCGAGCATCTTCGTGAACAGCTCGCGCTCCTCGGTGAACAGCCGCTCGAGCTGCTCCTCGGGCGCCCCCGTGTCGCGCAGGCGCTGCCGCTCGGCCTGGAACGCGCGCGACCGCTCCTCGTACGTCTCCTTGCCCCACGGCGTTGGGAGCGGCGTCGACGGCTTCACGAGATTGCGCCACTTGAGCTGCGCGGGGTCGAGCAGCGCGGTGACGTTCGGCTCCCACGGCTCGACGCGCGGGCCCTCGTCGGCCACGTAGGCCACGGGCGACGTGTAGTACTCGTCGCCCAGGGCGCCGAAGTGGTGGCCGAACTCGTGCACCGCGAGGTACTCGGCGAACGCCGACTTCGCCGCAGCCGTGGCGTAGAGCTGGTAGATCCCACCGCCGCCGTACTGGCGCTCGTTGACCAGGATCAGGACGAAGTCGTAGGGCGCCGCCGCGGCGCGGTCGCGCCAGCGGCGGTCGTCGAGCGTGAGCACGTACCGCTCGGAGTCGAAGATGTTGTAGCGCGTGCCGAGCGGCGTGTCGTGGAACGAGCCCGAGCGCGGGCGCGTCACACCGCTGTCGGCTGCCGGCGTGGCGAGCGCTCGGACGTTGAAGTCGCCCTTGCGCGACGCGAACGGCTCCTCGCGGAACAGCGCAGCCGTCATGCGCCGCGCGTCCGCGTGGAACCCGTCGAGCTCGGCTGTGGCATAGCCGTCACCGAGGATCAGCAGGTCGACTTTGGCCGCGGGATCGCCGCGCTCGGCGATCGTCGTCACGTTCCCCTTCGGGCGCGGCGCGCGATCGACGAACCGCGAGCGCGGATCGATCGTCGTGGCCCAGATCTCGGCGAAGCTCGAGTCGCGCCCGCGCTTGCGCAGCCGCAGCTGGAACGGCCGGCGCGGCTCGGGGATCCGCACCGCCTCGGGGAACGCGCCCCAGCTCGACGCCGCGTCGCCCGTCGTCTCCCACTCGCCGTAGATGCTCGAGAAGCCGCGCGTGTAGAGCACGCGGTTCGTCGCCGCGTCGGCGACCTCGACCAGGTAGGCCCCGAGGTTCGTCGGATCGAGGAGCTGCGTGCGGCTTCCCGGCCACGGCCCCTCGACCCGCGCGCGGTCGAGCGCGACGTGCTCCTCCCGCGCGGTTCCCGTATGGAAGTAATCGATGCGCAGCGTGGCGCCGGTGAAGTCGTCGTCGAACCCGGCCGCCTGCGCGACCGTCACACCGACGAGCAACGCAAACGGGGTCAGGCACCGAGACCTGACCCCGAGACCTGACCCCAGCATCACCAACTGTAGGCGACCAGGCCGAGGGCGCGGCGACCGAGCAGATCGCCGCCGAACGACTCCCAGTGGTTGTCGTCGAGCAGGTTCGCGACGTTGACCCCCACGGTGAAGCTCTTCGACAGCCGGTAGTTGGCCACGAGATCGACGGTCGTGTAGCTCAGGACGTCGCCCTGGAACGGCCCGACGACCCAGCGGAAGTCGTCGACCCAGCGCCCCGAGATCCCGGCGTCGAACGCGCCGCCGCGGTACTGGACGCCCAGCGCGGCCTTGTCCTCGGGCGTGTTCGGCAGGAGCAACTGGTCGAGACCGGCGACCGAGTCCTGGATCTCGTAATCGAACCACGAGTAGGACGCCGACACGCTCCACTTGGCGGTGAAGTAGTAGTTCAGGCCGACGTCCACGCCCTCGGTGTCGACCTCGCCGAAGTTCGTGTACGACACGGCGCCGAGGAGCGCCGAGCCGTCGAGGTTGTTCGTCAGGATCGGCGGCGCGTTCGCCCGCACGCAGTCGGCGACCGACACGAGCGGGTTCACCACGCACGGCGAGCTCTCGGCCGACGCCGAGCCGACCCACGGACCGAAGTTCGGATTGATCCGCCCGAGCGGCGTGCCGAGCTGCGGCAGGAGGTCGGTGATGAAGTTCGTGTTCTCGCTCGAGTAGTAGTCGACGGTCAGAAACGCCTTGCCGCCGAAGATCCCGCTGTAGCCGATCTCGTACGTCGTCGTCTCCTCGAGCTCGAGGTCCTCGTTCCCCAGGGCGAGCACGGGCACCGGGTTCGCGAGTCCGCAGTCGGTCACCCCGCTCGCCAGGCACAGCCCCTCGAGCGCGGCCAGGTTGGCCGGGGGGGCGACCGGCGCCTGGAGGAAGAACTCCGAGTAGTTCGCGACCTGGAACGCCTCGTTGTACGTCAAGCGCAGCGTGTGGTTGGGCACGAAGTTCCACACGACCGCGGCCTTGGGCGAGAACTGCGCGTCGTAGAGCGAGCTCTCGTCGTAGCGCGCGGCGAACACGAGCTTGACCGTATCGGTCACCTTCCAGTCGAGCTGGCCGAAGAGCGCCTCGTAGTCGGCATCGACCCGCTCGAAGAGCGCCGTCTGCTGTCCGGTGTCGGGGTCCGCGCTATCGAGCTCGTCCTTCGTGTACGACGCCCCGCCGACGACGCGCATGCGCGCCCCGAGGTCCCAGTTCGTCTGCACCTCGAACTTGGTCCGGCTGTCGTCGAGCGCGATGTTCGCCCCCGAAGCGAGCGCCAGCTGCTCGGGCGCGTCGCGGCCGCTGTAGGCCGCGAGGAAGTTCCAGTGCGGCATCGCGAAATTGACGCGACCCCACGGGCGCTGCACGTCGAGGACCTGGACGCGGCCGATGCCGGTCTGGAACAGCGGCCCGGCGATGTCGGACAGGCCGCCCTCGAGCGTCAGATGGTGCGCGGCGCCGCCGAAGTACTTGTCGAAGCGCAGGCTGCCGAAGTACAGCTCGTCGTCGTCCTCGCGCGCGAGCGGCACCGCCTCCTGCGGCAGGCAGTCGGTCGCGGTGCCCTGGGGCACGGGGCACGGCGTCGAGTACTCGGCCGCACCGTTGCGCGAGACCGAGAAGTCGCCGCTCGTGTGCGCTCCGGCGTTGACCTTCCAGTACCAGTCGTTGCCGATCGCGCCGGCGTAGCGGAAGTCGCCGTTGAGCGTGTCCAGCTCGCCCGCCGTGAGCCGCACCATCCCGCCCTCGCTGTAGCGCGGGTCCTTGGACGTGATGTTGAGCACGCCGCTCGACGCGTTCGCGCCGTACAGCGCGGCCGACGGCCCGCGCACGAACTCGAGCGAGGCCACGTCGTCGAGCCCGGTGAGCGAGGCCCACTCCTGGGCCCCGAGGAACGGCACCGACGGATCGCGCCCGTCGACCAGGGTCGCCACGCGCCGGTTGAGCGAGCTGTTGAAGCCGCGGGTGTTGAAGTTGTAGTCGTAGAGGCCGCTCTGGGTCACCTCGGCCCCGGGCGTGAACTCGAGCAGCTTCGGCAGCTGGCCCGAGGCCGCCTTCTCCTCGACCTGCGTCTCGTCGATCACGGTCACCGCCGCCGGGGCGTCGACGACCCGCTCCTCGCGGCGCGAGGCGGCGTACACGGTCATGCTCTCGACGATCGACACTTCCCACTCGGTCGGGACGTCGAGCACGGTCACCTGATCCGCGACCACGATGACGTCCGCGCGCTCGACCGATTGATCGCGGAGCTGAAACGCGACGGTGTAGGTCCCGGGCGGCACGTCGGACAGCTCGTAGCGTCCCGCGGCATCGGTCAGGGTGATGTGCTGGGTCCCTTCGATGCGCACCTCGATCCCGCCGTGCCCCCGGCCGTCCTTGGCGGTCACGCGCCCCTCGATGCTGCCTTTCTCGGCCGCGCTCGCCGCCAGAGCGAACGCCACGAGGGCTAGGCACACGATTCGAATCGCGGGTCCTGTGCGCATGTTCATCCTCGGGTCGCCTGAAGCGGCGACGATCGTCGTCGCCCGCTTATACCGGGGCGCCGAACGCCGAGTCAAGGCTCCGATTCGGGGGAACACCCTTGGCGAGGGTGGGCCGCGAGAACTAGATTCGAAGCGGGAGCCGCGCGACCGTGCATGACCGTTCGATGAAGTCCGGGCTCGGGATCGTGCTGCTCGCCCTCCTCGGGCTCGGTGCGACGGGCGACAAGCCGAGCTGCTGGCCCGGCGCGCCCGGAACCGATCCCGACCTGTGCCCGCCGAACGATCCGGAATACAAGGACCGCCGCTGGGAGCTGAAGAGCGACATCCCGCGCGTCATCGACCGCGAGCGCATGCATCCGGCCGAGGCCGCGCTCGGCGCGATCGGGATGTCGGTCGATACCGCGTGGCAGCTCTCGCTCGGGCGGGACGACGTCGTCATCGCCGTGCTCGATAGCGGCATCCGCTGGCGCGAGCGCGACCTGACCGACCAGATATGGCTCAACGCCGGGGAGCTCCCGCGGCCTGCGGGTGCCGAAGGTTACGACGCGGACGGCGATGGCGCGCTGCGGGCCAAGGACTACGCCGCCGACCCGCGCGTCGGCGATCGCAACGGCAACGGGTTCGTCGATCCGGGCGACCTCGTCCTCGCGTTCTCCGATTGCACGGACTCGGACGGGAACGGCTATCCCGACGACATCGCGGGGTACGACTTCTTCGGCACCGGCCACTGCGGCAACACGGTCGCGGACAACGACCCCACCGACGACACCGACTTCGGCCACGGGACCGGTATCGCCGAGACGGCCGCGGGCGCGACGAGCAACGGGATCGGCGACGCCGGGATCTGTCCGCGCTGCCGGGTCCTACCGGTCCGCGTGGGCGACAGCTTCGTCGTCGATGCGAACCGCTTCGCCCGGGGCGTCGAGTTCGCGACTCACGCCGGCGCCACCGTCGTCGCCGCCGCGCTCGGGAGCTACAACGACACGCCCGCCGCGCGCCGCGCGGTCGACCTGGCGTACGAGCGCGGGGTCGCGATCATCGGCTCGGCCGCCGACGAGTACTCGTACCACCACAACTTCCCGAGTCTGCTGAACCACGTCCTGTACGTGAACGCGGTGCGCTACAACGACGCGAGCGACTGGCGCGAGGCGTCGACGTTCTGGGGCGTCAACCCGTGCACGAACTTCGGGGCCCGCGTGTGGGTCAGCGTGCCGGCGACGAGCTGCTCGTCGGGAGCGACGGCGCGCCTGGCCGGCGTCGTCGGTCTCGTCGAGTCCGCGGCACGCGATGCGGGTCACGGGCCGCTCGATCCCGAGGACGTGTACCAGATCCTGCGCGCGTCGGCCGACGACCTGGACAACACGAAGCCGGACTGGGGCGCCCTGCGGTGGGTCGCGCGGCCGGGCTTCGACCAGAACTACGGCTACGGACGCGTCCACGCCCGCCGCGCGGTCGAGATGGCGCGCGACGGCGCGATCCCGCCCAGAGTCGACCTCGCCGGCCCGGACTGGTTCGCCGTCGTGGCGCCCGGGCGCGGCACGCTCAAGGTGCACGGGAGCATCGACCTGCCCCGCGGGGGCCACGCGCGTTTTCGCCTGGAGTACGCGCTGGGCGTCGAGCCGGCCGAGCGCGACTACGTCGTCGTGGCCCAGGGCGAGGTCGACGGGTCGCGCACGGGCGCACTGGGGACGCTCGACTTCGCCCGCCTCCCCATCCCCGGCGGCCCCGCGCCGACGAGCCGCGAGGACCGCGATCGGTACAGCGTCACGCTGCGCCTGAAGGTTCAGGACGCGGCGGGTCGCGTGGGCGAGGCGCGCCGGAGCTTCTTCGTCCTCGACGATCCCTCGTGGGTCCGCGGATTTCCCATCGATCTCGAGGGCTCGGGCGAGGCCGGGCCCACGCTCGTCGACCTCGACCGCGACGGGCGCGACGAGATCGTGCTCCCGACCGCGGGTGGCCTGGTCCGCGTGCTCGGTCTCGACGCCGCGGGCACGGCGCGCGAGATCGCGAGCCTGACGCTCGACGAGACGCCCGCGGCGCGCAAGGGCGGGATCGCCGCGCGCGAGACGTCGATCCGGGCTGCGGCGGTCGGCGATCTCGACGGCGACGGACGCCCCGAGATCGTCGTCGCCTCGCGCGAGGGCAAGGTCTACGCGTTCGATCGCCACGGCGCGCGCGTCCGCGGGTTCCCGGTGTCGGTCGAGCCCGCGCTCGAGCGCCCGACGCCCGAGCGGGCGCTCGAGGTCGGGATCCTGTCGCGCCCGGTGCTCGCGAACCTCGACGGCCGGCCGGGGCTCGAGGTGCTCGTCTCCGCGCTCGACGGTCGCGTGTACGCGTGGGGCACGGGCGGCGCGTGCCTTCCGGGCTTCCCCGTCGGCCTCGACGAGGCCGCCGCGTCGACGGGCGCGGCCACGGACGCCGCGGGTCCGGGCAGCACCGGCCTGGCGAAGGTCGTCTCGTCTCCCGCGGTCGGCGACCTCGATGGCGACGGCGTGCCCGAGATCGTCGTCGGCTCTAACGGTCTCGCGAACGGGGCGGCGCGGGCCTACGCGCTGCGCCCGCGCGGTCGTGCGGACCCCGCGGGTCCGCTGCGTCCCGGCTGGGGCGCGCTCACGCTGCCCGCGGTCCGCCCGGGGCTCCTGCCGACCGTCGCGACCGGCGTGCAGATGGATCCGCTGCTCCTCGACGCGGACGGCGACGGCGACCTCGAGGTGCTCCTGTACGCGGTCACGGGCAGCTCGATCGTCCTCGTCGACGACGAGGGGTCTACGCCTACGATCGTCGCCCGCTACTCGCTCGAGCCGGCCGAGCGCTCGGCGTTCCGCGACACGTACTTCCTCGGCGGCACGGGCTCACCCGCCGCGGCCGATCTCGACGGCGACGGCCGACCCGAGATCTTCGCCCCGCTCTTGCCGTTCCGCATGCTCACGCTGCGCGCCAAGCCCGGCGTTCCGCTCGACGTGCCGCTCGCGCTCGGCGGCTGGCCGGCGAGCGCAGCTCGCAGCTCGGACGTTCCGGCGAGCCTGAGCCACAGGACCTCGGCCGAGACGGTGCCGATGATTCCGGGCTGGCCCCGGCGCATGGAGGACCTCATGCTCTTCGCCCGCCCGCTCGCGGCCGACATCGACGGCGACGGGAAGGACGAGGTGCTGATGGGGAGCGGCGGTTATCTGCTGCACGCGTTCCGCGGCGACGGCGGCGAGGCGACGGGGTTTCCCAAGTTCACCGGCGGCTGGACCTTCTCGGCTCCGGCCGCGGGCGATCTCGACGGCGACGGGATACCCGAGATCGTCAGCGTGACGCGCGAAGGCTACGTGTTCGCGTGGCGCTCGCGTGCTCCGTCGCGCCCGGTGGCTCGGCAACGTCCCCCAGGGTGACGACGAGATAGCCGTCCGTCGCCGTGAACGATCGCGCGGCGAGCCGCGCGTCGCCGACGCGGAAGCCCTCGGGCGCGAGCGGCTCCGTGCGGGTCTCGAACAGGATCCCGAACACGAGCTCCTGGATCGTCGCCGCGAGCAGCGGCTCGTCGAACGCGATGCCGGTCGACGACAGGCGCCACGAGTTCTCGACCGGCTCGAACGCGATGCCGTTGATCCGGTTGACGAACGGTACGGCGCGGACCCGGCCGCGATCGATCGTCAGCGTGCCGAGGTGCTCGGGCTCGCCGTCCGTCGGGCGCAGGACGTCGAGCGCCACGTTCTCGACCTCGACCGTGACGACCGCGCGAGCCCCCGCGGGCAGCGCGACCTGCTCGACGTCGGCGCTGGGGCACGGATCGGACGGCGTCGAGGCCGCGAAGCGCACGTGCGGCGGCGTCAGCAGCCTGAGTTGGAACTGCAGTCCGCTCCGGACCTCGAGGTCCCGCAGGCCGGGGATCAGCGCGAGCACGGCCTCGCTGCGCACGAGACGCTTCAGGTCGCCCGACGGCGTCCGGGCCTTCGCGCTCAGGCCGTCGAACGCGGCGCCGATCGCTTCGTTGACCAGACGCTCGGAGATCGCGATCGCCGACCGATCGGCCGGAAGCGCCGGGCGCGTGGACGGCGGTCGGGAGCTCCCGCGCTCGTCACCTGCGGCCCCCCGCAGTCCGTCGAACGAGACGGTCAGGGCGCCCCCGTCGGTCGCGACGCTCTGGGCTTCGAGGCGAAAGAGCGTCGAGCCGACGATCCACTCTTCCCGGACGAAACCGTCCTGCGCGAGATCGGCCGCCGCGCGGCGCGCCCGATCGAGGAGCAGCCGATCGACGCGCTCGACGCTGCGTCTCAGGTGCGACTTGCCCAGGCTCCACAGGAGCCACGTCGGCACGACCGTGTTGCGGCAGCGCTCGGGCTTGATCAGATGAATCGCTTCGCGCGCGCCGGGCGACCGCGCCTCGAGCGGCACGAGGCGCAGGTCACCGTCGGCGACGACGAGCCCGAGATCGAGCGCCATCGCGAGCGGGCGTCCCGGCTCGACGAACAGTCCCGCGCCCTCGCACCGGGCCAGCTGACCGAGGATCTTGCGCTCGATGCGCTCGATCGTGACGTTGGCATCGAGGATGTCGAAGGACAGGGACATCGACGGAGCACCGGTCGAGCCGAGCGCGAGGACCGGCTCCGACAGTCGCAGCTCGTAGGACACGCCGTGCATGCCGCGCCCTGCGCTCGCGCGCGAGCCCGTGAACACCGGGCCGCCCTTCGCGCGGAACGCGCCGACGAGGAACCGGTTCGCGTCGGCCTCGGTCAACCGTACGACGACGGCGTCGGGCGTTCGAGTCTGTCCGGGCTGTCCGGCGTATCCGGGCAGCGGCAGGAGCGCGATGACGAAAAAGACGATGCCGAGAAGGCGCACGTCGGCCAAGGTACGACCGGCTCCGGCAGCCGACCGGTACCAATTCCGGAACCGCTCAGCTCCGGGCGGCGACAGCCTCCTTCGCACCGACCGCGATGAGATGATCGCGGCCGCGGAAGAACAGGACACCGCGGGCGATCGCCGGCGTGGCCATGCAGACCTCGCCGACCTCGCTGCTCGACAGGAGCTTGCCTTCGGGACCTGCCTGAACGACGTAGACCCGCCCTTCTTCGCTCGTGAAATAGATCTTGCCGTCGGCGGCGACGGGCGATGCGGTGAAGCCGCTCGTCCCGCCCCCCAGGCGCACCTGCTGGTGCCGCGTGCCGGTTCGCGCGTCGTACACGCTCAGCACACCGTTGTCGCGGCACGAGTACAGCTCGGCGCCGTAGATCAGCGGCGTCTGCATGTACGCCCCGTTGCCCGCGCTCCACGCCACGCTCGCGCTCGACGACTGGCCCTCGGGCAGCGTGATGTCACCCGTCGCGCCGGGCTTGACGGCGAACAGTCCCGATCCACCGTGCGCGTGGGCCAGGAACAGCAGGTCGTGGCCGGCGATCGGCGTCGGGACCGGGATGTCGCCGCGCCCGTGCATCTTCCACAGCTCCTTGCCCGTCGCCAGGTCGTAGCCCCCGGCGTGCTTCCAGCCGTTGACCACGATCTGCGCCCGGTCTGCGCTGCGATGGACGAGCGGCGTGCTCCAGCTCGGAACGTCGGTGCGCGGCACGCGCCACACGTCGGCCCCGGTGTCGAGCGACAGCGCGGCGAGGAACGAGTCCTTCTGTACATCGCACTGCACGATCACGCGGCCGTCGTGGATCACGGGCGAGCTACTGAACCCCCACTGCGCTTCGGGCACCTCGTAGTACCCCGAGTCGAGCGGTCCGAGGTCGCGCTTCCACTTCAGGTTCCCGTCCATGTCGTAGCAGTACAGGCCGGCGAAGCCGAAGTTCACGACGACGCGCTTGCCGTCGGTCGCCGGCGTCGAGTTGGCGTGGGACGCCTTCGTGTGGCGCTTCACCGTGGGCACGCCCTCCCACGCCGTGCGGTCCCACAGCATCTTCCCCGTCTTGCGGTCGATGCAGTACACGACGAACTTGTGCACCGTGTCGTCCGAGACCGACTCGATGTTCCCGTAGAGTCCGACCTTGAGCTCGGGATCGGCCTTGCCGCTGATCGCGCTCGTGACGAAGATCCGATCGCCCCAGATCACCGGGCTCGAGTGGCCGAGGCCCGGGACCTTGGTCTTCCACAGGACGTTCTCGCCCTTCGCCACGTCGAACCGCTCGACGGTGGGGAACCCCTCGGCCACGCCGCTCGACGACGGGCCACGGAACGTCGGCCAGTCGACGGGCTTCCCGTCCGGGGGTGCCGCGCCGGCGGCGGTGACGAGCAACAGGACGAGCGAGCCTGAGAGAACGCGTGCGGCCATGGACACCTCCGAACGACGTGTACCGACATTGTTCCACAGGTGGTACGCGCGGACGAACGTGACAGAATGCACGAGGCCGTGTCGCGCAAGATCTTGTTCGCCGTCCTCGCCGTCGCCCTGTTCTTCGGGCTGGCCGAGGGCGTGCTGTGGATCGCCGGCGTGCGCCCGCTCGCGAGCGAGCGCGATCCGTTCCAGGGGTTCGCCGAAGGCGTGCCGATCTACGAGCTCGACCCCGGGCGGGCGACGTATCACACGCACGCCCGCGCCGTGCAGCACTCGTTCAACTACCAGGAGTTCCGGGCCGAGAAGCCGGGGGGCGGGTTCCGCCTGTTCGTGCTCGGCGGATCGAGCGCGTGGGGGTTCCCGTGGGGCGCCGAGGTGGCGTTCGCTCGCCCGCTCGGCGCAGCGCTCCAGGCGTCTCGTCCCGGCCGGACGATCGAATCGGTCAACGCCGCGGCGATGTCCTACGGCTCGCACCGGCTGCGCATCGTGGCGCGCGAGGTCCTCGGGTACTCGCCCGACGCGCTCGTCGTGTTCGAGGGGCACAATGAGTTCGTCGAGCGGAGGTTCTACCGGGATCAGCTCGCGGGCCCGAGCGCTGCCGCAAGGCTGCGCGCGCTCGCGCTACAGCTGCGGACCTTCTCCGCGATGTCGCGGGCCATCGACACCGTGCGCCAGGGGGGCGGACGGGACGACGATGCCCCCAGCTCTGCCGGCGAGCTCCTCGGCCTCGACGTGCGCCGCGAGGTCGCGGTCGGTGTGGGCCCGGCCGAGCGCGAGGAGGCCCGCGTCTCGTTCGAGGCCAACCTGCGGGCGATCCTCGACGATGCCGCGCGCGCGGGGGTGCGGGTCGTCCTGTGCACGGTACCGTCGAACCTCAGGGACTGGGTGCCCAACGAATCGATGTTCGGCCCGACGATCGGCCTGATGCAGCGCCAGGACCTGCTGCGCGCGCTGGGCGAAGGCAAGGCCGCGCTCGAGCGCGGGGACTCGGGCGCCGCGGTCCAGGCGCTCGAAGCGGCGGTGGCGATCGACGGCGGCTACGCCGAGGCGCTGTACCGCCTGGGCCAGGCGTACGAGGCCGCAGGGAGGCTCGACGACGCCTACGGCGCGTTCGTGCGCGCGCGGGACTCGGACGCGAAGCCCGCGCGGGCGATCTCGGCGTTCAACGAGACGATCCGCGACCTCGCGCAAGCGCGCGGCGCGCTGCTCGTCGACGCCGAGCGGATCTTCGAGGACGCATCGCCCGGACGGCTCGTGGGCTTCAACTTGATCGAGGATTACGTCCACCCCAAGCCAGCGGGCCACCGGCTCATCGCCCGCGCGATCTGGCATGCGCTGATCGAGGACGGACGTCTCGGCGAGCCGCGCAGCGTGGACATCGAGGCCTTCGACCGCGCGGTCGGGCCCGCACCGGCCGCAGGCGCGGCCGGCGCTCCCGCGGCGGTGGCCGGCGGCAGCACGCCGGCCGGCGGCAGCACACCGGCCGGCGGCGGCACGCCGGCCTTGCTGTACAACCTCGCCGTCGTGCTCGAGAACCAGGGGCGCTTCGACCAGGCGATGGAGAAGTACCGCGAGTGCATCGCGCTCGATCCGGGCTACTACGTCGCGCGCTACAACCTCGGTCGCCTGCTCACGCGCGCGCGCCGGTTCGCCGAGGCCGAAGCGGTGCACCGCGAGACGCTCGGCCGCGTCCCGGACCACGTCAACTCGCTCATCGGTCTGGGCGAGGCGCTGCGGCAGCAGGGCCAGGTTGCCGAGGCGCGCGACGTGTTCGCCCGGGCCACGGCGGCCGATCCGCGCTCGGCCGGCGCCTGGAACCGGCTCGGCGTCGCGCTCGCGCTGCTCGACCAGTACACCGACGCTCGCGCAGCGCTCGCCCGCGCCGTCGAGCTCGACGCGAAGAACGCCGAGTTCCACGTGGACTACGGCTTCACGCTGCTCGAGCTCGCCCACCTGCCCGATGCCGACCGCGAGTTCCGGGCCGCGCTCGAGCTGCGACAGGACAACGTGCGCGCGCGCAACGGGCTCGGCGCCGTGCGCGCCGAGCAGGGCCGGCGGGACGAGGCGATCGCGCTGTTCGAGGAGAGCCTGCGCATCGATCCGCGCGACACTTTCGCCCGCCGAGCCCTCGAGCGTTTGAAGTAGTCCATCGTGGTGCGGAGAGTGTTGCTCGCGCGTGGTCGCGGGCGGTCGGGCACCGACCCATCGCTGACCACAGGCAAGCGCGTGGCTGCCCGAGCTTGCAGTTTCCCGGCGGTTTGAGCCCCACCGCCTCGGCACGCGGCCTGCTCGATCCTTCGGCGTGCACTGGCCGATTCAGCCACTCGAGATCCAACGACGCTTCGCACCGCCATTCTGCCCCCATCGGGCCTGCTTCCAGCACCGTCAGCCCGATCCGAGACGCTTCTCCTACAAGCACGACGGCTCCTACCGGCGAGCCGATGGCCGCCGCGTCCCGCGCTACCGCTGCCACACCTGCCACAGGTCCTTCTCCAAGCAGTCCTTCGCGACCTCGTACTTCCTGAAACGTCCCGAGCTGCTCGTCCCCGTGGCCCACGGACTCGTCAACGGCGCCGCCCACCGCCAGATCGCTCGCATGGTCGGCTGCGCACCCTCGACCGTCACACGGCTGTCCGCTCGCCTCGGTCGACACGCCCAGCTGCTCCAGGTCCTGGCGCTCCTTCATCTGCCCAGCACCGACACCGAGGACACGATCCTCGACCACACCAAGACCTTCGAAGGCACGCAGGATCAGCCGATCGCCATCGGCACCCTCGTCGGCCGCGACTCCTGGTTCGTCTACGGTGTCGACGCCAATACGCACCGTCGTGCCGGCCGTCGCTCGACCTTCCAGGAGCTTCGCCGTCAGGGCAGACCCGACCGCGACATCCACGGTGGCTATGAGGGCTCGGCCGCGCGATTGCTCGAGCTACGCCTGCGTTTCGGGCCGAATCAGACCCGCCTCGCGGTCGTAACCGACGACCTCGAAGCCTACGCTCGAGCGATCCGCAAGCGAGGACTCGAAAGCCGCATCGAGCACGTCGTTTTCCCCAACCCCGCGCGCGGACCCAATGGCGCCCCGCGCTCGCCCGCCGCGATCGCGCGCGATCAGGCGATGTACGCCAACGATCTGCTGCACAAGCTGTTCCGCCACTGCCTGGCCCACCATCACCGGGAGACGATCGCCTTTCCCCGGCGCATCGTTGCGGCGCTCGACCGGATCTTCCTGTTCTGCGGCTGGCGCAACTTCATCAAGGGGGTGTCTGAGCGCAAGCCCGATCCGACGACGCCGGCGATGCGCAAGGGCCTCACGCGGGAGCCCTGGAGTTGGAGGCGGTTTCTCGCGAGACGGCTCTTCCCCGAGCGCCTGCCTGTGCCTGCTGCCTGGAGCGAGATCTACCGTCGGGACTGGACCACGCCGAATCTCCCGTCCAACACCCAGCACGACCTACGGCTCGCGTTCTGAGCGCCGCTCGACCCCCGCTCGACCATCCGAAACGGCAAGTCGACTCGAATCTCGCACTTCTCGCTGACACAGAGCAACAATCTCCGCACCACGATGGTTACAATTCCACCGTGCGGGAGCGTCGGGCCCAGGTGATCCTTCTCGTGCGGGCGTTCGAGGAGGTCGACCCCGACGGGGTCGTCCTGCCGCATCGCGAGCGCACGAAGGCCACGCGCCGCGCGCTGCTCGTCACGGGACTGTCGGGCGATCGCGGTCTGACCCAGGGCGCATGGCGGCGCTACGGCGGCGAGGCCGTGATGCGCCGCGCCCGCGCCCTGTTCGACACGCTGCGCCGCGCGCATCCGGCGATGCCGCGGATCTTCCGCGTCGCCCAGCTCGGCTCGAGCAGCGGACCGCTCGTCCTGGGCGTCGCGCTGGCGATCGGCCTGCTGCTCAACGCGCTCGACCCGCGCCCCGAGATCCACCTCCTGTACGTCCCGTTCCTCGCCGTGGTCGGCTGGAACCTGCTGTTCCTCGCGATCCTGCCGCTCCTCGTCCTGATCCGCGGCCAGGCCGGCCGTGGTCCGACGCGGCGGATCGCCGGCTGGTTGTTTCGCGGCGCGGTACGCCGGCGCCTGCGCGCGTCGCGGCTGACCGAGGATCGCGGCTCGCCCGAGGCGGCGATCGTGCACAAGGCGCTGATGCGCTTCGCCGCGTCGTGGCGCCGGATCGCCGGTCCGCTCCTCGCCGCGCGCGCGCGGCGGCTCGAGCATCTCGGGGCGTGCGTGATCATGGCCGGGTCGACGGTCGGCCTGTGGATCCGCGCGACCTACTTCGGCCATCCGTTCGTGTGGGACCGGCACTGGCTCGGTCCGCCCGAGATGCAAACGGTGATCGGCGCGATCCTCGGACCCGCGGCGGCCGTTCTCGGGATTCGAGTTCCCGACGTGAACCCGCTCGCCGGGCCGGGCGGCGGCGATCCCGAGCCGTGGGTCATGCTCTACGCCGTGACCGGACTGCTGTTCGTCGTTGCACCGCGGGTGATCCTGGCGCTCGTCGAGGATCTGCGCGTGCGCCGCCTGAGCGCGGACCTGCCCGTCGATTTCGAGGACGCGTACTTCGTGCGCATGTTCTCGGCGTGGCGCGGCGCCACGCGACAGGTCGAGATCGTGCCGATCGGCGGTGCCCCGAGCCCGCTCGCGCTCGCGGCTCTCGAGACGCTGCTGTTCGACTACTTCGGCGCGCACGCCGAGGTGCGCACGCGCGAGCCGAGCGCCTCCGCGACCGACGCGGTCGGTCGCCTCGCGGGGATCGTGCGCACGGCGCACGAGGTCGGGCGCCCCGACGTGTGCGTCGCGCTCCTGTTTCGCGGTACGGCACCGCCCGACCCGTCGGTCGAGCGACTGCTCGAGGAGCTGTCGGCGTGGCTCGATCCGGCGCGCGATCGGCTGCTCGTGGCGCTCGACGCACCGGCCGGGGGTCCCGACGCCGAGTGGTTCGGGTTTCTCGCGCGCGTCGGCCGGTCGGCCCTGCACATCGATTCGGGCGCGGTGGGTGGGACGACGAGCATCACGCTCGATGGCCGACCGGTCGAGGACCTGCTCGACGCCGTGCGCGCCGCCGTCGTCCCCGGGGGCAACTGAGCTCAGACGCGGTGCGATAGGATGGGCGCCATGAACGTCCTGATGATCTCGCCCGGATACCCCGCCGAGATGCCGTACTTCACGCGGGGGCTCGCCGCGGTCGGCGCGCGCGTCTTCGGCGTCGGCGATCAGCCGAAAGACGCGCTGGCCGCGGACGTGAGGCGGTCGCTCCTCGGGTACCTGCGCGTCGACCAGCTGTGGGACGAGCGGCGGACCACGCACCTCGTGCACGAGGACGTCCGCCGGCACGGCGTGCGTATCGACCGCGTGGAGTGCCTGTGGGAGCCGGGCATGCTGCTCGCCGCGCGGATCCGCGAGGCGCTCGGAGTGCCGGGCCTGTCGGTCGAGCAGACGATCCCGTTCCGCGACAAGCAGCGCATGAAGGAGGTCCTCGACGCCGCGGGGATCCGCACCCCGTGGCACGTGCGGGCGTCGACCGCGGACGAGGTACGCGATGCGGCGCGCCGCGTCGGCTACCCGCTGATCGTCAAGCCGATCGCCGGCGCGGGGTCGACCGACACGTACCGCGTCGACGGGCCGGGCGTGCTCGAGAGCGTGCTCCCACGCCTGGGTCACGTGCCCGAGGTCAGCGTGGAAGAGTTCATCGACGGCGACGAGTTCACGTTCGACACGATCTGCTCGGGCGGCCGGATCCTGTTCGAGAACGTGTCGTTCTACCGCCCGCGGCCGCTCGAGGAAAAGAAGCACGAGTGGATCAGCGGCAGCTCGACCTGCCTGCGGGACCTCGACATGCCCGAGATCCAGGGCGGCCGGCGCATGGGCCGTCAGGTCCTGGCCGCGCTCGGGTTCGAAGACGGGTTCACGCACATGGAGTGGTACCGCAAGTTCGACGGCGAGGTCGTGTTCGGCGAGATCGGGGCGCGACCGCCGGGCGCGCGACTGGTCCATGCGATGAACTTCGCTTCGGACGTCGACCTGTTTCGCGGCTGGGCCGAGGCCGTGTGTCACGGTCGCTTCGGCCAGCCCCTCGAGCGGCGGTACAACGCGGCGGTCGTGTTCAAGCGCGCCCGCGGTGAGGGCCGGATCCAGCGCTACGAGGGGCTCGAGCAGCTCAAGGCCGAGCTCGGCCCGGGGCTCGTCGCCGTCGAGCTGTCCCCGGTCGGCGCGCCGCGCCAGGACTGGCGCTCGACCTCGGTCTCTGACGGCTGGCTCGTCGTGCGCCACCCGGAGCTGCAGACGACGTTCCGCATGGCCGAGCGCGTGGGCCAGCTACTGCAGATCGTGGCCGGATGAGAGACGGAGCAGCGGGTCGGCGCTGCGCGGCCCGCGCGATCCGCTCGTCAGGAACCGGCGCAACGCGCGCGACGTCATCGCCGTGCCGGCCCCCGCGCGCAGGATCTTCGCCAGCGCCTCCTGCTCGATCTGCCGCACGCGCTCGCGCGTGATCGCGAGCATCCGGCCGATCTGGGCCAGCGTGCACCGCTGCTCGGAGCCGACGGCGAATCGATGGAGCAGGATCGTCCGCTCGCGCGGCTCGAGTCGGGCCACCGCGTCCGAGATGCGCTCGCGCATCTCGCGGTCGAGCGCGCGATGCAGCGGGCTCGGCGTGCGCAGGTCGGGCATCTGGCGCAGCAGCTCCTCCTCGTTCTCGACCGTCGTGCGCTCGAGCGAGAACGGCTGGCGCGCCGCAGCGATGAGCTGGCTCAGCCGATGCGACGGCACGCCGACGCGCCGGGCGACGGCCAGGAAATCCTCGCCGCCCGTCGCCTCGGCCTCGCGCGTGACGAGGCGGTACCGGCGGAGGGTCGCGCGCGCATAGTCCGGAAGCCTGAGGAACGTCGACTCCGCGGCGACGGCGTTCGAGATCGACTGGCGCACCCACCAGTAGGCGTAGGTCGAGAACTTGTACCCCCGGTCGACCTCGAACCGCTCGACCGCCGTCAGGAGACCGAGCGTGCCTTCCTGCACGAGATCCCCGAACGGCAGCCCGCGCACGACGAACTGGCGCGCGACGTGGGCCACGAGACCGAGGTTCGCCAGGACGAGCGCGGAGCGGGCCGCGTCGATCGTGGCCTTCTCGCGCCGGGCGTCGCGCAACAGCCGCGCGACGCGCGCGTCGACGCGCCTGAGATCGATCGTCTTGAGCCTGGCGGCGCAGTCCTCGATGCGGGCGAGCGGCCACTTGCGACCGAGGCTCGGGCCGTCCTCGTCGTCGCCGAGCACGGAGGAGCGCAGCGCGGCGGGGAGCTCGGCCACCGCCGCGGCAAACGCCTCGCGCGCGCGGGCCAGCTCGCGTGCGCGCTTGCGCTCCTCGGCGCGCGCGGGTTCGCGTTTCGCTTGCTTGGCGCTGGGCGCGGCCGGTCGACGGAGCGTATCGTGGGCCGGGCCCGGATCGTTCGAGGATGCGTCCATAGCGGCCGCTCCTTTGGCGACCTGAATCTGCACCGAAACGCTCCTGATGGAGACAGCGAGTTTCTGGAGTTGCGGGGAGCGAACCGCACGCGCGCGCCAGATATGTGGCCTATCGCGCCTCGCGCGCCTGCGCGAACTGGACGACCGGCTCGACCCACTCGGGCAGCGGCCGATAGAGAAAGCCGTGGCTCAGCCCCGTGTCGATGACGATCTCGCGCGCGATCAGACCGTCCCGCGCATCGGCGTCGTCCGAGAACGCGGTGCACGGACCGTCGAGATCGTCGCTCGCGTCACGAATGGCGAGGATGCGCCCGCGCGGTCGCTTGTGCTCCTCGCGATCGAGCCATCGGGTGTTCTCCGTAAGGCATGCCCCGAGGACGGCGAACCGCACGTCGGGCTGATCGAGCCGCGTCGAGGCGAGGAGCGTGATCGACGCGCCCATCGACGCGCCGACGACGGTGATCGAATCGGGTCGCACGCCCGAGTCGAGAAGCTTCCGCACCTCGGCGACGAGATGGTCCGCCGCGTCGCTCTCGTCGATCGTCTGGGGCCGGATCTCGCTATGGACGACGAAGCCCTGCCCGCGAAACGTATCGAGGATCGAGTCGAGCTCGTAGTACCCGAACTGCGGATGGAGCGGCCGCCGGCTCTGCTCGACCTGCACGATCCGCCCGTGCACGTAGACCAGGTGCCGCGCCTCCCCCACCCCGCACGCCACGCACACCAGCAAGAAAAGGGGACAGGCACCGTTTCTGCCCCAAATGAGGCAGGAAACCAAGAATGTCCCCATTTCGGGCCGAGTGTAGCCGGATTCGGCGTTCGGTGGTGTAATCGTTCCTAAGGACGACAAGGGGGAGACATCATGAAGAGGAGAGACATCGTTAAGGCAGTGGCCGCTTTACTTTCGATCGTGGCTCTCGCGGGGCCGGCTGCAGCCCAGCGCGACCTCGGCGAGGGGCAAGAGAGCGCCGACCGCGCGCACACGCTGGTCCTGGCCGCGATGCAGCGGCCGATCGACTATCTGGTCCTGATGCTCGATCGTGTGCCCGACGAAGTGATCCCGGTGGTCGACGACGCGATCGGGGAGCTCGAGGTGACGCGCGACGACGCGCTGGCCGAGGTCGATGAGCCCGACCGCGCGAGCCTGACGATCACCGGCGGGACGCAGCGCGCGGAGGACATCCTGCAGTTCGAGGTGAACAAGCAGACGCCCGAGATGCGCGCGACACTGCACAAGGCGCAGATCAAGATCCAGGGCGCACGGGCGCAGGCGCTGACCGCGCTGCGCCAGCGCTGATCAGGTTCCTGCGCGCATCGTATCGGGGATGCGCACGGCGACGACCTCGCCCGTGGCGGTCACGCTGCCCGCTGCCGAGAGCGTCACGTCGACGATCGCCTTGCGCTCGCTGCGTTCCCGCACGCGCGCGCGCAGCTCGAGCGGACCTCCGACCGGCGTGGGCGCCACGTACTCGACGCGCAGCCTGGCTGTGACGTAGCGCGGCGCCGGGCCCTCGCCGATCGACCGTCCCGCCGCGCGCTCGGCCGCCGCGGCAGCCGTGGCCATCGCATGGCAGTCGATGAGCGACGCGATCAGCCCGCCGTAGACGAAGCCCGGCACCGCGATGTGGTCGGCCCGTGGCGTGAAATGCGCGACCGTCTCGTCCCCCTGGTCGAAGCTCTTGAGCTTGTGACCCAGCGGATTGTCGCGCCCGCAGCCGAAGCAGTGGGCGAAGTCTTCCGGGTACAGGTCCTGGATCGCGTTCACGGGACCGCTGATTCTACGCCAGCCGGCGCGCGATCGATGCGTGCCTCGCGCAGGGCCAGGAACAGCGGCAGGCCGAGCGACACACCGACGACGAGGCTCGCGGCGACCGGGGCCCACGCGTGCCGGACCCCGGCCCTGCGCCCGTCGACCCCCACGAGGACCCACAGCACCACGGTCGACACGATCACGTCGAGACCGAAGAAGCCAGAGATCCGCGTCGAGAACAGCTGCTCGACGAACGCCCGCGCATCGAGCCCGTGCTCGACGAGGAACGGGACGAGCTGCGAGCACGGCAACAGCGTCCCGACGACGCACAGCACGAGGTACACGACCTTCGGCTTCATCGTAACACCGTCCTCCACTCGTCGACGAGAATCGCCCAGCGCTCGTGGTCCCGCCAGCGCCCGCCGATCTTGAGATACCTCGGCGACAGCCCCTCCTTGCGGAACCCCAACCGCTCGACCAGCTGGATCGACCGGCCGTTCCCCGGCTGAACGTTCGCCTCGAGACGGTGCAGGCCGCACACGCGGAACGCATCCGTGATCACGTGCCGCAGCCCCTGCTCCATCAGCCCCCGGCCGTCGTACGGCGAGAACGCGTAGTACCCGAGGTACGCGCTGTCGAAGCAGCCGCGGACGATCTCGCTCAGGCTGACGATCCCGACGATCTCGGACGTCGAGCGCAGGCACACGGCGAACCGCCGGCACGACGGCCGCCGGCCCTGTGCGACGTAGGCCCGGAACGCGGACGGCGTTCGAGGCGGCGTGACCCACGGACGGTGGAGCCGCTGGCTGCGACGCGTCGAAGCCAGGAACTCCCGCTCGTCCTGCGCGCGCAGCGAACGGACCCGCACGCGATCGCTCACGCTGCGGACGGGCATGTCGAGCCCCCTTTCCCGTCAGAGCAGGATCGCCGCGACGCTCCCGGTCATCAGGCTCGCGAGCGTCCCCGAAAGGATCGCCTTCCACCCGAGGCGCGCGATCTCGGGCCGCCGCTCGGGCACCATCGCCCCCACGCCGCCGAGCAAGATCGCGAGCGAGCCGAAGTTCGCGAAGCCGCACAGCGCGTAGGAGCTGATCACCGCCCCGCGCGGCGAGATCCCGCCCGCGACGACGAGCCCTCCCAGGTCGCGGTACGCCAGGAGCTCGTTGAGCACGGTCTTGACGCCGAGGAGCGCGCCCACCGTCTGCGCCTCGGCCGGCGCGATCCCGAGGAGCAGCGCGACGGGAGAAAAGACCCAGCCGAGCATCCGCTGGAGCGTCAGGCCCGGCATCCCGACCCACGCGCCCGCGTGCTCGAGGCCGGCGTTGGCCATGGTCAGGAGCGCGACGAACGCGAGGAGCAGCGCCCCGACGCTCGCCGCGAGCCGCAGCCCGGCGACGGCGCCCGCGGCCGCGGCATCGATCGTGTTGACCGACTCGACCGGCACCGTGGCCGCCGATGCGCTCGAGGTCTCGGGCACCGCCGTCTCGGGCACCATGACCTTGGCCACGAGCACGGCGGCCGGTGCGGCGAGAAAGCTCGCGGCGACGAGGTGCCCGGCATAGTCCCCGCCCCCCAGCATCTTCGCGTACGCCACGAGCACCGAGCCCGCGATCGTCGCCATCCCCGCGGTCATCACCGTGAACAGCTCGCTGCGCGTCATGCGCGCGAGGTACGGCCGCACGAGCAACGGCGCCTCGACCATCCCGACGAACACGTCGGCCACGGTCGACAGCGCTTCGGCGGCGGAGATGCCCATGGTGCGCGACAGGCCGCGGGCGAGCACGTGCACGACGAGCTGGACGACTCGCCAGTGGTACAGGATCGCGAACAGGCTCCCCATGACGAGGATGATCGGCAGCACGTCGAGCGCGAACGAGAACCCGGTCTGGCGCAGCGAGCCGAAGATGAAGTCGGTGCCGATCTCGGTGAACCGGATGAACGCGCTCACCGTGTCGCTCACGGCGACGAAGAACGCGCGGCTCGCCGGGCTGCGCAACAGGATCAGCGCCAGGCCGAGCTGCAGCCCGAGGCCCCAGGCGACGACGCGCCACGGAAAGCGCCTGCGGCCTTCGGACACGCCCCACGCGATGGCGATGAACAGGACGAGCCCGCACAGCGCGGCGGCGCGTGAGGCGAGCTCGGTCATCCGGCGGCGATCGCGTCCCAGTACGAATCGTCGCCCTTGCGGAACTCGAGGTGCGCGAGCGGCACGTTCGCGAACGCGGCCTGCACGCGCGTCAGCACGTCCGGGCGCTCGACGAGCGACTCGGCGACGAACGGGAGGTTGCCCACGAGCTCGGCGAACCCGCGCGCGCGAGGCACGGGATCGACCGCGGCCTCGTCGGCCTGGACGAGCCGGTACCCCGCGGCCAGCGGAAACGCGCCGTGGACCGGCGGGCCGCCGTCGTACGTGCCGCGGAACGGCGAGCCTACGAGGTGCAGCGTCCCGCCCCGATCGGGCAGCACGAGCGACAGATCGTCGCTGACGATCTGCGCCCGGCGGTCGTTCTCGGCGAGCGTCGACTTCCCGGCGCCCGACTCGCCGTAGAACAGGTAGCCCTTGCCGTTCCACACCGCGCTCGCCGCATGGACGAGCGCACCGCCCAGGTCGATCGCCATCCACGCCGTCGCCACACGCACGTAGTTCTCGATCGCCCTCACGTCTGGCTCGTAGCCACCCTTGGCCAGGAGCAGGACACCGCTCCGGCTCTTCGTGTCGATCCACCCGGCGACCTTGTACCCCATGTACCGCACCGTCCCGTCGGCGTCGAAGCCCAGGAACACCGGGTTCAGCTCGGGCGTCTCGGGCGGCGTGACGAAGTACGCGCGGTCTTCGAGTCCGACCGACACGCGCAGCGCATCGGCGTCGGGAGACACGGTCGCCGGCGCGTAGGCGCCGAACCGCTCGCGCAGCTCGGCCTCGCGCTCGGCGTCGAGCCGGTCGAGCCGGATCCGCAGCTCCCCCAGCTCGAGCACGAACGTCTTGTCGCCCAGGGCCGGCCGCGGCGGCTCGAAGAATGCCCGCGGCGGCGGGTCCCCACGCCTCGACGGGTAGATCGCCTCTCGGCTCACGGCCCCTAGTGTAAGACTGGGCCCGGCTCCGCGTCTGCATGGATGAAACGGGCCGAGGAGGCCCAGAATAAGGAGGCACCCGATGTCGGATCGAGCCCAGAACCCGTGTACCTGCTGCCCCGCCTGCACCTGCTCGCCTTGTACGTGCGGTCAGGAGCCCACGCCGAGCCCCTGTGGCTGCTGCGGCTGCTGAGATGGACGACGCGGCCTTGACGGTGCTCGTCGAGAACCACCGCCGGTTCTTGGCCTTCGTCGAGCGCCGCGTCGGCTCCCGCGAGGTGGCCGAAGACATCCTGCAGGAGGCGTTCGTGCGCGGCCTGGCTCGCGCAGACCAGCTGCGCGAGACGGATTCGGTCGTCGCGTGGTTCTACCGGTCGCTCCGAAACGCGCTGGTCGACCACTGGCGCAAGGCGAGCTCGGAGAAGCGGATCTTCGCCGATTCGGCGGAGGGCGCTCTCGCCGAGCCGGCGGTCGACGCCGAGCTGATGCGCACGGTGTGCGAGTGCGCGACGGCGCTCCTCGGAACGCTGAAGCCGGAGTACGCGGCAGCGCTGCGCCGTGTGGAGCTCGACGGCATCTCGGTCAAGCAGCTCGCGCAGGAGACGGACGTCACGCCGAACAACGCGTCGGTCCGCCTGTTCCGCGCGCGCGAGGCGCTGCGGCGCCAGCTCGAGCGGTGCTGCGGCACCTGCGCCGAGCACGGTTGCCGCGACTGCTCGTGCAGCCGGAGCGCCTAGCGCGGCTCCGGCTCGCGCTTCGGCGGGACGAGAGGCAGAGGCTCGGAGCCGGCGACCGAGAGTACTTCGGGGTCCTGCGCGACCTGGACCAGGTCGCCGACGCGCACCCGCGCGGTCAGCGTTTGCGAAGTGATCCGGCCGCGGAGGTCGACGCCCGCCGGCACGTGATCGGCCGTCCTCACGCGGATGATCACGTCGATTACTTCTTCGGGCGCTCGGTCGATCGCGCGGCGCAGCCCCAGGTCGAGCTTGCCGAGATCGACGGGCCCCTCGCGAACGAGGGGCCCGAGCTTCGGTTTCTTGCGCGTCGTCACGCCGAGAGCGTACTACGGCGCCGGGGGCGGCGCGTCCGGCCGGCGCCCCGGGCGCGGGGCCCTGACGATCGGCGCCTGGCCGAGCCTCTGCACCTCCTCGAGAACGGCCTTGGCGTCGACACGGCCCTCCCCGTAGCGCGCGTCCCACGACGCGCTCGGCGGACTCGTGCGCGCCGACTGGATCAGGATCTGGCGCAGCGTGTCGATCGGCAGCGGGACACTGTTCGCGAGCGCCTCGGCAAGCGCCAGGGCGACCACGCCCGTCACTGCCGGTGCGGCCATGCTCGTGCCCGACATGCGGACCGTGTCGTCGCCCGTCGACGAGCCCGCGGCCCACACGACGTGGCCCGGAGCGCTGAGCTCGGGCTTGTGGCGCCCGTCGCGGGTCGGCCCGGCGCTCGAGAACCACGATAGCGGAACGTCCGATCGATGCGCGTCGTACGATCCGACGACGATCGTCTTCGAACCGCAGGAGATCGAGCCCAGCGTGTGCGAGTTGTCGTGGGGCGGGACGAACAGCGACGGCGCGCGGTCGTCGCGCTCGATCCACGCGTGAAACGCGCCGCCGTTCTGAACCGTCACGGCCTTCAGGCGGATCGTCCAGTCGCCGCCCGCAGCGCCACGCTCGAGGAACACACCGCAGACGTTGTCCGCGTTGTTTGGATCGCTTTGGCGGTGCGCGATGAACACGACCGTGTTCCCTTGCTCGTCGTCGACGCGTCCGCTCTGGCCAAGTCCGAGTGTCCCCAGGCTCTCCTGGGACGGCGCGATGATCTCGACCTCCAGCTCGTCGTTCCCGTCGTACCAGACCTCGAGCTCGTTGTGCGTCCAGTCGCCGTCGGACACGCGCCACAGCAGATCGGTGGATCCGCCTTGCGGGACCGCACCTGCGGCGTGGATCCCGTCGGCGAACGAGTTGCTCGCCGCGATCACGATCGCGCGGTTCGGCTGCTCCCGCAGGAGATCGTCCATCCCCAACTCGACGAGCGTGCTGCCGTCGTGCGGTCCACCGTTCGTGCCGAGGCTGACGTTCACGACGCACGGCCGCGTGTCCGCTTCATCGAAGATGAACTTCAGCGCCTCGAGCAGCTGGACCGAGTCCCCGAACGACCGGCCGACGACCTGCTCCCCGCTCCATGGCACGTCGGTACTGGCGAGATGGACGAAGATCAGGTCCGCGTTCGGAGCCACGCCAGGAGCGTCCGTGCCGGCGCCGTTCCCCGCCGCGATGTCCATGACGTGCGTGCCGTGCGCCCCGACGCCCGGGTCGTACCCGAGGGCAGCGTAGGGCGAGCCACTCTCCAGCGCCTGGTTGATCTCCTCGGGCCGGATGAGCCGGCCGTAGCCGAAGGGGCTCTTGGAGTTCGACGGGCCGGTCTGATCCCACAGCGCGAGCAAGCGTGTCGTGTTGTCCGAATGGAGGAAGTTCTCGTGGGCGAAGTCGCAGCCGAAGTCGACGATCCCGACGACGACGCCTTGGCCCAAGTTGCCGCGGGCGCCGGCGGGCAGGCCTCCGCCGGCCCGGATCTCCTGAACTGTGTCCTCCAGGGCGGGCTTCAGGCGACGTGCAGGCTTCAGGCTCTTGACGAACGGAGCCTGACGGATCCGGCCGATGTGCTGGATCGGGATCCGGCCGGTGACGATCCATTCGCCTTCGGTGCCACGGCGAACCTCCGCGCCGCCGCGCACCTCGGTCATGCCGCGCCACGCCCCGATGTCTGACACGCGGGCCGAGATCGCGATCTCCCCAGGGTCGGTCGAGCAGGACGCCTGGGGCGTGAGCCCGCGCTTGCGCTTCTCGAGCGCTCGCTGCAGCCGGGGATCGAGCCGGGGGAGCAGGTCGAGCCGCTGGAGCTTCATCTTCGGCGAGTAGTCCATGTTCAATCCCTCCATTCGCCGTGAGGGGCAGATCCGTCGTTCGACGGATCTGCCCCGCCGACGGGCCGGCTGGCCGGCCACCCGCAGAGGAGCCCGCCTGCCTTTGCCGGTTGGTCGGACCGGCGGCCCGCATTACCGCGCATGTCCTACGGTGTCGACGACGGCGTGCAGCGCGCCGGGAAGAGGCCGGCGACCACCTGGGGTCCGGCCACGGCCGGCTCGGGGACGGGGAACGACGCCGGAGCCTGATCGAGGAGTCCGTAGTACATCTTGAAGTGATTGATCGCACCCGCACCGTGCTCGTGGTGCTCCTCCGCATTCTCGGGCATGAGGACCGGAAGGTTCGTCAGGGACAGCGCGATCGCCTTGTTCTTCTTCGTCTCCAGGCGCAGGACGCCCACTTCCTGCCCGCCGAACGTCTTGGCCTTGAGCTCCACCGCCTTCGTCAGCCCGCGAATCTCGAGCCGCACCGCGTCGGACAGATACTGGCGCTTCCCGCCGGGCTGGAACTCGAACACGCCCCCGGGCTGGAGGGTCCGGTTCACCTCGGCGTTGCTGAACAGGAAGCCGCGCTTGGTGTCGAACCGCGCGCCCACCGGCCCGTTGAGGCCCGGGTCGTCGCCCTTGAACGCCGGCTTGACCTCGCCCTTCCCGCACAGACGCTCGAGCGACGGAACCCAGCAGAAGTTCAGCTCCTCGGGTGGATCGCGCGGCTCCTCGGCCTCGGGCGTCTTCGGACCGCAGCACAGCACGGTGTTCGGCGTTCCGGTATCCACCCCGCTGAGCTCGAGGATCTTGCCCGAGAGGTCCCACGACGCGATCTGCGCTCCGTTCGGCAGCTGCACGACGTTCGAGATCGAGTCCGTGCCCTTGAAGTCGAGCTTGTCCCGGACGTCGAACGTCAGCCGCGGAGCGTGTGGCGCCGCGCCCGTCGTGTCCCGCAGCAGGATCACGCGCAGCCACTCGGGCGCGTCGTTCGTGACGAACGTACACAGCCCGGTGAAGTCGATCGTCAAGTCATAACTCATGAGGTCCCCTCCCTCTTCGTGCGGACTTGGATGCGTGCGATGACTTGATACGCGCCCCAGGTGCGGGGCGAATCGCCGTTGGCCAGCCGGTCGAGCTGCGCCGCGCGCAGCGCCGCGATCGCCGACCCGCGCGCCTCGAGCTCCTGGTGCAGCCGGAGCAGCAGCGCCTCGCCGTCGCGGTCCTCGACGCTCCACAGCGAGCCGACGACTTCACGAGCACCCGCGGCGAGGATCGCCCCGGCGAGGCTCGACGTCCCGGTCGCCCCGCGCGCCGGATCCCGCGCCGACCGGCACGCGGCGAGCACGACCACGGCGTCCGGGCGCAGGTGCGTCCGCCGCAGCTCGAGCCCCTGGACCAGGCCGGAGTGCGATCCGTCGCGGGCCGGAGCGAGGATCAGACCCGAAAGCAGCGGGAACCGCTCGTTCGCGATCGCGTGGCCGGCGAAGTGCACGAGGCTCGCCCGCTCGATCTCGGCGAGGAACCTCGGTCCCGTGGCGGCCGGTCCCGTGAGCAGCGTGGCCCCGCCATGGATCGAGGCCAGTGCCTGCGACTCGCGCTCGGCGGCGGGGAGCGGCTCGAGCTGTGGAAACAGCGTCCGGTCGAACGCCGGGTCGCCGAGGACGAGCCAGCGCGGCGGTCCCGCCGCGAGTTTGCGCTCGGGCCCCACGAGCGCCGCGCTCGGTGCGATGACCACGGCGAACCGCTCGACCAGGTATTTGCCCGAGCGCTCGTCATACAGCGAAGCGAACGGCACCTGATGGATCGGCCCATCGGGCACGACCCACAACGTGCCCTGCGCCGGGAGCCCCTGCTCCACCGGAAGCACCAGGATCTCGAACAACGCGGCCGAGGCGCGCCGAGCCTCGACGTCGTCGCGCAGAGCGATCGCGGCCTCGAGCTGCTCAATCAGCCGCTCGATCACCGTCCGCGGGACCGACGAGGACGAAAAGCGCACCTTTTGCCCGGCGATGACCCAGCGCAGCAGCCGGTCCGGGGTCGTGGCGTAGTACAGCACGGCCGCATCGGCGGGGATCCGCTCGGCCAGCGCAAGCGGCGCCGTCCCCGGGCCGGGGTAGGCCAGCTCGACCGCGCGCGCCCGCTCGGCCAGGGCGAACGCCGCATCGGGACGATCGAAGCGCTCGGCCTCGAGCCGCACCGCGGCGTCGAACAGCGGGGCCGACTCGGACAGGAGCCCGACGCGCCGAGCCTCCTCGGTGATCGTCGCCCCCGCCTGCTCGAGCGCCCGCACGCCGCTCTCGTAGTGCGCGCGCGCTTCCTCCGCCCGATCCTGTCGCTCGAGCGCGCGCCCGAGCGCGAGGTGCAGACCGGGCAGCTGCACCGCGCTGTCGACCGATTCGTAGTACGCGAGCGCGGAGCGAAGGGCGTCGGTGCTGCCTTGGATCTCACCCTCGACCTGATCGAGCTGCGCTGTGTAGCGCGCCTCGAGGTCGGCGTCGTCGATCTCGTCGACGCGCGCGCGGGCCCGGCGCAGCCGATCCTGCGCTGCCTCCCCATGTCCGAGGCGCGACTCGATCCGTGCGCGCATCAGCTCGCTCTCGATCCACGACGGCGCGTCCTGCAGGTCGAGGGTCGGGGTGAAAAGCGCACGCGCGGCCCACGGCATGTCGCGCGCGAGCGCCGCGCGGGCCGCGTCGGACTCGATCGAGACCGAGAGCCCGTTCGGCGCCAGGTACGCGAGATCGAGCGCGCGCCCGCGATGGGCCCAGGCCTCGTCGATATCGCCCAGAATGTCGAGGTCCTCGGCGAGGAGGAAGTGCATGCTCGCGGCGCTCCCGTGATCGCCCGCGCGCTCGAACGCCCGGAGCGCCTCGCGATAGCGCCGGAGCGCCGTGCCGAAGTCCCCGTGCCGGCCGCGGACGAGCCCCTGCATCCAGCGCACCCGCCCCTCGAGCAGCGGGTCGCGCCTCGCGGTCGCCGAGTCGCTCACCCGATCGAGCCGCGTCTCGGCCAGATCGAGCCGGCCCGCGTAATAGTCGGTGATCGCCACGTACAGCAGCGCGTGCGCCGCGAGCGGGCTCCGTGCGGCATCGAGCGCTGCGAACGCAGCCGCGAACGAGCGCGCGGCCACGCTCATCCGACCGCGCTCGTAGTCCTGCTTGCCGTTCCGGTACCGCTCGACCCCGGCGGCCCATGCCACCGCGCTCCCATCGCGCATCGACGCGACGATCGTGCCAGCCGAGACACCGCCGGTCGTTCGGTCGAGCGTGGCGGCCAGGTCGATCGCGGCCCCGATGTTCGCCGCGCGCTCGGGGGGCGAGGAGCCGATCCAGCGGGGAAGGAGTTTCTCGACGAGCTCCGTCCACGCCCCCGACGGATCTCGTACACGCGCGTCGGACGCGCGGGGCTCGAGGTGCGCCAGCCGCTCCTTGGCCTCGACGGCCCACAGCGAGGTCGAATCGCGGGTCAGGTAGTCGCGCCACGCGGCGACCGCCCGCGACGCCGCGCCCGGCTCGCCCTCGGCGCGCCCGGAGGTCTCGAGCTTCTCGAGCGCAAGCGCCAGGTTGAACCGCGCCTCGAGGAGGTTCGGATCGCGATCGACGGCACGGGCGGCCAGGTCGATCGCCTTCGTCCGGTCGAGCGGTCGGTCCTCACGATCGGCCCGCACGAGATGCGCCGCCGCGAGATCGCTGAGCAGGCGCGCGTCGCCCGACGCCGCGTCGAGCATGCGCTCGAGCTGCTCGATCGCCGCGCTCGCATCCTGCAGCACGAGGTGTGCGAGCGCGAGGGCGCGCCGGTCGTCGGCCGTTGCCTCGGGGTCGCGGACGCGCTCGTTCGCCTTGGCCGCGGCCTCGAAGATCTTCCAGTTCACGGGATCGCTCCGGTCGAGCTCGCGCACGCCGCGGATCGGCGACGGGAGGGGCGCGTAGGCGAAGCCACCGCTGAGCCGCGGCTCGACGAGCCGCCGCGCACCGACGGCGGCGACGAGGTCGTCCAGGGGACCGGAGCTCCGGTCGCGCACGCCGATCCACACGATGGCGGTGAATAGGAGCGTCACCGCAGCCGCCGCGGCGAGCCACACCGGGTAGCGATACGGAGTCGGCCGCACGGGCGTGACCGGCTGCACGACAGGCCGGTCCGCGACCGCGTACTCGAGCATCTCCCGGTACGTCGCGAAGCACCGCTCGCAGCGCGCGACGTGCTGCTCGACCGCGCGAGCCTGCTCGCCCGACAGCCGACGGTCGGCGAGGGCGGCGAGCGGCTCGAGGCCGGGGCAGGTGGCGACGGTGGTCATGGCACGTCCACGCCCGTCGAGCCGCGGAGCGGGGCGACGTGCAGATCGGTATCGCGGGACGCGACGAGATCGGACGCCATCGTTGCGTCGATCCCGGCCGCCTCGAGCGCGCGCCGGAGCGATCGGAGGAGCGTCTCGATCCGGCGGTACAGGTGGCGCCGGTCCTCGCCCCACATCTGTGCGATGTGCGTCACCGTGCAGCCGCCGCTGAACGAAAGTCGGAGCAGGAGCGCGTCGCGTGGATCGAGGTTCTCGAGGAACTCGTCGAGCACACGGGTCACGCGCAGCGCGACCGCCCGGCGCTCGGCGGCCCGGACTTCGGAGTCGGCGTTGCCCCGCGGAGCGGGAACCTCGGCCAGCACTCCGTCGTCGACCCGCGAGCGACGCTCGCGCGGCGGAAGGAGCCCGTGCATTCGCCACAGCTCCTCGCGCGAGGCCGCGCCGGCGCCGGTCAGGATCTCGATCGCCTCCTCCGCCGTTCGCTGGTCCCGCTGGATCGATCGCTCGAGCTCGATCGCCGCCGGGCCGAGCCGCCGCGCCGCAGCCGACGGGCGCCACTTGCCCCAGCGCTCGTGGAGCTGATCGACGAGCGTATTGTGCGCGACACCGACGAGGAACGTCTTCAGGCTGCTCGTGTGCCGGAAGCTGCGCAGGATCCGGTGATCGTCGTCGAGCAGCTTGAGCTTGACCTCGCTCGCGAGGTCGGCCTCCTCGTCGCGCGAAAGTCCGTAGCGCCGGCCGAGGAACCGCACGACGCCGTCGAGCAGGTCCAGGCTCTCGAGCAGCAGCCGCGAGACGGCACGCCTGTCCTCGGCGTCGACCTGGTCGGCGGGCATGGCGGCAAGGCCCCTCCGGGGGATGCCTGTTCGGGATCCTGCGATTGTACACGTCATGGCGCTCGAGACGGCTGACATCCAAGGGCCTCCACCGATGGGGTCGGACATGCCCCCCGGATTGCCGCCGTCGGGAATCCACCCGACAGGTCCGACTCCTCCTACTGAAAGAGGTGGAGGGACCCATGGCCAAACGAGGACCGAGGAGACCGCCCAAGAGGACCCGGAAGGCTACGACCGGCCCGGGGCCGCTTCCAGCCTACGTACAGGCGCAGATCGAGTCGCCGCCGGCCCGCCGCCGGCGCACGAAGGTCCGGGCGGGGAGCGCGAACGAGCTGCGCCGGCGGCTGAGCGAGAGCGGCGTGAAGCCCGGTGCCGACACCGCGACGGTGATGGAAGCGGCGAAGCGCGTCGATCCCAAGAGCGCCGTTCCGATGGACCGCGTTCCGGTCGAGGTGCGAGCGTCGGTTTCTGCTCTCAAGCACGAGGCCCGTCGGTTCCACGGCGCCCGGCTGTCGCTCGCCTGGTTCCCGTGGGCCTGGCTCAAGTCGCCGTGCGCCGACATGTTCGGCTACATGTCGTCGCCCGGGATTCGTGCGGCGACGAAGCTGCCGTTCAACGCGACGTCGATCGGTCTGATGGATCAGCTTGGGGCGCTCATGGGTGATCCCGGCCGGGAGACCGCCCCCGACTCCCCCATCCCGGCCGGGTTCACCTACGTCGGACAGTTCGTCGACCACGACATCACGTTCGACGTGTCGTCGACGCTCGACGCCGCGACCGACGCCAACACGATCCACAACATGCGCAGTCCGGTGCTCGATCTCGATTCGGTATACGGCCGCGGCCCGGCGCTCGATCCGTACCGCTACGTGTTCCCGTCGAGCGGCCCGTCGACCGCGATCCGGCTCGTCGTCGGTTCGAACACGCCGGTCGGCCCCGGCGGCCCCGCGGGAGCGGCCGGCACGCCGGCAGCGATGGTGCAGAAGTCGGACTTCGACGTGCCCCGCGCTCCCACGACGTTGACCGCAATCATCGGCGACCCCCGCAATGACGAGAACCTGATCGTGTCGCAGCTCCACCACGCGATGCTGCGGTTCCACAACCGCGTGGTCGACATGCTCGTCGCCGCCGGGTTCACCGGGGACAGCTTCGTCGAGGCCAAGAAGATCGTGAAGCACCACTACCAGTGGGCGGTGGTCCACGACTTCCTCGAGCGCATCTGCGGCGCGTCCGTCGTCAGCTCGGCGATGACCTCGGTCGTCGCGCCGATCAACAGCGCGTTCCGGATGCCGGTCGAGTTCGCGGTTGCCGCGTACCGGTTCGGCCACAGCATGATCCGCGACCAGTACTGGGTGAACTTCAACTTCCCGACCGCCACGCTGGGCCAGGTCTTCGAGTTCGCGCGCGTCCCGCGGCTCCCCGTGTTCTCCAACTGGGTCGTCGACTTCAACGCGTTCTTCGACACGGGGTTCGTCGTTCCGGTGAACAACAAGGCGCGCAAGATCGACAGCGTGCTGGCGAGCGGCCTCGAGATGCTGCCCGGCTTCACGGGAATGATGACGATCCTGGCGCAGCGCAACCTCAGGCGCGGCCTGGCGCTGGGCCTTCCGAGCGGCCAGGGCATGGCCAGGCAGTTCGGCGTCGCGCCGATGACGGCGGCGCAGATCCAGGCCGGCCTCCCGCCCAACGAACTCGCGGTGCTCAACTCGGCGGGCGGGATCCTGCTGAAGAAGACCCCGCTCTGGTACTACATTCTGCGCGAGGCCGCGGTGCTCCAGGGCGGCGACAAGCTCGGCCCGGTCGGCTCCCGCATCGTGGCCCGGACCTTCGTCCGGATGCTCAAGCGCGAAGCCACGTCGTTCGTCCACACGGCGGGCTTCACGCCGTCGTTGCCCTCGGCCACGCCGGGGAACTTCACGTTCGCCGATCTGCTCAACTTCGCCGGCGTCACCACGCCGTGACGATGGAAAGGAGCGACTTGCGGCGGCAGGACTTGCTCTTGCCAGCCAGCGAGTCGTGCGCTGGAATCCGCGAATACGCCGATTCCGGCCCGGGAAACACGCGGCAAGACTGGGGACGAGAGGAACGGCAGCAAGGGAGGTCGTCATGAAACAGAGTCTCGCTTTTGTCGCGTCTACAGGCGAAGTGGTGGAGTTCGAGTGCACCTCGGTGCAAGAAGGGGAGATCCGCGCCGGGCTGGGTTCGAGCGTCGGAAAGGCCGCTGCGGCCCGATTCGATGAAGCACTGAGCTCGCTACGACCTGCGCTGGCTGACTTTCAGAAAGCATATCGAGACGTTGCCGACGAAGTCTGCATTGACGTCGGCGTCAAACTCTCCTCGAAGGGTGGCTTGCCCGCACTCGCTTCGGTTGAAGGCGCGGTGGATTTCAGGATCGGACTGAAGTGGAAACGAAACGAACCGGTATCACGCTAGGTTCGCCGCGGCGAGGAACAATGAGTCCATCACCGTTCGGCCGTGCGCTTGTGCGAGTCGTCGATCGAGATACGCAACAGGTCCTTGGTTGCGGCGTGCTCGTCTCGAGCCGTGCCGTGGCGACCGTCGGCCATGTGCTTGGCACTCCCGGCCGGAAGGTCGTGTGTCGGTTCCCATTTCTACCGGGAGTCGATTCGATCGCCGGAACTGGGTGCGACAGCTCGGACGACCTTGACGCCGATCGTGTGGTTCTGGTCGAGCTTTCGAATGCTGCGCCCAAGGAATGTGCGCGCGCACCCATCGTGCCGAAGGACCAGGTTGCCATCGGCACACAGGTCACCGCATACGGCTTTCCTGAGCTCTATGTCGAGGGCGGACTCCCTTTTTCGGGACTCGTCGTCGCCTTTCGTCCGGATGAGTCGGTTGTCGTTCGTTCCGACGGCAGCCCGTCGCTTGCGCGGGGCTTCAGCGGCGGACCCCTATGGAGCGAGTCACTCGGCGGTGTCGTCGGGCTCGTTTCGTCCTACATGGGAGAGACCGCGGCAGTCGGATTTGCACGTTCATCATCCCAGATCTTGACCGCCTTTCCGAGCGCCTCTCTTGTGTTTGGTCAGGACTCCGGAGTCTTCGACCCGTGGGCGATTCCTGCAGCTTCCCTTCCCCGAGACGCCTTGATGGCTCGCGTGGTGGAAGCCCTGCATCGCCCCGTCCCCGGCCGACCGTTTGGGCTTTGCGTCATCACGGGCGACTCCGGAATGGGCAAGTCGCAGCTTGCGGCCGCGGCCGGCGGTCACTTGGGCGCCAGTCGTGTTTGGTTCGATGCCAGCCTCGCGCAGTTCAATTCGAGTCCGATTGCAAACGCGGTGACGATCGTCGTTGACGGCGCGTCCTCGTGCAACGCGCCGCGGTTGGAGCGGTTGTATGTGCGCTCCAACACGATCAAGCATCTGGCCGTGACCACGAGCGATCGAGCCGTCGGCGAGCAAGTCCTTCGATCGCTAGGTTGCGCCACGGAATGCGATGAACGCCTGATCATCGTTCCGGCCCTGGCGAACGAAGAGATCGCTGCTGCGTGCGAGATCTTCGGCACGCCCCACACACATGCCGCCCTGCAGGCCCTGTTCGCCGCGGGACAGAAGGTGTCGCCTGCGCAGCTTCGCATCCTGGCGGCTGCCGAGCACCACGGCTGGACTCGCGGACAGGAACCGGTCGAGAGTTGGGGCAAACTCCTGCTTCAGGCGCTGCCTCAACTCGTACAGACCGGGCTGGGCCTGAGTGCGATCGGTGCCATGGCTTGTGCCTCGAGAACCGGCGTCCCGCTGCAACATCTGGCTGCTATGCTGTCGCACAGCCAACTCGAACTGATTCCCGAACTGGATTATTTGTTGAGACAGCGCTTGATTCGTGTCGTTCCAACCGGGAGCTACGACTCGGACCCCGTGCTCCGCACGCACGCCTGTCTTTCCGCAGGCGTGCAATGGCGAGAAAAGGACGTCTACATCGATGCGTATCGAAGGGTCCTGCTGGAAAGCGACTGGGACCGGCGTGACTTCGTCTGTCGATTGGAACAGTGGTGCGAGGAGATCGAGCGAGTATTCGATCACCAGGTGTTCCGCGAGAGAGATTCCACACACCGCCCGCTGGAGCAGCTCGTAGAGTTGAGCGGCAAGCGGCTGGCGGCGTTGTTGCCCGACAGCTTCCCGGTCGACGAGGCGTTGCTCGTCGCGCGTTGCCTGGGGAATTCCGTAGTCGAGTCACGCTGCGACGACGTGATCGCCCTCGCGGCGATTGGTCAGGCCGCGCTGGGGTCCGGGGGAAACACCGTATGGGCGGATCTCCTTCAAGAGGGCTGGCGACACCACGATTCGTGGGCGCGTGGGGCCTGCATCCTCGTTGCGTGCCGACACTACGCGACACGGGCACATCTTCGCCCGACCGCGCTCACGGCACTCACCGCCTGGTGGAAAGACTTCCGGTTGCCGGCGTTCAGACAAGGGGTAGTCGAGGATCTGGACATCGATATCGGTGCCGCATATGCGGGTGCGCTGGCGCTCGGCGGCGATGCACAGCTGTGGACCGACACGTTCGCCGTCCAGCAGCAAGTGTGCGAGCTTCTGGCCACGGCGAACAGCGTATTCATGGTACCGGCGTTGGCGTTGCTGGATCTTGCCGGCAAGCAGCGAGTATCCGAGGTACAGCGGGTCCTCGACATCTACTGGCCTCGTATGCTCAGTTGCGAAGGAAAGGACGCTGTGAGGACGTTCCTTGACCAGAAGCTCGGGCAGCGGGTGTCCTTTCCCGGAGAGGTGTCGTACCAACGACCGAACCACGATTGGTCGTTGCCCAGCCTACTCGACGCCACAAGTTCGGAAGAGTTCGAAGCCCATGCCGGCCCGAGAACGAGCTCGAGGTTCTCCGTATACTCGATCGTCTGGACAAACAAGTTTGAATCTCCGAAGTAGCCGCGTCTGCGCGATCGACACGCCAGGTCCTGAAGACCTCCACAGAGCTCGCGGTAATCCGGCACGTGAGTCCGACCACTTGGAACGGAGGTACGCCATGCCGATCTATCGCGCCCTGGGTTCCAAGCTGTACACCGAAGCGGCGTTTCGCGAGAAAGTCGCCGATCGCTCGTTCGCCCGGAGCATGGCGGCCGCACCGCCGACCGAGTTCTTTCCGGTCGGTCCGGGCAAACCGTTGACCGTGATGATTCGCAACGTGTACACGGGCCGCTACCCGAAGGGCGCGTTCGGTGGGGCCAAGGACATGCTCGTCGTCAGCGCCATGAAGGGTATCGAGGTGTACAACGCGGCACCGCGGGCAGTGAACTTCCTGAAGAAGGACGTACGGCGAAACGCGTCGGTCGCCCTTCCCGCGGCGACCGACGAAGGCACGCCGCTCGTGTTCTACGCTCCGGCGTTGACCCAGGCCGACTCGATCCTGACCATCGAGGTCGTGTTCGACGAGTTCCCCAAGGACGCCTTCGACAAGGCCGCGAGCGTGTTCACTGGCCTCGGTGGCATCCCGGCGTTCGCGCCGGCAAGCGGGGTGCTGTTTGGCGCCGGGATCCTGACGCGACTCATCGGCAGGCTCGGCGAAGCGCTCGTCGATGGCCAGCCGGTAATGCGCGCGACCGAGGGGCTCACGTTCACGCTCCCCGGGGCGCTGCCGCCCGTCGCGGACTTCCGTCTGTTGACCGACGAGGAGCTCGATCGGTCGATGCTCACGGGCTACGAATTGCGGGGGGACCGGCTGATGAAGGTCGGTACCAACGAGGAATACACGGGAGACGTGCCGTACGTCGTCATCAGTCTCGACGGACGGAAGAACAACGCGTTCGAGGGCTTCGTCCCGCGGGCCGCCACGGCCGCGATCCTCGAGCGGTTCTACCGGTCTCAGGGGGCGGGCGTCACCGTCCTCGACGGGCTCGTCGACGCGGTCAAGCTGTACAACGACGCTCAGTTCCGGCGGAAGGCCGAATCGCTGCGCAAGGAGATCGGTGGCCTGCCCGACGGGCCGGAGAAGGAAGCGCGGATCGACGAGTTCAACGCTCTAGCCCGGAACATCCTGTCCGACGAGCTGAAGCTCGAGGAGCTACCGTGAAGACGATCAAGCTCATCGCGACGCTCGAGTCCCACCTCAAGCGCAAGTATGGCGCCGCCGGTGCAGCCCGCATCGACAAGGCGATCGGCAGCTTGATCAAGAAGGATGCGACTCGCGGCGTGACGACGATCTACCTGCACCTCGACGACGCCAAAGCGTTGAAGAAGTACAAGGCGCTCCCCGTGTCGGGGGACCCAACGCCGTCGAAGTGCAAGAAGGCGATCGACCAGCTGTTCGCCGCGCTGTCGCCGGACTACCTCGTCCTCCTCGGCTCGGGTGACGTCGTCCCGTATTTCGAGGTGCCGAACCCATCGTTCGAAGGAGAAAATGGCGACTCGGACCAGCTCGTTCCGACCGACAACCCGTACGCGTCGTCCAAGCCGTTCGTGGCGGGCCGCAGACAAAGCTACCTCGTGCCGGACCGCGTCGTCGGGCGCATCCCCGACCTGCCCGGCGCGAGCGATCCTGCGGCACTCCTGGACTACGTCGCCGCGGTCGAGGCGTGGAAGCCTGGGTCGGCCAGTGATTTCCAGAACGACTACCTCGTGTGCTGCGACGTGTGGAAGAAGGCCGGGGATGCGTGCGTCTCGTATCTCTCGCGCACGGCGGATCGACTTCTCATCTCCCCGCCGACCACGCGAACGGCGCCTGGGGCCGCGTCGCAGCGCTACGGCACGAAGTTCCAGATGATCAAGTGCCACGGCGCGGCGATCGACGCGTCGTTCTACGGACAGAAGGGCAACAGCTACCCCGACGTGCTGTCGTCCGCCGACCTGAAGAACACGACGACCGCAGGAACGGTCGTCGGTGCGATGTGCTGCTACGGCGGGCTCGTGTTCGATCCCGCAGACTCCGCCGCCGTGTCGCCGGGAGAGCCGCCGATCCCGACGACCTACCTGCGCCAGGGTGCGTACGGCTACTTCGGCGCGACGACGATCGCATGGGTCGGCTTCGAGGACATGCAGTGCGCCGACTGGATCGTCGCCGGCGCGCTCAAGGCCGTGATGAACGGGGCATCCCTGGGCCGGGCGTTGCTCGAATCGAAGCAGGGGTTCCTGCGGTGGATCGAGGCGCAAGGGAACGTGCCGGACATCGCCGAGGAGAAGACGCTGATCCAGTACCACCTGCTCGGCGATCCCTCGATCCATCTGGTCCCCCGGCCCCATGCGCCGGCGATGGCGAGCCTCGACGGATCGGAGGCCGCCGCGAGGCGCGCGCGGCGGGCGCACGCGCACGTCGCCGCCGTGCAGCTGAGAACCACGTTGCCCGAGCGCCGCGTCGTCACTCGACCGGACAAGAAGATCGCCGTCGCCGTCCGAGCGCCACGTCCGACGATGGCCCGGGCCGCGGGCTCGGCATTCGCCAAGGCGCGAGAGTCGGCCGCCGTCGATCTCCAGGGCTTCGTGTTCGGCAAGCCACTCGTTCATGCGGTGAAGCGAAAGATCGTGCAGCCCGAGCTGCGTAGGGGCAAGGCACTCGCAGTCGCTCCGGCGAAGCGTCGAACGTCGGGCGCCTTGGCCTCGGCCGAGACGTACGAGTACTATTACTCCGCGCGCAAGAAGACCGATCGCGTCATTGACGCGCGCATGATCAAGGTGGAGACCGACGAGCGCGGGCGGCTCATCCGGACACGGGTCCTCGCGACGTCATGAATCGATGCCTCCGCGCCAGCTCGAGACGATCGCCGGGAGCGTCGAGACGCGCGGCGTGCTCCACGGCACGGCGAGCGAGCACCAGGGCGTCGTGCTCACGACGGCCGAGGGCAAGCGCTACCGGCTCCAGCGCGTGGGCGGGAACCCGTTCCGCGACGCGCCGACCGAGGCGCTCTCCGGGCGAACGGTGACGCTCGAGGGGTACCGCGTCGGCGACGTGTTCCGGTTCGTGCGCGTGTGCGAGAGGTCGGGCGACGCCGACTGAGCCGTTCAGGCGCCGTCGATCCGGTACTCGAAGTACAGCCGCGTCCCGGTCACGCGCCTCTTGAACGAGCTCCAGTCGGACGTCGAGCTGCCGGGCGACATCGTCATGGCGTCGAAGTCGGTGTCGGTCTGGAACACGCGCCCCGCGGCCTTCTTGAGCAGCGCGTCCCTGATCGCCTTCAGCGGATGGTCCCAGCCCTTCTGTGTCACGGCCCAGGCTCGGACGGCGGTGATCATGGCGCAGAACTCGCGCGCGTGGTCGCCCTCGGCCATCCACGACAGGTTCGTGTAGGCGTCGGTCGCCCGGCCGTTGAGCGTCCCGTTGTGGCTGCCGTGGTGCCCGACCTTGTACAGGATCGTTCGCGCGAGCAGGCTCTTGGCCGAGATCTTCTTGTCGCCGTCCGTGAACTCCTTCTTGGACCACGAGAGCCAGTTGCCGCGCTGGCCGTCGGCGGCGAACAGCAGGACCTTGCCTCCCTCGCCCAGCTCGAACGCGAGGACGAGGCTCGAGTTGTTCGTCTGATCGTTCATGTCGAGCGCGAGATGGTCCGCGGCGTAGAGCCAGTCCTTGTCGATGCGCCGCCAGGCGGGGTTCGCCTCCTCGATCGCGCTGTCCGAGCCGGGTGTTCGCAACGCCGGCCGGTCCCCATCCTTCCCGTAGAACGTCGTGAAGAACGGATCGCTGCCGTCGAGCGCCGCTTCCCAGTGGAACGAGTAGCGGCTTCCGAACGGCGCGTCGGGCGGCTCGTTGCGATCGGCGGCGAGAACCGCCGCGGCGAAATGGCTGATCGCCGAGCGCGCGGTCGTAGCTACACCGAACTCCTCGTCCCCGATCGGGTCCAGCGTCGCGAGGAGATCAGTGTCGTACGGTGGTCCGAGCGGGAACACGCGCGCGTTCTTGGCCTTCGGCACGCGCAGGATCTGCTGGTGCGGGCGGATGAACTTCACTGCTTCGGCCTTGTCCTTGAACAGCCTCATCGCCCGCTTGTTCATGGAGTCGGCCGCGTCTACACCCAGGAGCTCGAGCGCCGCGTCGACGTCGAACCCCTCGTCGTCGCCGCCGAGCTCGAACGCCAGGAGGTCGTCGAGCCGGCCGACGCGCTTTGCGTCTCCGGCAACGCTCAACCGCTGCCGCGCGGCGAGGAGGCCGAGGATCTTGTCCTTGAACCGCTTGCGCAGGTCGTTGGCCAGATCGTCGTCCGGGTCCTCGGTCCACGCGCACCAGGTCTCGCCGATCTCGAGGTCCTTGAAGTTGGCCTCGGTGATCGCGTTGAGATGGTCCTGATGCTCGTGCGTCAGGACCGCGACGTCGACGCGCCCGCCCGTGGCGGACAGGATGTCGTCGGCGATCTCCTTGGACGACGTGTGGATGAACTTCGGCGAGCCCGGCTTGTAGCCGCAGTCGATGAGGACGTAGGCCGGGTCGTTCGCCTTCTTCCCGTCGAGCGCGAGGAGGAAACAATCGCCGTGACCGATGCGGTACATCCGGACCGCCGCGCCACCCGCGGGGGGTAGGAGTTTTGCCATCGTCTAGGCCTCCTCGCTCCGGTGCAGGAGCGCGAACGGCTCGCGCTCGTTGAACAGCTCCGACGCGGGATAGAACGCGTTCGCCGCGGCGAGACCGCCCTCGGTCAAGAAGCGTCGGACCCGCTCGAGCTGACGATCGTCGTCGATCTTTCCCGCCGTGCGGATGACGCGGCGGACGTCCATCGTGCTCGGGTCGATCAGGAGCGTGCACCCCGCGCGGTACCGGAAGTCGCCGCGGTCCTCCGGAGCGAGCTTCGTTCCCGGCTTGTCCTTCCGGTGCTGGACGGCCGGGTCGAAGTACCCGCGCCGGCGCTGCGTGATCTCGACCACCAGGTCGGCCACCGTGCCGCCGCGCGGGCTACGGCGCAGCGCACGGCGGACCGAGTGCACCTCGACCGCGACCCTGTACCCGCTCGACATCGATCGGAACACGGTCGGGGGCGCCGAGTCGTCGTCCACGATGCCGATGATCGGCAGGAGCTTCCGGCCCTTGCCCTTCATCAGCCAGCCCCAGATCACCGCGGCATCGTCCTCGACCCCTTCCCAGGTCCGGCGGCGGTCGCTCTCGAGGTCCCACGGCTGGAGCCGCGGCGCCTGCGTGAGGCGGCTCTTCTGGCCCGGGCCGACCGATGGCTCGTCGAGGTTCAGCGGCTGCTCCTCGCGGAACAGCGATCGCAGCTCATCGGGGTCGATCCGGACCGACGTGGCCTCCTCCGCCGCCATTCGGTCGGGCCACAGCAGGCTCTCGACCGACATGCTGCGCATGCCGACCGGGTGGATGCCCCATTGGCGGAAGCTCTCGACGAACGCGAGGCGGTACCCCGTGACGTCGCCGGCGTTGAGGTCGTAGTCCGCCGTCACGATCGCGCGCAGGTAGTCGCCGAATGTGATGCCGACCGGCGGGCAGTAGTCGATCGCCCGGATGCACATCTGCAACACGTACTGCGCGCAGCGCCCGGCCTCCTCCGCCAGCCGGTTCGCCAGGTCGGTGGGCAGCTCGCCTTCCCGCAGGACGCCCGTGCCCTCGCTCGCGATGCGGTACAGGTCGAGCGTGCGGGACCGGTAGACCTTGAGGAATGCACCGAACACGGCGGCGACGAGGATCGCGCCGCGCTCGTGGGGCTCGAACGTCCGATCGAGCTTGTGGACGTCGGGCTTGAGCTGCTCCCACTTCCCGGTTTCCGGGTTGAGCTTCCCGAGCGCGTCCCGCAGCGCGGAGCCCCGGCCCGAGGCCTTGCCGAACTGCTGAGCCAGCTGGCCGAGCAGGTTCTCGTCCGCCAGATTGCCGCGCGTGCTGGCGATCTGGCTCCGCAGGACGCCGGGGTAGGAGAAATGCTGGAACAGGGCGACGATGTCGGCGAACGCTTCGTGGAACGCGAGGACGTCGACGTTCACCGGCTCGCTGAACCGCGGGTGGACGCCGTCGAGTAAGGCGTGCGTCGTTTCGTGGGCGATGATGTCGTGTGACAGGCAGGTGAATACGAGCGTCCCCGGCGTGTTGCTCTCGTCCTTGATCCCGACCGGGAAGTAGCCGAATAGCAACGCCTTCTTGTCCGCGCTGTAGTACGCGTTGCGGTCGCGGAGCGCGTGCGGGTAGATGCGCAGACGGCGGACGAACTGCGCCTCCTGGTCGGGACCCGGCGGGCGGTGGGCCGACCACAGCGCGACGCGACCGAGCGCGCGCTCGAAGTGGCCGATCGTCGTCATCGCCACGGCGTAGACCATCTGCTGGTGGAACTGCGGATTCGTCTCCGACGGCGCGAGCCCCTCCTGCGCCAGAACCCACTGGTCGTTGAGATCGACCGGGTTGTAGAACCGGCCGCTCGCCGGATCGGCGTCGATCACCTCGATGTACTCGCCGACCGGCCCCTTGTCGAGACTCCGCTCCCACGGCACGGCGATCGTGATGACGTCGATGCCGGCCATCCCGAACTGCGCCGACACGCTCGGGTCGAAGGCGAAGATCCGCAGCCGTCGCGCGTTCGGCTCGGGGATGACGCTTCCGTTGCTCATCGAACGGTTGGTTGGACCTGTCCGCAGAATGACCGGGGGCGAAATTCAGGGGAATCAAGGGGCCCGGTCCGACCCCTGGTCAAGATGGCCGAACGAGAAAGAGAGGTTCCGTCATGGGCGAGCCCGGCTGGGACAGAGCCCCACACTCCCCCGCTCCCACCGGGTTCGCCCAGGTCGGATTCCTCGTCCCGCGAGGCCTCGTCCGACGAGGAGGTAGCTCCGTGAGCGGCGCGGTGGGTTTGTTCCTCGATGTCGGCGGCACGCTGACGACCTCGTGCGTCCAGCGCGGGTACGCGGCGGCGCTGGGCGTCACGGCGCGGTACGACGAGCTCGAGTTTGCGTACCAGACGGGCGCGCTCGATAGCCGCGGCTTCGGCACGCAGCTCGTCGATCTGTTCCGCGGCGCCGGATTCACGCGCGAGGTCGCACGGTCGCGCTTCGGGCACGCGGTCCTGCGCGACGGGGTGGTGGACCTGTTCCAGGCCCCGGCGATCATCTACCTCGTGTCGAGCGGGCCGAGCTACTTCGTGCGCCCGCTGGCCGAGCGCTACGGGATTCCGCAGGACCGCGTGCTGTGCTCGGAGTACACGTTCGCGCCGAACGGTGGCGGCCTCGTGAGCTGCGAAGCCGTCACCGAGGACGCAAAGCGCGACTTCGTGTGGAGCCGGCTGCGCCAGCACCTCGTCTCGGTCGGCTGCGCCGACTCCGAGGATCGCGACGGTCCGTTCCTCGATGTGTGCGACCTGGGCATCGTCCTGGGCCGGAGCGAGCGCTACCTCGCCGCCCCGGAGATCGACCGCGTGCACCAGATCATCGAGCGCCTGACGTGCCAGCTCACCCGAAACCCGGAGTGGGGTCGCCGAGCATCGGCATGAAACGGGGACACTCTTGGTTTCTGCCCCATTTGAGGCACGAAACGGAGAGTGTCCCCGTTTAAACTCGTCGGCATGAGCCTGCGCACGGCGCTCGGGGTCCTCGCCCTCTTCGTGGCCGCCTGCGCCACCCGCGCGCAGGCCGACGACCTCGATCGGTTGCTCTCGTTCGAGGGCTCGACCTCGGGCTCAGCTCCCACCGGTTGGACCGGCGGACCCGCAGAGACGCTGTTCGCCGACTCGGCGGTCGTCCACGGCGGCCAATGGTCGGCGCGGATCGACCGCGCGACGACCCCCGAGGGGTTCAGCTCGCTCACGACGTTCCTCCCGATGGACTTCTCGGGCACGACGATCGAGCTGCGCGGGTTCCTCAAGACCGAGAACGTCCAGGGCTGGGCTGGGCTGTGGATGCGCGAGGACGGCGAATCGGGCCCCGTGGCGTTCGACAACATGCAGAGCCGAAAGCTCTCCGGCACGACCGACTGGACCGAGTACACGATCAAACTGCCGATCGAGAAGGCCGGCAAGAAGCTGTTCTTCGGCGCGCTGCTCGCGGGCCAGGGCAAGGTGTGGGTCGACGACCTGCGCCTGCTCGTCGATGACAAGCCGATCGAGCAAGCGCCGAAGGTCGAGCGCGTGAAGACAGTTCTCGACACCGACCGCGAGTTCGACGCGGGCTCGAAGGTCACGCTCGACACGCTGACGGCCGAGCAGACCGCAAACCTCGTGACGCTCGGCAAGGTCTGGGGCTTCCTCAAGTACCACCACCCGAAGGTCGTCGCCGGGGACGTCCACTGGGACTACGAGCTGTTCCGCGTGCTCCCGCGCGTCGCCGCCGCCGCCGCGCCAGACCGCAACGCGGCGAGCCAGGCGATCCTCGATTGGGCGAAGCAGCTCGGCGAGATCGCGCCGTGCGACCCCTGCGCGAGCCTGCCCGAAGGGCTCGCCATCAGGCCCGACCTCGACTGGATCCACGATCGCGCAACGCTCGGCGAGGGACTCTCGACCTTCCTCGAGCAGGTCCATCGCAACCGGCCGGTGCGCCAGGACCAGGCGTACCTCGCGCTCATCCAAGGCGTGGGCAACCCCGAGTTCCGGCGCGAGCCGGCCTACGCTCGGCCCGCGCTCCCCGACCCGGGCTACCGCTTGCTCGCGCTCTTCCGCTGGTGGAACGCGATCCAGTACTGGTCGCCGTATCGCGACGTCATCGGCGCCGACTGGAACGCCGTTCTCCCCGAGTTCCTCCCGCGCCTGGCTCAGGCGAAGGACCTCGAGCGGTACCACGAGGTGATGTTCGCGCTCGTCTCGCGACTCAACGACGGCCACGCCAACCTGTGGAGCATCTACCCCGAGCGTCCACCGCGCGGCGACTGCCAGGTCCCCGTGCTCCTGCGGTTCGTCGAGGGCCGCCCGGTCGTGGCCGGCTACTCGAACAAGGAGAAGGGCCCGGCGACCAAGCTCGAGGTCGGCGACGCGATCCGCGCTCTCGACGGAAAGCCGGTCGACCGGCTCATGGCCTCGTGGGAGCCCCTCTACTCGGCGTCGAACGAGGTCCACCGAGCGCTCTCGATGATGCGCGCGATGACCCAGGGGCGGTGCGGCCCGGTCAAGATCACGATCGAGCGCGAGCAAAGCGCGCTCGACATCGCAACCGAGCGCTTGCCGAGCAAGGAGCTCGACGACGAAGGCGGCTGGCTGCACGACCTGCCGGGTCCCGCGTTCCGGCTGCTCTCGCCCGAGGTCGCGTATCTCAAGCTCTCGGGGGTCCAGGTCTCCGAGATCCCGAACTACCTCGAAGGCGCGAAGGGCACGCAGGGCTGGATCATCGACATTCGCAACTACCCGAAGGAGTTCGTCGTCTTCGCCCTCGGCGGGCACTTTGTCTCTGAGCCCACGCCATTCGTGCGGTTCACGATCGGCGATCCCACGAACCCCGGCGCGTTCGCCTGGACCGACCCGCCACTCGCGATCTCACCGATCGCACCGCGCTACGCGGGCAAGCTCGTGATCCTGATCGACGAGACCACGATCAGCAGCGCCGAGTACACGTCGATGGCGTTCCGCGCGTCACCGAACGCGGTCGTGATCGGCAGCACGACCGCAGGCGCCGATGGCAACGTCTCCCGTCTTCCGTTGCCCGGAGATCTGTTTAGCCCGATCAGCGGCATCGGCGTGTTCTACCCGGACCGGAAGCCGACCCAGCGCATCGGCATCGTGCCCGATATCGACGTGCGCCCGACGATCGCCGGGATCCGTGCCGGCCGCGATGAGGTGCTCGAGGCCGCGCTGCGACAGATCCTCGGAACCGACGCGCCCGACGAGCGCATCCGCGAGCTCTCCCGGCCCAACTGAGCCGGGCCAGCGGGACCTGGGGGGCAATCAACGATTCCCGCCACTCCCTACAGCATGACCGTATGCTTCCGGGGAACGTCGCGGGGGGGTGGCCATGGGGATTCAGCCCAGACTGTCGGCGGTCGTCCTTCTGGTTGCGGGGCTCGCGTCCGTAGCCGCCGCGGCCCAGCAAGAACCCAACGCACGGTACCTGTCGTTCGAGCAGCGCGTCGACGCCGAGCGCGCGATCGAGCGCGTGCGGCACGCGCACAGGATCGGGGCGACCGAGCCGTTCGAAACGACCGTGCCGCGAGCTGCGCTCGAGGCGCGCGTCCACAAGTATTTGCGCCAGTCGGCCGCTCTCGAGCGGCTATGGGGCGCACCGATCACGGGCGGCGCGCTCGCGGAAGAGCTGGCGCGGATCCAGCGCGACACGCGGATGCCCGAGCGGTTGGACGAGCTCTTCGCCGCGCTCGACTACGACCCAGTGCTGATCCAGGAGTGCCTCGTGCGGCCGATCCTCGCCGACCGCGGCTTTCGCGCGCACGTCGAGCACGGGAGCGACTCGGTCCTCGCGGGCATCGACGATAGCGCGGTCGAGGTCGTCGCCCGTGCCAACGTGTCGCTCGACCCACCCGTCGCTGCGGGAACGGACGCGACGAGCGACACTTGCGACATCGACGCGTGGGACAACGGCATCCTCGACAACCTGCCCGACGCACGCAGCTTCCACGACGCGGTATGGACGGGCGATCTGATGCTCGTGTGGGGCGGATCCTCGGGCACGGAATCACGAGGGGGGCGGTACGACCCGGTTCTCGATTCGTGGAGTCCCATGACCTTGGTTGGGTCGCCCACCGCACGGACGGTTCCCACTGTCGTGTGGGCAGGGACCGAGCTGGTGGTGTGGGGCGGGCTCGAGGGCCCGAGCCAGGGTCCGGTCCGTACGGGCGCGCGCTACGATCCGTACATCGACGCATGGAAGCCGATGTCGCTCACCGGTGCGCCGTCCGGACGTTACTACGCCTCCGGCGTGTGGACGGGTGCCGAGGTGGCGATCTGGGGTGGCGGCAACCCGCAGGGCGCCTCCTTTGGCGACGGTGGGCTCTATGACCCGCTGACCGACACGTGGGCGCCGATCACCACATCGGGCGCTCCGACCGGGCGCCGGATCCACGCCGCGGTGTGGACCGGGAGCCGGATGCTCATCTGGGGCGGCTGTGCCTCCGTCTGCACCGCGGACGGGGCGGCCTTCGATCCGAGCACGGGTACCTGGTCGCCGATCACAACCGTCGGCGCGCCGAGCCCGCGAAACTTCATGGCGTTCGCTTGGACCGGTTCGCGACTGATCGTCTGGGGCGGCTGGTCCAACGGACCAACGACCGATACGGGCGGCGTCTACGATCCGGTGCAGAACACGTGGGAGGCGACCGCGGTCTCGGGCGCACCGGCGCCGCGCGGCCTGGCAACCGGAGTGTGGACCGGCACACGCTTCATCGTCTGGGGCGGCGAGGACGACCAGGGAGACCGGCTGAACACGGGCGGATCGTACGATCCCGTAGGCCACACCTGGACGACCGTGCCGACCTCCGGCGCACCGTCCGCTCGGCAAGCCCATACGGCCGTTTGGGACGGTACCCGGATGATCGTCTGGGGCGGCTCTACCCAAAACGGCGAAGCGGCTACGGGCGGGCGCTACAACCCGGGGACGGGAACCTGGACGCCGACCCGGACCTACGGCGCACCGTCCATACGCTTCGAAGCCAGCAGGGTCTGGACCGGAAGCGAGCTGATCCTCTGGGGTGGATGGTACTCGACGACGCTGGACGAGGGGCTCCGGTACGATCCGGTCCTCGACGCGTGGAGCGCGATTGCGACGCAGGGCGCGCCCGTGGCGCGCAAGCTGCACACGGCAGTGTGGACCGGCAGCCGGATGGTCGTGTGGGGCGGCGACACCTCACCCGAGAACCCGAACACGCTAGCCACGGGCGGACGCTACAACCCCGCGACGGACTCCTGGCAGGCGACGCGCACGCAGGGCGCACCGGCCGCACGGGCCGGGCATTCCGCCGTGTGGACGGGAAGCCGCATGCTCGTCTACGGCGGATCGGACGACAACTTCGCTCATCTCGGCGCGGGCGGTGTCTACGATCCGGTCGGCGACAACTGGACGTCGATGTCGTCGGCGAACGAGCCCGCGCTGCGGGACGGTCCGGCGGTCGTGTGGGCCGGAAGCCGGATGCTCGTATGGGGCGGGATCGACGCGAACAGCGGGCAGGAACTCAACTCCGGCGGGCTCTACGATCCGGTGCTGAATTCCTGGACCACTACCACGACCACGGGAGCGCCGTCTGCGCGTTTCCAACCGTCGGCCGTGTGGACCGGTAGCCGCGCAATCGTCTGGGGCGGTTCTACCAACACCGGTGCGCTCTACGATCCGACGAGCGACACTTGGACCACCATGTCCACGGCCGGAGCGCCCGCGGCACGGCGTGTCCACGGGGCGGTGTGGGCCGCTCCACGCATGATCGTCTGGGGCGGGGATGGTGGGGCCGCCGGCGCCCTCGACACCGGCGGGCGCTACGATCCGGCGACGAACTCGTGGACTCCGACATCGATGCAGAACGCGCCGTCGGCACGCGGCGTGGAAGGCGCCGTGTGGACCGGAACCTACATGATCGTGTGGGGCCCTCAGAACTCGGGAGGACGCTATCCTCCGGACGGCGTCGATAACGACCTCGACAGCGCGACGGATGGCTGCGACAACTGCGTCGGCCTGGCAAACCCGACGCAGGCCAACTCGGACACGGACCGCCTCGGCGACGCGTGTGACAACTGTCCGACCGTGGGCAACCTGGACCAGAGGAACTTCGACGGCGACACGCTCGGGAACGTGTGCGACAACTGCCCGACCGCGACGAACCAGGGTCAGGAGAACGCGGACACGGATCCGTTCGGCAACGCGTGCGACAACTGCGTCACGACCGCGAACGCGTATCAGACCGATCAGGACGCGGACGGCGATGGCAACCTGTGCGACAACTGCCCGACGGCGGCAAACGCCGCGCAGACCGACACGGACGGCGACGGTGCGGGCGACGCCTGCGACTGCCAGCCGTCGAACGCCGCGGTCCGCCGCCCTCCAGCCATCAACGGCATCACGGTGGAGAAGCTGGCCGCCGACGTCGCGCGCCTGCACTGGCCGGCGGCGTCCTTCGCCGCGGACTACGCGGTCACCCGGGGCAGCCTCTCAACGCTCGCGTCGGGCGACTACGGCGCGTGCCTGGCCTCGAGCGTCGCCGCGCTCGAGTACGACGACTCCGCGGTGCCCGCCCCGAACGCCGGCTTTGCCTACCTCGTCCAGGGCCGGAGCGCCGCTTGCGGACTCGGCTCCCCGGGCAACCGCACCAACGAAACGGTCCGCCTCAACGCCAACGCCGGAGCCTGCCAGTAAACGGGGACACTCTCAGTTTCTGCCTCATTTGGGGCACGAGGTGAGAGTGTCCCGCAACCTCGAGTAGGCACCCGAGCCCGACCACAAACCTCTGACCACGTCGACCGTTTCGGCGTACGTTTCCGCCAGCGCGTCGAGGGCAAAGGCATGGGGCTCAGGCGCAGGCTGCCTCTGGTCGCGATCCTGGCAACCGGGATCGCCTCGTCCGCGGCCATGGCGCAGCAGGAGTGCGGCGGCTTCACGGGCATTCCGTGCATGAGCGCCGATGAGTTTTGCGAGCTCCCCGACGGCCAGTGCTGCTGCGACATCGTCGGCCGCTGCACGCCGATCCCGACCGGCTGCCCGGCGATCTTCGACCCGGTCTGCGGCTGCGACGGCCAGACCTACTCGAACCGATGTGAGGCGCAGCGCAACGCGGTCTCGGTCGACTACCTCGGCCCGTGCGCCGCAGGGCCCGAGGTCACGGGCGTTCTCTTCCACGGCCCGCACGAGATGGTGTGGGACGCCATGCCCGGCGCCCTGGTCTACAACGTGTACATCGACCGCGGAGCGAGCTCGACCGACCCGGTGCGCGGCTTCCACGGCCAGTGCTTGCTCTCGCCCGTCCCCGCACCGCGCGCTGCGCTCGATGCCGACCCACCGAGCGGCATCGTCTTCCAGTACGAGGTCACCGCGATGTACGAGAACGGCGAGGGCGCCCTCGGCACACCGAGCCCGGGCCACCCGCGCCGCGCCGTGATCCCCTGCACCTGCACCCTGCCCGCCGATGCGGGACCGTGCCTCGGCATCTGCCCGCGCTGGTTCTACGACTTCATCGACGCCCGCTGCGAGCAGTTCATCTGGGGCTGCTGCGGCGGCAACGCCAACAACTTCCTGACCGAGGACCTCTGCGCGGCGACGTGCCCAATGACTCCGTAGCTTGGGGCGAGGCCATGAAACACGGACTCCTCCTTTTAATCGCGATCCTGGCGCCGGCGCTCCCATCGACGCCAGCCACCGCGCAGCAGCTTCTGCGGCGGGATCACCGGCACCCCCTGCACGAACCCCGGCGAGTTCTGCCAGCTGCGCGACGGCGAATGCTGCTGCGACTTCGTCGGCGTGTGCACGCCGATCCCGCAGGGCTGCCCGGCGATCTTCGAGCCGGTCTGCGGCTGCGACGGCCGAACCTACTCGAACCGCTGCGAGGCCAACCACGCGTCGGTGTCGGTCGACTACCTCGGCCCCTGCGCAGGTGGCCCCGAGGTCACGGGCGTCCTCTTCTCCGGCCCGCACGAGATGACGTGGGACACAGCACCGGGCGCACTGGCCTACAACGTGTACGTCAAGCGCGGACCGCCGACGTCGACCGACCCGCCGGCCTTCGGCGGCCAGTGCCTGCACTCGGACCTCCCCGCGCCTCGCGTCCAGCTCGAAGGCGATCCGCCGACGGACGCGCTCTGGCAGTTCCAGGTCGCAGCGATGTACGAGGCGGGCGAGGGCTCGTTGGGCACGACGAGCAAGGGCGTGCCGCGAATCCCCGTGGCCCCGTGCACCTGCACACTGCCCGCAGACTTCGGGCCGTGCGACGGCGTCTGCCCGCGCTGGTTCTACGACTTCGTCACCGACCAGTGCACGGAGTTCATCTGGGGCTGCTGCGGCGGCAACGCGAACAAGTTCCTGACCGAGGACGTGTGCCTGGCGACGTGCCCCGAGTGAGAGGCTCGGGGTCAGGTCTCGGGGTCAGGTCTCGGGGTCAGGTCTCGGGGTCAGGTCTCGGGGTCAGGCACTTTGACCTGACCCCCATTCTGATACCGCCCGTCGACGTAGGCCCACGCACGCGCGCCCGAGCGCAGGACCACGGTCACGCGCTCGTAGGGCGGCGTCTCGTAGGCATCCGCGCACTCGAGCTCCTCGGGCGTGATCGAGAACAGCGTGCGCGAGATCGAATCGGACGCGCGCCCCGTATAGATCGCGATCGGGTGGTGCGTCGACCCGCTAAGCGCGATCGTCGCCGGGTCGTCCGACTCGAGGGGCATCCAGACGAACCCGGGCAGGTCGTCGGGCGTGCCTGTCAGCGACCGGCCGATGATCGCGAGCTGCACGCGCTCGACCTGCAAGGTCCCATAGGAGAAGAGGAGCTCGGTCATTTTCCCGTCTATCGCCTCGGCTCAGCCCGAGTACCCGAGGCGTTTCAGCTGCTGGCCCGTCAGATCGAAGTCGGTGATGTTGCTCGTGCAGATGGTGAAATCGCCGGACACCCAGGACAGCTTGGGGGGGCTTCCCGAGATCTCGAGCGCCCAGTACCACTCGCCGTCCTTCAACGCCGGTGCCAGGAGATATGGGGCTTCGTGCTGTCGGGCGAGGTAGTTTCGCAATCCCGTCTCATAGGCCCGTGCGAACTCGGCGTGGCTCGGGCTGTGCTCCGCGAACACTTGCTGCAGCTCTTGCCGCGCGAGCGCGAGGGCTGGGGGATAGCGCTTCCCCGACTCGATCAGCGCCGCGAGGCGTTCGCTGACCGGGCTCTCGGATGACCATGCGTCGTCTGCCGCGGTCTCGAAGATGCCCCACGGGACACCGGCGAGATCGGCGAGCAGGACCGCCTTGATCGTCTCCGGACAGTCTCGTTCCGGGCGATAGGTCAGGAAGCAGTACGGCATCGCTCTCCTCCTACGGACATCGTTTCCGGTTCGATGCGCGCTCGATGTAGGGCACAGCGTCCGGGGTCTTGCAGCTCGTCTCGCCGTGGTCCACCTCGACCTTGCCGATTCGTTTTGCTGCTTCGATCGCCTTCTTGCGCAGCTTCGGCTTGTAGACGCCGATCGAAATGAGGGCCCCGTTCATCGCATAGCGCGCCCAGTTCGGCGAGCGGCGGATCTCCTTCTCGATCGTCGCCAGGATCTTCTCCGCGTCCGCGTCGGCGATCGACCCCGGATCGTCCCGCAGGCGAACTCCGAGGATGCCGTAGCCCATCTCGCGAGGAAACTCGTCCTTCGACTTCATCCATGCACGCATCGTCGCGCCCGCGATCGGGCTGCGGGCCAGGAGATCGCTGAGGTAGCAGCCGACAAAGCGGACCGGCCCGTCCTTGAGCAGGGCGTCGGCGTCGGCGCGTGTTACCTTCGACGGATCGGCGATCAAGAGGGAGAGGATGCGCGCCTCGGCATTCCCCGTCTTCCAGAGATCCTTCGATAGGGCGTGGTCGACCTTGATCTTCTTCCTGATCTTCGCGATCTCGGACGTCAGGGCGCCACACACGTTGTCGCCCGATCCATGGCGCTTGTAGATCGCTGCCGTTTGCGGCTTTCCGAGCTTCCTCAGCGTTCCAACGATCTCCTGGGCGTTCATGCCTCCTCCTCTCGTGGCCGGGTTTCGACCAGCCGCTCACCGATGTCACGTAGACGGCTCAGATTATTCACGACCGTCGGCAGGTCGTGCACACTTTCGACAAGGTCGATTTGATAGGCGATGACCGCGTAAATTGCCCCGGCGCTCGCCGCGCCCGAGCCCGTGAACACAAACAGCACTGCCACCAACGCTGCCAACATGCACAGCTCGGCACCGGACCAAGTCCAGGCCTCCGCATCGCTCAACGCGACGCGCCAGCGCGTGAGCAACCGGAAATGGCGTCGTACTTGCCAGTCCGATCCTCGCTCGATGACGCGCACCTCGCGCTCGATCTGATCGTTCAGGCCGCGGTTGAAACGCGCCGCGGCGGGAGCGAAGCGTAGATTGATCCACAGCGCAGGCACCAGCGTGACCGTGCTGATCAAGCCGCATCGCCAGTCGTAGAGGAAGAGCATCGCCAAGGCTCCGCATGTCACGATCAGATCGCGCGCGATCGCCGGGAGCTCGTGCTCGAAGAAGTCCACAATTTCACGGGACAACGCGGCGCGCGCCGAGACCACACTCACCGGCTCGCCGCGGCTGCGCTGAGCAAGTACCACATCTCGAGCAAGCTGCAGCTGGATTCCGCCGAAGGCCCGCGTATCGTAGCGCTGGCGCAGAAACGAAGCGAGCAGATGCAGGAGCCAGATCCCGATGAGCGGGACTACGCCCTCGCGTCGCTGTGCGAGCAGGCGATCTACGGCGAAGCCGATCAGCGCCGGGTAGGCGAGCCAGCACAACTGCTCGAGTACCGTGAGCGAATAGGTGACGAATAGCGGCCGGCGGTAGCGCCGAGCCAACGGCGCGAGACTGTTCCCATCGAGGCGGCTAGACGCCAAGCAGGTACCGTGCTCTCGGACTGATGCGCGCGAGCGTCTCCGGAGTCATGCGCGCGGGAAGGTTGCCACCTGACATCGATGACCGCCAGATGCACGCACCTTGGATCGAGCGGCGCGGTTGACCGGAGGTGTTCGCGGTGTGGCCGTGCCAAATCGATCCGTTGTAGATGATGAGCGAACCAGCTGAGCCGCACGCCAAGACCTGCCCTTGCACGTCTTCCGGAACGGTCGTCCACGCGTGGGACCGTGGTACGAAGCGAGTCGCCCCATTGTCCGGTCTGAAGTCATCCACCATCAGGATGAACCCAACCATCGGGTATCCCTCGGCATCTTGCTCGAAGTCGACGTGCAGCTCCCCATCGGGTGAATCGGGGCGCAGAGTCCGTGCGAGCATCGTGCTGAGCTTGAAGTCCTGGCGGACGACTCGACAGCAAGCATCGAGGAGTGGCGGATAGACGTAGACCGCGTCGAACGCCGGGCCGCGGTTTACGAGATTGTCGACACGCGTCGTCGTTCGCCCAATCGATACGTCGGCTGGCGCAGCGGACGCGACGGCGACCTCGTAGGCGTCGACGAGCGATGCTATTTCTCCTCGCGGGACAGGGCCAGGGATGACTACGAAGCCCAGGTCGAGCAGGCGGCTCGCGGCCTCCTCGGTCAGCACCTCGTCCGCCCTAGGTTGCAGCACGGATGCGCCCGCTCATGAGCAACCACCCGAGATAGCCAGCGGCCGTGACATCGTACGTGAGACAGAACGCTGGCCACCAGCTCGGGACGCCCGGATTCGACACGACGGTCCCGTGGACAAGGTCGAATACACCATGGGCTGCTAACGCGACCGCAACCAGCCACAGCGACGACCGGAACCCTAGCAGTGCGGCTGCAATGAAAGCTGCACCAATCAGCGACTCGAGAACGAGAGCGGTCGTGGATCCACCCAGGACGGCGAAGAGCGCGTAGAGGGACGCGATGACGATCATCACGGTCGGATAGAAGGCGCGATCACGATCCAGCCCGGAGGCTGTGGCCAGCAGCCCGACTGCAAGGGCGAGAAGCGCTCCGATCAGCAGAGCCGTCATTTCAGGCCCAGCACTTTGCCGCTCGACAGAAGGCGAATCGCCTCCTTCAGACGCCTGAGCTTCGTTTCCTCGCGCTTGGCGGACTCGATCCATGCGAAATACCGCCGACGGTGCGAGGGTGGCAGCGCTTCGAAGTGGCGCAACGCTTTCGGATGCTCTCTCAGCGCTGCCCGGATGTACGCCGGAAGCTTTGCGGGAAGCGGACGCCGCGGCGGCCGAGGACCGTAACCGCGCTCGGTAGGGGGGCGTTCGATTCCTGGCGGCTTCAATCGCCCAGCGGCCTTCAGCTCGGCGTACCGCTTCCGATTCACGTCCGACCAGCGGCTGTCCGCTCTTCGCGGCGTGAACTTCTGTGCGTACCGCCGGTCATCCAGGCGCTTGACGAGGCTGTCCACCCAACCGAAGCACAGCGCCTCGTCGCGCGCGTCCTTGTAGGCGATCGACGCAACGCCCGTGTGTCCCTTGTAGAAGATCAGCCACACCTCGGACACGGATGCATGGTGCTCGGTGAGCCAGTCGCGCCATTGCTCGAGTGTCCGTACGAGTAACGTCTTCATATCGGAGTCTTGTCGGATGCTCGCAGGAATTGGATGATCGCGCGTCGCAGTGCCTCGTCTTGGTCTGTCCAGAAGATCCGCTGTCCGTGCGCCGAGCCGTCGAGGATGAGCAGCTCCTTGGGGTCCGGCGTTCGATCGTACTGCTCGCGTATGTCGGCCAATCGCGGACGGCCCTCCGGACCGAGGTCATCGCGAGCCACGATGACCAGTTTGCTGCCGGTTGCTCGCTCCGGCGTGTCGATCGACATCGGCGCCAGCAGAATCAGCCGGTCAACGAGCCCCGGGGCGTCGATCGACGCCTGGGCGGCTGCGCCGCCCCCGGCGCTGCCTGCGATGACGGCAACTGACCGCGCGCCATCCGACCGCAAGCGCCGCACAGCCGCGACGATGTCCTGAGCGATGCAGTGGGCATCGTAGAGGCAGTCTGTTTCCCTACCGGCGCGAAAGGCAATCGCCCCGCGCGTCTCGAGAACGAGCACCCGGAATCCGCTATTGGCCAGCAACTGAGCCTCCTCGGCCCAGCTCTCCCGCGTCGAGTACCCACCGTGCGCTACCAAGACCACTCCCTCGAGACCCTGCCCGTAAACGTCGGCAGGCAATGCGGCATCGGCGACCGGAACCGAGACCCGTTGAGGGCCGCGATGCACGCAGGCCGATACAGCAAGGGCGGCCATGAGGATCGCAGAAATATGCCTAGTGGCGCTCACTAGTGGCGCGCCGCGCCCGTGTCGCGCGCGTCGGAAATGAGGTGGCTCACGATCCGCCATTGCCCCTGTTCCTGCACTAGGACTCGCTGGTGGCTGGTCCTCCGCGGTCCAAGCTGCTCCCCGGACGGCGTCTTTTGTCCTTCGCGCTCGACCTGGGTGATGACGACCGCCACGCTGGGAGCGACGAGGCGGATCTCTTGTTCGACGACCCGGCTCTGAGCATCCATGACGAACGGCAACGCGAATACTTCCTTTAGCTTTGCGGCAATCGCATCACGACCTCGCTCGCGCATGCCAAAGGCGTTGATCCAATCCGCGTCCGCGGAGTAGCCGTGCGCAGCCAACTCCGGGTTCTTGGTCCGCCAGCCCTCGTTCCAGGTCTCGATCACAGCCTCGACGGCTGCGTGCTCGGGCGCTCCAACCGCCGACACGGTGGGCGCGGCGACCAAGGCTGCAACGATCGCTCCGATTACCGCGGTTCTTCTCATCTCGCCCCCCCATGCAATCAGTCCTCATCCGATCACCCCTCCACGGGGTTAGCCGGTTTACGCCTCAGATGCTCCTGGGCGCCAACCGCGTAGGCCTCGCGTAGCCATGCGCGAAAGCTCACATCGACCTCGGCCGGCGAAACGAGTCGGAAATGATGTACATGGTTGCGAGGCGAGATCGTATCGATTCGGCGAAACCGCGGATGCGGTAGCCGCCGGGCAAGCACCACGTGACCGTCGAGCCAGCGCTTCCGAGGGGTGACCTGCGCAAAGGACATGCGCACCTGAAACGCGATGCGTGTCTTTTCGGGAAGGATGGTCACGGGGCCGCAGGCAGCAACAGCGCGCCGGACGGCTTCATAGAGCACCCGGACGGCACGATCCTTTCCCCGGAAATGGTGAGCAAGATCGTAGCGCCCGCAGGCATGCGATTGATTGCGGTTGGCAAAGCGGCGCCGGCAGCGCCGGCAGATCCAGAGTGGGGGACGAGTGGCACCTTGACGTCTTGACGTCATGACACTAACCTGCCCCACATGGGAACGTCGAAGCGCGCCACCGTTTATCTCGACGCAGACCTGCATCGAGCCCTTCGCGTGAAAGCCGCAGTAGCGGAGAGGTCCATCTCGGACCTCGTGAACGACGCGGTTCGCCAGAACCTCGCGGAGGACGCCGAGGATCTGGCTGCCTACCGAGCACGAGCGAAGGAACCCAGCCTCGATCTCGAGAAGGTCCTGAAGGACCTGCGGCGCCGTGGCAAGCTATAGGCTGCGGATCAAACCATCGGCCGCCAAAGAGCTCGAGGACGTTCCACGGAAGGACCGGCGGCGCCTGGCCGCGAGAATGCGCGAGTTGGCAGACGAGCCACGCCCGCCGGGCGCTGAGAAGATGAGCGGTCACGACCTGTACCGCGTGCGACAAGGCAACTACCGGATTCTTTACGAGATCATCGACAACGATCTCACCGTGACGGTCATCAAGGTTGGCCATCGTCGTGAGGTCTACCGCTGATTCTGGCCGCCGAACGGCAGCGTCGCACCCCTCCCCTACACTACCCCACTCAACCCCGGGCGGATGTTCTGGTTGTAGTGGAAAACGTTGTCGGCGTCGTACGTGGTCTTCACGTCCACCAGCCGGTCGTAGACGGAGTCGCCGTACGCCTCGCGGACCCGGCCGGGGTCTTCCCAACCTGGAACGCCCGCAGCATGTTCGCCCACATCAAGCAGCAGGCTGAGTAAAACGGGGACACTCTCAGTTTCTGCCCCAAATGGGGCAGCGCCGCGCGGGCAAGCCAGGATCAGGGACCGGAGCCGCGCCGTCGCGCCTGCTCCTGGCGTGCGGCCGCCAGCTCCTCGCGGGTCTGGCGCAGCTGCATCTCCCGGTCCTTCAGGGTGCCGGGCGGCACGCCCTTGGGTCTCGTCCACTCGCGCGGCAGCGCGGGGTTCTTCGCCGCGAGGATCGCCTTCTCGAGGTCGGCCACGCGGCTCTCGAGGGCGGCGACCTTGCTCCCGGCGGCAGCGGCCGGCGGTCGTTTCGGCACAACGACGAAGGGCACGGAGCTGCGTTGCGCCTGCGGCTGCGGCCGCGGCTGCTGCCGCGACTGCGGCACTGGCAGCGCCTTCGCCTGCACTTTCCCCTTGGGCTTGGCCTTCGGCGGCGCAGCCTTCGGCGCGGGCGGAGGGGTCGGCGGCAGCTCGCGGAGCTGCACGTCGGGCTTCTCCTCCATCATCCGCTCGAGGTCCTCGTTGGTGATCGCGTCCCTCGACTTCGAGCGCGTCGCCGCGTCGTAGGGCGACGACGACTCCTCCTCTTCTTCTTCCTTCTGTTTCTTTGGTTCAGCGACGGTCGACACAAAGGAAAGAAGGAGGACGGCGCATATTGACGCTGCGATGCCCCGGGGGTTCATCGGGGGAGAAGCTAGGTCCGCGGTCGCCCAAAGTCATGCGCATCGATGACGAATCCGTCATTGGCGGCTCGGGTGTTTCTGCGCGGCGGATCCCGGTGTTCTCTGCATGGCAACGAGAGCGGGGGGAGCAGAATCTGAGAGGGAGGTGGAACAATGATGAAGCATAGCGCATGGCTCATGCTCGCTCTAGGGGTGATCGTCGTCGCAACGCTCGGCGGGGGCGTGTGGGCCAATAATGATGATGATGACGACGATGACGACGGTGACCGCGACCTGGTCGCCGCGCTCCGGGGGATCGAAGAGCCGCCCTCCGTCTCGTCGACGGGGCACGGCCGGTTCCGCGCGAGGATCTCGGATGGCGGCACGTCGATCGAATACGAGCTGTCCTACGCCGACCTCGAGGGAGACGTGTTGCAGGCGCACATCCACCTCGGGCAGAGGGCCGTGAACGGTGGCATCGCCGTGTTCCTGTGCACGAACCTCGGAAACGGACCCGCGGGGACGCAGACCTGCCCGGGACCCCGCGACGGATCGATCAGCGGCACGATCTCGGGCGACGACATCGTCGGCCCTTCGGGTCAGGGCCTCGAGCCGAACGAGTTCGCCGAGTTGCTGCGCGCGATCGTGAAGCACGTCACCTACGTCAACGTGCACACGTCCAAGCACGAGAGCGGCGAGATCCGCGGCCAGATCCAAGCTCCGCGTCGCGGCCCGGGCCCGGGTCCTCACCAGCGCTGAAGTTTGTCGGCATGACGGCGCACCATGGCATCCCGGCGATCGCCACCGTGGCGATCGCTCTCACGCTATTCCCTGTGACGCACGGCCAGGCATCGTTCGACGACGCCGTGCTCTACGGCGCCGGGTTGGGTCCCGCTGCCGTCGCGATCGGAGACCTCGACGGCGACCAGGACAACGACCTGGCCGTCGTCAACGTCGGGGGCGACCTGCGGATCCTGTTCAACAACGGCAACGGGACGTTTCAGAGCGCGGTGGCGCACAACGATCTCTGGCCGAGCAGCTCCTACACGTCGGATGTGCAGATCGCCGATCTCGACCGGGATGGCGACCGAGACCTCGCGGTCGCCTTCACCACGGTGCTCGGCTCGGTCTCGATCCTGCTCAACGACGGCGACGGAACGTTCGCTCCGCCCGTCGAGTACGACGCGTGCTACTCGACCCAGGGGATCACCGTCGGCGATTTCAACGGCGACCTGCAGCGCGACGTCGCCGGCATGACCAACTGCTTCAAGGCGTCGATCCTGCTCAACGACGGCGCCGGCACGTTCCTCAAGAAGGGCGACTACGGAGCGGGCTACGTCCCCGGCGGCATCGATTCGGCGGACCTCGATGGCGACCGTGACCGCGACATCGTCTACAGCAACGGCACCAACGACCTGACGATCCTGTTCAACGACGGCACGGGCGCGTTCGACGAGTTTACGACCGTCGCGGAGCACGACCAGCCGCAGTGGATCGTTCTCGCGGACTACGACGGCGACAGAGACAACGACATCGCCGTGGCGAACCTGTACACGAACGACATCGGGGTGTTCACGAACGACGGCACGGGGCAGTTCACGGGACCGGCGAAGTACGGCGCGGGAACGTTCGCGAGCGGTCTCGCTGGCGGCGATCTCGACAACGACGGCGACACGGACCTGGTCGCCGCCAACGGCGGCGCCGACACGGCGACCTTCCGCTGGAACGCGGGCGATGCGACCTTCCCGGCGCAGACGACGAAGGCTGCGGGCGACGGGCCCGCGGACGTCGCCGTGGGCGATCTGAACGGCGACGCGCGACTCGACGTCGTGGTGGTCAACGAGGCGGGCGACAGCGTAGCGGTGTACCTCAATCGCTTGAGCGCGTCGCCCGATGCGGACAACGACGGTGTGACCGACGGCTCCGACTGTGCGCCCACGAACGCCGGCGCCTGGGCTGCGCCCGCGGGCGTCGACGACCTTGCGCTCGCGGATCCCACGTCGACGAAGATCTCCTGGAGCGCCCCGGCGCCAAGCGGATCGGGCGCGCTGCGCTACGACGTTCTCCGCAGCACGAGCCCGGCGGACCTCTCCGGCGTGGACTGCATCGAGTCCGACGGCACCGACACCGTCGCCGCGGACGCGTCGATCCCTGTATCGCTCTTCGTCTATCTCGTGGCGAGCGAGAACGCCTGCGGTCGCACGCCGAGTTTGGGTGTCAGCTGCCCCTGACTGTCGATCGAGCCGCAGGTGTGTACGCCGATCGACACCCGCGCACCTCGGGGTGCATCAAGAGAAGGAGAACTGCGCTCGATTTGCTGGCATGCACCTTGAAGACGGAGCTCGCTCATGGACGTTCCGAACAATCCATGGGAGACGCGACCATGAGCCAGCGATTCGCAGACAAGGTGGCGGTCGTCACGGGTGGCAACAGCGGCATCGGCCTGGCAACGGCCAAGGCGTACGCCCGCGAGGGCGCGCGCGTCGCGATCACGGGGCGCAACGAGGCCACGCTGAAGACGGCGCAGAAGGAGATCGGGCCGGATACGCTCGCGATCCGTGCCGACATGTCGCGGCTACCCGAGATCGCGTCGGCGATGGACCAGATCCGCGCGAAGTTCGACCGCATCGACGCGCTCTTCGTCAACGCCGGTGTCGGCAAGTTCGTACCGTTCGAGGAGGTCACCGAGCAGTTCTTCGACGAGACGATGGCGACGAATCTCAAGGGCCTGTTCTTCACGATCCAGCGCGCCGTGCCGCTCCTGTCGCGTGGCGCGGCGGTCGTCCTGAACGCCTCGATCAACGCCCACATGGGGATGCCGGGCTCGAGCGTGTACGGCGCATCCAAGGCCGCGGTCGTCAACCTGGCCCGGACCGTGTCGGCCGATCTGCTCCCCCGCGGCATTCGCGTGAACGTCGTGAGCCCGGGGCCCATCACGACCCCGATCCTCGACCGCATGGGCTTCCCCGAAGAGCAGACCCGCCAGATCAAGGACCAGATCAAGGAGAACGTCCCGCTCAAGCGCTTCGGCGATCCCGAAGAGGTCGCCGCGGCGGTGCTCTACCTCTCCTCGAGCGAGTCGAGGTTCGTCGTCGGTGCCGAGCTGGTGATCGACGGAGGCTACCTCGCGATCTGACCCCCAAGCCGTAGAATGGCCGGCGGAGGGGACCCGAAATGACGCCCGAGCCCAAGCCCAGGCCTCGCTTCCTCGTTCCGCTGCTGATCATCGCGGCCGCGCTCGCGCTGCGGTATATCCCGGCGTGGATCGCCCCGCAGACGATGTTCCACTTCATGAGCCTGGGGTTCGCCGGGCTCCTCGGCCTCGTCGGCATCTTGATCTGGTGGACCTTCGCCCGCCGCGTGAGCTGGCGCGATCGGCTCCTGGGCGTGGGCGCGGGCATCGTCGTGCTCGTCATCGTCGTGCTCGTCGCGGACAAGTCCTTGGTGTTCGCGCTGATGAGCGAGGCGATCCCCCTGGCGCTCCTGCTCCTCGGGATCGCTCTTCTGTTCACCCGCTCGTGGGACTGGAAGAAGCGGCGCTGGTTGCTTGCGAGCTGCATCGCGATCGCCCTCCTGCCCTGGACGCCGTTCCGCGTCACGGGGCAGCGAGGCGATCTCGGTTTCGAGCTCCTGCCGCGCTGGGGAAAGACTACCGAAGATCGCTTCGTCGAGGCGCACCGCGCGGGCGGAACTGCAGGTTCAGCCCAGCGCGAGAAAGGATCGCTCGTCGGAGTGGCATCCACCTGGCCCGGCTTCCGCGGACCCTCGCGCGACGGGGTCGTGCGCGGCGTCACGTTCGCGACCGACTGGCAAGCGAACCCGCCCAAGGCGCGCTGGCGCCATGCCGTGGGCCCGGCCTGGTCGTCCTTCGCCGTCGCCGGCGGCTTGGCTTTCACGCAGGAGCAGCGCGGCGAGGACGAGGTCGTCGTGGCCTACAGCCTCGAGGATGGGAGCGAGGTGTGGACTCATGCGAGCAAGGAGCGCTTCGACGAGCCGCAGGGCGGCCCCGGCCCGCGCGCGACGCCGACTTACGACGACGGAAAGCTCTACACGCTCGGCGCGAACGGCACCGTGACGGGACTCGACGCGGCGACCGGAGAAACGCTGTGGAGCCGCAGCCTGCAAGAGGATGTGAAGGCTCCCCTGCCGCCCTGGGGCTTCTCGAGCTCGCCGCTCGTTGCCGGACGCGCCGTGGTCGTGTTCGCCGGCGCCGCGGGCAACCAGGGCCTCGTCGCCTACGACCGCGACACGGGGGAGCAGCTGTGGAAGACCGGCCAGGGCATGCTCAGCTACGGCTCGCCGATGCCGGCGAGTATCGGCGGCGTCGAGCAGGTGCTGATCATGACCGACTTCGGCATCGAGGCGTTCCGGCCCGAGGACGGCACGCCCGTCTGGCAGCACGAGTGGCGCCTGGCCCCCGGAATGGCGCGCCTCACCATGCCGCTCTTGCTCGCGGACCAGAGAACGGTGATGTTGCCCACCGGCTTCGGCCACGGAACGCGCAGCATCGCCGTCAACGCCTCGAACGGAACCTTCTCGAGCGAAACGAACTGGGAGTCGCGCGCGTTCAAGCCGTACTTCAACGATGCGGTGTGCCACGAGGACCACTGCTACGGCTTCGACGGCGACATCTTCGCCAGTATCGACGCACGGACCGGGCAGCGGAGCTGGAAAGGCGGCCGCTACGGCAACGGCCAGGTCGTGCTGCTGGAGGATATGGGTACGCTGCTCATCACCACGGACGAAGGCGAGGTCGTCCTCGTCGCGGCTGACCCCGCAGGTCTGCGCGAGATCGCCCGGTTCAAGGCTCTCGAGGGCAAGACGTGGAACCACCCGGTGGTCGCGGACGGCGTGCTGCTCGTGCGGAATGCGGAAGAGGCCGCGTGCTACGAGCTTCAGGATTGAGGGGTCAGGTCCCGGGGTCAGGTCTCAGGGTCTCCGCCTGGATTCCCTGCAGGATCGCCGCCGCGCGAGCGTAGAAATGCCTCGCGTCGCGTTCAGGACCCGTCGCGTCCTCCGGATCCTTCGCCATCGCTCGAGCGCTTCGAAGGCAGCGTGACAGCTCGGCACCGTCCAGGGGTTCGCCGTGAACGTACCGCTGGATGAGATCAACAGCGCACGGGCTGCCTTCTTGCTTGGAGATGCAACACGGGCCTCGAAGGAGAGCTCGCGCTCTTGCTTTCAAGTCGTCCATGCTCTCGACCACAGCACGATCACGATCGCGCCAACAAGGATGGCCATCGACGCGTGCACAAGCCGTCCCTGCACGATTCCCCGCCGCATCTCGAATGCCACCTTTCCGGTTTCCCAGTACAACCAATCATGCGCCAGTCGATTCACCGCCCCTCGCGCGCCTGAAACCACCATCACCATGCCATTGCCGGTCGCAGGATTCACCCGCATCCATGCACCCCACGCGGGAGGTGATCCACCGTCATGCCCCACGACGTGACCGCCGGCGTCATTCGCAACGAAAAGCGTTTGCCCCAAGCCCCAGGTTCCAGCCGTCCCCCGCTGCGGCATCAACATCTGCTTCAGCGTTTCCTGCCTGAGCACCGGATTCTCGGCGGCCGCGTAGGCCATGGCAATCTGCGCCAGGTCGTGAGGCGTTACGTAGAGCGCAACCGCCGCCTTCGCTGTGTGGCGTCGACGAGGCTGGGGTTGCAGTCTGCGATCGTAGCTGGTGGCTACCTCCTGCGCGCGGCCCTCGGCTGTGATCGTGTCCAGATCGAAGCTTGCCTTTGTCATCCCTAGCGGCTGGAGCACAGCCTCCTTCATGTAGTCCGCGAATGGCCGATTCGTGACCTCCTCGATCAATAGCTGCAGGATGGTGTAGCCGGCGCCCGAGTACGCCATGCCCCCTCCGGGCTCCCTCGTCACTCGGACCGGGCGGGGCTCGCCCACCGTCGAATCCTTGGTCAACGTCAGCGATTCCTCGAGAGTCTGTACGTCCTCGGGACGCAAGAAGCCGCCATAGCCCAAGCCGTCGTCCAACCCGGCCGTATGGCTCAGCAGATGCCTGACGGTCACCTTGTCGCGATGCTGCTCGCTTCGCGGAAACTGCCATCGCTCGAGGTGGGGCATGACCGGCCCATCCAAGGACAGCTTGCCCTCCTCCACCAGCTTCATGACGCCCCAGGCCGTGACAGCCTTGCTCACCGAAGCAACCTGATACAGCGTTCGGTCGGTCTCGACAGGAGCTTGCGTTTCGGCATTCGCGACGCCGAAGCCGTGTTCTGCGGCGATCTCACCGCCATGGATCAATACGAGACCCGCACTGCCCAGTCTCTTGTCGCGCACCGCATCGCCGAGCTTGCGGACCATATGGTTCTCGATCGACACCAGATCGCCCCGAACGACGGCGGGGTGCGGGAACCACCACGCTTCGACGAGCACCGCAGCGAGCACTGCCAGGACCCAAAGCAGGATCAAGCCAGACGCGACCAAGATTCTGTGGCGCGAGCGCATCCTTGTTCAGTCTCCGGCTTCGCAGGATACATCGCCGTCCAGGCAACGAACGGAACCTTCTCTCGCACGCGAGACGTGGAGCCACCGGGCAGTCGCGGACGGCGCGCTGCTCGTGGGGATTGCGGAGGCGGCGGCGCGCTACGAGCTCGGGGGGACCGAGTGGTCGAGTTGCACGCCGCGGCCTCACCGACCAGGACCACTAGATGCGAAGGTCGACTGTACCTACCACAGGCGCGCGGCCGTACGTGAGAACTTGCACCCGTAGTCGCCGTGTTTGCGGCGGAGGAATGACCGAATACGTCTTCTTCTCATCGAGCGTTCTTCGTCCGATTTGTAGCGTATCCAGTACCGTGAACGCGATGCCACCCTGACCGTCGTCTTGGCCCCACGAAATGACAATCGTGCCAGGATCACCCCCGAGTATCTGCACCTTCTTCACAGCAAGATCCACGGCAACGGGCTGACCGTCGTAGAGGGGCGGCACTTCGACCTCGACACCCCGTTTTTCATTCACCATCCGAAACGTCTTCCTGCCCACACTCGCGAGATCCCGCGCGATCCAGTTCTCCGGCTTGGACGGCAGATCCTCGATGTCGAACGGCAGATGGTCCACCTTGAGCTGAGCAATATCTCGTAGGCTCGCGCTGAGCTCTCTTGCTCTTGCGTTTAGTTCCCTGATCAACCCAGACACCTCGTCGCGCGAGACGTGCGGATTCCACTCGAATGCTACTTCCTGCAGGTACATCAGCTCCGCCAACCGGGCGTCGATCTCGTCATCGAGCGACAGCCCTTTCTCCAGGAGATCCCGTGCCCTAGAGACGTCGGTGAGCCGGCCCGGGGCGTTGATCAGTTTCCCGATGTCAACGCCCTCGAAGTCGAGAGGCGCGGCTGAGTCATCCGTCACGTTATCTTCAAACTCCGAGAAATATCGGACGAGCTCCTCCGCGAGGGGGTCGTTGCCGTCGATTCGTGCTGTCTTCTTGTCGGGCGTTGGGGCAGCCACGAAGATCGGAGGCGCCTTGTCGACGCCGATGCAAACGCCCTGCACGGTCACAGCAGACTTGGTGGCACTCTCCAAGAGAGTGCGATGCAACGAGAACCCGCCGCGAGAGTTACCCAACTTGGCTTCGACGGACATGCGGAAGTCCCTTGCGGCGCTAATGCTGTCGAACTGAAACTGATAGACGAGGAACACCGCGCCGCCCCTGGTGACGGATCGCACGACCTGATCCCCGAAGCGATCGTAAAAGGCCCTCGGGCCCTTCGCGGCGTAGAGATCCAATGCCTCCTTTCGCACTCGAGTATCACGAATGAAATGCTTCCCCTTGTGTACGACCCTGGTCACAACCAGATCCACTCGATGGAGGGATCGGTGATAGGACTTCGACAAGGACGCGCGTGCTGACCCTCCACCAGTCCCGAGATCGAGTTTTGCTCTTGCGGACCAGGCGAGCGTGGATGCGAACGATGAACGATCGTCCACGAAGTTGAGATAGAAGGATGTGTCGTTCATCTTCTCGAATTCGGCGTCGGTGGGCACGACGAGCAGTCCCTGCAGTTCTCCGGTCGTCGACTGTTGTCCACAGCCCAGGCCATCGGGAGGTGTGCCTGCGGCGTTGTCAGCGCGAAGAAGCGCGTGGTCGGACGCGATTACGAGCAGCATCGGTATTGCCAGCTTGCGAATTAACGTGGTCATGGTCTCCTCGCTACGGTTCGAGTCGGATTGCGTTTCACCGGGCCTATGAACGTCCGTCGGTCCGGTTTCGCACGGCGCAAGCGACGGGAAGGCCCAGCGCCTGACAAGAGCGCATAGCCGACGTTTCCCTCGTGCGCTTGCCGCTCGGCCAGCGTTCCTTTGTCCGGCGAGGGGACCGTCGGCTCGACCATGGGAATACCGGTGCTTCGATTGACTTTCGTGTTCCGGGCTTTTACGATCGGCAACCATTGGGACCGGTCACGGGCACGCACGCACCCAAGGGGCCGACTACGACGCTTGCGGATGGCACCACCGAGGCGCTGCTCGCTCGGATTCGTTCGGGTGACAGCACGGCGCACGACGAGATCGTCCGCCGCTACCTCCCTGCACTTCAGCGCTGGGCTCGGGGCAGGCTGCCGGCCTGGGCCCGTGACCTCGCCGATACGGACGACCTGGTACAACAGACGTTTCTGCGCGCCCTCGCCAACGTCGAACGCTTCGAGAACGGCGAGCCCGGGTCGTTCCTCTCCTACCTACGATCGATCCTGCAGAACCAGGTACGGGACCAGGTGCGCCGTGTGGCTCGCCGGCCATTCGCCGGGGAGCTGCCCGAGGCGATGGCGACGAACGACGTCTCGCCGCTCGAGCAGCTCATCGGCCGCGAGCGACTCGAGTCCTACGAGCGGGCGCTCTCGCGCCTGTCGCCGACGCAGCGGGGCGCGGTCGTGATGCGCATCGAGCTCGACTTCTCGTGGGACGAGGTGGCACGGTCGATCGGCTGCTCCTCTCCCGGCGCGGCGCGGATGCTGGTCACGCGTGCGCTCGATCGGCTGGCGGAGGAGATGAGTGGCTGACCAGGATCGCGAGCGCGTGCTGCGTCTGGCCGAAGCGGTGGCCGACCGCGCGAATGTGGACTGGGATGGCGAGGCCGCTCGCACGGGCGAGCCGCTGCGCAGCCGCGTGCGCAACCTCCGTCTCGTGCACGAGATCGACCAGGCGCACCGCGACACGTCCGAGCCCTCGCTCGACCAGCGCTCGACCGAGGAGCTGCCGCGGGCGCCGTCCTCCTGGGGGCCGCTCCGGATCATCGCGCCGATCGACGCGGGCGGGTTCGGCCAGGTCTACCGGGCTCGCGACGAGGCTTTGAACGCCGACGTGGCGCTCAAGCTCCTGCATCCCGTGCGCACGGGCGAGGATCCGCACGACGAGCGATTCCTCGGCGAGGCACGCAAGCTCGCCCGCGTCCGGCACCCCAACGTGCTGACGGTGCACGGCGTCGCCGTGCACGACGGCGTGGTCGGCCTGTGGACCGAGCTGCTCGAGGGCGTCACGCTCGAGCGCAGGCTCGAGCGCGAGGGACCCCTCGGCGCGAACGAGGCGGCGCTCGTCGGCATCGAGCTGTGCCGCGCGCTCTCGGCCGTGCACCAGGCGGGCATCGTCCATCGCGACGTCAAGACCAAGAACGTGATGCGCGAGAAGGGCGGGCGCATCGTGCTCCTCGACTTCAGCGCCGGGTCGGACCGGCACTCGTCGAGCGAGTCGCCCGCGGGCACGCCGCTCTACATGGCGCCCGAGCTGTTCGAGGGTCGGGACACGGGCGTCTCGACCGATCTGTACGCGCTGGGCGTTCTGCTCTACCGCCTCGTCACGGGTCGGTTCCCGGTCGAAGCGCGTGACGTCGCCGAGCTGCGGCGCAAGCACCGCGACGGCGCAGTGACGAAGCTCCTCGACGTGCGGGCCGATCTTCCCGCGGGCTTCGTGCGCACCGTCGAGCGCGCGCTCGAGCCCGATCCAAGTCGCAGGTATTCCTCGGCCGGCGAGATGGAGCGGGACCTCGCGGTATTCGTCGGATCGGTGCCCGGGGCTGCGGAACCCACCGCGCCCCTGTCCCGTCTCAAAGTGGCTGGCCTTGCAGCGGCGGCGATCGTGCCGCTCGCGATCCTGGCGACTTGGACCTACCAGGCGACGACCGCCCCGTTGCGCGTCGAGGCGGAGTGGCAGCGGTCGCGAGACGGGAGGTCCGAGGCTCTCCCGCCCGGAGGCACAATCGTCGACGGCGACTGCCTGCGGCTGCGCGTGGCGGCGAGCCGGCCGACGCACGTCTACGTGCTGAACGAAGATGCGCGAGGCGCGACCGCGGTTCTTTTTCCACTGAGCAGCCTCGACCTCGCGAACCCGCTGCCGAAGGACAAGGGCCATGTACTGCCCGGGACCGTTGCGGGCCGCGACGAGTGCTGGCGTATCGGCGGCGGCGGCCGCGGGGAAGAGACGCTGCTCGTGATCGCGTCGCTCGACCCGCTGCGCGAGCTCGAAGCGGAGATCGCGCGCTTGCCCCGCGTCGACGGCTCTGCCGCGGCGCCGATCCCCGAGGGCGAGTGGGGGCGGCGCCTGCGCGGCGTCGTTGGCCTGTCGTCCGAGCACGAGGTCGGGCCGCGCCTGGCCGACTTGGCACGCGTGCTCTCGGGCGAGATCGCGCGCAAGGCGGGCCTGTGGACGTGGGAGGTTCGCTTCGCGAGCGGAGCGTCGGGACAGGCCGCAGCGCCGGTGAGCGAGCCGCCGCAGAGCGAGCTCGAGCGGCAGGAGCGTGCCCTCCTCGACGCGCCCGACGACCCCGTGCGAATGACCGCGCTCGCGCGAACGCTCCTGCGCTCGGGCGACGATCCGGAGAACCTCGCCGACCACGCCCGTGCGCTCGAGCTGGCCGCGCACGCCTTCGAGCTCGCCCCCGATTCGATCGACGCGTGCGAGGCCCGCGCCGTCGCGCTCGAGCGCGTGTTCCTACGCGAGAGCGCGCTTCGCGCGTGGGAACGCTGCCTCGAGATCGGCGGCGATGACGCGTTCGAGGAGCGCGCCCGAGCCCGGATGCGCCGGCTCGGCGAGTCGCGGGCGGAGAGCGGGTGGAAGACTGCCGAGCCGCGCCTGCGTGCGGCGCTCGGACGTGGACGATTCGACGAGGCGACCGAGATCGCGCGCGGCTTCCCCGAGCCGGTGACGGCGCTGGTCGAGGACGAGCTCTTCCTGGCCTGGGCCGAGGAGTTCCAGCGCGACCCGATCGCGAAGGGTGCCCGAGCCCTCGCGAGAATCGAGGCGCTCGTGCGCGGGGTCGTCGAGGCCACGGGCGATAGGTGGCTCGAGGCGGCCGTGCGGCCGCTGCACGAATCGGTCGCGGCCGGGGACGGGAAGCGACTCACAACGCTCGCCGAGGGGCACCGCGCGTGCGCGCAGGCTCGACACGCTCGCCGGGCTGGAGGTCGGTCGACCGCAGCTGAACTGGCGCAGCGTGCAATTCCCCTCTTCACGGGAGCCACGAGCCCGTACACAGAGCGCGCGGAGTATGAGGTCGCAGTTTGCGACTACCATGAGGGACGTCTCGTTGAGGCGCAGGAACGCCTCGCTCGGCTCGCCGACCTTGCACGCGATTCTGATCATCGAGCGCTCCTCGGCGAGATCCAATGGATGCAGGGTCTGACAGCCGCCCGCCAAGGGCGCTTCAGCGAGAGCCACACGCGCTACGGCGATGCTGAGCAGACCTTCGCGTCGATACGCTTCGCCACACGCCTTGCTTCGGTAGAGAGTCTGCTCGCGCAGAACGATGACCTGATGGGCTCCCACCGCACGGCCTGGTCCCGCCGACGCTCCGTCTTGGCCGACGTCGAGAAGTTTGACGACGCGCGCAAGCAGCACCAGGTCTGGATCGCTGCGGCCGTGGCGGCATCGATGCAGCAACTGCCTCGGGTCGCTGCGGAGTTCGAGCGGTGCGGCCTTGCCGGTGCCCTCTCGCGTTCCGACCTCGTGGAGATCGTAAATGGCTCGGTCCGTCTCGCGTCGTTCCTACGCCAGTCGGGCCGGCACGAAGACGCCTCACGCATCATGGCAGAAGCGCGCTCTCGGCTCACCTCACATCCTGCGTCGAGCCGACGGGAGCTCGAGGCGGTCGTCGCAGCGGCCGAGGGCGAGCTGCTCGTCGAGCGGCGTCCAGCAGCAGCGCTCGCCGAGTTGGACCGCGCTATCGCCTATTTCGAGCAAGGACGCCAGTTCCGACTGGCCGAGCTCTACCCGCTTCGTGGACGTGTTCACTGGAAGCTCGGTAACCTCGACGCTGCCGAGGAGGACCTCGAACGCGCCATCGCACGACTCGCAGACACTCGACCAGAGGTTGAGAGCGAACCAGATCGCATCGCGTTCGCGGATCTGTCACGTCGCGTCTACGACGCCATGGTTGTGTTCCAGGCAGAAGCGCGGCGAAGTTCCGAACGCGCGTTGGACTACGCGGAACAGGGTCGCGCTCGACTGCTGCGCGAGGCACTCGATCACGACGAGCCAGCGCCGCCTTCTCGAGAGTGGGCGGACCGCACCCCCGCCACCATGGCGTGGATCTATTACGTCTTGCTTAACGACAAGCTGCTCATCTGGGCGAGCCACGGCTCGAGGATCCAACACGTCGAGACGCCGATAGAGGCGCATCGCGTGAGTGCATCGATTACCGAGCTGATCGTGAAGCTCGAGCGTGGGTCCGATCGAGCGCAGACCGATCCGTGTCTCGAGGCACTGTACGACGTGATGATCGCGCCGGTTGCCGCGATCCTTGTCGGTGCACAAACGCTGATCGTTCTTCCCGACAAGGCCCTGAACCGGGTCCCATTCGCGGCGTTGTTGAACAGGTCGACCGGACGCTACTTGGCGGAAGACCACGCGATCGGAGTCTCGCCCTCGGCGGTCCTCCTACTACGCCAGGCCGGGGCGAGGATGAGCGCCCCTTGGAATGTGGACGACTTCGATGCCTTGGTAGTCGGTAACCCAGCTCTCGACAAGACGACGGTGCACGTGCTCGGCGTTCTCAGCGGCGCAGAGTCCGAAGCACGCCAGATCGCCCGCGTGTACGACAAGAGCACGTTGCTCCTGGGTGCCGAGGCCACACGCGAACGGTTCGTCGCCGAGTTCGGAAACCACGGAATCGTCCATTTCGCAGGTCACGCCGTCGCGAACGAACGCAATCCCTTGCTGTCGCGACTGCTGTTGACGCCGGACGCTCGCACTGGCTCTGGCGACCTGCTGGCCCGAGAGGTCGCCGAACTGCCCGCCAAGAGGACCCGGCTCGTAGTGCTTGCGGCTTGCGACACCTCTGGACGGCAAGTGTCGTCTGCCGAGGGTCCCATCGGTATCGCCCGCGCGTTCTTGGCGATAGGAGTTCCGACGGTCGCCGCCACCCTGTGGCGTGTGAGCGATGACGACAGCGTCCGCTTCTTCGCGGAGTTTCACCATCTACTGCAAGAGCGTCGCGATTCGCTGGAGGCGCTCAGCGCGGCACAACGACATATCATCGAGACGGAACGATCGACACAGAGAGGACCGGGAGTTTGGGCCGCGGTGCAGATCTTCGTGGGACGCTACGTGTGAATTCGGAAGGAGACGGCGATGAATGACACGCTCAAGATTGTTTTCAGCGGATTGATCGCCTTGGTCATTCAAGGCGAGATCGTCCCTCAGAACCAACAGAGTGATGTGTCCACGGCTCCCGTTGACGCGTATGTGCTCAAGGATCCGGATCACGTGCCAGAGTTGCTGATTCACAGGGATGATGTTACGGCAACTACGGGATCCCGTTCCTGTTTAGACCCGGACTCGGCGTGCGCGAAAAGGACCGAATACGGACACCAAGTGGGCAAGTGCAGCGTCGCTGACAACGTCTATCGTGTGTGGTGTCTAACGGATCGCCAAATCTGGGTAGCACAGGCGAACAGTGCCGTGGCCCAATATCCGAATGGAGCCCGCTCCTCAGGAGGGCCGACGCGACACCTGAAATTCAAACGACCGTCGGAAATAACTGGGAAGAACAAGCCGGAGGACGACATTTCATGGGTCCCCGAGATGAAGAAGGTAATCAAGGGGCAGTTCAAGCTGAGGCCAGACTTTTTCAACGATATCGTCGCGTCGATGGAGGGTCTCCGGGGCAAAATGATCGCCACACGTCTCTCGATCAACGAGTGGGACTGGTGCGACATGGGTGCTGGCGACTGCGCCGTTGTTAACGGCGAGCCGAAGTATGATCAGACATTCGCGACCGCCGTCCAGGTAAGTTTCGACGTCGTTAGCCCGCACTTGCACCTGCTTCCGCGCGGAGGGGGTACTGGGGTCCTGACCATCCCACTCGTCTCTGCTCCGAAGCACGACATCTGGGTCTTCAACAACCCCCTGTGGAACTTTTCATCGCTAAAGTCGGAGACTCATGGCAAGGAGACGTGGTGCGTAGCGACCCACCTCCGACACTATTGGGAGCTTGTTGTGCCCAAGCCACAGCGACTGCGCGTGCCGTACTTCGCGTTGTCGAACAACGGGAAGTGCCCGGTTCCGGACCCCTTACCGATGGCAACCCCCAGCGATACGTTCTGCCCTCCGGTAATCTTCGGGCGGCCGTGAGTGTCCTACGCGCCGGGGCCGGCCGCGGATCGAGTTGTTGAGCGAGAGCGCGTAGAAGATTCCGGCGCGAAGGTTCCTTGACACAATTCCGTCGATCGTGTCCGGATCGTCGAACCCGTGGGTATGCCCGTCTCCGAAGGTGGGGGCAAATGCAGATGGCCGGGGTCGATCGTCTGATCGACGCGCCCGTGCTTCTTGTTCGTGAAGACTCCGTCGACGACGTACCATCAGCCGTTGGATAGCTCGTAGTCCACCGCCGAGACCTTCGGCACAGAAGTGGCAAGGATCAGGTAGCAAACCGAGCGCGCGACGCGGTTCACACGACCTCCCCGAAAGCCAGCCGATCGGGCCTTGGAGCTTCAGGAGAACGCGCAGCTTGGTGCGCGGTTTATTTCTCTCCTACCGCTCCCCGGCTCCGTGTCATACGTAGTTCCACGTACGTGGTAGACCGTACGTAACGGATGCCGCACGCGACCTTCGCCCCTTACACTTCCGTGATTGCGCCGTCTCTCTTGTGGAGGGAACTGATGAATACAACCGAACGAATCCTCGATGTGATTCGCAGATACGCCCAGCCTGCAGGCGTGCCGGCCATCGAGCTGGTGGCCGCGGCCGAGACGCTGGCTGTGCGAATCGAAGGGTCGAGGCCGGCGCTCGAGCCGACGGACCCGAGCAAGCCCTGGATTTGACGCCCACGCAGTTCGACGAGCTGCGCCGGCAGATCCGCGGCGTCGTTCATCGTTCGTGCGCCCAGGACCAGTGCGAGCGCTTGCTCGAGGTCCTCGAGCGCCCGGGCTTCGCGCTCGACCCCGCGAGCCGCTGCAGGGTCGGTGCCTTCGCCCTCCACGTCCACCGGGCCCTGCGCGGCTCCTTGAATGACGCGGCCTTTTGCTGCGCCGCCGCGGTCGAGCTGGTGGTCGACGCCTCGTTCCTGCTCGACGCGCTGGCCGACCGGCAATCCACGGCCTACGCCGAGGAGCTGGCCCTGGCCGTCGCCCTCCTCGAGTGCGGCAGCTGCGCGGCATGTGAGTCGGTAGCCCGCCTTCCCGGCCAGCGCCGCGCGCTCGACGCCCTCCGGCGGTTCCACGAGAGCTGTCTCGCCGCCTGCCACGGCCAGCACCTCGACTCGAGCTTCGAGCGCCGAGACGACGTCACGATCGACGAGGCGCTCGAGGCCACGTGTCTCAAGGCCGGGGGCCTCGGCCGGTTCGTGGGCGGGTTCGCGGCTCGCATCGCGACGGACGACGCGGCGGTGATCGCCGCGATCGAGAGGCTCGGGCACGACGCGTTCACGTTCGTCCAGCTGGTGGACGATCTCGAGGACGTCGATGACGACCTGACGCATCGGAAAGGGACCGTTCCGACGGTCGCGTTCCGCAGCCAGGCGGCGGATCACCCCTGTACAATGAGCCGAGCATCTCGGTGGCGGGCGTACCACGCATCGGGGGCGGCGCTCTATGGAGCCGTTCTCGCAGAGGTTTTCTTTCGGCGCGCGAAGCGCGAGCTCGGCGCTCTCGCCGCGCGGCACGGCCGGGTCGATGATCTCGAGCGTTTCCTCGACTCCCTTCCGGGTGCTCGCGTTCCTTGTGACCTACCTTGTGCTCCTGACGCTGTCGCACCGCTCGACGCTCGGTCCCGGGGACCTGGGAATGCGGCTCGAGCGTGAAGACGGCGTGCTCCGGGTCTCGTGGTTGATGCCCGCAGGCCAAGCGTGGCACGACGGCGTCAGGCCGGGGATGCGCGTCGTCTCCTTCCGAAGCACCGAAGCGGAAGTCATCGGCTTCGACGGCCAGCCATTCCTGGCCAAGGTCGTCTTCGGTCCGGTCGTCCGCGGCCCGATGAAGTGGTCGCTGTGGGCCCTGAGCGCCGTGTTCGCCGCTCTCGGCTCGGTCGTCGTCCTGCGTCGCCCGGACCACCGGGCCGCGCGTTTGCTCGGTCTCTTCTCGGGCTTCACGGCCATCGCCTTGGCTGTGAGCCCGAGCGCGAGCGGCGTGCATCCCGTCTGGTCGCTGGTCGTCATGTTCTCGAGCTTGATCGGCGTCGCCGCGGCGCTCTTGCCCTTCGCCCTGGCGTTGACGAACGCCCGAACCCCGCACGTCGCAGCATGGCACGTCGGGGTCGGCATCGCGCTCGCGGTCGTCTACGGCGTCTCGGTCGTCGCGCTCCCGCGCCTGTACCCGGTCCCACGCACGGCGCTCGCGTTGTACCTGGCGACGTCGATCTTCGGAGCCGTGCTCGTGCTCGCCATCGCCGGCCGCCGGCCGCTTCTGGCCCGGCAGCAATCGCGGATCATCCTGCTCGGCATCCTTCTCGGCACCGCGCCGTTCCTCGCCCTCACCCTCCTCCCCGAAACGCTCGGGGGCACGATGATCCTGCCGGCCCACGTCACGGTGCTGCCGACGGCGCTCATCCCGGCTCTCGCCGTGCTCGCCATCACGCAGCTCCAGCTCCTCGAGATCCGCCGCGTCGTGCACCGCGGCCTGGTGTACTCGCTCACGACGCTGCTCGCGCTCCTCGCGATCGTGCTCGTCGCAACGCTGGCGACGCCGATGATCCGCGCGGCATCGACGGCCGACGCGCGGCTGCTCCTCGGCGCGTGCGTGGCCCTCGGCATCGCGGCGTTCTACCCGCTCAGGGCGACCGCGCGCCGCTTCGTCGACCGGTTCCTCTACAAGGATGCGACCGATCCCAATGCGCTGATCGAGGTGATCCACGAGAACCTGGCCGCCCCGGGTGGAGCGAGACGCGTCGAGCCGTGGCTCGAGCACATCCGTGAAGCGCTACGGCTCGAGGCCGCCGTGCTGTTCACGCGCGCGCGGATCACCGCCACCGCCGGCGCGCGCGCGCAGGAGGTGCTCGATCGCGCCTGGCCCGAGCTCGAAGACAGGGCAAGGCGCCACCCGGACCCGGGCCCGATCGACCTTCCGTGGAAGGCCGAGAGCTTCCTCTACGTGCCGCTCCAGGTGACAGGCCAGCCCGTGGGCCACCTGCTCCTCGGCCCGAAGGAGGCGGGCGAGGTGTTCCTCCCGGCCGAGCGGCGGATGGTCGCGCTGATCGCCCCGGTCCTGGCCCTCGCACTCCACGAAGGCCAGCTCTCAGAAAGGCTCGTCGAGGCCGAGGAAGCCGAGCGCGCACGCCTGGCGCGCGACCTCCACGACGGACCGCTCCAGAAGTCGATCCTCCTCGGCGGCGGCGTCGCCCGCGCACCGATCGATCCCCACGAGCTGGCCCGCGAGCTGACGCTCGAGCTCCGGGAGCTCTGCTCGCGCCTGCGGCCCGCGATCCTCGACGACCTCGGCCTCGCGCCTGCGCTCGAGTGGCTCCTCGAGCAGGCCGCCAAGCGGTTCGGCGTCCGCCCGAGCTTTGCGCTCCACGGCGTCGACGAGCTCGAGCGGTTCCCCATCGGCGCCGAGCTCGCCCTCTTCCGGATCACGCAGGAGGCGATCAACAACGCCGTCAAGCACGGACGCGCCACATCCCTCGACGTCTCCCTGACGCGCGGAGGAGGAGCGCTGTGCCTCACGGTCGAGGACAACGGCGTCGGCTTCGCCCACGCCACGAGCCCGCGCGGGCTCGGCATCGCCGGCATGCACGGCCGCGCACGCCAGCTCGGGGGCTCGGTCGACATCCGCTCCGTGCCCGGAGTCGGAACGAGCGTAGCCGTGCGCGTCCCGTGCTCGGAGCCTACATGACGACCCGAAGCCGCGTCCTGATCGTCGACGACCACCAGATGTTCCGCGAGGGGCTGCGGGCACGCCTCGCGCGGGAACCGGAGTTCGAGGTCGTGGGCGAGGCCGCGAACGCCGCCGAGGCCCGCGCGCTCGTGCCCGAGACCAAGCCATCGATCGTCCTCCTCGACATCCGCATGCCGGGCGGGTCGGGGATCGATCTCGCGCGGCACCTCAGGCGCGACTGGCCCGAGGTCAAGATCGTCGTCCTGAGCGCCTACGACTTCGAGCAGTACGTGCGCGTTCTCGCACGGATCGGGATCGAGGGCTACCTGTTGAAGGACGACTCCCAGGAGACGCTCGTCCACGCGCTGCGGGAGATCGCACAGGGCGGTACGGTCCTGCCCCCGCGCATCGCTTCGACGTTCATGCGCGTCCACCGCAGCTCTTCGCCGCACCGGGCTTCTGGTCTGGGCGAGCTCACGGTCCGCGAGATCGAGATCATCGAGTACATCCACCAGGGCCTGCGCAACGTCGAGATCGCGGGGCGATTGGCGATTTCCCACCGCACGGTCGAGAGTCATGTCAGCAGCATCATGACCAAGCTCGGCGCCTCGAGCCGGGTCGAGGCCGTGCGGATCGCCATCGAGCGTGGATTCGTGAAGTAGTGCCGCGACGCGGTCGCAGAGCGACCACGTACGTGCTCTCCCGCACCCACCGATGCCTTGCCGAGACCCTCGACGTACAGTTCCCTGACTGTTGAGGCTCTGCACTCGCTGCGGCTGGGCTGTTGCTAATCGGCGAGCTCCGGGCAACGGTCCAGCCCAGCCCCCAGCTCGGCCGTGGTATAAGCGGCCATGGTCTCCGGATACCCCGAGCTCGATCGGTTCGTCCACGACGCGCTCGCTCGCGGCGTGCCGCGGCCCGAGATCGAGCGCGCGCTCGTCGACGCGGGCTGGAGCGCCGATCGCGCCCGCGCCGCGCTCTCGGCCTTCGCCGATCTGCCGTTCGTCGTGCCGGTGCCGCGGCCCCGGCCGTCGCTGTCGGCCCGCGAGGCGTTCCTTTATCTGACGCTGTTCACCGCGCTGTACCTGGCGGCCTACCACTTCGGCAGCCTGTGCTTCGACCTGATCAACCTCCAGTTCCCCGACCCGGCCGACGACCTGCGCGGCGGCTTCTACGGCGACGGCATGCGCTGGTCGGTCGCCTGGCTGATCATCGCGTTCCCGGTGTTCCTGTTCCTCTCGCGCCAAATCGCGCGCGAGCTGGCCCGTGACCCGATCAAGCGCCTCTCGCCGGTGCGGCGCTGGTTGACGTATCTGACGCTCTTCGTCGCCGCCACGGTGCTGATCGGCGACCTGGCGACGCTCGTCTATCGCCTGCTCGGCGGCGAGATCACCACGCGGTTCCTGCTGAAGGTCATGATCGTCGCCGCGATCGCCGGCACGACGTTCGGCTACTACCTGCTCGACCTCAGGCGGGAAGAGGCCGCGTGAGCGCGAGGGGCAGTGCCAAGCTTCTCGCCGTCGTCGTGTCGGCGGTCGTCGCCACGGTCGTGATCGTGGCGATCGTGATCATCGACCCGCCGACCCAGCGCCTGACGGCGCTCGACGAGCGGAGGGTCGAGGACTTGCAAGCGATCGAGCAGGGCATCGATCTCTACTGGCGCGAGCATCAAACCCTGCCGAGCGATCTCACCGCACTCTTCGCAGCGCCCGGCCTGAGCCCACCCAAGGACCCCGAGTCCGGCGCGGCGTACGAGTACGAGCGGGTCGGCGAGCGCTCGTACCGTCTCTGCGTCACGTTCGCGCGTGCGACGTCGGAACAAGAGAGACCGAGCTGGAGCCTACCTTGGGCTCACCGCGCCGGGCGCTTCTGCTTCGACCGCAAGGCCGGCCCTGACCCCACGACCTGAGCCCCGCTCAGCCTTCGTCGAAGTGCCGGCGCGCCGCCGGGTGCATCTGCGCCACGGCACTCGCGTCGTGCTTCCCGGCTCGCGTCCAGATCTCTCGTAGCGACTCGCCGGCCGAGTCGGCGAGATCCTCATCCTCGGAGGGGTCGAGGACGATCTTCAACAGCGCCGCCTCGGCAGCCGGCTCGCCGAATGCCGCGAGATCCATCGCCGCGTCGTCGCGATCACCGAACGGTGCTGACACGTCGAGGAGGACGGCGATCAGCCCCGCAGGTTGCTCAATCGGAGGTTTCATCACTCGCCGGCGTCCACGACTGTTACGCGATCGCCGCAACGGATTCGGCCAGGCACCTCGACCTCCGCATACACTCCGAATTGCAGAGCGGCGTCCTGCGTGATGCACCGCAGGACCCTCGCATCGTACGGCAACTCGTCCTGCGCCAGGGCGACCATGCCACACCGTTCGGTGGTGACGCTCACGCGCAGCCGGACCGAATCGTCGACGGACAGCACCTTTCCCAGCCAGCCGTGTTCGACCTGCGTTGCACCCGGCACGTCGATCACGACGTTCGGACGAAACCGACGCGAATCGACGTACGCATCGGGCAACGCTTTCCGCAGCCACGCCAGAGCCGCGGTCGTCAGCAGGTGCACCGGGCCAGCGTCCAAGTGCGAGACGCTCGCCTCCCGCGCCAGCGAGAGCGGCTGTCCGAGCACGTTCGAGAGGACGGCGTGGATGTCCGGGTCGTCTCCCCGCATGGTCCGGCCGTCGGGGAAGCGAATGGTCGGCCACTCACCGTCGTAGGTCGCGTGGAATTCGAACAGGCCGTCGATCTGGCGAAACCGGCGCGTGCTCTTGCCGCTCCCGAACTTTCCACTGGCATCCCGGAGGGCAAAGAGTCGGTCGCCTTCGACGCCGCGGATACCCACGTCGAGGTGCTCGCACTGCTCACCGAGCATCGACTTGACGGGGTAACGCCAGAGGCTCGCGATAGAGAGCGTCATCGTCACGGCACGAACGGGATACCGGGCACCGTCAGCCGCACCACCAAGACCGCGAGCAGGAGGGCAGCGCCGTCGGCCCATCGCAGGGCCAGGCTTCCACGCTCGTTCTGCGCGGGCCTGCGCGCGACGAGCGCTCCGACGGCCGCGAACAGCCAAACGGCGGCTTCAGCGACCCGCGCGCTGACCGACGCCTGCGGCATGGGCTGATTGACCAGGATCACGGCGGCCATCCCCAGCACCACCGGCAACGCGACGATGCCGAGCATGCCGGCCACGCGGCCGACGCGCGCCGGGACCCACTGGATGAGCTCGCGCCCGCCCCAGAAATGCAGCCCGGCGACCGACAGCGCGCCGGCGACGGCGATGGCGTAGCGGACCGCCATCGGCAGGCCCAGCGCAACCGCGATAGCGGAGAAGTCCCCGACGAACGCCGCCGACATCAGGTTCCCGCAGAACGTCCCGATCCCGAACACCGCGAAATAGAGCAGCGGCAGCGCGGCCGCCGAACCGCGCGCTCGCCTGTACAGGATCCAGGCCAGCACACCCAACGCGAGACAGAACGCTGGACCGGCGACCCGGATCAGCGCCGGCAGGTTCGTCGCGGCCTGGGCCGGCGTGAGGTCCAGATCGCCGGAGTAGCTATACAGGGTCGAGCGCACACCCAGCGCAAACGCCGTCAAGACATGCGCCAGCTCGTGCAGGATCGTCGTCGCCATCGACGCTGCCGCGAACCAGATGATCGGCCGGAGCACCCAGACCGACATGCGGCCAACCCTCCGCGCGCAAGCCTACAGCAGCCGCGACCCGCCTCAAATGGGGCAGAAACGGAGAGTGTCCCCGTTTCCGTCCCCCGCCGCGATTTCGACGTATCACTTCCCCAGGGGCGGGTTTTTTCCAGGGGGTTGCACCATGCGACACCAGGCCCTTCCTCTTCTGATCGGCCTTCTCCTTCCCTATCCGTCCCACGCCGGCGCAACGACACCGGCGGTCGAGAGCACGCTTCTCGTCACCGGGGGAACGGACATGCTCCTCCCCGAGGCCCAGATCGCCAATCTCGACGCCGGAGACCTGGTCGCGGGATCGACGCGATGGGACAGCGACGGCGACGGCGTCTTCTTCAACGAGACCCGCGTCGGCTTTCTGTGGTCCCCGCTCGGCGGCGCGCAGGCGTTCCGGATCTCCGAGGCCCTGTACGACAACCCGAGCTTCTACTTCCCATCGGCGATCTCCGACACGGGTGCGGTCTCCGGCACCGCCGTGTATCGCCTCCTGTTCCAGAGCCTGCCGTTCCTGTGGACGTCGGCGGCAGGCTTGCAGTTCCTTCCACTGACATGCCCGGGGCCGCCGCCCACGGTGACGGGCGGCCCCAGCACCGACTGCTCCGGCAGCGCCGTCGGCGTTTCCGCCGATGGCGCGGCGGTGGCCGGCCAGGTCATCGATGCCCTGGGTGACGCGCACGCCGCGCGCTGGAGGTTGACCCGCGGGAAGAAGCCGCGTGCGGTCCTCGAGGTCCTCCCCAGCTCCGATCCCTCGTGGTCCGACGCGCTGGCGATCAGCGCGGACGGTCGCGTCGTTGTCGGCGAATCGGGCGTCTCCGCCGCGCGGTGGATCGACGGCGTCCCGCAGACGCTCGAGGCGGTCGGGGAGTTCAGCATCGCGGTGCTCACGTCGGCCGACGGGAGCACGGCCCTGGGATCGGCCTTTGTCAACGGCCGCGGCGTCCTCGTGCAGTGGGACGCGACCGGAGCGGCGCAGGTCACGGAGCCTCCCGAAGGATGGACGCTCGAGTCGCTCCGCGCGGCCAACGCGGCGGCGACCGCCGCCGTGGGCGCCCTTGCGTTCAACGGCAACTGGGCGCCGTACGTCTGGACGTCGAGCGGCGGGTTCGAGATCCTGCCCGAGCTCGGCCGCGAGGCGGACTACGACAACAGTGAAGCCGTCGGCTTGTCCGAGGACGGGAGCTCGGTGATCGGCACCCTCCAGGCGAGCGTGATCTCGAACGGGGATCCTCCGTCGCTCGCCTTTCTGTGGACCGCGGACGGCGGCGTCGTCACGCTGAACACGCTCCTCGAGGCGGCCGGCTTCGTCGATCCCGATTTCTTCCAGGCGCTTGCCATCTCGGCCGACGGGCGGAAGATCCTGGCCACGGGGAACCCACCCGGGACCCTCAACGACACCAACTCCATCGTGCTCACGCTCGAGGCGCCGTAGGCCGCTCCGACGTGCTCAATTGCCGCTGGTAGTCGGCCTCATCGAAGTGCCCCTTGGACTCCGCGATCAAACCGTCCGAGCCAATCGTGCATTCCTCGTGCCCGCTGATGCGCACGGACCTGCCGGTCCCTCCGGGGCCGGTGTTGGTTCCGATCAGGGTCCAGCGATAGACGGCCTGGCTCCCATCGACGCTGAGCCCGTCCATCGTCACCACCATGTCAGGGAAAGCGCTCATGAATCCCTGTGCCGCAGCGGCAATCGCCGTTCGGCCGACGGACGGCGGGCCGTCGTTGATCTTCAGCGAGCCGCCCTCTGCAAGGAATGCGGCGACCCTGGCCGCATCTCCGCTGCACCACGCAGCGGTGTACCTGGTCGCGAGCAGCTCGCGCAGGATCGCGCGGATCCGGTCCTTTCCATCCTGGCTGATGTCCTCTCCGCGTCTCGCCGTCGCCGACGTTCGGACGACTTCGTGGCACCGCTTGCGAATCGACTCGAGGTACGGGTCGTCGATGGGCCAGGTCAAGAAGAGGTCGAACGCATCGTGGCGCTCGCTGTCGTCGAGGACGCACCGAAGCGCAGCCTCGACGTCGACGGGACCAAGCCCAGCATGTCTTCGACAGGCCGCCCGGTTGCTCAGCGCAAAGAAGATCGCCACCCCGGCCACGCAGGCCAGAAGCACGACCGCTGTCCACCCGAATCTCATTCGCCAACGGTGCGGAGGTTAGGCGCTTCGCCGCTTACGTCGTTTCCGGATGACGGGCGCCAGGGCGCGAAGCGCTTCGTTCACCGCAGCGCCGTCGGGGAAGACATCCAGCACTTCCGGATCAACGACCACTACGTTCGCACCCTCCGCATATCGCACCGCTGTGACACCGCGCACGGCCTTCGAAAAATCGTACTCTCGACGCATCGTGTCGCGATCGGCTGAACCACGGCCCGATCGAACCTTAGCCTTCTTCTTCGTACTGCCTCCGCTCCTTGCGTGAAGCCCGCCGCGCGGAGATCAGGCCGGTTCGAGGTGGCCGCTCAGCAACCGCCACGACCAGCAGCTGTCCCTGGGTGGACGCTCGCGAGAACAAGATACCGCTGCTCAGCGATCGAGTGGTCAGGGTCTGGAAGCAGCATGGCCAAGGGGTCCGAACGTCACCCCGTGCTTCCGTTCGTTCGCCTCTGCCTTTGTCGCATCCCACTCGAACAGGTAGCCGGCCATCCCCTTCGCATTCTAGGACCTGCTGTACTGTCGGAACCATACCGCCTCCGCGGACGGTGGCCCGTACGTTGGGTCGCGGAACGGAAACCGGGCGATGCGCGCGGATCAAGACGCGCGTCGTCACCGCAGTTCGCGCCCGCTCGAGCGCTGCCCCATTTGGGGCAGAAACTGAGAGTGTCCCCGTTTCGCGTACCATGAGTGAAGGGAGACGACCGTGGGAACGAACGTCGCCCGGCAGCTCCTCGAATCGCACCTCGTCGCCGGCCATCTCGCGCCGGGTGAAGAGATCGGCCTGCGGATCGACCAGACGCTGACGCAGGACGCGACGGGCACGCTCGTGATGCTCGAGCTCGAGGCGATGGGCCTCGACCGCGTGCGCACCGAGCTCTCGGTCCAGTACGTCGACCACAACCTGATCCAGGAGGACAATCGCAACGCCGACGACCACCTGTTTCTCCTGAGCGCCTGCCAGCGCTTCGGCGTCTGGTTCAGCCGGCCGGGCAACGGCGTCAGCCATCCCGTGCACCAGGAGCGCTTCGGCGTCCCCGGAAAGACGCTCCTCGGCGCCGACAGCCACACGCCGGCCGCCGGCGCGCTGGGCATGCTGGCGATCGGCGCGGGCGGGCTCGAGGTCGCGCTCGCCATGGCCGGCGAGCCGTTCCACGTCGCGGCTCCTTCGATCTGGGGCGTGCGCCTCGTCGGCGAGCTTCCGCCGTGGGTCAGCGCCAAGGACGTGATCCTCGAGCTCCTCAGGCGCCACGGCGTGGCCGGCGGCCGCGGCTTCATCCTCGAATACCTCGGGCCGGGCCTCGACCGCCTTTCGGCGATGGACCGCCACGTGATCGCCAACATGGGGGCCGAGCTCGGCGCGACGACAACGGTGTTCCCCTCGGACGGCGAGGTGCGGCGGTTCCTCGAGCGCCAGGGCCGCGGCGCCGACTGGGTCGAGCTCGTCGCGGCCAAAGACGCAACCTACGACCGCGAGGAAGAGATCGACCTCGCGCGGCTCGAGCCGCTCATCGCGCTGCCGTCGAGCCCGGGGAACGTGCGCCCGGTGCGCGAGGTGGCGGGCGAGCCCGTCTACCAGTGCTACATCGGCTCGTCGGCCAACCCTGGCTTCCGCGATCTTGCCGTCGCTGCGGAGATCGTGCGCGGGCGCCGCGTCGCCCCGCGCGTCTCGTTCGACATCAACCCGGCGTCGCGCCAGGTGCTGCTCGAGCTCATGCGCTCGGGACACCTTCAGGCGCTTCTCTCCGCCGGAGCGCGCCTGCACCAGACGGGCTGCAACGGCTGCATCGGCATGGGGCAGGCGCCCGCGACGCACGAGAACAGCCTGCGCACCGTGCCGCGCAACTTCCCCGGCCGCTCGGGAACGAAGGAGGATCGCGTGTTCCTCGTCAGCCCCGAGACCGCCGCGGCCTCAGCACTCGCGGGTGCAATCCGCGATCCGCGCGACGTCGCAGCGGAGCTGAGCTTGAAGCCCCAGACCATCATCGAGCCACCGGCCGAGATCCCCCAGGGCCTGCTCCTTCCGCCGCTCGACCCCGAGAGCGCACGTCGCGTCGAGCTGCGGCGCGGGCCGAACATCGCGCCGCTGCCACAGCTCGAGCCGCTCCCCGACCGACTCGAGCTTCCCGTGCTGCTGAAGGTCGGCGACGACCTGTCGACCGACGAGATTCTGCCCGCGGGCGCGCGCGTGCTGCCGCTCCGGAGCAACATCCCGCGCATCGCGGAGTATTGCTTCACCGACGTCGACCCGAGCTACGTCGCGCGCGCCCTCGCCGCGCGCGAAGCGGGTGGCCACGCCATCGTCGGCGGCGCCAACTACGGCCAGGGTTCGAGCCGCGAGCACGCCGCGCTCGCCCCGCGCTGGCTCGGTCTGCGCGCGGTGATCGCCAAGAGCTTCGCCCGCATCCACGGCCAGAACCTGGTCAACTTCGGCGTGCTGCCGCTCGTATTCGAGGACCCCAAGGACGGCGAGCGGATCGAACCCGGCGAACATCTGGTCCTCGAGGACCTGCACCGCGCGCTCGGAGCGGGCGCGATGCTCGCGGTTACACGTGCGGGCGGGAACAGCTCATTCCTCGTGCGCCACATGCTCTCGCCGCGGCAGCTCGAGGTCCTCCTCGCCGGAGGGCTGATCGACTGGATCCGGCCGCGCCTGCGGCGCTAAACTCCGCGGCCCGGCCAGAGCATGACCGCGACGCGGATCAGCGACTCTTCCAGTATCCCGGACGGCGACGACCATGGGCCACAGCGACGATCCCGACTTCGGTTGAACCCACCCGGTAGATCACGCTGAACGGGAACCGTCGAAGCAGGAACCGACGCGTCCCGTGCGTGTGCATCGGCCAGACCGCCCGTTCCAGTTCCGCAACCAACGCGCGGGCGGCCGCGTCGCTTCGCCGCCGATACCACGCTTCCGCGGCGGCAGACTCATCCAGTGCGACCGGATGGAACCCAACCGGCAGATGGGCCTTTACTGCCGAGTGAGGCGGCGACGGACCTCCGTCCAGGGGACCAGCTTGACCTTGCCTTCATCCAACTCTTGGACTCGGCGAGCGATTTCAGTATCCCATGCCGCTTCGACGCCTTCGTCCACCTCGTCGTCTAGGCTGTCGATCAGGGATCCGGCTAGAGACGCACGCGCCTCAGGCGGAAGCTCCAGAGCCTCGCGCAGCAATTCGGCGGCGCCTCGCTTCATGGATCGAATTCTACACCACGGCTCTCGAGTGCCAGCATGCGGTTCACTGCACCCCTGCGCAAGCGTGCCGGTTGCAACCAGGCGGTCGAGCTCAGGCCAGGTCATCCTCGGTTCCGAGTACGAGGAGGTGCGGCGAGACCGCGATCCGTGACGCAAATGAATCTGGTGCTTTTCTCCGGGATCGCCAACCCGCGCGTGTCAACAGCGTGGGATTGACCGGTTGGCCGAGCTCCCGCTCGGCGGACGCCAGCGCCTCGTAGAGTCGATCGTGGTGCAGCGAGTCCGACAGCACCAGGAGATCGATGTCGCTCTCGGCCCGATCGGTGCTCTTCGCCACCGACCCGTAGACGAAGGCGGCGAGAATCTCGTCGGCGAGCGGCGCGAGTGCACGGCGCAGAGGTTCGACAACGCCGACTGTCTTGACGATGAACCCATGTAGCTCCGAGAACACCGGTGATGCCGCGTTCGCCTGGTAGAACTTCTGGTTCACCACCGGGGTGACGGTCACGAGGCCCACGGCGGCAAGGCGTCCGAGTTGTCGGTGAACCGCGCCGGTTCCACTCCGAGCCAGCCGGATCAGCTCGGCACTCTGGAAGCGCCGGCTGGGCTGCCCGAACAGGAGGCCGAGCACACGCACCTGGACAGGCGTGAGCAGCGCTCCAGCCAGGCTTGGCTTGCGGGCGACCGTTCCCATAACGGGAACAAATGTACCCAATTTGGGAATCTTGACAAGCTCCCACCCCATTTGGGGCCGAAACCGAGAGTGTCCCCGTTTTTCGCGGTCGGGAAGCCCGCCGCCGGTGTCGCGCGGCTCGGCTGGACCGCCGAGCCCGGCGCGAGCTCGTACTCGATCACGCGCGGCGACCTGCTCGCGGTCGACACCTGGATCTACGGCCCGTGCCTCGCTGAAGGGCTCGCGCGCAGCTCCCGGCGCCGAGCACCGGGTTCCCTGTGGCGCCGGCACGCTCGGCGAGCAGATCGCCGGCGTCGAGCGGTTCAACACCGATCCCGCCCGCTGCGACTAGACCGATTAGCAGCTCTCCCCGACCTCGCCCATCATGAGTCCATGCGGGCGGCGACAGCCGTAGCTCTCCTGCTCGGCGCCTTGGCTGCGCCGCCGCTCGCCGGGGCCGATCCGATCTCATCGCGGACGCTGAGCGTCGCGCTCATCGTGCATCGCGATGGCGCGCGGCTCGTCGCCCACACGATCAAGGATCGTCCGTTCCTCGGTGACGGGGCGTCGCCGCCCGCGGTCTCCGGTCGCCGCACGATACGCCTGGACGTCATGCTCCACGGCCCGCACGGCGAGATCGCGGTGCGCCACGAGGTCGAGGGCCTGTGCCTCGACCACCCCCGTGAGACGCCCCCGCACCTCGAGGGAGACACGATCGAGCTCCACGAGGACAGCGTCGTCGTCGAGCTGCCGGAGCTTCCGGGCTACGACCGCGTGTCCGTGGCGCACGAGCGCAAGGCGCTCGGCACGTCGAAGCTCGACGCCGCACGCCTCGTACCGGCCTCGGCCACCGTGCACTGGCCCGAGGAGTTCGGCGATTCCGACAAGTACCGCCTGTTCGGGATGGCTTCCGAGGTGAGTCGCCGGATCAACATCGTGATCGTTCCGGACGGCTATCGCTACTTCGAGAGGGGCCTCATGGAGCAGCACGCCGCGGCGATGGTCGCCGGTTTCCGGGCCAAGACGCCGTTCGCCGAGCATGACCGGTTCTTCAACTATGTGCTGGTCTACGCATACTCCGACGCGAGCGGCACGGATCAGTGCGACTGCGGCATCGTCGTCGGCACGGCGATGGGCACCGGGTTTCCGCTGCGCACGAGCGGCTGCGGCCACCAGGACAATCGCTGCCTGTACTACGGCGGCACCTGCGACACGAACGGCGAGGCCAACCTCGCCGCCGCCGAGCTGCGCGCGCCCGCGGTCGACAAGACGATCATCATGGTCAACACGTCGCGCTACGGTGGGTGTGCGGGAAGCCGCAGCGTGTACGCCGCCGCCAACGTGGAGGCCATCGACCTCGCGCTCCATGAGTTCGGCCACGTGTTCAACGGGCTGGCCGACGAGTACGACGGCACACCGGCCTGCGCCAGCTCGGCAGGCGAGATCAACACGTCGATCCACGCGTCGACGGGAGCCTGGCCCGAGTGGATCGCCGACCTCGGTCCGCCGTGGCAAGGTGCGCAGACCTACAACCAGTGCGTGTACCGCCCCGCGTCGATCTGTGAGATGCGAGCGCTCGCCACCCCGTTCTGCCCGGTGTGCTCCCAGCACATGGCGCTCGGCGTCTTCGCTCACGGGCGGGTTCATCCGACCGCGCCGATCCTCGCCGCGAGACCCGATCCGTCGTTCCACGTCGCCGTCGGTCGTTCGACGCGTTTCGACGTCACCACACGCCTGGCCCAGCCGAGCCAGAACCAGATCACGTGGCGCGTGCGCGGGCCCACGGACGTAGAGCCCGTGGTCGTTCTGACCGGGCAGCCGGTGCTCGACTACGTCTTCCCCCAGACCGGACAGTACGACGTCGAATGCGAAATCGTCGCCGACACCAACTTCATCAAGCCCGCCCGCTACGCCATGAACCGCGACACGGCGCTGTGGTCGGTCGACGCCGCGATCTGCACGGGACCCGACACCGACGGCGACACGGTCGCCGACGCGTGCGACAACTGTCCGACGCATGCGAACACGGCGCAAGGCCCGGTCGTCTTCGGCCAGACGATCGTCGCCGCCAGCTCCAGCACGTTCCAATGGCCGACGTCCGCGGACGTGGAGTGGATTCGGGGCTCGCTCGCGGAGGTCAGCAGCTACGACGTCGATCAGACGGGAACGCTCGCGGGCACGACCACGCTCAGCGCGTCGGCTTCGCCGGCGCCGGGCAACGGCCACTACTACCTGCTTCGACTCGCCGGGAGCTGCGCCGTGCGGAGCTGGCAGTCCTCGCTCGGCGTCGAGCCGGAACGCGACACGCACTTGCCGTAGCGCACCGGCATCGTCGACTCCTCGGGGGAAGCCGAGATCCGCGCGCTCCCTCCCAGGACATGACAAAACCCAAACCGGAGGTGCTACTCGAACAAGCGCAAGTACGGATCGAAGCGGAAGCGCCTGTTGCGCGCGTAGCCAGTGATCTCGCGCAATAGTCCGATCCCAACGAGACGGCTGACGAAATTGTTGGCGGCAGGCGGCGTGACGCCGAGCCATTGCCGCACGCGGGCGACGGTGACGATCGGATGGTCGAACAGTTTGTCCATCACGCGTTGACCGTTACCGGCAGCACGGCCGAGACCCTCGTTGATCTTGGAACGGAACTTCTCGCGCATCCGCAGGATGGCCGCAGCCGTGTCCGTGGCCTCTCGGCTGACCTCGGCTACGCCGCGCAGAAAAAAGACGAGCCAGCCTTCCCAGTCTCCGTCGTCGCGCACAGCCTGCAGCCGCTCGTAGTACTCCGTGCGGTGCTGCTTGAAGAAATGGGAGAGGTAGAGCACGGGACGGCCGAGCAGCTTGCGCTCCGTGAGGAGAAAGCTGATGAGCAGACGGCCGACGCGTCCATTGCCGTCGAGGAAGGGGTGTACGGTCTCGAACTGCGCGTGGGCCAAGCCCACGAGAATGAGGGCCGGCGGTGGATCGTCGTGATGGAGGAAGCGCTCGAGGTCCGCGAGCGCTTGCGGTACTTCGTGCGGGGGCGGTGGAACGAAAGTCGCCTCTGACAACGTGCAACCTGCCGGACCGATCCAGTTCTGCGTGGTCCGCAGCTCGCCCGTGGCTAGCCGCCCTCCACGAACGTCCTTCAGCAACACCTCGTGAATCTCGCGGATAAGCCGTACAGATACCGGCAGATCGGCGAGGCGTGCGAGTCCGTGGTTCATCGCCTTCACGTAGTTCGCGACCTCTGACACATCGGTAGGGCCTTGCGGGTTGAGCAGTTTCGCTTCGGCCGTAAGGAGGTCCTGGAGCGAGCTCTGCGTGCCTTCGATCTGGCTGGAGAGCACCGCCTCCTTGCGGACGTACATGAAGACGAAGAGGTCCGGATTTGGGAGGATCAAGACGGCGCCGTCGAGCCGCCCGAGCGCGTAGTCCGCTTCCGACAGGGAATCTCGTAGCCTGCCGCCGAGATCCAGAGGCGGAACCGACTGCAAAGGAGCGGGAATGAAGGCGCGGTAGCCGGCCGGCTGCATCGCGTAGCGCCCAGCCCGAGTCCTTGTACTGCGATCTGCGTTCACGATGGGGCCCGGCGTGCAGTCATGTTAAACACAGCGTTTATCATAGGCCGGACTTCGCGCCTTATTCAACGAGAAGTGAATACTGCTCGAGACCTGGGCGGAGGTTGATCTTGATGAACTGTCCCGCGGATAGCGAACGACGGGCGCCTTCGCAACCCGACAGAGTCTCCATCGGGGAGTACCATCGAAGGAGCGGAGGGAACGATGATGAAAGTCGAACAGCTGATGACGAAAAACGTTCACGCCTGCCGCCCGGACGAGCCTCTCTCCACGGCTGCCGCGATCATGTGGCAGCACGATTGCGGCTGTGTGCCCGTCGTCGACGAGGACCGTCATGTCCTCGGCATGGTCACCGACCGCGACATCTGCATGGCGAGCCTGACCCAGGGCAAGCCGGCCCACGAGCTTCCCGTCACCCTGCCGATGAGCGGCAAGGTCTGGTCCTGTCGCCCCACCGACACCATCGACGGCGCGGAGCGGACGATGCGCGAAAAGCGCGTGCGCCGACTCCCGGTCGTCGACGCCAACAACCGTCTCGTGGGGATCTTGTCCTTCGCCGATATCGTGCGCGAAGCGAAGGGCCGGCCCGCCGAGATCTCGGACGTCGAGGTCCGAGACACGATCGCCGCGATCGCCACCCCGCACGCGCGCCCATGAAGCAGCAGGAGCAGCTCGAGCGGCTCCTGTTCGTCAGCAAGGTGCGCCACCCGGGAGACGAGGCCCGCGCGCGGACGGCGGCGCAGGAGGGTTTCCCCCGCCAAGCGATGGAGGAGGCCGGGATCGTCGGCTTCACCGTCTACATCGGCGGCGGCTACTGCGTGTTCGAGTTCGGCTTCGAAGGCCCGTTCGACGAGATCTTCGGGCGCCTGGCGTCCGACCGTCTGATCCGCGACTATTTCGAGCAGCTCGAGCGCTACGTCGAGCCCACGCCGCGTGTCGAGCCCGGCGCCACGGCAAGCCAGCCCCTGGCCGCAGACGTGTTCATGTGGCGCAGCGAGAGCGGGACGAAGTCACGGCGGTCGGTGCCGGCCGTCGACGTAGGCCCACGCACCGACGCCTGAGCGCAGCATGACCGCGACGCGCTCGTAGGGCGACGTCTCGTAGGCGTCGGCGCGCTCGAGCTCCTCGGACGTGAGCGTGAACACTGTGCCCGGGACCGAGTCGGACGTCCGCCCCGTGTAGAGCGCGATCGGATGGTGCGTCGACCCGCTCAGAGCGATCGTCGCCGGATCGTCCGACTCGATCGGCATCCAGACGAATCCCGGCAAGTCGTCGGCCGCGCCCGTCAGCCGCCGGCCGATGATCGTGAGCTGAACCCTTTCGAGCCGCAGGGTCCCGTAGGAGAAGAGGAGCTCCGTCGTTCTCATACTAGAGAGTACCATTGGGCCCGCGCGCTAGGCGCGTCACTACCACGGGGGAGCGCATGCGAAACCAGACGTTGATCGTTCTGAGCTTGCTTCTGGCGAGCACCGCGGCGGCGCAAACACCGGATGCCCAGATCACGGCGCCGGTTCAGAAGTTCATCGACAGCTTCAACAAGGGCGACGCCGCAGGTGCGGCGGCGACGCACTCGGCGAGCGCCGACCTGTCGATCATCGACGAGGTGCCGCCCTACGCCTGGCACGGCGCACAGGCGTTGCAGACCTGGGCCGCGGACCTCGATCAGGACTCGAAGAAAAACGGGATCACCGACCAGGTCGTGACGATCAGCGCTGCCACGCGGGTCGAATCGAGCGGCGACCACGCGTACGTCGTCGTCCCCGCCGTGTACACGTTCAAGCAGCGCGGCGTGGCGATGCGTGAGGCGGCACAGATGACCTTCGCGCTCGAGAAGGGCTCGGGCGGCTGGCTGATCCACGGCTGGGTCTGGACCGGGCCGAAGGCGGAGCGCGTTGCCGGCGGGAAGTAGTGTCGCCAATCAGCGGGACGAAGTCACGCGCACCCGCTCGACGTCCGACCGAATCGGCGCACAGACTCGACGATGATCCGCCCGCCGTGGGTATAGGCAACGTCGTTGAGTCCGAGGAACTGCCCCGGACGCCAACGCACGCGGGCGCCGCGGACCTCGTCCAGCATCGGTTCGCCCTCGACCTCGTTCGCCGAACGGGTGGCGACGACGCTCAGGAACCCGTCACGAGCCTCTTCGGTCGGGAAACGCACCGGGGTCCACGGAACGAAATCGGGCTCGGGCGGGAAGTGCTTCACGGGACCTGCCTTTCTCATGAGAAACCCACCAGGGCATGTACCGGAAAGGTGGCGACGAACGTCCAGGCGCAGCACCATGAACCCAGCGTGACGGGGGCACGCAGAGGTGCAAGATGCGAGCGTCGGCGCAGAAGGTCAAGGCGTTCCTCGACAATAGCCACGTGAAGTACGAGACGATCCACCACTCGGCCGACTTCACGGCGCAGCAGACAGCCGCCCACACCCACACGCGGGGGCGCGAGTTCGCGAAGACGGTGATCGTGCGGCTCCCCGATGGCTTCGTCATGGCGGTGGTGCCCGCGCATCACCGGGTCGACCTGGCCAAGCTGGCCGAGATCGCCGGGGCCACGGAGGTCCAGCTCGCCACCGAGCCCGAGATGGACCGCCTCTTCCCCGGGTGCGACACCGGCGCCGAACCGCCGTTCGGCAACCTCTACGGTCTACCCGTGTGGGTCAGCTCGACCGTGGCGGCTGACGAGCGGATCACGTTCAACGGCGGCACCCACGAAGATGCGGTGCGGATGCGCTACGCCGACTATGCGCGGCTGGTGCACCCGTACGTCGCCGATTTCTCGGTCGTGGCCTGACGGCGCCTTCCTACTGCTGGGTCGGATCCGGTCCTTTCTTGCCCCCGCAGCCTTCGTCGATGGCGCCGTCGCAGTCGTTGTCCAGGTGGTCGCAAATCTCGGGCGCGCCGGGATGGATCGCGACGTTCGCGTTGTTGCAGTCGACGGTGCCGAAGCACCCAGCTCCGCCACAGTGCCCGTCGCCGTCCCCTCCACCGTGGAAGTCGCTCACTAGCCGCACCAGATCCCCCGCAAGCTGCGGGTGCAGGCCCTTGTGCGGTCCGTTGTATTCGGGGTTCGCGGCGACACGGTCGAAGCGGTCGGCGAGCTTGTTCTCCTGGAGGCACGCCGCCGAGTCCTGTGAGTTCGGACAGCCGAGCGCCGACGCGGTCGGGATGTGCAGGAACGGCAGCTTGGGCGCGATGCGGAGTCGCGGATAGCTCATGCCGATGTAGTGCACCGCGTAGTTCGACTCGTCCAAACCGTCGTTGAGCAGGTCGCCCGGTGCCAGATCGTCCGGCCCCAGCTTGACCTTGACGGACGCGATTCGGTCGCAGTTGCGGTCCTCGTATTCCCCGAGCTCGACGGCGCCTCCGAACATGTCGAGCTCGAGCACGTTCGTTTGGGTCGTGAACGGTGTCGCGGGGTCGCCCGAAGCGCTGTTCTCGCAGGCAGCGACCCAGTCCTCCGGTGCCACGAACGCCGGGTCGGTCATGTTCCGGCAGGATTGGGGGAGCCAGCTACCGTTGCTCAGCGCCACGTTGTACGTGGTGTCGGGGTAACCGTTCCCGTTGCGTCCGTCGACACGATCGGTGAACGCGGTGCGGTCGGCCGTCGTGACGGGACAGCTCGAGCTCGTGAAGGTGTAGTTCCGGAGCATCTTGATCTTCTTCAATCCGTAAAAGAGAGAGCAGTCTTCGCGAGCCGTCGTCGTGCACTCCTCCTCGTCCGCCCGCTTGCGCAGCATGTCGCGCGCCGCTCGGCTGTTGAGGAGCTCCTGGGCTCGTAGCAGCATCGGCATCTCGTCCCCGAAGAACTTGGCGTAATCCTGGATCAGGGCCTGCACGGCGAGCGGAATGTTCGCGCCCGCCTGGGGCGCATTGACCGAGACGAACACCGAGACGGGGGGATGGAGCGTACCGTTCCCGAGGTCCGCTGTGATGCATTCGGCCCCGGCGCCGCAGTGGTAGAGGCCGGCCTCCCAGGTCGCGAGCGCGACGCGTCCGACCAGGCCACCCATGCTCGTCCCGGTGAGCACGACCTTCCCAGTCGGGTGCGCCACGTTCCAGCCCTGGTGCTTGTAGGCCCGATCGATGGCGATGGCCGCTTCGCGCGCTGATTGGACGATGTGCTGACCGCCGTCCGAGAAATCGACGAGCCAGATGTCGTAGCCTGCCGCGCCGAGCGGCTGGAGGACGCCGGCGAGGTCCCTGGCGTTGACCGCTGTGCTGCGACCGTTCGTGTTGTCGAAGCCTTCGAGCACGAGGAGCGGCTTGTCGTAGTTGCCGTCCGCCGAGACGAACAGGGACAGACCCGGCCCGGGGTCGGCGCCGACCGAGGTCTGGCTCGGCGTGAGATACACGTTGGGCCGCGCGGGCCATCCCGTCGCGCCACCCTGGAACGTCTTGGACGGCAGCCGCAGGCAGCGTGCGGCGCACGACGACGTCTGGTCGTCCTTCGCCAGCCCGCGAAGCCACCACGAGCCCTTCTCCAGTGCGATCTCGCAGCGACCCGGATCCTTCGCGCTGTCGATCTCCTGGTGCGAGACCTTGGTCAGGAAGCAGGCGTGGAGGCCGGTGTCGTCCAGATCGTGGAACATCTCGATCGTGGACGATTGCACCCCCAGTCCCGAGACCTCGACGGTGAACACGCCACCCGAGCAGCTCGCGACACCGGTGCTACCGCCGCCGGGACAGCTCGTCATGCGCTGGGCCACGCCCTTCAGGTCGACGAAGCGCGCGTAGCACGCCGCGTCGGCATCGTCGGTAGCGTTCGCTCGCAGCTCCCAGTTGCCGTTCTGGTCCACGATCTCGCAGCTGCCGGTCTCGGCCGGAATGTGCCCGTCCAGCTCCTCGAGCGTCACACCCACGAGCAACGGGAACGTGCCGGCGCTCGGACCGATCGTGACGGCGCGCAGCCCGTCACCGCTGCTCGAGACGAACACCTGGCCGCTGACGCTCATTGTGCTTGCGGGGTAGCTGACGGCAGCGGCGCCGCACGAGACGAACGCGTCCCCTAGGGTCTCGATGAGCGCGTCGTGCCGAAGGGCCGTCGCCCTTCCCATCCAGGTGTGGGCCCACTCCCAGATGTCGTCGGCATCCGTTCCGGCGTAGAGCGTCCAGTACCGCACGACCGAGTCGACCGGCGTCGAGGGGGCGATGTGGCAATCCGCGTGCTCCCCCTGCGTGTCGATCTTCTGCATCTCGACCTTGGTCAGGGCGGCGAACGACGTGCTCGCGTTGCCCGACCCGCCGAAGACGACCAGGTTGCGCGCCTTCTGGCCGAGGCTGAACTGCGAGGCGATCTCGACGGGAGGGATCAGTCGAGCCTCGGCGCTGCCCGGCATCGGCGTGCCGTCGTGGCAGACGGCCGCGGCATCGGGACAGCAGTTGCCCTTGAACCCACAGTCCGGGGCGCAGCTGCACCCGTCGTCGCGCGAGGTCAGCGGCCACTCGCACCACAAGGGGTCCTTGCATAGCGCGGTCGGGTGGTCGGTCCCGTGGAACGTGCGCCACTTCGCTCCGCAGAAGTCGGTGCCGTTGATGCCCGCGCAGCTCCCCGAGGTGAGGAAGATGAAGTCGCACTGCGGGTTCATGTCGAAGCAGCAGTCGCCTAGCGTCACGCACTGCTCGTCGCAGAAGCACGGTGGGTCGCTACCCGGTACCGAGTGGTTCGCCCCGCAATAGTCGTGGTTCACACCGCGACACGAGCTGCACGTGTCGTGGTAGTCGAGGCAGCAGTCGCCGTTGAGCTCGCACAGGTAGTCGCAGCCGCAGCCCTCGGGGGCCTGGCCGCCGCAGAAGCCCGCGCACGAGGGCGGGGTCACGCACACGCCGTAACGGAGCGGGTCGCCGTAGTCCGAGCAGCAGTCGCCGCGGGCCTGGCACCCGTCGTCGCAGAAGCAAGGTGGATAGCTGTCGCGAGCCCGCAGGCTCGAACCGCACTGGTCGTCGCAGGAGCCTTCATGCGTGCAGGTCGGAAAGTAGTCGTCGCAGCAGTCGCCGTAGAGAATGCACCACGTGTCGCAGAAGCACTCCTGGCCGCCCCCGGTCTGCTTTTCCTTCGGACGACAGTGGTTCACGCAGGACGGTCGGCCGGGAGCGCCCATGTCGGGGCAGGCCTGCTGGAAATTGGGACAGCAGTCGCCGCGCGACTGGCACTCGTCGTCGCAGAAGCAATGATCGTCGGGGTTCCAGGCGCCGCAATAGCCGAAGCAACCCGTCGTTCGGCACGTGTCCGCGTAGTCCGCGCAACAGTTGTTGCGGTCGGCGCAGAAGGGGTCGCAGTCGCAGGCGTAGCTGTAGTTCAGCTCGTCCTCGCAGCGACCCGGGTGACCGCACGATGCGCAAGCGGCGGCGAAGTCGGGGCAGCAATTCTGGCTGTCTCGACAGCTCGCTTCGCACGAGCACTGCGCGTACGGGTTGGGATGCGCCATCCCGCAGTACCCATCGCACGAGTTTCCCCAGCAGAACCAGTCGAAGTCGAAGCAGCAATCGCCGCGCTGACGGCAGCCGGGATCGCAGCCGCACGTGGGGTTCGAGAACGGGATCGTCGGGTCGATGCAGCTCGCCTGGCAGCTCCCGGGCTGGGCACAGTAGGTCGCCCAGTCGGCGCAGCAATCGCGGTTCGGGTCGGCCAGGCAATCGGCGTCGCACCAGCACTCGGACGAGACCGGTTCGCCTCCCGGCGTCACCGACATCTCGGTCGGCACGGGCTCCTCGGCCCCGCAGCGCTCGAAGCAGCTTCCGTTGTTGTGCGGCCCGTCGGCTACCGCGAGCCGGGTGCTGGCCAGGACGACGGCGACGATCGACACGAACCTGGCCGCGGCATGCACTCGCATCGCTCCCCCCCGGTGTCGACACGACACGACACGGCACCGACCAAGCCGGCCGCTCTCAGAGAAGATCGGGAGAGGGTAGGCTTTTCTAACGCGGCGCGAGAAGGTTCCTGCCACGCCGCCGATCACCCACGGCCGCCGGTTGACTCCCCGGAGGAGTCGAATCATACTCATGACATGAGTAAGCGGCTGCAGGTTCTCATGGAGGAGGCCGAGCTGGCCGAGATCCGGCGCCTGGCCAAGCGGCGCGATCTCACGGTCGCGGAGTGGGTCCGTGAGGCCATCCACATGGCGAAGCGCCAGCGCCCGTCCAAGGACTCGGCGAGGAAGCTCTCTGCGATCCGCGAAGCCTCCAAGCTCGGGTTCCCGACCTCCGACATCCGCACGATGCTCGCGGAGATCGAGCGAGGCTACGGCGTCGACGACAAGCGATGACGTTCGTGGACTCGAACATCCCGATGTACCTGGTCGGAGCGGATCATCCGCACAAGGTCGACGCGCGTCGCCTTCTCGAGCGGCTCGTCGCCGATGGGGAGCGCCTGGTCACCGACGTCGAGGTATTCCAGGAGATCTTGCACCGGTTCGTGGCTTTGAAGCGCCGCGATGCGATCCAGCCGACCTTCGACGTCTTGCGGGACGTCGTGGACGAGGTGTTCTCGATTCACGACTCGGACGTCGAGAGGGCGAAGACGATCGTGCTCGGCAAGCAACGCCTCTCGGCGCGCGATGCGATTCACGTGGCAGTGATGGAACGCGAGGGCGTGCGGCGCATCCTGACATTCGATGCCGGATTCGACGCTGCGCCCGGCATCGATCGCGTCTCGGGCTGAGCCGCGCGGCGTCCAGAGCGCCGAGTCACCGCCACGCCGCTAGGTTTGCCAAGCGGCCCTCACCCTGCCACAACTTCATCGCCCCAAATGGGGCAGAAACCGAGAGTGTCCCCGTTTCAGTGGGCGATGCGGATTCCCACCCAAGCCAGCCGCTGGCCGCTGACGTATTCATGTGGAGGAGCGAGAGCGGGACGAAGTCACGCGCGCCGGCGTGACCGTTCACGCTGCCACCTCGACACTCGCGTAAAACTCGACTTGGCGGGCAGTTCTCCCGGGCACCACGCTGCGATGTCGCGGCCGGGGGACCCGAACACCATCCGCTTTCATGCCGCGGAGGTGGAGCGCGATCGCGCCCTGGATCCGACGCAGGGCCGAATCGATGGTCTTGCCTGTGGCTACGCAACCAGGCAGATCGGGGACGGATGCCCCCCAGTCGCTGTTCGGATCCTTGTTGATCCGCACGAGATAACGGACCTTCCTCGTCATCGAGCCTCCCTCAGCCCGGCCTGCCGTTTCACCGACGCGAACGTCCCCTTGGGCATGTCATCGCCCAAGTTGCCGCTGACCGTTACTCGACGCACCGCGCCCTCGCCGCAGGAACGACCCTCACGGTTGCGCGTGCGGTCGCTTCCCCTTCGCCGGTCCCGTCACGAGATGTAGCCCAACAGCGCGAGTCCCTGGGAGAACGAGACGGTGTGGCAGTAGCCTCGCATGGTCGCGAAGTCGAATCCCGCATGGGGATCACCGTTGATTCGGAGAATCACGCGCAGGCCATCGCTGGACCACACCACTTGGGCTGTGGACACATCGTGTCGGTCGGGCAGGTCCGCCACGTTGTAGACATGCAAGGCGTCCAGAACTCGTTGGTCCAGATCGCTCGTGTCGAGTGGGTAGAAGTAGCCGGTCTCTCCGTCATCTTCGAACACGGCGCCGTACGATGCAGACGGCGAACCAGCAGCTAAGGTCAGTTTCTGACCCGGTCGAAACTCGGCGTCGGCGCCGACAACCACAGATGGATCTTGCGCACTCATCCTGCCACCTTTCGTCGCCGAGGAGGGTTCAGGCGGGACGCGATCGACGGTGACGAGAATATACGCCAATCGGTAGACTCTCACGCTTGGAGGGGGGAGGCCGATGGTCCCGGGCGTAATGGTCGAGTTCCTCGAGCGCGCCTCGGTCGCCGTGTGTCTTGCTGTCAACCCGTGCGTGGCTCACCGCACCAGGCGATCGCAGTCCGCATGAGACCCGATCCAGAACCAGACCACCTCATCGCCCTGAACGACTCCGAGTGCTCGATATCCGAGGCCCACCCGTATCGACATGATCGGCTCGGTGGTGTGGACCGGCTTGAACCGGAGACCGGGATGGTTGGGATTCTGGAGGAAAAGCCGGTAAGACTTGCGAGCCCTTTCCTTGACCGGTTCGGGAAGTTCTCGAGAGCACTCCGGAACCGCGCCGTGACATGGGACCTCACATTCGGTCGGGATCGAGGGGCGTCGTTTCCCCCCGCTCGAACTCGTTCACGGCTTCGTCGGCCAGTTCCCGGAGCCGATCGCCGGATCGTGCAAGAACCTCGGACCACTCTCGCTCGGACCGAATCTCATTGAGCAGGAACTGCGCCAGTTCGTCCTGTTCCGTCTCGGGCAGACGCGATGCTTCGTCGAATGCCTTCTTCAGCTTCCCGGTCATGTTTACCTCGTTGCCCAATGGAAGCTTCCCCAAGCGGGGAGCACAGGTATTGATAGCGGCGTTATGCAGGTGGGTCAAGCATCGGCCAGGCCCAGGCGTTTCCGTTCGGCTACGGGGGAGCAGCTCGAGCGCTACGTCTCGTGCCCGCTCCGTTCGCCGGGACGGAGATGCGGCTTGAAAACGGAGAGTGTCCCCGTTTCAATAGGCGATGCGGATTCCCACCGAGTGCAGGTGCCACATGACGATCGACCGGCAGTGGACGGACATGTCGTTCGCGAGCGCGTAGGCCGAATTGTGGCTCCCGACCCGAACCCAGGTGGGGATGTTCCTGGACACGGTGTCTTCGCTGATCATGTGCGCGTAGTAGTGTCGGCCGGGGATCAGCTTGTCGAAGTTCTTGGGCGGATCGTCATCGTCGCTCTCTTCGATCGACATGTCCACGAAGGACGCCGACTCGCCATAGGGATACATGAACAACCGGTTCGATTGCAGGGCCTTGGCCGACGAGAAACCGAACTCGTCGACGAAGGACACCTCGCGGAGATCCCGCAAGCACTGCACGTGGATGACGACCTCCACGAGACCGGCGACGCGTGGTGTGAACGGGAGCTGAAACCCGCCGATGGCCCATCCATAGGCCATGTCCAAGTCGCCGGCGTCGGTATCGTCCAGGCTCAACTCGCTCCCGATCCATCCCGCGAGAGTCGAGAACGGCTGCTTGTCGATCGCGAAGCCGCTCAGGTTCTCCGACCAAGCGAACGTGTGGGGGTCGGGATACGGCGGCAGGTACCAGAACCACCGGTGCGGGTCGTTGGGGTCGTCCGGCGGAAGCGCAACCTGGGGATCCGTCAACGCGATGTGGTCCAGTCCGGTCAGGTTTCGCCACCCCTCGAGGTGGATCGGGGTCGCCAAGCTGTAGCCCGGTACCGCTTTCTTCCCGCTGGGAACCAGGAGCGCCCGTAGCTTCTCACCGGTGTCGTTCTGGATCCTCTCGATCTTGCTCGCGCTGACTCCGAGCTTGCGGAGCAGCGCGTCGGCTCTCCGCTTGGACGCCTGCCTGTCCTTCCCCTGGTCGCGCTTCAGACCCTCGGGAGGCTGCCATAGCTCGCGAAGGGCGAGCCGCTCGTTTCGAAGGGCCGCCCGCCATTCGGTGTGTTTCTGCCGTCCGAGCACGTCCTCCAGCCGACGACGAGCGTCGACGACGATCGCACGCGCCTCTCGAGCGAGCTTCGTGCTCGCCGCTTCCTCTCGCTCCTGCAGCCTCACGGGTCTAGCTGATCGACGGGGACTGCGCGCTCGTATCCTCATAGGAATCCCCCCCTTTACGGCGAACGATACACCAACCGGCACCAGAGGGGTCGGACCCGAAACACGCATTACCGCTCTGGGACGACGGCCTGCGGCTAATGCGTGTTCGTGTTCGGCTTCGAGGGTATGTTCGACGCGACGCCGCGCGTGGAGCCCGGCGCAACGGCAAGCTAGCCGCTGGCCGATGACGTGTTCATGTGGAGGAGCGAGAGCGGGACGAAGTCACGCGCACCCTGAGGCTCAGAAGCCTGTGGGTTGTTGGCTCACTATGGCCAAAACGGACCGCTGCAACCGCACCACTTTGCCATGACTCCGTTTGCCCACGTCAGACGGCGGCCCGGCCTTGCAGCTAAGCGAAATATCGCCGCACGTTCCTTTGCACTCATAGCCACCCGACGCGGGTGACTCAGGCGGGATGTAGGTGAGCCAGCCACCAAAGTGGGGGCCGTTCGGACCATACCAACCGCATCCGCCCTGCCCTTGGACGACAGGCGTTCGAGCCCACGGTTCTGCGGGATCGGTGTCCGGCGTTGCGTTGGGAACTGAACGGCAGGACGGAACGTTGCTGGCCTGCCCTGCAGGAGGCTGCTTCATATCTGCCGCAAGGATCGTCGATGCGATCGCGACAACCGGTACGCCAAGACTCAGGACGACTCGACCTATCATGGCTTCCTCCTGGTGAATCATGGAGTCCGTGCCAGGGTGCTTTGTCCCGAAAAAGAACGAAGCCTGATTCGACCTGCAACGTTCCGCCTCAAATGGGGCAGAAACGGAGAGTGTCCCCGTTTACCGTGTCCTCTGGCCCAGGCGGCTCAAGGTCCGGACGACGCCAAACTCGGGTCGGCCGCGCGGCGGTGCCGATATCGTCTGCGACAGAAACCGGATGAAGTCGTCGATGTACGCCGGCGTGGATCGGGTCGCGCGAATCGCCGCGGTCCAGGTCCTGCGAGCGGCCGGGTGCTTGATCCGCAGTGCCTTCAACCCGCCACGTTCCAGATGGGGACGCAGGGCCCAGCGGGCCAGGATGGTCACTCCCATGTTGGCCCGCGTCAGCTCGAGAATGGCCTCCGTCAATTGGAGCACCGTGACCTGCTTAGGGCTCATGCCGGCCGGCATCAACATCTGCTGGAACGCGTTGTTGGTCTCGGGCGGGCTATAGGCGAGGAATCGCTCACCGCGCAGCTCCTCCGGACCCACCGACGACTGCTTCGCCAACCGGTGTCGCGATGACACGACCAGCACCAGCTCGTCCTCCACGAGGCGCACGGTCCGCACTCGGCGGTCACGTACTGGCATGCTCATGATCGACAGGTCGATCGCTCCGCCGATGAGCGCCCCGAGTGCGTTGCTCGTTGCTTCGGGAACGATCCGCACGTCGACAGAAGGATGGGCCGCACCAAAGGAGTCCATCACCGGTGGCAGCCAGCCGAAGGACGTGTAGCAGTCGGCGGCGATCCTGAGCCACGACTGGCGCGTGCTCGTCGCCTCGGCCAACGATCGCTCCACGTCCTCGACACCGGCAAGCGCCGTCCGGGCCTGCGCGCACAGCAGCTGGCCCAGATGGGTCGCAATCAATCGTCGGCCCGAACGCTCGAACAAGAGCGCGCCAATCCGATCCTCCAGATCCGCGAGCTGATGGCTCAGCGCCGACGGCGTCAGATGGAGGTGCTGCGCCGCCTGGGTCAGTGTCTTGAACTCGTCCATCGCCACGGCGAGCCTGAGATCGCGCATCTCGAGTCGCACGGGTCCCTCCGCTAGTTGAACGCTGCTCATGCATTCGCTGCTCATTATTCGCTGGACGTGAACGATACGCCATGGGACCGTGCGGGGTGTGGTTCGATCGCTCGGCCGAGAAGCCGTGAGCGCCGCCCGCTCGCTCGCCCGCCGTCCGGTCTTCGCCGGGCTGGCCGTGACGCTCTTCGCGCTCGGCATCGGCGCCGTCACCGCAGTGTTCGCGGTGGTGAACGCGACGATGCTGCGGCCGCTCCCGTATCGCGCGCCAGACGAGCTCTACCGCGTGGTGGGAACCGAGCCCGCCCGGAACGGCGGCGTCAGCAGCATGCCGCTCGGCTACTTCCAGCTCAGTCGCTGGCGCTCGGACAACACGGTGTTCGACCGCCTCGAGGGCTATACACCCAGCACGATGAAGCTCCTCGGTTCGGGCAACCCAGAGCCCGTCGTCGGGGCGCTCGTCTCCGCGGGATGGTTCGACCTGCTGGGCTGGCAACCGGCGCTCGGGTCCACGTTCACGATGGCGGAAGAGGTACCTCAGGCCGGAGTCGTCATCATCAGCCACGGCCTGTGGCGTCGACGCTTCGGCGGTGATCCGGCCATCATCGGCAAGACCGTCAACATCGATGAATCGCCGTGCGCCATCATCGGCGTCATGCCCGCGGGCTTCTCGATGCCGCTCCAGCTCGCCGACGCCTGGATGCCCCTTCCACTCGACCCAGAGACACAGAGCCGGAAGGCCAGATTGATCGTCGGCATTGGGCGCCTCGAGGCCGGCTACACGCTCGAGCAGGCGCGAGCCGATCTCGCCGCCATCAACCAGGCAATCGCCGTCGAACGTCCCGACGAGCATCGCAACACCGGCGTCGACATCGTGCCCCTGCGCGCGGCGCTATTCGGCGACCAGCGGGCCACGTTGTTCGTACTGCTGGCCGCGGGAATCCTCTTGCTCGCAGTTTCCACGGTCAACGTCGTCAGCCTGTGCCTCGGGGATGCGATCGCGCGAAAGACGGCAACGATGACACGTCTTGCGTTCGGGGCCGATCGGACCCACATCGTCCGCCTGCGCCTCCTCGAGCTCACGCTGGTCGCGACCGTGGGTTGTGCCCTGGGTCTACTCGCGGCTCGTGCGGCCCTGGGGCTGCTCTACTCGATCGCGCCCGATGCACTCGCCGGCGTACGCGATGCGTCGTTCGACGGGCTCGTCTTCGCCTGCGCGGCCGGCGTCGCTCTCCTCGCGGCGCTGATCGCCGGTGTCCCGACCGCTTTGCAGGAAGCCGTGTTCAGCATGGCCGACCTGGCCGGATCGGCGCCCAGGAGCATCGGTGGCATCAACGACCGTCGCCGGCGCGACGGGCTGCTCATCGCGCAGGTTGCAGTGGCCGTCGTCATGCTCGTGGGTGCTGCGCTGCTCGCGCGCAACGTCCTCGCGCTGCTCGCGCGCCCCACCGGGTTTCGAACGGACGGCGTCACGGTCGCCGAGCTCACATTCTCGCCGACGAAGTACACGACACCGGCGCTACGGGCCCAGTACGCCGCTCGACTCATCGACGCGGTCAAGACCGTGCCCGGCGTATCGTCGGCAGCGACGATGCAAACACGATTCGTGCTGAACGAGACGATGCAGACGCTGTTCGAGGTCGAAGGTCGGCCGGCACCGCCGGGTGCCCAGCAGTACGTCAACATTCGACATGTGACCCCGGAAGTGTTCGCGGTCCTGGGCCTGCGCTTGGAACGTGGCCGGGCATTCACCACCGACGATCGGGAAGGCACGCCGGCCGTCGCGCTCGTCAGCGCTTCGTTTGCCCGCGCGTATTGGCCGGGCGCGGATCCGATCGGCCGCCGTGTGCGGCGCATGCTGAGCCAGGGCGCGGCGCCGTGGATGGAGGTCGTCGGCATCGTCGAGGACATCGAGGACGCCGGTGTCGGAGTCGAGGTCGGGCCGATCCTGTTCGTGTCCTACCTGCAGCAGAACACCGCCATGGCGCGGCCGACGCTCGTCGTCCGGTCCGCGGCCTCACCCGGTGCGCTCTTCCCGGCACTGCGGCGGGCGATCTGGTCCGTCGATCCGAGCCAGACCATCGACGCCATCAACCAGCTCGACGACCTCCTGCTTCGCTCGGCTGCTCAGCCGCACTTTGCCGCGCTCGTCGCCGGACTCCTGGGCGCGGCCGCCCTGCTCCTGGTACTCGGCGGCGTCTACGCGATCACGCTGCACTCGGTCTTGAGGCGTACACGGGAAATCGGCGTTCGCGCGGCGCTCGGCGCCGGACCGCGGGTCTTGTTGTGGGCCACCATCCGTCAAAGCGTGACCCCGGTATTCATCGGAGCGATTCTCGGCGCTGCCCTGTCCATCCCCGCGGCGTACGCCATGCGCGACGTGCTCGTGGAACGAGTACGCGTGACGGATGCGCCGCTGGTCGCCCTCGTGATCGTGACGATCGTCCTCGCCTCCGTCGGAGCGGCCTTCCTTCCGGCGCGTCGCGCTCTCTCGATTTCGCCGACGCTGGCCATGCGCGATCTGGGCTAGCTAGAGCAGGCCACGTTGGAAGGCCACGAGCCGTTGAAGCACCGCATCCGGATCGCGCCACGCGAGCGGTCCGCGGATCGCCAAGCGTGCGAGAAGCGGTGTCCCCTGTGCCGGGTCCAGAACCCGGGCGACGAAGCCCGACACGCGACCGCGCTCGGCGGCGTTGACCGCGGCCCCCACATCCCGTCCGAGAAGGTAAGGAGCGACGTCGTCGAACTCGATCAGATCGTCCGAGAAGCGTCGGTCCGAATCGGCGGCCACGTAGCCGTGCATGACGTGTGCAAGGTCGACGAGGTCTTTTTGACGCGATGCGGGACGATCGAGGTAGGCGACGATCTTCAGCACCGCGGCGACGTGAAGCGGGATCACCTTCACGGTGAGATCGGGTCCAACGGGAAAGCCGACACACCGCTCGAAGGCCAGGCGCATTCCCAGAAGGCTCATGCGGAATCCGGTCTTCGGCCAGTCCAGGTACCCCCGCGCCATGGCTTCGGGACTCGCCGGGACGACATCGACCGCAACGCCGGCGGGCTCGACGCTCATCGTGACCGAAAGGTCGAGATCCTGGGAGATCCGCCAGCCCATCGGCATGTGGCAGCGGAGCGCCGATGCCCCGATGACCACCGCCTCGGTACCCGGCCAGGCGTCCGTGAGCTCACGGAGCGCGTCGATTTCGTGTAGACCGAACGGAGTCACTGCAAGTGCTCGAGGTGTCGGTGCCAGATCTCGGTCGCGGCCTCCCGAGCTCTCGGCTCGCCTGCAGCGAGAAGCTCCGTGTAGATGAGCAACGGATGCACCGTCCGCGGCTCAACGCCGTCGTAGGCCACACGGCCCGGCGTACGGATCAGGACGAGCGGCCCGTCGTCCGCTCGTTGAGCGCGAAGACGTTTGGGAAGGTCGACCGCGGCGCGCCCGAGATGGACCACGGTTCGCTCTCCGCGGTACTGTCCCCCGATCCGACGAGCACCTGCTCCCCCGCCGAACCCCCATGGGACTTCCACTCCGAGAGCATCCTCGACGAATCGCTCGAGAGCGGCCGGCTTCTGAACCTGCGTGTGAAACGTACCGAGGAGCAACCGCGGACGTACGTGCGTCGCATAGCCGGCGATCCAGCGCTCGAGAACGACCTTGGCTTCGAGCAGCACGCGTTGTCCCCGCGCTCTTCCGATCAGGTTCTCGTCCTGGAGCCGGCGCAGAGTCTCCGCCGCGACTGTCTTCCCGGTTCCCGCAGCCTCGGCAAGGTGCCGAACGGTCGCATTCAAGAGACGCGGTGCGGCGAGGATCGCGAAGAGAACCTGGTAGCCGGGAACGCGTAGTCCGCGGTGCACTTCGGCGACGCGTGGCTCCGTCCGTCCTTCGACATGCGCCGCAAAGCGGTGGCCGAGCACGAGGCGATGGTTCCCCACGAGGTCCACGTAGTTGGCGTCATGTTCTGCGAGGTAGCGGCCGAGCGGTCGCGGGATGTACGGGGCGAAGAGAATCCACGGCTGGGCACGGGCCGCGTGCATCTGCGCGAGCACACCGTCGGCGACCGCGTAGGTGAGGTAGGTCCGCTTTAGCTCGACCGGTAGCTCGTGCACGCCCTCGGGCGTCCGGAGGACGACCAGGCCGTCGAGCCGCCGATGGCCGCGCGCGACCTCGCGCGCGCGGAGCTTCGCCGCGCGTACGAAGGGGATCTCGCGCAGACGGGCGAGGTAGGGCTCGAAAGCATCGGTCGCCAGGGGTTGCATGTCCGGTAATTTAGCTTGTCCTTTAGAAAAGGACAACGGCAGGGCCGACCGAGGGACGGCCACGGCCGCACGTCGCGACCACGGGTCGGGATCTTGTGTTGCTGTCGGACGGTGGGATCTCAGCGTGGACGATCAACTCAAGGTTCTGCTGCAGCTAGCGACTAGGAACAAGGAGGGCTGGAACACGGGAGAGCACCGCTGGCTTGTGGTCGATGAACCGAGCTCGTCACCGTAGCTTGCTCGTGCGCCCCGAACACAGCGACGACTGGTCGATGGTCGCTTCCCCTTCGCCGGTCCCGTCACGAGATGTAGCCCAGCAGCGCGAGTCCCTGGGAGAACGAGACGGTGTGGCAGTAGCCTCTCATCGTCGCGAAGTCGAATCCCGCATGGGGATCACCGTTGATTCGGAGAATCACGCGCAGGCCATCGATCGACCACACCACTTGGGCTGTGGACACATCGTGTCGGTCGGGCAGGTCCGCCAAGTTGTAGACATGCAAGGCGTCCAGAATCCGTTGGCCCAGATCGCTCGTGTCGAGTGCGTAGAAGTAGCCGGTCTCTCCGTCATCCTCGAACACGGCGCCGTACGTCGCAGACGGCGAACCAGCAGCCAAGGTCAGTTTCTGACCCGGTCGAAACTCGGCGTCGGCGGCGACGATCACAGATGGATCCTGCACGCTCATCCTGCCACCTTTCGTCGCCGAGGAGGGTTCAGGCGGGACGCGATCGACGGTGACGAGAATATACGCCAATCGGTGGACTCTCATCCCCCGCGTGGGTCTCTCTCGAACTGTGAGGAACGCAGATACGGCTTGCTAGACACCGAGCCGAACGACGTCGCCCGGCTGGATGCTTTCGAGTGCAGCGCGCAGCTTCGGAACAAGGGGCAAGAGCGCGCCTAGTCGATTGCTCGGCGCTTGGAGCGCAATCACCGCAAGGGGCGCTGGGATCTGATGCTGGACGACGAGCAAGCGATCGATGGTGATAAAGACCTCGTACCGGCCGGCGGCTCGTTGAAGGAGCTCGCCATTCTTCGCCCCCGACCACCCGGCGTCGGGTACCGTTCGACCGAGCGACCGGGGCAGACACTCATCGAGCAGAACCCGCACGATCCACCAACGCGTCCCGTGCACTCTCTAGGACCGCGATCGCTTGTTCGCGCGTCACTGCAGGAAAGTCGTTGATGAAATCGTCGAGCCGATCGCCGGCTTCTAGGTAGTCGAAGAGATTCTGAACCGGAACCCGTGTGCCGACGAACACCGGGACACCCCCCAGGACTTCCGGATCGGAGTGAACAACGGTTTTCATCGACATCGCCCCTCACCTGACAATTCGAGAATATACGCGAACCACCTCGCGGTGCACACTTGCCCGCCGTGGCCCGAGCGTTTTCGTTCGGCTACTGCCCGCTCTTCCGCCCCGACGCCAGCACGTCGCGAGGGCGCCAGCGCTGGCGGCTACCCAAGCGCAGGCCCGAAATGGCTTGTCCTTTAGAAAAGGACAACGACATTTGCCGACCAACGGTCAGGGGGATGTGTCGAGGCTCAATGGACGATGCGGATTCCCACCGAGTGCAGGCCTCACACCTCACTCGCAGGTGGTGAACCAGGCGGCTCGCATGACCACGAGCCATCGTAGATCGTGCCCGCGGGGTCGGCGGGCTCGCGAGGTGCCGACGTGTCAGTTCGTCGATGCAGCCTTAGATTCCACCGCACGATCCCGGACCGGGAACGCGCGGCTTGCCCGCGCTTTCGGAGCCGTAGAACGTGCTCGCGCCGTCGCTGTATCCGACCAAGTAGAACCAGGATTCACCGGCGGGCGGAACGGCGGCGTCGGTCGTGCTGCTCATCGTAGTCGCGTTCGCGATGCAGGTGACCGAGCCGAGCAGGATCGCTTCCCGATCCTGCGTCAACTGGCGGATCGAGCCGCGGATGACGCTGTAGTGGATCGCCTCGGACGCGCGGGTCCAGGAAAGGACGGCGCCGTTCGCGCTGCGCGCGATCTTGACCGCGATCGGGTCGACCGCACCTCCACGATCGTGCGGCACGAACACTTGGACCGGCGATGAGGTCGTCCTTCCGGACGCGTCGGTCGCGACGTAGGTCAGGGAGTACGTCCTGCCGTTGCCGTAGGCGCTGCGCTCGGCACGCAGCTGGACGTCGACGTCCCCGGTTCCCGGCGCGGCGTCGCGAATGTCCCCGACCGTGTCGCCATCTGCCGTCGCATCGTCGGGCTCGCTACTGGCCACGGCGGCGAGGTTCACGCTCGGCACGCTGCACGCATCCGAGGCGGCGATCGACACGTGCACCGGTACCAGCCGATGATCCGGTGGCCACAGCACGTTTGGTGTCGTGGTGACGGAAAGCACGGGCGGCGTTGTGTCGCGGACCTCCAGGCTCCCCTCGGCGCGCGTCTCGTTGCCACATTCGTCTACCGCCCGGAACCCGACGCTCGTCATGCCGAGGGGGAAGAACGTCGGCGCGTCCGGGGTTGCCGTGGCCCGGCCGCACGGATCGGTTGCGCTCGCCGCTCTCAGCCAGGCCTGCACGGCCGGATCGAGCCGTGGATTGCCGCCGAGCTGCGTACACTCGAGTTTCGCCGCTGCAGGTAGCTCGAGCGTCGGTCCTCGCGTGTCGACGACGGCGATCGCCTGATCGCAACGGCTCACGTTGCCCGCGGGATCGACCGCGCTCCAGGAGCGCGTGATCGTGCCGGCCGCGCCACAGGTCGCCTGGAGGCGGTCGACGAACGCGACCTCCGGCGGCCGGCAGTTGTCCGAGGCGATCGCCTGGCCGGTCGAGGAGGGGTTTAGTGAGCCCCCACACTCGATCGTCGTCGGAGCCGGACACTCGATCGCCGGTGGAACGGTCTCGGCGTCGGAAAAGCCACAGCCGCAGAATCCGACAGCCGTCTTCGCCGCGTCTCGCGGGCATTCGTCGCAGGCCTCCAGCGTGCCGTCCGCATCCATGTCGATCGAGAGCGGGCCGCTGAACAGCTCGTCGAGGACGATCTCCGTCGGATTCGCCTGGAACACGACCGCCGAGTTGTCCGGCGTCACCCGGCAAGCCAGGACGCTTGCGTAGGGCTCTGGGTGGGCGTGCCCGATCGAGGTCGGAACCCCTCCGGTCACGGGTATCGCGTAGAGCCCACCGGGTGTCCCGTTGGACTGATAGGTCGCATAGACGACATTCGCTCCATCCCCGCTGGCCGTGAACGCCGTGATCGTCATCACCGGGCCCGGCTGCAGATTGAGCCTCGTCGGCGTACCGCCGTCGATCGGAACGGAGTACAGATCGCCGGCGCCGAACATGCTTTGACTCGCGATGAACACCACGTGTGAGCTATCGGCCGTGATCAGATAGATCGGCCAGACGGAACCGCCTTCCGCGATGGGCATGTTGAGCTTCACGGCCGGTCCGCCGAAGATCGGCGCGCTGAACAGCTCGATGATGTCCTGCGGAAACTGATCGGCCCGGTAGATCACGCGCTCGCCGTTCGGGCTCACCTTGGCGTCGATGACGTCGCCGTACCGGGCAAGGGCTCCGCTGATCTTGCGTGCCACGCCGCCGGCGACAGGGACCACGAAGACCTCGACGTTGTCCGGGTTGTCCTGAATCGCTCGGTAGACCACCTGCGTGCCGTCCGGCGTCAGCTCGAAGTCGACGACAAAGGACGGCGCCGAGTTGAGCTTGACTCGATCTTGACCGTCGAGTCGAACACTGTAGAGCTCGAACCAGTTGTTGAATTCCTGGTCCGCGATGTAGACGACTCGCGCTCCGTCGGGCGTGAACTCGAAGCGATCCGAGACGTTGCCGCCGCGGGGCAGTGTGGGGCTCAGTCGGACGGGCGAGCCGCCGTCGATCGGAACCGCGTACAGGTTCGTTTGGACGAACGGGGGGAAGGCGGCCACGATGTTGGTGTAGACGACTTGCGTCGAATCCGGCGAGATCACGAAGCGCCGCGTGCGGTCCCAGGTCAGAGGGATCGGATCGCCGCCTGTCGTCGAGACGCTGAACAGCCCGTCGGTCGGATACTCGGAATCGAAGACGAGCCTCGAGCCGTCGCCCGCGATCTCGTAGAAGAAGACGGTGTAGTCGTCCTCGGCGGCGACAACGCGAAGCGGTGAGCCTTCGCCGAGGGGCACGGCGTACAGATCGTACCCGTAGATGGGTCCGTCGACGGCGTAGGCCACCGCCGTCTCGTCAGCACTCAACTTGAACGACGGGACGCCGCGATCGTAGTAGCTCAGCGGGTGACTGAGCTTCCGGATCGGGCCTCCGTGGGCCGGGACCGTGTAGAGCTCTCGATCTTGGGTGTCCTGACGAGCCCTGTAGATCACGGTGCCGTCCTGCGTCACCGTCCAATCATCGAGCACATCGTCCTGAATATCCGACGGATCGGTCAGATGAACGATCTGCTGATGCGGATTGGAGAGCGTCGGACAGCTGTCACAGGCGTCCCCGATCCCCTCGCGGTCGGTGTCGAGCTGGCTCGCGTTGGCCACGCCAGGACAGTTGTCCACGTCCCCGCACACCGAATCTCCGTCCACGTCGTTGTGGGTATCGTGGGGGCACCGATCGCACGCGTCTCCGGGACCGTCGTGATCCGAATCGATCTGGTCGGTGTTCGACGCATCGGCACAGTTGTCACACAGGTCTCCGACACGATCGGCGTCCCTGTCCGGCTGACCCGGATCGGCGATCGCTGGACAGACGTCGCAACCATCTCCGAAGCCGTCGCCGTCCGAATCGAGCTGCGCCGGGTCGAACCCGTGGGGGCAGATGTCGCACGCATCGCCCAGACCGTCCCTGTCGGAATCGAGCTGACCGGCGTTCGCGAGCGCAGGACAGTTGTCGGTGTCGCCGCAGGTGCCGTCGAGATCGACATCGTCGAGCGGGTCGTTCGCACAACGATCGCACGGATCGCCCGATCCGTCGTAGTCCGTGTCCCGCTGACCGGTGTTCGCGTTCGCCGGACAGTTGTCGCAGGCATCGCCGACACGGTCCGCATCGGCGTCCTGCTGGCCCGGGTTGGCCGTATCGGAACAGTTGTCCCGCGGGCACGCACCCGGCAGCCCAGACGCCACGTCTCCAAGGCCGTCTCGGTCGCGATCGACGCACGGGTCGCAGTCGTCGAGCCTACCGTCCGCGTCCCCGTCGAGCGCCGTAGACACGACGATCAGGGACGTGAGACCCGACACGGTAGAAACGAGCGAGAAGTCGGGACTCATCAGGAACGGGGGCGAGTTGACGGTGCCGTCGGCGAGCGGACGCGGGATTCCGCCCGAGGTCGACGTCACGTACAACGTGTCGTAGTCCCGGCCGTAGACGACCTTCGAACCGTCGGAGCTCAGGAAGTACGGAGACGTGTCATAGAGATTGTGGTCGGCCGAGATCCTCTTGGGCTGGCCGTCGGGCAAGGAGATGCGATACAGGCTGAATAGCTCATCGAGCTCCTGGTCGGCGACGTAGAGGAGCGTGCTGCCGTCCACGCTCACGGCGAGCGAAGCGACGTTGCCGTCCTGGACGAGCGGAGGATTGAGCCGGACGCTGGGTCCTCCATCGATCGGCACACGGTACAGCTCCTGGATGTAGGTTTCTCCTTCACTCGCGATATAGAACACGAACTGCCCATCCGGACTCACGAGGAACTGCCAGATTCCGTTGCTACTCGGCCTGCTCAGGGCGACCGGCAGTCCTCCAGACGTGCTGACACTGTAGAGCTGGTGGCGGTGTGGGACTTCTGAGTCGTTCGGGTACACGATCCTCGTTCCGTCCGGACTCACCGAGTAGTACCGAAGGAAGTAGCCCACCGTTGGTGTCAGCCTCGTCGCGCCACCGCCCATGATCGGAGCAACGTAGAGTGTGTATCCCTGTCCATCCACGATGTAGAACACACGCGTGCCGTCACCCGAGATCTGGAAGTCGAAGCTGACGTACTCCGAGTATCCCAGCGTGTCGTTGACCCGGACGGGAGTGCCGCCGCCGATAGGTACGCTGTACAGTCCCGGTTCTTCGTTGATCGAAGACAGGAAGACGACTCGACTTCCGTCCGGGCTTATGGAGAACGCGTTCGTGTACCCCGAGGACCCGACGTCGAGCTGCACCAGCGGACCGCCCGCGAGGGGCACGCTGTACAGCGTGTGGCGGAAGTTCGAGTACGCGAGAAATACCACGCGGCTGCTGTCGGAGCTGATCTCGAACGACGAGAGAATGTCCGTCCCTGAAGGAAGCGCCTCGTTCAAGCGGACCGCGGGACCGCCGTCGATCGGGACGCTGAACAGCTCGTCGACAAAGTTCACTCGCTGGTCTGCGAGATAGACGACACGCGAGCCGTCGGAACTGATCGAGAAGTGCGGATAGACCTCACCCGAGGTCACGAGCGGACCGTTGAGCTTGACCGGTGGGCCTCCCGCTACGCGCACCGAGTACAGCTCGTAGCGCAGTCCGAGCCGAGCTCGGTAGACGAGGCGCGTTCCATCGGGGCTGAAGCTGACCTGGCTCTGGACCCAATCGCTCGGAGGGCTGAGTGCAACCGGCAAGCCCTGGTCCGGATTGGAGGCGGTCGGACAGCTATCGCAGGCGTCGCCCGCTCCGTCCTCGTCGAGGTCGAGCTGGTCGGCGTTCTGGACGTTGGGACAGTTGTCCGCCTCGTCGGCCAGGCCGTCGCCGTCCGAGTCGGTCCCGCGCGTCGACGGGGTCGCCGTGCAGGCATCGCCGATGCCATTGCCATCCGAGTCGAGCTGATTCGGATTCAGCACGTCGACGCAGTTGTCGCACAGGTCTCCGACGGCATCGCCGTCCCGGTCCTCCGCCGAGCAGTCGAGCGTGAGACCCCCGCCGAGCGTTCCTTCCGGAAGCGGCGCGACGGTCGTGCGGGCCAGGCAAATGTCGCCGACGAGCCCGCTGTCCGAGATCGGGATCGATCCCAATGGTGCACCCGTGCCGACGTCGAGCACATCGATCCGATCGCGGGCCGGAAGATAGAGCTTCGTACCCTCCGGATGAAGGGCCATCGAAGCACGCGCTCGCCGAGACGGGCCGTAATCGTCGGGCTGCGTCAGCGCACGCAGGGGCGAAAGCGCCCCCGCCGCGTCCGTTGCGAAGGTATCGATCGAGAAGTCGCCTCGCTCGCCGTCGCGCGCCGTTCGGGCGACGACGCGATCGCCGGATTCGGACAGGACGATGGCCGAGCCGATGCCCGGACCGGTCAAGGGGTGGGAGCCAAGGGGTTCGAGGTTCGAGAGCCGGAAGCGGACGATCTCCGGTTGGCCGCCATGGACGGCAAAGCCGACGTCGGCGGACGAGCCACAGGCGACGTCGAGAGGTCCGTCGTACCGACCGCTCCCGGTGAACAACCGCTCCCCGGTGTCGGCCAGCGTTCCGTTCGACCGCAGTGCCAGCTTGAACACGAAGCCGCGCGGGCTCGAGGCCACGAGCACCGTCCCGTCGCGACAGACGTCGATCGCGTCGCAGGGCGAGCCGAGAGTGAACGCATCGATCTCCCGGCGCGCGGCGACATCCACGACGGAGATCCGCGACCTCCCGCAAGTAACCAGCCGATCCTGGTCCGCCGTGAATGCCATGTCGACGACTCGCTCCGAGACTCGAACGGGGTTCGGCCCCTCGGCGATTCGCGGGGCGTCGGTCGAGAGGTCGACGAGCCACAAATTCCTCGTCTCGTCTGCGACGACACCGAGGGCACGCGCGCCACTGACTGCGCACGCCCCGTCGAGGCGCACGTCGAGGGGAACGAACCCGAGCGGGACGTCACGATCCGCATCGACGACCGCCACGGTGCCACTTGTCGTGTCGGGTACCAGTCCGATCACTCCGGCCGCCACGGATGGAGCGACCGAGAGCACGGCCAGAATCGATGCGAGTTGACCCGATACCATGCCGTGCCCCCCAACGAGTCAGACGATCTGGTCTTTATATACACGGACCAAGGACAGAACGAGCGGAATCCCGACTCCGGTTGTCTTCATGCTTCCCTGGAACGTACACCGTAGTCGAAGCGCCGGTTTCCTGGGCTGCCCGTTGCGCCAATTAGGTTGGAACGCGCGCCACGCGGCGAAAAGCCCAGGCTCGGCTACGGCTTATCGTGATCCCGCGACACCACGAACATCGTCGACAGGCGCTTCCTGTACCGGTACCCGTACTGCGCGCCGTCGTGCGAGATGGACAGCGGCTCGAAGTTCAAGAGTCCCGCGCGATCGGCCGGAGCGATCTCGGTGAGCAGGTCGCGGCGACCGGTGGCGACGTCGATGCGCTCGATCCGGGCGGGAATCTCGACACCTCTCCGCACGTAGAACGACCGGCCGTCGCCAGCCCATCCCACGACGCAGCCGGGTTCGTCTTCGGCGGTCATGCCAAGCGCCGGCCGAACCTCGCCACCCGACACGGCGAACCAGTGCCACACATCGCTCCGTCCGAGGATCGTCCGACCATCGGGGGCGATCGCTTCCGCGTAGACACCTTCCTCGAGGAGCGGCGTCGGCTCCCCGTCGGGAATCTCCTGGCGATAGGCCCGCATCGGCTTCGAAGCCTCGTTGCCGCGGACCAGGAGGCTCTTCCCATCGGGGAACCACAGCGCGCCGTGATACTGGTCGATCGCGCCACGCTTCAACGACACGGGCTCGCCCGCACCCATCGGATAGAGCACGAGTCGGGGCGGCGAGAAGATCTGCGCCAGCGCCCACGCTTCGTCGGGTGACCAGCCCAGGGAGTTGCCCTCGCCGAGCCGGACGATCGGCGAGTGGTCGGTACCGCGCCAGACCACGCCATAGTTGCCGCCGGCCGCGCCGTCGCTGAAGAGCAGCCGCGCGCCGTCCCGCGAGAGCGTTGGCCCCCAGCTCTGATGTAGCCAGGAGAGGTCCCGGTCCGCCGTATCCCCCGGCAGACGCGCACCGACGCCGAGCTGGAGATCGTCGCGAGTCGTGAGCCAGTCGCCTTGGGGCGAGATGTCGTGGATCAAGAAATCGCCGGGGCTGGTCAGCACCGACGCCGTGACGCCCGGCTTGCCGATCGCCACCGACCGTATCTGATAGGCCATCGCGCCGACCTGGGCCTCGTCGGACAACTGCCGGTCGTTGGCCGCGAAGAACACGACCGATCCATCGCGTGACCAGGCGAGCCCTTCTTCGCCCCAGAACTCGCCCGCGAGCGTCGTCAGCTTGCCCGCTCGATCGACGACCTTGACCCATCCACGGTCGTCCCAACGCTGTTGATGGTCCATGAACGCGACCCGCGTGCCGTCGGGCGACACGCGCAGGTCGCTGACGTAGCCCGCGGTCTCGTAGAGCGCCGTGCCGATCGGGTATTCGAGCCGGTCCTTCGTTCCCAGGTCGTGAACGATCGCCAGTGTCGAGCCGTCGGGGCTCCAGTCCGCCTCCCGGACCCCTTCCATCCATGGGCGCGGGCTGCCTTCGATCGACATGCGAGCGAGCGTGCCCCGGAACAGGCGCTGGGCGTTGTACTGGGCATCGCTGAGCACCGCGAGCTCGCCCTTGGACGACACGGAGAGCAGGTGCGTTCGGGGCGGCCCCATCGGGCGCGCCTCGAGCGTGCCCGAGCGGATCTCGTACAGCTGCACTTCGTTCCCGGTCAGCGCCGAGCTGAAGACGATCGTCTGGCCGTCGGGCATGAACCGCGCGTTGGCGATCGACTGCGGCTCGAACGTCTTCATGGTGAAGCGCACAGGCGAAGCGTCCCGTGTCACTGTCGCGCGGCCGACGAACGCGCCGGCCACCGCCGCCGTAACGGCGAGCACGGCGACGAGCGCAGCACGCGGCACGCGGCGCTTCACACCGGGTGCCGCGACAGCCGCCGCAGCCGACGAGCTGCTGCCCGAGAGCGACTCGAGCGCGAACGCCACGTCGCGCGCCGACTGGAACCGCTCGGGCGGATTCTTCTCGAGACAGTGGCGCACGATGCGATCGAGCGCCGGCGAGACAGCCGGCGTCAGGGCGAGCTCGGGCGGATCGTCCTTGAGGATAGCCGTCATCGTCTCGGCGGACGTGTCGCGCTGGAACGCGCGCTGCCCCGACAGCATCTCGTAGAGCACCGCTCCGAGGGCGAACAGATCGGTCCTTCCGTCGGCGGCTTGGGCACGGACCTGCTCGGGGGCCATGTAGCCGACGGTGCCCAGCACGGTGCCCGGCTCGGTCATCGCGTCGACCGTCTGCGTCGCGTCCGATCGCGCCGGACCGATCGCCTGACGCGCCAGGCCGAAATCGAGGATCTTCACCTGGCCGTCGTGCACGAGAAAGATGTTCTCTGGCTTCAGATCCCGATGGACGATCCCCTTGTCGTGCGCCGCGCCGAGGCCGCGAGCGATCTGCGCGGCGTAGTCGATCGCCTTGCGCGGCGGGATCTCGCCGCGTTGCAGGCGCGCTCGCAGCGTCTCGCCCTCGAGCAGTTCCGTGACCGCGTAGGCCTGCCCGTCGTGCACCCCGAAATCGAAGATCGACAGGATGTTCGGATGCGAGAGCGCGGCGACCGCCTTGGCTTCGCGGTCGAAGCGCGCCAGCCGATCGGCGTCCTGGGCGACGGCTGCCGGCAGAACCTTGACCGCTACCTGGCGTTGCAGACGCGTGTCCGTGGCCCGATAGACCTCGCCCATGCCGCCGGCACCGAGCGGCGCGACGATGTCGTACGGGCCCAGGCGGGCTCCTGCGGCAAGCGGCATGGCGTGGAATGCTACACGAGCTGCATCACGCACCGCTCCGTAAAGACAACCCCACCGCTCGCCAAGCGCATCGCGCCGGCTTCGGTTTCACGATCCCAGGCGTCGCGTCATTCTCGCGGAACCACGTACGAAGTGCCGAGCTCGTCTGGCGTCAAGGGTCGGGACAGAAGACGCAACTGCACTCCTTTGTCCAGACGCCGCCACCCGCGTCACGGTCTGGGCCTTTTTCGCAAATCTCCGAAAAGGCGCAGATCCCCTCGCATTGGTAACCACCTGACCGCGGTGTGTCCGGCGGAACATAGGTGATCACTTGGCCGACATAGTTACCGTTCGGATCCCACCAGCCACACCCGCCCTGCGTTTGATACACTGGCGTCTGAGCCCAAGACTCTCGCAGGTTCTCGTCCCTCGATGCGTTTGTCTGCGGTCGGACTTTGCTCGCGTGCGCCGCCGGAACGGGTTCGACCTCTTCTCGTTTCACCTCCGCTGCAAGAATCAGGGACGTGACGGCAACCAGCGGAATGCCAAGACCCAACACCACACGACGTAGCATGTTTCCCTCCTTGGTAAGCGCGCGCGAACCGCTGAAGCCACAAGGGTAACATGGAGTCCGCGGCACGACCTTTTGCCCTTCTCGGCGTGCGCCGCGCCAGCGCGTTTTGCCCCGGCGGTCGCCTCAAATGGGGTAGAAACAGAGAGTGTCCCCGTTTACCCGTGGAGCGTCACCAGGACAACGGCGGTGCGCATGCGGCGGGAGCGCTGGAGGTAGTGCCGGCCGTCAGGGCTTAGCACGAGCCACTCGTAGATCGTGCCCGCGGGGTCGGCGGGCGTCAGCTCGCGGAAGAGCTCGCGGCGGCCGCTCGCGAGATCGGTCTTGAAGATGCGCGGAGGCAACGTCCTGTCCCACGACAGGACGGCGGAGCCGTCCCGCATCCACACGAGGGGCACTTCCTCCTTCGGGGCGCCCGGCACGGGGACGGGGACCGGGTCGGCCGAGCCAGAAGCGGCGACCACGTACATGCCGCGCGTCGAGTCGGTGACGACGACCCGCGCTCCGTCGGGCGAGATGACCGCGGCGTTCGCGCCCTCGGGCGAGACCTTGCGCGGGACGCCGTCCTCTAGATCGAACACCCACGCCGCGCGCTTCTCCCCCGGCTTTGCCCCGAGAAACGCGAAGCGCCGCCCGTCCGCCGAGAAGTGCACGGACGAGGCCGAGTGGCCCTGGAACACGACGCCGTGGAGATCGAGCTCCCGCGGCTGTCCCGCGCCGACGGGCATCATCGTCAGCCCGCGCTTCTCGCTCGCGATGCTCGTCGCGAGGACGAACTTGCCATCGGGCGTCAGGCCGGCCGCGTTTCCCGGGCCTAGGCGGATCGGAGCCGAGCTCCCGCGGCGAAAGAAGACGGAGTACTCCCCGTTCTGCACGACGTTGTCCGTTCCCGCGTAGCTCACGCCGTCCTGCCCGATCCCGACCACGCCGTCGCCGACCCAGAACGTGTAGACCCGCTCGCTCGTGTCCCCCGCGAGCTCGCCCGAGAGCGTGACCCATGTATCGTCGTTGAGCAGGAGCACGCGCCCGTCCGCCGTGACGTCCTGCACGCGCACGGGCGCCGGAACTCGGGCCACGACGCGCGTCGGCCCCCCCGGCTCGACCGCGAGCAGGACGCCTCCGGCGAAGTCCTCGGCGTGCGTGTACCAGACCGTCTTGCCGTCGGGCGACCAGCACGCGCCCTGGGAGTACTGGGCTTCGGGACCGAGATCCAAGACCTTGCCATCCGCATCGATCATCCGGACCTGGCCCAGATCGTCGTTCCACAGCCGGTGATCGACGAACACGATGCGCCGGCCGTCGGGGGCGATTCGCGGCTGACTGATCCAACCGTTGCTCCGGCGGTACACCTCCTTGCCGATCGGGTACTGCAGGACCTGATCGTCGCCGTCCGCGACGACCACGGCGAACTGACTCCCGTCGGGCGAGATGTCCGCGTCGTAGACGTCCTCGAGCAGCTCGCGCGGCGTCCCGCCGGTCAGGGCGACCTGCGCCAGGGTGCCGATTCGCGGCCACCCCCCCGTGTGCCGACGCCCCAGGATCAGCGCCATCTGGCTGTTCCGCGAGATCCCGGCGATGTCGGCGCTCGGCACGTCGATCGGTCGACCCTCGAGCCCGTCGGCACGCATCGAGAACAAGGCGAGCGGACGTCCCTCGAACGCGCCGCCGTAGATCACCGTCTCGCCATCCGGCGTGAGCCGCGCCGAATACACCGGGCCGTTGTTCGTGATGAGCGGACGGAAGACCGGCGGCCGCACGTCGACCGAACGACGGCCCAAGGACAAGCCAGCAAGGAGCGCCGCAGCGACAGGAAGGAGCGCAACCAAGCCCCAGACCCACCCCCGGGGACCCGCCGACCGAACGACGGGACCCGGCCGGAGAGCCTCGCGCAGCTCGAGGCCGCCGTCCCCGATATCGCGCAGGCGATCTTTCGGATCTTTCTGCAGGCACCGCCCGAGAAGCTCCCGCACGCGAACCGGCGTGTCCGAGGACAAGGCGGACCAATCAGGGTCGCGCGTCAGCACGGCCGCCATCGTGTCCGACACCGTCTCGCCGAGAAACGCGAGCTTCCCCGAGAGCATCTCGAACAGGATGCAGCCGAACGCCCAGACGTCGGTGCGCTTGTCGACGGTGCGGCCCCGCGCCGCCTCCGGGCTCATGTACGCGGCTGTGCCGAGGATCACCCCCGACGCCGTGCCGAGCGATGTGATCGTCGGTGACTGCGTCGGATCGGACGAGGCGAAGGCCTTGGCCAGGCCAAAGTCGAGGACCTTTACCTTGCCTTCGGGCGTCAGCCTGATGTTCGCCGGCTTCAGGTCCCGGTGGACCACTCCGCGCTCGTGCGCGACCTCGAGCGCGTCACAGATCTGCAGCGCGATGTCGACCGCCTCGCGCAGCGGAACGCGGCCATGCTTCAACTTTTCTGAGAGATCGATCCCCGGCACGAGCTCCATCGCGAGAAACGGGTGCCCGCCTTGCTCGTGAAGCCCGTAGATCGCCGCGATGTTCGGATGGTTGAGCGAGGCGAGCACTTTCGCCTCGCGCTCGAACCGCGCAAGCCGCTCGGCATCGTCGCCGAAGGATGCGGGGAGGAACTTCAGCGCAACCTCGCGGTCGAGCTTCGTGTCCCGCGCCCGCCACACCTCACCCATACCCCCCGCCCCGAGGCGCGCGAGGACCTCGAACGGACCGAGGCGGGTGCCGGGCGCGATCACGACCGCGCATTATGCGCCATTCCAGCTGGGCGTCGACGTTGACGCGCGAGAGTAGCCGCCGAGTTGCTCGGGTAAGCACCCGAGCCCGCACACATTCCTCTGCCGCACGGACCGAATGGCAGTACGTTTCCGCCAGCACGCGTCGGGGGCAACGGCATGGGGCTCACGCGCAGGCTGATTCTACTGGCGATCCTGGCAACGGGGATCGCAGCATCCACAGCAACAGCCCAGGAAATGTGCGGCGGCATCGCCGGCGCCCAGTGCACAGACGCCGGCGAGTTCTGCGAGCTGCGCGACGGCGAGTGCTGCTGCGACTTCGTCGGCAAGTGCGCGACGATCCCGACCGCCTGCCCGAACATCTTCGACCCCGTCTGCGGCTGCGACGGCCACACCTACCAGAACCGATGTGAGGCCCAGCGCAACTCGGTCTCGGTCGACCACATCGGCCCGTGCGCCGGGGACGTGTGCGGCGGCATCGCCGGCATCGAGTGCACCGAGCCAAACGAGTTCTGTCAGCTGCCCGACGGCCAGTGTTGCTGCGACACCGTCGGAGCCTGCACGCTGATCCCACAAGGCTGCCCCGCGATCTTCGACCCGGTCTGCGGCTGCGACGGCCACACCTACTCGAGCCGCTGCGAGGCCCAGCGCAACGAGATCTCCGTCGACCACGCCGGCCCGTGCGCCGCGGGCCCCGAGGTCACGGGTGTCCTGTTCACGGGACAGGACGAGATGATGTGGGACCCCATGCCCGGCGCCCTGGCCTACAACGTGTACATCGACCGCGGACAGAACACGACCGACACACCGGGCTTCCACGGCGTCTGCCTGCACTCCCCGCTCCCCGGCCCGCGTGTGCTGCTCGAGATCGACCCACCGAGCAACGCGCTCTATAGCTTCGAGGTCACCGCGATGTACGAAAGCGGCGAAGGCGCCCTCGGCACCCCGAGCCCCGGCTTCCCCCGCCGCACCGTGATCCCCTGCACCTGCACCCTACCGGCCGACTTCGGACCGTGCGACGGCGTCTGCCCGCGCTGGTTCTTCAACTACCTCGCCGGGGGCTGCGAGGAGTTCATCTGGGGTTGCTGCGGCGGGAACGCGAACAACTTCCTGACGGAGGATGTCTGCGCGGCGACGTGTCCGATGTGATCGACTAGGTGGAGTGCAGGACGCCGCTATTCTGGGCCAAAGAACTCCCGTTCGGCCGCGAGTCGCTCGTCTTCACTGTCCCACCGATGGAAGGGCTCGGCCTCGACGGGGACGAACTCGTGCCCATCGTGGGCCATGATCAGCAGGTAGGCCACATGCAAGGCGTCCAGAACTCGTTGGCCCAGATCGCTCGTGTCGAGTGGGTAGAAGTAGCCGGTCTCTCCGTCATCCTCGAACACGGCGCCGTACGTCGCAGACGGCGAACCAGCAGCCAAGGTCAGTTTCTGACCCGGTCGAAACTCGGCGTCGGCGGCGACGATCACAGATGGATCCTGCACGCTCATCCTGCCACCCAATATACGCCAACCGGTAGATCGGCCTCGGCGTCGAGTCGGTCGGACGTCGGAGTCGAGCTGTCGGCCGCAGCGGTTGAAGTCGTAGCCGACCCGAGGAACGCAGATACGGCTTGCTAGACACCGAGCCGAACGACGTCGCCCGGCTGGATGCTTTCGAGTGCAGCGCGCAGCTTCGGAACAAGGGGCAAGAGCGCGCCTAGTCGACTGCTCGGCGCTTGGAGCGCAATCACCGCAAGGGGCGCTGGGATCTGATGCTGGACGACGAGCAAGCGATCGATGGTGATAAAGACCTCGTACCGGCCGGCGGCTCGTTGAAGGAGCTCGCCATTCTTCGCCCCCGACCACCCGGCGTCGGGTACCGTTCGACCGAGCGACCGGGGCAGACACTCATCGAGCAGAACCCGCACGATCCACCAACGCGTCCCGTGCACTCTCTAGGACCGCGATCGCTTGTTCGCGCGTCACTGCAGGAAAGTCGTTGATGAAATCGTCGAGCCGATCGCCGGCTTCTAGGTAGTCGAAGAGATTCTGAACCGGAACCCGTGTGCCGACGAACACCGGGACACCCCCCAGGACTTCCGGATCGGAGTGAACAACGGGTTTTCATCGACATCGCCCCTCACCTGACATTTCGAGAATATACGCGAACCACCTCGCGGTGCACACTTGACCGCCGCCGGCCCTTCCTGGGCTACCCGTTGCGCCAAACATGTTGGAACGCGCGCCACGGGACCCCGGGCGAGCGGCTCAGCGGTCAGGGGTCGGCGCGAGCAGCCATTCACCAACAGGCTGCACCTCGATCCCATCCGGGACCCTTGCGAGCGGCAATGCGTCGCGGTCGAGAACGAGCAGCCGACGCGTCGCTCGCCGCTGCTCCTTCGACGCCGACTCGAGCGCCCGTAGCTCCCGTTCGAGCGTACCCGGAGGCGACACGTCGGCGCACACCTGGAGTAGCTCGGCCCCGGCCGCCCGGTAGCGCGCGAGGAAATCGACCTCGTGGCCGTCCTCCGTCTTCACATAGGCCACCTCGGCGCCGCGGCGCTCGAGCTCGTTCAGCACCACCGTCTCGAGCGCGTGTCCGAGATTCGTCCGACCGCTCGCATCGAACGCCTGGATCAACGCCGGATCCGCGGGGTAGAGCTTCCGCGGATTCGAGTTGCGCTTGCGCTCCGACTCGGTGTCGAGCGATACCGCGCTCACGAGGAACGCATCCACCAAGTGGCCGAGCATCGCGTGCACGGAGTCCTTCGCGACACCGTGGCCCTGGGCCTTCAGGTCTCGGTGGAGCCTGTGGACGCTGAAGCTGCCGGCCGGGTTGCGCAGGCAGTGCCGGACGAGCCAGCGCAGCGCCGAGACTTGCGTCACGCCGTGCCGCTCGACCACATCGCGGAAGAGCACGGTGTCGACGTAGCTCTGGAGCAGTTCGACCCGCAGCGCCGCGGACAAGCCCTGCGCTTCGGGGAAGCCGCCCTCGACCAGGTATTCGCGGAAGCGCTTCTCGAGGAGCGACCGGTCCGCGGGCGACCAGCTCGTCGAGTCGGACGACGGCGCGTCGCCACGGTGACGCAGGAACTCGCGAAAGCTGAACGGCCGGATCTGGGTCGCCATCGCCCGACCGCGCAGGGACGTGTGGATTTCGCGCGACAGCATCCGGGCCGAAGAGCCCGACACGACTATCTCGATCTTCTCCGTGTCGAGCATCCGGCGGACGAAACGCTCCCAGCCGTCCACGAGCTGGATCTCGTCGAGGAACCAGTGGACGGTCTCCCGCTCGCGAAGGTGGGGATGGCGTCTGTAGTACTCCTCGAGCAGGAAGCCGAGCTGCTCGAGCTCGAGCTGCGCCAGTCGATCGTCGTCGAAGCCGATGTAAATCGCGCGCTCGAGAGGCAGCTCCGCCCGTCGGTCGTCGAGGAGCTGTCGCAGAAACGTGGTCTTACCCGCCCGGCGCATCCCGATCACGGCGTGGGCCTTTCCGGGGAGCGCGGGAAGTCGCACGTCGCGCCGCGTCAGTGGCGTTGACCCCGCCGGCTGGAGCGCCGTGGTTAGCTTGTCCGCCAGTACCGGGTGCAGTGGCACCCGTCAAAGGTCGCGAAAATGTGTCCTTCTGTCAAGGACACATTCGCTTGCATCAGAACCTCCAGGAAGGCCACATGCACAAATCACAGATTTCGTTGGACTTAGGCGAAGTCTACAGCCGAAAAGCTTGTCCTTTAGAAAAGGACAACGGCAGCGGCCGGCCAACCATCAGAGGGTTCGCGCGCGTGCCGGCAACCCGAGCTCTCGCCGCAGCCGGTTGAAGTCGTAGCCCTCGCCGCCTTCGCATGGGCTTCGCTCGAACTGCATGAGGAGCGCCTCGACCATCTCGCGCCCATCGGGCCGGCGCACCGCTTGGCGCGGCGTCAACCCGTCGAGGGCCGGGATCTTCTCGTCGATCCAACCGTCCCACTGACGCTCGATGATCCGGCTCATCGCCTCGCGGACCTCGGGGCTCGCTCGGAACGACCGCTCCTCTTCCAGCCGCTTGCGCTCCTCGGGCGTGTCGCGGATCCGATCGTAGTCGGCGAGAGCCTCGCCGATCGGCTTGATGCGGACGGTGAGGTTGCGCATCGTCTGGCCCAGACGCTTGCGCAGCTCGCGCTGGATCCGGCGCGCCCGCGCCGCCGAGTTGATCTCGACCGTCAGGCCGGCGCCCTCGAGCACGAGGTGCCCGAGCACGGTGTTCTTCTTGAGCCACGGGAGCTCGACCCTCGTCAGCCGGCCCTGGGTGTCGCGGCCCGCCTGACGGAGCAGCTCATCCCTCGCCTCCCCCCGGGCCAGAGGCGCGAGCGCCTCGAACGCGGACTCGATCGACTCCACGTTGCACGTGATCGTGTGGAGCTCGAGCGGCTCGCCGTCGGTATTGGTCAAGACGGGAGGCGCCGGGTTCATCAGCCTGTCGCGCACGCCGAGGTACAGCCGGCGTAGCTCCTCGTCGCTCGCCAGGAGCGCCTGGGGCGTCGGCTCCCCGAACCGCTCGCGCAGATGGGCCCGCATCTGGATTGCGCCGCGCTTCTCGATCGGCGGCAGCACGATCCCTCCCGTGCCGATGATCAACGCGACGCCGTCGTAGGGCACGACGCGACCGTAGACCGCATCGCCGACGCGCAGCGTCTCCGAACCCGCCTGCTCGAACACGTCGTGCTCTACCTGCAGCAGGATGTCCCGCAGGCGCAGTCGACGGCCGGGCTCGACCTCGACCACTTCGTGGAAGCTCGTCGGGGTGAGGCACGTCGTCCGGAGAAACACCACTTCGTCGGGGCTCAAACGGTCACCGTGCCGATCCAGGTAGAGCTGCGCGACAGGCATCGTGCTGCCGCGCGGGGTCCACTGGTAGAGGACCCAGGGGTGGAAGAGCTGGTCTTCCGCGTCCCCGAGATTCTCGTGACCGCAGGCGAACTCCCTGCGGGCCCGATCGAGCGCGTCCGGCCCAAAGGTCGAGCGCCCGAAAGCCACGAGGCGCGGCTCGATCTCGTCCTGGACGCGCCTGACGCGCCTCGCAGCCTGCTCCATGAGATCGCCGGTCGCGCCAAGACAGCACCGCTTGAACTTCTTGCCGCTGCCGCAAGGACACGGGTCGTTGCGGCCGGTCTTCTCGGCGCGGGGATGCTCCTGGCTGACCATCGCCTGCCGGATGGCCTCGCTCACCTGGACGTAGCTCGCCATCGCGCCGGGGAAGGTGCTCCGACAGGTCTCGGCCATCTCGACCAGCGACATCTTGCCGCCGGCACACTCGGCGAGGAGCCGCTCGGCGAGCCGCCGTGACGCGAAGAAGCCCAGCGTCAGGAGCGCGAAGCCCAACTCCTCTTCTACCGCATCGGGCAAGTCGTCGGGCCAGCTCTCCTCGAGCCACGAATGCCCTTGCATGAAGCCCCTGCACCACTGGCTGACCGGAGCGTCTTCCGACAGGTTGGACAGGATATCGTCTCGGAATCGACAGTCGCCGGGTAGCTCGACCCGGTTCGTCGCCACCTGGTCGACCAGCTCGTTGTACGAGCGGATCAGCTCGCCGAGGATCCGCTGCGCCTCAGCCCCCGCGCTGAATGCGGGCTCCTTGGCACCGAGGATCATCGGCACCCACTCGGACGGCTCGACGAGGTCGGGAGCCGCCGCGACGGTGAACAGGAACCCCTGAGCCTCGTGGTAGCTCAGCCCGTCCGTGGGCCTCGACGCCCGGTCGAGGAATGCCCTCAGGTCCGCGGCTTGACCGCGTCCTCCGGCGCCGCGACGGCGGTGTCGCCGAGAAGGCGGGAACGGCTCGATCCGGTCGGCCACCACGGGTCAGTGTAGCCGATGACGACCGCCGGTCCAGGCACGTGGCGCTCGGGCTAGGGTGCTTCCGTGCCCTCGTTCAGAGTCGCCAGATACTGGCGCAGGATCGAGCGGGTGGAATCTGCGGCAGGCATGTGGCGAAGTGCATACAGGGACCCGCGCTCACCATTAGCGCCGCCTCGCGCGATGCGATGCCGACAGCATCCGTCCGCCGAAGCCGTTCGACCCCGCCTCTTCGACCCAGAAGGCGCACAGGTGCACGAGACGGTCGTCGTGCAGGAGCGCGCCGCCCGTGACCTGCGCCGACTCGAAGCGCAGCTCGCGCCCGAGACCGACCGCGGGATGCTCGGAAATCGAGAGCGCCACGAGCTCGCGAAGCCGGCGCTCGACCTCTGCGTCCGACGGCACCTCGCTCTGGTGCTCGACGGCGAGCGCGTCCATGGCCCAGCTGCGCACGAGCTTCGGCAGCACCTTGCGCAGCGTCTCGGGATGATCGAACGCCTCGATCCCGCGGATCCGGCCGCCGAGCGCGAACACCGCGCCGACCTGGCCGTCGACGGGTGGGAGCTTCTCGACGTAGGCGGCAATCTTGTCGCCGCGGGCGAGGTACACGTCATCGAGGCGCGACGTTGGGCTGTGGACGCCTTCACGCGCGGAGAGGCGAGCGATGGAATCCCACGTGGCACTCTGGTTCGACATCCGTGACCCACCGGTCGACATCGAGTGGCTGACCCAGCCGGCCTTCTCGCCGCGCCCCGTCGCATACATCACGTGCGGCGCCGAGCGGAACTCGCCCGCGCCCGCCCAGCGCCCGGCCTCGACACACGAGACGGGAATCACGAGGTCTTGCTTGGCCGGAGCGAGGATCGTGAGGTTCAGCACGCGGTTCTGCTTGGCGCCGGCGAGCACCTCGCCGTCGATCAGGAGAATCGGGCGCTCGCCGAGGTTCGAGAAGCGCAGCTCGGGCACGTGCCCCGCCGCGCTGACCTCGGTGACGCGAGCGCTGCCGCTCGCGAGCGCCTCGTCGAGCGTGAGATAGACTGGGGCCGAGCCGTTCGTCCCGGTCAGGGGCACCATCGTCAACCCCGCGTACGAGCAGGGCGGCCGGGGCTTCAGCTCCGAGAGCCAGCGTGCCAGAATGTCCATGAGCGTATCCTCCGCGGCAGGGGGTTTACTTCCCAGGAAACCGTCCCGAAACACGCCGAGCCGGAAGAATCCAGTCTCGGCCATGGTTCCTTGGGATTTCGGTTGTCCCCTGGCTGCGGAGAGTATAGCATAAATGTTCACTGGCCAGAAAAGATCGGGGCGCCATGACGTCGAAGCCACCCTCTGACGAGAACCTGCTGGGGCAGCGCATCCGGAACAGGAGGGAGGCGCGGAACCTGGCCGCCTACGCCCTGGCTGAGCAGGTTCGCATCTCGCCGTCCTACCTGTCGCTGATCGAGGGCGGGACCAAGGTCCCGTCCGAGGAGATCGCGATCCGCCTCGCCGAGGCCCTGGACGACGATCCCGAGCTCTACCGCGCCTGGACCCAGGCGAGCCGCCATCCCGACTTGCGCCAGCACGTGGATCGGCTGATGCAGGTCCAGGCGTTCCGCAGCTCACCCGAGCTGCGCGGTCGGCTCCGCCGGGGCGAACGCGTGCTGCTCGAGGACTCAGACCTGAAAGCGCAGGAGTCGACCCCGTCGCTTCTACGCAGCGCCATGCATCGCATGCGGTTCCTGCAGCGACGCGCCGAACCGACCGACCGGCTCGTGATGGAAGAGGCCGCCGTACCCTACGAGCCGCTCGAGTCGGAGAGCGATGCGATCGAGATCCCGGTGCTGCCCGACGGCGTCGATCCAGGCGAGGATCCGTGGCTCGCGGACGGCGCTGCCGAGACGATCTGGCTCGACCGGCGGCTGCTTCCGGCCGACGCGGAGCTGCCCTTCGCGTTTCGACCGGGCGAAGCGATGATCGAGCGCGTGCGGAGCTCGATCCAGCCGGGCGACGTCGTCGTCCTCACAGCCTTCGACGGCACGATCGATCCCGCGCGGGTGTACGCCGTGCGCCACGAGGACCGGGTCGTGCTGTCGCGCGTCGTCCCGCACGGCTCGATCCTGCTGCTCTTGCCATCGGACGAGTGGGGCCGACCCGCATCGATCGAGTGCCGCGACGAGCACGAGCTGCGCGAGCGCCTCGCCGGCGTCGTCGTGGCCACGCTGCGCATGCATGCGCACGTGGGCGGCGGGAGGCAACCCATGGCGGAGCGTCGCCCATCGGGCCGCTCCGTCCGCGTCGAGGGCGACTTCCTCGTGCGCGACACCGACTGGCGCGAGCCCTATGGCTGGCGACCGGTGCAGCGTCCCGAGGATCTCGCGTGGCTCGAGCGCCACCCCGGGGCGAAGATGCGCTACCGCCTGATTCGCGACGGCCGCGTGCGCTTCCTGCTCGAGATGTCGCCCGACGAGTGGCGCGGTGCGCTCGGCCGTTACGGCGGCAGCCCGAGCTGGGAGCGCAACGGCTACGTCGTCGCGATCACGCAGCGCCGGGCCGGCGACTACACGGAGGAGTTCCAGGACCGCTGGGCAAGCTACGTGCGCCGTCCCGAGCCGGAAGAAGAGGGCGTCTGAACGGCGCGAGGCGCTCAGCGGAGCGCCCGAGAGATCGGCAGCAGCGCGAGCAGCACGATCACGAGCAGGAGCGTCAACCCCGACGGATTACGGACGATGTTCTCCGCTACGCTCCATGAGCTGCCGCGGAGGATAGAGGCTGAGAGGTGCTGGCGACAGCAGGCGGTCGTCAAGGACCGCTGACGCCGCCAGGTCGCCATTGCCGCGACCACGCACGAAACCGGTCGATCTCCGCAGGGTGCTTGGCGAGCCACTTCTGAGTGTTCTTGTCGCTCGTCGACCGCCGGATATCGTAGGCCATGGCCTCGAGGTGGCCGGCCTCTCGCGCCGCATAGAAGTACGGGATGACGTCTGCCTTCCAGAAGAGCTCGACACGATCGTTTTCGAGATACCCCTCGACCACGAGCGTCACGCCCTCGAGTGCGGTCGCGAAGAAGGCGGCGTCGGTCTTGGGGCCCCGGTCACGCATGGAAGCGATCAAGGACATCATGAAGTTGGCCTGCCACCACGGATCCTCGGCGTCGTCGGGAGGAGTAATGGACATGCCCTTCCGGGTAACCCCTTGGAACAACAGCTCCCACAGCCGTTGAGCGGGCTTCGTGGAACGAGCCGACTCTGGCTCCAGGCTCAGGAACCGCGCGTAGCAGAGGAAGGCGCCGAGCCGATCGTGGCCCGCGTCGTGGATCTCGCCCAGCGCCAGCCAGCTGTCGGCGTGATCAGCGGCGAGCTCGATAACCGCACGGTACGCCGAGGTCGCCGCGCCCGCGTTCCCGGCCTGGCGTAGCCGACTCGCCTCCTGCACTCGGTCGTCCAGCTCGGCTGCCGACACCGCGCCTGCGCCGGCAAGGAGAACAGCGCCAAGACCCAGCCGAGCCGTGCTTCTCACCGCCCCTGCCCTCTTCATTTCAATGAACCTCGGCGCCGCGCAGGATATCTCCAATCCTCAACGGCGAGTCCTCGATGATCACGGGAAGCGTGACGGTGTTGGATCGAAGGGAGAACCCCGTCATCGCTCCCGCACCGAAGCTGAGGCAGAGGCCGCGCTCGCGAATGCTCGACGATACCAGCGCTCGGTCCTCCGGCCAGTACAAGACCCCTGAGCGCTCGATCGCCTCTTGTAGGTTGATCGGCATGTACACCTTGTACGCATCTTCCTGTGCGAGTCGCCCCCCACGAGCCAGATCCTCCGCCGAGAGGTCGAACACCCGACCGCCGTGAAACGCGGAGTCGCGGGGCGCCGGTGCCGGGCATTGGAAGACGTCGTAGTAGAGGTGGTGCATCTCCGATCGCCTCGCGATCGACCGAAGATCGGATTCCGACGTGAAGAACCCGACGAGCCATGGGCCAGCTTCCCCGCTCGGGGGCGCGCCCGACGTGTCCGACGGATACAGCTCGTACGCAACTCCCTGTACGCGGGTACGTATCGACGATCTCGTAGCCGATCGCCTCGATCCTGACGTGTCGCGTGCACGAACTCATGACCGGAGCGATCAACAGGACCACGGTCAGAAGAACGGCCACGGTTACGCCGCGGTCTTGCTGGCCGCATTGGAGCAGCACATCGCCGTAGCGATCCCGCCGAGGACTCGACCGCCGCGCCGCGGCTTCATTCGTGAGCATGCAGAAACGCCTGCCAGTACGAACGGGTCCGACGCACGGGGCTGCGCCCCGAGACGATTTCTTGGGCGACTTGACCAAGGAGATCCTTGCCATTCACGTGTCGCGGCGCGACCTCGCGCGCGCGCTCGACTGAGATGCGAAAGATCGCCTCGAGCGCGTCCGCTCGGAAGTAGAACACCTCGGACTCATCCGCAAGAACCTGCTCCAGCACCGGCAGCGCATCGCGGTATCGCCCATTCCCGAGAAACGCGATGGCGTAGCGCCGGCGTCTCATCTCCTTATTCGGCACTGCGGCGATCACGAGGGGGACAACGCGGCGGCCGCTGAGAATCAGCGGATCCATGAGTTGATCTTCCGTTCGTCCTCGAGCTTCGTAGAAGTCGCGAAGCGCATCATCGGGGTCACGGAGCGGTCCCTCAGCCACCGCCCACCACAGGCCCAGGGCGAGTGCGCTGCCGAGGACCAAGATCGCGATCTTCGTCATCGCTCTCACAGGGCGGCGACGCGGCTTCTGGCTGCGAGCGCGCTCATCGAAACCAACGTATCCCAGCCCATGACCGCGTCGAGCGTCAATCTACCGTCGTGTCGTGATTCACCCCATGCGGAACCGGTACGGCAACCGGCACCGTCACGGCGGACGGCTCCCGCACCTTGCCCGACGCGTCGACGGCGACGAAGGCGGTGTACGCCGACATGAGGCCGTGATCGAGCGCGACGCCCTTGATCGCTTCGGGAGCATCCGTACCCGAGCTCAGCAGCGACTGCATTGCCAGCTCGGAGATCTTTCGCCGAGCCCACAGGTTGCGCAGCGCCGGATGGTTCTCGGCCGATCGCCCGTCGACCGGAACGTCGACGACGATCTCGCGCCCCTCGGCCCGTCCGGACACACGGATCGCCGACGGCAGCGCGCCGCGATAACGACCCGTCAGGACGACGGGGCGTCCGGGGAACAGATCGGGCACCCGCGCCGGATAGACTTCCTCGACGCCCATCCCCTGCCAGTCGATCTCGATCTCCGCCAGAGCCGGATGGGCGATCCTCTCAAAGAGCGAGTCCACGACCTCCTCCGCCAGCTTCCGATCCTCGCCGACGTAGGCCACCGCGCCGCGGCCGAGGAACGCCATGCGGTCCATCAGGTACCGATTCGGCGAGGAGCCGATGCCGAAGGAGAAGATCCGAGACGATCCCAGGCCCCGCTGGATCTCCGCCAGGATCTCCGTCTCGTTGCCGATGAACCCGTCGGTCAGGAACGTGATGAGACGAAGCCGCTCCGGCTCGTGCGGGAACCCGAGCGCTTCCTGAATGCCCCGTAGCATCTGCGTCCCGCCGCCGCTCTCGAGACGGTCGAGGTACCCGAGCCCCGCTCGGACGTTCTCTTCCGTAGCCCGAACCGGAGACCCCCCGAAGCTCGAGGTGCTATCGGAGAAGCGGATGATCTGGAACGTGTCCTCGGGCGTCATCCGGCCGAGCACGCTCGCGACCGCGCGCTTGGCGATGCCGAGAGGCGCGCCCGCCATGCTGCCCGACGTGTCGATCACGAAGATCAGCTCCCGGGGAGAGCGTCCCAGCCGCTCGAGCTGAGCGGGCGGGTGTAGCTCGAGGGAGAAGTAGCGACCCGTCTCGTCCTCGTGCTGGAAGAGTGTGGAGGCGACGCCCGAACCCGCGATTTCGTAGCGCAACACGAAATCGCGATCGGGAATCGCCGCCCGGTCCGTCAGGCGGACCGTGGCCCTCTCCGGCCCATCCCGCTCGACGTCGACGGCGTGGGTGCTGCTCTCCACGGTCTCGAGGGCAACCCCGGCGTCCAGATCGACCGTCAGCGAGATGTCGTGCCCGCTCCGTTCCCCGGGACGAAGATAGGGAACCTCGGTCGACTGTCCGCTGGTACCCACCTTCTCGCGCGATACGGCGCCGATGCCGTCTCTGGACCCGGCCGGGTTGTAGCGCGGGCCGACGACCATGGGGAACACGAACTCGTACGCCCCGTCGGTGAACGGCAGCCGGTTGAAGTACGTGAGCTGAACGTCGATCTCCTTCCCGGGCTCGATGTTCGCAACGCGCTGGGTGAAGACGTTCTCCCGCTCTTGCGTCAGGAGCGATGCGCGATACCCCTGCCGCCGGGCTTCGCGATAGATCTGCTCTGCCTCTTCGCGCTCGCGGATCACACCGCGAATACGCCGTTCCCCGATCACCATCACGAAGTCGCTCACGGCAGCGTCGTCGGGGAGAGGAAACACGTACTCGGCCTCGATCGTACGATCGAACGGGTTGTGGAACTGCTGCTCGACCAGGACCGTCGCGATCGAGCCCGCAACGGATGCCCGGACATCGGTGTGCCGGAGCGGCACGGCCAACACTTCGCCGCTTTCCGGATCGAGCATCCGGAGTGCGCCGGAGCGTGGGCGATCTTCCCCGGCGGTGTCCGAACGCTCCGGGCGAACCAGGACCCACAGCTCGTCGGCGCCGCCCTGGGCCATGGAGTCGAAGAGCCGCTCGCTGTGAGCGCCTTCGCTCTCCGGCAAGTACGACTTCTTGGCGCAGGACAGACAGATCAGCAAACCCACCGCGAGAACCACGGTGACCAAGGTGAGAGCGATCTTCCGTGGACCGTGCGTCATGGCCTTCCCCTCGGCTTGCAATCGTCTCGCGACGACCAAACCTGCGCAACGATACGTGAGCCGGCCTCGTTCCCAGCCGCCTTGAGAACCAACGAATACGTGACCTGGCTTCCGGTCTCCATGGCGTGCACCGTGGCGACGCGCTGAACGCCGTGGCGGAGATTCCGGTCGGTGCTGAACGCGGCCAAAACGACTCGGCCGCTCCGAAACGCCGCTGCGTCGTAGTACGGAGGCTCCTGAAACGGCGCTTCCCCGCCCTCGATCCCGACGATCTCAGCACCGCCGGTCGGCGACAGCTCGATCTGCCAGGCCGCGAGCGCCTCAGGTCCGGAGTCGACGCACACGGCGATCGTCGTGAAGCGCGGCTCCGAGCCTTCCTGGGCCAAGAGCCCCGGCGCCGCCGCCATCAGGACCAGCGCCAAGATCAGCCGACGGCGCATCAGCGGATCTCTGAATCGGGCTGGACGATCGCCATGGCGAGCGAGGCGGCATCTCGGCGATCGATCCGGCCATTCGCGTCGATGTCCCAACCCGCATCGACGGTGCCACCTGCTTCGACGCGCCTCGCGAGCGTGTACGCGTCGAGGATGTCGGTGACCCCATCGCCGTTGAGATCGGCGGACAGCGCGTCGCCGTCGCGAGAACGCTGGATCCACGGGAGCGCAAGCAGAAGCACCGCCGCCGTGGCTACAGCCGCAGCTGCTGCGCCCGCCGCCCAGCGCCAGCGACGAATACCTGGCCGGCGACCTGCCGCGCGTCTGGCCTGGCGAAGAATCCGCGCGTCGATCAGCTCCGGGATCTGGACCGACGGCGACGCCTGCCGAAGCGACTCCGAGAGCTCGTACAGCATCGCCGCTCTTTCGGAGCATGCCGGGCAAGCTGTGATGTGCGAGCGCACATCGTCATCCGCCTCGCCGGTTCTGGCGAGCTCCAGCTCGAGGTCGGATGGGTGCTGAACCGTCGATTCCATTCCTCTGGCCTCAGCTCGTAAGCGGAGGACAGCCGGAAAAGGTTCATTCCGGGAGCTATTTCTTCGGGTAGGACCGCCGCAGATCCGCTAAGGCGTTGTGGAGGCGCGACTTGACCGTGCCCACCGGGATTCCCAAAGCTTCGGCGATCTCGGCCAAGCGGAAATCGTAGGCGAAGCGCAAGACCACCACCTCACGCTGCTCTGCGGGAAGGTTCTTGAGCGCGTCGACGAACTCGACGGGCTGCCCCGGGGCCCGCGCCACGAGCTCCTCGTCGTCCAGCGGCGCTTCCCGCCGACGTCGTCGCAGCACATCGACGCTCTTGTGCTTGATCACGGGGTAGAGGAGCGCCCGGATTGTCGAAGTCAGGCGAAGGCCCGGCAGCTTGGCCCACAGGTACTCGAACGTCTCCTGAAGAACGTCGAGCGCGTCCTGCTCGCTGCCGGTCAGTCTCCGGGCGACAGACGTGACCCAGCCGCAGTGGCGACGGTACAGCTGCTCGTAGGCCTGAACGTGTCCGTTGTTGGCGGCAGCAACGAGCGCTTCGTCATCCGCGTCGCCGTTCAGCACCGGACGAGGATAGGCTAACGTCAGGGAAGCATGCCTGCTTCGCCCGGGACACCGATCCTCCGCCTCTCGAGCTCAAGCGCGATGCCGTGGGCTTGTCGCCGCGCGGGGGCGCCGTCGGAACGCCCGCCTCGGTTGGATGGCGGTCCTAATCCCCGGCTTGCTCCTCGTATTCATCGAGGACTGTATCCGATAGGTGTTCCAAATGCTGCTGATCGGCGAGCTCACGAACGCTCTCATAGGACACGAAGGTGCAGCTTTCGGAGAGAGGGCCCCGATCTAGGAGAGAGAAGACTGGCCGCAGGATCTCCTGGAAGACTTTCTCGCGCCTAGCGGGCGGCGCGACGATATGGAGCCGGATATCCATGTTTGGCTGGAGCGCAAGCAGGTCGGCCATCCGCAAAATTCCCGAGTACACGGACGTCGTATGCTCAACCTCGAAGGCCCGCTTGATGGAGCGGCCTTTTAGCCACAGCACATCGATCTGCTCGATAGTCCTGAGGGTCGTGTCATCGTAGTTGAGGGGTAGGCGGTCGAGGATTGGCGGGTGGTCTCTCCGCCATTCAGTTTCCACGGCGGCGCGGTCAGATCGAGGAATCCAAATCTGTAGCCCCATTCGGCTACCGACTTCGGCGAGAAGCGCCTGGATGCGAATGGACTCTCGCACTTCACCGACGACTACAGGCGGTGCGGCGGGCTCGGCGTCTTCTGGAACGGTAACCGTGACGTCCTTCTCGAGACGCCTGATCTTCGTTGCCCGGAGCTTCTTCTGCTCATCTGAATCCAGGGCGTATTCCTGACCAGCCGTAGCTTGCCGGGCCAGCAGCGACTCTAGGAATTCGCCGTCGGCGTCCGATAGAGCCACCAGGCTGCCTCGGACCTTTCCAGTCCAAGCAGTAGAGGAGTGGGGAAGCTTGCTAGTGAAGGACAGACTGCCCCAGACCGTTGAGGCGTGGATTGGCACCGTCTTCTCCAACGGCAGCCAGACCTTCGCTCTAACGCGAAACCGGACCGTAAAAGGATCTGCCTCCGGATAGAAGATCGGCGTCGCGTCGTTGAAAGGCCCATTCTCCACCTCGAGAATGCCGATCCAGCGCGACAGCCGAGTCATATAGCAGACGAGTTTGTCCCCCGGCCTGATGCGTTGGGCGATGTTTCGCTGCCGGGGGCGAAACCCCGAAATGGTCCTGTCTGACTTGGCAAACGCCTCATATGTTTCGGGCGAAAACAAATCCATGAAGTAGCTCATGCGGTGTCCGCGCCGGGACCCGTTGTCGCTCCCCTTGATGGTGCGTCTGGTTTCTCTTCGACTAGGAACCCGGCGAACCGCGTTCGAATGTACTCGACGCGCGCTCTCGGGAGGGAGCTTCACGGTCCCGGGGCCGCTCCTGACGAAGAAGTCGCCGTCCGGCGCGTCTTCCATCCCCTTCCACTTCAGGAACACCGGCTCAGGGCTCCGCTGGCAGCTCACGACGCAGACCGTCTTGCCCTGCACGATCTGGGTCTTCGGATCGATGCAGGTACCGGCACGGTCGCCGAGACCGTTGCGCACGACCTGGGCGAGGTGGCGCATGAACTTGTCGTCGTTCTCGAGCTGGTCGTGCTCGATGCCGACGATCGCGCCGTCGTCCGCCACGCCGATCAGGAGATCGCCGCCCTCGGTGTTCAGGAACGCGGCGATCGTCTTCAGGACGGCGTGCGTCACGCCCTTGTCGTCCTGCCGGTCCTCCTTGAGGCTCCAGCGCAGGGTGGACTTGAACTCCAGCGTCTTCGACTCGCCGCGCTTGATCAGCTCCTCGGCGTTGCGGTGAGCGCGCAGGTACTGGTCGAACAGGAAGTTCTTGATCGCCTCGCCGAAGGCGCGGTCGTCGGTGATGCGCTTGTAGAGCTCGAAGTTCGAGTCGACGATCTCCTGGATCACGTGCTCGACCTTCTGGTCGAAGGTGAGCCGCACGTTCTCGCGCGTGTTGACCCGCGCCGCCGCGTCGAGCGCCGCGTCGTCGTCGAGCTTCTCCATCATCTGGCCGAGCGTCACGCGGTGCTCGGGGCCGAGGTTGAGTCCGAAGCGCTCGTTCAGCTCGGCGATGATGCGCGAGAGCGTCTCCAGCTCCTCCGGCGTCGACGCCGTGGCCGCTGCTTGGTGCTCACGGGTTCGAGCACGCCGGGCCTGCGCTCCAGCGCGATCTTGCCGCTGCCGGTCTGCTGGATCCGGTACGACTCCATGTCGATGTTCTGCTGCACCTCGCGCGGCAGCTCGGCGCGGTCGGCGGGCAGCAGCCGCCGCAGGTGCCGCGCGAAGACGTAGAGCTTCTCGAGGTCGGCGTCGGCGAAGGTCAGCACCTGGGCGAGGAAGGCGTAGAGCCGCACGTAGTCGGTGAGCTGGCCGCGGAAGTCGTGCTGCTCCTCGGCGCGAGAGCTGCCTGGAAGCGCTCGACCACGGGCGCGAGCACGGCGTAGAGCCGGTCCTGCGTCGCCTTGGGGTCGAAGTAGACCTTGGCGAAGGCGTCCACGTCGGCCTCGGTGTAGACCGGGAAGGCGGCGAGGCGGGTCTGGATCTCGTAGAGCAGGTTCGGGTCGGTCGCCTCGGAGAGCAGCGTCGTCTCGTAGTAGGGCTCGAAGGCGGCCTTGATCTCGTCGGCCTCGTTGGCGAAGTCGAGCACCATCGTGCCCTTCTTCTCCGGGGTAGCGTGCGGTTGAGCCGCGAGAGCGTCTGCACCGCGTTCACGCCGCCGAGCTTCTTGTCCACGTACATCGTGTGCAGCAGCGGCTGGTCGAAGCCGGTCTGGAACTTGTTGGCGACGATCAGGAACCGGTACTCGGGCCGCTCGAAGGTCTTGGCGGTCTGCGCCTCCGGGAAGCCGTTCATGCTCGGACTCGGTGTAGGACTGCCCGCCGTCCTGGACCGTGCCGGAGAACGCCACCAGCGCCTTGAACGGATAGCCGCGCTCGGCGAGGTACTCGTCCACCGCCAGCTTGTAGCGCACCGCGTGCAGGCGCGAGCGCGTGACGATCATCGCCTTGGCCTTGCCGCCGATCTCGCCCTGCACCTGCGCGGCGAAGTGCTCGACGCATGATCCGCACCTTCTCGCCGATCGCGTGCGGGTGCAGCTCGACGAACGACTTGAGCAGGTACTCGGCCTTCTTCTTGTCGTAGCGCGGGTCGTCCTCGACCTTCTTGAGCAGCCGCCAGTAGGCCTTGTAGGTCGTGTAGTTCGCCAGCACGTCGAGGATGAACCCCTCCTCGATCGCCTGGCGCATGCTGTAGAGGTGGAAGGGCGCGAACTTCCCGTCGGCGCGCTTCGTGCCGAACAGCTCCAGCGTCTTCGGCTTCGGCGTGGCGGTGAAGGCGAACGTCGAGAGGTTCGGGAGCGTGCCCGCGCTTCTCCATCTCGGCCAGGAGCGTAGCTCTCGAGCTCCTCCTCCGGCGTCCTGCCTCCGTCTCTCCTCGGCTTCGGCCTCCTCGAGCGACCCCGACGCGAGCACCGCCTTCGAGGCTCTTCGTGCTCTCGCCCGACTGCGACGAGTGCGCCTCGTCCACGATCACGGCGAAGCGCTTGCCCGGCAGCTCGCCGATCTCCTTCGCGATCACCGGGAACTTCTGCAGCGTGGTGACGATGATCGTCTTGCCCGACTCGAGCGCCTCCTTGAGCTGGCGCGAGGTGGTGTCGATGTTCTCCACCACGCCGAGCGTCTGCTCGAACTGGCGCATCGTCGTCTGGAGCTGGCGGTCGAGCACGCGCCGGTCGGTGATGACGACGATCGAGTCGAAGACGCGCCGGTCGCTCGCGTCGTGGAGCGTCGAGAGCTGGTGGGCGAGCCAGGCGATGGTGAAGCTCTTGCCGCTGCCGGCCGAGTGCTGGATCAGGTAGCGCTGCCCCGCGCCCGCTCGCGCGCGCGTCGGTCACGAGCCTGCGCACGCAGTCGAGCTGCTGGTAGCGCGGGAAGATCAGGAAGCGCTTGCCGGTCTTGCGCCCCTTGTCGTCCTCCTCCTCGACCTCGTGGATGAACTGGCGCACGAGGTCGAGCACGCTGTCGCGCGCCCAGGTCTCCTCCCAGAGGTAGGCGGTCGCGTAGCCGCTTGCGCGTGGGCGGCACGGGCGGGTTGCCGGCGCCGCCGAACTTGCCCTGGTTGAAGGGCAGGAAGCGCGTCCTCGGCCCGGCGAGCTGCGTGGTGACGTAGACCAGGTCCGGGTCCACCGCGAAGTGCGCGAGGCAGCGGCCGTAGGCGAGCAGCGGCTCGCGCGGGTCGCGGTCGGTCTTGTACTGGCGGATCGCGTCCTCGACGTCCTGGCCGTTGAGCGGGTTCTTGAGCTCGGCGGTGAAGATCGGGATGCCGTTCAGGAACAGCACCAGGTCGAGGCTCTTCTCGTTCTTCGTGCTGTAGCGGAGCTGGCGCACCACGGCGAAGAGGTTCGCCGCGTGCAGCCGCCGCGTCTCCTCGTTGAGCCCGCTCGCGGGGCGGAAGTAGGCGAGCCGGAACTTGCAGCCGGAGTCCTTGATGCCGTTGCGCAGCACGTCGAGCGCGCCGCGCCGCTCGATCTCGGCGGCGAGGCGCTTCAGGAACTGCTCGCTGGACCGCCGCGCCGTGGTGCTGCTCGAGCTTCTTCCACTCCTTGGGCTGCGTGGCGAGGACGAAGTCCACCACGTCGCGCGGCAGCAGGCAGAGCGTGCGGTCGTAGTCCTCGGGCTTGCGCTTGCGATAGCCGCCCGGCGGCGTGTCGCCGTACGGCGGCGGCGTCTCGCGGACAGCCGTCGCGTCGCTCGGCGCAGGCGTCGGGGCCGTGCTGGAGCAGCGCGCACTCGATCGCCTCCTCGAAGGAGCGCTCGGAGATCTCGGGGCTCATGCGACCTCCTCCCGCACGTCGATCTTGCCCGTCACCGCGGCGGAGATGAGGGCGGTGCGGAGTTCCTTGAGGCGCTCGATGGCCTCGCAGGCCTTGGCGACAATGGCGGTGTCTCGGTCGAGAAAGGGCATCTGGAGCGGTAACCCGGATGAAGAATCACGAGCCCTCCGAGAGCCCCAGCTCCTCGAGGAACTGCGAGCGATTCTTGCGGTAGCCGTAGTACTGACGCGCATATGTCAACGTCAGCGTTTCCTGAACCCGTGTGATCGCGACGAAGCAGTTCCTGCGCTCTTCTTCGACTTCCCGGCTGTTCGCCCCTTTGCGAAGCGCCTGAAAGGAGGGGAAGACCTCCTGCGCCATTCCGATCAGGTACACGTGCCGGAACTCGAGCCCCTTCGCTCCATGCATCGTCATGCAACGGACGGCGTTCGGGCCCGGCCGGGGACCCTTCGGTGCCAGGTCCATGTGCTGCAGGTAGACGTTCAAGGTCAGTGCATCCTCGCCGTGCTCTCGCACCAGCTCGCCGTGCAGCTCTTGCCAGGTCTCGAGCTCGGTCGCCAGCGCCGGGTCGTCGACGTCCGCCGGCGTCGTCGCGCCATCGGACAGAAACCAATCGACAACGCCCGGGAAGTCGAGGCGATCCACCAGCGATGACCGAAGGCGGCCGAGTAGATCCGCATGACTTCCCTCCGCACCAGCCGCCGCGGCATCAGCCCACGCGCGCAGGAAGTCCCCCCCGGCAAGTGTGGCCCCGGCGATCACGTCTCCGAGTTCCAGATCGTGGTCCGTGAGGGCGCCCCAAGCGACGCACAGACGTCGCAGCACATCGCGGTCGTGCCGGGAATTCGCGAGCCGAAGCGCGTGGAAGACCACGCGCACCAAAGGAGTCTCGAACTCCGCCTTGCGCTGGGTAACATGAGCGTCGAGACCTGCGGCTCCTAGCGCCTCGGCCGCTCCATTGAGCAGCTTCGTCGTCCGGGCGAGAACGGCCACGTCTACAGGCGCCAGCCCGCGATCGCGAATGTCGGCGGCGATGCCCGCCGCTTCCTCCTCGGGTGTGCAGTACGCACGCACCCGGACGAGGTCATCGCTCGACGCGGCACGCCGACTGGTGGTCAGCGGCTTCTTGTCCGCGGCCCGGAGTCGGTTGTGAGCGATGAGTCGGTTCGCCAGATCGATGATCTCCTTCGGACACCGGAAGTTCTCCGGGAGCTGAACGACTTCCATCCCGTGATCCTGCTGCAGGGCTTGCAAACGCTCGGGGCTCGCGCCGTTCCACTGGTAGATGATCTGATCATCGTCCGCGACCACGAAGAGATTCGGTGCACTTGGTGGCACGAGCAGTCTCAGCAGGTCGTACTGCGCCTTGTTCGTGTCCTGGAACTCGTCGACGCACACGTAGCTCCAGCCCGCCCGCAACACGCGAGTCACACCGCCTTGCTCTGACAGGAGCTTGCGGGCGAAGTGGAGCAGGGCACCGAAATCCAACCGGTTCGCGGCGACAAGCCGCTGGCAGTAAGTCGCAAACAAGTCCGGTACCCACGCAGGAGTGTGCACGAGGGAAGAAGCCTCTCGAGCACCGTCGTAGGAGGAGGCGAACAGGCGATCCACGAGCGCGAGGGTGTTCCGGTGATCGGTCGGGAAGACGTGGCCATTCTCCGTCAGATCCTCGACGATCTCTTGCACCAAGGCCACCCGATCCTCCTCCTGGATCAGCAGAGAAGTCGGGCTGAATCCCCACATGGCTACCATGCTGCCGCAGCACGTCGGTAGCGAACGCATGGAAGGTGCAGAGCTGCGCACGGTCGCCGTGTTGCCCCAGAAGGCGATCGACTCGCTCGCGCATCTCCGCGGCCGCCTTGCTCGTGAAAGCGAGGGCGAGCACCGCGGCGTCCTCGTGCTCCTCCAGTAGACGCGCCACGCGCAGAGTCAAGACCAGAGTCTTTCCAGACCCCGGACCAGCGAGGACGAGCAGGGGACCATCCTGCCATTCGACGGCCTTGCGCTGGTTCTCGTTCAATGAGTCCAGGTTCAAAGTCATCACTCACCTCGCGCCAGAGCCACGACCTTCTCGAGGATGCCGCGGAGCTCGTCCGTCACCCCCTCCTTGCCCTTCGCCTCCATCGCAGCGGCTACATCGGCCGCTGCTCGGGTCTTGCGTCGTTTCGGTAGCTGGTCTGCGAAGTCGGCCCAGTAGCCGTCATCGCCCGGGTGCTTCGTCAGTAGGGCGCGCTTCTGCTCCGGCATGTACGGGTCATAGATCGCGTCGTAGCCACTCTCGAGCAGGTGCGTTTCTATGTTCCTGTACGGAAAGCGGAGTCGGTCGCTCTCAGATGCCCCCGCGAGGTTGTCCTGCACGTTCCGTTCGTACTCGCTTCTACCCGAGTCATCGTCGATGACACAGAACCACAGGAGACCCAGCGAGTTCGCGACCTTGGCCAGGAGTCCTACGTCGGACTGGCTGTACTCAACGATCCGCACGCCATCACGGTGGAGCTTCATCCCAAGAGCACGAGCGGCCGCAGGATAAACCCAGGCTTCGGTCTCCCCCTCGACTAGGAGCCAGCAGCGAGCGAAGAGGAGCTCGCCCCGTGATCTGCGGATGTGGTAGTTGAACTTTCGCGTCTCCTCCGCAGACAGGAGCGTGGAGGGGACGCGATAGGCTCGAATGCCGTCCTCCGCCATGGCGAGACGACGCACATTGAGAACATCCACCTCAGAGAGTAGATCGCCGCTGTGGGTCGAGATCAACTTCTGGCCGTCGATCAAGCGGAGGATGTCCCAGAGGGCCCGGACCGCCGATGGATGCAAGTGCGCTTCCGGCTCCTCGAGCGCCACCACGGGGCTGCCCTCCGGCTTCGTACTCAGAAACGCGGAGAAGAGCATCAGGACGGAAAGGCTCTGGGTTCCCTCGCCGTGTCTCCCGATCGGGATTCTCGCTCCGGTCGACGCGCCCAAGTGCACCTGCGCCTTGGCCAGCATGTCGAACATCCGCCCCGGTACGGCCTCGATGGACACCATGTCTCCGCCCGCCATCGGCACCACGTCCCGCACTCGGCCGAGCCGTTCTATGGCGTGCTCGAAGCTGGTGTGGGAGGCGACGACCAGCTCATTGATCTCCCGGAGCTTCTCCACGACCTCAGCCTTCCTGGCCTCCGTGAGCTGGCTGTCTTTGAGGAACGGCCTCCAGAAGGGCCCCTTGGCATCGAAGTGCCACGCGGCATCGCGGAGCGCGCTCAGGTAGTAGAAGGCGACCTCGCGTTGCAGGGTTCCCAGTGCCGTTTCGGACACTGCGGTCAACGGCTTCCCCTCGAGGTTCAGGAAGGCCCAGTCCTGAGCAAAGTCTCGGTTCGTCGGGTCGTAGGTGCAGGTGACGCGGAGCATGACGTGGTTCAGATCGTCGCCGTCGACCTGCAGGATCTTCTGGCGATTCAGGCGACCAACCAGCGCGTCGTTCCATTCTCCCTTGGAAGTCTCCGAGAACCTGATCTCGATCTCGATAGGGTCTGCCGACTGCGGCTCCGCCGCTCCGTCCTTCAGATGGAAGTCGAAGCTGTCGAAGACCACCCGGCGCCGGGGTCCCAACTCCCTGAGGCAGAGCCGGAGGGCGTCCAGCACCGACGTCTTGCCGGAGTTGTTCTCGCCGATCAGCACCGTGGTCGAACCGAGTTCCAACCCGACGTCCTTCAGGCCACGGAAGTTCCGGATGCGCGCCTTGGTGACCCTCATGCCTCGACCTCCCGCACGTCGATCTTGCCCGTCACCGCGGCGGAAATGAGGGCAGTGCGCAGCTCCTTGAGGCGGTCGATGGCCTCGCAAAGCCGCCCGACGAGTCCGCCGAGCCGCACTTCATCGCTCCTAAACCGTCGGACAATCTCCTTCTGTTCCGCGACCGGAGGCAGCGGCACCAGCTCATCGAGAAACTGGTCTACCCTGATCGTCTTGTTGCGACCCGCAGCACCTGGCGAGTTCACCTCCATCAACGCACGGCCATGCTTGGTCTGAAAAACCATCAAGAGGTAGTCCAGATCAACTTCCTCGGAGGTGCGAAACGTGGGAAAACGGTGCGAGCCGACCATTCCACGCTCCGGTTCGGCAGCAACGGCGACTGCGCCTTCCCATGCGAAGACGATGTTGAGCACGAAGTCGCCCGGCTCGATACCGAACACACTCTTGTCCTCGAGCAGAACCCCGCGCACGGGTTCCTTGTGAAAGATGCCTTTGCCCCACGAGCGGATGCCGATCTCCCGGTACTCAGAGTCAGGGTCAACTTTGACGGGTCGTTTCACCCGCGTGAGGAGACGCCGCAGCTTCCGCAACTCCCACCCCGACGGGACCGGAGGAAAGACGGTAGAGCCCGTGCCTGAGATCGGGGCATTCGCGTCGAGGCCCTTGGTGACGGCGCGGGTGATGAGGGCGGTGCGCTGCTCCTGGAGCAACTCGATCAGCCGCTCCTTCTTCGCCACCAGCGCATCGATCCGCGCCGTCTCCCGGTCGAGGAAGGCGGCGATGGCGCGTTGCTCGGGCTCGGGGGGCATTGCGAACAGCCCGGTTGCAATCGCATCGCCGCCAAGCCCGAAACGAGTGATGCCGTTGGCCGCGACTTGAAACTGATCCCGAGGGCCAATCGCGCTGAAGGCCCGCGCGAGAAAGGGTCCGTGGCAAACGTGAGTGGGTCTGATGTGGGCGAGGTGATAGCCGCACAACACTCCGGGCAGATCTTCCGCTACGACCGTGGGCACCGCGATGTCGGTCCAAGACTCCGAGTCCTTGGTGATGAGCACATCGCCCTTGCGTAGTGCAAAGCGGCGCACTTGGTCCGATGTCGCCGTGGCTGCCATGAAGTCCAGGTTTGCTGAGATGCGCTCGTGGTAGTAGACGTCGGTGTAGTTGCAGAGCCGCACTGCTTCCTGGCCTTCAACCGACTTCTTGTCGACGTTGCTGAGCTGAACAGCAGCGCTGGTCTTGAGCCGGCGCAGATCCCAATGCGCCGGAATCTCCCCCAGCCACTCGACGCCGGAGTCCTTGTAGGCCGGGTATGGCTTGTACCGCCGCAGCGCTCCCGCACGCTCGCTGTACGTCGCCCCGCTCACGACGCCGCCTCCTGTCCCAGCCGCTCCGGGCTCCAGATCCGCTCGGCCAGTCGCTGGTAGAGCACCTGCCGCGCGTCGAGATCGGCCTTCCTGAACTCGGCGTGCGCGCGGAACGGCAGGCCGCTCTCCTCGATGAAGCGCCGGAAGCCCGGGTTGTGGTCGTACGCGCGCTCGTGGAGGCTCCGCGCGAGCAGGTTCTGGCCGACGTAGTGCTCGCGCTTCTCGGCGTAGGGCAGATCGCCGTAGCTGGCGTTGAAGCTCTTCGGCAGGAGCAGCAGGCCGCCGATGCGGTTCCGGTACTCCTGGAACTCGCTCGGGTGCGCGAACTCGTCGGTGTGCCGCTCGGGGTGGTCGGCCCAGATGTGCTCGATCTCGTAGCCCTTCCGGCCGCGCTGGGCATACTCGGGGTAGCGCGAGGCCATGCCGGAGCGCGTCTCCACGTAGTCCGTCATGCGCGCCAGCAGCCGGTGGATCTGGCGGCCGTTCATGCCGTGCAGCCGGAAGCGGTCGTTGCTCGCGAAGGTCTCGGTCTCGGCGTCGAGGCGCTCGCGCAGCAGCGCGGCCAGCTCAGGCGACGCCCTTGCCGCGGATGTCGCGCATCACGAGGAACATCGCGTACTGCATCGTCGAGTAGTCGATCGCGCGCCAGTTCCAGATGCGGCGGTGGATCAGGATGTCGAGGTAAGCGGCCACGACGCGGAGCTTGCGCAGCACGCCGGCCTCGTCGTCCTCCACGCGGAGCGGCGCCAAGCAGCACCGGGTACTGGAGCGTGAAGTTGTGCTGGGCGTTGAAGTGGACGCACTCGAGCCCGGGCGCGAGCGCCTCGGCCGCGCGCCGCAGGCGCTCGTACCAGCGGCCGTAGAACGCGAAGTCGCGCTCGATGAAGCGAGCGAACTCGGCGCTGGCCGTGAGACCGAGGCGGTCCGTCGTGGTCGCGCACCCAGCGGTGGAACTCGGTGCCGATCAGGTCGAAGTCCTGCGGCGCTGCGCCGCGCTTGCGCTCGCGGATGCTCTCGGCGTACTGGCTGCGCAGCCACGACTTGATGCCGTCGGCGTCCTCGTCCTTGCCGAGCTCGGCCAGCGCCTGCACCCGCTCCTTCCAGATGCGGCTCGCGCGGGTGCGCTTGTCGGCGTCGGTGATGTTCGCCGAGCAGGTAGCCCTTGAGCATGTCCGCGGGGGTGAGCGAGAGCCCGCGGTCGTTCATCGTCTCGAAGATCGTGTAGGCGTCGCCGTCGGAGTAGGCGGTGATCTCGACCAGGTGCACGTTCTCGACCAGCCAGTCCACGAAGTACGGCAGCGCCGGCGCCGGCGAGCTCTTCGGGGAACAGGTCCTCGAGGTCCGCGTAGCGGGCCAGGATGTTGGCGATGGACTCGGGCGCGTCGGCGTCGGCGAACTCCTCGCCCTTGTAGAGCGCCTCCATGCAGGCGGTGCGCTCGGGGATGTCGAGGTTGAACGAGCGCTTGCCGAACTTCTGCGAGAAGATGAGATCGGCGATCTGCCCCTTCTGCTCGGCGTCCCCGAGCTTGTGGTGGAGAAAGATCAGGAGCAGCGTCAGCGTGGTGAGGCGCTGCTGGCCGTCGATGATGAACTTCTGGCCGTCCTTGTCGCTGATGATGATCGAGCCGAGGAAGTAGTGGCCGTAGTCGGCGACGGCGCTGCGCTCGTTGCCGTCCTCATGGCTCTCCAGGAACTTGGCCGCGAGGTCGTCGATCAGCTCGGCGACCTGCTTCTGCTGCCACTTGTACTCGCGCTGGTAGTAGTCGATCGAGTACTTTCGGCCGGCGAGCAGCTCGCGGACGGTGCGGCCCTTGCCGTCGATCTCGCGGGGTGGGCGGGGATGGATGGTCATGGCGGCGGACTCCCGCTCGAGGATCCCCGCGACCACGGTCCCCCGCCTTGCCAGTCGCCGGCCGTCGCGGTGCCGGAGGCGACGTCGGCCCAGACGGGTTGCAGGAAGGCGGTGAGCCGATCGCCTACGCGACCGAAGTCGGCGGGAGCTTCGGTGAGGTGGTTGCGGTCCACGTACGCGCGCCACTGCGCCGCACGGGCTTCTTTGGCGTAGAAGGGAGCCGCGAGCGCCGCGGGGAGCGCTGCCTCCACCGGTGTGCTCCTGCGCTCGAAAGTTGCCCTCACCGCCTGCACGAGCGTGGGCCGCTCAAAATGGAAGGCGCCTGCCATCGCGTAGAGGTCGTAGAAGTCCTTGTAGCGGCTGTTCCGCTCGCCCAGCATCACCATCGCGTGCAGCTTCTCGGCCACGACGGACTCGGGCGGGTAGGCCAGGATTCGCGGCGGCGGATCGCCCAGAATCGTTCGATACTCCTGCTCTTCCGGGCCGGGAACGATCGCATTGCCGAATCCGACGTCCGCTTGAATCGGGATGTCGGATGCTCCCAGCCGCGCCCGGATCCGGATGCGAAGGCCGTCGTACTCCGAGCCGTCCCGGATCGGCTCCGCCGTGATCGAGTCCGTGTCGAACACGAGCTGATCGACGTCGTCCGGGGTGTTGCAGATCTCGCGGAAGGCAGTGATCACGTCCTGCGCGTCCGGGCTGCCGTAGCCCGTGAAGTCGACATCGCGTGTCGGCCGGTAGGCCGTACCCCAGATCGCGAAGAGCGTCGCTCCCTTCAGCACGAAGCGCTCACGGTGACGCGACCGGCCGAGCCGGTACAGGAACCGCTCGACCGCGTAGCGCGGCAGCCCGAGCGTCACGTCCTCGCCGCGGGCGCGAAGCTCGTTCCGTAGGCGTTGCCGGATTGATTCCGCCCGGCCTTCGACCTCCCGCCCGCTCATGCCGACAGCGCCTCCAGGTAGGGTCCGATGACCGTGCGGATGCGACACACCTCGGCCGCGCGGTCGATCTCACCGACCATCGCCTTGCGCGAGCGCACCGCGTCGCGCAGCGCCTCCATGCCGACGTCGAGGCCGATCTTGTTCCGGTAGCGGAAGCAGTCGACGACGGTGCGGGCAGGATTGGTGAGGCGGACCCTGACCCCCTGCATGGACTGCGTGACGACGCCGTAGGTCAGCATCTGGCCGGAGAAGCGGACGATGCGGACCTTGGCCGGGAGCCGTCTCGGGATGCGTGCCTTGCGGTCGATCGCCAGCCACACCTGGTGCGGTGCCTGGGTTCCAATCCCGTGGACGCGCAGCGCGGTGAGCAGGCAGACGATCGCGTTGGGTGCGGCCGAGGCCACCATCGCTATGGTCTCGAGCTCGTTCGGCTCGACTTCGGAGAGCCGATACACACCGCCCCCGAGCTTCTCGACCGTGCCTTCGGCGACGAGGCGCTGGAGCTGGCGGAACGACACCCCGAGCGGCAGCACGTCACGCGGCCGGAAGAAGGCTCCCACCCCCGCGGCGTTCAGACGTGCCCTGGTCAGGCGCGGCTTGTCCATGGCGGAATGGTAGTCGATGTCGGCACATAATCGCAAGTGCCGACATTTGATTCCAACCTTTCGGCAGAGAACGTCGGCAGATCCGACCAAGTGCCGGCACCTGCCACTCAGACCTCAGACAGACCCTCCCGTCACCTCGGCCAGCATCCGCAGGATGTCCTGCTCGATGCCGCCGAATCTCGCCCTCGATCTCCTCGAGCGGGCGCGGCGGGGTGTAGCGGTAGAAGTAGCGGTTGAAGTTGATCTCGTAGCCGACGAAGCCGACCTGGCCGTCCTTCGGGTCGCGCCTGGACGTGTCGATCCAGGCGTCCGGGACGTGGGGCCTGACCTCGCGCTCGAAGAACGCCTCGACGCTCTCGGCGAGCGGCACGCTCTCGGTGTCGCGCAGCTCGGGGTCGGGCTCGGGATCGCCGTCCTTGTCGCGGCAGATCGCGGCCGTCTCGTCGCGCTCGGAGAGCGCGGAGAGGATGGCCTTGCGTGACCGGCGGCCGGGAGCTTGATGCCGGCCTTCTTCGCGGCGGCGTCGAGCAAGCGCTCGAACTCGTCGCGGTCCTTGAAGAGCGTGCCGGGGAGCGCCCGCACGAGTTTGCGGATCGCCTCCTGCAGCGCGCGCCCTTCGGCCTGCTCCTTCGCGCCCGCGGCGCCCTTCTTCTTCGACTGCGCCAGCGCCTGGAAGCCCTTCTCCTCCTCGAGGCGGGCGATGCGCTCCGGCGCTCGCCTGGAAGTTGAGCCGGAGCGGGCGCTCGACGGTGATCTTGCGGAAGCCGAAGTGGGTGGTCGGGAAGATGCGGCTGACGACGACGTCCTCTTCCTTGCCGTCCTTCGCCACCTTCCGCGTCTCGCCGTCCTGGAAGTCGGACGAGGATCTTCAGGATGTCCTGCGCGCGCTCGAGCGGGATCTCGCGGCGCTTGTCGCCGAGGCTCTTGCGCATCGGCACCCAGAACGAGGTGGCGTCGATGAGCTGCACCTTGCCCTTGCGCGCCGGCGCCTTGCGGTTCGTCACCACCCACACGTAGGTCGCGATGCCGGTGTTGTAGAAGAGCTGCTCGGGGAGCGCGATCAGCGCCTCGAGCAGGTCGTTCTCCAGGATGAAGCGGCGGATCTCGCTCTCGCCGCTGCCGGCGTCGCCGGTGAAGAGCGGCGAGCCGTTCATGATGATGGCGATGCGCGAGCCGCCTTCCTTCGGGGTCCTTCGCGTGGGCCAGCATGTGCAGCAGGAACAGGAGCTGGCCGTCGCTGATCCGCGGCAGGCCCGGGCCGAACCGGCCCGCGGCGCCGCGCTCGTGCTCGGCGCGCACGGCGTCCTCGTCGCGCTTCCAGTCCTTGCCGTAGGGCGGATTGGCGATCAGGTAGTCGAAGGTCTGGCCGGCGTGGCGGTCGTTGGAGAGCGTGCTGCCGAAGGCGATGTTGTCGGCGTCGCGGCCGGTCGGGTCCTTCATGAACAGGTCGGACTTCGAGACCGCCCAGGTCTCGGGGTTCACCTCCTGGCCGAACAGATGGATCTCGGCGTCCGGGTTGATCGCGGGCCGGAGCAGCTCGCCGTTCTTCCGCAGGCCGACCGTGATGTGCTCCTTGGTGATCATCAGCATGCCGCCCGAGCCGCAGCAGGGGTCGTAGACCGTGCGACGATCGCCCTCTTGGCGCGGATCGCGCGTCTCGTCGCCGGCGAGCATCAGATCCACCATCAGGTGCACGACGTCGCGCGGCGTGAAGTGCTCGCCGGGATTCTCGTTCAGCGCTTCGTTGAACTTCCGGATCAGCTCCTCGAAGATCGTGCCCATCGTCGGGTTGTCGATCCTGTCGGGGTGCAGGTCGACGTTCTTGAAGCGCTCGAGCACCTGGAAGAGAAGCCCCGCCTCGTCGAGCTTGCTGATGGTGTTGTCGAAGTCGAACTTCTCCAGCACCTCGCGCATGTTGGGGCTGAAGCCCGGCGATGTAGTTGCGCAGGTTGGCGGCGAGGTGCGGCGCGTCGGCCAGGAGCTTCTCGAAGTCGTAGCGGGAGGTGTTGTAGAAGGCGAAGCCGGAGGCCTTGCGCAGCTGCGGGTCGAGGTTCTCGAGCTTCTTGCCCCTCAGCTCGGCCTGCTTCGCCGAGCACCTTCTCCTTGGTGCCGGCGAGCACGCAGTCGAGGCGGCGCAGGACGGTGAGCGGCAGGATGACGTCCTGGTACTTGCCGCGCTTGAAGGTGTCGCGGATGAGGTCCGCGACGCCCCAGAGAAAGCTGACGATTTCGCTATGGTTCACTGAGTTCGGTCTCCGTCCCGGTGCGTGTCGGCGGCTGTGATACTGGCGGCTGTCTAACGCACGGCTAACCCGCGGGCTCAACCGGACGTCATGCGGCCGTGCCCCCATACTTCGACGCCAACTTGCTGAGTTCGGCGCGCAGCTCACGAACGGCCGCGACTGCGCGCTGCTCCACCGATGACTCACTCCACCGAACGTTGCCACACTTCCAGCCGAGGAATTCGATGACGTCGACGCAGTCCAAGCATATCCTGGGCAGGCCGGAGACCTCTAACGACCAGCTACGAGGCAGGAAGTGCACGAACTGATTCCGTAGAACGTTCAGCTTCCTCACGCTCCAGTCCTCGGATCCCTTTGCCTGGAAGATGGCGCTGTGGATGTACTGCCGCATCCGTGGCCCTTTGATCTTGGAGTACAGGTTGAGGAAGGAGTCCAATTCCTCGTTGGGGGGAGGTTGGTTTGATCGGTAGGCCTTCAACCACGCCGCGGCGATCTTGTCTCGGAGCGGGGCCAACCCATCGCTCCCACGAAGGGCTATGACCATGAACCCCTGAAGAGCGTTGTGGAGCGCGAGTACTACCCAGCGCCAGTCATACACATCGAGTGCCACACGAGCCGCGGCGTGGCCACCCGTCTCAAGCGCCGCGGCCGCTTCAACCTGTTCGTCAGTTCGTAGGTAGACCGCCATGCTCAGGATCTGTCCGCATAACGAAGAGGCTTTATCCGGAGTGCGTCTGCGCATTCCGGATAAAGCCGGTTGGACTAAGCCGCACCATGTTCTCCCCTGGGGATTCTACGCTTGGGGCAGGCGGAGCGGGAAGGCGGCACTGGAGTCGCGCGGTGCCGTTGAGATCTGGGCGTACGTGGAAGGGCGACGGTGCCGGGTGTCCTGATTCTCTCCGAGCGCCCACGGCCGTTCGAGATTGAGGGGCCGGGCAGACACTGACCGGACGCGCGTACAGGCGTCGGTGGCGAGCGGCGGGCCGACGTGAATCAGCATGCGGTGCCAGTGGGCGCGCGGGCGCGAGCTACGGGAGGCTGTGGTAGGACGGGTTCATGTTGGAGTTGGCTTGCACCGCAGGCCGGGCAGCGACGAGGATCGATGCCAAGCCGACGCAAGGGAGACGATGCAGTATCGGTCGATGTGGACCGATCGATCGAGGCGATGCCGAAGTAGCGCCGACACGCGGCGAGCTTGGCGGACCTGTGACGATTGCCGAGCAACCCGTAGTGGCGCACGCGTCGGAAGCCGCGCGGGAGAACGTGGAGCACGAAGCGTCCGAGCAGGTCTGCGGCGTGGAGTCGGAGGACCTTGCGCTTGCCGCCGTGTGCGTAGTCACGCCAACGGACCCCGATGATCCCCTCGTGCAACTCGAGCAATCGATCGTTGGTCAGCGCGACGCGGTGTGTGTAGCGAGCCAGGTAGTCCAGGACTTGGCGTGGGCCACCGAAGGGCTTCTTGGCGTAGACGACCCAGTCGTGCTGCCAAAGCTGCTGGATGGAAACGCTGCGCGCGAGATCCGGAGAATCGCGGAGCGCGTGGCGCAGAGCGTCAAGGTACTTGCCGCGAAACACGCGGGACAGGGCGTGGACCGGAAACAGGTAGCCCCCCGGCCGGCGGATCCACCGGCGTTGCGTCGGGTCGAGACCACCCGCGGTGACGATGCAGTGCAGGTGGATGTGCAGGGAGAGATTCTGGCCCCAGGTGTGCAGGACGGCGACGATTCCGGGCTCGGCGCCCAGATGCCGGCCGTCGCGTGCGAATGCAAGCAGCGTCGCTGCGGCGGTTTGAAACAGGAGCCCATAGACGAGTCGGGGACAGGCAAGAGCCAAGGCGTTCAACTCGTGCGGCAGCGTGAAGACCACATGCACGTAGTCGACGGGCAACAACTCCTCGAGGCGCGCTTCGAGCCAGCGCTCCTTGGCCGTCGTCTGGCACTTCGGGCAGTGGCGGTTGCGACACGAGTGCCACAGGATGCGCTGGGCACCGCAGTTGGTGCAGACTTCGCGGCTGCCCCCGAGGGCCGGGGTACGACAGCGCTCGATGGCGCGCAGGGCCGCAAGCTGCTCGCCGCTCAGGCGCCGGATAGAGCGTAGACGATCGCCGTAGCCACGGACGAGGTCGGCAAGCTCGAGTCGGCGCTGCGGCCGCCTGCGATGCGCGCAGGTCGGCTCGCCTGGCAACGGCTACGTCCGGGGAATCGTCTCGAGTAGATCGAGTGGCGACCGCAGGGTTGCCAGCCGCCCCTGGCTGAGATGGAAGTAGCGCATCGTCGTCGACACACAACGATGTCCCAGCAGACGCTGGATTGTGGGTACGTCCCCTCCCGCCTCGATCAGGTGGGTGGCGAAGGCGTGGCGCAGCGAGTGAATCCCGCCGCGCTTCGTGATCCCGGCCCGAAGCTTGGCCATCGTGAACACCTTCTGTGCAACCGTGATGTCGATCGGTCGCCTGCCACTGCGGTTGGGAAACAGCCAATGGCGAGGCGGCTCGGTCTGCCACAACGCTTCGATCTGGCCGACGAGTCTCGCAGACAGCGGGACCACGCGGTCCTTCTTCCCCTTGCCCTGCTCGATGCGCAAAGTCATCCGCCCGCGGTCGACGTCGCTGACCTTCAGCCGCACGGCTTCGCTCACGCGCAAGCCCCCGGCATAGACCGTCGCCAACAACAACCGGTGCTTCGGGTTCGGCGGCGCCTCGATCAGCCGCGCTACCTCCTCACGGCTCAGGATCTCGGGCAGTCGCTGCGGTTGCTTGGCCGACGGAATCTCGAATGCAGCAACATCGCGCCCCAATGTCACGTGGTACAGAAAGCGGAACGCCTGCGCCGCGATGTTGCACGTGCTCCACGACAGCTTCTGCTGCGTCACCATGTGTGCCAGGTAGGCCTGCACCTGCTCCACCGTCAACGCATCCGGCGAACGACGGTAGTGCTTGGCCAACCGCCGCACGGCACCCAAGTAGGACTCGTGCGTGCTTGGAGAGAATCCCCGAACGGTCATGGCCTGAATCATCCGACGGCGCAGCTCGGTCATCGCACACCTCCATCGAGCCTGAAGTGGGCTCGTGAGGTCGACGCTGCACCGGAACGAGATCGAAGGAAACCAGCAGTCTTGAACCCCGCCGCAGGCGGCTTAGTTCAACAAGACATCTGCAGAACTGCGTAACCGCGCAACTCCGGACCTGCGTAACGCGGTAACGGCGACGACCAGGACAGTTTCGCACCCCAGCTCGACGCGGCCGCCCACCAGGCCCCCCTCACCCCTTCCCCTTCTCCTCCCTCTTCGTATCGCTCATCGCCGACTTCAGTGCCGGAATCGCCTCGACGAGCTTGCGTAGCTCGATGCCCGAGAGCGACTCGACGACGGCAGGGATCTCCGCCATCGCCTTCGCGATGTCCCCCGTCAGCTTCGACGCACCGATGCCATCTCCGCCCGTCGACACGAGAGTGATCCGGTCCGTTTTCGACAGGGGCTCGGCGACGGCGCGGGCGATCTCGGGGAGGGCGGCGACGAGGATCTGGAGGACGGCGGCCTGGTTGTACTCCTTGAACGAGTCGGCCTTCTTGCGCATGGCGTCAGCTTCGGATGCGCCCTTGAGGGCGATGATCTCGGCTTCTGAAGTGCCCGTGGCGCGGATGACGTCGGCTTCGGCCATACCCTTCTGGCGCCTCGCTTCTGCTTCGCCCTTGGCAATTTGCTCGGCTCTCTGTCGGTGCGCCGCGGCTTCGGTTTCGACGCGGTAGCGCTCGGCGTCGGCCAGGCGCTTGACGGTCGCCTCGAGCTCCTTTTCTCTTCTCTGAATCTCGCGCTCCTGGACGATGATCTGCTGCTCCTTGGCGATGATCTCGATCTGGACTTCTTCCTTCTTCAGCTCCTGCGAGGTGCGGTTGCGCTGGATGTCGTAGGCCAGGTCGGCGTCGGCGCGCTTGAGGTTGACGGCGGCGTCGAACTGGGCCTTGTTCATCTGGAAGTCGCGCTGGGCCTGGGCGATGAGCGTCTCGGCCTGGAACTTGGCCGTCTCGCCGGCCTGTCTTGCCTGGGCCGACTTGATGTTCGCGTCGCGGTCGGCCTCGGCCTGGGCGATCGTGGCGTCTCTTTTGACCTCTGCCGTCTTGGGCTTGCCCAGGGCGTCGAGGTAGCCGTGGCCGTCCCGGATGTCTCTGAGCGTGAAGCTGACGATCTGCAGGCCCATGTTGGCCATGTCCGAGACCGCCACCTCTTGGACTGAGCTCGCGAACTGGTCGCGGTTTCGGTAGATCTCCTCGACTGTCAGCGTGCCGATGATCGCCCGCAGGTGGCCCTCGACCGTCTGTCGTGCCACCTCCTGGATCTGCTCGACCGTCTTGCCCAGGAACTGCTCGGCCGCCGTTCTGATGCTCGATTCGTCGCCCCTGATCTTGACCTGGGCCACGCCGTCGACGACGAGCGGGACGCCGGGCTTCGTGTAGACCTCGGGGGTCGTGATGTCGAGCGTCATCACCTCGAGCGACAGCACGTCGACGCGCTCGAGGAGCGGGAAGATGAACGCGCCGCCGCCTTTACGCACGCGGTAGCCGGTGACGTCGGTGCCGCCGTCCTTGATCTGCACCTTGTGTCGTCGACCGGAGATGATCATCACGTGGTTCGGGCCGACCTTCTTGTACCTTCGTGCGACCGTGAGGATCAGCAGGAAGAAGACGATCGGGACGATGATGAAAGCCAGAACCGTGACGAGCGCGCCGAAGCCGAACAGGGAGCCTCCCGGTTCCATCAGTCTTTCCTCCGTACGTAGAACGTGGAGCCCATGACGCGCTCGACGACGACGAGGCGGCCGCGGGCGATCTCCTGGCCGTCTGTGGCTCTCGCAGTTGCCTGCTCGCGCTGGCCCTTGACGACGAAGGCGATCTCGCCCGCGCCGTCCTTCGGGATCCCCGTGATCACCTCGGCCTCGCGGCCTACCGCTTGTTCGATTGCGAACTCGCCGCCGCCGTGGGTCTGCTTGAAGATCAGCTCGAGCACGGCGAAGGCGGCGCCGGCGACAGCCAAGCCTATGAGCAGGGCCGTCCCCAGGCTCCCGAGGAGCGGCCAGCGCATCAGGTAGTGGGCGACGGCGCCCCCGCCCCCGAACCCCGTGATGAACGTGGCGACCGTGGTGCCCGAGACCGGGTGGGCGTGGCCGGCGTCGATGTGGCCACCGGCGTCGACGTGGACGTCGGCGTCGCCCAGGTCTGCGAGCCAGCCCAGGGCGCCCGAGATGATGGCGTAGGACAGGCCCAGCACGAGGAGGCCGACGTAGACGACGCCGATGCTCACTTTTGCTTCCCCACGACCTGCAGGAACAGACGATACAGGTCCTCGGTCTCGAGGCTCTGCCGGGCCGCGATCACGGAGCGCTTGACGCGCTCGAAGGCGTCGAGGACCTCTCTTGATTCGGCACCGGCGCGGCGGGCGATGCTCTCGAGCATCCGGTACTTGACGAGCGGGTGGTGCGGCCGGTCGAGCTCGCCCTGGAGCGTCTTCAGGTCGTCGCGCCAGCGCTGCTTCGAGCCGAGGAGGCGGGCGAACTCGGTGACGTCGTGGGTCAGCGCGGCGGCGGCGCCGTCTTCCCCCGGCGCGGGCGCGGCGCTGGCGGTCGGTGGCGCAGTCGAAGCTGCTGCTGCGGCTGCGGTCTTTGCCGCAGCGGCCGCTGCGGCAGCGGTCGCTGCTTCCGGCGCTGGCGTCTGCGGCACGGGTTGCGCGAACTCTTGCTCTCGCGTCTGCGGCGGCGCCACGGTTTCGCCCGGCCGCACGACGATCTCGAGCGCGCCCGTCTCGTCGTCGAGCACGGCGCCGGCAACGGCCAGGTCCTTCGGCAGGAACGGTGCGGCGACGATGTTGGCGACCGAGATCTCGACGCCGCGCCTGGGGCTCGGGATCGCGCCGGCCCACTCGCGCAGGTCCTTCTCCCCGAAGGCCTCGCGTGTCACGCCGCGGCGGCGGAACGTCTCGACGAACTGGTTCGCCTGGAACTGGGCCATGCGGCAGCTCGTGTGGCCGACGACGAGGACCTCGGTCACGCCGAACATGTAGACGGCCATCGACAGCGAGCGCAGGGTCGCCCCCGTGGGCTGGACGAGGGCACCCGCGGTGCGGAAGAGGAACGTCTTCCCCGGCTCGTAGCCCAGGGCGGGCTGGAACAGGGCGTCGAGGCGCGGGTCGTAGCAGGCGACGACGGCCAGGTGCAACGGCTCGAGCGCAGCCAGCGGCTGCGCTGCGCGCCTGGCAACGAACGCTTTGTTCCGCTCGACGATCGCGTCGAGGAATGTGCCGCTCACGATCGGCCCCGCCCGGCCCTCAATGGGTGGCGACGCTACCACGCTGGTCGAGCGCGGGTCAACGTGGGGGCGGACAGGTCGCCTCGTCGAAGATGTCGGCCGGGAGGTCGAAGCGCCGGATGATCGCCTTCAGCGTTCCCTTGCCGAGCTCGGTCCCTTCCCCGTGACATTTGACGGGGTAGCTGGCGGATCGCCCGTTGACGTCCGGGTGGAGAGCATCCGCTCGCTGCCCTTGCCCCGGCGCTCCCAGACCTGGAACCGCCCGTCATGGTCCCGGAGGCGTCGAACTACCTCGCGGTACCGGAGCGCTCTAGGCATCTGCTAGGGCGTACTTGGGCTCCAGCTTGCTGATGACCTCGGGCGGAGGAACCTCCAGGCCGACCGCCTTGTAGTCACCCTCTTCGGGCTTTCGGCGTGAACCGGCCTGCCTGAGTCGTGCCGTGTGGACGTGATGGAAGATGTCGAACAGCCGGGGGTCGGCTGGGCGGTAGATCATCTCCGGCCGCTGCTGCTGATAGGCAAAGCTGAGCTGCATCTGGACGAGGTCTTTGAGGTCGGCGAACGCGGCGCGGAAGTTTCGACCGTGGCCCCAAAGGTCCATCTCCAGAGCCACGGCGACCCATCCGTCGCCGTCCTCCTCCGGGAACCCGAGCACGCGGACGAAAGCATCGACCATTGCGTCGTTGCGGGTGCGCGCGGCACGATGGCCACGGGCATTCGTGCGCCTCTTTGCGCGGCTTTTCGGGGGCATGAGGTGAGTATACGCGAGCAGACCCCCGAAGCCAGGAGCACTGGGTTGCACGGCGAGAACGCTGAGTCCCCCTACTCGCCCAAGGCATCCATGATCCGAGCCCAGACGCTCGGCTTCGGCGGGCGCGGATCGTACGGCCACACGGCGGGGCGAGTCTGACTCGCGGGGCGAGCGACGCCGCGACCGACCACGCGATCGGCGCCAGATCCGAGGTCGAACTCGACCTCGAACGCGCTGCCCCGGATCGCCCGGGTCACGGTGAACGTCCCGCCGTGGAACGGGGAGCGGGCCTGCGGTGGGGGCCTGATCGTCGTGCGGATCCCCGAGATCTCGGGCACGGTCAGCGGCAGCGGGCGCACCTGGTCGTCGGGGATCGTGAACTCGAACAGGACCTTCGATTCGTCGGGCTCGATGAGCGCAATCACGAACGTCGTCGCTCGGACGCGGGCGAGCCTTTGCTCCGCGAACTCGAAGCCGTCGTACATGTCGACCACGACGCGGGTCGGCTTCGAGCAGGAGAGACAGAGGGAGAGCACGACCGCCATCGTTGCGGTCGTCGCGATCGCTTGGATCCTCAGGGCGTGGGCGATGGCGCGGGCTCTCGAGGAGGTCTTCGAGCAAGCCTTGCTGGTCGAGCGCGGGTCAACGTGGAGCGATCCGGCGGCTGCAGCTCCGTCACTCACGCCCGACCCAGTAGGTCGGACGCCTCTTCAGGTTCATGACCGCCAGAATTCGGATGCTATCCGGCGTGATCTTGTACAGGAGCGCATAAGGGAAGCGCCACAGAAGGCGACGACGCACGGAGCCGAGCAGGATCCTCCCCGCTTCGGGATGTTCCACAATCGCCCGCAGACACCGCTCGATCTCATTGAGGAAGGAGCGCCCCAACCTTGGACTCTCGAGCTCGTAGTATCGGGTAGCGTCGTGCAGTTCGCGTTCGGCGAGTTGGTGAAACTCGTGTCGGGCCATTCACTTCAGCCGGGCCCGAGCCTCACGCAGGACGGTAGCGGCAGGGCGTGCCGTCTCCGGCGCCGCGTCCAGGTCGGCGTCGCGCCGAGCGGCCTCCTCTGCCCACAGGCGTTCCGCCTCTTGATCGGAGAGCGTCTCCAGGCTCTCGAGGAGCCTCTCGGCCAACCGTGCTCGTGCCTTGGGATCCAGCTTGAGCGCTTCGGCCTCGATTTCTTCGATGCTCATGCTCGGTATCCTACCCTCGGCACACGGGTGGGGCTGGGACTAGGCTTTCGCCGTCCAACTGGGGCCGGGGTCGAGCAAGCTGGCCGTAGTCATCGAAGACGTGAAGCACGAACGGTTCGTCGATCCCATCGGCCTCCGCGACTTCCATGACTTCCCGAGGCGATTGCCCCGCTGCCACGACAGACCCATCGTCCGGATGCAGAGCGACCCACTTTCCGGAGTAGCTTTTCGCGAGTTCGACGAGGTCTGGCGGCACGCGCATGATCGGAGTATCCATTCGCGCGGCAGGAAAGTCCAGGAACCGGGGTTTCGAAACGGCTACGACGGGCCTTGCTTCGACCTGTCGAGCATCCGCTTGACGGCCGAGTTGGCCTTGATCGGAACGCTGCGTCCGATTGTTATGCCGCCGATTCATCGCCAACCACCCAACCCGGAAAGACCAGCACTGCCGGATGGCACCTCAATGCTCGCGCCAGCACCTTCGCACGCTCGACACCAAGGTTCACCCGATCATTCTCGATAGCCGATAGCGTCGACTGCGGAATCCCCGTCTGCTCAGACAGCTCGTTCTGGCTCAGCTCCTGGAGTTCCCGCATGATTCGAACCGACTCGCCAACCGAGACATCAATATGTCGCCGGGCCTTTCGATATGCCTTCGGTGCCATCGTTCACCTTCTCCGGTAGTCGTGAGCCGTAATGTCGATCACCTCAACCAGAACGTCTTGGCCAACGATCCGGTAGATCACCCGGTACTGGAGTCCAAGCCGTGAAGAACGGTGCCCGCTCCATTCGCCACGAAGCGACTCATCGTGGAAGCCCTTGATCAAACGAAGTCCGGCCGGACCGGAGATTCGGACTATGTCCTTCCATTTCTCGTACCGCTTGACGATCTCGACTGGGACACGCTGAACACGGCGGCCGATCCGCCGGTGCTCGTACACCTCCCACATGACCAGAAGGTACTATACCAAATATGGTATGCCAAGGCGGACGTCAAGGGCTGCGCCGGCCACTTGGAAATCCGCGGTTGGCTACGGCGTCGGCTGCGGCGTGGGCTGGGGGTTCTTCTTCTTGTTCCGGCGGTCGAGCAGGCCTTCGAGCAGGCCCTGGATCGCCTGCTCCTTGGTCTCGCCGCCCGAGGTGAGCGCCTTGCCCAGGTCGACCTCGACCGACGGAGACATGAGCGCGCCCTTCACTTTCAGCGGGAGGGCGAGGCGGCCGTCGGGGCCGACGAGGCGGGAGAGCTGCTTCGTCTTCTCGACGAGGCGGCGGGTGCGCTCGGGGGACAGGCGCGCGGTGAGGTCGAGGTTGACTGCGCCCGCTTCGGGGTCGAAGGTGCCGGTGCCCTCGGCGGCGAGGCCGTCGGCGTCGAAGCCCAGGCGGTCGAGGCCCCAGGGCCATTGATCGAAGTCGACGCTCGCGGTCAGCTCCTTGAGTAGGTCGCGGTCGGCCTTGGGGTTCGATTCCGCTGCGCTGGTTGCTGCGTCGGTTCTTCCGGTCAGTGCGGCTAGCGCGGCGAGGGGGCCGAGCTTCTCCTCGAGCTTCTTCTGCACGGCCTGGTCGAGGTCGAAGCCCGGGAAGCGGACGTTCTTCGAGTCGAGGTCGAGGCGGCCCGAGAGCGCGCGGGCGTCGATCGTCTCGCGGGTCAGGTCGAGGCCGACCTTGACGTTGAGGCCCGTGGGGCCGGTGATCGACTCGGCCTTGGCGACGAAGCCCTTGAGGAGCGCGCCGAAGGCGGCGTCCTTCAGGCCGCCGTCGAAGGTCAGCGTGCCCGGTGGGTCGATCGATTCGAGCCGTGCCGTGCCGCGCGCGGGGCCGCCGGCGATCGTGCCGCCGAGGATGCGCACCTCGAGCGCGCCGTAGCGGTCGAGCTCGAACTCGGCCTGCACGTCCTTCGCCGGTGGGACCGCTTCGGCGACGATGAACTCGGCCGCGCTGAGCTTGCCCGTGGCGGTCGTTTCGAGCGGCTGACCTTCTTTGCCTTGGATGCGTAGGTCGGCCGAGACCGAGCCTGGGGGCCTGAGGTCGAGCGGGAGCGGGAGGATCGAGGGTGCTGCGGCGAGCACGTCTTCGAGCGGGGCGGCGAGGGTGAAGCGCATGTCGGCGGCGGGGAGGATCGGCCCCTGCCCGGTCACCCGCAGCCCCTGGGCGTCGAGGGCCAGGCTTTCGAGGCGCCAGGCCTTGCCCGCGCCGCGGACATCGAACTCGGCGCGCATCTGATCCATCGGCTTCTCGCCCGCCAGGAGCGTGATCGAGCGGCCGGCGATCGTGCCGTGGATCGCCGGCGGGAGCGTCACCTTGGCCTGGCCCGAGAGCGTGCCCCCGGCGTGGATCATTTCGCTTCCGAGGAACGGATGGAGCGACTCGGTCGGGAGGTCGGTCACCTTGATCTCGAAGCCGCGGTCGACGCCACCCGAGATCTCGAACAGGCCGCCGCCGGGCGCGAGCCGGGCGCTGCCGTCGATCGTGTACGAGCTCGGGGAGATGTCGAGGCCGACGCCGTCGAGCCCGAGCTTGAACGGCGGCTCGTTCGCCCGGTCGTGGAGCGCGAGCGTGCCGTCCTTGATGCGGACGCGGCCGATCGTGACGTTGGCGGGCGCTCCTTCTTCTTGCGTTTGCTCGGGCTTCGGGCTCGGGGGCGGTTGCTTGGGGCGGCCGCGGCCGGGGAGGATCCAGCCGGCCTGTCGCGTCTGGCGCACGAGCGCGATCTTCGGTCGGACGAGGTCGATGCTCTGAACCTCGAGCCGGCCGCGCAGGAGCGGCCAGACCCGGGCCCTGATCTCGAGCGTCTCGACGTCGACTCTGGACGTGTCGCCTGGAGCGGCAAGGCGCACCGGGCTCACCGTCAGCACGAGGCCGCGCCAGACGGAGAAGCCGATCTGGCCCAGCTCGGCGTTCCAGCCCGTCGCCTGGGTCAGCGCGGCTTCGATGCGCCCGCGATAGCGCTCGACGTCGAGGAGCGGCGGGAGCGCCAGGGCTGCGGTCGCGACGAGCACGACGAGCACCCCGGCGACGATCCACGGCCAGCGCCGGCGCTTCTTCGTGTCCACGTTTCCGAGCCTAGCAGAAACGGGGACACTCCTAGTTTCCTGCCTCATTTGGGGCAGAAACCAAGAGTGTCCCCTTTATTGCCGCGGACAGGTCCTTCAAGCTCGGGGATTGGACGTCCGCGGCGCGCACCACCGGGTGGTCGTCGTCGCGAACCAGATCCGCAATAACGAGGAGGTCGCGGCCCTTCGGATCGACGAGGTACAGGCTCACGCGCACGTCGGTGAACGCTCGCCCCGGATCGAACTGCTTCGGTTTTACCAGGGGCTCGTAGGTCAGCCGCCTGGGTGCGAGCCCTGTTCCGCGCGTTTCTTCGGCGATCTTGCGCGCGAGCAGCAGGCCGAGCGGGCGGTCGGGCACGAGGTCCATCGGCACGCGGCGGGACTCGGGGTCGTCGAAGTCCCTCTTGCGCGGGCCGATCCACACCGTGCGCGGGAGCACGAAGCGCCACATGCCGATCGCGCCGGTCTTGGGGTCCTTGCCCAGGACGAGCGGCGCGAGGAGCCGGGCATAGGACGGGACGAAGAACACGCCGTACGCGGCTCGATAGGCGTCGTCGAACGGCGGATCCGGGTCGGCTGTGCCGTCGAGGACCCTTGCGATCGCCTGGAGCTCCCAGTCTCGGAACACGTCGGCAACCGGTATGTCCCCGATCCACGCCGCGAGGTGCCGCTCGAGCTCGCGCGGCCCCGGGTTCTCGGCCCGCGCGAGGAGCGCCTGGCCCTCGGGCGAGGCGGCGAGGGCGTCGCGCATGCGGTCGCGTGCCATTCCCTTGCTCGTGCGGACGATGCGCGCAGCTTCATCGTCGAGGAGGCGGTTGACCTCCTTTTCCGTGCGGGTGCGGGTGTACGCCGCGTACTCGGGGATCTCTGCGAGCGCGAGCGCCAGGTCTGACCGTGCGGCGAACGCGGTGCGCCCGTTCCACAGGAACGGCAGGTCCTTGAACGGCCGGGCGTGGCGCTCGATCGGGATCTGGCGCGGGCCGGGGTCGGGCACCGGTCCCGTGTGTTTCAGCAGCTCGCGCGCGATCGTGTCGAGCGCGCTCTCGGGACGCGTCGGGAGGTCGACGATCGCGGGCGCATCGATCTCGAACGGGCGGCTCCCGATCTCGCGCCAGCCGTTGAACCAGGCGCCCTCGACCTCCTGGCTGTCGTAGAGCTGGCCGTCGTCCGTGGTGAGATCGACGACGCAGCCGCGGATGCCCGTCGTCGTGGTCTCCGCAGCCCAGTCCGCACCGAGGCGCGGGCCGAGGCGCGCCGACTGGCGCGGGAGCCAGTGGATGCTCGCCTCACACCGCGGGTTCGGCGGGGCCAGGTTGGGCTTCTCGGTTTCCTTCTTGCTTTCCCGCGGCTCGTCGCCGCCCTGGCCGAGGATCCGGATCGAGCACGGCTTGCCCGTGATGCGCACCTTGGGGTCCTCGGGGTCGAGGTTGGGGTCGGGATCGGCGACGACGACCTCCCACTCGGAGTCGAGGAGGTCGCGCACGCGGTCGTAGGCCGAGGCCAAGCCTCCGGCGGTCGGGACGTTGAGGAACTCGCCGTCCGTGTGGCGCGCCAGGTTGTCGAGGAACTTCTTCGGCGTGATCGGGCCCGGGCCGCGAGAGGAGATGTCGGGGAGGTTGACGCCGATCGGGAAGATGGCCAGGTCGGGCCGCTCGGCCGCGCGGGCGAGGACGTCGTCCTGGGTCGCGATGCTCGCCGTGTCGACGCCGTCCGAGAGCAGGAGGACGATCGGGCGCTCGAGCTGGGCCTGAAGCTCGCCGATCGTCGCGTAGAGCGCGTCCAAGATCGCCGTGCTCGACCCCAGGACGATGCTGTCGACCGCCCGGTCGAGCGCTTTGGGGTCCGAGGTTTCGGGAGAGGCGAGGATGACGTCCTCGTCGAAGAACACGACCATCCCGCGATCGAGGCCCGGTCTCAGCCTTTGGATGTACGTGTGAACCGCGCGGCGGGTCAGGTCGAGCTTGTCGGCCATGCTGCCGCTGCGGTCGATCAGGAACGCGTGGAGCATCGGGCGCTCGTCCCTCGCGAGCGAGACGATGGCGCTCGGCTCGACCGCTTGGCCGCGCACGCGGATCGACAGGTTGGCGCGCGTGAGCTTCGTGCACGCGTCGCGCGGCGCCTCGGCCTTCGGCGCGACGCGGAACCGCACGGCCATGAGGCGGATCCGCGTCGTCTCGACGATCCCCGAGTCTTCCTTCCTCTGCGCGTCCGCTGTGCTGCCGACCAGGAGCAGCACGAGCAGAAACGGGGACACTCTCATTTTTCACCCCATTTGGGGCAGAGGGCGTGTTGCCTCATTTGGGGCAGAAACGGAGAGTGTCCCCGTTTTGGTATCTTGAGGTGGTCATGGAACACGAGATCGACGGAGCGGCGCAGCGCGAGCTGGTCTCGGAGCTCGACAACTTCGAGGAGATCGCGCGCTGCCTGAACCCCTCGGCGGGCGAGATCCCCGAGCTCGACGGGCTCGACATCGCCGGGGTGTCGATACCGCTCGGGGGCCGGATCGGCGGCGACCACATCATCTACATCGACTTCCGCAAGCGCTTCGACCTCGAGGCGCGGATCGCGCGGGCCGAGGCGGACAACAACGCCGCGCTCGTCGAGATGCTCCACCGGACGCGCGAGCGCGCGGGGATCCTGGTCGCCGACGTCTCGGGGCACCGCATGACCGACGCGATGATCGGCGCGATGCTGCACCAGGCGTTCCTCCTCGGCGCGATCTACGAGATGGACCAGCACGGGGAGATCACGACGCGGCTCTTCGAGCACATCAACACGCGGTTCTACCAGTCGTCCGCGATCCACAAGTATTTCACCATGATCTACGGCGAGATCTCGACCTCGGGCGTGTTCCGGTTCATTTCGGCGGGCCATCCACCGCCGATCGTGTTCTCCCGCAAGTATGCCCGGATCGCCGACATCGCCGAGGCGAGCTTGAAGCGCTACCCCCCGATCGGGATCGTGCCCTCGGTCGATGACGTCGACCGGGCGCGGCTGATCGACCCCCCGCGGTTCAAGGAGCGCTACTCGGTGAACGAGCTGTCGCTTCTCGGGGCGGGGGACATCCTGCTCTTGGCGACGGACGGCCTGTACGAGCACGGGGACGATGAGTACGTCCCCGACCTGCTCGAGCAGGAGCTGGCGCGGACCCGCGACCTCTCGGCCGGGGAGATCGCCGAAGCGCTCAAGCGCTCGATCCTCGCCTTCGCCCCGGCCAAGGACGACATCAGCTTCGTCGTCATCAAGCGAGGCTAGGGGTCAGGTCTCGGGGTCAGGTCTCGGGGTCAGACCCCGAGACCTGACCCCTACGTTTGACGATGCTTCTCGAACCTTTGCCGGCAGGCGCGGCCGGCGACGACGATCTTGGCGAGCTCCGGATCGCCACGCATGCTCTCGAGCAGCGGGTCCGACTCCATCAGCGGATAGGCGCAGTAGTTGCGCTCGACGGCGAGCGCGAGCCGCTCGAGCGCGAGCTGTCGCTGGCCGCAGCGGCTGAAGATCGTGCCGTATATGTACTGGGATTCGCCGTCGCGTTGGTCTGCCGTCTGCTTCGCGACATCTGCGGCGAGCACAGCCAGCTCCGCGGGCTTGGCACCGCTGAGGCACGCTCGCCCGAACTCGCGCATGGGCGAGGCTGGTAGGCGATCGAGCATCACGAGCGCCTCCGCGTCCTTGTGCTGCCTCATCAGGCTGTTCCAGCGCTGGATCACGCTGAACTGCGAGTCCGAGAGCTCGAAGAACACCTCGGCGCGCTCGTAGTCCCCGAGCATGTAGAACGTGATGCCACACGAACGAAAGCCCGGATCGGTCGAATCGAGGCCATAGGCCGTGTTGCACTCGCGCGCCGCTTCGTCGAACAAGCCGCCGTAGCGCAGGACGTAGGACATCGAGAAGTGGAGAGCGGCGCTCCGCGGGAACCGCTCGAGGAGCTCGCGGGCCGTGTCGTAGCCCTGCTCGAGATGTCCGCTCTCGACCTCGATCTGCAGCAGAAGACCCGCGGGCACGGGCAGGTTCGGGTCGAGATCGATCGCCCGGCGCAGCGCGTCGATAGCCTTGGGGTAGAACGCCTCGCCGCCCGCGCCATAGGCCGCCTCGAAGCTGTACCGCTCGCCGAGCTCGGTCCAGGCCGGCGCGTATTTGGGGTCGAGCGCCACGGCGCGCTCGAGCATCCGGATCGTCTCGCGCCCAGGCTCCGGATCGTTCGGGATGGCGAGGCTGCGCAAGTAGAGATCGTAGGCTTCGGGGTTCGACGGCTGGGTCCCGGCGGCGCCCGCGTCGGTCCCGACGAGGTCGGGAACGAGACCGGAGCGGATTCGATCGGACACCTGGCTGCGGAGCGCGAGCAGGTCGTCGGCTCGGACGGTCACCCCGTCGTGCCAGATCGCCTCGTTCTTTTCGACGTCGACCGCCTCGAGCGTCAGACGCAGATCTTGACCCTGGCGGAAGAACTGCCCGGTGACCACGGTCGACGCGCCGAGCTCGCGACCGGCCCCCCGGACGTCGACATCGTCTCCCGTGTACCGCGTCGTGCTCGAGAAGGGGCGCAGCGACAGGCCGGGAGTGCGGCTGAGCGCTGTCGTGACCTCGTCCGGGATCGCGAGCGCGAGGAACGCGAGCGCCGCGTCGCCGCTCATGTTGCGGAACGGGAGCACGGCGACCGACACCTGCGCCTGCTCGGGTGTGGCGATCTTGCGCTGCCCACGGAGCTGCCAGGCCACGAGCGCCGCGAGGACGGCGACGGCCACGACGCCGAGCACGACGAGGGGTAACGCGCGCGTGCGGGACACGCGCGGCCGCGCCCGGGCCTCGGTCACGCCCGAGGCGACTTCCATCCGCAGCGCTCGCAGCTCGTTGCGCACGTCGGCGGCCGACTGGTAGCGCTGGGCCGGGTCCTTCTCCAGGCACATCCGGATGATCCGCCCGAGGTGCCGGGGGACCGACGCGTTGACGTCGCTCACCGCCGGCGGATCGTCGCGCAGGAGCGCCGAGATCAGCTCGGCCGACGAGGCCCCGCCGAACGGGCGCTTGCCGGTCGCCATCTCGTACAGGATCACGCCCAGGGAGAAGATGTCCGACCGATGGTCGACCGGCGCGCCCTTGACCTGCTCGGGCGACATGTAGGGCATCGTGCCGACGAGCGCGCCTTCCTCGGTCAGCGTGCGTGTCGGGGCGCGCTCGTCGTCCGCGCCGGCAGACTCGTGGAACTTGGCCAGGCCGAAGTCGAGGACCTTGACGCGGCCGTCGTCCGTGACCATCACGTTCGCCGGCTTGAGGTCGCGATGCGTGATGCCCTTGGCGTGGGCCTCGCTCAGCGCGTCGGCGAGCGGGATCGCGACGTCGAAGATCCGCTCGAGCGGCAGCCCGTCCTGCGCGATCAGCGCGTCGAGCGTCTTCCCGGTCACGAGCTCCATCGTCAGGAAGTGCAGGCCCCGCGCCTCCTCGACCGAGTGGATCGTGACGATGTTCGGGTGGGTCAGCGCAGCGACGGCCCGGGCCTCGCGCTTGAACCGCTCGACGCGCTGGGGCGATGCGGCCATCTCGGGCGGAAGGATCTTCAGCGCGACCTTGCGGTCGAGCTGCGTGTCGTGGGCCAGGTACACCTCGCCCATCCCGCCCTTGCCGAGCTGGGCCACGATCCGGTACTGGTTGAGCTCCCGGCCGATCACGGCTCGACCAGGATAACGTTGATGGGGTCAGACCCTAAGACCTGACCCTGAGACCTGACCCCGAGACCTGACCCCACAGGACGGCGGCGACGAGCTCGTGGCCTTCGGCGTTCCAGTGCACCTCGTGTGCCGGAACGTCGAGGAACAGGCGCGACGGGTCGGGCGCGGCGCGGAACGCGGCGGTCAGCTCGAGGACGACGACGCCCGAGAGCTTGCCGTAGCGCTCAACGAGGAGCCGCTCGAGCTGGTTCTCCCGCGGGTACGGGCCCGAGGAGGCCCGCGGGACGCGCGGAGACTTCGACACCTGGTCCTCCCACGGGTTGGCCGCGAGGATGACCTGCGCCCCGTTCGCCCGTGCGAGCGACACCGTCTCGTCGAGGTGCTGGAGCACGCTCGCCGTCATCGTGCGAGCGAGGCTCGACTCGGGCGCCTCGTCGAAGGTCCGCGTCAGTTGCAGCCGCGCGTAGGACAGCTCGACGTACCGGCGGTGCGGGCTCTCGGCCGCGAGCGCACCGATGATCGAGGGCGGCGGGAACACTACGTTGACCAGGGCCAGCTGCCGCGGGAGGCCGCGCAGGCCGGTGAGGCCGGCCTCCATCCGGTCGTACGTCGCCCCGAGGACGGCGAGGCGCTCGCGCATCATGGCCACGTCGAACCCGTGCGCGTCTTCCCCCACGAGGTCGTTGCGATAGACGACGTCGTCCGCCGGGTCGGTTTGGTCGACGAACACGGCGACACAGGCGTAGCGGTTCAGCCCCACCGCCTTGCGCACGATGTTGCGGTACACGATCGGCGAGTAGCTCGTCGCCGCGAGCACGTCGACCTCGGCGATGCCCCGCATCCGCTGGCCGAGACGCGCGCCGAAGCGCGCATCGATCCCCACGCCGTGGCCCATGGCGAACGAGTCGCCGACGACGAGGACCCGCGGCGCCGGTCCCGCACCCGCGGGCGGGAAGTCGAGGTGGAAGATCCCCTCGCCGACGTGGTGAAACTCGGCGTCGGGCGTCCGCAACCGCTTGCGCTCGCGCTCGAGCTGCTCGACGATCGCGCGGGGCCGAGCCTCGGGGTGGGTCGTCCGCGCGACGATCTCGGCGACGACGAGCCCGCCGGCGAGGATCGCGAGGCACACGAGCGGGCGCGCGGCGCGACGCATGCGGCCAAGCTAGGGCCGAGCGCGCGTGTGGGCAAGCCCGAGCACGGTCGCATTATGATGCGCCGGGCGCCGCCCCGGGCGGCGGCCGCCCCAGGCGGCGGTGCTCGATGGAGATCCCATGCTCTTGCCCGCGATCATCAAGGCACTGGTGCTTCCGCCGGGAGGCATCCTGGTTCTCGCCGCCATCGGTCTCGCGCTGAGGCGTGCGCGACCGCGGCTCGGCACGGCGCTCCTCGTCGCGGCGTGGGTGCTCCTGGCCCTCCTGAGCATCCCCGTGTGCAGCAGCTGGCTCGCCTCGACGCTCGAGCGCGCGAAGCCGGTCGACGTCCTGGGCCCGGCCACCAAAGCGGAAGCGATCGTCATCCTCAGCGGCGATGTGTACCCTTCGGCCCCGGAGTACGGGGGCAAGGACACGATCGGCCTCCTCACGCTGATGCGCCTGCGCTACGGCGCCTGGCTCCACAGGAAAACCGGTCTGCCGATGCTCGTCACCGGCGGTCGACTGCAGAAGGGGTACCGGCCGCTCGGAGAGATGATGGCCGAGACGCTCGAGGAGGAGTTCGCACTCAAGGCCCGCTGGGTCGAGTCCGAGTCGCGGAACACGCTGGCGAACGCGCGGGATAGCGCCCGGCTCCTGCGCGAGTCGGGCGTGAGCCGGATCCTGCTCGTCACGAGCGCGACGCACATCCCGCGCGCGAAGGCGGCGTTCGAGGCCCAGGGGCTCGAGGTCATCCCCGCCCCAACCGGGATCGCCCACGAAGGCCACGTGCGCCTCGGCGACTTCATCCCGCGCACGAGTGCGCTGCAGGAAAGCACGTTCGCGCTCCACGAGTGGCTCGGGCGCGCGTGGTACCGGGTGGCCGGATGAGCCGCCGCACGCGCTGCGACTGGGCCGGCACCGACCCGCTCTACGTCACGTACCACGACGAGGAGTGGGGCGTCCCGGTCCACGACGACAACGCACTCTTCGAGTTCCTCGTGCTCGAGGGCGCGCAGGCCGGGCTCTCGTGGATCACGATCCTGCGCAAGCGCGACGCGTACCGCCGGGCGTTCGCCGGCTTCGTTCCGGCCAAGGTCGCCCGGTTCGATGCGCGCAAGGTCGAGCGCCTGCTCGAGGATCCGGGGATCGTGCGCAACCGGCTGAAGGTCGAGTCCGCAGTCAAAAACGCGCGAGCGTTCCTTGCCGTGCAGAAGGAGTTCGGGAGCTTCGCCGCCTACCAGTGGGGCTTCGTCGGCGGCCGCCCGCTGCAGAACCGCTTCGCCGCGCGAGGGGACGTGCCGGTGCGGACCGAGATCTCGGACGCGTGGAGCAAAGACTTGAAGAAGCGCGGCTTCTCGTTCGTCGGCTCGACGATCCTGTACGCCCACATGCAGGCGGTGGGGATGGTCAACGACCACCTGACCAACTGTTTCCGCTATCGCCAGTGTGCGAGGTCGGGGAAGCGTTAGTACCGCGACGACTTCAGCGGCGCGTCGGCCTTGGACCACGCGGCGCGATAGCGCGACTCGTACTCCTCGGCGTCCGCGGTTTTGCCCTGGGCCTCGGCCGCGCGCCACAGGCCGTAGAGCGCGTAGGCGTTCTCGGGGTACTTGCGCAGGTCCTGCCAGTACACGACCTCGGCCTCGACCGGCCGTTTCGCTTCGAGCAGCGCCGCGCCGAGCGAGTGGCGCACCGGGTAGTACCAGTCGGGCGGCTCGTTGTAGGCCAGGCTGTCCTCGAGCCGTGTCGCGCGATCGAGATGCATGACCGCCTCGGCGTGGCGCTTCTCGGCCGAGGCGATCTCGCCCGCGAGCACGTAGCGCGCGATGTCGAGCAGGCGCGCCGCGTTCGCGTAGCCCACGAGCGCGTCGGCGCTCGCCGGGTCCTCGGCCAGCGCCTCGACGCGCGCGAGCTCGCGCTTGGCCTCGGACGCGCGGCCCGTCGCCGCGTATGCGCGGCCCCGGGCGTAGTGCCACACGCCGGTCGAGAGCTTCCGCTCCTTCGGCGGCTCGCGCTCGGCCAGGATCTCGTTCCACATCCCGAAGCGCACCATCGTGTAGAGCGGCATGCTCAGGAACGTCTCGAACAACCCCCAGTCGTTCCCCGAGAGATCGGCGGGCACGCCGGCGCGCACCTTGTTGGCCGCCTCGAGCGCCTCCTTGCCGCGACCCTGGTAGAACGCGGCCCAGGCCAGGAAGTGCAGGTTGTGCGGGAAGTAGTTCAGGGGGTAGATCCCCTGGGCCCGGCACTGGGTGACGTAGGTCTCGTCCGAGCGCGCGGCAAGGGCGTTGGCCTCGAACGCGTCGGCGTAGCGGCCGAGCTGGATGTACAGGTGGGACGGCATGTGCAGCAGGTGCCCCGCGCCCGGCGCGAGCGGGCGCAGGCGATCGGCCGCCGCCGCACCGCGGGCCGCGTCGACCGCCTCGACCGCGTGGATGTAGTAGTGCAGCGCCCCCTCGTGCGTCGGGTCGGCCCGTAGCACGTCCTCGAGCGTGGCCACGAGCTCGAGCGTGCTCTCGCGTGGCTTGCCCTCGCGCGTCCAGTAGTTCCACGGCGACACGTCCATCAACGCTTCGGCGAAGAGCGTCGCCGCGTCCGTGTCCTCGGGGTAGCGCTTGTGGAGCTCGCGCATCGCGTCGGCGTACGCCCGATCGAGCGACAGTCGGTCGGCGTCGGGGTCCTTCGTGTAGCGCTGGGCCAGGGCGTCGATGTACGCGCGCTCGGGCTCGCTTGCGCGGTCGCGCTTCGCGAGCGCGAGCTGCATCGCGTCCCACGCCTGGGGCACCGCGTCCTTCGGCATCGGCAGGTTGATGTTCGGGCCGAGGACGAGGGCCCAGCCCCAGTACGCCATCGCGCAGTCGGGATCGAGCCGCGCCGCTTCCTTGAACGCGCGCAGGGCTTCCCGGTGGTTGAACCCGTAGGCCAGCTTGAGCCCCTGGTCGAAGAACCGCTGGGCCTGCTCGGACGTCGTCGTCACCTTGTGGTGATGCTCCCCCAGGCCGTCGAGGAGCGGCGCGATCTGGCCCTCGGCGAGTCGTGGGTCGTCCTGCAACGCGCGATCGTCGCCGAGCTCGGCGTGGTGCGCGTGCTGGGCGGCGACCGGAACTGCGAGCGCAACGATCGTCAGGCGGATAAGGGTGCGAATCATGCGCGAGAGTCTAAACAAAAAGACGCGGAGGCGGAACCTTGCTCGCTCCGCCTCCGCCTGCAGGGGGGTTTTCGCTGTGCCGCAGGGGGTAGGTCTGATTCGCGTCCTTTCTCGTTCGGCCTCGGCCAAGAGAAATAGCAACGGCGATGCCAGCCGAAAAACGGGGCTCTCCCCGGCGCGGCCTATCCGATCGGATTGCCTCGAGGCCGCCCGACTATCCGATCGGCGAGTGCGGTAGAGTCGGGCCGTGTCCGAAGAGTTCCCACGCACGATGCGGGGTCTCGCGGGCGACGGGCACGGCCGAACCGTGCTCGCGCTCGGCCTGGGCGCCGTGCTCCTGGCCGCCTGGACCGCCTGGTTGTTCCTGGCCCGCGTGGCCGTGCACGAGGTGAGCACGGCGGCGCGGGTCGAGCTCGACCGCGCGGCCCACGCGCTCGAGGCCCCGGTGTCGGGGCGCGTCGTGTCGAGCGCGCTCGCGCTCGGCCGCGCCGTCGAGGAGGGCGAGGTCCTCGTGGCCCTGGCGACCGAGCCCGAGCGGCTGGGGATCGAGGAGGCGCGGACGCGCACGGGGGCGCTCGCGCCGCAGCTCAGCGCGCTCGAGGGCGAGATCCGGATCCAGGAGCAGGCGCTCGGCCAGGAGCGCGAGGCCGCGCGCGCCGGGTTGGCCGAGGCGCGAGCGCGGCACACGGAGGCGAGCGTCACCGCGACCGCCGCGGCCCAGGCGCTGAATCGCGCGAAGCGGCTGCACGACACGGGGCTCCTGTCTGACGCCGAGTACGAGCGCGCGGCGGCCGAGGCCGAGCGGGCCAACGCCAGCGCCGAGAGCCTGCGCCTCGCGGCTGCGCGACTCGAGCCCGAGCTCCAGACGCGCGAGCGCGACCGCGCGGCGCGGATCGAGCAGCTGCGCCGCGAGGTATCGCGCGTCCTGGGCGAGATCGGTGCGGGGAAGGTCGCTGCGGGCCGTCTCGAGCGCGAGGCCGAGGAGAAGTCGATCCGCGCGCCCGTGCGCGGGACGATCGTCGAGGCCGCACCGATCGAGGCCGGGGCGTTCGTGCACGCCGGCGACCGGCTCGGCGTGGTTCTCGGCTCGGGCGATCTGCACGTCGTGGCCGAGTTCGCGCCCGAGGCCGCGCTGGGCCGGATCCGCCCGGGACAGCCGGCGCGGCTGAGGCTTTCGAGCTTCCCGTCGAGCCAGTACGGGAGCCTGCGCGCGCGCGTCGCGCACATGTCGACCGAGCTGCGCGACGGGCGTGTGCGCGTCGAGCTCGAAGTCGACGGCGCATCGAACCCCGAGCTGCCGCTCGAGCACGGCCTTCCGGGCACGATCGAGGTCGAGGTCGAGCGCGTCTCACCGGCCGTGCTGCTCCTGCGCGCCGCCGGCGCTGCGCCATGATCCCGCGGTACTTCGCGCCCGAGATCGTCCAGACGTCGGCGATGGATTGCGGGCCCGCGGCCCTGGCGTGCCTGCTCCAGGGGTTCGGGATCCACGCGAGCTACGGCCGGCTGCGCGAGGCGTGCCAGACCGACCTCGACGGGACGTCGATCGACACGCTCGAAGAGGTCGCGCAGCGCGCGGGGCTCGAGGCCGAGCAGATCCTGATCCCGCCCGATCATCTGCTCCTCCCAGGTCGGGCGCAGCTCCCGGCGCTGCTCGTCGTGCGCTCGCCGAGCGGAGCCACGCATTTCGTCGTGGCCTGGCGCAAGCACGGCGGCCTGGTTCAGGTGATGGACCCCGCCACAGGGCGCAAGTGGATCTCGGGGGAGAGGCTCCTCGACGACGCCTACATCCACGAGTCGGTGGTCGATGCGGCGTACTGGCGCGAGTGGGCCGGCTCACCTGCGTTCCTCGAGCCGCTCGGCTCGAGGCTTTCGGCCCTGGGGCTCGAGCGCACGACGATCGCCGAGCGCATCGGCGCAGCGTCGACCGACGAGGGCTGGCGCAAGCTCGCCACGCTCGACGCGGCGACGCGGGCGGTGACCGCGATCGTGCGGTCGGGCGGGCTGGCGCGCGGGACCGAGTGTCTGCGCGTCCTCGACGCGCTCGTCGAGAACGCCGACGGTGCGGCGATCCCGGCCGGATGCTGGTCGGTCAAGCCAGCCGAGGCCGGGCCCGAGGGGCAGGAGCGGGTCGCCGCGAGCGGCATCGTGCTTGTCAGGGTGAACGGGGTCAGGTCGAAAGACCTGACCCCGAGACCTGACCCCTCCGTGGAGCTCGCCTCGGCGCTCGAGGAGCGGCCCGCGCGAGCGGGCCGCGAGCTGCTGCGCCTGCTGCGCGCGGACGGCCTCCTTGCGCCGACGGTCCTCGTCTCCGCGCTCGGCCTCGCCGCCGCGGGCGTGCTCGTCGAGGCGCTCGTGTTTCGCGGCCTGCTGCACGTGTGGTCGGACCTCGGGCTTGCGCGGCAGCGCCTCGCGGCGACGGCGGCCGTGCTGCTGTTCCTTACCGCGCTCGCGCTCCTCGAGATCCCGCTCGCCGCCGGTGTCCTGAGACTTGGGCGCAAGCTCGAGCTGCGCCTGCGCGTCGCGTTCCTGCGCAAGATCCCGCGTCTGCCCGACCGGTACTTCCACAGCCGTCTCGCGTCGGACATGGCCGAGCGCAGCCACAGCCTGCATCAGATTCGCGAGCTGCCCGAGATCGGACGCCAGGCGCTCCATGCGCTCTTCGGCCTCGTGCTCACCGTCGCCGGGATCACATGGCTCGACCCGGCGAGCGCGCCCCTGGCCTGCATCCTGGCGAGCGTCTCGGTCGCGCTGCCCCTGTGCGCGCAGCCGCTCCTCGTCGAGCGCGACATGCGCGTGCGGACGCACGTCGGCGCGCTGAGCCGGTTCTACTTCGACGCCCTTCTCGGCCTCGTCCCGATCCGCTGCCATCGGGCCGAGCGCGCCGTCAGGCGCGAGCACGAGTCGCTTCTCGCGAAGTGGGCCCGCGCCGGCGTCGCGCTTCAGAGCGCCCTCGTCGGCGTCGAGGCGCTCGGGGGCGTGTGCGGGTTCGGACTTGCGGCGTGGATCGTCCTGGCCCATGCCGCGCGTGGCGGCGATGCGTCGGTCGTCCTGCTCCTCGTCTTCTGGGCCCTGCACCTCCCGGCGCTCGGACAGAGCTTGGCTCTCGCGCTGCGCCAGTACCCCGAGGTGCGCAACCTCACGCTCCGCCTCCTCGAGCCGCTCGGTGCGCCGGAGGAGATGGAGGACGAGGTGGGGTCAGGTCTGCGGGTCAGGTCGAAAGACCTGACCCCGAGACCTGACCCCACTTCTTCTTCTGGCGTACGGATCGAGCTCGACGGCGTGAGCGTGCGCGCTGCGGGCCACGAGATCCTGACCAACGTGCGGCTCGACATCGGAGCCGGCGAACACGTGGCGATCGTCGGCCCGTCGGGCGCCGGCAAGTCGACGCTCGTCGGCCTGCTCCTCGGCTGGCACCGGGCGTCTTCAGGTGCGATCACGGTCGACGGCGCTCCGCTCGATGCCCCGCGCATCGCCTGGCTCCGCGAGAGAACCGCGTGGGTCGATCCCGCCGTGCAGATCTGGAACCGCTCGCTCCTCGACAACCTGCAGTACGGCGGGCCCGGCGCCGACGGCACCGCCGTCGGCCGCGCGCTCGAGGTGGCCGAGATGCGCAAGCTCGTCGAGCGGCTGCCCGACGGCCTGCAGACCGCGCTCGGCGAAGGCGGGGCGCTCGTCTCGGGCGGTGAGGGCCAGCGCGTGCGCCTCGGCCGCGCGCTCCTGCGCGAGGACGTGCGCTTGGCGATCCTCGACGAGCCGTTCCGCGGCCTCGATCGGGCGCAGCGCGCAAGGCTCCTCGCCGCCGTGCGCAAGGAATGGCGCGCGGCGACGCTCGTGTGCATCACCCACGACGTCTCGGACGCCGCATCCTTCGAGCGCGTCCTCGTCGTCGAGAACGGACGGATCGTCGAGGACGGAGCACCCTCAGAGCTGACACGCAAGCCCGATTCGCGCCTCGGCGCGCTCCTCGACACCGAGCGCGAGCTGCGGGACGGGCTCGAGAGCACGCGCTCGTGGCGCAGGTTTCGCCTGGACGACGGGCGCGTCCGAGAGAACGCGTGAGCCGCGCGACGGGGATCGCGGCGTACGCCTGGCCGTTCGACCGCCTGGGCGATGCGCTCGAGGCGCTCACCGCGGACGCCGGTCTCGAGCCGCGGGCGCTCGGGGATGCGGGCCCTCCGCCGCGCGACCGCAAAGCGCTCGAGCGCTGGCTCGACGAGGCCGCGGCCTGGATCGGCATCGAGATCGACGAGCTCGGCCTGTCGCACGCCGAGCTCGCGCGGTGGCTCCGCACGAGCGGACCGGCGCTCGTGCGCATCGGCGCTGCTGTCGCCGCGCTTCTCGTCGTCCTGCGCGGGAGCCGCCGCCGCGTCGAGCTCCTCGCGCCCGACGGATCGCGCGTGTGGGTCGCGATCGACGACGTCCTCGGCGAGAAGGTCTCAGCGCTCGAAGCCTCGACGCGCGTGGAGATCGCCCGGCTCCTCGAGAGCGCCGGGGTGCCACACGGTCGCCGCGCGCGCTCGGTGAACGCGCTTCTCGGCGAGCGGCTCGGCACGGAGCCGATCGACGGCGTGTGGAGCATCGCGCTTCCGCCGTCGGCCGACTTCCTCGACCAGCTGCGCGGGATCGGCCTCCCGCGCGCCCTCGGCGGCCTGGTCCTGGCCTACGCGTCGAGCTGCGCGCTGTGGATCCTGTCGTGGTGGACGATCGGCCGCGGCGCGCTCGAGGGCCGGCTCGATGCGGGCTGGCTCGTCGCCTGGGCCCTGATCCTCCTGACGCTCGTTCCGCTGGGCATGCTCGCGAGCTGGTGCCAGGGCCTCGTCGCCCTCGCCGCGGGCGGTCTGATCAAGCGCCGGCTGCTCGCCGCCGCGCTGCGCCTCGAGCCCGAGGAGATCCGGCATCGCGGCGTGGGCCAGCTCCTCGGCCAGGTGATCGAGTCCGAAGCGGTCGAGTCGCTCGCCATCAGCGGGGGTCTCGTCGGCATCCTCGCCGGGATCGAGATCTTCGCCGCGGCGTTGGTCCTGGCGTTCGGGGCCGGGGGCGTGCTCCACGTCCTCGCGCTGTTCTCTTGGGTCGCGCTGACCCTGCTCGTCGGCCTGCGCTACCTCGGGGCACGCGAGGGTTGGACCGGGACGCGCGTCGGCCTGACGCACGACCTCGTCGAGCGGCTCGTCGGCCATCGCACGCGCCTGGCCCAGGAGTCGCGCTCGCGCTGGCATGCGGGCGAGGACGAGGCGCTCGATCGGCTGCTCGCGCGGTCGCGGCATCTCGATCGCACGGGCGCCACGCTGTCGCTCGCGATCCCGACCGGCTGGCTCGCCGTCGGTCTCGCCGGCCTCGCGCCGGCGTTCGTGCGCGGCACGGCGTCGGTCGAGGAGCTCGCGATCGGGCTCGGCGGCGTGTTCCTGGCGCACCAGGCGCTCTCGCGCCTCGCCGGCGGCGCGCGGCACGTCGCCGGGGCGATCGTGGCCTGGCGCGCGATCGCCCCGCTCTTCCGCGCGGCCGCGCGACCCCAGATCGTCCGCCCGCCCCGCGCCGCCGCTGCGGCGACCGCCGCCGCGGAGCGCGCGAAGGGCGCCGCCGCGGCGGACGCGGCGGGGCCGCTCGTCTCGGCGTCGGACGTCGTGTTCCGCTACGTCGACCGCGGCGAGCCCGTGCTCCGCGGCTGCTCGCTGCGCATCGATCCCGGCGACCGCGTGCTGCTCGAGGGGCCATCGGGCGGCGGGAAGTCGACTCTGGCCTCGATCGTCGCCGGCCTGCGCCAGCCCGGATCGGGGCTCGTGCTCCTCGGCGGCCTCGATCGGGCGACGCTCGGCATCCCGGCCTGGCGCTCGCGCATCGCCACGGCGCCGCAGTTCCACGAGAACCACGTGCTCACAGGAACGCTCGCGTTCAACCTGCTGATGGGCCGCGGCTGGCCGGCCCACGTCGACGACCTGGCCGAGGCGGACAAGGTGTGCCGCGAGCTGGGCCTCGGCCCGCTCCTCGATCGCATGCCCGCGGGCCTGCTGCAGATGGTCGGCGAGACCGGCTGGCAGCTCTCGCACGGCGAGCGCAGCCGCGTGTACATCGCCCGCGCGCTGCTCCAGCGCGCCGAGCTCGTCGTGCTCGACGAGAGCTTCGCCGCGCTCGACCCCGAGAGCCTGCGCCGCTGCATGACCTGCGTGCTCGAGCGCGCGCCGACGCTCCTCGTGATCGCCCATCCGTAGGTCGCGCTATCCGCTCGGATAGCTCGAACCGCCGCGCGACCCCCGCGCGAGAACCTAACGGATAGCGATCGAGCGGTTTTCCCGCTTCTGAGCCTGGCATCGCCATTGCTCTATCAGGAGGCGTGGCCAAACAAGAAAGAAAGGAGGCCCACGATGAAGACCAAGAGCCAGATCAAAGCCGGTGCCGAGTCCGTTTCCCTTCCGCCCCGCAAGAGCTACATCCGCTAACGCCGAACGAAACGAGGAGAATGCCATGAAGACCAAGAGCCAGATCAGAGCCGGTGCCGAGTCCGTTTCCCTTCCGCCCCGCAAGAGCTACATCCGCTAACGCTGAACGAAACGAGGAGAACGCCATGAAGACCAAGAGCCAGATCAAAGCCGGTGCCGAGTCCGTTTCCCTTCCGCCCCGCAAGACCTACATCCGCTAACGCCGAACGAAACGAGGAGAACGCCATGAAGACCAAGAGCCAGATCAAAGCCGGTGCCGAGTCCGTTTCCCTTCCGCCCCGCAAGAGCTACATCCGCTAACGCCGAACAGACGAGGAGAACGCCATGAAGACCAAGAGCCAGATCAAAGCCGGTGCCGAGTCCGTTTCCCTTCCGCCCCGCAAGACCTACATCCGCTGAGATGGAACGAACGAACACAAACGCCGAACGCAAAACGGAGAGATGCCATGAAGACCAAGAGCCAGATCAAAGCCGGTGCCGAGTCCGTCGCCCTTCCGCCCCGCAAGAGCTACATCCGCTGATGGAGACGAGCATCGATTCTCGAGCGCGCGAAGGCGGGACCCGGTAAGGATCCCGCCTTCGCCTTTCTGGACTATCTCACCGGTTAGCCCCCCGCCTCCCGACTATCCGTTCGGATAGGCTCCCCGCCCCGCAGCCAAGGATTCGCTGGGTTTTGCGCGCGTGGCGCTCTGGCATTTGCCTTGCTGCTTCCAGGAGCCGAGGGAATTCGAAATGCCGCAACCATCGACGTCGCTTCATCCACACTCCCCTGTTCGCGGAGGCGGTGACCTCAGGGGGAATCCGCCTCCGCGCTTTTTTCGCGTCCTCGACCCCGCGGTTCCGCCGCCCGCGCCCGACCGCGGTAGATTAGGGGACGCCGGGACCAGCCCCGGGAAGCTGGCTCCGCCGACGCCACCTGCAGGGGAGAGCTGCCGACCCATGACGCCGCGCATCGCCGTGATCGCTGGACCCAGGAATGGCGCCGTCGTCGAGATCTCGACCGAGGAGCTGTCGATCGGCCGCGACGAGGTGAATGGGCTGCGGCTCCAGGAGCCGCTCGTCTCGCGCCGCCACTGCGTGATCCGTCAGACGAATCAGGGCTACCAGGTGAACGACCTGGACAGCACGAACGGGACCCTGGTCAACGGCGTGCCGGTCAAGCGCCAGCGCCTGTCCCACGGGGACCACGTGCGCGTCGGCGACTCGGTCCTGTTGTTCCTGGTGCATGACGCGGAGCAGTCGCCCAAGACGAGCGTCGAGCTGGCGCGCAACGTCCTCGGCGCCGCACCGGTCGAGCTGCCGTGGGACGACGCGCGCAAGCTCGGGGGCCCGGGCGATCCGGCGAGCGACTCGCCGTACAGCCGCGTGATGCAGGACCTGCGGACGCTCGTGCACGTCGCGTCCGTGGTCAACGCGCCGTCGACCGTCGAGGACCTGGCGGACCAGCTGCTGGCCTCGGTGTTCGAGGTCGTCCCGGCCGAGCGCGGCGCGATCCTGCTGCTCGAGGCCGACGGCCAGATCGGTCCGGGCTACGCGAAGATCCGCGACGGCTCGGCGGCCGGCGTGCGCGTGAGCCAGACGATCGTCGAGCGCGTGCTGTCGAAGAGCGTCGCCGTGCTGTCGAACGACCTCCTCGCGTGCGAGGACTTCAGCGGAGCGCCGAGCCTGCAGGGCGTGCGGTCGGTACTCGCGGTCCCGCTGCGGGTCGACGGCCGGAAGCTCGGCGCGATCTACGTCGACGCGTCGGCGCCGGGCAAGAAGTTCGACGTCGACCACCTGCGGCTCCTCGCCGCCGTGGCCGGGATGGCCGCGGGCGCGTTCGACCGCACGTCGCACAGCGAGCAGCTCGGCAAGGAGAACGAGCGCCTGCGGCAGGACCTGGCGATCGAGCACAACATGATCGGCGAGAGCGGCGCCATGCGCTCGGTCTACGAGTTCGTGGCCAAGGTCGCGCCGAGCAACTCGACGGTGCTGATCCACGGCGAGAGCGGGACGGGCAAGGAGCTCGTGGCCCGGGCGATCCACCGCAACAGCCCGCGCGCGAGCCAGCCGTTCGTGGCGATCAACTGCGCGGCCCTGGCCGAGTCGCTGCTCGAGAGCGAGCTCTTCGGCCACGAGAAGGGCGCGTTCACGGGGGCCGTGGCGCAGAAGAAGGGCAAGCTCGAGCTGGCCCACGGCGGCACCGTGTTCCTCGACGAGATCGGCGAGCTGGCGCCGGCGCTCCAGGCCAAGCTGCTGCGCGTCTTGCAAGAGCGCGAGCTCGATCGCGTCGGCGGCACGCGGCCGATCAAGATCGACGTGCGGGTCATCTGCGCGACGAACCGCGACCTGCAGCAGGCGGTGCACGGCGGGACGTTCCGGGAGGACCTGTACTACCGGATCAACGTGGTCTCGGTGCGCGCGCCCGCGCTGCGGGACCGCAAGGACGACATTCCGCTGCTGTCGCGGTACTTCGCCGAGAAGTTCGCGGCGAAGTGCAACCGGCGCGTCACCGGGATCAGCCCCGCCGCGCGCGCCTGCCTGATGGCCTACGCCTGGCCCGGCAACGTGCGCGAGCTCGAGAACGCGATCGAGCGTGCGGTCGTCCTCGGCGCGGCGGATCTCGTGCTGCCCGAGGATCTACCGGAGCAGCTGCTCGAGGCCGTGCCGCGCGGCACGAGCGCCGCTCCGGCGGGCGGGTACCACGAGGCGGTCCTCGAGGTGAAGAAGCGGGTGATTCTGCAGGCGTTCGAAGAGGCGCACGGCAACCACGGCATGGCGGCCAAGCTGCTCGACGTGCACCCGAACTACCTGCATCGGCTCGTGCGCAACATGGAGCTGCGCGCCCAGCTCAAGGGCCACCCCGACCCCGACTGACGGAAGCGGGGACACTCTTGGTTTCTGCCCCATTTGGGGTGGAAACGAAGAGTGTCCCCGTTTTACTTCTTGGCGGCGGCGACGATGGCCTGGAACCCCGGATCTGCCGCGAGCGGGCGGAAGCGCACGTCGCGCAGGAGCTCGTTCGCGTTCGCGTAGCCGCCGTCGACGACCGCCAGGCGCAGAAGCTCCACGGCCTCGGCCGTGCGGCCGACCGTCGCCAGGTAGCCCGCCTCCTGGTACTGGACGATCGGCGTGTCGAGCTGGTGCGCGCGCTCGTAGATCGCGTGCGCCTCGTCGTGGAGCGCCGTCGCCCGAGCCGTGTCGCCCTGCCGCGCGCTCAGCGTCGCGAGCGCGAGCAGGCTCTTGGCCACGTCGCTGTGATCGCTCCCGTAGATCGAGCGGCGCAGCTCGAGCGCCTGCTCGTGGTAACGAACGGCGGTCGGCAGGTCGCCCTCGGCCTCGGCGACGCAACCGAGCCGCTCGAGCGTCCGCGGGACGTTCGGCGGGTCGACCCGGCGCCAGGTGGCCAGCGCTCGCTCGTAGAGCGGTCGCGCCTCGGCGTAGTTGCCCGCGCGCTCGAGGTGCATCGCCTGGTTCGCCCGGCTCGTCGCGATCTCGGGGTCGTCCGGCTCGAGCGTTCTCTCGCGGATCTCGAACGCCTTCCGGTGCAGCTCCTCCGCCTCTGCGTCCCGGCCGGTCAGGCCCAAGATGTTCGCCAGGTTGGTCATGCTCCGCGCGACCTCGAGGTCGTTCGGACCGAGCTCGGCTTCGCGCGTGGCCAGCGCGTCCGCGTAGAGCGACTGCACGCGGTCGTATTCCCCGAGCTGCACGAGCAGGCCGGCCAGGCTCGTCTCGGCCTCCGCCACGTCGAGCGCGGTGACCCCCTGTTGCTCGCGCTCTAGCTGCTCCCGCCTGATGCGCAGCGCATCCTCGAGGAGCGGGCGCGCTTCCTCGAGGAATCCGGCGCTCGTGTACACCTCGCCCATCGTGCGCAGCATCCGGGCCTGGAGCACCGGCTGCCCGGCGAGGTCCTTGATCCGGTCCCGGCCCTGGTGCAGGACCTGGAGGACGGTCACGGTCGAGCGGTCCGCCTTCTCCGGATCGCTGCTGTCGAACAGGTCGACCAGGTAGCCCGCCACCTGGTTCGCGGCCTGGGTCTGGCTCTCCGCGCGATCGCGCGCCCGCGCGAGGGCCGAGGCGTAGACCGCCATCGACACGCCGAAACCGGCGAGCAGCACGACCACGACCGAGGCGAAGGCGACGCCCACGCGATGGCGCCGGGCGAACTTCCGCAGCTGGTACAGGCCGCTCGGCGGCGTCGCCGTCACCGGCTCGTTGCGCAGGAACCGCCCGACGTCTGCGGCGAGCTCGGACGCCGAGGCGTAGCGCTGCGCCCGGTCCTTCTCGAGCGCCTTGACCGTGATCGCGTCGAGATCGCCGCGCAGCGCGCGCACGAGCGCCAGTGGCTCGGTCGAGCGGAGCTGCGCGGCCTCGCGCGCCGCCGCGGGCTCGAGCTTGGCCAGCCGCTCGCTCGGGCGCAGCGGGTCGACCTCCACCACCTGCCGGCGGTACTCGGTCAGGCCGCGCTCGTGGAGCAGCCGCGGGTCGAACGGCAGGCAGCCCGTGAGCAGCTCGTGGAGCAGCGTGCCGAGCAGGTACACGTCGGTCCGCGTGTCGATGTCCAGGCCGCGCATGTCGGCCTGCTCGGGGCTCATGTACTGCGGCGTGCCGACGAGCTGGCCCATCTCGGTCATGAACGTCCGGTCGGTCAGGCGCTCGGTCGTGGCCTTGGCCACACCGAAGTCGATGATCTTGATCGAGCGCTCGGCGCCCGACCCGGCGACCAGGACGTTCGATGGCTTGATGTCGCGGTGGATGATCCCCTTCTGGTGCGCGTGCTGGACGCCGTCGCAGACCAGGGCGAAGAGGCGCAACCGCTCCTTCAGGTCGAGCCGCTCGCGGTCGCACAGCTCCGTGATCGGCACGCCGTCGACCAGCTCCATGGCGAAGAACGGTCGACCCTCGGCCGTGACCCCGGCGTCGAACACGCGGGCGATCGCCGGGTGATCCATCAGCGCCAGCGCCTGGCGCTCGGACTCGAAGCGCAGGCGGATGTCGTCCCCCTCGAGCCCGGTGCGGATGACCTTCAGCGCCACGCGCCGGCGGACCGGGCGGACCTGCTCGGCCTCGTAGACCAGGCCCATTCCGCCCTCGCCGAGCGTGCGCAGCACACGGTAGTTGCCGATCGTCTCGTCCGTGCGCGCGGCGCTCGCGCCCGAGCCCTGGACCCAGGTCCGGTCTCCGGCCGGCGCCGACTCTCGACGGTCGTCTTCCACGCTTCCCCCGTAAGCGGTTCAATCCTAAGCTACTTCCCGGGTTGCTCGCCGGTTGCGGCATCGCCCGCAGCACACGGACGAATCCCGCGCTTGCCTCGAGCGCCCGCTGCGGGTACTAAACAGGCAGTCGCGGTGAGGCGGCCGCGCGCTGCGGCGGGGACCGCTGGAGGGGCTCATGAAAGCTTGGGGCATCGGGCTGTGCTTGGTGGCATCCGTCTTCGCCGCGGTCCCGGTCGTCGCGGGTAACGGCACGATCCCGACGGGAAGCGACGGGAGCGAGGTCGAGGACGCGATCGCCGGCACGTGGAACACCGACTGGTTCTGTAGCAAGCGGCCGCAGACGCTCTACGCGTGGCAGAACACGGGACCGTGCGCCGGACGCCAGGCGTCGCTCTCCGCCACCGTGCTCTCGGGTGGCGGCCAGACGAGCCAGTCCCACACGTACGAGTACAACCTGGCGTGCGTCGGCGGGCTGATCCAGCAGACGATCCGGTTCGACGGCGGCGTGCTGACGACGATAAGCAGCGGCACCTTCACGTTCAACTTGAGCGGCGGCGACCAGATCCGCCTCGTCACGACCGAGGGCGTGATGCAGATCAGCGCGCCGGCGATGGGCCGTATCGCCCTGCTCGTGGGGGCGCTCGCCGTGGGGCTCGGCCTGCTGTGGCTCCTGCGCCGCCGCTGACGTTTTTTGGGGGTCAGGTCTCGGGGTCTGACCCTAAGACCTGACCCCGAGACCTGACCCCCCAATCATCAATACTCGAGGGAGACGCCGCGGTCGCGCAGGAGCGGGGTCAGGCGCTCGTGCACGAGCCGCCGCGCGCGATCGATGTCGAGCTCGTCGGCCGAGCGGAGATCGCGACACAGGTCGTCGAGGATCGATTGCTCGACCTCGCCCGCCTCCTGCGCCGTCCGATACGGGATGTGGCTGTACATGACCATCGAGTAGCGCGAGCGGTACTCGAGCGGGAACTCGACCTCCAGGCGGTGCTCGACCGCCTTGCGCAGCAGGAACCGCGCGTCGCCGATGCGGTCGCGCATCTCGACGAAGTTCTCGATGGCCATGTTGGCGATCGCGTCGGCGTTGGGCTTGCGCTGGCGCTCGAGCTCGGCGAACACGGCGCTCCAATCGCCGCGGCTTTCGCCGAGCAGATCGTTGAGGACGGTGCAGTCTTCGAAGCCGCAGTTCATGCCCTGACCGAAGAACGGGACGATCGCGTGGGCCGCATCCCCGAGGAGCAGCAGCCGGCCGTCGAGGTGCCAGGGGCGGCAGCGGACGGTGCCGAGCGCGCCCGTCGGCCGAGCGAAGAACGCGGCCTCGAGGTCCGGGATCAAAGGAACGGCGTCGGCGAACTGCTCGCGGAACAGCGCCGTCACCTGCTCGGGTGAAGTCAGGCGATCGAAGCCGAACGGGCCGCTCTCGGGCAGGTACAGCGTGACCGTGAAGTCGCCCCCGGGGTTCGGCAGCGCCATCAGCATGAACGCCCCCCGCGGCCAGACGTGGAGCGCGTTCTTCTCGATCCGGAAGCCGCCGCCGCGGCGGCGGTCGCCGGGTGCCGCCGGGATGTCGAGCTCCTTGTAGCCGTGGCCGAGCGGCTCGATCCGCTCGTCGAAGCCGGGAAGGCGCGTGAGCGCCGTGCGGACGGCCGAGCGCGCGCCATCCGTGCCGAAGACGACGTCGGCTCGGACCTCCTGGCGCGTCCCGTCGCGCGGGTCCTCGAACACCAGGCGGCCCGCCGGTAGATCGGCGTCGACGAGCCGCGAATCGAACCGGAACCGCACGCCGCACGCCGCGGCCTCGCGGATCAGGAACTCGTTGAGCGCCGACCGTGAGATCGAGTGGTTGCACTCGCTCTCGTCTCGGCCGTAGGGCTGGAACACGGGCGCGCCCGATCCCCCGTGGACCATCCGGCCGTAGACCGGTACGGTCAGCTCGAGCGCGCGCTCGGCCAGGCCGACCCGCTCGAGCCCCCGGATCCCGCGCCGGGTGACCACGAGGTTGATCGACCGCCCCGCCTCGACCGGCCCCTCCCGCAGGTCCGACCGCCGCTCGTGCACCGCGACCCGGTGCCCCCGCCGGGCGAGCAGGATCGCGAGGAGCGACCCCACGAGCCCGCCGCCGACAACTGTGATCTCGCTCCCCCTGGGCATGCGTCCGGCACGATAGCTCGTGTGGGTGCGGGCGGCTCTGGTAGTCTCATCGCAGCATGCCGCTGTCCGTCGGCTCTCGTCTCGGCCCGTACGAGATCCTGGCCCCGCTCGGCGCGGGTGGGATGGGCGAGGTGTACCGGGCGCGCGACACGCGGCTCGAGCGAACGGTGGCGATCAAGGTGCTGCCGCAACACCTGTCCGCGGACCCCGCGCTGCGCCAGCGGTTCGAGCGGGAGGCCCGGGCGGCCAGCAAGCTCAACCACCCCCACATCTGCACCGTGCACGACGTGGGCTCGCACGCCGGCGTGGACTACCTCGTCCTCGAGCATCTCGAGGGAGACACGCTGTCGGCGAGGCTCGGTCGCGGGGCGCTGCCGCTCGACGACGCGTTGCGTTTCGCGATACAGATCGCGGACGCGCTCGATCGGGCGCACCGACAAGGGCTGATCCACCGCGACATCAAGCCCGGCAACGTGATGCTCACCCCGACAGGTGCGAAGCTGCTGGACTTCGGACTGGCGAAGAGCACGGGAGCAGACGCAGGGCCGTCGACCCACCTGGCCACGGCGACGAGCCTGACCGCGGCGGGTTCCATCATCGGTACGTTTCACTACATGGCGCCCGAGCAGATCGAAGGGCAGGAGGCCGACGCGCGCAGCGACATCTTCGCCTTCGGCCTCGTGCTGTACGAGATGTTGACCGGTCGACGGGCGTTCGAGGGGAAGACACAAGCCTCCCTCGTGGCCGCGATCCTCGAGCGGGAGCCTCCGCCCATCACGACGCTTGCGCCCGCTTCTCCGCCGGCCCTCGACCGGCTCGTTCGAACGTGCCTGGCGAAGGATCCCGACAAGCGCCGCCAGACGATGCAGGACGTGCTGCTCGATCTGCGCTGGATCGCCGAGGGCGGAACTCCGGTACCGGCGGCCGAGACCCCCGCTTCAAGCCGTCGCCCGATCGGCCGCGAGATCGCCGCGTGGAGCATCGCGGCCGTGCTGCTCGTCGCAGCAGCCGTGCTGGGTCTGGCCTACCGCCGGGTGACCTTGGTCGTGCCGCAAACCGTGCGCGCCTTCGTCACACCTCCCGAGGGAGGCTTTCTGTTCTCGTTCGCCCAGGGTCCCGGAGGAGCAGGCCCGCCCGCGCTATCTCCGGACGGTCGCCAGATCGCGTTGGTCGTCCGGACGAAGGGCGGCGCCGAGCAGCTCATGATCCGTCCGGTCGATTCGCTGGTGTCGCGCCCGCTTCCCGGCACGGAGGGCGCGCGGTATCCGTTCTGGTCGCCGGATAGCCGCTCGGTCGGCTTCTTCGCCGACGGCAAGCTCAAGAAGGTGGAGGCCACGGGCGGGCCGTCGCTCACGCTGTGTGCGGCGCCGATGGGGCGCGGCGGCTCGTGGAGCCCCCAAGGCGTGATCGTTTTCACGCCAGACCGCGTCGGACCGATCCACCGGGTCGCCGACGCCGGTGGCGAGTCGAGCCCGGTCACCGCCTACGATCCAACGACGGACGACACGCATCGCTGGCCCTGGTTCCTGCCCGACGGCCGGCGCTTCGTGTACCTGGACCGCGTGAGGGGCGGTCAGGAGAATCTGGAGCTCAATTCGCTCATGATCGGGGCGCTCGACCGGCAGGAGGCCACGCCCCTGCTCAAGGCATCGAGCAACGTGGCGTACGCCTCGGGGTACCTGTTCTTCGTGTTCGACAGGACCCTCATGGCGCAGCCGTTCGATGCCGAAAGTGCCAGCTTGTCCGGAGCCGCGTTCCCGATCGCCGACGGGATCCAGTTCGACGCCGCCTACTCGCACGGAGTGTTCACCGTGTCGGGCAACGGCGTTCTCGCGTACCAGACCGGGACCGCCGGCAACCGCGGCCAGCTCCTGTGGTTCGACCGATCCGGCAAGCAGCTCGGAGCGGTCGGGAGCCAGGCCCGGCACAACTGGGTCGAGCTGTCTCCGAGCGGCCGCAGGGCCGTGGTCGAGATCGCGGATGAGCGGACGGGAGATGTCGACCTGTGGATCTACGACCTGGTGCGGACTCCGAACCTGAGGACCCGGTTCACGTTCGAGCCCGGCGGCCAGTCCAGCCCGCGGTGGTCGCCGGACGAGCAGAAGATCGTCTACACCTCCCGGCCCGCCGGCAGGACCGCCCTGTTCGTCCGCCCGGTCTCCGGCACCGGCGATCAGGTGAAGTTTCTCGAGACGGGCGTCGACGACATCTGGGCCGGCGACTGGTCCGCCGACGGGCGGTTGATCGTCTTCAGCTCGCTGGACGCCAAGACCGGTTCGGATCTCTGGACCGTTCCGGCGTCCGGCGATCCTACACCGGCCGAATACCTGAGGACGCCCAACAACGAGAGGCGCCCCGCATTCTCGCCCGATGGGCGCTGGGTGGCCTACGAGTCCCTCGAGTCGAACCGGAGCGAGATCTACATCTCCCCGCTCCCGCGGGCCTCTCGGAAGTGGCTCGTCTCCACCAATGGTGGCGCGCTGCCCCGGTGGAGAGGCGACGGCAAGGAGCTGTACTTCGTCGACGACGCACGCCGGCTCACGGCGGTCGAGATCCAGACCTCGAGCGACGATCTGGTGGTCGGCTCGGCGACCCCGCTGTTCGAGCTCCGCTTGGCGTCCCCGGTACCGATCTACGCCGCGACGCGAGACGGACAGCGGTTCCTCGTGAACAGCCTCGTCGAGGATGTGGAGGAGTCGCCGCTGACGCTCGTGGTGAACTGGATCCCGTGAGCGGAGGATCAGGAACTCGTTGAGCGCGGACCGAGAGATCGAGTAGTTGCACTCGCTCTCGTCCCGTCCGTACGGCTGGAACACCGGGACGGTCAGCTCGAGCGCCCGCACGGCCCCGCCCGCAGGTCCGACCGCCGCTCGTGCACCGTGACCCGGTGCCCGCGCCGGGCGAGCAGGATCGCGAGGAGCGACCCCACGAGCCCGCCGCCGACGACCGTGACCTCGCTCCCTCTCGGCATGCGCTAGCCACGATACCCGACGCGTCGAAAAAGGAGAGTGTCCCCGTTTGGGGGGTGCAACCGCAAGAAGTGTTCGTACCGTTCAGCGGGAACCACAACCTGGAGGGTTGAACAATGCGGAGAGTCAGACAAACTGCGCTCGGCGCGATCTTCGTCGTCGCCGGGCTCGCGATCGCGACGTTGGCCGTCGGAGGTCCCGACGACAAGCACATCATCTGCCACTTCGATGGACAGGATGGAACGATCAAGTTCCAGCGCATCGAGTGCGGGAGCGGGTGCATCAACGGCCACTTCATCAACAACACGACGCCGAAGGCCGGCCACGAGAATGACATCCTCGATCCGGCGAGCGGCCTCTGCCCCGACGAGGAGCCCGAGCCGACGCCCGAGCCGAGCCCGACGCCCGAGCCGTCGCCCTCGCCGACGCCGGAGCCCTAAACCTTTCCACTCCTCGACACCGCCGGTCGCGAGCCGCGCTCGCGCGCCTCCGCTCGCGGCCGGCGAGCTGTCAGAACGGCAGGATCGCGTCGATGGAGTCGGCGCCGAGGAGCAGCGCGCTCAAGCGGTCGAGGCCGAAGGCGATCCCGCTCGCCGGAGGCATGCCCGAGACGAGCGCGGCCAGGAACCGCTCGTCGAGCGGATAGACCGGAGCCGCGGCCGCGTCTCGCGCGGCGCGATCGGCCTCGTGGCGCCGGCGCTGCTCGACGGGATCGTTCAGCTCACAGAACGCGTTCGCGATCTCGATCCCGGCGACGTAGAGCTCGAAGCGCTCGGCGACCTCGCCCCAGCTCTCGCGGCGCGTGCGCGCGAGCGCGGCCTGGCTTGCGGGATAGTCGGTGATGAACTCCGGCCGCGTGCGGCCGAGGCCGGGCTCGACCTCGGCGGTCCAGACGCGGAAGAACAGCTCGTCCCAAGGTTCATCGGCGGCGACGCGATGACCTCGTCCGGCGACGGCGCGAGCCAGGTCCGTGCGGTCCTGTAGCGTCGCGAGATCGAGCCCCGTCGACCGTGAGAGCGCCTCGCGCACCGTCGTGCGCGCAAACGGCAGCTCGAGCGCGCACGCGCTACCCACGCTCGTCGCTCCGGCAGCTCGTGCGCAGGCGAGCACCAGCTCCTCGCAATCGGCCATGATCGCGTCGAGTCCCGCAAACGCGCGATACCACTCGACGAGCAGGAACTCCGGCCTGTGCCACGGCCCGCGCTCGTCGTCGCGGAACGCGCGCGCGAGCTCGACCACGCGCTCGGCGCCCGCGGCGAGCAAGCGCTTGAGGTGCAGCTCGGGGCTCGTGATCAGCCACAGCCCGTTCCCCGCGGGGAACGCCCGCAGGTGCGGCTCGAGGCCCGGACACGGCACGCGCGCCGGCGTTTCGACGTCGAGGAACCCGCGGTCGTGGAAGAACTCTCGCGCAGCGTGGACGATCTCGGCGCGGCGCGAGAGCAGCGTGAATCGCTCGGGCAGAGCCGGGTCGGGCGACGGGCCGAGGTGCGGCGCGTGCACGACCGTGGCGACGAGGCGCTGTCGCTCGTCCTCGACGACGAGCGTCCCCGAGACCCAGTCGCCGTCGCTTGCGCCTGCGGGCTCGATCGCGTCGAGCCGCACGCGGCCCGAGGCGTCGACGAGCCACGACCCGGCGCTCGTGATCTGGATCCGCCCGGCGACCGGGCCGCCCCTGCGCGCAGCCGTCGCGATCGGCACGCGCGCCCCCCCGAACGGCGGGTAAGGCGTGACGCCGCGCACCTTCCGGCTCAGCGCTTCACGCGCTCGACGTACTCTCCCGTGCGCGTGTCGATCCGCAGGCGCTCGCCCGAGTCGATGAACAGCGGCACCTGGATCACCGCTCCCGTCGACAGCGTGGCGCGCTTCGAGGCGTTCGACTTCGTGTCGCCCTTGACCGCCGGGTCGCACTCGACGACCTCGAGCTCGACGAAGTTCGGCAGGTCGACGGCGATCGGCAGGTTGTTGTGGAACAGCACGCTGACCTCGAGGTTCTCGTGCAGCCAGTTGGCATGCTCCTCGAGCCGCGACCGGGGGATCGTGATCTGCTCGTAGTTCGCCATGTTCATGAAGTGCAGGTCGCCGTCGGCCTCGTACATGAACTGCATTGCATGCTCGGTCAAGTGCGCCGAGTCGAGCTTCTCGCCGCTCTTGTACGTGCGGTCGATCACCGCGCCCGTCACCATGTGCTTGAGCCGCGTGCGGGTGAACGCGTTGCCCTTGCCGGGCTTGACGAACTGGCAGTCGACCATGATGTACGGCTGGCCGTCGATCTCGACCTTCAGGCCCTTGCGGAACTCGTTCGTCTCGTACACGGGAACCCCTCGAAATGCGAGACCCAAACTATAGAACACGGCGCAAGGGCCGAGGCTACCCCCGCTCGCTATCATGACCGACCATGAGCGAGGGCCGGCGGTTCGAGGGTGCCCCTCGGTTCGAGGGTAAGCCTCGGTTCGAGGGTAGCCCGGCGGTCGCGACGTCCGAGGTCGCACGGCGTCTCGGCTTGCCCGGGCTCGACGAGGCGCGGCGTGTCGCCGCGCGGCAGTTCCCGCTGCGCTTCACCGACTACTACCTCGGCCTCGTCGATCCGCGAGACCCCGCAGACCCGATCCGGCGAATTGCGTTCCCCGAGCCCGGAGAGATCGATGCCGATCCGGGCGCGCTCGACGATCCGGTGGGCGAGCGCGCGATGAGCCCGGTGCCGTTCGTCGTGCGCAAGCATCCCGATCGCGCGATCCTGCTCGTCAGCTCGCGGTGCCACGTGTACTGCCGGTTCTGCTTCCGCCGCGCGTTCCCCGACGGCGCGCACCGCGATCCCACGCCGGCCGAGCTCGACGCCGCGCTCGACTGGCTCGCCGATCGCACCGAGCTGCGCGAGGTGATCCTGTCGGGTGGCGATCCGCTCGTGCTGCCCGACGCCGAGCTACGGCGGATCGTCGAGCGCCTGTCGGCGCTGCCGCAGCTCGAGCGGCTGCGCACGCACACGCGAGCGCCGGTCCACGATCCCGCGCGCGTCACGCCTGCGCTCGCCTCCGCGCTGGCTTCGGGCTTGCCGATGTGGGTCGTCCTGCACTTCGACCATCCACGGGAGGTCACACGCGAGGCGCGCGCGGCGATCGACGTGCTCCTCGCCGCCGGGCTCCCGGTGCTGAACCAGAGCGTGCTGCTCGCCGGCGTGAACGACGACGCGGCGACTCTCGAAGCGCTGTGCCGTGCGCTCGTCGGCGCGCGGGTCAAGCCGTATTACCTGCACCACCCGGACCGCGTGCAGGGCGGCGGCTCGTTCTACGTCGAGATCGAGCGCGGCCTCGCGCTCTACCGCGAGCTGCGCCAGCGGCTCGGCGGCGGGCTCGCCCTGCCGGCGTACGTGATCGACCCGCCCGACGGCTCGGGCAAGGTGCCGGTCGAAGGATGGGGTCAGGTCTCGGGGTCAGACCCCGAGACCTGACCCCGAGACCTGACCCCTCATAACTCCTCGAGCTTTTCGAGCGGCACGAGCTTCCACAGCGTGGGCGGGTGGCGCGGGACGAGGTCGATCGCGTAGACCTCGTCGTTGGCCTGGCGCACGCGCTCGACGTCGGCCAGCTCGAGGTCGAGCAGCACGGCCAGGACGAGCTGGTTCGTTCCGCCGTGACCGACGATCAACACCGTGCCCGACGGGTGCTGGCGCCGGACCTCCTCGATCGCCCCCCGCACGCGCGCCAGGTGCGTGCGCGTCGATTCGCCGCCGTCGAGCACGTCGTCCGGATCGGCGGTGCGCGCGCGGTACTCGGCCTCGATCTGCGGATCGCGCCCGTCGAGGTACGCACCCTCGAACTTGCCCAGGCTTTGCTCGGCCAGACCGGGCAAGGCCTCGATCGGCGCCCGCCCGTCGAGAGCCTGCGCCGTCTCGCGGCTGCGCACGAGCGTGCTCGAGTAGATCGCATCGAGCGCGACGCCGTCGAGCCGCGCCGCGAGCGCGGCCGCCTGCCCCCGGCCCTTCGCGTTGAGCGGCACGTCGGTCCCGCCCTGCAGCCGGCGCTGGGCGTTCCAGTCGGTCTCGCCGTGCCGGGCCAGGTAGATCCGCAGCGTCCCGGCCACGGTCGGTCGCCTCAGCGCGGCGTCCTCGCAGCCGCCGAGCGCGACGAGCGCGCCGAGCGGGACGCCGAGAAGAAGAAGATGCTGTGCGCGCGTACGGCCGCTGTTGTGCATTCCCCCCCCTGCTAGCCGCCGAGGAGCCGCCCCAGCGTCGCCTCGACCTCCCCGGGCACGAAGCCGAACGGCCCCGGCCGCGCCTTGTACGCGATTCGCCCGTCGCGATCGATCACGTACAGCCGGTCGGGCCATGCGGTGTAGGCGTTCTCGGTCGTGCTGTCGAAGTCGTCGATCAGCGCCGGGATCTCGATCGCGAGCCGGCGCACGCAGGTGCGCGCCGCACCGGCCTTCTCCGCGTAGTCCCTGGGGCTCGCGAGCAGGATGCCCTCGCGCTCGTTCAAGGCCAGGGCCCAGGCGTCGGTCGGATGGGCCTCGCGGATGTACACGACGAAGAACGCTGCGGCATCGCCGAACCGCCGGTACAGGTCGTTGAGGGCGGGAACCTCCCGCCGGAACGGCGGTCAGGTGTAGCTGCCGAACACGAGGACGACCGGTCGTGAGCCGCGGAACGAGGACAGCCGTACGCACTCGCCGCTCGGCTGCGCGTCTTCCGCGCCTGGCGCGGCGTCTTCCATGCTTTGCGCCTCGGCGAGACAGAAGTCGGGCGCCGGATCGCCGGGTGCCAGGTCGCCGCCGCGCGCCGAGTTCCACATCGTCTCGAACGGCAGCGCGGCCATCACCATCCGCAGCGGTCCGGGGATCCCGGCGATGATGCGGCCGAAGCGCTCGGGCGGCTGCAGCATCGCGACGTAGAAGAACACGCACACGACCAGCCACAGCGCGCAAACGGCGCCGATCCCGATCGTCGCCCGGCGAGCGAGCTTCCCCACGTCGCCGGACTGTAACACGATGCCCTAGATCGGTCGCCTTGTCCGGCGCCGCACGATGCCGTTAGAATGCCGTCGGTTTCCACGGGTATTTTTCACATGGAACATCCGGACGATCCGTCCGCGGCCACCGCGGCCACCGCGGTCCGACCCGCGCCCGCTCGGCCTCGGCCGCGCGTCGAGCCGCGCCAGACGGCGGGCGAGATCGCGTTCGGCGCGCTGCGCAAGCAGCGCGACCGCCTGCTCGCGCACGAGCCCGGCACGCGACTCGGACAGGACCCCGAGGCCCTGCACGCGATGCGCGTCGCGACGCGGCGTCTGCGAGCGGCGCTGGCCGTGTTCGAGGACGCGATCCCCCGGCGCGGCGAGCGCGTGCGCCGCGAGCTCGGCTGGCTCGGGCGCGCGCTCGGCGAGGTACGGGACCTCGACGTACAGCTCGGACGTCTTGCCGCCGAGGCGGGCCAGGACCCGGCGCTCGATCCGGCGGCGATCGCCGTATCGGCGGTCCTGCTGCGCCGCCGGGAGCGGGCCCGCGCCCGGATGCTCCGGGCCCTCGACTCCCGGCGTTACGTCCGGCTCCTCACCGCGCTCGGCGCGCTCGTCGACGGCGGCCCGCGCACGCGCGGCGGCACCGCGCGCCAGCCGTCGGCGCTCGTCGCCCCCGAGACGCTGATCCGGGCGTACAAGAAGGTGCGCCGGGCCGGCGAGCGACTCAAGCCCGACTCGAGCGCCGACGAGATCCATCGCCTGCGCATCCTGGCCAAACGCCTGCGCTACGCGCTCGAGTTCCACGCGTCGCTGTACGGCCGGCCGGCCGAGGAGATCGTCGCCCGGCTCGTGGCCCTGCAGGACCAGCTGGGCGTGCACCAGGATTGCCACGTGATGCTCGGGCTCATCCACGAGATCCGCGCGGCCGGTGGCAAGCGCCTGCCGCGCGAAGCCCTGTTCGCCATGGGAACACTCGCCGAGCGTATCGCCCGCCATGCGACGAGCCTGCGGCGCCAGCTTCCGCGGCAGTTTCGCACCGTGCGCGGGAAACCGTGGAAGCGGGTGAAGCACGCGTTCGACACGCGCCTCGCCGACGCGGTTCGGCCGCGGCGCACACCCGCGCGCAAGCCGAGCATCGAGACCGACGCACAGCCGAACACCCCGACCGACGGGGAAACGAAGACCGGAGACGCTTCGTGGACGACGACCAACCGACCGAAACGCCACTTGACCCTGGGGCCGCGTACCTCAACCGCGAGCTGAGCTGGCTCGCGTTCGCCCGGCGCGTCCTGGCCCTCGTCGAGGACACCGAGCTTCCGCTGCTCGAGCGCGTGAAGTTCGCCGGCATCATCGGGATGCTGCTCGACGAGTTCTTCATGAAGCGCATCGGGGGTCTCAAGCGCGAGGGCAAGAGGGCCGCGCGGCGCTCGATCGACGGGCGGACGCCGGCCGAGGAGCTCGCGCTGTGCCGCGAGGAGACCCTGCAACAGATGAAGGTCCTGTCGCGTACGATGAGCGAGGAGATCCTGCCGGCGCTCGAGCGCGCGGGCATCGGGATCCGGAACTACGCGGACCTGACCGACGCCGAGCGGGCCCAGCTGCGCGAGTTTTTCGCGGGCTCGATCCTCCCGATCCTCACCCCCCTCGCCGTCGACGCCCAGCACCCGTTCCCGTTCATCAGCAACCAGGGGCTGAACCTGGCGATCCAGGTGTTCGCCGGCCAGCGCAAGACTCCGCGGTTCGTGCGCCTCAAGGTCCCGACGAACCGCCCGCGCTGGATCCCGGTGCCGGGCGGGCGCGGCGTCGTGCCGCTCGAGCAGCTGATCGCGGCGAACCTGGACCTCGTGCTGCCCGACGCGACGTCGACGCGCACGTACCTGTTCCGCGTGAACCGCGGCATCGAGAGCACCGAGCCGCCCGACGCCTCGGATCCCGACGATACCGATCCCTCGCTCGACCCGGGACGGATCATCCGCCAGGTGACGTCCGACCTGAAGGCCCGCAAGTTCGCCGGCGTCACGCGGCTCAAGGTATCGAGCAACATGCCCGAGCAGCTCCGGGGCTGGCTGGCCAAGCAGCTGGCCGTCGGTCCGATCGACATCTACCCCACCGACACGCTACTCGGCCTCGCCGATCTGCTGCGGCTCGAGGTCCAGGGCCACGACGAGCTGCGGTTCCCGGCCCACGTCCCGGTCACACACCCGCGCCTGTCCGATCTCGAGCTCGACGACCCGAGCGCGATCTTCGACGAGATCCGACGCGGCGACGTGCTGCTGCACCACCCGTACCACTCGTTCGACACGTCGGTGCTCCGGTTCCTGCGCGCCGCCGCCGCCGACCCGCGCGTGCTGGCGATCAAGCTCACGATCTACCGCACGAGCAGCGACTCGCCGATCGTGCGCGCGCTGGCCGAGGCCGCGCGCGCGGGCAAGCAGGTCGCGGTGCTGGTCGAGATCACGGCGCGGTTCGACGAGGCGCCGAACATCGCCTGGGGTCAGCTGCTCGAAAACGAAGGCGCCCACGTCGCGTACGGCTTCGAGAAGCTGAAGACCCACGTCAAGCTGGCGCTCGTGGTGCGCGAAGAAGAAGGAAGCACCCGGTCCTACGCGCACATCGGGACGGGCAACTATCACACCGGGACGGCGCGGATCTACGAGGATCTGGCGCTCCTGACGTCCGACCCGGCGGTGTGTCGCGACGTCGCCGCGGTGTTCAACCAGCTGACCGGCGCCTTGCCCTCCGGGCGCTACCGGACACTGGTGGTCGCGCCTCAGGCGATGCGCGGGCGGTTCGTCGAGCTGATCCGCCGCGAGGCCGCGCACGCGGCGGCCGGTCGCCACGCCGGGATCCGGGCCAAGCTGAACCAGCTCCAGGATCCGGAGCTGATCCGCGAGCTGTACGAGGCGAGCCAGGCCGGCGTGCCGATCACGCTCCACGTGCGCGGGCTGTGCTGCCTGCGTCCGGGGGTCCCGGGACTGTCCGAGTCGATTCGCGTGTACAGCGTCGTGGGCCGGTTCCTCGAGCACGGCCGGGTGTACGAGTTCACGAACGACGGCAAGCTCGAGTACTACCTGGGCTCGGCCGACTGGATGAAGCGCAACCTGGACCGGCGCGTCGAGACGATCGTGCCCGTGACCTCGCCCGACCTGGCCCGCGAGCTGGGCGAGATCCTCGACGTCTACGATCGGGACAACTGCTCGGCCTGGGACTGCGGGCCGGACGGCCGGTACGTCAGGCGCCAGCCGCAGGACGGCGAGCCCCGCCGCGCGGCCCAGGAGATGTTCATCGCCCTGGCGCGCGGCTTGTCGCTCGAGCAGGTGGGGTCGGGTCTCATTTCGTAGCATCCGCGAGGCGCCCCCGCGCGGTGCCGTCGCAGCGCGGGGAAACCGCGTCGACTCTCCGTGCATCCATACGACCGCAGGACGTCGTAGAAGGAATGCAACGGTGGGGACGCGATGCACGCGCAGGCGATCCGGACGATTCGATCGGCGAGGTTCATGCGGTTCCACGTCGGCGAGCACGGCGTGCAGAACGGTGTCGTGTTCGACGTCGGATCGTTCGTGCTCACGGCGCGCGATCGCGACGATGTGCGCGTTCCGCTCGTGTCCGGACGGTTCCTCGTCGTGTGCCGGCGCGGCGTCGACGGCCGCTCGTGCATCGTGCGCCTAGGCGTGGCGCATCCGCAATCCTAGCGAACAGGCGTCGAAATCAAAATCGTGCACACCTCCCTTGCACGCGCGCCCGATCGTCGTACACTGTCGCCACTGACGAACCAGGGCATCCTCGAACATGCACGAATGGACTTGCGAGGAGTTGCGCGCGCGGCTCGAGGCCGGCGAGCCCGTGTCGATCGTCGACATCCGCGACGCGGCAGAGCACGAGGCGTGGAGCATCCTCGGTAGCCGGAACCTCGCCGTGTACGACGCGCTGCGCCGCGACCACGTCGAGCCGCTGATCCGCAAGGCCACCGAGCTGCCGCGCGACGTCCCGGTGATCACGGTGTGCAAGATGGGCGTCGTGGCGCGCAAAGCCGCCGCGGTCCTGCGCACGCTGGGGTTCGACGCGGCGAGCCTCGAAGGCGGGATGCACGACTGGAGCGGCGTGTGGGCCGAGGCGCCGATCGACGACGAGCTGATCCAGGTCCAGCGGCTCGGGAAGGGCTGCCTGTCCTACGTGCTGGGCTCGGCGGGCGAGGCGGTGGTCGTCGATCCGTGCGTCGACGTGGCGGCCTACGAGGAGATCGCCGACCGCGAAGACCTGCGCATCACGCACGTGCTCGAAACGCACGTACACGCCGACCACGTGTCGCGCGCGGGGGAGCTGGCCGAGACGACCGGGGCGAAGCTCGTCCTGCCACCGAACGATCGTGTGCGCTTTCCGTACGTTCCGTTCGCGGACGGCGAGACGCTGCGCGTCGGCGAGCGGACGATCCGGGCGCTCGCGACACCGGGCCACACGGGCGAGAGCACGTGCTTCCAGGTCGACGACCGCGTGCTGCTCTCGGGCGACACGCTGTTCGTGCGCGCGTTCGGCCGGCCGGACCTCGAGCGCGGGGATGCCGGGGCCGAGGCCGGCGCGCGGGCGCTCTACCGCAGCCTGCACCGGATCTTCGCGCTCGGCGACGACGTGTGGGCGTATCCGGGGCACCACAGCTCCCCGATCCCGTTCGACCGCCAGCCGATCGGCGCGCGCCTCGGCGACGTGCGGCCGCAGCTCGCCGCGCTCGACCTCGACGAGGACACGTTCGCGCGGGACATCGTCGCCGCACTCGGTGCCAAGCCGCCGAACTTCGAGATGGTGCTCGCCGTCAACGAAGGTCGAGCCGACCTCGGGGACGACGAGCCGCTCGACCTCGAGGCCGGACCGAACCGCTGCGCCGTCGGCTAGGGGCTAGGGGTCAGGTCTCGATTCTTTGCCTACTCGATCGCGAATCGCACGGGGCCACTCGTGCAAGTCTCCTGAGCAGCGCGCCAACGGCGCCACCGAGGAACAAGGCAACCAACGAACCGGGCCCTACGTGAATCCAGAGCGGTTCACGCATTGCGAACAGCATTGCGGCAGCAAGCATGGCGCCCCAGGAACCAACGCCGCAGAGGAGGACCCATCTCCTTGCGACGAAGAGGCCGAGTACCATTCCCGCAAGGAAGGCCACGACGTAGAATTCCAGTATTCGAAGTCCCATCGTCTCGCCGGGAGCAAGATCCGAGAAGCCCAGCGCCAAATGGAGGCCGCCAACACCGAGCGCGACTAGGAACCCGAGCAGACCTCGGGCGGGTGATGGGATTGTGTGGGTAGTACCGGCCGTCATCGCCTCTAGTGGATCGTAAGAGGAACGGCTGCGGATCGCAGGCCGGGCTCCGAGGTGTTGACGAATCCGGCCGCTCGGTACTCGCCCTGCGGGACCGTCGTGCCGCTGTCGGCGGTCTGATCCCAGGTCGCCGAGTACTCCTTCGTCTCTCCGGCCTCGAACACGATCTCGGTCACGACCGTCGCGAACATCTGCTCATGCGACCAGTGCCACACGCGAGCACCGCTCGATCGATCGGCGACCTCGAAGTCGAATACCTGCGACGTGGGGAGCGTCAGCCGGCGCGCAGCCTGGCTGCCGTTGCGGACGCGCAGCACCATCGCGATCGGCTGCCCGACCGAGAAGCTCTGGGCCTGGGCGCCCGAGGCATCTCGCAGCTCCAGCTCGGTCGAGAACGCCGGGTCAGAAGAGGAGGACGCCGGCGCTGCCAGCTTTGCATCCTCCCCGCACGCGAAAAGCGGGACGAGCACGGCGATGGCAGCGACCCTGCGCATCCAGGCAACCTCACGCCTCGGGCGCCCGCTCGGCCCGCGATCGCTCCACGCGCTTGCGCATGCGCAGCTCGCGCCCCTCGTCCTCGTATCGGACCTCGTCCATGAACTGATTGATCAGGAAAACGCCGCGACCGCTGGTCCTCGCGCGACACGAAACGTCGCGCGGATCGGGCACGGCGGTGACGTCGAAGCCCGCCCCCGGATCGCGAACGACGATCAACAGCTCGCCGTCCTCCTCGATCGCGACGCAGCACTGGACCTGCTTCGTCGCATCGTTCTTGCATCCGTGCTTGATCGCGTTCGCCAGGGCCTCGCGCAGCGCGATGTCGATCTCGACCCGCTTCTCGGCGCCGGCTTTCTCGCCCAGGATCTGCATCACGCCGTCGGCCACCGTGGAGATCGCCCGCGGGTCGGCCGGGATCACCACGTTGAGCCGACACGCGGTCGAGAGCGGGATCAGCGCCGTTAGCTTCTTGACCTCGTCGAGCGCGTCGCGCAGCTCCTCGACGAGACGCTCCCGCTCCCTCAGGTTGCGTCTGAGCTCGAGCTGCGCCACGACCTGACGCCTGAGCGCCTCGAGCGCCTCGATCTGCTCCGGGCTCAGCGTACGGGGCTCGCGGTCGATCACGCACAGCGTCCCGAGCGCATGGCCTTCGGCCGTGACCAGCGGCGCCCCGCTGTAGAACCGGATCTTCGGATCGGAAACGACGAACGGGTTGTCGCGGAATCGGGCGTCCTCGAGCGCGTCCGGAACGACGAGCGTCTCGGTCTGCTGGATCGCGTGGTTGCAGAACGCGATATCGCGCGACGTCTCGCGTGCGTCGACGCCGATGCGCGATTTGAACCACTGGCGGTCGGCGTCGATCAGCGAGATCAGGGCGATCGGGGTGTCGCAGATCTGGGATGCGAGGAGCGTCAGATCGTCGAACGCCTGCTCGGGCTCCGTGTCCAGGATCCGGTAGCTGCGCAGCGCGGCCAGCCGTTCTCGCTCGGCGTCGTCCTGCATCGGACACCTCCCACTACGCTCGGCCCTGTCGCACGATTGTAGCGCCGGGCGCCTGCCGCACCCCGAGAAAAACGCGCTCCGGAACCGACGGAACGGGCGTATAAGTTGCCCGAGGCACACTCCTTTCAACCGTCCGGCGTCACTCGTGAGGGGGGGCGTCATGAAACCTCGGATCGTCCTGGGTCTGGCTGCTCTCACTGTCCTCGTCACCGGTAGCGCCATGTCGAGCGGCAGGCGCACCGAGCCATCGCCCCCGCTCCGTGGCCCAGCGGGCGCAGCGGAGCGGGCCCCGACGCCCGAGCCGTCGACGCCGCTTCCTCCCGTGACGCCACCCGACCTGGCGTCCCGACGAACGACCGCCGTTCTCGTCGGGGACGATCCAGTGGTCGGCGCGGTGGAATCCGGGGGCGCGCGGCCCGTCGGACTCGCTTCGGCCGATTTCGATGGCGATGGTCTCGACGACGTCGCCGCGTTCTTCGCTCTCGGGAGCCAGGGCGCGATCGTCGTCCACCGCGGCGATCCGCTGTCTCGTGGCCCGTACGACCCGCACGAGACACGCTCGAGCTTCGGCGTCGAGGCGCGCGTCGTCGCGACCCCGTTCGCGCCCGACTTCTTCGGCGCAGGGGATTTCGACAACGACGGCCGGGCCGATCTGCTCGTGGCCTCGAAGAACCGATCGGCGTTCGTCGTCCTCCGCGGAGACGGCACGGGCTCTTTCGGCGCGCCGCGCACGGTCGCGCTCGGGGGTCCGCTCGCCGCGCTCGCCGTCGGCGCCGTGAACCGTGAGGACCGGATCGCCGACGTCGTCGCCGCCGTGGGCACGCCGAACGGCGCGAGCCTCGAGGTCTACGAGTCGCCCGCCGGCGCCCTGTTCGCTGCCCCCGAGCGGATCGCGCTGCCGTCGCTCCCGACCGCTCTGGCCACGGGCGAGCTCCAGGGCGACCTGAACGGCGACATCGTCGCCGTGGCACAGGACGAATTGTTCGTCGTGAACGGCCGAGACCGACACCTCGGTGAAACGGTCGAGCGTGAGGCGGCCGCCGGGCCGGCAACGCTCGAGCGGCGGCCGCTGGGATTCCGCGGCGACCAGATCGTCCTCGGGCGGTTCACGCACGAAGCGGTCCTGGACATCGTCGTCCTCGACCCCGCAGGGTTCGCCCACCGCGCGCCGGGTCATCGCCCGGCAGCGTTCGAGCGGCTCGAGCGGGTGCCGAACGCGCGTGCGCTCGCGGTCGCGCGCGTGTCCAGCGCACGTCGGGACGACGTCGTCGCTCTCGACGACACCCCCCGGGCGCACATCGCGACCGGCAGCGGCCTCGACCTCGCGCTCGACCTCGAGGACGCCGCGGTCGCGGCGCTTCCGCTCGACCTCGACTCGGATGCGAGCCCGGACCTCGTGCTCCTCGAGTCGACGGGCCGCGGGCAATTGACGACGGCACAGGTCGTCCCGCGGGCGATCTTCTTCGTCACGAACACGCTGAACGCCGGACTGGGCTCGCTGCGCCAGGCGATCCTCGACGCCAACACGATCGGCGGCCCGGATCAGATCCACTTCACGCTCCCCGGACCCGGGCCCTACGTCATCAGCGTGACGAGCCCACTTCCCACGATCACCGATCGGGTGACGATCGACGGCCGCACGCAACCCGGGTGGGTCAGCTCACCGATCGTCTTCGTCGAGGGGGGTGGGAGCGGTGCCGTGTGCGGCCTGTGCTTCAGCGGGCACGGGCCCGACGCGAGCGCCGTTCTCGGGCTCGGGATCGTGCGGTTTCCCGGGGATGCGATCCGGTTCGACGGCACGTGGAGCTCGGCGGTCGACGAGTGCTACCTGGGGATCAACCTGTCCGGGACCTCGGCGCAGTCGAACACGAACGGCGTGGCGCTCCTGGGCTCGGCGTTCAGTCGGATCGGCACGGTGCGGGGCAACGTGATCTCGGGCAACACGAACGCCGGCGTCTATCTCCAGGGCGGGCCGGCCTCCGAGATCGCGGCGTCAACCGACGTGCCCAAGCCGGTGCCCGACCTCGCGACGACGACGTCGACGATCACGATCGCCGAAGGGTCGGTCGTCGAGGACGTCAACGTCACGCTGGATCTCAGCCATACGTTCGACGGCGATCTGAAGTTGACGCTGGTCTCACCAGGCGGCCTCTCGGTCCAGCTCGCCGCGGGGGTCGGCGGCTCGGGCGACAACTTCACGAACACGACGTTCGACGACGAGGCGGTGACGCCGATCGGCGCGGGCGCGCCGCCGTTCACCGGCACGTTCATTCCGCAGTCCCCGCTCTCGGCGTTCGACGGCGGACCGGTCGACGGGACCTGGACGCTGCGCATCGACGACACGGTTGGCGGCGACTCGGGGACACTGAACTCGTGGAGCCTGCGCTTCCAGCACCGGACGATCGCGAACTCGGTCCAGCGCAACCGGATCGGAACGAACGCCGCGGGCACCGCCGCCGTCGGGAATGACTTCGGCGTGTTGGTGGACGACGAGGCATCCGACGTGATCGGCGGACCGGGCGCCGACGGGAACCTGATCTCGGGCAACGCGGAGTCGGGGGTATGGATCCAGGGCGGGCTCTCGCGTGGGCACCGGGTCGAGGGCAACTTCGTCGGTACCAGTCTCACGGGCGCCGCAGCTCTGCCGAACGGGTTCAATGGCATCGTTCTGGTTTCGGGTCCCAACGGCTGCACGGTCGGCGGAACGGCCGCCGGCACCGGCAACGTGGTCTCGAGCCATCCGAACTACGGGATCGGCATCCAGCTGACCCACGACAACCGGTACCAGGGCAACCTGGTCGGGACCGATCTCACGGGGAGCAGCGCGCTACCGAACCTGTTCGCCGGCTTCGTGTCGTTCGACTCGCGGGGCGAGCTGATCGGCGGCCTCGCGGCCAGCGCGCGGAACGTGATCTCGGGGAACGCGACCGGCGTCGAGCTGAACGGCGCGGGCCCCGGAAGCAACACGGTCGCCGGCAATCTCATCGGAACGAACGCCGCCGGAAATGCGGCGCTGGGCAACGGCACGGGCGTGCGCCTGTACGAGAGCGGCGACACGCTCGACAGCAACGTGGTCTCGGGCAATGCCAACGACGGCATCCTCATCCCGTCGAACAACCACTACCTCGTCGGAAACCGTATCGGCGTCGATGCCGCGGCGGCGGTCAAGATCCCGAACCAGCGCAACGGGGTCTGGGTCCTCGAGGGTCGGTCCAACTCGATCGGTGCGCCGTTCGCCGCCCCGAACGTCATCGCCGGCAACTTTTGGGACGGCATCCTCATCAGCACGAACTCGGTGACGCTCGGCCCGACGACCTACAGCTCGACCGACGTGCCCAAGCCGATCCCCGACCTGGCCACGATCGCGTCGGTGCTGTTCGTGCCGGACGACGGCGCGATTCGCGATCTCGACGTGCGCATCAACCTGAACCATACGTTCGATGGCGACCTGGACATCACGTTGGTCGATCCGACGGGCATCCGGATCCCGCTGGCCCAGAACCGCGGGGGCGGCGGCGACAACTACACGGGGACCGCGTTCGACGACGAGGCGGCGACGCCGATCGGGGCCGGGGCCGCGCCGTTCGCGGGCGTCTTCCGGCCCGAGCAGCCGCTGTCGTACGCCGACGGCGGGCGCATCGGAGGCCTGTGGACGCTCGAGATCGTCGACGAGGTCGGCGGCGATTCGGGGACGCTCCTCGCGTGGCAGATCACGGTGACCTACACCGGGGTGCTCAGCAACGGCGTGTACAACAACTACATCGGCTCGAACGCCGGCGGATCCGCGGGCCTCGAGAACGGCGGGCATGGCGTGGATCTCGCCGACGCCGCGGGCAACCAGATCGGCGGCGCCTTCGGCGGCAACACGATCTCGGGGAACGCCTGGGGCGTGGTCGCGCAAGGTTCCCTCGCCCTGGGGAACGTGGTGCAGGGCAACTACATCGGTCAGACCTCGACCACGAACTCCTTGGGTGGCGTGTCGGTGTTCATCGGTCAGGGCAACGACGTCTCGGGCAACACGCTGGCGCGGAACCGCGGCCCCGGCATCTCCGTCACGGGCGGGGGGTACAACAACTCGATCCGGACGAACTCGATCTTCGAGGATGCGGATCTGGGGATCGACCTCGAGCCTGCGGGTGTGACACCGAACGATCTCGGGGATCCGGATGTGGGTGCGAACGACCTGCAGAACTTCCCGGTGATCACGGCGTTGATTCCGCTCGGACCGAACATCCAGGTGTCCGGCACGCTGAACACCGAGCCGAGCCGGAGCTATCTGCTCGACTTCTACGCGAGTCCGGCGGCCGATCCGTCGGGCTTCGGCGAGGGGCGGACCTGGCTCGGGAACCAGGTCGTCAACAGCGGCGCCGGCGGAACGGTGCCGTTCGCGTTCATCGCACCTGCGGGCGTGGGGTTCTACAGCGCGACGGCGACCGGACCGGGAGGCAGCACGTCCGAGTTCTCGGGCGCGTTCGCGCTACCGCAGGAGGTGCCGGACACGATGCGTGCGGCGAAGTCCGGGCCAGCGGTCAACGTGACGTACACGCCAGCTTGCGGCGCGGCGGATCACGCGGTGTTCTGGGGCGCGAGCCCGATCGCCGGCGGCCTGAGCTGGACCAACGGCCAGTGCGGCTTCGGCGCGACGGGCCAGCTGACGTTCAACCCCGGTGTGCCTGCCGCGGGCCAGTTCTTCTACTGGGTCGTCGTGGGCCAGACGTTCTCGCTCGAGGGGTCCTACGGCCAGAGCTCGAGCGGCGCCGAGCGTCCCGAGGCGCTCGCTCTCGGCGTGTGCGACAGGCCGCTGAGCCTCGGAGGTGCGTGCCCCTGAAGAAACGGGGACACTCTTCGTTTCCACCCCAAATGAGGCAGAAACGGAGAGTGTCCCCTTTTTGCTAGCGCTTCTCGAGGCGCAGCGAGTGCTTGGGGCACAGGTAGGTGTTGTCGGCCTCGGCGGAATCGACGCGCATCGTCGTGTCGCCCTTGGGGCAGCGCAGCGACACGTGCGACGACTCGTGGGGCGTACGCACGCGAATGACCTTCATCGGCGAGGCACCCAGCTCGTTCTCGTCCTTGCAGTCCTCTCCGTCGCATTCGATCTTGCGGATGACCACGTGCGCACCGGAGCCGGGGAGACCGCTGACGATGTCCACGTCGGCCACGCAGTCGCCGTCGCCGTTCACGCACGTGCGCGTCTTCTCGACGACGACCAGCACCTTGTCGGGCTCGTCGTCGAACGTCACGACCGAGCAGTCGTCGGAGGTCACGCTGCACGTGATGCGCACCGCGGACTCGCTCCCGTGAGCCGGGCGGCTGAGCACGACCTCGTCTCCCGTTCGCGTCGCGGTGAGCTGCTTGTCCCCGCGGCCGAAGACGCGCGTCTCGCCGTCTCTCAGGTCGGCGAGGTCGAAGTGCTCGCCGCCCTCGTCGTCGATCATGATCGCGTGCGCGCCCGTGCCGATCACGTGCGACTTGCCATCGTTCGAGACCCACACCCCCTGGCCCGCGGCGGCCGCGGCCCATGCCAGGAGACCCGTCGCTAGAGCCAGGCCACCGATCGCTCGTGCGTTCATCCTCGTTCTTCCTCCGTGCGACCCGATCCACGCTCGGGCGCGAGCGGAAACGAATAGCGGATCGCGTGCCAGCACCGAGCGGGGCTTTTCAGCCCTGCATCGGCCGGACCCCACCCGAAATGAGGCCGGCCCGCCCCACCTGCGGCGTGGGGTCAGGTCTCAGGGTCAGGTCTCAGGGTCAGGTCTCGGTACCTGGCACTTTGACCTGACCCCGACGGGGCGAGCAGCGCGTGGCCGAGGAGCAGGGCGACGTAGGCCACGCTCGAGAGGCCGTGGATCCAGGCCAGCACGGGACGAGCTCCCGATGCCGCAAGAACCTGGAGCAGGTAGCCCGACACGGTCATGATCGCGATGAGCACGAGGAGCGCGAGCCCCGACGGCCGTCCCGGCACGTCGCGCTTCAGCTTGGGCAGCACGTGGTTGCCCCAGAACCAGCCCAGGGCGAAGAGCAACACCGGCGCGAAGAGCACGTGCGCGGCGAGCGACCACGGCTGCAGCGGGTGGTTGTACGCGGAGAACGGATCGGAAGGCGGCACGAGGTACCGCAGCACGGCGTAGAGCAGGCCGCTCGCCGTGACGACGGCGGTCGAAGACCACAGGAGACGGCGCTGCCACACGTTCATCGTGCCGGCTCCGTCCCGGGATGCAGGATGCCGTGCAACGCGAGAACACGGCGCACCGCATCGGTCGCGGCGTGGGACGAGAGCGTGGCCCCGGCGAGCGTTCGGATCCGTCGCTTGAGCCGGAGCTCGGGCGAGAGCGTCCGGCCCTCGAACTGCTGGAACCAGCGCTCGGATGGCTGGTACTCCGGGGGCTCGTCGAAGTCGAGGACCTCGACGCGCAGGACCCGCGCTGCGGGATCGAGCGCCACGAACAGCGTCTCCTCGAGCGTGCGCACGAGGTGCCGGTCGAGATACGCGTAGCCCGCAACCGCTCCGCCGGGCTCGCGGACGACGAACGTCTCGATGTGCGAGGACGGGGGCTTGCTCCCGGCGGCGACGCGCACGCGCTCCGACTGCTCGGCGGTCAGCTCGATCGGCGCGCGCTCGAGCACGAGCGGCGGCGGAAAGACCCGGGCCGCGGCTTGCGCCGCCGGGTCGCCCGCCGCCTGCGCCGATGCGGTCGCGACGAGGACGAGCGCGAGGCTCGTCCAACGCCGCGAGCGTCGCTCAGAACGCAAAGCCGACACCGATATTGAACTGATCGAGACCGGTGCCCACATCGTTGTCCAGGTTCTGGAAATCGGCCTTCACGGCGACCTGCGGGATCGGGAGGTACACGAGACCGACGGTCAGGAGCTCGCGGTCGTTCTCCCCCGTCACGGTCGGTGCGAGCGCGTCCGGCACCTCGGCCTGCGTGTCGAACCGCTCCCAGCGCGCGAACGGGATCAGCTGCTGCCGGCTGAACCGCGTGTGAGCCAGGACGTCGTAGCCCGCCTCGACGTACGCGCCGTCGATCTGCTCCCCGACCGTCTCGCCGGTCAGCGTCGCGACCTCGGCCGCGTCGTCGACGGTCACTTGGGCCCACAAGCCACGCACCTGCAGCGCGCGCCAGCGCCAGTCGACGTGGGCGTCGAGCGTCGTCACGCCGGCGTCGAGCGTGCTCCCCAGGACGTCGGCGCCCTGGCCCGTGTCGCCGGTGAAGAACGAGACGCCGGCGATCAGTCCGGGCGTCCCCGTGTAGTCGAGCCGCCCGGAGAGCGCGAGATCCTCGGCTAAGGCCTCCGATCCGTCCTGCCGACCGCCCCGGATGCCGTCCGACGCGGTGAAGCCGCTCGCGTCGAGGCTCGTCGTCAGGTATCCGCGATAGGTCAGCGGTCCCGCGGTGCCCCACACGCCGGCCCCGAGCTCACGCCACGTCGCCGGCAGCACGACGCGCTCGACGAGCGGGCGTCGCGCGCCGAGGAACGTCGGCGGCTCGTGGATCTCGTTCAGGAAGCCCACCGGCACCAGGACGAGGCCCGTGCGCACGTTGAGCGACGGCCGGAACAGAAAGTCGAGGTACGCGAACTCGACCGACACCTCCCCTTCCTCCCCGGTCGACGCGTGCTCGTACTCGATCTCCGAGTTGAACAGGATCTTGTCGCTGTACTTGTAGCCCGCGTACATGACGAGCCGCAGGTTGTCCGCGTTGTCGATCGCGCCCGACGGCGTCCCGTCGTCGAGGCTCGTGTCGAAGTTCTGGTACAGCCACTCGCCGTAGCCGCCGAACGACAAGCCGCGCTCGACACCGTAGACCTTGGAGGCCGCGGGACCGAGCCCTTGCTCGCTGCCGGGGAGCTGCGCGCTCTCGGGCTCCTCGGCGGCGCGGACGCCTGAAGCGAGCACGAGCGTTGCCGCGACAATCGCTGGCCACGGCTGTTTCCGGTGCATATCATGACTCCGTCGGGCTCCGCGCCGACTCGACGCGGGCCTGGCATGGGGTCCGGGACCGTCGACGTTGACAGCGGTGGCGGTCCCGGGCCCTAGTTATCGAGCTATCTGCGACTCACTTCGCGGTTCGTCCCTCGGCCTGGCACGAGCCCAAAGCCTCGCAGCGCGCGCACGGATCGGTGCGCCTGAGCGCGAGCGAGCGCCCGAGCCCCGTGACCTTGCCGGCTCGCACGCGATCGAGCAGCGTGCGCATGCGGTTGACGGTCATCGGGCTGACCGCGTGCTCCATCATGCAAGCGTCGACCGCCGCGGTATCGGGATCGATGCCGAAGAGCTCGACGAGCACGTCGCGCAGGACCTCGAACCTCCGGACCACGCACTCGGCGACCCGGTTGCCCGACGGCGTCAGGCTCACGAGGCCGTAGCGCTCGTGCTCGACGAGGTGCATCTCGTTGAGCTTCTTGAGCACGGTCGACACGGTCCCGGGGCTCACGCCCAGGCCGTCCGCCAGATCGCCGACCCGGGCGATCTCGCGCGGACCGCCGACCTGGTACAGCGTCTTCAGGTACATCTCCTGGGTCTCGGACAGCGGCTTGTGTCGATGCATGGCGCGCCCCTCCGGCATTCGGACGCGGGAGGATAGCCCAAAATGTTTGACGCGGCAAAGAATCTTCTGGACTCAGAAGATCCGGAGAGATCCAGAGGGGTCAAGAGATCCGGAGGGGTCAGGTCTCGAATCTTAGCGTTTGCTATCGTGGGGCAGGCTGTCCAGGACCAGGAGTAGCCCATGGGACACTTGAGAATCCGCGTGATTCTCTTGTGCTTGAGCGTCGGGATCGCTAGCCCAGCTGCGATTTGGGCCGAGCGGGTCGAATTCGAGTGGAGGCGCGGGAGCTACCTTGGAATCACTCCCGATCTGTCGGACAAGCGGGCGGTCCTGGGAAGGTTTGGGCCTCCTGACTACTCCGGTCCGACGGCCAACGAGGACGGAGCGGAAGCACTGGTTGACACGGAGGTGCTCGATTACGCCGATCTCGACGGGCTCCGTCGCACACAGTTTGTCATCGATCTGCATTCCGGAAAGGTCAAGGAGATTTGGGTCGATCCAGGAGAGATGTCCCTCGCGGATCTCGACCGGAGATTCCGCGAGAAATACTTCGTTCTCGGTGATATCGGCTGCGACTCCATCGGGACGGTCTTCGTCGAGCCAGGATCTTCGTACTTCAGGGTCTATCCCGGTCTTGGCATCACCGTCCTAGTCGACGGCTCCGGATCGGTGGGCGAGATCGCCTATTCGAGCCACTGTAACGGGGCGATGCGAGTCCTCAAGAAGACGCGCTAGCGATCGCCGCTCCCCCCTCCCTCCGTCCACCGCAGCCGTTCGACGAGGCTCGGCGTCCCGGCGATCACGCGGACTCGATCCCCCTCGGCTTCGAGCGCCACGAACTCGGCCTTGCGCCCGACCAGGCGGGGCGCGCGCTCGGGCCCGGCGACGAGGAGCGCCGTGCTCAACGCATCGGCGTCCGCGGCGGAGCGGGCCACGACCGTCACCGCAGCGCGCCACTCGGCCGGCCGGCCGGTACGCGGATCGAGCACATGGCCGCGCTCCGCGTTGCTCGACGTCGCGACGCTCCGGTCGCGCAGCACGAGCTCGGCCACGGGCCGCAGGCGCTCGTCGGGATGGGCGATCTCGACGATCCAGCCCGGCTCGCCCGGCGGCGCATCGAGCGCGAGCACCTGTCCACCGAAGTTGAACAGGGCCGAATCGATGCCCCGCGCCCGGAGTACGCGCGCGGCCTCGTCGAGTGCGAACCCCTTGCCGTAGCCGCCGAGGTCGAGGGCGACGCCGGGGGCGAGACAGCGCACCGTCGAGCGCTTGCGATCGACCTCGAACGCGTGCCAGGAGCTCTCTCGCGCCCGGTCGATCTCGGCATCCGAGGGCACGCGGCCGCCCTCCTTGAGCCCCCAGGCGTCGACGAGCGCCCCGATCGCGGGATTGAAGAAGCCCTCCGTGCGGCGGGCCCAGCGCCGCGCGCCATCGAGCGCGGACACGAGGTCTTGCGACACACGGACCGACCGCGGCTCTTCTTTACATGCGACGTTCCACCGGGCGAGCTCGCCATCCTTGCGCCACGTGGTCATCACGTCTTCGAGGGCCGCGATCCGGTCGAGCGCGAGGTCGAGCGCCGCACCCGCGAGGGCCGCGTCGCCGAACGCGCGAGCCTCACAGATCGAGCCCATCAGGGGGCGGGCGCGGGTCACCGGCGCCTGCGCCGCTGCGCCGAGAGCGACGGGCGCCGCTGCCGCGCACAGCAGAAACACGGCGCGCAAAGATTCGAGACCTGACCCCATTCCTGGATCCTACCCGACCCTTCGGATAGCATCGCTATACCGTGAATGTGTCGAGAGCCTTCCTTCGATCGCTCGCGCTCGCCGCGCTGGCCGCGGTCATCGTAGGCTGCGGCGGGCCCGGAGCGGGCTCGGCACCGGCTCGCAAGCCGCCGCTCGAGTTCCCGGTCGAGACCGAGCGCACCGCGGTGCGCGACGTCGAGTACGTGGTCGCCGCCGTCGGATCGGTCGAGGCGTTCGAGACGGTCCAGGTCGTGTCGCGCGTCCCGGGGGCGGTCGAGCGCGTGCAGTTCGCCGAGGGTGACGACGTTCGCGCGGGAGCCGTGCTCGTCGAGATCGAGCCCGACCGCTACCGCGTCGAGGTCGGCTCGGCCAAGGCCGCGCTCGTGCGCGCGGAGGCCGAGCTGGCCGACGCGCGCGCGATCCTCGAGCGGCGCGAGCGCGACCCGAGCCTGTTCCCCGTCGAAGACGTCGATACCGTGCGCACGCGCAGCCACGTCGCCGAGGCCAACGCCGCCGCGGCCAAGGCCACGCTCGCGCGAGCCGAGCTGAACCTGCGCGACTCGCAGGTCACGGCACCGGTCGCCGGGCGCATCGAGACGCGCACGGTCCAGACCGGGCAGTACGTGCAGCCCGGTGCCGTCCTCGCAACCGTCGTGCGCCGGGAGCCGCTGCTCGTACGATTCGAGGTGCCCGAGCCCGATGCGGCGGCCCTGCGTCCGGCGCTGTCCGCGACGTTCACCGTCCCCGGCGATCCGCACGCCTACCGGGCCGAGCTGACGCACGTCGCCGGCTCGGCCGACGAGCGTACGCGCACGGTCACGGTCACGGCGAGCGTGACCGATCCGGCGCGCGCCGCGCTGCGTCCGGGCGCGTTCGCCGACGTGCGGGTTCCCGTCGGTCGCGCGGCCGCGACGCCCGTGATCCCACAAACGGCGATCCGCCCGAGCGAGCGCGGGTTCCTCGCGTTCGTGGTCCAGGACGGGACGGCGCACGAGCGGATCGTGACGCTCGGGCTACGCACGGACGACGGCAAGGTCGAGGTCCGCTCGGGCTTGGCTGCGGGCGAGGAGCTCGTGGTCCGCGGGGCCGAGGCGCTGCGCGACGGCGTGCGCGTGCGGGTCGAGGCCGAGCCGTCTCCGGCTGCGGCCGTGGGTACGACGCCGTGATCCTCACCGAGGCGTGCATCAAGAAGCCGGTCCTGGCCTGGATGATCATGGGCGCGACGGTCGTGTTCGGCGGGGTCGCCGCGACGCGCATCGGGATCAGCCAGTTCCCCGACGTCGACTTCCCGACGATCAACGTCAACGTGGACTGGGAAGGCGCTGCGCCCGAGGTCGTGGAGAACGACGTCGTCGAGCTGCTCGAGGAGGCGCTGGTCCAGGTCGAGGGCGTGCGGGCGCTCACCTCGACGTCGCGCCAGGGCGGTGCGTCGATCACGGTCGAGCTCGACCTCGAGCGCGACGTCGACCTGGCGCTGCAGGACGTGCAGGCCAGGGTGGCCCAGGCGCAGCGCCAGCTGCCGCTCGACATCGAGCCGCCGGTGATCTCGAAGACGAACCCCGAGGACCAGCCGATCCTGTGGCTCGGGCTCTCGGGCCCGTTCTCGCAGCAGGTGCTCTCCGACTACGCGCGCTACCGGGTCAAGGACCGCCTGCAGACGGTGCCCGGCGTGGGCGAGATCATGATGGGCGGTTTCGTCGAGCGCAACGTGCGCATCTGGGTCGACGCCGGCGCGCTCGACGAGCGCGGCCTGACCGTCGACGACGTGATGGCGCGCTCAGGCGCCAGCACGTCGAGCTGCCGGCGGGACGGATCGAGAGCGAAGGGCGCGAGGTCAACGTGCGCGTCCTGGGCGAGGCGCTCGACCTCGACGCGCTGCGCCGGATCGTCGTCGACGATTCGGGCGGCGCCCCGGTGCGACCTCGAGGACGTGGCGCTCGTCGAGGACGGGTTCGAGGACGTGCGGCGCCTCGCGCGCGTCAACGGCGCGCCGGCGCAGGGCATCGGCATCCGCAAGCAGCGCGGAGCGAACGCCGTCGCCGTGGCCGACGGCGTGCGCACGGCGATGGCCGAGATCAAGAGACGCTTCCGCCGGGGATGGAGCTGGGCGTCAACTTCGACGCGACGCAGTTCATCGAGGACTCGGTGCGCGAGATCGAGCTCGAGCTCGTGCTGTCGGTCGTCCTGACCGCGTTCGTGTGCTGGCTGTTCCTCGGATCCGTGTCGAGCACGATCAACGTCGTGCTGGCGATCCCGATGTCGCTCCTCGGCACCGTCGCCGTGATCTACTTCCTCGGGTTCACGCTCAACGTGTTCACGCTGCTCGGCCTGGCGCTGGCCGTGGGCATCGTCGTCGACGACGCGATCATGGTCCTGGAGAACATCTTCCGGCACGCCGAGGCGGGCAAGGACCGCGTGCGCGCGGCGCGCGAGGGCACGGCCGAGATCGCGTTCGCCGCGCTCGCCGCGACGCTCGCCGTGGTCGCGATCTTCCTGCCGGTCGTGTTCATGCAGCGGCGTCATCGGCAAGTTCTTCTTCCAGTTCGGCGTCACGCTGTGCGCTGGCCGTGCTGCTGTCGTACCTCGAGGCGATCACGCTCGCGCCCGCGCGCTGCGCGCAGATCCTCGACGTGTCGCGCGAGCGGCGCAGCCGCATCGGGCTCGGCGGTCGACCGCGGCTTCGACTGGCTCGCCGGCGTGTACTCCGCGGGTGCTAGCCCGGGCGTCTCGCGCGTCCGGGTCTCGTGCTCGTCGGCGCGGCCGGTACCTTCGCCGTGGCGCTCGTCGGTGCTCGCGCGCGCTCCCCGGGGAGTTCGTGCCGTCGCAGGACCAGAGCCGGTTCATCGTGCGGCTGCAGACCGCCGTCGGCTCGAGCCTGGAGGAGACCGAACCGCGCTTCCGGCGCGCCGAGGAGTTCCTGGCCACGCGGCCCGAGGTGCGGCGCGTGCTCGCCGTCGTCGGCGGCTTCGGCGGGGACGAACGTCAACAGCGGGATCCTGTTCGTCACGCTCGCGGAGCCGCGCGAGCGCGAGCTCGACCAGGCCGGAGTTCTCGTCGGTCGTGCGCAAGGAGCTGAACGCGATCCCCGGCCTGCGCGCCGTCGTGCAGGACCTGTCGCAGCAGGGCTTCACGGCGCAGCGCGGCTTCCCGATCGAGTTCTCGGTGCGCGGCTCGGACTGGGACCAGCTGGTCACGACGAGCGCGAGCGTGATGGGCGACCTGCGCGGCGAGCGGCGTGGTCGTGGACATCGACACCGACTACCAGCTGGGCATGCCCGAGCTGCGCGTGACGCCCGACCGCGCGCGCTGCGCCGACCTGGGCGTGCCGATCGAGGACGTGGCCACGACGCTCAACGCCCTCGTCGGCGGCGTGCGCGTCGGGAAGTACGGCTCGGAGGGCCGGCGCGTCGACGTGCGGCTGCGGCTGCTGGCCGATCAGCGCTCGCGGCCCGAGGACATCGGCCCGGCTGCGGGTGCGAGCGGCGAACGGCCGCCTCGTGCCGCTGTCGTCGCTCGTGAGCTACGAGGAGCGGCCGGTGCTGCAGGCGATCACGCGCCGCGACCGCGAGCGCGCGATCACCGTCTTCGCGAACGTGGCCCCGGGCCACGCCCAGCAGGACGCGCTCGCCGAGGTCGAGCGCATCGGGCGCGCGATGCCGGTCGGGCACGAGCATCGTTCTCGGCGGGGCCAGCGTGGCGTACCGCGAATCGATGGGCAGCCTGCTGTTCGCGCTGGTCCTGGGGATCGTCGTCGCGTACATGGTGCTGGCCTCGCAGTTCAACTCGTTCCTGCACCCCGTGACCGTGCTGACCGTCCTGCCGCTGTCGCTCGCCGGTGCCGCGGCGCGCGCTGTGGATCGGCGGGATGAGCCTGAACCTGTTCAGCATGATCGGACTGCTCCTGCTGATGGGCATCGTGAAGAAGAACTCGATCATCCTGGTCGACTTCGCGAACCAGGTCCGCGAGACCGGGCTCGACGCGACGCAGGCGATGCTGCGCGCGGGCCCGGTCCGGCTGCGGCCGATCCTGATGACCTCGATCGCGACGTTCGTCGCCGCCATTCCGCCGGCGCTGCAGCTCGGACCGGGTTCGGAGATCCGGGCTCCGATGGCGTGGGCCGTCATCGGCGGCCTCGTCGTGTCGACCGCGCTGAGCCTGCTCGTCGCCCCGGCGTTCTACGTCGTGGCCGATCGGCTGAAGTCCCGGTTGCGGCGCGCCCGCCGGGCGCCCGTGGCCCGACCGGCGGCCGAATCGCACTGAGGATTGCGCCCGGCGCCGAACGAGGCGTATCTTTCCCGCGATGATCCGACGAGCGTCCCGAGTTCGAGCGTGGATCGTCGGCCTGGCGCTCGTCGCCCCGGCGATCGAGGCGGCCCAGCCGCCCGCGTGCTGTGCCCCGCGCTCCGAGGCTCCGCGTGCGTGCTGCCGACCGCAGACCGCGCCGACGGCGCAGACCCGCGGCTGCTGCAACGCTCCCGAGCCGGCGCGCCCGCAGACGGCGACGGCGGCGCCCGCTCCGATCGCCTGCGCGGGGATCGAGACCGCGACCGCTGCGGCCGCTCCTCGCGCGCACGTCGACGTGCCGGCGATCGCGACGCTGCGGGCGCAGTGGGATCATCGCGCCGCATCGCCCGACGACTCACCTCCCGATCGACTGGCCCGCCTCGGCTCGCTCCTGATCTAGCTCGACTCCCCGTTGTGTAGCGCGCGGGGGCGTGGTGCGCCCGCGCGGCCGCGGTGTCTCCTCGTTCCGGGAGTCGAAGTCCATGCGCAAGCTCGTACGCCGCTCGTCGTTCCTCGTCGTGTGGGCGCTCGTGTGCGCGTCCGCGTCCGCGGCGCCGCCGCCCACGGAGCTTCGAGCGCTGCTCGAGGAGGTCGAGCGGGCGAGCCCCACGCTTCTCGCGCTCGACGCCCGCGCCGAGGCCGCACGCGAGGGCGCACCCTACGCTTCGGCGCTTCCCGACCCCAAGCTCTCGGTGATCTACACGAACGACGGCCTCGACGAGTGGACGCTCGGCGAGTCCGAGTTCGCGAACCTGAGCTTCGGCTGGGAGCAGGAGCGGCCGCACCGCGAGGTGCGGCGCCGCGCCGTCGCGGTCGCGGACGCGGACGCCCACGTCGCCTCGGCCGAGGGCGCGAGCGCGCGGGCCCGGCTGCGCGAGCGCGTCGTCACGCTCTACGCCGCACTGTGGCGCAGCGACCGCGAGACGGAGCTGATCGAGGACGCGCGCGTGCTGTTGACGGCGCTCGCCGAGAGCGCGCGCGTGCGCTACGAGGCCGGCGAGGGGATCCAGGAGACCGTGCTCACGGCCCAGACCGCGGCGCGGCGCGTCGAGGTCGTGCTCGACGAGGTCGCGCGCGCGCGGCGCGCGGCCGAAATCGAGCTCGGCGCGGCGCTCGGCCGCGATCGAGCGCCGGCGTTCGGACCGACGCTCGGCCTTCCGGCGTTCGAGGAGCCCGACGATCCCACGGCGTGGACCGAAGCGGCGGCCGCGGACGACCCCGACGTGCTGCTGTCGCGCTCGCGCGAGCGCCGCGCCGACGCTGCGATCGACGATGCCGGGATCCAGGCCAAGCCCACCTGGTCGTGGCTCGCGGCGTACCAGAATCGGGGCTCGCTCGACCCGATGGTCGTCGTCGGAGCCACGGTGCGCCTGCCGATCCGGGCCGACCGCCGGCAGTCTCACGCCGTCGCGCAGGCGACGCTCGAGCGCCGCGCGGCGGGTTACGCCCGCGCGCAAGCGGAGATCGACGCTCGCGCGCGCGTGCGCGACCGGATCGACGAGCTCGAATCGCTCGCGCGACGGGCGCGCCTGTACCGCGAAGCGATCGTGCCGCAGGACGAGGCCGCGCTGGCCGCGGCCCAGGCCGCGATCGCCGTGGGACGAGCACCGATCGCGCTCGGTCTGGCGAGCGCGGCGCGGCTCGTCGACGATCGGCGGGCCCTCGTCGTCCTCGAGGCCCAGCGGATCCAGGCCGCCGCGGCGGTCGAGCGCGTGCTGGGTCGCCCGCTCCTCGACGTGCCGAGCGCGGGAGGTTCGCGATGAAGCGCACGTGGATCGGCCTCGCCGTGCTCGCCGCGCTCGGGTTGGGCGTCGCCGTCGGCATGGCCGTGTCGCGCAAGGACGGGAGCGCGATCGAAGCGCGCGCGACCGTGTACCACTGCCCGATGCACCCGCAGATCGTGTCCGATCGGCCGGGGAGCTGCCCGATCTGCCAGATGCGACTCGTGTCGCGCCCGGCACGCGACGCGCAGGCCGAGCCCGCCCCGACCGACGCAGGCATCCCCGGCTCGGCGCCGGTCACGCTGAGCGAGCGCGGGCGACGGCTCATCGGCGCGCGCACCGTCGTCGCCGAGCCGGTGCGGCTTGCGCGCACGCTGCGCACCGTCGGCATCGTCGCCGTCGACGAGCGGCGCGTGCACCACGTGCACACGAAGATCCCGGGCTGGATCGAGCACCTGAGCGTCGGCGGCGTGGGCGACGCGGTGCGCGTCGGCGACGGCCTGCTGACGATCTACTCGCCCGAGCTCCTGGCGAGCCAGGAGGAGTACCTCGTCGCCCGACGGCATCGCGCGCGGTTCACGGACGCTTCGCTGCCCCAGGTCGTCGCCGACGCCGACCGGCTCGTCGAGTCCGCGCGCCGGCGCCTCGTGCTGTACGACATGACGGCCGAGCAGATCGCCGAGCTCGAGCGCACGGGCGCCGCGCCGCGCACGGTCACGCTGTACTCCCCCGTCGCCGGAACGATCACCGGCCGCAACGTCAGCCACGGCGAGATGGTGCAGTCGGCGACGAGCCTGCTCGACATCGCGAACCTGGACCGCGTGTGGGTCGTGGCCGACGTGTACCCGGCCGATCTGCCGTACGTGAAGGACGGGCAGCGAGCGCGAGTGCGCGTGGCCTATATCCCGGGCCAGACCTACGAAGGCCGGGTCGCGCTCGTCTCGCCGCTCGTCGATCCCCAGACGCGTACCGTCCCGGTGCGGCTCGAGTTCGACAACCCGGGGCACGCGCTGCGGCCCGGGATGTTCACCCAGGTCGAGCTCGAGGCCGATCTGGGCTCGCGCCTGGCCGTGCCCAAGGGCGCGGTCCTGCGATCGGGGACGCGCGACCTCGTATTCGTCGACGAAGGACAGGGACGGTTCGTGCCGCGCCAGGTCACGGTCGGCGTGAGCGCGGATGAGCTCCACGAGATCGTCCACGGTATCGAGCCGGGCGAGCGCGTGCTCGCCGCGGCGAGCTTCTTCGTCGATGCCGAGTCGAAGCTCGAAGCCGGGTTCGAGGCCGGTCGATGATCGAGCGGATCATCGGCTGTCGGCGCGCAACCGCGTGCTCGTGCTCCTCGTGACCGCGGCGGCGGTGGCGTTCGCCGTCCAGACGCTGCGTCGCGTCCCGCTCGACGCGATCCCCGACCTCTCGGACACGCAGGTCATCGTCTACTCGCGCTGGGACCGCAGCCCCGACATCATCGAGGACCAGGTCACCTACCCGATCGTGACCGCGCTCCTCGGCGCGCCGAAGGTCAAGGCGATCCGCGGCTTCTCCGACTTCGGCTTCTCGCTACGTCTACGTGATCTTCGAGGACGGCACCGACCTCTACTGGGCGCGCAGCCGCGTCGCTCGAGTACCTGAGCAAGATCCAGCCGCGGCTGCCCGAGGGCGTGCGCACCGAGCTCGGCCCCGACGCCACCGGCGTCGGCTGGGTCTTCCAGTACGCGCTCGTCGACCGCACCGGGCGCGCACGACCTCGGCCGACGCTCCGCTCCTTCCAGGACTGGAACCTGCGCTACCGGCTGCAGTCGCGTGCCCGGGCGTGGCCGAGGTCGCGTCGGTCGGCGGCTTCGTGAAGCAGTACCAGGTCACGGTCGATCCGAACCGCCTGCTGCGCCTACGGCCTGCCGCTCGACCGACGTGCGTCGACGCGGTCCGCGACGGCAACGACGAGGTCGGCGGCCGGCTGCTCGAGCTCGCGCGGCGCCGAGTACATGGTGCGCGGCCGCGGCTACGTCGCGGTCGATCGCGGACCTCGAGCAGATCGTGGTCAGGACGGACGCGCCGCGGCACGCCGGTGCTGGTGCGCGACGTGGCCACGGTGGCGCTCGGGCCCGAGATCCGGCGCGGCGTCGCCGACCTCGACGGGCTGGGCGACGCCGTCGGCGGCATCGTCGTCATGCGCCACGGCGAGAACGCGCTGCGCCGTGATCGAGCGCGTCAAGACGCGGCTCGAGGAGCTCCGAGCCTTCGCTGCCCGCAGGGCGTCGAGCATCGTCACCACCTACGACCGCTCGGACCTGATCCAGCGCGTCGATCGACACGCTCAAGCACGAGCTCGTCCTCGAGATCGTCATCGTCAGCCTCGTGATCCTGGTCTTCCTCTGGCACATCCCGTCGGCGATCGTGCCGATCGTCACCATCCCGGTCTCGGTGCTGCTCGCGTTCATCCCGATGTACTGGATGGGCATCACGTCGAACATCATGTCGCTCGCCGGCATCGCGATCTCGATCGGCGTGCTGGTGGACGGCGCGATCGTCGAGGTCGAGAACGCCTACAAGAAGCTCGAGCTGCTGGCAGCGCGGCGGCCGCCAGGGCGACTTCCACGCAGGTGCGGCTGGCGGCGCTGCAGGAGGTCGGGCCGTCGGTCTTCTTCTCGCTGCTCGTGATCGCGGTCGCGTTCCTGCCGATCTTCACGCTGGTCGACCAGGAAGGCCGCCTCTTCAAGCCGCTCGCCTGCACGAAGAACCTCACGATGGCGATCGCCGCGCTGCTCGCGATCACGCTCGATCCGGCGCTGCGCATGCTGTTCACGCGCATGGACGCCGTTCCGCTTCCGCCCGCGCTGGCTCGCGCGTCTGGTCAACGCAGCGTCGCGGTCGGCACGCTACTACCCGGAGGAGCGGCACCCGATCAGCCGCGCGCTGTTCGCGCGTCTACGAGCCGGTGTGCCGCTTCGTGCTGCGGCACCGCAAGGCCACGATCGCCGTGGCCGCTGCTGCTCGTGGCCACGACGGTGCCGGTCTACCTCGCCTGGGCCACGAGTTCATGCCGCCGCTCAACGAGGGCGCCATCCTCTACATGCCGACCACGCTGCCCGGCATCTCGGTGACCGAGGCGGAGCGCTTGCTCGCAGATCCAGGACCGGCTGCTCGCGCGACGTTCCCCGAGGTCGAGCGCGTGTTCGGCAAGGCCGGCCGCGCCGAGACCTCGACCGATCCGGCGCCGCTCTCGATGGTCGAGACGACGGTGCGTGCTGAAGCCGCGCGCGGAGTGGCGGACGCGGCCGCGGTCTAGTCCGACTGGCCGCGCGTGGCTGCACGGCGCCGCTGCGCGCGTGATCTGGCCCGACCGCATCACGTGCGAGGAGCTCGATCGACGGAGATGGACGCGCGCGCTGCAGCTTCCCGGCGTCGACGAACGCCTGGACCATGCCGATCAAGAACCGCATCGACATGCTCTCCACCGGCATCCGCACGCCGGTCGGCATCAAGGTCCTCGGCGCCGACCTGCGCGGAGATCGAGCGCATCGGCGCGCGAGATCGAGGCCGTGCTGCGCGACGTGCGCGGGCACGCGCAGCGTCTTCGCCGAGCGCACGGCCGGCGGCTACTTCCTCGACTTCGAGCTCGAGCGCGACGGAGCTCGCGCGCTACGGCCTCTCGGTCGACGAGCGCGCAGCGCGTCGTCGCCACGGCGATCGGCGGCGAGAACGTCGACCACGACGATCGAGGGCCGCGAGCGCTACCGGTCAACGTGCGCTACGCCGCGCGAGCTGCGCGACGATCCCGACGAGCTCGCGCCGCGTGCTCGTCGGCGACGCCGACCGGCGCGCAGGTCCCGCTGGCGCCAGCTCGCGCGACATGCGGCGCAGCGAGGGGCCGGCGATGATCCGCAACGAGAACGGCCTGCTCGCCGGCTACGTCTACGTCGACATCGCCGGGCGCGACATCGGCGGCTACGTCGACGAGGCCAAGCGCGCGGTCGACGAGCGGGTCGACGCTGCCCGCCGGGCTACTCGCTCCAGTGGAGCGGCCAGTACGAGAACATGCTGCGCGTGCGCGAGCGGCTCGAAGCTCGTCGTCCCGCTCACGCTCGTGCTGATCTTCCTGCTGCTCTACCTGAACACCCGCTCGGCGGTGAAGACCGGCATCGTGCTCCTGGCCGTGCCGTTCTCGGCGATCGGCGCGGTCTGGCTCCTGTGGCTCGCTCGACTACAACGTCTCGATCGCCGCCTGGGTCGGGATGATCGCGCTCATGGGCCTCGACGCCGAGACCGGCGTGTTCATGCTCCTCTTCCTCGACCTCGCCTACGACGAGCGAGTGCGTACCGGGACGGATGCGCACGGCATCGGACGCTCGAGGAGGCGATCGTCCACGGCGCGGTCAAGCGCGTGCGGCCGAAGCTGATGACGGTGACCGCGGCGTTCATGGGCCTGCTGCCGATCATGTGGTCCGACCGGCACGGGCGCCGACGTGATGAAGCGCATCGCCGCGCCGATGGTCGGCGGCCTCGTCACGTCGTTCCTGCTCGAGCTGCTCGTCTACCCGGCGATCTACGCCGTGTGGCGCGGGGGTCAGGTCTCGGGGTCAGGTCAAAGTGCCTGACCCCGAGACCTGACCCGGAGACCTGACCCCACGATGGGATAGTATTCGCACCATCGTGCCGAGCCGACGCGCGTCGATTCGATCGGTGGATTGGGTTCGGTTGCCGCTCCTCGCGGGGTTCATCGGGTTGCTCGTGCTCGCGGCGTGGCGCGAGGAGATCCGGCCGTCGGTCTTCGACCGACCGTCGCGGTGGGCCGAGCTGACGCTGAGGCGGTTCGGGATCTTCCCCGGCATCGCCGTGTTCAGCCCGCAGGAAAAGCTCGAGGACCGTCAGATGTTCCTGCGCCAGCGTTGCTTCGAGGTCATCGCCGAGAGCGCGGGCGCGCAGCCGAAGCGGATCTTTCCCGACGGGGAGTGCCCCGATCCCGGCCCCCGGATCCGCGTCGGCCCCGAGGAGACGATGCTGACGCGCATGATGACCTGGGCCCACGACGACGAGGCGGACCGCCGGGCCACCGGTCGCCAGCCCGGCCCCGGCGAGGTGACGCTGCCCCAGGCGATCCTGCCGGCGATCGCCTACCACTTCGATCGCCGCGAGCGCCTGGCCGGCCGCCCGGTCGACCGGTTCACAGGGCTGTACACGCTCCACATGGTGCGCTACGACACGGGCGAGCGCGCCGTCGAGCCGATCGTGCTGTTCCGCTTCTCGGTCGGAGGTCGCGAGCCCGGCCGCGTGCTGTGGTATCCGACCGAGCGGCAGATCGCCGCGCTGTGGCACGCGGAGAGCGCCCGCTGAGCCTCGCCAGCGCCAGCCGGGTTCGCGCGTGGCTCGTCGACCCGTATCCGATGTACGCCATGGTGGTGTGCCGGATGGTCCTCGGCGGCTGCCTGGCCGGGTTCTACCTCGTGCGGATCCCGCAGTTCGGCCTGCTGTACGGGCCGGGCTCGATCGCCTGGCTTCCGCTGTTCCGGGACTACGCGCGGTCGTACTGGCACCCGCCGCTCGATCCGCTCGTCGTGTTCATGGTGCGACACGAGCTGCAGGGCCTGACGTGGGTCTTATACGCGGCGCTGTTGCTCGGCGCGGTGTGCTTCAGCCTCGGGTTCCGCACGCGCCTCGCGGGCACGACGGCCCTGATCCTGCACATGACCTTCGGAGCGTTGAACCCGGAGGTCGGCTGGGGCTGGACCGAGGTCATCGTGTCGCTGATGGTGTACACGATCCTCGCCCCTTCGGGCCGCTGGTACTCGATCGACGCGGCGCTCGCTCGCCGGCGCGGCGGCCGGGGTGCCCGCGTGGAACCCGCATGCTTGGCCCCGGCGTGGCCGCTGCGGCTCATGCAGATCAACGTGTGCACGATGTACGCAGTCGCGGGGTGGAGCCGCATCGACGACCCGGGGTGGCTCGAGGGCAAGATGCTGTTCGACGCACTGACCAACATGTCGTACGCGCGGCTCGCGATCGACTGGCACCCGTATCGGGGCATCCTGCGCCTGCTGTCGTACGTCACGTTCGCGCTCGAGCCGGCCGCCACCGTGCTCCTGTGGATCAAGCCGCTCGCGCGCTGGATCGCGCTGGCCCTGATCGCGATGCACGTGGGCCTCGAGCTGCTGACGAACGTCGACTGGTGGAACTACATGATGATCGCCGGGCTCGCGACGTTCCTGCCGCCCGCGTGGGTCCGTGCGATTCTCGATCGGGGTCAGGTCTCGATTCTTCGTGCGGTGGGACGAACGGCATCCCGTTGACACTAAGAATCGAGACCTGACCCCTTCGACCTGAGCTCCAGGGCCCGGTCGAGCTCGGTGCGGCTCTCGAGCGCCTCGAGGCCGGCGATCGCGGCGTCGAGGTCGCGCCGCGCACCTTCCACGTCGCCGCGGGCCAGACGGATCTCGGCCCGGACGCGGCGACCGACGCCGTCGTGGTGCGGCGAGTCCGATTCGAACGCCTGGGCCAGGAGCGACTCGATGCGCAGCATCGCCGCGTCGAGCTGGCCCGTGCGCAGGAGCGCGCGCGCGTGGAGCGCACCGGCGAAGAGTGCATTGCCGCGAGCGTCGGTGCCGGCGTAGAGGTCTCGGCACTCGTCGATCCACGCGAGCACCGCGTCCCAGTCCTCCTCCGCCGCGGCGAGGACGACGTGCGCGCGCCGCGCCTCGAGCCGGCCCCACAGGAGTCCCAGCGCATCCGCCTGCGCGAGCACGTGCGCGGCCATCGCTCGCGCGGCCTCGAGCTCGCCCCGATCGACCAGGACGTTCGACAGCTCGGTGCGGGCCAGGATCTCGACGCGGATCTCGTCCATCTGCTCGGCCAGCGCGATCGTCTCGCGGAACGTGACCTCCGCTTCGTCCAGGCGGCCCAGACCGCGCAGCGACCAGCCCTGGCAGAACCGACTCCACACGATGCGATCGCGCGAGTGGATCTTCTCTCCCGCGCGCTGGTCGAGCGCGGCGTGCTCGAGCGCCTCGTTCCACCGGCCCTGGCAGTTCGCGTGCTCGGCCAGGAACTCGTGGCCCTGGCCCGAGATGGACTCGTCGCCCACGCGCTCGCCGAGCTCGACCGTCTTCTGGGCCCACACGTTGCCCGCCGGGTAGTCGGTCAGATGCTGGTACGCCCCGGCGAGGAACGAGTAGACGTCCCCCAGCACGCGCGGGTCGCCCGTCGTCTCGGCGCGAACGCGCGCGTGCTCGAGGTACTCGAGCGCACGCCGGTGCTCGCCGCGCAGGTGGTGGTACCGGCCGAGGACCATGTACGCCGTCGCCAGCTCGTGCGGGCTCTTCTCCGGGTCGAGGCCGTCGATCGCCTCGCGCACGAACTCGTGGCCCCGCGGATGCCCGATGCGGACGTAGCACACGCCGGCCCGGCACTTGAGCCGCAGGACCTGCAGCGGGTCCTCGGTCAGCGCGATCGCGCGCTCGAAGTGCTCGCCCGCGGCGCGCCAGTCGCCGCTCGCGTCGTGCACCTCGCCAATCGCCTCCTCGATCCGCGCCTGCTCGTCCGGGCGCTTGAGCTCCTCCGCGCACTCGAGCGCCCGCTGGTAGTACGCGAGCGCCTCGGGATGGGCGAATACGCGCTCGGCGTGCTCGGCCGCGAGGATCGCCCAGCGCATGCCGTGCTCGAGGTCGCCGCTCTCGAGATAGTGGTGCGCCAGGCGCTCGGCCCGGCACTGCCCGATCTCGCCGCGCAGACGGATCAGCCCCTCGGCGATGCGCCGGTGCAGCCGCCGCCGCCGCACCGGGTTCAGCTCCTCGTACAGCACCTCGCGAATCTTGTCGTGCGTGAACGCGAACTCGTGCGGCCCGCGGCTCGCGAGGAGCTGCGCCGCGCGGGCCTCGTCGAGCGCGTCGAGCACCGCGTCCTCGCCCGACTCGACCGCTGCCGCGAGCTCGTCGAAGTCGAACGTCTTGCCCAGCGCCGCGGCGACGTGCAGGACCTCGACGCTGCGGGGTCCGAGCCGGTCGAGCCGGCGGCCGATCGCCTCGCGCACGCTCTGCGGGATCGCCAGCGCCGCGACCTCGACGCGACGCCAGCCCCGATCGGCGCGGTAGATCTGCCCCTGCTCGATCAGCGCCTTGACCAGCTCTTCGATGAAGAACGGGTTGCCTTCGGTCTCGCGGTGCACGGCCGCGGCAAACTCGGTCGTCACCTGGTCCTGGGACAGGAGCGCACCGAGCATCGCGCTCGTGCCGTCGAGCGGCAGGCGGCCGACCTGGATCCGTGTCGCCAGGCGCTCGCGATTCCAGTCGACGAGCGCCGCGCCGAGCGGATGGTCGCGCCCGAGCTCCATCTCGCGGTACGCCGCGAGCACGAGCACGCGCTCGTCGCGCAGCTGTCGCAGCACGTAGCGCAACAGGGCGATCGTGCCCTGGTCGGCCCACTGCAGGTCGTCGAGGAACACGAGCAGACCGTTCCGCGCCGCGAGCGCGGCGCACAGCCGGGCGACGTGATCGAACAGACGCGAGCGCTCCTCGTGCGGCGACAGGCGCGGCGATGCAGGGACTGCGGCGAGCCGCTCGGCGATCTCGGGCGCGAGCTTGACCAGCTCCGCGGCGTACGGCGCGACCGTCGTCTGAAGCGCGTCGTCGGACGCGCCCTTGACCCACCCGCGGATCGCCTCGACGAATGGGAGGTACGGCGTCGCGGCCTCGTACTCGTAGCACCCGCCGGAGAGCACGACCGCCCGCTCGACCTCGGCACGCACGAGCATCTCGCGCGCGAGGCGCGTCTTCCCCGCGCCGGGCTCGCCCGAGATGACGACCAGGTGCGCCCGGCCCTCGAGCGCCCGATACCACAGGTCGCGCAGCTCGCGCAGCTCGTCGGTGCGGCCGACGAGCCGGCCGCGGACGAGGTCGTCGAGGACCGCGACCGACGGAGCGGTGGCCGCCGTGGCCGACGGATCGGCCGCGATCGCCGCCAGGCGCTCGGCGACCTCGCGCGCGCTGTCGAACCGCGACGCTGGGTCCTTGGCCAGGAGCCGCAGGATCACGCTCTCGAGCGCCTGGGCCACGTCGGGGCAGTACGCGCGCGGCGGGACGACCGGCGCGTGCACGTGCTGCGACACGACCTCGAGCACGTTGTCCCCGGCGAACGGCAGGCGCCCGGTGACGAGCTCGTACAGCACGATGCCCAGCGAGTACAGGTCGCTGCGCGCGTCGACCTCGCGGCCCAGCGCCTGCTCGGGCGACATGTACGCCGCCGTGCCGACGAGCCGCCCGTCGGCGGTCAGCCGCGTCCCGGAGCGACAGCGCGCGACGCCGAGGTCGGTGACCTTGAGCACGAGCGCGGCGCCGTCGCGCACGACGAGCAGGTTGTCCGGCTTGAGGTCGCGGTGGACGATGCCGTGGCCGTGCGCGTGCTCGAGCGCGGCGCAGATCTGGCGCCCGATCTCGAGCACGAGCGGTGTCGCCGGTGTGCCCAGCGCCCGCAGGCTCGTCCCGCGCACGATCTCCATCACCAGGAACGGCGCGCCTTCCTCCTCGCCGATGTCGAAGATCGTGACGATGTGCGGGTGGTTGAGGGCCGCGGCGGCTCGTGCCTCGCGCAGCAGCCGATCGCGACCGACCGGATCGAGCGCGCGGGCTGGCGCGAGGAGCTTGACCGCGACGTCGCGCTCGAGCTCGAGATCGCGCCCGCGGAACACGACGCCCATCGCGCCCGCGCCGATCGGCTCGTCGATCCGGTAGCGCCCCTGGAACGTGCGGCCGACCACGACCTGCGGGTCCCACGCCGGCACGAGGTACGGCTCGCCGCCGGATGGAAAGGTCAGCGTCGGGTCTTGCGCGTTCGCGGCCTGCCGCTCGGCCATGCTCGGATTCTAGCGCTTCTACGAGCCTCCGGCCGGCCCGAGGTTCGTCTGGAACCAGTCGACGACGCGACCGATGAAGTCGAGCTGGTGCGCACGCTCGTCGAGCCCGTGCGGCTCGCGCGGATACAGCACCAGCTGCGTCTTGACCTGCTTGAGCCGGAGCGCGGTGTACAGCTCGAGGCTCTGCTCGGGGTGCACGCGGTCGTCGGCCTCGCCGTGGACGATCAGCGTCGGCGTGCGCGCAAGCGCCAGGTGCGCGAGCGGCGAGCGTTGCCAGTGCAGGTCGGTCTCGTCGTGCCACCACGAGTCCCAGTGCACGAGCGACATCTCGTTCGGGATGTCGGTCGTGCCGGCGAACGCGATCCAGTTCGTCAGGCCGGCGCAGACGATCGACGCGCGGAACCGTGCGCTGTGTCGGGTCGCGGCCCATGCCGAGAGAAAGCCGCCGTAGGACCAGCCCCCCGTGCCGACGCGCTGCGGATCGACCCAGCCCAGGGCCGCGAGGTGATCGATCCCGGCGAGCACGTCCTCGAACTCCTGGCCCCCGAGATCGTCGTGGTCGGCCTTGCTGTACGCCACGCCGCGGCCCTGGCTCCCGCGATAGTTCGGCTGGAGCACGAAGAATCCCGCGGCGGCGAGCACCTGCACGGGCTCGAGCGCGGTCGTGGTCCAGCCGTCGAGGTCGACGCCCTCGGGTCCGCCGTGGACCTGGAGCACGAGCGGATGGCGCCGGCCCGCTCGCCAGTCGAGCGGATACGTCAGGACCCCCGTGATGCGCAGGCCGTCCGGCCCGCTCCACTCGATCGTTTCCTGGCGCGCGAGGCGCACGTCGGCGAGACCGGGGTTGCTGTGGGACAGGCGTCTCGGAGCACCGCCGACCTCGAGCGCGAACGCCTCGACCGGATGGTCGGGCGCCGAGGCGGCGAGCGCGACGTGGGAGCCGTGGACGTCGAAGTCGGCGACGACGAGCCGCGGCCAGTCGAGCTCGGTGCGCCGCCCGGTCTCGACGTCGAGCCGGGCCAGCCGGCTGCGCGTGCCCTGGACCAGCGCGACGAGCAGCGTGCGGTCATCGACCCAGCCGAGGTCGGACGCGCTGGCCTCGAGCTTCTCGGTCAGGTTGCGCGCCGCACCGCCGCCGAGCGGAACGACGAACACGCTCTGCGCCAGCGGGTCGTTCTGGCTCGTCGCGCCCAGGAACGCGACGCGCCGGCCGTCGGGCGACACGACGAACGAGCCGAGCTTCCCCGGCGTGTCGGTCAACGGCTCGGCCGCTCCGTCGACCGGGACGCGGTACAGCTTCGAGAACATGTAGTCGTCGTCGACGCGCACCGACTTCGCCGCGCGCACGATCGCCGTTCGGCCGTCGGGCGCCCACGCCAGGTCGAGCACGTCGAGGTCGTCCTCGATCCACGGGCGCGACGAGCCGTTCTTCAGGTCGCGGAGCCACAGCTTGCGGAACCTAGGCTCCTCGTCGACGACCTTCCAGTCGCGGCCCTGCTCCTTGTCCTTCTTCTTTTCGGGCGACTCCTGAGCCTTCGCGGCGAAGGCCAGCCAGCGGCCGTCGGGCGACGGTCGCTCGAGCGTGATCGACCCCGGATGCTCGAACAAGCGCCGCGCCTCGCCGCCGTCGAGCGGGATCTCGTGCACCTGCGCGTCGGCTTCGGGTGCGTCGCTCAGGAGAAACAGCACGGCCTTGCCGTCGGCGCGCCAGCGCACGTCCGACACCGCGCGCGAGCCCGAGACGTAGGGCCGCGGCGCGCTCCCGGGCGCCGCGATCCACAGCTCGGCCCATGGCTTGCCCGGCTTGTCGTCGGCCGCACGCGGCACGCGCAGGACATAGGCCACGCGCCCGCCGTCCGGTGCGAGCGCGACCTGCCGCACCGACCGGAGATCGACGACCTGCTCGCCGGTCATCCCGCCCGCCGACGCGGGTATCGAGATCGCGAGCGCGAACACCTGCAGTCCGCAGCGGATCGATGAGCGCAGCATGGGTCCCCCGGGGAATCGACGATCGACTATAGCGCGATCGCCCGGCCGATCCCGCGGCGCTCGCGCTTCCACCACGCCCCGGTCTGCCTGCGCTCGGCCGCGCTCGTGAACTCGTAGCGGTAGAGCACGATGCGCACGTAGCGCGGGGGCGGCCCGGACGTCCCGAGAAGCGCCTGCACCGACGGAGCGCCATCGAGGATCTTGCGCTCGAGGCGCTCGAGCAGGACCGCGTGGCCCCGGGGGTCGAGCGCGGCGAACCACAGCTGCCAGTCGAGACGCGGCATGTGCGGCTGGACGAACGCCGGCGCGCGTGCCGGATCGCCGGGCTTGTACCGCAGGTCGATCGGGTCCCAGTCGAGCCCGTCCGCGCTGGCCTCGAGAACGAGCTCCGGCCGCTCGCGCGTCATGTCGCGGAACAGGCCGTAGCCGTTGAAGCTGCGCAGCGGGGCGAGCGGTCGGAGCACGTTCTTCTCGCCCCAGGCGAGACCGTTGCGCCCGGCCCAGTCGAGAGCCCGTCCGACCCAGCCGAGCTCGGCCGTGCCGCCGGCCGCCGTGCGGCGCAGCTCACGACCGAAGCTCAGGCTCTCGACGAGCAGGGCGCAGACGATCAGCACGCCGGGCGCGGCGCGCCACATCCAGTGCGCCTCGAGCGTGGCCGGCCGCCCCACGTCCACGCTCGAGCCACCGCGCGAGCGGAGCCCCAGCGTCTCGCGCATGCGCGCGGGCAGGAGCGCCGCATCGTCGAGAACCGGAATGCACAGGACGATCGTCAGCAGGTTGAAGAACCCGTAGTTCCCCGTCGCGGCGATCAGCAGCTGGAACACCACGAGCGACACGAACGCCGCGATCCGGGCGATGCGCGGCCCGAAGACGAGCAGGCACATGCCGAGCTCGACCACGAACATCACGACGATCGACAGCTTCTGGAACGCGTGCGGCAGGTGGTGCGCGTACCAGCTCGTCCACACGGGGAGCGGCTGCGTGAAGTAGTGGTAGTCGAGCGCCGTCAGGCCGCGCCACGTTTCGTCGAGGCTCAGGAGCTTCGTCGCCCCCGACAGGAACATCAGCTTGAACAGCAGGACGCGCAGGAGCCAGATGCCGGGGGCCCACGGCCGGGGCTCGTCGCTCGGCCGGCGGGGGGCGAGGCCGTCGGGCGCGACGAGGAACGAGAGCAGACCGGCTTCGAGCAGCAGCACGTCCCACTGGAAGCTGAGGAACGCCTGGCCGCAGACGACGAGCGACAGGTAGAGCGCCCAGGCCAGAGCCAGGACGAGTCGCTGCGCGATGCCGCAGACCAGGAGCGCACCGAGCAGGACGCCGATCGCACACTGCGCCTGGAGGAACAGGTCGGACGTCGAGAGCCAGCCCAGGGTCGGATACGAGAAGTACGAAGACGAGCCCATCGCGCCGCGGATCTGCGCCAGGTAGTTGCCGACCGGCAGGATGCCGTCCGGACCGACGAGGCCCGCGATCTGGGGCCAGAGCGAGGCGAAGGCGACGACGTACACGACGCCGAGGAGCCGCAGGTAGAGCCAGCGCGTGAGCGCGTACTGCTTCATCTATTTCATCGCGCTGCGCGGCGCGGTCCGGCCGAGCCACGCCGTGGCCCCGAGCGGGACGAGCGTCGCGACGTAGCCCAGGATCAGTGCGTGCGACGCGAGCGCGTAGCGCAGCGCGTCGGGCGCGGGGATCCCGAGCGCCGCGAGCGCCGCGACCCAGCTCAGCTCGTGGTTTCCCGTGTTCGCCACGCCCTGCACGGGCAGGAACTGGAGGGGCAGCTGGAACGCAAGGACGAGCCAGATGTCGCCGAAGCCGAGCGCGAGGCCCACGGCGCGCGCGGCGGCCCAGACCGAAAAGCCGCTCAACCCCCAGATCGCGAGGCTCAACGCCACATCCTCGACCGTCGTGCGCGATGCGCTCTCGGCGGCCGAGAGCACGCGACCGATCGGCCGAGGCAGCGCCCCGGCGAGCGGGGCGAGGCGCCGGACGATCCACGGAGCGAGGGCCAAGGCGAGACCGAAGGCGCACGACACCCAGCGCAGGCCGGGTGAGACGCGGCCCGACGTGTCGAGCGCGGTGGCGACACAGATCCACGAGCCGAGCGCCGAGGCATCGAGCAATCGGGATCGCAGGAGGATCGCGAGCCCCTCAGCCAGCGTCCGCCTGTGTGCCCACCCGAGAACCCCGGGAAGCGCGAGGTCTCCCGCCTGGAGCGGCAGGAGATAGACCGCGACCGCGTGCAGCGCGTTGACCGCTGCGGCCGTGGGCCACAGGCGCATTCCACCTTCGGCGAAGCGCTTCAGGCGCGCGCTGCGCAGGAGGTGTCCGCCCCAGAACGCGGCGAGCCCGAGCGCGGCCCATCGGGCATCGATCCCGGCCAGCGTCGGGAGGAGCTGCGGCGCCTCCCGGAGCGCGAGCGCCACGACCGCGAGCAGCACCACGAGCGACAGTCCCCAGCGTACGGTGGAGCTCACCGGCCGGCCTTCCGCCGCCCGAGAACGATCGTCCACGGCAGGCTCGGCACGACCGCCTCGACGTGAAACCGCCGCTCGACCGAGCGCACGAAGGCCCGGGGCGTCCAGTGGTTCACATGGCCCGGCGTGTTCCCGAGCGCTTTCAGGTAGGCGCCGCGCGCCAGGTTCAGCACGCGCCACAGCGGCTCGTTCGGCACCGACAGGACGACGGTCGTGCGCGCGATGCGCCACAGCTCGTCGATCGCGGCAGCCGGCCGGTCGAGATGCTCGAGCACCTCGGAGCAGATCACGAGGTCGAACGACGCCGCGCGGAACGGCAAGGCGTAGGCGCTCGCAACCGCGGGGAGCACGACCTGTGCGTTCGCGCGGGCGAGGCGCACCTCGCGGGGGTCGATGTCCACGGCGACGACCGGGCGATCGGCCCACACGTTGCCGAGCTGCCCGAGGAGCACGCCCTCTCCACACCCCACGTCGGCGGCGAGCGCGAACGGTGTGCGCTCGACGAGGGCGCGCACGCGGTCGACGAAGCGCCGGATCAGGATCCGCGACACCGGATTTGCGGTCGCGTACTTCGTGTTCGCGCCGATTTCCACGGGTCTATCGCAGGTGCTTGTTGTAGTCCATGTCGAACCACATGGCGAAGAACAGCGACTGCAGGCCGGAGATGAACAGGAACGCGGCGAACAGCGCGCTCGTCGCGGCGACGTGCTGGCCGGCGAAGATCCGCAGCGCCGCGAGATACGTGCCGAACAGCAGGCCGAGCGGCGTGAGCGTCAGTCCCAAGAGATAGAAGAAGACCAGCGGATGGAAGTCCTGGACCACGTACTTCCAGAACATGCGCTTCCAGAACCCCTTGAACAGGAGCCACGGGATCGTGAAGATCACCTTGCGCAGGCGGATGCCCGACGTCTCACCGACGTTGTACACCGGGCGCACGCTCACGTCCTTCACGCGGAAGTTGTGGATGTTGAGCTTGATCAGCACGTCGTTCGGCATGCCGTAGCGCGGGTAGATCTTCGCCGGGTCGATGCGCTCGAGCGCCACGCGCGAGATCGCGGTGTAGCCGGTCTGGCTGTCCGCCACGTGCCAGTAGCCCGAGGCGATCTTGGTCAGAAGAGACAGGAACGAGTTGCCCAGGTACCGCGTGCGCGGGATCATGCTCCACGACTCGCCGCGGAACAGGCGGTTCCCCTTCACGTAGTCGGCTTCGCCGCGACATACCGGGCCCACGATGCGGTGCATGTCGGCGGGGTCCATCTGGGCGTCGCCCGCCACGACGGCGACGACGTCGCACCCTTCGTCGGCTGCCCGCTCGTACCCCGACGCGATCGCAGCACCGACACCACCATTGTTCGCGCGGTCGATCAGGCGCACGTGCCGGGGGTCTTCGGACACGAGGGCCTGCGCCGCGGCGCGCGTCCCGTCGCGGCTCTTGTCGTCGACGACGTAGACGTGGTCCACGAACTCGGGGAGCGTGCGCACGACCTGTGCGATGAGCCGCTCCACGTTGTACGCGGGGATGACGACCCCGATCCGCTTGCCCTCGAACACCGCCCCCTCTTCGGCTCCCGCGGTCGCGCGGGGGCCAAACTTCGTTTCCCCGGCCGTTCCGCGCAAGGCGCGGCCCGGATGGTAAGCGAAAACGGGGACGGTCCCCGTTTCCTGCCTCATTTGGGGCGGAAACGAAGAGTGTCCCCGTTTCCTTATACTCAGAGGATGCGGCGGATCGAACGGGTGGGAATCGAGGAGGTTCGCGCGGCCCGCGAGCGCATCGCGGGGCATGCGATCCGCACGCCGCTCGTCCGGCTCGAGGTCGACGACGCGCCCCCGATCTGGCTCAAGCTCGAGTGCCTGCAGCCGATCGGGTCGTTCAAGATCCGCGGCGCGGCGAACGCGATCGGCCAGGCACGCCCGTCCGATCTGTCCCACGGCGTGTGGACGGCGAGCGCCGGGAACATGGCCCAGGGCGTCGCCTGGTGCGCGCGCCGGCTCGGGGTTCCGTGCCGCGTGGTCGTCCCCGACCGCGCGCCGCGGGCCAAGCTCGACGCCATCGAGCGGCTCGGTGCCGAGCCGCTGCCCCTGCCGTTCGACGAGTGGTGGGCGGTGCTCGCGGGGAACCACGATCCCGGGATCGCGGGCGTGTTCGTGCACCCCGTGTGCGACGAGCGCGTGATCGCGGGCAACGGGACGATCGGCCTCGAGATCGCCGAGGACCTGCCGAGCGTCGACACGGTCATCGTGCCGTTCGGCGGTGGGGGCCTGAGCTCGGGGATCGCTTCGGCGCTCGGCGCCCTGCGTCCCGAGACCCGTGTGCTCGCGAGCGAGATCGAGACCGCGGCACCGCTCGCCGCGTCGCTGGCCGCGAACGCTCCGGCGAGCGTCGACTGGCGCCCGAGCTTCGTCGACGGGATCGGCGGTCGCAGCCTGCTCGAGCCGATGTGGCCGCTCGTGCGCGAGCTCCTTCGGGGCTCGATCGTCGTCTCGCTCGAGGACACGGCGAGCGCGATCCGCATGCTCGCTCGGCGAGCACACGTCGTCGCCGAGGGCGCGGGCGCGAGCTCGGTCGCCGCGGCGCTCTCCGGTCGCGCGGGCGCGGGGCCGATCGTCTGCGTCGTCTCGGGCGGCAACATCGATGCCGGGGTTCTGGCCCGGATCCTCGACGGGGAGACGCCGTGACCGCCGATCGCCCGACGCTCGACGAGTTTCGCGGCGCCGCACGGCGCTTGCGCGGCGTGTGCGTCCGCACGCCGCTCGTGCCGCTCGCCTCGGAGGAGCCGGAGCCCCACTTCTGGCTCAAGGTCGAGACGCACCAGCCGGTGGGCTCGTTCAAGATCCGCGGCGTGTACAACGCGGTCGCGCAGCTCAATCCTCTGCGACGCAAGCGTGGGATCTCGACGGTCAGCGCGGGCAATACCGCGCAAGCGCTGGCGTGGTGCGGGCGCAAGCTCGGTGTGCCGGCGCGCAGCATCATGCCCGATACGGCGCCGCGGACGAAGATCGACGCCATGCGCCGGTACGGCGGCGAGCCGGTGCTCGTTCCGGTGGCCGAGGTGTTCCGCTATCTCGGTGAGCGCCTGTTCGAGGGCGAGCCCTACGCCTTCGTCCACCCATGGACCGACCGCAATGTCCGGATCGGCCACGGCACGCTGGCACTCGAGATCCTCGACGACCTCCCGGGCACCGAGGCCGTGTACGTGCCGGTCGGCGGCGGCGGTCTCCTCGGCGGCGTGGGGCGCGCGCTGCGGCTGCTCGCTCCGCGCGCGCGCATCATCGCCGTCGAGCCCGAGGGGTGCGCCGCGCTCCACGCGAGCCTCGAAGCCGGCCGCCCGATGCGTGTCCCGTGTCAGACGATGTGCGACGGCGTCGCCGTCCCGTACATCACGGACGAGATGTTTCCCCTGCTGCGTGACGTTGCCGACGAGACGCGGCTCGTGTCCGAGCGCTCGGTGCGTCGGACGATCCGGCGCCTCGCGCTGCGGGATCGGCTCGTCGTCGAGGGCGCTGGGGCGCTCGCCGTCGCCGCTGCGCTCGAGGACGAGAGGGCGCCACGCGGCCGCACGGTGTGCCTCGTGACCGGTGGCTCGATCGACACGGCGACGCTCGTCGACATCCTGAACGACGAGACCCTGTCGCTCGACTGAGGGATACACCCGAAGCCGGCACCCGGGATTTGCCGAATACCGTGTGGCAAAGGGTTACGCCTGCGTGGACGGGCGCACACGCAACATCCGCACGTCGCAGCGCCGATCGCGGTTCCGCTGTAACGTGCTTGATGGCACACGGTTCGCTTCTCTCAGGGTCGAGCCCCAGGGCGGGGCGATCGGGGGTTCGTGCAATGAATCGAACTGGGATTCTCCTCTTGGCGTTCGTTGCGCTCGCCTGCGTCCTCGGGTGCTCCGACCCGACCGCGCCGAGTTCCGGCCAGGTCCAAGTGCGGCTCACCGACGCACCGATCGACCTGTCGAACGTCACCGCCGTGAACGTGACGATCGATTCGATCGAGCTGTTTCCGGTCGACGCGCCGGAGGACGGGACCGAGATGGAGCGCCCGGGCGTCGTGGCCGGAGAAGGGTTGACGCTGAACCTGCTCGACTTCCAGAACGGCGAGTCGATCGTCGTCGCGACGATCGACTCGGCCCCGGCGGAGTTCGCGAAGATCCGCCTGCAGATCGCCTCGGCCGAGCTCGTGCGGCCCGACCCCGACGACGCAGCCCTGTCGATCGTCGAGCCGATCTTCGTTCCGTCGGGCAAGGTCGATGTCCTGGTTCCGTTCACGCTCGCAGGCGGCGACACGGCCGAGATCACGCTCGACTTCGACGCCGCGCTCTCGGTGCACGTCAACGAGACGCCGGGCCAGCATCACTACATCCTGCGTCCCGTGATCGTGCCGATCTCGATCCACTAGCCCGCCGGATCACGGGCAGGGCGAGACGTTCGGGCGCTCGCGGCCGAGGCTGTCCGTTCCCAGGCTGCCCTCGACGGTTCCTCCACCGACCGGGTCGACATAGACACCGGCGACGAGGTACGTGAACGCCTGACCGCTCGCCGGCGTCGCGCCGTCGCTGAATGCGGGCGACGGAAGCCCGGCCAGGAAGCACGTTCCATAGTTGCCAGCGGGTAGGCCCGAGAGGGAGCCCCGATACACGTTGTACGAGGCGACTCGTGGGTTCGGGGTTCCGGCGAGGCCGCCGCCCGGCAAGCCCCGGAGGTCTGTCACCTGCGTGGCCGCCTCGTAGCCACCCTCGAGCGCGCGAAGCTTGCCGTATCCGTACGAGACGTTCGGGACGGCGCCGGTGAACGCGTCCGTGCGAGCCGACCGCTGCATCGCAGAGCGTAGCTGCGCGCCGTCGAGCGTCGCGTTGACCCCCAGCAGCAGCGCCGCGGCTCCCGCCACATGAGGTGCCGCCATGCTGGTCCCGCGGATGTTGTGGTGCCGGCCGTCGCGCTCCTGGAACGTCGACGATGGCGGCGTGGCGTCGAAGCTCGAGATCGTCGATCCGACGAACTCGCCCGGCGCCACGATGTCCGGCTTGATCCGGCCGTCACGCGTGGGGCCGACCGAAGAGAACGCCGAGCGCGCGCCCACGCTCGCCGAGATGGCCGCCGTCGTCGTCGTCTGCGGATTCGCGTTGTTCAACCACTGGCTCTTGTCGACGTAGGAGCCGGCGGTCAGGCAGTGCCGGCACGTCGCCGGGATCGCGACGCTCTTCGACAGGTCGAACGTCGACAGGTCGACCCACGCGAGACCGCGCGCGGTCGCCGCGTTCCACAGGTCGAACGGCCCACCTCCTGCCCCCACGGAAGCCACGACGATGCGCAGGGTCCACGTCCCCGAGGCCGGCTCGACGACCGGCACGCAGTCCGGTGCATCCCAGATCTGCACGAACACCTGGTTGTCGCCGTTCTCCGGATCGGGTGCGTTCGTCGCATCGACCTCAACGGCGCCGTCGGGTGTGCACACGATCCCCGAGCTCGCGCCGCGCTCCGCATCGACGACGGTGCCGCCGGGCGTGACGACCTCCATGCGGACGGCATCGACGCCCTCGTACCACAGGTCGAGCCACACGAAGTCGTTGTCCGCCTCCGCCGCTGGCTGCGTCGGCGGAAGGACGAAGGTATTCGTCAGCGTCTGTCCGGCGCCGAGCGTTCCCTGCCAGTGGAAGTGGCGCGTGCTCCGGCCCTCGTTTCCCGCCGACACCGCGAGCTGGGCGCCCGGTCGACCGGGCCCGACCGCCGCGTCGATCGCCAGCTCATCCGCCGATGTCCCGTCGTGCGCGCCGCCGATCGAGTCCCCAAGGCTCATGTTGCCGACCCACGGTTTTCCCTCGGCCGTGGCCACACCGGCGATGAACTCGACGGCCGCGACCAGGTCGCAGTCGTCGCAGAACGTCGCGTCCGGTCCGGCGAACACCCTCACCGCGAGCAGGTCCGCCTCGGGAGCGACACCGGCGAACGTCCCCTCGGCTATTCCGTTACCCGTCGATCTGCCGTTGCCCGCCGCCGTGCCCAGGACGTGCGTTCCATGGCCGTGGACGTCGTGCGTCAGAAGCGTCCCCGCCGTATCGAGCGCGGCGTCGATGTCCTCGCGCGAGTAGAACGCGCCGAAAGCGAGGCCGGGAGGCGGCGGGTGCAGCGGGTCCGTGAGCGTTTGGTCCCAGATGCCGAGCAGGCGCGTCGAGCCGTCGGCGTTGCGAAAGTCGGGGTTCGTCCAGTCGACACCCGTGTCCACGACCGCGACGATCACGTTCGCGCCGTCGCCGAACTCGAGGTTCGCCTGGTCCGAGGCCGTGTGACTCGCGCCCGTGCTCAGCTCGTTCGTGATCGAGTAGCGGCGTGAGGCCTTCAGCCAGCGCAGCTCCGGCAACGCGGCGACCGCGGCCAGCGACTCGACCGGAACCCGCAGGGAGACGATGTCGCCCACGCGGCCGCGGAGCTCCGCGCCGAACCGCGCGAGCGCGGCCCGCAGCGGGATCCCGCCCTCGGTGCCGGCCGCGAGCCGGCCCTTGACGTCCACGAGCGTGCGCTGGCCGTGCTGGCGCACCTGCAGGAACGGCGGCCGGGATGGGGCCGCCGTCTCCTGTCGCGCGGTGGCTAGCTTCCTCAAGAACGGGTCGAGCTTCCCCGCCGGTGCAGATGCTGCCCCGAGAACGACCGGCGCCAGGCTCAATACCAGAACGACCGCGCTTCGCATCCGCATCGTCCCCCGGATCAGGATTCTGGCCCGGCCATTCCCGGCCGGCAACCCGGCATGTTCCCACCCCGCAACCCAACTTGCCTCGGCACCCGCTGGCCCGCCGTACACTCCCGTCCGATGAACACCGCCCGCATCGAGGCCACGCTGACCACGATGACGCCTCAGGAGATCCGCGAAGCGCTGCGGTTCGTGGACGCGTGCGAGCGGTACGGCACGATGAGCCGTCAGATGGCGGACGAGTGGCGACGCAGGATCGTGGCGCGGCAGAGGTTCCTCAAGCTCGCGTCGGGGAGCCGGCCGAACTAGGGCTTCGGCGATCCGAACTCGCTCGGCTTGCGTGCATAGCGCAGCCAGTCGTGCTGCGGAAAGCGCGCCTGGCCCCAGGCGACGAGCGTCGCGTGGACGTCGACGTAGGTCTCGCCGTCGCGCACGTACACCTTGGCCAGGAGCCGGCAGTGGGGATCGCGCCCCGGGTGCTTGTGCTCGGGGCAGCCTCGGGCGCCGTCGTCGACGTCGAGGTACAGGGTCGAGCCTGGCCCGAGGAGGGCGCGCAGGAGCGCCCGCGTCTCGCGTCCGCCGGGTTCGTCCCATTCGGGCGCGTTGAAGCCGCCGCCCAGACGGAGCTGCGTGTCGCCGTGGACCTTGCGGTCTTGCCGCTGGAGCGCAGCGCAGGCTGCGCAGGTCGCCTCGTCGTGCCGACCGTCGACGAGTCGGGTGACGACGACGTCGAGGGTGTCGCCGTCGACGACGCCAAACTTGTGATCCGGGCGCTCGCACAGGCGCGCCTCGACCTCGATCGACGGCCCGCGGACGTGGACGAGCGGCACGCCGGCTGCGGCGTCCGCTCCGCTCGCGCCGCTCGCGAGCGCCAGCGCGAGTGTGAGAGCGGGGATCACAGGACGAGGCGGCCGAAGCGCGCCGGCCGGTGGAAGTCCGGGGGCTCGGTCCCGGTCGGCGACCAGCAGCTGAACTCGGCACGGCCGCCGCGCGGGCGCTCGATGCGGTAGAAGTTCGCGCGCCAAACGCCGTCTTGCGGGCCGAGACATGCCAGGGCGCGCCACGGGATCTCCAACCACGCAGACCAGCCGCTCGCCGGTCGATCGATCGTCGCTCCGGCGACGAGATCCGGGCAGTCCCATCGCGCGTCGACCTCCATGTCGCGCCTGTCGCCGTGCGGGTTCCGCACGAGCGCATCGAACACCGTGCCCAGCGGATTGACCTCGATCTCAGCGTAGAGCCGGGGATCGACCGGACCCGGCGCGAGGAACAGCTCGACGACCTCTTCCTCCCACAGCGCGGCGTCGCGCGCGGTGTGCGTGGCCCACACGTCGGGGTCCGTGCAATCGAACCGCGCGAAGAGCGCGGTCCCGTCCTGGCACACGCGCACGCGCGTCGCGTGCTCGGCGGGGCCCGAGCCGTCGGCGCGCTCGAGCGGCGGGAGCGCGGGGATCGTGCGCCAGCTCGCCGGATCGGACAGCTCGCCCGCCGGTCGCGCGCGCGGCACGTGATACACCGGGACGGCGCTCTCGGACATGGGGCCCTAGTCTCCGCCGATCCGGAAGCCGCGGAACGCGAACGGCACCGCATTGTTCTGCGCGATAGCGAACGAGCGCTTGCTCGTCCAGCGCACCTTTCCGCCGCCGCGGACGCGCGCGCCGCCGTGGGCTGCGACCTGGGCCTCGAGATCGACGTTCGAGCTGGTCGAGAAGTTGAGCGTCGCCTCGCTCGCGTGGTACGTCTCGAGCACGACCCACTTGCGGCGCAGGATCTTCCACGACGCCGGGCGCGACGCGCGCAGCGCGTCGAGGAGCGGCAGGAGCGCGAGCTGCGATGCCCGCCCGCGGCCGGTGACGAACGTGCGGGCCGAGACCCGCGTGATCGCGAACGTCACCGCCGATGCGCGCTCGAGGCCGCCGCCGACCTCGACCCCCATCTCGTCCAGGCTCGACTTGCCGGTCAGCGCGACGGTGCGCTCGATCGTCGCCTCGGTGAGGTTCGCGCGCCTGAGCACCACGTCCCAGAACCGCGTCGGCCGGTCGTCGAGCAGCTCGCTCAGATGGCCCTGGGGCAGGAAGCCGCGCTTCTTCTTGTCCAGCACGGTGCCGGGGCCGATGCCGTCGGTCGCCACGACGAGGAGCTGCAGGTCGTGGCGGCGCAGGAACGCGGGGAACTTCAGTCCGGCCATCGGCCCTCCTCAAGCCCAGGTGCGGCGCAGGAACTCGACGGTCGGCCCGAGATCCACGCTCTCGGCGAACGCGACCATCTCGGGGATCCGCTTCACCGCGTCGAGGGGCAGGCTCGTTCCCGGCGGAAACACCGGAGCGAGCCGATGGTACCGCGCGCCGAGCAGCTGGCGGCACTGAAAGTCCGCCACGCCCGACACGCCGTCGAACATCAAGTTGACCAGCGGCTTGGCCCACCGCGCATAGCCCCAGTCGTGCTTCCGGCCCTCGACGTAGACGAGCGACTTCCCGGTTCCGATCGACAGGAGCCGGATGTCGCGGAGCCCGGGGACCCGGCCGCGGGTCCGGCGATCGAGCGCCTGCGTCAGCGCGCACATGCTCGGGTTGTTCGCGTAGACGCCGCCGTCGACGTAGCCGTCGGCCGACGGGAAGTACGTCGGCGCGGCCGAGGTGTACAGGCCGACCTTCCACGCGAGGGCGGCGCCGTCCGAGTCCTCGCCGGGGAAGTTGTGGAACAGCTTCGGCTTCCACGTGCGCAGGGACGCGGGCTTGGCCTCGTTGTCCAGGTCGAAGGCCGGGATCAGCACGCGCTTGCGCAGCTCGCCGAGCGTCGTCGGCCCGAAGATGCGCCTGAGGTCGCGCGTGAGCCATTCGTTGTCGTACTCGGCGCCGGCGATCCGTCCCAGGTCGCGCAGGTCGTCGAGCCACGAATCGTCGAAGATCGCCCGGCCGCGAATCTCGTACAGCTCGCGCAGCTCGGACAGCGCGATCCCGTGCGCCAGACCGAGCGCGATCAGCCCGCCGGTCGACGTCCCGGCGCACAGCCGCACGTCGTCGAGCCACCGCGCGAGTCTGCGCTCGGCGACGAGGCGCTGCATCAAGACGACGCTGACGATCCCGCGGATCCCGCCGCCGTCGAGGCACAGGATGCGGTAGGTCGCCATCAGGAGCGCCCGGACCGCAGGACCGGCCGCACGAGGGCCAGGAGCACGGCGCCTGTCGCGGCGACGAACGGACCCTCGGCCCACGTCCAGTAGCCCGGCATGTCGGCGCGCAGGTCGATCGCCAGGAGCACGATGCCGAGCGCCAGGTTTCCTGCGCCGAGGAAGGCGATCACACCGGTGTAGCGCCGCACGTCCCGGGCCAGCACGAGCAGCAGTCCACCGTGGAGCGCGTAGAGCGCGGACACCGAGCGCGTCAGATACTCGATGATCCCGACACGCGGCAGCTCGCCCATCCCGAGCCACGCGTGGGCCGCGACCATCCAGCGCGTGGGCAGCACGATCGCGAGCGTGGCGAGGAGCATGACCGCCCCGCCGATACGCAGCACGAGTGCGAGTCGCCGCTCCTCGATCGACACGGCCGGGACCTCGGTGCGCACCTCGACCAGGCGTCGAACCTCCCCTGCCATCCGTTCGCCTCCTGGCCCCATCGTGCGATCGGCGAATGATAGCGCTAGAACGGCGCCTCGTCCGACGCGAGGAACGCCAGCTCTTCGGCCGTGCTGGGCCGGCCGAACACCTCGTTGCGGTCGGGAAACCGACCGAACCGGGCGACGACGCGCCGGTGCCGCACGGCCCAGTGATGGTAGTCGGCCATCACCGCGCGCAGCTCGGGCGGTGCGCCGCGGCTCAGCGAGTCGAACAGCTCGACCGAGCGGTCCTGGTGTGCGAGGTCCTCGGCATGCTCGAACGGCAGGTACAGGAACACGCGCTCGGCCGGCGTGAGAGCCCAGTCCCAGCCGCGGGACAGGGCGCGCTCGGCGATCGGGACGGCGAGCGCCGCCTGCTCGTAGGACCGGGGCTCCTCGCGGTACAGCTGGAGCGAGAACTGGTCGAGGAGCACGATCAACGCCAGCGTACCCTTCGGCGTCTCGTCCCACGAGCCCAGCCGGCCGGCGACCGCGTCCTCGAGGTCGGACTCGAAGCTCTGCCGCACCTGCTCGTCGACCCGCTTGTCGCCGCCGAACCACAGCGTGTTCCGGCGCGCGAAGTACTTCGGCGTCTGGTCGAGATCGCCGAACCAGTAGTCGAGCACGGCGGCTGCGCGGGGAGCGAGCATCAGCGGCTCCCGCGGTCGTCGCGCACGACGACGCCGGCACGGATCACGACCACGGGGTCGCGCAGGGCCGCGGGATCGCGGAGCGGGTCGCCGCGCACGGCGATCAGATCGGCGACGTAGCCCTTGGCGGTGCGGCCGAGCCGTTCTTCCTCGCCGAGCACCCGCGCCGCGACCAGCGTGGCCGAGCGGAGCGCCGCACCGGCCGCCATGCCGTAGGCCACCATGAGCTCGATCTCGCGCGCGTTGTCGCCGTGATCGAACACACCGGCATCGCTCCCGCACGCGATCGTGACTCCCGCATCGAGAGCCCGGCGGAACATGGCCCGGGCTTCGCGGATCGAGTCCGGCACGGGATCCGTGCCGTTCCAGCCGGCGTAGCGTGCGACGGCGTCCGACGCGGCGAGCGTGGGGCACAGCACGACGCCGCGCTCGCGCATCATGCGCAGCGTGTCCGCGCTCGCACCCGTCCCGTGCTCGATCGTCTTGACGCCGGCACGGACCGAGCGGCGGATCCCTTCCTCCGTCGCCGCGTGCGCCGCGACCGGCCGTCCCGCCGATCGCGCCTCGTCGACCAGCGCGTCGAGCTCGTCCTGCGAGAAGGTCGGCGTCGCCGGCGCGCCCCGGCGTCGCCTGTAGTCGGCGTAGACCTTGACCCAGTCGGCGCCCTGCGCGATCTGCTCGCGCACGACGCGCCTCATCTCTGCAACGCCGCTGGCCTCCTGGGCTCCCTGCGGCACGTCCCACCGCGGGTCGAACCCCGCGGGACCGTAGGTCGCCGTGGCCACGATGGCCCGCGTGCTCGCGAGCACGCGCGGGCCCGGCACGAGACCCCCGTCGATCGCGTCGCGCAGCGCGACGTCGGCCCAGCCCGCACCCTCCGTGCCTAGATCGCGCACCGTCGTGAACCCGGAATCGAGCGTGCGCCGCGCCGCCGTGACGCCGCGAATCGTGCGCAGCTCGAGCGACTCGTGGAGCACCTGGTCGTCCCACGGGGTCTCGTCGTACGGATGGAGCAGCAGGTGCGTGTGCAGGTCGATCAGGCCCGGCAGGACGTGGAGGCCGGTGAGGTCGAGGCGCCGCGCGGTGCTCGGGATCGCCGGCCCGCCCTGGGCGACGATCGCCTGGATGCTGCCGCCTTCGAGGACGACGTCGCGTCCCTCGATCCACCGCTCCCCCGAAGGATCGAGCACCGACGCCCCGTGGAGCACGAGGACCGGCGCGGGCGCGGCGGCCGCGAGCGCAGGTGCGACGGCGGCCAGGAGCACGGCCGAGAGCGCGATTCGGGCGATGGGCATCGTCGGTCTCCGCAGGCTCTCAGAACAGGACGATCATCGCGACGCCGAACGCCAGGAGGCCCGCGGCGCACAGGACGAGCGTGCGGCGCAGCTCGGGGCCGCCGAGAGCGACGACCATGCCGGTCTTGACCAGCGTGTTCGTGAGCGCGGCGATGACGATCGAATCGACGGCGACCTGCGCGGCCCCCCCGGACTTCGCGTACTCGGCCATCGACAGCGTGATCGCGTCGACGTCGGTCAGACCGGCGAGTGCGGCCACGACGTAGAACCCCTCGCCCGGAGCATACCGTTTCACGCCCTCGACCACGAGCAGCACGAGGGCGAAGAACGCGGCGAACTTGGCCGCCTGGGTCAAGCGGAACGGGTTGCGAACCGGGACCTCCTCCCGGGACGGCGCACCACCGTGTGCGCCACGCCGGAACAGGACCCACGCGCTGATACCCGAGACGACGCCGAGCCCGGCGAGCGGCGGCACGAGCGGCCGGACGAGCGCCGCGTTGACCACCAGCACCTCGATCAGGACGCGGACGAACATCACGCTCCACGCGAGCAGGATCCCCGCGGCGAGCGCCGGCCCGACCCACGCGCCATGCTGCTCGCGGCTCTGGCGGGCGAATGCGAGCGTCACCGCGGTCGACGAGACCATCCCGCCGGCGAGACCGGTCGCGAGCGTCCCGCGGCGCGTGCCGAGCGAGCGCGTGGCGACGTAGCCCACGAGCGACAGGCTCGAGATCAGCAGCACGAGGACCCACAGCGAGCGCGGGTTCAGCGCGCCCCACGGGTCGACGGGCCGGTCGGGCAGGAGCGGCAGGATCACGAACGTGGCCAGCAGCAGGCGCACGCCGGCGAAGACGTCGTCCCAGCCCAGGCGGGCCACGACGCCATGGAGCGGATCCTTGTACGCGAGCACCGCCGCGGTGACGACGCCCAGCGCCACGGCGAGCCCACGCTCGCCGAGCAACACGGTCGCCGCGAGCAGGCACACGACGAGCGCCGCGACCTCGGTCGTCAGGCCGAGCGACTCCGGACGGTGCCGCGCGGCGAGCACGTAGCCCGCGACGACGGTGGCCCCGACGACGACGAGCGCGACGCCCACGAGCCACGGCGCCTGGTGCTCCCGGGCGAGCCAGCCGGCGAGCGCCCCGAGCCCGGCAATCAAGATGAAGGTCCGGACGCCGCCGATCCCCGCTTCCTGCTCGGCCACGGCGCGCTTCTCACGCTCGATGCCGATCAGCGCACCGATCGACAGCGCGGTCGCGAAGTCGCCGAGCGTGCGCAGGTCGAGGTCCATCAGGTCGGGCCCTCGGGGTCGGGCCGCAGCACCCGGACCGGAAGAGCGTCCTCGCGCAGCGTGTGGTCCACGAGCGCGACGCGATAGGCCGCGGCCCCGGGCCGCGAAGCGACGACCGCCTGGATCTCGGTACCGCGGAAATGCACCGCCACTCCGTCGTCGATCCCCACGCCGCTCGGGATCTGCCGCTCGCCGAGCAGCCGACGATAGCCCGGCCGGCGCTCGGGCTCGCCGTCGTAGTGCGGGCAACAGCTCCCGGGCAGAAACCCGAGTCCGGGCAGGACCGTGAGCCGACCGGCGTGCGAGTCCGTGACGCCGTGCTCGAACCAGCAGATCGCGCCGGCGCTGATCCCGGCGAGCACCGTCCCGGCGCTCCACGCCTGGTGCAGGAGCTCGGGCATCGACCATTCGCGCCACACCGCGAGCATGCTGCGCGTGTTTCCGCCTCCGACGTAGAGCACGTCCTGGCTCATGAGTTGCTCGCGCAGGTCGGGCGTCCGGCGAAACAGCGGCACGTGCGACGGCCGACAGGGCAGCCGAGAGTAGGCGTCGTAGAACCGGGCGACGTAGTCGTCGGCGTCGCCGCTGGCGGTGGGCAAGAACGCCACGCTCGGCTCGGGGCACCGGGCCTGGGCCAGCACGTACCGGTCGAGCGCCAGGTTGTGCGGCTCCATCGAGAAGCCGCCGCCGCCGAGCGCGATGATCTGACGCGCGTCGCGCATCACGCGGCTGCTCCCCTCACAGGGCCCACGACGTCCAGAGCCAGAGCTTCGTCGTGTCGGTGGCGAACGTGTCGGCGTCGTAGCGCCCGGCGGTGAGCGCGACCTTCTGCTTCCACGGTGCGGTGTATTGGACCTCGAGGTTCCACTCCGTGCCGTACGATCCCCCGCCGGCCTCGTCCGCGCCGAAGTCGTGGAACACGCAGGTAAAACGGACGGGACCGGCGCTCCCGGCAACCGAGATCCACGCGTCCTCGAGGCCCGCGGCCGGAGTCGTCAAGAACTTGTCGACCCATCCGTTCCACTTGTGCAGGGTGGCCAAGGGCGTCTGGAGCGCAGCGACACCGTCCCCGCCGAGCAGCTCGTACCCTGCTCCGAAGGTCAGCGTACCGCGGCGGCCCTCGATCGTCGCCCGGCGGTACGGCTCGTCGAACGACGTCGGGTTGTCCCCCGCATCGCTCTGCCGGCCGATCTCGGCATCGAGCGCCAGGGTCCAGGACCCGACGGGCCGCGTGTAGCTCGCCCCGACGGTGAACGTCCGGCTCGAGAGATTGGCGTCGGCCGCCCGGTCGTAGTCGAGCCACAGCGCGGTCCCGCGGACCGCGAACGCGCGGCCGAAAGGCACGCGCGCGAACAGGACGTGCCCGCCGAGCGGCTTGCGCTCTCCGGTCACGCGATTCGCGCCGTCGAGGTACGCGTACGTCCCGCTCGGACCGTCGTCCGTCTCGTACGCCACGCGCACGAGATCGAGCGTCTCGTGGTTCTGGCGCCAGGCCGACGCGCCGACGAATCGCTCGTCGCTCACGTTCAGCTCCTCGCGCCCGACGACGACGCCCACGCGCGGCGAGGCGGCGACGTGCAGGAGCGCCTGGTTGAGCTCGGTGTCCTCGGGGTCGGCGATCAGCGGTCGATCGGTGACCCCGTTGTCCAGATCGCCCGCTGCCCCGTTCGCGTGCGCGTCCGCGAGGCCCAGGTCGGTCGTGTCCTCGAACTCGACGAGCAGGCGCAGGCGCTTCCACTCCGCGGTCTCGTACCCCAGCGCGGTGCGCAGCGTCGACGCCTCGCCGTCCTCGTCGAAGCCGATCTGGTCCACCTGCTCGTAGCGGTAGCGCAGCGCGGCGAGGACACGGCCGTCGCGTACCGCGGCGCCGAGGCTCTGCGTCTCGGCGCCGAGGATCGGCCTCGCCGAGAGCGCCGCCAGAGTCAGCACGAGCATGGGACGCATCGCCGCCGGAGCATACACGAGCGACCGGTCTATAATCCGCGACTCATGCGCGGCGCGACGTGGGTCGGGGCGATGGTCGGCGCGCTCGTCGGCATCGCCGCGGGCGTCGCGGGCTTCACGTTCCTCTACGCCCGCGGGGCGTCGTATCTGACGAGCGACCCGCGGGCCTGCGCCAACTGCCACGTCATGAACGGGCAGTTCGACGCGTGGGTCAAGTCGACGCACCGGGCGGTCGCCGTGTGCAACGACTGTCACGCGCCCCACGACTGGATCGGCAAGTACACGACCAAGATGGTCAACGGCTTCTTCCATTCCTACGCGTTCACGACCGGCGATTTCCCCGAGCCGATCCGCATCACCGAGCGCAACCGGCGGATCACCGAGGGCACGTGCCGGCACTGCCACGCCGCCCTGACGGCGCAGATCGACGGCCCGCACCGCGGGCCCGATGCGCTGTCGTGCCTGCACTGTCATCCGGGGGTCGGCCACCTCGCGCTGGCGGCCGTCGGAACGACGGCGGCCGTCGGAACGACGCCACGCCCGAAGACAGGAGGCACACCATGAGCCCGCTCGTTCGCACGGTCGTCATGGTCGGTGTCGTCTCCGCGGCCGCCGCCGCCGCGGCGACCGCGTTGCTCGTCAACATCCTCGAGCGCAAGCACGAGGGCCAGAACCCGTTCTTCCGCGTCGTCGAGCTGAGCGACGAGACCGTCGATCCCGAGGTGTGGGGCAAGAACTTCCCGCTGCAGTACGACGGCTACCGGCGGACCGTCGACCAGCGCCGAACGCGCTACGGCGGATCGGAGGCGGTGCCGCGCACGCCGACCGCCGCCGATCCGCGGACGGTCGTCGCGCAGTCGCGTCTCGAGGAGGACCCGCGTCTCGTGACCCTGTGGGCGGGTTACGCGTTTGCCGTCGATTTCCGCGAGGAGCGCGGGCACGCGTTCATGCTCGACGACCAGACGTTCACCGAGCGGCAGCAGGCGACGAAGCAGCCCGGGACGTGCGTGCACTGCCACGCGTCGATGGTCGTCGCCTACCGCCGCGCAGGCGACGGCGATGCGCTGCGCGGATTCGAGCGCATCAACGGCATGCCGTACGCCGAAGCGCGCGCGCTGGTCGACCATCCGGTCGCGTGCATCGACTGCCACGATCCGCGCACGATGGCCCTGCGCGTCACGCGCCCGGCGTTCCTCGAGGGCATGCGGGCGTACAAGGCGTCCCAGGGCGTTGCGGACTACGACGCGAACGAGGACGCGACGCGCCAGGAGATGCGCAGCTTCGTGTGCGGGCAGTGCCACGTGGAGTACTACTTCCGCGGGCCGGAGAAGCGCCTGGTCTACCCGTGGGCCAACGGCCTGCGAGCCGACGAGATCCTCGCGTACTACGACGAGGTGGGACACAAGGACTGGACGCACGCCGAGTCGGGCGCGCCCGTGCTCAAGGCCCAGCACCCGGAGTTCGAGATGTGGAACCAGGGGATCCACGCCCGCAACGGCGTGGCCTGCGCCGACTGTCACATGGCGTACGAGCGGGTGGGCGCGCTCAAGATCAGCGACCATCACGTGCAGAGCCCGCTCCTGAACGTCAACCGCGCGTGCCAGACGTGCCACAAGGCCGACGAGGACGAGCTACGGGCCCGCGTCGAGACGATCCAGACCCGCACGCTCGAGATGCGCAACGTCGCGCTCGATGCCGTCATCGAGCTGACCGCGGACGTGCGCGCGGCGGCGCAGGCCGGCGCGACCGAGGCCCAGCTCGCGGGTCCGCGGGACTTCCAGCGCCGCGCGCAGTTCCTGCTCGACTTCATCGAAGCCGAGAACTCGATGGGGTTCCACGCCGATCAGGAAGCGCTGCGCGTGCTCGGGCGGAGCGTGGACTACGCCCGCCGCGGTCAGATCGCTCTGCGCGACCGCTGACGAGAACCCCCCGATCGGACGCGCGGTGTGGGGGGACGTGGGGGAACCGCGCGGCCGACCGGGGGCTTGGGGGAGGTCAGCTCCGAGCGACGATGTGCCAGGTCGCCTGGACGGCGGTCGGCTTCTCGATCGCCGATGGCGCGAGGTCGTGCAGGTTGCCGTGCGCCGCGTAGCCGCGCAGCTCGAGACGACCGGACCCGTCGCGCTCGAGCAGCAGGTACGGCTTCTCGTCGCGCCCCGACTCGAGCGGCGCCTCGCGGCCGACGAACAGGCCGATCGGACGTCCATCGATCGAGATCTTGTGCAGCGCGAGGACCGGCGAGTACTCGACCGTGCGGCACACCTGCACCGATCGCGCCTGATGCAACGAGCCATCGGGCAGGACGAGCAGGCCCCGGATGTACGCCGTCTCGCAGCGCCCGAGATCTCCGGCGCTGGCGATCGTTGCTCCGCAGGTTGCGGCGATCGACGCGAGCCACCCGAGCTTGCTTCGTCGGTTCATTTCCGTCCTCGCTCAGCCCCACTCTCTGGAACGTCTCGGACGGTGAATTGTTTCGCGCGCGGTCGCTTTTTACAGGACGTGGTGTAACGTGCTGCCCATGCGGAACGCGAGCGCATTCGACGACGTTCGGCGGTTCTGGACGCTCGACCCGGCCGTTCGATTCCTGAACCACGGCTCGTTCGGCGCGTGTCCGATCCCGGTGCTCGAGCACCAGGCGCGGCTGCGCGCGCGCATGGAGCGCCAGCCCGTCCAGTTCCTGGCCCGCGACCTCGAAGGCCTGCTCGACACCGCGCGGGCCGATCTGGCGGGGTTCCTCGGTGCAGACCCGCACGACGTCGTGTTCGTGCCCAACGCGACGACGGGCGTCAACACCGTGGTGCGCTCGCTGCGCCTGACACCCGACGACGAGATCCTGGCCACCGATCATGCCTACCGCGCGTGTCGCAACGCGGTCGACTTCGCCGCGGCGTGGGCCGGCGCGAGCGTCGCCGTGGCCCACGTGCCGTTCCCGCTCGATGCGCCCGAGCGCGTGGTCGAGGCGGTGCTCGAGCGCGTCACCCCGCGCACGCGTCTCGCCGTGGTCGACCACGTGACGAGCGAGACCGGGCTCGTGCTGCCGGTGGAGCGCATCGTGCGCGAGCTCGCCGGGCGCGGCATCGACACGCTGGTCGACGGCGCGCATGCGGCGGGCATGCTGCCGCTCGACGTCCCACGGATCGGTGCGGCGTACTACACGGGGAACTGCCACAAGTGGCTGTGCGCGCCGAAGGGCGCCGCGTTCCTGTACGTGCGCCGCGACCTGCAGCCGCAGGTCCGACCGGTCGTGATCAGCCACGGCGCGACGTCGCCGCGCACCGACCGCGCGCGGTTCCAGCTCGAGTTCGGCTGGACCGGCACGATGGACCCGACCGCACCGCTGTGCGTCGGGCCGGCGATCCGGTTCCTCGACGGCCTGTTTCCCGGGGGCTTCGCCGAGCTGCGCCGCCGCAACCGCGAGCGCGCGCTCGTCGCGCGCGACGTGTTGTGCCGGGCGCTGGGCATCGAGCCCCCGGCACCGGACGAGATGATCGGCTCGCTCGTCGCCGTACCGCTCCCGCCGAGCCGTTCGACCGCCGAGCGCTCGATCATGGAGCTCGACCCGCTGCAGAGCGAGCTGTACGAGCGCTATCGCATCGAGACGCCGGTGTTCCCGTGGCCCGCGCCGCCCGAGCGCACGCTGCGCGTCTCGTCGCAGGCCTACAATCGGGACGAGGAGTACGAGGTCCTGGGCGACGCGTTGCGCCAGCTCCTCGCTCGTGGAGCGGACGCGTGAGCGCGGAACGGTTCGACTTCGAAGCCGCGGTGATCGAGCGCAGCCGCGCCGTTCCGGTCGTCGTCGACTTCTGGGCCCCATGGTGCGCGCCGTGCCGGCTCCTCGGGCCGGTCCTCGAGGAGCTGGCCGCGCAGGCCGCCGGGCGCTGGGAGCTCGTCCCGATCGACGTCGACCAGCATGCCGACCTCGCGGCGGGACTCGGCGTTCACGGGATCCCGGCGGTCCACATGTTCGATCAAGGGCGGATCGTGGCCAGCTTCGTCGGAGCTCTGCCGCAGCCGGAGGTCGAGCGCTGGCTCGACGCGCACCTTCCCGACGTTCGGCTCGAGCGCCTCGCGTCGCTCGCGCGCGCTTGGGTATCGAAAGGTGCGACCGTCGTCCCCGAGCTCGATGCGTTTGCGCAGGCGAACCCCGACCTGTCGGAGGCGCGGCTGCGGCTCGCGCAGGCGCTCGCGCCGACCGATCCCGCACGCGCCAAGGAGCTTCTGCGCGACCTGCCGGCATCGGCCGATGCCGAGCTCGCGGGCGACATCTCGAGCCTGATCGAGCTCGTCGAGACCCCCGACGCCGCGGCGACGCGCAGCGCACCGCACCTCGCGGCGGCCCGGGCCGCGCTCTCGGCCCACGATCTCGACCGGACGCTCGACAGCCTCGTCGACGCCGTGGGAGCCGACCGGGCGTTCCGGGACGAGCTCGCCCGCCGGGCCGCGGTCGCCGTGTTCCATCTTCTGGGCCCGGATCACGAGCTGACGCGCACGTACCAGCGGCGGCTGGCCTCGGTGCTTCTCGTCTGACCTCTCGACCCGCCTGACGTTTCCCCGGATCCTCCGTCCCATTAGGTCGAACGGTTCGCATCCTCCGGGGAGGGTTCGTCGATGTCCAGCATGAGTTCGAAGCTCCGTGCCGTCCTGTGCGCGGTCGTCTCTCCGTTCGTTCTGGGAGGCCTCCAGGCCAAGGAGGCTCCGCCGCCGGCGATCCCGCTGTGCGACCAGAAGCTCGGCGTGATCTCGGTCATCGAGCCCGAGAACAACTGGTGGCGCCAGTACGAGCTCGAATCGCCCGAGGCGCTGATCAAGGTGTTCGTCTCGGAGTCGAAGTGCTTCACGCTCGTCGACCGCGGCAAAGGTATGGCCGCGGCGCAGAACGAACGGGCCCTCGCGTCGGGCGGCGAGCTGCGCGGCGGATCGAACGTCGGCAAGGGACAGATGAAGGCCGCGGACTACGTCCTGGTCCCGGACATCGTGAACCAGAACGCGCGCGCGGGAGGCAAGAACATCGGCGGCCTCGTCGGCGGCTTGCTCGGCGGACGGGCCGGCGCGGCGGTCGGCGGCGTGAACATGAAGAGCAAGACGGCGGACGTGGTGCTGACGATGACCGACGTGCGCTCGACCGAGCAGGTCGCGCTCGAGCAAGGCCACGCGAAGAAAACTGACTTCGGCTGGGGAGCGGGCGGCTGGGGCGGGTTCGCCGGCGGGTTCGCGGCGGGCGGCGCGTCGAGCTACGCCAACACCGAGATCGGGCAGGTGGTCACGATGGCGTACCTCGACGCGTACGTGAAGCTGGTCGAGGAGATCAAGCAGAACCCGCCCGACGCGAAGGCCGACAACGTGTCGCAGTCGGTCACGATGGCCAAGCCCGGACGGATGTACACGGGACCGGACACCAAGGCCGAGGTCGTACGCGATCTCGATCCGGGGATGATGCTCTATCCGACGGGAGAGAAGGAAGGCGTCTGGTGGAAGGTCTCGGACGAGCTGGGCAACGAGGGCTGGGTCCCGTCGACCCTGTTCCAGCTGGCCAAGTAGCGCGGGCGATCCAGATGGGTCAGGTCTCGCAACCGAGACCTGACCCCTTGTGGCGCGTCGTCACCGTCAGCTGATCTGGAATTCGTGATCCTCGACCGTGTCCTTCCCTATCGTGACCTTGCAGCGGTACTTGCCCGGCGGGATCGTCCCCGGAGGGATGACGAACGTCATGTTGGCGCGTCCACCCGGCACGGCCTGCGCCCGGCTCCACGCCAGCTCGTCGGACTCGGTGTTGAACACCGACAGCATGATCTCCGTGCCCTTCTTCGCTTCCTCGACCTTCATCGTGATGTAGATCTTCGCGGTCTGGTTGAAGCTGTCGGTCTTGCTCTTCTCGGGCACCATGCCCTGGGCATCGACGTCCGTCCCGAAGCGGACGTCCTCGACCTTGCCGTAGTCCGCGGCCAGGGCGACACCGATACCCAAGCCCAGCATGGCCATCAGCAATACGGGAAACAACGTACGGATGTTACGCACAGTGTTCTCCTTTCTCGATTCGCAATCGACTACACGCCGGACATTGAGCAAACTCCGGGCCGTGTTGGGACGTCGCAGCATCCATGCTGCGCGCCATCGTGAGCGCAGGAAGCGCAGCGGGCCTCGCGCGCTCGAGCTCGCGATCGCCTGAATTTCGTCAGGTTGCTCGGGGAAAACCCTCGATCGAGATCCATGACTCCCGGCAGTACGTCGAGCGTTTCCCCTCGTGCCGATGCGGTCTTGTCGCGCGCCAAGTGAGGAGGATCCGTGCAAGCGGTTCCGTGCTGTTTGTAGAAAGGATGCCGGAGTTTCCACGCATCGTACGCGCTCGGTCGGATGTCGTGCGCGCAGTTTTTTCTCCGCCGTGTGTGCGATACGGAAAAACGAGACCTGCGTTCATCGAGCGCTCGCGCATGCGTCGAGTCGCGCCGTGGCACATCGGTTGCAGCTTGCCTGCGCTCAATCACTCCCGGGCTCAGGCGACTCACTGTGGTTCGTTGACAGTCTGGGAGTCCATCCACGCGGAGAAAACCAACATGGAGAATCGTGAGCGCTACGAGCCTCGCGAGCGCGGCGGTGACGGCCGGGAGTGGGACGAGCGCGAACGCGAGCGCCGTCGCTCGGGACGGTTCGGGCGTCGAGAGTTCTCCCCGCAGGAGGAGAACGAGGGGCGTTGGTGGCAGCACCAGGAGTACGGCCCGCAGAGCGCAGGGTACTGGGGCCCGAGCCAGTACGGCTCGCAGGGTGGCGGCTACGGCCGAGGCTACGAACAAGAGTTCGGGCAACACGGCCAGTACGGGCAGCCGGGCCGAGGCCAGCAAGGCGGTGGGATGTACGGGCAGGGAACTCAGTTCGGCCAGCCGAGCGGTCAAGGTGGATACGGCTACGGCCAACCTTCGCAGCAAGGCGGCGGGATGTACGAGCAGGGAAGTCAGTTCGGCCAGCACGGCGGCTGGAGCTATCCGGGCAGCCAGCTCGGCGGTCAAGGCAGCTACGGCTACGGCCAACCCGGGCAGCACGGCGGCGGGATGTACGGGCAGGGAGCTCAGTTCGGCGAGCCGAGCGGCTGGAGCTATCCGGGCAGCCAGATGGGCGGCCAAGGCGGATACGGCGGGATGTACGGCCAAGGGACCCAGGGCGGTCTCGGTCGGATGAGCCAACTGGGCGGCGGCGGTCAGCAGTCCTGGGGCTCGCAGGGTCGTTTCGGACAGCAGGGCCCGTACAGCGGCAAGGGTCCGCAGAACTACAAGCGGTCCGACGAGCGTATCCGCGAGGAAGTGGCCGATCGCCTCACCGAGCACGGAATGGTCGATGCCTCGGCGATCGAGGTCACCGTGGCGAACGGAGAAGTCACGCTCAAGGGAACGGTCCCCAATCGGCACATGAAGCGCATGAGCGAGGACGAGATCGAGAACGTCAGCGGCGTCAAGGAAGTGAACAACCAGCTGCGCGTGCAGCAGCAGTCGCAAGCGTTCGGAGAGGAGTACGAGACGGCCGGTCGGACCGATCGTCCGGGCAGCAAGAGCCTCAAGTCGACCTGATCGGGTTCTGCCTCCAAGCAAGAGAGAGCCGCGAGCAAGCCATCGCGATCTGTCGTCCTAGCTTGCCGCGGCTCCCAGTTCTCAGCTCCGACGACGACGCATCCAGGTGGCCAGGAGGACTCCGCCGATCGTGGCTGTGGAAAGAAGGATCGTCTTGACGGGGTTGCGGCGCACCGAGTCGGTGACCCGTCCGGCAACCTGCTGCGCTTTTTGCCTGGCATTCCGGAATGCTTCCGACGCGTGCGAGTACTGGGTATGGTCCATGGTGCGTCTCCGTTGAATGGTCCTTCACCCGTTGAAGACCCGCTCCGTGAAGTAGCCAGATCCATGCCATGGCCCGCAATCAGAAAGTTGCTGCAACCGATGGGAGGGAACGGCAGTGGCGACGACAGCAAGGAAATCGACGAAGCGCGCACCCTCGGACGACGGTAGGAAGGTCCGGTACGCGGTGGTCGGTCTGGGGTACATCGCGCAGATCGCGGTGCTTCCCGCGTTCGCCCGCACGCGGAATTCGAAGCTCGTCGCGCTCGTCTCGGACGACCCGACGAAGCTCAAGAAGCTGAGTCAGAAGTACAAGGTCCCGGCAACCTATTCCTACGAGCAGTACGGCGAGTGCCTGGAGAGCGGCAACGTCGACGCGGTCTACATCGCGCTACCCAACAGCATGCATCGCGACTACACGATCGCCGCCTGCCGGGCCGGGATCCACGTGCTGTGCGAGAAGCCGCTCGCGGTCACCGAGGCGGATTGCGAGCAGATGATCGAGGCCGCGGCCGAGCATCGGGTGAAGCTGATGGTCGCCTACCGCCTGCATTTCGAGGAAGCGAACCTCAAGGCCGTCGAGATCGCCCAATCGGGAAAGCTCGGCGAGCTACGGTCGTTCCACTCCGTGTTCACGATGCAGGTCAAGGACGGCGACATTCGACTGCAGCGGGACCTGGGCGGCGGAACGCTGTACGACATCGGCATCTACTGCATCAACGCGGCGCGGTACATCTTCCGCGCCGAGCCGATCGAGGTCGCGGCGTTCAGCGCGAACAACGGAGACGAGCGGTTCGCCGAGGTCGACGAGATGACGAGCGCGATCCTGCGCTTTCCGGATGACCGACTGGCGTCGTTCACGAGCAGCTTCGGCGCGGCCGACATCTCGTCGTACCGGGTGGTCGGCACCGAGGGCCACCTGCGCGTCGACCCGGCCTACGAATACGCAGCCGAGCTCGAGCACCATCTGACGATCAAGGGCCGGACGCGCACGCGGGCGTTCCCCAAGCGGGATCAGTTCGGTCCCGAGCTGGGCACGTTCTCCGACTGCATCCTCGATGGCAAGGATCCCGAGCCGTCCGGAGAGGAAGGGCTGGCCGATGTGCGCGTCATCCGCGCGCTCTACCGGTCGGCCGAGGTCGGAGGTCCGGTCCGGCTCGCCGATTTCGACCGCGACGCTCGACCGTCGATGGATCAGGAGGTCCACAAGCCGCCGGTGCGCAAGCCCGAGCTCGTCCACGCCGCGCCGCCGACCATCGACGAGTGAGCCGGCGCGTGGGTAGGGTCAACCCGGATGTCGATACCAGGTGATCACCGGGTATCCAGGATGCCGTCAAGCTGCGATAGTCCTCGGGTCGAGCACGACGGGACCCCTTCATCGATGACCAAGCTCTCGGCCCTACTCCATCCGGGCGGCAAGACGATTTCGAAGACCTCGTTGGGCAACCCGGGGGTCGACGAGATCACGGGCGGCGGATTGCCGACCGGCCGACCGACGCTGGTATGCGGCTCGGCCGGCATGCTCGAGCGCTACACGATCGAGATCATCGACCTCCTCGAGTCGCCGCAACGCGCCCGGACCGACCAGATCGTCGCCATCCCCACGCTCGTCCGGATGCTGCCGCCGCCGATCCGCAAGATCATCGGCGATCTGTCGAATACCGAGCGCGTCCTCGTGGGCATCGATCTGCGCCCGGGGCCCTGAGCGATGGGCGCGGATCCGCGGACACGCGACGAGGTCCTGGCCGAGATCGCCGAGCTGCGGGCGCGGCTCGACGAGCCCGAGCAGACGGTCCATGCGATCCGTAGCGGCGGCGTCGATGCGTTCGTGGTCGCGGACGGCACCGGAGACCGGGTGTACACGCTGTCGGGTGCCGACCCGCCGTATCGGTCGATGATCGAGCGGATGCAGGAAGGAGCGACGCTCCTGTCCGCGGACGGCGTCGTGCTGTACGCCAACCGCCGGCTGGCCGAGATGCTGCGCGCGCCGGCGGACGAGCTTGCGCTCACCTCGTTCCACGACGTCGTCACGCCGGGGGTCCGGCCGATCCTCGACGACCTGCTGCGCCAGAGCAGCCCCGGGGAGAGCCGGGGCGAGCTGTTGCTCACCGCGCGGGACGGCGTCGACGTCCCGGTCACCGTCGCGGTCTCCGACCTGACCTCGGGAGGGATCCCGCTGGTCTTCATGGTCGTGACCGATCTGAGCGAGCACAAGCGCAGCCAGCAGATGATCGCCGAGCGCACGACCGAAGCCGAGGGGCTGGCGGTGCGCCTACGGTCTTTGACGGCCAAGCTCGTCCTGGCCGAGCAGCGCGAGCGGCACCGCCTGGCCTCCGAGCTGCACGACTACCTGGCCCAGAACCTCGTCGTGTGCCGCATGGCTATCGACCGATCGATGCGCACGAGAGGCGCGGATCAGCGCGCGCTGCTCGAGGAGGCGAACAACGCGCTGACCGAGTGCATCGGGTACTGCCGCAGCATGGTCGCCGATCTGAGCCCGACCGTGCTGTATCAGGCCGGCCTGTATGCGGGGTTGCGCTGGCTCGGTCAGCGCATGGGACGGCACGGGCTGCGGGTCGATCTCGACCTGGAAGAAACCTTCGTGCCGGAAGAGGACCAGGCGGTCCTCCTGTTCCAGAGCGTGCGCGAGCTGCTGTTCAACGTGCTGAAGCACTCGCAGGTCGATCGGGCCGTGGTCCAGGTCCGGGACCGCGGTGGGGAGTTCTTCCTCACGGTCGCCGACGCCGGGCGAGGCTTCGATCCGGCGGCCCCGATGTCCCTGGAGAGCGCGAACGCGTTCGGGCTGTTCGCCGTGCGCGAGCAGCTGAGCAACATCGGCGGACGATGCGAGATCGAGTCCGGCCCCCAGGGCACTCGCATCACCCTCAGCCTGCCGCATGCGATCCATGCGCCGCCCCTGCCACCGGCCTCGGTGTCGGCGCCCGGCAGGATCCGCGTTCTCCTGGCCGACGACCACGCCACGGTGCGCGAAGGTCTGCGCCGCCTGCTGATGGAAGATCCCGAGCTCGAGGTCGTCGGGGAGGCCGCGCACGGCGACGAGGCGATCATGCTCGCGCGGGCGCTGCATCCCGACGTCGTGCTCATGGACATCCACATGCCGAAGACCGACGGCATCACGGCCACGCGCGAGATCAAGCGCGAGCTGGGGCAGATCCACGTCATCGGCCTGTCGATGCACGACGGCAGCGAGTTCGCCGAAGCGATGCTGCGGGCCGGCGCCTCGGCGTATCTGACCAAGGACGGGCGGGGTGCGGAGCTACTCGCCGCGATCCACGCCTGCTGCTCGCCGATCTCGGCCGGCGCCCCGCTGGCCGTGCCGCCCGGACCCCAGCCTCGCGCCTGAGACGAAGCTCACCGCGATCGGATCGACCGCCACGACCAGGCGAGCCACAGCGTGAGCAGCACGCCCAGCGCGCGCCGCGCTCCGGAAACGAACACGACGGCCCCGTTGAACACCATCGTGAGATAGAACGCCCGGAGCGCCCAACGCAACGCTGTCGATCGCGACGCGGCGCGGCCCGGGCGCGCGTGCCACGACCAGGCGTCGACGGCCCAGACGAGCGCGAACAGGTAGTTGACGTACACACCGCCGCCCCAGTCGAGGCCGAACGTCTCCGCCGTCTGGCGCGCCGTCTCGCGCACAGCCGCCTCGTGACTCCAGCCGTAGCGCAGGTGGAACGCGAAAGCGATGTGCGCGACGAGCAGCGCGACCCCGACGGCAGACAGCGGGCCGATCCACACCGCGGCTCGACCGAGCCGCACGCCGCGCTTGCCGCTCTCCGCCGCGGCGAAGCACACGAGCGCGCACCAGATCGTCAGCTGCAGCACCGAGCTCAGGCGCGACTTTCCTGCTCGCCCGGCGCGTCCGGTACGGCGAGCGGGACCTCGGGCGGGACCGGGGCGATCAACGTGGCGACCGCCGTGAGACCGACGAGCGCCGCCAGCATCCGGAACATCCAGGCGTAGCTCCCCGTGCGATCGACGCACCAGGCCAGGAGCAACGGCCCGACGGCCGACGCCAGCACGGTCAACGCCTGCGCTGCCCCCTGAATGCGTCCGAGCTCTCGCCGGCCGTAGAGCCGCGGCCAGACGCTGAAGAACGACACCATCACCATTCCGCCGCCGAGACCCATCATCGTGGCCCACGCCATCACGTGGGCCAGCGCGGTGATGTGCGGCAGAACGATCAGGCCCAGGGCCAGGATTCCGAGTGCGGCCGACATCAGCCGGCTCTGCGCCGCACGTCCGGCGAGCCATCCACCGCCGAAGTTGCCGACGAGCGCGCTGACGGCGGTCACGGCCAGGCTGCCGTAGTACACCTGGGGTCCGAACCCGCGCTCGGCGAGGATCGACTCGTTGAACAGGCCGATCCCCGAGGCCACGAGACCGTAGAGCGCGGCGCCTGTGGCGAAGATCCAGAACGCCGGCGTGCGCAGCGCGGCGATCCACGTGTAGCCCTCGACGTCGTCGGACGTCGGAGCTCGGTCGGCTAGACCGTCACGCTCGGGCTCGCGCCGGACGATGCACCACGACAGCGGCGCGAGAACGACGAGGAGCGCGATCCCCACAAGGAGCCACGCCGGGCGCCAACCAGCGCTCTGGACGAGGGCACCGACCGCGGGAAACGCCACCATGAAGCCGATGCTGAGCGCGATGCTGTACGCCGCCATCGCCGGCTCGATGCGTCGGGAGAACCATCGACCGACGAGCGTCAGGCTAGCGACCGAGAGCGCGCTCTGTCCGAGCGCGCGCGAGAGCAGCAGGCCCAGGGCCAGGACCGGGAACGACGCGGCCCCGCTCATCGCGCACACGGTCGCACCGAGCGCGAGCGCGACGGCGGTCAGGGCGACGCGGCTCCCCAGCCGGTCGATGACGCGACCGATCCCGATCGCACCGAGCGCGCCGGCGATCGTGGCCCACAGGTTCAGCTGCGCGTAGCGGATGCGGTCGATTCCCAGCTCGGCGAGGAGCGGCTCGGTGATCAGACCGAGACCCTGCGTCCGGCCGGGTAGCGTGCCGACCATCGCGGCCGCGGCCACGAGCAGCACGCCCCATCCGTAGAGCCTCGATCTCGTGGACAAGCGCGACGGCCTCCCCGAGCCGCCGGGGATGATACCCCGCGGCCCCGGAGGTCGACCGGCGGATCAGCTCGCCGCCTGCTGGCCCGGCTCCACGCGATCGCGCGCCCCCGAGACGCCCGCGCGCTTGGCGCACTGCGCGCAGCAGTAGAACGTACCCTGCGACTCGATCCCGTGACCCAGGATCGTGCATCCACAGTGGGCGCAGCGCGGGGCTAGCTCGTGGGCCGCGCACTCGAAGCTGTCGAACACGTGCAGCCGTCCGTCCGCGGTGTGAACCTCGAACGTCTTGTCGTACTCGTTGCCACAGACTTCGCAGAGACCCATCGTCCCTCCTCGTCGCTCGGGCATCCTCCTCGGGCGACCGCAACCGCCGTGCCAGGGATCGATCGGCACGCGTCTTGCGAGGCGGATCGTGGAGCACGGGGTCAGGTCTCGTTTCCCGACGTCAGCCCCGACGCGAGAACCAGAGACCTGACCCCATCGAGCAAGGAGACTTCGATGCGCGGACCATTGCGTGGCCTGCTCGCCGGCGTGGCGGCGTGGAAGCTCGGCGGTGGATGTCTGTCGACGATCCTCGTGTTCATCCTCGCGTTCTGGCTTCTGGGGCACGTCGACTGCTGACGGCCGTCGATCTGCCGACGGCATGCGTCGTCGTCTCGTTTGTAGAAACCGCGCCGCAAGACGCGGAAGCACCGGGTCTCCGGTGAATCGGGTATCTGCCCTACAGGCTCGGTGGCCCGGGGCCCAGCTTCTTCGCCAGCGTCGCCAGGACGGTGTCGAGCTTGGGCCGCTGAGCGGCGAGCACCGGAGCCAGCGGATCGTGGCCCAGCCGATTCATCCGCTCGAGCGCGTTGGCGATCGTGAACGCCCGGATGTCGAGCCCGTCTCGCACCTCGGTCCACTCGAGGGGCATCGATACCGGCGCGCCGGGGAGCGCGCGGACGCTGAACGGCGCGACGAGCAGCCGGCCGTGCCCGTTCTGGACGTAGTCGACGTACACGCGGCCGCGCCGCAGCGCGGGCGAGCGCACGATCGTCGCGATCTTCGGCAGACGCTGCGACGATCACGCGCGCCAGGATCTCGCCGAGGCGCCGCGACTGATCGTACGTCATCCGACCGTCGAGCGGCAGCAGCACGTGCAGTCCGGTCGAGCCGCTCGTCTTGACGAAGCTCGGCAGGCCGATCTCGTCGCACAGCGCGCGCATCGGCGCGGGCGATCTCGATCACGTGCACGAACGGAGCGCTCTTCGGATCGAGATCGAGGATGCACCAGTCCGGGGTGCTGGAGCGCCGCGACGCGGCTCGACCACAGGTGCAGCGGGATCGTCCCGAGGTTCGCGAGGTACGCGAGCCCGGGCTCGCTCTCGCACACGAAGTACGCGATCTCGCGCTGGGCGTGCTCGCTCCACATGCGCTCGGTGCGGATCCAGTCGGGCACGAAACCCGGCGCATCCTTCTGGAAGAAGCTCTTGCCCTGGATGCCATCGGGGTAGCGCGTGAGCACGAGCGGGCGGTCCGCGAGGTACGGCAGGAGCCACGGAGCGATCGATCGGTAGTACTGGACGAGGTCGCCCTTCGTGTACCCCTCGTCGGGCCAGAACACCTTCTTCGGGTTCGTGACCGTGACCTCGTGCGCGGCGGGCTCGATCGCCGCGGGCTCGGGCGGCGGAGGCGGTGGCTCGGACGTCGGCGAGTCCTGGCGCTCGCAATCCTCGACCGACTTGTCGGTCGCGCTCGCGCAGGAACACCGGCTGCCGCAGCTGACCGGCGTTCGTCCTCTCCTTGTATCGCACCTCGACGACGTGGCGCGGCTCGACCCACACGTGGCCCCGGCCCTTCGGCACTTCGCCGACACACGGCGGATCGCGCCGCCGCTCCGCGTCGAGCGCCGCGTGCAGGCGGCTCAGATCGTCGCCGGTGAACCCGCTGCCGACGCGCCCGGCGTAGCGCAGCGTGTCGCCGTCGCACACGGCAAGGTGCAGCGCACCGAACCCCGACCGCGAGCCCTCGGGCGGGCTGTAGCCCACGACGGCGAAGTCGCCGACTCGATCGGCGCGGACCTTGATCCACGCGTCGGATCGACCCGGGCGGTACGGCGAGTCCGCGCGCTTGCCGACGATCCCCTCGAGGCCCATGCGCTGCGCGGCGTCGTACATCGCCTCGCCCTGCTCCTCGATGTGGTCGCAGAACCGCAGCGGGCCGGCGGGAGGGAGCAACTCACGCAGCAGCGCCTTGCGCTCGACGAGCGGCAGTGTGCGCAGATCCGCACCCTCGAACGCCAGGAAGTCGAACACGAAGTAGGTCACCGGGTTCGCGAACGCGGCGCGCCGGATCTCGTCGCTGCGCTTCAGGTGCACGCGCTGCTGCAGCCGCTCGAAGCTCGGATGCCCCGCCTCGTCGAGCGCCACGAGCTCGCCGTCGATGACGAGCTGCTCGTGCGGCAGCGCGCGCAGCGCGTCCGCGACTTCGGGAAACGCGGCGGTCGAGTCGCTCCCGCGGCGGTACCGAAGCTGGACCTTGTCTTCGTCGCGCACGCCGAACAGGCGGTAGCCGTCGTACTTGATCTCGAACAGCCAGCCCGGACGGGAGAACGGCGTCTCGCGCGGCTGGGCCAGCATCGGCTCGGGCGGGCCCGACCTGGGCCACGCAGGGAGCTTGCGCCGGGCGATCTTCCTGCGCAGCCCCGCCGCGCCGTCGATCCCGTCGCGCAGCTCCTCGACGGTACGGCCCGAGCGCACCGACTGCTCGGGGGGCGCGGTCGTGCTCGCCGCGGCGTCGGGCTTCTTGACCATCAGCCACTGCCGGCCGTCGCCGCCACCCTTCGTGCGAAAGATCGTCCAGCGGCCACGCAGCTTGTAGCCGAACAGATCGAACAGCAGCTTGCCGTTCACCATTCCGGCGCGTGGCTCCTCGACCGCCTCCCAGCGGCCGATGTCCCACACGATCACCGCCCCCGCGCCGTAGTTGCCTTCCGGGATCACCCCCTCGAAGTCGGCGTAGTCGAGCGGATGGTCCTCGACGTGGACCGCCAAGCGCTTCTGCGACGGATCGAGCGACGGACCCTTGGGAACGGCCCACGACAGCAGCACGCCGTCGAGCTCGAGGCGGAAGTCGTAGTGCATCGCGCGCGCGGCATGCTTCTGCACGACGAACAGTCCGGTGCGCGCATGCGACGCCGGAGCGGAACGGAACGGCTCGGTCGTGTGTTCGGCCGAGCGCTTGCCGCGATACGCGGACAGGCTGTCGCTCGACTTTCGTTGCTTCTTCGCCACGGTCGCCGTTGTGCAAGTGCTTGCGACGAACTATGTTACGATTTCGCTATGGGCGCGCGCGCGATTTCCTCGGCCACGATCTCGTTCGGTCTCGTCTCGATCCCGGCCAAGCTCTACTCGTCCGGCGAGTCGTCGTCGGGCGTGCACTTCCACCTGGTGCACAAGGCGTGCGGCTCGCGGTTGAAGCAGCAGTACGTCTGCCCGCAGGACGGGACGATCGTCGAGCGCTCGGACATGGCCAAGGGCTACGAGTTCGCCAAGGGCCAGTACGTGCTGTTCTCGGACGAAGAATTGAAGGCGCTCCAGGAGCGACCGACGCAGACGATCGAGATCACCGAGTTCCTGCCGACGTCGAAGGTCGATCCGATCTACTTCGACACGAGCTTCTACCTCGGACCGGACAAGGGCGGCGATCGAGCGTACAAGCTCCTGGCCACGGCGCTCAAGAAGAGCGGGCGCTCGGCGCTCGCGAAGTTCGCCGCGCGCGGCAAGCAGTACCTGGTGCTGCTGCGGCCGGTCGAAGACGGCCTCGTGATGCAGCAGCTGCGCTACGCCGACGAGGTACGGGCGATCGACGAGATCCCGCTCGGTGACGCCCAGATCAAGGATCCCGAGCTCAAGCTCGCCCTGCAGATCATCGATCAGGGCGTGTCCGACAGCTTCCGTCCGGAAGCCTACGAGGACGAGGTCAAGAAGCGCATGCTCGGGGCGATCGAGCGCAAGGTCGAGGGCCACGAGATCCGCGCCGAGCCGGTCGAGGAGCCCCGGGCCCAGGTCATCGACCTGATGGAGGCGCTCAAGAAGAGCCTGGCGGGCGGCGCCGACCGCAAGCCCGCCCGCGCCACCGCCGCGAAGAGTCGCGGCGCCAGCGCGCCGAGGGCTCGCAAAGCGCGCTGAATCCCGGCTTCGTCGCCCGCGGTCCCGGCCCGCGCTCGGACCAGAAGATGAAGGGATACACGGCCAAGGACGTCGCCAGGCTGCTCGACTGGCCTGTGAACCGTGTGCGGGCGATGGCTCGTGCCGGGTTCCTCGAGCCCGGGCGCGGACCACGCGGCGAGCACCGGTTCTCGTTCCAGGACCTGGTGCTGCTGCGCACGGCGAAAGAGCTGCGCGCGTCGAGCGTCCCCGAGAGTCGCGTGAAGGCCGCGCTGCGCGAGCTGAAGCGTCAGCTGCCGAACGGCCGTCCGCTGTCGGCGGTGCAGATCCGGGCCCAGGGCGATCGTGTGGTGGTCCACGACGGCGATGCGCTGTGGGACGCCGAGTCCGGGCAAGCGACGTTCAACTTCGACGTCGCCGCTCTCGCCGAGAAGGCCGCGCCCCGCGCGCGCGAATCGTTCGCCGAGGCGCTGGCCGTGCGCAAGAGCCTCGGCGCCGAGGACTGGTTCGAGCTCGGTGTGGACCTCGAGCCGACCGCGGCGGAGCAGGCGCGCCTGGCCTACGCTCGCGCGCTCGACCTGCGGCCCGGGCACGTCGAGGCCCGCATCAACCTCGGACGGTTGCTCCACATCACGGGAGAGCTGAGTCTCGCCGAGGCCCACTTCCGCATCGCCCTGACGTACGATCCACGAAACGTGACCGCGCTGTACAACCTCGGCGTCGCGCTCGAGGACCAGCGGCGCTACGATCCGGCGCGCCAGGCGTACCTCGACGCGATCGCGATCGATCCGGACTACGGCGACGCGTACTTCAATCTCGCGCGACTGTGCGAGCAGGCCGGCGACCGTGCCGCCGCGCTGCAGTATCTGTCGCGGTACCGGAAGCTCACCGACACCTAGCCGGGGACCCGCTTGTCCGGGCCACGTTTCGTGGTTTTTCCCGATCCCCGCTGGGTCGTTCCCCTACGTTCGCGCGACCGTGCGTGCCACTACCATGATTCCGGGGCATCGGCGGGACCCACGATGGCGACAAAAGCGGAGCGCTTTCGATACCAGGCCGAGCGATCCGGCCCGAAGAAGCCCAAGCAGCCCGATCGTCCGCGGCGGGACGTGCCGGTCGACACGGCCAAGCCTGGCACGAGCGCAACGGATCGCAAGGCACCGCGTGATCGCTCCATCGCGGCCGCGCGCAAGGCCGGCGCCGTGCTCGAGGAGTCGGAGGGCACGCCGTCCCGCAAGTCGAGCCGCCGCAGTCACGGGAAGGTCGAGACGTCGTCGGTCAACGAGGCCGGCGTCGAGTCCAAGCGCCACGGTGAAGGGCACACCAAGCACTCGTCGAATCTGCAGCTCCGAACGGTGGCACGCGTCCGCTCGCCCTCGTCGCGCTCTCGGCGCAAGATCGGCGGAGGTGCGGGAAAACCCTAGATGTACCGCACTCGCGGCAGATTCCGCGACTGGCCGGTGCTGGCCCGGATCGTCCGGACGACGCTGCCGTTGACCGACGAGCAGCGCTCGTACCTGATCCGCCGGCACTACCGCGAGTTCCGCGTCCTGCGCGAGGACGGCCGCCTCGTCGGGTTCACGTACGCGTCGTACGATAAGCGTCCTGCTCTGGCCTGGCTCGAACAGATAGCGGTGGCTCCCGAGTTCCAGGGACGAGCGCTGGGCAAGCGTCTGCTGCGCGAGTTCGAGGAGGACGCGCGCGCCCGTGGCTGCGAGCGCGTGGGGCTCATCGTGCGCCGCGAGAACGCGGTGGCGCGCCGGCTGTACGAGACGACGGGCTATCGGTACGACGAGATCGAATCGAACTACCGGGCCGCCGCGTATTTCAAGTGGCTGTTTCCCGGTGCAGGGTTTTCCCGGAGCGACTCGTCCGTCGAACCGCAGCACGCAGGCGGTCTCGTGTGGCGCGCGATCTCGCGTGTGCTGTACGGGATCCTGACGCGCCGACCCAAGGATTCTTTCGCCACGAAGTAGAACCTACCGGTAAGAACGCATCTCGCTCCGGCCTCGCTCGTCGAATCGGCTTGTGTTGCGCGCGTCGTCGACTGGCACACTCCTCGCTTCGTCAGCCCTGCGGACACGCGTACCAAGAGGAGAACCCTGATGACGAGGAACGTGCTGCTCGGATGTGCCCTGTCTCTGCTGATCGCCTGCGGGCCGAGCGGCTCGAACCGGGCCGAGCGCGCCGGCACCGCTCCTGCCGCGAGCCCCTCGCCGAGCGCGGAGTACAGACCGGACAACACCGGCGTCAACGAGCGCGACCGCAACGAGGCGACTCTGACGCCGGGCGATCAGGGCGAGACCGAGGGCGATCGCACCATCACGCGCGACATCCGCCAGGCGATCGTGGGCGATAACGCGCTGTCGACCGTCGCCGAGAACGTCAAGATCATCACCGTCAACGGCGTCGTGACCCTGAGAGGCCCCGTGCGCGACGAGCGTGAGAAGACGCTGATCGCGAGCAAGGCCCAGTCGGTCGCCGGCGTTGCGCGCGTGGACAACCAGCTCGAGATCATCACCCAGTAAACCAACCCCCAAGGAGGGTACCCATGTCCAAGGCAGTCTTCTGCATCACGCAAACCGAGCAGCAGGCCGAGCGGATCCTCCGCGAGCTCCAGAATGGGGGCTTCTCGAACCGGGACATCTCGGTGCTGTTCCCGGACAAGACCGGGACGAAGGATTTCGCCCACGAGAAGGGCACGAAGGCTCCCGAGGGCGCGGCGACCGGCGCCGCTTCGGGCGGGGTGCTGGGTGGCGCGGTGGGATGGCTCCTCGGCGTCGGCGCGCTGGCGATTCCGGGGCTCGGTCCGTTCGTCGCCGCCGGCCCGATCATGGCCGCTCTCGGCGGCGCGGCGGTCGGTGCAGCGGTCGGCGGTCTGACCGGCACGCTCATCGGGCTCGGCATGCCCGAGTACGAGGCCAAGCGCTACGAGGGCAAGATCAAGGCCGGAGGGATCCTGGTCTCCGTGCACGCCGACGACGCGAACATGCGCGATCGGGCGAAGGACATCTTCGAGCGCAACGGCGCCGAGGACATCGCGACGGCGGCCGAGGAAAGCGTTCCGAGCGGTAGCAAGGCCCGAAGCTGATCGACGACACACCTTCCGGCGGGAGGCGCGAGCCGTCGTTCGCGCCTCCCGTTCTGCCCTGAGCACCGGATATACTCCGTCCCATGCAGGCGTCGCTGCGCTTTCTCGGCGCAAACCGACAGGTCACGGGGTCGTGCTACCTGCTCGAGATCGCGGACCTGCGGATCCTGATCGACTGCGGGATGTTCCAGGAGCGGGAGCTGCTCGAGCGCAACTGGGAGCCCAAGCCCGTCGATGCGCCGCGCCTCGACTGGATGCTCCTGACCCACGCGCATCTCGACCACACCGGGCTGATTCCACGCCTCGTGCGCGACGGCTTCCGTAGCGCGATCTTGACCACCGCCCCGACCGTCGAGCTGGCCGAGCTCGTGCTGCGGGATTCGGCGCGGCTCCAGGAAGAGGACGCCGCGTTCAAGGCCAAGCGCCACATCCGCGAGGGGCGCCGGGGCCCGCGACCGGTCGAGCCGCTGTACACGGTGAACGACGTCGAGCGGGCCGTTCCCCTGCTCCGCGGCACGAGCTTCCGCACGCCGGTCCAGCTGAACGGCAAGGTCACGGCCCGGTTCCTCGAAGCCGGCCACATCCTCGGCGCGGCGAGCATCGAGCTGACCGTTCGTGAGAATGGTGCCGCGCGGCGTCTCGTGTTCTCGGGCGACCTCGGCCCGCCCAACGTGCCGATCGTCCCCGAGCCGGCGGTGATCGAGGACGCGGACGTCCTGGTGCTCGAGTCGACGTACGGCGATCGCGACCATCCGTCGCGCGCCGCGGCGGCCGACGCGCTGGCCGAGGCGATCGTCGACACGCTCGAGCGCGGTGGCAACGTGCTGATCCCGACGTTCGCCATCGAGCGCGCGCAGGAGCTGCTGCTCGAGCTCGGCGCGCTGATCGCGTCGGGGCGCATTCCGCCGGTGCGGGTGTTCCTCGACAGCCCGATGGCCGCGGACGCGACCGTGATCTACCTGCGCTACCCCGAGTTCATGGACGAGGAGACCCGGCGGACGCTCGACAGCCCCCAGCTCCAGACGGCGCGGCGCATGCTCACGATCGTGCGCACGGCCCAGGAGTCCCGCGCGCTCAACCCGCTGCGCGGCTGCGTGATCCTCGCCGGCGCCGGGATGTGCACCGGCGGGCGGATCAAGCACCACCTGCGGGAGCACATCGGGCGTCCCGAGTCGACCGTCGTGTTCGCGGGCTACCAGGCCGAGGGCACGCTCGGGCGCCGGATCGTCGACGGCCATTCCGAGGTGCGCCTGTTCGGCGAGACTCACACGGTGCGCGCGCGCATCGTGCGCGTCGACAGCATGTCGGGTCACGCCGATCGCGGGCAGCTGATGAGCTGGCTCGGGCACCTGCGACGCCGACCGGCGACGCTCGCGCTGACCCACGGCGAGGAGAAAGCGTCGATCGGTCTGAGCGCGCGTATCGCCGACGGACCGGGCTGGGACGCCCTGATCCCGCAGTATGGACAGAAGATCGAGCTCTGAAGCCTACTTGGGAGCGGTGCCCTTCACGACGACGTCCTGCGTGATGACGGTGACCGGCTCCTCGACGACCTTCGTCCCCGAGAGCTTCATGCCTGGGCGAAGCTCCATCGCCGTGAGCTTCTTTCCGTCGATGTCGAACACGAACCCGTCGGGCACCTCGTACTGCTTGTTCTCGCCGTTTTCGAGCGTCACGATCATGCTTTTGGGCGAGGCCCAGAACACGGTGCCCTTGGTGATCGTGGTCGTCCGGTCGACCATCGGCGTCTCGGTGGTGGTGGCGGTCGACGTCAGCATCGTGCCCAGCTGGATCTGATCCAAAGTTTTGGGCACGCCGTCGACGATCGCTTTCCTCCCCGGCTCGACGGTGTAGAGCTTGTAGTAGCCGGCCGCGTCCTTGGCGATGAGCCAGTTCGGGCCCTTGGCCACGAGCTCTCCCTGCACCTGTTTCGTCTTCACGGTGGCCGGTCCCGTGGGCACCCTCTCCGTCGTTTGAGTCCCTTGCGCGGCGACGCCCGTCACCAGGCTCAGGGCTGCGACGCCAGCGACCAAGACCCGCCACGTTCTAACGGCGGCTCGCGACATGTCGTCCTCCTTATGTTCCCCTTAGCTGACCCGTGAACTCGTGTGGGACGGAAGGGGTCTATCCTATCGCAAAACGCCGGTCGGTTTTCCGGAAACACCTTTGGTTGGATCGCGGCGCGCAGGGCTCCCGAGCACCCAAAACACCCAATGTCGCCTCCGGCGTCGGCCCGGAGACCAAACGACCGCAGTCGCTTTTGCGCGCTTTTGCGCGTGCATCGCTCCCGTCGATCCTGTTAACCTGAGCGCCGGTTTCCGGGGAGCGCCGGGCACGGCGCCTTCGCTCCCCTCGATCGGCGATCAGGGAGGACACGAATGTCGAGAATGAAATGGCTGCTGGCGATTGTTGCGTTGTTCGCAGTGGCGGGAGCGGTTTCCGCCCAGGAGGCAGCACCGAAGTGGACTTACGTCGAGGCCGGGTTCATTGACTTCGATCCCGACGAGGGCGTGTCGGACGACGGCGTGTTCGCCGGCGCGTCGATCGGCCTCGGCAAGATGTTCCACATCGTCGCCGAGTACGACTCGGTCGGCGACTACGGGATCTGGAACGCCGGGGTCGGCTGGCACGGGCTGTTCTGCAGATCCGCTCGATTTGTTCGTCGAGGTCACCTGGCGGGACATCGACTTCGACTCCGACGACGGACGACTTCTCGGACGACGGCTACGCCGGGGCCGCGGGCATCCGCTGGATGCTCGGCCAGCGCTTCGAGGTCAAGGGCACGGCCACGTGGGTCAATTTCGACGTGGGCGACAGCGACGCGACGTTCGAGGCCGAGGGGGTGTTCTTCCTGATGGAGAACCGACTCGGGCTCGGCGCATCGTTCGACATCGGCGACGCCAACACGCTGCGCGTCTTCGCTCGCTGGAACTTCGGCAGGTAGCATCCAGGCACCTTCCGGTCGTCGGGGCCGCCCTGCAGACAAGGGCGGCCCCTCGCTTTCCTCGGCAGCGGTCCGGAGACTCTCGTGAGACGCTCCATTCCGTTCCTCCTTCTCACTCTGGCGCTCCTCCTGGCATCTCGGGTCGGAGCGCAGCAGCCTGCCGAGAAGCCCGCGAGCCCGGCGCTCCAGGAAACGGTCCAGGTCACGCTCCTCCAGATCGATGCGCTGGCCCTGGACAGCAAGGGCAAGACGGTGTCAGACCTCAAGGCGAAGACTTCTCGATGAAGCTCGGAGGCGCGCCGCTCAAGGTGAGCACCGTCGACCTGACGTGTCCGATCGGCGCCACGGACGACCCGGTGCCGCTGAAGGACGGCGCGACCGCCGCCTGCGCCGATCGCGCCCGGACGTCAAGCGCCGCGTGGTGTTCGCGTTCGACTACCCATTCCTCGACGTCACGATGCGGCCGCAGGTGCTCGACGCGGCAGCCGCCATGCTGCGGATGTCGAAGACCCCGGACGAAGAGGTCATGATCGTCGCCCTCACCTCCGAGGTTCGTGTGGAGCAGCGGTTCACGAAGGACATCCGGCACCTGATCGCAGGCGCTCGAGCGGATGAAGCACGACGTGACGCTCGTGGGCGAGGGAGTACCCCACCGGAGCCACCGGGCAGAGCTATTTCGGCAACATCTCCACGCTCATGGACGTCCTGGGAAGCTACGACGGAGCCAAGGCCGTCGTTCTCTTCTCCCAGGCGTCGAGCGTGGGGGACGCGATGCGATACACGTATCTACGACGACGTCGCGGCGCACGCGGCGGCCACTCGCAGCGTGATCTACCCGGCCAAGCCCGATCTGCTCACCGTCGGGCGCCGGCGACGCGCTGACGCGCCTCGCCAACCAGTCGGGCGGGCGCATGCCGTTCTTCTCGAACGATCTCTCGCTCTCCCTATCGGCGCGCGCAGCGCGACCTGTCGTGCCGCTACACGGTCGGCGCGTACATCGATCCGGTGGCGGGGCGCGAAGCCCCAGAAGTTCTCGCTGGCTACGACCAGGCCGGGCGTCTCCCTTCGCGCGCCCGAGATGGTCCAGCTGTTCACCGAGGCCAGCAAGCAGCAGGCCCGAGCGGGAGCCGCGTACGTCGACCCCGGTCCCTTCGAGCGCCCCCTCGTCCGGGCGTTCGGCTTCCCGGCGGTTCCGGCGGGGGCGAACAAGTGGGAGACGCTCCTCGCCGTCAACTTCCCGGCGCCGGTGGGCCCCTCGGGCGCCGACATCGACGTCAAGGCGGTCCTCCGCCGCGACAACATGCGGGTCGACGACTACAAGCGGCAGATCCACGTGGACCCGCCCCCGGAGGCGCCCAGTCGCGCTCGGTCACCCTGCTGGGCGACACCAAGCTCCAGGACGGGCAGTACGACCTGACCGTCGTGCTCACCGATCCGAACGGCAACGAGATCGTCGCCGCGGAGACCGAGCTTCACGGTCCCGCAGGTGCTCGAAGACCTGCTGATCCTGCGCGGCCCGATCATGGGCCGCGTCGTGCCCGGCGGGTTGTTCCTTCGCGCGAACCCGAAGGAACAAGCGGAAAGCACCCGGCTCGGCAAGTTGCTGGGGCCGGGGAACGGCTTCGAGCCGCTGCTCGTCGGGGAAATCGGCCGCTTCCGAGAAGCTGCTGTTCTACTGGTCCGCCTGCGTGCTCGGCAAGAGCCCGGTCGGGAACGACGCCGTGGTCTCGCGCGGCTTCCGGACGATCAAGGGCGAGAGGGTCCACACGTTCGCCGTCCGTTCCGCTCAAGCTCGAGGACCGCGGCAAGGGCGTGTCCTGTCAGGACATGCTCGAGGCGCTTCCGCCGAACACGCTGGCCGCCGGCGACTACCACCTCGACGTCGTGGTCACCCATCCCAACGGCGACATGATCACCCAGGGCACGTCGCCGCTGTGCGTGAACTAGATCGCGCCAGCGGGAGCACGGCGGTACAGTGTAAGCTCTCCCTCCGGAGCCCCGATGGCGCCAGCGCCCGACGATTTCACGCATTCCACGGCCGCCGAGCCCCATCGCGACCGCACCAAGTCGATCCTGCGGAGCCATCCGCAGATCCGTGAGCTGATCGGCCCCAACCCGACCACGTTCTGGTGGACGCTCGGCATCGTGACGGTGCAGGTTGCCGTCGCCGCATTCGTGGCAACCCGGCCCTGGTGGGTGGTGTTCCTCGTGGCGTACACCATTGGCGCGTTCGCGAACCACGCGCTGTTCGTGATGATCCACGAATGCGCCCACAGGCTCGTGTTCAAGAGGAAGACCGCCAACATCCTCACCGGCATGCTCGCCGACGTGCCGCTGTTCTTCCCCAGCTCCCACTCGTTCCGGAAGTACCATCTCAAGCATCACGCGTTCCAGGGCGTGTACGAGCTGGACGCCGACCTGCCGAGCCGCTGGGAAGCGCGCCTCGTGGGACGCTCGGTCATCGGCAAGGCGCTGTGGCTGCTGCTCTACCCGTTCTTCCAGATGCTGCGGGCGCATCGCCTGAAAGAGATCGCGCTCATCGACGGCTGGACGGTCGCCAACTTCGCGTCGCAGATCGCCGTGAATACGGCAGCGTGGATGCTCCTCGGCCCCAAGGCGGTAGCGTACTTCGCGCTGTCGCTGCTGTTCTCGATCGGCCTACACCCGCTGGGCGCGCGCTGGATCCAGCGCCATTACCTCACCGCCGACGGCGAGCAGGAGACGTTCAGCTATTACGGGCGGCTCAACCTCCTGGCGTTCAACGTGGGCTATCACAACGAGCACCACGACTTCCCGTCGGTACCGTGGAACAAGCTGCCGCGCATCAAGGCCACGGTGCCCGAGGTGTACGACGCGATGGCAGCTCACCAGTCGTGGACGCGCCTCTTGTTCCGCTTCCTGTTCGACCGCAACCTGTCGCTGTTCTCGCGCGTGGTGCGCCCCGAGCGCAACCGCGACGCGCGCGACGCCGAGATCAAGCCCGACCTCGCGATCGCCCCCGAGCGCACGGCCGCCGTGCGCTGAGGCTCAGAGCCCCCAGCGGGGCTATCATGTCCGCGCGGGCTACCGAATCAAGAGAAAGGAGGATCTACGTAAGGCGCCACGTCAACAACTGTTGGAGGATGAAGCCATGATGAGAAGATTTCTCCCTACCCTCGCGCTGCTTTCGCTGATCGCCCTGCCGAGTCTTGCGCAGGAGCCGATCAAGCACGAAACGAAACCCGTTACGATCAAGGCGAAGATCGAATCGATCGACCACGACACCCGCATGGTCACGCTCAAGGGAAAAGATGGTCTCTCCACGTCGATCTACGCCGGTCCCGAGGTGCGGCGCTTCGATGAGCTCAAGGTCGGCGACGAGGTGACCTTCCGCATCACCGAATCGGTCGTCTACCGGGTCCGCAAGCCCGGCGAGTCCGTTCCGCCCACCGAAAAGGACGATCCGGCCATCGTGCGCGAAGCCGGCGCCAAGCCGGGCGCTACCAAGACCACGCAGGAGACGAAGGTCGTGACGATCAAGGCGATCGACACGAATGCTGGGGCTGTGACCGTCCAGACCGAGGACGGAAAGACCACGAGCTACAAGCTAGAAGACAAGGGCCTCATGAAGGGCCTCAATGTCGGCGACCGCATCGTGATGTACTACACGAGAGCGGTCGCGATCAGCATCGAATAGACCGCGCCGGCAGGAGCACGAAGAGTCGGCGAAGGCCGAAACCCACGCTTTCTTCCATAGTCAGCTCATTCGGCGGAATCGGGTGATCGCCGCACGCATTTTCAGGTGGACCGCCGTCAGCGGATCGAGCCTTGAGCGAGTATGCTCTCGGATGGGTTGGGGCACGCTCATCTCAGCTTCGTTGGAAGGAGGCCACGAATGAAGTTTGGTTTGGGGGGGTACTCCCGCCGCGCCCGTGGGTTGGCTGTTACCGGGTGCGTCGCCGTGATGCTGCTTGCCGTTGGTACCGCGTCGGCGGGGCCGGGGCGGAGTCGCGGTCAGGGTCGGGAGAAAGTTACGATTTGCCACAAGGGCCATAACATCACGATCGCTGCGTCTGCGGTCCAGGCACACGTGAATAACCACGGGGACACGATCGGTGCGTGCGTAAACGCATGCACCGAAGCTTGTCCCAAGATCTTCGATCCGGTCACGTGCTCGGACGGTGGGACGTACGACAACGAGTGCATCGCGGAGTGCTCCGGGCAGACCGACTGCTCACGCGCCTGCGCGTGCTCCGATATCTTCGACCCGGTCGCCTGCGAGGACGGCCAGCTCTACGCGAACGAATGCGTCGCCGAGTGCGCCGGTCAAACGGAGTGCAGGGCTAATTGCGCCTGCCCGCTGATCTTCGATCCGGTGACCTGCGCCGACGGCAACACTTACGGGAACGCCTGCCTCGCCGAGTGCGCCGATCAAACGGAGTGCCCTGCTCTCTGCGCCTGTCCCGGGATCTTCGATCCGGTGACCTGCGAGGACGGCAATCTGTACGCCAGCGAGTGCACCGCCGAGTGCGCCGGTCAAACGGAGTGCGACACGCCTTGCGCTTGCACCGAGATCTTCGACCCGGTGACCTGCCCCGACGGCAGCACGTTCGCCAACGGCTGTCTGGCCGAGTGTGCCGGTCAGACCGAGTGCTCATCGACCTGCGCCTGCCCGGGGATCTTCGACCCGTTGACCTGTGCCGACGGCAACACGTACGCCAACGCCTGTGTCGCCGAGTGCGCTGGCCAGACCGACTGTCCGTCACTCTGTGCCTGCCAGCCGATCTTCGATCCGGTGACCTGCGAGGACGGCAACACGTACGCCAGCGAATGCCTCGCCGAGTGCGCAGGTCAAACCGACTGCGCCAATCAATGCGCGTGCTCGACCATCCACGATCCGGTGGTCTGCACGGGCGGCGCGGAGTTCGCCAACGCATGCCTTGCGGCGTGCGAGGGTCTGACCGATTGCGCGGCCGCGTGCGCTTGCCCGGCGATCTACAATCCGGTGACCTGCACGGATGGCGTCACGTACGCCAATTCGTGCGAGGCCGAGTGCGCGGGCCAGACGGAGTGTCCTGGTCTGTGCGCCTGCCCACTGGACTTCGATCCGGTGACCTGCGAGGACGGCAACGTCTACTTCAACGCGTGCCTCGCCGAGTGCGCCGGCCAGACCGAGTGCGACGGCGAGACCGACGAGTGCAGTAGCTGCTCCAGGATCTACGATCCTGTGCTCTGCTCGGACGGCAACACGTACGACAACGCGTGCATTGCCGAGTGCCAGGGACAGACGGACTGCGACGCGTCGTGCCCCTGACGACGATCGACTGATCTAGAGCGAAGGCGAGCCGACAACCTCGGCTCGCCTTCGCTCCCTTTGCCGCGCCCCTCCCCGCCGCCAAATCCCCCGTTTCGACCGATCCGCTTCGCTCGTGGGCTCAGGTCTTGACCCGATCGGGTCGACGCGGCAAGCTTCCGGTGCACCGGGCACTCCTCGGGGGAATACGCGATGGAACTCACACCGACCGAAAACGACGCGGCCAACACGGTCGCGGTGAGCGTCGACCAGGCCCGCGGCTGGGCCGAGGGCTTCTTCGATTACTGCATGAAGCTTCTCACCCAGTACGGGTTCCGAGTGCTCGGAGCGATCGTGGTCCTGATCGTCGCGTACTTCGTGGCGGGCTGGACGAAGCGGGCCGTGAGCGCGGCCCTCGAGCGAGCGCGCTTCGACGCGACGGTGTCGAAGTTCGTCTCGAACATCGCCCGCTACGCGGTGGTCGTCCTGGGGTTGATGAGCTGCGCTCCGATCATGGGGATCAACATCACCGCGTTCGCGGCGGTGCTCGGGTCGATCGGTCTGGCCGTCGGCCTGGCGAGTCAGGGGGCGCTGTCGAATGGGGCCGCGGGACTGATGCTCCTCATCACGCGTCCGTTCAAGGCCGGTGACGCGATCGTCGTGGACGGAGTCTCCGGCATCGTGGAAGAGGTCGAGCTGTTCGCGACCACGCTGAACACGACCGACAACCGGCGCATCTTCATTCCCAACAACTCGATCTTCGGGAAGGTCATCGAGAACAGCTCGCTCAACCCGCGGCGCTCGACGACGTTCTTCACGGTGGTGGCACCGGACTGCGACGTGGAGACGGTCCGATCGACGCTGCTCCGTGCGTGCGCATCGTGCCCCACGGTACTGAAGGACCCCGTCCCATCGGCGCTGCTGTCGGACATGGTCGACAGCGGACTGAAGTGGTCGATCACGGTGTGGGGCGAGACGTCCGTGCTGGACCAGACACGCGACCAGGCGATCACGGCGGTACGCGACGCCCTGACGCACGACGGGATTCCGCGGCCGTCGCCCGTGACGACGATCCGATTGCTCGACCGCGATCCCTACGAATCAGCGCCGCCGCGCCACGATCAGCACGTTGGCGAACGGCGTGCCCTGTGAGGCAGCGCTGAGCTGACAGCTGGTGCCGAGAGCTTCGAGGCGATCGATGATCTCGCGTGCGGCTCGGTAGCTGAGCGGTGCACGCCCGCGATTCAGGCGCATCAGGGTCGCGATCCGCTCGGCGAAGCGCGTTACCACGCTCCTGACCCCCGCCGCCCCATCGACCTCGCGCACCAGAACTCGACCGCCCGGTCCGACCGCTCGGACGGCGTGAGCGAGGATCTCGTCTTGCTCGGAGATCGGCAGGTAGTGCAGCACATCGATCAGCATCGCCGTGTCGCACCGCGGCCACTTCGAGGTTGCCAGATCTCGCACCTGAAAATCCGCCTGCCCACCGCCTGCCTCCCGGGCCAAGCCCAGCTTGCGCTCGTCGCTGTCGAAGCCTGCCAGCGAGCTCACGCGTCCGAGCTCGAGCAGGCACAGACCCAGCTGCCCGCGGCCACATCCGGCATCGAGGACGCGGCCGAAGTCGCCAGCGAGCGCGCTGATCTCGGTCACGACCGGGTCGTGCTGCAATTTTCCCGCGACGTACATGCGGTCGGACACGGGCGCACGTCGATAGCGCTCGAGCGTGCGGCGGATCGCGCCGTCGAGATCGCTACCCGCGACGGCCAACGCCACGCGCAACTGCCGCGCCGTCGAAGCTCGACATTCGCCGGGCGGTAAGGGCGGCGCCCCGTCGCTGGAGCCACGGGAACCGCAACGGCTTGTCGCGCCGGACGATGGAACGGAACCCCGCCTGGCGGAGGAACGGCGGCAGGACTCGCATCACCGTCCGCGTCGCGGCGAAGAACCACCGAAGGCGACGCTCGCGAGCGTCGTCCCAGGCGAAGTCGAACCCGTCGCGAAGGCGCGGCGGGAACGTCCCGATCGTCACGAGCTCGAGCGGTCCGGCCGACAGCCGGTTGAACGGCCACGGCAACGGCAGCTCCACCGTGGCGTGGGCGACCGAGCGGGCGGCGCGCGTCACCCTCAGCTCTTCGGCGACGACCCGCTCCACGTACGACTCGAAGTCGCTCCACGAGGCCGGGCAGCCACCGCGGGGCACGCCGCAGCCGTAGGCGACGAGCTTCCATTCCTCGTAGTACTGGTCGCGCTCGGCGGCGGTCAGAGCCGGGAACACGCGCTCGTATAGGAGCAGCCCGGTCTCGACGAGCGTCGCCCACACCCAGACGAGGAGGTCCGGGTCGAGGGCGTCATAGGGCTCACCGTCGTCGGTCGTGCCGGCGACGCGCCGGTGCACCGCCTCGAGGATGCGGGCCTGTTGCTCGGACACTGCAGGCGACGCGAACAACAGCTTCGCCAACACGTCGACGGTGCGGAACAGGCGCGCCCACGGATCGGTGGCATACCGAGAGTGCTGTTCCACACCGGCGCCGACCTTCGGATGAGCAACCTGGAGGAGCAACGCGCGCCGGCCACCGAGAAACGCCACCGGCTCGGCGAGCACTTTCCAGGCGACCGACCGCCGGCTGAGCGGCAGCGCGTCGGGGATCGGCGTGTAGTCGGACGTGCTCATCGGTCGGCTCTTTCGCGCACTCGGATGATACCAGCACGTAATCGTCCCCCTCCGTCCCACACGAAGATCCGGAGCGACCGGAAACGCCTGCCGACACTCGATCGGGGTTGCGAAACTCGCCGTTGAATGCTCGAGCGGGTCATCGTACGTCCGTTCTTGCCCTCGGGGGGTTGGGCGCGATGAGGTGATCCGATGTTCCCGAGGACTCGTTCCAAACGCTTCGCTCTCACCCTCATCACGGCCGCCGGGATCGCGCTCATGTCGCCAACTCCGGTGCGCGCGGCCGGGTCCGACTACTCCGGACGGTACGAGGCCACCGAGGTCGTCGAGGGCGACCAGGTCGTCTCGCTGACCTTCGATCTGTCGGTCGTCAGCCACCGGAGCGAGGAGATCTCGGGCGCCACGGTGAGCCTGCTCGACGCTTCCGACCCCGGGGTGGTCTATGCCCGGTTCGCGGCCCTAGCTTTCAGCCCCGGGGTGGATGTTCCCTTGATGGCCCGGGTCAGCCTCGAACGATCGGAATGGGATCGCTGGCGGAGCGGTGCGCCACCCCGTGTGCGCCTCGAAGCCTATGACGTGGACGGCACCGACCTCGGCGCGATGGTCGACCTGGTTCAGATCTCCTCGCCGGATGTCCAGCCATGAGAGCCTCCCGAACGCTTCTTGCCCTCGTCGGTATGTCGCTCGCCGCCTCCGCGGCATGGGCGCAGGGTGTCATCGAGACCGCCGCAGGCGGGGGTCCGGGGGACGGCTCCCCCGCGCTCGCCGTCAACCTGCGCACGCCGCAGGACGTGGTGCGCGACGCGGGCGGGAATACGTACATCGCGGTGTCGGACGACCGGCGCGTGTACAAGATCGCGACGGATGGGACGATCGCCCTCGTCGCGGGAAGTGGCGGCTCCGGATCGTCGGGCGACGGCGGCCCGGCCGTGAAGGCCGAGCTCGTCTCGCCCAAGGGTCTCGCCTTCGACAGCGACGGAAGCCTCCTGATCGCCGACGAGGGCGGACGCCGGATTCGGCGCGTCGACCTCGCCAGCGGCAACATCTCGACGCTCCTCGGCGGCGGCAGCCTCACGGGCGAGGGGATCGCCGCGCTGCAGATCATGCTCGATGCACCGCGGGACGTCGTCGTCGCGGCGGGCGGAAACGTGCTCGTCGCGGACGGGAACCGCGTGCGCAAGCTCGATCGCGCGACCGGTCTCGTCAGCACCGTCGCGGGGACGGGCGTCGCGGGGTTTGCAGACGGCGCGCCGGCCACCACGAAGCGGCTCAACGAGCCGCGTGGCCTGGCCCTCGATCCCGCGGGCGACCTCCTCATCGCGGACGGCGGCAACGCCCGCATCCGGAAGCTGACGTTCTCGACCGACTCGCTCTCGACCCTCGTCAGCGGGATCTGCAGCCCGGGCGGCGTCGCGGCCGACGCCGCAGGAGCCGTGTACTTCAGCAGCAACACCGGCTCGTGCGGCGGCAACGCCCAGAAGTACCTGAAGTGGGTCTCGGGGTCGGTCTCCACGATCGGCTCCACCGGATCGTCCTACATCGCGCAGGTGACGGTCCTGCCGGGCGGCTCGCTCCTCGTCGCCGACCGCGACAACTACCGCGCCAAGACGGTCAGCACGAGCGGCAGCGCGACGATCATCGCGGGCAACGGGACGATCGGCTATTACGGCAACGGCGTTCCGGCCCTGTCCGCCAGCCTGCTGAGCCCCACGCACGTCCGTGCGGACGCCGCGGGGAACCTCTACTTCTACGACAACACGAATCAGCTCCGGCGCGTCACGCCGGCCGGCCTCGAGGTCACCCTCGCATCCACCGCGAACTGCGGCAGCGGTCCGAACAGCTCTCTGTGCTCCGTCGAAGGGCTGGCGATTCTCGGCTCCGGTGCGGTCGCCTTCTCCTCGTCCAAGGACGACAAGCTCCACAAGGTCGATCCCGCCACGGGTGTGGTGTCCGACCTGACGGCCGCGCTCGGGCGGCCGCGCGGCATCGCGTCGAGTACCACGGGCTTCGTGTTCGTGGCGGACCGGGGAACGGGCAACAACAACGGGACGATCCAGAAGGTCGACGCAACGACCGGCGTCGTCACGGTACTGGCGTCGGGCCTGCCCAGGCCGCAGTCCATCGCCGTCGACGGATCCGACAACGTCTACTTCTCGAGCCTCAACGCGTCGTCGATCCAGAAGATCGCGTCCACAGGCGGTCCTGCGGTGACCTACGCGACGCTCACGAGCGTCGTCACGGGCCTCGACGCGGATGCCGCCGGCAACCTGTTCGCCTCGGACTCGAACGACCAGGTATGGAAGATCGCGGCGGGGACCGGGGCGAAGTCCGTCTACGCGGGCTCCGGAGTCGCAGGACTCGGAGACGGCGGCTCCGCCACGGCAGCGCGCCTCTCGGGACCGAGCGGCCTTTCCTCCGTCGGGACCGATCTGTACATCGCCGACGCCCTCAACTACAGGATCCGACGCATCCGGTCCAACCGCGAACCCAGCGCGGCCGCCGGCACCGACCAGGTCGTCGAAGCAACGTCTCCCGCGGGGGCGACGGTGGCGCTCGACGGCTCGGCCTCGAGCGACCCCGACGGCGATCCGTTGACCTACTCCTGGACCGGACCGTTCGGCAGCGCCTCCGGGCCAACGCCGAGCGTGCTCCTGCCCCTCGGCACGCATACGATCACGCTCAGCGTGAGCGACGGCAGCGTCTCGGCCAGCGACACGCTCACCGTCACCGTCCAGGACACGATCGGGCCGGTGATCACCTTCGTGCGCTCGCCGATGCCGAACGCGAACGGCTGGAACAACACCGACGTCACGGTCACCTTCACGTGCACGGATTCGGGCTCGGGTCTCACCGCGCTGCCGGCCGTCTCTCAGATCGTCGCCGTCGAGGGTGCGGGCCAGACGCGCAGCCACCAATGCACGGACGCTGCGGGCAACGAGTCGACCCTCGTCGTCTCCGACATCAACGTCGACAAGACCGCGCCCGTCTCTGCGGCGACCGCCGCTCCCTCGGCCAACGGACACGGCTGGAACAACACGGACGTCACGGTGACCTTCGCGGCGACCGACGGGTTGTCGGGCGTGTCCTCGTGCGATCCAGCCGTCGTCCTCTCGGGAGAGGGGTCCGGACAGTCGGCCTCGGGCAGCTGCACCGACCAGGCCGGAAACCCCGCGCCCGTGTCGGCCTCGGGCATCAACATCGACAAGACCGCGCCATCGTTGATCTTCCAGGAGCCGAGCCCGGCGCCCAACGCCAACGGCTGGAACAACACGGACGTCGCCTTCGCCTTCACGGCGTCGGACAACCTTTCGGGGATCGACTCCACCAGCCTCCCGAGCCCGCTCGTACTGACGGCTGAGGGCGGGGCGATCTCGGACACGGTCGGTGCGACCGACCTCGCGGGGAACAGCGCGAGCTTCCCATCGCCGGTCGTGAAGATCGACAGGACCTCGCCCGAGGTCACGGGCTCGCGGACTCCGCTGGCCAACGTCCACGGCTGGAACCACACCGACGTGACCGTCAGCGTCGCGGCGACGGACTCCTTGTCCGGTGTCGAGAGCTGCGACGACGACATCGTCGTCTCGACCGAGGGCGCCGCGCAGTCGGTGACGCGCAGCTGCACCGACCTCGCCGGGAATACCGCTTCGGCAACCGTCGAGGGTATCAACATCGACAAGACCGCCCCGGACTCCATGGCGACCGCATCTCCCGCGGCCAACGCGCAGGGCTGGAACAACACCGACGTCACCGTGACCTTCGCGGCGACCGACGGGTTGTCCGGAGTGGCCTCGTGCGATGAGGCGGTCGTGCTCTCGAGCGAGGGATCCGGACAATCGGCCTCGGGCAGCTGCACCGATCACGCCGGAAACTCCGCGCCGGCGTCGGCCTCCGGCATCAACATCGACAAGACAGAGCCGTCGTTGAGCTTCGGCGTACCGAGCCCGGCACCCAACGCCAACGGCTGGAACCAGACGGACGTCGCCTTCGCGTTCACGGCGTCGGACGGTCTGTCGGGAATCGAGTCGACGAGCATCCCGAGCCCGCTCGTGCTCACGAGCGAGGGCGCGAGCGTCTCGGGCACGGTGAGCGTCACCGATCTCGCGGGAAACACCCGCAGCTTCACGTCCGCGATCGTGTCCATCGACAAGACGGCACCTGCCGTGACCGGGGCACGGACTCCGCTGGCCAACGTCCACGGCTGGAACCACACCGACGTGACCGTCAGCGTCGCGGCGACGGATGCCTTGTCCGGTGTCGAGAGCTGCGACGACGACGTCGTCGTCTCGACCGAAGGGGCGGCGCAGTCGGTGACGCGTAGCTGCACGGACCTCGCCGGGAATACCGCTTCGGCGACCGTGGCGAGCATCAACATCGACAAGACGGCGCCGGTGGTCTCCGGAACCCCTTCCCGCCCGGCCGACCGGAACGGGTGGTTCAACCACGATGTGTCCGTCGCGTGGTCCGGGACCGACGCCCTCTCCGGCGTGCTCTCTTGCTCGCCAGCCTCGACCTACGCCGGTCCCGATTCCGTGTCCGCCTCGCTGTCGGGCCACTGCTCCGACCGGGCCGGGAACGACGGAGCCGGATCGCACACGCTCAAGTTCGACGCGACCGCTCCGACCGTGAGCATCGTCACGCCTCCGAGCGGCGCTACGTACAGCCTGAACCAGTCGGTCATGGCGCAGTACAGCTGCGCCGACAACCTGTCGGGCGTGGACTCGTGTGCGGGTCCCGTGACGAGCGGTAGTGCGATCAGCACCTCACCGGTAGGAGCAAAGAACTTCAAGGTGGACGCCATGGATGCGGCCGGCAACGCCGCCTCGGCCACGAACGCGTACGCGATCCAGTACCGGTTCAGCGGATTCCTGCAGCCCGTGGACAACCTGCCCATCGTGAACGCCGCGAACGCCGGACGGACGATCCCCGTGAAATGGCAGCTCAAGGATGCCGCGGGCGTTTCCGTCTCGGACCTGTCTTCGGTCACGTCGCTGCTCTGGGCCCCGATGGCCTGCGACGCGGCGCCGACGGACATCATCGAAGAGGAGACCGCGGCCACGGGCGGTACGCAGCTCCGCTACGACGGGAGCCAGTTCATCTACAACTGGAGCACCCACAAGGGCTGGGCGAACACCTGCGTCCAGATCCAGCTGACCTTGGCCGACGGCACGAAGCAGTACGCGAAATTCAAGTTCAAGTAGGGGCACACGCCCGCAGCAAAGACGCGCGGCGCAGCGTAGGTAGCTCTTCTCTCATGGACTCCAGGAGATCTCGTAGACCGCGCCGTGGTCGAGCGACACCACCAGCAGGTTGCCGTTGGGTGCCGTCAGGATCTCGGTGACGATGCCGAAACGGGTGCCCACGATGTGCGACTTGTTCGCGCTCGGGTCGTGGAAGGTCTCGTTGTCGGCGATGATGTCTCCGGCGATCCGGCGCCGGTTGCCCGTCAGATCGAACGCCATCAGCCCGCCGCCGAGCGGGTCGTCGTTGACCGAGAACCCCACGAACAGATCCCCGAACCACTGCGGTCCGAGAGCGGTCGAGTCGAGGAACCCGATCGCCGCGGGGGCGAGCACGTGGACCCAGCTGTACTCGGGGTCGCTGTAGTGCGATCCGGGCAGGACGAAGAGGCGCGACAGCGCTTCCTGCTCCGTGTCGGCGATGCGCTCGGGTCCCCAGCGGAACTGCTGGAGGTTCGGGAAGTCTTCGTGGTGCAGGGCGGTCGTCTCGATCAGCTTGTACTGCGAAACGCGCGACTTCGGCCCCTGGATCTGGATCCACCCGGAGTTGAACCCGGGCTCGACGAGGTTCAACTCGTCGAATGCATCCTCGCCGTTCTCCTGGTCCCAGAGGTTCCCGGAGAGCGGGTCGAATGCCATTCCGAAGCTGTTGCGGATTCCGTAGGCGAAGATCTTCTGAATGTTCTCGCCGACTTCTCCGCCCATCTGCTCGCCGAGGGCGAAGAACGGATTGTCGGTCGGCGTCGAGCCGTCGTCGTTCAGCCGGATGATGACGCCGGTGAAGTGTGCGTCGTCCGGCTCAGGCCCGCCGAACTGATCGTCCGGCACCGTCGCGCCGAGCCCGGTGAGCGTCGGCCCGGAGGGCAGGTTCTGGAGCTGTCCGCGACGCCCGACGTCGCCGAACATGATGTAGAGCTTTCCGTCGGGCCCGAACCGGATGACGCCGCCATCGTGGTTGGCGCGCGGCGGCTGGATCTTCACCGTTCGGACCCGTGGGTGAGGTGGACGCGTCGTTCTGGAACGAGCGCAGCATGATCAGGTTCGAGTCGAACGACAGCGTCCCGGTCGTCTCATCCCACACGAACCGGTCGACGCGGTTGCCGAGCAGCGGCGTCGCGAGAAGGTCGTCCGAATCGGCGCCTGGCTCGCGGTGTCACCGCGCACTGCGCGGCGGTCGGGAAGAACGGAGCGCTCGCCGGCGGAGGAGGCGCGACGCAGCTCCAGAACAGATAGACGAACCCGTTCGACTCGAAGTCGGGGTGAACGGCGATGCCGAGCAGGCCGCGCTCCGAAGCGTTGTTGACGGCGAGGTCGAGCGCGGTCCCGATGACGACGCCGTTCTCGACGACTTTCACCTCGCCGGTCATCTTCTCGATGACCAGCCACTTCGTGTCGGAGAGGAACGCGAGACTGATCGGCGTCACGAAGCCGTCGATGAGCGGGCGCACGTCGAGGTTCGGGACGGTCATGGTCGGTTGGGAGGTCTGTGCTGCGGCCCGGCTCAGCTCCGCGGCGTAGACGACCAGGAGCGCGATGAGCGGTGCGCAACACAAGCCTCTGCGCAGCTTTGTCATACAGCCTCCGAAGTCGAGAGTTCCGCCGGACCATTCCGGTGGGAGAGCGGCGGGAGAGCAACAAGTGTGCCGGCCTCTCGAGTTCTCTCAGGCCCTCCCGTTCCGAAGAGGCCGGGAGACACCGCGGCGCAAAGTCGGCAACTGTCCCTACATACCTCTCCGAAAAGTACGCGCCCTCTGCAAAAGACCCCGGTCGAGTTCAGCTCACGAGCTGGCGGACGATCGAGGCCACCTCATCCGGCGCGAACTCCAGCGTGGCGTCGCCGACGGCGAGCTCGACCATCCGGATCGCCGGCTCGTCGCCCGGATCCGTTCGCGGCCAGGTGAAGACGCTCTGCTCCCGCGCGATCCGGAGCGCCGCCGCGAGGAACGCCTTTTCCTCGACGCGAAGGTGCAGGTGCATCATGGGCGTTTGTGGGGGATCGGGAACGATCCTCACGTTCGGAATGCCGCGAAGCTCCTCGGCGATCGCCCGCGCAAGCTCGAAGTAGTTCGGCATGAGTGGAAGTCGCTTCCTTAGCGCTGCCAGTCCGGACGCTGCGTTCGGCCACAGACCGAATAGCGTCCCGCCGTGCCGCTTGCGCCACACCCGTGCCTCGGCAATCACGTCCTCCGCCCCGGCGAGGCAGGCGCCGGCGAGCCCGCCAAGGCCCTTGTAGAACGAGACGTACACGGTGTCGAACAAGGCGGCGATCTCTGCTGGAGAGCGGCCGTAGTACGGCGTGCATTCCCAGATCCGGGCGCCATCGAGGTGCACGGCCGCTCCCTGACGGCGCACGACGGCGACCTGCTCTTCGAGGTCGGTCCACGCGGGAAGGCGGCCACCGATCTCACGCTGCGGAAGCTCGAACAAGACGGCCGCGAGCGGTTCGCCAACGGCCCGCAGGTCGTCGGCGGTGATCAGCTGCTGCGCATCGCCGACCGCGACCCCGACGAGGTTGTGCAAGAGCTGATAGGCCCTGTCCTCATGCAGCTCGATGTGCGCAGTCGGGTGGAAGGCGACCGAACGGAGGCCACGCTTGTCGGCATGAATTCGTAGCGCAATCTGTTGCGCCATCGTCCCACTCGGCATGAACACCACAGCGGGCTTGCCGAGGATGGTGCGGGTCTCGTTCTCCAGAATCTCGACCACACCCCCCACGCCGTATCGGTCGATCCCCAGGTCGGTCGGAATCGCGGCAAGGAGGCCCTGGGCATTCCGGTTTCCATGCCAGTGGAGTGCGCGTGAGCACGTCCATCGGTATGCCTCGAGGTCTTCGACCGGTGGTTTCATGTCGGCGTATATTGTGGCCACTCTCGGCCGCGCGTTCCAATGGGGGGGATTCCATGAACGCTACTCGGCTCGTCCTCGCCGGCTCGTTCCTGTCCCTCGTTCTCGGTCCGGGCGTCGCGCGGGCGCAGCTCGACAACCCGGCGTATCAGGTCCAGCCACCCGTCGGTTTCGGGATCAAGCTGGCCCGGATCGGAGAGTTCACGGGCGACGGGATCCCGGATCTCGTCGTCTCCCACTTCGGGGTGGGGCAGGTCTCGTTCTTTCCCGGCGTCGGTGACGGGACGTTCAGCCGGGCGGTCACGCGGGCGGCGAGCTCGAGTGTCGCGATGGAAGTCGGCGACCTGGACCTGAACGGACAGGCCGACCTCGTTCTCGGCGGCAGCGACTTCAACGTGCACCTGACCAGCGGCGACGCCGAACTCTCGGCTCCCTACTCCCTCGGCGGTTGGAATCTGAGCGCTCTACATCTTGCGGACCTGAATCAGGATGGGCTTGTCGACGTCGTCGGCGTCCGGGAGTTGGGCGACTGGTTCGTCTGGCTCAACACGACGACCTTCAATGGCGGCAACACGCAGCTCTCTCTCACTTTGGCGGATGGACACACGGTGAGCAGCGCGCAGCCCGTGTTCGTGCTCGACGCCGATTTCGACGAGGACGGAGTGCCGGACCTGGTCATCGGATACGACACGTTCGGCGCCGACAAGGTGTTCGTGTACCTCGGCAACGGCGACGGCACGTTCCAAGCAGAGACCTTGCTCTCGGGCACGCAGTTCACCTTGATCAGCGGGGCCAGTGGCGACTTCAACGGCGACGGGCACGTCGACCTCGCGGTCGGAGGCGATGGCAAGTTGAATCTGTTTTTCGGCGACGGCACGGGTGGCTTCCCGACCTTCACGACCCAATCCACGCTGGGAGACCCACGAGAGCTCTTGGTCGACGACCTGGATTCGGATGGCGATCTCGACGTCGCGACGAGGAAATCGAGCGGCACCGGATTTCCCGAGATGTTCTTTTTCGCCAACACGGGCCTGGGGACGTTCGAGCCGTTTCGCCGATCGACCGACATGATCGTCGCGAGCGCCTCCAACGAGGGACGGTTCCTGGCGCGTCCGCTGATCGACCTCGATGGCGACGGGTCGACCGACCTCGTCTACGTCTCCTTGGGACGCGACGTGGCGGTCCAGTACGGCAACGGCGACGGTACCTTCGGCCCTCCTGCGCTGCGGATGGTGGACGACCCGCAGATCGTCACGATCGCCGATTTCAACGAGGATGGGAACCCCGACCTCGCGGTCGGCGACGAGCAACTCAACCTGGTCTCCCGAGGAGCGGAGATCCACCTTGGATCGGGCGACGGCAACTTCGCACTGCAGCCGGTTATCCCTCTGGCAGCAGCGCGCTTGATGGTCCACGGCGACTTCAACGGCGATGGTCATGTCGACCTGACGACGGGCGAGGGGACGCTCTTGGGAGCCGGGGACGGCAGCTTTCAATCCGTTCCTGGAGGTCTGTCCTTCTTCGACAACCCGGCGGGGACGCGAAAGCTCCTCGTGGGCGACTTCGACGAGGACCAGGTCCTCGACCTCGTCGCCGATGCGGGATTCTCGGACCCGACCACGATGTGGGCCCGCGGGCTCGGCGACGGCTCGTTCGTTCCGGGGACGCCGGTGCCTCTCTCCGGCCCGGGCGACGTGCTCGACGCCGCGACCGCCGATCTCGACGGCGATGGACATCTCGACCTCGCGCTGGCGCAAGACCGGGGCGATTCCCCGGCGCACCCGTCCCGCGTGGTGATCCTGCGCGGCCTCGGCGACGGGACGTTCGTCCAGGACACGTTTCTCGATCTCGACGACTTCCACGTCGCTGAGAGCGTCGCTGTGGGTGATCTGGACGCCGATGGTTTCTTGGACGTCGTCGTCGGAACGAGTCCCGTCTTCGTGTTCTACGGGGCTGGCCAGGGCGATTTCCTCCCAGCCGTGCCCCTCGGGCCAACCGGCCAGGTCCCCGTGCGTTCGGTCGACCTCGCGGATTTCGACGGCGACGGTCGGCTCGACGTCGCGACCACGGATTTCGAGAGGATCCAGGTGATCCTCGGCCGTGGCGCGGGCGTGCCCGAGCTGCGCTGGCTTAAGCCCCTGCACCTCGGCCGGTACTTCGTCCGCCCCGGCGACGTCAACGGCGACGGTCTCGTCGACCTGGCGACGGCCGGTTACCCGTCGGGCGCGGTGCTCCTCAACCGCAGCAACCATCGGCCGCACGCGGACGCCGGTCCCGACCTCGCCCTCGAGGCGACCGGGCCGGACGGCGCGCTCGTGCATCTCGACGGCTCGGCCTCGACCGACTTCGACTCGAGCCCGGGCACCAACGACGACATCGTGACCTTCGAGTGGTACGAGGGAGCGCAACTCTTGGGAACGGGTGAGCTGCTCGACGTCGTCCTCTCCGTGGGAACGCACACGATCACACTGCGCGTCGTCGACCAGCTCGGGGCGGAGGACACGGACCAGCTCGAGGTCACCGTGACCAGCTCGATCGGCCTGTCGCTCCTCGTCGACCCCGTCGAGCTGTTTCCCCCCAACCATCGCTTCGTCGACGTCCACGTCACCGCGACGTGCTTCGATCCCTGCGTGCCGCCCGTGATCCTGGCCTCGGTGACGAGCAGCGAGCCCGACGATGCACCCGGCGGAACGGACGGCAAGACCTCGCCCGACACCGATCAGGCGCAGCTCGGCACCTCCGATTTCGATCTCCAGCTGCGCGCCGAGCGCGACTCACGCGGCTCCGGGCGAACCTACACGCTGGTCTACACCGCTTCGGGAGGGACCATCGCCCGCTCGGTGGAGGTGTTCGTGCCCCACAACCGAGGCGGGATCACCGAGCCGCTCGATCTGCGGATGGACAAGACCGCGTCGGGCTCGCTCGTCCGCTGGACGCCCGTCGCCGGCGCGTTCGACTACGACGTGATCCGCGGCGACCTCGATCGCCTCGAGCCGTCGAACAACTCGATCCACCTCGGACCGGTCGACTGCATCGAGAACGGCGTCGAGGACACCGCGATCCCCGCGCCGAGCAAGGGCTTCTTCTATCTCGTTCAGTACGACGACGGCCGGGAGTCGGGCTACGGCACGGAATCGGTGCCCCTGCCGAGGTCGCCGATCTCCGGAGGGTGTCAGTGAAGGCCGCGACCTAACCCGGCTCGGCGCAAGCCAGCTCGGCCCCGAGGCTCTCGCTTCAGTCCGAGATCGGAATCGAAGCGCTGAACACCTGGGAGCCGTCCTGGCTTGCCGTGATTGTGGCGCCACCGCCGAAGTCCGGCGTCATCGGGCCCGGGCAATCGCCACTGGCCGATACCGAGAAGTTCACTCGGCCGTTCTTCGGCGGGATGGGTTCCGACTGACCGGAGGCGTGTCCTGGAGGCTGATTCCCACCACGATTGGTGCACTGGAAGTCGGCCTCGATCTCGATCACGGTTGTTTGCGACCCCAGACCCGCTAGCGATCCCGAGCAGGTGAGCGTGCCGCCGCTCTCCGTGCAACTCGGCGAGCCGACGAAGTGCACGTTGCTCGCCACCGCGATGCCGGCGACCAGACCAACCCCCACGACGAACGCCAGGACCGTCGATCGACTCTTCGACCCCATGGTGTGACCCCCTTCCTGTGAAAGTACCCGAGGGAGCTGCAAACCATGTACCGAGTCGAGGGCGCGGCGTCAGCGGAGAATCCAAGGCGACGGGGCGGCACTCCTGGTGGCCAGCGGTGTTCTTTGTAGAAACCGGCGCGGTGATCGGATCTTGCTAGCGCCGGCTGTCACAGCTTGCGCAGGTCGGCGAGCGTCGCGCCCAGCAGCGAGCGGCGCTCGGCGTCCAGACGCTCGAACAGCGGCGCCAGGGCGCGGGCCACGGCGTCGCTCTCCTCGGGCGTGATCGTGTACAGGTTGGGCGAGATCGCCTCGACGATGCGCGCGATCGTGATCTCCTCCGGTCGCTTGGCCAGGGCGAAGCCCCGCGCCCGGTCGCCCTCGATCAGGCCCTTCGCCCGGAGCTGCCCCAGCAGGCCCTCGGCTTCGACCGACGAATCGTCCTGCTCGTGATACAGCGCGCGGAACTGGTGGCTCCCGCCCGCCGCGAGACGCAGCAGCATCCGGATCGCGTTCTCGGCTCGGCCGGGCCCCGCGCCGCGGTTCCTGCGGCCGCGGCGAATCGTCTTCTGCAGCACGTGGGTCAGCTCGACGCCCAGCAGGATCAGCACCCAGACGAAGTAGATCGAGAACAGGACGAGCAGGACGAGGGACAGCGAGCCCGTCACCAGGTTCATCCGCGACAGCGCCTCGACGTACAGGCCGAACAGCGCGCGCAGCAGCTCGAGCAGCAGGGCGACGACCACGCCGGCGATGCCGGCCGAGCGCCAGTAGACGTGGGCGTTGGGGAGGTAGCGGTAGAGCAGCGTCAGCGCCACGATCTCGACCAGAAACGGGACGAGCCCCGCCGGGAGCGGAGCCGCGCTCGCGAGGCCGGTCGAGCGCAGGCCGCCGCCCAGCCCCCCGATGAGCAGCGACAGCACGAGCAGCATGAACATGTAGAGCACGATGCGCGTGACCCAGGCCCGGCGCCGCGGCGCACCCCAGACGGCGTTGAACAGCTCCTCGACGACGAAGATCAGCCGCACCGAGGCCACGATCAGCAGCACGAAGCCGATCCCCGACAGCGTCGTCGACTCGGCGATGAAGGCGCGGAGGTTCTGCGTCAGGAAGTCGGTGTGGTAGGGGAGGATGGCGTTGAAGAAGTCGAGGAACTGGGCGTCGTTCTCGTCGAACACGGCGGCGATGAAGATGGAGAAAGTCGCCAGCAGCGGGATCGCGGTCAGCAGGGTGGTGAAGGCGAGAGAAGCGGCGAGATCGATGCCGCGGTTGGCACGAAAGCCCCGGATCGTTTCCAGCACCACCGCCTCGACCGTCCGCCAGACGGCCGGCACCGCTCCTTTCGTCCACGCCCGCAGCGCTGCGACCCGTTCATTCATCTAGCTCGATTGTAACGGCCGGCCGGGGTGATAGCCTGGACCGGCTGGTGACCCACGCGCCATGATCGGAACGAAGCTCGGCCCCTACGAGATCACCGCCAAGCTCGGTGAAGGCGGGATGGGGCAGGTCTGGAAAGCGAACGACTTTCATCTGGGGAGAGAGGTCGCGCTCAAGGTCCTGCCCGAGGGGTTCACCAGCGATCCGGAGCGGCAGGCCCGCTTCGAGCGGGAGGCGAAGCTCCTCGCGCAGCTCAACCATCCGAACATCGCGCAGATCTACGGCTTCGAGAAGAACGGCGAGACGCGCGCGCTCATCATGGAGCTGGTCGAGGGGCCGACGCTGGCAGAACGGTTGGAGTCCGGGCCTTTACCGTTCCATGAAAGCCTTTCGATTTCGCTTCAGATCGCACACGCACTCGAGGCGGCGCACGAGAAGGGAATCGTCCATCGAGATCTGAAGCCTCAAAACGTCAAGGCATCGATGGAAGGAAGAGTCAAAGTCCTCGACTTCGGGCTGGCGAAGACGATGGAAGGAGCTGCGTCGGCATCGCAGCTCGCGCAGTCGCCGACGCTGACGGGCGCGACGGTGCACGGGGTGATCCTCGGCACCGCGGCATACATGGCGCCCGAGCAGGCGGCGGGGATGGCGGCCGACAAGCGGGCCGACATCTGGGCGTTCGGTGTGGTGCTGTACGAGATGCTGGTCGGGCGGCGGCTCTTCGAAGGCGAGACGGTGCCGCACGTGCTCGCCAGCGTGCTCAAGGACGAGCCCGACTTCTCTCGGCTGCCCGCCGACGTGCCGCCGCGCGTGCGGCGTCTCGTGCGCCGCTGCCTGCGCAAGAAGCCACGCGAACGGCTGCAGTCGATCGGCGACGCGCGGCTGGTGCTCGAAGAGGTGATCGCCGGCAGTGACAGTGACGAGCTGCCGTCGGCGCCGGCGGCCACGGCGAGACCTGCTTCGCGCTGGCCGATGGTCGTGGCTGGCGCGCTGCTCCTCGCGACCGGCCTCGCCGCCGGCCGCTGGCTCCTGGCGCCGCGTTCCCGACCGCCCGCGCCCCTGCACCTCGAGCTCGCGGTTCCCGAGGGTCTCTCGATCGAGTGGGGCGAGGGCCAATCGTCGATCGCGCTGTCGGCCGACGGCCGGCGATTGGCGCTTGCGGTGACCGGGGAAGGGGAACGCTCGGGCCTCCTGCTGCGCGACCTCGATCGATACGAGCCGCGCCTCCTCGCCGGCACCGCCGACGCCCTCGAGCCGTTCTTCTCTCCCGATGGCGAGTGGATCGGGTATTCGACCTTCAACGCGCTCTACAAGATCGCGGTGTCGGGCGGCCAACCGATCCGCTTGGCCCCGGTGACCAGGCGGTTTCGCGGTGCGGCCTGGGGCAAGGACGGATTCATCTACTTCAGCGGCGACTCGGAGAGTGCGATCACGCGTGTCGCGGAGTCCGGCGGCCCGGTCGAGGCGGTCACGAAGCTCGACGTCGGGCGCAACGAGCGCACGCACCGCTGGCCCGAGCTGACCTTTGACGGCAAGGCTCTCCTGTTCTCCTGCGACACGACGGCGTCGGCGAACTTCCTCGACGACGCTCGCATCGAGGCGGTGCGCCTCGCAACGGGCGAGCGCCATGTCTTGGTCGACGGCGCGAGCCAGGCACGCTTGCTGGCCGACGACCTCTTGGTCTACTTCCAGGGGGGCAACGCGTTCGCTCTCGAGATGGATCCGCGACGCCTGGAGCCTCGCGGTAAGCCGGTGCCCCTCGAGCAGGCGGTCTCCGGGAATCTCGGCACCGGCGCAGTTCAACTTGCGGTCTCCCGGCTCGGCACCACGGCCTGGATCCCCGGAGCTTCCTTCCGGGGAGGTGAGCCGCCGGTCTGGCTGGCGCTCGACGGCAAGTCGACTCCGACGTCGATCGGCGCGGGCTTGAACGTCTTTCAGATCGCGCTGTCGCGTGATGGTCGTTGGGCGGCGCTCGCGGCCGGCGGCGTGTTCGGCGGCACAGGCGACCCGACCGGCCGGGACATCTGGGTCGCGGATCTCGAACGGCAGACGGTGGCGCGCCTCAGCCTCAACGAAAACGCCGACACCCCGACCTGGACTCCCGACGGCCGACGCATCGCGTATCGACGCGTCAAGCGAACGACCGATCCAGGGAACGAGTCCGATCAGATCGTTTGGCGGCCGGCGGACGGCAGCGGCGAGGCGACGGTGCTGTACGAGGAGAAGGGAGTTCGTTTCGCGGTCCACGAGTTCTCCCCGGATGGCCGGTACCTGGCGCTGGGGCGCAACACCGGAGGAGGCAACCCCGACATCTGGGTTCTGCCTCTCGATCCACCCGGCCCGGCCCGGCCGTTCCAGGCCTCGCCTTTCCTCGAGGGCTCATCCAGCATCTCGCCCGATGGCCGCTGGATCGCCTACTTGTCGAGGGAGAGCGGCGACGAGGAGATCTACGTTCGACCGTTCCCCGACGGACCCGGGCGATGGCAGGTCTCGAGCAACGGCGGTAACGAGCCGCGCTGGTCGGCCGACGGCAGAGCGCTCTTCTTTCGCGTCTCGGGCGGCCGTCTAATGCGGGTGAAGGTCGAGGGCGGCGCGGTGTTTCGGGCGTCGGCACCCGAGCTGCTCCTGGCTGGGTTTCAATCCGGGCCGAACCTCAAGACCTACGGTGTCGCGCCGGACGGTCGGCGCTTCCTCGCCTTGCCCTTCTCACGGGTGAACAAGCTGCATGCCATCAATTACGCCGACGACTGGCCACTCCGCGCGCGGCGGCTCCTGGCGCGCGACAATTGAGCGAGATCGTCGACCTCGGTCGATGAGCCTCCGCCGGCCGCGGTGTCGGGAAAGAACTCCCGCTCGCGGCGCCGGATGTCCTTGTACCGACGGAACGCCGCGATCTCCGGCTCGAGCCGAAGCCACGTGCGGAGCTGCGTGCCGCGGAACGTATGACGGAACATTCGCAGGCCGTTCCGCAGGACGAAACCCGGATCGTGGGCCAGAGCCCTGGGTACGTGCCGTACCTTCATCCATCGCTCGGCACGCCAGCGCATGAACTCGATCTGCTCCGCGTCCAAATACTCGGTGCGCACGACCGCCGTCGTGCCGTCGTACTCCTCGACGGCGTGGCTCACGATGAGGTTCTTCTCGAGGAAATCCTTCGTCATCGGCGTGCCGGGGTACGGCGTCGGGTGCTGGATGTAGGGCCAGTCGACGTACTTGCGGGCGAACTCGAGGTTCGCTTCGATCGACTCGCGCGTGTCACCGGGGCTGCCGACGATCAGACCGCCCACGACGAGCATGCCGTGCCGATGCAGCAGGTCGACGGAGCGCCACGTCGCGCTGCCGACGGTCTTCCCGGCCTCTCGCTGCGCGTTCTTCGCCTTCGCGTTGAGGAACGCAAGGTCCTGATCGAGCACGTTCTCGATGCCGAGAAACACGTAGCGGAAACCGGCCGTCCGCATCGCACGCACCAGGTCGTCACCGGCCGCCGCAATCGCGCTGGTCATGCCCTGCACGATGAAGTCGATGCGGTTCAGGCCCGCGGCCGTGATCGCATCGCATAGCTCGCGGAATCGCTTCACGTTCAGCGTGACGTTGTCGTCGACGAGAAAGATCGTGCGGGCGCCGCGATCGTAGGCGTCGCGGATGTCGGCCACGACTCGCTGGATCGACCAGGTGTGGAAGTTGCGGCCCCGCATCTCGATGATCGAGCAGAAGCTGCAGTCGTACGTGCACCCGCGCGAGGTCTCGACGATGTCGATCGGGCGTCCGAGCATCGTGTAGCCCGTCAGCACGCGCGCCGCCCGCTTCGGCGGCCGGACATCGTCGTTGCCGAGATGGCTCACATGCCGGTTGGGGTTGCGAATCCAGCGGTCGCCGTCGCGATACGACAGACCGGGCACGCGCGCGAGGGGCGTCCTGCTCTCGAGAGCCCGCAGCATTTCCCGACACGTGATGTCGCCTTCACCGCGGACGATGACATCGACGCCAAACGACGGCTCCTCGTAGATCTCCGCCGCCAGACTCGGGTCGTAGCCGCCGACGACGATGAGCGCGCCGGGTCGAATCGAGCGGACGAGGGCGATGACGCTCTTCGCCGTCTTGCGCTGAAACGTCATCACGGAAAGCCCGACGACGTCCGGCTCGTGCTCTTGGACGAGGCGCGCGACCGTCTCGGGCACCGACGACTGCACGAGCACGAGATCGGCGACGGCGATGTTGTGGTGCGGATCGACGTTACCGGCAAGCGATGCTAGCGCGCCATTCGGCATACGCATCGTCAGCGTCGGCGTATGCTCGAACGAGTCGGGCATCGAGAACAGCAGGACGTTCATGTGCGCAAGGCTCCTTCGATCTCGCCCAGGATCGCCGGATCGTCGATGGTCGACGGGACGGCGTACGGCTCCTGGTCGGCGATCTTGCGAAGCACCTGACGCAGGATCTTGCCCGAACGCGTCTTCGGCAAGCGTGCGACGACGATAATCCGGTGCAGGCTCGCGAACGCGCCCACCGATTGCCGCACCATCTGTACGAGATCGGCCTGCAACGTCGCCGCGTCGATGTTGACGCCGTCCTTCAGCAGCACGAGTCCGAGCGGGACTTGCCCCTTGTCCGCATCCTTGATCCCGATCACCGCGCACTCGGCCACGGCGGGATGCGACGCGACGACCTGCTCCAGCTCGCCCGTGGAGAGTCGATGGCTGGCGACGTTGATGACGTCGTCGACGCGGCCCATGACGAAGAGGTAGCCGTCCTCGTCGACGTAACCGCCGTCACCGGTCAGGTAGTAGCCGGGATAACGCGAACCATACGCCTCGACGAAGCGCGCGTGATCCCCCCAGACGGTCGGCAACGAACCGGGCGGTAACGGCTCCTTCACGACGACGTTTCCCTCCTGGTGCGGCCCGAGCTCCGCGCCGTCCTCGTCGAGAATGCGCAGGTCGTATCCGGGCACCGGCAGCGTCACCGATCCGGGCTTCGTCGGCAGCAGCTCGACACCCACCATGTTCGCGCACATCGGCCAACCCGACTCGGTTTGCCACCAGTGATCGATCACCGGAATCGGCAGGATCTCCTTCAGCCAGTGGTACGTCGGCGGATCGAGCCGTTCGCCGGCGACGAACACGTACTCGAGCGCGGAGACGTCGTAACGCGCCTTCAACGACGCCTTCGGATCTTCCTTCTTGATCGCGCGAAACGCGGTCGGCGCGACGAAAAACGTCTTCACGCGGTGATCCTGCATCACTCGCCAGAACGTCCCGGCATCCGGCGTGCGCACCGGTTTGCCCTCGTAGAGGACGGACGTGCAGCCCTTGATGAGCGGGCCGTACACGATGTACGAGTGTCCCACGACCCAACCCACGTCCGACGCGGCCCAGAACACGTCGCCCGCGTCGACACCATAGATCGCACGCATGCTGTAGTTGAGCGCCACCGCATGGCCGCCGTTGTCGCGAACGACGCCTTTCGGCCTACCCGTCGTGCCGGACGTGTAGAGGATGTAGAGCGGATCGAGCGCGTCGACCGCCACGGCATCGACCGATTCCGCACCCGCCATCCAGTCGTTCCAGTCGAGATCGCGCCCGTGCACCAGGCGGGCCTCGAGCTGCGGGCGCTGCAGGATCACGCACCGCTCGGGTTTGTGCTGGGCCAGGCGAAGCGCCTCGTCGAGCAGCGGTTTGTACGGGACGACGTTCGCGAACTCGATGCCGCAGGACGCCGACAACACGACTTTCGGCGTGGCGTCGTCGATCCGCACGGCGAGCTCGGGTGCGGCAAAGCCGCCGAATACCACCGAATGCACCGCGCCGATCCGGGCGCAAGCGAGCATCGCGACAGCCGCCTCCGGGACCATCGGCATATAGAGGATGACGCGATCGCCCCGGCCGACGCCCAGCTTCGTCAGCGCGCCGGCCGTGCGCGCGACCCAATCCTTGAGCTCGGTGAACGTGTACCGGACGACTCGCTGTGTGACCGGCGAGTCGTAGATCAGCGCGACCTGGTCGCCGCGACCCGCAGCGACGTGCCGATCCAGCGCGAGCCAGCAGGTATTGAGCGTGCCGCCCCGGAACCACCGCCACGCGCCGTTCGGGTCCCGGTCGAGGGCCACACGCGGCTTCTCGAACCAGTCGATCGAAGCCGCCTGTTCGGCCCAGAAGCCACGAGGGTCGGCCAGCGAGCGCCGGTGTTCGTCGCGATGGCTCATCGGCGATCGTTCATCGGGCCGGGCCTCGAGCTCGTCGGGTGCCGTCGAAAACTATACCTCGAAACCCGTGCGTAACGCGGGCGTTTCCCGATCGAAGTCGTTACGAGAATCGCCAGGACGAGGACGACAATGTCTCCTCTCGGGAGCGACCTGATGAACCCGTCCACGAGCGACGTGATTGGATATGGCGAGATTCGCCCCTCACGCAGCGAACGGTCCACAGTCCCGAAGACAGGAATCGCTCTTGCAAGAGGAAACAGGACTGCTGGAGGCACCTCTATCGCGCGGGTGGATTGGGCGGGGCTATCTAGAGCGTCAGCAACAGCCCGCATCGACGTTGTGCCTCGATCAAGGAGGAGACACTCATGCGCCGCTGTCCGTTCGTGATGCTGCTGGTGATTTTGGCCGTGCTCGCGGGAGGCTGCGCGAAGAAGCACTCCCGCATGACGACGACGCCGACGCCCACTCCGGCGTCGCCGCCGCCACCCCAGCCGGTGGCCGCGCCGCCCGTGGCCGCGCTGCCCCCCGCTCCGGCTCCCGACCCGCTCGCCGGCGACCTGGCGTCTGTCAACCGATATCTCCGGGAGCAGGGCCTGCTCGCCGACTTGCTGTTCGACCACGACCGCCACGAGCTGCGGCCGGACGCTCGTCGGCAACTCGAGGCCACTGCCGGCTTCCTGAAGGAACATCCCCAGTTCGAGCTCGCCCTCGACGGACACGCCGACGAGCGGGGCACGGTCGAGTACAACCTCGCCCTGGGTCAGAAGCGTGCGGCATCGGCGCGGTCCTATCTCGACTCGATGGGCGTGGTCCGGGATCGGCTCCAGGCGAAGAGCTACGGCGAGGAGCGTCCGCTCTGCGCCGAGAGCCACGAGGGCTGCTGGCAGCAGAACCGGCGAGTGCATTTCGAGATCGTGGGACGCACCGAGTTGGCGCAAGCGGCCGTCACCGGCGAGCCGTGATGTCCGGGCGTTCTGCCGCCGCGCTCGCTACCGACGGCGGGTAGCCGGGAACAAGGCGCCCTTTTTCTCGGGCCGGGTTCGCGAATGGACGCCAGGTCAACTACGCGGGCCCGGCTCCCGAGAAATGCGCTCCGGTCAAGGCACCACGCGAAGGAAGATCTCGTCGAACGACACGGTGTCGAGATTCTGGCTTCCCGGGGTGTGGTTCGTGTCCACGACTCGAATCGTCACCGCGCCCGAGTAGCCCGCCGGCACGCAGCTCGACAGCCCGACGGAGAACGAGAGATCGACGTTGTTGTCCGAGAGCGGCAGCGATCCGGGGAGCGCGGTCCACGTCGTTCCGTTGATCGAGCACTCGAACCCGAAGCCGTCCCCGTCGGGACTTGCCGTTCGGAAGCCCTCCACGCGAAGGTCCTTGTTCCCGGGTCCCACGGAAAACGTCCAGCGGTGCTCGAGGAAACTGAATCGGTTGGCCGGCGATCCGCCGCTGAGGATCTCCGTGATCGACTCGTACTGATCGTCGCTCGACAGCGTGTTGCTCAGCGTCCCCGATGGCGTGCCGGAGACGGTGCTCTCGCTCGTGGCATGGACGGTCGCGACCGCCAATCCCGTGCATGCGCCGGGGTTTCCGTTGACACGCTCCTGCTCGCTGGACAGCTTGCCCCAGGAACCGAGCCCGCAATTGAAGTTCTGGCCGGCGACGAGGTAGAAAAACCCGTGGTCTGCTGCGGGGACCGTCGAATCGGTGAACGTGAAGACTCCGTCCGCCACGCAGGCACCGAACTCCGTGGCGCCCAGGCTCGCGAGCTCCCCGCGCGTGACCGAGTAGCGATCCGCTTGCGCGAGCGAGCTCCAGGAGAAGTGAGTCAGAGCGGGATCGACCGAGTCCTTCTGCACGCTGGGGCCGGTTACCTCCGCGGGCCTCCGGTCGGTCGGATCGAGCGGCTGGCAATCGCACGCGTCCCCGGCCCCGTCGACATCGGTGTCGATCTGAGACACGTTCGCGACGCTCACGCAGTTGTCGCAGAGGTTGCCGACGCCGTCGGCGTCCGTGTCGGCCTGGAACGGATTGGCAAGTTCGACGCAGTTGTCCGCGGAGTTCAGGATGCCGTCCCCGTCCAGGTCGTCCGTGTACGTGCGGGACAGCTCCGACGTCGCCCCGGCTGCGCTCGTCGCCGTCGCCGCCACGAAGTCGTGCGAGCCGGTGGCGACGAGGCCCCAAGAGCACGATCCGGCAGCGTCGGTGGTGCAAGACGTCGAGCCGAGCCAGACCTCGCCTTCGCCGTACCCCGACGGGTCTTTGGCCGCGTTGGAATACACGTCGATCGTGTAGCCCGTGCTCGCGGCGCTGCTCAACGTGCCCTGGATCGTCGTGCCTACACCGTCATAGGTTCGCGACGTCACGACGGGGAAATTTTGAAGCCCATTCGACCCGTTGTCCCCGTCGCCCGGATCGTTGAGCGTCGGCCCGCCCGCGTCCAGATCGATGCCGAGGTCGCCGTTCGCCCGGAAGACGTTGCCGCGGATCGGTATGAATCCCTGCACACCGCTCAACGCGACGCCGTCGAGCCCATTGTTCGCGATGAGATTGCACGATCCGGTGCACGCGCCGGCGGTCAGGCCGCTCGAGCCTCCGATCGATCTCGTGCCCGCCACCCCGAAGAACGACAGGCCGGCGCCGCCGTTCCCCATCGGTTGCGACCCGTCGGGACCGACGCCGATCCAGTTCCCGACGACCGTCGTTGTCGCTCCCTGGCCCGAGCGGATGCCGTCGAGCGTGTTCCCCGAGATCACGTTGCGCGCCCCGGTCGTCGTGCCGCCGATCGTCGCAGTGGCTGGAGTCCCGCCTGCCCCGCCATCCTGCAGGGTGATCCCGTGGCTTCCGTTGTCGACGATTCGGTTTCCCTTGGCGACCACGGAGCCACCGGGTACCCACACGCCTTCCGCGGAGTTCCCGGAGATGAGGTTGCCTTCGCCGGGATTCTCGCCGCCGAGCGTGACGCTGCCACGACTGCCGGCCTGCACACCCCGCTGATTCGCGAGCGCGGCCGTTCCCGTCGCGTCGAGGCCGATGATGTTGCCGAGCAACGACGCGCTGGTCGGGTTGCGCAAGGCCCCTTGCGCCACCAACACGCCGCTTCCCGCCGCGTTGCCCGAGATCACGTTTCCGGGTGGCATGCCGAACGACGCCGCGGCGCCACCGACGAGGGTGCCGAACGGGCCGTCCGTGACGCTCACGCCTCCTCCGCCTACCGCGACGGTGCCGCTGATGTCGACACCGACATAGTTCCCCTGGACCTTCATGTTAGACGCCGTGAAACCGATGGACACGGTTCGAACGACATTCCGTTCCGCGACGGTCGGGCCTCCGACAGTGGCGTTCGATCCCGCGAAGATCACGACGCTTCCGGGGCCCAGCACCGTGGCACCCGTCGAATCGAAGCCGATGAGGTTCCCCTGGATCAGGTCTCCACTGCCGGCGCTCACAGAGATCGATCCGGCGATGACGTTGCCGGGCGGCACGCCCGGCGAGGCCACGGAGCCACCAACCCACACCGCGTTCGCCGTCGTCTCGTCGATGCGGACGTTGGTGTTGCCATTCGGCACCGCGACACCTCCCGTCGCGCCGATGCCGATGTAGTTCCCGGCGATCGTGTTCGGAGCCGCGGAGGCGGTGACGTACACCCCGAAGGTCGAATTGTTCGCGATGACGTTCCTCTGGGCCGCGGACGTTCCGCCGATCGTGTTCCCGTTCGCGGTCGCGCCGCTCAGCACGACCCCGTCGTGGTTTCCGGTTGCACTCGATCCGCCGCTGTCGTCCGTTCCGATGTAGCACGCCTCGACGACGTTGTTCCCGCCCTCGATTCGAATGCCCGCGGCACCGAAGCCTCGAAGGACGAATGAGCGCACGGCGCTGCCGTTCGAGCCGGTCCCGAGCACGAGTCCGTTGGCGCCGGCGCCCGCCGATGCTCCGTTCAGCACCACCCGCGTCGCGCCGCCGGTGCTGCCGTCGAGTGCGACCGCTTCCGAGATCGCGGGCAGCGGGCTAGCCGGCGCGATAATCGGGTTCCCGGCCCCGAGCGCGAACTGGATCGAGTCGACGCCAGGCGATGCGTTGGATTCCTCGATGGCAGCGCGCAACGTGCACGACGCAGTGCCGGTCCCGCAGACACCGTCACCGGGGAGAGCGTCGGAAGCGTCCCCCGCGTCGTCGACGACGAACAGGGACGCGCGCGAGCTCGTGGCGGAAGCGATCGAGATACCGTGGCTGCCGAGGATATCCGACGAGCGCCGCTCGACGAGGCGAATCCGTCCCGGGTTTTCGGGGTCGGTCCCGTAGATCTCGACCGATCCCGATTCGCGATCGAAGGCGACGAGATCGTCGCCGGGATGACCGGTCACCTTCGCGGAATTCAATCTCAAGCCGGTGCCATGAGTCTTCACCGGCGTCACGACCTGGCGCCAACCGCCCTCGAGCGTCGACACGGCGAGGTGCCCGTCGCGATCGGCGATCGCCAGGCGCGCCGGCGATGCGATCGCGGATCCGAATCGCCCCGCGACGAGCGCGTCGATCGGAAACGGCGCTGCCGACTTGGTCACGGTTGGACCGGCATGCGCGACGGCGCGATCCCGGCCATGCACCACGACGACCTCCTCGCCGCAGCCCGCCGCGATATCGCCGAACCCGTCGTCGTCGAGCATCGCGATCGCCAGCTCGGTCGCCGGCGCAGGGAGCGCAACGATCTCGGGCTGGGCGAAGAACGCGCCGTGCGGGTCCTCGAATACGAGCAGGCTCGCGCCAGCCCCGGAATCGACGGCGACCACGAAGTCCGCAAGACCGTCAACCCGGTTCAGGTCGCCGGCGAGAGCCGCGGTCACGCGTCCGGCAAGCGCCACGCGCGCTCCGGGGCCGAGCTCACCGTCTTCCCGACGCGGCAAGACCCACACCCCGTTGTCGTCCCGCGCCGCGACGATCAGGTCGAGCCGGCCATCCGCGTTGAAATCGCCGGTCCCGAGGAGGTCCGGAGCGACCGGGAGCACGACCGTGCGCCCGGGCGGCCATGTCTCCAGACGGCCTCCGGACGTCGTCCTCCAGCCGACCCAGAGCTGTGGCTCACCGCCCCGGTCGAGGTCGGCGAGTACGGCATTCGTCGGGGCCTCCGATCCCGACGCGAGCGTGGCGGCGAGGAGTGCGAGGGAAGAAACGATCGCGGGACGGATGGCTTGCCGGATCATGAGGCACCCCCCGGGCGCGACCCTGCAGGCAACGACCGGCCGAAACATACGCCGGTTTCCGTTCCTGGAACGGCGATGTTGTAGACACCTGAGCGATAGCCCCGCGGGAGGGCTAGATTTGGCGCGTGCCTTGAGGGAAGATTGCGCCCGATCCGGAAAGGGGGGTCAAGCGATGAAGCGTTCGAGCATGAAGAGGTTGGTGACGATCACGCTGTTCGCGCTCGCGGCGATGACGGCTCTCGTGCTGCAGCCGGTTTCAGCCGTCCAGCCCCCGCGAGTCGGCCCGGCTTTGCAAGCTGGCGGAGGGTGTCCCAAGAACCTACCCGTGGCCTGCCGCAACTGCGACGGGTCGTTTGCGTACTGCGCCCGTTCCTGGGCGTTCTGTCCGGAGTGCCCCGCTCCCTGAGCTGAGCCAAGGCACTGCAGCACTCGACCGGCCGGCAGGTCGGTCGAGTGCCGTCCGACCGTTATGGACAGCTGCAGGTACAGACGCACTCACCGGCGCGACAGCCGATCGTGCCCTTGCACCCCGGGCCCTGCTGCTTGCACTGGTCCCGGCAAGCGGCGCCCGCGCCGCTCCCACAGCAGTGAATCGTTGCGGCAACATCGAAGCGCGCCGTCTGGGTCGCGTCCGTCGGCTCTTCGGGCTGGGCGGTGCACGCGAGCGACTCGCTCGGCTCGAACACCGATGAGAGATCGGGGCTCGGAGCGGCCGTGTTCGAGATCGCGAAGCTGGGCGCGATCAGGAGAACTACGAGGACACCGAGGGCGCTGAGGGTCGCTTTCATGAGGTCTCCTTTCCTGGCGGATGGTTCGTCGCAAACCTACCCCAAAAACGCCCCGGCGCGTACACGAATTCCAGGGGTGGTCTCGAGGCCAACTTCGCTCTAGCTTTGACTCGCGCCGATGCGAACGGCACGACTGACGCTGACGCGACCCTACCCCGTGACCATTCCCATGGTCGCGCTCCTGGCGCTCGTTCCGTTCTACGTCTTCATCGCCGAGTTCAACCGCGGCCGCCCGCAGAACATTCCCGAGCTGGCGCTCGACCGTCTCGTGCCGCTCGTCCCCGCCTGGGGGCTCGTGTACGGGGCGCTCTATCTGTTCCTCATCCTGCTGCCGGTCTTCGTCATCCGCGACGAGGAGCACATTCGCCGCACTTTCCTCGCGTATCTCGCCGTGTGGCTTTTTGCGTACGCCTGCTTTCTCGTGTACCCCACCGCGGCCCCGCGAACCGACGAAGTGGTCGGGGACGGATACGCGAGCTGGGGTTTGCGCTTTCTCTACTCGGCGGACCCGCCTTTCAACTGCTTCCCTTCACTCCACGTCGCGCACTCGTTCGTGTCCGCACTCGCGTGTTATCGGCTGCATCGCGGCCTGGGCATCTGGGCCACGGCATGCGCGGCACTGGTCGCGGCTTCAACCCTGTTCATCAAGCAGCATTACGTCGCCGACGTCATGGCCGGGATCCCGCTCGCGTTCCTGGCGTACTACGTCTTTCTCCGCGGCTATCCGCGCGAGAGGGTTCCCTTGCTCGACCGCCGCCTCGCGCCCACCGTCGCGGCGGGTGTGCTGGCCCTACCCATCTTCGGCGTCGTTGGCAGCTGGGTCGTCTACCTGCTGACGAACTGACTCATAAGCTGAGACGGCCTCCGCTCTACCCTAGGTTCTCGCGCGTGAGGTGCTCGTGACGGATCGAGTCGAGCTGCAGGCGGCTCGCCTGCCGTCCGATCTCCCGCGCCTTGGCCAAGAATCGGTTCGCCGTGGCTTCGTCACCGGCAGCCTGCACGTGCTTCGCCATGTGCTCGAGCAGCATTTCCGTCTCCTGCAGGCCCCGCGTCGCCTGCCACAGCGTGTCGCCGACCGTCTTGGTCACGTGCTCGAGCAGCGCGTCCTCCGTGAACCCGTGCCCCGTGTGGCAGCGGAAGCGGTCTTGGGGGCCTTCGACGATCTTGGTCAGCGTGCCGTGGCACTCGGGACACGTGAATGGCGTCAGCTCGCCGAGGTCGAGCGCGACGCGCTGCGGCAGGTTCGTGCCGGCGGCCATCTGCATCTCCACGCCCATGCGCTTGAGCTGATGCTCGAGATCGAGCTCGACCACGGCGGTACGCTCCGGCGTCTCGTTGACCAAACGTCCAATCAACGGGCCGATGTCGGCTGCCGGGAGCTTGTAGTCGGTCTCGACGTGGTCGAGGACGCTGCGCGGCATCGAATCGAATGCCGCCTCCTCGGGATCCTGAACGATCGCTATGCCGCCGAGGCGCTTGATGCTCCACAGGCCCGACGTTCCGTCGTTGAGCGCGCCGGACAGGACGACGCCGATGGCATTGGAGCCGAAGCACAACGCGGCCGAGCGGAAGAGCGCATCGATCGATGGCCGGAACCCGTTCTCCTTGGGACCCCGTTTCACGGCCAGCCTACCCTGGTCGATCAGCAGGTGATGATCGGGGGCGGCGGCATAGATCGCCCCGTCCTTCAGCGCGATTCCGTCGCGCGCATCGATCGCCGGCAAGTCACCGGCCTTGGCGAGGATCTGGGGCAGGAAGGAGACCCCATCGGCGCGCTGATGCAGCACCACCAGCACCGGAGCCGCCAGGTCCGTGCGGAGCTTGGAGACCACAATCTTGAGTGGCTCGAAGCCTCCCGCCGAGGCACCTATGACGACGCATCGACTCGGCACGGCCAGACCTCCCGAAGCTGTCTTCTTGTAGGAGGCTAACCGAGGATCGAGATGCGAGCATCGGGTAGTTCCCCGTCGTCTCCCCGGCGCCGGGGCCCCGGGAACTGCTCTATGATCGGGTCCGTATGTTTCGCGTGATGGAGCTCCGGGACGGACGGGTCGAGCTGTCCGAGGGTGGCGAGCGTGTGGAGCGTCCGCCGGCGGGTGTGCTGCGCTGGATCGACCTGCACGCTCCGGATGCGACCGAGCTCGAGCTGCTGCGGGCCCGGTTCGACTTCCATCCGTTGACCGTCGAGGACTGCTCGCACCTCGATCAGCGGCCCAAGATGGAGGAGTACCGAGACCACCTGTTCCTCGTCACGCAGGGCTTCGCTTGCCAGGACGAGCGGGTGCACGACCTCGAGCTGCTCGAGCTGCACACGTTCCTCGGCGAGCGCTTCCTGGTCACGGTCCACGCCGGGGAGATCGCGCCTCTCTCCGCGGTGTGGAGCCGGCTCAGCGGCGAGCCCCAACGGCTCGAGCGCGGCGTCGACTTCGTGTATTACCTCGTGGCGGACGGCCTCGTCGACGCCAAGTTCCCGATCCTCGACCGCATCGCCGACGAGCTGGACGAGCTCGAAGATTCCGTGCTCCGATCGCCCCGACGAGACGACCTGCAGCGCATCTTCCTGCTGAAGCGCCACCTCGTCGAGCATGCGCAAGGTGCTGTCGCCGCAGCGCGACGTGCTGGGCCTGCTGACGCGCCGCGGCGACGCGCGGATCGGCGAGCGCACGGCGGTCTACCTGCGCGACGTGTACGACCACCTGGTGCGGATCAACGAGTCGATCGAGGCGAACCGCGACCTGCTGGGCAACGCCCTCGACGCCTACCTCTCCGCAGTCGGGCAGCGCACGAACGAGATCATGAAGTACCTGACCATCCTGAGCGCGATCTTCCTGCCGCTCGCCTTCGTCGTCGGCTTCTTCGGCCAGAACTTCGACAACCTCCCGCTGTTCGACGACTGGGTCCACTCCGACGTGCTGATGTGGCTCATGGTCGCGAGCTGCGTGGCTGTGCCGATCGGCATGCTCGCCTGGTTCAAGAGCCGCAACTGGCTCTGAGACACCAGCGGCCCCCAAGAAACGCCCGCCTGACGATTCCGTAGCCCGCACGTCTCTCCTGGTAGCCCACATCACGGGGTCGGGAGGCGCGCGTAATGTCCAAGCCGGTGCGGACCAGAATGGCGGCGATCGTCGCCGTCGGTGTGCTGTCGATGCTCTCGGTTGGCGCGGATCGACGCGCCTCGGCCGTATCGTCGAGAGGGTCGACCTTCCTGGTCACCACCACGAGCGATTCCGGACCGGGCTCCCTGACCCAGGCGATTCTCGACGCCAACGCGCACCGAAACGAAAGCGGCCCCGACGTGGTGCGGTTCAACCTGCCGGGCAGCGGTCCGCACGCAATCGCTCTCGAAGCGCCTCTGCCCACGATCACGGACCCGGTCGTCGTCGATGGCTATTCTCAGCCCGGGGCGCTCGCGAACACGCTGGCCGACGGGAGCGACGCGGTCTTGATGGTCGAAATCGACGGGAGTCGGCTCCGCGGGCCGGCCGACGGGCTGCTCGTGATCGCCGGCTCGTCCACGGTCCGGGGCCTGTGGATTCACGGATTCGGCGGCGATGCGATCCGCCTCGAAGGCGGCGGATCGAACACGATCGAAGGGAATCGGCTCGGGTGCGCCGAGGCCAATCGCGCGACGTCGAACGCCGGAAGCGGTATCGTCATCGTCGACTCCGCCGGCAACGTGATCGGAGGCTCCGCGCCCGCCGCGCGCAACCTCATCGAATGGAACGCAACGCTCGGCGTCCGCGTCGTCGGCGCCCGCGCGATCGGAAACGCGATCTCCGGGAACTCGATCGTCGGCAACGACGGCGGTGGTATCGATCTCGAGTCGGATGCTCCCGCTCTTCCTGCCGGGCGCGGCCGCGGACCCAACAACCTGCAGCCGGCGCCCGTGCTCGAGTCCGTGTCGTTCTCGAAGGCCGGCCCCGACCGAGCGACCGAAGCGGTGATCGAGGGGTCTCTCGAGGGCCTGCCCTCGACGACCTACCGGCTCGAGGTGTTCGCAACGCGTGCGCGCCCGCACGCCAGGGCTATCCTGGCCCCTGAGGGGGAGCGGTTTCTGACCTCGGCACAGGTGACGACCGGCGAGGACGGCACCGTCGATTACCAGATCCACCTCCCAACGGGAGTCCGCTCCCGCGACAGCGTGACGGCGACGGCAACCGATCCCGACGGCAACACGTCGGAGTTCTCCCCGGCCGTGTTGGCGCCCACGCTGGTCATCTCGTGGAACGTGGGCACCGGCAACTGGGGCACCCCCGGCAACTGGAGCCCGCCGCAGGTTCCCACAGCCACAGACGACGTCGTCATCGCCGCCAATGGGGCCAACACCACGTTCACCGTCACGGTCAACGTCGCCGCCAGCGCCAACGGCTTAACGCTCGGCGGCGGGAGCGGGATCCAGACGCTCGCGATGGCCGCGCAAACGCTCACGCTCAACGCGACGTCGACCGTCAACTCGAACGGTGTCCTGGCCCTGAGCGGAAGCACGCTCGGCGGCACCGGGAACCTGACCATCGACGGCACGTTCAACTGGTCGGGCGGCGTGATGACCGGGGCGGCGGCGACGACGGTCAACGGGACGTTCAATCTCAGCGGCCTCGTCGGCATCAACGGCAACCGCACGCTGACGAACGCCAGCACGGCGAACTGGACCGCCGGGGTGAACCAGGGGATGTGGACTGGCACAGGCTCCGTGATCAACAACAACGGGACCTGGGATGCCCAGGTCAACGGCGGAGCGATCGTCAACCAGTACGGCGGCGTGACGACGTTCAACAACTCGGGAACGTTCAAGAAGTCCGCGGGCACCGGCTCGACGCTGATGAACATCCCGTTCGTCAACACCGGCACGGTCGACGTGCAGAGCGGCACGATCAGCCTGGGCGGAGGCGGAAGCAACACCAATGCACTCACCGTTTCGGCCGCGTCGTCGACGCTGCGCTTCGCAGCTGGAACCTTCGACCTCAACGCTGGGACGACCTTCTCGGGTCCGGGCACGATCTCGCTCAACAGCACCGGCACGGTGAACGTCAACACCGCCATCTCGTTCCCGGCGGGCACCACGTTCCACTTCGCGAACGGGACCCTGGCCGGCACCGGAGCCGTGACCACGAACGGCACGTTCAACTGGTCGGGTGGGTTGATGACCGGGGCGGCGACGACGACGGTCAACGGCACGTTCAACCTCAGCGGGTTGCCCGGCATCAACAACAGCCGCACCCTCACCTGCACCGGCACCACGAACTGGACCGCGGGCGTGAACCTCGGCCTGTGGACCGGGACGGGCTCCGTGATCAACAACAGCGGGACGTGGGATGCCCAGGTCGACGGCGGGGCGATCGTCAACCACTACGGCGGGGCGACGACGTTCAACAATTCCGGAACCTTCAAGAAGTCGGCCGGCGCAGGCGGCATTTTCATGGACATTCCGTTCGTCAACACCGGAACACTCGACGTGCAGAGCGGCACGATCAGCCTGCGCGGCGGTGGCAGCAACACGAACGTACTGAAGGCGACCGCCGTGTCGTCGACGCTGGTCTTCGCCGCCGGGACCTTCGACCTCAACACCGGCACGACGTTCTCAGGACCGGGCACGATCTCGCTCAACAGCACCGGCACGGTGAACGTCAACACTGCCATCTCGTTCCCGGCGGGCACCACGTTCCACTTCGCGAACGGGACCCTGGCCGGCACCGGCGGCGTGACCACGAACGGCACGTTCAACTGGTCGGGGGGGTTGATGACCGGAGCGACGACGACGACGGTCAACGGCACGTTCAACCTCAGCGGGTTGCCCGGCATCAACGGCGGCCGCACACTCAACTGCACCGGCACCACGAACTGGACCGCGGGCGTGAACCTCGGCCTGTGGACCGGGACGGGCTCCGTGATCAACAACAGCGGGACGTGGGACGCCCAGGTCAACGGCGGGGCGATCGTCAACCGCTACGGCGGGGCGACGACGTTCAACAACTCCGGAACGTTCAAGAAGTCGGCCGGCTCGGGCGGCATCTTCCTGGACATTCCGTTCGTCAACACCGGCACCGTCGACGTCCAGAGCGGCGCGATCAGCCTGCGCGGCGGCGGCAGCAACACGAACGCGTTGAGCGTCTCAGGCGCGTCGTCGACGCTGATCATTACCGCGGGTGTCTTCGATCTCAACGCCGGAACGACGTTCTCCGGGCCGGGGACGGTCACGTTCAACAGTACCGGCACGCTCAATGCCAACTCCGCAGTCTCGTTCCCGGCGAGCACCACGTTCAGCTTCGTGGGCGGGACCTTGGCCGGCACCGGCAATGTGACCACGAACGGAACGTTCAACTGGTCGGGAGGCTTGATGACCGGAGCGGCAACGACGACGTCGAACGGGACGCTCAACCTCAGCGGGTTGCCCGGCATCAACAACGGCCGCACGCTCACCTGCACCGGCACCACGAACTGGACCGCGGGCGTGAACCTCGGCCTGTGGACCGGGACGGGCTCCGTGATCAACAACAGCGGGACGTGGGATGCCCAGGTCGACGGCGGCGCGATCGTCAACCACTACGGCGGCGCGACGAGCTTCAACAACACCGGCACGTTCAAGAAGTCCGCGGGAGCCGGAACGACGTCCGTGTCCATCTCGTTCACGAACAGCGGCACAGTCGACGCCCAGAGCGGCACGCTCAACATGAGCTCGTCGAGCTACACCCAGACGGCAGGCACCACCCGGCTCAGCGGGGGCGCATTCACCTCCACCACCAACGTCAACATCCAAGGTGGGACCCTCGCGGGCTCGGGTACCGTGACGGGGCCCGTCATCGTGTCGGGCACGGGCGCGCTGGCGCCGGGGCTCGCGGGTGCGGGCACGCTGAATCTCGTCGGCAACTACACCCAGCAGGCGCCGAACGGGGCGTTCAACGTCGAGATCGGTGGGCTGTCGGCCGGCACGCAGTTCGACCGTGTCAACGTCTCCGGAGCCGCCAGCGCAGCCACGTTGGCCGGGATCCTCAACGTGAGCCTGATCAGCGGGTTCGTCCCGGCACCCGGGGACAGCTTCACGATCATGACCTATCCCTCGAGAACCGGCACCTACACGCTGAACCTCCCGACGAACGTTTGCATCGGCTGGCAGGTCAGCTATGGTCCGACGGCCCTGATCCTCACGGCGCTCGCCGTTCCGGCCGAGGTCACGGGCCTCGTGGCCCTGCCGAACAAGGTCGGGCTGTCGTGGGATCCGGCCCCGATCCGTGCCGGCACGACCTACAACGTCCTGCGCGGCGATCTCGACAAGCTGCCGGTGGGGCCAGGTGCCGACGAGACCTGCGTCGCCCCGAGCACCCCGGACACCACCGCGAGCGACGCGACCACGCCCGCGCAAAGCCGAGGGTTCTGGTACCTGGTCCGCGAGCAGGTCTCGGGTTGTGGGATCGGAACCTACGGCTTTGCGACCAGCGGGGCGGAACGGATCAGCACCGCCTGTCCGTGATGCCAATCGTCAGAGGTTCAGGTGTGGCTCACACCGATGCGAATTGTTGGGCGAGGCGCGGCCACAGCTCTCGCGTCGCGGGCTCGGCATGGCCGCTATTGGACGCGATCACGACCGCCGCATCGTGCTCCGGCAGGATCACGATCCGCGCAAAGAACCACCCGCCGCTGCCTGCGCCAAAATGCATCACACCCCAGCGCGGATCGCGCGCAATCCCCCACCCGAGCGTGAAGACCGACTCGGCCCTGCGGCGGTGGAGCCGCTCATAGAACGCAGGGGGCAGCAAAGCGGAGCGACCGCGCAGGCCGCTCAGATGATCGGCCGCGTACTTCGCGAGATCGCCGATCGAGCAATGGACTGCACCCGCCGGCCAGAGGCAGACCGCGAGTTGGCGTGACCTGTCCAATGGCAGCTCGACAATGGTGCCGCCATCCAGCGCGTGACCGCGTGGTTGATCGGATCCCGCGGACGTCGCCGGGTAGCCGAAACCGACCGTAGTCAGTCCCAGCGGACGGGCCAGCTCGTGACGTATCAGGTCTTCCCAGGGAGACCCGGTTGCCCGCTCGAGCATCGCACCGACTGCCGTGTAGCCCGCGTTCGAGTAGGCACCATCGCCGGTCGCATCGTTCGGGTTCTCGGTCAGGACCTGCGCGAGGAACACCAGCCGCTGCCCGGTGCCCGTGCCCGCGAGCGCCTGCATCTCTCGCACGCGCTGAGCGCTCGGCTGTGTGTAGGCCGGAATTTTCGCTTCGTGCGCCAGCAGCTGCTCGAGAGTGGCCGAGGCGTACTCCCTCCGCATGTGCGTGGCGAGCGTGGGCAATCCTTCGGCTAACGTGGTCGTCCAGCGAAGCTGTCCCCGGTGTACCGCAATGGCCGCCAACGTTGCCGTCCACGACTTGGTGCACGATGCGATGTGAAAACGATCGTCGATGTGAAGCCGCGACTGGCCGCCCCACCGGCGAACGCCCGTCACGCCGGTCACGATGCCGCGCGTACCGCGTACGACAGCGGCCGCCAGCCCAGGCAGCTCGTGCTCACGGCGAGCGGGTTCCAGCACGGCCTCGAGGTCCGCGGAGCGTTCGGACCGCTGGCGCGCGGATCGGTCCCGGAACCAGGCATGGGCCTCCGGCCACACGAGCCCGGCGCCACCCAGCATGATGAGGCGACTTGCTTCTCGCCGTGTGATCCCGCGGCCGGGGAGATCATCTGGCTGACCCAATTCAGTCAATCGATTCATACCCTTCTATAACGCGGTCATTGCTCGTCGCGCAAAGCGTCGGTCGGCTGCCAAAACCGTCTCGGCGGATAGGCGGAACAAACGCCCTTTTCTCGCGCCGGGTCGGGCGTGGTGTTCTCCTCGGAGTCCGCGAATGGACGCTATGTCAACTCCGCGGCCTCCCCGCGCTTCTGGATGATAGCCTGGACCGGCCATGGTGCAGGCGACAGCGCAGGGAACGGAAGCAATGTCCAGTGGTCCAGAGCCCCAGAGCAGATCCGAATGGACGCGTTCTCCGAAGTGCTGAGCGGCGTGAAGCTGAAGGGCGCGCTCTTCTTCAGCGCGGAATTCTCGGCGCCGTGGGCGCTCGCGACGCCGGCGTCGAAGGCGCTGGCGCCAGCGCTGGCGCCCGGTGCGCCCCATCTCGTGGTCTACCACCTCGTGGTCGACGGCGTGGCCCGCGCGGCGCTGCCAGACGGACGCACCTTGACGCTCGAGCCCGGCGATATCGTCGTGTTTCCCCACGGTGATCCCCATGAGCTGAGCAGCGCGTCCGGGGCACAGCACGTGGACAAGGCGTCCCTGATGAAGAAGATCGCGAGCCGCGATCTGACACCGATGCGCGCCGGTGGCGGTGGCGACAGCACGCGCTTCGTCTGCGGTTACATGGCGTGCGACCCGCTGCTGTGCGGACCGATCCTCGGGGGCCTGCCCTCCATGTTCAAGGTGAACGTGCGGACCGACCGCACGGGCCACCGGGCGACGCAGGGGAGCCGGCCGAGTTGACATATCGCCCCATACCGGACCTCGAACAGGACTCACGCACGAGCGGTTGCGACAAAACGGACGCTTGTTCCGGCTACCCACGGCTGCGGAGGTCAAGTCCGAGGCGGGGAACTTTGAGATCGGGCGCATCGATCCGTTGTTCCAGACGCGAGAAACCCGGCTTCCGGGGGAGGGGACACGATACGATGTGTCCGAGGATGGCCAGCGTTTTCTCCTGCTCGTCACCCAGGACGATCCAACCACGTCGACTATTTCGCTCGTCGTCAACTGGCCGGAGGAGCTGAAGGGCAAATGACGCTGAGCGGAGGAGCAAAGCTCGGCCCGTATGAAATCCTTTCTCCTCTCGGAGCGGGGGGGATGGGAGAAGTCTACCGTGCCAAGGATTCGCGACTGGACCGCGACGTGGCGATCAAGGTGTTGCCGGAGCGGCTGGCGAATGACGCCGACGCGTTGGCCCGCTTCGAGCGCGAGGCCAAGGCCGTCGCGGCTCTTTCGCATCCCAACATTCTGGCGATCCATGATGTCGGACACGAACACGGCATCTCCTACGTCGTCACCGAGTTGTTAGAGGGTGAGACGCTGCGCGAACGCTTGCAGCGTTCGGCGATTTCCTGGCGTCAGGCCGTGGAGATCACCGTCAGCGTCGCCGACGGACTCGCCGCCGCCCACGCCAAAGGCGTCATCCATCGCGATCTCAAACCCGAAAACATCTACATCACTACCGCCGGTCACGTGAAGATTCTCGATTTCGGCCTGGCGCGGATGGAACCCCAGGGTCAGGTCGCTCTCGACCACGCCTCCAAGAGTACTCCGACGATCACCCTGGCCACGCGCCCCGGCGCGATTCTTGGAACGCCCAGCTACATGTCCCCGGAGCAGGTCCGCGGCCTACATACCGACGCCCGGAGCGACATCTTTTCCCTCGGCTGCGTGCTCTACGAGATGATCGCGGGAAGGCGACCCTTTGCCGGAGATACCCCCGCCGACACCATGACCGCCATCCTCAAGGAGGAACCCGCCGGCATCGCTGAGGCGCGAACGGGCGTTCGCCCCGAACTCGAACGCGTCATCGTCCGTTGCCTGGAAAAGAAACCCGAACAACGCTTCCAATCCGCCCCCGATCTCGCGTTTTCGCTCCGCTCACTGTTGGCGGATACCGGTGCCGTCGTTCCTCCCCCGCGCGCACTTCCGTGGTACGCCAAGGCGGGAATCGCGGCCCTTGTAGCTGCCGCACTGCTGGTCGGTGCGTTCATGGTTCGGCGGGAGCTGCGCCTCGTCCGCCGCGAGGCCAGGGAGACGATCGATTCCCTCGCCGTGCTGCCGTTTGAGAACGTGTCTCGTGACCCCGATGAGGAGTACTTTGTCGATGGGATGACCGAGGCCTTGATTTCAGACTTGGCCAAGATCAAGGGCCTGAAGAAAGTGATATCCCGGACCTCGGCGATGCGCTACAAAGCCACCACCAAGTTGCTTCCGGAGATCGCCCGTGAGCTGAACGTGGACGCGGTGGTGGAAGGCTCGGTGCTGCGGGTGGGCGACCGCGTGCGGATCACCGCACAGCTCATCCATGCGGCCACGCAAGAGAACCTCTGGGCCGACAGCTACAACCTCGACCTTCGCGACGTCCTGAGCCTGCATGGTGAGCTGGCCCGGACGATCGCTCAGGAGATCAAAGTCAAGCTCACGCCGCAGGAACAGGCTCGAATCACGGAGACTCGTCCGGTCAACCCCGACGCGTATCAGGCGTATTTGAAGGGCCGATTCCATTGGAACACTCGTACACGCGCGCGGATGCAAGACGCTATCGAGCATTTTCGCCGTGCTATTGAACTCGACCCCCATTACGCACCCGCGTACGCGGGGCTGGCCGATTCCCATACACACTTGGCCCGGCACGGACACCTTCGGCCGAAGGAAGCATTCACACTGGCGAGGCAGGCGGCGCTCAAAGCCGTTGGACTCGACGATACACTCGCCGAGGCCCACGGAGCGTTGGCGGTGATTGCCCTGTATTTCGACTGGGACTGGAGCGTCGCCGAACGGGAACTCCGCCGCGCATTGGATCTCAATCCTAGCTACGAGGAGGCCCATCATCAGTTCTCGCACCTGCTCCTGGCCCTGGGCAGGTCGGAGGAATCGTTGATCGAAAGCAAGCGGGCCCTGGCACTCGACCCTCTCGACCTGCGCTTAAACGTACACCTGGGGTGGCATTACATGTTGACTCGACAATACGAACTCGCGATCGCCCAACTCAAATCCGTGCTGGAGATGGATCCAGATGACTATCAGGCCCTTCGCCACATTGGGTGGGCCTACATGTACAACTCGTTCCATGCAGAGGCGATCACCGCGTTTGAAGCCGCCAACAAATCGGAGCCCGACAATGCTCAAACAATGACCGCCCTCGCTGCCGCCTTTGCCGCGGCAGGTCGAGGTTCCGATGCCCGAGCGATGCTTGGGCGATTGGAAGGCTGGTCGCCGGAACGATACGTCTCCGCCTGCGACATCGCAGCGGTGTACGCCGCTCTCAGCGAGGTCGACCTCGCCCTTGGGTGGCTTGAAAGAGCCTATGAGGAGCGGTCTCCCCGAATGGTGGAGCTTGGCCTTGATCCGATCTTCGATTCCTTGCGATCCGACCCGCGTTTCGCCGACCTCATCCGCCGAGTCGGCCTGCCGCCGCTTCCAGTGCCGCGCGGAGCCGAACCTCGCGCCTCCCCCCTTGATAGGTCGCAGAGCCGCCTTGGCGGTGGGTGTAGGGAGCCAGCGATCTTAGCCGCGGCATTTCGATGCGGAAAGCGCAGCGAAACGAGAGCGGCGGCGCCGCGAGATCAACGGCGCAGAGTCCTCCGTCGTCACGAACGACTCGAAACAGGCTCTTTCCGGACGAGCGGACGCACGTCGCCCGTACAGACGTCGCAGCAACGCTCGGCACTACAGCGCTACGCGACTTGCTTCAGCGTGACGAGCGGGAGATGCTCCCGCCGGGCGTAGCACGCGACGCGAAGCTCGACGACCGCACCCGGCCGTCCTCGAACGAGCGCCTGCGGCTGCGCGCACGGAGACCGACGCGGCCAGCGTGTTCGCGGTTCGAACCGTGGCTTCCGGCAGGCAGGCATCCGGCCGAAGTAGACCTCGTCGGGCGTTCGCGCGCCCAAGCGCTCGTGGGGACGGACCTCGTTGAACCAGCGAACGTAGTAGCGGATCTCGCGCTCGAAGGCCGCGGTGGAGAACGGGACGAGAATCGCGCGCGTGCACTCGGACTTCATCGAGCGGATGAATCGCTCGACGACGGCGATGCTGCCGTACCTGCGCGGATAGGCGGAACAAGCGCCGTCGGGTCGGGCGTGGTGTTCTCCTCGGAGTCCGCGAATGGACGCTATGTCAACTCCGCGGCCTCCCCGCGCTTCTGGATGATAGCCTGGACCGGCCATGGTGCAGGCGACAGCGCAGGGAACGCCGCGGACGACGCGGCGGTCGCTCACCAGGGCTGAGGTTCGGGCTCCTCGAACAGCTCGATCGTCCGCGCGATCGGCGGGGCGCGCGTCGGGAGGCCGAGGCATTCCAGGATCGCGCGGATCGCGTCCACCGAGTGGATCGCCGCGAGGATCCGCATGCGTCCCGCGCAACGGGGACAGGCGAGCACGTCGACCTCGAACACACGGCGCATCAACTCGGCCCAGGTGTAGTTCCGCGGTCTGGGACGCGACGGGCGGAGCGGCGCGCATCCCGGGTGTGTGATGGACGCACGGTCGGTTCCGTTCGGCACGACCGCCGAGCGGGCTCGGGCCGCGGGCGCGAGGATGCCGTGGTAGCGCACGAGATGGAAACGCGGCGGTGGAACGAGCGCGGCGAGCCGGGCCAGGAGATCGAGCGGCTCGAGGACGACATGGGTCGTCCCGTCGCGCCAGCGGTGGCGTAGCCCGTACAGCACGCGGCCGTCGGCCAGGAGCGACAGGCGCTCCGTCGCCACGGGCGGGCGCGCCGCGTAGCGGCACAGCCGCTCGAGCCGCTCGCGGTCCCGGGCCGGAACGGCGACGTTGGCGTGGACGCTGACCCCGGCCACCGATGCGCAGCGTGGTCCGAGCGGGACCGCGAGATCCTCCGATCGCGACTCGAACCCCGAGTCGCGTGACGCGCTGACCGGCGAGTGGACCCGTGCAGTGGCTCCTCGCGCGGGAGAGGGTTTGCATCCTCGGCGTCTCTCGCCGGGCCGAGACCGCGGCACCGAGCCTCCGCCGGACGACCGCCGGCGACTGCGCGTCCCCCACCGGGCGCCGGTGAGCGTGGAGTCGAAACCCTGCTCGCCGACTTGTCCGGCCCGCCTCGATCCGTTACCGTGCCCTCTCCGAGGTCGCACGTGAAACCGAGCACGCCGCTCCCGCGCCCGTCTGTCCGTCGGGCCGACCATCGCACCGCGTCCGATCCGGCGTCTATCGCCCGATCGATCGTCGACAACCTGCAGTACCAGCTCGGCCGCGTCCCCGAGATCGCGACGCCCGCGGAGTGGTATGCGGCGCTCGCGTACTCGGTGCGCGATCGGCTGTTCCGCCGCTGGACCGCGACGCTCGAGACGTTCCTGCGCTCGGACGTGCGCGTCGTCGCGTATCTATCGGCCGAGTTCCTGATGGGGCCGCACCTCGGCAACAACCTGGTGAACCTGGGGATCGCCGACGCGACGCGCCAGGCGTGCCGCGACCTGGGGCTCGACCTCGACGAGCTCGTGGCCGAGGAGGAGGAGCCGGGGCTGGGAAACGGCGGGCTCGGTCGTCTCGCCGCGTGCTACATGGAGTCTCTGGCCACGCTCGAGGTGCCCGCCGTGGGCTACGGCATCCGCTACGAGTTCGGGATCTTCGACCAGGAGATCCGCGACGGGCGGCAGGTCGAGATCACGGACAAGTGGCTGCGGCGCGGGAACCCGTGGGAGCTGCGCCGGCCCGAGCTGAGCCTGGAGGTCGGCCTCGGTGGAAAGACCGAGGCGGCGACCGACGGGCACGGTCGGTTCCGCGTGCGCTGGTTCCCCGAGCGGGTCGTGCGTGGGGTCCCATACGACACGCCGGTCCTGGGCTACCGCGTGGCAACCGTCGACCTGTTGCGCCTGTGGACCGCCGAAGCCGGCGAGTCGTTCGACTTCCAGGCGTTCAACCTGGGCGACTACTGGGACGCGGTCGAAGACAAGGTGAGCTCGGAGAACCTGACCAAGGTCCTGTACCCCAACGACGAGTCGGCGGCGGGCAAGCGGCTGCGGCTCGAGCAGCAGTACTTCTTCGTCTCGTGCTCGTTGCAGGACCTGCTGCGGTTGCATCGCCTGAGCGGGAATCCGATCGAGTCGTTCCACGAGTCGAACGCCGTCCAGCTCAACGACACGCATCCGGCGATCGCGGTGGCCGAGCTGATGCGGCTGCTCGTCGACGTCCACGACCTCGACTGGGACCGTGCGTGGGACATCACCCGGCGGACGCTGGCGTACACGAACCACACGCTGTTGCCCGAGGCGCTCGAGGCCTGGCCGCTCGCGCTGTTCGGCGCGGTGCTGCCGCGACACCTCGAGATCGTGTACGAGATCAATCGGCGGTTCCTCGACCGGGTGCACGCGGCGTTCCCCGGCGACGGCGCACGTGCGGCGCGGATGTCGCTGATCGACGAGGGCGGCGAGCGGCGGGTGCGCATGGCTCATTTGGCGGTCGTCGGCTCGCACGCGGTCAACGGCGTGGCTGCGCTGCACACGGATCTGTTGCGCAAGACGGTGCTGCGCGACTTCTACGATCTCGAGCCGGACAAGATCCTGAACGTGACGAACGGGGTCACCCCGAGACGCTGGCTGCTGCTGAGCAACCCGCCGCTGGCCGAACTGATCCGCTCGCGGATCGGCGAGCGCTGGATCACCCACCCCGAGGAGGAGCTGGGTGCCCTCGAGGCCGCAGCCGACGACTCGGCGTTTCGCGACGCATGGCGCGGCGTGCAGCGGCAGAACAAGCGCGACCTGGCCGAGCTGATCCGCGCCCGTTCGGGGGTCCTCGTCGACCCCGAGTCGCTGTTCGACGTGCAGGTCAAGCGGATCCACGAGTACAAGCGGCAGCACCTGAACTTGCTGCACGTCGTCACGCTGTACCACAGGCTGCGCGAGAGCCCAACGATGGAGTTCGTGCCACGGACCGTCGTGTTCGGCGGCAAGGCCGCCCCGGGCTACTACCTGGCGAAGAAGATCATCGAGCTGATCCACGGCGTCGCGGCGGTGGTCAACGCCGATCCCGCCGTCGCCGGACGGCTGCGCGTCGCCTTCGTGCCCGACTTCAACGTCACGGTCGGCCAGCGCGTCTACCCCGCGGCCGACCTGTCCGAGCAGATCTCGACCGCGGGCAAGGAGGCGTCGGGTACGGGCAACATGAAGTTCGCCCTGAACGGCGCGCTGACGATCGGGACGCTCGACGGCGCGAACGTCGAGATCCGCGAGGCAGTCGGCGACGAGAACTTCTTCCTGTTCGGTCTGACCGTCGACTCGGTTCGCGAGCTGCACGAGCGCGGCTATGACCCACGAAGAGTGTACGAGAGCGATCCCGAGCTGCGCGCCGCGCTCGATGCGATCTCGCGCGGCGATTTCTCGCGAGGCGATCGCGAGACGTTCCGTCCGATCGTCGATGCGCTCCTCGGGAGAGACGAGTTCCTGCTCCTCGCCGACTACCGGGCGTACGTCGACTGCCAGGCCCTCGTCTCTGCCGCCTACGCCGATGCCCGCGCGTGGGACCGCATGTCGGTCCTCAACACCGCGCGCTCGGGGCGCTTCTCGTCCGATCGGTCGATCCGCGAGTACTGCGAGCGCATCTGGAACGTGCGGCCGGTGCCGGTCGAGCTCGACGGCGAAGGAGAAACACCATGACCACCCCCACGGAGCTCGAGCGGATCGACGCCTGGTGGCGCGCCGCGAACTACCTGTCGGTCGGTCAGATCTATCTGCTCGCGAACCCGCTGCTGCGCGAGTCGCTGACCGCGGCGCACATCAAGCCGCGCCTGCTCGGCCATTGGGGCACGACCCCGGGCCTCAACTTCGTCTACGTCCATCTGAATCGCATGATCCGCGAGCGCGATCTCGAGATGATGCTCGTCACCGGCCCGGGTCACGGCGGGCCGGCGATCGTGGCCAACACGTGGCTCGAGGGGACGTACAGCGAGGTGTACCCCGAGGTGTCGCAGGACGAGGCCGGGATGCACCGGCTGTTCAAGCAGTTCTCGTTCCCCGGCGGCATCCCGAGCCATGTCGCGCCCGAGACGCCGGGCTCGATCCACGAGGGCGGCGAGCTGGGCTACTGCCTGTCGCACGCGTTCGGCGCGGCGTTCGACAACCCGCGGCTCATCGTGGCCTGCGTCGTCGGCGACGGCGAGGCCGAAACCGGGCCGCTCGCCACGAGCTGGCACTCGAACAAGTTCCTGAATCCCGGGCGGGACGGCGCGGTGCTGCCGATCCTGCACCTCAACGGGTACAAGATCGCGAGCCCCACCGTGCTGGCGCGGATCAGCCACCAGGAGCTCGACCACCTGCTGCGCGGGTACGGCTACACCCCGTTCTTCGTCGAGGGGGACGAGCCGCTCGACATGCACGCGAAGATGGCGGCGACGCTCGACCAGGTCGTGGCCGAGATCGAGCGGATCCAGGCCTCCCCGTCGACCGACCGCCCGCGCTGGCCGATGATCGTGCTCCGGACGCCCAAGGGCTGGACCTGTCCGAGCCGCATCGACGGCAAGCCGACCGAGGGATCGTGGCGCTCGCACCAGGTGCCGATGGGTGAGATGCACGACCAGCCGGAGCACGTGCGCCTGCTCGAGACCTGGATGCAGAGCTATCGGCCGGCCGAGCTGTTCGACGATCGCGGACGACCGGTCGAGTCGATCCGCACGCTGGCACCGTCGGGCGAGCGGCGCATGAGCGCGAGCCCGCACACGAACGGCGGCCTCTTGCTGCGCGACCTGCGGCTCCCCGACTTCCGGCGGTACGCCGTGGCGGTCGAGCGCCCGGGGGTGCCGTTCGCCGAGGCCACGCGCGTGATGGGCCAGTTCCTGCGGGACGTCATGCGCCTGAACCTCGAGTCGCGGAACTTCCGCTTGTTCAGCCCGGACGAGAACAACTCGAACCGCTGGCAAGACGTACTCGAGGTCACCGATCGGACGTGGCTCGCCGCGCGCGAGCCGTCGGACGAGCATCTCGCGCCCGACGGCCGCGTGATGGAGATGCTGTCCGAGCACCAGTGTCAGGGCTGGCTCGAGGGCTACCTGCTGACCGGGCGTCACGGGTTCTTCTCGTGCTACGAGGCGTTCATCCACATCGTGGACTCGATGTTCAACCAGCACGCCAAGTGGCTCAAGATGTGCAACCAGATCGAGTGGCGCCGGCCGATCGCGTCGTTGAACTACCTGCTGTCGAGCCACGTCTGGCGCCAGGACCACAACGGGTTCAGCCATCAGGACCCGGGGTTCATCGACCACGTGGTGAACAAGAAGGCCGAGGTCGTGCGCGTGTACCTGCCCCCCGACGCGAACTGTCTGCTCAGCGTGACCGATCACTGCCTGCGCAGCCGCGACTACGTCAACGTCGTGATCGCGGGCAAGCAACCGGCGCCGCAGTGGCTGACGATGGACGAGGCGCTCAAGCACTGCGCGGCGGGGATCGGGATCTGGGCCTGGGCCAGCAACGACCGCGGCGGCGAGCCGGACGTCGTGCTCGCGTGCTGCGGAGACGTCCCGACGCTCGAGACGCTCGCCGCCGTCGAGCTCCTCGGGCGCCACGTCCCGCAGGTCAAGGTCCGGGTGATCAACGTGGTCAACCTGATGAAGCTCCAGCCCGCGGAAGAGCATCCGCACGGCCTGTCGCATCGCGAGTTCGACCTGTTGTTCACGAAGGACAAGCCGGTGATCTTCGCGTTCCACGGCTACCCGTGGCTGATCCATCGGCTGACGTATAGGAGGACGAACCACGGCAACATCCACGTGCGCGGGTACAAGGAGGAAGGGACGACGACGACGCCGTTCGACATGTGCGTCCTGAACCAGATCGACCGGTTCCATCTGGCGGGCGACGTCATCGACCGGCTGCCACAGCTCGGCGCGGGCGCGGCCTACGCGAAGCAGACGCTGCGCGACGCGCTGCTCGAGCATCGCGAATACATCCACGAGCACGGCGAGGATCTTCCGGCGATCCGCGACTGGACGTGGGGCAAGGGCGGATCGGCGGGCACGCCCCGGACGTCGACCGAAGCGGATAATGTCTGATGCACGTCCTGGTCCTCAACTGCGGCTCGTCGAGCGTTCGGTTCCAGCTGATCGAGACCGACCTCGAGTCGATCGCCGCGGACGCCGATCGACTGCTCGCACGCGGCCGGATCGAGCGTATCGGCGGGCACGCGCTGATCCAGCTCTCGGTCGAGGGCCGCGGCGTGGTTCACGAGGATCTGCCGCTGCGCGACCACCGGCAGACCGTGGATAGGATCCTGCGCTGGGTCGTGTCGCCCGACTCGGGGATCGATTCCGTGCGCTCGGTGGCCGACGTGCACGCGGTGGGACACCGCGTGGTCCACGGCGGCGAGCGGTTCCGGGCCTCGGTGCGCATCGACGACGAGGTCCGTGCGGGGATCGAGGAGTGCGTCGAGCTCGCGCCGCTCCACAACCCGGCGAACCTGCGGGGCATCCGCGCGGCGCGCGAGCTCCTGGGCGACGGGATCCCGCAGGTTGCGGTGTTCGACACCGCGTTCCACTCGACGCTCCCCGACCGCGCGTACCTGTACGGGATCCCGTACCAGTACTACCGGCGGTTCAAGATCCGGCGCTACGGGTTCCACGGCACGTCGCATCGCTACGTGGCGTATCGGTACCGCAAGCTGCGCGGGATCCCGCGGGAGCAGGTGCGCATCATCACGCTGCACCTGGGGAACGGCTGCTCGGCCTGCGCGATCCGGCACGGCGACTCGGTCGACACGTCGATGGGCTTCACGCCGCTCGAGGGGCTGCTGATGGGGACGCGGGCCGGCGATCTCGACGCGTCGGTGCTCGACTACCTCGCGCATCGGGAGGGCATGACGCTCGGCGAGATCGAGCTCGTGCTCAACAAGCAGTCGGGCCTGCTCGGGATCTCGGGCCTGACGGGCGACATGCGCGACCTGCTGGCCGAAGAGGCCGAGCACCAGGACCGCCGGGCGCGCCTGGCGATCGACGTGTTCTGCTACCGCGCGCGGAAGTACATCGGGGCGTACGCCGCGGCGATGAATGGTGCGGACGCGGTCGTGTTCACGGGCGGCATCGGCGAGAACTCGCCCGAGATCCGGCGCCGGATCTGTGACGGGCTCGAATGGCTCGGCCTCGAGGTCGATGCTGAACGCAACGCCGCGATGGTCGATGGAAAGACGGGCGAGATCGGACGAGCCGGCACGCGGCTTCCGGCATGGGTCATCCCGACGAACGAAGAGCTGCTGATCGCGCGCGACACCGTGCGCGTCGTCGAGAACGCCCCGCGGCGCTGGTGAGCGTCACTCGATGATCTCGACCTCGATAGCTCTGCCAGGGATGGTGGCTAGCGCCGCATCCAGGGTCACCAACGGACAGCGGAGCGCCTCGGCGAGCGCCAAGTACGCCGCGTCATAGGCCGTCGCGTTGCGCCGCAAGGCCCATATCCGAGGCAACAGCGGCTCGATCGGATACCGCACGAGCGGCGTATCGGTGAGGTCCTCGATCGCCAAGGCGCCGCGTGTGGCGGTGATGGCACCTCCGCGCTCGAAGCGCCGAAGTACTTGAGCGACCTCTACGTCGATCAGGTGCGGAGCATGAAGTGTTTCCTGCGGTCGGAACACGCGCGCGGAGACGATCGGTGCTCGAGGCAGATGAAGCAGAACCTCGACCAAGGCCGAGGCATCGAGGACGATCACCTGGAATTGCGCTCGGCGCGGACAGCCTCGGCAGCGGACTCACGGATCGACAGCGCGGGACGACGAGCCAAACGCGCAGCAAACTCCTCCGGCGAGGGTCGTTCCGCGATGCGTTCTACTTCGCGGAGCAAGAACTCCGACAGGGACATCCCCGCGAGGGCCGCACGAGATTTGAGCTTGCGGTGCAAGCTGTCGGGTACGTGGCGGATCTGGATCATGCGCGACATGCTCAAAAGATATTTGCATGTTGCACACATGTCAAGGCACGCTCAATCCCCGCGTAGCAACGTAGGCCAGCTCTCGACGAGCGTGATCGGCGTGTCGTCGTCCTCGCGCGCGAGCACGTTGATCACGAGGCGACCACCATCGGGTGCCGGGTCGAACGGCCGGATTCCGCCCTGGAACAGGAACGGCGCCCGGAAAAGCGGCGTCGGCGTTCCGGCCTCGAAGCCCGCGGGGCCGGCGTGGACCTCGACCGCGACGAGCCAGTCGGGCACGACCACGTAGTACAGCTCGCGTCCGTCGGCGCGCCAGCGCGGGTGCGCGCCGCCGCTGCGCGAGATCTGCCAGCGCCCGCCCTCGGGCTCGAGCGCGCGGACGTAGATCTCGTCCCGGCCCGCTTCGTCTGCTTGGTACGCGAGCCACCGTCCATCCGGCGACACCGCCCCGTTGCGCTCGCCCGCCGGCGTGGCGACGAGCGTGGTCGCTCGTCGGTCCGCGAGATCGTAGCGCCTGAGGTCTTCACCCGTACCGGAGTCCGACGCACCTACCACGAGCCAGCTCCCTTCCCGTGGCCAGTCGGTGAGCCACATACCGACCTCGTCGGTCGCCAGGCAGCGCTCCTCGCCCATCCCAGATGCCGCGCGGGCGAAGATCTCGCCGTCGTTCTTGCGCACGGAGACGTACGCCACTTGCCTGCCATCGGGCGACCAGGCCGGCCGCTGCTCGTTCGCGGCCTCGAAGGTCAGCCGGTCGGACGTTCCGGAGGTTAGGTCGTAGATCCAGACGTCCGAGTTCCCGACGCCTTGGAGCGTGACCGCCGCGGCGACGCGCCGGCCATCCGGGGACAAGGAGAACCCGCTGTCGAACGTCTCGGGGCCGGCGATCGTGCCGAGCGGCTTGCCGGCGCGATCGACCCATTGCAAGGTCGAGCGACCGATGTCCGCGCCCTCGGCGTAGGCCAGCGTCCCCTCTCCCGACACGCTGAACACCGCTTGCTCGTTCTGCGTGTACGCCACGTGCTCCGCGACCAGATGGTCCTCGGACCCGACCTCGAGCGTTCCCGGATCGAAGCGCCGAGCCATCAGGTTGCCCTGCGTCCAATACAACAGATGGTCCGCGGCGTACTGCGCCGAGCAGTTCGCGGTCACGAGAACCTTGCGCTCGCCGGTCGCGAGCGTGAGCGCCTCGACCGTCGAGGCGTCGTTCGGCGCGCCGCCCTCGCCAGTCTGGGCCACGAATAGGAGGCGCTTGCCGCCGGGGAGAAAGCTCGGCCAGCGGTGGCTCTTCTCCTTCCGCGCCTCGTCGAGCTTCGTCAGCTCGCGCACGGGCCCGCCGCTCGCGGGAACGGCGAGCAGACCCGAGCGGAAGGCGCCGGCGAACACGATCGTCCCATCCTCGCCCCAGGCGCCCCCGCGCGGCGTCGGGGCGTCGGCCAGCGTGCGCACGGCCCCGCCTCCCGCGTCGATGCGCTTGAGCTTCCCGTCGGCGAAGAAGCCGAGGTGCCGGCCGTCGGGCGACCAGAACGGCATCACGGCGCCCTCCGTGCCCTCGACCTTCGTCGCTTGGAGCGAGCCGAGGTCGCGGCGGTAGAGCGCGCGGTTCCCGCTCTCCTCGTAGGCGACGAACAGGAGCGTTCGACCGTCGGGGGAGAGGGCGAGCGACTCCTCGAGCGAGGCACCCTTCGGCGGCAGCACGCTCGAGCGTACGAGCCGGCTTGCCTGCGGCTCGCGCCGGAGGGCGATGGCGCCGAAGCTCGCCGCGAGCACGAGACCGATGAGCGCGAGCATCCACGGCACACGGGAACCGCGCACGGCGACCGCCGGCGTGTCGGGCTCCGCGGTGAGCGGACCCGCGAGGGCGATCCGCGCCTCGCCGATGTCCCGCAGGCGGAGCTTCGGGTCGCGCTCGAGGCAGCGCTCGAGGAGACGCCGGAGCGGCCGGGGCACGGCGGCGGGAAGGTCGCGCAGCGGAATCTCGCGCGAGAAGATCGCGCCGAGCGTCTCGGGCACCGTCTCGGCGCCGAACAGCGAACGCCCGGTGAGCATCTCGAACAGCACCACGCCGAACGCCCAGATGTCCGCGCGCCGATCGACCGGCCGGCCCTTGGCCTGCTCGGGCGACATGTACGCCGCGGTGCCGAGGATCACACCGGCGATCGTGCCAGCGTAGGTCATGGTCGGAGAGTTCGCGACGCGCGAGGCGGAGGAGCTCCCGCCATCGGCGTCCATCGCCTTGGCCAGACCGAAGTCCAAGACCTTGACCTTGCCCTCGGGCGTGAGCTTGACGTTCTGCGGCTTCAGGTCGCGGTGGACGATCCCCTTCTCGTGCGCCTCCTCGAGCGCTTCGGCGATCTGCCGCGCGATCGCGACGGTGTCGTCGACGTCGAGCGCGCCGCGCTGCAGCCGCTCGGCCAGCGTTTCCCCCTCGACCAGCTCCATCACGAGCGCGCGCACGCTGCCCGACTGCTCGACACCCAGGACCGCGGCGATGTTCGGGTGGTTGAGGCTCGCGAGGAGCTTCGCCTCGCGCTCGAAGCGTCCGAGGCGTTCCGCGTCCTGGGCCACGAGCTCGGGCAGGACTTTGATCGCGACGTCCCGTCCGAGGCGTGGATCGCGGGCGCGGTACACCACGCCCATCCCGCCTTCGCCGAGCTTCGCCGTGATCTCGTACGGGCCGATCCGCGTGCCGGGAGCGAGGTTCACGGCGCGCAGAATACACGGGGAGGTCAGCTCTCGCTCTTCTTGGGGAGCCAACGCTTGATCAGGCGTCGCGCGCCGAGCGCCGTGTCCGGGCGGCTGCGCAGGTCGGCCGCGAGCGGGTCGACGACGAGTCGCGCCGCGCCGTGGACGAGCCACAGCCAAATCGCGGCCTGGACCACGAGCACGAGCGCCCACAGCGCAATCCATCCACCCACAGCCCAGCCTCGCGGCTCGCTCTGGAGCCAGGCCACGACGATCGCGCCCGATGCCACGGTCGTTGCGAGCGTCGCACCGACGAACGGACCGAGCCACCGCAGCTTCGCGCGCCAGCACAGCCGCAGGGCCAGGAGCGCCGTGCGCCGGACCCTCGACCGGCGATCCGCGACGGTGAGCGCACGCGCGCAGAGCGTCCACGCTCCGACCGTCGCGAGAACGACGGCGACGCCCAGCATGCGTAGCGACGGGAGCACGAGGTACAGGGTCGAAGACGTCCAGCCGCGACTCGCACCGGCGTGGCCGAGCCCATCGATCGCGCGGGCGACGATCGACGCCCCGATGGCCGACGCAACGGCGCTCAACACGAGGATCCGCAGGAACGGTCCGATGTGCCGTGCTCCGTGGCTGCGCGCGCGCCGCAGAACCCCTGCGCCGTCCTGGCCCAGGAAGATCGAGAGCGCCCCGGCCGTCAGCAGCTGGTTCCCGAGGATCGCGAGGCCGACGGCCACGAGCAGCACGGGCACGAGCGACGGCAGGCCGGCGAAGAACCGCAGCATGTGGAAGAACGGCAGTCGGCCGCGCACGTCGGTGAACCACGGTTGCGTGCCCGGACCCGTGGCCAGGTCGCCGTGCGTCGCGATCAGCGCCGGGAGCGACGCCAGAACGATCAGCGAGACTCGCGCGACGAGCAGTCGAGCGGCGGGCGTCAGAACCATGTCGCGGCGCCCCCGGCGAGCCACTGCGCGAGCGCGGTCAGCCATGCGTTCCACGCGTGGACGAATGGCCGGTCGGGCTCGATCGAGCGGGCGTTGTTCTGCGGCACGACGTCGACCGCGATGCGGCGCTGCGGGTCGAGACGGACCTCGCGCAGCGGCGCCCGGCGCACGGTCCGGTACTTGCGCCACGCCGCCTTGCCGTCCCATCGATCGTGGACCGTCGCGCCGTCGGCGAACCGCAGCTCGACGTCGACCGGAAGGTGGTCCCACGCCGGTCCGCTGAGGAGCACGGTGCTCTCGTACCACTCGTCGTCGGCTTCGAAATCGGCGGCGGGCTCGCCGCGCACGGGCGCGACCGGTACCCGCTCGACCGTGCCGAGACGCGAGTGGCCGTTGCGGGCCCAGCCCGGATCCGTGATCTCGACGAGCACGCGGCCGTCGTCTTCGCGCGCCGCCGGATCGAGGCCCGTCGTCGCGTGCTCCACGCCCGCGTCTCGGTCGAGCGTCACGACGCCGTCGTCCGTCGGGAGCCGGCCCTCGGGTGGGCTCCACGGCTCCGTCGTCGCGTCCGTCACGGCGTAGTCCGGGACCGCCTCGCGCTCGAACCCCTCGCGCAGCATCGCCGCGAGCTCAGCCCCGCCGGCCTCGGCCGCCACACGCAGCAGGTCCTCGAGAGCCGGGTGCTGGAACGCGAAGCGCTTGAAATACTCGGCGAACACGCGATCGAGTGCCGCGCGGCCGAACAAACGCTCGGCCGTGGTGAGCGTGGTCATCGTCCGGTCGTACACCTGATGGGACCACGTATGCGACGCGTACAGCGCGGTTGGACCGCGGCGGATCGGCTCACGCAACTTCACGCCGCGCTCGATCGAGTGGTCGTAGTAGTCCTCGCAGACGATCGCGTGGCCGAGCAACGTGCCGATTCCGCGATCGCGGCCGTACAGCCTGTCGGCGATCGCGCACTCCCAGTACGTGGTCAGGCCCTCGTCGAGGAACGCATCCTCCTGCTCGTTCGTCGCCACGAGCCCGTAGAAGTACTGGTGCACGAGCTCGTGGATCACGGTGACCTCGGCGAGCCGCATGCCGCTCAGGCGGTCCCACAGCGGATCCCCGAACGCACCGGTGAACAGCGTCGGGTACTCCATGCCTCCGACCTCGACGGCGAAGAACGGCGGCGTGACGACCGTGAGGACGTCGTACGGGTACGGTCCGACGCGCCGTCCGAGCTCGTTCAGCGAGAACACGACCGCATCGTGCCAGCGCGGGATCTGATGCTCGGTGCCGCGCGGAACGATCTGCCGAACGTCGACCGGCGGCCCGCCGCCCTCCGGCGCGACGCGGAAGCGAAGCTCTGAGAGATCGCGGCCGGCCACGGCGGCGAAATCGTGGACCGCCCGCTGGACGAAGCGATGGCGCAGGAACCCTCCGCGGTCCGGCTCGGGCGTTCCGGCCTCGCGTCCCGTGGCTCCGACGATCCAGCGCTCGGGCGCCGAGATCGTCACGTCGTAGTCCGCGAAGTCGGCGTAGAACTCGGAGTCCGCGTGGAACTGCCGCGCGGCCCAGCGCTGCGCCGGAGCACCGCGCACGCCCGCCGGCTCGAGCACGCCGATCTTCGGATACCACTGGCCGAGAAAGAAGAACGCGTCGCGGGCCCCCGTGCGCGAGATCGGGACCGGCAGCCGGCCCTCGAACGCGACGTCGAGCTGCGCAACGGCGCCCGGCGCAACGGGCTCCGCGAGCTCAACCTCGATCAACGTGCGATCGAGCGGGTTGCCGTCATCGGGCTGGATCGGTCGGAACTCGAGATCGTGCCGTCCCGACCCCGTGACCTGGACGATCGACCGCGGCTCGATCCAGCCCCACGGATCGCTCGCGATCCGGTACAGGTCGTCGAGCTCCTCGTTGTCCGGATCGTCCTCGCGGAGCCAGGTCGTCCGCGTGTGCGAGAACGCGTTCAGGTACAGGTGCATCGGCAACGTCGTCACCGGTGCGTCGCCTTCGTTCGTCCAGCGAATCGATTCGCGGCCCGCGAGACCCCGCGTCTGCGGATCGATCCGGACGTCGATCGTGTACGAGATACCGGTGCGCGGAAGGTCGAGAGCGACGACCCCCGGAGCCAAGCCGGCGAGAACGACGCCCCACAGGAAGCGCACGATGCGCGCGATTATAGGGCCGGCCGCTGCGCCACGGACTCCCGGCGTTCGAGTTCCGGAATCGGCCGGTCGGCCTCGCCGATGCGTGGTACAACCTCGAGCATGACGCTCGATCCCGAGGTGTGCTGGAGGGCGTTCCGCGGGCGCGATCGGCGCTTCGACGGACGGTTCTTCCTCGCCGTCACGTCGACCGGCGTGTACTGCCGGCCCGGCTGCCCGGCAAAGCTGCCGCAGCGCCGGAACGTCCGCTTCTACGCAACGCCCGCGGCGGCCGAGTCGGCCGGGTTCCGCGCGTGCCTGCGCTGCCGCCCCGACAGCGCGCCGGGCTCGGCCGCGTGGACCGGGACGTCGGCGACCGTGACGCGGGCGCTGCGGCTGATCGACGATGGCATGCTGACCCACGGCTCGCTCGAGCGCATCGCGCTCCGTCTCGGCGTGACGTCGCGCTGGCTCAGACGGCTGTTCACGGATCACGTCGGCGCGTCTCCGCTCGAGGTCGCACGCTCGCGGCGCGCACATTTCGCGCGCAAGCTGCTGGCCGAGACGGCGCTGCCGGTCGAGCGCGTCGCGCACGCCGCGGGGTTCGGCGGCGCGCGACGACTGCGCGAGGCGATGCACACGACGTTCCACCGATCCCCCGCGGCGCTGCGCGGGCGGCGCGCCGTGACGCCGGCCGGAGCGGACGAGAACGGGGCGCTCGCGCTGCGACTTCCGGCGCGGCCGCCGTTCGATCCGCGTCCGATCCTCGCGTTCCTCGGAGCGCGCGCGATCCCGGGTATCGAGGATGTCCGCGACGGCTCGTACCGTCGCACGATCGCTCTCGCGAGCGGCGAGGCGGCGACGGTCGAGGTTCGCGCGAACGGCGTCGACTCGGTCACGCTGCTCGCATCCGCGGCAGCCGCGACCGATCTACCGCGGCTCGTCGCGCGCGCGACGCGCGCGTTCGATCTCGACGCGGACGCCGTCGCTATCGCCGAGCATCTGTCGATCGATCCACGCCTGAAGACCGCGCTCGCGCGACGGCACGTGCGCGTGCCCGGGTCGTTCGATCCGTTCGAGGTCGGTGTGCGTGCGCTCGTGGGCCAGCAGGTCTCGGTCGCCGCGGCGCGCACGCTGCTCGGACGCATCGCCGAGGCCCACGGCACGCCGCTCGAGCGGCCGATCGGCGCGCTGACGCACGTATTTCCGGCGCCCGCTGCGCTGGCCACAGCGCCGCTCGAGCGGATCGGGCTCCCGGGAGCCCGAGCCCGGGCCGTGCGTGCGTTCGCCGTGGCGGTGTCTTCCGGAACGCTCGACCTCGGCGCATTCGCCGGTCTCGACGAGGCCGTGTCCCGGCTCACCGCGCTCCCGGGGATCGGGGACTGGACCGCGCAGTACTTGGCGCTGCGAGCGCTCGGCGAGCCCGATGCGTTCCCGGCGGGCGATCTTCACGTCCGGCGTGCGCTGGCCGGGGCCGGTCGGGTCCCCACGCTGCGCGAGGTGATCGCTCGGGCGGAGGCGTGGCGACCTTGGCGGGGCTACGCCGTGATCGCCCTGTGGACGGAGGAACGACGATGATCCTCGACGGAACGACCGTGGCATCGCCGATCGGACCGCTCGGGCTCGTCGCGCGGGGCGACGCGCTCGTCGGTCTCGAGTTCCGAGACCGCGAGCGCGCGACCGGCGGCTGGGCGCATCTCGCGCGGCACCTCGGACCGATCGAGGTCCGACCGCACGACGATCCCGCGGGGGCAAGGACCCGTCTTGCACGCTACTTCGGCGGCGATCTGGCCGCACTCGACGAGCAACCGGTCGAGCTTCACGGGACCGAGTTCCAGCTCGCGATCTGGGATGCGCTGCGCACGATCCCCGTCGGGACGACGTGGACGTACGCCGAGATCGCGGCCCGGATCGGCCGGCCGAGCGCCGTGCGCGCTGCCGGCGCGGCAAACGGCGCGAACCCGGTGGCGGTGTTCGTGCCGTGCCACCGCGTCATCGCGGCCGACGGCACGTTGTGGGGCTACGGCGGCGGGCTCGAGCGCAAGAGGTGGCTCCTTGCGCACGAGAGCGCGCTCGCGAAGAGAACGGGGACACTCTCGTTCTGAGAGTGTCCCGATCCCCTACCGCAACTCGTCGTCGATGATCTCTTTGAACTTCTCGAACGGCTGGGCGCCGGACATCATGCGCCCGTTGACGAAGAACGCCGGCGTTCCGGTGACGCCGACCTTCTGACCGGCCTGGAAGTCGGCCTGCACGCTCGCGCGATGCTTGCCACTCGCGACGCACTCGTCGAACTTCGCCGCGTCGAGACCGAGCTCGCCGGCCCATTTCTTGAAGTTGTCCGCGTTGAGCTGGGCCTGGTTCGCGAACAGCTTGTCGTGGTACTCCCAGAACTTGCCCTGGTCGTGCGCGCACTGTGCGGCCTCGGCTGCCGGCTGCGCGAGCGGGTGGAAGTTCAGCGGATAATCGCGGAACACGATGCGGACCTTGTCACCGTACGCCTGCTTGATCTGGGTGAGGATCGGACCGACCCTCGCGCAGTGCGGTCACTGGTAGTCGGAAAACTCGACGATCGTGACCTTCGCGCTGGCAGGTCCCTGCGCCGGGTCGTTCTGCGCGACCTCGACCTCGATCCGCGGCGGCTCGAGCGAGACCACGACGCCGGCTTTCTTGCGCAGTCCCTCGAGGAACTTCTCGCGGACCTCGGCACTGCGCTGCTGGCTCAAGAACTGTCCGATGCGCGGCCCGATCTGCTCGAGCGTCTGACCGCCCATCTGCGCCTTCTTTTCTTCGTAGAACGCCGAGATCTCGGCCGGCGTGGGCTGCGTGATCTTGGCCTGGACCTCTTGCTGGATCAGCGCCTCGACCGTGACGCCCCGCGACTTCGCCTCTTCGGCGGTGAGCATCTCGTCGATCATGGCCATGAGCGCGCCGCGACGGGCGTCATACATGTCCTGGTAGGCCTGGAAGTTCGCCGACTGGCCCTTGGCGTCGAGCTCGGCGAGCGTGATCTTCTTGCTGCCGATCGTCGCTACGACCGGCGATCCGCCGCCGCCTGCCGCGGACGGTGCCTTGGCGTCGCCCGCACAGGCCACGCCGCTGATCAGGACGGCCCCCAGGGCCAGCCGCCCCGTCAGGCCTCGATGGTTCCGCATGACTGTCGATCTCCTCCCGTCCGTTTCGATCGGTGATCGGGCCGGCCGACGATACCAGATGTCCGCGTGGAGCGGAGAATATGCCCCGAGCGCATCCGCGCCGCCATGGGCTCCGGCGCCCAACCCCGACAGCCGTCAGAACCGGTGGCCCGCGGCGCGACAGGGGCCGTCGCGAGCCCCGACGGGGCCATAACCCGTTCTGCTGCAGTACGTTGCCCGGCACGATCGGCTGCGGGCCGCCAGGTCTGTCGGGTCGCCCGACACGCCGGGCGTCTGCTAGACTCCCCCGGCCCCCACGCCCCAGCGCGAAACCGGCCAGAATCGGGCTCGGCACCCCCCTTGCTCTTCAAGGCCCCCGACTCGCTGACGCTCATGTCCAGCGAACGAACGAGGTAGAAGACGATGACCACGAGAGACCGATCGAGCCGCCCGGGGCGAGCGCGCGACGTTGCGCTCGCTGCCGCGCTCGTCGTCGGGATCGGCGGCGGCCCGCTCGTCAACTTCCTCGGTGACCTGTGGCTCGGCCCGGTCGTGCCGGCGGCCGGGCCCGGCGCGATAGCCCAGGCCGACCAGGCCGCGATCGCCGATCGCGAGACGATCCTGCGCATCGTGCACCAACACCGCCGCTCGTCGAGCGACGCGTGGTGCGCGCGGCTCGCCGACGCGGTGTACGAAGAGGCTCGGCGCGCGAACGTCGACCCGTTGCTCGTGGCGTCGATCGTGGCCCGCGAGAGCTCGTTCCGCAGCCGAGCCGTGAGCCATGCCGGCGCGGTGGGGCTGATGCAGATCCGACCGTTCGTCGCCGAAGACGTCGCGGCGACGCACTCCCTCGACTGGGGCGGCGTCGAGATGCTGCACGACCCGGCGATCAACGTGCGGCTCGGCGTCTCGTACTACAAGCAGCTCCTTAAGCGATTCGCTGGCGACGAGCGGATGGCCCTCACGGCGTACAACGTGGGCCCGACGCGCGTGAGCCTCGCGGTCCAGAGCGGGACGTTCTCGGCGAACCGCTACGCCCGCGAGGTCCTCGACCTGTTCGAGCGGCTCGCGACCGCGCGCGCCGAGTGGGCCGCGTTGCGGGCGTCGACGGGGACGTCCGACCCGGTGTGAGCCGGTTGCCCTCCGCGCACGATGGGTCCTACCATCGTCGCGCATGCGTCGCGTTGCCGTTCCCCTCGTCCTGCTGCTGACCGCGTTCGGCGTCATCCGCGCGGACGCGCGCGCCGGGGAGGCGGCGTACGAGCGGGGAGACTACGCGGCGGCCCTCGAGGAGTGGCGCGGACCCGCCGAGCACGGCGACTCCGAGGCGCAGTACGGTCTGGGACGGCTGTACTTCTACGGCCAGGGCGTCGCGCAGGACTACCGGCTCGCGGCGGACTGGTATCAGCGCGCCGCGCTCCAGGGCCACGCGCGGTCACAGGCCAACCTCGGTCACCTGTACGAGAACGGGCTCGGCGTCGAGCAGGATCTCGCGGTGGCCGCACGCTGGTATCGCGCCGCGGCCGAGCAGGGACGCGCCGTGGCCCAGCGCAGCCTCGGCCGCATGTACGAGGAGGGTCGCGGCGTCGAGAAGGATCTCGTCGAAGCCCGGCGGTGGTATGCCCGCGCGGCCGAGCAGGGGGACGCGGAATCGCGAGCGGCCCTGGATGCCAGGGCGGCCCTGGATGCCGAGGCCGGCGACCCCGAGGTCGAATACCGTCGCGCCGGCATGTACCGGGCGGGGGTCGGCGTCGAAGCGGACCTCGCCGAGGCCGGGAAGTGGTACAAGCGCGCCGCCGAGCACGGGCACGGCGAGGCGATGTACGCCCTGGCGTTCCTGTATCTGCGGGGCCGGGGCGTCTGCGACCGGTCGGAGCAAGGCCTGGCGCACGGGTGGTTCGCCCTGGCCGCCGAACGTGGAATCGGCGATGCGGCCGCCTGGCGCGACAAGCTGGGTCGGCGGCTCACACCCAAAGAACGCGAACAGTCGGCGAAGCTGATCCAGATTCACCGTCCGTCCTGAGCACGGCGCAGTTTCGGATTGTGCGCACCAGTGGACCGCGTTATAAGAGTCCCAGGGGCGGTTGGGTCCAATGGAAGGGAGGTCCATGTGAGGAAACTCTCGAGACTTGTCGCCGTCGTCGCGGTCCTCGCGATCGTGGGCACGACGGCCGCGCTCGCGTATGGGCCGGTCATCTCGTACGCGCAACGGTACAACGAGGTGAAGCACATGCGGTTCTACGACCGCAACTATCTCCTCCGGCCGGACGAGGGGGCGAACCTCGTGGCCATGCCGACGCCGCGGTACGAGAACCCGCTGCCGTCGGTCACGGAAATGCAGGCGATGCGGGAAGAGATCGCGCAGCTGCAGGGGCTCTCGTCGGTCGATCCGTCGCGCCTGGGGGCTCCCGTGCTTCCCGGGAAGGGCGGCATGGCGATGATGTCGCCTCGTGAACGAACGGAGCAGGAAGTTCGGCGGCTCGCCCGCTCGCTCGACTGACCCGCTCGACGACCCGGAGCTCCGACCCGGAGCTCCGGGTTCCTTAGCCGTCCCACCCCCGGCCCGGCCCGCGTTGCCGGGATCCCGCCGGTTTCCCATCTTCTTCCCCGTGCCGCGGCAACATCGGTATCGGCGCTTGCGCGCCCTCGACGGGTCCCACCCGTATCGCACCGCCGTGCCCGGGGCGTTCGTCCTGTACGGCGCTCGGCGCCTTTCGGGCAGCCGCGTCGTGTACTTCAACTTCGGCCTCGCACGCCAGATGGGGCTCGTTCCGCCGAGCGCGCCCGCGCGCATGACCGCGGGGCTCCACGCCGCGCTCGTCGACACGTTCAGCCTGTCGATCGTGAACGAGCACGATCTCGGTCGCGGGCTGCGTGTGCCTCGGCACGCGCGGCTCCCCGGCCGATACATGGCCACGCGCTACCTCCAGCTCCAGCACCCCGGACGCAGCGGCCTGACGTCGGGTGACGGTCGGAGCGTGTGGAACGGCGTCGTGCGTCACCGCGGGACGACGTGGGACGTGACGAGCTGTGGAACGGGCGTGACGCGCCTGTGCCCGGCGACGGCGCGCGAGGGCCGGTTCTTCGCTACCGGAAACTGGGCCTCGGACTACGGCTGCGGCACCGCATCGATCGAGGAGGGGCTCGCCGCCGCTCTGATGAGCGAGTCGCTCGGGCGGAACGGCATCGCGACCGAGCGCGTGCTCGCCGTGCTCGAGCTGGCCAACGGGTTCGCGATCACGGTCCGCGTGGGGCGCAACCTGCTGCGGCCGTCGCACCTGTTCGTGTGGCTGAAGCAGAACCGAAAGCGACGCCTGCGGGCGGCCGTCGATTATCTGATCGACCGCCAGATCGCGAATGGGGGCGCTCGACCGATCCGCGGGCCCGAGCGCTATCGCGCGCTCGTCGAGCGCGTGGCCCGAGCGTTCGCGCGTGCCGCGGCGTCGTTCGAGCGGGACTATGTGTTCTGCTGGCTCGATTGGGACGGCGACAACGTCCTCACCGACGGCGGGATCATCGACTACGGCTCGGTGCGGCAGTTCGGTCTATACCACCGTGCGTACCGGTTCGACGACGGGCCGCGCTGGTCGACGACGATCCCCGAGCAGCGACGCAAGGCCCGCGGCATCGTGCAGTGTTTCGCCCAGATCCGCGACTACCTGATCACGGGACGCAAGCGGCCGCTGCGCGCGTTCGCCCGCGACCCTGTGCTGCGACGGTTCGACCGTGAGTTCGAGCGCGAGAAAGACCGGCTGCTCTTGCGCAACATCGGGTTCGGGCCGCGAACGGTCCGCCTGTTGGCCGACGACGCACGCCCGGCCGTTCGTGCGTTCGCCCGCGTCCACGCGTACTTCGAGCGCTGCCGTTCGGCACGGGGCCCGCGGCGCGTCGAGGACGGGATCTCCTGGAACGCGGTGTTCAGCACGCGCGACATGCTGCGCGAGCTGCCACCTCGAGTCCTCGAGGCCGGCGGCGCGATCCCGCCGCTCGAGCTGCTCGCGCTCGGCTTCTCGACCTACGCGAGCCCACGCGACCGGCGGACTTCGGCGCATCGCCGGCGTATGGCCGGAAGGTTCCAGCGCACGTACCTGGCGCTCATCGAGCGCGCCGCGCGGGCCAGCCGGCGCTCGGTCCCCCTCGTGATCGCCGAGGTCGCCGCCCGTTCCGCGATCCAGAACCGGTTCGATCGGATCACGGGCGACGCCGTGGTCTACGCGGCGGACCTGCTCGTGCGCCGGCGTCGGGCGCTCGGGCCGGATGGCGTGTGGGCCGTGGTCGAGCGGTTCGTTCGGCATCAGACGCTCGTCCCGGAGCTCCGGGTTCCCGGAAGCCCGGCTCGGCTCCGCGCCAGCGCGCGCCGGGCGTTCGACGAGATCCTGGGCATCCTGGCCGAGTGCCGGCACGGCCTGTAGCCCGGCGTATACTCCCCCAGAGCCATCCGGGGGGTCGCCGTGCGGCGAGGCTTGAGTCTGGCCGTCGCGTTCGCGGTCGGGGTGCCGGCGCTCGCCGCGGCACCACCCGCGACACCTCGAGCGAACGAGAAGTGGATCGAGCACGCGCGGGCGGCACCACGCGTGGAGCCTGTCGATCTCGCCGCTCGCGGTCCCGAGGCGCTTCGGGCCCGCGCGTTCGTCGCGCGTGTCGGTGGGACCTGGGACGTCGCCGTCGATCGGCGGACCGGGCGCGCGGTGCGCGTATCCGGGTCGGGGATCCCGTGGATCGCGGGTCCGGGCAACACGCTCGATCCGCGTGAGATCGATCTCGACGGTCTCGAGGCGCTGGCGCGGCGATTCGTCAGCGAGCAGGGCGCGTGGCTCGAGCCCGAGGTCGGGGAGCTCGTGCTCGATCGCCAGGCGAGCACGCTCGGCCGCGACGGGCGCGCGATCGGACTGCGCTTCGCGTGGCACGTCGCGGGGGTGCCAGTCGAGGACGCGGCGGTCTACCTGCTGATCAACTCGGGGAACCTGGTGCAGTTCGGCGCGCCGCTCGTGGGCCACGCGCCGGGCGACGCGCGGCCGGTCGTGACCGAAGCGCAAGCGGTGGCCCGCGCGATCGATCACGGAGCGGACCGCGCGGCGTACGAGCTGCGTGGCTCGCCCGCACTTCGGTTCCAACCCGAGGAGAACGGCGAGGAGCTGCTGACCTATCGCCTGGTGTGGGTCGTGCGCTACCGCGTGCCGGGCGAGATCGAGACCTGGGAGGCGCGGGTCGACGCGCGGACCGGCGAGGTCGTGTCGTTCGTCGATTCGAACCGCTACGGCCGCGTGTCGGGAGGCGCGTACCCGCGGACGTGGTTCGAGCACAACGAGACATCGCTGCCGATGCCGTACGCGAGCGTGACGACCGAGCAGGGAGCGCTCACGAGCGATGTCGCGGGGGCGTTTCCGTACCAGGGCGGTGTCGCGAGCGCGGTTCTGAGCGGCCCGTGGGTCGTGACCGATTGCGCGGGCTGCGCGAATCCGTTCGACCCGCTGGCCACCGTGGGCGGGGGGACGGGAAGGCTCGACTTCGGCTTCGGCGGCGTCGACGCGACGGGGAACGGGGCGTCGACGCCGGCCGATCGCACCTCGTACTACCACCTGAACCAGGTGCGGCGGATCGCGAAGGCGTGGCTTCCGGGGCTCGCGTGGCTCGACGAGGTGCTGGTCTCGCACACGAACTTCCCGGCGACGTGCAACGCGTTCTACGACGGGGAGGTGTACTTCTTCCGGGCGGGCCAGGGGTGCGGCAACACGGGCGAGGTGTCGGACATCGCGTACCACGAGTGGGGGCACGGTCTCGACTTCCACACCGCGGAAGGAGACGGGGCCACGGGCGAGGGCACGGCCGACGTCGTGGCGCTGCTCATGACGCACAGCGCGCTGATGGGGCCGGGCTTCTTCACGGACGGCAGCGCGGTACGGAACCTCGATCCGAACGGTCCGCGGGGCCTGTTGACCACGTCGAACATCGGGACGAAGTGTCCGCAAGTCGGCGAGCTCGGGCCGCTCGGGTTCGAGCTGCACTGCGAGGGCGAGATCCTCGGACAGACGGCGTGGGACCTGGCGTTGGCGCTCGTCGCGCGGCACGGGGCGCGCACGGGATGGCGCGAGGCCGAGCGGCTGTTCTTCACATCGTCGCCGTTCGCCGTGGGATATCTACCGACGTCGTTTCCGTCGGTCTACGACGCGTACCTCTTGGCCGACGACACGGACGGGAATCTGAGCAACGGGACGCCGAACGGGACCGACATCTTCAACGCGTTCTCGCGGCACGGGATCGCGGGAACGAACCGCGGTGCCTCGCCCTACTGCTCGCGCCCCGCGCAGCCGGTCGTGACCGTGACGCCGGGGTGCGACCGGATCGACCTCGCGTGGACGAGCGTGACGGGGGCCGGTCGATACGTGGTCTTGCGCCAGGAGCCGGGGGTCGAGGCGCTGTTCGAGGTGGCGACCGTCGTACCGCCCGCGCCGCGGACGTACTCCGACCACGAGGTCGTGCCGGGCATCCCCTACGGCTACGTGGTGCTGGCCGAGACGGCGTCGGGGTGCGAGTCGCGGATCGAGAGCCCGGTCGTTTCGCAGGTCGTGGTGCAACCGATCCTCACCGCGACCGGCGCAACGGTCACGGACACGAACGGATCGGGATACGCAGACCCCGGCGAGGAGGTCGATCTGTCGATCGCGCTCTCGAACGTGGGGACCGCGGCCTCGGGTGGGGGCTCGGGGACGCTGACGTCGACGTCACCGGTCACGCTGCTCGATGCGACCGCAGCCTGGTCGGGGATTGCGCCGGGGGCGAGCGCGGCGAACCAGGACGCGCTTCGGTTTCGAGCGTCTGCCGGTCTCGCGTGCGCGGAGCTGCTGCGGTTCCAACTCCAGCCGAGCGCAGGCGGGGCGTGTGCGCAGGTGCCGTCGTGGGTCGACGTCCCGATCGGGAACCCGCAGGGGGTGTGCGAGCCTTCGCCTCCGTGCTCGACGCCGCCGACGTTTGCCGGGCTGTCGAGCGTCGTCCCGGGGCCGGGGTGCGGACGGGCGACCTTGAGCTGGCCTGCGGCGACGCGCAACTGCGTGAACTCCTACGTCCGATACAGCGTGTACCGGAGCACGAGCGCGAGCTTCGTGCCCGGAGCCTCGAATCTCGTGGCGAGCGGGATCAAGCCCACGAGCTACGTCGATGCGGGCCTGTCCGGCGGGGCGACGTACTTCTACGTCGTGCGGGCGATCGACTCGCTCGGAGGTGGCGAGAGCAACCTGATCCGGCAGCCGGTCGTCCCGCCGAGCGGACCGGACCTCGGGCCACCGGCGTTCGCGGGTCTGCAATTGGCGCAGCCGGGCCAGGGCTGCGGCGTGACCGCGCTGGCCTGGCTCCCGGCGCAAGAGGAGTGCGGCCTCGTCACGTACGACGTGTATCGCAGCCCGGACGATCCGTTCTTCTTGCCCGGACCGCCGACGTTCATCGGGTCGACGACGAGCACGACGTTCGAGGACTCGGGGCTACCGCCGTACACCGACTACTGGTACATCGTTCGCGCACGGGACAGTGTGGGGAACGAGGCCGGTCCCGACGTCTCGCTCGCCGTGCAGTCGAGCGCGATCGATCGCGTCGTGCAGCACGGGAGCTTCGAGCTGACCGGCGAGGGCTGGACGTTGGGCATAGACTCAACGGCTACGAACGGCGACTGGGAGCTCGGGAACCCCTTCTCCGCTCCACCGTTCCAGTCCGGAGACTGCGCGGATGGCGCACGGTGCTGGATCACCGGACTCCAGGCAACGCTGCTCGGTGGACAGGACAACGACGTCGACGGCGGATCGACGATCCTGCTCTCGGGCTGGGCCAAGCACCCCGAGGGTGACACGATCTTCGCTCCGGCGTTCGAGTACTCGTACTGGGTCGCCGGCCATCCGTCGACGCGCGTCCTCGTCGAGGTCCGGTACAACGAGGTCGTAAGCACCCCGTTCGAAGCGGTCACCGAGCTGGCGCCGCTGGCGTCGCCGATGTGGCGCAAGAAACGCCACACGATCGACAATCCGATCGGCGGCGTCCAGTTCCGGTTCACGGCCTCCTCGTTCAGCCTGAGCTCGTCGGACGAAGCCGGGATCGACGACTGGACCCTGCTCGACGAGGCGCGCGAGTGCGCCGGCTGTTCGCCCCCCGCACCACCGTTGAGCGAGATTCGCGGTCAGCGCACGAGCTCGGACGTCCTGCTCGACTGGAGCCTGAGCGGCAACCTGGGTGCGCGCTTCGGGGTGTACGTCGCGACGACGCCGACGTTCGCGGATGCCGTGCTCCTGGGCACGACGGACGGGCTGTCGTTCCTCCACGAAGGTGCGGCCACCATGCCCCAAGACCTGTACTACCTGGTCAGCACGTTCGACACCTGCGGCAACGAGTCGCCGTTGTACTGAAATGCGGCGAACGAGCGGCCTCCGTGCGTGGCTCGTGTTCCTCGGGATCCTGCTCCTGGGCCATGTGACGGTCGAGGCTGCGGGGACGTCCTACGAAGCGCGTGTCAACGCGCTCACCGCCCGATCGCTCGGCTGGGCCCTGTCGGTCTTCGGTGCGCACGGCGAGACCGTGGGCGACACGGTCACCGGCCGCGGATCATCGGGTGAGTTCTCGATCCGGATCATCCGAGAATGCACGGCCGAGAGCTCGGTGATCCTGCTCGTCGCCGCGATCCTGGCCTATCCGTGCACGTGGCGCGATCGAGCGATCGGCCTGGCCCTCGGCGTGCCGTGCGTCCTGCTCCTGAACCTGGTGCGCCTGACGAGCCTGTTCTGGGTCGGGCTCGTGCGCCGCGAGCTGTTCGAGACGGCGCATCTGGTCGTATGGCAATCGCTGATGGTCCTGGCGGTCGTCGGGCTGTGGCTCCTGTGGACCCAGAAATGGGTCGGACGAGATGCGCGCCGCACGGCGTGACGCGATCCGCTTCGCGATCCTCGCCGTGCCGCTGCTCGCGGCGTGCCTCGTGCTCTACGCGGCGCTCCTCCATCCGTACGAGTCGGCCGTCGTGCGCGTGGCGAACCTGTGGCTCGAGAGCCTCGCGCGACCGCTTCTGCTCGAGGTCGACACCGAGGGCGGCCTCGCGCTCTACGCCGTTGTCTCGGACGGCGCTCGAAGGTTCGCCGTCTCGCGGCCGCACGGCGTGTTCCTGAGCCTGGCGCTCGTCCCGGCGCTCGTGCTGGCGACGCCGGCTCCGTGGCGCGATCGGCTGCGCTGGATCCTGATCGCCCTACCCGTGCTGTTCCTTAGCCACGTGCTCGCCCTGCTCGTCCTGTACCGTGCGCACCTCGTGCTGCGTGAGGGGCCGAGCCTGCCGAGTACCGTGCTGTTCGGTCTCGCCGCGCGAAGCGGTCAGCTCGTCGCGGTCGCGCTGTGGGCGCTCCTGACGTGGCGCTTCTGGCTGAACGCTCACCAGGGGATCGGCTTGCGATCCCGCAGGAAGCCCCCGGTCTGACCCTGCGGCGCATCGAGCGCGAGCCACACGGCCGTGTCGGCGCCGTGGGCCACGTCGCGCTCGGCGCCCGCACCGCCCATATCGGTCTTGACCCAGCCCGGACACATCGAGTTCACGGCGACCGAGCCCTGGAGCTCCGCCGCGAGGATCCGGGTCACGGCGTTCAGGGCGGTCTTCGAGATCCGGTACGCGGCGTGACCGCCCTCCATGTCCGAAAGCGCGCCCATGCCGCTCGACACGTTCACGATCCGGCCCGTGCGGTTCCGTCCGAGCAGCGGCGCGAGCTCTTGCGCCAAGTGCAGCGGCCCCAGCGTGTTCGTTTCGAGGGTCGCCCGCACAGTCGCGAGCGGCACGGTCAGACCCGGCGCATCGTCGTCGACGAGGATGCCCGCGTTGTTGATCAGCACGTCGAGTCGATCGAACGTGGTCTCGAGAAAGCCGCGCAGCCGAACGATGCTCTCCGCATCGGTGACGTCGAGCGGATGGAATCGCACCGGCCGATCGTTGTGCGCCAGCTTCGCCGCGGCAGACTCCCCCGCTTCGCGGTCGCGCGCGGTCAATACCACGGTTGCCCCGCGATCGGCGAGCTGCCGGCCGATCTCGAATCCGATCCCGCGATTCCCACCGGTGACGACGACGATCTTGTTTCGTTCGCTCATGGTCCCAGACTACAACCATCGAGCGCCGCTCGTCCGTGAGGTAGAACCCGGAGCCGGCTCTAATGCCCCATCGCTGTCTTCGCGAACCGCAGCAGCGGGCGGATCGCACCGGCGAGCATGCCGGAGTAGTGACCGGCGGTGGCCATGCCGGTGCGGACGATCGGCCGGGCCATCAGGTTCATGCGCTGGCCGGCCTGGAATCCCGCGCCGAAGCCGCCGGCGAAGTCGGCGGCCTGGAACACCGCCGGTGCGGTCGACATCGTCTCCGTCGTCTTGCCGATGACGGCGTTGGCGAGCTGGGTGACCCCGACGTTGACCGTCGCCAGTCCGGGGGTTCGAGCCGCAATCTCGATCGCCGCTTGCCGCAGGCGATGCAGTGGCTCCGTCGCAACCTCCACCCGGAAACTGTCCCTCGGCGGCTTCCAGGGAACACCCGGATGGTGACACGGAAACCGTCTCCCGACTGTGAAGGGACTGTAAACGCTTCGCCTTTGTCCGGATTATCCTCGTGGCCGTCTTCGGGGGTCAGCGTGTACCCGATGGTGCTCGCGCTGGTGTTGGGTGCGCTCGGCGCGGTCGATGTGCCGGCGGAGCGTGGGAAGACGCTCTTCGCGCGCAGCTGTGCCGCGTGCCACGGGCGCAACGGTGCGGGCGACGGGCCCGGTGCGCGCGATCTCGATCCCGCACCGCGCGATCTCACGTCGACCTACTACCGGTTCCGGAGCACACCCAGCGGGAGCCCGCCCCGGGCGGAGGACCTGAAGCGGACGATCCGGCGGGGCCTCCCCGGTAGCGCGATGCCGGGCTTCGGCGAGCTGTTCTCCGAGGAGCAGCTCGACGACCTGACGCATTTCCTTGCCGGGCTCCACGGCGCAGCCGTGCCGGAAGGGTTGGTGCTTCCGGAGGTCGGCCCGGCGACCGAGGAGAGCGTTCGCGAGGGGCGGGCCGTCTACGTGCTGATGAGCTGCTGGTCGTGCCACGGCACGGACGGGGCGGGACGGGGGCCGGCCGCGCGGGGTCTCGTGGACGAGAAGGGCCGCTCGATACGCGCGACCGACCTCCGCCACGACCCGCTGAAGGGCGGCCGCGACCCCGTCTCGGTCGTGCGAACCCTGTTGACCGGCCTGAACGGCACGCCGATGCCGGCCTACGGGGAGGCGATGCTCTTCGCTCGCGAGGAGGTGCAGGATCTGACGACGCTCGAGAGTGTTCTGCGCCCGGAGGAGATCGCGTCGATCGCCGAGTACGCGCGATCGACGCCGACCCGCGCCGAGCTAGAAGCGCTCGGCGTCGCCGAGCGCGACCTGCTGCGCGACCGGCGTCTCGCCGCCCTCGCCCACTACGTGCTGTCCCTCGATCGCCGAAGCCGAACCGGCTTTCGCCTCTTCGGCCAAGAGCCGGAGCGGGAGGCGCGCCGTCCATGAGCGTTCGTCGAGCCGCCCTCGTCCTCGTCTCGCTCGCAGCCGCGTCCTGCGCCGGTGACGGGAGTCAGCTCCCGGACGACATGATGGGTACGCCCGAGCCGACCCTGACCTGGATCCAGAGCAACGTATTCGGCCAGATCTGCGTCAACTGCCACGTGCCGGGCGGAGCCGCGGAGTTCATGCCGCTGAACACGGCGTCCGCTTCGTTCACGAGCCTCGTGGGCCAGGAGAGCGTCGAGGTGGGGCCGATGCTGCGCGTCAGCCCCGGCGATCCGGACGCGTCCTATCTGGTCTGGAAGATCGAGGGTCAAGGGCCGGCGGGGGAGCCGCTCGTGGGCGAGCGCATGCCCCCGCCGAGCGCCGGCGAGCCTGCGCTGCCCGACCAGCAGATCGCGGCGATCCGGCAGTGGATCCTCGCTGGAGCGCCGCCGTGAGAGCTGCGGCGCTCGTGCTCGCAGCGGTCGCGTGCGTCCTCTCGAGCGTCGCCCATGCGGAGCCAGCCTTCGCGGTCCGCAGCGGATATCGCTGCTCGGAATGTCACATGAACCGTACCGGCGGTGGTATCCGGACCGCGTTCGGCAGCCTCTACACGCAGACCGTCCTGCCGATGAACCTACTGCGCCTGAGCGGTGAGTCGCCGCTCCTGCCCGCCGATCCTGACGCGCGCTTCGCTTTCGGCGCGGATGTCCGGCTGCAGTACGTGCACGTGGCCACGCGCGAAGGGGACGACGTGTCGTCGTTCGAGGTCGGCGAGGCCAACGTCTACGGCGAGGCGCGGCTGATCCCGCAACGGCTGAGCCTCTACGTCGACGAGAAGGTTGGCCCCGGCGGCGCATCGGCCCGCGAGGCGTTCGGTCTGATCTCGATGTACCGCGAGCGGGTCTACGTCAAGGCCGGCAAGTTCCTTCCGGCTTACGGCTGGCGCCTTCCCGACGACGCGGCGTACATCCGGCAGTTCACCGGCTTCGCGTACTCGAGCCCCGACACGGGCGTTCGAGCTCGGCGCCGAGCCCGGACGCTGGTCGGTGCATCTGGCGCTGCTGAACGGCTCGGGCGGCGACAGCGATACCGATGAGAACAAGCGGCTCGTCCTGCAGACGGTCCGCCGCTTCGAGCGCGCCCGTGTCGGGCTGCAGGGCGCGAACAACGTAACGGGCGGCACGAGGACGACCCACGCCGGGTTGCACGGCGGGGTCAACTTCGGCCGCCTCGCCCTGCTCGGTGAGGCGGACTGGGTCCGGTCGCGGGACGGCACGGACGAGCTCGAGCGCGTGGTCGCGTTCCTCGAAGCCGACCTGCTCGTGTCACGGGGACTGAACGTCAAGCTGACCCACGACTATCTCGACCCGGATCTCGACACGCAAACCGATGCGCGCACGCGAGACTCGCTGGGCGTCGAGACGATCCCCTGGCCGTTCGTGCAGCTGCGCGCGTTCGTGCGCGTGTCGGACGGGCCTCCGCAGGTGCCGGGCTCGCGCGACGTGCGGCTCGACCTGGAGGCCCACCTGTTCTTCTAGGCGCTACTCCGTCGGCTCGAGCGTCAGCGGATCGCGCAGCGGGAGCTTCGCCGCCTGGCCGCCGCCGAACTCGGCCATCGACGCGCGCTTGTCCGCGTCGCCCGGTTTCACGTCGTCCCACTTGCCGACGACGAGGAACACGAGCTTCGACGCATCGAGATACTTCTGCGCCACCGCGCGCACGCGCTCCGCGGTCACGGCCGCGATGTTCTCGCGGTACGTGTTCCAGTACGTGTGCGGCCGCCCCTCGTACTCGTCCGACGCGAACGTGCCCGCGAGCTGCGCGGCGTTCTCGAACCGCCGGGGGAACGCGTCGATGAACGACTTCTTCGACACGTTCAGCTCGTCGTCGGTGACGAGATCGGTGCGGATACGCGCGATCTCCTCGAGCGAGATCTTCGCCGCGTAGGCCACGGTGGGGCTCTTCGACTGGAACGACACCTGGAACGTGCCGGGCCAGTACGTCCCGACGCTGAACGAGGACGACGCGCTGTACGCCAGCCCCTCGTCCGAGCGGATGCGCTTGACCAGGCGCGAGGTGAACCCGCCGCCGCCGAGGATGTCGTTCATCACGAGGATCGCGAACGCCTCGGGATCGTCCCAGCTCTTGCGCTGGATCCCCAGGTGGCCGATCAGCGTGCGGCCCTGCGGAATGTCCTTGTCCACGTAGTTCACGCCGGCGGTCGGCACGTACTTCGGCCCGACGGGGGGCCACGGGACTTTCGGTCCCTCGGCCTTCCACCCCGCGAACTGCTTCTCCAGCTTGGGCAGGATCTCCTGCGGCGTGATGTCGCCCGACACGGCGAGGATCATCCCGTCGGGGCGCCAGTAGCTGCGATGGAACGTCGCGAGATCGTCCCGGTCGACCGAGTCGAGCTCGGCCTTCGTCGCCTGCCGCGCCGAGAAGTGCTCCTGCCCGCGCATCAGCCAGGCCCACTCGCGGCGTGAGATGTCCGCCGGATCGTCGTTGCGCTGGCGCATGTCCTCGAGGATGTTGTTCTTCTCGATGCGCAGGCGGTCGTCGTCGAACCGCGGGCTCTTCAGCATCTCGAAGAACAGCCCGAGACCGTCGTCGAGCACGCCCTTGATGCAGTTCAACGACGCGCCACCGTTCGTGTCGCCGGCCGTCGCCGAGATGTTCGCGGCCAGGAAATCCGCGCGCTCGTCGAACTCGTCGGGCTTGCGCTGCCCCGCCCCGCCGCGGCGCATCATCGCCGCGGTCAGCCCGGCGAGACCCGGCTGCTCCGGCGGATCGAGGAACGCCCCGAGGCGCACGATCAGCGACACGTCGACGAGCGGCAGGCTGTGGTCCTCGACGATGTACACCGGGATGCCGTTCGACAGCTGGTGCCGGTACTTCGTCGCATCGGGGACCTGGAAATCGAGCGGTCCCGGGATGATCTGCTCCGGGCGCGCCGGGATGCCCCCCGTGCTCTTGGACTTGGCTGGGGGATCGGCGGCCCGGACACCCGGGCTCAGGAGCGCAGCGACGATCAGCGCGGCTTGAACGCGGCCCCTCATGATGCACCTCCTGCTGCGGGCTTACCGAGCTCCGCGATGCGCAACTCGAGCCACGACTCGACCACACCCATGACCTTCTGGACCTCGGCCGGCGCCGTGGACTTGCGCTCACGGAGCTGAGCCAGGATCTCGTTCAGCTTGGCCGGGTCCTTGACCGCCTTGAGCTGCGTGATCTGCGCCTTGACCCGCTGCTGCACCTCGGGCGGCAGCGACGTGATCTCGACCGGCCACTCCTCGCCGCCGCCGGCCTTGCGGAAGTACATCGCCACGGCGCGATTCTCGGGCGCGAAGTACGTCTTGGCCACGCGCTTGACGTCGGCCTCGGTCACGGCGAGCGTCGGCCCGGACCACGTGTTCAGGTAGGTCCAATCCCCGAGGCCGTCGTAGTTCAGGAGCTGGATCATCAGGAAGAACGGGTTGCTCAACCTGCGGAACGCGTCGGCCGCGATCTTGTTCTTGACCTTCTGCAGCTCGTCGGGCGGAATCGGCTCGTCCTCGATCTTCCGCAGCTCGTCGTACCACGAGGCCTCGAGCTGCTCGGGCGTGCCCTCGCCCTTCGTCTCGGCGAAGAACGAGAACGAGCCGCCCCACTTGCGCGAGCCCTGGCGCGCGCCGCTGAAGCCGGCGATCTCTTTCCCCAGGACCAGGCTCTTGTACAGCCGGCCCGTGCGGCCGTTGAGCAGCCCGGCCAGGACGTCGAGCGCGTAGGAATCGGCGTTGCGGAACGGGACCGTGTGGTATCGGACCTCGATCTGCGGCTGGCAGTCGCACTCGGCGCGCATGCGCACCTCGGCCTGCTGCGGCATCTCGAGCGTCACGACGTCGGGCGCCTTCACGGCGCTCGGCTTGAGCCGGCCGAAGTACTTCTGCGCCAGCGTGCGGACCTCGGCTGGATCGAAGTTGCCGACGAGCGCCGCGGTCAGGTTGTTCGGCGCGTAGTACGTGGCATAGTAGTCATCGGCCTGCTTCTTGCTGATCACGCGCAGGTCCGACGGCCAGCCCACGACCGGCCAGTTGTACGGGTGGGACTGCCAGAACATCGCGTCGAACTGCTCGTCGAACTTGCCCGTCGGCGTCGACTCGGTACGCAACCGGCGCTCCTCGTGGACCACGTCGCGCTCGGAGTAGAACTCGCGGAACACGGGCTGGAACAGCCGGTCCGACTCGAGCCAGAACCACATCTCGAGACGGTTCGACGGGACGACGATCTGGTAGATCGTGTTGTCGGTGTTCGTCGACGCGTTCATGCTCGTCGCCCCGACGCTGCTGTAGATCTTGTCGAACTCGTCCTTGACCATCAGCTTGCGCTGCTCTTCGACGAGGGCCTGGAACTTCTGCTCGAGCGCGATCTGCTCGGGCGTGCGCTCCTTGGGGTCGAACGGGTCCTGGATCTGGCCCTTGCGCCAGCGGTCGCGCTGGCTGCGGTAGATCGCGCGCAGCTGCTCCTGGAGCGCCTCCTGCTCGTCGACGATCTGCAGGTCGCGCTTGATGTTCGTCGTGCCGATCGTGTGGCTGCCCTTGAACAGCATGTGCTCGAACAGGTGCGACAGCCCGGTGATCCCTGGCCGCTCGTTGGACGAGCCGACGTGCGCGACCCACCCCGCGGCGACCGTGTTCTTCTCCGGCTGCCGGACGAGCAAGAACTTCATCCCGTTGTCGAGCGTGAACTCCTCGACCGGGACCTCGGCCTTGGACGCGGCCGCGAAGGCCGGCGCTAGGCCGGCGGACAAGAGCAGCAGGGCGACGAGCCCGATCCCCGGGCGCGGACGAGCGTGACGCAACATGTAGAGGACCCTCCGACGGAAGCCCTAGAGTACCAGGGAGTTGCCCTGGTTGTCCCACCCCGAGCCCGGTGTGGCGGGCCCGAGGTTCCTACGGCCGCGCACAAACGGGGTTTCCGTTTCGCAACACCACCGGGCAGTTTTCTGCCACACCCGCCCGCCCTCGCGGTCTATTCCTGTCACGGGAGCGGAAGACGGCCTGTCGTCGACCGCCGCGGATCGGGTTCCCGTAGGGAAACCCACCGCGAAGGGGGAACAGCATGGGCGAACCACAGACCGTCGCCGACCGGAGGCGGTTTGGCCAGTACCTGCGCGGCGTCCGCGAAGATCGGAAGCTGTCGCTCGATGCGGTGGAGGAGCTGACTGGCGGCTACCCGGACCCGGTCACGAAGTCGCACCTCTCGCGCATCGAGAACGGCGCGGCCGTGCCGAGCTTCGGGAAGATGTTCGCGCTCAGCCACGTCTACGGCGTCCCGATCGCGGCGCTCGCCGAGCGGTTCGAGGTCGACCTGCTCCGGGAAGTGGTCGCCCCTACCTCGGCGCCGGCGACGCCTCAGGACGCGCAGAGCTACGTGGAGCAGCTCATGCTCCAGGGCAACTATTCCGCGGGAATTCCGTTTCTCGCCGCCGCCATCGAGCGGTTCAGCGCGGACGGCTCGGTGGACCCGCGGTCGATCGTCAACCTCCGGATCCACGAGATCAACTTTCTGATCCACCTCGAGCGGTACGAGCTGGCGAAGGTCCGATGCGAGCAACTCCTGGGCACCGACCTCGCGCCCGAGCAGCACGTGCTCACGATGCTGAACTTCGCCAACTGCTGCTACCGGCTGAAGCGCTACCCGATCGCCCAGATGGCGCTGGACCAGATCGAGCCCGAGCTCGAGACCGGGTCCCACGAGATGCGGATCAAGGCGTTTCACCGCTCGGTCCGAGGCCGCATCCAGGCGTCCATGGGCCTCCATGAGAGGGCCGTCGCGACCTACGAGAGCGCGATCGAGCTGCACCTGAGCGCTCGGAACGTGTTCGAAGCGTGCATCGCGCGGTTGAACCTGGCCGATTCGCTGATCCAGCTCGATCGACTGGACGATGCGACGCCGCACGCGCGGACCGCGGCGACCGTGGCCGAGCAAGGTGGGTTCGATCGCCTGCGGGCACTCGCGTTGAGCGACCTGGCCTTGATCAGCTTCCGTAAGGACGACCTGGCGGCCGCCGAGAGCTACGCCCTACGCTCGAACGTCATCGCACGAACGAGAGAGTTCATCTCGGTCGTGTTCCGGAACTGTTTCTATTTGCGGGAGATCGCGCGCAGGCGCAACGACACCGTGCTCGCGGCCCAGCAGGAGCGTACGCTGCGGGCCTACCTGACGCGCGTGGATGCCGATCTTCCCGAGGCCGCTCTCGTTCGTGCCGAGCTGGCGGGAGGTGCAGGATGAACCGCCGTCGTCGAGTGCTTCTTCTTGCCTGGCTCGTCGCCCTCGCGTGTCTCGCCGTCCCGACGGCTCGCGGGGAGGTCGGGTGCGTCCACGTTTCGAGCGGTGACCCCGACGGGTACGTGTTCTCGATCCAAGAAGATCCGAACCCCGTGCCCTCGGCGTGGATTCCGCTCGCCCCGGCCGGCTCCGGCGTTCGGATCGTGCTCAACCCGGACGGCGCCACGCGTGGCGACGGAGAGCCGCGGCTGGTCGATCATCCCGTGACCGGCGTTCCGATCGTCGTCTGGTCACGCAACGCGAACCCGGGCTACGACGTGGTGGTCAGCCAGTTCGTCGGCGGAGGCTGGTCCGAGCCGGTGGTGATCGCCGGGTCGGCCGATGCCGAGCTCGATCCCGCGATCGCCGTCGATCCGAGCGACGGGTCGGTTCACGTGGTGTACTGGGTGCTGTCGTCGCCACCCGTCTCCACCACGCGGGTCGTGCACATCCAGGCACCCGCCGACCTCTCGTCGTGGAGCGCCCCGATCGACGTATCGATGCCCGGAGAGGTCGCCGCTCGTCCGGCGGCCACGTTCCATGCGGGACAGCTGCACGTGGTCTACGAGTCTGCGGTCGGGGACGGCCCGCCGTACTACATCCTCCTCGCGACACGGAACGGCGGCTCGTGGGGTAGCCCGACGCTGCTCGGGGCGTCGCAGTTCGGGGGTCCGCTGTGGCCCGAGATCCACAGCCAGGGCGGCTCCCTGTGGGCCGAATGGATCGACGCCGTGGATTCGATGGCTTGGACCGAGCGCGAAGCGGGTCAGCCCTGGAGCGCGCCGACGTCCGAGGGGTACACGACGTTCTCGGACCGAGACTTCTTCGCGCGGGGAAGGATCCGGAGCAAGGCGATCAACTGAGGTGAGAGGATGATCCAGCGTAGGGCTTCTCTTGCAGTCGTTCTGGTGTTGGCAGGTCTGCTCGTCTCCAACGTCTCCTTCGCTGGGGAAACGGTCGTGCCCGTCCAGACGACCGGGGGGAGCATCGTTCTTGATCTGATCGATGATCCCGACCCGGTGCCTTCTCTTTGGGTGCGGGTCATTTCGCCGTTCGTACGTTGGTACGACATGGCCCGCGCGCTGGTGGAGCGGTAGGCGGTTCTCAGCGCTGGGCGACGGCGTGCACGATCTCGGGCACGTCGGGCGACGGCATGACCTTGCCGCCGTGCGCAGCGATCATGTCGGCGAGGCCGCACTCGTAGCGTGCGGGAACACGGAAGCGCACGCGACCGTTCCCGTCGAGTACCTCGACCTCGAGCCCGATGAGGCACATCGCATGCGCGTGCTCGATGAACTCCGCACGACGTCGTTCGTCGGGGAACTTGGCGAGGCGCCAACGCGTCTGGGCTTCCATGACTCGATCGCTCCGGGCTCATGCCTAATATCGGGAGCGCACGTGGAGCCAGTCAAGCGCTAGAAGCCTCGAAATGGGCCGGCGCTTTCGAAACGGTAAGCCGCGTTACGGATCGCGCGGTGCGACGGGAGCTTCGCGCCGATGCCACCACTCCTCGAGCCTTCGGCAGCGGCCATCGGCCGCGAACTCGAGGACGAAGATCCCGTCGAGCTCGGCCCGGACCTTCGTCGCCGGCCGGACGTACTCGGCCCACCAGCGCGCGATCCCACGCGGGCCATCGACCGCCAGGACCTGGTGGCGGAAGCGCACGTCGCGCTGCACGTCCGTGTTCTCGGCCCAGTACCGGCGCACGCCGTCGATCCCGCGAGCCGGCTCGTCGAACGGCGTCTCGTGATACGACACGTCCTCGGAAAACAGGCCCGCCGCCGCAGCGGGGTCGCGGTCGACCCACGCCCGGCCGTAGGTCTCGAGCCACCGTTCGAGGTCGTCCGTCGTCATGCTGTCCTCCGTCCGACGAACGCGGGGTACCTGTGGGAATCCACCGTTGCCCGCGCGGCAAACCCAGCCTCGGCGAGCCACGCGAGCCACGCCGCCCGCGGAAACAGGCCGAGCCGGTGTCGATCCAGCTCGACCCGTATGCGGCCCTCGGCTTCGCGCAGCAAGAAGGCGTAGGCAACGTCGTAGGTCGAGTCGTCTCGGTCCTGATCCGAGATCCACTCGAGGTAACGCAGGCCGCGACCGTCCGCGCCGTCATGCCCCCCGGTCGAAGTCTTCGGTTCGGACGTCTCGCGCACGAAGTCGGGCAAGACCACGATCCCGCCGCCACCGGGTCGCAGGTGTGCCGAGGCCGTGGCCAACGTCGCACGCAGGTCCTCCGCGCGGTCGGCGTACATGACCGCGTCGTGGATCAGGACGGCGTCGAACGATCGGCCGAGGCGCAGCTCGCGCATGTCACCGAGCACGTGCTCGCATTCCGGGTTGATCGCCCGGCTGATGGCGAGCATCGCGGGCGAGCGATCGGTCAGGGTCATCGCGTACGTCGTGCGCAGATGGTGCGCCACACTCCCCCCGCCCGAGCCGAGCTCGAGTACGGTTCGCGGCGGCGCTTCGGGCGCTCCGTCGAGGAGCCGGCGAATGTCGTCGATCTCGTCGACGTAGTCGACGGGCGGCGACAGGAGCGACCACCATCCGGCCAGCTCATCGTAAAGCCGAGGCGCCTCCACCCTACTTCTTCGCCTCGCCCTTGATCCTCTTGCTGATCTCTTCCTCGGTCCGCACGCCGAAGAACTGGTAGTTCTCGTAGCGCTGCGTGATCTCGAACACCTGTCGCTCGCGCAACGACGGCATGGTGCCGACGTTCGCCACGTGGTACGTCGAGCGCTTGGCGACCACGCGGCCCGGAAAGCGCATGCCGTTCTTCTCCGTGCCGAACTCGGTCATGACCCAGGTCACCGTGGCGTTGGCCGGTGGGACGGCGCCGTTCATCTGCTGCTCGAGCCGCTCCTTCGTCCCGCACTGCTCGGCCTGCATCGCCTCGACGCGCAGCGGTTGCCACGTGTCGCGATCGACCCACGCCGTGCCGCACCACTCGTTGACGCCACCCTGGTAGGGAGGAACCGCCTCGAAGCGCACGCGGATCGCCGGGCGGTCGAGCGCTTCCCCAGCCCCGAGGACCTCGTACCGATGGAACGGCTGCTTGGCCCGCTCGAACAGAAACAGCCACGAGTACGCGCGCAGCACGTACATCGGGAGCCCGTAGTTCTCGAGCCGCTCGCGCTCGCGCTTGCCCGGGCTCGCTTCGGCGGCGCGCCCGCGCAGCTCGCGCGAGTCCAGCAGCCGGTTGTCGTCGGAATACAGATAGATGTACGTGAACTCGTGGGTCTTGATCGCGTCGTCGGTGGTGTAGGTGATCGTCTCGTCGCAGGTGAATTGCAGCGCCTGGTCGCGGTAGAGGCCGGCCACGCGGTCGAGGTGCTCGAGCACCGAATCGAGGGCCGGGAGGTCGGCGTTCGGGGAGTCGTCGGCCCGGGGCGCGGGCGCGACGAGGCACAGGCAACTGACGAGCGCGGCGTGGATGGGTTTCACGCGGTTCGAGCGTAGCACGTGCGAACGGCGCCGACTCGCGGGAGAATGGTCGCTCGCAAGCCCTGGAGGACCCCATGCGTCATACGCGTCTCGTCGCTCTCGTCGCGATGCTCGCGACCGTAGCTCTGTCGACCGGATCCGGCCAAGCCGCCGACTGGCCGAACTGGCGCGGACCGTCCCGCGACGGCAAGTCGGCCGAGACCGGCCTGCTCAAGAGCTGGTCCGAGAGTGGACCGCCCCTGGCCTGGAAGGCCGCGGGCGTCGGCACCGGCTTTTCGAGCGTCGCCGTGGTCGGCGACCGGCTGTACACGATGGGCGACTTCGACGACGGCCAGTACGCCCTCGCCCTGGCCCGGGACGGCGGCGCCGTCGTGTGGAAGACGAAGATCGGCGCCGCGTGGCGCGACGAGTTCCTCGGGCCGCGCGGAACGCCGACCGTCTCGGACGGCCGGGTCTACGTGCTCGGCACCGACGGCAACCTGGCGTGTCTCGACGTGAAGGACGGGAAGGTCGTGTGGCAGCAGAGCCTGCCCCAGACGTTCGGCGCGCGGATGATGAAGGCCGGCGGCCAGACCGACTGGAAGTTCAGCGAGTCCCCGCTCGTCGACGGCAAGCGCGTGATCGTCACCCCCGGGGCGAAGGACGCGGCGCTCGTCGCGCTCGATGCGGCGACGGGCAAGGAGATCTGGCGCACCGCGCTGCCGTCGCTCGACGGAAAGGGCGTCGACGGGGCCGGCTACTCGTCGGTCGTCGTGTCGAACGCCGCCGGTGTGAAGCAGTACGTGCAGCTCGTCGGCAAGGGCCTGATCGGTGTCGATGCCGCGACGGGCAAGCTGCTGTGGAGCTATACGCGCATCGCCAACGACGTGGCCAACATCTCGACCCCCGTCGTCGACGGTAACCGCGTGTTCGCCTCGACCGCCTACGGTGGCGGAGCCGCGCTCGTCGAGATCCGCAAGGACGGCGAGGGTCTGAAGGCCGAGGAGAAGTTCTTCCTCGCGCCCGACGTACTGCAGAACCACCACGGCGGGATGATCCTGCACAGTGGGCATGTGTATGCCGGCACCGGCCAGAACAAGGGGCTGCCCGTGGCCGTGAACCTGGCGACTGGCAAGCTGGCCTGGGGCCCGATCCGGAACTCGGGGCAGGGCTCGGCGGCGATCACGTTCGCCGATGGACGCCTCTACCTGCGGTACCAGAACGGGCTGATGGTCCTCGTCGAGGCCACGCCTGCCGAGTACAAGGAGGTGGGATCGTTCCAGATCCCCGGCGTGAGCAAGCCGAGCTGGGCCCACCCGGTCGTGTCGGGCGGCAAGCTCTATCTGCGCGAGCAGGACACGCTCTACTGCTACGACGTGACCGCCAAGGCGTAAGGGCAGGCGAGCACGCCTGGCCCTTCCGCCGCGCGAGCCCTAAATTCTCCATCGTCTGGAGGTCGTCGTGAGCATCGACAGCCACGATGGGCGCGCCGTCGCGAGGTTCCTGGATGGCCGCGTGCTGAAGGGCACGACACACGATTTCGCTCCGAACAAGGCCAAGTTCCATCTGACACCTCACGGCGTAGCAGGAGCGAAACCGGTCGAGATCGAAGTCTCCGCGCTCAAGGCGCTGTTCTTCGTCCGGTCGTGGGACGGAGACGCCAAGCGCGTCGACCGCAACACGTTCGAGCAGGCCGCGGGGCAAGGTCGTCGCGTCGTCGTGACCTTCCGCGACGACGAGCTGCTGGCGGGCTTCACGGTTGGCTACTCAGCCGCCAAGCCGGGGTTCTTTGTCATCCCGGCCGACCGCGACTCGAACAACACTCGCGTGTTCGTGGTTCAGGGGGCTGTGAAGAAGCTCGATTGGGTCGACGCTGCCCACCCGGTGTTCAGCGCCGCCTCACGGCCGCGCTGAACACCAGCAGGCGCTCCGGAGCGGCGCGAGGACATCGTGCTGCTCGCGGCGGCGATCCAAAGCTTCAGGCCGCCGTCAGTAGAACCGACTGTGCGCGCTTCACGTTCACCTGCGTCGCGACCGAGAAACCCGCCGTGGCGGCCGTCTCGACCGACCTTGCGAAATCCTGCTGGCTGACGTGGCCCGCCGGCTCGGAAAACAACAGTCGCGCACCGGGCTTCATCGCGCGATGCAGCTGAGCCATCAATCCGGCTTGATCCGGGACCTCGTGAACCACGGCGAACGCGAGCGTGAAATCGACCCGCCCGGAATAGGCGTCGATGCGCAGCGAGTCGTCACTGGCCTGGATCATCGTGATGCGCTCATCCAGTCCGGCCCGCGAGGCGCGCTGCGCGAGGCGGTCGAGCATCCGCTTCTGGACGTCGACGCAGACGACCTCGCCCGAGGCGCCGACCATGCGCGCCAAAGGCAGGCTGAAGTAGCCCATCCCCGGACCGACCTCGAGCACCGTCATGCCGGGCCTGACATGGGGTCCTAGGATCCGATCGGGGTCATGCCACAAGCGGCGCAGCGGAACCAGCAGTAGATAGCCCACCCACCACGGGCAGACGCGATGCCGGGATCGTCCGTGCAATCGCTACTCCTGCTTCGCTCTGCTTCGCGCGGCCGGCAGCTCGGCGAAACCGGGTGCGCGCGGCACGCGCTGGAACACCGCGAGCAGCTCCGCCGGCGGAGGAACGAGCTTGCGCCCCCGGAGATCGAGCCAGCCGCCGGTGGAGCGGACCGTCGCTGCGCGCTCGCCCCGGTCGTTCCAGATCTCGTTCTCGACGACGAACCGCGAGCCGTCGGCGCTCATCGCCAGCGCCGCGTAGGTAACCGTGACCTTGTCGTGCAGCCCGACCTCGCGGAAGTACTCCAGCTCGTCCTTCCGCATCACGGGGCCGATGCCGAGGCGCCGGAACTCGCTCGGCGGAAACCCGTGCTCGGCGAAGAAAGCCACCCGTACGTCGGCCGCGAGATCGAGGTACGCCGTGTTCGCCAGGTGGCCGTTGAAGTCCATCGCGCCCCAGCCGGCGAAGAACTCCTTGGCATAGCGGTCGGGCGGCAGGCTCATCGGACCAACGCCGGCGGCATCCGCTGGCCGTCCTTGGCCAGGGTGCCGTCGAACGCCTCCCCGCACGCGGCGCGCAGCGCGGGCTCGAGCTTGACCGCGTGGGACGACCCGGCGACGGCGAACACGCGCTCGCCGCGCGTGAGGAGATCGATCACCACGCGGGCGAAGTGCTCGTCCCGGATCTCGTTCGACGCATCCGCGATCGCCTGAAGGTAGCCGGGCCAGCCGCGCTCGTCCGACGTGTCGCGCCAGTCGGGGAGCCCGGCGAAGTCGCGGCGCCACAGCTCGTCGACCGCGGCGATCGAGGGCAGCGTGCCTTCGAGCCCTTTCCACTTGGTGCGCTCGCCACGCGTGTCCTCGAGCTTCGCGTCGGGGTCCTTCGGCCGTCCGAACCGGCGCTCGCTGACGTAGGGCCTGAGGACGTAGAACAGCGCGACGCGCTCGGCCGGAAAGCGCTGAAGCTGCGCCTGCACCTCGGCTTCGCGAGACGGCTCCCAGCTGTAGATCGACGCGCGGCTCCGTCGTCCGAGGCGTAGCACGGTGCCCATCTCGCCGAACATGGCGACCGGATCGCGCAGCGCGGCGAGCGGAGCCCCGGGGCGGCCCTCGACGAGAGTGACGGTCGGCCTGAGCTCGGCGAAGCGTCGCTCGATCTCTGCGAGCTGCGGATCCTGTGGATCGCGCGTGTGGGCCGAGCCGAAGAGCACGACGCGGCCGCTTCCCTTCGTGCACTCGACGACGTACGGGCGCACGAAGTCCTGGTGCACGTTGCCGTACTGTGCCTGGGTCAGCACGGGCGCCGGGAGGGCGAGCGCCCCGGACAGCTCGTAGAACGGCGGCGAGGGCCAGGACAGGAGCCACGCCGCGCCCAAGGCGAGCAGGACGATGAAGACGACGGCGAAGACGATGCGCATGCGCCAGTGTCGCACGAACCGGCCTCCGGGCGACGAACGGTTCGCCGCACTACACTAGGCGACCGTTCGAGGGGCTCGGAGGCTCGAGCAGCACATGGCTGAACCGGACGTCGTCGTCATCGGAGGCGGCCCCGCGGGGTCGACCGTCTCGACCATCCTGGCCCAGCAGGGCGTGCGCGTTCGCCTGTACGAGCGCGAGAAGTTCCCGCGGTTCCACATCGGCGAGTCGCTGATCCCCGAGACGTACTGGGTCCTGCGGCGGATCGACATGCTGCCGAAGATGCAGGCCAGCAACTTCACGAAGAAGTACAGCGTGCAGTTCGTGAACTCGCTGGGCAAGGAATCGGCGCCGTTCTACTTCTGGGACAACAAGCCCCACGAGTGCTCGCAGACCTGGCAGGTCGTGCGCAGCGAGTTCGACCAGATGATGCTCGACAACGCGCGCGAGCACGGTGTCGACGTCCACGAGGGCGTGCGCGTCCGCGATGTGCTGTTCGACGGCGAGCGCGCCGTGGGTGTGAAGATCCAGGAGGACGGCAAGCAAACCGAGATCCCGGCGAAGGTCGTCGTCGACGCGAGCGGCCAGAACGGCTTGCTGATGAACCGCCTCAACCTGCGCGTGTGGGACCCGATCCTGAACAAGGGCGCGATCTGGACCTACTGGCAGGGCGCCTATCGCGACACGGGACGCGACGAGGGCGCGACGCTCGTGATCCAGACGCCGGGTAAGAACGGCTGGTTCTGGTACATCCCGCTGCACGACGACATCGTCAGCATGGGCGTCGTCGGGCCGTTCGACTACCTGTTCAAGGGTCGTGGCCCCTACGCGCAAACCTACGAGGAGGAGGTCGCCCAGACCCCCGGCGCGAAGGAGCGCGTTGCGAACGCCAAGCGCGTGACCGGGCACTTCGCGACGAAGGACTACTCGTACCGCTCGAACCGGGTCGCAGGCGATGGCTGGGTGCTCGTCGGCGATGCGTTCGGGTTCCTCGATCCGCTGTACTCCTCGGGCGTGCTCCTGGCGCTGCGCTCGGGCGAGTTCGCGGGCGATGCGATCGTCGAGGGCCTGAAGAACAAGGATCTATCGGGGGCGCAGCTCGGCAAGTGGGGTCCGGCCTTCAACGAGGGCGTCGACCGCATGCGCCGTCTCGTCTGCGAGTACTACGGCGGGTTCAGCTTCGGCAAGATGGTTCGCAAGTACCCGGAGCTCCGCGGCACGCTGACCGATCTGTTGATCGGCGACCTGTTCGACGACCGCGTGGACAAGGTGTGGGGCCCGCTCGAGTCGCTCTATCCGCCGAACAAGGCGCCGATCCCGAAGTGGGACGCCGGCACGCCGGCGCACCTGTCGACGGACAAGGCGAACGAGCTGGTGCTACCCGAGGGCCGGCGGCCGTAGCGCGCTTCCTGCCTCATTTGGGGCAGAAACGCAGAGTGTCCCCTTTTTCATCAGTAGGCCGACGGCTGCCGTCCGGAGTCGCGCTCGTAGACCTCGCAGCCGTCGATCGTGGCGATGTGCTCGTACTGCTCGTTCAGGAGCCTGACGAGCGCGAAGTCAGGGTAGCGCGCGAGCCGGTACACCTCCTGGTTCGACATGAACCAGCTCCGCGCAGCGGCGTCGACGATGAAGCGCGGCTTTCGCGCGTCGAGCTCGGTCATCAGCCGCCCGGCCCACACGGGGTCGATCCCCGGTGGTGGACCGGTCCCTTCGATGTGGTCCTGGACGATGTGCTGGGTCACGCTGATGTGCGACGCGCTCTCGATCTCGGTCAGGGAGTAGATCTCGGGCGCCCAGCCCCAGACGAACAGCCGATCGCCGGGCGCCTTGTGCTCGCGAAGATACGCCGCGAGCTCGTCGAACCGGTACGCGTTGTAGGTCATCGACTCGGGCGTCGGCATGCGCTGCGTCACGAACACGAGGCGCGTGATCTCGAGGGCGACGAGCGCTGCCGCCGCCGGCCCGATGCGTCGAGCGGGACGGAGGGCGAAGGCGATCAGGATGCAAGCGCCGAGGGCCAGCACCGCCGCGTCGAGCGGGTGCGGCGGGAAGCCGGCCTCGAGCGTTCTCGCGGTCGTATCCGCGACGACGAGCGCCATCACGCCGATCGCGAACGTGCGGCATGCTCGCTCGCGCCGCGACTCGATCGCCAAGGCCTCGATCGCGAGGCCGACGAGACCGGCGATCGCGGGCACGAGCAGCAGGTAGTAGTGCCCGAAGAACCGATCGCCGAGCTTGACGCAGGCGATCGCCGTCAGGGCGTAGATCGCGAACAGCACGGTGATCGGGCGAGCGAGGAACGATCGTGGACCCTGCGCGCGTCGAACGATGCGCCACACGGCGGCGCCGAGACTCGCCGCCGCGAGGGCGTAGGCCGCGACGAGGAGCGGGCGGTTCGGCTGATCGGCGAAGAACTGGGTCCAGTACAGTCCGGGGCCCCCGCCCACCGCGGTCTCGTTTCCGGCGATGAACAGCCGCCAGTCGCCGAAGAACGCGCCGAAGTACTCGCCGAGCGTGCCGAGCACCGCGTACGGCACGAGGTGCAGGATCCCTGCGACGACCGCGCCCGAGACCTGCACCGCGATCTCGCGCGTCGTGCGCTTCATGTGCCGATCGGCGAGCCCTTCGAGCGCGAGCGCGCTCGGCACGGCGAGCAGCATGATGCCGGCCTGAAGCTTGAACCACAGACCGGTCGCCGAGACGAGCCCCGAGAGGAACAGGATTCGCGTGCGACGGTCGGGCGCACGATCGAGCGCTGCCGCGCCGAGGGCGATCCCGCCGAGCACGAACGCAGAGGCGAACCAGTCGCGGTTCACGCTCAGCCCTTCGTAGTCCATCGAGTAGTGTACGAGCACCAGGCCGGCGGCGAGGCCCGCCCAGCGGCTCGTCTGTTTCGCGATCGTGCGGTACAGCAGGAACGCCATCCCGACGCACACGAGCTGCACGAGGACCCGCAGCTCGAAGATCGGATAGTCTCCGAAGAGCCGCGTCATCAACGCGAACAGGCCGAACGATCCCGGCTCGCCCCACGGCAGGAACGGCGGGGTGCCTGTGGCCACGAGGTAGCTCGCCGTGGCCTCGTACTGGCTCTCGTCCGGGTTGAGGACGACTCGATCGAGCGACGGCAGGCGCAGGGCGAGGCACGTCAGCGCGATGGCGGCCAGGGCAAGCGCGTCGAGCCAGGCCGGTGAGACACGCCGCAGCGTTCGGTCGGAGGTCAAGCCCGTGGATTCTAACGCCTGCGCTAAACTCCCCGCATGGCGATCTTCGAACCCCTGTTCAAGGCGCTCACCGATGCCCAGGTCCGTTACGTCGTCGTGGGGGGGGTGGCGGTTGTTCTCCACGGTCACCCTCGGCTCACGGTCGACGTGGATCTGATCGTGGACCTGGAAGAGGACCAGGCCCGGCGGGCGATCGACGCGCTCGTTGGACTCGGGCTGCGGCCTCGCGTTCCGGTGGATCCACGTGATTTTGCGACGCGGTCGGTCCGAGAGGAGTGGATCCGCGATCGAGGCATGCAGGTGTTCTCGATGTACGACCCGCACAACCCGCTGCGTGTGATCGACCTGTTCGTCAATCACCCGCTGCCGTTCGAGGACCTGTGGTCGCGCGCTGAGACGTACGATATCGCGGGTACGGTCGTGAGGGTCGCGTCGATCCCGGATTTGATTCAATTGAAACGCCTGGCGGGAAGGCCTCAGGATCGATCGGACATCGAGCAGCTCGAAGCGATTGCCGAGTCGAAGCGAAAGCGGACCGATGGCTGAGCGCGCCGACCGTCAGGACGGCTGGGATCCGACATGGGAGGGAGCCCGGAAATACCTCCTGGAGTCGACGCTCGCCGCGACCCCGGCGGAACGGCTCGCGTGGCTCGAGGAGATGCTCGAGCTGTACTACGAGGCGCAGCGCCGCCGCGGGTCCCGTAAAGTCTTGTAAAACCACGAACGTTGGCCCGCGCTCGGGCGTATTCCGCACATAGGATGGTGCGCGGAGGGCCGATGGTCGGGACCACGCTCGGGCACTTCCGGATCGTCGAGCAGATCGGCGAAGGCGGCATGGGTGTGGTGTACCGGGCGCTCGACCAGAGCCTCGGCCGGTCGGTCGCGCTGAAGGTCCTGCACGCCGAGTTCGTGACCGACGACGAGCGGCGCCAGCGGTTCCTGCGCGAGGCGCGCACGGCGGCCGCGCTGAACCACCCGAACATCGCCACGGTCCACGAGGTCGGCGAGAGCGACGGGGTCATCTTCATCGCCATGGAGCTGGTGCTCGGCCGCACGCTCGCGGCGCGCATCGGCGCCGGGCAGCCGTCGGTCGACGAGTGCCTGCGCCTGTCGATCGAGATCGCCGAAGGGCTGGCCCGGGCGCATCAGTCGAGCGTGGTCCATCGCGACCTGAAGCCCGAGAACATCCGTATCGATCCGGACGGACGGATCAAGATCCTCGACTTCGGCCTGGCCAAGCTGTTTCACGACTCGAGCGAGCACCCCGAATCCGACACGAGCGGGCTCGAGACGATCTCGGACGCGGTCACGCGCGACAACCGGATCATCGGCACGGTGGCCTACATGTCCCCCGAGCAGGCCCGAGGCCTGGAGCTCGATGCGCGGTCGGACGTGTTCGCGTTCGGCATCGTCCTGTACGAGCTGGCCACGGGAGCGCGGCCGTTCCGCGGCGAGACGGTCACCGACACGCTGACCGCGATCCTGCGCGATCCGCCGCCGGCGATCGCTCCGCTCAACCCACACGTGCCGGTCGAGCTCGAGCGGATCCTCATGCGCTGCCTGGAGAAGAAGCCGGGGAGCCGCTACGCCGACGCGGGCGAGCTGCTCGTCGACCTCAAGCGGCTGAAGCGCGTCACCGATTCGCAGCCGGTGCCGCTGGTCAGCGATCCGGGCCTCAGGCCCACGCGACGTCGGCGCTGGGCGTGGATCGCGGCCGCGGCGCTCGGCGTGGCGACGCTCGGGGCGTTGACGCCCGTGGCCGTGCGCGGGCTGCGCGGGTGGATCGCCGGGCCCCCGACGCTCGCCGTGATCCCGTTCGACAACCTCGAGCAGCCCGGGGATCCCGAGCGCGTGGGCCAGATCCTGCAGGAGCTGATCATCACCGACCTGACCGAGGTCGACTCGCTGAAGGTGCTGAGCAGCCAGCGCCTGCTCGACGTGCGCGAGCAGCTCGGTCGCAGTGGGCCGGCGACCGATCGGCAAACTGCGCTCGAGGTCGCGCGGCGCGCCGGGGCGACGAAGATGCTCGCCGGCTCGGTCAGCCGGCTCGGCGAGCGCTGGATCCTGACGGCGCAGCTCGTGCACCTGGGCGACGGCACGGTCGGCGCGTCCGAGCGCGTCGACGGAACGGACCTGTACCAGATGGTCGACGGCCTGACGACCTCGGTGCGCGCCGACCTCGGGCTCGGCGCCGCGGGCGACCTGGCGGTGGGCGAACGGACCACGACGTCGCTCGGCGCGTACCAGGCGTACCTCGAGGGCGTCGACGAGTCGAACACGCTCGCGTTCGCCGACGCGGCCCGGGCGTTCGAGCGAGCGATCGAGATCGATCCGACGTTTGGCAAGGCGTACTACAAGCTCGCGGTCGTGCGCTGGTGGGCGCCGAGCATCGATCCGCTCGTCCGCGTCGGCGGTGGTGCGGAGCCGGGCGAGGCCCTGCGCACGGTGCTCGACGGCAAGGTCAAGCTGACGCAGAAGGAGCGTCTGCTGGCCGAGGCGCTGTTGCCGCTCGTCGAGCGGAAGTTCGAAGAGGCGCGGCCGAAGTTCGAGGCACTCGTTCGCCGGTTCCCCGACGAGAAGGAAGCGTGGTACGGCCTGGGCGAGGCGCTGTTCCACTCGAGCGCCGCGGCGTCGATGCGGCGGGAGACCACGGCCGCGTTCCAGAAAGCGCTCGAGCTCGACCCGGGGTTCAGCCTGGCCTACTACCACGTGGCCGACGTGCGGATCCAGGACCGCCGGTTCGACGACGCGGTGCGCGAGATCCGCGGGTTCCTGGCGCGGAACCCCGGAACGGTCGCCTGGTACCAGGACCTGGCGCGCGTCGCCGTGGCCGAGGGCGAGCGGACGAAGATCGATTCCGTCGTCACCGAGGCGCTGCGCTCGATCGACAGCCGGGCCGAGCAGCGATCGTTTCTGTACAACACGGCGGCCCAGGCGGCGCGCGCGGGCGACGTCGAGCTGCGGGCGGCCCTGCTCGATCGGGCGCTCGGGATCGAATCGGACACGCTCGAGTCCCGGATTCGCAGCGCGCGGGCCGAGGCCGCGCTCGTGCTCGGCGACGTGCAGGCGGCCGAGACGTTCGCGCGCTCGGCGGTCGCCGCCGCGCCGCACGACGTCCAGGCGCTCAAGGCGCTGTTCTCGGTCTACGATCGAGAGCGCCGGTTCGACGACGGGATCCGCTATGCCAAAGAGCTCGCCGCCTCCGCACCGGACCTCGGGCTGTGCTACGGGGCGTGGGCCAAGCTCGCGATCCGCAAGGGCGACGCGCGTGAGACCGAGGCCGCGATCGCCGCGGCCGCCAGGTTCTTCGAGCGCTCGGCGAGGTCGCCGCAGGTCGTCTCGGTCGTCGGCGAGATGATCGTCGACGCCTACCTCGCGGTCGGGGACGTCGAGAGCGCCGACCGCATCGTGCGCCAGCGCCTCGCGGCACGCGGGCCGGACGACCGCTCCCCGCTCGCGGACGATCTGACGCTCGCGCTCGGGCTGATCGCCCACGCCGCAGGCCGGTTCGCCGACGCCGAGCCGAAGCTCGCCGCCGCGCGCCGCGCGCTGCCAGAGGAGGTCAAGGTCGTGCAGCCGCTGATCGAGACGCGGATCGCCCTCGGACAGCCCGAGCGCGCGCTCGAGGCGGCCAACGACCTGGCGCAGATGATCGAGCGCGCGCCGTGGCGCGCCGCGATGCTCGCCGAGGCGTACCTGGTGACCGGGCACGAGGTCGAGGCCGACGAGGTTGTGCGCCGGGCCGAAGCGACGTTCGTGCGCGAGCGCGAGCGGCGCCAGCTGCACACGAACCTCGCCGTGTCGTACCTGCACGCCGGGCGGTTCGACGATGCCGAGCGCGAGGTCCGCGAAGCGGTGGCGCTCGATCCGAACGTGCGGCAGGTCTGGCTGCACCAGATGCTGGTCGAGATCCTGATGCGACGCGGCAAGACGGACGAGGCGCGGGCCGCCCTCAAGCGCGCGCTCGAGCATTTCCCGGCGCACGACGCGCTACTGCGGCTCGAGCCCACGCTCGAGCTGCTCGACGGAAACGCCGTCGCCGCGGAGCGATCGGCGCGGGCGCAGCTCGCGCAGGGGCCGGTTCATGCCCAGCTCGACGCGCTGCTCGCGCTGGCGCTCGCCGAGCAGGAGCGGTTCCGCGACGCCGAGGCGCCGGCCCGGCGGGCGGTCGCCCGCGACCCGAGCCGCTACAACCAGAGCGTTCTGTCCTGGGTCCTCGTCGGAGCGGGAGATCGGCTCGCGGAAGCCGAATCGATCGCCCGTACCGCGCTCGCGCGCACCGAGCCGCCGTACGGCGCGGCGCGGATCCTGCCGTTCGTCCCATCGGCCGAGCACTGCCTCGGCCTCACCTACCTACGACAGGGCCGCATGCGCGAGGCGCAGGCCCAGCTCGAGAGGGCGGCGGCGCTGCGCCCCGACCGCGCGGCGATCCGCCGCGACCTGGCGCAGGCGAGCGAGCTCGCCCGGCGCTAGCCCAAGAGACCGGCGCCCAGGAGCAGCGCGACCGCTACGCCCATCAGGCTCTCCCCCGCGATCAGGCCCGAGGCCACGGGGACCGTGAGCCGCTCGGCGATCGCGGGCTTGCGCCACCGCAGGAGCGCCGCGATCGCCGCACCGAGGAACATGGCGATCGAGTTGCTCGCGGGTAGGACCATCGCGATCCCCAGGCCTGCGGGGGACGGAATCCACGGCCGCCATCGCGCGGGGGCCAGGCGCTCGGCGAGAGCGAGCGCGACGCCCAGCGCGAGGCCCACGCCGATCGACGTCTTGGCCGCCGCGCCGAGAGCGCCGATCCCGTCCGCGAACGCCTCCGACACGCCGGCCCACACGAGGCACGACGGCGCGGGCCAGGCGTCCGTGCCGAGGAGCGCCGGATCGGGGATCAGCAGCTGGAACGCGGGGACGACGACCAGGGCACCGGCGACGACGCCGAACAGCTGGGCGAAGAACTGCGCGCGCGGGCTCGCACCGAGGAGCCAGCCGGTCTTGAGCGTCGTCAGGAGATCGGCGGCGTGGAGGCCGATCCCGCCGGTGACGTTCGCGGCCATGATGTTGCCCGACAGGTTCCCGGGCGTCAGCACGCCGTAGACCAGCTGGGTCACCGGGCCGAGCGCCTTGGTCGGCGTCACGTCGGTCTCGCCCGTCACGCGCGCGGCGACGAAGCCCATGATCACGGCGAGCGGCACGGCGATCAGACCGGCCCACAGCGGGATCTGGAACAGCCAGACCATCAGCGCGACGACGATCGGACCGAGCACGACGAACCCGGCGGGAAACCACCACGCCGGACACTCGACCTCGTCCATCGGATCGGCCGTACCGCGCCGCCGGCGGAACGCGGTCAGAGCCGGCGAACGCGCGGGCCACGCTTGCCAGTCGAGGCGAAACGAGGTCAGGCCCGAGGCGACGAGGATCGCGGCGCCGGGCCACACGGTCCAGCCGACGATCGCCTTGTAGCGCGTCGTTGGCGATCGCCCCGCGCTCGAGCAGCGCGGGCGCGAGCACGCCGTAGGTCAGCATGCCGCCGAGAAGCATCGACCAGCCGGTGCGGAAGCTGATCAGCGCGCCGGCGCCGAGGAGCACGACCTCGGTCTTGATCGCGAGCGTCCATTCGTCGGCCGCTCGCCCGGCGACTGGAACGGGAGCGGGATCGTCGCCGGGACGTTGAACGGCATCCACGAGCTCGTGACGTCGCGGAACCAGGTCAGGATCGCGGCGAACAGCATGCCGCCAGCCGAGCGCCCGGGCCTTGCGCGACCCCTCGGCCGCGCCCGTCCCCGCCGCGCCGTGGATCGAGCGGATCGTCTCGGCGGTCGCCGTGCCGGTGGGGAACGCGAGCGCCTCCCTATTGATCAGCTGGCGCTTGATCGGGATCGCGGCGAACACGCCGAGCGCGGCGATCGCGGCGAACCACGCGACCATCGACCACCGATCGGGCCGCACCGCGGTGACCATCAGCAGCGCGCCGAACGCGGCCATGTTGCCGCCGCCGGTCATGTACCCCGCGCCCGACGCCACGGTCGTCAGCGCGTTGTTCTCGAGCGCGCCGAGCGGACGGCGCACGGCCCGCGCCGCGTGGAGTCCGCCGAACAACGCGAACGCCAGGATCGCGGCGGTGATCGTCACGCCCATCGACCAGCCCGTCTTGAAGAACACGTAGAGGTTCGACAGGCACATCACCGCGCCGAGCGCCATGCCCGCGAGCACCGCCCGTGCGGTCAGCTGGCGCGGATCGTCGACCCGTACGCGGGCGAGCCAGTGCGTCTCGGGATCTTCGGGTACGCGCATCGGTTCGGCGGGGTCAGCGAACCCGAATCCTACTGCAGGATGCGCGAGGCCGGAACCCTAGTTCTGCGGCGCGGCCCCGAGGAGCAGGACCTGGATGTCGCCGACGTGCGTGGACGTCGGACCGCTCTCGATCCGGTCATCGAGCTCGGTGAGCACCTGCAGCGCCTGGTTGCGCGCGACCGCGTCCCGCAGCTCGAAGCCCGCCCGGGCGGCGCGGGACGCAGTATTGCCCGTGACGATCGCGCCCGCGGCACCGCTCGCGTCGTCGATCCCGTCGGACGCCATCGAGGCCACGAGCGTCGAGTCGAGACCGGCGATCCCTGCGGCCGCGGCCAGGGCCAAGGTCTGGTTGCGTCCATCGGGAGCGCCGACGTCTCCGCGCGCGCCCGCCGTCACGACGCACAGCGGTCGTTCGTGCGCCTCGCGGGACGCGGCAAGGACCCGCGCCGTCTCGGCGAGGAAGCTCCCGGCCTGTGCGCCCGACCCTCCGAGCGTCACGCTCAGGATCTGCGCGTCGTAGCCCAGCTTCTCGGCCGCCTCGCACGCCGCCCGTGCGGCCAGCTCGCCGTTTCCGATCACGACCGACGTGGTGCGCAGGAACATCGGATCGCTGCGATCGGGGGTGTCCGCGATCTCACCGCACACGCCGCGGTCGAGCCAGCCCCGGGCGGCGAGCGGCAGCTCGGCGTAGATGCCGTGGCGCTTGAGCACCGCCGCAGCGTCGGTGAACCGCGAGGGATCGGGGGCGAGCGGCCCCGACGCGATCACGTCGAGTGGATCGCCGGGCACGTCCGACAGCACGAGCGCGAGGACGCGCCCGGGCGCCGCTTCGCGCACGAGCTGGCCGCCCTTGAGCAGGTCCAGGTGCTTGCGCACGCAGCTCATCTCTTCCAGGCGCACCCCGCTGCGGACGAGCATCCGGGTCACCGTCTGCACGTCGGACAGCGGCATGTCGTCGGGCGGCAGGGTCAGGAGAGCCGAGCCGCCGCCCGAGACGAGGCACAGCAGGACATCGGCCTCGTCGGCTTCTTGGGCCATCTGCCGGATCGCCCGCGCGCCGGCGACGCCCGCCTCGTCGGGCATCGGGTGCCCACCGCGGAACACGTCGTAGCGTGGCGACACGTAGGTGTTCGTCCCATGCGGAACGATCAGCACGCCGCTCTCCACACGGTCGTCCAGGACCGCATGGACGCCGCGCGCCATCGCCGCGGCCGCACGACCGAACCCGGCGACCCACACTCGGCCCTCGACCGGGATCGCGCGGCGGTGCGAGTGCAGCGCTTCGACCGTGCGCCGCTCGGGATCGACGGCGTCGATCGCCGCGTGCAGGATCCGCTCGGCGTCCGCGCGCAGCGCCGACTCGCCGTGGCTCGACGCGTCGGGCGGCCGCACGGGCTCCCGAGGGGCGTCCTCGAACCATCGCCGAGCTGCACCGTAGAGCGACATGCGGCTCGGCAGAATGTAAGCTCGGCGACGATCGGGATCCAGGGGATGCGCGCGGTGCCCCGCGCGTTTCTCGCGCGGCGCCGTACGAAACCGGAACGCGACTTACAAAACCGTTTAGGATGAGAACGGATGCCGAGCGCTTCGCGCGTTCTCGCCGCGGTCCTGGTTCACGCGTTGACCGCGAGCGGCGCGGGCTGCGGGCTCGTCGCGCTCGTCGCGGCCGCGGAAGGCCGCGAGAAGGCGGCGTTCCTGTGGCTCTGCGTCGCTCTCGCGATCGACGGCATCGATGGCCCGCTGGCCCGCACGTTCGACGTCCGACGCCTGGTGCCGTCGATCGACGGCGCGCTGCTCGACAACGTGGTCGATTATCTGACCTACGTCGTCGTGCCCGCCGTTCTCGTGCACCGCTCGGGGCTGCTGCCGGCAGGCACGGACCTCGTCGCCGCGGCCTGGATGTGCATCGTCTCGGCCGTCCAGTTCGCGCACGTCGAGGCCAAGACGAAGGACGGTCTGTTTCGCGGCTTCCCGTCGTGCTGGAACGTCGTCGCTCTGTACCTGGTCGTGCTGCGCCCCGCTCCGGCGATCAGCCTGGGACTGATCGCCCTTCTCGGCGCGCTGTCGTTCGCGCCGGTGTACTGCGTGTACCCCAACCGCCTCTCGGTGCTGAGGCGGACGACGATCGCTCTGACCGCGGCATGGCTCGTGAGCCTCGTGCTCATCGTGTCGCGGCTCCCGAGCAGCGCGCCGTGGCTCACCGGGCTGTCCCTGGCCTACGTCGCGTACTACGCGGCGCTGAGCCTCGCCCTGACCCTGCGCCGCCGGACCGCGTGACGGCGATCAGTCCTCTCTGCCTTCTTCGGGCGACGGCGGTGGTATCACGATCACCGGGTCGGGAGTCTCGGTGATGCCCCCCGGCTTGTCGCACGCTTGGGCATCGATGATCGTGTCGATCTCGATCGCGAAGGACGAGGTCACCGTGGTCGAGCCACCCGCGGCAACTCCAATGGTGAGGCTCGTCTTTTCGGTGCTTCCGTCCTTGAGGCCGGCCTCGACATTGAAATACCCCTTGAACGTGGCGTCGCTCGAGTTCGTCAGCGTGGCCGTGAACGTCGTGCCGTTCGTGGCGATGACGCCCACGGCGATCGGCGTGTTACAGGCCGCCCGGACGGCGGGCGCACAGACCAGCCCGACCAGGATCGCGACACCGATCGTGGTACGCATTCCGTTCATGGTTGCCCCTCTTCAGTTGGACCGCGATGTCTCGCGGAATTGGACGACGAGCTGCAGGTGCATCGGGACCCACGGCGCGAGCCGCTCGAGCCGTCGGTGGGCCGCACGGGCGAGCGCGCCATAGCCGGCGTCGAGCGCGCTCCTGTACACGAAGAACTCCGCGGCGAACGCGAGGCGCTGGTTGTGCAGCTCGACCGCTTGGGCCACGGCCCGGCGCCACCTCCGGACGGCGTCGTCCCGTCTTCCCGCATGCGCGTCGAGCTGGCCCAGGAACAGGTCGCTGTACGCCAGACCCGACGGCAGCGCATGCTGCGTGGCGAGCTTGCGTGCGCCCAGGGCCGCGCGCCCGGCCTTCTCGTGCGCCCCGGTCTCGAGGTACGCCTCGCACAATCGGAGCAGCGCGTCGACCTCGAACGACGGGGACCAGCTCAGCGTTCCGCCGTGGGTTCCCGCATCGCGGTACGTCCGGAACGCCTCACCGAGCTCGGCGATCCCGCGCTCGACGTCCCCGCGATCGAACGCCACGGACGAGCGCGAGAATTCGGCGAACGCGAGCACGCGTGGCTCGCCGGCCGAACGGGCGGCGTCGATCGCATGCTCCGCGTAGCGCGCGGCCGCGCCGAGCTCCCCGAGGCAGCGGTAGCAGTTCGACAGACGGTCGAGCACGATCGAGCGCTCGGCATTCGAGCCGGCGCGGGAGCGCTCGATCTCGCTCAGCTCGTGCAGGGCGAGCCGGTTCTTGCCCAGCGAGCGGATCACGGTGGCCAGATTCAGATGGGCCGCGAAACGCTCTTGCTCCGTGCGCGCGCCTAAGGGGTCGGCGTCGTCCGGCTTCGCCGCGCGGCACGCGGCATCGCGAAAGTACGCGTAGGCGTCCCACTTGCGACCCGTTTGCGTGAGCGCGATCCGCCCGCGGCGTAGCAGGTCGCGCACGGCGATCCCGTCGGTCGCCGGCGCCCCTGCGCGATCGAGCTCCGTGTCGAGCTCGAGCCGCTCGACGAGCGCATTGGCCGAGATCTGGTAGATGTGGCAGATCGGGATCAGCGCCGACACCGGGGGTCGCTGGCGCCCGTGCTCGAGACGCGACAGGGTCCCCTTGTCGAGTGGCTTGACCGACGAGGTGGAGAGGAGCGCGGCCTGTGGCAGAGACAGCCCGCGGCGCTCGCGAAGCGATCTCAGGTAGCGGCCGAATGCGATCGCCGCGTGCTCCATCGCCTGCTGATATACCCCGAGGCACACCGAGGGTCAATCGCCGCCCGCGTGCGAGCGTGGTTGTGGATCAGCAACGACTTTCTTAGCGGTCGGGCTTGTGCTCCTACAATGCCCGGCGTGGCGCTCGAGATCGTCGTCGTCGGGGACGTGCACGGAGAGGAGGAGCGACTCGGCCGCACGCTCGACCTCGCGCGCGGTGCACGGCCGGCCCTGGCGGTTCTCGTGGGCGACGTCGGCATCGATCCGCCGTGGGGGGACGAGCGGCTGAGCGGCCGTGCGCCGCACGATGCGTCGGTCGTGCGCGTGCTCGGCGCCGTCCACGACGCGTTGCGCGCCCCGGTCGCGTTCGTTCCGGGGAATCACGATCTGCGCGATCCGCCCGAGCACACGTCGGCCGTGAACTGCGACCAGCGACGCTGCACGATGGCCGGCCTGTCGATCGTCGGCTTGGGCGGAGCGGGACCGACGAAGTTCGGCTTCGCCTACGAGTGGTTGGAAAAGGAAGCCGCCCTCGCGCTGCGCCCGCTCCTCGTCGCCGATGCACCGCCGATCGACCTGTTCGTCACCCACACTCCGCCGCGCTCGACGGCGCTCGACCGCACGCATCGCGGTCTGCACGTCGGAAGCCGCGCCGTCCGCAGCTGGATCGCTCGTGCGCGGCCGAAGCTCGTGCTGTGCGGTCACATCCACGAGGCATGGGGCGCGACGATCCTCGACGGGGTTCGATGCGTCAACGCCGGGGCGCTCGGCGTGCCCTACGCGCAGGAGATCGTGTGGCGCGTCGCGTGGGACGAGTCGGGACCGGCCGCGGTGCGGTCCGTGCGCCGGGCGGAGGACGGAACGGTCGAGGAGCGAATCTGGTGATCGTCGATCAGGGCACGATCGTCTGACCGTCCTCGTCGATGACGATCAGCGCGTCGACGGGACACAGCCGGCACGCCTCGATCAGGCGTTCGCGCTCGATCTCGGTCGCGGGCTCGACGAACGCACAGATCGACTCGTCGTCGACGAAGAACACCTCGGGCGCGATCTTCACACAGGCCGCGTTGGCCATGCAGGTGTTCCGGTCGATGCGGACGGTGAGCCCCGCGGTCTTGCGCTCGAGGATCGGCGGCATGCGGGGGCTAGCTTACCCGATTCGATACCACCGACGACAGGCGTGGCACGTCGCCACCGCAAGGCACCGCCGCAGCGGTCCGTAGGTCCGGGTGTCGTCGACGATCGGTCCGAGGCACCAGATGACGACGTCGAGCACAGCGCTACGCAGCGTGTGGTACGCGTAGAGGTTCAACTCCTCGAACTGGCTGTGCATCCCGGCCTCCCCACGATGCATATACGCCCAGTAAACGCCGTTTGCGGGAGATTCTCTGCCCAATTCGGGCCGGTTCGCGGCACAATACGGGGGCACAGGGGCGAGCTTCGGGGGTGTCATGACGGTACGGCGCCGAGCCGCGGTCGTCGTTCTATCGCTGTGCTCGCTCGCGACCCACGTTGCCTGGGCCGGAGCGCGCTTCGCCGAGACCGGCCGGATCCCCGGAGCGCGCGCCGTGTGGCTCGCGCTCGAGGGCGATCGTCTGGTCTACGGTGGCTACGGGCCGATCCACGTGGCTCTCGCTGCGCCGGCGCCCGAGCCCCGGGCGCGGATCGAGCGCTCGGGACCCGCGCTCGACGGGGTCGCCGCGGGCGATCTCCTGTACGTCGCTACGTCGGGCGGCCGCCTCGACCGCTTCCGGCTCGATCGACCGGGCGAGGGCGGCCGGCCGGTGACTCTCGATCCCGCTCCTCGAGGAGAGGTGTTGCTCGGTCGCGTCGGGGACTACCTGATCGTCGTCGAGCAGGACCGCGCGCTGCGCCTCTACGAGATCGTCGCCCACGCCCACCACGGTTCCGAGCATCGCGAGGTCGGCGACCTGCTCGCCGCGGGCGAGCTGCCACTCCGAGGTCGAGCGCGCGCCGTCACGTCCTCCGGCTTGACCGCGTACGTCGCGTTCGAGGGTCGCCGCGTCGCGGTCATCGACGTGTCGGACCCGCTGCGTCCGACCCTGACACGCGAGATCGGCTTCGATGCCGGCGCCGAGATCCAGGCCCTCGCGGCATCGGGCGAGCGTCTCTTCGCTCTCGACGGGAGCTCGCTGCGCTTGCTCGACATCGCGGGCAGCGAGCCGCGCCTCGTGCACGAGATGCCGCTCGCGGGGGCCCGGGCGATCGAGGTCGCCGGGCGCGCGATCTACGTCGCGACCGAGGACGGGATCCTCGCGCTGCGAGACACAGACGCTGGCGAGGCGACGTTCAACGTGACCGTGGGAACGAGCTTCTTCAGCCCGCAGCAGGTGACGGTCGATCCAGACGACACCGTGACCTGGAACAAGGCGCTCTCCGGCGTGCCCCACAACGTCGAAGCCTGCGATGGCGATAGCGATCCCGGGGGATGTGGTGGAACCGTCGCGCCCGAGTCGTTCCGGTCGGGCAATGCCACGACGGCCGCATTCCAGTTCTCCGTGACCTTCAGCCTCCCGGGTCAATACCCGTATTTCTGCGTGATTCACGAGGCCGTCGGCATGCGCGGTGTCGTGATCGTTCAGGATATCGCGCCGACCGGCCCCCCAGGCGTCCCGGACAGGCCGCCGGGCGTCATGATGCGGGTATCGAAGAACGACGCGGCGGGAACGAGCTTGACGCTGACCTACGACACGGGGACCTGTACCGGCGCTCTCGACCACCACATCGTGGTCGGCGGCGGAACGACGTTCCCGCCGGCGCTCGGCGGAGCGCTCGGCCTGCACGGATCGACCTGCAATATCGGGATCACATCGCCCTTCGTCTGGAACCCGGCACCACTGACGACGATCGATCCCGAAGGGCTCGTCTGGTGGTTGATCGTCGCCAACGACGACGCGACGACCGAGGGCGCGTGGGGCAAGAACAGCGCGGGCAACGAGCGGATCGGGCCCGCAGCCGGTGGCGCCTCAGGTCAGTGCGGGATCCTCGCCAAGGATCTGGCCAACACCTGCGGCCAATAACGGGACACGCTCCGTTTCTCAGAAGAGCCAGCCGGCGACGACGAACCAGTCGGGGGCGGCGTCGGTCAGCCCGACGCCGCCGGCCAGGCGCGCGTGGCCGAACTGGATCAGCCTCCAGTTCACGCCCACGAGGGCGCGTGCGTCGTCGTCGAGCCCGTCGAAGCGCGCGCCCTCGTAGAACGTCTCGCCGACGAGCGCGAGCCGTCCGCCCATGGGCCAGATCGCCGACAAGCCCGCGTCGAACGACGGCGTGCCGTCGAGGGGCGTCCCGAGTATCTCGCCATCGCCCGTGACCCGCACGCCCGCATGGGCCGACAGGATGAACGGTGCCGCCGCGAACCGCAGCGCGCCGAACAGCTTCGAGCTGAACGCGTCGGTGCCGGTCCCGGCGTCCGCGTCGCCCGTCGGCAGCGTGACGAGCCCGCCGACGGCGAACCGCGTCTTGCGCGCGTGCACGAGCTCGACCTTGAGCCACGCATCGAGATCGCGCAGACCGCTGTCCGTCTCCCCATCTTCGAAGCCCAGGCGTGCGCCGAACTCGACGCGCGGAATGCTCTCGAACGACACGGCGCCGAGAACCTCGATACCGTCCGTGCTGCCGGACTCGAATTCGTCGTGCTCGACCTGGGGGCCCGCGGTGAGGCCATCGGCGATCGTCGCATCCTCGGCGAAGGCGAGGAACAGCCGATCGCCCTTGGGAAACGTCTGGGGAAACGCCGACGCGATCGCTCCGAGCGAGAACGGCAACGCCACATCCTCGCGCGTGCCCGGATGCGCCGCGATCGGCGGGAGCACCGGGAGCGCGGTTCGGTCGCCGTTCGGCGCGATCGCCGCGACGATCACGTACGGCTGCCCCGAGGGCACCGCTACGCTGTAGTTCCCTTCGTCGTCGGCGGGCGAGCTGAGGAACACGTCCGTGCCGCCCTCGACGCGCAGAACGACGCGGTAGCCCACGGCCGGCCGGTCCTGGGAATCGAGGATCCGCCCGCCGAGGACGACCTCGGCTTCCTGGGCCAGGACGGGCAGGAACGTGGCCAGCAGCAGGCCGGCAAAGACGGCGGAACGTCGAATCATCGGCTTCCTCTTTGCCCGAAAGTGTCGAGCGCGGGACAGTCTAGCTCGGAGGTCAAGAACCGCCGACCGGCCCCCATGGCCAATGGTACAGTGATGGACGACCCATCCCGGGAGCCAGCCATGATCCAGGTCACCGAAGCGGCCAGGAAGAAGTTCACCGAGATCGTCGCCGCGGAACAGCGCGAAGGCCACGGCCTGCGCGTCATCGTGCAGGGGGGCGGCACCCATCATCCGGAGTTCGCGCTGAACTTCGTCGCGCCGGACCAGGCGACGAGCGACGACGTGGTCCAGGACGTCGGCGGATTCCTCGTGTACATGGACCCGACGAGCGCGAAGTATCTCGAGGGTGCGAGCGTCGACTTCGTGGACAACCTCGGCGGAAGCGGGTTCAAGGTCGACGCGCCGAACGCGGGGCAGCCGCGACCGAGCGGACCGATGGCCGAGGCGGTGCAGAAGGCGCTCGACGAGAAGATCAACCCGGCCGTCGCGTCGCACGGCGGATTCATCGACCTCGTGGCCATCGAGGACGACACGGCGTACCTGCGCTTCGGCGGCGGTTGTCAGGGCTGCGGCATGGTCAACGTCACGCTCAAGCAGGGCGTCGAGCGCATCCTGTTCACCGAGGTGCCCGGGCTGACGCGCGTGATGGACGTGACCGACCACGCCTCGGGCACGAACCCGTACTACCAGCCGGCGAAGTGATCCCCTCGTGAGGGACCCGGGCGCGATCCAGGTCCTCTCGTGCTACGAGCTCGGGCACCAGCCGCTCGCCGTCGCCAGCGCCGTCGCGTTCCTCGAGCGTGCAGGGTTCCGTCCCGCGGCGGCGGATCTCGCCGTCGAGCCGCTCGAGCGCGTCGTCGAGCGCGCGCGTGACGCGCGAGCCCGGCTCGTGTTGATCTCCGTTCCGATGCACACGGCGCTACACATCGGCAGCGAGGCGGCGCGGAGCATCCGCGAAGCGCTGCCCGCGGCTCACGTGTGCTTCTTCGGCCTGTACGCGGCGCTCAACGCCGAGCACCTCCTCGGTGTCGGTGCTGCCGACTCGATCGTGTCGGGCGAGGTCGAGCCGCCGCTCGTCGCCCTGGCGCAGGCGCTCGAGGACGGCCGGCCGCTCGACGAGCTGCCGTGGCTCTCCCTTCCGGGCCGAGCCGCGCGGCCGCACCTCGAGCGGGTCGCGTTCGCCGTTCCGTCGCGCGTAGGACTACCCGGCCCCGAGCGCTACGCGCGCCTCGTGCGGGATGGCGTCGAGGTGCTGGCGGCCGCGGTCGAGGCGAGCCGCGGGTGCCGGCACCGGTGCCGGCACTGTCCGATCCCCCCGATCTACGGCGGCCGATTCTTCGTCGTGCCCCGGGACGTCGTGCTGGAGGACGTGCGCGGGCTCGTCGCGCGCGGCGTGCGTCACGTGACGTTCGCCGATCCGGATTTCCTCAACGGTCCGCGCCACGCGCTCGCCGTGATCCGGGCGATCCATGCCGAGCTCCCCGAGCTCACGCTCGACGTGACGACGAAGATCGAGCACGTGCTGCGTCACCGGCGCGTTCTGCCCGAGCTGGCCCAGTGCGGCTGCTTGTTCGTCGTCTCGGCCGTCGAGTCGTTGAGCGACGTCGTGCTCGAGCACCTGGACAAGAACCACCGTCGCGCCGACGTGTTCGAGGCCCAGCGCCTGCTCGCGGACGTCGGGATCGCGCTGCGGCCGTCGCTGTTGCCGTTCACGCCGTGGTCGACGCTCGCGGACTACGTCGAGCTGCTCGACTGGATCGACACGCGGGATCTCGTGGCCGCGGTCGATCCGGTGCAGCTGTCGATCCGGTTGCTCGTGCCGCCGGGCTCGCTCCTCGCGAGCTACCCGCCGATGCAGCGGTTCCTCGGCCCGCTCGTGCCCGACAGGTTCTCCCACGCATGGGTCCATCCCGACCGACGAATGGACGAGCTGCAGTCCGAGGTCGCCACGATCGCGGCCGATGCCGCGCGGGCGAGCGCGGACCCCAACGCGACGTTCGAGCGCGTGCGGACCGCCGCCGAGCGCCGGGCCGGCCGGCTGCGCAAGACTCTCCCGGCGCGGGTGTTCGTGCCGCCGCGACCGATCCCGCCGCGGCTCACCGAGCCCTGGTTCTGCTGAGCCGAGCCGCTCGGGGATCCGGCGGATCCCCGTCACGCAGCGCCGGGCGTGTAGCCTTCCGCGCCGCATCGATGTCGATCGACAGGCACGCTTGGCCTCGGCGCAACGCGGTCTCGACACCCGCGGGCGTCGCCCGCCGCGCGAACAGGAACCCGAGGTAGCGGTCGCCCTCGGGGAGCGGCTCGACCGACGCGCCCCGGGCGATCGTCACCACGGCGTCCACCACGCCCGGCACGCTCCGCGCGGCCTCGAGGCCTCGAACCGCACGCAGGATGCCCGCGCGCGGCACCGCGAGCATCATGGCCCCGGCGGCCGCGCGCTCGCGCGCGCCGTGCGCGTCGAGCCCGAGCGCATGACGCAGCACGATCTCCTCGAGCGACATGCCGGCGCCGAAGCGCAGAATCCGCGAGCACAGCCCGCCGATCGTCCGCGCTGCGATCTCGACGATGCGCGCGTCTCGGCCGTCGATGCGCAGCTCGGCGTGGACCGGTCCGTCGCGCAGGCCGAGCGCCACGCACCCGCGCTCCGTCTCCCGCGCGATCGCGCGTCGCACCGCCGGCGCGTGGCGCGATGGCGTGACGTAGATCGTCTCGGCGAAGAACGGACCGACGAGCGGGTCGGGCTTGTCGAAGATCGCCAGCACGCGCAGCCGCCCGCGGTCGAGAATCCCTTCGACCGCGACCTCGTCGCCCGACATGTATTCCTCGACGAGCACATGGCGCGCGTCGACGACCTTCCGTCGCACGTCCCGCGCGCGCAGGATCCTCACGATCCGTCGGAATGCGGAGACGAACTCGGCCGGATCGTCGGCGCGGATCACGCCGCGGCTGCCCGAGAGCCCGAGCGGCTTCAGCACGCACGGATACGGTGCACGGCGGGCGGCCGTCGCGGCGTCGGCGTGCACGGAGAGCAGGCGGAACGCGGGGCCGGCGAGCCCGGCCTCGGCGAGCCGGGTTCGCATCGCGTGCTTGTCCCGGGCGGCGAGCACCGCCTCGGGCGGGTTGTGCGGGAGCTCCAGCGCGTGCGCGGCCTGGGCCGCGAGGATCGCGGTCTCGTCGTCCGTACCGACGATCGCCCGGAGCGGGCGCCGCGCGGCGAGGGCGACGATCGTGCGGACCGTGCGATCCGAGCGCCCGAAGTCGATCGTCAGGGAATGGTCCGGGAGCACGGTTTCGAGCGCCTGTTTGCGTTCGGTCCCGATCACGACGTTGACGTCGAGCGCGCGCGCGGCGTCGAGGAACGCCTGCGCCTTGTAGCTCGTGGTCGGCATCAGCAGCAGGACGCACGGCCGCGTGTCGTTCTCGTGCCGGGGCATCGGGCGGATTGTCCCACCCGGGGTTGCACGCGGCAAGGCCGGACGCTACGCAGCTAGGGCACGCAAGATCCTTCTGGAGGGCAGTCTCCCTCCCGGATCGTCGCGGCCAACCCCTCGATCAGCGTGCCGATCGTGCCTTCGGCACAAGTCGAGCGGAACGCATTCGCGGGGCAGCTCGTCTGCAGCCGATTCGCGCAGACGTTGAACACGAGCGTCGCAAGCACTCTCCGCGACTTGTCCGCGCATGTCGGGGGAGGATCCAGATCGATCGCTTCGCAGGTGCCCAGGTCGAGACCGAGCTCCGCGAGCCGGGTATCGGCGCACAGCATGACGCTGTCGAAGTGTGCCTCGAGCGGGTCCGCAGGGATTCTCCCGCTCGCCGATAGGCATTGACGATGCCAGTAGCCGGGCCCTTCGGGATCCGGCGCGCATGGCGGCTCGTACTCGACGGTCAGGAGCGGTTTCCGGTCGCCTTCCCGCGAATCGAAGGCCTTGGCCGTCCCGTTCGTGGCCTCGTTGCCGAGGACGATCCAGCCGTCGTTCGTGATCGGCTCGTCGATCCAGGACTGAGCGTCGGCGACGAGCCCCGCCGTCGGGCCCCACGTGTAAAAGCCGATCTGATCGACCGTCGTGCTCGCGCTGGGAATCGACGTGAAGTCACCTCCGGGGGTGCTCCAGAACGCCGTGTCGTAGAACGTGTGAAGCCAGGTGGCGTCTCCCGGCTGGGCCGGCGCACCGATACCGAAGCCAGCCGCCGTACCCTCCCCCCAATCCGCAAGAGCACGATGGACGGTGACCGTCTGAGGACCTGCGCGCGTGATGCTCATGTGCAAGGTCAGTGTCACCGACGTGATCGTGGAGCCTGCGGGGATGCCCTGCAGGTCGAAGGCCACGACACCCCGGCGAAGCGACTCCGAATCCTGGTTCGTGCGTCCGACGAATAGGAACGCCTCGCCGCCGTTGCTCAAGGCGCCGGACGAGCTCTCGATCAGGCTGTTGTCCTTCGCGGGCTCGAGGTGCACGACGTCCGCAACCGCCACCGGGCACAGAAGCAGAACGACGACCAGGCAGGAGCACCGCTCCGGCGGACTCAGGGTTCGCATGGTCACTCCGTTCCGGAAGAGTTCTTTCTACGGTGGAACCTCGCTTGGGTCAAGCCAGCGCGGCCTCGGCGGCGCGGACTGAGCCCGCTGCGGCCGTAGACCCGCGGTTTCTCGCCGCTCGGGCCGCCGGTTCGACCGCTCGCCCCGGGCCGGGCCCTCGGCGCCGGGCGATGCCGTATCCTGACGTTCCGAGAGTGCCATGCTCACGCTCCACGTCGTCTCGCTGTTGATCTACGCGTTCGGGATCTACGCCTGCGGATCGGTGCTGCAGTACATGCTGCGGGCCACCCGTGCCGTCGGAGAGGACGGCGTCCGCACCACGCGTCCCACGCCGGCGCTGCGCTGGAACTTCGTGCTCCTCGGCCTGTGCTGCGTGTGGTTCGTGCTGCACACGCTGCGCGAGCTCTTGCCGGCGAGCGAGCTGCGCGACTGGCTCGACCTGGCGCGGCTCGACCTGTCGCTCCTGTTCCCGCCGATCCTCATCGAGTCCACGTACCACGAGATCCACGAGCGCAGCCCGCTGACGCACCGGGCCTGGCGCTGGGGCATCGTGCTGGGCTGGATCCTGTCGCCGCTCGCCGCCACGTACTGCACGCTGGCGATCTTCCGCATCGTTCCGCGATTCGTGTCGGTCAACCTGATGATCGGCTGCAGCTTCGCGGTCACGTTCGGCCTGACCGCGATCTTCTGCTCGCTCGCCCTGTCGGTCGGGCGCAAGCACCGCGAGACGACGGACGAGCGCCGCGGCCGACGGTCGATGGTCGCGCTCTACGGCGTTCTGTTCCTGTTCGCCGCGCTCGTCGTGTTCGCCAGTTTCCGGCGGCTGCCGATCGACGAGTTCCTGAGCCTGTTCGGGGGCGCTCTGCCGCTCGTGTTCATGTTCACCGGGACGTACCACGAGAGCCGGTTCGAGTTCGTCGACCTGTTCGTCAAGCGCGGCGTGTATTTCGGTGTCGCGCTGCTCGTGCTTGCGGCGTTCTTCGGGCTCGCCCTGCCACTCGTCGACGGCCTGGCCACGGGCGGAGCGCGTCCGTGGGTCCTGGCGTTGTTCCTGCTCCCCGTGGCGCTCGCGCTCCCGTGGCTGCACCGGCGCCTCGGGCGCTGGCTCGACAGCGTGTGGCTCGGCCGGCTCCTCCCGCCGGTCGAGGCGATCAAGCGGTTTCTCGCCGGACTGCGCGACGCCGTGACGCGCGAGCAGCTCGTCGAGCAGGCCGAGCGCGGCTTGTCGGCGATCTTCCGCGCCCCGGCCCAGGTCCGGCTCGGTTCGACGGACGAGGCCGGCGGCTCGTTCGACGCCGCGATCGAGGTGCCCGTGCGGTCGGGCGGCGAGGTCGTCGGGGCGATCCGCATGGGTCGGCGCGAGAACCACATCCCGTACTTCGGCGCGGATCGGACGCTCATCGGCTCGCTCGCCGATGTCCTGTCGCACATGCTCGAGAACATCGACCTGCAGGCCCGGCGCCAGGAGCACGAGACGCGGGCCCGTGAGCTGTCGCTCGCCGCGAGCCGTTCGGAGCTCAAGGCCCTGCGGGCCCAGATCAACCCGCACTTCCTGTTCAACGCGCTGAACGCGATCGCCGGCCTGATCCACAAGGATCCGGCGCGGGCCGACGAGACGCTCGAGCAGCTGGCGGAGATCTTCCGCTACACGCTGCGCGGCTCGGAGACCGAGTGGGCCGTGCTGTCCGAGGAGCTCGACTTCGTGCGCTCGTACCTCGAGGTCGAGCGCGCCCGGTTCGGGCGGCGGCTCGAGGTCAGCGTCTCGGCTCCACCCGACGTCGCCGCCGCGCGCCTGCCGACGATGCTCGTCCAGACGCTCGTCGAGAACGCGGTCAAGCACGGCGTGGCCGTCGTGCGCGGCCCGGCCCGGATCGAGGTCGAGGCCCGGACCGAGGACGGAGCGCTCGTCGTCGAGGTCCGCGACTCGGGCCCGGGGTTCGAGACCCCCGACCCCGCCGCGCACCGTCCCGCACCGACCGCCCGGCGCTCGGGGTACGGCCTGCGCAACGTGCGCGAGCGCCTGGCCGGCCATTACGGCGATCGTGCGAGCCTGGTCGTGCGGCGCGACGAGTCACGCGGCCTGACGGTCGTCGCGCTCGTGCTCCCGCTCGACGCGGGCGCGCGTCAGCGCACGGGCGTCGCATGAGAGCGCTGCGCGTCCTGATCGTCGACGACGAGGAGCCGGCGCGCGACCGCCTGCGCCGGATGCTCGAAACGATCGACGGGATCGAGGTCGCGGCCGAGGCCGCGGACGGAAGAGAAGCGCTCGAGCGCGTGGAGGCCGATCGTCCCGACCTGGTGTTCCTGGACATCGAGATGCCCGGGCTCTCGGGAATCGAGGTGGCCAAGCGCCTTGTACCGCCCCGGCCGCGGACGGTGTTCTGCACGGCGTACGACCAGTACGCGGTCCAGGCGTTCGACGAGGACGCCGCGGACTACGTGCTCAAGCCGGTGTCCCAGGTGCGCTTGACCCGGACCATCGATCGCGTGCGGCGGATGGTCGACGAGGACGACCGGCTGCGCCACGAGGCCGCGGATGCACGGCGAGCGCAGGAGCGGCTCTACCCCACGGCATCGGCGACACGCACGCTCGAGCTGGCCGGCCGCTGCACGCCCGCGCGCGAGGTCGGCGGCGACTACTACGACTTCCTGGCGCTCGGCGCGGGTCGGATCGGGATCGCGCTGGGCGATGTGTCGGGCAAGGGGCTGTACGCCGGGCTCCTGATGGCCGGCCTCCAGGCGCGGGTCCAGAGCCTGGCCCCGCGGCACGGGGCGACCGAGCTCCCCGAGCTCATGCGCGAGCTCAACCGGTCGCTGCATTCGTCGGTCGAGAGCCACCGCTACGCCACGCTGTTCTACGGCGTCTACGACGAGGAGACGGGCGTGCTGACCTACGTCAACGCCGGACATCTGCCGCCGTTCGTGCTGCGCGCCGGGGCGGCGACGTCCGAGACGCTCGACGCGAGCGGCACCGTGATCGGTCTCCTGCCCGACGGAACGTGGCTCGCGCGCACGACGGTGCTCACACCGGGCGACGTGCTGTGCGCCTACACGGACGGCGTGACCGAGGCCACCGATCGGCAGGGCGTGGAGTTCGGTCCCGTGCGCCTCTCGGACGTGCTGGCGCGCCTCTCGGGCGGGCCCCCGGAACGCATCTGCGACGGCGTGCTCGAGGCGCTCGACGGGTTCACCGAGGGTGCTCCGGCGAGCGACGATCGGACCGTCATCGTCGCCCGGGCCCGCTGAGCGCGAGCGTGCGTACGCTCCTCGTCGACGACGAGCAGCCGGCGCGCGAGCGTCTCAGGCGGCTGCTCCAGGCGCACCCCGAGATCGAGATCGCGGGCGAGGCCGAGGACGGCGTGCAGGCGCTCGAGCGGATCGCCGAGCTCGAGCCGGACCTCGTGTTCCTCGACGTCCAGATGCCGGGCTCGACCGGCCTCGAGGTCGCGGCCGCACTCGCCGCACCTCGACCGAAGATCGTGTTCTGCACGGCGTTCGACGAGTACGCGGTCGATGCGTTCGAGCTGCACGCGGTCGACTACCTGCTCAAGCCCGTGACCCGCGCGCGTCTGGCCAAGGCGATCGAGCGCGTGCTCGAACGCTCGCGGGACGAGGCAGATGCCGGGATCGCGCGTGCCGGTCGCGCGATCGCCGGTCAGCCGACGCGGTTCCTGGCCCGGAAGGGCCAGCGCTACTGCGTCGTGCCGCGAGACGAGGTGCTGTGCTTCCTGACCGACGGCGGGCTGACGATGCTCCAGACGAAGGACCACCATTACTGGATGGAGCCGAGCCTGGCCGAGCTCGAGGAGCGGCTCGACCCCGAGGCGTACTTCCGCGTGTCGCGCGCGGCGATCGTGCGCCTCGACGCGGTCCGCGAGGTCGTGCCCCACGGCGGCCAGGGCCAGGTGCGCCTGACCAACGGCCTCGAGATCGAGGTCAGCCGCCGCCGCTACCCCGACCTATTGAAAAAGCTGGAAACGGGGACACTCTGAGTTTCGGCCTCACTTGGGGCCGGTGAGCTCCTCGACCGCCTGGCGCAGGAGGCGGTTGAACTCGACGGGACGCTCGAGCATCGGGAAGTGGCCGGTGCCCTCGATCGTGTACACCTGGAAGCTCGGCGTGTGCTTTCGATTCGTCTCGACGTTCGTCGGGAAGTGGGTCCCGTTGACGCAGCGCAGCGGGACCTTGGCCGCGTCGAGCCCGGCCGCCGCGTCGTAGGTGCTCGCCGCCCGCAGCGCCCCGATCGCGATCTCGGGGGGCGTCGAGCACATGTCGTCCGTGACCTCTTTCACGAGCTCGGGATCGCTCCCCTCGATGAACATGCTTTGGACGAACGTGCGACACGTGCCGGCGAAGTCGCGTCCGAGCCCGTTCAGGAGCTCGTCGTACTGCTCCTTGGGAAAGCGCATCTCCACGTCGTGCAACGTGTCGATGCCAATCACACCGACGACTCGACCGGGCAGCATCCGCGCCGCTTCGACCACCACGAACCCGCCCATCGAGTGGCCGATCAGGATCGCGCTGCGCAGGTTGAGGTCGTTCACGACCGCCACGACGTCCTTGCCGAGCGCCTCGATCGACCAGTCGGTGCGCTCCTTCCCCGAGTCGCCGTGGCCCGCGAGGTCGATCGTGACCACGCGGTAGTCCCGCGCCAGATCCTCGACCTGCGCCTCCCAGTACCCTCGGTTGGTCGCCCAGCCGTGGACGAAGACGAGCGCGCCGTCGCCCGACCCGGTGTCCGTGTACGCGATCGACGTGCCGTCGGCAGACGCGCTCTGCCCGTCGCGTGACGGGGGCGCCGTCGGCTTGGCCGTAGGCGCAGGGGACGACGAAGGTGTCTCGGACTTGCTACAGGCCGTCGCGCTCAGGGCCCCGAGCACGAAGAGCGTGGTGACGAGCCGGCGCATGCGCGCGGCATCGTACCACCCTAGCGTGTCGGCGGGGCGCCCTCGATCCGGATCCCACCGCCCGACGAGCGCAGCTTGAGCAGCGCGCCGCCACTGCCGATCGTGCCCCGGAGCTCGGACTTCGAGATCTCCCCGTGCACGCGCACCGGGATGTCGGCGACGACGCGGCCTCCCGAGGTCGACGCGTCGACCTCGAGGCCCACGCCGGGATCCACGCTCACGGTCACACCGCCACCCGACGACGACAGGCTGCCGCCGCGAGCGTTCCCCGGCGCGAACTCGACGCGTACGGGACCACCCGAGGTGTCGGCCTCGACGCGCCCTCGTGCGGCGAGCACCTGGATCCCGCCACCCGAGGTCTCAGCTCGGACGTCACCGCCCGCATCCTCGATCTCGATCCCGCCTCCCGACGTATCGGCCAGCACGCTCCCCTTCGCGCCGCGGATGCGGATCCCGCCGCCCGAGCTCTCGGCCCGGACGTCACCGCCCGCATTCTCGATCTCGATCGCACCTCCCGATGTGTCGGCAAAGACGGCACCCCCGACCTCGGTCGCGTGGATCGAGCCGCCCGACGTCGACAGACGCAGCTCGCCGCGCACACTCTCGACGTCGATCGACCCGCCCGAGGTGTCGACCTCGAGCTTGGCGTCGGCCGGGACCTCGACCTCGAGCCGCAACCCCGCGCCGCGCCAGCTGAACCAGTGCGATACGTCGTTCTTGCGCTCGACACGCACCGTCACCCGGCCCGCCTGTTCCCCGAACTCCACGGCGTGGTCGTCTTCGATGTCCCGCTTCGCCGTGATGACGACGCGGACGGTCGACCGCGACGATCCGACCACCTGGATGCTGCCACCGCTCGCATCGAGGACGACGACACCGCCCGGGCCGAGCTTCAGCTCGCGCTCGATGCGGGTCCCGGCGTGGGTCGCAAAGGCCGACACGAGCAAGAGCCCGGCGATTGTGACGATCCGAGGAACTTTGGGCATGAGCGAACCCTCCTCCCGGGCGGCGCGTTGAGTAGAACGTGCGGACCCCCACGGCGGTTCCATCGTTCGTGACCCGCCCGCCCGGGCTCCGCTACACTGGGGCGCGATCGGTGGGATCCACGGTCTCCGGGAGCAGCATGGGGCAGTCGGCGCCGAGCCTGCGGCGGGTCTTCGTCGAGGACCTGCGACGGATGCGGTTCAGCCGCGACTACTGGCGCGAGCTGCGCGAGCTGTACGCGTTCTACCTCGACGAGGAGGAGCGCACCCGCCTCGCCGGCATGGGGCGCGTGCGCCGGTCGTTCATGGTTCTGGGCTGGCTCCTGCACAGCCTGTTCATGAAGCTGTCGCCGGCGCGGCGGATCATGCTCCTCCTGTCGGTCGTATTGACGATCCTCGGCAACACGTCGTTCCTGCTGATGGGCTGGGGCTTCTCGGCCGACCTGCGGCCGTGGGGCTGGGTGCTGTTGCTCGTGACCCTGATGCTCGAGCTGAAGGACAAGCTCCTGGCCCGGGACGAGATCCAGATCGCCCGGGACGTGCAGATCGCGCTCCAGCCCCGGAGCAACCCGACGGTGCCAGGTTGGTCGTTCTGGTGCTACACACGGCCGGCGAACGACGTCGGCGGCGATCTCGTGGACTACATCGCGCTCGACGGGTTCCGCCACGGGGTCGCTCTGGGTGACGTCGCGGGCAAGGGCCTCGGCGCGGCACTGCTCTCGGCCAAGCTCCAGGCCACGCTGCGCGCGCTCGTCCCCGAGGCGGTGTCGCTCGACGAGCTGGGGACGCGGGTCAACACGATCCTGCACCGCGACGGGATCGACAACCGCTACGCGACGCTGTTCTACGCCGAGGTCGAGCACAACTCCGGACGGATGCGCTACCTCAACGCCGGGCACAACCCGGCGTTCCTGATCCGCCGGAACGGCGTCGAGCGCCTGGGCGCCTCGTCTTTTCCCCTGGGAATGTTGCCCCGCGTGGCGTATGAGGAACGAACCGTCGACCTCGCGTCGGGCGAGGTGCTGCTCGCGTACTCGGACGGGCTGACCGAGGCCAGCAATCCGGCGGGCGAGGAGTTCGGGGCGGCACGGCTCGAGTCGCTCGTGTCCGGGCTGGGGAACCTCGAGCCGTCGGCGGTCGGCGAGCGCCTGCTGACCGAGGTCGACCGGTTTCTCGGCGACGCTCGGGCCGGGGACGACCTGTCGCTGGTGGTGATCCGCAGATGTTGAGACAATGGACCGGAACACGGGAGCCGAAATCATGCCACCGCTGATCGAGTGCGAGATCGAGACCGGCGCGGCGCAGGCGCTCGTGCGCGTGTCCGGACGGTTGACCGCCGGAGACGCGCAGATGAGCCTGCGCGACGCGATCGATCCGCTGCTCGAGCAGGGTTTCGAGCGGTTGATCGTCGATCTCGCGCGCGTGTCGTACGTCGACTCGTCCGGGCTCGGCGAGCTGCTGCGCGCGCGGGCCCGCGCCGCGGAGCACGGAACGGGCCTCGTCGTCCGCGATCCGTCGCCGCAGGTCGCGAGTGTATTGCGGCTGACCGGCCTCGACGCGGTCCTCCGCGCTCCGACCGATCTGTCGGCCGCTCCGGCTCAGGGTGTCGACGCGGCCCCGCCCTTGTCCGAGTAGGGCTGCCGTAGCCGCACCGGCTGCCGTCGCGTCTTCCGCAGTCGGATGTTCAGCATCTCGACGAACACCGAGAAGCCCATCGCGAAGTAGATGTAGCCCTTCGGGATGTGCAGCCCGAACCCGTCGGCGACGAGCGCCATTCCGATGAGCAGCAGGAAGCTCAGCGCGAGCATCTTGATCGTCGGGTGCCGCTCGACGAAATCGCCGATCGCGCGGGCAAAGCCCATCATGAACACCACGGCGATCACGACCGCCGCAACCATGACCGGAACGCGATCGACCATGCCCACGGCCGTGATCACCGAGTCGAGCGAGAACACGATGTCCAGGATCGCGATCTGCGTGAGCACGAAGCCGAACGAGGCGTAGCGCGCGCCGCCTCCCCCGTGCTCCACGTCGCCTTCGAGGCGCTCGTGGATCTCGTGCGTCGACTTCGCGAGCAGGAACAGACCGCCGAGGATCAGGATCAGGTCGCGCCCTGACACACCGTGCTCGAGCACGGTGAACAGCGGCCGCGTCAGGCGCACGATCCACGCGAGCGACACGAGGAGCAGGATCCGCGTGATCATCGCGAGGGCCAGGCCGATCGTCCGGGCCTTCTGGCGGCTAGCCGCCTCGAGCTTACCGGTCAGGATCGAGATGAAGATGATGTTGTCGACGCCCAGGACGATCTCGAGGACCGTCAACGTCACGAGGGCGATCCAGACCTGGGGGTCGAGCAACCACTCCATGGGAACCTCCGGCGGACCCATTTGCGTCATCCGCCCCGGCCCGGTCAAGGGGCTGCCGATGCTGCGGGCCCGCGTGTTACCTTTCTCGGATGGTGCTGCGCCTGGCGGGCTCGATCGGTCTCTCCCTCCTGGTCGCGTCGCGGGCGAGCGCCGGCTGCCCGACGGCCGCGGAGCTCGAGCGGGACGTGCGGGCCATCGACCTGGCGCGGGCGTCGCGCATGGCGCGATTCGCCGCGCCGCTGCCGAGCGATCTCTATGGCGCGGCGCTCCGCCGCGTCGGTCGAGCCGTCGCCGCCCGTGACGGGGACCGGGCGTTCGGCGTGCTCGTCGCCGAGCGCCCGATCGAGCCGCTGTGGAAGGCGCTGAACGACGAGGACCACCACGCGATCGTCGGCGACTACATCCCCGTGCGAACGTCCGAGGTGATCGACGGGACGCCCCGCGGCGCGAGCCGCCTGTTGCTCCAGAGCTTCCAGGAAGTCGGCGTCGGCCGGTGGTGGGCCAGCCAGGTGTGGATGAACCGCGAGCTGTACGTCTCGACCCACGGGCGGATGTGGGAGCTCGTTTGGGAGGATCGAATGGCCGACGTCGACCGGACGCGGCCGAAGGTCCAGGAGATCGCGGCCAAGCTGACGCCGATCGAGCGCAGCCGCGGAAGCTGGCTCCTCGTCCCCGTCGCTCCGAGCTGCACGCTCGTCGAGCACTTCACGTGGACCGATCCCGGCGGGTTCGTCGGGGCGACCCAGTGGCTCCTGGCCAAGAAGGTCGTGCGCGACACGGTCGAGGGCCTCGTGCGACTGGCCGACGAGCACATCGCCACCACGCCCCATCCCGGTCCGCCGTTCATCCGCCCCGATGGGACACCGCTCGAATGAGGCGCCCGCCGCTCGCGCTCGCGTTCGCGTTCGCCGTTCTGGTGGGCCTCACGGTCGGCCCCGGCCCCCTCGCCGCTGAGCGTCCGGCCGACGATGCGAACACGCTGATCCTCGCGCTCGACGGCGTCGCGTATCAGCACCTCGTCGACGCCCGCGCGCGCGGGGCGTTCGCCGGCTGGCCCGAGCCGCGCCCGCTCGTCTCGACGTTTCCGTCGATGACGAACGTCGGGTTCGTCGCGATCCTGTCGCCGCTCGGCTCCGAGCGGATGCAGGGCTACGAGGTCCGGCATTTCGATCACGACCAGAACCGGGTCCTCGGCGGCAACCCGATGGCGCACCACAAGCACGCCGGCGCGTGGCGCGGTCTGTTCGACGCGAGAACGACCAGCAACTGGGCCAAGGCCACCTCGTTCCTCTGGCCGCACCACGAGGCGCGCAAAGAGATGGAGCGGATCGAGAAGCTCGTGCTCGACGCACCGGCGGCGCGGATGCTCGGGCTCGTGGGGGCGACGGACGCCCTCGCGCATCTCGACGGTGCCGAGCCGACGATCCGCTTGCTGATCGAATTCTCCGAGCGGATCGAGCGGCTGCGGGAGGAGCACCTCGCGCGGTACGGTCGCCCGCTGCGCGTGATCGTGCTGTCGGATCACGGCAATGGCGGGGGCAAGATTCGCGCAACCGGGGGCGCGGGGCGGGCGCTCAAGGATGCCGGCCTGAGGCCGTCGGACAAGCTGAAGCGCCCCGAGGACGTCGTCCTCGTGACCTACGGCCTCTGTGGCTACGGCGCGCTGTTCCTGTCGCTCGAGCACGCGGAGACCGCGGCGCGCGCGATGCTCGGCCTCACCGGTGTCGAGATCGCGGCGTGGATCACGAAGGCCGGTGAGATGCGCGTCCTCGGGCGCGACAGCGACGCGCTCGTGCGCTGGGACGGCACGGCGCCCACGCGGCGTCTGGCCTATGAGCCGCGTGCGGGCGACCCGTTGCGGCTCATGGCGGCCCGCTCGCAGCTGGCTGACGCCGGTCGGCTCGACCCCGCGGGGTTCGGCTCCGAGGCCGACTGGTTCGAGGCCACGGCGTCGGGTGACTTCCCGGACGCCCTGGCACGGCTCGTCGACGGGCTCGAGGGCCGGTTCGTGCGCAACACGGCAACGGTGCTGTTCTCCTACGCGCCCGGCTATGCTCTCGGAATCCGCTCCGCACGGACCGGCGCGTGGCTCCTGGGGGGGAAGCTCGAAGCCACGCACGGCGGCCTCGACCGCGTCTCGTCGTGGGGGATCTACATGAGAAGCGACGACGACGGTCACGCCGGCAAGCCGATTCGCGCCGACGCTGCGCTGGCCGAGTGGGCGGATGCCGAGGAGCTGCGGGCCGCCTTCGAAACGTGGCAGCGGCGGCCCCCGCTCCACGGGCCGCGCATTCTCCGCTGACCGGACCGTGTCGCGCTATACTTCGGGGCCGTGCTGGGAGAGGTGAATACCGGGTGAACGACACCTTCCAAGGCGGTATCGCCCCTTTCCGGCGCGTGGCTCGTCGGCGACGGATCGCGACCCCGGCGGGCGGCGTCGTGCAGCTGAAGCCGAAGCCCCGCCCGGCGGTCGACGGTGCCGCGCTCCTCGACAAGTGCCGCAAGTACACCCGGGCCCGTGAGGCGCGCGCGGCCGGCATCTATCCGTACTTCCGCCCGATCTCCGATTCCGAGGACACGGTCGTCGTGATCGAGGGCCGGCGGCGGATCATGCTCGGCTCGAACAACTACCTCGGGCTGACGCACCACCCGCGGGTCATCGAGGCCGCCGAGACGGCGCTCAGGCGCTACGGCTCGGGCTGCACCGGGAGCCGGTTCCTCAACGGCACGCTCGACTTGCACTGCCAGCTCGAGGACGCCCTCGCACGGTTCATGGGCAAGGATGCGTGCCTCGTTTTCTCGACGGGCTACATGGCGAACCTCGGCCTCGTCGCCGGCCTCGTGTCGCGGCGCGACGTCGTGCTCCTCGACAAGCTCGATCACGCGTCGATCGTCGATGGGGCGCAGCTCTCGGCGGGCGACGTCGTGCGGTTCAACCACGGCGACCTGAACGACCTCGAGCGCAAGCTCGTGGCCCACGCCGATCGCCAGGCGCTGGTCATGGTCGACGGCGTGTACTCCATGGAAGGCAACATTGCGGACGTCCGCGCGCTCGTCGCTCTGACGCGGCGCTACGGCGCGGCGCTCGCGGTCGACGATGCCCACGCGATCGGCGTCCTCGGCCCGAACGGCCAGGGAACGTCGGCGCACCTGGGCTTGACGGACGAGGTCGACCTGATCACCGGGACGTTCTCGAAGTCCCTGGCCTCGATCGGGGGGTTCGTCGCCGCATCGGCCGAGGTCATCGACTACCTCAAGCACCACAGCCGACCGCTGATCTTCTCGGCCTCGCTGCCGCCGGCCAGCACGGCCGGCACGCTCGCCGCGCTCGAGGTCCTGCAGGCCGAGCCCGAGCGCCGGGACCGGCTGTGGGCCAACACGCGCCGGCTACAGTCCGGGTTCCGGCAGCTGGGCTTCGACATCGGGCCGACCCAGACGCCGATCGTCCCCGTGCTCGTCGGCACGCTCGATCGGACGTTCCTGTTCTGGCGCCGGCTGTTCGACGCCGGGGTGTTCACGAACCCGGTCGTTCCGCCGGCCGTGCCGGCGGCCGAGTGCCGCCTGCGCACGAGCCTGATGGCGACGCACACCGACGAGCAGATCGACGCCTGCCTCGAGGCGTTCGAGAAGATCGGGCGCGAGCTCGGCGTCATCTGAGCTCGACGACGAAGGGCCCGGTGCGCATCCGGCTGGTCGACAGCACGGCCGAGCTGCGCCGATTCGTCGACCTCCCCTACCGGCTCCACGCGCGCGAGCCGCTGTGGGTCCCGCCCCTACGCTTCGACGTGCGGCGGCGCCTCGCGCGGCGGTCGAACCCGTTCTTCGACCACGGAAACGCGGCGTATTTCCTCGCCGAGCGCGACGGCCACGCGGTCGGCCGGATCGCCGCGGTCACGAACCGGCTGCACGACGAGACCCACGGCGACGGCGCCGGGTTCTTCGGGTTCTTCGAGTGCGAGCACGATCTGCCGGCCGCGCGCGCCCTGTTCGACGCGGCCTCGGAATGGATCCGCAGCCACGGCTACCGCGTGCTCCGCGGTCCGGCGTCGTTCTCGACGAACGACGAGTGCGGCCTGCTCGTCGAGGGGTTCGACACCCCACCCACGCTCCTGACGACGTGGAACCCTCGGTACTACGTCGAGCTCGTCGAAGGTGCGGGGTTTCGCGCGGCCCAGGACCTTCTGGGCTTCTGGGGCGGGCACGCGGAGCATCCCGTACCCCCGCCCGAGCGGTTGGGGCGCGCGATCGGGCGTCTCGGAGAGCGGCTCGGCGTCACCCTGCGGCCGCTCGATTCGCGACGGTTCTGGGACGAGGTCGCCACCGTGCGCGGGCTGTACAACCAGTCGTGGGGCCGCAACTGGGGCTTCGTGCCGATGACCGACCGCGAGCTCTCGCAGATGGCCAAGGAGCTGCGGCCCGTCCACATCGCGGACCTCGTTCCGTTCGCCGAGCACGCAGGCGAGCCGGTCGGCTTCGGCCTGGCGCTTCCCGACATCAACGAGGTGCTGCGGACGAACCGTCAGGGACGCTTGCTTCCCGGCGCGCTGCGCGTCCTGTGGGCCCTCAAGCGCGAGCGGTTTCGCCGCATGCGGATCCTGCTCCTCGGCGTCCGGCCCGACTTTCGCGGCAAGGGCGTCGATGCGCTCCTGTGGCAGTGGATCTGGACCCGGTCGGGCGCGCGCGGGATCGGCTGGGGCGAGGCCAGCTGGATCCTGGCCGACAACGCGGGGATGCGCAATGCTGCCGAGCGCATGGGGTGCCGCGAGTACAAGACGTGGCGGATCTACGATCGAACGGCATGAGGGCGCTCGTCACCGGGGCCGGCGGGTTCATCGGCGGTCTCTTGGTCGAGCACCTCGTCGGCGCCGGCCACACGGTGACCGCCCTGACACGCGATCCCGCGCGCACGCGGGACCTCGAGCGCCGGGGCGTGCGGATCGTGGCCGGTCACCTGTCGACCGGGGAGGGCCTGGCCGATGCGGTCAGCGATCAGGACGTCGTGTTCCACCTCGCCGGGATGATCAAGGCGCGCCGCGAGTCCGAGTTCGTGCGGGCCAACGTCGACGGCACGCGCGAGCTCGTCCGCGCGGCAGAGACGGCGCGGACCCCGCGCTTGGTCCACGTGTCGTCGATGGCCGCTGCCGGACCGGCCGAGCGCGGACGGCCGCGCCGGGAAGGCGACGTCGATCGACCGCTCTCGCCCTACGGCCGGAGCAAGCTCGCGGGGGAGCGGGTCGTCCGCGAGAGCACGCTCGCGTGGACGATCGTCCGTCCGCCGATGGTCTACGGGCCGCGGGACCGTGAAGTCTTGGGGATGTTTCGCCTATCGCGGCTCGGCGTCGTCCCGGTGTTCGGCGACGGAGCGCAGGAGCTGTGCGCGGCGTTCGGGCCGGACCTGGCGGAAGCCCTCCTCGCCGTGGCGACGAGCGACCGAACGGTCTCCCGCACGTACTACGCGTGCCACGCCGAGCCCTTCACGAACGAGCAGCTCGCGCGGGAGGTCGGACGAGCGGTCGGACGGCGTGTGCGCGTCGTCCGGATCCCCTCGGGAGTCGGACGGATGGTCCTCGGAGCGGCCGGGCTGACCGCCCACCTCGCGGGCCGCGCGACGCTGCTCCACGCCAACAAGTCGGGCGAGCTCCTGGCCGCGGCGTGGACGGCCGATCCCGCCGCGATCGCACGGGACGCCGGCTGGTCCGCACGGCACGACCTGCGAGCAGGTCTCCGGACGACGGTGGACTGGTATCGCGAGTGCGGGTGGCTCAGCTTCCGGTGATCCGGTCGTACACCGGAAGCGCAGCACGGAAGATGCGCAGGGCCTCGGCACCCAGCTCGGGCGTATGAACGATCGAGCCCGCGGCCGGGAGCTCCCAGCGCTGCCCGAGCTCCCACCACACGCCGCGACGGTTCGACGCGCCGAACGACCCGTCGATGTCGTCCGCGCTCTCGAACACGCAGCGCGACCCGACCGGCCAGGCCGCAGCGGCGTACACGCGAAAGAGCAAACCCTCGGCCGACGCGAGCTCGCGCAGCTCGCTCGACAGGTGGCCGCGGCGACACAGGAACTCGAACCGGCCGAAGCCGTCGGCCCCCACGTCCCATGCCAGGCGGGCCGCCACGTGATCGGCGTGGACCCCGACGTTGAGCTGCGGTCCGGCCTGGTAGCCGTGGGTCTCGCGCGAGAGCGCGAGCCACGTGCAGAATGGCTGGTACCCGCGGGGCCAATCGAGGCGCGGCAGGTGCGCGTTCAGCGGTCGCTCGTCCCCACCGGGCGGCGCGAGGCGCTCGCACAGGTCGGCGCCGAGGTCGCGCAGCGCGGGGTGAAACGCGGAGAGGATCGCCTGGCGCCGCTCATCCCGATCGTCGATGGAGAACACGCGGAACCCCGACTCGGGGAGTCCGCCGAAGCGGGGTTGCGGCTCGAACAGGACCGACACGCAGCAGTCTAGCAAAGCGAGGTGGTCGTGACGTATCGGTTCGTCCTGTTCGACGTCGGCGGTACCCTGCTCGGCCCGCGGGAGTCGTTCGGCGCGGTGTACGCCCGGGGCCTGTCGGGCAGCGGGCTCGACCTCGACCCAGAGCGGGCCCAGCGCGGGCTCGAGCAGACGATGCTCGAGATGGAGCGGCTCATCCCGCCCGGCACCGACCGGTACCGGCACTTCCCGGGGGGCGAGGACGAGTTCTGGCTGCGCTTCGCCCACCGTACGATCGAGCTGGCGACGGGCTCGCCGATCGAGCCTCGGGCCGGCATCGACGCTCTCGACCGGATCCGCCGCGCGTTCCTTGACCCCGAGGCGTGGCACGTGTTTCCGGAAGTGCGCCCGACGCTCGATGCGCTGCTCCGCAACGGGTGCAGGCTCGGCGTGGTGTCGAACTGGGATTCGCGCCTTCCCGGTGTCCTCGAGATGCTCGACCTTACGCGGTATTTCGACGTCGTTGGGGTCAGCCACTTCGAGGGCGTCGAGAAGCCGAACCCCGAGATCTTCCACCGCGTGCTCGAGCGTATGGGTGGACGACCCGAAGAAACGCTGCACGTCGGCGACCTACCGGAGATCGATCGCGCGGGGGCCGAGGCCGCCGGCTGCGCAGCGGTGATCGTCGATCGCAAGGGCACGCTCGGTGACGGACCGGGCGTGATTCGCGACCTGAGCGCGCTTCTGACGTAACGCAGGTCGGGATAGTCGACCGCACCGATTCAGGTACATTCCGCGGCCGCGAAACGACGCAGCCGGAGTAGCATCCTCCCTCACCAAAAGCAGATGATAACGGTCCCGAAACGTCGCGCAGGCGGGACTAGATTGGGCGCAGGAAAGTCGTGAGCACCGAGCGCACGTCGAAGAACTGGGCCGTCGTACTGGCGGCTGGAGAGGGCCGCAGGTTGTCGTCCCTTACGGCGGCGCTCTACGGCAGCGAGCTGCCGAAGCAGTTTGCCGTGATCGACGGCGCTCGTTCGCTGCTCCAGGCCACGCTCGACCGGATTGCTCCGCTCATCCCGCCCGAGCGCACGGTCGTCGTCGTGGGTCAGGAGCACGGGACGCTCGCCCGGACCCAGCTCCGCGGCTATCCGGGTGTGGACGTCGTGCTCCAGCCGAAGAACCTCGACACGGGGCCCGGGATCCTGCTCCCGCTCGCCCGCATCCTGGCCACGGACCCCGACGCCCGGGTCGCGATCTTCCCGTCCGACCACCACGTCGCGAACCCGGCTCCGTTCCTCGCCGCCACGACCGCCGCGCTCTCGGCAGCGGAGGCAATGCCCGACCTCGTCGCCCTGATCGGCGTGGTCCCCGATCGGCCGGAGACCGAGTACGGGTGGATCCTGCCCGGTACGCAGATCTCGGAGCTCGGGGATACGGCCCTGCGGGATGTGCTGCGCTTCGTCGAGAAGCCCGCTCCCGACGTGGCTCAAGGCCTCCTCGCCCGGGGCGGGCTGTGGAACACGTTCGTGTCGGTCGCGAAACTCTCGGCCCTGTGGGGCCTCGCCGCACAGCACCTGCCCACGCACGCCGCGCTGTTCGACGTCTACGCGGGAGCGTGCCGCGCCGATAACGAGGCCAGCGTGCTCCAGGCGATCTACGCCGAGATGCAGCCCGCGAACTTCAGCCGCTCCGTGCTCGAGCGCGCCGAGTCGCTCTCCGTCCTGCCTGTCGAGGGCTGCGGATGGAGCGACTGGGGCACGCCCGAGCGCGTCTTCCAGAGCCTCGCCGGCCTCGGGCGACTCGATTCGCTCCGCCAGCGGATCGCGCTGCGGGACCCCGTCCCGGCGGCGATGTAGGACCGATCTCCTAGGGCGCGGGCTCGCACTCGTCGATCAGCTGGTCGATCCGCTTGCGATAGATCTGCCGATTGTCCGCCGCATCGCGCACCTCGACCGTGATCCAGTCGGCGTTCGACACCGCGGGCAACGCGATGTTCTCCTCGATGCCGTTCGGCCGTGATTGAGCGAAGATGATTCGACGTAGGCTGATCATTGAGCGACACCTTGATCGACGCTGATCTGGCCCGTGTCGTCCCACCAGCCGACCCGCAGCGAGGTCGGCGCGCAGTTGCTCGTGATCGAGCGCCGAGTCCACCGTCGGGTGGTACCAGTCCGAGCCGTAGGCGTTCGGCACCGCCAGTGTTGCGCGGCATGTGGTTGTCGATCCACTTTCCGAGCTTGAACACCCAGTTGGCGTAGGGCTGATTCCCGTCCGGGCAGTCGGTTTTCGAAGCTGGCCGCATTGTGCACGGCCGAATAGTGAAAGCCCCACACGGTCCTTCTGGGAGCAGCTCGTGCAGTCGTAGTCCGCCGCGAACTGTGAATTGGCGTTGGGGCGTCCGTCCGTGCGCTGGCCGCGGGCCGCCCAGAACAGCTGGCTCCCCAACGCGCCCCGCTGCGTGCTCGCGAACCCACGAAGCAAGATCGCGTTATACACGGCCATTCCGTCGGTGCGGTGCGTTCCAGCTGAGCGCAGCGTGACCGTCTTGGTACCAATCCGGCAGTGTGTGCCCCCCGGGAAGCGGCCCGTGGCAATCGGCGCAGTACTGCTGCATACCCTGCCAGATCTCGTCCCACTCGGGGTAGTTCTCGGCCGCTGCGTTGTCCGTCGGACGACGTACGACGCGACAGTTCGGGCCGTATCCGATCGACGGTGTGCTACGCACCATATCGAGCGGCGGGTTCTGGTCCGCGAACGTGCCGCCAAATGAAATCGCCTGTGGCACCGGACTCGTGCTGGTGGCAGCCACCGCAGTCCGTGCGCGTCTCGCGCGGCTTGAGACTGTGCCAGCTCCGGACATCGGCGAGCTTCATCCCATACATCGAGTCGAGCGCGTGGAACTCGATCGGCACGTTCGCGGGTATCGTAGCCAGGAACGATTGGTCGTTCTGGGGGGGACGCGGGGGGCGTACGTCGTACACGCCGAGCAGGCGCGTCGCTTCCTTGGCTGAGTTGAAGCCGCCCGTCTCGTAGCCGATCAAGTCGTTCATGTTGGCCTTGTTGCTCGTGACGTTGATCGCGATCCCCAGGATCGAGTCCTGCGGCGGTAGGCTGCAGAATCCGCCCACATAGACCTGCGTCCAGATGTCCTGGTTGTTCGTGAGCTGGTCGTTTTGGTTGCCCAAGGCGTCGATCCCCGACGAGCCAAATGGATGAAAGTAGAATGGGCCGCCGGGCTGGGTCTGGTCGATGTAGCACTCGGGGGGCCGCCGGTCGGTGTTCCACAGGGCGGACGTTCCAATGAGAGCGAACGGCTCACCCGGCACGATGTGCGGGGTCGGCTGGGTCGCCGCGGTCTGGGTGAAGAGCTGCGTCGCGTTCCCGTCCGAGCGCACGCTCCACGGCACGACCGGCACCGGCCACAGCAGATTGAAGTCGTCGTTCGTGCGCTTGATCACGGTGTGGTGGCCGATCGGCACGTCCTTGCCCGGGGTCCAGGGCAGGAGGTTCGGCCGGTAGCCGATGTGCGAACGGTAGATGTCCCGGCTGCAGTCGTAATCGAGCAGTCGATGGTTGGCGCTCGTTGGCGTGTAGGCGAAGTACAGCTGGTTGACGCCGCCGCAGCGTGGCGTCGTGAACTTGCCGTAGTGCTTTCCGGTCGCGGCATCGTAGGGGGACGGAGTGTCCTGGGACAGCGACGCCCCCGGCGCCGTGGTCAGCTCGGTCGCCCCGTCCTGGCTGGGAACGAGGACCCCTGAGCCGGTCGGATTGTCGTACATGTTCCGGCCCACCTGGGCCAGATCTTGCCTCCACAGCGAGCCGAACGATTCGTTGTTGATGTTGTAGTACTTGAGCGCCACGAAGTAGTCCTTCTTGTTACCTCCTTCGTCAGCGACGCAGAAGCTCCCGAGGTGGAACAGCTGGTCGCCCGAACCGTATCCGATCAGCGAGTTCCAACGTCCCTCCGAGTCGAGCTTCTGGATGTGCCAGTACCGCGGGTCGTCGGTCGTCGACTGGTACGAGAAGGCGAGGCCTTCGCGGAGCGGTGTGGGGCTCATGGCCGACGTCGTCGTGTAGTACTGGAACTCGTTGTCCTCGGGTCCGAGCGTCCCGTCCGGGTTCAGGCGGGCGAAATGCAGGTTCAGGTTGTAGTTCGAGGGCAACATCGGGTTGTTCGAATTGGCCAGGCGGCGCTTGTTGCTCGCGTACGCCAGGTACAGCCCGCGGCGGGTGCGAACCTCCGTCGGGTGCAGGTACACGGTGCCGAAGTTGGTGAAGTCGTTGGTCGTGGTCGCGGCCAGCGTGGGGTTCATCGCCTCGGCATCGCGGCTGCTCGGAGCCTGCGTGTGCGTGCCCGGAGTGTACGTTCGAGTGGTCAACCGCGTGACGGTGAGCGAGTCGAGATTCAACAGCGGGTTGGCGAGAAGCGGGGCGAGGTCGATCGAATAGATGTCCGCTCCCGATCTCGGGATCTGTTCCATCTGTTTGGTCAGAGTTCCTGCGCCCTCCGTCGCATCCTGGAAGTAGGAGAAATAGACTTTCGTCCCGTCTTCGGACAGGCTCGGCTCGACGACCGAGCCGACGCTCGGCGTGAAATCGATGATGTTGTTCGTATCGTGGATCGGCCGGGGGAACAGCTTCTTGACCTGGCCATAGGGCGGGATGTAGATCCACAGCTCGTTGCCGACTCCCGGGTTCGTTGCGCTCATCACGTCGGTACCGAGGTGATAGTTGAACTCCTGCGCGTCGCGCGGCACGACCGTTTCCAGGTCATGCAAGCGCCCTTGGCCGTCCGTGTAGTCGTTGCATCCTGCCGGCGGAGGGGCGCCACAACTGACGACCGAGCCTGCTTGTGGGTAGATGCTCGGGATCACGTCCCGGCACACCGTCGCACCGGGCGGCGGCTCAAAGGCGGGCGGAGCCTTGACGAACACGATCGGATAGGCCGGCTGGAAGTAGTTCGGGTTGCCCAGGTGGTTCGCCCTCGTGTCCCACCCCGGCGTCGGGGTTGGGGGCGGTTGGATCTGGCCGTGTGAAGTCCCCAAGAAGGCCAAGAACGCGATCGCTGCGACGGCGATCCGGCTCGAACGTGCGCGCCGCATGGCTTCCCCCTATGTATGGGGGCCGGTTCCTGGAGCTTCGGGGTTACCTGGCCCCCCACTCAAGAGGAGTCCGCGGCGGATCACTTTGCCCAGAGTTCGGCGGTAAAAATTATGCCTCGGTCCAGTGAGCACTCCAGGTCCTCGATCCCGAGGAGCCGCGCGCACCGCCGTGCTGCAGTCGATCCTGTGACGCTGTAGCCTCGACGATCAGGGGTACGGCTGGTGCGGCGGCGGCAGGTCGCACTCGTCGACCAGCTGCTCGATCTGCTTGCGATAGATCTGCCGGTTGTTCGCGGCGTCGCGCACCTCGACCGTGATCCAGTCGGACAGGTCGACGACCGGGAGCGGAATCGGATCGGTCTGCGGGTTGTTCATCCCGTTGGGCGAGGTCCCTCGGTTGTACAGCGGCGGCTCCTGATCGTTCAGCCACACCTTGATCGATTGGATGCTCCCCGTGTCGTCCCACCACCCAACTTGCAGCGCGTTCGGGGAGCACTGGGGGTTCGGAACTAGCGCCGAATCGGCCGTCGGGTGGTACCAGTCGAAGTGGTACGGGTGGGTTCCGGTGTCGTTGCGCGGCGTGTGGTTGTCGATCCACTTGCCGACCTTGAACACCCAGTCGGCGTAGGGCTGGACACCATCCGCGCAATCGGTCCGGCCCCCCAAGCTCGAGTTGTGGGCGTCGTCGTAATGGAACCCCCACCGATGCTTGCCCGAGCAATTCGCGCAGTTGCCGTTCGGGCAGATCGAGCAGTTCTGCAGTGCGTAGTCCGGAACGACGTAATGGTTGTTCGGCCGACCATCGGTGCGGTGGCCGCGCGCGGCCCAGAACAGCTGGCTGCCCAACGCGCCGAGCTGTGTGTTGGCGAACTTGCTGTCGGTTAGCCGTTTCCAGACGTCCGCGCCGTCCCCTTGATCGTCCCAGGTGAGCGCGTCGTGGCCGTCCTCGTACCATGGTGGAGGCGACGGGAGCGGCGGTCCATGGCACGTGCCGCAGTACTGCTGCATTCCGGTCCAGATCTCGTCCCACTCCGGGTAGCTCTCGGCGGCGATGCCGTCGGGGTTGGCCTCGATATCCTCGACTTCAGGCTCACATGACTCGTTGTAGCGAATCGATCCCGTGCTGCGCACCATGTCGAGGGGCGGGTGGGTCTGTGCGTACGTACCGGCGAACGGGATCGGACCGTTGGAATCGGCGTCGTGCTGGTGGCAGCCGCCGCAGTCGGTCCGAGCCTCGCGCGGCTTGAGGCTGTGCCAGCTCCGCACGTCGGCGAGCTTCATCCCGTATTCCGAGTCGAGAGCATGGAACTCGATCGGGACGCTCGCCGGGATCTTGGCCAGGAACGACCAGTCGTCGGGGTCGTAACCCTCATCCTCGGAATCGTTGCGGGACACCGGGTACACCCCGAGCAGCCGAACCGCCTCCTTCGCGGGCCCGGGGTTGCCGTTCGCGTCCAATCCGGTCGTGTAGCCGACGTCGCCGGCAACCGTCTTGTTGCTGGTCAGGTTGATCGCGATGCCCAGGATCGACGCCTCGGGTGGCGGATTGCAGGCATCTGCCGGGTTGATCGTGTAGAGGCTCGTCCAGGTGTCCTGGTTGAAGATGATCCTGTCGAGCTCTTGCGTGTAGTTGTACGCGCCCCAGGGATGGAAATACGTGGGCGGATTGAGGTAGCACTCGGGTGGCCGCCGGTCGGTGTTCTCCAGCGCCGACGTTCCGATCAAGGCAAACGGCTCGCCAGGAGTGATGTACCCACTGGGCTTGGTCGCTGTGTCCGTCGTGTACTGTTGCGTCACGTCGCCGTCCGAGCGCACGCTCCACGGCACAATCGGCACCGGCCACAGCAGATGGAAGTCGTCGTTCGTACGCTTGATGACCGTTAGATGGCCAGTCTGCGTCCCGGGGTTCCAGGGCCCGGGGGTCCAGGTCAAGAGGTTCGGCCGATACCCGATGTGCGAACGATAGATGTCTCGGCCGCAGTCGATATCCAACAGTCGATGGTTGGCGCTCGTCGGCGTGTAGGCGAAGTACAGCTCGTCGACACCACCGCACCGCGGCGTCGTGAACTTTCCGTAATGCTTCCCCGTGGCGTTGTCGAACGGGGAGGGCGTGTCCTGGGACAGCGACGCTCCTGGCGCCACCGTCAGCTCCGTCGCACCTTCCTGCTCGGGAACGTATTGAGAGGATCCGTTCGTGTTGTGGTACGTGTTCAACCCGGTCTCGGCCAGATCCTGCTTCCAGATCGAGCCGAACGACTCGTTGTTGATGTTGTAGTACTTGAGCGCGACGAAGTAGTCCGTCGTGGGGCCGCCCTCGACGCCGTCGTCGTCGGCCACGCAGAAGCTGCCGAGGTGGAACAGCTGGTCGCCCTGACCGTAGCCGATCAACGAGTTCCAGCGTCCCTCGGAGTCGAGTCGTTGGATGTGCCAGAGCCGCGCGTCATCGGTCGTCGACTGGTACGAGAAGGCGAGGCCTTCGCGCAGCGGCGTCGGGCTCATGGCCGAGGTCGTCGTGTAGTACTGGAACTGGTTGTCCTCCGGTCCGAGCGTTCCATCCGGGTTCAACCGGTTGAAGTGCAGGTTCAAGTTGTAGTTCGAGGTCATCATTGGGGGGTTCGAGTTGGCGAGGCGGCGCTTGTTGCTCGCGTAGGCGAGGTAGAGCCCCTGGCGAGTCCGGACCTCGGTTGGATGGAGATACACGGTACCGAAGTTGTTGTTGCCGTTGGTGGTGTTCGGCGAGACCATGGGGTTCATTGCGTGTTCGTCGCGCGCGCCCGGGGCGGTGCCCGGGGCTTGCGTGTGCGTTCCAGAGGTGTAGGTGCGAAACGTGAGCCGAGTCACCGTGAGCGTGTCGAGATTCACCTGCGGGTTGCTCAGGATCGGCGCGATGTTGATCGCGTACATGTCCGCCCCGGATCGTGGAATCCGCTCGCTTCCTTGGGGGTTCGTGCCGGCGTCCTCGGTCGCGTCCTGGAAGTAGGAGAAATAGACCTTCGTCCCGTCCTCGGACAGGCTCGGCTCGACCACCGAGCCGACGTCCGGCGTGAAGTCGATGACGTTGGTCTGGTCATGGATCGGCCGGGGGAACAGCTTCTTGACCTGGCCGTAAGTAGGGATGTAGATCCACAGCTCGTTGCCCACGCCCGGGTTCGTCGCGCTGACCACGTCGGAGCCCAGGTGGTAGTTGAACTCCTCCGCGTCGCGTGGTGCCGGAATGATGTCTCGGGTGTAAATGAAAGACCCGCTCGTCGAATCCTCGCAGTTGTTTACCCATAGCATCGGGTCGTCCTCGCAATCAATCGATCCCGCGCTCGGGTACCCGAAGCCACCGGTGGTTGACGTGATCGTCCGGCACACCTCCACACCGATCGCCTCCGGAGCGATGGGCGCCTTGACGAACACGATCGGATACGCCGGCTGGAAGTAGTCGGGGTTCCCCGGTTGGCTTTTCTTGGTTTCCCATCCCGCCGTCGGCGCGGGTGTCGGGGTTGGCGCTGGCGTTGGTAGGGGCCCCCCTATCTGGACCTGTCCTCCGCCCGTTTCCGGCACCCATAGCAAGGCGACCGACAGGATCGCCAGAGCTGCCATCCACCCAAAAACCACGCTCGCTCGTCGCATGGCGTCGCCCCCCGAGGAAAAGCTCGGACACCTGAACCCGCTTGGTGAGGAGTCCGCTGCGCCGTGCTTTGCCCCGGGCTAGGGCAATAAAGCGGAGATGGGCTGGACGCTACTGGGCCCGCTCGGCGTGGACGCTCAGCCCGCCCGCACGATCGCGGCGGACGACGAGGCGCCACGGGTTGCAGCACACCTCGCAGTCCTGAACCATCTCGCCTGCGCTCGCAGGATCGACGTACACCTCGACCGTCTCGAAGCAGTACGGGCACTGCACGAGGACCACGTCTTCTTCATTCGTCATCGTCGTGCGCGTCCCCCGCGAGTGCGATCACGACCTCTCGCGCCTTGCGCGTCGGGATCACGATCTGACCCGGCGTCACCGAGATCTTGGCCCGCACCTCTTCGGGAGCGTACCAGCGGCGCCAGGAGGTCGCTTCGCCCCGCTCGATCGACTCGACCGCCCCGGTCGGTGCCGTGGCTGCAAGGAGCCCGGCCCGTACGTCGATGCGCGTCGACCCGATCGTCACCTCGCACCGTGCGCCGCGCACGGTGAGCCACAGCATGACGCCCCCGGCCGTGGCGAGCACGGACGACATGAGCTTCGTCGCGGCTCCGTCCCATCCGAGCCCGATGCCGAGCCCGATGCCGATCGCGACCGCGGCGATCGCCACCGCCGCCGCGCGGGGTCCCGCGCCGAGGGGGATCGACTCGGCGTGCAGCGGAACCGAAACGCGCGAGACGCGGAAGCTCACCGGCTGCGCTCCACGCCGGCGCGGCGACAGCCGCGCACGACCGGACACGCCGAGCAGATCGGCGAGATCGGGGCGCAGATCGCCTGCCCGTGGCGCACGAGGGTCTCGTTGATCGGGATCCACTGGCGCCGGGGCAGGATGTCGCGCAGCGCGCGCTCCGTCGCGTCGGGCGTGGTCGTCCGGACCCAGCCCAGGCGGTTCGTGATCCGGTGCACGTGCGTGTCGACGCAGATCCCGGGCTTACCGAAGCCCAGCGTGACCACGAGATTCGCGGTCTTGCGCCCGACGCCGGGAAGCTCGAGCAGCTCGTCGATCGTGTCCGGCACGTTGCCGTCGTGCCGCTCGATCAGCGTCTGGGCGATCGCGCGGATCTGCTCGCTCTTGCGGTTGTAGAACCCGGCCGGGTAGATCAGGCGGCCGATCGCCTGCGGCGTGAGGCGCACCATCGTCTGCGGCGTCTTGGCCCTGTCGAACAGTCGCTCGGTCGCCGGGTACGTGACCTCGTCCTTCGTGCGCAGCGAGATCACGCAGCCGATCAAGATGCGGAACGGATCGGGACCGTTGCGCCGGACGAACCGGTCGATCTCGTAGCGCGCGGCCAGGCGGTCGAGGACGCGGTTCATGCCCGCCGCGTTCGGGGCGTTCGCGGAGCGGCTAGAACGCGCCACGATCGAAGGCCAACACTTCGTCGAGCGGAAGGCGCGGCTGACGCGCGGCGTGGACCGCCGCCGGATGCCCCACGGCGACGAGCAGCACCGGGACGTACCGGACATCGATCTCGAACTCGCGCCGTACACGCTCGACGTCGAACCCCGAGAGCGCGACCGTACCGAGACCGCGGGCCTGTGCGGCGAGCATCAGCGCCATCGCGGCGAGGCACGCCGAGCGCTGGGCCTCCTCGCGCGCCGCGGCCGGCTCGGCGTAGAGCGCGCGGGCCATTCGCAGCCACGCCGCGGCCTTGGGCTCGGGCAGCGTCCCGTCGCGCACCGCACGGTCGAGGATCGCGGGCAGCTTGTCCACTCCCTGCGTGTCGCCCAGCACGATGAACGTCACCGCGGCGTCGACGACCTGGATCTGACCGAGCGCCGCCTCGCGCAGCCGGGCCTTGTCCTCCGGCCGGCGGATCGCGACGAACCGCCAGTGCTGGATGTTGAACGACGAGGGCGCGCTCGTCGCATCGGCGACGAGCTCCCGGATCTCGCGCTCGTCGAGCGCGCGCGCCGGATCGAACCGCTCGACCGACATGCGGCCCCGCAGCAGCTCGAGCAGCGTCTCGCTCACGTGCGCGACTCCTGCATCGCGCGCTTCGCGTCGGGCTCGTGCTCCGGCACCGGCTTGCCCGCGGCCACGAGGTCCGCGACCTCGACGCCGAGCCCCGTCGCGTCGCCGATCAGGACGCCCAGGAACGCCCAGCGCAGGAGCGTCACCTGCAGCTCCGATCCGACGAGATGGCCCAGCTCGGCGAGCGGGGTCAGGGCCACGTACAGGCCGGCCAGCAGCGGACCGAGGACCAGGAACTTGCCGAACCGGATACCGTACCGTGCGAGCGCATCGAACAGCACGCTCGTGACGAGCGCCCCGGCGACGAGACACGCTCCGGCGAGCGGCCCGGCCCAGCCTTCGGACTGCACGAACCCGAGGCGCGCGAGCGCGCACGCTGCCGCGACGGCGACCGCCATGCCCGCGCGGTCCGAGCGCAGGAGCGCGAGGAGCGCCGCGAGGAGCGGACCGATCGTCACGCAGTGGAACGCCGGCACGCTAGGGTCGAAGATCGCCAGCCGGAACGCGCCGAGACCGGCCACGAGCACCCCCGCGACGCCGAGACCGAAGCGCAACAGAATGGTGGGAGCGACGACGCGCGTCACGCGGGCCTACACCTGGACCGCCTGCCGCAAGCTCCGCGCCACGAGATCTTCGTCGATCACGAGCCGGCGGCGGTCGCTCCCGGGGATCGGCTCGGTGCTGCCCGTCGGGTCGAACTCGAACGGCTTGATGATCCGGCCGTACACTTCCTTGAGCGCGCGGGCGCCGATGCGCCGGGCCTCGGCCGCTTCGAACGCGATGCGCTGCGCCGCTTCCTCGGTGACGCCGAGCTCGATCCCGTGGCGCTTGAAGAACCGTCGCGAGATGTTGAACACGCTGTCGTCCGGTCCGAGGAAGATCTGCTTGAGCAGGTCGGGCGTCAGCTCCTCGAGGATGATCGTGTTGTCGAACCGCGACAGGAACTGCGGCTGCATGCCGTAGTCGAACAGGTCTTCCTGCTTGAAGTGGTGACGGAGCGAGAAGTACTCGCGGATGTGCACCTCGCCGTCGATGATCACGGTCTCGGTCGGAAGCTTGACCCGGCTCGTCGGCGACGTGACGCGGTGGAACACCTGCTCGTACAGCGCTTCGAACGCGCCAGCGCCCAGAAACAGCATGTTCGCCGTGTTCAGGTGCACCGTCGTGCGCGTCTCTTTCCCGTCACGGTACATCTTCACCACGTGATCGACGCGCTCGCCTTCGATCAGTGTCAGCAGCGCCTGCTGGATGTTGAGCCCGGTGACGTACGGCTTGCCGCCGACGACGCCCGAGACCTTGTCGATCTCGTCGAGGCACACCGTCGCGTGCTCCATCTAGCTGGCCGATCTCCTCGGCGCTCGCGTCGTCGCCGAGGATCTGCCGCGCGCGCTCCTCGAGGCGCACGAACAGCCGCGCGGTGTCGATCACGCCCTCGTCCGACGCGAACGTGTTGGCGTTGAGGATCACGACCACGCGGTACTGGGCGAACTCCGCGTGCCCCCGGTACAGCCGCTCCATCGCGCGCATCACGGTCGTCTTGCCGGTGCCCGAGTTGCCGATCAGCATCAGGTTGCCGTACGGCTCGCCCTGCAGGTGCTTGAAGATCGCGACGGCCACGAACCGCAGGACCTGCTCCTGTCCGATCACGTCGCGGCGCAGGAACTCGTAGATCTCGGTCGGTTTCATGCGTCGACTCCCGCCCGCATTCTACCAGCGGAACGCACGCGCGCTCGTTTCCTCGACGAGTCGCGACTGGAGCGCCCGCGCCGCTGATTCCTCGAGGTACGGGAGCTCGAACGAATGCCCGACGCTCCCCGCGCCCGCGGTGTCGACGGCGACCGCGGCCATGCCGTGGCGCCGATCGAACGGGGTCTGGCCGAGCGTGACGACCTGGATCTTCTCGTACGGCACGACGCTCGTGCGACGCGTCCACCAGCCGCTGTTCCACACGACGACGTCGGCCAGGAGCGCGTACGTCGCGTGTCGGGCCCAGCATCGCGCGTGAACCACGACGAGCAGGAGCAGCGGGACGAGAGCCACGAGGACGCGCGGTCCGAGGAGGATCAGCGGCCCGGCGCCCAGGAGCAGCGTGATCACGATCCCGCGCACCAGGATCCGGCGTGCGGCCCGCGGCGCGAGCGAGCGCCACGCGGCGGTCGACAGATCGACGCCCGGAAGCGCGCGCTCGACGAGCTGCGGGAGCGCGCGATCGTCGATCCACGGCGCGAGCCACAGTCGCTCGACGTCTCGCCCGCTGGCCTCGTCTCCGCGCTTGCCGGTCCCACTCCTTCCGGCGGTCTCGATCTGCACCGATGCGTACCCGAGCCGACGGTGCAACGGACCGCGCCGGATCGCCAGCCGCTGGATCCGCTGGCGCGGCACCGTCGCCGCGATCCGGGTGAGCAGGCCGTAGCGGGCGGACAGATCGTCGCCCCGCGCGTCGAGGGCGAACCCGTGGAGCCGCACGACCGTCCATACGACCGACAGGAGCTTGAGCGCGATCACGACCGCGAGGAACCCGAGGACCGCGAGGAGCCCGGTGGCCCAGTACGACGGCGGGAGGTGGGCCCGCGACGGATCGACGCGCGCGATCCGGCGCGCCAGCGTCTGGGGGTCGAAACCGAGCGGCTCGAGCTGCCACAACGCGCCGAACGCCGCGGCGACGACGGCCAGGCCGCGGTTGCTCGTCAAGCCCAGGAGCGCGAGCTGCGATAGCCGCGCGCGGTACACCGGCTCCGGTCCGCGGGCCGGATCGGTCTCGACCCGCCGCGAGCCACGGAACACGCGCTCGCGTACCGACTGCACCTCGGCCAGGGACAGCACGCGCATCACGGCTTCGGGCTCGTCCCCGCTCGCGGTCTCGAAGCGCGCCTCGGCCACGCCGAGCCAGCGCTGGAGCAGGCCCTGCACCAGGTCGATGTTCTGGATCCGCGCGTACGGGACGTGACGCTCGTTGCGCGTGACGATGCCCTGCCGGATCACGAGCTCGTCGTCGCCGAGCCGGTACGCGTAGCTCAGGTAGCTCACGATCGCGGCCACGACCGCGGGGACGAACAGGACGGCGAGCCACACCTCGGTCGCCTCGCCGCGGGACACGAAGAACAGCGCGACGAGCGGAAACAGCATGCGCCGGGCGGCCGTGCCGATGCGGAACACCAGGGACAGCGGATGGAGCCGGCGCCAGCCGGCCTCGTCCTCAGGTCTGGACATCGATCAGGTGGTCCCGGATCGCGAGCGCGGTCTCGTGGGCCACGCCGGCGAGCGCGATCGACGCGTGCTCGGTGCCGGCGGTGTGGACGACGAGCGTCGCGAGGCCGAACGCGCGCTCGACCGGACCCTGGCGCACGTCGGTGTGCTGGACGCGCGAGCGCGGGATCGACACGACCGAGCGCCACAGGACGCCGCGCCGGATCCGCATCCCCGCCGCATCGATGCGCCAGAACGCATGCCGGAACGCGACCGGGGGCCAGGTCCACGCCAGGACCCACAGCGTCGTCGACAGCACCAGCCAGGCGAGGAGCGAGAGCCCGACCTCGAGCTGGGTCGGGCGCGCGGCGAACAGGCGCACCACGAGCGCGATCAGCGTGACGAACGAGAACGCGGCGGCCGTGATCGTCCCGTTGATCCGCCGCACGACGATCGATCGCGGGTCGAGCGCCCGATCGACCCCATCGGCGACGGATCCGAGCACGCTTCCCCCGAAACGCGCGTTTCAGGACTTCTTGTGCACGGCCTCGATCCCGGCAACGAGACTGTTCCACTTGACCAGGTCGACGTCCTGCGCCGGGTAAAGCAGCGCCCCGATCGTGCGCTTCTCCGGCGTCCGCGGCGTGACGTGCATCACGAGCATCTCGCCGCGCACCTCGCAGCCCGCGAAGCGTACCACCACTTCGGGGATCGTCGAGCCGCTGTCGACCGCGGCCAGCTCGCGCCCGGCGACGAACGACAGGCCCGAGACGCTGACGTCGACGAGAGGCAGGGCGTGGCGCGGGCCGTTCGGGCCCGGATAGGTGAACTCGACCGTCGCCTCCGCGCCCTCGGGGATCGCGAAGCGCCGGACGAGGCGTCGGCACCGGGTCTGGGTGCTCACGTCTCGCTCCTCGACCCCCCGGCGAAGTATAGGGTTCGGCCCGCCCGCGGGCTACCGGATGCCCTGTCCGCGCTCCATATTGGGTATTCTGTCGATCGGTCGACGATGACGCGTTCCAAGCTTGGCTCCACGTTGCGTTTCGCGCTGTCCTCGCGACGGACGCTCGCCGTCACGTGCCTGTCCTTCGCCTCGGGCCTGCCGATCGGCCTGGTATGGATCTCGATCCCCGACTGGATGCGCGACGCTGGGGTCGACATCCGGATCGTCGGCCTGACCACGCTGGCCCATGCGCCGTGGAGCTTCAAGATGCTCTGGGCGCCGCTCCTCGACCGCTACCCGATTCCGGGGATGGGCCGGCGTCGCGGCTGGATCGCCGTGACCCAGCTCGTCCTGGTCGGTCTCACGCTCCTGGTCGGCCTGGTCACCGAGCATCCCGACACGCCGTGGGTCGTGCTGGCCCTGTGCTTCGCGATCGCGGTGGCCTCGGCGACGCAAGACATCGTCATCGACGCCTACGCGGTCGACGTGCTTCGTCCGGAGGAGCAGGGCGTTGCCGTCGGAGCCAGGATCGCCGTCTATCGCGTCGCGATGTACGTCTCGGGCGGCCTCGCGATCTCGCTCCTGGCCTGGACGTCGTGGAAGATCGTGGCGGTCACCCTGGCGCTAATGTACGTGCCCTGCCTGTGGCTCACGCGCCGGTCGCCCGAGCCCGAGGTCGCGATCCCTCGCCCGACGTCGCTGCGCGAGGCGGTGTGGCTCCCGTTCCTCGGGTTCCTGAGCCGCCATCGAGCGCTCGAGATCCTGGCGTTCGTCATCCTGTACAAGCTGGCCGACAACCTGGCCGAGTCGCTCCTGCGGCCGTTCCTCGTCGACATGGGGTACAGCAATCTCGACCGCGGGATCGGGTTGACGACGATCGGGACGATCATGACCCTCATCGGAACGCTGCTCGGGGGCACGCTGACCTCGATCTGGGGCCTCGGCCACTGCCTGTGGATCTTCGGCTTCCTGCAGATCTTCTCGAACATCGGCTACGTGTTCGTATCCGAGAGCGCGATCAACGTGCCGCTCATGTACTCGGCCATGGGGTTCGAGAACGTGACCAAGGGCATGGGGATGGGCGCGTTCGGCGTCCTGTTGATCCGGATGACGCAGAAGCGCTTCTCGGCGACGCAGTACGCGCTGTTCTCGAGCCTGTTCGTCGTCCCGCGGCTCGTCTCGGGCCCGGTGACCGGCATGATGGTGTACTCGATCGGCTGGACGCCGTTCTTCTGGTTCACGATGCTGATGGGTGTGCCGGGCCTGTTGATGCTCGCGCGGTTCGTGCCGCCGGGGACGCGCGAGCTGCCGTCGTTCACCGTCGAGCGGCCGCGGTCCGGCGAGCCCCTGACCCCGGCCCAGCTGTGGCTACGCGCCACCGCCGGCACCGTCGTCGGCTTCGCGCTCGCGGTCGTGGCGATGGCCGCGCTGACCGGGCTCGAACCCCTGCGCAAGGGCGGCGAGTTCGAGTTCGTCGCGCCGCTTCTCGCGCTCCTCGTGCCCCACACGGTGTCGAACGCCCTGCGCCTCGCGGGTGCCGTCGTCACGGGCGTTCTCGTCGGGCTCTTGACCGCAGCGACGTTCGCCGCGCGGCACGGCATGGGGGCCGAAGACCAAGGCGACCCTCCGGAGATCGAGCCCGAGGCCGCGCGGGGGTAGACGTGGGGCACACATCGCTCGAGCTCGCCATCGTCCACGACGTGTTCTGGGGCGACGGGGCCGACCGGCGTCTGGCCGATCGGCTGACCGAGGCCCGCCGGCTCGGTGCCGAGCTCGCCGTGCTCCCCGAGCTGCCGCTCGACCCGTGGGTCCCGGCGACGCGCGCCGTCTCCGAGGCCGACGCCGAGCCGCCCGACGGTCCGCGCTTGCGCCGGCTCGCCGCGGCCGCAGGAACGTGCGGGATCGCCGTTCTCGGCGGCGCGATCGTGCGCGATCGAGCGAGCGCAACGCGGCGCAACCGCGCGCTGCTCGTCGACGCCGCGGGCCAGCTCGTCGCCACGTACGACAAGCTCCACCTCCCCGCGGAAGACGGCTACTGGGAGAGCGACCACTACGTGCCGGGCGACGCGCCGCCGCGGCCGATCGAGGCGCTGGGCTTGCCGCTCGGCGTCCAGATCTGCTCGGACCTCCAGCGCCCCGAGGGCGCACACCTCCTCGGCGCGGCAGGCGCCCTCGTGATCCTCGCGCCGCGGGCCACGCCGCCCGCGAGCTACGAGCGCTGGAAGACCGTCATCCGCGCGAACGCGATCACGAGCTGCACCTACGTCGTGTCGGTCAACCGGCCGCGTCCCGAAGGGGGCGTTCCGATCGGCGGGCCGTCGATCGCCGTCGCACCGAGCGGTGAGGTGCTGGTCGAGACGTCCGAGCCCGTGACCCGCGTGTCCGTCGAGCGCTCGGTCGTCGAGACCGCGCGGGGCCACTATCCAGGGTACCTCGCCGTGCGCGCCGAGCTGTACGCTCGGGCGTGGCACGACGTGGGCCAGGGATGACGCGTCGCCGCGTCGCGGTCGCGCTTCTCGTTTCGGGCATGATCGGCGTCCTGGCGCTGTTGCCGGTCCTGTCCGGCCTGCACGGCCACACGGTCCGCGCGACGTATGCTCCGAACCACGGTCGGGACTTCGACTTCGAAGACCCACCGTGCGCGCCTGGACCGCGGCCGGCGACGGACGACGACTCCGTGCTCGTGCGGTACCTCGGCGTGTCCGGTCTGTACGTCGAGTGGCGGGGCGTCGCGCTGCTCTTCGGCCCGTACTTCTCGCGCGTCGGTCTGATCGGCGCCGGCTTCGGCCGGATCGTGCAGGACGGACCGGCGATCGCGCGCGGGCTCGACGGGCTGGCGCTCGATCGCGTGTACGCGATCCTCGTCGGGCACGCGCACTACGACCATCTGGCCGACGTTCCGGTCGTGCTGCTCGAGCACGCGCACGCGGCGAGCGTGCTGGTCAACCGGTCGGGGGCGAACATGCTGTCGGCGTTCCCGGCGCTCGGTCCGAGCGTCGTGGCGCTCGAGCCGCTCGACGGCCACTGGCTGCGCCTGAGCGATCGGGGCGGCGCGCCGCTCCCGGTGCGCGTGCTGCCGCTCCGGTCGGGGCATGCCGACCACCTCGGCGGATACCACTTCGCGCCCGGCGAGGTCGCGGCGCCGTGGACGAACTGGAACGACAAGCGGAATGCCGACATGAAGGAGGGCCTGCCGTTCGCGTTCCTCGTCGACCTGCTCGACACGGACGGCCGCCCGGCGTTCCGCCTGCACTACCAGGACGCGGCGAGCGACGCGCCGCGCGGCTTTCCACCGGAGGACGTCATCGCCGAGCGACCGGTCGATCTCGCCGTCACCTGCATGCCGTCCTCCTGGCGCGCGCGCGACTATCCGCGCGGGCTGCTCGAGCAGACGCGAGCGCGTCACGTCCTGGTCACGCACTACGACGACTTCTTCCAGCCGCTCGATCGGCCGCTGCGCTTCGTCGCCAACCTGACGGACGAGCGCGCGGCGACGTTCCTCGAGACGGTGCGGGCCGAGATGGGGCTTCCGAGCCACGAGCCGCGGGGGCCCGATCCCGCCGCGTGCGGACCGAGCGGCCCGGCCTGGACGATGCCGCTCCCCGGCGAGTGGCTGCGGTTCCGAACGAAAGCGTCTCAGCTCTTGTCGCGACCAGGCGTGTAGATCGGCGTGGGGAACGTCGCGACGGTGCCGCCCTTGGGCAGCTCGCTGATGCGCGGCGTGCCTTCTTTCTGTACCTCGTCGATCCGCACGACCGAGTGAAGCGGGATGAACGTCCGCGCGACCCCGGCGAACTCGTGCTTCAGGCTCTCCTCGGATGGATCGACGACGACCTGACTCCGCTCGCCGAACACGATGTCTGAAACCTCGACGAAGCCGAACATCTCGCCGTGGGCCACGTTGCGGGCATAGATCTCGTACACCTTGCCCTGGTTCAGGAACGTCACGCGGTACGTGCGCCGCGGTGCGGCGTGTCGTCGAGTCATGGCCCGGGCAGAGTAGCACGCTGACGAGATCAGCCGGCGTACACACCCATGATCGTGCGCAGGAGCGCGAGCGCGTCGGCCCGCGGGCGCTGGAACGAGTTGCGCCCGATGATCGAGCCGAACCCGCCACCGGCATGGATCGCGCGCACCTGCTCGAGGAGCGCCGCGTCGTCGGACTTCTCCCCGCCCGAGAACACGACGATGCGCTTGCCGGCGAAGGACGACTGGACCACGTGGCGCACGCGCTCGGCGAGCGAGCCGATCGGGATGCGCTCCTTGTCGTACACCTTGCGCGCTGCGTCCTGCTCGATGTGCGCCGAGGGGAGCTTGACCTTGATCACGTTCGCGCCCATCTGGGCCACGATCTGCGCCGCATACGCCACGACGTCGATCGCCGTCTCGCCCTCCTTCGATAGCTGCTGGCCGCGCGGGTAGGACCACACGACGACCGCGAGCCCGGCGGCCTTGGCTTCTTCCGTCAGCGCGCGCAGCTGCTCGTACATCCGCGGCGAGTGCGCGGAGCCCGGGTACACGGTGTAGCCGATCGCCGCGCAGCCCAGGCGCAGCGCGTCGCGCACGCTCCCCGTCTGCACCGACACCGGGTCCTTGTCGTTGAGCAGCGACGTGTTGTTGTTGAGCTTCAGGATCAGCGGGATCTCGCCCGCGTGTCGTGCCGCGCCGGCCTCGAGGAACCCCAGCGGCGCGGCATACGCGTTGCAACCGGCCTCGATCGCCAGCTCGTAATGGTAGTCCGGGTCGTAGCCCGCCTGGTTCGGCCCGAACGAGCGCGCCGGGCCGTGCTCGACGCCTTGATCGACCGGCAGGATCACGAGCCGGCCGGTGCCGGCGAGCGTCCCGTGGTTCAGCAGGCGGGCCAGGTTGGACAGCACGCCGGGGTTCTCCCCAGCGTAGCCCGCGAGAATCTGCTGCACAGCCTCGGTCACGACGGCGGCCCCTGTGGAAGCGGGAATTGTACCATCCGGGTCACAGCTTGATCACGAGCGACGTGTTGAAGATCAGGTCGGTCTTCTCCTTGCGAATGTCGGTCTCGTCGTTCAGCTGGATCGCTCCGGGCGTCGTGCACGCGACGATGATCCCCGTCCCGTCGACGCAGATCAGGTTGCACGGGACGGTGGCCCGCGGGTCCGACGGATCGGGGTTCGCGCAGTCGAGGTCGACCGTCTGGAGCGGCGGGAGGTTGTTGTACAGCCACTGCAGGCTGACCTTGATCGCCACCCGCTCGGTCATGCTGACGCCGACCGAGTTGACCATGTCGAAGCCGAAGTCCTCCCCATCGCTCAGGCTCGCGTTGATCGTCCAGGTGTTCTTGTACGTGACCGTCTTGGTCCAGTCGTTGCGGTACGACCAGTCGAAACGCGCGCCGGCGAACGTGTCGTCCTTCTCCGGGTCGGGCGTGGTCTCCCGGCGATCGGTGTACGACAGGCTGTAGTTCGTCGTGAACTCGAGGTCGTCCTTGTCCGACCAGATGTGGCCCAGGCCGGCGAATCCGATCGCCCGGCTCTCGACGCCCGAGCCGTCGGTCAGGTTGCGATCCCAGCTCGCACCCGTGTTCCACACCGCGCGCTCGCTGAACTTCCGATCGTACCGCCCCTCGACCAGGTAGCGCTCGATGCTGTCCTCGATCGCCGGCTCGATCGTCGCGCACGACACGCCGGCACCGGCGCACGGGTTCTGCGGATCGATCGGCTGGCCCGGGTCGGGGATCGACGCGATCACGAAGCGCTTGTCCGCCTTGTCGGCCAACGTGCCCTCGACCTTGAGCCGCACGCGGCCCTTGTCCGTCTTGCCCACCGGCGTCTCGTACCGGTCCTTGAACCCCAGGGTCAGCGTTTCCGAGTTCCCCTGCGTCGCGACCACGCTGAGCTCGGTGTCGTTGGTCCAGGGCTTCGTCGGTGCCGGCGACGCGGATTCCTGTGCGGTCGCGGGCGCAACGAGGATCAGCAACGTGGAAAGCGACCAGGCGATGCGGGCGCGCGTCCGGTCCATCGCGCACTTTTACCACACCGACCGGCGGGCTCCAACCTCAAACGCTGGCGGTGTCGGTGACGGCGACGGCACGGGCGGGCTCCGCCCGGCGCGACATCGCCGTGGCGAACGCCTCTCGCGCATCGTCGAACAGCGTGTAGAACACAGGGACGACGAGCAGGGTCAGCAACGTCGCCGTGGTCATCCCGCCGATCAGCGTCAGGCTGAAGCTCGTGTAGCTCAATCCGATGCTGTTCGACCCGGCGAGCGCGAGCGGCACCATCCCCATGATCGTGGTCAGCGCCGTCATCATGATCGGCCGGTACCGCCGGGACGTGGCCGACTTCACCGCCTCGTCGCGCGGGAACCCGCGCAGGCGCTGCCGGTTGATGTAGTCCACGAGGACGATCCCGTTGTTCACCACCACGCCGACGAGCAGGACGATCGCGACCACACCGAGGAAGTCGAGGTCGAGCCCTGTGGCGAAGTGGGTCCAGTACACGCCGATCAACGACAGCGGGATCGTCAGGATGATCGACAGCGGCAGGATGAAGCTCTCGAACAGGAAGCCCATCAGCAGGTAGATCAGCACGACCGACAGGATCGCGGCGTACCGCAGGCCGGCGAAATCCTCGTCGAGCTGGCGCTGCCCCTGGTTCGCGCCGAGCGTCACGCCCTCGGGCAGGTCGATCGCCCGCACGATGCGGTCGAGCCGCTCGCGCGCCTCGGGCTCCTTGCCTTGCTCGAGCTCGAGCGCGACCGCGCGGCCGATGCGCTTCTCGTTGCGCAGGATGTAGCGCTGCGTCGGGAGCACCCGCGGCTCGGTCACGGCGGACAGCGGCACGGTGCCCCCGCTCGAGGTCGGGATCTCAAACCCCGCGAGCTCGGTCAGACTCTCGCGATCCTGCTCCTCGAACCGCACGCGGACCGGGATCTCCTTGCCCGCGTCGCGGTACTTGGGCAGCGCCGCGCCGCGCAGGGCCGCGCCCACGACGCCGGCCACGACCTGCGGGTTGACCCCGTACTGCTCGGCGCGCTGTCGATCGACGACGAGCGCGAGCTCGCTCAGCGCCTGCTCCGATCCACCCTTGAGGGCCAGCACCCCCGGCACCTGGACCAACAGCTGCTCGAGGCCCTCGGCGATCTGTTCCAGCTCGTCCACATCCTCGCCGTTCAGCGTCAGCGTGTAGGTCGACTTGGCATCCTGCTCCGCCTGATCGCGGTCGTCGCCCACGGTGAGCTTGAACCCCGGCTTCTTGGGCAGGGCGTCCTTCACAATCTTCGTCGCTTCCTTGGCCGTGACGTCGCTGGTTCGGGGTCGGGTGAACCACCCGCTGACCTCGCCGAACACCTTGCGGTGGAACACGAACCAGCCCTCGAGGCCGAGCTCGTCCTTCTTGCTCTCGACGACCTTCTCGGCCTGGAGGAACCACTCCTCCGCTTCCTCGAGCGTCGTGTTCTGCGGCATCTCGACTTCGATCTCGAACCCCGAGCGCTCCTCCTCCTGGACCTCGGTGAACTTGACCTTCTGCATCGGCAGCGCCGCGGTGACGACGAACACGAGCATCAGGAGCGCTGCCAGGTCGAACCGCCGGCCCAGGGCCCACTCGAGCCACCGGTCGTACGCCCGGTTCAGTCGGCCGAACGTCGTCTCGTACAGGCCGCGGAGCCATCCGTTGAGCCGATCGTGCAGCCGACGCAGCCGCGTCGGCTGCTCGGCGTCGGTCGAGGCGGGGAGCGTCAGATACACGCACAGCGGGGTGAACACGAGCGCGACCAGGAGCGATGCCGCAACCGACACGCAGACCGGGATCGCCAGGCGCAGCAGGAAGAACTGCGCCGGTCCCTCGGCCAGCGCTACCGGGGCGAAAACGACTATCGTCGTCAGCGTCGACATCGTGATCGCGAGCGACACCTCGCCCGCGCCGTGGATGCACGCCTCCCGGCGCTCCATCCCGTCGTGGTGCAGGCGATGGATGTTCTCGGCGACCACGACCGCGTTGTCGACGAGCATGCCGACACACAGCATCAGGCCGAGCAGCGTGAGCAGGTTCAGCGACTCGCCGCTGAAGTACATGACGGTCAGGCCGATCAGCAGACTGACCGGGATGCCGAGACAGATGATCAGCGTCAGGCGGAACCGCCGCAGGAACAGGAACAGCACGACGCCGGCGATCAACCCGCCGACGACGCCCGAGTGCAGAAGCGTGCTCAGCGACTCGTCGATCACCTCGCCCTGGCTGAACAGCGTGACCATCTCGAGCTGCTTGAGCCGGGGGTCGATCTTCATGCGCTCGACCGCTGCGGCGACGTCGGTCGACACCTGGCGGACGTTCGCGTCACCCTCCTTCATGACCAGGACCGCCACGGCGGGCTTGCTCATCGCCCGCACGCGGAAATCCTTCTCCGGCTGCTCGTACGAGATCGTGGCGATGTCGCCGAGCCGGATCGATTCGCCGACACGCCGGTCCGCGATCTCCTCGAGGCTGCGGTAGCGCGCGACCGAGCGCAGGAGCAGCTTCCTCGGCCCCTCGCGCACGTTGCCCGAGGCCAGCGTGAAGTTGTCGCCGCCCAGCTCCTGGGACAGGGCGAACACGTTGATCCCGGCAGCCGCGGTGCGCTCGCGATCGAGCTCGATCAGGATCTCCTTCTCGACCAGGCCGTCGGCCTCGACCGTGGCCACGCCGTCGACGCGCGACAGCGGCAGGATCACCGCGTTCTGCAGCAGGTTGTAGCTGTCGACAACCGACGGGTCGATCGCCACGCCGAGGACGTACACCGGGATCCCCGACGCGTCGTCCTTGTTGACGTACACGCGGTCGATGTCGTCGGGGAACCGGGCGCGCGCGCGCTCGACGCGGTCGCGCACCTCGCGGTAGGCGACGTCCATGTCGGTGCCGTGCTTGAAGTTCAGGAACACCCTCGACCGGCCGGTCAGGCTGACGCTGGTCTGGCGCGAGATGCCGCGGACGGTCGCCAGCTCCTCCTCGAGCGGCAGCGTGAGCTTGTCCAGGACCTCCCGGGACGGTGCGTCCTCCCACGGCACGAACACGCTCAGGAACGGCTCGTCGTACCCCGCGGGGATCAGCTCGACCGGGATGCGGACCACCGCGGCCACGCCGACGACGACGAGCGTCAGCGCGAGCACGAGCAGCGTGATGCGACGGTCGAGCGAGAACTGCGGGAGCCGGCCCTCGCGGTCGAAGTCGCGGGGGCTCACGGCGTCGCGACCTCGGACGCGCCGAGCGCGTCGGCCGGGGCGGCCCCGGGCGCGCGCTCGAGACCCAGCAGACGCTGCTTCCACGAGTCGACGAGCGCGTAGATGCTCGGGATGACGACGAGGGTCAAAGGAGTCGAGCTGGTCAATCCGCTGATCACGGCGATCGCCATCGGAGCCCGGATCTCGGCGCCCTCGCCGAAGCCCAGCGCCATCGGCACGAGGCCCAGGACCGCCGTGCCGGTGGTCATCAGGATCGGCCGGAGCCGCACGCGCCCGGCGGTGACGATCGCCTCCTCGCGCGACAGCCCGCGCTCGCGCAGCGTGTTCACGTAGTCCAGCAACACGATCGCGTTGTTGACCACGATGCCGGCCAGGATGATCAGCCCGAGGAACACGATGATCGACAGCGCGAGCCCGAGCGCCTTGAGCGTCAGCACCGTGCCGACCGACGCGAGCGGGAGCGTGAGCATGATGACCAGGGGCTGGAGCATCGACTCGAACTGCATGGCCATGATGACGTAGACCAGGAACACGCTGAGGCCCAGGGCGAGCCACAAGCTGGCCCGGCTGCGCTGCCACTCGTCGTTCTGGCCCGAGATCAGGTAGGTCATGTCGGTGGGCCAGCTCATGCGCGTTCCGAGCTCCTCGTCGATCTGTTCCACGGCGCCGCTCAGCGAGCCGAGCGCGATGTTCGCGCCGACCACGGCCACGCGCCGGCCGTCGATCCGGCGGACCTCGCTCGGGCCTTCCCCGAGCGTGACGTCGGCGACTGCGGCGAGCTCGATCGGACGGTCGCCGCCCGGGTTCACGACGATCGCCCGAACGTCCTCCACGGTCTCGCGGTCCGCGAGGTCCAGGCGCACGACGATCGGAATGCGCCGGTCGTGGAGGTTGAACCGTGTGGCCTCGTGCCCCTGGACCTTGTCGCGCACGAGACGCGCGACGTCGCGGACGTTCAACCCGTACCGCGCGACCCGGTCCCGGTCGTACACGATCTGGACCTCGGGCGCGCCGCTGTGGAGCGTGGTCTCGACGTCGGCCAGCTCCGGCAACCCCTCCATTCGGGCCTGCACCTCGTCGGCCACGTCCTTGAGGCGCGCGAGGTCGTTGCCGTGCACCTCGACCTCGATCGGCGTCTTGAAGCTGAACAGCACCGGTCGGACGACGCGGGCCTTCAGATCCGGGACGGCGGCGAGCGACCGGCGGAGGCCGTCGATCAGCCGCTGCTCCTGCGCCGGCTCGCGGTACGCCTCGGTCAGGAGGATCTTGAACCGCGCCGTGTGCTCGCCCTCGTCCGATCTCTGGGTGTTCGCCGGGTCATAGCCGACGGTCAGGATCAGCGAGCGGATCGCGTCCTCGTGCTCGAGGATCGCGCGCTCGATCGGCGCGACGAGCGACTCGGTCGTCTCGACCGGCGTGCCGACCGGGAGCTGGACCTCGACCGAGAACTCGCCCTGGTGCACCTCGGGCAACAGCTCGCTGTCGAGCGTCCGCGCGACGCGCCACGTGATCCCGAAGCAGGCGACAACGACGACGGCGATCAGCCCGGGGTGCGCGAGCGCCGGGCGCAGGACACGCGGGTACATCGTCTCGAGCCACGACATCGCGGCGCCCGTCAGGCGCAGCGGCAGCCAGACCACCGCCGCGAACGCGCGGCCGAGGAACGGGACGGTCCCGCGCGACAGTCCGGTCAGTCCGTGGAAGCTCAGGAGGATCGGCTTCCCCAGGACCCACTCGAACACGGTACCGAGGAGGAACCGAATTCCGATCACGTAGATCCACCCGACGAGCGCGACGATGGGGGCGAGGAGCCACACGACGGGCAGGAGGACGAGCCGCACGATGCGCGCACGACCGGCGAGCGGCCAGCGGACCATTCGCCCGAACAGCCGGGACGGGACGCCGATCGACGAGAGCAAGCGCCCCAGCGCAGCCCAGCGATAGAGGCCGTCGACCCGGGCCTCGTCCGTGCCCCGCGCGCGCCACGCCCGAACGATCCCGGCGACGAGCCCGATGACGAGAAGCGCGAGCAGGACGAGCATCGCCGTCCGCCCTACGCGCGGCGAGGCGGCCGAGAGCGAGATGAGCGTGAGGACGAGACCCACGGCACCCGACACGCCGAGGCCGAGGCCCGCGCGGGCGACGAGCATCGGCAGGAAGTAGACCGCAGCGGCGGTGGCCATGAGCTGGGACACGACGACCGCGAGGCCGAGATCGCCGAACGCCTGCCCCGCGATCCCCTCGACGAACACCATGGGGAAGAACACGGCGACCGACGCCAGGGACGACGCCCACACCGCGCCCCGCACCTCGGACGTGCCGCGCTCGACCGCCGTGATCGGGTCGTCCCCGTCCTCGCGCCGTCGATAGATCGACTCCAGGACGACGATCGACGAGTCGACGAGCATGCCCACACCGAGCGCGAGCCCGCCGAGCGACATGACGTTGAGCGACACGCCCAGGAGGTGCAGCGGGGCGAACGTCACGAGCAGGGCCACCGGGATGCCGACGGCGATGATCGCCGTGCTCGCCAGGTTGCGCAGGAACAGGTACAGGACGAGCACCGCCAGCAGTCCGCCCGACACCGCGGCGCCAACGACCTCGTCGATGCTGCTCTCGACGAACACCGAGCGATCGGCGACGAGCTGGAGCTTCGCCCCCTCGTCCTTCCAGATCTGCTCGATCAGCCCGCTCGGGCCGCGCGGAGCGGGCCCGGCCGGCTTCGCGTCCGCCGCCGCTGCGGCCGCAGCCTCGCGGTCGGGGTCGAACTCTCCGAGCGCCTCGTGCACCCGCTTGGCCAGGGCCACGAGGTTCGCGTCCCCTTCCTTGAAGATCTCGATCTGGATGCTCTCGCCGCCATCGGCTCGCGTGACGATCTCGCGGTCCTTGTGCGACCGCTCGACGCGGCCGATGTCGCCCACGCGGACGTCGCGTCCGTCACGCGTCGCGACGATCGTCGATTCGATCTGCCCGATATCCTCGTACTCGTTGAGCGTGCGCACCAGGTACTCGATGCGCCCTTCCTTCAGCGTGCCGCCGGCGACGTTGATGTTCTCCTGGGCCAGCCGGTCGATCACCTGCTGGATCGAGATCCCGGTGCCCAGGAGCGCGTCCTCGTCGAGCAGGACCTGGATCTCCTCCTCGAGCCCGCCGCGCACGCGCACGGCCGCGACGCCCTTGATCGGCTCGAGCTCCTTCTTGATCCGCAGGTCGGCCAGCCGGCGCAGGCGCCTCAGTCCCGCTTCCCCGGTGAACCGGTCGCCGTGTCCCGACAGGCTGAGCTCGAGCACCGGGTCGAGCGCCGGGTCGTAGTGCAGGATCAGCGGTCGATCGGCCTCGTCAGGTAGGAACACGAGGTCGAGCTTCTCGAGCACGGTCTGGGTCGCCTCGGACATCGGCGTGTCCCAGGCGAACTCGAGGACGACGTCCGACACCCCGGCGCGGCTGATGCTGCTGAGCTTCTTCAACCCGCCGATGACGCCGACCTGCTCCTCGATCGGCCGGCTGACGTCGTTCTCCACCTCTTCCGGTGCCGCGCCCGGGTATTCGGTGCGCACGGTCAGCGTCGGATAACTCAGCTCGGGCATCAGCGTGACGGGCAACCGGCGGTACGACAGCCAGCCGAACACCACGGTCGCCATCACGACCATCAGGATCGCGATCGGGCGCGTCGTGATGAACGTGCGGTCGGCCTTCGGGAGCTTCACAGGCTGGCGCGGTCGGTCGTCTCGCCGCCCTCGTCCGCCGCCTCGAGCGACTGGTCCTTCTCGATCGCCCCGGGCAGCGACACGAGCGCGCCGTCCTTGAGCCCGGACTGGCCGGCGACCACGATCTGGTCGCCCGGCGCGAGGCCCGCCGCCGGCTCGAGGTTGTGCTTGTCTGCCAGGCGGGGCTCGATGAACACGCGCTCGACGCGGCTCTTCCCGCCGTCGAGCCGGTACACGAACATCTGGTCCTTGTCGTAGATCACCGCGCGCTTGGGCACGAGCAGCGCGTCGGCTCGCGTCGCGGTCACGAGCTCGACGTCGACGTACATCCCGGGCCGCAGGCCGGCCTGGCCCGATACGTCGACCGTGACCTTGACCGTTCCGGTCTTGGGGTCGACGATCGGCGCGATGCGCTTGATGCGCCCGACGTGGTCCGCGCCGCCGGCGACCTGCGCCGAAACGCGGGCCTCAAGCCCGGAGCGCATGTCACCCAGGTGCTTCTCCGGTACGAACACCAGGGCCACGAGCGAATCGAAGTCCACGATGTCGAACAGGTGCTGGCCGATCTGCACCTGGTCGCCCAGGTTGACCTTCCGTGCCGTGACCGTGCCGCCGATCGGCGCCTTGACCTCGGTATAGCTCAGCTCGCGCTCGACATCGACGTGGGTCATGCGCAGCTGCTCGACCTCGTAGGTCGCATCGGCAAACGCCTGCTCGCTGATCAGCTGCTGCTCGTACAGCTGCTGCTGGCGCACGTACTCGCGCTCGGCCTTGTCGAGCTGGCTCTTGACCTTGGCCAGGGCGCTGCGCTGCTCCTCGTCCTGCAGCCGCAGCAGCACGCGGCCCTTGGCCACGCGATCGCCTTCCTCGACCAGCAGCTCGCGCACGAGCCGCTTGGCCTCGGAATGGACCTGGACCTTCGATTCGGCCTCGAGGTTCGACGAGAAGCGCAGCACGGCCTCGATCGGCCCGCGCTCGAGCTTCACTACCTCGACCGGAACCGCTTCTTCCTTCTTCTCGTCGTCCTTGCCCTTCTTCTTCTCGTCTTTCTTCTCGTTCTTCGCCGGCTCGGCCGAAGCGCCGGCCTTCGAATCCTTGGCCGTCGCGTCTCGCGCGCACCCGAGAGTCGAGGCGACGACGCAGACGAGCGTCAGGACACAGATGACTCCGAGCCAGGTCTTGCGCGCGTCGCTCACGGCTGGTCTCCCTCCCGATCTTGATTCCCCGCCGAACACCCCATATACGGGCCGCGGCGGGTTGCGGTTCCAGTCTAGAATCCCCGACCCGGAGGGGGCATGAAGCTCATCGAGTGCGTGCCGAACTTCAGCGAGGGGCGGGATCGCGCGGTCATCGACGCGATCACGGGCGAAATCGGGCGGGTCGAGGGGGCGGCGCTCCTCGACGTGGATCCCGGGGCGGCCACGAACCGTACCGTGGTGACGCTGGCCGGCCCGCCCGAAGCGGTCCTCGAGGCCGCGTTCCGCGGGATCCGCCGGGCGACCGAGCTGATCGACATGTCGCGCCACCGGGGCGAGCACCCGCGCATGGGCGCCACGGACGTCTGCCCGTTCGTCCCGATGCAGGGGGCGACGATGCGGGACTGCGTCGAGCTCGCGGAGCAGCTCGCTCAGCGCGTGGGCGACGAGCTCGGAATCCCGGTGTACCTGTACGGCGAGGCGGCCCGCCGGCCCGATCGGCGACGGCTGCCCGACATTCGCCAGGGGGAGTACGAGGCGCTTCCAGCCAAGCTGCACGACCCGGCGTTCGTCCCCGATTTCGGTCCGGCCCGGTTCCATGCCCGCGCGGGCGCGACGGCGATCGGGGCCCGCGAGTTCCTGATCGCCTGGAACGTGAACCTCAATACCCGCGATCGAAAGATCGCCAACCTGATCGCCGGCGAGCTCCGGGAGACCGGAAGGCCCAGGAAGGACGCCGCGGGCAAGACCGTGCGGGGCCCGGACGGCGAGGCGCTGCGAGATCCCGGGCGCCTGCGCGAGCTGCAGGGCGGCGGCTGGTACATCGCCGAGTACGGCCGAGCGCAGATGTCGTTCAATTTGATGAACTACAAGGTCACGGGCCTGCACACGGTGTTCGACGGCGCGTGCGAGGAAGCGGAGAAGATCGGGGCTCGGGTCACGGGCAGCGAGGTCGTCGGGCTCGTGCCCCTCGATGCGCTTCTCGCGGCAGGCGATCACTACCTGGCCCGGCTCGGCCGCACGACCGGGGTTCCCGAGGCCGAGCGGATCCACGCCGCCGTACTGTCGCTCGGGCTATCCGAGCTCGCTCGGTTCGACCCGGCCCAGAAGGTGATCGAGTACCGCTACCGCGGTGGGCCGTCCGGGCTTCGCGCGCTCCGGTTGACCGAGCTCGTGGACGAGCTGTCGAGCGACTCGCCGGCCCCGGGGGGCGGGAGCGTGGCCGCGCTCTGTGGATCGCTCTCCGCGGCGCTGTCGAGCATGGTCGCCGCGCTCACGTGGACGAAGAAGGGGCTCGAGAGCCGTAGGCCCGCGATGGGTGGCCTGGGGCGGCGGGCCCAGATCCTGAAGGACTGGTTTCTCGAAGCCGTGGACCGGGATGCGCGAGCGTTCGACGCCGTCCTTGCCGCACGGCGCCTTCTGGCGCGGACCGACGCCGAACGGGCGACCCGTCAGGCGGCGGTGCGGACGGCGGATCTCGAGGCCACGCGGGTTCCGCTCGGGGTGGTCGAGCGGGCGGTCGAGGCGCTCGAGCTCGCGCTCGAGGCCGCACGCGACGGCAATCCGGCCTCGATCAGCGACGCCGGTGTCGCCGGGCTCTGCGCGCTCGCCGCGGCCGAGGGCGCGGCATACAACGTCCGGATCAACCTGCCCGCGCTCGGAGACGACGCCGAGGCGACGGGCATCCGCGACGAGCTCACGCAGCACCTGGACCGTGCGCGCGATCTCGCGGCTGAGGTTCGGGAGGTCGTCGAGCGCGCCCTGGCCTGACTCGACGATCAGGCCTGACCTGCCGGTCAGGGTTTCGCGGTCGCTACGGCGAGACGGTAGCGCGCGGTCCGGCGCTGTCCGCTGCGCTCGAGAACACCCCGATCGACCATCCGACGCAGGTTGTCCTTGAGCGTGTTGCGATTGGCACCGGTGGTCCTGAGGAGCAGACCGGCGTCGACCGTACCGTGCTCGCGGACCGTGGTCAGGATCGCCATCTGCAACGGCGACATTTCCGCCGATTCCGGCTCGTCGCGCAGGCGCGACTCGGCGCGGACCCGGTGTCGATCGAGCACCTCGGCGAAGTAGTCGAGCCACGGCTCGATCTCGGCGTTGCCGGACCAGATTCCCGCCTGGGCCTGGTCGAACGCGGCGTAGTACGTCTCGCGCAGGCTCTCCATCTCGCACTCGATGCTGGCGTACGGGGTGTAGGAGTAGCCGGCCCGCAGCAGGAGGTGGCGCGTCAGCGTCCGGATCGTCCGGCCGTTCGCCCGCTCGAACGGGCTGATCGCCATCAGGCCCAGGGCGAGCGCCCCGATCGTCGGGACGGGAGAGCGGTCGGGGGCCCGCATCTCCATCTCGAACCAGGCCAGGAGATCCTCGATCTTCTCCGGAATCATTCGCGGCGGCAGGATCGGGATCACACGGCCCATCGCCCGACCCGCGCAATCGAACGCTTCGCAGTGCAACGGCTGCGTCCGCCACGGGCTCGGCTCGACCGATCCCGCTCCCGGGGCGCCTCTGACAACGGCGTTCAGAAGCCCCAGGTCGGCCGGTGCGAGAAGGCGGCCGTGGCTCCCGAGCGGAAAGCTCAGGCCGGCCATCGTCCCGCGAACCGCTTCGGCGTCGGAGAGCGCGATCATCGTCCCGCGAATCGCCGCCTCGGCCTCGTGATTCGTGACCTTGATGCCCGAAAGCCGGCAACTCGCCGCCACGCTCGCGACCGAGGCCGCGCGCTCGAGCTCGACGAGGCGGGGATCGTCGAGGGGCTGTCTCCCCGGAAACGCCCGTTTCAGGCGCTCCATGCGGGCTACGACCCCTTCGATCCTCGGCGACGTGGGGACGTTGAGGTCGAACGACACCTAACGGTCCACCTAAAGATTCCCGCCCATTCGGGTGGGCGGTGGGTAGAAGCGTCGCCATCCTACCCTGAATGTGGCCAACTACGCAACCGCCTTATAATTGCTACACTGGCGGCGCCGCTCTCGGCGCCTATACATCAACTTTCCGTATGAGCGCGCCAACGGCCAACTACCAAAAGAGAGCCCCCCGGTTCCCGGCGTCCCTCGCGGCCACCGTGCGCCTCGGGAACGAAGACCATGCCGGCTGCGCCGAGAACCTGAGCCGGTCGGGCGTGCTGCTCGTCGGACGTTTTCCGCCGATCGAGGATCCCGACGTGTCGATCACCCTTCGCAGCCCGACGGGCGACCTGCGGCTCGAGCTGACCGGCCGGATCGCGTTCCGCAAGGACGAGCCGGATGGGCAGGACTCGCGCATCGGCGTCGTGTTCGAGAACCTGTCTCCCGAGCAGGCAGCGTCGGTCGAAGGCCTCCTCGCCCGGGTCGTCCAGGGCACCGCGCTCGGCGCGCTCGAGGCCCTGACCACCGCGAGCTCGCCCGCGGCGATCCGCACGGCGCTGTGCAAGGTCTCGGTGCCCCATCGCATGGGGCTCGCGATGCGCGCGGGGCCGCGCGAGCGGGAGTGGCTGCGCCACGATCCCGACCCGGTGGTCCTCGAAGCGCTGGCGCGAAACGCGAACGCGGTGCCGCACGAGATCAAGCTGCTACTCCGGAGATCCGACCTCCTGCCCTCGACGCTCGACCTGATCGCGGACGACGTACGCTGGTCGAAGGACGAAGAGATCCAGCGCACGATCTGCACGCACCCGCGCGTCCCGTTCCAGACCGCGGATCGCGTCGTCCAGCGCATGAGCGACCTGGCGATCGGCCGGCTCCTGCGCCAGTCCGGTCTCGAGCCCGGCGTGCGCAAGAAGCTCATGCACAGGCTGGCGCTCAAGCACCGCGGCTGAGCCCGCGTCAGAGCGCTTCGCCGTCGAGCAGCTGGACCACCATGCCCGAGCGCAGCTTGGGCTCGAACCACGTGCTCTTCGGGGGCAAGACGAGACCGGCATCGGCCACGCTGGTCACGTCGGTCAGACGCGTCGGGTACAGCGCGAACGCGACCGCGTGCTCGCCCGAGTCGACGAGCCGCTCGAGCTCGCTGACGCCACGGCTGCCACCGACGAACTCGATCCGCCGATCGGTGCGCAGGTCCCCGATACCGAGGATCGGCTGGAGGATCCGGTCGGTCAGGATCTGCACGTCGAGACGACGCACCGGATCCTCGCGAGGCACGAGGTGCGCTTGCGGTGCGAGCTGGTACCACGTCCCGCCGACGTACATCCCGAACGTCTCGGGTGTCGCCGGGCGCTTGGCCCGGTAGCCGGCCTTGACGTGGAACCCGGCCTCGCGGATCCGGGACACCAGCTCTTCGGGCACGAGACCGTTGAGGTCCCGCGCGACGCGGTTGTACTCGAGGATCCGCAGCTGATCGGCCGGGAAGAACCCGGCGAGGAAATACCGCACTGGCGCGTCGTCCGCGACCTCGCCGCGCGACCGCGCGATGCGCTCGGCGGACACGCGCGCGGCCGCGGCCGCCCGATGGTGCCCGTCCGCGATGTACGCCACGCGGATGTGCCGGAACAGCACCTCGATCCGCGACGTGACGGCGGGGTCGGCGACGACCCACAGCTCATGCTCGATTCCGTCGGCGGCGGTGAACCGGACCTGCGGCTCGCGGGCCACGACGCCCGAGACGAGGGCGTTGATCTCGGGCAAGCTCGTGTAGGCCAGGAACACGATCCCCGGATGGGCCGAGATCGCGTCGTTGAGCCGCACGCGATCGGTCTCCTTCTCCGGGCGCGTGCGCTCGTGGCGCTTGATCCGACCCTCGTCGTAGTCCCGCACGGCCGCTGCGCCGACGAGACCGGTTTGCGCCTTGCCGTCGAGCGTCAGTCGATACACGTAGTAGCCCGGCGTCTCGTCGCGCACGAGCCAGCCGTTCTCGATCATCCTCGAGAAGTTGTGCGCCGCGCGGGCGTACACGCGCTCGTCGTACGGGTCGATCTCGGTGTCGAGATCGATCTCCGCCTTCACCACGTGGAGGAACGAGTACGGGTCGCCCGCCGCAATCTGCCGCGCCTCGGCGGACGTCAGCACGTCGTACGGATAGCTCGGGATCCGGCTGGCCAGGTCCTCGCGCGGGCGCAGTCCGCGGAACGGCTTGACGATCATCGATCGCTCCCCCTCGAGGCGTAGTTTGCCCGACCCCGTCGCCGGACGGCGTCTATAATCGGCGGCCCATGGTCTCTTTCTTGTTGCAGGCCCGCACCGCCCTCGTTGTCGTCGCGCTGGGCGTCTCGGCCGGACCCTCGATCGGCGGGCCGCCGGAAGGTCAGGACCCCCGGGACCGAATCCTCGAAGCCGCGAGGACCGACAGCCGAGCGTACGACAAGCTGGCCTGGCTGACCGACCGCATCGGGCATCGGTTGAGCGGCTCGACGAGCCTCGACCGCGCGATCGCCTGGTCCGTGGAGCAGCTCAAGCGCGACGGCATCGAACACGTGTGGACCGAGGAGGTCCGCGTCCCGCACTGGGTCCGCGGACACGAGGCCGCACGCATCGTCGCGCCGACCGAGCACCGTCTGGCGATCCTGGCGCTCGGCGGAAGCGTCGGCACGCCGCCCGGCGGGATCACGGGCGAGGTCGTCGAGGTCGACAGCCTCGACGCGCTGCGCGTCCTCGGCGAGCGCGCGCGGGGCAAGATCGTGCTGTTCAGCCGCGAGATGCAGCGCGGGTTCAACGCCGAGAACGGGTACGGTGCGCTGTCTCCGCTGCGCGGCGACGGGCCGGCCGAAGCCGCGAAGCTCGGGGCGATCGCCGCTCTCGTGCGCTCGCTCGGCACGGCGACGTTTCGGCTGCCCCACACCGGCGCGACGAGGTTCCCCGACGACGTCCCGAAGATCCCGGCCGCGGCGGTCTCGGCCGAGGACGCGCTGTTGATCGGCCGGCTGATCGCCGCGGGCGAGACGGTGCGGGTCCAGCTCGAGCTCGGTTGCGAGACGCTCCCCGATGCCAAGTCGGCCAACGTGCTGGCCGAGATCCGCGGCCGCGAGAAGCCCGACGAGATCGTGGTGATCGGCGCCCATCTCGACTCATGGGACGTCGGGACCGGCGCCTCGGACGACGGCGCGGGCTGCGCCATGGTCCTCGAGACAATGCGCCTCGTGCGCAAGCTCGGTCTGACGCCGCGCCGCACGCTCCGGGCGGTGCTGTTCACGAACGAGGAGAACGGCCTCCGCGGCGGGCGCGACTATGCCGAGCGGCACGTGAAAGAGATGCCGCTCCACGTCGCGGCGATCGAGACCGACGCGGGGGGTGCCCCACCCGTCGCGTTCGGCGTGTCGGCCGGCGAGGGCGGCGTCGAACAGGTCAAGGAGATCGCCGCCAAGCTCGCGGAGGTGGGCATTCGCGACGTGTTCCCGCGCGGCGGCGGCGCGGACATCGGGCCGATGAGGAAGCACGGCGTGCCGCTTCTCGGTCACATGCCCGATTCGACCTACTACTTCGATTACCACCACACAGAAGCGGACACGCTGGACAAGGTCGATCGGACCGCGCTCGACAAGAACGTCGCCGCGCTCGCGTACCTCGCGTTCAGCCTGGCCGATGCCGAGACGCCGCTTCCCCGTCTCGAGCAGCCGGGAGAGTAGCCTCCGCTGCCGGCCCGCGCAGGTAGAGCTGCGTCAGGTGGATCGATCCAGCCCGGCGTACCGCCGCACCGATGCCCGTCTCGCGCACGTCCGGATCGAGCAGCGCTCGTCTGTGACTCGGGCTCTCGAGCCACGCGCGGACCGCGGCTTCCGCCGGATCGCCGGGCTCGTGCTGGCCCCAGTGAATGTTCTCGGACAGGCGCACGTAGGCGATGCCCGCGTGCTGCACACGGTCCGCCGGACCGAGACCCTCGGGGTTCACGTGGGACACGTAGCCCCGTGCGGCCATGTCCTCGCTGTGCTGGCGCGCGACGTCGGCGAGCGCGGAGGAGGCACTCAGCTCGGCGAGGTCGTGGGCTCGGCGCTCGCGGTTGACCACGGCGAGGACCGCACGCTCGAGCGCCCGCGGCTCGGGCGGCGCGGGTAGCTCGTCGGCCATGGCGACGACGAGAACGACCCAGCCATCGGCGGCGCGACGCACCGCGACGCCGATCGCATCGAACTGCGGCGCGAGCGCCTGCTCCCACGCCGAGGTCGCGCTGCGCCAGCTCGCCACGAGCCCGTCCTCCGGTCGCTCGTAGCCGCGCACCATCTCCGTGTGCGCCACGAGCTTGCGGAACCAGACGGCGCCGTCACGCGGCAGGTCGACGGCGAGCGGCGTGGAATCGCGGAGCCGCTCGAGCTGCGGCAGGTCGGCGACGCGCTCCGCGCGCGTCGCGGCCAGCGCGTCGAGCTCGGCGCGGCGGACGAGCGGCGGGGACGCCGCGTCTTCGCGGGACGAGTTGAGCGCCGCGAAAACGCGCTGCGCCACGTCGTCGGCAAACGCACCGCTCGCCGAGACGAGCAAGCCCCACCCGAAGACGAGGACCGCAGGCTGTCTCCGCCGCATGGGGAGAAGATCGCCCCTGTTTCCCCGCCGTGCCAGGGCCACGTTGTCTCGGCCCGCCGCGGGCCCCAAATTCCCCGCATGAGTGGCCGTCGGGGCAGCGGTTTCGGCATGGTGATGCTCGTGGTCGTGATGGCGATCGTGCTGCTGCTCGTCGCCCGATCGTGGCTCGCCGTCGCCCCCGAGGCGCAGGCGGTGACCCAGCCGGCGATCACGGACCCGCGGTACGTCAACGAGCCAGGGGAGATGCCCAACCTGCAGGAGACGCAGCGCAACACCGACGAGCACAAGCGACAGGTCAGCGACGTGCTCGGCGAGGTCGAGTAGGGGCGTCCGCGCTCCAACGCCGCTGCTAGAATGCAGCCGGCGCCGGTCGAAGGAGCGTCCCCCATGGCCAACGGAATCCTGAGCGTCCCCGTTCCGCAGAACGAGCCCGTGCTGAGCTACGCACCGGGAACACCCGAGCGCCGAGCGATCACGAGCGAGCTCGATCGCATGTCGAGCGAATCGATCGAGATCCCGGCCCGCATCGGCGGCAAGCGTGTGACGACGGGCAAGGTCGCGAAGAACACGATGCCGCACGATCACCGGCACGTGCTGGCCCAGTGGCACAAGTGCGGCGCGCCGGAGGTCGATCGCGCGATCCAGGCCGCGCTCGAGGCGCGTCACGACTGGGCGCGCATGCCGTGGCAGCACCGCGCGGCGATCTTCCTCAAGGCCGCGGACCTCCTCGCCGGACCGCACAGAAAGCTGCTCAACGGGTCGACGATGCTCGGCCAGTCGAAGACGGTGCACCAGGCCGAGATCGACGCGGCGTGCGAGCTGATCGACTTCTATCGGTTCAACGTGGCCTACATGCGGCAGATCTACGAGGAGCAACCCAGCTCTTCGCCCGGGTGCTGGAACTACATGGAGCACCGGCCGCTCGAGGGCTTCGTGTTCGCCGTCACGCCGTTCAACTTCACGAGCATCGCCGGCAACCTGCCCACGGCGCCGGCCCTGATGGGCAACGTCGTGGTGTGGAAGCCCGCATCGTCGTCGATCTTCTCCGCGCACTACATCATGGAGCTGCTGGAAGAGGCCGGCCTGCCGCCGGGCGTGATCAACCTGGTCGCGGGCTCGGGCGCGGAGGTCGGGGACCCCGTGCTGAAGAGCAGCGACCTCGCCGGGATCCACTTCACCGGCTCGACCGACGTGTTCAAGGGCATGTGGTCGACGATCGGCAAGAACATCGGCGAGTACAAGTATTACCCGCGCATCGTGGGCGAGACGGGCGGCAAGGATTTCGTGTTCGCCCACCCGTCGGCCAGTGTCCCGGCGCTCGTCACCGCGCTCGTTCGCGGGGCGTTCGAGTTCCAGGGCCAGAAGTGCTCGGCGGCATCAAGAGCCTACATCCCGCGCTCGCTGTGGAAGAAGACCGAGGAGCTGCTCGGCGAGACGTTGAGCAACGTCAAGGTCGGCGACCCGCGCGAGTTCACGAACTTCATGGGCGCCGTGATCGACAAGGGCGCGTTCGAGTCGATCAAGGGCTACATCGACCACGCGAAGAAGTCGTCCGACGCGACGATCCCGTTCGGCGGCAACTGCGACGACAGCAAGGGCTGGTTCATCGATCCGACCGTCGTCGTGGCCAAGACCCCGGACTTCAAGCTCATGCGCGAGGAGATCTTCGGCCCCGTGCTGACGATCTACGTGTACGAGGATGCGAAGCTCGACGAGACGCTGGGCCTGTGCGACAAGGGCTCGGACTATGCGTTGACCGGCGCGATCTTCGCGCAGGACCGCAAGGAGATCGCCCGGATGGCGGAGCTGCTCGTCAACGCTGCGGGCAACTTCTACATCAACGACAAGCCGACCGGCGCAGTCGTGGGCCAGCAGCCGTTCGGCGGCGCCCGAGCCTCGGGCACGAACGACAAGGCCGGCAGCTATCTCAACCTGATCCGCTGGGTCAGCCCGCGCTCGGTCAAAGAGACCTTCGTCCCGCCGACGGATTTTCGCTATCTGTTCATGCAGGGGTAGGGCCTATCTCTCCTCGCCGAAGACATATTCGTGCTGGGCGTCGCGAGTGATGAGGCGGCGCTCGCCGCCACGGTCGCCGACAGTAAACTCGAAGCCATCCACGCCAGGCGAGACGGTGACAAACGTCACGCCGCCATCCTGACCTCGCCGAGTCGCCACCTCGCTGCTCCAGCCGCCGAAATCGAACCAGGTCGCGTCGCCCTTCCTACGCACCCCCAGCCCACCCAGCTTGGCGCTGGCGTAGCGGGGCGCAAGCCGCGCCGCTGCATCCGGATCGGCAGGCACGGTGAACTGCTGGCGTTGCTCGGCGATGGCCGTGCGCGCTCTCTGCGCGTAGGAGCCTAGTTGTACCGCCGCGATCGGCTGGCCGTCGAACAACACTTCGAGCAGTCGGCGGCGGAACGCCGAGCGCAGCAGCGACCCGGTATCCGAATTGATCAGGATGACCGCGCCGACGCGGTGATCCGGCAGCCAGATCATGTCCGATCGATAGCCGCTCGCCGTGCCGCCATGGTGAATGACCGGCACGCCCCATTGGCGATCGATCTTCAGCCCCATGCCATAGTATTCATTGAGGCCCTCCGTCACCTGCGGCTCGCGCCGGGCCAGCAGCACGTTCTCTCGGATGTAGCGCCCGCCGTCGGGCAGCAGCCCTCCATCGAGCTCCATCCGCACATAGCGCAGCATGTCGCGCACATTGCTCCAATGGTTGCCGGAGGGCCGCGTCGAGATCGCCATGCGGTTGAGGCCCTGACTGGCGACGCGCACGTTGCCGTCCACATCCAAGGCGTGTCCCGCCGCGTGATTGCCGGCCAGCGCCCGGCCGAAATCGGCGGTCGTCGCGCTCATGTCGAGCGGATCGAAAACCAGCCGCTGCATCGCTGCGTCATACGCGGCGCCCAGCTCGCGCCCCGGATCGAGGACATGCCCGCCGAGAAATCCGGCCGCCGCAGCCATCAGGTTGGAGTACTGGTAGAGGTCGCCGAGTTCGCTGGTGGGCTGCGCGGTGAACAGCAGTCGCATCATCGACCCGGCGGTCGAGTTCTCGCCTTCGAACAACCATTCATAGTCCTGCCGCGGCATGCCCGTACAGGCGCAGAGCAAGTGCCGCACCTGCACCCGCCGGGTGGTTTCGTGATCGCCGAGCCGGAATTCCGGCCAGATCGACACCACGGGCGTGTGCCAGTCGAAGCGCTCCGCCTCGACCAGCTTGGCCAGCATCAGCGTGGTCAACGCCTTGCCGTTGGAAGCAACGTTGAACAGCGTGTCGGCGTCGACCTGCTCTGGACGACCAAGCTCGCGGACGCCGAAACCGCCCTCGAACACGACCTCGCCGTCCTGAATCACTCCGAGCGCAACGCCGGGAATGTCGAACTCCGCGCGCGCAGTGTCGATCAGCGCGGTCAGGTCGGCGATGCGCGCCGCATCGAGGCGGCGCGCTGGCTGCCCGGCGAAGGTTTCGCGCTCATAGCCTTCCGGCAAGAGCGAGTTGAATATCACCTCGAGCTGGGCGTCCCGCCGCTCGGTGACAGCGTCCGTGAGGTCGCGGATCACGATCGTCCAGCGCTCGCCCTTGCGCAAGGCGAGCGCGGAGACGTCGCGCGCCTCGCCGGCCCGACCTTCGTATCGATATAGAACGGCTTGATCCCAGCCCTCGCGCGCCGGTCGTTCCGCGATCTGCGCTACCTCCGAGAAGCCGGGCCGGTAGATCGCCCAGGCCGCGGCGACGGCTGCATCGGCGTCGCCGACCCCGCCGGCCACGACCACGATGTGCGAATCCCGCTCGGGAGCGCCGAGGATGACGGCGGCGCCTTCGCTTCGGATCGACCACCCTCTCGGCGCCACGAACCGCGTCCCGTTCGACAGCGCCTGAGGCGTATCGGCCTGCGGCGTTTCGCCGACGCTCGAGACAAGCGGAGCGGGTCGAACCGCGTCAGCCGGCGCCATAGCGGACTGACGCCCCGGTGCGCATCCCGTCAACAAGACCGCTGCGCTCGCTAGCCCAATGCAACCCATGCGCATACCGTGAGTTCCTCTGGTGGGATTAGCGACGATGCACGGCCCGATCGCTAATGCGTCGCCTGCCCCGACGGCAGCGGATTCCCCGACGAATCCACGCCGTAACCACCGGTTCCGCACGTGTTCCTGCCGCGCACGAGGTAGAACTTCCCGCTTCCGGGAGCGGGAAACGAGTGATTCCTGGTCTCTCGCGGGAAGCGTTGGGGCTCCAGCGGGCAGGCGCGAGCACACCGCGGTATGGACCGGCGACGAGATGATCATCTGGGCGGGCGGCTCCGATAATGACAGTCTCGGCGACGGAGGCCGCTACGATCCCGTCCCTCGCACGTGGACCGCGTTGTCGGTGGACGATGCGCCGCGGGCACGCCATCACCACACCGCTGTATGGAGCGGAGAGGCGATGATCCTCTGGGGTGGGCGGCCGTTCAGCGGCGGTGGGCCAGGGCTGCGCAGCGGCGGTGTGTATCTCGCCGCGCCGGATACCGATTCCGACGGGGTTGCTGACGCCGACGACTGCGTGCCGGACAACGCCTCGGCGTTCCACCCGCCGTCCGAAATAGCCCAGGTTCCACTGGCTCACCGACAGGCCTCCGCGCACGCCTGGGCATCCTCAACCGGCTCGCCCACGCCGTCGGCCGGGCCCGGCCCAGCCGGTTTCGAGGGCCCGTGCCTCGCGCGAAACTCCGCGGACTTCCGCGCCGGTGCCGCGACGAAGGTAAGCTCTCCGCATCGTGGCCGGTCGTCGACGAGAAATTGACCGGGCGAAGTTGGCCCGTCTGGCTCTCCGGATCTCTCGTCACGGAGAGAGCGACGACCGGGGGCACCGCTGGGGCGCCCGGCTCCGCCCGCACCGACCGAGGGTGACGGAGAAGCGGACGTTACCCGGTTACGCAGTTCTGCAGACATCTTGTTGAACTAAGCCGCCTGCGGCGGGGTTCAAGACTGCTGGTTTCCTTCGATCTCGTTCCGGTGCAGCGTCGACCTCACGAGCCCACTTCAGGCTCGATGGAGGTGTGCGATGACCGAGCTGCGCCGTCGGATGATTCAGGCTATGACCGTTCGGGGATTCTCTCCAAGCACGCACGAGTCCTACTTGGGTGCCGTGCGGCGGTTGGCCAAGCACTACCGTCGTTCGCCGGATGCGTTGACGGTGGAGCAGGTGCAGGCCTACCTGGCACACATGGTGACGCAGCAGAAGCTGTCGTGGAGCACGTGCAACATCGCGGCGCAGGCGTTCCGCTTTCTGTACCACGTGACATTGGGGCGCGATGTTGCTGCATTCGAGATTCCGTCGGCCAAGCAACCGCAGCGACTGCCCGAGATCCTGAGCCGTGAGGAGGTAGCGCGGCTGATCGAGGCGCCGCCGAACCCGAAGCACCGGTTGTTGTTGGCGACGGTCTATGCCGGGGGCTTGCGCGTGAGCGAAGCCGTGCGGCTGAAGGTCAGCGACGTCGACCGCGGGCGGATGACTTTGCGCATCGAGCAGGGCAAGGGGAAGAAGGACCGCGTGGTCCCGCTGTCTGCGAGACTCGTCGGCCAGATCGAAGCGTTGTGGCAGACCGAGCCGCCTCGCCATTGGCTGTTTCCCAACCGCAGTGGCAGGCGACCGATCGACATCACGGTTGCACAGAAGGTGTTCACGATGGCCAAGCTTCGGGCCGGGATCACGAAGCGCGGCGGGATTCACTCGCTGCGCCACGCCTTCGCCACCCACCTGATCGAGGCGGGAGGGGACGTACCCACAATCCAGCGTCTGCTGGGACATCGTTGTGTGTCGACGACGATGCGCTACTTCCATCTCAGCCAGGGGCGGCTGGCAACCCTGCGGTCGCCACTCGATCTACTCGAGACGATTCCCCGGACGTAGCCGTTGCCAGGCGAGCCGACCTGCGCGCATCGCAGGCGGCCGCAGCGCCGACTCGAGCTTGCCGACCTCGTCCGTGGCTACGGCGATCGTCTACGCTCTATCCGGCGCCTGAGCGGCGAGCAGCTTGCGGCCCTGCGCGCCATCGAGCGCTGTCGTACCCCGGCCCTCGGGGGCAGCCGCGAAGTCTGCACCAACTGCGGTGCCCAGCGCATCCTGTGGCACTCGTGTCGCAACCGCCACTGCCCGAAGTGCCAGACGACGGCCAAGGAGCGCTGGCTCGAAGCGCGCCTCGAGGAGTTGTTGCCCGTCGACTACGTGCATGTGGTCTTCACGCTGCCGCACGAGTTGAACGCCTTGGCTCTTGCCTGTCCCCGACTCGTCTATGGGCTCCTGTTTCAAACCGCCGCAGCGACGCTGCTTGCATTCGCACGCGACGGCCGGCATCTGGGCGCCGAGCCCGGAATCGTCGCCGTCCTGCACACCTGGGGCCAGAATCTCTCCCTGCACATCCACCTGCACTGCATCGTCACCGCGGGTGGTCTCGACCCGACGCAACGCCGGTGGATCCGCCGGCCGGGGGGCTACCTGTTTCCGGTCCACGCCCTGTCCCGCGTGTTTCGCGGCAAGTACCTTGACGCTCTGCGCCACGCGCTCCGCGATTCTCCGGATCTCGCGCGCAGCGTTTCCATCCAGCAGCTTTGGCAGCACGACTGGGTCGTCTACGCCAAGAAGCCCTTCGGTGGCCCACGCCAAGTCCTGGACTACCTGGCTCGCTACACACACCGCGTCGCGCTGACCAACGATCGATTGCTCGAGTTGCACGAGGGGATCATCGGGGTCCGTTGGCGTGACTACGCACACGGCGGCAAGCGCAAGGTCCTCCGACTCCACGCCGCAGACCTGCTCGGACGCTTCGTGCTCCACGTTCTCCCGCGCGGCTTCCGACGCGTGCGCCACTACGGGTTGCTCGGCAATCGTCACAGGTCCGCCAAGCTCGCCGCGTGTCGGCGCTACTTCGGCATCGCCTCGATCGATCGGTCCACATCGACCGATACTGCATCGTCTCCCTTGCGTCGGCTTGGCATCGATCCTCGTCGCTGCCCGGCCTGCGGTGCAAGCCAACTCCAACATGAACCCGTCCTACCACAGCCTCCCGTAGCTCGCGCCCGCGCGCCCACTGGCACCGCATGCTGATTCACGTCGGCCCGCCGCTCGCCACCGACGCCTGTACGCGCGTCCGGTCAGTGTCTGCCCGGCCCCTCAATCTCGAACGGCCGTGGGCGCTCGGAGAGAATCAGGACACCCGGCACCGTCGCCCTTCCACGTACGCCCAGATCTCAACGGCACCGCGCGACTCCAGTGCCGCCTTCCCGCTCCGCCTGCCCCAAGCGTAGAATCCCCAGGGGAGAACATGGTGCGGCTTAGTCCAACCGGCTTTATCCGGAATGCGCAGACGCACTCCGGATAAAGCCTCTTCGTTGGGTTGACAAAGCAATGGCAACCGTTCGAGGTCACTCCGCTGTTGTCGCGATGGCATTGCTGACGATTGTCGTCGTCGGATGCACCGCTGCGTCCGAGGTGCTTGGCCCCAGGAGAAGGAGACACGGCAGTCCGAGAGTCCCACCGCGTCCAGACTCGCTGGCGCGCGACAGTCGCCTACCTCTTCCGGTCTTCGTGGGTCGGAGTCTGAAGCGCGGACCCGAGGAGTTGCTGTTGCATTTCGGCATCGAGCTTCAAGAGATCAGCGTCAACGCGAACGAGGTTGATCCGAGCTTTTCGATTCGCATCCGCGAATCGGCGGACATTCTTGAGTTGAGTCTTGCACGGAACGCACCATTCAGCCTCATACGTTACGATGAAGAAATCGGCGTCGCTCAGAGCCGACATCAGCGGCGTTGGTCCGGCACGGGTCCGAACGCGAGAGAGCTCCTCAGTCAATGTCCGGCCCCCGTTCACTGGCGTGGCTGAAGCGGTCGCGGTCTCGAGGAACTTAGCGAGGCCCTTCGAATAGCCCTTTCGATCGAGTATCTGGAGACCCAACCTGTCGAAGGCCTTGAGAAGAGGCAGACTATAGGCCAGGGTGCCGTCCTCCTTCGTTCCGAAGACCGAGGTGAACTCCCCGGCTGCGAGCGTGAAGCTGTACTCGCATCCATGAGCTCTTGCCTGCGCTTCCCCGCAGCCGTGGGTCGGATCCTGACCATCGGCAACATCTGCGAGCGAACGCAAAGGCATGCCCAAAATGACGACCACTCCAACGGCTGCGCGCAGCCATCTCATCTCGACTTCCCCCATCGCCGCGCAAGCACCAGATCTTTGACGATGCCGTTCTTCAGACGCTGGCGACGTTCACCCCTTCGGCCGCCTTCACGATGAGTGCCGCCACCGCAACGGGTCGCGACACGTAGATCGCGTGACTTCCCTTCTCTTCGACGACTGTCGAACCGGCTCTCTTGGACATCAGGCGTTGAGCGGGCGGCGGAATCATTTTGTCCTCGGTCGCAACGAGGTACCAGCTCGGCTTTGTCTTCCACGCCGGTTCGCTGATCGTGCCACTGAGAGCGTCCACGCCCCAAGGGACCTGCGAGTCGGCCATGAACGCGGCGTCTCTCGGTTCCACATCGGCCGCGAAGGAGGCTGCGAACTTCGCCTTGTCGAGGAACAGATAGCCGTTCTGCGGTGGCAGGATCGGAGGCACCGGCGCACCGGGCGGCGGGTCCTTGATGAGCGCGGCGACCGACTCGCCCTTGTCCGGGGCGAAGGCCGCGATATAGACGAGCCCGGCAACCTTCGGATCGTTGCCGGCCTCGGTGATCACCACTCCACCGTAGGAGTGGCCGACGAGAATCACCGGACGGTCCTGCGCAGCAAGGATGAGCTTGGTGGCCGCCACGTCGTCGGCCAACGAAAGAGTCGGGTTCTGAACGATGCTGACGTTGTAGCCGTCCTCCTTCAGAATGCTGTAGACGCCCCTCCATCCTGCGCCGTCCACGAAGCCACCATGGACGAGAACCACGTTCACGAGCCTCTTCGGCATGATGATCTCCTTTCTATTCGAGACCCCGCGGTTGACGATCTAGCCCCAGCGCCGTGCAGGGGAGGCTACACTCTGTGTGGTTCTCGTTCCAGCGGCATGTTCGTTTCCCGCAGAACCAGCAGACTGCGCCCTGACCCTCGCTCACGGCTCGGGCCCGGAACAGGGCCGCCAGGCTTTGCGTATGGTTGGACACCCGGGGGTGCTTCCGGGGAACGTGCGAGCTCGTTGCGCCGGCGCTACCTACGGCGCTGGAGTCTGACCCCTACCGCAAAGCGGTTTCGTTCGTTCCACACAAAGGGAACATGCGGTAAGTGATCGGTAAGTGAGTGCTTCGCACCTCGTGCGATGCATCCCACCTCGCGATCGCTCAGGAAAACACACGCTCCCTGACGCGCGCAGCCGAACGCCCGCGTCGCCACATTCATCGCCGGGTCAAGGGTGCCATCTCCACGGGTTGCGACATGAGGGTACCGAAGCCCGGCTCGCCGCCGCCACAAGCCCCAGTTCCTGGCACTCGCGGCTTGGCCGCGCTCACTTCCCCATAGGAGCTGTCTGTTCCGTCGTTGTACTGGACAAGGTAGAAGATGCCGCGACGGCTACCTGATCGCCTCAGCTACACATGGCGTCGTCGAGGTGCACGGAACAAAGCCGGACTCGTGGGTGCACCTCATTCTCGGTGAACCGGCGTGCATCGCGCTACGTCTGCAAAAGAGCGGCTACACCAGTGAGAACACCTCGATCATCAATCCCGACGGGCCACTTACATCGAACAGGATCCCAGTGCCGTGGCTGAGAGAACTGGTCGACCAAGCACTGCACAGCGCTCCTGCAGTACCGAAATGACAGCGGTTGGCCGCCGGGTAGCCTCGCAAGCCCGCCGCCCCCTCCAAGCGAAAGCGAGCCAGCCACTTGTAGCAGAGTCAGGGTTCGCCGACGCTGGCGGGGGCGGCTTTGCGGGGCGACCCCAATCCGCCCAGCGAGTCGTAGTTTCTTAGGAACCTGATCGACGGCACGGGTTCCCGTCATGCGCTCGTACGGCAACCATGCAACAGTCGTTGCCGTAGCCTCACTCTACGAGACCGTCCCTCGATCAGACTCCAGCTCCAGAAACGCCCACCTCGCCCGGATCCGCCACCGGCTCGCTTGAGACGAGGCATCGTCCTACAATCGGGACTGGAATCGAGGTGTCATGCTTACCTCTCGGCGCATCATTCCCGCCGTTCTTCTGGTTCTACTGACCGCGACGATCGTCGGGCTGGTGATCACGGACCAGCCGATCGTCGCGCCGAGGAACAGGGCGTCGGTCTGGAACGACCCTGCCTCTCGGATGATCTCCGCGGCTCAGAATCAGTTCGAGACGGCGCAAGAGCTAGCTGCGGGTGCCGTGAGCCGTCAAGAGCAGCGGATGGCTCGCGAGGCCCTACGCATCGCCGACAACGAGGTCGACCTTGCCTTCGCCACCGCGCTTCAGGACGCCGCGGAACGTCCCGCGGCGCTCACGCCCGAGGCACAGGCGATTTCCGACCGGCTGAAGAAGGCGCAAGCGAAGCTGGACGTTGGTCAGGCGGAGATCGAGCGCCTGAAGAAGCTTCTGGAGAGTGCCAAGGAGAGCTCGAAGGATGCGCTGCAGCGACAGCTGCAGCTGGTCCAGGCGCAGGCCGAGCTGGACCTGGATGAGCGGGACGACGCCCGCCAGGACCTGATCCGCGCGGGAGGCGATCCGATCGGCGTCGTCCAGCGCCGCAAGGAGCGGTACGAAGCCCGGAAGCAGGCCGATAGTGAGCTTCAGAATCTCGTGCCTTCCGGGACGCAGCGTTCCGCGGACGAAACGGAGCTGCGACACGCCGTCCCGCTCGCGAGGGCCTGGTACTCGCTGCACGGTAGGATCGGGCAGCTGCGGGAGGCCGAGCAGGAGGCGTTGGCCCAGCTCGCCGCGCTGAAGAAGAGCCGCGGCTCCCCCATCGCCGAGGACACGGATTCCGTCCCATCCAGCGGAGCGGCGAAGATCTCCTCGCTCAAGCAGCGCGCCGCCAAGCGCACGAGCTTGGAGGTCATCGACAAGCGGATCGAGAACGAGACACAGCTCGCCGACACGTACAAGCGATGGAGCATGTCCGTTCGGGAACGACAGCGGCAATGCGTGCACCAGCTCCTCTATTGCGCGCTCTGGATTCTGGTCATCGCGCTGGTGGCGACGCTCACCGACCTCTGGGTGAGCCGGTCCCTCGCGAAGCTCGCGGCCGATCGCAGGCAGATGCACACGTTGCACTCCGTCGTGGGCTACGCAATTCGGGGCGGCGGGCTGATCCTGATTCTGCTGGTGATCTTCGGTCCTCCGACCCAGTTCGCCGCGGTGCTGGCGCTGGTCGGCGCGGGGCTGACGGTGGTGATGAAGGATTTCATCGTGGCCTTCATCGGATGGTTCGTGCTGATGGGCCGCAACGGGATCCGGGCCGGAGACTGGGTGGAGATCAAGGGAGTGCCCGGAGAAGTCCTGGAGATCGGACCCCTGCGGACCATCCTGCTGGAGACGGGGAACTGGTCCGATGCCGGGCATCCGACGGGAAGGAAAGTCGCGTTCATGAACGGATTCGCCGTGGAAGGGAACTACTTCAACTTCTCGACCTCGGGCCAGTGGATGTGGGACGAGATTCAGTTCTCCGTGCCGGAAGGCGCCGATCCGTTCGCGATGGCCGAGGCGGTAAAGGAGATGGTGGCGGCGGAAACAGAGGAGAACGCGCAGCTCGCCACCGACGAGTGGCGGAAGGTCGCGCCGGTCGCCGCGCCTCAGGCCTTTCGTGCCGAGCCGGTCATGAGCGTGCGACCGACCGGCTCCGGAGTCACCCTGGTGGTCCGTTACATCACGCGGGCGACCGAGCGTCACGAAGTCCGGTCGCGAATCTACCGGGCGATGATCGATTTGCAGCGGAGAGACACGCCCGAACTGGAGCCGCGAACGATCCGCCCGTCGAACTGAGACCAAACGGCTTGACGAGGTTGGGGGGGTGTAGCGATTCGCTGGACCCCTACACAGCGCAACACTTCCTGCCAGGCTAGAGAAGGGGGGATGGCGTGGGTCGGAACACCCGGAGTCGCTTCCGGGGATCGTTCGAACTCGCTGAGCCGACGCTACCTACGGCGCTGGAATCTGACCCCTGATGACTCAGACTACATACAAGACAACGGCCCGGTCGGTGGAACACCGGCCGGGCCCCCAACCCTTTCGCCGATCATGCGGCCTTGATCTCAATCTTCTTGGGTTTCGCGGTCTCGACCTTCGGAATGGTCACCTCGAGGACGCCGTCCTTGTAGGTCGCAGTGACCTTCGCGGCATCGACCGTCGTGGGGAGGGAGAAGGTCCTCGTGAACGCCCCGTAGACCCTTTCCATCCGATACGCGTTCCCTTCCGTGACGTCTGCCTCCTGCTTGCGCTCGCCGTGCAGGGTCAGCACACCGTTTTCGATCCGGACGTCCACGTCGTCCTTCTGGACACCCGGGATCTCGGCCCGGATGATGAGATGATCGTGCTTCTCGAAGATGTCGACGGGCGGCGCCCACGTTCCGAAGGTGTCCTCGGTGCGCGGGGTGTAAGGATCGTTGGTCGTGCGGTTCAGTCGGTTACTCATCGCGACAAGTTGCTGGAACGGATCCCACGGAATGAGTTGCATGGCAGTCTTCCTTTCGGGGGCGCGAGGTGATGTTCTGTTCCCCCGCGACGGCGTGACATAAGACGCCGACCCCGCGATGTCAACGGTTGCGCCGCAGTTTGCGACGTTTCGCGAAGCGCGTCACAGCCGACTTCAACACCGCACAGCCGAATTCGTCCGTGCGTGCGATCTTGGAACCGACTGCTCTGGCAGCCTCGACGTCGGTCAGTCCAACTTCCGCTGAAAGAACCCCAAGGCGGCTCGCTCCCGGCCGTTCCGGAAGCGAGCCACCACGCGGGTGATCAAGCGTGAACGACGTTGGCGATGGTGGTGAGGATGGTGTCGTAGGTATCGACGCGCGGTGTTCCCTCGAGGGCGGGGTTGAGCTTCTTGAGGACCTCGGGGTAGGTCTTCGTGTTGTACGTCTCCGCGCAGGTGCGATCGTCCCACAGGGAGATGCTCATGCCAGTGTTGCCGCGGAGGAGCGTCAGGTTCTCGCGGAATCCCTTCTCTTTCTTCAGCAGCGGCAAGACCTCGGTGTGCATCAGACGGTTGAACTCGTCGACCTTGCCACTCTTCACGGTGAAGCTGACGTTGCGAGCGAATCTCATGGCACTGCTCCTGTTCTTCCTTGTGGGTGCGTGCTGCGTGGGATCTCCGGAACCACACCCGCACAAGGTTTGCGGAAGCGATGGTGCCAAAAACTTCGCGAGATCCGAGATCAACTGTCTTGTGGACCGCCGAGTCCATTCTCACTCGCCGGTCGCGAGGACCACCAGTCGTAAGATTCGCCGCGCGGGCTTGTCAAGGACGCAAGCGGAAGAACACGGTACCTGCTCAAGGGCCCCTCAAGTGTGGCGCCTGCGGGCGGACGCACGTAGGACACTTGACTTGATCCGAAGCTCTCGGCGCAACTTCGAGTCACGGTGAACCCTGCCGTGGATCGTTGGAGTACTCTCAGCCCGAATAGACTGGCTCTTGATCTGCGACGGCATCGGAGCAGAGGTCACTCGAGCAGCCAGCCACGGAGGGAAGGCATGGACACCAATGGATCCGCCCGTGAGCTCGAGATGCTCGGAGAAGGAGCAGCAATCCCGGAGACACCTTTCCCGGTGGTCGGTATCGGGGCCTCCGCGGGCGGGCTCGAGGCGGTGTCCGAGCTGCTGGCGGGGCTCCCGGCGACGACCGGCATGGCGTTCCTGTTCGTGCAGCACCTCGATCCCGCGCATGGCAGCCTGCTGGTCGAGATCCTCGCCAAGAAGACGCCCCTCACGGTCACTGAAGCTCAGAACGGCATGGCGGTCGCACCCGATCATCTCTACGTCATCCCTCCCAACACCACCCTGACGCTCTTGCGGGGCGTCTTGCGCCTCCAGCGCCGACAGATCTCCGAGCTGCGGCACATGCCCATTGACATCCTGTTGCACTCGCTTGCCGAAGAGTGCGGGCACCTTGCCATCGGGTTGATCCTGTCGGGTGGCGGCTCCGATGGGACTCTGGGCCTGCGGGCGATCAAAGAGCGGGGCGGCATCACCTTCGCGCAGGAACCGGCTTCGGCCCGGTTCGCCGCAATGCCACGAAGCGCGATCGCCACCGGCTGCGTGGATTTCATCCTGTCTCCGCAACTGATGGCACAGGCACTCGCAAGAGTCGGTCGCCACACGTATCTGAGCGCGGGCACGACGCCGGTCGGGGAGCCGCCGCCTACGGGTGAGGACGACATGGAGCGGGTTTTCGGGCTGCTGCGCACCCACTGTGGCGTGGACTTTACCCACTACAAGCGGACCACCATCGAGCGTCGCCTCGCGCGCCGCATGGCCGTGCGCCACGCCGATGGACTGGCGAGCTACGCAAACCTCCTGCAGCACGACCCGAACGAGGTGCAGACCCTGGGGCAGGACCTCCTCATTCGGGTCACCGCTTTCTTCCGGGATCCCGAGACCTTCGAGGGCTTGGTGGAGACGATATTCCCCGCCCTCTTGGGGGGCCGCTCGCTCACGGAGCCCCTACGGATCTGGGTACCCGGCTGCGCGAGCGGCGAGGAGGTCTACTCCATCGCCATCTGCCTCACCGAATGCCTGGACGCGCGGGCCCTCAGCATGCCGGTCCAGATTTTTGGCACCGATCTCAGTGAGGCGGCCATCGAAAAGGCCCGCGCGGGACGGTACGTCGACAACATCGCGGGTCAGATCTCGGCCGAGCGGCTGCAACGCTTCTTTGTCAAGCTCAACGCGCATTACCAGATCGTGAAGTCGATTCGCGATCTGTGCGTCTTCGCGCGGCAGAACGTGACGAGCGACCCGCCCTTCGCTCGGCTGGAGCTCGTGAGCTGCCGCAATCTGCTGATCTACCTCGACCCGGCCTTACAGAGCCAAGTCATCCCGCTGTTCCACTACGCTTTGAAGCCCCAGGGCTACCTGATCCTGGGGCCGTCGGAGACCATGGGCCAGTTCTCGGACCTGTTCGAGCTCGTGGACAAACGCCACAAGATCTACCGGAGAAAAGCCGGCCCAGCGCGCGTAGGCCTGGAGCTCAGAGCTGGCGGGCCTGCGGCACTCCCACGGTCTCGCGGAACTATCGCAGCGGCCCCCGCCGTCTACATGGAGCAGGCACAGCGGGTGACCGAGCGCCTCCTTCTCGCGCGCTACGCCCCGGCCTGCGTTCTCATCGACGGCGACCTGAACATCCTCTACTTCCATGGGGAGACCTCTCGCTATCTCGAGCACGCGCGCGGTCCCGCGAGTTTGAACCTCCAGAAGCTTGCGAGCCCGGGCCTGCTAGTCGAGCTCGTGCCAGCGATCCAAGCCGCCCGACAGCAGGATGCGCCCGTGCGTTTGGCAGGCCTGCGAGACGAGACGTCGGGTGAGATGCGGGAGATTCACATCGAAGTGATCCCTCTCAAGGTGCCCGAGATCGAGGACCGTTGTCATGCCATCCTCTTTACTCAGGCCCCGACCCCGCCCCGCGGCGAGCCCAACCCGGCAGCGGCGTGGTTAGTCCAATGGTGGGCCAAGCTATCCGGGGCAGGTGCGGAAGCGGCAGAGGCTGCGACAGAAAGAGATCATGAAATCCTCCAACTCAAGCACGACCTCGCCGCCACCCGGGGTTACCTTCAGGCGAACACCGAAGAGCACCAGGCCGCCAAGGAAGAGCTGAAATCCGCCCACGAGGAAGTCCTGTCTGCGAACGAGGAGCTCCAGAGCACCAACGAGGAGCTCGAGACCGCCCAGGAGGAGCTGCAATCGACCAACGAGGAGCTGACGACGACCAATGAAGAGTTGCAGAACCGCAACCACGAGCTGAACGACTTGAATGAGGCGCTGAGCGAGTCAAGCGACTACTTGGATGCCATCGTCGAGACCCTGCGACAACCGTTGCTCGTGCTGGGCGGCGATCTCCGAATTGCGAGGGCCAACGGCGCTTTCTATGCGTGCTTCCAGACAACTCCTGCCGAGACCGAGCACTGCCTGCTCTATGAGTTGGACGAGGGGCAGTGGAACATCCCCAGGCTGCGCACGTTGCTCGAGGAGATCCTGCACGACAACGCCCACTTCCAAGGCTACGAGGTGGCCAATGTCTTTCCACGGATCGGGGAGAAAACCATGCTCCTCAATGCCCGGAAGCTGGTAGGCGGCCGGCACCGCGCGGGTGTGATTCTCCTGGCGATCGAGGACATCAGCGAGCGCAAGCGGATAAATGACGCGCTCGCGGAGCAGGAAGCGTTTCTGCGGACCATCATCGAGGCCGAGCCCAATTGCATCATGCTCTTGGGTAGCAACGGGGTGTTGCTACAGATCAATCGGGCCGGGCTCGAACTGATTGAAGCCGACAGCTTCGAACAGGCCGCAGCCACGCCCCTGCTAGATCTCGTCACAGCGGAGCACCGGCAGGCGTTCCAGCAGCTTACCGAGGCAGTCTTCCGTGGTGGACAGGGGACGCTCGAGTATGAGGTCACAGGGCTGAAAGGCACTCACCGCTGGTTGGATACCCAAACGGTTCCCATCCGAAATCGGCAGGGGGACGTAACGGCGTTGCTCGGCATCAGCCGGGACATCAGCGAAAAGCACCAACACTCGGAACGGCTCAGCTACCAGGCGACCCACGACGCCGTGACCGGACTCGTCAACCGCACCGAGTTCGAGCGCCGCCTCGAGCGTGTCCTCTCGACTCTCTCGGCGGGCACGCAGCACGCGCTGTTGTACCTCGACCTCGACCAGTTCAAGGTCGTCAATGACACATCGGGTCATATGGCGGGCGACGAGCTGCTGCGCCAGATCGGTGCGCTGATGGCCCCCCACATACGCAAGCGCGACACGTTGGCGCGGCTCGGCGGCGATGAATTCGGGGTCCTCTTGGAGCACTGCACGCTGAAACAGGTCTCACGCGTAGCGGGTGACTTGCGACAGGCGCTCGAGGAAGCCCGTTTCGTCTGGGAGGACAAGAGCTTCATGATCGGCGTCAGCATCGGTCTGGTGCCGATTCCCGAGGGCGGGGATACGCTGCAAGCCGTGCTGCGCGCCGCCGACCAGGCTTGCTATGCCGCGAAGGAACAAGGTCGTAACCGCGTGCACATCTACGTGCCGAGCGATAGAGATCTGGCGCAGCGGCACGGCGAAATGCAATGGGTCGGTCGGATCCAAGAGGCGCTTGCCGAAGGGCGATTCCATTTCCACTTTCAGCCGATCGTGTCTCTCAGGGACGAGGCGATGCCCTGTGATCGCGGCGAGGTTCTCCTGCGCCTTCGCGATGTAGACGGCCAAACGATCTGTCCCAGTGCATTCATCCCGGCGGCCGAGCGTTATCAGCAAATGCGGGCGATCGACCGCTGGGTCATTCGGACCGTCTTTCCTCTGCTCCGAGCCCGGCAGACTGAAGGCGTCGCGAGCTACGGAATCAATATTTCGGGGCAATCGTTGGGCGATGAGGGGTTCCTCGACTTTACGCTCGCGCAGCTTGATGAGACCAAGTTGCTGCCGACGTCAATCTGCTTCGAAATCACCGAGACCGCGCTGGTAACCAACCTCCAACATGCCAGGCACTTTATCTCCGCGCTGACGGAGCTCGGTTGCGAATTCGCGCTGGACGATTTCGGCACGGGCCTGTCGTCGTTTGGCTACCTCAAGGCTTTGCGCGTAGATTACCTCAAGATCGACGGTGCATTCATCAAGGATATTCTCGATGATCCCATCGGTGACGCCATGGTCCGCTCCATGTGTGACATCGGCCACGCGATGGGCCTCAAGATCATCGCCGAATCGGTCGAGACCAAGCCCCTCCTGGAACACCTCAAGGCGATGAACGTGGATTATGCGCAAGGGTTTGTGCTCGCCGAACCGGGCCCGCTCGAGTCCGGCCATTGAGCTAGTGTAGCGTGTATGGCGCCAGCGATCTTTACCACGACGTTCTCCGGCCAACACGACCACGGCATCGCACTCGAAGGCGGCTCGCGTGAGGTCGCGCGGGATGTTCTCGATCGCGACGCCGTGGCGCGGGCGTGCACTTCACGCGGTCAGGACATGATCATGTTGAAACGATTCATGCAGGTGACGGTGCTCGGTCTGGCGGTCGCCGCTCTGACACCGGTGGCGCGGGCGCAGTCCGAGACGCCGTTATTGATCCCATTCAACACTTCGTTGGCTCATTCCGACAGCCATTGGATCCTATGGATGCCGACGCATCCCACCTATGAGGCGGTTGAGGCGAGGAGTACTCCTGATCCACGGAGCCTCAATGGCGCAACGGTGCAGGTCTTCTTCACTGAACGGGCGGGCGGCAAGAACCAAGTGCACTACTTCAATTCCGAAGCAGGCGCCCAGGCGTTTCGGGGCGGCGGCGGTTTCTATCGCGAGATGACTTACGCCGTAGTCGGGGCCAAGGGATCGCCGCAAGGGGTGGACATCAAGTTCCGGGACAAGGACGACCGGCCCGTGGAACTGTCGATGACATTTGGAGAGGGGCAACGGATGAGCGACCTCCACGCAGGCCTGGCAAATCAGATGGGGCACAACAGAGACGCTCTGTTCCTGCTCTTCTTCCGCGAGAAGGCAGCGTCGGCCTTGAAGAACAGGATTGCGATCGATGGCCAGGACTTCTCCATTACGGCGGAACGCGCCACAAGTGCGGAGCAACTCAGCCGCACCGGCTATCGATCCAATGTCTTCATCTTCACGTTCCCGTTCGGAAAGTCTCAATACTCCTCGAAGGACGGCGTAGTGTCGAACTCCTGGCGGCGAACGTTCAAAGCCATCGACGCCCCCGGCGGGAGGATGTATCGATGCGATGTAGCTGATGGGACGAGAATCGAGATCATGACCACGCCGACTGGCGACATTACCGAGTACCGACATGTGGATGGCGCGCATGTCGGTCGCATCGCCTTTCGGCCTGCCCTCCCGTCGCTGACCTCGGCGCACGAGGGCCAGCGCATACCCTACGAAGCGTCGTTCGACAACTTTGGCGTGGTGGTGCGAGGTACCGCGCTGATTCAAAGATCAGAGGGGCAGATTGTGATCAATTGGCAACACGAGTCGCCCGAGTGGACCAAGGGGTACCACTTTCAGTCAATCGTCCAGACCACCGCCGGCGGTTACGATCTCGAGGTCCGAAAGACGCCGAGTAGCTCGGCGCGGTGATGCCGCCACGGCGCTTCAACGCCACAGACAACTATGGTCTGGCGACGAAATCGACCGGGTCTGTATTGCGCCAGCGATCTTTGCTGCCGCATTCTCGAGGGAGAACGGAGCCACGACAGTCGGCTCGGCAGCAGCTCGCAACGGGTTGGAAACGCCGCACGCCGACGCGGACATCGGCGAGAACATCGCGGATTGCCTTGATTTCGGGTCCGAACGCCTAGTTCCGTAACGCCGTCACCGGATCGACGCGCGTCGCGCGGATGGCGGGGATGAGGCAGGCGAGCACGGCGGCGCCAACGAGCGCGAGTATCGCCAGCGCCGATGACACATCGATCGCCGTGACCTCGAAGAGCATCGAGCTGAACAGTTTGTACAGCGCGGCGGTCACGCCGATGCCGATGACCGTGCCGATGGCGATGAGCACCGCGCCGTGGCGAAGGACCGTGCGCACCACGTCCATGCGCGTGGCGCCAAGCGCCAGCCGGATGCCGAATTCGCGCGTGCGCTGCGTAACCAGATACGACATGACGCCATAGATGCCAATCACCGACAGCACCAGGGCGGTCGTCGCAAACAGGCCGAGGATCCACGTGGTGAAGCGGGACGCTGACGTCTGCGAATCCACCAGATCGCCCATCGTGGTTTCACCGAACACGGCGATGGACGGTTGATCGCGGCGAAGGGCGGCTCGGACCGCAGACGTCAGCGCCGCTGGGTCCCCGGCGGTCCGAACCACAATCGTCTGTGGCGATCGGCTGAGCGCCGGCAGGTACAGATCGGGATCGTTGGTCGGGTTGGCGGGCAGCGCGCGATACTTCGATTCGCCAACGATGCCGACGATGGTGAGCCAGGGGTTGGTCGAGGTGGGTGGGCCAAACTTGATGCGCTTGCCGATGGGGTCCTGACTCGGCCAGAACCTCCGCGTGAGGTTCTCGCTCACGATGACGACGTTGCTGTCCGGCGTGGCCTCGGTATCCTCGAACCTCCGTCCCAACTTCATCGGTAGACGCATCGTGTCGAAGAAGCCGGGACTCACGCGGTGCCAGTACGCGCGCGGCATCGTTTGCGCGTCGGTCGTCGTGTCACCTTCGGCGGTGTAGAACACGGCTGAGCCGGCGCCGGTGAGTGGCACATCGGAGGTGAGACCGGCTGCAGTCACGCCAGGGACCGCGCGCACGCGATCCAAGAGATCCCGTGTGGACAGCACGAACGGCGGTGGCGGCGGAGCCGGCTGGCCGGGCGCCGGTGCCGTCGCCGGTGCCGTCGCCGGTGCCGTCGCCGGTGGCTCAGGCTGCCTCGGCATGCTCAGATTCACCACAAGCAGACCTGACGTATCGAAACCGGGGTCCACGGCCGAAAGTTTCTGCCCCGATCGAATCATCAGCCCTGCGCCGATGAACAGGACAATCGCCATCGCCACTTCCGCGACCACCAGCATGGCGCGAAGGCGTTGTGCTCTGACGCCGGCGGAACCGCGTGAGGATTCCTTGAGGGCCTCGGTCATGCGCGATAGCCGCGAGTGCATCGCCGGCGCAAGGCCGAGCAACACGCCGCCGGCGATGGCGACCACGATCGTGAAGAGGAGGACGGGCGCGTTCAACCCGGGCCGGACGAACGTGGGGAACTGGATGGGGCTGGCGGCCGGAAGCGCGCGGACCACTGCGTACGCGACACCGAGCCCGGCGGCCGCGCCGGTGAGCGTGAGCACGCAGCTCTCGGTGATCAGCTGGCGGAACAGCCGCGCCGGCCCGGCGCCGAGAGCGGTGCGCACGGCGATTTCCTTCTGTCGTGCCTCCGACCGGCCAATCAGCAGGTTCGCGACATTCGTGCAGGCAATCAGCAGCACGATGCTCACGGCCGCCATCAGCGTGAGCAGGATCGGCTGGAGCTGGCCGAAGGTCTCCACCTTGAGCGGACTGACTTCCACGCCGCGCTTGTCATTGGTGTCCTTGTAGGCGGCTGCGAGCCCGGCGGAGATGACGTTGAGTTCCGCCTGCGCCTGCTCGATCGTCGAGCCGGTCTTCAGCCGGGCCAGTGTCTGGAAGCCGCGGGTGCTGCGGTTGTCGGGCGGATAGCCGGCGAGGATGAACGGCACCCACAGGTCGGCCGAGTCCTGCACGCCGGTGAACCCGGGCGGCATGATGCCCAGCACCGTGTAGGTGCGTCCGCTGAGCTGGATCGTCTTGTTGACGATCGACGGGTCCGCTCCGAAGCGACGCCGCCAGAGGCCGTCGCTCAAGACCGCCACGTAGTCGCGATCTGGTACCGAGTCTTCCTCCTCGCGGAAGGTGCGGCCGTAGGCCGGCGCCACGCCCAGCAGGGAAAAGTACGGCGCTGATACGCCTTCGGCCATGATGCGCGCCGGATCGTCCACGCCAAGCAGCGTGGTGCTGAACCCGTTATACGCGGCCATGCCGTCGAAATGCGTGGACATCGATCGCCAGTCCTGATGGTCGGGAAGCGAATTGCCGCGGCGCTCCACCGTAGCGCGCTGCACGTTCCCAATGAGCACCACCAGCCGATCGGCGTCGGGGTACGGCAGGCCACGCAGGAGCATCGCGTCCACCAGGCTGAACATCGCCGTGTTCGCGCCGATGCCAAGCGCCAGCACCAGGACAGCGACGACGCTGAAGCCCGGCGTCTTGATCAGGCTGCGGATGGCGTAGCGAACATCCTGGACGAGGCTCTCGAACGAGGGGAATTTCCACATGTCGTCTGTCTGCTCCTTGAGGCTTGCGCGGTTGCCGAACTGTCGCCGTGCGGCCAGGCGCGCGTCGCCGGACGACGCGCCGGCGCGTTCGTATTCGGCCTGCCGCAGCGCGAGATGAAAATCGAGTTCGTCGTTCAGATCCCGGTCGCGGCGGCGCCGGCTGAACAAGGCTGTGAGCCGATGCCACACACCGATCGCGTCGTGCAGGATCTTCATCAGCCGGTCTGCATCACCTGCGTGACGGCGGTTGCCACGCGGCGCCAATAGTCGGCCTCGGCCTCGAGCTCGCGCCGGCCGAGGGCGCTGAGCCGGTAGAACTTCGCGCGGCGGTTGTTGTCCGACGTGCCCCACGTGGCCCGTAGCCACCCGCGCACTTCGAGGCGATGCAGCGCCGGATACAGCGCGCCCTCCTCGACTTTCAGCACGTCAGAGGACGCGCGCTGGATGAACTGCGCGATGCCGTAGCCGTGCAGCGAGCCGCGGCTGAGCGTCTTGAGGATCAGCATGTCGAGCGTACCTGGCAGCAGGTCGCCCATCGGCGGCTTCGTTCCCATAACTAACTTAGGTATGATGGATCCGGTCGAGGGCCGGTGTCAAGCCCGGCCTGCACGCGGACGATCATGCGGCAGGATCTTTGTGAACTCTTGGCCGATCGCCTCGAGAATCTGCGGCACAAGCTCCTCGCACGCGGCACCTTCCATGTTCGTCATCAGTGCGATGATGTCGGCCGGTCTCTCGGGCGCGAACGTCTCGTGCCTCGGCCGGTTCGCGGCGTACCGGACCGTGTTGTCGTTCTGGCGATGAGGACTCCCGGGATCGAGCTCTCTGGGATCCATATCTATCCCGTCAAGTCGCTACGCGGCGTGAGCGTTCGCGTTGCCCCACTCGAGAACGGCCGCCTAGTTGGCGACCGGACTTGGTTGCTCGTCGACGAGGCCGGCTGGTTCATGCACATGCGCGACTACCCGCAGATGGCGCGCGTCGAGGCGACGATCACGGCGCACGGAGTTCGAGTGCACACGGGTGGGATGCCCGACCTCGAGATCGCTCGGCCGATGTTCAATCCGACGACCAATCGGATCACGCACATCCAGCTATGGCGTCGCAGCGCGCCGGTCATTCCGGTGAGCCGGGAGGCGGACGACTGGTTCACGCGAGCGCTTGGCGCTCGCTGCCGGCTCATGTCTTTCGTTCCCGACGTCGGCGCTCTGAACGTTCCGTTTTACGAGCTGAACTCGAGCCTGCAGGACGCCACCCCGTTCCACCTTACGAGCGAGGAATCGCTCGCGGACCTCAACGCGCGCATGGCCGCGCCGATTCCGATGAACCGGTTTCGGCCGAACCTGGTCGTTCGGGGCGCGGCTCCTTACGCCGAGGACGAGTGGAGGAGGATTGCGATTTGCGACACCACGCTCCGCTGGATCAAGCCCTGCACGCGATGCGTTGCGACGACGACCGACCAGGAGACGGGCGAGTGCAACAGCCGCGATCCGCTCCGGACGTTAGCGCAGTATCGACGGATCGGGTCCGAGGTCGGCTTCGGCCACTACCTCATGGCCGAGACGTGGGGCGAGCAATTGGCGGTGGGGGATCGCGTTTCAGTCGTCGAATGATTGGAGGAGCTGCTCCGTCTACGGATCATTGGGACGGCACTTGCCCCGTCGCGAACCCGACTACCTGACGCCCACCACTGTCGCCCGCCAGCGAATCTGGTACGGCACGATACGTGGTTACAGATTGGCTTGATTTCGGTGGCTCTCCCCTGTTGAAACGCGCGCTGCCGGGGGAGCCAGGTAGACGACTGTTTTCAACGTCGACAATTGGAATAGGTGTCGAAGTAGTCGGCGGCGGGGAGACGCGAGACGCTTCCTGCTACGGCGAACTCGACGGCTACGGAAGGGGCGAGGCGGATACGACCGGTCCGCATTCGTCGGCGGGCAGGGCGTCCGGCGAGAGGTCGAGGAAGGCCGCCCGAGCCAGGACACGCCGCCGCCATTCGTCCGCCTCGGCGACGGTCATGCACGAGCCCTCGAACACACCGACGAGCAAGAGCGCGTCTTGGATCTCGGCGGGGGTCAAGGCGTCGATGCGGGCGGTGTCCATGTCGGGATCAGTGTACGCCGAACCGAGAAAGTACCGCGAGACGCGATCGCATGGCGTCGCACTAGCGCACGAGCCCGTCCCGCACGGCCTTGGCCACCGCCGCGGACTTCGAGTGGACCTCGAGCTTCGCGTAGACCTTCCGGACGTGGAACGCCACGGTCGAGCGGGTCACGCCCAGCACCGCGGCGGCGGTCCGGTAGTTGTGGCCATCGACGAGCAGCTTGAGCACGCGCAGCTCGTGGGGCGTACGGCCGTGATCGGCACCCGGCCTCGGATCGAATCGGGAAAAGAGGCTCACCACCTGGCGCGCGATCTCCGGCGACATCGGCGCGCCGCCCGTGGCCGCCTCCTCCAGGCGCGAGAGGATCTCGGCGGCCGGGGTCTTCTTCAACAGGTAGCCGCGGGCTCCGGCACACAGGGCGCGGATGATCCGGTCGTCGTCGAGGTAGACGGTCAGGACGACCGAGACGATCCGCGGCCATCGGGCGCGGATCTCGCGGATGCACTCGATGCCGCTCATGCCAGGCAGGCCGAGATCGACGAGCAGCAGGTCCGGCTGCCGAGCGGGGAGCTCGGCCAGCGCGTCCTCCATGGATCGCCCCGACACGGGGCCGAACGGGCTGCAGAACTACCCCGTGCTCACGACGGCGACGTAGTCGGGCCCGGGTACGGCCGTGACAGGGACCTTGAACAGCTCACCCTCGACGACGTTCGACGTCGACCTCTACGCGAGTCCGTCCTGCGACGCCTCCGGTCACGGCGAGGGCGCGACCTACGTGGGCACGGCTACGGTGACCACGGACGGCTCCTGCAACGGGAGCTTCACGACGACGATCCCGGCCTCGTCCGGCTCGGTCACCGCCATTGCCGTGGCCGCCTCGGGCCACTCCTCGGAGTTTTCGGCTTGCCGCGCCGTCGCGCCGAGCGCGATCGCCGAGGTCAACCCCGTGACGTGGACGACGAAGAACGAGCTGACCTGGCTCCCGGCTGCGGGAGCAGCTCAGTACCGCGTGCTGCGTGGCATCCTTGGAGACTACGGGAAGCTCCTCGACCAGAGCCTCGACTCCTGCGAGCGCGCGCTCATGACGGCCACGAGCACGGGCCCAGTGCTCACCGAGGACCCGCTTGCGGTGCCGGGCCGGCTGTACTGGTACGTAGTTGTCGGGAGGAACGGACCCAACGAGGGCCCGGCCGGGAATGCTTCGGCCGGTCCGCGACTCGTCACCCGTCGGGGGTGTGTCCGTAACGCCCTTTCGGACCGCGTACGATTTTGTTGCTCCGGCCGGGACGGCCGCAGGTGTGTAGAAACTGCCACGCGCTGTGGCCTCTGCCACTCCGCGACGAGTCGCATTCGGCCATTCCTTCGACATTGTGGGATCTCCGTGTTGTCAACGTGTTACGGCACACCCATTGCTCTGGGTTTGGAGGGAGTGGCGACATCTAAGGGAGGTTCTCATGAATCAGGTTCTCGAAAGCGGATCGGGCTCCGCCCCGGATCGGCTGCGCGAGCAGTTCACGGCCCTCAACCAGGACTTGCGCAGGGTTGGAAACCTGACCAAGGAAGTGGCGCAGGAGTACGTGGAGGTCGGTCGGCAGAGGATCGGGGTCGCGAGAGCGCACGTGGAGGAGTACGTGCGAGAGAAGCCGGTCAAGGCCCTCGGGATAGCCGCGGCCGCCGGAATGCTGCTCGGCTGCCTGCTCGCACGGCGTCGTTATCTGCGGTGAGGCATGCGCTCGCGGATCGCGCGCGCGACGGCCTCGGGAGCGCTGTGGACCTGTAGCTTGCGGTACACCTTACGGATGTGGCTGCGGACGGTGTCGACGCTGATGCTCTTGAGCGCGGCCGTCGCGGCGATGCCATCCGCGCCGGGCATCTCGATGTCCATGAGCACGAGGTCCCACGCAGGGCCGGTCGAGCTGGGCCTGCCGGCGACGAGCGCTCGTGGATCGGAGTAGCCAACGAGCTCGAACGGCGCCTCGAGCGCGAGCAGGTGCCGGTGAGCAGCATCGCTCTGCCAACCGCCCCGAAGCGTTGCTGGATGACTTGACGACCGCCAGGGGTGCGGCCGGCCGGAGACGGCTCGTTTCGTTGACAGCCGAGTTGGCTGGTGATATGAGCGATGGCGGGTGTCGCTGTGGTTTCTCGAACGTCCCTCGCGAACGCTGGCGCAGTTTTGTTTCTCCTGATTCCGTGGGCGGCCTCTCCCGCGCTGGCTCAGAACTGCGCCGACCTGTACAACCCGAACCAGGTCCTCACCCTGCACATCACGATCGACCCTCTCGTCTGGGACACCGTGCGCAACTCCTGTCCGGGCGGGTACTGCGGGCCGCGGCCCCACGTCTACTATCCGGCGACGCTCCGGTGCGGGAGCGGGAGCGCGATCCAAGTGGGCATCCGTCGCAAGAACGGCCTCCCCGAGCCTCCCGAGAGCGATCCGCAGAAGATCCCGCTCAAGATCGACATCAACGAATTCGTTCCGGAGCAGCTGTTCCACGGAAAGGCCAAGCTCAGCCTCGAGAACGGCCAAGACGACGCCCTGCTCAGCGAAGGCCTGTCGTGGCTGCTGTTCCAGAAAGCCCAGGTCATCGCGCCGAAGGCGGCGTGGGTCAACGTCTACGTCAACGGGGCGTCGAAGGGGCTGTACATCAACGTCGAGCAGATCGACAAGGAGTTCTTCCGGGACCGCAGCATCGATGACGGAGGCTTCCTGTTCAAGGTCGAGGACCAGCGGACGCGGGAGAACGAGTCGAGTCCCTTTGCCTTCAACTGGTACCCGTTCGACCATCCGCATACCCCGGCCGAGGTCTCCCAACCTTCCGACTGGAGGAGCCAGGCGCTCACACGCGTCAACATGCCGCATCTGCTCTCCGTGGCGGCGGTCGAGAACTTCGTGGCCAACAGCGACGCCATGGTGCAGAAGATGACGAACTACTGGTACTACGACTGGACGATCTTCCCTTCCGGCCAGCAGCGGCGGCTCTATCTGCCCTGGGACTATGACACGACGATGCGGCCCGGCGAGACGGCGCGCCCGATCCTCGGCCTGGGAGGGGGCCATCTGCGCGAGGGGATCCTGCTCGACACCACGTTCCAGCCTCAGTACTACTCGGCCTACGGCTCGCTCGTTTCCAGTCCGCTCTCGCTCGGCCAGACGCTGGCACTCGTCAACGGCCTGGAGCCGGTCGTCTCGCCACACTGGAACGCCGATCCGTATCAGGACATGGGGCCGGCGGCCGACGAGTTCCAGGCCATCCGATCGTGGCTGCAAGCGCGCACATCGTCCGTGCTGACACAACTCGGTACGTGCCCCAACGGGACCTGCGGCCCCGGCGAGAACCGCTGTGCCTGCCCGGCCGACTGTGGGCAACCGCCGGCGATCGAAGGCATCTGCAGCAATAGCTTCGACGACGACTGCGACGGCGCGCTCGACTGCAGCGACACCGATTGCGGCGCCAACGCGGTGTGTGCGACCCCTCTCTCCAACCGCGTGATCATCAACGAGCTCCTGGCCAACACCTCGGGAGGACCAGACGTCGAGTTCATCGAACTGTTCAACGCCGGCCCTGCCGCACAAGACCTGACGGGCTGGTACGTCCTGGATGACGACAATCTCCACGACAAGTGCTTCCTCGAGGGAACGCTCGATCCCGGCAACTACCTGGTGGTTCCCGGCTTCCGAGAGGCCTTCATGACTACCTTTCCCGAGGCAGGCAGCGTCAACGCGAACCAGTTCGACAGCACCACTGCCGGTCGCGGGTTCGGTCTCAGCGACTCGGGTGACAGCGTCCGGTTGTTCCGACCGTCACCCCAGGGCGACATGTTCGTCCACGGCTTCACCTACGGGCCGCAGGGAGCCGACCTCGCCTTCGGCTACATTCCCGACAACGCCGACGCACCCGAGTACCTGGCGTTCCCTACCCCAGGCGCCATGAACTCGCTGTCGAGGGTCCACTCGGCGATCTGCATCAACGAGCTGTTCACGACGAGCCAAGCCGGGGGCATCGACGATTGGGTCGAGCTCTTCAACCGCGGCACGAGCGGCGTGGACATCAGCGGCTGGAAGCTCTCGGACACGGTCAGTTCCCCTGCGAAGTACAGCTTGCCCGCAGGGACGATCCTTCCCGCGGGAGCCCGCATCGTTGTGACCGAGGCGCAGCTCGGCTTCAGCTTCTCCTCGACCGGCTCCGAGGTCGTCCTCCTGACGCGCGCGGACGGTGTCACGGGAGCGGACTACTTCGACTACGGCCCGCAGTTCCCCGACGTCTCGCAAGGCCGTTTCCCCGATGGGCATTCGAGCTGGCATTTCATGTCTCCGGCCTCTCCGCACATAGCAAACGCATGCACGGCGCCAGAGCTCGCCCCGGTACCTGGACTGACCTTCTCCTCGCGCACGACGTTGTCCTGGGGCGCTGTTTCGGGAGCGCAGGCTTATGACATCGTTCGCGGGAGTCTCCCGATACTACGGGTGACGGGAGGCAACTTCACCTCCTCGCTGACCGGCTGCCAGGTGAACAACGCCGGTACCACCCAGTGGTCCGCTGCAGCAGTTCCCGCGCCGGGCGAGGGTGTCTTTTACCTCGTGCGAGCGGTCAATGCGTCCTGCGGCCTCGGCACCTACGACACGAACTCCCCGTCGCAGGTTGGTAGCCGCGACAGCGAGATCGCTGCAGGGGAGAACTCTTGCCCCTGACGTTCGTCGCCATGCTGCACGCATCTCGACGAACCAGTCCACGATGAAAGTCCGCGGTACGATACGGACCCCGGTTACGGCGTAGGCTCTCTCAGGTAGGGCCTCCGATCACTGAAGGTTTCGGTACGAGCACGGTGGTCGTCGCCGAGGCCGAGCCCCCGGCGTCATTCAAGGACAGGCGTTCGGGTTCGTGTTGGCTCGCTCCGTCTCGTCGCTCTTCGTTCCTGCCGACCCCAAGCCGCACGCGGTGCTCTTGCCCTGCACTAGATACACGAAGCCCGTCCCGGGGCCGGGGAGCGCCGCATCGTCGAAGCTCGGCAACGCCACGCTCGGAGCGAGGCACGCGCCGTAGTCGCCCGAGGCGAGCGCGGCGAGCGTGCCGCGCGTGATCGCGTAGCTCGCGGCGAAGGGCGTCGACGTCCAGGAGAGGCGCGCGATCTGGCCCGGCGCCTTCGCGACTCGCACGCTCTCGATCGCCGGCGGGCGACGCACGTTGGGGTCGCTCGGCGCGCAGTCGCAGGGGTCGCCCGCGCCGTCGCCATCCGCGTCGGCCTGCGTCGGGTTCGCGATCGCCGGACAGCGATCGCACAGGTTGCCGATGCCGTCCCCGTCGCCGTCGGCCTGAAAATGGTTCGCGACCGTGGTGCAGTTGTCGCAGGCGTCGCCGTGGCGGTCCGTGTCCGCGTTCTCCTGTCCCGCGTTCGTCAGAGTCGGACAGTTGTCGCAGGCGTCGCCCGCAGGGTCAACGTCACGGTTTGACTGGCTCGCGTTGCCGACGCTGATGCAGTTGTCACACAGGTCGCCGACCAAGTCCAGGTCGGTGTCGCTCTGGCTCGAGTTGGGAACGCCGAGGCAGTTGTCGCAGCCATCGGTCACGCCATCGACGTCGAGGTCGACGCCGTCGGGCGGGTAACGTCCGCCCGAGTTCGTCTCGCCCCACACGATCATGTACGTTCCGGTCCACACCGATCCCGCGGAGCTTCGCGCCGACGGTGCACGATGCAGCGACGTCGGCGTCCACGAGTTGGCCACCGGATCGTAGCGGCCGCCGGTATCGAATGGGCCCGTGTTGTCGTAGCCGCCCCAGACAATCATGCGCGTGTCGGCCCATACCGCGCTGTGGAACGCTCGGCCGGCCGGCGCGCCGACCGTCGACGTCTGTGTCCACGCATCGCCGACCGGATCGTAGCAGCCACCTGTGTTGAGCATCAAATTGGTCCCACTGAAGAATTCGCCGCCCCAGAAGATCGCGCGGCTGCCGGTCCACACCGCGGACGCGGCGTGGCGGACCGACGGCGCGCCCGCCGTCGTCATCGGCGTCCAGATGTCGGTGGCGGGATCGTACCTTCCGCCGGTGTTCACGTATTGGTCGGCGAGCGGGTCGTACCCGCCCCACACGAGCATCTTGCTCCCCGTCCATACGATCGCCGGCTCCCTCCGTAGCGCGGGCGCGCCCGTAGCCGACATCGAGCTCCACGTGTCGCCGACCGGATCGTAGCGGCCGCCCGAGCCGAGATCTTCGAAGTTTGTATCGAAGCCGCCGTAGGCGAGCATGCGGCTTCCGCTCCACACGGCGGAGTGGTTGTAGCGGGCCACGGGCGCGCCCTGCGTGCGCGTCGACTGCCATGTATCGCTCACCGGGTTGTAGCGCCCGCCCGTCCGCTCCACGACGATCGTCTCTCCCTGGATGTCCGTGTATCCGCCCCACACGACCATCACCCCGCCCGTCCACACGGCGGAGTGGTTGGAGCGCGCCACGGGCGCGGCGTGGGTCGCGATCGCGCTCCACGCGTCGAGGACCGGGTCGTAGCGGAGTCCGCTATCGAGCGGGCCCGTCGAGTCACGGCCGCCCCACAGGATCATCTCGCTTCCGGTCCACGCGACCGTGGAGCCGAACCGCGATTGAGGGTGGCCGTAGGTCTCGGTCGGCGACCACGAGTTGGTCGCCGGATCGTAGCGTCCGCCCGTGGCGAGAGGAAGAGTGAGCGTCCCGCTCGTCGCTCCACCCCACACGATCATGCGGCTTCCGCTCCACACGGCGGAGTGGAGCCGGCGCGGGGACGGTGCGTTGGACGTCGGGATCGCGTTCCACTGGTTGCTCGTCGGGTCATAGGCGCCGCCGGTCGCGAGGTTGGTCTCGCCGTCGCTCCCGCCCCACACGATCAGGCGCGAGCCGGTCCACACGCTGGACGGGTCAGAACGTGCTGACGGTGCCCCGACGAGCGTCGTCGCTTGCCACGCATCGGCGACCGGATCGTAGATGCCGCCCATGTCGGTCGGCCCCGTTTCGGTCGATCCGCCCCACACGATGAGACTGCTTCCGGACCACACGTACGCCATACCGGCGCGGGTGGTCGGCGCGCCGGCGCTCGACATCGGCGACCACGTGTCGGCGTAGGGATCGTAGAGGGCACCATCGTTGAAGCAGATCACCGCGCCGAATCCGCCGCAGCCGCCCCACACGATCATCTGGCCGCCGGTCCACACCGTCGCGTGGCCCGCACGGCCCGCGGGCGCGCCGGTCGTGGTGATCGGGGTCCACTCATCGGTCGTCGGGTCATAGAGCGCGCCGTCGTCGAAGAAAAAACCGGAGTTCGAGACGCCGCCCCAGATCAGGACTCGATCACCGGTCCACACCGCGGATGCGGCCCGCCGTGCAGCGGGAGCACCGAAGACCGCAGTCGGTTTCCAAGTGTCCGAGTAGGGGTCGTATCGGCCTCCGGTCTGCACCGCGTTCGTGCTGTCGTTGCCGCCCCACACGACCATCGCGTTCCCGGTCCACACGGCAGCGGCGTCCCGTCGTCCCGTGGGCGCGCCGACCTCGGACACGGGAGCCCAGGAGTCGAGGATCGCGTCGTAGCGCCCGCCACCTTTGGCGTCGCCGCCCCACACGATCATCAGGTCGCCGGACCAGACGGCGACGTGGCCCCAGCGCGCGTCAGGCAAGTTGTCGAGGATGCCGTTGTCCCAGGTGTCAATGTCGCACGTCGCGGCCTCGGCGCGCGCCCCGACCGGAGAGTCGAGCGGAACGTTGGTTCGCGCGACATCCGCGACGGTTCGCTCCTCGAGGCCGAGATCGGGCTCCCACCGCACCCCGAGCCGTTTTCGCATCTCGCGCTCGGCGAGGATCGGCCGGACGAGGCACTCCTGGATCCGCGCCGGGTCGTGGCCGAGCGCGGCGAAGAGCTCCTCGAGGCGCTCGGGCATACGCGTGTCGCGCCGTATACGCGCGAGCTCCGCGGCGAGCGCGTCGGCCGTGATAGGTGCGCCGAAGCGCTCCTCGAGCGTGATCGATTGACCGAGGTACGTGCGGACCCTGGCCTCGAGCGCCGCCTGGGACACCGCGCGCTCGAACGGCTCCTGGGCGCCGATCCGGTGCGCGTGACGCACGCGCTCGATCGCACGCTGGGCGGCGACGCGCTCTTCGAACGACAGCGCGTGAGCGGGAGCCACCACACCGGCGAGCGCCAGCACGACGACGACGCAGCGGAACGACCCTGCTGCCATCCGCCCCCCAAGAGGACTGCCCGGGATGTACGCCGGAGGGCGACCTACGTCAAGCGGGCGATCGGCGCCGGGATTCGCGCTCAAGAGAACCCTCCTGTCGCAGAGCCCAGCGCTCCGCCTTTCGGGGCCTGGAGGTGCCCTTCACCCGGTTTACCGTAACCGCATCGCTGAACGGGCAACGCGTTCGCGCGGGGCGACCACCCGCTCGCGTCGACGGCTCGCGGAGCTGTAGACTCCTGGCTACCCCTGGCGCCGTTGCGACCAGGGACGAAGGAGGAGGGTGATGAACAGCAAGAGGGCTAGGCTCGTTCTCATCCTGGCGATCATCGCCGGGTCGGCATTCGTCGCCGGGTTCGCGCTCCAGACCGAAGCCGGACCGACCAACTGCAAGTTCGTGCTCTGTCCGTACCCCGACTGCATCGAGGGAGAGCACACGGAGATTCCTCCGGGCCAGTGCTGTCCCGTCTGCGTGCCCGACTGATCGCTCTTCACTCGGGTCCCCGCGTCGCAGCGGGGACCCGAACCCTCACTGGGCCTCGGCCGTGCCGAAGGTGATCGTCGGGTTGTCCATCCCGATGTCCCACACCTGGAAGATGAAGAAGAACTCCGGGTCGCCGACGTGAAAGCTCAGCTCGTCGACGTCCTGGATCACCAGGTTCCAGGCGTCGGCGGCACCGCGCCCGGCGCACTCGAGCACCTTCCAGTCCGCCGGTAGACCCGCGCTCTGGGCCGGGACCCGGAAGCGGTACGACCTCCATGCCCCGTTGGGCATCGGCGCGTTCTTGTTGCCGAGGAACGACACCGTGCAGTCGTCGGTGAGGTCGGTTCGCGTCCCCGCGTCGCTGTGGAGGAGCACCGCGAGCGGCCGGTCCCGCGAGGTGAAGTCGACGTGGAACAGGACCAGGTCGATACCGACCTCGAGAACGCCCTGTGCACGGTAGTTGCCGGTGAACGGCGACCCCGGGTGCGCCGTGCGGGCCCGCGGCGCGAAGGTGTCGAGGAACGGGAAGTGGAGGTAGGCGCCCGGGTTCCCGCCCGTGGGCTCGAGGATCTCGAGCGCGGGATTGCCGAACGTCCAGCCGCCGGTGTTGTTCCCGTTCTCGAAGTTCTCGGTGAACGTGGTCTGGCCGGGCGGCGCGGCGTACGTCGCCGTCGCCGCGAGGACCAAGAGGGCGAACCAAACGGCGATCCGTCGCCTTCTCGTCATCGTGGGACCTCCTTCTTGGGCGGTGAAATCGAGCCTACCACCGGTCGCCCGATCTCCCCATGGCACCGCCCGGTACCGGTGCGTACTTTGCGAACCGTGGGGGGAACGGTAACTCGGAGGAGTCGCACATGCCGTCCGATACGTCGCCCCCGGGCGACCCGAAGCCGGAATCTCCGGTGACGCCCGACGAGAGCCGTCGCAAGCTCATCATTCGCGGGCTCGTCGCCGCCCCATTGCTCCTGACGCTTGCTGCGCGGCCGGTGCGGGCTCAAGCGTCGGGCTCGCTCGGCGTGTACGACTACGGCACGGGGGAGACCGACTGCGACGACGACCTCCTCGATCCTGGGTCGGAAGATCACGGACGAGGCAGAGGTCGCGGCGGCGGATCCTTGTCGCGCGGAAAGTAGGGGGCTCGGGTAGGGGCAAGCCGGGAACGTGCGGACTCCCTTCTATGGACGAAGGAGGTACCGCATGATTCGCCGCATCCTACTACTCGTCGTCGTGGGTGCCGTTTGCATCCCGTGCTTCGCAGCGGCCCCGGCGCCGATGCCCTGTACCAGTGTTTCGGCGACCGGAGTCTGCGATCGATATCAGGGCTCCCCGTTTTGCAACACGCCCGCCGGCTCCCTCCAATGCCCTCCGGGCACGAAACACAGGGGCAGCGTCTCCACTCCCGACCCGTGCTACCCGGAAGGCGCCCAGTGCGTTCGCAAGGTTTTCTGTTGCGCGGACGACGTAGCCGCTTTCGATGAGCCCAACGTGAATCTCGGCTCGTGCGAGCTGCCCGCGGAGCCGCCACCCGCCGAGCCCGTCATCAAGACTCAGCCGGCACCGCAACCGGGTGGTCTACAGTGCCTCTACACGTGCACGGACGGCGGGACGGAGTGGGAGCTGATGTGCGTCGAGGACACCGCCGACGAGTGCTGCGAGATCGCGGACCAGGTGTGCCCGTATCTGGTTCCGGGCTCGACCGGCGCCGTCTCCTGCATCTGCTGAGTCAGCGCTGACAGGGTCCCCATGGTATGCGGTAAGGGTAGCACCGTCAGCGCTGATAGCTCAGCTCGAGCAGCACGCGTTGTAAGGGGTCGTCCGCGCCGTCCGGGCGCTCGGACGATCCCGAGAGCCGAAGCCACAGGTCGTCGCGCAGGCCATAGGCGATCCACGCCCGCACGCCACGCGCCGCCGAGCGGAACCACCAGTCGTCGCTGTTGAACGCCGCGAGCACGGCGTCGCGCTGGATGCGCTCGGCGGCGACCGCTAGCTCGACATCGCGTGCTTGCCGGTGGTCGCCGACGATGACGAGGGCCTGGCCGCCCCAATCCTCGTCGCCGCTCGCGGCGCCCAGGTTGACGACCGAGTCGAGCACGACCGAGATCGGCCACTGCTCGCTGCCCGTGCGGCCGACGACCTGCAGGTCGAGCAGCTCGAACTCGCTCGCGTAGCGGCCGTCCTCCACGCGGTTCGTGCGGCCGAGATCGGACGACACGAGCTGGTCGATGTCGTCGAACCATGCATACGACAGCGTGAGGGCTCCGCTGGTCCGCGCGCCTTCGCGGATGCGCCAGTCGGCCTGGACGAGCGCCAGGCGCGAGTCGGTGCCGCTCTCGAGCGGGTGGTTCGGGTGGAACCAGCCCGCGCGGAAGGCCAGCGTGTCGAGCGACCGCACCGACCAGCTGCCGGCATAGCTCGCTCCGATCGGGCGCAGGTCGCCGTCCCACACGAGCGGGCCGAGCGTGTGGGCGAGCTCGGCCTGGCCCACGCGGATGTCGCCCGTGTGGCCGCCGTACCAGCGGACGAACAGCCGATCGGCACCGAGGTCGTTCGTCTTCTCGTTGTCGAGATTGAGGGCGTTGTCTTCGTTCTCGTCCGTACCGAGCGAGCCGCGAAGCGACGCGACGAGCTCCCACGCCGACCCGAGGCTGAGGCGCACGCCCGCGCGCACGCGCAGCCGCGCGCGGTCGAGATCGTCGCGGCCGCTGGGGAAATCGCCCACGAAGTCGCCGCGCAGGCTCGCGTCGCCGAACAGGTGCCAGCGCTTCGGCTGTGGCGCTTCTTGCTCCTGAGCCAGCGCGTGGCCGGCGAGCGCGAACGCGACGCTGAAGATGCCGGCCCGCGTCACAGCGTCTCGAGCTCGGCTCGAAGCGCCTCGGCCGAGTCCGGGCGGCGCCGGGGGTCGGGATCGAGGCAGCGCAGGACGATCCGCTCGAGCGCGGGCGGCACGGGGCCGCGCAGGCCTGCGAGCGTCGTCTTGGGGGTCCGCTTGAGCTCGAGGAGCTGATCGATTCGCGCGTTCAGCGGGAATGGTGCCGAGCCGTCGAACACCTCGTACAGCACGAGCCCGACCGAGTACAGGTCGGCGGCGACGCTCGGCTTCTCGCCGGCGAGTACCTCGGGCGCCAGGTAGTACGGCGTGCCCGCGATCGTCGCTTGCGCGCTCCGCGGCGCCGGGATCGGGAGCGCCAGGCCGAAGTCCATCAGCTTGGCGTTTCCGCCGGGCTCGAGGATCAGGTTCGACGGCTTGATGTCGCGATGCAGGATCCCCACGGCGTGCACGGCGGCCAGGCCCGCCGCCACCTGGCGTGCGAGGAACAGACCCGCGGGAACGGGCACGCCGCGCGTCTGGCGCAACAGGTACGCGACCGTCAGCCCGCGCACGTACTCCATCGAGATGTACGGAACACCCTCGTGCTCGCCGTAGTCGTAGGTCCGCAGCACGTTCGGGTGGGTGATCTTTCGCGCGAGGCGGATCTCGTTCTTGACCCGCTCGAGGTGATCCGGGAAGCTCCGCGCGCGCTCGTGCAACACCTTCAAGGCGACGAGCTCGCCGAGCTTGGTATCCCGGGCCTTGAACACGCGGCCCATGCCCCCGGCACCGAGGATCGACAGGATCTCGTAGCGCCCGCCGACGACCGAGCCGGGACCGAGCGTTCCCCCACCGCCGGCGTCGGACCCGCGGGGAACGCTCGGATCCTCGGTCGGCAGCTCGGCGCGCGCGGCTGTAGGTGCTGCAGGCTCGGGGAGGTGGCGCGCGATCTCGGCGACGTAGGCCGCCATCGCCACGCGCTCGCGCAGGTCGCTGAGCAGCGAGTTGAACGCGCGAGCGACGCGGCCCAGCTCGTCCTGTCTCCCCGGGTCGAGATTGTGCCCGTAGTCGCCACGCACCGCGGCCTCGGCCGCCTCGGCCAGCCGGTGCACGGGATCGAGCGACCGACGCACGTAGAGCAGAGCGAGCGTCACGGCGACGGCGATCGACAGCGCGCCCGTGATCAGCACGACGCGCTGGATCTTGTGGAACGCCTGGCGCTCGCGATCGAGCGAGCCGAGAGCGACGAGCGCCCCCACCGGCCGACCGGCCGCATCGGTGAGCGCATCGACCCGACCGAGGAGCGCCTCGCCTTCGAGATCGAGGTCGAGCCGCGGCAGTTCGTGTCCATCCTCGAGCACCCCGCGCAGCTCGGCGCCCCGCGATGCGAACGCTCGGCCGAGGGCGCTCGCACGAGCGAGATCGAGCGAGGACGCGAGGATCGCCACGCGGTTGCCGCTCTCCGGCACGACGAACGCTACGTCGGTCCCGCCGACGCGCGCCATCTCGGCCGCTAGCCGATCGTCGACGGCGAGCGCGGTCACGAGGAACCCGACGAGGTCGACCTGCGCCGCGAGCGGAACGATCGCCGCCTGATACAGCCTGCCGGCCGACGTCCACAGTCCGGTTTCCGGCGTCAGCCGCTCGATCGCGCGGGCGACGAGCGGATCGGTAGCGAGGTCCTGTCCCACTTCCCCGGGCCGGTCGGTGCGCACGAGCACGCGCCCCCGCGGATCGAGGACGAGGGCGAAGTCGAAGCCTAGCTCCGAGCGGCGCTCGGCGAGCAGATCGGCGATCGAGAGTGTGTCTCCCGACCCCGCGGCCTCGGCCACGTAGCTCGTGAACGCCGGGTCCGAGGAGACGACGCGCGAGATCAGCGCGAGTTGCTCGGCGCGCTGTGTCTGGAAGTGCTCGCGCACGAAGCCGCTGCGCGAGAGCGAAGCCGCGGCGGCACGGTCGGCGATCCGGTCGCCGAAGAACAGTGCGGCGAGCGCCGCAGCGGCCGCGGGCAGGGCGACGAGAACGGCCGAGCCGATCGCCACGCGCGACCCGAGGGACAAGGTCCCGCGTCTACTCGTACCGGTCACGTCCACGATCTCCATACGGCTGACCGGTCTTGTCCAGGTGCCGGGGGACGCGACGCCCGGTGACCTCGAGGCGCACGGCGAGCGGACCCTCGAGCGGGAGCACGATATCGCGGGCCCACACCTCGCTGCGCTCCTGCCAAACCGTCAGACGGCCGGGGCCTGCAGGAACGTCGTGGAGGGCGAAGGCTCCGTTCGGATCGGGGCTCGCGAAGTACGGGGTGTCGAGCACGACGACGTACGCCATCATGGCGTGATGCACGTTGCAGAACACGCGGACGATGCCCGGCGTGTCGAACCGGAACGATCGGCCCTCGCCCGGGCCGTAGAGCCCGACGTCGAACGCGTTGCCCGGCGACACCGAGAACACGTTGTGCAGGATCGGGTCGGCATTGGGGAACTGAACGGTGCTCCCCGCCGGGACGGCCAGAATGCGCGGGGAGAACTGCTTGTTGCGGGTCGTGATCGAAAACGTGCCGGGCGCGCCTCGAACGCCTGCCGATCCCGCGGGCTCGAAGTACACGACGCCGTGCTGCGCCTCAGGCGAAGCGACCTGCCGCCCGTCCTTCGAGTACAGCCCCACGGTGCCCGTGAGCTCGGCGGCGCCGGCAGCGGTCACCGCCCAGAGCAGTCCGAGCAATACGATCCACGGTCGGTACATCGCCCCCTGGCCCCCGAGCGTCACCCAGCGGATGATACAGGCCGTGTCGCCGTCCCCTGGAGGGTTCGCATGAAGAAGGAAGCCGTGGTCACGGACAAGATCGCGAAGCCGGTGGGGCCGTTCTCACCGGCGGTGCGAGCTGGAGGATCGGTCTACCTGAGCGGGCAGGTGGCCCAGGATCCGGCGACGGGCCGTCTCGTCGAGGGAGATGTGGTGCGGCAGACGGAGCAGGTCTTGCGCAACGTACGCGTGGTGCTCGAGGCCGCAGGGAAGAGCCTGTCGGACGTCGTCGCCGTTCGCGTGTATCTGACCGACATGGCCAACTTCGCGGCCATGAACGAGGTCTACGCGAAGAATTTCGAGCCGCCGTACCCGGCCCGCACCACGATCGGCGTGCGGGCGCTGCCGCTCGGTGCTGCGGTCGAGATCGACGTCATTGCGCAGTAGTCGCACGCCTGCTCGTCTGCCGGGTGGAGGCCGCGGACTATCCAGAGAGATAGCCCAGGTTCAGGCCAGCCAACCGAACCGATAGCCGCATCGCTCGGATTGCGCGGAATCCGTCGTCGCCCTCGCTGGCATCGTCGTTGCGACTCGCCGTGCGACGAACGATCCCGCGGAACGCGGACGAGGGAACCATGCCAAACCGAACGCTCGGAATCACAGCCGTCACGTTGTCGTTCGCCGCACTCCCCGCGGGCGCCGATGAAGGGCGAATTCCCATCGCGAACGCTCCAACGGTCCTGGCCGCCCCCGGGAAGTACTTCGTGACCAAGAATCTGGCGCCTGCCGCGGGGTCCGCGATCACGATCGCCTCCGACAACGTCGACATCGACCTCAACGGCTTCACGCTGACGAGCGGCGACTTTGCGCCCGTGATCACGGCAATCGGGATGAGCGGTGTCACCATCCGAAACGGCACGATGGTCGGCGGAGGTCCGAACGTGATGATCCTAGGGGCCACAAGAGTGGTCATCGAGGACGTCCAAGCGATCGGCGGCGGGGGATTCAACACCGCAGTTGGAATCCAACTGCGGGACTCGACCCAGATCGCGGTGCGCCGCGCCGTCGTACGTGACACGGATCAATACGCGATCGAAATCCGCGGCTTCCGCGACGCCGTTGGCGCGATCACCGACAGCCTGATCGAGGACTGTGGAGGAGGAATCAGCGTGGACTCTGCGGGCCCATCGAGCGTCGCGATCGTGAACAACAGGTTGAAGAACATCGATGGGAACGGCTTGTTCCATAACGGCACGGGATGTCTGATTGCTGGAAACACATTCGATGGGATTGCGTCGTCCGGCATGGTCCTATCTACGAAGCGGTGCACGATCAGAGACAACGTCGTCTCGGGGGCAGGCGGCTCAGGAATCCAACTACAATTTGCCAACGACAACTTGATCTTGAACAACGTCGTCGGAAACGCGGTAGGCGCCGGTTTCGGCATCGGCGGTCTCCGCAACAACATCGAAGGAAACATGGCAAACCTCAACGGCAGCTTCGGCTTCCTGATCGACGGTAACGCCAATCTTTATCGCCGGAACATGGCCAGAGGAAATGCAGGTGTTGCAGGCGGATTCTGCGCTGGTGCTTGCAGCCCGGACCTGTGCGTCATCGTTCCAGCCGCGGGCACGTCGGCCGGCGACAACTTCCTGCCTGGCCCGCCGGCGTTTGCCTTGTGCATCTGACGCAACGCCGCAGCGTGGTAGGCTCCAGCGTGGCTAGTCGCTCCGTCCTGTTCGCGATCGTCGCCCTGCTCGTCGCCGACGAGCTCGCGCCAAGCCTCGTCGGGCGCTGGCAGTACATCCAGTCTCCGGACCACGAGGGCGAGGTGCTGGACCTTTCTCTGGTAGACCGCCAGCTGAAGGGGATCCTCAACGGGCTCGAGCGCGCCGGCGAGCACGGCCTGTTCTACTACGTGGTCGAGGTGTCCGAGCTCGAGGTCGCCTCGGACGGCGGAGTTCGATTCGTCGTCGGCGAGCGCACCTTCTTTTCCAAGAGGCCTCCCCTCTCGGAGCTCGGAGGCACGGGGGAAAGCGGCGTGGCCCGGGACGTCATGGTGTTCGAGGGACGCCTCGATGGCCCAGACCTCGTTCTCGCGTGTCGTGGCGACGCGGGCTCGTGCCCCGATTCGAAGATGCGATTCAAGCGGGTCGCGAAACCCGAGCCCTAACCCTGTCGCGATTGCCGAGCAATCTGGCGCCCCTGGTCAGTGCGGGCCGGCCGTCCACTCTCTAGCGTGCTCTTGCCGCATGGAAGCGGGGACCCGGGGAGAGAGGGACGGATGGCTCTTTCGAAGTCTGCGATCGCACCGATGCCGCAGGATCGGACGAGCCTGTCCCGGTTCTTCGCAGACATGCGGCGCTATCCGCTCCTGTCCAAGGCCGAGGAGCGCTCGCTCGCGGTGCGCGTTCGTCGCGGGCACGACCCGTCGCTGCACGAGCTCGTGCAGTCGAACCTCGGCTTCGTCGTCAAGGTGGCGAACCAGTATCGGAACTTCGGCGTGCCGTTCGAGGACCTGGTGAACGAAGGCAACGTGGGGCTCCTCGAAGCGGCGCACCGCTACGATGCATCCAAGGAGACGAAGTTCGTCACGTACGCGGTCTGGTGGATTCGCAAGTCGATCCTCCGAGCGCTGACCGAGCAATCGAGCATCGTCCGCGTTCCGTCGTATCAGATGAAGAAGCTGCGCGAGATCCGCGACACCGAGACCTCGCTGAGGCGAACGCTCGGTCGCCGGCCCGAGCGCGAGGAGATCTCGGAGCGCCTCGATCGCAGCGTGCACAAGATCGACCAGGTTCTGCAGTTCACGCTCCGTGGCGTCAGCCTGGACGACAAGCTCGGACCCGATCAGGAGACGTCGATCGCCGACCGGCTGGCGGACGACAGCTCGAGCAGTGCCGAAGACGAGCTGATCCGGCGCGAGGCTCAAGACATGGTCACGGACGCGATGCGTCAGCTGAGCAAGCGCGAGCGGGCGGTGATCGCCCTGCGCTATGGGATGACCGAAGAGCGGGCGCTCACGCTGAACGAGACGGGCGAGCGCATGCGCCTGAGCCGCGAGCGTATCCGGCAGATCGAGTCCGTTGCGAAGTCGCGGCTCCGCCGATTCTTCGCGCGCCGGCTGGCGGCGAATTCCCCTCGAACCGCCTCGCTGGGCTGACCTTCAAGGAACCCTTACGACTCCACGCGGAGTCCTGATGGTCGAGCTCGACGGTGGCGATGGGCTCGCTGGCCACGTCGTCGCCCAAGCTCCAGACTATGGGATGGACCGACCGTTCCCCCATGGGGTGTAACCCCACCAGCGGCTACCCGGCGAGCGCGCGCGCCACGAGGCTAGTCGGTTGAAGCGCTAACACAACGCCGGAACAGGCTACGCAACTATTGACATCGAGGAGCTGGGGTCTTATGTCACGCGTGTCGCGGCGAACAATATCGCGACTTTCCAACAAAGGAAGACCGCCATGCAGCTCATACCGTGGGATCCGTTCCAACAGCTCGTCGCGCTGAGCAATCGACTCAACCGCACGGCCAACGATCCTCACATCCAGCGCACCGAAGAATCCTTCGGAACGTGGGTCCCGCCTGTCGATATCTTCGAGAAGCACGATCGTCTCGTCATCCGCGCCGAGATCCCGGGTGTCGAAAGGCACGATGTGGACGTCCGGATCGAGAATGGTGTGCTGATCCTGCACGGCGAGCGCAAGCAAGACGCAGACGTCACGGAAGGGAACGCGCACCGGACGGAGAGGATCTACGGGACGTTCACGCGGACATTCTCTCTACCCACGACGGTCGACGCGGCGCAGGTGACCGCGACCTACAAGGATGGCGTGCTCGAGGTGAGCATTCCGAAGGTCGAGACCGCGAAGCCCAAGAAGATCGAAATCAAGGCCGCGTGATGATCGCGAGGAAGAAGACGACTCGTGTGTTGAGTTTGGCGATTCTGGCGGCTGCGTTGGCCGTCCCGGTTCTCTCGGCCGTCCCGGGCGTTCTGGACGGCCGGTCCTTCGCCGTGACGATGAAGCTGGCCGACGGTCAGGACTTGCAGAACACCTACACGTTCAAGTACGGGATGGTGGAGTCTGCCGTGTGTATGAAGCAGGGCTATCCCGGCGGGCCATACACCACCACGTTGGCGGGCGAGAAGACGATCGTCACCGGGACGCTGACGAACGACAGGGGTGACTCTCGTACGATCCACGCCACGATCGTGGGCTCCCTGATGGACGGCACGGTCGACGTGAACGAAGATGGCAAGATGACGGGGCTGACGATCACCTCCAGGACGATCGAGCCGAAGAAGACATGACCCCCGTTCGGTTGGTTGGCCCGGCCGGTGATCCGCCGGTCGGGCTCTTTCATTTGGGCCGAGACTACACGAACGCGAAGCCTCCCGGCGAGCGGGACCGCGTGGCGCGCTTCGAATGCCTGGATTGCGGTGAAGTCGGCCCCGCAGCGGAGTTGCGGTCGCACGCGGAGAGCGGGGCGTGCAAGAACTTTCGCGTCGTCACGACGATCTCGTCGGCGGGCGGCAGGGTTCTCGACGAACGTGTCGAGGTCTGTCAGATCTAACCGCGCGACGCCGCCGCGTTCAGAATCAAGTTGAGCCATCATGCGGTCGCCCGCCTCAGTGGCTCCCGATCCAGATCCCCGATAGGAACACCAGCACGCCGCCGATGACGACCTGGAACGCCGCGGACAGAAACGGCGTGTCCATGTAGCGGTTGCGGATCCAGGCGATCGCCAGGAGCTCGAACAGCACGACGATCGTGGCCACGACCGTCGCGGTCCAGAAATCGGCGATCAGGAACGGCAGCGCGTGGCCCAGGCCGCCGAGGAACGTCATCAGTCCGCAGACGATGCCGCGCAGGACGGGGCGGCCGCGCCCGGTCAGGCTGCCGTCGTCCGATAGAGCCTCGGCGAAGCCCATGCTGATCCCCGCCCCGACCGACGCGGCGAGGCCGACGAGGAGCGCGTCGCGCGTGTTTCGCGTGGCGTACGCCGCGGCGAACAGCGGGGCGAGCGTCGACACCGACCCGTCCATCAGCCCGGCCAGGCCGGGCTGCACGACCTGCAGCACGAACAGGCGTCGCGCCGTGCGCGCTTCTTGCTCTCGATCCTCCTGCGGCTGCTGGCTCGGATGGAGATCGGCCGACAGCTGCTCGTGGCGCCGCTCCTCCTCGGCCAGATCGCCCAGGAGCTGTCGCACCTCGGCGTCGGTCGTGTTCCGCGCGGCTCGCGAGTAGAACCGCTCGGTCTCGAGCTCGAGCAGCGCGATCTTCCGCCGCACGGCCTCGACCGACAACGTGGGCCGCATGTAGGGCGAGTCCCGGCGCACGAAGCCCCGCACGTCCTGCGGGCGCAGGAGCGGGATCTCCTCACCGAACCGCTTGCGGTACAGCTCGAGCAAACGGTGGCGATGCGCGTCCTCCTCGGCGCGCAGCACGTCGAGCTCTGCTGCGGCCTTGGGGAAGTTCGGGCGCAGCTGACGCGCGAACTCCTGGTACAGCCGTGCGTCTTCCTCCTCGAGCGAGATCGCGAGCGCGAGCACCTGCGCCGGCGCCAGATCCTTGAATCGCAGCTTCATCGACTCATCTTAGTCGTTGCTCGGGCGCTGGTATACTGCGGCCCGTGGACGCAGGCGACGCCCTCTTCTGGCACCGCCTCCAGTTCGCGTTCACGATCACGTTCCACTACCTGTTCCCGCAGCTGACGATCGGGCTCGCGCTGCTGATCGTCGTGCTCAAGGGGCTCGGGCTGCGCACGGGCGATCTGCGGTGGGACGACGCGGCACGGTTCTGGATCCGGATCTTCGGCATCAACTTCGCCGTCGGCGTCGTGACCGGTCTGCCGATGGAGTTCCAGTTCGGTACGAACTGGGCCCGTCTCGCGCGCTACGCCGGTCCGGTCATCGGTCAGACGCTGGCCATGGAGGGTGTGTTCGCGTTCTTCCTCGAATCGACGCTGCTCGGGCTGCTCGTGTTCGGCGAGCGGCGGCTCGGCCGCCGACGGCACTTCCTCGCCGCGCTCGCCCTGTTCGCCGGCAGCTGGCTCTCGGGCTACTTCATCGTGACGACGAACGCGTTCCTGCAGCATCCGACCGGGCACGCGGTGACCGCGGATGGAGCGTCCCTCGTTCTCGTCGACTTCTGGGCGTTCCTGTTCAACCCGTGGGCTCTCGCGCAGTACGCGCACACGATGGTCGGGGCGGTGGTCACGGGCTCGTTCGTGATGGCGGCGGCCGGTGCGTTCTACCTCCTGGCCGGGCGGCACACGACGGTCGCGCCGCTGTTCCTGCGCGTCGCCGTGCCCGTCGGTCTGCTGTCGAGCCTGCTCGTCGCCTTCCCCACGGGCGACACGCAGGCCAAGCTCGTGGCCCGGTACCAGCCGGTCGCGCTCGCCGCGATGGAGGGCCGGTTCGAGAGCGGCCCGCGGGCCGGGATCCACGTGATCGGCCAGCCGAACGTCGCCGAGCGGCGGCTGGACAACCCGATCCAGGTCCCGGGGATCCTGAGCTTCCTGGCCTTCGGCACGTTCCACAGCAACGTGCGCGGGCTCGACGAGTTTCCCGAGGACACGTGGCCCGACAACATCGAGCTCCTGTACTACGCGTTCCACATCATGGCCGGGCTCGGGACGCTGTTCATCGGGCTGATGGCGCTGGCGACGATCCAGCTCTGGCGCGGGACGCTCGCGCGCAACCGGCCGATGCTGTGGGCGCTCGCGCTCGCGTTTCCGTTCCCGTACATCGCGAACACGGCAGGCTGGCTCACGGCCGAGCTGGGACGCCAGCCGTGGGTCGTCCACGGGCTCCTGCGCACGGCGGATGCCGCGAGCCCGCTCGTGCACGCCGGGACTACGCTGTTCACGCTCCTCGGCTTCGCCGGGCTGTACCTGCTGCTCGGGCTCCTGTTCGTGTTCCTGATCGTGCGCGAGCTGGCGCATGGACCGGTGGAGGGCCCGGTGGGTGGCTGAGCTGTGGTTCGCGATCTTGGCCGCGTGCCTCGTGGCCTACGTCGTGCTCGACGGCTTCGACCTCGGGGCGGGGGCGCTGCATCTGATCGTCGCCCGCACGCACGACGAGCGGCGCCAGGTCCTGGCTGCCGTCGGCCCGTACTGGGACGGGAACGAGGTGTGGCTCCTGGCCACCGGCGGCGTGCTGTTCGTCGCGTTCCCCGCCGTGCTCGCCTCGGGACTCTCCGGATTCTACTTCGCGATCTTCCTCGTGCTGTGGTGTCTCGTGGTGCGTGGGATCGCCATCGAGTTTCGCAACCACGTCGAGGATCCGCTGTGGCGCACGGTGTGGGACACGGCGTTCGCGCTCGCGAGCGCCGCGCTCGCGCTGCTCTTCGGCGTGGCGCTCGGCAACGTCGTGCGCGGCGTGCCGCTCGCGGGAGATGGGTGGTTCGCGCTCTCGTTGTTCACCGACTTCCGGCCGCGCGAGCCGGTGGGGATCCTCGACTGGTACACGGTGCTCGTCGGCCTGTTCGCCGTGCTGGCGCTGGCGACGCACGGTGCGGCGTACCTGGGCTGGAAGACCGACGGGGTCGTGGCCGAGCGCAGCCGCGCGCTCGCCCGGCGCTTGGGCATCGGCCTCGTCGCCTCGTGGCCGATCGTGACCTGGGCCACGGTGCAGGTCCGGCCGACGTACTTCCGCACATTCGCCGGACGTCCACTGGCCTGGCTCGCGGTCGCGACCCTGACCTGCGGGATCGTCGCCCTGTTCGTCTGCTTGCGCCGCGGACTCCGCTTCGGCGCGTTTCTCGGCTCGACCGCGTTTCTCGCGGGGTTTCTCGGGGCGACGGCGATCACGATGTTCCCGGTGATCCTGCCTTCGACGCGTGATCCGGCATTCTCTCTCACGGTGAGCGGGGCGAGCGCTCCCGCCGCCGGGTTGCGGATCGCGCTCGGGTGGGCGGCGATCGGCTTCCCGCTCGCGATCCTGTACTTCGCGGTGCTGTTTCGGATCCACCGCAGGCGGGACGTGTGACCTAGTCGCCGAGCAGGTGAGCTGCGATGCGCCGCCGGTGCGGTGCGTCCCGGTGCTCCCACAGGAACACGCCCTGCCACGTGCCGAGGGCCGGAGCACCGTCGACGACCGGGATCGAGAGCGTCGTCTGCGTCAGCGCGCTCTTGACGTGGGCCGCCATGTCGTCCGGCCCCTCGACCGTGTGGCGGAACAGCGGGTCGCCGCGCGGAACCAGCCGGTCGAAGAACCGCGCCAGGTCGGCCTGGACCTCGGGGTCGGCGTTCTCCTGGATCACGAGCGACGCCGACGTGTGGCGCACGTGGAGCGTGAGGAGCCCGGTACGGATCGTCGTGCGCGAGACCCACGCCGCGACCGGCCGGGTGATCTCGTACAGCCCCGGCCCGCGCGTCTCGACCACGATCTCGTGCGCCTGCTGGCGCATGGCTCGCCTCCGGTGCGGGATTGTAGCGGGTCGGTCGCGGTTGCCAAGCACGCGGTAGGGGCGCTAGCTTGGCTCGAGTGATGGAGAGCGGCTCGCTCTATCGGCTGATCGAGGATGCCGCCACGGCGCACGCGTCCGGGACCGCGTTTCGGTTCAAGCGCGACGGGCGGTGGGTCGAGATGACCTGGAGCGAGGCGCTCGAGGCGATCCGTGGCGTCGCGCGCAGCCTGATCGCCCTGGGCGTCGAGCGCGGCGACCGCGTCGCCATTCTCGGCAAGACGCGGCTCGAGTGGGTGCTGAGCGACTTCGCGACGGTCAGCTCGGGTGGCGTCACCGTCGGGATCTACCCGTCGAACCTCGCCGCGGACTGCGGGTACATCGCGGCGCACGCCGAGGCGAAGCTCGTCGTCGTCGAGAACGCGGAGCAGCTCGAAAAGATCCGGCAGGTCCGCAACGATCTGCCGCAGCTGCGGCACGTCGTGGTCGTCGAGGGGTCCGGGATCCCGGCCGAGGGCGTGCTCTCGTGGAGCGAGTTCCTGGCCCGCGGGTCCGACACACCCGATGCCGAGCGCGTGCGGCGCGGTGCGGAGCTGGGACCGGACGATCTTGCTTCGCTCGTCTACACGTCGGGCACGACCGGGGTTCCCAAGGGCGCGATGATCACGCACGGGAACCTCGTGTTCGTCAGCTGGTCCGCGGGCCAGGCGCTCAACTTTTGCCCGGGGTACGAGACGCTCCTGTTCCTGCCTCTGGCGCACGTGTTCGCCCGGCTGATGATCTACTGCTGCGTCCGGGCGGCGCTGACCACGACGTTCGCCGAGGACGTCTCGACCGTCGCGAACGACTTGCGCTTCGCTCGGCCGCACTTCATCGCCAGCGTTCCGCGAATCTACGAGAAGATCTACGACCGCGTGCTCACCGGCGTCTCGCGTGCCAGCCCGCTGCGGCGCGCGCTGTTTCACTGGGCCGTCTCGGTCGGACGCGAGGCGAGCGCGTGCCAGCAAGCGCGGCGGGCCCTGCCTGTCGGGCTCCGTCTGCGCCACGCGATCGCGAACCGGCTCGTGCTGCGCAAGGTCCAGGACGCGTTCGGCGGACGCCTCGTGTGGGCCGTCTCGGGTGCCGCGCCGTTGAACAAGACGATCGCCGAATTCTTCCATGCTTGCGGCGTGACGATCCTCGAAGGGATCGGCATGACCGAGAACTCGTCGTTCTCGCACGTCAACCGGTTCGACAACAACCGGTTCGGTACCGTGGGGCACGTGGGTCCGGGGATCGAGCACCGGATCGCCGAGGACGGAGAGCTGCTGACCCGCGGACCGAACACGATGAAGGGCTACTACAAGGACGAGGCGGCGACGCGCGAAGCGATCGACGCCGAGGGCTGGCTGCACACGGGCGACGTGGCCCAGATCGACGCCGACGGCTTCGTGCGCATCACCGACCGCAAGAAGGACCTGATCATCACCGCCGGCGGCAAGAACGTCGCTCCGCAGCGGATCGAGCGCATCCTGCGCACGTCGCCCTACATCTCGCACGCCGTGGCGCACGGCGACCGGCGGAAGTTCATCACCGCGCTCGTCACGCTCGACCCCGAGAACACGCGGGCGTGGGCCGTGGCCCACGGGCTCGACGGGACGAGCCTCGAGCGGCTGGCCCAGGAGCCGCAGGTGCGCGACCTCCTCGAGCACGAGGTCGAGGAGCGCAACCGGGAGCTCGCATCCTTCGAGACGGTCAAGCGGTTCCATATCCTCCCCCGCGACCTGTCGATCGAGGCCGGCGAGCTGACCCCGACGCTCAAGATCCGGCGCCGGGTCGTGTACGAGCGGTACCGGGCCGAAATCGACGCCCTGTACGCCGAGCCGGTGCCCTCCGCCGCGCCTTGAAAGGCCCCCGGGGCGGACCCATGTTTGAGTCGGGGTCGGCTCTCGGACGGCCGACGACCGTCCGTTGCCGGGAGGGGCGCGAACGTGACATACAGGATCTTGCTGATCGACGGCGACGCGGCGCGAGCCGCCAAACGCAGCGGACCGCTCGCCGATGCGGGCCACGAGGTCGCGGTCGCGGGAAGCCCGGACGCAGCGCTCCTGAGCTTCGAGCGCTCGACGCCGCACCTCGTCGTGATCGACGCGACCCACGGCGAGGCGACGATCCGCGACCTGTGCGGCCTGCTGAAGAAGCAGGCGCCGCAGGTGCCCCTCGTGCTGTTGACCGACGTCGTTCGCGACCCGCAGCAGATCGCTCTGGTCCTGAACCAGTACGGTTGCGACCAGCTGATCGATCGGTCGCTCGCCCCGGACCGGATGTTGCGGTTGATCGGCCAGCTCGTCGACACGCACAAGGGTGGCCCTGCCGCTCGCCCGACGCTGGGCGCCACCGATTCGGCCGGAGCCACGCTGTGGCTCGATTCGGAAGAGCTGGTCAACGCGCTCGAGAAGCTCGATACGATCATGACGCACAACGCGGCGAGCCAGGTCCAGCTGCCAGCGCGTGAAGCGTCGTCGGGCGAGATCCAGGTCAGCGTCGACGCGCAGGTCAACCGGGACGTACCGGCCCGGCGGTTCACCGATGGGTCGGATGGCGGCCAGGATATCGACGACCACCTCGATACGGTGTTCGCGCGCGGACGCACCCCCGCGTCCCCGCAGCCGCCACCGCAAGCACCGGTCGAGACTCCACCGCCGGCCTCGCGGGCCACCGCACCCGTGCGGGATCCGGTCGTGGTCAAGGCGACCCAGACGGTTCGTGGGTCAGCGACGACCTCCGTGCTGCGTGACCCGAGCGCGACCGTCGCGCTCCCCGTCACCCGGCCCGCGTCCTCGGCTACCGAGTCCAAGGTCACCGCCGACTCCGTGCGACCCGTCGAAGCGCCCCGCGCCGCAGCCCCCCGAAGCGACGTAGCGGTCAGCCTCCCGCATCAGGCGCCCGCATCGACGATGCGCTGGTTCATCGTTGCGACCGTGGTCGTGACGCTCCTGGGCGCGGGATACCTCGTGCTGTTCCGCGGAGGTCCCCATTCGACACCGGTGAACGTGGCCACGAACGCCACGAACCCTGCCGAAGCGCCGCCCTTCACACCGGCGGCTGACGGCGCGACCGATGCGACCGATGACGTCCGGAGCGCCGGCTCGACGGTACCCGTTGCGCCGCCGACGGCCGCGCCCGTTGCGAGCGCGCCTCCCGTCTCTCGCCCATCGATGCCGACGCCGAAGCCGGCACCGAAGCCCGCGGCGAAGTCGCCGGCCCCGCAGAAACCTGTGGCGACGCCCGCCCCGAAAGTGCAGAAGGCGCAGAAGCCGGCACCGACGCCGGCGCCCAAGGTCCCGGTCCCCGAGCCGCCGGTGGTCGCGGCTGCTCCGGTGAGCGCTCCGAGCGATCCCGCTCCCGCGCCCACCCCGGTGCCGCAGGCCGTCGAGCCAGCCGCAGCGCCGCTCGTAGCCGTGGCCGAGCCCAGGCCGGCCAAGGTGGAGCCTGGCCCGATCGTGCCGGCCGCGGTGATCAAGCGGGTCGACCCGACGTACTCGCCGAAAGCGGTCAAGGGCATCGGCGATCCGCGCGTCGTGCTGCGGGTGCTCGTCGATCCTCAGGGACGGATCACGCGGGTGCTGGTGGACAAGGGGATCCCGGGTTCGGAGCTCGAGGCCGCGGCGGTCAGCGCGATCCTGCGCTGGCAGTTCAAGCCCGGCACGCAGGACGGCAAGCCGGTCGAGTCCTGGGCCACCGCGGAGTTCCGCTTCGGGGACTAGGCTCCCGTCGCGGCCGCGAGCAGGTCCTGCGGATCGGCATTGTCGCCGAACGTTCGACTGACGTGGGCGAACCGCACCTGGTCGCCCGGCCCGAAGACGAACGAGCCGCCGAGCTGGAACGGGTTCTTGCCCGGGCGGTGCTGCCTGTGCCCGGCGGCTCGAGCGCGCGCCCGCGCCGCCGTGTTGTCTCGCCGCAGCACGTGGAGCAGCGAGCCGCTCCCCAGCTCCGCCGCACGGTAAGCCTGCCGTTCCTCGTCGACGAGGAGCGGGAAGCCGATCCCCGTCTCGTCGAGGAACCCCCGGGCATGCCGCAAGTCGCCGAGCCCGATCGCAGCGAGGCCTACCCCCACCGTCTCGAACCTTGGCTCGTGGTCGCGCAACCTGGCGACGTGCTCGCGGCAGAAGATTCAGCCGTAGTGGCGCAGGAAGACGAGCGCCGCGGGCCGGGATTCCCACAGCGAGCCGAGGCGGACGCGTCCGCCTGCCGCGGCCGGTAGCTCGATCGGCGCCAGGCGCGCGGCGACGGTCATCCAGGTCCCACTGGGGGGACACTACCGCAACGCCGCGGGTGTCGCTCTTACTTCTTGGTCCCGACCGTGTCGTTCAGGATCCACTGCACCTTGGGCACGCCGCGCTTGGGGGTGCCGGTCTCCGGTGGATCGACGAGCTTGACCACGCCGGCGTCGACGAGGCGCCGGAGGCCGAGCATCACGTCGACCTCGCGCATCGGGGCGACCCACACGAGCGACTGGATGTTCGTCTGGCCGTCGATCGTGCTCAGCAGGAACAGCTCGGTGGGCAGCAGATTGGCTTCCGCGTGCTCGGCCGCCTCCGGGGTGGCCACCGGGACTCGGTTCGGCTGCATGTCGCCCGAGCGCGCGTTCCGCAGGAACCCTGCTTCGGCCTTGGTCACGAGCTCGCGCAGACGATTGTCGCCGGGGTTCGAGCGGTATTCGGCGTTCAGAACGTTGAGTGCCTCGACGAAGTCGCCCGCCGCGATGCGCTGCATCGCCATCTCGACCCGCCGGTCGGTCTCCTCGGACTCGGCGATGCGCTCGTTCGCCGAGGCCGCCGACCCGTCGGCCGGCAGCTCGGAATCGAGCTCGACCGTGTCGAGGATCGTCTGCGCCTCGGGATCGGGCTGCCGCTCCGCGAGGATCGACACGATGCCGGCCCGAAACAGCGTGAACAGGAACTTCGCGACGACGAACTCGGAGGCGTGCGCGTGGAGCAGGACCTCGGCCAGTGTGCGCTCCCCGTCGATCGACTCGAGCACGCGCTGTGCGATCGGGTTCGCCGCCATCCCGGCCGGTGCCGGCCGGCTCGTACGCTGGAGCACGATGCCCGAGTGCTTGAACGTCCGGCGCGTGCGCTGGAGCTCGTCGTGCCGTTGCAGGCCGCGCAGGAGGACGTCCTCGACCGACAGGCTGATCTCGATCTGCCACGGGTCGTGCGGTGCGTTGTGGGCGAAGCGGAACACCGCGTCCGGCCAGTCGAACAGGCCGAAGATGTTCTCCTGGGCCTTGTCGGCGACCTGCGCCTCGATCTCCTCGCGCGTCAGGACGCCCATCTCCTGGAAGATCATCCCGAGGTTCTTACCGTTGCGCTCCTGGTGCGCCAGGGCCTGACGCAGCTGCTGCTGGGTGATCATGCCGCGCGACAGCAAGAACTGACCGAGCCGGGACGACGGATCGTCCGACGAGCACGCGGTGATGCGGCCGTCGAGGAACGAGATGCGCTTGGCGATCTTGTTCCTCTCGACCTCCAAAACCCCGCTCTTCTTGTTTACACTCGCCCACTGCAGCAGGTCGGCCAGGGACATGGTGTGCAGATAGCCGTAAATCGACATGCTCGGGCCCTCGGGTAACGGAAAAGCTAGGCCCGACGCGGGGCCGGTCAAGGGCGTGGAGCGACGATGCGGGTGATGGAGATCCAGGGCGGCTTCGGCCTCGACCGGTTGGCCCTCGTCGAACGCCCCGTCCCGGTCGCCGGGCCGGGCCAGGTCGTCCTGCGCATGGGCGCCGCAGCGCTGAACTTCCGGGACCTCTTGACCGTCGAAGGTCGCTACAACCCGCGGCAGCCGCTGCCGCTCGTCCCGTGCTCGGACGGGGTGGGTGTGGTCATGGCCACGGGTCCGGGGGTCGATCGGGTGCGTGCCGGACAGCGGGTCCTGCCGACCTTCGCCCAGCGCTGGGTCGCCGGGCGGCCGTCCCGCGATCGGCTGCGATCGACGCTCGGCGGTCCGCTCGACGGAACGCTGGCCGAGATGATGGTCGCCGAGGGCGAAGGGGTCGTTCCCGCCCCGGCCGACCTCCCGGACGAGCAGGCCGCAACGCTGCCCTGCGCCGGTGTCACCGCGTGGTCCGCTCTGACCGAGCACGCCCGTGTCGGTCCGGGCGACGTCGTCCTGGTCGAGGGGACGGGTGGCGTGTCGATCTTCGCGCTGCAGATCGGCCAGTTGCTCGGCGCGCGCGTGATCGTGACCTCGTCGAGCGAGGCGAAGCTCGAGCGAGCCCGGGACCTCGGAGCGTGGGCCACGATCCACTATCCGTCGACGCCCGAGTGGGGCAAGGAGGCCCGGCGGCTGACCGGCGGGGAGGGCGTGGACGCCGTTCTCGACGTCGGTGGGGCGAGCACGCTCGGCCAAGCGGTCGAGGCGGTGCGGTTCGGCGGCTGCGTGTGCCTCGTGGGGAACGTCACCGGCAGCTCGCACGCGCTGCAGCTCCCCGCGGTGTTCATGCGCCAGGTACGGCTCCAGGGGATCCTCGTCGGGTCGCGCGAGTCGCTCGAGGCGCTCGTCCGGGCGGTCGCTGCGCGACCGTTCACCCCCGTGGTCGACCGGGTGTTCCCGCTCGACGCGGCCCGCGAGGCGCTCGAGCATCTACGCTCGGGCCAGCACCTCGGCAAGGTGTGCGTCCGGATCGGCTGATGCCGCGCTTGCGTCGAATCGTCCTCGGCTTCGTCGTCCTCGTGGCTCTCGCCATCCTCGTCGCGACGGGGCTCGTGACGTGGAGGCTCCGAGCGAGCCTCGCCGACCTCGACGGTCGCGTGAGGCTGTCGGGTCTCGCGGCCGAGGTCACGGTCGAGCGGGACGCATTCGGTGTGCCGGTCCTCCGCGGATCGACACGCCTCGACCTCGTGCGCGCGACCGGGTTCGTCCACGCGCAGGACCGGTTCTTCCAGATGGACCTGCTGCGCCGCGCCGGTGCCGGCGAGCTCGCGGCCCTGCTCGGACCGGCGCTCGTCGAGCGCGATCGAGCCACGCGCATGCATCGGTTTCGCGCGCGCGCGATCGCGGACGTGGGTCACGCGGACCCGGAGAATCGGGCCACGCTCGAGGCGTACGCCGCGGGTGTCAACGCGGGTCTCGCGGCCCTCGGGGCCGCCCCGCCCGAGTACCTGGTGCTGCGACAGCGACCCCAGCCGTGGCGTCCCGAGGACACGTATCTCGTCGTGATGGCGATGTTCCTCGACCTGCAGGACGACACGTGCTCGCGGGAGTCCCAGCGGGGTCTGCTGTTCGACGCACTGTCGGCCGAGGCGGCCGCGTTTCTCACGCCCACGGGAACGGAATGGGATGCGCCGATCGAGGGCCCGGCCCTCGAGGTGCCGCCCGTACCCCCGGCCGCGACGCTCGCGGTCGGCTCGCGCGCGGCCCATGCGGCCCACGACCCGCCATCTGACCCCGAGGGTGCCGTAGCGGGCAGCAACAACTGGGCCGTCGCCGGCGCGCACACGGTGCACGGCGGGGCGATGCTCGCGAACGACATGCACCTCGGCCACTCGCTTCCGAACATCTGGTACCGCATGTCGATCGTGCTTCCCGGCGCGGACGGCCGGGCGCTGACCGGCGTCACGCTTCCGGGAACGCCGACGATCGCCGCCGGCAGCAACGGGCACGTCGCCTGGGGCTTCACGAACACGCACGCCGACTGGTGCGACCTCGTGGTGCTCGAGCAACCGGGCTCGGATCCCGAGGAGTACTCGACCACGGACGGGCCGCGGCGGCTCGAGCATCACGTGGAGCGGATCGAAGTGCGCGGTTCGGCGGCGGTCGAGCTCGACGTTGCCGAGACGATCTGGGGACCGGTGATCGATCAGGACCATCGCGGTCGAGCGCGCGCCCTGCGCTGGGTCGCACAGCGCGCGGGTGCGTCGGACTTCGGCCTCCAGCGGCTCGAGAACGTGTCGACGGTCGAGGAGGCGCTCGACGTCGCCTCGACGAGCGGGATCCCGGCGCAGAACTTCGTCGTCGCCGATCAATCGGGCTCGATCGGCTGGACGATCATGGGTCGCATCCCGCGCCGCAGCGTGTCCCCGCCGCCCACCGTCCCGGTGTCGTGGCGTGATGCGAGCACGTGGGATGGCTGGCTCGAGCCCGAGGCGTGCCCGAGGATCGTCAACCCGGCGGTCGGTCGGATCTGGACCGCGAACAACCGCGTCGTCGACGGAGCGGCTCTCGCGCTGATCGGAGAGGGAAGCTACGACCTCGGGGCGCGCGCACGACAGATCCGCGACGGTCTGCTGGCGATTCCGCAAGCGACCGAAGCCGATCTGCTCGCCGTGCAGCTCGACGATCGCGCGCTGTTCCTCGCGCGCTGGCGCGACCTGCTGCTCGAGCTCCTGACGCCCGAGGCGCTCGCGGGCCACCCGCGCCGGGCCGAGCTGCGCGAGGTCGTCGAGTCGAGTTGGACCGGCCGCGCGTCGATCGACTCGGCGGCCTACCGGTTCGTGCGCGCGTTTCGGCTGGAGACGGCCGAGCGCGTCATCGGCGCGATCGAGGCCCCGGCGAAGGCGATGGACGAGCGGTTCTCGTTCTGGAGCACGACGGTGCAGATCGAAGGCCCGCTGTGGCGCATCGTGACCGAGCGTCCGGCGCACCTGCTCGACCCGACGTTCCCGAGCTGGGACGCAGCGCTCCTGTCCGCGGCGGACGCGACGATCGAGCGGATCGCCGACACGCCCGAGAAGCGCCTGCGCGATCGCACGTGGGGCGAGCGCAACACCGTGCGCGTCGGACACCCGTTGAGCCGAGGCGTCCCGGCGCTCGCGCGTTGGCTCGACCTGCCGCCCCAGCCGCTACCCGGAGACTCGGGGATGCCGCGCGTCCAGTCCCCGGGGTTCGGCGCCTCCGAGCGCATGGTCGTTTCGCCGGGACGCGAGGCGAGCGGGATGTTCCACATGCCCGGGGGCCAGAGCGGCCACCCGCTCTCGCCGTTCTACCGCGCGGGTCACGACGCGTGGGCCGAGGGCCGGCCCACACCGTTCCTCCCGGGTCCCGCCGAGCACCGCCTGGTGCTCCAGCCCTGATGCTCGGGCGCGGCTAGAATTGGCCGCATGGAGTACCGTCGCCTCGGCCGGTCCGGTCTGAAACTGTCCGCCCTGTCCTTCGGCTCGTGGGTCACGTTCTCGTACCAGCTGGACGAGGACGCGGCGCTCGACTGCATGCGCGTGGCCTACGACGCGGGCGTCAACTTCTTCGACAACGCGGAAGTGTACGCCGACGGAGAGTCCGAGCGGATCATGGGTGCGGCGCTGCGCAAGCTCGATTGGCCGCGCGACACGCTGTGCGTGTCGAGCAAGGTCTACTGGGGCGGCGAGCTGCCGACGCAGAAGGGGCTGCACCGCAAGCACGTGATCGAGGCGTGCCACGCCTCGCTCAGGCGGCTCCAGGTCGACCACCTCGATCTGTACTTCTGCCATCGGCCGGACTTGGAGACTCCGGTCGAGGAGACCGTGCGGGCGATGCACGACCTCGTGCAACAGGGCAAGGTGCTGTACTGGGGCACGTCCGAGTGGAGCGCCGAGCAGATCCGCGAGGCGTGGGGCATCGCGCGGCAGTACGGCCTGCACCCGCCGACGATGGAGCAGCCGCAGTACAACATGCTCCACCGCGACCGCGTCGAGCGTGAGTACTGGCGCCTGTACACCGAGATCGGCCTGGGCACGACGATCTGGTCCCCGCTCGCATCAGGGGTGCTGACCGGCAAGTACAAGGAGGGCGTGCCCAAGGGGAGCCGGATGACGCTTCCGGACTACGACTGGCTGCGGGCACGCGTCGTCGACTCCGCGGAGGGCCGGGCGGACATCGCGCGCGCCGATCGCCTCGTCGGGCTGGCACAGGAGATCGGGATCTCGCCGGCCCAGCTGGCGATCGCCTGGTGTCTCAAGAACCCGAACGTGTCGACCGTGATCCTCGGCGCCTCGCGGCGGGCGCAACTCGAGGAGAACCTCGGCGCGGCCGACAAGGTCGGCCTCTTGACCGGCGAGGTCATGGAGCGGATCGAAGCGATCCTGGGCAACGAGCCCGAGCTGCCGACCCAGTTCTAGACGCAGGCCCGCTGGGTGCAGATCACGCCACCCTTCCCCCGACAGCAGGTGTTGCAGTCGACCTGCCAGCAGGTGGCGCCTGCGTCCGCCGGCGTGGCGAGCGCGATCGCGGCCGCGGCCCCGGCTGCAAGGACGAACAACGAGACGAGAACGAACGCCGTGATCTTCTTCATGTCCTGACTCCCTCCCCCTGTGGGCGGAAAACGCCCCTCAGTCTAACCCCATCGCCCCGGGACAGGCCAGGCCCCCTACGGCTCGAGCGAGCGCCGCAGGGCCAGCGCGCCGATCGCGAGCGGCACGCCGACGAGGCCGACCGCGTACCACAGCTCGTCGCGGCCCACGTGGTCGTAGACCCACGTGCCGGCGGCGGGCGAGAGAACGAGCGCGGTCGAGAACGACATCGTGTACAGGCCCATGTAGCGGCCGCGGTTTCCCTGGCTCGCCCGGTCGGCCACGACCGCGTTGATCATCGGTAACGCCAGCATCTCGCCGACGCTCCACACGACGATCGTGAACGCAGCGTAGGCCAGAGACGTCCCGAACGGCATGAGCCCGAAGCCCGCGCACACGAGGAAGCACCCCAAGGCGATGCGCGGCATCCGCGCTCGACCCTCGGCCGAGTGCACGAGCACCATCTCGAACAGCACGACGATCACGGCGTTCAGCGCGAGCAACCCGCCGATCGCGTCCTCGCGCAGCAGGTACGCGTGGCGCAGGTACAGCGGAACGGTCGAGACGATCTGGAAGAACACCGCAGCGAGGACGAACGCGAGGGCCAGGAGCAGCAGGAACGGCCGATCGGCCCACGGGCTCGAGGCCGCCGTGGATCGGGCCCGGCTCGCATGCGCGTCCCTGGTCCCCGGGGGCAGCGACCGCCACAGGAGCGCCGCCGCGGCCCACGACGTCGCGGCGTCGACGAGGAACAGCCACAGGTAGCCGCGGACCGCGAGGATCCCGCCGACCGCCGGGCCGACGGTCAAGCCGAGGTTGATCGCCAAGCGCAGGAGCGCAAACGACCGCACCTGCAGCCGCTCGGGCGTGCGGTCGGCCATCGAGGACATGACCGCAGGACGAAACATCTCGGCCGTGGTCGCCAGCGTGAGGACCCCGAGCGCGATGGCCCAGGTCGCCCGCTGCAGGCCGAGAAACACGAAGCACGCACCCGACACGAGGAGGCTCGCGGCCATCGTGCGATCGGAGCCGAAGCGATCGCTAGCCCAGCCGCCGACCCACGACCCGGCCATCGACCCGACTCCGTAGAGCGCGACGAGCTTGCCCGCGAGCGCGATCGAGAACCCGCGCTCCTCGGTCAGATACAGGCTGATGAACGGGAGCACCATGCTCCCCGAGCGGTTGACCAGCGCGACGCCGGCGAGGAGCCACACGTCGCGCGGCAGCCCGGCGAACGCGGCGCGGTAGGTACGCAGGACGGAACGGAGCATCGATCGTCAAGTGCCCTGGGATCCGTTGCCCTCGCGCACCGCCGTCGCCGCCTCGGCGGATGTTCGAACCGGAACGACCTCGAACTCGACCAGATCGGCCCACCGCGCGGTCCACGCATCGAGGAGCGCAGCGTCGTCCGACTCCATCAGCTGAAAGCAGCGCTCGAACCCGAGGTCGACCCAGCTCGAGAGGTAGCGCAGACCGTCGGGCAGCATGCGTCCGTGCTCCTCGAACCGGCGGTAGACATCCGGCGCCCGGCCAGGACGGAAGCGCTCGATCACCATGAACAGCATGGGGCCCAACGATAGCGCTACGGCAGGTGCCGGGCCACGACCTCGCGGTAGGAGGCGAGCGAGCGCTCGATCCACGCTTCGTCGCGACCGAGCTCACGTGCCATGAGGCGCGCGACGCGCGGTGCTGCGACGAGGCTCGCCCGGGCGTCGAGGACCAGGGCTCGCGTGCGTCGCGCCAGGACGTCCTCGACCGTGCGTGCCATCTCGGCCCGCGCGGCCCACACCACCTGCGCTCCGATCAGCGGCAGCTCCGGCACGAGACGCTCCCCGAGCGCGGGCTCGGCAGCGGCGATCTCCAGCACGCGGGCTCCGTCCGTGCCGTAGACGTCGAGCGGCACTGCGGCCCCGTTTCCGTCGCCGGCGCCGTGCAACCGCAGCTCGTGCGTGCGACACGGGCGCGATCCGAGGTCCGCGGCTCGCTCCGCCCGGTCGACGACGTCCTGGGCCATGCGCCGGTACGTCGTCCACTTTCCCCCCGTGACGCTGATCAGCGCCGCGGACGATACCTCGATCGTGTGGTCTCGCGAGAGCGCGGACGTCGAACGACCGACCGCGGTGCGCACGAGCGGGCGCAGACCGGCGAACGTGCTGCGCACGTCGGCCCGCTCCGGAGGCCGGCGCAGGTAGCGCGCCGCGTGCTCGAGCAGGAAGTCGATCTCCGCCGCGAGCGGCGTGGGGTCCCGCGTCGGCTCGGCGACCGGTGTGTCGGTCGTCCCGAGCACCACCCGATCGTGCCACGGGATGGCGAACAGCACGCGGCCGTCGGCGGTGCGAGGCACGAGGAGCGCCGCCGCGCCAGGCACGAACTCCCGCGGCACGACGACGTGGGCGCCCTGGCTCGGGGCCACGAGCGCTTCCGCGCGCGGCTCGTCGAGCCGGCGCAGCGTATCGACGAACACTCCCGTCGCGTTGATCACCGCGCGGGCCTCGATCGTGCGCTCGCGACCCGTTTCCGTGTCGACCGCGACCACGCCGCGCACGCGGCCGTCCCGGTGGAGCAGGCGCACGACCTCGACATAGTTCACGACGCGGGCGCCGAGATCGTCGGCGGTCGCGGCGAGATGCGCGGCGAGCCGGGCATCGTCGAACTGGGCGTCGAAGAACCCCACGCCGCCGCGGAGCCGGTCGGGCTCGAGCGTGGGGACGAGGCGCAGCGTCTCGTCGCGCGAGAGCGAGCGCGAGCGGCCGAGCCCGTGGCGACCGGCGAGCACGTCGTAGATCCCGAGCCCCAGCCCGTACCACGCGGTGTCGATCGCTCGACACGCGGGGATCACGAGCTCGAGCGGACGGACGATGTGCGGGGCGTTGCGCAGGAGTCGCCCGCGCTCCCGCAGCGCCTCGCGCACGAGACCGATCCGCCCCTGCCTCAGGTAGCGCACGCCGCCGTGGACGAGCTTCGTGCTGCGGCTCGACGTGCCCTGCGCGAAGTCCTGACGCTCGAGGAGCAGCGTCCGGTGCCCTCGCGCGGCGGCATCGACCGCCACGCCCAGGCCGGTCGCACCGCCACCGACGACGACGAGGTCCCACGGCCGATCCTGTGCGTCGACCTCGTCGAGGACCCGCTCGCGGTTCGTCACACCTGGCGCAGACCCTGGTCCAGATCCTCGATCAGGTCGTCGACGTCCTCGAGGCCGACCGACAGGCGCACGAGTCCGTCCGTGATCCCCACGCGCTTGCGCTCGGCCGGATCCACGTCGGCATGCGTCATCGTCACCGGGTGCGTCACGAGCGATTCGACGGAGCCGAGGTTCTCGGCCAGGCTCCACAGCCGGACGGAGTCCATCAGCTTCTTGCCCGCCGCGGTGGCGCCACGCACCTCGAACCACACCATCGCCCCGAAGCCGCTGGCCTGCTTGCGCGCCAAGGCGTGCTGTGGGAACGACTCGAGGCCCGGATAGCACACGCGCTCGACCTTGGGGTGCTGCTCGAGGAACCGCGCGATCGCGAGCGCGTTCTCCGACTGGCGGTCCATGCGGATCGACAGCGTCTTGCACCCCTGGAGCGTGAGCCAGGCTACCTGGGGGGACATGATCGTGCCCGCCGCCTTCTGCAGGAACCGCAGGGCGTCGGCCTGCTCGCGCGTGCGCGCGACTACGGCACCGCCGACCGTCGCGTTGTGGCCGTCGAAATACTTGGTCGTGCTGTGGATCGACATGTCCGCTCCGAGCTCGAGCGGCCGCTGGTAGTACGGGGTCAAGAACGTGTTGTCGACGGCGTGCGGGATGCCGTGGGCCCGGGCGATCTCGGAGATCGCCGCCAGGTCGGTGAGCTTGAGCGTCGGGTTGGCCGGCGTTTCGGTCAGGATCAGCTTGGTCGTCTTGCGCACGGCGCGGCGCACGTCGTCGGTCTGCGACGTGTCGGCGAACGTGATCTCGACGCCGAACCGGCTGAGCACGCGGGTGCAGAACCGATGCGTCCCACCATAGACGACGTCGGACACGATCACGTGGTCGCCGCCGTTCAGGAACGCGAGCAGGACCGCCTGGATCGCCGCCATCCCGGTCGCATAGCACGCGCAGTCGACGCCGCCCTCGAGCGCCGTGATCTTCCGCTCGAGCGCATGCACCGTCGGATTGCCCGAGCGCGAGTACGAGTAGCCCTTGGAGAGGTACGCGTCGACCGAAGGCTGGACGTACGTCGTCGTCTGGTAGATCGGTGTGAGGATCGACCCCGTCAGCGGGTCGGGCTCGACGCCGGCGTGGATCTGCTGCGTGGTGAAGCCCATGACGTCACTCCGTGGGTAGGAAAAGGAGAATGTCCCCTTTTCGGCGCGTCGATGATAGCCCGGACGTCAGCGCGGGGCGAGGCAGCCGGCCTCGAGCCAGTGCGCGTACAGGCGGCGCACGCGGAACGCATCGACCGCGATCTCGCGCTCGACCTGGCCCGGTGTCGCACCCGACGAGGCCCTGAGCCACACCGTACGAGACAGCACGAGGTCGGTCTCGTCGGCCAGCGGCACGGGCTTGCGCTCGGTCGTTCGATACGTGCCGTCGTCCGGAACGACCGCCTGGGCGACCTGGAGCTCGTCGTAACGCCTCAGCGACTCGAGGATCGCAGGCATCACCTCGAACGGCTCGCCCGACGCGGGGACCGCCCCGCGACGGCGGAACACGAAGTTGCCCGGTACGGGCTTCTCGAACAGCTGATAGAACGCGGCCTCGCCGCTCAGCGGTCCGACCTGCCCCGAGACGACCAGGCCATCGACGAACCCCAGCGTCCCGGTCGTCTCGCATTCCCGGTTGCTCAACGTCAGGACGCCGGTGACGTGCGAGTCGGCCAGGCTCTGCAGCAGGTTGGGCAAGCCGAACAGCTCGACGTCGCCGGTCAGGCTCGTGCTCGCCTCGTCCTTCGTCGCCCGGCTCGCGGCCCCGAGCGTGGTGGTCGCCTTCGTCGCCTCGGCGCCGATCGGCTGGCCGGCGTAGCGCTGGCCGATCTCCTCGAGCAGCTGGCGGACCTCGGGGGTCGAGGTGTGCGAGAGAGCGCGGATCAGATGCGTCGCGGCCTTCGGGTTCTTGCCGACGACGAGGCCCAGGACGCGGCTCGGCAGCTCGCCGCGCAGCGCCCGCACCAGGCGGTCGACGAGGGGACGATCGTCCCCCAGATCCTGCGTCTGCAGCTCTTCGATACGCGCGAGCGTATCGCCCAGCGCCGGGTGGCGCTCGAAAGCGTGGTCGACGACCGCGCGCCGGGCGTCGCTCGTACCGCGCCGAGCGAGAGCCGACACGATCCAGTCGAGCGCGCCCTGGAGGTCCGCCGGATCCTTGCCCTGCGCGTGGCCGTGGGCCAGCATCTGCTCGGCCTCTTGCAGCCGGGCGATCAACAGCTCCTCGGCCTTGTCGTGCTTGACGCTCCCGAGCGAGGCCACCGCCTCGCGCACGATCAGCATCGGCTGGCTCCACGCCGTGAGGCCGAGGATCAGCCCGACCTCGCGGTCCGACTGCGGGCCCGGTGGGGCGATGCGCCGCAGCAGGTACACGAGGTTGCGCATGTAGTAGCCGTGCGGGTCGGCACCGGGGTTCTCCGCGAACTCGGCGAGCTTGTCGAGCGAGGCCTCGCGGGCCTCGAGCCCGTGGGCCTCGAGCAGGCCCAGGCACAGCCGGCGCTTGTCGCGCCGCGGCTCGTTGTACAGGGCCGCGAGCAGCCCGCGTGCGGTGTACCCCGGGAAGAACGTGAGGACGCGGCGCAGGAGCTCGTGCTTCTCCGGCTTCTCCGCGTGCTCGCGGAGCTGCTCGACGGCGAGCGCGTCCTGCGCCCGGCGGCGGATCGCCTCGAGCGTCTCGGGCCGTATCCGCTGCTCGTCGACGATGCGCCGGGCGAGGTCGATCATCGCCGCCGCGCGAGCGAGCGATCCCGTGTTGAACTGCTCCACGGCGGCCTGCAGCATCTCGTCGAACCGCTTCGCACCCTCCTCCGGGCTCTGGGCCATCGCGATGATGCGATGCATCGCCTTGACCGATTGGCTCTCGGGCAAGACGAAGGACTTGCCGTCGGGCGCCGCGGTCGATACCGACCAGCCGGGGATCGCACGGCACAGCTGCTGGAACACCTTGTCCATGCTCGCGTCGACGCCGACCGAGCGCAGCTCGCCGATCGAGCGCTCGAAATCCTCGTCGGTGCGGGCCTTGGCCGCGGCGGCGGCGAGCGCCGGCGCGATCTCGACCGCGCCCGGACTGCCCGGTACGTGGGCCAGCCGGTCGAGGAGCAGCGAGAAGCGTCGCATCCCGTGAGCCACATCGACCGGGACCCCGACGGCCGGCCCGCTCGCAGTCGCCGGTGCGGCAGCGCTCGCGATCGGCGCGGATTGCGGCGTCGCCGTCCCGCCGGCCTGGCGGTGCAGGTTCTGCACCGGGGCAACGGTCGAGGCCCCGGTGCCCTCCTCGACACGGGCGAGGTTGTCGCGCAGGAACGACCGGTCGGCCTCCGGGCACATCTCGATCAGCAGCGGCTCGAGCTCGGCCAGGAATGGGGCGAGCTTCGCGTGGTCGATCAGCTCGTACTCCATCATCTGATGGAGCTTCTTGAACGCGTGGAACAGGTAGTCCGAGACGGCGACGTTCGCGCCCTGCCCGCGAAACTGACCGCCGATCCAGGACTGGATCGTGCTCGCCATGTAGGGCGCGGGGATCTGCAGCAGCATCTCGACCGCGTCCACGGCCATCATCGGGGCGAGGTCGTCCGACAGGTAACGGTGGAACTCGTACACCGCCTCGCGAACGGCAGGCGGTATCTCGGGCTGACTCGTGCCTGTTCCGCTGCTCAAGCGCGCTCCTCCGCTCACCAGCCGCCCGTGAAGCGGCACCCGCAGGTCCCCGAGACCGCTCCCCCGAGCGTGTAAGAACGTAGGTTCCGCCCGGGGGGCGGGCAAACGGGCGGTCGGGCCTCTAGCTAGCGGGTCAGGGTCGGCGTGGGGGTCGGGGTCGGGTAGTGCTTTTCCCGGCACACGCCGCACACCGAGTGGGTGAACCGCAGCTCGGCGTGCTCGGCCAGGTACGCCTCGATCTGGTGCCACGCGTCGTGGTCGTCCCGGATGCGCTTGCAGTGCATGCAGATCGGGAGCAGCCCCTGGAGCCGCCGAACGTGCGCGTCGGCCCGGCGCAGCTCGTCGATCCGCCTCTCGAGCTCGCCGTTGAGCGCCTCGACGTCGTGGATCCGGCGCTCCTGCTCGTCGAGGCGCGCCCGATGCGCGCGATAGAACGCCACGAGGAGCCACACCGGGGGGATGCCCAGGACCAGGCCCCGCGGCCCGAGCGTTTCGAGGACGAGCAAGAGAAGCGCCGCGATCGTCAGCCCCGTGAAGTGCGACGGCACCGTCCAGGCGAGCGAGGACGTCCAGCTGGTCAGGAGCGAGCGGCGCGTCTCGAGCGCGATCGCCGTGGCGACGAGCCCCGAGTTCACGAGGAAATACACGGTCGCCGCGGCGGCCAGCGGTCCGAGAATCGTGGTCAGCGGGTCGCCCGCGTGCCCGCCGAGCCCGTGGAACGTCCAGGCCGCGGCCGCCGTGGCCAGACTCACCGCGGCCAGGTTGTACACGAGGCGCAGACCACCGGGGCCGTTGCCGCGCCGGGCTGCTGCGGCGCCGAGGACACCTGCGACCGCCGAGAGGATCGCGGCGCTCGGTCCGAGAGCGGCGATGGCGCAGAAGATCGCCGGGTGCGTCGCGGTCAGCTCGCACCGCAGCGCCGGGATCCGCACCGGATGCGCACCCGCCACGGCGGCGAGCGCGACGAGGAGCGCCAGCGCGTCGCCGCGCACCGGCGGATCGATCGAGCTCGTCGCGGCGACGACGGGCACAGCCGTCGTCGCGACACCGAGCACGAGCATCTTGAGCAGCGCGGACATGGTCGCTCTCATCTCCCGGTCGGGCCCACGAACAGGCCCCGCCCCATGAATAGCAACCGGGGTGCCATCTCCACGGGGGTCGAGTCCAGGCGGATTCGAGCCTCGACGATGCGCCCCCGCCGGTGTCGCGTCGCGAAACGCGGCACGGAACCGGTGGCTCGGCCCGGGAGCGGGCGCAACTGCGTAGCGGGTACTAGGTTGCGCGGCTGTCGCGTGAAACCGACACGCTGTCGCGCAACGCGACACGCCGATCGGCTTACAACGTGTCGGTCTTCTCGGCGAAACTCAGACCGAGCGTGGCGAGCTCGGACAGCACGGGCTCGTAGAGCGCGGGATGCGTCGGGATCCAGCTGCCCACGTGCGGCAACGCTCCGCGGAGGACGAGCGTCGTGACGACGGCCGCCGGCAACCCCACGGTGCGGGCCATGGCGGTCGAGCCGTGCCGGTCGCCGTACACCGCGAGCGTGGCCGTGATGCGCTCGGGGCCGCGCGCGGTATCCGGGTACTCGACTTCGAGCTCGTGCACCAGGATCACGAGATCGCGGTCGGTAGGTCCGAGCCGCAGCTTGCGCACGAGGAGCGCGGTCAAGAAATCGACCGCGGTCTCACCTTGGCACTCCGTGCGCTCGTCGGACAGGAGCCCGAGCCAGCGCAGGCCGTCGAGCGCCGGGCCCTGGGGATCGACACCGAGCAGCACGCCAATGCGCGAGTCGAGACTCGCCCCCGCCGGGGGGACGAACATCTCGATGACATCGCGGTTCGTGCGGTCGACGAGCCCGGGGATGCCGATCGCGTCGTTCACCAGTCCGAGGCGCACGATCTGCGACCAGATCGCACAGAATCCGGGCCAGCGCAGCGTGGCGCGGACGACCGTTTCGGCGTCCCCGAGCTCGAACACCTCGCGGTAGGACAGCGAGTCCCGATTGGCGTACGCGTCGAGCCGACCGACTCCGTCGACCGTCACGGGCCAGGTCGACTCGAACACGCGCGGGTGCGGCACGATCCGGATCTGCCGGTCCTCGAGGTACTGCGCTCCCGTCGTACCGGCGAGCACCACGTTGCGCGGGTTCCAGGTGATCGCGTAGCGCAACGGGTTCGGCGCGGCGTCGGGGGCCGGGATGCCCGCGCCGTACGACCGGAACGCACGCACTCGGCCGCCTTGGAGGCGCACGCGGGTCAGGAGCTCCATCGCCGACATGTGGTCGATGCCCGGATCGAGACCCGCCTCGGACACGAGGAGCACCCCGCGGCTCCGCGCCTCGGAATCGAGCTCGCGCAACGCCCGATCACGGTACGACGTCGAGATCATGTGCCGGCCGAGACGAACGCAGTCGCGAGCGACGAGCGCCTGATACCGCGGTGCGAGCATGCACACGACCACGTCGGCGGCCCCGAACAGCGCCTGCCGGCCGGCCGCGTCCTCCACGTCCAGTCGCACCGCGCGGCCGCACGGATGGTCGGCCACGCGCTGTCGCGCGAGGTCAAGATCGAGGTCGGCGACGGTCACGCGTCCACGCGCTCGCTCGGCCTCGCCGAGGAGGTGCGATACGAGGTACGGCGTGCTGTGCCCGGCCCCGAGGATCAGGACGTGGCTCACGGGTCGCTTATCGTGGTCGACGGGCGGGACGAGTGCAAGAGCGGCAGGAGGAGGGCCCGGCCCCGGACGGGGGGGACGTCCGGAACCGGGCCGGGGGGGAGAAACCTCGATTCAGCGCAGAGAACGTGACTCCTTCGTACTTTCGATCTTTCGCAGGGCGACGCCCTCGATCTGCCGCACGCGCTCGCGCGACAGGTTCAGCACGCTGCCGATCTCCTCGAGCGTGTGGGGCTCGTCGCGATCGATCCCGAACCGTAGGCGGATCACCTCGGCCTCGCGATCGTCGAGAACGCTCATCGCCTTGCGCATCTTGTTGCGGCGCTCCCGATCGAGCGCGCTGTCGAGCGGATTCACGGCCGTTTCGTCGGCGACGAACGGCAGCGCCCCGCCGGGCTCGTCGTCCGTGCTCAGGGCCTCGAGCGGCTGCGGATCCTGCACGACGCTCAGCAGCTCGTCGACCTTGCGGATCGACATGCGCATCTGCCGCGCGATCTCGCGGTTCGTCGGCGCGCGGCCGAGCTCTTCGCCGAGCTCGATCGTCACGCGCCGCAGGCGCTTGATCTTCTCGCTGACGTGCACCGGGACGCGGATCATCCGCGACTTGTCGGCGATGGCCCGCGAGATCGCCTGCTTGATCCACCAGTACGCGTAGGTCGAGAACTTGTAGCCCCGACCCCACTCGAACTTCTCGACCGCGCGCATCAGGCCGATATTCCCTTCCTGGATCAGGTCCATGAACGGGATGCCCTGATTCGCGTACTTCTTGACGATGTGGGTGACGAGGCGCAGGTTGGCCACGATCAGCCCGTCGCGAGCTTGCTCGAGACGCACCTTGTCCCGCCGCGTCGCGTCGACGATCCGGTCGAGACGCGGGCTCGGATTGGCCCGCTGGTACGCCACGAGACGCGCGCACGCCGCTTCGAGCCGATCGAGCGGCCACTGCGCCCCGGTCCGAGGACCCCGGGGGTCGCTCTCGAGCACGTACGCGCGCTCGGCGGCCGTCAGCCCGGCGATGCGCTTGGCGATGGCGATCCGTGCGTCCTCGAGCGCTCGAGCGAGACGCACCTCGCCCTCCCGATCGAGCAACGGCGTGCGCCCCATCTCGCGCAGGTAGAGTGGAAGGAGCTGGACGCTGGGGGCGGCACCCTCGGAGTCCGATTCCCGGCTCTCGAGCAAGGCCGCACCACCGGCGTGGTATCGCGTTTCCTGTTGTTTCCTCACGGAAGCGTTCACCCGTCCAACCCCTCGAAGCGTCGTTGCCCCGACGCACCGAATGTACTTAGCAAGACCAGGACCAGGAGGAAGGTTTTCGCCAATCGAAAGATTCCTGGGCATTTCGCGCTACTTCGGCGGCGGCGTGTTCCCTGGAGAGGCCGGCGATGGCGAAACTGACTACGCCGAAACGGCACGGGCGTGTCAGACCGACCGTCGCGCGTGTGCTAGGGTGCCCGGCCGGGAGACCCCATCCATGAAGACGATCGGCTCGGCTCGGCTTCTCGCCCTGGTCGCGGCCTTCGCGGCGGTCGCCGGATTCCCTGGGATCTACGCCGACGAGGAGGGCTGGGGCGTCCGTTTCGGCTTCTCCGACGATCCCGACCAGGCGGTCATCGGGGCACAGTACGACATCGGCGAAGTGGCCAACCACGTTCACGTCGTCCCGATGTTCGAGATCGGCTTCGGGGACGATGCAACGGTCGTGTCGGTGGCCGGTATGGCGTACTGGCACTTCAAGAAGATGGAGAAGCTCGACCCGTACGCCGGCGCCGGGGTCGAGGCCGGCTGGATCGATTTCGACGAGGACGTTCCGGGGCAGGGCGACGATCAGGACTTCGAGATCCAGATCAACGTGGCCGGAGGCCTGCGCTTTCCGCTGAAGAGCCAGAACGAGGTGTTCGTCGAGCTGGTCCTCGGATCGGGCGACCTGCACGACGCCCAGATCATGGGGGGTATCCGGTTCTGACCCCGAGCTGGGACACGACGACACCGCAGAGCATCAACGCGCAGCCGGCGAGCGCACGGCCCTCGAGCGATTCGCCCAGGAGCCACGCCCCCCCGAGGGCCGCGAACACGGCTTCGGTGCTGAGCAGCAGCGCCGTGGCCGCGGGCGGCGCGCCGCGCTGGCCGACGACCTGCAGCGTGTAGGCCACTCCCACGGACAGCACCCCACCGTACAGGATCGGGATCGCCGCGCCGCGGACGTCGACCGCGTGGCCGCGCTCGAGGACGAGCGCCGCGAGCAGGCTCAGTCCCGAGCACACACCGAACTGGACCAGCGCGAACGCGATCGCGTCGGTCCGGCGCGTGAACCGGTCGATCAGCAGGACGTGGCACGTCCAGCCGAAGGCCGAGGCCAGGACGAGCATGTCCCCGAGGCCGACGCCGCCGCTCGAGTCCACGCTCAGCACGAACAGCCCGATCGTGGCCAGCGTGACGCCGATCCACGCCGGTGTGCCTACTCTGCGGCCCCAGCTCCGGGCGACGATCGGAACGAGGACCACGTAGAGCCCGGTGATGAACCCGGCGCGCCCGGCGGTCGTGTAGATCAGGCCGGCCTGCTGGAGCGCCGAGGAGACGAACAGGACGAGCCCGACCCACGTCCCGCGGACGAGCGCCCGGGATGCGTCGAGCCGTCCTCCGCGCCACCACCACACGGGCAAGAGAACGCCCGCCCCGAGCGCGAACCGCACGCCGTTGAACAGGAACGGGCCGATGTGCTCCATCCCGGCCCGCTGGGCCACGAACGCGAAGCCCCAGATCGCCGCGGCGAGGAGCAGGAGCGCCTCGGCCCGGAGCGCATTGGGCTTCATCGGGGGTTCGTGCGGCGGATCGTGTGCAGCGCCGCCGCGATCGGCTCGGCCATGCGTCGGGCCCGTGCCGGATCGATGCGCATCTCTTCGAACGGCGTGAACGGCGCCGCCAGGAGATCGCGACGGACCTCGACGCACAGCACGCGGCCCGGGTAGGTCGTCGCGTGAGCGTAGCCGGTGGTCGAGGGGTGGAGTCGGTAGCTCGCGTTTTCCGTGACCTCGATGTGCCGCTCGGCGCACTCGCGACGCAGCGCGTCGACGAGGTCGCGCGACGCGAGGCTCGTTCCGTCCATGCCCTCGGAGATCACGTCGACCTCGGGCCTCAGCGCCCACGTCTCGTACACGTCGGGCGCGTAGGCCCGCCTCAGCGCGTCGACGATCCCGGCGTCGATCCGGTCGATCCGCACGCTTCGCGGGGCGTAGGTGTGCAGCAGCACCGACCACCCCCCACTCGCACGGCACACGACGTCGTGCGCGCGCCGGGCCACGTCCTGATACGCCTCGTGGAGCTCGCCGAGCGTACGGCGGTCCGCCGAGTCGGTCACGTAGTCCGGGATGCACGGCGTGATCCCGGCCGCCATGTCGGCCTGTGCTTCGAGCACGCGGTTCGCGTCGGCGAACGTTCGAGGGATCAGGCAGCGCAGGACGAGCGCGCTCGTGCCGTCGCGCGTCGCCAGGTCGGCTGTGGCCAGCGCGCACTCGGGCGCCCCGACGTCCGTGTTGACGAAGAAGAACGCCGAGAGATCCGCGGGGAATGGCCCGACGAGCCGGGCCCGGACCGCTTCGAAGTGCCGCGCGAGCGTCGCGCCGTGCGGGACCTCGATCAGCAGCTCCGGCGCGCGACGTCGATTCCCGACGGTCTCGACCTCGCACACTCCCGGCACGGAACCGATCGTGCGGCTCGCGTTCACGCGGCCCCCGACCCGACGCTCGCGATCGCCGCGCCGCGCGGGAGCCGCCACTGTACCAAGGACGTCACAGCAGATCGAACAGCAGGACCTCCGCGGGCTCGACGCCCGTGAGGGCGATCGCGTGCTCGTTCTCGACCGCCGCGCCGTCGCCTTCCTCGAGCGCCTTCCCGCCGAGGTCGACCCGACCACGGATCACCTGCACCCACGCGCCGCGCCCGGGACGGATCGCGTGCTCGACCGTCCGTCCGGGCTCGAGGATCGTCGCGTAGAGATCGGCGTCCTGGTGGATCGTCAGCGACCCGTCGCGCCCGTCGGGCGAGGCGACGAGCCGCAGGCGTCCCGTGCGCTCGGCGAGCGGGAACCGCTTCTGCTCGTAGCTCGGCTCGACGCCCGCACGCTCGGGCACGATCCAGATCTGGATCAGGTGCACCGGATCGTCGGGCGACGGGTTGAACTCGCTGTGCCGGACGCCGGTACCCGCGGTCATGCGCTGCACGTCCCCGGGACGGATGACCGAGCCCGTTCCCAGGCTGTCCCGGTGCTCGAGCGCTCCGTCGACGACGTAGGACACGATCTCCATGTCGCGGTGCGGGTGGGTCGGGAACCCGCCGCCCCCTAGGACGCGGTCGTCGTTGATCACGCGCAGCGTGCGGAACCCCATGTGCCGCGGATCGTGGTACCCGGCGAACGAGAACGTGTGGCGCGTGTCGAGCCAGCCGTGGTCGGCGTGGCCCCGTTCGGCGGATCGGCGCAGTCGAATCATGGTGTGGCTCCTTCTGGCTCCGATCGACGCCGGGATGTAGGATGGGGTCGGGGAATTGTCAAGTACTGAACGATTCGCGGAGGCGGCATGGGGACGCACTACCGTGGCACGCGCGAAGAGGTTCGGGCCCTCGACACGTGCATCAAGATCCTGCGCGCCGCGAGCGCGCTCCGCGAATGGCTCGACCGCGGGGCCGAGGCGGCCGGGCTGACCTCGAGCCAGCTGGGGACGCTCGAAGCGCTGCTGCACCTCGGGCCGCTGCAGCACCACGAGCTCGGAACGAAGCTGCTCGTCAGCCGGGCCAACGTGACGCTGGTCGTCGATCGGCTGGTGGCGATCGGTCTCGTGCGGCGTGTGCGCGAGCGCTCGGATCGGCGCTGCGTGCGGGTCGAGCTGACGGCGGCCGGCCAGCGCAAGATCCGGGGGGTGTTCGCCGGCCACGTGCAGCGGATCGTCGCCGGGCTCGCGGTGCTGCGGGCGGACGAGCAGCTCGAGCTCGGACGGCTGTGCCGGAAGCTCGGTCGCGCCCTGGTCGAGCACCCGCCGGCGCTGCCGTAGAATGCGCGGACCATGACCCCTCGTCGCGCCACGGCCGCGCTCGTGCTCCTCGCCATCTGGGTCCTCGGCTGCTCCCGCGCGCCCGGCGAGCGCTACGACGTCGTGCTGCGCGGCGGAACGGTGTTCGACGGGACGGGCACGGCGCCGCGCGTCGCGGACGTCGGGCTACGCGGCGACCGGATCGCCACGATCGGCGACCTCGCGCGCTCGACCGCCGCCGTCGACCTCGACGTCCGGGGGCTCGCCGTGGCCCCCGGGTTCATCAACATGCTCAGCTGGGCCACCGACTCGCTGATCCTCGACGGCCGCTCGGAGAGCGAGATCCGCCAGGGCGTGACGCTCGAGGTGTTCGGCGAGGGCACGTCCTACGGGCCGGTCAACGACCGGGTACGGGCGTTCCTGACCGAGCAGCTGCCGGCCGAGTTCCATTACGAGGTCACGTGGGGCACGCTCGGGGAGTACCTCGAGCACCTCGAGAGTCGCGGCGTGTCGACCAACGTGGCCTCGTTCGTCGGGGCCACCACGCTGCGGATCCACGTCGTCGGGTTCGACGATCGCCCGCCGACCGCGACCGAGCTGGACCAGATGCGCTCCCTCGCGCGCGCGGCGATGGAGCAGGGCGCGCTCGGCGTCGGATCGTCCCTGATCTACGCGCCGGCGTTCTACGCCCGGACCGACGAGCTGATCGAGCTGGCCCGGATCAGCGCGGCGTACGACGGCATGTACATCTCGCACCTCAGGAGTGAAGGCGATCGTCTGCTCGAGGGGGTCGAGGAGCTGATCTCGATCGCCCGGGCCTCGGGCGTACGGGCCGAGATCTATCATCTCAAGGCTGCGGGTCAGGCGAACTGGCCCAAGCTCGACGCCGCGATCGAGGCGATCGAGCGCGCGCGGGCCGAGGGCCTGGCGATCACGGCCGACATGTATACGTACACGGCCGGCGCGACGGGCCTCGACGCCGCGATGCCGCCGTGGGTCCAGGAGGGCGGGTTCGCCGCGTGGTCCGCGCGCCTGCGGGACCCCGCGGTGCGCGCTCGCGTCGCGGCCGAGATGGGCGCCCCGGGAAAGGGCTGGGAGAACCTGTACCACGCCGCCTCACCCCAAGGGATGCTCCTCGTCTCGTTCCGCAACCCCGCGCTGCGCGGCCTGCGCGGGCGCACCCTGGCCGATGTGGCCCGCGAGCGCGGAAAAACACCGGCCGAGACGGCGATGGACCTCGTCGCCGAGGACGGGAGCCGCGTCGGCACCGTCTACTTCATGATGTCCGAGGACAACGTCCGACGAGAGATTCGCCTTCCGTGGGTCAGCTTCGGCTCGGACGAAGCGTCGCAGGCGCCCGTACCGCCGTTCCTCGAGTTCACCCCGCACCCACGGGCGTACGGGAACTTCGCCCGGCTGCTCGGCCCGTACGTCCGCGACGAGCAGCTGATCCCGCTCGAGGAGGCGATCCGGCGCCTGACGTCGCTCCCGGCCTCGAACCTCAAGCTTCGCGACCGCGGTACGCTCGCACCGGGCGCGATGGCCGACGTGGTCGTGTTCGACCCCGCGACGATCGCCGATCGCGCGACCTACGAGGAGCCGCACCAGTTCGCGACCGGCGTGCGCCACGTGTTCGTCAACGGAGTAGTGGTGCTGAAGGACGGCGAGCACACCGGCGCCACCCCGGGCCGCGTGGTTCGCGGACCGGGGTGGACCGGCTGGCGTTGATCAGAGGTTGCCGTCGCAGACGATCGGGCTCTCGGCGCGCTCACGCGTCTGATTGCCGCAGCAGAACCGGGTCGACGGCTTGCCGTTGAGCTTGCCCTTGCAGTCCGACGAGCACGACCGGCAGTCCTCGCCCGAATCGCACGTCCCGTTGCCGCAGTACGCGGGCGGGCAGTCGATGCCGCAATTGCCGAAGTTCTCGTCACCGGCGCAGAAGCTGTCGCCGCAGCAGTACTGGACGACGTTGCTGCTCCCAGGCGTACAGGTCTTGCCCCGATCGGTGCACGCGGTGTTCGCGCAACCGATCGTCAGGCCGCAGCACTGGCTGCCCGCCGTGTTGCAGTCGTCGGGACAGTTGAGACAGTTCTCTCCGCCGCCGATCTCGCACACGCCGTTGCCGCACGCCGAGTGGTAGCTCGTGCCCGAGATGCAGTCCGCCGGGCAGATGCCGCAATGCTCGCCCAGATCGCAGATGCCGTCGTCGTTGCACAAAGGCGTGCAGGTGTCCGTGTCCTCCTCGCAACGCTGTCCGAGGCACGGCAGATCGCCGCGCCGGCAGTTGCCGTTCACGCAGGAGTCGGGGCCCGTGCAGTACCGTCCGTCCTCGCAGTCGGCGTCGGTCTCGCAGCCTCCGATCAGGTCGCCATGGATCTCGGCGTACACGAGATGGATCGGTACCGCGCGGTTGGGACAGTTGGAGCAGTGGTGCAAGGCGACGACCTGCCCGGTCGCGACCGACAGGACGGGAGACCCGGACGACCCGCCCTCGGTGTCGCACGAGTAGCCCACGTCGTTGTAGCCGCTGCCGAAGCACGGCGCTGCCGCGAGCGACGAAACGCGGCACACGCCGCCATCGAGCGCGTCCGAGCTGAACAGGCCGAGCTCCTTGGCCCGTCCGCCCGGGTGCTGCGGGATGAAGATCTGCTGCCCGACGGTCGCGCCGGCCGGGTCGATCTCGAGATGGCCGAACTGCGCCTGCGGGTCCCCGGTGTCGATGCGCACGAGCGCGTAGTCGAGCGTCGTGCTCAGCCGGACGAGCGATCCGCCCGAGAACACCTGGCCCCGATGACACAGCTGGCAGTTGAGGTCCGAGCATCCAGGCGCCTCGGCGCCGAACTCGAAGTCGGTGTCGAGCGCCGCATTCGGCGTGTCGATGCAGTGCGCGTTGGTCAGCAGGTGGTTGAACGGCGAGACGAGCCAGCCCGTGCACAGCCGTATACCGTTGATCAGCAGACGGGCCACCGCCCGAGCGTGACCATACTCGGCCGGGTAGCTGTCCTTGAAGCACGCGGCGTTGCGCAGATCGCTGAGACCACAGACGGCTTCGGTGGCCTCGGTCGATCGGTCCACGTCTCCGACCGCGATCTCGTCGATCACGAAGCCCGGACCGCCCGAACGGTTCCTGGCGTGCAGCTCGAGACGCGCGGTGTCGCCCTTGATGTGTCGCGCCCAGAACGTTCCGTCGTTCCCCTTGCCGCGCCCCTCGAGCCGGTATCCCTGCCCGCCCGCGCCATCGGTGATCATCAGCACATCGCCCGGTGCGAGCTCGAACCGGGTGAAGTGGACTGCCAGGTAGCTGGCCCCGGGGCGCGACAGGACCTCGGACCAGACGAGCTGCGTGGCGCCGCGGGTCAACCCGCGGTAGTTCAGTGCCGACTCGATCCGGATCGGTTCGTGTCGGCCGACCTCGATCTGGGACCATGCGGGTGCGATACCCGAGCCGAGCGCGAGCAGGGTCAGGACGCACCGCGGGACGAGCCGCAGGAACATCATCGTCGAATCCCCCACAGGGGCAGGACGACGACGAAGAGCCGCCTCCGGGCGGAGGCTCCCCCACCCCCGGCCCGAATCTACCGGAAAAGCGACCTTCCTTGCGGGCTGATCGCCGGACGTGCGGGGCATTCTCCGCAGCCGTACAATGCGGCCTTCCCGTCTCCGGAGGGCACGCCGATGAACGTCTGCACGCGCTCGACTCTCCTCGTCTGGCTGGGGTTCGCGCTCGCCGCCCCTTGCCCGACCCTGTCTGCCGAGACCAAGACCCCGGACACGAAAGACGAAAAGCCGAAGTGGGAGGTCACGGCCCCGCCCGGCAAATGGGTCGGGGTCGCGATCGACACGACCGAGACGACGTGGACGAACCTGGATGTCAGCCCGGACGGCCGAACGATCGTGTTCGACATGCTCGGCGACCTGTACACCGTGCCGATCGGTGGTGGGGACGCGACCGCGCTGACCGACGGGATCGACTTCTGCATCGAGCCCCGCTTCTCTCCGGACGGCCGTCGGATCGCGTTCATCAGCGACCGCAGCGGCGCGGACAACCTGTGGGTCATGAACGTCGATGGCTCGAAGCCCCGGGCCCTCACCGAGGAGCGCGAGCACCTCGTGCACAACCCGGCGTGGAGCCCGGATGGCGAGTACCTGGCGGTGAAGAAAGACTTCACGTCGACGCGCAGCATCGCCGCGGGCGAGATCTGGCTGGTCCACGCCGGCGGCGGCGGCGGGGTGCCGCTCGTCGAGCGCCCGAACGGCGCCAAGGACCAGAAGACGATCGCCGAGCCCGCGTTCTCGAACGATGGACGCTACGTCTACTACAGCCAGGACATCACGCCCGGTCGGGTCTGGGAGTACGACAAGGACTCGACCGGCCGGATCTTCGCGATCAAGCGGCTCGATCGCACGACGGGCGAGATCGACGCGATCGTCGACGGGCCCGGCGGCGCCATCCGGCCCGAGCCGTCGCCCGACGGCAAGTGGTTGGCCTACGTCAAGCGGCTGCCCGATTCGTCGAGCGCGCTGTACCTCAAGGATCTGACGAACGGCGAGGAGCGCCCGCTCTACACCAAGCTCGATCGCGACCTGCAGGAGACGAACGGCAGCGAGGGCAACTCGCCCGCCTTCGGCTGGACGCCCGACAGCAAGTCGATCGTGTTCTGGGCTGCGGGCAAGCTGTGGAGGGTCGAGCGCGCGACGAAGGCCGCTTCGGCGATCCCGATCCGCGTGCGCACCGAGCGCAAGGTCGAGGCCGCGCTGCGCTTCCCGGTCGAGGTCGCTCCCAAGGAGACGAGGATCCGCATGCCGCGCTGGGCCCAGATCTCGCCCGACGGGGCGAAGGAGCTGTTCCAGACCCTGGGCTATCTGTGGATCCGCGAGCTGCCCGACGGCAAGCCTCGTCGCTTGACCGCTCAGACCGAGCATTTCGAGTTCTATCCGACGTTCTCGCGTGACGGTCGCCAGATCGCTTTCACCACCTGGAACGACGAGTCACTCGGTAGCGTCCGCATCATCGGCGTCGACGGCAGGAACGAGCGCACGCTGACGGCCTCGGCGGGCCACTATGTCGAGCCGGCGTTCTCGAAGGACGCGGCCCTGCTGACCTACCGCAAGCTGACGGGCGGCTACCTGCTCGCCGGTCGTGGCTCGCTCGACCCCGGGATCTACGTCGTCCCGACGAAGGGCGGCGAGGCCGCCGGTCTGCGGCCGGCGCGCGTCTCGCGCACCGGGTTCACCCCGCAGTTCGGCGCGACGAACGAGCGCGTGTACTTCGCAGACCAAGGGGAAGATCAGGAGCTGCTGCTCAAGAGCGTCGAGCTCGACGGAAAGGACGTGCGCACGCACGCGAAGGGGGCGAAGGCCACCGAGTTCTCGCTCTCGCCCGACGGCCGGTGGCTCGCGTTCCCCGAGGGCTACCGAGCGTACGTCGCGCCATTCGCCACGAGCGGGAAGACGATCGACGTCTCGCCCGACATGAAGTCGATGACGGTGCGGCGGGTATCGAAGCGCGCCGGCGAATTCCTGCACTGGTCGACCGACTCGAAGAGCCTGCACTGGTCGCACGGGCCGACGCTCTACACCCGCGAGCTGAAGGATGCGTTCGCGTTCCTCGAGGGCGCGCCCGAGACGCTGCCCGAGCCGGTCGAGACCGGCCTCGACCTCGATTTCCGCGTGCCGTCGGACGTGCCGAGCGGCCGCATCGCGCTCGTGGGCGGACGCGTGGTCACGATGCGCAACGCGGACGAGGAGCAGCAGGTGATCGAGAACGGTGTCGTGCTCGTGCGCGACAACCGCATCGAGGCGGTCGGAACGACGGACCAGGTGAAGATCGCGGGGGACGTGCGCAAGATCGACGTCAGCGGAAAGACGGTGATTCCCGGCCTGGTGGACGTCCATGCCCACGGCCCGATGAGCCAGGACGGCCTCGTGCCCGCGCAGAACTGGACGCAGTACGCGAACCTGGCGTTCGGTGTGACCACGATCCACGACCCGTCGAACGACACGAGCAGCGTCTTCGCTGCAGCCGAGCTGCAGCGCTCCGGGCGGATGGTCGCGCCGCGCATCTTCTCGACCGGCACGATCCTCTACGGCGCGCACCAGCCGGGCTTCACCGCGCACATCGACGGCATCGACGACGCGAGGTTCCACGTCGAGCGCCTGCAGCAGGTCGGCGCGATCTCGGTCAAGAGCTACCAGCAGCCGCGCCGCGACCAGCGGCAGCAGATCATCGCCGCGGCGCGCGAGCTCAAGATGATGGTCGTGCCCGAGGGCGGCGCGAAGTTCCAGCACAACATGACCGAGATCATCGACGGCCACACCGGGATCGAGCACGCGCTGTCGCTCGTCGAAGCGTACGACGATGTCAAGCAGCTGTGGTCGCATACCGAGACCGGCTACACGCCGACGCTGGTCGTGGCCTACGGCGGCCTGTCGGGCGAGAACTACTGGTACGACCGCACGAACGTGTGGGAGAACGCGCGGCTGATGCATTTCACGCCGCGTTTCGTCGTCGAGCCGCGCTCGATCCGCCGCAGCAAGGCTCCGGACCACCACTACAACCACATCCGCGTGGCGCAGCTGGCGAAGGAGCTGCGCGACCGCGGCGTGCGCGTCAACCTCGGCGCGCACGGCCAGCTCGCCGGCCTCGGTGCCCACTGGGAGATGTGGATGATGGAGCAGGGCGGCTTCACGCCGTGGGAGGCGCTGCGCGTCGCCACGATCGATGGCGCGCACTACGTCGGCCTGGACAAGGACATCGGCTCGATCGAGCAGGGCAAGCTCGCCGACCTCGCGGTCATCGACGGCAACCCGCTCGAAGATCTGCGCGTCTCCGAGAAGGTGGCCTACACGATGATCAACGGCCGGCTGTACGAGTCGGCGACGATGAACCAGATCGCCCCGGACAAGGTTCCGTGCCGCGAGTTCTTCTTCCACGCCGAGGGCGGGGAGACGGTGCCCGCGGCGACGTGGACCTGGCTCGAGGAGCTGCGGGCACGCTACGGTTGGGACGACTGAGGCTGCTGCTCTGAGCTGCTCTGAGCTGCTCTGAGCTGCTCTGAGCTGCTGCGCCGACGCAGCGCAGAAAGAGCGTTCGCCCCGCCGGGCGTCGCGGATCCACTGATGATCTAGGTGAGCGCCGGTGGTCGGATGGCAGGGGCCGGCGCCGGGATGCGGTTTGGGCTGGCTCGGTTCCTGAGAGGGGGCCGGGCACGCTGCGACACGACCGACAGTTCACGGCAGCGAGCCGCATCGCCGGCACGGACCCAAGCTCGGCGGCTGGTCATGTCCGTCAGCGAGCCCATGCCGTTCGAGTCATCCGCCCGTGCGGCGTGAATCCTGCGTTGCTTCCCGCGACCCTCGCGCCTACGGCGGGGGTCGCGGGGGGCGTTTCACCGAGGCAACAAAAAAGGGGCGCGATCTCTCGCGCCCCTTCTCGCGTTTGACCTGATCGGGGCTCGGCGTCAGTCGTCTTCCTCGTCTTCGTCGTCTTCGTCGTCGTCCCCGTTGTGAGATCCCCCGCCGAAGACGTCACAGTCGAACGCCGGTCGGAACTCGAAGTGATCCACGACCCAGCGCAGGGCGCCGGCGGGCCGGAAGTGCAGCTGCACGGTCGTTAGCGCGCCCTCGACGACGTCGAACGGCTCGGTCGGCACGATCGCGGTCCAGCCGCCTCCCGGCGGGCTGACGGCGATGACCGTGCCGTCCTCGAGCGTGACCGTCACGGTCCGGATCACGACGACGATTTGGTCGTAGGTGCCGACCGGCAACGACCCGATCGGCAGCTCGAACGTTTGCCCCTGGATCACGGCGACCAGATCGATCGTCGTCGGCAGATCGATCGTCACGTCGACGAGCTGCCCGTCCAGGTTGCGGGCCAGGATGCTCGACAACGTGACCTCGACGGCCTGAATCGGTGGGCCGTCGCTCTCGAGCATGGCTGTGGCCGCGTCGGTCCGTGCGGCTGCGGTGGCGCCCCCGCCGACGACGACTTTCACCTGACCTTCGCCCGGACGCGTCATGTGCTCGGTGCCCGAGCAGCCGGCCGCCACCAGCCCCGCGATGAGCACGACTAGGGCGGCGGGTCGGGTGACCCTGTTCGCTTGCATGGATGCCTCCCCGGAGTCGCCATCCGGAGAGTAAGCCAGACCCCGGAAACCCGCCACGGATGCGCGTTCCCGCGGATCAGCCTCGTGCTAGCCGCTCGCCGATCGCCCGGGCGAGCTTGCACTGGGTGAGCGGCGCCGACCCCTCGGCCTTGTTGTTCGCCACGACGAGCACGTCGCGACCGCGGAGCGCCTGCTCGACGCACAGGTCGGCCAGCTGCTCCCGGCTGTGCGGGTCCTCGTCGACGAGGCGCGAGAACGGCTCGTAGCGCGAGACCGCCTGCTCGTAGCCCAGGCCCTCGTGGAGCATCCAGCGCACGACGAGCGGCCGCCGGGTCTCGGTGTCGATCCAGCGGTGCTGCTCGGCGATCGGTGGCATCCGGGGATGGACGTTGAGACAGTGCACCGCGTTCGCGGCAGCCAGCGCATGCTCGTACGCCGGGCCCAGGAGCGCCCTGTCGCGCAGCTCGACCGCGTAGGTCGGCCCGGGCGGCAGGGCGGCGAGGAACGCCCCGAGGCGCTCGGCGAACCGGGCCGGCTCGCGCGTGTGCGCGGTGCCGAGCGGTACGAGCTGGAACACGAGGGCTCCGGCCTTCGGTCCGAGACCCTCGACGTACGGAGCGACCGCCTCCGCCGTGGCCCAGCTCGCCTCCAGGAACCGCGAGCCATCCTCGATCCACGGCGACGTGCACGCGGCGGGTGCCTTCACGAGGAACCGAAACGTGTCCGGAACGACCGCTGCGTACTCCGCAAGCTCCCGGGCCGAGAGCGGCGCGTAGAACGTCCGATCGACACCGACCGACCGCAGCACGGGATGGCGCGCATATGCGGCGAGGCCATGACGCGCGAGCACCATTGGTGTCGCGACACGGTCGTACACGATCCCGGCCCACCCGGGAAACGACCACGACGACGTGCCGAGACGCACGTTCGGGGGGAGCGCGGCGGCGATCTCGGCGATGTCCGAGTCGATATCGGCGGGTCCGACCGGCCCCGCATCGCCGAACAACGACCTCTGAGCCGGGGGCATCCCGCTCTTCTACCTCATTTGAGGCAGAAACGCAGAGTGTCCCCGTTTCTGTGGCATTCTCGGCCGATGATCGAGGAGCTGAGGGCGCTCCTGGGTGAACGCCTCGCGACCGACGCCGAGACGCGCGCGAGCCACGGCGCGGACGTCTCGTATCACCAGCCCGCGCCGCCCACAGCGGTCGCATTCCCCGAGAGCACGAGCGACGTGCGCGAGATCGTGCGCATCTGCGCGCGACACGGCGTCCCGATCGTCCCGTACGGCGCGGGTACCTCGGTCGAGGGCCAGGTCACGGCGCCCCGGGGCGGGCTGTCGGTCGACCTGCGGCGGATGCGGCGCGTCCTCGCCGTGCACGCGGACGACATGGACGCAGTCGTCGAGCCCGGCGTGACGCGGAGCGAGCTGAACCGGGAGACGCGCGAAGCCGGCCTGTTCTTCGCCGTCGATCCAGGCGCGGACGCAACGCTCGGCGGCATGGCGTCGACGCGCGCCTCGGGCACGAACGCCGTGCGCTACGGCACGATGCGCGACAACGTGATGGGCCTCGAGGTCGTGCTCGCCGACGGTGCGGTGATCCGGACCGGCGGCCGAGCCCGAAAGTCGTCCGCCGGCTACGACCTGACCCGGTTGTTCGTCGGGGCCGAGGGCACGCTCGGCGTGATCACCGAGCTGACCGTGCGCCTGCACCCGCTGCCAGAAGCGATCGCGGCCGCCGTCTGTCCGTTCCCGTCGCTCGGGGCCGCCGTCGAGACGGCGGTGGCCACGCTGCGCGCGGGGATCGAGGTCGCGCGGATCGAGCTCCTCGACGAGGTGATGCTGGACGCCGTACGCCGGCACTCGGGGCTCGATCACCCGATCGCTCCGACGTTGTTCTTCGAGTTTCACGGGACCGAGGCCAGCGTGGCCGAGCGCGCCCGTGCAACCGAAGCGCTCGCCAGAGCGCGCGGCGCTCAGGCGTTCCGCTGGGCCGCCGAGCCCGGCGAGCGCGACCGGCTGTGGCGCGCGCGGCACGATGCCTACTGGGCTGCGCTGGCCCTGCGCCCGGGCGCGCAGGGCATGACGACCGACGTCTGCGTCCCGATCTCGTCCCTCGCGCCGTGCATCCTCGAGACGCGGCGCGACCTCGAGGCTCTCCCGTTCCCCGCGCCGCTCGTCGGGCATGTCGGGGACGGCAACTTCCACCTGGTCCTGCTGTTCGATCCGTCGATCTCTGGAGAGCGCGAGGCGGCCGGCGAGGTCGTGCGCCGGCTCGTCGAGCGCGCGCTGGCCTTCGGCGGAACTTGCACCGGCGAGCACGGGATCGGTGTGGGCAAGCGCGAGTTCCTCGTCGCCGAGCACGGACCCGCGGTCGAGACGATGCGCGCGCTCAAGCGCGCGCTCGACCCGCGGGGCTTGATGAACCCGGGCAAGATGTTCCTCGACGAGCCCTGAGTCAGACACGAACGATCGCGCCGCGATCGAGGGCCGCGACCGAGCCGAAGCCGGCGAGCGACATCGTGACGTCGAGCTCGGCGATCAGGTTGTGCAGCACGTCGCGCACTCCGTCCTCCCCGCGAACGGCGAGGCCGTAGGCGTACGGTCGCCCGACGAGCACCGCCCGCGCGCCGAGCGCGAGCGCCTTGAGCACGTCGGCTCCGTGGCGGATGCCGCTGTCGAACAGCACCGGAACGCGTCCGGCGACCGCATCGACGACTCCGGGGAGCGCGTCGAGCGCGGCGATGCTGCCGTCGACCTGGCGTCCGCCGTGGTTCGACACGATCACACCGTCCATCCCGTCGTCGACCGCCCGCCGCGCGTCCTCGGGATGCAGGATCCCCTTGAGCAGGATCGGCACCCGCGTGTGCTGGCGCAAGAACGGCAGGGCGTCCCAGGTCAGCGTCGGGTCGGCGAACACCTCGGCGAAACGCCGGGCCAGGGCGACCGGATCGTCGGATCCGGCGCAGCCCGCGCGAAACGCCGGATCGGTCGTGTAGTTCGCGAGACCGTGCCCCTCGCGAAACGGTAGGTACCCGCGGTCCAGATCCCGCGGGCGCCAGCCGAGCTGCAACGTGTCGAGCGTGACGACGAGCGCGGAGAACCCGGCCCGCTCGGCGCGCTCGAGCAGGCTCGCCGCGATCGCACGCTCGCGGCTCCAGTACAGCTGGAACCAGCGCAGGTGGCCGCCCATCGCGGCCGAGACGTCCTCGAGCGGATACGACGATACGGTGCTCAGCACGATCGGCACGTCGAGCGACGACGCCGCCCGGGCCACCGCGAGCTCGGCCTCCGGGTGCAGGATCCCCTGGACCCCGAGCGGCGCAAGCAGCACCGGAGAGGCGAGCGCTCGACCGAACAGCTCGATTCGCAGATCGGGGTGGCTGACGCCGCGCAGCATGCGCGGCACGATCCGCCAGCGCCGGAACGCCTCGACGTTCGCTCGCGCCGTGTCTTCGGAGCCGGCCGCGCCCTCGAGATAGTCCCACGCTCGGCCGTCGAGGCGCTGCTCGGCCAGGCGCCGCAGCTCTTCGAGCCGCACCGGCTGCGCCGGCCGGCCGGCGTACAGCTCGAGCTGCCGCCGCATGCCGGCCGACGGACCGGGTTTCGACTCCACGTCAGTACCGCGCGCGCATGAACGCGATACCGAAGCGCATCGTCTCGCGCCACGCCCGCTCGACGTCGTCCGAGAACTCCGGGTCGTGCTCCCGAACGGTCCGGATCAGGCACTCGAGCCAACCGTCGTACAGCTCGGGCCGCACGTCGAGCGCCGCTCTGCCGTGTCGCCGGGCCACCTGATCGAGGTACGCGATCGACGCCTCCCCGCCGTCGATCGCCAGGATCAACAGGTACAGGGACTGCGTCAGCGCGGCCTTCTGCCGCTCGAAATCGGTGTCGCGAAACCGCTCGGCGATCTCGGGCGAGGACGCCATGAAGTGCTCGTAGAACCGGTCGAGGAACTTCGGGTGGCCGAGACAGCGGTCCAGGCTCGGAGCGAACGCGCTGATCGGAGCGCCGGGCATCGGGTTCCTCGTGCGCGGAGAGCATACCCGATCCTGCTACCCTCTAGGCGTGAGCGACGCGACGCGGCCCGAGGTCCCGGGTCCCACGCTGCCGACCGCCACCCGACAGGCCGGCTCAGGTCTGATCGGTAGCGTCGGTCCGTACAAGCTCCTTGAGCGGATCGGCGAGGGTGGGATGGGCGAGGTGTGGCTCGCCGAGCAGACCGCCCTCGTGCGCCGTCGGCGCCCAGCTCGAGCGCCTGGGGATTCTGTTGACGAAGCGCCGCACCTTCGACGAGGCCGAGCCGCTGCTCCTCGAGAGCTATGACATCGCGAGCACGAATGAGGACCCGGGGCACAAGCAGGCACATCACCGGGCCGAATCGCTGGCTCGGCTGTACGACGCGTGGGGCCGGTCCGATCGTGCGCAGGAGTGGCGGACCAAGGCCCGCGGCTGATCGCCTCAGAACGCGTCGACGCGGAGGATCGGCACCTCGGCCTTGCGCGTGTCGACGTACGGTGAGCGCGAGAAGAAGAACTCGAGGCGTTGCCGCGCACTGCCGCGGAACGCGTCGTCCTCCGCGAGCTTCTTCAGGAACTCGGCCTGCAGCTTCGCATCCTCGGCGAGCATGCGCTCGGCCATCTCCTCCGCGACGTACCCCTCGACGTACTCCTTCTGCTCGAACATGGCGTTGAAGAACCCCCACGCCACGAACGAGTCCGGGGCCTCGGGCTCGAACAGATGCACGATCAGCCGCGCGCCGCGCTGAGCCACGGGAATGAACAGCGAGCCCTCGGCTACATCGCGCTCGACCGCGACCCAGCGGCCCTTGACCTCCGCGAGCTGCCGGCCCTCGAACGATCGCGGCGCGAGCTTCACTTCGTCGAGGTGGAACACCTCGGCCCGCACGGCGGAGCGGCGCGCCGTCACGCGCGTCGATTCGATGTCGTGGATCTGGAGCTGATTGTCGACCCACGGCACGTAGGCCCGCGGAACGATGTAGCCGGCCTTCGGGGCCCGGACCGTCACGGACGGCTTGACCTCGGTCACGAGCGGGATGCGCCAGATCTCCGGCTTGCTCTCGTCATAGACGATCCGCGTAGCGCCCGAGATGGCCGACGGCTCGCGCCTCCAGGCGTACCCCAGGAAGTCGATCGTCGTCTTGCCTTCTCCCGAGGTGAAAGCGACCGCGACGTTCGTTCCGCCGAGGGCGAGCGACGCCTCGTCTTCCGCGCGCTCCCGCTCGCGCCACGTCCGAGCCTCGCGACGCGCGAGATCGAGGATCGCAACGAGTGTGTCGTACGTCGCCTTCACGCGCTCGGGATACGTGTGCCAGCTGTGCGTCTCGACCAGCAGGCCGAGACGGTTGCGCGCGCCCCAGTACGCTGTCGAGAAGCGCGGCGGCGCCACACCGACTGCGAACCCGGAGGTCGGATCGTCGTCGGTGACGAAGGACGGATAGAACTCGACCGGCGTGTGCCCCGAGGACGTGAGCGCCGTCACGACGTCGTGCCGCAGCTTCCGCGCGAGCGGAGCGAGGGCGTGGCCCGGGAACTCGGCAGGCTCGGTCGTGATCGACACGTCGTGGCGGAACTTTGCGCCGTCGGTGACGTGGAGGTCGACGTACAGGACCGGGTCCCAGTCCGAGAGCAGCCGGAGCATCCAGAGCATCTCGGGGGCCTCGGCCTTGACGTAGTCGCGGTTGAGATTGAGGTTGTGCGCGGTCGTGCGCCAGCCCATCTCCTCCGGTCCGCGCTGGTTCGGGCGGTTGTACTTCCCGAACCGCTCGTGCCCGTCGACGTTGAACACCGGGACGAACACGACGGTGACGGCATCGAGCGCGCCCGGCACGACCGTGCCGCGAAGCGCATCGCGCAGAACGCGGAACCCCGCGTCCTTGCCATCGATCTCGCCGGCGTGGATCCCGCCCTGCAGCACGATCACCGGCCGATCTTTGGCCCGCGCGGCCTTCGGCTCGAGGAGCTTGTCCTGAGACACGACGAGCGCGAGGAGCGGGCGGCCCTCGGGCGTCGCCAAGGACTTCATGCACTTCGCACGCCCGGGGAACGCACGCTCGAAATCGGCGCACAGGGTGACGACCTCGTCGTAGCGCCCGGTGCGCAGGTCGCCCGAGCGCTCGGCGACCGTCGTCAGGTCGGGCGTCGGAGCGCCGCGGGCGGTCGGCGCGGCAAGGAGCAGGAGCAGGGAGGCGGTTACCGCTCGCAACATGGCCGCCATCCTAGTCGAGGTTGCGGTATCGTGGGCCGCGATGCTGCCGCTGTGCCCGATTCTCCTCCTTTCCTTGTTCGCAGCGAGCGACGCCCCGGCGCCGCCGCCGCGCACGATGGCCGAGATCCTCGCCGCATCGACCCCCGGCGACTGGCGGTCGCTCGACCCGGAGAACACGCTGTACCTCGATCTCGCGGCCGGGCGCGTGGTCATCGAACTCGCCCCGGCCTTCGCCCCGGCGCACGTGGCGAACGTCAAGGCGCTCGTGCGCGAGGGGTTCTTCGACAATCTCTCGATCAACCGCGCGCAGGACAACTACGTCGTCCAGTGGGGCGATCCCGACGGCGACGACGCGCAGAAGCGCCGACCGATGAAGCAGGGAAAGCGGACGCTCGCGGCCGAGTTCGATCGCCCGGCCGAGGGCCTCGCGTTCACCGCGCTGCCCGACGGCGACGTGTACGCGCCCGAGACCGGGTTCTCGGGCGGTTTTCCCGCGGCGCGCGACCCCAAGAGCGGGCGCGCGTGGCTGACCCACTGCTACGCGATGGTCGGAGCGGGCCGGGACAACGACGCCGACAGCGGCGGCGGCGCCGACCTCTACGTCGTCATCGGCCATGCGCCGCGGCACCTCGATCGCAACGTCACGCTCGTCGGCCGCGTCGTCCAGGGGATCGAGCTCCTGTCCGTGATGCCGCGTGGCCCCGCGCCGATGGGGTTCTACGACAAGACCGAGCAGCGCGTCCCGATCCGCGCGATGCGCGTCGCTGCCGACGTGCCGGCCACCGAGCGCGTGGCGCTCGAGCTGCTGCGCACGGACACGCCTACCTACGCCGCGCTCGTCGAGTCCCGGCGCAACCGCCGCGAGGAGTGGTACAAGAATCGCGCGGGGCGGATCGAGCTGTGCAACGCGCCGCTCCCGGTGCGGCTCCGCGAGACCAAGTAGAGTCAGCTCGGGCGGGCTCCAAGGCCGACCAGCTTGACGAACTCGGCGAATCCGCGGACGAACTCCCGTAGACGCTCGCGCGTCTTGTCGTCGACGAGGTGCCCGTCGGCGAAGAGCTTCGACGCGCCCGGGACGGTCAGCATCTCGCCGAAGTACGGCCGCATCGCGAGCGTCCGAAACACGGGCAGCCACGCGGTCTGAGCCAGGAGCGTGCCGCCGCGGCCGATGGTCGCTCCCATCACGGCCACGGCCTTGTCGTCGAACGGGCTCGGCTCGCGCGAGGCCCAGTCGATCGCGTTCTTGAACACCCCCGGGAGCGAGTTGTTGTACTCGGGCGTTGCGAGGAGCAGGCCGTCTGCCGTGAGAATCGACTGCTTGAACGCAACGACCGGCGCCGGCGGCCCGCTCGTCGCTTCGACGTCGCCGTCGTAGAGCGGGATCTCGCGGATCGACGCCACCTCGATCTCGCACCCGGGGGGCGCGACCTCGACAGCCGCGCGCAGCAGCGCGGCGTTGTACGACCCCTTGCGCAGGCTTCCGGCGACACCAAGGATCCGCATCGATCGGGAGCATACCAGCGGTAGACTGTCCGCCTTCGGACGGGGGTTCCATGGCTCGCACTTCCTTCTTGCTACTCCTGCTCGCACTTGCGTCGGTGTCTGCCCTCGCGGCTGCCGAGGGCACCTCGACCACCGGGTACTACCGGATGCCTGCCCTGTATCGCGAGACACTGGTGTTCGTCGCCGAGGGCGACCTGTGGCGCGTGTCGTCCCTGGGCGGTCGGGCCACGCGCCTGACGAGCCATCCGGGCGACGAGTCGAACCCCGCGATCTCGCCCGACGGCGCGACGCTCGCCTTCTCGGCGGCCTACGAGGGACCGACCGAGGTGTACGTGATGCCGCTCAGGGGTGGGCTCCCGATCCGCCTGACGTGGGATGCCGATCCGGCGATCGTCATCGGCTGGACGCCTGCGGGCGAGGTCCTGTACTCGACGGATGCACGGTCGACGCTGCCCGCGAGGCGGTTGCAGGCGGTCGCTCCGGCGGGCGGCGCGCCGCGCGAGGTTCCGCTGGCCCAGGCGGCGGACGGCGCGTACGACGAAGCGGGGAACCTGTACTTCACGCGTCTGCCGTTCCAGGGGAGCCACACCAAGCGCTATCGCGGAGGGACGGCGCAGCAGATCTGGGCGCTCCGGAAAGATGCCGTCGAGGCGGTGCCGCTCACGGCGGACTATCCCGGGACCAGCAAGGAGCCGATGGTCTGGCAGGGGCGGATCTACTTCGCCTCCGACCGCGACGGCTGGATGAACATCTGGTCAATCGCGCCCGATGGCTCGGGTCCGCAGCAGCACACGCGGCACTCGGGGTGGGATGTCGCCTCGCCCGTGCTGGCGTACGGCTGGATCGCGTACCAGCTGGGTGCCGACCTGCACGTTCTGGACCTGGCGAACGAGACCGACCGCAAGGTCTCGATCACGCTCGACTCGGATCTCGACCAGACGCGCGAGCACTGGATCAAGCAACCGCTGACGTATCTGACATCAGCGCACGTCTCGCCGAACGGCGACCGCGTCGCTCTGACCGCGCGGGGCCGGGTGTTCGTGGCCCCGGCGCGCCAGGGCCGGCTCGTCGAGGTCACGCGCCGCCCGGGCGTGCGCTACCGCGACGCGCGGTTCTTTCCCGACGGCAAGTCGCTCGTCACGCTGTCGGACGAATCGGGCGAGGTCGAGCTGTGGCGCTTTCCGGCGAATGGCGTCGGCGCGGACGCGCAGCTCACGCGGGACGGTGACGTGCTGCGCTGGGAGGCCACACCGTCCCCCGACGGGCGATACGTGGCGCACCGGGACAAGAACCAGCGCCTGTGGCTCTACGACGTCGAGAAGAAGACGAACGTGCGCCTCGACGAGTCGGAGGTCGCGGATTTCACGGACCTCGCCTGGTCGCACGACAGTCGGTGGCTGGCCTACGTCGCCACCGGCTCGAACCTGTATTCGCGGATCCGGCTCTACGGCGTCGAGCGCGCCGAGCGGCTCGATGCGACGAGCGACCGGTACGACAGCGGGAGCCCGGCGTGGAGCCGGGACGGGAAGTGGCTGTACTTCCTGTCCGAGCGCAACCTCGACTCGGTCGTCCGCGCGCCGTGGGGCCCGCTGCAGCCCGAGCCGTTCTTCGATCGACGGTTCAAGATCTACGCGCTCGCGCTCGAGGCCGAGGCACGCTCGCCGTTCGCGCCGGTCGACGAGCTGCACCCGGCGGAGGAGCCGAAGAAGCCCGACGCGGCGAAGGACGAGAAGAAGGACGACAAGCAGCAGAAGAAGAAGGAAGAGAAGGACAGGGACAAAGACAAGGACAAGGAGCAGCCGGCCGTCGTCCGGCTCGACCGCGAGGGGCTCGCCGAGCGGCTGTGCGAGCTTCCGCTGCCCCCCGGGAACTACTCCGACCTGATGGTCACGTCCGACGCGCTGTTCTGGCTCTCGGCCGACAGCGGCACCGAGCGCAAGCGCCACCTCGTCGGCGCAACGATCGCCCGCGAGAACGTCGAGGTCAAGCAGCTCGTCACCGACGTGCGGCTCGTCGAGCTGTCGCTCGACGCGAAGAAGCTGCTCGTGCGCAAGGCCGACACGCTGTACGTCCTCGACGCCGCGGTCTCGGCGACACCGGCGGACCTGGACAAGAGAGCGGTCGATCTGTCGGGCTGGGCGCTGTCGGTCGTCCCGCGCGAGGAGTGGCGCCAGATGTTCGACGAGGCCTGGCGCCTCGAGCGGGACTATTTCTACGACCCGGGGATGCACGGCGTCGACTGGCCCGCGGTGCGCGCGAAGTACCGGCCGCTCGTCGATCGCGTGCGGAGTCGCGGGGAGCTGGCCGATCTGCTGGCGCAGATGGTCTCGGAGCTGTCGGCGTTGCACATCTTCGTCGGCGGCGGAGACCTGCGGGGCGGACCGGAGAACATCCGTCCGGCCTCGCTCGGCGCGACGCTCATCCGCGACGAGCGCGGAGGCGGGTACCGCGTCGAGCACGTGTACCGGTCGGATCCGGACGAGCCGAACCGGGCCTCGCCTCTCGCACGCTCGGACGTGCGCGTGGCAGAGGGCGACTGGATCGAGTCGATCGACGGCGTCCCGCTGCTCGAGGCCAGCGATCCGGCGACGGTGCTTCGCGGCAAGGCCGGGAAGCAGGTGCTCCTGCGCGTGCGGCCGGGCCCGGGCGGGCCCGCGCGCGACGTCATCGTCGTGCCGCTGGACGACGATGCCGCGACCGACCTGCGCTATCACGAGTGGGAGTACACGCGGCGCCTCGAGGTCGAGCGCGCGAGCGACAACCGGATCGGCTACGTCCACTTGCGGGCGATGGGCGGCCGGGACTTCGCGGACTGGGCCCGCGGGTACTACCCGGTGTTCGACCGCCAGGGCCTGATCATCGACGTGCGCAACAACCGCGGCGGCAACATCGACAGCTGGATCCTCGGTCGCCTGCTGCGCAAGGCGTGGTTCCACTGGAACCAGCGCGTCGGGCGCGCGCCGTCATGGAACATGCAGTACGCGTTCCGCGGTCACATCGCCGTGCTGTGCAACGAGTTCACGGCGTCGGACGGCGAGGCGTTCACCGAGGGGATCAAGCGCCTGGGTCTGGGCAAGGTGTTCGGCACGCGCACGTGGGGCGGCGAGATCTGGCTCAGCGGCTCGAACTTCCTCGTCGACGGCGGCATCGCGACCGCCGCCGAGTTCGGCGTCTACGGCCCCGAGGGCCAGTGGCTGATCGAAGGCCATGGCGTCGAGCCCGACGTCGTGGTCGACAACCTGCCGCGGGCGACCTACGACGGGAAGGACGCGCAGCTCGAGGCGGCGATCGAATGGCTCGAAGGACGCATCCGCGAGGAGCCGCGCCCGGTGCCCGATTACCCGCCGTACAAGAGGTAAGGCGGGGTCAGGTCCCGGCCGCGGCGGAATGTCGGAAGCCTCGTTGCCAATGCTTCCTCGCCGCCTTTCGCAAGCGCCCGGACACCGGAGCGCGCCGCGTCGAGGCACAGGTCATCGACCAACGTGTCCAGCGCGTGACCGTATCACGGTCCGCTGCAACTGCTCGTTAGGCGGCTTGCACAACCGATTCATGCGCTGAGGTCTCCAGCATCACTTCCAGCCCGCTTCTCGGCGAGTCCGGGTACGGGAACCAACTTGTCTGATGTATGCCAATCGCCGTCGGGGTAGTAAAACTTCCCATGGATCAAGACAGCGGAAGCCTCGGCTGGAACGCGAATGAGTGAGGAGTATCGGGTTCGCAGACCCGGCTCGATAAATGTGTTGCTCCAGCCCGGCGGGAGCCATGAGCCGCTGCCACCATCATGCGGGACATACGCGAGGAATCCCTCCTTCGCTTCAATGGAATCGGTTGGCAGCAGGTAGCGAACACTGAAGGTGAAGTCAGCGATGTCGTGTCTTACCAAGCCCTTGTTCTCTAGAAGCGCCAGTGCTTCCGCAATCCAAAAGCCTTTTTGCCTCGCAACGAACGCGACGTTGACCTCGAATTCGATTTTGGGGTTTGCTTCCCTTGTGCGAACAAAGCGTTGATACGCCCATACTCCACCAACGACGAGCGCCACTATCGTTGCGACTGCAGAAAGAGCGCTCGCCAGGTGGTCGAAACCTTCAAGCGTCAACGCGCACTCCTGTTGTCCGCCACACCCGTTCAATGAAGGACGGCACCGTGAGCGTCATCGTGCGCCGGTATGCCCTTGAAGTACCGTGCCACCACCTCAGGATCAGACACCGCCTCAGCCCACGACCGGAATCCATCGACTCCCTCCCGCGACGCGTGAATGGCGAGCGTGGCCCACCGACCGTCCCCCCACTTTGGCAGCGTCAGCGGTGAGCTCCAATAGCTGTACACCTCGCGCCACTCACCTTTCCACCACAGCCCGACATTCCAGTATTCAACTTTCGAGTCCTTCGGCCTGCTGTCGTTCCAGACAGCGAGAGGACGCGCCCTCTTGAACTCCGCTTCCGACATGTCCCAGCGCAAGCCAGTCACGCCGCACGGCAGCTTCAACTCGGTGCCACTGACTGGACAACCGATGTATGGCGCTAGCCCGCTCAGAACGAAGAGGTGCGCGAGGAGGCGGAGGTCTCGATTCACTTCAACACCGCTGGAGAGTCTGTCTGCCCGCCCTAACGCCGCTAGCCAGCGTGGCGTCAATACGCCTGTTCAACGTCACCCTCGAATTGATAGCGCACACGTTTGCCGTGGCCGTTTCCGCTTGGATAGTCGACCAAGCCAAACGGAACCAACGATCGATTCGCGTTGACCGCGATTTGGCGGCCATCGAACCATTCGTACCGACCGATGTCGGGCGGCAAGAACCCACCACTGGGGTACTCATGTTTTCCGTTGTGCCGCTCGGCCACGATGAAGGAACCTTGAGCCCAGACGGCCCCCGAGTCGTGGTAGACGATGCAGTCATAGCCGAGATGCGGTTCCTTGAAGGATGGTGTGCAAGCAATCCAGGCCCCGCCATCGGAGCCACCCGCCCACACCGCCTTGGTCGAGACACTCTGCGGTCGCGGCGGGGATGCTGGACAGGCCACTGAGAGAATGACCGCGGCCAGTGGGACGAGTTGTTTCTGCATTCGTTCAGTCTGGCTAACGAGATTTTCTGCTGCGGGCCGCGAAGCGGCCCGCAGCTGCAAGATGATGTTAGGTTGCGCGCCCCCGGCGAAGGGTCTGTTCCCTAGCCGGATGTTTGGCTTCGTGGATGACATCGAAGACTTCCTGCAACGGAACCAAGCGGCTGTCGTCATATTCAGGCCACAAGACCCGGTCGGGTGCAACTTCGTGCACCCGATACACCCTATCGAAAGACGGGCTGTCAGCGGGAAGAGACCACAACCGAAGCACGGTTCTGACGCCATCGCCGACCACAACGCCGGGGTCTTTCGTGTCCGACCACACGTCATACTCATTGGAGACGAAGCACCGGAACTCGCGCTGTGGAAAGGTTGCTGCGAGGCGAGATTGCCAGACGACCGTCACAGCCGAGGCAAGGGCGTGGTTACGCAATACGCCCTCCATCGTCTCACCAGAGAAGTAGTAGAAGCCCTCGCTGTTCAGCGTGTTCTCCTCGACGGTGCTTTGCTCGGGCGGGCTCGAGGGGTTGTACTCGTAGCGCGAGAATAGCTTGTCGCCAACCCCGAGGAAGCTGGCATCGAACAAGTCACAGTACTCTTTGATGTGGCGCGGCTTCACGGCTCTCTTCTGTCAACCCAACGAAGAGGCTTTATCCGGAGTGCGTCTGCGCATTCCGGATAAAGCCGGTTGGACTAAGCCGCACCATGTTCTCCCCTGGGGATTCTACGCTTGGGGCAGGCGGAGCGGGAAGGCGGCACTGGAGTCGCGCGGTGCCGTTGAGATCTGGGCGTACGTGGAAGGGCGACGGTGCCGGGTGTCCTGATTCTCTCCGAGCGCCCACGGCCGTTCGAGATTGAGGGGCCGGGCAGACACTGACCGGACGCGCGTACAGGCGTCGGTGGCGAGCGGCGGGCCGACGTGAATCAGCATGCGGTGCCAGTGGGCGCGCGGGCGCGAGCTACGGGAGGCTGTGGTAGGACGGGTTCATGTTGGAGTTGGCTTGCACCGCAGGCCGGGCAGCGACGAGGATCGATGCCAAGCCGACGCAAGGGAGACGATGCAGTATCGGTCGATGTGGACCGATCGATCGAGGCGATGCCGAAGTAGCGCCGACACGCGGCGAGCTTGGCGGACCTGTGACGATTGCCGAGCAACCCGTAGTGGCGCACGCGTCGGAAGCCGCGCGGGAGAACGTGGAGCACGAAGCGTCCGAGCAGGTCTGCGGCGTGGAGTCGGAGGACCTTGCGCTTGCCGCCGTGTGCGTAGTCACGCCAACGGACCCCGATGATCCCCTCGTGCAACTCGAGCAATCGATCGTTGGTCAGCGCGACGCGGTGTGTGTAGCGAGCCAGGTAGTCCAGGACTTGGCGTGGGCCACCGAAGGGCTTCTTGGCGTAGACGACCCAGTCGTGCTGCCAAAGCTGCTGGATGGAAACGCTGCGCGCGAGATCCGGAGAATCGCGGAGCGCGTGGCGCAGAGCGTCAAGGTACTTGCCGCGAAACACGCGGGACAGGGCGTGGACCGGAAACAGGTAGCCCCCCGGCCGGCGGATCCACCGGCGTTGCGTCGGGTCGAGACCACCCGCGGTGACGATGCAGTGCAGGTGGATGTGCAGGGAGAGATTCTGGCCCCAGGTGTGCAGGACGGCGACGATTCCGGGCTCGGCGCCCAGATGCCGGCCGTCGCGTGCGAATGCAAGCAGCGTCGCTGCGGCGGTTTGAAACAGGAGCCCATAGACGAGTCGGGGACAGGCAAGAGCCAAGGCGTTCAACTCGTGCGGCAGCGTGAAGACCACATGCACGTAGTCGACGGGCAACAACTCCTCGAGGCGCGCTTCGAGCCAGCGCTCCTTGGCCGTCGTCTGGCACTTCGGGCAGTGGCGGTTGCGACACGAGTGCCACAGGATGCGCTGGGCACCGCAGTTGGTGCAGACTTCGCGGCTGCCCCCGAGGGCCGGGGTACGACAGCGCTCGATGGCGCGCAGGGCCGCAAGCTGCTCGCCGCTCAGGCGCCGGATAGAGCGTAGACGATCGCCGTAGCCACGGACGAGGTCGGCAAGCTCGAGTCGGCGCTGCGGCCGCCTGCGATGCGCGCAGGTCGGCTCGCCTGGCAACGGCTACGTCCGGGGAATCGTCTCGAGTAGATCGAGTGGCGACCGCAGGGTTGCCAGCCGCCCCTGGCTGAGATGGAAGTAGCGCATCGTCGTCGACACACAACGATGTCCCAGCAGACGCTGGATTGTGGGTACGTCCCCTCCCGCCTCGATCAGGTGGGTGGCGAAGGCGTGGCGCAGCGAGTGAATCCCGCCGCGCTTCGTGATCCCGGCCCGAAGCTTGGCCATCGTGAACACCTTCTGTGCAACCGTGATGTCGATCGGTCGCCTGCCACTGCGGTTGGGAAACAGCCAATGGCGAGGCGGCTCGGTCTGCCACAACGCTTCGATCTGGCCGACGAGTCTCGCAGACAGCGGGACCACGCGGTCCTTCTTCCCCTTGCCCTGCTCGATGCGCAAAGTCATCCGCCCGCGGTCGACGTCGCTGACCTTCAGCCGCACGGCTTCGCTCACGCGCAAGCCCCCGGCATAGACCGTCGCCAACAACAACCGGTGCTTCGGGTTCGGCGGCGCCTCGATCAGCCGCGCTACCTCCTCACGGCTCAGGATCTCGGGCAGTCGCTGCGGTTGCTTGGCCGACGGAATCTCGAATGCAGCAACATCGCGCCCCAATGTCACGTGGTACAGAAAGCGGAACGCCTGCGCCGCGATGTTGCACGTGCTCCACGACAGCTTCTGCTGCGTCACCATGTGTGCCAGGTAGGCCTGCACCTGCTCCACCGTCAACGCATCCGGCGAACGACGGTAGTGCTTGGCCAACCGCCGCACGGCACCCAAGTAGGACTCGTGCGTGCTTGGAGAGAATCCCCGAACGGTCATGGCCTGAATCATCCGACGGCGCAGCTCGGTCATCGCACACCTCCATCGAGCCTGAAGTGGGCTCGTGAGGTCGACGCTGCACCGGAACGAGATCGAAGGAAACCAGCAGTCTTGAACCCCGCCGCAGGCGGCTTAGTTCAACGTGATGTATCAAGAACTTCGTAATCCGATAATAGCGGAACTGTGTAACCGGATAGTTGGAGCCGCCAGACCCGTTGTTCCTCGCCGTCGCTCCGCTTTTCAGCGTCCACGGCAGGGCTGCCCCAAATGGGGCAGAAACGGAGAGTGTCCCCGTTTCTAGAACTGGTCGAGCCAGGCGTGAACTTCGCCATACCAGTAGATCGAGTTGTTGGGCTTGAGCACCCAGTGGTTCTCGTCAGGGTAGAACACGAGGCGGCTCTTCACGCCGCGGTTCTGCAGCGTGTTGAACAGCTCGATCCCGTGGTTCGATGGGACGCGATAGTCGAGCCCGCCATGGATCACGAGCGTCGGCGTCCGGAAGTTCTTCGCCGCCATGTGCGGTGAGGATTTTTCGAACACGGCCGGGTTGTCCCAGAACTCGCCGTGCCGGCGCTTGGCCGCACCGTAGTCCGCGGCGTACTGCGTGTACCAGTTGTACACGGCGGCGTGGGCCACGAGGGCCTGGAACGGATGCTCCCGGCCGAGCAGGATCGTCGCCAGGTACCCGCCGAAGCTGCCGCCGCCCGCCGTCATGTGCTCGGGGTCGGCCCAGCGCTGCGCGGCGAGCCACTTCGCCGCGGCGATCGTGTCTTCGTACGGCAGCTCCGATTGCGCGGGGTTGATCGAGTCGGTGAACGACTGGCCGAACCCGCTCGATCCGTGGAAGTTGTGCCACGCCGTGACGTAGCCCCATCCCGAGAACACCTGGGCGTTCCAGCGCCAGTGAAAGCCGTCGGTGATCGCGTTGTGCGGGCCGCCGTGCAGGAGCAGGTACACCGGATGGCGCTTCGACCGATCGAAGCCCGGTGGATAGTTGATCCACATCTGGATCGGCTCGCCCTTGGCGCCCGGAATCGTCACGCTCTCGTACGTGCCGAAATCGACCGCGGCCAGGCGCTCGTCGTTGAACGTCGAGAGCTTCGTCACCGTCCCGGTCGTCGGATCGATCCGCACGAGCGTCGGCGGCTCGAGAAAGCTCTGGCGCAGCGCGACGAGCGTGCGCCCGTCCGACGAGAGCGCGAGGCCCGCGAAGCTGTGGTCCTTCGTCACGGCCGCGACCTTGCCCCCCGGCACCTCGATGCGCCACACGCGCTGGGTCCCCGCGTCGTCGATCGTCCCGTAGAGCGCCTTGCCGTCCGGGGCCCAGGCGAGACCGGCGACCGAGCGGTCCCAGCCGTCCGTGGCCACGCGGTTCTGCTTCGCCGTCCGGTCGTGCAGCACGAGACGCACGCGGTCGGCGTAGAACCCCTTGACCGTCTGCCGCCCGAACGCGAGCCACCGCCCGTCCGGTGCATAGAGCGGAGCCACGTCGTCCGCGGGGTTCTCCGGGCTCACGTTGCGCGCCGCTCCGCCCGACGCGGCCACGACGAACACGTCGAAGTTCGGATCGACGCCCGTCGGATCGACGTCCGCGGCGAACGCGATCTCAGCAGAGTCGGGGGCGATGTCGTACGAAGCGGCGTCCGGCTCCTCGCGCGACAGGCACCGTCCGCTCCCGAGCGTGATCGCCTGCGGCTCGCCACCGTCGATCGACACCGAGTACACGTGGGGGTCGCGGTCCTCGACCCAGTGGTCCCACCAGCGTACGATCGGCTTGTCCCACGTCTTGGCGCTGACCTTCGTGTCCTTGCGCTCCTTGAGCCGCAGACCCTGCTTCTCCCACGAGTCGAGGTCGGGCCAGACCCAGCTCACGAACGCGAGGCGCTTCGAATCCGGAAACCATTTCACCGACGACGCTCCGTTGGGAACGCTCGTCACGCGCCGGGCCTCGCCGCCGGCGAAAGGGATGACGTAGACCTGGGACTCCTCGTCGTCGCCGCGCTTCGACTCGAATGCGATCCACGTCCCGTCGGGGCTCCACGCCGGGGCGCCGTCCCGCGCATCGTGCGTCGTGAGACGCCGCGCTGCTCCAGCGCCCGCCGCTCCGGCGCCCGAGGTCGGCACGAGCCACAGATCGGTCTTGCCCTTGTCCTCCTCGAGGTCGTAGCTCGTGACCGGCACGACGGCCCACGAGCCGTCGGGAGAGATCGACGGGTTGCCCAGCCGATCGAGCTTCCACAGCAGCTCGGGGGTGAGCGGCGTCGGCGACGTGTCGGCCGCGGACGGCCAACCCGGACCGAGCAGGGCGAGCGACGAGAGCACGAGGGCGATGGCGTGACGCTGCATGGAGCCTCCTTGGCCGGACAAGTTTGACGGCACGGGACCGAGACGGCTAGTCTTCCGGCGTGAAAATCCTCGGCGCGCGCGCGGCGCTCGATCGCGCCCTGATCTGCGTCGTGTCCCTGGCCGTCGTCTCGTGTGACGCGGTACCCGGCGGCGTCTGGCGCACGCTCGACCGAGGACTCGATCTCGCGACGATCGCTCCGCCACGCGGCGCGGCGTCGAACGACGACAAGATCACGATCCTGCGCATCGATCCCGAGCACTGGGACCTCGAGCTGATCGGAATCGGGCCGACGGGCGAGACGACCGGCCGGACCGCCAAGGACTGGGCGCGCGAGCACGGTCTCGTCGCGGCGATCAACGCCGGGATGTTCGACGTCGACGCGCGCACGCACATCGGCTACCTGCAGTCCGGGAGCCACGCCCAGGGTCGGCGGGTCCCGAGCTACGAGTCGGTCGCCGCGTTCGACCCCCGGGACGGACGCGAGCTCCCGCGGTTCCGGCTGTACGATCTCGACGAGCCCGGCGTGAGCCTCGACCGGATCCTCGAAGACTACGACTCGGTGGTGCAGAACCTGCGATTGATCAAGCGCCCGGGCGAGAACCGCTGGAGCCCGCAGGATCGCCGGTGGAGCGAGGCCGCGCTGGGCGAGGACCGCGCCGGCCGCGCGCTGTTCCTGTTCTCGCGCTCGCCGTTCGCCATGCACGAGTGGAACGACGCCCTGCTCGCCGCCGGGATCGACCTCGTCGCAGCCCAGCACCTCGAGGGCGGCCCGAAGGCCCAGCTGTTCGTCGACGCGGGCGGGGTCGAGGTCGAACGGTTCGGCGAGTTCGAGGTGGGCCAGGGCAACTTGGCCGCGTGGCCCGTACCGAACGTGATCGGCGTGAAGCGCCGCGCCGCAGGGTGAACCCGATGGACCGAGCCGACCTCCGCTGGTTCGAGACGTTCTTCCAGGGCGTCGTCGTCGAGATGTGGCGCCAGGCGCTGCCCCCCGAGGCGGCGCTCGCCGACGTGGAGTTCCTCGTGCGCGAGCTGCGGCTCCCCGCGGGAGGCCGCGTGCTCGACGTGCCGTGCGGCCACGGCCGGCACTCGATCGAGCTCGCCCGGCGCGGCTTCCGCGTGACCGGCGTCGACCTGTCGTCCGAGGAGATCGACGAGGCCCGCCGGCGTGCGCGTGCGGTGCACGTCGAGGTCGACTGGCGCCACGGCGACATGCGCGACCTGCAGTGGGACTCGGAGATGGACGGCGCATTCTGCTTCGGCAACAGCTTCGCCTACTTCCCGCCCGACTCGACGCGCCGGTTCCTCGAAGCCGTCGCCCGGTCCCTGGCCCCCGGAGCGCGCTTCGCGATGGATACCGGCGCCGTCGCCGAGTGCATCCTGCCGCGGTTCCGCGAGCGCGAATGGATGCGCTTCGGGGACATCCTGTTCCTCGAGGAGAACCGCTACGATCCGGCGGAGAGCTGTATCGAGACGACGTATACGTTCCTGCGCGGCGGCGAGGCACGGACGCAGAAGGGACTGCAGTGGATCTACACCGCGCGCGAGCTGCGCGAGATGCTCGAGCGCGTCGGGCTGGCCACGCTCTCGCTCCACGGCTCCACGGAAGGCGGGCCGTTCGAGCTCGGCTCGCCGCACGTGCTGATCGTCGCCGAGAAGCGCGCATGAAGGGCCCAACCGCCGCCCGGTTCTTCCCCCGTGGATCTCTGCCGCTCGAGCGAACGGTGCCCGGCGCGTCGTACTGGGCGGTCGCGCTCGAGCACGCCATGCTGACCTACTTCGAGGTCGAGCCCCACGCGACGTTCGAGCGCCACGAGCACGAGAGCGAGCAGATCACGCTCGTCCTCGACGGTGCGCTCGTGTTCGCGTTCGACGATCGGAGCGTGACCGTCGGATCGGGCGAGGTCGTGGCCATCCCGGGCCACGTGCCGCACGCCGTCACCGCGGGAGCCGCAGGCGCAAAGGCGGTCGACGCCTGGAGCCCGGTGCGTGCCGAGTACCGGCGCAGCGGCTAGCGGATGAAGCCCGCGGACCCGACGGCAGCGCCGCGGTTGCCGGCGATCGTGCGAGACGCCGCCCGGGACGTTCGCGCGTCGTGGCAGAGCTTCGTCCGGACGGACCTGGCCTACAAGGCGCTCGCGTTCGCCCTGTTGATTCCCGGGACGACCCTGCTCCTGGCCTGGATGCGGTCGGGCCGCGTGATCGCCGATGCCGACATCGCGCGGTTCTTCGCCACGACGCGCGTCGGGGCGCTGATCCTCGTCGTCGGGAGCGCGCTCTTGCTCGCGATCACCGCGCTCCAAGCGGCGTGCCTGATGGCCATCGCCCTCTGCGCGACGAACGGCGTAACCTTGCGCGCCACGAGCGCCCTCGCGTTCGGTGCCGCGCGCGCGCCGAACGTGCTGCGCTTGACGGCGAACGTCGTCGTGCGCGTCCTCGCCGGGCTGCTGCCGTTCCTCGTCGGTGCCGGTCTCGTGTACCTCGCGCTCCTGCGCGAGCACGATATCAACTACTACTTGGCCCAGCGCCCGCCCGCGTTCTGGGGCGCGGGCATCCTCGTGACGCTTCTCGGCGCGACGCTCGTGGCCCTGCTCGTCTGGACGATCGCCCGCTGGGCGTTCGCTCTGCCGCTCATGGTGTTCGAGGGCGTGGCCCCGCGACGCGCCCTGGGCGAGAGCGCCCGCCGATCGGCGGGGCACCGGCGCGTCATCGTCGCCGCGATCGCGACGTGGGCGCTCGTCGCGATCGTGCTCTCCGCGTCGTCCACCTGGTTCATCGACTTCCTCGGTCGCAGCCTGGCGCCGCGCTTCGCCGGCTCCCTCGCGCTGCTGCTCGCGTTCCTGGCGGCGCTCGTGCTCCTGTGGCTCGTCCTCGGCCTCGCCGTGGCGATCGTCAACTTCGCGTTCCTCTCGGCTCTCATCGTCCGGCTGTACCTCCACGTCGGTCAGCCGCGCGAGCCCCGCGTTCCCACGTCGTCCGGCGACCTGCGGCACCTCTCCGGGAGCGGGAAGGCCGGGCTCGCGGCGATCGTGATCCTTGGGGTCGTGGGCTTTGCGCTCCTCGCGTTCTACGCCACGCGGAGCCGCCAGGACGTCCTGGTGATCGCGCATCGCGGCTCGTCCGCCGCGGCACCGGAGAACACGCTCGCCGCGTTTCGTCTGGCGGCCGACCAGCGCACCGACTTCGTCGAGCTCGACGTCCAGGAGTCGAAGGATGGCCAGGTCGTCGTCGTGCACGACAGCGATCTGATGAAGGTCGGCAGGTCGCCAGCGAAGATCTGGGACGCCGACGCCGCGGCCCTGCGCGAGATCGACATCGGCAGCTTCCGCGGGCCGCAGTTCGCGAGCGAGCGCGTGCCCACGCTCGCCGAGGCACTGGCGGCGTGCCAGGGCCGGTGCCGGGTGATCGTCGAGCTGAAATCCTACGGTCACAACGAGCGCCTCGAGGAGCGCGTGGTCGAGATCGTCGAGGCGGCGGGCATGGAGAACGACTGCATCTTCATGTCGCTCGACCACGAGATGGTGCGCAACATCAAGCGCCTGCGTCCGTCGTGGCGCGCGGGCCTGCTCGTGGCCAAGGCGATCGGCGACCTGACCGAGCTGCCGGCCGACTTCCTCGCCGTCGAAGCCCGAATCGCCACCGGGCGGTTCGTGCGGCGCGCCCACCGCGCGGGCAAGGACGTCTACGTCTGGACGGTCAACGATCCGGCGTGGATGCTCGCCGCGATGAGCCACGGCGTCGACGGCCTGATCACGGACAAGCCCGACCTGGCACGCCAGGTCCTGGCGCGGCGCGACCAGATGAGCGATGCGCAGCGGTTCCTCGTCGCGCTGCTCGTGCGTCTCGGTGCGCGCACGGAAGCGCTCGAGTCGGAGCAGGCCCTGCGGCCGTAGACGAGACGAGACCGCGTCAGTGGAACTTCTTCCCGTCCTTCATCATCTGGAGGATCGTCTTCATGCGCGCCGCGCGCGTCTCGGGCTTCTTCGCGGTCTCTAGACGATACGCGATGGAGTACAGGTTCGCCTTGTTCAGCGTCTCGAAGAAGGATTGTGCGCGCTTGTTCTTCGCTAACGCTTCGAGGAAGTCTGCCGGAATCGTAGCTGCACCGGGCGCGGAATAGGCGGCGTCCCAGCGTCCATCGGCCTTCGCGGCTTCGATCTGGGCCAGCCCGGCCGGCTTCATCTTCCCTTCCTTGATCAGCCGCTCGGCGTGGCCGGTGTTGATCTTCGACCACCCGCTGCGAGCTCGGCGCGGCGAGAAGCTCTGGACCCACGAGATCGCGTCATACGGATCCTTCCGCCCGTCGATCCAACCGAAGCACAGCGCCTCGTCGAGCGCCTGGGCGTAGGTCAACACCTGCTTGCCCGAGTCCTTCTTGAACAGTCGCAGGCGAATGCTCGCCGTCTGCGTGTGGTGCTTCACGAGCCACGCGCGCCATTCGGCCGGCGATTTCGGTGTCACGAGGGTCGGTGCGGCCTTTGCGGCCTTCACTCGCAGCGAGCCGCGTCGGTGTTGAACCGCTCGACACCCGGCGCCTGCTGGCCCAAAGTCCCGGCGCCACACGCGGTCGTCCAGGGCTGGATCAGATACAGGTAGCCTTGACCTGCCGCCGGAACGGCGGAATCGTCGTGCGTCGTGCCGACGATCCCCTCGGCCCAGCACGGCCCGTAGATCCAGGTGTCGACCGTCGCGAGATCGCCGCGCGTGATCGAGTACGACTGCGCGCCCGGCGTGGCGGCCCAGGATAGCCGCGCGATGTCGGGGGCCGGCTTGTCGAGCACGAGTCCCAACACCTCGCCCGGACCGGCCGAGCCGGGATCGCTCGGTACACAATCGCAGGCGTCGCCGATGCCGTCACTGTCCGAGTCGGCCTGGCTCGCGTTCGGCGCGCTCGCGCAGTTGTCGCACGCGTCGCCGATACCGTCCGGGAGCGGGGTGCGGCCGAACCCTTCGAGACGGACCGCGTCGATCTCCTCGAAGTTCGCTACCGCGGTGCGTACGATCACCGTGTCGGCGAAGTACGGCCGCACCGGGAACGAGACGTCGAGCGTCGCGCCGCACGCGGTCGTGTCGGTCTGGGCCCACACGGTCCGCAGCGCGTCGTCCACCCCGCGCAGCTCGACCGCGGTCACGAACGGCGCCTCGATCTGCTCGTACACGGAGACCCCGGACGCCCGCACCGGCACGTCGTACACCAGCTCGAGCCACTCCGGATCGGCGAGGTCGGTCAGCGGCGACCAGCTCGTCGGCACTTCGATGCACGCGCCCGGGTGCTCGGGCGGACCCGCGGCCTGCATCGCCGAGTAGTCGGTCGACGTCCACTCGCTGCTCGCGGTCACGAGCGACGCGAACTGGACGAGCGACGTCGGGTCGGCGAGCTCCGAATCGACCTGGCTCGCGTTCGCGATCGTCGGACAGTTGTCGACGTTCGCGCACAGGCCGTCCGTGTCCTGATCGTTCGCCGGGTCGACGGGGCACGGATCGCACGCGTCGCCGAGCGCGTCGCTATCGGAGTTCGCCTGCGTAGGGTTCGCCGTCACCGGGCAGTTGTCGCACGCGTCGCCGTCCTGGTCCGCATCGGCGTCGGCCTGATTCGCATTCGCGGTCGCCGGGCAGTTGTCGCACGCATCGCCGAGGCCATCGGAATCGGAGCTGGCTTGGCTCGCGTTCGCGATCGTCGGGCAATTGTCACACGCGTCGCCGTGGCCATCGGCGTCGGAGTTGGCTTGCCCGGCATTCGCGAGTCCGGGGCAGTTGTCGCACGCGTCGCCCGCCCCGTCCGCGTCGCCATCCTGCTGCCCCGCGTTCGCGATCGTCGGACAGTTGTCGACGTTCGCACACAGGGCGTCCCCGTCCTGATCGTTCCCCGGATCGAGCGGGCAGTTGTCGCACGAGTCGCCCTGGCCATCGGCGTCGGTATCGGTCTGGGCCGCATTCGCGAGAAGCGGGCAGTTGTCGCACACGTCGGCAACCGTGTCCCCGTCGCCGTCCGGGAGCCCGGTCCCGCTTCCGCCCGTGCAGGTCGCGGTAACCGTCCAAGTCGCCACGTCGACGTTGAGCCCGTACTTCACGGGCTTGATGAAGTTCGTGTCGGCAATGACCTCGCACGTGACCTCGAACTCCCCGCCCTCGGGGAACACGTAGTCGAGCGTGGGCGTGCCGGTGTGCACGATGACCGGGGTCGGGTTCGAGGGTCCACGGACGCGCCACGTGATCTGGTTCGTGCTCGGCTGGGCCAACCGGGTCTCGACCTCGAAGTGCGACGGGATCCCGACCGGAACGGTCGGCTCGGGCTCCGGTGTCGCCGAGGCGATCGGCGCGGTGGGATAGACCCGCCCGTGGCTGAAGGTCCTGAGGGACACGCGCTGGGCGCACACCGGGCAGAACGGCGGGCCGAGCGAGCGCATATGGCAGTTGAGCTCCGGCCGGTAGATGCATTGGTTGTAGTACTGCGCGCCCTGCCACGGCACGCCGATCTCCGGGGTCCACTCGGGCCACGCCCCGACCGCGGCGTTGGTCGAGGTGTTGACCCCGCTCGCCGTCGTGCCGCAAGCCGGCGTGCCCTCGTACTCGTCAGCCAGGCCGCCGAACGAGTGGCCGAGCTCGTGGGTCACGACGTCTGGCCCGGCGGAATGACCCGCCGAGTACACGGCGCGCTCCCCACCGCAGCCGCCGTAGCGCGTGGTGTTGACCATCACGATCGACTCGTCGATCGCCGGAGCGCGCAGCTCGGCCGTCGCGATGTTGAACACGCCATCGGTGTCGCACCCCCCGCCGTAGTACAGGCAGCGGTTGTCCGAGTGGCCGCAGATCCCGTTGCCGAGCGGGAAGCGTGTACCCATCGCCGTGTTCGCGACGATGCCGCAATCACACTGATCGGTCCCGCTCGCGGTCGAATAGGCGTAGACCAGCACGTAGTTGTAGAACCGGTCGTGCTCGGCGAACGGCGTCTTGGCCCGGAAGCTCGCGACGAGCGCCGCGGCGTGGCTCTCCATCAGCGCCTTCTCGGTGTAGCGGTAGCCGTCGGGGACGATGACGACGTTGATCCGCTCGGCGACCTCGGCCGCGTCGCCAAACACCCGGTACACTTCGGGATCGTTGAACTCCTCGGGCCAGTGCACGGTCGCGGCGGTCGTCGCCGGAGCCACGCTCGGGGCGGCGCTGTTGGCGATCGCCAGGTCGACGAACCGCAGCGTGCCTCCCGCGGTGTCGAAGTGCGCCGCATCGAGCGCCAAGTCGCCGAGCGACCGACGCCGCGATTCGGTCGCGCTCGAGTCCGGGCGCTCGTACGCGACGGACAGCGTGTCGAAGCCCGTACGCTCGGGCAGCTCGATGACCACGCTCTCCTCGTGGACCAAGATCGTGTCGCCCGCGATGTGCGGCTCGGCATCCCGCGCATGCTCGAGACATAGCCCGGCGATCGGCCGGCGCCGTACGACCGTCTCCCCTCCCGGGCCGTGCAGCACGATCTCGAGCCGGAGCCCGCCCGCGTCCGATGGATCGAGCGCGCCACCCGGCGCGACGTCGACGAACGGTCGATCCTTCACCGTGTACGCCGCGAGGCTCGTTCCGTCGCGATGGACGACGAGTGCGACACTCAACGTGCGCTCGGAGATCGGCTCCGCGCCCGTCGATCGCGCCGCGAAGAGCGCGAGCGCCAAGCCCGCGACGGTCCATACCCGCATTCCGTGCCTCCCCCGAAGCGAAAGCTGGCCGGATGATACGGCGACGGACGTGTGTCGGCAAACGGGTTTGGGGTCAGGTCTCGAATCATTGCGTCGCGCGTCTGCGAACTGCGCCGCCCACCGGGTCGGCGTGGATCGAACGCAAAGATTCGAGACCTGACCCCGTTGGTTGTAGGATCAACAGCGATGTCCGACGATCGAGCCGACCACGAGCTGACGCGCACGCAGTTCGGGGCGTACACACCGCTCGACGGCGAAGAAGTGCTGCCCGAGAGGATCGGCGAGTACCGGATCCTCAGTCGCCTGGGCCAGGGCGGAATGGGCGTGGTGTACGAGGCGGAGCAGCTCTCCCCCACGCGCATCGTTGCCCTCAAGGTCATTCGCAGCGGGGAAGGCACGGTCGACGAGTCGCGCATCGCGATGTTCCGCCGGGAGGTCGAGGTGCTGGCGCGCCTCGAGCATCCGATGATCGCGCGCGTCTACGCGTCGGGCCGAACGCCCGAGGGGCGGCACTACTTCGCGATGGAGCTCGTGCGCGGCGTGTCGCTGTCCGAGTTCCTCGAGCGCCGCGACAAGCCGTTCGACCCGGCCGAGCTGCGGCTGCGACTGACGCTGTTCGCCGAGATCGCCGAGGCGGTGCACTACGCGCACCAGCGCGGCGTGATCCATCGGGACCTCAAGCCGTCGAACCTGATCGTCACCGAGGGGAAACCGGACAGCGGCTCGATCGACTCGCACAGCGGTCGGCCGAGGGTGAAGATCCTCGATTTCGGCCTGGCCCGTATCACGGACGGCGACGTCGCGGCCACGCGCGTGACCGAGGTCGGCACGATCCGCGGAACGCTTCCGTACATGAGCCCCGAGCAAGCTCGTGGACGCCCGGACAGGATCGACCTGCGCACCGACGTGTACGCCCTCGGCGTGATCCTGTATGAGATGCTCACGGGCAGCCTGCCCCACGACCTCAGCTCGTCCTCCCTCGTCGACGCCGTGCGGATCATCGAGCACGGACAGCCGAAGCCGCTGCGGCAGGCGTGGCGCGGGGCGAAGCGGCTCGATGACGACCTGGACACGATCGTCGCGAAGGCGCTCGAGAAGGATGCGGACGATCGCTACGGCAGCGCCGCCGCGCTCGCCGAGGACGTCCAGCGCCACCTCGCCTCGCAGCCGATCCTCGCCCGGCCGCCGAGCACGTGGTATCAGCTGCGCAAGCTCGTGCGCCGGAACCCGCTGCCCGCCGTGTTCGCCGCATCGCTGCTCGTGCTCCTCGTCGGTTTCGCCGGGGCCATGACCTGGCAGGCCGGCCGGATCGCTCGGGAGCGCGACCGGGCGCAGGCCGAGGCGGACAAGTCGGCGGCGATCAACGAGTTCTTGCTCGAAACGCTGCAGACCGCGGACCCGTACACCGGCGGTGATCGGCAAGTCACGATCCTCGATGCGCTCGACCTCTCCGGGGCCCGGATCGACAAGACGCTCGGCGACCAGCCGCTCGTCGAAGCCGCCGTGCGCTTGACGCTCGGGACGACCTACCTGAACCTCGGACAGCGGGACAAGTCCGAGGCCCACCTGCGCCGGGCGGTCGACCTGCGCGTCCAGCATCTCGGCCCACACCACCCCGATACGGCGACGGCGTGGGGCCAGCTGAGCCGGATGTACCACATCTTCGGGCGCTACGACGAGGCGGTCGCCGCGGCGCTCTCCGGGATCGAGGCCCAGCGGATCGCGGGCGGACCGAAGCACCCCCGCCTCGGCGAGCGGCTGAACGATCTCGGGTACGCCAAGTTCGTTGCGGGGAAGCTCGACGAGGCGGCGATTCCCGTGCGCGAGGCGATCGAGATCGGGCGCGCGCAGCCCGAGCCCACGTTCTGGCTCGGCGAGAGCCTGGGGCTCATGTCCGACATCCTGGCGAACCAGGGGAAGCTCGACGAGGCTGAGCCCCTGGCGACCGAGGCTCTCGCGATCCATACCAAGGCTCTCGCACCTGGAAACCCGACGATCGACAATGTGAAGAACTCGCTCGCGATGATCGTGATGCAGCAGGGAGACTTCGATCGTGCGGAGAAGTTGCTCACGGAGGTCGTGGAGAACACGAAGCTCCAGCTCGGCGAGAAGCACCCGCAGGTCGCGGTCACGCTCGAGAACCTGGGCAACGTGTATTACCAATCGAAGCGGCTCGACCGCACGATCGAGATGCTGAACCAGGCGGCCGCGATCCGCCGCGAGACGCTCGGGCCGACCGATCCCGCCGTCGGCCGCACGATGGTCAACATGGGCACCGTGCTGTGGCGCGCCGATCGGCTCGAGGAGGCCGAGGCCGCGCTGCGCGAGGGCGTGAAGCTGATGCACGCTGGCTCGGGCGACCATCCCGACGTGTCCTTCGCCATTGCGAACTTGGCCGGCGTCCTCGGGGCCCGCGGTGACCTTGCGGGCCAGGAGAGCGCATTCCGCGAGTCGCTGAGGATCCGACGCACGGCGCTAGGGGACAAGGATCGGCTGACCGCGATGGCCAAGATCGATCTCGGGCTGCAGCTCGTGGCGCGCAAGGTCAAAGACGATGAGGCGCGCTCGCTCCTACAGGACGGCGTCGCGATCCTCGCCCCGACGGCCGGCGAGGAGGACGCGCGCGTCAAGAACGCGCGGGCCGCGCTGGGCGACGCGAAACCCTAGCCGGGAACCGCCGTCCCGCGGTCCGGTTGCGCCGTACAATCCCAGACACACGGCCGGCGGCAGGGGTGAGCCATGACCAGGCGAGTCGTTCCTCTGGTCCTTTTGATCGGAGCCGCACTCGCCGGCGCCGTCCCCCGGGCCTCGGACTTCGAGCCCTCGCCGATCGAGCAGATGGGACGAGATCGGTTTACGCGCGTGCGGGGCGGGTGCGAGCTCGGCCCCACGGGCGCGAGCGCACCCGACCGGTACCTCGATGCGGGCGAGGTCGTGCTCTACGACGTGTCGTTCCGCTCGACCGCCGATGCCACGGACGTGACCGTCGCGCTGCGCGCCGTTCGGGCCGACGCGGATAGTCCCGCAGGCTGCGCAGCTGGCAGTCTCGCCTGCCCGGATCCGGCTCGAAGCAACAACGCAGTGGCCCCGGAGCTGTCGATCCTCGGCTCGCCGGTCGTTCTGGCCACGGTTCCCGCGGGCACCGTCCAAACCGTGTCGTTCGCGATCCGTGTAGCGGACGCGGTCGTGGGCACACCCAAGACCGAGTTTCTCGTCGACATCACGACCGCAACGACGCACGAGATCCTGGTCGCGCGTACGTCCCTCGACGTCGACGAGCAGTCGCTCTTCTATTCGACCGACTTTCCGCTGGGTGGGGTGCAGGATCGCGATCTCGACGGCGACGGCTCGATCGAGAACCCGATCGTGGATCCGGGCGGTCCGCTCGACGGGCGATACGAGACCACGGTCTGGTCCGACCTGACAGACGGTGGAACGGTGAATCTTGGACTGCTGGGGCCCTGGAATCTCGACGTCTTGCGGGTTTTCTCGTCGGGAGTCTCGGCGATCACGAACCCCGGACGAGTTCACGGACGTGATCGCCCTGTGGGGCGAGGACCTAGACTTCGACAACATCGATGACAAGCGTTGCACGGATGAGCCGTCCAAAGCGTGCGCGCGAGACGTCGACTGCCCCGGCCAAATACATCTGTCCTGTCGATCGATCGAGCAGCGGGACCCGGTCGACGCAACCCTCAACCACTCGTGGAGCATGCGCGGCGGCTGCGGTTGGATGACCAGAGCGCCCGGACAGTGCTCGCTCTTGCCGTCCTTAGGGTGCTACTCCAACGCCGGCTGCCCGAGCGGAACCGGCACATGCGTCGCCAACCCCACGGGTACTGGCGGAGCATGGCACACGGGCCGCATCGGTCTCACGACCGCGGCCGGCTGCCTCGGATCGGGAGCGGACGTCCAGCAGTGCCAGGGCTACGAGACGATCAGCGGAGCGGGCGATCTGCGCTGGTTCGAGCTGCTCGTCACACCCGGGGCACAGAAGGTCCATAGGGACATCGACCCCGACGGTGACCCGACCCATGCGGCCGAGATCCGCAACTTTGCCTGGAACCTGTCGCTCGACTTGCCCGATGCGCACGCGACCTTCACCTGGGAAGTGGACAACAACGCCGTGGGCACCGTGTGCCGCCTGCTTCCGACGCGCCGTTGCTACACTGACGCGGACTGCCCGTCGGGGACCGGCGGCTGCTTGGACTACGTTCCCGACCTTGCGGTCGACGACGCGGTGCTCGGCTCGATCACCGGGCCGTTCGGCGCGGTCGGCGGCGGCGATCCGACCGCCCTCGGCGGCTATCCGATGTTCGCGCCGCTCGATACAGGCGGGAATTCGTTCAACGTCACCCGCCAGGGCGACAACGCATGCTTCTTCGAGGGACCGGGGGTATCGAGCCCACCGTACCTGCTCGCCACTCCGACCGACGGCGCGCCATTCACCACATTCAACGGCCCGATCCGCAACATGGACATCACACGGCTCGGCGGACCGGACTTGACGTTCGAGCTGCTCGAAGACCGGATCGGAGACGCGGGCGACGCGTTCCAGGGTGCGTTCGGCTTCATGGTCACGCAGAAGGCGCAGCCGGGCGATCCCGATCCGCAGCCGGGCTTCGGCGCGGCGGTCGACGACGTCGTGCTCGAGTGGCGGGAGTTCACGCTCGTCGAGCGATACGACCGGCTGCGTACCGGGCGAGCCGCGGATCATCGGCGTGGGCAAGGACGGCGAGGACGTGCTGATCGATTACGAGAGCGGCTGCACGTCGGCGAGCCACAACGTCGAGTACGGACCGCTCGCGAGCGTCGCGACCTACGGATACTCCGGGCATGATTGCGCGATCGGCGACGGCGGGAGCTACCGGTTCCAGCCGGGAGCCGGCAACTACTTCTGGATCCTCGTGCCCACCGACGGCGGCGCGCTCGAGGGATCGTACGGCAGGGACTCGGCGGGGGTCGAGCGGCCGGAGGACACGACCGACTGGGAGTGCGCGTTCACGCAGCAACTCGCCGGACGCTGCGACCTCGCGCTGCTCGACCCGTAGCTGCAACCGCGACTGTCCTCCGCGCGTCGGGCCGATTCGATTCCACAACGGCAGAGCCTTCGCCGCTTGGTTGAGTACGGACTACCTGAGCGGCCCCGCCCTTCGCAGCCGCACCCTCCCGGGTTCGATGACAGTCAGGTTTCCGGTGAGCTCCTCCGCCGAGAGACCGCCAAGCGCGTCGATCACGTGCTGACTCACAACCGCATTGGTTACCTCGTTCGGGAATCGAACGATGACGATGCCGTGGTGCGTTCCGAGCGGAAAGGCCAGGAGATTCGCAAAGCCGAGATCGGCCGAAACCAGCACCGAACCTCGCGCGACCGCCCCGTCAAGGACCTCTCGATCCGAACGGCCTCGCAGACCGACTTCACGAACGTCCTCGGCCTGGAGACCCTCATCGCGTGGGCGAGAGAGCGGGGCAGATCCTCGTCGACGAGGTAGCGAGCCATCCTATCGGATGGCTCGAACCTGCTCGTCGGCCACGGCTCGTGCCGCGTACGCCAGCGACGCGAGCACATCCTCGCGTTCGATGCCGTACTCGGCGCAGATCTCCTCGGTGGAAAGCCCGGCCGCGAGCTTCCCGACCACCAAGTCGACCGGCACGCGGGTACCCTGGATCACCGGTCGTCCGAACCGTGTGTCCTCGTCGATCGTAATTCGAGGCGCGAGTTCCTTCATCGTGCGTACTGTGTCGGCGCCCTCCGAGGCTGCACGGCCATGGTCCACAAGGTACTGCCAATCGCAGGCACCAGGCCACCCGACCCGGGGTTCCCCTCAACCCCCGCCCTGCCGCTGCAGCTTCTCCAGCACCTGGTCGAGGGAGAAGCTTCCCGGCTTCTGCCGTGGCGGAAACTCCTGGTACGTGGCGAGGTGCCGGGCCACGAACGCCTGCGCCGGGACCAGCGCGTAGGCGTGCTCTACGCGCCAGCGGTCGTAGTCGCCGGCGTCGTGGTCGGCTCTCTCGAACGGATCGGCGTAGATGTCGAAGAGCTTGGGGAAGCGCAGGGGCACGAGCGGGTCCTGCCACACGTTCAGGCTGTCGGCGCGCTGCTCCAGGAACACGAGCTTCCACCGTTCGTAGCGCACGCCGGCGAGGTTGCCGTCGTCGGTCCAGTAGAAGTACTCCTTGCGCTTGCTCGGGCCCGTACCCGCGAGCAGCTCGCGCTGATCGTAGCCATCGAGGTGCACCTTGAAGTTCTTGCCCGCGGCTGCGTAGCCGGTCAGCAGCTTCGAACGTCACGCTCGGCTCGCCCGCAGCGGCGACGAGCGTGGGCACGAAGTCCTCGTGCGAGGTGATCTCGTTGATCTCCGTTCCGGGCTTGATCACGCCCGGCCAGCGCATGAGGAGCGGCACGCGGTATCCACCCTCCCAGTTCGTGTTCTTTTCTCCCCGGAACGGTGTGGTGCCACCATCGGGCCAGGAGAAGACCTCGGCGCCGTTGTCGGTTGACCAGACGACGATCGTGTTGTCGGCGATGCCGAGGTCGTCGAGCTTCTTGAGGAGCTGGCCAACCATCCCGTCGAGCTCGGTCATGCCGTCGGCGACGAGACCGAGACCGGTCTTGCCCTTCGATGCCGGCTTGAGATGGGTGTAGATGTGCATGCGGGTCGTGTTGAACCAGACGAAGAACGGCTTGTCGGCCTTCTTCGAGCGATCCATGAAGTCCATCGCCGCCGCGAGGAACTCCTCGTCCACCGTCTCCATGCGCTTCCGTGTCAGCGGGCCGGTGTCCTGGATCGTCTGCTTGCCGACCTTGCCGAAGCGCGGATCTTCCGTCGAATCGTCCTTGTCGCTCGCCTTGCACTTGAGCACGCCCCGCGGACCGAATTTGGCGCGGAACGCCGGATCCTTCGGGTAGTCCTCGTTCTCCGGCTCCTCCTCCGCATTGAGGTGGTAGAGGTTGCCGAAGAACTCGTCGAACCCATGGACGGTCGGGAGGAACTCGTTGCGGTCGCCGAGGTGGTTCTTACCGAACTGACCGGTCGCGTAGCCCTGCGGCTTGAGTAGATCGGCGAGCGTCGGGTCCTTGTCCGAGAGACCCTCCTTCGCTCCGGGCAGGCCGACCTTGAGCAAGCCGGTGCGGAAGCAGCTCTGACCCGTGATGAACGCGGCGCGGCCCGCGGTGCACGACTGCTGGGCATAGTGGTTCGTGAAGATCGCCCCCTCGCGGGCGATGCGGTCGATGTTCGGCGTGCGGTAGCCCATCATGCCCCGGTTGTATGCGCTGACGTTCCAGTAGCCGATGTCGTCGCCGAAGATGACGAGGATGTTGGGCTTCTTGCCCTGCGCTTGCGCCGCGACACTCGTGCAGAGGAGGACCGCTGCGATCACGCACAGCTCGACGCTCGCTCGTAAGAGACTCCGTCTCATATTGCCTCCGCGGTCGAATCGACCCGCAACCCCTGTGCCCGACCCCGACTATACGCCTATGGCGGTGTCGGTCGGAAGCACCCTCAGGGGCAGACGTTCGACGAGCGCTCGACGCCGGCAGAGGTGAAGCCCCACGTTCCGACGACGCCGGGGCAGGCGTTGACCGCGCGGACGAGATAGAAGAATGGCGCGTTTACGAGCGGCAACTGGGCATCGACGGCGACGGGATTGGATCCACCGGTGGCGACACAAACGCCGCCAGTCTGGAAATCGGTCGGATTTCCCGAGCGGACGGCGTCGTAGCGCAGAGCCGACGGCGCTCCGCCGGGATCCGTGGGCGCCGACCACGTGATCGTTTGGCGATTCGCCTGCAGCTCGACGCCCGTGACTTCGCCTGGGCGCGACCATGCGGCGCCGTTCGAGTCGTCGCAGTCCACGACGCACGTGCGACCGTCGGCGTCGGCGTCGAGAGCATCGGTGGTGCCCGGATTGCAATCGTTGTCGACGCCGTCGCAGCCGATTTCGGCGGCGCCAGGGTGAATGGCCGGGTTGCCGTCGTTGCAGTCCGCGGCGCAGGCGTAGCCGTCGGCATCGGCGTCGACCGCATCCGTGGTCGCCGGATTGCAATCGTTGTCGACGCCATCGCAGCCGACCTCGGCGGCGCCGGGGTGGATCGCCGGGTTGCCGTCGTTGCAGTCCGCGGCGCAGGCGTAGCCGTCGGCGTCGGCGTCGACCGCGTCGGCGGTCCCCGGATTGCAGTCGTTGTCGACGCCGTCGCAGACGACCTCTGCGGCGCCAGGATGGATCGCCGGGTTGCCGTCGTTGCAGTCCGTGGCACAGGCGTAGCCGTCGGCGTCGGCGTCGACCGCATCGGCGGTCCCCGGATCGCAGTCGTTGTCGACGCCGTCGCAGACGACCTCTGTGGCGCCGGGGTGAATGGCCGGGTTGCCGTCGTTGCAGTCCGTGGCACAGGCGTGGCCGTCGGCGTCGGCGTCGACCGCATCGGCGGTCCCCGGATCGCAGTCGTTGTCGATGCCGTCACAGCCGATCTCGTCAGCGCCGGGGTGAATCGCCGGGTTGCCGTCGTTGCAGTCCGCGGCGCAGGCGTAGCCGTCGGCATCGGCGTCGACCCCGTCGGCGGTTCCCGGATCGCAGTCGTTGTCGACGCCGTCGCAGACGACCTCTGCGGCGCCGGGATGGATCGCCGGGTTGCCGTCGTTGCAGTCCGTGGCGCAGGTGTATCCGTCCGCATCCGCGTCCTGCGTGCACGCGCAGGCCACGGTCACCGTCGAAGTCGAAACGGGCTGGCTGAACGCGGCGCGTAGCGCCAGGTCGTGGACGGCGTCCTCGACGACGCTAGCCGGAGAGGCGTGGACCACCCGGAAGTGGTTCGGCGTCGCGGTCGTGGCCTGCGCCGCGATGCGCGCCACGACGAAGAACGTGGCCGAGCTGCCGCTCGGAATCTGGGCGCCCGGTGCTCCGTCGGGCAGGACGAGGGTCTCGACCCCGTTCACCGGGTTCAACGTGGAGAGCGTTGCCACCTCGGTGTCCGCACCGTCGAAGACGCCCGATCCCGTGTCGCGAAACACCTTCAGCTCGTCGATCAACGCGTTGGCCTCGGCGGCGCTCAGCGGATCGCCCGGCGCCTCGAGCAGCTCGAGGCGCAGCTGACTGAGCTCCTCGGCGGCATCGCCCGCGCGGCCCTTGTGCGTCACGACGATGCGGAGCAGAGGGAGCACGGCTCCGCCACAGACGACACCGGGTGCCACGGCGGTCGTGGAGCTGCCGTACTGGCCTCCTCGATTCTCGTACCACGCGATGCGGTGGTCGAACTCCGCGGCGATGAGGACATCCTGATCGCCGTCCTGGTCGAGGTCGAACGGCAACACGCAGTGCGCCCACATGTCGAGGTTGATGCGGCGCTTGGTGAAGCTCTGGCTGCCGTTGTTCTCGTACCACGCGACCTCGTTGTCGAGCACGGCGGCCGACAGGACATCCGTGTCGCCGTCGAAGTCGACGTCCGACGCAACCACGTTGTCCGCCAGGTACGCGGCGGTCGTGATCGTTTGTTGCGGTCCGAAATCGGCGGACGGCTCGTGCAATCGGTTCTCGTACCACGCGACGCGCCGGTCGAACACGGAGCCCGACAACGCGTCGAGATCTCCGTCGCCGTCCACGTCGGCCGCGTAGACCGCTCGCGCCTGATCGAGCGCGGTGGTGATGACGCGCTGCGGGCCGAAATCGTGGCTCGCCTCGTTCCACCGGTTCTCGTACCACGCGATCTTGTTGTCGTCGTTCGACGCGGACAGGACGTCCATGTCGCCATCGCCGTCGAGGTCCGCGGGAAAGATCGCGCGCGGGCCATCGGCCAGGGTGGTGATCAGGTGCCGGGTGAAATTCAGCGATCCGTCGTTCTCGTGCCAATCGACCCGATCTTGCTGCTCCACGACGTTGACGACGTCCTGGTCGCCATCGTTGTCGAAGTCGGCGGCCCAGGCCATGCGATGGCCGCTGCCCATCGACGTGACGATCCGGCGCGTGAAGCTCTGCGATCCGTTGTTCTCCCAGACGACGACGTCGTCCGTGATCGCGGAGGACAGCACGTCCACGTCGCCGTCGTTGTCCATGTCCACGCCCTGGACGAAGCGTGCCTGGTACTCCTCCGTGCCGATGACGTGCTCCGTGAAGCCCTGGGAGCCGTTGTTCTCGTACCAGGCGATCGTGCTGTCGTCGTGCGAGGCGGACTGGACGTCGAAGTCGCCGTCCCGATCCATATCGGCCACACTGACCCAGCGCGCGCCCAACGCGGTCGTGCTGATCTCGATCCGCGGGCCGAACTCAGTTGTCGAGTGGATCGACTCGTTCCGACGCCAGGCCACCCGATCGTCGAGCTCCGAGGCGGACAGCACGTCCAGGTCGCCGTCGTCGTCCACGTCGGCGGTGAAGACGTCGCGTGCCAGGCCGGCCGAGCCGATCGCGCGCTCGCTGAAGCCCTGCGAGCCGTCGTTCTCATACCAGGCGATCTTCCCGTCGAGCAACGACGTCGACAGGACATCCAGGTCGCCGTCTCGATCGAGATCCGCCGCGTCGACGCGGCCCGCGGAGTCAGCCGTCAGGCTGACGATCGCCGGTGGGCCGAAATCGGCGGACGGCTCGCTCAGGCGGTTCTCGTACCACGCGATCTTGTCGTCGTCGGCCGAGGCCGAGAGCACATCGGGGTCCCCGTCGCGATCGATGTCCGCGGCACGGACCGACCGCGCACCATCGGCGGCGGTGCTGATCACGAGCTCGGGGCCGAAGTCTGCTGTCGGCGTGTCGAGTCGGTTCTCGTACCACGCGACCTTGTCATCGTCGGCCGATGCGGAGAGAGCGTCCTCGTCCCCATCGCCGTCGAGATCCGCGGCAAAGACCGAGACGGCTCCCGCGGCCGAGCTGCTGATCAAGTGCTTGACGAAGGTCTGTGTGCCGTCGTTCTCGTACCACGCGACCGCGTTGTCGGTCTCCGAAGCCGACAGCACGTCGAGGTCGCCGTCGCGATCGAGGTCGGTCGCCCACACGCCCGCGGCACCGTCGGCCGTGGAGCTGATGACGTGCCGGGCGAAGCCCTGGGCCCCATCGTTCTCGTGCCACGCGATCGTGTCGTCGCCCGACGAAGCCGATAGGACATCGACATCCCCATCGCCATCGACGTCGCGCGCAAGCACGGCGCGCGCCTGGACCGCGTTCGAGGCGATCACGTGCCGCGTGAACCCTTCCGCGCCGTCGTTCTCGTACCACGCGATCGTGTCGTCCCCGAAGGAGGCCGACACTGCGTCCATGTCGCCGTCGCGATCGAGGTCGACGCCCTGCACCCAGCGCGCTTGGTCTGCCGAGCTCGTGATCGGGATCTCGCTCGAGAACGGAACGCCAAGCGACCACGCCGACGAGTGGAACAGAACCCAACCGAGCCAAATCCAGCGCGGAAATCTACGCACCACAACCCCAGGAATGTTCAAAAGGATACGAGAGGTCCCAAGACACGCGCAACGCGATCTTCGTGTGGCGTCCGGCCGAAAGGCCCTGTGTGTAGGGGAAACTCCCGATGCGGGAGGTACTATTGCAAGCTATCGGGCAACGGTAACGTGTCGCCGCGCGTCGCGGATTGGCTCAACCACGCGCGGCGACGGAACGGTGCGATCAGTCCGCGCAGATCGGGAACGGATCCAGGGGACCCTGCCAGCAGCACGGGTTGCACGAGATCCGCGGCTTGCCCTGGTAGGTGCACGTGCAGAACGGGCGATCCTTGCAGGTCTTGCACCGCGGTGCGACGGCCGTCAGCGCGAGCCCGTCCATGTCGAGCGACTCCGACGTCTCGAGCTCGACGCAGGCGTTCTCCTGCTCGGCCGGGACGCTCTGGTCGAACGCGGCTTGCGGCTCGTCCGTGGACGGAACCGGCACCGGCGCTTCCGCCGCGATGACCGCCAGGCCGACAGCGGTACATACGAGGATCGATGCGACGAGGATCTTCTTCTTCATATTCATATCCCTTCCCCCTTTCGCGTCCGAGCATACACCGAACTCTGCTTGACCGGGCCGGCGGTCCCGCGTAGGCTGGCGCGCACTTACGGTACTACATGGCCGAACTCCCACGACCATCGCTTCTCGATCCCCTGGCCCGAGCCGTCGACCGGACGACGCGGATCCTGTTCCGGCCGTTCCAGATCGAGAAGTGGTTCGTGCTCGGGTTCTGCGCCTGGCTCGCGTATCTGGGCGAGGGTGGAAGCGGAGGCCTCGGCAATCGCCTGCGCCGCGACGATTTCTTCGAGGACCTCGATCGCGGGGTCGACTGGATCCGCGCTCATCTCGGCCTGATCGTCGTCCTCGCGTTCGTCGGGCTAGCCCTCGCGATTCTGATCATCTGGATCTCGAGTCGCGGCAAGCTCGTGTTCCTCGACGGTGTCGTGCGCGACCGCGCCGCGGTGGCCGAGCCGTGGGCTCGGTTCGCAACGCTCGGAAACTCGCTGTTCGGATTCCGCCTCATCCTGGGTCTGATCGGAATCGCGACGTTCGTCGCGCTCGCGTCGCTCATGGTTCGCGACCTGCTGCAGATCACCGGACCGATCGGCTTCGGAGACGTGCTGGCCCTGAGCCTGTGGGTCGCCGTTTTCTCGCCGCTCTTGATCGCGTTCATGATCGTCGGTCTGATCCTCGAAGATTTCGTGATCCCGATCATGTGGCTGCGGCAGGTGACGGTGATGGTGGCGTGGCGCGAAGCGCTGGCCTTCGTATCGGCCCACCTGGGTATCTTCGTGCTCTACGTGCTGCTCAAGATCGTGCTCGCGATCGTGATCGGGACGATCGCCTGCGTCGCGGTGTGCGTGACGTGCTGCGTCGCCGCCCTTCCGTACCTTGGCGTCGTGCTGCTGCTCCCGCTGTACGTGTTCCGCCGCAGCTACTCGCTCGAGTTCCTGGCGCAGTTCGGCGCCGACTACGCGGCGCTCGCGCCTCTGCCGCCCGCCCCACCAACACCGGCGTCGCCGGCAGCGGGAGCGCCGTGACGAGACGCACCGACGGCCTGCCCGGGACGATGGCGCTCGCGCTCGTGGCCACGGGAGCAGCGTTGTCCGCGGCGTGGCTCGGGCTCGGCCTCCCGCTTCCGCATTGCACGCTGAAGGAGTGGACCGGACTGCCGTGCGCGACGTGCGGGACGACCCGGCTGGTCCAGGCGCTGCTGTCGGGTGAGCTTGTCCTAGCCTTCGCGCTGAACCCACTCGTCTTTTCCGGGCTCGCGCTGACGATCGTGTGGGGCGTGGCCTCCGCAGCCCGCTGGGCCTTCGACGTCCCGACCTACCGCTTCACCGTCGGACCGCGTCACCGAGCGCGGCTCGTTCTCGCCGGCGCGGTCGCCGTGCTGCTGAACTGGATCTATCTGCTCGTGCGCGGCATCTGATCCCGGTCAATCGGGCAGCCGCCACGGTTCGTGCTCCGGCAGCTCGCATTCGGCAGGCGTTGCTCTCCGTGTGTAGCTCGCCGCGATCGCCTCGAGTTGGCTGAGCGCATCGGGCGTCGTCGCTGGAACCTCCAAAATCAGACTGTAGTTGGCCACGCGATAGAAGCGTCGTCCCTTCGTTTCTATGAGTGCATGCCACCAGAATCGCCAGCCATGAACGGCCGGCCAGCGCCAGACGACTCTCCCCTCCGCCTCGATGCCGAGGGGATAGGTGATCTGGCCGCTGACCCACTCGATTCGCGACATCTTGGTTCGAGATTCGAGGTAGCCGCCGCCGATGTCGATGAGCCAACGCGAGGTGGCTCGGTAGTCGCAGGGTAGCTCGATGCAACCATCCCCGATGGCGACGAGTCGCGACACGACGCAGTCGGGTGCGGCGTGACTCGGCGCCGCCGAAGCCAGGAGCAACGTCAGGTACCAGGCGATTCGCATCGTCGCTGTCCCGAGGATACACCGCGAATCGAAATCGAGTTCCGTTCTCGACCTTTCCCGAAATCGACGCCCGCGCTAACGTGCGCGGATGCGCGACGCCCCGGCGGCCGACGTTCACTCTCGGATCGCGCCGCACGCGCCGTCCCGGACGCTCGTCGTGCTCGCGTTTCTCGCCGTGTACATCCTGTGGGGCTCGACGTATCTCGCGATCCGCGTGGCGGTCGGGACGCTGCCGCCGTTCGGCATGGCGGCGACGCGGTTTCTCGTCGCCGGCGCGCTCCTCCTGGCCTGGACCGTCCTGCGCGGCGAATTCGAGCGCCCGACGCGCGTGCACTGGCGCTCGGCGGCGATCGTCGGGAGCCTGTTGCTCTTCGGCGGAAACGGCTGCGTCGTGCTGGCCGAGACGCGCGTTCGAGTCGGGCGTCGCCGCGCTCGTGATCGCGACGACACCGCTGTGGATGATCTCGATCCACGCGCTGATGCCCGGGGGCACGCGTCCACGGAAGGCCGAGATCGCCGGCCTCGTCCTCGGCTTCGCCGGCGTGTTCGTCCTGGTCGATCCGAGCGTGGGTCGCGCGGTCGACCCGCTCGGCACGCTCCTGCTCGTGCTGGCCACGATCTCCTGGGCCTCGGGATCCTTGTATTCACGTGTGGCGGCGCTGCCGAGGTCGCCGCTCCTCGCTGCGGCGATGGAGATGCTCGCCGGCGGGGCCGTGCTGCTCGTCGCGTCTTTCGTCCGCGGCGAATGGACCGGCGTCGACCCGGCGAGCTTCTCCGGCGCGTCGCTCGGCTCTCTCGTGTACTTGATCGTGGCCGGGTCGCTGCTCGGGTTCAGCGCGTACATCTGGCTCCTGCGCGTGACTACGCCGGCCAAGGTGGCGACCTACGCGTACGTGAACCCGGTCGTGGCGGTGCTCCTGGGGTGGGCGGTGCTCGACGAGCCGATCACGACCGACACGTTCTTGGCCACGGCATTGATCGTCGCGGCGGTCGTGCTCACGACGCTCGTCCGCCGGCCGAAGGTCTGAGCGTCTACTCGATCAGGATCTCGTCGACGAAGATGAACGCGCCGTCTCCGTGGCCCGGGTGCCAGTCGGGGATCGTGCCGAAGCTCTTGGCCCGGATGCGGACGTAGCGCGCCTCGGTCGGCTCGAACGTCTCGGTCAGATCTCGAATCACGACGTCCGTGCTCTCGGGTCGCACCTCGTTCGCGATCCTCGCGATCTCCCGGAAGCTCTCGCCGTCGGTCGAGACCTCGACGACCACGTCGACCGGCATCCAGATCCACGACCGCACGTCCTGCAGGAACCCCGCGCCGGCGCGGTGCATCGTGCGCGGCCGACCCAGGTCGACCGTGGCCTCGAAGTCCGCGTACTGGTAGCCGTGCCAGCGTCCGGTGCGCCACTCGGTCGAGCCTCGCAGCCCGTCGACGAGGGCATCCGGGCCACCGGCCGTGTACTGCGCGTTGGGCCGGCTCCTCAGTGTGATCGTCCAGTCGTTCGGAATCCGATGGAACCCGGCGTCGACGATCGGGCTTCTGTGTCCCCCGTGCTCGGCCAGGAACCGGATGCGTGTGCTGTCTTCGAGCGTGATCGGTGCGGTGTAGGCGGTGAAGCGCTCGGCGGGCGCCGCAGCGTCGGTCGTCCAGCGAATCGTGGCCTTGGGCTCGCCGGTCGCGAGCTCGACCGATGTCGACCCGCGGAACCGCTCGGCGCCTCGACGAACGAACGGCGCAGGAACGATCGGCTCGCCGGGAACGCTCGAGCGCGGTCGATCCGCAGGCGCACGGCCCCATTCCGGCCCGGGTGCGGCACCCAGTCGTAGCAGCAGCTCGCCGCCACGGACGATCTCCTCGTGGCGCAGGAAGCTGCGGCGGGTGTCCGTGCCGTCGAGACGTGCGCTCGTGACGTACGGACCCTGCCCTTCCGTGCGGATCGTGAACATCTTGCCCGACGGCAGATGGAGCCTGACGCGGCGAAAGAGCGGCGGCGCCACGACGTACTCGTCCGTGCCGGGAGCAGCCGGGTAGAAGCCGAGGGCGGCGAACACGTACCACGCCGACATCTGGCCGCAGTCCTCGTTGCCCGAGAGTCCGTCGGGCGTCGCGTGGTACAGCGTCTCGCGGATCTGACTCACACGTTCGGCCGTACGGTCAGGTCGGCCGGCGTACGAGTAGAGCCAGGCGACGTGATGGCTCGGCTCGTTGCCGTGCGCGTACTGGCCGATCAGGCCCGTGATGTCGGCTTGGTCGCGGCCGGTCGTGCGACTGTCCTCGGCGAACAGCGCGTCGAGCCGCGCGACGAACGGGCCATCTCCGCCGAGCGCCTCGATGATCCCTGACACGTCGTGCGGCACGAAGAACGCGTACTGCCACGCGTTGGCCTCGGTGAAGTGCAGATCGACGCGCCGCGGGTCGAACGGCTCGAGCCAGCGCTGGCCGATCCGCGGGCGGAAGAGCTTCGTCTCCGGATCGAGGAGGTGCCGCCAGGCCTGGCTGCGCCGGTAGAACTCCTCGGCGATCTCACGCTCTCCGATGTCGGCAGCGAACCCGGCGATGCACGCGTCGTCGTAGGCGTATTCGAGGGTCTTCGACACCGACTCCGCCTCGTCCTGGCCGTCGAGGAACCCGAAGCGTGTGCGCTTCGCGCTCGCGACCATCGCGTCGAGCGCGGCCTCTCGGTCGAAGCCGCGGACCCCTTTGCGCCACGCATCGGCGATCACGGACACCGAGTGGTAGCCGATCATCGTGTCGGTCTCGTTCGCCGCAAGCTCCCATACCGGCAGCCGGCCGCCTTCGCGGTACTGGGCCAGCATCGTGTCGACGATCTCCCGCGTGCGCTCGGGCTCGAGGAGCACGAGGAGCGGGTGCGCCGCCCGAAACGTGTCCCACAGCGAGAACACGGTGTACTGGCGCCGGTCCTCGGCCGTATGGATCTTCCCGTCCATGCCGCGGTATCGGCCGTCGACGTCCGAGTAGACGTTCGGGGTCAGCAGCGCGTGGTACAGCGCGGTGTAGAAGATCGTGCGCTCGGCGACGGTCCCGCCTTCGACCGCGACGCGAGAGAGCACCTCGGTCCACCGCTTTCCTGCGGCATCGGCTACGGCATCGAACTTCCAGCCCGGGATCTCCGCGTCGAGGTTGCGCCGCGCGCCGTGGACGTCGACGGCCGAGATCCCGACCTTGATCCGCAGCTCGCCTCCTCCGTCGCCGAACGACAGCGCGACCTTGCGCGCGGCGCCGTCCAGGTCGGTCGTCGTGGCCCAGGGTCGCGAGAACCGGGCGACGAAGTGCACCACCTGGTCCTTGGCCCAGGACGACGAGCGTCGCGTGCCCTCGATCTCTGTCGGGCTCACGACGCGCAGCGCCGACTCGAGCACACGGTCGCGGTGCTCGAGATCGACGATCACGTGCGCCGGTGTCCCCGGCGGAAAGCGGTAGCGCTGGAACCCCGCGCGCTCGGTCGTCGTCAGCTCGACGGCGATCCCCGAATCGAGCCGGACGGCGTAGTAGCCGGCTCGCGCGGTCTCGGTCGCCTTGTCGAACGGGGATGGGTGCTTCGTGCTTTCGAGACCCGGCTGGCCCACGATCGGCAAGAACAAGATGTCCGCGTAGTCCGGGATGCCGGTGCCAGAAAGATGGGTGTGCGAGAAGCCGTAGAGACCCGTGTCGTCGTGGTGGTAGCCCGAGCAGCTGTCCCAGCCCTCGAGGCGCGTGTCCGGCCCGAGCTGGACCATGCCGAACGGCAGCGTCGGCCCGGGGAACGTGTGGCCGTGGCCGCCCGTGCCGATGAACGGATCGACGAGGCTTGCGGCGGCGAGGAGCGCCGCCGAGGTCTTGTGCTTCAACGCTCGCGGTCCTCGCCGCCGGAGAAGCTGCGGTACAGGAGCCACGTGGCGCCGATCGACAGCACGAGCAACGCCGCGGGCACGACGATCGTCCAGAACGGTCCGCCGATCGGCGGGCTCGCGGGGATGGTGCCGATCACCGGCCGTCCTTTCCATCGCGCTGGCGCTTGCGCCAGGCCCACCAGGCGAACCCCATGCCGAGGAACGAGGCCAGGTAGGCGACGCTCATTCCGACGAGCATGGCGAGGCCGCGGTCCATCCTGCCTCCCGACGGCGGCCTAAGACCGGGGGACGAACCGAACTCCGTCCCGGCCCTCGAAGTCCGCATCTTGGGTCCAGAGCGTGGCACCGAACGCGCGTGCGGTGGCGAGCATGATGCTATCTGCGACCGGCAAGCGCTCCGCCACACTCAACCGTGCGGCGGACAGGGACAGCGCTCCATCGAGACCCACGACGCGGCCTTGGTGCATGAGCGCGACAGCCTGCAGTGCCGCCTGTTCGTCACGTTGTTGCAGTACGCGCTTGAACACCTCGAACAAGCTCAGCGTCGGCACGATCAGCTCTGCCGTGTCCTCGATCGCGCTCGCGAACAGCTTCGCGTTCTTCCCGTTCGCGAAGTACTCGAGCCATCCCGAGGAATCGACAACGTTCATACACGATCCGGTTCCCGTTCGATCGTGGTATCGAGGCCGCGGAGGAAACCACGCATGTCCTTCATCCGACGGACTGGGATCAACTCGATCCGATCCTCGTATGGAATCGCGTGTACCTTCTGGCCCGGACGAAGGCCGAGCATCTCCCGAATCGCCTTCGGAATGACGATCTGGAATTTTGGGGAGATCGTGATCGTTGTCATACGAATCTCCAATCGATCGATCTGTCGTCATACAAATAGTATATCGATGCGGTCGAAGGTTCAACTCTGGCGATCCTCCCACCGGTGACGGCGCTCGAGATCGGCCTCGTAGCCCGCCTGCCGGCCCTCGTACTGCTCGGAGTCGGCGCGCAGCTTGGGGTCGATCACGCGGAACATCACGACGCCGAGGATCACCGCGACCGCGAGGAGCCAACCCGAGGGGCGCAGGAGCAGCGCGCCGGTCAGGCCGAACATCAAGCACGCGAACACGATCGGCGACAGGACGATCGCGATCCAGTCCTCGCGGCCCCAAGTTCGCGCGTCGTCCGACTCGCTGATCCGGCCGCGCCGGATCGCCTCGCGCCGCACCGGCGCCCAGAACCCCAGCGGTCCCGTCTGCACGTAGTACTCGACGAGCCGATCGATCGGCTCGGGCCGCGTGAGCAGGGTCGCCGGAACGAACGCGAGCGCGCCGAGCGCCATCAGCAACCAGAACTGCAGGTAGTCGGGCAACTGCGGTAGCACGCCGAACTCGGGCAGGACCCACACGACGAGCCACGACACCCCGAGGTTCGCGATCCACGCCGCGAGGTAACCCCACGCGTTGAACCGCCACCACACGACCTGCAGGATGTTCGGCAGCCACACGCCGGCCATCATCAGCCACAGGGCGAAGATGAGCCAGCTCGTGATCTCCTCCATCATCAGCCCGTAGAAGAACGAGCCGACGAGCAGGACCGCGGTCGTCGCCCGCCCGACCCACACCAGGCTGCGCTCGCTGGCCTGCGGATTCAGGTAGCGCTGGTACAGGTCGCGCGTGAAGTACAGCGCGCCCAGGTTGAGGTGGCTCGAGATCGTCGACAGGTGGATCGCCAGGATCGCGGCGAAGAACACTCCGACGAGCCCGGCGGGCAACAGCTCGAACCCCATGCGGAACCAGGCCAGCTCGTAGTCCGAGGTTTCGGACAGGTTCGGGAGCAGCGCGAAGAACGCGAGGATCGTCACGGCCCAGAACGCGTTGCGCACGAGCGTGATCGCGCCGCCGGCCCAGATGCCGTAGCTCGCGTCGCGCAGCGTGCGCGCCGACTGGATCCGCTGCGCCTCGACGTACCAGTCGATGCTCGTGCCCATGCCGAAGCCGCCGATGACCGCGATCACGAGCATCGTCAGCCACCACAGCACCGGGAAATCGCCGCTCGTCCAGCCAGTGAACGCGAACGCGTCGAGATGCGAGGAGCGGCCGAGCGCATCGAGGCGCTCGACGAGGCCGCTCGGCCCGCCGACAGCGGCGAGGCCGACGAACGCGAGGAGGACGATCGCGAACACGGCGACGATCCCCTGGAGGAAGTCGCCCATCACCACGCCCCAGTATCCGGCGGCGAGCGTGTACAGCGCCGTGATCACGCTCGGCACGACGAGGCCGACCCACACGGGCCAGCCGAAGGCGAACGCGCACACCTTGCCCATGGCGATCCCGACCCAGCCGAGGATGAACATGTTCATGAACACCTGCCAGCCGGCGAGCCAGCCGCGCAGGAGCTCGGCGCCCAGTCCGTCGAACCGCAGGAGCTGCCACTCGGCCTGCGTGTAGGCCAGCGAGCGGCGGAACATCCGCGCCGACGCAAACGCCGCGATCGCGGTCCACGCGGCGAAGAACGTGTACCACAGGCCCCGCACGCCGTGGGCGTACACGAGACCGGCGATCCACATCGGCGTATCGGTTGCCGTGTGCGTGCTGAACACGCTCGCCGCGGGGAGCCACCACGGCAGCCCGCGGCCGGCGAGGAAGAAATCGGACTCCGAGCGCCGGGCGAGCCGGTAGAACACGAACGCCCCGCCGACCATCAGCAGCAGGAACGCGACGGTCCAGAACGTGTCGAGGGCGGTGAACCGGATCATTTCCGGCGGATTCTAGCGCGAGCCGTGAAGGATGCGGGCGATCGGGCGTAGGAAGGAAGCGAGAGGAGACCGTTAATGCCAAACCGCACGGTTCGTTTCGTGGCCGTGGGCGCGCTCCTGGGAGCGCTCGCCGCCCTTGGATGCTTTCGTGGCTCGGGCACCAGCGCGACCCAGGAGCCGGCCCCGGTTCTCCGGGCGTACCAGGTTCCGGCCGGCTTCGAGGAGGAGGCGCGCGCGATGCTACGCAGCGCGCTCGTCATCGGCGATCAATGGCAGGGCTCGGTGTCGGTCGGACCGTCGGGGACGGTGCTGGTGACCGCGTCGCCGCAGATTCAGGCGGGAGTGCAGGCGTTCGTCGAGCAGCTGGGGCAGACGACGCCCGAGAAGCGTACGCCGCAATCGGTGGCGATCGATTACTGGCTCCTGGTGGGCCGGCGCGCCGGAGCCGGGCGGTCTGCCGCGAGCGTTCCGCGGCGCGAGGGCGCGAACTTCGCCGTGCTGGGCAACGACGCGCTGACCGTGCTCGACCCGGCCCTGACCCAGGTCGGCGCCAAGCAGGGCCCGACCGAATTCGCGCTCCTCGAGCACCTGCGCATCACGTCGGTCGGCGACGAGTTCGCGAGCACGGGAGGCCTGCGCTCCTCGGTGCGGCAGCGCGCCGCCATGTCGGCCGCGGACGTCGTGGCCGAGCTCCAGATCAGCCTCCCGCGCACGAACCACTCGCTGTCGACGCGCGTCCTGCTCAAGCGCGGTCAGCTGCTCGTCCTCGCCCAGAGCGGCTTCCAGGGCGATCCGCCGGCGGCATTCGCGGGAGTCAGTCGTGACGACCTGACCCTGTACTATGTGGTCGCGGCCGATCTTCCGGCATGAACGTCGTTCATGGACGAGCTCGAGCTCGAGCGCCTGTACTGCAGGCTGGAAAAGCCGATCTACAACGTCGTCTACCGCTGGCTGTGGAACGCGGAGGACGCGCACGACGTGGTGCAGGAGGCGTTCGTCCGACTATGGGACGTGCGGGCCCGCATCGACGCGGCGACGGGCGAGCCGTTCGTCTACCGCATCGCATTGAACCTGGCCGCGTCGCGTCTGAGACGCCGCAAGCGCTGGGCCTGGGTACCGCTCGAAGCGGTTCGCGGCGCGCTGTCCGCAGCGCACGCGGAAGACGAGGCGCTCACCCGGCAGGAGCACGAGCGCGTGCGCGCGGCGGTCCAGACGCTGCCCGACGAGCTGCGGAACGTGGTGCTGCTATGCGAGCTGACCGACATGACCTACGAGCAGATCGGGCGGGTGCTCGGAATCCCGCCGGGAACGGTCGGCTCGCGGCGGCACCGGGCGCTCGACGTGCTAAGGCGCGCGCTCGAGACGGGAGCCACGACGCGTGAGATCGCCGGGCGACGACCTGTTTGACCCGCTCGACCCGCCAGCGGGCGGCGTCGAGCGGCTGCGCGCGCGGATCGCGCGGACCCGGCGCGCGCGTGTCCGGCGGCGGCGCGTCGCCGGCGCGCTCGTCGCCGCTCCGCTCCTCGCCGCCGCGGCGTACATCGTCGTCCTCCCCCGAGCGACCGCACCATCGTCGATCGGCGGGTTCAGCCCGATGCGCGTCGGGCTGGGTCTCGAGGCTCGGCCGACCGAGCCGGTGACGATCGCACCGGCAAGCCGCGGCTCGGCCGCGGTCCAGCGCGTACCGCTCGGCACCGACACGGTGCTCCTGTATCTCGTGGGCTCGATCGAGTGACCGCGGATTTCGTCTATCCTGTACGGCCTTCGGGGGGGCGATGGGCCGGGCGGCGGTACGGATCCTGCGCGGTGAGCCGCATTTCCGGTGGCGCGGCGGCGAGGTCTCGCGCATCGAGACGCTGGCCGACGCCGTGTTCGCGTTCGCGCTCACACTGCTCGTCGTGTCGCTCGAGGTCCCTTCCACGTTCGACGAGCTGCTGCTGGCCGTCCAGGGCTTCCCGGCGTTCGCCGCGTGCTTCGCGCTGCTGACCTGGATCTGGTACCACCACTTCCTGTTCCACCGCCGGTTCGGGCTCGAGACCGCGGGCATCGTGTGGCTCGACGCGGCGCTGTTGTTCACCGTGCTGTTCTACGTCTACCCGCTCAAGTTCATGGCCCGGTTCCTCCAGGCGCTGATCGTCGGGGACATGGCAACCGTGCGCGGCGCCTTGCGCCTCGAGCAGTCGCAGGCGTTGATGACGTTCTACGCCGGCGGGTTCACGGCGATCTTCGTCATGCTCGCCGTGCTGAACGTCATCGCCTACCGGCGCCGCGACCTGCTGCGACTCGACGCCGCCGAGCGCCTGGTCGTGCTCCAGGAGATCCGGATGCACGCGTTGTCCGCGGGGATCGGCATCCTGTCGCTCGGGTTGACCGCGCTCGGCCCGCAGGCCGTGGCGTGGGCCGGGTTCTCGTTCGGGCTTCTCGGACCGGTGCACGCGGTCCACGGCATGTGGACCGGCCGGGCGATCGAGCGCGCCGCGGCGGCGGGCGCCGCAGCGGCGGGCGTCACACCCGATACAGCGCAGCACCCCAGTTGAGACCCGCGCCGACGGCGACGAAGCACACGAGCGCACCCGGCTCGAGCTGCCGCTCGCGTCGGGCTTCGTGGAACGCCATCGGCACGGTGGCCGCCGTCGTGTTCCCGTACTTCTGGATGTTGTTGTAGACCTTGGCGTCCGGCAGGCCGAGGCGCTTCTGCACCGCCTCGTTGATGCGCAGGTTCGCCTGGTGCATCACGAGCAGGTCGAGGTCGCCGACCGCAAGTCGGTTCCGCGCGAGGATCGCCAACACCGCCTCGGGCATGAGCGTCACGGCGGTCTTGAACACCTCACGGCCCTCGAGGATCGGAACGATCGCCCCGTCGTCGATCATCCGGTGGTCGACGTACGGCCTGTATGCGCTGCCACACGCCGGGACCCACATCGATTCGAGGAACGTCCCGTCCGTGTGCAGCTCGACGTCGACGAGCCCGCTATCGCCTTCGGTCTCGGTCGCGCGCGTGAGGACGAACGCCCCGGCCCCGTCCCCGAACAGCACCGTGCGATCGCGGAACCGTGTGTTCTGCGCGTGCTCCTCGGGCGTCACCTGTCGGTCGGAGGTGCCGAGGACGACGTCCCACGACCAGGGCATGAACCCGCCGTGGACTTCGGCGCCGACGACGAGCGTGGTCGTGTGCTGACCCGAGCGGATCACGGCGTCCGCGACCTGCAGACCGTACAGGAACCCGGCACACTGCTGGCGGATGTCGAGGCACGGAACGCGTCCGAGACCGAGCTTGCGCTGGAACACGGACCCGGCCCCGGGTAACAGGTAGTCCGGCGTCATCGTGGCGAAGACGACGTAGTCCACCGCCGCGCGGTCGATCCCCGCGTCCTCCAGCGCGGCCGCGGCCGCCGGCACGGCGAGATCGCTCGTCGCCACACCCGGCGCGGCGTAGCGCCGCGTGTGGATGCCCGTGCGCTGGACGATCCACTCGTCCGTCGTGTCCATGACTCGCGACAGGCGCTCGTTGTCCACCACGTGCGGTGGCACGTACATCCCGGTTCCGCGGATGATCGAGCGCACGGCCTCAGCTACCCGGAAACAGCGCGACGAGCACGCGATCGATCCGGATGCGCCAGCCGCCCCAGCCGAAGCTGTCGACGACCTCGCCACCGTCGACGCGGTATCCGCCCTTGCGCAGCATGTCGGCGAACTGACGGCTGTCGGTGGCAAAGCTCCAATCCCGATCGACGTTGCGCTCGTCGTACCGGTTCCAGTCGACGTAGAACGCCGCCGACGTCCCCCCGCGCTTGCCGATCATCGCCGCCAGCTCGTCCTGGTGCCCCATGCCGAGGAACACGCTCTGGACCGCGGCCTTGCCGAACACCTCCGGGTGCTCGACCGCGGCGTAGGCGGTGCTGAACGCGTAGAACCGTGTGCCCAGGACCGCCCGTGCCTCGGGCTTGTCGATCAGCCGGTAGCGCTGGCTCAGCTCCGGCACGAGCTCGGCCGCGAGCATCTGCGAGTAGTCGTCGGTGCGGCTCCCGCCGGCCTCGAACCACCATTGCGGGGACGACGGAACGAACGCCACGACGACGGGCGCCACGCGCGAGCCGACGAGGTTGTCGAGCGTGGTCGCGAGCAGGCCCTTGTCGAGCCAGCCCTTCCCGTCGTTGACCACGAGCAGCGGGTAGGACTTCTGGTCCGCGTCGTAGGTTGGCGGGAGCCAGACCTGGATCTCCTTGTCCGCGCCGAGGGCCTTGCTCTTCAGCGTGAACGTGTCGACGCGCCCGCGCGCTCCGGTGGGTGGATCGAGGAACTTCGGCGCCGGCTTGCCGTTCGTCGCGATCTCGGACAGCGCCTGGTCGCCGTCGACCGGGGGCACGGAACGCGGGTTGTGCGGGTCCTGGCCCCACGTCTCGAAATCGACCTGGAACGAATACTCCCAGCGCACACCGGGCTCGAGCTTGTACGACCGGTAGTGCAGATCGGTGCCTTCGACGTGGCGCATCGGCTCGGGGTTCTCCGTGTCGTTCATCGATCCGGCGACACCGACGTCCTTGGCCGCGCCGCGATACACGAAGTGCACGTACGGACCCTCGACGATCGGCGTCGTCGTGTGTTTCGCGAACAGCTCGTCGACCATCGCCTTCTTGTCGCTCGCGCTCTCGAGCTGGCCGATCCACCGGCCGAACTCGCTCCCCGCCTCGACGCGGGCCGTCGTCGATGCCCCGCCGCCCTGGCGCACCTTCACGGCCGCCAGCGCGTCGAGGTTGCGCAGGAAGATTCGACCGTCGGCGAAGCTCGGCCAGGTGAGGCTGCTCCCCGGAAGGGCCTGGATTCGCGCGCGCTCCCGGTATCCCTCGGGCGAGGCGTCGGCGACGACGACGTTGCCCTTGGTCGCGAAGATCACGAGCTTGCCGTCGACGAGGATCAGCCCGTCGCCGCCGGGCTCGCGCGAGCGCCACACGCGCTCGCCGGTGTCGGCCTTGAGGCACGTCAGGATCTGACCCCGGAAGCCGTACAGGTGCCCGTCGTGGTACACGGGGTGCGCGTAGCTGCCGCCGAGCGCGTTCGACTTGTACAGCTCGGCGACCTCGAGCCCGGACTGGCCCTTCGACACGCGAAACACGCGCGCGTCTCCGGCCAGGAGAACGAGGAACCGGTCCTCGTCGATGAACGTCGGCGTCGTGTTGCCACCTCGCGTGCCGTCGGGGAACTCCTTGGTCCAGAGCGTCTTGCCCGACTGGGGATCGAAGCCCGAGATCGACTTCTTGCCCACGGCCACGAGCTGGCGGCTACCGGCGAGCGACATGACGGACGGCGACTGATAGTCCAGTCCGTCGCCACCCTGCGTCCACACGGTCGCGCCGGTCTTGGCCTCGAGCGCGACGAGCATCCGGTTGTTCGAGCCACCGGCCTGGACGATCAAGGTGCCGCCCTCGACGATCGGCGAGGTCGAAAAGCCGTAGTCCGGCGCCGTCGCGCCGAAGTCGCCGACGAGCTGCTTCGTCCAGACCAGGGTCCCGTCGGCGAGCCGCAGCGCTTCGAGACCGCCGTGACCGTCGATCGCGAACACCATGCCATCGCCGATGACGGGCGAGCTGAGCGGTCCGTCGTCCGATCCGTCGTGGCCTTTGTATGCCGTGCCGAGCTTGTGCCGCCACGCCTGCTTGCCGGTCGCGGCATCGAACGCGGCGACCCAGTCGGACTCTCCGTCCGAGTACAGCGTCACGGCGCGACCCCCGGCGACCGCCACGCCGGAGTAGCCCGATCCGAGCGGGACCTTCCACGCCACCTCGAGGGCCGCAACCGAATCGAGGCCGCCGCCCCCGGGAGCCCGGCCGTCGAGCGCCGGCCCGCGCACATGCGGCCAGTCCGCGCCGAGCGCGACCGCGGACGCGAGGATCAGCGCAAAAGACAGGAAGAGCGTGTTCCGCCGCATACATCGACTCCGATTGGAAAGGGCCCCGGCCCATTCTACGAGAAACGGGGGCGTTCATCTTTCCCGGAAAGAATGTCCCCGTTTGCTTGCGCGACCCCCCAAGGGAGGGCACATTCGGACGCGGAGGGATCAGCCATGCCGCTCCGCAGACTCGGCGCCGCCGCGATCGCGCTCGCCTGCACCGTCGGTCTCGTTCAGGCCGCGCCCGAGCGCGAGAGCGAGCCAACCTCCTCCTCTGTAACCGCCGTTCCGCGGTGGTCGAAGGGCGATCGGCTGTCCATGCGCGAGGTGCAAACCTCGAGACGGGGGACGGACGGCGGCCGGACCAAGCCGTCGATGCGGGCGACGTCGGCTCTGGACCTCGAGGTGCTCGAGGCCGGGCCCGGCGGGTACGTCGTGCGCTGGACGTCCCGGCGGCCCGAGGTCAATACGCACGGCGTCTCGTCTCAGCCGCTCGTCGAGAGCTTGATCAAGATGACCGCCGGTGTTGGCTTCGAGCTCGAGATCAACTCCGAAGGCACGCCCACCGGGGTCCGCAACACCGCCGAGGTCCGCCGAAAGATGAAGCGGATCTGTTCCTCGCTGCGCCGCGAGCTGACGGCCCAGGGCGCTCCCCCGGAGCTGGTCGACGGCCTCCTCGACGAGCTCGCTCAGACCTACGAGAGCGAGAGCTCGATCCTCGATCACGTGGCCCGGTCGGCGTCCGTGTTCTTCCTGCCGCTGGGTTGGCGCTTCGAGCCCGGCGTGCCGATCGAGTACGAGGCCGAGATCACGAGCCCGGCGGGCACGGCCCCGCTCGCGAGCGAGGGCTCTCTGTCGCTCGACTCGTACGACGTCGAGACCGGTATCGCACACGTGACGTGGCGCCAACGGGTCGACCGCGAGCGGGCCAGCGAGGCGATTCGCGCGCTCGTGGGCTCGATCCTCGGCGGGACGGAGATGCCTGCCGACGTGGCCGCCGCGATCAATGCGGTCGATATCGAGGACCACGCCAAGTACGTCATCGATACGCGCAGTGGCTGGGTCGTCGACATGATGCACGAGCGGTCGGTGCGCATGCCCGGCGCCGAGCGGGTCGACCGAGCCACCATCCGTCGCCGATCGTAGGGGCAGAAACGGAGAGTGTCCGCGTTTACAGCCGGGCTTGGCGCAGGAGCTGGCGGAGCTTGGGACGCGCGCCGGTGAGAAGGATGCCGACGCGGAAGAGGCGCGCCGAGAGCCGGATCACGACCCACGTCGCCGCGACGAGCAGCGCGAGCGCGCCGGCGATCTCCCACAGCGCGAGCCCGGCCGGATCGAGCGTCGCCCGGAACACGAGAGCGATCGGCGTGAACGGTGGGATCCACGTCAGCACGTGACCCACCGTGCCATGCGGCTCATGAATCAACGTCTCGAAGAACAGCAGCGGAACGACCAGGAACAACGACCAGAACATGCTCCACTGATTGGCCTCGCGCTGGTGCGAGCCGATCGACCCCGTGCCGAGCATCAGGCTGCCGTAGAACAGGTACGCCACCGGATAGACCAGCACGGCGGTCGTGATCCCGAGCCACGGGACCTCGACGCCGATCCCCTGGAGCACGGCGGTCGACGCGAGCGCCGCAACCCCGATCATCGAGAACCAGATCGCGATCTGCAGGGCCCCGGATCCGCCGAGGCCGAGGAGCTTGCCGAGCATGATCTCGTCCGCCGGCGCGGACGACAGCAGGACCTCGACGACCTTGTTCTCCTTCTCGATCGCCGTGCCCTGGACCAGGCCACCCGCGCTCGCCAGGATCGAGACCATGAGCATGGCCATCAGCGCGAGCGGCACGGCGAAGCGCATCACGATCGCCGCGATCCCGCCCTTGCGCAGCTCGCCCGACCGATCGAGCGTGAAGCGCTCGGTCTCGGCGATCGGCTCGCGGATCCGCACCGCGAGCCCGTCCGGAACGACACCCGCGAGCAAGCGCTCGAGGAGCAGCTTCGACAGCGCCGTCCGAGCCTCGGACGCACCGAGGGACCGGTCGCTCGAGACCAGGACCACGCGGCCGGTCTCGCGGTACCCCTCGGGCAGCAGGAAGTATCCTTTTATCTCTCCCGCGCGGATGGCCGAACGTGCCGGATCCTCGGCTGAAAACGGCCGGAACACGACGTCGTTGCGCTGCGCGAGCGAGCGGCCGATATCGCCTGCCGTTCCGGGGCGGGACAGCGCGTCGCGCATCACGTCGGGGACGTCGACCGCCGATCGCTCGACGTCCGACGAGAGGCCCAGGACCGACGCCGCATCGACGACACCGTACACGGCCGTCTCCACGCGCCGCGACTCGAGCCAGCGCGGGATCGACACCACGCCGCCGTAGAGCACCAGGAATAGCGGCATACCGAACGTCATGATGAGGTAGCTCTTGCTCTTGACCACCGCGAGGAACTCGAACGCGGCGACCGTGCCGATGCGGCGCGCACGCATCAGGCGGCTCCCTGGCCCACGACCCGGACGAAGATGTCCTCCATCGGCGTGAGCACCTTCTCGAAGCGCTCGACCCGCGTTCCCGCGGCGACGAGATCGACCAGGACGTCCGCCGGGTCGCGGCCGCCGCTGAGCCGCAGCCGGTAGCTCCCGTTCGCCTCGGCGATCACCTCGGCCACGCCGGGAACCGTGGGCGGCCGGACGCCCGCGTGCACGCGGACCTCGGGCAACGAGTAGCGCTCGCGGACCTCCTGGACCGCGCCGTAGACGATCAGCCGTCCGTGATCGATCAACGCCACGCGATCGCACAGCGTCTCGACCTGGCTCATCTGGTGCGTCGACAGGATCGTGGTGCGCCCGCGCTCACGGCGCTCGCGGATCAGGTCGTCGACCAGGCGGGCGTTGACCGGGTCGAGACCCGAGCGCGGCTCGTCGAGGACGACGATCTCGGGATCGGCGAGCAGCGTCGCCGCGATCTGGACCTTCTGGCTCATGCCCTTGCTCAGCCGCTCGACGCGCCACTTCGCCGTCTCGGCCAGGCCGATCCGCTCGAGCCACTCGCTCGCCCGGCGCCGGGCCTCGCTCCGGGTGAGCCCCTTGAGCGCACCGAAGTACGTCATGACCTCGAGCACCGGCTGCTTGGTGTACAGGCCGCGCTCCTCGGGCAGGTAGCCCACGCGGTCCAGGTGCTCCCGCCGCCGGGGCTCGTCGAACAACCGGATCGTCCCGCCATCGGCCCGCAGGATGTCCATCAGGATGCGGATCAACGTCGTCTTGCCGGCACCGTTCGGTCCGAGGAGCCCGAACACCTCGGCCGGCCGGACCTCGAACGACACGCCGCGCAGCGCGACCGTATCGCCGTAGCTCTTACGCACGTCGTCGAAGACGAGCAGGCTCATCGCGCGGATTGTAGTGCAGGCCGGCGGTCAGATCGGGTGACGGCGGCGAACGCCTCCCCCGAACGGGGCGTGGTGCATGGCGTCGAAACGCTCGCGCTGCTCGGGGGTCAGGAGCTCCCGGATCTTGTCGCGCGTCGCATCGGCCTCGGCCCGGATTCGCTCGTGCGTCTCGTCGAGCAGCACGCGGATCTTCTCCTCCTGCTCGGGTGTCAGGTCGAGACCGTGACGGATGTGCTCGATCGGCGGCCGCTCGGGACCCCGGCGCGGAAACGGTCCGTGGATCGACAGCGTGGCGATGTGCAGCAGCGCCGCTCCGGCGATCATCCCGAGCACGAACGTGCCCAGGACGAGGAGCGTCGCCGCCGGACCGCGACGGCCGTTGGGCGGGGCGCTCACCGCTCGCTGTCCCGGCGCACGAGCGCGTCGATCACGGGATCAGCGACCGCCGATTCCGCGCTGCCCGTGACGATCCACGCGTCGAGCACCGCGCTCTCGTCGGGCTCCCGCCGCGCGGGCCAGATCCACGCCGCGGCGACGAGCCCCACCGCGGCGAGCGCGAGCCGCGGGAGCCACACGCGCGCGACCGACACGACCTCGGCTCGTCCTCGAGCGGTCCGGCGCCGTTCGGCCTGCGCGAGGATGACCGGCACCGCGTCGACGAGACCGCGGGACGACGTGTCGGTCCCGACGAGCGCGCGCTCGAGCGCCTCCCGTGCCTGGCGGCCCGGATCGTCGCGGGTCATCCGGGGTCTCCGAGGAACGCGCGCAGCTTCCGGCGGGCTCGCACCGCGCGCCACTTGACCGCCATCGTCGTCGAGCCGATCGCGCGTGCCGCCTCGGCCATCGAGAACCCGTCGAGGTCGACGAGCGTGAGCACCGCGCGGTCGAGCGGGGTCAGCCGCGCCAGGGCCGAGCGCACGGCGATCACGTCGGTCGGCGAATCAGTGGATGCGCCGGTCGTCGCCGGGTTCGGCGTCCCTACCTCGCTGCGCCGCGCGTTCTCGCGCAGCCAGTCGAGCGCCTTGCGCGCCGCGATCGCTCGCAGCCACGCGCCGACGTCGCGATCGGGCAACGCCTGCGTGACGAGGGCGGCCACGAACGCCTCCTGCACGACGTCGTGGGCCTCGGTTCCGCCGTAGCGTCCGAGAATGCTGCGCGCGGTGCGCATCATCGCCCCGGCATGGCTCGCCACGAGCCTTCGGCCGGCGGTGCTGTCGCCACGCCGCACGGCGCGCAGCGTGGCGACATCGTCCCCTTCCGGCTCGGACGGGCTCGCGGGTTCCACGCCGGACCCTGGTCCTCGTCCCACATCGCCTCAGCGCTCGGGGGTCCCGGGTCCGTTCTGCCGGCGCATGGAATGCGGACCCATCGGGGGGCCGTCGGGTCCGTCCGGCGATTCGCTCAACCGGGTGCGGAACTCGGCCCGCTGGTCCTCGGTCAGCACGCCGAGGATCTCGGCGGCCATGCGGTGCAGGACGGCGTCGACGTCGCGAGCCCGCTCGGCGACCGCGTCGGCCGTCGAGATCAGCTCGGCGTCGCTGGCCTTCGGATCCCACACGCTGAGCTGATGGGCCTGGCGCGCCTGCTGCACGGCCTCCACGCGCGCGGGCAGCCCGTCCTCGTGGTACCGGCGGACGATCGAGTGGATCTGATCGCGCTGCTCGGTGCTCAGGTCGAGCTCGTGCAGGATGTGGATCGCGGGCAGCGCCATGCGCCGGTGCATCCCCCCGCCCTGGCCTCCGTGCGGATCGTGCTGCGCCAGGACGGGCAGCGCGGCGAGGCTCGCGCCCAGTGCCAGCGTCCGTACCATTCCACGGAACCGTCGGTCGTTCATCGGTCGGTCTCCTCTCCGTTGTCGGTCATCGGCCATCCAGCCCGTAGACGATCCGGCGCGGCCGACGGTGACATCCGGGGCTCATTCCGCGTCTTCCTCGGCCACCGGGGGTCGCTCGATGGTCGCGGCGAGTGTCCGGATGCGATTGCGATCGACCTCCAGCACCTCGAGACGTACCGGCCCGACCTCGACCCGATCCCCGACCTGCGGCAGGCGTCCCAGCTCCGACAGGACGACGCCACCGATCGTGTCCTCGTCCCGCTCGCTGAACTCGACACCCAGCTCGTCCTCCAGATCGACCACGAGCATCGCCCCCGACACGTGGTATGCGTCGTTCCCGGTGCGCACGAGCTCGGGCTTCTCGGTGTCGAACTCGTCCTGGATCGGGCCGACGATCTCCTCGATCACGTTCTCCAGGGTCACGACGCCGCTGATGCCGCCGTACTCGTCGAGCACCGCCGCGAGGTGCGTCCGCTCGCGGCGCATGCGCCGCAGGAGCCGATCGACGGTCAGCGTCTCGGGCACGAACTTGAGGTCGCGGGCCACGGCCTTCAGGTCGGACGGCGCCTCGACCGCGCGAAACAGGTCCTTGATGTGCACGAGACCGATGACGTGATCGAGGTCGCCGTCGCACAGCGGGAACCGTGTGTGCCGGCTGCGGCGGGCGATGTCGAGGTTCTCCTGCACGCTGCGCGTGGTCGACAGGTACACGACGTCGCCCCGCGGGATCATGATCTGCCGCGCCGCGCGGTGCGACAGCTCGAACACGTTGTCCAGGAGCTCGCCCCTGTGCCCCGAGACCCCGGCCTTTTGCGGCCCGGTGATCAGACGCCGTAGCTCCTCTTCGCTGTGTCCGAGCTCGGCCTCGGTCACCGGACGGATCCCGACGATGCGCAGGATGCCGTTCGCCGCGTGATTCAGCAGCCAGATCGCGGGGTACGTGAGCCGATAGAAGAAGAACAGCGGCACGGCGATCCACAGGCTCGTGCTCTCGCTCTTGCGGATCGCGATCGACTTCGGGACGAGCTCTCCGAGCACGATGTGCAGGATCGTGATCACGAGGAACGCCGTGGTCAGGCTGATCGAGTGCACGACGGCCTGCGTCGCACCGGGGAGGCGCAGGATCCACGGCTCGAGGACCCAGGCGAACGCGGGCTCGCCGATCCAGCCGAGCGCCAGGCTGGCCAGCGTGATACCGAGCTGCGTCGTCGAGAGGTACGAGTCGAGGTGCCGGATCATGTGCCGGGCGACCCGGGCCCGGCGGTCGCCTCGCGCCACGAGCGGCTCGAGCTGCGTCGGCCGCACCTTGACCAGCGCGAACTCGGCGGCGACGAAGAACCCGTTGAGCAGTACGAGGAGGACGCCGAGGATCAGCCCGACCCACGGACTCATGGCGCGTGTGTGCCGTCCAAGCGCGAGTACCCTACCACAGCCGGGTAGAATGGCCGCCCTTGACCTCGCGGCCCTACCGCTACTACGACCTCGTGATGGCGGCGTTCGTCACCGTGCTGCTGTGCGCGAACCTCATCGGCGCGGCCAAGGTCGTCCGCCTCGGCGGGCTGACCTTCGGCGCCGGGGTGCTGTTCTTCCCGCTCTCCTACGTGTTCGGCGACATCCTGACCGAGGTCTACGGCTACGCGCGCGCGCGGCGCGTCGTCTGGGCGGGCTTCGCCGCGCTGGCGTTCGCGTCGTTCATGGCCACGGTGGTGGTCGGGCTCCCGCCGGCGCCCGGCTGGCCGCACCAGGCCGCGTACGAGACCGTGTTCGGATCGACCTGGCGCATCGTCGCCGCGTCGCTCGTCGCGTTCTGGGCCGGCGAGTTCTGCAACTCCTACGTCCTGGCGCGCATGAAGGTCTGGACCGCCGGGCAGCACCTGTGGCTGCGCACGATCGGCTCGACGATCGTCGGCGAGGCGGTGGACTCGCTGATCTTCTATCCGCCGCGTTCCTCGGGGTCTGGCCGCGGGATCAGCTGCTCACGGTGATGGTCACGAACTACGTCATCAAGGTCCTGTGGGAGGTCGTGGCTACGCCTCTCACGTACCGCATCGTCGCCGCGCTGAAGCGCGCGGAGCACGAGGACTACTTCGACCGCGACACCGACTTCAACCCGTTCCGCGTTCGCGTGTGAGACGGCGCAGGACCACGAGGGCGAGCACGGCGGCCGCGGCGGCCAAGGACACCGACCAACCCCGGCCGAATCCGGGCTCGCCCGCCGGTTCCCCGTCGAGGCGGTGTCGGAACGCGGGCGACTCGATGTGCGTCCCGTCGACCAAGCGCGCCGAAACGCGCCATTCGAGCGTCCCGCCCGCCGGGATGCGCGAAAGGACCTGTTGCGGGATCGCGAGCTCCGTCGCGGTCAGCTCGCTCGCCGTGTGGAGCGACGTGTGATCCGGGAGCGACAGCTCGACTGTGTAGCGCGCACCCTCCTCGACGGGCGACCAACGCAGCACCGCGGCCGAGCGCGGGAGCGGCCGATCGTCCGGTACGAGCGCACGGATCTCGGCCGCGCCCGACGGTGGGGTCGCGAGCGCATAGATCGCGGAGATCAGGACGCAGAGCTTCATGCGGGTTCCGCGATTATCGGCGGGCGTCGTGGTGTCAGGCAACCCTCCGCCGCGGGCCGGCGTATCCTGTGCGGCGTGCCCCACACGTTCGAGACCGCGACGAGCGGCCGAGCCAAATGCCGCGGCTGCGGCCGCCCGATCGACAAGGGCCAGATGCGTTTCGGCGAGCGCCTGCCGAACCCGTACGCCGAGGGCGAGATGACCCTGTGGTTCCACCCACTGTGTGCGGCGTACCGTCGGCCCGCGGCCGTGCTCGAAGCGCTCGAAGCGACCGAAACGCCGATCGACGGCCGGGACGCGCTCGAGGCCGCGGCGCGCTTCAGCTCGGGCCACAGACGCCTCCCCCGCATCGACGGCGCCGAGCGCGCGCCGAGCGGCCAGGCCAAGTGCCGGTCGTGCCGCCAGCCGATCGCGAAAGGCTCGTGGCGCATACGATTGAAGTTCCTCGAGGAGGGACGGCCGTCGCCCGGAGGGTTCATCCACCTCGAGTGCCAGGAGGCGTACTTCGAGACCCCGGGCATCGCGGATGCGGTGCTGCACTTCAGTCCGGATCTCGGTGACGCCGATCGTCAGGAGCTGATTCGCGTGCTGGGCGGGACGGTCCATTGAACGTCTCCCCGGGCTCGCGCATCGGACCGTACGAGATCACGGCCAAGCTCGGTCAGGGCGGCATGGGGGAGGTGTGGCGCGCCCGCGACACGAAGCTCGGGCGTGAGGTGGCGATCAAGATCCTGCCCCCGGCGTTCACCCAGGACGCCGATCGGCTGGCGCGCTTCGAGCGCGAGGCACGCGTTCTCGCGTCACTGAACCATCCGAACATCGCCGCGATCTACGGCCTCGAGGAGCAGGACGGCTCCCGGGGCCTCGTGATGGAGCTCGTCGACGGCGAGACGATCGGCGATCGGCTGGCCCGCGGGCCCATGGCGAGCGAGGAAGCGCTCGGCGTGTTCCGCCAGATCGCCGAGGCGCTCGAGGCGGCGCACGCGCAGGGGATCGTCCACCGCGACCTCAAGCCGCAGAACGTCAAGCTCCGTCCGGACGGCACGGTCAAGGTGCTCGATTTCGGCCTGGCCAAGGCGGTCGAGCCCGGCACCGTCTCGGGGCCGAGCGATCCGACCTTCTCCCCGACCCTGACGACAGCCGGCGCGACAGCGGCGGGCGTGATCCTCGGCACCGCGGGGTACATGAGCCCCGAGCAGGCGCGCGGCCGCGCGGTCGACAAGCGCGCGGACATCTGGGCTTTCGGTGCCGTACTGTTCGAGGCGCTCTCGGGACGGCGGCTGTTCGAGGGCGAGACGATCACCGATACGCTCGCCGCCGTGCTGCGGGCGGAGATCGATTGGAGGCTGTTGCCCACCGGGCTCCCGATCTCGCTGCGCGAACTGCTGCGTCGATGCCTCGAGCGCGATCCACGCAATCGGCTGCACGACATCGCCGATGCGCGGATCGTCTTGGCCGAGCTGGCCGCGGGCCGGCACGAGGAGCCCACGAGCGTCCCCCGGCCCGTGCCGCAGCGCAGGCTCACGCCGTGGCTCGCCGTCGCCTTCGCGCTCGGCGTCACGGCGGGCGTCCTCGGACTGCGCCTCCTGGCGACGCCCGCGCATCCGGCTGCGGCGAGTGCGGCACCGGTGTCATTCCGCCAGCTGACAGCGCTTCCCGGTGGAGAGGGACAGGTCGCGATCGCCGCGGACGGTCAGAGCTTCGCGTACGTCAAGACGATCGACGGGCAGAAGGACATCTTCGTGCAGCGCGTCGACGGCCGGAACCCGATCCTCGTCACGAGCAGCTGCAAGGAGGACGACGAGTTCCCGGCGTTCTCCCCCGACGGCCGGCGGATCGCGTTTCACTCCGCGTGCTCGGGAGGCGGGCTGTTCGTGATGGGGGCGACGGGCGAGTCGGTGCGGAAGATCACCGACTTCGGCTTCAGCCCGGCCTGGTCGCCCGACGGCCGCGAGATCGCCGTTGTCACCGAGCCGCTCGCGATTCCGTGGGGTCGCGTATCGGTCAGCGAGCTGTGGGCCGTCGATGTCGAGTCGGGCGCGCGACGGCGAATCAGCGAGCGCGACGCGATGCAACCCGCCTGGTCGGCTGACGGCAAGCGCATCGTGTTCTGGGGCGTGGATTGGGACACTTCGGCGCGGGACATTTGGACGGTCGCCGCCGATGGATCGACCCTCGCGGCGGACCGAGCGGTGGCGCTGACCGACGACGCCGACCTCGACTGGAACCCGGTGTGGTCGGCCGACGGAACGAGCATCTACTTCGCGAGCACGCGTGGCGGCGCGATGAACCTGTGGCGTCTGGCCGTCGATCCGACGAGTGGGATGGCTCGCGGAGCGCCGCAGCCCTGGACGGCGCCTTCGGGGTGGGCCGGCTGGATCTCGCTCGCGCGGGACGGCCGCAAGCTCGCGTTCGTCGATCGAAACGCGCGGACGACGCTCGAGCGCGCACCGTTCGACGCGAGTCGCGGTGTCCTGACCGGCCCCCCGCGCTCCGTCCCGCTCGGCACGACCGAGCTGTACGACCAGTTCGACCTGTCCCCGGACGGCAGCACGGTACTATTCGCCAATTCCGGGCTCCCGCAGTCGCTGTTCCTCGCGCGCGCCGACGGGAGCGAGCTGCGGCAGCTGACCGATGGCCCACATCGCGATCGACAGGCGGTGTTCTCCCCGGACGGACAGTGGATCGTGTTCCAGACGACGCGCTGGTCGAGCCAGTTCGCCCTGATCCGACCCGACGGGAGCGGCCTGCGTGCGCTCGTTTCGGATCGCATGGACGGTTGGTTTCCGATCTGGTCTCCCGACGGCAAGCGGCTTGCCTCGAGCTCCCAGAACGGGGCGTACCTGCTCGATCCGTGGATCAACGCGGCGGCCGGCTCGACCGTCGCCCTGGCCGAGCCCGAGGATGGCCTGAACTTCACGCCGCGCGGCTGGTCGGCCGACGGCCGCAAGATCGTGGGTGTGCTGCGCACCCGGGACGGCGTGCCGGTGGCGGGTGGCGTGTACTCGTTGGACGACGCGAGCTATCGGCGCGTGCCGAAGGTCTTTGGCGATCTGGCCTGCCTGGCGGACGGCCGACGGGTCGTCGCGTCGAACCTGAAGCGCGTCGAGCTGGTCGATCTCGCCACGGGCGCAGCGCGAGAGTTGGCCGCGGCGCCACCGGGCTACGAGATCCAGTCCGTCGTCGTGTCGCGCGACGAGAAGTGGATCGCCTGGATCGAGAGCGCCGACGAGTCGGACGTCTGGGTCGCCGAGCTCGGTCCGTAGCGGCTCAGGGCCCGACGACGACCGCTCCGTCCTTCATCACGAAGTCGACGTGGGTCAGGGCGGAGACGTCGGCCACCGGATCCTTGCTCACGGCGACGAGGTCGGCTGAGCATCCGGCCGAGACGCAGCCGAGCACGCCCTTCTTCCCCAGGACCTCGGCCGCGTTCGCCGTCGCCGCGCGGATCGCGTCGAGCGGCGGCATGCCGTCCTCGACCATGTAGACGAACTCCTTGGCGTTGTCGCCATGGGGGGATACGCCGGCATCCGTCCCGAACGCGATCTTGACCCCGGCACGCCAGGCCTTGGTGAACGTCTCGTTGATCTGGCGCCCGACCTTCTCGGCCTTCGGTCGCACGATCTCCGGGTAGAACCCCGGGACCTTGGCCTTCTCGCCGACGAACCTCCCGGCCGAGATCGTCGGCACGTACCACGTGCCGTGCTTCTTCATGAGCGCGATCGCTTCGTCGTCCATGAACGTGCCGTGCTCGATGGTCGTCACACCCGCTCGTGCGGCGCGCTTGATCCCCTCGGCCCCATGGGCGTGGGCCGCGACGTGGAACCCGTAGTCCTTCGCCGTGCGGATCAGGGCTTCGAGCTCGTCGTCGAAGAACTGCGGCGCATCGGGTGAGCGCGCGAGCGACAGCACGCCACCGGTCGCCGTGATCTTGATGAAGTCGGCGCGCTCCTTGTAGCGCTGGCGTACCGCCTTGGCCGCGTCCTCGGGTCCGTTGATCACGCCGTCCTTGGGCCCGGGATCGCCCTCGATCTCGCCGGCCCAGCCGTTCGTCGGGTCGGCATGTCCGCCGGTCGTGGCCAGCGACTTGCCCGCGGAGAAGATGCGCGGGCCTGTGACCCAGCCCTTGGCGATCGCGTCGCGCAGGGCGATCGTCTCTCCGGCGTTGTCCCCGGGGTTGCGCACGGTCGTGAAGCCCGCCTCGAGCGTGAGCCGCGCATGATGCACCGCGCGCAGCGCGAAGTCGGACGGGTTCCAGGTGAACTGCTCGATGTACGAGGTCGGCGAGGACTCGCTCCCGAGGTGCACGTGCAGGTCGATGAACCCGGGCAAGACCCAGGCGTTCTTCAGGTCGATCGCTTCGTCGCCCTGTCCGGGCGATCGGTAGCCCGCCACGACCTCGGCGATCGACGTGCCGCGGACGACGAGCGTGACCTCGCGACGGGGGGCCGCTCCCGTGCCGTCGATCAGGTGCCCGGCGTAGACGAGCGTCGCCGGCTCGGCCGCGAGAACGCTCGACAGGGCGAAGACGGACGCGGCCCACACGAGACACGGTTTCGGCGGCATGTGCGCTCCCCCGGTAGGTCGCGCATCTTAGCGCCGTTCAGCCCTCGAGCGTCGCCTCCATCGTGATCTTCGCGTTCAGCAGGCGCGAGATCGGGCAGCCGGCCTTCGTGCCGTTCGCCACCTCGAGGAACTTGGCCCGGTCGACTCCCGGCACCTTGGCCTTCACGGTCAGGTGGCTCTGCGTCACGGTCGGCTTGCCGTCGACCGTCTCGAGCGTGACCGCCGCCGTGGTCTCGATCCGCTCCGGTTTCAGGCCCGCCTTGCCCAGATCGGCCGACAAGGCCATCGAGAAGCAGCCGGCGTGCGCCGCCGCGACCAGCTCCTCGGGGTTCGTTCCGGGCTTCTCCTCGAAGCGCGTGGCAAACGTGAACGCAGCTTGCTTGAGCACGCCGCTCGGCGCCGACAGGCTGCCGGTGCCGGTCTTGAGGTCGCCCTGCCAGGTTGCGCTCGCGGTACGGATCATCGTTCTCCTCCCGGGAGTGAGCAAAGAAAGAGTGTCCCCATTTCCCCATTGTAGGCGCTCGATCCCGGAGGCGCCGGCTACCCCAAATGGGGCAGAAACGAAGAGTGTCCCCGTTTTACCGGACGATGGGGAGGTCGAGGAAGCTCTCGTGGGCCGTGGAGTGGTAGATGCGCTGGGTGGCCTTGCGGTAGTCGTCGGGCTTGGCCCAGAAGATGTTGGGGACGAACGTCTGGGGGTTGCGGTCGTAGAGCGGGAACCAGCTCGACTGAATCTGCACCATGATCCGATGGCCGGGCAGGAACACATGGCTCGCGGTGGGGAGGACGAACTCGTACGGCAGCGGCTTGTCCGCCGCGATCGGCCTGCGGCGTCTCGAAGCTCTCGCGATACCGCCCGCGGAAGATGTCGGCCGAAACCATCAGCTGGTAGCCGCCCATGTTCGGCTCGTCGGCCATCTGGTCGGGGTACACGTCGATCAGCTTCACGACCCAATCCGAGTCGGTGCCGCTCGTCGAGGCGACGAGATTGCACGCGCGGGTGTCCGGCTGATCTTCACGGGCGCCGTCAGCACGTCCGACACGAACACGAGCACGTCCGGCCGTCCCGAGGCCTCGCGCTGGTCGTCGACGAGCCAGCGCGACCAGGACTCGCGATCGATCGGTCGGGCGCGGTACGGCACCGGCTTTGCCGGGATCCGAGACGTACTCGTCGAACTCGGCGTCGCCCGCGGCCGGCGGGTCGAAGCTCAGGCCGAGACGCCCGCGTAGGAAGAGCGGGTCGGCTCTCGACCGCGCATCCGCTCTCGCAGCCCGCAGGCCAGCTCGGCATCCGGCGCCAGACGTTCGTTCCGGTCTCGAACGCGGTGACCGGCGCGACGTCGGCCTTCGGCGCGCCGTCCTTCAAGTACTGGTCGAGGAACGGCCGCAGGACCTGCTGCCGGAACCAGCGCGCGGTATCGCTGCCGAACTTCACCGCGCCGAGCGCGCTCCCGTCCTTGATCTGCTGACCGTGATACCACGGACCGAGCACGAGGAACACCTTGTCGTTGCTCGTGTCCTTGGGCTCGATCGCGTTGTACACGGCGATGTCGCCGTAGATGTCCTCCTGATCCCACAGGCTGTGGACCAGCATCACCGGCACGCGTCAGCGGCTGCGCTGAGCCAGGATCTTGTCCACCGCCTGGTCCTGCCAGAACGCGTCGTACGCCGGATGCTCGAGCAGCTTGCGCCAGAAGCCGACCTGCTCGAGACCCCGGCGGCGTCCGAGCTCACCCGCCGATCCCGCCTGCATGTACATGTCGTAGTCGTCCCAGTGGCTGTCCCACCATTTGATGTCGTTCTCGCGCGTCGCCTCCTGCTCGTAGACGTACTGGCATGTTGATCTGCCGGAACGCGCCGTTGTGGAACCAGTCGTCGCCCATCCAGCCGTCGACCATCGGGTTCATCGGCACCGAGACCTTGAGCGCCGGATGCGGGTTCACCAGCGCCATCAGCGGCAGAAACCCGTCGTACGAGATGCCGAGGATGCCGACGCGGCCGTTCGTCTCCGGGACGTTCTTCACGAGCCAGTCGATCGTGTCGTACGTGTCGGTCGCATGATCGACCATCGTCGGGTTCTGCGGCCCGCGAAGCGGCCGGTTCATGACGTAGTCGCCCTCGGAGCCGTATTTGCCGCGGATGTCCTGGACCACGCGGATGTAGCCGCCCTCGACGATCACGTCGGTCGCGTTGTCGTAGCCGTAGAGCGCGCGTCCGAGGTTCGAGCTCTGCGCGCGGTTCGTCAGCTCCTTCGCGCTGTACGGCGTGCGGGTCAGGAGGATCGGCGCGCCCTTCGCGCCCTTCGGAACGAGGATCACCGTGTACAGCTTGACGCCGTCGCGCATCGGGATCATCTCGATGCGTCGCACGTGGTCGAAGCCGTCGTACGTCGGCACGAACTTCTGCGGCGTCTCGCTCGGCAGGGTCTTGACCGGGGCGCCCGCGCGGACACCGGGGGCGGCGAGACACAGGATCGTGCCGACTACGACGGCCGCGACGCTTCGGACTCGGGTCATGGGTTGTCTCCAGGGAGCGCCATGATAGTCGTAGAATCGATCCCCCGATGCACGACGCTGGTGAATCCTGGCCGCTCGAGCCGCCGCCCCTGGAGCTGCGCGAGTGGATCGACCGCTGCACCGAGTTCATCTGCGAGCATGTGACCTCGCTTCCGGCGCAGCCGTCCTTCGATCTCGACGGAGCGGACGCGCTCGCCGAGACGTTCGCCGGTCCCGCGCCCGAAGCCGGGGCGCCGATCGACGAGATCCTCGGGTCGCGAAGTCGTTCAACACCGCGGGACCGGGGTACCTCGCGTTCATCCCCGGCGGCGGGATTCTCTCTGCCGCGCTGGCCGACTTCATCGCTTGCTCGGTCAACCGCTACGTCGGCGTGAACACCGCGGCTCCCGTGCTCGCGCGCATCGAGTCGCTCGCCGTCGACTGGCTCGCGCAGATGATGGGGTATCCGGCGAGCGCGGGTGGCGTGCTGACGACCGGGGGGTCGCTCTCGAACCTGATCGCGGTCGTGACCGCGCGCGTGGCCAAGCTCCCCGAGAGCTTCCTCGACGGCGTCCTCTACGTCTCCGAGGAGTGCCACGCGTCGGTGAGCAAGGCCGCGCGGATCGCCGGGTTCCCCGAGCGCTCGGTCCGGCACGTCGCCGTCGACGAGCGCTTTCGTCTCGATCCCCGCGCGCTCGAAGCGGCGATCGAGGACGACCTCAGCTGCGGGCTTCGGCCGTTCCTCGTGGTGCCGAGCGTGGGGACGACGAACACCGGAGCGATCGATCCGCTCCCACCGATCCTCGACATCGCGCGGCGCTATGACCTGTGGGTCCACGCCGATGCGGCATACGGCGGCTTCTTTCGTCTGGCGCCCGGTGGCGAGCGCTTGATGCCCGGGCTCGAGCTGTGCGATTCGATCACGCTCGATCCGCACAAGGGCCTGTTCCTGCCCTATGGCACGGGCTGCGTGCTCGTGCGCGAGCCCCAGACGCTCCGCGCCGCGCACGCCGGTAGCGCGCACTATCTGCAGGACGTCGCCGCCGGCTCCGGGCGCGTGAACGCGACCGACATCTCGCCCGAGCTGTCGCGCGACTTCCGCGGCTTGCGGCTGTGGATGCCGATCGTGCTCCACGGCCTCGGCGCGTTCCGCGAGCAGCTCGCGGAAAAGCTCGCGCTCGCACGCTCGGCGTACGAGGAGCTGCGCACGGACCCGCATCTTGAGATGCTCGACGAGCCGCAGCTCTCGGTCGTCGCGTTCCGCTGGCGGGCCGACGACGTCGCGGACGCGGATCGGCTCGGCGCCGAGCTGCAGCGGCGCGTCAACGCGCGCCGCCGCGTGTTCCTGTCGAGCACGATGATGGGCGGTCGCTACGTGCTGCGGATCTGCGTGCTGAGCTTCCGGACGCACCGGGATCGCATCGACGACGCGGTGACCGCGATCCGGGAGGAGGCAGCCGTGCTCGCTCAGCGGATCGCGTAGAGCGGGGTCAGGTCGCGGGGGCTGACCCCCTACCTCTCCAGCAGCTCGATCTCGTAGCCGTCAGGATCGTCGACGAACGCCATCGCGCGCTTGCCGTCGGGCGTCTTGCCCGGTCCCCAGCTCAGGTCGTACCCCGCCCTCTGCAGGCGAGCCTGGACGTCGGCGATCGAGCTGACACGGTAGGCCACGTGACCGTAGGCGTCGCCGCGCTCGTAGCGGTCGGTGTCCCAGTTGTGCGTCAGCTCGAGCATCGGACCGGCCTCGCGATCGCCCGGCGCACGCAGAAACACGAGAGTGAATCGCCCGTCCTCGAACCGCCGCTCGCTCTCGAGCGTGAAGCCGAGCCCCTCCAAGTAGAAACGCTTCGACCGCTCGAGGTCGGTAACGCGGATCATCGTGTGCAGGTACTGCATCGAGAACCCCTATTTGCGCGGGCGACGCTTCATGGTACTGCGCACAGGAGATCGTACTGCCTCACCAGGATGATAGAGGCGGCTCACCGGCTGGGAGGGACGCGAGACAGGGACAGGGCGAGCAGGCCCGGCGCCCAGGCGAACGCCCACGCCGCGAGCTGGAACGCGTAGCTGCGCCCGCCCTCGGGCGGCGCACCCCACAGAGTGCCGAGCACCAGGTAGAACGCGATACCGCTGATCGTCGCCGCGAGCAGACCCCGGACGGCTACGGACGGCCAGCTCCGGCGCATGGGAGCACGGAGCCAGCGACCCTCGAGCATCGCGAGCACGAGCCACATCACGACCCACGCCGCGGGGATCGCCGGGCCGTACGCACCCCCGCCGATCGACGCGAACGCGTAGTACGCGAGCGCTCCGGCGACGCCGGCGAGCGTGCCGATCGGCAGCCCACGCAGCATTTGCCCGGCCGCCGCGCCGAGCGCCCCGCCCACGACCGTGAGCAGGAGCGCTCCATGGATCAGGCCCGCGGTCACGCTGTGCCGCACGCCGAAGGTGTACCAGATCCAGTCTGCCGCGGTCGCCGCCGCGGCCACGACCAGGATCCCGGCGACGATCGTGAAGGACGAGCGGTGCATCATGGGCGTTTCTCCGACCGCGTAGTATGCACGGACCCGTCGTAATCAAACCCTGAGCCCCGTTCTCGCTGCCGGCTTGCGAGGCCTCTCGTCGCGCCTGCGCGAGTACGAAATCGTGGGCTCCGATGGCCGGAATCGTCATCGGAACGACCCGGTTTCTCGATCTTCGGCCTTCGGTTCGTGGCAGGGCGATTGCACGCTCGTGGTTGCCGCTGTGGGGGGGGGACACACATCCCGGTCGGCCGAGACGGGTTTGCTTTGCCCGCTCGGGGTCTGAGGAGTGAGGGAAACGGGGAACACCATGGCCCGACGCAACCGGATCGCGAACACGCTCGTCTCGCTGGCCTTCCTGCTCGGAGTGGGCGGTGCCCCTGGCTGGGCCGAGCAAAACGACCAGCAGCAGATGCGGGGCCTCGACGAAGAGGTCCAGGAGATCAAGTCCGACGTCCTGCGCATTGCGCAGGAGCTGAGTCAGCTCGAGGAGAAGCTGCTGTTTCCCTCGGGGACGCAGGTCGCGGTGTTCGTCGAGCTAGCCAAGGGCGACACGATGCGCCTCGACGCCGTGCGGCTCCAGATCGATGGCCAGCTCGTCGCGCATTACATCTACAGCGCCAAGGAGCTCGAGGCCCTGCGCAAGGGCGGCGTGCAACGGGTCTACGTCGGCAACGTGGCGACCGGGGAGCACAAGCTCGAGGTCCTCGTCGACGGCAAGCTCGAGGGCGGCGCCGATTTCAGCCGCACCGAGAGCTTTGCCTTCCGCAAGGAAGTGAAGCCCAAGCTCGTGGGACTGACGCTCGCCGGATCGACTTCCGGCGGCACGCCGATCACGCTCGGGGAATGGTGATCGATGTTCCGAGCGCCCCAGCCGCTGCTCGGACTCGGCCTGGCCGCGGGACTCGCGGCTCAGCCGGTCGTGGGCGCCGAGTGGAAGGACCCGTTTTTCGGCGAGGCGCTGTATCACGCCTACCAGGGACAGTTCTTCGATGCGCTGGAGCGGCTCGACACCGAGCTGGCCCAGCACCGCGGTCTCGACGAGCCCGTGCTCGACACGCTGCAGTACTACGTCAACGACGCCGAGTTCTCGGTCGGCGACTTCGAGCTCAACTACCGCATGCACCACCGCGCCGGGCGGGCCATCAAGGCGGTGCTCGAAGGCGCCGTCGATCCAGCCGTTCGCAACGAAGCCGCGTTCCGGCTCGCGCGAATTCATTTCCAGAAGGGTCAGCTCGACGAGGCACTGCACGCGCTCGGGCGGATCGAGGGTCCGGTGCCCGAGGCGATCCGGGACGACGTCGAGTTCCTGCGGGCCAACATCTACATGGCCACCGGCCGGCCGGCCGATGCCGTCCAGGTGCTCGAGCCGCTGCGGAGCGATGAGAGCATGGCCGGGTTCGTGGCCTACAACCTCGGCATCGCGCTGTTGCAGGACGGCCGCCAAGAGGCCGCGATCGAGCAGCTGAGCCAGGCCGGTCAGCTGCCGGCCAGCGATCCCGCCGGTCTCGCGATCCGCGACAAGTCCAACCTGGTGCTCGGCTCCATTCTGTTCGAATCGGGAGAGTTCGAGCGCGCCACACAGTCCCTCGATCGCGTTCGCCTCGACGGGCCGTTCTCGAATCAGGCTTTGCTGCGGGCTGGCTGGTCCGAGGCCACGGCCGAGCGATTCGACCGTGCGCTCGTTCCGTGGAACATCCTCGTCGAGCGTGAGCCGACCGACGTCGCGGTCCAGGAAGCGATGCTCGCCGCGCCGCATGCGTACGCCAGCCTGAACGTCCATGGCCGCGCGGCGCTCGGGTACGGGCGCGCGCTCGAGCTGTTCAGCGGCCAGATCGACCGAGTCGACGCATCGATCGAGAGCATCACCGCAGGGCGGTTTCTCGCGGCGCTGATCCGCGAGGAGTCCCGGCAGGACGGTGACTGGGTCATCCGGCTGCGCAGCCTGCCCGATGCCCCCGAGACGTACTACCTGATGGAATTGATGGCCTCGCACGATTTCCAGACCGCGCTACAGAACTACCTCGACCTCGAGGACCTGCGGTCGAAGCTCAGCGCCTGGCAGATCGGCCTCGCCGCTTTCGACGACATCATCCGACGGCGCGGGGAGAACTACGAGCCGCTGCTGCCGGAGGTCGATGCCCAGTTCCGCGAGCTGGACTCGCTGATCCGGCTGCGCCTCGAGCAGCGCAAGCACCTGGGGCATCGGCTGCACGCGATGCTGACCGCCCCGCGGCCGGAGTATCTGGCGACGGCGGACGAGCAGACCGTGGGCCAGCAGCTTGCGCGCATCGAAGAGCAGCTCGGCGACTCGGATCATCCGGCAGAGCTCGCGCTTCGGCAACGCGCGGCCCGCCTGCGCGGCACGCTCACGTGGCACCTCGAGACCGAGTACCACGAGCGGCTGACCGCGGCGCACGTGCACCTGAACGAGCTGAACACGGACGTCGCCGCACTCACGCAGCAGTACGACGCGTTCGTCCGGACCCGCCAGGCGGCGACGCACAGCTACGTCGGCTACGACGTCCAGATCGAGCGGCTCCGTCAGCTCGTCCGCGAGGCGGCCGAGCGCGTCGACCTCCTGATGGCCCGCCAGGGACACATGATCGAGACGGTCGCCATCAACCAGCTCGAGGCTCGGCGTGAGCGCATGGTGGCTCAGCAGACCCAGGCGCGCTTCGCCGTCGCCGACAGCTACGATCGGGCCGCGCGCGTCCAGTCCGGCCTGGAGGAACGCTGATGCGTCGCCTCCCGGCTCCGATGGTGCTCGTGACGGGTCTCGCCGTCGGCTGCGCCGCGCGTCCCGACAACGCGAAGGTGCGGACGCTGGCCGAGCTGCGCGACATGCGCCCAGACGTGCAGGAAGTGCAGGTCGAGCAGGGCCTCGATCAGGCGATGCATAGCTATCGGCGGTTCCTCGAGGAGACGCCGGAGACGGCGATGACGCCCGAGGCGATGCGTCGTCTCGCGGATCTGCAGATCGAGAAGCAGTTCGGCATCCACACGGGCGACGGCAAGCCGCGCGAGATGGCCGCCCCGGAGCCCGCTCGAGCCGCCGTGGCCGACCCGGTCACCGCGCCCGGAGCCGGCGGGGCGGTCGTGGTCGCCGACAAGTGGGAAACCGAGGAGGATTTCGAGCTCCGCACGACGGCGGAGAGCGGGTTCGCTCCGGGTACGGATACGGATCCCACCGGACCGCTCGAGGCGATCGCCCTGTACGACCGGCTGCTCACCGAGTACCCGAGCTACGAGGACAGCGACAAGGTCCTGTATCAGAAGGCGCGGGCGCTCGACGAGCTCGGCCGCACGGAAGAGGCGCTCGAGACCATGGAGCGCCTGATCCGCGCGAACCCGGGCTCCGAGCACCACGATGAGGTGCAGTTCCGACGGGGCGAGTTCTTCTTCACGCGCCGACGCTTCCGCGACGCCGAGAGCGCGTACTCGGCGATCACCACACGGGGCGCCGCGTCGTCGTACTACGAGCTCGCGCTCTACAAGCTCGGGTGGACGATGTACAAGCAGGACCTCTACGAGGAGGCTCTGCACCACTACATGGGGCTCCTCGACTACAAGGTATCGATCGGCTACGACTTCGATCAGACGCACACCGAGGACGACGAGCGCCGCGTCGCCGACACGTACCGCGTCATCAGCTTGAGCTTCAACAACCTCGGCGGCCCGGATGCGGTCCGCGACTACTTCTCGAGGTTCGGGACTCGCTCGTACGAGGACCGCGTGTACGGCGCTCTCGGCGAGCACTACCTGGCCAAGCTGCGCTACGACGACGCGGCCAAGACGTACCGGGCGTTCGTCGCGCTCTATCCGTTCCACCGCGCCGCCCCGCGTTTCAGCATGCGCGTCGTGGAGACGTTCACCGCCGGCGGGTTCCCCAAGCTCGTGCTCGAGGCGAAGCGGGAGTTCGCGTCGAGCTACGGGCTACAGGCCGCGTACTGGCAGCACTTCAAGCCCGAAGAGTCGCCCGAGGTCCTGGCGTACCTGAAGACCAACCTGAAGGACCTCGCGACCCATTATCACGCGCAATACCAGGCCACGGAGCAAGCGGATGAGAAGCTCGCGAGCTACCGCGAGGCGCTCCAGTGGTACGGCGAGTTCCTCGAATCGTTCCCGACCGACGCCGATTCGCCGCCGATCAACTACGAGCTCGCGGGCCTGCTCCTCGAGCACAAGGATTTCGGCGAGGCGGCCAAGCAGTACGAGCGTACGGCCTACGGCTACGCGCCGCATCCGCAGGCGGCGGCCGCGGGCTACGCCGCAGTCTACGCCTACCGGGAGCAGCTGAAGGTCGCAGGCGCGGAGCAGGTCGCGGTCAAGCGCGACACGGTCGCGAGCTCGCTCCGCTTCGCCGACACCTTCCCGGATCACGAGCAGGCCGCGCCGATCCTGGGAGCGGCCGCCGACGACCTGTACGAGATGAAGGATTATCCGGGCGCCGTCACGGCGGCCCAGCGCGTCGTCGATGGCTATCCCGCCGCGGAGACAGCGATCCGGCGCTCGGCGTGGGTCGTCGTCGCGCACGGCTCGTTCGAGCTGGCCCAGTACCCGCGGGCCGAGAACGGCTACACGCAGGTGCTGGCGCTCACCCCGGAGGGTGACGAGTCGCGTGCCGCGCTCGTGGACAACCTCGCCGCGTCGATCTACAAGCAGGGCGAGCTGGCCAACGCCGCGCAGGACTATCGCGCCGCGGCCGACCACTTCCTACGGGTTCGCTCGGCCGCGCCAACGTCGACGATCCGGGCCGCTGCCGAGTACGACGCGGGCGCCGCCCTGATCCGCCTGCAGGACTGGACCGCGGCCGCGGGCGTGCTCGAGGCGTTTCGCACCGCGTATCCGGACCACGAGCTGCATCTCGAGGCCACGCGGCAGATCGCCTACGCATACCGGGAGAGCGGGCACCTGTCGCGCGCCGCCGGGGAGTACGAGCACCTCGCATCGCAATCCGAGGACCCGGCGTTGCGCAGCGAGGCGCTGCTCGTCGCCGGCGACCTGTACGAGAAATCCAGCGCCCCGGATCGCGCGCTCGAAGCGTACACGCGGTACGTCACCGATTTTCCGCAGCCGATCGAGCCGGCGCTCGAAACGCGATTCAAGATCGCCGAGATCCACAAGTCGGCGCACGACGAGTCGCTCTATCACCAGGAGCTGGCCGAGATCGTCCGCATCGACGGAGAGGCCGGACCGGACAGGACCACCCGGACCCGCACGCTCGCCGCTCGCTCGGCCCTGGTCCTCGCGGAACAGCTGTATCGCCAGTCGGTGGCGGTGAAGCTGCTGCAGCCGTTCGAGGTCAGCCTGCAGGAGAAGAAGCAGCGCATGGACGCCACGATCGCGGCCATGGAGCAGCTGGTGGCGTACGAGATCGCCGACGTGACGGCGGCGGCGACGTTCTACATGGCCGAGACGTATTTCGATTTCGGACGCGCCCTGCGGGAGTCCGAGCGACCCGCCGACCTCGAGCCCGCCGACCTGGAAGAGTACACGCGGGCTCTGGAGCAGGAGGCGGCGCCGTTCGAGGCGAAGGCGGTTGACCTGCACGGCAAGAACCTGGAGCTGTTGCAGGCCGGTGTGTTGAACGCGTGGACCGAGAAGAGCCTCGGCATGCTCGTCGACCTGATGCCGGAGCGCTACGCGAGGACCGAGCAGAGCAGCGGCTTCATCGGCGCGCTCGACAGCTATGCGTACGTGTTGCCGATCTCCCAGCGGATCTATGGCCCGGCCCTGGCCGACGCCGAGACGCCGCCGGGCGAGCCGATCCGGACGACGCAGCTCGCCGGCGACGAAGGGGTGGAACATGCGCAACCGCATTGACACCCGGCGCCTGCCGTGGTTGGCCGTGTTCGTGGCCCTGGCCATCCACGGGTCGACGATGGCGAGCAAGCCCGCGCAACAGAAGGTTCCGCGCGTGGACATCGAGCAGGACGCCGGCGGGTTCGAGATCATGCAGCGCTCGAAGGTCACCGCCGCCGTGCGCTCGGACTACGACGCGGCTGGGCGCATGCTCACCGAGAAGCGGTATGACGCAGGCATCGCGTTGCTGGTCAAGGTGATCGAGCGGGCGCCCGACGCTGACCGCGGCGCACATCGATCTCGGCATCGCCTACGCGCGCACCGGCGACCTCGATCGCGCGGAAGCCAGCTTCGGCAAGGCGCTCGAGCTGAGCCCGCAGCACCCCGTGGCGCACAACGAGCTCGGCCTGGTGCAGCGGCGCAAGGGTCAGTTCAAGGAATCGCGCGCGAGCTACGAGGCCGCCCTGGCCCGGTTCCCCGACTTTCATTTCGCGCACCGGAATCTGGCCATTCTGTGCGAGCTGTACCTCGGCGACATGGCGTGCGCGCTGAAGCATTACGACGCGTACAGCCGGATCGCTCCCGACGACCCCGAGGTCGTCGCGTGGATCGCCGACCTGCGCAATCGCGGAAGCCAAAAGGAGACCCCATGAGCCGGTACTGGTCCTTCGTGCCGCTGCTCCTGGCGACGGGGGTCGTGCTGGCCGATGAGGTGGTTCCGGCCGAGCGCGACGCCGGTGCCGCCGAGGCCCAACCCCAGCAGGAGCAGGCACAGACGGAAGACCCCCAGAAGAAGGACGATGACCCGAAGACGCTCTCCGGGATGTCGGTCCTGGGCAATCAGGAGGCGCCGAAGGCGCTGGTCATCGTTCCCTGGAAGAGCTCGGCCCTCGGCGACTCGGTCGGCATCCCGATGATGCTCGACGACTCGAGACTGCCCGTGGACCGGGACGTGTTCCTGCGCGCACTGAGCTATTACGAAATCAGGTCGGGCAGCCGAGTTACCGCGGCGGCCGAAAGCGACGCGACGCAGCATGCCGCTGCCGCGCCTAGGAGAAAGTCATGACCTTCACGGAGCTGCTGGGAAATGTCGGCATGTTCGGCGCTGCGGTGATGGTGTGCCTCGCCGCGCTGTCGATCTACTCGGTGGCGATGGTGCTGGACAAGCACCGCCGCTACCGCACGGCCTCGCGCGAGTCGCTGGCGTTCAAGCCGGTGTTCGGGAAGTGCCTGCGCGCGGGTGAGTTCGACCGCGTGATCGAGATCGCGCGTCAGTACCCGAACTCCCACGTGGCCCAGGTGGTCTCGGCGGGCGTCCTCGAGTACGAGGCATCGCGTCGGGCCGGAAACGACGACACCGAGTCGTGCGAGCTCGTGACGAGCACGCTCGAGCACACGAAGGTCGAGGTCCTGATCGACATGAAGCGGGGCCTGGGGATGATGGCCACGATCGGCTCGACGGCCCCGTTCGTCGGCCTGTTCGGCACGGTGGTCGGGATCATCAACGCGTTCCGGGGCATCGCGGCCACCGGGTCCGGCGGGATGGCCGCGGTCTCGGGCGGTATCGCCGAGGCGCTCGTCGCCACCGCCCTGGGCATCTTCGTCGCGATCCCGGCCGTCGTCGCGTTCAACCATTTCACGGGTCGGCTCGAGCGGTTCCAGGTCGAGATGAACCGAGCGTCGACCGAGCTCGTGAACTTCCTGTTCAAGGTGAGCCGAACGGATGCGCGGAACGGCGATGAGCCGCCCACCGGTCGAGCCCCGGCACAGAACGTGGACGTGCTCGAGCCCGCCACCGCGGGGGCGAGGTAGACCCATGCAGCTCGGTCAGCCAGGCCGGATCCAGTCGACCATCAACGTCACGCCGCTCGTCGACGTTGTGCTCGTGCTCTTGATCATCTTCATGGTGATGGCGCCGTTCATGAACAAGGGGCCAGGCCCTGAGGTCGACCTGCCGGCGACCGACAAGCCGCGGGACCAGAGCGACGAGCGGGCCAAGATCCAGGTCACGATCGACGAGCAAGGCGCGCTGTGGATCGACGACAAGCCGGTCGCCGCCGAGCTGTTCGGCGACGGCCTCCGCGCTGCGGCGGGTACAGGACCGGATCCCAAGGTCGTGATCCGGGGCGATGCGCGGCTGCGCTTCGGCGACGTGCGGCAAACGATGGTCACGGTCGAAGAGCGCCGGGTTCCACGGTGTGGGGCTGATCGCCGAGCGCGCCGACAACAAGCCGCAGGGAGGCTGAGATCATGCAGCTCGACGGAAACGGGGGCGCCGGCCTGCAGTCCGAGATCAACGTCACGCCGCTCGTCGACGTGGTGCTCGTGCTGCTGATCATCTTCATGGTCGTCGTGCCCCTGCTGCCATCCAGGGCTACGACGTCGACATCCCTCAACGTGTCCGCCGATGCCCCGCCCCCGCTGGTCGAGGAGACCGCAGGTGATCCTGAGCATCGGACCCACGGCGTGCCCGCATCATCGATCCGCCGCAAGGGGACGGGCTCCCCGTCGACTGTCGCGTGAGCCTGGGCGCGAACGAGATCCCGGCGTCCGATCTGCCCGCGCAGCGTGGCGCGAGATCCTGTGCGGCCGGCCCAAGGACAGGCGCGTGCTGTTCCTCGCCGCCGACGACAGCTTGAACTACGAAGGTGTCCTGCGCATCGTCGATCTCGCGAAGTCGGGCGTCGACGACTTGACGATTGAAGTCGTCACGGCCGATTGAGGTGGTTGCGTGGCTACAACCGTGCAATCTGGAACGAGCGTGTCAGTGAGATCGGCGGGGCCGTCCGCCCGCCCGCTGATGACGAGCTTCGCGCTCCACATCCTCGCGCTGGTCTTGCTGCTGCTCGTGCCGGCGGGGGCGCTGCGCCAGCAGCGCGCCGCCCCGCGAGCTCGACGTGGTCTTCCATCGGCCGCCGCCGCCGATCGAGGTGCCTGCGCCCGTGGCCGCTGCCAGCCCCGCGAGGCGAGCCGCTCGCGGCGCGACGACCGGAGCCGGCTGCGCCGGCCGCGCCCCCGAACGTTCCGCTCGCGCCGAAGCCGACGGCGCCGGAGAATCCGCTTCCGCTCGAGACGACCGGCGCCCGGACCCGGGGATCATCGCCGAGGTCGAGCCGCCGCCGCCACCGAAGAAGGTGGCGAACGGCCGGCCTCCTGGCATTCAAGGACGAGCTGGCGCGCCTGAGCCAGGACAAGGTCGCGCCGCGCCTGGGAGCCGATGCGCGTTACGGCAGCGGGGACGATGTGTCGGCCGGGGAGCGCCGACACGCTCGATGTTGACGACCAACGACGCCGGGCGGGAGCGGCGGCATCAACACCGGCTCGCTGAGCCGCAACGTGGGCGGCGGTCGGCGGTGCGCGGCGTGCGGTGGCAAGGCGGGGATGCCACGGCGTGTCAGGTCGGCCGTCGCGACCAGCCCGATCGCCCGAATCGGCGGAGGCGACCGGCCGCTGGCGCGCGGCGGGCCGGGACCTTCCCGCACCGACGAAGAGATCCAGATCGTGTTCGACCGCTACAAGTCGTCGTTCTACCGGCTCTACAACCGGGAGCTGCGCAACGACCCGAGCTTGGAAGGCCAGATGGTGCTGCGCCTGACGATCGAGCCCGACGGCAGCGTGTCGATGTGCGTGCTGCAATCGAGCGACATGAATGCACCGGAGCTCTGCCGACGCAGGTCGTGGGCCGCGTGCGGACGATCAATTTCGGAGCGAAGGAGGGCGTGCAGGCCCTGACGATCGTGTATCCGATCGACTTCCTGCCGGCGGCGTGACGCCGGCGACTCTGGGGTGGAGCCGTTCGCAGTAATAGAGGAGCCGAGAATCTGATCCGTTAGTTTCGACGCGATTTTGACAAAGGCAAAGCCATCGAGAGGTGGCGACGCAAAGTCACCGGTCTAACGGGCTTCTGGGCCCCTAGACGGCGGGACCGCCGGAATCCAGTCCACCGCGTGGACTGCCTTCGGTCCCGGCCTTGGCGACGGAATCGCTGGGTGAGTGGAACGAGGGCATTCGTGAGTTCGTGCAGAGACATCGAGGACGGCGCAGCTGGATCGCGTCCTGCTGTCGCCTTCGCCCTGCCGCTGCTGGCCGCCGTTCCGGCGTGGGCCGATCGATTGCGTCGGCGATGCGCGGCGGCGTCATCGACGGCTTCGTCAACTACCCCGTCCCTCCCCCGCAGATCAACATCGACGGCCCGTGCACGATCCGGAACTATCCGGCGTCCAACCCGCTGACCTGCAACATCAGCTGGTTCGGAAGCCTCCCCACGAGCACGTTGCTCATCTTCGACAACGTCGTGCACACCGGCAACATGTCGTGCAACCTCGCCGTCTCAGGGCAACAAGATCTGGTTCGTCAACAGCGCGTCCACCACGGTCCAGGAACACTGCCTGAGCCTGCTGATCCCGGTCGAGAAGATCGACAAGCAGAACGTTCCGACGAACCGGACCACCGCCACCATCGGTGTCCCGTTCACGTGGAAGCTCGTCATTCCGGTCCTGTTCGACCCGGCCACCGGCGCCGTGATCAACAACCAGGGAAGCGTCAACGATCTGCACAGCATCACGGTCTGGGACGACCTCAACGCCACGGGCGTGGACCTCAGCTACGTGAGCCATCACGTCTACTGGCTCGATGACGGCACGCACGTTCCGCATCACCTTCGACAACGCGAGCGGCTTCCTCACCTTCGACCGACATCCCGTTCGTCGCGGCTCGGACGGCAGCTCGTCATCGAGCTCACGGTCGTCCTCAACGACAACCCGGCGGTCAACGTGCCGGGGAGGACGTTCGTCAACACGGCCAAGTGGGACTTCGGACGGCTCATCGCCGGCGTGTTCTACATAGCCGCTGCCGGGCGAGTGGGGCATCTCGCCGCCGCTGACGATCGCCGCGCCGGTGCTCGTCGTGGACAAGACGGGCCCCGCGACGATGAACCTGGGGCAGTGGGGCGATTTCGCCCTCGACGTCCGGAACACCGGGCTCAGCGACGCCTGGGATGTCTCGCTCCGCGACCTGCTCCCCGACGGCCCGACGGGCGGCATGTGCGATCTGCCGCCCGAGATCCTCAGCGCGCAGGTGTTCGCCGCCGACGGCGTCACCCCCGTCCCGGGCAAGGGCCCGCTGACCCAGGGCACCGACTACACGCTGAGCTACAGCGCGGCGCCCCAATGCCGGCTCGACATGACGATGCTGACCCCCGAGGGCGTGATCGGCCCGAGCGAGCGGCTGATCGTCCGTTACCGGACCCAGCTCGACACCGACACCCAGGACGGCGCAGCGCTCACGAACGTCGCGGGCGCGATCCAGTGGTTCAACGGCGACAGCACCAACCCCGACCGCGTGGCCAGCAACAGGACGCTGACCAACGGCACGCCGGGCACGGCCGACCACCAGGACGCGCACACCGTGAACGTGGCGCTGTCGGGCTTCTTCTTCGAGAAGACCGCGGCGAACCAGACGACCGGGGTCGATCCCACGACGACCGCCGCCCCCGGCGACGTGTTGCGCTACACGCTGCGCTTCCGGACCACGGACCAGGCGATTCCCAACTTCCGCGTCTTCGACGACCTGGGTGCCCTCAACCCGCTGCCGGCGTACGTGCCGGGCTCGCTCACGCTCGTCACGGTCCCGCCCGGGGCCAACACGAGCAACACCAGCGCGACGGGCGGCACCAACGGTACCGGCGTCCTCGACATCCGCAATCTGAACCTGCCGGCCGACGACGAGCTGGTGATCCAGTTCGACATCACGCTGGCCTCGGCCCTCGCGAACGGCACGGTCGTCACGAACCAGTCGACGTCGCGCCTTCCGAGCGGCACGGTCGTCGCTCTCAGCGACGACCCGAACGTCAACGGCATCGCCGATCCCCTGGTCTCGGGCGACGAGGATCCCGACGCGGGTGACGATCGTGTCGGCGCCCGAGTTCCTCGTGCAGAAGATCTCGACCGACCTGACCGGCGACCCGAGCGTCCTCCTCGCCGGCGAGACGCTGCGCTACACGATCACGGTCAAGAACGTCGGCACGGCCGATGCCGTGAACGTCGTGCTGCGCGATGCGGTGCCGGTCAACACGACCTACGTCCTGGGCAGCACGACGCTGAACGGGGCCCCCGTCGCGGACGTCGGGGGCTTGTCTCCGCTCGTCGCCGGCATGCTGATCCACTCGCCGGCCGATCCGACGCCGGGCTCGATGCCCGCCGACGCGTCGGCGAACCCGTCGAACGTCGCGACGATCACGTTCGACGTGATCGTCGATCCGGCTGCCGTCGACGGCACGGTGATCTCGAACCAGGGCTTCGTCACAGCCGTCGACGTCGGGATCGTCGACCAGCCGTCGGACGACCCCGACACACCGCTCGCCAACGATCCGACGATCGACATCGTCGACAGCCTGGCCTACTTCTTCGAGAAGACCGCGGCGAACCTGACGACCGGGGTCGACCCCACGGCGGTCGCCTCCCCCGGCGACACGCTGCGCTACACGCTGCGCTTCCGGACCGCCGATCAGGCGCTCAGCAATTTCAGGATCTTCGACGAGCTGGACGCCCTCAACGCACTGCCGGTCTTCGTGCCCGGCACGCTGACGCTCGTCGCCTACCCGGCCGGCGCCGACATCAGCGGCACCAGCAGCACGGGCGGCACGAACGGCACCGGCATCCTCGACATCCGCAACCTGAGCGTGCCGGTCGACAGCGAGATCGTGATCCAGTTCGACATCACGCTGGCCTCACCCCTGGCCAACGGCACGGTCGTCACCAACCAGTCGACGCTGCGTCTCGCGAATGGCACGACCTTCGCCCTGAGCGATGACCCGAACGTCAACGGCCCGGCCGATCCCCTGGTCTCGGGCGACGAAGATCCGACGCGGGTGGTAATCGCTTCGGCGGCCGGCTTCCTCGTGCAGAAGATCTCGACCGACCTGACCGGCGACCCGAACGTCCTGCTCGCCGGCGAGACGCTGCGCTACACGATCACGGTCAAGAACGTCGGAAACGCCGATGCCGTGAACGTGGTGCTGCGCGACGCGGTGCCGGTGAACACGGCCTACGTCCCGGGCAGCACGACCCTGAACGGCGCGCCGGTCGCGGACGTCGGGGGCCTGTCCCCGCTCGTCGCCGGCATGCTGATCCACTCGCCGGCCGACCCGACGCCGGGCTCGATGCCGGCCGACGCGTCGGCGAACCCGGCGAACGTCGCGACGATCACGTTCGACGTCGTCGTCGATCCCGCCGCCGTCGACGGCACGGTGATCTCGAACCAGGGCTTCGTCACGGCCGTCGACATTGGCATCGTCGACCTGCCGTCCGACGATCCCGGACACGCCGATCGCCAACGATCCGACGCGGGACGTCGTGGGCAACCTGCCCCTGCTCTACGCCGAGAAGAGCGTCGTGCTGTTCAACGACTTGGGATCGCCGGGCATCGTCGATCCGGGCGATACGCTGCGCTACACGATCACGGTGCAGAACTCGGCGGCGATCCCGGCGACGGGCGTCGTCCTGACCGACACCGTTCCGGCGAACACGACCTACGTCGCGAATTCGACGCGGCTCAACGGGCTGCCGGTCGGCCAGCCGGATGGCGGCGTCCCACCGCTCGCGTCGGGCATCGACATCAGCTCGTCCGATCTGACGCCGCCCCTGCCCGGTCCGGGCGCCGGCACGATCTCGCCCGGGGCCGCAGGTGTGCTCCAGTTCGACCTGCTCGTCAACCTCGGCACGCCCGGGGGCACGATCATCAGCAACCAGGCGGTGGTCGACAGCGTCGAGCTGCCGGACCTGTTGACGGACGGCGATGGCAACCCGGCGACGGGCCCCGAGCCGACGATCGTCGTGGTCGGCGACGTCCAGCAGCTCGCCATCACCAAGCAGGTCACCGTGGTCGGTGGCGGTCCCGCGCTCCCGGGCGCCGTGCTCGAGTACGTCGTCACCGTGACCAACAACGCAGCGGTGCCGGCGCTCAACGTCGTCCTGACCGACGACCTCGACGCATCCAGCCCCGGTCAGCTGGCCTACGTCAGCGGATCGGCGACGATGAACGGCTCGGCCACAGGCGTCAGCTTCGCCGGCTCGACGATCACCGCCGACTACGCCACGACCTACGGACCGCTCGACCCCGGCGAGGTCGTCGTGCTGCGGTTCCGGGCGACTCTCGATCCGGGTCTCGCGCAAGGCACGATCGTGACGAACACCGGCGTGGTCGCGTGGAACACGCCGACCGAGACGGCGAGCGCCAGCGTGTCGATCGTCGTCGGCGGCATCCCCGGCGTCGCCGTGCTGAGCGGATCGGCCTGGCACGACACCAACTTCGACGACCTCGAGGATTCGGGCGAGCGGACGCTCGCTGGCTGGACGGTCGAGCTCTATCTCGATGGCCTGCTCGTGCATTCGACGCTGACCGACGCGAACGGCGACTATCGCATCCTCGGCGTCGAGCCGAACGACGTGACCGGGCTCCCCTACGAGCTGCGGTTCCGCGCGCCGGGCGCGGGCGCGAGCACGGCGCTCCTCGGCATGGCGGCCTCGGCGTTCACGAACGGACCGCAGCGGATCACGGACATCGTCGTGACGTCCGGGGCCAACCTGCAGGACCTGAACCTGCCGATCGATCCGAACGGCGTCGTCTACAACTCCATCGCGCGCACCCCGATCGCCGGGGCGACCGTCACGCTCTTGGATCCGGGCGGCTCGCTCCTGCCGACGGCCTGCTTCGACGATGCGGCCCAGCAAGGGCAGGTCACGCTCGCCGACGGCTGGTACAAGTTCGACGTCACCTTCAACGATCTGGCCTGCCCGAGCGGCGGGGACTACGTCGTCGCCGTGACGCCGCCCTCGGGGGGGACCTACGTCGCCGGCAACTCGCAGATCATTCCGCCGACGACCGACGCGTCGACGCCGCCGTTCTCGGTGCCTGGGTGTCCGGCCAGCACGCTCGATGCCCTTCCGGCCACGACGCAGTACTGCGAGGTGCAGCGTTCGGAGTTCGCGCCGCCGACGTCGGTGCCTCCACGCACGCCGGGCACGGTCCACCACGTCCACGTGATGCTCGATGACAGCCAGGCTCCCGGCACGAGCCAGATCTTCAACAACCACATCCCGGTCGATCCGGGGCTCGCGGGCGCGGTCGCGATCTCGAAGACCACGCCGCTGCTCGAGGTGAGCCGCGGGCAGCTCGTTCCGTACGTGATCACGATCAACAATGTGTCGGGCGACCTGCTCACCGACGTGAGCATCGTCGATCGCTTCCCCGCGGGCTTCACCTACGTCGAGGGCTCGGCCCTCCTCGATGGCGTGCCGATCGAGCCGACGATCGTGGGCCTCGAGCTCACCTGGAGCGGCCTCGTCATCGCCGGGACCGAGGTGCGCACGCTGAAGGTCCTGCTCGCCGTCGGCGCCGGCGTCACCGAGGGCGAGTACGTGAACCGCGCGCAGGTGCTGATCGGCACGACCGGTACTCCGCTCTCGGGCGAAGCGACCGCCACCGTGCGCGTCGCGCCCGATCCCACGTTCGATTGCACCGACGTGATCGGCAAGGTGTTCAACGACGCCAATCGCAGCGGGCGGCAGGAGGACGGCGAAGCCGGCCTGCCCGGCGTGCGCGTGGTGACGGCCCGAGGTCTCGTGGCCACGACCGATGCGTTCGGGCGATACCACATCACCTGCGCGATCACGCCGCACGAGAGCCGCGGCAGCAACTTCGTGCTCAAGCTCGACGACCGGACGCTGCCGAGCGGCTTCCGCATGTCGACCGATCAGGTGCAGGTCAAGCGCGCCACGCGCGGCAAGGCCCTGAAGATCGACTTCGGCGCATCGATCCACCGCACGGTCGCGATCGACCTGTCCGATGCGGCGTTCGAGCCGGGCACGACCGAGATCCGCGATCCAGTGGCGGCCGCGCATCGAGCTGCTGCTCGAGGAGCTGCGCAAGGCGCCGGCCGTGCTGCGCCTGTCCTACGTCGCCGACATGGAGGATCGGGCGCTCGTCGATCGGCGCATCCAAGCGGTCAAGCAACAGCTGACCGAAGCGTGGGCCAAGACGGTCGTCGGCTATCCGCTGACGATCGAGGCCGAGATCTTCTGGCGTCGTGGCGCCCCGCCCAAGCAACCCGCGAAGCCCGTGCCGGACGGTAGGTGAACGGCATGAGCAAACACCGCCATCTAGCGCTGATCCTCGGATTGCTGATGGCCGCATCGGCGGCCGCGTCCGAGACGACCGAGACGAGCGAGACGACCAAGAAGCCGGGCGAGCCGGTCGAGCGGCATCTGTCCGCCGACCAGACGTTCCGCCGCTGGTCGCAGGACCCCGCGGTGCTCGACACCGAGCGCGGCGATCGGCTCGAGGTCCAGCAGGTCGCCGGCGAGAAGCTCGAGACCGTCAAGCTGAAGAACGTCGTTCCGCCGATCCGGTTCGAATCGGGTGTGGCGAAGATCCCGCCGGACTACGTCGACAAGGTGGCCCAGGTCCTCGAGAGCATGCGGAACCGCAGAGAACGTTCGCGTCCACTTCGTCGGGCACGCGGACTCGCAGCGGCTCTCGGCGGCTCTGGCGCGGGAGTTCGGCGACAATCTGGGCCTGTCCCGCGAGCGTGCGGGCGAGGTGGCCGAGTACTTCAAGAAGCGCGCTCGACTTGCCGCCCGAAGCGATCACGTACGAGTGGCTCGGCGACACGCAGCCGATCGCCTCGAACGAGACCGAAGACGGCCGGGCGCTCAACCGGCGCGTCGAGGTCGAGGTCTGGTACGACGAGGTCCGGGACGACCTGAAGGACCAAGAAGTCGTCGTCTCCGACGACATCAAGCGCATCAAGGTCTGCCGGATGGAGACGGTGTGCAAGCTGCGCTACCAGGAAGGCCATGCGCGGCGGGCGAAGGTCAAGAACCTCATCGTGCCCCTGCGGTACGAGGACGAGACCACACCCATTTCCGAAGAGTTCACGACACAGGTCCGGCAGGCGATCTCGAACCTGCAAGACAGGCAGAACGTGACGGTCCGGTTCATCGGCTACTCCGACGACGCGCCGCTGACCGACCGCAACGAGCGCATCTACGGCGACCACCTGGCGCTGTCGAAGGCCCGGGCGCGCCGCGTCGCGCTGGCCCTGCAGGAGACGCTTGAAGCTGTCGACCTCAGGCGATCGAGAGCGACGGGCGCGGCACCGCGAACCCCCTCGCCTCGAACGACACCGTGCAAGGCCGCACGCTGAATCGGCGCGTCGAGGTCGAGTTCTGGTACGACGACCACCTGCAGGAGCTGCCGGACGAGCCGCAACTCTGTCCCGGCGACGCCGGCGAGGAGATCGTGACCAAGGTCTACGATCCGCCGTGGGGCACGATCGCCGCCGCTCGCAGCTCGCAGAACGGCCAGCCGATCGTTCCGCCCGGCTTCGCCGCGATCCTGCGAGCGCGCGTTGAACGACATCGCCGATCGGACGAACCCGCGGCTGCGGTTCGTCGGCTACACGAGGAACGAGCGCCTCGACCGCCGCACCGCGTCGGTGTACGGCGACGACGTCGGCCTGTCGGCCGCCCGAGCGCGCCGCGCCATGGACACCGTCAAGCAGGATCCGCTGCTGGCGAGCGCGAGGTCCGAGCACGAGGGCCGCGGCTACGTCCAGTCCGACGACGTGGTCAACGCCGGCTTCCTCCAGGGCGACGAGTCGTTCGTGCGCGTGCAGGTCGTGTACGACGAGCCGGTGCCGCTCGACGACTACGAGGGCGTGGACATCACGCCGCTCACCCGCGAGCTCAAGCCCAAGAGCCCGTACGAGCTCAACGTGATGCGCATCACGGTCGACGGCGAGCCGATCGACGACCCGGGCCGCAGCTCGTCCGACATCCAGCGCTGCACCGACGTCGCGCTCGACGAGGCCAAGATCCAGTTCCGCTTCGACAACCTCGACGTCGCGCCCGCGCCTCGGCGTCGCCGCGCATCCGGTCGCCGTCGACGGTGAGCGGCGAGCCGGGTCGTGCGCTTCCAGGCCTACGACAACTATGCGAGCTTCATCGAGCGCGCCGAGATCCGGATCTTCGACGAGCAGCAGTCGCTTGCAGGCCGTGCCGCTCGAGATCATCGCCGTCGACGAGGCCGGCCTGGCGGAATGGCAACCGGCCGCGGAAGCTCTCGCGGGCCCGATGCGCGAGCTCAAGTACGTGCTGCGCGCCTACGACGCGAAGGGCAACTTCGACGAGACGGAAGCCGCGGCCGCTGTGGCTGTACCGCGCGTCGGTCGCCCGAAGAAGGCGCGACGTCGGACGCAGCCGAGCGGCCGCCGCCCGAGCTGCTCGCCGCCTACGGCGAGAGCCGACCTGGCGCGCCATCGGATTCCGCTCGGCGGCGGCACGGTGAAGGTCCAGGGCAGCGGCATCCCGGCCGGCCACACGGTGTGGGTCGCGGGCCGCCAGGTCCCGGTCGACCCGCAGGGCAGCTTCGCCGCGGAGGAGATCCTTCCGCACGGGGCGCACACGGTCGAGGTCGCGGTGCTCGACGACGCGGGCAACGGCTCGCTGTATCTCCGCGACCTCGAGTTCAAGAAGCAGAGACCTGTTCTACGTCGGCATCGCCGACGTCACGCTGTCCGAGAACCGCTCGAACGGGCCGGCCGAGCTGCTCGAGGGCGAGAACGCTCCGCAGCCCTTCGACTCGTCGTTCGATGGCCGCCTGGCGTTCTTCGTCGACGGCAAGGTCAGCGAGAACTGGCACCTGACGGCGAGCGCGGACACGCGCGAAGGCCCGGTCGAGGACCTGTTCAGCAACTTCCTCGACAAGTCGCCCGAGTCGCTGTTCCGGCGCATCGATCCCGATCTACACTACCCGACCTTCGGCGACGACTCGGTCGTCGAAGAGATGGCCCCGACCCTGGGCAAGTTCTACGTCAAGGCGAGCCACGGCGAGAACTACGGGATGTGGGGCAACTTCAAGGTCGGCTACCTGGGCAACGAGCTGGCCCACGTCGATCGCGGCCTGTACGGCGCCAACGCGCACTACGAGTCCCAGGCCACGACCAGCTTCGGCGAGCAGCGAGCCGCACTCGACGGATTCGCCGCCGAGCCCGGAACGATCTCGAGCTACGAGGAGTTCCGGGGCACCGGCGGCTCGCTCTACTTCCTGCACCACCAGGACCTCCTGATGGGCTCCGAGCGCCTGCGCATCGAGCTCCGCGACAAGGACTCGCAAATCGTCACGGGGGTCGTCAACCTGCGGCCCGGCCTGGACTACGACATCGACTACCTGCAGGGCCGGGTGCTGCTGTCCGAGCCGCTGTCGTCGACCGCCGACGACAACCTGCTCGTCCGCAGCAGCGGCCTGAGCGGCGACGAGGCGTACCTCGTGGCCGGTACGAGTACACGCCGGGCTTCGACGAGCTCGACGCCATGGCCGTCGGCGGCCAGGGCCACTACTGGTTCGGCGACCACGTGCGGCTCGGCGTGACCGCCAACTCGAACGAGGAAGGGGCGACCGACAGCAGCCTCGGCGCCGCAGACCTGACCCTGCGCATGAGCACCGATTCGTTGGTCAAGGTGCAGACCGGACGGAGCGAGGGGCTCGTCTCGAGCGCGCTGCAGGTCCGACGACGGCGGGTTCGGCTTCCAGGGCCCCGACCCCCTGAGCTTCACCGACGCCGAAGCCGGGGCCTACCGCGCCGACGTGAGCGTCGGGCTCGGCGATCTGTTCGACGGAGCGAACGGTCGCCTGTCCCTCTACATGCAGAACCTCGAAGCCGGCTACTCGGCGCCGGGCCAGGCGACGATCAAGGAAACGGAGCAGTTCGGCGGCGTGCTCAAGCTGCCGGTCACGCCCCGCCTGAGCCTGGCGAGCCAAGGGCGATCAGCGGACCGAGGAGCTGGGGCTCGAGACCCGGGCGATCGAGCTCGACCTCGGCTATCAGGTGAACGAGCAGTGGAACGTCAGCGCCGGCGTGCGCAACGATCTGCGCGAGGACAACTCGCCCGTCGTTCCGCTGACCCAGGAAGTGGGCGAGCGCACGGACGCGGTCGTGCAGGTGAAGTTCGACCCCGGCAAGGCGTGGCGCGCCTACGGCTTCGTCCAGGAGACGGTCGCGTCGGACGACACACGTGAGGACAACGGGCGCTACGGCCTGGGCGGATCGTATCGGTTCACGAAGCGCTTCCGGCTCGACGCCGAGGCCTCAGACGGCGACCTCGGAGCCGGCGGCAGGCTCGGCACGAGCTTCCTGGTCTCCGAGCGGACGAACCTGTACTTGAACTACGCGCTCGAGAACGAGCGGACCGACAACGGCATGCACGTCCGCCGGGGCAGCCTGGTCTCGGGCATGAAGCGCCGGCTCACGGACACGTCGAGCGTCTACGTCGAGGAGCGGTACCAGTACAGCAACGCGCTGACCGGGCTGACGCACGCCACGGGAATCAACTTCGTGGCCAAGGAGCACTGGAACCTCGGCGCGAATGCGGAGTTCGGCACGCTGCGCGACTACCAGACCAGCGCCGAGACCGAGCGCAAGGCGGCTGGATTCCGCCTGGGGTACGGCGACGAGCGGATGCAGTTCTCGACCGCGGTCGAGTACCGGCAGGACGATGCGGAGCAGCCCGACACCACCGTCACCGAACGAAAGCAGTGGATCTTCCGCAACAACTTCAAGCTCGTGCTGACGCCCGACTGGCGCGTGCTCGGCAAGCTGAACCACTCGGTCAGCGACAGCTCGCTCGGCGAGTTCTTCGACGGCGGCTACACCGAGTTCGTGTTCGGCTACGCGTACCGGCCGGTGCGAAACGACCGGTGGAGCGCCCTGGCCAAGTACACGTTCTTCTACAACATCCCGACCACCGATCAGGTGACGCTGACGAACACCCCGGTCGAGTTCCTGCAGAGGAGCCACATCGCGGCGTTCGATCTGACCTACGACGTCTCGACCAACTGGTCGATCGGCGGCAAGGTCGCCTACCGCATGGGCGAGGTGAGCCTCGATCGCGTGAACCGGGTGTTCTTCGACAACGCCGCCCAGCTCGCGGTGCTGCGCGTCGACTGGCGCTTCCTCAAGGGCTGGGAGAGCCTGGCCGAGGTGCGCATGCTCGACCTCCCGGATCTCGACCAACGCCGCACCGGCGCCCTGGCCGCGGTCTATCGTTACTTCGGCAAGCACCTGAAGGCCGGCGTCGGCTACAACTTCACCGACTTCTCGGACGACCTGACCGACCTGAGCTACGACCACCAGGGCGCGTTCGTGAATCTCGTCGGGTCGATGTGACGCCTGCGGGCCGCTGATCAGCGCTTGTCCGGCGGCACGCGGCGGGTGAGCTCGTCTGCGAAGTTGAGCAGCACCTTGACCCTGTCCGTCGTGTTCCGCTGCGGCTGTTCCGTCTTCTCCGCCTTCAGCACCACAGCGAAGCGACTGTCGGCGGCGGCGAGCGCATACGAGTAGGCGCTGCCCATGAACGCCAGAGACTTGTTCGACCAGAGGCGGGGCTTGCCAGCAACGAGTGATCCGCCCGTCACGTTGCAGTCGGCGACATGGATCCGCGACTGATCGTCCAGGAAGAAGAGCTGGCGCCCATCGTGCGACCACAGGGGGCGCGAGCCGCCCTCTGCCGAAATCTGGTACTGGCCTCCCGGGCCCGGGAAGGGCCGAACGTAGACTTGGCCTGCGCCCGACTCATCGGAGGAGTAAGCAAGCCATCGCCCGTCGGGAGAAAACATCGGCGAGTCCAGAAACGCCGGCGTGCGCAGGAACGGCTCGGGTTGTCCGAGCCGAGGGTGATCCCGATCTCCCTCGAACGGCACGGTCCAGATCTCGCTTCGGCTGAAGTCACCCATCAGCATCGCGTAGGTGAGGCGCTTGCCGTCCGGAGAGATGGAGTTGGGAGTCTCGGATTCCCCCTTCGTCTCCATCAAGAGCTGCGGCTCGGCGGCGCCGTCGGCGCGAATCCAATAGATCCCCTGCGCCGCGTGGCCGTACGAGCTGAAGACGATGCTCTGGCCGTCCGGCATCCAAAGGGGGATGCTGTTTCGCCCCGGCAGGCGTGTGAGCCGCGAGACCGTGTCGCGCTCGAGATCCTTGATCCAGAGGTCCCCATGGAGAGGACCGCTCGTGATCCCGAATGCGAGCCGCTTGCCGTCCGGGGAGAATTGCGGGGTCTCGTAGTCGTCCGTAGCGACGTGCAATGGACGGGTCTCGCCCGACCCGTCGAGCCAGTGGATCTGATAGCCGAACGATGGCCCCTCTGAGCTGACGTAGATGGCGTCTCCCGTCCGAGAGAAAGCGAAGTCGCCACCGCCGAGCCAATTCGCATTGACACCTTCGAGTACGGGGCGCGGCTCACCCGTCAACACGAGCCGCTCCAGATCGAAGGGGGCTGCATACAGCGTGTCGTGCTGCAGATAGATGAGATGTCCGCTGGGAAAGTACCTGCCAAAGTCTCCGCCGCGAAAGATGGACGTGCGCTTGCCGTCCACGAGCGAGATGACCACGATCTCCGCGTCGGAGAAACCCCCGGCGCCGTAGACGGTGAACAGGATCGACCGGCTGCCCGGCAGGACCTGCGGCCACGCGTGAGCGGTCTCGCCCTTCTCCTTGTCCAGCTGGGTCAGCGGCGTCGGCTTGCCGCCGCCGGAGGGGATCCGGACCAGGCCGGTCGTGCCCTCGTTGAAGCTCGCGATGATCTGGCCGTCGTCTCCCCAGCTGGCGCCTCGCGTAAGGATTGGAGCATCGCAGAGCGTCACCGGTGAGCCGCCTTGGAGCGGGAACTTCGTCAGCTTGTTTCCGTTGAAGCCCCCGAACCACTGGCCGTCGGGAGAAAAGAACGGATGGCCTCCACCCTGGTTCGGCACGGGAACGAACTCGCCCTGGTCCAGCGAGCGCATGACCATGGTTCGCTCGAAATCGGCGGTGGCGGGTGCCGTCTCGAGAACGATGATGCGTGTACCATCGGGCGACATCGCCAGGTGGCCGCCCGCGTGCCTGTCGATGACCTGGCCCATCGGCAGCTCGGCACTGAATCGCATGGTTGGACGCGGCACCGATGAGCCAAGGCCGGGACGCCGGAGCGCCAGGATGATGACGGCGATCGTCAAGCCGGCAGCCGCGACGGACCAGGCGATCCACTCGCGCCGATGCGTCGTCGGGGAAGTCGCCGCATGCTCGCGAGGATCCGGTTCCGTGGCCCATCTGAGCTCGAGCCAGAGATCGCGCGCCGACTGCCATCGGTCATCGGGATCCTTCGCCAGGCAGACGCGAATCGCATGCTCGAGAGCATGCGGTGTCATCGGTTTCAATGAGCGAATCGGTGCCGGCTCTTTTTCGAGGATGGCGGAGGCCAGACTGATCGGGCTCGTCCCGGCGAAAGCGCGCTGTCCTGTCACCGTCTCGTACAGGACCGAGCCGAAGGAGAAGATGTCGCTGCGCGCATCGACGTTTCTTCCCTCGACCTGCTCGGGGGACATGTAGGGGAACGTGCCGACGACCGCGCCCTCCGCGGTCAGTGGATTCGCCCGTGTGGGCGCAGCCGATGGCTCGGCCGCCTCGTCTGCGGGTGCCGCCGCCTTCGCAAGACCGAAGTCGAGCAGCTTGGCGCCCGTCCGGGTCAGCATGATGTTGCCCGGCTTGAGGTCGCGATGGACGATTCCCCGACGGTGCGCGGCGTCAAGCGCTCCGGCGAGCTCCAGCGCGTAGCGCATCACCTGATCGAATGGCAGCGGACCCTTGCCGAGACGCTCCGCGAGCGTCTCGCCCTCCAGGTATTCCATGACGAGGTAGTCGACGCCGTCCTGATGGCCAACATCGTAGAGGGCGCAGATGTTGGGGTGGGACAGACTCGAGATTGCGCGCGCCTCGCGCACCAGTCGCTGCCGTCGCCCCGGGTCCTGGACCAGGGATTCGGGGAGGACCTTGATCGCGACGTTTCGATCGAGCCGAGTGTCCTTGGCGCGGTAGACCTCTCCCATCCCGCCGGAGCCGGTCGCCGCTAGAATCTCGAAGGGTCCCAACCTCGTGCCAGGGAGGAGCGTCATGGGGTCCGGATTATAGGTGTGTTGCCCTGGGATGAAGGAAGCCACATCGCGGCGTTCGATCTGACGTGCGTGGGCTCGTCCTCTCCGCGTTCGTCGTTGCTCTCGGTGAGTTCGTCCGCGATCACGAGCTCGGCGTCGTACTGACCGGTGACACGCGCTTCGTGCTGGCCCGCTCGCCCGATACGGTGCGCGGCCCCGACGTCGCCGTCCCGACCGGGGTTCGTGGCGCGGCTCACCCCTACTAGGCCCGAGCGCGCTACTGCGGCTGCCGCGGTGCCAAGACGTAGGAATAGAGCAACAGCACCGCGCCGACGAGGGTGGGAATGAGCCCCGACAGCCAGGCCGCCTCGTGGCTGGCCACGCCTTTCAAGAGAGCCATCAGTCCGAGTCCGACGGCGGTCAAGATCAGCCCGCCGAGCCTCTGGGTCTCGAGTCGATTCCTGACCTCCGCCCGCTGCTGCTCGCGGAACATCTCCAGCGCGGCGCTCGATCCGTCTTGCCCGGCCTCGGCGAGCTTTTTCAGGACCTCGCTCCGGTAATACGATTCCCGCTCGCGGCGTCGCGCGTTCGCCCACGACGCGACGGCGAAGAATCCGAACGTCGCGATCGACCCGACCATGCCCAGTATGAAGGCGCCAATCGCAGTGGTGTTCACTGACATCCGGACCTCCCATGCAACTGTCCCGGCGCTGCATCCGGTGGGACGACGCGCCGTCGCCTCCCGTTGCATTATTTTGCAACCCTCGCGGCACCCGTGGCGTCGAACCCCAGGTGGAAGACGCGGGTGAGCCATGACGAGGACCGCGAAACCGTCCGGAGGGTACTGGCCGGCGACGACTCCGCGTTCGGCCGGATCGTCACGCGTTGGCAGGGGCCGCTCGTGAGCCTGGCGTATCGATTTGCGCGGGACTCGGGGCGCGCCGAGGACCTCGCGCAGGAAGCGTTCCTGCGCGCCTATCGCACCCTGGGAAGCTGGCGCGCAGACTCGGCCTTCTCCACGTGGCTGTTCGCCCTGGCGCTGAATCTCTTCCGCTCCGAGCTGCGACGGATCCCGCCTCGGACCGTTTCGATCGAGGACGTCGGGGAGCTTCGCGATGGCCGTTCCGGGGCAGAGGGGGTTGACCAGTCCGATCGAGACCGCGCCGTGCGCACAGCCGTGCAGGCCCTCCCCGCGAAGTACAGGGAAGCCATGATGGTTTTCTACTTTCACCGGTCGGACGTGGCCGTCACCGCGAAGACTCTCGGCATTCCCGAGGGGACGGTCAAGGCGAGGCTGCATCGCGGTCGCGAGCTCCTACGCCGGAAGCTCACACGGTGAGAGACGAGGAGATCGACCGGGTCCTCGGCGGCGAGGAGGACATCCTGCCCTCGTCGGGATTCCACGCCTCCGTGATGGAGGCCGTCCACCGCGAGGCCACCGCACCCCCGCCGATCCCCTTTCCGTGGATGCGCGCGTGGCCGACGACTGCCGCGGCCGCTCTCGCGCTCGTGGGGTCGCTCGTCCTGCTCGTCAAGTCGGGCGCGGCCGGGCCGCCTCTTTTCGATTCGTTGCTTGCCGCGGCGGAGAGCGTCGGCGCTCCGTGGATCGCGCTCGCCGCGCTCGCGACTGCTGGGTCTCTACTCCTCTCGAGGCGTCTCGCCGGCGAGAGGTACTAGAAGGAGTTTCTGCCATGCGCCCTCACATCATGCGAATCCTTCTACTGTCGCTTCTCGCCGTGACCGGCTGCCTATCCGCCGCTGAGTCGAACAGGGTCGTCCAGGAGGACCGGGTCATCGCCGGCGGACCTGACGACTCGCTCGAGGTGCGCCACCTCGTCCTGCGTGGGACCAACGAGGAGATCGGGCGCGCGCTGGCCGAGATCGCGAAGGAGCGCTACGGCGTCCGTCTCGACCCGGTCCAGGACCCCATTGCAGGTGCGGGCGCATGCGCAAGTTCCTCGAGCGGAACAACCCCATCCTCCTCGACCGCATGCGCGGCGTCGCGGCGGCGTTCGGCAAGTCGATCGAGGACGACGGCTGGGACTTCACGACGCTCGGCTTCACCGACCTCAAGGCCGGCTGCTCCGATCGCGCACCTGCCGCCGTCCTCCACCGCGAACGGCAAGAGCGTGGTCAGCCGCGACTACGACTTCACGACCGGCGCGCTGAGCTTCGGCTTCCTGCCGCCCGGAATGCTGCATCCCACCGCGCGCCCGTACCTGCTCGAGCTGCACCCGGATCAGGGGTACGCCTCGATCGCGATGGTCGCCTACGACCTCCTGAGCGGCGTGCTCGACGGCATCAACTCCGAGGGGCTCACCGTCACGCTGGCCATGGACGACGCAGCTCTTCGACCATGTCGATGGAGCCGACGCAGGACCGCCGCCGTGGGTCTGGGCGAGCTGCAGACGCTCCGCCTGCTCCTCGACACGTGCGCCACGGTCGAGGAGGCGAAGGCAGACGCTGATGGCGACCAAGCAGTACTACCAGTACGTCCCCGTGCACTACCTGATCGCCGACCGCAACGGCAATGCGTTCGTCTGGGAGTACTCCGAGTCGCACAACAAGGAGTACATCATCGAGAACCCGGGCCAGCCGCTCGTCATGACGAACTTCACCCTCCACAAGCAACTCGAAAATGGCAAGCCCCCGTCGGCGGAGAAGGCACGCGCGACCTGCAAGCGCTACGCGTACCTCAGCGAGAAGCTCGCGACGGGTGCCTTCGACGACGAGACGATCCGCGGCTTCCACAAGAGCTGTGACGCGCAGGCGTCGCAGGCCGCGAACCCGAAACAGCCCCCGGAGCGGACGTTCTGGCACGCCTTCTACTACCCGGAGGACCGCCGCGTCCGGCTGAGCTACTACCTGAGGGACGAGCCGTACCCGGGCGAGCCGCGTTTCGTGAAACCGATCCGAACGGACTACCTGGAGTTTCGGCTGGAGCCGACGGAAAGCAAGCAGGAGAACGCGGCGATGCGTCAGGCGCCTGCGACATCACCGCCACCGGCGCCCAAGACGCGCTCCGCGTCGACGGGCGTGGAGGCCGCCCTCGAAGCAGCGGGTGGGACGGTGAAGCGCGACGGGAATCGCATCGTCAGCGTGGGCCTGGGGAAGTCGGCCCAGCTCGATACGGAGTTCGCCGCTGCTCGCGGGACTACTCGACCTCGAGGAGCCTCGGTCTCATGGACGTGCCGATCGACGACGGAGCGCTCGAGGTCGTGAAGTCGATGCCGAAGCTCCGCGTCCTGAACATCGGCGGGACGAAGGTGACCGACGCCGGTCTCGTGCACCTGAAGGGCCTCGCGGCGCTCGAGTATCTCGGCGTCATGCGCACCGCGGTGACCGACGCCGGCCTCGCGCACCTGAAGGGCCTGGCGAGCCTGGAGACCCTCAACCTGGCCGACACGAAAGTGACCGACGCCGGTCTCGTGCACCTTTCGGGCCTGCCGCGGCTCGAGGGAGTGAACCTGACGAACGACGCGGTCACCGACGCCGGCCTCGTGCACCTGGGTCGCGTGAGCAGCCTCGGCGGCATCAACCTCACCGGGACCCAGGTCACCGATGCCGGTCTCTTGCACCTCAAGCCGCTGCCGAAGCTGACCAAGCTCAACGTGACCGGGACCCCGGTGACCGAGCAAGGAGTGAAAGACGCGAAGAAATACCTGCCCTTCTGGGCCACGGTGACGAGATAGGTTATTCGCCCAGGCATTTGCCCGCCGACCCACACCACCATAGACTCAACACAAACGGTCGGGGCTTGAGTCGTGCCAGGGGGTGAGTGCATGAGCCGGCGAGTCGTTCCCGCGTTGCTGTTGGCCGGAACCGTCCTTGGCGGGGAAGTGCTGCGGGCCTCCATGTTCGAGCCCTCGCCGATCGAGCAGGCTGGGCGGGACCGATTCACGCGCGTCCGAGGCGGCTGCGAGGTCGGCCCCACGGGCGCGAGCGATCCCGACCGTTACCTGGACGCGGGCGAGATCGTGCAATACGACGTCTCGTTCCGGTCGATGACGGACGCGAGCAACGTCACCGTCGCACTGCGCGCGGTTCGAGCGGATGCGGACAGCCCGGCCAGTTGTGCCCCGGGGAGCCTCGACTGCTCCGACCCCGATCGGGTCAACAACCCCTTGGCCACCGAGCTGTCGATTCTGGGCTCGCCGGTCGTTCTCGCCTCGGTTCCCGCGGGCGTCCCGCAAACCGTCTCGTTCACGATCCATGTGGCGGACGAAGTGCTCGGCACACCCAAGACCGAGCTTCTCGTTGACGTGACGAGCGGAGCGACGCACGAGATCCTCGTGGCCCGTACGTCCCTCGACGTAGACGAGCAGTCGGTCTACTACTCGACCGATTTTCCGCTGGGCGGCGTGCAGGATCGCGACCTCAATGGCGACGGCACGATCGAGAACCCGATCGTCGGGGGGCCGTTCCACGGGCGATACGAGACCACGGTCTGGTCCGACCTGACCGCGGGTGGGACGTTGAACGCGGGCCTCAATTCGCCCTGGAACTTCGATATTACTGGCGGCGGCTTCGTGTCGGGAATCTCGGCTACCACGGATCCTGACCAGTTCACCGACGTGATCGCCCAGTGGGGCGAGGACACGAACTTCAACGGTGCCGACAACCGTCGCTGCCAGAATGCGCCGGAGATAGGGTGTGTACGCGACCAGTTCTGTCCGGGCTCTATCCACATGAGTTGCCAGAGCATCGAGCAGCGCGATCCCCCCGACACCGTCTTGAACAGAAGCTGGAATATCAGGGGCGGCTGCGGTCACCAGACCAAGGCTCCGGGAAGATGCTCCATCTTGACGACGCTCGGGTGCTACACGAGCGCCGACTGCCCGCAGGGAACCGGCACGTGCGTAGAGAACCCGACGGGTGTTGGCGGTGTGTGGCACACGGGGAGGATCGGCGGAACGACCGATCCCGTTTGTCTCGGGTCGGGATCCGGCAACCGGTGTCAAGCCTACGAGACGATCAGCGGGGCGGGAGATCTACGCTGGTTCGAGCTGCTCCTCACGCCGGTGGTGGCGAAGGTCCATACAGGAACCGACGCCGACGGTGACCCGACCCACGCTGCCGAGATCCGCAACTTTGCCTGGAACTTGTCGCTGGACCTGTCCGACGGGTACGCCACGTTCACCTGGGAGCTGGACAACAGGAACGACATCGTGCGCGGAGTATGCGATAACTGGACGTACTCTTGCTCCACCGACGCGGATTGCCCGCCGGGGCCCTGCGTCAACGGATTCTGCGGCTGGGGTTTCCCGCCGTTGCCCGAATGCTCCACCCACGCGGACTGCCTGCCCGCGACCGGGACGTGCACGGCCCTGGTTTCGGCCGCTCTCACGGGTGACGACGCGGTGCTCGGTTCGATCACCGGGCCGTTCGGCGCGGTCACGGGCGGCGATCCGGCCGCCCTCGGCGGCTATCCGATGTTCGCGCCGATCGACGCGGGAGGCTCGTCCTCAAACATCTCGCGGGAGGGTCAGGCCGGGTGCTTCTTCGAGGGGCCTGGCGTGTCGAGCCCACCATACTTGCTTGCGGGTCCTCCCGACGGAACGCCGTTCGTAACGAAGAACGGACCGATCCGCAACATGGACATCACACGGCTCGGCGGGCCGGACCTGGCGTTCGAGCTGCTGGAGGACCGGATCGGCGACACCGGTACCGCGTTCCGGGGAGCGTTCGGGTTCGAGGTGACGCAGAAAGCGCTGCCGGGAGATCCTGATCCACGCCCGGGCTTCGGTGCGGCGGTCGACGACGTCGTCCTCGAGTGGCGCGAGTACACGCTCGTCGAGGATGCGGCCGGCTGTGGACCGGGAGAGCCGACGATCCTCGCCGTGGGCAAGGACGGCGAGGACGTGCTCATCGACTACGCGAGCGGCTGCGCGTCGGCGAGCCACAACGTGGAATACGGTCCGCTCGCGAGCGTCTCGACCTACGGCTACTCGGGCCACGATTGCGGGATCGGCGACGGCGGAAGCTATCGGTTCCAGCCGGGCCCCGGCAGTTTCTTCTGGATCGTCGTGCCGACCGACGATGACTCGATCGAAGGATCGACGGCCGCGACTCGTCCGGCGCGGAGCGACCGGAGGATCCCACCGACTGGGAGTGCGCGTTCACGCAGCAGCTCGCCGACCGATGCGACCTCGCGCTCTTGGACCCCACCGATCCGGACTTCGACCACGACGGCGCGCACGATATAGAGGACAACTGCCCGACCGTCCCGAATGCGAACCAGGCGGACACGGACGCGGACACCGTCGGCGACGTCTGTGACAACTGCCCCACCACCGCAAACTCGGCGCAGGCCAACTCCGACGGGGACACACTGGGGGACGGCTGCGACAACTGCCCGAGTGTGACGAATGCGGGTCAGGCCGACGCCGACACCGACGGCCGCGGCAATGTCTGCGACAACTGCTTGAGCGTCGCGAATGCGAGTCAGGCCGACGCCGACATCGACGGCCGCGGCGATGTCTGCGACAACTGCCCGAGCGCCGCGAACGCGGGCCAGCAGAACGCCGATGGTGACGCTACGGGCGACGCCTGCGACACGTGCACCGATACCGACGCGGACGGCGCGGGCAACCCCGGCTTTCCCGCCAACACATGCCCCGTGGACAACTGCCCGACGATCGCCAACGCGACGCAGCAGAATTCCGACGGCGACGGTCTCGGCGATGCGTGCGACGCCTGCCCGAACGACGCGGCCAACGATGCCGACGGCGACACGGTGTGCGGCAACGTGGACAACTGTCCTACCAAGTCGAACGCGAATCAGTGGGACTGCGACGACGACGGCGTCGGCGATGTGTGCGGGATACCTCCGTTCCAGAACGACTACTGCGAGCCGATCTTCTGCTCGGACCCGGACAACGACGGACACGTCTGGAAGCAGGACGGCGTCCCACCGACCTATGGGTGGGCTTCGACCCCGGTGATCACGGGCGACGACAGGAACCAGGGCGCCCAGGTCGGATACCGTGGGATTCTGTCCTTCGATACACAGGCTCTTCCCGACGCGGCGCAGATCATAGCTGCCACCATCTACATGACCTCCTCCGCCGTGAAGGGTACGGTTGGAACGGGACCGTTCCAGACGATCTCGGTGCGCATCGTCGAGGGGACGTTTGGCAACCTCGGTGTCGAGCCGGGGGACTACGATGCGATCCCCGGGTCATCCACGGTGCTCGCGCAGACGCTGCCGTTCCCCGGTAGCCAAGTCGTGGGGCTGAGCCTGAACGAGTTGCCCTGGATCAACCACGTAGGACGGACTGAGTTTCGGCTGCAGTTCAACGGCGAGTGGGACGGCGACGGCACGGCCGACCAAGTGCAGTGGTACGCCGGCGAGCGGAACGCCCACCAATGCGCACAGTCCGGCGAGGGAGATGGTCCCAGGCTCGGCATTCGGTACACCGCCGAGTGATCGCGATCGCATCGCTTCGCGACGACGCGCGGTAGATCTTCGACGTCGTGCGCGCCTCGGCGGCGAACCTCGCGCTGGAGCCGGCGGGCGCGTGCCCTTGCGCAGAGAGCCCCGGCTCGAGGCTCCGACCCGCGCTCCTGCTCGTCGGGTGTTCCCTGCCTGCCCGTTTCCGGAGTAGCCTGGCCGCTCGTGTCGATTCGAGTCGGACAGAGCCTGCTGCACTACCGCGTTGCCGAAAGGCTCGGCGCCGGCGGGATGGGCGAGGTCTACCGCGCCGAGGACACCCGGCTCGGGCGCAAAGTGGCGATCAAGGCGCTGCCGGCGGAAGTGCGGGAGGATCCGCACCGGCTCGCGCGGCTCGAGCGCGAGGCGCGCGTGCTGGCGTCACTCAACCACCCGCACGTCGCGACGGTCCACGGACTCGAGCAGGCCGAGGACGGCACGCGTTTCCTCGTGATGGAGCTGGTCGACGGTGAGAGCCTCGCCGCGCGACTCGAACGAGGGCCGCTGCCGCTGACGCAGGTCTACGACCTGGGCGCTCAGGTCGCCGAAGCGCTCGGCGCGGCGCACGCGTGCGGGATCGTCCACCGCGACCTCAAGCCCGCCAACATCATGCTGACGCGGCGGGGCATCAAACTGATCGACTTCGGCTTGGCCAAGTCGCTCGCGTTGCCGAGCGTCGGCGCGCACGCGGCGACGCAGACCCTCGGCTCGCGACCCGAGGCGCTCACGGGCGAGGGGTCGTTCGTCGGGACCTTCCAGTACGCGTCGCCAGAACAGCTCGAAGGACAGGAGGCCGACTCACGCGCCGACATCTTCGCCCTCGGCGCCGTGCTCTACGAGATGGCGACGGGACGCAAGGCGTTCCAGGGCAAGAGCGCGGCCAGTCTGATCGCGGCGATCCTCTCGGCCGAGCGGCCGTCGATCGCCAGGGAGCTGCCGCTGGCCCCGCTCGCGCTCGATCGGCTCGTGCGCACCTGCCTTGCCCGCGAGCCCGACGAGCGCTGGCAGTCGGCGCGGGACGTCGGCCTGCAGTTGAAATGGATCGCCGAGGGAGGAGCTCCTTCCGCGGCGGTCGCTCCGGTCGCCGCGCGTACCGGCCTCGCCGGCCGCATCGGCTGGGCGCTCGCCGTGGTCGCGGTGGCCGCGGCCGCGTGGTTCGCCCTTCGCCCGCTCGAGCGGCCGGCGAGCGAAGTGCGCGTGGCGCGCTTTCCGCTCGCGATGCCCACCGGGACGGGCGATCTCGCGCGCGTCTCCCCCGACGGGCGTCACGTCGCGGCGAGCGTCGATTCGGACGGACGGGCGCAGATCTGGCTGCGCTCGATCGACGACCTCGAGGCTCGGCCGCTGCCCGGGACGGAAGGAGGGTGGTCGTTCTTCTGGTCTCCCGACAGCCGGTCGATCGGTTTCTTCTCGGGGGGACAGCTCAAGAAGGTCGCCATCGGCAGCCGCTTGCCGCAAAAGCTGTGCGACGCCCCGGGCGCGGGCCCCGCTCAGGTCGGAGCCTGGGGGCGCGACGGGACGATCCTCTTCGGCATCAGCGAGGCCCCTGGTCACGACGACGGCCTGTACCGTGTCTCCGCCGACGGGGGGACTCCGAAACGGGTGGTGCTCCGCGACGCGAAGGGGGCGGAGGTCCGACACGGATGGCCCTTCTGGCCGAGCTTCTTGCCCGACGGCCGGCACTTCCTCTCCCTGTGCGAGGTCGGGGAGAAGGAGATCGTCACCTGCGTCACCGCGCTCGAGTCGGGCCGGACCCGCCGGCTCCTCGATGTCCCCTCGTACGCCGAGTACGTGTCCCCCGGCTACCTGCTGTACACGCGCCAGGGCGTCCTCGTCGCGCAGGTCTTCGATCTCGACGCGCTGAGTGTCCGGGGTGAGACCTCGCCGATCGTCGACGGGATGAGTCAGTGGGGCGCTCTCGGCCCACCCCTCTTCTCCGCGTCGGACAACGGAGTGCTCGTGTACAGCGCCGGCGCCGTCGAGTCGCGGCTCTCCTGGAAGGACCGGAACGGGCTCGAGATCGGGCAGGTCGGCCCTCAGGCAGACTACGAGAACTTGCGCATCGCGCCGGACGGCAGCCAGGTCGCCGTGACGATCACAGACGCGAAGACCGCGTCGAGCGGAATCTGGTTGATCGACGTCGCGCGCAACGTGCCGGCTCGATTCACGGACGCGGACGACGCGGACGCGCCCGTCTGGTCGCCGGACGGGCGGAGCTTGGCCTTCGCCATCTCCAGGGACAACACACCCAACCTGCACCTCAAACCCGTGGCCGGCGGGGAGATGCAGGAGCTGGTCCCGTCGCAGAGCACGTTGCATTGGGCCTTCGACTGGTCGCCGGACGGGAGGTTCCTGCTCTACGGCGATCGCCATGCGACGACCGACTGGGACCTGTGGGCTCTTCCGCTCGACGGCGAGCGCAAGCCGTTCCCCTTCGTTCGCACGCGATACGCGGAGGCGGGCGGCGCATTCTCTCCCGACGGGCGCTGGGTCGCGTACGTGTCGAACGAGACGGGGCAGCGGGAGGTGTACGTCGAGCGGTTCCCGAAGCCGGGAGACCGGCGACGCGTCTCGACCGCGGGCGGCGGTCTCCCGCGGTGGCCGCGCGAGGGCGGGGAGTTGTTCTACGTCACCGCGGACGATCAGGTGATGGCCGTGCCGGCGACCTCGGGGGCGAGCCTCGAGCTGGGCACGCCCGTGAGGCTGTTCCGCATCGAGGGTCCAGCGGTCCTGTTCGACGTATCCGCCGACGGCCGGCGCTTTCTCGTCGACGCGCCGGTGCCCGGCGCCACTTCCGCCCCGACCGTCGTCCTCAACTGGACCGCCGAGCTCCGCCCGTAGCCGCCGCGATCGCCCCGAAACGCCTTGACGTCCCTGGCGGAGCGGGGTATGAGAACTGAACATCGCCGACGAGGGGCTCTCCACAGAGACAATCGCTGGTTTGGGGGGACGGATGATTGTCAGCCCGGGTCGCGTTCGAGCGTCGGCTGTCGCAACGGTCGCGCTACTCGTCGCGGCGGGAGCTGGTACGGCCCTCGCCACCTTCCCCGGTTCCAACCACGGCATCGCCTGGACGAGCGTCGTGGACCCTGGAACGCCGGAAGCACGGACCGCGATCGTGGTCGATACGGCCCCTCTCACGCATCCGGTGCCCGGCGAGAATCACCGCGATCCTTCCTGGTCCGCGGATGGGACCAAGCTGGTTTTCATCTCCATATCGCCTTCCCCGGTGCAGTATCGAATCGAAAAGGTCAATGCCGACGGCAGCGGCCGCCAGGTCGTGCTCAACACGACAACGCTCGGTCTGCCCCCGCCGAGCGGCCCCGTCTTCAGCCCGGACGGGACGAGAGTCTATTTCTGGGCACCGGCAGAGCGCCTGTACCAGGTCAACGCGGACGGAACGAATCTTCTGCTGCTTTACTCATTCACTGTCGCCAGCATCCCCGACGTGTCGGCGCAAGGCCGGCTCGTGTTCAAGTGGAACACCGATCCGCAGACGAACGTGCTGGCAGTCGACGACCTTGGCCCAGGCGGCCAGGATTACGGAGTCTTGGTCAACATCCCGGACCAGTTGACCATGCCCAACGTGTTCAATCCGGTATGGATGCCGGACGGGAACACGATCGTGTTCCGGGCGGACTACACGATCCTGGAGAACGGCTCCTTCGTCTTCCGGCAGGAGTGGTTCAAGATCCGTCCCGACCGCACCGGGCTCGTGCAGCTGACCGAGGCGCAGGACATCTGTCCGTTGCCGGGCGTGCAGCCCGATTTCATGCTGGATTCCGCGGCACCGTCACCGGACGGCGATCTCATCCTCCTCGCGGGCACACGCACGATCCTCGAATCGTTCGACGGGTTCACCTGCAGGTACCGGGGCACGAGAGGCTTGTGGAGCATCCCGGCGGCCGGTGGGACGCCGAAGTTGGTCCATGAGGATTTCTGGCGCTCGGGACGGCCGAGCTGGCAGGCGAGCCCCGCCCGCCTCGTCGTCAACATCGACGATGGCCGTGGCCACCCGCTGCGCGGGCTGAAGGTCGAGCTGACCACGACGGAAGGGGTGCTCGTCGAGGACGAGCCGGTCAACACCTTCGGCGGCTACGCGTTCGAGGACGTTCCTCCGGGCGATTACTCCTTGACCGTAACGCTGATCGACAACGACCACGGCCCGAACCCCGCACCCGCGTTCGACATCCGGACCCGGTATGAGCTGGCACCTGCCGGACCTGCCTGGCTCGAGCGGGAGGTCACTGTGCCGCCCGGCGAAAAAGTCGTGCTGCACTTCCCGTTCGACGATTCGGGAACGCATTCCACCAACGTCGAGTCCGAGCAGCTCGACGACATGGCGAACATCTACTACCGGCTGCGGCAGTTCGTCGATTGGGTGAAAACGGAGGTCACGCCGATCACCCCGCCCACGGTCCACGTCTACACGTTCTCCACCAGCGATCCCGCCTATGACCCGCCCAGAGACGTGCCGGCGGATATGGCGTTCTATCGCGACGACGAGGAAGACGGGATCGTCCTGGGCGTGGGTGCGTCCGCCTACGAGAGCCGCGACGGCATGCCCGGCCCGCTGCCGGTCGACTTCGCACCGGAGAATGGCGAGTGGCACGAGTACACGCATCACCTGTACCAGCACTTCATCGACGGTACGGCATGCATGGAGCCGCAGGAGAACCATGAGGGCTATGCGAACTTCAACACCTGCGATTCCATGAAGGAAGGATTCGCGAGCTTCCTACCGACGCTCGCCGCGCAGACGATCGACGGTGCGACGGATTCCTTCTACGACGGGTTTTGGGACCTCGAATACCACATCAAGGCCTGGGAGGTTCGCGTCGGCCGGATCACCGGGGGCCGATACTCGGCCGAGGACCTGGCGGTGGCTGCCCTGCTCTGGGACCTCATGGACAGCGCCGCCGATGCCGAGTCCGGGCTCGTCATCGGCGAGGATCTCGCGCATCACCAGGTTACGCTGCTCGATGAAACCGCTCTGGGGGTGCGCGGCCTGTTCGAGCAGATGGTCGCCGCCGAATACATGATCACGGTGACGCACCTGCGAGAATCGTTCGGACTGCCCGAGATCACGCTGGATCTCGATGGCGACGAGGTACCCGACGTGGCACCTGTCGACCAGGTGTTCTTGATGCACGGCTTCTTCCCGATCATCCACGATCAGGCGCAGAGCTTCGTGCCGCCGTATCACCTCTCGCACCACTACGACGTGGCCGCAGCGCAGCGCGAAGGTGGTCCCACAGTCCCGCGCAACGTCCGTGTCGGCTGGACCGACCACCGCGGCCCTGACGTGGAAAACCACGTGATCGACTTTCTCGGGCGCTTCAACCTCCCCACGGCGGAAGGTGCGAATCTCGGAATCGACGTGCGCGATGCGTCGGGCACGCCTCTCGCAGGCGCGGAGATCGAGCTGAGCATCCTGTATCCGGGCGAGGCGTGGCCGCGTTCGATCAAGCGGCGCCTCGGGGCCGGCGCGGGCGACCTGGTGCGCCTCGAGCTACCGCCGTATTTTAGCTATCTGCTTCTGCCTGACGAGCCGCTGCCGGCCTGCAATCCGGCGACCGATCTGCCCATTGAGGTCACGATCACCGCCAGGATCAACGGCTACGTATCGCTCGATCAGCCGGCGTTCGACGCCTGCACCTACCTGCGCGCGATCGAGTCCTCCGTGGATCCCGCGGCGCTCGCTTTCGTGACGACTTTCCCCGAGGACTCCGTCGCTCCGACGTCCACGATCGAGACCGCGGCCACGGGAATTCTCATCGGCGGGGCCACGACGGGGTTCTGGACGGTGCAGCTTTCCTGCGCCGATCCGCCGGACAACGGTTTCGCCTCCGGTTGCAGCCGCATCGAGTACCGGCGCGACGGCGGAGCGATCGAGACCTACGCGAAGGCGGTTCAGGTGACCGGGGTCGGACCGCATACGTTCGAATACCGCTCGGTGGATGCGGCCGGCAACGAGGAGGCCTGGCTCTCCGTGGCGCTCGACATCGTCGTCGACGTGGACACCGACGGCGACGGCCTCGGCGACGCCGCCGAGTCGCAGCTCGGTACGAACCCGAACGATCCGGATTCCGACGACGACGGGCTGACGGACGGAGACGAGGTCGCCCGCGGCACCTACCCGCTCGTGCCCGACAGCGACGGCGACGGCCTGAGCGACGGCGCCGAGGTGGGTCTGGGCACGAACCCGCTCACGCCCGATAGCGATGGCGACGGACTGGGCGACGGCGCCGAGTTCGCGGCTGGCCTCGATCCGCTCGATCCCGACGTCGACGACGACGGCGCGCTCGACGGAGCGGACAAGTGCCGCACCCTCTACAACCCGCTCCAGCGCGACTCCGACGCGGATGGGGTGGGCGACCTCTGCGACAACTGCCCCAGCACCGCGAACTCCACACAGGCCGACACCGATGGCGACGGCGCGGGGAATGCCTGCGACTGCGCGTCGACCGACGCGTCGCGGCGCAGGCCGGCGAGCCCGAGCGTTCTCGCGGCCAAGGACGGAAGCTCGACGATCGTGCTGAGCTGGCCGACGGTTGCGGGCGCGGACGCCTACTCCGTCACGCGCGGCGATCTCGCCGGTCTAGCCGCGGGCGACTTCGGGTCGTGCATCGGCAGCAGCATGACGCCGACGTTCTCCGATCCCGCGATCCCGGCGAGCGGCGCGCTGTTCTTGTATCTGGTACAGGGACAGAGCCTCACCTGCGGGATCGGCTCGCTCGGGTTCGGCGCGAACGAAGCGCAGCGCACGAACCTCGACCCCGGCGCGTGCGGGCCGCCCGTCGTCGTCGAGCGCCATACAGAGTCCGAAACGTCTGTGTCCGGGACGGTGATCGCGGGAACCTATCTCGATACGCAGTCGGCGAACAATCTGGGCGAGTCGATCGGCGAGGAACAGACCGGAGGCAATCCGTCCAGTCGATACGGGCTCCTCGAGCATCGCTTCGTCATCGACGTGGCACCCGGGAGCGTGGTCCAGTTGCTCGTCCAGGGTGAGCGCTCGGAGCCCACGGACGGCGACGACATGCGCTTCGAGTGGTCGACGAACGGTGCGACGTTCACACCCGTGTCGATGGGCTCCTTGCCGTTCATCCCCGATGGTACGGTCCTCGTGGGTCCGCTGCCCGCAACGCTCAGCGGTCCCGTCACGATCCGCGTGGTCGACACCGTCCGCACGCCCGGGTCCGACGCGTTCGACTGGGTGTGGATCGACCGGCTCGCGGTGCGCTCGATCACGTTCTGACGGCCGATTCCTGACATGATGCAGTGAATCGGTGGAGGAATCCCTCCTTCTTCGAGCGGCCGGAAGGCCACGCATGAGAACGCTTGCCGCGTGGCCAGTGGTGGAGGCAGCGGGAAATAAGAGCGATGGCACGCGACTTCCGTTGCCGGGCTCAGTGTTCGCAGCACCCTGCTAGCTAGAGGCGAAGTCGCAAATGAAACGACTTGGGGCGCGTGAACGTCTCGAGCCCCAACCGCGAAAGCGTGCAGCCGCGTCCCGAATCCTTCACCCCGGTCCAGGCCAGCGCCGGGTCGAGATAATCGCAGCGGTTCATGAACCAGGTGCCGGTTTCGACCCGGTCGCCGATCCGCAAGGCGGCTTCCTCGTCCGAGGTCCAGATCGAAGCGGTGAGACCGTACCGGCTGTCGTTCATGAACGCGACCGCCTGTTCGTCGTTCTCGACCGGCATGATGCCGACCACTGGGCCGAAGCTCTCCTCCGTCATGACCTGCATGGTGTGATCGACGTCGATCAGCACCTGAGGTGCGAGGTACGGCGTTCCGTCCTGGGCGGCGGGAAAAGCTTCCGGGTCGAGAAGCGCCTTCGCCCCTTTGTGCAGGGCGTCGCGAATCTGCGAGCGCACGTGGTTCGCGGCAGCGGTGCGCACGAGCGGGCCGAGTGTGGTTTCCGGCGCGAGCGGATTGCCCAGCCGGTATTGGCGGGTGAGGTCGACGAAGGCGTCGATGAAGTCCTTGAACACCCCCTGGTGTACATAGATGCACTCGACCGCGCAGCAGGACTGGCCCGCGTTGAAGTACACACCGTCGACGAGGCTTTCGACGGTCGCTTCGAGCGGCGCGTCGGCCCGCACGTAGGCCGGGTCCTTGCCGCCGAGCTCGAGACCGGTGGCAACGAAGCGCGCGCCTACAGCGCGCTGTACCGCCTGTCCGCCGCCGACCGACCCGGTGAAGGCGACAAAGCCCGTGCGCGAGTCGCCGATGACGCGCGCCACCTGATCGTGGTCGATATGCAGGAACTGAAACACGCCGTCCGGCAGCCCGGCGCTGCGGAAGGCCTCGGCGTAGCGCTCGGCGACGAGCGGGGTTTGCTGCGCCATCTTCAGGATGACCGTGTTGCCGGCCAGCAGCGCGGGCACCACGGCGTTTACCGAGGTGAGCCAGGGATAGTTCCACGGGGCGAGAACCAGCACCACGCCGAGCGGCTCGCGGCGGATGAAGCGACGGAACTGCTCCTTGGGCTCGGCAGCGACGTCGGCGAGCGCGCTCTCGGCGATGCCGGTCATGTAGGCAATGCGCTCGTCGAAGCCGCGGCGGATCTCGCCCGGACTGTGCGCGATCGGACGGCCGATCTGCCAGGTCAGCTCGAGAGCGAGCGCGTCGGCGTTCCCGACGCACCACGCCGCCATCCGCCGGCAGATCGCGGCCCGTTCGGAAACGGGTACTTGCTTCCACGCCCGCTGCGCGGAGACCGCTCTGGCGAGCGCGGTCTCGATTTCCTGGTCCGAGGCCAGCGCGCGCTCGACGTAGATCGACCCGTCGATCGGACTGATCGTGGGCTGGCGCCTCATTCCGGCGTGACGTAGGCGGCCGTCAGCCCGCCGTCGACCAGGAACTCGGTGCCGGTGACGTAGGAAGACTCGTCGGAGGCGAGGTAGAGCGCCGCCCGAGCGATCTCCTGCGCTTCGCCGAAGCGCCCCATCGGCACGTGCACCAGGCGCCGATGCCGCTTGGCCTCGGTGTTCAGATAGCTCATCAGCAGCTCGGTGCGCAATGGCCCCGGGCAGAGCGCGTTGGCCCGGATATTTTCGCGGGCATGGACGACCGCGAGCTCACGAGTCAACGCCAGCACCGCGCCCTTGCTCGCCGTGTAGGCGACCTGCGGCGTCGCCGCGCCGAGCCTGGCCACGAACGAGGCCGTGTTGATGATCGAGCCGCCCCCGGCGCGGCGCAGCGCAGGGATCCCGTACTTGCAGCCGAGGAAGACGCCCTTGGCATTGATGTCCAGCGTCAGATCCCAGATCGCCTCGTCGGTCGCGACCGCATCGTCGTCCTTCGCGTGCATGATGCCGGCATTGTTGAACAGGACGTCGAGCCTGCCGAACTGCTTCTCACAAGCGGCGACCATCTGCTCGCAGTCCCTGGCTTTGGCTACATCGGCCGGGCAATGGACGGCCCGACCCTGAGCCCCTTCGATCAGCGCGACTGTTTCCCGAGCAGCCTCTTCGTTCACGTCGACGACGAGGACTCGAGCGCCCTCGCTGGCGAAGAGTAGCGCCGACTGCCGGCCGATCCCGCTTCCGGCTCCGGTGATCAAGGCGACCTTGTCCTCGAGCCTCATGCTGCGTCAAATCCTTTCGAAATAGCGCGTGCGCTCCCAGTCGGTGACCGCCCTGTCGTAGGCCGCCGCCTCGGTACGAAAGAAGCGCGTGTAGTGCTCGACCACCTCGGCGCCGAAGGCGCGTTGCGCAAAATCGCTTGCAGCGAACCGGTCGGCGGCCTCGGCGAGCGTGTAGGGCACCCGCGGCAAGCTTCTCGCCGCATAGGCGTCGCCGATGAAGCATTCGGGTGGCTCGAGCCGGCTGGTGATGCCGTCCAGGCCCGAGGCCAGCGCAGCGGCAAAAGCGAGGTACGGATTGCAGTCGGCACCCGGAATGCGGCATTCGATGCGTAGGCTCGGCCCCTGGCCCACGACGCGGAAGCCGGCGGTGCGGTTGTCGCAGCTCCAGGCGAGGCGTGTCGGCGCCCAGGAACCCTCGACGTAGCGCTTGTACGAGTTGATCGTGGGCGCATAAAAGGGCATCACGTCGGGGACATGGGCGATCCAGCCCGCCAGGAACCACCCGAACACGTCCGAGCATTTCGCTCCGCCGAGCTGCCGGTTGCCGGCAAGAGCGTTCTGGCCATCACGCCACAGGCTGAGATGAATGTGACAGCTCGAGCCCGCCCGATCGGAGGCGAGCTTCGCCATGAAGGTCATGCTCATGCCGGCCGCCTCGGCGAGCTCCTTGAGGCATTGCTTGAGGACCACGTGGCGGTCGGCCATTTCCAGGGCCTCTGCATAGCGAACGTTCAGCTCGTGCTGGCCCCTGCCCCACTCACCCTTGGAGGTCTCGACCGGTACGCCCGAGAGCTTCAAGTGGCGGCGGGCCGCTGCGTGAAAGCTCTCCGTCCGCGTGCCCTGCAGGATGTGATAGTCCTCGAGGTACCAGCCCACCGGTTCGGGATTGCGATAGCCCTCTCGGGCAGCCTCGCGGTAACTCGTCCGAAACAGGTAGTATTCGAGCTCCGACGCAGCGAGGCTCGCGTAGCCGAGGCTGCGGGCGGCCTCGACCTGTCGGCGCAGGATGGAGCGCGGCGCGACGCCGATGGGATCGTGGCCCTTCTCGCTTCGCACGTCGCAGAGGACGAGGGCGGTCTTGTCGAGCCAGCTCGCCAGGCGCAACGTGCCGAGATCGGGTGCGAGGTGCACGTCACCGTAGCCGAGTTCCCAGTTGGCGAAGCGATAGCCCGGTACCGGCTCCATCTCCATGTCGGCCGTAAACAGGTAATCGCATGCATGGGCGCCGTGGCTTGCGGTCTGCTCGACGAACATCTCGGCATCAAAGCGCTTGCCGAGCATCCGGCCATAGGGGTCGGTGAAGCCGACGACGACAGTTTCGATCTCGCCCTGCGCCACCAGTTCGCGCAGCTGCTCGAGCTTCAACATGCCTTTCGCTTCACACATGGCATGACGTCCGCGGACCCAAGTGTAGCAGCCTGTTCTGACGGGTGTACCCCCGCGAATCGCCGAGCGTGAGGGATCCGAGCGAGTGTCGACCGGCTCACGCGAGTGGTGGAGGCGGCGGGAATCGAACCTAGTCTACGGCCGTTTCGCAAACCCGCGACGGTGCACGACTTGCGCGGGCAACGTCATGAATCGGCCGTGTGCGATTCCCCTCGCTCCACGACGTGAAGGTCAAGGACATGACCGCACGACACGGGGACCGCCTGTACCGGCCCCCACGGAACCGGCTCCGCACATGTTGACGGCTCGAACGAGGAAGAACCGTGCGGCCCCTGCCGGCGGCGATGACGTGTCCGTGGCCATGAGATCCGTGCCGTCTCCCGACTCCACGCACGACGCGGTCGGCCCGGAGAACGCATTCGCCCCGTGGGCGACGATCGTGTCGTAGGAATTGGCGGCACCCCCCGAGACCACGGGCGGGCTCCACGTCAGGATCGCGGTGATCGGCCCGGGTGCGCTCCTCGAGAGCATCAACCCCACGGCTTCCCCCGGTAACCCCCACACGTTTCCATCGAGCGGCCGGCAATCGCTCGCGTCGTCGACTCCGTCGTCGTCATCGTCGGCGTCGCAGACGTCGCCAGCGCCGTCGGCGTCGGTGTCCGTCTGGGCCGGGTTGGGCGCGGCCGGACAGTTGTCCACGGAATCCGGCACCTCATCGTTGTCGCCATCGGGAGCGATCGGCCGCATCGTCAGGGACCACGCGCCGCTGTGACCTCCGCCCTGGGAGCGTCCTCCGAAGACGACCATGCGGTCGCGCGGTGCGTCGAAGACGGCGCTGTGCGCGTCGATGCCCGGTGGCGATTCTCCGCCCGTGGCCAGCAGCGTCCAGGTCGGCGGCCCCGTGAAGTCGAGGGCATGGCTCGTGTCGACGCGATGGAGATTGCCGTCGAAGTAGGAGCCGCCGAAGACGACCATGCGGTCGCGATGCAAGTCGTAGACGGCGCTCTGCCGCTGCCAGGCGATCGGCGGTGCTCCGGTCGCCGCGATCGGGTTCCAGGCCGGCGTCCCCGAGAGCGTCAACTCCCACACGTCGTCGAAGCTCGCGCCGCCGTTTGCCGCGCCGCGCGCGATGATCATGCGGTCACGCAGCGGGTCGTAGATCGCCACATGCCCATGGCGGCCTGCCGGTGGCGCGCCGGTAGGCGTGAGCAGCGTCCAGGTCGGCGTCGCGCCGAGCGACAGGGCCCGCACGTCGTTGAATACGGTCCCGCCGGAGATCCCGCCGAAGACGAGCATCCGGTTGCGGGCGGCGTCGTACACCGCCGTGTGCCCGGAGCGGGACGCGGGGGGACTGCCCGCGGCCGCGATCGTGCTCCACGCCGGGCTTCCCGACAAGCGAGAGCTGCGACACCCCAGCGAAGTAGACGCCGGCCCCGTTCCAGCCACCGAACACGATCATCCGCTGCCCGACCGGGTCGTAGATCGCCGCGTGGTCGAACCGGCCCGCGGGCGGCGTGCCGGAGGGCGCGAGCAGAGTCCAGCCCTGTATCTTCCGTCAGATCCAGCGTCCACGCTTCGTTGTACAAGGTGCCCGTGGAATTCGTTCCGCCGAACGTCACCATGCGGTCTCGCGGCGCATCGATGACCGCGGAGTGTTTCTCGCGCGGGAACGGCCGGATCTCGTTGACCGGACGGACCCATGCGAGCGGCCCGTCGAGGGTCAGCACCATGACCTCGTTGGTCCTGAACTCCACGTCCTCCTGAACGGTTCCGCCGAACGCGATCATCCGCTGGCGCACGGGGTCGTAGATCGTCGGAGTGAGCGTGGCGCGGTGGATAGGCGAAGCCCGAAGGGTGGAGCAGGGTCCACGTGGGGGTCGCCCCGAGCGTCAGCGACCACGCGTCGTCGAAGCTGTCGCCCGCCTCGCCCCCGAACAACAGCATGCGCTGCTGAACCGGGTCGTGGACGGCGCCGTGCTTGAGGCGAGCGAGCGGCAGCGGGCCTGAGGGGGCCATCAGGCTCCACGTCGGCGTGCCGGCGAGCGAAAGCACCCACGTCTCGCGAGAGACTCCGGTGACCGCGTCGATCCCGCCGAACATCACGATGCGGTCGCCGTCCGGATCGTAGATTGCCGAGTGGTAGGCGCGCGGATTGGGGCTCCCCTGGACCGTAAGCTGATTCCAGGCAGGCTCCCCGGACAGCGTCAGCTCCCAGACCTCGTTGTTGTAGATGCCGTCGTCGACGCCGCCGATCACGATCATGCGCTGCCGCACGGGGTCGTAGACCGCGGCGTGGCCGACGCGTGGCGCGGGGGGCGACCCGCCAGGAAGGATCTGCAGCCAAGTCGGGACGCCGGCGAACGAAAGCGTCCAGACGTCGTTGCGATGGCCCGTGTCGAAACCGCCGAAGACGACCATGCGATCGTTCACGGGGTCATAGACGGCGGTGTGGCCGTCGCGTGCGCTCGGCGGCGTCCCACCCACCAGCATCTGATGCCAGCCCGTCGCGCTCGATAGCGGCAGCACCCACACGTCGTTGCGCCGCGTGCTGGACATCCCGCCGAACGCGACCATGCGGTCGCGGGCCGCGTCGTAGACGGCGGAGTGGCCGTCGCGGTCCGAGGGTAGCCCCACCAAGAGCCAAGTACCGTCGGTTTGGGCGTTGGCGGGGGATGTCGAGAGTGCCGCTCCACCGAAGAGAACCGCGGCGAGGGCAGCGGACCACAGTGCAGTCCACGGCGGAAGGCGTCGCATGAGTTCTCCTCGATGCGGCCGGGCGCTTGTCCGACGAGAAAGTCTAGCGTATCACGCCGATCCCCTGGCTCTAGCGGCGACGGCGACCCGGACTTCATCATCGGGGCGCAGCAATCCGGCTACGAGAGTTGACTGGTGGAGGCGGCGGGAATCGAACCCGCGCCGTCCGCCCTGGCGGACGACATCTCAGGGACAGGTCGCCGTCGCGGCGGCGATCTCCGCATCTCGTTGCCCGACCTGAGAGGGACCGGCGTCGTAGGTCCCGTTTCCTGCGCAGTTCACCGAACGGACCAGGAACCAGCGACCCGCGCCGGGAAGGAGCTCCACGTCGAGTGCCAGCTCGGTCGCCATCACGTCGTCGGCATGACATGTGTCGGTCGCCTGTGTGAAATCCCCTCCGCTCGAGCGGAGAATCGCGAGACTTCCACCGACGACGTCGTAGACGGTCGCGTCGGACGATGCGGTCCAGACGATCCGATCGGGCTCGACCTGCAGTCCCGGCGCTGTGCTCGGCAGCGTCGCGGAGCACGCGACCGGCAGGCACGCTCCGAATTCGGACGTATTCCCGGAAGCATCCGTGGCCGTGGCCGTGACTACCTCGCCGGGCGCGGCTGCCGCCGGCAAGGTCAGCGAGAACGCGGCGTTCCCGCCACCGTCCGTATTCACGATCGTCGTCCCCAGGAGGACACGACCTTCCCCGTGGCCGGAGGGATCGCACGACGGACTCGATAGGAACTCGATCGTGAGCGTGGCGTTGGGTCTGCTGCTGAGTGTGCCCGCGACGCTCGTCGTCGTGTCGAGGGCCGTCGCCACCGAGAGGACGGGGAAGTTCTGAAGGCCGTTGGAGCCGCCGTCGGCGTCTCCCGGATCGTTGGGCGTGGGACCGACTGGATCGAGGTCGATCCCCAAGCCGCTGTTCGAGAAGATGGAATTCTGCGAAAGTTTCACGGGGCCGCCCCTCACGAAGACGGCGTCGCCTCCGTTGTAGGCAATCGTGTTCCCCGCGCCGGGGCTGTCTCCGCCGATGGTGTGGCGGGCAGCGAAGTCTACGAACACCCCGTGCAAGCCGTTCCCCAGCGCGCCGAGGCCGTCCGCCGTTGTCCCGATGAGGTTCCCCTGAATCACGTTCGTGTGGTATTGCGAGCGGATGGCGCTGCCGCCGTTGCCCGAGATCACGTTTCCTGCCCCCGCCGTCGTGCCGCCGATCGTGTTGCAGCACGATCCGAAGTTGATGAAAATCCCCTCACCGGTGTTCCCGAGGTCGAGAGTTCCGGTCGCGTCCGTACCGATGAGGTTCCCCTGGATCCGGATACCGATCAGCGTGCCGCCGAGAGAGATGCCGGCGAGGTTCCCGGAAAGGACGTTCCCCGACCCCGGCGCGGTCCCGCCGATGATCGTCGGCGAGGTGCTCGAAGCTTCGTTGTCCACACGGACTCCGAAGCCGTTGGCGATCCTGGCGGTTCCCGTTGCGTCGGTGCCAATGAAGTTCCCGTGCACGACGTTCCCTCCGACGGCACCGGGAGAGATCGACACCCCGAAGTTATCGTTCCCCGACACGACGTTGCGCGCCTCGTAGGAGGTGCCCCCCACGGTATTCGAGCTGCCGACGATCCTCACTCCGTGGAGTGTGTTGCCCAGATCGATCGCGCCGGTCAAGTCCGTGCCGATGTAGTTGCCCTCGATCACGTTCCCGCCATTCGTATCGAGCTGAATCCCCGTCTCGAAGCGGTTGACGGCGAGGCCGCGGATGACGCTCGAGCCCCCCGTGACCTGGAGCCCGACCGCGGCGGTCCCGGCAGACGAGCCGCTCAGCTCCACGACGGGTGTGCCCGTAAACGAAGGCTGCGTCGTCGCATCGAGCGTCAGAGGGCCGGATATCGCGGGCAACGGGGTCGAGGGGGCAATCGTGTGCGGCCCCGACCCCGGAATGTCGAAGTGGATGGTGTCGGCACCGGGAGCGGCGTTGGCGTCCAGGATCGCCTGGCGCAGCGAGCCGGGTCCGTTGTTCGCGGTGTTCGTCACCGAGAACGTGACGCCGGGCTGGGACAGGATGACGATCGGGGAGACCTCGTCGGCAAGGAGCACGACGAGATCGCTCAGGGCGTCGCCGTTCAAGCGCAGCGGAAGCGCGACGATCGGCCTCCCCGGCAGCTCCGGCCCCCACGAACGGCCGTCCTGCGCGGAGCGGATCCGACGCTGCTCCCGGTCGACTACCCACAGGTCGTCTGCACCTCCCAAGTTGCGCGCGCGCAGCAACGCGCCGTCGCGAACCCGGATGGGCTCGGTCGACGGCTCGGCGGTGGCCCCATCCCGATCCCACATGGCGATCTCTCCGTCCGCCAGCAGCGCCGCGAGGACGGATCGCGAAAGCGCCATCGACTGGATCGCTCCACGGACCGCTCGCCGCTCGATCCGGCGCGGTGAGGCTTCCGCTCGGTCGACCCCGCGCGCGATCAGCAGCTCGGACCCGGCGGCAACCACCAGGTCGATCCACGGATCGTCATCGAGGCGGCCGAATTCGAAGCTGGTCGCGGCCTCGCGCAGGGCGATGGCTTCGCGCGCGCCCGCTCCGAGGCCGCTTGCCCCATCGAACAGCAGGACACGGGGGCCGGCCGCGCCCGAGACGCCGACGGCAATGTCGAGCGAGCCGTCCTCACGGTCCAGATCGCCCGCGGCGAGTGCCGTCAGGGGACCCGGCAGTTCAGCCGCTCGCACAGGGCGAAAATCGCCATCACCATCGCCACGCCCAAGGTACAGCGCGCGTGACCCACGTGCCGCGAACAGGAGGTCGCAATGACCATCGGCGTCGAAGCCACCTGCCAGCAGCAGCTCGGGCCGATCCGGAAGGCGGACGGGCTGCGGGCTCGCGTCGAACACGGCGTCGATCGGCTCGTCCGCCCGCGAGCCCGTGCGAGCGCAGCCCGCCGGATAGATCGAGCAACGATCCAACCGATGCACCGTCACGAACGCGCCGCCAGGACCAGCACGGCCGACCACGAGATCCTGCACCCCGTCCTGGTCGACGTCACACGACGCGAGCGCCAGCGGGGGAGCGGCATCGCCCTCTCTGGCAAATAGACCTTGGGAAAGCACACCGGCGAGGCCGATCACGACGGCTGCCATGCGGCCGGTCCTTAGCTGCAGGCCATGAGACTTCACAGCTACGGGCAGCTCCCGATGAGTTGCGGCGCGCACTGGCCGAGGCCAACCGGCCGCTCGACGCCGCCCGTCCTTATCCCGTAGGAACCCTCGCGGGCCGAGTTGCGAGGCACGACGAGGTAGTACCGGTTCCCGACGGCAGGTGCGAGGGTCGCCGTCCTGAGCCCGCCCGTGCTGCAGAGGCGTGACGTGTGGCTCGTGAACGTGCCGCCGATCGTTCCCTCGTAGACCGCGTAGTCGGTGTCGGTCCCGACGCACGACGCGCCCCAGCTCAGCGTGATGTTCGACCCGGCCTTCTGGAGGCGGAGCGGAGTGCCGTTCGGCACGCGGCCCGCCGGCCCTTGTGAGCCACTCGTGCACACGTTGCTCGTTTCGTCGCAGCCTTGGCCCGGACAGGGGTTGCTGCCCGCGTGGCAGTCCCCGGCGCTGCACGATTCGACGCCGTTGCAGAACAGACCATCGCTGCACTGGGCGCTGCCGCTGCACTGCACACAGCGATCCCAGATCTCGCTGCAGAAGAGGGGTGGTTCACACGGGAAGGGCGTGCCTGCCTCGCACGTCCCGGCCGGCGAGCAGAACTCGACGCCGTTGCAGAACTCGAAGTCCGCGCAGCTCCCATGGCTCAGGCACTCGACGCACTGATCGTCGCTCTCGCGGCACACTTGGGGGTATGCGCAGGGTCTCACGCCCGCCTGGCACTCGTCGCCCGCGCAGTCCTCGGCACCGTTGCAGAAGAGGCCGTCGCCGCAGTCGGTGTCCGCGGAGCAGCTCCCAAGGCCCGAACCGTTGTTCTCGAAGAAGTGGACCTTGCCCGAGGGGGCGTTGGCGGAGCAGAGGATGTCGATGTCTGCATCGGCCTCGACCGGGGCGGCAAAGACCCCGACCGGCGACGCACAGCTCCCGACCGGGTGCTCGCGGAAGGTCGGCGACGCTCCGCCCGGGCTTTCGAACCACGACAGCACCGCGCTCCTGCAACCGGCGATCACGTCGCGGTCGCCGTCGGCATCGAGGTCGGCCGCATGGACGGAGGTCGACGCATTGCAGGTCTCCGAGATCGCGCGGGTCGTAAAGCTTGGCGGCGATGCGCCGTTGTTCTCGTGCCATGCGATCAGGCCGGACGACGACGAGAGCGCGTCCACGTCACCGTCCTGATCGAGATCCGCCGAGAACACCGAATACGGATCGTCGACGGTCGTGCTGACGACGCGCTGCGTCCATACCGGAGGCCGAGCGCCGCTATTCGCGAACCACAGGACGCGATCGTTCGACGTGTCGGTCGCGAGAATATCGGTGTCGCCGTCGCCGTCGAGGTCCGCCACATGCACCGACTGGGCGCCGACGAGCCCCGCCGAGACGCTGCGCACTGTGAAGCTCGGAGGAACCGCGCCGTTGTTGTCGTACCACTCGACACCCGGGCTCTGGCCCAGACCCCCGATCCCGTCGAGGTCGCCGTCTCCGTCCACGTCGGCGACGTCCATCCCCACGCCCTGGCCTGAGGTGAGCGCCTGCTTGACCCAGGTGGCCCCTCGGTTCTCGTAGAACACGACCCCTTCCTCGTTGAGGTTGGCGGAGAAGACATCGGCGTCGCCGTCGCCATCCACGTCTCCCGCCGCCACGGTGACGGGGCCTAGAGCAGTGCCGTTGTCTACGAATCGCTTCGTCCATCCGGGCGGCGTCGCGCCATCGTTCTCGTACCAGCCCACCGTGTTGAAGTCGTACTCCGCCGTAACGGCGTCGGTGTCGCCGTCACCGTCGACGTCCGCGGCGACGACCGAAGTCGAGAACCGGGCGCTCGTGGAGACCAGGTGCTCGGTGAACGTGACGTCCGATCTGAGCGCGTAGGCGAAGCTGTTGTTCGCTGTGATCTCTTCGTAGCCCGCGTTCGGCAAGGGCACGGTGCTCGGATCGTAGTGGCCCCAGACCACGACGGAGCCATTGGCCTTCAGCCCGATGCTGAACTGGCCTCCCGCGGCGACGGCCGAAAAGCCGGTGTTCGGCGGCGGTACGTCGAGCTGCCCGAAGTCGTTGCTGCCCCAGGCCACGATCGAGCCGTCGGCCCGGACGGCGAGGGCGTGGAAGTGGTGCGTCGAGATCGCGATGAACCCGGTGTTCGGCGACGGCACCGTGCACTGTCCGGGAGGGCAGCTGCCCCACATGCGGATCGAGCCGTCGGACTTCAAGCCCATGCTGCGCCAGCCGCCTGCCGCGATGGCCACCCAGTCCGTGTTGGGAGCGGGCGGGGCCGTGGGTGATCCCGGCGATGTGCCCCAGGCGACGATCGAGCCGTCCGACTTCAGCCCCAGGCTGTGCAGCCCTCCGGCGGCGATGGCCACGAACCCCGTGTTCGGCTCCGGCACAGCGAGCTGCCCCGCCTCGTTGCTCCCCCAGGCCACGATCGAGCCGCCGGGCCTTAGAGCCAAGCTGTGGCTATCGCCGGCCGAGATCGCCGTGTAGCCGGAGTTCGGTAGCGGCACGTCGCACTGCTCGACGTCGCACATGCCCCACGTCGCGATGCTCCCGTCAGACCTCAGGCCCATGCCGTGATAGTTGCCGGAGGCGACGCTGATGAAGCCCGAGTTCGGCGGCGGCGGCGTGCAATCAGGCCCGCCTCCGCTGCACGCGGCCAACCCCACGATGGTGCTGGCCTCGGTCCGGAACAGGGTCGTCAGGGCCAATACGACGAGGATCGAGCACCGAGGGCTCATCGGTTCGCCTCCTGGGTGGGGGGACCCAGATACCCTAGTACAGTTCGGCTACTGCTACCGGTTCGCCGGGTAGCCGGTTGACAATGTCTGACAATCGTTCACGGCGTCTTGACAATCTTGCAGCGGGGATCGCTACTCGACCGGGAGCAAGGCTGCGAGCACGCGATCCAGGCGCGAGGACCAGCTATCCCAACCGGGTCCCGCCTGGACCTCGCCCCCGCTCACCGTGCAGCCCCTGCTCTGAAGCACCCGTTCGAGCTTGCGGGCCATCGAGCGGTAGTCCGTGTTCTCGTCGAGCACGCGCGTCTCGTAGCGGCTCCAGTCGAGGTACACGTGCTCCGGTCGGCCCTGGGTAGGCTCGATCAACGCGAGCTCCTCGGGATCGATCTCGGGCGATTGAAGCGCCACGCGCGGGAAGCGCTCGGGCGCACGAAACGCGGCGACCAGTGCGCCCGGACCGTCGGCCCCCGCTCCGAGCACGGCACCTCGCGGCAACGTGCGGTAGCGCTGATCGACGAGCGGTACGATCTGATCGAGGAGGATCTTCGCGTGGTCCTCCGCATCCAACCGGTCACGGGAGCCTTCGTGGTACGGGACGAAAACGACGATCGCCGGCGCGACCCGTTCCTTCATCAGGTGGTCGAGAGCGTTGCGCATGTGGCCGTGCTCGAGCCACAGGTCTCCACCCAGGACGTAGAGCACGGGGTAGGGCGGGCCGTCGGCACGATACCCGTCGGGTAGGTACACCACGACGTCACGCGGCGTGCTGAGAAACCGTTCCCCTGTAGGAGCGAAGGGAATCTTCTCCAATCGTGCGCCGACCCCCGGCGCCTCCGTCAGGAACTCCGCCCGCGCGAAGCGCGGCATTCGCAGCACCGACTCGAGCTCGGGGCTCTCGTAGCCGAACGACTGGGGGTTGCCGCCGATCGTGGCGACCGCCGGGGCCCGCGCGGAGTTGAGGGGGTCCATCTCGACCCGATCGTGGTCGACAAGGAACGCGTACTGCCAGAGGCCGTCCGGTGCGTACTCGAACGAGCGGTAGAACACGTCGGTTCCCGGAATGCGCTCCATCGGCACCGGCAGGCCGCGATCCGGCGCCATGTCGCCGAGGAGCGCGACGTCCGCCGCGGGGCCGCGGTAGAGGAAGTGCACCATCGAATCGTTCTCGACTACGGGGAAGGATCGCTGCTTCTGCCACCACTCGTCGAGCAGCTTCGATGGCTGCTGCGCTTCGCGCAGACGTTGAACCAAGTGGCCGAACTCGCCCAGTGGCGGCGCGGAACGTGTCGCCACAGCCTCGGTCGCGCCGCCCGAGCGCGGTGTCACCACGATGCTGGCTAGCGTCTCGGTGTTCCGCACCAGGATGCGGCCGCCGGCGAAGATCGGAGCCGTGAAGCCCCCGCGCCCGGCAACGTGGATCCGCGCCGTCTCCCGATACCCTTCGCGGCGCGCCTCCGCAACCACGACGTCGCCGTTGTTCGCAAGGAGCACGAGGTGCTCGCCGACGAGGATCAGACCCCGCGCGCCGGGCTCGCGCGACTTCCACAGCCGTGCGCCGCTATCGAGGTCGATCGCGACGAGGAACACACCGCTGAGCCCGAACACCGTCTTCCCGTGGACCACGGGCGGGTTGTAGGAGTCCCGCAGATCGCGCGTGCGCCAGAGCTCTCGCAGAGGCGGGTCGGCGGCGCGATCGAAGGTGAACAGCGCGCTCTCGTCCTGGTAGCCGAGGAGCAGCCGGTCGGCGCCCACCGGCACGATCTGCGGGAATCCCATGTCGCGCTCGCCCGGCCGGTGCTCGAAGCGCGCGCGCACAACGCCTGCACGCGCATCGACGATGTTGACGTGGGTCGCGTCGGTGACGAGCAGCGTGTCGGGGACGTCGAGCGGCAGCGTCGGCTGATAGTCGACCCAGCCGGCCGACACCGACCACAGCAGCTTGCCGCTCTGGCGGTCGAAGGCGAAACCCGCTTTGCCATCGGTCGTCCCCGCGGGCAGGAACACCGCGGGACCGATGGGAAGGGGCGAAGCACCAAAGCCATACCAGGGAACGCGTACGTTGTGCGTCTTCGCGAGATCGACCGACCATGCCGTTTGTCCCGTGGCGAGGTCGACCGCGAGAAAGCGACCGTGAGGTCCCGCGCCGAACACGCGGCCGTCCACGACGCACGGTGTCGAGGACGGCCCGTCCTCCGAGCCATGGCGTCCCTCGTAGGTCTGGCCGATCTGCACGCGCCAGCGCTCGGCCCCGGTCGCCATGTCGAACGCACCCAGGAAGTCCGACTCGCCGTCCGAGAACATCGTCACGGCTGCGCCGTCGGCCGCGACGATCCCCGAATACCCCGCGCCGATCGTGCGGCTCCAGCCAACCCGCAGATCGAACGGCTGCGAAAATGGATCGACACCGCGCAGCACACCATCGAGCTGCGGCCCGCGCCAACACGGCCAATCTTGAGCGACCGCGGCGACAGAGACGAGGAGCATCGGCAGCGAGACGCGCAGCGCGATCCGGGTGTTCATGCGGTCACCTCCCGTCCGAGAGTACGCGTCAGGTCTCGCAGCGACGCACGGATGGTACGAGCGGGACCGCCACGAGGACGAACGGGCGACAGTTTGCCGGAGCGGCTGGATGGAGTAGCTTGGCTGCGCGTGCGACGTCGATTGCTGCTGGCCGCGGCGATCCTCGCGGGATGGTCGCTGTGGGGTCTGTTCAACGCCACGCGACTGCGCATGGTGGTGGACGAGTTCGGGTGGCGTGAGGCGCTCCTCTACGGTCTCCCCGACGCGCTGATCTGGGCCGCGCTCACGCCCCTGGTCGTCTACTTGGCTCGCCGTATCCCCCCGCGGCGGCGACGCGGCTATCTCGTCGCGCTGGCGCATCTCGCTCTGGCTGTCCTCGTCGCCGCGCTGCAGGTCTCGATCGACACGGCACAGAACGTCGTCCGCGACGCGGCGGCCGGAGACCCGATCTCGTTCTCGTTCCTGTTCGTCAAGCTGCTGCGTCACACGATGCATCTCAACGTGCTGCTGTACCTGGCGATCGTCGGGATCACCTGGTACGTCGACTACATCCGGCGGACGCGCGAGCGCGAGCGGCAGGCCGCGGAGCTGCGCGCCCAGCTCTCGGAGGCGCGGCTCGACGCCTTGCGTTCCCAGATCCAGCCGCACTTCCTGTTCAACGCCCTGCACACGGTGTCGGCCTTGGTCGAGGTCGATCCCGCAGCCGCGCGCGCTGTCGTACAAAAGCTGGCCCGGCTCCTGCGCAGCAGTCTCAACGTCGGGAGCGTGAGGGAGATCCCGCTGCGCGAGGAGCTGGAGAACGTTCGGGCGTATCTCGAGATCGAGCAGGTCCGCTTCGCCGACCGCTTGCGCATCCGTGTGGAATCGGATGAGGCCTGCCTGGCCTGTGCCGTGCCCGGGTTCATCCTGCAGCCACTCGTCGAGAACGCCGTGCGCCACGGGATCGGTCGCCGGGCCGAGGGCGGGGAGATCGAGGTGCACGCCGTCGCGGAGCAACGGGAGACTCGAGCTGCGTGTGTGTGACAACGGAACGGGCCTCGGGAATGGCGCCAGCGGCCAGCTCCGATGTGGCGTGGGACTCTCGAACACACGCGCGCGACTGGAGGCCGCGTATCCGCGCGACCACACGCTCGAGCTGAGCGACCGAGACGGGGGTGGCGTGGTCGCCCATATCTCAATTCCCCGACGGCCGTGAAGCCAATCCGCACGCTCGTGGTCGAGGACGAGCCGATCCCGCGGAACTGGCTGTGCTCGATGCTCGAGCGGCAGCGTGATTTCGAGGTTCTCCCGGCCTCCCGCAACGGTGCCGAGGCGCTCGACGCCATCCGGCGGTTGAGACCCGACCTCGTTCTCCTCGACATCCGAATGCCCGACATGGACGGGTTCGACGTGATCGGCCAGCTCGACCCGGGCGAGCGACCGCGCATCGTGTTCGTCACGGCTCACGACGAGTTCGCCGTGCGCGCGTTCGAGCTGCACGCGCTGGACTATCTGCTGAAGCCGTTCGACGAGCCACGTCTCGACGAGACGCTGGCGCGCGTGCGCGACCACTTCGGCAGCCGGCAAGACCGCGAGCTCAGTGGCCGGCTGGAACGGCTGATGCGCCACCTCGATGGCGCGGGCCGGCGACTCGAGCGTCTTGCGGTCAAGCACGGCGAAGCGACGCGCGTCATCCGCGTGCGCGACGTGGCCTGGCTCGAGGCCGAGGCGAACTACGTGCGCCTGCACACGACCGAGGGGTCGTTCCTCGTGCGCGCCTCGCTGCAGCGCCTCGAGGAGCGTTTCGATCCGCGACAGTTCGTCCGTATTCAGCGCGGCATCATCGTCAACGTCGACCGCGTGAGCCGGCTCGTCCCGCGCGGGCACGGCGATCTGACCGTGACGCTGGCGGACGGCACCGACCTCCCGCTGAGCCGGCGCTACCGGGGGCGGCTCGAGGGGCTGATCGACACGCTGGGCTGACCGTGGGGGTCTCCAGGCTCACGGCAGGGTCTTCTTGCCCGCCTCGGCGACCACCGCCTCGAACCGCGGGTCGTCGTGGAGCGAGGCGAGGTCGGTGTCCTTGCTCATCAAGTCCGCGTCGTTGAACCCGTGGGCGACGCTCTGGCGCAGCAAGTCGATCGCTTGGTCGCGCTTCCCATCGAGGGCCAGGCTACACGCCAGGTTGTACATCAACGGGGCGACGGCGGGGCTTGACTCTCCGAAGACGCGGCGTCGGACGGCGAGGACATCCGCTCGAATGTGCACCGCCTCCGCGTACCGCTTCTGTCCCATGAAGATGCCGCCGAGGATCTCCTTCCCGTCCAGGACTTGGGCCGCCTCCGGACCCTGGGTGCGCTGCAACCCCTCGATGTAGGTCCGAGCGAACGTCTCCGCCTCGTCGTAGCGCTTCTGACGACCGTAGGAGACCGCGAGAATCTGCGCCAGGTTCATGGTGTTCGGGGCGTCGTCCCCCAGGATGCGCCGCGAGCGCTCCAGGGCGTTCCGCGCCACGGAGATCGCCCCGTCGCGGTCGCCCGTCGCCTCGAGGTCAGCCGCCAGATTCGCCAGCGCCACGACGTAGAGTGGATCGTCCTCACCGACGGCGGCCCGGACCCGCGGGATCAGGTCGCGGACGAGCGGCAGGGCCTGGGCGGCATCGCGCATCGCCACGACGGTGGACAGGTCGCTCAGGATCGCGAGGGTCAACCGATGCTCCGGGCCCATGATGCGTTGCGCGCGCTCGAGCGCGCTCCGTTGCGCGGCCTCGGCCTCGTCGAAGCGTCCCGTTTCGCGCAGCACCCCTCCGAGACTGTGCGCCGCCTGGATCGCCACCTCGCTGTCCGGACCGAAAGCGGCTTGGCTGCGCTCCGCGACGAGGCGGAACTGAGCCTCCGCGTCCGCGAGCTGTCCGGAGCACCAGAACGCGCCGCCCAGCTCCGTCATCGTCGAGAGCGTCTCCGGATCGCTTCCGCCGAGCTGCGCGGTACGAACCTCGAGAGCCGGCTTCAGCACGCGGCTCGCCTCGGCACACAGGCCGAGGACCCGGTACGCGGCTCCCATGGTGTGCATCAGCTGCGCCCGCACGAGCGGCTCGACGCTCCGGTCCTGCTCGATCCGCGCCGCTCCCTCGTCGAGAAGGTCGCGCGCGGTCACCGTCCGGCCTTTGGCATGAGCCGGGTTCGCGGCCCCGAACAGCTCGGTCAGGAACGCCGACACACGCTCCGCGCGGTCACGCTGCATGGCGGTCCGACGTGCCTGAATCCCCATCGTGACCGCGAAGGCGGCGAGCCCGACGACGGCAAAGCCGGCGACCGCGACGCCGAACCTGTGGCGCTTGACGAACTTTCGGGCCCGATAGGACGTGCTCGGAGGTCGCGCCGTCACCGGCTCGTCGGCGAGGAGCCGCGCGATGTCCGCCGCCACCTCGCTCGGCGACGCGTAACGCCTCGTGCGGTCCTTCTCGATCGCCTTCATCACGATCCAGTCGAGCTCGCCGTGGAGCCGCGACGCCAGGCGCGCCGGATCGGTCTGCCGGTTTGCGGCGGTCTCGACCGACTCGTTTCCCGCGCGGCTGACCCGGACGGAGGGCGGAGGGGGATCGACTTCGCGGATCCAGCGTCGGAACTCCTCGAAGCTCGCCTGGCGGATCGCCGCGGAGTCGAACGGTAGGACACCGGTGACGAGCTCGTAGAGAATCACGCCGAGCGAGTAGACGTCGGCGCGCGTGTCGACGTCGAGGCCGGACATCTCGGCCTGCTCGGGCGACATGTACTCGGGCGTCCCGATCATCGCGCCCAGCTCGGTGAACAGGGTCTTCTCGGTCAAGCGCTGAGCCGTCGCCTTGGCGATGCCGAAGTCGATGATCTTCGGCACGGGCCGTCCGTCCTGGGTCGTCACCAGTAGGTTGCTCGGCTTCAGGTCGCGGTGGATGATCCCCTTCTGGTGGGCGTGCTGGACGCCCAGGCAGACCTCGGAGAACAGCCGCAGGCGGGCCTCGTTCGTGAGCTTCCCGCGGTCGCAGTACTGGGTCAGCGGTTCCCCGGGCACGTACTCCATCGCGAAGAACGGAAGCCCGCGCGGCGTCTCCCCGGCGTCGAACACCTTGGCGATCGCGGGATGATCCATGAGGGCGAGCGCCTGGCGCTCGGCCTCGAAGCGGGCGATCACCCGCTTCGTGTCCATCCCGAGCTTGATGATCTTGATGGCCACACGGCGGACCACCGGGCTCTCCTGCTCGGCCAGGAACACCGAGCCGAAGCCGCCCTCGCCGATCGACCGCACGAGTCGGTAGGGGCCGATGCGCGAGCCCGGACCCTCGGAGCGCTCGGAGCGCACAGCCGTGATCGGGCCGGCGACCGTCGGCCTGTCCCACGATGCCAGGAGCGCCTCGACCTCGGCGCGCAGCCTCTCGTCCCCCGCGCACTCGCGCCCGAGCGCGGCAGCACGCTCCGGCTCCGAGAGCGCCACAACCCGCTCGAAGATCTCTTGCGACCTGTTCGTCACTGCGCGTCCGCTCCAGCGACCACCATGCCACGGAGGCGCGTCACCCACCACGACCTATGCTACGTCGCCTCGCGTGCGACAGGGGCAGTTGGCCGTCCGTTGCCGCCCGCCCAGCCGCGCCCTAAATTTCGCTTCACCTTGAGCCACACCGTCGAGGAACTCGAGCGGGAGCTCGATCGCGTCCCATCCCACGTGGACCGCGGTATCGAGAATTACATCGAGCGCTGTCGTCAGAGAATCCCTGACTTCGTGAGTGCCAACTTCTCCATACGACAAACCTGGGAGCTGCAGCGCCCCACGGTCTGGTTCGACCTGGCCTGCGCGCCGGTGAATTCCGCGTGGGCTCTGCCCTTCCTGGCTATTCAAAAGGTTGCAGACACCGCGGAGCGTGTGGGATATCCCAAGCTGGCTCGGTGGGCCAGGTGCCTGCCACCGGGGATCAAGACCGGCTATCAGCGGCAGATCGAGCGACGCATCTGCAGCGACCTCCTGGAGTGGGACCGCGAGCGGTCGCCCACCGGCCTTCCCGACGGTCTGAGGAAAGAGCTCGACGAGACCTCCTCGCTACGTCGGAGGCTCGACCTACTGGAGCTCGAGCGGCCCGACCACGCGCCGTCAAGAACGCTGACGCGGCAGCTGCATCAGTTCTCCTCCGGACGGGCGATCCTCTCCGACCTGTTCGGCACGCTCCTCACGCTCGCGATGAGCTGGGTGATCCTGGGGTCGATGTCCCTCAGCTTGTCCGACGTCGCTCACGGTCTTGCGAAGAAGGGCGCTCACGAGCGCGCCGCTTCCCGGTTCTTCCTCGGGAAGAAGATGGGGTCCGCGTTCTACAACGTGTTCCCTCCGGCGGTACACGAGAGCACGATCTGGATGGCGCTCGTGTTCGTGGTAGTCGTTCTGACCGTCGGCGGGATGGCCGGCACGATTCTGAGCGACCCGATCCGGAAATGCCTCGGCTTCCATCGAAATCGGCTCGAGGCGTTGCTCGACGAGCTCGAACGAGATCTCATCGTCCTCTCGCACAAGAGCGTCAGGTAGCTCGCTGGCCCGGGTACAGCCCGAACCCGGTGCCGAACGCGAGATCGGCCGGCTCGCGGGGACAGTTCGCACGGACAGCCGGAAACTGTCGCCTCAGGATCCGTCTGGCTCACGGTACGTCGTATCTTTGATGCGGACCCCGCGTTGTCCGCGACGAGGGGAAGCCGTGGGCTTGCTCCGCGGAGTTGTCACGGGTGATTGACAAAGTCTCACAATCGTTCACAGCGTCGTGACGATTTGCGGCGGGGATCGCCGTAGACTCTGAACGCCCTGAAGGAACCGCCGGTCGGAGTATTCGCTCGCCCCTCCGACTCCGACCGGCGGCTACGGGCGTCGGCGTGGGCGGGCTTCAGCCAGCCTACTCTTGCTCGACCCAGCTGTTGATCGACATCGATTCGATCAAGCTGTCGGACCACAGGGCGGTATCGGACCAGAGCGCCGTGTCGCTCCACAACGCCGTGTCGGACCACAGGGCGGTATCGGACCAGAGCGCCGTGTCGCTCCACAATGCCGTGTCGGACCACAATACGGTATCGGACCAGAGCGCCGTGTCGCTCCACAACGCCGTGTCACTGAACGTATAGCTGCCATCCCAGGTGTAGCCGCTCAGGTTCCTGATGGCGTAGTCGCCGTTGGCGTCGATGATCGCCGGTCCGGAATAGTGCTCGACGTCCCCCAGATCCTTGTCGATGTCGAGTCCCTGGTTGGCGCATCCGGATACTTCGCTGAAGGCCGCGTCGTAGGCGTTGATCATCCCCGCGCCTTGCTGAAAGACGCTGTACGCGAGGCCGCCCGAGTCGTTCAGCGCGGGACGGGCCGACGCGAGCAGACGGCACTTGACGTCATCCGGGGAAAGGTCCGGATCGACCTCGAGCACCAGCGCCACGACGCCCGTGGCCACCGCAGCCGCCTGCGAGGTGCCGGACATGACGAAGTATTCTTCGCCATCGTGGAATTGAGGATGGGATCTCGGGATCATCTTTCCCTTGTCCATGATCCCCGGCAGATGCCCGCCGGGAGCCAGGAACTCGGGCTTCACGAATCTCTCCGTCGTGGGACCCGCGGCCGAGAAGGAGGCCAGGAAGTCGTCCGCCCGGTCCTCGGGCGTAAAATTGTCGGTCATCGCGCCCACGGTGATGACGTACGGCACGTTCCCCGGAACTCCGATCGTCATCGGGGCGGGGCCGGTGTTGCCGGCGGACGCCACGACGACGATCCCGGCCCGCCAGGCCGCCATGACCGCCTGGTTCAGCGGATCACTCCAGTAGCGCGACCGCGCCACGCCACCGAAGGACAGGTTGAGCACGCGTATCCCGTACGTGTCCTTGTGCGCAACGATCCAGTCGATGCCGCGGATCACGTCGAGGTAGGTGCCATGACCATTCGCGTCGAAGGCCTGAACGACGACCAGGGACGCGTCGGGAGCCACGCCGTTGAACAGCCCGAATCCTCCGCGCTCGCTGTTGAGTGCGACGCTCGACACATGGGTGCCGTGTCCGCTCTCGTCCCTGACCTTGCCGACATCCGTCTCGTCCGTGATCGCGTTGTACCCGGCGAGGATGCGGTGTGCCGCGAAAGTATCTCTCCCGATGAGCTCGTGGCTGGTCCACGCCCCGGTGTCCAGGACCGCTACGGTGACGCCGCGGCCGGTGACTCCCAGGTCGTGAAGGAGATCGGCGTCCAGGTGCGTGGGAACGAAGGACTGCGGCGCTTTCCAGTTCGTGCTGCTGTCCGCGCGCGTCGGCACGAACGTCATGGTGCAGCCCTCTCTGAACTTCACCGCAATGGAATAATCGATCGGCTCGGTGACCGCGTCCCGCGTGAACTCGAACTGGAGCACCCTGTCGTCGCCCGCCTTCATCTGCCTCTTGTCGAGAGATCCCAGGAAGGAGTCGATCGTGGTCGAGCTCGGATCGATCAGTCGATCGAGGAGCGTATCGCCGTCGAGCTTGACCAGCTTCAGCTTGCCGAGGGCGGCCGGCCAGTCCAGGACGATGCGCTCGACCGTCAGGGTCTTGCTGTCCGTGTTGACGAGCGTCCATTTGACCCTATGGCTCTCGATTCCCAGTTGGCCGTCGACGCTGACGCGACACGCGCCGCTCGGCGCATAGCGGATGGTGCAGCCCTCGGCGAAGGTCACGTCGATGAGATAATCGAACGACAAGGTCGCGGCGCGCTTGGCGAACTCGAATTGGAGCACCCGGTCGTCGCCCGCCTTGATCTGCCTCTTGGCGAGAGATCCCAGGAAGGCGTCGATCGTGGTCGAGCTCGGATCGATCAGTCGGTCCAGGAGCGTATCGCCGTCGAGCTTGATCTTCTTCAGCTGGCCGAGAGCCGCGGGCCAGGTGACAGCGATGCGCTGGATGGTGAGGGCCTGGCTATTGGGGTTGACCAGGTTCCATTTGATCCTGCCGTCCTCGATGACCAGTGCGCCGTCGGCGCGGACGTTACAAGTGCTGCTCGTCGTGACGTTCGAGTTCTCGTAGATTCGCCTGACGCCATCCAGACCGCTCAAGGTCTCCATCTGTTCGGGCGTCAACCGAGCCCCGACGGCATCGATGATGCCGAGCTCGTGGGTCACGTCCCCACCCACGTTGCGTAGCAGCTCGGCTACCGCCGGTGCGCTGCTGCCCTGAACGATCACCGCCGACCGTCGGTCGGTCGACGGGGCATGCAGGGCGCAGAGGGTTCCCACGCCCAACAGCACGATCGCGAGAGTGATCTTCCTCTTCATCGCGATGAACCGCAGAGCAAGAAGTGTTCCGAATGGGAACTGAGATTCCGTTTTGGTCAGTAAGACCGTCCTTGGCCGGGAAACGCGGGCTTCCAAGCGAGCCGCAAGGCGCGCCCAGGGGTCCGCCCGACGGAGAGCGCGGACGTCATGTGTCGGGATCTGCGTCACCGCGAAGACCAGAACCTCTTGCCACGAGAAATAACATGCCTCGTGTCAACCGGATACAGGCTCTGTCTCGGATTCCGGTACCTCTGTCGGCGTTCGCTACTCGAGCCTTGGGCTCGGACGCGTGTCATATACTTCGTCGCGTAACCCTGCCACCAGCGGAGGAGAGTCATGCGACTGTCAACCGTGATGTCGGCACTCTGCCTCGGTACATTCGCCGCAACGGCGCCAGCCCTCGCAGCCGATCTCGTGTCCCTGGCCGCTCACGTCACGAATCCCACCGCCAATCCGGGAGGGGCCAATGAGGGAGCGTGTTTCGTCTCCAACACCACAAACGGAAGCGTGAGAGTTCGGCTCGATGTTCGCGTCATCTACTCCAACGGAAAGGTCGAGCGCCTCACCGGCATCCCGGATCCCGGAGTGCTGCCAGCCGGCGGCGCTTTCGAACAAGACGTGTTCTTCGTGATTCCGGTCGACGCATCCCTCGGCACGGCGACTTGGGTCTGTGACGTGACCGCGCAGTCGCTCGTGCAGCGGAACCAACGGGAAACCGAGGCTCAATCGGCGACGTTCGACGTCGTCCCCTGACGGCTACTGTCCAGATGGCGCCCGCTGCGCTCGCCTAGAGCGGTGATCGTTGATGGCGGCGGAACGGGACGAGAAGCACTGGGACCGCGTGTACGGCACGAAGGAGCCGGACGCGGTGAGCTGGTACCGCCCGCGCCTCGACCGGTCTCTCGCGTTCATCGACGGCGCGGGCCTCGATCGCGGAGACCCGATCGTCGACGTGGGCGGTGGGACGTCGACGCTCGTCGACGATCTGCTCGATCGCGGCTACCGCGACGTTACCGTTCTCGACATCTCCCCGGTCGCGATCGATCGGGCGAAGGCGCGGCTCGGTGCGCGCGCGACGGACGTACGCTGGATCGTCGGAGACGTCACACGAATCGCGCTCCCCGAAGAGCGGTACGCATTCTGGCACGACCGCGCCGTGTTCCACTTCCTCACAGGCGAGGAGGAACGGCGCGCGTACGTGGCGGCGGTACACCACGCGCTGCGCGCCGACGGCCACATCGTGGTCGCGACGTTCGGGCCCGCCGGACCCGAGCAGTGCAGCGGGCTCGACGTCGCGCGCTATGACCCCGACGCCCTGCACGCGGAGTTCGGCCGGGGCTTCCGCAAGGTCGGCAGCTCGACCGAGCACCACATGACGCCGTGGGGGTCCGATCAGGAGTTCGTGTACTGCTACTGCCGGCTCCGGGAATAGTCTCTCAGCGGCCGGACCTCGCTCCAGCACTCGCCGAGGTTGCGTCCCGGCGCGTCGACCTCGAGGAACCGCTTGGTCCACTCGACCGCTTCGTCCTTCGACCGGAACTGGAGCAGCGCGTAGCCCGCAATCAGCTCCTTCGATTCCGTGAATGGCCCGTCGATCACCGAGCGGTTCTTCCCCGCATATTTGACACGCACGGCCTTCGAAGTCGGCTGGAGACCTTCGCCGCCGAGGAACACGCCGGACTTGGCCCCTTCCTCCATGAACGCGCCCATCGCCGAGAGAAGCTTCTCGTCCGGCAGCGCGCCGGCCTCGGACGCCTCGTCGGACATCACCATCCCGAGGTAGCGCTGCGTGCCGGGCCGCCGCGCGGGCGGCGGGGCGTCGCGCTGCTCCTCTTCTCTCTCTCGCCACCCGCCGGGTGTCTCCGCCGGATCAACCGGGAAGTCGGTGAGCTCGAACAGTGGGCGGATCTCGACCTGGCCTGCCTCGAACGGGATGCGCTTGGCCCACTCGATCGCCGCTTCGCGCGAATCGGCCTGGATCAGCCAATAGCCGGCGATCAGGTCCTTCGACTCGGTGAACGGGCCGTCGACGACCCGGAACTTTCCGTGCGAGTAGTGCACGCGGAAGCCGTTGGCGCTCGCCTCGAGCCCTTCGGCCGCAACCAACGCACCGGCTTTCGCCAGATCTTCGTTGTACCGGAGCATGTCGGACAGGAGCTTGGGGTTCGGCGGGCTGCCCGCCTCGGACTCCGTGTTCGCCTGGACCAGCACCATGAATCGCATCGTGGGTTTCCTCCTCGTCAGGGCGACGAACGAGCGCCGTCGGGATCGACACGAAATTCTGCTCCTCCTTTCGGAATTTTCGAGGTACATGGACGACGAAGCGCGGGAGGAACCATGAGAAGCACGGCGATCGGGCTGATCGTGCTCGCGACCGGCGGTCCCATGACGGTGATACCTCAAGAGATCCACGACCGGACGCAGCGACCACGTACCGTTTTCTGCGTCGACGGCTCGGGCACCAACCGCTTTGTCGACTGTGGCAACGGAACGGTGAACGACGTGCAGACGGGCCTCATCTGGCTGAAGAACGGGAACTGCTACGGCCTGATCAACTGGTGGGATGCAAGCCTGAGAGCGGCCACGTTGGCGAGCGGTCAGTGCGGGCTCGCCGACGGGTCCCAGGCCGGCGACTGGCGGCTGCCAACCTTGGATGAATTTGCGGCGATCCTCATGCCGAGCTGCTACCCGTTTCCCGGCGGGCCCACGATTCCGGACAAGACCGGTACAGCCTGCTACCTCGACGGGATCCACTGGGCCACGAACGCGCAGTCGAACGTCTATTGGTCGTCGACCGAGCAGACCAATCCCAACGACGCGTGGGCCATGGACCTGTTCAGCCGGGAGGTCAACGGCGGCACGAAGGCGTTCAACCTCTACGTCTGGCCGGTGCGCAGCGGACAGTAGCCGCCCCTGGACCGCACCTGGGCTGCGCGGGCTATGATTCCCGCATGAAGACACAGCTGCGCTTCGACGCCCCCGGTCCGGGCTTCTGGGAGCTCGACCCCGTTCACTTCCCGCGTCCGGCGACGCGCTACTGGAGCGAGGTCCACCCCGCGCCGTTCGCCCGCGGCACCTCGGAGTTCGCGCGCGGCTATGGGATGCTGATCGACGGCCTCGAGATGGCGTACGTCCACGGCTTTGCATACAAGCGCGTGAGCCCGGCCCCGGAGGAAGAGATCCCACGCCGGTTCACCATCGCCGGCGAGGTCTTCCAGAAAAAGTACTGGCGTGAGCAGCTCCGCGACTGGAACGAGTCGTTCAAGCCGTCGTCGATCAACGCCCACCTCGCGCTCCAGTCCATCGATCCTGCCACGCTTGCAGACGACGCCCTCGCCGCGTATCTGACGCGGTGCCGCGACCACCACGCCGAGATGCTGTACCAGCACATGCGCTTCACCGCTGCGGCCGTCGTGCCGACGGGAGACTTCCTCGCACATGTCGGCGAGTGGACCGGCCTCTCGCCGGCGGAGCTGCTCGGCCTGATGCGTGGCACGTCGCCGGTATCGGCGGGCGCATCGGCCGAGCTCGCGCAGCTGATCGCGGCGGTCCAGAAGGACCCGCGTTCGCAGGAGCTCCTCGATTCGGACGACGATCCGGGTCGCGCGCTCGAGGCGCTGCGGGCGCTCGATCGTGGCACCGGCGCCGCCGTGTCCGGCTACCTCGACCTCGTCGGCTATCGGCTCCTCGACGGCTTCGACATCTCGAACCCGTTCGCCCTCGAGCTGCCGGACGCGCTGCGTCGGGCGATTCGCATCGCCGTCTCGGGCGAGCGCGCCCACACCTCGAACGTCGAGGCCAAGGTCGCCGAGGTGCGCGGCAAGGTTCCCGAGCGGCACCGCGTCGAGTTCGATCAGCTTCTCGAGGAGGCCCGGGTGACCTATCCGATCCGCGACGAGCGCGGAGTGTTCAGCGACATCTGGGCCTCGGGGCTCATGCGACGGGCGGCGCTCGCGGGCGGCCGCCGGCTCGCCGCCAACGGACGGATTCATGAGGCCGAGCACTTCGTCGACGCGGGTTTCGAGGAGATGCGCGCGCTCCTGTCCGGCGCCGGCTCGCCGAGCGCGGATGAGCTGCAGAGCCGCGCCGCGTACCGTGCAGCGCACAGCGCGAAGGACGCTCCGGCGACGCTTGGCCCCGTGCCTCCGCCTCCACCCGACCCGGCGGGCTTGCCGCCCGGAGCTGCGCGCATGATGCGCGCGATCGGCATCGCGTTGGGAGCGATCTTCGGCAGCTCGGTCGAGGCTCACGAGGGCGCCAAGCTCCGCGGTCTGGCCGCGAGCAAGGGGATCTATGAAGGACCGGCGCGGCGCGTCTCCCATCCGTCGGAGTTCGATCGGATCGCCAAGGGCGATGTCCTCGTCACCCAATCGACGACCGAGGCGTTCAACATCCTCTTGCCGCTGCTCGGCGCGATCGTGACGGACAGCGGCGGCCTGCTGTCCCACGCCGCCATCGTCGCCCGCGAGTACGGGATCCCCGGTGTCGTCGGGACACGCGTGGCAACCGAGCGCATCGCCGACGGCTCCCGCGTGCGCGTCGACGGTGATGCCGGCGAGGTCACGGTGCTCGCGTGAAGCGAGTCGTTCCTCTCGCGGAAGCGCTCGAGGAGGCCGACTTCGGCTCGAAGGCGGTCGGGCTCGGGCAGGCGATCCGCGACGGGCTGCCGGTCCCGCCCGGAGTCGCGCTATCGGGTGACATCGTCGAGGCCGTCGCCGCAGGCGAGAGTCCCGCGATGCGCGAGGTCGCCAAGTGGGTCCGGCCGCTCGGTGGACCGCTCGCGGTGCGCTCGTCGGCCATCGACGAGGACGGCGCGACCGCGAGCTTCGCGGGACAGCATCTGACGCTGCTCAACGTTCCGTCGGCGGACGAAGTGAGCTCCGCGCTGAGCAAGGTCTGGTGGTCGGCAAACTCGGACTCCGCGATCACCTACCGGCAGCGCGTCGGCCTGTTCACCCGCCCGAGCGTCGGCGTCGTCGTCCAGGTGCTGCTCGACCCTGAGACCGCGGGGGTGATGTTCACCAGGAACCCGGTGACCGGGGCCGACGAGCGAGTGATCGAGGCCAGCTTGGGACTCGGCGAGGCCGTTGTCGCCGGCCTCGTGATTCCGGACAGCTACCGCATCGATCGCGAAGGAACGGTGCTCGAGCGGAGGGCCGGCTTCAAGAACGTTGCGATTCGCCGCATCCCCGGCGGAGGCACGCGCGAGGAGCAGGTGGCGCCCGAGCTCGTCGAGCGCCTGTGCCTCGATGACGACGGGCTCGCGCAGCTGACCGAGCTCGCTAACCGCTGCGAGCAGGTCTACGGCCCCGATCGCGACGTCGAGTGGGCGATCGCAGGCCGTGCGCTCTATCTCCTGCAGTGCCGGGCGATCACGAAGACCGGGCGCTGAGGAGGACCGATGCCGCGGCCGAGGCGAGGCGCCCCCGTCGAGATCTTGCAGCGCGTGCCGCTCTTCGCCGACCTGTCCCAGAGGGAGCTGCGGCAGATCGCGCGCCTGTTCAAGACGCGCCAGTTCGAGAAGGGCGAGACCGTCGTCCAGGAAGGGTCGGGCGGCGCGGCGTTCTTCGTGATCGAGTCCGGCGAGGCCACCGTCTTCATTCGAGGGAAGAAGCAGTCGACGCTCGGCCCGAACGACTATCTCGGCGAGATCGCGCTGATCGACGAGGGGACCCGCATGGCGACGATCACCGCCGCGACCGACCTCGTTTGCTGGGGCCTCACGTACTGGGACTTCCGTCCGCTCGTGCAATCGAACGGCGTGATCGGCTGGAAGCTCCTCCAGCGCATGGCAAAGATGTATCGCGCGTCGCGGGAGACGTAGGAGAAGGCAAACAATGCGAATCCGCCGCCTCTTCGGCCTTGCCTGCCTGGCGCTCGCAAGCTGTCGTAATACGGCTGCACCGCCCCCCACCGCGTCGCCAGCGCCATCGCCCGCCACCGAACGGTCCCCGGCGGCAGCGCCGGGTCCGGCGACCGGCGACTCGACCCGGACCTGGAGCTTCGACGACGGGAGCGCCGGTGATGCGCCCTCCGGATTCTCGTTCGGACGCACGGGCAGCGGTGCGCTCGGCCGTTGGGTCATCCGCCCCGAAGCCGACGCACCGTCGCCTCCGAACGTCCTGGCACAGCTCGACACCGACGACACGGACCATCGCTTTCCGGTGGCCATCGCGGACGCTCCGTGGCTCGGCGACGTGCGGCTCTCGGTTCGTTGCAAGTCGGTATCGGGCCGCGTCGACCAGGCCTGCGGGCTCGTCTTTCGTTACCGCGACGAGAACAACTACCTCATCACTCGCGCGAACCCCCTCGAGAGCAACATCCGTCTGTACTACGTGAAGGACGGGAGCCGCCGGCAGATTGCGAGCTGGAGCGGGAAGGTCAACTCCGGAGCTTGGCACGAGTACGTCGTCGAGGCACGCGGCGATCATCTCTTGGTCTTCTGGGACGGCACGAAGGTACTCGATCACCGCGACTCGACCTTCATGGGTGCGGGCCGCGTCGGGCTGTGGACCAAGGCCGACTCGATCACGTACTTCGACGACCTGAGCGTCGCCCCGCTCCGTGAAGGGGGCACGCCCTGAATCGGCTCCACGCCCCGATACTCCTTTGGGCGCTCGCGGGTTGCGCGCAGCACCCGGCCGCGGCACCGCTCGACGCTGCGGCCATCGGAAGCGCTGTTGGGAGTGAAGCCAAGACCACTCCCGACGGCGTCGTGCGCGTCTCGTTCCCGCGCGGCGACGTATCCGCAACGGTCGACGGCATCTCGTTGCACCCGTTCGCCGGCCTTTCCTCGTGGGCTGCGTTCGCGCCGGCTCGCGGCGGCGCGATGATGATGGGCGACACGGTCGTCTTCGAGGACGAGGCCGAGCCGGCGATGGACGCCGCGTTCGCGCACGGGCTCGAAATAACGGCGCTCCACAACCATTTCTTCTTCGACGAGCCGCGCGTCTATTTCATGCACGTCGGCGGCATGGGCGATCCCGTGCGCCTGGCCGAGGGCGTCAAGGCGGTGTGGGACGCCATTCGCGAGGTTCGGCGAGCGCGGCCCACGCCCGCGACGGGCTTCGGCGGTCCGACGGTCGCACCCGGCTCGATCGACGCAGCGACGATCGAGCGTGTCGTCGGACACGCGCCCGAGGTCAAAGACGGTATCGTCAAGGTCACGATCGGCCGCGAGGGAGAGATGCATGGAGCGCGCGTCGGCGGCTCGATGGGCTTGACGACGTGGGCGGCGTTCTCGGGAAGCGACACGGCCGTCGCCGTCGACGGCGACTTCATCATGACGGCCAGCGAGGTGCAGCCGGTGCTGCGCGCGCTCCGGCGTGCCGGCTTCCACGTCGTCGCGCTGCACAATCACATGGTCGGCGAGCAGCCGGTCTTCTACTTCACGCACTTCTGGGGCACGGGGTCGGCCACGGACCTCGCGCGCGGCTTCCGCGCCGTGATCGACGCCCAGGCGGCCGTGAGCCGGTGACTCCGCCGTCACAACTTCTCTTCCGTGTGCTCGTACTCGGCCTGTTGGTCGCGGGCGGCTGCCAATCGAGCGCCCGTGACGTGGTCGTCTACACGTCGGTCGACCAGGTATTCTCGGAGCCAATCTTCCGTGACTTCGAGCGCGAGACCGGGATCACGGTGCGTGCGGTGTTCGACACCGAGGAGACGAAGAGCACCGGCGTGCTGAACCGGCTCATCGCCGAGGCCGGCCACCCGCAGGCCGACGTGTTCTGGTCCGGCGATCCCGTGCGTTCGCTTCTGCTCGTCCAGCGCGGGCTCGTCGAGCCGTATCTGTCGCCGGTGACCACCGGGCTACCGCCCGGGCTGCGCGCGGCCGACGGGAGCTGGACGGGCTTCGCCGCGCGTGCGCGTGTGCTGCTCGTGAACAAGGACAAGGTCCCGGCGGGCGAGATGCCTCGTTCGATCCGCGACCTCGCGAATCCGCGCTGGCGCGGACAGACCGCCATCGCGAACCCGCTCTTCGGCACGACGACGATGCACGTTGCGGCGCTCTTCGTGGCCTGGGGCGACGACGACGCGCGCCGCTTTCTCGCTGATCTGCGGGCGAACGGCGTCCGCATCGCCAGCTCGAACGGCGAGGTGAAGCGCCTCGTCGTGGCCGGGGAAGTTGTCTTCGGGCTCACCGATACCGATGACGCGAACGAAGCGCTCGAGGAGAATGCGCCGGTCGACGTCGTCTACCCGGACCAGGACGGCCTCGGCACGCTCGTCATGCCGACGACAGTCGTCCTCCTCCGCCGCGCTCCGCACGCAGAGACCGGCCGGAGGCTCATCGACTATCTCCTCGGTGCCGAGACCGAGCGCCGCATGGCCGAGTCGGCGGCACACATGCCGCTGCGCGCCGGCGTGCCCACGCCCGCGGGCGTGCGTCGCGTGAGCGACATTCGCGCGATGGAGGTCGACTACGCCCGCGTCGCAACGGAGATGGAGAGGATCCAGCCATGGCTCAGGTCGTGGGCCGGGCTCTGAGCCAAGCGTTACGGCGCCGCGAGCAAGCGCTGTTCCTCGCGATCGCCGGGGCGCTGATCGCGGCCACGGCGATCGCGCCACTCGTCCAGGTCCTCGTGCATGCCGCTTCGGGGTGGCCCGCGGGCCTCGGGATCCTGGCGACCGCGCGGACCTGGATCTTGTTCCTGCGCTCGCTCGCGCTTGCGGTCGCGATCACCGCCGGTGCGCTGGCGATCGGCGTGCCGATCGGCGCGCTCCTCGGCCGCGTCGACATGCCGCTCCGCCGGACGCTCTGGCTGATCCACGCGTTTCCGATGCTCCTGCCTCCTTTTCTTCCCGCGCTGGGCTGGTTCCACCTGCTCGGAACGAACGGCCTCATCGGAGGCGAGACGAGTACGCGTCTCTTGTTCAGCGGAGCGGGGCTCGTCGTCGTGCTCGTGCTCACCTTCGTGCCGGTCGTCGCCTCGCTCACCGCGCTGGGCGTGATGGGTGTCGACGTGTCGCTCGAGGAGGTCGCCCGTACCGTCGCTCGGCCCTGGCGTGTCATGACGCGCATCCTGCTGCCGGCCGCGGTACCGGCGATCGCGCTCTCGGCCGTCGTCGTGTTTGCGCTCGCGTTCTCCGAGCTCGGCGTTCCGATGTTCCTGCGCGTGGACACGTTCCCGGCGGCCGTCTTCGCGCGCCTCGGCGGCGTGGACTACGCGCCGGGCGAGGCGTTCGCGCTCACGCTTCCGCTCGTTCCGGTGGCCCTGGCGCTCCTCGCGATCGAGCGGCGCTTCGCAGGTCGGAGATCCTTCGCCGTGCTCGGGCTGCGCCCCAGCTTCAGGAGGCGCCTGTGTCCTGGACAACGACCCACGGTCGCGCTCTTGACCTGCGGGTTTGCGGCCCTGCTCTCCGCCGCACCCGTCACGGCCCTCGTCGTGCGCGCCGGTGGGCAAGGCGGCGGCGTCTCCGCGATTCTCGCGTGGGCCAGACAGGCACCCTGGAATGGCCTTCTCGCAGGTATCGCCGCAGCCACGGTGATCGCGAGCATCGGGCTCGTGCTGGGGCACGCCGCTGCCCGCCGCGTTCGCGCGGCCGCTGCGCTCGACACGCTCGCGATGCTCGCGTTCGTCCTGCCGGCGGCGGTGCTCGGCGTCGGGCTGATCGCCCTGTGGAACAGGGCTTCCACGCAGCTCGTGTATGGGACGCTTGCCATCCTGGTCCTCGGCTACATCGCGCGCTACACAGCCGTCGGCGTGCGTGTCGTGGCCTGTGCCGTCGCGCAGAGCCCCGTCCATCTCGAGGAGGCGGCGTCCGCGAGCGGCGCACGACTCGGTAGACGCCTACTGCGGATCGTCCTGCCGGTTCACGCACGCGGCGTCACATTCGCGTGGCTCCTCGCCCTTGTCTTCTGCCTTCGCGACTTCGAAACGGCCGTCCTGTTCTACCCGCCGGGACGGGAGCCGCTGACCGTCCGGATCTTCACCCTCGAGGCGAACGGTCCGCCCGCGGTCGTGGCCGGGCTCGCCGCGCTGCACGTGGCTGTCATCGCAGCGATCGTTGCTCTCGGGGCCCTGGTTCTACGGAGGCGCGGCGCATGACGGGGGCCATCGCGCTCGACGATGTTCACTTCCGCTACGACGACCGGGCGGTGCTCGCAGGACTCTCGCTCTCCGTCGCCGCCGGCGAGGTCGTCACGCTGGTCGGGCCCTCGGGATCGGGGAAGTCGACGGTGCTGCGGCTGCTCCTCGGGTTCGAGCTACCCGAGCGCGGAACGGTTCGCGTGAACGGATCCATCGTCTCGACTCCCGGTGAGCTGGTCGTGCCCCCCGAGGAGCGCGGTCTCGCCGTCGTATTCCAGGACCTCGCTCTCTGGCCGCACCTCACCGTACACGGCAACCTCGCGTTCGGGCTCGGCTCGCGTGGCGTAGGCCGCGAGGAGCGTGAGCGGCGCATCGGCGAAGCGCTCTCGCGCGTGGGGCTTCTGGACAAAGCGCGGCGCCACCCCGGGGAGCTCTCGGGCGGCGAGCGTCAGCGCGTGGCGATCGCGCGCGCGCTCGTCCTCGAGCCGCGGGCCGTTCTGCTCGACGAGCCGCTCGCGAACCTCGATGCGCGTCTCAAGCGTGAGCTCCTTGGCAGCTTCCGCCGCCTGTTCGCGGAGCAGCGTGTGGCCGCGCTCTACGTGACACATGACCTGCGCGAAGCCCTGCCGCTGGCGGACCGCATCGCGGTGCTCGAGGACGGCAAGATTGTCCAGGCGGGCAACCTCGACGAGCTGCGCGAGCAGCCGGCGACCGAGTTCGTGCGGTGCCTCATTGAGGATCTGGCCGGGCTCCCGTAAGAGCTTCAGACACGGCCCTCGAACCTCTCGTAGAGCACCGGCAACAGGACGAGCGTCAGGAACGTGGAACTCAGCACGCCACCGATGACGACCGTCGCGAGCGGACGTTGGACTTCCGCGCCGGCGACCGGTCGCGATCGCCATCGGCACGAAGCCGAGGCTGGCGACGAACGCGGTCACGAGCACGGGACGCAGCCGCGTCAGCGAACCTTCGATGACCGCGTCCGGACCGATCTGCCCTCCTCGCGAAGCTGGTTGAAATAGCGATCATCACCAGGCCGTTCAACACGGCCACGCCGCTGAGCGCGATGAAGCCCACGGCGGCCGTGATGCTGAACGGCATGCCGCGCAGCCAGAGCGCGAGCACGCCCCCGGTTACGGCCAGCGGAATTCCGGAATACACGAGCAGCGCCTGCCGCAACGAGCCGAAAGCGAGGAAGATCAGCAGGAAGATGAGGCGCAGCGCGGTCGGTACGACGATGGCCAGACGGGCCCGGGCTTCCTCGAGATTCTCGAACTGCCCGCCGAACTGGACGATGTAGTTCTCCGGTAGCTGGACCTGCTCGCTCGATGCGGCGTTCGGCTTCGCGAACGTAGCCTTCGATGTCCCGCGTGTCCAGATTCACCATCAGGGCGGCGCGCCGCAGTCCATCGTCGTGCTGGATCGGCTCGATGGTCTTGCAGCGTTTGGAATTCGACGAGCTTGCCGAGCGGGACGAGGCCGGTCTCGCCCACGCGGACGGGAAGCTTCTTGATCTGCTCGTCGTCGGCGCGGAGATGCCTCGGGCATCCGCACGACGATGTCGTTCTGCTTGCTGCCCGACACGATCGTTCCGACGACTTCGCCGGCCAGCGCAGCGCTCACGGCCTTGTTCACCTCGCGCTGCCTGCAGTCCGTAGCTGCGCAGCACGTCGCGCTTCACGTCGATCTGGAGTTGCGGCGTTCGGCCCTCCGTCTCGAACTCGACCTGCGCCGCGCCCGGCGTCTTCTCGAGGATGTCCTTGACCTGGTCGCCAGCTTCTCCAGCACGTCGTAGTCGTTGCCGAAAATCTTCACCGCCAGCTCGGCCTTCGTGCCCTCGAGCATTTCGTTGAATCGCATCTCGATCGGCTGGGCGGTCAGGATGTCGTAGTCCGGATTGATCCGTCTTGAGCATGTCTCCGATCTGCTCGTTGAGCTCGGCTTTGGTGCGGGGCCGGCCGGGACCCTTCGGCCATTCCGGCGACCGGCTTGTAGAAGATGTAGAGGTCGCTCTCGTTGGGCGGCATGGGGTCGGTGGCGATGTCGCTCGTGCCGATGCGCGAGAAGACGCGCGTGATTTCCGGGAACTCCGCGAGCAGGCTCTTCGAAACCTCGATGTCCGTACGGAGCGACTCCTCCATGCTCATGCCGACGGGCTTGTACAGCATCGACGTGATCGAGCCTTCATCGAGCTTGGGGACGAACTCCGCGCCCAAGCGCGTGAACAACACGAGCGCCGCCACGAACGAGCCGATCGACACCGCGACGACGAGCCACCGAAGCCGGAGCGCCAGCGTGAGCGATGGGCGCGTAGAGCCCCTTCACCCAGCGGAGGACGCGATTGTCCTCCTCGCGCAGGTTCCCGCGCAGCACGAACGAGCACAGCACCGGCATCAGGCGTCAGCGCGAGCACCAGAGCGCCGCCGAGGGCGAGCATGACCGTGAGGGCCATGGGGTGGAACATCTTGCCCTCGATGCCGGTCAGCGCCAGAATCGGGATATACACGACCGTGATGATCAGAACGCCGAAGAACATCGGTGTGCCGACCTGTCGGCTCGCGGCCAGGACCGTCTGGCGTGCGCTCCTCCGCGGTCAGCGTGCGTCCAAGCTCGTGCTGCCGAACGCCGAGCTGTCGAACGATGTTTTCGACGATCACGACCGCGCCGTCGATGATCAGGCCGAAGTCGATCGCGCCCAGGCTCATCAAGTTTCCGGAGATCCCGAACTGCGCCATGCCGGTCAGCGCGAACAGGAACGACAGCGGGATCGCCGAGGCCACGATGAGCGCGGCGCGCCAGTTGCCGAGCGAACGCGAGCAGCACCGCCACGACGAGCATCGCGCCCTCGAACAGGTTGGTCTTCACCGTTCGGATGGTACGGTCGATGAGCTCCGAGCGGTCGTACTGGATCTGGATCTCGACGCCATCGGGCAGCTTGGTCTGAATCTCGGCGATGCGCGCCTTCACGCGCTCGGCGACGTCGCGGCTGTTCTGCCCCGCGAGCATCATGGTGGTTCCGATGACCGTTTCCTCTCCGTTGAGCGTTGCCGCGCCGGTCCGGAACTTCGTGCCGGTCTTGACCTCGGCCACGTCTCTGACGAGCAAGGGCTTCACGCCCGCGCCGAACTTGAGCGGGAGGTTCGCGATATCGTCGGCATCGTTGACACGGCTGACGGCGCGAATCGTGAGCTGCTGGCCGGTCCGGCTGATGATTCCACCACCGGCGTTGGCCACGTTTTGCCCGACGAGCTCCGCGAGCTCGCTGAACGTCATTCCGACCTCGGTCAGCGCTGTCGGGATTGGGCTCGATGACGTACTGCCGCTCGTAGCCGCCGCTCTCGTTGATGTCGGCGATGCCCGGAATCGTGCGCAGCAGCGGCTTGATCGTGTATTCCTGGATCTCGCTCAGCTCGATCAACTGCTCCAGCTCGGTTACCGGCTTCGTCGGCGCGTCGTCGCGGTACTGGACGCTGTAGTACAGGATCTCTCCCAGTCCGGTGCTGATCGGGGCGAGCTTGGGCAGGACTCCGTCCGGCAGCTGTTCCAGAGTGCCCTGCAGCCGCTCGGCAACGAGCTGCCGCGCGCGATACATGTCGGTTCCATCGCGAAACTGCAGGGTCACCTGCGACAGGCCGAACTTCGTGATCGAGCGCATCTCCTCGACGCCCGGAAGGCCGGCGAGCTCGCGCTCGATCGGCTGCGTGACGAGCTTCTCGGACTCCTCGGCGGCGAGCGCCGGGACTTCGGCGTTCACCTGCACTTGCACTCCGGTGATGTCGGGCACCGCATCGATGGGCAGGTGCATCGCAGACCACAGTCCGCCGCCGAGGAGCGCGGCCGCCGCGATCAGCACGAAGGCGCGCTGCTCGAGCGAGAACGAGAGAATGCGGTCGATCATGGGCCGTCCACGCTCGTGGAGGGAAGGATTGCGAGCCCGGTCAGGCTCTCCAGCTCCTGTGCTGCTTCTAAGGCCTCCTGGCGCGTGTCGAGCAGCGCCTCCACCGCGTCGAGGTACTGCTTCTGCAACTCCACGTAGGTTGCGAGGGGCACCGCGCCGAGCCGGTAGTGGCGATCCGCGAGCTCCGCTGCTTTCCGGAACTCCTCGATCGATTGCCGATGCCAGCGGGCCATCTCGGTGGTGTTCGTCCGATACGCGAGCGCCGCCTCGAGCACATGCCGGTCCACGTCGCGCTGCGCCACCTCGAGCGCGGTTTGCGCCTGGAGGCGACGCGCCTCGGCGGTCGCGACGCCGCCCTTGTTGCGGTCCCACAGCGGCAACGCGAGGCTGACGCCGATGCCGATCTGCGTCTCGCGGGCGCCGGCCCGTTCCTCGACGTAGTACGGGGCGACGGCGATCGACGGGCGCCCGTCCTTGCGAGCCAGGTCGACGCGGAAGCCCTGCTGCTCGAGCTCCGTGCGGCGCACCTGGAGCTCGAAGTTGTTGGCCTGTGCGCCCAGGAGCAGGGTCTCGTCATCGGGCGCGATCCCGAGCTCGAGCTTCACGGGCTCGATCGTCACCCGGTCGCTCCATGGCTCCCCACGGAGCTGATTCAGCGCGAGCCGGGCCTTCTCTGCGTCGAGCGTGGCTTGCGTCGCTCGGCGCTGGAGCGTGAGCTCGGTAGCCTCGATGATGCGGGTCTCGAGCTGCGGCGTGAGGCCCGCGGGGTCGCGCTGCACGAGCACCTCGCGCAGCTTGCGGAAGCGCTCGGCGACCTCGCTTGTCGCGGCTGACTTCTCTTGCGCCGCGAAGAGCCCGACCGCGAGCTGTCGCGCACGGGCAGCCAACGACGCCTTGAACCGCGCGAGGCCGATCTCGGCGAGACGCACTTGGCGATCGGCGATCGCCTTCCGGAGCGAGATCCGGCCCGGCCACGGAAACGTCTGTTTCAAGGAGACCGCCCAGGCGGTCCCTTCGTCCGAGAGGTTTCCGGCTTGGACCTCCTTCTGCCCGACGCCCGCGGACAGCTCCGGGTTCTCCCACGCAGCGGCGGTCTGGCGTTCTCCCGCCGCGGCCGCTGTTTCCGCTTCGTAGAACCGGAGCTCGGGATTGCGCTCGAGCACCTCGGCTACGATGGCTTCGAGCGTGAGCCGCGCGTCCGTGCGTGCGGCTCCCGCACCGACCGCGGCGCCGGCGATCGCGACGATCGACAAGATGGAGACGGATGAAGAGAGATGTCGCCTCATTCGGGATTCCTCCGGCACAAATTGGCAGAGCGCTCCTCGATCGAGGAGCAACCGACGAGATGGGCTAGGCCTGAGGAGGAGATCGAGGCTGAGAGGGGTCCGGCGGAGAATCCGCGGAGGGCGGTATCAACTCGAGAGAAGCACACTCGTCGACCGAGTCGTCAGGCGAAACGGGCAACAGGTGCGTCGCTGGCTCGCAAACCGGACAGTCCGCTCGCGGCGCCGTCCGGGGCAAGGAGTCGATCGAGTGGTCGGAAGAATGGTGCGGGAGATGGCCGTCGCCGTGGTCTGCATCGTGCTGGGACACAACGTCGTCGTGCGCGGTCGAGAGCAGATGGAACGGAACGTACTGGACGTACAGCCCGAAGACGAGCGCCACGAGGGCCGCCAGCCAGCCAAGTTTCCGCGCGCGGAGCACCATGGAGGGGAGATGCTGCCTCCTTTCTCGTTCCAAGGCAAGCGCTGGCGCTAGGCCAGCCTCCGGGTCGCTACGCACGCGCGCACAGGAACGACCGCGACGGAGCGCTGCGAGGGCTTCCCTGACTGACGCAAGTCTCTCTACGTTCTCCCCTACCCGGCCGGTAACTCGTATCGCGTCGACCAAGCGAACTTCTCGTCCGGCGGAGACGGGCACCGCGGCGTAGGGCGCTATGCGTACGATTTTCTGATGCCGATCGGAACACACGCGGGCACCGTGCTACACGTGGAAGAGTCGCACCTCGATGGAGAGGTCGCCTACGAAGGGAAGGACAACTACGTCGTCGTGCAGCATGATGACGGAACGGTCGATTTGTACGGCCATCTGACGCACGACGGCGCGGCGGTGCAGGTCGGGCAACCGGTCCAACAGGGCGATCCACTCGGCTACAGCGGAAACACGGGGAACACGGTGCACCTGTCTCTGCATCGTTGCGACCCGGTCATGCGCGGCTCGGCAGCGTGTCCCACGCTGCCGGTCACGTTTCGAAACACTGCCGCCAACTCGAACGGCCTGAAGCGTGGAAAGTCCTACACCGCCCGATGACCCCTTGACTGCGTCGCGGGCGCCTCCTCGAGTCGGATCGTGAGCGGGCGAGGGTCGGGCCACGCTTGGACGTAGACCGCGAGCGGAATGCCGGTCGGTTGCTCGACGTAGACGACCGGCTTCTCAACGGGGACGGGAGCGGCGGACGAAACGGCGAGACGCGCCAGCGTCCCGCTCATGCGTCATGGAACGGTACCCCGGAAGCGCTTCCCCAATCTCGCGGCCAGCGGCTCTTGCGCCAACGCCTGTTCTGGCACGCAACGCGATGAATCAAAGGGCCTTCGCACGGAGCAACTCTGCTGCAGCCATTTCGATGCGCCGAATGTGAGCCTGCGCCCATGAGGGAAAACTGTCATTGACGTCCCGTGTGCTGGCGGTACAGTTCAAGTACTCGTACAGAGGTCGTTCGTTCTAGAGGGGTCGCGCGTTGGGGGCCTCTGGTTGTCCTCGGTGTCTTGACCAGGGCGGCCTTCAAAGGCCGCGCGCCCCACCGAACGGTCGCCTGCTAACCACCACCTACAACCGCAGCTTGTCCTGTGTATCGAAGGGGCGAAGCGTTTCGTGGCTTGTTCGGACGTGAGGGAGTCAGGAATGATTACATCAAAGGGAAACTGTACCAACCGGTCGCTGTGGTTTGCCGCTGTGGGATCCTTCGTTCTGATCCTGTGCGTGGGAGCGGTGTTGGCGGGCACATTGAGTACCGACGACGGTGCCGTGTCCGTCAACGACGACGGTGCCGTGGCCAGCAACCACGACGGTTCCGTGGCCGCCAACGTGGCCGCGACCCACGAACGGAGCGATGGACAACGCGGACGCCTCGGCGGCCGGGGCCGCGGCGACGGCGATGACGACGGCGACGACGACGGCGATGACGACGGCGATGACGACGGCGATGACGACGGCGATGACGACGGCGATGACGACGGCGATGACGACGGCGACGACGACGGCGATGACGACGGCGACGACGACGGCGACGACGACGGCGATGACGACGGCGATGACGACGGCGACGACGACGGCGATGACGATTGCGACGACGATGGCGACGCTTGCGCCTGCTCGCTCATTTTTGACCCGGTCGTCTGCACGTCGGACGGCGAGACCCACGTCAATCTGTGCACGGCCCTTTGCGAAGGGGCGAGGGGCTGTACCCGCATCGGCGACGACCCCGACTGCGCCTGCACGGACATTTTTGACCCGGTCAGATGCTCGAACGGTAGCCTCTACGCCAGCTCGTGCGTAGCCACTTGCAGTGGCGCGACGGGCTGTCAGCGCATCGGCGCACTGGCGCCCTGCGCCTGCGACACCTCGTTTAACCCGGTCACCTGCAACTCGGACGGCGAGACCTACGTCAACCTGTGCACGGCCCTCTGCGCCGGGGCGAGGGGCTGTGGCGAAGGCTGCGCCTGCCCGAACATTCAGGACCCGGTCACCTGTTCGTCGAACGGCCAGACCTACGGCAACCTGTGCCAGGCCCGGTGCGACAATGCGTCGGGCTGTGTCCGCGTCGACGGCAATTGCGCCTGCGATACCATGTTTGACCCGGTCTTCTGCACGTCGAACTGCGGTACCTACTCCAACCTGTGCACGGCCACCTGCGCCGGGGCGACGGGTTGTGACCGCCCAGACACCTGCGTCTGCACTGACATTCAAAACCCGGTCACTTGCAATGACGGCCAGACCTACGCCAACATCTGCCTAGCCCTTTGCGCTCAGGGAGCGGGCTGCGCCCAACTCTGCGCCTGCACGGACGAGGTTGCGCCGGTCAGCTGCTCGGACGGCCGCACGTACGTCAACCAGTGCACGGCCAATTGCCGGGGGGCGACTGCTTGTGTTGCGGTACCGTAGGACTCGTACCTACGCTAAGCGGATCATGAGCTAGACCTCGATGGGCGCCGTTTAGGAAGCGGCGCTCATCGTATTTGTCTCTGCCGGCCCGAACCTCACCGCGCCCCCTCGACCACGCAGGCCGCGTTGTAGGCCGCGACCTTGTAATACCAAGCATCGTCGCTGTCGCCAGTCTGATCCATGTGGCCGACATTCGACCCCAACATCGGATCCATATTCTCGAGTTGAACATGCCGTGAGCTCGTCACCAAAGCTCGCCGTTCGCTAGAATCAATACTCACCATGGCCAGCTCGACGACACGTGATCGCATCGTGGTTCTCTTCGACGGCGTCTGCAACCTGTGCCACGCGTGGGTTCGTTTCGTGATCCCACGGGATCCACGGGGGCGCGTCGTGTTCGCGCCGCTGCAGTCGGAAACGGCTCGCCGGCTCCTCGCGCCGCACGGCGGCATGCCCGCGGACACGGACAGCATGGTCGTGCTCGAGGACGGCGCGATCCACGTGCGCAGCGCGGCGGCGCTCACGGTGGCGGCACGCCTGAACGCGCCGTGGCCGTTCGTGACGCGGCTCGCACGGCTCGTCCCGCGCGGGCTGCGCGATGAGGTCTACGACGGCATCGCCCGCGTCCGCTATCGGTGGTTCGGCCGACGCGACGTGTGCGAGCTTCCCCAACCCAACGCGGCCGACAGGTTCCTCGACGGCCCGTCGTCCGCCCCGTGAGCTCTGCACCGTCGACAAGCCTCGGAGCGCGGCTCTTCGCGCCGGTCGACATCGCCTCGCTGGTCGTGTTTCGGATCGGCCTGGGAGCGATCCTCGCGTGGGAGGTCGGCCGCTACTTCGCCCACGGCTGGATCGCCCGCTACTGGATCCGGCCCGAGATCCATTTCACCTACTACGGCTTCGACTGGGTGCGGCCCTGGCCGGGCATCGGAATGTACGTGCACTTCGCCGCGCTCGGCGTGCTCGCGCTCGGGATCGCCCTGGGCTGGCACTACCGCATCTGCGCCGCGCTCTTCGGCGTGGGGTTCATTTACGTCTTCCTGCTCGAGCAGGCGACCTATCAGAACCACATGTACATGCTGTGCCTGCTCGGCATCCTCTTGCCGTTCCTTCCCCTTCACCGCGCGTGGTCCGTGGACGCGGAGCGCAACCTGCGCTTGCGCTCGCAGACCGTGCCGGCGTGGGTCCTGTGGGTGCTGCGCGCGCAGATCGGGATCGTCTACGTCTTCGGCGGAATCGCCAAGCTCAACGGCGACTGGCTCCGCGGCGAGCCGATGCGCATGTGGCTCGCGAACCGGACGTCGTTCCCGGTCATCGGGCCCCTCTTCGCGCACGAGCCGACCGTCTGGTTCTTCACCTACGGCGGCCTGTTGCTCGACCTCCTGATCGTGCCCGCGCTCTTGTGGCGTCGCACGCGGCCGTTCGCCTTCGTCGGCGCCATGTCGTTCCACCTGCTCAACTCGCAACTGTTCCAGATCGGTATTTTCCCCTGGTTCATGCTCGCGGCGACCGGGCTGTTCTTCGATCCCGGATGGCCGCGACGGCTCTTCGGCGGCAAGTCGATCGCGCCCGAGCTACGCGCGGCGAATGTGATGAAGGCCGCGTGGACGCCGAGGCCCGTGATCGCGGCGTCGCTTCTGGGGTTGTTCTTCGCGGTTCAGATCCTGCTGCCGTTTCGCCACCATCTCTATCCCGGTGACGTCAGTTGGACCGAGGAGGGTCACCCCTTCTCCTGGCACATGAAGCTTCGCGACAAGCGAGTCGTCGAGGCCAAGTTCATCTTGACGAATGGGTCCGGGGATACGTTGCGGGTCGTCGAGCCGCGGAAGATCCTTCCGCGCTGGATGAGAAACCGCGTGATGTCGCGGCCGGACCTGGTGCACCAGCTCGCCATCGAGCTCGCCGAGCGCGAGCGGCGTCGCGGCCACGGCGACGTCCAAGTTCACGCGGTGGTCCGAGCCTCGCTCAACGGGCGGGCACCGCAGCTGCTCGTCGATCCGGACGTGGACCTCGCGGCCCAGCCGCGAAACCTGCGACCGGCGGCCTGGATCCTACCTTTGGATAATCCGACGGTTCAGGGCCGCGCCCGATCCGACTCGAGCTCTGGAGAGGAGCCGGAAGGCGAGTAACACTACGGCCCCTCGACCCCGCACGTCGCATTGAATGCCGCGACCTTGTAATACCAGGCGGCGCCGATGTCGCCGGACTGATCCAGGTACTGCAAGCCGGGTGTGCCCAGGTCCGTGTCCCCGACATTCGATCCCACCAGGCTCCAGGGACCTGTAGGTGCGGGGGCCCGATAGACGTTGTACCCGGTCACCGCTCCGGGCAGGTTCGGGTCCTGATAGGTGAGGATTGGCTTTCCGCCGATGCGGTTCATACCCGATATGAACAACGCCGCGCTGGGAGTCGTGCACGGCCCGTTCGCCCCACCAAGGTACAGGTACGCCTTGCCGGTGTTGTTGACGTAGCGGTACGCCCCGACGACGACGTCTGCGTAGCCGTCGCCGTTGACGTCGCCGGCCGACGCTACGGACCCGCCGAAGCGCTGGAGCGTCACCTCCCCGACCGCGGTCCACGAAGCGACCGCGGGCGGGCCGCTCGCCCCGCCGAGGTACACGTACGCCTTGCCCCTGTCCGTGCTGTTGCCGTAATCACCGATGACCGTGTCCGAATAGCCGTCGTGGTTGACATCACCCGCCGACGCCACAGAGCAGCCGAAGTAGCTGCCCAGAGCCCCGCCCCCCGCGGTCCACGAAGCGGCCGCGGGCAGCCCATTCGCCCCGCCGAAGTACAGGTACGCTCTACCGCCCCCCGTCATCTGGTGCGCCCCGACGATCACGTCTGCATTGCCATCGGCGTTGACGTCCCCCGCGCTCGCCACGGAGATGCCGAAGTTGGCAGATTGCCGTTCCCCTGTCGCGGTCCACGATGCGGTCGCCGACAGGCCGCCCGCTCCGCCCAGGAACAGGTACGCCCTGCCGTTCCCTAGCGGGAACTCGGAACTGCCACCGGGGTAGCCGGCTGCCCCGATCACGACGTCCGCATAGCCGTCCTCGTTGACGTCTCCAGCGCTCGCGACTGAACCGCCGAACTCGTCTTGAAGTTGCTCGCCCGGCTTGGTCCACGAGGGTGTTGCGGACAGGCCGCTCGCCGCGCCCAGAAACAACTGGGCCCGGCCCCGGTGAACGGAGTACGCCATCGAGCCGATGACCACGTCCGCCTTGCCGTCGCCGTTGACGTCTCCAGCGCTCGCCACGGAATAGCCAAGACCATCGTTGTCAAGCCCAGTCCGCGTCCACGCCGGGGTGGCGGCCAGGCCGCTTGCGCCGCCCAGATACAGATACACCTTGCCCCAGCCGGCGAATTGGTTGAACATCGGCGCCGCGACGATAAGATCCGAGTAGTCGTCCCCGTTGACGTCCCCTGCGGTCGCCACGCTCCACCCGAACTGGTTGCTTGCAGACTCTCCGACCGCGGTCCACGCCGCCGTGGCCGGCAGGCCGTTCGCCCGGCCCAGGTACACGTACACCTTGCCCTTGGAAGTGCCGTGGCCATACGCTCCGACGGCGACGTCCGAATAGCCGTCCCCGTTTACGTCCCCCGCGCTCGCCACGGAATAGCCGTAGCTGTTGCCCACGGCCTCGCCCCCCGCGGTCCACGACGCGCTCGTTGCCAGCGGGTCGACGGTGAGCGGATAGATCGCGCCCGAATCGTCGACGACGATCCGGACCCCACCGACGATCGGTTCCATTCGTGCCGGGACGCCGTCGCCGCGGGCATCGGTCACGACGAGCTTGCCGTAGTGCAGCACGCTGAGGCCGCCCGTCGAGTAGAAGTCGATCGCCTGACCGTCGTCGGAGAACATCGGCCACAGTCCGCCCGTGATCGTCAGGTCGAACACGAGCTGATCGCCTTCCGCTCGCGGCCGAACGGGAACAAAGAACCCGTGCTCGAGCCCTTGGGGCGTGTTGACGAACCACTCCGTCAGTGGGCCCCGGTCGAACTCGACACGGTCTTGCTCCGCATGCACGTCCGCGACACTGCCCGCTTCGAGGCTTCCGGGCCGGCCCCAACCGGCCAGCGCCAAACGCCACTCCCAACTCGGCTCCTCGGTCGGCTTGAGGCGCATGCCGCCGGTATCGAACACGGCCTCGAAGCGGTGCGCGGGATTGGGCGCGCGAAACGGAGCTTCATCGACGCCCTCTCCCACGATGCCGTACTCCTCGAGCTCGATCGAGCGCTGGACGCGCGTCCACCAATCGGAGGAAGCAGCGGCAGGGAGCCCCTGTTGCCCGCCGGGGTCGGCGGCCAGGACCGGTAGCGCGGTGGGCAGAACCAAAAGGACCGCCATCCGAAAGTGACGAAGGCAAGAAGTGGTCGGCATCGTGGAATACCTCGCGCGCTTGATGTGGGTCATGAGCGGTGCCGGGCGGGCTGAGTGATGGTGTCAAGGGCACGTGTTCGACGTGCCGGAGGAAAGTTCTGCGACGGCACGGTGGACGAGACATTGCGTCACCCTCGAGCGTCGAAGCCAACTCTAGGTCCGGCGGAGCGGTCGAGAGGTGACCGAGCGCGCCAGATTTCGTGGGAATCGCGTCAGGTCAATGCCGCCGAAGTGTCGCAGCTCCTGCGCGCGGCGCGCGCGAACAGGGCCCGCGCGCATCCGTTGACGTGATCTGAGATCACGTAGCCGCAATTGCCCCCACCAGGACTCGAACCTGGGACCAACGGATTATGAGTCCGCCGCTCTCACCGACTGAGCTATGGGGGCGGGAGCTATTCTAGCGGGGCGTTGGCGGAATCTGGAGGTCCACGATGACCAGCTCGGGATGGCTCGCGACCGGTGCGGTCGCTGCGGGAATCGGGGTCGGGCTCGGCGCGTTCGGGGCGCATGGGCTGAGGTCGCGCGTCGATCCGCAGATGCTCGCGGTGTTCGAGACCGGGGTGCGGTACCACCTGTACCACGCTCTGGCCCTGCTCGCGGTGGCATGGGTCAGCTCGCGATCGATGTCGGCTCTGCCTTCCGCGGCTGGGTGGGCGTTCCTCGCCGGCATCCTGCTGTTCTCGGGAAGCCTGTATCTCCTCGTCCTGACCGGGACGAAGTGGCTCGGGGCGATCACGCCGCTCGGCGGCCTCGCCTTCCTTCTTGGCTGGGTCCTTCTGGCCGCGAGCGCGTTTGCGCGGCCTTGATCACCTCTTGACAGCGACGCCCTGGACCTCGAATCGCGCGTCGGCCAGGAGCTTGCCCGAGCCGATGAACGCGCGCGCGGGGTACTCCTTCTTGAAGTACGTCTTGTATACCTCGTTGAACGCGGCGTAGTGCGAGACGTCCGAGCAGAAGATCTGGACCGACACGAGATCGTCCATCGTCATCCCGGCCTTCTCGAGCCGGGCTTGGATCGAGGCGAGGGCGAGGCGCGCCTCCTCCTTCGGGTCTTCCGGGACCCGGCTGTCCTTGTCGAGGCCGAGCGCGCCCGAAAGGTACAGCGTGTCGCCCACTCGCACGGCGCCGCTGAACGGTGGCGCATTCGGGGCCGAGGCCGAGGGCCGTGGGTCGAAGTACTGACGGTCGGGGTTGGTTGTGGTGGTGGTCGTGGTCGTGGCGCAGGTCAGGCCGACGACGGCGAGCGTCGCTGCAACCGAGATCACCGCTGTGCGCAGCTGCGGCATGAGACCTCCTCCGTGAACCCCCGAGGATACACGGGACGGGGCCAGGTCTCGGGGTCAGACCCCGGGACCTGACCCCGCGAGGAGGCTCAGTTGCAGAAGTCGATCGCGAGATCGGACTTCTCGATCGACTTGGCGTAGAGCGTGCCGGCGCCGACCCAATCCGCGGTCGCCACGCACGCGTCGCCATTGAGGAGCGACTGCTCGGCCTGGTCGAGCCGCGATCCGGCGTTCTGCCCGGAGCACTCCTCGACCGCGACCTCGTACCAGTACTGGGCCACGAGGCGCGCGATCTCGGCCAGATCGGTGAGCAGCTCATCCACCGCGTCGGTGTCGACCTGCCCGGGGTTGGCGAGCACTTGGAACAGCTCGACCGCCGCGAATCGGAGCAGATCCTTGACCGCCTCGTCGTCGCTCTGCGGATCGCCCTGGAGCAAGGTGCCGAGGGATGCGAGCGCCTCGGCCTTGGCCTGGACGACGTTGGCCGCGCCGGGATCGGTGCTCGGGTCGAGGTCGCCCAGCAGTTGATCGAAGGTGCCGCCCGGCGAGGTCAGGGCGTCGAGCTGCAGCACCGCGAGGTCGCGTAGCGACAGCGGCCCTACGCTCTCGAAGTCGATCGTCGGCTCGTCGTTGAGCTGCGTGCCTTCGACTTCGACCCACACGGTCGCCTGCCCCGGGAGCGTCGACACGACGCGGCCGACGTAGGCACCGTTGTTCAAGTCGACGAACGAGCCGACGAACGTTCCGGGCCACAGGGCGACGGAATCGATCGTCAGCGTGAGCCCCGCGCCGAGGAGGACGCCGTCCGAATCGCGCGGGACGACGGTGACCCACGAGCTCGAGAGCCCATCGGCGGGAACGATCGGCGGCGCGACGGTCACGGACGAGGTGAACGGGTCGACCGGCGCGGACGTCGGATTCCCGTCGTCGAAGCCCAGTCGCACCGTGTCGAGGACCGGGTTCTTGTGGACCGACAACGGCAGCGACTGCCCGCTCCCGTCGGTCACCATGTAGAAGTACGAGCTGCCGTCCGACAGAACGCCCGGCGCGTCGTCCCACGGCGACTCGAGGAGCACCGCGTGCGGGCTCGCGCTCTCGGTCGCGCTCGGCGCGGGCGACCGGTAAACCGTCCACGGCGGCGTGGCGGCGGCCGCCGGGACGGCGGTCGCCGGGACGGCGAGGGCCGCGAGCGCCACGACTACGAAATGAACGGTGCGCGGTGCGTTTTGGTGTTTCATCGTGAGGCAAAGATGGGCGCTCCCATGGGGCCAGCAAACGCGGCTTTCGCCGCGGACATCAACTTGTTGTGGCCCAGGAAGAGACCGTAGAAGCTGGGTGGATGATTCCGGATCGGGTTTTTTCGTCGATTACGAAGATGTTTGTGGCGCGATAATCGATCCATAGGGAGAACGCCATGCGCTGGCAGGGTCGTCGAGGCAGCGTCAACGTCGAGGATCGACGCGGCATGCGCATCGGGCGCGGCGCCCCGATCGGCTGCGGTGGCTTGATCGTCGTCCTGTTGGTGAGCTGGCTCCTCGGCGCCGATCCGACGCAGCTGCTCATGCTGTTCCAGGGCGGGGACGGCGTCGGCACGTACTCGACCGACGTGCAGGCTCCGACCGGCGAGCCGGAAGACCAGCTGGGCAAGTTCGCTTCGGTCGTGCTCGCCGACACCGAAGAGACGTGGCGCGCCCTGTTCTCGAGCCGTGGGAAGACGTACCAGGAGCCCCGGCTCGTGATGTTCACCGAGGCGGTCGAGTCGACGTGCGGGATCTCGTCCGCCGCCGTCGGTCCGTTCTACTGCCCGCTCGACGGAAAGGTGTACCTCGATCTGTCATTCTTCTCCGAGCTGGCGGAGCGGTTCGGCGCACCCGGAGACTTCGCGGCGGCGTACGTGATCGCGCACGAGGTCGGGCACCACGTGCAGCACCTGCTCGGGATCGCCGACCAGGTGCACGGGCTGCAGGATCGCTCGTCGCGCGGCGCGGCCAACGAGCTGTCGGTGCGCTTCGAGCTGCAGGCCGACTGCCTCGCCGGTGTGTGGGGGTTCTACGCCGATCGGGAGCACCAGCTGATCGAACCCGGCGACTTCGAGGAGGGGCTTCGGGCCGCGGCGGCGATCGGCGACGATCGGATGCAGCGGCTCGGGCAGGGCTACGTGCAGCCCGAGTCGTGGACGCACGGCTCGTCCGAGCAACGAGCCGAGTGGCTCCGTCGAGGTCTCGCGTCGGGCGATCCGACCGCCTGCGATACGTTCAACTAGCTCGCTCGACGTCGGCCGTACCAGCCGGCGACCAGAATCGAGACCAAGGAGATCGCGAGCCCCAGACGCCTGGGCCACGTGTGCCAGCCGAAGCGCAGCACGACTTCGTGAGCGCCGGCCCGTAGGTCGATGGCGAGGAACCCGCGACGCTCGGCCGGTATCGTCCAGGATCCGCCGTCGACACGGGCCCGCCAGCCGGGGAAGCTCTGCTCGCGCACGAGGAGCGTCGCTCCGCGGTCCGGCACGAGCGCGCGAATCACGATCGCGCCCGGGCGCCGCGACACGAGCTCGGCGGTGCCGATGACACGATCCTCGCTTTCGAGCTCCGTGTACGGGCGCGCGGCGATCGATCGCGGCGTCGGCACGGTGTTCGTGAATGCGAGAGCGACTCCGGCCTGGGCCAGCTTCGCCGTGTCGCTCGCCTTCCAGTACTCGCGGAACACCGTGGGGTTCAGCCACTCGTAGTACCCGGGGAAGAACCAGTCGATCGACGTGCGATAGTCGTTCGGCGGAAGCTCGAGGTTGTAGACGCGGCGCGGCTGGTCATCGTGCGGGAGGTCGAGCGGCACGGGTCGCATCTGCTCGGACCAGTGCGCGATGCGCGGATCGGCCGCGTACCAGTGGCGCGCGCCGTCGTAGGCCGGGATCCGGTCCGCGGCACCGGTGTACGGTGCGCCGTCCCAGGCCAGGGCACAGACGAGCGCAACGGCGTAGAGCGCCGCGGTCCGGTCGCTGCGAGAGCGCGACCAGGTCTCGAACCCGATGGACAGCGCGAGGGCGGCGAGTGCCGTCGCCGGCGAGAGGAACCGCCACGGGAAGCGCAGCGTCGCGAGCCCCGGGACCCAGCTTCCGAGGCCGGCGAGCCAAGCGGTCGATAGCCCGAGCGCCAGGAGGGTCCCGATCGCGAGCGCACGAGCGCGGCGATCCGTGGTCGAGAAGCCGAGCGCGAGCACCGACGCCGCGAGGACCGCGCCGAAGTAGAACGGCATCTGCTCGCCCTCGAGCCGGTCGCGCGCGCGCAGGCTCGCGGGCAAGGAGAAGCGCGGCCTGTCCCAACGCTCGCGCACGAGGAGCGCTCGCGGCGCGACCCCTTGCTCGACGTACCGGTAGTACGGGTTGTCGCGCGTCGACTCCTCGACGCTCGTGTGGCGCAGCTCGAAGAGTGTCGGGAGCCAGACGCAGGCCACGAGCGCGAGGCCGAGGGCCGATGCGGCGAGGGGCGCTGCGAGGTGCGAGCCGAAGCGCCGGCGCGCGCCGCCGGGCTCGATCGCCGCCAGAGCGAGCGCGGGCGCGAGCACGATCCCGAGCGTGAGCAGGGACTGGAGATGCGTGCACGCGAGCGCCGCGACCGAAAGCGCGAGAATCCAGCGCGGGCTGCGCGCGGGCGCGGTCGTGCAGCGCAGCGCGGCGGCCGCGGCGAGCGGCAGGAAGATGTACGCGTTCGCCTCGCCGAGCGCCCCGCGATAGTCGAACACGGTCAAGCGCCAGGGCGCGAACGCGAAGGCCACGGTACCGACGAGCGCGCTGCGCCAGCCGACGCCCGCGACCCGCGCGGCCGCAAGAACCCCGACCGCCGCGAGGACGTGGCCCTGGAAGAGCGCGAACTTCCACACCGTCACCGGCGCGAGCCCGGCGAGGATCGCCGGGAGCATGAGCAGGAAGTTCAGCGGTCCATAGAACGGAAGGAGCGGGATCCCGGCTCCGATGTACGGCATCCACTGCGGGTAGAGCGAGCCCGCGGCCACCGCACGACCGTAGGCCCATACACCCCACAGGTGCTGCAGGTCGTGGACTCGCGGGCAACCGGGCGCGAGCAGCACGTGTCCGGCAGCCGCGCCGCAGGCGAGAGCGCCGCAGGTCGCCGCAGCCGCACGCCAGCGTCGGGGCACGACGAGCGCGCCGGCGACGCAGGCGACAGCAGCTCCGAGGATCGGTAGCGACGGCTCGACGTAGGTCGTGCGGCTCGTCGTCGCGATCGCGATGCCCGCCCCGAGAGCCGTGACCAGGATCAGAGCAACGAGCGACGGCCGGCCCGACATCGGCCCCGAGGATACACGTATACTTCGCGGATACTCGCACGGAGGAGACGATGCGCGGACGACAGTGGTGCCGGATCGGGTGGCTTGCCCTGGCGCTGCCCCTGACCGCCTTCCCGGCCGGGGCACAGATCCCGGACAAGTTCGAGAACCTGCAGGTCCTGCCCAAGGACATCGGGAAGCGCGAGCTCATCGACATGATGCGCGGCTTCACCGGGGCGCTCGGCGTGCGCTGCGGGCACTGCCACATGGGTCCTCCAGGCGGCGCGCTCGAAGCGATGGACTTCAAGTCGGACGACTACGAGACGAAGCGTGTGGCCCGGGCGATGATGCGCATGGTGCGGTCGATCAACGACGATCACCTGGCCAAGATCGGCCGCTCGCCCGTGGTGCGCGTCGACTGCGCGACGTGCCATCGGGGCCTCGAGCGGCCCCTGCGGATCGAGGGCGTCGTGGCGCAGGAGCTCGCGGAGAAAGGTGCGGACGCGGCGGTCGCCCGCTATCGCACGCTGCGAGAGAAGCACTACGGAGACGGGAGCTACGACTTCTCCGAGCGGCCGTTGAACCAGCTGGGGGACCGGCTGCTCGCGGAGAAGAACGTCGCCGGTGCCGTCGCGATCCTGTCGCTCAACGCGGAGCAGCACCCGGACGCGGCGTCGTGCCACTTCCTGCTGGGCGAGGCGTATCGCGAGGCGGGAGATACCGAGAGGGCCCGCGCGAGCTACAAGCGCTCGCTCGAGCTCGCGCCCGACAACCCGCGGGCGAAGAAGCGCCTCGAGGAGCTCGAGCCCAAAGTCGAGGCGACGCCGGCGCCGGGCTAGACCGGTCGTCCGTGGCCCGCCGAGATCGATGGAGCTTGGCCGGTGCGTGCGTCGTGGCGTTCGGGCTGGCGATCGCCGTGCATGCCGGCAACTACGGGCACGGGTTCGTGTTCGACGACCACACTCTCGTCGAGACGAATCCGCGCGTGCACGAGCTCGACATCCGGACCGCGTTCTCGACGCCCTACTGGGGCGTCGAGCGAAACGACGGCCTGTACCGGCCGCTGACCGTGCTGAGCTTCGCCGTCGACTGGAAGCTCGGTGGCGGAGGCCCGGGCTGGTTTCACGCGATCAACGACCTGCTGCACGGTCTCGTCACGGTGCTGGTCGTGCTCGTCTCCTGGGTCACGACACGCCGCGTGTTCGCCGGTCTCGCAGCGGGGATCCTGTTCGCGGCTCACCCCGTGCATGGCGAAGCGGTGCACTGGATCGCGGGCCGTGCGGAGCTCCTCGCGGCGGTGTTCGTTCTCTCGGCGGTTCTCGTGGCGCTCGTACCGCGCCCGCTCGAGCCGTCGCGGGATCGGTGGCGCGCGGCTCTGGTCGTCATCTTGGGCGCGCTCGCGCTCCTGTCGAAGGAGCACGGCGTGCTCGTGATCCCGCTCGCGATCCTGGCCGTGTTCCAGCTCGGTGACCGAGGACCGCGGGTGCTCCGGCGGCTCGCTCCGCTCGCGCTCGGCTTCGTCCTCGTCCTCGGGAGCTGGATCGCGCTGCGCGAGGCTGCGGTGGGAGACCCGGCCTACTCGACGCCGCGCGAGGACAACCCGCTCGTCGCCCGTGCCGGCGTCGCGCGGGTCGTGGGCGGGCTCGCCGTCGGTGTGCGCTGGATCGAGCAGCTCGTGCTGCCCGTGTCGTCGTCCGCGGACTATGGAGCTCCGCGGCCGCTCGCCGGGCGCGTTCCCGTGCCGATCGCGGCCTCGGTGACGTTGGCCGCGCTCGCGATCCTGGTCGGGGCGACGATCCGGCTGAGGCGCACGCGCCCGGCCCTCGCTTTCTGGTGCGCATTCGTCCTGCTGGCCTATCTGCCGACGTCGAACCTGTTGTTCTCGACCGGGACCGTGTTCGCTGAGCGGCTGCTGTATCTCGCCTCGGCCGGCATCTGCGTCCTCGCCGGCGCAGGTCTCGCCGCGCTCTCGCACCGCGCGCTCGCGGTTGCCGTTCTGGTCATCGTGGCTTCGACATACGGCACGCTGAGCCTCGCTCGCCTGCCCGACTGGCGCAGCGATCGGACGCTCTTCGAGCACGAGGTCGCGCACCGGCCGACGAGCGCGCGCTCGCTCGTGAACCTGGCGAACGTGATCGAGGACGAAGATCCGCCGCGGGCCGACCGCCTGTACCGCGAGGCCCAGCGCGTGGCACCGGACTACATCGGGCTCCACGTGTCCTACGGCACGTACCTGCTGAAGCGCGGGGATGCGCCGGCCGCGTTGCGTCACCTGACGCGGGCCGACGAGCTGTATCCCGGCAGCCCGTCGACGCTCTTGAACCTCGGCACGGCATACGCCCGGCTCGGGCGCAACGCCGAGGCCGCGCGGACCTGGGAGCGGCTCGTGGTGCTCGACCCCGGAAACGCAAAGGCCCGCCAGAACCTCGAGCGGTTGCGGGCCAGCGGCGGGCTCACACCATCTTCTTGAGGCGCTCCTTGTCCAGGATCGTGACCTTCGGCCCGTCGACCGAGATCACGCCTTCCCGGATCAACCGCGCGAACGTCCGCGACAGGGTCTCGTGCACCGTCCCGAGGTACGACGCGATCGACCCCTTGGTCAACGGCAGGTCGAGGATCGGCTGGACGTCTCGCGCGGCGTGACTCGCTTCGACCTCGCGCAGGAGATAGCGCGCGAGGCGCGACGTGACCTCGCGCAGGGTCACGCCCTCGAGCTGCAGCGTGATCTCCTTGATCCGCGCCGCGAGCTCGCCGAGGAGCGCCCACGCCACTTCCGGATGACGCTTGAGGAACGGGACGAACGTGTCCTGGGGCAGGAACAGCGCCTCGGTCTCGCGCGTGGCCCGGGCGTGTGCCGGGTAACCCGCGTCGTGGGCCTCGAACAGCGGTACGACGGCGAGCGGGTCACCGGGCCGGCACACCTGCAGGATCAGCATGCGCCCGTCGGCCGACAGCTTGTACAAGACGACGAGCCCCGCGAGCACGACGAACGGTCCGCGGTACGGCTCGCCCTCGTGGATCAGGACCTGCTTGCGTCCGAGGTGCAGGATCCGCCCGAGCGCCACGAGCTCGTCGAGCGCGGCATCGTCGAGCGCGGCGAACAGCGGTACGCCGCGCAGCCGCTCGCGAATCGTTGCGGTCGACTGGTCCGAATCCACCTACTCGGACACGAACACGCGAAGCGTCTTGCTGCGCGACGGATGGCGGAGCTTACGCAGGGCCTTGGATTCGATCTGCCGGATGCGCTCGCGCGTCACCGTGAAGTTCTGCCCGACCTCCTCGAGGGTGTGCTCGCTCCCGCCCCCGACGCCGAAGCGCATCTTCAGCACCTTCTCCTCGCGCGGGGTCAGCGACTTGAGGACCGATTGGGTCTGGTCGCGCAGGTTCATGTTGATCACCTGCTCGACCGGCGACAGGGACGTGCGGTCCTCGATGAAGTCCTTCAGGTGACTGTCCTCTTCCTCGCCGATCGGGGTCTCGAGCGAAATCGGCTCCTGCGCGATCTTCAGTACCTTGCGCACCTTGGCCACCGGAATGTCCATGCGCTGGGCGATCTCGTCGGGGCTCGGCTCCCGTCCCAGCTCCTGGACCAGGCTGCGCTGGGTCCGCACGAGCTTGTTGATCGTCTCGATCATGTGCACGGGGATACGGATCGTGCGGGCCTGGTCGGCGATGGCCCGCGTGATCGCCTGCCGGATCCACCACGTGGCGTAGGTCGAGAACTTGTAACCCCGGCGATACTCGAACTTGTCCACCGCCTTCATCAGGCCGATGTTCCCCTCCTGGATCAGATCGAGGAACTGCAACCCGCGGTTCGTGTACTTCTTGGCGATCGACACGACGAGGCGCAGATTGGCCTCGACGAGCTCGCTCTTGGCCCGCTTGGCCTCGCGCATGCCGCGCTGGATCAGCGAGGCGACGCCGTGCAGCTGCTTGCGGTCGACGCCGATCTCCTCCTCGAGCGCCCGGATGTCGCCGCGCAGCCCGTCGATCTTGCGCCGGACCTCGCGCTTGAGGTGCGCGTCCCGGAACGTGCGCATCCGGTGGTTCAGCTCGTTGATGCTGCGCTCGTGGCGCTTGATCTTGCGGTCCGCGTCGACGACGACGAACGCCAGCTTGTCCACCTGGAGCGGCGCGAGCCGCAGATTGCGGAACTCGCGGGCCACGCCCACGCGGTGCCGCGCGATGCGCCAGCCCGCCGCGCGCCAGGCTCGGCCGCCGTGCGTGAGGCGCCGACCCTTCTTCTCCGCCAGCTCGATCGCGTTCAGGTGCTTCTGCATGCGCCCCATGGCCTGGCGTGCGCGGGCCAGTCGCTTCTGCGGCGTCTTCTGGTCCCCGTCCTCCTCGGCGTCCGTGAACCAGTTCGCCGACGCCTGGTTGCGGCGCAGCATCTCGCCGAGCGAGCGGATCTCGTCCAGCACGTAGTCGCTGCGGGCGAGCGAGTTCAGCACCCGGCGCTCGCCGCGCTCGATGCGCCGGGCGATCGACACCTCGCCCTCGCGCGTCAGCAGCGGGACCGTGCCCATCTCGCGCAGGTACATGCGCACCGGGTCGTTGGTCTTCTCGAGCAGGACCTCGCCGTCCGCACGCTCGGCCCGGCCCTTGGCGACGGGAGCGCCGGTGACCTTGAACGGATCTTGATCGACCTCGACCAGCTCGACGCCGTTCGATTCGAGCAGGGCGAAGATGTCCTCGATCTCGTCCGACGACGCCGAGACGTCGTCCGGAAGCATCTCGTTGACCTCGTCCATCGACAGGTAGCCGCGCTCCTTGCCCAGGGCCAGGAGCTGGCGCACCTCGTCGTACTTCTCGTCGATGCCGAGGGGTCGGCCCTTGCGCTTCTTCGTCGATTCGGTCCGTCGCGTTTCGGGCATCGTGTCCTTCAGTGCAAGGTGTCCCGCTCACGGGCCAGCGCTTGCACGTGTTCGAGCCAGCGGTCGGTCTCCGCGGCGTCGGCCGCGGCGGTGGGATCGGCCTGCATCCGGCCGAGTCGCCGGATCGCGGCCTTCTCCTCGCGCGTCAGGACCTCACGGCGTAACGCGCACAGGCAGTCTTCGACGCTCGGCCCGGTGTCGGGCTCGTCGCGGAACGCGATTCGGGTGAGCAGATCACGATCCTCGTCGGACGATAGCTCGTCGAGAGCGGACGGAAGGTCGACGGTCCGACCGTCGCGCTCCAGTTGCAGGACGGCTCGGACGACCGGCCCGACGATCGAACCTTCGGTCTCGACCGGGTCCGGGCCCGCAGCGAGCCGCGCTCGCTCCTCGGCATTTCGCAGCAGCAGCAGAACCAGCCGGGCTTCGTTCCACCGCGGCTCGCGCGGCGTCTCGGCTCGGGTCCGAACCCTCTCGCGACCGACCCGCGCCACCGCGCGAAGCTCCTGGAGCACGACCTCGTCTTCGACACCGACCGCATCGGCGAGACGGCCGGCCCATCCGGCGCGCTCGACCGCGCTCGCGAGCTTGGCCACGTGAGGCAGGACGGCGTTCACGGCCGCGACCTTCTCGTCGAGCCGACTCATGTCGCGGGTCCGGGTTTCGAGGCGCACGAGGAACTCGAGATAGTCCGGGGCTCGGCGCACGAGATCCTCGTACGCCGCTCCGCCGTGAGCCCGCACGAACTCGTCGGGGTCCATGCTCCCGGGCAGCTCCACCACACGAACCTCGAGCCCTCTCTCGAGCAGCAGATCGAGCGACCGCGTCGTCGCCTTGGCTCCCGCCGTGTCGCCGTCGTAGCACACGATCACGCGGTTCGTGTACCGGCTGAGCAACCGCGCCTGTGCCGGGGTGAACGCCGTTCCCAGGGACGCCACGACGGGCTCGCTCCCCGCCTGAACGAGCGCTGCGAGGTCGAGATACCCTTCCACGACGATGGCGAACCCCTCACGCCGAATCGCATCGCGCGCTCGATCGAGCCCGTACAGATGCTCCCCCTTGGTATACGTTGGAGTCTCGGGCGAGTTGATGTACTTGGGCTCGGCGTCACCGATCGCTCGGCCACCGAACGCGATCGTGCGCCCGTTCACGTCTCGGATCGGGAACATCAGGCGGTCTCGAAACCGGTCGTAGAACCCGTCGCCCGACTTGCGCGGGACCACGAGCCCCGCGCGGCCGATCTCGTGCGCGTCGAAGCCCGCCGACTGCAGGTGGCGCAGCGCGCCGTCCCAGCCGTCGGGGGCGCAGCCCAGACCCAGTCGATCGACCGTCTCGGCCTGGATGCCGCGATGCTCCAGGTACTCGCGACACCGCCTTCCTCCGTCCCGCCCGAGCGTCGTGCGAAACCAGCTCGCGGCCGACCCGAGAACGCGCAGCTGCCGGTCGATGGGAGACTCGGCGTCCGTGCCTCGAGCGGTCGAGGCCGGAACCGGAACGCCGAACCGGCTCGCCAGCATCTCGAGCGCCTCGGGGAACCCGACGCGCTCATAGAGCATCACGAACTTGAACAGATCGCCGCCGGTCTGGCAGCCGAAGCAGTAGAAGAGGTTGTTGCGCGGGTCCACCGAGAAGGACGGCGTCTTCTCTTGGTGGAACGGGCATAGCCCCTTGAGCCGGGTTCCGGCAGGCTTGAGAGGCACGTAGTCCGAAACAACTCGGACGATATCCGCCGCACCGCGGACGGCCTCGACGAACGCCGGGGGGTACGGTCCTCCCAACTCGACGCCTCGGGCTCTGCGTCCCGGGTGGGGGCCGGGGGTGCCCGACCCGCACCAGGGGAACGGGTTATGCGTTCAGCTTTCGCTCTTGCGCCATGCGCTTGAGCAGCTTCTTGCGTGCGGCGAGCGCCTTGCGCTTCTTGCGGACGCTCGGCTTCTCGTAGTGTTGCCTTTTTTTAATCTCTGTGAGAATTCCAGACTTCTCACACTTCCGCTTGAAGCGCTTCAAGGCGTTTTCGAGGCTCTCGTCCTCTCGCACCTTGATCAGCGGCATTGGGTCGACTCACCCCGCTTTCGGCCCAAGTCAGGACGGCCCCGACCCCCGGACAAAGCGCGCATGTTAACGATGGCGCGGAATCCCGTCAAGTTTGGGCCCCTCTCCCACAACTCGGCGGTCCTCTGGCGCCGGTTTGGCCGATTACGTACCCCGAACCGAGAGCGGCGTCAATTTGATTTGGTTGTTTTGCTCTTCTTCGGTTTTCGTGGGGCAGGGCGAACTCGCCGGCCGGGCCCGAGCCGATTGATCAGACCGGCAACGCATCCCGCGCCGAAGCCATTGTCGATGTTGACCACGCTCACCCCGGCCGAGCACGAGTTCAGCATCGTGAACAGCGCGGCGAAGCCGCCGGCGCCTGTGCCATAACCCGTGCTCGTCGGCACCGCGACCACCGGGCATCCGGTGAGCCCGGCGACGACCGACGGGAGGGCGCCCTCCATTCCGGCGACAACGATGATCACCCTGGACCGGACCAGGGTTCGCAGGTGTGCGAGCAGGCGATGAATCCCAGCGACCCCCACGTCATGGATCCGCTGCACGTCGTTTCCCAGGAGCTCTGCCGTCAGGGCGGCCTCTTCCCCGACGGTGAGGTCCGCCGTCCCCGCCGTGACCAAGGTCACACCCGGACGTTGCGCTCGACTCGGCCCTGAGCGGATGACCACGGCTCGGGCCGCGCGGTGGTCCTCGGCGGTCGGAAAGACGCGCGCCACGCGGTCGAACACGTCGGGTCCGACGCGTGTGACGAGCACCGATTGACCGGCCCGACGCAGGGCGCGAGAGATCTCGACGATCTGCTCCGGGGTCTTCCCCGGCCCGTAGATCACCTCGGGGAAACCCCGCCGCAGCGCGCGGTGCGTGTCGACCGTGGCATGACCGAGCGACTCGATCGGCTCGACGCTCAGCGTCTCGAGCGCGCGCTCGATTTCGATCGTGCCGTCGCGCACGGCCCGCAGCAGCCTGCGAACTCGTTCTCGATCCAACTCCGCTCCCCTTGACGCTCGCGCGTCGCCCACCCTACGATGGCCGGCCGGCTGAAGACAACGAGGGACATCGCGTGAGCAAACCCGCCACCGAGCGCCGTGCGCATCGCCGCGTCGAGGCGTCGTTTCCGATCGACGGCACCCCCGAAGCCGGCGGCGCCGTGGCCCGGATGATCGCCAAGGACCTGTCGATCGGCGGCCTCCGCTGCATGTCGTCGGCCGACTATCCCGAGATGACGCGCCTCGCCGTGACGCTGCTCCTGCCGCTCGCCGGCAACGGGGAATCGACTCCCGTGTCGCTCGAGGCGGTCGTCGTTCGCCGTGCGCCAACCGCGCCCGCGATTTCCGGCGAGCCGCGCTTCGAGCTGTCGCTGTTCTTCACGCGCGTCGATGATAGCGCGCGGAGCCGACTCGCCTCGTTCCTCGACAGCTGATCGGTCGAATCCCGCTCCAGCAACGGCTTTTCCGGCACTCGTGCCTTGACACGACACACGCGTTCGCGTTGTAATCGATGACGACTCGCGCGTCGCGCGCGAGACTCCACGTGAAAGGAGGTGAACGACGATGAACAAGGCGACCCTGATCGACAAGATTGCCAAGGACGCGGGCATCACCAAAGGTGCCGCAGCGACGGCGGTCGAAAGCCTGACCGACGGGATCACGCAAGCGCTGCGCAAGGGTCAGCGCGTCACGCTCGTCGGCTTCGGGACGTTCGCGCTCAGCCGGCGCAAGGCCCGCACGGGACGCAACCCGCAGACGGGCGAGGCGATCAAGATCAAGGCCAAGAAGTCGGCCCGTTTCAAGGCCGGCAAACAACTCGAGACGATCTTGAATCGGTAACAGATCTCAGAACGGGGCCAGGTCTCGGTGTGCGACACCGCCGCACCGACGGATGATCGTGCGCCGAGGCCTGGCCCCGTTCACTCGATGACCGCGAGCAGCGCCCCGCCCTCGACGCTCTGCCCGGCCCGGACCTCGACGCTGTGCACTGTGCCTTCGCGCGTCGCGGCGATCTCGTTCTCCATCTTCATCGCTTCGATCACGGCGACGCCCTGACCGGCCGCGACCGCGTCGCCCGGGGCGACGAGAACGCGCACGACCTTGCCCGGCATCAGCGTCACGATGCGCTCGGGGCCGGTGGCGTGAGCGGCTTCCCGGGCCTTCCGGCCCGGATCGGTCAGCCGCACGATCTGCTCCGCCGCGCCGTGGCGCACGTGATACGCATCCGCGCGGTACTCGACCGTGACCTCGTACGACCGGCCGGACGTGAGCAGGGAGTAGAAGTCGCCTTCGAGCTTGCGAGCATCGACGTCGTGGATCTGACCGTCGACCTCGACACGAAACAGCCCACCGTCTCGCTCGACATCGATCTCGATCGCTCGCGGACCCACCTGGGCCGTGATCTTCATCCGCGCCATCCGCCGGCGCCCCAGCGCCACGCCGATCGAGCGGAGCTCGCAGCGCTCGCGTCTCCGGCGGCCGAGCGGGCCTCGGCACGGCGAAAGTGTGCGATCGCCGCGGCGACGACCGCGATGTCGTCGAGCCACGCGTCCGCGGCGGGCACGACGAGCTCTGGATGTTCCTCGAGAAACCCCGTGTGCAGGTCGCCGTCCACGAACGCCGGATGGGCCATCACCTTGCGGTGCAGCGGTACCGAGGTCGTCAGCCCATCGATCCGCAGCTCGTCGAGGGCGCGCGCCATCCGCGAGATCGACTCGCCGCGGTCCCGACCCCAGGCCACGAGCTTCGCGATCATCGGATCGTAGTGCACGGGCACCGTCCAGCCGGCGTAGGTTCCATCGTCGTAACGGATCCCCGGCCCGGACGGGGTGCGCAGCCCACGAATCGTCCCGGGGGACGGGAGGAAGCCGCGGGCCGGATCCTCGGCGACGATGCGGCACTCGATGGCGTGGCCCCGGAGCTCGACCTCCTGCTGCGCCAGCGGCACCGTGCCACCGCCCGCGATCTCGATCATCGCGCGGACGAGGTCGATCCCGCTCACCATCTCCGTCACCGGATGCTCGACCTGGAGCCGCGCGTTGACCTCGATGAAGTGGAACCGTCCCTCGTCGTCGCGCAGGAACTCGACGGTGCCGGCGTTGACGTAGCCCACCGCGCGCACCGCTTGAACCGCCAGCTTCTCGAGGTACGTTCGCGTCGGCGCGTCGACCACAGGCGACGGGGATTCTTCGATCAGCTTCTGGTGCCGCCGCTGGATCGAGCACTCGCGCTCGCCCAAGGCCAGGCACGTGCCGTGCGCGTCGGCCAGCACTTGCACCTCGATGTGTCGGGGGCGGACGAGCAACTTCTCGAGGAACACGGTCGCGTCGCCGAATGCCGAACGCGCTTCGCCGCGAGCCTGCGCCAGGAGCGACGGCAGCTCGCGCTCGCTCCGGGCGACGCGCATCCCCTTCCCGCCGCCGCCCGCGGCGGCCTTGATCAGAACCGGATAGCCGATCTGGGTCGCCAGGACCGCCGCGGCGGCCGGATCCTCATCGAGAGGCGGCGTACCCGGGATGACCGGCACACCTGCGGCGATCATCGTTTCGCGGGCCCGCACCTTGTCGCCCACGGCTTCGAGCGCCGAGGGCGGTGGTCCGATGAAGATCAAGCCCGCGTCGGCGCAGGCCTGGGCGAACCGCGCATCCTCGGACAGGAACCCGTAACCCGGGTGGATCGCCTGCGCCCCGCTCTTCCGCGCGACATCGAGGATGCGCTGCGCGTCGCAGGTACGACTCGCGCCGCTTCCGGCGGTCCGATCGGATACGCCTCGTGGGCGAAGCGCACGTGCAGCGCGTCGCGGTCGGCATCCGAGTACACGGCGACCGACCGGATTCCCATCTCGTGACACGCCCGGATGATCCGAACCGCGATCTCGCCGCGGTTCGCGACCAGCACCTTCGGAACGATCGGCGTCACAGCGGGATGTTGCCGTGCTTGCGCGGGGGGTTGGTGTCGCGCTTCGTCCCGAGCAGCCGCAGGCCGGTGATGAGCTTTCCGCGCGTGAGCGCGGGCTCGATGACTTCGTCGATGTATCCCCGCTCGGCGGCGACGTACGGGTTCGCGAACTTGTCCCGGTACTCGGCCGCCCGGGCCCGCCGGACCTCCGTCGCGCCGTCGCCGGCGTCCTGCAGCTCGCGGCGATACACGATCTGCACCGCGCCTTCGGGTCCCATGACCGCGATCTCCGCCGTGGGCCAGGCGAAGTTGAGATCCGTGCGAATGTGCTTCGACGCCATGACGCAGTACGCGCCGCCGTACGCCTTGCGCGTGATGACGGTCAGCTTGGGCACCGTGGCTTCGGCGAACGCATACAGCAGCTTCGCCCCGTGCAGGATGATCCCGCGGTACTCCTGCTCGGTGCCCGGAAGGAAGCCCGGCACGTCTTCGAACACGACGAGCGGCATGTTGAAGCAGTCGCAGCAGCGGACGAACCGCGCGCCCTTGACCGAGGCGTTGATGTCCAGCACGCCGGCGAGCACCGCCGGTTGGTTGGCCACGATCCCCACGGGGATCGGCCGCCGAGCCGCGCGAAGCCGACGACCAGGTTCCGCGCGAAATGCTCGTGCACCTCGAGGAACCGCCCATCGTCCACGATCGTCTCGATGACCCGCTTCATGTCGTACGGCTGGTTCGGGTTGTCCGGAACGAGCGAGTTCAACGCCGCGTCGGCCCGGTCGACGGGGTCGTCCGTCGGTTGCCGTGGCGCGTCCTCCTGGTTGTTCGACGGCAGGTAGGACAGGAGCTCGCGCACCAGGAGCAGCGCGTCCCGGTCGTCGGCCGAGGCGAAGTGCGCGACGCCGGAAATGGCGGCGTGCGCCATCGCGCCGCCGAGCGCCTCCTTCGTCACCTCCTCGTGCGTGACCTCGCGGATCACGTCGGGCCCGGTGATGAACATGTACGACGTGTCGCGGACCATCACGGTGAAGTCGGTGATCGCCGGCGAGTACACGGCGCCACCGGCGCAGGGTCCGAGAATCGCGGAGATCTGCGGGACGACGCCCGAAGCCAGCGTGTTGCGCAGGAAGATGTCGGCATAGCCGGCGAGCGACACGACCCCTTCCTGGATCCGCGCTCCGCCCGAGTCGTTCAGGCCGATGATCGGGGCGCCGACCTTCATCGCCAGATCCATGACCTTGCACACCTTGGCCGCGAAGGTCTCGGACAGCGATCCGCCGAACACGGTGAAGTCCTGGGCGAACACGAACACCGGCCGGCCGTCGATGCGGCCGTGACCCGTGACGACGCCGTCCCCCGGAATGCGCTGCCGATCCATCCCGAAGTCGCTCGCTGCGGTGGACGACCAGCGCGTCGAGCTCCTGGAACGAGCCCGGGTCGAGCAGCGCCTCGATCCGCTCGCGCGCGGTGAGCTTGCCCGCAGCGTGCTGCTTGTCGATGCGCTCGTCGCCGCCGCCCTTCCGGGCATCGGCGTATCGACGGCGCAGCTCGTCGAGACGTCCCGCGCTCACGACCGGACGGCTACTTGCGCACCTTGCGCCAATCGGACGAGGAACTTCTCGAGTCCGATGTCGGTCAGCGGGTGGTCGCAGAGCTGCATCATCACCTTGTACGGCATCGTGGCCACGTCGGCGCCGGCGAGCGCGGACTCGCACGACGTGCAACGGGTGGCGGATGCGACGCCGCGAGGATCTCCGTGTCGAACCCGTAGTTGTCGTAGATCGTCCGGATCTGACCGATCAGCTCCATCCCGTCGTGCGAGATGTCGTCGAGCCGACCGACGAACGGGCTGATGTACGTCGCACCGGCCTTGGCCGCGAGCAGCGCCTGGCTCGGGGAGAAGCACAAGGTGACGTTGACCCGCACGTCCTCCGATCGCAGGGTCCGGCACGCCTGCGAGCCCGGCCTGCGTCAGCGGAACCTTGATCACGATGTTCGGGTGGATCGCCGCCAGCTCGTGGCCCTGCGCGCAGCATCCCGTCGCGATCGGTCGCGGTGACCTCGGCCGAGATCGGGCCGTTCACGATGCTAACGATCTCGCGCAGCACGGTGAAGAAGTCGCGGCCCTCCTTGGCCACGAGGCTGGGGTTCGTGGTCACGCCGTCGAGGATGCCGAGGCTCGCCGCCTCGCGAATCTCATCGATGTTCGGCCGTGTCGATGAAGAACTTCACAACTCTCGCTCCGGCTTCGGGCGGGCTCGTCGGCCCCGCGGGTCGCGGCGCCGTCCGACCGGCCGCTTGCCTCTTCCTCTCGCGGTCCGGATCGCCGAGACGACCACGTCGTCTCTCGTCGAGCTGGATCAGGCGGACGCCCTGGGTCGCGCGGCCGATGCGGCTGATGCCCGTCGACCGTCCATGCGGATGATCTTTCCGTTGCGCGGTGATCGTCAGCAGCTGGTCGTTCGGCGAGCGACTTCCATGCTCGCCACGACCTGTCCGTTGCGCTGCGACGTGACGCATGTTGATGATCCCCGTGCCCGCCGCGACCCTGCAGCCGGTACTCGGACACCGCGGTGCGCTTGCCGTACCCGTTGGCCGTGACGGTCAGGATGTCGGGCTTGCCCGACAGGACCTCCATCTCCACGACCTGGTCATCGTCCCGCATGCGAATGCCGATCACGCCTCGGGCGTTGCGACCCATCGGCCGCACGTCGGCCTCGTGGAACCGGATCGACTTGTCCGTCACGCGGTCGCCATGAAGATCTCGTCCTGCCCGCTCGTACAGGCCGGCGGACAGCAGGTCGTCCTCCGTTCTCGATCGTCAGCGCGATGATGCCCGCGGCCCGGGGCTGCGAGAACGCGCGTCAGCTCGGTCTTCTTGATGTACCCGCAGCGCGTCGCCAGCACGACGTGTCGCCCCTCGGAGAACTCGCGTACCGCGATCGTCGCGCAGACCTTCTCGCCGGGTCGGATCTGGATCAGGTTGACGATCGGCCGGCCCTTGCCCGCCGATCCGACCTCCGGGATCGCGTGGACCTTGAGCCAGTGCACCTTGCCCGCCGACGTGAACACGAGGATGTAGTCGTGCGTCGAGGCGACGAACAGGTGCCGCACCGCGTCCTCGTCGCGCGTGCGTCATGCCGATGCGACCCTTGCCGCCGCGACCCTGCGGCCTCGTACGTCGACAGCGACGTGCGCTTGATGTAGCCGGTGTGGCTGACCGTGATGACCATGTCCTCTTCCTGGATCAGGTCCTCCAGGTCGATCTGCTCGGCCACGGGTACGATCTGCGTCCGTCGAGCGTCCCCGAACCGCGTCTGGATCCGGTCCAGCTCCTCGATGATGATCTGGAGCTGCAGGCTCTCGCTGCCGAGGATCTGGCTGCAGCCGCTCGATCAGCTTCAGCGTCTCCTCGTACTCGTCGACGATCTTCTGTCGCTCGAGCCCGGTCAGCCGCTGAAGTCGCATGTCCAGGATCGCCTGGCGCCTGCGCATCGCTGAACTGGAATCGCTGCTGCAGTGCCTCCTTCGCTTCGGCCGCGGTCCTGCGAGGCCCGGATCAGCTGCGACCACCTCGTCCAGGTGATCGATCGCGATCTTCAGGCCTTCGAGGATGTGCGCACGCTCCTCGGCCTTGCGCAGGTCGTGGATCGTGCGCCGGACCACGATCTCGCGGCGGAAGTCGAGGAACTGCCGCAGCATCTGCTTCAGCGACAACAGTTGTGGCCGACCGTTGACCAGCGCCAGCGAGATCACGCCGAACGTGCTCTGCGAGCTTCGTGAACTTGAACAGCTTGTTCAGGATGACGTTCGGATCCTCGTCGCTTCTTCAGCTCGACCACGACGCGCATCGCCGTCGCGATCCGACTCGTCCCGCAGGTCGCTGATACCCTCGATGCGCTTGTCCCGCACGAGCTCGGCGATCTCCTCGATGAGCTGGGCCTTGTTCACCTGGTACGGCAGCTCGCGAATCACGATGACCTCGCGCTCCTTGCGCGTCGGGTGCGGCTCGATCATCGCGCGGGCCGCGCATTATGATCCGGCCCCGTCCCGTGGCGTAGGCCTCGCGGATACCGGCCGTGCCGTAGATCAGGCCCGCCGTCGGGAAGTCCGGACCGGGCATGCGCGTCCATCAGGTCGTCCAGGTCGGCGTCGGGGTTGTCCACCAGCAGCTTGAGCGCGTCGATCGATCTCGACCAGGTTGTGCGGCGGGATGTTCGTGGCCATGCCGACCGCGATCCCCGACGATCCGTTGACCAGCAGATTCGGGAAGCCCGCCGGGAGCAGCAGCGGCTCGTGCTCCGACCCGTCGTAGTTCGGGACGAAATCGACCGTTTCCTTGTCGATGTCCCGCAGCATCTCGTGCGGCGAGCTTCTCGAGGCGGATCTCGGTGTAGCGCATCGCCGCCGGAGGATCGCCGTCGACCGAGCCGAAGTTCCCCTGGCCGTCGACCAGCGGGTAGCGCATGGAGAAGTCCTGCGCCAGACGCACGATCGTGTCGTACACCGCCGCGTCCCCGTGCGGGTGGTACCGGCCGATCACGGTTCCGACGGTTCGCGCCGACTTGCGGTACGGCTTGTCGCTCGTGTTGCCCGTTTCGTGCATCGCGTAGAGCACGCGCCGGTGCACCGGCTTGAGCCCGTCACGGACGTCCGGCAGGGCGCGCCCCATGATCACGCTCATCGCGTAATCGAGGTACGAGCGCTTCATCTCCTCTTCGATCGTGATCGGCTGTCGGTTTTCCTTCGATTCCATCACGCCATCCCGTCGGACGATTCGGTCACACGTCGAGGTTCTGCACCTCGAGCGCGTTCTTCTCGATGAACTCGCGACGCGGCTCGACCGCGTCGCCCATCAGGACCGAGAACAGCATGTCCGCCTCGGCCGCATCCTCGATGCGCACCTCGAGCACCCGCCGGCGCTCGGGATCCATCGTCGTCTCCCACAGCTGCTCGGGGTTCATCTCGCCGAGGCCCTTGTAGCGCTGGATCGTGAGCCCCTTCTTGCCGGCCTCCATCAGGTGCTCGAGCAACGCCTCCTTCGAGTCGAGCTCGGTCTCCTCCTGGCCCTGCCGGACGATCAACCGTCCGACCGTCAGCTTGGCCACGTCCGGGAGCAGCCGGCGCAGCTGGCGGTACTCGACCGACTGCACGAGCTCGAAGTTCACGCGAAACTCGCGCTGCCCCCGCGTCCCGGATCGCACGGCCAGCTCGTACAGTCCGTGCTCCTCGTCCCGCGCCGTACCCACGACCTGGTGCCCGAGACCCTCGAGACCCGGGACGAGCGCATCGACTTTTGCCGGTCCCTCGAAGTCCGCGCGCTCGGCCAGTCCGTGCCCGAGGATCAGCTCGACCGTCCCCCGATCGATGCCCAGACGCTCGAGCGACTCGACGTAGTGGTCGTAACTCGATCAGCGCGTGCAGCAGGTGGTTCAGCGCCGTCCCCGGAGCAATCGAGTCGCCGACGTCGGCACGCGGACGCTCTTTTCGTCGGTGGCCTTGCGGATGACGTACGCCGACAGCTCCTTGTCGTTGGCCAGGTACAGCTCTTCCTTGCCCCGCTTGACCTTGTACAGCGGCGGCTGGGCGATGAACACGTGGCCCTTCTCGATCAGCGGTCGCATCTGGCGGTAGAAGAACGTCAGCAGGAGCGTGCGGATGTGTGCGCCGTCGACGTCGGCGTCGGTCATGATGAGGATCCGGCCGTAGCGCAGCTTGGAGAGGTCGAACTCGTCCTCGCCGATGCCGGTGCCCGAGAGCGGCGATGATCGTCCGGATCTCCTCGTGCGCGAGCATCCTGTCGAATCGGGCCTTCTCGACGTTCAGGATCTTGCCGCGGAGCGGGAGGATCGCCTGGAACCGCCGATCGCGGCCCTGCTTGGCCGAGCCGCCGGCCGAGTCGCCCTCGACCAGGAACAGCTCGCACTTGTCCGGGTCGCGCTCCTGGCAGTCGGCGAGCTTGCCGGGAAGCGAGCCGGAGTCGAGCGCGCCCTTGCGCCGCGTCAGCTCGCGCGCCTTGCGAGCAGCCTCCCGTGCGCGAGCGGCGTCGACCGTCTTGAGCACGATCTTGCGCGCGGCCTGGGGATTCTGCTCGAGGTACGCGCCGAGGCGATCGTTCACCAGCGCCTCGACCGCCCCCTTGACCTCCGAGTTCCCGAGCTTGGTCTTGGTCTGGCCCTCGAACTGCGGCTTCGAGATCTTGACCGACACAACCGCGGTCAAGCCCTCCCGGCAGTCCTCACCCGACAGCGCGACATCCTTCGCTTCCTTGCCCAGCGTCGACCCGGCGAGGTACGCGTTGATCGTGCGGGTCAGCGCGGCCTTGAACCCCGCGAGATGGGTTCCGCCCTCGACGGTGTTGATCGAGTTGGCGAACGAATGGATCGTCTCCTTGTAGGAGTCGTTCCACTGCAGCGCGATCTCGAGCTGCGTCCCGTTGCTCTCGCCCTCGAGGTAGATCGGGTCGTGGAACACCTGCCGCGCGCGGTTGAGATGCTGAACGAACTCGACGATTCCGCCCTCGTAGCGGAACATGGACTGGCGGCCCTTCTCGGTCCGCTCGTCGCTCAGCGTGATCTCGAGACCCTTGTTCAGGAACGCCAGCTCGCGTAGCCGTTGGGCCAGCGTGTCGTAAGAGAACACGAGCTCTTCGAAGATCTGCGGGTCGGGCTTGAACGTGACCTTGGTCCCGCGGCGCGACGTCACCCCGGTGCGCGCGAACACCGTGACCGGCTTGCCTCGCTCGTACGCCTGCTCGTAGGTGCCGCCGTCGCGCCAGATCTCGAGCTCGAGGCGTTCGGACAGGGCATTGACCACGGACACACCGACACCGTGGAGACCGCCCGAGACCTTGTAGGCGTCGCTTTCGAACTTTCCGCCGGCATGGAGCTTGGTCAGCACGACCTCCGCCGCCGACTTCTTCTCGATCGGATGCTCGTCGACGGGGATGCCACGGCCGTTGTCCACGACCGTGATCGAGTTGTCGATGTGGATCAGCACCTCGACGCGGTTGCAGAACCCTGCCTGGGCCTCGTCGACCGAGTTGTCGACGACCTCGTACACGAGGTGATGCAGCCCCGGCTCGCCGGTCGAGCCGATGTACATCGCCGGCCGCGTCCGGACCGCCTCGAGCCCCTCGAGGACCTTGATCTTGCTCGCGTCGTACGGGTCGGCCGACGCAGGCCCAGCGGGAGCGGGCGGATCGGGGAGGGTGGTCGCGCCGTGGGCGGGGTCGTTCTCGCGCATCGTTCCGTTCCTTCTCCGCCGGCCGGACGCATCGGGGACTCCATCGAGCCCGTCGCGCGTCCACCGCCGGATCTTCTCCGGTCCGACTGGCTAACGGCGGCCGAGATGCATCAGGCCGGTCGCGCCTGTCCGTCCTCGACCAGTACCTTCACACTGGAGACCCCGAGGCTTTCGACCAAGCCAGCCTTGGAGGTGGCGACGAGCGCCTGGATCCCCTCCCCGCTCAAGTGCTCGGCCAGAGCCTGTACCCGGACCTCATCGAGATCCGAGTCGAAGTCATCCATCAAGAACACGGGAGCTTCGCCACGCCGCTCACGGAGCAACGAGAGCTTCCCGAGCTTTAACCCTACCATAGCGCTCCGGACCTGCCCAGCAGAACCCGCGTGCCGCAGATCGAGACCATCGAGCTCGACCGCGAGCTCGTCCCGATGGGGGCCACGGCACGTCTGGCCCATCGCCAAGTCTCTCGGCCGACCTCTGGCGAGTGCCGCGGCGAACACGGCCGCGAAGCTCCCGGGCTCCGCTTCGGCCGCTTCTGCAGGAGACGGTCTGTAATGCAGCGACAGCCCGTGGTTGTCGGGAAACAAGACCCTGCCGGACTCCCCCATGCGCACCGCGAGCTCTACGGCGTATCGGCGGCGTTCCTGGTGCACGACGGTCCCGGCGGCCACGAGCCGCTCGTCCCACGCCGCGAGCTCGTGCTCCGCCGGACGGCGGCGCTCGATCCGCGCGGTTCGGAGAAGTGCGTTCCTCTGTAGCAACAGCTTCCGGTACGATCCGATCGCACGCAGGAACGATGGCGTGTGTCCGATCACCCCTCGGTCGAGGAACCGCCTGCGTTCCCTGGGACCACCGCGAAGAACGTCCATTCGCTCGGCGGTCAGAGCCACGACATCCAGGTGGCCCAGCAGCCCCTCGATCTCCACCTCGATACCGTCGACGAGAAGGCTTCTCTCCCCGTGGTCTGCGAGCACCCGGATGTCGGTCATCCCCAGGCGGTGGCTCACGGATCCCGCAACTCGCAGCGGACCGCCGGTCCGCGATACGAGGTCGTCCAGGCGAGCGGTGCGGAACGAGCGGCCGGTCGACAGGAGGTAGACCGCCTCGAGGAGGCTCGTTTTCCCGTGCCCGTTCCGGCCGACGAGGACTGTCAACCCGGAACCCAGACCGATCCGTACCGCGTTCAGATTTCGCAGTCGGTCCGCCTCGAGCCCGGTCAGCCACACCGCAGAAACGCCGGTCGGCGCCTCAGAGGTGCATCGGCATCACGACGTACCGATAATCGAACTCGGTTTCCCCTTCGGGACGGAGCTGACCCGGCTTGTCGCCGGCCTCGCGGTCCTGCTCGCTGGCGCCCGCGGGTACGGGGTTCAGCTCGAGCTTCACGTGCGTCGTTCCGACGACGGCGAGGAAATCCAGCAAGTACCTCGCGTTGAACCCGATCGCCACCTCGTCGCCACTGTAGTCGGCAACGAGCGATTCCTGGGCTTCGCCGACCTCGGTCTTGCTCGACAGCTCGAGCTTGCCTTGCGACAGCTGGACTCGAACCGCTCGGCCGTACCGCTCGTGAGCCACGAGCGACACCCGACGTACGGCCTGCGTCAGATCCTCGGTCGGAAGGACGAGCGCCGTGGTGCTCGATGGCGGCATGACGTTCTCGTAGCGCGGGAACCGGCCTTCGACCAGATTCGAGGTCAGCTTGTGCTGGCCGACCGCGAAGAAGATCTGCTTGTCCGACTTCCCGAAGACCACCTCCGCCTCGTCCCCCTCTTCCGCGATGATCTTGGCCACCTCGTGCAGGGCCTTGCGCGGAATGATGACTCGCATCTCCCCGCCAGGCATGCGAACGTCCGATCCCCGCGAGATGAACGCCAGACGGTGACCATCCGTGGCCACGAGCGTGATCTTGCCGGACTCGAGGATCAGCAACGCGCCGTTGAGTGAGTAGCGTGGGTCCTCGGTGGTGATGGCGAACAACACCCGGTCGATCATGCGCTTCAGGGCGCGAGCCGGGAGTTGGACCCCGGATTTCAGATCCGGTTCGGGGAACGCCGGGAATTCGTCCCGGGCCTGGCCCGCGATCCGATAGCGCGTGCGCTCACACGAGATCGCCACGTGGTTCCGCTCGAGCAGCTTGAACTGAACCTCGGCATCGGGCAGGGACTTCGCGATGTCGTGGAGCTTCGCCGCCGGGAGCGTGATGCTTCCCGCGCGCACCACCGTAGCCCTCGCGGTTCCGCGGATGGTCACTTCCATGTCGCTAGCGCCAACCTGGAGACCATCGGGCGTGGTTTCGAGGAGAAGATTGGCCAGGATGGGCAACGTCGCCCGACGCTCGACCACACCCGTCACGGTCTGCAGCTCGCGGACCAGCTCGTTCTTGTGGATGACGAATTCCATGGCTCTCCTCGCCGTACTTCCTACTTCTCCCAATCCCGACTCATCGGGATAGAGACTAGTAGCAGACTGTAGGGCCTGTGGAAGCTACGGAAAAACCTTTAAACCGCCGTGCACCATGCAGTTGCCGTTCGGAGGGACCTGATGATACCTCGGCAGGCGCTTCGGAAAAAGACCCTCGCCCGCCGTGGCCGACCGAGACAGCTCGAACCGTCGGGAGCGGTTCACAGACCGTCCACGTCCCATCCGCGACGGTATCCACAGCTTCCTTACAGCGAGCGAATGAAGTTCTCGAGCAGTCGGTCGAAGTCCTTGTCCTCGGTGCGCTTGCGCTCGATCTTCTGGATCGCGTGGATCACCGTCGAATGGTGCTTTCCGCCGAAGCGGCGCCCCAGCTCCGGGAGCGAGCAGTCCGTGAGCTTCTTGCACAGGTACATTGCCACCTGGCGGGGAAACGCGACTTGCGGACTGTTGTTCTTGCATTTCAGATCGGCAACGGGAAGGCCGTAGTAGTTGGCCACGAGCTTCATGACGCTGTCGACCGTTGCCGCCGGCGACGTGGAGGGCAGCAGGTCGTGCAGCGTGCTCTTGGCAACGTCGAGAGACAGGTCCACCCCGGACATCGATGCGTACGCCACGACCCGATTGAGCGCCCCCTCGAGCTCGCGAATGTTGTCCCCACAGGCCGAGGCCACGAACAACGCGACATCGTCCGGTAGGGTCGTCCCGTCCGATTCGGCCTTCTTGCGCAGGATCGCGACCTTCGTCTCGAGGTCCGGCGGTTGAATGTCGGCGATGAGCCCCCACTCGAACCGCGATCGCAGGCGCTCCTCGAGCGTCGGAATGTCCCGTGGCGGAACGTCGCTCGTGATCACGATCTGCTTTTCCGCGTCGTAGAGCGCGTTGAAGGTGTGGAAGAACTCCTCCTGCGTGCGTTCCTTACCCGCAAGGAACTGGATATCGTCGATGAGTAGCACGTCGACGTTCCGATAGCGCTCCTTGAACTCGTGGGCCCGCTCGTAGCGGATCGCGTTGATGAGCTCGTTCATGAACGACTCGCTCGAGACGTACGCCATGACGAGCCGGGACCGCGCCCGCGAGGCGATTCGATTGCCGATCGCCTGCATCAGGTGCGTCTTGCCCAGCCCGACCCCGCCATAGACGTACAGCGGGTTGTAGGCGCGGCAGGGCTGTTCGGCGACCGCCCGCGACGCGGCGTGGGCGAACTGGTTGCACGAGGAAACGACGAACGTCTCGAACGAGTACTTGGGGTTGAGCCGCCCGGTCGCGAATTCGCCAGAAGGTGTCCGCCCGGTCGTCGTCGCCGCGGGACCCCCGAGCGGGGCCGGACCGACTTCGGCTTCGGGGCAGAACACGACCCTCAGCCCAGGGCGCGAAGCCTCGCGCAACGCGTCCTGGATCAGACTCTCGTAGTTGGTCTTGAGCCACTCCGCATACCAGCTGTTGGGAACTCTGACGGACAGGCTCGAGGCGTCTTCCGCCAGGAAGCATGTGGGTTGGAACCACACGCGGAACGAATGTGGATTGACCTTGCCCTCGATGCGAGCAAGGACGCGGTCCCACGTGTTCCTCGCGGGCTCAGCGACTGAAGGTTGTTGCGAATTCCTACCTGGTTTTGCGGCGTCCGACACAGCCATACCTATAGTCCAACAGGTTTTCCACAGGTGTGGATAAAGTCGTTTCCGGCTAACTGTCGCAATTGTTGCGGTTTGCGGACGGGACGGCGGGAAGACGGGACGGGATTATGTAAACAGCGTCTGTCGTGGTCTCTAACGTCTATCTTTGCAGTACGATACCGAGTTCTCGGCCGCCGCGAGGTCAAATACCTACCCCCGGAACCGAAGCCGAAACGCGTCAATCTGGTGAAGCTGGACCCGCCCTCGACAGGCGTGCGGAGGCTAACACAGAGGGTCGAGGGAGGCAAGCCGAAACCGACGTTTGTTGTAATAAAATTAATTTATATATTGATGTTTGCGTGCGTCTCGATCTGTCCCTTGAGCCGACCCATCTTGACAGGTTAGGCCGACTCCCCTAACATGCGGTCCTTTCGCCCGGCACGGGCTCACGGCGAACCCAAATGAAGCGGACCTTTCAGCCCAATAACCGCAGGCGCCACAAGACCCATGGCTTCCTCGTCCGCATGCGCACCCGCGGAGGCAGAATTGTGCTCTCCCGGCGGCGCCGGAAGGGGCGGAAGCGGCTCGCACTCTGAGCTGCGCCGAACCCGAGCAGGCGTTTCCACGCTCGTGCCGTCTGACCGCGCCTCGGCAGTTCCAGGCGGTATACACGACCGGTCGGCGTGCGGGATGCCGCTCGTTCACACTGTTCGGTGTGCCAACGAGCGCCGAGACCACCAGGCTGGGAATCACCGTGACGCGACGCGTCGGAGCGTCCGTGTTTCGGAATCGTGCGAAGCGCTGCCTGCGCGAGATCTTCCGACGCCACAGGACCACGCTCGTTCCCCGGCTCGACATCGTGGTCAACGTGCACCCCGGAATCGATCTGCGGGATCTCACGCGCCTGGAAACGGCGTTCCTCGAGTGCTACCGGCGGCTGGCGCGGATACGCTCATGATCGTCCAGCGAGCCGTCGTTGGCGTCCTGCGAGCCTACAAGCGTTTCGTATCGCCCGTTCTACCTCCCGCGTGCCGTTTCTGGCCAACGTGCTCCGAATACTCGATCGAGGCCGTGGAGGTGCACGGTGTCTTGCGCGGGGGATGGCTCGCGTTGCGCCGGATCGCCAGGTGCCATCCGTTTCACCGTGGTGGAGTCGACCCGGTTCCCTCTTCCCCACTCACCACCGGCACCGATCCGATGAGGAGCTGATTCGCCGTGGAGACGGAGAAGCGCCTGATCCTTGCGGTTGCGCTCTCGGTCGTGATCTACGCCGTGTTCATGTGGTTCATGGCGCCTCCCGCGCCCCGACACGCGCCGAGCGAGGCTCGACCTCCCGAAAGCACGAGCGAACCACCGCCAACGGTCCCCGAGTCCAGGCCTAGCGAGCCGCTGTCCCAGGGGGCGAGCCCAGCGGTCACGGCCGATGCCGAGCAGCTCACCGAGGTCGACGCCGGCGTGTTTCATGCGGTGCTCACGAATCGCGGTGCTCGGGCGAAGTCGTGGTCGCTGACCGGCTACGGCGCGTCGGGTGGGCCGCTCGAGGCATTTGCCGCACACGCCGAGGGCCCGGGTCGCAACCTCGCGTTCGACGTCGACGACCCGGGGTTGGCTAGCGAGCTGGGCGACGCGTTGTTCCGGGTCGAGCGCGAACCGCTGCCGGAGGTTGCCGGATCCTCGTCCGGCGAGCGCATCACGTTTTCCTACTCGAACGGGAACGGGCTCGAGGCGCACCGCCAGATCGTCACGCACCACGGGAGCTATCTGGTCGAGATCCGCCAGGAAGTCCGCGAGAACGGCCGTCTCCTACCATCTCGTGTCTCGCTCGGTCCCGGCTTTGCCACCGGTGACTCGGGCTCGAGCTACTCCTACAACAGCCAGGCCCTGTGGAACGTCGGCGGTACCGTTTCTCGCCGGGCTGCGGGCAAGCTCGACGACAGCGGCCGGTTCACCGGGAGCGTGAGATGGGCCGGCCTCGAGGATCAGTACTTCGCGGCCCTGTTGGTGCCGGGCGGTGTCGGCACCGAGGTCGCGTGGACCCATAGTTCGATCGCCCCGCTCCCCGCCCCGAGCGCGACCCCGGACAAGCCGCAGAAGGCTGTCTCCCGACCGACGATCTCCGTGTCCGTTCCGGAAGGGGGGCTGCGCCTGTTCGTCGGCCCCAAGAGCTACCAGCTGCTGCGAGGGCTCGGCGACGAGCTCGACAAGGCGATCTGGTTCTCCAGCATGGAGTGGCTCCAGTGGATCGTGAAGAGCCTGCTCCTGGCCCTGATTTGGATCCACGACCACGTCGTTGCCAACTGGGGTTGGGCGATCATCCTGGCGACCGTCGCCCTACGGGTGGTCCTGTTTCCCGTCAATCAGTACTCGATGATCAGCATGAAGAAGACGCAGCTGCAGATGCAGAAGCTGCAGCCCAAGGTCAAGGCGATCCGCGCCCGGTACACGAAAAAGAAAGACGCGCAGGCGCGGGCCAAAATGAATCAGGAGATGATGGATCTGTACAAGGAGGAAGGCGTCAACCCGATGGGCGGACTATCGGGCTGTCTGCCGCTTCTGGCCCAATTCCCGATCCTGATCGGGTTCTACAACATGTTGACCGTCGCGGTCGAGCTGCGCGGGGCGCCGTTCATCGGCTGGATCCGCGATCTGTCCGTGCAGGATCCGATCTGGGTCACGCCGATCTTGATGACCGCGACGATGTTCTTCCAGCAAAAGCTGGCCATGACCAAGGTCAAGGACCCCCAGCAGCTCCAGCAGCAGCGGATCATGTTGTTCATGCCCGTGATGTTCGGTGTGATCTGCCTGCAGATGCCGAGCGGGCTGGTGCTCTACTGGTTCGTGAACAACCTGCTCGGAATCGGACAGCAGTGGCTCGTGAATCGGCACAGCAGTCGTCTCGAAGCGGCGCTCGAGAAGGCGTGAAACGGTGGCGACCGAGCGGATCTTCGAGGGGCGTCACCTAGAGGATGCGTTGGCCGCGGCGGCCGAGGCAACCGGCGTTCCTGCGGCGGACTTGCATTACCGAATCGTGGAGCAGGGACGTCGGGGGCTGTTCGGGTTGGGCGCCCGGAGCGTCCGCATTCGTGTCGAGGACGCGAGTCCCGTCGGCCTGGAGCCGCCAGCGCCGCCGCGAGCTCGGCCGAGAACGCCGCGGGAAGAGCCGCGCGCGCCGCGGGCCATGGCGCAGCAGCCCGAACCGAACGCGACGAGTCGAGCGGCAGCGGACACGCTGCAGCGGATGATCGAGCTGATGGGCCTCGACGTGCAGGTCCGCGCCGAACCCTCGGAGAACGGGCTCGACGTCGTCCTCAGCGGAGGAGATCGTGCGGCGCTCGCGCAGAACGACGCGGAGCTCCGATCGGCGCTTCAGTTCTTGATCAATCGGATGGCGCGTCGGTCCTGGCCCGACGTGGGCCGGATTCAGCTCACCCTGGAAGGTGGACGAGAGGGTCGTGACGCGGAATTCGTCGAGCGCATTCGGGGCGTAGCGGCCCAGGTCGCTCGAACCGGGACGCCGCATCGACTCCCGCCGATGAACGCGTACGAGAGACGAATCGTCCACCTGACCGTCCGAGAGTTCACCGAGCTCGGCTCCCGGTCCGATGGCAACGGTCACCTCAAGCGAGTCTCGATCTTCAAGCAAGGCGGTAGCTGATCCAGGCGGATGCACGACCTAGATTCCACGCTGGTGGTCGTCGGGACGCCGCCCGGCCGCGGCGGAATCGGCTGCCTGCGACTGTCCGGGGCTGACGCCGAAGACATCGGGCGACGCATGTTCGTGCCCGCACATGGCCGACCCTCGGTCGCGGGAGGCTCGCCGGTGTTCGGCCGACTGCTCGACCGAGCCGGGAGGGCGATCGATCATGGTTTCCTGGTCGTATTCCCGGCGGGGCGGGCATACACCGGTGAACCATCGGTCGAGCTCTGGTCCCACGGAAGTCCCGCGGTTCTTGCCGAGCTCGTGGACTCGGCGATGGCCCTCGGAGCGCGGCCCGCCGGACCCGGCGAATTCACGTACCGCGCGCTGCGCAACGGCAAGCTCGACCTGTCCCAGGCCGAGGCGATTCGCGACCTGATCGACGCACGTACGGCGTATCAGGCACGCGTCGCGTTTTCCCAGGCCGAAGGGATGCTCTCCCGACGGCTGGCTTCCCTGCGCACCGTTCTGGAGGAGTGGCTCGTTCGCGGCGAAGCAGCGGTCGAGTTCGTCGACGAGGCAGAGACCGCGCTGCCCGTCGGTCCGCTGAGCGACGCGCTCGAGCGCGCGCGACGGGAGTGCCGAACGCTCTTGGCGACGTTCGACGCCGGGCGCGTCGTCCGCACGGGCGCGAGCGTGGCGATCGTCGGCCGTCCAAACGTGGGGAAATCGTCGATCTTCAATCGCCTCCTCGGTCGCGACCGTTCGATCGTGACCGCTGTTCCTGGGACGACCCGAGACACGGTGGAGGAAGACATCGAGCTGTCGGGCATACCGGCACGCCTCGTGGACACGGCCGGTCTGCGAGCCGTGGACGACCCCGTCGAGCGCGAGGGTCTCAGGCGCGCCGAGGCCGCGAGACACGAGGCCGACGTCGCGGTGCTCGTGATCGATGGGTCCCTGCCGATCGACGACGCGGAGCACCGAGCGATCGAGGAGACCCGGGGCCCGCGGTCGCGAGCGATCGTGGTTCGAAGCAAGTCCGATCTACCGCAGCACGCTTGGCACGCGAACGGTATCGCCCTCGTCTCCGTGTCGGCCTGGACGGGCGACGGAATCGCAGAGCTGCGCGAGGCCATCGCCCACGAGATTCGCGGGTCGGGACCGCTCGAGGACCCGATCGTGACCAACGCGCGCCACGCCGAAGCGATACGCCGGGCCGACGAGGCACTGACCCGAGCCACGAACGGTTTCCGATCCGGTGTGCCCGAAGATCTCGTGCTCGAAGACATGAAGCTCGCACTCCGGGAGCTCGAGGGCATCACCGGAGAGTTCACCACGGAGCAGCTGCTCGACCGCATCTTCTCCACGTTCTGCATCGGGAAGTGACGGTCGACTTGCGCTACGACGTCGTCGTGATCGGGGCCGGGCACGCCGGGTGCGAGAGCGCTGCGGCGACCGCGCGCATGGGCTGCGCGACCGCGCTCGTGACCTTGCGACGCGACGCCGTGGCTCGGATGTCCTGCAACCCGGCGATCGGTGGCCTGGGAAAGGGCCATCTGGTTCGCGAGATCGATGCGCTTGGCGGCGTGATGGGCCGGCTCGCCGACGCTTGCGGCATCCAATTTCGGCTCCTGAATCGAAGCCGTGGGCCAGCCGTGCGGGGGCCCCGCGCTCAGCAGGACAAGGCGCTGTACCAGCAGGCCATGCGAGCGGAGCTGGATGCGCTACCGCATCTCGATCTCGTGGAAGGGGAGGTCGCGGGCTTCCTGATCGAAGATCGTCGGATTCGCGGTGTTCGGCTGGTGAGCGGGGCCTCGATCCTGGCCGACCGAGTCATCGCTACGACGGGGACGTTCCTCGGCGGACGCATGCATACCGGAGAGCGGCAGACGTCGGGGGGGCGCGTCGGCGAGCCGGCGGCCACCGCACTTTCGGACGCGCTGCGATCGCTCGATCTACGGATTGGACGATTCAAGACGGGTACTCCGCCCCGGCTCGAGCGAGCGAGCGTGGACTTGCGGCGGTTCGAGGAGCAGCGCGGAGACTCCGATCCGACGTTCTTCTCGGACGCGACGACGAGCGCGCGGCTCCTGCAGGTCTCGTGTCACGTCGCCTACACGAACGATCGCGTGCACCGTCTCGTGATGGAGCACCGAGATCGATCGCCGCTGTTCAACGGCGCGATTTGCGTGCGCGGGCCACGCTACTGCCCGTCCCTCGAGGACAAGGTGTACCGGTTCCACGATCGCGTCGCGCACTCGCTCTACATCGAGCCCGAAGGACTCGATAGCGCGCATCTGTACTTGAACGGGTTCTCGACGTCGATGCCCGAAGACGTCCAGCTTCGGATGGTGCACGCGATATCAGGTCTCGAGGACTGCGTGATGGCGCGCCCCGGGTATGCCGTGGAGTACGACTACGTCGATCCGACAGAGCTGCATCCGACGCTCGAGACGCGACGAGTCGTGGGCTTGTACCTCGCGGGTCAGATCAACGGCACGACGGGCTACGAGGAGGCCGCCGGTTTGGGACTGATGGCCGGGATCAACGCCGCGCTCGCGGCGCAGGGGCGAGCGCCGCTGATCCTGCGGCGCGACGAGGCGTACTTGGGGGTCCTGGTCGACGACCTGGTTCATCGAGGAACCGCCGAGCCGTATCGAATGTTCACGTCGCGAGCGGAGTACAGGCTGCTCCTCGGCGTCGATACCGCGACGCGACGCCTCACGCCATACGGCTGCAGGGTCGGGCTCCTCGACGCGAAGCGCGCGCACGCGGTAGCGACGCGCTGGCAGGCGCTCGATACGGCCGCAGACCGCGTTCGAAGCGAGCGGTGGCTGCCGTCCGACTCCGACTCGGAGAAGCTCGCGCTCGTGGGAGTCGCCCTCGACGCGCCGGCACGGACGGGCGACCTGCTCCAGCGCGCCGGCGTCGATACCGCCCGCTTGGCGGAGATCAGCCCGGTCTTGGCCAGTCTCGCACCGAACGATCGGCGTGTGGTGATCGAGACGATTCGATACGCCGGATACGTCGAACGACAGTTCCGGGAGGCCGAGCGCGTGGCCCGCGCTGGCGCGCTCTCGATTCCGGACGAGTTCCGCTATCTCGGCCTCGCCGGTCTGTCGGCGGAGCTCGTCGAGAAGCTCGAGAGGGTCCGACCGACCACGATCGGTCATGCGGCGCGGATCGACGGGATGACGCCGGCTGCCCTATCGCTCCTCGCCGCGCATGTGGCCCGGGCACCACGCGCCGCGCCGCGCTGATGCGCGGCGCTCTACCCGACCGATCGCACATCGAAGAGTGGATCGATCGTCGCGCCACGCGCTGCGGATTCGATCCCCCGGCGGAAACGTCTCGCTTTCTAGCGCTCCACGCGCGTCGTGTCCTCGAGGAAGCCGCAGATCTGAAGCTGACGTCGATTCGCGATCCCGACGAGTTTCTCGAACGACACGTCGGAGAAAGCCTCGAGGGTGCCGCGCTGATTCCACGTGGAACAATGGGAGTCGCGCTCGACCTGGGGAGCGGTAACGGCTATCCGGGGATCCCGGTCGCCGCGATGCATCCCGGTTTGCGGATGCATTTGACCGAGCCGTCTCCGAAGAAGGCACTGTTCATGCGATCGGTCGCCGGGCAGGGCCAGCTGGAAGTCGTGGTGTTGCCGCGGGCGATCCAGCGCGCGAGCGACCTGTCCGACCTGCCCGAGCTCGCGTTGGTGACGTCGCGCGCGATGGGCGGTTGGCAGCGCATCATCCCTCGCCTGGCGTCGAAGCTCGCGACCGATGGCCGAGTGGTCCTGTGGGCTGGAGCAGACGCACGCGAAGTCGGCGAGCGCGCTTCGTGGCGGGCTCTCCGCCTGGCGGACGAGCGCCTGCTGCCCGAGCGGGACAGGTCGTGGATATTTGTCTATTATAAGAATACATCAAAACCAAAAGGTCAATAATTATATATTGTTCCACGTGGAACTGCGGCAACTCTCTCAAACTCTCCTGTGGTACATTGGCCCGCGTTTCCGCACTTTCTGGGGGGCCCCGGTGGGAACCACGGTCGCGGTGGTTAACCAAAAGGGCGGGGTCGGAAAGACCACGACCGCCGTCAACCTCGCCGCGGCACTGGCGATTGCCGAACGACCGGTCCTTCTCGTCGACTCGGATCCACAGGCCAACTCGACGCGCGCATTGGGGTTCGAGCTCGACCCGGAGCGAGCAAGCCTCTACGATGTGCTAGTCGACGAGGTGGCCCCCGCCGATCTGAAGCTCACCTGCCCCGACCTTCCGTTTCTCAGCGTGATTCCGTCGGATCGAGACCTTGTCGGAGCCGAGCTTGAGCTCGTGCCAGTTCTCGGTCGAGAGTATCGGCTCCAGCGACACCTCGAGTCGATACGCGATGCGTTCGACTTCATCGTGATCGACTGTCCCCCGTCCCTGGGGCTCCTGACGGTCAATGCACTCGTGGCGTCCGATCGGGTGCTCGTCCCGGTGCAATGCGAGTATCTGGCGCTCGAGGGCATATCCCAGTTGATCGACACGATCAATCGGGTGAAGGCTGTCCTGAACCCCCGGCTCGAGATCGCCGGCGTGGTGATGACCATGTACGACGATCGAACCAATCTGGCTCGGCAGGTCGTAGACGAGGTCCGCTCCGTGTTTGGCGATAAGGTCTATCGGACGATGATCCCGCGCAACATTCGGCTCGGAGAGGCGCCGAGCTACGGGAAGCCGATTTTCCTGTACGACATCAGGTCGCGTGGCGCAGACGCGTACTTCGAACTGGCGAAGGAGTTCCTCGAGCATGAAGAGAAAGGCACTCGGGCGGGGACTGAATAGCCTGATTCCACAGGCACCTCCCCTGCCTGTCGTCCCGCAGACAGCTCCGCGACCAGCCGAGTCCAGCGGATTGCGGCAAATCGACACCGACCGGATCCTACCGAACCCCGATCAGCCGCGACAGGATTTCGATGCCGAGGGCCTCGAGGGCCTGGCGGCATCTCTCAAGGCGCAAGGGGTGCTCCAGCCTGTCGTCGTGCGCCCACGAGCCGACGGCCTGTTCGAGCTCATCGCTGGCGAACGGCGGTGGAGGGCGGCGCAGATTGCCGGCCTCTTGAAGGTGCCGGCATTAGTCCGAGATGTGGCGGACGATCGGCGACTCGAGCTGGCGCTGGTGGAGAACCTTCAACGAACGGATCTGAACCCGGTCGAGGAAGCTCTCGCATACCAGGCTCTCGTCGACGATCTCGGGCTGAACCAGGAGGAAGTTGCGGCGCGCGTCGGCAAGAAGCGAGCGACGGTTGCCAATTCGCTGCGAATCCTGAACCTCCCCACCGACATCCAGACCGAGATTCGCTCCGGCAGCATCTCCCTGGGTCACGCAAAGGCCCTGGCAGCGCTGACGAACCGGGCCCTCCAGCTCGACATCGCCAAACGCATCGTCGCCGAGGACCTGTCGGTTCGGGCCGTCGAATCGATGGTCAAGCGCACTGCCAGCGGCGTCGAGGCGCCGCCGGTCGCGCGGCGTCCCGTCGACCCGAACGTCGCCGCGGCTCAGGACTCGCTCCAGAAGTCCTTGGGTACGAAGGTGAGGATCGCGATGGGTCGCGGAAGGGCGGGGCGGATCGAGATCCACTTCTACAGCGACGAAGAGCTCGACCGCCTGTATCAGGTCCTGTCGCGCCCGCCCGCGAGCGCGCGGGGATAGTCGCAGACATAAACGTCTGCGGCAGACATGATGGTCTGCCATCACGTCGTCAGAGCGTGATCGGCAAGGCGCTCGAAACCAACCGCTCGGTGGAAGCCTAGCCCCGACCGCTCGTGGCGGCGCAGTCAGATATGTCTGCCGCAGACAAGTGCGTCGGCTGGTCTATCGCGCCGACAGAACGGACGGCGGTGGCCGCAGGCAGACAATCGTGTCTGCGCGACGGAAGAGCGGCGCTGCGACCGCAGTAAGTCCCGCTCTCGCCGTGAGTTGCCGCGCGTTTCTTGACTCCGCCGGAGAACGCGTGATAACGTCCCCGGCTCGCGCGATCCCGGCGCCGAGACTCGCGCCATCCCGTGGGGAATCCGATGAGGGACCGAAAGCTGGCGTCGCGCTACGCCCGGGCGCTCCTCGGAGCGGTCAGCGAGCGCCAGGCTGGCGAGGCGACCGACGCGTTCCTCACCGCACTCGCCGAAGCGGTCGAGTCTTCGGACACGTTGCGCGCGTCGCTGTTCGACCCCGCGGTGCCGCGTTCGGTCAGAGCCGCCGCGTTGCAGAGCCTGGCCAAGTCGGCCGGGATGGAAGAGACCGTTTCGAAGTTCTTGACGCTGCTCGTCGAGCGAGGTCGCCTCCCAGCGCTCTCCGCGATCGCGCAGGTGTTCCACGAGCTGCGGGAAGCCCAGGCCGGCATCCTCCCGGCGGAGGTCACCACCGCAGCCCCCCTCACAGCGGAGCTTCGACAGCGCATCGAAGCGGCGCTCCAGAAGGCGAGCGGCTCCAAGGTCCGCTTGGTCTGCCGCGTCGAGCCGAGCATTCTCGGCGGCGCGGTTGCGAAGGTCGGAACCTTCGTGTTCGATGGCAGCTTGCGCACCCAGCTCGCACGCCTTCGGAAGCAGATGGCCCAGGAAGAGACGGCCCGGGAGGCCCGATGAAGATCAAGGTCGACGAGATCTCCAAGATCATTCGCCAGCAGATCGAGGGGTATCGGAAGAGCACGGATCTGGCGGAGGTCGGGACCATCCTCTCCGTCGGGGACGGCATCGGCCGGATCTACGGTCTCGAGCGGGTCATGGCCGGGGAGCTGTTGGAGCTGCCTCACGGCGTCATGGGGCTCGCGCTCAATCTTGAGGAAGACAATGTCGGCGCGGTGCTGCTTGGAGAGACAACCAAGATCAAAGAAGGCGACGAGGTCCGGCGCACCCGCAAGATCATGCAAGTCCCGGCTGGGGAAGGCCTCCTCGGGCGCGTCGTCGATCCGCTCGGACAACCGATCGACGGCAAGGGGCCGATTCGGTCCACGGCAACGATGAACCTCGAGCGCATCGCCCCCGGTGTGGTCGATCGGCGCCCGGTCAACGAGCCGCTCCAGACCGGCCTGAAGACGATCGACAGCATGACGCCGATCGGGCGCGGTCAGCGCGAATTGATCATCGGGGACCGACAAACCGGCAAGACTGCAATCGCACTCGACACGATCATCAATCAGAAAGGGGCGGGCGTCGTCTGTATCTATGTCGCGATCGGGCAGAAGCAGTCGACGATTGCCCAGGTCGTCAAGACGCTCGAAGCCCACGGGGCATTGGACTACACGATCGTCGTCGCCGCCGCCGCCTCGTCACCGGCACCACTCCAGTACCTCGGCCCGTACGCCGGCTGTGCGATGGGGGAGTGGTTCCAGTTCCACGGGGCGAATGGCCAGCCGGCCTCCGAGTCGAACCCCGGGCGCGCGGTGTTGTGCGTGTACGACGACCTGTCGAAGCACGCCGCCGCGTACCGCGAGATCTCGCTGCTGTTGCGCCGGCCGCCCGGCCGGGAAGCGTACCCGGGCGACGTGTTCTACTTGCACTCGCGGCTGCTCGAGCGCGCGAGCAAGCTCAACGCCAAGCACGGTGGGGGCTCGCTCACCGCGTTGCCGGTCATCGAAACGCAGGCCGGGGACATCTCGGCCTACATTCCGACCAACGTGATCTCGATCACGGACGGCCAGATCTTCCTCGAGGCCGACCTGTTCTACGCGGGTGTACGACCGGCAATGAACGTCGGACTGTCGGTGTCGCGCGTGGGCGGGAACGCGCAGATCAAAGCCATGAAGCAGGTGGCCGGAACCCTGCGGCTCGCCCTCGCGCAGTACCGCGACCTCGAAGCGTTCGCCCAGTTCGGCTCGGATCTGGACAAGGCGACGCAGGCGCAGCTCAACCGTGGACGCCGGTTCGTCGAGATCCTCAAGCAGGGGCAGTACGAGCCACTCGCCGCGGAAAAGCAGGTGCTCGTGGTCTACGCCGCGAACAAGGGCGTGTTCGACGACCTACCGCTCGAGCATTGCCGGCCGTTCGAGCGCGAGCTGTATCGCCAGTTCGATCAGAGCCACGGCGATCTGCTCAAGCGGATCACGGATTCCAAGGGCCTCACGCCGGAGTTGAGCAAGGAGCTCGAACGCGGCGCTCGGCGAGGTCAAGAAACAGTTCGTCCCCCCCACCGCGGCTCCGGCCAAGACGGTCAAGGCCCCGGACGAAGCGAAAGCGCTGGCATAGGCCTCGATGGCCAAGACTCAGGATCTACGGCGCCGCATCCGCTCGATCCGCAACACGATGCAGCTGACGCGGGCGATGAAGCTCGTCAGCGCGTCCAAGCTTCGGCGGGCCCAGGAGCGGATCCTGCGCTCGCGGCCCTACGCGCGCAAGCTCGTGGAGGTGCTGTCGTCGGTCGCGGCCCGGACGAGCGTCGAGGACCACCCGTTGCTCGAGGATCGGGGACAGCGGCGGGTGTGGGTCATCGTGCTGACCGGCGACAAGGGACTGTGCGGGGCGTTCAATGCGGGCATCCTTCGGCGCGCGCTGCAGGTCGCGGCGGATCACCCGAGCTCGGACGTCCAGTTCCTGACGATCGGCAAGCGCGGGCGCGATTACCTGAAGCGGTTCGGCCACCCGATCGGGCGGGAATGGGTCGACGTGTTCCGGGCGGTCGATTTCCCGCTCGCCGCGGAGATCTCCCGCGAGCTGATCGAGGCCTATGTCGGCGGACGCGTGGACCGGATCTACCTCGCGTACAACGAGTTCAAGTCGGCGATCCAGGCGCGGCCGACGACCCAGCAGCTGCTCCCGGTCGAGCCCGCCGCGATCCCGAAGGCCGAGGTCGGCGAGGACTACCTGTACGAGCCGGGCGCCCGCGAGCTCCTGGACTCGCTGTTGCCGCACTACGTCGAGCAGACGGTGTTCCAGGCACTCCTCGAATCGGTAGCCGCCGAGCATGCCGCGCGGATGACCGCGATGGACTCGGCGACGAAGAACGCCGGGGAGCTGATCGATGGGTTGACGTTGACCATGAATCGCGTCCGGCAGTCCTCGATCACCACCGAGATCATCGAGGTCGTGTCGGGGGCCGAGGCGCTGGGCTGAAGGCTACGGGAGTCACGATGGGTAAGATTGGCAAGGTCGTCCAAATCATCGGTCCGGTCGTCGACATCGAGTTCGAGGACCAGCACTTGCCGGCGATCTACAACGCCGTACGGATCAACGATCCGGGAACCGACACCGGCGTGCCGATCGACATCATCGCCGAGGTCGAGCAGCATCTTGGCGAGAGTCGGGTGCGCTGCGTGAGCATGGAGCCCACGGACGGCATGGTTCGGGGGATGGCGGCCGAAGACCTGGACGGGCCGATCACCGTGCCGGTCGGCAAGGCCACCCTCGGTCGCGTGCTCAACGTCGTCGGGAAGCCGGTCGATGAGCGCGGGCCGATCGAGGCCGAGGCCCGCTGGCCGATCCATCGCGAGGCGCCGCGCTTCGAGGACCAGGACACGCGCGTCGAGATGTTCGAGACCGGCATCAAGGTCATCGACCTGCTCGAGCCGTACATGCGCGGCGGCAAGACCGGCCTGTTCGGCGGTGCCGGCGTCGGCAAGACCGTGCTGATCCAGGAGCTGATCAACAACGTCGCGAAGAAGCACGGCGGCGTGTCGGTGTTCTCCGGCGTCGGCGAGCGGACGCGCGAGGGCAACGACCTGTGGCTCGAGTTCCAGGAAACGGGCGTGATCGATGCGAAGGATCTGTCCAAGTCCAAGGCCGCGTTGATCTACGGGCAGATGACCGAGCCGCCGGGCGCACGTCTGCGCGTCGCGTTGTCGGGCCTGACGGTCGCCGAGTATTTCCGCGACAGTTATGGCCAGGACGTCCTGCTGTTCATCGACAACATCTTCCGGTTCACGCAGGCCGGATCCGAGGTCTCCGCGCTCCTCGGCCGCATGCCGTCGGCGGTCGGCTACCAGCCGACGCTGGCGACCGAGATGGGCGAGCTGCAGGAGCGCATCACGTCGACGAAGAAGGGCTCGATCACCTCGGTGCAAGCGATCTACGTTCCGGCCGACGACTACACCGACCCCGCGCCCGCCACGACGTTCGCGCACCTCGATGCGTCGACGAACCTGTCGCGGCAGATCGCCAACTTGGGGATCTATCCGGCCGTCGATCCGCTCGCGTCGACGTCGCGGATCTTGGATCCGTTGATCATCGGCGACGAGCACTACGGGGTCGCGCGGTCGGTGCAGCAGGTGCTGCAGAGGTACAAGGAGCTCCAGGACATCATCGCGATTCTCGGCATGGACGAGCTGTCCGAGGACGACAAGCTCAGCGTGAGTCGGGCGCGCAAGATCCAGCGCTTCCTGTCCCAGCCGTTCCACGTCGCCGAGCAGTTCACCGGTATGCAGGGTCGTTACGTGGCGATCGCGGACACGGTGCGCGGGTTCCGCGAGATCGTCGAAGGCAAGCACGACGAGCTTCCCGAGCAGGCGTTCCTGTACGTCGGCGCGATCGAAGAGGCTCAGGAAAAGGCAGACACGATCCGCAAAGAGACCGCGGCATAGGAGAGCCGGGCATGGCCGGCGGCTTGTTGCTCGAGATCGTCACCCCGGAGCGCCGCGTGCTGTCCGAGCGCGTGGACGAGGTGGTGCTGCCCAGCGTCGAGGGGTCGATGGGCGTGCTGCCCGGGCACGCGCCGTTGCTCGCGCAGCTCGAAGCCGGGGAGGTATCCTATCGCGTGGGCGACGTGCGTCGGTTTCTCGCCGTGTCCGGTGGTCACGCGGAGGTGCTGCGCGACGCCGTGAACGTGCTCGCCCGTACCGCCGAGCGGGCCGAGGAGATCGACATCGACCGGGCACAGCGCGCCAAGTCCGGTGCGCAGGCCGTCCTCGACAGCGCGAAGGAGGAGAGCGAGTTCCAGCGGGCCGAGACTCGGCTCAAGCGGGCGCTCGCCAGACTGGACGTGAGCGGGCGTGCCCGCCGCTGATCCGACCGGATGATCACGCGCACCGGACCGCCGATCGTTCTGAGCGTCTGTCTCCTCGGTGCCGGCTGCAGTCACGACGTCAAGATCGGGGCCGTGATCTCGGAAACCGGCGCTGCGGCGGCGTACGGCGAGAGCGTGCGGAAGGGGATCGAGCTGGCGCAGGCCGAGATCGATGCCCTCGGCGGCCTGCGCAGTGGCGGACGCGTAACGATCGAGTACCGAGACGATGCCACGATACCCGGACGCGGGCGCGAGGTCGTCCAAGAGCTGATCGACAAGGAAGGCGTCGCGATCGTCATCGGCGCCGTGTCGTCGACGGTGTCCCTGGCCATCGCGCCGCTGTGCGAGGAGCGCAAGGTGATCCTGCTCTCGCCGTCGGCCTCGGCGCCCCAGCTGTCCGACGCCGGCGAGCACGTGTACCGCATCTATCCATCGGACATCGGCGAGGGCACGTCGATGGCCCGCTTCGCCAAGGACCTGGGCCTCGAGCGCCTGATCGTGTTCGTCCACGATACGGACTACGGTCGTGGGCTCGGCACCGTGTTCCGGGAGCAGTACGAAGGCAAGTTCCGTCAGGTGGTCCAGACGTTCCTGTTCCACGAGGGCGACAACGCGGGATTCGCGGCCGCCGCGGCCCAGGTGGCGAGCCTGAAAGCCGACGGCATCTACGTCGTGGCGTATCAGCAGGACGTGGCCCGGTTGCTCCAGGCGCTGCGCCGGGCGCACGTCAGCACGATCGTGATGGCCAGCTCGGCGGTCACCGGCACCATCGTCCGCCTGGCCGGCGACGCGGCTGAAAACCTGGTGTTTCCGCAGACGACGTTCGATCTCGAATCGCCCGAGCCAGCCGTGGCGGCGTTCGTCCGGGCGTATCGCGCGCGATACGCCCAGGACCCCGATATCTACGCCGCGCACGGGTATGATGCTCTGAAGATCCTGGTCCAGGCGCTCGACATGTCGCCGAGCGCGCGTCCGGAGGATCTGATCGTCGTGTTGAACGGAATGCACGACTATGCGGGAGCGGCCGGGACGACGACGTTCGACCGCAACGGGGACGTCGTTCGTCACCCGCGCATCATGCTGATTCGGGGGGGCCACGCCGTGCCGTACGATCAGTTCGTGGCCGAGGGCGGCTCGCTGCTGGCGCGGAGCTGATCTCCGATGGGTGCGGAGCGCGGCGGATCGGTGCAGCTGTCGGTCGTGGTTCCGGCGTTCAACGAGGCGCGGCGGATCGCACCGTCTCTCGAGCGCGTTCTCGCGTATCTCGACGGACAGAGGATCGATGGCGAGGTCCTCGTCGTCGACGACGGCTCGTCCGACGACACCGCGGCGATCGCGGCCCGCGTGCTGCGCGGCCGTCCCGGGCGCGTCGTTCGCGACGCCGAGAACCGAGGAAAGGGTCACGCGGTACGCCGCGGTGTGCTCGAAGCCCGCGGGCGCTGGGTGCTGATGACCGACGCGGATCTATCGTCTCCGATCGAGGAGCACGGCAAGCTGGCGCTCGCCGCACGGGAGCAGGACCTGGACATCGCGATCGGCTCGCGCGGGCTGACGGGTTCCGTGATCGAGGTGCGCCAGCACCGCCTGCGCGAGACGATGGGTCGGACGTTCAATCTGTGCGTGCGCACGTTGACCGGGCTACCGTTCCGTGACACGCAATGCGGATTCAAGCTGCTGGACCGGCGCCGCACGCGACCGCTGTTCGAGCGCATGATCGTCGATCGGTTCGCGTTCGATGCGGAGCTGCTGTTCCTGGCGGTGCGATTCGGGCTCCGCGTGGACGAGGTCCCGGTCGTGTGGCGCAACGACGACCGGTCGACGGTCAGCGTGCTGCGCGACCCGCTGAACATGCTGTGGGATCTCGTCCGGGTGCGCTGGCGCTTTCGTCGCGGTCTGTACAACCCCGACGCACCGGTCGCACCGGTCGCCGACGGCTGAGCCGCGGTGAGCAGCCGGACTCGTCCGGCGGCCCCCGGCGCGCCGTTGTGGGCCCCGCTCGTCGAGGATCCGCAGTTCCGCGACGTGGCGCGAGCACTTGCGGACGGGGAGGGCGCGTGGTGCGTTCGCGGGCTCGTCGACGCCGCGCGGGCCGTCGTGGCGCAGCTGTGGATCGCGTGCAGCGGCCGCGGGATGCTCCTCGTCGTACCCGACGATGCGGCACTCGAGGCGTACGAGCGCGACCTGTCGGCCGCCGCGGCGCTCGTCGGACGTGACCCGCGCCGAGTCGCCACGTTGCCGGCGCTCGACGCGCTGCCCTACGACGCGATCGCCCCGCATCCCGAGGTCGTGCGAGCGCGCGTCGCCGCCTTGGCGCGCCTGGCGCGCGGCGGCTTGGACGCGCTGGTCGTTCCGGCGCGGGCCCTGTTGCAGCCGCTGCCCTCGCGCGCCGAATGGGACTCGTGGCACCGGACCGTTCGGAACGGCGACACCCTGCCACCGGACCGCTTCGTCTTGTGGGCCATGAGCCTGGGTTACCGTCGCGTGGACGTGGTCAGCGCCCCGGGCGAAGTCTCGCGACGCGGCGGGATCCTCGACGTGTTTCCCGTGACCGTCGACGAGCCGGTGCGCATCGAGCTATTCGGCGACGTCATCGATTCGTTGCGCGCGTTCGATACGGGACATCAGCGCTCGACCGGCCAGCTCGAGGAGGTCGAGATCGGCCCGGCGATGGAGAGCCCACCGACCGACCAAGCGCTGGCCCGCGTGTCGCGGCACCTCGACGCGGGGCTCCGCGCGGCGGGGGACGACGACCGGACCGTCCGCCGGTTCCGCGAGGTGCTCGACGCGCTGGCCAACCAGGGCTACTGGCCGGGGTTCCACGCTCTCGCGGGCCTCGCGTCGGACAACCCGGTGCTGCTGTTCGATCACGCCCAAGAGCACCGGCTCGTCGTCGACGAGCCGGAGCGCGTGGAGCTCGAGCTCGAGCGCGCCGTCCGGGAGCAGCACGAAACGTACGAGGCGAGCGCCAATCGAACCCTGCCGCCACCCGCAACCCTGTTCGCCGATCCCGCGACGGTTCAGTCGCGGCTGCGTCGGGCCCGGCTGGTTCTCGAGGAGCTCGGAGACCCCGAGTCGGCCAACGATGTCCGTACGTGGGACGTCTCGTGTCGTCGCACACGCAGCTACGCGGGCCGCGTCGCGGAATGGATCGACGAGCTGCGCCGAGCGGTCAGCGAACGGCGCCGGACGATCTGCGTGATGCGGACTCCGGGCAGCACGGCGAGGCTGCGGGAGATCCTCGATGAGTACGGCCTGACCGCGACCGACATCGCCGATCCTGCGGTCGCGCAAGCCGAGACGCTCCCGCCCGGTGGGTTGTGGGTCGGCACGGCCGCGCTGCGCGCCGGGTTCGAGATGTCGAGCCTGGGCCTCCAGGTGCTCGCCGAGCGCGAGCTATTCGGCGAGGAGCGGCCCGCCGCCGATCGCCGGGGCCGCGATCGAGGGGCGTTCGTCTCGGACTTCCGCGATCTGCGGCCCGGGGCGACCGTCGTGCATGTCGATCACGGCGTCGCGCGATACGTCGGGCTCGGCCGACCCAAGGGCGGCAGCCTGAACCGAGACTTCATGGTTCTCGAGTTCCAGGGCGGGGATCGGCTGTTCGTGCCGGTCGATCGGCTCGATCTCGTCGAGAAGTACAGCGGCGTGGCGGGCCACAGGCCGGCGCTCGATCGACTCGGTGGCCCGGGCTGGCAGCGGGTCAAGACCCGCGTGCGGCGCTCGGTCGAGTCGATGGCCAAGGAGCTGCTCGAGCTGTACGCGCGGCGTCGCGCAGCACCGGGGCGGGCGTTCTCCGCCGACTCGGAATGGCAGGGTGAGCTCGAAGGCGCATTCCCGTACGATCTCACGCCGGACCAGGAGCGCGCAGTCGAGGAGATCAAGCGCGACATGGAGTCGCCGCAGCCGATGGACCGCCTGCTCGTCGGCGACGTGGGCTTCGGCAAGACCGAGGTCGCGGTCCGCGCCGCGTTCAAGGCGGTCGCCGACGGGACGCAGGTTGCCATTCTCACACCGACGACCGTGCTCGCGGCCCAGCACGGGCACACGTTTCGCGAGCGGTTCGCGCCGTTCCCCATGCGCGTCGAGGTCATCTCCAGGTTCCGCTCTCCCGACGACACGCGGCGCGTGCTGCGCGACACGGCCGCCGGCGCGGTCGACGTGCTGATCGGCACGCACCGGCTGCTGTCGGCCGACGTCTCGTTCGCCAAGCTCGGGCTCCTCGTCGTGGACGAGGAGCAGCGATTCGGTGTGGCGCACAAGGAGCGACTGAAGGCGATGTCGATCGGAGTCGAGATCATGTCGATGACCGCGACGCCGATCCCGCGAACGCTCCAGATGTCGCTCGCCGGCGTCCGCGACCTGTCGCTGATCGAGACCGCGCCTCCCGGCCGCATGGCGATCCAGACCTACGTCATCCCGTTCCGCAAGAACGTGGTGGCCCAGGCGATCCGCCAAGAGCTGCGCCGCGGTGGACAGGTGTTCGTGGTGCACAATCGAGTCGAGACCCTGCCCGGGATCACGCGGGCCGTGACCGAGCTCGTGCCCGAGGCGCGGGTGCTGACGGCCCACGGTCGCATGGCCGAGCGGCGGCTCGAGCAGGTGATGCTCGATTTCGTCGAGCACCGCGCCGACGTGCTCGTGACCACGACGATCATCGAGAACGGCCTCGACATTCCGCGGGCCAACACGCTGATCGTGAATCGCGCCGATCGGTTCGGGCTGGCACAGCTGTACCAGCTGCGCGGTCGCGTCGGACGCAGCCATCACCACGCGTACGCGTACTTCCTCGTTCCGTCACCGCAGCGGTTGAGCGAGGAGGCGCGGAAGCGTCTGCGCGCGCTCCAGGAGTTCAGCGACCTCGGCGCCGGGTTTCGCCTGGCGGCGGCGGACCTCGAGATTCGCGGCGCGGGGGAGCTGCTCGGTCCGCGCCAGCACGGACACATCGCGGCCCTGGGCTTCGACCTGTACTGCCGGATGCTCGAGCACGCGGTCCAGGAGCTCAAGGGTGAGCCGGGCGTCGACGTCCCGCCGGTCAGCCTGCACCTGGGCGTCGACATCAAGATCCCGGAGACGTATCTCACCGACACGGCCGATCGGCTGACGACCTACAAGCGTCTGGCGCAAGCGCGCAGCGCCGCCGAGGTCGATCGGCTGCAGGCCGACACCGAGGACCGCTTCGGACACTTGCCGCCGAGCGCCAAGAACCTGTTCGACCTCGGCCGGTTGCGGTTGACCGCCGAGGGCGCGGGCGTCAAGAGCGTCGACCTGGTGGACGATGCGCTGCAGATTCGGTTCCACGACAGCCCACCTGTCGAGCCATCGCGTATCCTGCAAATCGTGGCCCGCGAGCGGGGGACGCTCAAGCCTTCGGGCATGCTGATCCTGCCCGCACCGCCACGCGGGTCCGATCGAATCGCCGCCGTGGCAACGTTGCTGCAGCAGCTCGTGGGGCAACTGGCATGACGTGTCCGCGCCGCGCCTGGCTCGTCCTGGTCCTGGTCGCCGCGCTCGGCTGCGAGGGCCGCTTCGGCTACGGCGAGCGGGACGTCGTCGCGTGGGTCGGGGACGAGCCGATCCGCAAGGCGGAGCTCCAGACGTACCTGTCGGACAACTTGCTCGCGATCAGCGAGGAGGACTCGGTCGCGAACGCCGATCCGATCGTCGCCAGCCGACTCCTCGACGCGCTCGTCGATCAGAAGCTTCTGTGGCTCGAAGCGCAGCGGTCCGGCGTCGAGGTCTCGGACGTCGAGATCGCGGTCTACGTCGGCGAGGCCGAGGACGGTTCGGGCCATTCGACTCCGACCTCCTCCGAGGAGGCCCGCGCTCGACAGCGACTGATGATCGAGAAGCTGCAAGAGAACGTCCTGCGTAGCCTTGCCGCGCCGACCGACGAGGAGGTCCAAGCGTGGGCCACGAGCGAAAGGGAGCGGCTGCTTCCCGAGCGGCCTGTCGAGCTGCGCGCGCTCCAGCTCCCGGCGCGCGATGTGGCCCGCAGCGTGCGCGACGAGCTGCGCCGCGGTCGGGTGTCGTTCGAGGAGGCGATCGTGGCCCACGAGCCCTCTCCGGGACAGACCGTTTCGACGCGCGTCTCGTGGGACGACCTGCCCGCGGGGCTCCAACGCTCCCTCGAAGGGCTCGAGGAGGGCGGAATCAGCGATCCCGTCGAGCTCCATGGCCGTGTGTACCTGTTCCAGATCCTGGCCTGGAACCGCGATCCCGGTGCGGCGTCCGCCGAGCTGCAGACCCTGGCCCGGCGCGACCTGGAGGGTCGCCGACGTGAAGCAGCGCTGATAGACCTCGTGCGCGGGCTCCGCAAGCGGACGGAGATCCGGATCCGCACCTCGAACCTCCCGTTCGCCTACACCCATGAGTCGGTCGACGGCCGCCCGGGCAGTGGATAGACTCAGCACGGGAGGTGCGTTCGTGGCCCCGATTCGAAGATTCTGGCGTCGCGCCGCCATCGTGGCACTCGCGGGAGGCATCCTCGCCGTACCGGTCTCGCGCGCCGAGCTGATCGAGGAGATCGTGGCCTGGGTCAACGGCGAGATCATCACCCGCTCGGAGCTCGAAGAGGAAGAGAAGGCGATGGTCGCCGAGGTGTACCGGGCGTACACGGGCGCCGATCTCGACCAGCGGGTAGCCGAGCTCCGCGCTGGACTGTTGAAGGACATGATCGAGCGCAAGATTTTGCTCGATCGGGCCAAGGCCCTGTTCCAGGATCTCAACCAGATCAAGGAGTTCTACTACAAGGGGTTCAAGGAAGATCAGAAGATCACGGACGACGCCGAGTTCGCGCGGATGATCGCCGAAGAGGGGATGACCGTCGACCAGTTCAAGACGCGACTCCTCGAGACCTACGCCCCGAAGGAGGTACTGCGCGTCGAGGTCCGCGATCGCATTTCGGTCGGCGACGCCGAGGTCGAAGCGTTCTACAAAGAGCACCAGGACATGTTCCTCGTGCCGGCGAAGCTGACGGTCAGCGAGATCGTGTTGAAGGCCCCGTCGGAGGAAGCGCGAGCACAGCGCGAGGCCGACGCGCTGGCGATCGTCGCCGAGCTCCGCGCCGGCGCCGACTTCGCCGAGACCGCGCGCCGAGTCTCGGAGGCGGGGACGAAGGAGGCCGGGGGGGCGCTCGGGGAGATCGCCAAGGGCGATCTGTCCCCGGTGCTCGAAACGGTCGTGATGGCGCTACCCCAGGGAGGCATCTCCGACCCGCTCCCGATGAGCTACGGATTTCACATCCTCAAGATGGATTCGCGTATCGACGAGCATGCACAGAATCTCGAGGACGTGCGCGAGCAGGTCCGAACCTACCTGACCGACCGCAAGTTCAACGAGGAGCGCGTGAAGTACCTGGACCGGATCCGCGCCGAGGCTCAGTGGTGCGTGAAGGCGAAATTCCGGGATCGTGTATCCGCCGAGTTACAGACCTCCATGCACTGCCGCGAGTCCTGAACAGCACGCGCGGATTGTTTGCTTGCATCGCGCGCTGAGCACGTGGTAGATTCCCAGCACCTGACTTGAAGGCCGCAGCCCTCCGCGGAGCCGACCGTCTTCCGATCGTGATCGACTTCCGCTGGGAAGAGCGACTGCGGCAGCCAGGACGCTCAGGGGAGTGCCATGATCAACCGGAAGCTCGTTCGTCCGAACTTAGCGGAAATCAAGGAGCGCATGGCCAACCAGGCGCATGCACCCGGTCCACCGACGCACAGCGTGCAGCGCGAGCCGGGTGGCAACGGCGCGCCGGTGAGGCGCCGGCCGGCGCCGGCCGAGCTGACCAACGCCGAGGCGTTTTACTACCTCAAGCAGATGAACACGCGAACACCGATGGTCGTCGTCTTGGAGAACGGCGAGCAGTTGCGTGGGCACATCGAGTGGTACGACCGGAGCTGCCTGAAGGTTCACCGGACGGAGGGACCGAACCTCCTGGTGTTCAAGCACAGCATCCGCTATCTGTACAAGGAAGAAGAAGAGAATCGGACTTCGACCGCGACCGAGGCGACCTGATCAGGCGGATCGGCCACCCAGAGCCGACTCCGTGATCTCCAGAAGCAGGCGGTGGAGCGTCGGCCCGGCGGCGACGATGTCGCCCGTGTCGAGCGCGCGATCCGCCCCACGCCAGTCGGTCACGATTCCCCCCGCTTCGCGGACCAGCAGAATCCCGGCGGCCACGTCCCAGCGCGAGAGCCCGAGCTCGAAAAACCCGTCGTAGCGGCCACAGGCCGTATGGGCCAGGTCGATTGCCGCGGAACCCGCGCGACGGACTCCAGCCGCGCGACGGACGACGTCCTCGAACGCCCGCAGGTACTGCGGCAGGCGAGCCAGCTCGCGGAACGGAAAGCCGGTAGCGATCAACGCGTCGCCAGCGCTTGAATCGGTGCATCGGATCGTCTTGCCGTCGAGGCGCGCGCCGCCCCCGCGACACGCATGGAACGTCTCGTCGTGCGCCGGATCGTGAATCGCACCCGCCACGAGACCGGCCTCGTCCTCCACCGCGACGGACACGGCGAACGGCGTCACGCCATGGATGAAGTTCGTCGTCCCGTCGAGCGGGTCGACGATCCACCGATACCCGGTGCGCGCGGCTGCAGGTGTGCCCTCCTCGGCCATGATCGTGTGGTCGGGGTGGCGGGACCGCAGAACGGAGACCACCGCGGCCTCGGCCTCGCGGTCGGCATCCGTGACGAAGTCGTGGAGCCCCTTGGACTCGGGCAGCAGATCGCCCCGGCGGAACCGGGCGCGGAGCAAACGACCCGCCGCCCGAGCGGCGTCGCACGCCGTGGCTTCGAGCGCACCCGGGCTCGAAGAGCTCATTTGTCGTCCCCGACCTTGCGCGCGCGTGGATGCGCCCGGTCGTAGACGCGCATCAGAGCGTCCGTGCTGACGTGCGTGTAGCGCTGGGTGGTCGAGAGCGACGCATGCCCGAGCAGCTCCTGGATCGCCCGCAGGTCGGCGCCCGCGCCGAGCAGGTGCGTGGCGAACGAGTGTCGGAGGGTGTGCGGAGAAACGTGCGCATGGATCGCCGCCTCCTCGAGACGACGGTCGACGACCCGGCGCACGCTGCGGTCGGTCAGCCTGCCGCCGCGCTGGTTGAGGAACACGGCCGCCGCGTTCCCGCCGCCGTGCCGCAGCGTCGCCGAGGCGGCGAGCCACCTGCGCAAGCTCTCCGCCGCCTTCCGGCCAAACGGCACCACGCGTTCCTTGTGACCCTTGCCCATCACGCGCACGAGCATTCCAGGCAAGTCGACGTCGTTCAGGTCGAGGCCCACGAGCTCGCTGACCCGCAGACCTGCCGCGTAGAGCAGCTCGAGGATCGCCAGGTCCCGCGCCCCGACCATGTCGTCCGACGAGATACGATCGAGAAGGTTGAACACCTCGTCGACCGTGAGCGTGGACGGGAGGTGTCGCGGCACGCGCGGCGCGCGGATCGCCTCGGCCGGGTTGGAGTCGCGCCGACCCTCGCGCACCGAATGCCGGAGGAACGACCGGACGGCCGATAGCTTGCGCGAGATCGAGGACCGCTCGAGGCCGTGGCGCGACAACGAAGCCACGAAGCCTCGCACCGACAGGGCGTCGATGCCGTCCGGTCCCGGAAGGTTTGCCTCGCCGTGCTGCTTCGCCAGGTACGCCGCGAACTGGTCGAGGTCGCTGCGGTACGCGCGGAGCGTTTGCTCGGACGATCGCTTCTGGTCCCGCAGGTACGCGAGGAACCGGGCCACGGCGACAGGGAACGCAGCTCGGCGCTTCAACCGGTCGGCTCCATCACCAATCGCTCCCCAGTCTCCCGGATCCACGCATCGACCGCGGCGAGCGCGACCTCGGAGCGAGCGATACGCCGCTCGCGCCGGTCGCGGATCCGTCGGGGCGGGTCGGGCAGCAGACCGAACGCGGCGTTCATGGGCTGGAACCCGGCGGGCGAAGAGCACGATAGATACCGGCACAGCGCGCCGAGCATCGTGGTCGGGGGAAGCGTGAGGGACGCGTCGCCGCGCAGCACTCGCGCGGCGTTGATCCCCGCGAGCAGCCCCGTGGCTGCGGACTCGGTGTATCCCTCAACTCCCGAGATCTGCCCGGCGAAAAAGAGCCCGGCCCGCTCACGCGTGGCGAGATCGGGACCCAGGACCGCGGGAGCGTTGATGTAGCAGTTGCGATGTACCTGCCCCAGCCGAACGAACCGCGCGTTCGCGAGCCCCGGGATCGTGCGGAAGATCCGTTCCTGCTCGGGCCAGCGCAGCTGCGTCTGGAACCCGACCATCGACCAGTGCTCGGCGGCCAGGTCGTCTTGGCGCAGCTGCACCACGGCATGCGGCCGGCGTCCCGTGCGTGGGTCGGTCAAGCCGACCGGCTTCATCGGACCGAACGCCAGCGTATCGCGACCACGCCGGGCCATCTCTTCGATCGGGAGGCAACCCTCGAAGAAGGGGGTGCGGTCGTGCTCGTGAAGCGGCGCCTTCTCGCCTGCCAGCAGTGAATCGATGAACCGCCCGTACTCGTCAGCCGTGAACGGGCAGTTGAGATAGTCCGCGCCGCCGCCCTTGCCGTAGCGTGAGCTCGAAAACGCGATCTCGCGATCGATGCTCTCGGACTCGACCACCGGCGCGATGGCATCGAAGAAGTACAGATGATCCCGCCCCGTGAGCGCGGCGATCGCGGTCGCCAGGGCCTCGGACACGAGCGGACCGACGGCGAGGATGACGACGCCGTCTGGCGGAATCTCCCGCATCTCCTCCCGGACGATCGTGACCAGCGGCTCGCGCGCCAGCGCTTCGGTCACGGCCGCCGCGAAGCCGTCCCGGTCGACCGCGAGCGCCGCACCCGCCGGCACACGACAGCGATGGGCGCACTCGAGCACGAGCGACCCGAGCCGGGTCATCTCTTCCTTGAGCAGACCGTGCGATGTCGACAGCTCGAGCGACTTCAGCGAGTTCGAACAGACCAGCTCCGCCAGCCGATCCGTCCGATGCACCGCGGTCGGCCGCCCCGGGCGCATCTCGTACAGTCGCACCGGCACCCCGCGCCGCGCGATCTGCCACGCCGCCTCGCTCCCGGCGAGTCCTCCACCGACCACGGTGACCGTTTGCAGCACGCGCTCATTCTACAATCTGGTAGTCCGCCGCGGGACGACAGCCTCGGAGCCCTTGGTGCGACGAATGCGGCCAGAACGGGACCAGACACATGACTTCGAGTACAAGGCGCGGCAGCACAGCCGCATACGCCTGCAATGGGCCCGCGTTCCTGAAGATGGTATTGCTTTCCTCAACCGTAGAGTCCGCGATTCCCAACCAGGGCTGGTTGCTCTCGGAAACGTGTTTTACCGGCGATCCTTCATTTGGGTCACTTGCCGATCCTCATCTGCTGAGATCGGGGTCACAAGGGACGTAATGAGAAGGGCGCAGAATAGCGATTTGACCATTTGGGTACCTCCATACGCCTCACGCGCGCAGGGAGGTGTACTCAGTTCTGTGGGGCGAGGGAAGGCTTCCGGCGAAGATGCGTTGCGTGTTGGAATCGTCGGCGTTGCAGCCAAACAACCGACGTATTAGTTCGAGACGCTCATGGTGCGAACCAAGTCACGAAACTCGGTGAGCTCCTGCAACTCCGCCGGAATCCACGGAGACACCCGGCGCAACCTTCGTTGAATCGCTCGAGCCGCCGAATCGTCTCCGACCCTCAAAGCCCGACGAAAAAGCAGAAGCTCGATCTTGAACTTCAGCACGCGGTCGCGACACTCCTTCGCCACATCCATCGCATCATGCCAAAGACGGGCTGCGCGATCCGAGTGCCCCTCGGCATCGGCGACCTTTCCCATGACCGCCAACGCCGAAGCCTGGGTCACGCAAGGAGATCCCGACTCCAGCATGCGAAGCGCGGAATCACAGGCCTGTCGAGCAGCCCGAATACGTTGCAAGTCCAAGTGGCACTCAGCGATGCTCACGAGGACAGATGCCGCCGTCTCAGATTGGCCAAGATCTCGATGCAATGTGTGACTCTTGTGGAACAAAGGGATCGCGGTTTGAGGATCCGAGCGGGACAAGGCAACGTGCGCCTTCGTGGAGTACATAAAGGCCAGGCCGAAGCGGTCGTCCGTTGCCGTTGCTTCCTGAATCGCCAAGTCTGAGTAGTGATCCGCGAGATCCGCAAGCCCAAGCCTACGGTAAATACATGCGACACGATCGCAGACACGAGCGTGATTGGTACTACTTACTCTATTGGTACCGAGAACATGCAGAGCCTCGTGGAGTGCAAAGCGGTTTCGACCCAGGCCACTGGCCATTGTGGAGGTGTTGAGAATCGCGAGGGATACCTGTTCGTCCAAGTCGCGGTAACGCTCGCGAACAGGTGAGTTCGACGCCCTGATCATGGCGTCGCGCGAGTAAGCATAGGCTTCCCAGCGATAACCGTGTTCATTGGCTTCGGCGCCCGCTTCCGACAGCTCCGCAAAGCTCTTCCCTTCGGTGTCCGGGCCGCCGAGGCGATCCAGCTCGAGGTCGAGCTCCATCCGCTCGAGCACGGCGTCCGCCGGGACCTCGTAGATGCGGCTGAGCGGGATGAGCTTGGGCAGGGCGAGCTTGTGGTAGCCGTTCTCGCAGCGCGAGATGTAGCTCTTGGTGATCGTCTCGGGGAACGTCTGCGACAGCGAGCGAACGTCGTCGAGCGACAGGCCGCGGCGCTCCCGCAGCATCCGCAGGTAGCGTCCGAACGCCTTGCCGCTGCTTTCGGCCACCCAGGCTCCTTCGGCACGGCCCGCCAAGTCATCTACGGCGATGGGGCGGGGCGGGCAACCGTGACACGAGGATCGCCGTTCGGACGCCGGTTGTCCAGGGCTGGCCGGCGCAATGGCTGCGTTCGGCGCGGACTGCGTTTCCTGCGGTTCGGCCGCCCGTTGCACTCGCGGAACACGCCCTTCTGCGGGTATGGCTTGCTCTGACGGTCTCCGGGCACGACCTTCTCTTCGATCGCGGTGTCATGGGCGGAGGTGCGGCCGGTTCCGCACCCCGGGGAGCGGGTGTGGGCGGGGCATGAGCGACTCGAACTCCAGTCGGCGAGCCGAGTCGAGCGTCCTCGAATCCCTCGACGACGGGTTCTACGAAGTCGACCCCGAAGGCCGCCTGACCGCCGTCAACGCCGCCCTGTGCCGGCTTCTCGATCGACCGAGGGACGAAGTGTTCGGGCGACGGGTCGTCGACCTAGTGGCCGTCGCGCCCGCCCAGTGTTTCCGCGACCCTTCGGCCAGCCGGTTCGTTTGGCGGGTCGGACCGTCCGGCGCGCAGCGCGTGCTCGAGGGCTCGGCCGTGCCGCTCCACGACGAGCAGGGCGTGCTGATCGGGTTCCGCGGCATCGTCCGCGACGTGACCGACCGCGAGCGCGTCGCCGCCGAGCTCGAGCGCGCCCGCGCGGACGCACTGGCGCAGGCTGCCGCCAAGTCCGAGTTCGTGGCCCACGTCAGCCACGACCTACGCACGCCGATGAACGGCATCATCGGCATGACCGAGCTGGCCCTCGACACCGACCTCACGGACGAGCAACGCGAGTTCCTCACCGCCGTCCGTGGGTCGGCCCAGTCCCTGCTCACGCTGGTCAACGACATCCTCGACTTTTCCAAGATCGAAGCCGGCAAGCTCGAGCTCGAGCACATTCCGTTCAGTCTGCGCGACTGCGTGTCCGACGCCCTGCGACCGTTGTCGCTCGCCGCACACGCCAAGGGACTCGAGCTCGTATTCGAGGTCGACCCGGCCGCTCCCGATTCGATCGTCGGCGACCCGACGCGCCTGCGTCAGGTCCTGCTCAACCTCACCGACAATGCGATCAAGTTCACGCTCCACGGACACGTCGTGGTGCGCGTCGAGGTCGAGGGGCTCGACGGCCAGGAAGCCGTGCTGCGGTTTCGCGTCACCGACACCGGTGTGGGGATCGCGGTCGCCGAGGCCGAGACGATCTTCGCCCCGTTCGTGCAGACCGGCGGCGCGGCCGATCGGCGACGCGGAACGGGTCTCGGTCTCGCGATCTCGCGCAAGCTCGTGGGGCTGATGGGTGGGCGTATCGGCGTCGAGAGCCAGCCGGGGCGGGGGAGCGTGTTCTGCTTCACGGCGCACGTCGCCGTGGGTCCCGGCACCTCGCGGCACACGCTCGCGCGGCACTCGGACCTCAAGGGCCTGCGCGTGCTCGTCGCCGACGCGAACACGCCGAGCCGGCAGATCCTCGCCGAGGGCCTGCGGTACTTCGGGCTGCGAGTCGATGCGGTCGCGACGGGTGAAGCGGCGCTCGCCGCGCTGTCGGACGTCCGCCGGAAGTCCGAGCCGTACCGGGTCGCGGCGATCGACATGCTGCTGCCGGACATCGACGGGTTCAGCGTGGCCGCCCGGATCCGCGATGCGGCGCCCGAGACGGCGCGCGTGATCCTGCTCACGCGCTCGGGACAGCGCGGCGACGCGGCGCGCTGCCGGGACCTGGGGATCGCCGGATATCTCTCGAAGCCCGTCAACCCGCTCGATCTGCTCGACGCGATCCGGGCGGTGCTCGGGCGGGACGACGGTGCCTCGCACCCCGCGCTCGTGACGCGCCACTCGCTGCGCGAAGCGAAGCCGAAGCTCGACATCCTGGTCGCCGAGGACGACCCGGTGAACCAGCTCGTCATCCGCACGCTGCTCGACAAGAGTGGCCACCGCCCGACGATGGTGGCGAACGGGACCGACGCGGTGCAGGCCGTCGAGCGGCAGCCGTTCGACGTGGTGCTGATGGACGTCAACATGCCGGGCCTCGACGGGATCGCCGCGACCCGCGTCCTGCGGGAGCGCGAGGTCAAGCGCGGTACGGATCGCCTACCGATCGTCGCCCTGACGGCGCACGCGCTCGAGGGCGACGAGCAGCGGTTGCTCGACGCCGGCATGGATGCGTGCTTGGCGAAGCCGTTCGAGCCGGGCGACCTGTTCGCCGTTCTCGAGCGGATCGCGCCCCGCGACGCGCGCCCGCTGGCGCCGGCAGCCGGTCGCACGGCGGTCGAGACGGTGGTCGATCGAGCGAAGCTGCTCGAGCAGACGGGCGGCGACGTGGACCTGTTGCGCCAGGTCGTCGAGGTGTTCCTCGAGGAGAAGGCCTCGATGCTCGCCGCCGTGCGCGGGGCGGTCGAGCGCGGCGACGCGGCCGAGATCGAGCGAGCGGCGCATCGGGTCAAGGGTACGTGCGTGACGCTCGCGGCGCGGCTCGCCGGCGAGGCCGCGGCCCAGCTCGAGCGCGTCGGTCGGGCCGGCGATCTCGCTCACGTGCGCGGGCTGTTCGAGGTTCTCGAGGAGCGCGTCCGTCAGGTCGAGGCGGAGCTCGTGGCGCTCGTCCGCCCGTGGGGCCACAGGCGCCCGGCCTCGATCTGAGCCGCGCCGCGGGTCACTCGATCGACTCTTCGGTCGGAGAGTCGCCGTCGTGCCCCAGACGCACCGGCTTGCCGTCCTTAACCGTCTCGAGCCGCACCGGACGGCGCCACAGCGTCGTGAGGCCCTGCAGAACGTCCCGGGCCCAGTCGAACCGCAGGTCGATCCCCGAGTGTCGGTGCCGCAGGAGCAGCTCGGATCGATTGGCGTAGTTCGCGTCGACGAGCTCGATCATCGGACGCCCGCCGTTCGTCATCTGGAACAGCAGCGCCTGCTTGACGTCGTCGAACGTCCGCGTCGACACGGCGGGCTTCTTGGTCTTGCTGTCCTCCGCCGACACGAACAGCCGCTGCTCCGCGCAGAACTCCGGCGTCAGGAACTCGTCGAGAAACGTCGCGTCGCAGTGCACGCGGCGGACCTCGAAGATCTTGCTCCGGCCGAGCCCGAGCTTGCGGTCCCAGTGCGCGCGCTCGGCCATGTTCGTCGCACGCGTCCCACTCCGGGCCGAACAGCCCGCGGTCCCACCGGCGCTCGATGTCGCGGAACAGCTCGAGGCCGAGCTTGTACGGGTTGAGCCGCCCGGGCTGGGTCGCCACGGTGCCCGAATGGTGATCCGCGTAGTCGATGACCTCGGCGTCGGTCAGCACGCGCGTGGTCATGATCCTGCGTGTGCCAGTACGAGGCCCAGCCCTCGTTCATCACCTTGGTCTGGCGCTGCGGCAGGAAGTAGTAGCTCTCGCTCGCGCACGATGCCCGACGATGTCGCGTTCCCAGTTGGCTCGAGCGGGGCGTGGTTCATGCAGGAACCCCAGAACGTCGCGATCGGGCTTCGCCGGGAAGCGCTTCGACCGCTCGCGCTCTTCCTCGACGCGCTTGCGCTGCTCCTCGAGGTAGTCCGGCGGGTTCACGTACCGGTCGAGGTACGCCTTCGCCGGGAGCCGCCCCGGCGCGTCGTCGGGCTCCGGGTCGGGAGGCACGCTCTCCGAGCGCGGCGCCGCCGGACGGAACACCGCCGACGGGTCGATCAGGTCCTCGATCGACAGACACGCATCGATGAAGCGCTCGACCGCCTCGATCCCGTAGCGCTCCTGGTAGCGCCGGACGCGCGTCGCGTGGTTGGCCATCGCGTCGACCATCTGGCGGTTCGTGTGCGCGAAGTACATGTTGTTGCGGAAGAAATCGGCGTGGCCGTAGACGTGGGCCATCACGAGCTTCTGGTCCAGCATCGCGTTGCCTTCGAGCAGGTACGCATAGGTCGGGTCGTTGTTGATCACCATCTCGTAGATCTTGTGCAGCCCGTACTCGTAGCTCTTCGACAGCTGGAGGTACTCCATGCCGAACCGATAGTGCGGGTAGCGCGTGGGGAACCCGCCGTACGCGGCGAGCGCGTTCATCTGCTCGTAGTCCACGACCTCGAAGACGACGGGGAAGAACGTCAGGCCGAACTCGGCGGCGATGCGCTCGATGCGCTCCTGGGCCCGGGCCAGCTCGATCGGCAGGGGGATGCCGCGCATCAGCGCACCTCGCGCCGAGCAACGCCTTGATCGACTCGACGATCGCGTCGCGATCGGGGATCCGCGACAGCGCCACGCGCTCGTCGCTCTGGAAGTGCTTGTCGCAGGGCCTCGTAGAAATCGCCGCTCGTGCCGTAGCTCTCGACCTGCCCGTAGCCGAACAGGTTCAACGACGGAAGCAGCCGCTTGTCCAGGAGCTGCATGCACTTCTCGGTGTCCTGCCGGCTGTAGTTCTCGCCGTCCGAGAAGTGGAACAGGTACAGGTTCCAGTCCTCGGCCGGGAACCGTTCGCCCAGGATCCGGATCGCCAGCTCGTACGCCGACGAGATCACCGTGCCGCCCGACTCGCGGATGCGGAAGAACGTGTCGCGGTCGACCTCCTTGGCCACGGCGTCGTGGACGATGTACACCGTGCGCGTGCCCTCGTAGTGCCGCGAGATCCACGCGTCGAGCCAGAAGTCTCGATGCGCACGAGCTCCTTCTGCTCGGCGCCCATCGAGCCGGACACGTCCATCACGTAGAGGATCACGGCGTTCGACCGGGGCTCCTGCCGCGGCCGCGGCGCGCGGTACCGCCGGTCCCCGCGCTCGATGACGACTCGACGGTCGCATCGGATCGTAGGCTCCGGAGGCGATCATCCGGCGCAGCGCGCGGCGATACGAGCGCCGCCCATGGCGCAGCGACTCGGGTCCGGTGGTCGAGATCCCGGTGTAACGCCAGTTGCGCGCGTCGACGCTCGTCGCGGCCCTTGGGCCGGATCCGCGGTAGCTCGAGCGCCTCGCCCAGCAGCTGCGCCAGCTCCTCGACGGTGAACTCGGCCTCCAGGATGTGCCGCCCGGGGTCGCTTGCCGGCTTTCGAGCCCTCGCCCTCGCCGTCGCCCTGCCCGACCCCGCGGCCGCCGAAGTCGTGCGCGAAGTGCGGCAGCTCGAGGTGCGGGATCGGAATCGACACGACCTCGCGGCCGCGCTTGCCGAACAGCTCCTGCTGCCCGAGGTGCTTGCGCAGCTCGTCCCGCACGCGGCCGCGGACGATCTGCGCGGAACCGGTTCAGGTCGCTCTGCATCCGGGACACGGCGAACCTCGGCTAGCGGCGTTCCTTCACGTCGCCGCGGGCGAAGATGCTGGCGACGAAATGCAGCACGTCCGATGGCGCACGAGTCGCAGTAGCCGTAGTCGCGCACGAGCCGGTCCTTCACGATGTCGATCTTCTCCTGGGTCTCGCGGTCGACCACGCTCGATACGAGACTGGTCAGCTTGATCGAGTCCTTCTGGTCCTCGAACAGCTTCAGCTCGAGCGCCTTGTGCAGCCGCTCGTTCGTCCGGTAGTCGAACTTCCGGCCCTCGAGCGCCAGGGCCCCGATGTAGTTCATGATCTCGCGGCGGAAATCGTCCTTGCGGCCCTCGGGGATGTCGATCTTCTCCTCGATCGAGCGCATCAGCCGCTCGTCGGGCTCCTCATCCTTGCCGGTGTACGGGTTGCGCACGCGCTCCTTCTGCGTGTACGCCTTGACGTTGTCGACGTAGTTGCCGCACAGCCGCGAGATCGCCGCCTCGTCGGCCGCGATCGCACGCTGGACCTCGTTCTTGACCATGTCCTCGTACTCCCGGCGCACCTCGTCGAGCATCTGGCGGCAGCGCTGGCGCTGCTCCTCGCTCGTGATCAGCGAATGGTGCCGCAGGCCGGATTCGAGCTCGTTCAGCACCATGAACGGATTGATGCAGCGCTGGTTCAGATCCGACACCAGCGCGTTGCTGATCTTGTCCTGGACGTAGCGCGGCGAGATGCCTTCCATGCCCTCGCGCGCCGTCTCCTTGCGCAGCTCCTTGACGTTGTCCTCGGTGAACCCGGGGAGCGTCTTGCCGTTGTACAGCTTGAGCTTCTGCATCAGCGTCAGGTTGTGCTTCTTCGGCTCCTCGAGCCGCGTCAGCACGGCCCACATCGCCGCCATCTCGATCGTGTGCGGTGCGATGTGCTTGCCGCGGATCTTGGTCTGGTTGTAGTCCTTCTCGTAGATCTTGATCTCTTCGCTGAGCTTCGTGATGTACGGGATGTCGACCTTGACCGTGCGGTCGCGCAGCGCCTCCATGTACTCGTTGTTCTGCAGACGGCGATACTCGGGCTCGTTCGTGTGGCCGACGATCACCTCGTCGATGAACGTCTGGGGGAACTTCTTGGGCTTGATCTGGTGCTCCTGGCTCGCGCCGAGCAGCTCGTACAGGAACGCCACGTCGAGCTTCAGCACCTCGATGAACTCGATCATGCCGCGGTTGGCGATGTTGAACTCGCCGTCGAAATTGAACGCGCGCGGATCGGAGTCGGAGCCGTACTCGGCGATCTTGCGGTAGTTGATGTCCCCGGTCAGCTCGGTCGAGTCCTGGTTCTTCTCGTCCTTGGGCTGGAACGTGCCGATGCCCACGCGGTCCTGCGCCGAGAGCAAGCAGCCGCCGCACGTGGATGTGGCGCACGACCTGCGTCCAGTCGCCGCCGTAGCGCCCGGACAGCTCGCGGATACTCCTGGCGGCAGAACGGGCACAGGTCGCCCTCGATGCGCACCGTATGGTCGGCCCTCGCGCCGGTCCTCGTTGAGCTGGTGCTCGATCATCGCGCGCAGCTCGTGGGGCACGAGGTGCAGCGGCTCCTCGTGCATCGGGCAGCGCACGATCTCCGCCGGGTTGGCCAGGTCGCGGATCCACGAGAACGTGTACAGCGCGCCCTCGGGCCGTCCGCGAGTACTCTTCCAGCCCGTGCTTGAGCAGCCGAGCGATCGTGCTCTTGGACGAGCCGACGGGTCCGTGCAGCAGGATCACGCGGCGCTCGGTGCCGTAGCGCTGCGCCGCGCTCTTGAAGATGTTGACCAGCTTCATCAGCGGGATGTCGAGGCCGTAGATCGCGTCCTGACCCGCGGCGAACGGATCGTCGAAGAAGTTGTAGTGCACGATCTTCTTCTTGTTGTCGATGTACTCGCGCGATCCGGCGGCCAGGATCATGTCGTAGATCCGCTCGAACGCGCTGCGGGTGACGCGAGGCTCGCGCTTGCACGATGTCGAGGTACTCGGGGAACGACCCGGACCAGTTTTGCTGGCGGTAGGTCTCGAGATCGAGCCCCTCCCGCGCCTTGGCGATGATCGACTCGCCGACCGACATCGACATGGGCTGACCCTCCATCCCAGAGCAGCCTGCGGACCCGTTACAAGAAGCTAGGCTCCGACCCCGGCCAGTACAAGTGCCGATTCAATCTTAGCCTCGATTGCGCGGCCCTGCGGCCGGACCTGGTAAGCTGCTGCGAGGGGAGTCGCGTTGCCCGCGTTCGAGGTCGCGATCGTCGGAGGCGGGATCGTCGGCCTGGCGACGGCTCGGGCGCTGGCGCCGATCGTGCGCGGTTCGCTGGTCGTGGTCGAGGCCGAGGCCCGGGTCGCCGCGCACCAGACCGGCCACAACAGCGGGGTGATCCACTCCGGCCTGTACTACGCGCCGGGATCGGCCAAGGCCCGGCACTGCGTCGACGGGCGCACGGAGCTGGTGCGGTACTGCGAGGACCGGGGAATTCCGCACGAGACGTGCGGCAAGATCCTGGTCGCCACGTCGACGGCCGAGCTCCCCCGGCTCCACGACCTGCTCGAGCGCGGGCGGCAGAACGGTCTCGAGGGTCTCGAGCTCCTGGTCCTCGACGCGCTGCGCGAGATCGAGCCCCACGCCGCCGGCGTGGCTGCGCTGCGCGTGCGCGAGACGGGGATCGTGGATTTCGTCGCCGTGGCCCAGGCCCTCGCCGGGGACGTGCGCGAATCCGGCGGCGAGGTGCGCGTCGGCGCGCGCGTGCGTCGCGTGCGCCGGGGCCACGACGGCTTTCGACTCGACACGGTCGGCGGTCCGATCGACGCGCGGCACCTCGTGAACTGCGCGGGGCTCGAGTGCGATCGGGTCGCGCGGGCCTGCGGCGTGCGCCCGGGCTTGCGCATCGTGCCGTTCCGCGGCGAGTACTACCGGCTGCGCAGGGAGCGCGAGCACCTGGTGCGACATCTGATCTATCCGGTCCCCGACCCGCGCGTCCCGTTCCTCGGCGTGCACTTCACGCGCCGGATCACCGGCGGTGTCGACGCCGGGCCGAACGCGCTCCTCGCCTGGTCGCGCCGCGGGTACGAGCGCGGCAGCTGGTCGGCCCGCGACGCGTTCCAGACGCTGTCGTACGTCGGATTCTGGCGGCTGATCGCGCGCTTCGCGCGGATCGGGGTCGCCGAGATCGGGCGCGCGGCGTCGCGCTCGGCGTTCGTCGCCGCGCTCGCGCGTCTCGTGCCGGAGGTGCAGCCGTCGGACGTCGAGCCCGCCGGCGCGGGCGTGCGGGCCCAGGCGGTCCTGCCCGACGGCTCGCTGGCCGACGATTTCCGGATCGTCGAGGCCGAGCGTATGATCCACGTGCTGAACGCGCCGTCGCCTGCGGCCACGGCGGCGCTGAGCATCGGCCGAACGCTGGCGCGCCGCGCGTCCGAGCGGTTCGACCTGCGAGGGACGGGATCGTGAGTCGCGTCGCGGACCCGAACGTCACCGTCGAATCGACGCACCTGAGCGGCGTCGTCGTGCTGCGATCCCGGACGATCGAAGACCATCGGGGGTTCTTCCAGGAGGTGTTCCGCGCCGATCGATTCCGCGAGCTCGGGCTCCCCGATCGGTTTCTGCAGGAGAACCAGTCGCGGTCGCGCCGCGGTGTGCTGCGCGGCCTGCACTTCCAGTGGGACCGGCCGATGGGCAAGCTGATGCGGGTCCTGTCGGGGCGTGTGTTCCTCGTCGCGGTCGACCTCCGCCGCGGATCTCCGACCCTCGGGAGCTGGTTCGGGCGCCCGGTGGCTGCCGAGGAGCGGCTCGAGGTGTGGGCCGGCCCGGGGTTCGCGCGCGGGTTCTGCGTTCTGTCCGAGGATGCGGAGATCGAATACAAGTGCACCGAGCTGTACAACCCGGCAGGGGAGGGTACGGTGCGCTGGGACGACCCGGCGATCGGCATCGCGTGGCCGACGATCCAGCCGATCCTGTCCGACAAGGACGCAACCGCGGGGAGCCTCGAGAGCTGGCTCGCGCGCCCGGAAAGCCAGGTGTTCAGCTACCCCTGATCCGGCTCTCCGGCGCGGCTCCGGCCCTGCGCCATCCGGCCCACCCCCAGGTTGACGAGGACCTGGATCGGGCGCCGCTCGGCGATCCGGAGCGCGGCGAGGTTGAGCGCGACCATCAGCGTCGAGACGACGCCCACCGCGACGTCGCCGCCCTCGAACGCCAGGAGCGCGGTCGGTGCGAGCGACACCGCGGCCAGGATGAACGGCAGCGGACCAGGAGCCATTGGGACGCCTCCGCGGGGGACTGGCGAAACCGCTCCGCGTCGGCGATTCTAGCGGAGCGGAGCGAGACGAAGTGCCGCGCCGGGCGGCCGTTTCGCGGGAGGAAAGCGGATGAAGACGATCGGATGGGTAGCGGTCGGAGCGCTGTGCGCGGCGCTGGCCTGGACCGGGGTCCACGCTTCGGGCGGAAACCCGATCCGCGACACGCAGCAGCAAGCGGCTCCCGAACCGGAAAAGACGCCGGAGCAGGAGGCGATCGACCACTACAACGTGGGCGTCGTGATGCGCGAGAAGGCCACCAAGCTCGAAAAGGAGCTGGCCGCGGCCAAGACCGAGGCCGAGAAACAGAAGATCCAGGGCAAAGTGGCCAAGCAGTACGAGCGCGCGACGGCCGAGTTCACCAGCGCGGTCCAGAAGAACAACAAGTTCCACGAGGCGTGGAGCGACCTGGGCTACGTGCTGCGCAAGAACGGCCGCTACGAAGATGCGCTCGACTCGTACGACGAGGCGCTGAAGCTCAACCCGCGCTACACGCCGGCGATCGAGTATCGCGCCGAGGCGTTCCTCGGCCTGAACCAGGTCGAGGAGGCGAAGACGGCGTACGTGGACCTGTTCGGCAAGGACCGCCAGCAAGCCGACCAGCTCCTTCGCGCGATGGAGAAATGGATCGAGGCGCGGCGTGCCGACCCCAAGGGCGTCGACCCCGCGGTGGTCGATTCGTTGGCCAAGTGGGTCGGCGAACGTGCGGAGATCGCGAGCAACACGCCGTCGGTCTCGCAGCTCCGCGATCGCAGCTGGTGACGAAGGGCGCGGCGGTTTGACCGCCGTCGCGCTGTGCGTGGCGCTGCTCGGCTGCGCCCAGGCGCCCGTGCGCGTCCGCGACCTCCCGCGCGCTGCGCCCGCGGCCGAGGCGACCGAGCCTGGCTGGGTATGGAACGTCCCGGCCGGCTTCCCGCTGCCGCTCGTCCCGGCGGACAACCCGATGAGCGTCGAGAAGGTCCGGCTCGGCCGGGCCCTGTTCTACGACACGCGTCTGTCCGGCACGGCGACGTTCGCCTGTGCGACGTGCCACCGGCAGGAGCTCGCGTTCACCGACGGACGCGATCGAGCGGTCGGATCGACGGGCATGCGGCACCCGCGGGGCTCGATGTCGCTCGCCAACGTCGCCTACAACGCGAGCTACACGTGGGCCGACCCGCGCCTCGACCGACTCGAGGACCAGATGCTCGTGCCGATGCTGGGCCACGATCCCGTGGAGCTCGGGATCGGCGGGCGCGAGGCCGAGGTGCTGGAGCGACTGCGTGCCGATCCCGGGCGGCTCGCGATGTTCCGCGACGCGTACCCCGGGGAGTCGGACCCGGTCACGCTCCCCAACGTCGTCCATGCGATCGCGACGTTCACGCGCACGATCCTGTCCGGCGGCTCGCCGTACGACCGCTACGTCTATCACGACGAGACGACCGCGATGAGCGACTCGGCCAAGCGCGGTATGCGGCTGTTCCATTCTGCACGGCTGCAATGCTCCGCGTGCCACGACGGCTTCACGTTCTCGGGTCCGATCCGCTTCGATGGCGCGCCGGCGATCGCGCCGACGTTCCACAACACCGGGCTGTACGACCTCGATGGGGCGGGAGCGTACCCCGCGGACAACACCGGCGTGTGCGGCGTGACCGGCGAGCCCGCCGACATGGGACGGTTCCGCGCGCCGACCCTGCGCAACGTCGCGGTCACGGCGCCGTACATGCACGACGGGAGCGTGGCCACGCTCGGCGAGGTGATCGACCTGTACGCCGCGGGCGGTCGGGCGACGACGAGCCTGCTCAAGAGTGAGCGCCTGACCGGGTTCGCGCTCGACGCGCGCGAGAAGCAGGACCTCCTCGCGTTCCTCGACAGCCTGACCGACCCGGGGCTGCTGAGCGATCCGGCCCTCGCCGACCCGCGCGCCCGCTGACGCGCGTTTTTCGCGTCGACCGTGCCATACTCTCGGCATCGTGTCCGGGGGGGCATGCGGGCGTTCGGCGTCCTGGCTCTCGTGCTGCTCGCCGGCTGCGCGTCCGAGACGCCGCGCGAAGCCGACGCGGTCGCGCGGGATCTCGATTCGAGCGGCCGCGACGACGCGTCGAGCGGAGGCGTCAAGATGATCCCGATCACCACGCCGCGCGGAACGTTTCGCGTGTGGACCAAGCGCGTTGGCAGCAACCCGCGCATCAAGCTCCTGCTGCTCCACGGCGGGCCCGGTTGCACGCACGAGTACTTCGAGATCTTCGACAGCTTCCTCCCGGCCGCGGGCGTCGAGTACTACTACTACGACCAGCTCGGCTCGAGCTACAGCGACCAGCCCGACGCGACCGAGCTGTGGACGATTCCGCGGTTCGTCGACGAGGTCGAGCAGGTGCGCCAGGCGCTGGGCCTCGACCGCAGCAACTTCTTCCTGCTCGGCCACTCGTGGGGCGGGATGCTGGCGATCGAGTACGCGCTGGCCCACGGCGCCGAGCTCAAGGGTCTGGTCATCTCGAACATGATGGCCAGCATTCCGGCGTACAACGCGTACGCCACGCGCGTGCTCAAACCACAGATCGATCCCGCCGTCCTGGCCGAGATCGAGGCGCTCGAGGCCGCGGGCCGCTACGACGAGCGCTACGAGCAGCTGCTCGTCGACCACCACTACGTCCAGCACGTCTTGCGCCTCCCCGCCGACCGCTGGCCCGAACCGGTGCAGCGATCGTTCGCGCACCTGAACAAGCAGATCTACGTGCGGATGCAGGGGCCGAGCGAGCTCGGAGCGAAGGGCACGCTCGAGGCGTGGGACCGCGTGGCCGACCTGCCGCGCATCGCCGTGCCGACGCTGGTCATCGGCGCGCGCCACGACACGATGGAGCCGGCGCACATGCAGGCGATGGCCGAGGCCGTGCCGCGCGCGCGGTACCTGTTCTGTCCGAACGGCAGCCACATGGCGATGTACGACGACACGCGCGCGTATCTCGATGGGCTGATCGCGTTCCTGCACGACGTGGACCAGGGCAAGCTCTGACATGGACGCAGCCGAGCCGCGGAGCGGTCTGTACTCGTTCTGGTTCCTGCTCGGTGTGACCATCGGCGGCGGGATGCTCGGCGAGCTCACGTTCGATCTGCTCCGGTCGACCGGGCTGCGCGAGAGGCTGCCGGCGCTCGTGGCCGTCGTGTTTCCACCGCTCGTCTCGGGCGCTCTCGTTCCGTATCTCCTGATCCGCCTGACCTACCGCTCGACCCTCCGCGGGTTCGGCATACGCTGGGTCGATCCGCAGCGCCCGGTTCTCGGGTGGCTCCTGGGATCGTCCGCCGTCGCGCTCGTGGCGTGGGTCGTGTTCTGGGGCGCGATCGTCGTCGCGCTGTCCTTCGCCACGCAAGCGACACACGACCGCGTTCCGATGACCCTCGCCGAGTTCCACGCCAAGAACCCGTTGCACATGCTGATCCACGGCGCCGCGACGCCGCGCATCGCCGCGACCGTCGTGCACTTTACGCTGTTGGTCGGATTCATCGAGGAGCTGTTCGGCCGCGGATTCCTGCAGAACGCGCTCGATCGGCGGTACACCCGGGTGTTCGGCCGCGGCTGGTTCACGATTCGGGCGAGCACGCTCCTGGCGGCGATCCTGTTCGCCGGCTGGCACACGCAGTGGCTCAGCGGAAACCCTCGAGCGATCCTGGCCAGCGCCGCGATCTCGCTGACCGTGATCCTCGTGCCGTCGCTGCTCCTGTGCCTGCTGTACGAGAAGACGCGCTCGATGCTCGCCGTGATCGTGTTGCACGACGTGATCGACGGCGGGAAGCTGTTGACGTGGTACCTGTGGAGCCGGATCCTGCCCGGATGAGCGGAGGACCGATGCTGGGCTCGAAGCCGATGACGCAGTGGATCGACGAGTACTCGCAGAGCCACCGGCATCCGATCAACCGCGCGTGTCACACGATCGGTATTCCGACGATCGCCCTGTCCGTGCCGCTGTTCGTCGTGGCGCTGTTCGTGCCGCGGCTGTGGCCCGTGCCGACGGCGCTGTTCGTCCTCGGCTGGGCGCTGCAGTTCGTGGGCCACTGGTTCGAGGGCCGCCCGCCCGAGTTCTTCCGCGACTGGCGGTTCCTGCTCGTCGGAGCGCGCTGGTGGCTGGCCAAGCTGCGCGGGCGGGTCTGAGCCCCGGATCCCATGCTGGCACCGATCGACTGGCTCCTCGAAGGCGATCCAGCGATCCGCTGGCAGGTCGAGCGCGATCTCCTCGGAGCGTCCCAGCGTGTGGTCGAGCGCGAGCGGCGGCGGGTCGGCGTCGAGGGCTGGGGAGCGCGCATCCTCGCGCGCCAGGACCGCCGCGGGGGCTGGGCTGCCGGCCGCTCGTCCGACGACGGTCTGTACCATCCGAAGTGGATCTCCACGACCTACACGATGCTCCTGCTGCGCGACCTCGGTCTGTCTCCGCGAGACCCGCGGGCGCACCGGGCGTGTGCGCGCATGCTCGATGCCGGTTGCCAGCCCGACGGCGGCGCGATCTTCGATTGGCACGGTCCGAGCGAGACGTGCGTCACGGGCATGGTGCTGTCGATCGCGACCGCGTTCGAGCACGACGACGAGCGGATCCACGCGCTGGCGCGCCATCTGCTCGAGCGCCAGATGCCCGACGGCGGATGGAACTGTCGGCTGCGCCGCGGCGCGACCCACGCGTCGGTGCACACGACGATCAGCGTGCTCGAGGGACTGCGGTCCTACGAGCTCTACCGTCCGCGCCGGGTCCGCACGGTGCGCGCCGCGCAGCGCCGCGGCCGTGAATTCCTGCTCGCGCACCGCCTGTTCCGCTCGCACCGCACGGGAAGCGTGATCAAGCCGCTGTTCCTGCGATTCGCGTTCCCGCCGCGCTGGCACTACGACGTGCTGCGCGCGCTCGATCATTTCCAGGCGGTCGGGGCCCGGCGCGACGAGCGGCTCCGAGACGCGATCGACGTCGTTCGTCGCGCCCGGCGGCCCGACGGCCGCTGGACCCTCGATCACGTGCACCGGGGCCAGGTATGGTTCGAGATGGAGCGCCTCGGCCGGCCCAGCCGCTGGAACACGCTCCGGGCCCTGCGCGTGCTGCGCTGGTGGGACGTGTGAACCCTGCGTTCCGCGCGCGAGCGCAGCTCCTGGCCTGTGGGATCGTCGGGGCCGCCCTGCGCTTGTTCGCGCTCGGCACGGCGCCTCCCGGCCTGCACATCGACGCCGCAGCCAACGCCTGGACCGTGAAGTGCCTTCTGGCTCGCGGCACGGACTGGCACGGCGTTCCGTGGCCCGTGTTCTATTCGCAAGGCTTCGGCGAAAACCAGACGACCCTGTACTACTACTTGCTCCTGCCGTTCCAGGCAGCGCTGGGGATGTCGCCGCAGACGACGGCGCTTCCGTCGTGCCTCGCGGGCATCGCGCTGATCGTCCTGGTCCATCTCGTCGTCCGCCGGCTGTTCGATGATGCGACGGCGTTCGTCGCCGCGGGGCTCGTCGCCGTGGCGCCCCCGTTTCTGCTCCTCGGACGCTGGGGCCACGAGGCGGGTGTCGCGCCGTTCCTGACGTTGCTTCCGCTCGGGCTCTTGCTCACCACGCGCCCGGTCCGACCCACGCTCGCGCTCCTCGCCGGGATCGCCGCCGGTATCGGGTGCTACGGGTACTACGCCGTGCGGATCTTCGTCCCGCTGTTCGCGCTCGGGTTCCTCGCCGTGAGCTTCGACGCGACGCGCAGCGCCCTGCGCCAGCCGGCCAGCCGCCGAGCCGCCGGGGCATTCGTCCTCGGGTTCCTGCCGATCTTTCTGCCGCTCGTCTTCAAGCACCTGACCGATGCGGGCGTCGTCAAGCGCGGGGCCAGCCTCGCGCTGTGGCAGCCCGGAGAAGCCTGGACCACGATCCTCGGGCGGATCGCCTCGCGCTACGCGGGACAGCTGTCCCCGGAGTTCTTGTTCGCCCGCGGCGACATGTTCCCGCTGCACACGCTTCCCGGCACGGGGCCGCTGCGCTGGGTCTGGCTACCGTTCCTGTTGATCGGCGTCGTCGTCGTGCTGCGAGGCGTGCGGCGATCGCTCGCCGCGCGAGCCGTGGCCGTATGGGCCCTGATCACACCGATCGGCGACGTGTTCATGCGTCACCCGAGCGCGCACCTGCTGCGCGTCGCGCCGGGCTTCGTGGTCTGGATCGTCCTGACCGCGATCGGCGTCGTCGCGGTGTGGCGCTGGACCGCGGGCTCGAGCGTGCAGCGCTGGCGCGTCGCGGGGATCCTGCTCGCGGGAATCCTCGTCGTCGACGCCGCTATCTGCTTACGCGGCTACTTCTCGGGCTTCGCCAGGAGCAACGACCTGCATCGCTTGTTCAACGCGGACGTGCTCGAGGCCGCCGCCTGGCTCAAGCCGCGCCTCTCGACGTACGACGCGGTCGTGTTCAGCGCGCGCGACTCGGCGGCGCTGGCGCAGCCGTTCGTGTTGCTGCTCGTGGGCTGGGACTACGATCCGGCAGCCTGGTTCACCGAGCCGCGCGAGATCGAGACCCGCCCCGACACCGATCGCGTGCACCGTTTCGGCAAGACGATCGTGCTGTTCGACGATGCCGACGTTCGGCGCCTCGCGGAGCTCGAGAAGAACGGAGTGCCCGACCGCGTGGCGATCATCGCGCGACCGGGCGAATGGAAGCGGAGCGGAGCTGCTTCGTTCGTGGCCCGGGCGCCCGACGGCTCGCCGTCCCTCGTCGTCCACGAGGTCGACTTCTGAGGCGGTATCGACCGCTCAGCGCAACACTCCGACGCGCAGGTGGCTGGGGTACTGTGAGGAGCGGTAGACGCGCTGGGTCGCTTTGACGAAGTCCGTCGCCTTGGCGTCGAAGATGTTCGGGACCCAGCTCTGCGGGTTGCGGTCGACGAACGGGAACCACGTGCTCTGGACCTGGACCATCAGCCGATGGCCGCGCCGGAACGTGTGCAGCACGTCGCGCAGCTCGAACGTCACCCGCGTCGGCTCGCCGGGGACGAACGGCGTCGGGCGCTCGAAGCTCTCGCGGAACCGACCGCGCAGCACCTCGGCGCGGACGAGCATCTGGCGCCCGCCGGGGTAGGCGTCGGCCTCGGGTTTCTCGCGCTCGGACTCGGTCTGCCCCGGCAGCTCTCCGGGGTACACGTCGATCAGCTTGACGATCCAGTCCGCATCGCCGCCGGTCGTCGAGACCCACAGATCGGCGACGATCGGTCCCGCGAGCGTCAGATCCTGCTCGAGCGGCTCGCCGCGGTACACGAGGACGTCCGGTCGCCACGCGGCGAAGCGCTGGTCCTCGGTCATGTAGTTCTTGGCCCAGTCGGCCGTGATCTCCATCGTGTACGGGACGGGCTTGGCCGGATCGGACGACGTACTCGTCGAACGCATCCTGACCCGCGGGCGGTGTAACGCCGAGCGCGCCGTCCTCGCGCAGGTACAGGTCCCGCGCCGCGAGAGCCGGCGGGGGCCAGGCATCGAAGCGCCGCCAGCGGTTCGCACCGGTCTCGAACACGTTGGCCTCGGCGAGGCGCGGGTCCGGACCGCCGGCCAGGTGATGCAGGAAGAACGGAAGCAGCATCCGGGCCTGGAAGTCGTCCGACGTGGCGAAGCCGAACTCGGCGGTCCCGAGCGCCGATCCGGGATCGCGGGCCCACTGGCCATGGGACCACGGGCCCATCACCAGCGCGTTCGCGATCTTCGGGTTCTGCTTCTCGATCGATTGATACGTCTTCAGCGAACCGTACAAGTCCTCGGTGTCGAACCAGCCTCCGACGACGAGCACGGCGGCCCGGATGTTCTTCAGGTGCGGCAGGAGGTTGCGCGCCTGCCAGAACGCGTCGTAATTCGGGTGCGCGGCCATCTCGTTCCAGAACGCGATCGCGCCGTGCAGGTAGCGCGTGTTGGCGTTCGATAGCGGACCCATGTCGAGGAAGAACTGGTAGCCGTCGGGCGTCCGGTGGTCGAACCGTGGCTCCCGGCGCGTCGTCGGACCGCTCCGCGCCACGCCGAACGACGAGAAGAAGTTGAACGCCAGGGGCAGGATGAACGCACCGTTGTGGTGCATGTCGTCCCAGAACCAGTCGGCGATCGGCGCCTGCGGCGACACGGCGGCGAGCGCGGGGTGCGAGTCGATCACCCCGGCCGACGTGTAGAAGCCGGGATACGAGATGCCCCACTGCCCGACCTTGCCGTTGTGACCCGGGACGTTCTCGAGGAGCCAGTCGATCGTGTCGTACGTGTCCGTGCTCTCGTCGGTCATCCTGTCCCGTTTGTTCGGGACGTGCGGTCGCATGTTGCTGTACTCGCCCTCGGACAGGAACCGTCCGCGCACGTCCTGGAACACGAAGATGAGCCCCGCGCGGTCGAACGCGTCGCTCGGGCCGAGCCGATCCTTGTACCGATCGGACCCGTACGGCGCAACCGAATACGGGGTGCGGACGAGCAGGATCGGATGGGTCTTGCCGTCGTTCGGCACGTAGATCGCGGTGAACAGCCGCACGCCGTCGCGCATCGGGACCGCGTGCTCGAGCTTGGTGAAGTGCGAGCGGATGTACGCCGTCCGCTCGGGCGATTCCTCCTCTTTCGCCGCGGCCGCTCCGGCGAGGAGTGCGAGGAACGCCAGCGCGACAGGTCTCGAAATATGGCGCATCAGCGAGCGGAGCATCTCCGCAGTCTACCCGACGTCGCGGTCCGAGTTAGAGTGTCAGCCGGAGGACCGCATGAGATCCATTGTCGCTGTGCTCGCGATCCTGGCTGCCGCGTCACCGAGCCGAGCGGAGCTCCCGGATCCGAAGGCCCGGCTCGACGCGATCATCGCCGAGGAGTGGGGCCGCGAGCTGGCCGACGATCCGCTCCTCGCGACCGCGGTGGGCGACCCGCGCTACGACGATCGGCTGCCCGACGTGTCGCCCGCGGCGCTCGAGCGCCAAGCCGCGAGGCAGCGCAGCGTGCTGGCCGAGCTGCGGCGCATGGATCGCTCGGCGCTTGCGCCGGCCGACCGGATCAATCTCGATCTGTTCATCCGGCGCCTCGACGAGTCGGTGCGCTCGTTCGAGCTCGGGGCGCAGCGGCTGCCGATCACGAGCGACAGCGGGTTCCACACCGACATCGTGCGCTTGCCCGAGGAGGTTCCGCTCGCGTACGTACGCGAATACGAGAGCTACCTCGCTCGCCTGCGCGCGATCCCGGCGTACTTCGACCAGCAGATCGCCTGGCTCCGCGAGGGATTGCGCACGGGGTTCACCGTTCCGCGGATCGTCCTCGACGGATACGACCAGACGATCCGCCCGCATGCCGAAGCGCAGCCCGAGTCGAGCGTGTTCATGGCACCGTTCGAGAGGTTTCCGCCGGGCGTACCCGAGGCGCAGCGCGCGCGGCTCCGCGACGCGGGTCGGGCGGCGATCGCGGGATCGGTGCTGCCGGCCTACGGCCGGCTGCTCGGCTTCTTCACCGACGACTACATCCCGCACGCCCGCACGTCGATCGCCGCCTCGGACCTGCCGGATGGACGCGCGTACTACGCCTGGCTGGTTCGGCATTTCACGACGCTCGATCGAACGCCCGAGCACGTGCACGAGATCGGCACGTCCGAGGTCGAGCGCATCCGCGCCGAGATGGATGCGGTGATCAAGCGCACCGGCTTCGAGGGCACGTTCGACGCCTTCCTGGGCTTCCTGCGCAGCGATCCGCGGTTCTACGCCCGCACGCCCGACGAGCTGCTCGACCGCGCTTCGCGGATCGCGAAGCGCATGGACGGCAAGCTCCCCGCGCTGTTCCGGCGCTTCCCGCGCCAGCCGTACGGCGTCGAGCCGGTGCCCGACGACCTCGCGCCGAAATACACCGCCGGACGCTACGTCGGCGCGCCGCTCGAGGGGACCCGCGGCGGGACGTACTGGGTCAACACGCACGCGCTGCGCAGCCGACCGCTGTACGCGCTCGAGGCCCTGACGCTCCACGAGGCCGTACCGGGGCACCATTTCCAGGTCGCCCTGTCCAAGGAGCTGACCGGTATCCCGACATTCCGACGCTACGCCTACGTCGACGCCTTCGGCGAGGGCTGGGGGCTGTACTCCGAGCGCCTCGGGCTCGAGGTCGGCTTCTACACCGACCCGTACACGGATTTCGGCCGCCTGACCTACGAGATGTGGCGCGCGTGCCGTCTCGTCGTCGACACCGGGATCCACGCGTTCGGCTGGACGCGCGAGCGGGCGATCGACTACATGGCCCGCCACACCGCGCTCTCGCTGCACGAGGTCGAGACGGAGATCGACCGGTACATCTCGTGGCCCGGCCAGGCCCTCGCGTACAAGACGGGCGAGATGGAGATCCGCCGGTTGCGTCAACGCGCCGAGGACGCCCTGGGAGAGCGGTTCGACCTGCGCGCATTCCACGACGCGGTGCTCGAGAACGGCTCCCTGCCGCTACCACTCCTCGCCGAGCGCATCGACGCGTTCCTGGCCGACGTCCAATCTCGGCAGCCGGTCTCGGGATCGGGGCGCTAGGTGCCGACGATGGCCGGGACGATCGTGTTGCACTTCGGGCACACGACCACGTACCCGCGCCGCGGCAGGGACGAGGTGAAGTTCACGCGTCGGCGCAGGAGGCGCACCACGCGCACGGCGTCGATCGCCCCCTTGCAGTGCGGGCACTGCACCGGGGCCTCGAGCGCGTACTCGGCCTCGAATTCGACTTCCGGTTCGGCGAGCGAACTCATGCGCCGGAAAAGCTAGGTTCCGGAGCGACTCCAGGCAAGTGGCTCCGCGGGCGGCTCGGCCAGGCAATACAGGTGCGTGCGCGTCCGGACCCACATCTCCCGTTCGACGACGGCCGGTGTGGCATCGACGACCCCGTCGAGCTGGTTCTGCGCCAGGACCGCGACGCTCTGTCCAGCGGACAGCACGAGCGCCTTGCCTTCGCGGTCGAACAGGTAGATCCGGCCAGCGGCCCCGACGGGCGAGGCCCAGATGTCACCCAGGCCGGTCAGCCGCTCGGCCCCCCGCACGACCGACCCCGTCTTCGCATCGAGCACGGTCAGGATGTTGTCGAAGCGCTTGAGGAAGTACAGCGCGCCGTCGTAGAGCAACGGCGACGGAACGTACGGCGTATCCCGGTCGTAGCTCCAGACCACCGCCTTCGTCTCCTCGAGCGGGCCCTGCGCCCGGTCGAGCGCGATCGCCTGCAACATGGAGCCACGGTAGCCGCTCGTCAGGAACACGTGCCCGTCGAGCGCGACGGGCGACGGGATCACGTTCGTCGTCATGCCCGACACGCTCCACAGCTCGCGCCCAGACCCGAGGTCGTAGCCGCGGCTCTTGCCCGTGGCCGGCACCACGACCTGCTGCCGGTCGCCCACCTCGACGATCAGCGGCGTGGCCCACGACGTCACTTCCCCGGTGCGCGCAGTGCGCCAGCGCTCCCGCCCGGTCCCGGCGTCGAGCGCGACGACGAACGAGTCTCCCTCATGATCCCAGTTGATCACCACCGTGTCGCCGAACATCGCGGGCGAGCTGCCTTCGCCAAAGCTGTTGCGGGTCGTCATATCGCCGAGATCGACGTCCCACAGGAGCTGGCCGTCGAGGTCGTACGCGTAGGTTCCCCGCGAGCCGAAATGCGCGACGAGCCGCTTCCCGTCGGTGACCGGCGAGGCACAGGACCACGACGAGTCGACGTAATGGCCCTCGTGCGGAACGCTCTGGGCCGCCATGCGCTGCCACAGCAGGCCGCCGTCGGCGCGCGAGAACGCCATGACGAGAAAGCGCTGCTCGAGCGGTGCGACCTTGGGCGGCCATTCGCCGCGCGTCTGCTTGTCCGCTGCGGCCTGCTGCGCCGCGGCGTATCCCGTCGGATCGAGCGGCACGGCGCTCATCACGAACACGCGGTCGCCCCACACGACGGGCGACGAGAGGCCGCGGCCGGGGATCGGGATCTTGAGCCGCACGTTCTTGGTCTCGCTCCACGTGATCGGTGGGTCGGCGTGAGCGTGGGAACCGTTCCCCGACGGTCCGCGCCACGTGGGCCAGTACCGTTCGGTCTCCGGTGTGGCGGCGGCAAGGGCCGGGGCGAGGGCGAGAGCCAAGGCCACGGTGCGAGCTCGCATGGACACGACACCTCCGGAACCAGGTTACCCTGCGTAGGGTGCCCCGAGAAAGCTGCCCGTTCTGCGACCCGGAGCTCGACCCCGAGCAGACCGTCGCACTCGAAAACGAGCTCTGCGTATTTCTGGTGCAGCCGCAGCCGGTCCTCCAGGGCTCGGGAATCATCGTCCCGCGGGCCCACCGCGAGACCGTGTTCGACCTGACCGATGCCGAGGTCGCGGCGACGTTCCGGCTGCTGCGCCAGGTGAAGGCGATGCTCGACGAGCGATACCGGCCCGACGGCTACAACGTGGGCTGGAACTGTCACCCGGTCGGCGGCCAATCGATCGCCCACGTTCACATGCACGTGATCCCGCGCTTCGGCGACGAGCCCTACGCAGGGAAGGGGATCCGGCACTGGCTGAAGCAACCGGAAAACCGCCGCCCCGGTCGGAACTAGGCCGACCCGCGCAGGAGGTCCTCGTAGACCGCGAGGTCCTGCGGAGAAAAGCAGCAGAACGTGACCTCGACGGGCCGGGGACTCGAGCGCAGGAACTCCCGGACGGTGCGCACGGCGATCGCTGCCGCCTCGGCGACCGGAAATCCATACGCTCCGGTGCTGATCGAAGGAAAAGCGATCGTTCGGAGCCCGTGGTCGAGCGCGATCTCGAGCGACCGGCGATAGCAGCTCGCGAGCAGCTCGCGCTCTCCGCGCCCGCCGCCGCGCCAGACCGGACCTACCGTGTGGATGACCCACGGCGCGGGCAGCCGGAAGCCCCGCGTGATCTTGGCGTCTCCCGTCGTGCAGCCGCCGAGCGACCGGCACGCCGCGAGCAGCTCGGGGCCGGCGGCGCGATGGATCGCGCCGTCCACACCGCCGCCACCGAGGAGCGACGTGTTCGCGGCATTGACGATCGCATCGACGGCGAGGGTCGTGATGTCGGCGCGCACGGCTCGCACGGACAGAGGCTAGCACCTGCTACACTCCTCCCCGATCCCTTCAGGGAATCCGGCATGGGGTTTCAGACCGCGGGCGCAGACGGTCAGGACGCGGCGAGCCTGCGCAGCTTCACGCGCAAGCTCCTGGCCGATCTGCGTGCGCTCGAGACGATGCTCGAGTCGGGCGCGATCGAGCGCGGCGTGCGACGGATCGGGGCGGAGCAGGAGCTGTTCCTCGTCGACCGGCACTATCGGCCGGCGCCCGTCGCGACGCACATGATGGAGAAGCTCGGGGCCGACGGGCACTTCACGACCGAGGTCGCGCGGTTCAACCTGGAGTTCAACACCGACCCGCTGCTGTTCGCCGGCGACTGCCTGCGCCAGATGGAGCACCAGATGGTCGAGCTCCTGGCGAAAGCCCGGCGCTCGGCGCACCAGCTCGACTGCGAGCTCGTGATGATCGGCATCCTGCCCACGATCGACATCTCGGACCTGACGCTCGGCAATATGACGCCCGTGCCGCGGTATTTCGCCCTGAACGACGCGATGCGCCGGCTGCGTGGCCAGGACTGGGATTTCTACATCAAGGGCGCGGACGAGCTGTTGATCCGCCACGACAGCGTGATGGTCGAGTCGTGCAACAGCTCGTTCCAGGCGCACTTTCAGGTCGGCCCGGAGGAGTTCGCGCCGCTGTACAACCTGACCCAGGCGGTCGCCGCACCCGTGCTCGCCGGCGCGGTGAACTCCCCGATGCTGTTCGGCCGCCGGCTGTGGAGCGAGACGCGGATTGCACTGTTCCAGCAATCGGTCGATCACCGGGCCCGCGGCCTGCACCTGCGCGAGATGGCGCCCCGCGTGTCGTTCGGCCAGCGCTGGATCGACGAATCGGTGCTCGAGATCTTCCGCGAGGACATCGCGCGGTTCAAGGTCCTGCTGTCGGTCACGACCGACGAGGACCCCCTCTCGATGTTGCAGCGCGGCGAGGTTCCGCGCCTCCAGGCGCTGCGCCTGCACAACGGCACGATCTACCGCTGGACGCGTCCGTGCTACGGGCTCTCGGACGGCAAGCCGCACCTGCGGATCGAGAACCGGATCCTGCCCTCGGGGCCGACGATCCTCGACGAGATCGCGAACGCCGCCTTCTGGTACGGCTTGCTCGCCGGCCTCTCGCGGCTGTACCCCGATATCCGCCGCGTCATGGGGTTCGACACCGCGCAGGAGAACTTCGTCGCCGCGGCTCGCCACGGGCTGCGGGCGCAGTTCGCCTGGCCCGGGCACCAGCACGTGCCGGCCGAGGAGCTGATCCTCAAGGAGCTCCTGCCCATCGCGCGGGAAGGTCTCGAGCTGCGTGCCATCGACGGCGCGGACATCGATCGGTACCTCGGGGTCCTCGAGGAGCGCGTGCGCGCCAAGCGCACGGGAGCCCAGTGGCAGCTCGAGTCGTTCGCCGCGCTCGGCGATCGCGGGAATCGCGCCGAGCGCCTGGCGGCGATCACCGCCGCGGCGGTCGAGAACCAGCAGACCGACAAACCGATCGCGGCGTGGCCGATCGCCGAGCTCGAGCAGGCCGGCGGGTGGGAACGGCACTTCGAGCGCGTCGAGCAGTTCATGACCACCGACCTGTACACGGTCGGCCCCAACGAGACGATCGACCTCGTGGCCAACCTGATGACCTGGAAGCACATCCGTCACGTGCCGGTCGAGGACGCCGAGCACAAGCTGATCGGGATCATCTCGCAGCGCACGCTCGCCCGCCTCGTTGCCGGGCGCGTGGCCGAGCTGAGCGCGGGAACGATCGTGGTGCGCGACGTGATGACGACGAACCTGGTCACCGTGACCCCCGAGTCGGCGACGCTCGATGCGATCGCGCTGATGCGCCGCAAGCGCGTCGGCTCGTTGCCCGTGGTCAAGGACGGCCGGCTCGTCGGCATCGTCACGGAGTCGGACTTCCTCACGGTTTCGGCCCAGCTTCTCGAGCAGCAGCTCCGGCGCCCGCTGAGCTGATGGGGTCAGGTACCACGGTCCAGCCTCTGCGCGTCCATTAGCAAAAGGCGCGTCCCAGAGGTCGTGTTCCTAGGCGAGCAAGACGGAGCGCACGTTCGATGATTCCCTTGTCGGCCATTGCAGTCGGCCGTACGATGCGATCAGCAGGAGCAACGCGCGATGCTCGAATCGAAGCTCGACTACTCGGATCTCCAGTTCACGCCCGACGATGGACGGCGGCACGAGCTCGTGCGCGGCGAGCTTGTGATGACGCCGTCGCCGACCCCTGCTCACCAGCACGCCTCGAAGCGACTCGAGATGTTGCTGATCCAGTACTTCGAGGGACGCTCGATCGGGGAGGTGTTCGACGCTCCGATCGATCTCATACTGACGGATCACGACGTGTTCGTGCCGGATCTGCTCGTGGCTGGGGATCGGAGCCATGTCTCCATGCGTGGAATCGAGGCTCCGCCGCTCTTGGTCGTTGAGATCTCGTCACCCTCGACCCGGAAGCAGGACCGGGGGCTGAAGGCGCTGCGATACGCCGAGCTGGGCGTCGAGCACTTCTGGATCGTCGATCTGGACGAGAAGCGAATGGAGTGCCAGCGCCTGATTGACGGGGCGTACGAGCTGCGAGCCGAGGCCGCGGGCGATGACGTGCTCGAGCATCCGGACTGGCCCGGGCTCCTCGTGGACCTCGCGACGCTCTGGCGCTAGCCGCCTGCGGTAGGATGGCCGGCCATGGGGTGTCGGGGGGGCGTCCGGTCCGTCGTTGCGGCCATGCTCCTTGCGTCCGGCGCGGCCAGCGCCGAGGGGCCAGCGCTCTCGCCGCGCAACGCCAGCTACGCGATCGACGTACGCCTCGATCCCGCGTCGCGGACGCTCGCGGGGCGCGAGACGATCACCTGGCGCAACATCCAGGCCGCGCCGACGCGCGAGCTATGGCTCCACCTGTACTGGAACGCCTGGCGCAACGACCGCAGCACGTGGCTGCTCGAAGACCGGGCGCGCGAGCGCGCGGGGCGCCCGCGCCAGAAGGTGCGCGACGAGGACTGGGGCTGGATCGAGATCGACTCGATCACCCTCGCTTCGGGTGAGGCGCTCGAGACGCGGTACGCGGCGCCCGACGACGGGAACGCCGACGATCGGACGGTCCTCGTGGCCACGCTGCCGCGCGAGGTTGCGAGCGGGGAGAGCGTCGTCGTCGAGATCGCGTTCCACGCGCGCGTTCCGCGCACGTTCGCGCGCACCGGCTACCGCGGCCAGTTCTACTTCTTCTCCCACTGGTTTCCGAAGGTCGGGGTGTACGAGGACGACGGCTGGAACTGTCACCAGTACCACGCGGGCACCGAGTACTACTCGGACTACGGCACGTACCGCGTGTCGATGACGGTGCCCGAGGGGTTCGTCCTCGGTGCGACCGGGCGCGCGGTCGGTCGCACGACGAACTCCGATCGCACCACGACCTACACCCACGAGCAGGCGGACGTCCACGAGTTCGCCTGGACGACGAGCCCGGACTACCTGGTCACGGAGTCGCGGTTCGACGAGCCGGGGCTGCCGCCGGTCGATCTGCGCTTCCTCTATCAGCCCGAGCACGCGGGCCAGGTCGAGCGGCATCTGGCCGCCGCCCGCGCTGCGCTGCGACGCTACGGCACGTGGTACGGGCCGTACCCCTACGGACACGTCACGTTCATCGACCCGGCCTATGGCAGCGGAGCCGGAGGGATGGAGTACCCCACGCTGTTCACCTGCGGCACGCGCTGGATCGCGCCGCCCCGGAGCGACCAGCCGGAGTCGGTGACGATCCACGAGGCGGGCCACCAGTTCTGGTACGGGATCGTGGGCAACAACGAGTTCGAGGATGCGTGGCTCGACGAAGGGCTGAACACGTTCTCGACGAATCGAACGCTCGACGCCGAGTATCCGCCGCGGCAGTACGTGCGCCGCTATCTACCCGTACCGGGGCGCGGGAGCCGCGACGGGTTCCTGCCGTTCGTGTTCACGGACATCGAGGTCCCGAGATACGTGGACCGTCTCGACCGGTACCGCGCCGCTGCGGACAAGGACGACCCGTCGACGCCGACCTTCCTCTACCGCGGAGAGACCGGTTCCGACATCACGTACAGCAAGACCGCGCTGTGGCTCCAGACGCTCGAGCGCGAGCTGGGCTGGAGCGTGCTCCAGCGCGTCCTGTCGACGTTCTTCGAGCGCTACGCGTTCCGGCACCCGACGCCCGACGACTTCTTCGCCGTGGCCAACGAGGTCGCGGGGCAGGACCTGAGCTGGTTCTTCGACCAGGTGTACCGGAGCGCGGTCACGTTCGACTACGCGATCGCGCGCGTGTCGAGCACGCCGGTCGAGCCGCGCGGGTTCGTCGAGCGCGACGGCAAGCTCGTCCTGGCCGCGGGACCGGGCCACGATACAGCGAAGGCCAAGGCCTGGCGCACGGACGTCGTCGTCGAGCGCCGGGGCGATGGAACCTTCCCCGTCGACGTCCGCCTGGTGTTCGAGGATGGCACCGAGCAGCGCGAGCGCTGGGACGGCCGGGCGCGGCACACGAGCTACGTCGTCGAGCGCGGATCGAAGCTGCGCTACGCCGTCGTCGATCCCGAGCGCAAGCTGGTCCTCGATCTCGACCGGACGAACGACAGCCGCCTGCACGAGCCCGAATCCGGAGCCGCGGCGACGAAATGGTCCTCGAAGTGGATGCTGTGGTTCGAGGACTTCCTGATCACGATGGCGTTCTTCGGATGAGCGGCGTGGCCACGGGGCTGCGTGGGCTGCGTGGTCACCTACGCCTCGTGCTCGGATTGTGGCTCCTGTGCCTGCTCGCCGCGACGCCGTTCGCGCTCGCCGTTCGCAGCTCGATCGCGGATTCGGTCGGAACGAGCCTGGTCCAGGAGAACCTGATCCGCGGGTTCGATCCCGTATGGCACGGCGAGTACCAAGCCCAGGCGCGCGGGATCGAAAGCAGCGTGCGTCCGGCGATGGCCGGCGGGGGAGCGCTCCTCGAGAATGCCGAGGACTGGCTCACCGGAAGACTGTTCGACGAGGATCCGCTGCTCGTCGGGGCGGGTGTGTTCTACGCGCTGCTGTGGACGTTCCTGCTCGGCGGCGTGCTCGACCGCTTCGCGCGGCCGGACGCGCAGCGCGGGCCGGGGGAGTTCGCCCGCGCCTGCGGCGCGCACTTCCCGCGGTTCGTGCTCCTCGCCGTGCTCGCCGGCGGCCTGTACTTCGGTGTCTATCGACTCGCCGGCTGGCTGATGATGCGCCTCGAGAGCTGGACCAAGGACGTGACGAGCGAGCGCGAGATCTTCGTCGCGACCGCGCTCGTGTGGGGCGCGATCGCGCTGCTCCTCGTGATCGTGCGCGTGTGGTTCGCGCTGGCGCGGATCTCGCTCGCGCTGGCCGAGGAGCGGGGTGCATTCGCCGCGCTCCGGCTCGGTGCGGGGCGGCTTCTCTTGAGCCCGCTGCGGACGCTCGGGATCTACGTCTCGTTCGGCGCGATCGGCGCCGCGATCGCCGCGCTGTACATCCTCGTCGCGCCGATCGCCGGGCCGTCGTCGACCGCGGGGCTGTTCCTGGCGTTTGCGCTCGGCCAGGTCGTCCTCCTGGTCAAGATCGCGCTGCGGCTCGGCATCCTCGCCGCGCTGACCGCTTCCAGCCGGCTCGAGCGGTAGCACCCCGCGCGGCGGGTCGACGAACGTCCGGATTCAGCGCTTCGTCGACGTCCATCGGCGTCCCGCGAGCCCCCTCTACCAGGACCCGCAGCGCGGTTGCTGGGCCCCCGGGAAAGCATTACCTTGGCCGCGCCGCGGGCGGCGGCCCTACGCGACGCCGGGGCATCAAGGGGAAAGATGACCGAGCCAGCGCGAATCCCGCCTCTCCGCGAGTTCCTCGACAGCGATCTGGACTACGTGTGCGGCAACCTGCGCGAGGAGCTGGGCCGTCTCTCGGGCAAGCACGTGCTGCTCACCGGCGGCGCGGGGTTCCTCGGGTACTACTTCGTCCACGCGGTGCTGCACTTCAACCGTGGTCGAGACGCGGGAACCGCGATCCGCATGACCGTGTACGACAACTACGTGCGGGGCGTGCCGTCGTGGCTCGACGGGCAGAAGCGCGAGCCGCACCTCGCGCTCGTGCGGCAGGACATGATCCAGCCGCTGCCCGCGGACATCCCGGACTTCCAGTTCATCATCCACGCCGCCGGCATCGCGTCGCCGATCTACTACCGTCGGTTTCCGATCCAGACGATCGACGCGAACATCAACGGCCTGCGCAACCTGCTCGACTACTCGCTGCGCCAGCGCGATGCGGGGAAGCCGGTCGAGGGCTTCCTCTTCTTCTCGTCGAGCGAGATCTACGGCGATCCGCCGCCGGACGAGATCCCGACGAGCGAGGACTATCGCGGCAACGTCTCGTGCACCGGGCCGCGGGCGTGCTACGACGAATCGAAGCGCTTCGGCGAGACGCTGTGCGTGAACTTCGCGCGGCAGCACGAGCTGCCGATCAAGATGGCGCGGCCGTTCAACAACTACGGGCCGGGACTCAAGATCACGGACCGTCGCGTGCTGCCGGACTTCGCCCGCGACGTGCTGGCCGACCGCGACATCCACATGCTGTCCGACGGGTCGCCGAAGCGCACGTTCTGCTACAGCGCGGATGCGATCACCGGGTACTACAAGGTGCTGGTGCAGGGCCATCCAGGCGAGGCGTACAACATCGGCGTCGAGCGTCCCGAGATCTCGATGCTCGAAGCCGCGGAGAAGGTCGTCGAGACGGCGCGCCGCTTGTTCGGCTATCGCGGGCGCGTCGTGCGGGCGGTCAGCGAGGACAAGGAGTACCTGGTCGACAACCCGAACCGCCGCTGCCCGCGGATCGACAAAGCGCGTGCGCACCTGGGGTACGACCCGCGGATCCTGTTCGACGAGGGGATCGAGCGCGCGCTCGTCTGGTACCACTACCACCGCGAGGCCGAGGACGCGTGATGCGCGTTTCTGTCGTCGGAACGGGGTACGTCGGGCTCGTGTCGGGCGCGTGCCTGGCCGACAAGGGCCATGCCGTCGTCTGCGTCGACGTCGATCGGGAGAAGGTCGAGCGGATCCGCCGCGGCGAGGCTCCGATCCACGAGGACGGGCTCGACGAGCTGCTGCGCCGGCACGTCGGACGGGGTCTGGAAGCCACGACCGATCTGCGGGAGGCGGTCCTCGGATCCGATCTGACCCTCGTCGCCGTCGGGACGCCGTTCGACGGCGAGCGCATCGACCTGCGGTTCGTGCGCGAGGTCGCACGACAGATCGGCGCCGTGCTGCGGGACAAGAACGCGTATCACGTCGTGGTGGTCAAGAGCACGGTCGTTCCCGGAACGACGGACGACGTCGTCCGCCCGCTGCTCGAGGAGGCGTCGGGCAAGCGCGCCGGGCGCGACTTCGGCGTGGGGATGAACCCCGAGTTCCTGACCGAGGGCGTGGCCGTGCGCGATTTCCAGAGCCCGGACCGGATCGTCCTCGGCGGGATCGACGATCGGACGATCGACCGGCTCGACGAGCTGTACGCCGCGTTCCCCGACGTTCCGCGTGTGCGCACGACGAACAAGACCGCGGAGATGATCAAGTACGCGTCGAACTCGGTCCTCGCGACCTTGATCTCGTTCTCGAACGAGATCGCCGGGCTGTGCACGGCGCTCGGCGCGGTCGACGTGGCCGACGTGATGCGCGGCGTGCACCTGGCGCAGTACTTCACGACACGACTGCCGGATGGCCGGCGCGTCGTCGCTCCGATCACGGCGTTCCTCGAAGCGGGCTGCGGGTTCGGTGGGAGCTGCCTGCCCAAGGACGTGGCCGCCCTCGCGGCCCAGGGACGCGAGGCCGGAGCGGCGATGCGGCTCCTCCCGGCCGTGCTCGACATCAACCGGTCCCAGCCGCGGCGGATGCTCGAGCTCCTCGGCCGCCACTTCCCCCAGCTCGATGGCGTGCGCGTCACGGTGCTCGGTCTGGCGTTCAAGCCCGACACGGACGACGTGCGCGAGTCGCCGGCGCTGCCGATCGTTCGGCTGCTGCTCGACGCCGGGGCGGTCGTGACGGCCTACGACCCGATCGCCGCCGGCGCCGCCGCACGCGAGCTGCCCGCCGACCGCGTGCGCTTCGCCGCGAGCCTGGAGCAGGCGGTCGCCGGGGCCCAGGCCGTGCTCCTCGTGACACGCTGGGACGAGTTCCAGGCGTTGCATGAGATGATCGGGGCGATGCCGGCGCCGCCCGTCGTCGTCGACGGCCGGCGCGTGCTGGACAAGACGCGGTTCACGCGATACGAGGGGATCGGGGCGTCATGAAGGTCGTGCTGTTCTGCGGCGGCCTCGGCACGCGCCTGCGCGAGCACTCGGAGACGATCCCCAAGCCGCTCGTCGAGATCGGCCCCCGGCCGATCATCTGGCACCTCATGCGCTGGTACGCGAGCTACGGGCACAAGGAGTTCCTCCTCTGCCTGGGCTACCGCGGCGACCTGATCAAGCAGTACTTCCTCAACTACGACGAGTGCCGATCGAACGACTTCCGCTTGACCGGGGGCCGAAAGGGCCGGCGCGTCGAGCTGTTCGCGTCGGACATCGACGACTGGTCGATCTCGTTCGTCGATACCGGGCTGTACTCGAACATCGGCCAGCGACTGCGGGTCGTCGAGCCGTACGTCGCGCAGGACGAGATGTTCCTGGCCAACTACAGCGACGGGCTGGCCGACCTGCCGCTCGATCGGCAGATCGACGAGTTCCGTGCTTCGGGCGCGGTCGCCGGGTTCGCCAGCGTGAGGATGGCGACGAGCCTCCACGCGGTCGCATCGAACGATGCGGGCCAGGTCCAGCAGATCGAGCCGATGTCGGCGGCCGATCTGTGGTGCAACGGCGGGTTCTTCGTCCTGCGCCGGGAGATCTTCGACTACATGAAGGATGGCGAGGAGCTGGTCGACGAGCCGTTCCACCGGCTGATCGCCGCGCGTCGGCTGTGGACCTACCGGCACACCGGCTTCTGGCGCTGCATGGACACGTTCAAGGACTGGAAGACGCTCGACGACCTGTACGCGACGGGCGCCCGGCCGTGGGATCGCTGAGTCGCCGATGATCGCACTCGAGCTGCCCCGCGGCGCCCGGACCGTGCTGTGCCTGGGCGCGCACTGCGACGACCTCGAGATCGGCTGCGGGGGAACGATCCTGACGCTCGCCGAGCGCGATCCCGAGCTGCGGTTCCACTGGTGCGTGTTCAGCTCGGACGCGCTGCGGGCGGCCGAAGCGCGGCGGGCGGCCGACCTGTTCCTCGCCGCCGCGCGGCACAAGGCGGTCGAGATCCTGGACCATCGCGGGAGCTACTTCCCGTGGGTCGGCGCGGAGATCAAGGACAAGTTCGAAGCGCTCAAGATCGAGGTCCAACCGGACCTGATCCTCACGCACTACGGTGGCGACCTGCACCAGGATCATCGGCTGCTGGCCGAGCTGACGTGGAACACGTGGCGCGACCACCTGATCCTGGAGTACGAGATCCCGAAGTACGACGGGGGCCTGGGCTCGCCGAACGTGTTCGTCCCGCTGAGCGCGAGGGTGCGCGACCGCAAGATCGAGCACGTGCTCGGGTGCTTTCCGTCGCAGGCCACGCGGCCGTGGTTCACGGCCGACACGTTCGCCGGGTTGATGCGGTTGCGCGGCGTGGAGTGCAACGCCCCCGAGGGCTCGGCCGAGGCGTTCTACTGCCGCAAGCTGCGCTTGCGCTGAGCCTGGAGCTCGGCCCCGAACCGCTCGTCCTGCTCGCGGCGCAGACGATCGACGAGCCGGCCCTCGGGAAGGTCCACGTCGTCATACGTCAGGGCGTGGTCCTTGGGCAGGGCGCGTCGGACGCGGCACGCGTCGGTCAACCCCATCGGTAGATGGCGCCCGCCATGGGCCACGTCGGCGTTCTCGATCGTCCCGTAGCAGCAGAACCCGCCGATCCCATCGAGCGTCTCGCCGGCCGCGAGATCCCGCTTGGCCATCGCGATCACCTCGCAGTGCGGGCGGCCGCGCGGCGTGACGGTCGGATCGCCGAACAGCGCGGCGCGGGCAACGGTGGTCAGGATCTGCAGGTGCGGCAAATGGTACGGCGTGTAGAAGCAGTACAGCGGGCCGTCGCCCATCTTGAAGTACCCCATGTACTGCCGATCGATCGGGTTCTCGTTGTACCCCAGGACGAACGCCCCGGTGTGCGGGTCGGCGCCCAGGAGGTAGTCCACGAGGCCGCCGTTCGCGAACTGCTCGGGAGTGAACAGCTTCAGCGTGTCCTTGACGTGCGCGCAGCGATGGCCGAGCATCCCGCGGCGCGCGACGCCGAATCCGGCGGCGTTGGCCAGGATCGTCGCCTCCATCGACAGCTTCGTGCCGTCGGCAAACGACGTGATCATGATCGGCTTCTGGTTGTTGCGCTCGGCGAACTCGCGCTGCGTCTCGGGCGTCCGGTACGGGTCGATCATCCCCTTGAGGTTCCCCGCGCACACCGGCTCGTAGCCGATCGTCCGAGCGAAGCGCACGAGGTTCATCGCCACGCCGGGCTCGTCGCCGTCGGTATCGGTCAGCACGACGCCCGACCGATCCGCGTAGGTCTTGAGGATCGGACCGACCGTCGCGTTGAGCTCGGCGTTCATCAGCACGACGTGCTTCCCGTGCTCGAGTGCGGACAGCGCGATCGACGCCCCGAACTCGACCTCGCCCGTGGCCTCGAGGATCACGTCGAGGCCGTCGGCGTGGGTCAGAAGCATCGGATCGTCGACCGCGGCGGCCCGACCGGCGGCCAGCGCCTGCCCGAGCTGGGCCGCGGACGCGCAACGCTGCGGCGCGTCGTGTCCGGCCTCGCGGAACGTCCGCTCGGCCTCGGCCGGCGTGCGGTTGAACACGGCGGCCAGGCGCATCCCCGGGACCGGCCGCAGGAGCTGTCGGGCGATCGCCCGGCCCATGTACCCCAGGCCGACGATGGCCACCCGCACGGGTCGGCCCTCGCGCTCGCGCGCGTCGAGCGCGGTGTCGACGATGATCATCGGTTCTCCTCCACGAGCGGCCACGCACGATCGGCGTCCGACAGGACCGTCACCGGCCCGGGCCAGCGGATCGCGAGCGTCGGGTCATCGTAGCGCACGCCCGTCGCGTGCTCGGGCGCGTAGACCTCGGACGTCTGGTAGCACAGCTCGGTGTCGTCGACGAGCGTCTGGTACCCGTGCGCGCAACCGTGCGGGACGTACAGCATGCGATGGTTGTCCGCCGTCAGCTCGGCACCGGTCCAGCGCCGGTACGTCGGCGAGCTCGGTCGCAGATCGACCGCGACGTCGAACACGGCGCCGCGCGTGCAGCGCACGAGCTTCGTCTCCTCGAACGGCGTGCGCTGGAAATGCATCCCGCGCACCGTTCCGGCCCGCAGGTTGAATCCGAGGTTGATCTGCACCAGCCGCGGATCGAGGCCCAGCCGGGCGAACTCCTGGCCGCACCACGCGCGGGCGAAGAACCCGCGCGGATCCTCGCGGCGCTCGATCTCGACGACCCACACCCCGGCGATCGGTGTCTCGACGAGCTTCACGGACGACTCCCGCTCCGCGCGCGGCGGCGCGCCGTCCACGCGTCGTGCAGCTCGCCGGCGAGCTCGGCCCGCGCCCAGCCGGTCCAGCGGACCAGGTGGGCGCCGAGGCGCGTGCGCTGGGACAGCGAAAGCGGCGCGCGCCGGATCGCCCCGTAGTACTCGCGCGCCATCTTCCACCCGACCAGCGTGACCGGCGCACGGCTCCGGGGGTCCCAGTGCCGGCGCACCTCTTCGGGGCTCTTGAGCTTGGTCGCGGTCTGCGGCTCCATCCGCCGGTAGTACAGGAACTCCGGGACCTCGACGAACTTCCCGTGCAGGGCGAGCTCGACGAGCATGCAGCAATCCGCAGACAGGAACGATTTCATCAGCGGGGTCCGCGCGAGCGCGTCGCGGCGCACGACGCCGTTCATCGCGTTGTTCAGCCGCAGCCGCTCCTGGCAGGCGATGAACCGCGCGACCGGATCCTCGTCCTGCAAATCGAGGCCGTCGACGTAGTCGGTCATCGTCCCCGTCGTCTCGTCGAACAGCCGTGTGCGCGGATAGCACAGCACGACGTCCGAACGGGCGTCGAGCACCGCGGCGCAGCGCTCGAGGAGCGTTGCCTCGCACACGTCACTGGCCGACGTCCACTTGAAGTACGGCGCGAGCGAGCGGTGGAACACGGCGTTGTAGTTCGCGGCCGCGCCGATGTTCTGGGCGTTGCGTGCGTAGCGCACGCGAGGATCGGCGGCTGCGGCCTCGCGGCACACCTCGTCGCTTCCGTCGGTCGACGCGTTGTCCGAGATCACGAGCTCGAGGTCTTCGACGGTCTGGCCCAGGATCGAATCGATCGACCGCCGCAGGTATCGGCCGCCGTTGTACACCGGCATGCCGACGCTGATCCGGGGGACGCGCTCGCTCATGCGTGCGCCTCGCCTAGGCTCGACAGCGCGGCATCGTACTGCTCGGCGAGACGCCGGTCGAACTCGGCCATGCGCCGGCCGAGGTCGGCTTCGATGCGCTCGCGGCCAGCTTCGAGGGCCAGGAACCGCTCGAGCAGAATCTGCGGATCGATCCCGTCGATCGGCAGGACGAACTCAGCTTGCCCCGCCGCGACCATCAGCTCGGTCATCTTGTTGTGGTTCGACACCGCGAGCACGGGACGCGCGCGCATCAGCGCCAGCAGAATCCCGTGGAACCGGGTCGCGACGACGAGATCGACGCGATCGAGCACGGCCGTCAGGTCCTCGATCGTTTCGACGCGGGGCACGACGACCCGATCGAGCGCTTCGGGCATCCTGCGCAGGATCGCGTCTCGCAGGTCGGCGATGACGAGCGTGTCGCTCCGCAGCTGGGTCGGGAACAGGTGCAGTCGTGCACCGCGGCGCAGGAGCGCGACGCAGAACTCGGCCAGCCGATCGAGGTACTGGCGGTACGACCCGGCGTCCTGCACGGGCCAGTACCGCGGGTCGTACTGCGGAAACGGGTTGACCCCGATCTCCCGCGCGGGTCCGGACGTCGAGCGCCGCGGCGTGCCGGGGAGGTGCAGGCTGTGGGCCAGATCCGGATAGAGCGGTGTCGGGGCGCGCACGCCCAGACCATCGACGAGACGCTTCGAGCTCTCGTCGCGCAACGAGCGGTAGTCCGACCAGTTCAGGCTGCGCTTGATGAACCAGCGGCTGAGCCGTGAATCGAGCGGCCCCGCGCCCATGCTCAGGAACACGATCCGCGCTCCGGCGAGCCGCGCGGCGACGCACCATTTCCACAGCGTGTACGGCAGGTTCATCGGCCCGCCGAAGTGATCGGACAGGACGCCCGACCCCGACACGACGAGGAGGCGCGTTCCGCGCAAGCGATCGAGCGCTCGAGCGAGCGCGCCGACCTCGCGAGCGAGACTCGCCGCGCCGTGGATCGGCACTCGCGCGGCGCGAATCGCGGCCCGCAGACCGGGCACGCGCTTGAGGCCGTTCCGCAGCGACCCGTTCTTTCCGGCGCTCGCCGCGCGGCCCGACGGAGCGGTAGCCGCGCCGGTCGCGATCGCGTCGATGCCGTGGCGCGAGCGCGTGTCGCCGGGGTTGCCGGTCAAGGCGAAGATCTGAGCGTCCGGAACGCGCAGGCGGACGTTCTGGATCGCCGAGGCCAGTAGCGCCTCGTCCCCCAGGTTTCCCTTTCCTGCGGGCATGGCCAGTATCGCGATTCTCGGCGTTCTCACGTCCGGGCCCGGTGGGACCTCCTCCGAAAGGTACCGCTGTTGGTCAGCGGCCGCAGGTGTTCGAAAGGCTCTTTCCCAGGGAGCCGCAGGATCCGGACGACCCGCCCGGCCCGGGGCCGTTCCGTTCGTCACCCGCGCCGTTCGTGCCCCACGAGCCCTCGACGCCGCCCGCGTCCGAGGCCACGACGATCCACCACACGAGTCCCGACGGATCGATCGTCGTCGGTGGAGCATTCCAGAGGTAGGGCGAGGAAGCGGCACACACGGTGCCCCTCATGCCGAAAACCCCGAGGTGCGACGACGGGAACTGGGATCCGCCACCGTAGATCACGCGGTGTCCGAACGGCCCGGCGCACGACGCCTCGTCCCACGTCAGGAGGAGCGAGCTTCCCGCCGGGTTGTTCTTGGCCACGGTCATGGCCGGGCCGCCGCTCCCGTCGGGCACGACGGGTGGGGCGCTCGAGGCCGGCGCTGCCGGTGCCAGCATGTCGGCCTGGATCTCGGACGCCGAGAGGGCGCGATTGTACAACCGGACGTCGTCGATGCGGCCGCGGAAGTACTCGCCGTACGGGACGTTTCCGCCCACCGTCACCTGGTTCGACGTCGCCGTGATCCCGTTGGGCAACATCGTGCTGACCGCCTGGGCCCCGTTGATGTACAGCCGCAGCGCGCCGCCGCCGTAGGTCATCGCGAGGTGGGTCCACGTGCCCACCGGAATCGGGGAGGTCGATCCGATCCACTGGATCTGCGAGCCCGTCGTGATGCCGACCGCCGGACGCATCGCACCCGCGGCATGGCTCGCGTGCAGGAAGTAGTCGTTGATCGCGTGCTGGACGACGCTGGCCCACCCGGTGAGGGAGGTCGTCGGGAAGACCCAGGCCTCGGTCGTCGCGCCGGTGGTGAAGTCGAGCGCCGGCGAGGCCGGGATCTGGACCAGATCGCCGCCGCCGCCGAAGTCCAGGCAGCCGCCGGTCTTTCCGTTTGCATCCCACGCCGCGCCGACGACCGTGCCGTCGTGCCCGTGACCGGTCGTGTCGTGGGCCGTCGTCCCCGAGCCCTCGTCGAACGGATAGGAGGCGACGAGTCCCGCGGGGCCGCTCGCCGCCGGGGTCGTCGCCTGGGCCACCGACGCATACGGGCCGAGGTTGCCGGTCGGGTCGACCGCGCGAACCCGGTACCGGTAGACGGTCGACGGGGCCAGACCGCCGTCGGCGAAGCTCGGCGACGCCACGGTCGCCAGCGCGGCGAAGGTCGTGCACCCCGCTCCGACACAGCGCTCGACGCGGTAACCGGCGATCCCGCCGAGGTCGTAGGCCGGTATCCACGCGAGGTCGATGCGGCCCGGTCCCACGGGAACGGCGCTCGTCGAGCCGGGAGCGGTGGGCGCCATCGTGTCGGGAAGCAGGGACACGGTGCGGGTGACCACGCTCGCGAGGCCGCTCGAATCGACGGCGCGCAGCTCGATCTCGTAGAAATAGGAGCCGGTCCCGTGGTACTCGGCCTGGAAGCTGCCTTGGTACACACCGGCCGCGGTCACCACGGTGTGGACGTGCGCATCGTGGTGCAGCACGATCGTCCACGTGAGCTTCGAGCGCGACAGGCCGCCGTCCTCGGGATCGAAGGCCGAGCCCGAAAAGCCGACGATCTCGCCCGGCAGGACGCTCGATCCGCTCGGCGGAGATGAGATCTGGGGCGTGGGCGGAACGCTGTTGATCGTGATCGCGACGTGCGCGGTCGACGATCTCGCCGAAGCGTCGGTGACGGTCAGGCGCGCGTCGTAGGTCTTGACCGTTCCCGAGACGTAGGTATGGGACGGGTTCGGCGCAGTGGAGGTCGCTCCGTCGTCGAACTCCCACAGGTAGGAGCCGCCTGGCCCAGGAGCCGATCCGCTGCTCGAGAACGCCACGCTCAGCGGCGAGAAGCCGTGGGCCGGACTGGCCGAGGCGACCGCGGTCGGTCCGAGATGGCGGATCCGCCGGATCTCGCCCGACACGAACGACGCGTAGTACAGGAGACCGTCGGGACCCATCTCGATCGCCACGGGACCGTCGAGCCCGTCCGCGAACGGCTCGACCCCGGACACGTCCCCGCCCGGATCGAGCTCCATCCGCATCAGCCAGCCGGCGACGTAGTCGGCGAAGAAGAAGTTGCCCGCGTACGTCGACGGGTAGGCCTCGCCCGTATAGAACGTGCCCGCGGTCACCGAATCGCCGGCGACGATCGCCCCCGGCACCGGCGGCCGGTCGCCGTGCGAGTACGTGAACGCGGGGGCGATGATCGAGGAGGGCGGAACGAGGGCGCACGTGCTCGGGAAATCGACCGAGTAGAACTCCTGGGGATCGGGACCCTCGTAGCACGGCCAGCCGAAGTTGCTCCCGGGCGGCCCGTGGTCGATCTCCTCCCACGTATCCCACCCGACGTCTCCGATGAACGGCTCGCCGGTCGTCGGATGGAGCGCGAAGCGGAACGGGTTCCGCAGGCCGTAGGCCCAAACCTTCGAGCGGATCGAGTTCGTCCCGTCGTCGAACGGGTTGTCACCGGGCGCGGCGCCATCGGCGTTGACCCGCAGGAGCTTGCCCCGATAGCTGTCGAGCGACAGCGCCTCGAGCGATCCCGCCTGGGAGCGCTGCGGGGCGGCGCCGTCTCCATTGCCGAGGAACAGCGTTCCGTCCGGCGCGAACCGCACCGCACCGATCGAATGGGCGGGGTACGACGAGGGCAGATCGCCGATCAGCACGACCTCGCTGCCCGGCAGCGCCACGTGGTGGTTCGCCGGGTCGGCGGTCACGCGCACCAGGCGCGCGAGCTTGGGTCCGGCGTCCGAGGTATTGCCGAGCGGTTCGTGGACGTAAGTCAGGTAGACGTAGCCGTTGTGCTCGAAGTCCGGGTGCAGGGCGATGCCGAGCATTCCGCGATCGAGGTACGTGTTGACCTTCGCGCTGAAGTCGAGGAACGGCGCGGGCAGGAGCTGTCCGCCAGCGAACACGCGAACGACGCCATCGCGCTGCAGGATGAACATGTCCCCGTCGGGCGACCACGCGAGACCGACCGGCTTGTACTGACCGAGGACCGTCACGAGCTCGGACGAGAAGGATGGGTCGACGAACGTCTCCGCCCCCGCCCCCGAAGCCAGGCAGGACACTGCCAGACAGGCCGCGAGCCATGGCAGCCGACGATGCAACGGAGGCCTCGGACGCTAACGTGCCAGACGTGAATCTACCAAAGGCACCCCGCGCTGGCCGCAGGGATCAGCGGGCCTGGCAAGAAGTGCCTGCTTTTCATGTACTTAGCGCACACGCACGGTCGGGATAGGGACGATGAACCGGCAGCCCCAGCTCCGGACCGCCTGGAGCTGGCTCGCGATCTCGTCCTCGAGGTTCCACGGCAGCACGAGGATGTAGTCCGGCCGCGTCTCGAAGATCCGCTCGGGCGCAACGACGGGGATGCGGGTGCCGGGTGTCAGAGTGCCCTGCTTATACGGGTTCCGATCGACGGTGTAGTCGAGGAAATCGGTCCGGATCCCGCAGTAGTTGAGCAGCGTGTTCCCCTTGCCCGGCGAGCCGTAGCCGACGATCCGCCGTCCTTCGTCCTTGAGCCGGATCAGGAGATCGAGGATCTGGCGCTTGGTCGCATGGACCCGCTGCTCGAAGGCGGCGTACGGCGCGGGCGATCGCACGCCCCACTCCTGCTCCGCCGCGCGCAGGGCGCGCACGCGCGGGGTCTCCGGCCTCGAGCCCGAGTGACTCGCATAGATCCGGAGCGAGCCGCCGTGGGTCGGGAGCTCGTCGACGTCGAACAGCGCGAGGCCGTGGGCCGAGAACACCGCCTCGACCGTCGAGAAGCTGAAATACGAGAAATGCTCGTGGTAGATCGTGTCGAACTGGTTGCCGTCGATCAGGCGTAGGAGGTGCGGGAACTCCAGGGTCGCGACGCCCGATGGCGCGAGCAGGATCCGCAGCCCTTCGACGAAGTCGTTGAGCGCCGGGACGTGAGCCAGGACGTTGTTGGCCACGAGCAGGTCGGCCCGCCCGACCTCCTCGGCGATCCGCTCGGCGCACGCGGTGCCGAAGAACTCCGTCGTCGTCCGTATCCCCTTGTCGATCGCCACGCGAGCGATGTTGCGGGCGGGCTCGCACCCCAGGACCGGGATCCCACGGTCGACGAAGTGCTGAAGCAGGTAGCCGTCGTTGCTCGCGATCTCGACGACCAGGCTCGTCCCGGTCAGCTCGAACCGGTGAACTGCCATCTCGGCGTACGCTCGCGAGTGCTCGATCCACGTCGACGAGTACGACGAGAAGTAGCCGTACTCGCCGAAGATCTCCTGCGGGCTGACCAGCTCCTCGAGCTGGACCAGGAAGCACCGCTCGCAGAGCTTGGCGTGCAGCGGGTAGAACGGCTCGGGCTCGTGCGCCCGCTCGGGGAGAACCTGGCGGTTGCACAGCGGGGACGGGCCGAGGTCGACGAACGTGCGCAGCGACTCCGACCCGCAGAACCGGCAGCCCGGAGCGATCATCGGGGGGAATCTACCCCGAACCGGCGGTCCTAGCTGCGAATGCCGGCGGCGTCGAGCAGGAACGCGTAGCGGAACGCGCGCTCCCGGTACCGATCGTCGCGGCCCGACAGGCCCCCGTGACCGGCCGACATCTCGGTCTGGAGCAGGACTTTGTGCTGGTCGGTCTTGACTGCGCGCAGCTTGGCGACCCATTTCGCCGGCTCCCAGTACTGGACCTGGGAGTCGTTGAGGCCGGTCGTCACGAGCAGGTTCGGATACTCGCCGGGACGCGTCTGATCGTACGGCGAGTACGACAGCATGTAGTCGTAGTACTTCTTGTCCTTCGGATCGCCCCACTCGTCGAACTCGCCCGTCGTCAGCGGGATGCTGTCGTCGAGCATCGTCGTAACCACATCGACGAACGGGACCTCGGCGATCGCGCCGGCCCACAGCGTCGGGCGCATCGTCACGACCGCGCCCACGAGGAGCCCCCCGGCGCTACCGCCCCAGGCGAAGACACGCTTTGGATCTCCGTACTTCGCGGCGACGAGGTGCTCGGTGCAGTCGATGAAGTCGTTGAACGTGTTCTTCTTGTGCAGCAGCTTGCCGTTCTCGTACCACGCGCGACCCAGCTCCTCGCCCGCCGCGGATGTGGGCCATGGCGTAGACGAATCCGCGGTCGAGCAGGCTGATGCGGAACGGATCGAACCCCGGATCCATGCTCGCGCCGTACGAGCCGTAGCCGTAGACCAGCAGCGGGTCGCGAGGCCATCCTTCTTGAACGGCAAGCGGTACACGAGCGACACGGGGACCTGGCTGCCGTCGCGCCCGGTCACGAGGATCCGCTCGGTGCGGTAGTTCTTCGCATCGAAGCCGCCCAGAACTTCGTCGCGCTTGAGGAGCTTCTTCTCCCGCGTGGCCATGTCGTAGTCGTAGACCGAGGACGGCGTGGTCATCGACGAGTAGTTGAACCGCAGGACCGCCGTGTCGAACTGGAAGTTCGCCCCCGGAAACGCGACGTACGCCGGCTCGCCGAAATCGACGTAGTGCTCGGCGCTCCCGGACCACGGCCGGATGCGCAGCTGCAGCAGGCCGGCCTTGCGCTCGGACACGACCAGGTAGTCCCGGAATATCTCGAACCCTTCGAGCAGCACGTCGGTGCGATGGGGCAGGACTTCCGTCCAGTGGGCCAGGCCGGTCTCACTCACCGGGGTCTTCATCAGGCGGAAGTTCTTGGCCTCGTGGTTCGTCCGGATATAGAACGAATCGCCGTAGTGGTCCACGCCGTACTCGTGGTCTCGCCGGCGCGGCTCGAACACTCGCGGCGTCTCTCTCGGTCGGTCGGCGTCGAGGTACCGGAACTCGGTGCTCAGCGTCTGGGCCGACACGATCATCAGGTACTTCTTCGACTTGGTCTTGAACACGAACGTGTTGAACGTTTCGTCCTGCTCCTCGAACACCAGCTCGTCCTGCGCGGGGTCGGTGCCCAGGACGTGCCGGTACACGCGGTACGAGCGGAGCGTCGTCGGGTCCTGCTTCGTGTACAGCAACGTCTTGTTGTCGTTGGCCCAGGCCATGTTGCCCGTGACGTCGCGGATCGCGTCCGGGAGGAGCTCGCCCGTCGTCAGGTTCTTGAACTGCAACGTGTAGAACCGGCGGCCGACCAGGTCGACCCCGTAGGCCAGGATGTCCTGCGCCGGGTTGACCTCCGCCGGCCGCGCCGAGCAGAACTTGTGTCCCTCGGCGATGCGGTTCACGTCGAGCATCACCTGCTCGGGCGCCTCGGTCGACCCCTTCCGGCGACAGTAGATCGGGTAGTTCTTCTTGTCTTCGGTCTTGGAGTAGTAGTAGTAGTCGTCCTTGCGGTACGGCACCGTCACGTCGGTCTGCTTGATCCGCGCCTTGAACTCGCGGAACAACGTCTCCTGGAGCGGCTTCGTCGGGGCCATCACGCCCGCGGTGTACGCGTTCTCGGCCTCGAGATACCGCAGCACATCGGGGTTGTCCCGGTCCTTGAGCCAGTGGTAGTTGTCGATGCGTACGTCGCCGTGCTGCTCGAGGCGCGTCGGCACGACCTTGGCCACCGGAGGCTTCGGGCCAGGCGGGGCGTCGGCGAGCGTCGGGGCGATCAACGACAACACTCCTACGGGCACGAGCACGACGACGATCCCACGCATGCGGCGCTCCCTTCGAGGGGGTGGAATGCGCAGGCTACACCGGCCCTGCGCTCCGGCGCCACGGGTCCGGCCTAGGGCGCGCCCACGATCTGGGCGGTCCCGCGGGCCGAGGCCAGGAGCGTCGAGACCTGCACCCCGTCGTCGTACAGTTCGAACTCGCCCGACATCCGGAATCTCGCCCTGTCGCCGTCGACCGCCTCGATCGTGACCCACGCGTCGCGCGCGCCGAGCAAGCCCTCCGTGCCGACGAAGCACAGGTTCGCGTCGTCGCCGTCGCCCGAGAACTCGACCGGCAGGCGCTTCCCGGCCAGGTCCTCGACGCGCTTCACGGACGGGGGGATCGGGCCGTAGAGTGCCATTCCGCCAGCCAGCCCGTCCACGCAATCCACGTCCGTAGCGGGCGACGGTGCGGCGTGGATCGAATAGTACCCCTCCTCGCCGGGCTCGATCTCGAGCGCCACGTCGAGCACGGCGTAGTGCCGGCCATCGATCGTCACGTCGCCCGTGGCCCAGCGCTTCCCGGCGCTTTCCTCGGTGGTTCCCGTGCATGCGACGAGTCCGGCTCCGCACAAGCCCGCGAGAAGCACAGCTCCGCCGATCCGTGCCATCGGTGTCCCCTCCGGCCCCGAATATGGGGTCCGGTGCGGGTCGGGGCCAGGCCGCGGCCGGAACGAAAGGTTGCGGGTTGTGGCCTCCTCGCCTAGCTTCGGGGGCCCATGGGCCTCGCCAACGTGCCGGTGGAATTCGTTCTCTTCGGGTTGACGCTCCTCGGCGTCGCGCTGTTCCACCACCACACGCTGCGCGTAGCCCTCGTTGGCCTCGGCGCGATCGTCGCCTACAAGCTCGTTTTCGTTGGTTTCAACACCGGCCCGGGCCTCATGGGCCTGGCGAGCCACTTGCAGCACGAGTGGGTGATCCTGACGAACCTGTTCGGCCTCTTGGTCGGGTTCGCCATCCTGTCGCGGCACTTCGAGGATACCCGCGCGTCTCGAGTCTTGCCGGGTTTCCTGCCCGACGACTGGCGGGGCGGGTTCGCACTGCTGGCGGTGGTATTCGTACTATCGGGCTTCCTCGACAACATCGCCGGCGCGTTGATCGGCGGGGCGATCGCTCAAACCGTGTTTCGCGGTCGTGTGCACGTCGGCTACCTTGCGGCGATCGTCGCCGCGTCGAACGCGGGAGGAGCGGGCAGCGTCGTCGGGGACACCACGACGACGATGATGTGGATTGCCGGCGCGAGCCCGCTGGCCGTGCTCCCGGCCTACATCGCGGCGGTCGCTGCGCTCGTTGCGTTCGGTGTGCCCGCAGCGCTCCAGCAGCAGCGATACGAGCCGATCCAGAAGAACCCGGGCGCGTCGATCGCCATCGACTGGGTGCGCGTCGGTGTCGTAGGGTTCATCCTGATCGCGGCGATAACGGTCAACGTGGCGGTCAACATCCGGTTCCCGGAGAGCGCAGGCGCATTCCCGTTCATCGGGGTCGCGGTGTGGGTCGCGATCGTTCTTGCAGCCACGTTGCGGCGGCCCGCGTGGTCGATCGTGCCCGAGGCCGCCCGCGGCTCACTGTTCCTCCTCGCGCTCGTGCTGTGCGCCTCGCTGATGCCCGTCGAGCGCCTGCCTGCCGCGACATGGACGACGACGTTCGGCCTGGGGTTCCTGTCCGCGGTGTTCGACAACATCCCACTGACCGCGCTGGCACTGAAACAGGGAGGGTACGATTGGGGCATGCTGGCCTACGCGGTCGGGTTCGGCGGCTCGATGATCTGGTTCGGCTCCTCGGCCGGTGTCGCGCTGAGTAGCCAGTTCCCCGAAGTGCGCTCGGCCGTGGACTGGCTGCGCCACGGTTGGTACATCGCACCGGCCTACGTCTTCGGGTTCTTCGTGCTGTTGGTCTTGCGCGGGTGGAACCCGACGCCGCTCGGTTGACGGGTCTGAGTCTGAGAACGCGGTAGAATCCGCAAGCCGCCCCCGGGGAGGGACGCCGCTCATGGCGACGAAGTCGTTCAACCCGTTCGAGATGGCACAGGCCCAGTTCGACGGCGTTGCCGAGAAGCTGGCGCTCGATCCGGCGTCGCGCGAGCTCCTGCGCTGGCCCCTGCGCGAGTACTCGTTCGCCATCCCCGTACGGATGGACGACGGCACGACGCGCGTGTTCCGCGGGTTCCGCGTCCAGCACAACGACGCCCGCGGGCCGTCGAAGGGCGGGATCCGGTTCCACCCGCTCGAGACCCTCGACACGGTGCGGGCGCTGTCGATGTGGATGACCTGGAAATGCGCGGTCGTCGACATCCCGCTCGGCGGCGCGAAGGGCGGAGTGGTGTGCGACCCGCACCACCTGTCGCAGCGCGAGCAGGAGCAGATCTGCCGCGGCTGGGTCCGGCAGATCGCTCACGACGTCGGGCCCGACCGCGACGTGCCGGCGCCTGACGTCATGACGTCGGCCCAGCACATGCTGTGGATGCTCGACGAGTACGAGACGATCCACGGACGACGCCAGCCGGGGTTCATCACCGGGAAGCCGGTCGGTCTCGGCGGATCGCTCGGCCGGACCGAGGCCACGGGCTACGGCGTCGTGTTCGCGCTGCGCGAGGCGCTCAAGGAGCTGGGGATCCGCGCGTCCGACACGACGGCGAGCGTCCAGGGGTTCGGCAACGTGGCCCAGTACGCGATCGAGCTGTACCAGAAGCTCGGCGGCAAGGTGATCTGCGTCGCCTGCTGGGATCAGCAGGATCAGACCGCCCGGTCGTTCGTCCGGCGGGACGGTGTCGACCTGGAGCGCCTGCGCACGGCGACCGACCGGTTCGGCGGGATCGACAAGGGCAAGGCGCGCGACCTGGGCTACGAGATCCTGAGCCAGGATGCGTGGCTCGAGCAGGACGTGGACATCCTGATTCCGGCAGCGCTCGAGAACCAGATCACCGGCGACAACGTGCCCGGGATCGGCCGGCGCGTGCGCATCGTGGCCGAAGGGGCGAACGGGCCGACCTCTCCCGCCGCCGACGCGGTGCTGAAGGAGCGCGGCGTCTTCGTCCTTCCGGACTTCCTGGCCAATGCCGGCGGAGTCACGTGCAGCTACTTCGAGCAGGTGCAGAGCAACACGAACTACTTCTGGGAGCGGGACGAGGTGCTGGCGAAGCTCGACGTGAAGATGACCGCGGCGTTCCACGCGGTCGAGCGAGCTCGCGCGCCAGCAGAAGCTGTACATGCGCGATGCGGCGTACGTGATCGCGATCGGCCGGGTCGCGCAGGCGTGCCGGGACCGTGGCTGGGTCTGACCCCGCGCTTCCGCGGTTCGAGCGGCGATTCTTCGGCGCGCGACAGCCCGACGCGCATCGGCGAGGGCGCGATCGGTGGGAAGGCCCGGGGTCTCGTGCACGCGCACCAGATGCTCGAGCGCCGTATCGATCGGCGATCCCACGCGAGCTTCGCGATCGACATCCCGCGGATGGTCGTTCTGGGGACCGACGTGTTCGACGCGTTCGTCGCCCAGAACGCCCTCGGGCCCGACCCGGATCGTTCGGACGATCGGACCGCGCACGCGTTCCAGCGCGGGTCGCTCCCGGTCGAGATCCTCGGCGACCTGCGGGCGATCGTCGAGGAGTCGCGGCTCCCGCTGGCCGTACGATCGTCGAGCCTGCTCGAGGACGCGCTCGATCGGCCGTTCGCCGGCGTGTATCGGACGAAGATGATCCCGAACTTCGCACCCGAGGCGCACGTACGCTTCGAGCGCCTCGTGGAAGCGGTGAAGTTCGTCTACGCTTCGACCTGGTTCGCCGCGGCTCGCGACTACGCTCGGGCCGCCGGCTGCTCGGACGCCGACGAGAAGATGGGTGTGATCGTCCAGGAGGTCGTGGGCCAGCCCTACGACCGGCGGTACTACCCGCTCGTCTCGGGCGTCGCCCGATCGTTCCACTGGTATCCGATCGCGCCAGCCCGACCGGAGGACGGCGTGGTCGACCTGGCGCTCGGGCTGGGCAAGACGATCGTCGACGGCGGCCTGTGCTGGTCCTACTCGCCGTCGCGACCGGAGGCCGGCCCACCATTTGGATCGGTCGCCGAGCGCGTGCATGGGAGCCAGGCCACGTTCTGGGCCATCCGCCTCGACCGCCCACCGACCTACGATCCGACCGTCGAGACCGAGTACCTGATCGAGCTCCCACTCGAGGCCGCGGACTACGACGATACGCTACGTCACGTGGCCTCGACGTACGACGCAGCGTCGGACCGCCTGCGGCCCGGCACGGGTCGCCCGGGACCGCGGGTCGTCGACTTCGCGCCGATCCTCGCCTGGAACGGGATGCCGCTCAACGCCGTGGTGCGCGACGTGCTGTCCGCGGTCGAGGACGAGCTCGGCACGGCGGTCGAGATCGAGTTCGCGGTGACCGCGCCCGACGAGCGGTCGAGCGTCGCTCGGTTCGGCGTGGTGCAGGTCCGCCCGATGGTGGCGCTCGACGAGGTGGTGCAGGTCACCGAGGCCGAGCTGTCGAGCGGCGCGGCCCTCGTCGCCTCCGAGCGCGTCCTGGGGAACGGCGTCGTCACGTCGATCGCGGACCTGGTCTACGTGTTGCCGGAGCGGTTCGATCCGCTCGTCACGCGGACCATCGCCAGCGAGATCGCTGCGCGCAACCGCGAGCTCGTGGCGGCGGGACGACCGTACGTGCTGATCGGCTTCGGGCGCTGGGGCTCGGCCGATCCGAGCCTCGGCATCCCCGTCGCCTGGTCCGACGTCGGGGGCGCACGGGCGATCGTCGAGGCCACGCTCCCGCAGATCGACGTCGAGCCGAGCCAGGGCTCGCACTTCTTCCACAATCTGTCGAGCTTTCGCGTAAGCTACTTCATGGTCCACCACGCCGAGCGGCCGATCGACTGGGACTGGCTCGCACGTCAGACCGTCGTCGCCCAGACCGAGCACGTCCGGCACGTCCGGACCCGCGTGCCCGTGTCGGTGCGCGTCGACGGCCGCGCGGGACGTGGCGTGATCGTCGCGGGTGGACGTTGAGCGCGACCGACAAGCCGATCGAGGACATCGTCCGTGCCCTGCAGGAGCGGGCCAAGGAGCTGAACTGCCTGTACCGGGTCGACGAGATCCTGAGCGATACGTCGGCCGATCGGGACGCCATGACCCACGAGGTGCTGCGGGCGTTGCCCGCGGGCTGGCAGTTCCCGCACGCATGCCAGGCCCAGCTCGTGCTCGATGGCCGGGTGTACCGGACCGACGGGTACACGGCGACCCCCTGGTCGATGAGCGCCGAGGTGCGGCTCGAGGGCGTGCGGATCGGCGAGCTGACCGTCTCGTACGCCGAGCGCTTTCCGCCGGCCGACGAGGGGCCGTTCCTGAAGGAGGAACGGCGTCTCCTGCACGCGATCGTCGAGCGCATCGGCTACGCGGTCATGCAGCGGCGGCTGCACCGTGCGGTGCGCACGCTCGAGACCGCGGCGACCGAGGCCCGGTCGCACACGTGGAAGCTGATCCTCGACTTCCTGCGCAGCACCGATCGCGAGCTGCTCCTGCGCATCACGCGGCGGATGATCAACCACCTGTGCGTCAACGGCGTGGCCGAGGCCGAGGCGCTGCTGCGGCGGATCGCGCCGGCCGCGCCGCGGGACGAGGCGGCCGACGCCGCGGACAACCGGCCGCGCGAGCGCGTCGAGGCGGTCGACGTGGTCGAGCTGACCCACGCGACGTTCCGCATCGCCGCGTCGGCGCTGGCCGACGACGAGGTGTTCGACTGCATCCAGGGCTGGATCCGGGAGGACAAGACCGCGTTCCTGTACGAGGCGGTCGAGCGGCTCGACACGTCGTTGCCCGAGATCGCGGACGCGGTCGTGCGCTATCGCGCGCTGAACCTGCCGCGCGACGAGGTGCCGCTGCCGGTGCGCGTCGGACTGCGCGTGGCGCTGCTGCGCCGGTTCTTCAGCGAGCGCCTCGACTACGTCGCGCAGGCCAAGAACTTCGTCGAGGTCGAGGACTTCTACCAGCTCGTGGAGCGGATGATCTGCCCGCAGCGCAGCCACGGCAAGCTCGGCGGCAAGAGCGCGGGCCTGTTCCTCGCAGGCCAGGTGATCCGCAACCTCCCGGAGTACGAGTCGGTGCTCGGCGGGATCCGGACCCCCAAGACGTGGTACGTGACGTCGGACGCGCTCCTGACGTTCATCCGGTTCAACAAGATGGAGGACGTGTACAACCGGAAGTACCGCGACGTCGATCAGATCCGCATGGAGTACCCGCACCTGGTCCAGGTGTTCAAGAACTCGCCGTTCCCGCCCGAGATCGTCCAGGGCCTGGCCGTCGCGCTCGACGATTTCCACGAGCGGCCGATCATCGTGCGCAGCTCGAGCCTGCTCGAGGACCACGCGGGGGCCGCGTTCTCGGGCAAGTACAAGAGCCTGTTCCTGGCGAACCAGGGCTCGAAGGTCGATCGGCTCGCCGCGCTGCAGGATGCGATCGCCGAGGTCTACGCGTCGGTGTTCGGGCCGGACCCGATCGAGTATCGCGCAGAGCGCGGCCTCCTCGACGTGCACGAGGAGATGGGGATCATGATCCAGGAGGTCGTGGGGACGCGCGTCGGTCCGTACTGGCTCCCGGCGTTCGCCGGCGTCGCGTTCAGCCGCAACGAGTTCCGCTGGTCGGCGCGCATCCGGCGCGAGGACGGCCTCGTGCGCATCGTCCCGGGCCTCGGCACGCGGGCGGTCGATCGACTGGGCGACGACTATCCGGTGCTCGTGGCCCCCGGACAGCCGGGCCTGCGGGTGTCCGTCACGGCCGAGGAGATCGCGCGGTACTCGCCGGCCAAGGCCGACGTGATCAATCTCGAGACGAACGCCTTCGAGACGATCGACGTGCGCGAGCTGTTGCGCACGCACGGCTCGGCGATCCCGCTCGTGCGACAGATCGTGTCGGTGCTCGACGGGGACCGGCTGCAGCGCCCATCGAGCTTGCTCGATTTCGAGCGCGCCGATCTGCGGGTGACGTTCGAGGGGCTGTTTCGCGACACGCCGTTCCTGGCCCGCATGCGCACGCTCCTGACCGTCCTCGAGGAGCGGCTGGGGACGCCGGTCGACATCGAGTTCGCGTCGGACGGCACCGACCTCTACCTGCTCCAGTGTCGGCCGCAGTCGGCCTCGGACATCGACGGGCCGGCGCCCATCCCGCGCGACGTCCCGCGCGAGCGAGTGCTGTTCCGGGCCCGACGTCACGTGTCGAACGGCCGGATGCCCGACCTCACGCACGTCGTGTACGTCGACCCGCAGGCGTACGACGCGCTCTCCGATCGCGACGAGCTGTGCGCGGTCGCGCGAGCCGTCGGGCGGCTCAACGCCACGCTGCCCAAGCGACAGTTCGTGCTGCTCGGCCCGGGTCGCTGGGGTAGCCGCGGCGATCTCAAGCTCGGCGTCGGCGTGACCTACTCGGACATCAACAACACGGCGATGCTGGTCGAGATCGCGCGCGCCAAGGGTGGCTACGTGCCCGACCTGTCGTTCGGTACGCACTTCTTCCAGGATCTCGTCGAGGCGCGGATCCGCTACCTGCCCCTGTACCCGGACGAGGAGGGCGCCGTTCTGCACGAAGCGTTCCTGCGCGGTGCGACGAATCTGCTCGCCGAGATCGTGCCCGAGCACGCGCAGCTCGCGGACGTGGTCCGGGTGATCGACGTCCCGCGCGAGACCGGAGGCAACGTCGTGCGCGTGCTCCTGAACGCCGATCTCGACGAGGGGCTCGCCGTGTTCGTCGATCCGCAGCTCGCGAGCGAGACGACGGACGAGCGCGGTCCGACGATCGTCGAGATCTCGACCGAGGACCACTCGCGCTGGCGCATGCGCATGGCCGAGCGCGTCGCGAGCCAGATCGACGCCACGCGCTTCGGGGTCCAGGCGCTGTACGTGTTCGGGAGCGTCAAGAACGCGACCGCCGGCGCCGGCAGCGACCTCGACTTGATCGTGCACTTCGTGGGGGACGAGCGGCAGCGGGCCGACCTCGTCCTGTGGCTCGACGGCTTCAGCACGGCGCTGGCCGAGGCGAACTATCTGCGGACGGGCCATCGGCGCGACGGCCTGTTCGACCTGCACTTCGTGACGGACGAGGACATCGCGCGCCAGACGCCGATCGCGGCGAAGATCGGCGCAGTGACCGACACGGCGCGATCCTTAGCGCTCGGGACGCCGCTCCGGGCGGACGTGGCCAAGCCGTAGCTCGGGCCCGTGGCGACGAGCCTGATCGACAGCCCGACCTACCCGCTGCTGCTCGGGGCGCTCGCGGGCGTCCTGGGGACGCGGATCGGCTGGCGTCTGCGCCACCGTCTGGCGCTGCCTGCGGCGCAAGCGACGCTCGGGGGGCTCGCATTCGTCTACGGCTGGAGCCACCGCGGTGCGATCGGCGGAGCGCTGGCGGTCGGCGCCTGGGCGCTCGGGACGAGCCTGGCCGCGATCACGACGTTCCGAGCCGCACCGGCCGAGATGGCGGCGCGCGTTCTCGTGTTTTCGTCGTACGCCGGATCGATGCGCGCCTGGCTCGCGAGCGGCGAGCTCCTCGGATCGTCTCCCCGTAAGATCCTGAGCCGGCACCTGCGCGAGCTCGCGGTGTACCTCGCCGTGGCGCTCGTCTCGGGCAACCTCCTCGCGATTGCGATGGGCGCGGTGCTGCTCAACCAAATGAACGCGTGGTTCGTCGAGCTCGTCGGCGCGGCGCGCGACCGGCGCGTGGCTGCACTGCTGGGCTGGCCGTGCTGGAGCCTGGCCCGCGTGCTGGCCTACGTGGCGCTCGGCGCCGCCTGCGCGCAGCCCTGGGCCGCAAGGCTCGACCACGCCGCGCCCGTCGCCGACGTGCTGTGGCTCGTGAACCTCGGCCTCCTCGGTGTCGTCGTCGACGTCACGCTCAAGATCCAGCTATCCGGCTGGTACGGCCGCCGGCTGAGCGCGGCACTCGCGCCCGCCGGCACGCGACCGATGGAGCGATGAGCGGCGCGCGCGCGACGTTCCGTCCGTACATGCCCAACGGGATCGAGGGCGACCCGCTGTTGTGGGTCGACGTCCCCGACGAAGGGCATGCGGTCGCGCTCGATCTGGGCGACCTCCACGGCGTCCCGTCGCGCTGGCTCGAGCGCGTCGAGCGTGTCGTCGTCACCCATACTCACATGGACCATTTCATCGGTTTCGACCAGTTGCTCAGGCGCCGACTCGGGCGGGACCGCGAGCTGACGATCTCGGGACCCCCGGGGTTCCTCGATCACGTCGCCGGCCGGATCTCCGGCTACACGTGGAACCTGATCGAGGCGTATCCCGTGCGCGTCGTGGTCGAGGAGGTCGACGGCACGACCGTGCGCTCGATGGTGCACAGCGGGGCCTCGGGCATGCGCGGCGAGCCGCTCGGCGAGCGGCCGTTCGCCGGGGCGCTCCACGGGAACCGTGCGTACTCGATTCACGTCGCCGCGCTCGAGCACGGCGTGCCGGTGCTGGGGGTCGTGCTGGCCGAGACCGAGCACCTCGCCGTGAACAAGGATCGGCTGGACCAGCTGGGGCTCGAGCCCGGGCCCTGGCTGTCCGAGCTGAAGAACGCCGTCCGGCGCGCCGCCCCACCCGCCGCGCGCGTCGACGCCGCACTCCACGCCGGCGGGACGCGTGAATACGTCGTGGCCGAGATCGCGAGGGAGGTCCTGCTCCGGTCTCCGGGGCAGCGCATCGGCTATCTGACCGATCTCTCGCCCACGCCCGCAAACCTCGAGCGGGCGACGGCGCTCGTCCGCGGCGTCGACCTCCTGGTCTGCGAGGCCGCATTCCTGCACGACGACGAGGAGCTGGCCCGCGAGCGCAACCATCTCACCGCGCGTCAGGCCGGCGAGCTCGCCCGTGCCGCGGGCGCGTCGCGCCTCGCACCGTTCCATGTCTCCCCGCGCTACGGCGGGCGCGCGCAGGAGATCCTGGCCGAGGCGGCCCAGGCTTTTGGCGGCCCGGTGCTCGAGCTGAGTCGCGCGCTGAGCGGCGAGCTTCGTTTGCTATAGTGCCGCGCGGAGCGGCGATGCAGCGAAGACGATCGAGATTCGGACGGAACTTCCTGCGCCTGCTGCTCCTCGTCGTCCTCGCCGCCGTCGCGCTGGGGATCCTCGGTGCGGTCCGCGTCGGTCCGCCGCCGACCGTGTCGATCGAGCCGCGACTTCCGGGCATCGGCAAGAAGACGGCGATCGACGTGCGCGCCGAGGAGCCGAAGCGCGGTCTCGCCGGTCTGACGGTCGAGTTCGTGCAGGGCGAGCGCGTCGAGGTGTTGGCTACTCGCGCGCACACGCCACGGCCGTCCTGGGCGTTCTGGGGTCCGCGGCAGACGCTCGACACTCTGACGGTCGAGGTGGGCACCGAGACGCTCAAGGGCCTGAAGGAAGGGCCAGCGAAGGTGCGAGTCGTGGCCCAGCGCGCCGGCTCCTGGCTGCGCAGTCCGTCCCCGGTCGTGGTCGAGCGAGAGACGAAGGTGCGGCTACGGCCGCCCTCCGTGCAGGTCGTCTCGTCTCGGACCTACGTGGACCAGGGGGGATCCGAGGCGGTCGTCTATCGCGTCTCGGACTCGTCGGTCAAGGACGGAGTGCTGGCCGGAACCTGGTGGTTTCCCGGGTTTCCGCTTCCCGGCGGCGGTGCCCAGGACCGGTTCGCGCTGTTCGGCGTCCCGTTCGACCTGTCCGACGTCTCGGCCGTGCGTCTCGTCGCCGAGGACGACGTCGGCAACGTCGCCCGCGCGAGCTTCATCGATCGCTTCCGCCCCCGGCCGTTCAAGACCGACACGATCCAAGTGTCGGACGCGTTTCTCGAGCGCGTCGTGCCGCCGATCCTGGACCACGAGCCGGACCTGGGCGACAAGGGCAACCTGCTCGACAACTACCTGATGATCAACGGCGACCTCAGGCGCAAGAACGCGCAGACGCTGCTCGAGCTGTCCCAGAAGTCCGAGCCGAAGTTCCTGTGGTCCGAGGTGTTCGTCCCGATGCGCAACGCGCAGGTCATGTCGAATTTCGCCGACCGGCGCACGTACCTGTACCAAGGACGCTCGGTCGACCGGCAGGACCACCTGGGGTTCGACCTGGCATCCACGTCCCTCGCCGAGGTCCAGGCCGGGAACGCGGGCGTCGTCGTGCTCGCCCGGTTCTTCGGGATCTACGGCAACACGGTCATCGTCGACCACGGCTACGGTCTGCAGACGCTCTACGGTCACCTGTCGAGCATCGCGGTCGAGGAAGGCCAGAACGTCGCGAAGGGCCAAGTGGTCGGCCGATCGGGCGAGACCGGTCTCGCCGGGGGCGATCACCTGCACTTCTCGGTGCTGCTCCACGGTCTCTCCGTGAACCCGTCCGAGTGGTGGGACAGCCACTGGATCCACGACCGGCTCAAGCTGAAGCTCGGAGCTGCGCTACCGTAGACTCGGAGAGCCCCGCCGTGTCCCAAGCCGAGCCGCTCGCCGACCGCGCCCACCAGCTCTTCTCCCAGCTGCAGGACGAGATCTGCGCCGCCGTCGAGCGGCTCGACGGGGGTCGGTTCCGCGAAGACGTCTGGGAGTACCGGCCGACGTCCGGGCGCGGCTCGGGCGGCGGGCGGACCCGCGTCCTGGCCGACGGCCCGCTGATCGAGAAGGGCGGGGTGAACCTGTCGAGCCTCGAGGGCGAGCTCTCGCCGAAGCTCGCCGATCGCTTGCAGGTCGACGCGCAGCCGTTCTACGCCGCGGGGGTGTCGGTCGTCCTCCATCCGCGGAGCCCGATGGTCCCGATCGTGCACCTCAACTTGCGCTACCTCGAGCTCGGCGGTAAGCGCGCGTGGTTCGGCGGTGGGTCCGATCTCACACCGTGCTACCTGTTCGAGGAGGACGCGCGGGAGTTCCACGCGTCCCTCAAGCGCGCGTGCGAACGGTACGAGCGCGGGGCCTACACGCGGTTCAAGCGCGCGTGCGACGACTACTTCTTCGTGCGCCATCGCGGAGAGACGCGCGGGGTCGGCGGGATCTTCTTCGACTACCTCGAGCGGGATCTCGAGCGCGTCCTCCGATTGGTCGAGGACGTGGGGGAAGCGTTCCTCGAAGGCTGGCCCGTGATCGCCGAGCGCCGGCGGAACGAGCCGTGGGGCGACGCCGAGCGCACGTGGCAGCTCGTGCGCCGCGGGCGCTACGTCGAATTCAACTTGATCCAGGACCGCGGCACGCTGTTCGGGCTCGAGACCGAGGGACGCACGGAGTCGGTCCTGATGTCGCTCCCCCCGCTCGCGAGCTGGGTGTACGACCACACTCCGCCGCCGGGCTCCCGCGAGGCCGCGCTCCTCGCCGTTCTACGCCACCCCATCGACTGGTAGAAACGGTAAAAACGGGGACACTCTCGGTTTCTGCCCCAAATGGGGCAGGGCGCCAACCGACTCGGGTAACCTGCCGAAGCATCGGTCTGTACCCTATTGCAGAGAAGCGAGTCGGCCTTGCAGCGAGGACGACAAGTCGCCCACCTTGTCCCATATGACCGATGAGCCCAGGCAATAGCCTGCAGCTTGAGCCCCGATCCATTGTTCGTAACCCGACGTCTTGATCGTCGCAAACGGCGTCCACTCAGCCTTGGCTCCTTCCAGCGCTGGCAGAAACTGGCCGCACAACATGTACTGCTCTGTGCCACTGGGAGTCACAACGTGGCCGATGCGCACATCACGAAAACGGACAACATCGGGTGGGCCATGGGTATGAAAATCGGTAGCCGCTGCTGTAAGCAAGAATTGCACGACCGAATCCTGCACTGCCTGGGATTCACCGCGCGTGCCTGGAGCCGTGTTGCAGGCTGCGAGACCTAATGTGGCAAATAGGATTGCGATATATCGCATGCTACTTCTCGTGTCTAACGGCTTGGGGTCTGCAACGTTGAACCGCACCACGTTCTTCATTTCCGAGACGCGAATGCCCACGCGCACATTGCGCCTGCGACAACCGCAGCGACCCAAGACGCCCAAACGGGAACTTCGACCGTGCCTGCGTGGACGGGAACTTGCTTCAGAGCACGGATCAATTGTGCCAGCGCGATCAGGCCGAACACGATGCCCGACACCAGAACATACTTGCTGGTCATGACGTGTACCTCTCATGTGCGCCCCAACGCCTGGTGGGCGGCCGATGGATCATTCGGTTTCCTTCCCCTGACGAGTGTAGCGCCGTCCATGTGCCGGTGAGAGGGAACGGCACGCCGGCTCACGTGAGAGTAAACTTCCCTCGGACGGGAACGATGGTCGCCGCATGATTCAAGGAGCACCGTAATGTACGCAGTCATCCGTCACTACCATTTTGACAAGAAGGATAGTGCCGCCATCGACCGCGCGGTCCGCGAGGAGTTCGTTCCGCTGGTCAAGAAGGCGAAGGGCTTCGTGCACTATTACTGGCTCGACAACGGCAACGGCGAGGGCGCGTCGTTCGGGGTGTTCAAGGACGAGGCGGGTGCCGACGAGTCGGTGCACATCGCGGCCGACTACGTTCGGGATCATCTGTCGAAGCTCCTGACGCAGAAACCGGAGGTCATCGCGGGGCCGGTCGTGGCGCACGATTGATCGATAGACACTCGCCCTGCTGACCCGGCGCTGCTAGTTCTTCGTGGCCTTGCCTTCCAATACGGTGGTCCAAGTCGCGCCGTCGGGCGACAGTTCGAACTTGAAGTCATAGGCGGTGGCCGACAGCACCTTGTTGGTGAGTCGTCCTTTCATGGTCTGTGCGCCCATCCTTGTCTCGCTCTGCCAGGTCCAAGTGTCGCCGTCCAGATTGCCTTTGGCGTGGTCGGCTTCGCCCAGGGTGTTGAAGGAGTCGTAGGTGTACATCTTGTCGTGGCTGTCGTAGCCCATGTAGGACGTTTCCGCGCCCTTGCCCATGGCGCCCTTGAACTCGGAGTGGGTCACCAGGAAAAATGCACCGTCCATCCATTGGACGTGGTTTGTTCCCGTGAACGTGCCGCCCTTGCCCATGGCCCCCGGCTTGATCTCGCCTTCCGTGGTCCATGTGCCGGCGAAATAATCGAGTTTCTCTAACTCGGGCGCGGGCTTTGGTATCTCCATCTGGACTCCGGCCGATAACAACACCCCGAGCAACAACGTCACGCAGGTGAATGAGGTCGGATGAAGAACCACGGACGGCGCGACGCGCGTATCGCCTAAGGGCGAGGAATGCTTTCCAAAAGGTGCTTCAGTGTCTTCAGATCCTTCTCGACCGCCGCTTTGTCCTCGGCAAAACTTCTCGTCAGACATCTCCGGCTGACGAATCAGAGTAAAGACGAGCTCACTGCCCTCTCCATTGGGCACAACCCGCATGGAATTGTGGATGGTGACGCCTGACTCCAGCGTGACGTCATGATCCATCACTCCGAAAGCGTTTGAGGGCGCGAACTTCACCCTGACCTTGCCGAACGGGGCATCCGCGACCCACTCATCTCCGTCCTTCCGCACTTCGGAGCGCGCCAGCCCCGCCGCCCAACGCGGGAGGTTCCTCGGGTCGGATGCGAACTCGTAAACCTCCGCTGGCCGTCGCGCGATGTAGACGCTGAGATGCTGGACCTCGTGCATGGAGGCACCTCTCCCCGCAACCTCTACACTACACTCAGTCCGCCCCGGTGAGCTGCAACCAGGTCCCGCCATGCCAATACCAGACCACCGAGCCCTTCCCGACGAAGATGTCGTTGATGCCATCGTGTTCCAGCTTGGGAGGCTTTGGCCCGCCGTAATTCTCGTACTGCGCACGGATGTACTTCGGGTCCGCCACATCGAGCTTCCGAGAGAACCCGATTGCGCCATTCGGCCCGACCGTCTGGAGAAAGTTGGCGTCCGCTTCGCTGGCTAGCGCAGTCACTGACTCTACCGAGCCGCCTCGGAACACGAGGATCGAGGACACTCGCTCTTGCGAACACAAAACTGCCACGTCCGTCTCGCCCGAATCTGTAAACCGCCCGATGATGACGTTGTGCGCGGTGCTGCTCGAGAAGGCCTGCGGGATCGAGCAACTGCGCCGCTCGAGCTCCTGGATCACCGATGCGGGAATACTGGGAAACGCCGCAGGTCTGAGACGGACCGTGGCTTGATTCGCACGCTCCCAATCGTCCGCGTCAGGACTCTGCTCGCCCGATCCACCAACGGCGCCAAGAAGGCAGATGACGGTCGGCGTCAGAAATCTCACCGACCTTGTCACTCGGCCCACCGCTCGTAACGCGCAACTTCCGCCACGAGCTCGCCTGACCGCGCGCCCGATGACAGAAACAACTGCCTGGGATGGTAGCTGTACTTGTGGCTGAACGTGACAAGCATGTCGAGCTGACCGTCGCGGTCCAGGTCACCCGCCCAATGGACCGTGAAGTGCGGGTCGTCGCACGACACCATCAACGCCGGATCCTTCGTAGCGCCAGGTGCGGCCGCGTCGAACACCTTCTGTGTTCGTTCGCCCTGCGTGAGGATGATCACCGTATCGCAGTAGTCCGGCTCTTGGGATTGCAGGCGAATCCTGTACAGCCGGCTGCCGAGCCGAAACTCCGCTTCACGCTTCTCGGCGCCGAGATCGATATACTGGCCCAGTGTCGTCGCTGCGCCCGCCGTCAGCTGCGGCACTCCCGAGAGCAGAAGCGCGGCGCCTGGTGGAGTCGTGACAAGCCGATAAACAGTCGTCCCGGACTCTTCTCGTGGAACGAAGCTGACGTGCGTGACCTCCAGACGCGATTCGCGCGTCTTCCGGTCAGGCGTCGCCTCTCTTACGAACAGACCGAGCCAGGTGTTCTGCTCACCGCGCATGGTCGGGGGTCCATCGTAATAGTTGTCCCCGATGTCGGCGCTGGACAGAATCGCCGGACCAGCTCGAAGCAGCCCGACGAGAACAACCGCCGCGACCATCTTCACCATGGGTCGGGGTCTCCATCGAGCTCGGTCGCGGAGGTGCTGTGATCTTACACCCGAGCGCCCGGTGGGTCGGGCGCCAGCCGAGCCTAGAATCCGCCGGGCTCTGGTTCCGCCGTGGCCGTGGTGTCGCCGCGCATGTCGACCGTCTCGACCTGCTCCTCACGCAGCGCGTAGCCGTTGAGCCACCGGCGCTCGAGGCCGTGCGGGCCGCGCCAGACGACCTCGACGTCGTAGGTCCCGGGGAGGATCGTCAGCGTGTCACCGGGGCGCTTTGCCGCGACGGGCCGACCGCGCTGGCCGGCTCGGTAGAGGCGGTAGGCTCCTTCGAAGCGTGGGATCGGCTCGCCGGCGTTCTGGACGTTCAGGGTCAGGCGGGCGATCGGAGCGTCGAAGTCGACCGAGCGCCGGACGTTCCCTGAGATGGCGAGCTTCTCGATCTCCTCGACGTGCTCGAGCCGATCGTTCACGTACTTGACGACGACGTCGTAGGTCCCGTCGGGGACGCGAATCGGCGTGCCCGCGAGGCCCCAGGCCAGATACGCGTCCGGACGAAGATCGCGTTGCCGCGCGTCGCCGACCGGCCGGACGTACACGCGTCCCTGATGGGCGGCTTCGAGCGGCTGACCGCGGCGCAACACGTCGACGGTCAGCGTGGCCGCATGCGTGCCCGCCGCCGCGAGCGCGAGGGTTGCCAGGGCGAGGATCGAGCGGGGTCTCACCCGGGAGAATGTCGGCGCCGGACAGGCCTTCGTCCAGCCGGGGCCGCCAGAGCTTCCGCTTGGCCCCATTCCGTGGCAGGGTGGAGCCCGTTTTGGAGGATCGAGGGATGAAACCGAGCCCCGCCGTCGCCTGCTGCCTCCCGCTCGCGCTCCTGCTCGCCACCGTTGCCCGGGCCGCCGATGCGCGCCTCGACGCGGTGACGGCACCGCTCGACGCGCTCGTTCCCGAGCTCGTGACGCTCTACGAGGAGCTGCACCAGAACCCCGAGCTGTCCCTGCAGGAGGTCCAGACGGCGGAGCGGGTCGCCGCGCGACTGCGCGCGATCGGCTTCGAGGTCACGACCGGGATCGGGGGGCACGGTGTCGTCGGAGTGCTGCGCAACGGATCCGGACCGACCGTCCTGCTGCGGGCCGATCTCGACGGGCTGCCGGTCGAAGAAAAGACCGGTGTGGCGTACGCGAGCCGCGCCTCGGGTCGGATGCACACCTGCGGTCACGATCTGCACATGGCGGCGTGGATCGGCACGGCCACGCTGCTGGCCCGCGGCCGAAAGCACTGGCACGGAACGATCGTCGCCGTCGGTCAGCCGGCCGAGGAGATCGGCGTCGGCGCCCGGGCGATGTTGCGCGATGGTCTGTACGAGCGTTTCCCCAAGCCCGACTTCGCGGTCGCCGTCCACACGAGCGCCGAGCTGCCCGCCGGACAGATCTCCTACACGTCGGGCTGGGCCCTGGCGAACGTCGACTCGGTCGACCTGACGATCTTCGGCAAGGGCGGCCATGGAGCGTATCCGCATCGGACGATCGACCCGATCGTGATCGCCGCTCGTACCGTCGTGGCGCTCCAGACGATCGTCGCGCGGGAGAACAACCCGCTCGATCCGGCGGTCGTCACCGTGGGCTCGTTCCACGCCGGCACGAAGCACAACATCATCCCCGACGAGGCCAAGCTCCAGCTCACCGTCCGGTCGTACACGCCCGAGGTTCGCGCGCGCCTCATCGCGGCGATCGAGCGGATCGCGCGCGCCGAGGCGGCCGCCGCCGGTGCGCCGCGCGAGCCCGAGGTGACGGTCGATCCGAACACGCAAGCGATGTTCAACGATCCGGAGCTGACGAAGCGCGTCGTCGCCGCGGTACGGCGCGCGCTCGGCGACGAGAACGTCGTCGAGCAGCCGCCGGTGATGGGGGGCGAGGACTTCAGCGAGTTCGGGCGTGCCGGCGTGCCGGCCGCGATCGTGTGGGTCGGCGGCGTGGACCCCGCGGTCTTTGCGGCAGCCGCCGCGTCCGGCACGCCGCTACCGTCCTTGCACTCGCCGCTCTTCGCTCCCGACGTCCGCCGCGCGCTCCCGGCCGCCGTGCGCGCCGAGACCGCAGCACTCCTCGCGCTCCTGGACTGACCCCCAGGTCACGCGCGGACCGCCAGCGCCACGCCGCCGACGACGAGCGCCGAGCCGAGCAGGATCCGCGCCGAGACCGGCTCGTCGATCAGCGTGCCCAGGAGCACCGCCTCGACCGGGATGATGTACGCGATCAGGGCCAGCCGTTTCACCGGCATGCGCTGCAGCAGCCAGTAATACAGCGTGAACGTCACGACCGAGCCGAACACGGTCAAGTACAGGAGCGCGCCGAACGACCGCGCGGTCCACACGAGCGTCGCATCGCGCTCGGTCGCGAGCGCCACGATCCCGGTCAGCGCCGATCCGATCGCCATCGGCACGGCGGTCAACGACAGCGGGTGGATCCCCGCGCCCCAGCGCTTCATCGCCACGCTCGCGATCGACGCCACGAGCGGCGAGCCCAGCATCACCGCGGCGGCGAGCGACACGCCCTCTCCGACGAGGCTTCGGAGGTCCTCCGAGAAGATCACGCCGACCCCGGCGAAGCCGGCGAGGACGCCGACGACCTCGAGCGGCCGCACGCGCTCGCCGGGGATGAAGAGGTGTGCGAAGGTCGCGACGAACAGCGGATACGTGGCGAAGAGCACGGCGGTGAGGCCCGAGGGGACCCACTGCTCGGCCCAGTAGACGATCCCGTAGGATCCGGCGAAGGCCAGCGTCCCGTTGACCAGCCACAGCCAGCGCTCGCGCGCCGATCGGCCGAGCGGCACGCCGCGGGCCAGCGCGATCCCGAGCACCATCAGCGCGGCGAGCCCGAAGCGCAGCGCGACCCCGGTGAACGGCGGGACGCCCTCGAGGCCGATGCGGATCGCGAGCCACGTGGTGCCCCAGATCAGGCAGCACGCCGCGAACGCCAGGACGACGGCGGGAGTCGCTCCGGCGCTCACCTCGTTGGGCCCGAGCCCTCTCCGTCGAGCATCCGGTGCAAGTACTGCCCGTACTCCGTCCGCTCGAGCCGCGCGGCCGCGGTGCGCACCTCGGCCGTGCCGATGAACCCCATGTGGTAGGCGACTTCTTCGAGGCACGCGACCATCAGTCCTTGCCGCTCCTCGATCACCTGGATGTAGTGCGCGGCCTGGAGCAGCGACTGGGGTGTGCCGGTGTCGAGCCACGCCACACCGCGCCCGAGGAGCTCGACCTGGAGCTGGCCGTCCGCCAGATACGCGCGGTTCACGTCGGTGATCTCGAGCTCGCCGCGGGCCGACGGCACGAGCGCGCCGGCGATGTCGAGCACGCGGTTGTCGTAGAAGTACAGGCCGGTCACGGCGTACGGCGACCGCGGGTGGGCCGGTTTCTCCTCGAGGTGCAGCGCGCGACCCGACCGGTCGAGCTCGACGACACCGTAGCGCTCGGGATCGCGCACGCGGTAGCCGAACACGGTCGCGCCGATCTCGCGCTCTGCCGCGCGGCGCAGGATCTCGGGCAGCCCGTGCCCGAAGAAGATGTTGTCTCCCAGCGCGAGCGCCACGCGCTCGGTCCCGACGAACGCCCGCCCGATGTGGAACGCCTGAGCGATCCCCTGGGGGCTCGGCTGAGCCTCGTACGCGAGCTCGAGACCCAGTTCGGTGCCGTCGCCGAGAAGCCGCCGGAACAGCGGCTGGTCCTCGGGCGTCGAGATGATCAGGATCTCGCGGATCCCGGCGAGCATCAGCGTCGACAGCGGGTAGTACACCATCGGCTTGTTGTACACGGGCATGAGCTGCTTGCTCACCGCGAGCGTCAGCGGGTGGAGCCGCGTGCCGCTGCCTCCGGCGAGGACGATCCCTCTCATGGCGCGCCCTCGGCGAGACCGAGCCGCTCGCGGCCGTAGCGCGCGCCGCTCTCGACCGCGGCGCACCAGTCCCGATGCTCGAGGTACCAGCGGACCGTCGCCTCGAGCGCGTCGTCGAACGGTCGCGTCGCGGTCCAGCCCAGCTCGCGGCGGGCTTTCGACGGGTCGATGGCGTAGCGCCGGTCGTGGCCCGCGCGATCCTCGACGAACGTCTTCAGCTCGGCATAGGACCCGACACCCCGAGCGGCGAGCTGCGCGTTCGATCGCGCGGGACGCGCGCGCTCGAGCGCGGCGCAGATCGCGTCGACGACCTCCAGGTTCGTCCGCTCGCACTCAGCGCCCAGGTTGTAGCTCTCGCCGGGGCGACCGGCCTCGATCGCCCGGATCACGCCCGTGCAGTGATCGTCGACGTGGATCCAGTCGCGAACCTGTCGCCCGTCGCCGTAGATCGGGAGCGGGCGCCCGTCCACGGCGTTGAGGATCATCAGCGGCACGAGCTTCTCGGGGAACTGGTACGGCCCGAAGTTGTTCGAGCAGTTCGTGATCAGCGTGGGCAGCCCGAACGTGTGGTGGTACGCCCGCACGAGGTGGTCGGCCGCGGCCTTGGACGCCGCGTACGGCGAGCGCGGCGCGTAGGGCGTCGATTCGTCGAACCGGCCGTGCGGGCCGAGGGACCCGAACACCTCGTCGGTCGAGACGTGGACGAAGCGGAAGCGCGACGCGTCGGCGCCGTCGAGCCCGCGCAGGTGGCGCCGGGCGGCATCGAGGAGCTCGAACGTTCCCCCGACGTTCGTGTCGACGAACGGGCGCGGCGAATCGATGCTCCGATCGACGTGACTCTCGGCGGCGAGGTTGACCAGCGCCGAGGGGCGCTCCTCGGCGAACAAGCGCGCGACGGTCGGACCGTCAGCGATGTCCCCGCGGACGAAGCGCACGCGGCGGTCGCCGTCGAGGTCGCGCAGGTTCTCGAGGCTACCGGCGTAGGTCAGATTGTCCAGGACGACGAGACGCCGGCGGCTCGTGGCGTGGACGCGGCGCACGAAGTTCGAGCCGATGAACCCGGCGCCGCCGGTGACGATCCACGTCTCGCTCCCGTCCGCCATCGAGGGAGCATGCTACCAAACGGCCCCGAAAACGGGGACCGTCCCCGTTTTCCTAGCTCGAGTAGCGCACGTCGATGCCGCCGCTCCCGGTCGACATGACGACGCGGGCGGCGCCCGAACCCAGGCGGAACTTGGCTTCGTCGCGCTCCATGCGCTCGACGTCGATGTCGTCGCCGAGGTCGACGTCGACGCCGCCGCTCCCGGTCTCGGCGTCGACGGCCATCGAGGCTCCGCGGGGCACGAGTAGGTCGATCCCGCCGCTCCCGGTGTCGATCTTGAACGTTCCCGAGCCCATGCGCGTCAGCTCGAGCGTGACGCCGCCGCTCCCGGTGTCGATGTCCGCGTCGTCCGTCGAGACCTTGCGGGCCCGGACGTGACCGCTCCCCGTGTCGATGCGCAGGTGGTCGGTCTCGGCGTCGTCGAGCTCGACGTGGCCGCTCCCGGTGTCGATGTTGATCGACGGGCCGTGGATGCCCGAGGCCGAGACGTGGCCGCTCCCCGTATCCACGACGAGCTTCCCGTCGATGTCGCGGACCTCGACGTGGCCGCTCCCGGTGTCGACGTTCAACTCGCCCGACACCCGCTCGGCCTCGACGTGGCCCGATCGAACGTGCAGATCGATCTCGCCCTTGGCGTTCTCGGCGCTGATCTCCCCGACCCCGTGGTGCACGTGCAGAATGGCGCCATGCGGGACCTTCACATCGAGATCGGCCCAGATCTCGACGCCCGATCCGCTGCCGACGACCGTCACGCGGCCGGCGCCGAGGAGCGCGGCGAGCCAGCCGCGGTCGTCCTCGTCCGGGCCGAAGGTCGTGCGCGACCCGGGGCCGAGCGCCGGGTACACGTACTTGCTGGCTTCCGGGAACTTGATCGTCAGCTCGTTCGAGCTGGCGTCGATGTCGACGCCGGGGGTCGTCGAATCCTTGCCCTGGACCCGGATCGTCACCTCGAACTTGGAGCCCGAGCTGCCCGAGACCTTCACCGCCCCGATCAGGTTGCGGATCGTCAGCTCGTTCGTGTCGAAGGACCGGCGCTCCTCGGCCGCGGCCGCGGCGGGCCGGGCGGCGAGGACGAGCGCGGCGAGCAGGGCGAAAGTCGTCAATCCCCGGACCGATCGCGGACGGCGATGGCTCATGGCGGCACCTCCCCAGTTCGCCCATAGAGACGCCGCGACCCCGGAGAAGGTTGCAAGCCCTGGCCTCCCGGTGGGTCGGGGACGTACGATTGAGGGTCGCGCGAGGTACCCATGTTGAGCTGGGTCGAGGTCGACGCCGGCGCCATCCGCTCGAACCTCAAGGAGTTCCGCCGCCGGGTCGGTCCCGAGGTCGAGATCGGCGCGGTGGTCAAGTCGAACGCCTACGGCCACGGCATGCTCGAGGTCTCCCGGGTCGTCCTGGAGGCCGGCGTGACCTGGCTGTGCGTGAACAACGTCGAGGAGGCCCTGCGCCTGCGCAAGGCCGGTTTTTCGGGCCGCGTCCTGGTCCTGGGCTACGTGCCGCTCGACGCGCTGGGGGCGGTCGTCGAGCACCATCTGCGCCCGGTGGTCTACAACCGGGAGACGCTCGAGCGCCTCGACAAGCTGGCCACCGAAGCCGGCATCACGGTCCTCGTGCACCTGAAGATTGAGACCGGCACCCACCGGCAGGGGGTCGACGAGGCCGACGTCCCGGCGTTCGTCGAGCGCATCGTCGCCTCGCGCGGCCTGCGCCTCGAGGGCGCGAGCACGCACTTCGCGAACATCGAGGACACGACCGATCACTCGTACGCCGCACGCCAGATCACCACGTTTACACGCGTGATCGAGCGCATCCGCGCGTCGGGGCTCGACGTCCCGGTGGTCCACGCCGCGTGCTCGGCCGCGACGTTGCTGTTCACCCGCACGCACTTCGACCTCACGCGGCTGGGCATCGCGCTGTACGGGATCTGGCCGTCCAGGGAGACCTACGTTTCGAGCCTCGAGGACGGCAAGCCGACCGTCGACCTGCGTCCGGCCCTGACGTGGAAGACGCGCGTGGCTCAGGTGAAGACCGTAGCGGAGGGGAGCTACGTCGGCTATGGCTGCACGTTTCGCACGACCCGCGAGTCCCGCATCGCGGTCCTGCCGATCGGGTACCACGAGGGGTACGACCGCGAGCTGGGGAACGCGGCCCACGTCCTGGTGCGCGGGCGGCGAGCCCCGGTCCGGGGCCGGGTGTGCATGAACATGATGCTCATCGACGTCACGGACGTCCCGGGGGTCGGGCTCGAGGACGAGGTCGTCCTCCTCGGGGCCCAGGGGGACGAGCGCCTGCGGGCCGAGCAGCTCGCCGGCTGGTGCGGGACGATCCCCTACGAGATCCTGGCCCGGATCCACCCGGCGCTACCGCGGGTCGTCGTCCACCACCCGGTTCGCGAATCGGCACTGAAAGGGCCTTGATTCCTCCGGGGGGCCGAGGGTAGAGTCAGAGACCTGCCGGAAGTCGGCAGCCACACGGGCCCGTGACGCGACGTACCGTTCCACCCCGCCAATGAAGCGCAAGCCCATCCGGATCGACTGGGACGACCTGGTCGGGGCGTTCGACAACTCGAACGAGGAGCTGGCGTACTACCTCGATCTGGTCAACGGGCACGTCGTGCTCGAGGGCGAGGGGGAGGAGGACTCGTTCGACGACGAGGACGACAATTTCGTCCCGGTCGCGCGGGCGAAGGGCCAGACCGTCCCGGACAACACCCGGGCCGACATCGAGCGCCTGACCAACGAGACGAAGATCGATTGGCTCGACGAGTTCCTGCAGGTCGAGCCGAGTCTCGAGGCGCCGTTCAGCGCCGCCCTGCGCGAGGCGCTCGAGCAGGAGGATCCGACCGACGCGGTGGCCGAGCTACTGGCCGCGAACCCGGATGCCAAGGACCGCTGGTACCGCTACCGTCGCGAGCGGCTGCAGGAGCGCATCGACGGATGGCTCGCCGAGCACCAGGTGGCGTTCGTCGATCCTCCGCCGTGGCGCTGAAGACGCCTCGCGCCTTCTCGGACACGACCCTCGCCGCGATCCGCAAGAGCCTGGTGATCGGGATCCGGGCCGGGGGCAAGGGCGCGCCGCGCGCGCGGCATCGATTCATCGCCGTCTGGGCGGTCGTCGTCGAGAATCGGGTCTTCGCGCGTTCCTGGAGCCTGTCGCCCGACGGCTGGCACGCCGTGCTACGCCGAACGGGGCGCGGCGTCGTCCAGGTGAACGGCAAGGCGCACGCCGTTCGCACCGTCCAGACGCGGAGCGTTCGGTTACGCGACGCCGTCGACCGCGCCTACCGCGAGAAGTACCCCACGCCCGGCTCGGCGAAGTACGTGCGCGATCTGTGCCGGGCGGGGTCGAAAGCGACGACGACCGAGTTCGTTCCCGTCGCGCGTTAGAATGAGCCGTGCCCGCGACCGACGTGCTGATCTGCGGCGCCGGGCCCACCGGACTCGTGCTCGCGCTGCGCCTCGCGCGCGCGGGCGTGCGCCTGCGAATCGTCGATGCCGCAGCCGAGCCGGGCACGACGTCGCGCGCCCTCGTCGTGCACGCGCGGACGCTCGAGCTGTACCGCCAGATGGGGCTGGCCGACGGCCTGCTCGCCGAGGGGCTGCCGTTCCGTGCGGCGAACCTGTGGGTCCGCGGACGGCAGGTCGCGCACGTCGAGATCGGCGACTTCGGCCGGGGCGTGAGCCCGTTTCCGTACCTGGTCGTGTGCACGCAGGATCGTCACGAGCGGTTCCTGATCGACGCACTGCGCCGGCTGGGGATCGAGGTCGAGCGCCCGATCCGGCTCGTCGCCCTCGAGGCGGTGCCCGACCGCGTGCGCGTGCGATTGGCGCTGCCGAGCGGCGTGGAGGAAGCGTGCGAGGCCACCTACCTCGCGGGGTGCGACGGCTCGCATTCGAAGGTTCGCGAGCTCGTCGGTGTCGACTTCCCGGGAGGTACCTATTCGCGGGTGTTCTATGTGGCCGACGTCGAGGCGACGGGGCCCGTGCTGAACGACCAGCTCCACGTGGCGCTCGACGAGGCGGACCTCGTCGCCGTCTTCCCGCTGCGCGGCGGGAGCACCTGCCGGCTGATCGGCACGGTGCACGCGGACCAGGCGGACAAGTCGCTCGGCTGGGACGATGTCGACCGGCGTGCGCCCGACCGGCTCGGGATCCGCGTCGAGCGCGTCAACTGGTTCTCGACCTATCGCGTGCACCACCGCGTCGCCAACCGGTTCCGGGTCGGGCGGATCTTTCTCGCCGGCGACGCCGCGCACGTCCACAGCCCGGTCGGCGGGCAGGGGATGAACACCGGTATCGGCGACGCCGTGAACCTGTCGTGGAAGCTGGCCGACGTAGTGCAGGGCCGCGCCAAGCCCGAGCTGCTCGACAGCTACGAGCCCGAGCGCATCGCGTTCGCGCGTCGTCTCGTGGCCACGACCGATCGCGCGTTCACGATCGCCACGAGCACCGGAAGGCTGGCGCAGCTCGTCCGCACGCGGATCGTCCCGCGCGTCCTACCGCCGCTCTTCCGCACCGAGAGCATGCGTCGCTTCCTGTTTCGCACGCTGTCGCAGACGGCGATCCACTACCGCGGAAGCCCGTTGAGCGAGGGTCGCGTCGGGACGCTCCACGGCGGCGATCGGCTGCCGTGGGTCGAGGTCGACGGGTCGGACAACCATGCGGTGCTCGACGGCCTGGGCTGGCAGGTGCACGTCTACGGCGCAGCCGATGCCGGCCTGGCCGAAGCGTGCGCGAGCCGGGGCTACGCTCTGCATGTGTTCGCGTGGCGACAGGCCCTGGCCGCCGCAGGCCTGACGGAGGACGCGCTCTACGTCGTGCGACCGGACGGCTATCTGGCGCAGGTCTCGCAGGGGCAGAGCGCCCTGAGCCGGTCGAACGTGTAGATCCCCGTGTCGTGGCCGTCGGACCACGCGACGCTCATGCCGTAGTTCCCGACCGGGTGGATCGAGAGGGCGTGGACGTCCGGCGGCACGCCATCGTCCCGCAGCGTCTTCGCCCCCGATACCTCGTCGACGCAGCCGGCGCAGGCGCAGGCGCAGCGCAGGTACCGTCCGGGATAGTAGCTCTCGTGTCCGTCCGACCACACGACGCCGATCTCGCCGTTGGGGAACGGCATCACGCTCGTCGGGCGAACGGCGCTCATCGGGCTACGCCTGCTGGACCTGCGCTTCGGCGGCGTCCTCGGTGTACTTGCACTCGTCGTTGTCGCACACGAGCTGACGGCCGTGGCGCTTCGACACCTTCTCGACCAGATACGGGCGCCCGCAGTCGGGGCACGCCTTGGCCACCGGCCGGTTCCACAGGACGAACTGGCAGTCGGGGTAGGTCTCGCAGCCGAAGAACACCTTGCCGCGGCTTGCTCCGGCGCTCGACGAGCTGGCCCTTGTCGCACTCCGGGCAGCGCACGCCGGTGTCCTTCATCTGGACGTAGCGGCACTTGGGGTAGTCCGAGCACGCGGTGAACTCACCGAACCGGCCCTGCTTGATCGCCAGCCGCGAGCTGCAGCGGGGGCACGTCTCGTCGAGCAGCACGTCGGCCTTGGCCTCGGCCTTGCCCTCGCGGGTGACCGTGACCTTGCGCGTCGTTTTGCACTCGGGATAGCCGGAGCAGGCGAGGAACGGGCCGAACCGTCCGCGCCGTAGCACCATCGGCTTTCCGCACTTCTCGCACGGCTCGGCCTCGGTCTCGACCGGGCTCGGCGTCGGCCGGCGTAGCGGCCTTGGCCGCCGCGGGGACCTGCGAGCGATCCTCGACGTCGGCACCGTTCGCCGGCGCCAGGTCGCGCGTGTTGCTTGCATTCGGGGTAACCGGAGCAGGCGAGGAACTGGCCGAACCGGCCCCACTTGAGGACCATCGGCTTCCCGCACTTGTCGCACACCTGATCGGTCGGGATCGCCTCGCGCTTGACGTCGCGCATCTCGACCTTCGCGCGCTCGAGATCCTGGGCGAACTTGTCCTGGAACTCGCGCAGCGCGTCGACCCAGTCGCGTCCGGCCTTCCTCGATGCCGTCGAGCTCCTGCTCCATCCGCGCCGTGTAGCCGACGTCGACGATGTCGCCGAACGATCCGACGATCAGGTCGTTGACCAGGAACCCGAGCTCGGTCGGACGGAACCGCTTCTTGTCCCTCTCGACGTAGTCGCGATCCTCGATCGTGGACAGGATCGTGGCATAGGTCGACGGGCGGCCGATGCCGTTCTCCTCGAGCTCCTTGACCAGCGTGGCCTCGGTGAACCGCGGCGGCGGCTGGGTGAAGTGCTGGCGCGGCAGGAGCGCGCGCAGCGTCGAGCGTCTGGCCCTCGCGCAGCTGCGGGCAGGCGCCGGTCTTCGTCGCTCTCCGCGTCGTCCTCGCTCGAGCGCGGCTCGGCCGGGGCGTCCTCGTCCTTGGCCTCGTGGTACACGGCGAGCCAGCCCGGAAACCGCAGCACGGAGCCGGTAGCGCGGAACCCCAGGGGACCGGCAGGCGATGTCCACGCGCGTGACGTCGAACACCGCCGAGCGCCATCTGCGAGGCGACGAAGCGGTTCCAGATCAGCGTGTACAGCCGCAGCTCGTCGCGACCGAGCCACTCCTGGACCATGCTGGGGGGGAAATCGAGCGACGTCGGCCGGATCGCCTCGTGCGCTTCCTGGGCCAGCGAGCCGACACGGTACGTGCGCGGCTGATCGGGGATGCTCTCGGTCCCGTACGTCTTTCCGATGTACTCCCGCACGGCGCCGATCGCCTCGTCCGACACGCGGGTCGAATCGGTGCGCATGTAGGTGATCAAACCGACCGTGCCCGGTCGCCGATCTCGCTTGCCCTCGTACAGCCCCTGGGCCAGGCGCATCGTCTTGGACACGCCGAAGCCGAGCTGCCGCGCAGCGTCCTGCTGGAGCTTCGACGTGATGAACGGCGGCAGCGGGTTCTTCTTCTTCTCCCGGGCCTGCACCGCCTCGACGCGGAACGGCGGTTGCGCGCTGGCGGCGTTCGGCTCGACGGCGAGCATCAGCGGACCGCCCTCGCTCGACGGCCGTTCGGCCGTGACGCGGAACCCGGCGTCGGCCAGGACCGCCTCGACCTCGGCCCGCGACACGAGATCGATCTTCTTTCCGCCCTTCGTGACCAGCCGGGCCTGGAACGGCGGGGGCAGGGCGGCGGCGAGGTCCGCGTTCAGCGACCAGTACTCCTTGGGCTCGAACTTCTGGATCTCGCGCTCGCGCTCGCAGATGATGCGCAGCGCCACGCTCTGCACGCGCCCGGCCGACAGGCCGCGGCGCACCTTGTCCCACAGGAGCGGACTGATCTTGTACCCCACCAGTCGATCGAGGATGCGCCGCGCCTGCTGCGCCTCGACCTTGTGCAGGTCGATGTCGCGCGGGTGCTCGAACGCCTCGAGGATCGCGCGCTTCGTGATCTCGTTGAACATCACGCGGTGGAAGCTGGCGTCCGTTTCCTTCTGCAGCTCCTCCCGCAGGTGCCAGCAGATCGCCTCGCCTTCCCGGTCGGGGTCGGAAGCGAGGTACACGGCCTTCGCGCTCTTGGCCGCGGACTTCAGCTCGGCCAGGGTCTTCTTCTTTTCTTGCAGAACCGCGTAGGTCGGCTCGAACGTCTCCTCATCGACGCCCAGCTTGCGCTTGGGCAGGTCGCGCACGTGCCCCATCGAGGCCTTGACCACGTAGCCGCGGCCCAGGAACTTGTTGATGGTCTTCGCCTTCGCCGGAGATTCGACGATGACGAGCCGCTCGGCCATGGCGTTCAGGCCTCCTTTCGCGGGCGCAGAACATAGTACTTGCCCGGAGTTTGTTCAACAGCACCCCGGATCTCGAGACCGAACAACGCCGCTTGAACGCGCGCGATTCCGAACGGCGCCTCGTCGGCGATGCGGTCCAGATGCACCGGGCCGTGCACGCCGACGATCGCGAGGAGCGCGGTCTCGTCGGCGGTATGGCCGTCCGCCGGAGGCGCAGACGGAGCCGCGTCCGGCTTTTCCCCGATGCGCGCACGATACATGGGCGAAAGCTCGGCCACGACGTCCTCGATCTCGTGCACGAGCTTCGCACCCTGCTGGATCAGGCGGTGGCAGCCCACGGACTTCAACGAGTGTACGGGACCCGGCACGGCGAGTACGTCGCGCGCCTGGTCGAGCGCGTGCGCCGCGGTGCTGAGCGAGCCCGACCGCTCGGCGGCTTCGACGACGACGACCGCGGCCGACAGACCGCTGATCAGCCGATTGCGTCGCGGGAAGTTCTCGGCCCGCGGCGCCTCTTCCATCGGGAACTCGCTCACCAGCGCTCCGTGCTCGGCGATCCGGTCGAACAGCTCCGTGTGCTCGGGCGGGTACGGCCGCAGCAGGCCCGAGCCCAGGACGGCGACCGTGCGCCCGGCCGCGGTTCCGAGTGCGCCGCGGTGCGCCTCCGCATCCACGCCCCGCGCGCCACCCGACACGACTTCGATCCCCCGGGCCGCGAGACCCGAGCCGAGCGCCGAGGCGACGGTGCGCCCGTAGTGCGTCGGTGTGCGCGACCCGACGACCGCGATGCGCACGACCCCTGGATCGATCGTTCCTTTTTGATATACGAGCATGGGTGCAGACCCGATCTCTGCGAGCGCGGCAGAGTACGCCGGATCGCGCTGCGTCACCAGTCGGACCCCGTGCTGCTCGCACAGCCGCGCCTCGCGCTCGGCCCGACGCCTGAGGTCCCGCCGGCCGGCACATAGCCGCTCGAGGTCGACCCGACCGCAGGCCGCCAGGGCCGCGGGGGGCAGCCGATACGCGATCTCCCCCGGATCCCCGTACCGCTCGAGCGCCTCACGCGCCGCCGCGGGTCCGAGCCCGGGAAGGAGGTGGAGAGCCAGCCAGTCGACGAGGAGCCTCGGGTCCATGATCGAACACCCGAGGAGGCGCGGGGAATATCAGACCGAGAGCGGGCGGCGTCAAGCCAACCGAACCGACCGAGCCGGTTGCGGGGCGGAAACCACCGAAATGCATACGCCAGCCGTCATCCGATGACCCGGTTCGTGGTACATCTTGGGCAAGCCGGAACACAGGGGCTCGCAATGCAGGACGCAGCAGCGGCCATACACGAACCCGCGATGCTCAGCCCACGTCATGTGTTCTTGAGGTGGGAACGGCTCCGAATCCCGTACAACCTCGCCCTCACGGCTGTCGCCCTGTACGCCGGCGTCATGTCATCAACGCAGTCGCGTCTGACGGATCCAGGCTTTCTACTGTTCCTGATCTCACGAGTCTTGCTGGCCAACGTCTGCTTTACAGCGGGGCCATGCGTCGAGAGCTATGTGATGTGGCTTGGTCAGCGTCCCGTTCCCTGGATCCGGCCGCTGCTCTTCGTTCTAGGCACATTGCTCGCGGCTTTCCTGGCGGCACTGTCCATCCTCTTCTTCGCCCTTCGAGGACTGGATTGAAAAGGCGAGGGTTGGTCGGGTCGTGGAAGCGACGTGAACACGGATCGTAACGAGGCCGCCGGGCGCCCCAGCAGCCGGGTGACTACGTGGGCGATGGTCGCGTACGCGTGCACGCTCGCCGTCAGCTCCATCATTTGCTTGATGGCGGCAGTCCTGGTGTTCGTTCCCGTCGGCGAAAGTCAGGAAGCCGCGGGGATCGTCTGGGCTTGGTCCATTCCTGCGATGATCGCGCTCTCCGCACTGTCGTGCTTCGTGTACCCGACATTTCGTCGCGCCACTACGACCATCCGGACGAGCGTCATCTACCTCGCCAACCTCGCCGCGGTTGCGATTAGTGGGCCCGGTCTGGTGTACACGGTCATCGCACTAATGAGATCCGTGGACCACCAAGTACTGCTAGCTCTGGCACCGATGATCGGATGTACGGTGGTTGTGCCGCTGCTGCGCGACCGCGCGGCTTGGTACTGGGGTTCGCTGGCGGTATTCGTCGCGACCGTCATCGCGGTTGCGCTCTGGCGGGGAGAGCCACCACATCTACAGCGCAACAGCGCCTTCACCGAGCTGCGCTCTGAGGCACAGCAGTTGGTCGAAGCCGAAGATGTGGCACTCTACGTCGGCCGGTGGCATCTCAACGGTTCCGACCCCGCGGGCAACGCGGTCGTGATGAGTGGCGAGTCGACCGATGTCTTGCGGCGTCGGGAGGGTCGCTGGCTCATCGCGCTGGATAACCCGTGGGGTACTGAGATCCTCGGGCCACGCTGAGAAGGGGTCATGGCCGGCATCGGCGAGTTGAACGAAAAGCCGCTCCACGCGGCGTTGAAGCACTGGTACACCCGGCCGGGCGATCGCCTCGAGGTCGCGGTCGACGGCTTCGTCATCGACATCGTCCGCGGTAACCTGCTGATCGAGATCCAGACGGGCCATTTCGCAGCGATCAAGTCGAAGCTGGCCCAGCTTGTGCGCACTCATCCGGTGCGCGTGATCTATCCCCTGATCGAGGAGAAATGGATCGTTCGCCCCGCGCCCGATGACGGCGCGCAGCCCGTTCGCCGGAAATCACCGAAGCGAGGCCAATTGCACGATGTGTTCTGGGAGCTGGTCCGCATCCCGCATCTGTTGGCAAACCCGAACTTCTCGCTCGAGCTGGTGATGATCCGGGCGGAGGAGGTGTGGCGCTACGTGGGGAAGCGGCAGTGGCGCCGGCGAGGCTGGGCGGTCGAGGAGCGTCGGCTGCTCGAGGTGCTGGGGCAGCGTGTGTTCGCCGAGCCGAGGGATTGGCGCGGGTTCGTCCCCAACGGCTTGGTGTCGTTCACCGCGCGCGATCTCGCGATTGCGCTGAGCGCAAGCGGGAAGCTGGCGCAACGAATGGCGTACTGTCTTCAACACAGCCGCATGATCGAGCTCACCGGCAAGCGCGGGCGAGCCAACCTGTACGGTGTGCTCTGACGCAACGGACGGACCGGCGAGCCGAGCTCGACCGATCCGCCCACCGTCCGCTCAGCTGCAGGCGCCGGTGCTTCCGGTCCAGGTTCCCGTGTCACCCGAGCCCACGTCGGTCCACGTCCCGGTGGCCGAGCCACCATTGATGCTGCCCGTCGCGGTCACGTCCCCACCCGGTACTTCGAGCGCGACGTCGCCCCCGTCGACCGAGCCGGAGAGCGCAGCGGAGTCGTTTCCGGCATCGGTGAAGCTGCCCACGACCGTCCCATCGCTGCTGACCGCCAGGTTCCACATGCCGGTCAAGTCGCCGTCGAACGTCCCGCAGTACAGGGAGACGTTCGCGCCCGTCGCCTGCAGGGCGGCGAACGAGCCAGGACCGTTGGGCCCGGTGTAGTCGCCCACGAGCTGTCCGTCGACCACGACGCCGGAGAACGTGTATCCACCACCGCTGACGTTCAGGTCTCCGGTCACGTCGTCGAACGTTCCGGAGAGGCTGACCGTGCCAGCCCCGCTCACCGTTGCCGTGCCCGTCGTCGTGATCGTCGCCCGAATGATCGTCACCGCCGCCGGAGGTGGCTGCTGTACGGTAAAGTTCAGCACTCCGCTCTCGCCGCTCGCGCCGGTGAACGTCCCGGCGAATCTCGTCGTCGTCGGTGGGTTGTTGTCGTCGTCGTCGTCACTGCATCCGGCGAACGGAACGAGCAGCATGAGGAGTGCCAGCCCGAGCGGCACGGCCTGTCGTAGCCTGTCCATCGGTCCCCCAAATCCCCTTCCCAGGGTGTTGATGACCCACTCCGTTGTCTTCGTTCAAATCGGTGAATTGGGAGTATTGGTCGCGTCGAATTCGTCACGCTATCGGGTAATCGCTGCAACCGAGCCAGCGTTGAACATGGACGCGCGGTGTAGGGCCGTTACGAACGGCGGGGTTCATCCGGGTTGACTGCTCCGCGGACCGACCTACGTTCTCCTCCGCGATTCCAGAGCGAAGGGGTGTCGTCATGCGCGTTCGTTCGTTGCAGCCCATTGCACTCTCCATGGGCGTGTTGCTCTTGGCTCCAGGCCTCGTCGCCAGCGTCGAGCGCACCAAGGACCCGACGATCCCCTCGGTCGGACCGACCTGGACCGCGAAGTTCGAGCAGCCCGTGCGCTGGCAGTGGGCCCACCCGCTCGGGCCGCTCGTCGTCGCCACGCCGGGATCGCTCCACGGGGTCGATCCGTCGACCGGCAAGTCGAGGTGGAGTCATACGGGACTCGACGAGGTCGTCGAGGACTCGTTCGAATCGATCCCCGGAACGGCGCTGTTCGTCGTCTCGGCCGGCAAGCTGCGCGACCGCACGCTCGTGCTCGATGCGGCGGACGGACACCTGGTGTTCGACTCGCGTGCCGCAGGGATCTCGAATATCCTCGACCGCACCGTTCTGTTCGAGAGCGGCGGGCTGTTGATCCTCGGTCAGGAGCGCGACGACCCGACGATCAAGCTGTTCCTCGCCGACATCCGCACGGGCCAGATCCGCTGGAGCAACAGCGAGATCCTCGGGAAGATGTCGGCGGGGATGCAGAAGCTCGCCGGTGTGCTGGCGCGCCTAGCCCAGGCCGCGGCACCACCGTCGACGGAATCGGCGATCCGTCCGCTCGAGGTCGGGTCGGACGTCGTCCTCGCGTCGCGCGGTTCGCTCTTGAAGCTGTCGGGCGCGACGGGCCAGTCGATGTGGCGAGTCGCGAACCGCGACGGCGACGGGGTGGCGCGGCTGTTCTGGACCGAGCAGCGCCCGGCGATCGTAGTTGTCGGCACCGAGGTCCGAGGTCAGGGAACGAGCACGAACGGCGCCGAGCCGGTGCAGACGCTGTTCTCGGCCTACCGCCTGACCGACGGAAGCCCGGTGTGGCCCAAGGCGATCAAGGTCAAGGGGCCGCTGAACGCGCCGGTCCTGCTCGAGGCGGGCGCGATCCTCAGCCCGGGCGGCGCCGTCAAGGGCAACATCAAGTACGTCGAGTACGACACGGGCAAGCCCACGTGGGGCAAGGACGGGAAGGGGATCGACTCGGACGGCGGGATCATCGACTGGCAGTCGACCGATCAGGGCCTGGTGGTCACGACGGGCTACGACAGTGCGTGGACGAACAAGGGCACCGTGTACTTCCTGAACCTGCTCGACGTCCGTGCGGGCGCGTTCCGGTTCCCCGACTCGCTCAAGGTTCGCGGGCGGATCCTCTCGACCGAGATCGTGCCTCGCGGCGTGCTGTACGTCACAACGCACGAGGTCAACGTGTTCGATCCGAAGACCGGCAGCTCGCTCCTCGGCCGGGCGGTCGCATCCGACTCGCTCGTCACCGCGGACGCGGGGAACATGCTCTACGCGTTCGCCGCCGAGGACGGCGCGCTGTGGAGGATCGACAAGCGCGAAGCGTCGGCCAAGCGGCTCAACGCCGCCCCGCTCGCCGTCGACGGGGACGACGTCCCGCGCGCGCTCGAGGCGACGGGCGATCGGGTCACGCTCCTCGGCGCGCAGAACGTCGCGGCGTTCGATCGGGAGGGCCAGCTCCTGTTCCACCGGTACTACCCGGCGCCTCGGCAGCCGGGGTGGGTCCGCGCGCTCCTGATCGCGCAGTCGGTTCGTGCGGGGATGGCGGCGGCCGAAGCGGGCATGGCGAGCGCGGCCCTGGCCCAGTACGCGTCGACACGCCCGGACGGCACGCTCGACCGCGAGGTCGGCGAAGAGCTGTCGATCGGGTACGCGAAGCTCGCCCAGGGCGCCGCAGGCCTATCCGCTGACTACGCGCGTCTCGCCAAGCAGCGGTTCGAGGCCTCGGTCGCGGCGCGCGACTTCCAATTCATGATGGTCCAGCTCGATCGAGGCTACGGGATCGCGCAGGTCGACAAGCGCGACGGCTCGATCCGCGGGATCATCCCGATCGGCAAGGACAAGGCCCCGAGCTATCAGGTCGACGACGTCGCCGAGCGCGTGTACTACAGCCCGACGGAGCACGAGGTCATCGGCTACGCCTTCTGAGGCACGCCTTCTGAGGCACGCCTTCTGACGGCTCACGCGCCGCGCGACCTCACGAGCGCGCGGCCTGGACGTTGACGCCCTCCATGGCAATGGCGTTCAGCCGACCGTTGGCCGCACCCTCCTCGTCGAGCGTCGTCTGCAGCAGGTTCGCCGCGTCGGCATGGCCGAGCTGCTGCGCGAACGTCCGTGCCGTGCCGTAGCCGGCCATCTCGTAGTGCTCGACACGCTGGGCCGCCGCGATGATCCCGGCGTCCCGGACGGCCGGCAGGCCCTTGGCCTGCACCATGTGCTCGCCTTCCTGGATCAGACCCTTCATCGCCGCGCAGGTCGTGCGCTCGGGCGGCACGCCGAGCATGTGGAACACGTCCTCGAGGCGCGTGACGTGCTGTCGCGTCTGGTCCACGTGCTCGTGCAGAACGCGCTTGAGCTCGGGCGATTGTGCGGCATGGGCCAGCTTGGGTAGCGCCTCGGTCAGACGCTGCTCCGCATCGTACAGGTCGTTCAGCTGATCGAGCAGCAGATCGCGGAGCGAGTTGAACTCGGGCTTGACGAACATCGGGGTCGCCTCCTTTTTCGTTTCGTCCTTCGGCGGGCTCAGGTCGGAATTGGCGGGGCCGTTGAGGACCTTGCCCAGGGCGTCGAATCGCGAGCCGTGGGCGGGGCAGTCCCACGTGCCCTCCTCGGAGTTCCAGCTGACGACAGCGCCGAGGTGCGGACACGTGGCCGAGAAGCGGTGCAGCTTCCCCGCGGGGTCGCGATACACCGCGTGCTTGTGCAGACCGTGGCGCACCGTGGCCCCGCAACCCTGCGGGATCTCGATCTCCGCACCGACGTCGCCCGGCGTGACCCAGCCCGCATATTGCGCGGCAATGTTGAGGTTGTGCTTGGCGAACGTGAGCGCGGCGGCGAGCGACTTGCGCGACGGCTCGTACAGCGCGGCCCACGGGTTGTCGCGGCCGCCGATGAGATCGCACAGCAGCATCCCGGCCAACGCACCGAGGGTCATGCCGTTCCCCGAGTCACCGCTGATGACCCAGACGTTGTCGTCGCCCGGGTTGCGGCCGATGAACCCCACGGTGTCCGCGGGCTCGAGAACCTGGCCCGACCAGCGGTACGACGAGCGGTCCCATTCCCGGAAACCGCTCGCGCGCCCATTGCTCGAGCCGCGCATACCGCTCGTCGGCGTCGTCGAACTGCCCGGTCTCGTGATCCTCGCCGCCGACGAGCAGGAGGCTGTCGCCGTCGTCCCGATCGACGAGCCTCACGTAGTGGTACGGATGGGCCGTGTCCCAGTACAGCGCACGCGCGATCGTGTCCCGGGGGACGGGCGCTCCGATGACGAACGTGCGATACGGGTACTGCTTGGTGTGCAGCACGAGCATGTCGTTCACGGGTGTGTTCGTCGCCACGACGACGTTTCGCGCGGTCACGGACGCCTTCCCACCGCGAACCTCGATGCGCGCCGGTGAGCCGTTCTCGCCAGCCTCGATGCGCTCGACGTGGGTTCCGGTGAAGATCTGGCCGCGGCCGCCGCGGGACTCGATCGCCCGGGCCAGACCGTGGAGGTACCGCAGAGGGTGGAGCTGTGCCTGCCGCGGAAACCGCAGGCAGCGCCCCGTGTCGAAGCTCGGGAGGGGCGCACGATCGAACCACTCGACCGCCGGCAGTCCGACCCGGTGGCACGCGTCGAGCTCCCGCTCGAGCACGTCGGGCGACTCGCCGGGTGGCACGAACAGGTAGCCGTCGACCCGCTCGAACGCACAGTCGATCTGCTCGTGGCGCACGATGCGCTCGATCTCGTCGATCGCCGCCGTGTGGCTGTCGGCGAGCAGCCGCGCTCCGAGCTCGCCGTGCAGGCGCTCGACCAGGAAGTACCGATCGTCGATCGCGTTCGCCAGGTGCGCCGTCGTGCGCGCGGTCTCCCCGCTGCCGATCGAGCCGTCCTCGAGCACCACGACGGAGGCTCCCTGACGCACGAGCTCGTACGCCGTCGACAGTCCGGCGATGCCCGCACCGACGATGCACACGTCGACGTCGACGGCCCGAGCCAGACGCTCGGGTGCGTCGCGGCGCGGGTCCTCCATCCATACCGACACGGATCGTCCGGAACCCGTCTCCATGTTCTTCTCCGTTACGTGCTGGAACGCCCGACGGCGTCCGACGGAAAGCTCGACACGCGCTTCCTATGCAAGCTTCGCGCTCGTGGTACTGCGGCCGATTCGGGACCTTGTGTGGAAGGATTGCATGCGCACTCGACCCGGAACTACCGCAGCCGAGGAACTTTTCCACGACCCGCGCGTTGGCCCGTCCTCTGCATGGGCCGCGGGACATGGCGCGCCCATGGAGCTCGATTCACCCGATCGCAACGTGGTTTCGGGGATATACCGCATGCATCGCGTGCGGCGATCGGCGCCTCGCGGAGCTCCGCGACGTCGAGCAGATGGAGGGCGAGCGGGACCTGCGCGAGCGGTTCTACCGCGATCGGTTCCCCCCCGGCACGCCGCACTACATGCTGAAGGACCGCGCGTACCCGACGCAGACCTACCCCGCCCGGCTGATGATGTGCGAGACGTGCGGTACCGTGGCTCGCGATCCGCAGCTGTCTCCCGAAGCGTCCGAGCTCGCGTATGCGACCGATGCGTACCATCCCCGATGGCTCGAAAGCTCGTTCCGCGAGTTTCGCGCCGCGTTCCTCGCGCGGATGCCGGGGCTCGTCGAGTGGGTCGGACGCGACGCGCGGGTGCTCGAGGTCGGAAGCTTCGTCGGAGGGTTCCTCGCGGCCGGCGAGCGGCACGGCTGGCACTGCGAGGGCGTGGACGTCGGGACGTGCGTCGTGGAGTTCAGCCGCGCGCAGGGGCTCGAGGTCACGAAGGGCACGCTGGGCGACGCGCGGTTCCCGCCCTGCTCGTTCGACGCCGTGTTCGTATGGTCGTGCTTCGACCAGCTGACCGAGCCGTGGCTCGAGCTCGCCGAGATCGGTCGCGTCCTGCGCCCCGGGGGACGTCTCCTGCTGCGCGTGCCGAACGGGGGGTTCGTCCGCCTTCTGCAGCGCGTCGATCGAGCGGCGCCCGGGATCCTCGGCGACAGTGTGGGGCGAATCCTCGCGCTGACCGGGCTCGCCGCGTTCCCGTATCAGGTGGGGTACACGCCGTCGAGCCTGGCCCGGATCCTGCGCAACAGCGGGTTCTCCTCGATCCGGGTGCGCAACGGGACGAACTTGCGGGGGAGCAACCCGGCGCGTCGGTCGTTCTGGACGATCCCCGACGGAGCGCGGGCGCTGGCTCGCATCCACGCGGCGAGCGAGGTCTTGCGCCGGGCGACCCTCGGACGGTTCTTCGGAGGCCCATGGATCGAGCTGTTGAGCACGAAGGACGCGAGCTTCGCTCCAGTCAGGGCGAAGCTTTGCGTCGTGCCGAGCCTTAGCGCCGCCACGGACTGACGCCGCAATACTCGGGACCGACCGAGGCCCGTTGGCGTCGACCCGTTCCGATCACGGGCCCGGTGGCGGCACGGGCAGCCCGCACGGCGGGATCACGCCCCAGATGACGTCGAGCAGACCCTCGAGGAACTGCCGCTGCACCGCCTCGGCATCGATCGGAATGCCGTTGAGCACATCGGCCACGGCGCGGAACACGGGATTGACCGTCTGGCCGATCGAGTTCGCGAAATCGGCGGCCTCGATGATGTCGCACGCGAACATCGCGTACTCGAGGATCGCCGACTCTCCCGTGGGATCGAGGAACGAGTTGGGGTTGCACTCCGCGTACTCGTAGCGGAACGGGATCCGCGAGTCCTCCTGGATGAATCGCCCGGTCGCCGGGTCGTACTCGCGCGCACGGTAGTGACCCAGGCCGGACACCGGATCGAACTCGCGGCCGGTGAACAGCAGCCCGTTCGCATGGCCGGGCTGCGTCTCGGATACCAGGCGGCCGAACGACTCGTACGTGTAGTGGTTGAGCGCGCTCGCATCGTCGGCGATCAGGTCGCGTACGGTGCCGAGCGGCCCGTTCAGGAACCACCGGGTCTGGCCGGCGACCTCGTCGGCGAGGATCCCGTCGAGCTGGCGACTGTACAGGCGCCGCACCCCCTGCGTCCCCGTCGCGTCCAGCTCGAGGATCGGGTTGCGTCCGTCGTAGGCCACATGCAAGACGACGCCGTTGCGCTCGATGCGGATGCGCCGTCCCGCGCCGTCGTACCGGTAGGTCACGGTCCCGGCGGGCGTCCCACCGGCGGCGAACTGCCGGGCCTCGAGCAGCCGGTCGCGGTGGTCGTAGGCGTACGTCGTGTAGGCGCCCGACGACCGGTCGGTCCTGAGCGTCAGGTTTCCGTTGTTGTCGTACTCGTAGTCGAACCGATCGTCCTGCCGCAGCTGGTTTCCGCCCAGGCCGAGCATGTAGCTGTACGTGTAGGCCGTGCTGTGGTGGCTCTGGACGCGGTTTCCCGCCGAGTCGTAGGCGTAGGTCTCGTCCGGCGCACCCCCCGGCGGATGGTTCGCCGCGAGCAGGCGGCGCAGGCCATCGTACGCATACGTGTGGAGGCCGTCGGCATCGGTCGTCTGGATGAGGTTCCCCGCGGCGTCGCGCACGAGGTCCAGATCGTGGAGCACGGCGCCATCGGTCGACCTACGGTGATGGATGCTCGACAGCCGGAGCGGACATCCGCCGCACTCGTAGTCCTGGGCGCTCGTGGCCACACCCTGCGTCGCCCCGAGGTCGGCGAAGCGCTCGATCGTACGCAGGAGGCCCGCGCCGTCGTGGCCCAGATCGACCCGCTTGGGCTCGATTCCCGGCACCGGCGGCTGCTCGACCCGCACGAGCCGGTCGAACGCGTCGTACTCGTACCGCGTCTCCCCGCCGAGCGAGTCGGTCACCGCCGTAACGTTCCCGTTCGCATCGTAGCCCGGCTGCAGGACCGAGCTCGCGTCGAACGTGCCGTAGCTCACGGTCACGCTCGGCGCGCCGGGTGACGTCGTCTGGACATCCTTCACCAGCCCTGTGTTCCAGTACGTGATGCTCAGCGCGCTGTCCTGGGTCACGGCGCTCTCGAGGTGTCCCGCCGGATTGTAGGAGTACGTGATTACACGCCCATCGTCCCACCGTTCCTCGACCGGCCGGTGCGCGGCGTCGTATTCGAGATCGATGCGCCGGCCGTTCCGATCGATCTGCCACTCGACCTCGCCGTTCGCGTTCTTGTGCAGCGTCTCCGTCCGCCCGAGCGGATCCGTGACAGCCGCGGCAAAGCCAGCGGCGTCGTAGTCGAACAGCCAACCGTTCCCCTCGGGGTCGACGAACTCGCCGACCTGGCCCCGAGCGTTGTACCGGACCTCGGACACGCCGCCGAGCGCATCCCGGATGAACCGCAGGTTGCAGCTCTCGTCGTATTCGTAGGCCGTCACGTTGCCCGCGGGATCGACGTCGGTCTCGACCTCGTTGCAGTCGTTGTAGGTCGTACGCCAGGTCCGCGCGCCGCTCGGATCGGTGCGGCTCGTGCGGTTCCCGCGCTCGTCGTACGTGTACGTCCAGGTGTTGCCGTCGGGATCGGTCACCGCGATCTCGTTGTCGTTCGCGTCGTAGACGCGTTCCGTCTCGACGTAGCTCGCCAGGTTCGGCGGGACATCGAGGTACGCGCGCTCGAACCGCACGTTCCCCCGGTCGTCGAGCAGCAGGTTGGTGCGGAAGCCTCGACCGTTGACGATCGTCTGGATGCCGGCGAGCGGGTCGTGGGCGAACTGGGTGCACCCGTCGAGCGTGACGATGTCGCCCTGCGCACCGCACTGGGCCACGAGTCGGCCCGCGCCATCGAACACGCTGCGCACCGTCGGCGTGTCGAGCGGATCCTCGATCCGGGTGAGGTAGTGCGGGTGGCTCGGCTCCTCGTAGAAGTACTCGGTCAGGTGATCGAGCTGGTCGCGGAAGCCGGCGAGCCGACCCAGCGCGTCGTAGACGTACTCCAGCTCGCCCGGCGGGTCGGGGTCCGACACATCGTCGGGCTCGACGATCCGGCGGATCCGCCCCGCGGCGTCGCGCTCGAACGTCAGGGTCACACCGGTCGAGCTGACGAGGCCCTGGGGCGTGACCGTGATGGTGTTACCGTTGAGATCTTCGATGCGTTCGAGCCCATCGAACTCGTCGATCGTGTACTTCAACCCTTCCTTCGTCGTCAGGACGTAGGTCCGTGGGTTGTACGGGATGACGAACTCGTAGAACCGACCGCCGAGGGCCCACAGGCGTGTGGCGCCCGTGGGGCTGATCGCCTCGAGCGTGTCGGTCACGCCCGCGTCGGGCGCGAACGCCGAAACGAACTGGAACGGGGTGAAACCGCCGGCGACGGTCGGGGCGAACGTGAAGCCCACACGCCGACCGTCGGGCCGCGTCACGTACACGCGCGTGTTCGCCGTGAACGGCGTGTCGAGCAGGAAGCCCAGCGGGTCGCCCGCCGCGGCTTCCGCCTCGCCGTCCGCGACCTTGCCCGGCAGCGCCAGGCGCCAACCCGGCCCGAAGTCGCCGCCCGGGGCGTCCAGGCTGTCGTAGAGGCGCGTCACGACGATCGGGATCCCGGCAACCGGGATCGTCAGATCGGTGAACGTCATGCGGAAGTTGCCGAGCTTGAGCTCCCCGGCGATGCTGTAGCGGAACTCGACGCCGCCGGTCTGGAGCGCGTCGTTCCCGATGATCCGCACGCGGTACAGGTCGTTCGGCAGCAGGGTCGGATCGAGCGTGGCCACGACGGCGTTCGACACCGCGCCGCTTCCTGACCCGATCGTGGTGAACTCCTCGGTTCCCGCACGCGCGATCTGCACGACCCACGTCAGGAACTGCGGCGTGTCGTCGGTGATCGTCGCCCGGATCTGGGTCGGGGTCGTGATCACCGACTCCGGAGGTGGAACGAGGGAGCTCGCCTCGACCTCGGGCTTCGTGCCCGCGCTCGGATCGACGACGAGGAGCGCCTCCTCGTCGAAGCTCAGGTTGCCCCCCGCGTCCGCCGCCTCGGCCCGCAGGGCGACCGTCCGCGGATCTTCGTAGCTCAGGATGAAGCACCCGAGGAGATCGAGCGCGACGGGCGCGCCATCGACGAGGAGCGTGCGGCTCACGAGTCCCACGTCGTCGGTCGCCTCGACGCATGCCTGCGCCTGCTGGCCGATCGCCACCTGCGGCGCCGAGAGCCGCAGCCGGACCACGGGCGAGACCGTGTCGGCGTCGACGGTCACGACGAACGACTGCGAGTCCGAGGCGAAGTACGGGTCCTGGACCACGACCGTGACGGGGTGGTTGGCGACCTGGGCCTGGTGCGGGCGCCACGAGATCAGGCCGGTCTGACCGTGGATCGTCATCCCCGGCGGCGCCTGCTGCAAGCGGTAGATCAGCTCTTGCCCCTCGGGATCCGAGGCCTGCACGTCGTGTTGCCAGACGCCGCCGACCTTCGCGTGCGCGGTCGGCGCGGGCGAGTCGATCGTCGGCGCGACGTTCGGCGGAATCACGTCGAGCGTGTAGACCTGCGCCCCGTGATCGCCGAGCGAGTCCGCGGCGCGGATCGCGACGGTGATCGAGCCCGTCGCCTGCGGCGTCCAGGTCAGGAGCCCCGTCGTCGGGTCGATCGTCATGCCCGGGGACGGCACGACCAGCGTGTACGTGACCTGCCCGCCCTCGGGATCGGTCGCATGGACGGCGTAGCTGTACGGGAGCCCGACAACCGCGAACAGGTCGGGGACCGAATCGACGTACGGCGGCCGATTGGGAAGGGTGGTCGAGACCTCGATCGCCCACGCCTGGCTCGCGGTTCCACCGTTGCCGTCGTCCACGGTGAGCTCGACGTCGTGGCTCCCAACCTGTCCCACCATCGGCGTCCAGCTCACGCGACCGGACACCGGATCGACCGTCATCCCCGGCGGCGCCGTGGGCAGGTCGAACTCGACGGTCTCTCCCGCGTCGGGATTGTCGACGACGGGCTGATAGATGTAGAGGTCGCCCACGGTGGCGAGAGAACCCGGACTGCCGTAGAGCTGCGGGATCGTCGGGTTTGCCGCCGGGCTCCCGACGCTGAGCACGAACCGCTGGGACGCGCTGCCTCCGTTCCCGTCGTCGACCTGGAGCTCGACCACGTGGTTGCCCGGCAGAGCGAAGTCCCACGTCAGGAGCCCCGTGCCCGGATCGACAGCGGCACCCGGCGGGGATGCATCGAGGGAGAAGGTCAGCCCGTCGCCGTCCGCGTCGACGGCGAGAGCCTGGTACGTGTATCGCGCGCCCACGGCCGCGCGCGTCGGCGGTGCCGATGTGAAATACGGCGGCGAGTTCGACGATCCGTCGCCGACGTCGAGCGCGTAGCGCTGGGTGGCGCTGCCACCCAGGCCGTCCGCGGCACGAATCACGACCGTGTGGCTCCCGCGGTCGGACGGTGACGGCGTCCAGCCGACGAGTCCCGTCGCGGACTCGACCGTCATCCCGGCCGGCCCTTGCACGAGCGCGTAGGTCAGCGTGTCGCCGTCCGGGTCCTCCGCCGCAGCGTCGTAGGCGTAGGGCTGGCCCACGTCGGCGCGCGTCCGGGGCGCGGTCGTGAAGTACGGTGCGCCGTCGAGCGGCGCCCTCCACTGCACGTCGAAGTCGACGCGCGCCTGCGCCGGGTTGTAGAACGCGAGCTTCTTCGGCGCTGCGCACGCGCCGGGATCGAGCCGCTCCGGGCCGCCGAAGTCCGAGACGAGCACGAACGGCTTGCCGTCGGCCGTCAGCCCCTCCGGCCGGGCGACGGTCACCGCCGGATCGATGATGCGCGTGAACACCATCTGGAGCGGTCCGAGAACCGGCGTATCTCCGCCGTTGCAAGCGATCACGTCCATCACGAGCAGGTCGGCGCTGCGATGGAAGGTGGTGTTGCGATAGGTCGCCGTGATCAGGTTCGACACGTCGGTCAGATTGACGAACGACGCTTCCCCGGGCTCGACTCCCGTCAGGTGCAGCTCGGTCGTGGCCTGGCCGCAGCCGGGCTGAATCACCTCGATCTGGTACGGGTTGTCCCCGAGCGCAACGTTGACGACCTTGAAGAACCGGCCCGCCGCGTCGAGGCTGTCCACGGGCTCGCCGTCGATCAGCACCGCTGCGATCGGGACGGTCGAGTCCGGAACGGAGACGGTCCCGCTGATCACGACGCGCGACGGTGCGGGGAACGCGCTGCCGCTCGCGGGAGTCAAGTCCACGGCGGCGATCGCAGGCTCGCCGCGACACTCGCCGAAGTCGTAGAGGAAGTAGAGCCGCAACGGCGACGGGTTCGAGGCGCAGAAGCTCAGCGCCGCCGGACATCCCGGATGGACGGAGAACCCGAGCGTGCAGCACGCATGGAGCCGCCAGCGGAATCCGAGGATCCACAGGCCGTCGAGGGCCTGGTGGGTCTCCTCGTCGAGCATGAGCGAATGGCCCGAGGGGATCAGCTGCTCGGGCGGCCCGCTGCCGATCGATGGCGAGACCCAGTCGTCGAGCGTCAGGCTCGAGCCGTCGTTCAGGATGAGCTGCACCTCGACGCTCGCCTGGGGCGGTCCGCCGTCGAAGATGCTCCACGTCCAGACCCACGGTGCGGCGAAGGCGAACCGCAACCCGTGCACCGGCACGGGACGGCTCAGGTCGTACTCCTGCCATGGAGTGGGGGAGCCGGCGCTGAAGCTCCAGTCGATGCCCGCGAGGTCGAAGAACTCGTCCTTGCGGTGCGGGCCGCACGGTGCGAACTCGCAGGTCACGAGCTGGAGCCGGAGCTTGCCGTCCGCGTGCGTCGACAGGAGCCGCGACGTGTTCGTTCCGCCGCCCGCCGACGTCTCGATCTTGAACCGGATGCCGTCGACGACCGTGCTCGGCAGGGTGGCGATCTCGGCCGGCGTCAGGTCCCGGCCCAGGCGCGCGACGACCTCGGTCGGGACCGTGATCCCCCCCGAGAAGCGGTTTGCACCGACGCGGACGACCTCGGTCGTTCCGTTCATCAGCCACAGCGAGAGCGTCGCCGGCGTCGAGCTGCCGGTGAACTCCCAGCGGAACGCGTCGCCGGCGACGAACCGCACGTCGGCCAGGGTCACGACCTCGTCGAGCGGGAAATCGAGGTTCTTGACCGAGTTGCCGAACTGGCTCGTGGTGGACGCGATCGAGCCGAACGTCTCGACGGTCTTCAGGCCGGGCTCGGCGAGGCCGGAGACCGCGACGACGAGCGGTCGGTCGCCGACGTTGTCGTCCTCGCTGAGCGTCTCGTCGACCGCGTCGTCCGCGTCGACGACGAGAAACAGGAGGTAGCTTCCCAGAGCGAGGGTGTCGGGTATCGACAGCGTCTCGGTGCGCGGGAGCGTCCCGCCGGAGACGAGGGGTCCGCCCTGGGGGAACTGTCCCAGGAGCAGATCGTCGGCATTGCCGAACGTGGCATCGGCCGAGAGGTAGATCCGATCGACCCACGAGCCCGGAATCTCGAGCCCTCCGCTGTTCCGGAGCGTCCAGCTCGCCGAGACCGACCGTCCGGTCTCTCCGTCCACGAGGACGGGCGGGCTCAGCGTGAACTCCGCGATCTCGAGGTCGTGGGCCAGGTCGTAGACGATGAACTCGTAGTGCGGTGTCGCCGTGGCGTCGCCATCGAGGACGAGGCGGTAGGTTCCGGCTTCCAGGACGAGCGGCCCCTGATCCTCCGTGTCCGCGTCGTTTGCCGTCGCGTTGTCGATCAGGCCCGTGGACACGCCGACCGGATCGACGAGCGTCCAGCGCAGGCCGGCCGTGTCGGCGGTCAGGTCGAACAGCAGCTTCTGGCCCTCGAGTGCGGTGAACGTGTAGGCGTGGGTCGATCCGGCGCTCGGGATGTCCCCCACGACCGGGGTGCCGAACGACAGCGGCTCGACCGGATGCGTCGAGCTCCACGGCGTGAACACGTAGGACGGCAACGCGCCGCCGCTCGCGCTCAGACGCAGCCGGTACGTGCCCGCGGTGAGCGTGTACGGTCCGCGATCGGCGCTCGTCGCGCTCGACATCGATACGCCGGAGAACACGGCTTGCCCGACCGGATCGACGAGGGCCCAAGCCAGGCTCGACGCGCCGGCTTGGTTGTCGAAGTACGCCGCGTCGCCGCTCGCGGCGATCGTGACGTCGAACCGGTGCTCGGCTCCCGGATCCGCGAAGGTCCCCGAGACCTGGACCCCGAGCGCCGCCGAGAGCTGCTCGTCCTGCACGTCCCACACGCGGAACTGGAACGCGGAGGCGGCGCCGAGGGTCGAGCGCAGCTCGATCGCGTACGAGCCTGCGGCCAAGGTCACGGGACCCTGGTCGCCGCTGATGGTGCTGTTCGCCGATACGCCGGAGAAGACCGGCTGGCCGACAGGATCGAGCATCGACCAGGACAGCCCGCTCGCCCCGACCTGGATGTCGGCGTAGATCCGCTGGCCCGGGCCGATGGCGATCGAGTAGCGGCTCACGGCTCCGGGGGTGGCCAAGCTGCCGCTCTCAACGTCGCCGACGGCGATCGTCTCCAAGGTATCGGTCACCCCGAGCGGAGTGAACGAGTACGCGGGGACGAGGTCGTTCGTCGGGTCGATGACGATCTGGTACGTGCCGGCGGCGAGCGTGTACGGTCCGGCGTCCCCGGTGGTCGTGCCGCTCATCGACACGTTCGAGAACACCGGCTGCCCCACGGGGTCCACGAGCGACCACGCCGAGCCCGAAGCGGCGAGCAGGTTGTCGAAGTACACCGCGGTCCCGCTCGTCACCGGGATGGAGAACGTGTGGGCCGCTCCCGGGGTGGCGAACGCCGAGGAAACGGTGTCCCCGACGGCGATCGGCGACGCGGCATCCTGGACGGCCCACGCCTGGAACCGGTAGGGCGGTGTGCCGTTCGCCGTGTCCTCGATCCGCAGCGTGTAGTCGCCCGCAGCCAGGACGAACGGTCCCTGGTTCTGGGTCTGGGCGAAGTTCGCCGTCGCCGGGCCGAACACGACGCGGCCCACCGGGTCGAACAGCGTCCAGCGCAGCGTACTCGCGCCGAGCTGGAGATCGAAGTACACGTTCTGCCCCGCCGTCGCCGGGATGCGGTACAGGTCGGGCGAGCCGGCGACCGCGATCGTCGAGTCGACGAGCTGGTCGAGCGCGATCGGCGTTCCGCTCGGCACGTAGCTCGTATCGGTTCCGTCGTTGCGCAGCGTGAAGCTGTAGCTGCCGGTCTGGGCCGCGCCGAGGCTGACCTCGCCCACGATCTCGATCGTGTACGAACCGCCGACGAGCGTGAACGGCCCCTGCGTGCTCAGGCTCGTCGTGCGCGCAAGGATCGCTCGACCGTAGGAATCCTCGAGCGACCAGTTCAGGCCGGCCGTGTTCGACGACGAGACGAGCACGAGCGTGACGATCTGTCCCGCGGGCGCGGTGAACGCGTAGGTGTCGGCCTGGCCCAGGTCGATCGTCCCGCTCGCCGTGGCCGCGAGCGCGATCGCGCTCGTATCGTCGCTGACGTCGACGATGCGAAACGTGTAGGTCCCGGTCTGGGATTGGCCGAGCGAGCTCTCGCCCAGGACGGTCAGAACGTAGTCTCCACCGATCAAGGGGATCGGACCCGTGTCGTCCAGGCTTCCCGTGCGCGGCAGCACCGTGCGACCGAACGAATCCTCGATCGTCCAGTTGAGCCCCGCGCTGTTCGAAGCCGCGGTACGGTCGAGCACGACCCGCTGGCCCGCCGCCGCCGTGAACGCGTACCGGTCCTCTTGCCCGACGGTGACCTCGCCCGAGACGGTGCCGCCGATCGCGATCGACGCCTCGTCGTCGGTGAGGCTCACGATGCGGAACTCGTAGCTCCCGGTCTGGATCGATCCGGCGCTGATCTCGCCGAGAATGGTCAGCGTGTAGTCGCCGCCGATCAGGGCGATCGGGCCCGTGTCGTCCAGGTTCGTCGTGCGCGACACGACCGATCCGCCGTTCGCGTCGTCGACGAGCCAGTTGAGACCGGCCGAGTTCGGGGCCGTGATGCGATCGAAGAAGATCCGCTGGCCCGCGGCCGCGGTGAAATGGAACCGGTCCTGTTGCCCGGCCTGGTCGATCGCTCCGCTCACGACCTGCCCGATCGCGATCGCGCTGTCGCCGTCGGTGACCGGCACGATCTGGAACTGGTACGTCCCGGTCTGCCCTTGACCGGACGAGATCTCGCCGAGGACGGTCAGGGTGTAGGCTCCACCGATGAGTGCGAACGGCCCCTGGTCGTTCAGATCGGTCGTCGTATCGAGCATGCGTCGCCCGAACGTGTCCTCGATCCGCCAGTTGAGGCCCGCGTTGTTCGACGTCGCGAGCCGGTCGAGGTACACGAGCTGTCCGGCCGCCGCGGAAAACCCGTACACGTCGGCGTCACCCGGCACGTCGATCGCGCCGCCCACCACGTCGCCGAGCGCGATCGTCGCGATCTCCGGCGAGGAATCCACGATACGGAACGAGTAGGAGCCGGTCTGCGTCCCGCCCTCCCCGAACACGCTCACGGTGTAGTCGCCGCCGACGAGCCGCACGGGACCGCCGTCCTGGAACGCGGTCGTGTGCGACAGCTCGACGCGACCGTAACGGTTGTCCACCCGCCAGTTCAGTCCGTTCGTGTTGCTCGAAGCGAGGGCGTCGAAAGACACCGTGACACCGGCGGCGACCGACACGGTGTAGGCGTCGGTCTCCCCGGTCACGATGTCGCCCGCGACCGTCTCGCCGAGCGCGATCGCGGTCGCGCCCGCCGGCGTGCTCGCGGACCTGCGGGACCGCGCCGTGCGCGACGGCGCCTTCCTCGGCGTGGGCCCCGTGCTCGGCGTCCGCGATGGGGGCACGGGCGCGGCAGGTCCGGCGCCGGCGCCGCGCGATGGCCCGACGTCGACCCCAAAGACCGCGGCCGTCTCGTCCGGTGGTGGCTCGGACGCCTCGTTCCTCCCGGGGGCACGCTTATCGCGCCGAGCGTCGGCGAGCGAAGGCGCAGCGTTCCACACGAGACTCGCGCAGAGCACGGCGGCGACGCCGAACCGACGGTGCTTCTCGAGCATGCTCAACGCTCTCGCCTCGACTAGCCCGCGTCGCAGGAGTTTCCGACGCCGTCGCCGTCGGTGTCCTCCTGATTCGGATTCGGGGTCCCCGGACAGTTGTCGTCGCAGCTCGCGACGGTCAGATGCGGGCACGGGGCATCGCCGGCCGTACCGGAGCCGTCGCCGTCCTCGTCCACACCGTCGCCGTCGGCATCGGGATCGCAGATGTCCCCGTCGCCGTCCCCGTCGAGATCCGCCTGATTTGGATTCAAGTCGACGACGCAGTTGTCGCACACGTCACCGCGGGAGTCTTGATCCACGTCCGACTGGGACGCGTTGCCGACGCCGGGACAGTTGTCGAGCGCTTCTTCGACGCCGTCCCCGTCGAGGTCGGACGTCGGGTCGGGACACACGAACGGCTGTGGCCGCGGGTTGCCGTGCGAGTCGGTCCCGAGCGAGCTCTCGATGTCGCCGACCGGGCACTTCGACGTCACGAGGTAGTAGAAGTAGTTGAACCGCAAGGGCTCGGCGAACTCGGTCACCGAGGTCCCGGTGACGTTGCTGCGGAAGCACTGCTGGTTGTACGTGAACGTCGGACCCCAGTAGCCGCGGTACACGTGGTACTCGGATACGCCCGGCACGGCCGACCAGGTGATCTCCGTCAGCGGCGTTTTCCTCAGCCGCACGCTCGAGCCGACCGCGCCGAGGCCGGTGCAGTCGCACGCGTCGCCGATCCCGTTGCCGTTCGTGTCCTGCTGGCCGGGGTTGAACGCCTCGCAGCAGTTGTCGACACAGTTCAGGACCCCATCGGCGTCACGATCGTCCGTCGTCTCGTCGACCGTCCCGTCGCAGTCGTCGTCGAGCCCGTTCCCGCACACCTCGCAGCCCGCGCCCTGATCCGGCACGCACACGAGATGGCCCGCGCTGCAGAACTCCGTGCCCTGGCCGCACACGCCGGGCTGGCCCGTCGTGCACGGCAGGCCGCCACCCGGGTTCCCCTCGTCCACAAGCCCGTTGCAATCGTTGTCCTTGCTGTCGCAGATCTCGGGATTCCCGGGAAATATCGTGGCGTCGGCGTCGTGGCAATCGGTCGAGGATCCGCCCGGGCATGCGCCACCGGGAGCGCCGTAGCCGTCGCCGTCGGCGTCGGTGCACGGATCGCAGGCGTCACCCAGGCCATCACCGTCGCGGTCCAGCTGGCCCGGGTTGGGGACGCTCGGGCAGTTGTCGGCCTCACAGTCGGACACGCCGTCGGCGTCCGGATCGAGCTGGTTGCACGTCACCACGTCATCGATCCGTACACCACCCGCGGTGTCGGCATCGGCCCCGATGAGGTCGAAGAACAGCGTGACGTGCCGACCTGCGGCAACACCGTGGATGTCGACCACGACCGTCGTCCCGTCGAACGTGGTGCCCGAGCCGAGGTTCGCAGTCTGGTCCTCCTGGAGGTTGAAATACGAGGTGGCCTGGGGATCCCACGGCGGGACGACCGGTGTCTGCGTGGCCGCGTCGAGGAGCTGCGCTTCGAACGCGTCCGGCACGAAGCTGTCGTTCCGGTCGAAGCCCGGTAGCAGCGTCAAGCGAAAACCGAGGTACCCCGCACCCGCGGGAACCTGGAACGTCTGCTCGAGCGTGACGAGGAACGAGTCGCCTTCGAGGAGCTGCGCCTGACCGGCGACCGGTGTCACGCTGCCGGGAGCGCTCGCTCCACCCGACTGGCTCGCGGTCCATCCGCTCAGCCCGGTGGAGAAACGCCCGTTCGTGATTCCGATCGCCAGCACGGCGCTCCGGGAACGCGCGCTCGCGACCGTGCGGCGCAGCGTGGTCATCGAGCGCCCGTCGCGCTCGACCGCCACGACCTCGCCCCGATCCAGCTCGACCGGCCCCGCGGAGAGCAGGGAACAGGCCAGAAGCCCGGCGATGAGCCCCGATGCGCGGTACCGAGAGTTCAACCGTGCCATTCCCCCACCCTCGGCTGCCGCCATGCTACGCGCCTGACCGGCTGTCTGTCATGAAAAACTGCACGGCGTGCCAGAAAGGGAGCGGGCATGTGTCGGCCTGACCCGGTTGCTCCGCCGCTCGGATCGGTGCAGCATAGCCGCGGCCTCGAGGAGCACGAGGGACGTCGGCGTGAGCGATCTCGGCACCGTACCTGCACTCGAGCCCTGCGGGCTCGCCCGGCTCCCACTGATCCTGCTCCACCGCACGGACGAGCTGGGGCTCGATCGGGCCGACCTGATGCGCCGCGCCGGGTTCCACGACGACGACCTGCGTGACCCCGACGCACGCGTCCCGCTCCGCAAGATGTGGGCGCTGTGGCAGCTCGCGGTCGAGGCGACACACGACGAGGAGCTCGCGCTCCGGGTGTTCGGCACGACCCCCCTGCGGTCGTATGGCCTCGTCGGTTACATCATGGGAAACAGCCGCACCCTGGGGGAAGCGTTCGCGCGGCTTGCGCGCCACAGCCGGATCGTCACCGAGGCGGTTCAGCTGCACTGGGAGCGCGACGCGGCGGTGGGACGGATCGCGCTTGGCGACGTCGCGGGCGAGCCGCGCCGCGCGGCCGACGGGCGTCTCGCGTTCCTCGTGACCGCGGCCCGGGAGCTGACCGGCAGGCCGGTGGCGCCGCGCGAAGTCGCGCTCCCGTACCCGAGGCCCGGCGACGTGACCTGCCTCGAGGCCACGTTCGGGTCGAACGTGCTGTTCGATCGAGCGCAGGCCGAAATCGCGTTCGAGGGGTCCGACGTCGACTCGGCCGTGATCGGAGCCGATCCAACGCTCGGAGGGTACCTCGACGACCTGGCGGAGCGGATGCTCGCGGCCATGCCCGCTGCCGCCGAGTTCCAGGACCGCGCGCGCCGCGCGATCTGGTCTGCGCTGCGTGAGGGACGTGCGGATCTCGAGTCCGTCGCCGCCCGCCTGGCCGTCAGCCCGCGTACGCTGCAGCGCAGGCTGCAAGCTGAAGGCTCGTCCTACGCGGCGCTCCTCGACACCGTGCGGCGCGAGCTCGCCATCGGTTTGTTGCGGGGGCGAACGCTCGCGGTCTACGAGGTGGCGTTCCTGCTCGGGTACTCCGAGCCGAGCACGTTCCATCGCGCGTTCCGTCGCTGGACCGGAACTTCGCCCCGCGCGTTTCGCAAGACGGCCAGCTGAGCTGACGCGATTCCCGCGGAATCTGGCGCGCCAGGTCACGGTCCGAGTGCGCTGCCGGACCTAGAGTCCTCGATGGCGACTCGAGAAGCGGACGATGGGCTGATGAAGTTCGTACGGGACGTGGCGAACGTTCGCCAGATCAATACCGCGATCCGGCAGGCCCTCGAGCGTCGTCTACACGGAGGCCCACGCATGGCGCGGATTCTCGTGGTGGATGACGACCCGTTGATCCGAAAGATGCTCGAGCGCACGCTGGGCGGGGCCGGACACACCGTGGTTCCCGCAGCGGACCGTCGCGAAGCGCGTGACCTGCTCGGCGTCGAGCCGGTCGATCTCGTGATCACGGACATCGACGTGCCGGAGGTCGACGGGCTCCAGATCATCGCCGCGCTGCGCCGCGAGCGGAGCAAGGTCCCGGTCCTGGCGCTGTCCGCGCGGAGCGGCCGCGACAGCCGACTCAGCATGGCCACGGCGTTCGGCGCCGACCGCACCCTCGTGAAGCCGTTCGATCTGCGCCAGCTCCTCGAGGCGGTCGAAGACCTCCTGGAGCACTGATCGCCGTCGCTTCCCGGCGTGGTATTCTGCGCCGGCCCTGTGCGTTCCCCGGCGCTCCGCACGATCCTCCTCGTCACGTCGTTCCTCGCGATCCGGCCCGCGGCAGCGCAGGAGCTACGAGCCGAGGAGTCGAACGTCCTGCACTTCGCGTTCGCGAGTCAGGTCGGAACGGGCGTGTACGACGTGAACGGCCGGACCGTCCAGATCTACCGCATACCGGTCGGCGTTCGCCTGCCGGAAGTCGACCCGGCGTGGGGCTGGAAGGTCACGTTGCCCGTGACGCTCGGGTTCTTCGACCTCGAGCCGCAGGATTTCCTCGGCGCCGACCTGCGCGAGCAGTTCAGCACGGTGAGCTTCGTTCCTGGGCTGCGCTTCGAGCTGCCGGTTCGGTCGAACATCACACTCGAGCCGTTCGCCGAGGGTGGGATGGCGTGGGACCTGTCCGGAGGCACGCGGACCTGGGTCTACGCCACCGGGCTCGCGAGCGAGATCCGCTTTCCGTGGCACGAGCTCGACGGGCGGCTCGGAAATCGCTTGCTGTGGGCCGGGATCACGGGCGACGGCGCGCTTCTGGCGGACGACTACGGTGAGCTCGAAACGGGGCTCGAGCTGAGCCAGCCGCTGTGGTTCGCGATCCACGGCCGGCCGGTGGACGTCGGCTTGTTCGCCGCGAGCTACCTGTACTTCGAGCCGCTCGAAGCGCTCCGGTCGACGGGCGATTCCGAGATGCGGGCCCAGTGGGAAGTCGGATTCACGTTCGGAACCCGACCTCCCTTCGCCTACAAGAAGATCCCCATGCCACGCATCGGTCTGAGCTACCGCTTCGGCGATGGGCTGTCGGCGGCCCGATTGGTCCTGGGCGCGCCGTTCTGAGGCGGGTGCGTGGATAGGAGCGACCCTGGGGGGCAGGTCGCCGAATGCGCGAGACCTGCCCACCAGGGTCGTGGCCCCCCCGGCCGTTATCCTCCGAATCGGAACACTGCGCCCGCAGAGAAGGCGTTCAGCGACGTCTCGACATCCCATTTCTCCCATTCGGCGCGGACACCGAAAGTCTTGCCGAAGTGGAGCTCGACGCCGAGACCGTAGAACAGCTCCCAGTTGTCGTCGTTGATCTCGACTTGCGTGGCGCCGTCGCTCTCCGTGCCATCGATCGACAGGTTGGCGTAGCCCGCCTTGCCGAATATGTCGACGACCTTTCCGAGCGGCAGGATGCCGCGAGCCTCGAGATCGTAGGCCTTGATCGAGGCGTCGATCGAGCCCACGCCCGTTTCCGTGAAATCGCCAAGATCGCGGTAACTGGCCTCCAGGCCGAAGAACTTGACGAAGTTCAGTCCGCCGAACACCTTCCACCCCGAATCGTCGATGTCGAAGTTGTCGACGGCGGTATCGAACTCGGCGCCGCTGCTGAGCCAGCTCGCGCCCACGTACCCTTGAGCAGCCGACGCCGGCAAGCCGAGCCCGGCGGCGGCTAGAACTGCAATCGCGAGGACCTTGCGGTCGATCATCCCAAGCTCCCTTCGTTAGAGGGCGCGAGCCGCGCTCGCACCGGGTGCAAACACGTTGCCTTCCGTCGTAAGACGTCGCAATAGGGCGAATTCCGGCTACGAAGTCGGAATCTCCGGAACGTTGGACCCGGGTCTTTCCGGAAAGACACAACTCCTCGCATCGGCGCTCACGAACATCGCCATGGCGTCCAGCCGCCGAACGCGTAGCCATTTGGGTCGAGAGCGCGTGTTGCCTGGACGCCCGTCCAGCACAACGTGCCCCCCGGAGCTCGAGCGATGCGAAACGCGTCACGGCGGTCGTTCCTGATCTTGCTCCTCGTGCTCGGACTGGCCTCGGTGCCAGCGGTCCGCGCGCTCAGCAGCAGCACATTCGAGGCCGCGGACGGCGACCTCGCGTCCGCGGGGGGCGCCGACTGGGACGCCTTCGTCGGACATCTCGACGTGGGATACGACGAGCCGACGGGACAGACCGACGACTCGCTCGGGGGCAAAGAGGACGATCCGGTCCCGGACGTCGAGTTCGGCTCGATCCCGAACAACAAGAGCGATCTCCTGCGGTTCTACGTGCGCCACGAGTCGGTGCCCGAGGGCGAGTCGGAGCGCGACTTCCTGTACCTGGCATGGATCCGGGCCAACACGCTGGGCACGGCGAACATGGACTTCGAGTTCAATCAGGCCGAGCAGATCAGCTCGAACGGTCGGACCCCCGTGCGCAGCGAAGGCGATCTGCTGGTCACGTTTGCGTTCAGCGGCGGCGCGAGCGTGGCCCAGCTGGGCCTGTCGACCTGGACCGAAGCCGGCCCGTGTGAGGCTTCGCCCTCGGCTCCGTGCTGGGGGCCGCTCGTTGCGCTCACGGGCATCGCCGAGGGCGCGGTGAACGAAAGCGTCGTCGTCGATCCGGTCACCGGCGCAACGCTCCTTGGAGGGATGTTCGGTGAAGCGGCGATCGATCTGACCGCCGCCGGTGTGTTCGACCGCGACGAGTGCGTCAGCTTCGGCAGCGCGTACGTCAAGAGCCGGTCGTCCGATGCGTTCTCCTCCACGATGAAGGACTTCATCCGGCCGATCGATGTGAGCGTGACGAACTGCGCCACGGTCACCGTGCGCAAGAACGCTGTGCCCGACGACGCGCAGGATTTCACGTTCACACCTTCTCCCGACCTCGCGCCGGGGAACGCCGTCCTCGACGACGACCCGGCGAGCACGGTTCCGGCGAGCCATTCGTTCGTCGGGCGGTACGACGATCCGCAAACGATCGTCGAGCAACCGGCGGCCGGCTGGGATCTGACCGGTCTGACGTGCATCGGGCAGGGCACGCCCGAGCGCGACGCGACCGGCGCGCTGACCGGACGGGTCACGGTGATGGCATCGACGGCCGGGGCGGTCGTCGACTGCACGTGGGTCAACACGAAGCGTGGGCGCCTGGTGGTCGACGAGGTGACCGTTCCCGGCGGGTCTCCCCAGACCTTCGGCTTTTCCTACACCGGCGGCCCGGACAACCTGAGCGGTCAGTTCGCGCTGGCCGGCGCGGACGCCCCGTGGGACAGCGGGACCGTGCGTCCCGGCACGTACAGCGTCGTGCAGCACGACGACGGGCCCGAATGGGACCTCGCGTCGGTCGTGTGCTCGGACGGCAGCCCGGCCAACGCCGTGGCGATCGGTCCGGGCGAGACGGTCACGTGCACGTTCACGAACGTTCGTCGCGGGTCGATCTCGGTCGACGTCGTGACGACGCCGTCGGGTGATCCGCAGACGTTCTCGTTCGCGCTGGCGGGCGGTCCCGACGCGGTGAGCCAGAGCTTCGCCCTGGCCGACGCCACGGTGCCCCATTCGAGCGGCTACGTGCGCGCCGGGACCTACGCGGTGACGGCCGGAGCCCCCGCGGCGGGATGGGATCTCGCGTCCTCGAGCTGCTCGGACGGCAGCGCGCCGGCGGCGATCTCGCTCGCGGTGGGCGAGTCCGTGACTTGCACGTTCGTGTACGTCAAGCGAGGCACGATTCGCGTGGACGTCGTGACGACGCCGTCGGGCGATCCGCAGACGTTCTCGTTCGCGCTGGCGGGCGGTCCCGACGCGGTGAGCCAGAGCTTCGCCCTGGCCGACACGACGGCGCCCCACTCGAGCGGCTTCGTGCGCGCGGGGACCTACGCGGCCACAGCCGGAGCCGTGCCTGCGGGGTGGGACCTCGCGTCCTCGAGCTGTACGGACGGCAGCGCGCCGTCGGCGATCTCGCTCGAGGCGGGCGAGTCCGTGACCTGCACGTTCGTCTACGTCAAGCGCGGAACGATCCGCGTCGACGTGATCACGACGCCTTCCGGCGACCCCCAGACGTTCTCGTTCGCGCTCTCGGGCGGGCCCGATTCGATCAGCCAGAGCTTCGCCCTGGCCGACACGACGGCGCCCCACTCGAGCGGCTACGTGCGCGCCGGGACCTACGCGGTCGTAGCCGGCGCGCCCGGCCCGCTGTGGGACCTCACGTCGTCGAGCTGTACGGATGGGAGCGCGGCCTCCGCGGTCTCGCTCTCGGCCGGCGAGTCCGTGACCTGCACGTTCGTGTACGTCAAGCGTGCACGAGTCGTCGTATCGAAGATCGTCACGAACACGCCGCCTGACGGTGTGACGTGGGATCCGTCCCAGATCCCGTTCGGGTTCACCGCGGGCTGGGGCGCGTCGTTCACCCTGCACCACGGCGAGAGCCAGGTCAGCTCGTGGATCCCGTCCCTGCGCAGCTACGCGATCAACGAATCCGCGGCGAACGGGTGGATCACGACGAGCGAGTGCGTCCGCGCCGACGGCTCGCGCGTGACCGGCGGGTCGTCGATCTCGGTCACGCCCCAGGCCGGTGACCAGGTCGCCTGCACGTTCTACAACGAGCTGCAGATCCATCCCGGCTCGTCGGGCTTCTGGCGCAACTGGAGCAACCACTACACGACGCCGGAGTTCCGCGCGATCCTCGACGCAGCGCTCGACGAGTCGCCGATCTTCGCGACGCTGTTCGATCCTCTCACCGGAGCGCTGCGCCCGGATGCCGTGTCACGGATCGACGGGATCTACGACGCGACGGGAACGCTCTCGCACCTCATGCGCGAGGTGACGAGCACGTTCCTCAACCTCGGGGTCAGCCTCGATCCGACGATCACGAACTACCAGAACAACCACGACATCTGTCTCGAGTGCGTGCTCGACCTCGACGAGATCCCCGGCGCCGAAGAGCTCCTGCGCAGCCTCGCCCCGTGCGAGCTGCCCGACGTCCTGCGCATCGCCGACCTCGTGGCGGTCACCGAAGCGGCCTGGACCGGCAACCTGTCGACCAACACGTGGTCGTTCGACGGGCTGACCGACGCGCAGCTCGGGATCCTGGACAACGTGTTCGGCGGCATCAATCAAGGCAACGCGGTCGTGGCCGACGTGACGAAGTATCCCGAGCTGACGTGCGTCGCCGTCCCCGGCCCGGTCACGTACACGTGGTACCGCGACGCCGACGGGGACGGCCACGGCGTCCTGAGTCCGCGCACGCAGACGTGCGACGGGCAGGCTCCCGCGGGCTACGCGGGGAGCCGGGACGACTGCGACGACACGCGGGCCCTCGTGTGGCCCGGTGCGCCCGAGGTGTGCGATGGGCGGGCGAACGATTGCGCCGCCCCGGGCTATCCCGCGCCGACGAACGAGACGGCAGACGGCGACGGCGACGGCTCGAGCGAGTGCGCCGGCGACTGCAACGACGCGGATCCCAGCGTGTACTCCGGGGCGATCGAGCTGTGCGACGGCCGGGCGACCGACTGCCTCGGCGGGAGCTGGCCTCTCGCGCCGGCGTGGGACCGGGACGACGACGGCGACGCGCTCTCCGAGTGCGCAGGCGACTGCGACGACGCGCAGGCGACGGTGCGCCCCGGCGCGCCTCAGCTGTGCGACGGTGTCAACAACAACTGCTCGGCCCCGGGGTGGCCCGCGGTCCCGGCGTCCGAGGCCGATGTGGACCACGACGGGTATCGGGCGTGCAACGACTGCAACGACACGGTCGCGGCGGTCCATCCCGGCGTCGCCGAGCTGTGCAACGGCGTCGACGACGACTGCACCGGGGTCGCGGACGATGGTCCCGCTGGCCTCGATCCCGATCAGGACGGCCGAGCGTCGGCGTGCGACAACTGTCCGCTCCTATGGAACAGCCGGCAAGACGACCTCGATCGTGACGGTCGCGGCGACTCGTGCGACAACTGTCCGCAGGTTCGGAACGCGGATCAGGCGAACGCGGATGCCGACTCGCTCGGCGACGTGTGCGACACGTGCCCGGCGATCGCCGACGTGCCGACCGAGGACCTGGACCGCGACAGCATCGGCGACGCATGCGACAACTGCCTGAACGAGCCGAATGCGGCGCAGAGCGACCTGGACACCGACGGCGAGGGCGACGCGTGCGACTGGAACGACGGCGCGATCTACCTGCGCTTCACGAGCCAGACCATGATGGTGTGGGACGCGGAGCCCGGTCAGCAATCGTGGACCTGCCTGCGCGGCGATCTCGGCGTGCTGAAGACGACCGGCAACACGAATCAGGCGCCGGGATCGAACCCCCTGGCGGCGGTCGACAGCGGGATCCTGCACCCGTGGGCCATCGACGCCACTCCGATCCCCGCGGGTCAGTGCGCGTTCTATCTGATCAACAGCGACTGAGCACACCCCGACCGGGGCCAGGACCGGGAACCCATCCCACCTGGCCCCGGACAGTTCCCCTACAATGGCGCGCCACGGGAGGCGCGCATGACGGTGCGGCGGGCGATCGGGATCGCGCTCGGGGGAATGGCGTGCTGTGCGACGTTGGCGGCGGGGCCCGAGGGCCGCACGCCGGCGCAGCTCTTTCCGGACGCGCGGTTCGACCCGCGCATCCCGACGCAGAAGCAGGCGACGGGGGTCGAGCACGGGGCACGTCCGCTCCGGCATGCCGAGATCCTGGCCTACCTCAGAGCGCTCGACGACGCCTCGCCACGCTGCCGTCTCGAGACCTACGCTCGATCGCACGAGGGGCGGGAGCTCGTGTACCTGGCGATCGGCGACGAGGCCACGGTGTCCGGGCTCGACGCGTTTCGCACCGAGCACGCACGAGGCGTCGATCCGCGGCGCCGCGCGTCCGGTGCCGACGCGGCGTCCTTCGCGCAGGCGAAGGCCGTGGCCTGGATGGCGTACTCGATCCACGGCGACGAGCTGTCGAGCGCCGACGCCGCCGTCGCCCTCGCGTACCGGCTCGTCGCCGGGGAGGACGAGCCGGCTGCACGGCTCCGTCGCGAGCTCGTCGTCCTGATCGACCCGTGCGAGAACCCGGACGGTCGCGAGCGGTTCTTGGCCCAGACCGCGGCGTTCGCCCACCTGAACCCGAGCGGCGACGACGAGGACCTGTCGCACACGACCGTCTGGCCGTGGGGCCGCGGCAACCACTACCTGTTCGATCTCAACCGCGACTGGTTCACGCTCGTGCAGCCCGAGAGCCGCCGCTCGGGCGTGATCGCCGAGTGGAACCCGCAGCTCGTCGTCGACAGCCACGAGATGGGCTCGGACGACACGTACCTGTTCGATCCGGCGCGCCACCCGTTCAACCCGTTCGTCCCGTCGCACGGCATGTCGTGGCACGAGCGGTTCTCTGCCGATCAGGCTCGCGCGCTCGACGCGCGCGGGTTCCCGTACTACACGCGCGAGTGGAACGAGTCGTTCTTTCCCGGGTACGGCTCGTCGTGGGCCGAGTACCTCGGGAGCATCGGCATCCTGTACGAGATGTCGTCGACCGACGGTACGCTGATCAAGAAGCGCGACGGCTCGACGCGCACGTACGGCGAGGCGGTCGAGCACCAGCTGACGAGCTCGCTCGCGAACCTCACGACCCTGGCGAGCCATCGCCAGGAGATCCTCGCGGATTTCGTGACCCATCGCCGGGAGGTCATCGCCCGTGCGGGTCGAGACTGGCCCGCGGCGTGGGTGCTGCCGCGCAGCCGACGCCCCGAGCGTACCGATGCTCTCGTGCGCGTCCTGCGCGCGCAGGGGATCGAGGTCCTCGGCCCCCGCACCGCGCGTGTCGCAGGCCTGCGGGATGCTCGCACAGGGGAGCCAGGACCGACCGACGCCTTCTCCGACGGCGCGTACGTCGTGCCGCTCGACCAGCCCGCGGGAGCGCTCGTGCGCGAGCTCCTCGATCCGCACGTCCCGATGGAGGCGGGGTTCCTGCGCGAGGAGCGAGAGTATCTCGAGCGTGGGCGCGGGAGCCGGCTGTACGACGTGACGTCTTGGTCGCTCGCACTGGCGTACGACGTCGACGCCTACTGGACCAAGACGAAGCCCGGCGCGGGGTGGTCCCAGGGAGAGATCCCGAGCACGCGGGGCAGCCTGTCGCCGGCCCACGATCCGGTGGCCTACGTGATCGACGGGGCAGCCGAGAACGCACCGACGGCCCTGGCCGAGCTCTACGCGCGGCAGATCCCGGTGCGGCTGGCCGAGAAACCGTTCCAGGTCGACGGCCGCACGTGGCCGCGCGGCTCGCTCGTCGTGCGGCGCGAGGGCGCGCCCGCCGATGTGGAGCGTCAGCTCTCCGAGGTTGCCGAGAGCTGGTCCACGGACATCAGCGCCGTCTCGACCTCTCGCGGCGGAGAAGGTCCCGATCTCGGCGGGAGCTACTTCCGGGCGCTCGTCGCGCCGCGGATCGGCGTGCTCACCGGTTGGCCCGTGTCTCCGAGCGACTACGGTGCGGTCTGGCACCTGCTCGACGAGGTCGTGCGCGTGCGGTTCAATGGCCTCGACGTCGGGCGACTCGGCTCGGCGGACCTCGGCCGCTACAACGTGCTCGTGTTCCCGGAGACTCTCAGCACGAGCTACCGGGCGATCCTGGGCAAGACCGGGGTCGACGCACTCGTGCGCTGGGTCGAGGGCGGTGGCACGGCGATCGGGATCGGGAGCGGCGCCGAGTTTCTGGCCGAAGTCGAGACCGGGTTGACCAAGGCACGACTGCGCCGCCAGGCGCTCGCCACCCATCCTCCTCCGGTGTTCGGTCTCGGACCCGAAGCGGTCGTGGCCGGTGGTCCGATGCGCGCGGACGGTCTGCGCGTCGCTCCGCCGCCCAAGGACGACGAATCGGAAGACGCGCGACCGGTCGACAAGCGCGCCCGCCGCGAGCGCTCGGAGCCGGAGGCGCTCCGCGAAGGACCCTACGACGTCGCACCGGTCCTCGGTCCGGGAGCCCGACCGTTTGCCGAAGGCCATCCCCAGGGAACGCCGGTCGAAGAGGTGGTGACGCTCGCGGAGTGGCTCGCCCCGTTCTTGCCTCCGGGGAAGCGTGAGCCGGGCGAGCAGGATCTGGCGTGGGCCGACGAGCGCCTGCGGTCGTTCTCGCCCCGCGGTGCGTTCGTCCGGATCGAGCTCGACCGCGACCACTGGCTCGGCTGGGGCCTGCCCGCCGACCTTCCGGCGCTCGCGAGCGCGGACGACACGATCGTCGCTGTCCCACCGGTCGAGGTCCCCGCGCGGTTCGCCGATCCGGCACAGCTGCACCTCGGCGGGCTCCTGTGGTCCGAGGCCGCGGGTCGTCTCGCGCAGACTGCGTACGTCACGCGCGAGAGCCGCGGTCGCGGCCAGGTGATCCTGTTCCTCAGCCCGCCCGAGTTCCGTGGGTTCACGCTCGGAACGAGACGCTTGTTGACGAACGCACTGCTCTACGGTCCGGGGCTCGGCACGCAGTGGTCCAAACCCTGGTAGATTGACGGCATGGACTGGGGCCTCGAGAACCGTCTGTCGCGGATCCTCAAGCCACGTACCGGACGCACGGTGATGCTGGCGATCGATCACGGCTACTTCCTCGGGCCGACGAGCGGCCTCGAGGAGCCCGGGCGCACGATCGCGCCCCTCGTGCCGCACGCGGACTCGCTCATGCTCACGCGCGGCGTGCTGCGCCGCTGCGTCCCGCCCGGCACCGACGTGCCGATCGTCCTGCGCGTCTCCGGCGGGACGAGCATCCTGCGCGAGCTGTCGAACGAGAGCGTCACCGTCGCGTTCGAGGACGCACTGCGGCTCAACGCATCGGCCGTCACGCTCTCGATCTTCGTCGGCGCCGAAGGCGAGAAGACGAGCCTGACGAACCTGGCCCAGCTCGTCGACCAGGGTGTGCGCTACGGGGTTCCGGTCCTGGCCGTCACCGCGGTGGGCAAGGACATGACCCGCGACGCGCGGTACATCGGTCTCGCTTCGCGCATCGCGGCCGAGCTCGGCGCGCACATGGTCAAGACGTACTACTGCGACGGGTTCGACCGGGTGGTGCGGGAGACTCCGGTGCCGGTCGTCATCGCCGGCGGCAAGAAGGTCGCCGAGCGCGAGGCGATCGAGCTCGCGCACCGCGCGATCCAGGCCGGCGCTGCCGGCGTCGACATGGGTCGCAACATCTTCCAGTCCGACTGCCCGGTGGGGATGATCCGCGCCGTGCGGGACGTGGTCCACGGCGGCGCGAGCGAGCGCGAGGCCTTCGAGCTCTACCAAGAGGAGAAGGCCGGTGCGAGTCGCGGTCTACTTCAATAATAGCGACGTGCGGATCGAGGACCGTCCGCGCCCGGAGATCGGCCGGGCCGAGGCGCTGCTACGCGTGCGCGCGAGCGGGATCTGCGGCTCGGATCTCATGGAGTGGTACCGCGTGCCCCGGGCACCCGTGGTTCTGGGCCACGAGGTTGCGGGGACGATCGAAGAGGTCGGCGCGGGCGTCGACAGCCTGCAGCCAGGAGACCGCGTCGTCACGACGCATCATGTGCCGTGCGGCTCGTGCCGCTACTGCCTCAGCGATCGCCACGCGGTATGCCCGACGCTCCACCGCACGACGTTCGAGCCCGGTGGGTTCGCCGAGCTCGTGCGCCTGCCCGCGGAGAACGTGCGGCTCGGCACGTTCCGCCTGCCCGAGCACGTCAGCTTCGAGCAAGGCTCGTTCGTCGAGCCGCTGGCGTGCGTGGTGCGCGGGCAGCGCCTCGCCGGCGTGCACGCGGGGGACGCCGTGGCCGTGATCGGGAGCGGCGTGTCGGGGCTGCTGCACCTCCAGCTCGCGCGGGCCAACGGTGCCGCGCGCGTCGTGGCGATCGATACGAGCGACGCGCGGCTCGAGGCGGCACGACGCTTCGGCGCCGACCTGGCCCTGCGCGCCGATGCGCCGGATCTCGAGGCCCGGGTTCGCGAGGGGAACGACGGCCGGCTCCCCGAGCGTGTCGTCGTCTGCGTCGCCGCACGATCGGCGATCGAGCGCGCGCTCGCGCTCGTCGACGACGGCGGCACCGTGCTGCCGTTCGCCCCGCTCGCCCCGGGCGAGCAGGTGTCGTTCGAGGCGTGGAACCTGTTCCGCCGCGGGATCGCGATCGTCCACACGTACGCCGGGCCACCCGACGACATGCGCACGGCGCTCGAGCTGATCGCCGCCGAGCGCATCGACGTGGCATCGATGATCACGGACCGGCTCGGACTGGCAGACGCTGCGCGCGCGTTCCGCCTCGCCGCCGCCGGCGGCTCGACGCTGAAGGTCGTGCTCGACCCGGGACGCTAGGCGACGATGCGCCGCCCGATCATCGGCATCATGGGCGCGGGCGACGGCGCAAGCGAGCGTGACCTACGCAACGCCGAAGAGCTCGGGCGGCTCGTCGCGGCCGAGGGCTGGATCGTCCTGACCGGGGGCCGGCCCGGCGGTGTGATGGACGCGGCGAGTCGTGGCGCGCGCGAGGCCGGAGGTCTCGTCCTGGGCATCCTGCCGTCCGAGCGCGGTGGCGTCTCCGACCACGTCGACGTCGCCGTGTTCACGGGCATGGGGCACGCTCGAAACGTGATCAACGTGCTCACGTCAACCGTCGTCGTGGCCTGCGGCATCACCGGTGCCGGGACCGCTTCCGAGGCCGCGCTCGCGCTCAAGGGAAGGAAGCCCCTGATCCTCCTCGCGCCCGGTCCCGAAGCCGAGACGTTCTTCCGTAACCTCGACAAGAGCGTGCTCGTGGCCCGCGACCCACGCGAGGCGATCGAGCTCGTGCGCGATGCGCTCGCGCGGTCGAACTAGGAGCCCGTCCGAGTAATGGACCGAACAAACATGTTTCCGTTCTCGCGGGGGTCGGACATCAACGTCTCGGGTTTGACCCGGCCTGATCGGTGGGCTGGGACGGCTGGGCGGCGGCGGTCGTCCCGATGCTGCCAGTCGCCGGGAACACCTCGGCCCGTTTCATACCGTCGCCAAAGCGGTGTGCAGCTTCCGCACGTTGTGCGCCAGGCACACCAGCGCCCACTCCTGCCGTACACGCTGCACACCTCGCCGCAGGAACTGCCGAAACCCGCGCGCTTGCTTGATCTGTCCGATCACGGGCTCGGCGAGAACCTTCCGTCCCGCGTAGATCCGACGGCCTCGCTTGCTTTGGAGCTTTCTCGCCATGCGCTCTCGCACCGTCAGATTCTTCGGCGGACGGCCCCGCGGAGTCGGCGGCGGTGGCCCGTGCTTCTGCTTCTGCGTCGCGATGAACGGCTCAATCTTCTTCGCTTACCAGTAGCCCGCATCGGCGAGCACCTGCTCGGGCAGACTCCCCAGTGCGTCTTCGATTCGTTCCACCGCAGGAATCAACTCGTTCACGTCCGGCGCGGTCGGCGTCACATCCTGCGACACGATGATCTGGAACTCCTCATCCACGGCCACCTGCGCGTTGTAGCCCTGAATGAATCCGTCGGGTGTTCGCTGAATCCGCGACTCCGGATCGGTGAAGTTCCGCTGCGCCTTGTCCTCGGGCTTCGCGTGCTCGGGGTCCATTCCTTCGGCCTCGGCCTTGCGCCGCGCCTCGGCCTCCAGCGCGGCCCTGGCCTCACGGATCTTCTTCAGCCGACCCTGATGCGTGGCCAGCTCCGCCGGCAGCTCGTCGCCGCGTCGATCCCGGCCGTATTTCCGGTCCTCCTCGGCATCGATCCGCTCCGCGTGCTGCAGCAGCTCCTTCACCATCCGCCGCGTCTCCGATTCCTTCTGCTTCATCCGTCCGTAGCTCATCGCCTTGTGCTTCGATGCGTTGGCCTTGATCTTCGTCCCGTCGATCGCCACACGACCCAGCCGCACCAGGCCCGACTCCCGACACACTTGAAGCACCTGGTCGAACAGCCCGGCCAACGCCGCACCGTGCCGCTTGCGAAAGTCGCTGATCGTCCGGAAGTCCGGATCGTTGCCCGCCGCCAAGAACCGAAACGCCACGCTGTCCTGCAGCGCTCCGGCCATCCGCCGCGACGAGTACACTCCCGTGCAGTACCCGTAGACGAGCAGCTTCACCATCAGCCGCGGGTCGTACGGTGGGTAGCCCCGCTCCTCCTCGTAGCTGTCCTCGATCGTCGACAGGTCCAGCGTGTCCACGACATCGCTGACCAGCCGCGCCAGGTGTCCCTCGGGCACCCAATCCTGAAGCGACGGAGGCATCAGAAGCAGTTGATCGGGCTCGTAGGGTCGGAAGGTCTTGGCCATGACCGCATTATCCCAAGACTCGGGCAGGGCCAAGCCGGGAAAACACAATCAAGTCCGATTACTCGGACAGGCTCCTAGCGCGCGGCCGGCCGCTCAGCGCAAGGTCGCCCCGTCGAGCCTCCACAGGACCGCGAGGCGCACGCCGAGCGCGACCTGCAGGGCGATCCCCGTGGCCCACAGCGGTGTGTAGGCCGTCGTCCCGAACTGCGCGACGAGCGCGACGACGAACCACGACCCGTGGATCCACGGGTGCTCGAGCAGCTCGGTCGACCAGGTGATCCACAGCAGGATCGCCGACGCGATCAGCGGCAGAAAGAACACGAACCCGATCAGTAGCACGGCGCGTCACATGGAAGATTCGACCTGACGAGGCTGCACATCGAACTGCAGACCCCCGGTCCAGCGCACGACCACGTTGTAGATCGCGGCGGTCAACAGGCCCGAGATCCAACCCATGACCGCGCCGAGCAGCGGATAGAGCAGCAACAACAGCGCAACCGCTCTCGGCGCGCTCGCGTCGCCAGCCGGCAAGAACGCGGACACCAGGAGAAAGAACGGAAGCACGACGACCACGAGCGCCGCGGTCAGGATCGCGTACACGACGCCGGCGACGTTCGCGGCGCGCAGTGGATCGACTCTCCGAACTTCGTACATGGCACCCCTCGTCTGGCCGTCGCCGCACGACACCATTGGGTAGGTCCCGAGGTGGACGACTGCCCCGACTCTAGCCCGGTGCGGTGGCCACAGGCAATGCGGTCACGGATTTGGGCCGCGGGCCAGCGCTTCGAGCCCGGCGGTCAGGAGCAGCATCAGCGTCAGACCGCAGATCGTGCCCCACGCCATCTCGGTCCTCGTGCATCGTCCGAGGCTCTCGGGAATCAGCTCCGCCGCCACGAGGAAGATCATCGCCCCACCGGCGAAGCCGAGCCCGAACGGCAGGAGTGGTGCGAACTCCTCGACCAGCAGGAACGCAGGTACCGCGGCGATCGGCTGCGGGACGCTCGTGAGGATCGCGTAACCCGCGCAGCGCAGCGCCGACACGCCCTTGGCCCGCAGGGGCAACGACACGGCGATCCCCTCGGGGACGTTGTGCACGGCGATCGCGAGCGCGAGGAGCAGGCCGAACTCGAGCTGCCCCGTCGCGTAGCCGACGCCGATCGCCACGCCCTCGGGGATGCTGTGCACGAACATCGTCCCGAGCATCAGCACGGACTGCCGCGAATCGCTCGCGCTCAGCTGCTCGATGCGCCACTCGTGGCGCGCGACGAGCCGCGCCGTCACGGCGTAGAACGCCGAGCCTGCGAGCATCCCGGCGACCAGGAGCCACGTCCTACCGCGGCCGAGACCCTGCTCGGCCAGGCTGAACACGGCGGCCGAGACCATCATTCCGCCCGCGACCGCGTAGGCCAGCCCTTGCCATCGATCGGACAGCTTGCGCACGAAGAAGAACGGCACGGCCCCGAAACCGGTCGCCAGATCGGTCGCCAGCGCGACCCAGAACACGTGCCATGCCGTGATCGAGGAACTCACGGGTCCGAGTCGGGCGCACGTTCGGCCGACCGGCCCGGCGCTTCGCGGCCGGTCAGCCATCCCGTGTCCATCGGATAGATCACCGGATCGAACAGCACGAAGTAGAAGTGCCAGACCACGATCGCGAGCGTCGCCAGCACCGCCTCGTAGAAGTGGATCACGGTCGCCACGTCGCCGAGCCACTTGGGGAAGTAGCGCAGCATCGTGTTCTCGAACCACAGAGCGAAGCCGGTGATCGCCATCACCCCCACGCCCCACAGCAGCGCCAGGTACTCGATCTTCTCCGGATATCCGACCGTCGGGCTCGGCGGCGGATCGGCGCGGCGACCGAAGTACCAGCGTAGCCGCTCGCGCAGCTCGGTGATGTCGTGACGCGTCGGGCACATGCGGGCGACACACGCGCGCGCACGCTTGTCCACCGCGAGGTGGACGAAGTGGAACGCGATCGAGCCGAGCAGGACGATCGCCGCGAAACGATGGAGCCATCCGCGCAGCCCGAGCTGCTCCTCGAACCGCACGAGCGGCGCGGCCCAGAAGCTCTCGGGGTAGGTCAGTGCGAACCCGGTCCACACGAGCACAGCGAAGCTGAGTCCCATCGCCCCATGGGCCACGCGAAAGCCGAGACGCATGCGCTGGCGCGGCGGGCCGACCGTGTACGGGGTGACCGCGTGGCGCCGGCGGGCCTTGCGATACAGATCGAGCAGGTTGTGCAGGAGCATCGCTCCGATCGTCACGCCGATGATCCACAGGTAGGCCTGCCGGACCCAATACACCGCCGCATGCGTGCGCTCGGTGGGGAGCACGTGGACCGTGCCGATCGCGAACTTCGACCCGGCCCCGGGATGGCACGCGCCGCAGGTCGTCGGAAGGTTGTGCTTGTGGACGTGCGACGCGGGGTCGCTCGATGGGAGAATGTCGTGCAAGCCGTGGCACGAGCTACAGCTGGCGGCGGTGACCTTGCCCGACCGCACGGCCAGGCCGTGGTAGCTGTCCTCGTAGGTCGCTACTGCCGTGGCGGCGATGTCGTATTTCTCGGCGAGTCGCAGATCGCCGTGGCAGCGACCGCAGGTCATCCTCGGCGCGTTCGTCACGTGGACCGGCGAGCGTTCGCTCTCGGGCGACAGGATCCTGTGCTCCCCGTGGCAGTCGGTGCACACGGGGGCTTCGCGCGCCCCATGCGACACGGCGCGACCGTGAACGCTCTTGCGATACGCGATCTCGATGTCCGCGTGGCATTGCCCGCACGTCTCGGGCACCCGCGTGTGGAAGACAGTCGATTGCGGATCGGACGCGCGGCGGATGTCGTGGCTCCCGTGGCAGCTGCTGCACGTCGCGCCGCCGTCTTCGCGGCTCGAGCGGGCGTGGACGCTCTCGGCGTACGCCTCGATCGGCTTCGCCACGGGGATGCCGAACTTCTGCACGATCTCGGGGTTCGCATGACACGCGCCGCACGTCGCCGCGAGGTTTCCCGCATGGACCGGTGAGCGCTCGTCGGCCGCGGACAGCACGGCGTGGATCGGTCCGTGGCACGACGTGCACGACGGCACCTCGGTGACGCCGTTCTCTTGCGACACCCCGTGCACGCTCCCTCGATAGGCATCGACGGTGTCGGCGTGACACGACCCGCAGTCCACGTCTCCGGCCGTCGCGTCGTGGGGCAGGTCCTCGGCCTTCGTGTGGCAATTCGCGCAGTCGAGCCCACCGTGGACGCTCGACACGAACGCGGCGGGATCGGGATCGGAATCGTGGCATTCGATGCAGGCCGGCGCCGCGGATGCGACCGTCCAAAGGACCTGTCCGGTCGCGAGAATCACAGCCGCAGCGGCTCGAGGAGTCACTCATCCCACCTCACCTGGAGCGGGAGCAAGTGCCGAGCCACGACCGGGCGCTGACGAACGAAGATCGGGAGCCCGATCGTCCTCAACCTTGTCGTGCGGACGACGCTACGGGTTGAGCGAGGACAGGATCTCGGGGTTCTGCTCCTCGACCGCGAGCAGCGTGTGGCACGTCGAGCAGTCCTGCGAGATCGTGCGGCCGTCCGAGGTCCGATGCTCCTCGTCGTGACAGCGGAAGCAACCCGGGAAGTCGCGATGCCCGATATGGTTGGGGTACGTGCCCCACGTGACGTTCATCTGCGGAAACACGTTGAACGAGTAGAGGTCACCGAGCGACCGTCCGGCCTGCGCGATGTCGTCGGCCCGCGTACGGGACACCTCGGGATACGACTCGGCGTAGAACCGCTCGAGACCCTGGGCGATCGCGCGGCGCGCCGCGTCGTGCGACGCGTGGCTCTCGCGCAGCAGGCGCAGCCCCTCGCGGTACACATACGGCAGTGTCCCATCGATCGTGCGGTGCTCGATCGCCAGGTCGATCTCCTCGTCGGGTTGGCGATGAACGTGCGTCGGGCGGTTGTGACAGTCGACGCAGTCCATGACCCGCCACTCGCCGCCCGGGTTCGCGTCGGCGGTAGGGCCACGGAACCGCTGCGTCGTCCCATCGGTCCGGCGGAGCTCGACTTCGTGGATCGTCTCCCGATCCTCGCTCGCGCGATACCGCAGCTCGTGGGACGGATCGACGTGCCAGTGGATGCCGCGGGACACCCGACCTTCGATCCCCCCGACGCGCAGGAGCACGACGGTCTTGGACGGCGTATTCGACTCGTCGTCGACGTGCCGCGTGATGACCTTGAGCCGGTCCCCGACGAACTGGCTCGGCCAGTGGCACTGCTCGCACGTCTCCCGCGCCGGACGCAGGTTGTGCACCGGCGTGGGGATCGGACGGTCGTACAGGTCGAACACGACCGACACGACCTGCCACGCCCCCGAGAGCTTCGAGCGCACGAACCAGCTCGCCCCCGCTCCGATGTGGCACTCGACGCAGCGCACGCGCGCGTGCGGCGATCGTTGGTAGGCCGTGTGTTCCGGCTGCATCACGGTGTGGCACGTGGTGCCGCAGAACGTCGCCGATTCCATCACCTCGACACCCTTGTACGTGGCGACGGCCAGGATCACGATGTTCGCCAAGGTCAGCACGAGGAACGTCAGCGCGACGTTGCGCGTCCGGTCGCGGTTCAGGTCGATGACCGGGAACGCCGTCGCGTCCTGCCCGAGTCGGGCCGCGCGCTTGCGCTGCCGCCTGACGCCGAGCGGGATCAGCAACAGGCCGAGCAGGAACACCGCCGGCAGGATGAGGTACGCGAGAATCCCGACGTACGGATTGCCGTGGAACCCCACGAGCTCGAGCCCGAACAGTGTAAGGATCAAGAGCGCGCTGGCCGTCGTGAGCGCGCAGCCCAGCAGCCCGACGGGATCGCGGGACAGGGAGGCGAAGAACGAGCGGATCCGCAAGCACACCCCTCGGACCGCGATTCTACCCCTGTCGACGCCTCAAAGGAGATGGAGGTGGTCACGAGCCCACGCGACGCCGAGCGTCGCGCGGTCGGTGGCGCGCAGGAAGAACGCCCCGGGGAGGCCGAGCGTGACCGAGCGCTCGTCCACCGCTCGAACCACGGCACGGAGCGTCGAGCCGTCGAGCATCTCGTTCCGGACGAAGCCGGCGATCCGCTCGCCATCGAGGTCGATCGTCACGAGCGACTCGCCGGGGAGCGCGCACGGCTCGACCCGGCACGGCAGACCCACGGGCTGACCGACGACGAGCTTCACGCCACGGAGATACCTCGAGTCCGGCGAGCGGGGCGCCTGACGGGTTCCCGTGCCGCAACGGCGCTGCTCAGCGGTCTTCGACGGCGTCCCGGACCGCGTCGACCACCAGCTCGGGTGCGTCGAACTGCAGGTAGTGCCCCGATCGGCTCGTGATCAGGTGCAGGTCGACGTCGAGCTCCCGCGCGAGTGCGCTCTGCATCTCGAGCCACGCTTTCTGGAACGCCGGCGTCCCCTCCGACCGCGTCGAGGACAGGAGGGCCACGCGGCGCTTCGGGAACGGCCGTGCCGCGCGTACCTGCTCGACGCTCGTCGCGATCGCCGCATGCTCGCGCCGCACCCCCGCGGTGCTCGCGCCGATCAGCGTCGCCTGCTTGGCCCGGTCGAACGCGGTCAGGAGCGACGCCTCGCGCGCCGGGTAGTCGAGCGGCGTCGGCTCGAGGAGGACGAGCGCCGTCACCTGGTCCGGGTAGCGGCTTGCAAACAGCTGCACGTTGAGCCCACCGAACGAGTGACCGACGAGAATGTACGGGCCGTGAAGCCCCGCGTGGGCCAGGAGCGCGTGCAGCTCCTCGACCATCTGCTCGCTCGTACGCGGCTCGGGCCCGGGTTCGCTCCGCCCGATACCCGCCCGGTCGTACAGGAACACGCGCGCGAAGCGGGCGACTTCGGGCCAGACCCAGCGCCAGGTCTCGTGGGTTTCGCCGAGGCCGGCGTCGAAGACGACGAGCGCAGCGCCCTTGCCCCGCAGCTCGTAGTACAGCCGCAGGCCCCGGACGTCGATCTTCTTCGCGTCGGCAGGCAGAGCGACGGCCAGCGTCGCGAGGAGCACCGAGCCGGTCAGCTGGCGCGCGCCCACGTCGCGACCCAGGGTCAGCGACCCACCTGGACGACGATCGCCGCCGCGGTGTCGCCTGCGGCGCAACCGACGAACAGCCCGCGTCCGCCGCCGCGCAGCGCCAGCTCCTCGATCGTCTCGATCACGAGACGCATGCCGGTCGGTCCCTGCGGGTGGCCGAACACGAGGGACGAGCCGTACCGGTTGAACTGGTCGGGCGCGAGACCCAGCTCGCGCGCGAGGAACACGTCGTTCACCGCGAACGGATTGTGGGTCTTGACCACGGCGAGGTCGCGCAGCTCGACGCTCGCGTTCGACAGTGCCTGGCGCGCCGCGGGTGCGGTGGCCTTGGCCATCAGCCCCTTGCCCACGCGGGCCTGGCCGTAGGACAGGATCCGCACCTCGAGGTCTGCATTGCGCGAGAACGCGCGCGCCTTGTCCCGCGTGGTGACGACGATTCCACAGTTGCCGTCGGCCGGATGGGTCTGGCTGCCAAACGTCACGCTGCCGTTCGGCAGGACCGGCTTGAGCCGCGCGAGCCCCTCGGCCGTCGTCTGGAACACGCCCTCGTCGCCCTCGACCCGCGCCACGACCTTGCCGCTGCGCTCGTCCGACACCTCGAACGGCAGGATCATGTACCGGCGCTGGAACGCCTGGCCGTCGGCCAGCGCTTCCTGGTACTGCGAGTAGCGCAGGAGCGTCAACGCATCCTGCTCCTCGCGCGAGATCTTCTGCTCGGCGGCGACCTTCTCCGCCGTCTCGATCATCGAGTTCCGGGCCCACGGGTCGAGACCGAAGCTGTCGAGGACGACGTCTTCCTTGTCTCCGGTTCCGCCGGGCCCCGCCGGGTTCGGGTAGTAGATGTGCGGGCCGTTGCTGCACCGGTCGGCCGTGAGGGCCAGGACCGTTCGATCGCCCGACAGCTCGACCTCGGATGCGGCGGTCGCGATCGCGCGCGCGCCCGTGGCGCAGGCCTGGGACACCATCGTCCCGGTGATCGTCTCGGCGCCGATCAGCGCCGCGGCCCACGGACCGCCGTAGAGCGCGTGCTTCTGCGGCACGGTGAGCCCGAGCACGATCGAGTCGATCGCGCTCGCCGGCACGTCCCGGGACGCGAGGGCCTTGCGCGCGGTCTGGGCGGCGAGCGCGACGGCGTTCAGGTTCGACAGGCTACCTTGCCACTTGGTGAACGGCGTGCTCCAGTACGCGCCGTAAGGGACGTACGACCGCTCGAATCGCATCGGCTCGCTCCCGCGTTGGGGTGCCGGCCCGGCACCGAGATCCAGAATACCAGCACGCCGGGGCGGTCCGACACCTGCCCGGGTATATTGAAGCCCGTGAAACCGGCACGGTTGCCAGCGTTCGCGAGCCTCGCGCTTCTCGGCGCGAGCCTCGTGCTTCTCGGCACGAGCCTCGTCGGCCTGGGCTGCTCGGGCGGCGGCGACCGCGCGCGGTCCGAGTCGGCGGCGCTGCGCTTCGCGAACCAGGATCCGAGCGTCGGCTACGTCGGCGTGACCGAGTGCCGGCCGTGCCACCTGGACATCGCGACGACGTTCGCCCAGACCGGGATGGGCCGATCGTTCTATCCGATGTCGCCCAAGCGCGCCGTCGAGGATTTCAAGACGCACAACGAGTTCGTCGTCGAGACGACCGACCTGCGCTACCGCATGACCGAGCGCGACGGCAAGTACTACCAGCGACAGTTCCTCCTCGACTCGAAGGGGCGCGAGATCGCGGCCGACGAGCGCGAGCTCGAATGGGTCGTCGGCTCGAACAATCACAACCGCTCGTATCTGGTCACGCTCGACGAGCGGCTGTTCCAGGCGCCGATCTGCTGGTATCCCCAGGCCTCGCGCTGGGACCTGTGCCCGGGCTTCGAGGTCAAGAACGACCACTTCGGCCGCGAGATCGGCTCGAGCTGTCTGTTCTGTCACAACGCGGCGATGAACCCCGTGGCCGGCGAGCGCAACCTGTTCGAGAAGCCGATCCCGCACGGGATCGACTGCGAGCGCTGCCACGGTCCCGGAGCGCTGCACGTCGCGCGCTGGAGCGACGGCAACGCCTCGTCGACGGGCGAGCTCGATGCGACGATCGTCAACCCGCGCCGCCTGACCTCGAACGAGCGCTTGCACCTGTGCGCGCAGTGTCATCACGCCGACTCGAAGACGACCAAGCGCGTGCAACGGCCGGGTCTCGAGCTGCCGGACTACCGGCCGGGCCAGCTACTCAGCGCCGTGGCGATCCCGTTCTCGACCGTCGAGAAGTCGCAGCACGAATTCGGTCTGTCGTCGCAGGTCGACCGGCTGATTCTCAGCCGCTGCTTCAAGGAGAGCGGCGGGAAGATCGAGTGCCTGACGTGCCACAACCCGCACGTCACCGTGTACCACGAGGACCGTCCGCCCGACCTGTTCCGGCGCAAGTGCCTCGGGTGCCACGCCACGGAGGACTGCCTCGGCGACGCGGCGAGCCGCGCGAGCACGGCGGGTATTCCCGACGATTGCGTGGCGTGCCACATGCGCCGTGGGGAGCCCGACGACCAGCGATTCACCACATTCACGGACCACTGGATTCGCCGCCGCATCGACACGGAGCCGGGAGATCATCCGGGGCAAGAGATCGCGCCCGTCTGGCCGGCCGACCTCGCCTCGATGAGCCCGGGCGAGCAGGCGTTCTACCGCGGGCGAGCCAAGTTTCTCGTCGCCGAGGACCGGCCGCAGCAGGTCCGGAACGCGCTATGGAACGGCGTCATCGACGAGTTCAGCCAGGCCATTCGGCACGGGCACGACACGATCGACACGCGGTTCTACCTGGGCAAGACGTACGCGCTCCAGGGGCGGTGGGACGATGCGATCGCCGAGCTGCGGCGCACGCTCGAGAAGGACGCCGCGAACCGCGAAGCGCAGTTCGCCCTGGGTCAGGCGCTCGCGTCGAAGGGCGAGGTGGCCCAGGCGCGCGACGTGTTCAAGAAGATGCTCGACGACGATCCCAAGGACGTGAAGGCGCTGGCCGAGTACGGCCGGACCGTCTGGACGCTCGGCGCGCCCGCCGAGGCGCTCGATGCGTACGCCCGCGCGATCGAGCGCGAGCCGTGGACCGCGGGGCTCCACCTGAACCGGGCGGCGGTGCTCGCGTCGATGGGGCGGTTCGGCGAGGCGACGGACGCGGCGCGCCAGGCTGCCGTCCTCGATCCCGAGTCGCGAGACGCATGGAACTTCATCGCCAACGCCGCGCGCGAGGCCGGGCGGGCCGACGAGGCCCGCGAGGCGGCGCGGATCACGGAGCGGCTGGCCCAGGCGGGCGCGGCCCGGCGCGCTGGCCCGCGCATGGGTGGCTGATCGCCGAGCGTCAGGCCTTGGCCGCCGGAAGGATGCCCTCGGCCGCGAGACGCCTCAGGATCTCGCCGACGACGCCGTAGCGGTTATCGGGGCGCACGCGCAGGAGCGTGACCCGCGGATCGTGCCGCAGCCGCTTGACGAGCCCGACCCCGTGGAGCGCGATCGTCGCCAGCAGCGGAACGTCCGATTCGAGGAGCGACACGATCGCCGAGCGGAAGCGCGGCGAGAGGAGCTCCATCTTGCCGATCTCGTCGACCACCACGAGTCGAGTATCGGGCCGGCGTGCGAGCGATTCGAGACCCACCGTCTCGAGCCCCACGAGGTCGACCCCGTACGCGCCGACCCGCGGCGATCCGCCGGTCTTGCGGTGAGCCAGCGGGAACGTGCGGCCGTCGAACGTCACACCGCGAAACCCCTCGCGCACCCGACCTGTGCGGATCTCCTCGGTGAAGAAGCCGCGGAGCGGAACGCGATCCTGGATCTCTGCCGCGACCTTGCGGATGACGGTCGTCTTGCCCGAGCCCGGCTCACCGGTGACGAGCAGCTTCAGGGGTTTGGCAGGGGAGACAGGACTCGAACCTGCAACTTCCGGTTTTGGAGACCGGTGCTCTGCCAGTTGAGCTACTCCCCTGTGCCGGCTGCGGCCGGTAACGTATCACTGTCTCTGCGCTGTAACCAAATAGTAGCCGAAGTACCGGCGGCCGAGCCCGATCCACGGCGCGGTGAGGCAGGCGACGACGTGCCCCCACCGGACCCGATTGAGCCGTCGGCGACGCAGCAGCAGCTCGGCCGCAAGGAACTGCAGCGTGACACGAGGCACGTGGAGGACGCTCGGCGCGATGCGCCACGAGATGTCCTCCGCGGCGACCACGGCGAACCCGTGACGTTCGAGCTCGGCCATGAAGGCCGGGAGATCGGCAAACTGCCCGACCGCCCAGCGCCGGCTCATGAAGCCGAGCAGGGCGGCGTACCACCGAGGCAGCGCGCTGCGTTTCAGGAAGCCGTCGGCGACGACGAGCTTCGCGCCGCGTTGCAGGAGTCGCGCGCACTCGCGCACGAACGCTTCCTTGCTCGCCCCGCTGCTGTGGCATGAAGCCTCGATCGAGAATGCCGCCTCGAACGCCCCCGTGGGGAGGTCGAGATCGGTGTAGTTGCCGAGCTTCCACGCGATGCTGCCTTGCGGCGGTGTAGTCGGATGGATCGTTCGCGCCATCTCGATCTGTGACGGCACGATCGTGACCGCGGTGACAGCGACCCCGTGTGCCGTGACGAGCGTCCGGGCCGGTGCACCCAGGCCGCACCCGAGGTCGAGGACTCGCATCCCGGTGCGCAGGTCAAGCCGCTCGAACACCTGCCGGCTCATTTCCTCGAGCATGTTCTCGAGCGCGAGGGGGTTCATGCCCCAGCGCCAGTAGCCGAAGTGCATGTTGAAGCCGCGGCTCCACGCACGATAGTCCATGCCGGCTTCCGTGTAGTACGTGGTGACGTCGACGACGGTCGCGGACGATGGCGGCGCCGGGGTCTCGTCCAGGATTTCCCGCATGACAGCTCCATTCTCGGGCCGGCGTGCGTCGAATCTAAGAAGAATAGGGAAGGCGGCGTCCACGCTCTCCGTCGAAGCGTCGCCAGGGGCAACTTCGTTTAGAGCATCATGAAGCAAAGCTGCCTCGCACACTCCGCGGCGAACCTGGAACGAAGGCCGTGCGGCCACGTTGGCCGTATACTCGATACTCGTCCAGCCCAGGTACGGAGGCGATTCATGGGAGCCCGATCAACGGGGTCCGAGCCCCGTCGCCGTTCCCACTCCTCGAATCTCCGTGTCACCTCCACGCAATCGCTGTGGATAGCACACACACCACGACCGGGGGGAAAGATGCACAGCAGGAATAGGTCGCGACTGCTCCTCGTGTGCGGTATTGGGTCGATTGCGCTCCTGAGTCAGGCGGCTCCTGCACCCCGGCCTCGGGCGATCGACGGAGACTCAGCCGCTGGGGCGCGAGCTCCATCGTCGCTCCTTACCGGGCTCCCGGTCGATTTCATCGAGAACCGTGGTCAATGGGATCCTGCGGCGCGGTTCGTGGCCTGGAAGGGCGCGGTCGTCGCGAGCTTCGAGACCGATGCCATCCGGCTTCGCGTGGGGAGCGAGCGACCGAGCTCGGTTGCCTTGACGTTCGACGGGGCGGTGAACACCGACGCTCAGATCATCGGCGAGGACAGGAGAAGCGGGTACTACAACTTCTTCCTGGGGAACGACTCCACGCGGTGGCGGTCGAACGTCCCGGCCTACGGCGGCGTGGTGTACCGCGACCTCTACGACGGCGTCGACGTGCGCGTGCGCGAGGAAACGGGGCGGCTCGAGTACGACGTGATGCTCGAGCCCGGCGCCGATCTCGAGCAGGTCGTGATCCGAGCGGACGGAGCCTCGAACCTGGAGCTCGGCAGCGACGGATCGCTGACGCTACGGACCCCGACCGGATCCGTGCGGCAGACTCCGCCGCGGACGTGGGACGTGCTTCCATCCGGCGAGGCGCGGCCCGTCGCTTCGAGATTCCGCATCATCGACGCGCAGCGCTACGGATTCGAGGCTCCCGCGCGCGACCTCGATCTGGCGCTCGTGATCGACCCTGGACTCGAGTGGTCGACCTTCCTGGGGGGTGGGAACCGCGAGGAGGTTCACGGCCTGGCGCTCGCGCAGGACGGAACCGGCGACGTCGTGGTCGCGGGATCGACCTGGTCGAGCGACTTCCCGACCGCCCCGCCGGGTGCTCTCGGCTCGAGTCCGTTGATCGCCTTCGTGGCGCGGCTCAATTCCACGGGTACCAATCTGGTCTACGCGACGTTGTTCGGGGGCACGAACGGCAACGTGTCCTTTGGATTCGGGCTGACGCTCGACGCCACGAGTGCGCCCATCGTGGTCGGCGAAACCAACGCAGCGAACTTCCCCACGACGCCGGGAACGTTCCAGCCGAGCTTCAACGAGCCGACAGCGACGATCAACCGCGGATGGGACGGCTTCGTCACGCGGTTCAATGCCTCCGGCACGCAGATGGTGTTCTCGACGTTCCTCGGTGCGGCGCCGATCTTCGACCCGAGCCGTCCGGGCTCGCAGAGGGGGGGCGACGAGAGCGCCCGCGCCGTCGTCGTCGATGCCACGGATTCGGTGGTCGTGTCCGGCTACACGACATCCGAGGACTTTCCAACGACCCCGGGCGCGTACGATCGCACCCTCGCCACGCTCACGGTGCCCGTGCAGGGGGGGACGATCGAGTCGCGGGCCGACGCGTTCGTCGCCCGCCTCAGCCCGGGCGGAACGCAGCTCACCTACTCGACCTACCTCGGCGGGCAGTCCGATGACCTCGTGAAGGACATGGTGATCGATCCGCAGGGTGTCCTGACCCTCGTCGGAACCGAAGCTCCGCTCGAGACCTTCGACACCCAGAACAACCGAACCGATCACGGCATTCCGTTCCCGACGACGGCGGACGCGGTGGTGCGCACGCACCTCGGAGCGTCGGACGTGTTCGTCGCGCGCCTCAAGCTCGACGGGACCGGTGCCGGCGACCTGAAGTACGGCACGATTTTCGGCGGCTTCTACATCGACGAGGCGACGGGAATTGCGCTCGATCCGAACAACCCGGAGCTGATCACGATCTGCGGGAACAACCGATCGTGGGACTTTCCCACGACTTCCGGCGCGTGGAGACGAGCACCGCTCTTCCTCGCCGACGGCCATCCGTACTACTCCGGGTATCTCACTCGATTCCGGTTCCCCGCAACGGGCGGCGGATCGCTGGTGTGGTCCACGCTTCTCACGGGCACGGCGACTGGACAGTTCGCCGACTCCGTCGTCGTAGACCCTTCAGGAGACGTGATCGTCGTGGGCCAGGACATCGCCGGAGCCTATCCGACGACCGAGCGGTCCTACAAGCGGTTGCCGGCGAAAGGCAGCTTCGTTTCACGGTTCAGCGGAGATGGGAGGGCGTTGCTCTACTCCACGCTCCTGCACAAGCCATCCGGGGCTCTGCTCCTGAGAATGCAATCCGTGTCGACCGGTCCGCACGCCGTCGTCGTTGCGGGCTCGACGCTCCACCCAGACCACCCCACGACCCCGGGCGCGTTCGACCGCGTGTTCGGCAGCGACGGAACGAGCGACGGCTTCCACACCTATGACGGCTTCGTCGCCAAGCTCACGCTGGATCAGGGCACAAGCACGGACACCGCCGCGGCCGCCCCCACGTTGCTGAGTCCCGCCAACGGCGTGACGATCCCGCTCAACGCGCCGCTGACGCTCGACTGGGCCGACGTGGCGGATGCGTCTGGCGTGCAGCTCTACGAGGTCGAGGTCAGCGCGAACGCGGACTTCCTGACCGGTTTCACGTTCTTCAGTCTGGCGGCAGGAAGCTTCACGTCTTCGGAGGCAACGGGCTCCACGAGCCAGGAGGGCGTCCACTACTGGCGCGTGCGAACGCTGGACGGAGTGAACAACTTCAGTCCGTGGTCGGAGGTGCGCAGATTCACCGTGGGAGCTCCCACGTGGACGAACTTTGCGGCCGCTTCCCTGACACCGAACGGCGTCGTGGGGGGCAGCACCGTCGTGGGCAAGGTGCATATCCAGAACGTGGCTCCGGCAGGCGGACAGGTCTATACGTTGACCAGCTCCAATCCGGCCGTCGCGTCGGTCTCCGCGAGCGTCACGGTCCCGGCGGGAGCGAGCAGCGCGACGTTCACGGTCACCACGCATCCCGTGTCGGTGTCGACGCCGGTGCAGATCACCGTGTGGAGCGAAGGGAACGGAGAACATCCTGTCCTGTGGGTCGATCCGGCAGCGCCCGGGACGGTGACCCTGTCGGCCTTGTCGCTCAACCCGACGAGCGTGACCGGTGGCAACGCCTCGACGGGGACGGCGACGCTGTCGGCGGCGGCAGCCGCCGGAGGCCAGCTCGTCTCGCTTTCGAGCGGCAACACGGCCGTCGCGACCGTGCCGTCGAGCGTGACCGTTCCCGCCGGGAGCTCGAGCGCGACCTTCGCGGTGAGCACGGTCGCCGTGGGAGCGTCGACGAACGTCACGATCTCCGGGACCTCGGGCGGTACGACGCGGACGGCGACGCTGACCGTGTCTCCCGCGGGTGGCGGTGCGCCGGGGTTCAGAAGCCCGACGGCGAGCGCCGCCGATTCGGGCGGCGACGGCAACGGGTTCGAGTCGAACGCAGCGAACGCGCACGCGGACGATGCAGCGGCTGCCGTGGACAACAACGGCGGGACGTCGTCGAGCACGTCTTGCACGAGCGCGTCGCGCGACAAGCACCGGTTCTTCAACTACGGCTTCTCGATACCGACGGGAACGGGGATCCCCGGGATCGAGGTGCGCCTCGATGCCCGCGCGGACAGCAGCTCGAACTCCCCGCGCATGTGTGTGCAACTGTCGTGGAACGGCGGCGCGTCGTGGACGGCGGCCAAGTCTACGTCGACCCTGACGACGAGCATGACCACGTACGTTCTGGGCAGCCCGACCGACACGTGGGGCCGAACCTGGACTCCGGCCGAGCTGAGCGACGCGAATTTCCGCGTACGGGTCATCAACTCGGCCAACTCGACGAATCGCGACTTCTTCCTCGATTGGGTCGCGGTGCGCGTGAACCAGAGTGGACCCCCGGCGCCCGACACCACGCCGCCGACGGTCTCGATCACGAGCCCGACCAACGGGGCGACGGTCAGCGGCACGGTCACGATCTCGTCGACGGCGTCGGACAACGTGGGCGTGGCGCGCGTCGAGTTTCTCGTCGACGGCGCGGTGCTGTCGAGCGACACCACGTCGCCCTACTCGGCGTCCTGGAACACGACGACGGCGACGAACGGCGCGCACGCGCTGACGGCCCGGGCGTTCGACGCGGCGAGCAACCAGGCGACCTCCGCCGCGGTCGCCGTGGCGGTGAGTAATGCGGTGCCCGACACCACGCCGCCGACGGTCTCGATCACGAGCCCGAGCAACGGGGCGACGGTCAGCGGCACGGTCACGATCTCGGCCACGGCGTCGGACAACGTGGGCGTGGCGCGCGTCGAGTTTCTCGTCGACGGCGTGGTGCTGTCGAGCGACACCACGTCGCCCTACACGGCCTCCTGGAGCACGACGACGGCGACGAACGGCTCGCACGCGTTGACCGCCCGAGCGTTCGACGCCGCGAGCAATCAGGCGACCTCCGCGGCGGTCGGCGTGACGGTGAGCAACGCGGCGCCCGACACCACGCCGCCGACGGTCTCGATCACGAGCCCGACCAACGGGGCGACGGTCAGCGGCACGGTCACGATCTCGTCGACGGCGTCGGACAACGTGGGCGTGGCGCGCGTCGAGTTTCTCGTCGACGGCGCGGTGCTGTCGAGTGATACGACGTCGCCCTACTCGGCGTCGTGGAACACGACGACGGCGACGAACGGCGCGCACGCGTTGACCGCCCGAGCGTTCGACGCCGCGAGCAATCAGGCGACCTCCGCGGCGGTGAACGTGACGGTGAACAACGGCTCACCGCCGGTGCTCGACATCACGATGAGCGGTGTGCCGACGACGATTCGGCGAGGCCAGTTCTTCACCGCGACGGGGAGCGTGGCCAACACAGGAGGAGCGAGCGCGAGCGGCCACACGGTGCTGGTGAGCTTCACGCCGAGCAACTCGATGCGGCTCGAGAGCCCACAGAGCTCCACGCAATCGTTGCCGACGGTGGCACCGGGCGGGAGCCAGAACGTGTCCTGGCTGATCCGTGCCGACAACACGGCCACGGCGACGTTGACGATGACACTGCGCAACGCGAGTGGCCAGACGGTCGATACGGTGAGCCGAACCTTCACGATCACGGACTAGGGTCGCGCGCTGAGGGAGACTCCTACTAGCGCCGGCGCCAGCTCGCGCGAAACCGGTCGCGACCGGCGACGCGGTACTTCTCCTCGAAGTTCGTCAGCGGCGCGTCGACGGGAAGCGGGAACTCGTCGCCGCCGAACGCGGGCAGCCGCTCGAATGCCGGTGCCGCGCCGAGCGCCGCGTCGATCGCGGCCCAGTAGTCCGGATGGTCCGTGGCCACGTGCAGGAGCCCGCGCGGAACGAGCGTGCGGGCCAGCTCGACCACGTTCGCGGGCTGCAGGAACCGGCGCTTCTGCTGGCGCTTCTTGGGCCACGGGTCCGGATAGAAGATGTAGTACGCACGCACGCTCTCGTCGGGGATCGCGCGCACGAGCTCGCGCGCGTCGACGCGCAGGAACCGCACGTTCGCTAGCCCGCGCTTCGCGGCCCGTGATTCGGCGATGCGCAGGAACTCGTTGGCCCAGTCGACGCCGAGGAAGCTCACGTCGGGGCGCGCCTGGGCCGCGGCCAGAAGGAATCGGCCTTTGCCGATCCCGATCTCGACCTCGACCGGGCCAGCGGATCCGAAGATCGCGCGCCAGTCGATCGCCTGGTACACGATCTCCGGATCGAGCCGCAGCTCGGGCGCTTCGACCTTCACGTCGGTCCGCATGGAACCGATTCTAGATGGGACGCCGCCGTATCACATGGCGACGGTCGGCTCGGTGCTGCCCTCGAGGTGCGCGAGCACGGCGCCAACGAGGTACAGGGAGCCGGTGACCAGGACCGGCCGTGTCGGGCCCGCCCGCGTGCGGGCGCGGTCGAGGGCCGGCCCGGGAGCCCCGACGACCTCGGCCGATCCGAGGATCGCTGTGGCGACTTCGACAAACGAGTCCGGGTCGACGGCCCGATCGACCGGCACGCGGGTCAGCACCGCGTGATCGACGTGCCCCGCGAGGGGAAGCAGCAGCTCGTCGACCGGTCGCCCGACCGTCACGGCGAAGAGCAGCACCGGTTTCGGTAGCCCCGCCCGATCGAGGTGCGCGGCGAGGGCGCGCAGTCCGGCCGGGTTGTGCGCCCCGTCGAGCAGCAACCGCGCGCCTCCGTCCCCCGGGTCGACCCACTGCAGCCGTCCGGGCCAGCGAACGCTCGCCAGGGCGTCCCGCACGATGGCCGGATCGGGGGCGACTCCGAGCCGCTCGGCCGCGTGCTCGAACGTCACGAGCGCGACGCGCACGTTGTCGATCTGATGCCGACCCGCGAGCGCCGGCCGCAGACCGGCGTACGTGGCACGCGAGGTCCGGAGCGTCAGCACCGGGGGCTCGTCGGTCGAGAGGTCCGCGGCGGCGCGGGCCTCGACGAACGTCGCCCCGCGCTCGTCGCAAACGTCGCGGACGATGTCGATCGCCGTTTGCTGGGTCACGCCGCTGACGAGCGTCATGCCCGGCTTGATGATCCCGGCCTTCTCGGCCGCGATCTCCTCGATCGTCGTGCCGAGCACGCTCGTGTGATCGAGCGCCAGGCTGACCACGGCTCCCGTCTCGGCGTCGATCGCGTTCGTCGCATCTAGCCGTCCACCGAGTCCGACCTCGAGGACGACGGCATCGACCCGCTCTTCGGCGAAGGCGGCGAGCGCCGCCGCGGTGATCGCCTCGAAGAACGACGGATGGGACGAGAGCGAGCCGCCGGCGAGCCCCCGCTCGATCGCCGCCCGGACCGCGAGGAGGTGACGATCGAGCGCATCCCCGGCAATGTCGCGGCCGGCGATCCGGATGCGCTCGTGCGGCCGCACGAGGTGCGGCGACGTGAACAGGCCCGTTCGCAAGCCGCTCGCTCCGAGCATCGCGTTGACCATCGCCGCGACCGAGCCCTTGCCGTTCGTTCCGGCGACGTGGACGAAGCGGCATGGCGCGTGCGGCAGACCGAGCATTCGGAAGAGCGCCCGGACGTTGTCGAGGCCGAGCTTGATCCCGAACTGCTGCAGGCCATAGAGCCAGTCGATGGCCGTGGACACGGCCTATGATAGCCGCGGTGCGCGCGTTCGCCGTCGGCGTCTGGGCCGTGTTCGGGCTAGCCCTCGTTCTGCTCGGGCTGCGCACGCTCGACGTGCCGCTGCTCGACCCGGACGAGAGCCGCTTCGCGCGGACATCGCTCGAGATGGCTCGAAGCGGCGACCTCGTCGTGCCGACGTTCGAGGGCGCACCAAGGCTCGTCAAGCCGCCGCTCCTGCACTGGCTCCAGTCGGCGCTGTTCCTGTCCTTTGGAGCGCAGGCCTGGCTCGCGCGATTGCCGGCTGCGCTGGCCACTCTCGCCTCGCTTCTACTCGTGGCCTGGATCGCGGCCCAGCGGTTCGGCGGCGAATCGTCGACCTGGTCCGCCGCAGCGTTCTGCACGATGCCGCTCGTGCTCGCAATCGGCGGGCTCGGCACGCTCGACGCGCTTCTTTCGGTGCACGTTCTGGCGATCCTGGCGCTCGACATCGTCGATCCCGAGGGCGTCACCGATCCGCGGGCGCTCGCACTCGGCTGTCTCCTCGGGATGTGCTTCTTGATCAAGGGACCGGTCGGCGTGATCCTTCCGGCCCTGTTGATGCTCGCCGGCCGGACCTGCTCGGGCCGCGAGGTCGTGCCGCGCCTGCGCATCGTGGCCTTGACCGCCGCCGCATTTGCCGCGGTCGTCGCCCCGTGGGTCGGGGCACTGATCGCTCGCGTCGGCGTCGTCCCGCTCGTCGACGTGGTCCGGCGCGAAGCGTTCGAGCGCTATTTCGCGGGAACGGATCACGTTCAACCGGCATGGTTCTGCCTCGCCGCGGTCGTGGCCGGGTTCTTTCCGTGGGCCGGCGTCGCCGCGGTCGCGATCGGCCGCGCGGCGATCGCGCGCCGCGATCCGGCGACGCGAACCGCGCGCTATCTCGGCGGTGCGCTCCTCGCGGGCATCGTGTTCTTCAGCCTGGGGCGCAGCAAGCTCGTGACCTACGTCCTTCCGCTCGCGCCGTTCGCGGCACTCCTCGCCGCGTGGGAGCTGGGGCGCGAGCTGGCCGATCCGGCGCGGCGCATGGCCGGCCGCCTCGTTCTCGCGCTGAGTCTTGGTCTCGCGGCTGCCATGGCCCTGTTGCACGCCCCGCATCTCGGCGCCGACCTGGCTCGCGCGGCACGAATCGCCGGCGCCGTTCTCGCAGTCGGCTCGGCCGCCGCACTCGCCGGCGTATGGTTGCGGCGCCCGCGTCTTGCGCATTGGGCGGCGGTCGGCTCGATGGCCGCGACGCTCCTTACCGCGGTTCTGCTCGTCCTTCCCGCGATCGTGCGGCTGCGAACCTCGGCGTATCTGGTCGATTCGGTACCGGAGCTGCACGATCCGGCGCGGCCGCTCGTCGTCGTGTCGATGAAAGTCCCGAGCCTGTCGTTCTACCTCGACCGGGTTCCCGAGGAGGTGGCGGTCGACCGGCTCGGATCGCGCCTGGACCAGCCCGATTCGCCGGTGCTCGTCTTCGACGAGGTCGACCTGCTGGACGTCGACGAGGAAGCTCGACTTCGTCTCGTCGAGATCGGCCGCGCAGGCAAGTACGTCGTCTATCAGGAAACTCCCGTGCTTGACGCTCCCCCGGGCCCAGGTTAGGTTGAACCGGTCGATGGCCTGGTTCAAGAAAGAGAAGACCCCAAAACAGCCGCAGGCCGAGCGCCGGCTCCGGATGCCCGAAGGGCTCTGGGTCAAGTGCGAGGCATGCAAGGAGATGGTCTACAAGAAGGAGGTCTTGCGGAACGTCAACGTCTGCCCGAAGTGCAACTACCACTTCCGCATCTCGGCGCGCGAGCGGGTCGAATCGCTGCTGGACGACGGGCAGTACGAGGAGTTCGATGCGGACATCGCCCCGCGGGACGCCCTCGAGTTCCGGGACACGAAGCCCTACGCCACTCGACTCGTCGAGTACCAGGAACGCACGGGCATGCTCGATGCGTTCGTGTCGTGCACGGGGACGATCGGCGGACACGCCGTCATCGTCGGCGTCATGGAATACGGCTTCATGGGCGGGTCGATGGGCAGCGTCGTCGGTGAGAAGGTCACGCGGTGCGCCGAGCGGGCGCTTCGCGACGCGGCGCCGTTGATCGTGGTCAGCTGTTCGGGTGGCGCGCGCATGCAGGAGGGGGCGCTGTCGTTGATGCAGATGGCCAAGATATCGGCCGCGCTGGCCCGTCTCGATGACGCGCGCCTACCGTTCCTGTCGATCTTGACCGATCCGACCACGGGGGGCGTGACCGCGTCGTTCGCGATGCTCGGCGACGTCAATCTGGCCGAGCCGCGTGCGCTGATCGGCTTCGCCGGGCCGCGCGTGATCGAGCAGACGATCCGGCAGAAGCTCCCGGCGGGGTTTCAGCGCAGCGAGTTCCTCCTCGAGCACGGGATGGTCGACATGGTGGTCGAGCGGACCCAGCTTCGCAGCGTCCTCCTCGCGTGCCTCGATTTCATGCTTCCCAGCCAGTCCCGCGCCTGATCGTTCGGCCCATTCCGGACGGTTTACATCTTTTTACCGGGGTCTGGTCAACCTGACGCCACCGGCTCGCGTATCACCTCCTGGGAGGAACGATCCTCCCGGGCCGGCGGGCGCCTCCGTGGCGAGAGTAACGCCCCTCCTCTTCGCCCCGGAGGCGTCTTCCGCTTCCCTCAGCGCCGGCTGTTCCACAGTGGGTCGCTGACCCCGCGGCGGTGGTTTTCGAGCCGCGCCATCACGAACAGCGCGTCGGATAGCCGGTTCAGGTACGGAACGGTCCACTCTCCGACGGGCTCCTCGGCTGCGAGACTCACGACCGCACGCTCGGCACGGCGGCACACCGTACGGGCCACGTGCAGCTGTGCCGCCCCGAGCGTTCCGCCGGGCAGGATGAAGTTCGCGAGCGGGCCGACCTCGCTCGACATCCGATCGATCGCCGCCTCGAGCGCGCGTACGTGACGCTCTTCGATTCGCGGGACCGGGCGCGCGACCTTGTCCGTCTCCGGATAGCACAGGTCCGATCCGAGATGGAACAGGTCGTTCTGCGTGGCCGTGAGCAGCTCGGCGATCGACGGATCGAGGCCGGAGGCGAGCGCGACACCGATCTGGGAGTTCAGCTCGTCGACGGTCCCGAACGCCTCGATGCGGGGCGCGGACTTGGAAACCCGCTGTCCTCCGCCGAGGCTCGTCTCGCCCCGGTCGCCGCCCCGAGTGTAGACCTTCGTGATCTTGGGCACGGAGCGTCGGGTCAGTAGAGGAGGGCGAGGATCGTGGCGGTGAAAACAACGAGCGCACAGAGCGCGATCCACGGGTAGCGCTTGCTCTGCGGAGCGTCGTCTTCCGCGGGGGGAGGATCGAGCGGCGAGTCGTCGACGTCTTCGTCGACGTCCTCGTCGGGCATGGCCACGCCACGAACCTCCTCGATGTCAGCGCGTGAGAACAGCGCCGGTTGCGCTCCCCCGCGTCCGTAGGACACGGGCCACGAGCTCGTTCGACGAGTCTCGAACGGGACTACGTCGCCGACCATCCCTCGGGGACCCTTCGATCCCGGCTCACGCACGGGCTGCCGGCTCGCACCGACGGGCTGCGGCGCATCGTCCGTCAAGATCGCGTCGAGGCGACCGATGATCTCGTCCTCGACCGTGGCGCGAGCAGGTTCGGGCCGAGCGGCAGGCTCCGGGGCCAGGGCCGGGCGTCCGCTGCGCTCGAGCAGCTGTCGGATCGTTTCAAGGAGCTGCTCCGCGGCGATCGGTTTCTCGAGGTAGGCATCGCAGCCGTGCTGGTGCATCGCCTGCGTCCGGTACTTCCGTCCCTTGTACACGCCGGTGATGATCACGATCGGCGTCTTCTGGCCGTGAGCCGTCCGCTTGAGGTCGTGGCACAGCTCGAAGCCGTGCTTCTTCGGCAACATGGCTTCGACGAGCGCGAGGTCGGGCTTGAGCGAATGGAAGCGCTCGGCTCCGCTCAACCCGTCCTTGGCCACGTCGACGAGGTAGCCTGCGGGTTCGAGCGCGCCACGCAGCTGCTCGACGCTGCGCGGCTCGTAGTCGACGATGAGTATCGTATACTGCGCCATGAACGCGACGTCGTTAGCACCTGCAGATCGAACAACACCTATCAGCGGCGCCGATCGGCTAGAAACATAACTTCGCGACCCCGTCGTTTCAAGCGCTCCTCGCGTGTCGAAAAGCCCCGGCAAAACGACCCCAGCCGAGTGGATGAGCGCGGTTTCGCGGGCGGCGGCAGGGCAGCTCCTGTATTTCGAGTCCCGGGAGGACCTATCGATCGACTGCCGTCCGGGCGAAGAGCCGACGGTCACGCATACGAGCGCACGCGGGCTGTGCCTCGACGATCGAGCCGGTAGACCGCAGCTCGTTTACATGTCGAGCGTCTCCCCCGAGGACGCGGCGTGTCCCGCATTCCCGCCCTGGGCGAAGTCGGAGCCGCCCGATGCGGAGACCGCGGTCGTTGCACGCGTCCTCGAGAGCTCGTGTCGCGCCATCGGTACCGAGGCGCTCCGCGTGCGTTGGGTGTCGTCCATGCAGGACGTCCTGATTGGACGCGAGGACGGCCTCGTGGCGAGCGATCGACGGGTGGGCTGGCGGATCCGGCTCGACGCAGGCTCGGCAACGGTCGAGCTGGCCTGCGCAGGCCCCCCTCCCGCCTCCGCCGATCCTCGCCTCACTCAAATGGCGGCGACCCTGAGGGCCACCGTGGAGCGCCGTACCGAGTGTGTTCCTCCCACGCTCGGGCCAGCGACGGTCGTGCTCGCTCCCGGTGCCGCCGGAGTTTGGGTGCACGAGGTCTTCGGTCACGCGCTCGAAGCCGACACGTTCGCTGCCGGGCGGAGCTGGCTCGGGCGAGCCGACGCTCCGATACCGGAGGGCATCCTTGTTTGCGACGATCCGCGCCGATGTCGGACACCCATATCGATCGATGACGAGGGGACGTCGACCGCAACGGTGATCCTGGTGCAAGGTGGCAGAGTCGCCACTTGCTTGCACGACCGTGCGAGCGCGAAACGAGCCCGTCATCGCCCGACCGGGAGCGCGCGTCGGGCATCGTTTCGCGATCCAGTGCTTCCGCGCATGAGCTGCACGTTCATCGAATCCGGGACGCTGAGCAGGGGGCAGATCCTCTCCACCGTATCCGAAGGGATTCACGTTCGACGGATGGAGGCCGGAGCAGCCGATCCATTCCGCGGTCGAGCAACGTTCCGCGTGACCGATGCGGATCGAATCCGTCGTGGCGCGATCGGCGACGCTCTCGCGCCGCACGTCCTCGAGATCCACGCCAGGCTTGGGTTTCCGGGCCTGCTCGTCGGCGACGATCTGGAGTTCGATGCGAGCCCCGGATCGTGTCATCGCGATGGCCAGACCCTGATCACGAGCGTCGGCGCGCCGACAGTGTGCCTAGGGATGGCTGGGGTGGTTCGATGAAGATCGAGCAAGTACGCGAGCACCAACCAATCTGTATCCAGGGTGTCTGACCAAGGTGGCGGGCTCTGCTCAATCGAGAGTTGAGCAAGGGTGTCCCGATCCGCTCGCCGATCGTTTGGTGGAGAGTCTCGAGCGGACACTTCGAGTCGCGCAACGCGGGTATGGCTGGCTCGAGATCTACCATCGCGCGGTTTGGACTCATCGGTTGCGCAGGCGGGAAGGCGCGTTCTCGGAGCGCAAGGGTCGGGAGGACGGTGTTGCCATCCGCGCGACGATGCCCGGGTCGCGAGCGATCCTGTTCGGTGCAGCCTCGGGAGTGGGCGATGACAGCGTGGCCCGGGCCATCGCTCTCGCGGGTCCGGGAGAAGCCGGCTCAGTCGCCGAGACCAAGCGCAATGCGCGCTCCATCGATCGCGACGGCGATGGGTGGCTACCCACGCCTACCGACATCGAGGCCTGGCTCCGTCTGGCTTTGGAGCGCGCGGACGCCCAGAGCACGGACGACGCTTGGGTGGAAGTGGCTACGACCGCGGAGACGTGGGTGTCGACCAGTGGCGCATCAGCCTCGCGACGCCGAACGCGGGCGTGGGCGATGCTCGCGCGTCAATGCACCCAATCTGGGGAGACTCCGATCTTGGTGGCGTCGCGGGACTGGGCTGGGCTCAGCGACGAGGACTGGGGCGCTAGGCCCTTGGCCGAGGCTGCACCCGAGCGCGAGGGCGTGCAGAACGTGATCTTCATGCGAGGTGCGGCCGCTCCGGTCGCGCAGGCGATCGTCGCCACCCTCCACGGCGCCCATGGCACCCGAGGTACGAGCGGCGTACCGGTGGGTCCTGGATGGGTCGTCGACGACGAGCCTGGCGAGCCGCTGTCATTGTTCGGCGGTTTGTTCGACGACTGCCTCCACCCAACGCGCTCCGTTCGCCTGGCGGACGGCGAGCGAATCAAGGGCGGCGCGTCGAAAAACGGCCAGGCGCGCCGTGCGTCCTACCGGGACAGGCCTCAGCCGTTTCCGTCGAGCCTGGTCGTCAGGCCACCCAAGGCCGAGGCCAATGGCTCCGAGGTCGTGGCGCGGTCCGCGCGTATCCATCCCGCCGGTCCCGAATGGGTGATCGAAGCGCATCCGGGCCCGTTCTGGATTCGAGTCTCCCCGAACGATCTCGCCCAGCGCTGTTTGGGCGGAGTAGGAGAGGCCGGTCGATCCCATCGGGGTGTGCTGACCCCAGGGCTACTGTTCGCGGACCTCGATGTCCGTCGGTAGGGCGTCCGCTGATTCCAGGAGCTCGAGAAGCCTCGCAGTTTGGGTGTGCAGGGGCATCGAACGCCTCAGCCTGGCAACGGTAGGGGCGATCGAGGCCACGTACCGCGCCCCACGGATCCGACCCAGGTACCCGAAGCTACCCAAAGCCTTGATCATTCTCTGAGTCGCGACGACGTGGAATCGCTCGAGGAGCTCGGCCCTGGAGCGGATCGTGCCGGAGCGCTCGATGAACTTGTCGATCAGCGGGCTCACCCAATCGTCCGGTATCGGCAGGTAGGCGTCCCGTAGGATGGAGGCCAGGTCATAGGTGTCGGGCCCCCACCGCGCGTCCTGGATGTCGACCATCACCAGGTCGGCACCGCTCACCATCAGGTTTCGACTGTGGTAGTCCCGGTGGCACAGGACCTTCGGCCCGCCGTCGGCTGCCTCGTCTGCCAGCTCAAAGAGCCCATCCGCGAGAGCGGAATCGATCCCTGAGCGCCCCAGATGTCCGCTCACGAAATGCTCGAGGAAGAACCGCATCTCGTACCGGAACCGCTCGGCATCGAGAGCCGGGCCAGCTGCCCGATCGGACACGGCGAGCACCGGCGAGCCGAGCCGGGCCACGTCCGCCGCGAGCTCGACAGCCTGGACCAGCAGTCGCGGGGGCTGCCGCTCGGGCGCAAAGCATCGCGCATCCGCGAGTAGCGCCGACTCGAGGCTCTCGTCCCCCACATCCTGGATGATCAGGATCCCGACCTCGGCATGGGATTCGAGAATCGCGGCCACGGGAAGCGCGGCCTTCTGGAACACACGGGTCAACCGCTCGTCATCGGTCGGACACTCGACCGGCCGGCCGTAGTCCATGACGATCGCGCTTGGACCTGCGACCGGCGTCACGCGCAGAAAGGATCGAGTGGACCCGTCCCCTGTCAGGTGCGCCACGCTCGATCCCGGAAACCGGTGGGCCAGGAACCGCAGGACCTCGGGCCGCGCCCCCGTCATGCCGGCGCCCGCTCCACGCGGAGAGCGCGGACGAGGTTCGCCCCGGCCCGTGCGATCCCGCCGGTCAGATCGACGGAGCCGGGATCGCGACACACGACCGCGTCTCGCAGATCGAGCCCCGCGGGCAACGCCGTGCCCGAGCCGACGATGACGCGGCTCAGACGGCAGCCCGGTCCAACGCTCGCGTCGTCGAGGAGGATCGAGTCCACGATCGTCGCCCGGGCCTCGATCCGACATCGCGGGCCGACCGCGACACGCCCCCGGATGGCGGCGCTCGCCTCGATCGACGCGTCTCGCCCGCGGGCGATTCGGGCGCCGTCGACCGGGGTGACGGGGTCGCATACGGCGATCCGCTCCCGCCTTGCGGGCTCGAGATCGATCAGCCCCAGCGACCCCTCGAGATACACGCCGGGCTCACCGAACTCCCACCAGTATCCGTCGTGGACGAACGCCCCCAGCCGGCCTTCGGCGGCGAGCTTGCGGTACACGTCGGTGACGATGCAGCTCGGCCCCGGGCCCGGAATCCGGTCGAGCACGGCCTCGTCGATCACGTGGCATCCGGTAAAGAGCCGTTTCGAGCGCACGCGCTCGGGCCGCACGGCCGGCGCACCGGCGAGCGACAGAACCGCCCCATCCTCGCCGATCTCGACCGTGCCGTAGCCCGGCCGGGCCGGCACGACGACGAGCGTCGCGAGCCGTCGGGAGCGCACGTGGTGCTCGACCACGGCACCGAAATCGATATCCGACAGACAGTCACCGTTGTGCACGAGGATCGGACCCGCACCGAGGAGGCTCGGTCCGGCCTGGCGCAACCCGCCGCCCGTTCCGAGCAGGACCGGCTCGCGAGAGATGCGCGTTTCGGGCAAGCCCGGTGTCGAGCCACACAGCCGCTCGACCGCATCCGCCAGGTGGTGCACGTTCACGATCGCGCGCGTCACGCCGAACCGGGCCAGGCGCTCGAGGATCTGCACCAGGATCGGCCGGCCGAGGACGGGGATCGCCGGCTTGGGGGTCTCGTACGTCAGCGGGCGCATCCGCAGGCCGAGACCGGCGGAGAGCACCATCGCTCTCATCGACCGCCCACCTTCCCTGGCACGTCGTCGAACACCAGATCGCCGGGCTCGACCCCGCGGGCATGCGCGATCCGCTCATGGAGCTCGTGATACGTCTCGAGGATGTACTGGTCGGGGTCCCGGCCGAGCCCCCGCGCCGCGCGATCGATCTCTCCCGGCGGGCCTTCGAGCTCGACGAAGCACCCGATCGGCGTCTCGTCGAGGAGCAGGTCGAGGTCGCCGAGACGGAACTGCGTTCGATACTTCTGGTACCGATACACGGGGCCGAGCCCGAGGCCCGATACGATCCGCTGGAACTCGGCCGGGTCGTCGATCTCGATCTCGGCCTCCGCGCGGACCTTGTACGCGTGCTCTCCGGGAACGGGCTCCTTGAACGTCACGATCGATCGCCCGGCGACCCGTCGCAGCCGCAGCAGCTTGCCCGCGCCGGCGAGCGGGTCCACGGCCCGGTCGTACACGATATTGTCCTCGAATTCGCGCTCGGACATGCGCTGCGCGCCGAGGGCCGCGATCGCGGCGAGCGCAAGATCCACCGTGTCGAAGCCCAGCTTGACCTCGACCTCCCGGCTGGACCGGCTCATTCGGCGCATGATAGCATCCGCCGCCGATGACCCGGCACGTCCTGATCACGGGCATCGGTGTCGTCTCGCCGATCGGCGTCTCCCGCAAGCGGTTCTGGCAAGCGTGTCTCGCGGGTCGCTCGGGCGTGCGCCGGCTCGACTCTCCGTGGGTTCGAGAGACTGGACTCGCAACCCAGATCGGCGCTCCTGTCGCCGATTTCGACCCCGAGCAGCTCGGCATCCCGGCCAAGGATGCGCGGCTGCTCGACCGCGTGTGCCAGTTCGGCATCGTCGCGGCGCTCGAGGCGCTGGGCGACGCGGGTCTCGGGTTCGAGGCCGATCCCGAGCGCGACGGCGAGAGCCGGATCGCCGGGATCGATCCGGCGCGCGTGGCCACGATCATCGGATCGGGGATCGGCGGACTGACCACGGTCGAGCAATCGCACGGCACGTGGCGCGAGACCCGGTCGAAGTCGGCCGTGAAGCGCTACGCCCTGCCGATGCTGATCCCCAACGCCCCGGCGGGCCAGATCGCGATCCGCACCGGTGCCCGCGGCGAGTGCAAGGCGCTCTCGACCGCCTGTGCTGCGGGGACGATGGCCATCGGCGACGCGTTCCGGATCCTGCGCGCGGGCGAGGCCGACGTCGCGCTCGCCGGCGGCGCCGAGGCGGTCGTCTCGGACCACGACGCCTACGGCCTGATGGGCTTCGACCGCCTGCACACGATGTCGACGCGCAACCAGGACCCCGAGCGAGCGAGTCGACCGTTCGACCTCCATCGGGACGGGTTCGTGCTTGGCGAGGGCGCGACGATCCTCGTGCTCGAGGCCCAGGAGCACGCACAGGCCCGCGGAGCAACGAGCTACGCCCGCGTCGCGGGGTATGCGACGAACTGCGACGCGCGGTCGATGATGCAGCTCGACGAGAGCGGGCGCTCGATCGTGGCATTGCTCGATGGGGCGCTGCGCTCGGCCGGGCTCGAGCGAGAGGCCGTCGACGCGATCAGCGCCCATGGGACCTCGACGCAGCTGAACGACAAGACCGAGGCCCGTGCGATCCGCGCCCATTTCGGCCCGCACACCGATCGGATCGCCGTGACCGGCCTGAAGTCGATGACCGGCCATGGGATCGCGGCCTCGGGGCCGCTCGAGACCGCCGCGGCGGCGCTGTCGTTACGCGAGGGGGTTCTCGCGCCGACGATCAACTACGAAACCCCCGACCCGGACTGCGACCTCGATGTCGTGGCGAACAAGCCGCGGACCGCGGATGTGCGCGTGTGCCTGAAGCTGTCCTACGGGTTCGGAGGCCACAACGCATGCCTGGTCCTGGCCCGCGACTGAGCGCGTGACGCGATCCCGAGCGAGCGGCTGGGCTGCGCTCGCCGTGGGCGGCGCGCTCTACGGGGCGGGGTACTACGTCCCACTCGTCGTACCGACCTTCGTCGCGTTCGTGCCGGTGCTCCACTGGCTCGACCGGCAGCCCGAGGGGGCGAGCTACAAGCGCTTCCAGGGCGGATTCCTCTTCGGCTTCGTCGCTGCGCTCTTCGGCCTGCACTTCTGCATCGCGATGCTGCACTTCTCGTGGCTCGCGGCGCTGCTCTATCTGGCCTTCGCCGCCGCGCTCGCCGCGCGGATCGCCGGGTGCCTCATGCTCGCCGCATGGCTCAGGCGGCGCACCGGGATCGGCTGGGGCGTGCTCCTGCCCGCGACCTGGATCCCGATCGACTGGCTGCAGACGTTCGGGGATCTGAGGATGCCCGGCGACCACCCGGCGCATGCGCTGGCCCAGTACCCGTTCCTGATCCAGTTCGCAGACCTCGTGGGCCATTACGGCGTCGGGGCGTTCGCCCTGGCCGTGAACGGACTGCTGCATGGTGCCCTGCTCGCCCCGCGTCCACGCGAGCGGCGAGTCTCGGCCGTCGCGCTCGGCGCGCTGCTCGTCGCCGTGCTGGCGTACGACGGCTGGACCTGGCTGCGCGACGAGCCGACGACGAGCACGATCCGCGTCGCACTCGTCCAGCCGAACATTCCGCTCGACGTGAAGCACGGCCAGGGCACAGAGCAAGGCCAACGCGACCGCCTCGTCGAGCTGTCGCGGCAGGCCGACCGCCTCGACCCGGAGCTGATCGTGTGGCCCGAGAGCGCGCGGCCGTACCCGATCGTCCACCGGCTCGAGGAGCCGCAGACCTACGTCATGCCCGAGGTGCAGGCGCTCGCGCGCGAGCTCGACGACGCGTTTCTCGTCGGCGTCGAGTACTACCGCGTTCGCACGAAGGACGACTACGACCTGTACAACGCGGCGGTCCACGTCGGGCGCGATGGGACGATCGATCCCGCGTGGGGCGCGAAGGTGTACCTCGTCCCGTTCGTCGAGGCCACGCCGTTCCGGCGCTGGCTCGGGCCGCTCGTCGAGGGGCGTGGCGGGAACTGGCGCTGGCTCTCCGGAGGGTTCGACTCCGGGCCGGCGGACGTCGTGATCGACGTCGATGGCGCGCGAGCCGGCGTGCTCGTGTGCTACGAGCAGCTGTTCCCCGACCGGGCACGGCGGCTGCGCAACGCCGGCGCCGATCTGCAGGTCGTCATGACCAACGACGCGTGGTACGGGCGCACGCCGTTCCAGCAGTACCTGGCGAACGCGGTGCGTCTGCGCGCAATCGAGAACCGGACCGAGTTCGTGCGCGTGGCGAACACCGGCATCTCGGGCTTCGTCGACCGCAAGGGCCGGTACCACGAGCGCACGCGGCTGTTCGAGGAGGCGTTCGCCGCGCACGACGTGCAGCTGGGCGCCGCGCCGACGATCTACGACCGCACGGGCGACGTCACGGTCGCCGCCGCCGCGGTCGCGCTCGCTGCGGCGCTGTGGCTCGCGCGACGAGGCCGCGTCAAACCGGCCTGAATCCCAACCGCAGGGGGAAGACGTCGAGCGCTTCGACGGTCGTGTCGGCGTGCTCGAGACGCGGGTTCTCCCCGAGCCGGTAGATCTTGTACGGGCGCTTGATCACCGATCGGGCGACGTTCCGGACGGGGATCCCACCCGGCGTCACGCCGACCTCGCGCCCCCTGTGCGCGTGGCCGTGGAGGACGAGGTCGGGTTTCGAAGCATCGACGGCTTCGGCGAGCAGGTAGCTTCCCAGGAACGGGAAGATCTCGAGCCGCTCACCCTCGAGCGTCTCGGGGATCGGAGCGTAGTGCAGCAGCGCGACGCGCGCATCGGCGTCGAGCAGGGCGAGTTGCTCCTGCAGCTCGCCCGCGAGGCGCTTGGTCAGCCGGACGAACGTTTTCATCTCGGGCTCGCCGAAGTCGCTCCCGCAGGCACCGGCGAACCCCCCGCCGAACCCTTTCGTCCCGGCGATCCCGAGCTTCGAGTCGCCGACGCGCAGGACCACGCTGTCCCCCTCGAGGACGTGGACCCCGACGTCGCGCAGTAGCCCGGCGATCTCGTCCTGCTTCTCCGCCTGGTAGTCGTGGTTTCCGAGCACGGTGACGATCGGTATGTGGATCCGTGCCAGCTCCTCGGCCAGCCGCGCCGCCTCGGACGGAGCGCCCGAGCGCGTGAGGTCGCCCGCAAGCAAGAGCGCGTCGGCCTCGGCGCACACGCGATCGATCCATGGCTCGAATCGCTCGTCCGAGTCTTCGCCGACGTGGACGTCCCCCACCGCGGCGATGCGGATCACACGGACTCCGTCTTCGGCCCCCGCAGGACCTCGATCCGCAGCTCGTCGCCGATCTCGAGATCGGGGCACAGACGCCGCACGTGCTCGAGCACCTGAGCCTTGCGCCGGTCGCTCGTCAGCGTGCCGCGGAGCACGATCCGATCATCGACGATGACGACCTCGAGCCCCAGCTCGGACACCTCCGGCTCGCACGCGAGCGACTCGCGCACGCGCTCGGCACGGTAGACGCTCTCATCCGTGCTGCTTTTCATCTTCCACACCGGCCTCTGGATCGAGCACGAGCGCGCTCAGCAGTCGCAGCGGCCCGAGCGGAACCAGGAGATCGAGCGACGTGGCGTAGTGCAAGAGACTGAGGACGCGTCGTGGACCCTTGGTGGCCCGGCGCAGCAGGTAGTCCCAGTCGAGACCGCCGCGGGCGATCAGCGCCAGCGCATCGTGCCAGTGGCGCGGTGTCTCCTCGTCGTGGGTCAGGGCCTTGATGACGATCAGGTCCTCCGCGGGAGCGACCCGGACGCGGATCCCTCTGTAGGTCTCGACGCCTGAGCGCCGCAACATCTCCTCGTCGAGGTAGATGTCTCCGCGCAGCTTGAAGATCAGATCGACCTGCAGCTCGCCGCGAAACGCCTTGAAGATCCAGTGCGGGTTGACGTCCTTGGTCTCGAACCCGGCGCGGCCCAGCGCTTCGAGCGCCGTGCGAGCATCGTCGGGACGAACCAGGAGATCGATGTCCCGGCTGTGCCGCAACCGCCCCAGCGCGACGACCGCGAGACCCCCGACGAGGAGGTAGTCGATCCCCGCCCGCTCGACGGCGGCAATGGCATCGGCCAGCGTGATGGCGAGCACCTCCGCACTGGCGGCATCTTCGGGAGCGATTGAGTCCATCCAATAGAGAGTGCCAGCGACGAGGGTTTTCCGACATGAGGGGAGTCCACCGCCGAGCGTGCGGAGTTTCCCTGATGCCGACCGTTTCAGGCGGCGTGGCGCTTGCGGGTGCGGGCCGCCTTGCGCGCGGCCTGCCGCAAACCGGTGCGGCCTTTCGTCTGGATCGCTTTCCGCGCCGCAGCGCGGCGGCTCTTGGCACCTCGCGCGGCAGCGCTGCGCCGCGCCTGACGCGCCAGCGCCCGGGATGAGGCGCTCGACCGCGGCTCCTTCTTGAGCGCCTTGGTCACGGCACGCGAGCGCCGGCGCGACGGGGCGCCGGTCCGGGGCTTCGGCGCCTTGCCCTCGGGCGGCGGGCCGAGCTTGACCCCGGCGCGGCGCGCTTTGGACAGGCCGATCGCGATGGCCTGCTTCGCCGAGCGCGCGCCGTGCTTTCCCTCACGGACGTGATGGATCTCTTCGCGTACGAACTCGCCGGCCTGGGTCGACGGCGATTTTCCCTGACGTGCCTTCTTGCGAGCGCGTTCGACGACTTCTTTCTCTGGCATGGGAGCCTCCGGCTACGACGCGCGTTTGAAGTACTGGACCGCGCGCTCGTGGCGCTTGGCCTTCTCGAGCGAGGCGAACGTGCCGAGGTTCCGGCGCCGCCCCGTGCGGGGGTCCTTCTTTCTCGAGTACAGGCGGTACTTCCCGGACTTCAGCTTCCGGATCATGGGCTTCGCACTCCGGTGATGCGGTAGGCAAGAAGTGCGCCGCACGCCCATTCGTGGAACAACGGGACGTTCCTTGCAATCTCGCCCAACCCGCGTTGTAAGGCGTGCCTTCGAGAACGAGCGAACGTCGTTCTTCCCCGGAGCTAGGGAACCCCGGGTTGGCCCGTCGCTTGCGGCGACCTGCTCGGCCTCGGGGCCGAAGAGGTGACGTATGAGAGTCGACGATGTCATGACGAGAGGCGCGCGCTCCTGTCGCGTGGACGAGACGCTCGAGAGCGCCTGCCGCATCATGTGGGATGGCGACTGCGGCGTGGTGCCGATCGTCGATCGGGAATCGAAGGTCGTCGCCATGCTGACCGACCGTGACGCTTGCATGGCGGCCCTGCACCAGCGCAAGGCGCTCCACGAGCTTCCGGTCAGCGTGGCGATGAGCAAGACCGTGTTGGCGCTGCGCCCGGAGGACACGCTCGACCGCGCCGAGCGGGTCATGCAGGAGCGTCAGGTCCGGCGGCTGCCGGTGACCGGTCTCGACGGCCGGCTGGTGGGGATCCTGTCGCTCAACGACATCGCGCGCGAGGTCTCGCGCGAGAGTCCACAGAGCGTGGCCGAAACGCTGGCCGCGATCGGCGAGCCGCAGCACGCTGCCGCCGGGGCCACGAGCTCGCGCTGATCGGCCGGGCAAATCGATCCCGGCCGACTCCTCCGCGATCGGGGGAGAAGTCATAGGCCCGTTCACTTCCTGTCGCTGAGCTCGTGGTCATCCAGACCGGCGTATGATCGCTCTTCTGGGGTCAGCCTTGACGGAGGAGCGCGAGTGATGCAAGACGACGTGATCCGCGCCGGTCCGATCGAGATCCGGTTCCGGCTGACGAGCGAGGAGACCGGCGGGAACCTCACGGTGTTCGAGTTTCTCGTGCCGGCGCAGGCCCGCGTTCCGGTGCCGCACAGCCACGAAGCGTTCGACGAGACGCTGTATGGGCTCGCCGGCGTCTTGACCTGGACCGTCGGTGAGCGGCAGGTGCGCGTAGGCCCGGGCGACGTCCTGTTCATTCCGCGGGGGCAGGTGCACCACTTCACGAACGCCGAGACCCAGGACGCGCGGGAGCTCAGCGTGATCACGCCGGGGTTGCTCGGTCCGGGCTACTTCCGCGAGATCGGCGACGTGGTCAATGCGGGCGGGCCGCCAGACGTTCAGCGGATCATGGAAGTCATGCGGCGGCACGGGCTGCGTCCCGTGATGCCGGGGACGTAGTTGCCGATCGACGACGATCGTGCCGCGATCCAGCAGGCCACGGCAGAGCTATTGGCCGCGGTGAACTCCTCGGACATTCGTAGGCTGCTCTTCATCGACGCCGACTGGAAACAGTACCAGGATTGGTTGGGCCGACGCTGACGGCACCTGCATGGAACTGAAGCTCGGAACGTGCGACGTCCGGTCCTGGCGCGAGACCGACGCGCACTCGGTCGCCGTTCACGCCAACAACCCGCGCGTCGCGATCCATCTCCGCGATCGGTTCCCGCACCCGTACACTCCGGCCCATGCGCACGCCTTCATCGCGGCCGCCCTCGCCAGCGAGCCGGAGACGAACTTCGCGATCGCCGTGGGAAACGAAGCCGTCGGCGGTATCGGCTTCAGGCTCCACGACGACATCGAGCGCATCTCCGCCGAGATCGGCTACTGGCTCGGTGAGGCGTTCTGGGGCCGAGGCATCATGAGCGAGGCTCTGGCCGCGGTCACGGCCTACGCGATCCGGGAGCACGGGTTGACGCGGGTCTACGCCATACCGTTCGACGGGAACGGCGCCTCGTGTCGAGTGCTCGAGAAGGTCGGGTTCGTCTGCGAGGGTCGGATGCGCCGGAGCGCGATCAAGGCCGGTCGCGTGATCGATCAGCTGCTCTACGCGTATGTCACCGAGCGCAAGACCGATGAGGTTTGAGCACAGCGCGGTCGTCGATGCTAGCCCGGACGCGGTGTTCTCGGTCACACAGGACTACGCTCGTCGGCTCGCGTGGGATCCGTTCCTCCGTCACGCGGAGCTTCTCGGCGGTGCGTCGGCGCCGGCGGTCGGAGTCCGGGCGTGGTGCGTGGCGCGATGGGGCATGGGGATGGAGACGGAGTACGTCTCGTACTTCCCGCCCCGGGTGGTCGCGGTCAAGATGACCCGTGGACCGTGGCCGCTCCGCTCGTTTGCGGGGGCGTGGGAGTTCGAGCCGGTCGACGGCGGCAGGACGAGGGTCACGTTTCGGTATCAGTTTCGCGCCCGTCCCGGTTGGCTTGCCTGGGCGCTCGAGCCGATCGTCCGCTCGTGGTTCTCTCGCGAGACGCGCCTGCGCGTGGTCGCGCTCGCTGCGGCGCTGCGCCAGGAGGCGTATGCGCAAGGTAGCGGCCACGATCGTGTCGAGAGGCGCTGACGTGGCGGATATCCTCGTGAACATCGACGTCGACGATCTCGAAAGCGGGATCCGGTTCTACGTCCAGGGGCTGGGACTGACGCTCGGCCGGCACCTGGGGGCACAGGCGTGCGAGATCCTCGGTGCGTCCTCGCCGATCTACCTCCTGGAGCAGGCGAGCGGAACGCGTCCCTTTTCCGACGCCCGGTCGTCACGCGACTATCGGCGGCACTGGACACCGGTGCACCTCGACTTCGCGGTCGACGACCTCGACGGCGCGGTCGCGCGCGCTCTCTCGGCCGGCGCCACGCTCGAGGGCCAGATCGACGAGCGCGCGTGGGGTCGCTTGGCCCGCATGGCCGACCCGTTCGGTAACGGCTTCTGCCTCCTGCAGTTCCGCGGCCGAGGCTACGATGAGATTCTGAAAAGTGGATCGGCCGGGGCCCGACGGGTGTAGGATCGCGCCCGAAGACTGGGGGATCGCGGTCGTCCACGGCCGCACTCGAAACACGCGTGAAGACCGACAACCGGCTCGCGCTCGCCGATGGGCGCATGCTGGGGTGGGCCGAATTCGGCTCGCCCGACGGCCATCCGGTCCTGTATTTCCACGGCGCGCCGTCATCGCGCCTCGAGCCGCTGCTCGTCGGTGACGACGTATGGCGCCGGGCGGGTCTGCGCGTGATCGCGGCCGATCGACCGGGTATGGGCCGGTCCGACTTCCAGCCCGGACGAAGTCTCTGCGATTGGCCCGAAGACGCCGTCGCCCTCGCCGATGCTCTCGGGCTGCCGCAATTCTCCGTTCTCGGCAACTCGGGAGGCGCTCCGTACGTCGCGGCTTGCGCGGTCAGGATCCCCGAACGGGTGAGCAACGCGGTGATCGTCTCGGGCGGCTGGCGCATGGACTGGCCGGAGGCTCGGCGCGGTCTGCCGCTGCCGAACCGATTGACCATGCTGCTCGCGCGCTGGGCCCCGTTCATCCTCGGACCGCTGCTGCGTCTGATGGGCAACGTCTCGACGGGTCAGCGAGAGAAGGAGCTGGCGCAGCTGCGGAAGCGCGTCCCGCCGGCAGACTACGACGCCTTCGCGGTCCCGGGGAGGCTCGAGGCGTTCGGGCAGGTGATCCGCGAGTCGCTGCGCCAGGGCTCGCGGGGTCCCGTCTGGGACCTGCGGCTGTACGTCCGCGAGTTCGGCTTCCGTCCCGGCGAGGTGCGCGTGCCGCTCACGCTGTTCCACGGCGATCGAGACGAGAACGCGCCCATCGCTCTGGCGCGCCGGGTGGCCGCGGAGATCCCGGGCGCCCGCCTCGTCCGCTACTCCGCCGAGGCGCACCTGTCCACGCTGTGCAACCACGTGGACGAGTACACCCGGGCCCTTCGCGGCGAGGCATCGTAGACTGACCGGCATCGGAGGCCGGAGCCATGATCAACGGCGCGCACGCGATCGTGTACAGCCGCAAGCCGGAGGCCGATCGGGCGCTGTTCCGTGACGTGCTCCGGCTGCCGCACGTCGACGTCGGCGACGGGTGGCTGATCTTCGGCCTGCCTCCCGCGGAGGTCGCGGTCCACCCGTCGGACAAGAACAACGTGCACGAGCTGTATCTCATGTGCGACGACGTGCGCGCGCTGATCGCGAAGATGCGCAAGCGCGGGATCAAGTGCACGGCGGCCCGGGATCGGGGCTACGGTGTGTTCACGCAGGTATCGCTGCCTGGCGGAGGCAAGCTCGGCGTCTACGAGCCGCGGCATGCGCGTCCGGAGTCCGCGCGCGCCAAGGCGCGCCGCAGGGGAGTGTGATCGTGCGCTCGATCGCCGTGAGCCTCGTGGTTCTCGTGGCGTGCGCCGGCGCGGCCCGCGCGCAGGACGATCCGCACGCCGGCTGCGCCGCGCCGCCGAGCTACGTGCCCGCCGAGCTGCTCGAGCGCGCGCTCCCGCTGCGCGACCGGCATCGGCAACTCGCACGAGGCGGTCGACGACGACGTCGGCCGGAGGCGCAGGCGTTCTACGACCAGGGGCTCAACTACCTCGAGTCCTACGTCTGGATCGAGGCGGCGCGGTCGTTCCACCAGGCGCTGCGCCTCGATCCCGAAGCTGGCGCATGGCGCATCTCGGGCTTGAGCTACGTCGCACTCGGGGCTCGAGAACCCGCGAGCCGCGCAGCAGTATCCTCGAGAAGGCGAAGGCGCTCGCGGCGAGCGTCGAGCGACCGCGAGCGCCGGCGCATCGACATCCGCGAGAAGCAGCTCGCCGCCATGGACGACATCAAGGACGCGACGCGCGTTCCTCGCCTACAAGAAGGCGATCGACGACGCGCTGGCCAAGTACCTCGACGACCCGCAGCTCTGGCTCCTGCGCGGCAACGCCGAGGAGACCAACGCCTCGGGCCGCGGCCAGCGCGGCGGCGCGGCGTCGATCGCGTTCTACGAGCAGGTCCTGCGCCTCGTCCCGGACCACGCCTCGGCGCACCACTACCTCGTGCACTCCTACGAGACGATCGGGCGCATCGACAAGGCGCTCGAGCACGGCGAGGACTACGCGCGCCTGTCGCCGGCGATCCCGCACGCCGCGCACATGTGGGGGCACGACCTGCGGCGCGTCGGCCGCGTCGACGACGCGATCGCGCAGTTCCTGAAGACCGACGCGCTCGAGCGCGCGTACTACGAGGCCGAGAAGATCGACCCGGCTCTCGACTGGCACCACGCGCACAACCTCGACCTGCTCGCCAGCTGCTACCAGCACAAGGGACAGATGAAGCTCGCCGAGAAGACGCTGCGCGAGTCGGCGAGCGCTGCACGTCGTCGAGCGCGTACCGCGCGTTCAACCATGCGCGAGCTGCCGAACTTCCTGATCCACCGCGGCCGCTACGACGAAGCGCTCGAGGCCGGGCGCGAATTGACGCAAGTCGGAGTTTCCGCAGGCGCGCTGCGTCGGCCACGCGCTCGCCGGCCAGGCGCTGCTCGGGCTCGGGCGCGTCGACGAGGCGCGGGCCGAGCTCGAGGCCGCGCGGAACGCGAGCTCGAGGCGGTCCCGCAGCTGACGCTCGGGCCTCGATCCGCCGCGCTCGATGGTCGAGCCGTGGGTCGACGGCGCTCCGCGGCGAGCTGCTTGCTGCGCACGGGACAGCGCGACGAAGGCCGCGACGATCCTCAAGGAGGTCGCGCGCGCGCTGCGCGCCGCGCCGGGCCCCGATGCCTGGTCGCAGGCCCTGTTCCGCCTCGAGTCGATGGCGCGGAGCGCGATGGACGCGGGGGACTGGGAGCTCGCCGAGTTCATCGCCGCCGCAGATGCTCGACCACGACGCGGCGTACGGCGGAAGCCACTTGCGCTCGGGCGCTCGTCCTGCAGCACCAGGGCGACGAGACCGGAGCGCTCCGGGAGGTCGAGGCTGCGCGGGGCCACTGGAAGGACGCGGATCCGGACCTGCCGGAGCTGAAGCGGATGGCCACGGATATCGCGCGCGAGCGGCAGCACTGAGCTCCTCCCGTGCCGCACAAGCACCTGCGATTCGGCCAGGGCTTCGTGGTTGCGCTGCGCAATCGGCGCGCGCAGGCGGCCACGATGGTCCTCGCGCCCGGAGACTGCGAAGGCGGGCCGGACAACCGCCATCGCCTGAGCGACCAGTGGCTGTTCGTCGTCGCTGGAACCGGCGTCGCGATCGTCGGTCCGCGCCGCGTCAGGCTTCGAGCGGGATCGTTGCTCCTGATCGAGCGCGGGACGGCGCACGAGATCCGGAACACCGGGAGATCCGCTCTCCGCACCCTGAACCTGTACGTCCCGCCGGCGTACACCCGGGGCGGGGTTCCGCTCCCGTCCGGTCGGGGCTGACGCATGACCGTTCTCGACGCGATCGGCGGCACACCGCTCGTCGTCCTTCGGCGCGTCGTGCCCCGCGGATCCGCTCGCATCGTCGTCAAGCTCGAGTCGGCGAACCCGACGGGCAGCATGAAGGACCGCGTAGCTAGGGCGCTGATCGACCACGCCGTCAGCGACGGTCGACTCCGGCCCGAAGGCACGGTGGTCGAGTACACGGGCGGGACGACCGGTGTGTCTCTGGCGTTGATCTGCGCGGCGCGAGGCTACCAAGCGCACCTCGTGACCTCGGACGCGTTCAGCGAGGAGAAGCGCGATACGATGCGCGCGTACGGCGCGGAGTTGACCGAGATCCCGAGCGCCGCCGGTCAGATTACCCAGCAGCTGATCCGGGCCATGATGGCCGAGGCGCGCGAGATCAGCGAGCGGCCGGGCCATTGGTATTGCGATCAGCTGAACAATCGGGCCGGGGAGGCCGGGTATCACGCCCTGGGCGAGGAGATGTGGCAGCAGGCCGGAGGGCGCGTCGACGCGTTCGTGCAGTCGGTCGGCTCGGCGCATTCGATCCACGGTACGGCGGCGGCGCTACGACGTCACCAACCGCGGCTCCACGTGACGGCGGTCGAGCCGGCGGAGTCGCCGGTGCTCTCGGGAGGGGCCCCAGGCGCGCACAAGATCGAGGGGATCGGGATCGGGTTCTTGCCCCCGCTGTGGCGGCGCGACGAGGTCGACGAGATCCTCGGCGTGAGCACCGAGGACGCGCAGGCCATGGCACGGCGGCTCGCACGCGAGGAGGCGGTCTTCGGCGGGACCTCGACCGGCGCGAACGTCATCGCCGCGCTGTGCGTGGCGGAGCGGCTCGGGCCGGACGCGACGGTCGGCACGATCGCCGTCGACTCCGGGTTACGGTATCTCAGCACCGGGATATTCCGCGTCCGACCGTGAAAGACGGGACGTGAGCGTTTCGCTCGACACGCGGGTCGACGAGCGGATCGTCGCGTGGCGCATCGAGATCGAGCGCGTCGTCGAGACCGACCGCTCGGTGATCGTGTTCGGCCGGCGCAATGGTCTCCCCGTCGTGCTGAAGGTCGTCGCGGAGGATGACGACGAGCGCCGCGCGGGAGAGATCCTGCGTGCGTTCGACGGGCGCGGGATGGTTCGCGTTCACGAGCACGTCGATGGCGCGGTGCTGCTCGAGCGGCTCGACCCGGGCCATTCGTTGGCCCGTCTGACCTTGCGCGGAGAGGACGAAGAGGCGAGCCGCATCCTGGCCCGGACGATCCAGGCGATGTCCCCGTGCATGCCGGCGTTCGCGGTTCCCACGGTCCGGGATTGGGGACGTGCGTTCGAGCGCTACGCCGTGAGCGGCGACGCGCAGATCCCGGTGGAGCTCGTCGCGGCGGCGCAGAGCACGTATCGCGAGCTCTGCGAGACGCAGGGGACAGCGCGGCTGCTCCACGGAGACCTGCACCACGACAACGTGCTCTTCGATCGCGAGCGCGGTTGGCTCGCGATCGACCCGAAGGGCGTCGTCGGGGAGCTCGAGTTCGAGCTGGGCGCGGCGCTGCGCAATCCGCAGGCCCGACCGGACCTGTTCGCCGATCGCGCGATCGTCCGGAGGCGCGTGGAACGTCTCGTGGACGAGCTGAGTTGCGATCGTCAGCGCGTCCTGTCGTGGGCGTTCGCGCAAGCGGTGCTGTCCGCGATCTGGTCGGTCGAAGACCGCGACCGGGTCGAATCGTCGAGCGGCGCGCTGGCCCTGGCCCGCGTGCTGCAGCGGGAGATCGGCGAATGAGCCTCGCCGACGAATACGCACGCCAGAAGAGCTGGCGGCCATGGCCCGAGATCTATGCCACGCTCCCGCCGATCGACGGTCAGGCGGTGCTCGACCTCGGGTGCAACGTCGGCGACCAGGCGGCCGAGCTCGCGGCGCGCGGTGCGCGCGTCATCGGCATCGACGCGAACGAGGAGCTCCTGGGCCACGCGCGTTCGCGCGGGATTCCGGAGGCCGAGTTCCGGCGTGTCGATCTGGGCACCGGCGGGGAGCTCGGTGTCGTCGCCGACGGCATCTGGTCGAGCTTCCTCCCCGCGTTCTTCCCCGATCTCGCGTCGACGCTGACCGCGTGGTCGCGGCACCTCGTGCCGGATGGCTGGATCGCGCTGACCGAGGTCAACGACCTGTTCGGCCACGAGCCGCTCTCGAGCGCGACGCGGGCCCTGCTCGACGACTACCGCGAGGACGCGCTCGTGGCCGGTCGGTACGACTTCCTGATGGGGCGGAAGCTCCGCGGGCATCTCGAGCGCGCAGGCTTCGCGATCGAGAGCGAGCTGGTCCTCGAGGACCGTGAGCTGGCGTTCGACGGTCCCGCGCTTCCCGACGTGATCGACGCATGGCACAGACGCCTCGGGCGCATGTACCTGCTGCAGCAGCATTGCGGATCGAAGTTCCCGGCGGTCGAAGCCGAGTTGCTCGCATGTCTCGCAGATCCAACGCATCGTTCGCAGGCCAAGGTCTACTTCTGCCTGGGGAGGCGCACCGTATGAGACGGGTCTTCGCATCGGTGCTCGTGCTGTTCCTCGCGAGCCGAGCGCCCGCCGAGCCGACTCCGACCACTACCGCGCTGACCGAGCTTCTGACGCAGTTCCTCGCCGGAGCGTCGCGGAGCGATCGAGCGACGCACGAGCGGTTCTGGGCCGACGAGCTCGTCTACACCGGGTCGAGCGGTCGCCGGATCGGCAAGGCCGACATCCTGAGCGACCTGAGCGCGGAGTCGAGCGCCGACGAGCCGAAGACGACCTACACGGCCGAGGACGTGCGGATTCAGGATCTGGGCGACACGGCAGTTGTCACGTTTCGTCTCGTCGGCACGACCGAGCAGGGCGGAAGGACCCTCGTGACCCGCTATCTCAACACCGGGACGTTCCGGCGCACGGGCGGCGAGTGGCGCGCCGTGGCCTGGCAGGCGACGAAGGCGGCGCTCGGCGAGGATCGGACGAAGACCGAGCTCCTAGCCCTCGAAAACACATGGAACGAGGCCCACGTCCGCGGCGACGCGGACGCTCTCGATCAACTGTGGGCCGAGGACCTCGTCGTGACGGTGCCACGGATGCCGAGCATGACCAAGGTCGATGCGCTGTCGATCTGGCGCGCGGGACGCATGAAGTTCGATCGGTACGAGACGTCGGACGTCCACGTCGCGCTCCACGGCGAATCGGCGGTCGTGACGGGGCGTCTCGTGCGGTCGCGCACCGCCGAGGGCAAGGCGATCACCGACGACTACCGGTTCACCAAGACCTACATGCGGACCGCGACGGGCTGGAAGGTCGTGGCGTTCCACGCGTCGGAGAGCCCCGCGGAGGCCGGATGACGATCGCGGTACGCGAGCACGGGTCGAGCGGACCGCCCGTCGTCCTCGTGCACGGCGGCCCGGGAGCGCCCGGGTCGCTCGCGCCGTTGTCCCGGGAGCTCGCCCGCACGTGCCGCGTCCTCGAGCCGCTCCAGCGCCGGAGCGGACCGCAGCCTCTGACCGTCGATCGACACGTCGCGGATCTCGAGGAAGCGATCGACGCGCATTCGCCGGGAAAGCGTCCGACCGTCCTGGGCCACTCGTGGGGCGCGATGCTGGCGCTGATCCACGCCGCCGCGTATCCGCGGAGAGTCGCTTCGCTCGTTCTGGTCAGCTGTGGAACGTTCGATCCCAAAGCGCGCGGGGAGCTTCGCGCGTGTCTCGATCGACGGATCGATTCCGAGCTGCGACGCCGGCTCGACCGTCTCGACAACGATGTGTCCGACGCGGACGCACGGCTGCAGAGCGTGGCCGATCTGCTCCTTCCGGCCTACTCCTGTGACCCCGAGGTCCGGGCCCTCGAGGTCGATTCCTGCGACGCGCGAGCCCATCGCGAGACCTGGAGCGACTACCTCGCGCTCGAAGAGCGGGGCGTCGTACAGGCAGCATTCGCCTCGATCGACGTGCCGGTCCTGATGCTGCACGGCGCGGACGATCCGCACCCCGGTCGGTCGATCCGCGACAGCCTCGCGCCGTATCTCCCACGGATCGAGTTTCGCGAGCTCGCGCGCTGTGGTCACTACCCGTGGATCGAGCGCCGGGCCAAGCACGAGTTCCTCGACGTGGTCCAAGCGTGGGTCGCGGCTCACGCGACGGCGAGCCCGGACGACGCGCGGATCCGCCCGGCACGGCCGGCCGAAGCACCCGCGCTTTCAGCGCTCGCCCTGCGCTCGAAGGCGCACTGGGGCTACGACCGCGAGTTCCTCGCCGCATGCGAGAGGGAGCTGACCGTCGCCGGAGATCGGCTCGCCGCGAAGCCGACCTACGTGCTCGAGGATCGCGGGCGGGTCGTCGCGTTCCACGGCCTCGATCTCGAGTCGCCCGACGGCGCCGAGCTCGCGTACCTGTTCGTCGAACCCGCGGCGATCGGTCGGGGCCACGGTGGTCGGTTGCTCCGCCACGCCCGTGCGATCGCTCGCGTGCACGGACTGCCGAAGATCCTGATCGTCGGGGACCCGCACGCCGACGGCTTCTACCGGGCCGCAGGAGCCGTTGGGGTCGGGAGCCGCGAGTCGGCCAGCGTCCCTGGAAGACACCTGCCGCTCTACGAGCTCCGCTGCTGACTTCGAGATTCCGACTGCGCCTCAGTTCTCCGACTTGACCGCGCGGCCGCCACGCCGGCGCGATGGGTCGTTCGGGCGCTCGTCCGTCGAGCCCGTCGAGCCCGCGGCGACGACGCGGTCCTTCCCCAGGTCCTTCGCGCGGTACAGCGCCACGTCCGCCGCGCGGATCAACGCGTCGACCGAATCGATTTCGGACGACGGGAAGGTCGCGACGCCGGCCGAGACGGTGACGCGGGACGGCGCTTCATCGGCCAGGAACACGAACTCGCGGACCGCCGGCGGATGCGATCGGCGACGCGCAGCGCCATGTCGAGCTGCGTGTGCGGCAGGATGACCGAGAACTCCTCGCCGCCGTAGCGCGCGGCGAAGTCGCGTGCCCCGCGCGCCGCCCAGCGACGAGCGTTGCGAACTCGGCCAGGATCCGGTCCCCGGCCGGGTGGCCCAGCCGGTCGTTCAGTTGCTTGAAGTCGTCGACGTCGAGAAACACGAGCGACAGCGGCGTGCGATAGCGCTCGGCGCGGGCCCACTCGTCGCGCAGCCGTCTGCGGAACTCGCGGAAGTTGTACAGCCCGGTCTTCTCGTCGGTGATCAGCAGCTGCTCGAGCTCCTCGTTCGTCGACGTCAGCTCGCGGATCGTGCCCTCGAGGCCCACGAGGAAGTCGCGGCGCCTCAACATCGAGCGGATCCGCGCGTCGAGCTCCTCGAACTGGAACGGCTTGGTAACGTAGTCGTCGGTGCCCGCGCCGAACGCCTCGACCTTGGCGTTCACGTCGCGGCACGCCGTGACCATCAGCACCGGCGTGCTGCGCGTCAACGGATCCTGCTTCAGCGCGCGCGCGACGCTGAACCCGTCGATGCCCGGCATGCGCAGGTCGAGGACGATCAGGTCGGCGCGCGTCGAACGCGCGATCTCGATCCCCGTCGCGCCGTCGTGCGCCTCGTGGATGTCGTACGGCTCGGCGGCGAACCAGGTGCGGATCAGACGACCGGTCTCCGGGTCGTCGTCGATCACGAGGATGCGCCGCCGACCCGCCGCATCCTCGGGGCTGCGCCGGCTCGGTCATGCGTCAGTCCATCTGTTTCCGCAGGAACGCCGGCACGTCCAGGTCGTCCTTCATCTTGCCGAAGTTCGGCGTGAAGCCATCGTCGTTCGCGTCGAACTCCAGGGGCTCGTTGATCCCGCGACGAAAATACCGCTCGGGCCGTCGCGGCTCGGGCTCTCGGACGGGCTCGACGTGGGCCACATGGGGCACGTGGGGCACGTGGCCGACCTGGGCCACCTGAGCCGCGTGGACCGGCGGAGCGGATTCTACCACGGGCGCTTCGCGGACCACGGTGCGCCGGGGCGCGCCGTGGACGAACCCCGTGGCGATCACCGTGACCTTGACCGACCCGGAGAACTTGGGATCGATGACGGTGCCGAAGATGATGTTCGCTTCGGGGTCGGCGGCCTCCTGCATGATCTTGGCCGCCTCGGACACCTCGTGCAGCGACATGTCTCGCCGCCGGTGACGTTGATCAGCACGCCGCGGGCGCCGTGGATCGACGCGTCCTCGAGAAGCGGTGACGAGATCGCGCGCTGGGCCGCCTCGACCGCGCGGTGCTCGCCGTCGGCCACGCCGGTACCCATCAGCGCCATGCCCATCCCCGACATGACCGTTTCACGTCGGCGAAGTCGAGGTTGATCTCGCCGGGCACGGTGATCAGATCCGAGATGCCCTGCACCGCCTGCCGCAGGATGTCGTCCGCCACCATGAACGCGGCGCCCATCGGCGTCCCGCGCTCGACCGTGTGCAGCAGCTTGTCGTTGGGGATCGTGATCAGCGTGTCGACGACGTCCCGCAGATTCGTCAGCCCTTCCTCGGCCTGGATCCGCCGGCGCCGGCCCTCGAAACCGAACGGCATCGTGACCACGGCGACGACGAGCGCACCCATCTCGCGCGCCAGGTTGGCGATGATCGGCGCGGCCCCCGTGCCGGTGCCACCGCCGAGACCGGTCGTGACGAACACCATGTCCGCGCCGCTCAGGGCCTCGACGATCTTCTCCGTGTCCTCGAGCGCCGCGCTGCGGCCGACCTCCGGGTTCGCCGCCGGCACCCAGCCCCTTCGTCAGCTTCGCTCCGAGCTGGAGCTTGATCGGGGCGCGATGGCCGTGGAGCGCCTGGCAATCGGTGTTCGCGGCCAGGAACTTCACGCCCTCGATCCCCGTGGCGATCATCCGGTTGACCGCGTTGCCACCGCCGCCGCCGATGCCGACGACCTTGATGTTCGCGTGGGTCGTCTGCGCGTCCTCGAGGGACAGGTTGAGCCCCTTGCGGCGGCCGTCGTGCTTGTCGTCCATCGTGATCATGAACCCCATCTCCTCTCTACAGGTCTACAGGATTCCGAGAACATCTCCCGAACCAGCTCTTGACGCGCGCGCCCACCGCGCCGAACGGTCCGTGCACGGCAGTCGCGGTCGTGCGCCGCGGGTCGGTCTGCCGGTTTCGAGCGGTGTGGAGCGCGAGGCCGGCGGCGGTCGCGTGCTGCGGCCCGGCCGAGGCCTCGATCAGCCCGTCGATCCCCGCGGCCCGCCCGAGGCGCACCGGCGCCTCGAACACCTGCTCGGCGACCTCGGTCACACCGGGCAGCAGGCAGCCGCCGCCGGTCAGCACCACGCCGGCGTTCAGCGTGCGCTCGAAGCCCGCGCGCACGATCTCCTGCTGGATCAGGGCGAAGATCTCCTCCGCGCGGGGCTGCAGGATCTCCGCCATTACCTGCTGCGACAGCAGGCGCGGCTTGCGGCCGCCGACGGTCGGTACCTCGATCGGCTCGTTCTCCTGGGCCAGAGCGGCGAGCGCGCAGCCGTGCTTCTTCTTCAGCCTCTCGGCGTCCGGGATCGGCGTGCGCAGCCCGACCGCCAGGTCGTTCGTGAAATGATCGCCCCCGACCGGCAGCACGGCGGTGTGCCAGATCGACCCGCGCTCGAAGCATGGCCAGATCGGTCGTGCCGCCGCCGATGTCGATCAGGGCCACGCCGAGATCGCGCTCGTCCTCGGACAGGACGCACTCGGCCGCGGCGAGCTGCTCGAGCACGGTGTCGCCGACCTCGATGCCCGCGCGATTGGCGCAGGTCACGAGGTTCTGGATCGACGTCGTGGCCGCGGTGACGATGTGCACGTTGGCCTCGAGCCGTGATCCGACGATGCCCCTCGGGGGTGGTGATCCCGCCCTGCTCGTCGAGCACGAACTCCTGGGGCAGCACGTGCAGGATCTCGCGGTCCTGCGGGATGCTCACCGCGCGGGCCGCGTCCATCACGCGCCGCACGTCGTCGCGCGTCACCGTGCGATCCTTCGACGACACGGCGATGACGCCGCGGCTGTTGAACGAGCGGATGTGCCCGCCCGCGATGCCGACCGTGACCGTGTCGATGCTGGTCCCGGCCATCGTCTCCGCGTCGGCCACGGCGGCCTTCACCGCCTCGACCGTCGCTTCCAGGTTGACCACCACCCCCTTGCGCAGGCCGCGCGAGGGCGCTTCGCCGACCCCGACGATCCGTGTCTCGCCGCCGGCGATCGGCTCGGCGACGACGCAGCAGATCTTCGTGGTCCCGATGTCCAGGCCGACGACGTAGCGCGCGATCTTAGCCATGGCTCATCCGTCTTCTCCCATCGAGGGTTGGGTTGCAGGCTTCAAGGCGATGCGGTCCTGCCAGCGCAGGTCGACGTAGCTGGCGCGGCCGACGAGCCGCTCGATCTCGCCCCGCAGGTCGAGGAACGCCGACAGGTTGCGGTCGACGCGCTCGGGATCGAGGAGGATCGAAGGCCCGCCGTCGGCCGTGCGCAGCGCCAGGCGATCGGGGGCCGAGAGGTCGAGCTCGGATACGGCACGGGCGAACGACGGGGCGGCGCGCTCGATCGCGCCGAGCGCGTCCACGCCACGCGCGAGCAACGTCGCGAGGCGCGATGGGTCGCGCCCGTCGAGCCCGGTGAGCACGGGAAGCGATTCGATCGCTCCCTCGCCCAACGGACCGATCAGGTGCCCGGTGGCGTCGACGAGGAGCACGCGCCCGTCGACCACCGCAAGGGCCGCCAGGACGCGCTCGCGCACGGTCACGCACAGCGTGTGCGGCAGGACCCGTCGCACCGCGGCGTCGAGCACCCAGGGTTCGGTCTCGATCTCCGCTTCCACGGACGGCAGATCGACCGCCAGCACGCTCCGGCCGACCCACGGCGCGAGCCGCGACTCGATGCGCTCGCGCGGGATGCGCTCGTTTCCCGTGATCTCGATCCGTGACAGCGCGAACTCGGAGCTCGTCTCGAGCGCCCGCAGCGCGCCCTTGACGCCCTGGAGCACGACCGTCACGAGGACCGCGGCCGCCGCGAGAATCCACAGGCCCCGGACCACGTCCCGCGCGCGGCGGACCTTGCGCACGCGCCGGTTCTGCCGGCTGCGCAGATAGCGCTGCTCGGGCACGACGTCGAGCGGGATACGGGGTCTCGATCCTCGCCCTCCGGCGCGGCGCTTGCGGGCCGAGCCGAGCCGCACGAGCTGCTCGGCGACGTGCCACACGTCGCCCGCGCCCGAGCGTCAGCACGATGTCGCCCGGCCGCAGGGACGTGCGTAGCCGCGCCGGAATGCGCTCGAGGCTCGGCTCGTAGGTCACCGCCGGGTGGCCGTGGCGCACGAGCGCGTCGGCCACCGGCTCGCCGTCGATCCCGGGGATCGGCGTCTCGCTCGCCGGCATAGATCGTCGTGACGATCACCCGATCGGCGAGGAAGAACGCGCGCGCCGAACTCCTCGAGCAGCGCCTGGGTCCGCGTGTACCGGTGCGGCTGGAACACGACGATCGTCCGGGCGCCGAACCCCTCGCGCACCGCGGCGAGCGTCGCCTCGATCTCCGTCGGATGATGGCCGTAGTCGTCGAGCACCAGCGCCCCGAACGCCTCGCCTCGGCAGCTGCAGGCGCCGGTCGACCCCCTGGAACCGGCGCAGCGCCTTGGGCGATCTTGGCGAACGGTACGTCCAGCTCGAGCCCCACGGCGATCGCGGCCAGGCTGTTGTAGACGGCGTGGCGGCCGGGGACCGCGAGCTCGATCGAGCCCAGCGCGCCGGCCGCGGTCGTGCGCGTCGAACCGCGTGCGGAACCCCTCGATCACGACGTTCGTCGCGACGACGGTCGGCATCGCTCGACAAGCCGTAGGGGATGACCTTGCGGTCGACGCGCGGCAGGATGGCGCGCACGTTGCGGTCGTCGAGGCAGACCACGGCGGCCCCGTAGAACGGCACGCGCGACAGGAACGCGACGAACGCGTCCTGGATCGCGGCGAGGTCGCGGTAGTGGTCGAGGTGCTCGCGGTCGATGTTCGTGACGACCGCGATCGTGGGCTTCATCTTCAGGAACGAGCCGTCCGACTCGTCGGCCTCGGCGACCAGCAGGTCGCCGCGCCCGAGCTTCGCGCCCGAGCGCAGCTTGCCCACGTGGCCGCCGATGACCACGGTCGGGTCGAGGCCGGCGTCGGTCGAGGACCTCGGCGATCATCGCCGTCGTCGTCGTCTTGCCGTGCGCGCCAGCCGACCGCGACGCCGTACTTCATGCGCATCAGCTCGGCCAGCATCTCGGCGCGCGGGATCACCGGGATCTTGAGCCGTCGGGCCTCGACGACCTCCGGATTGTCGGGCTGCACGGCCGAGGAGACGACGACGACGTCCGCGTCGCGCACGTGGTCCGGCACGGTGCCCCCGATACACCACGGCGCCCGAGCTTGCGCAGTCGCCGCGTGGCCGGGCTCGTCGCCGAGATCCGAGCCGGTGACGGGATAGCCGCAGGTTGACCAGGACCTCGGCGATGCCGCTCATCCCGGCACCCCCGATCCCGACGAAGTGCACGCGGCGCGCCTTACGGAACATCGCGTGCCTCCGGCGGTTGCCCGTCGAGGAGCCGAGCCGCGACGGCGACGATCGCGTGCGTGGCCTCGGGTCGGCCCATGCCGCGCGCCGCGCGACCCATGTCGTGCAGCCGGGACCGGTCGCGACCCAGCGCAGCGATCGCGCCGGCCAGGCCCGGCCCCGTCAGGTCCGCATCGCGGATGACCACGGCCGCCCCGTCGCCTGCATCGCCTCGGCGTTGTGCCGCTGGTGGTCGTCGGCGGCGAAGGGGTACGGAACGAGGATCGCCGGGCGACCGGCGGCCGCGAGCTCGGCCAGCGTCGTCGCACCGGCGCGGCAGACCACGAGGTCGGCCGCGGCCATCCGCTGCGGCATGTCGTCGAGGAACGCCCGCGCTTCGTAGCGGCCCTCGGGGTAGGAGCGTGCACCGGCCTGCGCTGGGACGATGTCGTCCGGGCCGGTTTGATGGACGAGGATCGGCGGCTCGGCGAGCCGCGCGAGCTCGGGAAGCGCCGCCGCGAGCGCGCGATTCAGCGAGCGTGCGCCGCGGCTTCCGCCGAACGCGAGCACACGCAGCGCCGCGCCGTCGGGCGGGGCGCCGATGCGGGCGAACTCGGCACGCACCGGGTTGCCCGTGACGATCCCGATCCCCCCGAGCCGCTCGACGCGCAGCCACCGACGGCACGCAGACCGCATCGACTCGCGGGGAGAGCCAGCGGTTCGTCGCGCCCGGGAAGTGGTTCTGCTCCATCACCATCGTGGGTCGCCGGAGCAGGATCGCGGCGAGGAGCGCCGGACCCGAGGCGAAGCCACCGACGCCGACGACCAGGCCCGGTCGTGCGGCGGCGAGCCAGGCCGTGCAACGCACGACCGCCACGCCCGCCGCGGCGACCGCACGGATCCGTCCCAGGACGGGACGACCCTTGAGACCGTGGAGCGGGAGCGACCGGAGCGTGTAGCCCGCTTGCGGCACGAGGCGCGACTCGATCCCGCGGTGCGAGCCGATGAACCAGACCGTCCGATCGGGGAACCGCTCGCGCAGCGCGTCGGCCACGGCGAGCGCGGGGAACAGATGCCCCCCCGTCCCGCCGCCAGCGAACACGATCTGCAACGACCCACGCGCTACCACCTTCAGCTCGAATGCTGGGACACGTTGAGCAGGACGCCGGTCGCGAGCATCGACATCAGGAGCGATGATCCGCCGTAGCTGATGAACGGCAGCGGCAGGCCCTTCGTCGGCAACAGCCCGAGGCACACGCCCATGTTGACCAGCGCCTGCAGCACGAGCAGGTGCGTGATGCCGAGCGCGAGGTAGAAGCCGAACCGATCCGGCGCGCGCAGCGCAGCGCGCATCCCGCGCCAGAACAGCACCAGGAACGCGCTCAGGAGCAGCAGCGTTCCGAGCAGCCCCAGCTCCTCGCCGACGACCGAGAAGATGAAATCCGTGTGCGCGGCCGGCAGGTAGAACGCCTTCTGCTGACCCTGGCCGAGTCCGATGCCGGTCAGCCCGCCGCGTCCCACCGCGATCAACGACTGCTGGAGCTGGAAGTTGAGTCCCTGGACGTCGGTCGACGGAGCGAGGAACCCGCGGATCCGGTCCAGGCGATACGGCTCGGCGAGCACGGCCAAGACGAAGCACACCGCTCCGGTCGCGGCCGTGAAGCCGATCGCGCGCCAGCGCAGGCCCGCGACGAACAGCATCACCGCGGCTACCAGGGCGAGCATGACCGCCGAGCCCAGGTCGGGCTCGATCACGACGAGGAACGAAAGACCTCCGACCACGATCGCTGCCGGGATCGGCACGGCCCACATCTCGTTGACGTGCTCTTCCTTGCGTGCCAACAGGTGCGCCAGGAACACGATCGCCGTGAGCTTCGACAGCTCCGACGGCTGGAACCGGAACGGGCCGATCAGAAACCAGCGATGCGCGCCGTTCGCCGCGGGCATCGCCAGGACCAGCAGCAGCAGGGCGGCGGTACCGAGAAGCAGGAGCGCGACCGTCCGGTCGTGGGCCAGCCGTCGATAGTCGAACGACTGCGCGACGAGGAGCGCGAGGAACCCGAGTGCGAGGTGTACCAGGTGCTTCCACAGGAATGCCGACGGATCTTCCGTGGCGCCGAGCGCGACGTAGTTCGACGCGCTGCCAACGACGAATGCCCCACCCAGCGCGAGCAGACCCGCGCTGTAGAACAGCCAGCGGTCGTGCACCATGCGCCTAGGCATCGGCGCCGTCGGCGGGACCGAGGGCCCGCACGGCGCGGCGAAAGTCCTCGCCGCGCTCCTCGAAGTTCTTGTACTGGTCGAACGATGCGCAGCCCGGCGCGAGGAGCACGACGTCGCCGCTGCGCGCCGCGGACGCGGCGACCTCGACGGCCCGGCCCACCGTGCCGCAATCGACCAGCGGGACGAGGCCCAGGAGCCGCGCGCGCAGCAGCTCGGTCGCCTGACCCACGAGCAGCACCTGGCGCGCGTGGTGCGCGAGGAGCTGGGCCACGGGGCCCCAGTCCGCGCCCTTGTCCTTTCCGCCGAGGATCAGGTGCACGGACCCCGCGGGGAACGCGCCGAGCGCGCGGGACGCGGCGTCCGGATTCGTGGCCTTCGAGTCGTTGAAGAAGCGCACGCCGCCGATCGATCGCACGAGCTCGAGCCGATGGGGCAGCGGAACATACGCGCGGAGGCCGCTCGCGATCGCTTCGGGCGAGCAGCCCACGAGCGCGCAGCACAGCGCGGCGGCGAGCGCGTTGGCCACGTTGTGCTCGCCCGGGAGCGGCAGCTCGGCCGACGGCAGGATCGCCTGGTCTCGACCGGCCTCGAGACGCAGGACCAGCGCGTCCCGGCGCAGGAACGCGCCGCGCTGGACCTCGCGCCGCGTCGAGAAGTGGAATGCGCGCCCACGGCGTGCGCGCTCGAAGCGCCGGCTCGCGTCGTCGTCGGCGTTGAGCACCGCGGCCGCGTCCGGGCGCTGGACCTCGAGCAGCCGCGCCTTGGCATCGGCGTAGGCCTCGAGATTCGGATAGCGATCGAGGTGGTCCGGACTCAGGTTCAAGATCGCCGCGACGTCAGGCGCCAGCGCCTCGATCGTCTCGAGCTGGAACGACGACAGCTCGACCGCGTGGACCGCGGTGGGCCCGTCGAGCGCGAGCAGGTCGGCGAACGGCGTGGCCAGGTTTCCGCCTGTTCCCCCCGGGATTCCCGCGCCGCGCAGGATCGTCCCGACCATCGACGTGACGGTGCTCTTGCCGTTCGATCCGGTGATACCCACGATCCGGCCGTGGCAGAACCGCGCGGCCAGTTCGACCTCGCCCCACACCGTCACGCCGTGCGCCCGTGCCGCGCGGACGATGTCGACGTCCAGCGGGACACCGGGGCTGAGCACGACGAGATCGATCGTGACGAGGAGCTCCGCGGGATGCCCGCCGGCATGCACCGCGGCACCCAGCTCGCGCGCCTCGATCGCGGCCGCACCGAGGGCCGACTCCGGGCGGGCGTCGGCGACCTCGACGTGCGCACCGGCTCGAGCGGCGAGCCGGGTCGCTGCGAGGCCGCTGCGACCGAGCCCGAGCACGAGCACGCGGAGACCCCGCAGATCGGGGTCGTGCGCGGCGAGGGGTGCATGGGTCATCGCACGTCTCATCGCAGCTTGAGCGTCGCCAGCGCGAGCAGGGAGAACAGGATCGCCAGGATCCAGAACCGGATCACGACCTTCGTCTCGCTCCAGCCCGAGAGCTCGAAGTGGTGGTGCAACGGCGACATGCGGAAGATCCGCTTGCCCCGCAGCTGAAACGAGCCGACCTGCAAGATCACCGACGCGGCTTCGACGACGAACAGGCCGCCGACGAGCACGAGCAGCGCCTCCTGCTTGATCAGGATCGCGACCGTGCCGAGCGCACCCCCCATGGCCATCGACCCCACGTCGCCCATGAACACGTCGGCCGGGTGGCTGTTGAACCACAGGAAGCCCAGGCTCGCTCCCATCACCGCCCCGCAGAACACGGTCAGTTCGCCGACACCCTTGACGTTCGCGATCCCCAGGTAGTCGGCGACGATCGCGTTGCCCGAGGCGTAGCTCAGGATCGTGAACGTGGCCCAGGCGACGAGCAGCGAGCCGATCGCCAGGCCGTCGAGTCCGTCCGTCAGGTTGACCGCGTTCGACGAGCCGGTCAGCACGAGGACGACGAACAGCGGGAACAACCAGCCCAGTTCCGGGCGGAAGTTCTTGAAGAACGGAACGGTGAGCGTGGTGCCGAACGTGCCCTCGTGCGCGAGCCACAAGAGCAGCCCACCGAGCGCCAGCGCCACGAACACCTGCAGCCCGAACTTGCTGCGCGCGCGGAGCCCGAGGTTGCGGCGCTGCACGACCTTGAGCCAGTCGTCGGCGAACCCGATCGCGCCGAACAGCACGGTCGCCGCGACCGCGACCCACACGAACACGTTCCGCAGGTCGGCCCACAGGAGCGTCGGCAGCACGGCGGCCAGGATGATCAGCAGCCCGCCCATCGTCGGCGTGCCCTTCTTCGTCTGGTGCGACGACGGCCCCTCCTCGCGGATCTCCTGACCGATCTGCGAGTGCCGCAGGCGCCTGATCAGCCCCGGCCCGAGCAGCAGCGACAGCAGGAGCGCGGTCAGCGTGGCCAGCGCCGTGCGGAACGTGATGTAGCGGAACACGTTGAACGCGCCGATGCGGTCGTGCAGCGCGAACAGGAGGTAGTAGAACATCAGCCTGCGCCCGCACCGCTCGCCGACAGCGCCTGGACGACCCGCTCGAGCTTCATGCCCCGGGAGCCCTTGACCACGACGAAGTCGCCGGGGTGCAGGAACTCGGGGATCGACTCGGCGGCCTCGGCCGAGTCCGTGTACTGGTGGACCTCGGCGACGCCGGCGCGCCGCGCCGCTTCCGCCGCGCCGCGCGACAGCGGACCGACGGCGAACAGGACCTGCACGCCCGCGGCGGCCGCCCGCTTGCCGGCCTCGCGGTGCAGCGCGCCCTCGACCCGGCCGAGCTCGAGCATGTCGCCCATCACGAGGACCCGCCGTCCGGCGACCTCGGTCAGGCGCAGCGTATCGAGCACCGAGGCCAGCGCGGAGGGGCTCGAGTTGTAGCTGTCGTCGACGACCACGATCCCGCGCGCCAGCTGGTGCACGAGCCCGCGTCCCGGACCGGCCTCGACCCGTTCCATCCCGGCGATCGCCGGCTCCAGGTCGACCGCGCATGCAACCACGACCGCGAGGGCGGCCAGCGCGTTGAGCGCCGAATGGCCCCCGCCGAGTCGGAGCTGCACGCGGTACGACCGCTCCCGATAGCGGAAGCGCAGCACGGCGCCGGGCACGAACCGACTCTGCACCTCCTCGAGCCGTAGGTTGGCCGATGCGTGCTGTCCGAACGTGACGCGCGGGCCCGCGTGCCGCGTCGCCTGCACACGGACGTGCGCATCGTCCAGATTGATCACCGACGTCGCCTCGGCCCGGAGCACGGCGAACAGCTCGCCTTTCGCGGCCGCGATGTCGTCGAGCGAGCCGAGCTTCTCGAGGTGCGCCGCACGCACGTTCGTCACGAGGCCGACGTCCGGATTGACCATCCCGGCCAGATGGGCGATCTCGCCGTGGTCGCTCATGCCCATCTCCACGACGACGAACACGGCATCCGCGGGACACGCGAGCAGGGTCAGGGGCACACCGAGGTGGTTGTTGAAGTTGCCCTGTGTGCGGTGGGTCGGTGCGACCGCGCCGAGGCCGGCCGCGATCAATTCCTTCGTCGTGGTCTTGCCGTTGCTCCCCGTGAGCGCGATCCAGCGTCCGTGCTCGTGGTGCGCGCGCACGTACCGACCGCACGCGCCGAGCGCGGCCGTGACGTCGGGCACCACGAGAACCGCCGGCGGGGCGGAGGCGCCATCGGCCGGGGGGACCTCGACGATGGCGACGCCCGCGCCGCGCGAGGCAGCCTCGCCGAGGAACTGGTGACCGTCGACCCGCCGGCCCTTCAGCGCGAAGAACGCACCACCCTCGCGCAGGCGGCGGGTGTCGATCTCGAACGACGACACGCGGGTCGCGGGATCACCACGGAGGACACGTCCGGACGTGGCCTGGGCCAGCTGGGCCAGGGTGAGCTCAGGCACCGGGCCCCCCGACCCACCCGCGGGCCCCGAGCGCGCCCTTCGCGATCGAACGGTCGTCGAATGGAACCTCGCGATCGTGGAGCATCTGCGTTGTCTCGTGGCCCTTGCCGGCGAGCAGGATCACGTCGTCCGGCTCGGCCTGCTCGATCGCAGTGCGGATCGCCTGCGCCCGGTCGAGGATCCAGCTCGTGCGCTGCTCGGCGTCGCGAACCGTGGCCACGCCGGCGCGGATCCCGCGCAGGATCTCCGCCGGGTCCTCGCGTCGCGGATTGTCCGTCGTCACGTACAGGACGGCCCCCGACTCGGCGGCCGCGCGGCCCATCTCCGCGCGCTTCCCCACGTCGCGGTCGCCGCCACAGCCGAAGACCAGGCGCACGCGACCTCGCGCTTGGCCGACGAGCCATCCCACCGCGTTGCGCAACGCCTGCTCGGTGTGCGCGTAGTCCACGAGCACGTGGAACGGCTGACCGCGGTCGATCGGCTCCATGCGTCCGGGAACGCTGGCCACCGACACCACGCCGGCCGTGATCGCTTCGGGCGGGATGCCCACCGCGATTGCGCACGCCGCGGCCGCGGCGACGTTGTCGAGATTGAATGGGCCGAGCAGGAACGTACGCACGGGCAGCGAGCCCACCGGCGTCTCGAGGATCGCCGACGACCCTTCGAGGCTCGAGTGCTCCTGCACCAGTCGGACCTCCGCCGATTCCGTCCGGCCGAACCGCAGGACGCGCGCACGCGTCCGCTCGGCGATACGCGCGCCGTACGGGTCGTCGGCTGGGAGCACGGCCCAGCGGTCCTCGCCGAGCGTCTCGAACAGGAGCGATTTCGCGCGGAAGTACTCCGCCGTGGTGCCGTGGAAGTCCAGGTGATCGCGCCCCAAGTTCAGGAACGCTGCGGTCGCGAACCGCACGCCCGCCACACGATCCTGGATCAGGGCATGCGACGAGACTTCCATCGACACGAGGTCGATGCCCTCGTCGCGCATCTCGGCGAGCAGACGGTACAGATCGGGAGCCTCGGGGGTCGTGCGCGCCGACGGCCGCTCGATATCGGCGAATGCGTGGCCCACCGTTCCGATCCGGCCGGCCCGGCGCCCGGAGGCCGAGGCGATCGCGTGGACCAGGTACGCGACCGTCGTCTTTCCGTTCGTGCCGGTGATACCGACCACGGTCAAGGAATCGTCCGGACGCCCCCAGCACTCGCGGGACAACAGAGCGGCGGCGCGCCGCGGCCGGTCCACGCGGACCCACGCGACGTCGCGCGCGAGCCACTCGGGGCGCGCCACCCCGGCCACGACCGCGCTCGCTCCGCGCTCGACCGCCTGGGGCACGAACGCGAGGCCGTCCGCACGGAGCCCCGCGAGGGCGAAGAAGATCTGGCCGGGCTCGACGAGCCGCGAATCGAGGCTCGCGCCACAGATCTCGGGGTCCGGACCGATCGGAGCGAGCGGCACGATGCCCGCCGAATCGAGGAGCTCGGACAAGCGCACGCGCACCATCACCCCGCGGCCCGTCCGGCCGCAGCCGGCTTCACGCGCGCTGGCGGCTGATCCTCGAGCTTCAGGACGCAGTCGGCGCCGGATCGGTACACCGAGCCGGCGGCGGGCTCCTGCGAGACGACGATCCCCGTGCCGACGACGATCGGTCGAATGCCCCGCCGGGCGAGGCGCGTGACCGCTTCTCTGAGATTCGACCCGACGACGTCGGGAACCGTGCCGTCGGGCGTCACGGCCGGCCGGTGCGGCTCGGGGGCTCGCGCGTCCGACCGCCGTGCGACCGCCAGTCGTGTGGCGCGGGCATCGGTCTCGGGCGGCGCGAGATCGTCCGGCGGGACGCGCAGATAGCGCAGGGACTCGCCGAGCATGCGCGCGAACACGGGCGCAGCGACCTGGCCCCCCTGGTGCAGCGCGCCTCGAGGGAACTCGATCACGACGAGGGCCACGAGCCGGGGGGCGCTCGCCGGGGCGTAGCCGCCGAACGAGGCCACGTACTCGCCCGCGGCGTAGCCCGCGCCGCGGGCGCGCTGCGCGGTGCCCGATTTTCCGGCGACGCGATAGCCCGGGAGAACGGCACGGGCGCCGGTCCCCGAGCGCACGACCGCCTCGAGCATCCGGCCGATCTCCCGAGCGGTCGACGCGCGGATCACGCGATGCTCGGGCTCGTGCTCGGCCGCGGTCAGCGTGCCGGCAGGATCACGCACACCCCGAACGATGCGCAGCGGAACGAGGACTCCATCGTTTGCGATCGTCGCCAGAGCCTGGGCCATTTGGACCGCAGTGACGCCGATCTCCTGTCCGAAGGACAGGGACGCCTGGGAGAAGCCCGACCACTGCGCCGGATCGCGCACCAGCCCGCGGCTCTCGCCGGGCAGCTCGATTCCGGTCTTGGCGCCGAAGCCGAAGCCGACGATCGACTCCCACAGCTCGCCGGGCGACAGGGTCTGAGCGATCTTGACCATCCCGATGTTGCTCGATCTCTCGAGAATCTCGAGCGGGGTCAGCGATCCGTGCCGCGACGTGTCGCGGATCAGGCGCCCGGGGGCGGCATACGTGCCGTTCTCGCACCAGATCGGCTGGTTCGGCCGGATCCTGTGCCGGTCGAGGGCGGCGGCCATCGCGACGATCTTGAACGTCGATCCCGGCTCGTAGATCGAGGACACGGCACGGTTCGGCCGCTCCTTGTCCGTGGCGCGGCCGAATACGTTCGGGTCCGGCGCCGGGAGGTTGGCCAGCGCCAGAACCTCCCCGGTCGCTGGGTCGAGTAGCACGGCGGACGCCGCCTCGGCGCCCGTATCGCGCATCGCCCGGGCGAGCTCGCGCTCGACGACGTACTGGAGCGCGAGATCGATCGTGAGCACGACGTCGCTCGGCGTGCGGCGGGTCTCGCTGACCCGCTCGCGCAGCCGCCCGTGGCGCGCGTCCTGGAGCACGAGGAACACGGTGGGGTCGCCGCGCAGCGCCTCGTCGAACCGCCGCTCGATGCCTTCGACGCCGTCTCCGTCGAGGGTCGAGAACCCGACGACGTGCGCGGCGATCCGGCCGCGCGGGTACACGCGTTTGTGCTCGCGCTCGAAGCCGAAGGCCCCGTCGTCTCCGATCGGCAGGCCGAGCTTCCGGACGCGCTCGACGACCTCCGGCTCGAGCAGGCGCTTGAGGTACACGAACGGTTTGTCCGACGCGAGCTTGGCCAGGACCTCGTGGCGCGGCATGCCCAGCACCGGTGCCAGCACGGTGGCGACGCGGTCGCGGCTCTCGACCCGGCGCGGGTGCGCGAACAGCGAGAGGCCCTCGGTGCTGATGGCCAGCGGATCCCCGTTGCGGTCGAGGATCGCTCCGCGGGTCGCGGGCACGACGATGCGACTCCGGTACTGGTCCTCGGCGCGGAGGCGCAGCTCGCCGGACCGGACGACCTGGAGCTGGATCAGCCGCGCACCGACCAGCGCCGCGACGGTCGAGACGACCGCCACGAGAAGCGCGATGCGCCGAGGGTTAGTGCGCGTCATGAGCCATCCAGCTGGCGAGAAGACGCTCGGGCTCGGCGCCGTCTCCCACCGGGAGCACGATCACCTGACGCGCCGTCGGAGCGGCGAGGCCGCGCTCGTCGAGAGCCCAGGTCTCGATGCGCGCGTAGCTCTCGAGCCGCGCGCGCTCGACGCGCAGCCGCTGCTCTTCCTTGCGCAGCGTATCCTGCTCCGCCCGAGCCGTGCTCAGCTCGTACGACACGCGCAGGCACTCGTTCTGCTCGACGACGCACACGACGGCGGGCGAGAGCGCGATCGCCAGTCCGCCGAGCACGCGCCACAGCGAGCGCGCGCCCGTCCAGTCCGGCTCGCGCACGAGGGGCCGGTTCCGCCAGCCCCGCGCTTCGCCGGCCGGCCTCATCGCTTCTCCGCCGCGCGCAAGCGGGCGCTCCGCGCTCTGGCGTTGCGCTCGATCTCGGCGTCGCCCGGCCGGATCGGTGAGCGCGTGAGGATTCGTACCTTGCTCCCGGCTCCGCATCCACACACGGGGAGCCGCGGGGGACACGTGCAGCGACCGGCGAGCTCGCGCAGCTCCTCCTTGACCGCCCGATCCTCGAGGGAGTGGTACGACACGACGACCACGCGACCCGCGGTCCCGAGCCGCTCCACCGCGCCGCGTACGGCGCGCCTCAGCCCTACGATCTCTCCGTTGACCGCGATGCGCAGGGCCTGGAACGTCCGTGTCGCCGGATGGATCCGGAATCTCCGTGCGCTCGGGCCGAGGACCCGCTCGACGAGCGTGGTCAAGTCGGACGTTCGAACGAGCGGGTGGCGATCCCGTTCCCGGACGATCGTGCGAGCGATCGACCGAGCTGCGCGCTCCTCGCCGAACTCGAACAGGATCCGGCGCAGCTCGTCTTCCGACGTGGAGGCCAGGAGGTCTGCGGCGCTCGGCCCATCGCGCGGGTCCATCCGCATGTCGAGCGGTCCGTCGTAACGGAAGGAAAAACCGCGGCTCGGCTCGTCGAGCTGCATCGACGAGACGCCGAGGTCCAAGAGAATCCCGTCGACCGACCCGAGTCCCAGGGGCGCGAGCGCACCTGCCAGTTCCTCGTGACGTCCGTGGACCGGCAGGAACGCGTCGCCGAAGCGTTCGAGCCGCCCGCGCGCGATCTCGAGCGCCAGCGGGTCGCGGTCGATCCCGATCACCCGGCCGCCGGGGAGCACGCGCTCGAGTAGCGCCTCGGCATGGCCGCCGGCGCCCACGGTGGCGTCGACGAGCACGGCGCCCGGCCGCGGCCGCAGCAGCTCGACGCACTCCTGAAGAAGCACCGGCTCGTGCACGTGGCCCTCAGGCAACGGCGCCAGGGCGGTCAGGGAGCGGGCTACCATCATCGTCGTCAGAATCCGAGGGACGCCAGCTCCTTGAGGTCGTCGTCGGTCAACGGGTCCATGTCCATCCGTCGTTCGAACGCCGCGCGGTTCCACACCTCGACGTGGTCGATCTGTCCCAGAACCGCGACGTTCCCGTCGATCCCAGCCTTCTCGCGAATCAAGGGGTGGATCAGCACACGACCCTGGCCGTCGAGGGACGCCGGTTGTCCGTAGTAGTTGAGCAGCGCGCGGAGCTTGGTCACCGCTGGCTTCACCGCCGAGGCTCCGAGCAGTCGCTCTTCGAGCTTCGCGTACACCGGCATCGGGTAGATGCGCACCGACTCGCCCCGCAGGCTCGTGACGAACAGGTCGGTGCCGAAAGTCGGTACGAGGTACGAGCGAAAGCCGGCGGGGAGCTTGAGACGCCCCTTCTCATCGACCCGCGCGAGCGCGTTTCCCCGCAACATGCCGCTCGGTCCGTCCGGACAGCGAGACGTGCGTGCTCGAGCCTGGACCGCCGTGCCGTGCCACACGAGCGATCGAGGCCGCCGCCGCCCCTTGTTTCGCGCCGATACCATGGTGAAGAAGAGAGGCCTAGGGCCACTCTACTCCACTTTCGACCACCAGGCCGCGATGATAGGAAGCTGATCTGCGAGTGTCAATACCCTTCGTGGGCGAAACTAAAGCGATTCGCAACTGGCCCTACACTGAGCGTTCGATCGGAGGTGCAGTCGTGAAGCAAAAAACCACGTGCGCGCGCATCGGCGATCGCGACTTCGATCTCGGGCGGCCGCTCGCGCCGGTCATCGTTCCGTCGTCGACGTTCGTGTTCGAGGACCAACAGGCGGTCGAGAGGTACTACGAGCGCGGATCAGGCTACGTGTACTCGCGCTACGAGAACCCGACGGTGCGACAAGTCGAGAACGGCCTGGCCCTCCTCGAAGGAGCCGAGGCCGCCGCGTGCTTCGGATCGGGAATGGCCGCGATCAGCACGACGCTTCTCGCGCTGTCGTGCGCCGGAGACCGGGTCGCCGCGCAGCGCGAGCTCTACGGCGGAGCGGCGGGCCTGTTCGAGCGCGTGCTGCCGGCGCTCGGGATCGAGGTCGTGCACGTGGGTCTCGAGCAGATCGCCGGGCTCGAGCCCGCGCGCATCGCCGGTTGCCGGCTCCTGTATCTCGAGACCCCGGTCAACCCGACGCTGCGCGTCGTCGATCTACGCCGGGCCGCGGACGTTGCACGTGCAGCCGGCGCGACGACCGTGGTCGACAGCACCTTCGCCACTCCGATCCTGCAGCGACCGATCGAGCTCGGAGTCGATCTCGTGATCCACAGCGCGACGAAGTATCTCGGCGGGCACAGCGACCTGATCGGAGGCGTCGTTGCCGGACGACGCGAGCTCGTGTCGGAGATCACCCAGCACCGGCGCGCGCTCGGCGGGATCATGGACCCGTTCTCCGCGTTCCTGCTCCTGCGCGGCGTCCGAACGCTGGCCGTGCGGATGGAGGCCCACTGTCGAGGAGCGTCCGAGGTGGCGCGGTTCCTCGCCGCGCACCGGCGAGTCGAGCGCGTGCTGTATCCCGGACTGGAAGATCATCCGGATCGGGAGATCGTTCGCCGACAGATGACCGGACCGGGCGGAATGGTCTCGTTCACCGTCGGCGGTGGCGATGCGCGAGCGCGCGCCGTGCACGATCGGCTGCGCCTGTTCTCACGGGCCGGGAGTCTCGGCGGCGTCGAATCGCTCGTCTCGATCCCGGCGCGCATGTCCCATCGACATCAGGACGCGGCGGGCCGCGCCTGCATGGGAGTGTCCGACGACATGCTGCGCCTGTCGATCGGCCTCGAAGACTCGGCCGACCTGATCGAGGATCTCGCTCGAGCGCTGGGCTAGCGCGGGGTCGGCGACTTCGTATCGCCCTCGTTCGACGGCGGGGGCACCGGCGGATCCGGTGTGTCCTCCGGCGGAGGTTGCCGGTCGAACGGATCGGGCCCCTCGGACACACCTTCCGGCAGCTTCCCGGCCTCCGGCAGGCTGGCGAGGGCCAAGTCGAGTACCTGGAGCTTTCCCGCCACCAGGTAAGCCACGACCAGCCGTTCACCGACGACCCTGAGGACGGGCTTCGCCGCCCGCTCGTCGGGAGCGCTCAGAGTCACCAGCGGAGACCATGTGGTTTCGCCAGCGACGAGCGCCGACATCAGCAGTCGTCGCTCGGGGCCGTCGACGAACGCCAGGTAGACGGTACCTTTCGCATCGGTCGCCAGCGTCGGCTGCGTCTGGTTGCGACGGTCGCCTTCGCCGACCAAACTCGGCACGTGCCAACCGCCATTCGAGTCGACGAACGAGAGCGCGAGGTCGTATTCAGCGCCGTTGCGGAACGCCCACACGGCCCACGTGCGGCCGTCGACCGCGTTGTCGAGCTGGACGAGCGGGCCATCGAGGCTACTCGGGGAATAGCGCGGCGGCATCGCGGTCGTGCGCCCCGCGGCCGCTAGCGCCCCGGCCGCCAGAACCGCAGCGCCGCAGGCGACGACGAGTCGTTCAATCCTACGCATGACCGTGTCCCCTCTCGACGTATTCGTCGAACGCCTCGACCTCGGGGAACCGACGCTCGAGGCTCGAGCGCAACGCTTTCAGCCGGCCAAAGGCGATCTTCTCGCGTGTCGGATTCGCCTCTCCGGCTGCCATCCGCCACTCGTAGTACGCATTGATGAACAGAAGGTCCGGATGCTTCGCGCTGGCGTGCAGAGCCAACCCGTCCGACTCGCGGAAGCAGCCCCGCGCACGCGGATAATCGCCCGTTCGGTAATACGCTTCGCCCAGATTGCTCCACGCCAGAGCTTCGAGGCGTCGATGCCCGGCGGCCCGCGCCTCGGTCAGCGTCTCTCGCAGGACGCGCATGCCCTCGCGCGACTTGCCGAGCCCGACGTAGCACGCGCCGGTCATGATCTTCGTCCGCAGCCCCTCGTAGCCGTCGCCGCAATCGACGTGCAGCCGCGCCGCTTCGCGATAGCGCTCGAGCGCCTCCGCGTGTCGACACTTGTCGAGCAGCACGCGCGCCTGCGCTCCGACCGCCTTGGCCGCCAGCCGAGTCAGCGAGTGCTCGCGCGCGATCTGATACGCGCGATCGGCCTCGATCTCGCTGAGGAAATAGTCGCCTTGGTCCGCGTGGGTGCCGGCGAGCGCGAGCAGCGCGCGCGCCTGCAGCGAAGGCTCGAGGCGCTGGGCCAGACGAAGGGCGGCGCGGAGCTCTTGCTCGGCGAGCGCGAGCTTCCCGAGCCGGATCAGGGCGGCGGACTGATTGATCCGAGCGAGCCCGAGGAGCTCTTCCGTCCCCGCGACGCCTTCGGCATCGAGCAACAGCTCGATCGCTCGCTCGAACAGGGCGAACGCACGACCGTTGTCTCCGGCCTTCATCGCGGCGACGCCGTGGTCGATCAGCTCGTTCGGCGCGCCGGATTCGGGCTTGAGCGCCTCGTATTCCTCGAGGTCGACGATGTCGGAGAACGACTGGATCGAAACGTTGAACACGTTTGCCAGGACCCGCAGCTTGTCGAACGACGGATAACAGATGCCCTTCTCGTAGCGACTGAGCTGCGAGTTGTCGATCTCTCCGCCCTCGGCGCGGGCACGTTCTTCGACGCGGCGTAACGAGTATCCGTAGCCGCTGCGCAAACGTCTCAAGTAGCTACCGAGCCGTACGCTTCCTTTGAGGCTCGCGTCGGCCTGTTGCGCTCGAGCTCCCATCTCGACTCCCCGTCGCGGCTGCCCTGTGGCAACCGCCCCCCTAGGAAGGCCCTGAGCTATGGTCCCCAGGTCTTCTTATACCCTGAAATGTAATCCATGGTTGGCGCGTGAGCCATGGTTGCGGTGACATCGCAGCAGAAAAATGTCCGGCTCAGGGACTACACTATCAGCGTGAGGCCGTCCGACTTTCGCGATACTTTCGCGGAAACATTCGGTGGGGAGACTCTCAGGGCGGTCCTGGTGTTCGGCACGCTCCTGGGCGTGCTCGTGTTTCTGACGGTCCAGCTGACGTTTCGCGACCTGAACCTGCGGGTCTGGGACGAGAGCCTCGACCTGGGAAGCGCCGAGGCTCGGCACATCGCCACGACCGTCGCCGATCTGGGACGGGACGGCCCATCGGTCGATTTCTCTCGGGTTCGGGCCCAGCAGCAGGTGATCACATTCCTGATCCGAGAGCGGCTGGCCAAGAGTGGGTTCATCCATCACGTCGAGGTCGTGGACCGGTTCGGCATTCGCCAGCTCTTCGTGTCGGGTGCCGCGGTCGAGGAGCCGGCGCCGGAAAGTCCGGACCTGTCGTTCCCCGACAGCTGGCCTCGCGGGGGAGAACAGGTCGTGAGCGCCCCGATCCCCGGGAGCGAGGGCACCGTGAAGCTCGGGATCTCGGCGCAGCCGCTCCAACGGGAGCTGTCGGAGCTCCGGGGATCGCTCCAGCGCAAGATCGTCCTCGCCGCGACGCTCGCCGTCGGCGTGCTGTTCACGGGGCTGTTCTACGTTCTGCATCTGATCCGCAAGAACCGAGCGCTCGAGCACTCGCGCCGGTCGGCCGAGCGCGCGTCGTACGTCGGGCTCCTGGCGTCGGGCCTGGCGCACGAGATCCGCAACCCGTTGAACGCGATGAACATGAACCTGCAGATGCTCGAGGAGGAGCTGCGCGACGTGTCCGGTATGTCCGGTGTGACGAACGGCGAGTGCGGCGAGCTCCTCGAGTCCACGAAGAGCGAGATCAAGCGGCTCGAGGGGCTCGTGAACAACTTCCTGGCCTACGCGCGGCCGGCGCAGCCACGATTCGCGCCCGAGGACCTGAACGCGGTCGTGTCGGAGGTCGCACGGTTTCTCGAGATCGACTTCCGGCAACACCAGCTCGAGCTGCGACTCGACCTCGAGCCCCTTCTTCCGGCGGTGGATCTCGACGCGACGCAGTTCAAGCAGGCGTTGATGAACCTGCTCGTCAATGCGCGCCAGGTCCTTCCGACCGGCGGTGTCGTCCACGTGCGCACCCGGGCGGGCGCGGGAGGCGACGTTCTGGTCGAGGTCGAGGACGACGGTCCGGGGATTCCCGACGGGCTGAAGGAGCGGATCTTCGAAGTGTTCTTCTCGAGCCGCGGCGGCGGCACGGGACTCGGGCTGCCGATCGCGCGTCAGATCATCGAGCGCCACGGTGGCACGATCGAGGTCGACAGCGCCGAGGGGCGCGGGTCCACGTTCCGCATGCACCTCCCACGGCACCATCCGGCGAGCGCCGCGGCCCCCGCGGCGGCGACCCGGTGACTCGCGGCGCGCCGCCCGACCCCGCGGCGCGTCGAGCAGCCGAGCTGCGCGCCGAGATCGCGCGGCATCGCAAGCTGTACTACGTCGACGACGACCCGGAGATCTCGGACGCGCAGTACGACGAGCTCGAGCGCGAGCTGTTGCGCATCGAGCGCGAGCGACCGGACCTCGTCACGCCGGACTCACCGACGTGCCGTGTCGGCGGCGAGGCGGCGGGCGGATTCGCGCCGTTCCGCCATCCGACACGGCTCCTGTCGCTCGACAACGTGTACGACGAGGCGGAACTGCACGAGTGGGAGGCGCGACTGCGACGCGTCATCGGCTCGGCCGAGCCGACGTACGTCGCCGAGCCGAAGATCGACGGACTCTCGATCGCCGTGCACTGGCGTGAGGGCCGCCTCGAGCGCGCCGTCACCCGTGGGGACGGCGAGGTCGGCGAGGTCGTGACGCGGAACGTGCGGACGATTCGCTCGGTCCCTGTCCGTCTCGCACGGGGAATCCGGGCCCTCGAGGCGCGGGGTGAGATCTTCCTCTCGCGCGAGGCGTTTCGCGAGCTCAATCGGCAGCGTGAGGAGGCTGGCGAGGCGCCGTTCGCGAATCCGCGCAACGCCGCGGCGGGCACCGTGCGGCTGCTCGACGCGCGAGTCACGGCGGCCCGGGGACTCGACTGCCACTTCTACGCGCTGGCCCGTATCGAGCACGACGGAGTGCCCGCCCCTACGACCCACGAGGCGGCGCTCGTGCTCCTCGAAGAGCTCGGGCTGCACACCAATCCGCTCCGCCGATCGTGCACCGACCTCGATGGTGTGCGTGCGTACTACGACTGGCTGCGCGAGCGCCGACCGACCCTGGCGTACGAGATCGACGGCGTCGTCGTCAAGGTGAACGAGATCGATCTCCGCGAGCGCGCGGGCAGCACCACGAAGTTTCCGCGCTGGGCCGCGGCGTGGAAGTACCCCGCCGAGCAGGTCACGACCCGTGTGCGGGACATCGTCGTGCAGGTCGGACGGACCGGGAAGCTCACGCCGGTCGGTGTGCTCGAGCCGGTGACGCTGGCCGGGACGGTCGTGTCGCGGGCGACGTTGCACAACGAGGACGAGGTCGCACGCAAGGACGTGCGGGTCGGGGACGTCGTGCGCATCGAGAAGGCCGGCGACGTCATCCCGCAAGTGGTCCAAGCGCTGCTCGACCGGCGGCCGGCCGACGCCGTGCCGTTCCGGATGCCGACAGCGTGCCCGGTGTGTGGCTCGGCGGCCGACCGAGGTGAGGGGGAGGTCGCCCGGTACTGCACGAACGCCGCTTGCCCGGCCCAGCGCCGGGAGCGGCTCCTGCACTTCGCCTCGCGAACCGCGATGGACATCCAGGGTCTGGGGGACGCTCTCGTCGGTCAGCTCGTGGCGCGCGACCTGGTCCACGATTCCGCCGACCTGTACGCGCTCGACGCCGCCCGGCTGACCGAGCTCGAGCGCATGGGCGAGAAGTCGGCGGCGAACCTCGTGGCCCAGATCGAGTCCTCGCGCCACCTGCCGCTGCACCGTCTGATCCACGCGCTCGGGATCCGGCACGTCGGTGAGCGCGCCGCCCGCACGCTCGCCGCCGGGCTCGGCTCGATCGAGGCGATCTCGGCCGCGCCCCGCGAAACGCTCGAGGCGCTCGACGACGTCGGCCCGAAGACGGCGACGAACGTGCGGTCGTTCTTCGATCAACCGGCGAACGTCGATCTGGTCCGTCGGCTCGCGGCGGCAGGGGTCAACACCGTGGCGCTCGACGAGGAGCGCCGGCATCACGTCGAGCCCGACGCTCGGCTGCACGGCAAGAGGTTCGTCTTGACCGGAACACTGGCCCGGCACACGCGCGACGAGGCGCGGGAGGCGATCGAGCGGCTCGGGGGGAGGGTCGCTCAGAGCGTGAGCCGGAAGACCGATTTCGTCGTCGCCGGCGAGGACGCGGGATCCAAGCTCGATCGCGCCCGCGAGCTCGGAATCCCGGTGCTCGACGCGGAACAGTTCGAGCAGCTGCTGGGCGGGCGCTAGAATGGCCCGTTCCGAGCGACCATGACCGACAAGGCCAAGATCCTCGTCATCGAGGACGACGAAGGAAACCGGCGTAGCCTGTCCCGGGCGCTCGTGCGCGAGGGCTACGCGGTCGAGGCGTTCGCCGAGGCCCCGCCGGCGCTGGACTACCTCCAGGCGAATCGGGACGTGACGCTCGTCGCGACCGACCTGATGCTGCCGGGCACCGACGGGTTCGGCGTCCTCGACGCGGCGCGGCAGATTCGCCCGGACATCGGCGTCCTGATGATCACCGGTCATGCGACCGTCGAGTCCGCTGTGGATGCGATGAAGCGCGGCGCCGACGACTATCTGACGAAGCCGGTGCATCTCTACGAGCTGCGGCGGCGCGTGGCGACGATCGTCGAGAAGCGTCCGCCTGCGCCGGCGCAACGAGGAGCTCGAAGAGCGATTGAGCGAGAGCTTCGGCTCGCTGATCGGGCGGTCGAAAGCGATGGAGGCCCTCGTCCGCCAGATGGACCTCGTCGCGCCGACCCGCGCGAACGTGCTGATCGTGGGCGAGTCCGGCACCGGGAAGGAGGTCGTCGCGAACGCGCTTCACGAGAGCTCGCCGCGCCGCGAACGCCGGTTCCTGCCGATCAACTGCGCCGCGATCCCGGCCGAGATCCTGGAATCCGAGCTGTTCGGGCACGAGCGTGGCGCGTTCACCGGCGCCACGGGGCGCAAGGTCGGGAAGTTCGAGCTCGCGGACGGCGGAACGCTGTTCCTGGACGAGATCGGCGAGCTGCCGCTCGACATGCAGGCCAAGCTGCTACGGGTGATCGAGCAACGGGAGTTCATGCGCGTCGGCGGGACCGAGACGATCCACGTGGACATCCGGCTCATCGCGGCGACGAACCAGGATCTTGGCGCGGCGGTCGAGGCCGGGCGATTCCGATCCGACCTGTACTACCGGCTGAAGGTCGTGACCTTGAGCATCCCGCCGCTCCGCGAGCGCCGCGAGGACATCCCGCTCCTGGCCAACCACTTCCTGCGGGAGTTCGCGGCCGAGAACGGGAGACCCGGCCTACGCTTCAGCCCCGAAGCGATGCGAGCCCTCGTGCAAGCTCGGTTCGAGGGCAACGTGCGCGAGCTGAAAAATCTGGTCGAGAGCCTGGTCGTGCTGACGCCGCAGGACGAGATTCGTCTCGAGGACCTTGCGCCGGAGTACACCCGCGCGGACGGTCGAGGCAGCGATGGTCCGGGAGCCGCTTCGGAGGGGCTGCGGATGGACGAGATCGAGCGGCGGGCGATCCTGTCGGCGCTCGAGAAGACCGGGGGTAACCGCACCCAGGCGGCGGAGCTGCTGGGGATCGGGCTCCGAACGCTCCAGCGCAAGCTCAAGGAGTACCGGCTCGCCGGCTGGTCCGAGCTGGAGTAGGCGCCCGGTGGACCATGCCACTTTGACGCCAAATCAACGCCCGAACGGTCTCTCCGGCGCGGTCTCGGCAGCGGTGGGGCCGCATTGCTGGGCGATCCGGGCCGTGCCGCGCGGCACGTCCCTTGCTCCCTGGTGAGGCTGGAAATGTCTCCTCGAGCCCCCGAGTCGTACACGGTCCTGGTCGTCGACGACGACCCGTCGGTGCTCGCGACCTACCGCCGGCTCCTCGACCGCTCGGGGTACCGGACCATGGCGGTCGACGACCCGCGCCGGGTACTCGAGGCCTGCTACCACGACCAGCCCATCGATCTCCTGCTGCTCGACTACAAGATGCCCTCGATGGACGGTCTGACCCTGCTTGCCGAGCTGCGGCGGCGGGACTGCCGGGCGAAGTGCGTACTTCTCTCGGCCTTTGTAAACGATGAGGTGCAGCACCGCGCCCAGAACCTGGGCGTCGAGAGGCTGCTCGAAAAGCCGGTCGACGCCGCCGCTCTGCTCGGCGTTCTGCGCGAGCTGCTGCCGCCGCGCGACGAGCGAGCCGTGGCGGTCGCGCTACACTATGATCGTCGCATGTGAGTCCCCGGAACCGGCGGGGCCCGCGATCATGCGGAGGTAGATCTCGATGAACAGTCGATCCATGGCTTTCGCTTCCCTGCTCGCCGTCATCGGGGTCAGCATCGTGTTCGGCATGATCCTGGGTGGGCGCTTGAACTCGCCGACCGTGTCGTTCGCCGCCCCGTCGATTGCGCTCGCCGCGACCAAGCCCGCGGTCGAGCCGCGCGGCATGCAGAGCTTCGCCGACATCGCCGAGGCGGCGATGCCCGCCGTCGTGAGCGTGCGCAGCGCGAATCTGCCCGAGGAAGGGGAGGCCCAAGGCGAGCAGCGTCCCGGTCCCGGTCCCGGTCCGAGGCAGTATCCGGGCCCCGAGGAGTGGTTCCGGTACTTCTTCGGTGATCCGGGCCCCGACGACCCGCGGCGCCCCCAATCCGAGCCGTGGATCGGCGAGGGCTCGGGCTTCGTGATCTCCGAAGACGGATATCTGCTGACGAACAACCACGTGATCGACCAGGCGGACGACGTGAAGGTGCGCATGCACGACGGGCGCGAGTACACGGCGAAGGTCGTGGGCACGGATCCGTCGATCGACCTGGCGCTGCTCAAGGTCGAGACCAAGGGCGCGAAGCTGCAGGTGCTCCCGCTCGGAGACTCGTCGGAAGTGCGGGTCGGCGAATGGGTGCTGGCGATCGGCAACCCGCAGGAGCTGACGCAGACCGTGACGGTCGGCGTCGTCTCGGCCAAGGATCGCCGTGTCCCGATCGGTAGCACCGACCAGGGGGTCGTCAGCTTCATCCAGACCGACGCCGCGATCAACTTCGGCAACTCGGGTGGACCGCTCCTGGACATCCGGGGCAACGTGATCGGGATCAACACGGCGATCCGGCGCATGAACCTGGCGGAAGGGATCGGGTTCGCACTACCCATCGACCACGCCCGGCGGGTCATCGACCAGCTGCGCGAGTACGGACACGTGCAGCGTGGCTACATCGGGATCACGATGAACCAGGGCGGACTCGACGAGACGGCGCAGGAGTGGCTCGGCCTGCCGGACCGCAACGGCGTGATCGTCGACGACGTCACCCGGGACGGCCCGGCCGCCGCCGCAGGTGTCCACAAGGGCGACGTGATCCGTAAGGTCAACGACGAACCGGTGCGGGACAATCCGGACCTGATCGGCAAGATCTCGACCCACCGTCCGGGGGACGCCGTGCGCCTCGAGATCTACCGCAAGGACGGAGACCGGGCGCGAACCCTCACCGTAACGGCCAAGCTCGGGGATCGCGAAAAGGGGCTCCAGGAGAACGCGCAGCCACCGAGCACCCCCCCGACCGTCGAGGAGCCGCCGGACACCCCGCCGGTAGCGTCGAGCCTCGGGATCACGGTGAAGACGCCGACCTCGACCGATCGCCGTCAGCTGAAGCTGTCCTCGTCCGAGCGCGGCGTGCTCGTGACGGACGTGGAGTTCAACAGTGCGGCGCAGGAGAAGGGGATCGCCGCGAACATGGTGATCAGCGCGGTCAACGGCCAGCCCGTCGAGACGGTCGAGGACTGGGAGCGCGTGACCGAGAACCTGCGTCCCGGTTCTCCGGTCAAGCTCGACGTCCTGGCTCAGCAGGGCCGGATCGTCTCGTTCTTCTTGCGGGTGCCCTCCAAGGACTGACGGTCGCCGACACGGCCCGCGCCGCCATGACTCGCGGCGGCGCGAGCCTCGCCGTGTGGTATTCTCGACGGCCCGTTTGGCCGCTCCCGCAACCGCGTCTCGCGGAACCGACATGAGTCCGAAGCGCAAACCTCGAGTGCTCGTTGTCGATGACGAGGCCGATATCCGGTCCTCGTTGCGTCGAATCCTCGAGTACGACGGCTACGAGGTCGTGGACGCGGCCACGGGTGCGCAGGCCCTCGAAAGGGTCGAGGTCGACGGGCCCGAGGTCGTGCTGCTCGACATCAAGATGCCGCACATGGACGGGCTCGAGGTGCTGGCCGAGCTGCACAAGCGTCAGCCCAGCCTCCCCGTGGTGATGATTTCGGGACACGGGACGATCGCCACCGCGGTCCAGGCCACGCGCCTCGGCGCGTTCGATTTCATGGAAAAGCCGCTCGAGAGCGATCGGGTCCTGCTGGTCCTGCGCAACGCGCTCGAGAAGCGGCGGCTCGAGGAGGCGGTCCACGAGTACCGGCTGACGTTCGACGGTCGGTACCAGCTCGTGGGGCGGTCCGCGGCCCTGGCGCGCGTCGAGGAGGCGGTCGCACGCATCGCACCGACGAACGCGTCGGTCGTGATCACGGGGGAGTCGGGGACGGGGAAGGAGCTCGTCGCGCGCGCGATCCACAGCAACAGCCCGAGGGCGTCGAAGCCGTTCGTCAAGGTCAACTGCGCCGCGATCCCCGAAGAGCTGATCGAGTCCGAGCTGTTCGGCCACGTCAAGGGCTCGTTCACCGGCGCGGTCAAGGACCAGGTGGGCAAGTTCGTGCGGGCCGACGCCGGAACGATCTTCCTCGACGAGATCGGGGACATGAGCCTGCGAACGCAGGCCAAGGTCCTGCGCGTGCTGCAAGACGGCGAGGTCGAGCCGGTCGGGGCCGCGCGCACGCTGACGGTCGACGTCCGTGTCGTGGCGGCCACCAACAAGGGGCTCGAGCGCGAGATCGCCGAGGGGCGGTTCCGCGAGGACCTGTTCTTCCGGCTCAACGTCGTCCCGATCCATCTCCCGCCCCTGCGCGAGCGTCCGGAGGACATCGAGCCTCTCGTTCGGCACTTCGTCGATACGTTCTGCCGGGAGAACAACTACCGGTCGAAGACGTTCTCCGGCGGCGCGATCGACGCGCTCAAGCGGCTGCCCTGGCGCGGAAACGTGCGCGAGCTGAACAACGCCGTCGAGCGGCTGATCCTGATGACGCCGCGCGACACGATCGAGGCCACGGACATTCCGGCCGGCCTGGGGCTGGCCCTCGACGCCGGGGATCCCGGGCCGTCGGGTGGCGGGCTGACGCTCGCGTACGCCGGGATGACGCTCCAGCAGTTCAAGGATGCCGCCGAGCGCGCGTTCCTGGTCGCTCGGCTGCGCGAGAACGACTGGAACTACTCGGCGACCGCCAAAGCGATCGATACGCCACGGTCGAACCTGTACAAGAAGCGCGAGGCGTACGGGATCGAGCGCGAGGAGGAGGCGGCGCGTGAACGGCGATCGTGACGTCGTCGTGGTCGCTGGAGTCCGGACCCCGTTCGCCAAGGTCGGCACGCTGCTCGGTCGAACGTCGGCGGTCGAGCTCGGCCGCATCGTCGTTCGAGAGGCGATCGAGCGTGCGGAGATCGATCCGGCGGCGGTGGACGAGGTGATCGTCGGGAACGTCGCCGGTCCGCCCGACGCAGCGAACGTCGCGCGAGTCGTGGCGCTCCTGGCGAAAGTCCCCGAGTCGGTCCCGGCCTACACGGTCAACCGCAACTGCGCTTCGGGGATCGAGAGCGTGGTCGACGGGGCGCTGCGCATCCGCGCCGGAGAGGCCGACCTCGTCGTCGCCGCGTCCGTGGAGTCGATGTCCCGGATCCCGTTGCTCGTGTCGGACGAGGCGACGCAGATCTGGACCCGTCTCGGACGTGCGCGCGGGTTGCTCGACCGCGTCGCGACCATGGCCCGGTTCCGGCCGCGTCACTTCCGGCCGGTGATCGGTCTGCTGCTGGGTCTCACCGACCCCGTCTCGGGCCTCAACATGGGCGAGACCGCCGAGCTCCTGGCGCGCGAGTTCCGCCTCGATCGCGAGACCCAGGATGCGTTCGCCCTGCGCAGCCACCAGCGGGCCAGCGCCGCATGGACCGAGGGTCGAATGGACGCCGAGGTCGTTCCCGTCCCGCTCGGGCCGCGGTACGAAAGCGCGGTCGAACGGGACAACGGCATTCGTGAAAGCCAGACCATGGAGGCGCTGGCGCGCCTGAAGCCGGTGTTCGACCGACGGCACGGCACGGTGACCGCGGGCAACTCGTCCCAGATCACGGACGGAGCCGCGGCGCTCGTGCTCGCGTCCGCGCGCCGTGCGCGAGAGCTCGGCCTCGCCGTGCTCGGCCGGATCCGCTCGTGGGCGTTCGCCGGGTGCGATCCGGCGCGGATGGGGCTCGGACCGGTGCTCGCCACACCGATCGCGCTGCGCCGAGCCGGCGGCCTCGGTATCGACCATCTCGACCTGGTCGAGATCAACGAGGCGTTCGCCGCGCAGGTCCTGGCGTGCCTCCACGCCTTCGAGTCGCGCACGTTCTCCGAGCGACATCTCGGAGGTCCAGCGCTCGGTGCGCCCGACCCCGAGCGGCTCAACGTCAACGGCGGGGCGATCGCGCTCGGCCATCCGGTCGGCGCGACGGGAGGCCGCCTCGTCCTGACGCTGTTGCTCGAGCTGGCCCGCCGATCGGCGTCGCTCGGACTCGCCACGCTGTGCGTCGGCGGCGGACAGGGCGCCGCCGTCGTGGTCGAGCGGGTTCGATGAACGGCGCGCTCGGCATCTCCCACCGCGTCGACAGCGAGGGCGTCCTGCGGGTGACCTTCGACTCGCCGGGGGAGAAGGTCAACCTGCTCAACGCCGAGCTCCTGCGCGAGCTCGGTCGCCTGCTGGACGAAGCCCGCGCGCGGGACGACGTCCGGGGGATCCTGTTCGCGTCCGCCAAGCCGGACGCATTCATCGCCGGCATGGACGTGGCCGAGATCGCAGCGGTGACCGACGCGTACCGCGGGGCCGAGGGCGCGCGGTTCGGGCAGTCGGTGCTGCAAAAAATCGCCGATGCAGGTCGGCCCTCCGTCTGCGCGATCAACGGGGCGTGTTTCGGCGGAGGGACCGAGCTGGCCCTGGCCTGCACGTTCCGCGTCGCGAGCGACAGTCGTGCCGTGCGCCTCGGTCTGCCCGAGGTGCGCCTGGGCATCATCCCGGGGTTCGGCGGGTCCCAGCGTCTCCCGCGCCTCGTGGGCCTCGGCGCGTCGCTCGACCTGATCCTCACCGGGCGCATGATCGACGCGCGCCGCGCGCGCAAGATCGGGCTCGTCGACGTCGTGGTTCCGGCAGCGTACCTCGAGCGCGAGGCGCTCGCGCTGCTGCGCCGTGCCATGCAGGATGGGGAGGCCGCGGTTCTGCGGACGCTCGACCGTCCGCCCCGGCGGCTCGACGGAATCCTCACGCATGTCGCCCCGCTGCGCCGTTTCGTGCTCGATCAGGCGCGGCGCAAGACGGAGAAGCGCGTCCGTCCGGCCGACTACCCGGCGCCGTTTCGGGCCATCGAAGCGGTCGAGACGGCTCTGACCCGGCCGCTCCGCGAGGGGCTCGACGTCGAGGCCCGCATCGTCGGCGAGCTCGTGCCGACCGACACCACGCGCAACCTGCTCTGGCTGTTCCGGAGCCAGAACGCGCTCAAGCGCGACACCGGAGGGATCCAAGCTTCGCCGCGGCGCGTCGAGCGTGTCGGCGTGCTCGGCGCCGGGATCATGGGCGGAGGGATCGCACAGCTCGCGGCGGACCGCGGGCTCCCCGTGCGTCTGCACGACGTGCGCTACGACGCGATGCTCAAGGCGCTGCATACGGCCGCGGGCGTGTGGGCCGAGGGCCTGAAGCGCCGGCGCATCACGCGCCGGGAAGCCGAGCAGAAGATGGCGTTCATCTCGCCGACGCTCGACGAGCGCGGGTTCTCGCAGGTCGACCTGGTCATCGAGGCCGTCGTCGAGAACCTCGAAGTCAAGCGCCAGGTGCTGGCCGATCTCGAGCGCCGGCTCCCCGAGCGCTCGGTGTTCGCGTCGAACACGTCGTCGCTGCCGATCGGCGAGATCGCCGCGCGAGCCCTGCGACCGGAGCGCGTCGTCGGCCTGCACTTCTTCAACCCCGTGCATCGCATGCCGCTCGTCGAGGTCATCGCCGGTCGTCGCAGCTCGCCCGAGGCGGTGGCTACCGCGCACGCGCTCGCGATGCGGCTGGGCAAGATGCCGGTTCTCGTGGGCGACGAGCCGGGGTTCCTGGTCAATCGCATCCTCACCCTGTACATGAACGAAGCGCTGCGGCTGTTCGCCGAGGGCGTTCCGGCCCAGCACATCGACGACGCGATGGTCGCGTTCGGCATGCCCCTCGGACCGCTGGCGCTGCTCGACCAGGTCGGGCTCGACACCGCGCGCCACGTCGCGCAGATCATCGGCGGAGCGTTCGGCGCGAGGATCGGCAGCGACGGTACGGCGCTCGATGCGCTGGTTCAGGCCGGGCGTCTGGGGCAGAAGAACGGCAGCGGGTTCTACAAGTACCGGGACGGCAAGCGCACGGCGCCGGATCCGCAGGTCGGATCGATCCTCGGTGTGAAGCCAACGCAGGACCTGCCGCCGGAGACACTGCAGGAGCGCATGGTCCTGGCGATGGTCAACGAGGCGGTGGTGTGCCTGCAGTCGGGCGTGGCACGCGAAGCCCGCGACGTCGATCTGGCGATGGTTCTGGGGACCGGGTTCCCGCCGTTCCGCGGGGGGCTGCTACGTTACGCCGACACGATCGGGATCGCCGTTACCGAAGACCGTCTGGCTCGGCTGGCCGACGCCCACGGCGAGCGGTTCCGCCCGGCAGCGCTGTTTTCCCAGATGGTACGCGATCGGCGCCGGTTCTACGACGGCGCGACCAGTCGCGCGTAGTAGAATCGCACCTCAACCCGCACGCGGACGGAGGCACCATGGGCATGCGAACGGTCCTGGCGGCGACGGCGCTCGCAGTGGCGATCCTCGCCCTCCCCGTGTACGCGGAGGTGACCGCCAAAGAGGGCTCCTGGCCGTACCAGGAGGAGCTGTACGCTCCCGTGAAGGAATGGGTCAAGAAGTTCGAGGACAGCAAGAACGCGGACGGGACCAAGAACAAGTACGCGACGTACTCCAAGAGTCCGCGCAAGGTCGACGACGGAACGTGGCTCGTCACGGTCCACGTCAACACGGCCGAGGAAGGCCGGCAGGTCACCGAGCGCTACGACGTGACCGTGAAGCGCGCTGCCGACGCCAAGAACTGGACCGTCGCCGATTCGAAGGTCGTCGACACGTACGTCGCCCTGTTTCGCTGGACCGATACGCGGTGCTACCCGTTCGAGAAGTTCTCGTTCAAGCGCGAGGGTCTCGACCTTTCCACCTCGTCCGGGGAGATGTGCGAGGACACGACCGCGGGTGAGGTCCTGACGTTCGTGGTCCATGGTTCGTCGATGACGTATCAGTACGCGCCGCCGGCTCACGCTGCGGCCGTTCCCACGGGCCACGATTTCTACGCCGTGCACCGGCTGATGGCCCGCGATCACTCGCGGGAGCTCGTGTTCCAGCCCGCCGCGTTCCACTTCCAGTGTGACGCACAGACGTGCAAGGATCTCATCGCCGCGAGCTTCACCGGGCTCAAACGGCCGACCGGCGACGCGCCGAGTATGGCTGGTGGCACCGAGCTGCCGGCGTGGGTCAAGCCGCAAGTCGAACGACGGGCCAGCGAGCGCAGGAGCGACGCGTTCGCCCACTTCCGCGAGAAGGACTATCCGGGCCATCGGTACTACGGCGTGTTCGTCGTCCGCGACCTGCAGCCGCTGGACTACGGGATCCTCGATCAGGCGCTCCCCGGTAGCGGTGTGTACCTGGCGTACGACAACTGGGCTGGCTGGGAGGTCGAGTTCTCGGTGTTTCCACCGCGCATCGACGAGCCCGAGACGCTCGTCGGGTCGTTGTACGGCTACTACACCGAGCCGACGTTGAAGGCCAACACGCCCGAGCAGCTCGAGCGCCGCGAGGACATCGACGCGCGCTGGCACGAGGTGACGAGCGTCAAAGGCACCGTCGAGATGGCCCTGGCCGATCCGGAGACCCTGAGCGCCGCGCTCAAGATCGGACTGACGCTGAAGCAGTCCGTTCGCGACCTCCCGTTCTCGATCATCGCGTTCCGCGAGACTCGTACGCTGAGCCGGAACAAGCCCGCGCCGCTGTTCGTCAACTCGATCCGTCTCGACGGCCAGGAGCTGACCTGGGTCCGCACGGGTGGATCGTCGGGACGCGTGGTGCTGCCCAAGGAGATGCCCGCCGGGTCCAAGCTCACGCTCGAGATGAAGTACGCGACCCGCGCGATCATCCAGTACACGCCGTCGTTCTCGTACCTCAGCCGCTTCGGCTGGATGCCGCTCGTGCGTTTCGGCGACTTCATCGACGAGTTCGATCTGACCGTCAAGTCCCCGAGCAAGTACCAGATCATCGGTATCGGTCAGCGCATGTCCGAAAAGGTCGAAGGCGATGTCCTGATCAGCAACTGGAAGGCGACCCAACCGGTCGTGTTCCCGTCGATCATCTTCGGCAAGTACCGCACGGACAAGCCGAAGTTCGACGCCAAGAAGGCCGACGGTACCGTGATCCCGGTGACCGTCCACGTGGACGAGGACAGCTTCGGGTCGTGGGACATCCGCGCCGATTCGCTGCGACCGATCGCCGAGCAGGCGGCGAACTCGATCAACCTGTACACGGAGATGTCGGGAATCGACTACCCGTACGGCGAGTTGAACCTGGTCAACGATCCGCAGGGGTTCCTCTACGGCCAGGCCCCGAGCTCGTTGATCTATCTCGGCTCGGGGGTGTTTCGCGGAGAAGGGTTCTTGGCCCCGTTCTTCCCCGATGCCACCGGGATCGCCAAGTTCCTCAAGTCCGTGGTCGCACACGAGGTCGGCCATCAGTGGTGGGGCTCGCGCGTCTCGAACGCGAACCAGCGCAACTACTGGTTCGTAGAGTCGCTCGCCGAGTACTTCTCCGCCGTGTACCTGGAAGCCGCGTTCGGCTGGAAGGAGTACATGCAACAGGTCGAGGAGTGGCGTCGCGACATCCTGCAAACCCGCCTCAAGACCGGAGTGCAGAACGCCAGCTCGCTGTACTCCGGCGAAGACGGGTTCGGCTCGTACCAGGCGTCGGTGTATGCCAAGGGACCGTACGCGTTCCACATCCTGCGCGAGACGTTCAAGGGCGAGGGCCCCCGTGGACTCGACGGCGCCGACAAGAAGTTCTTCGAGGCGCTCAAGCGCATGACGCAGACCCTGTCCCGGAAGCGCGAGATCGTCACGCTCGACATCCAAAACGCGGCGGAGGACGCCTTCGCCATCGTCGACGCCGACGGAACGCGTAAGCCGGTCGACCTCGACTGGTTCTTCGACCAGTGGATCCGCGGCGTCGGTCTGCCGGAGTTCGACCTCGACTACACGACGCGCAAGGCCGAGGACGGCGGTTGGGTCGTCGAGGGCCGGGTCAAGCAGCGATTGGTCCTGGGGACGAAGAGCAAGAACGATGTCCTCACCGGTCAGACCTACCGTGGTCGGTCGTCGATCACGGTCGTGGGCCGGGACAAGAAGGAGTACCCGTACCGGCTGATCGTCAACGGGGCCGAGACTGCGTTCGCGTTCAAGGTCCCGGTCGAGCCGCGCGACGTGTACTTGAACCGCAATGGCGAGTTCCTGGCTCTCGATACCGTGACGCCGACGGATGGGCGGCGCTAGAGCACTCGGCGAAGATCTCGCGCCGGCACCCGGCGCGGCGAGCCCGATGATCCTCGTTCATCGGGTGTCGAAGCTGTATCCCGGCGGGGTCCCCGCGCTGCACGAGATCGATCTGACCGTCGAGCGTGGGGAGTTCGTGTTTCTCACCGGTCCGTCCGGCGCCGGGAAGACGACGCTCCTGCGGATCCTGCTGCGCCAGGAGGCTCCGACCGCGGGCCAGGTATTCGTCAACGGGCGGAACGTGAGCGGACTGCCCGTATCCCAGGTTCCGGCGCTGCGCCGCGCGATCGGCGTCGTGTTCCAGGACTTCAAGCTCATCTCGCGCAAGACGGCGCTCGAGAACGTGGCGTACGTGCTCAACGTCGCCGGCGTGTCCCGGGCCGAGCAGAAGGAGCGCGCGTACGCCGCGCTCAAGGGCGTCGGCCTGCAGCACCGCGCCGGGGCGCTCCCTGCGGCGCTCTCGGGTGGCGAGCAGCAGCGCGTCGCGATCGCGCGCGCGGTGGTCCACGAGCCCGACCTGCTCCTGGCCGACGAGCCGACGGGGAACCTCGACCCGGACCTCGGTGTCGAGGTCATGCGCCTGTTTCGCGAGATCAACGCGCGCGGCACGACGATCGTCGTCGCCACGCACGATCGCGATCTGATCCAGCGCATGGCGCGCCGGACGATCGTGCTCGAGCGCGGGACGATCGCCAGCGCAGAGCGAGCCACGGCGTGAGCCGAGGATCGCGGGTCCAACGCCTCGCGTACTTCGTGCGCGATGCGTGGGACGAGTGGAGGCACAGCCCGGGGGCCAATCTGCTCGCCACCGGGACCCTCGTTTCGGCGCTGTTCGTGGCCGGGCTGGTCGCGCTCGTCCTGATCAACATCGACCGCCGCCTGGCCGCCGAGCGCGGGAGCGTGCAGGTCCACGTGTATCTGCAAGACGCGCTCGAGCCGCAGGCGCGGAATGCGCTCGCGCACGAGCTCGAGCGCACGCCGGGTGTCGCGCACGTCGAGTACGTGGACCGGGACGAGGCCCTGCGCCGCTACCGGGCGTGGGCCGAGCGCAGCGCGGCGCTCGTCGAGGAGATCGAGCTCAACCCGCTGCCCGCGTCGCTCGAGGTCACGCTGGCCGGAGGCCCGGGGACGGAGCGCACGGGCGACGCGGTCGTCGCCGGGCTCGTCGGTCGCTCCGGCGTCGAGGACGTGCGCTTCGATCGCGACTGGCTCGAGCGGATCGAGGCGCTGGTCGCGGCGGCCCGGCTCGGTGGCATCGCGCTGGGGCTGCTCGTGTCCGCGGCCGTCGTCGTCGTGATGGCCAGCGTCCTGCGCCTCGCGGTCCACGCCCGTCGCGAGGAGATCGAGATCATGCAGCTCGTCGGGGCTACGCCGGGGTTCGTGCGCGGGCCGTTCCTCGTCACCGGCCTGGTCCAGGGGATCGGGGCCAGCGTGGCGGCGCTCCTGGCGGTCGAGCTGGCTCGACGCTCGATGACCGTGTGGCTCGGCTCGGAGCCGCTGGCCCTCGTCGGGCTCGCGACGGCCCTGCCGCTACCCGGAGGTGCGGCGTTCACGCTCTCAGCGGTCGGTGTCCTCGTCAGCGTCACCGCCGCGTTCTTCGCCGTCCGGCGCCCCGTCTGACGGGCCACCGGCTGGCGAACGGCCGTGGTGCTCGTCATCCCACACGACCCAATCGTCGTCGTCGCGCGGCCCTGGCGGCTGCTCCGTCGGCGGCCGGACGAGCACGTCGGCGCCGTCGATCCGCACGACGTAGACCTTCGCACAGGCCCCGGAGCGGCGGTCCGACCGGCCGGTCACCAGGTCGAACGTCCAGCCGTGGCCGTGACACGTCACGGTCCCGTCCGCCGGCTCGGCTTCCGCGAGGGACAGCCCCATGTGCGGACACGCGTCGCGCACCGCGAATACGTCGGCGCCGACGCGGAATACCGCGACGCGCACGCCCTGGACCACGACCACGCGCCCGCGACCTTCGCGGAACTCGTCCAGGCGACCGATCCGGATCCAGGCGCTCACCAGTCGAACTGGATGTAGAAGTCGCTGACCACGCCGCCCGTGTCGAGTGTGACCGGGACGGGTGGCTGGGACAGGTCGATGAGCCCGAGCGAGCTGACCGTGTACATGTACTGCGTGTGGTCCATCCGCCAGGCCCAGATCCAGTTGAACTGCAGCCCGCCGAGGAAGAAGAACTGGAACCCCACACCGTACGACCCACGCCCGTCCTGCAGCTGGCCGTTCTCCGAGTCCCAGAAGTCGAACGGGATCAGCACCGGCGGTCCCTGGCTGTAGTCGGCGCGGATGACGCCGAACAGCGGGTCGTACCACGGGTCGTTTCCGACGAAACCCGCACCGACCGCCTTCTCGTCGAACCACGCGGCGCCGACGTCGAGGAAGAAGAACCCGCGGATTCCGTAGAGCGGGAAGATCGGGAACCGCAGCTCGTCGACCAGCGGGAACCGCAGCTCGAGGTTCGACCACACGATCCGCGAGCCCGAGAAATCGCGGTAGTCGTAGCCGCGCAGCTGATTGACCCCGCCGAACCCGTACGTGTTCTGCCGGTCGCCAGTGTTCCATACTGTGCCCAGGCGCCAGGCCAAGGTCGAGCGGCGGGTCAGCTGCTTGTACGCGCGGAAATCGGCCCGATACTCGAGCAGGTTCCCGTCGAAGTCGCCCGAGATGCTCGGGGCGAACCGCACGGCGAACTCGAACCGCTTGCCCTGGAACGGGCCGAACTGCTGGTACCGCGTCGTGTCGCCCACGATCCCGGTCGACACGAAGCCCGAGAGGTCCTCGGTCTGGGCGAAGACCGGTTGGCCGAACTCGTTCGTGGCGACGAGCTGGTTCAAGCTCGAATCGACGATGCCGGTCTCGATCTCGAACCGGTAGTACCGGTTGAACGGGTACTGAGCGAACACGTTTCCACCGGTGGCCTTGTACCGTCGCTGCCCGCGTCCGCCCGAGAACTGGTCGTAGAAGAAGTCGGAGTATTGGTAGACCGTCGCGCCCCAGTCCCAGCGCCGCCTCAGGTTGATGTACGTCCCGTAGTACGACTGGTACTGCTCGACCGTCGCCGCGGAGACGATCGCGCGCTGGTCGCCCAGGAGATCGGAGAACCGCACGTCGACGTTGCCGAGGAACGTCCCGTCGTCCGTGACACCGACGCCGATCGACGGGGCATCGATGTCCCACCGCGACTGGTAGCGCTCCTTCTTGCTCTCGTCGGTCGTGAGGCGGATCGGCGGCTCGTACGGCTCGGCCTCGGTCGTCGCTTCCTGCGACTCGGCGACGTCGATCGTGCGCTCGGGTGCGCGCAGCGGCATGCGGTACAGCCGGAATGTGCCCTCGTAGAACGCGCCGTACACCAGCGCGGGCTGGCCGTCGCCGCCGATCATCTCGACCGGGCTGAAGCAGCCTCCGACGACGTCCGTGTACTGCCGAGTTGCGCCGGTCGTCAGGTCCAGGGCGTACAGGTTGAACACCCCGTATTCGTTGCGGTCAGACGAGAAATACACGGCGTTCCCATCGCGCGAGAACGACGGCTGGATGTCACTCGACGGACCGAACGTCAGCTGCGTCTTCTTCGCGGGGTCCGCCAGGTCGACCGTGAACAGCTTCCAGTACGAGCCGATGCGCCGGTTGTACAAGAGTGTTCGTCCGTCGGCGCTGTACCACGGGTTGGCGTCGAAGAAGTCGTCCTGCGTCAGATTGCGCACCACGCGCGTCTCGAGGTCGACCTCGAACAGGTCGACGACGCCGTTGCGGTTGCCCTCGAACGCGACGCGCCGCCCGTCGGGCGAGAACGCCGGGCTCGCGCATCCCACGATGTCGTCGAACACGATGTCGTGCAGCGTTTTGCCCGACAGGGCGTCGAACACACGCAGAGGCCACTTGTTCTCACGACGCACGAACACGGCGACGTGATCGGCCACGGGGGACCACGACAGGTCGCGCTTCCCGGAGAACGCCTCGGCGACGAGCTGCCCGTAGTCGTTGGTCCAGCCCTTCGTGACGTTGCGGATCTGCTTGCCGCCTTCGGCCGACAGGACGAGCAGATCGACCTCCATCTTCGGCACGGCGAGCACGGCGACGAGCTCGCCCGAGGGCGAGAGGGTCGGGGAGAAGCTCGGGACGCGCCGGAGCTTGGGCTCGGCCAGCGCCGGACCGTAGTCGTCGGGCGATTTCTTCTCCAGCAGCACCGGCACGTACTTGCGCCGTAAATAGCGGATGAACCGGCGGTCGAACTCGTCGATCTCGTACCCGAACGATTCCTTGATCGCCTTGGGCAGGTTCCCGGTCAGCACGACCTTCTTGAACTCGAACAGGAACGTGCGCAGGCCCTCGACCCCGTGCTCCTGCTCGATGTAGTCGAACACGGCATGGCCGTAGCGGTAGGTCAGGAAGTCCGTGACGCCGATCGATCCGATCGGCCGCACTTGGTTGTTCACCACCGCGTCGCGCATGACCATGCGGTCGATGTTGTCTTCGTCGCGCCCGAGGTACGAGGCCAGGCCCTCCATCAGCCAGCCCGGCGCCTGCGCGCGGAGGGCGCGACCCAGATACCCTTCGAAGAAGTACGAGAACTCGAAGATGTGGGTCAGCTCGTGCGCGATCAGCTGGGCCAGCTTGTCCGGCGGCAGATCGATCGGCAGCACCATCCGGTACTGCACGGGCTCGGCGAACGCCCCGACGTAGTCCGGCACCTCCCCCAGCGTGACGTTCGTCTGCTGGAACTCGCCGTGCGTCTTGTACGTGATCAGCGGCACGCGGAACGTGAGCTCGTGGTCCAGGTCGCGGCTGATCTTGAGATACGCGCTCTCGGCGTACGAGACGATGTCCTCGAGGAACGGCTCGGTCGCCGGATAGTAGTGCACGTCGAAATGCGGCGCAGCGTAGACCTTCCAATCGAACCGCTCGTACGTGATCTTGTTCTTGCCAAAGTACTGCGCCGCGGCGGGGACGCTCGCCACGACGATCCCGACCGCGAGCACGACGGCGGCGCGCCGGCCGCGGCCTCGTTGCAAGGGAAGTGCGGTGTCCGGCATGCGAGGTGCCCCTACTTGCGGAAGATCGTGCGGGTCTCGGTGCGGATGCGGGCGACCACCGCCGACATCACCTCGGCCCCGATCGACTCGCCGATCTCGTAGAACGCATGGATCGGGTCGTTCATCAGACCGCGGAACGTCACCCCGCGACGAACCCGATCGCGGTTCAGCAGCGCTCCCGTCGCGCCGTCGAGAAAGAACACGTCCACGGCGTACGTGAACTCCTCCTCCTCGACGAACTGGGTCCGGCGCACCTTCTGCCCGGTCATCGGATCCACGATGTCCACGTCGCGGAACCCCGAGACGTCGCGACGCGTGAACTGGACGGCGCCCGACACGATCAGATCGGCGTCGTACTCTCGCCCCAGGTGCTTCCAGAACTCGGCGTTCGTGACCAGGTCGTCGGGACGCTGCTCGGGGACCGCGGGCGGGGGCACGGCATCGATCACGTTGAGCCGCGTGCGCTTGCGGAACTCGCCGCGCAGGAGTCGCACGAGCTCGCGATTGATGTCCAGAAACGAGCTCTCCTGGGCCAGGAAGCTCGCTACGAGCACCGACTCCATGGGCTCGATGTCGATCGGTGGAGCGATCGGGACTCCGATCTGGACCTCGACGGGCTTACCGCCCTTCGAGCGGTCGGCGGAGATCGGCGGTGCGGTAACGGCGGGCGCCGCTCCGGCGTCCGGGGCCTCGGTCGATGCCCGTCGAATCTCGTCGCGCAAGCGCTGCGCCCGGGCCTGGTTCAACGCGATCCTACCGTCGCCACCCGATCGCGACACGGCCTGGGCATACAGCTCGAGCGCTTCGTCGAACCGTCCCGCGACCTCCGCGGCGACAGCCAGATTGTTTGTCACGTTCGCATTGTCCGGGTCGACGGCGGCGATTTGTCGCCAGCGATACTGGGCCTCGCGCCAGCTCCCCTGGACGGCCATGTCGGCCGCAAAGCGCAGCGCCTGCTCCTGATTGACGCTACCGGCGACGAGAGCGGAGATTCCGAGCGCCGAGAACCCGAGCGCCCGGGCCACGAGGCGCTGCAGCGGGCGTCGGGTCATGGGCACCTGGACCGTCGCCGCCCCCCGGCGGCGCGGCTCACGAGGTCAGAATGATACTACACTGCGGCGGGATGGCCTCCCGCAGGATCCTTCCGGTCGCGCGCGCGCTCGATGCCGTGCTGCGAGCTCCCGGCTCGAAGAGCGCGACGCACCGGGCGCTCATCCTGGCCGCGCTCTCCGAGGGCCCGAGTACCGTCGTGGGAGCGCTGCGTGCGGACGATACGACGGTGACCGTCGAAGGGCTGCGTGCGTTGGGGATCGACGCGACCGCAGCCGGCGATGCCTTGCGCGTGAGTGGCGCGGCAGGTGCGGTGCCGGGCGGCGCGCAGATCGCCCTGCACGACTCCGGCACGTCGATGCGGTTCCTGCTCGCGGTCGCCACGCTCGGCACGACGTCCTCCGTGCTCGACGGCTCGCCCCGCCTTCGCGAGCGACCGCTCGACGATCTCGCGCGCGCTCTCGTCGCGCTCGGCGGGGACGTAACGCTTTCCGGACGCGCCGGGCGGGGCCTGCCCGCAATCGCCGGCGGACCGCGCCCGACCGGGGGCGCGCTCGTTCTGCCCGGCGGAACGAGCAGTCAGTTCGCGAGCGCGCTCCTTCTCCTCGCGCCGGGCCTCGAACGCGGGCTCGACCTGACCCTCGCTCCGCCGCACGTATCGTTGCCCTACGTCGAGCTGACGATCCGTGCGCTCGAGGCGTTCGGCGCACGCGTCGCCAGACGCGGGCCGGCGGCCTGGCGCGTCGAGCCGCAGGTCACGATCGGCCGCGAGTTCCGCGTCGAGGGCGACCATTCGACCGCGAGCTACTTCCTGGCCGCTGCCGCCGTCGTCGGCGGACGCGTGCGGGTCGAGGGCCTCGATCCGGAGAGCGCTCAGCCCGACGCCCGCTGCGGCCCGCTCCTCAGTCGCGCGGGGTGCCGGTGCACGACCGGACCGGACTGGATCGAGGTCGAAGGCGGAGACGGGCTCCGTCCGCTCGACGTCGACCTGGTCGAGGCGCCGGACCTGGCGCCGACCCTGGCCGTCGTCTGTGCGTTCGCCGACGGGACGTCCGAGCTGCGCGGATTGAGCCACCTGCGACACAAGGAGTCCGATCGGCTCGCGGTCGTGGCGCGCAACCTGCACCGGTTGGGCTGCCGGGTCGAGGCCCACGCCGATCGATTGCGCGTGACCCCGCCGGCGCGCGCAGGACTGTCCGGTGGGCCGATCGAAACCGCCGCCGATCATCGGATCGCGATGGCGTTCGCCGTCGCCGGCCTGCGCATCGACGGGATCACGATCGACGATGCGGACTGCGTTCGCAAGTCGAACCCGGCGTTCTGGAGCCAGCTCGACCGACTCCGCAATTGACCGAGCGCGTGGGTCTCAGAACTGGAACGAGATGCCGGCGCGCCACGCGTCGTACACGAGATCCTGCGTACGGAAGATCGCCGAGGTGCCGAAGCGCGCCTCTTGACTGTTGGTCGGGATTCGCAGCGACGTGGGCAACAGCACGGCGTCGAGGTACCCGGTCACGTTGTACACGAGCTCGAGCTCGATCCCCTTCGCCTCGCGCGAGTTGAACCGATAGCGCACGCCGCCTTCGAACGTGTTCTGCCACGTGCTCTTGCTCACGCTCTCCGTCAGCTGAGCCGCCGCCGGGATGTCCGCACCGGTGTCGTCCTGGGCGATCGTGAAGAACGGTCCGGTATCGATGTCCAGGCTCAGCACGACGAATGCAGCTTGCCCCATCGCGAACAGCGCGAGACGCTCGCGGAAGAACCGGAACTGGACCTCGAGCGACGCGGTCGCCCCGCCGCCCGTGGTCTTCTGGTTGTAGTTGAGCACGTGCAGGAACGATCCGTCCGTGAAACCGTAGCCCGGCGTGTTCGTCGCCAACCAGCCCGTTCCGACCACGTTGCCGTCGTACTGGAAGTACCGCAGCCCGGCCCACCAGCGGCCGCGGAAGGTGCGCGGACCCCAGCTGTTGCCGTACAGCGCGTCCCAGTGCTGGGCCCGATTCTGCAGATTGTCCGAAAACGGGCGATCGATCGTCAGGTCCGGCGGCAACGCCGTCTGTTCGCCGAAATCGACGAGGCCGTTGCGGTTCGTGTCGCTGTTCGCGGGCTCGTCCGGGTCGATCACCTGGTTGCCGTTCAGATCGAGGCCGGGTGTCCAGCTCTGGGGCGTGCGAACGGCGGTCAATCGCCCGTTCGAGATCGTCAGGTCCCACCACGGCAGGTTGTCGTTGAACTGCGGCTGATTCGACCCCAGCGGAACCTGCACCTGTCCCGCCGATCCGCTCGATGTGACCTCGAAGCTGTCCTCGCTGTAGCCGTTGAACACCAGGCGGAAGTCGCCTCGGTTGTTGCCCAAGTGCCAGCCGACGGCAGCCTGGGCGTAGGAATTCTCGTCCATGGAGAAGGTCGTCGACACCACGTGCGAGCTCAGCGTCGAGTTCGACAGATCCAGGTCGTCGGCCGAGGCGGAGCCGTAGCCTGCCCCGACGTACAGGCCGAACGGGGCCTTGCTCTTCGGTTTTTCGGCGCTGTCGTCGATTGCAACGGGCGGCGTCGGCGGAGGGGGCGGCGTTTCCTGAGCGACGAGCGCCGGCCCGACGGCGACGGCCACCACGAACGCGGCGACGAGGACCGAGCGTTTGACCATCATGGAGCGCCCACCTTCGCGTGTGTCTCGGACCCGCCCGCGCAAAAGACGCCATATATAGGGGAAACGCCGGACCTACGTCAAGCGCCTCGGGTCGTTTGTTCGATCCGCTCGGGAGTTACCGCTGCACGCACACAGCCCCGCCTGAGGCACGCGCGGGCTCCGGCGCGGTTCGACCGTTGCGAGACAGGGGCTTGACAGTCTAGAGTAGGGCCGCCAGGCGACTCGGGACTGGAGGGCAAGGAGAACGTATGCGGACTGCAAGGACAGGGCTGGTCGCGATCGGTGTGGTACTGGCTGTCGTCGCGTCGACGGGCTGCGTGAGCAAGAAGCTCTTCCGTAAGAACGTCGCGGAAACCGATACGCGGATATCCGAAGCCGAGTCGGGTATCGAAGAGAACGAGCGGCGCGTTCGCGATCTCAAGGACGAGACGGACTCGCGGTTGGCAGCGGTCGACAGCAAGGCCGATCGTGCAACCGAGATCGGTCAAGGCGCGATGACCCGTGCGGACCAGGCGTCAGTGATGGCCGACAAGGCGATCAAGGGCAAGCTGCTCTACGAGGTGACCCTGTCGAACGACAAGGTCAAGTTCTCGTTCAACCAGGCGAAGATTCCGTCCGACGCCGCAGCCCTTCTCGACGACCTGATCGCGAAGGTCAAGGCGTACAACAAGGCCGTCTATGTCGAGATCGAAGGCCATACCGACAACACGGGCACCGAGGCGTACAATCTGTCCCTCGGAGAGCAGCGCGCGATGGCGGTGCGGAACTACCTGTTCGAGGGTGGGATCCCGCTCCACGCGATCAACGTGATCTCTCGCGGTGAGCAGGCGCCGGTCGCCGACAACAAGACGTCCGACGGTCGGGCCCAGAACCGCCGTGTGGTGGTGAAGGTTCTCGAGTAGCTGGCGACCCTTTCGATTCGCGTATCTGACGGCCGGGTCCGGTGAAAAACTGACCCGGCCGTTTTCTTTCCGGCTGTCCCCGACGAGCGTCGCCCCGTCCTGTGCGGGGGACATCCGCGGCTCCTGGCGCCTCGTGCTCCCGCGGCCGGCTCCTGGCGCGGCCCTTGCTCTCCCAAGGCTCACGCGACTCCCAGGCCGCCCGGGGGGCCGCGAACGGAGTCATCATGGGCAAGGTCACCCGCATTGCCGTCGCTACCGCACTCGCGCTCGTTACGCTTCCGAGCCTGTCCGAGGCCGCCGGGCGCCGCCCCCCGAGAAACGCGTTCGAGCTGCGGTTCGGCTGGTTCTTCCCGACCGGAGGCGGCCCGCTGTGGACCGACGTCGAGAATCAGTTCACGCTCGAAGCCGACGACCTCGATGGCGACGTGTTCGGCGTGAGCTACGTGTCGAGCGTGTCCAACACGTTCGAGATCGGGTTCGACGCCGACTTCTTCCACGAGATCGAGCTGTCCGCGGCTCGGGATTTCGTCGACCAAGACGGCTTCGCGATCTACCACGACACGGAGCTCGAGACGATGGCGCTGTCGATCGACCTGCGATTGCTCCCTGGCGGGCGGTACCGGACGCGCCCGGGCGGGGTCCACGTGCTCAAGCCGGTCTGGTACATCGGCGCTTCGGCAGGTGTCAACTTCTGGGACTACGACGAGTTCGGAGACTTCGTAGACAGCTCGGACCCGAACGATCCGTTCGTGTTCTCCGACCACTTCTCGGAAGACGGGGAGACGTTCCAGTACGGCGCGCTCGCCGGGGTCGAGCTTCCCGTCCAGCCGAACTTCCACCTCGTGTTCGAGGGGCGCTACACGTGGGCCGATGACAGCCTGGACGGTGAGCTGGCGTCGCTCGAGTCGATCGAGCTCGGAGGTGCGTCGGGCTATTTCGGTCTGGCGTTCCGGTTCTGAGACGAGTACGAACCCGCGTCGCTCACTCGTCCTCGGTCCAGTGCTCCCCGAGTAGCTCGCGCACCTTGCGCACCAAGGATTCGCCGGAGTGCAGTCCCTTGACCACGAGGTCGTCCGCCCCGAGTTGACGCAGGCGTTCCCAGGACTCGCCGTAGGTCTCGGACTCGTACTGGTCGGTGTAGATCACGACCGGGCAATGGCGCGCGGGTAGATCGCGCAGCAGGTCGACTCCGGACTCGCCGTGGTCGAGCTTGGGGTCGAGGACGATCAGGTCGATCGAGCCCCGCGCCAGGTGCGTTCGTGCGCCGGCCAGATCGGCAGCCGCCTTCACCTCGAACCGTGGCGCGAGCGCATCGCAGGCGATCTCGCGGAACAGCTCCTGGTCTTCGACGACGAGGACGGTTCGACGAGCGGCTTCATCGACCGCGGGCTCCGAGCGGCCAGGAGAGAAGTGCAACTTGCATCGCGGGCAGACGATCTCCTCGTCCACGGGCTGCGCGATCTCCGGCGGGGGCGGTTGCGGGGAGCTCACGGGGCGCCTTCGCGGCACGGTGTCGTCGACCTTCTCGGTCGCGAGTCGCGAGATCGGCAGCTGCGGCGCCGTGTCGTCGACCTTGGGCGGCGCGGCTGGCTGTGGCGCAACGGCGCTTGCCGGCGGACGCCTTGCCGCTGGCCGGATCTGCAGACCGTCCGACGCGCCGCAAGCCGGGCAGGGCAGCACGGTTCCGGCGAACACGGCGTCGAGCAGGTAGCGTCGTGAGCACGCGTGACAGCGTGCCTCGATCCTCATCGTGTGCCCGTCGCGTGCGAGTCGAAGAGCGGCAGCGGATCGAGCGGTCGATCGTCGCGACGGATCTCGAAATGGCAATGCGGCGTCGTCGCGTTGCCCGAGCTGCCGAGGCGCGCGATCTCCTGGCCTGCGTGGACGTCGTCCCCTTCTCTGACCAGCAGCCTGGAGTTGTGGCCGTAGAGCGACGACGTCCCGTCGCCGTGGTCGATCACGACGGTCATCCCGTAGCCCCGAAGCGTGTCGTCGCTGTAGCGCACTCTTCCGCCCCGGGCAGCGACCACGGGCTCGCCTGCGCGACCGCGGATGTCGAGTCCGGCATGGCGGTGCGCGCGTCGCGCGTCCCCGAAGCGGCCGACCACTTCCCCACCGGGAACGGGCCAGGTCCAAGCCCCGGCAGCAAGGACGCTCGGCGAATCGAGCGTCGGTTCGGTCCCTACCGGGAGCGGCGCGGGGAACGGTGGAACCTCGCGAACGCCGTGGGCTCCCGGAATTCGAAGGGCCTGGCCGTTCTCGATCCGCGATGGATCGGCAATGTGGTTTGCCTGCTGCACGGCCTCGACGCCCACGCCGTACGCTCGAGCGATGCGCCACAGCGTCTGTCCCGGCTCGACGACGTGAATCACGCCGTCTGTGGTCGTCGTCGGCCCGGCCACGGCCGGCGCCGCAGGCGCGGGGGGCACGGACGGGACCGCCGCGTGCACGGACGCGCGCGCTGCACAGCCGACCGCCGCTACGAAGACGAGCGTCAGGCCCGAGATCGTCGTCGCATATACAATTCCGGGCCTTTTCATATTTGAAAGATAGGGTCCCGGTCGGCCAGGGTCCAGGGAAACGGCCGGTGAAGCGACAAGCCTACACCGCACGGGCAGCGAGCGGGAGGGCTAGACTCAAGAAGTTGAGCGAAACGCGTTCGATCCTCGACGCGTGGGACCGGGAGCGAGCTGCGGGGAGGAGCGCCATCCTCGCCACGGTCGTGCGCGTCTCCGGCTCGGCCTACCGAGGCCCGGGGGCCAGGATGTTGCTGCGCCGCGACGGGGTCGGGGTGGGCCTGGTGAGCGGCGGCTGCCTCGAGGCGGACCTTGCCGAGCGCGCTCGCGCGGTCGACGAGTCTGAGACGCCCCGGACCGTCGTCTACGACCTGAGGTCGCCCGACGACGTGATCTGGGGTCTCGGACTCGGCTGCAGCGGCGAGATCCGTGTGCTCCTCGAACGCCTCGACCCGGCGGTGGACGCCGCGCACCTCGAGTTCCTCCGAGCGAGCCTCGACCGGCGCACGGCGGGTGTGATGGCGGTGGCGTTCTCGGTGACCGGTACCGACCGGGCTCGAGTCGGAGACCGGTGGTACCTGGACGCCGACGGGACCGTGCTCGACGCGCGGGCGGACGAGGATGCGACGACCGGGATCGTCGGCGCGGCGCGGAGCGCGCTCCGCGAGCGCCGATCCAGGGTTGCGACGGTGGCCTGCGGCGCGGGGAGCCTCGAGGTGCTGGTCGAGCACGTCGAGCCGCCGATCGCGCTCTTCGTCTTTGGCGCGGGGGCGGATGCCGCTCCGCTCGTCCATCTCGCGACCGGTCTCGGATGGGACGTGACCGTGGCCGATCCGCGGCCGGCCGTCGCTCGTCCCGAGCGGTTCCCGGGCGCGCGGCGAGTCGTGCTCTTCGATCCCGAGCAGATCGGGCCCGATCTGATCGGGAGCGCTGTGCCCGGGATCGACGATCGGTCGGCGTCGGTCGTGCTGACGCACAACTTCCTCCACGATCGTCGAATCCTCGAGTTCCTGGTCGATCGCGGCGCGCCGTACATCGGGCTCCTGGGCCCGCGGCGGAGGGCGCAGAAGCTCATCGCGGCCGTCGAAGGAGCGCAGCTCGGCGGTCCGATCCATGGCCCGGTGGGGCTCGACATCGGCGCTGAGACCCCGTCCGAGATCGCGCTATCGATCCTGGCCGAGATCCAGGCGCGGTTCGCGGGTCGTCACGGCGGATTCCTGCGGGATCGCAGCGATGCGCTGCACCCGAGCCGCCACGCCCGATGATCGCCGCGGTCGTCCTCGCCGCCGGAGCCGGGCGGCGCTTCGGCGGCCCCAAGCAGGTTCGCGTGCACCACGGCAAGCCTCTCGTCCGATGGACCGTCGAGGCGGCACTGGGTGCGGGCTGCGCTCCCGTGTTCGTCGTCGTTGGCGCGCATGCCGACGAGACGCGCGGAGCGATCGACGGCCTCGCGGTCCGCGTGCTGACGAATCCAGGGTGGCCCGAAGGCATGGCGTCCTCGATTCGCTGCGGTGTCCGAGCGGCGGCTCAGGAGCCGGAGACGGCAGGCGTGCTGCTCGTGCCGTGCGACGTACCGGCCATCGATGCGCAGGTGTTGGGTCGGGTGCTCGCCACGGCCGTCGGCGACGACGGCGCGATCCGAACGACCGCGTGCGCGTACGCCGGAACGATCGGGCCGCCGGCCGTGTTTCCACGGTCGCGATTCGAGCGTTTGATGGCCCTCGCGGGCGACCGTGGAGCGAAGGCGGTGCTCCTCGACGAGCCCGAGATCGCGCGTTTCGACTGGCCGGACGGGGCGTTCGACGTCGACCATCCGCCGGATCGCCCGCCCCGCGGCCATGGACTATAATCTCGCCCTCGTGCGACCGAAAACCGTGCCCACGGCGAACTTGCATCGGGCCTTCGTGCCCTGCCTGCTCGCGTGCTGCGTGGCTCTCGGCTGCTCCCCCGAGGCCGGTTCGGCGGAGCGATCGGCCGCGGCGTCCGCGGCGCCTGCGGCCTCACCTGCAGCGAAGGCCACCCCGCCGTCCGTGCCACCCTCGCGGTTCGGCGAGAAGTTCACCGCCGGGAGCTACGCGAACCTGAATCACCGGCCCAAGCAGCCCGAGCGTGTCGATCTGAGTCGGGAGATCGGTGCGCGGCCGATGATCCTGTTCTACTGGATCCCCGGGAACCAGCGAGCCGACGAGATGCTCGACACGCTCGACGGGCTCGTCGCGGAGCTCGGCCGGGACAAGCTCGGGCTGTTCGCGGTCGTCCTGCGCCGCACCGAGCGTGACGACGCGGCGATCGAGAGCCGGGTGAACGAGATGAGCCTCGACATTCCGGTCCTCGACGACACGGATTTCGAGATCGGGCAGCGTCTGCGCGTGCAATCGGTACCGAACATCACGATCCTCGACCGGGAAGGGCGACTGCGGCTGACGAACGGCGGCAGCCTCGACCAGGCCCTCGAGTACAAGATGACGGTCCGCACCGCGATCGACCGCGTCGCCCAGACCGGAGCGCTCGGCACCTACGGCTTCCTCGAGCGGTACTATCCGGTGAAGGAGCTCGTGGGCAAGAAGTGCCCCGACTTCAAGGCTCCGCTCGTGACGACGAGCATCGAGCAGCAGCTTGTCGACGATGCTCAAGGCCGACCAGGTCAACGTGCTGATCTTCTGGTCGGTCGACTGCCCGCACTGCCGGCGCTCGCTGCCCGAGATCAACGCGTGGCTCAAGACCAAGCCCGGCGGCGTGAATGTCGTAACCGCGGCCCAGGTCGCGAGCGACGCGACGCGGGTCAAGACGAAGGAATTCTGCGACCTGAACGGCTTCGTGTTCCCCACGCTCGTCGACCAGGATCTGCACGCCAGCGCGCTGTATCAGGTGACCTCGACCCCGACGATCCTGATCATCCGTCCGGATGGTGTGATCGACTCGGCCGTGCTCGACTCCCACACCGACCTGGCGAAGACGATCGAAGAAAAGAAGAAGGCGCTGCTGTAGTACGCGTGGGATGGAACGCCAGCAGTTCTACAAGCTCCCGAGGTTCGCGCCGATCCTCAGCGTCATCGACGCGATCTTCTCCGAGATCAACGTCGGTCTCCTCGTGTATCACGTCGAGCGGCCCGACGACATCCGCACCGCCCGCCTGATCTACGCCAACCGCGAGGCGTCCCGGGTGACCGAGACCGACCTCGGTCGACGGATCGGACTGCTGATCCTCGAGGCGTTTCCGGCGCTCGACGGGACGAGCGTGCTCGAGCGATTCGCGGACGTCGTGCGCGAGCAATCCTCGCGCCGCGTCGGCGTGGTCGAGTACGGGGACGCGAATGTCCGCCACGGGCGGTACGTCACCCGGGCGTTCCCGATGCCGGACGACTGCTTCGGCGTCGTGTTCGACGAGGAGTCGAGTGCAGCCGGAACCGCCGACGGCTGAGCGCTCGGAATCGACCGTCGCGCGCGAGCCATGGTGGCACGCCGAGCGCGATCGTCTGCTGGCCCTCGTGCGCGACGGCGAGCCGCGCTACGTCTATCACCTGCCGACGACGATCGACCGCGCGCGGAAGCTCCGGACGACGCTGCGCTCCGTGTCCCGGCTGTACTACGCCATGAAGGCCAACGCGAATGCGCAGCTTCTGGGCGCGCTCGCGCGCGAGGGGTGCGGCGTCGAGTGCGTGTCGGCCGCCGAGGTCCGGCACGCCCGGAGCATCCTGGGCCCCGATGTCCCGATGCTGTTCACGCCGAGCTTCTGTCCGATCGACGAATACGCGACGGCGCTCGACGCGGGCGCCGAATGCGTCATCGACGGCGCGGAACCGGTCGGTCTCGCACCGGAGACGTTCCGTGGCCGTTCGGTCGGCCTGCGCGTCGATCCGGGCTTCGGTCGCGGCCATCACGAGAAGGTCCGCACCGCGGGTCGCGAAGCCAAGTTCGGCTGCGCCACGACCGACGTGGCCGTGGTGCGCGAGGCGGTCGCACGCGTGGGCGCGCGCATCGCCGGTCTCCACGCGCACGTGGGCAGCGGGATCCTCGATCCCGGCGTGTGGACCGATACGACCCGCGCGCTCCTCGAGCTCGTACCCTCGTTTCCCGACCTCGAGTGGCTCGACCCCGGTGGCGGGCTCGGCGTTCCGTCGCGGCCGGGGCAATCGCCGCTCGATCTCGCGCGGATCGAGCGTGGGCTGGCCGCGCTACGCGCCACGCTCGGCGGTCTCGCGCTGCGGCTCGAGCCGGGGCGCTACCTCGTCAGCGAGGCCGGCGTGCTCGTGTCTCCGGTGACCCAGGTGCGCACGAAGCGCGGTGTGCGGTTCGTCGGCCTGGCCGTGGGAATGAATGCGCTCGTGCGGCCCGCACTCTACGGAGCGTGGCACGGCATCCACAACCTGTCGCGGCTCGACGATCCGCCGATCGGCCCGTGGCACGTCGTCGGGCCGATCTGCGAGACCGCCGACGTCCTCGGTCGTGATCGACCGTTGCCCGACACGCACCCCGGTGACGTGCTGCTCATCGAGAACGTCGGGGCGTACGGGATCGCGATGGCGTCGAGCTACAACCTGCGGCCTCCGCCACGCGAGGTCGTCCTGGAGTAGGATGATCGATCTCCGTTCGATGCGGGCCAGAGGAGTGCACATGGGTCTCCTGGACTTTCTCAAGGGCGAGCTGATCGAGATCATCGAATGGACCGACGATTCCCGGGACACCCTGGCGTGGCGCTTTCCGGACGACGACAAGGCGATCAAGCGCGGAGCCCAGCTGATCGTGCGCGAGTCGCAGACCGCGCAGTTCGTCTACGTCGGCGAGTTCGGCGACTCGTTCGGCCCGGGAAAGCACACGCTGGCGACCGACAACATCCCGATCCTGACGCGGCTGAAATCCTGGAAGTACGGCTTCGAATCGCCGTTCAAGGCCGACGTGTACTACGTCAACACCCGGCTGTTCACCGGCAACAAGTGGGGCACGTCGAATCCGATCATGATGCGCGACGAGGACCTGGGCGTCGTGCGGGCTCGCGCGTTCGGCACGTACGACTTCCGTGTCGCGGACGTCGCGACGTTCCTGCGCGAGGTTTCGGGATCGGACCATGACTTCCGGCTCGACGAGTTCGCGGACACGATGCGCTCGCGCCTGGTGAGCGTGTTCAGCGAGGCCCTGGCGACGTCGAAGATCCCCGTGCTCGACGTGGCGCAGCGCTACACCGAGCTCGGCGAGGCGCTGCTGCCGCTGATCAATCCGGCGGTCCGGGCCAAGTACGGTCTCGAGATCGCCACGTTCGTCGTCGAGAACGTCTCGTTGCCGCCCGAGGTCGAGGAGGCGCTGGACAAGCGCTCGAGCATGGCCGCGGTGCAGGACCTGAACGCGTACGTCAAGTACCAGCTCGGGCGCGGCCTCGAGACCGGCGCGGGCGGACCGGCGGGGACCGCCACGGAGCTGGCGGTGGGACTGGCGATGGCCCAGCAGATGCTGCAGCAGGGGGCGCTCTCGGGAGCGCCAGCGGCACGCAGCGGGCTGCCCGAGCTGCTTTCGCCGGCCGACGTCGCGACCGCGCTCGGCGTCCCCGCATCGGATGTGCTCGAGCTCCTCGAGTCAGGCGAGCTCGCGGGGAAAAAGATCGGCGAGAGCTGGCGTGTCAAGCGATCGACGCTCGAGTCCTACCTCGCCGACTGAGCACACCGCGCTCGAGAAGCACGCGTGCGCGGCGTGCGGCGCCCAGGCCGAATGGAGCCCGGGGCGCCAGGCGCTCGTGTGTCCCCACTGCGGGACCGTCGCACCGGCCGAGCTCGATCGCGATACGGGTCACGTGCGCGAGATCGATCTCGTCCGGACGCTGCGGGAGATGCCCGACGAGCTGCGCGGCTGGCAAACGACGAAGCGCAGCGTGCGATGCCGGAGCTGCCAGGCCGTAACGGTGTTCGATCCCGCGCGCGTGGGCCAGAACTGCGAGTTCTGCGGCTCGTCCGCGCTCGTGGACTACGCCGAGATCCGGGCGCCCCTGCGCCCGCAGAGCGTTCTGCCGTTCCGCGTTCCGGTCGACCGAGCCCGCGAGGTCGTGCGCGGCTGGCTCTCCCGGCGCTGGCTCGCGCCAGGCGCGCTCGGGCGCCACGCGGCGCTCGACGCGGTGCGCGGTGTGTACCTGCCGTACTGGACGTTCGACGCCGCGGTGCACTGCCGCTGGACCGCCGAGTCCGGAACCTACTACTACACGACCGAGACCGTGCGCGACTCGCGAGGCAGGCTCGCGTCGCGTCGCGTGCGGCACGTGCGCTGGGCCCCGGCCGCTGGCGAGATCGATCACCGGTTCGACGACGAGCCGATCGCCGCGACGCGCGGCGTGGATCTCGACCTGTTGCGGCGGATCGAGCCGTTTCCGACCCACGAGCTCGTCCCGTACGACACCGCGTACCTGGCGGGGTTCCTGGTCGAGCATTACCAGGTCGTCCTGGTCGAGGCGGCGCAGCGGGCCCGCGAGTCGATGGTCCAGCAGCTCCGCGCGCTGTGCGCGCGGGAAGTGCCGGGCGACACGCAGCGTAACCTGACCGTCGACCCGATGTTCCAGGGCGAGACGTTCAAGCACATCCTCGTCCCCGCGTGGCTCCTGTCGTACCGGTTCGGCGGCCGGGCGTGGCAGGTCGTGACGAACGGCGTGACCGGTGCGGTCGCCGGCCACTATCCCAAGAGCCCGTGGAAGATCGCGCTGCTCGTGATCCTCGGGCTCGCCGTCCTGGCCGCTTTCGTGTACCTGCAGTCTCGATGAGCAGAGTAGAATCGCGCCCAGGGGCACGGCACGAACGAGTGCGGGAGGATCAGGATGGCACCGTCCAAGCGCTGGGCCGCCGGCGAGTTCTGCTGGTACGAGCTCGGCACGACGAACGTCGACGCGGCTCGCGGGTTCTACACGTCGCTCCTGGGTTGGAGCACGACCGACGTGCCGATGGGCCCGATGGGGATCTACACGTTGTTCCAGCACCGCGGCGCGGACCTCGCGGGCATGTACAAGCTCGAGGGACCGCAGTTCGCCGGGGTGCCCCCGCACTGGATGGTCTACGTCGCGACGGACGACGTCGACGCGACGGTGACCAAGGCCCGCGCGCTCGGAGGCACCGTTCTCGCCGAGCCGATGGACGTGCCCAACGTGGGCCGGATGGCGTTCCTCCAGGACCGGCAGGGCGCGGCGATCGCGGTGTTCCAGGCCGGCGAGCATGCCGGTGCGGGCCGGTTCGACATGGAGCCGCACACGTTCGGCTGGAGCGAGCTCGCGACGACCGACCCGGCCAGCGCAGCCGAGTTCTACTCGGGCCTGTTCGGATGGCGGGCCAAGGCCAGCGCCCCGGCGATGGCCTACACGGAGTGGCAGCTCGGCAACCGGTCGATCGGCGGGATGATGAAGATCGATCCGTCGTGGGATCCGGTTCCGCCGAACTGGCTGAGCTATCTCGCGGTCACGGATTGCGACGCCATCGTGGCCCAGGCGTCTGCGCTCGGGGGACAGGTGGTCATGCCGCCGCGCGACGTCCCGGACGTGTGACGCTTCGCCGTGCTCGCCGACCCGCAGGGCGCGCACTTCGCCGTGATCGAGCTGGGTTGAGCGGTCACTCGCACGCGGTCCGGCGGTAGGTGAAGTCGACGCGCCGCTCGCGCTCTCCGCGCCGGCCTTCGATCCACGCGCTCAGCCGATCGGCGGACTCGCTGCGATAGCCGATGCGCTGCGGGAAGTCGTGCTCGAGGTTCTCGAACACGATCTCGCGTGGACCGCTCGACCGCAGGAGGAACGATGCCTGAGCCTGGCCCGACGGGTGCGCCACGAACGCCAACGTCTCGCCGTCGACGACGATACGCATGAACTCGTGCTCGCGCGTTCGCGAGCCTTCGGCCGTCCGGCTCATCCCCAGCAGCGCGTCGCCGCCGGGGCGCATCCACTGCTCGAGGATCTCCTTCTCCCCGTCCCTCGAGGACCAGCAGCCGGCGAGCCAACCCAGGTCCGCGATCTTCGGCGGCGGCGGGGGATCCTCGGCCGAGATGGCGAGCGGCAGCCACGCGATCAGGACCGTTCCGGCGAGCGCATGTCGGTTCATGGGGCCGACTCTATACCACGTCGGCCCCACGAGATCTCCGATCTTAGCGAGACGCCACCTCCGCGTGCTCCTTCTTGTGCCCGTCGACGATCGCCAGGTAGACCGACTCCGGCATCTGCGTCAGCGTGGCGGCCAGCTTCTGCTCTGCGCCGTCCCGGCGCACCGTGTAGGTCGCCGTGTCGCCGAATCGCAGGCCCTTCTTGATCGACGCGAGCTTGTCTTCGTTCTCGCGCCCGAACGACACGCCGTTCAGCGCCACGAGCCGGTCGCCGGCGCGGAAACCGGCACGCTCGGCCGGACTGTCCGGAACGACACTCACGACGGTCAGCGTGCCCGCCGCCTTGTCGATGTCCAGATCGACGCCGAGCCACGGGCGTTGCTTGGCCTCGGCCATCCACTTCTGACAGTCCTCGGCGCTCATCTCGCACGGCTTGCCTGCACGTGCGGCCTGGGCCGCCTTCCTCTGGCACTCCGCTCCACCGGCCAGGACCGGACCGGCGATCAGCACGAGTCCGATCAGCAGGACCGGGATCGAAGCACGTCGCATGGTGTTCTCCTTTTCGCGGGATCGAAACGCGATTCCCGCCGATCCACACGTTGATACGGTCCGGCCGCCCGAACGTCGCCCCGAACGCCGTAAAGAGATGTCGCAGTTGTAACGGCGACGTATCTAGCGCTGGAACAGGATGTCGACCACGGCGTGGAGCCAGTCCGCGGCCTCCGAGTCGTTGCGCTCGTGGCGCTGCGCGGCCTCGGTCGTCCGGGGCTCGATGCGGAACCGCTCGCGCATCGCCGCGGCCCGCTGCTCCTCGCGCTCGCGTTCGTCAGCGCGCTTCTCACCGCCGCTGCGAACCCAGGTCAGGACGCCATCGAGCTCCGTGGCATCGAACCACACGCCGTGATCCGGGCAGATGTCGAGAACGAAGCCGCTCCGGCGACCGAAGTTCTGCCGGTTCATGCGCTCGGCACACACCGGGCAACGCCGGTACACGACGGGCTCGACGCGTCCGGCCGGCCCGGTGCTCTTCCGGGCGCTCGCATGGGTCGGCGCCGCGGTCGACCGGGCGCGCTCGAGCAGCGCCTCGAACGCGTCTCGGGCGAGCCACAACCCGGCGCACCCGTTGCACTCGAGCGCTGGCGTGTTGTCGCGGCCGAGCTCGCGATGGCGCAGCTTGCGCGTCGGGCCGCAGCCCGGGCACGCGACCTCGGTCACCGGCCCCGCCATACCCTCGAGCACGATCCGCGTGCCGCAGTCGTGACAGAAGCGCGCCCGATTCGAGATCCGGGCCAGGCACGACGGGCACACGGTCTCGAGATCTTGGTCGTGGAGCGTGAAATCGGCCTGGCAGTACCGGCACGCGCCAGCCTGACCCTCGCGCGGGCCGCCGCAGCTGCTGCAGCGTACGACCGCCGCCTCGCGCGGTCGCGCCGTCGAGATCACGATCGTCGCGCCGCAGTAGCACCTGAACTTCTCGCCCGCGGCGAGAGCCGAGGCGTCGTATTGCCGGCGGCAGGCGGGGCAAGCGGCGAGGCGGCGCACGGGTCCCTCCGTCGCCCATTCTAGGGACATCCCCCGGACCGCGACTTTTTCGGGCGCCGAGCGTACCACTCGGCGAAACGTCCCTGGAGGTTACGCATGGCAAGATCGAAGTCGACGTACGTGCTGGCGGCGGTAGCCGCGTGTCTGGTCGTTCTCGCCGCGGCCGTGGGTCCGCGGTCGGTCGCGGGGTCGAAGGAGGACAAGGACGAAGATCGAACGACGACTCGCAACGTCTACGTCTACACGACGAGCGACGACGAGGAGTCGGATCGCCCGTACCTGGGCGTCCAGGTCGAAGAAGAGACCGGGCTCGAGTCGGGCGGGGCGCGGATCGAGCGCGTCCTGGACGATACGCCGGCCGACGAGGCCGGGCTCGAGGACGACGACGTGATCGTCGAGGTCGACGGTCGGACGATCCGGGGCCCCGCCGGGCTCCGCGAGGCGCTCGGGAAGAAGGACCCAGGCGACAAGGTCCGGCTGGAGATCGTCCGCGACGGCAAGCACGAGTCGATCACGGCCGAGCTCGGCGAGCAGCCGCGGAAGCAATACTGGAGCTGGAACGGGGAGCACGGCGCGTGGCACCGGCCGCTCCTCGGCGTCGAGCTAGTCGGCGTGACGCCCGAGCTGCGCGAGCACCTCGGAGGCTCGCCCAATCGAGGGGTGCTCGTCGGTCGGATCGTCGACGACAGCGCGGCCGAGAAAGCCGGGATCCGCGTCGGCGACCTGATCGTCGGCGTGGAGAGCGATGCGATCGAGGATGCGAGCGAGCTGCATGACGCGCTCGCGGACCACGAGGGCGAGACGGTCGAGATCGATCTCGTCCGCGATGGCAAGCGGACGCAGGTCCAGGCCGATCTCCCCGACAGGCGCCAGCGCGGGGATTCGTGGAACCGGTCCGGAAACGGGCGGTCCAGCGGGGACGGCTCGTATGCCTATGGCCATGCGACCGCGTTTCGCGCGGTGAACGCCGCGCAACGCGCCGCCATGGCCCAGGCCCGAGGGGCCTATCGCCAAGCGCTCGCCGCGCAACGACAAGCGCGCTCGGCGATTCGCGGGCGCGACGTCACGCTGTACTGAGCCCGTTGCGTGTGCGCTCTTCGGGCTCGCTCCGGCGGGCATCGGCCCGCCGGAGCGCAGCGCGAATCGCCGCGTCGACCGCGTGGGACAGGAAGTGCTGATCCCCCGCGCGGTCGCGGCTGCGGGCCGATTCGTCGGGCGGCATCTGACGTTCGGTGCTCATCGTGTCGTGGTACGGAAGACAGCAAGCCTGGTGCCACAAGTGGGTCGGACCGATCCCCGTCTTTTCGCCCCAGCGGGACTAATCGTTCGGTGAGTCGGACCGTCGAGGGCTATCCGATCGGATAGCCCTCCTCTCGCCTGCTAGGATTCCCCGGGCGGTCGCTTGGCCGCGCCCGGGGTCGCATGCCGATCTACGAGTTCTACTGCGGGAGCTGTCACACGGTGTTCAGCTTCCTGTCCCGGCGAGTCGACACCTCGAGACGCCCGGCGTGCCCACGGTGCGGCCGGCCACAGCTCGAGCGACGAACGTCGCGGTTCGCCGTGTCGAAGGGTCGGCCCGAGCCGACATCGGCCGGGCCGGATGCCGACGATGTCGACGACGCCCGGATGGACCAGGCGATGGACACGCTCGCCCGGGACGCCGAGGGGGTCGACGAGAACGATCCGCGCCAGGTCGCCGGGTTGATGCGCCGGTTCTACGGGGCGACCGGCCTGCAGCTCGGTACGACGATGGACGAGGCGATTCGCCGGATGGAAGCGGGGGAGGACCCCGACGCCATCGAGAGCGAGCTCGGCGAGGCGCTCGAGCAGGAGGACCCCTTCGGCGAGGGGGAAGGCGGCTCGACGGACGATCTCCCGCGCGCGAGCGGTCGCCTCAAGCGGCTGAGCCGGCGCCTGCGGCCTCCCGCAGTCGACAGGACGCTGTACGAGATGTGACCCGGGGGGTCAGCGCACCCCGGAGCGCGCTCCGTGTCCCAGCTCGTCGAGGAGTGCCGTGGCCCCGTCGACCTCCGCCAAGACCCACAGCAGGTACCGCGAATCGACGTGGATCGAGCGCTTCGTCCCGTCGTACAGGATGTCGGCCACGACCGAGTCGTACGTGCCGTCGAACAGCAAGCCGCACAGGTTCCCCTGCGCATCGAGCGTCGCCGACCCGGAATTACCGCCGGTCGTGTCCACGGTCGACAGGAAATCGACCGGTACGTCACCCAGAGCGGCGTCGACGTAGGGGCTCGACTTGCCACCGCGCAGCGCACGGATCGCGTCGAGCTCGCGGTCGGGCGCGGCGAACTCGCCCTCTCCCGTGTGCTTGTCGACGATCCCGGCGAGCGTGGTCTGGGGCTTGTACGTCAGCCCATCGGCCGCATCGACACCCGCCACGCGCCCGTACGTCACGCGGAGCGTCCCATTGGCGTCGGGTGCGACGAGCCCGCCGGCCTTGGCCCGCAGCGCCTCCATGTATCGTGGGACGATCCGCAGCCGCGCACCCGCGCGCTCGTCGTCGGCCTCGCGCAGCTGCACGTGCAGCGGCTCGAGCTCTGCTGCCAGCTCGAGCAGCGTGTCCCCCGTCGCGTGCAGCTCGTCCACCGACTTGCCGAGCAGCGACATGCGGAACTCCTGGTCGAAGAGGCGTGTTCCCGCGAGCAGGCGATCGACGTAGGCCTCGATCATCCGCTCGGTGTCGGCGGCGCTCATCCCCGGCCGCAACCCGACCGCGCGATCGAGCACCTCGATGCGTTGGCCCTCGGGCAGGCGTCGGACCTCGTCGAGCTGGTAGCGCAGGAACGTGCGCTCGATGGCCCGATCGAGGTTGCGCTGCAATCGTTCCTGACCCTCGCGGATGCGTAGCCAGTTGCGCTCCTGGTATTCCGGCTCGCGGTCGAGGTCGGCCTTCGGCCGCTCTACGGCCAGCCGTTGGATCGTCGTCGCCGCGGACAGGAGGCCGCCACGGCCGCCGGTCAGGGATTCGAACACGGCGTCGCGCTCACGGGTCGACACGTCGGCGGCGACGAGCGCCGCGAGATCGGCCAGCGCCCCGCCGAACTCCGTGCGCCGGGCCGAATCCTCGGCGATCCAGGCCTCGAGCTCGCGTTCTTGCCGCTTCTTGCGGTCGAGCACGCCGTCGCGCATCAGCCCCTCGAGGACCCCGCGGTTGAGCGTGAGCCCGTTCGCCAGACCGCGTTTGCGCTGCTCGAGCTTGATCTCGAGGTCGGGCTTCCCCCGGCCGACCTCGGACACGAGCTCGAGCTGCTCCTCGGCCCGACGGATCGAGCGCGGGAGCTCCCACGCCGCGAGCGCATCGATCTCGGCATACGTGCGATGTCGACGGGTCGAGCCCGGATAGCCGGCAACGATCACGAGGTCGCCCGGGTCGGCACCGCGGGCCGAGATGCGGAGCCAGCGCTTCGGTCGGTACGGCACGTTGTTCACGGCATGGGCCGCGGGCTTGCCGTCCGGTCCGACGTAGGCGCGGTACAGGCTGAAGTCGCCGACGTGCCGGGGCCAGCGCCAGTTGTCGGTCTCTCCACCGAAGTTGCCGATGCCGCTGGGCGGCGCCCAAACGAGGCGCACGTCGCGAATCTCGAGCTGCTCGATCTCGTACCACTCGAGCCCGCCGAAGAACGCCGCGATCCGGCAGCGCGCGCCGCCGGCCTCGCACGTCGCGGTGCGCTCCTTTTCCCAGCGCTCGACGATCCGCTGGCGCTCGCGGTCCGACAGCCCGGTCGTGAGCCGCCGGCCCAGGTCTTCCGTGACCTCGGTGACCCGCGTCGTGATCAGCACGCGGGATCCCGGCCCGTTCCACAGCTCCTCGGCGCGGCTGCGCGCGAGGTATCCGTCTCGCAGCAGATTGCTATCGGGCTTCGAGTTGTACTGCAGCGCCCCCGTCACGCAGTGGTGATTGGTGACGATGAGACCCTCGGGGGAGACGAACGAGGCGCTGCAGCCGCCGAGCGAGACGATCGCCCCCATCGGCTGGCCCGCGAGGTCGGCGAACGCACGGGCGTCGCCCGAGAACCCCAGGTCCTTGAGCCGGCGGGCCAGGAGCGGGATCTGCTGCGGCATCCACATGCCTTCCTCGGCCGTGGCCGGGAGGGCGAGACCCGCGAGAAACAGGAGGGGCAGGGCGATCCGCATCGGGCGCACGGGAACCTCCATCGGGGAAGCCCCATGTTCGCCCGGGCCAACGCCTGGGTCAATGGTGACGGGCCGGCTCAGCTCGCGGAGAAGCGCATCCGCTTCAGGCGCAGCCCCGGGGTCGCGGCGAGGATCTCGGCGGCTGCCCGCGCGATCCCGTCGGCCGAGATCCCGGCCTCCTCGAGCTGGCTCGCGCGCGAGCCCTGGTAGATCCAGCTGTCCGGAAGCCCGAGGCGCTGGATCCCTTCGGTCGCGACACCCCCGTCGTTGCACGCCTCGACGACCGACGCGCCGAAGCCGCCGATCCGGTGGTGGTCCTCGACGGTCAGGATCGGCGTTCCGGCCGCGACGAGCCGCTCGACCAGCTCGATGTCGACCGGTTTGGCGAACCGCGCGTCGTACACCGCGACCGAGTACCCCGCCACGGCCAGCTTCTCCCGCGCCTCGAGCGCGTGGTTCGCCGGGAAGCCGTAGGCCAGGATCGCCAAGTCGTCGCCGTCGGCCAGCAGGTTCGCCCGGCCCATCTCGAACGGTGGAACCGCGCGGGCGTGCGGCGGCGTGGGCACGGTGTCGCGTGGATAGCGCACGGCCGACGGACCGTCCGAGTACTGGAGCATGAACTCGAGCGCAGCCCGCAGGTTGGGCTCGTCCATCGCCGCGAGCAGCACCATGCGCGGAAACCCTCGCAGGTACGCGATATCGAGGAACCCGTGGTGCACGGCGCCGTCCCCGCCCACGACGCCCGCGCGGTCCATGCAGAACCGCACCGGCAGCCCCTGGAGCGCGACCTCCTGGAACACCTGATCGAACCCGCGCTGCAGGAACGTCGAGTAGATCGTGGCGAACGGCTTGAGACCGACTTTGGCCATCCCGGCGCACATGTCGACCGCGTGCGACTCGGCGATGCCCACGTCGAATGCGCGGTCCGGGAACTGCGGGATCACCTTGGCCAGGCCGGTGCCGTCGGGCATGCCGGCCGTCACCGTGACGACCCGCGGGTCGCGACGCAGCAGGTCCGAGATCGCGTCGGCGTACGCCGCGGTGAACGAGCGGCCACCCGAGTTCAGCTCCACCTGGCAGCCGTTGACCTTGAACGGCTTCGGCGAGTGGAACGTGGTCGGATCGGCGGACGAGAAGTCGAACCCCTTGCCCTTGATCGTCTTGACGTGGAGCAACAGCGGGCGATCGACGTTCTTGACCGCCTCGAGCATCTCGACGAGGCCGTGCAGATCGTGTCCGTCGATCGGCCCCAGGCACAGCAGGCCGAAGTGCTCGAACAGGTGCGTATGGTCGAGCGCGGCCTTGGTCATCTCGCCCAGCCGGCGATACAGGTCCTCGATCGCCGAGCGCACGGGAACGTGCTTGAGCAGCTCGTGCGCGCGGTCTTTCATCTCGGCGAAGCGGTGGCTGATGCGCAGCTTGTCGAAATAGCTGGCGAGCGCGCCCTGCGGGTGGCCGATCGACATGCCGTTGTCGTTGAGCACGACGAGGAACTGCCGGTGCAGCGTGCCCGCGTTGTTGAGCCCCTCCATCGCAACGCCGTTGACGATCGACGAGTCGCCGACGAGCACGACGGTCCGGCGGTCGGATTGGCCGTTCAGCTGATCGCCGCGAGCGACCCCGATCGCGGTCGAGACGCCCGTGCCCGCGTGACCGACGCTGAACAGGTCGTACGCGCTCTCGCGCGGCTCGGGGAACCCGGCCATCCCGTCCCGCTGTCGCAGGCGGCCGAGGAGCGGCAAGCGACCGGTGATCAGCTTGTGCGCATAGCACTGGTGCCCGACGTCGAACAGCAGCCGATCGTGACCGAAGTCGAACACACGGTGCAGGGCCAGGGTCAGCTCGACCACACCGAGGTTCGGCGCCAGGTGCCCGCCCGAGCGCGACACCTGATCGCAGATCGCATCGCGAATCTCGCGCGCGAGGACCTCGAGCTCCTCGAACGACATCCGGCGCAAGTCGGCCGGGTCTTGCAGGCGCTCCAGGTGCGGAAACTGTTTCATCTCGTTTGCCGCCTTTCGGTCCACAGATCGTCGTAGCGGTCCCGGTCGAGCGCCTCCCGCAGCCGGGTGGCGATCGCCACGACCTCGAGACGCGAGAGCTTCGCTCCCGCGCCGTCACGCTCCACACGGTCGAGCGTCGCCCGTGCCAGGAGCACCGGCAACGCGGTGAACTCGAGTAGCCCGCGCGGCCCGCCGGCGCGGGCCAGCGTGCGGCAGTATCGCCCAGCGGCGGCGAGATCGGCGCGGGCGAGGCCGAAGACCTCCTCGCGCGCGACCGCGGACGGCAGGAACGACCGCCCCTCGCTCGCGTCCGCCGCCGCGTCCTTCAGGATGTTCACGAGCTGCAACGCCTCGCCGAACGCAGGGGCTCCGGAGCGAAGCTCGGCCGCGACCCGGTCGAGCTTCGGACGCCCGATCAGGAACAGCTCGGTCAGCATCTCCCCTACGATGCCCGCGACAGCGTAGCAGTAGCGTTGCAGGTCGGCGAGATCGGCGAGCCGGGGCCCGCGATCCGTATCCTGACCGACGAACCCGGCCATCCGGTCGATCGTCCGCCCGAGATGGGCTCGGATCGCGGTCTGTGCGGGGCGTCCGAGCTGCTCGAGGGCCGAGAGAACCTCGGGCAACGCGGCGAGCAGCTCGCGGTACCCGGCATGCGCGCACGGGGGCATCGCCGTCCAGCGAGCGGCGAGCCGATCGGTCTCGCCGGCGTGGGCATCCTCCCGCAGGGTCTCGCCGAGTCGAGCGAGCTCCGCGCGCTTGCGCGAGGCACCCCACTCGGTCGCGTCCTCGAGCGTGTCCGCGACGCGGAACAGCAGGTACGCGACCGTGACCTCGCAGCGCGTCGGCTCGGGAAGTAGCGGAATCGTCAGCGCGAACGTGCGGCTCGTCTCGGCGAGGAGCGAGTCCAGGCGGGCCGGCGTTCCGACGGTAGGGATCGGGTCGATCATCCGCGCCTCGCGCGGACCACCCGCGCGCGCTTGAGCTCGGCGACCGTTCGCGCGCCGACGCAGAACATGCAGATCTTCAGCTCCTCGACGGTGCGTCGGACCTTCTCGACCACCCGCTCCTTGGACTCGTCGGCGGCAACGAGGAAAGGATAGGCCATTCCGACGACGTCGGCGCCGAGCGCCAGCGCCTTGGCCACGTCGATCCCGTTGCGCACGCCGCCGCTCCCGATCAGCGTCAGGCCGGGCACGTCGCGCAGGCGCCGGATCGCGGTCGGCGTGGGGATGCCCCAGTCGGCGAACAGCTCGCCCAGGTCCGCATCGTCCGACCGGGCGGCTTCGATGCGGGCCCAGCTCGTGCCGCCGAGCCCCGCGGTATCGACCGCGTGGATCCCGTGGTCCGCGAGGGCCCGAGCCACGTCCCGCGAGATCCCGCAGCCGATCTCCTTGGCCACCACGGGTACGCCGAGATCTCGTGCCACTTGCCCCATGCGCGGGATCAGCCGGTGGAAGTTCCGCTGGCCCTCGGGCTGCAGCGCCTCCTGCAGCGCGTTCACGTGCAGGACGAGCGCGTCGGCCTCGATCATCTCGACCGCCGCGCGGCACTGTGACAGGTCGTACCCGTAGTTCAGCTGGACCGCGCCGAGGTTCGCGAGCAGCGGGACCGACGGGGCGAGCGGCCGGACGCGGAACGTCTCGACCGTCGAGGGGTCCTCGATCGCCTTGCGCTGCGACCCTACGCCGACGGCGATGCGCGTCTCCTCCGCGCCGCGGGCCAGGTTCCGGTTGATGCGCGTCGCGTCCTCCGTCCCGCCGGTCATGCACGAGATCAGGAGCGGTGCATCGAGACGCTTGCCGAGGAACGTCACCCCGGTGTCGATCTCGTCGAAATCGATCTCCGGAAGCGCGCGGTGCTCGAGCCGCCAGTCCTCGAAGTAGTTGCGCTCGAGCTGCATCCGCGGCTCGAGGGCCAGCCGGATGTGCTCGGCCTTGCGATCGCGGCCGAGGACCCGCGCGTCGAGCGCCGTTTCGGCGCGCCGCGGGGGGCTCATGACCCACCGCCGTCGACGAGCGCCGATACGAACCCGGCGAGCCGCTCGGCGCACGTCGTCACGCGCCGCCGCAGCTCGACGAGTCCGGGGATCGCCCGCGGGTGGGCGAGCGCCCGGACGATCACGCGGAACCGCGACACGCCACCCCCGGCCCCTCGAAGCGCTTCGAAATCGAGCGGCAGGTCTTCCCAAGCCGTGTCCGCCACCGCGCGAACCGCGAGGCTCGGAACGCCCCGCCGGGCCGCCACGCCAGCGTAGACCGCGGACTCGAGGTCGACGGTCACGGGTCCCGCGTGACCGAGAGCCCTCGCGGTCGCGGCCTTGTCCGTCGCGCGGACCAGGATGCGCTCGGAGGTCACGCACACGCCGAGCACGGCGCTACCCACGCGCTCGGCGCGCCTGAGCCATGCCGGATCGGGCGGCGCTGTCGGTCGATCGCCGTCGAACACGGCGCGCCCGACGACGATCGATCCCGGACCGAGGTCGGGCGTGAGCGCACCCGCGATCCCGACGCTCAGGACTCGTCCCGCGGGAACGGAATCGAGGATCCACTCGAGACCCCGCGCGGCGGCGGCACGGCCATCCCCCGTGACGCCGACGACGACCGGTGTGCGCCCGAGCCGGCCGCACACGGCCCGCTGGCTTCCGAGACGCAGCACGGACGACACGCTCGTGCGCTCGAGGAGCACGGCGACCTCTTCGTGCAGCGCGGCGACGACGACCGTCGGCCCGGCGGCCGATTCGAGCGCGGCCGGCGACGACGCGCTCGCCCGCATCAGGCCACCGCGCGTGGGGCGTGCCCCGCGTCCCGGAACCAGGCCACCGCGCGGGCCAGGGCGTCCTCGACCGGCGTCTGCGGCAGACCGAGCTCGCGCACGGCCTTGCTCGCGTCGAAGTACATACGGTGGCGTGCGAGGAGCACCGCGTCGACCTCGAGCCGCGGCTCGCGTCCACGCCATTCGGCCCACCGCGTCTCCACGGTCGCCGCGGCGAGCGGGATCCAGTGCGGAAGACGGATCCGCGGGCGGGGCACGCCGACGATCCGGGCCAAGAGCGCCAGGATCTCCTCGAGACTCAGGTTGGTATGACCCAGGATGTACTTCTCGCCCACGCGCCCGCGCGCCTCGGCCAGCAAGTGGCCCGCCGCGACGTCGCGCACGTCGACCAGGTTGAGCCCCGTATCGACGAACGCGCGGATCCGCCCGTGCAGGAAGTCGAGGATCATCCGGCCGGTCGCCGTGGGCTTCACGTCGCGCTCGCCGACGGGCGCCGACGGGCTGACGATCACCACGGGCAAGCCCCGCCCCACCCATTCGTCGGCCACGCGCTCCGCCTGGAACTTGCTGCGCTTGTACGGACCGATCATATCTTCGAGCCGGGACGGCGTGGTCTCGTCGCTCGGCTGTCCATCCTCGCGCAGCCCGATCGCGCCCACGGTGCTCGTGTACACGACACGCCGCGCCCCGCAGTCGGCGGCGGCGGCCAGCACGTTGCGCGTCCCGGCGACGTTCGACGCATACATCGCCTCGGCGTCAGGAACCCACAGCCGATAGTCCGCCGCGCAGTGGTACACGACCTCGGACCCGCGCATCGCCCGCCGCACCGCGGCCGGGTCGCGCAGGTCACCGACGACCGGCGCTCCGCCCACGCGGGCCACGCCGTCGCTCGCTGCGGGGTCGCGGACGAGGCACACCACTCGATCGCCCCGCGCCACGAGGGCGCGCAGCACGTGGCCGCCCACGAATCCGCTCGCTCCGGTGAGGAACGTCGTCACCCGCGCAGGTTCCACGCCACGAGCCGTGCCATGTCGAGCGGGTTCTTCCGCACCTCACGCACGACCGAAGCCTCGAAGCCCGAGTGCATCGCGCAGTTCTGGCACAGCGCGTCTTGCCGCGACTCCCAGTAGTCCCAGTCTGTACCGTTCCAGAACTCGTCCCACGACTCGGTGTACGCCTTGCCGATCAGATAGCACGGTCCCTTCCAGCCCCGCGGGGTGAACGTCACCGTGCTCCACGGGGAGCACGTGTACTCGCGCAGCCCGGCCGCGAACTCGAGGAACATCGGCGTCGAGTGCAGCCGGTAGCGTGGCGCGAAACCCAGGATGCGCTTGAACTTCTCGTGGATCTCGCGCCGCGTCAGGAAGATGTCGTGCTCGACCGACTCGTAGTGGTAGCCCGGGGACAGCAGCATGCCGTCGACGCCGAGCGAGGCCGAAAGACGACACAGCTCCTCGACTTCCTGGACGTCGGTCTCGCGGAACACCGTCGTGTTGGTCATGACGTGGTACCCGCGGGCCTTGGCTTCGCGAATGCCGGCGATCGCCTTGTCGAACACGCCGTCGCGCGCGCAAACCCGGTCGTGGGTCTCCCGCAGACCGTCGAGATGCACGTTGATCGACAGTCGCCGGTGCGGCGGCACGACGCCGAAGACCTTCGTGTCCAGGAGCAAGGCGTTCGTGCACAGGTAGATGTGGCGCCGGCGGTCGATGATCCCGGCGATCAGCGCCGGGAGCTCAGGATAGAGCGTCGGCTCCCCGCCGCAGATCGACACCGCGGGCGCGCCGCACAGGTCGACCGCTTCGAAGCACGCCTCGACCGGAAGCCGGTCCTTGAGCTTGCCCGTGTGGCGCTCGAGCGAGCAGCCCAGGCAGGCCAAGTTGCACGTGTACAGGGGCTCGAGCATGAGGACGAACGGGTAGCGCCGCCGGCGAGCCAGGGCGTTCCGGACCTGCCAGCGCACCATGTCGGTCATGATGTGGACCGGGAACCTCATGATGCCGCCGCCCGCTCGGCGCTCTGTTCCGCGCCCGTTGCGCCGTGGACGCGCCGGCGATACTCGCCCAGGGCCCACAGCGGGAAATACAGCCGGTACATGTGGTATCGCAGGTAGAACACGCGCGGGAAGCCGGTGCCGGTCCAGTGCTCCTCGTCCCACGTGCCGTCGGTCCGCTGCGTGGTCAGAAGGTAGTCGATCCCGCGGCGCACGGCGTCCGAGTCGGTCTCGCCCGCGGCGATCAGGCCCAGCACGGCCCACGCGGTCTGCGACGCGGTGCTCGGGCCGCGCCCCTTCCATGCGGGATCGTCGTACGACCGCGGCAGCTCGCCCCATCCGCCGTCCGGGTTCTGGCAGCTCTGGATCCAGCGCGCGGCCCGGCGGCCCCATTCGGTCCGCGTGTCCTCACCGATCTGGTCGAGGCCCCACAGGGCGAGCCATGTCCCGTACACGTAGTTGCAGCCCCAGCGTCCGAACCACGTCCCGTCGCGCTCCTGCTCCTCGCGCAGGAACGCAATCGCGCGGCGCACGGCCGGGTTGTTGCGATCGAGGCCCATGCACGCGGCGGCCTCGAGCCCCCGGGCGGTCAGATCGGCGGTGCTCGGGTCGACCATCGCGTTGTGATCGGCGAACGGCACGTGGGTCAGGATCTCCTTGTCGCACCCGCGGTCGAACGCGCCCCAGCCGCCGTCCTTGTTCTGCATGCTCAGGTGCCAGCGGTGCGCTTCGGCGATCGCCTCGGCGCAGCGCTGTCGATCGGTCGGCGACGCCATCTCGACCTTGGTCAGCGACGTGATGACCTGCGACGTCGTGTCGCAGTCCGGATAGAACGGGTTCGCGTACTCGAAGTACCAGCCCGAGGCACGGACCGTCCGATTCTTGATCCGCCAGTCCCCGACGCCGTTGCCGCGACGCTCGAGCAGCCACTCCGCGGCGCGGCGTACGGCGGCGTGGTCCCGGGGCACTCCCGACTCGACGAGCGCGTTGACGCTCAGCGCCGTGTCCCATACCGGAGAGAAGCACGGCTGCACGCGGAGCGTGTCCTGCTCCTCGATCTCCAAACGCTCGAGCTCCTGCACTTGACGTTGCACCGTCGGGTGATCGAGCGCGTACCCCAAGCAGCGCAGCGCATAGATCGTGTTGACGATCGGCGGGAAGATCGCTCCCAGGCCGTGACTGTCGTCGAGCCGCTTCAGGATCCACTCCTCGCAGCGCTTGATCGCCACGTCGCGCGACGGTCGAACGGGCAGCTTGTCCACGAGCTTGAGCGCCGCGTCGAGCCCGCGGAACATCGCGCCCCACAGCGAGCGGGCTCGCGGACGGTGCCCCGGCACGACCAGCTCGGCGATCGATGCGCGATCCGGCACGGCGCAGAACGGGCGCGTCGCGCTGATGATGCTCAGCGGCACGACGATCGCGCGCGACCAGGACGACATCTCGTAGACGTTGAAGTAGAACCAGCGCGGGAGCAGGATGATTTCCGGCGGCACGGTCGGGCAGCGGCTCCAGTCGTACTGGCCGAAGATCGCGAGATAGATCTTGGTGAACGAGTTGCAGGCCTCGATGCCCCCGGCGTCCAGGATCGCGCGTCGCGCGCGCTTCATGTGCGGGGCGTCGGGCGGGTCGCCCAGGAGCTTCAGCACGAAGTACGCCTTGGTCGAGGCGCTGACGTCGGCCGGTCCTCCGGGGTACGTCGACCAGCCGCCGTCCTCGAGCTGCTTGCTCCGGATGTAGGTCCCGGCCTTGTGGACCTTGGGCTCGTCGCCGCGCCCGAGGTACACCATGCACAGGATGTACTCGGATTCGAGGATCGTGTCGCCCTCGAGCTCGCCGCACCAGTGGCCGTCGGCGAACTGCAGGGACAGCAGGTGGTCCTGCGCGGAACGGACCGCACGGTCGAGATCGGCCCCCTCGGCTGCGCGCGCACGCGACGGATCCACTCGGCCTCCCTCCTTCGGTCGTTGACGTTCGGGCGAGCGTGGACGCCTCCGCCGCGGAGGCCTCCGCCGCGGAGGCGCGCTCGCCACTATTCGACGAGCAGTTATTCCACAAGGTTTCATTCCGTTCCAGGTCCGAACGCGGAAAAGTCGGTGAACAGCGTTCGCCACCGAGGCCGGACTTGCGCGACGACCGGTGGCCGTGAACACTGTGCGGGTCGTGGACGACCTCCGCACACGGATCGCCGGCGCCGCGCAGGAGTTGTTTCTCGGGGGTGGCGTCGAGGCCGTGTCGATGCGCAAGGTCGCGGAGCTCGTGGGGGTCACGGCGCCGGCGATCTACCGGCACTTCAAGGACAAGGACGAGCTGCTGAACGAGATCATCCTGTCCGGGCTCGGCATCCTCGAAGGCTATCTCCGTCCCGCGTTCGACGCTCCGACACCCGAAGCCCGACTCGTGCGGCTGATCGACCGGTACCTCGACTTCGCGCTCGAGCAGCCGAGGTACTTCGATTTCGCGTTCCTCGTGCCGAGCCGCCCGGTGGCCAACATGCCCGAGGAGATCGCGCGGCAGGGCATGCAGACGTTCGGCTTCGCGCTCGAGCAGGTCGGCCAGTGCATGGAGCAGGGCACGTTCAAGAAGGACGACCCGCTCGAAACGGCGATCTTGATCTGGGCCGAGGTCCACGGCCTCGTGACGCTGTTCAAGATGAAGCGCTTCGGTCCGGACGAGCGGGAGTTCCGGCGGATCTACCGCGGGGCGGTCGAGCGGCTGCTGAGCGGGCTGCGCCCTTGATCGGCCATCTGTTCGGACGTCCGCGGGCGTAGAATCGACGGACGACGCATCGGTCGGAGGCATGGGTTTGGCGCCGGATCGGGCGAACGAACGAAGCGACTCCGAGCTGCTTCAGGGGGTCGCGGCGCGCGAGACCGGCGCGCTCGCCTCGCTCTACGACCGCCACGCCTCGACCGTGCTCGCCCTGACCATGCGGATCCTGCGCCACAGGCCCGACGCGGAAGAGGTGCTCGCGGACGTGTTCTTCGAGCTGTGGAGCGGTCCCGGTCGCTTCGATGCGACGCGGGCGAGCCTGGTCGGGTACCTGCTGACGCTCGCGCGAAGCCGGGCCATCGATCGCGTCCGGGCGCGCCGTCGTCTCGAGGCCCGGCAGCGGCCGCAGGGCGATCTCGTGACCCCGGAGCCGGCCACGTCCGCCCCGACGCCATTCGCCACCGCGGTCGACGCCGAGCGTGGGCGCACGATCCGCGCCGCTCTCGGGCGCTTGAACGGCGAGCAGCGCCGAGCGATCGAGCTCGCCTTCTACTCGGATCTGAGCCACACCGAGGTCGCGTCCGAGCTGGGACAGCCTCTCGGCACCGTCAAGAGTCGCATCCGTCAAGGGCTCATCCAGTTGCGCGAAGAGCTGCGTAACGCCTTCGAGGGCGGAGTCGGACCATGAGCTGCGCGGAGCGCCGGGACGAGCTGCTGCTGTACGTGGCGGGCGTGCTCGACGAGAGCGAGCGGCGCGAGCTCGCGGCGCACCTCGAGTCGGGCTGCCCGGCGTGCGCCGGCGCATTGGCCGAGGCCGAGGCGGTCGTGTACCAGGTCCCGCTGGCCCTCGAGCCGGTCGCGCCGTCGGCCGAGGTGCGCCGCCGGCTCCTCGAGCGCGTCGAACCGCCGAAAGGTGAGACCGTGAGCTTCACTGCCCCCGCGCGTCGCGCGTCGTTCGTCGCGTCGTGGATCCGGCCCGCCATCGCCGCGGGTCTCGCCGCCGCAGCGATGCTGTTCCTCGTGGCGCTCCCGATGCGCGGGCGGCTCGAGAGCCGCATCGCGCGGCAGGAGCTGCGCATCGCCGATCTCGAGCGCGCGGGGCAAACGCAGAAATCCGTCGTCAACCAGCAGAGGGTCGAGCTCGAGCAGCTCCGGGCTCAGGTCTCGATCGTTCGACGGGTCGCGAGTCGTCCCGAGACGCTCGTCGTCGGGCTGCGCGGAACCGAGGTCGAGCCCCGCGCCGGAGCGCGGATCTTCTGGGACCGCGACGCCAACCGCTGGTACGTGCTCGTCTCGGGGATGCAGCCGCCCGCGGCGGGCCGGACCCATCAGCTGTGGTTCATCACCGCCGCGCAGCAGGCGGTCTCGGCCGGCACCTTCACCGTGGACCAGAACGGGGACGCCTCGTACGACGTCGACGTGGCGACGGGCATCGGCACGATCGTGAAGGCCGCGATCACGGACGAGCCCGAGGGCGGCTCGACCCAGCCGACCGGGCAGATCCGTGTCGCCGGATCGGTGCGCGAGACGACGTGATCGCTCAGCGGTCGAGATCGGCGACGCGCGGGCAGGGGTAGGTCGCCTCGCCCTGGCGCCAGTCGAGCCGCACCGGCCGACCGTGCTCGTCGAGCACGACCTCGACGATCCCGTAATCCGGGAACGAGAAGAACGTGCGCTCGCCCGTGGCCACGAGCGACCACTCGTCCACGCGCAGGCCTGCATCCGCGGCGTGGACGCGCAGCCGCGTCCCGGGCCGCAGCTCGTAGACGCCTTCGTAGGACCGCAGGATCTCGGGCCGCACGACGGCCGGGGTGAATCGCGGCGGCTCGGACGGAGCCACGTCCTCGCCCGCCACGAGGCGCGGCACGTCGCGACGAATGCGGTCGGCCGCGCCCGTGAGCAGGTTCCCCAGGAATACGACCGTGACGTCCGACGCCGCATGCCAATCGGCGAACGCGCGGAAGCCACCCGTCTGGCCGTTGAAGTCGACGCCCTGCTCGTCGACGAACGACAGCCGCGGGCCCTCACCGAGCTTCCCCTGGCGCACGGCACGCACGAGGGCGTGCAGATCGCGGGTGGTCGAGACGACCGAGCCCGCGCCGACGAGGAACGACAGGTCCTGCAGCGGCGCGTTCACACGCTCGCCGTGCGTATCGAGCAGGTACGGCGCGGCGCGGTCGGGCACGATCTGCCGCGAGTCGACGTGCGCGCTGCGCGACATGCCCACGGGCTCGAACACGTACCGTCGCACGAGGCTCGCGTAGCTCTCGCCGCTCGCCAGCTCGAGCACGCGCGCGAGGACCGAGAAGCCGCCCGAGCTGTACGAATGCTTCTCGCCGGGCTCGAACTCGAGCGGCTTGCGTGCGGCGAGCTCCACCATGTCCGCGGCCGAGCGCGGATCGATCTCGTCGCACCGCTCGGTCACCCGGTGGGGAATCCCGGCGCGATGGCGCGCCAGGTGCTCGATCGTGATCGTCGATCCGCGAGGGAAGTCGGGGATCCACTTCGACAGCGGGTCCGCCAGGGCCAGCTTGCCGGCGACGGCCAGCTGGATCATCACGATCGAGGTCATCGGCTTCGTGATCGAGGCGACGTTGAACCGCGTGTCGGGCCCGTTCGGCACGCGTAGCTCGGCATTGGCCCATCCGAACGAGCGCTCGTAGATCACTTCGTCTCCGCGGGCGACGAGCAGCGAGCCCGACAGGTGACCGATCCGGTCGAACGACGCGGTGTACGCGTCGATCCGACGGGCGAGCTCCTCGCGCGCGGGTTCCGGCGGCTTGTCCGCGGCGATCGAGACCCCACCCGCGGCTGCGGCGGCCAGGACGAGCACCGTTCGTGGGAGCGAGCGCATGGGGAGGTACTACGCGCGGGGATGGGCTAGCGACGAACGGCGTTGATCTACGACCGCGGAGGCTCGGGCGGATCGCCCTCCGGACGATTTTTTTACGCGACGATCCGAGGCCGCCACGGCCTCCGTACTCCCGACGAACCCCGGATGGAGGACCGCCAACGATGGCCACGAGCCTGGTAGCAAGACTCACCCGCTTCACTGCACTTTCGTGCTCGGCCCTGGCGCTGAGCTGCAGCGGGAAACCGGCATCGGTCGCGCCATACCGTGCTCCCGCGCAACCGTGCGCCGTTGTCCTCGCGCCGAGCGCGAGAGATCCCGAGGTCGCACGGTTGCAGGCTATGGTGGCGGCGGCGCCAGACCCCGTGCCGTACCTCGAGCGGCTGGGCTGGACGTTCGTGGCCCGCGCGCGCTCGACGCACGACCCGGGGCAGTACACGGTGGCCCTCGAGACCGCCGCGTGCATCGACAGCCGGCGGCCCGCGGCTCCCGAGGCGCTCCTGCTGCGCGGCCACGCCGTGTTCGCGCTCCACCGCTTCGGGGAAGCCGAGGCGATCGGGCGCGAGCTCGTCGCCCGCCGCGGCGCGTGGTTCGATCACGCGCTCCTGGGCGATGCGCTGCTCGACCAGGGACGAGTCGAGGAGGCGATCGCATCCTACGAGCGCGTGATGGCCGAGCGTCCCGGGCCGCAGGCGTACAGCCGCGCGGCGCACGTCCGCTGGATCATGGGCGACGTCGAGGGTGCGATCGAGGCGATGACGCTCGCCGCGCGGGCGAGCGACACGCGCGACCCGTCGAGCGCGGCGTGGTTTCGCTCGCGCCTCGCGCAGTACGAGCGCGAGGCCGGTCATGCCGAGCGCGCCGAGGCGTGGATTGATGCGGCGCTGGCCCTCGAGCCCGACCATCCGCCGGCCCTGCTGGCCCGCGGCCTGGCGCGCCTGGCCGCCGGTCGAGCCACGGATGCGATTGCGCCTCTCGCCCGTGCGATCGAGATCGAGCCGACGCCCGAGTACGAGTGGTCGCTCGCCGAGGCGCTGCGTGCGGCCGGTCGCACGGGTGACGCCGAAAACGTGGAGGCCCGGCTGGTCGAGCGCGGCGAGGCCGAAGACCCGCGCACGCTCGCGCTGTTCCTGGCGACGACCGGCCGCGACCCCGCCCGGGCGCTGGCCCTCGCCGAGCGCGAGCTCGCCTCGCGCCAGGACGTGCTGACGCTCGACGTCATGGCGCTCGCGCTCGAGCGCAGCGGTCGGATCGCCGAGGCGCGCTCGTACTCCGACCGCGCGCTCGCGCGCGGAACGCGCTCGGCGCGCCTGTACCTGCATGCGGCCGAGATCGCACGGGCCGCGGGCGACACGTCGGTCGAGGCGCGTCGAAGCCGCGAAGCTCGACGGCTCGCGCACCTGCTCTTGCCATCCGAGCGGATGCAGCTCGACGCGCTGATCGGCACCGCGCGAGCTCATCCAGGACACGAGCCCGGATCGTAGTCCCCCCGTGAGCCGGACGTGAGTCCACGACGAAACGATCGAATCCAGAAAGGAGAGACGGTCATGCAGTTCAACGCACGCGAGCTCGGGGCGACGATGCTCGTCGCTACCGGGATCGCGGCCGGTGCGGCTTCGGCGTCGAGCCACATGGACGCGCCGCTGGTCACGCTCGATCCCGCGGCCAACACGACGGACGTCTATGCGTTCGTCGACCAGGAGGGCGACGACAAGAGCCTCGTGCTCGGCCTGTCGGTCTACCCGTTCGAGGAGCCGGGCATCGGCCCGAACAAGTACAACTTCGACGACGACGTGCTGTACGAGATCCACGTCTCGCGGGGGACCGACCTGGCGCTCGGCCTGCCGACGTTCACGTACCAGTTCCGGTTCCGCACCGCGTTCAAGAACAAGAACACGATCCTCCAGTCGTACCTCGGTGTGGTCCAGGACGTCGATGACGCGAACCAGAACCTGACCCAGACCTACACGGTCACGAAGATCGACCATCGCACGCGAGCGCGGACCGTGCTGGGTCAGGGGGTCGTTCCGCCGAACAACCAGGGGATCGCGACCCCGTTCTACAACCAGGGCGATGACGGCAACAACCCGACACGCGACGGCGTGGCGACCGAAGCCGAGCTCGATCGATACACGGCGCAGTCGATCACTGCGCTCGATCTCGGCTACACCGCGTTCGCCGGACAACGCGACGACGGCTTCTACGCCGACGTCCAGGGGATCTTCGACCTGCTGCAGCTCGGTCGGGCGTTCGACTCCCAGGGCGGCTTCAACGTGCACTTCATCGGCCTCGAGGTCCCTCTGTCCGAGATCGGCGGCGAGCGTCAGCTCGTCGGCGTGTACGCGACGACGAGCCGCCGGCGTGTCTCGATCCTGCGGTTCCTCAGCGACCGCAAGGACGATTTCGTGCAGGTCGGTCGCCAGGGGAACCCGCTGTTCAACGAAGGTCTCGTGGCGATCGCGGACAAGGACCTGTACAGCCGCACGAGCCCGGCGACCGACAACCTGCTGTTCCGCAAGTACGCGCTGAACCCCGAGCTGGCCAAGCTGCTGAACCTGCTCGTCGTCCCGGGCACCGGCCTCACGCCGGCGGTCGAGACGAACCGGACCGACATCGCCGGGATCTTCCTCCCGGACATGATCAAGGTCGATCTGTCGACTCCGGGCGCGCGGCTCGCCGGGGGCGGCGCGGCGCATCCGACGAACCCGGACGATCCGGGCTACTCGCGTCTCGGCGTGTTCGGCGGCGACGTGCTGCAGAGCGCGATCCAGGACCCGCTGGGCAACGGCGGTCTGATCCCCGGCGGCTGGCCCAACGGCCGGCGCTTCGGCGACGACGTGGTCGACGTCGCGGTCACGGCGCTCTTGAGCGACCTGCGCACGCTGCCGCTGTTCATCCAGGGTCCGGTCGGCGACGGCGTGAACCAGAACGACGTCGCGTTCAACAAGGTGTTCCCGTACGAGCCGACGCCGCAGAACGGGCGCAACCACCGCCACCACCAGCAGCCGTAATCGATCTCCCCTCCGGGGGGCGGGCGCGGTGGCCCGCCCCCTCTTTTTCGTGGAGCGCGGGATGAGCACACCGAAGACGTTCTCGATCCTCGTTCTCGTGCTCGGTCTCGGCGGCACGATCGAGGCCCACGACCCGGGTCTCAGCCGCGCCGACGTGACGCTCGACGCGCACGGTGCGACCGCCGAGGTCACGTTCGCGCGACGGGACGTCGAGCTTCTAGCGCCGATCGAAGCGCTGGGCCGGGAGCTCCTCGAGCTCGATGGCGCGGCGCCCGATGCGGTTAGGGTGGCGTCCGACTCGAGCGACGGGGTGCGCTATTCGCTGCACTTCCCGTCGACCCGGCCACGAGAGCTGCGCTTTCCGGCCCTGGCCCGCTTGGCCCGCGGGCATCGACAGTACGTCGCGGTCCGCGATGCCCGCGGCGCGATCCTCGCCCAGGGTCTCGTGGGAGCGGCATCGGCCGCGCTCACGATTCCCGACGTCGCAGGGCCGTCCTCCGCTCCTGGGCGGTTCTTTGCGCTGGGGATCGAGCACCTCCTCGCGGGCTGGGATCATCTGCTGTTCCTGCTGGCGCTCCTCCTCGCGGGCGGCGGTACGCGTCGCGCCCTCGGCATCGTGACCGCGTTCACCGCGGCGCACTCGGTGACGCTGGCCTTCGCCGCGCTCGACGTCGTGCGCGTGCCGCCCGCGATCGTCGAGCCCGTGATCGCGGCTTCGATCGTCTGGGTCGGCCTGGAGAACCTGCTGCGGCGCGATACGCGCCGGCGCTGGGCCGTTGCGTTCGGGTGCGGTCTCGTGCACGGCCTCGGCTTCGCCTCGGCGCTCGCCGACGCCGGGCTCGCGACGCGCGGCATCGGCGCAGCGCTCGGCTCGCTCCTGGCGTTCAACGTCGGGGTCGAGACGGGACAGCTCCTCGTGCTCGCGCTCGCCGTGCCCGCGGCGTGGGCGATCCGCCAGATCCCGCGCCTCGACGTCGGTCGAGCCGCGGCAACAGCCTCGGCTTCGGTCGCGGCGTGCGGCGCGTACTGGCTCGTCGAGCGAACCATCCTCTGAGATCGGTCATGCGTGCTGCCATTCGTCTCCGTGGCTCGAGTTCCGCTCGCGTTCTCGCGCGGGGCGCGCTCGTTCTCTCGGTGCTCGGACCGCCGGCGGGGTCGGCGGCCGCCGACGACGAAGAGCAACAGCCGCAGGAGCCGGCGCCGTACGCCGAGCGGGTCGAGGTCCATGCACGGGTTCAACCTTCTCGACAGCGACGCGAGCGACATCGCGTACTTCTACGCCTCGCGCCTTGCGGGGGAGCCGATCGAAGGCGTCGAGGACATCCACTTCCACCCGTCCGAGCCGCGGTCGTTCCGGGTCGTGGGACGATACCGGTTCTGACGCAGCGTCAGAGCGCGAGCCAGCACCAGGCGATCGCGAGCGTGACGAGCGTGATCGGTAGCCCCGCCCGCAGGTAGGTCGAGAACGACACCCGCACGCCTTCGCGCGCCGCGGTCTCGAACACGATCAAGTTGGCCACCGAGGCGAGGATCGTCAGGTTGCCGGCGAGCGTCGAGAACGCGGCGAGCGCGAGCCACGATCGCTCGACGACCGAGGCGTCGAGAGCCTCGAGCGGCGGAACGAACAGCATGACGGCGGGGACGTTGCTCACGAGCTGCGACAGGATCGTGACCGCGGCGCCGAGGCGGGCGAGGGCGCTCGGGTCCGCCGGCACGAGCGGTCCGGCGATCCCGGTCACCGCGAGTGCGGCGAGCCCGGACTTCTCGAGTCCCTCCATCACCACGAACAGCCCACCGAACAGGAGCAACAGGCTCCAGTCGACCTTCTGGAGCACCACGCGCGGACGCGTGGCCCCGGCGAGAATCACGGCGGCGGCGGCGGTCATCGCCGCGGCGGCCGGGCGAACCCCGAGGCACAGGGCCACGACCATGCCGGCGCCCGAGAGGAGGCCGGACGCGAGCATCCATCGAGACACCTGCGCCGGAACCCGAGGCGGCGGCACCACGAGCGGCACGGCTGTCACCTCGCGCCGATGGAGCCAAACGAGGATCGCTCCCGCGGCGAGGAGCCCGAGTGCGGAAACGATCCCGAGCGACGTGACGAAGCGTACGAACCCCAGCCCCGAGCGCACGCCGATCAGCGCGTTCTGCGGGTTGCCGATCAGCGAGCAAGCGCTGCCGACGTTCGATGCGACGGCGACGCCGATGAGATAGGGCACGGGCGGGAGCTCGAGACGCCGGGTCAGGCGCAGCACGACCGGCGTGAGCATCAGGCAGATCGTGTCGTTCATGAACAGCGCGGACAGAACACCCGAGGACAGGACGACGATCCACAGGAGCTGCCGCGGGCTCCGCGCGAGCGACAGCGCCCGCCGCTCGACGAGCTCGAAGAACCCGGAGAGCTCGAGGTACGCGAGCACGATCATCATGCCCAGTAGGAACAGCAGCGTGTCGAGGTCGATCGCTCGTCGCGCTTCGTCGTAGCCCAGCACGCCGGTCGCGACCATCGCGACCGCGCCGAGGAGCGCGCCCGCCGGACGGCCGATGTGCAGGCGCGGCAGGCGCTGGAGGCCGAGGACGAGGTACGTGACGCCGAAGACGAAGGCCGCCGTGAGCATGCGGCGCGAGAGTATACCGGCGTCAGTGGTCGGGTCGTGCGATCCGCTCGCGCGGGATCGTCACGACCGCCGTGCCGAACCCATCCGATCGCGAGCGCGCGTATCGTGCGTCGAGGAACCAGACGGTCCAGCCGCCCGGCGTCTCCTCGATTTCCGCGTACGGGAAGCGCATCCAGTGCAACGTGCCCCGGACTTCCTGTGCGGCCCGCGCCGCGTCGAGGATCGGCGACGGCTGAGGCGCGAGGATCGGCGACGGCTCGAACGCGACATTGGCGCGCGGGAGCCAGCGCAGCGTCCCGCGCCGGTAGCGATCCCCGAGGTCGACAACGACGTCCCAGACGAACGGGTTCGCCGGTCGGGGAGCGACCATCCTGCGCTCGAACTGCGCGGTTCCGCTGCGACCGAGCTCGCGCTCGACACGGATCCTGCCTGCCGTGTTCGCGGCGAGCATCGCGCCGACGTAGCTGACACTCAGGCCCAGCGCTGCAGTCGCCAGGACCGAAGGCCGCGAGCGCGGAGTCGTCCGGCGCAGCACGACGATCACGGCGAGCCCGATGACCCACGCGATCCGCGACGCGAGCGGTACGATCGCTCCGGCCCGCAGGACGACGACGGACGTGGCACACCCGAGGATCACCCAGCCCCCTGGGAAACGCGCCCGGCGCGCGCCCAGGAACAGCGCACCGCCGAGGACGAGCCACAGCCACGGATCGACGATGAACAGCGCGTCGCCGTAGAACCAGCGGTCGTCGAACGGCATGAGCAGACGTACGCCGTACGTGTTGAGCCAGTCGAGGAGCGGATGCGTGAGGCAGCCGAGATAGGCCAGGGCGAGGAGCCGGCGGGCGTCGGGCGGGGCGAGCTCCGGGTGTCGCCTGCGCCGCGATCGGTCCCAGGCCAGCACGAGCGCGGTGACGAGGACCGGCAGCACGAGGATCGCGAGCGGTCCGTGGGTCCATCCGCGCCGGAAGCCGAGCGCCGCATCGGAGCCGAAGAACGTGCTCAGCACGTCGATGTCCGGGGCGTTCGCCGCCAGGACCAACGCCGCGGTCGCGAGACGCCGCCCTTCGGCGAGGCGCGTTCGCGCGATCGTCGCGCCGACGAGCGAGTGGGTCAGCGGGTCCAGCTGTCGAACCGTCCGTGCTCGAGGAACCCGCAGACCAGTTGGGCCACCCCGCGCGAAAACAGGAGCGCGGTGTGCGTGGCGCGCACGACGCGATGGTCGGCGGCACCTGGAAGGCGCGTCTCCTCGACCATGACCGTTCCGTCGTGCGGCGTCGTGATGGGCCCGAGCAGCCGTCCGATGCCCGAAGGGCGTCGTGCCCGCGATCACGCCGATCTCCTGCGGGCCGGTCCACGGGATCGCCTCGGAGCCACGCGCCGCTTCGGCCAGCCCGGGTCCGACGATCCGGCGCCCGAACGGACGCTCGGACCTGCGGAGCGCGATCGCGCTCCCGAGGAACGGCGAGCCGAGCGCGACGACGCGCCCCGGTCGCGTCCACCCGTGCCGGCGCATCATGCGCAGGATCACGATCCCGCCGAGGCTGTGGCCGACGAAATGGAGCGTCGAGCCCGGGATTCGCTCGCATGCCGCGCGGAGGGCATCGGCGTTCTCGTCGAGCGTTCGTCGCACCGAGGGGTAGCTGAACCCGATCGACGAGAACCCGCGCGTGCGCTCGAGGCGCCGGCCCAGCGGGCGCATCGCCAGGGCGTGCATCCAGAGCCCGTGAACGAGCACGACAGCCTCACGTGTTGCCCCATTTGGGGCAGAAACGGAGAGTGTCCCCGTTTTCACCACAGGCGTGCGGCGCCGCGGACGCCGCTCGAGTCGCCGTGAACCGGCGGAGCGAGGCGCGTGTCGACGCGGTCGGAGAAGACCCAAGACGCCCACCGACGGGGCACGTTCTCGTACAGGCGACCGATGTTCGACAGGCCGCCCCCGAGCACGATCACGTGCGGGTCGAGGACGTTGATCAGGGTCGCGAAGCTCCGCGCGAGCCGATCCTCGTACCGTGCGAGGGTTTTCGAGGCCGCCACGTCTCCGCGGTCCGCGCGGGCGACGATCTCGTGAGGGGACAGACGCTCTCCGGCGATGCGCTCGTGGTCGCTCGCCAGGCCCGGCCCCGAGAGCCAGCTCTCGATGCAGCCGGCGCGTGAGCAGTAGCACGGCTGGCCCGGCCGCTCGTCGTCGCCGGGCCAGGGGAGAGGATTGTGGCCCCATTCGCCGCCAATCGCGTTCGGCCCCGAGACGAGCCGCCCGTCGACGACGACGCCGCCACCGACACCCGTGCCGAGGATCGCGCCGAACACGATGCGTGCGCCGCGACCGGCCCCGTCGAGCGCCTCGGAGAGCGCGAAGCAGTCGGCATCGTTGGCGATGCGAATCTCACGGCCGAGCGCTCGAGCGAGGTCCGCGACGAGCGGCTGGCCGTTCAACCACGTGGAGTTCGCGTTCTTGACGAGCCCCGTCGCCGGGGAGATCGCGCCCGGCGTACCGATCCCGACCGTCGCTCGGACGCCGAGCCCGGCTTCGAGCTCGGCAACGAGCGCCCGGATGCACTCGATCGTCCCGGCGTAATCGTCGCGCGGCGTCGCCGCCCGCACGGTCCGCACGGCGGCCCGCGTCGCGTCGAACAGCGCCCCCTCGATTTTCGTCCCACCCAGATCGACGCCGATGGAAACGGGGACATTCATCGTTTCTGCCTCAAATGGGGTGACCCCAGCCGCCCCCGCCGGGTGTCTCGACGATCAACCGGTCGCCCGTCTCGACCCGCCGTCCGTCGATCGGACCGAGATCTTCGACCGCGCCCGCCGCGCGCACGATCCGCTGCCGGCCTCGCGCCCCGGGCGCACCCCCTTCGACACCGTACGGCGCCTCGACACGGTGCTGCGTGAGCACCGACAGCGCCGCGGGCTCGAGGAACACGATCTCGCGCACCAGGCCGTCGCCCCCCCGGTATCGGCCTGCGCCGCCCGACCCGCGGCGCAGCGCGAAGCGCTCCACGCGGACGGGGTAGCGGTGCTCCAGGACCTCGACGTCCGTGATCCGTGTGTTCGACATGTGCGAATGAACCCCGCTCGGACCGTCGAAGCCCGGACCGGCGCCACATCCGCCGCCGATCGTCTCGTAGTACCCGTAACGGTCGTTGCCGAAGATCACGTTGTTCATAGTGCCCTGGCTCGCGGCCGCAAGGCCAAGCGCCTTGAGCAGCGTATCGACGAGGCGTTGGCTCGTCTCGACATTGCCGCCGACGACCGCCGGGTCGCCACGTGGATCGTCCCCGAACGGCGGATTCGAGGAGGCTGCCGCGCGGGAGATCGATCCGAACCGCGCGCAGCAGGCCCTCGTTGAGCGGGAGTGGGTCGGGCAAGAGCAGCCGGATCACGTACAGCACGACGCTGCGCACGATCGCCGGCGTGGCGTTGAGGTTCCCGGGGTGAACGGTGCCCGTACCGGCGAACGCGAACCGGGCCTGCCCATTCTTGATCGTGATGCGCACGCGGAGGGGCGTGCCGTCGTCGAGCCGCTCCTCGGCCTCGAGCACCGCATCGCCCCGAGCGCGCAGCGCCTCGCGCACGCGCTCGGCGGCGAGGCCTCCGAGGCGGCGCATCTGCTCGTGGATCTCGTCGATCCCGTGTCGGCCCGCGAGCTCGCGCAGGCGCTCGGCGCCCGCGTGGTTCGCGGCGACCGCCGCGGCGAGATCGGCCAGGTTGTCATCCACCGCGCGCGACGGCCACGCCGCGCCGGCCAGCATCCCGCGTACCTCGTCCCAGCGCGGCAGCCCACCCGCGACGAGGAGCATCGGGCGCAGCACCACGCCCTCCTGCGCGAGCGTCGTCGCATCGGGCGGCATCGACCCGGGCCGTGTGCCGCCGATCTCGGCATGATGCGCGCGGCTCGCCACGTAGCCCAGAAGCCGTGCCGGCTCGCTGGCGTCGAACACCGGGGTGATGACCGTCACATCGGGCAGATGCGACCCGCCGAACGCCGGGTGGTTCGTCACGGCGACATCGCCCGGTCCGAGCGCAAGCGCCGCGCGAACGGCGCGCACGCACATCCCGAGCGCGCCGAGGTGCACCGGGATGTGCGGCGCGTTCACTACGAGCTCGCCCTGCGGATCGAGGAGCGCGCACGAGAAGTCGAGACGCTCCTTCACGTTCGTCGACACGGCGGTTCGCTCGAGCCGCTCGCCCATCTCCTCGACCAGCGTCGTGAAGCGCCGTGTGAACAGCTCGAGCGAGATCGCGGACGACGCCCCGGCCCCGGCCCCTGCGGAAACGGTGCCGGTCCCCGTTTCGAGGAGGATCGAGCGATCGGGGAGGACGGTACCGTGCCAGCTCGCAGCGACGAAGGCCGTCGCGTGGCGCTCGAGGATCAGGGCTGGCCCGTCGATCGTCGCACCCGGGGCCAGCTCCGCGCGGTCGAATGCCGGGAGCTCGCCGATCCGTCGCTGCGCCTGGGCGACGGTACGGGCCCTGGGTGCCCCGGCGGGGACGGGCCCGACGGGCGGTGCTTTCGACGACGCGGAGACGCGGACCGCCTCGACCTCGATCGGGCGCCGTCCGGGATCGTGGCCGTAGGTGTCCGCGTAGCAACGGTCGAATGCGGCGCGGACGTCGACAGCGGGGCTCCACTCGATCTCGAGACTCGTCTCCTGGCCCGCGAGGCGCAGGAACAATGCGCGTCGGCGCACCGCGGCTTCTCCCGCCGGCACGCCGGCGAGAACGACGGCCGCCCGGGCTTCGCGCTCGAGCGGCTCGAGCCGGCGGCCGAGGTCCCGCTCCACGACCTCGAGCGGCTCGAGGACCTGGCTTTCGGCGAACCGCTCGAGCACCGCCTCCCCCAATCCGATCGCCGAAAGCAGGCCCGAGTCCGCCGGGAGCAGGATGCGCCGCATCGAGAGACGCTCGGCCACGCCGCACGCGTGCTGTCCGCCGGCGCCTCCGAACGCCACGAGTGTGTGCTCGGCCGGATCGTAGCCCCGGCGGATCGAGATGCGGCGGATCGCACCGGCCATCGCTTCATCGGCGATCGCCACGATCCCTTCGAGCAACGCGCGCGCCGCGGGCCGCTCCGGGAGGCTCCGCGCCAGAGCGTCCTGCAGCTCGTCGAAGCGACGCTCTGCCGCGTGCGGGTCGATCGGGATGCCGAACCGACCGGGATCGATCCGTCCGAGGAGCAGGTTCACGTCGGTGATCGTCAGCGGGCCGCCCGCTCCGTAGCACGCGGGACCGGGATGGGCCCCCGCGCTCTCCGGCCCCACGAGCAGCCGTTCGCCGTCGAACCGGCACACCGAGCCGCCCCCGGCAGCGACGCTCTCGATCGCCAGGGCCGGGGCTGCGATCGCGGCGTCGCCCACGCGGTGGTCGCGTCGGACCTCGCACTCGCCCTCGAACCGCGCGACGTCGGTGCTCGTCCCGCCCATGTCGAACGCGATGCCCAGCGCGATCCCGGCGCGGCGGGCCGCAACCGCGGCGCCGACCACACCGCCCGCGGGCCCCGAGAGCAGCGTGTCCTTGGGCCGCGTATTTCGGGCGGCTCCGAGACCGCCCGCGCTCGACAGGACGAGCAGGCCGTCCTCCGCCGCATGCGTGGCCACGCGGTCGAGGAACCGGCCGACCACGGGCGCGAGGTACGCGTCGGCGACCGCCGTCTCCGCGCGCTCGAGGATCTTGATCCGCGGCGCCAAGCGCGCCGAGCACGAGACGTTCTCGAAGCCCCAGTGTCCGAGAGCGGCGGCGAGCCGCTCCTCGTGCACCGGGTTGCGAAACGCGTGGAGCAACGCCACGGCCACCGAGCGCACTCCGCGCGCCACGAGGTCGCGTGCGACCGGCTCGAGCGCCTCGACGTCGATCGGCCGCAGGACCCGCCCCCGGGCGTCCAGGCGCTCGTCGACCTCGACGACCTCCTCGGCCAGCGGTGGCCGCCGCGCGACGTCGAGACGGAACAGCTCGGGCCGCTGCTGCGTTCCGATGCGCAGCAAGTCGCCGAAGCCGCGCGTAACGAAGAGACACGTCGTCGCGCCGCGCCGCTCGAGCAGGGCGTTCGTCCCGAGCGTCGTGGCCAGCCGGATCCGCGCCCGCGGCAGCGTCGCCCCGACCGGCGTTCGTGTCAGGAGTCGCGCGGCGAGGATCGGAGCCTCGTCGTCCGACACGAGCTCGAACGCGTCGAGCGGTCGGTCGGGTGGCGGCGTCACGTCGATCCAGCGACCGGCGGCGTCCTGCGCGGACACGCGGGCCTCGTCGGCCGTTCCGCCGAGCGCCCGGAAGCGCAGCCCGACGATCGGCGCTCGCGGATCGTCCCACCCGGGCTCGATCTGGAGACGCCCGTGGCCCAGATTGCGCGTCACGCGACCGCGCAGCGCGCTCGTGCTGAGAACCTTGACCCGTCGCGTGGTGCCGTCGGGCGCGATCGCCACGGCGTCCGTGAACGTCCCGCCCGTGTCGATCCAGATCTGCCAGTCGGTCAGGGGAACACGCCCAGCTCGAGGTACGACTTGCCGACCTTCTCGATCGCCGACAGGTACGCCGCGGTGCGCATGTCCGTGATCTTCTTGAACCGCTGGCGCACGTCGACGATCTCCTGGAACGCGGTGATCATCGTCTCCTCGAGCCCCGAGTTGACGAGGTCCTCTTCCCCGGTTCCCCGCGTCAGGTTCTCCCGCAGCGTACCGGTGAATCGGCGATCGACCAGGTGCTCGATCGAGCCCACCAGGTTCTCGCGCTTGGCCTCATCGAGCCGCTTCTCGAGCCGGCCATAGCGCATGTGCGACAGGTTCTTGGTCCACTCGAAGTACGACACGGTCACGCCACCCGAGTTCATGAAGATGTCGGGCATCACGAGCACGCCCTTGTCCAGCAGGTGCTTCTCGGCCAGCGGCGTGGTCGGCCCGTTCGCGCCCTCGGCCAGGATGCGGCAGTGCAGGCGCTTGCAGTTGGCCAGCGTGATCTGGTTTTCGAGCGCCGCGGGGATCAGGATGTCGCACTCGACTTCGAGGCAGTCGGTCGACGCGGGGAGCGTTTTGGCCCCGCGGAAGCCGCGGATCGAGCCGGTCTTCTCGCGGTGGCGCTGCAGCGCCGGGATATCGATCCCCGACGCAGCATAGACCGTGCCGTCAAACTCGCCGATCGCGACGATCTTCGCTCCGTCCTCCTCGTGCAGGATCTTCGCCGTGTGGTAGCCCACGTTGCCGAAGCCCTGGACCGACACGCGCTTGCCGGCGAGCGATCCGGAGAGCCGCACGCCCTTCAGCTGGTCCGGGTGCCGGAACAGCTCACGCAGCGCGAACACGAGCCCGCGACCCGTGGCCTCGCGGCGCCCACGGATCCCGCCCTGGGTCACCGGCTTACCCGTCACGCACGCCATGTTGTCCAGCGCGCCGGGGTGGAACGCGTCGTACGTGTCGGCGATCCACGCCATCTCGCGCTCGCCCGTCCCGTAGTCCGGCGCCGGGACGTTGATCCCCGGGCCGATGAACTGCTTGCGGATCAGCTCGGCCGTGAACCGCCGCGTGATCCTCTCCAGCTGCTCCGCCGAGTACTGCCGCGGGCTGAGCTGGATCCCGCCCTTCGACCCGCCGAACGGGACGTTGACGATCGCGCACTTGTACGTCATCAGTGCGGCGAGGGCCATGATCTCGTCCTGGTTGACCATCCGGCTGTAGCGGATCCCACCCTTGAGCGGCTTGCGATGGTGGCTGTGCTCGGCCCGCCAACCCTGGAACATCACGTACTTGTCCCCGAACTTCACCGGGAACTGCATGAAGTACACGTTGTTGCAGGCCTTGATCTGGGCCAGCAACCCCTCGGGCAGATCGAGGTGCCGCGCGGCGCGGTCGAACTGAACGTTGACGATATTGTTGAGGTTGAGATCCTCGGCCGGCGCGTTCCCTCGCCGCGCGCCGCGTGACGTCTTGGCCAAGCGCGATCCTCCTCGGAGAGCGGGCGCGATTCTAGCAAAACCGGGGATCGGCCCCGGGCGTAGAATACGGCAGGGGGCGGAGCCCAGATATGTTCGATCGGGCGGTAGCGGGCGCCGTAGCGGCGCGCACCGCGCTCGCCGTGTGCGCGATCGCGGCGAGCCGGGTCGACGCCGCGGACCCCGGGCAGGTCCTCGCCGAGCTGCGCGCGGCGCACCTCGATCCCGCGCGCGCCGTCCTGCTGCGCGACACGACGATCGACCTCGGAGCGGCACGACTCGTCATCGAACAGGCCACGGTCGTGCCGGCCGCCGGCGGGAGCGCGCGCCCGGTCGAGCTCGCCCTGTCGGGCCAGCTGCGGTTTCGCCTCGAGCCGCCCGACGAAGTCGAGGCGGCGCAGCTCGAGCTGTTCACCGGCCGGCGCTCGCTCGACGTGGCGGTCTCCGACGTCGTCGTCGCGATCGCCAATCCGTATCTCGTCGAGCGCCTGTTGCGTGCTCCCGCGGCTCGACCGGACGCAGAGGCGACGGCGCACGCCGCGGGTGTGTACGGGCGCTGGCGCGAAGGAGCCGAGCGCCGCCGGGCAGGTGTCGAAATGAGCCTCGTTCGCGCGCTCGTCGGCGACGCCACGCTCTTGGGCTACGTTGCCGTGTGGTGCCACTCGGACGAGCTCGGTGGGTTCTTCTTCGAGAGCGACCCCGAGGACCCCGAGGCGCTCACGGTCGCGAGCTTCGTGCCCATCGACGTGCGCGGCTGGGACCGCCGGCGCCTGGCCCGGAACATCCGGTTCCAGCAGCGCAAGGGCCGGTTCCTCGAGTTGCGCGTGGAAGACCTGGGGGCGTGGGACATCTGGCTCTCCGGCGCGCGCGACGACGCGGCGCGCGGGCCGGGGTTCGAGAGCCGGCACTACGACCTCGACGTCACCGTGAAGCGCAAGCGCCGAATGCTCGACGGATCGGCGAGCGTCACGGTCGAAGCCACGAGTCCCGGTCGCACGACCGTCCTGTTCGAGATCCACGCGGATCTGCGGGTCCTCGAGGCCCACGACGAACGCGGCGCCCCGCTGCCGTTCGTGCAGATCGGACCGCAGATCGCGGTCGTGCTGCGCGAGGCGCCGACCGTCGGAGCGACGCGGGTCATCCAGCTGCGGTATGCGGGGCGCGCACTCCAGTGGGTCGGCCGCGGCGTGCACGACCTCGTCGACACGGACGACTGGTACCCGCACACGGGCGCCGTCGACCGCGCCACGTACGACGTCCGGCTGCGCTGGCCCCGCAACCAGGAGCTCCTGGCGAGCGGACGGCTCGTCGATTCGGGCATCGATGGACACTACCGCTGGGAGCGCCGGCGCATCGACCGGCCGGCGATCGCGACGTCGTTCGTGCTGGGGGACCTGCGCGTCGAGTCGCGGCGCATCGAGGGGACCGCGCTGCGTGTCGGCTTCGACCGCGTGGCAGCCGCGGCCGACCGCGAGAAGACGATCGCGACGATCGCCAGCGCGCTCGAATTCCTCGAGCGCACGTGGGGCGAGCTGCCGGTCGACGAGCTGACGGTCGTCGTCCTGCCTCGTGACTACGCGCAGAGCTACCTCGGCTTCGTCACGCTGAACGATTCCATGCTCGAGGGCACGGACATCGAGACGTACGAGATCGGCGAATGGGTCCGCGAGACGACGATCGCGCACGAGCTGGCGCACCAGTGGTGGGGCAACCTCGTTGGCTGGGCCAGCTACCGCGACCAGTGGCTCAGCGAGTCGATGGCCAACTACACGGCGCTCCTGTACTGGGCCGAGCGCACCGGCCGGGCCGACTCGCCGCTCGGCGAGCTGGCCTCGAGTTGGCGCGCTTCGCTCGAGCGCCTGGCGCCCGACGGCCGCACGGTGGAATCGCTCGGCCCCGTCGTGCTCGGCCATCGGCTCAACTCGAGCAAGGCCAGCGGATACCAGACGGTCGTGTACCGCAAGGGCGCGGTGATCCTGGCGATGCTCGCCCGCGCCGTGGGGCCCGAGCGGTTCCACGAGGCCTTGCGGCGCTTCCTCGTCGACGACGCGGGTCGTGTGCTGACGACGGCCGAGTTCCTCGACGAGCTCGGCCGCGCAGCGGAGATCGACCTCGAGGGTTTCGCCCGCACGTTCGTCTACGGAACGGGCATTCCGGACTTCACCTACACCCACTCGATCGAGCGCGCGGGCGACCACTGGCTCGTGCGCGGCGAAGCGCGACGTCGGCCTCGCCCGCGACCGATCGTGCGGATCGAGCGCGAGACCGAAGAGCGCTGGGACGTCGTGCGCGATCTCGTGGCGTCCGATCCCCCTCCGCCGGCGACGCTGCGCGTGCCGTTCCGGATCGTCGGACGCCCGGCGAATCTGGCGGCGGTGGCGACGCGGACGCGGGCCACCGCCGTCGAGGGCGAGCTCATGCTCCGCGGCGATGGTCGCTTCGAAGTCGAGACCGATCTCGAGCCGGCGACGTTCGAGCTCGATCCGAAAGGCGAGGTCCTGGCGCGCTTCGCCACGACCGACGACGCGTGGCGAACGCTGCGTCTCGAAGCCGAGGATCGCATGGCGGCCGACGATCTCGCCGGGGCGGAGGACCTGCTGCGCCGCGCGCTCGATGCGGCGTCGGCGGATCCACCCACCGCACCGGGCCCGTCGGCGGCGTATCGCGATGCGCTGGCGCGACGCGAGCAGGGCCGGCTGCGGGCCGCACTCGCCCGACTGTACCTGGACCAGGGACGGCTCGACGAGGCGCGCGCCGAGCTCGAGCACCTCGAGGCGACCCTGGCCCACGATCGGGGAGCGCTGTGGTTCGATCGCGAGTTGCTGGCGGCCCGGATCGATCTCGAGGACGGCGAGGCGGCGGACGCGTTCCACCGCCTACGGCGGCTCCTCGGACGCGACGCCGACGAGGCCCCGCGCGTGCGCACCGACCTGGCGGCCGAGGGGTGGTCGCTTCTCGCCGTGGCCGCCCACGCGGTCGGCGAGCACGAGATCCAGTCCACCGCGCTCGCGATCGCGCGATCCCGCGGCGCGGACGTTCGGGCGTTCGCAGCCGCCATTTCCGCCGAGAAACCCTGACTCCGGGCCCGCTTTTCCGCATCTCTATAATGGCGCGGTGATCCTGGCGGGCGACGTGGGCGGGACGAAGACCGTGCTGGCGCTGTTCCGGCGGCGCCGGGGCAAGCTCGAGTCGGTCCGCGAGCGCACGTTCCCCAGCCGAAACCATCCCTCGTTTCTCTCGATCCTCGACGCGTTCCTCGAGGACGACCGCAAGCTGGTCGAGGCCGCCGCGGTTGGCGTCGCCGGACCGGTCGTCAATGGACGCACGCAAGTGGTCAACGTGCGCTGGCCCGTCGACGCGCGCGCGATCGCCCGCCGCCTGCAATTGCGCCAGGTGCACGTGATCAACGACGTCGAGGCCAATGCGTGGGGCATACCCGAGCTACCGCGCAGCAAGGTCGCGAACCTCACGCCCGGGCTCGCGGGCACGCCGGGCAACTCGGCGCTCCTCGCCGCCGGCACGGGCCTCGGAATGGCGATCCTGTTCAGGGACGGCACCGGCTTCCGGCCGAGCGCCAGCGAGGGCGGACACGCCGGGTTCGCTCCGCGCAACGACCTCGAGGTCGCGCTGCTCGAGTTCCTGCGCCGGCGTCACGGGCGTGTGAGCACCGAGCGCGTTCTCTCCGGGCCGGGAATCGGTGCGACCTACGATTTCCTCGTCGATCGCGGGTGGGGCAAGCCGACGTCGGCGGTGCGCGGCCGCGGAACGGGTGATCCAAACGCGCGCATCACCGAGGCCGGCCTGCGCGGCACCGATGCCGTCGCGCGCAAGGCGCTCGAGATGTTCGTCACCGTCTACGGCGCGGTCGCCGGCGACCTCGCGCTCATCGCGCGGGCCACCGCGGGGGTCTGGATCGGCGGCGGCATCGCGCCACGGATCGTGCCGGCGCTCCGTCGCGCCGGCGGGTTCATGCGCGCGTTCCGCGACAAGGGACGACTGAGCCGGTTCGTCGAGCGCATCCCGGTGCGCGTGATCCTCGAGCCGCGCACCGCGTTGATCGGCGCCGCCGCGTGCGCCGAGTACCGGTCGACCAAGAAAAAAGGATGAACCCCATGCAACGAGCGCCCGACACCGAGCTGGCCCAGCGCGCCGTGCGCACGATCCGGTTCCTGGCCGTCGATGCGGTCGAGCGTGCGGCCTCGGGCCATCCTGGAATGCCGATGGGCATGGCCGATGCCGCGTTCGTGCTGTGGAGTCGGTACCTGCGCTACGACCCGACGAGCCCCGGGTGGCTCGACCGCGACCGGTTCGTGTTGTCCGCGGGCCACGGCTGCATGCTGCTCTACGGCCTGCTGCACCTCGCCGGCTACGACCTGTCGATCGACGACATCAAGCAGTTCCGTCAGTGGGGCAGCCGCACGCCCGGACACCCCGAGTTCGGCCACACCATCGGTGTCGAGGCCACGACCGGTCCGCTCGGCCAGGGCGTCGGGAACGCGGTGGGCATGGCGCTCGCGGCAAGAATGCTCGCGGCGCGAACGAGCGGCGATGCCGACTTCGCGCCCGTGGGGCACCGGATCTTCGCCATCGCGTCGGACGGCGACCTGATGGAAGGCGTGAGCGGCGAGGCGTCGTCCCTCGCCGGGCACCTGCGCCTCGGCAACCTCGTCGTCCTGTACGACGACAACTCGATCACGATCGAGGGCCAGACGCAGCTCGCCTTCTCGGAGGACGTGTGCCGGCGCTACGAGGGGTACGGCTGGCACGTCGCGCGTATCGACGGACACGATCACGACGCGGTCGCAACGGCGATCGAGGCCGCGATCGCCGAGACCGAACGGCCATCGATCGTCGCCTGCCGCACGCACATCGCGTACGGTGCCCCGACGAAGCAAGACAGCGCCGAATCGCACGGCGCGCCCCTCGGGGCTGACGAGGTGCTGGAAACGAAGAAGCGTGCGAACTGGCCGATCGAGCCCACGTTCCTCGTGCCCGACGACGTGCGTGCATTCTTCCGCGCCCGAGCGGAGGAGGGTGCGGCGCTCCGCACGGCGTGGGAGCGCAAGATCGAGGAGTGGCGGGCCCGCCGGCCCGATCTGGCCCGGGCCTGGGATGCCGCGGTGAACCGCGAGGTTCCCCAGGACATCGTGGAGCGGCTCCTCGCCGAGGCCCCGACGAAGACCGGGGCCACGCGGGCCCACGGTGGCGCGGTGATGCAGAGGGCCGCGGCCATGGTGCCGTCGCTCGTCGGCGGCTCGGCCGACCTCGCACCGTCGACGAAGACCGAGCTCAAGGGCACGCCGTCGGTCGCCCCCGGCGAGTACGCGGGGCGCAACCTGCACTTCGGTATTCGCGAGCACGCGATGGGCGCGATCCTGAACGGCATGCTGTACCACGGAACGTTCCGGCCGTACGGGGCGACGTTCCTCGTGTTCTCGGACTACATGCGACCGTCGATCCGCCTGGCCGCGATCGCGAAGCTGCCCGCGATCTACGTGTTCACGCACGATTCGATCTTTGTCGGCGAGGACGGCCCGACGCACGAGCCGATCGAGCATGCGTCGGCGCTGCGGCTGATCCCGAATCTGTGGGTGTTCCGTCCGGCGGACGGCGCAGAAACGGCGTTGGCGTGGGGCATGGCGCTCAAGCGCGACGATGGCCCGACGGCGATCCTGCTCACGCGGCAGAACGTGCCGGCGATCGAGCGCACGGCGACCGGCCATCTGGCCGAGATGACCGCCGGCGCGTATCTCGTCGCCGGCGGCGATCGGCCGGAGGCGGTGATCGCCGCGACCGGCTCCGAGCTGCACCTCGCGATGGCCGCGCGCACCGCGCTCGAGGCCGACGGACGCCGCATCAACGTCGTCTCGATTCCGTGCCTCGAGCTGTATCGAACGCAGCGCGCCGTGTACCAGCAGCGCCTATTCCCCGCAGGCGTCCCCGTCGCGACGATCGAAGCCGGAAGCACCTGGCCCTGGCGCGCGATCGCCGGTCCCGACGGCCTGACGATCGGCATCGACCACTACGGCGCCTCGGCCCCCGCCGAGGTCAACGCCGAGAAGTTCGGCTTCACCGAAGACGCCGTGACGAAGAAGGTGCGCGAGTGGCTCGGCTGATCGGATCTTTCTTCACCGATAGTGAGGCGTAGATGGCTAACAAGGGTCGGATCAGCGCAGATGAGGCCAAGCGGGTTGGTGCGACTCTCGGGCTGGACTGGAGCCAGATCGATCTCGAGCAGTTTCGGCGCGGCCTAGAGGTCGACCTGGAGCACGGCGCTCGGGACCCAGAGACCAACGTGACGAACGACGACCTGAGCTCACGGGGAAGATCGCTTGGGCACACCTCAGGGAGTTCGCGGATTACTACACGCGCTTGGACAAGCTCGAAGCGGAAGCGGATGCGTATTGGGCATCTAGGCGTGCCACCTAGCGGCGTTGCTCCAGCGGAGGGCGCGTGACCATCGAGCCGGGCCGGAAGCTACTGCACTACCGGATCGTCGCCGAGCTGGGCCACGGCGGCATGGGCGAGTTCTATCGCGCCGAGGACACGAAGCTCGGGCGGCGATCTCGTCTTTGGGCCCGTCGAGATCGTGCTCGACCGGTTCACCGAGCTGAACGAGATCGCGCCGGTGTGGAGGTAGTCCTGAGGGGTTTCGGTTTCGACACGCAACGCTACGAGCCACACGAGGATTCCATATGAGGCATCAAGCAGATTCCTCTGCAGGATGCCGGTCATCTCGAGCTTCTTCGGAATCGTGATCCGCATGTTCTATCGCGAGCATGGTGTTCCTCACTTTCACGCGGAGCTCGGTGGCCAACGCGCTACCTTCACGTTCGATGGAGCTCTCCTCGCTGGGGAACTGCGGTCTTCGGTTGCTGAGCGCCTGGTCAAGGAATGGTGTCTTGCGCACCGGGACGAATTGGATGCAAATTGGAAGCGAATCAAGGCAGGAGAACGCCTGCGGCGGATCGCGCCGCTGAAATGACGAGGTCTCGGATGCAAGCCCTTCCATCTGTTGTCCGGGCTGAGTACAAGGGGGACTTCAAGATCCGCCTGCTGTTCGACGACGGCGTTCAGGGAACGGTCGACTTCGCGGACTGGCTCACCGGACCGGTGTTCGAACCGCTGAAGGACCGGTCGTACTTCATTCGCTTCACCGTCGAGGGCGGAACGGTGACTTGGCCGAACGGGGCCGATATCGCCCCCGAGACGCTTCACGAGCGTGCCAAAGTCGCCGCCGCCTGACATCCGACGCCGCCTAGATCTCGAACAGCTCGCTTACCCGCACCCGAAAACCTGGCACCACGTCCTCGCCGTCGAGTTCCGCATCCGCTTCGAGGAACCGGGGCGCGAGGAGCGAGCGGTAGGTCGTGACCTGCTGACGCTCGGGGTCGACCAGCCAGACCAACCGCGTGCCCGCAGCCAGGTAGTCGGCGACCTTGGCGTGCATGTCCGCCGGGTGGACCGCTGGCGACACAACCTCGATGGCGAGATCCGGCGGTCCTGGGAACGCAGTCGTCACATCTCCCGCTTTCTCGAATCGCTCTCGGGCGACGAACGAGACGTCGGGGCCGCGAATGGTGTCCGGGTTGCGCGCAAGCACGTAGCCCGTGTCGTTCGTGAACACGACGCCGAGCTTGTTCGCCCGGACATCAGCGATGAGCGCAGCACCGATCGCAGCCGCGATCCGCCCATGCCGTCCGCCCGGGAGCGGCTCGCTGACGATGCAGCCGCTCTCCAGCTCGTAGAGCCGGCCGTCGTCGGGGAGGGCGTACAGTTCTTCGACGGTGTGGTCCATGCGAGGAGGATAGCGCCTGGAATCCGAGGGATCGAGCGCGAACGCGTTTGACGCGTTCCGGTCTCGAAACGAAGGTGCCTAGTAGACACCCTCCTCAGTCAAGATGCGCGCCCAAGACCGGCCGTCCCAAGTGAATAGTGCCTTTCCAAAATGCCCACACACAGGTCCACACGAGTAAGCCCAGAACACCTCGCGCTTCCTGCCAGTTGGCGGAGTGACACGAACGGTCAGAAGTTGATGCGTGGTGTTCCGCCGGAGCGACGACGCTGTCTCTGCTGTCCAAGTTCCGGGGAGATTCTCCATGTCTCCTCTCAAATCGATCTCGGTCACGGACAACCCGGCGGTGCGGAGAAAGAATAGGGTCGACTCTCCAACGGGCGGCGGAAGGCTCTTCCAGTCAGAAGAGTCGACCACCACCGTTTTTCGGGAAGCGAGCGTCGGAAGATCGACGACCGTTTCCGCTACAAGCCCGGCAAACGCGTCCTCGGCGGGTGGTTGGCGCGCACAGCCCGTGAGGTCGAGGCATACGACAACTGTGACCCGGAGACCTCTACCCATTGGTTCCCAACCGGGCCGCAGCAATCGTGTCGAGAAGCACGCTGAGGGCTCCCGTCTCGGGCCGCACGCGCTCGCACGGGTAAGGCGAAGCATGTGCGACGCCGCCGAACGCTTCGGCGACGATCCTGGCCTTGTCGGCGCCTCTTACGAGGAACGCGACGCCGCGCGCCCGGTTCAGGATCGGTAGCGTCAGCGTGAGCCGCCATTCGTCGAGCTGCGGGACCCAGTTCGCGACGACCCAGCGGTCCCGTTCTTCGAGCGCGGTAGTGCCAGGGAAAAGCGACGCCGTGTGGCCGTCGGGGCCGATTCCGAGCAGCACCAGGTCGAGTCGGGGATCCGTCTCAAGCAGGATCGCGCGCAGCCGCTCCTCGTACCGCCGGGCCGCATCTTGCGGGTCGCGCTCGCCTTCCATGCGCAGCACGCGCTCGGGCGGTACGCCGAGCGGATCGAAGAGCGCCTCGCGCGCCATGCGGTAGTTGCTGCGCTCGTGGTCCGGCGGCACACAGCGCTCGTCGCCGAAGAGGAACCACGTGCGCTGCGGGTCGAGCGCACTCTGGCGGCGCGTGAGCTCCTCGTACGTCTTGCGTGGCGTCGAGCCCCCGGCGAGGACGAGGGCGAATGCGCCGGGTGCAGCGCGGGCGCTCTCGATCACCCGATCGGCCGCGCCCCGGGCCAGCGCCGCGGCGTCGTCGTAGACGACGATCTCGGGTTTCATCCCCGCGGGCGGCGCCAGGTCCGTCCGTCGTGGGCCAGCATCACCTCGGTCTCGGCGGGGCCCCAGCTTCCAGCCGTGTACTCGGGCAGCGGCTGGTCGCTCTGCGACCACGCCTCGAACAGCTTGTCCACGTAGCCCCACGCCGCCTCGACCTCGTCGCTGCGGATGAACAGCGTCGAGTCGCCGAGCATCGCATCGAGCAGGAGCCGTTCGTAGGCCTCGGGCGGCTGCGCGCCGAACGTCTGGCCGTAGCGGAAGTCCATGTCCACGGCCTTCATCTTCGGGCTCGTTCCGGGAACCTTGACCTCGAACCCCAGCTTGATCCCCTCGTCGGGCTGGATGCGCAGGATGAGCGCGTTGGCCTCCGGCGTGTCCTGCTTGAACAGCCGGTGCGGAACGTCGCGGAATCGCAGCGCGACCTCGGTGAGCCGACGCGGGAGGCGCTTTCCCGCGCGCACGTAGAACGGCACGTCGGCCCAGCGCCAGTTGTCGATGTGCACGCGCAGGGCCACGTACGTCTCGGTGCGCGAGTCGGGGGAGACGCCTTGCTCCTCCCTATACCCCGGCACCTCGTGTCCGTCGATCACCCCTGACGAGTACTGCGCGCGCACGCTCGATCCGCCGGTCGACCCGGCGCTCACCGGACGCAACGCGTGCAGCACCTTGACCTTCTCGTTGCGGATCGCGGTCGGGTCGAGCGACGCCGGAGGCTCCATCGCCGTCAGGCACACGAGTTGAAACGCGTGGTTCTGCACGATGTCGCGCGTGATCCCGGCCTCCTCGAAGTACTGGGCTCGACCCTCCACACCGAACGGCTCGGCCACCGTGATCTGCACGTGATCGACGTACTTCTGGTTCCACAGCGGCTCGAAGATCGCGTTGGCGAAGCGGAACACCAGCAAGTTCTGCACCGTCTCCTTGCCCAGGTAGTGGTCGATGCGGAACACCTCGCGCTCGTGGAACGTGCGATGGACGTTGCGGTTCAGCTCAGCCGCTGACGCCAGGTCGTGGCCGATCGGCTTCTCGAGCACGATGCGTGCGTAGGCGCCGTCCTGACCCGGACGATTGAGCCCGGCCGCAGCCAAGCCGTCGAGGATCGACGGGACGGCGGAGGGCGGGACGCTGAGATAGAACAGGCGATTGCCTTTGGTCCCGCGCGTGCGATCGATCTCCGCGAGATGCTCGGCCAGGTGGCGGTAGCCGTCGGGGTCGCCGGAGACGGCGACGAACGAGCAGCCGGCGGTCAGCTCGGCCCACTTCTTCGCGTCGAGCGCGCGGCGCGAATGCGCCTCGACACCCTTCTTCAGGTCCTCGACGATCCCGTCCTGTGGCGCCCGGGCCACGCCGACGATCGCGAAGCTCGACGGCAACAGGCGGTCGAGCAGCAGGTTGTACAGCGCGGGCACGAGCTTGCGCCGCGTCAAGTCGCCCGTGACTCCGAAGATCACGATCGAGCACGGGTCGGGGGCGCGCGCTGGAACGGGGGGAGGCGCGGTGCTTGGCGTCATCGACGAAACCTCGATTCCGCGACGCTGGACGCGACGGGGCGAAGCCCCATAATACGCCCGTGCCGAGCACGCTGTCGGTAGGGGGGATGGCGATCGACGCGGCTCTCGTGGCGGCGGTCCTGGTCTGTGGCGGCACGGCGCTCGTCTCGCGCAGGCGCGGCGGACGGCTCCGCGAGCTGCCCGGTTGGGCGCTGTTCTGGAGCGCGTTCGCCGCGATCCTGATCGCGCTCGGACGCTTGCCGCGCTGGGTGTCGTTTCCGGCCCTCGCGGTGTTGATGTTCGCTGCGCTGCGCACGTACTTCTTCGTCGCGCCCGTGCGCCGCAGCGACCGGTACGCGATCCTCGCCGCGTATCTGTCGATCCCGTTCGCGCTGTGGCCCGCGTACCTCGGGTCGAAGGACATGTTCCTGGCCATGGTGCCGGTCACGCTGTTCCTCCTCGTGCCGGTGTTCCTGTCGACGGCCGCGGAAGACGAAGGGCTCCTCGATGCGATGGGGCGTACGCTGCTCGGCGTGCTGCTGTTCGTGTTCTGCCTGGCCCATCTGGGGTTGCTCGTGCATCGGCCACCGAACGGCCTGCCCCAGCTGTTCGGCGTGCTCGTTCTGGCGTCCGAGCTGCCGCAGCGCGTGTTCGGGCGCCGGCAAACGATCGCGCTGGTGCTGAGCGGAGCGGCCTCGACCGCCGCGGGCTGGATCGCCGGGCCGTGGGTCGGGCTCGGCTCGGGCGATGCGGCGCGAGCCGGCGCGCTCGTGTTCCTCGCCGTCTCGCTCGGGGCGCTCGTCGCCGGAGCGGTCGCGCACACGCTGGCGGCCGACGTGCCGGGTGCGCGTCTCGGCCGCGGCGGGCTGTTGAACCGCATGGTCCCCGCGGTCTACGCCGCGCCGGTGTTCTTCCACTACCTGAACTACTTCGCGCGATGAAACGGTTCGTCTCGACCGTCGTGCTCCTCGCGTTCCATGCGGGGTTCGTACGGCCGGTCCTGCGCTGGCTGATCGGGGTGCGCTTCCGCCGGGCCGGGCTGATCCCGCGTGGACCGTGCATCGTCGTTTCGAACCACAACTCGCATCTCGACGCCGCGGTCCTGATGAGCCTGTTCCCGCTGCGCCGGCTGCGCAACGTGCACCCGGTCGCCGCCGCCGACTACTTCGGCTCGTCGTGGCTCAGGCGCACGATGGCCATGGCGTTGATGAACGGGATCCCGATCGAGCGCCGGCCGCGCCCGGGCGTCGATCCTCTGGCGCCGCTCGTCGAGGCGATCCTCGCCGGCAAGGCGCTGATCTTCTTCCCCGAGGGCAGCCGCGGCGAGGCCGGCGTGATGTCGCCGTTCCGACCCGGAATCGGCAAGCTCGTGCAGAAGCTCCCTGGGCTGCTGGTCGCGCCGGTGTTCCTGTCGGGGCCCGAGCGGATCTGGGCCCGCGGCGAGGTCGTGCCGGTGCCCGGCGCGATCGACGTGATCGTCGGACGACCGCGGACCTACGCGCCGGATCGGGATGCCCGGGACATCGCCGAGGAGGTGCAGCACGACGTCGTCCTGCTCGCGCCGCCGCCCCCGCCGCGACCGGGCGCCGAGCGTCCGCCGATCCGGATCGCCGTGTGCGGTCTCGACCGGGAGTCTCGGGCCGACGTGTTCCGCCGTCTCACCGCGCATCTCGGCGAGACGCACCGGGCCCTCGGCATCTCGGACTACGTGATCGAGGCCGAGGCCGGCGACGTTCGCGAGATCACGGGACCGATCCCCGAGGCACGCTTCCGCCGGTGGGTCGGCGCGCTCGCGCGCATCGTCCGGACGCGCGACCGCCAGACCGGCCAGCGGTTCGCCGAGCTGGTCGACCGCGCGCAGGTCGAGGAGGTGCTCGGCCAGCGGCCCGCGGCCCGGTTCGTCGTCACCGACGGCAGCCCGCTCGTCGACCTCCTGGCGTGGGCCGACGCCGATCTGTACCGCGGTGTGTTCGACGACGCCGGGATCCACCACCTGTCGCAGTTCCTGTCCGGCGAGCGTCAGATCCCGTTCTCCCGCTGGTGGAAGTTCGTGCGCAAGGCGCCCGAGGTCTGGCTGCTCAACACGTTCGAGCTGGCCCAACCGCCGGTTCCCGACGTGCTGGTGTTCGTCGACGTGCCCGTGACCCGGCTCCTCGAGCGGCTGCGGCAGCGCGGCGACGTACTGCGTGCGCACGAGAACGAGTCGTTTCTCGAGCGGCTGGTCGAGGGCTATCGGCACGTCGGACGCGTCCTGGCGCGCCGGCGCCGGGTTCTGTGCTTCGACGTCGACCCGACGGCGGTCGGTGGGGCGGATCCTGTGACGGCGGTCGAGGCGGCGTGCCGCGAGCTCGCCCAGCGCGAGCCGGCCGACGCGGTCACGGCTTCGAGAGCCGTTTCGGACGGCGAGGACGTTTGACTCCGAATGGACCCTTGACGGCGAGCCGGTTTCGCAGGATCGTGTCACAGGTGGCAGGAGTTCACAGGGCCATGAGCGGGTCGCAGACGTTCCAGCGCATCACGCGCCAGACGATCGACGAGCATCGACAGATACACTTCTATCTCGATCAGGTGTCGCTGACGCTCAAGAGCCTCGGGGGCGGCACCGAACTCGAGCCGCTGCGCCGACTCGCCGCGCAGATCGAAGGTCTGAAGGAGCGCCTGCTCGAGCACCATCACGCCGAGGAGAAGGGCGGCCTGTTCCAGGCGATCCTCGAGGCGATGCCCGACTGCCGCGTCGAGGTCAGCCGCCTGACGCTGCAGCACGACAAGATGATCGAGGTCCTGGAGATGGCCCGGATCCACGCGCAGTGTGGCGGCGCGACCGAGGGCACCTCGCTGCGGACGGACCTCGAGGGGTTCCTCGAGATGTTCAGGCGCCACGAGCAGGACGAGGAGCAGCTGCTCAAGCTCGCCATGACCCGCGAGGGCCGCTCGGTCGGCGACTGATCCCGGCCGACCGTTCGGTTGACGGCCCCCGAGCCCGCTGCTACGCTAGCGAATCGTGCGGGTGAGCGCGGACCGTAAAAAGCTTCCACGACCGCGGTGCCGCGGGGGCGCGCAGCCCCGAGCGGGCGCCGCGACCCGCCGCCACGAACCAAGGGCGCTCGATCCACGAGCGCCCTTCGTGTTTTCAGGCGGCCCAAGTGCCGGCGGAGGTCGGGGTTGACCACGAAGGAACAACTGCTCGGACTGGTGCGCATCCAGGGTCTGGCGATCGAGATCCGGAAGGCGGCGCAGATCGTCGACTCGGGACCGGGGCGAATCGAGGCCATCGAGTCGCGGTTCCGCGATCGCAACGCGGAGTACGTCGCGGTCAAGCAGCGCGCCGAGGAGCTCGAGCACGATCGCGTGCGGCGCCAAGGCGAGGTCGAGCTCTTGGTCGAGAAGCGCAAGAAGTACATGGACGACCTGATGCAGGTCAAGAATCAGCGCGAGTACGCCGCGATGCTGAAGGAGATCGACTCCGTCAAGTCGCAGCTCGCGGACCATGAAGACGCGATCCTCCGCGACATGGAAGAGCTCGAGAAGCTCGAAGAGGACCTGAAGGCGCGCACCGAGCACATCCAGCAGGAGCGCGACGTCGTCGAGCGCGAGCGCGCGGTCGTCGAGGCCGAGGCCCAGGCGGCGCAGCAGATCGTCGACGAGCGATCGCTTGAGCGCAGAGGCGTCGAGTTGGGGATGCCGGCTCCGCTCCTGAACACGTTGCGCCAGCTCGAGACGAACCGGCAGGGCGTGTTCCTCGCGCGGGCCGACAACGGCGCGTGCCAGAGCTGCTTCGTCCGCGTGCGGCCGCAGGTCCTGCAGGAGATCCGCGCCGCGTCCGTGCTCCACACGTGCAGCGGCTGCAAGCGGTTCCTGTACATCGAGGCCGCGCTGCGGCCCGTGGGAGAGGGCCAGGCCACGCAGACCGCATCGCATGGCTGAGGCGTTCCGCGCCGCGATCGACGGCGGCTCGCGCGGCAACCCGGGTCCCGCGGCCTGGGGCGTGGCGGTGCTCGACGATGCGGGCGCGTGCATCGAGGGCCACGGCGAGCCGATCGGCAAGGCGACGAACAACGTGGCCGAGTACCAGGCGCTCCTCGAGGCGCTGGCGCTCGCGGCCCGCCGAGGCGCGACGCGCGTCGAGATCCGCTCGGACTCGGAGCTCCTCGTGCGGCAGATCGAGGGGCGCTACCGCGTGCGCCACCCGGCGCTGCAGCCGCTCCACGCCGAGGCCGCGCGGCGGATCCGGCAGTTCGAGTCGTTCCGCATCGTCCACGTTCCGCGCGAGGAGAACAAGGACGCCGATCGCCTGGTGAACCAGGCCCTCGACCGCGCGACGGCGGGGAACGAAACGACCGCCGCTTCCTGAGTCAGATCGGGCCCGTACACTCGAACTCGGTGCGGGCCAGAACCACTCCCGAGAGGTCCCGAGCTTCGACGGCCCAGCGGCCCACGGCGTCCGGGGCGAGAGCCAGGCGACTGTAGGTCCGCCAGCGCGAGCCGTCGACCGGCAGCTCGAACGTCCGCACGACCCGACCCTCGTGGGTCCAGACGTGGTGGATCCGATCGCCGGACCGACCGCCGAGGACGAGCGTCCAGAACCAGGCGTCCTGGCCTGCACGCAGACGACTGCTCTTCCCGACGAGCGCCCGCTTGACGACCGAGGTTCCGACGCCGAAGTCGTCGATCGTGAGCCGGGTCGCGGCGATCGGAACCTCCGGCTCCTCGCTGGGTGGCAGCTCGAGGTGCTCCGGGAGCGCAGGCGGGGGCGTCGCGGTCGGGGTCGGCGGAGCGGGCAGCGCGATGCTCGCCACGGGCGGCACTTCGATCGGCTGGACGTCCTTGGAGCGCGTGAGCAGCCACGCCACGCCGAGCCCGGCGAGCGCCACCATGCCGAGAAGTACCGCGCCCGTGAGGAGCCAGAGCGGCGTCGCGGACCGTCGCGCGGCGCACGTCTTGTCGATCGCGCGCCTGAGCTCGTCGAGCGGATCGTCCGCGGCGGTCGGCTCAGGCGCGCCCCGGACGCGCAGCTCGCGGGCGTAGGCCTTCAGGAGCGGCTCGGGGTCGGCACCCAGGAACTCGGCGTACGCGCGCACGAATCCCCGGTTGAACACCATTCCCGGCAGCTCGCCGAACGCGTTCCGCTCGAGCGCCTCGAGATAGGTCGTGCGGATCTTCGTTGCCGCCGCGATCACGCTCAGCGGGATCGCGCGCTTCTCGCGCTCGGCGCGCAGACGGTCCCCGAAGGTCAGACTGCCGCCTTCCATATGGGAGAAGGTGGGTCCGCGACCGGGAATGACAACCGCCGGGGGCGTCCGGCTCCGGAATTCGCGGCAATCGGCTACCCTGTGCCCCCTCGCATGACCATCGCCGTCGCCTACGCCACCGTCCTCGAGCGCGTCCGCCGAGCCTGTCACCGGGCGGGCCGCGACCCGGCCGCCGTGCGCATCGTCGCGGTGACCAAGACGTTTCCCGTGCCGACCGTGCGCGAGCTCGTCGCCTGCGGCCATCGCCTGCTGGGGGAGAACCGTGTGCAGGAGGCGCGGGCCAAGATCGAAGCGCTCGGACCGGACGTGACCTGGCACCTGATCGGGCACCTGCAGAGCAACAAGGTGCGCGACGCCGTCGGGCGGTTCGAGCTGATCCATTCGGTCGACTCGGAGCGCGTGGCCCGGGAGATCGACCGCCGCGCGGCCGAGCGCGGCATGAGCCAGGCGGTCCTGGTCCAGGTCAACCTGGCCCACGAGGGGACGAAGTCAGGTGTCGACGACGCGGGCGCGCTGGCGCTGCTCGATACCGTGCGGGCGCTCGACCACGTCGAGCTCCGCGGGCTGATGACGATTCCGCCGCCAGTCGAGCGCGCCGAGGAGTCGCGGCGCTGGTTCGTGGCGCTGCGCGAGCTTCGCGATCGGGCAGCTCCGAAGCTCGGGCTCTCGCTCCCCGAGCTGTCGATGGGCATGACCGACGATTTCGAGGTCGCGGTCGAGGAAGGGGCGACGCTCGTCCGCGTCGGCCGGGCGATCTTCGGGGAGCGACCATGAGCTCGATCCGCAACTTCTGCATCATCGCGCACATCGACCACGGCAAGTCGACGCTCGCCGACCGGCTGATCCAGCACTGCGGCGGGGTCGATCCACGGGCGTTCCGCGACCAGATCCTCGACTCGATGGACATCGAGCGCGAGCGCGGGATCACGATCAAGAGCAACACGATCACGCTGGACTACGAAGCGTCGGACGGCCAGACGTACCAGCTCAACCTGATCGACACGCCGGGGCACGTGGACTTCTCGCACGAGGTCCGGCGGTCCCTGATGTCGTGCGAGGGAGCAATCCTGCTGATCGACGCGTCGCAGGGCGTCGAGGCCCAGACGGTGGCCAACCTGTACCTCGCGCTCGAGTACGAGCTCGAGCTGCTGCTGGTGATCAACAAGATCGACCTGCCGTCGGCCGACGTCGAGCGGGTCAAGCAGGAGATCGAGACCGACCTGGGCCTCGATCCGTCGGGTGCGGTGCTGTGCTCGGCCAAGGAAGGCACGGGGATCCCCGAGCTCCTCGAGGCGATCGTGCAGCGCCTACCCCCGCCGGTGGGCGATCGCGAGGCACCGACACGTGCGCTGCTCTTCGACGCGCAGTACGACCCGTACCGCGGCGTCGTCCTGTACTGCCGGGTGAAGGACGGGGTCCTGAGAGCGGGGCAGACGATGCGGCTGATGCACACGGCGAAGGACCACCCGATCGAGGAGGTCGGCCAGCTACGCCTCAAGCGCTTCCCGACGGCCGAGCTCGGGCCGGGATCCGTGGGCTACGTGCTCGCCGGGATCAAGACCGTGCGCGACGTCGCGGTCGGCGACACGCTGACCGACGCCGAGCGACCGGCGGACGAGCCGCTCCCGGGGTACAAGGAAGCGAAGCCGGTCGTGTTCTCGTCGCTCTACCCGATGGGCACGGACGAGTACCCCGAGCTGGTCAAGGCGCTCGAGAAGCTCGTGTTGAACGACGCGGCGCTGACCTACGAGAAGGATTCGTCGACGGCGCTGGGCCACGGGTTCCGCTGCGGGTTCCTCGGCCTCCTGCACCTCGACGTGGTGCAGGAGCGGCTGACGCGGGAGTACGACCTGTCGCTCCTGCTCTCGGCTCCGTCGGTGCGCTACCGCATCACGCTCGGAAGTGGCGCGGTGCAGTGGGTCGACAACCCGAGCTACTACCCCGATCCGTCGGTCATCGCCAAGACCGAGGAGCCGTACATCAAGGGCTCGGTGATGATGCCCGAGCGGTACATCGGCCCGGTGATGGAGCTGTGCCGCGAGCGCCGCGGCGAGAACGTACAGTTCCACTACCTCGCCGTGGGCCGCGTCGAGCTGACCGCCGAGCTGCCCCTGGCCGAGGTGCTGTTCGACTTCTACGATCGGCTGAAGTCGCTGACCCAGGGGTACGGATCGTTCGACTACACCATGCTCGACTACCGCGAGACCGACGTGGTCAAGATCGATATCCTGGTCAACACCGAGCCGGTCGACGCGCTGTCGCAGCTCACGCACCGGGACAAGGCCCGCGCACGCGCGCTGCACTACTGCGAGCGCCTGGCCGAGGCGATCCCGCGCCACCAGTTCAAGGTCGCGATCCAGGGCGCGATCGGCGGCAAGATCATCGCCCGGACGAACATCCAAGCGCTGCGCAAGGACGTGACGGCCAAGTGCTACGGCGGCGACATCACGCGCAAGCGCAAGCTCCTGGAGAAGCAGAAGGAAGGCAAGAAGCGCATGAAGACGATCGGCGCGGTCGAGATCCCGCAATCCGCGTTCGTCGCCGTGCTCAAGACGGACACCGATAGTTGAGCGACCCGCGAGCCGGCCTGTACCTCCACGTCCCGTTCTGCGCCCGCGTCTGCCCGTACTGCGACTTCGCCGTCCGGACCGGCGGTCCGGACCTGCACCGGCGCTACGTCGATCGTCTGCTGGTCGAGATCGATCTGTGGTCCGACTGGCCCGTGCGCTTCGACACGGTGTACTTCGGCGGCGGGACCCCGTCGTGTCTCGCGCCCGAAGACCTGGCCCGCATCCTCGAGCGGTTGCGGCAGCGCTTCCCCTGCGCCAGCGACACGCGGGTGTTCCTCGAGGCGAATCCCGAGGACGCATCGGCCGTGGCGATCCAGAGCTGGCGCGAGCTCGGCGTCGGCACGCTCAGCCTCGGGATCCAGTCGCTCGATCCCGCGGGGCTCGCGTTCCTCGGAAGGCATCACACGGTCGACGACTCGCGGCGCGCCGTCGAGCGCGCCCGCGAGGCCGGCTTCGGCACCGTGTCGATCGATCTGATCTACGGGCTGCCCGGGCAGAGCGTCGAGGACTGGCGCTGCGAGCTCGATCGTGCGCTGGCTCTCGCCCCCGATCACATCTCCTGCTACCAGCTGACGATCCACGACGGCACGCGGTTCGGGCTGCTCGAGCGCCGCGGCCAGTTGACCCAGCTCCCGACCGACGAGCAGGCCGAGCTGTTCCGGTTGGCGCATCGATACCTCGGGGAGGCCGGCCTCGCGGGCTACGAGGCGTCGCAGTTCGCGGCGTCGCCCGCGCACCACTCGCGGCACAACCTCAAGTACTGGGACCATACGCCGTACCTCGGGCTCGGCCCGTCGGCGCATTCGTTCCGCCGGGATCAGCGGTGGTGGAACGTGCGCCGCACCGATCCGTGGCAGGAGCGCATCGATCGTGGCGAGCGCCCGATCGAAGGTCAGGAAACACTCGATGCGCAGGCCCTGGCGCTCGAGGCGCTGATGACCGGCCTGCGGACGTACGCCGGCGTGGATCTCGGTCGCATCCGCTCGGACCTGCGCATCGACCTCGTGGCGGCGAATGCCGACCTGCTCGAGCGCCTCGACCGCGCGGGCCTCGTGCATGTCCAGGGCGATCGCCTCGTCCCGAGCCTCGACGGGCTCGCTGTTGCCGATGGGCTGGCGGCTCAGTTCGAGATCGGAAACGGGACCGGTTGGCGGTCCATGCGACCGGGGGTATAGTCCCCGGCAGCAAGCAACTTTTGGGTGCGTGAGGCGAACATGGTTCAACGCAACTGGTTGCAATGGGCTGGCACTCTCGTCCTAGTTGTCTGCGCGATACTCGCCGTCAGCGGCAAGACCAATATCTCAACGCCGCTCCTCGTTGTGGGAATTGCTCTGGTTGGCCTGCCTCGGTTCATGCGCAAGTCTGCATGAGCCTTCGTGGCTCCCGCCGGTCGACGGGCCTCCGTCGGCGGCATCGTGCCCTTCGGGCTGGTCGCGCATCGCCTGTTGCTGACGTCGGGCCAGCATCAAACGACGTCCGACGGGTTTAGTACAGGAGAATCACGACCGTGACGCTCAATGAAGTTCTCGAGCAGCTCAAAGCGCTCGGCAATGCGAAGGTGCGGGCGCAGAACGCCAAGAGCGGTGCCGGCGACAATCAGTTCGGCGTCAGTCTTGGCGAGATCCGGGTGCTGGCGAAGAAGATTAAGACGGACCATGCGCTGGCCCTGTCGCTCTGGGACACCGGGAACGTGGACGCCCAGTTCCTGGCCGCGCTCTTGATCGAGCCGAAGAAGCTGTCGGCCGAGGCGATGGATCGGATGGTGCGGTCCATCGCCTTTGTGCGCGTGGCGGACTGGCTCAACTCCTACGTCGTCGCGAAGCACCCCGGCAAGGAGGCGCTTCGCGAGGACTGGATGGCCGCGGACGACCGCTGGGCGGCCCGGGCCGGCTGGCACCTCACCGCCGAGCGGGTCGAGAAGAATCCGGACGGGCTCGATCTGCCGGCGCTGCTGGATCGCATCGAGTCGGAAATGGCCGACGCCGTGCCCGAAGTGCAGTGGACGATGAACAGCACGTTGGCAACCATCGGGATCCACGCCCCCAAACTTCGCAAGCGGGCCATCGCCATTGGCGAGAAGTTGGGGATCTATCGGGACTATCCCGTGTCGAAAGGTTGCACGTCACCCTTCGCCCCGATCTGGATCAACTTCATGGTGAGCCGGCAAAGCTGAATGGTCCAGGTGAAGCGATCCATTGGAGCGTCGCTTGGGATAATCCCGTTACTCCTTGCCGTCGTCTCAGGTGCTGCGGCGCAAGGCGAGCAAGCCCAGCGGCAGCCGGTCGAGCACGTGTACGCCACCCCGGGTGGCACGCCGCTCAAGGCGTACGTCTTCTCCCCGGCGAAGCCGGGCGGTGGGAAGCTCTCCGCGATCGTGCTGCTCCACGGCGGCGGCTGGGCGATGGGCGAGCCGCAGTGGGCGTTCCCCCGGGCAAGGCATTTCACCGAGCGTGGGATGGTAGCGATTGCGGCACAGTATCGCCTTTCAGACCAGAAGGGCATCACGCCCATCGAGGCCATGGAAGACGCACGCGCGGTGATTCGTTGGGTGCGAGTTCACGCGGACTCCTTGGACATAGATCCCAAACGGATCGCAGCCTACGGCTGGTCTGCGGGCGCCCATCTCGCCGCCTCCGCAGCAGTGTTCGACAAAACCGCTTCTGAAGAAAGCGTGAGTGGAAGCCCCGACGCGCTCGTCCTCGTATCTCCCGCGGTGTCGCTGGCGTCCGACAGCTGGGTGCAGCGCCTTCTGGGGGATCGGGCACGCGCGCGTGACATTTCACCCGACGAACACATGCGGACGGGCCTTCCACCCACACTGATTCTTCAGGGGAACGTCGATACCGTGACGCCAATGAACGGCGTGAAGCGATTCTGCGAGCGCATGCGAGCTGCCGGCAATACTTGCAAGCTCCAGATATACGAAGGCTTCGGCCATCTGTTTACGCCGGCGGGCATCCCCGATGACGGTATGCCGAGCCCGGATCCAGAAACCTCAGCAGACGCTTCGGCGCGGGCCGACCGCTTCTTGGAATCGCTGGGTTTCTGAGGTGACCACCGTGCGTTAGGCAGCCGAGAAGGGGACAAAGTGAGTCGCGTGCTCGTTCTCGTCATCGTCGCGAGCGTCGGTGGCCCGGCTGTGTGTGCCGATGTACCCGCGACTCGTTGCCAGTGGCTTCTTCACGCGCAAGATGAATCAACGCTCGTTCTGGCAGCAGCGCAACGGGTGTTTGACGGGGTGGCGGTGCGCACGTGCGAAGTATCCGAGGGCGGTAGCGGCACGCCACTGGCCCGTGTCGAGTCCGTGTACACCGACATCACGTCGTCCTACCGCGTGTACCTGGGTGCGTTGTGCGGCCGGCCAGGGGAATCGTGGGACTGCGACCGTCCGTCCGGTTGTGCTGCAACGATTCTCTCTAGCAGAGCTGCAAAGTTCCCGTCCAAGTTGGAGTCCGCGGCGTGCTTGTAGCGCCGCGAGAGCAAGTGCCCCCGCTCCACCTCCAAGTGGGCGTTGGGGAGCTGCTGCTCGATGATGCGGTGCGGCTGCACGCCAGAGTCAGGACATCGGAGTGGAGACCGAGCTGGTGGTGTTCGACGGCGTGTTTCATGGCTGGCAGATGCTCGATGGCGTGGTCCCTGAAGCGCGAGACGCACTCGCGGCATCGGCGAGGTTCATTCATTCGCTCACGGAGCCGGCCGTCTGAATCGCATCGTGGCTGTGCATCGAGCCCGTGGCAGCCCGGCCTCCTGAATGGGCCTCGGCGCAGTTCGAGGTAGAATCGCCGGGCCGACTTTGACGCGACCCTAGCGTCTGGCCTATGTTTCGGCCCGGCGTCAGACCCAAGGGAGACCGGCATGGCCACGCGCATCACCCCGATGGACATCGAGCGTCAGGAGTTCCCGCGGAAGATGCGGGGCTACGAGGCCGAACCGGTCCGGATGTTCCTGAAGTCGGTGGCCGAGGAGATCGAGCGCGTGAACCTCGAGAACGCCGACCTGCTCGAGGAGGTCGGCGACCTGCGGATGCGCGTCGTGGTGTACGGCGAGCGCGAGGCCGCGCTGCAGCAGACGCTCGTGACGGCGCAGAACATGTCGGGCGAGATGCGCGAGCGGGCGCGCGCCGAGGCCGACCTGACCGTGCGCGAGGCGCGCCTGACCGCCGAGCGCATGCTCCAGCAGGCCCAGGACCAGCTGGCGCGCCTGGAGAGCGAGATGAGCCGCTGCAAGCTCGAGCGGGACCTCTTCGAGCGCCGGCTGCGCGCGGTGATCGACGAGCACCTGCGCCTGCTCGAGCATCGCCGGGAGGAGGAGCCGGCGCCGTCGCCCGCGCCGGCGGACAACCTGCACGTGCTCCATCCGCGCGCCGTCGCCGACGCCGGATGATCGAGGCCAACCTCGTCGTCAGCGGGATCGGCGAGCTCGCTACACCCGAGGGCCGCTCGGCTCTCGCGGGTCCGACGCAGGGGCGGCTGCGCGTCGTGCGTGACGCGGCGCTGGCCTGCCAGGGCGACCGTATCGCATGGGTCGGACCCGAGCGGGAGCTGGCGCAGGCCGTGCGGCTCGCTCCGGGAGCGAGTCGCTTCGACGCCGCCGGCGGCACCGCGCTTCCAGGCTTCGTCGACGCGCACACGCACCTCCCGTTCGCCGGTTGGCGTGAGACCGAGTTCGACGAGCGACTGCGCGGCGCGACGTACTCCGAGATCGCCGCGCGGGGCGGTGGGATCCTGTCCACGGTCGAGAAGACGCGGGCGATCGCGCCGCGCGATCTCGCGGCCCTCGTGCGGACGCGGCTCGACGAGCTGCTCGCGCTCGGCACGACGACGGTCGAGGCCAAGAGCGGCTATGGTTTGACGCTCGAGGACGAGTGCAAGCAGCTCGAGGCGCTGCGGAATGGTGGACGCGGACACCCGGTCGAGGTGGTGCCGACGTTCCTCGGCGCGCACACCGTGCCCAAGGAGCACCGCGCGGGGCGCGAGCAATACGTGCGCATCGTGGTGCAGACGATGCTACCCGAGGTCGCATCGCGCGGCCTGGCCGAGTACGCGGATGCGTTCGTCGACGAGCACGCATTCTCGCTGGCCGAGGCCCGGCTCGTGCTCGAGGCGGCGCGGGCGCAGGGCCTCGGCGTGCGGCTGCACGCCGATCAGCTGGCCGACGACGGCGCAGCGCAGCTCGCGGCCGAGCTCGGCGCGGCGTCGGCCGATCATCTCGAGCACGTGTCGCCTGCAGGGATCGACGCGCTCGCGCGGGCGGGGACCTGCGGCGTGCTCTTGCCGGTCGCAGCGCTGTTCCTCATGGGACGCGCCGCGCCGCCGGGACGCCGCCTCGTCGATGGCGGGGTGCCGGTCGTCGTGGCCACGGACTTCAACCCCGGAACGTGCCCCATGGGGTCGATCGGGACCGCCCTGGCCTTTGCCTGCCTGACCTGTGGGCTCACGGTCGACGAGGCGATCACGGCGACGACGCTCAACGCCGCGCACACGCTCGGCCGCGCCGAGAACGTGGGTTCGCTCGAGCCGGGCAAGCGGGCCGACGTGGTGATCCACGCCCTGCCAAACCGCTACCACGTGGCGTATCGGCTCGGCGTATCCCGGGTCGCGACGGTGATCGCCGCCGGGAAGGTCGTCAGAACAGCGGTGCCTTCTCGGTCGCGGTGAATCGATACACGTACGTCGTCAGCTTGAGATCGATCGGCTGCTGGTACGACGCGATGATCGTGATCTCGTGGATCGTCCGGCGCACGCTCAGGTTCTCGGGCTTGAGCGGGACGTCGAGCTCGGCGGCGCGCTCGAGGATCCGCTGGGCCACGGTCGCGTCGGTGTTGCGCACGGCGCCGTAGCGCGCTTCCTCGCGCAGCACGTCGCGGAACTCGTACGCTGCGACGCGCACCGGGATGATCTTCATGCCGGTGAACACGGCCGAACCGACGACGATCAGGGCGATGAGCAGCCCGATTCGACCCTCACCGCGCTGGGACCCGAAGGACGGACGTGGCGACACGCTCATAGCACCCCACCGACCCCCCCGAGGCGCGGTGGAATATAGGGTCCCCCCCTGGGCCGGGCAAGAAGCCGGAGGGTCTAGCGCTTGAACAGGTTCTCGAACTGCGAGCGGGGGTCCGAGCCGGCGCTTCCCCCGCCCTCGGTCGCGGACGAGCGCACGTTGCGCCGGCCGGTCGCGTCGAGCACGAGTCGGGGCTCGAACTTGTCGCACTCGTTGGCCCCGATCTTGTCCGGCACCGGGGCGACGATCGGGGCCAGACACTGCCAGCGCGCCGCCGAGTCGAAATGGCGGCAGTTACGGCAGCAGTGCAGCGCGGCCGGGCAGTGCGGGCAGGTGCTCGAGTTGCCGATCAGGCCGACGTCCGTGACGCTGCGGCCGCAGCTGTGGCATCGCAGGACCTCGTGGGCCTCGCGATCCATGGCGTGACGCATCGAGCGGATCTGGAACCGCTGCTCGTCCGGGATGTCGCGCTTCGGCGGCGGGCCCGACGGGGCCGACTTGGGCCTCGACCGCTCGTCCTGGTACTCCGAATCGCGGTAGCCGCGATGGCGGTATTTCATGCGCTGGCGAAGCTCCTCATCCCCGGCCGAGCTCGTCGAACACCTCGACCAGGCGATCGAACGCCCAGTCGAGCTCGCGGCGCTCGATGCATAGCGGCGGGGCGAAGCGAATCGTGTCTACGTGGGTTTCCTTGCACAACAGGCCCTTCTTCTGCAGAGCCTCGCAGTAGCGGCGGGCTCCGCCGGCCTGCGGGGTCAGCTGGAGGCCGATCCACAGTCCCTTGCCGCGGACCTCCTGAATCACCGGATAGCGCAGCGTGCGTAGCCTCTCGAGGAAGTACGCGCCCTGCTCGGCCGAGTTCTCGGCCAGCCGCTCCTCGACGAGAACCTGGAGCGCCACGTTGGCCACGGCGCAGGCCAGCGGGTTTCCGCCGAACGTCGAGCCGTGATCCCCGGGCTTGAACACACCCATCACCTCGTCGTCGGCCAGGATGCCCGAGATCGGGTAGTACCCGCCGCCGAGCGCTTTGCCCACGATGACCATGTCGGGCCGCACGTCCTCGTGCTGGAACGCGAACAGCTTGCCCGTGCGGCCGAGGCCGGACTGGATCTCGTCGCACACGAACAGCACGCGGTTCTCGCGGCACAGCTGGGCGATGCCCTGCAGGTAGCCCGGTTTGGGCAGCACGATGCCGCTCTCGCCCTGGATCGGCTCGACGAGCACAGCGACGACGTTCGGGTTCATGGCCTTGCGAATCGCATCGAGGTCGCCGTACGGCAGGAGCGTGAAGCCCGGGGTGAACGGGCCGAAGCCGTCCTGGTACTGTGGCTCGTCCGAGAACCCGACGATCGTCGTCGTCCGGCCGTGGAAGTTCCCGCGGAACACGAGGATCTCGGCCTGGCCCGCCGGCACGCCCTTGACCGTGTAGCCCCATTTGCGCGCGGCCTTGATCGCGGTCTCGACCGCCTCGGCGCCGCTGTTCATCGGGAGCATGCGCTGGAACCCGCTGAGGTCGTGCATCCTCTTGTACAGCGGACCGAGCTGGTCGTTGCGGAACGCGCGCGACGTCAGGGTCACGCGCTCGGCCTGCTCGATCAGCGCCTTACGCAGCCGGGGATGAGCGTGACCCTGGTTGACCGCCGAGTACGCGGCGAGGAAGTCGAGGTACCGGTTGCCGTCGACGTCCCAGACCCACACGCCCTCGGCGCGATGGATCACCACGTCGAGCGGATGGTAGTTGTGGGCGCCGTACGCCTCCTCGAGCTGGATGAACTCGGTGGACTTGGTCGACGTGGTTTCCATGGTCACCTCGCTTGCGGCAGACGCGCACCCGGGATCGGTTCCGCGGGTCAGGGTCGACGGTCGGGCGGCCGGTGAACGGCGGCGCGTGGACAGGAAAGATACCACGAGACCCCGCCCCGTGCCGCCATTCGCGATCGCCGGCTTGACGCCCGGCGGTATGGGAAGAAATAATCCGGCCGCGCCCGCCACGCCAGGAGTCGCCCGGTTCGATGTCCCCCCAAACCGACGCTCCCCGGCTTGGCGGCAAGCGCCGCATCCTCCTGGCTCTCGAGCGCTTCAGCCGTAACCACTACCGGATCGTGTTCGCTGCGGCCGCGCTCGCGCTCGTCCTCGGGGCGTGGCTCGGATCCGCGCTCGATCTCGAATCGAACATCCTGGCGCTGATTCCGGCCGGCAACCGGCAGGTCGACACGTTCCGCACCGCGCTCGAGGAGTTCGGCTCGATCGACTACCTCGTGCTGCTCGTCGAGGCCGGACCGGGCCAGGGACCGGACGAGATCGAGGAGTTCGCGGATCTGTTGGCCGAGCGCATCGAGCAGGCGACGGTCACGGTCACGGTGCGGCGGGACCTGCCCGACGAGCGCACGTGGGCCCGGCGAAACGCGCTCGAGACCGTTGCGGTGGAGAAGGACCGCGAGTCGCTGCGCGTGCCGGCGGTCGAGAACGTCGACTACAAGTTCCACATCGACGAGGACTTCCTCGAGCTGTTCTACCAGAACGCGGTCGTGTTCGTCCCTCCGGACCGGCTGCCCGAGCTGCGCGACAAGCTGTCCGATCCGCGGATCCGCGAGCGCGTGCGCCAGCTCAAGCTCGATCTGGCCTCGCCCACCGCGTCGTTCACCGCCGCTGCGGCGAAGGACGACCCGCTCGGTCTGATGCCGCTGTTGCTGAACCGGCTGGAGGGCTCGCGGGGCGAGCTGGCGATCGACCTGTCGGACGGCTACTACCTGTCGCGCGACCACCGGACGCTGATCATGCTGGTCAAGCCGACCGGGCCGTCGCAGGATCTCGAGTTCTCGCGTGCGCTGCTGACGGCGGTGCGGGAGGCCGAGTCCGCCGTCCGGGCCGAGATGCGCCAGGAGTCGGACCCCGGCGCGGAGCCGGCCGCGGTGCGCGTGCGCTACGGCGGGAACTACGCCGTGGCCGTCGACGAGGCGCGGCTGATCCTGCAGGACGTCCGGTTCAACCTCGTATTCTCGCTGCTCGCGGTGTCGGGGCTGTACTGGCTGTGCTACCGGCGCTTCGCGGCGCTGCTGTACTCGAGCTTGCCGCTGCTCGTGGGCCAGGCGCTGACGTTCGCCCTGTGCTTCGTCGTCCTGCGTCAGCTCAACGCGTCGTCCTCGGCGTTCACGGCGCTGCTGATGGGCCTCGGCACCGATTTCGTCATCGTGGGCTACGCGCGATACGTCGAGGAGCGGCGTCGCGGGCGGACGCTGGCCGAGGCGACCGAGCGGATGGTCGGCGAGACCGGGCTCGGCATATTCACCGGCGCGATCACGTCCGCCGGCACGTTCTACGCGATGTGCGTGAGCCAGTTCCGCGGCCTGAGCGACCTGGGGTTCCTGATCGGCAGCGGGATCCTGTTGTGTGCGGTGACGATCCTGTTCCTGCTCCCGGCGATGATCTACTGGAACGAGGGCGTGCGCCCGCGCAAGGTCGACTCGCTGAAGAAGCTGCACCTCCAGTCGATCGGGCTCGAGCACCTGATCCCGTTCGCCGCGCGGCACCGCCGGGCGACGATCGCGACCCTGTCGGTGCTGACCGTCGTTTCCGGGTGGCTCGCCTGGTCTCTGCCGTTCGACGACACGATCAACGCCCTGCGCAGCAATCGCTCGCCGGCGTACGACGTGCAGCAGGAGGTCGGGGCGAAGTTCGGCGCCTCGCTGTCGTACATGATGGCCATCGCCGAGGCCCCGACGCGCGAGGAGGCGCTGGCGCTGACCGCGCGGATCGCCGAGCGGGTCGCGCCGATGCGCGCATCGGGCCTCGTCGGCTCGGTCGATTCGCTGCTGACGTACCTGCCGCCCGAGGCCGAGCAGCGGCAGGTCCTCGACGCGCTGGCCGCGGACAAGAGCGGGGCGTTCGATCCAGCGCGCGTGCGGGCCACCCTGTCCTCGAGCCTCGCCGAGTCCGGCTTCCGACCCGAGGCGTTCGAGACGTTTCTCGCGCGGCTCGACCGGTTCCTCGCGCCCACGAAGACGCTCGGCCTGGCCGATCTCGAGGGCCGCGGGCTCGACCGGATCCTCGAGCGCTACGTTTCGACCGAGCCCGGACGCGTGCGTATCGTGACGTACCTGTTCCTCAAGGACCCGCGCTGGAGGCGCGAGCCGCCCGCGGGTCTCGTCGAGGCGATCCAGGGCGGCGACCCCGGGATCGTGGTCACCGGGACGAACGTGGTCAATCGCGAGTTCCGGATGATCTTCAACCGCGAGGCCCCACGCGCGGTGCTGCTCGGCCTGGCGGTCGTGTTCGTGCTGCTGTGGATCGACTTCCGCAACCTCAAGCTCACGCTGATCGCGATGGCCCAGCTCGTCTCCGGCGTGATCCTGATGTTCGGTGCGATGCGCGTCCTGGGAATCCACCTCAACTACGTCAACGCGTTCGTGGCCACGATGATCCTGGGCGTGGGCATCGACTACAGCATCCACATCATGCACCGGCTGATCTTGAGCGGCGGGCGCATCACCCCCGGGCTCCTCGACACGGGCAAGGCGGTCGTGCTCGCGGCGCTGACCAACATCGCCGGGTTCGGCACGCTGTGGCTCGGGAACTACCCGGCGCTGCGGAGCTTCGGGCAGGTCGCGCTCCTCGGCTCGGCGACGTGCCTGCTGACCGCGTTGTTGCTCGTTCCGGCGATCCTCGGCCGCGTGGACGACGCCGCTCCGACCGAGGCCGATTGACGTGCCGATGCTGTGGGTTGCGCTCGTGCTCGGGCTCGTCGAGGGGCTGACCGAGTTCCTGCCGATCTCGTCGACCGGGCACCTGATCCTTGTCGCCGGCCCGCTCGGCCTGACCGGCCGGCGGGCCGAGGTGTTCGAGATCTTCATCCAGCTCGGCGCGGTGCTCGCCGTCGTGTGGGAGTACCGGGTGCGTCTCCTCGCCGTGGCCCGCGAGGCGCGGTACTCGACCGAGGCCCGCGCGTTCGTCCTGCGGCTCTTCGTCGCGTTCGCGCCGGCGGCCGTCGCGGCGCTCGCGCTCCACGACTGGATCTCCGAGCACCTGTTCGGGCCGCGCACCGTGGCGCTCGCGCTGATCGTCGGCGCCGTGCTGATCTTCGTCGTCGAGGCCGCGCCGCTCCGCGTGCGCACGGACGTCGCCGAGCGCACGGGCTGGGCCCAGGCCGCGGGCATCGGCCTCGCGCAGTGTCTGGCGCTGTGGCCCGGGTTCTCGCGCTCCGGCGCGACGATCCTGGGCGGCATGTGCTGCGGCCTGAGCCGCCGGGCCGCGACCGAGTTCTCGTTCCTGCTCGCGATCCCGACGCTCGGCGCAGCGACCGTCTACGACCTGGCGAAGAACGCCGAACACCTCGCCCCGGGCGACCTGAAGTGGCTCCTCGTGGCCCTCGTCATCTCGTTCGTCGTCGCCTGGGCCACGATCCGCTGGCTGTTGCGCTGGGTCTCGACCCACACGCTGCGGCCGTTCGCCTGGTATCGGATCGCGCTGGGGCTCGTCGTCCTGGTCGCGGTCTGAGCGCCGTCATCCCTCGACGAATACCTTGAAACCGCCCCAGAACATGCGCATCGCGTCGAACGGCATGGCGCTCGGGTCCATCATCGACTTGAGGCGCGGATCGGCCATGACCTTCTTGTTGACGCGATCGCGATGCGCCCGCGACTTGTACAGGATCCACGAGAACACGACCGTCTCGCCGGCCTTGAGCTTGACGCTCTGGGGGAACGACGTCACCTTGCCGCGCTTGACGTCGTCGGCGACGCACTCCTTGTAGTCCAGTGCGCCGTGGTCGCGCCAGACCTTCGCGCACTTCTGTGACAAGCGGCGGTACTCCGCCATCTTTTTCTTCGGCACCGGCAACACGAAGCCATCGACGTACGCCATGGAACCTCCTGCCGTGAGCGTTTTCGACGAGCAGGGTCGATCAAGTCGGGCGCGCGGTCAAGGCTCCGTGGAGGGATGGTAGACTCGAGGTCATGTCCTGGACCGTTCCGTCGGACCTGCGGATCCCGGCGAACGCCGACGTGATCGCGTTTCTCGAGGCGACCGCACCCTCGGCCCACTCGGACATCGCGACGGAGCTCGAGTCGGCGATTCGCGGCCTGCCCGGAACGAGCACCGTCTGCCCGGACCCGGCGGCGTACGCCTGGATCGCGGCGCGGAACTCGGCCGGGCGCGTGTATGCCCTGGCGTACGGTCAAACGGCGATGTGCGTGCGCGTCGGCCCGGGGCGCTTGGAGGCCGCGCTCTCCGAGCACGGGGCTCCGGCGACCGAGATCGGCGGGGACTGGGTCCGCTTCGACGCGTTCGTGACCGACGAGCCGTTGGCCCAGACGCGAGCACGCTTGCACCGCTGGTGCACGATCGCGTTCCAGCTCGCGGGCGGCGCCGGCAAGTCGAAGCCCGACTGAGCCTACGGATCGCAGGCCAGGCTGATTCGCGGGTCCCCGCTCGCGTCGTCCCCATACCCACCGCTCGCGCAGACGTTGCGTCCGCGGACGAGGAGGTACCAGGCCACGTCGGGTGGCGGGTTGGTCACAATCGTGGCCGACGTCCCGCTGAGTCCGGTTGCGTGGCACACCTCGGACGGGCCGGAGCCGACCGGTAGCTCGCCGACGACTCCGCGAACCACGTCGTAGACGGTGCCGGCTCCGGAGCTCGGTGCGTCCGTGGTCCACGTCATCGTCTGCTTGTTGCCCAGGAGCCGGACATCGAGGATCTCGCCGGGTGCGGCGAAGGCGTCGGGGTCCGCGGGCGCGCAATCGAGGATGTCGCGCGTGTCGTCGAGGTCGTTGTCCACCGGGAAGCAGTCGGCCGCGCAGCTGCCCGGATTCTCCAACCCCTCGCACACCGCATCCCCGCAACACGCGGCCGCGTTCGTGCACTGGAACCCGTTCGACTGGCAGCGCACGTCCGCGCAGCCCACGGGCGAGAGGCCCGCACCGTCGCCGCAGCAGAATCGTTCCCCCGGGCTCCCGCCCTGGACCCCCGCACAATCGGCGGGACAGGACAGGCAGTCCTCGCCGATCGCCGGCTCGCACGCGTCGTTGCCGCAGCCGGGGGGCGGGCAGTCCGCCGCGCAGCTCTGACACGACTCGCCCGGCTCGCACAGCCCGTCGCCGTCGCACGCCGTGCACGGCTGGATCGGCTCGCACTCGTCGGGGGTCCCGTTCTCATTGCAGTCGGCGCTCGTTGCCGACGCGACGTCGTTCCCGTCGTGCGTGCCGTTTTCGTTGCAGTCGCCCACGCGCAGGAAGTACACGTCCTGGCCGCCGCGGAACGTCGCCGAGTACACGAGGCCCGCGCCCTGGGCGTCCGAGATCATGTGGTAGTAGTCGCCGATCTTGTTCTGCTGCGGATACCCGACGGCCGAGTTGAACCGTGGGGTGACGGGCAGCGCGGCGGACCACGTTCGCCCTTCGTCGGTCGAGTAGGCGTAGTACACCTCGGACTCCATCGCCGACGGGTGGATCCGCGTGTCGTTCCAGATCGCGTCGATCCGACCGGTCGGTGCCACCGACACGGTGCCGAACCACTGATAGCCTCCGAGCGGATCGTCGTGGATTCGCACCGCGGGGCTCCACGTGGCGCCCCCGTCCTCGCTGCGCGAGAGCTTCACGTCGAGCGGATCGCCACCCGCCGCCGCGACCGAGCCGAGGACGTACACGTTGCCCCGCGACGGTCCGGTCGAATGGTCCGTCGCGACCCAGACTTGCCCCAGCAACCCTCCGGGGTTCGGCGGGGCCCCGAACGTCGTCGTCCCGCCGAGATTCACGCTGCGCACGAGGTCGAACGTCGGGACGACGAGGGGATTCCGGGCGTTGGTCGAGCGCAGGATCACGTGCGGCGGGTTGCCGCTCGTCGGGATGCCCACGACGTACAGCTCACCGTCCGGACCGACCTCCACCGTGCCCCACTTGACCTTGCTCGGCATCAGGTACGGTCCCTGATGCGACAGCGCGCCGTCGATCGAGCGTGCGAAATCGGTCCCGGGGGCGCAGCACGTGAACTGCGAGTTCCAGATCGAATAGACGTTCCCGTCTCCGGTCCCGCCCGTGGCGTCGACGGTCGTCCAGTTCTTGTCCCCCCCGAACGATGCTCGCGGCGCGGACCACGTCACGGCGCCGTCGAGCGACACGAAGTACTCGGTCGTGGTCGTCGAGCTCAGGCTGTACAAGAAGAACCGGCCGGTCGAGTCGGTGTCGAGGACCGGATCGCTGCGGAACTGACCCGGGTCGAGCGAGCCGGGAAACGTCCACGTCGCGCCGCCGTTCTGGCTGTACGCGTGACCCGCCTGACGGAAGTTCGAGCTGATCGAGTCGAACTGACGCCAGACGACGGCGATGTCGTTCGGATCGAGCGGGTGGATGGCCAGCGTCGGCTCGTTGGCCGCGTCGCCGACGATGTCCATCCCGGCCCCATCCACATTGACCTGGATGCTGCGGTTCCCGCCGCGGACGACCGGCGGCGCCGCGACCCGCGGCTGAGCGGTCTCGATCGTGGCCGGCGGGTCGTCGGGCACCTCGTGCGGCTCCTCCTGCGCGAGGAGGGTCGTGTACGAGAGCACCAGAATCAGGAAAAACGGGGCACGCTCCGCTCTCATGCCGGCCTCCGCCAGAGGATTCGTTGGGGGACGACCAAACGTACCGCGAGCGGACCACCGATGGTGGATAGAATCGTGAGCTCAGGAGGAGCTGGTGTCCGACCGACCGCCGCCCGCGCTCGGCGACATGCCGGCCGCGGAATTCCGCGAATACGCCCACCGCGTCGCCGATCAGGTCGCCGACTATCTCGAGCGCCTCGAGAGCTACCGGGTCCTCCCGGACGTACGACCGGGCGACGTGCGCGCGGCACTGCCCGCCGCGCCGCCTCAGGCGTCCGAGCCGCTCGGGCGCGCGCTCGACGATTTCGCGCGACTCATCGAGCCCAACGTCACGCACTGGCAGCACCCGGGGTTCCTCGCGTACTTCCCGAGCGTCGCCTCGGGACCGGGGATCCTCGGCGAGTGGCTCGCCGCGGGCCTCAACTCGAACGTCATGCTGTGGCGCAATGCGCCCGCGTCGACCGAGCTCGAGCAGGTCGTCGTCGACTGGCTCCGGCAGATGCTCGGCCTGCCCGCGGAGTTCGACGGGATGCTCACGGACACGGCATCCGTCTCGTCGCTCCTCGCGTTCGTCGCCGCACGCCACGCCGTCCCGGGCCTCGACGCGCGCGAGGAAGGACTCGCCGGGCGGACGGGCGTGGGTCGGCTGCGGGCCTACGCCTCGACCGAGGCCCATTCGTCGATCGACAAGGCGGCGATCGTGACCGGCGTCGGCCGCGCGGGGCTGCGCAAGGTCGACGTCGACGCCGAGCGGCGCATGCGGCCGGATGCGCTCGAGCGGGCGATCGCCGAGGACCGCGCGAGGGGCTCCACGCCGTTCCTCGTCGTCGCCACGCTCGGAACCACGTCGTCGACCGCGATCGACCCGGCGGCCGCGATCGCCGCGATCTGCGAGCGCGAGCGACTGTGGCTCCACGTCGACGCGGCGTACGCCGGGGCCGCCGCGATCCTGCCCGAGCTGCGGCCGCAGTTCGCCGGGTGGGAGCGCGCGCAGTCGATCGTGTTCAACCCGCACAAGTGGATGTTCACGCCGTTCGACGCGTCGCTGCTGCTGTTCCGCGAGGCCCCGGCGTTTCGCGACGCGTTCTCGCTCGTTCCGGAGTACCTGCGCACGTCGGTCGGCGCGGACGTTCGCAACTACAGCGAATACGGCGTCCAGCTCGGCCGGCGGTTTCGGGCGCTCAAGCTGTGGTTCGAGATCCGGTACTTCGGCGTGGACGGGATCGCCGCGCGGATCCGCGAGCACTGCCGCATGGCGCTCACGCTGGCCGAGCGCATCGATGCCGACCCGGACTGGGAGCGGCTCGCGCCCGTGCCGTTCGCCACGCTATGCTTCCGTTACCGGCCGGCGCACCGGGCGCTCGCCGAAGCCGACCTCGACCGCGCGAACGAGGCGATCCTGGACACGGTGAATCGCGGCGGGCGGTATTTCCTGTCGCACACGCGCCTCGACGGCCGGTACACCCTGCGCGTCTCGATCGGCAATCCGCGCGTGACGTGGGCCCACATCGACGGCTGCTGGGACGAGCTACGCCGCGCCGCGCTCCTGCTATGATCGGAAGGCCCCCACGGAGGACGACTCATGCATGCGAAACTCGAGAAGGCGATCAACCAGCAGATCAACAAAGAGCTGCAGGCGTGGTACACGTATCTGTCGATGGCCGCGTACTGCGACACGCTGCACCTGACCGGATTCGCGGCGTTCATGGAGCGCCAGAGCCGCGAGGAGCAGGCGCATGCACATCGGCTGCTGCGCTACATGCTCGACCGGGGTGGACGCGTCGACCTCCAGCCGCTCGTCGCGCCAACGGCGACGTTCCCGTCGCTCCTCGACATCTTCCAGCGCTCGATGGAGCAGGAGCGCGCGAACACGCAAGCGATCTACGAGCTGTACGACCTGGCCAAGGAAGTCAACGACTACGCGACCATCGCGGCGCTCCAGTGGTTCCTCGACGAGCAAGTCGAGGAGGAGAAGACGATGAGCGACGCGGTGGGACTGCTGGAGTTCGCCGGCGACGACAAGGGCGCGCTCCTCGCGTTGAACAACCAGTACGGTTCGTTGCGCCAGCCCGAGCCGAGCCAGGGCGCGGGATCGTCGGAGTAGCCGCGCTCGCCGCCCGGCCCTAAGTTTTCCGCGTGTCGCGGATCGGGCGGTACGACGTGGAGCGCGAGATCGGGAGCGGTGCCGGCGGCGCCGTGTTCCTGGCCCACGACCCGCGGCTCCATCGAAACGTCGCGATCAAGGTCATCCGGGTCCCGGGCGGGTTGAGCCCGGAGGACGAGAAGGAGTTCCGCGCGCGCTTCGCCCGCGAAGCCCGCGCCGCAGCGGGGCTGTCTCACCCGGGCATCGTCACCGTGTACGACGCGGGCGAGGACGAAGCCACGGGCGCTCCGTTCCTGGCCATGGAGTACGTGCCGGGCCGGACGCTGCGGCAGGTGCTCGACGCCGAAGGGTCGCTGGCCCCCGAGCGCGCGTGCGCGCTCGCGCGGCGCGTCGCCCAGGCGCTGCACGCGGCGCATGCCGCGGGCATCGTTCACCGCGACATCAAGCCGGCGAACCTGCTGGTCCTCGAGGGCGAGGACGCGATCAAGATCGTCGACTTCGGCATCGCGCGCCTGGGCGGCTCGGTGCTCACGCGCACCGACCTGACGCTCGGCTCGCCGGCCTACATGTCGCCCGAGCAGACGCACGGGGGGACGGTCGACGGCCGGAGCGACCTGTTCTCCCTGGCATCGATCCTGTACGAGGCCCTCACCGGGACGCGGCCGTTTCCGGGCGACGACATCCCGGGCGTGCTGTACGCGATCGTGCACACGGACCCCGTGCCGCCGAGCCAGCGCCGTCCCGAGCTGTCCCCGGCGTTCGACGCGTTCTTCGCGCGCGCGCTGGCCAAGGATCCGGACCGACGGTTTCCCACGGGCGCGGCGTTCGAAGAGTCGCTGGACGACGCGATGCGCGGCATCCACCCGGTGCCCACGGAGGTCCTAGCGGCGCCGGCGGGGCGACGACGCCTGAGGCGCGGCGGGATCGCCGCCGCGTGCATGGCTCTCGCCGTCGGCGCGGTCGTGCTGCACTGGTCGTCCCAGCGGGCCTGGTTGCGCCTCCAGGCCAAGAGCTCGATGCACGATGCGAGCCTCAGCCTGCTCGTCGACGGTCGCGAGGTCTACGAGCGCGAGCTCGAGGCTCCGGACAAGCCCGGCGGGTTGCGCCGGCTGATCGACCCGGGAAGCGAGACGTTCGAAGCGTGGATCCGCGTGCGCCCGGGCAAGCGCGAGATCGCCGCGGTCGTCACGCCCGCGGGCGCGGGCAGCCCGTCGCGCGATTCGATCGTCGTCGAGCTCGAGCCCGGGGAGAAGCGCCGCCTGCGCCTCGTCGCCGGCCGGGCCCTCGGCACGCCGGTCTCGCTCAAGCTCGATTGACCCCGAGCGAAATCGCCCCCTGCTCGTGAGGGTTATTCCGAATGGCGCGCCGCTCCTGTTCGGGCGAGCATCGGAACAGCACCGGGAGGCGACGTGAACGTTCGGGCGATTCCGTGGTCGACAATCTCCCACCCGCTACGGAACCGGAAGCTGCGCGGAGTCCTGGGTATCGGCCTGGTCTGGGCGATCCTGTGGGCCGTGATCCTCGTGTTGCTCTTCGCCGTCGCGCGCCTCGTGCCGGGGGGCAAGGGGCCGATCGATGTGTGGCCTACGGGGCCGCTCGTCGGTTTCGTGTCCGGGCTCGCGTTCGGCGCTCTCCTGGCCTGGGCCGAGAGAGGCAAGAGCGTTCCCAGTATTGCGCTCGACCGCGCGGCGCTGTGGGGCGCTCTCGCATCCGTCATGTTCCCGCTTTTGACCTGGCACGTGCAGTCCGCGCTCGTGGCGTGTCCGATCGGAGCGCTCCTGGCCATGGCGTCCCTGGGTCTGGCCCAGCGAACCGTGATTCGGGGCGCAGAACCGACGGCCGTCGACTTCCTACGGCACCACGCGCACGCGCTGATACGAGACGCCGTCTCTCCGAGCCGGCCGGCCTACGGCAACGGAGCGTTCATGTCGGCCAGAACCTCTGCCGCGGACAGCGCTCGATCGTAGATCCGGACTTCGTCGATCCGGCCCAGGAAGCTCTCGCGGTACGGAGCGTTGTTGCCGATGCGCACCGATCCGGCGCCGTCCGCCGACCGCTGCAGCGTGCCCGTGCGCGATTTCGAGGTGCGCAGCACGCCGTTGGTGTAGAGACGCATCGTCGCGCCGTCCCACGTCAGCGCGACGTGCGTCCAAACACCGATGGGCAGCGAGCTCTGGTCCCGCATGGTCGTCAGGACGCCGTTGAACGTGCCGCCTCCGGTCGGACGCAGCGTCCCAACGCTCGAACCCGCATGAAGCAGGTACGCGTCGACCTCGCGCTGCACGATCGCGCGCCAGCCGCTCTGCGACACGGTCGGATACACCCAGGCCTCGATCGTCATCCGTGTCGACAGGTCGAGGGACGTCGAGCTCGGGATCAGGACCTCGTGCGTCGAACCGTTGAAGGTCAACGAGCCGCCGAACTTGCCCGCGGCATTCCGGGTCGCCCCGGCGATCGTGCCCGTGTTGCCTTGGCCCGACGCGTCGCTCGCGGACGAGCCGGTTGGCTCATTGAAGGAATACGCTGCGACCAGTCCGGTCGGTGCGAGTGTCGTCGCCTGAGCGATGTTCGAGTAGCCGCTCGGGCTGCCTGCGACGTCGAACGCGCGGACACGATAACGGTAGTTCGTCGAGGCGGTCCCCCCCGTGTCGGTGAACGCGTTGGTGACGGGCGCGGCGATCTCGACGAAGCCGGTGCAGGTCGCGCCCTGGCACCGCTCGACGCGATAGCCCGCAAGCCCGCTCCCACCGGTGTCGGTCGACGCGATCCAGGTCAGGGAGACCTGGCTCGCGCTATTCGCCGTCGCGACGAGCGACCCGGGAACGGTCGGTGGCGTCGTGACGGGCGCCGCTTGGGTCGTTGCGGCGGCGATGTTCGAGTAGCCGCTCCCGTTGCCGGCACCGTCGAACGCGCGGACACGGTAACGGTAGGTCGTCGACGCGGTCCGCCCCGTGTCAGTGAACCCGTTGGTGGCGGGCGCGGCGATCTCGACGAAGCCGGTGCAGGTTGCGCCCGGGCAGCGCTCGACGCGATAGCCGGCAAGACCGGTTCCATTGGCGTCGGTCGATGCGGTCCAGGTCAGACCGATCTGGCTCGCGCTCGACGCGGTCGCGCCGAGCGAGGACGGCGCGGTCGGCGGCGTCGTGTCGGGTTGGCTCTGCGTGGTCGCTTCGGCGACGCCCGAATAGCCGCTCGAGTTGCCGGCGCCGTCGACGGCCCGGACGCGGTAACGGTAGGTCGTCGAGGCGAGCCGTCCCGTGTCGGCGAAGGAGTTGGTCGCAGGCGCGGCGATCTGGACGAAGCCGGTGCAGGCCGCGCCCTGACACCGCTCGACGCGATAGCCCAGTGACCCACCGCTGCCCGTCCACTCGTTCGCGGTCGTGCCGTCCCACGATGGGTTGTGCGCGGTCCCCGTCCCCTTCTTGTCCGTGACGTCCGACGGCCGCGGGTCGAGGTTGAGATACCAGATGCTCGCCTGCCCCGCGGCGGTCGACATGGGCGACGCGATCTCTGCGGCGATATCGGCGTCCGACAGATAGCCACTGTAGATCTGGATCCCGCGAATGATCCCGCTGAACTCCTCCCAGCCGGGATAACCGCCCCATGACACGCCGTTGAAGTCCGGGGCCTGGCCCATGACGAGTGCAGGCGACGGCGGCTGCTGCGTGCCATACGCGGCGTCGAAGACCTGATAGTCGAGGCTCGGCAGACCGCCCAGCGGCGTGGTAACCGGCGTCGGCAGGTCGTAGTAGAACTCATGGACCGGCTGGCCGTTCCCGAGGCGATGCGCACGGAACGCCTGGACGTGCCAGCGATCCCACGTGACCTCGACGCCCGTGACCATATCGTTTCCGTTTGCGCTGATCTCCCACTCCTGCGTTCCCGTCGTCGGCGGAACTGGATACGGATGCGCGCCGTAGTACGTGCGCGCAACTCCGCCGTCCCAGTCGAAACGCCCGTTGTTGCCCCAGAAGAACGTGGTCCAATACTCGTTGTTGCACGACCCCGAGCCATAGCACGAACCGGGGTACTGCTTCTCGCGCGGGTAGACGCGGAAGATGTACGTCGCGGGGTAGATCGGCAAGCCGCTCGACTGCGGATTGGCCCAGTAGAGCATGCGCCGCACGGAGCCCGTGCCCGGCCATTCGAGGCCGCTGATGCCCGAGCCCGTCGTCGAGGCGGTCCAGATCAGATCGATCCGGCTCTCGCCGTTGGCGGTCGCGACGAGCGACGTAGGAGTGGTCGGTGTCGTGCCGGACGATGCCTGCGTTGTTACCGCGGCGATGTTCGAGTAGCCGCTCGAATTCCCCGTGCCGTCGATCGCCCGGATGCGATAGCGGTAGGTCGTCGAGGCCGAAAGCCCCGTGTCGGCGAACGTATTGGTCGCAGGTGCTGCGACCTCGACGAAGCCGCTGCAGGTCGCTCCCGGGCAACGCTCGACGCGGTAGCCCGCAAGCCCGCTTCCGCCCGTGTCGGTCGATGCGGTCCAGGTCAGCGAGACTTGGCTCGCGCCCGTCGCCGTCGCGACGAGCGAGGCGGGGGTGGTCGGCGCCGTGGTGTCGGACGATGCCTGCGTCGTCGCGGCGGCGATGTTCGAGTAGCCGCTCGAATTCCCCGTGCCGTCGATCGCCCGGATGCGATAGCGGTAGGTCGTCGAGGCCGAAAGCCCCGTGTCGGCGAACGTATTGGTCGCAGGTGCTGCGACCTCGACGAAGCCGCTGCAGGTCGCTCCCGGGCAACGCTCGACGCGGTAGCCCGCAAGCCCGCTTCCGCCCGTGTCGGTCGATGCGGTCCAGGTCAGCGAGACTTGGCTCGCGCCCGTCGCCGTCGCGACGAGCGAGGCGGGGGTGGTCGGCGCCGTCGCGTCCGATCCGATCGGTGTGCTCATGTCGGTCGCGATCTCGGCGGTCGACAACGCACGGTTGTAGATCCGCACCTCGTCGATGCGACCAAGAAAGCTCTCGGCGTAGGGCACGTTGTTGCCGATGCGCACGGCACGCGCGCCTGCGGCCGTTCCCTGAAGCGTTCCCGTTCGCGCCCGGTTCGCGCCCTCCACCCCGTTCACGTAGAGCCGCATCGTCGCCCCGTTCCAGGTCAACGCGAGATGGGACCAGGCGTTCAACGGGAGCGCGGACGGAACGTTGAAGTGATCAAACGCGCCGGAGAAGGTCCCGCCCGCGGTCGGCCGCATCGCGCCGAAGCTCGAGCTGCTGTGAAGAACGTACGCGTCTGTCTCGCGCTGGATGATGGCCCGCCATCCTGCTTGGGACGTCGTCGGATAGACCCAGGCTTCGAGCGTCATTCCGGTACTCACGTCCAGCGATGCCGAGTTCGGAATCAGCACGACGTGACTCGTCCCGTTGAACGTCAGCGAGTTGCCGAACTTGCCCGTGGTGTTCCAAGTGGCTCCGGTGATCGATCCGTTGTTCGCGTTGCCGGATGCGTCGGCGGTGATCGCGCCCGCTCCCTCGGCGAACCCGAACGCGGCGACGAGCCCGAGGACCGCCTCGGTTGACGCAGCGCCGCGGCCGTCCGCATGGTCCAGCAGCGGCAGGTTGATCGCCGCTGTGCTCGCGAGACCACTCGAGTCGGTAGCGGTCAGTCGCAGCTCGTACGAGCATTCGCCCGCCTCGCCGGGGTCTTGCGCCACGAAGTTCCCCGTTGTCCCGGCGGACTCGAACATCGTGTCGATGCGATCGTCGTGGTGCACGAGCATGGTCCAACTCAGGTCGCTCGAGTCGAGCAGCTCGTCGGGGTCCGTCGCCGATCCTTGATACGTGATGAGCTGCCCGGGCTCGACGCCGGTGCCGTCGGTCGGACTCTCGATCGTCGGTGTCGGCGGGAGGCTGCCGACCGTCACCGGGACGGTCGCCGTGGATGACCTGCCGCGCTCGTCGGTTACGGTCAGTCGTGCCTCATACGGGGTGGTGACGGAGCTGGCCGCGTAGGTATGCGGCGGGTTCGCGAGCGTCGACGTCTGTCCGTCGCCGAACTCCCACAGGTACGCCAGCGATCCGCCGCGGGGGTTGCGGGAGCCGTCGCCGGTGAAGGTCACGCTGAGCGGGGAGTAGCCCGCAGCCGGCGCGACCGTTGGCTGGGCGATCGGGGCGTCGAAGCGGATCCGGCGGATCTGTCCCGTGACGAACGACACGTAGTACAGAAGACCGTCCGGCCCCATTTCGAGCGCGACCGGGTCGTTCAGTCCCGTGGCGAACGGCTGGATGTCCGTCACGGCGCCAGTCTCGTCCACCACCTTCCGTAGGATCCGACCCGCGACGTGGTCGGCAAAGAAGAAACTGCGCGCGTAGGCCGACGGGTAGACGTTGCCGGAATAGAACGCGCCGGCCCTGACCAAGTCGGTCGTGACGATCGCTGCAGGCGGGAACACGACGCATGGGTCGGCAACGTCGAACGATTCGAACTCCCGTGCCTCCGGGCCCTCGTAGCAGCGCCAGCCGAAGTTTCTCCCGGTGGGCGCGTAGTCGATCTCCCCCCAGGTATCCCCATGGCCAAAGAACAGCCTACCGTCCGGGGCGAAGCGCAGCGCGCTAGCCGTGTGGGCCCCTGCCGTCGCCGGCAGGCTGCCGATCAGTACGACCTCGCTGCCCGGCAGCGCCACGTGATGGTTCGACGGGTCGGCCGTCACGCGGACGAGCCGCGAGAGCTTCGGGCCGCCGTAGGCCAGGTAGACGTACCCGTTCTGCGCGAAGTCCGGGTGGAGCGCCATCCCGAGCAAGCCGCGGTCGAGAAACGTGCTGACACTCGAGCGGAGGTCGATGAATGGCGTCGACAGGAGCTGGCCGGCGGCGTAGACGCGCACCACCCCGTCGCGCTGCCCGATGTACATGTCCCCGTTGGCGGCCCAGGTCACTCCGACCGCCTTGTACTCCGGGAGCGTCGTCACGAGCTCCGAGGAGAACGAGGAATCGACGAACGTCTGGGCCGCGATCGGCGAGACGAACCGCGCAACTACCGCAACGGCCAGAACACCGAAGGCAAGCGTCAGCGGCAAACGAATACGTTGGATCATGTCCCCCCCCGGCGACACAAATGGATGCGGGCGCACCTGACCCATCGCACAGCCTGCAAACGGGATTCGAGGGTGGCCCGACCTGTCGTTACTTGAAGACGTCCACCGCACGCAGGATCGCGATGAGGATTGCGGCGCCCACGACGGCGATGACGTAACTCATCGCGCCGCCGCCGCCGATGCGGAGTGCGCTTGCGAGCCACCCTCCGATCGCCGCGCCGACGATGCCCACGATCACGTTGGCGACGATTCCCATCTGGGCATTTGTCTTCATCAGGATGCTGGCGAGCCAGCCGATGACACCGCCGATGACGAGCCAGATCAGCAGGTCCATGGTCCCCTCCGGCTCCAGCCGCTAGAACCAGAACATGACGCCGCCCGTGCCGAGCACGACCGTGTTCGGATCCTCACCGGTCACGACGTGCAACGCCCCCTCGAACTTGAGCGCCCAGCGCGGTCCGAGGAACCAGTCGATGCCGCCGCCTCCGTTCACACCGAAGGCGCTCTCGTCGAACTCGGAGGGCAGGTTGGACGAACCGTCTTTCTCGTACAGCCCGATCCCTCCCGTGAGAAACGAATGTGCCTCCTTGAAAGTTCGAAATGGGACCCGTGCGGGCTCAGCTCTTCTCTGCCTGGTCCTTGGCGACGGCCGCCGCCATGTGCTTGCGGATCGAATCCACGAGGGGCTGGGCCGAGGCCGGGACCGCGAGCTTGGAGTCCACCAGGATCGCCTTCCCGGTGGTTTCCTCGCCGTACAGCCGTGCATTGGCGTCCCGATTCGGCTTGACGACCGAACCGTCGAGGGCCGCGCCGGCGAATAGACCGCGCGAGCGGGACCACGAGAGGATCTGCGCGTGCAACTGCGCGTCCGTCGACGCGTTGGCCGTACGTCCGACCGGGCCGGCAGTGGCAGTGGCCTCGCCGCCGATCGTGAAGTGGTCGGCGAGCAGGTGGTCGACGCCATGTTCGTTCATGATGAGCATCACGACGTCGGCCGACTGACCGCCGATCTGGAAGCCGATGCTCGCGCCACCGACCGTGTAAAACGCGGCGGAGCCCATCTTGCCGTCAGGCTGGCGGCACGAGGCGACGCCACGGCCTCCTTTGCCTCCCACGATGAAGGCGCCCTTGGCGACGGACGGGAAGATGAGGATGCAATCGGCCTTGGCGAGCAGCTCCTGCGGAATGCCCTTGTCGGGGGCGCTCGTGAGGGTATCGAGGACGATCACGGCGGCGTTCAGCGTCTTCCTGTCTTTCTTGATCAACCCGGTCGCGGCCGCCACGGGAAGCGACAGCAGGATTGCGAGAGGAATCGCGATGAATCGAGTTCGCATGACTTGGTACCTTTCTCTTCTGTGTTCTTTGACGTAAGAGGCTTAGCTCTTCTCTGCTTGGTTCGGGGGGACGGCCGCCGCCATGTGCTTGCGGATCGAATCCACGAGAGGCCGGGCCGGGAGCGGGACCGCGAGCTTGGAGTCGACCAGGATCGCCTTCCCGGAAGTTTCCCCGCCGTACAGCCGTGCGTTGGCGTCCCGGTTCAGCTTGACGACCGAACCGTCGAGGGCCGCGCCGACGAAGACACCGTGCGACCGGGACCAGGAGAGGATCTGCGCCTGCGACTGTGCATGGGTCGCCGCTTGGGCGGTGCGCCCTACCGGGCCTGGTCTGGCTGTGGCCTCCCCGCCGATCGTGAATCGGTCGGCGAGCAGGTGGCCGACGCCATGCTCGTTCATGATGAGCATCACCACGTCGGCCGACTCTCCGCCAAGCTGGAAGCCCATCGCGCCACCGAGCGAGTAGAACGCCGCGGAGCCCATCTTGCCGTCCGGCTGGCGGCACGAAGCGACGCCACGGTCTCCATTACTTCCCACGAGAAAGGCGCCGACGGACGGGAAGATGAGGATGCAATCGGCCTTGGCGAGCAACTCCTGCGGAATGCCCTTGTCGGCAGCGCTCTCGAGCGCATCGAGGACGATCACGGCGTCGTTCAACGTCCGCATGTCCTTCTGGATCAATCCGGTCGCGGCTGCGACGGAAAGCGACAGCACGAGTGCGAGGGGAATCGCGATGAATCGGGTTCGCATGATGTCGTACCTTTCCCGTTCTCTGACTCCGAGCGCATCGTATGCAGCACGTGGACCGATCCCCATGGGGCATAACCCTACCGCCCGCGGTCCGGGGTGAACACCCCATAGTCGGAACCGGATCGCTCTGCGTACTATGCCGGCGCATGCAGCCCATCTGTTCCTCGCGCTCCGTTCCGCGCCGGAGCGCCTGGCTCCTCGGTGCGTCCCATGCGGCGGGCATGGCGTTGGCAATGCTCGCTGCCGTTTGCCTACGACTGGGCTGGCGTGACGGCCTCGACTACCTGGCGTCGCATCACGTCACCATCTCCGCGTCGTGGGGGATCGTCCTGGTCGCACTCGGGTCTGCCGGACTCTACGAGTCGGACCGGTTGCCGGGGCTGGGCAGAACCCTGGTGGCTGCGGCGGTCGCGGTAGTCGCCGGGACGCTCCTGGCAACGTCGCTCCTGTGGGCCACTTCCTCCTGGCAGGTCGCCGGCGGCGTCCTACTCGTCTTCGCCATCCTCGCGCTCGTCGCCGTGTTGGCGATGCAGTTGATCCACCGGATGATGCGCGGGCTCGGGCTCCTGACGAGCCGATGCCTCGTGATCGGCACGAACGGCGAAGCGCGGAGGGCGATCGACTTGATTCATCGCCATCCACAGGCGGGCATGCAGGTGTTGGGCATGGTCCAATGCGGGCAGGAGCAGAGGCTCGTCGGCACGCACATCGAGGACTATCCCGTGCTCGGGACCGACGTATCCTTGGGACAGCTCGTTCAGCTTCACCGTGTCGACAAGCTCATCGTCGCGGCGCCCGGCGAGGTCGAGACCACGCTTCTACGGCACTTGAGGTCATTTCGGTATCGCGGTGTGGCCCTTGCCGACTACGTGTCTCTCCACGAGGAGCTGACACACGAGATCTCCGTCGAGCACATCAACGACGAATGGCTGCTGGCCGCCTCGATGAACAACTCGCGGCCCCACATTCGGCAGTTCAAGCGCGCGCTCGACCTGGTTGCATCGCTCGGCGTCTTGGTGTTGACCGCCCCCGTTACGGCGGTCGCCGCCGTGCTGGTCAAGCTCGACTCTCCGGGGCCCGTGCTGTACCGCCAGGAGCGGCTTGGACGAGGCTGCGTTCCGTTCACGATCCTGAAGTTTCGCACCATGATCGTCGGAGCGGAGAGTCGAACCGGACCCGTCTGGGCGAGGCCCGATGATCCGCGAATCACACGTGTGGGCCGCTGGCTGCGCAAGTTCCGCATCGACGAAGTGCCGCAGTTGATCAACGTGCTTCGGGGCGAGATGAGCTTGATCGGGCCGCGACCGGAGCGGGAATTCTTCGTGAAGCAGCTCACAGAGCAGATTCCGTTCTATGCCGAGCGATTCATGGTTCATCCGGGCGTGACCGGCTGGGCGCAGGTCATGCAGTCCTATGCTGCCAGCATCGAGGAATCACGCACGAAACTGCAGGCGGATCTGTACTACATCAAGCACATGTCGCTCCTGACCGACATGTACATCATCCTCAGGACGGTGCAAGTCGTTCTTTTCGGCCGCGAGCGCGGCCGATCCGTCGTCGAGGCCGCGCGTGTACCGACCGATCTTCCCCCGCGATCAACTCTGCCAGAAGTCGCGGCTTTTTTTCGATAACACCGAACGTGAATCTCGGACGGGTCGGCTGCCCCAGCGGGAGCCCGCTTCCCAGCCGAATCGATCGGCCGGTTGGTCGTCGAAGTACGGCCGGTCGCGTTCAACGAGACCGTGCGGACCATAGTCCTCGGCCCAAGGCGTTCTTCTTGGCCGCGGGTAGTCGACTTCGATCCGCGGGTCGATGTCAGGGATTCTCATCGCAGGTCTCGGAACGGCGAATCGAGCTGGATCTCGATCGCCATCCCTTCCGGGAGGGACACTTCCTGACCCTTGTTGTTGGCCGCGATGCCCGTGCCGATCGCCCCGCCGACCACGGCACCCAGCACGGTGCCTCGGGTGTCCTTGCCGATGATGCGGCCGAGGACCGCGCCACCGACGGCGGCGCCGCCGATGGTCGCGGCGTCTTTCTTCGTCTGGCTCTTGGCCTGGCCGCGGAACGAGGCCGAAATCGGGCTATTGTCCCCTGACGCAATCCGGAGGCTCGTGAATTCCAGATTCAGCTGAGCCTTACCGCCGATCTTCTTCGAGGGCAGCGCGTTCACGACTCGACCGGAGACGATCGATCCCGTGGCGATCGCGACCCTACCGTCCACCAGCACCGGCTCGAGGACCCGCGCGGTGAACAGGTCTCCCGCCTGACTGTTGGCGCTCGACAGGGTCTGCTGGAACTCGACGGCGAGCACGGTACCGGACGGAACGATCACGTCCGCGCGGCCGAACGATGAGCTGCCGAACCCCCGCCCGGCACTCGACCGGTGCGTGGGCTCGTCGCTCACGCGCAAGCTCCCGATCATCCGATTGAACGTCGCCTTGAGTTGACCGTAGTCCTGCCCGGGAGCAATGAACAGCGCATAGATGACGTGGTCGTCCGGGAGCTCGCGGGTGAAAACCGTCACGCGCTCTTCGGCTCCCGTCACGGCGGATCGCCCCGACAGGACGAGCGACAGAGCAGACGCGCCGTCGATCCTGTCGTTGCGTTGGGAGTTGGGGACCAGGTTCAACGTCGGGTTGGTCCGGAGGATCTGTCCGACCAGGTCGTTCGTCGCCTCGGCGAGATTCGTGTGGCTGACGTTCCGGTCGCTGAGGTCGCCGGGCGCCCCCAGGAAGGAGAACCGACCATCGGTGTCGTCCTCGTCATTCAGGAACGGCTCGTAGTGGTTGATGACCACGCCGTAGATCAGATCCTTTTCCGTGCGGCCCGTATCCACGACGCCGCCGTCCGGAGCGATGGTCACGCCCGGACCGTTTGCGGATGCGTGGACACGCCAGTTCGACGGATACTCGATTCCGAAGAACCGGTCGCGTTGCTCGAACGTGCGGTAGGTCGACGAAGGAGCCTCGATGCTGATGTCGCCGACCTGGCTCTCCGGGTACGTTCGGGGCTGCGGAGTCGCAGGCTGGTTCTGTGCGATCTGTTGCATCGAACGGGCGGACGGCATGGCCAACAGCTTGGCTCGGACCTGCGCGAAACCGCCGACCGGCGCAGTCGGACGGATCGTCAGCAGCGCCATCTCGTTCTGGATTCGAGACGCACGGTTTTCCGGGGCAGGATGGCTGCTGAAGAACTGCTCGACCTTGCTCGGATCGTGCGACTGCGTGCGGCGGAGCAGTTCGAAGAAATCGACCATGTCCTGCGGGTCGTAGCCCGCCCGGGCCATCGTCTGGGCGCCCACGATGTCGGCCTGCCCCTCGTCGGTGCGGCTGAACTTCAGGAACAACGCGTTGAGTCCGAAACCGCCAACCGCGTCGATCAGCTTGTTGGGCGAGCCGTCGTCCTTGCTCAGCAGGCCTCCCAGGATTCCGAACCCCGTCTGTCCCAAGTAGGCTTTTGACGCCTGGTTGGTCCCATGCCGCAGGGCCACGTGCGACATCTCATGAGCCATGACCCCGGCGAGCTGGCCCTCGCTCTTGGCGGCTTCGATGAGCCCACGGTTCAGATACATGTAGCCGCCCGGAAGTGCAAAGGCGTTGATGTCGGAGGCGTTGACGATCTTGAACTGATACGGAAACTTCGCTCCGGGAAGATTCGCGCTCAGGCGCTTGCCGACCGCGGCGACGTATGCCTCGACCTTGCGATCGTGGAGGATCGGCAGCTGACGATCGGCCTCGGCGGCAGACCGACTACCGATCTCGAGGTCCTGGTCCGTCGAGAACAGGTTGAACCCGGGCTTGATCTTCGTTTGCGCGGAAACGGCGCTCGTAGCCAACGCCGACATCGCGACGATCAGGGCGGCCGCCATGGAACGGTGGAGTCTCTTGAGTGTCATCTTGTTCCTCGTCTTTGGTTACGAGACGACGGTAGGAGGCCGCGAGAGGCGACACCATGGGGTGATGACCCCAGCGGGGTGGGCGGTAGGGTTACACCCGATAGAGACCCGGGACGCAACGGGATACCGTCGACTTGGACGTGGCACTCATGTCGACGCAGTCTCGGTTCGGCTCGTTCCGGCGCTGGTGGCATCGCCTCGCGCGCCTTGTGGCGCCGCCGCTGGCGCTGCTCGTGTTGCTCGCGGCGGGGCCGGTGCACTATGTCTACTTCGACCGAACCCGCCTCCCGGACATCGAGTCGTTCCTGCGCTTCGAGCCTCCCACGATCGGTGCGATCTACGACGACCAAGGCAAGGTGCTGATCGAGCTGGCGCGGGAATACCGGCGGGTCGTGTCCTACGACGAAGTGCCCAGCATCCTGCGCGAGGCCATCCTGGCGGCCGAGGACAAGAATTTCTTCTCCCACTCCGGTGTGGAATACCGCGCGCTGCCGCGGGTGGTCGAAGAAAGCTGTCGGGCGATCGCTCACCGCGTGGTGGAACGGCGAGGGGTTCCGGCCGCTGTTCCCGCAGGGCGGCTCGACGCTGACGCAACAGCTCGTCCGCACCTACTTCCTCCAGAATCTGACGATCCGCGAGAACAGCGACACCCTCACCGACGACGGCCTGACGCCGCGAGTCCTTTCGGCGGTCCTGAGCGTTCGAGCCACGAACAAGCTTCTTCGGAAAATGGAGGAGGTCCGCCTGTCGCTCTGGCTCGAGGAGGAGCTGCGCCGGCGGTACGGATCCCAGAACCAGGCCAAACGCGAGATCTTCGCCCGCTACGCCAGCTTCATCTACCTGGGGAACGGCCGGTACGGGTTCGCCGCCGCCTCGGAGTATTACTTCGGCAAGTCGCTGTCGAGCTACACTCCGGAGGACGGGGGACAGGCGGCACTGCTGGCGGGGATCGGCAAGTCGCCCAAGCTCTACGCGCCGGTGCCCGGCCGCGCGGGGCCGCTCCGCCGTCGCAACGAGATCCTGGCCCTCATGGTGCGCAATGGACGCATCTCCGCGGATCTGGCGAAGCGGTGCCAGGCCGAGCCGGTCCGGGTGGCGCCGCGCCGCCCGGTCCCGACCGAGGCTCCCGGGGCGATTGCGAACGTCCTCGAGGAGCTGAAGCAGCACGGCGGGACTCGTTTCGGGATCGAGGACCTGTTCCGCGGACGGATCTTGGTCCGATCCACCGTGGACGGTCGCGTGCAGACCATCGTGAACGAAGCACTGGAGACCGGTCTGGCGCTCTACGAGCAGCGGCACCGCGCATCGACGGGGTTGATCCAGGGATCGGTCGTGGTGCTACGCAACGCGGATGCGGCGATTCTCGCCGAAGCGGGCGGGCGGCAGACCTTCCGGGGACGTGCCACACGGTACTCCGACCTCAACCGCGTCACGGACTCGTTGCGGCAGCCGGGCTCCACATGGAAGCCGATGGTGTACCTGGCCGCCTTCCGCCACGGGCTCGACCTCGACTCGGAAGTGCCCGACGAGCCGATCGCGGTGCCCGTGGACGCCGATCGCGGAGTGAAGTGGATCGCCAACTACGACAACCAGTTCAAGGGCCTGATCCCGCTGCGTCAGGCCCTGGCCGAGTCCCGCAACGCCGTGGCCGTGTGGATCGCCCGCGAGATCGGCGTGGACGAGGTGAACCGCACCGCCCGGCGGATGGGAATCCGTTCGCCGCTACACGAGTACATCAGCACGGCTCTGGGCGCGTCGGAGGTCCGGCTACTGGAGTTGGCGGGTGCGTATCGGGCGATGGCTTCGGGGCTCCTGGCCCAGCCCCACGTCATCGCTCGCGTGACCGACTCGACAGGCGGAGTCGTGCTGTACCAGGCGTCCCGGGCCGCGACGGATATCACGGCGGATGGGCCGAGCTCCGCCGAGCTGAGCCTGATCCAGGAGGGGCTGCGGGGAGTGGTCCGCCTTCCCGAGGGCACGGCCCACGCCCTCGACGGTCCCGACTTCCCGATCCCGGTGATGGGGAAGACCGGGACGACGAGCGACTTCCGCGACGCGCTGTTCGTCGGATCGACGTACGGTCGGGAAGGGATCACCGTAGCGGTTCGCATCGGCTTCGACGACAACCGAACGCTCGGCGCGAAGGAGACCGGCTCGCGCGCAGCCCTGCCGATCTTCCGCGAGATCATGCTTCGCGTCTACCAGGACCAGATGGTGGGGCCCGTGCCGCTGTTCCCCAGCGACATCGAGACGCGGATTGACGCTTACCTGGCGTTGCAGGCCGATCTGGCCCAGCTCATTTCCGCCTCGGGACCTGGGTAGGGTTACACCCCATCGATCGTTCCGCTCCCGCGGGATAACTTCGTTACCCCTTCAGTTTGAGCCGCGGAGCACAGCGCCGATGAATCGATTCTCGTTGCACCGGACCCGCCCTGATCTGGCGCCTCGCGGAACGAGACGACCGAGCGGACAGGCGGGCTCACCCATCTTGCAGCGCTACTTGGAAGAGATCGGTGCAACCCCGTTGCTCGACGAGCAGAACGAAGGGAAGCTCGCAAGCGACCTGAAGGACGCACGGCTGGCGATCGCGATGTTGGCGCAGGCTCTGCCCGACACGTGCCGCGAGTCCGTCCTCGCGGAAAACGAACCCGGTCCGCAGCTCGGCGCAGCATGGCCGGTAAGCGAGCTCGAGACCTTCCTCCAGAAGCTCATGCACTTCGCCTCCCAACGTCCGGATCCGACCGTGGCCGCCGCGCTCCGCGCGATCCTGGCCCACAAGACCCGCCTGGACGACGCTCGGGAAGGCCTCATCCTCGCCAACCTGCGCCTCGTCGTGCACATCGCGAAGAAGTACGCGCACAGCGGGCTGTCGTTCATGGATCTCATCCAGGAGGGCAGCGTCGGGCTACTGCGGGCCGTGGAGAAGTTCGAGCACGAGCGGGGATGCAGGTTCGCGACCTACGCGTTCTGGTGGATCACGCAGAGCGTCATCCGGGGGATCACCGAGAAATCGCGGACGATTCGCGTTCCCGGGCACGCGAACAACACGATGCGGAAGGTCGAGGTCGTCGCACGCGATCTGAGCCGCCGCCTCCGACGAAGAGCGACGCCGGGCGAAATCGCGACGCAGCTGGGGCTGCCGGTGGAGATCGTCGATCATGCGCTGTCCGTCGTGCCGGAGCCGTTGCCGCTCGAAGGCCGCACACGCGATGGCGAAGCGTATGACGTGGCGAAGTCCGTGTGGGACGAACAGGCCGTATGTCCGTTCCAACACGTCGCGCAGCGCGAAGTCCAACAGCGCGTCGCGTCGGTGCTCCATGAGCTCGATCCCCGTGAGGAGACGATCCTCCGGATGCGCTTCGGGATCGGACGAGACGCCACACCAACACTCGAGCAAATCGGCGAGCAGCTCCGTCTGTCTCGCGAGCGTGTGCGTCAGATCGAAAGCCGCGCGCTCGCGAAGATGAGAGCATCTCCGCTGTGCCGGCACTTGGCGGGTGTGAGCCGAGTCCCGCGACCCATCCGCTTGCACAGCGTAGGCGCGTGCGGATGGGGCTAACACCCCATGGTGTTCGAGCGAGCTTCTGTCGATCATGACGCGTGTGGCTGCATCGGAAGCCAACTACGTCAACGGAAAGGAAGGAAGTCATGAACGATGTCAATCCGGGCGGTGGGCCGGGCGTGATGGTGGCGGCCGCGCTGGTCGGGGCAGCGGTCGGCGCCGGGATGGCCCTCCTGTTCGCTCCGTGCTCGGGCAGCGAGACGCGCCGCTGGCTGGCTCACAGGACCCGAGAGATCAAGGACAGGACGACGAGCGCGTTCGGGCACGTCGGGAGAGATGGCGAACAAGCCATTCCTGCAGCCCGCGCCGCCACGATGAGTACTTGACCAGATCGAGGAGTCCCATTTCACACACAGGAGACCGAATGAGAAAGACAGCACTGCTAGCAGCACTCGCAATCATGCTCTCCACGGTGGCCATCGCGAGCCCCTCCCAGGTCTCGGTCCTCGACGGCACGAGCTGGAAGGTCGACGTCGAGCCGGACACCATGGCCAAGGACAAGGGCGAGAAGCAGTTCAAGGACACGCTGACGTTCGCAGACGGAAACGTCACCTTGAGTACCGCGAAGGTCGGGTCCAAGGCGTCGCCGTACTCGATGTCGCAGTCCGGTGAGAAGGACTGGACGTTCAAGGCCGAGCGCGCGAGCGCGGGCGAAGGCAACTCGGTTTGGACCGGAACCGTTCACGACAAGAGCGTCGAAGGCAAGTTGATCTGGACCAGGACCGACGGAACCGTACTGACCTACACGTTCAAGGGTAGCAAGCTCGATTGAGCGCGCTGAACCTCAGGCGGGCTCTCCTGGCCTCTCCGCCGGGGAGCCCGTCTTCTGGCTGCCTGCTCCGGCCGCGTCGATCATCGGATGCCACGCGTACAGCAGCGTGCGGTCCTTGATCTCGTCGATCAGCGTCTGGGCGATTGCGGGACGAACGGCCGGGCAGCCGTGACTGCGCCCGAGTCGACCCAGCTTGTGCACGACCTCTTCACCGACGTACGGCGCACCGTGCATGACGATGGCGCGGGCTTCCGCCCGATCGTTGACCAAGGGTTCCATCCCGCGCAGGCGTAGCGAGTAGCCGTTCCCGCCGTTGTACGTCGTGCCGGTCACGAACGCTCCGAGCGAGGTCATGAGGCTGCCCTCCTCGTTCGAGAACGATCGGGCCACATCGTCGCCCGAGTTCCGGCCGTGCGCCACCAGCTCGTGGAACAGCAGTCGTTGCGAGGCAAGGTCGAACACCCACAACCGCTTGACCGTCGAGGGCAGGCCGTAGTCGATCACCGTGAGGAGCGGCCGGGATACCTCAACGCGCCAATGCAGGGGGACCCAGGCACCGAGCGCCGCCCGGAGAGCCTCGGGTCTCATCGTCGGGGCGGCGCGGAGCAGGGCCGCCTCGAAGGCGTGTGCGTCTGTGCGAGACGGCGATGCCGACGTAGATACCCGGGGGACCGGGACCAGCGACGCAGGACGCATCGAGGTAGCCGCGCCACGGGTGGAGGGCACCGCGGCCAGCAGGGGCAGGGCGGTCAACGAGCAGCGTGCGAGGGATCTTCACGAGGGAAGCAGTATGGGGCGCCTCGGGCTACGGCGTGGAGAGAAGCGTTCTTCGGGACGCCATGCGATCGAGCGAGGCTCGCTGAGGCACGTCGAACGCGTACACGTCCGGACTGAAGCGCAACGCGCCCACTTCATCGACCCAGGCCGTCAAATACAGGATATGGACCGGCACCGGCGGCACGACGGCCAGGTGCCGTTCCGTCGTTTGCTCCAGGGCCTTGCGCAGGACGTCCTGTGACGGTTCGCCCATGAGCAGCACGGCCAGGTCGAGCGGCTTCTCGACCCGGATGCAACCGTGGCTGAGATCCCGGTCCGATCGACCGAACAGGCCATGCGCGGGCGTATCGTGCAGATAGATGTGGTACTCGTTCGTGAGGTCGAACTTCAGCCGGCCGAGCGCGTTGTCGGGCCCTGGGTCCTGGCGCAGGCGATACGGGAAGCGTTCGGGGTCCGACGCACGCCAGTCCACCGTGGTCGGGTCCACTTCGCGAGCGTCCTCCCCGGCACCCTCGAGCAGGCGGAGGCCGTGGCGCTCGAGCGCTTTCGGATCTTCCCGCAGCTCGGGCAAGTACTCTCCGAGGGCGATGCTCTCCGGGACGTTCCACGGCGGGTTGGCCACGATCGCCACGATCCGATCACTGAACACAGGTGTGGGTGTGAAGGCCTTGCCGACAACGATGCGCGTGCGCCATGCGGAGACCCCGCCGCGCACCAGCTCGAGCTCGAACCCCGGGATATTCACGAGGACATGCGGGTCGTCGAGCCGGCGCGGGATCCAACGCCACCGCTCGAGGTTCAGCTCGACCTGACGAATCCGCGATTCGACGGGCACGTTCAACTCGGCCAGCGTGATTGCGCCGACCTTCCCGTCGGAATCGACGCCGTGGCGCTCCTGGAAGCGGCGTACCGCTTCGGCCAGCGCCGCATCGAAGGAATCTCCGCCAGGTTCGGAGAGGCGCTGCCGCAGGAACAGTACCCGCGGGCCGCGCGAGCCAGGCTCGAGCGCAGGGCCGGCGGGGATCGCCGGCCATCCGCCCACCGCCTCGAGCTCGCGCAATCCATTCAACGCCTGGCGCAGGCGCACGTAGCCCACGTGGGGTGGCGGCAGGGCTTCGAGCAGCTCCGCGAGAGCGTCACCCTCGCGGACCTGGTCCAGCTTGGTCAACGGACCCAGCTCGGGGGGATTCGTGTGCCAGTCGTTCCGGATCTCGTCGGGATGCACTCGGCCGGTCGACAGGTCGGACGCGTACCGGAAGAACGAGGCGGTCATGAGCAGATCGAAATCGGCCAGTCGCGCGACTCCGGCGTCGTCGAGCGGGGTGCGGCCGATCTGCTCCGCGAGCAGGTCGAGCCGGCTCAGGGCGTAGTCCTCCGGGTCCAATCCGTGCTCGCCCGCGCGTCGCAGCGCGTCGAGTAGCGTCTTGGTCGCCGAGCGGATCTTGCCCGAGTCGTCGCACCAAGCCAGCCGCTGCCCGTTCTTGGCGTAGAACTCCGTCAGCGTCTCGCGTGTTGGAAAAACCGGGCTGGACAAGGGGGCTACCCGCAGCTGCCGTGCCAGCGCCTGCTGCACCTCGTCGCGCGACAGGTCCGGACGTCCCGTCAACCGCGCTTCGAGACGGTTCGGGATGGGGTCGCGCGCACTGCAGGCCACGGACGCAAGAAGGACGGCGAGGAATAGTGCTCGGTTCGACACGGTAGGGAGTCCGAATGGCGCTCGCCGATCGACGGCAACGGAATCAGCGAGCGCCCGGCTGCGCGATCTACTATTTCCAGTAGGGAGCGAAGCCGTAGTACTCGTGGATGGTGCTTCCCCACGCCTTGTCCGCGAAGTCCGGCCACTGCGCGTCCTTGTCGAATCCGGGAGCGGCCTTCAGCTTCTCCTTGTCGACGTCGAGGATCAGCTTGTTCTCGGTGCTGGCGAACTCGAACGCCTTCCAGGGCATTGCGAACAGCTTGTTCCCCATGCCCAGGAAACCGCCGGAGGAGAGCACCGCATAGGCCAGGCGACCCTCCTTGGCGTCGATCACTAGCTCGTGGATCTTGCCCAGATCTTCGTTCTTACGATTGACCACCGCTTCGCCGATGATTCTCGATGCCGAGACGATGCCGTACATTTCCGCGGGCTGTCTGGTCGCTACCTGCATAGCTTCTCCTTGCCCCTTGACGGGCTGCAGTTGATGTTCCCTACGCCGCGTTCACTCACTCTCCGTGCTTCTGCTCGGATCGGGCCGTGGATTTCATGTGATCCAGGGAACCCTTGGCGTCTCTCTTCAGCTGATGGAATTCGCTGGATCCGGGCTTGATCCCCATGTCCTGCGCAATCACGCCCCACCCCTTACCCTGGTGGTGCTTGAACTCCTCCGCGACGGAATGAACGGGTCGACGCGTGTCCCTGGCAAGCGCCGTGGTCATGAACAAGTCCGCACCTCCGAGGCCATACGCATCCCTGGCTCGTCGGAGTTCCTGCTCCGGGATGTTGTGCATCGAGCTGAGCCGCCTGAGGAACGCGTCAGGATCGGCATGGGCTGCGATGTCGAGCTGCTCGAGCGTGGAATCGAGCTTCCGATCACCGGTGCCGAACGACGAATCCATTCCGTAAGCCAGCCCGACCACGAAAGCAAGGCCCACGGAGCCCACCAGCATCTTCTTCATCTCTACCTCCTCGACCCCCCAGCTCCAGCGCGTCCACGACGTCGGCTTCCCCGTTCGTTGCCCCGGTCGGAGGGCGAATCCTCGTCGCCGGGGTCGGGGAAGATCTCGTCACCGTCCCCGCCGTATTCGTACATCCCGAGCGACCCGCCTTGCGCTCGCGCCAGCGCAGGCCGCGCGGCAAGCGTCACGAGCAGTGGAGCCGCGACGAGCGCGCGAATGATGATGGCCCGCCGACTTGCGTCGTGTGCAGGAGCCGCCGACGGCTCGTCGCCGTCCTCCATCGGTGTCAATTCGCGACGGCCTGGCTCCCGTCAAACAGGGCCTGACGGGCGTGATCCCGCGCGTTGACGCGCAGCTGGTCCCAGTCGTAGCTGTTCCAGACCTTCTCCTGCTCGAGGCTGTTGGGATGAGCCTCGTCGAATCCCTTCAGCCTCCGGAAGAGCAAATGCTGCTTGCGCGCCGTCCCGTCCAGAATCAGAAAGCCACGCCCAACCGGGACCGCGACCAGCACCCAGCCGCTGTTCCCGGCACTGTCGCCCATCTGGACGAGCGGCACGGCCCGGTCGGTGCCGTCGAACTTGCTCCGGGCAAAGAGGTACAGTTGGCTCACTCCTGTCGTGAGCTCGTGGTCCCCGATCGTCATCCGGGGCGAGAGCCCCTTGACGATCAACTCGCCGCCGCGATTGCCGCTGGACGACCGGACGAAGTCGAACGACTGGAGTCGGAACGGCGCTATGGACTGCGCCAGGGAGCTCTCGAGTCCGTCTCCCGCGACCCACAGGACACCTCCAGACTCCACCCATTGCCGCAGCAGTGACATGTGCGCGTCGGAGATGCTCTTCCTCTCGTTGTCCTCGAGGACGAGGACCTCCAGGTCGGTGTGGCCAGGTATGGTCAGCAGGTCGTCGATCGTTTTCGAATCGATGCGGTAGATTCCCGCATCGATCGACTCGAACGCCGCAAACAGGGACGCGCCGGGCATGGCCAGCACGCATACGAACAGCACGGGGACCAGGCTTCGTTTCTTCATGACAGATCCCCGGACCTGTCGGCGATGATGAGGGCTTGGTCCAGTGTGAGCGCGAGGTCCGTCCCCGCGGGGATCGCCAGTTCCTTGCCCTTGGTTCCGGCGGCGATTCCGGTCCCGATTCCGCCTCCCAGCACGGCCCCGATGGCGGTGTCCTTGGTGCTGTGCCCCAGGATTTGTCCGATCACGGCCCCTCCGGCGGCGCTGCCGCCGATGATGCCGATCGTCTTCCCGGTGGACTTGGCGACGCGGACGAGGGACGCCGACATCGGCGTGCTGAAGCCTTGTGGAGTCGTGACCTTGTCGAACGACAGCGTGACGGCTCCGCCCTTGTCCGAGATGTCCAGGCCCTTCGTGGCCGGACTCACTCCCGTCACGCGGCCGCTGATGGTGCTGCCTGTCGGGATGGCGACCCGATCCCCCACCAACACGGGAGCCGTGGTCGTGGCGGTCAGCCTGTCACCGACCTGACTCGTCTTGGAGCCGACGGCGGTGGACAGGGTTACGGGAACCTCCGTCCCTTGGGGCACGGTGACCCGAACCACCGCGGAGGCGCGCGGCGCGGCGGGACCGGGGGTCGCCTGCCGGGCGTCGGGCTCGGACGACGGTGGCTGCGGAGCGCAGGCGAACAGGCCGGCGACCAGGAGCGTCACCGCCGCGTGGCCCACGCGCTTCCGGTCGGCCAGAAGCAACACGATCCCGCCGATCAGCGCGATCGCGCCGAGGATCGGCGGCAGGGGGATGCTGTTGGTTTTTTCGGTCGTGACGTGTATCGGGCCCACATCGACGACCTTGTCTCTGGTGGTAAACGTGATTCCCTGGTAGGCGAGTGCCAGGACGCCCAGAGCAATGAGTATGACCGCGACCATCTTGAGTTTCATCGAATCTCCAATCTTGATATCCGAGCTAGACGCCCGGGAGTCGTCGTCCCTGAATGACCCGGAGCAGAACCACCACGACGGCAATCACGAGCAGGAGGTGCACGAGCCCTCCCATCGTGTAACTGCTCACGAGCCCCAGCAGCCACAATCCGACGAGTACCACTGCGATCGTCCACAACATGTTCCTCTCCTTACTCGGCATGGCAGCCGCTGAAGGGAGCCTACTGATCGGTCGCGGACCGTTCGATGGGGTCTAACCCTACCGAGATCTCGGACCGGCTTGGTGGTAGGGTCTTGCCGTATGGACAGATCGAGGCCAACGCCAGAGAATGAGAATCGAGTGGGGTTTGGTGTGACGCCTTGAGTTCCGAGAGTGCCGACGCGACCGCGTTGTCCCGCCGATACACGGCGGCGCTGCGGCGGCTACTGGCGCAAAAGCCAGCGGCGAGCTTGCGTCCGGCCGAACGCCTCGGACGCGACGCGTTGGCCGGCGGACTGGACGCGTTGGACGTGGTTCGGATCCACGAACGAGCCCTGAACACGCTGCTGCCGCGGGATCCCGGTTCCACGAACGGCAAGGGGGCGATCAAGCTCGCGGCACGGTTTCTTTCCGAGGCGCTGACACCGATCAACGGCCAGGCGCGTCGAGGGAACGGTGAGCTGGCCCACATCCGCCGGCAGTTGCGACGAGAAATCGGCCGCCGCGCGACCGTGCAGGAAGCCCTCCGGAAGAGCGAACGACACTACGGCGAGTTGTTGGCGAAGTCCCGTCACATGCAGGAGCACTTGCGGCGCCTGTCCCGCGAGATTCTGGCCGCGCACGAGAACGAACGAAAGCGGATCAGCCGCGAGCTCCATGATGAAGTCGGCCAGACCCTGACCGCCATCAATGTCAAGCTCGGGGCGTTGAGAAAGGTGGCCACGGTCAATACCAGTGGCCTCAAACAGAAGATCTCCAGCACCCAGCGACTCGTGGAAAAGTCGATGAACACCGTGCATCGATTCGCGCGAGAGCTACGCCCGCCGCTGTTGGACGACCTGGGGCTCATTCCGGCTCTGCGTTCGTTCCTGAAGGACTTCACGAAGCGAACGCGAATCCTCGTACGTTTCACGGCGTTCGCCGCGGTGGAACAACTGGCCAGCGACAAGCGAGTCGTGCTGTATCGGGTAGCCCAGGAAGCGTTCACGAACGTTGCCAAGCACGCCCACGCCAGCTTGGTTGAAATTAGCATTCAGAGGCGCCCGGGCGTCGTTCGTATGGAGATCCACGACAACGGCAAGTCGTTTGCGGTGGAGCGTGTGCTCCTGGCCAAAGAGGTCAGGCGATTGGGGCTGCTCGGCATGCGGGAGCGGGTGGAAATGGTCGGCGGCAGCTTTTCGGTCGAATCCGCACCGGGGATCGGCACCACGGTCGGCGTGCAGATTCCGTTCGGTCGCGGTCGCAAGGCATGAAATGAAGCCAATCACCGTACTGCTCGCCGACGATCACGCCGTCGTCCGAGAAGGCCTTCGAGCGTTGCTGGAGATCGAGCGTGACATCGAGGTGATCGGCGAGGCCCAGAATGGCCGCCAAGCGGTGCAAATGACCAAGGCGCTTCTGCCAGCCGTGGTCGTCATGGATCTCGCGATGCCGCTGCTCAATGGTGTGGAGGCAACCCGTCAGATTCTCAAGGTGGTCCCCACTGCCAAGATCGTCATCCTGTCCGCGCACGACGATGACGAGTACGTCGAGGAAGTCATCGGACTCGGCGCCGCGGGGTATCTGATCAAGCAGTCGTCAGCCCTCGTTCTCTCCAGGGCGATTCGGGAAGTCCACAAGGGAAAGACGTTCTTCAGCCCCTCGATCGCCAAGCGTTTGCACGATCGCAAGAACAATCTGCCTCGGGGGGCGGCAGGACGACGCCTGAAGCGACCCACCGGACTGACGTCGCGCGAGGTGGAGATACTCCAGCTCGTTGCCGAAGGAAAAGCCAACAAGCAGGCCGCGGCCGAGCTCGGCATCAGCATCAAGACCGTCGAAAAGCACCGGCAGCACCTCATGGGCAAGCTGGACATCCATGACACCGCGGGGCTCACACGCTACGCCATCGCTGCGGGGATCATCGAGGGCGGTGTGCGGATCACGATCGAGTAGTCACTGGCTCGCCGTGCTCGTCGTTCGCGCTCGATCCGGCGCGTACCGCCGCCTCCGGATCAGTCGCAGACGGCGCCAGAGTCGAGAGCGTCCCGCGGGTCGATCGCCAGGCTCGAGTTGCCGTACGAGCCGTCGCCGCACGTGTTCGTGGACCGGATCAAGTACCAGCGGCCTTCGCCCGCCGGCGGATTCGCATCCGGGTCGTCGAACGTCGTACCACTGACCGCGGTGGACAGGCACGCCGCGCCGCTGAACCCGCCGGTGCTCCTCAGGCTCGACAGCAAGCCCGCGGCGATGTCGGTCAGTGTCCCGGGCGGCGGCGTCCACGTGAGGCGCGCCTTGCCAGCGGCCTTGCTCAGCGCGGGTCCCGGCAGCAGGGCCGGTGAGCCACCGATCGCGGCGTTCGTGTCGTCGCAATCCGAGCCCGTGAGGAACCCGTCGCGGTCGAGGTCGTCCGTGTCGTGGGCGTTCAGCATCGCGTCGGTCAGGAAGCTGTCGCGCTCGGCGGCCCAGGTGAAGAACGCCGCGCCCGGCAACACCGCGGGGAACGCGGCGTCGTACAGGAAGTAGAAGCTCGAGGAGCCGCCGTTCGGCAGCTTGCGATCGATGCGCAGCGGGTTGTCCCACGTCGCACCGCCATCGCTCGAGCGACGGGACACGAGCATCGGCAGTCCGGGCGAATCGTCGAGCCACGAGAGCCACATGTTCGTCCCGCCGTCGGCCACGAGCCGCGGCTGGAGCGACAGCGCCGCCGGGTTCGTCACGGCCGAGTCGAGTCGCTGGAACGACGGAAACGTCGAGCCGCCGTTCGTCGAGCGGCTCGCGTAGATCGTTCCGTCCGCGCCCTCGTACGCCACCACGACGTTCGACAGGCCGGAGAACGCAGCCACGGGGAGCGAGATGTCGAGCGAGGCGGGCGTCGAGACGAGGACGTCGCCGCCCCACGTGGCCCCGTCGAACCGGTTCGCAAACAGCTGGAGTGTGACGTTGCTGCGCAGGTCGGGCCACACGGCGACCGCCGCGCCCGCGCCATCGCAGGCGAGCGCCGGGAGCGCGACGCCGCCGCCCTGGACCGCCGTGATCTCGGGACGCAGCTGCTGCGGCGCACCCCAGCCCACGGCTTTGTTGGTGCTCACGACGCTCCAGATCGACGTGCGCGTGAACTCGAGGTTCGCGCCCTCCCAGACGAGGACGACAGTGTTCCCCGCCGCGCACACTCGCGGTGCGCGGTTGAACCCCCGCGCGTCCTGGTCGACGTCGGCCGCCGCGCCAAAGCTCGTGCCGAAGTCGGTCGAGTGGGCGAGCATGATGTTCGTCTCGGTCGACCAGGCGACGTACACGGTCCCGTCGGCCAGCGCCTCGAGCTGCACCGACGGCCGGTCGAAGAACGAGTAGTAGCCTGGATCGGGGCTGGTCACCGTGCCGAGCAGGATGTCACTCGCGCCCCAGGTCGCACCGAAGTCGGTCGAGCGGTTGAACCGGATCTCGCGCTGGCCCCCGGCGTTGTCCACGACGTACGCCAGATACACCTTGCCGTCGGGGAACGCGCGCACGCGGGGCAGGACGCGCACGAGCGCGCCTGCCGTGCCCGCCGACGCCCGTACCGCCGGGGCGAAGGTGTAGCCGCCGTTGGCGCTCGCGGCAACGTAGATGTCGGACTCGGGGCCGGTCCCGAACGCGCTGAACGCGGCGTACACGCGGCTCGCGCCGTCGGTCGCCACCGTCGGATCGAGATTCACGTCGACGGAGATCGTGGTCGAGTCGGCATCGACGCGCGCATCGGTTCCGAAGGCCAGCGGGTTGGCGGTCGCCGACCGATTGCCCTGGAAGTCAGCGCTCCGTCCGCCGTTCGAGCGGCGGTCCTGGAACAGGACGAACAGTCCGTCGGTTCCGGTCGCCGCCACGTCGGCGATCGGGCTCGCCGCGGCGCCCGCCGCGTCGGTGTCGACGCGCTGCTCCGTCCCCCAGCTCACGCCGTCGGTGGTCGAGGCGCGCACGAACACGTCGGTCTTCAGCCCGGCGTAGGTATCCGAGCGGTCGTCGGACCAGCCGATGACCCAGATCCCCGCGGACGTCCGCGTGACGGCCACACGGGTGAGCTCGAGGATTCCGATCGGCGAGCCGGCGGCGGTTCCGGTCGCCATCAGCACCTGCGTCGCATCGAACGCCGAGCCGTTCGTGGCCGACCGCGCGACCGACAGCTTCTTCGCATGGTCGACCCACGCCACGAGCACCGTGCCGTTCGAGCCGATCGCGAGCGTCGGCGCCACCGGGACGTTCGTTCCGCCTCCCGAGGCCGCGAGCCCCCGGTTGAGCACGTTCGTATACAGCGTGCCGCCGTCGGTCGAGCGTACCGCGTAGATCCGATCGGTGGTCGAGCTGTCCCAGAACGCGACGAGGATGTTCCCGTCGGCGGCGATCTCGATGTCCGGCTGCAATGAGTCGACCTGCCCCGGTAGGATCGCGTCGAAGCTCGCCTCGGCCGAGAAGGTCGTGCCGCCGTTCGTCGAGGTGCTGCGCCAGATCGACGGCCCGGCACCGCGATCCTGCGCGTACACCGCGTGGATCGCCCCCGTCGTCGGGTGAACCGCCACGTCGACACCCTCGACGGGGAACGTCCGCGTCGCGACCCCCGTGTCGATCCGCACCGGCGTGGTCCAGCTCGCGCCCGAGTTCGTCGTCGCGATCACGTACGGGTCGAAGCCCAGGTCGCCGCGGTAGATGATCGCCGCCACTCCGGTCGCACCGGTCCCCATCCCGACCGTCCGCACGCCGTGCGTGGCGCTGCCGAAGCCGACGATCGTCAACGGCGCGGTCCAGGTCTGGCACGTGTCGTCGCTGCGGACGAACTGCAAGCCGACGCCGCCCGCCAGGTCGGCGACGACGAGCGCGACGTACACGCGTCCATCGACCGCCTGACGCGCAACGTACTGCTTGACCTGCGGCTGGCCCACAGCCCCCGCGACACCGACCTCGGCGGCGAACAGGCCCCCGCCGTCGGCCGAGTAGCGCGAGCGCAGCGTAAAGTCATCGAGCATCAGCACGCAGACCTTTCCGTCCGCCGTGCCGAACGCTCGTCCGTCGTGATCGAACGCGGGGATCGTCGCCAGGTTCGCGTCGAGGCGCAGCTCGGCCGCCGGCAGGTCGGTCTCGGCCGTGATCGCGGGCTCGACGTCGAGCGTCGCGGCCTCGAGTCGTTCGGCCTCGTCGGCCACCCGGATCGCGCGCGCCGCGGCGGGCGAACGCCGCAAGGACGCTCCGTCGTCGTTGGCCGGAGCTGGCTCTGGCTCGGCGAACGCAGGGAGCCCCAGGGTCAGGAGCGCCACGCTCAGCACCGCAGGTATGGACCTGCCGCGAAGGTCGATCACGGGTGCACCTCGAGGGCGATTACGAACATGTAAGAACGACCGGGGATCGTCTCGGACATGATCGGTACGAATCGGCGCCCGGGAATGCAACCTTCCCTGGGGTCCAAGACGACCTACCGACCGCCCCGATCTCGACTGTCCCGAAGCGTGCCGCCACGAGAATAGCGCAGGCCGGGCCGGCCCGGTAGGCCCGGTGGGCTAGTCCTTGCGGCCGCGCAGCTCGGCCCACACCGCGGGGTCGAGGTCCAACAGGTCGTTGAACTCCCCGGCTCCCCGGAGCCACTCCCCGCCGTCGAACGCGAGAATCTCGCCGCGCATCCAGTCGGCCGCGTCGGACACGACGTACGCCGCGAGGTCGGCCAGCTCTTCGGGCGTACCGAAGCGCCCGGCCGGGATCCGCGCCGCCCGCCGGGCGAGCAGCTCGGGCGTGGGAAGGAGCCGCGAGAACGCGCCCTCGGTCGGGATCGGTCCGGGAGCGATCGCGTTCAACCGGATCCGGTGTCGCGCCCACTCGACGGCGAGCGAGCGCGTCATCGCCACGACGCCGGCCTTCGCGCACGCCGAGGGCACGACGAACGCCGATCCGGTCCACGCGTAGGTCGCGGCGATGTTCAGCACGACGCCGGGCTCGCCGGCGGCGATCCAGCGTCGGGCCGCCGCATGCGTGCAGTGGAACGTGCCGTGGAGCACGATCCCGACGACCGCCGCGAAGCCGTTCGGCGTCAGATCCTCGGTGGGACAGAGGAAGTTGCCCGCCGCATTGTTGACCAGGATGTCGAGTCCGCCGAGCTCGCTCGCGACGCGGTCGACCGCCGCGCGGACCGCCCCGGGGTCGCGTACGTCGCAGCACTCGGTCGAGGCGAATCCGCCCGCGCCGCGAATCGCGGCCGCGGTCTCGAGGAGCGGCTCCTCGCGGCGCCCCGACACGGCGACCCGCGCGCCGAGCTCGGCGAACCGCAGGGCCATCGCCCGGCCGAGGCCCGAGCCGCCACCCGTGATCCAGGCCCGCCGGCCGTGCAACAGGTCGGGCGCGAGGGTTGCCGACACGTTTCTCCCTCCGCGTTGGGGACGCGCCATTGTCGACGAAGCCCGGGCGTGCGGCAAATGTGCGAAACTCCTCGGCGTGAACGGCCCGCGCCCGATCGCCCTCGTCGCCATGGGCGGCCACGCGTTCATGCAGGCCGACGAGGTCGGCACGATCGAGGAGCACGAGCGCAACGCCGAGCGGATCGCCGGGATCCTGATGACGCTCGTCGAGCGGGGCTATAACCTGATCGTGACCCATGGGAACGGCCCGCAGGTCGGGAACCTGCTGCTCCAGCAGGAACAGTCGCGGCCCGAGCTGCCGGTCATGCCGCTCGACGTGCTCGTGGCGATGACCGAGGGCAGCCTGGGCTACATCCTGCAGCAGGCGCTGCTGAACCAGCTCCGCCGGCGCGAGATGAAGACCTACGTGGTCACGGTCGTGACCCAGGTCGTGGTCGACGCCCACGATCCGGCGTTCGCCGGCTACAACAAGCCGATCGGCCCCGTCCTGTCGCGCGAGGAGGCCGAACGGCGACGCGACGAGTGGGGCTGGCAGATCGGCGAGACTCCGGAAGGCCAGGGCTACCGGCGCTTCGTCCCGTCGCCGCGCCCGCTGCGGGTGATTCAGCGCCACATGATCCGCGAGGCCGCGCAGGCCGGGCACATCGTTGTCGCCTGCGGCGGCGGAGGGATTCCGATCCACGTCCGAGACGACGGCAAGTACGTGGGGATCGAAGCGGTCGTGGACAAGGACCTGACCTCGAGCGTGCTCGCGCGCGACGTGCAGGCCGAGCTGCTGATCATCTTGACCGCCGTCCCGCACGTGTACGTCGACTACGGGAAGCCCGGCGCCCGCGCGCTGACCGCGGTGACGCTCGACGAGATCCGGCGCTACGTGGCCGATGGACAGTTCCCGCCGGGCAGCATGGGTCCGAAGATCGAGGCCGCGATCGGGTTCCTCGAGCAGGGTGGACGGCGCACGCTGATCACGGACCCCGAGAGCCTGCCGGCGGCGATGGAAGGCCGCGCCGGAACGCACCTCATCGGGCGACTCTAGGGGCACGGCGATTCCCACCGTCCAAGGCAATCTCCTGGGACTGAAGCCCGCCGAGCGTCACAAGCTCGAGAAGCTGTTCCGGCGCCGGGTCCCGCCGCACCTCATGCTGAGCCACGACCTGGCGCGCGAGATCGCGGAGATCAGCCACGGATTGAACCGCCGCGTGGGGCTGCTCGTCGATCGCGCGGGGCGCATCGACGCCGTCGCCGTCGGCGAAGCGCACCGGCTCGAAGTGCCGCGCAAGCCGAGCGCACCCGCCGGGCGCCTGCGGTTCTGCACGCTGCGCTTCGTGGCGACCAAGCTCGCGGACGAGGAGCCGACGCGCAACGACCTCGCGCCGCTCGCCCTGCACCGGCTCGACGCGCTGGCGCTCGTCGCCGTCGAACCCGACGGCCGGCCGGGTCCCGTCCGCGTCGCGCACCTGCTGCCGGCGGCCGATGCCGCCGGCCGCAGAGCCAGCGAGCCTGCTCCACCGATCGTTCCGCGCGGGCTCGTCCGTCCGAGGCCCCGGGGGCTCGATGGACGGACCGCGCGCAACGGGACCAAGGATGTCTCGACCGACGGGGAGCGCTACCGGCTCCTTCCGCCGCGCCCGGCGGGGCAGGTAACCGAGGACTTCCTCGCGCTGATCCAGGCGCTCGAGGAGGAGTTCGACCGCCACCTGCCGCGGACGAAGCGCGCTGCGGAAGGCGGTCGCGCGATCCTGGTCCACGTCACGACCGGCAGCCGGGCCCACGCCGAAGCGTCGATGAGCGAGCTCGAGGAGCTCGCGGCCTCGGCCAACCTGCGTGTCGTCGAGCGCGTCGTCCAGCGCCGCGCAGCGCTTCGATGCGCGCACGCTGCTCGGCGCGGGACGTCTGGAGGACCTCGTGGTCGACGCGCTGCGTCTGCAGGCCGATTTCATCGTCGTCGATCAGAACCTGTCGCCGGCGCAGGCCCGCGCGTTGGCCGAGGCGACCGAGCTCAAGGTCGTCGATCGGACGCAGCTGATCCTCGACATCTTCGCCGAGCGCGCCCGCACGCACGAAGGCCGGATCCAGGTCGAGCTGGCGCAGCTGAACTACCTGCTGCCGCGGCTGATGAGCCGTGGCGACTCGGGCCTCTCGCGGCTCGAAGGCGGGATCGGCGGACGAGGTCCGGGCGAGCAGAAGCTCGAGATCGACCGCCGCCGCGTGCGCACCCGAATCCAGGCGCTGCAGAAGATGTTGCAGTCCGAGCGCACACGACGAGAGCAGCGGCGCTCGCGCCGGCGCGAGCGCGACGTGCCGGTCGTGTCGATCGTGGGCTACACGAACGCCGGAAAGAGCACGTTGCTCAACGTGCTCACGAAGAGCGAGGTGTTCGTCGAGGACAAGATGTTCGCGACGCTCGACCCGTCGTCGCGACGTCTGCGCCTGCCCCGCGAGCGCGAGGTCGTGATCAACGACACCGTGGGGTTCATTCGCGACCTGCCCAAGGACCTGATCGCCGCGTTCCGCGCCACGCTCGAGGAGATCGAGGACTCGGACCTGCTCGTGCATCTCGTCGACGCCTCGCACCCGCAGCACAATGCGCAGATCGCCGCCGTCGAGACGATCCTGCGCGACCTGGACTTCGACGCGATCCCGCGCATCCTCGCGCTGAACAAGGCGGATCTCCTGACGGACGAGGCGCGAGGCGAGGTCGCGCGGCAGCACCCCGGCGCGCTGTTTCTCTCGGCCGAGCGGCGCGACGGGCTGCAGGCCCTGCTCGAGGCGATCGATGCCGCGCTCGCGACGCGACCGACGGGCCACAACGGCGCCAACGGCTTGCGACGACGGGGCTTGCCTCGCTCGGGAGCCGAGGCGTAGGGCGCATGGGTCAGCGGAATCAGAAAGCGCTGCTGCTCGCATCGATCGTGGCGATCGGGTGCCTCGTACTGTCAATCGGCTCGGGGCGGGCCGCGGATCGCGAATACTCGACCGCGCCGCTTTCTCAGAATCCGATCCAGCCGACCGTCGAGGTCCTGGTGGATGTTATGCATTTCAACAACTGGCTCGTGGAAAAGCGAGACTTGACCGCCGCGGAGTATCCGCCAATCCGTGAGCACGCGTTCCTGTTGATCGACTCGATACTAAAGATCCGACAGCAGGAGGGACGTACCAGCTTCAACGAATCCGAACGGTTCATGGTCGAACAGATGTTCAACCTATCGACACGAGTCGGCGTGTACGGTGCCGGACTCGTCGCGCAGGACCTCGCAGCCGGAAGCGGCAGGAAGGTGACCAAGCCGCTCCTCCCCGAGAAGCCGTTTCGGCTTCGTCTCGAGCAGCCGTATTTTCTGCTGTCTTCGAAAGCTGCGCCTTGGCGAATCAAGTTCCCGTATTACTTCATGTTCTGGGAAGCCTCGAGGTTCACCGCCACGAACCAACTCCTCACCGACGTCGTTGTGCTCAGCACGTCGTTCTCCAAGCATGATCAAGGCGCGGGCGCGTCTCAAGCTACGATCATGTTCATTTACGCGCCGAAGGCGGACTGCGATGCGTTCGCGGGATTCTGGTTGGAGCGAATGGGAATCAACCGAACTGAGAACACGCCCACGGTGGTGTTGCCGGACTCGCGAAATTTCCACCATTACGACAGCGCAGTCAACATGCACAAGGAGGTCACGATGTTCTCCGACGCGACGGGGTGCTACGCCTTGTCGTACAGCGGCATCGCTGGTCCGTATCAGGCCAACCGGATCAGCTACCTCGATTTCGCGAGGTCCCTCGAGATGGCGGACGAGTGAGGTGACCCAAAGCGATGAAGGTACGCGCGGGGTAGCGCAACCGTCCCCGGATCGAGGATGATCAGCGGTACGACGGGGGGAAGACATGGAGCTCGGTACGTTCTCGATCAGCTTGGCTGTCAAGGACCTCGCGGCTTCGAAGGCGTTCTACGGGAAGCTCGGCTTCGAGGCGTTCATGGGAGATGAGTCGCAGAACTGGCTCATCCTGAAGAACGGCGATCACGTCATCGGCCTGTTCCAGGGCATGTTCGAGAAGAACATCCTGACCTTCAATCCCGGCTGGGACAGCAACGCTCAGAAGCTGCCCACGTTCACCGACGTGCGCGAGCTGCAGCGCCGGCTCAAGGCGCGAGGCGTGCAGATGGCGAGCGAGGCAGACGAGAGCACGACGGGTCCGGCGAGCTTCATCGTCGTCGACCCCGACGGGAACCCGGTTCTGGTCGACCAGCACGTTTGAAGGCCATGAGCCAATCGACGCCAGAGCAGATCGAGAGAGCGAGAGCCTACGAAGCGTTGCTCGTGCCCGCGCTCATGGGGCAGTGGACGGCGAAGATCGCCGACCGGATCCATGTGCGTGCGGGCGACCGCGTCCTCGACGTGGCCTGCGGCACGGGGGTTGTCGCGCGCGAGATCGTCTCGCGTGTCGGGCCGAGCGGCTCGGTGTCGGCCATCGACCCCAACCTCGGCATGCTCGCCGTGGCTCGGGAGATCGAGCCGCGCGTCGACTGGCGGGAAGGTGTCGCCGACTCGCTACCGTTCCCGAGCGAGTCGTTCGATGCGGTGGTCTGTCAATTCGGGCTGATGTTCTTCCCCGATCGCCGACAGGCGCTGCTCGAAGCCACACGGGTATTGAAACCGGGAGGACGCTTGGGCGTCGTCGTGTGGGATTCTCTCGAGGAGAATCCGGTGTACGCCACGATGGTCGCGCTGCTCGATCGGATCGCCGGTCGTCACGCCGCCGATATTCTCGGTGCGCCGTTCGTCCTCGGCGCTCGGGGCGAGCTGCTCGCGCTGTTCGCGGACCCGGGTGTGGTCCCGGTCGAAGTGACGACCGAACGAGGAACGGCACGATTCCCCAGCGTCCGGATCATGGTCGAATCGGACCTGCGGGGCTGGTTGCCGTTGGTGGGGGTCGTTCTGCCAGAAGACCAGATCGCCCGCATCCTGGCCGACGCCGAGCGCCTGCTCGAGCCATACGTCGGCCAAGATGGAAGCGTCACGTTTCCCATCTCGGCGCACATCGTCCAGGGCGTGAAACCGTGAGGGCAGCGTATCCTGAGTCCTAGGAGGTGAGAGATGCGAAGAACGCTCTTCGGTGTCGCCCTCGTGCTCGTCTCCGTGTTCGGCTGGGCTCTGGCCCAGGAAGCCAAGTCCCCACACGTGATGGTCGGCGCAGCCGAAATGAAGTGGGACCCGGCGCCGCCCGTCTTCGAGAAGGGCGCGTTCATGACCGTCATTTCCGGAGACCCCGGGAAGGCCGGACTGTTCGCCGTGCGGCTGAAGATGCCGGCAGGCTTCAAGATCGCGCCGCACTGGCATCCCACCGACGAGCACGTGACCGTTCTCGCGGGCACGTTCGCGCTCGGTATGGGCGAAGCGTTCGACGAGGCATCGATGAAGGAGCTGACGGTCGGGGGGTACGCCCTCCTGCCCGCCGAGATGCGGCACTTCGCGATGGCCAAGACCGATGCGATGGTGCAGGTTCACGGGTCGGGGCCGTTCGTCCTCAACTACGTCAATCCGGCCGACGATCCGAGCAGGCGCGAAGCGGCCAACAAGTGAGCTGAGGCGAACGATCCGAGATCGCGGTGACATTCTGCGCGCGTGCGTCACCGCGTCCGTCGGTTGTGCTGCCGCGCTCTTCGGCTTCGCCGTGGGGCTCGGGATCGGTCGTTCCTGGCTTGCCGGCGCTGCGCTAGCCGCCATGGCGGGCGGGGCCGTCGCCTGGTGGTGTTGGCGCCGGCTGCCCCTCGATCCCGCGGCGTCCTCGCGGACGCTCGGGATCGTGGCCCTCGTGGCGAGCCTCGTTGCCTTCGTCCAGATAGGCCGCCTCACCGTATTCATGGTCGATCCGTCCCGGGTTGCCTACTCGTTCATCCCGTCGAGCCGCTGGGAGGTCGAGCACTCCTGCTTGACCGCGTACTTCGTTGCCGCGGAGGCCGTGTCGTCGACGCCGAACGTCTACGACAACTCGCTGTACTCGCTCCCCGAAGACGATCCAACCCAGCTGCGCAAGCCCAAGATGCTCGGGCCGTTCCGCATCGACGTCTACGAGTACCCACCGCACTTCTTGCTCTTTTCGCGCGCGCTCCAGGGTCTGGCACCGGGGTTCCTGGATCAGCGCTTGCTGTGGTTCGGCTTGAACGGGGCGGTCGCGCTACTTGCGTTCTTGGTGATCGCCCAGTGGCTCGGCCCCGGCGCCCGAACCCGCGCCGTGCTGCTGTCTGCGCTCGTGTGGGCCGCGCCAGCGATGACCAGCACGCTGCAGAAGGGGAACGTGCAAGTGCTCGCGATCGCGGCGTCGATGCTGGCGCTCGTGCTGTTCGAGCGCCGGCAGTGGGCTGCCGGCGGTGCGCTCCTCGCGTTCGTGACCGTGAGCAAGCTCTATCCCGGCCTGCTGATCGTCTATCTCCTCGCGCGTCGCGAGTGGCGCGCCGTGGCGTGGACCGCGGGGATGGGGGTCGCGTTCAGTGTGCTGACGCTGTTGATCTTCGGATGGGCGCCGTATGCCGCGTTCCTCGAGCACCTTCCGCGTCTCCTCGGGGGCGAGGCGTTCCCGGCGTTCCGGAACCCGATGCCCACCGCGATGAACCTGTCGATCCCCGGGCTCGTGCTCAAGCTGAAGCTGTTCGGCCTACCGGGCTCGTCGTTCGGTCTGGCCAAGATCGTCGGGTGGCTCTACACGCTCGTCGCCGTCGCGGCAACCGTCCTCCTGGGCACGCGCACGCTCCGCGACCAGGACAAGCCGCTCGCGTGGCTCGCGATCCTGATCCTGGCGACGCTGCGCAGCCCGTTCCTGCCGCCGGCCTATGGGGCGATGCCGCCCGTATGGTTGCTCACGCTCCTGGCCGCGATTCCAGCGAGGACCTCGCGCATTCTCCCGGGCGTCCTCGTCGCGTGGGTCGCGCTGAGCATCTACTGGCCTGTCGATTGGCCGGTCGATCCGCGGTTGCTGGCCGTCGTGTTCAGCTTCCCGCTCGCGGTCACGCTGATTCTCGTGATGCTCGTTCTCAGGCGCGGTCGCGGCGGGGCACGAGACGCGGTGTAGACTGATTCACGAGCGCGATTGAGCATGCGGGGGCGAACTCTTTGCAAGAGGAGAAACCCATGCACCAGAACCTCGTTGCGACCTCCTCGACCACGATCGATGCCTCGCCCAAGAAGACGTGGGACGCACTCGTGACACCGGAAGCGATCAAGCAGTACATGTTCGGGACGACCGTCGTTTCCGATTGGAAGGCCGGGGGCGCGATCGTGTGGAAGGGCGAATGGCAGGGCCAGCGCTACGAAGACAAGGGCGTGATCCTGCAGTTCGACCCCGAGCGACGGCTGCGGTTCACGCACTTCAGCCCGCTGTCGGGCCTTCCGGAGAAGCCCGAGAACTACCACACCGTCACGATCGATCTCGCTCCGGATGGGGCGAGAACGCACGTCTCGCTGGAGCAGGACAACAATCCGACCGAGGAGGCCCGCCAGCACTCGGAGAAGAACTGGGAGACGGTGCTCGCCGGACTGAAGCAGTACCTCGAGCGATAGGCGAGACGTGCCGCAACTGTTCGTCGTGATCCGGGCCCATGGGCAGGGATGGGACGAGTCCCTGCCCCTCGATCGTCAGGTCGGCTGGGCGGCCCACGCGGCGTTCATGGATGCGCTGACCGCGGAGCGGTTTGTCGCGCTCGGCGGACCCCTCGAGGGCACAGCCGAGGCGCTCTTGGTCGTGCGCGCGACGGACGCCGTCGAGGTCGCGCAACGTCTGGCCGCGGATCCATGGGAACGGAATGGACTCCTGATCACGAAGCGGATCTGTCAGTGGCGGATCCGTCTCGGGTCGTTGACCTAGCGGGCGGCGCTCGGCGCCGGGAGGGTTCATGGTCAAGGCAGCGACACGGCTCGCCGTGGTGTTGGTTCTGTGCACGATCGCCGGATCCCTCGACGGCGCAGCCGCGGGCTCGTCGCTCGGCGTCGAGGTCGACGATCCGGAGTCGAAGATCCTCGAAGGCGCGGACGACGAGGGCGATCTCACGGTCGGCATTCGCGTCGCCGTCAAGAACACGTCGGAGTCCGAGGAGAGCGTCGAGCTCGTCGTCCAGGCGCTCGATCGTGATGGGTACGAGCTGTTCGAGTTCTACCTGTCGGGCGTGGTGAAAGCCGGGCAGACGCGCAGCCTCACCGACCGGGACTACGTGCCGGAGCACCTGCACAAGTCGATCGTCCGATGGCGCGTCGACCAGATCAGCGTCCGGGGCGCGCAAGCCGGAAGCGCGGCGCGACCGGCGTCTGCTCCGCCCGGCGACGCCCGACGGGGCTAAGGGGGACGCCATGAGCGAGCACCGCGCGTCGATTCGCTGGGACCGTAACGGAGCCGTGTTCACCGACAACCGGTACAGCCGTGGGCACACGTGGAGCTTCGACGGCGGGATCGAGGTTCGCGCTTCCGCGTCGCCGCACGTCGTGCCGTCGCCGCTCTCGGTCGCCGAGGCGGTCGATCCCGAGGAGGCGTTCGTCGCCGCGCTCGCGAGCTGCCACATGCTGTGGTTCCTGTCGATCGCGGCGAAACGTGGGTACGCGGTCGAGAGGTACCGCGACGAGGCGAGCGGACTCTTGGCGAAGAACACCGAGGGACAGCTCGCCATGACCCGGGTGCTGCTGCGCCCTGAAGTTGCGTTCGCACCCGGGAGGCGGCCGTCGGCCGAGGAGCACACGGCGATGCACCACGAGGCGCACGAGCTGTGCTTCCTCGCCAGCTCGGTCAACTCGGACCTGAGGTGCGAAGCCACGGACGTTTCTGTCTGATAATTGGCCTATCTCGGACTACTTGCGCACGGGGAAAATCAGCGTACAATCCCCATCCGAGATAGACCAGGAACAGACCATGCGGGCGACCATTCTAGGAAACTTGGCCATCGATCCCCAGGCTGCGGAGCCGGTCTATCGACAGATCGCCGACGGGATCCGCGCTGCTCTCGGGACGGGCAAGCTGTCTCCCGGCGACCGGCTTCCGCCGACACGGGATCTCGCGAAAGCTCTGAGCGTCAATCGAAACACAGTTGTCGCGGCCTACGACCTCCTGGTCGAGACCGGCGAAGCCACGGGCCACACCGGACGCGGGACGTTCCTCGCCGGCGCCCGACCGCGTGCCGACGCCCCGGCCGTCGATCGCGACCCGTGGTACGGCGCGTTTTCCCGCGCGGTCGAAGGACCGGGCGTCGGGAGCCTGCTCGCGATCTATCGCGTCGCGACCTCGCACGAGGGGATCTCGCTCGCGGGGAGCTACCCGGCGGGCGACCTGATGCCGGTCGAGCCGTTCCGCCGCGCGATCGAGACGGTGCTCGCCGAGCGCGCGGTCGAGGCGCTGTCCTACGGTCCGACGGCAGGCTTCGGACCGCTGCGCGAGACGGTGGCTGCGGGGATGCGCAAACGCGGCTCCGTGTGCGACGCGGCGACGGTGCTCGTGACGAACGGCTCGCAGCAGGCGCTCGAGCTGGCCTTGCGCACGCTCCTCGATCCGGGCGACGCCGTCGCCGTCGAGGACCCGACCTACACCGGCGCGATCAGCGTGCTGTCCGCGCTCGGGGCCCGGCTCGTCGGCGTACCGATCGACGAGGAAGGGCTGCGACCGGACCTCCTGGCGCAGGCGATGGAGCGCCACCGGCCGCGTGTGCTCTACGTGCAGCCGACGTTCCACAACCCCACGGCGCGCGTGATGGGCGAGGCGCGACGGCGCGAGATCCTGGCGATCGCCGAGCGGTTCGGTGCGCTCGTGGTCGAGGACGACTGGGCCGGCGACCTGCGCTTCGACGGCGCCGAGCTGCCCACCCTCCACGCGCTCGACCGCGGGCGGCGCGTGCTCTACGTCAGCACGTACTCGAAAAAGCTGCTCCCCGGTCTCCGCGTCGGCTGGATCGTGGCCCCCGAGCCGGTATTCGAGCGGCTCGTGGCGCTCAAGCAGATCGAGGATTGTGGGACGAGCCCGCTGGTCCAGGCCGCGCTGCACGCATTCCTCGCCTCGGGTGGCGAGGGCGAGCACCTGACGCGGATCCTGCCGGCGTATCGCGCGCGGCGCGACGCGATGGACGCAGCGCTACGCGACAGCATGCCGACGGGGACGCGCTGGACCAAGCCGTCGGGCGGCCTGTTCATCTGGGTCACGCTGCCCGCCGGGATCGACGGGGACGAGCTGTTCGCCGCCGCACGCGACCGGGGCGTCCTCGTTGGACGCGGCAGCCTGTTCCACGTGAACGGCGGGGGCAAGGACACGCTGCGCCTGACGTTCTCGTCCGCCACCGAGCAGCAGATCCGCGCCGGGGTCGCCGTGCTCGGCGACCTGCTGCGCGAACGAACGCCCGATCGTCACCGCGAGTCGCGCGAGCGCGCGCTCGAGGCGGTTCCGATTCTCTAGCACGAGGGAGGTGGGCCATGTCGGACACGCACACCGGAACGCGGAAGCTCAAGACGGGTCTCGCCGAGATGCTCAAGGGCGGCGTGATCATGGACGTCACGACCGCCGAGCAGGCGCGCATCGCGCGAGGACGCGGGCGCGGTGGCGGTGATGGCGCTCGAGCGCGTGCCGGCCGACATCCGCAAGGAAGGCGGCGTCGCCCGCATGGCCGATCCGGCGAAGATCGACGAGATCATGGAGGCGGTGTCGATTCCGGTCATGGCCAAGTGCCGCATCGGCCACTTCGCCGAGGCGCAGCTGCTCGAGGCGCTGGGCGTCGACTACATCGACGAGAGCGAGGTGCTCACGCCCGCCGACGAGGAGCACCACGTGGACAAGCACGCGTTCCGCGTGCCGTTCGTGTGCGGCTGCCGGGACCTCGGGCGAGGCGCTGCGGCGCATCGGCGAGGGCGCGGCGATGATGCGGACGAAGGGCGAGGCCGGCACGGGCAACATCGTCGAGGCCGTGCGGCACATGCGCGCGGTGCAGGGCGGCATCCGGCGCCTGACGATCCTCGGTCCGGAGGAGCTGATGGCCGAGGCCAAGCAGCTCGGCGCGCCGTACGAGCTCGTGCGGCCTCGTCGCCGACGCGGGCAAGCTACCGGTGCCGAACTTCGCCGCGGGCGGAATCGCGACGCCCGCCGACGCGGCGCTGATGATGCAGCTCGGGGCCGAGGCGGTGTTCGTCGGATCGGGGATCTTCAAGTCGTCCGATCCGGCGCGTCGCGGGCGCGCAATTGTCCGCGCGGTGACCCATTTCCGCGACGCCAAGGTCGTGCTCGACGTGTCACGCGGCCTGGGGAAGGCGATGGACGGGATCGAGACCTCGACGATCCCCGAGGGCGAGCTGCTGCAGAAGCGGGGTTGGTGATGCCACGCATCGGTGTGCTTGCGCTGCAAGGAGACTTCGCGGCCCATGCCGCGGCACTCGGCCAGGTCGGAGCCGAGACGGTCGAGGTGCGGCGCGCCGCCGAGCTGGCGTCGATCGACGGACTCGTCGTTCCGGGCGGGGAGAGCACGACGCTCCTCAACCTGATGGCCGACGGGCCGTGGTTCGAGGCCCTGCGGACGTTCGACGCTCGGGGCGGAGCGATCCTCGGGACGTGCGCCGGGGCGATCCTGCTGGCGCGTGACGTGCTCGATCCGGTTCAGCCGAGTCTCGGTCTCCTCGACGTGACCGTTCGGCGCAACGCGTTCGGCCGACAGGTCGATTCGTTCGAGACCGAGCTGGCGTTGGCCGGCGATGCGGTGCCGCTGCCCGCGGTGTTCATCCGCGCCCCGCGGCTCGTCCGCGTCGGTGCGGGAGTCGAAATCCTGGCACGGCTCGACGGTGAGCCCGTGCTCGTGCGCCAGGGGCGCGTCCTCGCCGCGACGTTCCATCCGGAGCTGACCGACGACAGGCGGCTCCAGGCCCGGTTCCTGGCGCTGGTACGGGGGTCCGAAACGGCCGAGGCCGAGCTGGTCGAGGCCCGGAGAGCGACATGCTGATCTACATCGACGGCAAGCTGGTTCCACGCGAGGACGCGAAGATCTCCGTGTTCGATCACGGGCTCCTGTACGGCGACGGTGTGTTCGAGGGGATCCGGGTGTACGACGGGAACATTTTCCGTCTGCGCGGAGCACATCGAGCGGCTGTACGAGTCGGCGAAGACGATCTGGCTCGACGTGCCGATGAACGCGGACGAGCTCGAGCGCGCGACGGTCGAGACGGTCGCGGCGAACCGCAAGCGCGACGCGTATATCCGCCTGGTCATCACGCGCGGCGTGGGTGACCTGGGCATCGATCCCAGCACGTGCAAGCGCTCGACCGTGTTCATCATCGTGACCACGATCGCGCTGTACCCGAAGAAGTATTACGAGGACGGGATCCCGCTCATCACGGCCAGCACGCGGCGCATCCCGATGGAGTGCCTCGATCCGCGGATCAAGTCCCTGAACTACCTGAACAATATCCTGGCCAAGCTCGAGGCCAAGCGTGCCGGCGTCCCCGAGGCGATCATGCTCAATCAGTGGGGCCGCGTCGCCGAGTGCACGGCGGAGAACATCTTCATCCTCAAGAACAGCGACCTGGTCACACCGCGGCTGACCGAGGGCGCGCTGCCTGGTGTGACGCGGGGCGCCGTGCTCGGCCTGGCCCGGGATCGCGGGCTGAACTGCAAGGAGACGGTGCTCGGCATGTACGATCTGTACAACGCGAACGAGTGCTTCCTGACCGGCACCGGGGCCGAGATCGTGCCGGTCGTGCAGATCGACGGCCGGGCGATCGGGACCGGCAAGCCGGGTGTGATGACGCGCGAGCTGACCGACGCGTTCCGCGAGATCCGGGTGCGCGAGGGCACGAAGGTCGAGTTCCCGGCGGAGGCGGTGCGCGCCTAGTCCGTCGGGGTCAGGGGCGCCGCAGCCGCAGCGCTGCCGCGGCGAGGACGAGCAGCAGGAGCGCACCGATCCCCCAGGGGGAGATCGCGGGGACGAACGGCGCGGATAGTTCGACGGCGGCGTCGCGTGGGTCGAGGGTCACGACGTCCGTGGCGAGATTCACGCTGCCCGGACCGATGGCGGTCGCCACGACGTCCGCGAACCCGGCCACGGACGTCCGGATCCGCAGCGAGCCCCACAGGACCCCGTCGGCCCAGCGGATCCAACCGTTTCCACGCTCGACCACGAAACTCGACGAGCCGATTGGCTGCCCAGCGAACACGTACGGATGGAACTGTCCGCTCCCGCCGGTGACGACGTACGTCGAACGTCCGGTGCCGTCGATGGTCGAGTCGATCTGGATATCCAGGCTGGCGCTGGACAGCGCGACGCTCTGGGACGTGTCTCCCTTGATCAGCGTCATCTGAGCCGGCAGGTTCCCGGTGAGGTGGACGTTGGCACCGGGTTGAATGTTTCCCGCCGCGCTCAGCTGCACGTCATCCTCGAGAAAAGTTCGGTAGAAGGGTATGTGGAGGTCTGGGTCGTTCGAGTTCCCCACGGGCTGACAATCGCAGAACGGGCTCGAGCTGGGCGGTATGAGGTACGTCGTGTGGCAGAACCCTTCCTGACCGTCGTCCGTCGTGCAATCCGCGTCTTCGCTCGGACAGACACCCATCCCGGTCGGGCAACCCTGGCCCAGCGTGTTCGCTCGAGATACGGACCAGACGACGACCAGAACCAACACGGCTCGATGCGCGAAAGATCGTGACATGAGCTCCTCCGCTCTCGTACGTCAGGACTACCGCCGCGTGGTCAGGAAGATCCAGCCCACGAACAGCAGGGCCGTCAGGAGCACGATCAGCGACTGCCAGACCAGGAGATGGGCGGGCTCGAAGCTCGCCGGATACCAGCGGCCGATGTAGCACAGGCTGACGAGCCGAACCTGGTTGATGACCAAGAGGGTCGGAACGCCGATGGCGATCCCCATCAGGCGCGCCGTCCACGAGAGCGGGTAGGCGATGACCGCCGCGGCGAAGATGGCGATCGGATGCACCGCCGTGCACTCGTGAATGATCGTCACGGAGCAGAGCGACGAAGTCACCACGGCGCGATGCGCACTCGCTCCGTGCCCGAGGAACGACAGGCACCAGGCCATCAGGCTGGCCGTTCCCGCATCGAGCGCGCGCCAGAACGGCTCGCCCACGGTGAGGGACGCGTGAAATGCGCCGAGCAGGACGACAAAGATCAGCCAGTAGCGCAACATCGGCCGATTGCGATCCCAACCCGCCCACAGCCGGTCGCTCAACATCGGACGCCCACCCCGCCACGGCAGTGCTTGTGCTTGCGCCCCGAGCCGCAGGGACAGGCCGCGTTGCGCGGGACAGGGTTCTTCCCGCGAAAGCGGATCGCCCCCAGCGCTCCCGGGAACCAGTAACCGCCAGTCAGCAGTGTCCAGAGCACGAGGGAGCCGGTCTGGCCGCTCGTCAGGATCCACGCGAGCGCCCAGTTCGAGAACGGCCCGGTTTGGCCACGCCGGAGCCGCAGCAGCTCGTGGAAGAAGAGCCCCACGCACGCGACGTGCAGGACGTACATCAGAGCCAGGCCGACGAGCAACAGCGACACTCGCTTGCTCAGCGCGATCGGGGTCGCCAGCACCAGCGTGGGCAACAGCAGCAGACCGAGAAGCACGTTCTCCGGGGTGTGATCGGTGACCAGGAGCGCGGACCCGCCGTCCGGCAGCGAGACATAGGCGCTCAAGTCTCCACCCCCCCGTTCGGCGCGAACCTCGAGCGGCACCGACCCCGCGCGGTAACCGGCGTTGACACCGGCCACGACCCAGCCCGAGTAGACCGGGTACAGCTTGGGGTAGAGCCAGAGGAACACGACGAACAGGGGCACGAGCTGCAGCCCGAACCAGAGCACGCGACGGATCGTCAGGCGTGAGCTATGTCGGCTGGTGTCCATGACGCCGGCGGGCCATCCACGTGCTGAGCAGGAGGATCGCGACCAGCATCGCCGCGCCCCACGCGCCGAGCGCCGGAACCGCGAGACTGGTCGGATCGGTTGTCTCCGTGGTGAGAATCTGGCCCGGCCGTCCATTCACCTCGAACTCCGTGACGCTCGCGGGATAGGAGATCTCGACGAAATGGCCGTTGAAGTTCGCCGGGGCGACCGACAGAACGCTGTCGGAGCCTGGGTGCAGGACCGGTGTGATACCCATTGCGGCGAACCCTTGGCGGATCGCTTCGTGCAATGCCTGGTCGCTCAAGCCCGTCGTGTTGACGGTGAACGGATTGGGGCCCGGGCCCGGCGCTCCGGTCGCCTTGAGGAGCACGTTTCCGTGCTGGCCGTTCGGGTTGACGCGGAGAAGCACACGGGTCAGGAGGTCGGGGCCGTGCGTGTTGCCCGCGGTCGTCTTCGTGTGCAGGCTCGCGATCTTCGTGCTCGCGTTCCCTGGAACGACGCTGAACGAGAAGGAGCTCTGGCTGAAGTCGATCTGCTTTCCGGCGTTCGTGCACGACAGGAGCGGCGATGGGAAGGCGCAGCCCCCGCCGCAAGCCCATCCTGCGGTAACGGCAGCCGTGCACAGGGCGGTCGCGGCGTTGTCGGCAACCACAGCTCCGGTGTCGAGGGCCGTCAAGGCCACGGTGGTCGCGAGCGGAGCCCCCATCCCCGCGACAGCGAGTCTCAGATCGAGTGCCGTCGGTCCGCAGCCGACGCAGGGTGAGTCCACGTTGCACAGAGGTCCGCCGCACTCGCCGTCATTCGGGAAATGCTCCGACACCCCGCCTGGTGGCGCCGCAGCGACCCGTGTCAGTTGCGCCGCGAAGACGAGCGCCGCGACCGCGAGACCGAGAGCCTTCGTTGTTCCGACCATCTTGAAGCCCCTCCTTCAGGGCACGCACGTCGGCGCCAGGGGCGCGACGTCGTAGTCCGACTTCTGACTCGTCCCCGGACCGTTCCACGTTCCGCCGCTCACTCGCGCCAGGTACCAGAAGCCGCGGTCGGGGTCCGGAACGGTCGCGTCGGCGATCGTGTCGGGGCCGTCGTTCCCGAGGCACGTGGCGCACGCGCTGCAGCGGCAGTCGAGGTCGGCCCGAACCACGTCGAAGCTCGCGGGTAGATCGCAGCCCGATGCGGGGAAGCTCCACGTCATCGTCGCCTTGTCACCGCCGTAGAGGAGGTCGTCGACCGGACACTGTGACGGCGTCGGGTCGGGCGGGCCGGAGGTTTCGATCGTGATTCGCTGGCCCACCAGATTCCCGGTTCGGAGCCCGTCGACCTCGAAGTCCAGGATCGTCGACTGCGTTGCGGGCGAATAGGTGATCTCCGCGAAGTGCCCCGGGATCGTCTCCGGAGCGGCGGACAGCAAGCAGGACGCTGGCGTGCGGGTGACCGCGTGAAGGCCCAAGCCCAGGTTGTTGTATCCGGCCGCGATGGCATCGTGCAGGGCCTGATCCGAGAGTCCGGTCGTGTTGACGGTGAACGCCCGAGGGTTTTGGCCGCCCTGAACGTGGTGCACGCGGAACGCGACGGTTCCGTGGACACCGTTCGGCTCCACGCTCACGAAGACGCGCTCCAGCAAATCGTCTCCGTGTGTGTTTCCCGACGATGTGCGGCAATTCAGCGCCTGGATCTTGCTCGCTCCCGTCGGGGCCACGGTGAAGCTGACTTGCGTGTTGAGCCGGGTGAGCGAGAACCCCGTGTCACCCTTCGTACAGGTGATGCTCTTGCTCAACCCGATCGGAAACGTGCAGGTGGGGTCGTCGCAGACCATCGCCACCGGACCGGTGGACGCCGCGAGGCACAGCTGTCTTGCCGCATCGACGGCGACCTGCTGTCCCGTCTCGCCGATCGTCAAGGTGGCCGTCGCTTTGATCGGGGCACCGATGCCCTGCTCCTTGAGCGTCAGCTCGAGCGTGCCGTTCACCTGCACGTTGGCACCGCCGTCGTCGTTGGGGAAATGCTCCGAAGCGGTCTGCGCAAGGACCAGCGTGGGGTGCCCCACGAGGAGACTGACGAAGACGACGACATCGAGGCACCTCCCGGAGCGGCTCATTTCAGACCTCCTTCCCGCGTCCCCCGGCAGCGATGACCTTCGTGTAGCGTGGTGACGGGTCTGGGACAAGCGCCGGCAAACGCCTGTCGAACAGTTGCCAACGGATGTCGGTCTATTCGGACGAGGCGCGCCGTGGAGCGATGCCCGTCTGGAGGTAGAGCCGGGTCCGGTAGGACGTCGGGCACGTGGCGGTCATCCGCCTGAAGTCACGCTCGAACGTCTCGACGCAGTGGTAGCCGAGTCCATGGGCGACTTCGGAGACCGAGCGATCGTGATGCTCCATCTCTCGGATCGCGAGCGCCACACGATAGGCGCGCAGGAACTCGGAAAAGCGTAGCCCGATGCGTTGCCGGAAGAAGCGTGAGAACGCCGTTCGCTCCATGCCCGCGGCGGACGCGGCGCGCCCGAGGGTTACGGGCTTCTCATGACGCCCCGCGAGATAGTCGAGCAAGCGGACGGTTCGATCGTGGAACTGGAGGCGTAACCAGACGTCCTGCTTGATCAGTGGTGTCTCGAACGGTGTCATACCGCCTAGGGACCAGCAAACGAGTTGCCAGCGCGAGCGATCGAATGAAACGACGGGTGGCGCGCGAGCGGTCAGCCGAAAGCCACGGATATGGCGGCCGCATCCACACCGTTGCGGAAGATGGCCAGCCCTTCCCCGTCGGCCGGCAGCTTCCCCGCGCGGGCCAGGGCTATCCAATTGGGATGGTGGAAACCATAGAGATAGGCGTCGGGATGTGGCATCAAGCCGAACAGGCGCCCCGACGGATCGCAGACGCCGGCGACGCCGTGCGGCGAGCCGTTCGGGTTGTGGGGCCACTCCTCGGTCGGCCGGCCGTCGGGGTCGATGTATCGCGCGGCGACCTGACCGTGGGCCTCGATCCGCTCGAGCACCTGCGGGCTCTCGGCGAGGAACTTGCCCTCGCCGTGGCGCGACGGCAGCTCCATCGTCGTCAGACCGCGGGTCCACACGCACGGGGAGGCCGCGTCGAAGCCCAGGCGGACCCACGCGTCCCGGTAGCCCAGTCGGTCGTTCGGCGCGAGCGTCGCTCGCGGCGTGCGGTAGTCGCCGTCGAGCCCCGGCAGCATACCCAGGCGGACCATCGTCTGGAACCCGTTGCAGATCCCGATCGCCAGCCCTCCGCGGTCGATGAACTCGACCAGCGGGTCGTACAGCCGGAACCGGATCTTGTTGGCGAAGACCGACGCCCGCGCCCAGGTGATCGCCGAACGCGAAGCCACCGATGAAGCGCGACGATCGCGGTCCTCGCCGAGCCGCGTCTCCGGACGGTCGAGCAGGTCGAGCAGGTGAACTCGTCGCGGGCTCGCGCCCGCGAGTCGGAACGCCGCCTCGGTCTCGGCCTCGCAGTTCAGCCCGAGACCGGTGATGACGAGCACCTGCACGCGCTCGCGCAGCTCGGCTTGCTCGTCGGCCGGGAGCGCGCGGAATCGCTCGAGCGGCTGATCAGGCATCGGCGAACCCCGAGCGAAACGCGGCGTTCAACGCCTGCCGTTCGAGATCGAGGAGGACGTGCGCGCCGCGTCGGACGACGAGCCGCGCCCGAGCGGTGACGGTGCCGATGCGCCGGCAGGCGCGCCCGTGGAACGCGTCCTCGAATCGAGCGCTGTCGCTCGGCCGGACCGTGGCCACGAGGCGGCCGTTCGATTCGGAGAACAGCGCCGCGTCGCCCGCTAGACGCGCGAGGTCCTCGGCCCGCTCGAGGTCGAGTTCGAGCCCGACCGCCGACGCCAGGACCGACCGGGCCCAGGCGACGGCGAGCCCACCGACCCGACGTCGTCGTGGCCGAGCGCAGGAGTCCCCAGCGCTGCGCCTGGGCCACCGCGCGGTAGAGCGGCACGGTCTCCCGAGGATCGACGCGCGGCACGGCGCCTCCGACGTACGGCTGCGGCTCGCCCGAGCGCGGCCCGCAGACCGTCGCGCTCGCCGAGCCACCGTCCGTACTCGCTGCCGCCACGTCTCGTCCCGCGTCTCGCCCAGCACGTACACGAGCGTCGCCCGCGGGCTTCGAGCTCGAGCGTCAGGGCCCGCCGCACGTCGTCGATCTGTCCCAGAGCCGAGATCGAGCAGCGTCGGCGGGACGCTGATCGTGACGCCGCCCATCGTCGAGTCGTTCTTCATCGAGTCCTTGCCCGACACGAGCGGCGCGCCGTACGCCCGCGCAGGCCTCGTAGAGTCCGCGGCACGCGCGGACGAGCTGGGCCGAGCTTGTACGCCCCGTCGGGATTGTCGTCGGACTCGACCGGATCGGGCCAGCAGAAGTTGTCGAGGAGCGCGATCCGGTCGGGATCGCGCGCCCGCCGCCACGAGCTTGCGCACCGCTTCGTCGACGACCGACCGGGCCATCGCGTGCGGATCGAGGTCCGAGAAGAACGGGTTGATGCCCTCGGCGAGAACGAAGCCCCGCAGCGAGCCGTGGCGCGCGAGGAACACGGTCGCCTCGGCCGGAACGTCGACGCTCCCGACCGACGAACGGCTTGATCACCGTGAGGCCCTTGACCTCGTGGTCGTAGCCGGCGATGGCAGCGTCTCGTCGAGCCGAGACGTTGCAGCCGGCGCGAGAAGCGCGAGCAGGCCGCGCCGAGCTCGTCGTCCCGGACTCGCGAATCGGCCGGCGGCTCGGGCAACGCGGGCGGAGCCCAGCGTGCGACGAGCTCGAGCGGCGGCGCGCCGTCGTGCAGGAACGCCATGGACAACGCGCCCGACCGTTCGCGCGCCGTACGTCACATGGAACAGGCCGTCGTCGGTGAACTCGCCGAGCACCGTGGCCTCGACCTCGCGGCGCCGCGCAAGGTGCGAGGAACGCCTCGACGTGTTCGGGGGGGACGGCGAGCGTCATGCGCTCCTGGGCCTCGGAGACCAGGATCTCCCACGGCGCGAGCCCCGGGTACTTGAGCGGGGCGCGTGCGAGATCGAGCGCGCGCGCCGCCGGGCTCGCGCGCCATCTCGCCGACCGACGACGAGAGACCGCCGGCGCCGTTGTCGGTGATCGCCGCGTAGAGGCCCGTGGTCGCGCGCCTCGAGCAGGAAGTCGAACATCCGCTTCTGCGTGATCGGGTCGCCGATCTGCACCGCCTGCACCGGCGCCGACTCGTCGAGCGCCGCCGACGAGAAGGTCGCGCCGTGGATCCCGTCGGCGCCGATGCGGCCGCCGGTCATGACGATCCGGTCGCCCGGTCGCGCACGCTTGCGCTCGCCCGGACGCCCGGCGACGAGCACGGGGAGCGTCCCGACCGTGCCGCAGAACACGAGCGGCTTCCCGAGGAACCGGCCATCGAACAGCTCCCAGCCGCGGCCGTACGGGATCCCGCTCTGGTTCCCGCCGTCGATCACGCCCTCGTGGACGCCGTCGCGCATGCGCCGCGGGTGCAGCAGGCCTCGCGGCAGCTCCTCGTCCCACGCCGGATCGGCGAAGCAGTAGCCCCAGACGTTGACCAGGAGATCGGCACCGAGCCCCGTTCCGAACGGGTCGCGGTTGACGCCGACGATCCCGGTGATCGCCCCGCCGTACGGGTCGAGCGCCGAGGGCGAGTTGTGCGTCTCGACCTTGTACACGAGGTGCGACTCGTCGTCGAACGCAACGACGCCGGCGTTGTCGTGGAACACCGACACGAGCCACGAGCGTCCCTCGCGCTCGCGCACCGCGGCGTCGATCTCCTGCGGTCGCGCCGCGGATGTAGGTCGAGAACAGCGGAGCGGATCGTCTCGGGGGCTGCCCCGGCTTCATGGTGCACGATCGTGGCCTGGAAGATCTTGTGCTTGCAGTGCTCGCTCCACGTCTGGGCCAGGCACTCGAGCTCGACGTCCGTCGGCCGATGGTCGAGCTCCACGCGACCGCGGCCCGGATCGTGGATCGCCGCGGCGGCGAAGTGGTCGCGGATCGCACGCATCTCGCGCACGCTCAGCGCGAGGAGTCGCTCGCGGCTCAGAGCGCCGAGGGCCGTCGTCGGCGGCCGGCAGGTCGACCGGCAGGGCGATCGCGGGCGTGTGCGGATTCGACGCGCGGCACCGCCAGGTCGGGCACCGAGGCGCGCCACTCGTCACGTGTTCTGACCACGGCGGTCTGGATCAACGGGTTCGCGAGGAGCTCGCCCGCGATCCGCCGGCCGTCCTCGCGCGACGCCCCGAACAGCAGATACAGGCGCGACGTGTAGACTGCGGCGCTCTCGGGCAGCCGCCGGCCGAGCGTGTCCTCGATCGCCACGCGCGCGCTCTTGCCCACGGGATCCGTGACCCCCGGCTTGTACCCCACGTCGACCAGCACGTCGAACGACCCGTGGTCGAGCCGGCCGATCGCCCCGACCTGCAGCACCGGATCGACGAGCTCGGCGAGGACGCGCGGCGCTTCCTCCGGCCCGAGATCGGCGTCGATCCGGTAGACGTCGCACGTGCGCACGTCGCCCACGGAGATGCCAAGGAACGAGCGGATCTTGCGCGCGACGGCCGAGCCGCGCGAGTCGGGTAGGGCGGGCCGGGTCGCGATCTCGAGACGTGTGACCATCGAACCCGCAGGGTAGCGGATTCTCGGACCTAGCGTGTAGCGGTCATCGTTCCGCCCGACCAGGTCAGGTTGGCGTCGGGGACGTCGGTGCACGCTGCCGGGGGAGCCGGACAGGTCGTGACCAGACGCTCGGCCGCCGTGCCGAACGTGAGCTGGTTGGCCGGCGTCACCGCCGTCGCCGTGAAGTTCAGCGTGATCAAGAGTTGCGTCGCCGCGACGTCGATGCCTGCGAGCTGACCCTGCAGCGTGGCCGCGACCGCGATCTCGCCGGGGCTGACGAGATCAGCTTGGAACTCGGTGGTGCCGGCGCCGGTGCCCAGGAGCGAACCGGCCGAGCTGAAGCCGCTGAACGACGCCGTGACCGGGTCGAAGTTCACACGGAACCCGGCCCCGAAGAAGTCGTTGATCCCGGTCACGTTGACCTGGACCGAAAACGCAGCACCCGCGGTCGTTGCGGTCATGCTCAGCGTGTTGGCTCCGGGGGTCGCGTTCCCGGGCGTGAACGAGGCGATGAGGGCCGCCGGCGGGTTGCCTCCGCCCCCGCCGCCGCCCCCGCAGGCGAACGCGGCGACGGCGAAAGCGACGATCAGGGCTACGCCCGGTGTGCGGTGGAGCAGATTGCGGTTCATTGCATCGTCCTCAACGTTCAGGGGCATGTCTCGCCGAAGTCCCCGGCGAGAACCGCCAGGTCGGTCCCGTCGACCTGGCCGGAAGAGTCGAAGTCGGTCGCCGCGTTGTACCGCGGCTGACCCGTACTCGAGCCGAACGCCACCGACAGCCGCACGACGTCGATCCCGTCGACGATGCCGTCGCCGGTCGGATCGGCGAGCGACGCCGCGGCCTGGGGCGTGTTGCCGGTGTGACCCATGTTCACGCGTCCGCCGTCGGGTGCGGGCTCGAGGTCGAAGGGGAGTGCGGGGTTCCCCGCGTCGATCGTCGGCGAGCAGCCGCTGGGCACGAGCGTCGTGGCCGAGAGCAACGGGTCGACGAACAGGTTTCCGACACCGGGAACGATCCACGTGTCGAAGTTCGGACCCGTACTGCCGAAGAAGTCCGTGTAATCGATGCTCACGTCGATGTTGAACGTGCCGAGCCCGGTGGCGAAGATACCTTCCTCGCCGGGTCCCGGGCCCCCGATCGCGGTCCCATCGTTCTGGCCGACGATCGAGCTGTCGATCAACACCTCGGCAAACCCCTCGTTCGCATCGGTGTCGACCGAAGTCTCGGATTCGATCTGGATGCCCCCGACCCCTGCGGGATCGTCGATCGAGTTGTCCCAGATCGTGTTCAGCCGCAGGTCCGCGGTCGCCGTCGCGTCTCCCCGGGAGTCCACCAACACGAAGACGCCTCCGGCGGTACCGTCGTTCGGGTCGGTGATGACATCATTTCCGTCGATCCGGTTGTTCTCGAGCGTCACGGTCATCGACGCCGGCAGGATCGGCCCCAGGCCGTCGTCGGGATCGGAGTCGGCCGCGACGTTGATCTCGACCCCGCCGCCGAAGAACCCCGATGTGTTGCCCGAGACCCGGTTTCCCTCGACGCGGATCTCGGCGTTTCCCGACGCCGATCGTGCGGAAGACGCCCGCGCGATCATGCCCGCGCCTCCCAGTTCCGCCGAGTTGCCGGTGACCGTGTTCCCCTCGACCACGACGCGCGCCGTGTCGGTCGCCGGGAGGTCGAACACGGAGAGGAACGCCTCGATGCCGCCGCCAGCGACGTCCGCCGAGTTCCCGGTCACGGTATTGTTCAGCACGCGAACCGTCTGGTTCGCCGGGATCGTGGCCTGCGCCGATGCCGACAGGCCGCCGCCGAAATCGAACTCCGACGAGTTGCCGCGCACCTGGTTCGAGGTGACGTCGATCGTCTCGACGCCGTAGCCGTAGGTCGACACGTAGACGCCGCCGCCGAAGCCGAGGACGTAGTCGCCGTTCGAGTACTGCGCGATGCTCCCCGCGCCGTTGTTGTCGATCGTGTTCTGCGTGATCGTGATCGTGGCGGACTGGCCCTGCGCCGTATTCGTGAACGCGAACACACCGCCGCCCGAGGCGTCCGAGTTGTTCCCCAGGATCGTGTTGCTCTCCAGTCGGACCGTGACGCTCCCGGCGCAGCCTCCGCCGGGCGCCGCGGCGTTGACGTAGACGCCGCCGCCGAGCCCGGGCCGTCCGTCGTTCTGGAACACGGCCGCGTTGTTCCGCACCGTGTTGCCGGTGACGACGATGTCTGACGCGCCATACGCGCACGGATTGGGATACAGGTACATCCCTCCGCCGGCGCCGGCGGAGTTGTTCTCGACCACGTTGTTCGTGATCGTGACCTCACCGATCGCGACGAGCCCGGAGTTGCTCCCGCCGACGATGCGGAACCCCTCGATCGACGAGGCGTTCCCACCGATGCGAACGGCGCCGGTCGGGATGCCACCGCCCGACAGACAGTTCAGGCCGGTGGCGTTGATCGTGGTCTGGGTCGGTCCGGCCTCGGCGAACAGGTGCACGTTCTTCGGCGGGACGGAATCCGCCACGCGGACGCATTCCAGGTACGTCCCGGCACGAACGCGGATCTCGTCACCGCTCGCCGCGGCGCCGTAGGCCGTCTGGATGCGGCAAAACGGATTGCCCGTGGTGCCGGTCCCCGGTCCCGGACAGTTCGAATCGTCGACGAACAGGGTGGCCTGGGCGAAGGCACCTGGAGCGAGGACCAGCGCAGCCCCGAGCGCCAGGATCAGAGAGCGTCTCAAGTTGAATCCTCCCCCGTAACCGCTGTATCTACTGGGGTTTCCTGCCCGTGCTCGTCAGCGAAACCGGAGAGGGTATACTCGCGCCCCCCATCTTTGTCAAACCGAAATCGGGAGGCCGCCGGGTCACAGGCGGAAGATCACGCCCAAAACGTAGCCCGAGAACGTCACGCTCGACCGGTCCTCGAGCGGGGCGCTCGTACCCGGGAAGTTCCGGACGAGGTCCCGTGTGATCTCGTCCCACACCGACTGCCGCCAGCCGCCGTAGAACCGCAAGTGGCCCTCCGAGGTCTGCCAGGCCAGGGTCAGCTCGACGTCGAAGATCGTCCCCGATCGTCCGTCGTCGAATACCCGGGCCCGAGCGACCGGCGTCGTGGGTTGGTTGTCCGTGCCGATCGGCGCCAGGCGCGACAGCGAGTCGATCTGGTTGTCGAGGAGCGACAGCCCGATCTCGCCGTCGATCGAGAAACCGGCGCCGATGCCGAACGATCCCCGACCGGCGACGCGGGCGCCGAACGCCTCGCTCTCGTTCGTCTTGAATGCGGCGTAGCTGACGCGCCCGAGGTTCGGGCTGAGCGAGCTCGCCTCGTCGTAGAGCCCCTGGGTCGTTTCGGTGTACGTCGCGTAGCGCAGGCCGAGCGACCAGCCGAGCGACAGCGACTCGGACGACGCGTAGGTCCGGCTCCAGTCGACGTCCACGACCTCGGCCTCGACCTTCGTCTCGAGCGCGTACGATCCGGGGGTCGCGTTGTCCCCCACGTACTGGCCACCGGTGAAGATCGGAGGCCCGACGGCGAAGTGCAGCCGACCCACGCCCGGGCCGTCTCCCACCGCCGACTGGTCGGCCGAGAACGCCCAGTAGCTGGCGAGCACGCGCTGACCGCCGCCCCACGTGTAGCCCAGGCCGACCTTACCCGCGACGTCCTCGTCCCATAGCGGGAGGATCGGCCGGATCTGGTTCGTCCCGCCGCCGAAATCCTCGATGCTCTCCTCGGTGGCCACGACCGCGTCCGTGTTGCGCGGGTTGTACAGTCCGCCCTCGACCACCACGACGATGCCCTGCGGCGCGGCCTCCTGGCGACCGTAGCGGTACTTCGCGGCTTCGACGTCGGTCGCGAGCGCGACGAGGCTCGAGCACACCAACACGGTCCACGCACGCGCGTCTCGACGCACGATCGTACCTCCCTGTGCCCGGCGATCCGGGCCCCAGAGTATCGTGAAGGGCGCCGTCAGTCGACCTTGAGAATCGCGAGAAACGCGTCCTGCGGGATGTCGACCCGCCCGACCCGCTTCATGCGCTTCTTGCCTTCCTTCTGTTTCTCGAGCAGCTTGCGCTTGCGCGTGATGTCGCCGCCGTAGCACTTGGCCAGCACGTTCTTGCCCACCGGGCGCACGGTCTCCCGACACAGGATCTTGCCTCCGACCGCAGCCTGGATCACGACCTCGAACAGCTGGCGCGGGATCAGGTCCTTCATCCTCGCGGCGAGCGCCCGGCCCCGCGCTTCGGCCTTGGCGGCGTGGCAGATCAGGGACAGCGCGTCGACCGGGTCACCGTTGACCAGCAGGTCGAGCTTGACCATGTCGCTCTCGACGTAGCCCGCGACGTGATAGTCGAACGACGCGTAGCCCCGCGACACCGACTTCAGCCGGTCGTAGAAATCGAGCACCACCTCGGCCAGGGGCAGGTGGTACTCGAGCAGCACCCGGGACTGCGACAGGTACGACATCTTTTTCTGCACGCCGCGACGCTCGTCGCACAGCCGCAGCAGGTTGCCCACGTAGTCCGGCGGCGTGAGGATCAGCCCGTCGATCACCGGCTCCTCGATGCGCTCGATCGCCTGGCGCGGCGGCAGGCGCGTCGGGTTCGACACCTCGACCGTCTCGCCGCGCGTCGTGACGACGCGGTACGACACGCCGGGCGCCGTCGTGATCAGATCCAGGTCGAACTCGCGCTCCAGGCGCTCCTGGACGATCTCCATGTGCAGCAGGCCGAGAAAACCGCAGCGAAAGCCGAATCCCAGCGCCCCCGAGCTCTCGGGCTCGAACGAGAACGACGCGTCGTTCAGCCGCAGCTTCTCCATCGCGTCGCGCAGGCTCTCGTACTGGTCGGCGTCGGTCGGGTACAGACCGGCGAACACCATCGACTTGGCCCGTTGGAACCCGGGGAGCGGCTCGGTCGCGCGGCGGTCGGCGTCGGTCAGCGTGTCGCCGATCTGGCAATCGGCGATCTTCTTGACGTTCGCGATCGCGTAGCCTACCTCGCCGACGCCGAGCTCGGGCCGCAGCGTCGGCTTGGGCGAGAGCACCCCGAGCTCCTCGAGCTGGTACACGCCGCCGGTGTTCATCATCAGGATGCGCTGGCCGCGGCGCAGCACGCCGTCGACGACGCGGATCAGCATCACGACCCCACGATACGTGTCGTACCACGAGTCGAACACGAGGGCCTTGGGCGGCGCGTCGTACTCGCCCGACGGTGCGGGAACGAGGCGCACCACGGCCTCGAGGATTTCCTCGATGCCCACACCCTCCTTGGCCGACGCCGCGATCGCGGCGGCCGTGTCGATGCCGATGATGCTCTCGACCTGCTCCTTGGCCCGCGTCACGTCGGCCGACGGGAGGTCGATCTTGTTGATCACCGGGATGACCTCGAGACCCGCGTCCACCGCCAGGTACGCGTTGGCCAGCGTCTGGGCCTCGACGCCCTGGCTCGCGTCGACGACTAGGAGCGCGCCTTCGCACGCGGCCAGGCTGCGCGACACCTCGTAGGAGAAATCGACGTGCCCCGGCGTGTCGATCAGGTTCAGGACGTAGGTCTGGCCGTCCCGGGCGGTGTAGCCCAGGGTCACGGTGTGCTGCTTGATCGTGATCCCGCGCTCGCGCTCGAGGTCCATGGAGTCGAGCAGCTGATCCTGGCGCTCGCGCTCGCTGATCGCGCCCGTGCGCTCGAGCAGCCGGTCGGACAGCGTAGTTTTCCCGTGATCGATGTGCGCGACGATGCTGAAGTTGCGGATGAACGGGGATTTCATGGGTGTGGGCCGGAGCGGCGGCGGGGCAGTATAGCAACGCGGGACGGCTCAGACGACGAACGACTCGTGGTGCCCGCCGAACACCACGCGCAGGCGATCGGCGATCTCTCCCAGCGTCGCGCGCGCCTCGACCGCGTCGAGGATCGCCGGGACGACGTTCGTCGCGCCGCGCGCGGCCTGCTCGACCTGTGTGAGCGCGCGCTCGACCCGCGATCCGTCGCGGGCGGCGCGTAGCGCCGCCAGGTGTTCGCCGCGCCGCCGGGCCAGCGTCTCGTCGACGCGCAGCACCTCGGCCGGAACGCACTCCGTGTCGGCGTAGCGGTTGACCCCCACGACCACCGCGTCGCCCGACTCGACGCGCTTCTGCCACGCGTACGCCGCGTCGTGGATCTCGCGCTGCGGGAATCCGCGCTCGATCGCCCGCACCGCACCGCCCAGTGCATCGATGCGCTCGAGGTACGTGCGGGCCGCATCCTCGATCGCGTTGGTCAACGACTCGACGTAGTACGACCCGCCGAGCGGGTCGACCGTGTCGCACGTGCCCGACTCGTGGGCCAGGACTTGCTGCGTGCGCAGCGCGAGCAGCGCCGCGCGCTCGGTCGGGAGCCCGAGCGCCTCGTCCATCGAGTTCGTGTGCAGCGACTGCGTGCCGCCGAGGATCGCGGCCAGCGCCTGGAGCGCCGTGCGCACGACGTTCACCTCGGGCTGCTGCGCCGTGAGCGTCGATCCCGCGGTCTGGGTGTGGAACCGGAGGCGCCCGAGCTCCGGGTCGGCCACGCCGAACCGCTGTCGTACGATCCGGGCCCACAGCCGCCGCGCGGCGCGGAACTTCGCCACCTCCTCGAGCAGGTTCGAGTGCGCGTTGAAGAAGAACGACAACCGCGGGCCGAAGCGCTCGAACGCCAGACCCCGGGCGAGCGCCGCCTCGCAGTACGCGACGGCGTGGGCCAGCGTGAACGCGACCTCCTGCACGGCGGTCGCGCCGGCCTCGCGCATGTGGTAGCCCGAGATCGAGATCGGGTTGAACCGCGGCAGCTCGGCGCTGCAGTACGCCAGGAGGTCGGTCGTGATGCGCAGCGACGCCGCGGGCGGATAGATGTACGTCCCGCGGGCCACGTACTCCTTGAGCAGGTCGTTCTGCAGCGTGCCCGACAGCGTGCGCGGATCGATGCCGCGCTTGCGCGCCACGGCGACGTACAGCGCGAGCAGGATCGCGGCCGTCGCGTTGATCGTCATCGACGTCGACACGCGGTCGAGCGGCACCTCGGCGAGCAGCGCGTCCATGTCGTCGATCGACGAGATCGCGACGCCGACCTTGCCCACCTCGCCCGCGGCCATCGCGTGATCCGAGTCGTAGCCCATCTGCGTCGGCAAGTCGAAGGCCACGGATAGCCCGGTCTGTCCCTGCTCGAGCAGGTAGCGGAATCGACGGTTCGTCTCGTCGGCCGAGCCGAAGCCCGAGTACTGGCGCATCGTCCACAACCGACCGCGGTACATCGTCGGCTGGACGCCGCGCGTGAACGGGTAGAGTCCGGGCCAGCCGAGGTCGGATTCCGGATCGCGGCCGTCGAGGTCGTCGCGCGTGTACACGCGCTGGACCTCGACACCCGACGTCGTCTCGAACCGCGCGCGGCGCTCGGGGGCCTGCGCGAGCGCCCGGGACACGGCTTCGATCCACGCGGCGCGAGACGGGCGCGGCTCACCGGGCATGCGAGGCCTCGCGGAGTTTCGTTCGAGTTTCGACAATAGCACAGCGGCTCGACTATCCTCTGCACGTGATCGCTCCCGTCGTTCGCTCAGCCGACGGCGTGCGGATGATCGATCAGCGCGCGCTCCCGACCGTCGAAGCGTGGGTCGAGATGCACACCGCCGACGAGGTCGCCGAGGCGATCCGCGCGATGGTCGTGCGCGGCGCGCCGGCGATCGGCATCGCCGCGGCCTACGGCGTCGCGCTCGCCGCGACCTCGGCCGTCGGTGCGGCGCCGGGCGAGATCGATCGGCGCATCGACGCCGCGTGCCGCACGCTCGCCGCGGCGCGTCCGACCGCGGTGAATCTCGGCTGGGCCGTGGCGCGGATGCGTCGGACCGCCGACGCGGCCCGAGCCCGCGGGATGGACGACGCGGCGCTCGCCGCGCGGCTCGAGAGCGAAGCGCGCCGGATCGATCGCGAGGACCTCGAGGCGTGTCGGGCGATGGGCCGCCACGGCGCCGATCTCGTGCCGCGCGAGGCGACCGTCCTGACGCACTGCAACGCCGGGGGTCTCGCGACCGCGGGCTACGGCACGGCGCTCGGCGTCGTCCGCGCGGCGATCGAGCAGGGCAAGGCCGTGCGCGTGCTGGCCGACGAGACGCGTCCGTTCCTTCAGGGCTCACGACTGACCGCGTGGGAGCTGATGCGCGACGGGATCGACACGACCCTGATCGCCGACGCCATGGCCGGTGCCGCGATGCGCGCGGGAGAGGTCGACCTGGTGCTCGTCGGCGCCGACCGGATCGCGGCGAACGGCGACACGGCGAACAAGATCGGCACCTACTCGCTCGCCGTGCTGGCCCGGGCGCACGACATTCCGTTCTACGTCGCGGCTCCGACCTCGACGATCGACCCGGCGTGCGTCGACGGCAGCCGGATCCCGATCGAGGAGCGCGATCCGCGCGAGATCACCGAGGTCCGGGGAGCGCGCGTCGCCCCCGTCGGAGCGCGGGCCAAGAACCCGGCGTTCGACGTCACTCCGGCCGAGCTGATCACGGCGATCGTCACCGAGCGCGGAGTCCTGCGTCCTCCGCTCGCCCGCTCGATCGCCGCGGTCGTCGGCGGCGCGTCGGGCGCCGAGGACGCGGCCCGGTGACGCGGATCCTGGGCATCGAGACGTCGTGCGACGAGACCGCGGCCGCGGTCGTCGAGGACCGGAGCCGCGTGCTGTCGTCGATCGTCGCCTCGCAAGTCGCGGCGCACAGCCGGTTCGGCGGGGTCGTCCCCGAGATCGCGGCGCGGCACCACGTCGAGGCGATCGAGTGGGTCGTGCGCCAGGCGCTCGACGAGTCGGGATCGGGGCTCGAGGCGATCGATGCCGTGGCCGTGACGCAGGGCCCCGGCCTCGTCGGATCGCTTCTCGTGGGCCTGAGTGCCGGAAAGGCGATCGCCTGGCACCGCGGCCTGCCGCTCCTCGCCGTGCACCACCTCGAGGGCCACGTGCGCTCGGTGTTCCTCGAGCACGCCGAGATCGCGTTCCCGGCGATCGCCCTCGTCGTCTCGGGCGGGCACACCGCGCTGTTCCTGTGCCCCGAGGAAGACGTGTACCGGACGATCGCCCGCACGCGCGACGATGCGGCGGGCGAGGCGTTCGACAAGGTGGCCAAGCTCCTCGGCCTGGGCTATCCCGGCGGGCCGGTGATCGAGCGGCTGTCGCGCGGCGCCGACGAGCGGGCGTACGAGTTCCCCCAGGCGCAGATGAAGGACCACTCGATCGATTTCTCGTTCAGCGGCCTGAAGACCGCCGTGCGGCGTGCCGCGTCGAAGGACGGGCTCGTCGGGATCGCGGGCCCCGCGGACCGGGAGGTCCCGCGGCCGATCCGCGACCTCGTGGCGTCGTTCCAGCGCGCGGTCGTGCGCGTGCTGGTCAAGCGCACGATCGAAGCCTGTCGCCGGGAGCGCATCCGCACGCTGCTCGTGACCGGCGGCGTCGCGTGCAACGGGCGACTGCGCGACGCGTTTCGCGAGGCCGCCCGGGATGCGGGCCTCGACCTGCACCTGCCGTCCCCGCGCTACACGACGGACAACGCGGCGATGATCGCGGCCGCGGGGTTCCTGCACCTCGAGCGCGGCCGATTCGCCGGGTCCGAGCTCTCGGCCGATCCGGGTTTGCGACTGGGCTGATCTCAGACGGCCATGATGTTGTAGCCCGCGTCGACGTACAGGATCTCTCCCGTGATCCCCGACGCCATGTCGCTGCACAGGAACAGCCCCGCGTCGCCGACCTCCCGCTGCTCGATGTTGCGGCGCAGCGGGGCCTTCTCCCGGTGATGGCTGGCCATCGCCGTGAAGCCGGCGATCCCCCGCGCGGACAGCGTGGCCACGGGACCGGCGGAGATCGCGTTGACCCGGATGCTCTGCGGTCCGAGCTCGAACGCCAGTTGCCGCACCGCATGCTCGAGCGCGGCCTTGGCGCTCCCCATCACGTTGTAGTTCGGGACGACGCGGCCGCTCGCCAGGTAGGTCAGGGCGAGCATCGACCCGCCGCGCTTTTGCATCAGCGGCGCCGCCGAGCGGGCCAGGTGCGACGAACGAGTACGCGCTGATCTCGAGCGCCGTGCGCCAGTGCTCGAGGGTCGTGTCGAGGAACGCTCCCTCGAGCGCCTCGCGCGGCGCGAACGCGATCGAGTGCACGAGGATGTCGAGCCGGCCGAACTCGTGGCCCAGGCGGGCGAACACCCCGGCGATCTGGTCCTCGCTCGTCACGTCGCAGGCCATCACCGGCGCCTTGGGGTACTTCGCGGCGAGCGACGTGACGTTCTGCTGCAGCCGCTCGCCCTGGTACGTGAATGCCAGGTGACACCCGGCCTGGCCCAGGGCCTCGGCGATCGCCCACGCCAGGGAGCGCGGGTTGGCCACACCGAGGACCAGCGCCGTCCGCTCGCTGAGGTCGATCTTCCTCACGGCGCCCAGGGTAGCGCAGAACGGGGCGCGGTAGAATCCGCGCGGGCTCGATGGAATGGAGACGCTGCTCGAGATCGACGGTCTGCGCGTCCACTATCCGGGCGTGCGCGGTCCGGTCCGCGCCGTCGACGGTCTGACGCTCGCCCTCAGGCGCGGCGAGACCTACGCGCTCGTCGGCGAATCGGGTTGTGGGAAGAGCGCCGCGGCTCTCGCGATCATCCGGCTCGTCGAGCCCGGAAAGATCGTCGGCGGCCGGATCCGGCTCGAGGGCCAGGACCTCCTCGAGCTCCCCGAGCGCGACATGCGTCACGTCCGCGGCGCGCGCATCGGGTTCGTATTCCAGGAGGCCGTCGGCGGCGCTGAACCCGGTGCTGCGCATTGGCGCCCAAGTGGCCGAGGCGGTGCGCGTCGCACCGGCGCGTGCTCACGCGCCGAGGCGCGCGCGGAGGCCGTGCGACTCCTCGGTCTCGTGGCGCTCCCCGATCCCGGCGTCGCAGGCCCGGGCCTACGCCGCACGAGCTGTCGGGCGGGATGAAGCAGCGGGCGATGCTCGCGATCGCGCTCGCCTGCTCGCCCGCCCTGCTGATCGCCGACGAGCCGACGACTGCGCTCGACGTGACGATCCAGGCGCAGATCCTCGACGCTGCTGCGCCGGCTGCGGCGCGAGCTGCGGCCTGACCGTGCTGCTGATCACGCACGATCTCGGTGTCGTGGCCGAGAACGCGGACCGCGTCGGGAGTCATGTACGCCGGTCGGCTCGTCGAGGAGGCGCCGGTCGCCGACCTGTTCCGCGGCACCGCTCCACCCGTACACGCAGGGGCTGCTGCGCTCGTTGCCCGCGGCCACGGCTGCGGGGCCGCCGGCTGCACGTCCTGCAGGGCACGGTGCCCGACCCCGGGCTCCGCCCTCCGGGCTGCCGCTTCCACCCGCGCTGCCCCGATCGGTTCGAGCCCGTGCGCCGGCGACGAGCCCGGCGGACACCGCGTCGCGACCGGCTCGGCGGGTCTCGTGCTGCCTGCATCCCCCCGCGGTGGTCCGGAGCTCGACGTGAGCCGCGCTCGTCCGAGGCCCGCGGCCTGCGCAAGACGTTCGCTCGGCGTCACGGTCTCTTCGGCCGTCCGGCTCCGCCGGTGCAGCGCCGTCGACGGCGTGGACCTCGACGTCGAGGCCGGGAGAGACCGTCGGGCTCGTCGGGGAGTCGGGATCGGGGAAGATCGACGCTCGGGCGCGCTGCTCGTCCGCCTGGTCGAGCCCGACGCGGGGTCGATCCATTTCGAGGGCACCGACCTGCTGGCGCTGAACGCGCGCGCGAGCTGCGCAAGCTGCGGCGGCGGTTCCAGATCGTGTTCCAGGACCCGTACAGCGTCCCTCAACCCGCGCATGCGGGTCGGCACCGCCATCGGCGAGCCGCTCCTGATCCATCGGCTCGTCGCCACGCGCGCCGCGCGCGTCGAGCGCGGGTGCTCGAGCTGCTCGAGCAGGTCGGGCTCGATCGCGCGGCCTACGACCGCTACCCGCACGAGTTCTCGGGCGGACAGCGCCAGCGCATCGGGATCGCGCGGGCGATCGCCTGCGGCCCGCGGTTCCTCGTCGCCGACGAGCCCGTGTCGGCGCTCGATCCGCCGATCCAGGCGCAGATCGTCAACCTGCTGCTCGACCTCCGTGAGCGCCTGGGCCTGGCGTACCTGTTCATCTCGCACGATCTGCGGCTCGTCCAGCACCTGCGCGACCGCATCGCGGTGCTGTACCTGGGGCGGATCGTGGAGGAAGGGAAGGCGTCCGAGGTCGCCCTGGACCCCCGGCACCCGTACACGCGCGCGTTGCTCGCGGCGACGCCGAAGCTCGAGCCCGGAGCCACCCGGACACCGGCCCTCGCGGGCGACCCACCGTCGCCCGCGGCCCCGCCTCCCGGCTGCCGGTTCCATCCGCGGTGTCCGTTGGCGGTCGAGCGCTGTCGGGCCGAGGAGCCGGCGTTGCGGACGCTCGACGGCGGCCGCCGCGTCTCGTGCCACCTGGTGTGAGGGCGTATGCTGAGGGGCCCGTTCGACGGGGCCCCGCGCGAAACGGATGAAACCGCGGCGAGGGGGTGCGCGTACTATCGGCCGCGGCGTGGGATCGAGGGGCGAATCGACGCGGCCCGATGGGTGCGCGATTCAGGAGGAGAATCCGGTGTACCGAGCTGCTGTTGCCATCCTCACGTGTCTCGCGCTCGCGCTGACGTCGATCGGTCCGGTCCGGGCCCAGGTCGTCCAGGACCCCCAGATCCGGACCACCGTTGTCGATCCGCCGAACGCCATCCGCTACACGCTCGACGAGGTCCTGCACGTCGCCCTGGCGAACAACCTGGACCTGGTCAGCGCGCGCAAGGACCCGGCGATCGCCGAGCATCGGATCGACTCGACGGCCTCCCGGTTCGACGGCGTGCTCGAGGCCCAGGTCGGCTACAACGACGTCGGCCAGGACCAGACGATCACCGACCTCGGGACCGGGGCGTCGACCGACGCTCCGAGCGACAGCGAGTTCGCGAACGCGTCGGTGACGTTCCGCGACCTGACGCAGTTCGGGGCGCGCTACGACGTGACGCTCAACGGATCGACGTTCGACGAGTCGTCGCAGGAGATCAACGTCACGACCGGTTTCATCCAGAACAACACGATCGATGCGACGAACACCGGCCTCGCGCTGCTGTTCCAGATGCCGCTGCTCAAGGGGTTCGGAAAAGAGGTCAACACGATCGACGTGCTCCTCGCACGCAACGATCTGGCGATCTCGAAGCAGGACCTGCGGGCCCAGGCGATGGCGACGGCGAAGGCCGTCGAGGATGCGTACTGGAACCTGCTCGCCGCCCGCGCGCAGCACGGCGTGGCGCTCGAATCGCTCAAGCTGGCTCGGGACCTGTTCGAGCTGAACAAGAAGAAGGTCGAGGTCGGGACGCTCGCACCGATCGACATCACGCAGGCCGAGGCCGGCGTGGCCGGGCGCGAGGAGGGCGTGATCTTGGCCGAGACGCAGGTCGCGAACGCCGAGGACGAGCTGCGGCGACTGCTCGCGATCCCGCGGAGCGACCCGTCATGGGACCAGCCGATCGTGCCCACGGATCGGCCTCCCGCCGAGCAGGCGGGCGTGGATCTCGAGTCGGCCCTGGCCACGGCGATGGATCGACGTCCGGAGGTCGCGCAGGCCCGCCAGCGGCTCGAGAGCGAGCAGCTCAGCGAGCGCGTCGCGCACAAGAACGTGAAGCACCAGCTCGACTTCACCGCGCAGCTGAACCCCACGCGGCAGGAGAGCGACTTCGCGCAGACCCTGCCGCTCCCGCTGAACACGACGATCGACACCGACGGGACCGACTGGCGCGTCGGGCTGTTCTACGCGTACCCGCTGGGGAACCGCCAGGCCAAGGCGGACTACGCGATCGCCACGCTCAATCGCGAGAAGGGCGAGGTCGACCTGCAGAACGTCGAGCAAACGGTCCGCGTCGACGTCCGCACCGCGGCGCGCAACGTGGAGTCCGGAGCCAAGCGCATCGCCGCCGCACGGGCCAACACGTTGCTCCAGCGCAAGACGCTCGAGGCCGAGCAGAAGAAGTTCGACAACGGCATGTCGACGTCGTTCGAGGTGCTGCGGATCCAGACCGACCTGTCGGACGCCCAGGTCCGGGAGATCCAGGCCCTGCTCGACAATGCCAAGGCTGTGGCCGATCTCGAGCGGGCCAAGGGCACGCTGCTCGAGGCTCGCGGTCTGGCCGTCGAGTGAAGGGGGGCGATCGGACTTGCCGCTGATCGACCTGGCGAACGTCGAGAAGACCTACGCCATGGGCGACACGCAGGTGCGGGCGCTCGACGGCGTGTCGCTCGCGATCGCGCGCGGCGAGTACGTCGCGGTCATGGGCCCGTCGGGCTCGGGCAAGTCGACGCTCATGAACATCGTCGGGTGCCTCGACACGCCGAGCGCCGGCTCGTATCGGCTCAACGACCAGGAGGTCGCGCGCATGGCCGACGACGACCTCGCGGCGGTGCGCAACCGCGAGATCGGCTTCGTGTTCCAGACGTTCAACCTGCTGCCGCGCAAGGACGCGATCGGGAACGTCGAGCTGCCGCTGCTGTATGCCGGGATCAGCCGGGCCGACCGTCAGGCGCGCGCCCGCGAGGCGCTGGGGGCGGTGGGCCTCGCCGAGCGGGCGCAGCATCGACCGAACCAGCTCTCGGGAGGGCAGCGCCAGCGCGTGGCGATCGCGCGGGCGCTCGTCAACCGGCCGTCCCTGCTGCTTGCGGACGAGCCGACGGGGAACCTGGACTCCAAGACCGGCGAAGAGATCCTGGCACTGTTCGACGACCTGCATCATCGGGGTCATACGATCGTTCTCGTGACCCATGAAGAGCATCTGGCACGCCGAGCGCAGAGGATCGTGCGCCTTCGGGATGGCCGCATCGTCGCCGACGCACAGAGCTGAGCGCGAACCGCCGCGCGCGCGTTGCGCTGCGGTCCGGTTCCCTTGACAGGTCTCCCACCACAGGCGTAGCATGCCCGTGCTTCGCAGCATGCACGAGCTAACTGTCTCTGCACGCTGACCTTACTTCGAGGGGCACCCACGCTTACGACGGAGCACGGGTCTCGCCCCGCGGAGGTATGGCTGTGGGTGGATTCCTCGGCGACCTCTGGAAGTACTACATCGACGGCGGGTTCGTGATGCACTTCATCACGTTGTGCTCGGTCGTCGGTGTGGCGGTCATCCTGTACAAGCTGGTCGTGTTCCGGCGGGTCAAGCTGAACTTGAACGAGTTCATCGCCCGCGTTCGCTCGCAGCTGTTGAAGGGCAATATCAAGGGTGCGATCCAAGTGTGTGAGGAAGAGCGCAGCCCGATCGCCTCGATCGTCAAGACCGGCCTACTCAAGTACGGCCAGTCGCACGAGCAGCTCGAGCGCAGCATGGAGACCGCGGCGATCCACGAGATCGCCTATCTCGAGAAGTACCTGCCGGCCATCGCCACCGTGACGAACCTGGCGCCGCTCCTCGGGTTCTTCGGGACCGTGCAGGGGATGATCATCTCGTTCGACGCGATCGCCAAGACCGGGCTGAACAACCCCGGAGACGTTGCTCACGGTATCTCGGTGGCGCTCCTGACCACGGCTTGGGGCTTGATCGTGGCCTTCCTGTGCCAGCCGTTCTACAACCTGTTCATGAGCAAGGTCGCGGCCTACACCCGCGAGATCGAGACCACGGTCAACATCCTGTTCGAGACGTTCGAGGAGATGGACCGGATGGGGGCCAAGCCGACGGCCATGGAGCGCTGAGCGGGTGAGGCTCGAGCGACCGGAGCGGGTCAGCGCGACGATTCCCACGGCGTCGCTGGCCGACATCGCATTCCTGCTGATCATTTTTTTCATGGTCGCGACCGTACATCACATCGAGCGCACGAGCGTCGAGCTCCCGTACTCAGGCGAGCGTAGGGAGGCCGAATGGGACGCGGCCGTCGTTCGGCTGCTCAAGGACCCGGACTCGGGAAGCCTCACGTACCAGTTCTCGGACCGCAGGTCGACGAAGGTCGTCGGCGGACCGCAGGACATCTATCTCGAAGCGTCTCGGGTGACCTATCGCTACCCGGCCCAGCAGTTCATCCTCGAGGCCGACCGATCCGTGCACTTCGAGAAGATCGATGAGCTCCTGGACCAGATGCGACGCGGCGGCGTGCAGAACGTCCTGCTCCTGACCCAGCAGCGAACGGTCGGCGGTGCGCCGTGAAGCTCGAGCGCAGGCCGATCCGGGCCGAGATCCCGACGACCTCGATGGCCGATCTGGCGTTCCTGCTCATGATGTTCTTCATGGTCACGACGGTCTTCTCGACGGCCAAGGGTCTCGAGTTCAGGCTTCCGAGCGAGCAGGAGCAGGACCCGAGCCTGGCCGGGGAGGCGACGTTCATCCACATCAACCCCGACTCCTCGATCGTCGTCGACTGCAAGCCGATGGAAACCGACGAGATCCTGGACTACCTGGAGCCTCGGCTGACCCGCAATCCGGAGACGCCGGTCGTCCTGTACGCCGACCCCTACGCGCCCTACCAGGCGATGATCGCGGTCTACGACGCCCTGGCGGTGGCCGAGAAGGCGCGCGGGTTCAAGGTCCAGAACGTCTCGGTACCGACGCAGACCGAGGTGCTGGAGTACGTCGCCCTGTTCGGTGTCGATCCGTTCGAGTCCCGATGCGGTGATTGACCGACCGGACCGACCGCCCGATCGAGGGTATTCTGGGGTCCGAGGTGGCGCGATGGCCTCGGAGCTGGGCCTCAGAGCCGATGATCGTGTCAAGGCCGAGGATCTGCTCTACGCTGAGCTGTATCACCCGCGCGACCGAGGGCTCCTGGCCAAGGCGTTCGTGGTCGCGGTGACCTTGCATGTCTCGCTGATCTTCGTGCGGCTCCCGGCGGCGAAGGAGAGAGTCCATCCTCCGCCCGCTTCCGAGCTCCCCGTCGTCAAGAAGTACGTTCCGCCGCCGCCGGCCCGGGTCGCGCGCTCGGAGCCGGTGCGCCGACAGCTCGCCAGGCGCATGCCGATCCCCGATCCGGCACCCGACGCGCTCGAGCCGATCCGTGAGCCCGAGGTGGACGACGACGCACCCATGCTGCCGCCCGACGCCGAGTACGTCATCGGAGTCCCCGAGCCTCCGCCACCCACCGGGCCGTTTCTCGCGGGCGTCGGCGACGTGTCGAACCCGATTCTGATCGAGGGCACCAAGCTCCAGCCGCTGTACCCCGAACAGGCACGGGCCGCGAGGATCGAAGGCGCGGTGGTTCTGCAGGCCGTGATCGAGCCCGATGGGCGAGTCTCCGAGGTCGAGGTCCAGCGTTGCAACCGGCCGAACTTCGGCTTCGAGGACAACGCGGCTGCGGCCGTCAGGCGCTGGCGTTACAAGCCGGCAACGCAGCAAGGGAAGCCGGTGGCGGTATACTTGACGGTCTTCGTCGAGTTCAAGCTTCACTGAGCGATGCGCACCTGCGGTCGACATCTCGCGGGCAGAGTTGGGCTGGTCGCGCTCTGCGTCGCCGTAGCCGGTACCACGGCTCGTGCGACCGACGATCTGACCCAGGGTCTCGAGTACTTCAAGACCGGCAAGTACGCCGAGGCCGCGGCCCGGTTCCAGGTGATGGTCGACAGCTCGCCGAAGTACGCCTTCGGCTACCACATGCTCGGCCTGTCCTACCTGCAGCTCGGTCGACCCAAGGAAGCCGAGGTATCGCTGCTCAAGGCGATCGAGATCGACGGCACGAAGTTCCAATACCATCACGGGCTGGCGCGGAGCTACCTCGCGCGTCGTGACTCGGCCAAGGCGATCGCGACCCTGAAGAGCGCCGAGTCGCTGGCCACGACCAACGAGCAGAAGTTCCCGCTGTACTCGCTGCGCGGATTCGCGTACGCGACGCTCGAGAAATGGCCCGAGGCGGTCGACGACCTGGAGAAGGCGCGAGCGATCCACCCGCAGGCCGCAGTCCTCGTCCAGCTCGGCCGGGCGTACATGCACCTGGGGTACGCCGAGCGGGCCGCGCCGGCGTTCCGTCAGGCAGCGCAGGCCAACTCGAGCGATGCGGCGACGAACGAGAGGCTGGCCGAGGCGCTGCTGGACATGGCGGCCCAGGCCGAGGGCAAGCGGACGAAGGACGCCCTGTATGGAGAGGCGCTGCAGATCGCCGATCGGGTGCTGAAGCTGCGACCGAACGAGTACCAGAGCTACAACCTCGTGGGCCGGGCGGCGCTCGGCGCGCAGGACTACGCGCGTGCCGAGCAATCGTTCCGCAAGGTGCTAGTGCAGCGGCCGGACCACTGCTGGGCCATGACCAACCTCGGGAAGACGTACATGGCCCAGGAGCGCTGGGCCGAAGCGGAGGCGATCTTCACCCACGCGACGGAGTGCGCCCCACGGCTGTTCGTCGCCTTCGAAAGTCTCGGTCACGCACAGCAGATGCAGACCAAGCTGCCCCAGGCGATCCGATCCTACGAAATGGCACAGGAGATCAAGGCGTCGGATGCCGTCGCCCGGGCGATCGCGACGTGCAAGCAGGACCTCGAGCGCCACGGCGTCCCCGAAGGGCCGACACCGGTCGCCGAGATCGAGACGAAGAAGCGCTTCGAGGAGGCGGTGCGGAAGGCCAAAGAGAGCGGCTTCAAGCGCCAACCCGAGCCATGATCGTCGCTCCAACTCACTGAAAACACGACTCTTTTGGCCCGGGATGAATTTGACACCGTTTCCGGCGGTGTGTTAGAGTCCGCGTTCGCCGCGCGGAGTGTCGATGTCCGGAAGCCGCCTGACCATCGTGCTCTTGCTCCTCACCGCGGTTGGGATGGCGGGCGGGATGCTCGCGCTGACGCATCTCCTCGGCCGCGTACGGGGCTCGCGCGTCGACCGCACGCCGTACGAGTGCGGCATGAAGCCGTTCGAGTTCGTCGAGCGTCACCGCTTCTCGGTCCACTTCTATCTCGTCGCGATGTTGTTCATCCTGTTCGACATCGAGGCGGCGTTCCTCTTCCCCTGGGCCGTGACGTTCCGTGGCTTCACGACCCAGCGGCTGTTCGTGCTCGGCGAGATGGCCGTGTTCCTCGGGATCCTCGTCGCCGGGTTCCTCTACCTCTGGCGGCGCGGCGCCCTGGAATGGGAGTAGCCCGGGTGGCGGACGGCCTCGCGGCGATCGAGCTCCTGCGGCGGAAGTTCCCGGAAGCGGTCGTCGACGCCGGGTCGTTCCGCGACCAGGCACTGGGTCGAGCTGCGCGCCGAGCGGCTGTTCGACTGCGCCGAGTGGCTGCGGGACGACGCCGGAAACGGCGTTCGACGTGCTCGTCGACGTCACCGCGGTCGCACTGGCCCGATCGCGAGCTGCCGATCGAGATCGTGCTACCACCTGTACAGCTATCGCGCGGAACGACCGGCTGCGGCTCAAGGTTCGCGACGGGCGACACGGGCCCGGTGCCCGTCGCTCTCCGGGCTGTGGCGCGCGGCGGACTGGAACGAGCGCGAGACGTTCGACATGTTCGGCGTCGTCTTCGAGGGCCATCCCGGACCTGCGCCGGATCCTGATGCCCGACGATTACACCGACTTCCCGCTGCGCAAGGAGTTCCCGCTCTACCGTGGTTAGCCGATGCGCCACGATCGAGCGCTCATCCGAGACCACCCGGACTCGTCACGATCAACATGGGGCCGTCGCACCCGGCGACCCACGGCGTGCTGCGCCTGGTCCTGCAGCTCGACGGCGAGCGCGTCGTCGACTGCGTGCCGCACCTGGGCTACCTGCACCGCGGCATGGAGAAGATCGCCGAGAACCGGACGTACCTGCAGTTCATCCCCTACACCGACCGCATGGACTACCTGAGCCCGCTCGCGGCGAACGTCGGATTCGCGCTGGCGGTCGAGGAGCTCCTGGGGATCGAGGTGCCGCCGCGCTGCCAGGCGATCCGCGTCCTGTGCTGCGAGCTCGCGCGCATCGGCTCGCACCTGCTGTGGCTCGGGACGCACGCCCTCGACCTCGGCGCGGCGACCGTGTTCTTCCACACGTTCAAGCGACCGCGAGTGGCACTACGACCTGGTCGAGGACCTGTGCGGGGCGCGCCTGACCACGTCGTACACGCGCGTCGGCGGCGTGATGTACGACGTCGAGCCGCGGTGGCTCGAGCGCCTGCGCGAGTTCGCCGAGGCGATGCCGCGCCGCGTCGACGAGTACGAGTCGCTGCTGACGAACAACACGATCTGGCTCAAGCGCACGCAGGGCGTGGGCGTGCATCACGGCCAGGCGCAGGCCGTCAGCTACGGCGTGACGGGACCGGTCGCTGCGCGCGGCGGGGTCGAGCTACGACCTGCGCAAGGCCCGGCCGTACTCGGGCTACGAGAGCTACGAGTTCGACGTTCCCACCGGCACGCAGGGCGACATCTACGACCGCTACCTCGTGCGGCATCGAGGAGATGCGGCAGTCGTGCCGGATCCTGGACCAGGCGATTCGCGACCTGCCGGACGGCCCGGTCAACGTCGACGACCCGAAGATCTTCCTGCCGCAGAAGACAGCGCGTGCTCACGAGCATGGAAGAGCTGATCCACCAGTTCATGATCGTCACCGAGGGGTTCGAGTGCCCGGCGGGCGAGGTGTACCACGCGACCGAGGTGCCCAAGGGCGAGCTGGGCTTCTACATCGTCTCGACGGGCGGACGGTCGCCGTACCGGCTGCGCATCCGCTCGCCGAGCTTCAACAATCTCGCGATCCTGCCCGCCATCGTCGAGGGCGGGCTCGTGGCCGACGTCATCGCCAACATCGCGAGCCTCGACCCCGTGATGGGCGAGGTCGACCGCTAGGTCCGTACCCGGGGGGCGCGCGTGTTCGGGGTCGAGTTCGAGAAGCGGGTCGACGCGATCGTGGCGCCGGTATCCCGCAGCCCAAGGCGGCGCTGCTGCCCGTGCTGTGGGAGGTGCAGCGGGCGCACGGCTGGATCGAGCCCGGCGTGCGCCGAGTGGGTCGCGGCCCGGCTCGGCGTGGCGCCGTCCCACGTCCACGGCTGCGTCACGTTCTACACGATGTACAAGCAGCGGCCGTCGGGCCGGCACCACATCCAGGTGTGCACGACGCTCTCCTGCATGCTGCGCGGGCTCCGACGAGCTGCTCGGCGCATCTGCGGGACCGGCTCGGGATCCAGAGGGGCAGACGACGCCGGACGGCCGGTTCTCGCTGCGTGCGCGTCGAGTGCCTCGGGCTCGTGCGGCACCGCGCCGATGTTCCAGCTGAACGACGACTATCACGAAAACCTGACTGCCCGAAACGGTCGACGGCTGCTCGACGGTCTGCCCTGAGCCTGGGCATGGAAACGGATCCTCACTCGCAACATCGACAAGGACCGACTCGGTCACGATCGACGTCTACGAGGCCGGCGGGCGGGTACCAGGCGCTGCGCAAGGCGGTGCGGTCGATGACGCCCGACGAGGTCATCGACGAGGTCAAGAAGTCGGGCCTGCGCGGCCGCGGCGGCGCGGGCTTCCCGTGCGGGCTGAAGTGGTCGTTCATGCCCAAGGAGATCGAAGAAGCCGCACTACCTGCTGTTCAACGCCGACGAGTCCGAGCCCGGGACGTTCAAGGACCGCTGCTGATGGAGCACGACCCGCACCTCGTGCTCGAGGGCTGCCTGCTCGGCGTCGTACGCGATCCGCGCCGACGCGTGCTACATCTACATCCGCGGCGAGTTCGTCCACGGGACCCGCGTGCTCGAGCGCGCGGTCGCCGAGGCGTACGCCAAGGGCTACGCGGGCAAGAACATCCTCGGCAGCGGCTGGAGCTGCGAGCTGATCGTGCACCGCGGCGCGGGCGCGTACATCTGCGGCGAAGAGACGGCGCTGATGACGTCGCTCGAGGGCGAATCGCGGCTACCCGCGGCTCAAGCCGCCGTTCCCGGCGCAGTCGCGGCGTGTGGGGCTGCCCGACGACGATCAACAACGTCGAGACCCTCGCCAACGTGCCGTTCATCATCGAGCGCGGCGCCGAGTGGTTCGCTCGCGATCGGCAAGCCGACCGAAGAACAGCGGCCCCAAGCTGTACTGCCTGAGCGGCCACGTGAAGCGCCCGGGCGTGTACGAGGCGCCGATGGGGCTCCCGCTGCGCGAGCTGATCTACGAGCTGGGCGGCGGGATGCTGCACGACGACCGGCCGCTCAAGGCGGTGCATCCCCGGCGGCTCGTCGGTGCCGGTGCTCGCGCGCGGACGAGTGCGACGTCGAACCTCGACTTCGACTCGCTGGCCGCGAAGGGCACGATGCTCGGCTCGGCCGGGATCATGGTCATGGACAGCTCGACCTGCATGGTCGAGGCGCTCCTGCGCGCATCGCGCACTTCTACGCGCACGAGTCGTGCGGCCAGTGCACGCCGTGCCGCGAGGGCTGCGGCTGGCTCGAGCGCGTCCTCGAGCGGCATCGAGAACGGGGCGGGCCGCACCGAGGACTCGACCTGCTGCGTCAGCGTGGCCGAACAACATCGATGGGCAACACGATCTGCGCGCTGGGCGACGCCGCGGCGATGGCCCGTGCAATCGTTCGTCAAGAAGTTCCGCGACGAGTTCCTGCGATCCACGTCACGAGCGCCTGACGGACGCCGTGCATCGGTGAGTCAGCCGATGCCCAAGCTGACGCATCGACGGCCAGGAGATCGACGTCGCGCCGGGCACGACGATCCTGCAGGCGGCGCTCGACGCGAGGCCAGCGAGATCCCGCACTACTGCTAGCACCCCGGCCTGTCGATCGCCGGGCAACTGCCGCATGTGCCTGGTCGAGGTGGAGAAGGCGCCGAAGCTCGTGATCGGCTGCCACACGCCGGTCGCCGGACGGCATGGTGGTCCACACCGCAGCGCCGCGCGTCGAGGCGGCGCGCGCGGCGATGATGGAGTTCCTGCTCATCAACCACCCGCTCGACTGCCCGATCTGCGACCAGGCCGGGCGAGTGCCGGCTGCAGGACTACGCGGTCGAGCACGGCGGCGGGCACGAGCCGGCTACACCGAGCCCAAGCTCGCGCTGGCCAAGGCCGTCGACATCGGCCAGCACGTGCTGCTCGACCAGGAGCGCTGCATCCAGTGCAGCCGCTGCATCCGCTTCTGCGACGAGGTCACGGGGACGGGCGAGCTGGCGTTCTTCCAGCGCGGCGAGCGCACGGTCGATCGGGATCTGCCCCGGGCAAGCGCCTGGACAACGCGTACTCCGGCAACGTGGTCGACATCTGCCCCGTCGGCGCGCTCACGCTCAAGGAGTTCCGCTTCAAGACCCGCGTCTGGTACCTGAAGAACACGCCGTCGATCTGCGCGCGGCTGCGCCCGCGGCTGCAACGTTCTGATCGCCGACGGGGCGCGCAGCAGGAGATGATGACGACGCGCGGCCAGCAGGACGACCGGATCAAGCGCATCGTGCCGCGCGTCAACGACGAGGTCAACGGCCACTGGATGTGCGACGAGGGGCGCCTGTCGTTCCTGCGGCTCGAAGCCGGCCGCCGCGTCTCGTCGAGGCCGAGAGCGAGCGGGACGGCCGCAGACTACGACGACGTGGTGCGCGAGGCTGCCGATCGGCTTCGCGCGGCGGCGAGCACCGGCCGCGCGGGCCTGCTCGTCGGCCCGCGCTCGACCAACGAGACGCTCTACGCCTGGCGCCGCCTCGGCGCGGCGCTCGGCTCGCTCGCGCTCGGCGTCCGGCGCCTCGAGCGCGGCGTCGACGACGCGATCCTCCTGCGGCGCGACAAGGGCGCCAACTCCCGCGGAGCCGAGTGGATCGCCGGCGCGCGGGCGACCGAGGCGAGCGTGCTCGACGCTGCCGCCGCGGGCCAGATCGATACGCTCGTCGTCCTGGGCGACGCGCTCGATCCGGCCGATTCTCCGCAGCTCCCGGATGCCGTCCGCAGCCGGGTGGCGAACGTGATCTATGTCGGTCCGTTCCGCGACTCGGCGGCCGAGGCGGCCAGCTTGCGTCTCCCTGCCGCCGCGTGGTCCGAGGAGGACGGGACGTACGTCAACTTCGAGGGCCGCGTCCAGCGCGTGCGTCGCGGCCCGGCGGCCGGCTGGCGCTGCGCGTCCGGGCTGGCGCATCGCCGCCGACCTGGCCGATGCCGCCGGCGTGAGCCTCGGCGCGTGGGCTCAGGCGGCCGACGTCCTCGCCGCCGCGGCGTCCGACGTGAGCGAGCTCGACGGGATGAGCGCGGCGGGGATCGGGCTCCTCGGGACGCCCGGCGGCCAGGCGAAAGTGGCGGGCGCATGAGCTGGGTCGACATCGCGATCACGCTGGTCGAGATCCTGGTCGTCGCGAACGCGCTGATGGTCGGCGTGTCGATCATGACCTGGATCGAGCGGCGCCTGTCCGGCGTGATCCAGTTCCGCTGGGGCCCCAACCGCGTCGGCCCGTTCGGTCTGTTCCAGCCGTTGGCCGACGGGATCAAGTTCCTGATGAAAGAAGACATCATCCCGCGGCGATGCGCACAAGCCGATCTTCGTGCTCGCGCCCGCGCTGTCGCTCGTCACCGCGCTGTGCGCGTTCGCCGTCGTGCCGTTCGGGCCGCCGATCCAGATTGCCGGACGGACGATCGATCTCGTGATCCTCGATCTCGACGGCGGGCTGTTGTTCGGCCTGGCCGCCGCATCGCTCGGCGTCTACGGGATCGTCTGTGCCGGCTGGTCCTCGCGCAGCAAGTACTCGCTGATGGGCGGGCTGCGCTCGTCGGCCCAGATGGTCTCGTACGAGCTCGCGCTCGGCGCTGTCGTTGATCGGGGTCGTCCTGCTGTCGGGCACGCTGCGCCCGATCGCGATCGTCGAGCAGCAAGCCGGCTGGTTCTGGCACTGGAACGCTGTTCGGCGGCTGGCAGCTCCTGGGGTTCCTGGTCTTCGTCGTGGCCGGGTTCGCCGAGACGAACCGGCTGCCGTTCGACCTGCCCGAAGCCGAGAGCGAGCTCGTCGCCGGCTACCACACCGAGTACTCGGCGATGAAGTTCTCGATGTTCTTCATGGCCGAGTACATCAACATGATCACGTCGTCGGCGCTGGCCATGACGCTGTTCCTCGGCGGCTGGCAGCTGGGGTTCCCCGTGCCGTTCGACGGCTGGCCGCTCGTGGCTGCTGCAGGTCGGCGCGTTCCTGGTCAAGGTGTCGGCGTTCCTCCGTGCTGTTCGTGTGGGTCCGCTGGACCTTGCCGCGATTCCGCTACGATCAGCTGATGAACCTGGGCTGGAAGCGGCTGTTCCCGCTCGCCCTGCTCAACATCGTGGTGACGGCGAGTGCTCGTGGCGTTCGACCTCGCCGGGAGCTGAGGCGATGGAGCTCGTCGGCTTCGTCGTCCTCACGGCCCTCGCCGTCGTTTCGGCCGCGATGGTGCTGCTGCACCGCAACCCGGTCGTCGCCGCGCTCTCGCTGGCGTTCAACCTGATCGCCATCGCCGGGTTCTACCTGCTGCTCAACGCGCAGTTCCTGGCGCTGCTCCAGGTGATCGTCTACGCCGGCGCGATCATGGTGCTGTCCTGTTCGTGATCATGCTGCTGAACCTGCCCGACGAGGCGCGACGCCACGCCCGGCCCTCGGCGCAGACGGTGTTCGGCCTCGTGCTCTCCGTCACGTTCGTCGTCGTGCTCGGGTGGGCCCTCGCGCGGGCGTCCTCCAGCGCGCCGTTCCCCCCGGCCGGGCCGGCCTTCGGCAGCGTCGGGTCGGTCGGCACCGCGCTCTTCACGACCTACTTCTATCCGTTCGAGGCCGTGTCCCTGCTGCTCGTCGTGGCGATGATCGGCGCGGTCCTCCTCGCCAAGCGGAGGGTCTGAAGGTTGTCCCCGAGTGCCGTACTCGTCGTCTCGGCCGTGCTGTTCGCGCTCGGCGTGCTGGGCGTGCTGACGCGGCGCGGCGCGATCACGATCCTCATGAGCGTCGAGATCATGCTCAACGCCGCGAACCTCGCGTTCATCGCGTTCGCGCGTCAGCTCGGCCAGGCCGACGGTCAGGTGTTCGCCTTTTTCCTGATGACCCTGGCCGCGGCCGAGGCCGCGGTGGGCCTCGCGATCGTGATCGCCCTGTTCCGGCTGTGCGAGTCGACCGACGTGGACGACCTGCACCGGATGCAGCTGGTAGGTTCCGCATGCTCGAGCTGATCTGGCTGATCCCACTCCTGCCCGCCGCCGGCGTGCTGATCAACGCGCTCGCCGGCCGGCGCCTGTCGCTGCGCGCCGTCGGCCTCGTCGCGTGTGCCGCGGTCGGTCTGGCGCTCGTCGTGTCGATCGGCGCAGTCGCCGAGCTGGCCTCGCGTCCGGCGGAGGCGCGCACGTTCGAGACCGCGCTCGCGACGTGGATCCCCCTGGGCACCGTGGCGGGTCACACGCTGTCCGTCGACTGGGGGTTCCGGCTCGACCCGCTGTCCGCCGTGCTGCTCCTCGTCGTCACCGGGGTCGGGTTCCTGATCCACGTGTACAGCGTGGGGTACATGGCGCACGAGCCGGACTACGCGCGGTTCTTCGTCTACCTGAACCTGTTCATGATGATGATGCTGATCCTGGTCCTGGCCGACAACCTGCTCGTGCTGTTCGTCGGCTGGGAAGGGGTCGGGCTGTGCTCGTACCTGCTGATCGGGTTCTTCTACGATCGCCCGTTCGACGAGCGCACCGGGCTGTCCTGCGCCGACGCCGGGCGCAAGGCGTTCCTGGTCAACCGCATCGGAGACTTCGCGTTCCTGATCGGGATGCTGTGGATCTGCGCTCGAGTTCGGGACGCTGCGATTCTCCGGAATCGACGCGGCGATCCGTGCGGGGCACGACAGCGGCGCGCTGTTGACCGGGATCGGGATCCTGCTGTTCCTCGGCGCGTGCGGCAAGTCGGCGCAGATCCCGCTCTACGTCTGGCTGCCCGACGCGATGGCCGGTCCGACGCCCGTGTCGGCGTTGATCCACGCCGCGACGATGGTCACCGCCGGCGTGTACATGGTGTGCCGGATGTCGGCGCTGTACAGCGCGGCGCCCGAGGCGATGGCGGTCGTGGCCGTGGTCGGCACGTCTGACCGCGATCTTCGCCGCGACGATGGGGATCGCCGCGACCGACATCAAGAAGGTCCTGGCGTACTCCACGGTGAGCCAGCTGGGCTACATGTTCGCGGCCGCGGGCGTCGGAGCGTACGTCGCGGCGATGTTCCATCTGATGACCCATGCGTTCTTCAAGGCGCCTGCTGTTCCTCGGGGCGGGCAGCGTGATCCACGGCCTGTCGGGCGAGCAAGATATCCGGCGGATGGGCGGACTGCGGGCGAAGATGCCGATCACGTACCGCACGTTCGGGATCGCCACGCTGGCGATCGCCGGGATCGTGCCGTTCGCCGGGTTCTTCTCGAAGGACGAGATCCTCGCCGGGGCGTGGCTCTCCGGGCACACGGGCGTGTGGATCGTCCTGGCGCTCGCGGCGCTCGTGACCGCGTTCTACATGACCCGTCTGACGGTCCTCGTGTTCTTCGGCTCGTTCCGCGGCGACAAGAAGACCCTCGACCATGCCCACGAGTCGCCGCGCTCGATGACCGTGCCGCTCGTGATCCTCGCCGCGCTGTCGCTCGTCGGCGGGTGGGTCGGCATCCCGGCCGTGCTGAGCTTCGGCCTGGACCTGAACCCGTTCCACCACTGGCTCGAGCCGGCGCTCACGCTGCCCGAGGCCGCTCACGCCGAGGGTGCGGGCCACGCAGCGCTCGAGCTCGCGCTCGTGGGGATCGCGCTCGCGATCGCGAGCGCCGGAATCCTGGTCGGGTGGCAGGTGTACCGCTCTCCCGGGCGGGCCGAGCGCCTGGCCCGCGCTGCGGGTCCCGTGTATTCCACGCTGCGCAACCTGTACTGGGTCGACGAGCTGTACGACCGGACGATCGTCCGACCGTTCTACGCGCTGTCGCGCCTGTCCGCCGCGTTCGACCGCTGGGTCGTCGACGGCGCGGTCAACGCCGCCGCGTTCGTCGCCGACGTCTCGGGCCAGCTGATCAAGCTGTTCCAGACCGGGCGCGTGCGCAACTACGCGCTGATGTTCTTCCTCGGGGTCGTCGCGTTCCTCGTGTACCTCGTGCGCGCGGCGGCTTGATGGCGAACTTCGACCTGTTGCTCGCCCTGCCGGTCGTGTGCCTGGCGTCGTACGGGCTGTTGCTGCTCCTCGTCGAGCCGTGGCTGCGCGGCGCGAACCGCTGGTACCTCGGCGGCGTGACGCTGGCCGGACTGTCGATGGCCGGCTACTCGCTGTTCCGGCTGTGGTCGATCGTCGCCCGGTCCGGACCGCAGGAAACCGCCTACGGCCTCGTGCGGATCGATGCGTTCGGCCTGCTGTTCTCGTTCGTCCTGCTCGGCGTGACGGTGCTCAGCGTGCTCGCGTCGGTGACGTTCCTCGAGCGCGAGCACGCGGACCAGCCGGAGTTCTACCCGCTCGTGCTGTTCTGCCTCGCCGGGATGTTCCTCATGCTGCACACGACGCACCTGCTGCTCGTGCTCGTGGGCCTCGAGGTGTTCTCGCTCGCCTTGTACGTCACGACCGGGCTGACCCGAAGGCGCCCACGCTCGATCGAGGCCGCGCTCAAGTACTTCCTGCTCGGCGCGTTCTCCTCGGGCTTCCTCGTCTATGGCATGGCGCTGCTGTACGGCGCGACGGGCTCGCTCGACCTGCGGCAGATCGGGGCGCTCGCCTCGTCCCGGCCGACGCTCTTGCTGTGGCTCGGGATGGGGCTCGTGCTCGTCGGCCTGGCGTTCAAGATCGGCTCGGTCCCGTTCCACCACTGGATCCCCGACGTGTACCAGGGCGCGCCGACGAACGTGACCGGGTTCATGGCCGCGGCGACGAAGACCGCGACGTTCGCCGTGCTGCTGCGGTTCCTGCTCGGAGCGTTCGGCGGCTCGAGCGCGGTGTGGATCCCGCTCGTCACGTGGCTCGCGATCCTGACCATGACCGTGGCCAACCTCGTCGCCCTGGCGCAGACCAACCTCAAGCGCCTGCTCGCGTTCTCGTCGATCGCCCACGCCGGTTACCTGCTGATCGCCGTGACGTGCCGTCCCGACGACGGGATCCAGGCCGTGCTGTTCTACCTCGCGGTCTATGGGCTGATGACGGTCGGCGCGTTCGCCGTCCTCGGCGCCGTCGGCCGGGGCGACGCGGAAGGGGAGCGCGGCTACACGCTCGACGAGTGGGCCGGGCTCGGCTGGCGCAGGCCGTGGCTCGGTGCGGCGATGGCACTGTTCCTCCTGTCGCTCGCCGGGATCCCGCCGACGGGCGGGTTCTTCGGCAAGTACGTGATCTTCCTGTCGGCCGTGCGCGTCGGAGCACGTGCCGCTCGCGATCGTCCTCGCGGTGAACGCCGCGATCGCCGCGTACTACTACCTGCGGATCCTGGTCTACATGTACATGCGCCCGCAGGCCCCGGCCGAGACCGACCTGCCGGTTCCACTGGCGATGGCCGCGGTCATGCTCGTGGCTTGCGCCGGCGTGCTGTATCTCGGCCTCGCCCCGGGTCGGTTGCTCGACGTGGTCCGCGGTCTCGCCCAGTCGCTCCTCTGATCCCGGATGTCCCGCGCCACGCTGCTCCTCGTGCTGGGCGTCGCGACGGTTGCCGCCGCGGCGCCCCGACCCGCGGCCGTCGATCGTGCGGCGCTCGCCGTGCGCGTGCAGCAAGAGATGCTGTTCGCCTGGCGGTCGTACGAGACGTACGCCTGGGGCCACGACGAGCTGAAGCCCAAGAGCCGCACGGCCCACGACTGGTACGGTGAGTCGCTGCTGTTGACTCCCGTCGACGCGCTCGACTCGCTGCTACTGCTCGGGTTCCCCGACGACGCCCGCCGGGCCCACGAGCTGATCGTCGAGCGTCTGTCGTTCGATCGGGATGCTTCGGTCCAGGTGTTCGAGATCACGATCCGCCATCTCGGCGGGCTGCTCTCGGCCTACCAGCTCACCGGCGACGCGCGGCTGCTCGACCTGGCCGAGGATCTCGGAACGCGGCTCCTGCCGGCCTTCGCCTCGAAGACCGGGATGCCGTACCGGTTCGTCAACCTGAAGACCGGCGAGACGACCGGACCGGTGTCGAACCCGGCCGAGGTCGGAACGTTGATCCTCGAGTTCTGCACGCTCGGACGCGAGACCGGGCGCGACGAGTTCTGCACGAAGGCCAAGCGCGCACTGACCGCGCTGTACGACCGACGCTCGGCGATCGGCCTGGTGGGCGAAGCGATCGACGTCGACACGGGCGAATGGGCGAGCCGGGCGAGCCACGTCGGTGGAGGGATCGATTCGTACTACGAATACCTGCACAAGTGCGCGCTCTTGACCGGTGACCGCGACTGCAGGCGCATGTGGAGCGCGAGCAAGCGCGCGCTGCGCCGCCTGGCCGACGACGGTCCGACCGGGTTGTGGTACGGGCAGGTCGACCGGATCACGGGCCAGCGCCAGGCGAGCGAGTTCGGCGCGCTCCACGCGTTCCTGCCGGGGCTCCTCGCGCTAGCGGGCGACGTGAAGCGCGCGCGGCGCCTCGAAGACTCGTGCCTGAAGATGTGGACGCTCCACGGCATCGAGCCCGAGGTCCTGAACTACGACACGATGCAGGTCGTTCACCCCGGCTATCCGTTGCGCCCCGAGATCGTCGAGTCCGCGTTCTACCTGTGGCGTGCGACGAAGGACGAGCGGTACCAGGAGATGGGCCGCCGGTTCCTCGAGGATCTGGTGACGCACTGCCGCACCGATTCGGGCTACACGGTGCTCGACGACGTGGTGACCAAGGCGCAGGGCGACGCGATGCCCAGCTACTTCCTGGCCGAGACCCTCAAGTACCTGTATCTGCTGTTTGCGTCGGACGACGCGCTCGACCTCGAGGCGGTCGTGCTCAACACCGAGGCGCATCCGCTGCGGCGGTGGCGCTGAGCCGCAAGCGCTCGCGCTCGATCTTTCGGGCGTGTCGGAACCCCACGAGCTTGCGCGACGACTCATCCCACAGGGCGAGGAACGCGCAGCGCAGGCTCTGGCGCAGCGTCAGGCGCGAGACGCGCTGGAGCTCCGGGTTGTCCTCGAGCACCTGGGGCAGCCGGTAGTTCGGGATCCGCGCGTTCAGGTGGTGCACGTGGTGCAGGCCGATGTTCCCCGTGGCCCAGCGCAGCGGCGCTGGCAACGCCAGGTACGAGCTGCCCTCGAGCGCCGCGTTCTCGTAGGTCCAGGCTGGATCGCGGTCCCAGTACGTCTCCTCGAACTGGTGCTGGACGTAGAACAGCCAGACGCCGAGCGATGACGCGACGAGCGTGATCGGCAGCTGGACCATCAGCAGCTCGCGCCAGCCGAGCGCGAGCCCGGCGACCGTCACGACGCAGGCGATTGCCACGTTCGTCAGGACGATGCTCGCCCGCTCGCGGGTCCACGACTTCGGCGCGCGCCACGGCAGCCGGTGCAGCACGAGGAAGTGCACGGCCGCGCCGACGCCGAACAGCACGAACGGGTTTCGATAGAGCCTGTGGCGCAGCCGGGCCCAGCGCGACAGCGCCAGGTACTCCTCGACCGTCCGCGTATCGATGTCGCCGAAGCCCCGGTGCTCGAGGTGACCCGAGGTTGCGTGATGGATCGCGTGGGCCTTGCGCCAGTAGGCGTAGGGCGTCAGGGTCAGCACGCCGATGACGCGGCCAACTGCGTTCGCCAGGCGCGTGCTCTTGAAGAACGACCCGTGGCCGCAGTCGTGCTGGATGATGAACAGGCGAATGAGAAAGAACGCCGCGGGAACGGCGAGAGCAAGCGTCCAGACGTACGACACGTCGAGCAGGATGTACATCAGCGCCCACGTGCCGACGAAGAGTCCAGCCGAGTTGACGAGCTGCCACAGGCTCCGCCCGAAGTGCGGCGTTTTGTATGCCGCCAGGCGAGCGGCGATGGCCTTGGATTCGGTCACGCTCGGACTCCTCCGGGAAACGCGGTCAGCCGGTCAACCCCGGCAAAATCTAGCTGGTAGGCCGCGATCGCGCCAGCACGTCGAGGATCGCGGGCGTAACGTCGGTCATCTCGTGCACGGCGAGGCCGAGCGCCGCCGCACTCGCTCCCCAGGCCAGGAACGGCACCGGGTTGAGCGTGTGCCGGCCGTGACTCCCGTCTTCGAGATTCCCGTGATCGCTCGTCACGACGAGCGTGTCCCGGCCGAGGTCGATCCGCGCTAGAACGGCCGATACGAGCGCTTCGGCGCGCGAAGCCTGCGCGAGCTGATCGTCCCAGCTTCCCCGGTGCGCCATCAGGTCGGTCAAGAAGTACTCGTAGAACACGAAGTCGTGGCGCGGAAGGAGCGAAACCAGGACCTGCGCCGCCTCGGCAGCGTCGCGCCTCGGGCCCGACAGGCCGAACCGCGCGAGCGATTCGCCGGTGTAGTCGTGGAACAGCGCGGCCCCGCCAACCCCATCCGGGTCCCACATCCGCAACGGCAGCCCGGCCGCGAGCAGTGCCCGCGTCGATGCGGAAAGCCTCGGCCGCCGAGCCTCGAGGTGCCAACGCGTATAGGCGTTGGCCGACGTCGCGCCAAGTCCCGCACGATCGAGCTTGAGGAACAACGACTCGCGCTCGAGCAGCGGGCGCAAGGTCGGCCCCGGGATCCCGACCAGATGCCGGCCGGCATGCGCCGCCGCGTTGATGCCCGTCAGCAGCGTCGTCTGTCCGGTCGCCGACTGCGGCAGCCCCGGGACGCCGAGCGTCGCGTTGAGCGGGACGAACGAAGCTTCGCGATCGGGAAGCCCCGCGAGCGCACCCAGCCGCCGCGCGCCGATCGCGGCGAACGGGTTCGACGACTCCGCCCGACCCACGCCGATCCCGTCGAAGAACAAGAGAAGGATGGCCATGGGTCGCGTCGATCAAACCCGCACCATCTCCTCGACCCGCATCGAGAACCCGGGAAGGACCTCGTCGCCCTCGAGCGTATCGGCCGGACCGAGTCGACGGGGCGACAAGAGAGGGGGGTAGACCGATACCTCGCGCGCGACGGGATCGACGACCCACACGAGGCGCGTGCCCGCAGCAAGGTAGTCCGCGATCTTGGCGTGGACGTCGCCAGGACGGTCGCTGGGCGACAGGACCTCGACCGCGAGATCGGGAGCGCCCGGAAACGCCGTGGCCGCGGGCCCCACGGCGTCGAACCGCTCGCGGGACAGGAACGCGACGTCCGGGCCACGCACCGTGTCGGGCGAGCGGGCCAGGACGAAGCCGGTGTCGCCGGTCAACACGACGCCCAGCTCACGTTCGCGCACGAACTCGTCGAGCAGGACGACGATTCCGGAGAGAACGAGGCCGTGACGCGTTCCTGGAAGCGGCTCGGCGAGAAGCAGGCCCGCTTGCAGCTCGTAGCTCTGGCCGTCGTCGGGCAACGAGTACAGCTCGTCCAAGGTCACAAGACGATGATACAGCGAAGCCAGACGGCCTACGAGCGATCTCGTCCGTGTCGCTCGGCACACGAACGGGCCCGGCTGAGGAGCAGATCGCGCTCGCGATCGTTCCGGGTCAGCGCAGCCGCGCGCTCGAACTCGACGCGCGCCTCGTCGAGCCGTCCGAGCTTGGATAGCAGATCGCCGCGCACACTGGGCAAGAGGTGGTAGCTCTGAAGCGTCCGCTCGGCACCGAGACGGTCGACCAGCTCGAGGCCCGCGCCAGGCCCTTCGGCCATCGACACCGCGACCGCCCGGTTCAGCTCGACGACGGGCGAGGGCGAAACGGCGGCGAGCGCGGCGTAGAGCGCTGCGATCCGCGGCCAGTCGGTCTCGGACGCGGTGCGCGCCCGGGCGTGGCATGCGGCGATCGCGGCCTGGAGCGCGTAGGGTCCGACGCTACCCCCGAGCGCTTCGGCGCGCGCGAGCGCGCGCAGGCCGCGGCGAATCAACAGGTGGTTCCAGCGTCCGCGGTCCTGGTCGAGCAGCAGCACCGGCTCGCCCGTGGGGCCGGTCCGCGCGGCCGACCGTGAGGCCTGGATCTCCATCAGCGCGGCCAGGCCGTGGACCTCGGGCTCTTCGGGCACGAGCTCGGCCAGGATCCGGCCGAGCCGCAACGCCTCCTCGCACAGCGCAGGACGCATCCAGTCCGAGCCCGTAGTCGCCGCGTACCCCTCGTTGAACACGAGGTACACGACTTCGAGGACGGACGATAGGCGCGCGACGCGCGCGGCGCCGCGCGGGAGCTCGAACGGCACGTGCGCCTCGGCCAGTGTGCGCTTGGCGCGTACGAGTCGCTGCGCGACCGTCGGTTCCGGAGCGAGGAACGCCCGCGCGATCTCGACCGTCGAGAGACCGCGGAGCAACCGCAGCGTGAGCGCGACGCGTGCCTCGGGCGACAGCACCGGGTGGCAGGCGACGAAGATCAAGCGCAGGAGGTCGTCCCCTACGTCGTCGTCGAGCGCCGACGCGAGCTCTGCCGCGGCCGAGCCGGCGCGCGTCTCGACCTCGCGGCCGAGCTCCTCGTGTTTCTGCTCGTGCCGCTTGTCTCGACGCAGGAGGTCGAGCGCCCGGTTCTTGGCCGCGGTAGTGAGCCAGGCGCCGGGATTGTCGGGGATGCCCGTTTCGGGCCAGTGCTCGAGCGCGGCGACGAGCGCGTCCTGCGCCAGATCCTCGGCCAGTCCCACGTCGTGCACGTAGCGCACGAGGCCGGCGATCAGCTTCGCCGACTCGATGCGAAACACGGCCTCGATCGCGCGATGGGTGGTCGACACGACCACCCATCACATCACCCGACGGACGTGGACGCAACTGCGCCCGCCGTCCGGTGCTCAGCGCCAGAGCGCGGCCAGGTCGATCACGAGGCCGCTCCAGTCCGGATGTGTCAGGGAGGCGTGTCCTTCGGCTTCAACGACGGGTCGAAACGTGCCGCTCTCGGAGCGAAGGCATTCGACACGTCGCGACTCCGGATCGACGATCCAGTAGTGCTCGATGCCGAGCTTGGCGTAGCGGATCGCCTTGACGCCCCTATCGGCTCGGCGAGTCGAGGGCGACAGGATCTCGACGACGAGAAGGGGAGGGCGCTCGATCCCGCGCTCGGCATTGTCTTCCGGATCGGCTACGACGACCAGATCGGGCACGAAGACGTCGCGGGGCGTCAGGATGACATCGGTGGGGGCGCAAAACACCTCGCCGGCCCCGCGAGTCTCAAAATAGTCCTCCAGCATCCGGTGGAGCCTCTTCGAGATCCGCTGATGTGTCCGCCCTGGAGAGGGCGTCACGAGCAGATCCCCGCGGACAAGCTCGTAGCGGCGACCGTCGTCGGGAGTGAACCGCAGATCGGAGTAGTCGAGCTTGAGCCCGGTTGCCATGGATGGTCGCTCCTGTCGATGGGATCGTACGGTGGCGCGGCACAGTCGGCAATGTGCGCGGAGCAAAGGTGTCGCACGGCGACGATCCGCGAGAGACGCAAGGGGACCGAGAGGCTGCGAGGAGGATGCTAGTTCGGGGCCGCCGTCGAGTCTTCGGGTTTGCGCGCAAGGCCAGTTTCGGTTCGGAAATCCTCCGTCGATCATGACGCCACGCAGGATACGTGGCTATCAATGGTGGAACAGGCGGTCCCGGTTTCGGTGAAGGTAAACGACGATGGCGATGTTGAGGATCAAGATCGTCAGAATCGTCCCCGACGGGTTCGTGATCAGCGCGTAGACCTCGAGCGGGATGAAGAACCCGGACTCGGCGACGACGAGCAGGCGCGCCCAGCGGGCACGAAATGCGAGGCCGATCCCTTCGGCGAGGGAGAGCAGGCCGTACAAGAGCGCGCCCGTCGCCGCCCAGCCGACATTCGCGGACGTGATCCCGTCGATGCGGGCGCCGAGGCGGTCGAAGAACTCCGTCTCGGGGTCGAGCCTGAGCCGCTGCACCGCCGCATCGAAGTGCGGCCGCAGGTCCTCCCCGACGAGCGTGAACCCCTTCAGCGCGATCATGAGGAGGATGACGCCGCGCAGGACCTTGAACGTGACGATGCCGTAGAGGGTCGGCGCGCGCTGGGAGGATGGCTTCACGGCCGCGGGATTCTACAGGATCGTCGCGGTAGACTGAGCCCGGAAGGACTCGACACGGAGGAGTGCCATGCCCGTCGCTGAGCCGTTCAACTTGATGCGATGGATCGAGGACAACCGGAGCCACTTCAAGCCGCCGGTGATGAACAAGCAGTTCTACCCGGAGGCCTCGGATGTCATCGTGTTCTGCTCGTTGGGGCCCAACACCCGCAACGACTACCACGTCAACCCGACCGATGAGCTGTTCTACCAGCTCGAGGGAGACATCGCCGTCCGGATCCGCCCCCCGGAGGGCGGTCCGCCGCGGAACGTCGTCATTCGCGAGGGGGAGATGTGGCTCTGCCCGCGACGGGTTCCGCACCGACCCCAGCGCCCGGCGAACACGATCGGACTGATCGTCGAGTTCCCGCGCGTCGTGGACGGAAAGACGCAGGACGACCACCTGCGCTGGTACTGCGAGAGCTGCGACACGCTGGTTCACGAGGCCACGTTCCGCCTGGCGCACATCGACCAAGACCTCCACCGGATCATGGACGCGTTCTGGAACGGCCCCGTAGCCGGGCGGACCTGCAGCAAGTGCGGCGAGATCATCGAGCGGGCCGGCGAGTTCGTCCTGTCCGAGAGTGGCAGCGTCGAGCGCTAGGGCGAGGCGCGCTCGGCACCCGCGCGAGGCTGTCTCATTCTGCGGAGCATCGCGTCAGCGCTCCAAACGCCGCCACCGTGGGCCGCGAAGAAGAGGAAGATGAAGCACAGCAGCACCGCCGGCTCGCCGTGATTCTGGACCGGCCAGAAGCCGTTGGGCTGATGGAACTGGAAGTACGCGACCGCCATCTCTCCCGACAGGATGAACGCCACGGGCCGGGTTCCGAGCCCGAGCAGGATCGCCGTGCCGCCGAGGAGCTCGAGCATCCCTCCGATCCAGGTCTGGGACAGGAAGGGCGGGTGCCCGCCGAACTCGGCCGGGATCCCGCCGAACCAGTCGAGGATCTTCATCCCCCCGGCTTGCAGGAACAGCAGGCCGGAGACTACCCGCAGCAGAAAGAGCGTGATCTCTTTGGCGCGTTCCATATTCATTGGCCCCTCCTCCGGAGCGAACCATGGCACGACTCGACCTGTACTACCACCGCCCGTCCTGAACCAGTTGCGAGCGCACCCGTGAGGTGCTCGAAACGCGTGGCGTGACGGTGGTCGAGGAGCGTTCGGCACGGGCCCGCCCACTGACCGATCGCGAGGTGCGCGAGCTGCTCGGCAGCGTGAGCCGCGTGATCCTCGCGCGGGGCACGAAGATCGTCGAGCTCGACGCGCGGGCGGCGAAGCCCAGCGATCTCAAGGGTCCCACCGGCAACTACCGTGCGCCGATGGTGCGTCGGGGCGAGACGCTGCTCGTCGGGTTCCACCGCGAGGCCCTCGAGCGTCTGCTCAGCGGCGCTGCTTCTCGATCTCGGCCCGCAGGCGCTCTTCCTGCTCCCGCAGCTCGGGCGTCATCTCGGCGCCGAAATCCTCGGTCTCGAACACCGGTCGGATCTCGAGCGCCTCGTCGGCGCCGGTCGGGCACGGGCAGCGCCGGGCCCACTCGATCGCCTCGTCCATCGACCGGACCTGCCACAGCCAGAACCCGGCGATCAGCTCCTTGGTCTCGGCGAACGGCCCGTCGACGACGCTCGTCTTTCCGCCGGAAAAGCGGATGCGCACCCCCTTCGAGCTCGGGTGCAGGCCCTCGCCGGCGAGCATCACCCCGGCCTTGACCAGCTCTTCGTTGAACTGGCCCATCTCGGTGAGCAGCTTCTCTGAGGGCATCTTCCCGGCTTCGGAATCCTTGTCCGCCTTGACGATCACCATGACACGCATTGGAAACTCCTTTGGTTTTCGGCTCCACCCGTACGACGCGCGACGGGGCCGCGGATCGACACGGCAGCGGGCTTTTTCTGGCGGAGCTTGACCGGGTCCTCAGCGATCCTACAATGCTTGTTGACCTCGCATCCGGGGGCGAAATGGTTTCGACGGGATGTGTAGAGGCGGGAGTAGCGCGCCGAGGGTCCACTCCTCGATAATCCGTGGAAATAGAAATAGCTGACAACAACAGCTACGCACTCGCGGCTTAATTGACCGCGACGTCTCTCGGATAGCACGGCCCGAAGCGATTCGAAGAGACGCCATTAACTCGGGCTGGTCCGGCGGTGATGTCCGTAGCCGCCGGGCGAGAACCACGGGCTGGCCTCCCAGCCATTTGCCGCTCAGCGGCCGGGAGGCGAGAAAAAAGACGAGCCGGCTACGCGCGTAGAAGCTTCCGTACGAACCGTCTCGGACGCGGGTTCGATTCCCGCCGCCTCCACCAGCTAACTCGCTCTACGGGCCCGCCTTCGGTTTCGAGGGGGAGCCCGTCTCCAAACCGTCTCCACGCTCGTGACCGTCGTTCCGCTGCTCGAGGAGCCGGATGGCGCCCCCCATCGCGGCCGGGCTCAGGTGCATGTAACGCTGGGTCGTCGAGAGGTCCTGGTGCCCCGCGAGTTCCTGATCGCCCCTCGCCTGCGCGCCCCGGACTTTCCTCCCGGTGGAACCTCTGGTAATGTTTGGCGTCTGAGCATCGAATCATGAGGAAGGTCAAAGACTATCTCCGCGTGAAAGAAGCTGCCGAGCTGCTCGGCGTTTCGCCGAATACCCTTCGCAACTGGGCTGGTGACGGGAAGATCCGCGTCCATCGCAACCCCGTGAACGGCTATCGGTTGTTTGCCCGATCGGACCTAGAGCGGTTGCTTCAGAAGATCGACCAATCCGCCAAGGCCGAGGGATAACCCCGGGAGCGTTCCATGAAGACCGTCCGCGATGCCTGCCAACTCCAACCCAACGCCCTCTCGATCAAGCTCAGCGACCAGATCGAGCAGCTCGACGAGCTGATCGGCGACGAGGGCGACGGCGAGCGCGTTCTTCGAGAAGACGCACATCACGCAGGGCATGCAGGACCTCATCAGCGAGGGCATCGCCCGCCTTGCGGGCGCCTCCTCCCAGGCCGTGTTCCATCTCAAGCAGGCGATGGGCGGCGGCAAGACGCATCTGCTGGTCGGCTTCGGCCTGCTCGCCAAGCACCCGGAGCTGCGGGCGAAGCTACTGCGCGGGATGTCTCCACGCCGACGCCTTCGACAGTGCCGCGATCGCGGCGTTCAACGGCCGCAACAACCCGGACCACTTCTTCTGGGGCGAGATCGCCAACCAGCTCGGCAAAGGCGAGCAGTTCAGGGCGTTCTGGACCGGCGGCCCGAAAGCGCCGGACGAGAAGGACTGGCTCAAGCTGTTTGAGGGCGACGAGCCGGTCCTGATCCTGCTCGACGAGATGCCGCCGTACTTCCACTACCTCGACACCCAGAAGGTAGGCAACGGCACCGTTGCCGACATCGCTACGCGCGCCTTCGCCAACCTGCTCACCGCGGCGGGCAAGAAGAAGAACGTCTGCGTCGTCGTCTCCGACCTTGCCGCGGCCTACGACACCGGCGGCAAGCTCATCAACCGCGCGCTCGAAGACGCGCGCGCCGAGCTCGGCCGGCAGGAGCGCAGCATCACGCCGGTGGATCTCGCCGCCAACGAGATCTACGACATCCTGCGCAAGCGGCTCTTCACAGTCGCTGCCCGACAAGGCCGAGATCGGCGACATCGCCGAGCGCCTTCGGCCGCAAGCTCGAGGAGGCGGCCAAATCCAAGACGGCGCAATCGCGGCGCCGAGGCGATCGCCGACGAGATCGCCGCGACCTATCCCTTCCACCCGCGCCTCAAGAACGTCATCGCGCTCTTCAAGGAGAACGAGCAGTTCAAGCAGACGCGCGGGCTGATCGAGCTGGTCTCGCGCCTGCTCAAGTCCGTCTGGGAGCGCAAGGCCAACGACGTCTTCCTGATCGGCCCGCAGCACTTCGATCTGTCCATTCCGGAAGTGCGCGACAAGCTCACCGAGATCTCCGGGCATGCGCGACGTCATCGCCAAGGATCTCTGGGACGCGCAGCAGTCCGCCCACGCGCAAGTCATCGATCTCGCAGACCGGCAAGGAAGCGGCGACGCAGGTCGGCGCGCTGCTGCTCACCGCCAGCCTCTCCACCGCCGTCAACGCGGTGAAGGGCCTCACGCGCGAGGAGATGGTCGAGTGCCTCGTCTCGCCGCTGCGCGAGCCGTCCGAGTTCCTGGCCGCGTTCGAGGAGCTGGAGAAGGTCGCCTGGTATCTCCACCACACGCCCGAGGGCCGCTACTACTTCGACCGCCAGGAGAACCTCACCAAGCTCCTGCAGAGCCTCGCCCACGACGCGCCCGAGAACCAGGTCGACGATCTGATCCGCCACCGCCTGCGCGACATGTTCAAGGCCGACGCGCAAGACGGTCTACGAAGACGTCCTGCCGCTGCCGCGGCTCGAAGAGGTCGCCGACCGCGTGCGCAAGGGCCGCGTGCTTGCTGATCGTCAGCCCCGACTCGAAGATCCCGCCCGAGGAGGTTCAGAAGTTCTTCGAGGGTCTGAGCCAGAAGAACAACCTGTGCGTCCTCACCGGCGACAAGACCGCCATGGGCAGCGTCGAGAAGGCGGCCCGCCAGCTCTTCGCCGCCCAGAAGGCCGACGGCCGCATCCCCAAGGGCCACCCGCAGCGCGACGATCTCGAGCGCAAGCAGCAGACCTACGAGCAGGACTTCAACTCCACCATCCTCAGTCTGTTCGACAAGGTGCTCTTCCCGATCCAGCGCGCCGGCAAGCCGGCCCAGCTCGCGCCGAAGCCGCTGGACATGACCCGCGACGCGACCAAGCCCTTCAACGGCGAGGAGCAGATCGAGAAGACGCTCGACCTCGAACCCGCTCAAGCTCTACCTCGACGTCGAGAAGGAGTTCGACGCCATCCGCGACAAGGCGCAGGACCTGCTCTGGCCGGAGAACCAGGACGAGGCCCGCTGGTCCGACGTGGCCGACCGCTACGCCGAGCAGGCGGGCATGCCGTGGCTGCCGCCGCAAGGGCCTCGACACGCTCAAGTCCATCGCCTGCAACCGCGGCCTGTGGGAGGACCTCGGCAACGGCTACGTCACGAAGAAGCCCAAGAAGAAGCGCACCTCGGCCCAGGTCATTGCCGAGCCCGAGCCGGACGACGAGGGGCAGCGTGCGCCTGCGAGGTCAACCCGCAGAACGCCGGCCCGGCGCCGCGCATCCACTACGCCGAGGACGGCGCCGGTCTCCGAGTCGAGCCCGCAGCTCAAGGACAATCCCTACTCGACGGCGGCGCTGCGCGTCGAGCTTCCTCGTCGTGCGATCCCTCGGGCCAGTACGAGACCGGCGACCCGGTGACCTGGTCGAACAAGCTCGTCCTGCGCAACCAGCTTGACCGAGCAGGGCGGCAAGCGCAGCGTCGAGCTCTTCGTCGCCCCGCGGGGCGAAATCCGCTACACGCTCGACGGCAGCGAGCCGCGCGACGGCACGCGCTACGAAGGCCCGATCGCGATCGGTGACGGCGAGGTGCTGCTGCGCGCCTTCGCCGAGGCCGACGGGCTCGAGGCCAAGACCGACTTCCGCTTCCCGGCCAAGGGCAAGAAGGGCGTGCAGATCGACGACGTGAAGCCCGCGCGCCTCGTCTCGCGCACCGGCCGCAAGCTCGACTCGCGCGCCAAGACCTTCGAAGGGCTCAAGCAGGCGGCCGAGAAGTCCGTCGACGTTCGAAGGCGTCGTGCTCACGGTCGGCCAGGGCAACCAAATGATCGCGCATCATGGTCGGCGAGATCGCGGTCGACGCCGCCTTCATCGACGCGCTTCTCGAGAAGGTGCTGGAGAAGTTCGCGCCCGACACGCCGGTCACCATGACCTTCCGCAAGGCGCACTTCGCCTCGGGGCACGATCTGAAGGACTTCTGCCGAGAAGCTCGGACATCGAACTGCAGCCAGGGGACGTCGAGCAATGAGCGAGAAGCCCGCGACAGTCGACTTCGGCGCGCCCGACAAGCTTCGGCGCGCACCTCTTCCGCGTCGAGATCCCGGCCGCACGCGAACGAGCCGGTCGTGATCGTCGAGGACTACGGCTACCGCGGCCAGGAGGCCGGCATCCCGCGCGACGAAGAGCGCGTCGTGCTCGACCGCCGCGTCTGGTCGGCGATCGCCGACATCGCCCGGCGCGAGTTCAACGACCGGCTCAAGGCCGCGAAGGTCATGACCGGCCGCTGGCACACCGGAACGAACCTCGTCGAGCGCCTGCTCGGGCAAGGAGCTCTGCGTGCTGGCCTGGGCCGCCGAGACGGCGAACGACGAGCAGATTCCCGTGATCTGCAGCAAGTGGGCGGCGCTCCGTCCCGAGGAGCGTTGGTGGCTCTTCGCGATGACCGTGGCCGAGGCGGGTCTGCCGGAGGACACGCAGCGCGGCTGGCGGCGAGCGCTGTTTCTAGCGCTGTCCGACGGCGAGAAGCCTGCGCCAGACGCAGCAAGCGCCGCCGCCCGGTCGAGCCGGATCTGTTCAACCTGCCGCTCTTCAAGGAGGCGGAATGAGCCGCGACCGCTCCGACTGCGCCGGATGTCCCCTTTCCCTCGAAGGATGCGCCCGCGCTCATCGAGCGGCTGCTGCCGGTGCAGAAGCTCTCGGCCGAGGCGTACAAGGAGCAGATGGCGGGCAGGGCAAGACGCTGACCGCACTCGGCAGCTACTGGAAGGGCCGCAAGCCGCTGATCCTGAACAAGGCCTGCATCCTCGGCTGTCTTTCTGCCGGCGACGGACGATCCCAAGCGCGACCTCGAGATCTTCGAGATGCTGATGGCGATGGACGACGAGTCCTTCGTCAGCGCGCTGCAAGCGCCGCCCGAAGCCGAAGGAAATCCTGGCTACGCTCTCGCATCGCGCGCATCGCCGACTACTTCGTGGTCGACGCCGGAAGGCGTCCTTCCGGCCTCCGCGCCGGTGGACTGGTCGAATCCGGCATACGAGAGGGTCAAGGTCGCCTGGCGCGCGGATCTGCCCGAGCTGGAGCGGCGCCGACTGGAGGCGCAGATGCTGCCCGCGGTACCGTACCGCGAGCGGGTGGACGAGAGCGCAGCGCCCCGAGGAAGTGCATGGACACGTCCACGACCACATCTGGGACGAGTCAACGCCCACCTCGGCACGAGCGCGCGCTCCTTCCCGGAGCTTGTCGAGCAGCTCGGCATCATGCGCTTCGGTCATCGCCCACGCGTGGCGGACACCTTCTGCGGCTCGGGCCAGATTCCCTTCGAGGCGGCCCGACTCGGCTGCGACGTCTACGCCTCGGACCTGAACCCGGTGGCCTGCATGCTCACCTGGGGCGCGTTCCACATCGTCGGCGGCTCGGCGGAGGAGCGCGAGAAGCTCGCGCGCGACCAGCAGAGCGCTGGTCGCGAAGGTGCAGGCCGAGATCGACCGCTCGGCGTCGAGACCGACGGCGACGGCTGGCGGGCCAAGGTATTCCTCTACTGCGTCGAGGCGCGTTGCCCGCAGACGGGCTGGATGGTGCCGCTGCTGCCGACGCTGCGTGGTGAGCAAGGGCTACCGGGTGATCGCCGAGCTGGTGCCCGACCCAGTGAACAAGCGCTACGACATCGCCATCCGCTCGGGTGTGAGCGACGCGGAGCTGACAGCGGCCGAGAAGGGCACTGTGCGCTCCGACGGGCGTGGCCAGGACCCGTACCTGATCCACACCGTGGACGGCATGGAGTACCGGACGAAGATCTCGACCCTGCGCGGCGACTACCAGAAGCCCGACGGCACGAACGGCAACAGGCTGCGCCTGTGGGAGAAGCACGACTTCAAGCCCCGTCCCGACGACTCTTCCAGGAGCGCCTCTACTGCGTTCAGTGGATGCGCCCAAAGAAGACAGGGAAGGGCTACGACTACGAGTTCCGCGCCGTAACGACGGAAGACCTCGAGCGCGAGCGCATCGTCGAGGAGTACGTGGCGGAACACCTCGCGGAGTGGCAGGCGAATGGCTGGGTGCCGGACATGCGCATCGAGCCGGGAGACAAGACCGACGAGCCGATCCGCGACGCGCGGCTGGACCCACTGGCACCACCTGTTCAACCCGCGGCAACTGCTGCTGGCGGGACTGATCAACCGGGATGCAGCGATGCTCGGTTGAAGTTTGGGTTGACGCAGGTGTTGAATCGTGAACTCGCGCCTAAGTCGATTGGACAATAGCCAAGGTGGGGCGGCAGCGACAACAAGGACGTATTTGACAACCAGGCACTGAACACTCTCTTCAACTACGGATCGCGGGGCGACACGACTTCCTTACGCCAGCTCTCACGCAGGAATACGCGTCCTGCGACACGACCTCGGTGGCCGTCATTGAGAACAAGCCTGCGTCAGAAGTCAGTGCACGATTCGACATCTGTCATCACCGACCCGCCCTACGGCGACGCGGTCAAGTACGAGGAGATCCTCGAGTTCTTCATCGCCTGGCTTCGCAAGAACCCGCCGCCGGAGTTCGCCGACTGGATCTGGGACAGCCGCCGGGCGCTCGCCATCAAGGGCGAGGGCGAAGACTTCCGCCGCGGCATGGTGGCCGCCTACAGGCGCATGACCGAATGCATGCCCGACAACGGCATCCAGGTCATCATGTTCACCCACCAGTCGGGCAGCATCTGGGCCGACATGGCGAACATCGTCTGGGCCTCGGGCCTGCAGGTCACCGCCGCCTGGTACGTCGTCACCGAGACCGACAGCGCGCTGCGCGAGGGCAGCTACGTCAAGGGCACGGTGCTCCTCGTCTGCCGCAAGCGCAAGGGCGAGCACAAGACCACCCGCGACGACCTCGCCTGGGAGATCCAGGAGGAGGTCGAGGCGCAGGTCCAGGCGCTCACCGGCCTCAACCAGGAGGCGCAAGGGCCTCTACCGCGACGAGAACGTCTTCGAGGACGCCGACATTCAGATGGCCGGCTACGCGGCGGCGCTGCGCGTGCTCACGCGCTACGCCGTGATCGACGGCCGCGACATGACCGCCGAGGCGATCCGCCCGCGCGTGAAGGGCGAGACCACCTTCGTGGACGGCCTCATCGCCTTCGCCGTGAGACACCGCCAACCAGTGCCTGGTGCCGCAGGGGATCGCGCAACGGCTCACTGGGACAAGCTCTCAGGCGCCGAGCGCTTCTATCTCAAGATGCTCGACCTGGAAGCGCGCGGAGCGAAGACGCTCGACAACTACCAGAACTTCGCCAAGGCCTTCAAGGTGCGCGATTTCTACGCCCTGATGGGCGAGCCAGCAGGCCAACGACGCGCGGCTGAAGAGCGCGGTCGAGTTCGGCCGCGCCGAGATGAGCGAGGGCTCGGAGCTCCACGAGTCGCGTGCTGCGCGCGGTGCTCTACGCGCGTGATGGAGCTGAGAACGAACGTGGACGGCGACGAGGTGCTGGCGCATCTCACGCTACAACGTGCCCGACTACTACGGCGATCATGACCCAGCGCGAGCTGGTGATCGGAGTTGCCGACTACCTGGCCAGACGGCTCGGAGCGCTCCGTCCCGACGAGGCCAGCGCGGCGCGCGTGCTCGCCGAGCTGGTCAAGAACCAGCGGCTGGGATGAGATGGGATGCGACTTCGACCGATTCTCCTCGCGCCGGCAACGTCTCGACCACGCGTTCCTGAACGAGCGGCTCGAGGGGCGCCCGTGCCTACCGCCGCATCGCCGGCTACTTCCGCAGCTCCATCTTCGAGCTGGTGGGCGAGGAGATCGCACGCGATCCCCAAGGTGCAGATGGTCTGCAACAGCGAGCTCGACGCCGCCGACGTGGTCGTCTCGAAGCATGCTCGGGAGACCGCGCTCAAGGAGCGCTGGAACAAGGCGCCGCCCGAGGTCGAAGCACTCCTGCACCGCGACCGCTACCGGCGGCTCCACGAGCTGCTTACGAGCGGCCGGGTCGAGATCCGCGTGGTGCCGAAGGACCGCGTTTTCATCCACGGCAAGGCCGGGGTCATCGAGCAGGCGGACGGCACGAAGACTTGCTTTCTCGGCTCTATCAACGAGACCAAGAGCGCCTTCGCGCAGAACTACGAGATCCTCTGGGAAGATCCCTCGCCCGAGGGAGTGGCTTGGGTCGAGGAGGAGTTCGACGCGCTCTGGGAGGACGCCTATCCGCTGCCCGACGCCATCGTCGAGGAGATCGAACGCGTCGCGAAGCGTATCGAGATCCGCTTCGACGACGCCGCGCCCGGCGACCTGCCCGCTGCGGCGCTCGCCGAGAGCGCCGATCTACCGCGGGGGCGAGCAGCTCCAGCCCTGGCAGCGATCGTTCGTCACGATGTTCCTCGCAGCACCGCGAGACCTACGGCAAGGCGCGGCTACTGCTCGCTGACGAGGTGGGGGTCGGCAAGACGCTGTCGCTCGGCGCGAGCGCGCATGGTCTCCGCATTGCTCGAGGACGGGCCGGTGCTGATCCTCTGCCCGTCCACGCTCACGCTGCAATGGCAGGTGGAGCTCTCGGACAAGCTCGGAATCCCGAGCGCGGTCTGGTCCTCCACGAAGAAGGTGTGGCTCGATCCCGACGGCCACGAGATCCGCACCCGCGGCGCCGAGGACATCGCCCGCTGCCCGTTCGCAGATCGCCATCGTTTCGACCGGCCTCATCTTCCATGATTCCGAGGAGCGCCGGCACCTGCTCGAGCGGAAGTACGGCACCGTGATACTCGACGAAGCCCATCGTGCCCGCCGCCGCGGCGGGCTTGGCAAGCGCGAGAAGGAACCGAACAACCTACTCGACTTCATGCTGAGGATCGGGCCGCGTACGCGGCACCTCCTGCTCGGCACCGCCACGCCGATCCAGACGGAGGTGGACGAGCTGTGGGATCTGCTGCGGATCCTGAACACCGGCGCCGATTTCGTGCTGGGACGCGAGGTGTTCGGGCGTTGGGCCGACTTCGGGCGGTCGCTACCGGTGGTCAAGGGCGAGGAGCACCCGCCCGACGAGCGCGAGGCCTGGGAGTGGGTGCGCAACCCCCTGCCGCCGGCGCGCGAGCATCCGCTGTTCGGGACCCTGCGGCTCCAGCTCGGGCTGGCCGACGACCGTTTCTTCACCGACCGCGGCTTTGGCTCGCTCGGCTTTCTGGAGCAGCAGGCGCTCGGTGAGGCGCTTGCCCCCGGCTTTCTGCGCGAACACAACCCGATCGTGCGCCACACGGTCCTGCGTCGTCGGCGCACGCTCGAGGAGGCCGGTCTGCTGGAGCGTGTCGGTGTCGAGGTTCACCCCGACCCGGATGCCCCGCCCGGAACGTACCGTCGAGTGGGCTTCGAGGGCCTGGGCCTCGTCACCAACCACCCCTTCGACCTCGCCTATCGCGCCGCCGAGGGCTTCACCGAGGTGCTGCGCAAGCGCTCTAAGGCGGCGGGATTCATGAAGACATTGCTCCTGCAGCGCATCTGCTCGAGCTTCGCCTCCGGCCGCTCCACCGCCGAGAAGATGCGTCAGCGCGAGCTGCTGGAGGAGGAGGAAGCGCCGCGCCAGTTGGAGGGGATTCTCGAAGGGCTCACGAGCGAGGAAGCCGGTTTCCTGGACACGATCATCTCGGAGCTGTCACGGCCGGAGGCGCGCGACCCCAAGACCGCGGCCGTGGAGTACTTCCTCACCGAGCACCGTACGGAAGGCAAGACCTGGCTCGAGCACGGCTGCATCGTCTTCAGCCAGTACTACGACACCGTCCGCGCCCTAGGAGCCTGTCCGAGTAATCGGACTTGATTGTGTTTTCCCGGCTTGGCCCTGCCCGAGTCTTGGGATAATGCGGTCATGGCCAAGACCTTCCGACCCTACGAGCCCGATCAACTGCTTCTGATGCCTCCGTCGCTTCAGGATTGGGTGCCCGAGGGACACCTGGCGCGGCTGGTCAGCGATGTCGTGGACACGCTGGACCTGTCGACGATCGAGGACAGCTACGAGGAGGAGCGGGGCTACCCACCGTACGACCCGCGGCTGATGGTGAAGCTGCTCGTCTACGGGTACTGCACGGGCGTGTACTCGTCGCGGCGGATGGCCGGAGCGCTGCAGGACAGCGTGGCGTTTCGGTTCTTGGCGGCGGGCAACGATCCGGACTTCCGGACGATCAGCGACTTTCGCAAGCGGCACGGTGCGGCGTTGGCCGGGCTGTTCGACCAGGTGCTTCAAGTGTGTCGGGAGTCGGGCCTGGTGCGGCTGGGTCGTGTGGCGATCGACGGGACGAAGATCAAGGCCAACGCATCGAAGCACAAGGCGATGAGCTACGGACGGATGAAGCAGAAGGAATCGGAGACGCGGCGGATGGTGAAGGAGCTGCTGCAGCACGCGGAGCGGATCGATGCCGAGGAGGACCGGAAATACGGCCGGGATCGACGCGGCGACGAGCTGCCGGCGGAGCTGGCCACGCATCAGGGTCGGCTGAAGAAGATCCGTGAGGCCAGGGCCGCGCTTGAGGCCGAGGCGCGGCGCAAGGCCGAGGCCGAAGGAATGGACCCCGAGCACGCGAAGCCCGAGGACAAGGCGCAGCGGAACTTCACCGATCCGGAGTCGCGGATTCAGCGAACACCCGACGGATTCATTCAGGGCTACAACGCGCAGGTGGCCGTGGATGAGGAGTTCCAGATCATCGTGTCGCAGGATGTGACGCCGACCGCGCCGGACGTGAACGAGTTGATTCCTGCGGTGGAACGAATCGAAGACGCACTGGGGAGTCTGCCCGAGCAGGTGCTCGCCGATGCGGGCTACTGGTCGGAGGAGAATGTCCGAGCTCTCGAAGCGAAGAAGATTGAGCCGTTCATCGCGACGCAGAAGCAGAAGCACGGGCCACCGCCGCCGACTCCGCGGGGCCGTCCGCCGAAGAATCTGACGGTGCGAGAGCGCATGGCGAGAAAGCTCCAAAGCAAGCGAGGCCGTCGGATCTACGCGGGACGGAAGGTTCTCGCCGAGCCCGTGATCGGACAGATCAAGCAAGCGCGCGGGTTTCGGCAGTTCCTGCGGCGAGGTGTGCAGCGTGTACGGCAGGAGTGGGCGCTGGTGTGCCTGGCGCACAACGTGCGGAAGCTGCACACCGCTTTGGCGACGGTATGAAACGGGCCGAGGTGTTCCCGGCGACTGGCAGCATCGGGACGACCGCCGCCGCCCAGCCGTCCCAGCCCACCGATCAGGCCGGGTCAAACCCGAGACGTTGATGTCCGACCCCCGCGAGAACGGAAACATGTTTGTTCGGTCCATTACTCGGACGGGCTCCTAGCGGCCGACCTTGCCGCGGCGCTCCCGGGCGAGCCGCTCGCGATCTACGCCGGAGCCGGCAAGAGCGGCATTCACCGCGATGGCGACTTCGCGACGGTCGAGCGCGAGGAGATCAAGACCGCCGTGCGCAAGCGAGAGATCCGGCTCCTCGTCGCGACTGACGCCGCTTGCGAGGGACTGAACCTCCAGACACTCGGCGCGATGATCAACGTGGACCTGCCGTGGAACCCGTCACGGCTAGAACAGCGACTCGGCCGCATCAAGCGCTTTGGCCAGCGGCGGCAGACGGTGGACATGCTCAATCTGGTCTACCACGACACCCAAGACGAGAAGGTCTACGCAGCCTTGTCGCGGCGCATGAAGGACCGCTACGACATCTTCGGCAGCCTCCCGGACACCATCGACGACGATTGGATCGAAAACGTCGAGAAGCTCGAGGAGATGATGGACCGGTACCTGCACCTGCGGAAGCAGGCGCGCGACGCCTTCGAGATCCGCTACGAGCGCCAGGTGGATCCGGACAAAAACAGGTGGGAGCTGTGCGCACGGGTTCTAGCGAGGCGGGACATCGTGGACAAGCTGTCGGCACCTTGGTGAAGCGCCCGCGATCGGTGATTGAGAGGATCTCACGGCGACACCAACGCCGTCCGCCGGGCCTTCGAGCAGAACGCGGCGACGTTCATCCGCGCTAAGCTCGCCTATCGGACGACCGACGGCCGGGTGGAGACGATCGAGGAGTGCTTCAACCGTTACACGGTGTTCTACCGCGGGCACGCGCTGCGCGTCGAGACCGTCATCAGCTTCAACGACCCCTATTACGGCATGATCAGCTCCGCGGTCGTGCGACCGCTCGACTTCGCCGGCTGGCGCCGGCGCCCACCGGTTCTACGAACTGCTCAGTCCGCGTCTTTTCGCGGTAGCGGAGAGCCTCCGACGGATGCCGAAGCCGAACCGCGCCGAGCACGGCGGCAGGGGCCTCTTCGCGTTCTGCGCGGAGCGCGGGTACAACCTCGATGATCCGCGGTCGGTCCTTGCCCCCATCTGGCAAAGCACGGCGGGAGCAGTCGTGCTCTGAGCACGGAGTGCTAGACCGGAACGGTCGCCCCCGGGCTCGGCGGTGGCGACGCAGATTGTTCCGTCGGGAATCCTCCGTTCCTGGCAGAAAACAGCAATTCTTAAATCAACGGGTCTTGACCAACTAGTTATCCTTCTGTTGTTCCTGGGTTGTTCCGGTAGACTTGACAGCCCGCCCGTGGCGGAGTACCTTTCCGCGTCATGGAACAACCCAGGAACAACGACAGGACGGGGCAATGAGAAAGAGCTACTCCGCGAGCCTGAGCCAGTCCCAGGGAAGGTCCGGCTACTCAGTGATCTTCCGGCATCCCGCGAGGCGGGACGAGGCGACCGGCAAGCCTGGCGTTCGAGTCCGGCGAGGGCTCGGCACTCGAGATCGGGTGGAGGCCGAGCGGCTCCGGGATGAGCTGAACGCGCTTCTTGCGGACGCGAAGTACCACGATCCAGCAGCCCGAGCCGATGCAGAGCGGCGATTCGACGGGTCGGTCGTGGACATTTTCTTCGACAAGATGGTCCCCGAGCAGACCGACATCGTCGCCCTGCGCGAGGCGGTGATTCCACTCCCGCAGTCGGAACCGGACGGATATCGGCGCGTGCTCCTCCTGGGGACCACGGGCGCCGGCAAGACCACGCTGGTACGTCAGCTTATCGGCACGGACCCCGTGGCGGAGCGCTTCCCCTCGACCTCGACGGCCAAGACCACCATTCACGACACCGAGATCGTACTGGACCGCGGGAACTGGCGAGCAGTCGTCACGCTCGCCTCTAGCGACGAGGTGCGAGAGTACTTGAACGAGTGCATCTCGGCGGCGGTGCTCTCCGCTGCCAAGGGGGCTGACGACGCCGAGGTGCTTCGGCGTCTTCTTAATCACGTCAATCAGCGCTTCCGTTTCAACTATGTGCTTGGGAACGGCGCCGCATCGCGCGCGCGCGGATCTGACTTCGACGATGACGACGAAGAGTCAGCAATCGAGCCGGACCTCCTGTCCGCAGAGGACCTCGGCACTATTGACATGGCGGCGACAGAGCAGCTTCTCGCCACGACAACGCAGAAGCTGCGCGACCTTGCGCGAAGGCTCGGAGACACTCTCCGCTCCGAGCTGCAAGTTCGCGGGCAAGAGGACGAACGCGTCGCCGATGAGCTGTTTGAAGAGGAGCTCGACAACTTGCTCCGTGACGACGAGGAGTTTCACGGGGTGGCAGACGAGTTGATGGAGGAGATCGAGGCTCGATTCGATCTGCTCCCCCCAGGAACGGTCCAGAAGACGCGGCAGGGCTGGCCGCTCGCTTGGAGTAACGAGTGGCCGGCCGCGAACCGCACCGAGTTCTTCCAAGCGATCTCCCGCTTTTCGAGCAACTACGCGCCCCTTTTTGGTCGGCTGTTGACACCGCTCGTGAACGGCGTCCGCGTAGCGGGCCCCTTCCTGCCAAGTTGGAACGATGGCGAGACGCCCAAGCTGGTTCTCGTCGATGGAGAGGGCCTCGGCCACACGCCCAAGTCGTCCTCGGCCGTGCCTACGGCCGTGAGTCGGAGCATCGGCGCTGCCGATGCAATCGTTCTCGTGGACAACGCGACCCAGCCGATGCAGGCGGCTTCGGTGGCCGCGATGCGGGAGGTCGTCGCGACGGGTAACGCCCGGAAGCTCATTCTGACCTTCACGCACTTCGACGAGGTCAAGGGCGACAACCTCCCGACGCCCTCTGCGAAGGTCCAGCATGTGCTGGCCTCCGCGGAAAACGTGCTCGCCGCCTTTGGAGAAGAGCTAGGTCCGTACGCCGAGCGCGCATTGCGTCAGCGGCTGGAGAGCGCGCGGTTCTTCCTCGCGGACCTCCATCAGCCACTGGCCGACGGTGCAGCGTCGGGAAAACGTACCATCGCTCAGCTTCGCAAGGTGCTGCATGCGATCGACGAGGTTATCGAGCGGCCGCAGCCGGCTGAGGCGCGTCCCGTCTACGATCGCATGAATCTCGTCCTCGCGATTCGCAGCGCCGCCGAGGCGTTCCGTGAAGCATGGCGACCGCGCCTCGGGCTCGAGTTCAAGCCTGGGTTTGCGAAGGAGCACTGGACGCGCGTCAAGGCACTTAGTCGACGCCTCGCCACCGGCATGGCTGACGAATATGACACCCTGAGACCCATCGCCGACCTCCGCAAGGAACTCGTGGAGCGCATCTACGTGTTCGTGCAGAACCCCCTGCGCTGGGAAGGCCCGGACCCAACGGAGGACCAGAAGCAGAGCTGTTTCGACGCCTTGGCGGACAATCTCGGCAGACGACTTCTCGTGCTGTCCACTCGGCGCGTCTGGCGCGAGCACGCGGCTGAGTGGCAGGACGCGTACGACAAGCACGGGACTGGATCGACGTTCGAGCGGGCCCGGATCATCGGCGAGGAGATCTACGGGGTCGCCGCGCCTGTCCCGGACGTCACGCCTTCGCCCGATCGTAACCAGTTCCTACGAGAGGTGAGTATCGAGGTGCAAGGCGCGGCAGAGGATACTGGTGCGTTGCTCCAGTAGGCTCGTTGCCCTATGTCATCGCCGGAGAGGAGGTATTGGTGAACGCGACCGCGTGTCGTCATGTAGAGCCGCCAATGACACCAATGGACCACACGGGAGCTGAGTGATGAGTCCACGCCCGCCTCCTATCGGTGCTGCTTCGTCCGGTCTGCGCTACCAGGTGCGCTACTTCTGGTGGACAGCGCTACCTATGCTCTACGAGAGCCACATCGCCAAGGTCGTCGTGGAGCATCGTGACCTGGACGCAGTCGACGACGTGGTCGTCTACTACGCGCCGCCGGGCGTCAACGATGGTGGAGCGCGGGTCGACGTCGATTTCACCCAGGTCAAGTTCCACGTCGCCCAGAACGGCACGGTCGATCACGAAGCGATCATCGATCCGAGTTGGACGAGCACCAAGCAATCCCTGCTCAAGCGCTTCTGCGATGCCTGGCTGACCATTCGCGGGACGCACCCGGGAGCGCGGCTCAACCTCGTGACCAACTGGCCGTGGAGCACTGCGTGCCCAATCCGGCCACACGTGCGGGACGGCGGCCGTCTCGATGACGCCTTTTTTGCCAAGGGCCCGACCTCGGAGGTCGGCAAGATCCGGGCCAAATGGCATGTGGCCTGCGAACTCTGCGACGACGACTTCTATGCGTTCATGAGGAGCCTCCGGTTCTCGACGTCCTCGGTGTCCCAAGCTGACGCTGAGGCGTGGCTTCGAGAGCGTTGCCAGTTGGCGGGTCTTCTGGCGATTGACCCCAGCCTCGACTGGAGCCCCTACGACGATCTAGGGAAACGTCTGATCGAAAGCGGGCGCACGGAGCACACACCCGACTCTCTGCGGAAGTTGGTCATCGACCAGAACCTCATTCGCGAAGCGACGCCTCCGTTCCAGTCGACGTTCGCGGTGCGTTCGTTCCGGCGGTTCGTTCATGTCCCTGCAACTGACGGCGTCTGCGTAGTCGACTTGACCGATCTGTTCGAGGATCGGCGGCCGGTCGACGAGGCGGTCTGGCCCGTTGAGATCCGTCAGCGCGTCGACAAGGCGATGTCGGCGGTTGAGAGGCTAGTCCCACCGGTCCAAGTTGCGCTGGACACCCATCTCTCGATCGCTTGGTACCTCGGGTCGCGTCTGAGTCCCAAGAGCGGGATCCCCGTCGTGCTCCGCCAGAAGACAAAGGACAAACCCGTGCAGCTCTGGGACGTCTCAGCGCCTCACCGTCCCGATGGTGCGCCCGAGTGGGCGGTCACCCTTGAGCCGGTCGGTGACGCCCCGGATCTGGCTGTCGTGGTCTCCGTGACTCACGACGCGCTGGAGGACGCGAAGCGTTCCGTGGCGACGGCGCTGCCCTCGGTGGGCGCCATTCTGCATCTACGGTTGCCCGGCGTCGGACCGACGTCCATCGAGGATGGAGCGCACGCTCGATGGCTCGCCGATGCGCTCGTTCGCATCGTTCGCGATGAGGTAGCGCGGCGGCGGCCCGGGCGAATTCATCTCTTTCCTGCGACGCCCGTTGCCCTGATGTTCCTTGTCGGACAAGACGCGGATGCCCTTGGACCAACAAGCGTCTACGAGTTCGCGTTCGGTGACTCCAGCCGCAGTTATCGACCCGGAATGACCACCTGACCATCGATTCGGAGAAGAACGCCTATGAACCTTCCGTCGTACTTCAAGGACTTCCTGGCGGAGATCGAGCCCAGCCCCTCGTACACGGAGGACCAACAGAGCGGCCACAGGACGCTCCGCAAGCGGCTGGCGGAAGATGAGGACTTCAAGTCCATCCACGTCAACACGTTTCTCCAAGGGTCCTACAGGCGTAATACGGCCATCCACCCGGGCAAGGATGTCGACATCGTCGTCGTGACGTCACTCGATCCGGATCGGATCACCCCTGGCGATGCGAATGCCAAGCTCGGGAAGGCCCTTCACAAGTACTACGATAAGGTGGCATCGCAAAATCGGTCTTTCTGCGTCAGCTTGAGCTACGTAACGATGGATGTAGTGCTCGCGACGTCCCGCCATTTGACCAAGGAGGCGTGGCTCTTCGAGTCGGTTCGCAAGGCAGACTCGTTGGACGCCTCCGAAGAATGGATGTCCTCGCCCCTCCTTATCCCGGACCGCGATCTCGGGAAGTGGGTGGAGACGCATCCGAAGGCGCAACTCGCCTGGACGAGTGCTCTCAACGCCGCCTGTGGCGGGTACTTCGTGCCGCTCGTGAAGATGTTCAAGTGGTGGCGCAAGGAGACGTATCAGCAGCCGAAGCATCCGAAGGGGTACGTCCTCGAACGACTGGCCGGCGAGTGCGTTGACACATCGAAGCGTGACCATGCCGAGGGCTTCGTCCGGCTACTGGAGAGCATCGTCGCGAAGTACTCGGCGTTCGCGCAGATGGGCCTGGTGCCCAGCCTGCCCGATCCCGGCGTTCCCTCTCACAACGTTGCCCATCGATTGTCGCTCGAGGACTTCAAGGTGTTCATGGAGAAGGTCGAGAAAGCGCTTCCGCCGGCGCGCGCGGCGCTGGCGGAGGCCGACATCGAGAAGAGCGCCGACCTCTGGCAGAAGATCTTCGGGGAGAAGTTCCCCTCCGCACCGGCTTCCAAAGCATCGTTTCCGCCGGCACCCGTGCGGCCGAACAAGCCTGCTGGCTTCGCCTGATGCATGCTCCTTGGTGGAAACGACTGCCCTCCAGGCTTCTCGACGAGGAAGCTGCCCTACAGGAACTGCAGGCGGCAGAGGATCCGATCCTGCTGACGCACCATTGGGAGCGGGAGGGTGACGACCTGCGGCTTCTTGTGCAGATCCAAGTGGTCGAGAGAGTCCTCGATCTCGAAGTTCGATTCCCGGCGCATTACCCAGAGGGGTGCCCGTCTGTCCGCCCGGTGCCGCACGACACGCGGATCAGCACGCACCAGTTCAAACAGTCGGGCATCCTTTGCCTAGAGCTCGGTCCCGACAACTGGCACCCAAAGCACACAGTTGCGGACATGATTCGCAGTACCTGGAAGCTCGTGTTGTATGAGCGGCTGAACGAGTGTGAGCCGATCGAGATTCCTTCGCGGCACATCCCGACGCTCGCCGAACGCGTGGCGTTGGCCTCCGGCATAATCCTGAGATCGAGCGACTTCGATTTGCGGGTGCGTGCAGCTACCGATCAAGCGGAGTTCGAGGCCCTTTGGGTCGCGCCGCACTACTTCCAGATTCTGCCCGTTTCGTTCCCGAAGGGTGCGGTCCTGGGGACGCCGCCCGGCATCAATGCCGGCGGCCATCGCCTGCCAGGCCGCCTCGTACACCTACGCGAGGGGGCACCTCCTCCTTGGGAGGTTCCTGGAGAAGCGGGGGCGTTTGGCGACTTCATGGAAGCATTCGGAGGCTTCCGAGCCAGCGACGACCTCTCCGTTTTCCTCGTCCGTTGGCCCGACGGGGAGACGCGAGGCTACTTGATGTCGAAGTCGGCTCTCCGCAAGCTGGAAGACATGCCGCTGGAGCTGAGTAGTACCGAAAGAACGTCGGGCACGCTGCAAGCCCAACTGTCGGCGCTTCGAGTCGGTGTCGTGGGCCTGGGATCGCTTGGAAGCAAGATCGTCGTGTCGCTCGCCCGCGCAGGTGCCCGGCGTTTCACTCTCGTCGACGGCGACGTCATGGAGGGTGGAAACGTATGTCGCCACCAGGGGACGTTTCGCGACGTCGGTGTAATGAAGGTGGCGGTGGCCAAGCAACTGATCAAGGAGGTATCTCCGGCCGAGCCCGACGTGACGACGTTTGCTGTGGACATCGGCGCGCCCACGAATCCCGACTACCACGCCAGCGTGTTGGAATGCCTGGCGTCCTGCGACCTTCTGGTGGACGCGACAGCGAACCCAGACGCATTCAACTTGATCGCTGCGTTGGCATCCGATCACGGACGCCCGCTCGTGTGGGGCGAGGTTTTTGGCGGAGGTCTGGGGGGCCTCGTGGGTTCCGCTCATCCGGGCCTCGGTCCGTGCCCCCGTTGCATTCGCGCCGGGTTCCTTGCTGCAGCATCGGCGTGGCCGCCGGCGCCGTATGTGCGACCGAGTGTCGCGTATGGCACCGATGAGAACCCCATCGTTGTCGCCGCGGACTCGGATGTCAGTCTTGTTGCAGCGGCGGCGACAAACCGCATTCGCGACCTCGTCGGCGGGGACGACTCAGTCCTACCTGCCGTCTTGGTGCTTGGTCTACGACGTGGTTGGATCTTCGATTCACCGATGCAAGTCATACCGGTTCAAATCCGTAGCGATGATTGGTCATGCGACCGCTGTTGGCGGGCGCCTGAACGACCCGACGACGAAGCCGCTGCCGCCGCGGAGAGGTTACTCAGTACAGACGCCGATGCTCACGATTCAACTCACGCCTGAAGTCCGCCAGGTCATGGCGAACGCGTGCAAGCGCTCCGGAAGGCGCGAGACGGGCGGCATGCTCTTCGGCGAGCACGTGTCCGAGGATGTGTTCTGCGTCGTAGAAGCGACCGTATCGGGGACTGGCTCCGTCGCGAGCTTCGTTCGCGGGATCCTCGGAGGTTTGAAACAACTCGAACGGTTTTTCCAGCGAACGAAGCGAGACTACCGACGCTTCAACTACATCGGCGAGTGGCACTCGCACCCGTCGTTCAAGCTCTACCCGAGCGCGACGGATGATCGTACGATGTTCGAGATTGTAAACGATCCAGGCACGAGAGCCCGGTTTGCACTGTCGATCATAGTAAAACTCGTCGGCGAGAATCTGGAAGCGAGGGCGTTCGCGTACTTCCCACGTGCCGAGCGTCAAGACGCGTACCTCGTCGGATGCTCAGGGGAATGAAGAGCGGTTCGTGGGGACCTGAATCGAGAAGGACGAGCCTGTCTCCAAAGTATCTCCAAGACTGCGGTGGACTCCTGGGGACAGCAGGGGACTCCAGGGGAATCGAAACCGGAACAAGGCAACGAATGTCGGCCGCTTCCAGCGAAAGTCGCGCGCCATCACCAACTTACCGTTGACCCCTGATCGGGTTCGATTCCGCCGCCTCCACCAGTCAACCTCTTTCGCTCGCACAACTTACGGCGGGCACCCGTTCATCGTGAGGTCCGGGGTCGCGTGCCGGGCGGGGGCCGGCGGCTCCGAAGAACCATCTCCGGCGGTAACAAGTCGACGCCGTTCCTGTTGAATCCGTCAAGCCGCGAAATCACGCGCAATGGGGGGAAGGTCATGGAACATCGGTGTCTCGTCGTACTCCGTGCCGTCGGCTGGACTGCGCTCCTCGGACTTGCTTCCGCGGCTGAAGCGGAGGCGTTGGCTGACCCGAGCTCGACGTCGTCGAGCTCGCCGGATTTTCGCTTCGTTCCGGACGTGGAGCTCGCGTTCAGCCAGTTGGCCCGTCGTCCCGAGGCCCTCGCATTCACACGAGCGGACTCGCCCGAGGCCGGGCTGTGCAAGCACTACCAGGGCATGGCTCGCTGGAACGGCCCTGACGGGACGCCTTACGTGTTCCTGACCAAGTCCGGCAACGTTCCCAACTGGGCCTGCGGGATCGGGGTGGACACGGGCCACGGCTACCTCATCGTGGCGCGGATGGGCTCGCGGGACACCCACGGTGAGCGGCTGCGATCGAACCTCTGGCCGTTCGCCCTCACACCGGCGAGCGATCTCCCCGAGGACGTCGCGATCCACGCGATCGCGCTCGACGGAACCGGAGACCTGCCCGGTTACCGACATCCCGGAGGCATGCAGATCGTGGACGGCGTGCTCGCGATCGGCGCCGAGATTCCGGTCTTTGCCTCGGACCCGCGGGCGGCCATCCTCTTCTTCGACGTCGCCGACCCGGAGCAGCCTCGCTTTATCAAGCAGTTCGACCTGCCGGATCTCGACGGGTCGGCGAACGCCGAGTTCGGTGCCGATCCCGTCGGCGTGACCCCGATCCGAGCACCGGACGGGTCGTGCTGCCGATACCTCATGATCGTCGTGGGAGGACCGGAGAACAAGGAAGTGCGGTTTTTCCGCTCGAAGGCGGACCCGGGCACGCAGACGACCGACCTGAGGTCCGAGAATCTCGACTGGGAGCAGGTCGGCTACGGTACCTACTCGGAGGCACAGCTCGAGACTCCGCATTGCCTCGGCGTCGACTGGCCGACCGGTCTCGGGCCTCAGCACCAGATGCTGAACCTCGTGCGGCAAGGCGACCTCGACGGTCCGCTCTACCTCGTCGGAGGCCGCAACGAGACGATCGACATTCCGCTCGTCGGCAACGTCCCTTTCGGTGACGAGCTGACCGACCTGTACGAGGTCAACCTGTGGGACGAGGGATCGTGGGTGGACAGCGTCCCGGGGCCGTGTCCTTTCACGCACGTGAACACACGCGAGGTCGGAAGCCGGGGGCACCTGTTCTACGACAACGTCGCGAACTTCGCCGCGGCGTCCGGAACCTACGTCTCGCCGTCCGGCGAGCTGATGGTCTACGCCTCGACGCACCAGTCCAGTGGCGGCGGCGTGTTCTTCGGCGAGTACCGGCATTTCCGGATGGTCCGCTCTGGGAGCCCGACGCTCCACCCGACGGCGTCCCTTGGAGGCTCGTACTCGGTCGACGAAGGCTCGAGCACGACGCTCACCGGCCAGGGAGAGCACGCGATCACGCAGGCGTGGATGCAGGCGTTCTCGGGCGGGGATGCGCGCCACGCGATCGAGGGGAGCTGGCTCCCGATCGACTACCGCGATCGGGAGGGAGACGACATCGACGAGCTCGACAGGCTGGGAGCAGGCGACAGCTGGAGCTTCGCCGAATCCGCGTCGTCCTGGCTCTGGTTCGCACCCCAGGGCTGCACGATCTCCGCGAACGACTATCCGAGGCGCAGCACCGAGTGGCCGGGGCCTGGCACGCTACTCCTGCACGGCACCGGGGAGCCCGTCGAGGCGACGAGCCTCGGCAGCTTCGACGACGACATGGAGGGCCTGACCTTCTATCACCAGGGACCCGACGACACCGAGATGCATGACTGCGATGACTACTACGCGGCCACGATCTCGCTCTCGTGGGACCTGGACAACAACGGCTCGTTCGAGAGCGGCGGAAGCTCGGTCCCGTTCAGCGCCGCGGCGCTCGACGGTCCCGCGACGGCGAGCGCACAAGCGCGGGCCCAGCACCCGACCGACCCGTCGCCGCTCGGCACCGGCGCGCCGGTGCCGTTCACGATCGCGGTGCGGAATGTCGCTCCGACGATCACGAGCGTCTCGGTGCAGGACTCGCTCGGTCATGACGTCGCGGGTGGGGCGACCCCGCCGATCGTGGGCCTCCCCGTGCGGCTCGACGTGCGCTTCACGGATCCCGGAAGGCCCGACACCCACGCCGGGTACGTGAGCTGGGGCGACGGGAGCGCCGACACGTCCTTCGACGCGTTCTCGCACGCGACGAATGGAGCGGTGGGGTCGCTCCAGGACGCACACGTCTTCGGAACCCCCGGCAGCCACGGAATCGTCGCCACGATCACCGACGACGACAACGGGGCGACGTCCGCCACGGTCACGATCGAGGTGCTGTCGCTCGAGGACGCCATCGAGGAGGTGGTCGACGAGCTGAACAACCGAATCGCGACCGCGACGAACCCGCGCGTCGCCGCCGCGCTTAGGGCAGCGCGCGACGAGCTGATCGGCAACCTCGGCGGCAACCCGCCGACGAACGGTGCGCTGGACAAGCTCGATGCCGGCGACCCGGTGGGCGCGATCACGAAGCTCCAGGCGGCGATCGGATACCTCATCACCGCAGAAGCGCGGGGCGCGGGGAGCCTGACGTCCTTGAAGGACCTGCTCGGACTCGCTGCCGAGGCCATCGCCACGATCGCCTACCACGACGCGGAGGCCGGAGTTACTCCGCCTTCGAGCGGTGAACAGCGCATACTCACGTCGATCAGGGACTTGATTGCACGGGGTCACTTGCAGTTGAGCTTGCGCGAGCACCTCAAGGCGTGCGACAGCTTCCGACAGGCGACTCAGAAAGCGCTCGACCTCGGGTGAGGAACCCATTTCGGCGACGTCCTTCAACGGCTCGTGGAGGCGGGGGGAACGGTCTCCCGCCGCCTCCACCAGCTTTTCCTCTCAGGGGCATGCTCCCGTGTCGTGCGGAACGCCGGAGGAGTCTGCGCCGAAGCTGCCGACTCCGCAGGGGTTCGACGCACGGACGAGGTAGTAGAAGCCCGTCCCCAGCTCAGGGATCGTTCCGTCGGTCAGCGTCCTCGCGGTCGCGTCGTTCGCCAGGCAGGTTTCTGCGGAGCCCGGCCCCGGCAGCTGCGACAGCATCCCTCGCATGACGTCGTAGCGGGCGCCGCTCCCTGACCCGACGACGGCGCTATTCCACTCCAGCAGCGTGCCGGAACGGAACCGCGCGCCACTCACCTCGCGGGGGACGGCGAACGCCGTCCCGTCGCCGGGAGCGCAGTCGAGCTCGTCGCGCATGCCGTCGTGGTCCGCGTCGAGATAGTTGGACTCGTTCACGTGCCAGACGACCCTGGCGTCCCACTGGGAGGCCGAGACGACGTCCATGTCTCCGTCTTCCTCCAGATCCGCCGCGAAGACGGAACGGGCGCCAAAGGCAGTCGTGGAGATCGCGTGCTCGGTCCAGGACGGAGGCGAGGCACCATCGTTCTCATACCACGCGATCGTGTCCTCCCCGGCCAAAGAGGACAGGACGTCCACGTCGGCATCACCGTCCAGGTCCGCGGCATAGACGCTCGTTGGGGTATCCGCCGTCGTCGAGACGACATGCGCGGTCCAGTGGGGCGGCAAGGCGCCATCGTTCTCGAACCAGTCGATCCGGTCACCCGCTGCGCCCGCCGTGAGGATGTCGGGATCGCCGTCACGGTCCACGTCCAGGACGGCGGTCCGGTTGACCAGCTGGTTCGGGAGGGCAGGGAGGGCGCGCGGCTGGAACGTCGGCGGGGAGCCGCCGTCGCTCTCGTACCAGGAGAGACCGGCGACGACGTCGAGATCCCCGTCCTGGTCGAGGTCGGCGGCTTCAACGCCCTCGGCGATGGCGACCGCGATCGGCCGGAGCACCCAGGAGACGCCGGTGTTCTCGTACCAGTCGACCTTGCCGTCGAAGCCCGAGATGGAGATGGCATCGTTGTCGCCGTCGGCGTCCAGGTCCGCCGCCCACACGTCCGAACACAGGCGGCACGTGAACGTGATCGGAATCTTGTTCCAGGTCTGCGCATTGCCGTCGTTCCTGTGCCACGCGATCTCGTCCAGGTTGAACGCCGCGCTGAAGAAATCGATGTCCGCGTCGCCGTCCACCCGAACGGCGAAGGCCGAAACGGCCCCGTCGGAAGCACCGTGGACGATGTGCTCCACCCACGGACCCGGCGGATTGCCGCCGTCGTTCTCGTACCAGGCGACCCTGCCGCCGTAGTTGGCCGTGTAGACGTCCATGTCCCCGTCCTGGTCGATGTCCCCCGTGCGGATGTCGAACGGATTCGTAGCGGCGGACGTAATGATGACCCGCTGTGTGGAAAAGGTGGGCGGAGCCGCGGAGATCGCCAAGCTCGCGGCAACGAACACGGCGACCGGGATCACGCATCTGAGGCGGCGAAGCCCAAGCCGTAAAGTTGTCATGGCGCCATCTTACGGGCGCCGCGCCGGCCCTGTGGGGGACAGTCCCGATTGGTTTCGAGAAACTGTTCCGCAAGGTGGCGCAGAGTCTCTTCCCAGCCGGGCCCGGCTTCCCTATTGCTCCTGCAGCACCGACAAGACGTTGCCGGCGGCGTCCTTGAACCATGCGATGTCCGGGCCGTGTCCCTTGGAGCGGCTCCGGTGCACCCCCTTTGCGTCGGTTGCGATGTCACCTTCGTAGTGCTCGAACCGCACCCCGGCGGCCGTCAGTCCGTCCACGGCCGCGTCGATGTCGTTCACGACGAAGTTCAATACAGTGAAGGTCGCCGGCCGGTGGTCCTTCTTGGGATAGACGAAGACGCGGGGACCTCGGGCCAGGCGCAGCTCGAGCCCCATCCCGTTCTCTTCGCTCACGTCGAGGCCCAGCGTATCGCGGTAGAACGTCTTGGCCTTGGCCAGATCGTCCACGGAGAAGCTGCTGAACGTCTGGTTGTCCTTGAGCGTCATCTTTTTCTCTTGTGTCTTCATCTTCGCTGTCTCCTTCGTGAAAATACCCCTCGCTTACGATGATCGTCCGCATGACTGCAGGCGGCAAACGCCGCGCGCACGTGGCACGGAGATTTCACGAGCCGGCTACGCTCCTAACGCTGCAGGCGCCTCACGATCGCCGTAGAATCGGACATGAGCGGACAGGATCTCGCGCGATCCTTCGTGCTTCTGAGCGCCTGCACCGGCGTGCTTTCCGCTGCGCCCGCTCCCGGGTGGAGGGAGTACGGGCTGGGTGGCGTCATGGTGAATTGCCTCGCCGTCGCTCCAGATCTCGTCTGTGCCGGGACGACAGGATCGGGTCTCTTCTGCAGGGATCTCTCCTCGTCCCTGCAGTCGTGGCGTCCGTTGGGCCCTGCGGGCACCACGGTTTCGGCTGTATGGATCGATCCGGCCCAGCCGAACATCCTCGTTGCGGCGATCGCTCCGGGCGGTCCCTTGCCCGGTGTCGTCTACCGGACGCAGAACGCCGGCGCGAGCTGGCAGCGCGCTGACGCAGGTCTCAGCGGGTCGATCCAGGCGCTGAGCGGTGTGCCGGGATCGCCGACCGTCTACGCGCATGGGGGATCGATCTGGCGGTCGGACGATCTGGGCCGATCGTGGGCCAGCGTCTTCGATTCCCAGGCCGGCGTGAGTCTGGATCTCTCGGTCACCGATCCCAACACGGTCTGGGGCGGCGGCGAGACGGTCATCTTCGTCGGCTTCACGGTGATCTCGCGTGACGGCGGCGCGACGTGGAACGAGGTCTGGGACTCGCTCTCGGGACCGGGCGCGCTCGGCGACAACCAGACCTCGGATATTTCGACTCACCCGGAGCTGGACGGAACCTGCCTGACGGGCCACGAAGGGTTCGTCCTGCGCACGACGAACCACGGAGCCTCCTTTCAGGAGGTTCTGACGGCGCCGGCGCGCTTCCGTCTCGGATGGGATGGAGGGGATCCCTCGCGCGTCTACGCGGGCGGCTCGCCCAACGGAGGCGGAGGCTTCGCGTTCGTCAGCCGCGACGTCGGGCAGACCTGGACGGCGATCACGGGCGCGCTCGCACCTCATTACGTTCTTGATCTCGCGGCCGATGCGAGCCGGCTCGGCGTCGCTTACGCGGCAACGGAGGACGGCGTCAGGAGGTTCTACGGCGGCGGATCGCCCCTCTGCGTCGACACGCGCGCGGGGGTCGAGAATCTGGAGCTCCTCGAAGGGCCCTGCCCGCTCCAAACCGGGCCCGCCGTCATCGGTGACCTGGTCGCGGGCCGCTTGGGGACGCTACTAGAGGCGAACGGAACCATCGATCTGGGAGAGGTGGAATGCCTGATCGACGGCGCCGATATCTCGCTGTCCGATATCGATCCGCCCGAGCCGCTCCCCGGGGAGGCACTCTTCTTTCTGGCCCGGCTCGTCGGAGCGGCCGACTATGGCCAATCGAGCGGCGGTCTTTCGCGCCGAGCGTCACTGGGCGATTGCGCGCCGTAGCTCCGGTCTCAGCGGAGCAGGACGACGATCCGGATCGTCCCCGTACCGGCGTCGAGTCCGTCGAGCGCTTTGCCCACGAGCGTCCCCGGCAACGTCTCGAACGCGCGCATCGCGTGGCCGGGCGTGGGAGAGGCAGTGAGCAGGTCGCCGGGGAGGATCGCCCCGTAGCCCGCGTCGGCCCGCACGGTGGCGACGCCGAAGCTCGCGACCGCGTCCCGGAAGAGGCCCTCTCCTCTCTGCCCGCGGGAGCGACGGTGCTCTGGCGCGTGGAGGCGTTGCTCCCCGACGCACGGCGCATCGACTCGCCCGTGTTTCGCGCGACGCACGACGATGACCAGGTTATGCTAACCGGTGGACGCGGGTAGAGGGACCGCCATGGCGGACCGACGAGCCGACGACAAGGATCCGGTCATCGAGGCCTACAAGCGAGGCATCGACCGGACCCTGCTGAGGCAGAACCTGGCCCGCACAGTCGCCGAGCGCTTGGCGAACCTTGTGAGCCTTCAGCGTCTAGCCGAGGAGGCGCGCCGAGCTGGGCGGGAGCCGCGCTCGTCGCAATGACCGATTTCGAGAAGCTCGTCGCCGTCCTGGCCGAGGAGCGCGTTGAGTTCATCATCGTCGGTGGACTCGCCGCGACGGCGCACGGATCGGCGCGGCTGACCCAGGATATCGACGTCGTCTACTCACGCTCGCGCGACAATCTGCAGCGACTCTCCCGAGCCCTCGCCCCGTTCGATCCCTACCTGCGGGGCGCGCCCCGCGGTCTGCCGTTCGAATGGAGCCCGGCCACACTCGAGCGCGGCCTCAACTTCACCTTGACAACCACGATCGGCGACATCGATCTGCTGGGAGAGATCACGGGCGGAGGACGATTCCAGCAACTCGTAGACCACACCGTGGAGCTCGAGTTCTTCGGTCATCTCTGCAAATGCCTCGACCTCCCGACGCTGATTCGTGTCAAGCGTGCCGCTGGGCGGCCGAGGGATCTCGAGGCCATCGCGGAGCTCGAGGCTCTGCAGGAGGAGCGCGACGGGCGCTCCTAGGAGTAGCCGAATCGCATCCTCGAGGACTACGGGACTCCGCTACGCCAGCTTGACTTGCTCCTACGATCCCCCGCGGGACTAGGCGCTCAGCAGCACCGTTCCAACACGTGGGATGCTGCGGAAGTGCTCGTCGAACGTCAGGACGCTGACGCCCGCGCGGGCCGCCGTCGCTGCGATCCACATGTCGTTCGTGGGCAGCGGCGTTCCCTTCGTGCGCAACTCGGCCAGGATCTCACCATAGATCCTCGCCACGTCGCCATCGACCGACAGCTCGTGCACGAGCGGGTGGTCGAGGAACTCGTGGAGCGCCCGCGCGTTCGCCTCCGGGCGCTGGCCCTGGAGGAACCCGGCCCACAGCTCGCCGAGTACGATTGACGGGACGCCGATCCAGTCGGCGGCATCGAGCAGCGCGACCACGCGAGGCTCGCCGACGCGAAAGCGGCTGTACGCGGAGGTGTCCAGGCAGTAACGGCTCAGCGCCAGAGTTCCTTGTCGACCTGCTCGGTCACGGCGATGCTCGCCTCGAATTCTTGCAGGTCGGCTTCGCTCCAGTTCCCAGCGAGCTTGGCCAGGCCGTTGCTCTTCGAAAACCCGACCCCGACGCCGAGGCCCTCACGGAGCAGATCGAGCACCGTCTGGTTCAGCGAGGTGCCGCGCTTCTGGCGCTCGCGGGCCAACGCGCGCCCGAGGTCGAGGGGGACGTTACGAACCGTGAGGTGGCGCACGGAACCTCCATGCATTCACATCATGAATCATACGAATGCATGTGTTCGCAGTCAAGCTTGCTCCTGTCCAGACCGGCCGTAGCGAACATTTTCCGGTGGCCGCCGTAAACCGCGGCGTGGCCGTAACGACTCGAACGACCCGTGGCACCGTCGTCGCCCTCTCCATCGTCCTGGCGAGCGCGCTCGCCGGCGCTCTTCACGCAGCGGACGGTGCGGATCCGGTCGCGCGCGTTCGCGCGGAGATCGCAAGCCTTCGCCACTCCCTGGAAGAGAAACCGATCGAGGGCGCCGGCGGGGAGGGGCTCGCCTCCTCGGTCGGCGGCGCGCTCGATGCATCCGCCGACGCGCTCGACGCCGGGCGGCTCTATCTGAGCCTCGAGGCGCTCCGGCGCGCGGAGGGCATGATCCACGGGGCCCGGTTCGCGTCGGAGAAAGAGGCGACGGTGGCAACCGGGCTCCCGGCGTTCGAGTCGGAATGGGCCGAGGCGAGCCGGACACTGGAGACCGGCGGTCGTGCCCAAGGCGACCGGCGCTGGCGCCGCTCGCGCGCCGCGATCCGGGCCCTGGCGGAAACGGCCGAGGGACGGATCGGTCCGCTGCTCGAAGGCGCGCGCGGCTTCGCCGTCGCGACGGGGCCGAAGGACGGCCTCTTCTACATGGGACAGGCTCGCGGTGAGGCGGAGTTCGCCGCGCTGTGCGCTTCGCTGACGTTCGGCGACAAGGTGGAGCGCTACCCGCTGCGCTCCATGCTCCCGGAGTTGCAGCGGCTGCAGGAGAAGGCCACCGCCGCGTTCGTGCCCCCGCGCTCCATCGACCTGCACGACCGGTTCATCGCGCTCAACTCGACGCTGAAGGCCGGTCTCGAGCTCGACGCGTCGCAGTCCTACGCCGGGTCGGCGTATCAGTACCTCGAGGCCGTCCGACACTACGCCATGCTGGACGCCGCACCGCTGGACGAGCCGGCGCAGGCCGAGGTGCGGGAGGATCTCGCCGCGGCTCGCGCCTTTTTCGATGTGTCGATCGATGCGTCGAAGCGCGACGAGTCGCTCGCTCAGCTCTTCCTCGAGCGTGCCGCGTCGCAGGTCGCGAATCCCGATGGCTCCGCTCCGACCGCCGATGCATGGAGGAGCGCGCGGGTCATCCTCGATCAGGTCATGCCGGCTTATTTTGCGGCGCCGGTCGCCACTTCCAAGGGGTCATCCGGCAAGACGGCCCGCATGACTCTCGTGCGCTGGCCCTACACGTGAAACATCTCCGACCCAGCAAGTTTGCTGGCGCAAGAGGTTGCAGCGAGATATCCCGGGCGAGTCACCTTCGTCAGCGAGAACCTCGGTGCGTCCCGGCTCGCGGACCGCTTCGGCGTGAAGGGCTACCCGGCGGTGTTCCTCGATGACGTCCTGATCGCCAGCCCGCGCGAGTTCGGCTACTTCGGCGACGTGGAAGGGACCGGTCGGTACGCGCCCTGGAAGAACGCCGACAGCCAAGCGCGCTTCAAGGCCGATCTCATCCGCATGGTCGACCTCGTGCTGGCCGGCAGGAAAGACGTCGCGCGCCGCGAGAGCGCCGTCGAGACGGCGGCGCCGGCGGGGGTCTCGTCCCTACCCGCCTTCACGCTGTCCGATCTCTCGGGCCGGGCCATCACCGCGGCGGACCTCGACGATCGCGTCGTGCTGGTCGAGTTCTGGGCCACCTGGTGCCCGCCTTGCCGTTCCACGCTCGACTGGTTGGGCCGACTCAAGCGCGTCCACGGGGATCGTCTGGCCATCGTCGCGATCGCCGTCGAATCACCGGAACAGGATGTGCGCGCGGTCGCGACCGCCCTCGATCCCGACCTGCGCTGGGCGATCGCCGATACGGCAACCGGCCAGGCTTTCGGGGATATCACGGCCGTGCCGACTCTGTTCGTCTTCGACCGTCAGGGTCGAACCGCCAGCGTGTCGTACGGCGCTCCGCCCGACCTCCATGAGGAAGTCGAAAAGAAGCTCAAAGCGCTCCTCGGCGGTTGAGCCGAACCTCGTGGCGTAAGATCCACCGCATGCCCGAGCCTTCCGGACCCGAGCACGGGCAGATCGGCTCCTACCGAATCGTCTCCCGCTTGGGGAGCGGCGGCATGGGCGAGGTCTTCCGCGCCCGTGACACCCGCCTCGGCCGCGACGTCGCCATCAAGGTGCTTCTCGAGACGGTGGCGAGCGACCCCGAGCGGATGGCGCGGTTCCAGCGCGAAGCGCGCGTGGCCGCGTCGCTCAACCATCCGAACATCGCGGCGATCTACGGGTTCGAGGAGATCGGCGACTCCCACTTCCTGGTCATGGAGCTCGTCGAGGGCCGCTCGCTCGCGGATCGCCTGACCGCCGGCCCGCTGCCGATCGACGAAGCTCTCGGGATCGTGGAGCAGATCGCCTGTGGGCTCGAGGCCGCCCACGACAGCGCCACGGAAACATCGACCCGGTCGGCGCCCCGCTCGAGCCCTATTTCATGCCGAAGCTCTCGCCGGACGGAGGCCGGATCGCCGCGACCGTGTTCGGCGCGACCGATACCGCCGCGGTGTACGACGTCGCCCGCGGATCCTCGGTGCGAGCCAAGTCGGATGGGAACTCCACGTTCATTTCGTGGGATATCGGAGGGCGGCGGCTCCTGATCGCCTCCGACGCGCAGGGCGGCGACGTCCGCCACCTCTACCTGACCGGCGACGACGGCACGGGGCCGCCGCGACCCGTGCTCCCGGACGTCGTCGGGGACACAGCGCGAAACATCGTCAAGACCCCGGACGGAGTCGGCGTCATCCACGTCGACGAAAGCGGGCTCTTCCTCTCGCGCATGGATGGAGATCCCAGGCGGGAGCGCCTCACCAGTTTCGGGGAGGAGTCGCCGACCCGCCCGGAAGTTTCTCCCGACGGACGATGGCTCGCCTACGACATCGACGTGTCGGGCCGACGGGAGGTGTACGTCCGGCCGTTCCCCACCGGGAACGGTACGTGGCAGGTCTCCCGCGGCGGAGGCATCGACGCCCGATGGTCTCCGCGAGGGGACGAGCTGGTCTACCAGGGCGATGCCGGGGACGCCGCCCCGTGGCTCATGTCGGTGCGCCTGAACGCCACCACCGCGGGACTCTCGTTCGCCGCACCCAAAGAGATCGTGAAGGTTCCACGCGGCATCGAGGTATGGGGCTTTCACCCCGACGGTCAACGTCTTCTGGCGCTACGTAGCGTCGCGCCCCAGTACAGGGGCGATCGCGTCGTCGCGGTCCTCAACTGGTTCGATCAGGTCCGAGCGAAGGCGCCGACACGCTAGAATTCTTCATGAGCGAGATCGAGGAAGGAGGAAACGATGGCCAAGGCGAGCACGAAGATCTTCCCGTTCCTCTGGTACGCGACGGAGGCCGAGGAGGCGGCGAAGTTCTACACGTCGATCTTTCCTGACTCCCGCGTGGACCGCGTGACGTCGATGATGAGCGAGTCGCCCTCCGGGCCTCCCGGCTCGGTGAAGGTCGTGGACTTCACTCTGTTCGGGCAGCCGTTTCAGGCGATGACCGCGGGATCGCACCACGACTTCAACGACGCAATCTCGATGGTCGTGCTCTGCGATGATCAGGCCGAGCTCGACAAGTACTGGAGCGCACTCCTCGAGGGCGGAGGGAAGGAGCAGGCGTGCGGCTGGCTCAATGACAAGTACGGCCTCCGGTGGCAAATCGTGCCGGCCCGCCTCGTCGACATGATGGCCGACAAAGATCCGGCCCGGTCGAAGCGCGTCACCGATGCCATGCTCCAGATGATCAAGCTCGACATCGCCGGGCTCGAAAAGGCGTACCGGTCCTGAGCTCTATCTCGTCACGGTGACAAAGCAGGTGCTGAAGAAGCTCGCCGAGGCCGGGCAGCCGCAGTAGCGCTCTCGGGCCTACGGGGCCCGGCGTCCCCGCCAACCGCACCGTCGCGGGTTCTCCGTGTATTCTCCGTCGGATTCGCGGGCGTTCGGGGAAAGCGTGACCGGAGAGCTTCGAGCCGTCGGGCGTATCGGCGTTGCGTGCGGGTCGGTGGTCTGCGTTGCCACGGCGCACGCTTCGACGGTCGACTCAGCCTCGGAGCTCGCGCTGGTTCCGGCCATTGGCCTCGCCGTCGTCACCGCCGCGGTGTTGGCCCTGCTGTTCACCCGCCTCCGGCAACCGGCGCTCCTGGCCTACATCGTGGCCGGCCTGGTGATCGGACGGTTTTCGGGCGCGTACTCCGGATCCCTGCACACCATGGAGCAGGTCTCGCACCTGGGACTGGTATTCCTGCTCTTCATCGTCGGCATGGAGATGGACCTTCGGGGCGTCTTCCGCCTGGGAGCTCCCGCGGCGGTCGCGATCCTATTGCAGGCCCCCGTGTCGATCGGCATCGTCCTCGCGCTCCAGTGGGGCGCGCACGCGCTAGGGGTATCCATCCCCGGACTCGGCGACGCGAGCGGAACCTGGGTCTACTACGCGGTCGCCGCATCGGTGGGATCGACGGCGGTGGTCGTGAAACTGCTCGGCGACAAGTTCGAGCTGGGGACCCAGGCAGGCCGGGTCACGATGCTCACGCTGATCGTGCAGGACGTCTGGGCCGTACTCGCGCTGTCGTACGTGTACGCGCTGGACGAGAAATCGGCAGGAATCGCGAGTGTCGCGATGATGCTCGGCGGCGCCGCGCTGCTGGTCGTCCTGTGCGTGCTGCTCGCGAAACATGTGTTGAAGCGCGTGATGGCGTTTCTCGCCACCTCGCCGGATCTGATCGCGGTCGTGGCGCTCGGGTGGTGCTTCCTCTGGGCCCAGGGGTTCTCGCGCATGGGGCTATCGGCCGAAATGGGAGCGCTTCTCGCCGGCCTGACGGTCAGTCGGCTTCCCCAGCGCACCGAGATTCTGTCCAAGGTCTCGAGTCTCCGCGATTTCTTCATGGCGCTCTTCTTCGTGGCCCTGGGGATCGGCCTGCCCCGGCCCTCGCCCGAGGTGTTGCTCGGCGCCGTGACGCTGGTTGCGCTCGTGCTGGTGTCGCGGTTGTTGCTCTTCGCTCCTGCGCTGTTGAGCGCGCGGCTCGGCCCGATCGTCGCCCTGACGGCGGCGTTGAACCTGTCCCAGCTCAGCGAGTTCTCCCTGCTGCTCATCCCGGTCGGATTGGCGCAGGGGGTTCTCGATGCCCGGGACGCCGCGATCGTCTCGTACGGTCTGATGCTCTCGGTGGTCTTGTCCTCCTACATCGTTCGCTTCAACCACTCGATCGCCGCTGCGCTGGAACGTGGCTTCCGCCTGAGGCGGCTCGGCGAGGCTCGAAGCGCACCCGCGCACGCGGCGAGTCACCTTCACCCGGAAGCAGAGATCGTGCTTCTCGGGTTCTTTCAGAACGCCGAGGCTCTCGCTCGCGAGTTGCGCCACTCGGCACCCGAGGTCTTGGCCAAGATCCTGGTCGTGGATTTCAACCTGAAGAACCACCCGACCGTTCGCGCTCACGGGATGCGCGTCGCGTACGGAGACATCTCGAATCCGGAAGTCCTGCGCCACCACGGACTCGAACGGGCCCGGGTGGTCGTCTCGACGATCGACGATGCCTTCCTGCGCGGTACGAGCAACGCCAAGCTGGTCGACGCGGTGCGGGCCATCAACCCTCGCGCGCACATCATCGTCACGGCGTCGGGAACCGAAGCCGCACGGGAGCTTCTCGGCCGCGGGGCCTTTGCCTGCGTCGCGCCGCCGGCCGAGGCGGCCTCCGCGTATGCCAGCGCGATTCGGGAGGCCCTGGCCGCATACCCGGGCAGGCCTTACAACGCACCCTGGTGAGTTGCTCGCGGTGTCCGGCGCGTTCGACCCTGTCCGCTCCCGCGGCGCACTTCTTGCGTAAGGAAAGACCGATGCTGTTTCCCGATCGAGCGACAGCCGGGCGTTCGCTGGGGCGCTCGCTCGCACGTTACGCCGGTCGCGACGATGTCTTGGTTCTCGCGCTCCCGCGCGGTGGCGTACCCGTCGCGTACGAGGTGGCGCGCGCGCTGGGCGCACCGCTCGATCTGTTCCTCGTGCGCAAGCTCGGCATGCTCGGCAACCCGGAGATCGCGATGGGCGCGATCGCGTCGGGCGGAGTTCGGGTCCTCAACGACGAGCTCCTCCCGCCGGGGGTTCGGCCCGAGGAGATCGAGATCGTCGCTCGACGAGAGAACGCCGAGCTCGAGCGGCGCGAGCGGCTGTACCGCGGCGACCTCCCTCCCCCGGAGGTCCGCGGACGCACGGTCATCCTGGTCGATGACGGGCTCGCCACCGGCGCGTCGATGCGCGCAGCCATCCGCGCGCTGCGCCAGCTTGGCCCACGCCGGGTCGTCGTTGCCGTGCCGGTGGGGGCGGCCGACGCATGCCGGGAGTTGGGGACGGAAGCCGACGAGGTCTTGTGCGGCCGAACGCCCGAGCCATTCGTGGCGGTCGGGCTCTGGTACGACGACTTCTCGGAGACGACCGACGAAGAGGTGCGCGCGCTGCTTCTTCGCGCCCGCAGCGACGAGACGCCGGCTACACCGGATCGTGCGTCGTGAGCGAGGAACGGCCGGAGGTCAGGGACGGAAGGCCGTGTGATGAAGCGTGTACTCGCCGAGCAGGCGCTCGCCCTCCGGCTCCACGGCCATCAGTCGGACGAACATGATGCTGGTCGGCAGGGACCGAATCACGTCGCCGGGCGAGGCCCACGCGACCTCACGTCCGCCGATCACGGGCAACTGCCGTACACGCTGGAGCAGCGCGCCGTCCGCCGAGAGATGGAGAAGATCGACGCGCTCGACGTCGGCGAGATCGGCGGCGAGCTCGAGCACGACGAGGTCGTCGTCGGCCCCCGCCGTGCAGTGGATGTGGCCGCCGGCGGCGGCGCGGTAGCGGCGGATCACGCGTCCGTCCCGCTCCAGGCGCTCGAGCAGCGAGGGGCCGAGGCCCCCGCGTAGCCGGCCTTCCAGTCCGAGCCGCCGGACCGCCTCGCCGAGCGCCGCCAACGCCTCGAGGCCGGCGAAGCACTCCTCGCAGCCGAACAGGTGCTCCTCGAGCTCCAGCTCCTCCTCGGGCTCCCGTCTGTCGAGCCAGTAGTCGACGAGGACCTCGGCGGGAATCGGCCGCAGGCAGCCACGCGATCTCAAGACGGCGCCTCCCTGTCCGCGCCCTCCATGCACAGGCGCAGCTGCGCCAACGCGCGGTGCCGCGTGACACGCACGTTGCCCGGCGAGAGGGTCAGCTCCTCGGCGATCTCCGCGGCCTCGCGTTCGGCGTAGAAGGTCATCGTCACCACGGCCCGGGCACGTTCGCTCAGCAGGTCGAGGCACTCGGCGAGGCGGTCGAGCTCGAGGGGCTCGCGCGGGTCCTCGGTGGCGGGGAAGCGTGGGAGGAAGCGCTCGGCCAGCTCCTGCCGCCGCCGCTCTCCCCGTAGCAGGTCGATCACCATCGCGCGGCTCGTGCCGAGAACGAACGAGGCGATGCGCTCGGGCTCGCGGATAGCGCCCGAACGCAGCCGCTCGAGGGTGGTCAGCACGACCTGTTGTGCTAGATCGTCGGCCAGTGCTGCGTCGCGGAGGTGCTTGAGGCCGTATCGCCGGACCCGCGGGGCAAGCGCTCGGTACAGCCGAGCCTCTTCGTCCGTTGCGGAGCCGCGCGGGGCCGCGGCGATGCTCCGCGCCAGCCTCGCCAGGTCGCCGCCGGTCGGTTCCGTCATCGGAGTCGAGACTAGCACGCTCGATTGCCTCACCAAGGACGTGTAACGGGGCCGCGGCTCGTTACACCTCCCTCCTGAAAGGAGCCTTCACATGAACGCCACAGTCGCCGAGATCGCCCCCGACGTCCACCGCATCTCGATCTACGCTCCCCAGTTCGACCTCGAGTTCAACCACTTCCTGGTCCGCGACGACGAGCCGCTGCTCTACCACGCCGGAATGCGGCAGATGTTCCCGGCCCTGAAGGAGGCCGTGGCCAGGTTGATCGACCCGCGCGAGCTGCGCTGGATCGGCTACAGCCACTTCGAGGTCGACGAGAGCGGCGCGTTGAACGAGTGGCTGCATACCGCCCCGCACGCGCAGGCCGTCTCGGGGCAGATCGGTGCCATGGTCAACCTCGCGGACTTCGCCGACCGCCCCGCGCGGGGACTCGAGAAGGGTGAGGTGCTCGAAACCGGCAAGTACCGCTTCCGCTACCACCCGACCCCCCACCTGCCGCACGGCTGGGACGCGGGCGTGCTGTTCGAGCAGACCCAGGGCACGCTGTTCGTCTCGGACTTGTTCCATCACAACGGCCAGCGAGAGCCGCTCACCTCCGAGGACGTCGTGGAGCGCTCGCGCGAGGCGGCGCGGGCCATGCAGGCCAGCCCGCTGATGGACTACGTGCCGTACACGCCGAAGACCGAGCGCCTGCTGCACGAGCTGGCCACGTTCGAGCCGCGGACGCTCGCGATCATGCACGGCTCGTCGTTCTCCGGAGACGGCGCCGGGGCGTTGCGGCGCATGGCGCGCGTGTACGCCGAGATCTTCGGCGTCGAGGAGTCGATCGCGGGTAGCTAGGCGGATCTTTGGCGCCGCGCCGCGAGGTCGTAGGCCAGCTCCGTACGCAGGCGCTCGAGGGTCCCCTGGGCCAGCCGCCAGTGCGCGGCGAGGGGCCGCGCGTGCTGCGGGAGCTTCCCGTCCACCTTGCGGTGCACGAGGGGCGAGACGAGGACCACCGCGTCGTCGCCCGCGGCGCGCAGGGCGTCACGAAGGCGGGCCGGGGGCACGATACGGATGCGCTCGAGGACCTCCTCGCGCCCGCCGAGCTGGCCGAGGAATCGCAAGAAGACCTTGGGGAAGCGATCGTCGCCCACGACCACGACGACGTCGCGCCGCTGCGCCCAGCGAAGGATCGTCTCGGGGAACTCGGGGTCGAGGGCGACCCGGTAGACCGGAACGCCGACGGCACGCGCGGCGGATTCGACCTCGGATCGGTGGCAATCGGTGGTCACAACCCCCCACGCCCCGGCGAGTGCCGCCGCGGGATCGGCGACGAGATCGTCGAGCAGCACGGGACGCGCGTCGACGCCGAGGCCCGAGCGAACGTCGCGGCCGATCATCTCGATCTGCTCGCGGTTGCACTCGGCGATGACAACGGGCAATCCGTGAAGGCCGCCGTTCAGCGCACCTTGGAGGAAATCGGCGAACGCCGACGTCGACAAGCCGAGGGCATGGGCCTCGGCGCGGCACCGGTTGACGGCGTGAATCAACGCGTCCGGGCCGTGAAGCTCGCGGAAGGGTTCGGCGACGAACGTTCCGGCGCCGGGGCGCACGGCGAGAAACCCTTCTTTCGCGAGCGCGCGGTAGGCGCGGTGGACGGCCTTGCGATTGAGACCCGTGATGTCGGCGAGGCGGCGCACCGAAGCCACGCGATCGCCCGGCCGCAGCCGCCCGAGGTGCAGCGAGGTCATCAAGTGCTCGCGCACCTTCTCGGAGCCTTGGCTGGGCCGCGTCGTCTCGGTGCGGCGTGCCATACCTGTAACTCCGGGCCCCTGGGGAGCATACCGTCAAACGTCGACGTGTGCCCGCTTCAGCGCGGTGGCCCACGTTCCGCAAGAATTCGCTATCGCACGCCGACAGGTCCGGCTAGTGTACTCGGACTCTCGCGCCGGGAAGGGCAACAGGAGGACGGCTCAATGAACAGATCGAGTCTACGGCTGCTCGTGCTCGCGTTCGCGATGGCGATGCTCTTCGTGGCCGGCTGCGACGACGACGACGACGTGACCAGCATTCCCGCGGATGCTGCGGTCGAAGCGGGGCTCAACAGTGCGCTCCAGACGACCGTGGTGCCGCTGGTCACGTTCATGGGTACGATCGGCGACCTGCTCACCGCTCCTTCGATGGGCCCCCGGGGCCTGAACTGCCCCAACACGAGCGAGTGGTGCACCACGGGCTCCGTCGTTTGCTCGGTGACCGGGACCGGCTACAGTTTCGACTTCGACGAGTGTCAAGTCGTCACGGGGGATGAGCCCTTGACGCTCGACGGGGTGGTCGACGTCGCCTCTGGTTCCGTGATCGGCCTCACGCTGACCGATCTGTTCATCAACAGCTCCCCGGCCATATCCGGGACGGGCACGATCGACACGGCGGCTTGCGACTACCACATCGACGTCGACACCAACGATGCGTCCATCGTCGGCACGGTCACCAGCTGCGACAAGGACCCGTATCCAACCGGCGACCAGTTGTTCGTCAGCTTCGACGACTTCCTGATCACGATCACCTTGGACGGGTCGAACATCGCCTCGGTTCTGGCGATGCAGGGCGGAACGCCCGTGGCCACCTGCACCATCGACCTCGAATCGGAGCCACTCACCTCGGTCTGCGCCCCGTACTGATTCGGGCGTCTAGCTCCAGCCTAGCGGCGGGTCTCCCGAAGACTCGCTACCAGAGCTGCGCCGGATTCACGACCAGCCCCTCCCAGTCGGGAAACTCGAGGCACGCGTCACCTTGCCCCTCGACCGCCTTCCGAAAGCTCCCATCGACCAGACGGTGGCATTCCATGCGCTTCTGCTCGGGGTCGACGATCCAGTAGTTCGCGACTCCCAGCTCGGCGTAGCGACGTGCCTTGACACCCCGGTCAGCTTGGCGCGTCGACGGGGATAGGATTTCCACGACCAGCAGCGGAGGGCGCTCGACACCGCGCTCCGCGAGGTCGTCGGGGTCAGAAACGACGAGCAAGTCGGGTACGAAGACGTCATGCGGCGTGAGGATGAGGTCCGTGGGGGCGGAGAAGACCTCGCCGATCGACCGGCGTTCGAAGTATTCGACCAGGATCAGAAGGAGTCGCTTCGAGATCCGCTGGTGGGTCCGGCTCGGCGAGGGGGTCACGAGAAGGTCCCCGTGCACGAGCTCGTAGCGTCGACCGTCGTCGGGGGCGAACCGCAGGTCGGAATACTCGAGTTTGGGCTTGAGCTCAGGCGCCATGGGGCTTCACTCCTGCCGATCGGATCGTACCGCGGGGCAGAATCCAGGGCAATGCGCGAGGACCGTCCGCGTGGGTCGTGCACCGAGAATGGACCGCTGGAGACGTACGGGACCGAGACGAAACCGTTCGACGGGAATGCTACGGCGGTCGCTCGCCGGTCCGAGCTCTGTGACGAGCGTCACCGGTATCGATTCGGAGACCGCACGCATTGGCCCTACGGGAGGCCCTGACCGAAGATCGTACCGGCATCGTCCGTCTTGATCTTCAAGCGCACGTCCTCGAGGTCCTCCACCTCGCAAGTGAAGTGGTCACCGTTGCGCATCACGACCTTGTCGGTGCGCGGCGCTGCGACCGTGAGCGAGGGCTGCATCGCGATCGATAGCATCAGTGGCGGATGAGCAAGCTCGAGTGACCACGATGATCGACACTCTGGCGCTCGTCATCGCGGTCCAGGCCGCGGTGATCGTCGCGCTGCTGCTCCGTCAGATGCGGCGTGCGCACGCTGGGCACGCAATGCGCGAGAGTGAAGAGCGCTTCCGGCTCGTGGCCGACTATGCGCCCGCGATGATCTGGACGGCCCGGCCGGACGCAACGCTCGACTATCTGAACAACACCTGCGCCGAGTTCACGGGACTGCCGCTCGAGAGGTTGCGCGACAATGGCTGGTTGGACATCGTTCATCCGGACGATCTGGATGGCTGTGCCGAAGTGCTGAATCGGGCTACAGAGGCACGCCTCCCATTCCTCCACGAGTACCGGTTGCGCCGAGCCGACGGCCTCTACCGCTGGCTGCTGGCCTCGGGCGTCCCGAAGCATGCGGCAGACGGCAGGTTCGTGGGCTACATCGGCTGCGATTTCGACATCACGGAGCGCAAGCAGGCCGAAGCCGTGATCGAGAAGAACCATCGAGAGATCCAGGAGCTCGCGGGCCGGCTGCTCTCTGCGCATGAGGATGAGCGCCGCGCCTCGCGCGCAAGCTTCACGACGATCTAACGCAGCGCCTGGCTCGGCTGGCGATCGATGTGGGAGGGTTGGAGCAACGAAACGACAGGGACGGAACGGTTCTGACGTTCATCCGCGAAGAGCTGGTGCGGTTGAGCGATGACGTGCACGCGATGTCGTACCGGTTGCACCCGTCGGTGCTCGACGACCTGGGGTTGGTCGAGGCGCTCAGGACGGAGTGCGACCGCGTGGCGCGCAAGGGATCGCTTCGCGTCGAGGTGGACGCGAACGCGGTGCAGGCGACGCTGCCCGCGGAGGCGTCGTTGTGCTTGTTCCGCGTCGCCCAGGACGCGCTAAGCAACGCCTCGCGTCACGCCCGCGCGAGCGCCGTCACCGTCCTGCTCAAGCCGCGCGATAGTGGCCTGGAGCTCGCGGTTCGCGACAACGGCGGCGGCTTCGATCCGGAGGGCCCGCGCGGCCGCGCAAGCCTCGGCCTCGCCAGCATGCGCGAGAGGGTGCGCCTGCTGCAGGCAAGCTCGAAATCGAGAGCGCTCCCGGACGGGGTACGACCGTTGTCGCGTGGATTGTCAACAGGACGCCGAATTTCCCCCCTATCTGGAAGTTAATCTTCCCCCCCTGCCAAGTTGAATGTCTTCCGCGGTTCGTCCGGTTCCGGGGTCCTGGTCCTCCTTCTCGAGGGAGAGGTTGTTGTAGGGTCTGTGGAGCCTGTGGGCGGCGCAGCGCCGTCCAAGGATCGGTGGAAAACGAGCTCCTGGCGTTTTCCACGGATCCATCAGGATCCACAGGTCGCGCAGTTTGAATCGACGTCACAGGATGGCTCAGGATCAACGATCGGCACCGGGGCCGGGCTCTGGGGTGGGGGTGTTCTTGCTGCCGTCGGACCTGGGGACCGGATCCGTGAACGGCTCGCTGCGGGTCAGCAGGCCGGCCTTGCGCTTCTCCTTCAAGCGGTAGCTCTCGCCCTTGATGTTGACGATCGTCGAGTGGTGCAGCAGGCGGTCGAGGATCGCGGTGGCGATCACGCGGTCGCCGAAGACTTCGCCCCACACGGTCAGCGACTGGTTGGACGTGATCAGGATCGCGCCTCGCTCGTAGCGGCGAGACGAGTTGGAAGAACAAGTTGGCTCCGAGTCGGTCGATCGGCAGGTAACCGATCTCGTCGACGATGAGCAGCTTGGGCTGGACGAGGAGCTTGAGCTTCTCTTCCAGCCGACCCTCGCTGTGCGCGACACGTACTTCGCCACCGCCGAGTACGATCCGGCGTAACCCTTCGCCTCGAGCTCGCGCGCCAGCACGACAGCGTTGAACCCGACCTCGCGCGCGCGAGCCTCGAGAAACTCGCGCCAGCGGTCCAGGACCCGTCCCCGCGGCTGGCGTTTCCCCGGTGCCCAGGACCGCCTCGACCACTTCCGCACCGTCTTGACGTCCAAGCCGAGCCGGCGTGCGATCGACTTCTTCGATACAGCCTGCTCGGCCAACGTCCGCACCGCACCGTAGCCGTTCTGCGTGATCACCTCGCCCTCCGCGGCGCCGCTCGGCACCGCGTCCAGGATCGGCGATCCCTCCTGCTCTGCCATCGTCCCCTCCTAATCAGGCCGGGAAGGAGGGAAAATTAGCGTCCTGCATGGGGGAAAATTAGGCGTAGCGATGACAACTGCTTCCGATCCGATGGGGGAAGCGGACTTCGGTATTTCGGTGGCGATCAGCGGGGACACAGTCGTCGTCGGCGCCGACGACGATGACGACGAGCGCGATGCAGGGGGCCCCGACAACTGGGGCCAGGTCAAGAAGCTGAACGCATCGGATGCCGGACCCGGAGACTTTTTCGGTACGGCTGTGGCCATCGATGGAGACCGAATCGTCGTCGCCGCCATCGGAACCGACGTCGGAGGCGCCAATTCCGGATCGGCCTACGTGTTCGAGCGCAACGCCGGGGGCTCGGGGAGCTGGGGCCAGGTCAAGAAGCTGACGGCTGCGGATGCGGCGACGCAGGACCTCTTCGGGGGTTCCGTATCGATCAGTGGGGACACCCTGGTCGTGGGAGCCTACACCGACGACAGTCCATTGGGCGATTCCGGATCGGCCTACGTGTTCGAGCGCAACGCCGGTGGGTGCGGGCAACTGGGGCCAAGTACAGCAGCTGACCGCCGCGGATCGTGCCGCGGACGACCGCTTTGGAACCGCGGTGTCGATCAGCGGGGACACGGGCGTCGTCGGGGCGGTCTGGGACGATCCGGCAGGCTCGCCTCCGGGTCGGCGTACGTGTTCCGTCTTGTATGTCCTTGCGGCGACGGCTTCGTCGAGCCACCCGAGCAGTGCGACGATGGCATCGAGAACTCCGACACCACGCCCGACGCCTGCCGTACGGACTGCACGGTTGCGCGCTGCGGTGACGGCGTGGAGGACACGGGCGAGACGTGCGACGACGGAACGCCGGTCCGGGCGTGCCGGGCGAGGCCAGCCCCGGTGGCGATATGCAAGCCTCTCGAGGCACCGGGTCGAGCATCGACGTGACGTTCGACGTTGCCTGTGCGGCGACCGAGCACTCGGCGTACTACGGTCTCGGTCCGATCGCAGGCGCCGTGCAGTGGACCGGCTCGTCCTGCGGCCTGGGCACGATCGGTACGGCGTCGTTCGATCCCGTCGTCGTCCCCGCCCGGTCAGTGGCTCTACTTCGTCATCGTGGGCTACAGCGGCCTGCACGAGGGGAGCTACGGCGGTCGGCCCGAGGCGGTGGGCATCGGTGCCTGCGACCGGCCCGAGGCCCCGTCCACCTGAGTGAGGCCGGCCGATGACCCGGCACCCCGCGAGAACGCGGGGTGCCGGACCCTCAGTCGTTATGGTGTACAGGCTCCGGTGTTTTCGATGTTGAGCCCGACAGCGTTGGCGAAACAAGCATTGGGGAAACCGACCCCAATGCACGAGCACACTGGATCGTCGATCGGTGGGCAGGTCAGCGGGGTTTCCGTGCAGACTCCCTCGACGTCGGCCGCACACGCGCCGTCGGCGTGCTTGCAGAACTGGCCAGCGGGGCACGTGACGCCGGTCGTACCGTCGCAGGCGACCGAATCGACGCACGCTCCGGTGTTTTCGATGTTGAGCCCGACAGCGTTAGCGTAACAGGCATTGGGGTAACCGACCCCAATGCACGTGCACACTGGACTGTCCACCGGCTCGCAGGTCAGCGGCGTGTCCGTGCAGACTCCCTCGATGTCGGCCGCACACGCGCCGTCGGCGTGCTTGCAGAACTGGCCATCGGCACAGGTGACTCCGGTCGCACCGTCGCAGGCGACCGGCTGCTCGCACGTTCCGGTGTTTTGGATGTTGTACCCGACAGCGTTAGCGTAACAAGCATTGGGGAAACCGACCCCAATGCACGCGCACACTGGACTGTCGATCGGCTCGCACGTCAGCGGTGTGTCCGTGCAGACTCCCTCGACCTCGGCCCCACACGCGCCGTCGGCGTGCTTGCAGAACTGCCCAGCGGGGCAGGTGACTCCGGTCGCACCGTCGCAAGCCACCGGCTCCCCGCACTCCCCTTCGTGCTCGACCGTCACTCCTGCCCCGGCGGCCGCGCAGGCGTTGGAGTAGGTGATGCCGTCGCAACCGCAGACCGGGGCGATGTTGGACGTGCAAACGACCGGCGTCGACTGGCAGACGCCTTCGGCGTCTTCGGCGCACTCTCCCACCGGGCGAATGCAGAACTCACCCTCGCCGCAGGTTCCGCCTTCGGTTCCACCGCAGGCTTGCTGATCGGCTTCGCACTCTCCCGGGCTGGCGATACCGACGCCCGCGGCGAAGGCGGCGCAGGCGTTCGCGTAGGTCACCCCGTCGCAGCCGCAGACCGGGATGTTCGACAGAGGAGGAGGACAAACTTCGGGAATCGGTGTGCAGTGGCCTTCGGCGCTCGCGGCGCAGTCGCCGATGGCGGGCCTGCAGAACTCCCCTGCGGCGCAGGTCCCTCCGCCGACGACGCACGCTGCGCCTTGCGGGCACGCACCTTCCGCCGCGATGGAGGCTCCCGCGGAAGCCGCGAAGCACTCGTTGCTGTAGGTTACGCCGTCGCAGCCGCAGACGGGGATGAAGCTCACAGGACAGGCCCCGGGGATAGCGGTGCAGACGCCCTCGGCGTCCTGGGAGCAGGCGCCCGTCTCGAGCTTGCAGAACTCCGTGTCCGCGCAGGTGTCACCCGCCGCACCGCCGCACGCCACTCCTCCCTCTGGGCATTCGCCCGCGCTCGCGACGTTGACGCCGGCGCCGTCGGCGACGCATGCGTTGGCGTACGTCTCCCCGTCGCACCCGCACACCGGGTCGAAGGTCGTGGGGCAAGCTGCGGGGATGTCGGTGCAGACGCCCTCGGCGCTCTCGTCGCAGACACCCGGCTCGATCTTGCAGAACTGGTCGTCTTCGCAGGTGGCTCCGGTGTCACCGCCGCAGGCGCCGGTCGGACAAGCTCCCTCGCTCGCGATGGTGACGCCGGCCGCGCTTGCTTCACAGGCGTTGTCGTAGGTGTTGCCGTCGCAGCCGCAGACCGGCGCGATCGTCGTAGGACAAGTCGTCGGGAGGTCGGTGCAGACCCCGATCGCGCCCTCGGCACACACGCCCTCGTCGCGCTGGCAGAACTGGTCCGCGCCGCAGTCGTCGTTGCCGTTGCACGACACGGGGCACTCGCCCATCGTGTCGCCGTGCTTCAAGTGCGCGCGCACGGCGGGCGCACCGATGCAGATGGTGTGCGCGTTATCGGGGTTTCCGGGTGGATTGTGGCAGATGCACACGGAGCCTCCACCCGAGGACTCTCCCTTCGAGCGGCCTCCTTTCGAGTGGGCGGTGGTGACGGTGAGCGCCAGGACCGTGAGGCAACACAAACAACACGAGCACAACGTCGATAGAAACTTCTTCATGATCTCCTCCCCGAAAGAGCGACCCGTGGCACGGACACTAGCGCGGAATCGGGGCCGGCGGCGATCATTTTTTATGCGTCACGGGACCGGATACCCCCCGTCTTTGCAATCTGTCAGGGATGACGGCGACGACGGTATATTGCTCTCGTGCGCTTCCCTGGCTGGGACCATCCTTGATCTCGTTCGACACCGTCAGCAAGCAGTACGGGAAGCAGGCGCTGTTCGTCGAGGCCAGCTTTCAGCTCAACCCCGGCGACCGGATGGGCCTCGTCGGCCCGAACGGCGCGGGCAAGACGACGATCTTCCGGATGATCGTGGGCGAAGAGGCGCCCGACGAGGGCGAGGTCTCGGTGCCGAAGCGCATGACGATCGGCTACTTCCGGCAGGACGTGGAGGAGATGTCGGGCCGCTCGGTGCTCGACGAGGCGATCGCCGGCAGCGGCCGGATCGGCGAGCTGCACCACGAGCTCGAGTCGCTGCAGCACGCGATGGGGGATCCAGGACGGTCGGGTGAGATGGATGCCATCCTCGCGCGCTTCGGCGTCGTGCAGGAGGAGTACGACCACATGGGTGGCTACGCGCTCGAGAGCCGGGCGCGCGAGGTGCTGCACGGCCTGGGGTTCGACGACGAGCGGATCGATGGCGACGTTGGCGCGTTGTCGGGCGGGTGGAAGATGCGCGTGGCGATGGCGCGTGTGCTGCTCGGTGCCCCCGACGTCCTGCTGATGGACGAGCCGACCAATCACCTGGACATCGAGTCGATCGTCTGGCTCGAGAGCTACCTCAAGGAGTTCAAGGGCGCGCTGTTGATGACCTCGCACGACCGCGAGTTCCTCAATCGCCTGGTCACGAAGATCGCGGAGATCGACGGCGGCGAGATCACGGTGTATTCGGGGAACTACGATTTCTACGAGCGCGAGAGCGGGCTGCGCGACGCGAACCGCGAGGCCACGTACGCGCGCCAGCAGTCGATGCTGGCCAAGGAGCAGCGGTTCATCGACCGCTTCCGGACCCACGCGGCCAAGGCCTCGCAGGTGCAGAGCCGGATCAAGGCCCTGGACAAGATCGAGAAGGTGACGCTGCCGAAGCGGCGCACGGTCGTGGCGTTCTCGTTCCGCGAGCCACCGCGCTCGGGCGATCAGGTCGCCGTGATCGAAGACTTGGGCAAGGCCTATGGCCGCCGCATCGTGTTCGACGGCCTGAACCTGACGATCCGTCGTGGAGAGCGATGGGCCGTGATGGGCCGAAACGGGGCGGGCAAGACGACGCTCCTCCGGATCATCGCCGGCGCGCTCGAGCCGGACTCGGGCTCCGTGCGTCTGGGCGCCAACCTCAAGATGGGGTACTTCGCCCAGCAATCGCTCGACGTGCTGGACGCGGACCTGACCATCTTCGAGCAGCTCAGCGCCGACTTCCCGCGGGAGGGCGTCGGGATGATCCGGTCGCTCGCCGGGGCGTTCCAGTTCTCCGGGGACGACGTGGACAAGAAGGTCCGCTCGCTCTCCGGTGGCGAGCGCTCGCGCCTGGCGATGGCGCGGCTGCTGTTCGATCCGCCGAACTTCCTCGTCCTCGACGAGCCGACGAACCACCTGGATCTGGCGACCAAACAGATGCTCGTCGAGTCGCTCGGGATGTTCGAGGGCACCATGATCTTCGTCTCGCACGACCGCGCGTTCCTGCGCGGCCTGTCGACGCGCGTGCTCGAGCTGGGCGGCGAGAGCGGAACGGATGCCGAGCCCCACGTCTATCCCGGCTCCTACGTGGAGTACGTAGAGCGGACGGGGTACGAAGCCCCCGGCACGCACGCGTGAGGCGAGCACGCTTCGCCGGAAGTAGCATGCTGCCGGCCCGGGGGGTCCGATGTCAGGTCCCGCGATCCGCGCGCTGCGACTGATGGCGGCCTGCATCGTCACGGCCGCGCTCCCATCGGGAGCGGTCCTGGCCCTCGATCGGGACAAGGCGCTCACGCAGTTCGTGCTCGACGTCTGGGGGACCGAGGACGGCCTGCCCCAGAACACCATTCACGGCGCCGTCCGCACGCGTGACGGCTTCCTGTGGTTCGGGACCGAAGAGGGACTCGTGCGGTTCGACGGCGCGGAGTTCCGCGTGTACGACACCGCGAACACTCCGGCGCTCCGACACAACAGCATCTGGGCGGTCCTCGAGGATCGGCGAGGGGTGCTGTGGATCGGGACTTACGGCGGCGGACTGACCGCGCTCGAGGGCGGCGCGTTTCGGACCCTGACCAAGAAGGACGGCCTCCCCAGCGACACCGTCCGGACGCTCCGCGAAGACCGATCCGGCGCGCTGTGGGTCGGCACCGATGGCGGCGGACTGGTGCGGGTCGAGGACGGCCGGATCGCCACGTTCACGACCCATCAGGGCCTCCCAGACGACCGCGTCAACTCGATCGCCCAGGACTCCACGGGCTCGCTGTGGATCGGCACGGACGGCGGCGGGCTCGCCCGTTTCCAGGAGCCGCGATTCACGACCTGGACGTCACGGCAGGGGCTGCCGGACGACGAGGTCAACGCCGTGCTGGTCGATCGGGCCGGGACGCTCTGGACCGGCACCGACGGCGGGCTCGCGCGCTTCGAGGGCGACGTCTTCACGCGGTTCACGAAACGGGACGGCCTGCCCCATGACTGGGTGAACGCCGTCCTCGAGGACCGGGACGGAGGGCTCTGGGTCGCCACGACCGGCGGGCTCTGCCGGATGCGCGACGGGCGGTTCGAAGCGCTGACCTCTCGCAACGGCCTGCCGAACGACAACGTCATCACGCTGTACGAGGACCCCGACGGGAGTCTCTGGTTCGGAACGGCGGGAGGCGGGCTCGCCCGCCTCAAGGACGGCGTGGCCTCGACGTTCGGTCCGCCCGAAGGGCTGTCGTACGACATCGCCTCGACGATCCTGGAGGACGGCGAAGGGACGGTGTGGATCGGAACCTACGGTGGCGGCCTGAATCGCCTGCGCGACGGACGCCTGACGACGTTCACGACGAAGGACGGGCTTCCGGACGACGCGATCACCGCGCTCCTCCAGGACCGGAGCGGCACGCTCTGGGTCGGGACCCGGCGCGGCCTCTGCCGTCTCGCGGGCGCCGCGTTCCGCGCAGTCGCCGCGTTCCGCGCAGTCGGCGCCGGAGACGCCGCTTCGCGCGCGCCGGTACGGGCTCTGGCCGAAGGACGCGACGGCAGTCTTTGGCTCGGCACCTACGGCGCCGGAGTGCTGAGGCTCAGGGAAGGCCAGTGGTCGAGGTACGACCGAGACCTGGGGCTGTCGCACGAGTACGTGCAGTCACTCTACGAGGATGCCCGAGGCACCCTGTGGGCCGGCACCGACGGCGGCGGGCTGAACCGGTTCGAGGGCGACCGCTTCGTTCCCGTCGGGCAGGCCGATGGAAGCCCGGCCAACATCCTCTCGTTCCTCGAGACGCCGGGGGGAGGCATGTGGGTCGGGACGGACGCCGGTCTCTGCCGATTGGAGGGGGACCGTCTCGTCTGTTTCGGGCGGCGCGAGGGACTGCCCGTCGACATCGTCTACCGCATCCTGGACGACGGACGCGGGAGCCTCTGGCTCTCCTGCAACAAAGGGATCTACCGCGTCGCCGGATCCGACCTGGAGGATCTCGCGGCGGGCCGGCTGACGACGGTCACCTCGGTGGCCTATGGCCGCGCCGACGGCATGCGAGCCGTCGAGTGCAACGGCGGAGTCCAGCCCGCCGGCTGGCGGACGCGCGACGGGGCGCTCTGGTTTCCCACGATCAAGGGGGCCGTCCGGCTCGATCCCCGACGCGCCGAAGCGCAAGCGCCCGTCCCGCCGATCGTCATCGAGCAGGCGTTCGTCGATCGCCGGGAGGTCGATCCTCGGCGCAGCGGTGAGCTCCCTCCGGGCCGGGGCGATCTGGAGTTCCATTACGCCGCCCTCGACCTCTTCGACCCGCACCGCGTCGCGTACCGGTATCGGCTCGAGGGTTTCGACGACGACTGGATCGACGCCGGAGCGCGTCGTGTCGCGTACTACACCAAGGTCCCGCCGGGACGCTATCGGTTCCAGGTGTCCGCCGCGCGCGCCGACGGAGCCTGGGGCGGCGCAGAGGCAGCCTTCGCGTTCGCCCTGCGCCCGCGGTTCAGTCAGACGCCGGTGTTCTACGCGCTCTGCGCGCTCGCGGCGCTGATCGCGGCCTGGACGATCTATCTCGTCCGGATACGGAGCCTCAAGGCACGACAGGGGATGCTCCAGGCCCAGGTGCGGGAGCGGACGCAGAGTCTCGTCGAGGCCAACGCGCGTCTCGAGGAGGCGCGGCAGCGTCAGGCCGACTTCGTGAGCGGCGTCTCGCACGAGCTGAAGAGCCCGCTGACGCTCATCCGTCTCTACGGCGAGACGCTGCAGTACGACGCGCGGATCTCGGAGGGGGAGCGCCGGTCGTACTACGAGATCATCATCCGCGAAAGCGATCGCCTCACCCGGCTCATCGAGCGCGTCCTCGACTTCTCGCGTGTGGACCGCGGAGAGAAGCGCTATCACCTGGAGCCGGGCGACTTTGCCTCGGTCGTCCGGGACTCGCTCGGCATCTACGGCCAGTACCTGCAGCGGCAGGGGTTCCAGGTCGAGGTCGTCGTGGAGCCGCGCCTGCCGGTCACGCGCTTCGATCCGGATGCCGTCGCCGATGCGCTGCTGAACCTGGTCGACAACGCGGCCAAGTACTGCGGTGAGGCGAGGTACGTCGGCATTCGCGTGCGATCCGAAGGAGACCGCGTCGTGTGCGAGGTCGAGGACCGCGGACAGGGCATCCCGGAGGACGACCGCGAACAACTGTTTCGGAAGTTCCACCGCGGCCGGAACGCCGCGGGCAAGGGCGGATACGGCCTCGGGCTGTATCTCGTCAAGCACGTCATGGACGCACATGGCGGCACGATCGAGGTGCGCAGCGAGGTCGGTCGCGGCACACGATTCCGCCTCGTCTTCCCCGCTGGCGGCCCGGCCGCGGAGCCAGCGGTATGACCCCGATGGAGCGGATCCTCATCGTCGACGATCAGGAGGATCTTCTGAGCGGCCTCGCCGTCAACTTCCGGCGCGAAGGGTACGAGGTGCTGACGGCCACGCAGGGCGGAACCGGCCTGAGCCTGGCGCTCGAGGAGCGGCCGGACCTGATCATCCTCGACGTCATGCTGCCGGGAATGAGCGGCCTCGATGTCTGCCGCGAGCTCCGCCGCACCGGTGTGGAGACGCCGATCATCATGCTCACGGCTCGGGGAGAGGAGATCGACCGCGTGCTGGGGCTCGAGATCGGCGCCGACGACTACCTCACCAAGCCGTTCAGCCTGCGCGAGCTCTTGGCGCGGGTACGAACGCGCCTGCGCCGCCGTCCCGCCACGGTCCCGATCCCCGCGCGCTACCGCTTCGGCGACGTCGAGATCGACTTCGAGAGGCTGCGGGCGGAGCGCCAGGGACGCGCGCTCGAGCTCAGCGCGAAGGAGTTCGATCTCCTGGGCCTCCTGGTCCGAAGGCGCGGCGAGATCCTGACGCGCGACGAGATCCTGAAGCAGGTCTGGGGCTACGACGACCCGCCCCTGACGCGCACCGTCGACACGCACATCCTCAAGCTGCGCCAGAAGATCGAGCCGGACCCGGCGAACCCGTCGTTCATCCAGACCGTCTACGGCGCGGGCTACCGGTTCGCTGGGTAGAGCCGTCCTTTGACAAAGGTTCACAATCGTTGACGGCGTTTTGACTTCGGTCGGCGGGGATCGAAGTAGGTTCGGGCTCGTCCGTGGGTTCGCCGCCGCCGACAGGCGACGGCTTTTCGACCATCGGAGGAGACCCCATGATCGGACGACCCATCCCCGTCGGCCTCGCGTCCGCGCTGCTGCTCGTCGGGTCCGTGGCGCTCGCAGCAGCGGACCGCAAGGCACCGACCGTGCCGACCAACTTGACCGTTACCGGCACGACGGCCTACAGCGTGTCGCTCGCCTGGGGCGCGTCCACCGACAACTCCGGGAGCTTCCACTACCGGATCGTCAACAGGACCTGGGGGACCAGCGTCGTCGTCCCCGGGACGCAGACGGCCTTCACCTTCGCCTTGAAGCTTTCCCCCCAGCAAACCTACTCGTTTCAGGTCTACGCGGTCGATGCCGCGAACAACTGGTCGAAACCGAGCAACACGGTCTCGGCGACGACGCCGCGCGACGTCACGGCGCCGACGGCGCCTCACGTGATCCTGACCGACAGCGGGCCGACGCACCTGACCCTGGCCTGGACGACCGAGGACGACGACCCGACCCTGCACTATTTCGTCTACATGGACGGCCAGGCCCTCAGCTCGGCAAGCGCGGAGGCGTCGATCGTCGCCGCCCCGCTCCCGCCGAGGACGACGCACACCTTCACGGTGCAGGCCAAGGACAGCGGCGGCAACTGGTCGCCGATGAGCGCGCCGCTGACCGCCACCACCGAGGCGAGCGATGCGAACGACCACACGCCGCCGACGACCCCCGCGCTGATCGGCTACGTTCTCGACGGCGCATGCGAGGTCATCCTCGACTGGGACGCGTCGGTGGACGACGTCACACCGGCCCAGTTCATCCGCTACGACATCTCGGTGAACGGGCAGCACATCGACAGCACGACGCTCGGGTACACCCAGAGGAGCGAATACGGCATCGTCAATGGGCCGAACACCTTCGAGGTCGTCGCCGTCGACGAGGCGGGCAACGCCTCCGCGCCGGCCTCGGTCACCCTCGATCTGATCGGCTGCTTCACGCCCTGAGAGGTCACGTTGGCGGGGATCGGGGAACGCCCGGTCTCCGCTGTAGCTCCTCGCCTGGACGCCGCGCTCTTCGCCGCCTGTGGGCACGATTCTACATATTGCGTCGCCGGAACGATGTCCCGAAACGTCGCGGTGCACGCTCGTCAGCTCGCGGACGGCACGAGACGGGCAATTACGCGTCCCTCATGCGAGCGAGCGCCCGGTAGCCGGGGCACTCATCTTGCAGCCGCCCGGCCGGAACCTTGTCCCTCAATAGCCGAAATCAACGGAGAAGACGAGATGGCCGACGCGACCACGCTGGGAAAGCTGTTCATCGACGAGCTGCGCGACGCCTACCACGCGGAGAAGCAGCTGACCAAGGCTCTGCCGAAGCTCGCAAGAGCATCGACCGACCCGGCGCTGCGCAAAGCGTTCGAAAACACATCTCGGGGAAACCCGGAATCACGTGAAGCGCCTCGAGCAGGCGTTCGAAGCGCTGGACGAAACGGCCAGGACGAAAGTCTGCACCGGAATGGTGGGCATCATCGAAGAGGGGTCCGAGCTCGTCAAGAGCCAGGAGAAAGGCGCCGCGCTCGATGCCGGACTCATCGCGGGAGCCCAGCGTGCGGAGCACTACGAGATGGCGGCCTACGGCTCGCTGATTGCGTGGGCCAAGGTGCTGGGGGAAGAGGACGTCCTCGAGATCCTCGAAGCGACACTCGAGGAAGAGAAGGCCGCGGACGAGAAGCTCTCGGAGCTGGCCGAAGGCGGCATCAACGAGGCGGCGGCCGAGGGCGAAGACGACGATGCCGAGAACGAGATCGGTTCCGCGACCGGTGGGCGAGCGCGCCCGTCGTCGGGCATGCGGGCCAAGCCGAGACGGCGCTAGGCGTGTAAACGTTTACCGACGACGGGATGCGTGGCATACGCGTTGCTGGTTCACGTGTCGGATGGAGGAGGTCGGACATGAACCTCATCGTATGGCTCATCGTGGGCGGTCTGGTCGGCTGGGTTGCCAGCCTCGTCATGGGGACCGATGCGCGTCAGGGCATCGTGCTGAACGTCGTCGTGGGTATCGTGGGTGCGCTCCTCGCGGGCTTTGTCCTCACCCCCATCGTAGGCGGAGGCACGATCAATTCCGGGGACTTCAGCGTGGTCGGTCTCCTGCTCTCGGTTGTCGGCTCGATCCTGTTGCTGTTCATTGTGAGCCTGGCACGCCGTAGCCGCGCTGCGCTCTGACCAGTTTCCTCGCGAGCTCCGATTCGCTTGGCGCCACGCCCGCGTCGCCTTGGACGCACCGGTAAGGCGTGCACGTCGAAAGAACAACTTGCAACTGCAGATGCTCTCTCAACGAAGGAGTCGTGGAATGAAGGATCCAAAGGACCAGAAGCTGACGGGTTCCAAGTCCCACCCGGTGGGCACCGGCATCGGAGCCGCGGGCGGCGCCGTGACCGGTGCTGCGGTCGGCTCGGCGGTGGGCGGGCCCGTGGGAACGGTCGTCGGCGGGGCGATCGGTGCCGCGGCGGGAGCGCTCGCGGGCCAGGGCGTGGCCGAAGCGATCAACCCGGCGGTCGAGGAAGCGTACTGGCGCGAGAATTACAGCTCGCGCGACTACGTCGAGAGCGGCCAACCCTACTCGGACTACGGCCCGGCCTATCGGTACGGCTGGGAGTCGCGCAGCCACATCGATGACCGGAGTTTCGAAGAGGTCGAGGACGACCTCGGGCAGGGTTGGGACAGAGTGAAGGGCGAGTCCCGGCTCGGCTGGGACCAGGCCAAGAACGCCACCCGGGACGCGTGGCATCGCGTCGAGCGCGCTCTTCCGGGTGACGCGGACGGAGACGGTCGCTAGATCTCGAGCGAGAAGTGCAGGACCTCCGCGACCGCCGCGGGGGTTCTGCCATGTGCCGGCTACCGACGCCCGATGACCTCGAGGAGGTGGCGAATCTCGCCATCGACCTGGTCGGCATCGGCGACGGTCTCTTCGACCTCGAGCCGCAGCATCTCGCCGTAGCGGCGTCGAAGCCGATGAACGGCGACCTTCACCGCATCCTCGGTCATCCCGAGGTCGGCTCCGGCCTTGCGATACGTGTCGGATCCTGCACCCGTGAGGAACTCCTTCAACCGCTCGAACTGCGTGAGCCTGCGGCGTCGCTCGCAGTCTTCGCGCAGTCGCCCCACCGCGCGATCGATCACCGTGAACGCCCAGCGCCTCTCGAAGATATCTTCCGGCGTCAGCTCGGTGTGGGGCTCCCTCCGGTAGGCCTCCTCCGCGAACGCCTCGTCGAGAGGGATCGGAGACCGACCTCCGCCTCGCTTGGCCGCGCGCTCCCGATCCCGCGCATCGGACAGGAAGTGCCGCACCGAAGCCAGCAGGAACGAGCGGAAGCGCCCGTAGGTCGGCTCGACGTCGCTCAGCACGCTCTTTTCGAGCAGGAGGAGGAAGTAACCCTGCGTCAGGTCTCGAGCTTCCTCGGCCCCGCATCCTTGCCGGCGGATGAACGCATAGATCGGGTGCCAGTAGTCCTGGCACAGCGTGGACAGCGCCTCGCGCCCCTTGGGGTCGGCGCTCTTCGCGGTGAGGACGACGCTCCAGCGCGTCGTCGCAAAGCCGCGGCTCATGGACCGGCCCGCGCGAGCAGCTGCTTCGCGAGGCGCTGCCATCGGGCGGCATCCTCGGTGCCCGAGCGGGTCTGCCCACCGTCGATCCGCACGGTGGTTCGGTCGCCCGACGTGGGGCCCGCAAGAAGGAGAACCCAGTGCGGGAAGGTCCGCTTCGGCCCCAGCCACGTGATCTTCCAGCGATCGAACGGCGACTCGGGCTGTCCGGCGAGGAGCTGCAGCTCATGGCTCGGGTGTGCGGCGCCCGGCGGCCCGGCCGACCAGAAGTGCCGCGTCTCGACCGTGGCGCCGATCTCGAGCAGGGCCAGGTAGAGCTTGTCTGAAACGGCGGACACGTCGCCTGGTACCTCGACCGTCGACGCGAGCGGGACGAGTTGCTCCGGGGACACGAACCAGCTCGGGATCGTCGTCCATCCGCTAGCCGCCACGGCCGCGAGGAGGGCCGGCGCGAACACACGGGCCAGCGGAGCTCCGAGTCGCTCGAGCGGTCGGACGGCACCTGTTGCGCCGGCGACGGCCAGAATGCCGAGCCCCAGGAAGACGGCAGCCCCGATCCACGCGAAGCGGAGCCGATAGATCGCGGGCCAGTCCATCATGTCCGAGCGCTCGAGGACCGGTACCACGCTCCGGGTATCGACCAGCTCATCGAGAGCGTTTTCTCCGTGCCGGCGAAGCTCTTCCGGGTCCTGCGGCTTCGACACATAGCCCGAGGAGGAACGCTCCCACCGGCTCACCTCGGCGAGGTAGAACAGGCCGAAGCTCGCGGCGAGCAGCACGCTCGCGGCTGCGGTACCGCCGGCTCTCCGCCAGTTGCTCACACGACCCGCGCCTGTGCGGAGACCACGCCGGGCCTCGACGAGACCGATCGCCACGAACGCAAGAGCCGCGAAGGCGAGCGCGAGCGGCCCCGAGTTGAATGCGAAACCGGCGACAACCCATGCGCCCGTGAACAAGAGGAACGTGCGAAGCATGGATCGCCAGCGTGGGGGCTCGGGAGCGGAGGCGACGTCCTGCGTGGCGATCGCCACGTCGGTCTTCAGCTCGCGGGCCTGCTGATACCGGAGGTCCGGCTCCTGCTCGAGAGCCCGCAGCACGACCTCGTCGAGACGCACGTCGACGGCGAAGCGGCGCGACGGCAGATCGAAGCGGCCCCGCGGCAGGTTCCCCGTCAGCAGCTCGTAGAACACGACGCCAAGGGAGTAGATGTCCGCGCGATGGTCGACGTCGCGGGAGCTGGCCAGCTGCTCGGGAGCCATGTACTGCGGCGTCCCCATGACCTGGCCGGTGCCGGTGAGCGAGATGCTCGGGCCGGCTTGGCCGACGATCTTGGCCAGGCCGAAGTCGGTGATCTTCACCCGGCCCTTGCGGTCGACGAGCACGTTTTCCGGCTTGATGTCTCGGTGGATGACGCCGGCGTCGTGCGCGTACTGCAGGCCGTCACAGATCTGGGGCACGATCGCCAGGGCCTCGCGAGGCGTCAGGTCGCCGCGATGCAGGATCTGCCTCAGATTGAGCCCATCGGCGTACTCCATGACGAGGAAGTAGTGGCCGCCCGCCTCGCCGAAGTCGTGCAGGGACACGATGTTCGGGTGCTGGAGCCGCGCGAGAGCCTGGGCTTCGCGCAGGAAGCGCTCGGCGAACGCCGGATCGGCGGAGAGCTCGCGGGACAGGATCTTCAGCGCGACCAACCGTTCGAGCTTGCGCTGGCGCGCGCGATAGACGACGCCCATGCCGCCTTCGCCGAGGAGGTCGAGGATCTCGAGCTGCGGGAAGAGCGGCGCCAGCTCATCGATCGAGACCGCCGTTCTACGCCCGGTCGAGACGGTCGTTCGCCCCGCCGCATCCAGGCCCAGCCGCAGCAGGCACGCCGGGCACGGATCGGTGCCCGGGGGCAGGGCGCCGCCGCAGTCCGTGCACGAGCGCGCCTCCTCGACCATCCGCTCCTCCTCTCGCACCGGTGACTCTACTCTCGCCCGAGCCGCGCCAGGGCTTCGTGGTGCGCGCGCTCGAGGGCGTCCGCCGCGTCGCAGGCGATGTCGGGCTCGACCCCGACGCCTTCCCAATCGCCCCCCGAGGTCGCGCTCACGTAGCGGCTGAGCGGGATGAAGATCGCGAGCCGATCGTCGATCGGAAACCACGCGCCGGAGTGCGCCCCACCGCCGGTCGTCTCGCCGACGATCGTCGCCCGCCGGGTCTGCTGAAGCTCATAAGCCAGGCTCTCGGGGGCGGAAAACGTACGCTGTGCGGTCAGGACGAACACCGGCTTGTCGATGTACCGTGCGCCGGGCAACCAGGCGGAGGTCCACATCTGGGTCGTCGTGCCGTCGAAGCGGCGATGCATGTCGTTCCAGTGCCGCGGCCGACCGTCGAAGAACCAGCTCGCGGCAAGCACGACCATGACGGGATCGCCGCCGCGGCACGCTCGCAGGTCGACGATCAGCGCGTCGGTGCCCGCGAGCTCGTGCATCGCGGCGGCGAGCGCGTCGCCCGCATGCTCGGCACGGAAGAAGCGCTTCAGCTCGAGATAACCGACGTTCCCGTCGAGCACGCGCCGGGCGCCGATGCCGAAGCTCTCGGCCTCCGCGTCGCGACGGAGGCGCGTGAGATCTTCGTTCGTCTCCACGGCGGTGGCCCGAGGATCGGGAACGCTCTCGGCACCGAGCTTCACCCGGACGTGGAGATCGGACGTTGCCTCGGCGAGGTGTCGCCCGAGAAGCTCGGCGAACCGCGCGTTCGTCCCGGCGGTGTCGTACTCGCCACGTTGCGCGCGAGCGCGCACGTCGGCGGCGGCCCTCTCGGCGCGGTCGGCGAACGCGTAGTTCGCGAGCATCAGCTCGACGGCGCGCTCGATCACCGTGCTCCGCCGCGCGGCGGCGATCGGAGAGCCCTGCGCATCGAGCCAGCGCATCAGCCGCTTCTGCGCCTGCGCATCCGAGGCCCGCGCGAGCCCGACGGGTCCTTCGGCGAGAACGCGATCGCCCTCGGTCACACGGACCGAGCCGAGCAGAAGCGCGTCGTCGAGGACGAGGTGCAGGTTCACGTCGGCCCCTTCGATCCGCGTACGGACGAGCACGGCGTCGCCATCGACGCGCAGCTCCTCGACCGCCAGAGCGCCGCCGTCCGGGCCGGCTCGAAACGTCATCCCCCCGCGCCACGCCGTCCCGGTCCGCGCGAGGTCGAGCTCGATCTCGGCCGAGAGGTTCTCCGGCTCCATGCGCCCGGCCCAGCGACCGGCGAGATCCTGCGCGTGGGCCGGGGCGAACAACAGAAAGAACAGGGCGGCGATCCCGGGGGCGGTGCATCTCGATCGGCTCATGTGTGGTTCCCTCGGCGGTGCGTGCGTTTCCGTACGATCGAGAGTGAGGAAACGGCCGGAGGAGGTTACACAGCCACGCCCCGAGCTAGACTGGACCCACCGCGGCACGGGCCGCGAGAAGGAGGGCGGGTCATGTCGAGACGGACCAAAGGGATCGTGGGTGTGCTCTGCTTCGCGGCGTTGCTCGCGGGCGCGAGCGTGGGGTTCGCCGGAAAGAAGCCGGACAAGCCGCCGACGCCGCCGATCTGCGATTGCTATCCGATCGAGGCTCCGGTGCTCTGCTCGGACGGGGTCACGTACCTGAACCAGTGCGTGGCCACCTGCGCCGGGGCGACGGATTGCGTCCCCACGGACGGCGGCGGCGGCGGCGGTCCCCAACCCTGACCGGTGGCGGGGGGAACGGTCGCGCGAGGACCGTCCCCTCCCACGCTCGGCTAGTTCCAGTTGTCGATCTTGAGGTCATGGGGCGAGGGTCGGCCTGCGCCGGTTTCGACGAGCTCTCTGAGACTCAAGAGGAAGGTCGCCCACTTCATGCTGCAATGCGCCGTGAACTCGACCGCCTCGCGCCAGTTCCGGTGACCGAAGAGGAGCAGCGTGTGCTCGCCCTCCTGGGACAGGGCGAACGTCACGTCGGTGCCGATCCACTCCTCCGGGCCGTCCTTGACCCGCCAGCGCACCGCCTTGCCGGGGTCCAGCTCGACCACTTCGAGGTCCGCCCGGCCCTTCTCGACCTCGTGGTCGAGGAACCGCACCGTGATCACGCCGCCGATCCTGGAATTGCCCGTCGTCTCTCTCGTCCACCATCCCGCGATACCGTCGACCGTCGACAAGGCGTTGTAGACCTTGGTGGGGGATGCCTTGATTCCGATCCCGTGAATGATGTCGACCATTGCGTCCTCCGTTGTGCCCTTGCGGGTCATGAGATAGTTCTAGCGCCGAGTCTCGAACGGCGGGAGTGACAAGTGTGGCGGGATTCCAATGGACTCGCTGATCACCGCTGCCGCGCGCGCGCTCGCCGCAGGTGATCCCCTCGGTGCACTGAAGCGGGTCGCCCTGCGTGACGACGCGCCGGCGCTCGCGCTTCGAGGCATTGCGATGGCGCAGCTCGGTGATCTCGTTCGAGCGAGGGCCCTCGTACGGAGCGCGGCGCGAGCCTTCGGTGCAAAGGAGGCGGTGGGCCGCGCGAGGTGCGTCGTCGCCGAGGCCGAGATCGCGCTTGCCTCGCGCGATCTGAGCTGGCCGGTGAAGGCGCTCGACGCGGCGCGGGAGACGCTCGAACAGCACGGCGATCGGGTGAACGCCGCGCACGCACGGTACCTCGAGGTCCGGCGACTCCTCCTGATCGGGCGGCTCGACGAGGCCGAGCGCAAGCTCGTCGAGCTCGATCCCACGTCCCTCCCTCCCGCGCCGAGGACGGTCCACGAGCTCGTGGTCGCGGGGATCGCGCTACGACGCCTGAGGACGAAACCCGCACGCGCCGCGCTCGCTCGGGCCAAGCGCGCGGCACACCGCGCGCGCATCCCGGCGCTGACGGCGGAGGTCGAGAGCGCAGCGCTCGTCCTGGGAACACCCGCGGCGCGCTTGATCGCGAACGGCGAGGAGCGGCTCCTCTTGCTCGAGGAGGTCGAAGCGCTGCTCCGCTCGAGAGCCCTGGTCGTGGACGCGTGCCGCCACGCCGTGCGTGACGCACGCACGGTGGTCTCGCTCGCCAGGCGTCCGGTGCTGTTCGCGCTCGCACGCACGCTGGGCGAGGCATGGCCCGGCGACGTGCCGAGAGACACGCTCCTCGCGCGAGCCTTCGGGGCGAGGCTCACCGATGACTCGCATCGAGCGCGGTTGCGGGTCGAGATCGCGCGGCTTCGCACCGTGCTACGAAGCCTGGCCGGCGTGAGCGCGACGAAGCGCGGGTTCGCGCTGACACCGCGCCGCGCCCGCGAGGTCGTGGTGCTGGCGCGGCCGATCGAGGAGGAGCATGCGGCGGTGCTCGCATTCCTCGCCGACGGCGAGGCATGGTCGAGCTCGGCCCTGGCGCTCGCGCTCGGAGCCAGCCAGCGCACCGTGCAGCGCGCGCTCGAGGCGCTTGCGGCGGCGGGCAAGGTGCAGTCGTTCGGTCACGGACGAGCGCGGCGCTGGCTGACCCCGCCCGTGCCGGGATTCACGACAACCTTGTTACTCCCCACTCCACTGCCGGGCGGCTAGGATGAAGGCATGAAGAAGACAGCAGCCGAAGTCGTTCGTGAGTATGGACCCTTTTCCGGTGTCGAAGAGGTCAACGGCGTCACGTACGACGGTCAGCACGTCTGGTTCGCCACAGGAGACAAGCTGACGGCGCTCGATCCCGCGAGCGGGAAGACGCTGCGCTCGATCGACGTCGCCGCGCATGCAGGAACGGCGTTCGACGGCCAGCACCTGTTTCAGATCGCCGAGGATCGCATCCAGAAGATCGATCCGCAGACCGGCCAGGTGCTCGCCACGATCCCGGCGCCCGGGGGAGGCGGTGACTCGGGGCTTACTTGGGCCGAAGGGACGCTCTGGGTCGGGCAGTACCGGGACCGGAAGATCCACCAGGTCGATCCGCAAACAGGGGCGATCCTGCGCACGATCGAGTCGAACCGCTTCGTCACCGGTGTCACCTGGGTCGACGGGGAGCTGTGGCACGCCACGTGGGAGGGTGACGACAGCGACCTGAGGCGCGTCGACCCTCGAACGGGGGAGGTCCTGGAGCAGCTCGACATGCCGACGGGAATGGCCGTGTCGGGCCTCGAGTCCGATGGCGGCGATCGGTTTTTCTGTGGAGGGGCAACGAGCGGGAAGGTGCGGGCGATCCGTCGGCCTCATCGAGCACGACCCGACTGAGCGTCGGGACGCGCCGTCGGCGATGAGATCGTCCTCACGTGGTTTCATCGAGCCTTCCGGGAGCGCAATCCGCTCACCGGCGTCTTCGCGACGCGGTCGTCGTCACCTCGGGGGTGAAGGATGCGACGGGTAGATCACCCCGCACCTTCACTGAATTCGCGCACCACACCTCACGAGATTGGGGCGTCCTGGACTACCACCATCGAGGTAGTCGCACATAGCTCAGAGAACGCCTCGCGGAGACGAGCCTGCCACACTCACGTTACGGACCCCGGGCTTCATGCGTCGTGTCGAATGCTGGCCCGCGGACGTGACGGGTGGGATACTGCTCGGGCGGCAACGCCTTGCGGTCGGGAGCCGGTAGATGGACAAGCCGCGCATCTTCTTGGGCTCATCAGGAAAGCAGGAGAAGCTGCTTCAGGCGCTCGCCCGCGGTCTCGAAGACGTCGCGCACGTCGAGCCCTGGACGACATCTTTCAGTCCCGGGACAACCACTCTGGAGCGTCTCCTCGAGCTAACACGTGAAGTCGACTTTGCCGCTCTGGTATTCGCTCGTGATGACTGGACGAGCACGAACGCGGCGGCATCTTCTCCTGAAGCAGGTCAGGCTTCCCCGCGGGACAATGTCGTGTTCGAGGCCGGCCTTTTCGGTGGAGCCCTCGGAATGCGACGCACCTTCCTCCTGCACGCGAGCGGCGCAAAGCTTCCGAGCGATCTCCTCGGTCTGACGTGCATACGGTACGGCGAAGCGGCGACCGGAGCGGAGATGAGAGCGGTCAACCAGAAGCTGCGGAAGGCGATCGAGAGTGCCGGCCGCCTGGCCCGTATCGAGGGCCTGTGGTGGCAGTATTCCCAGACGGAGCGCACCACGCGGGAGCCCTCGGCCGTCAGCCTCTTGAAGATCTCACGAGACCGCCACGGTTCGCTGGAGATCGCAGGCCGCGCGTGGCAGGAGAATGGCAGTCTTTCCGCGAGGTACTGGAGCGAGGCCGTGAAGGAGAAGAACGAATCGTCCGGCGTCTTCTACTACTGGAAGGGCGAACGGCCCATCGACCCCGACTGTCCGCAGTTGGATGGGACGGGGGAGATCCGGATGGAGTCGGCCGATCGCGCGTCCGGGTATTGGACGATGCGAGCCGACGCAACCCCCGAACTGAACGCGCGCACGGCCGGTGTCTACCTGCGCGCCGATCCGGAGGACTTGAGCATCCTGGACGGCCTGGACGATCGGCGACGCGCGGAATTGATCGCAGAGCGGCTGAGGCTTTGGAAGTCGATCGCGAATGCCTGACGTCGGCGCTTGTGCGCCAGAGCTTAGGAGGGTCACATGAGCACGGTTGCCACGAAGGATGGGGTGACGATCTTCTACAAGGACTGGGGCCCCAAGGACGCGCAACCCATCGTCTTCCATCATGGCTGGCCATTGAGCGCCGATGACTGGGACACCCAGATGCTCTACTTCCTCGGGAAGGGATATCGAGTCGTTGCGCATGACCGGCGCGGTCATGGCCGGTCAACCCAAGTGAGCGACGGCCATGACATGGACCACTACGCGGCGGACGCGGCTGCGGTCGTCGCGCATCTGGATCTGCGCGACGCCATCCACATTGGCCATTCGACGGGCGGCGGTGAGGCGACGCACTATGTCGCGCGCCACGGCAAGGGCCGTGTCGCCAAGTTGGTGCTCATCGGCGCCGTGCCACCGATCATGCTGAAGACGGCGGCCAATCCGGGCGGCTTGCCCTTAGAGGTCTTTGACGGCCTCCGGCAACAGCTCGCCGCCAACCGGGGGCAGTTCTATAAGGAATTCGCGAGCGGTCCGTTCTACAGCTACAACCGGCCGGGAGCGACGGTGGTGCCGAGCGTGATCGACAACTGGTGGCGTCAGGCCATGATGGGCGGCGCGAAAGCACAGTACGATGGCGTGAAAGCCTTCTCGGAGACGGACTTTACCGAAGATCTGAAGAATATCGACGTGCCGACTCTCGTCCTGCACGGCGACGACGACCAGATCGTCCCGATCGCTGCTTCCGCGCTGCGCTCCGCGGAGCTGCTAAAGAAGGGCACTCTCAAGGTCCATGAGGGGTTCCCGCACGGCATGTGTACGACACACGCCGACGTGGTCAATCCCGAGCTTCTCGCCTTCATAGAGAGCTGACCTGCAACGCCCCGCCAGGGTTATGCCATCCCCCAACCCTGGCGGGCGCCGGCGCCTGCTTACTCGAGCACAAATGAGATCTTGCCGTTGACTCGATAGCGAACCACCCGATTGCCTGCAGCCGGCGTCTATTCATTCAGCGCGTCGCGCAGCGCGGGCAGCACGCCGCGGACGGCCGTGCGAATGGAGCTGGCCATCCCTTGCACTACGGCCCGCACATCGTTGCCATCGACGGGGGTCTCGTGCGCAACGGTTTCCGACCAGACGGTGACGCCGTTCCGGACGAGCCGCAGGTCGAGCCGTACGAGCACCCGCACGCCGTCCGGCGTGTCGATCTCCTCCAGGGTCACGAGGCGCCCGTGCAGGTAGGCGTCGTACTGCCGGTCCGCCTCCGCGGGCTCGATTCGCTGCACACCGCTCAGGCCCTGACAAGCTTCGGCGACGATGGGGGACAGCATGCGCCCTAGCGGCGCCGCCCAGCGGTGGTACGCGTAGAAGCCGATCTCGGCGGAGCTCTCGCCGACGCGGTAGACGATGCGGTCCTGATCGTACGGCGCGGCGACCCGCAATGCCGGCACGCCGATCGTCAACCCGGAGGCCGGCACAGAGCGAGCGACGTCCTGGGGCTCGAGCACGTAGTAGTGCGTTGTCGGGAGCCTACTGGCGCAACCTGCCATGCAGAGCCCCACGATCAGGGCCACGGATGCGAGCCGCGCCGGCCTCATCGCGGTCCCCCGCTAACGCCGCTGCCGGGCTCGCGATCGGGCACGTTCTTGATTCGGACCAGACGGTAGGGATGCTCCTTGACCTGCTGCGAGAAGGCCTTGAGGTTGGCCAGCGTGGCGCTCAGGTCCCGGATCGCGGCGTCGATCTCGTCGCGATTGTTCCCCACCGCGCCGAGCGCGTCACCGGCGCGGCCGAGGCTGCTCTCCGCCTTGTCCAAGACGCCCGACAGCCGTTCGCCCCCGGGGCCGATCGCGGCGCGTAAGTCCGCGACCAGGGCTTCCAGCTCCGCGGTCAGCTCCGGCAGCTCCGCGGTGCCGTTCTCGAGCCCGTGGAGCAGACCGTCCGCTCGCTCGAGCAGAGTCGTCAGTCGCGGTCCGACCTCGCGCGTCGTGTGACGCAGGTCGGCCAGCATCTGCTGCAGGTTGGCGGCATTTTCCTCGGACAGTACCTGGTTCAGGCTCTGCAGGATCGGTGCGATCTCGGCAGACACCGTGTCGAAAATGCCCGACAGCTGATCCAGAAGTCCGGTGGCCTTGACCGCGATCTGGTCCACGCGAGCGAGCGCTTGCTCGATGCCGACGGGTGCCACGCCGTAGATCTCGCCGCCCGCGGCGAGCGGCGGCGCGGTCGCCGAGCCGATGCGGATCTCCAGGTAGCTCGCCCCGAGCAGGCCCGCCGTGCCCGGCGTGGCCTCGGCGTCGGTCTTGATCTGCACGGAGCGCTTGACGTGGATCGAGAGCACGACGGGCCAGTCCTCCCCCGGGTGTAGCTCGACCGCCTCGACACGGCCGACGGACACGCCCGACACACGCACGCGATCGCCGGTCTGGAGGCCTCCGGCGTCCTTCATCCGCACGCGATAGTCGACACGCGGCGAGCCGATGATCGCCGACCCGGCGATCCACAGCGATCCCACGACGAGGATCGCCAGCGCGGCCAGCACGAACGCGCCGACCTTGACGTCTGACATCCGCGCGCGGTCCGTGGCGCTCATTCGGAAATCTCCAGGTCGTCGATGAATTTGCGGAACTTCATCCCGTCGTCCGGCACGGCCTGCCGGTCGAGAAAGCGGCGCACGATGGGGTCCCGGCTCTGGCGCACGACGTCGGGCTCGCCGGCGATCAGCACGCGCCCTTCGTGGATCAGGACCATCCGGTCGGCGATGGCGAAGGCGCTCTGCAACTCGTGCGTCACGACGACCAGCGTGACCTCGAACGTCTGCTTCAGCTTCAGCAGCAGTGCGTCGATCCCCGCGGCCGTGACGGGGTCGAGGCCCGCCGAGGGCTCGTCGAAGAACACGATCTCGGGGTCGAGAGCGAGCGCGCGCGCGAACGCCGCGCGCTTCTGCATGCCGCCCGACAGCTCCTCGGGCATCTTGTGCATCGAGTCCTCGAGCCCCACCATGCCGAGCTTGATGCGCACCACGATGTGGCGCGTCGTCGGCGGCAGGTTCGTGAACTCGACAAGCGGCAGCTCGACGTTCTGCGCCACGGTCATCGAGCCGAACAGCGCTCCGCCCTGGAACGCCATGCCCATCCGGCGCCTTAGCGCGTTCAGCTCGTGGGGTTCCGCGCGGTTGATGTCCAGGCCGAACACCTCGACGCTCCCCGCGTCGGGTACCTCGAGCCCGACCATGCAGCGCAGCAGCGTGCTCTTTCCGCTGCCGCTGCCCCCCAGGATCACGAGCGTCTCGCCACGGCGCACGTCGAGATCCACGCCGCGTAGAACGGTCGAGTCGTTGTAGCTCTTGCGCAGCCCGCGGACCTCCGCCGCCATCGCCGACGGGTCCACTAGCGTTCCGTCTCGGTCAGCGCCACGCGCTAGCCCCGTGCGTAGAACAGCGCGGTCACGAACAGGTCCGCGACGATGACCAGCACGATCGAGCGCACGACGGAAGCCGTCGTGGCGCGCCCCACCGCCTCGGCGCCGCCGTGGGTCTGCAGGCCCTGGTGACAGGCGACGAGGCCGATGATCCCGGCGAAGGCCACGGATTTGACGAGCCCGGTGAAGACGTCCTCGAGCACCAGCGCGTCGAACGTCAGCGCGACGTAACGCGCGGCACCGATGCCCAGCGTGGCGACCGAGATCGCCATACCGCCGAGGATGCCGACGACGTCGGCGAAAACGACCAAGCACGGCAGCGACACGAGCAGCGCCGTGAGACGCGGGACGACCAGGAACGCCACGGGATCGAGGCCCATCACGGTCAGGGCGTCCACCTCCTGCGAGACCTTCATCGTGCCCAGCTCGGCCGCGATCGCCGAGCCGAATCGCCCGGCGACGATGATCGCGGCCAGCAGCGGCGCGAGCTCGCGCGAGATCGCGATCGCGACCAGGTTCGGCACCAGGTTGATCGCGCCTAACTCGCGCAACTGGTAGGCCGACTGCAGCGCCATGATCATGCCGATCAGGAAGCAGATCAGAGACACGAGCGGGACCGAGCTGTAGCCCGCGAGCACCAGTTGCTCGATCGTGGCGCGCCAGCGGATGCGCTCGCGACGCGCCAGCCCGGCGCCTAAGCGGGACGTGGCCGACGCAGCGAGGCGCGCGATGCTGCCAACGTCCGTCAACACGTGGAGTGTGGACCGGCCGAGGTAGCGTGCGGCGACGGTCACCATCGGCTCGCGCTAGTTCTGAAGCCGCGACCAGGTCACGTCGGGATTCGCGCAGCAGTGGTCCAGCACCGAGTCGAAGCCGGCCAGGCGGAAGATGTTGATCACCGCTGGGCTGGGGCTGCACAGCAGCACGCGCAGGCCGCGGTCGAGGCCGGCCTTCAGCGCCTCGGCCAGCACGGCGGCACCGGCCGTGTCGATCTTCTCGATGTCGCCCAGCGAGAGCACGAGCTTGCTGCCCGCATGCTTGCGGACTTCCTTCAGCAGCACCGAACGCACCTCGGGCGCTTCGCGGTAGGTCACGTTGCCGCGCAGCCGGATCGTCCCAGCCTCGGGCATCTCGTCGATCCGTGTGACCTCGGTTTGAAACGCGGCGCCATCCATCGATTCGTCGACCCTCGGGGTCCGTCGTCGATTCTAGCCCCGAAACTCATCCGGCCGCGGGTTCGCGCTCAACCTGGCCGAGGCGGTCTAGGAGCCGGCTCCATCGGGAGCTCGTCGACGTAACACCAGCCCCAGTTCTCGCCCGGCTCGAAGCTGCGAATGATCGGGTGAGCGGTGGCCTTGAAATGCTTGGTCGCGTGCTTGCTGGGCGAGTTGTCGCAGCAGCCCACGTGGCCGCACGACAGGCACAGACGCAGATGGACCCAGTCGCCGCCCAGCGCCAGGCACTCCTCGCAGCCGTCGGGGGTGCGCGGCTTCACGTCGTGGACTTGATCCAGGTGCGTGCATCGCTGCTTCGGCATCGGAACCTCCCGCGGAACGTCGTCTACGCCACCGACTCGGCGAGCACCTTGTGAACGAGCTGGATGCAGACCGAACCCTCGCCTACGGCGGCGGCGACGCGCTTGACGCTGTTGGACCGAACGTCGCCGATGGCGAACACGGCGGGCCGGCTGGTCTCGAAGAGCAATGGTGGGCGCGTGAACGGCCACCGCGCCTCGGCCAGCGCGGTGGCGTCGAGGTCGGATCCGGTGCGCACGTACCCCTTGCCGTCCAGTTGGACACAGTCCTCTAGCCAGGCCGTGTTCGGGTCGGCGCCGGTCATCATGAAGACATGCCCGACGTCCGCTGTGGTCCGCTTCCCGCTCCCGTCGCACCACGTGACCCGCGCCAGCCGTGAGTCTCCCTCGAGTGCGACGATACGGGTGTCGGTGCGCAGCGTGATGTTGGGCGTTTCCTCGATCCGCCGGATGAGATAGCGCGACATGGTCTGCGCGAGCCCCGGACCGCGAACCATCATCGTGACGTGCCGGCCCACCCCCGAGAGAAAGACCGCGGCCTGCCCCGCGGAGTTGCCCCCGCCGACCACGATCACGTCCTCGCCTCGACAGAGGATCGCCTCGACCGGCGTCGCCCCATAGTAGACGCCGACGCCCTCGTAGCTCGACAGGTGGGGAATGGCCGGCTTGCGGTACCGAACGCCGGTCGCGATGACGACGGAGCGCGCTTGCACGACCGTGCCCGCGCCCAGCTCCACGCGATAGGGGCGATCGCAGCCCAGCTTCAGCGCGGTGCGAGCGACGGCCAGCTCGGCCCCGAACTTCTCGGCCTGCACGAGAGCGCTGCGTGCGAGGGCCTGACCGGTGATCCCGGTCGGAAAGCCGAGGTAGTTCTCGATCCGCGAGCTCGACCCCGCCTGTCCTCCGGGAGCCGCGGCCTCGATCACGAGCACGTCGAGGCCCTCGGACGCCGCATACACCGCGGCCGAGAGGCCCGCCGGCCCCGCCCCGACGACCACGACGTCGCGCACGATCGTCTCGTCGAGCCCGTCCAGACCGAGACAGGCGGCCACCTCTTCGATCGTCGGCTTGCGCAGCACCTGTGTGCCGCGGCAGATGACGACCGGGATATCCCCGACCGTCACGCCGAACCGATCGAGGCTCTCCTGGACCGCCGCGTCACGCTCCACGTCGAGATACCCGTACGGCTGGCTGTTCCGGGTAAGAAACTCCTGGAGCGTGAGCGTGCCGGCTGAGTGCTGGGAGCCGATCAGGACGACGTTGCGTCCGCCCTGAGCCATCAGGAACACGCGACGCAGCATGAAGGAGCGCAGGAAGATCTCGCTCAGCTCGGCGTCGGTCTGGACCATTGCGCGTACCTGAGCCGCCGGCAGCTCGAGGACGCGTACGGCGCCCCGGGCGCGCCCGCGCACGACGACCGGTCGCCCGGACAGGAGATCGACGTCGCCGGTGAACGCCCCAGGCCTGTGCACGGTCACCATGTGATCGGCGCCCGAGAGGATCTCGACCTCTCCCTCGAGCACCACGAACAGGGGCCGGTTGCGATCTCCGGCCTCCCACAGGCTCTCGCCGTCGTCGAACCCCCGCTCGCGCGAAAGGGAGGCGATCCGCGCGATCTGCTCGGCGGTCAGCGAAGGGAACGCTTCCGACTCGGCCGGGGTCACCATCGGCAATTTCGTTCGGAGGCTTCGAGCATACTCCGATTGTTGCGGCTCGGCGGCCGGAACCGTGCTATACCCAGAACACATCGATCAGGAGCCGTGGTCAGAGCACCCCGCGCGCGAGCCATCGGCGCACGAGGAGGGCCCCCATGAGCACGAGCGATGGTTCCATCAACCAAAACACGGAGGTCACCATGAGCAGCGCAACGGTCGATCTGAAGCTCGAGGTCGTCGTCCTTCCGGTGTCCGACGTCGATCGCGCCAAGAGCTTCTACGAGGGCTTGGGGTGGCGGGTGGACGGCGATTTCCGCGGCCCTGACAACTGGCGGGGGGTGCAGATGACGCCTCCCGGCTCGCCGTGCTCCATCCATGTCGGCACGGGGATCACGACGGCAGCGCCGGGCTCAGTCAAGAATCTGTATCTCGTGGTGTCCGACATCGAGTCGGCACGCGCGGATCTCCTAGAACACGGCGCCGACGTGAGCGAAGCGTTCCACTTCGCCGGCTTCGGGGGACCACGCGTGTCGGGCCCCGAGCCCACCGGCCGGTCCTACGCAACCTATGCCACGTTCAGCGATCCCGACGGCAACAGCTGGCTGCTGCAGGAGATCAAGTCCCGCCTTCCCGGACGAGGGCTCAGCAACTTGGACGTCCCGAACCTGACCGACCTCCTGAAGGAAGCAGAGAAGCACCACGGCGAGTACGAGCCGACCGCCCCGAAGCATCACTGGTCGGATTGGTACGCCGCCTACGTCGTCGCGCGCCAGCAGGGGAAAACCCCCGAAGATGCAGCCAAGGACGGCGCCGTCCAGGTTCAGCGTACGCTCCGATGAGGGTCAAGGAGGATTCGACGATGTCAGACCAGGATCTCGATCAGCCGGTACGCAAGCACATCGAAGACCTCGTGACGGAAGAGCACCGTCTTCGAGGAGCGAAGTCGCTGACGCCCCCCGACCATCGACGACTCGAAGCGATCCAGGTCGAGCTCGATCAGTGCTGGGACCTGTTGCGCCAGCGCCGCGCCCTGCGGGAGTTCGGCGAGGACCCGGACCACGCCCGCGTACGTCCGAAAGGCGTCGTCGAGAACTACGAACAGTAGTTCAGGCGCACGCGACCGCCTGTAGCTGCGGCTCGTAGCCGGAACTCGAGAGCGCGTTGCTCCGCGCGGGGTTGCCCGAACGGTGTCGGAGTCGATAGGTTCAGGCGCCCGTGTTCTCGATCTCCTCCAGCGGGCGCAGTCCGTTCAGCATCGTCGGGATGAGCTCCGAGACCGTCGGGTGGATGGGCACCGCGCGTTCGAGCACATCGTAGGGGACATCCGCATTCATGATGTCCACCACCCCGTGGATCGCCTCGTCGCCGCCGACGCCGAGGATCGAGGCGCCGAGAATCTTGCGCGTTTCCGCGTCGACGAGGATCTTCATGAACCCCTGCGTCTCGTCTTTCTCGACGGCCCGGCCCACGCGGCTCATCGGGCGGCGGCCGATCAACAGCCGGCGTCCGCTCGCTCGCGCTTCGCGTTCCGTCATTCCGACGCGACCCAGCGGAGGATCGATGTACAGCGCATACGCGAGGATGCGGTCGCGCAAGCGTCGCCGCTCCCCGGCGAGCAGGTTCGCGGCGAGGATCTCGAAGTCGTTGTACGCAGTGTGTGTGAACGCGCCGCGTCCGTTGCAATCGCCGAGCGCCCAGATGCCGGGCACGTTCGTGGCGAGGCTGTCGTCCACCGTGATGTAGCCCCGCGCGTCGGTAACGACACCCGCCTGTTCCAGGCCCAGATCGCCGGTGTTCGGACGGCGGCCCACGGCGAGCAGCACGTGCGAGCCGATGGAAACAGGCTCGCCCTCGGCGCACGTGACGCCGACCGCCACGCCACGTTCGTGCGGTGCGAAGCGGATGCATTCGGCGTTCGTGCGCACGGTGATGCCCTCGCGCACGAGAATCTCCCGGATCGCCTCTGAAACATCCTCGTCTTCACGCGCGATCAGGCGCGGCCCTTTTTCGACGATCGTCACCTGCGCGCCGAAACGCCGGTACATCTGCGCGAACTCGAGGCCGACGTAGCTGCCGCCGACGACGACCAGATGCTCGGGTAGATGATCGAGCGCGAGCATCGTGGTATTGGTCAGATACGGGACCTGGTCGATGCCGGGCAGGTCGGGCACGATGGCACGTCCGCCCACGTTGAGGAAGATGCGTGGCGCGGTCAGCAGCTCCTCGCCGACGCGAACACGATCCGGTCCCTCGAACCGGGCGTGCCCCGAGAACACGGTGCAGCCGTTCATCTCGCGCAGGTACTTCTCGACGCCCGTGCGTGCATTGGTGGAGACGGCGTCGGCCCGCGCCTTCGCTTTCTTCAGGTCCACGCGGATCGCGCCGTCCAGCACGACTCCGTAGTCGGCGGCGCGGCGCACGAGGTGGGCGGCGTACGCGCTGGCGACCAGCGTCTTCGTCGGCATGCAGCCCGTGTTGACGCACGTTCCACCGAACAGCTTGCGCTCGATGAAGGCCACGGTCATGCCCGCGCCGGTCAACTTGCCCGCGAGCGACGGCCCGGCCTGGCCCGCGCCGATGATGATGGCGTCGAAGCGCGTCATCGAAGCACCAGTCCGACCAGCAACGCGCCCGCGATGGCGAGCGCGTCCTCGAGGAACGCGGCGGGCCGGTCGCTGCCGAACGCCTTGGCCAGGCGCGCGCGGTAGGCGCGTCCGCCGAGCGTCCCGATGATCGCACCGATGATCCCGGCGCACCCCCCACCGATCATCGCCCCACCCGAGGCTCCGACCGCCGCGCCGGAGAGCGCTCCCGTGACGATGCGAGCGCCGAACTGGACCGGCACGGTTCGACTGGGCGTGGTCGGAAGTTGATCGGTGACCAGCTCGACGAGAGCGAGCAGCGTCAGAATCCAGCGCGACCACACATTGCCGAGAAACGAGAAGCAGGTCCCGCTCAGGTCGAGCCAGCCGAGGTGCGCCGCCCAGCTCATCATCGCGGGCGCGGTCATCGCCCGCAGCCCGGCGACGCCGCCGATCAGTAGCGCGAGCAAATAGACAGTCACGTTGGGATGCTCCTACCGCACGCTCGGAAGGGTAAGGCGAGTCTACCCCGAGACCAGTCGATCATGACGAACTGGATCATGACGTTCACGCGACGATGAGCTGAGCAACAGCAGGTGCCCCACACCGACCCACAGCGCGGCGACGGCCAGCCACTGCCAGAACGCGAATCGCGCCCACACCGGAAGATTTTCCTTTTTCCAATCGTGATCCACCCAGCCCGTGTCACGCTGCGCGAGATACAGCACGAGCGCCAAGATGCCGGCCGCGACGAGGGGCAGGAGCACCAGGAGCGACACCCACCGTCCGGCGCTCCGCCGTCGCACGTGATCGAGCTCGAGGCCGAGCACACCTCCATAGATCGCCAGAAACGCCGTGAGTGCGATCAGCTCGTGTCCCTTGTGGACGAGGTCCGAGAAGTGGACGAACACGAGGCGCTCGGTACCCACGAGCATCCCGCAGACGAGCCCGACGCGTAGCAGGAGGGCCGGCGTCCGCGCCGTGCGGATCACCGCGGACACGGGCCACAGGAGCCCGAGCGCAATCACGAGCGCACCGGCGAACCACAGGCTGCCCTCGGGGTTGTGCTTCCGGGACGCCAGCGCCGAGATTACGGTGAGCGTCCAGTCGAACGCCTTCGGATAGCTCCGGACCGCAAGCAGCGTGCCGCCGACGATGGCCGCGATGCTCAGGCCGTAGCATACCCAGGCGAGTACCGGATATCGGTACATCGCTGAGCGACGGCCAGCACCCTGTTCCATCCCGACCTACCATCATCGTCCACAACCCCATGACGGTCATCCCCCGTGTGGGCGCACCGCTCGCTCGACCGCGCCGAGGCCGAGGTCCACGACGATCGCCAGCGCGGCTGCGGGGATCGCGCCGGCGAGGATCATCCGCGCGTCCGACAGCGCGAGCCCGGCGACGATCGGATCGCCCAGGCCACCGGCGCCGATGAACGCGGCCAGGGTCGCCGTGCCGACGTTGATCACCGCGGCCGTTCGCACGCCGGCCATGATCACGGGGACCGCCAGCGGAAGGCGAACGTGCCGCAGCAGCTGTCCGTCGGTCATCCCCAGCGCCCGGGCGGAGGCCACCGCGTCCGGCGCCGCGTCGCGCACCCCCGTGTAGGTGTTGCGCACGATGGGGTAGAGCGAGTAGAGGAACAGCGCCACCAGCGCCGGCAGCACGCCGATCCCCAGGAGCGGGATCATGAACGCGAGCAGGGCGATGCTGGGAATCGTCTGCAGCACGCCCGTGCCGCGGACAACTGACTCCGCTCCACGGCGCCAGCGTTCGAGCGCCAGGCCCAGGGGGAGCGCAACGAGCAGGGCAGCGGCGAGCGAGATCGCCACGAGCACGAGGTGCCGGCCGAGCTGCCGACCCGTTTCGGCGCGACGGGCCCAGGCGTAGGCGAGATAGCCGTCGCCCGAGTCCCCGTGCGGGGCTGCATCCGTCCTCGCGCGCGCGCCGATGATCCCGAGCTCGAGCAGCGCGTCCCGCGCGACCACGCGGACATCCTCACCGTCCACCTCGACGCGGCGGTTGAGCGCGCGCATCGTCTTTACGTCGAGCCGTCCGCTCAGGCGCTCGAGGGCCAGCGCCGCGGCGGGCAGCTCGCGCACGAGTCGCCCGCTCACCAGTGCCGCGGCCTCGTACGGGGGAAACAAGCCGCGGTCGTCTTCCAGCACCACCAGCCCGTGCCGCGCGATCAGGCCATCGGTCGAGTAGCCGTCGATCACGTCGACGGTGCCGGCGGCGATTGCGGCGTACTTGACCGTCTGCAGCAGCGACCGTACGGCGCGCGGTCGGAAGCCGTACCTCTCCTCGAGCGCGGGCAGGCCGTCGGGTCGGCCGATGAAATCCGGTGTCAGGCCGGCCACGAGCTCGGGCGAGGCCCGCTCCAGGTCGCTCAGCGTACGCAGGCCGTAGCGCTCGGCGGTCTCCGGGCGCACCGCGATCGCGTACGTGTTCTCGAACCCGAGCGGAGCGAGCCAGTGCACGTCCCACCGCCGCGCGAACTCCGATGCGACCCGCCGGTAGGTTGCGCGAGGGTCGAGGATCACGTCCTCGTCGAGGATCGCGAGCAAGCCGGTGCCGGTGTACTCGGGATACACGTCGATGGCGCCGGTGCGCAGCGCGCCGAACGCGATTTCCGTCGCACCGAGCCCCGGCCTGCGGTCGACCACGAACCCCGCGTCCTCGAGCGCCTGCGCGAACGTCTCCGCCAGCAGGTACGACTCGGCGAACGGTTTGGACGCCACCACCACCGGCTCCTGCGCCGCGAGCGCGAGCGCGAGCCCGAGCGTGGCCGTCATGCGCCGGCGGTTTCGAGCAGGCGACGCACGTACGGTGTCGCCGGCTGACGCTGCAGATGTTCCGGCGGGGCGACCTGCTCGATGCGTCCGGCCCGGAACACCGCCACGCGGTCGGCGAGCAGGAACGCCTCCCGCAGGTCGTGCGTCACGAGCACGACCGTCGCGCCGATGCGCCTTCGCAGCTCGGCGAATGCCTGCTGCAGGTCGAACCGCGTGATGGCATCGAGCGCCCCGAACGGCTCGTCCAACAGGAGGACGCCGGGATGCGCGGCGATGGCGCGCGCGATCGCCACCCGCTGTCGCTGGCCGCCCGAGAGCGCGGAGGGATGGCGCGCGCCGAACGTCGTCGCGGGAAGGCCCACCAGGTCCAGCGCGGCGGCGCCTCGGGCCGACGCATCCGGCTGGCCGAGCAGCCACGGCACGAGCGCCGCGTTCCGCGCGACCGTCCAGTGCGGCAAGAGCCCGCCGTCCTGCTGCACGTAGCCGACGCGGCGGCGCAGGCGAACGGGATCCGTGCTGGCGACGTCCTCGCCCAGCACGGTGACCCGCCCGGACTGCGGGACCGTGAGACGATTGAAGCAGCCGAGCAGCGTGGTCTTGCCCGACCCGCTCTCCCCCACGAGCGCCACGCACTCCCCGGGCTCGACGCCGAGGGTCACGTCATCGAGGGCCACGACGTCGCCGAACCGGCGGATGACCCGTTCCGCCAGCAGGGCGCTCACGCCTTCTTGACCGGCACGGTGAGCCACGCGACCACCCCGCCCAGCGCCAGGATCACTGCGCCGATCCACATCGCCCTGACGAAGCCCGCGGAGAACTCGACTCCACCCACGTCGCCGATGCCCGACAGCCCCGCGGCGAGCGGAAGGAGGCTCACCGCCAGTAGCGCCGCGAGCCGTGCCACCGCGTTGTTCACGCCGGATGCGGTGCCGGCGTGTCGGTCCGGCAGCGAGCTCATCGCCGCCGAGGTGAGCGGGGCGACCGTGAGCCCGAGCCCCAGACCGAACACGAGGATACCGGGAAACACCCCGGTGAGGTAGGACGCGCTGGCGACGACGCGCGAGAACAGCGCGACGCCCAGGGCGGCGACGATCGGCCCGATCGTCATGGGCAGCCGGGGGCCCACGCGGTCGGCCAGGCGGCCGGCCCGAGGCGAGAGGAAGAACAGCAGCACCGTGATCGGCATCGTCGACGCGCCCGCGGCCAGCGGCGAGTAGCCGACCACCCGCTGAAGCTGGAGGGTGAGCAGGAAGAACACGCCGCTCAACATCGCGTAGACGATCAGTGTCGTGGCGTTGGCTCCTGCGAACGCGCGGTTGCGGAAGAACCGGAGCGGCAGCATGGGGTTGGCGGACCGTGCTTCGACCAGCAGGAACGCGGCGAGCAGGACCAGGCCCGCCGCGCCGGCCGCGATCACGGCCGGCGGCCAGCCTCGGTCGGGGCCCTCGATGAGTGCGTACACGATGCCGCCCAGGCCGAGCGCGGCGGTCAACGAACCGGCGACGTCGATCGGCGCGCGCGAGGTGGGGGCGGTTTCCGGAACGAAGCGCCGCGCGGCCCAGATCGACAACATCGCGATCACCGGGTTGATGAGGAAGATCGCGCGCCACGACACCGCGTCGATGAGCCAGCCGCCCAGCAACGGGCCCAGCACGGTCGCGAGCCCGGAAAGCCCGGACCACGTCCCGATCGCACGACCACGGTCACGCGGCACGAACGACGACTGGACGAGGGCGAGGCTCGTGGGGACCAGCAGCGCCGCGCCCACGCCCTGGGCCACGCGGGCGACGATGAGCCCCACCGTGCCGGGGACGAGGCCGCAGGCGATCGACGTCGCGGCGAACAGCACCACGCCCAGCTCGAACATCCGGCGCAAGCCGAAGCGGTCGCCGAGTGTGCCGCCGATGAGCAGGAGAGCCGCGAAGGTCAGCATGTAGCCGTTGACGACCCACTGGAACCCGGTGAAGCCGGTGCCCAGATCGTCCCCGATGGCGGGCAGGGCGAGGTTGACGGCCGTGCCGTCCAGGAAGGCCATTCCCGAGCCCAGAATGGACGCGAGCAAGGCGCCTCGGCCGCGAGGCGACCCGACGGTCAGGAGGGAGCTGTCAACCCCCGAGCGTGTAGCGCTCATCGATGGCGTCCCGGATTCGGGCGCGGCTCTCGACGGCCGACGCGCCGGACTCGGCCACCTCGCGGGCGATCGCGGCCAGGTCGTCGTCCTTCACCGCTAGGGAGAACCACGATGCGACGTCACCGTTTTTCAGGTGAAAGAGCCACGTCTCGTCGTCCACGCCTTCCGCGATCTGGTTGAAGACGAGCAGGTTCTGTGCACGGAGGTTGAGCGTGCCGCGCGGCCCACGGAAGTAGAAGCTCTTGTCGGGGCCCAACTCGCCCTCGGCGTACTTGCGACGGTGCCGCCTTCGCTCGGCGCGAGACGGCGCAAGCGCGAGACGTTCGGCCGTGGCGGAGCGTACGAACCAGATCAGCGGCCGGCCCTCGTCGTCCGTCCCGGCGGGATCGGTGGGAGGCGCCATTCCCGTCGCCTTCGCGAAATTCGCGATCGTCGCCGCGACCTGGTCGCCCACCGCGATCACCACGTCCGTCCGTTCGAGGACCGTCGGATCGAGTCGCGCTGGATCGATCGTGACCAGCAGGACCGAGGTCGAGTCCTGGAACAGGTCCAACGAGACAGGAGCCGACGAAGCGTGCAGGACATGGGACGCTTCGTCCACGACGACCCAGTGGGGCCGCCCGGTCGCCAGGCGTAGCTCGTGCAGTCGCGTCAGCACGCTGGCGAAGACGCGGGGACGATCGGTCATCGCCACACTGAGCAGGTTGACCGCGACGTGCTGCGCGGGCCGGGACAGCGCCTGCATCACGTGGTCGAGGTCCGGCGGGTGCCCGGGACTCCCCGTGACGGCGAACCCCTCGAGGCCGTCGTGGTCCCCCTCCGGGTCGATGATGCACACCTGATAATCCCGCTCGACCAACCGCTCGACGATCGCGGTGGCCGCGGTCGACTTCCCTCCGCCCGAGCCGCCGGCGACCAGGACGACGCAGTCGTGAGGCGGGAGAGAGACGAGCCGTCCCGATTCCGAGGTGCCCAGGGGTACACGGTGACGCCGGTGGGCCTCCCGGCCGCGCAGGTCGTCCTCGATCAGCATCTCGACCAGCTCCACGACACCGCCGCCGTGGTCGCCCCGCGTGACGAGGTCGGCTCTGTCCTTCAGCCCCGGAAGTGCGTTGGCGACGGCGACGGCGCACTCGCACGCCTCGAGGAACGCGTGGTCGTTTTCCGCGTCTCCGACCCCCGCGCAGTTGTGCGGCGACAGCTTGAGCTCGACCAATGCGGCGAGCAGGCCCGTGCGCTTGTTCAGCCCCGAGGGGAGGACCATCACGGCCCCCTTGTTGAAGATGACCTGCAGCTCGAGGCCGAGGTCGCGGATCGCATCCAGCACGACGGTCTCCCAAGGTTCCCAGGTGGCCACGATCACGCTCCCGACGGAGAGTGGCTGCACGCCCCGCCGCGCGAGCTCGTCGACGAAATCCGCGGGCGGTGGCGGTCCGAGGGTGCGCGTGCGTCGCGTGCGAGGGTCGTGCAGGACGGCGCCGTTCTCGGCCACGATCCGGTCGAACAGCACGGTCTCAGGAAACACGCGCTGCAGGTCGTCCAACTCGCGCCCCGTAACGAGCACGAGCCTCCGACCCGTCGCCGCGAGGCGTCTGAGCGCGTCGAGGGTGGCCTCGTCGACGCGACCCTCGCGCGCGATCGTTCCATCGTAGTCGCAGGCCAGCACGTGGTAGTGCACGCCGACCCTCGGCCGCCCAGTCATTCTCCCATGCGGGCACGGTTCGGCCCACCGGTCTCGACCGTCCGCGGCCCCCGCGCGTATAACCGGGCATGAAATACCTGACAGCGATCGCCCTGGTCACCTGCATCGGCTCGACGACCGCCCATGCCGTCGAGGGCAAGTGGAAAGCGTCGACCGAGGAACACCGGCCCGACCGGATCTACCTCGGGCTCACCTACGGCCGGACGAGCAACATGGGGACGATGTACGCGACGAGCGCGTTCACCGGGCTCACGGCCGGCCAGATCCACGCCGAGACGTCGACGCCGGTGCGGTTCACGCTCGAGCGCGAGGCCGGCCGGGTGAGCTTCGAGGGCTCGTTCCGCGCGGGTCGGGGGGCCGGGCAGTTCACGTTCGAGCCCAGCGCCGGCTATCTCGATGCGGTTCGGAAGCTCGGCGTCGATGTCTCGAGCCGGGAGCGAACCCAGGCGCAGGACGAGCAGCGACTCGTGCTTGCGCTTCTCGACGTCTCGACCGACTACATCCGCAGCATGATCGCCGAGGGGTACCGCGTGTCGCTCGACGAGTTCCAGACGATGCGCATCTTCGACGTCACGCCCGAGTACGTTCGCGAGATGCGCGAGTCCGACTGGGACCTGTCCCTCGATGAGCTCGTGCAGTCTCGGATCCACGGGGTGACGCCGGAGTTCCGAGCGGAGATGGAGAAGCTCGGCTACCGCCTGTCGTTCGCCGATCTCACGGCCTTCCGGATCCACGGGGTGACCCCCGCGTGGATCGATCAGCTGCGCAAGCTCGGATACGACGACCTCGATGCAGGTGAGCTCGTTTCGACGCGAATCTTCCAGGTGACGCCCGAGTTCATCCAGAGCGTCGCGGCCGCGGGGTACCGCGATCTCCCGATGAGCGATCTCATCTCGATGCGCGTGCAGGGGCTCGACGCCGGGGACCTGGCGCGCCGTCGCGCGCTCTGACGCGGGGCGTATACTGCACCGGTGGTGCCGGTGCTACTGCGGGCGGTCGTCGGGGGCGGGATCGCATGTCTCGCGACATGCTGGACCGCAGCCGCGGATCCCACCACAACGCCTGAGCCCGACCCGTGGAACGGGAAGCCCCGCGCCGAGGTCGTCAAGCTCCTCGGCGAGCCGGACAAGGCCAAGACGACCAAGGACGGACGCGAGACCCTGACCTACACGTTCGATCGGATCGCTCCCGACGCGCCGCCGCATCCCGAGGTGATGCTGCTGCACGTTCCGGGGATCGGCGTCGTCGCGCGGATCGATCGCAGCCGGGCCTCCTCCACACTCGAGCTCGAGCCACCGGAGTACGACAAGGGGGGCCGGCCCGTGGGCGGGGGACTGACACAGTCGACAAAGACGTCGACCTCCTACGATCCCAAGACGGGCAAGGTGACCGAGTCTTCCGGGGCCCTCGAGAAACCGGAGGTCACGGGCAAGGTCAAGCTTCGACTCGTGCTCGCGCCGAACCGCCTCGTCGAGTCCTGGTCCGCGAAGGATTAGACGGCTCGACCGTCCGCCCGCCCGGTTCCTACGCACGGTTCGATTCCCCGTCCCCTGGACGCGTACCCTCCAGAGGACAGAACCGCTCGCGAAACACCGAACAAGGCGAAAAGGTCCAGGAATCGGGGCTGGCACCCTGGTTGCCTTACCTGGGGGTGTCCGCAGAACTGAGGTGCATCATGAGATACGCCAAGCGAGCTTCGATGCTGATCGCCCTGACCCTCGTCGCAGGTGCGGCCTCGGCCACCCCAGCGTCGGCAGGCGTGTCCTTCAACCTCTTCTACTCGAATCTGAGCCATGACGGCGACTGGCACGTGTCGGCGAGCTACGGTCGCGTGTGGCAACCCACGCTCTACCAGCCGGGCTGGAACCCGTACTACGACGGACACTGGGTCTACACGGACTTCGGTTGGACCTGGGTGTCCGACTACTCGTGGGGCAGCATCCCGTATCACTACGGCACCTGGGCCTTCGAGCCTGCCTTGGGCTGGGTCTGGGTCCCCGGCTACACCTGGGCCCCGTCGTGGGTCGTGTTCTCGAGCGGTCCCGGCTACATCGGCTGGGCGCCGGTTCCGGCCTACTACTCGATCGGTGTGTCGATCGGGCGCAACTACTGCTCGCCCAACCAGTACGTCTTCGTCGACTCGCACAACTTCCTGGCTCCTCGCGTTCGCCGCTACGCCGTGCCGGTGTCGCGGAACCGAGGCCTGGTGGCCAACACCCGGATCGTGAACAACATCCGTGTGGAAAACCAGGTCGTGGTCAACCACGGTCCGTCCGTGCGTGACGTCGAGCGGTGGAGCGGCCAGCGGATCGCCGCGCGGCCCATCGAGCGTGTGCCCCGGGTCGCTGCGAGCGACCGCTTCTCGCGCACCGATCTGCGCGTCGACTCGGGTCGAGCGAGCCGTGGCGTGCGCGCGGCGGAGCCCGCGGTGACCTCGCGAGCGCTACAGGGCAGCACCCGTGGAGACGAGCGCGTCGATACGTCTGGTGGACGTCGCGAAGTGTCGCAGTCGGTGAGCCCGAGCCGTGGCGCACGCCGCGAGGCCGATCCCAGGGTGACTTCGCGTCTGCAGCCAGGTCGTTCGCAGGAGCGCGTCGATATGTCTCGTGGACGTCGCGAAGTGTCGCAGTCGGTGAGCCCGAGCCCTGGCGCACGCCGCGAGGCCGATCCCAGGGTGACCTCGCGCCTGCCAGGTCGTTCGGACGAGCGCGTCGATACGTCTCGTGGACGTCGCGAAGTGTCGCAGTCGGTGAGCCCGAGCCGCGGTGACGCCAAGGTGAAGGGCAAAGCGAGAGGCAACGGCAAGGACAGCGGTCGCGGTGACCGGTAACGGTAGGACGGTCCGGTTCAACTCCTGAACCGGACCGTCGCGTCTAGCGGGTCTCCGTGGCGGTGCTCGGCGAGGTCGTCTCGATGCGGCCGCTGACGGTCGAGCCATCGACCGTGCAGCTCAGCTTCGGCGAGGCGGCGCCCCACTCCTTGACGATCGTCATGGGCTTGTGCATGCGCTTGCCGGTCGGCAGGCCGCTCGCCGCGTCGCGCGGCGAGACGATGCTCAGGGGGGCGGTCCAGCTGGCCTCGTCGGCGGCCATGGCCTTGCCCTTGGCCTGGGGCCCCGCCGCGGGTCGCACCACGAGCACGTAGTCACCCGGCGGCACGTTCTGGAACTTGAAGCTGCCGTCGTCCGCCGAGGTCGTGCGCGCGACGACCTTGTCGCCATCCTTGATCTTCAGCAGCATGTCGAAGGAAGCGAACGCGGAGCCGGAAATGAGCAGACACAGGGAAAGTGACAGTGCGCAGCGCAGAGCGGTTTTCATGGTCGGTTCCTCCCAGAATGGATGGAACGGAATCTGGGCCGGCAGTGGGGTTTGCGCAAGGAGCGGCCAACCCGATCACGGGTCAAGCGCCGTCAGCGGCTCCGATACTGCTCGTCGCTGACCTGCTCCAGCCAGTCGACGGTCTTGCCGTCGCTCCGTTCCTGGATCGCGGTGTGCGTCACCCCGGTCGATTCCGTGGCACCGTGCCAGTGCTTCTCGCCCGGTGCGAACCACACCACGTCCCCCGGACGAATCTCCTCGATCGGGCCACCCCAGCGCTGTGCGAGGCCCAGGCCGGCCGTCACGATCAGCGTCTGACCGAGCGGGTGGGTGTGCCACGCGGTCCGAGCGCCGGGCTCGAACGTGACGCTTGCGCCCACGGCACGTGCCGGCTCCGGCGCCTGGAACAGCGGATCGATCCGGACCGGGCCCGTGAAGTACTCGGCGGGCCCTGGGCCGGACGGCTGTGAGCCGGCGCGCTTGATGTCCATGGTTCGCTCCTCACACGCTCCGTCGTGTTCCTCCGGTCAGATTAGCCCACTCCGCAATGGAGTATCCCGCATCGACATGAGCTAGCATGGCCCCCATGGACCTGCTGGAGCTGCTTCTCCTATTACTCGTGGCCGGGATCTGTGGCGGCGTCGGTCGGGCGATCGCCGGCGGGACGCACGGCGGGTGCCTCGTGTCGATCGCGCTCGGGTTCATCGGCGCGCTCCTCGGGAGCTGGCTCTCGCGCCAGCTCGGGATCGCCGAGATGTTCGCGATGACGATCGGCGGCCGCACGATCCCGATCCTATGGTCGATCGTCGGCGCGGCGCTGTTCGTGGCGCTGCTCTCGCTGTTCACCCGCCGCCGCCCCTGATCGGCACTGCAACCAATCCATCGTGGTGCAGAGAGTGTTGCTCGCGCGTGCTCGCCCGCGGTCGGGCACGGACTTGTCGTTGACCACAGGCGGGCGCATGGCTGCCTGAGCTTGCGGTTTCCCGGCCCTTTCAGCCTCACCGCCTCGGCACGCTGCCTGCTCGATCCCCCCGCGTGCAGTGGCCGATTCAGCCGCTCGAGATCCAACGGCGTTTCGCGCCGCCGTTCTGCCCCCATCGGACCTGCTTCCAGCACCGACGGCCCGATCCTAGACGCTTCTCCTACAAGCACGACGGCTCCTACCGGCGAGCCGATGGCCGCCGCGTCCCGCGCTACCGCTGCCACACCTGCCACAGGTCGTTCTCCAAGCAATCGTTCGCTACGTCGTATTTCCTGAAACGCCCCGAGTTGCTCGTCCCCGTGGCCCACGGACTCGTCAACGGCGCCGCCCATCGCCAGATCGCTCGCATGGTCGGCTGCGCACCGTCGACCGTCACACGGCTCTCCGCTCGCCTCGGTCGCCACGCCCAGCTGCTCCAGGTTCTGGCGCTCCTTCATCTGCCCAGCACCGACACCGAGGACACGATCCTCGACCACACCGAGACCTTCGAAGGCACGCAGGATCAGCCGATCGCCATCGGCACCCTCGTCGGTCGCGACTCCTGGTTCGTCTACGGTGTCGACGCCAATACGCACCGTCGTACCGGGCGCCGCTCGACCTTCCAGGAGATTCGGCGCCAGGGCCGACCCGGCCGGGACATCCGCGGCGGCTACGAGGGCTCGGCCGCGCGATTGCTCGAGCTACGCCTACGTTTCGGGCCCAAACAGACCCGCCTCGCGATTCTGACCGACGACCTCGAAGCCTACGCTCGCGCGATCCGTAGGCGAGGACTCGGAAGCCGTATCGAGCACGTCGTCCTCCCCAACCCTGAGCGCGGACCCAAGGGCGCCCCGCGCTCACCCGCGGCGATTGCGCGCGATCAGGCGATGTACGCCAACGACTTGCTCCACGCATTGATCCGCCACTGCCTGGCCCACCATCATCGCAAGACGATCGCATTTCCCCGGCGCATCGTTGCGGCGCTCGACCGGATCTTCCTGTTCTGCGGCTGGCGCAACTTCATCAAGGGGGTGTCTGAGCGCAAGCCCGATCCGACGACGCCGGCGATGCGCAAGGGCCTCACGCGTGAGCCCTGGAGCTGGAGGCGGTTTCTCGCGAGGCGGCTCTTCCCCGAGCGTCTGCCTGTCCCTACTGCCTGGGGCGAGATCTACCGTCGGGACTGGACCACACCCGGCCTACCGTCCAACGCCCGGCACCGACGACGGCTCGCGTTCTGAACGCGGCCGAGTAAGACCAAGCGAAGACGTCGACTCGAGGATTTCCCACTCCTCTTCCGGACCCAGAACAACAATCTCCGCACCACGATGGCAACCAATCGACCCCCTGACGCGTCCTACTCGCTGGCGAGGGGGTACTGTGACGCTCGTCCCCGAACTTCGCGCCGCCGTGCGCATGCTGCGCCTGCACCCCGGGTTCGCAGCCGTGGCGGTCCTGACGCTCGCGCTCGGGATCGGCGCCACGACGGCCGTGTTCACCGTGGTGAACGCGGTTCTGTTGCGATCGCTCGACTACCCCGGTGCCGATCGGATCGTCGCCGTCACGACCGAGTTCACGGACGAAGGACGGACGATCTGGCGCGTCACGGGCGGCGACCTCGAAGACGTACGTGCGGACCGGGAATGGTTCGAGGCGTTCAGCTTTTATGCCGGCGGTGGGATGGGCGTGCAGCTCACGAACGGTGCGGAATTCGCTTCGGCGTACGTGGTCGACCCCGACCTGTTCGAGGTGTTCTCGATTCCGCCGGTCGCCGGGCGGACGTTCGTGGGCCACGACGCCGGCGTGGCGGCCGTCGTCGGGCTCGGGCTTGCCGAGCGCAACTTCGGGTCGGCGGCGGCCGCGCTGGGCCAGAAGATCGGGATCGAGGGCCGCTGGTTCGAGATCGTCGGCGTCATGCCGAAGACGTTCGACTTCCCGAATCAGGCGCAGGTCTGGGCTGCCGGCTCTCCCGTGCCCGAAAACCGCAACCGCAGCTCCTACAACTACCGGGCCGTGGCCAAGCGCAAGACCGGGGTCTCGCTCGCGACCGCCAATGCCCGCATGCGGGTGATCGGGGACCGTCTGGCCACCTCGTTCCCGGAGGACAATCGCGACAAGACGTTCGTCCTCGAGCCGTTGCAGGCTCAGCTCGCGACGTCCGTCCGTCCCACGCTGTTCCTGCTCTTGGGCGCCGTCGGCCTGGTGCTGCTGATCAGCTGCGCGAACGTCGCCAACCTGATGCTGGCGCGGGCCACGGAACGTTCGCGTGAGCTGGCCGTTCGAGCGGCGCTCGGAGCCGGGCGCCGCGAGCTGATCACGCAGCTCCTCGTCGAAAGCGCCACGCTCGCCGTCCCCGCGGCGGCGATCGGCGTGGGCCTCGCCGCCTGGGGCACCCAGACGATGCTCGGAGTCGGCGCGCGCTTCGTTCCGTCCCCGCTCGTCGGCAGCGTCGGGCTCGATGGGCGCGTGCTGACCTTCGCGCTCGCCGTATCTCTCGGCACGACGATCCTGGTCGGCATCGGACCGGCATGGCACACCGCGCGGGGCGATGTGCACGATGCGCTCAAGCAGGGCGGCACGCGAGGGCTGCTCGGCGGTGACCGGTCGCGCCTGCGCAGCTCGCTCGTGGTCGGGCAGATCGCGCTCTCGTTGATGCTGGCGATCGGCGCGGGGCTACTCTTCCGCACCCTGCTGGCGCTGCGCGACGTCGAGCTGGGCTACCGCACGGAGCGAACTCTCGTGGCCTACGCGCACGCGCCGGCGCAAGCACTGCCCGACGCGGTGCGAAACGCCCAGGCTTTCGGCGACCTGTTCGAGCGCTTGCGCCGACTCCCCGGCGTCGTCGCGGCCGCCGCGGCGGTCGGAGTGCCCGCCGGACCGTCCGGCGCGGACGGCTACCTGGCGGTCGAGGGCAAGCACACGTTCGACGGCGACTATCGCCGGTTGCCTCACGCCGGATTTCGCCTGGCAAGTCCCGGGTACTTTGCGACCCTCGGCATTCCGCTCCTGCGGGGCCGGGACTTCGACGAGGGTGACCTCTACGGTCGGCCGCAGGCGGTGATCATCAGCGAGTCGCTACGGCGCGAGGTGTTTCCGAACGAGGAACCACTGGGTCGGCGCGTGCTCTGCGGGCTCGACGAAGAAACGATGTCCGGGATGACGATCGTGGGTGTCGTCGGCGACGTGCGTCAGGACTCACCCGCCGCCGAGCCGGGCCCCGAGCTGTACATGGTGCTGGGCCAGCATCCGCTCATGGCCCGCGACGCCGAGATCGTCGTGCGCACGTCCGGCGATCCCCAGGCGTTGATTCCGGCCGTGCGGAACGCAGTTCGACAGATGAACCCGCAGGTGGCCACGGGGTTCACCACGCTCGACAGTTTGGTCCACGATTCCATCGGCGCGCAGCGCTTCCGTGCCGTCCTCGCATCGAGCTTCGCGGTGCTGGCGCTGTTGCTCGCGCTCCTCGGCATGTACGCGGTGATGAGCTACCTGACGACCCGGCGCACGTCGGAGTTCGGCCTGCGCTCGGCGCTGGGGGCCCAGCGCGGGAACCTCCTGTCTCTCGTTCTCTCTGGGGCAGCCAAGCTGGCCACGATCGGGATCGTGGTCGGCGTGCTGCTGTCGATCGCCGTGAGCCGGTTGCTCGGAGCGATGCTGTTCGGCCTCGAGAGCACCGACCTGGTGACCTATGTCGCGGTCGCGGCCGTGGTGCTGCCGGCGATGCTGCTCGCTGCAGCGCTTCCCGCGTGGCGTGCCGCATCCGTCGATCCGACGATCGCGTTGCGCAACGAGTAGGGGGGCGACCTACGGCACGAGCGCGACGATGCGCAGCGGACCGCCCGATCCGCCCCCGATCTTCATCGGCAGCGCCACGATCCACGCGCCCGTCGCCGGCAGCTCCTCGAGAGAGGCGACGTTCTCGAGCCCGGGCACGCCGGCGGCGGAGGCGATGGTATGGACGACGAAGTCCCGCGAGGGTCCATAGTCGATGCTCGGCGTGTCCACGCCCAGCGCGCCGACTTTGCGCTCGCGCACGAGCAGCTCGGCCGACGCCTTACCGTAGGACGGAAAGTGCAGCTGCGACGCATCGCCGGGCGTGTCGTCGCCGAAGTACGCCTTCCTGTCGGGCCAGCGCTTGCCCCAGCCTGTCCGCAGTAGCACGATCGCGCCCTCGGGGATCGTTCCGTGCTCCACCTCCCAGCGCTTCACGTCCTCGACGGTCAACCGGTAGTCGGGATCGCGCGCAGCCTGCGTCGTGACGTCGAGGACGACGCCGCCGGCCACGAGCTGGCGAACCGGGATCGCTTCGGCGGTTTTTCCCTGCTCGAAGAAGTGGATCGGGGCATCGAGGTGCGTTCCGCCATGCTCCGGCGCGCAGAACGTATTCGCGGCGTAGAAGAACCCGGCCTCCGTTCGCCCGTGCTGCAGCTGCTGCAGCTCGAACGTCGAGGGCGAGGTCGGCCAGTAGAGCGTGTGCTCGTCGAACGTGTGGGTCAGGTCGAGGACGCGGGCCGTCGACAGATCGAACGGTCCGGACGGGGGCGAGGGCTTCGCCGCGCTGCCGATCCGAGCGAACGGGACATCGAGGATCGGGTACGCGGTCCAGTCCTTGTAGTCGAAGTGCCACCACTCCCAGGGGTAGACGAAGAACCCCTCGCGCTCCATCGTCCGACGCAGCAAGTCGCGACGCTCGCGAGCCTTGGCGTCCCCCTGGTCGTAGGTGGCGTAGGAGCGCTCCGACATCTCGTCGTACGCCCCCGGCATCTCGACCTCCTTGCCGGTCGCGAGGTCGTAGAGCGTGAGATCGATCGCGCAGCCGCGGTTGTGCTTCGACCCCTTCGCGGGATCGGCGACGAACACCTTCTTGTCCTCGGGCGTGAGGTCCCAGAACAGCTTGGTCACCGTCCACGGGCGGTACCCGTCGAACACGAGGAGCCCGAACCCGTCCTTGTGCAACGCGCGATGCGCGCGCACGAGCGCCTCGGCGGCCGGCCGCTGCAGGAACGCCCGCGCCTCGGTGTAGACGGGTCGCCCGACGAAGTTGTTCCGGGTCGCGTAGCGGATGTCGAGCCGGATCGAGGGCTCGAGCGCGGTCAGCTCCACGAGGTCCGGAGCGCGGAACGGACCGGCCTCGACCGGTGGGCCTTCGCGGGACCAGGCAACGCCGACGCCGAGAGCCAGGAGCCACGTGATCGCGAGCGCGAGACGGCGCGGGCTGCTCGACATGCGAGTCCTCAGTGGGCCAGCTTCGCCGTCTTGTCGAAGCGCGCCCGGAAGTCGGCCAGGGGGATGACGAACTCCTCGGCCGCCAGGAACTCGGCATCGGTCATGCTGGGCTGCTCGTTGGGCCTGTACCACTTGGCGTACTCCGGAATCTCGCTGCTGAACTTCTTGTAATGCGTCGAGTAGGTCTTGACCTGGATCGACGGCGTCGCCGAGCCCATGTCGAACGTCAGCAGGCGCAGCCAGCCGTCGCCGATCCCGACAGGGGGCACCGGTCGATAGCCCACGTCGAGCGCGGTCTGGAGCCGGATCTGATAGTCGGCGAGGATCTGATGCACCTCGTGGCCGAAGTCGTTGTTGTCGACGCGGCGAGATTGACCGGGCTGATGCCCGGACAGCGCGAGAAAGATCGAGTCCTGCTTGCTCAGGAACTCCTTCCACACGCTCGCGGGACCGTTGTCGTCGGTCGGATCGACTAGCTCCTCGTCGACCACGGGGTGCGCGAGCTGCTCGCCCGCCGCGTTCAGATGGTCATGGGTCGAAACGATCGTCGGCAGGCCGGGGTATTTCGCGATCACCGACGCGGCCCAGGCGAGCGTGCGGTCCGACGGGCTGAACTGCAGGCCGATGTGGAGGAAACGATAGCCTCCGGCCTCGAACACCTGCGCGCTGTCCGCACCGCCGTCGTTCGACGCCACGTACCACGGCTGGTTCTTGAAGAACGGTGAGTCCGCCCCGTAGACCGACACGAAGTTCGTCAGCCCGCCGAAGTGGATCACGCCTGGGTCGTCCGATTTCGGCGGGAACCGGCTGTCGGTCCATTGCGCGTCGTAGTCGTGGTTGCCCGGGACGATCGACAACGGCACCTTGCCCGCGATGATCTCGATTCCGTTCTTGGCCATCGGCATCTCGTAGCTCCGCGTTTGCTCCGTGATCGGGGAGCCCTCGTCGGCGATCGAGATCGGGACGCTCTGGAGCCCGCGCCGCTCGTGGTCCGGATCCATCGGGATCGAGGCGTGGTTCCAGTTGTCGCCCAGGACGGTCACGAACGCGATATCGCCACCGGCGCTCTCGACGTGCGCGGCGACGTAGCGCATCTGCTCGAACCATTGATCGACCGCATCGAACGGGTAGCCTGTCGCTTTCTGGTGGTCGTACGACACGTAGTTCTGCGGATCGGGGATCGCGGCGATCGTGAAGCTCGTGTCCCGGGCAGGCTGGGGCGAGCAAGCGATGACCCAACCGACCGCCGACACGACCGCCGCGCGATGGATCGACCCCCAGAGCCGCACGTCGAGCCTCCCGCCGAGGCCTGCATTCTCGCCCCCCGAGCCGCGGCTTGGCAACGGGCTCACGCCGAGGCGCTCTTCCCCTTGACATTCTAGGGAAGTCGACTAGACTGACTCCCCTAGCCAATCTAGGTGAGTGAGACGATGGCGCCGACGAGAGCGGAGCTCCTGCAAGGCACGCTGGACCTGCTGGTCCTCAAGACGCTCAGCGAGGCGCCGCTGCACGGCTACGACGTGGCCCGGCGGATCCAGCAGCGCTCCCAGGACGTGCTCGTGGTCGAGGAGGGGTCGCTCTACCCGGCGCTGTATCGGATGGAAGAGAAGGGCTGGATCTCCGCGGAGTGGGGCAAGTCGGACAACAATCGACGGGCGAAGTTCTATTCGCTGACGCGGTCCGGGCGCAAGCAGCTGGAGCAGGAGACGGCGGTCTGGGAGCGCGTCTCCCGAGCGATCAAGCTCGTGCTGAAGACGGCCTGAGCCGGTGGAGCGCGCATGACGTCGTGGGCCCGGGTGTTGCGCTCGCTCCGGTCGCTCGTGCGGCGCGGCCACGTGACGCGGGAGATCGACGAGGAGCTACGGTTTCACCTCGAGCAGCGCACGGCCGAGAACGTCGCCGCCGGCATGTCCCGCGAGACCGCGGCCCGCGAGGCGCGAAAGCGCTTCGGGAACCTGTTCAGCGTTCGGGAAGAGTGCCGCGACGTACGGGGTGCGAGCCTGGGCGACGCGCTCTTGCAAGACCTGCGCTATGGCACGCGGGGTCTGTTGAACAGTCCCGGGTTCACGATCGTCGCCGTGCTGTCGCTGGCCCTGGGGATCGGCGCGACGACCACCGTGTTCAGCCTGGCGAACGCCGTGTTGCTGCGGCCGTTGCCGGTCGAGAACGCGGATTCGCTCGTCACGACGCACCAGCCCGATCCAAACAACAGCGGCATCCACGCGGTCTCGTACCTCGACTACGTGGACTATCGCGACCACGCCGGAGTGTTCTCCGAGCTGTTGGCCTGGAGCGAAAGGCCCATCAGCCTCAATCTGGCGGGTCAGGTCGAGCAAGCCTACGGCGCGCTGGTCTCGGGAAACTACTTCTCCGTGCTCGGCGTGCAGCCCGCCGTCGGGCGCTTCTTCACGGCCGAGGAAGATCGCACGCCCGGTACGCATCCCGTCGTCGTCCTGGGCTTCGCCCTGTGGCACGGCCGGTTCGGTGGCGATCCGTCCGTCATCGGCCAGACGCTCAAGATCAACGCGCACACGTTCACGATCGTCGGCGTGACACCCCGGCAGTTCACGAGCACGTACAACGTCTTTGCCCCCGCGCTGTACGTGCCGTTGATGATGCAGGCCGAGATCCTGTCTCGACCGGACCTGTTCGTCAGCCGCGGGTCGAGGTACCTGAAGCTCACCGGGCGACTCACCCCCGGCCTGTCGCGCGAGCAGGCGGAATCCGCTCTGACCGTGCTCGATCGTCGACTGCAGGACGCCGATCCGGAGCTGCGAGCCGAGGAGCACCCCCAGCGCCCGAGCCTCGGAATCGAGCTGATCCCGGTCGGGTCGTTCCCCCCCGACATACGCCTGGCGATGCTGGGGGGCGTCGGACTGCTCCTGGCGATCGTCGGGTGCACGCTGCTCATCGCCAGCGCGAACGTGGCCGGGCTGCTCCTGGCCCGGGCCACCGTCCGGCAGCGCGAGATGGCCATGCGGCTGGCGCTCGGCGCGACGCGCCGACGTCTGATCCGCCAGCTGCTGACCGAGAGCTGCTTGCTGTTCTGCATGGCCGGCGCGCTCGGGATCGGCTTGACGGCCTGCTTCCTGCGCGTGCTGTCGACGCTGGTCTTGCCGCTCGCGGTGCCGTTCGCCGTCGATGCCTCGATCGACTGGCGCGTGTTGGGCTTCACGCTCTCGCTCGCGCTCCTGACCGGGATCGTGTTCGGGCTCGCGCCGGCGTTCGAAGCGGCGCGCGTCGACCTGCACACGGCGATGAAGGACGCTCCGGCAGCGCAGGGGTTCAAGCGCTCGCGCCTTCGGCAAGCGTTCGTCGTCGGGCAGATCGCGCTCGCGTCGCTGCTGCTGATCAGCGGGGGACTCATCGCCCGCGTCGTGCGCCACGCGAAGACGCTGTACCCCGGCCGCGAGCCCGAGACCGTGCTGACGGCTCGGTTCGACCCGAGCCCGCTGGGCTACGACGTCGCCCGGACGCGGGAGGTGTATCGGCAGCTGACCGAGCGCGTCCTCGCGCTCCCGGGCGTCGAACGGGTGAGCCTGGCGCGCCAGCTCACGGTAGGCCCGGGGTACAGCACCACCAGCGTGGGCATCGAGGGCGTGGAGGACGATGTTGCCGTGGAGTGCAACACCGTCGCGACGGACTACTTCCGGACCGTCGGCATCCACCTGCTCGAAGGCCGTGACTTCGGGCCCATGGATCGTGAAGCCGCGCCGGGCGTCGTGATCGTCAACGCCGCGATGGCACGCCGGTTCTGGCCCGGTGCGAGCGCTCTGGGCCAGCGCCTGCGACTGTCCTCGAGCGGCTGGGCCGAGATCGTCGGCGTCGTCGAAGACGGCCGGTTCCGAGTCGTCGGTCAGGCTTCGCCGCCGTTCGTCTATTTCCCGTATCTGCAGAGCACGAGCGACGACTTCCCCATGACGCTCGTGTGGCGTCAGCGCGGCGACGCCGCGAGCGCGCTGGCGACCGTGCGCCGAGAGGTCCAAGCGGTGGATCCGGATCTGCCGCTGCATGCGCCGATGACCTTGTCCGACGCCGTGCGGCAAGTGGCGCTGCCGTGGCGTGCGGCGGGAGCGTTGATCCAGGGCTTCGGTCTCGTCGGTCTGTCGCTCGCGCTGCTCGGGATCTACGGGCTGGTCTCGTACACGTTCCGTCAACGCACGCACGAGATCGGGATCCGCGTCGCGCTCGGCGCGCAGCGACGCGAGATCGTCCGTCTGGTGCTGCAGGACGGCGCGAAGCTCGCGGTGGTAGGGGTGGGAGCGGGTGTGGCACTCGCCGTGGCCGTGGCCCAGGCCGGGACCGATCTGCTCTTCGGCCTCGGCGCGAGCGACGTCGCGACCTACCTCGGCGCCGGGCTGCTGGTCGTTCTGGTCGTGCTCGTCGGGTGCTGGGTCCCCGCGCGTCGCGCGTCGAGGGTCGACCCGATGACGGCGTTGCGGCAGGGATGACGGTCAGGCGAAGAGCCACAGACCGCGGGCCATGGCGGCGGCGGCGAACGGGATCGCGATCACCAGCACCGTCTCGGCGTCGTTGATACGCACCAGCAGGGCCGCGCGACGTACGTCGATCGGCGCGCCCCTGGCGAGCGCGACGCGCCAGCGAACGAGCGTCGTCATGGGTAGGAGTTCGAGGGCGACGACCAGCACGAACAGACCCATCTTGATCCAGAAGAACCCGTTGTACAGGTAGAAGTCGAGCGCCTTGTCCGTTCCGCCGAAGAGCCGCGTCAGCCCCGTCGCGATCCACGCGAGCGCCGCGATGCCCCACAGGCTGTCGGCGACGAGCAGGCGCTTCCCGGTCAGCGCGCCTTCGGTCACGAGCGCGCGCAGCGCCTGCCCGCGGGTGACGACGGCTCCGAGCCCGACTCCCAGGCTCAACACGTGGAGCGCCGAGACGAGCGCCGCAAGCATGGGATGAGGATACCCGGTTTATCGTCGAGCCGGCTGTCACTCGCCGAGCAGCTCTCCCAGGCCCTTCAGGTCCTCGACGTGGTCGCAGATCGACTTGATGATGACCATCATCGGCATCGCGACGAGCATGCCCCACACGCCCCAGATCCAGCCCCAGAACAGCAGGCCGACGAACACCGCCGCGCCGTTCATCCGCAGGTGCCGACCGAGCAGGTACGGCGTCAACAGCAGCCCTTCGAGGCTGGTGATGAGCAGCGACAGCCCGGCGACCTGCGCCGTCTTGTCGAACGTCCCGAACTGCAGGAACGCGACCGCGGCAACGCCACACATGACGATGAGCGGGCCGAAGTACGGTATCGAGTTGAACAGCCCGGCGAGCAAGCCCCAGAACACCGCGCGCTCGAGGCCGATCCAGCCGAATGCCAGGGCCGATACCAAGGCCACGAGCGCGCACGTGATCATCTGCACGAACAGGAACCGCTCGATCTGCGCCGTGATGTCGTTCAGGATCTGCACCGTCACACGCTTGCGGCTCAGGGTCGGTCCGGCGAGCTTGACCAGCTTGCGCCGATACAGATCGCCCGACGCGAGCAGGAAGTACGAGAGGAACACGATGATCACCGCCTGGCCGGTGAACCCCACGACACCCAGCGAGCCCCACAGCAGGTAGCGGCTCAGATCGAGCGGCTTCTCCTCGACCTGCACGCGCGTGACGCCGGGATCCGGTTGCGGTGTCGGGCCCGGCGCGGCCTCGGCCGTCTTCTCGATCTCGGCGACCGCCTTGGTCAACGTCTGCACCGCGCCCGTGTGCCCCCGCAGCTCGTGCCACGACTCGCGCAGCTTCTTCGCCGACGCCGGCAGGTCCTCGACGATCTCGAGCGCGTCGTCGCTCAGGCTGTACACCCCGTACGCCGTGCCACCGGCGAACGCGGTGAGCACGACCACGGCGGCGATCGCGCGCGGCACGCGGCGGCGGCTCAGCCAGCGGACGATCGGGTCGAACGCGTAGCTCGCGAGAATCGCCAGCATGATCGGCAGCAGGATCGGCCACGCGTGTTCCAGCAGGAACACGACCGCGGCGACGGCCAGAACGGCCAGGGTCACGTTGCGGATCCGAACGTGGGTCCGAACGACCGGTGCGGCCGACTCCGGCGGTGCTTCGCCGACATCGATGCGAGGCTCGTCGAGTCTCATTTCGTCCCTCAGAGCTGCGAGCGCAGCAGCGCGCTGGCGCGCTCCACCAGCTTCTCGGTCCACGGCCGCTCCTGCCACATGGTAAGCGTGATGCGCCGGGCCTGGCTCCGGTCGGCCTGGAACGTCGCGGCTTGCGCCCGTGCGAACGTCCGGTCGAGCACGTTCAAGTTCGCCTCGTCGTTCAGCCGAAACGAGCGATCGTCGAAGTTCGTCGAGCCCACCGAGACCCACAGATCGTCGACGATCATCACCTTGCAGTGGAACATCGTCGGCTGGTACTCGTAGATCTCGACACCCGCGCGCAGAAGATCGCCCCACCGCGCGCGCGACGCGTGGCGCACGATCCGCGAATCGATGTGGGGTCCCGGGACCAGGACCTCGACCGTCACGCCGCGCCGGCGCGCGGCGACGATCGTGTCGACCGCCAGATCGTCGGGCACGAAGTACGACGCCGCGATGCGCACGCTGTGCCTCGCGCTCGCGATCGACAGCAGGTACATCAGGCGAACGCTCTCGCTCCCTTCGCTCGGCGAGCTGGTGAACACCTGGGCCAGCGCGTCGCCCGCTGGCACGATCTGCGGGAAGTACTCCTCCCCGTGCAGGACCTCGCCTGCGGTCTTGATCCAGTTGTCCATGAATGCCGCCTGCATCTGTGCTACCGCCCAGCCCTCGAGACGGAAGTGCGAGTCGCGCCAGTGACGCTCGTCCTGCGCATGGCCGAGCCATTCGTCGGCGATCCCCACCCCACCGGTGAACCCGATCCGACCGTCCACGACCAGGAGCTTGCGGTGCGTGCGCTGGTTGATCCGCGACAGCGTGTACCAGTGCAGCGGATGGTACTTCCGGACCCGGACCCCGCTGTCCTGCATGCCCTGCAACAGCGCCTCGTCCATCTTGTCGCTTCCGACCCAGTCGAGGAGCACGTGGGTCTTCACTCCCGCGCGCGCCCGGTCGGACAGCGCATCGGCAAACTCCTTGCCGACCTGCCCCGACCAGTAGATGTACGTCTCGAACGTGATCGTCTTCGTCGCCGACCGGATCGCCGCGAGCATCGCGGGGAAGATCTCGTCTCCGTTCTGCAGCGCGTCGACGTGGTTCCCGTCCTGCATCGTCGGACCCAGGAGGCTGCCCATCGAGCGCCGGAACTGGTCGTCCGAGACCCCATACAGCGGCTCGATCGGGCGCTCGATCTTCTTCTCGCCGGTGACGAGGTTCAGCACGACGACGGTCACGACCGCCGTAGCGAGAATCGCGAGGATCGTCTTCGTTGCACGCACGCGAGCGTCCTCCTCGTTCCTCTCAAGCTAACATCGGTGCTCGACGGGCGCTGCGCGCGCAGACGATCGACGACCGGCTGTATCATCTCTCTCGTCATGCCGGAGCTGCAGCATCGAACGCAATCCGCGGCTGCGGCTGCTCCGTCGGCCCGCGCGCTGCCGCGCCGCCGGAAGCGCCAGGCCACCGTCGTCGGTGCAGCCGAGTCGGCGAAGTCCGCCGGGCTGCGGTACGTCAGCGATTCGTCGCCGGGCATACGGCGACGTCGCTCGGGGCGCGGGTTCCGCTACGTCGACGCCGACGGACGAACGATCCGTGATCGGCACGTGCTCCGGCGCATCCGCGCGCTCGTGATTCCGCCGGCGTGGAGCGACGTCTGGATCTGCACGCTGGCGAACGGCCACATCCAGGCCAGCGCACGAGACGCCAGGGGCCGCAAGCAGTACCGGTATCACGCGCGCTGGCGCCAGGTGCGCGACGAGAACAAGTTCGAGCGCATGAGCGCGTTCGGCGAGGCGCTGCCCGGGCTGCGCCAGCGCATCGAGGCCGATCTGTCCGAGCCCGGCCTGTCGCGGGGCAAGCTTCTCGCGACCGTGGTGCGGCTGCTCGAGCTGACGCTGATCCGCGTGGGGAACGAGGAGTACGCGCGCGCGAACGAGTCGTACGGCCTGACGACGCTACGCGATCGTCACGTGCGCGTCGAGCGCGCGCGGCTCACGTTCCGGTTCCGCGGCAAGAGCGGCAAGCCCCACGAGGTCGAGGTCACGGATCGGCGCCTCGCGGCGGTGATCAAGCGCTGTCGAACGCTACCGGGGCAGGAGCTGTTCCAGTACGTCGACGACGAGGGGAACGCGCAATCGATCGACTCGACCGACGTCAACGCGTACCTGCGGGAGAGCATGGGCCAGGAGTTCACCGCGAAGGATTTCCGGACGTGGGCCGGGAGCCTGCTCGCGCTGCAATGCTTGCGTGCGGGCCCGGGCGGCGAGACCGACGCGGAGCGGAACCGCGCGGTCGTCGAAGCGATCAAGACGATCGCCAAGCGCCTGGGGAACACGCCGGCGACGTGTCGCAAGCACTACGTCCATCCAGCGGTCCTCGACGCGTTCCTGGCAGGCCAGCTCCCGAGCGCGGGCGGCGACGAGCCGGACCTCGCCGCGCAGGAGACCGCGCTCCTGCGACTGCTGCGCTAGACCTCGGGACTTCTCCGGGGCCGATTTGCGGGTTCTCCGGCCGGCCGGCGTCTCGATCCGCAGCCGATAATGCGGTCATGAGCGTCGAACGAACCGCGCCGTGGCTCCTGGTGTGCGCGCTCGCGTGCGTGCTGTCGCGCACTGCCGACGCGGCGCTCGTCGAGATCAAGCACTACGACGACGAGCTGGCCGAGCACGGCGTCGGGCTCGAGTACTCCGACGAGGGAATGGCGAACCTCATCGATCTCGTGCGCCGGGAGCAGGCGGGACTCGAGCAGAAGGCCGCCGCGGCGAAGGAGAACGATCAAAAGAAGCTTCGCCGCATGGCCGACGCGGTCGATGAGGCGCTCACCGCCGCCGTGGCGATCCACGCGTCGTCGGACGACGCGGCCAAGGCGGCGACCTTTCCGGCGCTGAAATCGCTCGTGTACAGCATCCGCAGCGAGCTCCAGGGAAAGCGCAAGAGCGGCATGATCGCCGCGGCGTTCGGTGTTCTGCGCAACCTGTCGCTCAAGCTGCCGTACGTGGCGCCCGGCGCGCGCGGCCAGCCCCTGTCGCTCGAGGAGGCGCGGCTCGAGGCGGTGAACCTCGTCGATCCGCGGACGGGCAAGATCTACACCCGGGCCGAGCAGCTGGTGGGCCTGTCGTCCGACCAGGTGTCGCGGCTCGAAGTCCGGGACGACAACTACCTGTGGTACACGGAGGCCGAGCTCGAGCGGTTGAAGACCCGGCATCGCACGGCGTGGCAGGCGCTCGAGTCGCAACTCGAGGGCCGGACCTCGAACGCGATCGGGGCGCCGTACGTGCTCGACCGCGCGCGGCGGATCCTCGTGTTCGACGGCGTCAAGACCACCGGGACCTCGCCCAAGATCGAGGTCGAGGACCTTCACGATCAGAAGTGGTCGGTCAAGTGGGGCGAGGAGGTCCAGGCCGAGGTGCTGGGGACCCGGCTGTACGTCGAGCTCGGTGGCAAGTTCGCCGACCTGGTCTATGCGAACACCGGCGCTCCGGACGAGTTCGTGCTCGTGCTGAACGAGACCGACGAGCAAGACGAGGACGGAACGTGCAGCAAGGTGGCCACGTTCGAGAGCTTCGCGACCTGCCTGCGCGAGTCGAAGTACAAGTTCGACGTATCGGCGCACGTCGTGGATCACGGCGTGATCGGGGACGACACGCTGCGGCGCGAGCCGTTCACGTCGATGGGCCGGGAAGCGGCGAAGCTCGTCGGCCGGCAGTACGTGACGTTCAACGAGTCGCTCGTCGCGTTCGAGCCGAGTGGCGACGAGTTCCTGCGGCTCGGAGGGGCGCCGCTCAGCTCCGGCGGCGCGCTCGACGATCGGGTCAAGCGCGGGCTCGTCGTCCTGACGTACTGGACGCACAACAAGGATGCCAAGGACCACAACAGCCACGGGGTGATCGACCGCGAGTCGTCGGCGTACCTCGAGTACATGCACGACCTCGGCGCGTCCCTGGGTAGCCTCAAGATCTCGGGCAACCCGAACCTGTTGAACGTCGGCGATCGGTTCCTCGAGCAGCGCGAGGACTCGGTACGCTACGGCGAGAAGATGCTGTACCTGCCGCGGGCGTTCAAGCAGGCGACGTTCGCCGATGCCACGTGGATGGCACGGAAGATCGCCGGTCTGACGCGCGAGACGATCCTCGACTGCGTCGCGCGGACGAACTGGCCCGACTTCCAGCAGCAGATCATGGCCAGTCGGATGATCGCCCGGCGCAACCTCGTCGCTCGGGTCTACGGGGTCGGGGAGCCGATGAGCTACGACGTGCAGCCGGTGATCGTTTCGCTACGAACGCCGGAGGAGCGGCTGGAGGCGGTGCGGCGGTACCACCTGTCGATCGTGACGTCGGCCGACGAGAGCCGGGCGGTGGCGCTGCTCGAAGAGTTCATGCGCGAGTCCGGGATCGACTTCGACTCAGGTCGGGCGGACTTCGAGGACCAGACGAGCCTGTGGGCCGAGGGCGCGAGCGACGGTCCCGAGAGCCGGGTCCTCGAGACGAACGAGTGCCGGAAGAGCGTGCTGGTTGCGCTGCTCGAGAGAACGGTGCATCCGTCGGGGCTGTCGCGCCGCGTGCACCGGCGCACGGACGACAAGCCCCTGCCCCCGTGCCAGCCGACGAAGAGGAGCCTGGGACTGAAGCACTGAGTCAGGCGTCGGTGGCCTGGGCGCGCTTGTCTTCCTTCTCAGCCTTTTCCTTCGCCTTCTTCTCCTTCTCCTTCTCCTTCTGCTCGTCGGTCGCCGAGGCGGCCCAGTCCTCCTCGAACACCTGCATCAGCTTGCGCGTCACGCTGGGGTTGCTGATCAACAGGCCGACCTCGCGCCGCAGGTCGAGCTCGGGGGTCCGCAGGCTCTGGCTCCCGACGAACGCCCGCGTGCCGTCTCGAATGATCGCGCGCACGTGGAGCCGGTGGCCCTTCAGCGCGCGGACCTCGACGCCGCCGTTGCCGCCCTTCAGGGTGCCCAGCACGCGGACCTCGACGCCCTTCTTGGCCCGGGCGTCGAGCAGCTGCAGCATGTCGCGGTCCTGGACCTTGAGGTCGTAGATCGCGAGCGTCCGGCGGGCGTCGCGGATGAACCGCGTGAGCATCGGGCGCGCGGTTTCCGGGCTGACCACCAGGTTCGAGCGGGATGGGGCGTACGTCTGCCGCGTGCAGTCGGACTCGAACAGCACCGAGGCTTCCTTGACCGTCCGCCGGTCGCGCGTGGCGATGGCGAAGCTCCGGCTCTTGTTCATGTCCAGCCGCGTGAAGTTGAACCCGAACAGGTGCAGGATCTCGTCGGCGACCATGAACTTGCCGTGGTACCGCAACAGGTCGTCCGCCGTGCGGACGACCATCACGCCCGCGGCCAACAGGCGCTGCTCGAGCTTGCGCAGGAGCGCCTCGCCGCCGCGGTTCGTGTTGGCGATCAGCGCCCGCACGCGCACGCCGCGCTGCGCGGCCTCGCCCAGCGCGCGCTCGATCTCCTTGCGGTCGAGGCGGAAGATCGCGACGTCGATCGCGGTCTTCGCGCGCCGGATCGCCTGCAGCACCGGGACGATGCCCGCGTCGGGCTGAACGATCACCTTCACTGTGTTTCCGTTCTACTTGCCCTTCGACTTCGAGGCGTCGTGCCATTCCACCGCACCCTTGTCGTCGGGCAGCACGGCGGTCAACGCCTTCGACGCCGCATCCGTGCGCATCTCGGCCGGCGCGGTCACGAAGTACGTCACGTCCTCCTCGGACACGCCCCGCAGCTCGAACTTGACCCGCAGGCGGCGCAGCGTGGCTTCGATCCTCGGACGCAACGCGCCCATCGTCTTGTCCGCCAGCTTGATCGACAGCTCGAAGCTCCGCGTCAGCGGCTCGAAGCTCTCGATCACGCCCAGCGCGAGCACGAGGAACACGGTCGAGAACACGGCCAGCACGTAGAAGCCGGCCCCCGAGGCCAGGCCCACGGCCAGCGCGCAGAGCATCACGCCCGCGTCCTTGGGGTTGTCGATCTTGGTGCGGTAGCGGATCAGGCTCGCGACGCCGACGATGCCGAATGCTCGCGCCAGGCTCGCGCCGACGATCAGCATCACGATCGCGCCGACGATCGCGAGCACGATCTGCGTCTGCACCACGTACGTGCGGCGCTCCGGTGTCCCACGCCGGCGCGGCCGGAGCGCGAGCGCCGTGCCCAGTACCGCGGCGAGCGGCAGCCGCCAGCCCAGCATCCGCAGCTCGGGGATCAGATCGTTCGGGTCGTTCGGATCGTTGGCCTGCTGCGTGGCGAGGGGCTGGAGCTGGGGCGCGGCATAGATCGGAGCCAGGACGAGCGCGAGGAGCAAGCCGATCAGGATCAGGCGGCGGATCGGCATCGTCTCACTCCGGCGTCTTGCGACGCTCGACGATGCCCGAGTCCACGATCTCACCCGTGCGGGTGATGGCCTGGAAGTACATCTGATCGCCCAGGATCTCGACGGCCATGAACGCCCGGTCGAGATCGTAGCCCTTGGCCGTGAGCTCGGAGCTCCGCTCCAGGTTGCCCGGGCGCAGACCTCCGCCCGAACCCGCGACAAAGTAGACGATTCCGTTCTGGGGCTTGATCCGCTCGTACACGTGATCGTGTCCCGTGAACACGACGCTCACGTTGTACTGGATGAACAGCGGCTCGATCGCCTGGCGCAGCTTGACGTCCGAGCCGTGGCGACCGGCCGACGAGTACAGCGGATGGTGGAAATACGCGATCTTCCACGGCTCGTTCGAGCCCTTGAGCTCCTTCTCCAGCCAGGCGATCTGCTCCGGCACCGGGTACGTGCTGTCGAGCACGAAGAACCGGACCTTCTCCTTCGGCGCCTTGAACGAGTAGTACAGCTTGCCGTCGAGGTTGAACAGCTTGTAGTACCGCTGCTCGCGCGAATCGTGGTTGCCCAGGCTGGCGTGGAACTTGATTCCCTCGTCGAGCAGCGGCTTGTACGGGGCCTCGAACTTGAGCTTGAAGTCCTGGGGGCGTTCGGCGCCGTACAGGTTGTCGCCGACGGTGATCACCAGGTCGTACTTGAACTGCTGGTGGAACTTCACGACCTGCTGGGCCAGCTCGATCGACGGCTGTTCTCCCGTCCCGAAGTCACCGAGCACGGCGAAGTGCAGCGAGCCCTTGTCGTTGGGCAGCGCGACCGGCGCCTCGGCCGGCGCCTGCGAGGTCGTCACCTCGACGGGCGAGGCCGGTACCGCGGACGCGAGGCCGGCGCGACAGCCGGAGGCGATCCACACGCTCGCGATCAGCAGGCCGAGGATGGGTCGCGCGTGCATCTCCGTCATGTGGGCAGGAGCTCGTCCGTGAAGTCGAGGATCAGGTGCGCGTGGGCGTCGAGCAGCACGAGTCGGCGGCCGACGAAGCGGTACTCCATGTCCTCCTCGAGCTTGGGCAGCACGTTCAGGATCTCGGGTGGCATGGTCGACAGCGGCACCGCATCAGGATAGCGCTCGTTGACCACGAGCTGGGCGGGAACTCCCGGGTTCTCGTCCATGATCGAGCCGAGCAGGTTCTTGCCGTCCGTGCCGACGAACACTCGGTCGAACACCTGACGCAGGTACGCTTGCATCTCTGGCGTGAAGAACTCACCCTGCCTGGCGTTCGGTCTCCCGGCCTGCACGAGCGCGGCCAGCGCCCGCTGGTTCTTGTCGATCGCCTCGGGCGTCGTCTCCTTGGGCAGCTTCGGTAGCTGGGCCTCGAGCTTGCGGTGCAAGGCCAGATACTCCTGGACCTGCGCCTCGAACGCGGCGGTCTCTGCCGGAGCGGCCGTCACGGCCGGCCGCGGGTCGGGCGTGGGCTTGGGAGCGGCCTCGCACCGACCCGTTGCGGCCAGCGACAGCGCGAGCGACGACGCGAGCACGATCGGCCGAAGCGCCCTCACGCTCGACCCTGCGCGCCCAGAAGCCGATCGAAGAACGAGCGGTAGCGCTGGAACACGACCCGCAGTTGCTCGGTCGAGACTTCGTTCTGTCGCGCCCACTGCTCTTCGATCTCGGACCTCTGTTGCGCGAACTTCTCGCCGAGCCGGGTCAGCGTCTCGGCGACGAGCTCGTCGGCGTCCCGGACGGCCCGGCGGGGCTCGTCGACGAATGCGCTCTGGATCTCGGTCCACCGCGCGCGGAACACTGCCTCCTCGTCGTGGAGCGGGGGTTCCTGGGTCGTCTCCGTCGACACGAGCGCGGTCGACGTCGGCCGCTCGTCCGGCACGTTCTTCTCCGACGGTCTCATCGGCGCACCTCCGCCGCCGAAGGGATCGGCCGAACCGCGGACTCGAGCAGGTCCTCGAACAGGTCGCGATAGTGGATCGTCGCTCGCCTGAGGTCTTCCGTCCGCGCCGTTCCGCGCTGGGCCGCGAGCGCGACCGCGTGCGCTTCGCGGTAGTCCTGGACGAAGCGGGGGTGGTCGACCGAGACATCGGCGGCCCGGGCCTCGAAGTCGGCGACCGGATAGCCGCGCGCTCGCATGACCTCTTCGACGAGCGAGTCGGCCTGCACGACGGCGCTCGCCGGATTGTCGACGAAGCTCGCCTGCGTCACGCGCCACCGGTCGGCGAACCGCTCGCGGTCTCCGGACGACAGGGGATGGATCTCGAGCCCCTTCACGCGCCGGGCGCGCTCGAGCAGGTCGGCCTCGGCGCGAGCTCGGCTGCCGCGCTCCTGGACCATCCGGTCATATTCGGTTCCAAAGTGGCGCTTGAGGTCGTCGGATCGCCGGTTGCGCACGACCACGAACGCGATGGCCCACGCGACGGCAGCCGCGATGACGATCGCGATGGCGATGACGAGAACGACGTTCTGTGCATCCATGGGGGCTCTCCTTGTCTCCGCGAGAATGCATCGCCCAAAGGCAGGCTACGCTGACGCGCGGGGCGGCGCGATAGGGTATGTACCTGGCCAAACCCTAGGGTTGCTCCGCATGGCTTGACCGGCGAACCTCCCGGGAGCTAGTGTCATCTCGTATGAGCCGCTCGCTTCGGACCGATGCCGTGTCCGTGCTTCTCACCGGAGTCGTGCTCGCCGCGCAGCTCTGTGCGGCAGGCCCCGGCCTCCTGTGCCTCGGCGACGCCGGGCCCGATTGTTGCCCGGCTCCTTCGACCGACCGAACCGCGCCACGCGACGCGCAGCCGCTCGTGGACCGCGGTCCATGCGATTGCTGCATGACGATCGAAGCGTCAGCGGCCAGCGTTCGCGCTCCGAGCACGAGCGACGGCCTCGAGGCGACGTGGAGCGCGCCGACGCTGCACGTCGCGGTCTCGCCCAACGTGCGCCACGACCGCGCTTCCGCCCGCTACCGGCTCGACGCCGGCCTGTCCTCGCTGCGCACCATCGTTCTCTTGGTCTGATCCTCTCGCGATCGCCCGTCCTCGGCCGGATCGTCCGCGATGCGGCTGGCGTCATTCGTCCGCGCGAGAGGAGCTCCGAAATTGAACGCGATCCGTTTCACGTGTGTGTGCGCCACGATCGTTCTGCTCTGGGGGTGCTCGGACCGCAGCGCTCGACCGCCGGCGAAGTCCGAGACGAAGACGGCCGCAGCCACCTGCGCCGCGCACGGCGCCCCGAAGGATCTGTGCTACCGCTGCGACCCGAGCCTACGTGACCCGGGCCGCCTGTGGTGCGCCGAGCACGACCGCTACGAGGACCGGTGCTGGGAGTGTCATCCCGAGCTCCGCGATTCGAAGCGGCCGTGGTGCGAGAGGCACGCGCTGTACGAGGACGAGTGCTTCCTGTGTCATCCGGAGGTGCGTCGAGCCGCCGGGCCCTCGGCGGTCCCGCAGTGCGCGGAGCACGGCGTGCGCGAGGACGAGTGCGGCATCTGCCACCCCGAGCTCCTGGCCCAGAAACGACCGGGAGACGGGCTCAAGGTGCGCCTGCCGTCTCCCACGTCGGCGGACAAGGCCGGGATCGAGGTCCGGACCTCGGGCGAAGATCGAAGGCTCGAGGGCATCGAGTGCGTTGCCGAGCTGGCGTTCGACCAGAACAAGCTGGCCGAGATCACGCCATTGACCGACGGCGTCGTCACCGCGATCGAAGTCGATCTGGGACGCCACGTCGGCCGTGGTGACCTGCTCGCGCGAGTCGCCTCCGCCGCCGTCAGCGAGGCGCAGGCCGCGTATCTGCGGGCGCGGGCCGACGAGCAGCTGCGCCGCTCGACGCTCGAGCGCCGACGAGCGCTCCACGCCGAGCGCATCGGGACGGAGCAAGACGTGCAGGAGGCCGAGGCCGCCCACAAGAGCTCCACCGCCGCGGTCCGAGAGGCCGGGCAGCATCTGCGGGTCCTCGGCCTGACCGATGCCCAGCTCGAGCGTCTGGCGAGCGAACAGACGACACCGGGAGATCTGGAGATCCGCGCGCCCTTCGCCGGCGAGATCGTCGAGCGCGCGGTCGTGCACGGAGCGCGGGTCGAGGCGGGCCGACGGCTGTTCTTGCTCGCCGACACTCGAACCTTGTGGGCCATGGTGAGCATTCCGGAGTCCGAGCTCGCGCGCGCCAAGGTGGGTCAGTCCGTGCGGATCACGGTCACGTCGCTCCCGGGGCAGACGTTCGTCGGCCGACTGACCTGGCTCGCGCCGCAAGTCGACGAGCGCACACGCATGGCCCGCGGGAGAGTCGAGGTGCCCAACGTCGACGGGCAGCTGAAGGCGCAGATGTTCGCTCAGGCGTGGATCGTGACCGCCGACGCCGGTCGCGCGGTCATCGTCCCCCGGTCGGCCGTACAGAGCGTGGCCGGGGACACGATCGTCTTCGTCCGGGCCGCTGCCGATCTGTTCGACGCACGCAGGGTGCAGGTCGGGGCGCAGCGCGGCGACCAGGTCGAGATCCTCGCCGGGCTCGGATCGACCGAGCCGGTGGTCGTCGTGGGGAGCTTTGCGCTCAAGTCCCAGCTGCTTCTTTCGCGCCTCGGGGCCGGCTGCTCGGACTGAAGGTTGTTGACCCGGATCATCGACGGGTCGCTGCGCCACAGGTTCGTGGTGTGCCTGATCGCAGCGGTCTGCGCCGCCGTGGGTCTGTTCGCCGTCGCCCGGCTGCCGATCGACGCGTTTCCCGATACCACGCCCGTGCAGGTGCAGATCAACACGGTCGCGCCGGCGCTGAACCCGCTCGAGGTCGAGCAACAGATCACGCTGTTCGTGGAGCTGTCGATCTCCGGGCTTCCGGGCCTGACCAACCTGCGCTCGGTGTCGAAGTTCGGGTTCTCCCAGGTCGTGGCGACGTTCGACGATTCCGTCGGAATCTACCTCGCGCGCCAGCTGGTGAGCGAGCGGTTGGCCACGGTCGAGCTTCCGGCGGACATCGCTCGACCGGAGCTCGGCCCGATCGCCACGGGGCTCGGCGAGGTGTTCCACTACCTGGTCACGAGCGACGATCCGCGGCGATCCCTCACCGAGCTGCGCGAGCTGCACGACTGGGTCGTCCGGCCCGAGCTGCGCAAGGTGCCGGGCGTCGCGGAGATCAATTCGTGGGGTGGGTTCGAGAAGCAGTTCCACGTCGTGGTCGAGCCGACCCGGCTCCTCGCGCACGGGCTCACGTTCGACGACGTGTTCGACGCGCTCGAAGCGAACAACCGCAACGTCGGTGGCGGCCAGGTCGTCGCCGGGGGCGAATCGCTGCTCGTGCACGGGCTCGCGCTCACGACGTCGATCGACGAGATCGGGAACGTCGTCGTGGCGACGCACGACGGGACGCCCGTGCGGATCCGCGACCTCGGCCGCGTGCAGATCGACCACGAGATCCGCCGCGGCGCGGTGACCGCCGATGGCCGGGGCGAGCGCGTCCTCGGCCTGGGGTTCATGCTCTTCGGCGCGAACAGCCACGTCGTCACGCGAAGCCTCAAGGCCCAGCTCGCCGCGGCGCAGAAGGCGCTGCCGGCCGACGTACGGCTCGAGGTCCTGTACGAGCGCACCGACCTGGTCGACCAGGTCATTCGGACCGTCAAGCACAATCTGCTGGCTGGCGCCGCGCTCGTGGTGTCGGTGCTGTTCCTGTTCCTGGGCAACCTGCGTGCCGGTCTGATCGTCGCCCTGGCCATTCCGCTGTCGATGCTGTTCGCCGCGGGCTGCATGCTCGAGGCCGGGATCGCCGCGAGCTTGCTCAGTCTAGGCGCGATCGATTTCGGCCTGATCGTCGACAGCTCCGTGATCATGATCGAGAACTGCGTGCGCCACGCGGGGCTGTACCCGGGCAAGCCGTGGCTCGACACGATCCGCGACGCGGCGATCGAGGTGCGCAAACCCACGCTGTTCGGGGAGCTGATCATCCTGATCGTGTTCCTGCCGATCCTGACTCTCGAAGGCATCGAGGGCAAGCTGTTCCGGCCGATGGCCTGGACGATGATCTTCGCGCTCCTCGGCTCGCTCGCGTTGTCGCTCACGCTGATGCCCGTGCTCGCGAGCCTCGGGCTCGGTCGGCGCAGCGTGCCGCGCGAGCCGTGGGCCGTCCGGCTGGCTCGCCGGGCGTACGTTCCGGTCCTCGACCTCGCGCTGCGGTTCCGCGGAGCCACGATCGTCGGCGCGATCGTGCTCGTGCTCGCGGGCGGGCTGGTCGCGCGCCGGATGGGCGGAGAGTTCGTGCCGCAGCTCGGCGAGGGCACGCTGGTCGTCAACGTCGTCCGCCTCGCGGGCATCGACGTCGCCGAGGCGGCGGCCTCGAACGTCCTCCTCGAGCGCCTGCTGCTCGACAGCTTCCCCGACGAGATCGAGCGCGCGTGGAGCCGGCTCGGGACCGCCGAGATCGCGACCGATCCGATGGGCGTCGAGCTGACCGACGTGTTCCTGACGCTCGAGCCGCGTGGCCGCTGGAAGCGCGCGCGCACGCAGGGCGAGCTGGCCGTGCTCGTCGAGGCCGCGCTCCGCGACGTCCCGGGGATCCGCTCCACGTTGACGCAGCCGATCGAGATGCGGCTGAACGAGATGATCGCCGGGATCCGCTCGGACGTCGGGATCAAGATCTACGGCGACGACCTGGAAACGCTACGGCGCCTGTCGGACGAGGTCCAGAGCGTGCTGCTCGCGATCCCCGGCGCGGGCGAGATCTCGGGCGAGCAGATCACCGGCCAGCCGGTGCTCGAGGTGCGGGTCGACACCGAGGCCATCGCGCGGTACGGCGTTCCGGCCCGCGACGTGCTGGGGGTCGTCGAGGCGGTCGGGAGCCGCCGCGTGGGCGAGATCCGCGAGGGGCAGAGACGGTTTCCGCTCGCGGTGCGCCTGCCGGACGAGCAACGAACCGATCCGCGGAAGCTCGCCGCGACGTTGATTCCGACGTCGGCCGGGCCCGTCGTGCGCGTGGACCAGGTGGCGCATCTGAGTTTGACCGAGGGGCCGTCGACGATCTCGCGCGAGTGGGGCCGGCGCCGCATCACCGTGCAATGCAACCCGCGCGGGCGCGACGTCGTGCGGTTCGTCGAGGCGGCGCAGCGCAGCGTCGACGAGACGATCGTCCTCCCCGAAGGCTACACGATCGAGTGGGGCGGTCAGTTCGAGAACGCGGAGCGCGCCCAGCGCCGTCTGCGAATCATCGTCCCGATCGCGCTCGGGCTGATCGGTGCGCTGCTGTATCTCAGCCTGGGGTCGATCCGGGACGTGCTGCTCGTCGCCACGGGCGTGCCGCTCGGAGCGATCGGAGGCGTCGCGTTCCTCGCCGCGCGCGGGATGCCGTTCAGCGTCAGCGCGGCGATCGGGTTCATCGCCCTCAGCGGAGTGGCGATCCTGAACGGGCTCGTGCTGGTCACGTTCATCCGCCAGCAGGTTTCGTCCGGCGTGCCGCTCGCGGCCGCGATTCGGGACGGCTGTCAGGTCCGGCTGCGGCCGGTGATGATGACGGCGCTCGTCGCGGCCGTCGGGTTTCTCCCGATGGCGATCAACACCGGGGTCGGCGCCGAGGTCCAGCGGCCTCTCGCGACCGTGGTCTTGGGGGGCATCGTCAGCAACACGCTGTTGACGCTCGTCGTCCTGCCGGCGCTCTATGCCAGTGTGCGCCACGGTCGAGGGTCCTCGGCCTGACGCTCCCCGGCAAGCCGGGATACGGTTTCGCAATCGTCCGGACACCCCTTGCCCCGCGACGCTGACGGCCGCACCTTCGACACGAAAACCGGGGGCAGGGGAAACCAACAGATGAAGAGAACGGGATATCGCTGTCTGATACTGCTCGCCGCCGCGGCGCTCGCGACCACCGGTGCGTTCGCCACGAACGGTGCGTACGTCGGCGCGTCGGCCGGGCAGAGCAACACCGAGATCGACGGCTCGCCGGGCGAGAGCTTCGACGGCAGCGGGACCGCCTTCAAGCTTCAGGGCGGCTACCGCGTGATGAAGCACTTCGGCGTCGAGGCCGACTACCGGGACTTCGGAACGCAGGACGACAACGTTGAGGGTACGGACGTCGAGCTCGACACGACCGCGCTCGACCTGTTCGCCGTGGGCATGATCCCGCTCGGCACGTCGTGGGAAGTGTTCGGCAAGGCCGGCTGGTCGAGCTGGGACGTCGACATCACCGCGGTGGGCCTGGGCAGCGCGTCGGATGACGGCACCGATCTGGCCTACGGCGTGGGCGGAGCCTATGTCATGGGCAAGTTCGACCTGCGGCTCGAGTTCGAGCAGTTCGACATCGACAACGCGGACGACGTGACCGTTGCGTCCCTGGGCTTCAACTACCGCTTCTGATCCGACACATCCGTCCGTGCGGGGGAGGGGAGACCCTCCTCCGCAATCGATCCTCCCTCCGCTCCCCAGCCGCTATACTGTCGCCCGCCGCGTCTGGCCGCGGCGCACCAATCCAGGAGGAGGGACCATGACGAGCAAGCTAGCCCGAGTATTCCGGATCGTCGGTGTCGCGACGCTCGTCGTCGCGCCGGCCGTGGCCCAGGAGCCACCGAAGATGACGCCCGAGCAGATGGCCGAGATGGCGGCGTACCAGAAGGCCGGCACGCCGGGGGCCGCGCACAAGGCTCTCGCGGCTACGGTCGGGACCTACGACATGAAGGTCAAGAGCTGGTTCGAGCCCGGCGTCCCGGCGGAGGAGAGCACGGGCACGGCGACGCGGAAGATGATCCTCGACGGGCGCGTCCTCGTCGAGGACGTCAGCTCGACGATGATGGGCATGCCGTTCACCGGACAGGGAGCGAGGGGGTACGACAACGTCTCGGGCAAGCACTGGGGGACGTGGATCGACAGCATGTCGACCGGCATGATGATGAGCGAAGGCACGTGCGACGCGCAAGGCGCGTGCAAGTTCACTGGCACGTACAACGATCCGATCAAGAAGGGTCCCGTCACGTCGCGGATGACGAGCCGCTGGACCAGCCCGACGACCGAGGTATTCGAGATGTACGGGCCGGGCAAGGACGGAAAAGAGATGAAGATGATGGAGATCACGTACACGAAGAAGTAGCGCGGACGATCGAGGGGCAGGTCTCGCCAAGAAACGAGACCTGCCCCCAAAACCCTGAGTCCCACCCTCCGTTCGACTGAACCCCCCGGAATTCTCCCGATCGGACGCCGATCCGCGGAGCAGGAGTTGCCGCCGCCGCGCGGAAGTTCCTACACGACCGCGCGGGCCCGCCCCTGGATTTCTCGAAGAATTCGTGGGCACGCCAGTTGCTCTAGGCGTCAGCGGCGCTCGAAAAAGGAGGGATTCATGAAGTCGAACGTGCAGACCACCGACAGCGACACGCAGACGACCCAGCAGACCGACTGTCCGGGATGTGGGATGAGCCGTCAGGAGTGGGCGACCCCGTCCGGCCACGTCGAGGAGGGGAAGACCTACTGCTGCAAAGGCTGCGTCACCGGCGACTGCACCTGCAGTTGACCGATCGAAGCCGCGAAACGACCTGGAATTGGAACCCGAGGAACCGACCGATGCGCCGGTGTGGAACGATCCTGCTGCTCGTCACGTCGATAGCGCTCCCGCTCGCCTGCGGGCCGTATGCGACGAAGCGCGACAAGTCGGCCAAGGGTGCCGGGATCGGTGCCGGAGTCGGAGCGGTGGTGGCGCTCGTCACGGGCGAGCGCGAGGCCGACGAGATCCTGGCGCGGGCGGCGATCGGCGCCGTCGGCGGCGCAGGGATCGGCGCGTACATGGATCACCAGGAAGAACAGCTGGCCCGGATTCCCGGCACGACCGTCGAGCGGGTCAGCCAGGACGTGTTGCTCGTGCGCTTCGAGTCCGACGTCCTGTTCGACGTCGACTCGGTGGTCATCCGGGACGAGGGTCGCGAAACGCTCGTACAAGTCGCCGACGTGATGGACGAGTTCGACAAGACGGCGATCATCGTCCAGGGCCATACGGATTCGACGGGCAGTGACACTCACAACCAGGAGCTGTCCGAGCGCCGCGCCGCGGCGGCACGGGACTACCTCGTCGCTCGCGGCGTGGACGACCAGCGCGTCCAGGCGATCGGCTACGGCGAGACCCAGCCGGTTACTTCGAACGACACGGCGGCGGATCGCCAGCTCAACCGCCGGGTCGAGATCCTGTTGAAGGCCAGGGCGTGAACATGCGTACACCGCTGCGGATCCTGGGCGTCGTTCTGCTCGTTCTGGGCATCCTCGGAATGGTCTACGGCAGGCTCACGTATACCGAGGAGACGCACGACGCGAAAATCGGACCGATCGAGTTCTCGGAGAAGGACAAAGAGACGGTGCGGATCCCGGTATGGGCCGGGATTCTCACCACGATCGCGGGTGCTGCGCTGGTCCTCGTGCCGGTCAAACACTCGCGATAGGAGGCCCATCGGATGAAACGCCCAGTGTTTGTTGTCTTGGGACTCGTCGCAGCGCTCGCCGGCTGCACGACCGACGATCGACGGGCCGCGAAGGAGCCGTATCGCGAGCCCGAAGCGCCGCCGGCCACGAGTCAGGAGGAGATCCCCGGGAGCTCTTCGCCGAGCGATCTCACTCCGCCGACCGCACAGAGCTACGTGGACGACGTGTACATCGGCCGCCAGGTCGATCCGACCGGCGCGATCCCCGAGAGCCAGCGTTCAGAGAACTTCCGCACCGGCGAGAAAGTGGTCGTCGGAATGGAGGTCACGGACGCGCCCGCCGGGTCGGCGGTACGTGTGACCGTGCAGGACGCCGACTCGAACAACCAGGTCTGGACCGCCGAACGAGACGTTCCGGCGGGTCGTACGCACATGCACTTTTCGATCGATGAGGGCAAGCTGCCTCGCGGTAAGTATCGCGCGAAGGTCATCATCGGTGATGAGACCGTTGCCGAGCGTGACTTCGAGGTCAGCTAGTCCAGGAGGACCCCGCCATGTTGTACTGGGCACTGGTATTCTTCATCTTCGCGCTCGTTGCCGCGCTCCTGGGGTTCGGCGGACTCGCCGTGGCCTCGGCCGGCATCGCCAAGATCCTGTTCATCGTGTTCTTGGCGCTGTTCCTGATCTCGCTCGTGACCGGACTGGCGCGCCGCCCGCGGGCGCTCTAGCTCTGGTCGTCGAGCGCTGTTTCGCGGGTCGCTGCGCATGATGTGAAGGGAACCCCACGCGGGAGGGGCTGATCGCGCGTGGGGTGCATCATGACGCAGCGCCTGCTCTGTTTTTTCCCCCAAGACTGATCGCCTCCTAGGCGATCGCCGGCGCCACGGTCCGGTTGCGGTCCCGACGGGGAAAAGCTCCCCTTCTCCTTCGCCGCCACGGGCACGGCCGCATGGTGGAGTGCAACGGCGACGACGGCGGACGGAAGCACTTCGGAGTTCTCCCAAGCTGTCGCCGCCGATCCGTGCGCGAACCCGACCGTGTTCGTCGACGCCCAAGGGGTGATCCACGGCGGCTCGAGCGACGGCAAGCCGTACAAGGGAAAGCTCACCGGCACCTCGGGCAACGACGTGATCCTCGGAACGAGCGGGAATGATACGCTCGAGGGGCTTGCCGGCGACGATACGATCTGCGGAGGCTCGGGCAACGACGCGATCCTCGGCGGAGGGGGCGCGGACCGGCTGTTCGGGCAAGGCGGAAGCGACTCTCTCTCCGGGCAGAATCAGAACGATGCGCTCGATGGGGGCGATGGGAGCGACGTGTTGAACGGCGGCCCGGACACCGATGCATGCGTGAACGGCGAGACGTTGAAGGGCTGCGAGCAGTAGTCTTCAGGGAGTCCTGGAGCCGGAGCGGCGTCCGGCGGCGTCGAGCGCCGCGCTGAGCCGCTCCGCGTCGGCCCCGGGCGTGCTCGCCGCGTCCGACCGGTCCTCGCGCCGGAACGAGTTGCCCTCGGGGTAGGCGGCGGGCGGCCCGCCGAGGATGACGTTGTCGCGAACGACGGCGCCCGGGAAGTACTGCTTCAGCGTCGCCACGGGTGTGCCCGTGCCGTCCCCGACCATGCCGTACTCGTTGTGCGCGGCGACGTTCTGGCGGAACACGAACTCGCTGTGCGGCCCGCCTCCCGCCGCCAGGATGTCGCCGGTCTGCGTCACCGTGTTGTGCTCGACCACGACGCCGGTCGTCGCCGCCAGGAGCTGCAGGAACCGGCCCTTGCCGCCCCACTCCGGGCCACCCACGTCCTCGAACAGGTTGTTGCGGATCAGAACCCGCCGCGTCTGGCGGCTCGGATGGTTGTCGTCTTCGCCGAGGATGTTGATCCCCGAGGCGACGTGGCGCACGACGTTGTTCGTGAACGTCACGTCCTCGACGACCGACCACGGGGCCTTGCCATCCTGGTTGCGCACGGTGAACAGGATCGCGAACCCGTTCTGCGACTGCGGCCAGTTGTGCTCGAGCAAGTTGCCGTCGATCAGCACCCGGCGCGCGTTCTTCAGCTCGAGCAGGTTCTTGACGCTCCATTCCTTGCCCGCGTAGCTCGGATGCGTCTTCATCCAGGTCAGCGGCTTCGCGATATGGTTGCCGACGATCTCGATGTCGGACGGCACCAGGTCCGGAAACGGCGGATCGGCTCCGCCGAACATCACGTTCTCGCCCGCCGCTTCGAGGTAGTTGTTCTCGATCTTGTACGGGCCGGGACCGCCCGAGCCGCCGAGCGCCTGCGAGTCCGCCCCGACCTCCTTGAAGTCGGCGAGGTACGAGTCGATCACCGCGGTCTCGCCGGCGTCGAGCAGGATGCCGCGCCGCGTGCCGAGCTCGTCGTCCCCGTGCAGGTAGCAGCGCTCGAACACGAAATGGTGCGGCAGCTCGGACACGTTGCTCACCTTGGCACCGAGGTGAACGAGGTTGTACAGGAACACCCCGGCCGCCGGGCGGAACTCGATGCCGACGAAGCGAAAATGGTGTGCCCCCGGCGCCGTGGTGAGCACCGCGTCCCCCCGGGCGATGAGCTTGGGCATCGCGTCGGCGTGTTGCGGTCCGACGCGCGTGCCGCGCGGCGGCAGACGGTCCTCGGGAGCGCTCGAGCGCACGACGATCCAGCCGTCGCCGGTCTTGCGCGGCAGGACGAACGGCCCGGTGTACACGCTCCCGGCCTCGAGCGTGATCGCGTCCCCCGGCTCGGCACGATCGAGCGCGGCCTGGAAATCTCCGCCGGCCGGAACCGCGAGCACGCGCGCGGCGCGGGGCGCGGCGCTCGTGTCGACCGTCGCGCGGGGGAGCGCCGGAGCGGTGCTGGTCACCGGTCGACCGGGAGGGCTCGGTGCGCCGTAGGACGCGAGCGTCACCACGATCAGGCAGCCCAGGAAGTCGTGCGCTCGACGCATCATGCCGACCGGTAGCGCAGCTTCACCCGAGCATCTGCGTGGCGACGACGACGCCGTTCTCGGCGTGCAGCGTCCAGCCCGTCGATTGGTGCAGGCGCAGGCTCGGGACGTTGTCCCGCTCGATGCGGCACACGAGGCGCCGGATGCGCCGCCCGCGCAGCCGGTCGAACAGCTCGTTGTACAGCCGGTCGGCCACGCCGGAGCGCCGGCGTCCCGGCGCGACGCCGATGAACAGCACCTCGGCCACGTCGTCCAGCTGGGCCGGTGGCTCGCGCCGCGCGGTCCGCTGTGGGGTCCCGTTCGACCGGGTCCGCGCGCGCGACCACAGCACGCGCAGCGCGAGCAGCGGGTGGCGCGAGGCGAACTCGAGCCAGAACCGGCGCCGGCTCTCGATCGCCACGACGACCCCGGCCAGCTCGCCGTCGAGGCTGGCCACGAGGATCGACGGCTCCTCGTAGCGCAGCGCGTCCTCGCAGATCGCCCGGGATAGCGACTCCGAGACCACGCCGGCGAACGACACCGACAGATGGGACAGCAGACCGCACGTTGCCTCGACGTCTTCGCGCCGGATCTCGCGCACCGCGTCGATCATCGAACCCCCTCCGGGCGGAACGCGCCGCCCGATGTCGCCGTTGCCGCTACGTTACGGAAACACTGGCCGATCACGGTTCTTCAAGGAGAACACGCGTGCCGTCGAGACTCCATCAGGCGAATTCGGGATTCGGGGCATCGGAGATCCCGCGCGCGTCGCGCGAGCGGCGCGGGACATCGAGACAACACCTGATGGTTCGTACGAAGTTCTCCTAAGTCGTGGCGTGGTGAACTCCGGAGCTACGCGTCGCGAAGCGCATCGGTGATTCCCTCGATCTCCCGCGTGCAGAACGAGTTGCACCGTGCGTCGTCGTGGCGCTACGTGCTCGCGGCGCGCTCGGAGGCGCCCGAACGACACGCAACCCCAGTTTTATACTGACCGGTATCCGATGGCAATCCAACGCATGTTGCGGGGAATCCGCAGACCGGAGGCCGATCCCGTGAGTCACGAGCGCCAGCTGGACGCAACGTTGCACGACTTTCAGGCCGAGTCGACGGCGGAGCTGCTGCGCGAGCTCGTCGCGCACCTGCGCCAGAACCGCACCCAGCTCCGCGAGGAGTGGAAGCGCCGGATCACCGAAGCACGTGTGCTCACGGCGATGAGCGACAAGGAGATCTTCGCCGAGGCGACATCGGTCTACGACAACTACGTCGAGGTCCTCGAGACCGGGACGTTCGAGGCGCTACAGGCGTACGCGCGGAACCTGTCCGAGCGCATCATCCCGCGCGGCGTCCAGACCGACGAGGTCGTGGCGATCGTCCTGCTGTTGCGCGATGTGCTGGCGCGCTCGCTGTTCCTGAAGTATCAGGGCGATTTCCAGCTGCTCGAGCGGATCCTCGACGCGTACGAGCCGGCGGCGAATCGCATCGCGATCACGGTGTCGGTCGGCTTCGTGCAGGAGCGCGAGCGCACGATCCGCCAGCAGCAGGAAGCGATCCGCGAGCTGTCGACACCCGTGCTACAGGTCCGGGATCGGCTGCTGATCCTGCCGATGATCGGGATCATCGATCCGCTGCGGGCGCGCCAGCTGACCGAGCAGCTGCTGCGCGGCATTCGCGCCAATCGAGCCAAGGTCGTGGTGATCGACATCACCGGCGTCGCGGCGATGGATACGCAGGTCGCGAACCACCTGGTGCAGACGGTCGAGGCGTCGCGGCTCCTGGGCGCCAAGGTGATCGTCTCGGGGCTGTCCCCCGAGATCGCGCAGACGCTCGTGCACATCGGCGTCGAGCTGACGAAGATGACGACGGTCGGAGATCTGCAGGGCGGGATCGAGCAGGCCGAGCGCCTGCTGGGCTACAAGGTCGTATGGGAGGAGCCGGGGGCGGCCACCGCCTGAGCTCCTCCACGGTGGGACCGTGACCGTGGAAGTACCGATCCTCAAGCAGGGCAAGTATCTGATCGCCACGATCCAGACCGCGTTGCGCGACATGGATCTGGTGTGCCTGCGCGAGGCCCTGGTGCAGAAGGTCGGCGAGCACCGCGCACGCGGCGTGATCGTCGACGTGACCTCGATGGACGTGATGGACTCGTTCTCGTCCCGCCTGCTGCGGGACATCGCCCACATGATCCGCCTGCGCGGAGCCGAGACGGTCATCGTCGGGATCCAGCCCGAGGTCGCGTTCGCCATGGTGCGACTGGGACTGGTGCTGGACGGCGTCGTGACGGCGCTCGACTTGGAAGAGGCAATTGATTTTCTCGATGGACGACCGCACTAATCCGCACGCGCTGGCGAGCTCGGTCGAGCAGCGCGTGCCGATCCTGTCCGACGCGGACATCGTCGTCGCGCGCCGCTGTGGACGCGAGATGGCAACGGGTCTCGGGTTCTCGTCGACCGACCTGGTCCTGATCACGACCGCGATCTCGGAGCTCGCGCGCAACATCGTGCTGTACGCGCGGAGCGGCGTGATCGTGCTGCGGGCGATCCAGGACCACGGGAAGCCGGGGATCGTCGTGGCCGCGGAGGACCAGGGACCGGGCATCCCCGACGTGGACCAGGCCGTGCGGGACGGCTTCTCGACCTCCGGGAACCTCGGTCTGGGGCTTCCGGGCGTGCGGCGGCTGATGGACGAGATGCAGATCCAATCCGAGGTCGGCAAGGGCACGACCGTGACCGTGTGCAAATGGAAACTTTGACCGCCGCGCCGTTCGACATCGGTCTCGCCGCGCGCACGCGCTCGGGCGAGCGCGAGTCGGGAGACCGGGCGGTCGCGCTGTCGTTCCCCGGAGGGTTTCTCCTCGGCCTGGTGGACGGCGTGGGTCACGGACCGGAGGCGGCCCGGGCGGCGGCGATCGCGGTCGCCACACTCGAGCGCGAGCCGCAGGCACCGGTCTCGACGCTCCTGACGCGCTGCCACGTCAACTTGCGCGAGACTCGTGGGGCGACGGTGACGATCGCATCGTTCGACATCGCGTCGCAGCGGTCGACGTGGGCCGGCGTGGGGAACGTCGAGGCCCTGTTGTTCCGCGCGGTCGACGGACGCACACGTCACGCGTGGAGCCCGGTCCTGGTCGGAGGGATCCTGGGCATCGATCGACCACGGATCGTCGAGTCGCAAGCGCTGGTCCACTCCTACGATGTGCTGGTGCTCGCGACCGACGGCATCGACAAGCCGTTCGAGCATGCGGTCGACGTGCGACAAGCGCCCCAGGTCGTTGCCAATCGAATCCTGCGCGAGTGCTCCACGGCCACGGATGACGCGGTCGTGCTGATCGCGTGTTGCCTGTCAGGGTGCCCCGATGCAGAACGTGCAGTCCGAACCGATCGCTGAGGCGTATCGCTCCGCGCTCGAGGGCTTGCTCTCGGGCGGGGAGAGTCCGCGCTGAGCCGGGCGTACGAGATCGGCCGCGAGGCGGTCGGCGCGGGCGTGGGTCTGCTCGAGATCGTCGCGATCCACGATCGTGTGGTGGCCGATCTGCCGAGCACGATCGCCGATCGGGAGGTCGACAGCCGGCGCTTCCTGAACGAATGCCTGGCCCCGTTCGAGATGGTGCAGCGCAGTGTGCTCGAGGCCAACGCGGCCCTGCACCGGATCAACGACACGGTCGAGAACGAGCTGCGGCGCGTGGCCCATGCGCTACACGACGAGGCGGGCCAGATCCTGGTCTCCGTGCACCTGGCGCTCGACGGGCTGGCCCGCGAGTGTCCGGAGGGCCTGATCGAGCGGGTCCGCAGCGTCCGTGGGCTGCTCGACGAGGTCGAAGCGCAGCTGCGCCGGATGTCGCACGAGCTCCGGCCGACGATGCTCGACCATCTCGGGCTGCTGCCCGCGCTGCACTTTCTCGCCGAGGGGTTCGCTGCGCGGACCGGCATCCGGATCGACGTCGAGGGCCGGCTCGAGAAGCGGCTCCCGGCGACGATCGAGACCCCGCTGTATCGTGTCACCCAGGAGGCGCTGCACAACGTGTTTCGTCACGCCCAGGCCCGGCGGGCACGCGTCGAGCTGATGATCGAGGACCATCGACTGCGCTGCACGATCTCGGACGACGGACGCGGGTTCGAGCCCAAGACCGGTCCGGTCGGTGGCCTGGGCCTCGTCGGCATCCGCGAGCGGCTGCGGCCGATCGGCGGAAGCCTGCAGATCGACTCGGCGCCGGGAAAGGGCACCCAACTCTCGATTCTCATTCCCCTGGAGGGACCGCACCCATGGCCATTCGAATCGTAATGGCGGAAGACCACCAGATCGTCCGCCAGGGCTTCAAGGCTCTGCTCGAGCAGGATGGCTTCGACGTCGTCGGCGAGGCCGGCGACGGCCACGAGGCCGTTCGGTTGATCGAGAAGCACAAACCCGACGTGGCGATCGTGGACATCGCCATGCCGCTGTTGAACGGGATCGACGTCGCGCGCGAGGTGCCCCGGGTCTCGCCCGACACGCGGACGATCCTGCTCACCATGCACACCGACTCGTCGTACATCCTGGAGGCGCTGCGGGCCGGCGTGACCGGCTACCTGGTCAAGACGCGGGCGGTCGAGGACCTGACCAAGGCGATCCGCGAGGTCTGCCGCGGCGCGGTGTATCTGTCGAGCAACGTGTCGCGCGAGGCGGTCGACGCGTACCTGGCGAACGGCGACGTCGATCCGAACCCGCTCACCGCGCGCGAGCGTCAGGTGCTGCAGCTCGTCGCCGAGGGACGCAGCACGAAAGAGGTGGCGGGCGTGCTGGGGATCAGCGTCAAGACCGCGGAGTCCCACCGCTGCCGGATCATGCGCAAGCTCGGCATCCACCAGACGGCTGGGCTCGTGCGGTTCGCGATCCGCCAGGGGATGATCTCGGCCTAAAGCGTTCCCCGGCCGGAAGGCCGGGGAATCCCTCGGCGGCGTTACCGGCTTGTCCCAATTTCGCCTCGACCGGCCGCGTGGGATAGTTGAGGCGAGATGTCCGAACACAGGATTTTGGTTATCGGTCGGCCGTTCGAGCGGCTCGACCCGCTGCGCCAGCAGCTCGAAGACGACGGCTTCGCCGTGGTCGCGATGGCGGGCTTCGACGATGCCGCCGACGCAGCGATGTTGCACCGCCCCGACGTGCTGATGTTGCGCCCGACGTCCCCGGCGACGGTCCTCGATGCTCTCGCCGTGTGTCGCGGGATCCGGCGCGTGTTGGACGACCCCCAGCTTCCGGTGATCCTCCTGAACGACGCCGACGAGGCCGTGGATCTGGCAACGGCGCTCGAGCACGGGGCGGACGAGGTCGTGAGCCGGCCCTACGATCCGCGGGAGCTGTTCGCCCGGCTCCGCGCCCTGTTTCGCCGGAGCGCGGGCGCCGCGAACCGGTTCGGCCGCGTGACGGCCGGGTCGATCGAGCTCGACCTCGATCGGTACTCGGCGTCGATCGCCGGGCGTCCCCTGAGCCTGACCCCCAAGGAGTTCGAGCTCCTGCGGGAGCTGATCGAGGCCCGCGGCCGCGTCGTGCGTCGCGACGCGGTGCTCGAGCGCGTGTGGCAGTACGGACGCCGCTCGGGCATCGAATCCCGGACGCTCGACGTGCACATCCGGCGGCTGCGCAAGAAGCTCGGCGACGAGGGATCGCGCATCGTCACGGTGCGCAACGTCGGCTACCGGATGGACATTTCGCCGGTTTGGGTCACGCCCCGCCGCCGAGCCAACGGCTAGGATCCGGGGGCGGCAAATTCCCCGCAAACCGGCCCGTTAGTTACGGATTGTTTACCCAGCTAGAGCAGCGGACCCACCACCACAGGTCTTAAGGTAAGCGCCGTGGTAGGGGAAGCACCGGAGACACGTTCCGGTAATCCCTTAGTCGGGTCTCGCCGACGGTGCTCCTCCACCCACGGAGGACCACTGTGTTGCACCGCGTCCTGCTGCTCGCCACCGCCGCTCTCGCAATCCTTCCCGCCGCGTTCGCTTCGACGAACAGCTGTCCGGTCTCTGCGAGCACCGCACCGGGTGGGTTTCTCGAGGCCGCAACCAGCACGACGCTCCGACCGAAGCTCTCCGCGTCGCAGGTCGCCGCGCTCCTGCCGAGTCGCGGAACGTTCCCGTTTCCCGCTCCGTACGGCACGACCGGGATCCGCCTGACGAACCAGACCGATTGCGGAGGCACGAACTGCGTGCAGCCCGTGGGTTACTCGTACTGGCGCAACATCAACAACCACACGTGCAGCGACTACATGCTGATCTTCCTGGGCCTCGATCCGTCGCGCGGCGGGACCGGCCCGACGCTGTTCCAGCTCCACAAACCGACCGGCACCGTGACCAATCGCGGACCGCTGTTTCCCGCGACGGATCCGTTGCGCTCCGGCACCGGCGAGGGCTGGTACTTCAGCGGTAGCCGACCCGAGGCGCTGTACATCCACTCCGGTTCGCGGCTCCTGCGCTACGACGTGATGACCCAGGCGCGCGAGACGGTGTTCGACGTCGCGCCGTCGTTCGGCACCGACAAGTACGTCTGGCAGGCGCACTCGAGCGACGACGACCGCGTGCACTCGGTCACGCTGCGCGACAAGGCCACGTCGTCGATGCTCGGGTGCCTCGTGTACCGCGAGGACACGGCGCAGTTCCAGTACTTCCCGAAGGTCGGCGCGTTCGACGAGTGCCACGTGGACAAGAGCGGTCGATGGCTCGTGATCCTCGACAACGTCGATGGCCGGAACGGCGAGGACAATCGGATCATCGACCTCGAGACGGGCGCAGAGCGACTGCTCCTCGACGAGACCGGAGCCGCCGGTCACGCCGATCTGGGCTACGGCTACATGGTCACGGAGGACAACTGGGGCGCGCTTCCCGGAACGGCCCGCCTGTGGCAGTTCGATCAGCCACTCGTCGCCGGACCGACGCAGGGACGGGTCCTCTACCATACGACCAGCTGGTCGGCGGACATCGGCCACATCACGCACGGAAACGCCCAGGCCGGACTCGCTGAAGGCCAGATCGTGTGTAGCAGCAACGCCACGGCCGGGAGCTACCCCCGATCGAACGAGATCGTGTGCTACCGCGCCGACGGATCGCTGCAGGTGCTCGTCGTCGCGCCCGTGATGACCGAGCTGAGCGCCGGAGGCGCGCCCGACAACTACTCGAAGCGCCCCAAGGGCAACCTCGACGTCACGGGACAGTACTTCCTGTGGACCACCAACATGGGGAGTGACCGGCTCGATGCGTTCCTCGTGCGTGTACCCACGCAGCGACTCGGCGGCGGCGGCGACCAGGGCGACGTCAAGGCGCCGACGGTCCACATTTCGTCCCCGTCGAGCGGCGCAACCGTCCAGGGGACGCTCACGGCCTCCGCATCGGCCGCGGATGCGGGCGGGGTCGCCGGGGTCCGGTTCGAGCTCGACGGCCAGCCGCTCGGCGTCGAGGACACGACGGCCCCGTACACGGTCGCGTGGAATACGAGGAACACTCCGGCCGGGACGCACGCCCTGCGGGCCATCGCGCGCGACAACGCGGGCAACCAGGCCACGTCGCCGACGGTCACCGTCGTTGTGACGAGTGACCTGTCGCCCCCGTTGCTCTCGAACCTCCAGGCCACCGGCATCGGCACATCCAGTGCCACGATCGTCTGGAGCACCGACGAGCCGGCGAGCTCGGGGGTCCAGTACGGGACGACGACGACCTACAGCATGTGGACGACGCTCGGCACCGGGCTGACCCGGTCCCACGCGGTGGAGATCATGGGACTGAGGCCTGGAACCGTGTACCACTACCGCGTGCTGTCGCGAGACGCGGCTCGAAATCTGGCGATCTCGACCGACCGCACGTTCACGACCCCGCAGGCGACGGGCGCGGCGATGCCGAGCGTCGTCTGGACGAGCGCCGTCAACTGTACGGTCGACGGTGGATCGCTGGGCAAGTCGAGCGGCCACGATGGCGTCGACGATGCGCGGGCGCGCTCGGAGCAGCAGCTCACGAGCGGAAACGGCGTGCTCGAGTTCACGGCGCTCGAGCCGAGCTCGATCCGTATCGTCGGGCTGACCGCGGGTGCGCCGTCGAGCGGCTGGTCCGCGATCTCGTTCGCCGTGTGGCTCGGGCCGTGGGCCGGCTCGATCGGCGTCGCCGACGTGCGCGAGAACGGCGTGTGGAAGGCCGACACGCCGTACACGGCGGGGGACCGCTTCCGCATCGCCGTCGAGTCGGGCGTCGTCCGGTACTACAAGAACGGCGTGCCGTTCTACACGAGCTCGAGACCGCCGTCCTACCCGCTGGTGGCGGACGCGTCGATCCTCAGCCTCGGCGGGACGATCCGCGACGCGACGATGCACGCCGTCCCGCCGGGCGGGCTACCGGAGGACGAAGAGCGCAACACGCGGAAGACTCTGGAATAGGACCGTCTCAGGCCGAGTGGCGGTGCGTCGCGCCCGACGCGCTGGGCCCGGCGGTCGCGGGCGTCCAGCCGACCGTGTCCGCGCCGCGCAGGAATCGGGCGAAGCCGATCAGCGTGGCCCAGTTCATCAGGCACACGACGCGCGGGACCGCGAGCCCCGGGAGCCTGATGCCGCGCAGATCGAGCCACCGACCGGCGGCGGCAACGCCGTAGAACCCGCTCTGACCGAGAAGCGCGAGGACGTACAGCGGCTGCGCGAGCAGCGCGAGGTTGCTCGCGAGCAGGGCACCGAGCAGGACGGGCAACGCCAGGCGCAGCGCCTTGTGCGACACGGTCTGGAACCACAGCCGGTTGCGGAACGGATCGAGCATCCAGCGCTCGCGGGCCAGGAGCTGGAAGTTCCCGGCGATCGTGCGCACCTTGCGCCGGAACTCCTCGCCCGCGGCGGCGGCCGGGCGATCGTAGGCGATCGCGTCCGGCTCGAACACCACACGAAACCCATGCCGCACGGCGTGCATCGGGATCAGGACGTCGTCGAGGATCGTGTCCGGCGGGATCGGCTCGAACAGCCGGCACCTCAGGGCGTAGATCGCGCCCGTGACGCCGATCGTCGAGTTGACGTCGCTCTCGCACCTGCGGATGAACTTCTCGTAGCGCCAGTAGAACCCGACGCCCCGACCCACGGTCGTCGGTGACGGACGGTCGATCAGCACCAGCTCTCCGCTCGCCGCGCCGACCTGCGGATCGGCGAACGGGGCGACGAGCGACCGCAGCGCGGTCGTGGCGAAGCGCTGACGGGCGTCGCCGAACACCAGGATCTCGCCGCGGGCCACGGACGCCAGATCGTTCAGCACGGCGGCCTTGCCCCGGTGCTCGCGAAACTCGACGACCCGCACCCGTCCATGGCCCGCCGCCCGGGCCGCTGCGGCCGTGCCGTCGGTCGATCCGTCCGAGCCGATCAGGATCTCCAGCCGATCGGCGGGGTAGTCGAGGTGCAGGAGGTTGCGCACGCGCCGTCCGATCGTCCGGGCCTCGTTGCGCGCGACCACGACGAGCGTGACCGCAGGTGTGATCCGGGCGCGCCGCAGGCCCTTCCGCCTCAGCCGGGACCATGCTCGGACCACGAGCGGATAGCCGACGAACACGTAGACCAGAAGCGCGAGACAGCTCCAGAAAATCGGTTGAGCGAGTGTCATCGGGCACCTCGTGTCGACTTGGGAGGAGGGCGCGGTCAGGTCAGACGGTCGCGACCTCGTGCTGCAGGATCCGCTCGCACATCTGCTCGACGCGCGTCGACCAGCTCTCGGGTCGCATGGCGTCGACGCGGAGACGCGCCACGGTCGGAGAACGCTCGTTGAGTGCGCGCTCGATTGCGGTGAGGAACGCGGGCAGATCGCTCGCCAGATGGACCCAGCGCCGGTACCGCGCGACCTCGGGCAGCGGGGTGGCGACGACCGGCAGCCCCGCGGCCAGATACTCGCGCAGCTTGAGCGGGTTGGCCCGCACCGTCAGGTCGTTGACGCGGAACGGCACGATGCCGACGTCGAACGCGCGACAGTAGTCCGGCAGGGCGTCGTACGGCTTCTGCCCCAGCAGGTGCACGTTCGGCAGCCCGGCGATCGGGCCGACGTCGGTCACCGTGCGGCCGATGAGCACGAGGGTCCAGTCGCGACGGGCCTGGGCTATCGCACGAATCAGCTCGACGTCGACCCAGTCGGCGATCAATCCGAAGAACCCGACGATCGGGCCGCCGAGGCGCCGGATGTCGTCGGGGACCGCGGCGTCGCCGTCGAGGGCCCGGGAGAAGTGCGCCACGTCGACGCCGTGGGGCACGAAGTACACGCGTCCGTTGAGCGACCGCCGTTCGTCGCGCAGCTGTTGCCCCGAGGTCAGCACGAGATCGGCGCGCCGCACGAGGTCGCGTTCCATCGCGACCAGCGCCTCGTGCGGCACGCCCTCGAACGCCGAGTACTCGTCGACGCAGTGGTACACGACGAGGCCCTCGCCCAGGCGGCCCACGAGCCGGTTCACGTTGGGCAGGAAGCTCCACAGGATCGGCCGGCTCATCCCGTGCCGCCGGCACAGCCCGCGCAGGCGCGATGCCAGCACGAGCGCGTTGAGCCGGTCCGCGGCGCCGATGCCCGGCAGCGGAAGGACCAGCGGATCGACGACCCACAGGTTCGGCTCGACCTCCCGGCACGCGCTGAGGCCGCGCTTGAGCTTGTGCACGATGCGCCGCAGGTCGCGCGACGAGGCGGTCGGGCGGCGCATCCCGATCGAGTTGACCCACAGGACGCGATTGCGCCGCGCCAGGATGCGCATGACGTGCGTCTTGCTCGTCGGATCGCCGTGCCAGTCGTGGGCGAAGCAGATGATCGAGCGATTCAGTAGCATGGTTGGGCCGCCGGGAGCGAGCGCGGCTCCTCGCGGTCGAGGAAGATGCGCTGCCAGATCTCGAGGTTCAACAGCAGCCACAGGCGGTCGGCATGGTTCGCGGCGCCGCTCCGATGCTCGCCCACGAGGCGCTCGACGCACCGCGGATCCCACAGCCCGCGGGTCCGCGCGCGGGGGCCCAGGACGAGGTCGTCGAGCAGGCCGGCGTACGAGCTCCGCAGCCATTCGCCGATCGGTACCGGGAACCCCATCTTGCGCCGCGACAGGATCTGCGGCGGCACGAGGTCGGCGAGCGACTTGCGCAGCAGGACCTTCGTCGTCAGCCCGCGAAGCTTGAGCCGGCTGGGGATCCCGAGAACGTGCTCGACGAGCGCATGATCGAGGAACGGGACGCGGCTCTCGATCGACGCGGCCATGCTCATCCGATCCTGCTTGCCCAGTAGTCGCACGAGGTACGTCTGCAGGTCGGCGCGGCACATGCGGTCGAGGGCTCCGCCGCGGCCGGCCTCGTAGCACCGCAGGCTCTCCGCGTGCGGGTCGGTGCGCTCGCGCTCGCCGTCGAGCAATCGCTGGCGCAGGTCCTGCGAGAAGACGGAGAAGTTCTCGCAGTACAGGCCGCGGGGTCCCGGAGGCAGAGCGAGGAACGAGCGGGTCGCCGTGCGGGCCAAGCGTCCCGGCACGCGGCCGACAAGTGCGCGAAACGCGCGGCGCGCGCGCGTGCCGACGAGCCGGCCCACGACCCGGTCGAGCGCCGCGTTCCACGCCGTGACGCGGTACCGGTTGTAGCCCAGGAACAGCTCGTCCGCGCCCTCGCCGGTCAGGACGACCTTGACGTGCTCGGCGGCGAGGCGCGACAGGAAATACAGCGGGACGCTGGCCGGGAACGCGATCGGCTCGTCCTCCTGCCAGATCATCCGTCCGAGCTCGCCGAAGAACTGCTCGGCGGTGATCACGACCTCGCGGTGCTCGGCGCCGATCCGCCGGGCCACGAGACGCGCGTACGCGAGCTCGTTCGCTTGGGCCTCGGGGAGCCCGATGGCGAAGGTTCGTACGGGCTCGCGCATCATCGGGGCCATCAAGGCGGCGAGGCCGCTCGAGTCGATGCCGCCCGAAAGGAACAGACCCACCGGCACGTCGCTCATCAGGTGGCTGCGCACCGCGTCGGACAGCCGCGCGCGAATCTCCTCCGCGTGCTCGTCGGCCGACGGACCTGTGTCCTCGATCGGCTCGGGGGGCGACCAGTAGCGCCGGATCCGCAGGCCCTCGTCGAACGAGAACGACAGCCAGCGCCCCGGCCGGAGCTGGTTGACGCCGCGAAACAGCGTGCCCGACCCGGCGACGAACCGGTTGGCCAGGAGCTCGGGCAGCGCGGTAGCGTCGAGCTCGGGCCGCACCGCACCCGCGGCCAGGATCGCCTTGATCTCCGAGGCGAAGATCAGCTCGTCGCCGGTACACGCGTAGTACAGGGGCTTGATGCCCAGCCGATCCCGCACGAGGAGCAGGCGCTGACGCGTGCGGTCCCACACGGCGAACGCGAACATGCCGTGCAGCTGCTCCACGCAGTCGGGCCCCTGGTCCTCGTACGCGTGGAGCGCGGTCTCGCTGTCGCTGCGGGTGCGATAGCGATGGCCGTGGGCCTCGAGGATCGGGGCGAGGCGCGGGTGGTTGTAGATCTCCCCGTTACACACGATCCACGCCGTGGCGCTCTCGTTGGCGATCGGCTGCGCGCCGCCGGCCACGTCGACGATCGCCAGGCGTGTGTGTCCTAGCCCGACCGGTCCGTCGAGCAGGGTGCCGCGCCCGTCCGGCCCGCGATGGTGCATCGCGGCGATCATGCTCTCGAGCCGTTCCTTCTCGACCGCCTGGCGCGGGTCGAGCTTGACGATTCCGGCGATTCCACACATGGCTCAGCTCAGCTCGTAGATGGTTTGCGCGGTGCGTACGCGGATCGTGTCGTCGTCGATCTCGACCGCGTCGCGGCCGTATCGCAGACTGAACCTCGACGGGTCGCCGTTCGGTAGCCCGACGCGGGGCAGGCGCAGCCGCGCGACACCGTCCTTGCGGCACGGCACGAGGACGCTGACCAGTCGGAGCGGCAGGGTCGCAGCGACCGGGTACAGAACGGCCGGAGCGGGAAGCCGAACGCCGTAGCACGGCGAGATCCAGCCCTCGATCCGCTCGACGTCTCCCAGCCGGACCTCGGGATCGAGCGTCGAGCCGTGCACGAACGCGCCGAGGATCAGGCCGGCTCCCGCCGGACCGTGCGCCGCGATCCACGGCGCCTCGCGACGCTCGACGGTCAGCGCGCCGAACTGGAACCGCAGCTCGACGTCGTGCGCGCCCGAGCCGTCGAGGTCGTCGACGACGATCCAGTACCGCGGCTTGACGAACACGACGCGGCGGCGATGGCGCACCGGCTGCGGCAGGCGCTCGTACGCCGAGTGCTCGGCATCGGCGTAGTCGACGCGCGCATCCGAGCGCCAGCGGCGTAGCGTCGCCTGGGGCCGATCGCGCCAGGCGAACGGACCGCTGGGGTCGGCCTGGCTCGTGCCGTCCACCAGCACCGTGCTGTGCGCGGAGGTGGAGCGCAGCGCGTCGCGCCACCGCCCATCGACGCCGTAACAGTACGTCCCGGGGTCCGTGAGACACGGCTCGCCGAACGTCGAGCACTGGATGCTCAGCAGATCCGCGTGCCCATGCCCCGCGCTGATCGGGCAGCCCAACGGGCCGATGTCGAAGATCAGCTGGTGCGCGTCGTCCTCCCAGGCGCTGCGCATCACCGCGTAGCCGCCGTCGCGAAACACGCACGACGGACGCCGGCGCGGAGGCGCGGGCTCGAGGTCATCTACCGTGCGCAGGCCGTTCGGGCCGAGGAGCCACAGCACCTCGGGTGCGGCGCCGCCCGCGGCCCACGCGTAGTCCGGCCGCCCGAACCACGCGGCACCGACGGCGAACGTCCCGCGCGCGTCGCCCGCGGTCCGCGCGACGAGCGGCAGGAGCGTGCCGCCGTCGGCGTCGCCGATCCGCGGGATCCGGCCGTCCGGTCCGCGGAGCGCGAGCAGCGAGTCGAGCAGGAGCTGAACCTTGTGCCCCACGTGCGGCGGGATCTCGATCCCGTTCGCCTCGGCGAGGATCAGGAACTGCAGGTACATGTCGACCGTGTACCGCTGGTAGCACGTCGACTGCTCGAAATACAGGCCATCGCCGGTGACCTGCCGGTCGATCTGCTCGATCAGGATCCGCATGCCGAGCTCGCGCCACTCGGCCGAGCCGCGGATCTCGGGGAACAGCACGCCGGCGTAGAACAGGCCGAGCGCTTCCCCGGTCAGGTGCGTGTTGGGCGACGAATACTCCGACGTGTAGCGCTGGATGTGGTTCGCGTGCAGCGCGAGCCACTGCGGAACGATCTGCACGATGACGTCGGACACGACGGGTGAGGACTGCACCAGTCCCAGCGTCCAGCACCAGGAGATCAGCCGCAGGCTGACCTCGAGGCTGCTGGCCCAGTTCAGGCCGAGCCCCGGTGGATTGTCCCGCATCCAGCTGCGAAGGAGCGCGCCCGCGGCTTCGGCGTACCGCTCGTCCCGCGTCGCGTGGTACGCCTGGCCCAGGCGAACGAGCGGCTGGTGGCGGTTGAGCTCCCACACGACCTTGACGTCCCCGTACTGCTCGGCGTCGAGCGGATCGAGACGGCTCCAGTGCTCGAGCGGCGCGTGCTTGCCCGAGATCGGATCGAGGTGCCAGTCGACGGGATCGCCGAACGACAGGCCGCGATAGCCCAGGAGGTCGAACCGCGATCGACACACGCCGTCGGCGAGGCGCAGGGTCGTCGCACGCTCCTGGGGAAATCGCCGGGCGAGCAACGCGCGGGTGCGCGGGTCCTCGACCCCGGCGAAGAAGCTTCCGGCCCCGCGCTCCGCTACGTCGTCGAGCGCCCAGACGCTCGCACGGTGGGACGAGCGGCCATCCGCGGCCCGGCTACCCGCGGCCAGCCGATCCAGGTGCTTGTACAGCGCCTGCCGGCCCCGGTGCGCCACCTCGTCGAGATGCATCCGCAGCAGTCGGCGGGGCGAGATCATGCGGCCCTCATCGCTGTGTTCCACCCGTGCTGCACCTGCGGCCAGCGGTACTTCTCGAGCTCGCCGTGCGCGCGGCGGGTCATCGCGCGCGTGCGCTCGGGCGCGCGCAGTAGCTCGACGATCGCGAGCGCCATGGCCGCGGGATCGTCGTGGGCCACGAGCCGACCGAGCTCTCCGTGACCCAGCATCGCCGGGATGTCGCCGCTCGCCGTCGACACGACGGCCAGACCGGCGGCGAACGCTTCGAGCACCGACACCGGCTGGTTGTCCACGGTCGACGCGTTGACCAGGAAATCCGCCTCGTCGTACAGCCCGGGCATCTCATCCGGCGCCACGCGGCCGACGAACCGGATCCCGGGAGCGCCGATCTCCCGCGCCAGGCGGCGCAGGCGCGGCTCCTCGCTACCGGCGCCCGCGAGCGTCAGCGTCGCATCGGGCATGCGGGACCGCACGATCGCGAACGCGCGGATCACGACCTCGACGCGATAGTGCGGCTCGAAGTGGCGCACCGACAGCAGCCGCGGCTGCAGCGGAACGCGCTCGCGGTACACGTACGGCGACGAGTCCAGCACGTTGTGGATCACGCGCGGCCGATACCCGTGGCCGCCGAACACGCGGGCCAGATACTCGGACGGCACGATCAGCTCGTCGACCATGCGCAGCCACGGGTGCACGAGACGGCCCCACCGGCGCAGATGGTCGTCCGCCTCCCCGCTGTGATACGCGAGGGCGACGCGCCGGCGAAACAACCGCGCCGCGAGGACCGCCGGGACGGGAGCCAGGAGGAACGACCAGTACGACGCGGCGAACACGAGCACGACGTCGGCCGCGCGCAGGCGCGCGAGCGACGGCACGTACAGCAGCTGATTGAGGATCGTGCGCACGCCGGGAAGCCGTCGGACCCACGCCAGCGGCCGGGGGAACGCCGGATCGATCGGCACGGCGAGCACCGCGTGGCCGTCGCGCTCGAGATGGTCGCGCAACAGGCGCGCCTGGGCGCTCTGGCCGCCGATCGATGTGGGCGAAGGGGCAACGATGACGACACGCATGGTGGTTCTCAGGCGGAGAGCGCGGGCAGCCGCACCAGCCGGTCGTGGTCATCCCGCCGCGGGCTCGTCTTGGCCGAGCGATCGAGGAACACGCGGCACCACAGCTCGAACGAGATCATCGACCACAGGTGCAGGTCGAGCTCCTGGCCCCGCCGGTGGCGGGCGATGACCTCGGCGACGAACGACGGCTCGAGGATCCCGCGGCGTCGCGTCGTGTCGGACAGCAGGATCTCGTCCATGCAGCTCGCGAGCCCGCCGCGCAGCCAGCGCGCGAGCGGCACGGCGAAGCCGTGCTTGGGCCGCCGCAGCACCGCCGCCGGCACGCGGTCCTCGAGGGCCCGCCGGAACAGGTACTTGGTCGTCCCGCCGCGCATGTTGAGCTGCGGCGGCACGGACGCGGCGAACTCCACGAGCCGATGGTCGAGCAGGGGCACCCGGGCCTCGAGCGAATGGGCCATGCTCATGCGGTCGACCTTGGTCAGGATGTCGAGCGGCAGGTAGAAGTTCAGGTCGAGCGCCTGCAGCGAGGTCAGCCAGTGCTGTCGGGAGCGCCGCAGGAACTCGAGGCGCTCGGGCGGGGCGCCGCCCGCCGGGCGGCCCAGCAGGCGCTCCCGCTCCTCGGGGCGGAACAGCGTCGTGGCGTCGAGGTACCGCTGCGGGTAGTCGAGGGCCAGGTGGCGCAGGAACCCGCGGCCGCGCGTCCCCTGCGGCAGACGTGTCGCCACCGCGCCGATCGCGCGGCGGATCGCGCGCGGGACGACCTCGTACTTCCGCTCGCGTCGCTCGACGAGGTAGCGCTCGTAGCCTCCGAACAGCTCGTCGCCGCCGTCGCCCGACAGCACGACCTTCACGTGCTCGGACGCCAGGCGCGACAGGACGTACGTCGGCAGCGCCGACACGTCGCCGAACGGCTCGTCGAGGTGCCAGGCGACGTCGTCGAGGATCCCGAGCACGTCCGGCTCGAGCACGAGCTCGTGGTGCTCGGCCCCGACACGCGCCGCGAACTGGCGCGCGTGCCGCGACTCGTCCCACGCCGACTCGCGGAACCCGATCGAGAACGTCTGCAGCGAGCGCGGGGCGACCCGGGCCATCGTGGCCACGACGCCGCTCGAATCGAGGCCGCCCGAGAGGAACGCGCCGACCGGGACGTCGCTCAGCATGTGCAGCCGCACCGACTCCTCGAGCAGCTCGCGCAGCCGCTCGACGAAGTAGCTCTCGCTGCGGGACGGGTCGGGCGCCGGCTCGAACCGCCAGTACCGGTGCGTGCGCGGCGAGCGTGCCGGGGTCGCGAGCAACACGTGCCCCGGCTCGAGCTTGCGGATCCCGGCGAGGATGCTCTGCGACGACGGCGTGGACATCTGGGCGAAGTAGTTGTCGAGCGCCGGTCGGTCGATCTCCCGCGGGATCCCCGGGACGCACAGCAGCGCCTTGAGCTCCGAGGCGAACGCCAGCCGGCCGTCGTGCACCGTGTAGAACAGCGGCTTGATCCCCAGCCGGTCGCGCGCCAGGAGCAGCGTCTGCGCGCGCTCGTCCCAGATCGCGAACGCGAACATTCCCCGCAGGGGCTCGACGCAGCGCTGCCCGAGCTCCTCGTACAGGTGCACGAGCACCTCGGTGTCGGACCGCGTCCGGAACGTGTGGCCCCGCCGCTCGAGATCGTGCCGCAGCTCGGCGTGGTTGTAGATCTCGCCGTTGAACACGGTCCACACCGACCGATCCTCGTTGGAGATCGGCTGCGTGCCGGCGGTCAGGTCGATGATGCTGAGCCGGCGCATCGTCAGGCCCACGCGCGGACCGAGCAGCGTCCCACCGGAGTCCGGGCCGCGATGGACCAGCGCGTGGGCCATCGAGTCGAGCTCGTCGAGCTGGGGCCTGCGGCCGTCGAGAGCAACGATTCCGGCGATTCCACACATGTCGTCCTCGATGCGCTCAGCGGCGATCGCCCGGGGCGAAGCTCGGGATGCCCGGGAGGATCCCGGCCGGAGCGGGTTGGGAGGCGCGCCGCACCACGACCAGCACCACGGCGTAGATCAGGAAGAACGCGGCTGTGCTGCACCCCAGGCGCAGGACCGGCGCGGCCGGCAGTCCCGGCGCGAGCGCCCGCAGGGCCAGCCCTGCCGCGCCGGCCGCCAGCGCCACGGCGGCCAGGCGGGTCCAGGGCAACAGGCGCCGTCCGGGGATCCGCAGCAGCGACCAGATGCGCAGCAGCGCCGCCAGCCGTCCCGCGCCGATCGCCACGACGGTGACGCTCGCCGCGCCGACGAGCGAGTACGCGGCCAGGCTCGGACCGGTCGCGAGTGCGATGAACGCGATCTGCACGAGCAGCAGCGCCAGCAGAGTTCGCGTCTCGGCGAACACGCGCAGCACGCCGTCGGTCTGCAGGATCGCGAACAGCAGCAGCGGCACCCACACCAGGAACACCGGGACGCTCGCCGCGTACTGGTCAGTGAACAGCAGCACGATCCACTCGCGCGCGGTCAGCATCAGGAACACGACCAGCGGCACGACGACAAGGGCGATCCGTGTGTTCGCCGAGTGCCACAGCGCGACCGCGCCGTCGGTATCGCCGTCGCGCAGGCACGTGCGCATCCCGACCATCATCACGTTGCCCACGGGCCCGGCGACGAAGTCCACGACCGGGATCTGCACGCAGCCGACCGTGTAGATCGCGAACGTCGCGGCGTCGACGTGCGCGGCCACGGCGTACTGGTGCCAGTTGACCTTGATCACGTCGGCCAGGACGTACAGCGCAAACGGCGCGACGTACGCCAGCTGCATGCGGAACAGCGCGGCGCTGGGCCGCGGCAGGCCGCCGAGCTCGCGCCGCAGGAGCGCCAGGCACGTGACGAGCCGCGCGCCGGCGAATACGGTCGCGCCGGCGACGAGCCACCGGACGTCGCGAAACAGGAACGATGGCACGAGCAGGCACGCGGCCTTCAGCAGCTCGGACGCGCCGTACACCACGGCGGCGAGCAACGTTCGACCCCGCGCGATCAGCACGATCTCGAGCGGCGCCGACACGAGCGCGAGCGCGAGGAACAGGCCCAACGCCGGCACGACCGGCTCGAGCCCCGGGTCGTCGAGCCAGCGGCTCACCGGCGCATGGCACGCGCTCAGCACGAGCGCCGACACGACGCCCGCTCCGCCGAGCGCGAGCAGCGAGTTGGTCACCAGGCGGCCCGCCTGCTGCGGGTATTGCGGCACGAAGTAGAACAGGCTCTCGGCCATCCCGATCTGGGCGATGGCGTAGATCGTCGAGAACACGAGGAACAGACCCTTGTACTGCCCGAACTGCGCCGGGTCGAACAGCCGGACCAGGACCAGCGGGACGCAGAACGTCAGCGCGTACGCGGCAGCGCGTCCGACGATCAGCTGCATCGACGGCTTGAGCGTCGAGGTCGCCGTCCCGCTCATGCCGCGGCCTCGCGCCGATGCGGGCTCGGACAGCGCGCGAACACGCCGGTGGTCTGACAGCCCATCATCGCGCCGGAGAACCGCTCGAACGCGTTCAGGCACGTGCGCTCCCAGAACACGCTGCGCGGGATCGTCAGCTGCGGCTGCTGCGCGTTGCGGTGCCGGCACACGGTGTACGCGAACCGGTAGCCCGCGGCGGCGACGGCGTCCACGGCCAGCGGATCGAACGACCCGCCGGGATACGCGAAGTGCTCGACCGGCAGGCCGAGCCGCCGCTCGAGCTCGCGTCGCGACTCGATCGTCTCGCGCAGCAGCGTCGGCCGCGCCTCGTTCGTCATCCATACGTGGGTACGGGTGTGGGATCCGATCGTGATCCCCGCGCGCTGCATCGACCGGAGCATGTCCCACGTCAACGGGTCGTGCTCGCCCGCGTCGCCCGGACCGAGCTGGTCCTCGAGCTGGCGCACGAGCCACCGCAGGCACGGACCGGGGAGCGACTCGAGCAGCTTCGCCGCCGTGTCCGTCGAGCTGTCGGCGAGCGCGGCGAGGCCCAGGGCCTCGGACGGTGCGACACCCGCGCGCTCGAGCTGCCAGCGCAGCTCGTCGACCGGGCGACGCCAGGACCGAGCGCCGCGACGCAGCAGGTCGACCAGCCGATCGTGGACGAACATCCCGCCGTCCGAGATCTGCTCGGAGACCACGAACACGGTCGCCGGCACGCCCAGGCGCAGCAGGAGCGGCACGGCGTGCTCGTACACCTGCCGGTAGCCGTCGTCGAACGTGATCGCGACGACCTTCGTTCCGCGGCCGGCCTCCTCCCGGCGCGCCAGCTCCGCGGCCTCGTCGAGCGACACGAACCGGTAGCGACGGCCGAGCCACTCCAGATGGCGGGCGAGCATCGCCACCGAGATCAGCATCGACGGGAAGGTCGAGCGCGCGCTGGCCTGGAAGTCGTCGACGACCTGGTGGTACGCCAGGATCAGCGGGTACGGCCGCCGACAGCGCCGTAGGGCGGTGACGCCCGCGCCGTGGAGCGTGCACGCGATCGCGCTCTTGGCCAGCCGTGTCAGCACGACGGGCTCCCGGCGGTCGCGAGCCGGCGCACGAGCGCCCGGGCAGCGCGGCTCGTCTCGGTGATCTTGCGGCACGCGACGCCGAACAGGCGCGGCGGATACAGCTCGAGTCGCTCGAGGCCGCGCCAGCTGCGGGTCCAGTGACCCTTGTACGCCTCGTCGCCGTGGAGGAAGTCGAACTCGGTCGCTCCCTCCTCGATCGCCCGGCGGATCGTCCAGCCGAGCGTGACCAGACCGACGCTCCACTTGCCGAACGCCGGATCGAACCCCGACTGGTAGAAGTGGAACACGTTCCGGTACAGCAGCCCGTACAGCGCGGCCACGTTGCGGCCGTTCAGGCGCAGGACGAACAGCCGGAGCCACCCGCGGGCCAGCGCATGCCGGGACGCCTCGTCGTGGAACGCTTGCAGGTCCGAGCGGTGCAGGGCGTCCGAGCCGCCGCGCCCTTTCCAGCGCCGGTTGTGCAGTTCGATCAGCACGGCCAGCGCTTCCGCGCGCTCGGGCTCGGTCCGGATCTGCTCGAACTCGACGCGGAAGTTGCCCTGGATGCGCCGCTGCTTGCGGCGGAACGCGTAGCGCTGGGACGCGGTGCACTGCTCGAGGTACGCGTCCCACGTCAACCCCTCGAGCGAGATGAACGGGCACGGGCCCTGGTCGCGCCGTTCGGCGCTCCAGCCGCGGCGCTCGAGTCGTGTGGCCAGCTCCTGGACCGCGGTGCCGCCTTGTGGCAGACCCGCGAGGTGCAGGACCCGCGGACGACCGACCAGGTGTCGCTCGAGCGCTTCGAGCGCGGTGCGCTCGAACCCCCGGCGCAGCACGATGTCCAAGTAGTCCGATCCGACGCTTCCGCCGCCGAGGAACTCGATGCGCGAGAATGGGAGCAGGAGGCGCGGGCTCGGCGGCGCGAGACACCACGGCGCGGCTCCGATCAGACGACCCTGGGCCCGGACGAGGACCATCGCCAGACGGCGCCTCTCGCCGAGGTGCCGCCACCACGGGTCGAGCCACTCCCAGGTCAAGAACGGAGAGTCGGACGAGCCGTCGGCGAGCAGGTCGTCCCATTCCGAGCGCAGCCGCTCGAGCCCGCGCGGGTCTCTGAGAACTTCGGTGATCGTGTCGTGTTGCATCGCGTGCATGGGGGGCCCCTAGTTGGCGTGTCGGCCGACGTAATACAAGTGAGGGGCGAGCCACCTCGACTCGGGCGTGCCGCGCCCGCGGCCGGCGCGGAGCCAGGCCTCGCACGACAGACCGAGCGCTCGACACAGCCGGCGGTGGAGCGCGCGGCGCCGCCGACCGGCGGTCCGGCCGAGCCCCGAGAGATACCCGTCGCAGAAGCCGACGTAGCCCTTGGCCACGGTCTCGAACGCCGCCGCCTCGTGGGCCCGCTCGAGCGTCGTCGCGTCGTGGCACACGTGCATCTCGAGCCGATCCCGACCGCCGAGCCACTGCAGGAACCAGTTCACGCCGTGCAGGTTCGGCACGGTCGTCAAGATCCGGCCGCCGGGCTTGAGGTACTGCCGCAATGCGCGGAGCCGTCCCGGCGCATCGGCGAAATGCTCGATCAGGCCCATCGAGAACACGAGGTCGAAGCGTCCCACGAGGTCGTGGTTCTGTGTGAACGCGAAGCCATCGCCCCAGCGGATGTCGCCGTGCGCTCCCGCGCCCTGGAGATTGGCTCGCGCCAGCTCGGCGGCGGCGGCCTCGCGCTCGATCCCGGTCACGCGACAGCCGGTCGTCGCCAGGTGCGGGAGCCACGGCGAGCGCCCACAGCCGATCTCGAGCACTTCCGACCCCGGGTGCAGGTCGACGTGATCGCGGAACAGCGACAGGAGCCGCTGGTCCCGTAGCCGTTGCGGGTTCGGGAGGATCGGACGGGCCAGCAGCTCATCCGCCAGCTCGGTGTAGTAACCGCCGCCGTCGCGCCACAAGGCTTCGCTATCTCGCAGCGTCATGACACTCTCCGCCGCCGGAGACGCGGCGCGAGGTCGAACTTGGCCCGATGGGCCCAGCGCGACTTCCAGCGCTTGGCGAACACGAACAGCCACGCGTGATCGCGCGTCGTGCGCGTCCAGTCGCGCTTCCACGTGTCGTTGTCCCCGAGGAGGTCGTATTCCTGGGCCCCCGTCGAGTACGCCTGACGCATGTCCTCTTCGATGAGCAGGTGGGTCGGGCCATAGCGGCCGTAGCTCGGGTCGTATCCCGACTTCATCAGGTACGCATGGTCCTTGTAGCGCAGGACGAAGTTCACGGCGATGCGCCGCGAGTCGACGGACAGGAAGCCCAGGCGCATCCAGCCGCGATGGGCCGCCACACAGGCGAACTTCTTGTAGAACGCCTCGCACTCCTTCGTGCTGGCGATCGCCGTGCCAGCTTCGCCCTTCCACGCCGCAGCCTCGATCCGCAACAGGTCGGTCAGCGCCCCGCCGACCTCGGCCGAGTCCCGCAGATGCTCGACCGCGACCGGACCGAGCTTCTCGAGGCCCCGCCGCCGCCGGCGCAGCACCCGGCAGCGCTTCTTGCCCAAGCCGCGCAAGAACTCGTCCCACGTGCGGCTGCGATCGAACTCGACGTACGGCGATTCGCTCGAGTGCCAGACCCCGGTGCGGAACCCGTCGTTCGATGCGAGCTGCGGGAGCAACCGCAGCGTCGGCGAATCGGACGGGAGCTGGGCCAGCACCAGGACGTCCCACGTCGGGTCGCCGCGCAGATGAGTCCACAGGGTCCGCAGCCCGTGCTCGGCGTCCTCGGCGAGCAGCAGGTCGGCGCGCGGCGTGTGGGGGTTGACCATCAGCTCGAGCGAGCGGAACGGCAGGCCGTAGATCCAGCGCCGGCGCAGCATCATCGGCGCGGCGGCGACGGGCGTGTCGTCGTCCCACGCCAGGAGCACGTGCGGTGGTTCCCCGCCGCCGAAGCACTCCCACCACGTGCTCAGCCACTCGGAGGTCAGATACGGATGATTGATCCCCGAGCGGTCGACGAGCCCGTTCCACACGTCTTCGATCCGCTCGAACGCGTCGCGTGCGCGCAGCACGTCGACGCGAGACGAACGAGGCGAAGGGAGATTCGACTGGAGCTGGTGCATCGCTCTTCACCCGAGACCGACCGGGCGGCCGATCGTTGCGTTGGAGGTCCATCCGGCGCGGCGCCTGGTCCGGCGCTCGGCCAGCAGGGACGCGTACAGCGTCTCGATCGAATCGATCAACCGGTCGAGGGAGTAGCGCTCGACGACGCGGCGGCGTCCGGCGCGCCCGAGGCTCTGGCGCAGCTCGGGGTCGCCGAGCAGCGTCTCGATCGCCCGGGCCAGCGCCGCCGGATCGGCGGCCGGAACGAGCAGCCCGGTCCGGCCGTCCTCGACGAGCTCGGGGTTCCCGCCCACGTCCGTGGCCACGACGGGCAAGCTCGCGGCCATCGCCTCCTGGATGCTGTTCGACATCGCCTCGGTCAACGACGGCTGGACGAGGACCGACGAGTGCCCGAGGATCTCGGGAATGTCGTGCCGAAAGCCGACGAAGATCGCCCGCTCGCCGAGCCCGAGCTCGTGCGCAAGCGCCTCGAGCGCCGGGCGGTTCGATCCGTCGCCGACGAGCAGGAACCGCGCATGCTCGAACCTTGGGGCGACGAGCCGAGCGGCGGCGAGGAAATCACGGATCCCCTTGAAGTCGACGCCGTTCGCGGTCGCGAGCCGCGCCACGACCGTTACGAGCGTCGCCTGGGGCGGGATCCCGTTGCGCTCGCGCCAGCCCGTCTCGAGCGCGACGAATCGCCGGGGATCGATCCCGTTCGGGATCACCAGGATGCGCCACGGGTCGTAGCCCAGCTCGATGCACCGGCGCGCGACCGCGTGGGCGTTGACGATCACCCGATCGCACAGTCCGCAAACGAGCCGCTGGGCCCGACGCTGGCGCGCGGTCCACAGCAGGTCGCCGACGTCGCGCACCGACCCCAGGACCACCGGAACGCGGGCCAGGCGTGCCGCCGGCGTGGCGAACAGGTTGGCGTAGAACCCGTAGCTCTGCACGACGTCGATGTGCCGCTCGCGTACGTACCGCGCGAGCCGAAAGCGCTGGTACATCGACGCCGGACCGTACAGCCGATGCATCGGGTACGTGTCGATCGGAATGCCGCAGCGCTCGACCTCGTCGTGCAGCTCTCCCGAGCGGCTGAGGCACGCGAGCCCGACCTCGAACCGTCGCGGATCGAGGCCGCACGTGAGGGCCACGGCCTGGCGCTCGGTCCCGCCGACGTGCAGGTTGGTCAGCACGTGCAGCACGCGGATGCGCTCGCTCTTCTGGGCGCTCATCGACCTTCCACCGCGAGGAGCTGGTGCGCCGCCACGGCGAGCGCGGCCACGTAATAGAAGTAGAACTGGTACGCCACGGGATGGAACAGCCCGGCAAACGCGAACGCCGCGAGGCTGACGTGGATCCCCTCGGCCAGGACCGACAGCTCCGCCGGGCCGCGGTCGCGAGCGCGCTTCGCGCTGCGCAGCGCCGTCAGGACGAGCAGCAGGAACAGCAGCAGGCCCGGGACCCCGAGATCGACGCCGTGCTCGAGGTACACGTTGTGCACCTTGGTCCACGTCGCCCCGCGCACCTCGTTCAGCGCCAGCACGCCCATGCCCAGGCCTGCGCCAACGAACGGATGCGTGGCGACGAACCGGCCCGCGGCGAGCGTGTCGTGCCAGCGCTGCGGCGCCGATCCCGTGGGGTCGGTCTCCGGATGCAGCACCGTGTCGAGATGGCCCAGATAGCCCGTGGGCAGGAGTGGGATCGCGACGAGCGCGGCGAGGAGCAACAGCACGACGATCCGCGCTCGCCCGGTGCGCCGGGTGAGCCGGAACGTGTACAGCGCGCCGGCGAACACGAGCGTCAGGAATCCGCCGCGGGAGAACGTGCATATGACGGCGGTCGCTCCGACACCGACGATCGCGAGCAGGAGCGCGCGCATTGCGGCCCGGCGGCTGGCGATCGCCAGGGCCGCGGCGAGGGGCAGGATCAGGTTCAGCAGCAGCGCCATGTCATTCGGGTTCGCCGACAGCGGCGCCTGGTACCCGGCGATGCGCGGCAGCGCGGCGCCGCGCGCGGTCCCGACGACGCCGGCGGCGAAGTGCCCGATCCCGGTCAGCGCGACCGGAATCGACAGCAGCGCGAGCGTCCACAGGACGGTGCGCAGGCGGGCGAGTGTGTCGACCGTGTTGCACAGCAGCCAGAACACGATGACCGTCTTCGCGTACACCTCGAGCAGGAACCGCAGGCTGCCCGACGGCCAGTACGAGTACGGAACGGTGAGGAGCGCCCACAGGACGAGCACGGCGAGGAGCCGGATCTCGGTCGTGACGATGCTCAGCGGTCCGCGTTGCGCCAGGCGCCCGAAGAACAGCGTCGCCGCCGCGACGACCGCCGTGACGAACGCGATGCGGAACGGCTGAAGGCTCGGAACGAGGTTCTGCGGCGCGACGACGAGCACGAACGTGAACACGAGGACCATGGCGAACGGAACGGACCCGGCAGACCCCGCCGGCTCACCGACCGTGGCCGGCGCCGGCTCGGTGCGCCACCAGTCCGCGCCCCCGGCGGGTCCGGGGAGGCGTGCGGCGACGGCGTTCACTCGCGAGGTCACGACGCGCCGGCCCTCAGGCTCTGCGCCCGTCGTGCGATGCGCCGGGCGTGCGCGGAGTCCGACTCGTGGCCCAGCCCGCAAAACACGACCCGCACCGTCTCGAACAGGATCCGCAGGTCGAGCCACAGCGACCAGTTCTTGACGTAGTACAGGTCGTAGCGCAGCTTCTCGACCTCCTGCTCGACGCCGTTGGCGTAGCCGTAGCGCACTTGGGCCCAGCCGGTGATGCCCGGTCGAACGAGCGTGCGCAGCGCGTAGTACGGGATCTCGGCCCCGCACTCGGGCATGTTGCGAAACACCGTGACGAGGAGCGCGCGATTGCTCTCGGGGTGCGGCCGTGGGCCGACGAGGTTCATCTCGCCGCGCAGCACGTTGAGCACCTGCGGAAGCTCGTCGATGCGGAACCGGCGCAGCACGCGCCCGGCGCGCGTGATCCGGTGCTCGTTGTCCTCGACCCACTCGGACGTGGTGTCGCGCCGGGTGTGCATCGTCCGGAACTTGACCAGCGGGAACGACCGGCCGTGGGCTCCGATCCGCTGCTGGACGAAGAACACGGGCCCGCGCGAGTCGAGCTTGATCCACAGCGCCACGAGCGCGAAGAACGGCAGGAGCAGCGGCAGGGCCAGAATGGCGAAGGTCAGGCTCAGGGCCCGCGCCGTGGCCTTCTGCCGTCCGGTCTTGAACAGGCTCGCGCCGAACAGCAGATCCGCGGGTTGCAGCGTCTCGATCGCCAGCCGGCCGGTCACGCGCTCGCAGTACGTCTCGACCGGCTCGACGGCGATGCCGCGGAGCCAGCAGTCGAGGAGCCGCGAGCGCGGCACGCACGACCGTGGATCGGGCGCGTTCACGACGATGCGCTCGGCCCCCGTGCGCCGCACGACTTCGTACAGCTCGGCCGTGCCGCCGAGCACGGACGCCTCGGCACCCGGAGCGTCGGTCACGACGCCGACCACGGCCCGCCGCGCGTTCTCGTCCCGTGCGAGCTGGACCAGGAGCGGCGACGAGCCCGAGCTCGCGTCGAGCACGACGACGCGCTCGGGCTGCCGATCGTGGCGCCGGCGGACGATCGCCGACACGGCGAGCCCCACACCGAGCGCGACGACGAGCGCGCAAAGGGACAGCGCGGCCACGGGGTGCTCGAGCAGCACGTCCCACAGCGCGCCGGCGAGCGACACGGGATGGGGGCACTGGCTCATTCGACCGTCACGCTCTTCGCCAGGTTGCGGGGTTGATCGACGTCGCAGCCGCGCAGCGCTGCGGCGTGGTACGCGAACAGCTGCAGCGGGAGCGCGACGAGCAGCGGTTGCAACGCCTCGAGCGTCCTTGGGACCGGCAGCACCTCGTCGACCCGACCGCGAATCGCCTCGTCGCCGTCCGTCGTGACGGCCAGGATGTGCCCGCCACGCGCGCGGATCTCCTCGATGTTGCTCGCGATCTTGACGTGGTTCGAGTCGGTCGGGGCGACGGCGACGACGAGCATCTCCGGGTCGATCAGGGCGATCGGCCCATGCTTCAGCTCGCCGCCCGCGCAGCCCTCGGCGTGGACGTACGAGATCTCCTTGAGCTTGAGCGCCCCCTCGAGCGCCAGCGGGTAGTTCACGCCGCGGCCGAGGAACAGGGCGTTCTTGGCATCCAGGTAGCGCTCGGCGACCGCGCGGATCCGGTCGCTCCGCTCGAGGATCCGGGCCATGTGGTCCGGGATCAGCGCGAGCTCGCGGGCGATCGTGCGTGCGTCGTCTGCGGCGAGGAACCCGCGGGCCACGCCGAGCTTCAGCGCGAGCAACGTCAGCGCGGCGAGCTGGGCCGTGAACGCCTTGGTCGACGCCACGCCGATCTCGAGCCCCGCGCGCGTGAACACGACGCCGTCGGCCTCGCGGGCCATCGAGCTGCCGACGACGTTGCAGATCGCGACCGTCCGGCTGCCGCGCGCGCGGGCCTCACGCATCGCGGCCAGCGTGTCGGCCGTCTCGCCGGACTGCGAGATCGGCACGGTCAGCATGCGACCGTCGAGGATCGGGTCGCGATACCGGAACTCCGAGGCGATGTCGGCCTCGACGGGCAGCCGGGCGAAGCGCTCGATGAGGTACCGGCCGGCGAGCCCCGCATGCCACGATGTCCCACAGGCGACGAAGCACAGCCGCGCGAGGCCGACGAGCTCCTGATCGAGCAGGCCCAGCTCGGGCAAGCCCACCTCGCCCGTCTCGGGGTCGAGACGCTCGCCGATCGTCTGCCGTACGACGTGCGGCTGCTCGAAGATCTCCTTGAGCATGAAGTGCGGGTAGCCGTCGCGCTCGGCCGTTTGCCCGTCCCAGTCCACGATCGCAGGCCGGGGCCGGCGGACGCTCGGTCCGCAGACGTCGTGGATCTCGATCCCGTCGGGACACAGGACCGCGATCTCGCCCTCCTCGAGGACCGTGATGCGCGTCGTCGCGCCGAGGAGCGCGGGGATGTCGGACGCCAGGTACGCTTCGCCGTCGCCGTGACCGACGATCAACGGCGAGCCGCCGCGACGCACGGCGACCAGCGTGTTCGGCGCGTCCTCGGCGATGCAGGCGATCGCGTACGCGCCCTCGAGGCAGCCCACGGCCCGCCGCAGCGCGTCGACCAGGCTGCCGTTCCGGTGCTCCTCGATCAGGTGCGCCACGACCTCGCTGTCGGTGTCCGATTGGAACCGGTGGCCCTGGGCCTCGAGCTGACGCCTGAGCTCGCGGTAGTTCTCGATGATCCCGTTGTGCACGATCGCCACGCGCCGCTCGCAATCGACGTGCGGATGCGCGTTGAGCACCGACGGGCTTCCGTGGGTGGCCCACCGTGTGTGCGCGATCCCCAGCGGACCCCGCGCGACGCCGTTGCGCAGGTGCGACTGCAGCGCAGCGATCTTCCCGACGGCACGGTGCAGCTCGAGGCCCGCGCCGTTCAGCGTCGCCACACCGGCCGAGTCGTAGCCCCGGTACTCGAGCCGGCGCAGCGCGGGCAGCAGGAACGATACGGCGTCACGCTGGCCGACGAATCCGACGATTCCACACATCGCAGGCTCCTGGGGAAGGCGAAACCCGGGGGGAGGATCAGTTTCCGGACGGGCGCTGGTAGTACTCGCCGTGGTAGCGCCCGTAGCGCGACGGCGATTCGTCGTCTCCGTTGAACACGATCCCCAGGACCTTCGCCGGATCGAGCGCGCTCAGCGCCTCCTCGACGAACGTGCGCCGGGTGTGGTGCGCCGCGACGACGAGCAGGACCCCGTCGACCCCGGCGGCGATCACGTGGCCGTCCGGGACGGGCAGGAGCGGCGGCGTGTCGAACACGATCCGGTCGAACCCGCCGCGCATCGCGTCGAGGAGCTGCTCCCAGCGCCGGGACTGGAACGCGCGGTACGGGTCGTCGAGCCGGCGTCCCGCGGGCAGGACCGACAACCGGAACGACGGGATCGAGATCACGTGGTCGTCGAGCGAGCGATCGTCGTCGTCGAGCAGCTCGCTGACCCCCGGCCGGTCGGAGACGCCGAGCAGCTGCGCCACGGTGGGTCGGCGCAGGTCCGAGTCGACGACGAGCACGCGGGCTCCACCGTCGCGGGCCATCGCCGCACCGACATTCACCGCCGTCGTCGACTTGCCGTCGCCGAGGGCCGGGCTGCACACGGCGATCATCCGCACGTCCGGGCGGTCGGCGCGCAGCGTGTAGGCCAGGCTGCGGTACTGCGCGGCGGCGTAAGACGTCGGCGCGGTGAGGGCGACGAGTCGATCGTCGAGGTCTCGCTCGTTGAGGTCCACACGGTCGTATCGGGTCTCGAGCTTCACGACGTTCATGGGACGCCTCCGGCGAGCAGCAGGGCCAGGGCCTCGTTGCCGCTCACGATGTGCTGGCTCAGGCCGATCACGAGCACGACCGCGGCGCTCTCGACGAGGAGCCGTGTGCTGGCGCGGCCGAAGCGGCCCGCCCGCCCCTTGCGCGACGAGATCTGCGGGATCGACGCCAGCACCGGCACCCGCGTGAACGCACGAAGGGCCGCCAGGCCGTGGAACGACGTGTCGTGCTGCTCCGCGAGCACGAGGACCCCCGCGGCCGCCGTCAGCGACAGGAGCAGCCCGCCGAGGAACAGCTTGAGCCGGTCCGGTCCGGTGGGCGGTGCGGTGGTCAGGGCCGGGTCGAGGACCCGGAACTGACCCTGCGACAGCTGCTGCTCGAGGCGCCCCGCGAGGCGCAGCTCGTCGGCGCGCCGAAGGAGCGAGTGGTACTGCTCCTTCGTCGCCTCGTAGTCCCGCGTCAGCGCGTCCAATTCGATGCCGTAGCGTGGCGCGGCATCGACGCGGTTCTGGTACTGCTGGATCGCCTGGTTCAGCTGCGCCTCTTCCTGGTCCAGCGCCCGAACCTCCTCGGCCACCCGCTTCTCCCGGTTCGAGACGGTCGGCGCGGCCGGCGCGGGCGCGGAGGCCGCCTTCGGCTTGGGCGTCTGGTCGACCTGGCCCTCCAGCTCCGTGATCTGGCGCTGCAGCGCCACGACGTCGGGATACCGCTCGCTGTACTTCGACCGTAGGTCGCGCATCTCGTTTCGCATCTGCAGCAGCTTCGCCTCCGTCGGGTCGAGGCCGGCCTGGATCTCCGAGCCGACACCGACCGACACCGTCCGGCGCTCGAGCTCGCGTCCGATCTCGAGCCGCCGGTCGCGGTTGTTCTGGAGCTGCGCGCTCAGCCGCTCGAGCGTCCGCAGCTGTGTCGCCACCTGGTCGGGCAGCGCGCCCGTGTGCTGGCGCTTGAATGCGAGGAACTTCTGCTCCTGCGCCGCGAGCTGCCGCTCGGCCGCGGCGAGCTCGTCGGCCAGCGCCTCGGACGTACCGGCGGCCAGGCGCTGCTGGTTCTCCGCGTTCCGCGCGATGTACAGGTCGGCCAGCGCGTTGACCACGCCCGCGACCTTGTCCGGATCGGTTCCCTGGTAGCTCAGCGAGAACGACACCGTCGAGTCGCGGTTGTACCCCGGCTGGCCCTCCTCGATCTCGAAGCCGATCTCGCGGCGCAGCTTCTCGACGAACGCCTCGCGCTCGGCCACGGTCCGCAGGTGCGGCGCGAGGTCGAACTGGTCGATCAGCTCGAGCAGGTGCGCGCGGCTCATCACGTCCTGAGTGATCGTCTTGACCTCGAGGTCGAGCTCCTTCGGCGAGTTGATCTTCACCAGCTCGCCCGACACCTCGCCCCGATCGACCAAGAGCGTCGTCTTCATCCGGTACACGTCGGGCAGTGCGGCCACGATCGTGACCGTCGCCGCCAGCCCGATCGCCACCACGAACATCGCGAGGTGCCGCCGGCGGCGACACACGGCCAGGATCTCGCTCATCTCCGTCCTCCTCCGGCTCGCCTGCGGGCTGCGCTCAGCACGGGGCTACCAGGTTGCCGTCGACCTCGACGGACAGGCTTCGGCAGAACAGCTCGATCGAAATCACGAGCAACGAGCGATCCCCGGGCGGCTCGACGAGGAACCCCTCGATGTCGCGCAGCGGGCCGCCGCAGATCCGCACGCGCCGCCCGCCCGCCAGGTACGGGTACGGCTGCGGGCGCTCCTCGGCGTCGAGGAGCCGGCGCACGGCCTCGATCTGCGACGCCGGCACGACGGCCAGCTGATCCCAGCGCTCGCCGAGGATCCGCACCAGTCCGCGCACGCGGGCGATCTCGAGGTACGAGCGCTTGTCGATCGACGGGTGGTGCAGGAACAGGTATCCGGGGAACAGACACGCGGCGCGCCGCGCGCGCTTGGCGCCGCGGAACGACCACGTCTCGATCTGCGGCAGGAACGTCTCGAACCCCTTCGCCGCGAGCTGGTCGCGCACCAGGACCTCGCATTGACTGTGGGTCCACAGGGCGTGCCACGGGCCGCTGGGCTGGGCTTCGCCCCCTTGGCTCCGAGGATCCATGGCGTTGACGCAGTGCACGGTCTCTCGTCCAACGGGCTCGAAAGCGTTCGCTCGTTGCGACGTTGGGAATCTAAGCGCGGTCGAACCGACCGAACATGGGCAGGAGGCAGCAATTCATCGCGGGGAGGTTGCCCAGCGACACGCAGGGGAACGCCCGAACGCGTTCGGGCTCAGGCGATTCTCGACGGGTCCGGTCTTTCCCTCCGCGGGACCTCGGGGTTCCACCCGCCCGAGTTACGGGTTCCATTCGATGGAACGACCTCGCGCTGGGGCGTAGCGTGATTGAGTCGAAAGGGTGTGCACATGTTAGTCACCGTTCATCGGACCCTGGGAGCCGCCGCGTTCCTGGCGCTCGTCCCCGTCGCGGCATGGGGCGCCAACGTGCGTTTCCTCCCCGCGCTCGAGCTGCGTGCGTATCACGACGGTAACGTCAACAACGTCGGTCCGGTCACCGAGGCCATGGCCGGCCGCGCGACGTTCGAGCTGGGGTTGAACGTCGAGGCGCCGACGACCGTATGGGAGCTGCTGTATGCCCCGTACCACGACGAGTATCCGGACGAGGAGGACCTCAGCTTTACCGGCCACGTGCTGCGCTCGAGCCTGAACAAGCGGTTCTCCGAGCAGTCGTCGTTGCACTTCAACGTCGATGCGGCACGGCTGAGGACGCAGGAGTTCAGCGCGATCCAGCCGGACGAGGGAACGTCGCTCCTGCCGCGCACGACGACCGACCGTGGGTTCGTCGGTCTCGGTGGGCGCGTGGGCGTGTCGCAGCGCGGCGGCATGCTGTGGGACCTCGACGCCGGCGAGGTGCGCTACGCCGACGACCCCTTGCTACCGCTCAACAATCACCGCACCGCGGCCGGCAGTCTCGGCTGGCAGTACCTGAGTCCGCGGGGGACCACGACCGGCCTCGTGGCCTCGGGGCGCGTGATCGACTACGAGGTGCTGCCGGTCGCGAACGTCGCGACGGCGCACGCGACGGTGGGACAGCAGCTCGGCCCGACCGGGCGTGTGGAGCTATGGGGCGGTGCGTCGCGCCTCGATCAGGACGACGAGCAGATCCTCGAGCCGACCTACGACCTGTCGTTCGAGTGGCGGCCCAAGCCGCTGACCGTGCTGTCGCTCGGGACGAACCGTGCGATCAGCGCGGGATCCGGACGCGCGGGTCCGACGCTCGACGACGGCGTGTACTTCGGCTGGCGCCGGCTTCCGGCCCAGCGGCGGGGGCTGTTGCTCGCGGTGCTCGCCGCCTATGCCCGGCGCGACGACATGATGACGTTCCCCGACGTGGTGCCGCCCGACGAGGTCAACTACTTCGAGGTGTCGGAGACGGTGTCGTGGGTCCTCGACCGGCACATGCGGATCGGCGTGTTCCACCGGTACCACGATCAACAGGACCGCACGGGATCCGAGCTCGACAGCGAGTTCCACACGTTCGGCGTGATGTTCCGCATCGAGGCTGCGGCCATCCCGGGTCCCCCGTTCACGGCGACACCGGCCGGCCGCGCGCTCGAGCAGCGGTACATGGCGAGCGAGCGAACCCCGTCCGAAAGACCCACGTCGACCGACGACGATCAGGAGCCATCATGACCGGCACCACTCATCGGCGAAACACGGCTGCGATTCTCACGCTGATCATGCTGGGCCTGGGTGCGCACACGCTCGCGGCACCGACGAAGACCCGGGCCAAGGCCAAGACCGAGCGTGCGGTCCCGGAGACCTATCGCATCGGCCCGCACGACGTGCTCGACATCTCGGTCTGGAACAACGACAAGCTGAGCCGCACGGTGCCCGTGCGGCCCGACGGGCTGATCTCGCTGCCGTTGCTGCAGGACGTCCAGGCGGCGGGGCTGACCGCGACCGAGCTCGGGCAGCAGATCCGCGACCGTCTCGCGCAGTACGTCGAGACGCCGGAGGTCGCGGTGATCGTGACCGAGGTCAACAGCTATTCGTTCTCGGTCATGGGCAAGGTGCGCGAGCCCGGACGCTTTCCGCTGCGCGGCAAGGTGTCGATCGTCGACGCTCTGGCCGAGGCCGGCGGGTTCACCGATTTCGCGTCGCCGGCCAAGATGTTCGTGATCCGCGCGAGCGCGGGCGGGAAGGGCGCGACCCAGCGCATCCCGTACAACTACCGGTCGCTCGTGCTGCACGCCCGGCGCCAGACGCCCCTGTATCTCCAGCCCGGCGACGTCGTCGTCGTGCCGTAGCGCGTCCGCGTTTATAATCCCGGGGTGCGCGCGGGGGCGCCTCCGGGTCCGCGGACAGGGCCGAGCCCACCCCTCAGACTGTCGCCGGGCGACGTCGACCACATGCCGCCGGCTCGCGGACCGCCGGTCTTGGCATGGAGGTCGTCATGTCGCAGTCGTCCCCGATCCCGCTTCCCGAGCGCCCGAGCCTCGAGCAGCTGAAGAACCAGGCCAAGGACCTGCGCGCCGCGGGCGCCCATAAGACCCTGGCCGCCGCGCAGCGCGCGATCGCGATGCAGTACGGGTTCCCGAGCTGGTCCAAGCTCAAGCGCCGGGTCGAATCGATCCAGCTCCGCCGGATGATCGAGGACGGGGACGCCGCGGGCGCCCGGACGCTCGTCGCGGCGGCTCCGATCCTCGCGCGCTTGCCGTTCGACGACGGGAGCACGCCGCTGCACGTGGCCGCGGGCGAGAACCGCCCGGCGCTCGTCGACGTGCTGCTCGAGCACGGGGCGCAGGCCCAGGCACGATACGGAGACTCGGCGCACTCCGCTCTGTCGTGGGCCGTCACGTGCTGGGCGTTCGATGCCGCCCACCGGCTGGTCGAGTCGGGTATCGAGCCCGACCTGTTCTGTGCCGCGGGTCTCGGCCTGCTCGACCGTGTGCGAGCGTTCTGGTCCGACGGCCGGCTGCGAGCGCGACCGAGCGCGACCGGCAGCTCGCGGTTCACCGAGTCCGGCGCCCCGCTGCCCCGACCGCCGGCCGCGGACGCCGATCAGGTATCGGATGCGCTGTACATCGCGTGTCGCTGCGATTGGCTCGAGGTCGCACGGTTCCTGCTCGATCACGGCGCGGATCCCAACTGGCGCGGCTACGCCGGCGCGACGTGTCTCGCGTGGGCCGAGTTCTCGGCGAACCCCGAGCTGTGCGCGCTCCTGCGCTCGCGCGGCGGGTCGGACGAGCTCCTGGATCACCAGTTCCGGGCGACGCCGCGGGCGTTCGGCGTTCTGGTCCTCGCCGGCTGGGGCTTTCCGCGGCGGCTCGTCTCACGGCTGGCCGCCGATCGATCGCTCGTCGCGCTCGGCGGCGAGCGCGGCACGTTGCTGCACGCCGCGGCCGAGAGCGGCCAGCTCGAGTCGGCGCTGATCCTGCTGCACTTCGGCGCCGATCGAACGGCGCGGAACGCCGAGGGACGAACGCCGGCCGAGGTCGCTCGGGCGCGCGGCCACGCCACGCTCGCCGACCGGTTGAGCTAGGGCGGGGTCAGATCGCGCTTCTCCCGCGCCACGAGACCTCGTCCCCGGCGTTGGGTCACGGCACGGCTGCGGGCGCGCCGAAGCTGGAACGACCGGAACACCAGGGCGATGCCGCCCCATAGGCAGAGCACCGCGGCCGGGTAGGCCAGCGCTCGCGGAAACACGGCCACGCCGATCGCGAGCGCGCAGAGCGCGAGCCCGACCACGAACGCCAGGCGCGCTTCGACCGGGCCGAGCACGCGACGGTCCATGATCGCCGCTCCGATCTCCCGCCCGATGCGCAGCGCGCCGGCGGTCGCTCGGCGTGTGCTTCCGGTGTGGCCCACACCGGAGACGTGAGGGCGTGGCTCGCCCGGCGCCCGCGCCCGCCTGCGCTGGTCGAGCACGACCTCGGTCGCCCGCTCCAGATCGCGCAGGTACATCTGCTCCATCTCGATGCCGACCGCCTCGTCCTCCACGACGCAGTCGAGCTCCCAGTTGCCGAACCAGCTCGCGAGGTTGAGGTTCGTCGAGCCGATACGGGCCCACCGGCCGTCGGCGACGGCGGTCTTCGCATGCATCATCGGGCCGTTCCACTCGAAGATCCGCACGCCGGCCTCGAGCAGCGGGCGGTAGCCGGCGCGCGAGAGCGGCCGGATGATCGGAATGTCGGTGGCGTTCGGCACGAGGAGCCGTACGTCGACGTCGTCCTGCGCGGCGGCGCGGAGCGCCTGGACGTACGCGATCGTCCCGGCGTAGTACGCGTCGGCGAGCCACAGCTTGCGGCGAGCGAGCGCCGCGACCATCTGGTCGAGCCGCAGCAGGCCGGCCGTCGCCGGCTCGCTCGACACGATGCGCAGGTTCACGTGGCCCGCGGGCGCCGGAGCTCCGGCCGGCGCTCCGCCGGGAATGGGGTGGCCGAGGAGCGCCCACATGCGCGCGAACGCCGACGCGATCTCGGCGATCGCCGAGCCGCGGATCTCGATCCCCGTGTCGCGCCACGGCTCGATGCTGCGCGACGGGTTCCCGACCCACATGTCGCCGACGCACAAGCCCCCGATGAACGCGACCTCGTCGTCGACCAGGAGCAGCTTGCGATGGTCGCGCGAGATCCAGCCCAGCGGGTTCGCCAGTTGCGGCGGGTTGTACGACCGGACCTCGACGCCGCCCGCGCGCAGCGTGCGCCAGTAGCGACGCGACGTCTTGCCCAGCCCCCCGAGCCAGTCGTAGATCAGTCGAACATGGACGCCCTCGCCGGCCTTGGCCATCAGGGCCCGGGCGAACTCCTGGCCCGTGTCGTCGTCGAGGAAGAAGTAGCTCTCGAAATGGATGTGGCTCCGGGCCGAGCGGATCGCATCGAGCCACCGCGGGTAGTTCTCGCGCCCGTCGGCCAGGAGATGGACCTGGTTGCCGCCGATCAACGGCGCGCCGGCGGCGCGCGAGAACGCACGATCGGCCAGATCGCGCCACTGCGGGCGCACGGACCGGTCGTCGGGGACGGGACGAAGCGATCGCGCCCGGGGCCTCAACGGACCGCGAACGCGACGCTGCGGGCGAAGGGAAGCATTCCTACGAATTCTACCGTAGGATCGGTCGAGGAGAGGAAAGTCCCTTGCATTTCGTGCCGCACGAGCATCCGCGCGATCCGGTCTGCGGCATGTCGGTCGACCCGGATCACGCCGCGGGATCGCTCGAGCATCGGGGCGCGACGTACTGGTTCTGCGGCCGGTCGTGTCTCGAGCGGTTCCGGGAAAACTCCGAGGCGTACGTCGGCGCGGCTCCGACGTACGTCGGCGCGACTCCGACGGCGCCGCCCGCGGCCGCGGAATACACGTGCCCGATGCACCCGGAGATCGTTCGCGATCGTCCCGGGACGTGCCCGATCTGCGGCATGGCGCTCGAGCCGCGCGTCGTCACGGCCGACGACACCGCGAACCCCGAGCTGGAGGATATGACGCGACGGCTGTGGATCAGCGCGGTGCTGGCGGTTCCGGTCGTCGTGCTCTCCATGAGCCCCGTGCTCGCCGGCCGCTCGCGAGCGTGGATCGAGCTGGTCCTGACGACGCCGATCGTGCTGTGGGGCGGCTGGCCGTTCTTCGAGCGCATGGCCGCATCGTTCGTCCACCGCAGCCTGAACATGTTCACGCTGATCGGGATCGGCACCGGCGCAGCGTTCCTGTTCAGTGTGGCGGCGACGCTTGCGCCCGGCGCGTTCCCCGCAGCGTTCCGCGAGCACGGCGAGGTCGGCCTGTACTTCGAGGCCGCAGCCGTGATCACCGTGCTGGTGCTCCTGGGCCAGGTCCTCGAGCTGCGGGCGCGCAGCCGGACGAGCGGAGCGATCCGCGCGCTCCTCGGCCTCGCGCCGACGACCGCCCGGCGCATCGCCGACGACGGAACGGAGCGCGACGTGCCGCTCGACCAGGTGCGCGTCGGCGATCGCCTGCGCGTCCGTCCGGGCGAGAAGATCCCGGTCGACGGCGTCGTCCTCGACGGCGCGAGCGCGGTCGACGAGTCGATGATCTCGGGCGAGCCGATTCCGGTCGAGACGGGCCCCGGCGCACGCGTGACGGGCGCGACGCTCAACGGCCTCGGTGCGCTCGTGATCCGCGCCGAGCGCGTGGGCCAGGACACGCTCCTCGCGCAGATCGTGCGCCTGGTCGGCGAGGCGCAACGCAGCCGGGCGCCGATCCAGCGCCTGGCCGACCGCGTCTCCGCGTTCTTCGTTCCCGCCGTGATCGCGATCGCCGCGCTGTCGTTCGCCGTGTGGGCCGCGATCGGCCCGCCGCCCCGGCTGGCCCATGCGCTCGTCGCCGCCGTCAGCGTGCTGATCATCGCTTGCCCCTGCGCTCTCGGCTTGGCCACGCCGATGTCGATCCTCGTCGGCGTGGGACACGGCGCGCGAGCGGGGGTGTTGATTCGCGACGCCGCGGCGCTCGAAGCGTTCGAGAAGGTCGATACGCTGGTCGTGGACAAGACCGGCACGTTGACCGAAGGCCGGCCGAAGCTCCGGACGGTCGAAGCGACGCCGGGGTTCGAGGAGTCCGAGGTCCTGCGCCTCGCCGCATCGCTCGAGCAGGGGAGCGAGCATCCGCTCGCCGGGGCGATCGTCGCCGGCGCGCGCGCGCGGGACTTGCGCCTCGAGGAGCCGCGCGACTTCCGCTCGATCCCGGGGCGCGGTGTCGCCGGAACCGTTGCCGGTCGACGCCTGCTTCTCGGCAACGGCAGGTTCCTCGAGGAAGCGGGGGTCGAGGCCGGCGCGCTCCTCGAGCGCGTCGACGACCGTACGGTCGTGCTGCTCGCCGTCGATGGCCGAGCCGCCGGAGCGATCGGTGTCGTCGATCCGATCAAGCCCCAGACGCCCGAGGCGCTGCGGCAGCTCCACGAGGACGGCGTACGGGTCGTGATGGCCACGGGCGACAGCCGCACGACGGCCGCGGCCGTCGCCGCCGCGCTCGGTCTCGACGCGTTCGAGGCCGAAGTGCTGCCGGCGCACAAGGTCGAGATCGTCGAGCGCCTGCAGCGCGACGGGGGCTTCGTCGCCATGGCCGGCGATGGGATCAACGACGCGCCGGCCCTGGCCCGGGCACAGGTCGGCATCGCCATGGGGACCGGTAGCGACGTGGCGATCGAGAGCGCGGGCATCACGCTCGTCCAGGGCGACCTGCGCGGCGTCGCCCGCACGCGCCGCCTATCGCGGGCCACGATGCGCAACATCCGGCAGAACCTGTTCTTCGCCTTCGTCTACAACGCGCTCGGCGTGCCGCTCGCCGCCGGCGTGCTGTACCCGGTGTTCGGCCTGATGCTCTCGCCGATGGTCGCGGCCGCCGCGATGAGCCTCAGCTCGGTGTCGGTGATCGCGAACGCGCTGCGGCTGCGGAACGTCAGGCTCGAGCCGTAACGAGCGCTCGAGCCGCGTCGATCTGCTCCGGCTCGCCGATGACTCCGATCCTGTCGTGCGCCTCGAACACGACGCTCGACTTGGGGTTCGGCACGATCTTCCCCCCGCGGGTCAGAGCGACGATCGACGCCCCGGTCCGGGCGCGGATCGCGGCCTGGTCCAGGGACGCTCCGACGAGCGGGCTTCCGGCTTCGAGGCCGAGCCACACGATCTCGATGCCGTGCGAGGCCATCAGCAGATCGTGGAGCGAACGGTGCTCGGCATCGGTATCGACGTGGTATTCGTACTGGTCCTCGCGCACCGCCTCGGCGTACTCGTGCACCTGGCGCCGCGGAAAGCCGAGACTCAACAGCGTGTGGTGCACGAGCTCGAGCCCGCCCTCGAGCTCGGGGTGGACGACGCGCCGCGCGCCGGCCCGGCTGAGCTGGCGCACCCCGGCTTCGGTCGAGGCCCGAGCGAAGATCGGCAGACCGGGGTTCAAGTCGCGGGCCGCGGTGACGATCAGCTGAGCGGTCGTGTCCTCGGGAGCCGTGACGACGAGCGCTCGGGCCCGCGCGAGGTGCGCGTGGACCATGATCTCCGAGTTCGCCGCATCGCCGTAGAGCGCAGGTGTCCCGCGCTCGTCGAGCGCCTGGATGCGCTCGACGTCCGACTCGATCACGACGAATTTCACGCGTAGCGAATCGAGCACCTCGACCAGGTGGCGTCCGACGCGCCCGAACCCGACGATGACCACGTGATCGCGCAGCTCGTCCTGCCCGGCCTGGACGATCGGTCGACCGGCGTCGAGGTGCTGCCACAGGCCCGGTACGCGGCGCAGGAGCTTCTCGAGCGCGGGAAGCAGGTCGTACAGGAACGGGTTCACGGTGATCGAGGTCAGCGCCCCGGCCAGGATCAGCGAGTACTGGTCCGAGTCGAGCAGGCCCAGCGTCAGACCGGCCTGGCCGAGGATGAACGAGAACTCGCCGATCTGGCTCAGCCCGACGCCGACCACGAGGAACGTCCGCGCCGGTCGGGCGAAGAACAGGCCCATCAGGAGGACGATCACGAACTTGCCGACCACGATCAACGCCGTGAGCGCCGCGACCTGTGCCAGGTGTCCGGCGAGGAACGTCGGGTTGACGAGCATCCCGATCGAGACGAAGAACAGCACCGCGAACGCCTCGCGGAACACCAGGATGTCCGCGCCGACCTGGTGGCTCAGGTGGGATCGGCCGATCACGGCTCCCGCGGCGAAGGCGCCGAGCGCCAGCGACACCCCGAAGAGTGCCGCCGCGCCCATCGCCGTGCCCAGGCTGATCACGAGCACCATCAGGATGAACAGCTCGCGCGAGCGCGTGTGCGCGACGCGCTCGAGGAGCCACGGGATCCCCGACCGACCGAGGAGCAGCATCAGGGCCACGAACGCCGCGGCCTTCAGCAGCTGGGAGGCGACATCGCCCCACGACACACCGCTCTCGCCCGGGACCAGGGTCGGCATCAGCACGAGGATCGCGACGGACAGCAGGTCTTCCATCACGAGCCAGCCGACCGCCGCTTGCCCGTGCGGCGTGTTGAGCAGATTACGGTCGGTCAGCCCGCGCAGGAGCACGACGGTGCTGGCGACCGACACCGACAGGCCGAGCACCAGACCCGAGGTCAGGGACCAACCCCAGGATCGCGTGAGCGCGACCCCGACGAGTGTTGCGAGCGCGGTCTGGATCAGCGCACCCGGAATCGCGATGTCGCGCACACGCCACAGGTCGGCAAACGAGAAGTGCAGGCCGACGCCGAACAGCAGGAACACGACGCCCAGCTCGGCGAGCTGTCGGATCGTCCCGAGATCGCCGACGAAGCCGGGTGTGAACGGGCCGATGACGATCCCGGCGAGGAGATACCCGACGACGGTCGGTAGCCCCAGCCGCCGCGCGAGCATGCCGCCGAGGAACGCCACGACCAGCGCGATCGTGATGTCGACCAGCAGCGGTACTTCGTGCATCGCCGCGGATTATAGGCGGGCTCGAATTCGCGAACGGGGGTACGATCCTTTCAGCACGCAACGACCGAACGGAGGATGCGATGGCGATTTCCTTTCGTCACGACGTCGATGCGCTGCTCGCCGAAGCGCGGGCGCAGAGCAAGCCGGTCGTGCTCGACTTCAGCGCCGCCCCGATGTGAGGGGGCTGCGCTCGGCTGGAAGCCGAGGTGTGGCCTGCGGATACCGTCGAGGCTCTCGTCCAACGACAGTTCCTTCCCGCGCGCCTGCACGTGAAGGACGACGCGGAAGCGTTCAAGCGCTTCGGCGACCGATACGGCGTGCATTGGACACCGACGATCCTGGTGCTCGATCCGAGCGGAGCCGAGCGCCACCGGATCGAGGGGTTCCTGCCCGTCGACGAGTTCCCGGCCCAGCTCCTCCTCGGATGCGGGCACGTCGCGTTCCATGCCGGGAGGTTCCAAGAGGCGGAGGGGTACTTCGACGAGGCTCTGGGGAACTTCCCGGAGAGCGACGGCGCGGCGGAGGCGCAGTACTGGGCCGGCGTGGCCCGGTACAAGGCGTCGGGTGACCCGCGGCATCTCGCCGCGACGGCAGAGGCGTTCGGCCGGCGCTACGGGGACACCGTGTGGGCCAAGAAGGCGTCGGTCTGGCAAGCAAAGGAGGCGAGCGGATGAGCGTGGCCAAGATCACCGAGATCTCTTCGACGTCGACCAAGGGGTTCGAGGACGCGATCCTCCAGGGGATCCAGCGGGCCTCGAGGACCCTCGAAGGCATCTCCGGCGCCTGGGTCAACGAGATGAAAGTCGATATCGAAAACGGCAAGATCACCAACTACCGGGTCAACTTGCGTGTCACGTTCGTGTTGAACGATTGAGCCTTGTCTTCGCGTGCCTGTGCTCGTATCGTCGCACCTTCAGCGGGGGCGCCGAGGGGGCGTCCTCCCGAGCACAAGGAGCAGCGGTATGACACGAAAGACCACTCGGCTGATCCTGGCGACATGTCTCCTGGGTGTGACGGTGGTGGCGATCGCCGCCCTGGCCATGCCGTCGAGCCAGGCCGCACCGGCCGGCAACTGCACGTACTACAACAACGCGAACCACACGAAGGTCGTCGGGCAGTTCGGCAAGGATTGTTGCAACAATACCGTCGCGTGGGGCGTGCGCACGAGCTACTACGTCTGCGGCGGCTGCTTCATCTGCTTCCCGCCGAACCCATAAGTCCGTAGTAGTGGGTCAGATCTCGGGGTCAGACCCCGAGACCTGACCCACTCTCCGCCTCTTCCCCATCAGCGCCGGCGGAGGATCGCCGCCGAAAGCAACGAGCCGACGAGCCCGACCGGGAACGTCGTGACGAACGTCATCACCGCGTTCGTCAACGGGTTGTCGAAGAGCCGCTTCAGCGTCCGAGCCTGCTCGGTCACCCGAGCGATCTGCTCCGGGGTTCCTCCCGACGCCTGCGCCCGCTCGATCATGCACGCGCAAAACGTGTCCCCGAACCCGGGGGCGACGAGGAAGTACAGGAGCTCGAAGCCCACGACCGAGCAGGCGCACGACACGAGCGTGATCCCGAGGCCCACACCGAGCGCCCGGCGGAACGTGATTCGGCCCGCCCCCTCCGTCTCGCGGTACGAGCGGATGCCGAAGAACACCAGGACGGCCAAGAGCACCATCGACGAATAGCCGATCAGGTCGCTCGCCCCGTACGATCGGCGCTCGAGCAACGGGATGACGGCGAACATGAGCGCGACCCCGATCGCTCCCGAGATCAGGCCGAAGCGCAAGACGGCCTTCTGAAACACGACGGTTACCTCCTGAGGTTCGATTCCCCGCACGCAGGGTGGCGGAATCAGCGCTCGACACGCGTCACCCGAACGAGTGATTTCCGGCGGGTCGGCCCAAAATCGCGTCAAGGGATGAGGCGCATCGACTGTCCGATCCGTACCGCCTGCGTCCGCCGCTTGGCGCCGAGCTTGTCGAGAAGCCGGCTCGAGTGGGTCTTGACCGTGTTCTCGCTCACGCACAGCCGATCGGCGATCTCGCGGTTGCTCAGGCCCGTGGCGATCAGCCCGAGGATCTCGAGCTCGCGCGGCGTGATGCCGACCTCTTCCAACCGGTCCCGATCGGGTGTGAACGGCTCGAGGGCACGCTGCGTGATCGGAGCGGGCCGGCGCCGCGGGAGCGACAGGCCGAGCCACAGGCCGACCCCGGCAAACAGCACGGCGATCACGCCGCCGTAGACGGCGAGCGGGTGCTCGAGGGCGAAAAACTGGTGCTCGACGACGCGCAGGACGGCGACGAGCGTGCCGCAGCAGGCGCCGTAGATCAGGATCTCCCGCACCGCGCGGCGCGATCCGGGCGGCTTGCCAGGACGCTCAGGCACGGCGCGAAAGGAACTCGTCGACGACCTCGAGGACGGCCCGCCGCGACAGGGTCGGGTACTTGGCGAAGGCCGCATCGGGTATCGCACGGACGAGCGATCGAAAGCGCGCGGGCTCGACCATTCCGCTGCGCAGGAACCCGTCGGCGTCCTCCACGTCCCGCTGGAACCCACGGACGAGCTTGGACAGCAGCTGGACGTACGGGTCGTAGTGGAAGTAGCTCACGTTCCCGCGGGTCTCGATGAACAGGTGACGGTCCGCGCTTCCGGCGAGCGGGGGGACGAACTCCTCGGGCCGGGCGAACTCGACATTGAGCTTCAGGCGCTCCTTGATCCGCTGGATGTCCCGGAAGACGCGGTCGTCGTCGGCGCACAGATCGACATCGACGGTCGAGTCGCGCCACCCGGCGAGAACCGCCGTGCCTCCCCCGACGAGGAACACGCGGTACGCCCTTCGGCCGGCGGCCGACCGCGCCAGCTCCATGAGCGTACGCAAGCGCTCCCGCGTGAGACTAGGCGCACGTCGTCGTCGTTCGCTCCGCGCCAGGCGGCACGCATCGGCGAAGGAAACCATCCGGCGGAGGTAGGCTCCGTATCGGGCATGCGCGAGATCGCCCGAGCCCCGTGCGAGCAGGGCGTACAGACGATCCTCCGGATCCTGTTGCACCCGTCCCACCGGCACGCCCTCGCGGCGCAAGCGTGGCGCCGCGAGCGAGACGAGCAAACTCTCGAGCGTCGTGCGATCGTCCGCGAGCGCGGATAGCCCGGCATCGACGAGATCTCCGCCCGGCAGCCCCAGGGCGTCGAAGCTCGACGCGCCGAATCGCTCCGCGATCCAGCGCGCGGTTGCAGCGCGGCGCGCAGCCGTCGACCTCGCGCTCGGGCTCATGCGGGCCGCACGCTTGTTCCCGCCGGCACGCCCATGGGGACGAGCGCTCAGCAGCTCTCGTACTTCCAGTTGCGGCGCTTGCCCTGGGCCAGCCACTCGATCGTGGTCCCGAGCCTCTTGCCCCGCGTGTCGGACCGCTTGGCCTCGGTGATCCATTCGACGTACTCGCGCTTCGCGCTCGGCGGGAAGCTGTCGAACGCGGCCCGGGCCTTCTTGTTCGCGGCGAGCGCCTTCTTGAGGTCCGTGGGCACGACCAGACGCACCGGGGCCGTGGGGCGCGCGGCCCGGGGCTCCTTGATCCCGGCGTCGTTGAGCCGCTTCGCCTCCTTGACGTAGGCGACGAGAGTCTTCTTGGGCGGCAGATCGGCCGGCTTCTCGACGCACGCACCCATCATCCCACCCCGCGGCTCGCCGACGAGCTCGCGATGGAACCCCTCCATGAGCTTCGACTTCCAGAACCCGAACGTCACGTGCTTCTTGAACGCCGCCATGCCCCCGAGGAGTCCCTTGTACTCGAAGCTCGGCATGCCCCACTTCAGGCGCTCCTCGATCTCGGGGCAACCGGTGTGGAACGCGACGCGGATCCGCTCGAGGATCGGTCGCGCGTACTCGGGGGCCTCACGGATGTAGGCGTCGACGACGGCGGTTCGCTGGCCCATGGCTCTCCCTCTCGGTCAACCGAAGCGGTAGTGCTTGCGCACGGCGGAGCGGATCTCCCACGTGCAGCTCAGACCTGCGGGGAACGTGACGAGGTCGCCCGAGCCCATGCGGACCGGCTCGCCGTCGTCCGGCGTGACCGTGACGTCGCCTTCGAGGAAGTAGCAGGTCTCGGGCTCGTCGTAGCTCCAGGGAAACCGCGACGGTTCCTTGGTCCAGATCGGCCAGTCGCGAACACCGAGTCCGCTCAGACGGGCCTCGTCCACCGCTCGCTCGACGACGATCCGCGCCATTTCGTCCCCCGTCCGGGGCTCATGGTACCGCGGGATCGGCTCCGGGCAAGACGGTGAGCTGGCGCTCGGCGCTCGCGATCGGCGAGCCGTCCGCCGCGCGCACGATCGTCTGGTAGACGAAGCTCCCCGGGCCGAGCGTGCGGCTGTGAGACAATGCCGCGGCGAAGCGGGGAGCAAACATGTCGGGAAAGTGGGCCGGTCTCGGGCTGCTGTGTGTCGTCGGGTCGATCGCGTTCGCCGACGGAGCGCACGACCTGCACGTCGCTGCCCGGGCCGGTGACCTGGCGCAGGTGCAGAAGCTCGTCGAGAGCGGTGTCCCGGTCGACGCGCGGGTCCAGTGGGGTCAGACGGCGCTCGCGCTCGCCGCGGCCCAGAACCATCCGGACGTCGTTCGATACCTGCTCGATCACGGCGCCGACCCGAGCTACCGCGAAGGGTTCTTCGGCACGAGCGTGCTCGAGGGGTCGTTCGAGAAGGGCGCGCCCGAGTACCGCGTGGCCAAGATGCTGCTCGCCGCGGGGGCCAAGGACCGCGTGGCCGCGCTGGCTCAGGCGCTCGAATCGGGCGACGTGGCCCTGGCCCGCGCCGCGGTCGACAGCGGACCGGTCCTCGAATCCGAGGCCGCCGACCTTCGCGCGCGCTACCCGAACGTCTCGGGCGAGCTGGGCCAGATCCTGGCCAGCGTCAAGACCCGACCTGATCCACCGCCCCCGAGCTACTCGGCGGCCGATCTGCGCGGCTTCACCGGCAGGTTCGAAAGTGGGGACGAAGCGGCGACGGTGGAGCTGCGCGAGGGACATCTCGTTCTCGACTTCGCCGGCGCGCGCACCGCGCTCGCACCCAAAGCCGAGCGCTTGTTCCGCGGCACCGACAGCGGCGTCACCGTCCGGTACTACGGTCGTGCCGGGACGATCGAGGGGCTGACGGTCGAGCGCACGGAGAAGGAGCCCGTGCGGCTACGCCTCGCGGATCCCGGGACCGTGCGGACCTCGGCCGCGCCGACCTCCGCGCCGACCGGCGTCCCGAGTGCCGCGCCAGCGAGCGAGTCGACCGTGCACTGGCCGGGGTTCCGCGGCGCCAATCGCTCGGGTATCGGCGACGGCGCGGACACGCCGGCCGACTTCGACCTCGAATCCGGAAAGAACGTCGCCTGGCGCGTCGCGCTGCCCGGTCTCGGGAACTCGAGCCCGATCGTGTGGGGCGATCGAATCTACGTGACCACGGCGGTGGCCGAGGGCGGGAGCGTTCCGCTCCGCGTCGGGCCGTCGGGCTCAGGGGAAGAGATCGAAGAGCAGCGCGAGCACCGGTGGCTCGTCCTGGCCCTCGACAAGGCGACGGGGAAGAAGATCTGGGAGACCGAGGTCGGACGCGGCGTCCCGCGGACCAAGCGGCACTTCAAGGCCACGCAGGCCAACTCGACGCCGGTGACCGACGGCGAGCACGTGGTCGTGGTGTTCCCGACCGCGGGTCTCGCGTGCCTCGGCCGCGACGGGACGATCCACTGGAAGCACGACCTCGGCGGCCTCAACGCCGGAGGGTTCAACGATCCCGGCCTGCAGTGGGGCTTCGCGGCTTCGCCGATCCTGCATCGGGGCAAGGTGATCCTGCAGGTCGACATCCATGACGGTCCGTATCTCGCGGCGTGGGACCTCGCGACCGGCAAGGCGCTGTGGAAGACGCAACGGCCCGACGTCGCGCCGTCGTGGGCCACGCCGGCGATCTGGCCCACACCGAAGGGCGAGGAGCTCGTCGTCAACGCGTCGGTCATCCGGGGCTACGATCCGACGACCGGCCGCGAGCTGTGGAGCCTCGGCCCGACGTCGATCCAGGTCGTCGCCTCGCCGGTCGTCGGGGCCGAGCTGCTCTACGTGGGCTCGGGCTATCCGCCGGCGCGGCCGATCTACGCGGTCAAGCCCGGGATCCGCGGCGCGCACACGATCGCGTCGGATGCCGACGCGTCCGACCTCGCGTGGTACAACACGCGCGGCGGCGCGTACATGCCGACGCCGCTCTTGTACGGCGGACAGCTCTACGTCGTACACCACAATGGACGGATCGAGGCCCACGACGCGCTCAGCGGAGCACGCGTGTATCAGGCGCGGTTCAGCGCCGGCGGGACGTGCACGTCGTCGCCGGTCGTGGCGAACGGGAAGATCTATCAGGGTACCGAAGAGGGCACGCTGTACGTGCTGGCCGCGGGTCCCGAGCATCGAGAGCTGGCCGTGCGCGAGCTCGGCGCGCCGCTGATGGCCACGCCGGCGATCTCGGCCGGGGTGCTGTACCTGCGCATGCCGGCCGAGCTGATCGCGCTGCGTGCGGCTCCGGAGCCGCACGATCCATGAGTCATAAGGAGGGGTCGATGCGTATCGCGAGTTCGGGTCGAGAGCGTGGGTTGGCCAAGGTCGGCTGCATCGTGATCGGTGCGGTCGTGCTTCTGGCCCTGGTCGTCGGCGGCCTGATGGTCAGTCGCTACAACGTGCTCGTCGCGCAGCAGGAGAAGGCCCGCGCGGCGTGGAGCGAGATCGACAACCAGTACAAGCGACGCTACGACCTCGTTCCGCAGCTCGTCGCCACCGTGCAGGGTGCGGCGGATTTCGAGCGCTCGACGCTCGAGGCCGTGACCGAGGCGCGGGCGAGCGTCGGCCGCGTGCAGCTGCCCGCCGATCTACCGACCGATCCGGCGAAGCTCCAGGCGTACATCGCGGCCCAGCAGGGTCTCGGCGCGGCGCTCGGGCGCCTGTTCGCCGTCGCCGAGCAGTACCCCGAGCTCAAGGCGACCCAGGGCTTCCTGTCGTTGCAGGACCAGCTCGAGGGCACGGAGAACCGCATCGCGGTCGCGCGGCGCGACTACATCGACGCGGTGCAAGCGTTCAACACGTACCGCCGGCGGTTCCCCACGAACCTCGTGGCCGGTCTCCTGGGCTTCGATGCGCTGGCCCAGCTCGAGGCGACGGCGCAGGAGCGCGAGGCGCCGAAGATCGAGTTCGGCTCCGGCAAGTAATTAAGGAAGAGTGACGCGGAAGCTCATCGGCGCGCTCGCAGGCGCCCTGCTCCTCGGGGGTATCGCCGCCGGTGCGGCGGCCGCCGCAACGGCGGTGCCTGCGAACGACGGCTGGGTCACGGACCTCGCCGGGTTCCTCGCGCCCGAGCAGGAGCGCGCCCTCGAGTCGCTCATGCAGTCCTACGCGACGGGCAGCACGAACGAGATCGCGCTGTTGACCGTGCCCGAGCTGGGAGGCGAGCCGATCGAGCGCTTCGCGCTCGAGGTCGGCCGGGCGTGGGGCATCGGGAAGAAGGAGCGCAACAACGGCGCGCTCATCGTGGTGGCCCGCTCCGAGCGCAAGGTCCGCATCGAGGTCGGACGGGGCCTCGAGGGTAGCGTCACCGATTCGATCAGCGGCCGGATCATCCGCGACGTCATCGCCCCGCGATTCAAGAGCGGGGACTTCTACGCCGGCCTGCGCGCCGGGATCGAGGCGCTCCACGCCGCAGCGGGCGGGGACTACGCCAAGATCCCGGGCGGGCAAACGGGTCGACGCTCGCACGGGGCGGGGCTCATCCCGCTGATCCTGTTCCTCGTGTTGTTCTCCATCCTGCGCGGCCTCGGGCGTCGGGGCCCTGGCGGTCGTCGTGGATCGGGTGGGATCGCGCCGTGGATCCTGGGTAGCATCCTCGCGTCCCGTGGGAGAGGCGGACACTCGGGAGGCTGGGGTTCGGGTGGCGGTGGCGGGGGCTTCGGCGGGTTCGGCGGCGGGGGCGGTTTCTCGGGCGGCGGCGCGTCGGGAGGCTGGTGATGAACGGCTGGAGCGCCGGTGGACATGCGCTGCCGTTCGATCCGTGGACGCTCGCCGGGCGCATCGGGGCCGCCGTGTTCGTGCTCCTGCTCGCGTGGATCGTGGTGCGAGCGGTCGTCCAGCATTCGCGCTATCGCGCCGTCGGGACCCTGGGCGCCGCCGACGTCGACGCGGTGCGCGAGGCGCTCGCGCGGGCCGAGAAGCGAACGATTGGTGAGATCTTGCCCGTCGTCGTCGAGCGCTCGGACCCTCATCCCGGGGCGGAATGGCTCGCCGCGCTGTCGTTCCTCCTCGCGGGCTCGTCCCTGCTCATGGCCTGGCTCCCGTGGAAGCAGCCCTGGGCCCTCCTCCTGGCCCAGCTCGCGATCGGCGCTCTCGGCTTCGGCCTGGCGCGGGCGCTCCCCGGGCTCAAGCGCCTGTTCCTCGACGAAGCGCGCGCGACCGCGGTCGCCGAGGAGCAGGCGCTCCAGGAGTTCTACCGCCACGGGCTCCATCGGACGCAGGCGGCGACCGGCGTCCTGCTCTTCGTCAGCCTGTTCGAGCGCCGTGCGATCGTTCTGGCGGACGAGGGGATCGACCGGCGGGTCGGGGCGGGCTTCTGGGCCGAGACCGACCGGGCGGTCCTCGACGGGATTCGCCGCGGCTCGCTCCGTGACGGGCTGATCGCCGGCATCGAGCGGGTCGGCGAGCGGCTGGCCGACCAGTTCCCGTGGGGCGAGGGCGACCGGGACGAGATCCCGGATCGGGTGGTCGTCCGCCGGGAATAGGCGGATTCACCCGTCGCCGCAGGACCCGATTGTCTCAGGCGCGGTTCCGGCGTATAAGGGCGGGGCGACCCGGCGCACCCCGCGCCGAAGTCTTCGTCCTGCGGAGGGTAAGGATGAGAAGACACACGTCGAAGTTCGGTTGGCGCGCTCTTGCAGTTCTCGCGGGAGCCACGTTGGTCGTCGGTGGCATGACAGCCAGCGGTGCGGGGAAGCCTGCCCCCACGCCGGCCAACGAAGTGCCGATGGAGGTGCTGGCGTCGGGGCCGACCGCCGTCGAAGAGCTGACGAGTCAGCGCGACATGCATCAGTGGCTGACCGAGATGCTCCCGCACGGGACATCCGAGCAGCGGTTCACGACGCGGCTCACCCCGGCCGAAGCGGCCGACCTGCAGCGTTCGATCGAGGAGCGGACCGACCCGCTCAAGGTCGGCGTGGTCAAGGGCGTCAACCGCACCATCACGTTCGCGAACCTGAAGGCGCTGCCCCAGGAGCCGATCGCAGTCGAGGGCGGCATGCTCCGCGCGACCGACGACGGTGGCTTCGTGTGGGCCACGACGCTGCGCTCCGAAGGCGCGGTCGGGCTCCGCGTGCACTTCGGCGGACTCGATCTACCGGCCGACGCCGATCTCTACGTGATGAACAGCGCGGGGCAGGCGTTCGGACCCTACCTGCGCCAGGGTCCCGACGGTACTGGCGACTTCTGGTCCAACACCGTGGCTGGAGACAGCGCGATCGTCGTGCTCAAACACCACGGTCCCGACGGCGCGGCTGATCTTGAACGCGCCTCGTTCCGGCTCTCCGATCTCGGGCACGTAGGTCCGGGATTCCCCGGACTGCCGACGCCGACGACCGAAGCGTTCTGCAGCTTCAACGAATCGTGCATCCTGAACGCCTCCTGCGGGACCACGAACGCAGCGGCGAACCCGGCGAAGTCCGCCGTGGCGCTCATGCAGTGGGTCGCCGGCGCGTTCATCTACACTTGTACGGGCGGCCTGATCGCCGACAGTGACACGGGCACTTCTATCCCGTATTTCTTGACCGCGAACCACTGCCTGAGCAGCAACAACACCGCCGCGAACCTGGAGACCTACTTCCAGTTCAGCATCGCCTGCGGCAGCACGAGTTGCCCGGGGCAGACGAACCCCGGTGGCATTCAGCGCCTCGGGGCGACGGTCAAAGCCACCGGCTCCGCCGGCGATTTCACGCTGCTGCAGCTCAACCAGGCGCCGCCAGGGGGCAGCGTGTTCCTCGGCTGGACCAACACTCCGATCGCCAACACGAACAACGCAACGCTCTACCGCATCAGCCACCCGTCGTGGGCCCCGCAGTCCTACTCCGCGCACCACGTGGACACGAGCGCTCCGACCTGCACCGGCTGGCCGCGGGGCCAGCGGATCTACAGCCGTGACGATGTCGGTGCCACGGAAGGCGGAAGCAGCGGATCCCCGGTGGTCAACTCGTCGAGCCAGATCGTCGGCCAGCTCTCCGGGGCCTGCGGGTTCAACACGGGTGACGTGTGCGATGCGGCCAGCAACGCCACGGTCGACGGAGCGTTCGCGTACTACTACTCGAGCGTCTCCCAGTTCCTGGCCGGCGGCGGCGGCGGCTGCAGCCCGGCCGGCACTTCGTGCACCGCGAACTCGCAGTGCTGCTCGAACAACTGCAAGGGTCCGAACGGCCGCAAGACCTGCCGCTGATATCGACTCGATAGGCCGCGGCGTCCCTCCGGGCGCCGCGGCCCCTTGCCCAGGCCCGCCCTTCCTCACTATCATCCGGCCCGCGTTTTTCGAGGGAGGCGACGATCGTGGACGCGACCGCGACGCTGGGCGGCCATCCCGAGGGTGCGGCGGCCACGGTCCGCGGCGATCGCTGGTGGGTTCAGCCGGCGCTGACCGTGCTCGTGCTCGGCGGCTTCGTCGTCTACACGACGTGGGCCGCGCTCCAGGGCAACCACTACTACCCCGACCCGTACTCTCAGCCCGTTCTACTCGCCGGTGCTGTTCACCGACAGCTCGGTCCCGGGCGCGGCGCCGGCGTGGCACGCTGGTTCGGCGAGCTGCCCGGCTGGTGGCCGCGCTTCGTGCCGTGCTCGCCCGCGTTCTTCATCCTGGTGTTCCCCGGCGCGTTCCGCTTCACCTGCTACTACTACCGCAAGGCGTACTACCGCTCGTTCGCCGGCTCGCCGCCGGCCTGCGCGGTCGGTCCGCTCGTGCAAGCGCCAAGGTACCGCGGCGAGACGCTGCTGCTCGTGTTCCAGAACCTCCACCGCTACGCGCTGTACTTCGCGCTCCTGTCATCGTGCCGATCCTCGGTACCGACGCGTGGCAGGCGTTCTTCCAGGACGGCCAGTTCGGCATCGGCGTCGGCAGCGTCGTCCTGACGATCAACGTCGCTCCTGATCGGCGCGTACACGTTCGGCTGCCACTCGTTCCGCCACCTCATCGGCGGCCGCGACGACTGCATGTCGCTGCGGCAAGCCACCGCGCGGTACGGCGGCTGGAAGCTCGCGACCTGGTTCAACGAGCGGCACATGCAGTTCGCCTGGGTCGAGCCTGGTCTGGGTCATGTTCACCGACCTCTACGTCCGCCTGGTCTCGATGGGCGTGATCACCGACCTCAACACCTGGAGCTGACATGCGCTGGACGTCTCCGAGATCCAGACCATCGACGCACGACGTCCTCGTCATCGGCGCCGGCGGCGCCGGCCTGCGCGCCGCGATCGAGTGCAGCGCGCGCGGCCTGAACACCGGGGTCGTGATCGAAGAGCCTGCTCGGCAAGGCGCACACCGTGATGGCCGAGGGCGGCATGGCCGCGGCGATGGGCAACGTCGACCCGCGCGACAACTGGAAGGTCCACTTCCGCGACACGATGCGCGGCGGCAAGTTCCTCAACGTCTGGCGCATGGCCGAGCTGCACGCCCGCGCAGGCGCCCGAGCGCGTGCGCGAGCTCGAGGAGTGGGGCGCGGTCTTCGATCGCACGAAGGACGGGCTGATCAGCCAGCGCAACTTCGGCGGCCACCGCTATCCGCGCCTCGCGCACGTCGGCGACCGCACCGGGCTCGAGCTGATCCGCTCGCTGCAGGACCACGGCGTCCACCAGGGCATCGACTTCCACATGGAGTGCACGGCGCTCGAGCTGCTCAAGGACGGCGAGCCGCATCGCCGGCGTGCTCGCGTACTGGCGCGAGACCGGGCGCTTCGTCGTGTTCCGCTGCAAGGCGGTGATCCTCGCGACCGGCGGCGGCGGCAAGGCGTGGCGCGTCACGAGCAACTCGTGGGAGTACACGGGCGACGGCATCGCGATGGCGTACGACGCCGGCGCCGAGCTGATGGACCTCGAGTTCACGCAGTTCCATCCGACCGGGCATGGTGTGGCCGCTGTCGGTGCGCGGCATCCTCGTCACCGAGGGCGTGCGCGGCGACGGCGGCATCCTGCAGAACAACAAGGGCGAGCGCTTCATGTTCAACTACATCCCCGAGCGCTTCGCGCCCGAGACCGCGGACACCGTCGAGGAGGCCGACCGCTGGCTCAACGGCGACAAGAACGCGCGCCGGCCGCCCGAGCTGCTCACCCGCGACGTGGTCGCGCGCGCGATCACGCGCCGAGGTCAAGGCCGGCCGCGGCTCGCCGCACGGCGGCGTGTTCCTCGACATCGCGTCGCGCCGGCCCGCCGACTTCATCAAGCGCAAGCTGCCGTCGATGTACCACCAGTTCAAGGAGCTGGCCGAGGTCGACATCACCAAGCGAGCCGATGGAGGTCGGCCCGACGCTGCACTACTTCATGGGCGGCGATCCGCGTCGACGCCGACACGCAGAGACGTCGACGGTGCCGGGCCTGTTCGCCTGCGGCGAGTGCGCGCGCGGGCCTGCACGGCGCGAACCGCCTCGGCGGCAACTCGCTGTCCGACCTGATCGTGTTCGGCAAGCTCGCGGGCGCACGGCGCCGCGACCTACGTCGCGGGACCTCGTCGACGACGCCCAAGGCCGACGACGAGCAGATCGCGCGCGGCGTTCCGCCGCGCGACCGAGCCGCTCAACCGCGACGACCGGCGACGAACCCGTACCTCCTGCACGACGAGCTCGCAGGACGTGATGGACTCGACGTCGGCATCGTGCGCACGGCCGACGAGCTCGAGCAGGCGATCGAGCGAGCTCGAGGCCGCTCAAGCCGACGCGCGTGACGACGTAAGGCGCGCGGGTGCGAGCCAGTACAACCCCGGCTGGCACGAGGCGCTGTCGATGCGCTCGCTGCTGATCACGTCCGAGGCGGTCGCCCGCGCCGCGCTGATGCGCGAGGAGAGCCGCGGCGCGCACACGCGCCTCGACTTCGAGGGCGAGCGCGACGAGTGGGTCAAGTACAACGTCGTCGATCAAGAAGGGCGCGGCGGACGAGATGGAGGTCGAGAAGGTCGAGCGCCCGCGCGGGCCGGCCGCACCTCGAGCGCGATCGCGAACGCCAAGATCGAAGACCTCGAGGCCGGCAAGGTCGGCGCGGAGCGCGAGGTGCACTCATGGCTGAGCGGCGGACGTTCCAGCGTCTGGCGCGGCGACGCCGAGGGCGGCGAGTTCAAGGCGCTACGAGGTCGAGGTCGACCAGGGCATGGTCGTGCTCGACGTGCTGCACCGGATCCAGGCGCAGCGAGGCGCAACGACCTGGCGCTGCGCTGGAACTGCAAGGCCGGCAAGTGCGGCTCGTGCAGCATGGAGATCAACGGCAAGCCGCGGCTCGCGTGCATGACGCGCATGAACATCTTCGCGGCCGACGAGACGATCACCGTCCAGCCGCTCAAGACGTTCCCGGTGATCAAGGACCTCGTCACCGACGTGTCGCTGGAACTACGAGCAGAACAAGCGCATCCGCGCCGTTCAAGCCGCAGCCCGCGGGGACCGGACGGCAAGCACCGGATGTACCAGGAAGACGTCGACCGCGTGCAGGAGTTCCGCAAGTGCATCGAGTGCTTCCTGTGCCAGGACGTGTGCCACGTGCTGCGCGACCGCGACGCGCAAGGACGAAGTTCGTCGGCCCGCGCTTCATGATCCGCCTCGCGGGCCTCGAGATGCACCCGCTCGACGCCGACGACCGCATCCCCGAGATCAAGAACGAGTTCGGCTCGGGCATGTGCAACATCACGCGCTGCTGCACCGAGGTGTGCCCCGAGCACATCGGCATCACCGACAACGGCATCATCCCGCTGAAGGAGCGCGTCGTCGATCGCTACTACGATCCGCTGCGTGTATCGTCGGCCGGCTGTTCGGACGGTCGGCGGCGGGTGAGCATGTTCGCGCTCAAGCCGATTCGGGAAGACGCGATCCCGACGCGCTCGAGAAGGCCGAGCGCTACCGCCTGCTGAACGATCCCGCGCAGGCCGAGAGCATCTGCCGCGACATCCTGCGCCGTCGACGCCGACAACCAGGACGCGCTGGTGGCGCTGTCCTGGCGCTGACCGACCAGTTCGAGCGAGCGCGGCGCCGCGGGCGCACGCGAGGCCCGCGGACTACGCGGCAAGCCTCGACGACGAGTACGAGCGGCCGTACTACCGCGCGCTGATCGTGTTCGAGCGCGAGGCCCGGGCGCTCCTCGCGCGTGGCATCACCCGCGGACTGGCGTACGACGGCCTGCGCGAGGCGATGGAGTTGTACGAGCGCGCCGAGCGCTCCGCCCGCCGGGCAACGTCGACGCGATGCTGCGCTGGAACAGCTGCGTGCGCACGATCCGGCGCGAGCGCCTGGCGCCGCGGAGCGAAGAGGACGAGCCCCAGCTCCTCGAATGAAGCCGTAAAGCGCCGAAACCGGCCGCTCCGTGCGTTGCCGACCCGCACACCTGATCACGGACCACGGCACCCAGTTCACGGCCGACGAGTTCGCCGCGTGGTGTCGGCGCCGCCAAGTGCGCCAGCGCTTCGGGGCGATCGGCAAGTACGGCAGCATCGCCGTCATCGAGCGGTTCATCCGGTCGATGAAGTCGGAGTGCACCCGAGCCATCCTGGTGCCGTTCTCCCAGGCCGCATTCGACCGCGAGGTCCATCACTACGTCGGTTGGTTCAACAGCGAGCGGCCGCATTCGTGGTTCGGTGTTCGCACGCCGAATGAGGTGTACTTCGGAACGATGCCAGCTTCGAGGAAGCCACGATTCGAAGCGCGACGCCGCTGGCCGCGCCGGTCTCCGTGTTCGCAGCCGCAGGCGCTCGTTCGAGGTCGACCAGGAGCGACGGTCGAGCTTGAGGTCGGCTATCGAGCCGGCCGGAAGCATCTCCCCGTCGTCACGCTGAAGCGCGTCGCGTAGCGCACGCTCGTCCAAGAGGCCGCGTCGTCATCCATGGCGACGTATGTCCGAACCTCATGAAGAGCTGACAAGCCGTCCGGTTTGCGTCCCTGAACATCCCGGGCGACCTCACGCGAGCGCCTTCGCGTGCCTTGTCGTGGCGGTTTTCGCTGGAGAATGTCGCGGTAGAGATCGCTGACGCGCTACACCTCGGTACCGTTCACGACCACACGCGGCCATCCGAAGTGATTTCGCGGCGCCCGCGCCCTTGTTGCCGCGCTGTTTCCGCGTCGGAATCTCATGGCAAAGATCGATGGCGCGCTACACTTTCACGGAGTCACTTCAGAAGCAGCGCGCGCCGACTCCTCGGGCAACTGGGTAACTTTGATCGTCTCAAGGTCAGGTTGGATCACGCTCGCCCAGACCTCGTGTCCGCGCACGGTTAGATGGTACTCGTCGTGGAACAGCGCGGCTCGATCGGTCGGCGTCATGCCCAGACGCTCGATTCGATCGCGCAACCGCACGACTTGGATCGGCGCGCGGGCGAGCTCGCGCTCGACGGTCGGATCACCAGGCACACCCTCCACGACGTTCGAGCGCGTCGGCGAGATGTACATGAGGTGAACGAAGCGGCGCTCCCGCAGAAACCGGTCCATATCGACGAGATGTTCGACCGCGCTCCTCACGCGCTCAGCCGGTCCCGACACAGGCGGGCGCGGAACGGCCGCGCTCGACCCCACCAACCGCCCATTGACATTCCGCCAAACGTGGAGCCCAAGCTCGGACAGTGCAGACCACGGCTTCGTCGTTCGGTAGAGGGGCCCTCGCTGCGTGAATCCCCGATAGAAGTCCCGCTCGATCAGTACGGTGACATACACGGTTGCAGGGAGAAACCCCCCGCGCACGATCAGGCCGTGCATGTTCTCGATGCCCCAGCCATTGGTCCCCGCGCTTCCTCCGGTCCATCCCGCGGGAACGGCACGCACCGCGAACAGATCGGGCGTAGACACGTATGAACCGCCGTACGTGACCGAGTCTCCGACGAACAGCACTTTGTGATCTGGGCCCTTCCAGTCCTCGCACGCGCGCACACCGAGATTGTTGATCTGGACGATCGCACCACCGAACCGTCGGACGCGCTGGTTCGGCCGCAGCCGGTAGCCGCAGGCCGAGTCGATGTCGTACATCACGGGATCGCCAAGCCCAAGAAGCCGGAGCGTACCTTCGGCCGCCAAGAGGGCGACGACGATAGAAATCATCGCCACTGCAACCCGGATCAGAAGCGGTCCGCGGAACGGTCGACGCGTATTGCGCAGCATCGTTTCAGTGCGAGGGCTCACCAACTGGTCTGACCCCCGATTCGGCTAGGCACCTGACGCGCCCTATGATGGGCGCCAGAGAGGTGGGCCGAGATGGGGGAGTTCAAGCGGAAATCCGATGGTCGGCGGATCTTCACATCCGACTTCAAGCGGGCCACAGTCGCCCGGATCACGTCGGGGGAGAAGACGCTCGCCGAGCTGTCACGTGAGCTGGAGATCGCACCCGCGGTGCTGCGCAATTGGATGCGTCTCACAGACCGTGGGAGCCGCGCGGCGGTGGACGCCGGCGAAGAAGTCGTACCGATCAGCCGGGTGCGCGAGCTCGAGAAACAGGTCAAGGACCTCCAGCGCCTGGTCGGCAAGCAAGCCATGACCATCGAGATCCTCGAAGCCGCGCGGGAGATAGTAAAAAAAAGTCCGCACTTGTTCAGAGGGCCCAAGCGGTGACCGGTCATCCCACCGCTGCAGTCTGCCGGGCGCTTCGAGTTGCTCGTGCCACCGCCTACCTGCGGCCCCGTGCTCGTGGAGCCTTCTACCGGCGAGCTGAGGACCGCGAAGTCCTCTTGCAGATCATGTCGGTGGTTCGTGAGCGCGCCAGCTACGGTGTTCGGCGGACCCACATCCTCGTGAATCGTCAACGGCGGCTCGGCGGCGAAACGCCCTACAACCGCAAGCGGATTCGTCGGGTCATGCGGATGAACCAGCTGACGTTGCCTGGCAAGATCCGCCGTCGCGATCGGCCTCACACGGGTCAGGTCCGCATGCCTGAGTCGAACCAGCGTTGGTGCTCGGACGGCTTCAACATCCGCTGCTGGAATGGAGACCTCGTACGTGTCGCCTTCGCTCTGGACTGTCATGACCGCGAGGCACTCGATCACGTCGCAGCGGCTCGTGACCTCAAGGGCCAGGACATTCGCCTGTTGCTCGACAAGGCGCTCTGGTCCCGATTCGGAGAGCCGACCTTGAAGACGCCGATCGAGATCCAATGGCTGTCCGACAACGGCGGTCCCTACACGTCGTTCGAGACGGTGCTCTACGCGGAGGAGTTGGGCTTCAAGCCCGTCACAACTCCTGCCTACAGCCCGGAGTCGAACGGGATGGCTGAGGCCTTTGTCAACACGATCAAGCGCGACTACGTGGGTGGCGCCGATCTCACCGACGCAGGCACCGTAATCAGGCAACTGCCCGCCTGGCTCGACGACTACAACCGAGTGGCTCCGCATTCCGCCCTCGGAGGCCTTTCACCCTTGGAGTACAGATTTCGGAAAGAACAGACTCAACGTGTCTAGCGAATCGGGGGTCAGACCACAACCCCACACGTCCTGACGGCCCTCCTATCGAGCGGACTTCGCTTCCGCTCGACCCGGAACGCACGTAGGGGGACAACTACTTGCAAAACGCCACAAAGCGCGCGCTGTACTGCGCATCGCAAGCCTGCTCGGAAGTCGATCCGACACCGAGCGCGCAGATAAACCCTTGTGCCTCGCAGACCTGGTCCCCCCTCTTGAACGATTCGTCCGTTCCCGAACCCCAGAGCGTCACGCCGTACAGATTCGAAGCTGTACCGCGCGGTATAGAGTTCCCGTCCGTAGCCGATCCAGGTGCTCCGTCCTTCACGCGAATGTTGGAACCTTCGGACCGATTGGTGTCGGCATACAGAACAGCCCTGCTTTCCTCGTGGCCAATGTGGGAAACCGTCTGGATCCGACCAGCACGGGAGCCCTGTCGACCCCGCCTGCGCACACGCCTTCCCGCGAGACTACTCCGTGTCATCGTTGGATGGAACGACTGAAATCGCCTCCCCCACCAGTATCGCGAACAAGCCACCACGGCCCGCGTCGTGAACAAGAAGGACTGTCCGGACGGGGCCACGAGGAAGCAGATCGAACGTGGGCATGCGGCCGCACCCTCGGCGATCGCAAGGGGCAGTTCTGGGGATGGGCAGGTCTGAGCCCTGAAATCGAGCGTGGCTGGAGGCGAGCAGTAACCTCGCGCGCGGCTAACTCTTTGACGTTCTAGGGGGTTACTTCGATGAGGCAAGGAGGTCGATGGGCACCGAAGGCTCCGAGGGGCCGATTCATGCCCCATAAACGCGGCGGGGCCCGGGAGTACGCGGCCCGCTTCGACGACGAGTACCGGCGGCTGTACTACCGCGCGCTGATCCGCGAGCGCGAGGCCCGGGCGCTGCTCGCGCGTGGCATCACCCGCGGACTGGCGTACGACCGCCTGCGGAAGGCGATGGAGCTGTACGAGCAAGCCGAGCGCATCGCCCGCCGGGCAACGACGACGCGATCCTGTGCTGGAACAGCTGCGTGCGCACGATCCGCCGCGAGCGCCTGGCGCAGCAGAGCGAAGAGGACGAGCCCCAGCTCCTCGAATGAAGCCGTAAAGCGCCGAAACTGGCCGCTCCGGCCTTCTTTACCTGACGCAACACCCGGAGCTCCACCACGCGCGGTATGTTCTGAGACGTGCACCCCGCCCGGATCCTGTCGTTGCTCGTCCTGTCCCTGGGCCTGTCGGGCGCGGGGCTCGCCGCCACGTTGCCGCCGGGGTTCGAGGAGACCGTCGTGGTCTCGGGCATCGGCGGGGTGGACCTGGACTGGGCCCCCGATGGTGACCTGTTCCTGGCCACACGCGACCGGCAGGTGTTGATCTTCCGCTCGGGGTCTCTGATCCCGGTGGGGACGATCCCCGGAAGCAGCGCGGGCGAGCATTCGATCAACGGGATCGCCGTCGACCCGGACTACGCGACCAACCGGTTCCTGTGGGTCTACTACACGTCGCCCGCGCCACCGAGGAACCGCCTCTCCCGGTTCACGATCTCCGGGGATTCTCTGAGCCAGGAAGTCGTGGTCCTCGAGACCCCCGTCCTTCTGAACACGCTCCACACGGGGGGATGCCTGCGCTTCGCCGAGGACGAGACGCTGTTCCTCGGCACGGGTGACGACAATCAGGGATCGACGACCGCGCAGAACCCGTTCGACCTGCGGGGCAAGGTCCTGCGCATCGACCGCAACGGAGCGGCGCCTCCGGGGAACCCGTTCCTCGGGACCGGAACCGCGGATCCTCGGGTCTGGGCCCTCGGGTTCCGGAACCCGTATCGGTGCAACCTCCAGCCGGGGCCGGAGAACCTGTTCCTCGGGGATGTCGGCGGGGCCGCCTGGGAAGAGATCGACAACGTGATCCCGGGCGGGAACTTTGGGTGGGCGATGGTCGAGGGGGAAAAACCGCCGGCCCGGCCCGGCGTCGTGTACCCGATGTACGCCTATCCCCACGCGGTGGGCACGGAGAGCTACGCCGTGATCGGAGGCGATCACGCGCCCGCGGGCTTCGCGCCAGGGATGGAGGGCGACTACTTCTTCGGCGAGTTCGGACAGGACAAGCTCTACCGCATGCGCCTCGATGCGTCGAACCAGCCGCTGACCGTCGAGGAATGGGCCACGGATGTCCCGGGTCCCGTGGCGATGCGGTTCGGGCCCGACGGCGCGCTGTGGGTCCTGACCTGGAAGTCGAGCCAGCTCCGTCGCATCCACAACGTCGGCGGAACGAACCGCCAGCCGATCGTCGTGGCCAGCGTCTCTCCGGACAACGGCGTCGCGCCGCTGCCTGTGATCCTGAACGGATCGGCGTCGTTCGACCCGGACGGCGACGCGCTGACCCACCTGTGGGAGTTTGGCGACGGCGGCACGTCGACCGAGCCGACGGCGCTCCACACCTACGCCGCCGGTGTGTACAACGCCCGGCTGACCCTCGACGACGGGCACGGCGGGACCGCCGTCTCGCCGCCCCTGCGCATCGTCTCGGGGAACCGCAGGCCGACGGCGTCGATCACCGCGCCCGTGGCCGGGACACATTTCAGCGCGGGACAGTCGGTGAGCTTCTCGGGCGTGGCGAGCGATCCGGAAGAGGGCGCGGTCCCGTGCTCGCGCTTCTCCTGGAGCGTGCTGTTCCACCACTTGACGCACGCGCACCCGTTCCTCGGTCCGCTCCAGGGGATCTGCTCGGGCGCGTTCGTCACCGCAACCTCAGGCGAGACCTCGCCCGACGTGTTCTACGAGATCCTGCTCCAGGTGAAGGACACGGGCTCGCCGCTCGGCGCGCCGGGCCAGCTCACGGGGAACGCCGCGGTCCAGATCGCGCCGAACCTGTCGTCGTTCCGCCTCGAGACCGCTCCGCTCGGAGACCTCGCTCTCGAGCTCGATACGCAGCCGGTGACGCCGCCCGTCGTGGAAAACGGCGTCATCGGGCTCGTGCGCACGATCGGCGCGCCCGAGCCACAGCCCCGGGTGGACGGCCACACGTATCGCTGGCTCTCGTGGTCCGACGCCGGAGCACGGGTCCATGACATCTCCACGCCCTCGACGACGACGACGTTCACCGCGACCTTCGGCTGCGACGTCCTCGCTCCCGTCAGCGGCCTCGTCGTCACCCCGCAGGGCAACAAGGTGCAGCTCTCCTGGTCGCCCGTGTCGGACGCCTGTGTGGCGAGCGGTCCCGTGAAATACCGGGTGTACGCCGGGTCACAGGCCTTGCCGACCACGACGCCGTGCAGCTTCCCGGCGGCACCGCCGTACCACGTGGTTGGCAGCACCGGGTCCGAGTCGCTCCAGTACACGCCGACCGCGGGCGAGTCGTTCTTCGCCGTGGTCGCGGTGGGAACCGATGGTTTCGACGGACCGGTGCACTGCTCCGACCGCGACCTCGATGGCACGGTCGACGGCTCGGACAACTGCGCCGGCGTCCCGAACCCCGGCCAGGCCGATAGCGACGGCGACGGCCGCGGGAACGTGTGCGACAACTGCCCGACGGTGGCCAACGCGTCGCAGCTCGACGCGGACCAGGACGGGATCGGGAACGCGTGCGATCCGTGCCCCACGGACGCGACGAACGACACCGATGGCGACGGCGTGTGCGGCGCGGTCGACCTGTGCCCCACGGTCTTCGATCCGGCGCAGCTCGACGGGGACGGGGACGGTGTCGGCAACGCCTGCGACGTGTGCCCGAGCGTGGCCGATCCGGGACAGCCCGACGCCGATGACGACGGCGCGGGCGACGCGTGCGATCCGTGTACCGACACCGACGGCGACGGCTTTGGCGACCCTGGAGCGCCGAACGTCGGCTGCGCGCAGGACAACTGCCCGCAGACGGCGAACGCGGCCCAGACCGATACCGACGACGACGGCCAAGGCGATCCGTGCGATCCGTGCACCGACTCGGACGGCGACGGGGTCGGCGATCCCGTGTCGGTCGTCGGCTGCGGCCTCGACAACTGTCCGCTCGTCGCGAACCCGGTGCAGGAGGACGGGGACCAGGACGGCGTCGGGAACGCCTGTGACCTGTGCGCGCTCGACCCGGACAACGACCTCGATGGCGACGCGGTGTGCGGCAACGTCGACGACTGCCCGAGCGTGAGCGACCCGAGCCAGATCAATTCGGACGGCGACGGTTTCGGCGACGCGTGCGACAACTGCCCGAATCTGGCCGGAGCGTCCCAGAGCGATGCGGATCACGACGGTCTGGGAGACCTGTGCGACTTGTGCCGGTTCATCTTCGACCCGCTGCAGTCCGATGTGGACGCAGACGGTCGCGGCGACCCGTGCGACAACTGCCCCAGCGTGTCGAACCCCGCGCAGGACAACCGCGACGGCGACCTCGACGGCGACGCGTGCGACAACTGCCCGGACGACTACAGCTCGGGCCAGCCGGACCTCGACGACGACGGCCTAGGCGACCGCTGCGACCTGAGCGACGGCTTGATCGAGCTGTTGCTCGAAGGACAGAGCGCGGTGCAATGGCAGGACGAGCTCGGTTTCTCGAGCTGGAACTTGTATCGCGGGAGCCTGACGATCCTGCGCGCCACCGGCGTGTACACGCAGGTGCCGGGCAGCGATCCGCTCGCTGGGCGACAGTGCCATTTGCTATCGAGCTCCGCGACCGACACCGTGGTTCCGCAGCCCGGCCGGGTCGCGTTCTTCCTCGTCACGGGTGTTTCGGGCACGGGCGAGAGCTCGCTCGGCACCGATTCGTCGGGCGCGACGCGACCGAACACGAACCCCTGTCCGTAGCCGCGGCGCGCCGGCTCTACTCGACGCCGCGCGAGTGGATCGTGATCAGGTCGTTGGCCGAGAGCTCGGAGCGGCCGGCGCGGGCGAGGGCGCGCGCGAGGTCGGACGATACGCCGTGGTCGTGCAGCCGTGTCAGATCTTGCGGACCGAGGCGCCCATACCCCAGCTCGGCCATCTCCGTGACCCACTCCGCGCCGACAGAGTGGTCGTGGAGCAGGATGATCGAGTCGATGTCGCTCGCGGGAAGCACCGCGACGATCGAGCGCGCGAACTCGGTCGGCACGCTGTGGGCGTGGAGTCGGACGAGGTCGTCGATCGATGGTCCGCTCAGGCCGGCCTGGGTCATCCCGGCGACGTATCGCGTGTCGATCCCGTGGTCGTGGAGCCGCGCGATCTCGTCGACGCGCGCATCCTTCAGGCCCGCCGAGCGCAGGCCGGCAACGTAGGACGTCGAGACACCGCGCGAGTGCAGGCTCACGATGCCGTCGATGTCGTCCGCGCTCACGCCGGCGTCGATGAGGCCACCGACGTAGCTCGCGTCGATCCCGTGGCGGCTCAGGCGGATCAGCTCGTCGATCCCGATCCCCGCCCCGAGGGCGGCCACGGCGCGGATCTCCTCCCCGCTCACGCCCTGGTCGTGAAGGCGCACGACCTCGTCGAGATCGGGCGCGGGCTCGATCTGCTGCACGTCCTTCAGCCACGGCAGCGAGACGTCGTGGGAGTGGAGGAGGATCAGCTCCCGTGCGTCGAGCCCGCGCACCCCCATCTCGCTCAACGCATCGATCTCGGCGTCCCTCACGTCCTCGATCGCCAGGCGCTCGAGGTCGTGTCCGGCGAGCGGCGCGAAGCCGAGCGCGTGCCAGTGCTGGACGAACTCCGGGTTGGGCGCGAACTCGATCTCGCCCGAGGGCCGCCGCCCGCCTTCCCCGGTCAGGACGAACGTCCCGGGGTCGCGCTTCCACGAGAGCCGGAGCGGGGCGCCCCCTGTGCGGAACGCTCCGCGGTCGAACCCCTCGAGCGCGTCGAGTGGGACATCGGCCGAGACCCGGAGCTGCCCGCTCGCGATCCGCGGCCGCAGGTCGAGCCGCAGGGAGTGGCCCGAACCGAGCTCGGCCCGCCACTCTCCGGGCCCCAGGCCCCCGGTGGCCAGGACCGTCCCGACGAGCATCAGGAACGCCAGGACGACCACCGGACCGGTCGGATCCCAGGTTTTTCGCATCGGACGCACCTCCCGCAGGGTTCCGTACGCACGGGATCGGCTCCCGGTTCCGTCGGGACGGAACTATCTGCGGCCGGGATGCGTCCAGGAGGTTGAGTGCCGCGGCCGAAGCGCTCAAAGTGGTGCTCGAGGAGCCGCCGTTTGGACGTCGGTACGCTTCTGGAGCGGTGTCGCCGCGGGGACGATCTCGCGTGGGAGGCGCTCGTGCGCACGTACCAGTCGAGCGTGTACGCGGTCGCGCGGTGTTACCTGCGCGATCCCGAGGAGGCGCGGGACACGGCGCAGGACGTGTTCGTGCGGCTCTACGAGCGGCTCGACTCGTTCGTCGGTGGAGACACGTTCCAGGCCTGGCTCCTGCGGATGACGCGTAACGCGTGCATCGACCGGTTGCGACGGATCCAGGCCCGGCCACGGCCGGCGGACGTTGCGGTCGAGGACGCCGGGCTCACGGGCGACGACGACCCCGAGCGCATCGTGATCGGCGGGGCGCGCGATCGCCTGGTGCGCCGCGCGGTCGCGACCCTGAACCCCAAGCACCGCGAGGTCCTCGTGCTCAAGGAGCTCTCGGGGCTCAAGCTCGAGGAGGTTGCGGAGCTGCTCGATCTTCCGCTGGGCACGGTGAAGTCGCGATCGAACCGCGCGCGGCTCGAGCTGGCGGCCGCGCTACGCCGGCTCGATCCGTCGCTCGGGACGTCGTGAGGCCGGGATGACCTGCGACGCGCTGCTCGATGGGACGCTCGGTCGACTGGACCGCGAGGCGCGGCTCCGGCACCTCGAGGCGTGCCCCGATTGCCGCGAGCTCCTCGGGGCGCTGGCCCTCGCGGGCGAGGCGCCCGACGAGCCCGAGCTCAGGACGGCGATCCTCGCCCGGACCTCGGGCGGCGCGTGCGCGAGCGCGCAGGCCCGGCTGTGCGATCGCGTCGATGGGCAGCTCGATGCGGTCGACGCCGAGCTCGTCGACGCCCACGTGCGGCACTGCGCGGAATGCGCGGATCTCCTCCGAGCGCTCGCGTCGATCCCGGCGGAGCTTGCGCGGCTCGCCGCGCTCGATCCGGGGCCCGCGTTCGTCGACGAGGTGCTCGAGCGCACGAGCCGCAGGCGCAGGCGCGTCCCGCGGGGTTTCGACGTTTCAGACCTCCTCGCACGCCTGTTCGCGCGACCCCGCGTGGCATGGGAGGGCGCGTTCGTGGCCACGCTGCTACTTGCCGCCCCGACGCTCGTGCCGCGCTCGCCGTTCGCCGACCTCCCCCACCGGGCGTTCGCGCAGCTGCGCGGAACGGTCAGCGAGGTCGAGGCCACCGTCGTCGTCCGCGCGCGCGACGCGTGGGGCTCGACGGCCGATCTGGCCCACGAATCCACCGATGCCTGGGATGCGATCCGCCGGCGCCTCGGAACCTTCGTCGGCTCCGCTGCGTCAGACCAGGCGCGCGGCGAAAACGGTGGCACGCAAGCCGATCCGACAGCGGCGCAGGAGACATCACCATGAACGGGACCGAGTCCGGAAACCCCGAAGCACCCCGACCGGCCGCCGAGCCGCCGTACGCCGCTTACGCCGCGCCGGGCCTGCGCGATCCGCGGACCAAGTCCCCAGCGCTCGCGGCGATACTGTCGCTGATGCCCGGGCTCGGCCAGGTGTACATCGGCTACTACCCGCGCGGCTTCGTGCACATCGTCGTCGTCGCCGGGATCATCAGCATCCTGGCATCGTCGCACGAAGCGCCGTACTCGCCGCTCCTCGGGCTGTTCATGGTGTTTTTCTGGCTGTACAACGTGATCGACGCCGCGCGCCTGGCATCGCTGTACAACCAGGCGCTGGCCGGAGGGCGCGAGCCGGTCCTGCCCCAGGGGTTCCAGCTGCCGGGCATGGGCGGCTCGATCGTCGGCGGCGCGATCCTGATCCTGGCCGGCTTCGCCCTGTTGCTCCACACGCGGTTCGGCGTGCGCCTCGACTGGGTCGAGGAGTGGTGGCCGATCTTCCCGATGCTGTTCGGCGCGTACCTGGTGGGCAAGGCGATGAGCGAGCGCTCACGCCGCGTGGGGTAACATCCCACGCCGCGTGATCGACATCCTCCCAGGTCTGATCGCCGTCCTCGGACTGATCGGCGCGGCCGCGGTCGTCGCACCGCGGCTGCGGCTTCCGCCTCCGGTGCTGCTCGCGCTCGCCGGCATCGCCTGGTCGGTCGCGCGGTATCCCGCGCCACCGCGGATCGATCCGCACGTCGTGCTCGCGGTGTTCCTGCCGCCCCTGCTCTACGCCGACGCCTGGAGCGCCTCGTGGCACGACTTCCGGCGCTGGCTCCGGCCGATCCTCATGCTGGCGATCGGGCTCGTCGCGATGACGATCTTCTCGGTCGGCATCGCGGCCAAGGCGCTCGTGCCGGACCTCCCCTGGGCCGTGTGCTTCCTCCTCGGCGCGATCCTCGCCCCGACCGACACGGTCGCGGTCCATGAGGTGCTGTCCCGCCTGCGCGTCCCTCGGCGCGCCACGGCGATCCTCGGCGGCGAGAGCCTGATCAACGATGCCACGGGGCTCCTGGGGGTCCAGCTGGCGACGGCGGTGATCCTGACCGGGGTCTTCGACCGCGGTACGATCGCGCTCCACTTCGCGCAGATCACCGGTCTCGGCGTCCTGAGCGGCATCGCCGCCGGCGCGCTCGCGATCCTCCTCAACACGTACCTGCGCGGTACCGCGGTGCTGTTCGTGTTCTCGCTGTTCAGCCCGTACTTGGCCTACGCGCTGGCCGAAGCGCTCGGAGCGTCGGGCGTGCTGGCCGTCGTGACCGCGGGGTTCGTCGCGTCGTGGCGCGTCGATCGGATCGCGCCCGAGAGCCGCGCGGATCTCTACGTGGCGTGGGACATCCTGACCTTCGTCCTCAACGCGCTGATGTTCCTGTTCGTCGGGCTCAAGTTCCCCCACGGTTCGCTGGCCATCGGATTCGGTCTGTCGATCGCGGCCGTGGTCATCGGGGTCCGCATCGCGTGGATCTGGCCCGCGGCCTACATCCCGCTGTGGCTCTCGCCGCGGCTGCGGGCCAAGGAGGGCGGCTATCCCGATCCGCGGGCCGTCGCGCTCGTCGGCTGGTGCGGTGTCCGCGGCGCCGTGTCGCTCGCCGCGGCGCTCGCGCTTCCCGAGGTGCTGGGGAACGGCGCGGCGTTCCCCGGGCGCGCAGCCATCGAGGCGGCGGTCGTGATCACGATCGCCGTGACGCTCCTCGGCCAGGGCGCGACGCTCGAGCCGCTCGCGCGCTGGCTGCGCCTCAAGCGCGACCCGTCGTCCGAATCGGAGATCCGGCGGGCCAAGGAGGCGATGCTCGAGGCCGGGATCGCGCGTCTCGACGCGTTCTGCACCGAGGATCGCTGCCCGATCGCCGTCTACCGGTTCCGCGACGCGATGACCGATCAGCTGGCCGAGCTGCGCGCGCTCGACGAGAGCGAGCGGGCCCGCGCGACGCAGCGTATCGCCGTGTCTCGCGAGGTCCGGCGGGCGGTGTGGGCCGCGCAGACCGCGGAGCTCCTGCGCCTGCGCGACGCGGGGGAGATCAACGACGCAGCGCACCAGGACCTGCAGCTGGTCCTCGACCGCGAGAACGCCGAGGTCGGTTGACTGAGGCTGCCGGCTTGACGATCGAGCGCACCGGCGGCTAAGCTCTCGTCGCCATGGTGCGGCGCTGCGGGATCTCGGCCGCCTTCGGGCCGTGGGTCGCGAGCTTGGTGCTCGTCGCGACCGCGCTCGTCGTGTACGCCGGCGCCGAACGCCACGCTCACGTCGATGGCGCCGACGACTGCGCCGTCTGCAAGGCGACCCACGCCGTCGCGACGCTCGAGCCCACCGCCGAGGTCAGGGCCGCGTTCCACGACCCGTCGCGTGAGCCCCCGAGCGGCGACGTCGCTATTCGTGCTTCGATACGGCCGTGCGTCTGCGGCCCACGCGCTCCCCCGGCTCTCTGATCGAACCGACTCGGTCCACGCGCTCGCGTAGATCGCGCGAGCGCGAGCTTTTGGTTCGATCCCGCGGTCGCCGGCTTGCGGCCGCTTTCGAGGAGAGCCGATGAGACCGATCCAGCGTACCCCGTTCGCGTTCGCGATCGCGGCGAGCGTGGCGATCGTTGCGAGCGCCACCCTCACCACATCCTTCGCCGCCAGCGCGGCGAACGTCTCCGGCACGGTGAAGAGCCGGGATGGGAACGTCGCGGCCCAAGCCCGCGTCACGCTGGTCGAGCTGCAGCGTTCGACCAAGACCGATGAGCACGGATCGTTCCGGTTCCAGGACGTCCCGGCCGGAGACTACAACCTCGAGGTCGTCAGCGCCCGCTACGGCAGCGCCGTGGCGCAAGTCGTCGTCGCGGACCAAGACGTCACGCTCGAGGTCGCCGTCGATCAGACCGTGCACGCGGAGCACGTCGTGGTCTCGGCGGGTGTATCGCCGCAGAGCGTGGCCGACTACTCGCAATCGGTCGTCGTGCTGGACTCCGTGGACCTCGCGAGCAAGGTCGAGCCGACGATCGGCGAGACGCTCGCGAACGAGCCCGGGGTCAGCCAGACGTTCTACGCCCCCGGAGCGAGCCGGCCGGTGATTCGGGGTCTCGGCGGCGATCGGATCCGCGTGCTGCAGGACGGCATCGGCGTGGGCGATGCATCGAGCGTGAGTCCGGATCACGCGGTGTCCTACGACCCCTACGCGGCCGAGCGCATCGAGATCGTGCGCGGGGCGGCTACTCTGCTCTACGGGTCGAACGCGGTCGGTGGGGTGGTCAACGTCCTCGACCAGCGCATTCCGGACCATCGCACCGGGGATGCGTTCGGCGGGAGCGTCGACGTGCGGAGCGCATCCAACAGCGACCTGCGATCGGGTGCGGCCAGCCTCGGCGGGGCCGCGAGCGCGTTCGGCTGGCACCTCGACTACGCCAAGACCGAGGCCGATGACTACGAGGCGGGCGACGGCTTCGGAGTCAAGGAGAACAGCGACCTCGAGACGCAGAGCGCATCGGGTGGCGTCTCGTGGCTCGGCGACACGGCGTTCGTCGGGGTCGGATACAACCAGTATGAGACGAACTACGGGAGCGCATTCGAAGACGAGGTGCGCATCGACATGACCCAGAAGCGCTGGGACGTGCGCGGCGGGATCCACGAGCCGTTCGGTCCGTTCCGCATGCTCAAGGCCAAGCTCGGCGGCACCGACTACGAGCACGCGGAGCTCGAGGGCACCGAGGTCGGAACGCGGTTCCTCAACGAGAGCGTGGAGGGTCGCGTCGAGCTGGCCCACGAACGCAAGGGTGGGCTCGAAGGGAGCTTCGGCGTACAAAGCTGGACGCGCGAATCGGAGGCGATCGGTGAGGAGGCGTTCATCGCCCCGGCCGATGTGTTCGGTGCGGCGCTATTCGGCTTCGAAGAGGTGGGCACGGGGCCGTTGCGCGGCCAGCTCGGTGTGCGCTACGAACGTCAGTCGACCGATTCGAGCGATCCGGCCCTGCGCGATCGGGACTTCGACGCACCGTCCGGCTCCGCCGGTCTCGTCTGGAAGCCCGGCGATGCGTACTCGATCGGAACGACCCTGTCGTACTCATCCCGTGTCCCGACGCTCGAGGAGCTGTACTCGAACGGGGCGCACGTCGCGACGCAGACGTTCGAGGTCGGCGACCCGGACCTCGATCTGGAGCACGGACTCGGGCTCGACTTCGTGGCCCGCAAGCTGGAGGGGCGGATCGAGGGCGAGGTCGGGGCGTTCCTGACCGACTTCGGCGATTTCATCTTCGAGCAGGACACCGGGTTGACGTTCACGACCCCCGAGGGAGACGTGCTGCCGATCGTCCAGTTCTCCCAATCCTCGGCCCGTTTCTGGGGCGGCGAGGCGCACGTCGATTTCGGCCTGATCCACGCCGAGCCGCACCACCTCCACGTCGAGGTGCGAGCCGACTACGTCCGCGCCGAGCTGACCGACCTCGACGAGCCCGTGCCGTTTCAGCCGCCCCTGCGCGGAACTCTCGGTCTCGAGTACCAGGGCCGGGCGTTGTCGGTCGGAGCCGAAGTGGTCCACGCCGCCGATCAGGATCGCTTCGGTGCGTTCGATACCGAAACTCCCGGCTACACCTGGCTCAACGCATGGGTCGGCTATCGCTTGATCACGGGCGCGCTGGTGCACGACTTCCTGCTGCGCGGCGTGAACCTGAACGACGAGCTGGCGTTCAACTCCGTGTCGCGCTTCCGCGAAGTCGTGCCCCTGCCGGGGATCGACGTCAGCTTGACCTATCGGCTGGCGTTCTGATCGGCGCTCGGCCGCTCATGCCATAATCGCCGACCCCACGGAGGCCTGATGGCCATTGGACCCGGATCGACCGTCCTGCACTACCGCATCGTCGACAAGCTCGGCGAGGGCGGGATGGGGCAGGTGTGGAAGGCGATCGACACGAGCCTCGATCGGGCGGTGGCGATCAAGGTGCTGCCCGACGTGTTCGCCGCCGACCCCGACCGGCTCGCGCGGTTCGAGCAGGAGGCGCGGGTCCTCGCGTCCTTGAGCCATCCGAACATCGCCGCGGTGTACTCGGTCCACGCCCACGAAGGCACACGGTTCCTGGCGCTGGAGCTGGTCGAGGGCGAGGACCTGGCGCGTGTGCTGTCGCGCGGCGCGATGGCCCAGGACGATGCGCTGAAGATCGCGGTGCAGATCGCGGCGGCGCTCGAGGCCGCGCACGACAGCGGCATCGTCCATCGCGACCTCAAGCCGGCGAACATCGTGCTCACGCCGTCGGGCAAGGTCAAGGTGCTCGACTTCGGCCTGGCCAAGGCGCTCGCGCCGGGCCCGGCGAGCGGGAGCGATCCCACGTTTTCCCCGACGATGACCTCGGCCGGAACGGTCGCCGGGATGATCCTCGGCACTGCGGGGTACATGAGCCCCGAGCAGGCGCGCGGCAAGCCGGTCGATCGACGCGCGGACGTGTGGGCCTTCGGCTGCATCCTCTATGAGATGCTCGCCGGCCGGCGCACGTTCGACGGCGAGACCGTGTCGGACGTCCTCGCTTCGGTCCTGAAGGTCGACCCCGATTGGACCGCGCTGCCGGCCTCGACTCCATCCGCCGTGCGCCAGGTGCTGCGACAGTGTCTGACTCGCGACGTCGAGCGCCGACTGGGCCATGCGTCGGGCGCGCGTATCCGGCTCGAGGAGGTCCTTGCCGGTCTCGGCGAAGGGGAAGTGCCGACCGCACGCGTGGCCGTCGCCACCCCACGGTCGGGGTGGAGCGCGCGCGTGGCCTGGACGCTCGTCGCGCTCCTCGCCGTCGTGGCCGGTCTCGCGCTCTGGCGGAGCGCAACGCCGAAGCCGAGCGGCCTGGGGACGCTGACGCTCCTGGCCCCGTTCCCCGAGGGGTACACCGTTCCCGACAATCAGATGACGGTCCTGGCCCTTTCCCCGGACGGCACGCGTCTCGCGTTGGCTCTGGCCAAGGCCGGAGACTCGCGGCTGTTCCTCAGACGGATGGACACGGGTGATCTCGCCGCGATCGACGGCACCGAGCGGGCAACGACCCCGACCTTCTCGCCCGACGGGAAGTGGGTCGCGTTCTTCGCGGACAACAAGCTGAAGAAGGTCTCGGTCGACGGCGGGAAGCCGATCACGCTGTGCGCGGCCGAGGGCGACAATCGCGGGGCGAGCTGGGGCATCGACGATCGGATCGTCTTCACCGCCAACTACACCTTGCCGCTGAGCTGGGTCGCGGGCTCTGGCGGGCTGCCCCAGCCGCTCACGACGCTCGACAAAGAGAAGCAAGAGCGCACGCACCGCTGGCCCCATTCCGTGGCCGAGCACGACGTCGTGCTGTTCACGGTCGGCACCGTCGAGAGCCCGGAGAGCTACGACGCGGCTCGCATCGACGCGATCCGGCTCTCGACCGGGGAGCGGACGACGGTGCTCCAGGGCGCGAGCATGGCGCGCTACCTGCCGAGCGGCCATCTGCTCTTCGGTCGCGACGGGTTCCTGTTCGCCGTGCCGTTCGACGTCGATCGGCTCGAGACGCAGGGCAACCCGGTCCCGGTCGTCGAGAACGTGATGGGCATGCGCAGCTCGGGCGTCGTGCACGCGGGCGTCTCGAGCGGCGGTCTCCTGACCTACATCGCCGGCTCGCCGTGGTCCCGGCGCGAGCGCCTCGTCTGGCGTCAGCGCGACGGACGCGTCGAGCCGCTGCCGGCCCCTCCCGCGGGGTACACGTCGCCCCGCCTGTCTCCCGATCGGAGCCGCATCGCCGTGCCCGTGGCGGGCGACAGCACGTTCGACGTCTGGATCTGGGACATCGCCCGCCAGACCTCGACGCGGCTGACGTTCGAGGGCGACAACGCCACCGCGGTCTGGTCGCCCGATGGCGAGCGCGTGAGCTTCGCCTCGACGCGTGGCGGATCGAGGATGAGCACGTACGTGAAGGCCGCGGACGGGAGCGGCGTCGAGGAGTTGGTCTACGTACCGCCGCCGGAGAGCGCCTGGGCCCAGGTCTCTCCCGCCGGCTGGTCGCCCGATGGCCAGAAGATCCTGTGCGAATTCTCGGACAAGAACCAGACGAACATCCTGGCCCTCGACGTCAAGACCCACGAGCCGCGCGTGCTGCTCGAAACGCCGGCAGCCGAGATCGAGCCTGAGCTCTCGCCCGACGGGCGCTGGCTCGCCTACGCCTCGGACGAGTCGGGACGGCCGCAAGTCTACGTTCGTCCGTTTCCGGGGCTCGACGGACGCTGGCAGATCTCGGACGCGGGCGGCATGAGCCCGCGCTGGTCGCCCGACGGCCGCGAGCTGTTCTATCGCTACGAGAGCTCGCTCGTCGCGGTCCAGGTCGCGACCGACGCCGGGCGCTTCCATGCCGGCCGTCCGCAGGTCGTGTTCGACGACGTGCCCCAGGCCACGCTGCGCGGGAACTACGACGTCTTCGATCGCTCACGCTTCCTGATGGTCGAGCCGGCCGAGCGCGCGGCGGTCGCGAGCGGCGTCACGGTCGTCGTCGACTGGCTCGACGACGTGCGCCGCCGCGTCCCGAGCTAGCGAGATCGATGTTCAAGCCGCTGATCGACTGGTACATGAAAGCGCTCGAGAGCGGCGGCTACCCGCTGATCGCGCTGCTGATGGCGATCGAGAGCTCGATCGTGCCGCTGCCGAGCGAGGTGGTCATCCCGCCCGCGGCGCACCTGGCGCACACGGGCCAGATCCCGCTCAGCCTGACCGGCATCGTGATCGCGGGGACGCTCGGCTCGTGGCTCGGGGCAACGGCGATGTACTGGGCCGCGCGGTGGGCCGGTCGGCCGCTCGTCCTGCGCTACGGCCGGTACGCGCTCGTCACGCCGGAAAAAGTGGTCGGCGCCGAGCGCTGGGCCGAGCACTACGGCTCGATGGGGATCTTCGTCTCGCGCCTGTTGCCCGTGGTCCGGCACCTCGTCGGCATCCCGGCGGGGATCGTCCGCATGCACTACGGCAAGTTCTCGCTCTACACGCTCGCGGGCTCGGCCGTCTGGTGCACGGTGCTGGCGTGGATCGGCGTGCGGATGGGTCAGGACGAGAAGCTGATGGCCGGCGAGCTGCACCGCCTCTCGCTGTGGCTCGGCGGCGCCATGCTCGTCCTCGGCGCCGTGTACTACTTCTTCGTCCACCGCCACATGCACGCGAAGGGCTGACTACTTGTCGAGCTCGGCCGCCGCGTCGAGTCCCTTGCGCTCGAACGTGATGGTCATGAACGGCTTCCACGCGGAGCCGTCCTGGCGCTCGCTCGACGCTACGTAGCCCGCTTCCGTCTTGCGCCACGCGCTGCGCACGACGTGCTCGGCGCCCTGCATCTCGACCGTCTCCGGCGGGAAGCGCAGCCCGTCGGCGGTGGGCTCGATCTGGCCGCGCAGGATCCCACCCAGGCTGTTGTAGTACGTGTACTCGAGCTGACCCGTCTTCTGGTTGAGCCCGAGGATCGTCTCGCCCGAATACGCGCTCCCGAGCACACGGTGCCGGCTGCGCAGGAACTTCCGGTCGAGCATCGACGTGTAGCACACGAGGTCCTGCGTCTTGCCGTCGGCGAACGTACCGAGGAAGCACGAGTCGGCGAGGAACTGGAGCGGAGCGAGCGGATCCGCGGTCGTGCCAGGCCCTGCCGCGGTGACGCCCGGCGCTGACAGGTGCTGGCGCAGGAACGCGATCGTCGCCGGCCAGGCCGCGCTCGCCGCTTTCGCGTTCGCGCCCTCGCGCCCATCCTGCTGGCGCAGGAAGCCGTGGCCCGCGCCGTCGTACACGTGAGCCTCGTAGGACTTGCCGAGCTTCTTCATCTCGGCCTCGGTGTCCGGGACGGTCGCGGTCACGCGGGCGTCGTCGCCGCCGTAGAGTCCGAGCACCGGCGCGTCGACCTTGGCCAGCGTCGCCGCCGAGGGCGGTGTGCCGTAGTACACGACCGCCGCGTCGAGCTCGGGCTGCGCCGCGGCGTAGGCGAAGCTCGACGCTCCGCCCCAGCAGAACCCGATCGTCGCGCTCTTGCCCGAAGCCGCGGGCAGGCCGAGCGCGTGCTGGCGCACGGCGTTCAACCGGCGCACGACATCGTCGGGCGCAAGAGCCCGCACGGCGCCCGTGACCTCGTCTCGACCGGCGAACGACTCGGTCCCGCCGCCACCGGGGCCGAGCCCCGAGAGCAGATCGGGGGCGACGGCGACGAAGCCGTCGGCGGCCAACCGGTCGGCGACGGCGCGGACCCAGTCGGAGAGGCCGAAGATCTCGTGGATCACGATCACGACCGGCGCCTTGTCCTTGCGCTCGGGGTACACGACCCACGTGCGGACGGGCTTGCCCCCGTCGAGCTTGACGGCGATGTATTCACCATGGCGCGTCGAGGACTCGAGCGCGGCCTTGGCCGCTTCGGCTCCCGGCGGGAGCCCGGTCGCCGGTGGATCTGCGGCCCAGGCGGGAGCGGTCGCGAGGGCGAGCAACAGCGCGAGCGCGACGTGTCGGTTCATCCTCTTCTCCTCGGCGCGATTCCGGGCAGGTTTTCAGACGTCATCAGCGCGTACGATCGGTAGCTCGTGGCGAGCGTGACTCGCGTGCCATCGGGCGAAATGCCGAACGATTCGGGCAGCGCGGCGGGCGGGAGCTCGACGAGCGTGCGCCAGGTCGTGGGCGCGGGCGCGCCGGGCTCGAAGCGCGCGGCGAACACGCCCGGCCGAGCGCGCCGCGTGTAGTAGTTGAACGCGATCGAGCCGTCGGCCAGCCAGCGCGTCCGGCCGCCGGCCACGCCGATCCCGGGGAGCACGATCCGGAACGGCTCGACCAGGCCGTCGGCGACCCGGGCCACCCGAATCTCCAATCGTCCGGACCCGGTGGCGAGCCCGTACGACACGTGACGTCCGTCGGGCGAGACCTCGGGCCACACGCACGTCCCGGGCACGAGCCGCGTGGCCTCGGTCCCGTCGATGCGGATCTTCCACAGCCCGCCCTTTGTCTCGTGCCCCGAGTTGTAGACCAGCCACTCGCCGTCCGGCGTGGCCGTCGCGTTCTCCGCGTCCGCGCCATCCCTCGTGACCTGGCGTGCCGCACTGCCGTCCGCCTCGGCGATCCAGATCTCGAAGTTGCCGCTCCGACGCGAGGTCCAGATCAGGTGCTTGCCGTCGCGCGTGAACGCGGGGTCCCAGTCGTCGTCCGGGTGATCGGTGAGGCGTCGCAGCTCGCCCGTGCGCACCGACCGGGCCCAGATGTCGAGGTTGCCCGAGCGATTGGACGAGAACGCGATCCACTCGCCGTCGGGTGTGTAGACCGGCTGCCGGTCGATGCTCGTCCCCGCGGCGAGCACGCGTCCCGCGGTCGCGGGCGCGCCGATGTCGTACTCCTCGAGGTTCTGCCGTGCGGACATCGAATCGAACACCACGTGACCGGGCCCCACGACCTCGATCTGTGCCGACAGGTTCGGGGCCCACAGGATCGTCTCCGCGGCCCCGGTCTTCACGTTCTGCCGGATCACGCGGCTCGCACCCGCGTTCACGAGCGCCGCCGAGAGCACGACGCTCGAGATCGACTCGCCCTGGGCGTAGACGATCTCCTCGCCCGCGCCGATCCAGGCGATGCCCGAGAGGTCGCCGCCCTCGACCGGCGGGTACAGGCGCTTCGATTCCGAGCCGTCGACGGGCACGATCTGCACGAACTTGCCCTTGGCCTCGGACGTGCCGTACTGGCTGGCCGAGATCGCGATCGACCCTCCGTCGGGCGACCAGCGCGGGCTGACCAACGCCGAGCGGTCGATCGTCGTCAACACCCGCTCGTCCCCACCGTCGCTCCGCGCCACGCCGACCGTGGTGACGGTGTCGCCGTCCCGCGTCGAGATCCGCAGGAACACGATGCGGTCGCCGTCGGGCGACCAGTCGCCGAAGCTCGAGTTCGGGACGAGCCGGCGCGGCTCGCCGCCGAGAACCGGGACGCGGAACAGCGACACCCGCCCCGTCTCCTCGCGCGCGAACAGGACGCTCGACCCGTCGGGCGAAAACCGCGGCGCCGTGTCGCTTCCGGTGGTCAACGGGGCCTCGGTCCCGTCGGTCAGCGACTTGAGCCAGATCCGCGACGTTCCGTCGCGCGTCGACGTGAACACGAGCGTTCGTCCGTCGGGAGACGCCGAGGGCTCGAGGTCTTCGCCCGAAAAGGTCAGCGTGCGCAGCGTCGGTGGCTCGCGCTGCGCGCGGCTCGGTGTCGCGAGCATTCGGCCGCCGATGAGCCCAGCGGCGAGGCCACACAGCGCGAGGATCGCGCCGACGACGATCGGTCCGGGTGTGGTCCGTGACACCGGTGCGGCGGCGGCGGCCGCCGGGCCCGAGAACGACACCTCGGACAGCTCCTCGCGCACGCGGGCCAGGTCGCGCCTGAGGTCGATCGTCGACCCGTAGCGCTCGGCCGGATCCTTGGCCAGGCAGCGCTCGACGATCCACACGAGCGGCCGAGGCACGCCCTCGCGCAGGCGCGCCACCGGCTCGGGCTCGCGCTCGATGATCGCCGACAGCGTCTGGACCGCGCTCTCCCCGCGGAACGCGCGCACGCCCGAGACCATCTCGTACAGCATGGCGCCGAGCGCGAACTGGTCGGCCCGGAAGTCGACCACGCCGCCCCGGGCCTGCTCGGGTGCCATGTAGCCCACGGTACCGAGCACCACGCCCGGCGCGGTGCCTCCCGTCGCCGTCGCGATGTGCGACCCTGAGTCGATCCGCGCGCGCTCGAGCTTGGCCAGGCCGAAGTCCAGGATCTTGACCACGCCGTCGTCGCGGACCATGACGTTCTCGGGCTTGAGATCGCGATGCACGATCCCGGCGCCGTGCGCTGCGGCGAGACCCGCGGCGATCTGCTCGGCGATCGACAGGGCGCGACGCAGCGGGAGCGGTCCGTCCGCGAGCACGTCGCGCACCGTGCGTCCGGCGACGAGCTCGAGCACCAGGTACGCCGAGGCGCCGTGCCGGCCCATGTCGTGGAGCGTGACGATGTTCGGATGGTTGAGCGCCGACGCGGCCCGCGCCTCCTGCTCGAACCGCACCATCCGCGCCGGGTCGTCGGCCACGTCGGCCGGCAGGACCTTGATCGCGACCTCGCGGCCGAGACGCAGATCGCGGCCGCGGTACACCTCGCCCATGCCACCGGCGCCGAGGACGCCGGTGATCTCGTAGGACTCGCCGAGGCGGCTGCCGGGAGAGAGCATGCCGAGAGACTAGGGGGGGCCGTGCCGCGCGTCAATTCGCCGCGCTTTCTCGGGTCTGTTCCCGACGCGGCACGTGCAGGGTCGTGTTACGCTCGCACGCGTTTTGAGCTTCTTACCCCATGGAGGCGCGATGCCGACACGATGGATCTGTGGCGCGTTCTGTTTGGTAGCTCTGATGGCGCTCGCCGCGCCGGCCCAGGCGCAGGAGCTACGGTACACCTACGCCGAGGGCGGATGGATCCGCGACAACCCCGAGGGCGCAGACACCGAGAACGGCTGGTTCCTCGGCGGACAGTTCGGCACGCGGCGGTTCCATTTCTTTGCCGAGTACGCGGACCCCGGCCCGCTCGACTACAAGCAGGCCGGCGGGGGCTGGCATGGCTTGTTTGGCGATCGCATCGACCTCATCGCCGAGGCGGCGTACGTCGACCTGGACTTCGACGAGGGGTATCGGGTGACCGGCGGCGTGCGCTGGTACTTGCTCGACAAGCTCGAGGTGGACGGGTTCGTGACCCGCACCGACCTCGGGAGCTTCGAGAACAGCTCGTTCGGCATCGGCGGAGTGTGGGACCTGAAGGAGCGTCTCTCGGTCGGCGCGAAGTTCGACCTCGGGGACGAGTCCGACACCCTGCGCGCGTTCGTGCGGTTCTACCTGGGCAAGACTCGCTGAGCTTGGTTCGTCGCGGCCGAGCGGATCACGAGCTTCCCGCGCCCCTTCGCCGGGAGCGGCGTCTTGTGTCGATCGACGGCGGCGGAGAGGAGCGCCAGCACCTCCGGTCGCTCGAGCACGGCCGCCGACTCCAACCGAATGAAGCGCGTCTGCTTCCCCGATCCGAGCAGGACCCGGTTCGGATCGGGGAGCTTCGCGCCGTGAACGAAGCACAGGCCGACGCTGTTCGCACGCGCGGCGATCGACACGATCGCGTCCGAAGGCCGCTCGGTCGGTGAGTACCCGATGACGAAGAAATTGTAGTTGTCGTACGCGAGCTCGTGGGCCGTCGGGAGACGCTTGCGCATCTCGCGACGAACCGCGCGGATCAGCGACTGGTCCTTCCGATCGAACTTGCCGATGGACGTCCGGAGCTGGCCCTCGGCCTCGACGGTGGTCATGCGGTCGGTCCCCTCTGAAACGGACCCCATGATATACGCGTAGGAGGCCCATCGGTGCCGCCGACTTGTCGCCCTCGGCACCTCTCCGTACACTGAGGACGTTCCCACGAGGGCTTGGGTATGACAGGGGGGGCGCTCCGCATCCTGCTCGTCTTCGGTGTGGCGCTCGGACCGCTACCGGTTGCCGCCGAGCGCTGGCTGTGGACGAGCCCCACGGGCGACACCGAGGTCGTCGATCAATCCCAAACCACGTTCGGGCTGTACACCGAGATGCAGAACGGCCTGGGCATCGGCCAATCGTTCCTCCCGACGGCCGCGCGGCTCGAGCGGCTCGACCTCATGCTGTTCAACCGGCACGATCGTCGGCCGTTCACGATCCGTCTGTGGGAATGGGTCGACTCGAACGCCAACGGGCGAGCCGACGACGCCGAATTCGCGGCGACGGTCGCCCGCGCGGCGCTGTGGTCCGATCGGCTCGCGCTCGCGGGTCCGCCCGAGCGGCAGCTCGTCCCGTTCTACCCGCGCATCGCCGTGCGCGCAGGCGTTCCGCACTACTTCGAGCTATCGAACGACACGTCGAACGGCGAGTTCACCGCGTACGCGTCGCTGAGCACGAGCGTCGATCCGTACACGCGCGGACACGCGCGGCTGAACGGCCGGTTCCAGGCGTCGCCGAACATCGACCTGTGGTTCAAGACCTACGGCTCGCCGGCCGGCGCGCCGGCGGCGCTGACGTGCGAGGACACGGGCGCGCCGGCGCCGTGCTTCTCCACGCCCAGCGTGTGGTTCGAGCCCGCGATCGCGGGACCGCCACCGGCCGTGAGCGACTATCGCCAGATCGTCCAGAGCTACGCGAACTACGCCCGACCGTACGTCCTCGCCGGGAACGGGAGCAACGGACACGAGTTCGCGTTCTACGAAGCGTTCCTGTACCGGGTGACGAAGGGCGAGTCCTACGCCGCATCGGCCCTGGCGATGCTCGACCGCGCGCTCGCCTGGCGCGAGGCATCTCTCAACGGCTTCTACAGCCTGTTCTGGGGCGAGTACCCGGGATGGGCGTATCGCTGGATCCAGGCGAGCCCGACGCTCGATGCGGCGGCCCACGCGCGGATCCGCCGACTGCTCGTGCTGCACGGGATCGGACTGTGGCCGCAGGTCGAGGCCGGCATGCAAAACCATGCGCTGGCCTCGGCGCTGACGATGAAGCTCGTCACCGATCTCGTCCCGGCGAGCGAGTTCGCCGCGGTGAGCGGCGGTGCCGCGACCTCGACCGACCACGCGGCGTGGAAGGCGTTCGCCGACGCCATGTGGGCTGAATTCAAGCAGCGGTTCGACATCTGGGAGGACGCGAGCCAGTACCACTACTTCGAGCTGCGGCACATCCTCGAGCTGGCCGAGCTGTACGGCGAGCAGAGCGTGCTGTGGTCGAGCCCCGGGTTTCGCACGCTCGTCGATCGCGGCTTCGCCGTGCACACGGCGCTCGGACCGCACCCGCCGTTCGGCGACACGCTGGGGTGGAACGAAAGCTGGGGCACCGCGGTGTGGGTGTTCGAGGCCGCCGCGCGCTGGCTCCGGGAGCCACAGTACCGCTGGCTCGCGGCGCGCGTGTTCGACTACCAGCGGAGCCATCTGCGCTCGACGCGGCTCGACGGCACGCCGATCGCGCTGTGGCAAGCGGTGTACAACGAGTACCTGTCGTTCGTGTTCGCGTTCTTCGCGCGCGATGAGACGGCCCCGTTCGGAGCGCCGCCCGGCTTCGAGCGGATCCCCGCGGCACGGCAGGACGCGCAGAGCGGCACCACGTGGCCCAGCGGGACGACGGCGATCGGCCAGACGTTCGTCGCCGAAGCGACGCCGCTCACGCGCATCGAGCTCCAGCTGCGCGGGCCGCAGACCCCGATCGTCGCCGAGATCCGGCTGTGGCCGTGGAACGGAACCCGCTCGCAGACGATCGCCGCGCCACCGCTCTACGCCGAGCGGTTCACGCTCGCGACCGCCGGCGCGTGGCGCCAGACGGCGTTCGACCTGCTCGTCGACGTCGACGTTGGCGCGACGTACTTCGTCGAGGTGCGCCCCAGCGCATCCTCGTTCGACATGGCGGGGAGCTCGACGGGCGGAGTCGATCGATACCCGGCGGGCGATCTGTGGCTCGGGAGCGAGCGCAAGACCGGGGCCGACCTGTGGTTCCGCACCTCGACGTTCGGCGGCCGCGGCTCGGCGATCACCGACCGCTACGAGGCGGTGTACCGCCGGCCCACGCAGTTCGGCGTGCCTCCACGCCCGATGGACTTCACGGGTCCGCGCGTGCTGGACAAGCTCGTCCTGCGGAGCGGCTGGGAGCCCGAGAGCCTCGGGCTCGTGGTGCAGCTCGCGTCGGGCGACCTGTACCACGGCCAGGAGGAAACGGGCGCGGTCCTGGCCCTGACCGATGACGGGGCGCTGATCCTCGCCGATGGTACGGTCCTCGACCGGATCGATCAGCGGCAGGCCGCGCCGATCGTCCGGCGCTACACCGGAGCGCGGCGCGACGTGGTGCCCAAGATGAGCGTGCCGCACTTCCGCGACGTGGTGCGCGCGACCGTGGCGCATCTCACGTGGGGCGAGCGGGACGGCTGGCCGATCGATCTCGAGCGCCGGTTCCTGTTCGTCAAGGACCGGTTCGTCCTGGTGCGCGATCACGCTACGTTCCAGGGTCCGGTCGAAGCGTCGATCGGCCCGCTGTGGAACGCGTACGACCTCGACCCCGAGCACGGCTCGACGTGGTTCGATCTGTACTACCGCCAGCCGCTCGTGGTCAACGGCTACCGGTTCGCGAACCCGGAGCGCTCGGTGCTGCTGTGGACCGTGCCGCGGAGCGGCGTCGCGGTCGAGTCGTGGCGCGAGGTGCGCACGGGGAACCCGCCATCGCCGTCCTACTTCGTGGCCCAGCGCTGGAACGGTACGGCGGTGGTGGGTGACGAGCGGTGGTTCGATTCGCTGCTCCTGCCGCACGGGCCCGAGCGTCCGCCGGCCCAGGCCGCGTCCGACGTGACCGTCCTGTACGACGACGGCGCGGCGCTCGCGCTGCGCGTCCTGATCGACGACGAGACCTGGACCGTCGTCGACAATCCCGAGCACGTCCCGATCGCGAGCGCGCTCGTCACGACCGATGCGCGCTACGCCGTGACCCGCACGCGAGCCGGCGAGCCGGACTACGTCTTCGCGCACGACGCGACCTACGTCCGGGTGAACGACGGCCGGGGCCGGATGATCGATCGGAGCTGGCTCGTGCCGTCGTCAGCCGAGATCGGCACCGACTGGCTGCGGTTGCGCGGGGGCCGTGGCCCGTCCGTCCGCCCGGTGCAGGAAGATGCCACGGGGGTCCGATCCGGGGTTTCGGTGGTACGATGACGGCTCGAAAATCGGTCCCGGCGCGGGTCCGGGGCCCAACGTGGGGAGGACACATGAAAAAGTATTCGCTGCGTGCGATCGTCGTCGCCGTGGTCTGCCTGGCGCTCGCCGCCGGGACCGTCGCCATCCTGTCCGAGGTCCAGGCCGGGCCGTGCCGCTGCCCGCTGATCTACGCGCCGGTGAAGTGCTCGAACGGTAAGACGTACCCCAACCCGTGCGTCGCCGATTGCCACCACGCGAAGGACTGCGTGCCGACGGGCGACCTCTAGACCGAGGATGCGGGGACGGGCGCACGCGCGCCCGTCCTTCGAATCGACCATGACGAACGAAACCCCGACCGCTCCGCGTCGCGATTCGCTGACCAACGTCCTGCTCGTCGGGTGCGTCGCGCTCGCGTTGTGCGTGATCGCGCTCGCGTGGCAGAACATGTCGCTCAAGAAGCGCCTCTCGGCCCCGGGCCATGTCGGCGAGGAGCGCGAGATGCTGGGCCAGGGCGAGGTCGTCGCGCCGTTCGAGCTGGAGACGCCGACCGGCGAGACGTTCCGCGTCGCGTTCGACCAGGGGCAGGAGCGTACGGTCCTGCTCGTCTTCTCCTCCACGTGCCCGGCGTGCAAGCAGAACATGCCGGTGTGGAACGAGCTCCTGGGGGGCGAGCACAGCGCGTCGGTGCGCGTCCTCGGCGTCCAGACCGATCTGGCCGTCGGAGGCACGCCCCACGTGGACGGCCCGCCGTGCCCGATCTACGCGGTCGGCAAGCGCGCGGGCCCACCGTTCGACAAGCTGCCCTACGTTCCGGCGACCGTCGTGCTCGATCGCGACGGGCGCGTGCGCTCGGCGTGGTTCGGCGTCCTCGACGCGGACCAGCAGACCGAGCTACGGCGCGAGATCGGCGCCTAGCTCCGATGCTCGACGTCTCGGCGCTTGCGCCCGCGGCCGTCTGAGGCGCGGTTGCGGAACGTCCTGCCGGGGCTGCTCCTCGCGACCGCGCTCGCCGCGCTCGCGATCTGGCTCGGCGACGTGCCGGCGATCCGCGATCGGCTGCACCTGTCTCCGCTGCTCCTCGTCGTCCTGCTCGGGATGCTCTGGCGCTTGGCCGCGCCCGTGCCCGCGTGGGCCGAGCCGGGGCTCCGCCTGGCCCAGCGGCCGGTCTTGCGCTGGGCCGTCGCCGGCCTGGGCTTCCGCCTGAGCCTGGCCGAGCTCGTGCGCATCGGGGCACCGGCGCTCGCCGTTGTCGTCGTCTCGACCGCGGCCGCGCTCGCGGTGGGCGTGTGGCTCGGCCGGCGTCTCGGCGTCGACCGCAAGCTCGGCCTGCTCCTCGGCGTCGGCGGCGCGATCTGCGGCGCCTCGGCCGTCGTCGCCGCCGACAGCGTCGTGCGCAGCGACAAGCGCGACGTTCCGCTCGCGCTCGGCGTGATCACGCTCCTCGGGACGGTGGGGATCCTGATCTATCCGCCGATCGGCCGCGCGCTCGGGATGGGCGATTTCCTCTACGGCGTGTGGGACGGGGCGAGCCTGCACGAGATGGCCCAGGTCGTCGCCGCCGGCTTCGGCATGAGCGACGAGGCCGGGCGAGTCGCCACGGTGGTCAAGCTCGCGCGGATCTGCCTCCTCGCGCCGGTCGTGTTCGGTCTCGGCGTATGGCTCAGGCGGCATGCCGAGAGCGCCGGCACGGCCAAGGTCTCGATCGTGCCGTGGTTCCTCGTGCTGTTCCTCGTGTTTGCCTGTGTCAACTCGTCGGGCATCCTGTCGCCCGAGCTGCGCTCGACGCTCCTGCGCGCCGACCTGTGGCTGCTGAGCATCGGGATGGCCGGCGTGGGGATCGAGACGAGCTTCCGCGATCTGCGGGCTGCCGGGCTCGCGCCCGTGGCGGTCGGGGCGGGGCAGTGGGTCGTGCTCGCGCTCGTGTCGTTCGGGCTCGCGCGGTGGCTCTGCGGGGGCGCGTAATCCGCGGGGCGGCGGACGAAGTCGACGGGCATCTCGAGGGAGGATCGACTTCGTCCGCCGCGCCTGCGGCCCGGGACTCGCCTCCCGATCGGTTCGCGGCACGCAGTAGCGAGACCGATCGAGTTTGCCGTGCCGGGGTTGCGGCGGATCGGCACGGTTGCGAGCACCGGACTACTTTCTCATTCTCCTCCGGCCTTCGGATCCAGCATGCCGATTCGACGGGCCGCATGCCATTGGGACTTTGCCTTAGCGCCGACGGAAGAGAGTCCCGAGGAACGACTCAGGGCTGCACGAGCCCGTTGCGCACGGCCCACCGCACGAGACCCGCCGTGTGGTGGATCCCGAGCTTGCGCATCACGCTCGTCCGGTGCGAGTCGGCGGTCTTGACGCTCACACCGAGGACCCCGGCGATCTCCTTGGTCGTCTTGCCCTCGGCCACGAGTTGGAGCACGTGGCGCTGCCGGGGGGTCAGCGAGGTCCCGTTCGCACCGGCCGATCCGACCGAATCCCGCACCGCGTCGCGCGACGCGGTCGGGTTGAAATACACCCCGCCGCGCGCGACGTCCTGGATCGCCTGCACCAGGTCCTCGGCCGCCCGGGTCTTGAGCACGTAGCCGGTCACGCCGGTGCGCAGGGCCTCGAGCACGAAGCTCTCTTCCTCGTGGGCGGTCAACAGGATCACGGCCGTCGACGGGGAGTCGCGGCGGATCTCGCGCGCGGCGTCCATGCCGTTGAGGATCGGCATCGCCAGGTCGAGGATCGCCACGTCCGGGTGCGTCCGCGCGCACAGCGCGATCGCCTCGTGACCGTTCGACGCCTCGCCGGTCACCTGGACCCCCGCCTGCTCGAGCAGGATCCGCAGCGCCTGCCGCACCATCTGGTGGTCGTCGGCCAGGACCACCGCGGTACCCCGGGCGGTCTGCCCCTCCGGGCGCGACTCGACGCGCCGCGTGCGTGGAGCCTCGGGACGACCATCTCGCAACACCCCAGGGGTCATCGCCATGGCAATCCTCCGTATATTCCCTTTGCCGGGTAGGATGGTAGTGTGACCTTGAGGGTCCGTGAATACAGGAGATCCTGTAGAATCCTCAGGGAAACGCTGTAAGGAACGTGGCCGGAGCTGTGGTGGGACAACGCGACCCGCATGGGACGGCCCCCGGGGAGGGGTGGGCCCGGCCGAGCCGGTCCGTGCGTCGGCCGGCGCGCCGCGCGGCGGCGGCACGAACGCGGTCGTATCTGGCCGCCCGCCTGCTGAGCGCGCGGGACGACGATCGGCGGCGCCTCGCGCGCGAGCTGCACGACACGACGTCCCAGAACCTCTCCGTCCTGGCCCTCACGCTCGCCGCGCTCGAGCGCGCGGCGCCCGATCTTCCGCCGGAGGCGCGCGAAGCGCTCGAGCGCGCGGTCAGCCTGGCCAAGCTGTGCTCCGACGAGCTGTACCGCCTGGGCTCGGCCGCGCATCCGCCGCTCCTCGATCCGTGCGGGCTGGCCGCCGCTCTCCGGTGGTATGCCGAGGCGTTCGAGCGCCGCACGTCGATCGTGGTCGAGCTCGAGATCGCGCCCGAGCTGGGCCGGCTCGATCCCGCGGTCGAGACCGCGCTGTTCCGTCTGATCGAGGAGTGCCTGAGCAACGTGGAGCGCCACTCCGGCAGCTCGAGCGCGCTCGTGCGCGTGGCGTGCGATGCGGGCGCGGTCCAGGTCGACGTGGTCGACGAGGGTCGCGGCGTCTCCGAGTCCGACGCGGTCGCGCCGGACGCGGCCGAGTCCGACGCGGACGAGCAGCCGGGCGACGGGATCGCGTGCATGCGCGAGCGCGTGGCGCAGCTCCGTGGCACGCTCGAGATCGTCTCGGGCCCGTCCGGAACGGTCGTGCGTGCGATGGTGCCCACCAGGCCCGTGCGGTGAGCACGCTGCGGATCCTCGTGGGCGACGACCACGAGGTGGTCCGCAAGGGCGTGCGGGCGCTGCTCGAGGCCCGTCCGGGCTGGGTCGTGTGCGCCGAGGTCGCCAACGGCAGGGACGCCGTGCACGAGGCGCGCGCGCTCGCGCCCGACGTGGTGATCCTCGACGTCGGGATGCCCGAGCTGAACGGCCTCGAAGCCGCGCGCGAGGTACGCAGCGCCGTACCCCGCGCGGCGGTCTTGATTCTGACCGTCCACGACACCGAGGAGATCGTGCGCGAGGTGTTGACCGCAGGCGCACGGGGCTACGTGCTGAAGTCCGACGCCGGCCGCGATCTCGTCGCTGCGGTCGAAGCGTTGTCCTGCGGCCGCACGTTCTTCACGTCGACCGTCGCCGATCGTGTCGTCGACGGCTACGTCTCCGGCGGCGCGCCCGCCCCCGCGAGCCCGCTCACCGCGCGCGAGCGCGAGATCGTCCAGCTCCTGGCCGAGGGCCGCAGTAACAAGGAAGTCGCGACCAAGCTGAAGATCAGCACGAAGACGGTCGAGACGCACCGGGCCAATCTGATGCGCAAGCTGCGGCTCCACAGCCTCGGGGATCTCGTGCGTTACGCGATCCGGAATCACCTCGTCGAGCCCTGAACCCCCCGTTTCTCGGGTGATGTTCTCAGGGTGCCTAGGGCACTGTCCGGATACCGGCGCCGCAGACGTGCGCCTACGATTCGAGGGCAGCGTCGAGCGACAACGCGTCGGATCGACGACGGAGGATCGACGATGGAACTGGTCAAGCTACCCTGGGGCAGCGTGCTGTTGAACGCCGACGCCCCGTCGCGCATGGAGCTGATCTTGAACTCTCGCGAGGACTCGTTGCGCTGGCGCTGCTACCTGCGCCTCGACTTCGTCGATGGCGAGTGCCGCGTCACCGTGCGTCCGCTCGAGCGCGTCGTGTGCGCCACGTGCGGCTGCGACCTGGTCGGCGACACGCCGGAGCCCGGTGAGAAGCTCGTGTGCCGCTCGTGCGGACAGCGCAGCATCGCCTCGGGCGTGCCCGTGCGCATGCGCGAGCAGGCGTTCGACGGTCTCGTGCAGCGCGTGCGCGGCAAGGTCGTCCGCCCGGCGGCCTGGGACACGGTCCCCGAAGCGTCGTAGCTACTTGGGCGCCTCCGCCGCGGCGGCCGCCGCGGGGACGACCGTCCGCCAGGTCGGCGTCTCCTCCATCAGCTGCACCAGGCTCTTCGTCTGCCCCGCTGTCTGGGCGGTCGACTTCGGTGGCGGGAGCTTCCGCACCCGCGCCCGCACCGCCTGGAACTCGGCCGTGTCGAGGAGATACTTGTCGCGCGGCGGCAGGAACGCCCGGCTCCACAGGATCCCGTTCTGCACGCGCTTCTCGTGCGACGGGTGTGTCGACATCCACTGCGGCGTGCCGCCGCCCGACCCGCCGCTCTGCTTCTCGAGCAGCTCGAAGAACCGGGCGATCGCCTCGGGATCCCAGCCGGCCTTCCACAGATACTGCGTGCCCAGGAGGTCGGCCTCGGTCTCGCTGCGCCGATCGTAGCGCAGCGTGAGGAGCCCGGCGGCCTGGCCCACGCCCTGGTCGATCAGCTGCTGGCTCCCTTCGTCCGCGCCGAGGAGCGCCGCGAGAGCCGCGCTGCCGAGCGCCGCACCGGTCTGCGCCTTCTGCCCCCGCGTCGCGCCCTCGGTCACGTGGCGCGCGATCGCGTGCGATCCCTCGTGGGCCAGCACACCGGCGAGCTGCGACTCGTTCTGGGCCATCGCGATCAGTCCGGTGAACACGTACACGTGGCCGCCTGCGGTGACGAACGCGTTGACGTCGTTCGTGTGCACGACGCGCAGGTGGATCGGCATCTTCGGCGCGTCCGAGGCCGCGACGACCTTCTCCATCACGCGCTGCACGTAGCCCACGATCTGCGGATCGTCGATCTTCTGGAACTGCCCGTCGAACTGGGTCGAGGCCTCGAGGCCGATCTTCTGCTCGTCGCTCGCGCTGAACGAGTTCTTGTCGCCGGCGTTGACGTCGCGCGCGCCGATCCCCTCGAGACGCACGAGCTCGGCGACCTTGCGCTCGGTGCCGTAGGCCAGCTGCTCGCACTCGATGAGCGACGCCGGGACGTGGAACGCGAGCCGGTACGGCCCGGTCGCCCCGTCCCGCGTGAGCACGAACAGGTTCTTGCACGAGCCATCGTCCTGGCCGTCGAGGATCCTCTTGTACGGCGCCTCGGCCAGGCGCCAGCCCTTGTCTCCCGGCTCGAACCGCGCCTTGATCGTCTTCGCGCCCCCGTCCCACGTGAAGCCGAGCGCGAGACCGGTCACGCCGGTGCCCTGGATCTTGATCTGACCCTGGGCATCGGTCGCCGCCTTCTCGATCTTGTGCGCCTTGTGGAAGAGTCCCAGGACCGTCACGGCCAAGCCGGCGACGGGCCGGCCCGACCCGTCCTTCGCCGTGACCACGACCTCGGCGGAGTGGGCCTTCTTCGACGGCTTCCCCGACGGGGCGATCGCGATCGTCGACGGGCCCGCCGCGGGCGGGAACGTCTCTCTCTCGCGCCACACCTCGCCCGACGCCAGGACCGCGAAGGCGCCGAGGACGAGAAGGCCCAAGACGTTGCTCATGTCGCCCTCCCTCGGTTGGGGGTATAGAATACGGCACACGAACCCGGAGGGAGCCCCGTGAGACGCATCGCCGCCGTTGCCGTTGCCTTGGCCCTTTTCGCAGGCCCGCTCTTCGCGAGCAAAGTCGAGATCCAGAAGAAGGACGACAAGGCAGCGAAGAAGGCCGCCGCCACCAAGGCCGGCGATCCGGCAAAACCGGCCGCGGGCCAGGCCGCCGCGGGCCAGGCCTGCGCTGCGCCGACCACGGCCGACGCGTCCAAGGTGCCACCTACGGGGAGCGCCGGGTTCTTCCAGACGGTCGAGGACATCTACGCGTTCCAGGGCCCGGTCGCCGACCTCGTCGCACCGCCCGCGACACCGGAGAAGGCGCCTGCGCCCAAGGTGGCGCCCGACGCCAAGGCCCAGCCCAAGTCGGAGAAGTCGGACAAGAAGGAAGAGCCGAAGAAGAAGGCCGACTGACACCGACCCCGCCGTAGTTGCGCCGTCGCGCCCTGTGACACAATCTTTGCCGTTCTCGGGGAGCGCACCGGTGCGACGACTGGCCCTCATCCTTCTTATCTGCGCCGCGATCGTGCTCCCGGCTTCGGCCGAGCGAGCGCTCGTGCGCGTGTCGGTCGACACGTCGGGCCCGACCACGCGGCTCGTTCTGACCCACGCCGCGCCCGTCACGTACGAGGTCCGCACGGTCGACGACGGGCTCGAGATCGTGTTCGCCGAGAGGGTCAAGCTCGATCCGTCGTCGAAGCGGCTGGGCGACGCGATCCTCGCGCGCTACGACCTCGACGACGACCGTGTCCTGAAGCTGTTCACCGGGCCGGGCTACCGGAGCTACGAGTCGTTCGAGCTGCTCAACCCGTTCCGTCTGATCCTCGACCTGCAGGGCTCGCGCTCGTCGGACGCTGACCCTGTGTCCCAGGCCCCACCGACGCGCGATCCGCGACGCCGTGTCGTGGTCATCGACCCGGGCCATGGCGGCGTCGAGACCGGTGCGACCGGTCCCTCGGGCCTGCAGGAGAAGGACGTCACGCTCGACCTCGCGCGGCGCCTGCGCAGCGAGCTCGACCGCGGATCGACCGACGTCGTGCTCACGCGCGACGAGGACCGGCTCGTCGGCTTGGATGAGCGCAGCGCCATCGCGAACCACAACCGCGCCGACTTGTTCCTCTCGATCCACCTCAACGCGTCGGTGCGGCGCAACGCGAACGGCGCCGAGACGTACTACCTCGCGAAATCGGCGACCGACGACGAGGCCCGCACGCTCGCCGCGCAGGAGAACGACGCCGGATCCTCCGGCGCCGCGGCGGGCGGCCGCGCAGGCGCAGGCGGCAGCGCGTCGAATGCGCTCGACCTCGTGCTGTGGGACCTGGCCCAGAACCAGTACCTGGCCGAGAGCAGCCAGCTCGCCGAGAGCATCCAGCGCCGGCTGAACGAGGTCGCCGGGACGCGCGATCGCGGCGTGCGCCAGGCGCCGTTCCGCGTGCTGATGGGCGCGACGATGCCCGCGATCCTTGTCGAGGTCGGGTTCATCACGAGCCCCGACGAGGAGCAGCGGCTCCGCGGCGGCGACTACCGGGAGCAGGTCGTCCGCGCGCTCGCCGCAGCGATCAACGAGTACCTGGCTCGCGTGGACCGGCTGACCGGCCTCGGCGCGCCGTGAAGGTCTCGCTGGCGTTCGCGCTCGCGCTCGCGCTCGTCGGCTGTCGGGGAACCGACGCCCCGCGCCCGCAAGCGGAAGCGGAACCCGCAGCTCCGACCGAAGACGCCCCGGAGCCGAGCGGCGCCCCGACAACGACGAGCGAAGTCCCGCGGAGCCAGGTGCGGGTGTACTTCCCGAGCGCGAACGGAACCGGCCTCGTCGCCGAAGACCGCGAGATCTTCGTCACGCCGGCGTCGGGCGATCAGATCAAGCAGATCGTGTCCGATCTGCTGTCGGGCCCGACGGAAGACGGGGCTCTCGCCGCCGTGCCTCCCGGGACGCGCCTGCGCCAGGCGTACGTCCTCGACGGCGGCATCGCCTACCTCGATTTCTCGTCCGAGCTGACCGCCCTCGGTGGGGGCAGCATGACCGAGCTCCTGACCGTCTACGCGATCATCGACTCGGTCGTGGCCAACGTGCCCGAGGTCAAGAAGGTCGGCCTCCTCGTCGAGGGCGCGCCGATCGAGACCCTAAACGGCCACATGGACCTCAGGCGGCCGCTCCCGGCCGACCTGTCGCTGATCCAGAAGGTCGAGATCTGAGGCGCGCTTGGACGCTCGATCGATCGGCGTCTTCGACTCGGGCGTGGGCGGTCTGACCGTGTTCCACGCGCTCGAGCGCGCGTTGCCCACGGAATCGATGGTGTACCTCGGCGATACGGCGCGCGTACCGTACGGCACGCGCTCGGCCGAGACGGTCACGCGGTACTCGCTCGAAGCGGCGGACTTCCTCGAGCGCCAGAAGGTCAAGCTGATCGTGGTCGCGTGCAACACGGCATCCTCGGTCGCGCTCGACGCGATGCGCGAGCGCTCGCACTTTCCGATTCTCGGCGTCATCGAGCCCGGCGCACGACGCGCCGTCAAGGAAAGCGAATCGGGCCGCATAGGCGTGATCGGCACCCGGGCCACGGTTGCGAGCGGCGCCTACAAGCGTGCGATCCAGGCCCTGCGCCCCGACGCCGAGGTGCTCAGTCAGGCCTGCCCGCTGTTCGTTCCGCTCGCCGAAGAAGGCTGGACCGACAACGACGTCGCCCGCGAGGTCGCGAAGACGTACCTCGAGCCGTTTCGCCGGGCCAAGGTCGACGTCCTCGTCCTCGGCTGCACGCACTACCCGCTGCTGCGAACTGTGATCGGCGAGGCGGTGGGTAACGATGTCGCGCTCGTCGACTCGGCCGAGAGCGTGGCCCAGGAGGTCCGGGCGCTCTTCGCCCACGAGCCGGATCTGCCAGCGGAAAAAGATGCGTCCCCCGAGCATCATTTCTATGTGACGGACGCCCCCGAGCCGTTCCAGGTCGTCGCCGAGCGGTTCCTCGGACGAACGATCCGCTGCCTCGAGTGGGCGAGCCTCGACCGCGCCGAGCGCGAGCGGCGATGACGCGCCGCGACGGCAGGAGCGGAAGCGACCTCCGGCCGGTCGAGATCGTGCCGGACTACCTGAGCCAGCCGCTCGGCTCGGTGCTGATCTCGATCGGGCAGACACGCGTTCTGTGCAACGCGTCGGTCGAGGACAAGGTGCCCGTCTTCCTCTCGGGACAGAACCAGGGCTGGATCACGAGCGAGTACTCGATGATCCCCGCGGCGACGACCCAGCGCACGCCGCGCGAGGCGAGCCGCGGCAGGCTGTCCGGGCGCACGATGGAGATCCAGCGCCTGATCGGCCGCGCAATGCGCAGCGTCGTCGATCGCAAGACGCTCGGCGAGCGCACGCTGTGGGTCGACTGCGAGGTGCTCCAGGCCGACGGCGGAACGCGCACCGCGAGCATCACCGGCGGCTTCGTCGCGCTCGGAATCGCGCTCGCGCGCCTGCGCGAGCGGAACGCGATCACGCGGCCGCCGCTGCGCGGCATGGTCGCCGCCGTGTCGGTCGGAATCCTCGACGGCACGCCGACCCTCGACCTCGACTACAACGAGGACTCGGCCGCCGACGTCGACATGAACGTCGTGCGCACGGACGGCGGGCGGTACGTCGAGCTCCAGGGCACCGCCGAATCGACGCCGTTCGCCAAGGAGGACCTCGACGGTCTCCTGCGCCACGCCGACCAGGGGATTGACGCGCTGATCGCGCTGCAGCGCCAGGCGCTCGGGACGAAGGCGCTCGACCTGCTGCTCAAGGCCCGATGAGGGGCCGACGTCCCGTCGGCCTCGTTGTTGCGACCGAGAACGAGGGAAAGCGCAGGGAGATCGCGCTCGCGCTGGCCCTCTCCGGCACAGAGATGGATGTGCGCGGCCTCGACGCGATCGAAGACCAGACGCCCGTCCCCGAGACCGGAGCCACGTTCGAGGAGAACGCGCGCATCAAGGCCCGAGCGTGGTCCTCCCGCACCGACGCACTCGTGCTCGCGGACGACTCGGGCCTCGAGGTCGACGCGCTCCACGGCGATCCCGGCGTTCGCTCGGCGCGCTACGGTGACCCGGGGCTAGACGACCAAGGGCGAGTGAACCTCGTCCTCGAGCGCCTCGCCGGCGTCCCGGAGGACAAACGCACCGCGCGCTTCCGCTGCGTGCTGGCCCTCGCACAGGACGGCAAGATCCTGGAAACGTTCGAAGGCGTCGTCGAGGGCCAGATCACGACCGCGCCCCGCGGCACGAACGGGTTCGGCTACGACCCGATCTTCTTCCACCCACCATCCGGCTGCACGACGGCCGAGCTGACGACCGAGGACAAGCAGCGCATCTCCCACCGCGGCCAGGCCCTCGCGCGCCTCGTCGCCGCGCTCGACCGCTACATCTAGAGCGGGAACGCGTCTTGCTCGATTCGCTTGCGAATCGACCTCGGCGTTGGCGACGATGTCGGCTTCGACCCGGCGCTTCCGGCTCGGGTGTGCATCTCGGGCGATGAGTGTTGGGAGACGGACGTGAGCGGTGAAGGCAGCATCGAGCAGGATCGGATCCTGCACAAGGCGGGCGTCGCGACCGTGTACGTGTTCCAGCCCCGCAGCCGTCGCGAGCTCGACAACTGGGTGATCCGCGCCACGAAGACGTTCAACGTCATCGAGTGATCGGTCCTATCGACCGCACGGCCCACGCCGATTCCGCGCGTGGGCCGTGTTGACCCATTCCCCCGCGCGGTGGTAACTTTACCGGGCCGATGCCGCGTCGCGGCGGACATCCGGGTCGTTCCTGAGTAGCTCAGTCGGTAGAGCAGGTGGCTGTTAACCACCGGGTCGCAGGTTCGAGTCCTGCCTCAGGAGCCAGGTAGTTCGCCGCCCAAAATCCGTGTTTTGTGGTTTAACAGCCGGTTTCGAGGGCCCGTGCCTCGCGCGAAACTCAGCGGACTTCCGCGCCGGTGCCGCGACGAAGGCAAGCTCTCCGCATCGTGGCCGGTCGTCGACGAGAAATTGACCGGGCGAAGTTGGCCCGTCTGGCTCTCCGGATCTCTCGTCACGGAGAGAGCGACGACCGGGGGCACCGCTGGGGCGCCCAGCTCCGCCCGCACCGACCGAGGGTGGCGGAGAAGCGGTCGGAGTTGATGGACGGGCGCCGTCCGGTGCATCCTGCGCGGCGTCGCTCGTGAAGGCTGTGTCGCTTTCCGGTTGTCGTCGTTGCTGCGTTGCGCCGGTCCGACGTTACCGCGATTACGCGGTGCTGCGGATATCTTGTTATACGCACTTGGAGGTAATGCTCGCCATCATGTGAGTCCCGCGAATGCGCCGAAGGAACGCAGGCTGTGCTCGAGTTCTTGGTTCAGGTTCTAGGCGAGCTTCTACTTCAGCTCGTGGCCGAAGTCGCGCTCGAGCTGGGGCTCGAGGGCATCGCGCGCACGGCCGATCGAAGTCGTTCTGCAAACCCAGCTTTGGCGTTTCTAGGCTACGGCCTGCTCGGGGCAACTGCTGGCGGTCTTTCGCTGATCTGGTTTCCGGCATCCTTCATTCTGTCGCCGACTTGGCAGGTGGTAAATCTGGTCATGACGCCTCTCCTGGCCGGCTGGCTCATGGGTGCCATTGGCAAGGCACGCGGTCGCCATCGCGGCGCGCACACGCGACTGAGCACCTTCCTGTCAGGTTTCGGGTTCGCGTTGGCCATGGCCCTGGTCAGGTACATGTGGTCGAGCAACACGTAGGTGGGCTCACCAAAGCGTATAACTACTGCGTCCAGCGGACGGCGGGCCGAGTGCCCGCGATAGAAGTCAGTGCGGCGCTGGCCGGCCGCCCCTGACGCATGCGTTAGACGGCACGAAGCAGAGTGGAGAATGCGTAGGTTCTTCAAGGCGATGGTGCTGGTCATCGGATCGCTGGCAGGGCTGGCGATCATGGGAGCGATCTGGCTGGTGTTCTTCTCGGGGCCACCGATTGAAGTAACAACGGACGATCGAGGTACCCTTGTCGACACCAGCCGCTTGGGAGAGTACTTCACGGCCGCCTCTGTAATCGACGTTCTCGAGGATAACGGCGAGTCCGTGTTGCGTCTGGTGTCGTCGGGAAATGAGTGCTCTTCCCTAAGGTGGCGGTTTGTCGCGGGACTCAACCAGGTGCCGACGGAGTTTGGCGACCGTTGTCGCGTGGCGGTGCCAAGTTCCGCGTCCACGTTCACCCTTGAAGCTGGGAAGCGGTACCGATTCACCATTGTGGGCAACAACGGCTTCGGGCATTCGCGGCGGTCGAGCCGTGTGTTCCGCGTGGCGGTCCCCCGAGGCGTGTCGTCTAACCAGCGCGTGAACACGCCGGTCCGGCCGGTCACGGCGCTTGTCAACTGCGCAAGCGCCGCGAGTAGTCATGGTTGACGTCGCGGTCGTTACACCACAGCGCGTTCCCGCGGAGTGGCTTGCGGAGCTAGTTGGGAGCCGCGGGGGGACGTCGAAAGAGGGCCCGCCTTTCTTCGGAATGATCCAAAAGGGACGCGTCCGCGTCGAGATTGATCTCGAGGGTTTCGAGGCTTATGCGCCGGAGTACGTCTCCGACTATGCCAAACGTCTTGGTTTCAATCCCGTCTCCGCCGTTGCGCTTCACTACGGACCTGGGGCGCGAAGTCTTGCGATGTCGATTGCCGAAGAGGTGCGTGCTGCCTGGGGAGGGACGGTCGTTACGGACTAGGGTCGTAGTAGCCTCGATGACGCTGCAGCGCTCCACCGATCTGTGCTGCGGCGCTTCGGCGTGGAAGTTGCCGCGACGACGACTTGGAAGGCCGTTCTACGAGCCGAGGGTTGGATCGTGCCAGGGACTCTGAAGGAAAGGGTCGAGCGATGGGCGGGCGATCAGTTCGTTGCTTGGTTCAACGACCGCAACGCGACGCAGTATGCTTTCCAGCGCCACGCGTCTCCCCCAGAGGCGGATTTGATCTACTCGGACGGCAACGCGATCCTGTCTGTGGAGGTGACGGGCGCTGGTCTGACCCCCGATTCGCTAGACACTTTGGGTCTGTTCTTTTCGGTTCCTGTACTCCAAGGGTGCAAGGCCTCCGAGGGCTGAATGCGGAGCCACTCGGTTGTAGTCATCGAGCCAGGCCGGCAGTTGCCTGAGGACGGTCTCAGCATCGCTCAGGTCTGCGCCTCCAACGTAGTCGCGCTTGATCGTGTTGACGAAAGCTTCGGCCATGCCGTTCGATTCCGGGCTGTAGGCCGGGGTTGTGACGGGCTTGAAACCCAGTTCCTGCGCATACAGCACGGTCTCGAACGAGGTGTAGGGGCCTCCGTTGTCCGAGAGCCACTGGATCTCGATCGGGGTCTTCAAGGTGCGCTCTCCGAAGCGGGACCACAGAGCCCTGTCGAGCAGCAGGCGAATGTCTTGGCCCTTGAGATCGCGGGCCGCTGCGACGTGGTCAAGCGCTTCCCGATCATGACAATCCAAGGCGAAGGCAACACGTACGAGATCACCATTCCAGCAACGGATGTTGAAGCCATCCGAGCACCAACGCTGGTTCGAAGTCGGCATGCGGACCTGACCCGTATGAGGGCGATCACGGCGACGAATCTTGCCGGGCAACGTCAGTTGGTTGATGCGCATCACACGACGAATTCGCTTGCGGTTGTAAGGCATTTCACCGCGCAGCCGGCGCTGACGATTGACCAAGGTGTGCGTTCGCCGCGTGCCGTAGCTCGCGCGCTCCCGGACCACCGACATGATCTGCAGGAGGACCTCCCGGTCCTCGGCCCGCCGATAGAAGTGGCCGACGCGCGGACGCGGCCGCAGGTAGGCGGTCGCTCGCGCTACCCCAAGGGCCCTGCAGACCGCCGTCGTCGAATGGCCGGTCACCGCTTGGACCCTTTGAACAAGCGCGGACTTTTTTTTACTACCTCTCGCGCAGCTTCCAGGATTTCGATGGTCATGGCTTGCTTGCCGACCAGGCGCTGGAGGTCGCGAACCTGTTTCTCGAGTTCGCGCACCCGGCTGACCGGCACGACCTCTTCGCCGGCGTCGACGGCGGCTCGACTCCCGCCGTCGGCCAAGCGCATCCAGTTCCGCAATACCGCCGGTGCGATCTCGAGCTCGCGCGACATCTCAGCGAGCGTCTTCTCCTGCGAGGTGATCCGCGCCACCGTGGCTCGCTTGAAGTCGGACGTGAAGATCCGCCGACCATCCGACTTCCGCTTGAATTCCCCCATCTCGCCCACCTTTCGGCGCCCATCATAGGGCGCGAAAAGTGTCTAGCCGAATCGGGGGTCAGACCACTTCTTGGAGCGTACGTTTCCGATCCAATGGTGGTTCTACTACCAGAAGGAAACGGGCCGGCTTCAACTATGCATGGAGTTGGGGCCCGTCGCGGATGCGGACGTGCGGATTCGGCTTCTCACGGCGTTGCGCGACGCCGGCCTGTCCTTTTGGAAGGGAGGACTTCGCAAGGAAGCGAGGTACACACGCGTCCTGAGCAAGTTCCAGGCACTGGGCAAGACCGATGACGGTGAGGTCGATGACTCCGACGAGTCCGTTCAGAAGGTCACGGAAGCACTGTGGCAGTGGGGCCGGGAGGAAGGGGCCCGCGTCCTGGACGTCCTACGAGTGTTCACTTGGCGGGAGTAGCGAAGCCGAACGCGACGACCTGCCGTTCCCACATCGGTTCCGCGACGATCTTCCGCAGGCTCCGCTCCGTGACCATGTCGCGGCCGGTGGTCGGCGGTAGCTCGAGCAGGGCGAGCTGAATCTCGGGCGAGAGCAGCAGCAGGTTCATGAACTGCGTAACCCGCGCCCTGGTCAGCCCGAGGACCCGCGCAGCCTCAGCGAGGTTCCGTAGCTCGCCGACCTGGATGAGCGCGTCGATGCGGTGGGCAAGAGCGAGCAGTCGGGCCACGCGCGGTACGCGACCCGTGGCGGGCATGGTGGCCCGCTGTGGCCGCGGCGAAGCGAAGTCGACGCGCAGCACGGTCCTCGCGGCGGCGTGGTTCACGGCGCAACCTCGGCCGCGAGTTGCCCGAAGCCCTGGATGCGCCAGTTGACCGTGATCTCGCCGCCGCTGTACTCGATCCGGCTGATGAGCAAGCGCAGGACCCGCTCGCGCTCCGGCGTGAGCAGCACGTCCCAAAGCGGGTCGAACTCGGCGAGCGCCCGGGCCACGGCATCACGGTCGACGTCCTGGGCCGCGAGCAGGGCGACGTCTACAGCGACCTCACGCTGCCGAGCCGTGAGCGTCGCGACCCGCTCCTGGACCTTGGCCAGCTCTGCAGCGATCGCGTCGGCTGCGGGGCCGGTCACGCGCGAGACGGCGCCGACGAGGCGCTGGACATCGGCCTGGGCAGCAACGAGGTCCCGCCCCAGACGCTTGCCCTCGGCCTTGAGCCCACGACGCTGCGCTCGCACCTGTGCCACGGCCTGCTCGAACGTCGCCTGCTGCAGCTCCTGGTCGGCGCCGATCCGGCGAACCTGGTCCACGACGAAGGTCTCGACGCGGTCGGCGGATACGGACCGGTTGGGGCAAGCCCCCGCGCCGCGCCGATTGCTGTTGCCACATCTGTAGTACCTGTACAGCCGCCCGCCGGCCTTCGTCGGTGCGTGGACCATCGCGGTGCCGCACGAGCCGCAGCAGAGGAGGCCGCGAAGCAGCGCGCCGTGGGAGTTCCGCAGGACGGTCCCATGATCGCGACGGTTCTCGTCGAGGACCCGCTGCACCTCCCGGAACACCTTCGGCGGGACGATCCCCTCGTGCTCGCCGTCGTAGACCGTTCCCTGGAAAGCGACCTTGCCGACGTACGTGTGATTCGTGAGCATGCGGCGCAGGCTCACCTTGTCGAAGCGCCCACCGCCGAAGTCCTTCCCGTCCCGCGTCGTCCAACGCTTCAACGTCACGCCTCGGCGGGTCAGTTCCGCGGCGACCTCGACGAGGGAGCGTCGCTCGAGGAACAGCCGAAAGATCTCGCGGACGGTCTCGACCTCGTCCTTGCTCACGACGAGGCGGCCGCTTCCGGGCTCGCGGTCGTAGCCGAGGACGAGGTGGCCGCCGACGGCCTTCCCCCTGCGTCGAGCCGCCTGCAGCTTGTCGCGCGTTCGTTCCGAGACAAGATCGCGCTCGAATTCAGCGAACGACATGAGCATCCGCAGCGTCATACGGCCGACCGGCGTCGAGGTGTTGAACTGCTGGGTCACCGAGACGAACGCAACGCCGTGCTTCTCGAAGAGGGCGATCAGGTTCAGGAAGTCGCGCATCGACCGGGACAGGCGGTCGAGCTTGTAGACGATCACCGAGTCGATCTTGCCGTCCACGACGTCGGCGAGCAGCTGCTTCAGCGCCGGCCGTTCGGTCGTGCCGCCGCTCCAGCCGCCGTCGTTGTAGACCTCAGGCAACGCCGTCCAGCCCTCAGAGCGCTGGCTCGCGATGAAGGCTTCGGCGGCCTCGCGCTGGGCGTGGAGCGAGTTGAACTCTTGGCCCAGCCGCTCGTCGGTGCTGACACGGGCGTAGATCGCGCAGCGAACGGGAACCTGGACGGCCACCGCCACCCGGGCACGCCCGTTGCGCAGCGCCTGGGGCATCAGCGCTTCCGCCCCGTGAGGCCGAAGAACAGCTTGCCGTTGATGTGGGTGGACCCCGTGATCTCCCTGGCCAGGGCGCTCAACGAAGCGAACACGCTCCCCTCGAATTCGAAGCCGCCCTCCCGAACGACGATCCGTAGCTCGCGACCCTTGTACATCTTGGTGATCACGCTGCCGACGACAGGCATACGCGGGTCGCGCACCCGACGCGAGGTCTCGACCGGCGCAGGAGCGGCCACATCGAGGCCCACGTTGGGCGTACGGGCGCGCTGGAACTCGGCTTGGCCCAACTGCTCCAGCCGACGCTTCGCCGCGTCGTTGAGGCCGCCCAACCGCCGCTCCTGCAACCTCCAGCACAAGCGCTGGACCAGGTAGGGCCGGTTCCGGGATCGACACGCCTCACCGTCGTAGAGCCGCGCCCATTCAACCTGCAGCTCGTTCACCGAAAGCTGCTGAATGCGGCGAATTTCGTGGAGGATGCTGTTGCTCATCGGGCGCCCCCGTGTTGGGTTTCCCGCTCGCAACAGTGGCTCTCCGGGCCAACAACCTCAAGGCGTTTGTGCGCCTCCTGCGTACGAGAGACGGCGCGTTCTGGCGCAGTACGGGCCAGTCGTAGAAACGCACGGGCGAGCAAGCTGGCGAGTTCCGCGAGGTCCGACTTCGACGCGGTGATCATCGCTGTGTGATCGCCCCGGGCGGAGCCGCGACGGGGTCGAGCCATTCAGCGACGACCCCCGGATGCGCCGGCGGATGGCAGATGCCGCAGATGACCTGGCCGTAGATTGACCGCCAGAAGCGGAGCCCCTGGCAGGTTCGGCACTCGTCGGCGACAGTCGGCGGTGGGACAGAGACAGCGGGCGGTTCGGCAGCCTCCTCGACACCGACGATCGTTGCGTCGAGGGTCAGCCTCAGCCGGGCGATGCCCTGGACATCGGGCGATTCAGCACCGGCGTCGAGCAGATTGGTCAGGTTGGTCAGTTCGCTGGAGGTATAGACGCGGCCTCGCGAAACACCCTGCTGCACCAAGATGTCAACATGCTCCGAGCGGGGCACCCACCACAAGGTCTCGTCGAGCCATGGGACCCTGATCTGGATCGAGAACCCCTCGCTCCCGAACTCCTCGAGCGACATATCCAACAGCTTGGTCTCAAGGGCGAGTCGTTCGACAAGGAGTGGCTTGGTCGTACTCAGGGCTGCGCGGTCGTAGTCCGATAGCACCCCCCGCGGAGCGTCGACGATGAGGCGATCGCCGCGGACACGGACATCGACGCCGCGGTTCCGAAGGTCGTCGAGGAGGCTGTTGGCGACTGCCCTCATAGCTCCCAGGTCTCCCGGGGCGCGTCGACCTCGTTTGCAGGACGCTTCTTCCTCTCACCACAAACCCGACCAACCCGACCAGGAGACCCTGCCGGGGCTTTAGCTTCCCCAGCTTCTGGTCGGGTTTCCTGGTCGGGTTTTGGTGGCGGGTCAGCGGAACCCGACCACGAACCCGACCAACGACCCGACCGAGAATCCGGCTCTGCAGCTTGGTCGTCGGGGTCTTGGTCGGGTTGGTCAGGTTGTCGGCCCATGAGGCGGCTCGCCCGCAGATGGAGGACATCGCGCCTCACGCCGGCGAGGGTCCGTCGAACCGTCAGCGTCTCCCGCTTGGGGTCGGTCGAGAGCAGGTACCCTCGGCCATGCAGGCGCCGACGAAGCGTGGCGACCGTGATCCCGAACGCCTCGCCAGAGTCCCTCGCCTGACGCTGAACGGTCGTAAAGGCAGCCTCGGACTCGAGGTACAGGTCGTCGTCGTCGATCCACCCGATGCAGTCACCGAGCGGGTGCCACGGGTCTTGATCCCGGTCGCGGCGCCATCCCCATGGCACCGCAGGAGTCGGGAACGCGCCGTCTCTCGAAGCCACGTGGGCTCGGCCGCTGCTGATGGCAGCCGTGAGATAGTCGAGGAACCGGCGCGTGGGTTCCTCGGCATCGAGGTACTTCGCCTGTGCTCCGGCGACCTGCCCCATGGCCCGCCAACCTCGGATCCAGAGTGCCTCCGCTTCGGATGGGGTCAGGGCACCTGCATCTTGCGAAAAATCGATGAAGTAGCGGAGCCCGAGGGCGACACTCGCGATCACGGCGGGTGTACGTCGATGCTGTCCACTGCGGGTCGCTTGCTCTCGCAGCTCTCCAAGCTCGCGCGGGAGGCGCTGACGCACTTGGTCGTACTTCCGGGCGAGCCACTGGACATAGGCGCTCACGACTTGGGCGAAGAGGCCCGAATTCGCCGCAGCTTGAGCGACGGTGAGCCGGTCCCAGTTCACGCTGCCGGTCTCGACCTCGATGACGAGCAGCCGGGCCCGAAGGGACTTGCCTCGGGGCACCTCTTCTCCCGTGGAGAGGAGAAGCCCCCGGGGCGGCTTGGCTGGCCGTAGCGTTGTGTCGGGCCGCATCCGCTGACGGGATGCTGCGTTCGCCTGTGCGCGAAGCAGGCGCTCGGCTTCCCGGTTGAGTCGCTGCAAATCGGCCTGCGAGCCCTTGGGCACGAAGTCGTCAACCAGCAGGAGCGCGTCCTTCGCGCAGAACGCGATCGCTTCGAGAGCGTTGCCGGTGCTGATCCAGGACGCCGGGACGTGTTCCGCATCGTGGCCCGCACCGAAATGCTGCTGGGCGAGCAGCGCTAGCGCGGTCTTCCCTTCACCAGTGTCGCCCGTCATGTGATTCGTGAAGTCGGCGTGGCCCAAGGGCGCACGGTAGGTCGTCGCCAGGAGTGGCACGGTGATGATGTCGGGGGCGACCTCGAGAATCCCGAGGCTGGCCCGGATTGCGTCCCGCAAGGAGCTGCCCTCCGGAGGCGCAGGAAGGACGTAGCGTTGGAGCGCTTCCGGGAGCGCGACTTCAATATCGTCCTGCAACCCGCGGGGCCCGATCGCGCCACCGACATGGAGGTACAACCACTGGTCCTCGATCTGCCGCCAGCCGAGATGTGCGAACACTCGACGCTTCGTCGGGTCAGGAGACAGGAGCTGAATGGCGGTCCGCGCATGCTCGCGCAGGCTCGACCCCGGATACACAATCGCTTCGGCACCCAGGTGTTCGAGGGGCCAGTTCATTCCCGAGAACTGTTTCGCCGCGAGCGTGAATCTTGCCTGCCGACCCTTCAGACTCGCTTCGATCTCGAAGGTCAGATGCTGTTCGGCTCCGTCGTCCGTCCTGATCTCGGTCGTGATCCGCGCCGTGAAGTTCGTGAGCTGCACGGGAATGAAGCCACCCTGAATGGGCTTGTTGTAGAGAAGACCATGCTCTGCGGATTCGTAGGTTTGGAGATCGGTGGCGACCGTGTCGCCGGCGAGCGGACGATCGGATACGAGGCCGAGCAAGTCCGGTACACCATGACCAGCTGCGATGTAGTCATCAAGGCCGGTCTTCCTCCCGCCGTCTCCAGGCGGCAGCTCGATCACCTTTGGATGTGCACCGCGTGACTGCAGGAACTCCCGAAGGCGCGCAAGGGCGGCTCGCACCTCGGGCTTGGAGACGGCATCACTGTCGAAGACGACGAAGACATCACGGTCGTTCAGGGCGATCGCCTCCCAATCTGGCAGCGCCGCGCGGCCATCGTGGACGTTGCGACCACGCCAGTTCCATACGCCGAGGAGCGCGATACAGCACAAGTCCAGCGAGGAAGCGGCGTCGGCCTTGCGAACACCCTCGGTAACGAAGAGTGGGCGGCTCGGATCACCGAGCCATCGACGCACGGGAGGCGGGACATCCAAGACCATCCTGGAGTCCTTCGGCGTCTCGTACTTGATCGGCTTGCCTTTCTTGCCGATACGGGGTGTGTCAGGGCGGATCTGGTAGGTGGCGATCTCGCCGTGCACGCTCCAGACAGGAACGAGCAGGCAAGGGACGATGCGCTGTGGCTTGGTGAAGCCATGGCGCTCGAGTTCGGCGCGGTTCGACACCGAGCGGTAACCGCGGGCCTCAGCCACGGCCTCGGAGATCGCCGAGCCGCGGATCAGCTCCAAGTGCTGTGGCAGCAAGCGGGGCGCGTCCGGCATGGCTACTTCCCCGCCGTCTTGACCACGGTGCGCGTGCGGATGAACTGCTCGACATCAGAGCGCCGGAAGCGGATCAACGTGCGTCGCGCGCCCTTCCAAAGCCGGATGTGCGGGAGCACGCCGCGGGCCGCCTGCTCATAAACGGTCGTCGTGGCGACCTTCAACCAGCGGGCCACGGTCGGCGCGTCGAGTAGTGCTTCGTGATCGATCTCGGCCATCGTCCACTCCCGGCCGGCCTGATCCGTCCTGGCGGCCTAACTACAGGGAGGGGCGCCGACGCGAGAATCGACACAGACTCGGGCCTAACTCGATGACTGCAGGAGAGTTGCGCTAGAGAAGGCGGAGGTGACTACGGGAGCGGGACAGCGAGAACACGATCGAGCTGACGCTTGGAAATCCGGAACCGTCTGTGAAGTCCGATGCGGGTGATCTTCCCGAAGGGCTTGTAGCGGATCGTCTCCGGAACGATGCGATAAGCCAGAGCACTGCACCGCCGGCAGCTACTGAAGCCATGGAGGTTCCTTGGGCGGCTGAGGTACCGGTGTCGATACCCGCACTCAGCGCACTCTACAAGCGAGCCACGGACCTTGTGGGCCGTCGCACCGACCTGGATAACCGCCTTGTCCCGGAAGTTCCAGAGAAGCCAGAGGAGTCGATCGCGTCTCGCTGAGGGACCCCCGAATTGCGGGGGATCAGCAACGATCGCACGACAGAATGGCGCTGCCCACATCCGGTAGGCCGCCAACGTGTAGACCTTTCCTCGCAAGTGAACCTGGTTGACAAACCCAAAGAGTACTTGCGTCGGGCCGAGCTTCCGCTCAACGGCATCACGCTGTTCCTCGAGACGAGCAAGCTCACGCGCGGCCTCAGGCGTCTTGATTTCACGGCCATCAACGACTTGGATCTGACCGCTCTGGTATATCTCGGCAATACGCCCTTCAATTCGTCGAAGAAGATCGTGGTCCCCGACCGTTCGCGACTTGCCCTGCTTGCTTGTGGTGACGCTGCTCTGCTTGCGTGGAATGCGATGACCTTCGGCGGATATGAGCTCGGGCGTATCGTCGTCGGTCGTCTCGATATCACCCGCTTCCATGGAAACAGGCTATCACGGCAGACCATGTGCGGATGAAGGATGCCGTGCATTGTGTACACCGCACGTGGAGAACCCGCTACAGTGACCGTTGTGAGTAACACGAGCGCCAACAAGAACGCCCCCGCGGAGATCGCGAGGGCGGGAGGAATTGGGACGGACTGGTCAGCGCAGGTTGCGAGCCTCGGTGACGACGGCCTTGAACGCAGCCTCGTCCTCGGCGGCGAACGCTGCGGCGACGGCCCGGATGAACCGGGTGGCGTTCCGCGGTCCCGAGGCCTTGTGGATCGCTCCGAGCTCGGCGTCGGTCAGGCGGATCGCGAACACGCGACCCGGCACCGGCTCCTTCGGGGCCTTCTCCTTCTTGGGTTTGGCGGGCTTGGTCGTCTTGGTCTTGGCCGCCTTCGTCTTGGTGGTCTTGGGCTTCGCGGCCTTCTTCTTCGTGGGCATGGCTTCCTCCTCCTTGTTGGGTGCGGGCGTCGTCTCAGTCGTCGTGTCTTCCATCGGTCCCTCCTTCGCAGCCGTCATGGCTGCGGTTTGTTACGGGTCGGTCTGCTCGATGAACCCGGCCTCGATGGCCTGCTCGACGCTCAAGACCAACGTGTACGGGCTCTTGATCAACCCGATCTCCACCAGCGCCTCGACGCAGGTCTGGCCGTCGTAGACCGTGAAGTCGACCGCCTCGCACCTGCCGTCGAGAATCACGTTTGTCGGGAGCTTCGGCTGCACACGGTAGCCGTCGATCGTCTTCGTTCTGGGTCGTCGGTGCATTGCTTCACGCCTCCCAGCTGTACAGGAACCCGCCATCGTTCGCGTCGCGCAGGTCCATCACCGTCCACTCGCCGTCTCCCGGTCCCTCGACCACCACCGCGATGTCCACGCGGCGATCTCGGCGTGCCCGGTTGCGGGTCACCATCAGGTTCCGTGCTTCGTCCTCGCTGGCCATCGTTCTCATGCGCATCGTGTTTCCCTCCGGAATCGCATCACGACAACAAGGGCTCGATTGCGGCAACAGATCAAGGGCAATCGATGGCGATTGTCGGGCGATGAGCGCACTGCAGGATCGCCGCCAGGACGATGGCGATTGGGAGCCGAATGTCGTGGAGTTCCAACGCTTCACACGCGAAGAGCACGACCGTGGCGACACCGCGGGCTGGCGCTTCGAGATCGGGTGGTACGAACGGGCGTCAGGCCTGCAGTGGGCCTGGTTCAGCCGCGATTGTGTGGGGCGGGAGGCTAGTCAGTGAAGGCGGAAGGAGACCCGTACAACGAACGGGACCGTGGCGGGTTCGCCGCCGATCCGAGCAGGTTCGTAGCGCCACTTCTTGACTGCCTCAACGGCGGCGGTGTCGAAGTCCAAGCCCGGACGACTGTTGTAGAGGAGGCAGGTCTCACCGATCGTGCCGTCGGCGAGGATCATGGCGTGAAGCACGACGTCGGCCTCTACGCGAGCCCTGCGCGCCAACTCCGGATACCGCGGCACGCCGTGATCGACCGGCTTTGGATTCGTCCACTGTTCCCCCTCGACCTGAGGCTCCGGGATTGGGTTGAACGGGAAGCACTGCATCGGGTACTCCATCACGACGACGTGGCCCTTGGCGATCACCTGCGCCGTCACAAGAACACCGCCGATGGAGTAGGTTCGTACCGAGGCTCCCTGTTTCTCGGTCCACCCGGCATCAAGGACCCGGGCGCGGTGAACCGAGAGCAGGTACTTGTCGATCGCCGCCGTGAGTTGGACGACCGGAGGAGCACCGGACACCGCACCGCAGAACAGCACCGAAATCTCGGTGCGGCTGACCAAATCGGACGGACAAGGGGTCGGCTCGGCGCTCAAGAGGTCCATCAATCCGTAGCCGATGGTGTTCAATTGCTCGACTTCTTTGCCCATGATCGACGGCGAAGGCCGGCTGTCGGAGCGCGTGCCGGCGATCGCGCTGACGAACGCGAAGAGCAGGACGACCGTGACCACGTATCGCACGCCGGCATTCTACCGCCGCGAGGGCTTGCAGCGTGAGAACGCGCTCGTCCCGCAGGCGCCTCCCGTTCTTCACGGCTTTGTTCCCGTACCTGGGCGGCAAGCGCCGGCTGTGCCCGCTCATCTTCCGGGAGATCGACCGGCTGCTGCCCCGGCGGCACTGGCACGGGCGCACGTTCCTCGACGGGTTCTTGGGCGGCGGGAGTGTCAGCCTCTACGCCAAGGCGCAGGGGTTCCGCGTCGTGGCCACCGACATCGCGGAGCGGGCCATTACCGTGGGCCAGGCCCTGATCGAGAACAGCCGTGTCCGCCTCACCCGTGAGGACGTGCTACGGCTGCTCGAACCGAGCGACGCTTCCGCGGGCCGCATCGAGCGCGAGTTGGTCCCGGCGGTGTTCACCGCGAACCTCGGCCGATTCCTCGACCGTGCACTTGCCGTGGCTGACGAGTCAGCCGACCCGGCGAAGGCCGCGTTGATCCGGATGCTCGCGATTCGCTTGGCGCTCCTCGAGCACCCGATGTCGCAGGTGCGGAAGGGCACGATCCATCGCGTCAGCACGGGCGAGTACGAGGCCATCACGGACTCGTGCGTTCACCACTACGTCGAGGGGCTCCGTCTCACGACCGTCGATCGCGTTTGGCACGTAGCTCAGCAAATCAACGCCGGCGTCTTCCAAGGCGAGGGGCGCGTGCTGAATCAGTCGGTGCTCGACGTGCTGCCCACGATCGAGGCCGACGTCGCGTACTTCGATCCACCTTATCCCGCAGTCATGAGCTACGAGCGCGAGTACAAAGTCATCGACCAGATTCTCGAAGGCCGGCAGCGGGAGACATCGCCGTTCACCGCTCGCGACGGCGCTGCAATGATCGACGGCCTCTTCGAGCGGGCGGGCCGCATCCCGATCTGGTTGCTGTCGCTCGGGAACGAGGTCGTCACGCTCAACGAGCTCGAGGAGAAGATGCGGCGGCTGGGCCGTGCGACCCGGGCGTTCGAGATCAAGCACCAGCACCTGCCGGCGATCGCGACGGACGAGAAGAAGGAACGCAACCGGGAGTTTCTCGTCGTCGGCTGGGAGCCCGAGACGGCGTTCCTTGGGGAATGCTCAGCGATTGGGGCCGACGCCCAGGACCAGGTCGTTGTGCCCGACGATCTCGGGGTCGCCTTCGAACTGGAGTCGCACGGCGGTCGAGCCGAAGCTCCGACCCTGGCTCGCGGCCTCCGCGATGCCGCGGATCAACTCCAGCCGGGCGTCGCCCACGAGAGCGGCTCGCTCGCGCCCGCTGATCCCGTCTCGGAGCTCGAGCACGGCGTCGATCTGCCACACGCCGTCTTCGGCGAACGCTCCATCGACGGTGACGCTGAAGTCGGCTCGGTCGGCCCGGTAGCTCATGCCCACAGGCTGGCTCGGAACGCGACCCGGGTCAAGGAGAACAGCAGATGACGGAACAGACGAGCAAGCGTATCGGTGCGCGGATGGTTCCGCTCGGTGACCTGACGCCGCATCCCTTGAACTCGAACGTCATGCCGGACGACTTGCGGGAGAAACTCAAGGCCCACATCAAGCGCAGTGGCCGCTATCCCTTCGTCGTGGTCCGGCCGCATCCCGAGGAGCCCGGGCGATTCCAGATCCTCGACGGGCACCACCGGGTCGAGATCCTGCGCGACCTCGGCCACACCGAAGCCCGGTGCGACGTCTGGAACGTCGACGACCGCGAGGCGAAGCTGCTGCTCGCGACGCTGAACCGCCTGGAGGGCCAGGACTCACCGATCCGCCGGGCGCAGCTGATCCACGAGCTGCTCGGCGAGATGTCGTTGCCCGACCTGGCGGGCCTCTTGCCCGAGACCGACAAGCAGCTCGAGGAACTCGAATCGTTGCTGCAGTTCCCGGCCGAGGAGATCGCAGCGCTTCTCGCTGACCAGGCGGCCGAGCAGGAGAAAGTCCTGCCCCGTGTTCTGACCTTCGTCGTGAGCCCGGAGCAGGAGGAGCTGATCGAACGGGCTGTGGAACTTGCATCAGACGGCACGGCGGGCCGGGACCGGAAGGCCAAGGGCCTCGCGAACCTCGCTCGCCATTTCCTGGAGGAGAACGACAATGCAGTACTCAACGCGTAAGCGCGAAGAAGCCCGGCGCCTGTACCTGACCGGGGAGGCGGCCACGGCAGCCGAGATCGCACGCCGCTTGAAGATCAAAGCCCACACGGTCGGGCTCTGGAAGCGCCAAGAGGACTGGGATGCCCTGCGGATCCAGGTCGAGAAGCGAGCCGCGGAGCAGCTCGTCGAGAAGCTGGCCACCGAGCGGGTGACGCTCAACACGTCGCACTTCAAGCTGTGGAGCCTGCTCGTCTCGCAGCTCTTCGAGCGGATGCAGAAGGAAGACAGGACGATGAACGTCGCCGGCCTCAAGGAGGTCGCTGGAATCCTGGAGAAGGCCCAGCGGGGGCAACGCCTGGCCCGCGGCATGACGGTTGATGGGGAGACCGAGGAGCAGATCCGGGCTGAAGCCGAGGCCGACAGCCGGGGCCTGGTTGATCTGTTCATCGACGTCGTCAAGGCCGAGATCAAGGACGACGATCTGCGCGATCGGATCGCCCGGGCGATTTTCGAGCGGGCCCCCACCGCGCTCGACGGAGACGCCAACTGAGACGCGGGCCCCGCCTAGGAGCCCGTCCGAGTAATGGACCGAACAAACATGTTTCCGTTCTCGCGGGGGTCGGACATCAACGTCTCGGGTTTGACCCGGCCTGATCGGTGGGCTGGGACGGCTGGGCGGCGGCGGTCGTCCCGATGCTGCCAGTCGCCGGGAACACCTCGGCCCGTTTCATACCGTCGCCAAAGCGGTGTGCAGCTTCCGCACGTTGTGCGCCAGGCACACCAGCGCCCACTCCTGCCGTACACGCTGCACACCTCGCCGCAGGAACTGCCGAAACCCGCGCGCTTGCTTGATCTGTCCGATCACGGGCTCGGCGAGAACCTTCCGTCCCGCGTAGATCCGACGGCCTCGCTTGCTTTGGAGCTTTCTCGCCATGCGCTCTCGCACCGTCAGATTCTTCGGCGGACGGCCCCGCGGAGTCGGCGGCGGTGGCCCGTGCTTCTGCTTCTGCGTCGCGATGAACGGCTCAATCTTCTTCGCTTCGAGAGCTCGGACATTCTCCTCCGACCAGTAGCCCGCATCGGCGAGCACCTGCTCGGGCAGACTCCCCAGTGCGTCTTCGATTCGTTCCACCGCAGGAATCAACTCGTTCACGTCCGGCGCGGTCGGCGTCACATCCTGCGACACGATGATCTGGAACTCCTCATCCACGGCCACCTGCGCGTTGTAGCCCTGAATGAATCCGTCGGGTGTTCGCTGAATCCGCGACTCCGGATCGGTGAAGTTCCGCTGCGCCTTGTCCTCGGGCTTCGCGTGCTCGGGGTCCATTCCTTCGGCCTCGGCCTTGCGCCGCGCCTCGGCCTCAAGCGCGGCCCTGGCCTCACGGATCTTCTTCAGCCGACCCTGATGCGTGGCCAGCTCCGCCGGCAGCTCGTCGCCGCGTCGATCCCGGCCGTATTTCCGGTCCTCCTCGGCATCGATCCGCTCCGCGTGCTGCAGCAGCTCCTTCACCATCCGCCGCGTCTCCGATTCCTTCTGCTTCATCCGTCCGTAGCTCATCGCCTTGTGCTTCGATGCGTTGGCCTTGATCTTCGTCCCGTCGATCGCCACACGACCCAGCCGCACCAGGCCCGACTCCCGACACACTTGAAGCACCTGGTCGAACAGCCCGGCCAACGCCGCACCGTGCCGCTTGCGAAAGTCGCTGATCGTCCGGAAGTCCGGATCGTTGCCCGCCGCCAAGAACCGAAACGCCACGCTGTCCTGCAGCGCTCCGGCCATCCGCCGCGACGAGTACACGCCCGTGCAGTACCCGTAGACGAGCAGCTTCACCATCAGCCGCGGGTCGTACGGTGGGTAGCCCCGCTCCTCCTCGTAGCTGTCCTCGATCGTCGACAGGTCCAGCGTGTCCACGACATCGCTGACCAGCCGCGCCAGGTGTCCCTCGGGCACCCAATCCTGAAGCGACGGAGGCATCAGAAGCAGTTGATCGGGCTCGTAGGGTCGGAAGGTCTTGGCCATGACCGCATTATCCCAAGACTCGGGCAGGGCCAAGCCGGGAAAACACAATCAAGTCCGATTACTCGGACAGGCTCCTAGGCTACCTGCGAGGCCGGGCGGGTGAGCTGGCACGACCCGGGACGCGGGCCATCGCCGAGCCGTTGGCCGTCTGGACTTCACGACGCGTGCGCCTTGACGGCCGGCCGTTCTCGTTCGACGGCCACGAGTACCTGCGCGCGATCTACGACGACACGGCCCAGCACGTCGTGCTCTCAAAGGCTGCTCAGATCGGCGGCACGACTTGGGCCCTGCTCCGTAGCATCCACGCCTGTGCAATGGGCCTGAGCGTCGGCTACTACTTTCCGACCAAGACCGACGTGCTCGAATTCTCGAAGTCCCGGGTCTCGCCGCTTCTCGCCGAGAATCCGTTCCTGTCGAAGCTGATGAGCGATACGGACACGGCGGGGCTGAAACGGATCGGCTCGTCCTACCTGTATCTGCGCGGCATGCAGTCGACCGTAGGGATGAAGTCGATCCCGGTCGACATGGTCGTCTTCGACGAGCTGGACGAGGCACCGCCCGAGTCGAAGGCGATGGCCCGAGAGCGCCTGGGCCACTCGGACTACAAGCGGATCATCGAGCTGTCGAACCCGTCGCTTCCCGACTACGGCATCGACGAGGTGTACCAGCGCTCGGACCAGCGGCATTGGACGGTCAAGTGCTCAGGCTGCGGCGGCTGGACGGCCCTGGAGAAGGAGTTTCCGACGAAGCTCGGCCAGCAAGTCCGGGTGATCCTTCCACGGCCCGAGGGAGGCCACTACCGAGCCTGCCCGAAGTGCGAGGCCGAGCTCGACATGGCCGCGGGCGAATGGGTCGCGGACTTCCCTGGCAGGCCGATCCACGGCTACAGGATCTCGCAGCTCTTCAGCTCGAAGATCGACCCCGGCGAGATCCTCGAGGAATACCGCATCACTCGGTTCCCCGACCGGTTCTACAACCTCAAGATCGGAATCCCATGGGCGGACCTCGAACGCCGGCTCGACGCCGCGACCGTGCTCGCGCTCTGTGGGGAGACGCCGCTGCTCGATCGCGCGGAGCCCAAGGAGCGAGCCTGGTACTCGATGGGCGTGGACACGGGCCGGGCGCTCCACGCTGTGGTCCTCCGCAGCGAGGCCGACGATGCGCCGCAGCGTCTCGTGCATCTCGCGGTGTGCCACGACTTCGCCGAGCTCGACGCTTTGATGGAGCGGTTTCAGATCGGCACGTGCGTCATCGACGGACTGCCCGAGACGCACGCCACGCGGGAGTTTGCCCAGCGGCACCGGGGCAAGGTGTTCATGTCGTTCTTCAACGAGAATCAGCGCGGCGCGCCGAAGTGGGACGCCGCCACCCAGCAGGTCGTCGTGAACCGTACCGAGGCGCTCGACATGTCCCGGGCCGCCGTGCGGGAGAAGCGACTCGTGCTGCCACGACGGGACCGGCTGGTCGAGGAGTTCGCGCAGCACTTGACGTGCGACGCCAAGGTGCTCGACGAGGACGAAGAGACAGGGATCAAGAAGTACCGCTACATCCGCACCGGGACGAACCACTTCTCGATGGGGTTCACCTACGCCTGGATGGCCGCAACGACGAACACGAACTGGCGCGGGCTGATGCAGTACATGCAGTGGGTCAATGAGAACGGCGGGCCGTGGATCGCATGAAGCGTGGTAGCATCCGGCGCTCTTACCGGGGAAGACCAATGCCGAAGCCGAATCCGCTCGCGAAGCAGGTCAAGTCCATCCGCAGGTCCTTGCGGCGTCTCGAGGGCGACCTGCGCCGGCTCGTGACCGTACTCGCCACGGCGACGGACGCGAGCGTGACGAGAGCGAAGGCCCGGGCGGTGAAGCCCTTGAAGCGGAAGCTCCGCCTCACACCGAGCCGCCGACGAGCGCTGAAGCTACAGGGTCAGTATCTCGGCTACATGCGGCAGCTCAAGCCCGTTCAGAAGGCGCGGGTCAAGGCGCTGAAAGCGAAGAGGGGGATGCTGGCCGCGATCAGCTTCGCGAGGAAGCTGGCGAAGAAGTAGGGCTGCGGATCGCCCTACGCGAGGGCGGTCAGAATCGTCCCGAGTTGGCCCGTCGCGGGATCGAATTTCGCCCGGCGAGCCCGTTTCGGGAACGGAATCTGCCCAATCGTCGTCGTTTCGGGATCGGTTTTGACCCGGGAAGCGGCAGTCGGGAACGGGTTGTGCCGCGACTGCCGGTTCCGCCGAGCGCCGTAACGCTTGAGTCTCCAACGAGATGGCATTGCGAGGCGACCTGCGACCTGCCTCCCGAGGCGCGTTTTTGCGTCCAAACGTGCCGCCAGCATGCCGGTCAAGCGCCCGGGAAGCCCCCCAAACGCCCCCAGAATGCCGCTTGCCGAAGCCGAGTGTCCGCCGCATGGCGTCGTTCCACAGAAAGGCGCCATGCGGTAGGCTTTCGCCAACCGTTGACAGCCCAGCAACCGACAAGCAGCGAGGTCGCTCATGGTGAAGAAGCGGTTCGGAATCTTCGTCATCATCATTCTGGTCCTGATCATCACAGGGTATTTCTGGTGGCCGGTTCTTTTCCCCCCGTCCGCCGATCTCTCAATCGCGAAGACCGGCCCAGCTGCAGTCGAGGCTGGGGCCGCTGTGAGTTACCTAGTCAATGTGAACAACGCTGGCTCAGACTCGGCCGATTCTGTGGAAATGAAGGACACCTTGCCCGCTGGCCTTTCCGCTGTGATGTTTGCAGGATCCGGCTGGAGCTGCTCGTTGGCCAGCGGAGTGCTAGCGTGCACGCGACCTAGCGCCTCTGTCGGCGCTCAGCCCAGCATCACGATCAACGGAAAGGCACCGTTGTCTGCGGCGACCCTGACGAACTCAGTGTCAGTGCAGGCGGTCACTGCTGATCCCAATGTGAGTAACAACAACGCGTCCTTTACGACCACCGTGACGGCGCCTCCACCGCCGCCGGGCTGTGGGGGGCCTAAATGCTTTGCGGTCAAGCTGAATTGCCAGCCGAGCTATGAGCACCCGTGCTTGGTATTCCGAGTCCGTGCGACTAACGGCTCGAAAGCGAATCTGTGCGCGACCGGTCTCGCTGCACAGCGTGGCCTGACATGTAGCTCACTGGGACCACCCGTGGAATGCCCCTCCGCCACTGCCCCCTGCACTGGCTGCGTCGGAGGTTGCCCGGTCGACTGCAACAGCTCCGGCTCCTATTGCATTGGTTCCGTCATCACGTGTCCACCGGGTAATCCCACAACACCGTGTCCGCTGTGAGGAGGCTGTTCGCGACGCCCTTGCCTCACCGGTCCTGTATCAAGGAACGATCGAGTACGACCATTCGGTAAGATCAAGCCTGGAAAGACCGCATGGAACCGAGCTCCTGGAAGAACCGCAGCGAGTTCGCCGCCAGTCGAAGGAGGAACGCCGCCACTTCGCCCGGTTCGAAATACCGCGAAAGGGACACGAGGGACGACCCAACCAACACCATGGCCGATACGGAACGAACTACATACAGGCGGCGGATCCATATCGCGGACAAGGTCGGTGCTCCATGCCCGTGGAGCACGTGGCGTTTGGCCGCAAGGTGACATGCGAACGTCAACACCGCCACACCCAGGCGCACGACATCGGCCCAGTCCCACTTCGGCAGGAATACCGCGCGGCGCATCTTCGCTTCCGCCGTGCGTCGGGACGTCGCCTGACACACATCGTCGACGTCAGGCGGCTATGAGCACTGGAGACCATCGCCCGCCATGCTCATGAACGCCCTTCTCGCCACGATCCGCCGCCGCCACTCGTCGGCCACCGCTCCCGGGAATCCTCCGGTTGGGTCCGACAGTTGGTTGGGGATGCAGAATCTGGGCGAAGAGCAGCGACGCGCGTTGGATCTGATCTGCGCATGAGGCCGCGTGCAAGGAGTCATCGATGAGTCAGCAGGAAATCAGTCGCCGGGAGGCCGGTGTAGATGATGATCCGAAGCTAATCTCTCCGCCGATCATCGCGGAACCCCTCTATCAGTGCGCCACTGCTGTCGTTGTGTTGGGCGGGGTGGTGGGCGCGACGATCGACGTTGAGGTGAACGGCGCGCCCATCGCCAACGCGGTCGTCCAAACCACGGTGCCCTACGGCATCACGATCGGCGTGCCTGCCGCCCTCGTGGCGAACGACGTACTAAGGGCCCGACAGAGCCTTGGGACAGCTGTCAGTGGTTGGTCGCCACAGGTGATCGTGCGCGACCACACGGCGGACTTCCCAGCCGGACCTCCTCGCCCCGAGGTCTTCCCGTTGCCGCTCTACGAATGCGGTATTCGCACCGGAGTCGGCAACCTGCTTGTCGGCGGCAATGTCTGGCTGACCGCGAATGCCGCGGAAATCGGCCGCGTCAATGGCTGCGGGAATCCGCAAGGGGTCAATGTCGCACCGGCGTTCGGGATCGCCGACAAGGTGCGCGCTTGGTTCGAGTTGTGCAACGATCCAAGCCCGCCGTCGACCGAGCATACCACCGGTACGCCACCCTCACCTCTACCGACGCCCGTCATCGCACCACAATACGCCGGTGGGACTCAACTCGAAGTCTCGAACATCGCCAACGGCGCGAAGGTGACGGTCAAGCGTGGGGGTGCCGTACTAGGCACATGGGGTTGCTGGGGAGGCTCCATCCGCCTCGGCAGCTTCGCGCCGGAGTTTTCGGCCGGTGAAGTGATGGAAGCCTTCCAGGCGATGTGTCCCGGTGATCCTCCGAGCGGAACCGGCACCGGCACTATCGACCAATGCTCGAATCTGCCGGCACCACAGGTGGGGCCGATTCAAGGCGGCGACACCGTCGTCGTGTTCACCCAATACGCGCCCGGTGCCATCCTCAGCGTTTGGCTGAACGGTGCGCAGGTCGGGAAGGGTGGTGGGCCCATCGTGCTACTGAACCGAACGATTCAATTCGGAGATACGGTGATCGCAGCGCAGGATCTCCAAGGCTGCCGAGGCCAGCGCGCCCTGCGAATCACGGTGCCCTGCGTGGACCCGCCTGTCGTCGGCGACCCATCGGCGCTCGATCTGTTCCCCGTCGGCGTCATCGACTTTGCCAATGGACCGAACAAGGGACGAGTCTATTATCCCGCGGCGGACGATGGCTCGAGCCAGCCGTTTCACGGACGCTTAGCCGGACTCGGGAGAGTTCCGCTGGTCGTCATGGCGCATGGGAATCATGATCCCGGCGTCCCGAACTACCTGGGTTACGAATTCTTTCAATCCGATCTTGCGAGGATGGGCATCGTCGCGGTCTCCGTGGACTGCAATGCGCAAAACGGAATGAGCTACAGCGTCGCCATCATTCAAAAGCGCGCTGATCTGATCTTGGGCGCGATCGGTGTGATGCAACAACTCGATGTCGATCCTGCATCGGTCCTGTTCGGGCACATTGACTTCTCACGTGTCGGCCTCATGGGACACTCGCAGGGTGGTGAGGCAGTGGTTTTGGTTCCCGAGGTGATCGGCCTGCCCGGTGTGGCGATTCGGTCGGTGATTGCGCTCGCACCGACCGAAGGAGGCGCGACGACCAAAACCCCGAGAGACTATGCGTTCATGACGATACTGCCCGCCGCGGATGGCGACGTGTGGCAAAACGATGGCGCGATCTACTACGACCGCGCGGTGCCGTCGCCCTTCAAGTCACAACTCTACGTGCACTTCACGAATCACCAATTCTACAACCGCCAGTGGCTGGACGACGACAGCACCTGGCCGAGCGCGGCACCGACACCGTCCGTCTTGAGCCGTTGGGACCACGAACGGGTGCTGACGAGCTACGGCTGTGCTTTCTATCGAGCGACGCTCCTCGGGCACGCGACGGTGGATTATCTGTCGAGGAAGCTGTTGCCTGCGGGTGTCGCCACCCAACACGTCCACTTGTCGTTCCAGCAAATCGATGCTACCACCGTGGACAACCATGAGGACGCCAATGGGATCGGTATGAACTCGCTCGGTGGGATGACGCAGCAACAGGGTGGATTGAGCACGGACGAGTTCCAGTTTCACCAAGGCGGCGGCACGTACAACGGATCGTTCTACGGAGACAGCGTGGGAATGGTGGCGCGGCCGGGCGGCAACGGACGCCTCTTCGTGCAGGACCTCGCCGGGAGCCGGGATCTGACCAAGGCGGAAATCTGGGTGCGGGTTGCCGAAGTCTTCGAAGGCCGGCCGACCAGCGCGCCCGCGACCGGTTTTCGTCTCGGACTTCGCGATTCCAACGGTACGGAGGCCTGGATCGACTCCGACGACGTCGGGGGCCTGCCGAGGCCGTTTCCGCGCAATTCTGTCACGATGAAGACCATGCTCGAGACTGTGCGCTTCAAGTCCGGCTGCTTCGCCGTCAACCGTCAACTGGACTTGACGTCCATAACTGCCATCCTGCTGCACTGCGACAGGAACGACGAGCGTGCGTTGGCGTTCGATGACCTGCAAATCGTTGCCAGCTAAAAAGGGGAGATCGCCATGTCCACCGATTCCGGCTCGCCCATCGCGCAACGCCCCCCCTTCCCGATCGATTTGCCTCGTATCCTGAAAATGCGCATTCGGCTGATCGCGTTCGAGCCACCGCAACTCGAGCACTTCAAGTCGTCGCTCTCTCGGTTCAAGCAGGCGATCGAGTTTCTCGTCGAGACCGACGGTCCGATTCCGGTGCGCGATTACGGCCCTGCGCTGTTCGTGGGTGACGTCGAGGTGCACGAGAGCGAGCGTCTCGGGGAGAAGGCGTGGCGGTTTCTGGAGTTCCACCCGAAGATGCTGAAGCGCGGCGCTCCGATCAGCTGGGGTTGGATGAAGGATCCGAAGAAGCGTCGGCTGCACACGCCCTTCAAGTACGAATTGGAGGGCGACAAGTGATAGGTGAAGTGCGCCAGCGATCTCGTGCGGCGGAGAACGCGGCCACGGACTGTTGGCCTCCAGGGGACAACGTGCGGATTCACTCAGCGGGGTAGGCGCGCCTCGGACCCGAGGCATTTCGCGAGCCGGATCAGGCTACAATCCGCCGCCGCCACTCATCTGCCTCGGCCGACCGCATCGTGCCGAACCGCTCGCACACCTCAACGAACCAGTGCGCCTCGGCGATCTCGTCGGCGGTCAGCTGAGCCAGCGTGGCATCAACCGGACGCCCTGTGTTGAGCGCCCGCTTTCAGGTCCGGTTGCCTCCTCCGACCAACCTTCCCAATACGATTCTCGAAGTGGTCAGCATTTGGTTCAACACCTTCACGACTTCCTTTCGATTCTCGGGTGAGACGTCATCTGGAATCTGGGGAATATCGATCTCCGCAGCGAATCGATCCGGCCCGGGTCGCAGCCGAAAGCCCCTCGTTCCGGCAGGAAGGAAGGCAGCGCAGATGTTCCCTGCGTCATCGTGGAGTATGTGAACTTTCATTGTGCACCTCGATTCATCCCCTCTTGGGGAATATGAAGTCCGTGAACATGAAGGCATAACCCGGATTGGGATTCTGGACGCTGTAGAAGAACGCCCGCGGTCCGGGCTCTGGCCCCTCCACGACTGTCGGGTGGACGTCCAAGAATGTCCTATAACCACCTGGGCCCCCGACGGAAAAAAAGCTGTGGTCAATCAATGGGGGGAACTCCCCAGGGAAGAGCTCCCACCCCATCTCCACCGTTTCGCCGGGGCGCACGGTAGTGATCCCCATGTACTCATAAGCAAAAGTGACAGGCATTACGCACCTTCCTTTCTGGGCTATGCCCCGCTCGTTGCCTTCCAGTAAAGCCCCGGGATGGGTGATAACCAAGGTCATCGAGATGGCCGTCTAGCCGGTCGCGCACGTACTGGGTTGCGTTCGGGTTCGTGCCGTTGAAGGGGCTACCGCAGTCGATGAGAATCCGGTTTCCGTTGGGACAGGAGATCAGCCTGCACTCGCCCTGCCCCACGTCGACGAAGTGGACCTCGAGCTCGGCGGCGGCAGCGATTGAACCCGACAGCGCCAGTAGACAAGACAAAACGAGCGGCAGTTGTTCCATATCCCCTCCCGCGACCCGTAGCGTGTGCCGGCCCGAAACCCGTGGCGCCCTTATAGCGCAATTCGAGTCGTCAGTGGGAAGCTTCTTTTGCAGGACAGCTCGAGGAACCTCTTCCTGGCCACGATCCGGTGCCGCCAGTGGTGGGCCTCGGCGCGGCTCATGCTCCGGAACCGCATGTCCTGCTTCCCGAAATCTTTCCTGACATGATGCAGTAAATCGGTGGAGGAATTCCCTCCTTCTTCGAGCGGCCGGGAGGCCGCGAGTGGGAGGACGGGATGTCGAAACGGATCGTCGGACGGGATCGAGGAATCGGCTGGTCCGATTGGCGTGGGAAGTGCCCGCGGTGAGGGAGCCGACGCGGGCGGCGGGGTCGCTGACGGCGAGGCGGGAGCGCCGCCAGTCCGCCGCCTGAAGGTGCGGCGGAAGGCACCGATTCGTCGAGCGCCGGAGCCGGAGACGCGGTCGACGCTGACGGCGGAGGAGCGGTTTCTGGTGCTCGACGCGTGGAAGCGGTCGGCGCTTCCGGCTTCCGAGTTTTCGAAGATCGTGCAGGTTTCGCCGCACACGCTGAATGCGTGGCGTCGGCGGTTCGATGCCCTGGGGCCCGAGGGGCTGTCGGACCATCCGCGTGGGATGCCGAAGGGGAGCAAGCTTCCCGAGGCGACGCGGCGCGCGATCCTGCTGATGAAGGAGACCCATCCCGACTGGGGCTCGGAGCGGATCCACGCGATGCTGTTGCGGGGCGAGGGCTTCGCGGCGTCGGCCGGTGCGATCCTGCGCGTGCTCGAGGAAGAGGGGTACGAGGCGGCCGAGCTTCAGACGCGGCCGCACCCGGCCGAGCCGCGCAGCTTCGAGCGGGCGAAGCCGAACCAGCTGTGGCAGACGGACCTTTTCACCTTCCTGCTCAAGCGCGAGAATCGGCGGGTGCACCTGGTCGTGTTTCTCGACGACCACTCGCGCTTCGTCGTGGGCTATGGGCTGCACGCGACGGCGTCGGGTGCGCTCGTGCGGGAGGTGCTCGAGGCCGGGATCCGCAACTTCGGTGCGCCCGAGGAGGTGCTGACGGACAACGGGCCGCAGTACGTGACCTGGCGCGGGAAGAGCGCGTTCACGAAGCTGCTCGAGCGGCGCGGGATCCGGCACGTCGTGTCGCGACCGCGCCATCCGCAGACGCTGGGGAAGACCGAGCGTTTCTGGGGCACGCTGTGGCGGGAGTGCGTCGAGGGGGCGGTGTTTTCGTCGATCGAAGACGCACGGCGTCGCGTCGGGCTCTTCATCGATTCCTACAACTTCCAGCGACCGAATCAGGGGATCGAGAATCTCGTCCCTGCGGATCGGTACTTCGAGGCCGCACCCGAGGTGCAGAAGGCGCTCGCCGAGCGCGTGGCCGCAAACGCTGCGGACCTGGCGCGGGACGGGATCCCGCGGCAGGCGTTCTACCTTGCGGGCCGCGTCGGAGGGGAAGGGATCTCGCTGCACGGCGAGGGCGGACGGGTGATCCTGACGCGCAAGGACGGGACGCGTGAGGAGGTCGATCTCGAAGCGACGGGCCGTCGTGGCGAGCCGGGCGAGAGCTTCGAGTGGCCGACGCCCGTGGCCGTGACGTGCGGTCCCGAGGTGCTGCTCGACGGTGCGGAGCTGGAGGAGGCTCGCCCGACGAGCGAAGACGCGGTGACGACCACCGGGTCCGCCACTACGACGCCCGACGCGGAGCCCGCGTCGTGAAGCGGCGAGCCTGTCGATCGGCGAGGAAGCTCCGGGGCAGCAGTGCAGCGAAGCGGCTTGCGGCAGGGATTCTCGAGGGCCTCGCGGGACTGCGCGGACCGCAGGAGGCAAGCGAAGCGCTCGGGATCTCGATGAACCGCTACTACCAGCTCGAGGAGCGTGCGCTGCAGGGGCTCGTGTCGGCGCTCGAGCCGCGGCCGCGCGGCCGGCGCCGAGGCCCCGAGGCGATGCTCGGGGTGCTCGAGCGCGAGAAGGCGCATCTCGAGCGCGAGCTCAAGCGCGCGCAGGCGCTCGTGCGCTCGGCGCAACGGACGGTCGGTTTGCCGCCGTTGCGGCGGGAGGAGAAGACGAAGGCGGAGCCCGACGGAAAGAAAAAGCGCCGTACGCGCCGAGCGATGGTGCGTGCGAGCAAGGTGGTCGAAGCGTTGGTCGAAGCGTTGCAGGAGACGGTGACCGAGGCGCCGTCGGATGCTTCTCCGGCAGCGGCCGAGTCGAGCGTGGCCTCGTGAACGTGTAGGGGGAGCCATGGGACGTCGACCTGGTGGTGTGGAGCAGGTGGGTCGGCTCGCTGGGGACGCGGAAGCCAAGCGCCGGCTGCGCGTCGTGCTCGAGACGGTGTCGGGCGAGCGGACGATCGAGGAGGCTTGTGCCGAGCTCGGCGTGAGCGAGTCACGGTTTCACGAGCTGCGGCGCGCGGCGCTCGAGTCGGCACTCGAGGGCCTGGCTCCTGGAGCCTCGGGCCGGCCGAAGCGCGAGGCCCAGGCCGTCGACCCCGAGCGCCTGGCTGCGCTCGAGCGCGAGAACGAAGAGCTACGCTTCGAGCTGCACGGCTCGCTCGTGCGGACCGAACTGGCGCTCGCGATGCCGCACGTGCTGACGGCCAAGGCACGCTCTGAGATCAAAAAAAAAGCCCGAGCCGCACGACGGCTCTTGCTCGGTCGATCGGACGGCTCTGGGAGCGGCACATGAGACGCATCCAGACCGTGCTCGAAGCGCGCGAGCCGCGTCGGCTCGAACGGGAGCGGCGCGGTCCGCGCCGGCAACGACGCCGGCGGCGGGCCGAGAGGCTCGTCCGCGTCTCGGCGCTCGTGTTTATGCGGTGGGCCCGCAGGCGTGGGCTGTCCTTGACCCAGGCCGCCGAGCGGCTGGGGCTCGATGCCTCGACGCTCGGCGTGTGGCGCCAGCGCTGGACGGAGAATCGGCTCGAGCCGCAGCCGCGAGGTCGCCCAGTGGATCCGGTCGATCGGGCTCAGCTGTGGGACTTCCTGGCGATCTTCGGCCTGATGGGACCGCAGGTGGGGCTCCCGACGCTCCGGAGTCTCTGCCCGGACATGGCCCGTGCGGCGATCGTCGAGATGCAGCGTCGCTGCCGCGACATCTACCGGCGTCGGAAGGCCTGGGTCGTCCACATGCTGCGCTGGACCCGGGCTGGTGCCGTGTGGGCCATCGACTTCACCGACCCGCCGGCGCCGATCGAGGGCCTGTACACCAAGCTGCTCGTCGTGCGTGATCTGGCCTCGGGGAAGGTGCTGTGCGCCATGCCGAGCCTCAGCGAGAAGGCAACGGTCGTGGTCTGGGTGCTCGAGTCGCTCTTCCGCTGCCTGGGCCGGCCGCTCGTGCTCAAGAGCGACAACGGATCGGCCTTCGTCTCGCAGGAGGTCCGGGATCTCCTCGAGCGCCATGGGGTCCACGCGCTCTACTCGCCCGAGGGAACGCCGCGCTACAACGGTGCCGTCGAGGCCGGAATTGGCTCGATCAAGGTGCGAGCCTTCTGGCGTGCCGCGACGAACGATCACCCGGGCGAGTGGACGTGTGACGACGTCGAGGCCGCGGTGCGCCAGGCCAACGAGACCGGTCGACCGCACGGCCTCGGCTTTCCGACTCCGCAGGAAGCGTGGCTCGCGCGTCTCCCGCTGACCGACACCGAGCGTGTGCGCTTCGAAGAAACCCGCGCCCGCTTCGCCGCCGAGGAGTACACTCAGCGTGGACTGCTGCCGATGGCACACCTGCAGCATCGTGAACAGGCATCGATCGATCGCATCGCGCTCAGCCGCGCGCTTATGGACCAGGGCTTTCTCTTTATCCGAAGGAGGCGAATTACTCCACCAGTTTCGGTCTTCCGACAGAGAAAGATTTCGTGAGGAGCACAGACTACTCGAATCTATTCGAGAACGAACGCAGCAGGCGAATTGCAATTAGCTGGACGCCTGTGCTCGAGTCGCAGCTTCTGGGTTACCACGTGTATCGGCGATGTTCGTGGAGGTTTTGCACTTGGCTGTGGTCGATGGAAACGACCGCGTGCGAGTTCACGTGGTCGAGGTTGACCGACCAACCCATTCACGGTACGGGTTACGAAGATGTCTCGATGGGCGCGACGAGCGGGTGCTTCGAGTACATGGTTCGCCCCGTGGGGCCGAATGGGGACGAAGGTCCCATTCGCAAGATCCTCGCGGTTAGAACTGCGTACCACGATGACCAGCTGAACGACGAGCAGTGTTGGCATCAGGATAGAAATGATCAACCTGGTCAGACCAGCTTCAACACCCAGCACCCGAACATCGACGATGAGATCGCGCGGATCAACGCGGCAACACACGTTCCGGTGGACAATCCAGGTCCACCGGCACCACCTTCCACAGTAAGAGTCGTGCTCGCGAGGCGCACGTACTATCCGCTGAACGAATCCCCGCCGGCAGAACCACGTGGGGCTGCGACTCGATACGCGAAGATCACGTTCAACCCCAATTCCGAAACGGACCTGCGTGGCTATCACGTGGAAATGGCCGGCTCGCCGGTGGGGCCATGGAAACGAGTGACGAAGCAGCCGCTGGCGTGGTGGGAAAGACCGGGCGGAGTTGGCCAGGTGACGTACTACGTCAGAGGGTTGGGAATTGAGCGCTGGTGTACTTCCGGACCTTGCCCTCCAGATGTGAATTCGAGCTATTCTGGAAACATCCAATGTGCCCACTTCCGCGTGATTGCGGTGGACGAGGAAGGAAACGAGTCTGCGCCAACGATGGCGCTGTACACTACGTCGCTGACCGAAACCAACCCGGAATGCACGCTCTCAACGCCTCCGACACCTACACCAGCTGCTCCAACGAATGTCACAGTTACGGCTGGTCTGTCAGGGACGGGAAGCTGCCTGAACATGAAAGTGGAGTGGGACGTGATGCCCGGGGCACTGTGGTACCACGTCTACTGGTACAATTTCGCTCCAAAGGGACTGTATTTCTACCGTACGACGACGGTGCCGGCATCTGCATGTAATTCAACGAGCGGCAGATGCGCGTACACGGAGCTGGGCGATAACGTTGGTGGAGATCCACCGCCAGTCAATTCGGATCGCAGTACGATTGCCGACGCGGATTGTCCGTACGACTTCGGCCAGGAGGGGCAAGACGACTGTAAGGTTCTCAAGACCGAGGCGTTCTATGTGACAGCTCAAGGCGCGACCGGTGGCGAGTCGCCGCGATCGGCGATTGTGTTTGGGCAGTGCGACCAGGATGGGTACCAGGCAAAGCTGCGGGAGCTCAGTGAGAGTGAGGAAGCTCCGGTGCTCCTGGCCGAGTTCGTGCACAAGAGCTCCACGCCCGACTCCGCACCGCCCTTGCCGACGCTCGGCGTGTGCGAGGACCCAGGAAGGTTGTCGCCGGCGTCGCTTGCACCGCTCTTGAAGCTTGGCCAGGCCTACGTGGGACCGCCGTTCGAGGTCATCGACCTGCACGTCGACCATCTGGGGTCGACGCGCCTGACGACGCGGGAGGACGGCACCATCGTGACCTGCACGACTTCCTGCCATTCGGCGAGGAGATCGTGCCCATGGTCGACGCGAGCACTAAGATGTTCACGGGGCACGAGCGGGATCAGGAGACGGGGGTTGACTACATGATGGCGAGGTACTACGGGAATAGCCTTCCGCGGTTCTTCTCGCCCGACCCTCTCGGCGGTGCCCTCGGTGATCCGCAGTCTCGGAATCGATACGCCTACGTGCGAAACAGCCCCATCAACCTGACGGATCCACGCGGGCTCTATTGGGCCCCGGGCACGGCTCCTCCGCGCAGCCCTATCGATGGTCCTTGGGGCGTCGGAGGAACCGACGACCCCTCTGGACCGCCTTGCGCTTTGTGCAAAGAGATGGAGCCGACGGAGACAGATCGTGAAGACGTCGGCTTCATTCCCGGATCCGAGACGCTGTACGATGAAGACAACCCCAACGATCCGGCGCGCGCCGACGCGTACAATTGTCATTCGTTTACATTTCACGACAAGAAGGGAGACCCTACCGACAATAGAAATGCAAATGCCCCTCCGAACTGGGACAACTTCGGAGACGACGATCTGGAGACAACAATGTCGCTGGCGCAAGATGAGCCAAACAGAGTGGGCGACATCGTGGCCTATGGCTTTGACACTGACGGGAATGAGGTCCTTGACCTCAAAGAAGTCAAGCACACGGGTCGCGTGAACAGCGTCGACTCTCAGGGGAATACCCTTAAGGTCATTGGCAAGTTCGGAGAGGCTGCGATTCACGTTCATCATCCGGCCGCACGGAAGGTCGAGGCCAACTATGGCAACATGCGAAGGTACTTTCGTGACTAGGTGTCGTCGTTGCGCGTTGATCGTTGCGGCGTGGTCCACCGTGTTCACCGGTCTCTTGGCCGGGAGCTCCCGAGCCGAGCGCGTCGAGAATGTTCGTCAGCTGTTGCGTCAATACCGTGCAGAGACACTCGCCCAAGTCTTTCCTGAAGGGCCAGGAGCGTTGTTAGCGCTTGCGCAGCTACAGCCCAGCAGTGAACTCACGTTTCTTCTTGAGAATAGAGATTCCAGCGTTTTGGAACTTCGCGGACCCTTCTTTGCTGAAGTATGTCGAAGAACCAAGACTGACTGCATTGCACCGTTGTTGAGCGCTTCCAAGGAAAAGGAAGCAGAATGGCGAGCCTTTGCGTGTGCAGCATTGGGATCGCTCGGGGACGAAACGGCAGTTGCGCCGCTACTGGAACGCCTAAGCGACGACAATGCTGTACAGTCTGCCCACGGACAGCCATCTGTGGCGGTCTTCGCTGCCATGGCGCTTCTCGAGTTTCGGCGATGCGAGGGTGTTGGTGAGCTCCTCGCTTTTGCAGAGAGAGCGGAGTACTGGCAGGAGATGTTTCTGGAGGAGCTGCAAGAGCTGTCGGGTGAGCATTTCGGAGCCGACGTCAAGAGCTGGTCTGCATGGTTCGAAGCGCACCGGCCGGAGTGTGTGCGGCGAAGAAGCAGAGCGCCGGCTGTAGGTATAGAGCGCCCATCACCCTGATTCTCGCGTGATGCTGAATCACCATAGCGGGAAGCGCTCCAACGATCTGTGCTGCGTCTGTGCTGCGGCATTCTCGGGCGAGAAGAGGCCACGCCGGTGGAGTTGGCAACTTCTTGCGACGACTCGAACCCCTTGCTGACTCGACAGTCGGCGAGAGCATCGCGGCTTGGCTTGATTTCGCTCGCTCTCCCGTTTTGAAATCGAAGTCACCTCAGGAGCCAGCCGTCGAAAACCCAAAACTTTTTGGCGAGATCCGGGATCCGGACCGTCACGAAACTGCGTGGACTTCCGCGCGAACACGGCGATGACGTAGGCTCGGTGGTAGGGCGTCGGCCCGGGAGAGACCGGACGGGCTCTCTGGCTCTGGGCGCTCTCCCCACGAAGCGCCCCCAAACTGCCGCTGGCGATCGGCGAGGGTGTGCCGCATGTCCAGAAAGCCTTGTCTGGCCCTGCCGAGCTGTGTTATGAGGTGGGCGAGCTGCTGGCTCCCAGACGTGTCGTCATGGTAATCGCTCGCGAATCGACGTGGCTCGCGCCCTCGGGACTTCCTGTCGGTGCGTTTCTCGCTCTCAGCTTGACGCTATTCGGCTCTGCACCCAGCGCATCCACCAGCGACGGAAACAACCCGCGGACTGCCGCCAGGTCCGACGCCGACGTTGATCGAGGCACCGGGAATCCGAGCCTGATCGACCCGGGGATGGATCTCTTCGAGACTCCCCCGGCCGGCGTGACCTTTCAGCAGTTTCTGCCAGCGAATCGAATACCTACGGGGTTCTTCGACGTCGGCGACGGCGGTGAGACGTGTGCTCCCCTGGGCTCCACTTCGGACGCCTTCGATGGCCGCATCGTGTTTCGAGGTCAACCCGTCACGACGAATCCGTCCGGAGTGCTGGGCGCCACCGACACGATCATCCGCAGGAACGCTCCCGTCTCATTGCCGAATCCCGGGGACTCGGCGAGTACGCCAATCGAAATCGTCGCGTTGTCCCTGGCCAGCATGCAGCCCATCACGGTCACATACGACTGGGGACAACTTCCGGAGCTGTGGGATGTCGCGGTGTGCCTTTCGGACTCGCCCCAACCACAAGGTGCGATGGTGATCCGCCGAGGTCTGTGCTCGGGCGAAGGGGGGACCTACACGGCGACGCTGCCCGTGTTACCGAAGCTGGTCTTCTCGCGCCGGCCTCCGTACGATCCGTGCACGAAGACGCTCGATTTCGGAGCACTGGGGCGGCCGCCGATCGTGTTCAACACCTCCGAAGGTCACTGGACACCCGACGCCCCAGCGGCTCTGGCGCTCGTCGAGGAGCACAGCGGCGGCGTTGGCGTGGACGCGAACTGCAACGGGACGATCGATCCGCTGATTCTTCCGGCCACGAATGCCTTCCACCCGGGAGTTCGTGTCCCGCGGTGTCAGAGCGATCTGAGCTGTTTCCCGACCGGCAGTCCACAGAAACGCCTCACAATGGAACGGTCGGACTTCACAATGCAGGGCGTCCTGCCGGCCGGCGCACCCGGTGCCGATGCGGATGCGGATGGGCTCCTTGATCTCGGTGACAACTGTGTCGCCGTCGCCAACATGTCACAAGAAGACTCGGACGACGATGGCACAGGAGATTCATGCGACAACTGCCCTCTCCACTGCAGTCTCGATCAAGTGGATGGGGACGGAGACACTCACGGCAATACCTGTGACAACTGTCCGCTCCAGCCAAACGCCGAGCAGGACGACCTCGACGGGGACGGGGTCGGGGACCTGTGTGATTCCGATCCCGACGGTGACGAGATCGCGGGCGATTGCGCCACCTCGAATCCCCTGGTCTGGACGGTTCCGTCTCAAGCGCGCGACCTGAAGGTGACGAGGGGCGCAGGCCCGACATCCACGAACCTGGACTGGCTGCCTCCCGCTCAGCCAGGTGGGGTGTCCGTGCTCTACGACGTCTTGCGTAGTGGCGTCGCGTCGAACTTCATGTTGGCGATCTGCGTGGACTCGGGCACCGGGGATCTGCACGCGGAAGATGTGGCGCCACCTCTTCCGCCCGGCAACCTGTACAGCTACCTCGTCCGTGCGCGAAACACCTGCGGCGGCAATCTCGGTTACCGGTCTTCCGGAACCCCGCGGGTAGGCGTCGCGTGCGACCTGTGTCCGACTCCGATCGTCACACTCCTAGCGCCGTCACCTGGGGACGTATGCTCCACCAATGAGTTTTGTGAAATCGAGGCAACCGTTGGTGCTCCGTTCGTCGATCCTGCGAGCGTGGCCATGGTCGAGGTTTTCGTCACCCACGGCACTCTGGGAACCATCTCGATCGACTCGGGCGACCTGCGTCCGCTATCGGACCTGCTGGGCCGCTATCTCGCCCTCTGGGACACGAGCAACCTACCTTCCGGCGACTACACGGTCACGGTGCGCGTCACGCCGAGCGGCTGCGGCTCGGTGGCGGAGGCCTCGGCAGTCGTCAACGTCAACAGGGCTCCTGTCGTGTCGGCGATCGACGTCGTCAGCTGTGCTCCTGCACCGGGCACCTGTGGAGGCGCCGGTTACTGCTCCGAGTTTCCGAACACGCCGTGCGGAACGGACACCGATTGCATCGGACAGCAGGTGACGCTCAGCGCACTCGTGTCGGATCCCGATGGGGACGAGATCGACGTTCTGCTTTGGTCCCCTGGCACAAGGGACGAAGAGATCCGGGTAACCGGCTCCGCCGACTTCACAACCACGTATCCGCCTGGGACCTACGATGTCGTTGTTGGTGTCACGGCCGAAGACGACCGTGGCGGTAGCGGCAGGGCGGCTCGCCAGGTCAATACTCAGCTCTGTGCGGCCAAGGAGAAGGACACTTGTGGCTGCTCGAGGATGGTGCTGTTCTCGAAGAGCCAGCAGGACTCGTTTATCTACTGCGTCAAGGGCGCCCTGCCGAATGACAGTCCAGCCGGCTGTGCAGAGCTTGCGGAGGTTCCAGAGAGCGATAAGTGCCCGGCCGAGAAGAAGGCGTACCGCTGCCCGCTCGGACCGATGGTCCCGCCGGGTCAGATGGCGTGGAACTTCGAGATCAGCAGTCACCTCGCGGATGGTTCGACGAAGCTTACCTCGTGCCAGACAGGCCAACTTGCACAGGGGTCGTCGTACTTCAAGAACCTGGAAAAGGCGCTACCGAACTCGAAGACCAGAAACGGGTCGGTAGGGCCAGACACATCGGCCGGCAAGCTCACGCTACCACTGCCAGGCGGAAAGGAAGCGGTGTTTGCGACGGTCAAGAATGAAGACGAGTATCCGAAGTTCGGAGCGGAATTCGGCGACCCGAAACGACCTCAACTTGGCGCGGACGACTATCAAGGTTCGAGCAACGCGCTCCGCTGTCGCGATCTCTGGCGCATTCGCTGGTTGGATCTCCCCGGGAATCGGGGGAATGTGATCAGGGCGGGAGAACCTCACAAACAACAAATGAGGTTTCTGTCCTACGTCAAGGGCGAGCTCGGAACCTGCTGGTGTTATTTCGAGATCGATCACAAGTGGGACAATGGGGAGAGAACGGGCGGAGACAGAGCGACGATCCTCGAGGGCAAGAACTGCGAGCTCGGCGACTGAGTTGCGGTTCAACTGGAGCATGGAGAGTGGGGCGCGCCGGCGGTCATTGGTGCGACGTTCCTAGCGTAGGTGTAGCGCGCTGTAGCGCGCCAGCGATCTTTGCTGCGGTGCCTCTACTCGCACCCCGGCAGCACCGCCGGATCGCTCCCGCTCAGCACGCCGTTCGTCGCCTTCCGCCCGTACCGTCGCTGGCCCTGGTGCGCGGGCGTTGCTACTACGAAGCAGCGCACGCCACGGCGAAAGTGTTCCAGCACGCTGCAACTCCGACGCCGCCCGATGGAACCACGACACCACCGGCCTGGGGGTTGGCATCTGTCCACGAGCGACAGTCCAACGTTGCTGATTCAGGGAAGAAGTTCCCCGTCTGGTCCCATACGCCCGCTGGGCCGGCATAGATGGACGGACGGGGCGTCAGCCACGCGGTCTCCGAGACGGAAGGTGGATTGACCGTGGTCCGAATCTCATCGGAAAACGCCATCCGCGAGCCTGGATACCGAGCGGCGCACGCTGCGTTCATCGCGAACCACCCACCTGCACCTGTGAAACGCTGTGACGTAATCCCGACGAACCTGAACCGTCCCGGTAGATTCGACACGTCGACGCTGCCGGTCACCACTTGGACAGCGGGCAGGTTGCCCACTTCAACCGTCCCGGTAAGGCAACACGTACGAGATCACCATTCCAGCAACGGATGTTGAAGCCATCCGAGCACCAACGCTGGTTCGAAGTCGGCATGCGGACCTGACCCGTATGAGGGCGATCACGGCGACGAATCTTGCCGGGCAACGTCAGTTGGTTGATGCGCATCACACGACGAATTCGCTTGCGGTTGTAAGGCATTTCACCGCGCAGCCGGCGCTGACGATTGACCAAGGTGTGCGTTCGCCGCGTGCCGTAGCTCGCGCGCTCCCGGACCACCGACATGATCTGCAGGAGGACCTCCCGGTCCTCGGCCCGCCGATAGAAGTGGCCGACGCGCGGACGCGGCCGCAGGTAGGCGGTCGCTCGCGCTACCCCAAGGGCCCTGCAGACCGCCGTCGTCGAATGGCCGGTCACCGCTTGGACCCTTTGAACAAGCGCGGACTTTTTTTTACTACCTCTCGCGCAGCTTCCAGGATTTCGATGGTCATGGCTTGCTTGCCGACCAGGCGCTGGAGGTCGCGAACCTGTTTCTCGAGTTCGCGCACCCGGCTGACCGGCACGACCTCTTCGCCGGCGTCGACGGCGGCTCGACTCCCGCCGTCGGCCAAGCGCATCCAGTTCCGCAATACCGCCGGTGCGATCTCGAGCTCGCGCGACATCTCAGCGAGCGTCTTCTCCTGCGAGGTGATCCGCGCCACCGTGGCTCGCTTGAAGTCGGACGTGAAGATCCGCCGACCATCCGACTTCCGCTTGAATTCCCCCATCTCGCCCACCTTTCGGCGCCCATCATAGGGCGCGAAAAGTGTCTAGCCGAATCGGGGGTCAGACCAGCTGGCGGTACCCACTCGCTCCAGCGCTTGACGTTCTGCCGGATCTTGTACAAGTCGGGCGACGGATCAGAGTTTGGGGCGCAACCCCCCATCGCTTCTTCCCGCGATGTGTTTGTTCAGCAGCAGGTTACGCCATCTCCCTTTTCCGACACGACTCAGGACGGATCCACGACCGATCCGCTCGATAACTCGACGACAAAAGCGCAGAGTGGCAGTTACGGTGGGCATCGGATCATTCCAGTCGAAAACGGCCCACATCTTCTCGCCGCGCAGCGTCTGCGCCCACTTCCGCAATTCCAGCGACCGCTCGCGGCGGTAACCGCGCAGAGCGCTGAGGTCGCGAGCTATCGATATCCATTTCACACCGGTGCGTGCTGGCCGCGGCGGGGGCAATTTTTCGCCTATCGCGTCCAGGTAGGCCAGATGTGCCGTATCGACGCCGCAGAGACGGCCGAGTGCATCCCACAGCCCATACCTTGCATTGAGCTCGATGAGCTTCAACCTTCCGTCGCGCGGGTCGCGTTTGAATTCGATGCCGCCCAGGCCGCGATAGTCGAGGCTTTCCAGAAGTTCGATGCTGATCCGCTCGAGGGTCGAGTCCTGGATCGACACGACGTAACTTGCACTGCCGAAGTGAACGGGTGTCACACGCTCCTTTCTGCCCGAAAAATGCCAGATCCTACCGTCCGCCGACCTGTAGAACGCGAAGTACACGAGCTCGTTGTCCTCGCCGGGGACTACTTCCGTGATGATGACATCGGGATCCACCTGACAGATCTCCAGGTAGCCCTGAATCAGCGCCGCCGGCGTTCTGGCGAGAATGCACTTCTCACTTCCGCCTGGGACTATCTTCAGCTTCTCTTGAGCCGTGTCGGAGTGCCACGAATTCGAACGAACGGGCTTGATAAGGCATGGATAGAGGATCGCCGAGGAGATCGCTTTCACCTCCTGCAGCGACTTCGGTACGAACGTCTCCGGAACCGGGATGCCGTTCTCGCGAGCCGTGCAAAACAGAGCGTCCTTCGCCGAGATCTTTCGAATGATCTCGCTGTCCGGCATCGTGAGCCTCACATGAGGTTGCAGAAAGCCTTCGCGAACTGAGTAGGCATGTAGGAGGTTGTCCCCGGTCGGGAACAGTACGGGTGTCTCCCGAAGCGAACCCGCGAGCCCTACGATGAAATCCAAGTTCTGTTCAACGCACTCTTCGACGCGCGGACACTGTTGCTTCACACAGAATCGTGACGACATACCCATTTGATCGAGATCCGGATCAAGGGCGAAAACCGGTATTCCTTGGGTGCCCAAGGAGCGTGTGATGCCGAGTCCCGCGTAGGACATGTAGGTGACGATAGCCGGTGGGCGCATGAAGCTCCCTCTCGGCGGATCTCTCTCTGAGGGTCAAAGGATAGCCCAGAGCGAGTGAGCCGCCGATACTGGATTCCCCCTACGACGTAGGCGGAGAGTCCCCTGCAGCCTGCTCATGGCGATCAGTCGGGGTTGACAGCCTTACACCGCTGGGGTATCCCGAACTGTACGTCTCCGTGGTGGAGGCGAGAGTTGAGGGAGGCCCGATCCATGAACAAGAACGTCGCTCGTGGAGTCCTCGCCGTGGTGTTCGTCGCGTTCGTCGTGGGGATGCTAGCCGTGTCTGCCCCGACCGTAGCGGCCAGCCGTTGCGAGGTGCAGTGCCATCGGGACTACGTGAGGTGCGTGCCGTTCTGTTCCAAGAACCCCTGCTTTGTGTCTTGCGAAACCGTGTTGGAGATCTGTCTGTCGAACTGCGGATCGGAATCTTAGGTGCCTTAGTCTCCCTGAGCGACCAGCCTCGCACCGGGGCGGAAATGACGCGTGAGGAAAGGACGTGGTATGGTCTTCCCCCGGTTTTGCGCCGCTTGGGTTAAGTGTGAAATCTACTCACCTCGAATCGGGCTGGGCTGAGGTCGCCCAGCTGCGAGTGACGGCGAATCCGGTTGTAGCGATCGAGGTAGCTGCCTAGATCCTCCGTGGCTTCCTGGCGAGTCCAGTAGCGTCGTCGGTGCACACGTTCGCGCTTGAGCGTGCTGAAGAAGCTCTCCATGGGTGCGTTGTCCCAGCAGTCTCCCTTGCGGCTCATGCTCGAGATCGCTTGCGCGCTTTCCAGGCACCGCTGGTACTCGTAGGCCGCGTACTGGCCTCCCTGATCCGAATGGTGAAGCAGTCCCGGAGCCGGCCGGCGCTCTCGAAGAGCTTGCTCGAGGGCCGTGAGCGTGAGCCAGCGATCGATCCGATCGGCGGTGTTCCACCCCACGATCCGTCGCGAGCACAGGTCCATCAGCGCGGCCAGATACAGCCAGCCTTCCTCGGTCCGGATGTACGTGATGTCACCGAGCCAAACGCGATTCGGCTGCTCGACGGTGAAGTCGCGATCCAGCAGGTTCGGCTGGATCGGAAGGTCGTGTGCGGACTGCGTCGTCACCTTGAAGCGTCGACGCTGGACCGCAGCGATGCTGTTTTCCCGCATGATGCGTGCGATGCGCTTCTCCGACGTTCGTTGCCCTAGCTCGCGAAGATCCTTGAGGATCCTCGGACTGCCGTAGGTCCGCTCGCTTCGTTCGAAGCTCGTACGGATCTCGATCAGCAGCCGCCGGTCCTCCTGACGTCGCCGGGAGGCAGCACGAGCTCGCCAGGACCGAAACCCGCGATCGGACACGGCCATCGCCGAGCACATCCAGCGCGTCGGGTAGCTCTCGCGGTGCTCGTCGATCCGCGGATACTTCATCGATGGCTTTTGGCGAAGTACCCGGAGGGCAGGCTCAATCGGTCAATGCAACGCTTCAGTAAAGACCTCGAGAGGAGTTTTGAATCCAAGCGTCCTCCGGGGTCGGGTGTTCAGCTCGCGGGCTGTGTTGTTTAGGTTGGCCTGAGACCAGCCGTCAAGTCGAACACCCTTTGGAAAGTACTGTCGTAGCAAGCGATTGGTATTCTCGTTGGTTCCACGTTGCCAGGGACTCTGCGGATCGCAAAAGTAGATATCTAGGTTTGCATCGACGCTCAGCTGGACATGCTGAGCGAGTTCAGTGCCGCGATCCCACGTGAGACTGTTGGTGAGTTCGTCGGGAAGCCGTCGAATCTGTCGCGCGAGAGCCTTCCGGACGGTCGCTGCATCTTTTCGAGGCACCTTGACCAGAACCGTGTACCGCGAGGTGCGCTCGACGAGCGTTGCGATGTGCGTGTTGTGCGCTCCGATCAGGAGATCGCCTTCCCAGTGTCCTGGAACGGCACGATCTTCGACCTCCGGTGGACGGTCCCGAATCGAGATTGAGTCGAGGATCTGGCCCTGCCGCGACGGTTGGCGGCGCGCCGATTGCCGAAAGCGCCGCTTCGTTCGAAGGTGCGCGATGAGTTCACGCTTGAGGACGCCCCGGGCCTGGATGAACAGCGAGCGGTAGATGGCCTCATGGGAAATGTTCATGTCGGCGTCGCCGGGGTGGCGACGTCGAAGCCACCCGGCAATCTGCTCCGGAGACCAGTTTAGACCCAGCTTTGACGCGACCAGGCGACGAAGGCGCCGGTGCTTCGCCAGTTTGCAGGCTTTGGGGCGAAGAGCACCCTTCCACGCGCGCTCATCGGCTTTCATTGCGCGATAGCGACTACGCCCGCCGTGACGAGCAACTTCCCTGCTGATCGTGCTCGGAGCACGGTCGAGGTCTCGCGCAATCGCCCGGACGCTCGTTCCCACTGCGAGGCCTCGAGATATCGACTCCCGCTCTCCGAGGCTCAGGACTCGTTCGCTCCGAGCTCGCTTCCTCGGTTCGATGCCGCCGCTTGCGAGAAGAGGTCCGAATACAGATCCCGGTTTCCGTTCAAGGGCGATCGCGATGTCGGTGATTCTGTCGCCGCGCTTCCAGCGACGCCAGAGATCCTCGCGCTCTTCGTCGGAATAAGCTCTTCTCGCTCGTGGCACAGTGCTCTCTCCTTCTCCTGTCGGAGTATGTTGCACTGACCACTTGAGCGTACCGAGACTTTTTTTAAGAACGACAGCTCACCGCGCAGGCGAGCATTCTCTCGACGCAGGTCGTCGACTTCTTTGTCGCGTGCCTTCAGGATCCCCTGGCCCGGAAAAGCCTGCTCGGGATCGATGCCAAGCTGCTTGATCCACCGGCCGAGCAGATTCGCGTTGAGGCCAAGCTCTTCGGCCACCGCTCTCTGCGTCCGGCCCTCACGGACCAGGCGAACGGCCTCGAGCTTGAAGTCTCGCGTGAAGCGACGACGTTTCGCCCTCGCCCCCATGCCGCACCTCCTGCGGGATCATATCCCGCTAAACTAGCGCGGCGTCAAACCGGGGGAAGACCAGTATGGCTAGGCTCGTGTTCGGAATGAACCAGTCCCTGGACGGCTACGTCGACCATATGGCGTTTGTGCCAACCCCCACGCTCTTCCGCCACTTCATCGAGGAGGCTCAGGGGCAGGCGGGCAGTGTCTACGGTCGCCACATGTATGAGGTCATGCGTTACTGGGACGACGATCATCCCGAATGGGATGCAGAGGAACACGCCTTCGCGGCGGCGTGGCGGAACCAGCCGAAATGGGTCGTCTCGCGCTCGTTGAAGTCGGTCGGCCCCAACGCCAGGCTTGTTGAGGATGATCTTGAGCGCGCGATCCGCGACCTGAAGGCCGAGCGCGACGGAGAGATCGAAGTTGCTGGCCCGGACCTGGCGCAAAGCCTGACCGAACTTGGCCTGATCGATGAGTATCGAATCTACCTGCACCCCGTCGTGCTTGGTCACGGCAAGCCATATTTCGCCGGGCCCCGGCCGCCGCTCCGCCTTATGGCTAATGATCGGATTGGCGAGGATGTGATCAGGTTGGCCTACATTCCTGCTTAATCTCGCGACTCGGGAAATCGCTGAGCTGACGCTACCTACGGCGCTCGAACCGGGTCCCTACCGCGAAGCGGTTTCGTTCGTTCCCCAGAAGAGTGCCCGTGCAGCGCGTCGAATAGCAATCGTCGCGAGAATACGGCGACGGCGGCTGACGCCCCACACCGTGATACCATGCACTGACCGCCGCCAGCTTCGAGCGCATGGTACAGAGCCGTACCGTCTCGCAGTCCAGACATGGCCATGGCCGACGCGCTGATCGACGTGCACAACCCCGCGACCGGGGCTGTGCTCGCACAGGTACCCGAGCACTCGCGCGCGCACGTGGAAGCTGCGCTGGCGCGTGCGCGCAAGGCGCAACCTGCCTGGGCGAGGTTGCCTGTTGACGAGCGTGCAACGGCCCTCCGCCGGATCATGCGCCGCATCCGCGACGACAAGGCGCTTCTGCAGACGCTGGTCGGCGAGAGCGGCAAGCCCAGCTACGAGGCAGAGATCTTCGAGTTGCTCTACACGCTCGAGCTGACGCGCTTCTACACCGGTCGCGCCGGCAAGCGGGCGCTCGCGGACGAGGTGCGGCGCCCCAGCCTGTTCCCCAACAAGCGTGCGCGTGTGATTCATCACGCGCGCGGCGTCGTCGGCGTGATCGGACCCTGGAACTGGCCGCTGCTCAATAACTTCGCAGACGCGATCGCACCGCTGCTCGCCGGCAACGCGGTGCTGCTCAAGCCCTCGGAGTGGACACCTCTGACCTCGCTGCGCGTCGCCGCGCTCTGGGCCGACGAAGGTTTGCCCGCCGACGTCTTCCAGGTCGTGACTGGACGCGCGGATGTGGGGCGCGAGCTGGTAGCGCGGTGCGACATGATCTTCTTCACTGGCAGCCACCGCGCCGGCCTGCAAGTCGCACAAGCCGCCGCCGCGCGCATGATCCCCGCGATCCTCGAGCTGGGTGGCAAGTCCGCGTTGATCGTGCTGCGAGACGCCGACCTACCGCGCGCCGCACGCGCTGCGGTATGGAGCGGCTTCGCGCACAGCGGCCAGATCTGCATCCGCACCGAGCGCGTATTCGTCGAGGAGCCCGTCGCCGACGAGTTCATCGCGCTGTGCGCAGCCGAAGCCAAGCGCCTGCGCCAGGGCCCGGGCGACGACGCCGAAGTCTTCGATGTCGGCGCGATGACCTTCCCACCGCAGATGTTGCACGTCGAAGCCCAAGTCGCCGACGCGCTCGCCCGCGGCGCCCGCGTGCTTTGCGGCGGCAAGCGCAGCACCCGGAGCGGAAACTACTTCGAGCCCACCCTGATCGCCGACGCAACGCTCGCGATGAAGGTGATGAACGAAGAGACCTTCGGTCCCGTGCTGCCGATCATGCGCGTGCGCGACGCCGAGGAAGCGCTGCGATTGACCAACCAGAGTGCGCTGGGCTTATCGGGCAGCATCTGGTCTCGCGACAGCGCGCGCGCAAACGCGCTGGCGGGCCAGATCGAATCGGGCACCGTGTGCGTCAACGACGTGCTTTTCAACTATCTGTGCGTGGCCGCTCCGCTCGGCGGCGTGAAGCAGAGCGGCCTCGGCCTGAGGCACGGCGCGGAATCGCTGCGCCAGTTCTGCCGCGTGCAGACCGTGGTGGAAGACTCACGGCTCCTCGGCTGCGTGTCCGGCATCGTGAGCAAGCTGCTCGGCTTCCCGTACCAAAGGCGCACGCTGTCGTGGATGCGCCGGCTGATGCGCGTTCGGTACTAAAGCCAACGTGGCCCGCAGCACGTGATCGCGCTCGCAAGCGAGGGAGGGATACGATGCGTGGGATGACCAAGACGGTGCTGGTGCTGCTGACAAGCGCAGCGGCGGCACAGGCCACGGGGCAGGACGGCGCCATGGCCGAGAGGATCGCGGCGTTCGGACGGATCCACTTCGTGCAGTCGCCGGCGCTGTCGCCCGACGGATCGAAGCTCGCCTACTTGAGCAACGCGAGCGGAAGCCCGCAACTGTGGATCGAGACGATCGCGACCGGCGACGCGCGGCAGATCACGAACCTGCCCGATCCGGTCGGAGGTGTCGATTGGTCGCCCGACGGACAGTGGCTGGCATACACCGTCGCGCCGGGCGGAGGACTCAACACGCAGATCTGGTTGATGCGCCCCGACGGGACTGGCGCCAGCCGGCTTACCGCGGGTGGCAAGGAGAACAACTGGCTGGACGGCTGGACCGACGATTCGCGATTCATCCGGATCAGCACCAACCAGAAGACACCGGCGGGCATGGACGCGATGCTGCTCGATCCCACGACCGGTGCTATGCGAGCGGTCGTGACCGACAAGGGCATGAACGGGATCGTCGACACGGCGGGGAGCTGGGCGAGCGTGACGCGGCTGGTCGGCCGCGGCGACACCAATCTGTATGCCGTCCACCTCGAGAGTGGCTCGGAAGTGCTGCTGACCCCGCACGAGGGCAAAGCGCAGAGCGGTTGGGCGCAGTTCGGCGGCGACGGGCGCACGCTCTACGTGATGTCGGACGTCGGCCGTGACCGCGCGGCATTCGGAACGATCACCCTGGGCAGCGACGGCGAGGTGTCGCCGATCCGCTATTTCGCCTCACGCGACGACGCGGTGGCGGACGGCGGTTTGCTGAGCCCCGACGGGCGGGTCGCGGTGCTGGCGTGGAATGTGGCGGGTTCGACCGAGCTCGCTTGGTACGACACCGCGACAGGGAAGGTCCGCAAGGGGCCGACCCTACCCTTCGACATCGGTCGACCGGCAACTTTCGACAAGGCCGGGCGGTTGCTGGCGATGACCGGCGGAGGCGCGAACCAGACGACCGACGCCTACTTGATCGATGTCCTGAGCAACCGCGTGACACGCGTGACCGAGAGCCGGCACGACGGGGTCGAGCTGAAAACGCTGGTGCGGCCCGAGCTGATTACGTATGCGGCCAACGACGGCACGCCGCTGTCAGGCTGGCTCTACCGCCCGGCGGGAGCGAAACGGGCGCTGCCACTGGTGTTCAGCTATCACGGGGGGCCTGAAGGCCAGGCGCGACCGACGATGAGCCCCGATGCGCAGGCGCTCGTGGCCAGCGGGATCGCGGTATTCGCGCCCAACGTCCGCGGCTCGAGCGGCTTCGGCAAAGCGTTCATGGCGATGGATGACGGCGCCAAGCGCGTGAACAGCATCGCCGACATCAAGGCGTCGACCGACGCCCTGGTGGCGAAGGGCATCGCCGACCCGAAGCGGCTGGGGATCATGGGCGGCAGCTACGGCGGCTACATGGTGATGGCCGGCGTCACCGAATACCCCGACATGTTCACCGCCGGCGCCAATCTGTTCGGGATCGTCAATTTCGAGAGCTTCTTCCGCGAGACCGAGCCGTGGATGGCCGCGATCTCCACCACCGAGTACGGCGATCCGGTGAAGGAATCCGCGATGCTGAAGTCACTGTCGCCGATCCACAAACTCGACCGGATCCGGACGCCGCTGATCGTCCTCCACGGCGCCAACGACACCAACGTGCCGGTGGTCGAGGCCGAGCAGATCGTCGCGAGCCTGAAGGGACGCGGGGTGCCGGTGAAATACACTCTATTCCCCGACGAAGGGCACGGATGGCGCAAGACCCCCAACCGGGTGCGGTCGACGACAGAAATCGTCGGTTTCTTCGTGGACCACCTGAAACCCGCGACTTCCGAGGAGAAACGAAAGTGATTACTCTGAAGTTCCGTTCTGTCCTGGCGCTGCTCGTACCAGCGCTGGTCCTGTGGGCTTACAACTCTCCCAGCGCCCCAGGCACACAGGATTCACCTAAGGAGAAGGCCATGCTGGTTCAGTACCTTGAAGTCGTGACTGCCGACGTGGACGCGACGTGCTCTGCCTTGGAGAAACTGCACGGGGTTAGCTTCGGCGAACCCGTGGCCGCGCTCGGCAATGCCCGCACGGCGACGCTGAAGGGCGGCGGCCGGGTCGGTGTGCGCGCGCCGATGCGTGAGGACGAAGAACCCGTGGTACGGCCCTATGTGTTGGTAGATGACATCGAGGCTGCTGTGAAGGCAGCGGAGGCGGCCGGTGGTGAGTTTGCGGTGACTGCTACGGAGATCCCTGGCCACGGCAAGTTTGCCATCTACTTCCAAGGAGGCATTCAGTACGGCCTCTGGGAACTCTGAGGAAGAGGACCTGCTCGAGGCGGCGCTCGCCGCGCGGCTCGCTTCAACGTGACGGCCGGTAGTTGCTCGCTGGGCCGCTGCAGCGGCTAAGCGCCCGCCGCTCTGCGATCCTTCTCCGCCACTCGTCGGCAGCAGCCGGCCGCATCGTGCCGAACCGCTCGCACAGGTCGACGAACCGGTCTGCCTCGGCGATCTTATCCGGCGTCAGCGAGTTGAGCGTCGCGTCGATGGCGCGTTGTGATGACGTGAATCGGCGCCCATGAGTGCATCCCGCGGCAATATTACAGAGCGAAAAGCCCGAGCAACGAAGGAGCGGCGCGCGCGGAAATACACGACCGCTCCGGAACAACTTTCAACGCCGAACCCGAAACGTCCGCACGGTCGGATCTCCATCGATCGGACAGTCCCAGCGATCGCCAACCCCAAGCGGGCGCAGGCCTTGCTACCTCGTCACATTGCGGTCCGATGAACGACCGCAACATTGAACTCCGCACCCCGGGAGGTTCTCGATGAACATGACGAGGATGAGAAAGGTCGTCGCTTTGGCGGGAAGCGCGGTGGTGACCCTGGTGGGGATGATCGCTCTGGCAATGCCAGTGTCTTTTGCGGACTGCCCCCAGCCGGTCGCCTGCCCTGCGATCGCCAAGATCTGTCCGCAGGGTCAGGTCGCGTGTCGTGTCTCACCGTGCAACTGCACGCTGGCCTGCGTTCCCGAAGGCCAGTGTAACAACTGACCTGCGACCACCGCGTAGACTGTTACCGGAGCGGCGGGGCTCGGTTCGGGTTGAGGGGGAAACGTGCTGAGCGTCGTCGTCGCTCCGGAAGTATTCCAGTTGCGGCCAGACTATGTCGTCTTGATCGTTGAAGTCGACGGATTACCCGGCGGCACATCGGCGGTGAGGATGCAGATAGGTACGAGGGCCCACCACGGCTGGTCCGGGCAACGGGCAATGAGCCGTTTGGCACGCTTCGCGACGGTGAGCTGGCAGTGCGCCCGCACCCAGCTCGGCGAAGGGTCCCGGCGGGGGTTCTTCGTCCTCGAGAGGCTCGACCCGTTGCCGGTGCATGCGCTCCATGCAGCGGGAGCGGAGCTGATTCACCACATCACGGCACTCGCTCCGCACGCGGCGATCGAGACTCGGCTCCTGACGTCATGACACCCCGTGGAAGACGATCCCACGCCGGACCCGGACGCTTCCGATACCCTCCCACAGACGCTCGCGCATCGCCTTTGTCTCCACGAGGCAGCGCGCTCCCTCGGGAGTGACGGTGAAGACGCGGCGCGAGGCGTTGTCGTCTCTGGCCGCGCGGGCCGAAGAGACGAGGCCTTTCGCCTCCAGCCGATCGAGCGTGACGTAGACCGAGCCGATGGTGATGCTGCGGCGGGTCACCTTCTCGAGCTCGCGGCGCACCGACATCCCGTAGGCTGCTGTGCCCGTGCGCAGCACCGCGAGCATCACCTGCTCCTCGAACGTCCCGAGCGGCGTGACCGGTTCTCCCGATCGCTTCATGGCGTCGATCCCTCAATCCTGCCGCAGGACGACGGCCGGGTCCGTGCGGCTGGCCCTGCGTGCCGGCACGAGCGCGGCCACCATGCCCACGAGCACGAGCGCGATCACCGCTCCCGCGAGCGCCGCGGGATCCGCGCGGCCGACGCCGTAGAGCAGCGACGCCAACAGCCGCGCGAAGACCAGCGTCGCTACGATGCCGGCGGCGCTCCCGAGCACGGCCAGCGTCACGCCGCGGCGGACCACCTGGGACACGACCTGCTCGGGCCGTAGACCCAACGCCATACGGATGGCGTAGTCGCGCTTGCGGCGGCTCACGGCGTGCGAGATCACCCCGTAGACGCCGATCGCGCTGAGCACGAGAGCGAGGCCGGCGAGCAAGGCCAAGAGCGCGGCCACACGTCCCGGCGCGCCGATCGCCCGATCGAAGAGCGAAGCGAGAGTCGTCGTCTGCTGCAGCGCCATCCGCGAGCCGGCCGATTGCAGCGTGCGGCGCGCCGCCTGCATGACGAGCGGCACCTGGCGCGGGCTCGACGCGGCGAGGACGAAGGAGATTCCCGGCGGCGTGAACGGCACCTGGTCGATCAGCATGTAGCGCGCCGGCACGGGAGCGTCCGTCAGATTCGCCTCGGCCATGTCCTGGACCACGCCGACGATGCGTTCGTCGATCGTGGCGCCGTCCGCGGTCCCGAATCCAGTCTGGATCACCTGCCCGACGGGATCCTCACCGGGAAAGTACTTGGCCGCGAGGGCCTCGTTGACCACGACCACGAACTCCGTGTCCTCCCGGTCCGAAGGCAAGAACCCGCGTCCGTGCTTGATCGGCGCGTGCAACGCGCGAAAGTAGTCGCGGGTGACGAGGCGGAACGCCGTCGTCGTCCTGTCGAGGTCCGGCTTGCCCGGGATGACGATGCCCCAGTTGTCACCCGAGGACGTCAGAGGCAGCTTCTGAGCCGCTCCGACGGCCTTGACCGAGGGCAACGACTCGAGCGCCGGGAGCGCATCGAGCAGGATCCGCCGACGCTCGCCGTTCGTGAGCTGCGCCGGCATGCTGACCTCGACGACGGCCGCGGCCCGTGTGTCGAACCCGGGATCGATCGCACGCAGATTGACCACGCTGCGGAGGAGCAGCCCCGCGCTGGCGGTGAGCAGCACGGCGAGCGCGATCTGCGCAACGACGAGTCCGCCCTCCAGGCGATCCCCGCCGGCGTCGATGCCGTCCGTGCGCATCGTGGACAGGCTCGCGTGCGGGCCGCGCCTCCAGATGACGACGGCCGGCGCGATCGCGATCACGCTGGCCGCGAGCAGCGCGAAGCACGTCGCCGCCCAGAAGAGCGTCCAGCTCAGCCGGGCCGACTCCGCGAGCGCTCCGAGCGGCAGCGATCGGAGGAGGATGCTGAAGCTGCCGGCCGCGAGCAGCGCGCCTGTCGCCCCGGCCAGCGCCCCCACGAGCAGCGCCTCGGCGACGAGCTGTTGCATGAGCCGCTGCCGGCCAGCACCGAGAGCCGCCCGCACGGCGAACTCGGTCGAGCGGCCTCCGACCTGACCCAGCATCAGCGCGGTGACGTTCACGCAGGCGATGCCGAGGATCAACCCCATCGCGGCGAGCATCGCGAGGAGACCGGGGCGCACGTCGCCGACGAGGAACTCCCGCACCGGATCCACGGACGGCGCCTTCGTCTTGTCCCATTGCGCCCGATACTCGAAGTTCTCACCGAGCGCCCGCGCCAGGGCCGCGAGCGGTCCCTGCATCGCCTCGACGCGCATCCCGTCGGCGACACGTCCGATGAGCGTGTACCGCCCCGAGCGGCTCTCCGGGCTCAACCCCGCGGCGGTCCAGACCTTGATCGTCGGCCCGGGGAACCAGAAGCTCGCCGGCATCACGCCCACAACGGTGCGCGCGATGCCGCCGAGCTGGATCGGTTGCCCCACGATCGCGGGATCGCCCCCGAGCTCGCGCCACAGCCCGTGACTCAGAACCGCGACCGGCTCGGCGCCGGGCAGATCGTCACCGGCCCGGAGCGTCCGGCCCGAGAGCGGGCGGGCGCCGAGGACGTCGAACAGCTCGGCGGAGCTCGCGATGCCGTGAACGAAGCGCAGCGCCTGCCCCGGAAGCTCGAGCGTCGCGTCCTCGGGCCGGTACGCGGCCATGCGCTGGAAGCCGGGGAACTCGGGACGGAAGCGCAGGAACTCCTGCTCCGTCCAGCTCCCGCGGAACCAGAGGACGCCCACCTGTTCCTCGCGATCGATGGGCAGCGGCTTGATCAGCACCTCCCGCACGACGCTGAAGATCGCCGCGGTGCCTCCCGCGCCGAGCGCGAGCGTGAGGATGGCGAGCACCGCGTACGTGGGCCGGCTCGCCAGCCGGCGGGCCGAGTAGCGCAGATCCATGATCCAGCTCTCGAACATCGGTCCTCCGGGTTGCGCGCGGTTCGCGCGCGGCTCGAAGCCGGTCCATCCCCTCCACCAGCCCCGCCGCAGCAGAGCCGGGATCGAGCCGACCACCTGCTTCCACAGCCACAGCCGTGCCCGGAGAGGCCCGCGGTGCGTGCGGCGCTCGGCGTACTCCGCGGCGAGGTCGTCGAGGACCTCCTGGCGCTCGGCGTGGGGGAGCAGGCGTCGGATCGACCAGGCGGCGATGAAGGGCAGCGCCACGAGCTTCTTCCTCGAGTGCTGCGATTCTAGCGGAGGACGGCGTGGATTTCTACAATGTAGAAATCACTCGTCATTCCTCGAGTTCGGCTCTTTCGCGCACTCGGATGATACCGTGGACCGGCGATGGTCTACCGGCCTGATCACGTCCTGAGCGCCCGCGCTCGCCGCGCGACCAGCAGCGACGTGCTACGCGGCCGCAGCTCTCCGCTCGGCGCGACCGTCGAGCCGGAAGGCGTGAACTTCAGCGTCTACTCGAGGAGCGCCACCCGGGTCGAGCTCTTGCTCTTCGATCGCGAGGACGCGGTGAAGCCCTCGCGGACGATTCCGCTCGATCGCGAGCGCCACCGCACGTACCACTACTGGCACGTCTTCGTGCCGGGGCTAGCGCCCGGCCAGCTCTACGGTTATCGCGCGCACGGCCCGTCCGAGCCCGCGCGCGGCCAGCGCTTCGACCCCGCGAAGCTGCTGCTCGACCCCTATGGCCTCGCCATCGCCGTTCCCGCGAACTACCGGCGCGAGGCGGCGCGCCGGCCCGGCGGCGACACCGCCGTGGCGATGAAGAGCATCGTCGCGGATCCGGGTCGCTACGACTGGGAAGGGGACGCGCCGCTCCAGCGACCCTACGTCGAGACGGTGATCTACGAGCTCCACGTGCGCGGGTTCACGAAACACCCGAGCTCCGGCGTCGCGCCGGAGAAGGCCGGGACGTACGCGGGGCTGATCGAAAAAGTCCCCTACCTGCAGGACCTCGGCGTGACCGCGGTGGAGCTGCTCCCGGTGTTCCAGTTCGACCCGCAGGACGCGGGCCCGGGACTCGTGAACTATTGGGGCTACTCACCCGTCGCGTTCTTCGCGCCGCACCAGGCCTACAGCTGGCGGCGGGATCCGCTCGGCGCGCTGGACGAGTTCCGCGACATGGTCAAGGCGCTCCACCGCGCCGGAATCGAGATCATCCTCGACGTGGTCTTCAACCACACGGCCGAGGGCGACCAGGACGGTCCCACGTTCTGCTTCCGCGGCCTCGAGAACGAGGCCTACTACCTGCTCGATCACGACCGCAGCCGCTACGCGAACTACGCCGGCACGGGCAACACCTTGAACGCGAATCACCCGGTCGTGCGCCGGTTGATCCGGGAGAGTCTGCGCTACTGGGTCGAGCAGATGCACGTGGACGGCTTCCGCTTCGATCTGGCCTCGATCCTGTCGCGCGACGAGTCGGGCCATCCGCTGCCGCGCCCGCCCGTGCTGTTCGACATCGAATCGGACCCGGTGCTCGCCGGGACCAAGCTGATCGCGGAAGCATGGGATGCCGCGGGCCTGTACCAGGTCGGGAGCTTCGTCGGCGACGCCTGGCAGGAGTGGAACGGCCGCTTCCGCGACGACGCGCGCCGCTTCGTCAAGGGCGACGGCGGGACGGTGACGAACCTCGCCGCCCGCCTGCTCGGCAGCCCCGACCTCTACGGTCACGAGGAGCGCGAGCCCGAGCAGAGCGTGAACTTCGTCACCTGCCACGACGGCTTCACGCTCGAGGACCTGGTGTCCTACGACCGCAAGCACAACGAGGCGAACGGCGAGGGGAACCGGGACGGCGCCGACGACAACGCGAGCTGGAACTGCGGCGTGGAGGGTCCGACCGACGATCCCGCCGTCGAGGCGCTGCGCGCGCGCCAGGTCCGCAACCTCCTCGCCCTCCTGCTGCTCTCCGTGGGCACGCCGATGCTCTCGATGGGCGACGAGATTCGCCGCACGCAGCGCGGGAACAACAACGCCTACTGTCAGGACAACGAGACGAGCTGGCTGGACTGGACGCGGCTCGAGCGCCACAGCGACACCCATCGCTTCGTGCGCTCGCTCATCGCCTTCCGCATGCGGCGCGACGTGGTGCTCGACCCGTCCCGGCTGACGCTGAACGAGCTGCTCTGCCGCGCCCGCATCGAATGGCACGGCGTCGCGCTCGGCCGCCCCGACTGGGGCGAGCAGTCCCACGCGCTGGCCTTCACCGTCGCGAGTCTCGGCGGCAGCTTCCGCATGCACGCGATGTTGAACGCCTACTGGGAGCCGCTCCGCTTCGAGCTGCCGGCCGGCGGCGAGGCGGGGCCGTGGCGCCGATGGCTGGACACGTCGCTGAAGTCTCCCGAGGACATCGTCGACTGGGAGGAAGCGCCGGAGGTCACCGCCGCGACCTATCTCGTGCAGCCACGCTCGCTGGCGCTGCTCGTGATTCCGCTCGCGGGAGCGCAGCGCGCATGACGCAGCCGACGCCTCTATCTCAGCTTGAAGTTCGCAACGTGCGAGCTGCCGTCGTCTAGCCTCACGACGAGCTGGCGGCATTGACCGGCCCAGGCATTGTCCGTCTTCCAGACGTAGGTGTACTGATCCGTCGTCGGGTCGTAGGTCAGGCTACTCCCGCCCGCCGTGACCGTGCTCTCGATCTCGTCCACGGCCACGGTCGCGCTGCACGGCACTGCCCCCGAGGCTGGGAAACCCGCGGCGAAGATGTTCAGCCCTCGATTGCCGCCGAGGCTGAACTTGACCGGAACGGCGCTCCCGGCCTTCACGGAGTTCAGGGACGGAGGGTTGTCGACCGGCTGAACGAAACCGCTGAAGCTGTGCGACGTGTTCAACGCGAACGTCGCGGTGCAGCTCTTGTCGGTGGTGACGAGCACGGACCCCGTTGCACACTCCGCAGCGTCGGGGCCGCTCCACCCGGTGAAGGTCGAGCCGGCATCGGCCGTGGCCGAGACGACGGCCGTTTGCCCCGCGCGATAGATGCCGCCGCCCGCGACCGTACCGCTGCCCGTTCCCGTGGTCAGGACCGTCAGCGTATGCGTGTCGAGAGTGAACGTCGCGGTGCAGCTCTTGTCGGCGGTCATGTGAACGGACCCCGTTGCGCACTCCGCGGCATCGGGACCGCTCCAGCCGGTGAACGTCGATCCGCCGTCGGCCGTGGCGTAGACGAGGGCGGTTTCCCCGTCGCGGTACCTGCCGCCACCCGTGACCCCGCCCGATCCCGTGCCGGTCGAATCGAGTGTGAGCGTGTGGGTCACGGTACCGATCACGGGCACCGTCAGGGTGAACGACAGCGCGGCGGGCCCGGTCGCGTTCGCCATGGCGCGCTGATACGTGCAATTGTCGAACGACGGCGTCTCCGAGGACATATCGTCGCCGACGGTCGCGCTCAGCACGACCTCGACACGGAAGTCGTGCGCTGGGTCGCATGCCGGCAGGGGAGCCCCCGATGGAAGCAGGTAGTCGAAGTACGGCGGAAGCTCGACGTGTATGTGCGCCCCATCCCCCGTGCTCAACTGTCGGCTGACCGTCGCCTCACGGCCCCCGGGGTAACGGATCGTCATGCCGAGCGCCGCTCCGGAGACCGGGAATCCGGAGGCATCGAGCACGTGGATCTCGAGGCCCGCGCGCGGTTGAGCCGGTACGTTCGATCGAGGGACCAGCGTCTGCGTCAGCGCCCCGCTCGAGTCGTACACGTGGTGCGAGGTCAGGCCCACGGCGCCGTTCCTGGCGGCCGACGCGTTGAGGCGTTGCGCATACGCGACGTCGTAGTGATGCGTCTTGTGCAGGTCGGTGATTCCCTGGTCGGTGTCGATCGGGAAGAAGCCGTGCAGCAGGAACACCTCGTCGACCGGCGCGACGTCCAGCAGTCCATCGAGGTCGAGGTCCACGGTCGGGCTCAGGCTGCCGAACGACCTTCGCAGATCGAACACGGTCGCCGGGTGGGCCGAGCGGAGCTGGTTCCAGATCTGCCTCACAGGGATCGAAACCTGGTCGCGGTAGGCGACAGTCCGGTGCGAACGATTCGCGGCAACGACCTCCGTGGCCACGAGGTCCGTTTGCGTATCGACGAGGTCCCAGAACAGCCCGGCGACGGCGAACTCCTCGGTCGTCGGCTCGACGACCTCCTTGAACGCCCATGGATCTCGATAGCCCCAAGGCTTGAACTTCACGTGATCGAAGTTGAACGCCAGGTGGTCGTAATGCGCGTCCGCCTCCTCTTCGATGTCCAGAGCGGCCACCATCGGGAGGAACGCGGCGAACCCCTCGTCCATCGAGTCGCAGGTGTCGGGATTGTGATAGCCACCGTGGTTAATGAAACCGCTCGCGCACGACGCTCTGTCGGTCACGAACTGGTGGTAGAGATGGTGCGTGAACTCGTGCCATTCGCAGTTCTCGGGCCCGTCGTCCGGGTGTCCTTGCAAGAGCTCGTGAGCCTCGTCGTACACCAGCTCCTCGCCCGTGACGCCGTCTCGGTTCTCGTACTCGGACTCGAGAACGCTCACCACGACCGCCGTGTTGGTGGACTCGTAGTACGCGGTGGACCCCCCGACGTCCTCGCCGTCCCACGGATCGACGATCGCGAACGCGTAGAACTCGACCGTCGGTCCCGTATCGGCGACCAGGCGGGTCTTGACCCAGTCCACGAACTGGCGCACACGGAAATAGAGGTTCGCCAGGTCGTCGAGGCGGGATGCGTCGGCGACGTCGGTATCGAGGAGAGCCGGCGAGTCGACGAACGGAATCGTCAAGTCCAAGCTGTCGGCGTCGGTCATCGTGAAGCCATGGTCGATCCACGCAGGTTCCGCCGACGTGCCGGCGTGGCGGATGTCGAAGGCCGGCGTGGAATCGGGGGCTCCTGCATGATCGATCAACGTGGCCCGCAGCACGTAGTCTCCCGGCGGGATGCCGTTCTCGAAGACGTACCTTCCGCCGGCGGTGTTGATCGGTTCGGCGTCGAGCGGAGTGCCGTCCAGGGTGCGAAGCTCGACCTTCAGGCCGTTGAGCACGTTCCCGTGTCCGTCGTCGATCGTCACGACGAGATTGCCGAGTATCGGCTGCCAGTCGGGCTGGGTGATGAGGTCTTGGGGCAACGTGTCGTCGGCCACGAGGAGCGTCGCATGTCCCCCTTGCGCGCTGAGGATCCAGAGCCCTGCATCGCCGAGCGCCGTGCAGCGCTCGGCCGTGCCGATCCAGTGCCGTGCCTGGGCGACGATCCACGCACCGTCGGGCGACGGGGCGGGTTCCGTGAACTGCAAGCTGGCCAGCCCACTGCCCGGATACTCGCCGCCCCGGAGGCAGGCAACGGGCGAGTGGGTGAGCGCCTCGAGCCCGGTTCCGTCCGCGTGGACCGAGAAGATCTCCGAGCGGCGAACGTCTTGGTCGTCGTAGAAGACGTACGCGAAGACGATCGTCGCGCCATCCGGCGACCATCTCGGGCGGCCCGCGCCCGCACCCCCGAAGTGGATGCTCAGCCCCCCCGGGTCGATCGGCAGCTGGCGAATCACTCTCGTCGAGGTATCGACGATGCAAAGGTCCTGACGTGGGCGGAAACGGCAGTTGTAGACGATCTCGTTTGCGCTGGGCGACCAGCTCGGCCCGCTCGCGTTGAGGTCCCGGACCGGTTGGCTCAATCCGGTACCATCGGTGCGAATCGTCCAGATCCCATGGTAGGAATCGTAGGAGCCCGCAAAGGTATACCGAAGAACGAAGGCGATCCGCTGTCCGTCGGGAGACCAGGACGGCGTAACGAACTTCGCAAAGATGTAGCCATTCGGGGCGTTCCTCGGGAACGAGTCTGAGCTCACGATCGTGCGCAATCCGGTGCCGTCCTTGCCGACGACCATCAGGTAGTCCTTCAGAGAATCGGTGCGGACGAAGGCGACGCTCGACCCGTCGGGGGACCATGCGGGGTACAAGTCGAATTCCACGTTCGGGTACTCCCCGCGGGGAAACGTGAGCTGTCCCGAGCCGGTGAGGAACACGGCCCGTCGGTTGTTGCTCGTGAAGGGGTCGACCGCGTCAACATAGGCGATGCGCCCGTTCTCGCCCGGGAACGTCGCCAGCGCGGGAGAGGAGACGAAGCCGATTCCCACGATCATCGCGATCGTGGAGCGTAGCTGTGCGTGGGCCATTGCCGATCTCCTCGCCGGGGCGGTACGAACCCCCCTTGCTTGGTAGAACGGAAATGTCAGGCAAAACCCGACACGCCGGTGTCACTCGCGCCGGAACAGGTCGGCGGCCGAAGCCGGGCGCCAGTCGGCCCACACGATGCGCCAAGCGCCCGGCGAGTCCTCGGCGAAACGGAGCTTCACGATTCCGACGTCGGCGCTCGCGCGCGAAGCATCGAGCAAGCTCTCGAGCGGCACCGACGCCGCGGCGACGAGCAGCTCGGCCTCGATTCCGGCCTCGGTTCGGCCGAGTCGTCGCTCGTTGACGAGTAGGTAGACCGGACGCCGGCGTGCGACGTAGTCGGTGGCGAGCCGGACGAGCTCGTCGCCGGTCCGGCTGTCGGCATCGTGGTATCCGGCCGACACGAGGCGACTCAGGTCTTCGGCGCGCCCCTCCTCGACCGCAAGCTCGGCCTCGCGCAGCACGTCGCGCACGAGCTCCTCGGCCGACGGGGCACAGCCGGTCATCAGGAGAACGAGCACGAGACCTGTCGATCGCTTACCGATCACGGCCTTCCTATAATGGCGCATGGACTTCACTGGACGCGTCGCCATCATCACCGGGGCGTGGCGCGGCCTGGGCCGCTCGGCCGCCGAGCGCCTGCACGAGCTGGGAGCTTCGGTCGCCGTCAACGTCCGGGACACGACCCGCGCGAACGAGGTCGCGAGCGCGCTGGGCGAGCGGGCGCTCGCCGTGCCGGGCGACATCAACGATCCACAGGTACCGACGGAGATCGTGCGCGCGACGGTCGAGCGGTTCGGCCGCCTCGACATTCTCGTGAACAACGCCGCGCTCGCCCGATCGACGCGGTTCGAGCAGCTCGACGCCGAAGAGTGGCGTCTCGCGCTCGAGACCAACATGACGGCGCCGTTCCTGCTCATGAAGGCCGGGCTGCCCACGATGAAAGCGCAGAACTACGGTCGCATCATCAATGTCTCGTCGTCCGCCGGCCGGACCGTGAGCACCCTCGGCGGTGCGCACTACACGGCATCGAAGGCCGGCCTGCTCGGCCTCACGCGAGCCGCCGCGAAAGAGCTGGGGAAGTTCGGCATCACCGTGAACGCGATCTGTCCGGGGATGATCGACACCGAGCTCACGCGGGAGCATGCGCCCCCCGAGCTGCTCCAGCGCCTCGCGGCGTCCTATCCGGTCCCGCGGCTCGGCATGCCGCTCGAAGTCTCGGACCTGATCTGCTTCGTCGCCTCGGAGGCGGCCGGATTCATCACCGGCGCGTCGTTCGACATCAACGGCGGCGACCTCATGATGTAGGCCGTGCGGAGATGAAGGAAAGCTCGCGCGTCCTCGTCGCGCTCGTCGCCGCGGTTGCCGGTGGAATCGCGATCGCGTTGAGCGGCAGCTCGATGCTCCTGCGCGCGGCCGACGCCGTGGCACCGGTCGGGGCGCTGTGGGTCAACGCGATCCGCATGACCGTGATTCCGCTCGTCGTGGCGCTGATCGTCACGGGCGTGGCGTCCGTGGCGGACGTGAAGGCGATCGGCCGGCTCGGCGCGCGGACGCTCGTCGTGTTCGTCGCGATGCTCGCGTCGCTCGCCATCGTGGCGGTGCCGCTGACGGCGATGGTGTTCGGGTTCATGCCCGAGCGCGGCCCGGACGCGCCGCCTCTCCCCGCGGGAGCGGATGAGGCCGCGAGGCTCGTGGCCAGCGATCCAGCGCAATCCTTCAGCGGGTGGCTGGTCTCGCTCGTGCCATCGAATCCGGTCCGCGCTGCAGCCGACGGGGCGATACTTCCGTTGATCCTGTTCACGCTGCTGTTCGCGATCGCGGCAGCGCGGAGCGCGCCGGCGAGCCGTACGACAGTCGTCGGGTTCTTCCAAGGCGTGAGGGACGTGATGCTGACCGTCGTGCGCTGGGTGATCTTCGCCGCGCCGGTCGGCGTCTTCGCCTTGATCCTGCCGCTCGCCGCCCATGCCGGCTCGGGCATCGCGGGCGCGATCGCGTTCTACATTCTCGCGTACTCGCTGCTCAGCCTCGGCGCGATTCTGCTCACCTACCCCGTCGTCGCCCTGATCGGACGTGTGCCGATGCGACGGTTCGCACGCGCGGCGCTCCCCGCGCAGCTCATCGCCTTGACATCGAGCTCCTCGGTGGCCTCCCTGCCCGTGCTCGTGGAGAGCGCGGAGCGCGGGCTCGGCCTGTCGAAGCCCATCTCGGGTTTCGTGCTTCCGCTCGCCGTATCGATCTTCAAGTACGCGGCCCCCGTGACCTGGACGACGGGTGCGATGTTCGTCGGCTGGTTCTACGGGATCCCGCTCGGCCCAACGCAGCTATTCATCATCGCGTTCGCCGCCGTGTTCCTCGCGGCGGCGGCTCCCGGCGTACCGCGGGGCGGGTTCATCATGCTGGCCCCGCTGTTCTCCGCGATCGGATTGCCCGTCGAAGGGATCGGCATCCTGATCGCGCTCGACGTCATCCCGGACACCTTCTCGACCGCTCTCAATGTGACGGGAGATCTCGCCGCCGCGGTCCTGGTCGCCCGGGTCGAGCCCTAGCGGCACTGCGCTTCAAACCTTGGTTGCGCGCGTCATCAGGAAGTGCTGGCGCAGGGCGTTGTCGCGGAAGTACAGGCTCGACAGCGCCTCCACCTCGCGCCGGAAGATGGCGAGCCGCGCGGGGTCGGTGTCCTTGAGCATGGCGACCAGCTTCATCACCGGCCCGACGTTCTGCTCCATGTGCGCCAGATGGTGCTTCGGGCTCAGCGTGGGGAACAACATCACGCCGCGCTCGAACAGCAGGTCGGTTACGGCCGTGCCCAGGCGTTGGCGCACGACGTCCGGTGAGCCCCATGCAGGCGGAGGTGCGACGCCCTCGGGCGGCGGCAGATACGTCGCGGTGAGCGCGAACATGCGGCCGACGGAGTGCTCGGGCGGCCAGGTGGAGAACGCGATGCAGCCCCCCGGCTTGAGCACGCGGAGCATCTCGCGCACCACCACCTCGGGGCGCGGCGCGAACATGTGGCCGAACTGGCTGAGCACGAAGTCGAAGCTGGCGTCCGCGTAGGGCAGGGCCTCGGCGTCGCCCTCGCGGAAGTCGATCGGCAGCTCGAGCAGTGCGGCGTGGCTGCGTGCGCGTTCCAAGAGCTCCGGTGTGAGGTCGAGGCCGCTGACTTGCGCGCCCTTGCGCGCTGCACTGATCGCCACCACGCCCGTCCCGGTGGCGACGTCGAGCACCTTGCTGTCTGCACCGACGCCAGCGAACGCTACGAGCTCGGCCGCGGGCTGCGTGGTGACGGCTTCGAGCGGGCCAAACGTAGACCAAGCCTCGCGTTGAGCGGCTTTGAATTGGACGTACGGGTCCCTGGTCATGCGCGACTCACACCGCGCGAGGTCCATGGCGAGACCAGGCTCGCAGACGCGGGGTGCCGACCTCCGCTCGGTTCTATGGGAACTTCGGGCAGGGTCGGCATTCCTCCCAGCAACCGTAGTTGGAGCAGACCATCACCCAGCAGCAGCGCGCGGCTTCCGCCGGCGGTGTCGCCAGCACCACGATGGTACCGGCCACGGGGGCCACGACGGCCAACAACAGAACGAGTCCCTTGATCCGTGCACGTACGTTCATCGGTACCTCCTTGGTGTTCCCTACCTACCGGAACTTCGCCCGCCGGTCAAGCGCTCGTTGATGCCTCGTATGATGAAGCACTCGTTCTCGGGCACTACCGCACCGAGCGCCTGGTCGGTCAGGGCGGCATGGGTGCGGAAACACCACAGCAACGTCGCGCTCAAGGTCCTGCCCGTGCAGCCGAGATCGGCGTATATACGCAGCAACGTGCGCTCCGCCGGAGCTGAGAAGGATGCCTGTGTTGCGGTCGCAACCTCGTCGCCCTCATGTCCGACCAAGCTGTCTTTCGGTCCGTCCGCGGTCCAGGAGGAGGAAAACCATGCAATCCAGGATCATGCAATCGAGGAACGGCCCGGAGTCCTTCCTTCCGCGTCTCGCGCTGTTCCTTCTACTGCTGCCGCTGAGTATCGACGCACGAGCGCCATCGGAACCCGTTACGGCCAGCGCTCCGCTCGCGCCGGCCTGGACATTCCAGGATCAGGCGGGATCGGATGCCGGCTACTGGACGTCGGGCGCCGGAGACGTCAACGGTGATGGTTTCGACGACGTGATCGTGGGGGCGCTCTTTCACGACGGTGAAGGCCGCGCCTTCCTCTTCCTCGGCTCCCCCTCGGGCCTCTCCCTGTCCCCGGCATGGAGCTTCGCCTGCAACCAGGCGGGCGCCCGATGCGGTGAAACGGTGAGTGGCGCTGGCGACGTGAACGGCGACGGCTACGACGACATCCTGGTGGGCGCTCCCTACTACGACAACGGCGAGCTTGACGAAGGCCGAGCCTATCTCTTCCAGGGATCCACTCTGGGACCTTCCGCGACTCCGGATTGGATGCAAGAGGGGAACCAAGCGGGGGCGGCCTTCGGTTTCGTCTCCTCGGCCGGCGATGTGAACGGTGACGGGTACGACGACGTGCTCGTCACGGCGCATTTCTTCGACAACACCGAGACGGATGAGGGACGCGCTTTCCTCTACCTCGGCTCGTCGGCTGGACTTGGCACGGTCCCCTCCTGGAGCCAGGAGACGAACCAGAACAACGCCGTTCTCATTGCATTCGGTGCCGGTGACGTGAACGCGGACGGTTTCGACGACATCTTGCTGGGCTCGAGGCAGTACGACTCGGGCGAGCCGAACGAGGGCAAGGCATTTCTGCATCTCGGCTCTCCCTCGGGACCGAGCGTGGCGCCGGTCTGGACAGCCGAAGCGAACCAGAGCGCCGCTTCGTTTGGGTTCATCACGGGAAGCGCGGGTGACGTGAACTCCGACGGATACGGAGACGTGCTCATCCTGGCGGACAGCTTCAGCAACCCCGAATCGGCGGAGGGCGCGGCGTTCGTTTGGCTGGGGGGCCCTTCGGGCAAGATCCTCCAGGGGATCGATGGGACACCCCAGAACGCCGACTGGAAGGTCGAGGGCGAGCAGGCGTTCACATTCCTCAGGTGGGGTGGCAGCGTCGGGGACTTCGACTTGGACGGATTCGGCGACGTCGTGGTGGGCGCCGCCCTGTACAACGCGGGCCAATCGCAGGAAGGACGCGTGCTGATTTTCCGAGGCTCGGCCTCGGGTCTCGAAGACACGCCTGCTTGGTTCGCCGAGGGAGGCGTGTCGTTCGCGAGGCTCGGCTGGACCGCGGGGGGAGCTGGAGACGTGAACGGCGACGGAGCCGGGGACGTGCTCGCCGGCGCGCCTGGGATCGATGGTGCCGTGGCGTACCATGGACGCCCGACCGAATGTTTCGATCAAGACCTGGACGGTTATGGATCGCCCGGCAGCTCATCGTGCCCCGGCGGCGTTTCCACGGACTGCGACGACTCGAACACATCCGTTCATCCCGGTGCCGCAGAGCTCTGCAACGGCGTGGACGACGACTGCGACGCGCTCGTGGACGAGGGCGTCGCTATCCAGGCGATCGGCTCTTCGAACCCGTCCACGCTGAACGTCAGCTCCCAGGGCACCTCATTCACGGTTCACCTGACCCTCGAAAACGTGTGCGACCCCGACGCGGTCGTTCCGATTCCGGGCGAGCTGCTCGAGAGGACGTATGTCTCGCGGGCGGGAAGCATCATGCTTCTCGATCCTCTTTCGATCGCTTGCCCGGGTCCGGACGGCAGCTTCCTCTTCGAGCGCGGGATCGCCGACGACCCCGCTTCGCGCACGATCAGCCAGAACCGTGTGACCCTGCGATTCGATCAGGCAAGCGACGGCGACTGCTCGACTCTGGACGGAGACCGCCAGGAGATCGTTGCCCTCTTGTCGGACGTACCGGACGGCTCGGTCGTGCCGCTCTGCATTGCGGGGACAGCGGACGGCGCTGACTTCGAGACTTGTATGCTCGTCACCGTCAACAACCGCGGGAACCGCTAGAGCAGTAACGGCGTGGAGCGCCGAGCCCCTAGGCAACGGGTCGCCCGCTCGAGCATGATCCGGGCGAGCCTCTTGCTTCTTGCGCTCCTCGTAAGCCGCCCGGCGCTCTCCGCCCTGTCGAGAGAGGTCGAACCGAACGACGAGTCTCAGACTGCCCAGCCGCTCCTCCCACCGGCGAGCGTCGGTGGGACCATCGGCTCAGCCGGCGACCGGGACGTTTTCGCGATTGCTCTGGAGGCTGGACAAACGGTGACGGCGGACCTGCTCGCGCGGGGATTCCGTGCCGAGCAACACCCCGGCTCGCAACTCAGCGCTCGCATCGAGCTCCTCGATACCGGCGGGACCACGGTCCTGGCCCAGGACGAATCGCAGGGAGACTTCGACGATCCCACAGTCGCCTACACGGCGGTCATCGGCGGAAAGTACCTCGTGCGCGTCCAGGACCAAAGCCCGACGGAGGGCGGACCCGGCTACTCGTATGTGCTCTCGCTCGAGGTGGGTCCCGACGAGAGCGCCGCGACCGCGATACCGCTCACTCCCCCAATCCTTCCGACGATTGATGCGCTGATTCATCCCCCCGGCGATCTCGACCACTACCGCGTCCCGGTCCAGGCCGGCCAGATCCTGACTGTGGACATTGACTCGGCGGTCTTCAATCCGTCACAGCCGCCGGCAAAGACGGTCGTGACTATCTACGACCCGTTGCTGAACGTCGTCGGCGAGGACGCGTACACGGCTGCCGATCCTCAAGACCCATTCGTGCAGGTGGCCGCCGTGTCGAGCGGCGCCTACACGATTCGTGTGAAGGAGCTCCGCAGCTTCGTCGGAACGACCAACACGTATTACCAGATGTCGATCGACCTCGGTCCCGCCTCGAGTAACGGCTCGTTCGCGACGGCCTCGCCGATCGCCCTGCCGCGCGCCGTCAGCGGCGTGGTCAGCCCGACCTCCGAACAGGATCACTTCCGCTTCCTGCTGTTCGATGCCGCGACGCTCCGGGCGGATGTCGATGCTCGAGAAGGACTGCTGTCGCTGCTCGAGGGAGGCCTCGCGTTGCACGACTCGACGGGTATTCTCACGCAGGACTCGTCATCGCCCGATCCGGTGATCGTCGCGCCTATTGCGGCCGGCTCGTATTCGCTCGCCATCGAGGGCGACTGTACCGGCGGATGCTCCGGTGCGGACGCCTTCTACACCCTCTATCTCGACGCCGACGGGGACGGCGACGGGCTCGTGTTGCCGGCCGACAACTGCCCGATGATCGACAACGCGAGCCAGACGGACTCGGATCGGGACGGAATCGGAGAACCGTGCGACAACTGTGCCTCGGTTTTCAATCCGGGCCAGGCCGATAGCGACGGCGACGGGCACGGCGACGCCTGTCCGCCGTGCACTCTCCCGCCCGAGGTGGCGACCGATCTGGTCTTCTCAGGCTCCCAGGTTCTTACGTGGACCCCGAGCTCGGCGATAGCTTGGTACAACGTCTACAGGGGCTCCGTGACCGGAGGCGACTGGGCTTATAGCCATAGCTGTCTGGTCGGTCGGCTTACGGAGTCCCAGGCCTCCGATGCGTCCGTCCCAGCGGCCGATCGTCTGTTCTACTACCTCGTGTCCGGCACGAACAGCTGCGGAGAAGGGACGCTGGGGCTCGATCGGCCGAACGACAATGGACCGTGCTAGAATCGCGCGGTCAAGATCCGAACCAGGAGGTCGTCCTATGAAGCACGTGAAGAAGGTGTTCGCCGCACTCGTGTTGGCTGTCGCGGTGTTCGGCATCGTGCAGGCGCTCACGCCCGCGACGGCGGCCATCGACTGCTCGATCGTGCGCTGTCCCGGCTGTCCCGAAGGCTACGAGTTCAAGCCTACGGGCCACAACTGCTGCCGCTGCGTCCCGATCCGCTGAGCGCTGCGTCCACCGCCAGGTCGTCGCCGTGGCCGCGGTGCTCGCGGATGCGCGCTTGTAGGTTCCGCCCTGCCCGCGCGCTGCGCCCGGCGCGAAGGTCGGCGAGCGCCGAGTCGACCAGTTCGTACCACAGCGCGCGGCGCTCGGCGAAGTCGGGAACGCGCTCGACCAGGCGTGCGCGTAGCTCCGCCAGCAGATCGACGAGCTCGCCGTACTCCGGACCGAGCGCGCGCTCGAGGCCCTCGCGCAGGCGCACCGCGAGCGCGGGTGCCGCGCCGCCGGTCGAGATCGCCAGGACGAGATCGCCCCGCCGCACGACCGAGCCGGCGATGAAGTCGCAGTGCTCGACGTCGTCGACGGCGTTGATCAGCGCGCCGGTCGCCCGGGCCTCGCACCACGCCTGCGCGTGCCGCTCGCGATCCGTTCCCGTGGAGACGACGAGGAACGCTCCGGCCAGGTCGCCTTCCCGGTAGTCGCGTTCCACCCACGCCACGCGTTGGGCGTGCGCCAGCGCGGCGAGCCCCGGCGTGAGCGCCGCGGCCACGACGGTCACGGCCGCGCCCGAGGCGAGCAGCCCGGCCACCTTGCGCTCGGCCTCCTCACCCCCTCCCAGCACGACGGTGCGGCGCTCGGCAAGGCCGACGAGGAACACGGGATAGGTCTTCACCGCGCGCCCTCCTCGGCCCGGGTCACGGCGATCAATGACGGGCAGCCGGCGCCGGCGCGGGCGCCGGACCCGTGGATGCCGCACTCGGTCTTGGCGAAACCGGCCCAGCGCCCGGCGCGACCGTCCTCTCCGGGCCGCACGGCGCGTGTGCACGGCCGGCAGCCGACGCTCGGGAAGCCGGCGAGGTGCAGGCGGTTGAACGGCAGGTCGTGGACGCGGATGTAGGCCCAGACGCGCTCGGTCGTCCAGTCGAGCAGCGGGTTGAGCTTGACGAGGTGGTTGGCCTCGTCCCATTCGATCCGCGCGGCGCGCGCGCGGTGCGCCGTCTGGCTCGCTCGGATGCCGGTGATCCAGGCGCGTCGACTGGCGAGGAACCTGCGCAGCGGCAGGACCTTGCGCAGGTAGCAGCAGAGGTCGGGCTCGCGCGACCACAGCGCCGGCCCCAGGCTCGCGGCCTGCTGCTCGAGCGTCAGGCTCGCCGGAACGCGCGTGATCGTCATGCCGAACCGCGCGCTCAAGCGGTCGCGCAGCTCGTAGGTCTCGGGGAACAGCAGATCGGTGTCGAGGTAGAACACAGTTGTCTCCGGGCCGATCGCCGAGAGCATGTGCATCAGCACGATGCTCTGGGGCCCGAAGCTCGACGCCAGGCACAGGTCGGGCCCGAAGGCCCCGACCGCCCAGGCCAGCACGTGCTCGGCGGGCCGGCCGCCGAGTCGTACATCGACGGACGCCAGCTTGGCGGGCGTCCAGGCGTTCGATCCACATCTCGTTTCCATCACGCGACACCGCTCGCCGGCATGCCGGCAGAACCCGACGGACGAGAGAAGTGGACTCCCCGAGCCCGGGCCGCGTCGAACCACGCCAGCTGGTCGGCGAGACTCGCCACCGTCCCGATGACGATCGTCGCCGGTGAGGTCAACGTGCTTGCCCGTCCGGCGATGTCGGCGAGCGTCCCGCGGACGACGACCTGCTCCGCCGTCGTACCACGGCAGATCACCGCGACCGGCGTGCCCGCCGGCTTGCCGAGCGCAAGCAGGCGCGAGGCGATCGTCGGCAGCTCGGCCAAGCCCATCAGCACGACCAGCGTGCCGAGTCGCGAGAGCGCCTCCCAATCGAGCGCTTCGGGATCGCTCGCGGCATGGCCCGTGACGACCGTGAACGCGCTCGCCGCCCGCCGATGCGTCAGCGGGATGCCGGCGTAGGCCGGCGCCGCCACGGCGCTCGACACGCCGGGGACGATCTCGAAGCGCACTCCGGCTTCGGCCAACGCCTGACACTCCTCGCCGCCGCGACCGAACACGAAGGGATCTCCGCCCTTCAGGCGCACGACGCGCCGGGCGCGCCGCGCCTCGGCGACGAGCAGTGCGTTGATCCGGCTCTGCGGCCAAGGCGCGTGTCCCGGAGCCTTGCCGACGTCGATGCGCCGCGCGGTGGCCGGGGCATGATCGACCAGCTGGGGGGCGACCAGACAGTCGTGGACGACGACGTCGGCGTGTCGCACGCAGGCCAGGCCGCGTACGGTGATCAGCTCCGGGTCGCCCGGACCCGCACCGACGAGGTAGACCATGCCTCTAGTCATGGACCGTGACTCCGTCGTGCGTCTCGGCGTAGGCCTGCAGGGCCTCGATCCCGACGCGATCGCAGAAGTCGCCGAAGCTCTCGCCGTCCGCGCGCGACTGCTTGTAGAGCACGAGCAGCGGCAGCACGGTCGCTACGAGCGCCTGGCGCGGCACGAGATCGCGGTAGGCGCGGTTGAGACGCGTGCCGTCGCTGCGGCCACCGACGAGAACGACGTAGCGATCGAGCGAGCGGCCGACGAAGGCGACGTCGGCCACGTACGGGCGCGCACAGCCGTTGGGGCAGCCAGTCATCCTCACGGTCAGCCGCTCGGCGCCGAGGCCGAGGCGGGCGATCTCGCCCTCGAGCTCTCGGACGACCGCCGGCAGCGCTCGCTCGGCGTCGGCCAGCGCCAGGCCGCACGTCGGCAGCGCCGGGCAGGCCATCGAGTGCAGTCGAACCTGCGACAGCTCGTGGTCGCGGACGACGCCGTGCCGGTCGAGCGTCGTGTCGATCGCCACGCGCTCGCCATCGGCGATGTCCGTCAGCAGCAGGTCCTGGTTCGGCGTGAGGATCACCGGCTTGTCGAAGTGCGCGACGATCGCGTGCACGCCGCTCTTGAGCCGGACGCCGCCGGCATCCTGGATGCGCCCGTTCTCGACCGGGATACCGAGCGACCAGCGGCCGGGGGACTGGCGCCGCCACCCGAGGTGCAGCTCGAGCGCGAACGGCGGCATCGGCAGGGGAGGGACGAGCGTCCGGCCCAGCCGCGCTTCGACCTCGCCGCGGAACCAGTCGACGCCGCGGTCGTGGATCAGGTACTTCAGCCGGGCGTGCCGGCGGTCGCTGCGGTCGCCGTGATCGCGCTGGACGCAGACGATCCGCTCGACCACGTCGATCACTTCCGCCGGCCGGACGAACGCCAGCGCGTCCCCCAGCCGTGGGAACGTCTCGGGCTTCTTGTGGGTCATGCCCTGCCCGCCGCCGACGAGCACGTTGAAGCCGGCGAGCGCACCGCCCTCCGCGAGGGCGACGATGCCGACGTCCTGGGTGAAGACGTCGACGCAGTTGTCTCCCGGGTAGGCGACGGCGATCTTGAACTTGCGCGGCAGGTAGGTGCGGCCGTAGATCGGCTCCTCGCACGCGGTGTCGCCGTCGTCGTGCTGCAGCTCGCCGTCGAGCCAGATCTCGTGGTACGCCCGCGTGCGCGGCATCATGCGCTCCGAGATCCCGCGGGCCACCTCGACGAGCGCGGCGCGCAGCGCGTCGGTCGCGGGCAACGGACAGCAGGCGACGTTGCGCACGACGTCGCCGCACGCGCCGAGGGTCGTGACGAGCGCCCGGTTCATCGCGGCGATCGACGGCTTGACGTGGCCCTTGAGGACGCCGTGGAGCTGGAGGTCCTGGCGCGTGGTGATGCGTAGCGTGCCGTTGCCGAAGCGGCTGGCCAGCTCGTCGTGCGCCAGGTACTGCGCCGGCGTCAGCCGCCCGCCGGGCAGCTTGCTGCGGATCATGAACGAGTAGGACTTCGTGCCCTGCTTGCGACGTTCGCGGTCATCCTGCTCGTACAGGCCGTGGAACTTGAGCAGCTGGCGGGAGCCCGCGCCGACGCTCGGCGCGTGGGCCGACAGATCGGAGGCGATCGTGCCGCGCAACTGGCGGCTTTCGTCCTTGAGGACCTCGACCTTGCTCTTGGTGCTGTTCATGCCGCCTCCGATCCACCTTCTGTCCGGCAGCGGATCGCCCGGCGGCCCAAACAAAAGCGCCGGGCGATTCGCCCGGCGCTCTCGAGAGGTTACTGCTTTGTGTTACGGAATCAGGGTCGCCTCTCCGGCCGGGCATGTGGCCCGGGACAGCCGCAACAGCACGCTCCGTTCGTCGAGACGGTCTTCATCGGTGGCGAGAGTGTACGGCGAATCCGTCGGTTTTCAATCGGGATCCTCCCGGATCCTCAGGGACAGGAGCGCCCGTGGCGCGGCGCGCCGTCCGAGGCGCAGCCGAGCGTCGGCTACTCCACGCTGATCGCGACGGCCTCGGTGTAGGTGATGACGATGCGGTCGCCGGAGTTGACGTTCTTCAGCTTCCCCTTGTCCTCGACCTTGAACGACATGCTGCGACCGTCCTCGGTGCGGATCGACAGCGCCCCGGTCTTGGCATCGACCGCCTGGACCGTCACGGTCCCGGTCACCTGCTGGGTCACCGAGCCGCTGGGCTTGTCGGTCGGGTTGCGCGTCACGGCGGGATCGCCGACCGCGGTCGACGGGACGGGCTCCCCGGGCTTGCGCAGCTCGTAGATCGCCGACGCGGTGTACTTGAAGGTCACCTGATCGCCGACCTTTAGCTCGTTGAATCGCTTGATCTCCGGGCCTACGTAGACGTCCTCTGTCGCGCCGTCCTTGTCCTTGAAGGTGATCACGCGATGGTCGTGATCGATGGCCACGATCGTCGCCTTGATCGTGACGCTCTCCTTCTGGGTGACCGGCTTCTGGGCCAAAGCGGATCCCGCGAGAACCACGACGGACAGGATCCAGAGAGCGATCGAGCGCCTGTTCATGATCAGCCTCCTCGTCGAGAATGTGGGTGCCCACGATTATCGTCGGGAACCCGCTCGGGTCAAGGTGATCGTCAGCTCTGGCCTATAATCCGACAGGAGAAACGGGATGGCGGATACCGGCGCGAGCCGAATCCCGGATGCCCTTCGGTCGTTCCTCAACGAGGAGCAAGATCCTGGGGTCGTCCAAACGGTACACGCTCGCGTGCAGGAGATCCTCACCTCGGGCGAGAAGATCCTCTACATCGCCGTACAGAAGAAGCCGCTGCTGAACATGGCGCCCGACTGCGTGGTGCTCACCAACAAGCGGTTCATCGTCTACCGACCGAAGATCCTGGGGCGCGTGTCGTTCGAGGACCATCCGTGGCGGGAGCTGCAGGACGCCCGCCTGCAAGAGAACATTCTGGGCGCCACGCTGACGATGCGCGTTCTTTCGGGAGGCGTCGTCTCGGTGGACTACGTTCCCAAGGCCCAGGCTCGACGGCTCTACGCCCTGGCGCAGGAAATGGAAGAACGTGTCCGAGAGGAGCGACGGGCCAGGGAGCTCGAGGACAAGCGTGCGGCCGCCGGTGGAGTCGTGGTTACCGGTGCATCGGGTGCGGCCTCCGCGGACACGCAACAATCCAACGTCTCGCCGGACCCTGTTCAGCGCCTCAAGTCGCTCAAAGAGATGCTGGACGCTGGTTACATCTCGCCAGCCGAGTACGAAGCCAAGCGGGCCGAAATCATCGCCAAGATGTGATGACGGCGCGGACGTCTCAGGGTCGCGACTCGCCGAGCATGCGATCGAGGTCGACCGTCTCGCCGGCGTCGTGGCCCAGGGCGACGACGGCGCCGGTCCGATCGACGAGGACCCAGAACGGGAAGCTCGTCACGCCGAAGCGTGTCGCGAACACGCCGCTCGCATCGGCATAGACGGGAAGCTCGAGGTCGTGCTCGGTCTTGTACGCGCGCAGCCGCGGCGCTTCCGCGGCGCCGATGCCGATCAGCCGGACGGACGGATCCACCCGATCTTGCCAGCGCAACGCCGACTCGGTGCACGCGGGACACTCGGGGTCGAGGAACAGCACGACGGCACCGCCTTCGACGAGCGCCGCGCTCGGAACGGCCGCGCCGTTCTCGTCGACGAGCGTCACCTCGGGGAACGGCGTGCCGATCCTGAGCTGACTCTCCGTGTGGGCCGCCACCGACGGTGGACCCGCGCGCCAATCGCGCACGGCCCTGCCGGCCCACAGGCCAGCGACGGCGACCGCGGCGACCGCAACCGCACCTCCGATGAGTCGCTGAAGTCGCGCTCGCGTCATTCCGACAGGCTCGGCGCGACGGAACCGGGAGCCGCCAGGCGACGGCCCCCGGCATCCTCAGCCGATCAGCACGCGACTTGTGGGCACTGCAGCGGGCTAGACGGGTCCGGTTTGCACGTCGTGACGCCGTTCACCGTGCAGCATCGATTCGGAACGCTGCAGATGCACCGGTAGGTACAGGGTCCCAATCCCTTCGCTTCTGCGCGCTGGGACGAGATTCCGACGGCGAACGCCGCCGCGAACACGAGCGCGAGTCCGACGATGGCTCTCCGCATGCCAGTCCTCCTCTGGGCAACGAAACCGATACACGTGATTGAGCCACGCACTGCGCGACGTGTCAACCCCAGGGCGTCTGTTGTAGCGTGAGGGGATGGGCCCGGACGACGAGGAGCGCACGAGCCTGTTCCGCGAGCAGGCCGTGCGCCACCACTTCACCGGCCGCGCGCAGGGGGAGGTGCTGCGCCTGGCGCCGGGGACGCGCCGACGGCGCGTCCCGTACGTCGAGCAGATGGAGGCCGCCGACTGCGGCGCGGCGTGCCTGGCGATGGTACTCGGCTACTACGGCCGCCGCGTCACGCTCGACGAGGCGCGCGAGGCAACCGGCACCTCGCACGGCGGCGTCGCGGCCGACGAGCTGCTCCGCGCCGCGGCGCGCTTCGGCCTGCGCGGCCGCGGTGTGCGGCTCGAGCCCGAGGAGCTGGGCTACCTCCCGCCGGGCTCGATCCTGCACTGGGGCTTCGACCACTTCGTCGTGCTCGAACGCGTCACGCGCCGCGGGGTCCGCATCGTCGACCCGGCGCGCGGGCGGAGGCTCGTCTCTCTCGCGCTCGTGGGTCAGCAGTTCACCGGTGTGGCGCTCGCGCTCGAGCCCGGCGAGGGCTTCGAGCGCGGCGGGGCAACCGACCGCGTGCTGCTGCGCTACCTCGCGCGTGTGCTGCGCCACCGCGGTGTGCTGGCGCGAATCGTCGTGCTGTCGCTGCTCGTGCAGCTCCTCGCGCTCAGCGTCCCGCTGCTGATCGGCGTGCTCGTCGATCGCGTCGTGCCGCTCGGCGAGGCCCGGCTTCTCGGCGTCGTCGCCGCCGGGATCGCCGTCATCGTGCTGTTTCAGGTGCTCGCGCTCCTCGTCCGCTCGTACCAGATGATCCACGTCCGCTCGCTCCTCGATCGCCAGCTCAGCACGGGCTTCATGGAGCACCTGTCCGCGGTCCCGCTGCGCTTCTTCCTCGCCCGCTCGCCGGGCGACCTGACCGCGCGCTACGAGAGCAACCGCAGCCTGCGCCAGACGCTGACCTCGGCCTCGCTGTCGACGCTCCTCGACGGGGCGCTCGTCAGCGTCTACCTCGTGCTGCTGCTCGTGGCGAACGTCTGGATCGGCGCGCTCGTCGCCGTGCTCGGGGCGCTCCAGGTCGCGCTGCTCTTCGCCTTCGGCGGGCGGTACCGCGAGCGCATGTCGGAGGAGCTCGAGGCCCAGGGGCGGACGCAGGGCCATGTGGTCGAGATGCTCGCCGGCATCGAGACGCTGAAGGCGCTGGGCGTCGAGCCGCGCTGGCTCGAGCGCTGGCAGAACCTGTTCGTCGACGAGCTGAACGCGGCGATCCGCAGGAGCCGCCTCGGCGCGCTCGCGGGCGCGCTGACGAATGGCCTGGCGCTGGCCTCGCCGCTGGCGGTGCTCGTGATCGGCGCGTGGCAGGTGCTCGAGGGTCGGCTGACGCTCGGCACGATGCTGGCGCTGAACGCCCTCGCCGCGGGCTTCCTCACCCCGCTGCAGAGCCTCGTGACGACGGCGATGTCGCTGCAGGAGGTGCGCAGCCACGTCGCCCGCATCGAGGACGTGCTGCGCGCGCCGCCCGAACAGGAGCGGACGCTGGCGCGCGCTCCGCGCCTCGCGGGCGGGATCCGCGTCGACGGCGTGAGCTTCCGCTACGCCGGCGACGCCCCGTGGGTCCTGCGCGACGTCTCGCTCGAGATCCTTCCGGGGCAGAAGGTGGCGATCGTCGGTCGCTCGGGAGCCGGCAAGTCGACGCTGGCGCGAATCCTCGTCGGGCTCTATGCGCCGGTCGCCGGGCGCGTGCTGTTCGACGGCGTCGACCTGGCCGAGGTCGAGACGCGCTCGGTGCGCGAGCAGATCGGCGTCGTGACGCAGGGCGCGCACGTCTTCGGCGCCACGGTCCGCGACAACATCGCCCTCGCCGACCCGGCGCTCGGCCTCGACGCCGTCGTCGAGGCCGCGCAGTTGGCTGAGATCCACGGCGAGATCGAGGCGCTATCGATGGGCTACGACACACCGCTCGCGGCCGGAGGGGCATCGCTTTCGGGCGGCCAGCGCCAGCGGCTGGCTCTCGCACGCGCGCTCGTCCGGCGGCCCGCGATCCTGCTCCTCGACGAGGCGACGAGCGATCTCGACGCGATCAACGAGAGCCGCGTGATGCAGCGCCTGGCCGAGCTGCGCTCGACGCGGATCGTCATCGCGCACCGCTTGAGCACGATCGCCGACGCCGATGCGATCTTCGTTCTCGACGGCGGGCGGCTCGTCGAGTCCGGGCGCCACGAGGCGCTCGTCGCGCGGGGCGGGGCGTATGCAGCGCTCGTTGCTGCGCAGACCTCCGCCGGAGGCTCGCATTCTTGACCGCTCCGGAGAGGCTTGTATACTGACTGCGTAACTCGACAACGTCCGGACTGTCCGCGTTCGGCAGCGGAATACACGGTCCATCCTCGGGCGGCGTCGGCAACACCAAGGAGGCCAGCTTATGCGCGAGCTGTTCGTCAAGGAGCTCAAGGAAGTCAAGGGCGGCGCCAAGCCGCCGCGGCCAGGTTGCCCTCAGATCACGACCCTGGCCTGTTGCGAGGAGAGCCCCCGGTGCGATCCTTGCTGTCCCATCGAGTAGGCGCACCACGCGCCCCGAATCGAAAGTAGACCGGCCCCGCCAGCGCGGGGCCGGTTCTGTTTCGGAGCCGTTTCTCGGCGCCGGCCCGGCCGACGCGCTGCTCGGAGCCGCACGCCGGCTGCGGCTGTCCTTGGATCCGCAGGCGGTGCTCGAGCGCTTCGAGCTGCACCCGGACCGCGGCACGCTGCTCGCGCTCGTCGACGTCGCCGGCACGGTGGGGCTCGAGGCCCGCGCGTTTCGTGCCGACCTCGACGACCTCGCGCGCGTGACGCTCCCGGCGATCGTGCACCTCCAGGATCCTGCACGCGGCGAGGGCGCGTTCGCGCTCCTCGTCGAGCGCCACGACGAAGACGTCGTTCTGGAGAACCCGGCGCGGCGACAGACGCATCGTCTCGCGCCCGAGGAGTTCCGCGGGGCGTGGACCGGCGTCGTCGTGCAGCTCGCCGGTCGCGCGACGGCGGCGCCCCGGCCCGCACGCCGCTTACCGCGACGGATCGACGCTGCCGCAGCGGCGCGCCTGGTCGTCGCGACCGGCGCCGTCGCCTTCGCCATCGCCGCAGCGGCGCGCGAGGGCTGGGGCGCGCTCGGGACGCTCGCGCTGCTCGTCGCCGGCAGCGTCGCGAGCGCGATGCTGTTCTTCGCGAGCCGCCGCTCCGGGGTCGACTCCGCGACGCCGGTTCTCGCGGGCATGCTCTGCCGCGAGGGCCGGCTGACCGACTGCCAGAGCGTGCTTCACTCGCGCTACGCGCGGATCGGCGGGATCGAGCTCGCCTCCTGGGGGCTCGCTTTCTTTCTCGCCTCGATCGGCCTGGCCGGCTTCGGCACTCGGGCCTTCGACTGGCTCGCGCTCGCCCTCCTCGCGGTGGCCCCGATCAGCGTGGTGCTCGTCGTCCTGCAGATCTGGCCGCTCCGGAGGATCTGCCTGCTGTGCATGACGGCCCACGCCGCGATCCTCGGCGGAGCTGCGCTCGGCCTCGACCGCGTGAGCGAGATCGAGCCTGCCGGCCTCGCGACCATCGCCGCCGTGCACGGGCTCCTCCTCGCGGCGATGCTCGGCCTCGTCGTTCCGTACCTCGAGCTGGCGATCGAGAACCGCAGCCATCGCGCGCGCCTGCGCTGGATCGGCTCGACGCCCTGGGGCGCGCTCGCCGAGCTAGCCGGGCGCGGGCCGGCGCCGGCCGAGCCGCTGCGTTCCGCGATCGTCCTCGGCCGGGCCACGACGACCTTCCGGCTCGACGTCTTCGTCCATCCGACCTGTCCAGGCTGTCCCCCCGTCCTGCGCGAGCTCGAGGCGCTCGTCTTGCGCCACGTGGGCGCGGTGCACGCCGCGCTCCACCTCCCGACGCGCGACCGTGCGCGGAGCGAGGACCGCGAGCTGTGCGTCGCGCTCTCGTGCATCGGCATCGTCGCCGGGGCGGAGCAGCTCGTGCGCGTGCTCGAGATCGTCGAGCGGGATCCGTGGCACAGGCTCGACGCCGCGCGCGCGGGAGCGCGGAGCGTCGTGGCGGCGTTCCTCCCGCCGGCGACGCCGTTCGATGAAGCCCTGGCCGAGGCCCGCGCCGCGGTCGCCGCTGCCGATCGCGCGAGCCGGCGCCTCGGACGCGGCACGCCGACCGTTCTGCTGAACGGAAGGCTGTGGGATGCCCCGGTCGAGAAGCTCGATCTGCTCCTGGCGCGCCATCCGGCAGTGCTCGCGGAGGTCCTCGAGCTCGAGCCGTTTCCCGCACCATGAGCGGCCGCGTCGTCCTCGTCGGCTCGGCGGAGGACGAGCACGTGCGTGCGCTACTTGACGCGCTCGTCGCGCTCGGCGCGCTACCGGTCGTGCTCGACAGCCTGCGCTTTCCCGAGCGCACGCGGATCGCGCTCGGCACGGCCCCGGAAGACATCCGGGTCGACGGCGTTCCGCTCGGCCGCCCACGTTCGGTCTACCTGAGGAGCACCCATACCTCGGCGCTGTCGTTCGGCGTCGACGTCTCGCGCGAGATGGAGGAGGACTGGCGCACGACGCTCGTCACCTTCCGCGAGAAGGCCGAGATGCTGATCTCGATCCTCCAGCGCTGGGAGGAGGACGGGGTCCCGCTCTACAATCGCCTCGGCGCCTCCGAGCGGACGCGCAAGCCGTACCAGCTGGCGCTCCTCGCGCGGGCGGGCCTGCCCGTCCCCGACACGCTATGGACGAACGACCCCGACGCCGTGCGCGCCTTCGCTCGCCGCCACGGGCGCATCGCCTACAAGCCGATCGCCGGCGGCGCAGCGACGCAGGAGCTGCTCGAGGAAGACCTCGACGAGCGCCGCCTGGCCGCGCTCGCCAACGCCCCGGTGACGTTCCAGGAGCTCCTCCCGGGCGAGGATCGCCGGGTCTTCGTCCTCGACGGCGCGATCGTGGCCGCGCATCGCATCACGACCGCAGCCCTCGACTACCGACAGCGCGAGGACCGGGTCGAGCCCGTCACGCTCGACCCCGACACGGAAGCCCTGTGCCTGCGCGCCGCCGCAACGCTCGACCTCCGCTTCAGCGGCATCGACCTGAAGCGCGCGGCGGACGGAACGTGGCGGTTGCTCGAGCTCAACCCGTCGCCGATGTTCCTCGGCTTCGACACCCGCTCGGGCACCGATGTGCTCGGCCGCCTGGCGCGCGCCCTGGCCGCTCCGAGTCAGGGCTACGGCGCCATCGTCAGTCGAGCATAGGGTCTCACCGATCCGATGATCTGGTATTGCGCGCCCAGCTCGGCGGCCCAGCGCCTCAGAGCGGCCTGCTCCTCGACTCTGCAAGCGTCGTCCAGCAGGATGACGCAGTCCCCGCTGAGCCTGCTTTTCATGACGGGTACGAGGCCGACGCGTCCACCGCGAGTGTCACCGGGAGGGCCGTCGCAAATGACCGCGCTGATGCCATGTGGGATCCCACCCGATGGGGGGGTGTACCAACAGAATTCGCCATAGTCGTGCAGCGCATCGACGTGTATACGCACAGAATCGATGCGATAGCGGCGCAGGCAGCTCTTCACCTTCTCACCCCACATCGCATCGTGCTCCAGTGTGTACACGACGTTGCTCGTCCTCTTGGCCGCCGTGCCCAAGAGGATGGTGCTCAATCCCGAGCCACATTCGAGAATGGGACCCTTCGCCTTCCACCCGACCTCCAGACAGGCTCTCAGATACTCCTCGGATCCCGAATACACCTCATTTCCCCATCCATAGATCAAATCTCTTAGCACGGCAGGATCCGCCCGTTGCGGGTGCGCCGAGAATCGCTTCATGGCCCGTCTGAACACGAACCGGCGAAGCTGTTCATGTAGGGCTAGGCGCAGGCGCCTTGGAACGAGTGATTTACCAAGCTCGAGGATTCGGCTCATGAGGCCGTGAATGTACGCCGAGGTCCGCCCGCCGACCCGCGGAACCGGGCTCGACGCCTAGCGCTGAACGAAGCTGGCGACGCTGTAGGGCAGTTGCGGCGACGTCGAGCGGATGGCGTCGATGCAGTAGCGGCTGCCGTGCGTGCCGCCGCCGTTGTTATGGAATGCGCCTGCGCCGATCCCGTCGTCCGCGGTGCCGTCGATTCCGTCCTCGCCCGTGCAGTCGTCGGCCGTCCACATCGTCCCGTCGGGCCCGGCGATGTTGGCCAGGAACACCGCGCCCTCCGTGAAGCCACTGCCGCCGCCCTGCCGGACGAAGAGCCCCCGGCCCACGACGTAGATCGCTCCGTACCAGCTCGCGCGGCCATCCATGGTCAAGGTGCCTGTGACCCACAGCAGGCCACCGCCCTCGAACGAGCCGTTGATCACGTAGTCGCCCTCGATGTAGACGGTCTTGGGCGAGCCCGGCGTGCCGAGCGACGAGTTCGGCGTGGAGCTGTTGCCCGAGAGCTGGACCGCGTCGCGGACACTCTCGGCCAGGTCGTGTAGATAGGAGCAGTCGGTCCACTCCGGATCGATACCCGACCCGATGTCGTCGACCGTGTCGAGTCCCGTGGCGCTTCCCGAGACGTAGGTGTCTGGCTTGACCACGCCGGCCTCGGCCGCCGTCTCGGCCGCACTGCCGATCACACCGACCACCGGGACCTCGACGGCCGGATCCGTGCAGTCGTCCCCGCGGTACAGCTTGTCGTTGCTCGAGCCGCCATCGAACGTGGGGTCGGGGCCGACGATCGTGAACAGCGCCGGCGGAAGCAGGGGCGGGAGGTACTGGCGGACGAGGAGCGCCTGCACGACCTCGAGCGAGTCGTTACGACCGGCGCCGACGCCCGTGACCAGCACGCGATCGTTGCCGTCGACGAGAGCTCCGGCCTCGGCCGGGTCGTTGGTCAGGAAAGCCGCGAACCAACCGTCCCCCAGCGACGTGGTGGCGCGCAGCGGCGTGTCATCACCGAATCCGGTGAAGCCGACGACGTCACCGTCCGCGTCGCGCACGGCGCGGAGTGCGGACGGGTCGAGGTCGAGCACCCCGTTCGCTCCGGCCGCGCCAACCAGGTCGTCGTCGAACGTGCCGGTCCCATTGGTCCCAAACAGCGTCATCCGGCCGTTCTCCTGGCCCGCCTCGGCCATGTAGAACGCATTCTTCGCCGACCGATCGCTGCCGGCCATGCTCGTCGACGTGTGAGTCAGTAAGAGCAGGCCCAAGCCGCTCGAGCTGACGAGAAAGAGTGTGAACACGGCCATCAGGAGCGCCGAACCGCGTTCTGTGTATCGCTTGTGGTGCATCTTGCACCTCCGGGGTCGAAGAGTCACGGACGTTGCCGTTGATCCCTCGGTACGATCCGCCGTGGCCGGATTCCACGACGGCTTGCGTAAGGGTGCCTCAGGAGCGCCCCCGACATCGCCAAATCGTCGGACGGAGATGCGCGGTCGCAGGGCCGATTACGTTTAGGACCGGTGCCGCCTGCGCTGTGACCGAAAGGTGGCGTTGCGACGCTCGATTGGAATGGCGTAACCTTGAGGCACCCGACGCCAGCTTGCCTCGCGCCGGCCTTCCTCGCGATTCGCCGAGCGGGCGACGACCATGGAGGAGCTGAAGAGGCTGGAGCGCGACGGACGCCTGACAGTCTCGCTCGACCAGATCGCCCCCAGCCTCCTCCACATGCAGGCGAATCGACTGTTGCGATCCGACCACCGCTCTCAAGAGGCCGTCCTCCTCGACCTGTTGCACCGCCTCTACGACGCACGCGCGGCGCGCCGCCCGCGATCATGACGGGTCTCCGACACTCGTCCCTCGGTGGTCGCACTCCGGACGAGTGGAGGAATTCCCTCTTCTTCGAGCCGGCCGGGAGGCCGCGAGTGGGAGGACGGGATGTCGAACGGATCGTGGGACGGAGTCGAGGAATCGGCTGGTTCAGGTCGCTGAGGGTGCGGCGGAGGGCAGCGCCGGATCCGGAGACGCGGTCGGCGCTGTCACTCTTGATGCGGATGGGAACGATCGAATCGAGGACGCAGTTCTGGATGCGAATGGGATCGTGCGAGTGCTTGACGTAGGCGAAGGCGTTTCCCTGGTGGCGGTACCTCGCGTTCGCGTCATCGCGGGCGACAGGCTCGGCGCGACGGAGCCGGGAGCCGCCGCGCAACAGCCCCCGGCACCCTCAGCCGATCAGCACTCGTAAACTTGCGGACACTGCAGCGGTCCGTCGGGATCCGGTTGGCACGTCGTGACACCGTTCACCGTGCAGCATCGATGCGGAACGCTGCAGATGCACCGGTAGGTGCAGGTCCCGAATCCCTTCGCTTCCGCGCGCTGGGACGAAAGTCCGACGGCGAACGCCGCCGCGAACACGAGCGCGAGTCCCACAATGGCTCTTCGCATGCCAGTCCTCCTCTGGGCAACGGAAACCGATACACATGATTGAGCCACGCACCGTGGGACGTGTCAACCCCCGCGATGTCGTCCGGCGGGCGGCTCACCACACGGTACGCGACTTGGTGCCACGATTGCGTATCGTTGCGATGCTGCAACAGTCGCGCATTCGATGAGAAAAAGTATTCGTCGACCGCGGTCCCCGTTGATCCGGGGCGGCGTCTTCGAGGCAGGAGCGATCGAGCCGCAGGCGTGAGAGGATGCCGTTCGTGCGCCATGCGGCTTTCGTCCTCCTGGTCCTCGCATCCCCGGCCGTGGCGGCGGTACCGCTCGAGTCGACCTTGGGGCGGAACGAGACGCGCGTCCTCTCCGCGTCCTTCGCGGTCGTGCCCGGGAAGACGGTCGCGGATCTCGCCCTCGACGAGCGCTTGGAGCGGCTCGACTACACGCGCGTCAAGACTCGCCCATCGAAGCCCGGGGAGTACTTCCACGGAAACGACGTGTACTGGTTCTACCGCCGGGCGTGCCACGCGAAGGGCGCGGATCATTCGGCCGAGCTCATCGGGCTCGATCTTCAGGACGGCCGGATCGCCGGGCTCAGGCTCGACCGCCGCTCGCGTTCGTTCGACGAGGGGGAAGTGTGGCTCGAGCCCGAGATCCTCGCTGAATCCCTCGATGACAAGCGCGCCGCCCGAGTCCGGATCGAGCTCGATCGGCTGCCCGACAAAGTGTGGCGCGCCGTCCTCGCCGCGGAAGACGCCCGGTTCTTCGAGCATGGCGGGATCGATCCGCGATCGATCGCGCGCGCCGCACTCAGAAACCTGCGCAAGGGAAAGATCGCCGAGGGCGGGAGCACGATCACCCAGCAGTTGATCAAGAACCGCGATCTTTCGAGCGACCGCACGGTCGGGCGCAAGGCCTCGGAAGCGATGCGCGCGATCTCCCTCGAGGCGCAGTACGACAAGCGGGAGATCCTGCAGGCCTACCTGAACACCATTTACTTCGGGCACCTGGAGGGGATCGCGCTGTACGGGCTCGGCACGGCGGCGGGCGTCTATTTCGGCAAGCCCGCGCCGACGCTCACTCTCACCGAGGCCGCGGCGCTCGCGGCGATGATCCAGGGACCGAACCGGCTCTCGCCGGTGCACGACCGATCCGCCCTGCGCACGCGCCGGGACTGGGTCCTGTCCCGCATGGAGGAGCTCGGCTGGGCAACGCCGGCCGAGGTTGCGACGGCCAAGGCCTCCGCTGTCGCTGCGAAACCGACGTCGCCGCGGGTGACCTCTCCGGGGTACCTGCTCTCGTGGATCGCCTTGGACAGCCAGCGTTTCGAGCAGGGCCGCGTGGAACAAGGCCGGGGGTTGCTCGTCGAGACGACCGTGGATCCGTTGCTCCAAGAGGCCGCCGAGAAGACCGTCGCCTCGCGTCTCGACACGTTGCGCAGCTCGTTCCCCCATCTCCACGGCGCGCCTCTCTCCGCCGCGCTCGTCGCCCTCGACGCGCGCACCGGAGGCGTGCTGGCCTACGTCGGCGGCGATCCCGACGATCGCTCCGGGTCGTTCGACCGCGCGCGCTCGGCACGACGCCAGCCGGGTTCGGTCGTGAAGCCGTTCGTCGCCCTCGAGGCGCTCGATCGCTGCGACGGAACCGCGCCGCTGACCGCCTCGACTCGGATCCTCGACGAGCCGCTGCGCATCGACCTGCCCCCCTCGGGATCGTGGGAGCCCGCGAACTTCGATGAGGAGTTCCATGGCCCGGTGCTCCTCCGCGAGGCGCTCGCCGAGTCGCGCAACGTCCCCGCCGTGCGGATCGCTCGCCACTGCGGCTTCGACAACGTGGCTGCGACCTTTCGCGAGGTCGGGCTGGATCTGCCGGCCTCTCCTCCGCCGTCGTTCGTGCTCGGCGCAGTCGAGACCTCGCCGCTCGCCGTGGCCCGCGCCTATACCGTGTTTGCGACCCCCGGTCGCCGCCTCGACCCGTTCGCATGGACGTTCCTGGCGACACCGAGCGGCCGCGCGCTATCGAAGAACAAGGCCGCGTCGCACAAGGCCGCCGACCCGTCCGCGGCGTATCTCGTGCGAGACCTGCTGCGCACCGCCGTCGAGGAAGGGACCGCGACGTCCGGCGCCCTCGAGGGCGTCGAGGTCGCCGCGAAGACCGGCACCTCGTCGGAGCTTCGCGACGCATGGTTCGCCGGTCAGGCAGGCTCGGTCGTGACCGTCGTGTGGGTCGGGCTCGACGACTCGGGCAAGCTCGGTCTGACCGGCGCCACCGCTGCCGGCCCGATGTGGCACGACTTCATGGCCCAGGCGGTGCCTCTTCGCGCCGATTCCATGTTGTCCCGGCCGAAGGACGTCGTCGAGATGTGGGTGCAGGAGCGCACGGGGCTACTCGTGCGCGAGGGCCGGCCCGGCGCTCGCGCCGAGCTCTACCGGAAAGGCACGCTCCCTCCGCGCAAGCGCTGGTGGAAGATCGACACGCCGATGCAGCCGCTCGAGTGACCGAGATCCGCGTGGCATCGATCCGGGCCGCCGACGCGAGGTGGGTTGCAGGGCGGGACTGCGAGCAGCCCGTAAGTAAGTGGTAAATGAACGCTCTATTGATCCACCGCACTCCGCCCCCCACAGAGTGCGTCCTCATCTCGCGATCCTCGCACGTGGCGTCGAGCGACCACGCGAGTAAGTCTTACAGTGCGTCTTGTGCCACACTTGCGCTAGACACGTGGAATCGCCCAGATTTCCACGGTGGCATCCCCGTTGCTGAACTTCGGTGCCGGAGGGGGAAGAGGTGATGCATGAAGCTCACCAAGTATGCTGCACCGATTCTGGCCATGGCGCTGGTGGTGACCAGCGTCCCGCCTCCAGCCTCGGCCGACGTCAACGTCGCTTTCGGCTTCTTCTACTCAGACTTGAGCCCACACGGAAACTGGCTCGCCTCGGCTAGCGTGGTCGAGCCCGCCGAGCGGGCCCAGGATCAGAAGTCCAAGGCTAGGACCGAAGCTCCCACGCGAGCCAATACCCAGGACTCGGTGGACGCCAAGGTCAAGGCGGCCCGTGCCCGGGTCGACGAGCAGGCCAAGCTCGAGGCGCAGGCCCGGGCGAAGACCATCGCCAGGACGGAGAAGCAGGCCCAGGCCGCGGCGAAGGCGCAGGCCAAAGCCGCCAAGAAGGCCAAGGCCAAGAACGGCAAGGGCGTGGACGAGGCCCAGTCCCATCCTAAGAAGGGCGATCGATCGGGCTGACGAGCCTCCCGCCGAGCGGAGGTGACGCCGGATGACCTCGCGTGGGCTTCCCGCACGGCTGCTCCACACGGTCCTCGCCGGGCACCCGGCGCTCCCCGTCGTTCTGACCGCCGCGTGCCTGCTGCTGATCGTGATCGTGGCGTTCTTCGTCGACCTCGAACCCCGGGTCGAGCAGGATTTCTTCTTCTCGTCGAGCGATCCCGCCCTGGCGACGGACGACAGGATTGCGCAGCTGTTCCCCGGCGGCTCCCAGATCCTTCTGAGCGTCGGCGGAGATCTCGGCTCACCCCGGTACTACGCAGCCGTCGAGGCGCTCACGCGCGACTTGAAGCGCGTGCCCGGTGTGAACAGCGTGCAAAGCATGACCGAGGGGCCGAAGAGCCCCGGTCACGCGCTCCGCAGCCCATTCTGGCGGCGTCTCATCGGCGGCAAGGATGGAGAGTCCACGCTCGTCTTGGTGTGGCTCGACGAGTCGGCCCCGCGGAGCACGATCCCGGCCCTCGAGGACGTCGTCCAGAGGCACCGCGCGGCGTCGGTCGAGATCGGTGTCTCGGGGGTGCCGTTCGTCATCGACATGATCCGGCGGAACCTCGTTCGGGACATGATCGTGTTCAGCGCCGCGGCCGTCGTCGTGTTCGGCCTGATCGTGATCCTGCTCTTCCGCTCCCTGTCCGTGCTGGTCGGTACGCTCGTCAGCTGCCTCTCCGCGTCGTGCGCCACGCTCATCGTCACCCGCCTCCTCGACCTGCACGTTGGCGTGCTGACCGCCAACCTGGTCACGATCGTGTTCGTCATGACCCTCCATCCCATCATCTACTTGACGTTCGCCTGGAGGGAGGCTGCCTCGAAGGCGGGCGCGACGGAATGTGCCGACACGGTGCGCCGCGCGGCCCGCGAGATGCTCGTGGCTTCGGGCTGGGTTACGGTCACGACGTTTCTCGGCTTCGCAAGCCTGGTGCTCGTGCGGGCGCAGCCGCTGCGCCAGCTCGGGATCTCCGGGGCCGTCGGGGCGATCGTGGCTTTCGGAACCGCCTTCCTCGTCTACCCTTCGTTCCTGCGCGTGGCCCGCTCGCCGCGACGGAGCACCGTGCACCCGGAGCAATCGCGCGGCGTCCCGCTCCTGACCCGGCGCCACGTCGGGCCGGTGGTGGCTCTCGTCGTGCTGGCGGCTCTGGCGGCGACGGGCGTGCCTCGCCTGAACCAGGATCCCAGCCTGTTCGCATACTTTCCGCGCGGCGGTGCGATCCGCGAGGGTCTCGAGCGCATCGACCGTAACGGCGGCAGCAGCCCGCTGCGCATCGTCGTGCGCGATGCGGAGGGCCGGGTCCTGGACGAGAAGCTCACGTTCCGCCGGCTGAAGCGACTCCACGCCGACCTTGAGCGTCATCCGGCGGTGGGGACCGTGCTCTCGCTGCCGCTGATCGTCGCCGAGGCCAAACGCTCGCCGCTCGGGTTCCTGTTCTCGCGAAAGTCGTTGCTCGAGCGCATGGAGCGGCCTGCGTACGACCGCGTCACGCACAGCTTCGTCACCGAGGACCGCAAGCACGCGCTGCTTACGCTGCGGATGAAGGAAGCGCCCGAGCGACACGACCGACTCGACGTGGTGAAGCAGATCAAAACCATCGTCGCGGGCCACGGCTTCGAAGCCGAACAGATCGGTGGCCTGTACTTCCTCCAGGGCCGGTTGTCGAAGCTCGTCGCTTCGAGCCTGGTGACCGGCGTGAGCCAGCTCCTGCTTGGCTTTCTCGTCGTGGCGCTGATCGTCTCACGCTCGGTCGTGTGGTCGGCCGGCCTGCTCGCGACGCTGTGCCTCGTGCCGGCCATACTGCTCGGGCTGCTCGGCTTCCTCGAGGTACCGCTCGACATTATTTCAGCGCCGGCGGTCAACATCGCGCTGGGCATGGCGATCGACGACATGCTGCACATGACCCATTCGGCCCGGAGCCTCAAGCGCCGCGGCGCGTCGGCCTGGCAAGCCTGGGTCGCCGCGCGCAGTGCGCAGTGGAAGCCGCTCCTGGCGACGATGGTCACCGTCTCCGCCGGGTTCGCAATCTTCACGCTGTCGAGCTTCCCCCACGCGACGCTTCGGGCTCGTCGTGGTGGGAGGTGCGCTCCTGGACGTCGTGACCTGCCTTCTCGTTCTTCCGCTTCTGGCCGGGGGCGTGCTCGGAGGGCGAGCGTGGCTGAGCAGGATCTTCCGCTCGAGGGACGATCCCGGCCCGTTCAGCGCGGGGTGAGCAGGTAACCGCAGCAGCCGAACTGGCCGTCCACGACGATCTGTCCGACGTCGTTCACGTCGCGCCCCTGGTAGAGGTAGGAGTTCTGCGGCAGACCCACGGCGATCGCGTTGAGGTCGATGGCCGGCCCACCGAGGGAGACGAAAGCTTCCGAGGGGAAACCGGAGAAGCCGACGATCGTCCCCGGCTCGCTGACGCCGAGAGGCGCAAGGAAGTAGTCCTCCGGAAGGGGAGCGATGGTGCGCACCAGCGTCGAACCCTGCCAGACGACCCCCTGTGAGCGCGCGCCGTGCCCATTCTGATCGTCGAACGCGAACGACTCGCCCACGATCATGCCGCCGTTGGTGATCTTGTACGCGACGCTGAAGAAGTCATCGCCGGGGGCGAACCCGAGGTCGGTCATCTGGCCGTCCTCCCAGAGGAAGGCGCGTTCGATTCCGTCGGTATGGATGACGCTGCCGACGATCTGCCGGAAGTCGTTCATCGAGGTGGCGTAGCCTGCCGGACCGTTAGGATACGCGTTGAGCCGGCCGAGCTGCTCGACGCGACCTGCGCTCCACACGTAGTAGCGGTCGCGGCCCGAGAGCGACGGGTCGAGCGAAACCACCAGGACCTCTCCCAGCTCGTTGATCGCGATGGCGTGGCTCTCGTCGTCGGCACCGAGCGGCGGTAGGTCGGTGATTACCCCGTTCTCCCAGAAGAACCCGTGGATCGAATGACCGAGGGGATCCCGTGGGTTCGGCACCTCCGCGATGCCGATGACCTGGTTCGCGTCGTTGATGCCGACGGCCTGGGCGAACTCGAACACACCCAGGTCGCCGATGTCCTGCGTCGGCCCGTGGCCCGGCCAGAGGAACGCCCGGACGGGAACGAAGCCGGGGAACCGCTCGAGCGCGCCCACGACGACGCCGTGGTTGTTGATGTCGGCGGGAAAGACGTAGCTGAAGCCCTGTTGGGGGATTCCCGGGATCGCGGTGACCCTGTAGCTCGGGCCGGTCTGGGCAAGGTCGGCTCCGGTCGCGGCCAGGGCCAGGACGGCGAGCCCGGCGTATCGGCCGAGGGAACGCGGTGCGCCTGCGGCGTGAGATCTCATGGAGTCCTTTGATTATATGTTGGGACTGCGGAACCCGGGAGCACACCGCCGCTGACAATCGCGCAATCCAAGTGACGAGTTCGAACCGGCCGGGAGGCTGCCCCGTGGGCTGCCCCGTTCGATCCGGGGTTTTGACCGCGGCACGGAGTGTGCCCTCCAGACGAGCGAAGGAGTCTAGCCATGCGCGGACCAACCATCGGAACGCTGGTGTGCCTGATCCTTGGACTGATCCTCGCTCCGGCCTGCTCAAACTCGGCGTCAACGAGCGCTGAGGGTGGATCGCAGGTGCGGATCTTCCTCACGGATGTGCCATCCGACTACATTGCCTCGGCAGCCGTGACGATCTCGCACGTCTACCTGATGCCGAACTCGGACGACTCCGAGAGCGTGCATCTCCTCTCGGCCTCCCAGTCCCCGCAGACCTTCGACCTGATGCAGCTCCGCAACGGCGTCCAGGCGCTGTTGGCCGACGCGTCGGTTCCCCCAGGCAACTACAGCCAGCTCCGGCTCGTTGTGGACAACGCGACGATCACGCTGGTGGACGGCTACACGTTCGCCGACGGTACGACGACGACGACGCTCTCGATCCCCAGCAGTGCAACAGCGGGCGTCAAGGTCCAGCTCGCCTCAAGCATCGAAGCGGAAGACGGCACGACGACCATTCTCGTCGTGGATTTCGACGTCAATCAGAGCTTCGTCATGCAGGGCAGCCCGGAGAGCCGGACGAGCATACAGGGCTTCACGTTCATCCCTGTGATCACGGAGACCGACCGCACGACACCCTGACGCCTACTCCGCGCGCAGCGCCACCATCGGATCGACCCGGGTGGCGCGCCGGGCCGGCAGGTAGCACGCGAGAAACGCCGCGGCCGCCATGACGAGAGACACGCCGGCGAAGGTCACCGGGTCGGTCGGACCCACGCCGAATAGAAGCCCGGCGAGGACGCGGCCGAGCGCGAGCGTCGCCACGAGCCCGATCGCCAACCCGGCCCCGGCCAGGGCCATCCCGTGTGCCAGAACGAGGGCCATCACGTTCCGCCGGCGCGCTCCGAGCGCCATCCGGATGCCGATCTCGTGGGTCCGTTGCCCGACGGTATACGAAAGAACGCCGTAGATGCCGACGGTGGCGAGCAGCAACGCCGTCGCCGCGAAGATCCCGACGAGCATCGTCCGGAACCGCGGCCCGGCCACCGACTGCCCGAGGAGGTCGTCCATCGTGCGCACCCGCGCCAGCGGGAGCAACGGGTCGAGGTCAGCGACTCGTGCACGCATCGCCGGCGCCAAGCCGGTCGGATCGACGGTCGAACGCACGACGACATACATCGTCGGCCACCAGAGACTCTGCTCGTACGGCGTGTACATCGTCGGCTCCGGCGCTCGTTCGAGGCCGGTGTATTTGACGTCGCCGGCGATCCCGACGATGGTGAGCCACGGCGATTCCGGATCGGGATCGCCGAGCTGTATCCGCCGGCCGATCGGATCTTCACCCGGGAAGTGCGTGTCGGCCATCTCCTTATTGATGATCATCACAGGAGGCCCGCCGGACACGTCGGCCGCATTGAAAGTGCGGCCGCGCACGAGCGGCACGCCCAGGGCCTCGAAGAAGTCCCCGCCGATCAGGAGGTGCGCCGCGGCGGGCGGCGTGCGCCCGGCGGGGAGGGGTCGTCCTTCGATCGTGTACGGGTTGGTCATGACGAGGCGATTCGGCGGCAGCGCCATGGAGATGGCTGCCGACCGCACCCCAGGCAGGCTCCCGACGCGCTCCATCAGCTCGCGGAAGAATGCGGAACGTGCCGCATCGTCCGGGTACCGGGCCTGCGGCAGGGAGATCGACGCCGTCAGGATGCCGCCCGGGCGGATGCCCGGGTCCACCTGCTGCAGGCGCAAGAAGCTGCGCATGAGCAGTCCCGCCCCGGCGAGCAGCGTGACGGCCAGGGCGAACTCGGTCACGACGAGCAGGCTCCGGAGCCGCCGGCCGACGCGGTCGGTCGTACTCCTCGCGCCTGCCTGCAGCGTAGGGGAGGGTCCCGGCCGGGAAGCCCGCATGGCCGGCACCAAGCCGAACACGATGCCGCTCGAGATCGTCACCGCTGCCCCGTACAGGAGCACGCGCAGGTCGACGCCGACCTCGTACAGGCGCGGCAGGTCGGGCGGTCCGAGCCGCACGAGCAGATCGGTTCCCCACAGCGCCAGCACCGCACCGACGAGACCACCGACGCCAGCGAGGATCAGGCTCTCGGTGACGAGCTGGCGGGCCAGACGAGCTCGGCTCGCGCCGAGCGCGGCGCGTACGGCCATCTCCTTGCGGCGAGCCGTGGCGCGAGCCAGGAGCAGGTTGGCGATGTTCGCGGTCGCGATCAACATCACGAGCACCACGGCGCCGAGCAGGGCATAGAGCGCCGGCCGCACGTTGCCGATCAGCTCGTCCTTCAACGGCGCAGCGTCGAGCCTCCAGTCGGGCGACGAGTCCGGGAACTGCTCCTGGATCTGCAGCGTGATCGATCGAAGCGCTTCCTGCAGCTCCGTTGCGCCGACCCCCGGGCGCAGGCGCGCCACCGTCCCGATGTAGTACGGCGGCCGAGACGTCGAGCGCTCTGGACGAAAGATCGGCCACAGGTTGGCGACCGCGTCGCGTGGGAAGCGGAACCCTGGCGGCATCACACCGGTGATGGTGTGTAGCTGCGAGTTGATCGACAGGGTTTGCCCGACGATCGCGGGGTCACCTCCGAACCGGCGCTGCCACAGGGCGTGACTCAGGAGCACGACCGGCTCGGCACCGGGACGGTCGTCCTCGGCAAGGAAGGCGCGCCCCAGGGCGGGGCGCGTCCCGAGGACATCGAACATCTCCGCTGTCACCGCGGTGCCGGCCACCTGCTCCGGCTCGCCTCCGCCCGTGATGGCGAAGCCGCCGCCCGGGGAGTAATAGGCGGCCACCTGCCCGAACGCGGCGGCCCCCTCGCGCAGCATCACGACGTCGTCGCTCGAGAGCACGTCGTGCTCGTCCGCAGTCGTCTCCCGTATCTCCCATACCTGGTACACGCTCAGCAGGCGATCGGGGTCTGGATACGGCAGCGGCCGCAGCAGGACGGCGTTGACGACGCTGAAGATCGCCGTGTTGGCGCCGATCCCCAACGCGAGGGCCAGGATGGCGGCGGCCGTCACCCCGGGGCTGCGGAAGAGCATTCGCACTCCGTATCGCGCATCCTGCAGCAGACTGCTCATCCCCAGCCTCCTTCCCCGCGCATCCATGCATTCTCGGTTCCAAGTGCACACGGGGAATCGCGGGGGCCGCGGCGGCAGGCCCACCGCTGACTGTGCGGATGCGGGACGCGAGTGTCCGAATACGGACGGCAAACGGGGTAGCGTCAGTTCCCCAGGCGAGCGCAGATCGCGTAGACCGTAGCGGTCCAGCTGATGTCATGGCTCGACCTGCACGTCCACGTGGTTCCGGATGGATAGCTCGCCGAGATGCCGCCGTACTGACCCGTGGCCAGGTTGCACCCGCCGCCGAGGAGGACCTTGCCCGCTGGACAGGTGGCGCTGCCCGAACCGACATAGCACTGCAGGCCGCCGTGGGAATGGCATGACGAAACCAACGTGCTGACGGGATAGCTCGCCGAGACGATCTGGTGGCCGACCAAGGCCGTTCCGCCGACGGCGAGGTTCCCGCCCGTCGTGAAGTTCTTGTCGCCGTAAACGCGCACCCAGGTCGTGTCCGACATGTAGATACCGCCGCCAAAGGTGGCGTTGTACCAACCCGTCGCGCCGTAGGACCGGTGCCAGCCGCCGCCATCGTCGATCACGAAGTTGCCATCCATGATCAAGGACCCGGTCAGCGTGACGTCGTTCGAGCCCGCTCCATACGACAGCACCTCTGTGTCGACACCGCCGCTGCGCCGGAACAAGGTGAGGCGGTCGGTTCCTCCGGCGATGTCCGGCGAACCGTCGCCGTCGAACGAGATCCCGCCGCCGGCGGTAAGGCTCTCGCCGACGTAGACGCGTCCGGCGCCCTGGCTCGTGCCCGCTACGGTGACGGACGCCACGTCGCCGTCCGGGCGGGAGACGTGGAGGTCGTCGTCCGGCGTCGCGTCACCCAGGCCCACGTTTCCCGAGGCGGCTTGCCACAAGCTGCGATCGACGAGCTTCGTGCCGTCCCATGCCGGTACCGCGTCGACCGAAGTCACGTCGACCTGCGGATCGACTTCGGAGGTGATGCCCGTGTCGTCGAACTCGCAGACGACGGTGCCGTCCGGATTGACGGCCCGAATGCTCGCGCCGCCGGGGCAGCTGTCCGTGATCGACTGCTGGAAGCTGGACGCGGGTAGAGAGTCGAGCGTGTCGGCATCGTCGGCGGTGAGCGCCTTGTGCGCCCACCCCACAGCGCCGAGCTGCTGGCGCGGCTCGAGCGTCTCACCGGCCACCACGACCTCGAGCCAGCGCGGGTCGCCGTCCGTGAATACCGAGGAAGGGATGGGCACGCCGTTGCTGCCGAGCAGCACACTGAAGATCCCGGCGTTCACCTGGACCGTTGCCCAGCTCTCGCTCCACAGCTGCGCTCCGCCGACGGGCAGGGTCCAGATGCTGAACTGCATCGGCACCACGTCGGTGATCGGCGCCTGCTGCGGCGTGTTGTCGGTCAAGCGGCCCTGGTAGTTCATCGTCGAGGGCACGACCGCTGCCGTACCGGCCACGACCGCGCAGGACGCGACCAGCAGCACCAAGAGCCTCCACCCGCAGATTCGAGCCGCCATCTCTTCCCCCTCAGCGCCCGTCGCCCAGCGGCGGAACCGGTCCGGGTGCCGTCGCGAGCACGCTGTAGCAAACCAGGCCCGACGCGGGCGCTGGGATGTCGGTCACAGCGTTGCCCAGCGCTGAGCCGAAGAACGAACCGAAGACGTCGCTGCAGTCCGTGGCCTGGTACACGTCGTACGGCGGGTTGTTGCCGGACCAGGAAAGGTCGACGTGCGCAGGATCGCCGGCGTTGCGCGATACGGTCAAATACACGGGAACGAGACCGGAGCCGACGAAGCCCCAGAAGCCGGACTGCAGCACGTAGTGCTTCGAGGACGACGCGCCCACGCCCGCCGCTTGACCGGCCGTCGCCACGAGCGCATAGCTCGCCGATTCGCTCGTCGTGCCTGCGGCACCAGCCGTCGACTGCTGCAGCACGTAGCTCGTCGAGGACGACTGGGCCAACGCCGGCGCGGGCAAACCCGCAGACGCCGCGAGCAGAACCAGCAGGCCTCCGAGGCGAAGGGCCACGCGCGCGGGCCCCCCTTAGGCCCGGTTTGCACGACTGGTACGCAGATCGGCCGCGCCGGTCAAGCAGTTTTGACGCTGCGCTCCAGGGATGAGTGGGAACACGCGCCGCGCTTGTCGTTCTCGGCCACTGCGCGCGACCGCGACCACATCTTGGTCGAGCTGTAGCGCTCGCCCGTGTCGTTGAGGAGCGTGACCACCGTGCGGTGGCGTCCGGTCCGGGCGAGACGGAGCGCCGCCCCGGCGTAGGCCCCCGACGAGGGCCCGACGAACCAGCCCTGCCGCGCCATCCAGACGCAGGCCTCGAGCGCTTGCTCGCTCGTGACCGGCACCCGCTCGTCGATCAAGGTGAGATCGAGGATCTCGGGCACGATGTCGTCGGGCGAGCCGAGCGGCTTCAGACCCTCGATCCCCGGGAACGTCTCGGGCACGATCGCGGCCAGGAGCAGCTCGGGGTTCGCCTCACGCAGCCGCCGCCCGACCCCGGTCAGCGTGCCGCCCGTGCCAACGCCGCAGACGAAGGCGTCGGGCACCGACCCCGTCCGCTCGCGCACCTGCTCCAGGATCTCGACCCCGGTCGTGTCGTAGTGCGCGCGCCAGTTGTTCTCGTTGGAATACTGGTCGGCGTACCAGTAGCGGTCGGGGTGCTCGGCAGCCAGCCGCCGCGCCTCGCGCAGCGCGAAGTCGTAGCCCTCGACGGGGTCGGTCAGGATCAGCTCGGCGCCGTGCGCGGTGATCCGCTCGAGGCGCTCGCGGCTCGCGTTGCCGGGGACGACGAGCGTGACCGGGACGCCCAGCGCGGCGCCGAACATCGCGTAGGCGATCCCGGCGTTGCCGGACGAGGAGTCGAGCAGCCGCCGGCCGCCGTCGAGACGCCGTTCGGCGATCGCTCGCGCCAGGATGCGCGAGGCGGGGCGGTCCTTCAACGAGCCGCCCGGGTTGACCGACTCGAGCTTGGCCAAGAGGCGCACGCCGCGTGGCAAGGGCGGCGCGGGCAGCAGCTCGACCAGCGGCGTGCGGCCCACGCCGCGCAGCAGGTCGCTCATCGGGCCTCCGCGCCGGCGACGGCGGGCGCGGCGCACGAGTGCTCGTAGTCGACGTAGCCCGGGAATGGGACACCGTCGGCGCAGTAGCGGCAGTCGGAGTCGCGCTCGACCTTCAGGTTGGTGAAGCGCTGGGCGAGTGCGTCGTACTGCAGCAAGCGGCCGACGAGCGGCGCGCCGATGCCGAGGAGCAGCTTGATCGTCTCGACCGCCTGTAGCAGCCCCATTACGCCCGGCAGGACGCCGAGCACGCCGGCCTCGGCGCAGGACGGCGCGAGCTCGCGCGGCGGCGGCTCGGGATACAGGCAGCGGTAGCACGGCCCCGGCGCGGACGGCCGCGCCGGCCAGAAGACGCTGAGCTGTCCCTCGAAGCGATAGACCGAGGCGTGGACGTTCGGCAGGCCGAGCTTCACGCAGGCGTCGTTGACCAGGTAGCGCGTCGGGAAGTTGTCCGCGCCGTCGACGACGACGTCGTAGCCCGAGAGGATCGGCTCGATGTTGGTCCGGTCGAGCCGCACGCGATGGGGAACGACACGCACGGCGGGGTTGAGGCCCTCGAGTGCCTGCCGCGCGGAGTCGACCTTGGGTTGGCCGACGCGTGCGTCGGTGTGAAGGATCTGGCGCTGCAGGTTCGAGCGGTCGACGAAGTCGTCGTCGACGATGCCGAGCGTGCCGACGCCGGCAGCGGCCAGGTACAGAGCGGCCGGCGAGCCGAGGCCACCGGCGCCGACGAGCACCACCTTGCTCTCGAGCAGCTTGCTCTGTCCCGCTTCGCCGACCTCGGGGATCGCCAGGTGGCGGCCGTAGCGCTCACGCTCTTGCTGGCCGAGAACGCGCGGAACCTCGACCGGCAGCCCCGCCCCCTTCCACGCACTGAACCCGCCCGCGACCGAGCGCGCGTCCTTGTAGCCCAGCTCGCGCAGGTCGTGGGCGGCGAACAGCGAGCGCAGCCCGCCCGCGCACATCGTCAGCACGGGCCGATCGAGGTCGGGGATCTCCTCCTCGACGCTCAGCTCGAGAAAGCCGCGCACGATGCGGACCGCACCGGCGGGGCTGCCCTGCGCAACCTCGTCGGGCTCGCGCACGTCGACGAGTGCGGCTCCCTGCTCCTGCAAGCGCCGCGCCTCGCGCGGCGTGATCTCCACGATCGAGCGGCGCAGCTCCGAGATCCGGCGCTCGCGCGCGTTCGCGCCTCCTGCGACTGCGGGCACGATGGAGATCACGGTCGAGCCGTTGACGGGCGCGTCCAGTCCACCGAGCTTCCGCACGTTCGTGTCGCCGAGGAAGATGTTGACGAAGCCCCGTGTCTCACCGCGCTCGTCGAGCACCCGGGCCAGCACTCCGGGGTGACGTCGCTCCAGCTCCTCGAGCGCTTGGCGCACCGTCGCCGCGCGGACGGCGACCTCGCCGGCCCCGGCGGTGAACGAGCGCAACGGGGTGGGGATGCGGATCGTCGTCTCGCTCATGGCCGTGCCTCCGTCTCGATCGGTTGCTCGACGAACGTGCCACCGGCGAGTCGCCACGCGGTCGCGTTCTCGACGCCTTGGGGCGACACCGAGAGAATCAGGTAGCTGAAGAACTCCCATGCGCGCTCCCGGTCGGTCGCCGAGGGTCGCGCGGGATGGTCGGGATGCGTGTGCCACACACCGACGACCTCGAGCCCATCGCCGCGCGCGACGGAGTCGACGGCCAGGAAATGCTCGGGGTCGAGCGTGTAGCGGTCGTGGAGCCGCTCGACGGCGAGGTTCCGCGCGCGGGTGATCCTGGCGACCGACGTCGCGGTGTCATTCTGATTCCCGACGAGCAGTCCGCAGGTCTCGTAGGGATGGCCCTCGCGGGCCCACTGTTCGAGGCGGTGGCGGAGCACGTCCGACAGGCGGAGCGGGTTGGCCATAGGCGTTGCCTCCTCGTCGCTGGCAATCGGCCCGGCCGCTTCCTGAAGCAAAAACGCCGGGCGACTTGCCCGGCGTCTTCAGGATCGTTGGTGATGCGGTCAGCTACTCAGCAAGGATCCTCGCGCCGGGCATTCCGGCTTCGACAGCAGCAGGTATGAGACCCCTTCGTACGGCGCATCGCACCTTGGATGGTACGGCGAAACTGTCTTCTGTCAAGACCTACAGGGGGGCAACTCCCCGACATCCGGACTCCTTGCATGGCGAGGAGGAAATCCATGCGCACCACTCGAATCGCTCTCGTGCTCGCCGTGCTCGCGTTGTTCGCCGCGGCGGCGTCGCCGGCGCTCGCCTGCCGCGGCCCCTTCGAGGCCACAGGCACCTATGACGGAACCACTTGCTCAGCCAGACTCGTCTGCGAACAGGGCGACGATGTGATGGTCACCAATGTCACCTACGGCGGCACGTCGTGCACGATCACCTACTGGTGCTGCGAGGATTTGGTGCCCCCCAAGATCAAGCCGAAGAGCGTATCGGCTCTCCCGGATCTGGCTCCGATCGACGGCGAGGGTGCCGAGACGCGCGGTCGACGCGCTCCCGCGGCGTGCCAGGCGGGACCCGTCGAAGGCTGACGTCGCCACCGCCAGCGCCTTCAGGGACGACACGTCGTAGAATGACGCGTGGTGCTCGTCGCGTTCCTGATCTCGCTCGCCGCGACCACGGCAGCGACGGCCCCGGCCCCGACGCTGGGCGCGCACGCCACCGAGTGGGCCAAGGCGCAAGGCGCGGGCTGCGTCGTCACCGCGGAGCGCATCGACGGCGCGTGGCGCTACGCTCGCGGGGGCGAGGCGTTTCCCGCAGGTCACGCAGCCGTTGCGCCCGAGCGCGTCGAGTTCGAGATCGGCTCGATCAGCAAAGTGTTCACGGGTTTGCTTCTGGCCCACGCGGTGACGGACGGGAAGCTGGCATTCACCGACACGCTGGCCCAGAGGCTTCCGGTCGAGTTCGAGTCCGACGACACCGGTCGCATCACACTGCGACAGCTGGCCACGCACACGTCGTGTCTTCCGCGTCTGCCCGACAACATGGGTGCCATCGACGACTCCGACCCGTACGCCAAGTATGACGACGCGGCGCTCTTCGCGTACCTGGCCCAGGCCAAGCTGGCGCAGGCGCCACCGTGCGAGTCGGCCTACTCGAATCTCGGCTTCGGCGTGCTCGGCGTGGTCCTCGAACGCTCGTATCAGAAGCCGTGGGCTGCGCTCGTGCGCGAGAAGATCACGGCGCCGCTCGGGATGACCGACACGGCGCAAGATCTCTCGGTCGAGCAGCGGTCGCGCTTCACGCAAGGCTGGGACGGGACCGAGCGCGCCGCGCCCTGGACGTTCCAGGCCATCGCCGGCGCGGGTGCGTTGCGGTCGACCGCGGCCGATCTGGCGAAGTTCGCCGACGCCCTCGCCGCCGGGGCCACGGGCCCACTCGAGAAGGTCTGGCCCAGCGTGACCGACACGGTCGATGCGGCCGGACTGGGCGGACGGGTGGGGCTCGCGCTCATCCAAGAGAAGATCGACGGCGAGGACTGCTACGGTCACGAGGGAGGCACGGGCGGCTTCCGCAGCGCGCTACGCGTGTTTCCCAAGAGCGGCCGCGCGCAGATCCTCCTCGCATCGAACGCTCGAGCGGTGCCCTCCGCCTGGTTCGCCGCGTTGCGCGCCGAAGGCCGCCCGGCCGTAGAGCGGACGGAAGTGGCCCGGCCCAGCGCGGAGCTGGACGGGTACGTGGGCGTCTACACGTTGTCGCCTCAGGCGCGGTTCACCGTGCTCAAGCTCGGGGATGGGCTGCGCGTGCGTCTGACCGGTCAGCCGTTCCTGCCTGTCTTCGCCAGCGCCAAGGATGAGTTCTTCTACAAGGCGGTGGATGCGCAGCTGTCCTTCGGTCGCGGAACGGACGGCAAGGTAGATCGCGTGACCCTCCATCAGAATGGTCGCGATCTTCCCGCCGCACGCAGCGCCGATCCCGTGCCCCAGGTGGAGTTTCCGCCTGCCGAATCGCTCACCGAGCTCGTCGGTGAGTACGACTTCGGCAGCTACCAGCCCGGCTCGACGATCAAGGTGCAGGCGCGAGGCGACGTTCTCACCGCGCAGCTCACCGGGCAGCCGGCGTTCCCGGTCTTCGCCAGCGCGAAGGATCGATTCGACTTCGACGTGGTCGAAGCGACGCTCACCATCGAGCGCGACACCGACGGCAAGGTCGTCGCCGTGGTGCTGCACCAGAACGGTGCCGACATGCGCGCACCGCGGAAGTGACGATCGCGGCCCGACGTCGTGGCGCGATTGCTGTGCGAAGTGTGAAGCTCCGCGTCGTGCTCGAGCGCAAGCACCCCGACATGGCGGCATTCGTCGTCGTGCCGGCGGCCACCGTGAGACGCTGGAAGCTCACCGCGACGACCACCGTGGATGGAGCGCTCGACCGCGTGCCGCTGGGCCGCCGATCGCTGCAGCGCTGGGACGATGACCGATGGTTCCTCGAGCTGCGGCACGATCATCTCGTGGCTCTGGGCAAGGCGCCGGGCGATCGTGCCACGCTGACGATCGCCGTTGCCTCGACGTCGCTGCCATCGGAGCTCCAAGCGCTCCTCGACAGCGTGCCCGCCGCGGGTGACCGGTGGCGTTCGATGACCGATGCGCAGCGACGCATGCTTCGCGAGGATATTCTCGCGGCCAAGACGCCGGTGACACGCGACCGACGCGCCCGGCGTGCGCTCCTCCCGGTCAAGAAGTCGCCTCCCGCGCGCGTCGAGGGCTTGACGTCCCTGCGGACGATCCGGGTGCGGATCGTGGGGCGGAGCCTCCCCGGCAGAACGTGTGGCCCCTATCGCGACGTGACCGTCGGTCTGGCCCTCAAGGTCGGCTGCGATCCGACCGACGGGGTGCCCGCCGACCGCCGAAGCGTGACCTGGGAGAGCCGCATCGAAGTGAGCGAGCGGGACGGGGTGCCGACGTTCCGTGGTCCGGCCGTCAACGGGCCACCGCAAGAACGCTTCCTTTATCTGACCTGGGTCGGCCGCCAGGGGCGCGCCGCGCCGGCGATGTTCCGGCGCGCGAAGCTGCGCCTCGACACCATCCCCGCGCACGCGCTCGCCGCGGCATTGCGATCGAGCGCGCTCGTGGGGCAGCTCGGGCTCACTGCGTGCGATGGGATGCCGGTCTGCGGCTCGGTGCGTCCCCCCGCGATCTCGTGGTCTGGGACTTCTGGCACGACCGCGCCCTAACGTACACTCCGCCCTCCACACCATCACAGGACGGCTACTTTTGTGGAGGTTGGTGTCTCAATCCGATGATGGACTGTTACTCGATGGGCCCGTATGAGGAAGAGGGCGGACTCGCCTCCATGGACTGTCTTTGCACGATGTGATTGGCTATCGATCGAGTCGCGCGGCGAGGTGATCTTCGCCGCGATAGCGCATGTTGACCTGGGTGGCGCGACCGTCGGGCCCGAGGGTGAAGATCGCTCGACCGTCCGCCAGCGGGAAGTACATCTCGGTCGGCGACATCGGGATGAGCCCCGCGTGGTAATGGTCTTGGAGCTCCGCGACGACGTAGTCGGGCTCCTTCCGGATCGTCAACGGGAGCCCCTCCGTCGTGCGGTAGCTCCCCAGGAGCCCCTCGAGCTGTGCGTCGGTCAAGGCGACGACGCGTCCCTGGACCGGCATGTCGAACGGCTTTCCGAGCGCGATCGCCGTGAGGTCGCGCGCGATGTTGCCCATGCGCGCGCGGTCGAGGTTCGACAACACGATGACGCTGAGCCTGTCGTCCGGAAACCGATGGAACTCAGAGACGAAACCGGGGAGGATGCCGTTGTGCCGCATCCGGCGGCGCTCGAACGCCCGGTCGACGAACCAGCCCGAGCCGTAGCCGTCCTGCACCTCGGCCAGGGCAGCGCGATCGCGCTCCTCGATGCTGCGACTGTAGCGATACAGATCGTCCACCGTGCTGAGGAGCCACGCATCTCCTTGCGGCGCGGAGAGCGCGAGCGCCGGAACGGGCGTGAGATGCCCGCTGGTCAACGGCGCACCTCGTAGCGTGAACGACCATCCCAGATCTCCGTACGTGTAGCCGGTTGCGGGAGCGATCGGTCCCGGCAGCGCTCCGGCGAAGCCCGAGCGGTCCATGCCCGCCGGCACGAGGACGTGCTCTCGGAGAAACGCAGCGAACGGACGGCCGGAGACCCGTTCGACGATGTACGACAGCACGACGTACCCGGTATTGCTGTAGCGAAACTGCTCCCCGGGCGGGAAGTCGAGGGCTCGCTGCTTGGCATCCGCGAGAATCACGGCGGACGCCGCGGGCTGTGACATCAGATCCAAGTACGCGCTCGAACCCAGCTCGAGTCGGGACTCGTAGTCCGGAATCCCCGAGCGGTGGTGGATCAGATGCGCGACCGTCACCGGTCGCCACGCGCTCGGGCAGTCGGGGAGGTGCTCGCAGATCGAGTCGTCGAGCGTAAGCGCTCCCGCATCGCGCAGCTCGAGCGCTGCTTGCGCCGTGAACATCTTCGAGATGGATGCGATCGGTTGCGGGGTCCGTGGAGTGAACGGAACGCGCTGGGCTACATCGGCGAAGCCGTACCCCTTGCGCAGCAGGATCTGCCCCTGCTGCGCCACGAGCGCCGCACCGCTGAACTGGCCCATCTCGGTGCGCGTCATGAGGTAGCGGTCGATCGCTTGGCCCGCGCCGGCGCCGACGATCTCCGGCGGCGGCCGCTCCCCGCGCCCGCAGCCCGAGACCAGGACCAGGGCCATGAGCAAGGTGACAGGCACACCCGTCGTTCGGTGACTCGCCACGCCCGTTCTACGTGTGGGGAGCGCCTTCGGCCGAGTACCATCGCCGAAGGCGACCTCGGGCTATACGTTTAGAGTGAGCTATCGATGCGACCTGACGCCGGGATACTGTGGTTCGCGTTGGCCCTGGGCCTTGGGCCGTGGATCCTTCCCGCCGCCGTGCAGGATCCACCGACTCAGACCTCGGCGCCGCAGCTCCAGACGTTCGACGAGTTCGTCGCCGGCGTCCGGGCCGAGGCGCTCAACCGCGGTATCCGACAGGCGACGATCGACGCCGCGCTGGCCAACCTCACCGCGCCCGAGCCCGCCGTCGTTGCGCACGATCGCGCCCAGCCCGAAGAGACCCAGAGCCTCGAGCAGTACGTCAGCCAGCGGCTCACCAGCCGGACGATCCGCACCGCCCGCGAGATGCTGCGCGTCCACGGGCCGCTGCTCAGGAAGATCGAAAAGGAGTACGGCGTGCCCCCGCCGCTGATGGTCGCGATCTGGGGGCTCGAGTCGAACTTCGGACGCGTCACCGGCACGTACGCGACGATCCAGACGCTCGCCACGCTGGCCTACGATAACCGGCGGACGCGCTTTCGCGCCGAGCTGTTCGACGCGCTGGCGATCGTCGACCAAGGTGTCATCGCACCCGCGGAGCTGAAGGGCTCGTGGGCCGGCGCGATGGGCCAGCCCCAGTTCATGCCGTCGAGCTATCGGAAGCACGCCGTGGACTTCGACCGCGACGGCCGCGCCGACATCTGGTCGTCACCCGCCGACGTGTTCGGCTCGATGGCGAACTACCTGAAGAACGCGGGCTGGCGGGAGGGCGAGCGATGGGGGAGGGAGGTGAAGATCTCGCACACGGTCATGGCGCGCATCGACCGCAGCGTGCCGATGCGCACGGCTGGCTGCCGTGCAGTTCGCGAGCTTACCGAGGAGCGCCCGCTCGCGGAGTGGACCAAGCTAGGCGTCTCGCTGCCGTCCGGGGCACGGTTGCCCACGGCGACGCTCGAAGCGTCGCTCGTCCGTGGGCACAAGCGGCACTTCTTGGTGTACCGGAACTACAAGGCGATCCTCGACTACAACTGCTCGAACTCGTACGCAGTCAGCGTGGGCACGCTGGCCGATCGGACCGGACGCTGAGAAAAGACGATTGTGGGTGGCGTTACCAGCGCAGCAACGCACACACGTAGGGCTCGGCGGTCTCCTCGATTCAGCGGCAGTCGGTGGGCGTGGGGACCGTAGGAATTCCGGCCCCCACGCCCTCGAGACGGCTAATCGTTGACGTCGTAGCTGACTTGAACACGAAGCGCGGCCGGAGTACCCGTCGTCGATTGGATTTCGACGGTCACCACTTCGGTAGCCGCGACGGTGTTGCTCGACAACGAGAGGTTCGTTGGAGTGGTCGAACACGAGCCGGAGGCGATCTGTGTGCCGCCGGAGTTGGGCGTGGTCTCGCTTCGACGGTACACGTTAATCACCGTCGAGTTACTCGTGGTCGAGCAGCGCACACGAGTGAGGGTAGAGGCTGCCTCGAAGGCGAACAGCAAGACGTTGTCATCCGTGCTGGCAACACTTTTGAAGGAGCCCGACTGAACACGCCGGTAGAGCTCGGTGTCGGCGGCGACGGTCAGGGTGTCCGTCGACGAATCTCCTGTGACGGATACCGAGCGACCCTTCGCCAGCACGAGGACATCCGTCGCGCTGTCCGCAACGGGGTCCGAGCCGGCAGGGGCGTCGAAGGTCGCGAAAACATTCGGTGCACTGCCGCCACACGACGCCCAAGTGAACTGGTCTCCGGCGGCCTTGGAAACGCATTGCCCCGTGGAACCGGGCGGATTCGTGGCGTTCAAGTCGCTCGGCTCCACGGCCGCGTTCTCGATCGTGAGCGGAGTTTGACCATCGGGCTCCAGGGTCGCAGTTACGTCTCCGATGAAGGTATCGTCACTGAGGACCGTCGTACCTGTTCGGTTCGGCAGTGTGATCGTGCGGTTGACCGTCGGATCGGCGACCTCAAGATTCGTGAGGATTCCATTCGTGGTCGCTCCCTCGAATTCGAAGGGCGCTGAAACTGTGCCGATGCCCACGATCTGATGATTGCTGGCGTCCAGGAACCTGAGCTTGGTCGAGTTGTAGTAGAGCTTGAAACGGTCTGCCTTGTTCTCATCCTTCCACGTGATGGACCCGAGCGTTCCCGCGGAATCGCCGGTGAAGGTAATGCCCGCGCGCCAGAACTCAAGGGCCCCGCTCGACGCGATGGGAACCTGTCCCGTGAACGGAAGGTCGGTTCCGATGACGCCGACGTTGTAGCTCGTCTTCCAGATGTAGTTCGGCGATGCGAACACGTTCCCACCGGTCGTCACCGTCTTGGATTGGTTGATATCCTTGACCGAATCGAGCGTCACTGCGATCGGCACTTTCTCCGTGCCGCCCAGCGCGAAAAAATTGCCACCCTGAATCGTCAAAGGCCCGCGGGCTTGGTGCAGGACGGCCCATCCGATCGGTGAGCCACACGTCGCATCACCGGGACACATGTCGTATTGCACGAGGACGCGCGGCGCGTAGAGGCTCGTCGAATCGGTGCGACATCGTCCGGCAGGCGAACCGCCGCATTGGTAGCCGTTGCGATCGAGGTTGCTGAAGACGTACGCGCTGCCCGCAGGCGTCTCGTGGTAGTTGCGGAAGGCCGTGAAATCCTCCGCGCTCGAAGTCACGTGAACATCCGCGGTGGTCAGATGCTGGGGCTCGACGCTCCCCCCAAAAACGACGTTGGTCGTGATCACCGCGCCATCGTTCAGGTAGATCCCATACTCGTAATCGACGAATGTCGCGTTGAGCAGATGGTTGTTCGTAGCCTGGCTACTGTCGTGGAAGAATGCCGTGTGGCTGTTCTGCACGGTGATGTGCTCGAAGAGGTTCTCACTGATCTGATCGTCGTACTTCTGGCCGGCGATTCCCGTTGACTCGTTGACGAGATTCTCCCCGATGATCTCGATTCCATGCCCCGGCGAGCCTATGATGTCGACGATCGAAATGTTCTGGAACACGTTCTGCATGGACGGGGTCGAGCAGGTGTTGCAGCCCTTGATGAGAATCCCTATCCCGGCACCACCGGTGGGGGGCTGTCCACCGTCAATCATGAAGTCGATGAACCTGGAGTGCGACACGCCCTCGAGTGTAAGCACGGTTCCATTGGCTTCTCCGCTCCAGATCAGATTCGTCCCACCCAGATTCCAGTTTGTCCCCGATTGAGTGTCCGTCGCGCGAAGTCCCGCGCCGTGACCTCGAAGCACGATCCCCGACTTCGCGGTCGATGTCGTGAGTCCACCGATCGTGATTCCCTCAGTGATCAGCACATCTCCCTTCGGAAGGACGACGGTGCAGCCCTTGATCGAGGTTCCGAAGCCCTGGCCGCACGCGTTGATCGCTTCCTGAATCCCCTTGGTTGGACTCGAGGGAGCGTGGAGGTAGAAGTGCTCTGCGTAGTAGACCCTGCCGACCGCCTCGGCGTCGACGTTTCCGTGAACCACCAGGTCAGTGGATTCGGCCTGGGCGAGGCAGCACGGGAGCAGCACCGACACGGCCAGCCATCCTCGTATGCGCATCAGACCTCCTTGTTTGGGTAGTTGCGGCGGTCGCGATCGTCATCCACCCCCTGCCTCACGTCCGCAGCCTTCGAGCCTGAAGCAGGGAATCGCCACGGCAGCCCTGCACTCGGTTAACCGTAAGCGGGTCGTCGAGGGGGCAACACGCCGCACAGTTTTCGACGTATAGTTTTTGACGGATCCGGACGAGGTCGAGGCCCGACAAGATGAGTGACCGCGCGACCCGACCACGTATGCCCGACTCGCTCGACCGGTTCACGGCAGCGGAGTACGAGACGCTGCGGGATTTGACGCATCGCCTCAAGCGGCGATGGATCCTGGCGCAGGGCGCTCCCGGAACCGACTCGCTCGTTCACGAGGCCTACCTGCGCCTGAAGAACGTCGGCCACCGATCCTGGCACGATCGCACGCACTTCCTCGCTGTGGCCTCGCTGCAGTTGCGCCACCTGCTGGTCGACCACGCGCGCGCGACGCAGGCGCGCAAGCGTGGCGGGGGACAGGTGCTCGTGCACCTGGATGAGGAGTCGACCCCCGCAGAGCGTTCCACCATGGACGTCTTGGTACTCGACGAGGCACTGAACCGGCTCGCTCGTCACGACGAGCGGCAACACCGCGTTGCCGAGCTGCGCTTGTTCGGGGGGCTGTCCGTGGAGGAGATCGCAGCGGTCCTCAGGGTCTCGGAAAGGACCGTCAAGGAGGATTGGCGGCTGGCTCGAACGTGGCTCGCGGCCCAACTCCGGAGCGATTCCGGAGGCGCTCGGTGAGCGAATCGGAATCCAGCGCCTCGTTCCCCGCTGACTCGTTCCCTTCTCTTCTCCAAACCGGCTCGATGTTGAGACTCGCGGCGGACCTGGTCGAGGATGCGCCGCGACGGCTCGGCCCGTATCGGATTCTCGAACGAATCGGCGAAGGTGGGATGGGCATCGTCTACCTCGCCGAGCAGGACGCGCCGCTCGTTCGCCGCGTGGCGATCAAGCTGGCTCGAAGCGCCGTTTCTGGCGATCGGGCCCTCGCCAGGTTCGAATCGGAGCGTCAGACCCTCGCGACGATGAACCACCCGAACATCGCTCGGGTGTACGACGCGGGAAGCTCGTCCGACTCTCGACCGTACTTCGTCATGGAATGCGTCGCGGGTGAGTCGATCACCGAGTTCTGCGACCGGCACGGACTCGGTATCGAGTCGCGCCTCGAGCTGTTGTGCCGCGTGTGCGACGGGGTCCAGCACGCGCACTTGCGCGCAGTGATCCATCGAGACTTGAAGCCTTCGAACATTCTCGTGACGACCGAAGGCGGTCCACCGACACCCAAGATCATCGACTTCGGCGTGGCCAAGGCGCTCGACAGCGGTCTCCGACCGGAGCGAGGGCTGACCCAGTCCGGTCAGCTCGTGGGAACACCGGAGTACATGAGCCCGGAGCAAGCTGCTCTCGACGGACGTCCGGTCGACACGCGCACCGACGTCTACTCCCTGGGGGTCGTGCTCTACGAGCTGATCACCGGCGAACGGCCGTTCGAGCGGGAGGCGGGGCAAGATGCGAGCCTCGTCGATCTCTGCCACCGGATTCGTGAGCAGGAGCCGGAGCGGCCGAGCGCCCGAGCGATGCGCCGACCGACGATCGCCGTTCGACTGGGGTGCGCCTCCCCGCGCGCGCTCGCTCGGAAAACGCGCGGAGATCTCGACGCGATCGCCATGAAAGCCCTCGCGAAGGATCCGGAGAATCGTTACGCCACACCGTCGGCCATGGCCGCGGACCTCGAGCGCTACCTTCAGCATCGACCAATTCGGGCTCGACGGCCGGGCCCGCTCCATCGCCTTCGCAAGGCCATCCGTCGGCACCGCGCGGCGACCGCCGTCATCGCCACACTGTCGACGGCGCTGATCGCCTTCGGGATCGTCGGGGTGATCCAGGCTCTCCGCGCACAACGCGAGGCCACGAGAGCGGAAACCGAGTCGCAGCTCGCAAGCGAAGTGAGCGATTTTCTCTTGGCGGCGATCGATTCTCCGGGACCGCTCATTGGAGGGCGGCTCCCCGCCCTTTTCGAAGCGGCGAATCAAGGGGCGCTGTTGCAGGGCATGCGTGAGCGATTCGCCGATCGGCCGATCCTGCTATCGCAGCTCCTGCTCGCCGAGGGTAGTCGTCTGGCCTCCTATCGCGGAGGCGCAGGGGGGTTCGAGGCGCTGACGGAAGCGCGAGATCGCATCATCTCCTTGTTGGGGGCCGATTCCCCATTGGCGCTGGCGGCGAGCGAGCGGCTAGCGCGTACGGGCATCAAGCTCAGGCGGTTCCCCGAGGCGGAGGCGCTCCTGCGCGATTCGCTCGAACGGCGGCGGCTCGTCGGGCCGGATCATCCCGACACGCTGCGAACGACAGCACTCTTGGCATCCCTCTACAAGTCCTGGCAGAAGCACGACCAGGCAGCGCCGCTGTTCGAGGCTGCGATCGCCGGACTCGAGCGCGAGCTACATCCGGACGATCCGGACTTGTTGTCGTCGATCGTCGGCCTTTCGGGCTCGTACCTCGAGCTGGGTCGCTACGCCGAGGCCGAAGCCCTGCTCGAGCGAGCGATCGATCGGATTCGACGCGTGTTCGGAGACGGTAACTACCAGACCCGGGTCGCGCTCTACAACCTCGCCTGCGCGTATGCTAACTCGGGACGCCGCGAGGACGCGTTCCGCTATCTCAGCGAGTCGATCGCCAACGGCTGGGATTATCCGGGTGGTCCCGCTCGGGACCCACAGCTTCTTCCGCTCCGCGGCGACCCGCGCTTCGAGAAGCTCGATCGCATGGGGCGCCTGAACGTGCCCAGCACCTGGCTACCCCTCGATGCCGTTGCGCAATTGCGCGTTCGTGAGGGCCGATTCGACGATGCCGAGCGACTAGCCCATGATCTCATCGCCGCGATCGAGCGCGTCGACGGAAGCGGAGCCGTTGGCAGAGCGACCCACTACCGGTGGACACTGGCGAAGTGCTGGATCGCAGGTGGTCGATTCGACGACGCCGAGCAACTCCTGTTACCGACCCTGGCGGCGGTGCGCCGCGACGGAGACCGCGAAGATGAGCGGAGGACCCTCGAGCTCCTCGCGCAGTGCGACATCGGGCGCGGCGATAGGGAATCGGCGCTCGCTCGAATCGCGGCCGCCGCTGCCCTGCATCATCCGCTCCTCGGAAACGTCGAACTGTTGTATGCCGAGGCTCAGAGCGAGGCGCTGCGGGGGCGGTACGAGGCCGCGATAGCTTCCCTGGAACACGCTTCGGAGCTGGGTCTCAACGACGTCGAGCGGCTCGAGCGCGACCTCGCCTTCGAGAAGCTCCGGACTCGCGCCGACTTCCGCAGAATCGTCGATTCCGCCCGTCGTCGGGCGCTTTGAGACCGCAGGAGCCGCGCCGCGCGTCAGCCGGATCCGATCCGCGCAGACCCGCCTGGTTGCCTCACGCTGAGGATAATCCGACCGCTGTGCGCATAGGCGATGTCGTTGAGACCCAGGAAGTGCCCCGGACGCCAACGAACCCACGCACCTCGGCCCACGTCGGGCATCGGCTTGACCTCGACCTCGGGCGTCTGCCGGGTCGCGACAACGCTGAGGAATAGATCACGCGCTTCTTCGGTCTGGAAACGAGCGGCGGTCCAGGGAACGAAGTCCGGAATCGGCGGGGCGTGCGCCACGAACCTCAGGATACCACGCGGCGGACATCTCCACGGGCAACCGAGCCAGCAAGGATAGGCCGGCCATGACGACCGCGCGCTGGCTGCTCGTCGCCCTCCTGATCGCAGCCGCCGGCTGGATGGCGTGGGCTTTCATCGCAGGGACTGCTTCCTCTGGACGGTCGCCACCGAGGACAAGAAGCTCGAGACTTGGCTCACCACTCCCTTCGTTCAGAAACAGATCTCTCTCGCGAATCGAGCTGGACCTCTCTTCTGCGCCAGCGTTGATCCTTGGCGAGGCAGGGAACGGAAGGGAACTTTTTTACCAACTGTGGACGTTTGGAATCCGCCGCGTGTTGCATTGCGAAGAGCGGCGCCGGATTCCGCTTGCCGCGGCCATCGGTTCACCGGATACTCCCTGCGCTCCAATACGCTCCCATCCGCAGGGAGGATCCGTCGATGAAGGGACAAGCGATCCGGCTCGTTCCGACCATTGCAGCGTTGGCGCTCTTGGTCGCAGCCACGGTCAGCCCAGCCCACGCGGGTGCGCACAGTTGGCGGGTCAGCGAGGCGTTCTCGAACGCCGACGGCTCGATCTGGTTCGTCGAGTTGTGGGAGTACGCCGGTGGCGGTGTCGAGAGAGGCATCGGTGGTGCGTTCGTCATCAGCGTGTCCACGACGAATTCGATCGACATTGCCTCGAATCTCACCGGCGACACGACCAACAAGTTCGTGCTGTTCGGCAACCAGGCCTTTGCCGACCTGCCGGGCGCACCGACGCCGGACCAGATCGTCTCCGGCAACGCGTTCTTCTCGTTCGCCCAGGGTGAGCGGCTGCGCTACTCCATCTCGGGCCAGACGTTCGATCTCATCTTCCCCGTGGGCGGCCTCCCGACCGATGGGATCCTGTCGTTGCAGCTGAACGGCAGCTCGGCGATCGCCGGGGATAACACGCCGACGAACTACGCCGGCGTGTCCGGGCACGTGGACGCCTCGGGCGGCAGCGCTGGAAGCGGCGACGTGCCACTGACCATGAACAAGATCGTCGGGCCGACGACCAGTGTCGTGCTCTCCTGGGGTGCATCCTGCGAGTCGGGTGATTCCGCCGTCGGCGTCTACAGCGGTAGCCTCGCGTCACTGCGTAGCGGCGCGTACAACCACAGCGCCGCGCTGTGCGGCGTGACCGGGACGAGCGCAACACTGGCCGAACTGCCCGGCGACGAGTACTTCATGGTGGTCCCGAGCGGCACCGACAGCGAAGGCTCCTACGGGAAGAGCTCGATCGGCGGCACGTCCGCCGAGCGGCCCGTGGGCTCCGGCGCCTGCGAGACGCAGACGATCAGCTGTCCCTAGCGGGCCGGCCCGGCCGGGGCGCGAGGAACGAACGGGCGCGGCTCACCGTTCCGGTACTCGAGCTTGCACCGGGCGCAGATCGTGTCCGTGGCCATGGCCACGGCGCAGTGCTCACAACGCTCGCCCAGGGCATCCGCCCGCCGAACCAGGTCGAGCGCGCGGAAAACTTCATCGAAGTCGCGCCGGTCGCGGAACACGACCGAACCGACGAAGCCCACCTCGCAGGCTTCGCACCAGCCCCCCGCGGCGGGGAGCGACGCGCATTCGCGGCAGGGCGCCGCGGAGCCGGTGTGGCTGCGCGCCCGTGCCAGGAGGAACGTCAGCCTCGAAAAGTACGCGAGCCCGCGGACGAACCCGATGCGATGCTCCGGGCAGAACCCCTCGGTCTCGATCGCGCGCTGGCAGGCGGGGCAGTCGAACGACGTGAGGTCGACCTCGTGACCGTGTGCGTCGAGGGCTTCGAACAGGAGTCCCGTGTGAATCTCGAGGCCGGCGATGTACCCGATCGCGTGGCCCTCACACCATCCGTCGCGCTGCAGGTTGATCGCGCACGTACACGCATCGGTGCGTGCCGGCGCCGGTTCCGCGAGGAGCAGCATGACGAGCGTGGACAGAAACACGGCCACGCCGAGCATGATACATGCGCACCGAGACGCCGGACGCGAGCCAGCAGCGATACCGGGCGAGCTTCCACGTCGACCACCGCTTCAACTGGACGCCGCCGAGCAGCTACAAGCTCTGGGTCTTCGAGCGGAATCCAAATAGGACTTGACAGGCCTGCAGGCCTGAGGCGGAGTGGAGCGGAACATGAAAAAGCGGGGCCCGGTGGAATCTGCCTCTGCATTGATCGACCAGAAGATCCTGGATCTTGGCGACTGGCGCGGGAAGACGCTCGCGAGAGTGCGCAAGATCATCCACGAGGCAGACCCTGAGATCGTCGAAGAGTGGAAGTGGATGGGGACCCCCGTCTTCTCCCACGGCGGCATCGTCTGCACGGGGGAGACGTACAAGAGCGTCGTCAAGATGACCTTTGCCAAGGGCGCTGCGTTGAAGGACCCTTCAGGTCTCTTCAACTCCAGCCTCGACGGGAATGTCAGGCGTGCCATCGACATCCACGAAGGCGACAAGGTCAATGAGACAGCCTTGAAGGCTCTCATCCGCGCTGCCGTGGCGCTCAATCTCGAGGCCAAGAGCAAGCCGAAGCCGAAGCCCCGGCGAGCGAGCAGCAAGCGGGCCGACTAGCTTTCGAGTATCCTCCGCCGGACGCGGGGATCTGGGATCCCCTTTCCCGTCGGAGGTCCATCATGAGCCAGTCGAGGAATATCCGGTCGTTCTCCCTGTGCGCCGTTCTGCTGCTGACGATCGCGGCGTGCTCGGACCGGCGCGAGAGCGCGCCCGGCGCCGGATCTTCGGCCGACGCGCAGCGCAACGCTGAGGAGACTCAGGCGATGGTGCTGCTGCGTGGACTGCCCACGCTCGGCACGACCCACAGCGTGGCCATCGTGGAGCTCGATCCGGACGCCGCGAACTTCGGCGCGATCCTGCAGGACATCGAGCTGCCGGACCTGAAGCACCCGCTGCACCACCTGTACTACAGCCCGACCGGACGGTTGTACTCGACCGGTCTCGACCCCGCGTGCAGCCTGGCCGAGATCGGCCTGTCGCGAAACGCCCAGGGGGCGGCCATGATCGACGGCGTCAAGTGCTTGAACACCGGGGGGCAGCAGGTCGGCGAGGATATCATCTGGCACACCGTCAACGGCAAGGACTACATGATCGTCACGTTCATGGGTGGCACCGGTGTGGATCAAGCCGACTGCGGCTCGATCGGGGTGTTCGATCCGCAGACCAACGCGGTGATCAAGATCATCCAGGCGCGCAAGAGCGCGGCGGCCGACGGCGCGCCGTACCTTTTGTATCCGCACGGCCTCTCCGCGTACCAGGATCGCCTGGTGGTCACCTCGACGATTCACCCGGATCTCGCCACCGGCGTGGGCAACGGGATCACGGTCATCGATCTGAACACCCTCGAGCCGATTCAGAACATCGTCGTCGAGGACGCAAAGCCCGTGGGTTTCCCGTCGTCGCCGGTCGAGCTGCTGTTCGTGCGGCCGAGCATCGCGCCCGGAGCCGCGCCGGCGGTCCTGGTCAACACGATGTTCGGATTCGAGGTCTGGAAGGTCCCGTACAACGAGGCGGACAAGACCTTCGGCGCACCCGTCAAGGCGTACGACGGCACGACCGCGGGCACGGGAGTCCCGCTCGAGTTCTACGGCAACGCGACCGAGCTGTTCATCAGCCACGCGTTGCCCGGCGTCGTGAAGCGCTACCAGCTGTCGGGTTTGCCGGAGCTGGTTTCCTCGGGCGCGGACATCAAGGCCGAGCCGGGTGCGCACCACATGATCTTCTTCAAGGCCGCCTCGGGCCGCGACGTGATCGCCGTCCAGAACAACCTGCTGAACCTCGGCCAGGTGAAGGACAACGATCCGACCGACGTCGATTTCATGGCCAAGGTCAACGCCCACTCCATCACCGTGCACGACCTCGCGACCGGCGAGCTTCTGGCGAAGCTCGGGTTCAAGGAGCGGTACAACAAGGGCGTGGAGAACGTCGAGGCGTTGTTCGGCTCCGGTTTCGTACACCATCATTGACGCGTGCGGCGTGGATCGCCACGCTGCTCGCGGCGCTGGCCTCCTTTGGCTGCGACGGGTCGCGCCGCGCGGCGGCGCCGCGTAGCGCGGCGACTCCGCTCCGCGGCTTCTCGGCGCCGTTCGTGTTCGGAACGTTCCAGGTGCCCCCGGACAACCCGCTGACCGAGGAGGCGGTGGAGCTCGGACGCCGGCTGTTCTACGACCGACGCCTGTCGGCCAGCGGCACCACGTCCTGCTCGACGTGCCATGTCCAGCGTTTGGCGTTCACCGACGGCCGCCGGACCAGCGTCGGCGCGTCCGGCAAGCCGCTCGAGTTCAACAGCATGAGCCTGGCCAATCTGATGTGGGGCCCGCAGCGCTTCTTCTGGAACGGCCGCGCGGCGAGCCTGGAGGACCAGGCGCTGGTCCCGATCCAGCATCCGGATGAGATGGCGCACGATCTGGGGCGACTGGTCGCCGATCTGGCGGCGGACCCGAGCTACCGCGAGCGGTTCGAGGCGGCCTACGGCGAGATCAGCCCCGCCGCCATGGCCGGCGCACTGGCTTCGTTCCTGCGCACGTTGATCTCGTCCAACTCGCGCTACGACCGGTTCCTGCGCGGCGAGATCGCGCTGACGCCCCGGGAGGAGCTGGGGCGCAAGGTGTTCCTGGCCCACCCGGACGTCAAGGTGCGCCTGCGCGGCGCCAACTGCATCGACTGCCACAGCCAGTTCCTGACGAGCGGCTTCCGCACGCGCTACGACGGCTTCGCCAACAACGGCCTCGACGACGAGGAACACCTGCAACCCGGCCTGCAGACGCTCACCGGCTCGCCAGCGCATCGCGGGTTGTTCAAGGTGCCGTCGCTGCGGAACATCGCCCTGACCGCGCCGTACATGCACGATGGCCGCTTCGCGACGCTCGAGGAGGTGCTGGAGCACTACGACACCGGCATCAAGACGAGCAGCACGCTGAGCCCCCTGATCGTGGAGGCAGACAACCAAGACGTGGCGGCCGAGGGCCACATCAGCCTGCATCTGACCGCGGACGAGAAGGCGGCGGTCATCGCGTTCCTGCAGACCCTGACGGATCAGGAGTTCGTGACGGCGGAACGATTCTCCGATCCGTTCGCGCACGAATGAGCCGCACACGTCTGCTCGCCGTGCTCGTTTCGGTCGGAGTCTTGGCCGCGTGCTCGGACGGCGAGGGGCAACCGGTCGACGTGGCGTTGCGGCTCCATCCGTTCGTGGGCTCGGAGCCGCTCGTCCTCAACGAGCGGCGGTATCCCAATCCGGGTGGCGAAGGTCGCTTCGCGGTTCGTGACTTCCAGTTCTTCCTGAGCAACATCCGGCTCGTGAGCCCGACGGGCGCCTACGTCGAGCCCGACAGCTACCACCTGGTGCGATTCGACGGCGAGGAAGCCGCCCCGGTGATCGTGCTCCGCGATGTGCCGCGCCGGGACTACGAACGGATCGAGCTCGGCATCGGCGTGGATCCAGCCGCGAATCGGTCGCTTGCGCCGCGGGGAGATCTCGATCCCAACGGCCGCATGGCCTGGACGTGGGAGGTCGGCTACAAGTTCGTGCTGCTCGAAGGCACACTGAGGCGCGGGGAGACGAGCGTCCCGCTCGTCTACCACGTCGGATTCGACGAGAGCTACACCCGCATCTCGACCGGACTGCCGGACCCGCTGGGGCCGCTGGACTTCCGGGTCGACCTGCTGAAGCTGTTCCAGGATTCCGCGACCATCGACATGGCCGCCCTGCCCTCCGTGAAGTTCGATCGGGCCGACACGGCGTTGCTCGCGCGAAACTTCTCCGCCCTGCTCACACCGATGTGGCCGGGTCACTGAACGTCGACGCGGGCTGCGAGTCCTCGATCGTCGCGACCGCGCGGCTCCGGGCGCCGAGGATCGCGAGGGTCACGCAGGCGATCCCCCCGACGACATACCACGCCCGCACGCCGAGTGCCTCGGCGACAGGCGCGGCGAAGACGAGACCGAGAGGCGTGGCCACGGTCGCCAGGCTCCCGTAGAGCCCGAACACGCGTCCCTGGAGCTCGGGCGCGACCGTCGCCTGGAGCACCGCGACGATCGGACCGTTGGCCAACGCAGCGAGGGCACCGACCGCGAGCATCACGACCGCCGCCCACACGGCCATCCCGTCGGGCGCAAGGCCGAGCCCAAGCGTCGAGATTCCAATGCCGCCGATCGCGCCGAGGGCGGTACGCATCCGGCGCCGCGTTCCGCCCCACACACCGAGCAGCGCCCCGCCGGCGAGCGTCCCGACGCCGAGCGCCGATGTGGCCAACGCGAGAGCCCCCGGACCACCGGCGAGCGGCCCCTGGATCAGGAGCGGGAGCAGCGCGAACGCCGGGACGATGGCCACGTTGATCGCCGCGGCGAGCCCCAGGAGCGCGCGGTGCCCGGGGTGCGTGAGCACGTAGGCCAGCCCTTCACGCAGGTCGTCCCACGTCGAGCGCGCCTCGAGCGCAACCTCGCCCGATCGCGATGGACCGGGCACGCGCACGACGGCGAGGGTCGCGACCGCCACGAGCGCCGTCGCCACATCGACGGCGAGCACGCCGGCCATCGGCAGCGCGCCGACGAGCAACGCGCCGAGCGGTGCGGAGATGATCAGCATCCCGCCCTGCACCGCCTGGTTGAGCCCCTGGACGCTCGCGAGATGCTCGGCCGGGACCATGCACGAGGTCGCGGCGAGCATCGCCGGTCCGTGGAACGCGCTGGCGATCGCTCGGAGGAGCAACGCGCCCAGGACTGCGGTCGGGCCGGCGCCGTCCGCCAGGAATCCCAGAGCCAGCCCGGCCGCGACGAGCGCCGCCACGCCGTCGGCGACGAGCATCACCCACTTGCGGCTGTGCCGGTCGGCCACCGCCCCGGCCAGGGGCCCGAGGAGCGCGAGCGGCAGGAGCCCGACCAGCGTCGCCATGGCCAGCGCCCCGGCCGACCCGGTGCGCTCGGCGAGCCACCAGATCAGCGCGAACTGGACCGCCTGGGTCCCGACGAGCGAGATCGCCTGTCCGGACCACAGAACGAAGAACGGCGCGAGATTCGCTCGGTTTTGCTGCATGAGCGCATATTAGTCGACATCATAGGAATATTCAACTTCAATTGAATAATAGGATGAAGTGCTACGATCGGGGCCGTGGGACGATCTAAGGACAAGGCCCCCGGGGGCGACACGTACACCATGGCCAACCTGGCGCAGGTCCGGACGCTGGCCGACCCGCTGAGGCTGCGGATCCTGTCGACCCTGTCCGAGGAGCGGACGACCAAGCAGGTGGCCCAGGTCCTCGGTGAGAAGCCGACGCGCCTCTACCACCACGTCGCCGCGCTCGAGCGCGCGGGACTCGTGCGCCTGTCGCGCAAGAAACAGAACCGCGGGACAGTCGAGAAGTACTACGTCGCCGTGGCCGGGTCGTTCCGCGCCGATCCACGCCTGTTCTCGCGAGGCCGCTCCGGTGCGGCTGCGGTGTCGTCGGTGGCCCAGACCGCGCTCGACACGACGGCGGACGAGCTCGCACGGCTCGCTTCCTTGGCCGTCGGCGGGACGACGCTCGCGGAGAAGGAGGAGAAGGAGGAGAAGGAGGAGAAGGAGGAGAAGGCGGAGAAGGCGGAGAAGGAGGAGGCTCTGCTGACGTTCCTCGAGGTCCGGGCGAGCGCGGCCGAGATCCGCCGGCTACGCGCGCGGCTCGGGCGCCTGATCGAGGGACTCGGCCGACCGGGGCCGCGCCGGCCGGCGGACGAGCGCCGCTACCGGCTGACCGTGGCGTTCTTTCCGCTCGACGCCGAAGAGCGCGCGCGCTCTCGGCGGTGACAGTCTCTGCGCCTGCGTCAGTCGGCGATCGACTCGTCGGTCGGGCACGCGCCGAGGACCTGGGTCGGAACGCAGGTCGCGGTCGCGCGGGGTCGCTCGATCCCGGCTGAGCTTTGACCGTATGAGCCCTCGTCCTCGCTGCGCCGCGGCACGACCAGGTAGTAGCGATTGCCGGGCGAGGCCGCGACGATCTCGCTCCGATCGCCGCCGTCATCCGCGCAATCGAGGCGGACGTGGCCGTACCACTCGCCGATCCGGCCCTCGTAGATCGCGTAGTCGGCCGCGTTGCGGCAACTCGCGCCCCATTCGAGCGTCAACAGCTCTCCGGTGGTGTCCACCGACTTGCCCGTGATGCGCAGGCTGTCCGTGACCGACCCGGTGGGAGGCAGGAGCCCGATGATGGTCACGCCGAGCAGCGGGTGCTCCTCCCCCTGGTCGTCTCGGCCCACGACCGCGACGTCGAACTCCGCGCGGGGCACGGGATCGGGTCCGATCGGATCCAACTCGAGCACGACCGAGCGCGGACAATCGTCGGCGGCGAGCCGGAAGCCGTTCTCGCTCGCGCGGAACGCCCAGCCGCGGCACGGGCACGTCGGGGGCCCGCCCACCGCGCATGGGCAGACCGGCGTGTCGCGAAGGTCGAGCGTCAGATCGACGGGCGTCGGATTGACCACGCGCAGGGGGAATCGCGCCGGTGACGCTGCCTGGGCGATCTGGATGTTGTGCTGCGCCTGGTTGTTGACGAAATCCGTGTCGTCGGCGTAGACGATCTCGGCCTTCAGGCAGGCGTGCACCTGCCCCGGGGGTGCGCCGGAGACGATCGGAGTGTAGTCGCAGCTCACGGTGATGCTGGCGCCCGGCAGGAGCGGCGTGTCCACATCGACCGTGCAGATCGGGTAGCCCATGTCGCTGTTCGAGAAGTTGTACACGCCGAGTGTGACGGAGAACGCGTACGCCACGTCGGTGCCGAAGTTGGTCACGACCGCATGGACCGCGTTGGGCGCACCCTCGACGATCATCGGATCGCTCGGGTAGAGGTCGGGAGACTTCCAACACGGAGGGTTGCCCGGCTTGCACAGATAGACCTCGAAGCCCAGGTTGGTCTGCGACGGGAAGAGCTGATCCAGTGCCAGGAAGCAGTCGGCCAGGCCGTGGCCGTACTCCGCGTCCCAGCCTGGGGCTCCACGGTCCTCCGCCGCGTCGATCAGCAACTGCTTGACGGCGAGCGGCGTGAGCGCGGGGTTGGCGTCGAGCAGCCGGGCCACACAGCCGGCAATGTGTGGTGCGGCCATCGAGGTCCCGCTGAAGTCGACGTAGCCCGAGACGGTGTCGTGCTGGGCGGAGTGGATCGACTTGCCGGGCGCGGCGAGGTCGGGCTTCTGCTCGTCGGCGCTGTCCGCGTCGCCGTCGGAGCTCCGGGGTCCGCGCAGCGACGTCACGCTGATGGCGTCGTCCGATCGATCGATCGTCCCCTGGTCGTCGGAGTTCGCCACGCTGATCACATCGTCCGCCGCGCCCGGAGCGTGAACCAAGGTCAACGGACCGGGGCTGCCGCAGTTCGTCGAGTTGCCGGCGCTCGCCACGACGACCATCCCCGCGTCGACGAGCAGGTTGGCGAGCTCGGACCACGCATCCGTGCCGTTGCTCGGAGTGCACAGCGGATCGCCGAGGCTGATGTTCACGACGTCGATGCCCCAGGCGACCTGTTGGTCCAGGATGAACTCCATCCCGTGCTGGATCTTCTCGATCGATCCCGAGGCCTCGCTGTTATAGACCTTGATGTCGACGAGCTCCGCTCCCGGTGCGATGCCTTGATACGTCCCGAGCCCCGGCGCGCCCTGTCCGATCGCGATCCCCGCCACGTGCGTCCCGTGTCCGGCGTTGTCGTTGACAGTTGGCGCGACGATGCACGGGCTCAGCGGGTCCTGACACGAGGCCTGCAGCGCGGGCTTGGCCAGGAAGCTCTCGTGCTGCTCGTTGTCCACGCCACCGTCGAGGATCGCGACCTGCACATCGCTGCCGTCGTACTGCGGGTGCTGATCGGCGAGGGTCAGGGGCGAGTAGTCCGCGCTCACGGCGACCTTCAGGGCCGGGTTGCTCACGTCGAGGGTCATGCCGAACCCCCGATCGCGCTCGACGAAAGCGACGATCGGATCGGCGGCCAAGTCGGCGAGGTCCGCACCGCGGACGCCCCGGATCGCGAGCGTGCTGAGGTACCGGCCGCGCAAGCCGGCGGCGCCGAACAGGGCGAGCCGATCCCGATCGACCGGCTCGGCGCAGCGATTCAGCAGCGCGACTACGTCGACCAACTGCTCCGGCGCGACACCGTCGAGACTGTCATCGATCAGGTTGTGGTCCAGATCGAGCGGCGTCGCGACGAGCTTGGGGATCCACGGCCGCGGCGTGTAGCACTCGATCGACCACGCCGGAAGTGACCCCGCGGCCAAAGCGAGCACAGCCCCCGCGATTCGCCCGGCGACAGCGTCCATCGCGTATCCCTCGCGCAGCTGGCGCGAGTAGAACGCGCGGGCGACATGTTGTCAAGAGAACTGCTCTCGGGGGTCAGCCGCGCCGGCGGTCGATGACGGTGAGCTTGACCCGCGTCACGCCGCGGCGGACCATCCCTAGCTTGCGGGCCGCAGCGTAGGACAGGTCGATGATCCGAGCGCCGCTGACAGGGCCGCGATCGTTGATCCGCACGTCGACCGATTCGCCGCTCTGGATCTCGGTGACGCGGACGATCGACCCGAAGGCGAGCGTGCGGTGCGCGGCGGTCAGCGCGTGCATGTCGAAGATCTCGCCGCTCGCCGTGCGCCGGCCGTGAAACCGCTCACCGTACCAGGACGCCATGCCGCTCTCGGTGTGGGCGGCAGGCGGCTTCGTCGAGGGCGCGCGGCGCGCGACGCAGGCGCTGGCGAGCAGCATCGCGAGCAGCAGGGTCGGGAAGAGCCCGACCCCAACGGAGTCACGAAGCCGAGCCGGCATGTGCGGCTAGTCAAGGATCAGCCGTGTCCCTTCTTCTTGCTGGCGCCGCCGCTCTTCTTCGCCTGGCCCGGAGGGCCGCCGTGGGGATGACGCTTCCAGTGCTGGGCCGGGACGACCAGGATCGGCTCCGGCACCGAGCGAACGTCCACGACCACGAACGGGCCGGTGTGGCTCGTGGCCCGATACCAGAAGCCACCGCTGAAGCAGTAGAACGAGCTGCGGTAGGCGAACGTGTCGTAGCCCGAGTTCCCCACCACCTGCACCGAGGTCCCCTCGACGGCGACGAGCTGCGGCGCACCTGATACGACGACTCGTGGCGGTGGCGGCGCATTGCTGACGCCGATCGAGAACCCCCAGTAGGTCTCTGCGGCCGCCTCGTGCACCGCCGCGTACCCGAGGATCAGGAAGACGAGCGCCATCCGTCTCATTCGTTGATTGTTGGCCATCATTGCTCCTCCCACACCGATTCGCTCATCGTGTAAAGCGAGACCGGTGCCAAGCCGCGGCACGGGCTGGGAGCAGGGTCGGGCGTGTAGAACCTTCACCGTGGCGTAAAGGCTACAACCTGAAGCGTAGTTGCGATAACGCTTTCGAAAGCGCTGGTGCGGTCCGACCCCGGCCGCGGCGTGCATCCGGGGCCGGGGCTTCGAGGTCTAGTTGCTCTGACAGACCAGCTTGGAACCTTGCGGGCACGAACCGATCGGGCAGATGCAGGGGAACGGCGTGGCCGTGCAGCACGGTGCCTTGAAGCAGTTCGTGTCGAGGACGTGGAACGAGTCGGGGAAGTTGCACTCGTTGAGGGTCGAGCCGTCCAAGCACTGGTGGAGAGCCGTGTTCGTGTCCCCGAGCACGGCGCCCTCCAGGCAGGAGTTGCCGTTGCACGGCGTCACCGCGGGGCAGTTCGGAGTCGGCGCCACCTCATAGTTCTCGAGCGTGAATCGGGCCGTTCCTGAGACCATGAACACCCCGTGTCCGAAGGCGCAGCCGCCCCCGAACGTCACACCGAGCGAGCTGGCGTCCTCGATCGCTCGTTGAAACTGCTGCAGGTACTGGTTGTTCTCGTTGGCAAAATGCCCGCTGACGCCGGACCAGAAGCGTGGGTCGATGGGAATGGTGATGGTCACCGCCCCGGGTCCCAGAACGTACGAGTGGGGGTTGGCCCACCAGCGATAGCCGTCGTGGCCACTCTGGTTCTTCGACCAGATCAGCGCGCGAACCGCGGGAACGTTCGTACAGAGGGGGTCGGTCGAGGTGTGATGGAAGACCGGCTCATCCGTCGTGTCGGCCCGCAGCGTGATGACGATCATTCCACTGATGATCGTCGGTACGTGCGTGGTGAAGAGATAGTTGATGGTGTCGCAGGATCCCGTCGATTTGCAGGTCGTGTCGGGCTCGACGGGAACGTCGAGGTAGAGCGATCCAGCGCCATCGTTGAAGAGCGACACGGTGTTGTTCGCGCCGTCGAATACCTGCCATACACCGGCCGACAGGTCCAGATCCGGCGGGTACGAGGGTGGCGGCGGGTCGGCCAGCACCGGGAAGGAGAACACAGCGATCGCAAAAAACAGCGCAGCCGTCCACAGCGTCTTCGACATGACGATCTCCTTTCGTCGCGCGTTATACGGTGTCGCTCGGGCCGTGGCGCGAAAGGCAGGTTGTGAATCTGCAACCGTCACTCCTATATTCGCTTCGTGCGTTTCCCGACCTGGCCTTGGCGCCGGCGCAATGACGCGGAGAGCGCCCCACGTTCGCGGGGTCTCCGTCGGGTCGGCCTGCGCGTGCTCGGCGGCGCCGCGCTCGTCGCCCTCGTCGCCTTCGTCTGGATCGACCGCTCGATCGTCCACCGCTTCGAACGGCGAACGACGACGCTCCCGTCGCGCGTCTACTCGCGACCGTTCGAGGTCGCGCGCGGCGATCGGCTCGACGCACGCGTGCTCCTCGATCGGCTCGCGCGCCTCGGCTACACCGAGGTGCGCTCGGAGCCCGAGGTCGCGGGGCAGTTCAAGAGAGACGGCGACGATTGGCGGATCTACCTGCACTCGGCGATGACGCCTGCCGGCGAGCGCGCCGCGATGCCGGTCGAGCTCGGCGTGCGCTCGGGCCGCCTGCGGCGCGTCGACGGCGATCGCCGGAAGAGCTTCACGCTCGAGGCCGAGCCGCTCGGGACGTTCTACGACGAGGTCATGGAGGCGCGGCGCTGGACGCCGCTCGCCGAGATGCCGACCGACCTCGTGCGCGCGGTCGAAGCGGTCGAGGACCACCGCTTCCGGCGGCACGGGGGCATCGACGCGATCGGGATCGCGCGCGCGCTCGTGGCGAACCTGCGCGCCGGGAGCGTCGTCCAGGGCGGGAGCACGATCACGCAGCAGCTCGCGAAGAACCTCTACGGGCCGGGGAGCCGCACGCTGCGGCGCAAGGCGGTCGAGGCCGTCGCGGCGGTCGTGCTCGAGCTGCACTACAGCAAGGACGAGATCCTCGAGGCCTATCTGAACGAGGTGTACCTCGGGCAGCGGGGGCCGGTCGCCATCTCCGGGGTCGGCGACGCGGCGCGCTTTTTCTTCGGCACGGACGTGCGTGACCTCGATCTGCCGCGATCGGCGCTGCTAGCCGGGATGATCCGCAGTCCCGGGGGCTACGACCCGCGGCGCCACGCAACCGAGGCCCGGGAGCGGCGCGATCTCGTGCTCGGCATGATGAAGGAGCGCGGCGACCTCGAGCCCGCGCAGCTAAGGACGGCGCGCGCGGCCCCTCTCGGCGTCGCCGAGCGTTCCGAGGTCGCCGGCCGCTCGCCGTGGGTCGAGGACTACCTGGCCGCAGCGATCGAGCCGTTCTCGCCCGAGGCTGTCCCCTCACGCTCGGGCTACGCGATCTTCACGACGTTCGATCCGGCGATCCAGCGCGCGGCGCAGCAAGCGCTCGCGACCGGCCTCGAGCGGATCGACGGCCGCCTCGGCCGCTCGACGGACGCGCGGCCCGAGGGCGCGATCGTCGTGCTCCGCCCGGCCGACGGCGCGCTGCTCGCGCTCGTCGGCGGACGGGACTACGCGACGAGCCAGTTCAACCGGGCCACGCGGGCCCACCGACCTCCGGGCTCGACGTTCAAGCCCTTCGTGTTCCTCGCCGGGCTCGAGCGCGCACGGCTCGAGCGCGGTTTCGATTTCTCACCCTCGACCGAGCTCGACGACGCCCCGCTCGCGATCGAGGCCGGTGGGCGGTCGTGGCGCCCATCGAACTTCGACGGCCGCCATCACGGTCGCGTCACGGTCCGCGAGACGCTCGAGCAGTCGATCAACGTCCCCACGGTGCGGGCGGCGATGGACATCGGTCTCGAGCAAATCGTGAGCGTCGCCCAGCGCTGCGGCATCGAGAGCGAGCTCGATGCCGTGCCGGCGCTCGCGCTCGGCGCCGAGGAAGTCACCCCGCTCGAGCTGACCGCGGCCTACGCGGCCCTGGCCAATGGCGGGTCGCGCGTCGCACCGCACGGGATCGTGGCGCTCCTCGACCGCGAGGGCGAGCCCGTCGAGGTCGTCGAGCCGCGCATCGAGCGCGCGGTCTCCAAGGACTCGGCTCGGCGAATCACCGCGATGCTCGAGGGTGTGCTCGAGCGCGGAACGGCGCGGGCGGCCGCCTCGCTCGGCTTCGCCGGCTCCGCCGCGGGGAAGACCGGCACGAGCGACGGCCTTCGCGACGCGTGGTTCGTCGGCTACACGTCCGAAGTCGTCGTCACCGTCTGGGTCGGCTACGACGACAACCGGCCGCTCGGTCTGACCGGGGCCGCTGCGGCGCTCCCGATCTGGGTCGACCTGATGCGCCACATCGAGGCCGACGGCGCGGGCGGTGCCGGCGCGGAGGACGAGCGGGGCGGCTTCTGGCGCCGCCTATTCGGCCGTCGCGGCTGAAGGATCGACCTCCAAAAAAAATCATGGTGGTGCGGAGATTGTTGCTGCCTGCGACTGTTCGAAGGCGTCTTGCCGGGCCGCATCTGCTCCCCGGGTCTGCCGGACTTACGAGCCGCGGAAAGTCCAGGACAACTCGTTATGGAGCAAGAACTTGCAGCGGAGCAGCAACACGCTGCGCACCACGATGAAAAAATCAGGGGCAAAACCGTGCTCCGCGGACTCCCTAGCCTGGAAGGGAGGACAACGATCATGCGATCAACGAAATGGATCGTGTTGGCGGTGGTGCTGGGCGTCGGGCTCCTGTGGCTGATCAGTCCCGACTCCGAGGTCGCGACCCCGGTTCACGCCGTGCGACCGTCGGTGCCATGCAGTCCGCCCGATGGCGGAAACTGCTGTTGCTGGGGCTTCACGCCGGCGGGATACAAGTGCGGTTCCTGGACGGCCCCCGTCGCGGATGCGCAGGAATGCCAAGCCCATTACACGGGCGGTGAGGTTCCCGGGTGCCCGCAGACCGACCAGGCTGCGTGCAAGTTCGTCGATCAGTGAAGGTGGTCGAGCCGGGCTAACCACCCCGTCACCACCATGAGCTCGCGTGGGGCTTCGGAGGGCGTCGATGTCCGGACGGCGATGAACTCCTGACCGTCGGGGGAGATGTCCCACAGGTGATGCTTGTCGGGTCTGCCCCCGCCGTTGTCGAGCCTGCCCGTAAAGAGAGGACGCGCCGGGCCCGGCCGGGTCGCCGGCCCGAGGCCGAGATCCACCATGAAGAAGCCGGCCCCCCGGCGATAGACGATCTCTCGGCCCCCACGCGCCCAGATCGGCTCGATACCACCCTCGCTCGAGATCTGGATCTTCGCTTGCCCGGCCATCGGGCGAACGTAAACCTCGCTCCTTCCCGATTCGTCCGAGACGTACGCGAGGAATCCGCCGTCCGGGGAGAAGCGCGCGCCGCTCTCTCGGTGCGGCGTTTCCATCCACGGCCGCGGCGGGCTCGATCCGTCCGCCGTGGCGAGCCAGATGTCCGACGTACCGCGCAGGCGTGAGCCGCCACGGTCCGTGACGTAGACGACGGTGTAGGCGATCGTTCGCCCATCGGGCGACCAGGAGTTTGCGACCTCCCCGTCCTCCGTGGAAAGCGTCGGCGATTCGATCGCACCGCTCCCATCGGCCGACCGCACGACCAGCCGCGGGTTGTTCTCGGAGATGGAGGAAAGCGCGAGCCTCCGGCTATCGGGCGACCAGATGGGACCGAAGAACCGTCCTGCTTCGGGCACGACAGAGGAAAGGACCTGCCGGTCGCGGTCGAAGACGACGACCGTGCAGCGATTCATCTCGCAGCGCTCAATCGCGAGCTTTCGGCCATCGGGCGACAAGCTGGGTGTCTCGTAGAAGGCCGGTGGGACCGCCAGGGGAGTCTCGCGCGCGTGACGATCGAGGCTGAGCACCTCCGACCTGGGGTACTCCTGGGCGGGACCGCTCACGTAGACGAGCGTTCCATCGCGTGTGACGTCGAACTGGACCGTCCGGAACTCCGGGGCCACGGCGAAATTCTCGCGGAGCGCGACCGGAGGAGCCGTCACCTGCAGCCGCGTCAGATCCAGGGGCGCGGCGAAGGTGGTCGCACCGCTGACGAACACGATCCAGCCATCTCCCACGTACCGTGCGAAGCTCACACCCTCGAGGATCGCGCTCCGCTCGCCCGTCTCGAGGTCGAGGGCGACGACCTTCGACGATGTGACGTCCTGGAAGTCCCGCCCGCCGACGGCGGTGAAGAGGAGCTGCCGCCCGGGCAAGGCTTGAGGATACAGGTGCGCGTGCTCGCCGGGCTCGAGGTGGGTGATGGGCTGCGGAGCGCCTCCGCCCTCGGGGACGGACCACAGTGGTCCGTTGAATGTTTGCGAGAAGATGATTCCAGCGCCTGATGCCCACGTCCCTCCGCGCGAGATGGGTACAGGTGGGATGAGGTCGCACAGCCTGAGTGGCGCGCCGCCGGCGATGGGGATTTTCAGGAGCTGGCTGCCGGTGAAGAAGGCCAGCCACGTCCCATCGGGAGAGAAGAACGGCGCGAAGCCGTTCTCTGTACCCGGAAGCGGTTCCGCGGCTGCCTCGTCGAACGCACGGCGGTAGAGCCGGTAGCCCCCGGAGTCCTTCCCCAGGAACACGACCGTCCGCCCGTCGGGCGAGACGGTCACGGACGGGACCTCGGAATCGCTGGGGACGACGCCGGACGAGGTCAGACTCGCCCGCACCATGGGAGAGCGCGGCGGAGCCGGCATGCTGCGGAGTCCCCATCCGAGGCTCACCATGAGGGACCCGGCGAGCAGACCGGCGAGCGCCCAGAGGAGCCTGGCCCTAGAGGGCCGCAAGCCGGCGCGGCCCGGAAACTGTGACGCCCCGGATATCTCTTCCGGCGCCTCCTCGAGCTCGATCCGCGCATTGGCGATGTCGTGAAGCCGGCGGCGGGGGTCCTTGCTCAGGCATCGGCGGATCAGCCGCAGGATTACCGTCGTGCTCCTTGCCCGAAGCGCGTCCCAGTCGGGCTCGCGCTCGAGAATCGCGGCGCCGAACTCGGCGGGTGTCTTTCCGTCGAACGCGAGCTTGCCTGTCGCCATCTCGTACATCACGCAGCCGAACGACCAGATGTCGGTCTTGACGTCGAGCTGCTCTCCCCGAACCTGCTCGGGGCTCATGTAGGGAACGGTGCCGAGAACGGTCCCGTCCCTGGTCGCTGGCGACGATGCCGTGGGCACCTCGCTTGCCTCCACCCTCTTTGCCTTCGCCTCGATGATCTTCGCCAAGCCGAAGTCCAGCACCTTGACCACGCCCGCGGGCGTCACCTTGATGTTTGCCGGCTTCAGATCGCGGTGGATGATCCCTTTCTCGTGCGCGGCCTCGAGCGCAGAGGCGATTTGCCGGCCGAAGTCGAGCACTCGAGCCTCGGGCAACGCTCCCTCGGCGAGCCGCTCGAAGAGCGTCTGCCCCAAGACCAGCTCCATGACCAGGCACGGCCCATCCTCGGACTCTTCCAAGCCGTAGATCGAGGCGATGTGCGGATGGTTCAGAGATGCGAGGACCTGGGCTTCCCGTTCGAGGCGGGCCAGCCGGCGCTCGTCGCCGGCCACGTCGTGAGGCAGGACCTTGATCGCGACGTCACGCCGCAGCTTGGTGTCGGTCGCGCGGTAGACTTCGCCCATACCGCCAGCGCCGATCGGGCCGAGGATCTCGTAAGGACCGAGACGCGTGCCGCGTTTCAGGGCCATATCCCGCCAACCCCATGAGCGGAGGATAGCAACGTGGGTCCCATTCTCGTAGATAATCGGGGTCCGGGTAAGCATGAAAGAGGAGGGCAACGGATGAGGACGATCGGTGGATTCGCTCGGTTCGTGGCGCTGGGAGGCGCGATGACAGTAGCGGCGGCGGCGATGGCCGGCGAGGGCGCGTACGTCCTCGATCACCAGTTCAAGGACATCGATGGCAAGGCCGTCGATCTGGAGAAGTACAAGGGCCAGGTCGTGCTGATGGTGAACACGGCGAGCAAGTGCGGCCTGACGCCGCAGTACAAGGACCTGCAGGCGCTGTACGACAAGTATGCCGAGAAGGGCCTGGCGATCGTCGGCTTTCCCGCGAACAACTTCGGGTCGCAGGAGCCCGGGACCGAGAGCGAGATCAAGGAATTCTGCCTGAAGAACTATGGCGTCAAGTTCGACATGATGAGCAAGAGCTCGGTCAAGGGCGACGATACCAACGAGGTGTTCAAGGAGCTGACCGGGGCGAAGAACGGCGAGTTCGCGGGCGAGATCAAGTGGAACTTCACGAAGTTCCTCGTCGGAAAGGACGGCAAGGTGATCGCGCGATTCGAGCCGCGAACGGCGCCGAGCGATCCGTCGGTCACCGCGGCGATCGAGAAGGCGCTGGCGAGCTGACCTACCAGCGCTACGTCGCTCTCGGAGACTCGTCGACCGAGGGGCTCGAAGATCCGGCGCCGAACGGACGTCACCGCGGCTGGGCCGATCGCCTTGCGCAGCACGTGGCGCGGGCCCAGGACGCGCCGCTGCTCTACGCCAACCTCGCCATCCGCGGGCGCAAGACACGGCAGCTGGTGGAGGAGCAGCTCGCGCCGGCGCTGGCGATGCGCCCCGACCTCGCGACCGTCTTCAGCGGCACGAACGACGTGTTCCGCGGCAGCTTCGACCTCGAAGCGGTGATCGCCGACCTGCGGACGCTGCACCACGCCTTGCGCGACCAAGGGGCGACGGTGCTCACCATCACGTTGCCCGACATCAGCGAGTTCGCGCCGTTCGCCAAGCGGGTGTCGCCGCGGTTGGTGGCGCTCAACGCGGCCGTGCGAGAGCTCTGCGCAGAGACCGGGACGCTGTTGCTCGATGTGGCGCAGCATCCCGTGGCTCGGGACCGGCGGCTTTGGCACGAGGACCGCTTGCATGCGAACGCCGAGGGGCATCGGCGCATCGCCCAAGGACTTGCGCACGAGCTCGGCCTTCCGGGGTTCGATGCGGCATGGACGGAACCGCTACCTCCGGACGTGCCCTCCACGATGCTGCGCCGCGGCCTGAACGAGGTCCGATGGGTGGCCGCCTACCTCACGCCATGGATGCTGCGTCGGCTCGTCGGCCGCTCGTCGGGAGATGGCATCACGCCGAAGCGCCCGACCCTGGGTCCCGTGGATCCGTAGGACGTCGCGCTACGGCACGGACCCAGCGCTAGCATCCGCGCGAACGGTAAAGGCGGTCTCTGCCTGCAGCGCATCGCCCCACCTCAGGTGATAGGTGTAGTCGCCCGTCGCCATCGGCGTCGAATCGAGCCGATCGACGAGCGCGGTGCACACGCCTGCCGCGGCGACGCCAGGCCCCTCGAACCGGAAGAGGGGCTCTACATCCAACGCGACGTACCGCGCGACGTCGGGAACGGCGAGAGCCGCATCGCCCGGACAGATCCAGCTCCAGAACTCGAGCGCCTCACCGGGCCGCACGGCGCGATCGCCCAGCGGCACCGCAAGTGGCTCGATGCGTGCGCTGCGCGCCGGCGCGCTCGTGCGGCCGGCCTTGTCGAGCAATGGCAGTGTCGTCCGCACAGCCGCGCCGTGGGAGCGCGTCACGATCGGACCGACGACGGTCGGGCCCGCCGGACGAGGCAGGACGATTTCGGCCCGCGCCCCACCGTAGACGTTGGCCAAACGGTCGCGCACGAAGGCTCGTAGCTCGTAGGTTCCGGGCCGCAGGCCCTCGATTCGCCGCTCGTGCAGGATTGCGGTGAGGTTCTGGCCCTCGCCGGACCGCTTGAACTCCGACACGCTCAGCATCTCCCAGCTCTTGCGACCTCCCTCGTCGGACAGGAGAGCTCCGACCTCCCAGCTTCCCGCTCGGTTGGCCTGGTGGGGCAGCTGCAGCAGCGCGTCGGCGTCGAGGGTCACCTGCACGCTCACGTCCCAGCTGCGCTTGTCCGCGGTGAGCGGAATCACGGCGGCGGCGAGGGCGACGTCGCGTGCGCGCGCAGGCGTCGCGAGCACGGCGCGCGCCGAGCGCATCCACCGCTCGCCGTCGCTCAGGTTGACGACGCGGTGCTGGTGGGGCAGGGTGCGCTCTCGGACCCTGACCGTCACACGATACGGTCGCTCGCGCGGCGCCGCGGGCGGGACGAGTCCCAGGCGGTAGATGCAGGCGCAGCGCCGTCCGGCCTCACGCACCAGCGCTGCCATATCGGCGGCGCCCCTGTTGTAGCCCCCACCGGTGAAGTCGGCGAGGTTCGCACCGAGGTTGACGGCTGCGCCGTTGCCTGCGCCGCCGGAGTACGCGACGTAGATCGCGGTCCGCGCCAGCGTTGCCTCGGACGCGAGCCGGTCGAGGAGGCTGATGTGGTCGCTTCCTCTGTTCGTGCGGTAGTACCTCGACGGAAACAGGGTGCCGTTTTGATGGAATAGGATCAGAGATTTGCGGCCCGGTACCAGCTCCAGGGTCTGGAGAAGGCGTTGAAGCGCCTCGAGCGAGTGCTTGGAGTGCACGTACTCCTTTTGGGAATTGACCCACAGGCAGCCCGCGCAACTGCAGGGCGGGGGGAGCTTGCGAGGATTACAGCAACGCCTACATTCCTGTTGACGGTTCCAGAGCAGTGTGGCGAAGGAATCGTTGAGATCGACCCTCCGCTCCCCGGCTTCGAGCGCTGCAATCAGCGCGGCCTTGTCCGCCGTGAAGTCGGCCAGAACGACGAGGCCCGCGTCACTCGCGTAGGCCGCGAGCATGACGAGCTCTCCGGGCCGCATCGTCTCGCGGATCCAGCGCCTGGCTTCCTCGCCCGCCCGCTCTCGACCCTCCTGCTGGAGCTGGCTGTAGTCGAGGTACAGGATGAACTTGATGGCGTCCTGAGCGGCGGGGATCGCCGCCGGGCGTCCCGCAGGCCGGGCCGCGGGCGGCGCCGCTCCTTCCTCCGCCGTCACGGTTGATTCGGTGCAGGAGCACAGGTCGTCCACGCTGTATACGCTCGATTTCCTCCCGTCGAGCAGGACAGTGAAGTCGTCGCGAGTCAGGCCGCGCATCGGGTTGCCATGCTCGTCGGTGACCTCGACGTCGACGAGCATCAGCGACACACGCGTGGTCTCGACCAGTCCCGAGCGGACCGGAGGAGCGCTTCGTTCTTGCGTCCGGGACGGCTCGCCGCCGAGCAGGAGCGATCCCACCAGGATCGGGATGAAGCTTCTCCCGCCGCTCAACGGCGGTGTTCTCCGCTCGTGGCAGTGAGCATGGCCGGGATTCTAAAGGGGAGTGTGATGGTGACGGTCCCCGCCGCACACAAAAAAAGGGCGCCTCTCGCGAGGCGCCCTTGTCGAGTTCGTGTTTGGAATGAGGTCTAGTAGCGGTTGCGACCGCCGCCGCCGCCCCCGCGTCCGCCGTAGCCGCCGCCGCCGCCGCCGCCGTAGCCGCCGCCACCGCCGCCGCTCGAGCGTTCCTTGGCCTCGTTCACCGTGAGCGCACGGCCGCCGAAGTCCTTGCCATTCAGCTCACGGATTGCGCCGTCGGCTGCCTCGCCGCTCCCCATCTCCACGAAGCCGAAGCCCCGCGGACGGCCGGTTTCGCGATCGGTCACGAGCTTGACCTCGGAGACCTCACGCCCGTTCTGGGAGAAAAGCTCGCGGATCTGGGTCTCGTCCGCGCTGAACGGCAGGTTGCCGACGTAGAGTCTGGTACCCATGCTGGAACTCCTGGCGTCCCACAGGACGCCGTTACTCAGGTCCTGGCCGCCGACCCGATCCAACGGGTCAGAGACACGCGCGCCTTCGCGCTTTCCGCTCTTGGCACGCCAAACTTTCGTTTCTGTACGAGAGATTGCCGACCAGAACCTGCACGCAAGGTACTGGTCCGAGCGGATGCTGTCAAGCCCGCGGCATCATCCGTCGACCGTCCTCCACTCGCGCTCCGTCGCGGCGTCGTCCTCCTTCACCGTGAACGTGAGCGCTGCCATCGCGCGGCCATCGTCGGTCTCGGCAATCACGCGCCATCGGCCGGGCTCGAAGTTCGATTTCGCGGCGTAGGCCCTGAACCCCTCCGCGCGTCCCCCGACGATGGGGAGACGGATGCGGTCCCGCGTGCGCCAGCCGCCCTCGGCCCCTTGTGCTCCCAGCGGGCAAACACCTCGTGCTGGAATCGCGCGGGTGCGAACACGCGGACGAAATAGTGCAGGCGGTCGCCCGGCCGCTTCGCGGAACGGGCGCGACTCGCGCCGCCAGAACAGGTGGAGCGGAGGCTTCTCGTAGGTGAGCACGAACGAGCTGTCCTCGCGCCGGACGTCGTGATAGATGCCCTGAAACTGCACGGACAACGGAACGGGAGGAATCAGGCGGAAGACGTAGAGCACGCCGATCACCACGCAGACGACGAGGGCCGGCATGAACAGCCGCGCACGGACCGCCTTGCGATCGGCCTCCTTCGCTGCCAGTCGGTCGGCGACGAGCCACACCACGCCGGCCGAGACCCCGAGCGCGAGCAGGAACACCCAGCCGGACATCCGTCCGATCAGGATCGGAACGAAGTAGTTGAGGAACGAGATCACGCAGAAGGCGTAGAGGCCGAGGCGAAGCCGATAGCCTGCGCGCCGGACCTGCGGCATCTCGTTGAAGACCATCAGGGCCACGAGCAGGACGAAGAACACCAGCGGCCGGGCCCGCGTGCTGCTCTTGAGGTAGAGCACGACGTACGCGCTGAGCAGCCCGCCATAGAAGAAGTGCAGGACCTCGACGTTGTACGCCCAGAGTCGCTCGATCATCGCGGGCGGCTTCCACTGTCCGCGCGCCTCGCGATGCTGGAAGATCAGCATGATCGTGAGCGCGGCGAGATAGAACAGCTGGATCGCCAGGTCGGTCCAGGCGTCGATGCGCCGGATGGTCACGAGGTCGAACAGGAACCCGGCGGCGAACATCACCACGTTGGCGTGGCGCCGCGCGAGATCGAGGATCCGGGCAGGCGAGACGGGCAAGCGGTCGGCGAGAGACGGCATCGCAGTATTAAATAGGGCCCGCGACTGCGAGAGTCGAGCGCTGCACGAACAAACGTTTCCCCTCGACGGCGGTTCCGCGGTAGGATTCACGTCCATGACCGCCAGACCTCAGGCGCTCATCCTCCTGCTCTTGCTCGGAGTCGGGACGGCCGCCGCCGCCGCTCCGCCTCCGGAGCATCCGCCCACGCTGCGACTCACCCCGGGCGACTTCCGGCCGCTCGACGGGGCGTCCGTGCCATCTTGGTTGCGCGCATTGGCGGAAGGTGCGGCGCCCTCGGGCCGGAGCTACCGGATCGTGATCACGCGCGGGCCGCTCGCGCCCGCAGAGCGAAAGCGACTCGAAGCGGCGGGTGCCGAGGTTCTCGGCTACCTCCCGGTGAACGGATACCGGGTGCGCATCGCGCCTGGGGCAGCGCGGGAGTTGCAGAGCCTTCCGTTCGTCGACTGGGTCGGCGCGCTTCCGGAGCGGTTCAAGATCGAGCCCGAGCTCGCGCGTGGAGTCGAAAGCCGTGCCGGCACAACGCGCCTGCGCGCGATCCTCGCCGCTGGCGAATCCGCCGAGCGCACGCTCGATCCCCTCGCCGACCTCGAGACGCTGGCGCTCCCCTCGGGCAAGGACGGCGCGTGGCGCGTCACGGCCGAGGTTCCGGCCGCGCGGCTGACGGACGTGCTCACCCGCCTCGCGGCGCTCCCCGAGGTCGAGGCCGTCGAGTCGGTGCGCGAGATGCGTCTCCTGAACCAGGACGCGGTCTGGGTGCACCAGTCGTACGTCGGCCCCTCGCCGCAGCAGACGCCGCTCTTCGACCGCGGGATCTTCGGCTGCGGGCAGATCGTGGCGTTTGCCGACACGGGGCAGGACTACGACCTGTGCTACTTCCGCGACACGGTGAACGGACGCGCCGCCGGTCGTCGAGCTGCGCTGCAGGCCCCGTGCCCCGCGGCGGACGCCGCAGACGAACCGGCGCAAGGACATCCTCTACTACAACTGGTCGGGCACACCGACCGGCGACGACGACACCTGCCCGGGGATCACCGCACGAGCGGCCATGGCACGCACACCTCGGGCTCGATCGCCGGCGACCAGCCCCCGTACGCCGACTGCAGCGGGTTCACCACGCCGGGCCGCAGCGGCGGTGACGGACATGGCGCCGGGCGCCAAGCTGGTCGTGCAGGAGATGGGCGATGGCGTCGAGTACCTGAACGAGCGCGGCGGAACGGTGTGGAATCTGGCCGACGTCGCTTACCGCAGCGGCGCGCGTATCCACTCGAACTCCTGGGGCGGCGGGTGCCACGACGCGTTCGGCCAGTGCGTCCCGGGCTGCACGCTGCCCTACGACTCGTTTGCGCGCGACGCCGACCTCGCGATGTGGACCTACCCCGACCTGCTCCTCGTCTACTCGGCCGGGAACGCCGCGCAGTTCTGCCTGCCGCCGCGCGCGGTCGGCACGCCCGCGCTCGCGAAGAGCCCGCTCGTCGCCGGCTCGGTCGGGCATGGCAGTGCAGCCAGCGTTCCGTCCGACTTCTCGAGTCCCGGGCCGACGGAAGACGGGAGGCTGCGCCCCGTGGTCGCGGCGCAGGGCGAGTCCACGGTCTCCGCGGCCTCGGACGCGAATCCGGCGAGCAACAACTGTGGCTCTGCTCGCTCGACGGTACCTCGATGTCGTCGCCGACGACCGCGGGCCTCGCGGCGCTCGTGCGCGAGTACTACACGGCGGGCTTCTATGCGGCGGGCGTTCGTGCGCCGGCCGCAGGGCTTCGCCCCGCAGGCCGCGCTCGTGAAGGCGACGCTGATCGACGGGGCCGTCGCGCTCGGCGCGGATGCTCCCGACCCCGACTTCGACTCCGGCTTCGGCCGCGTCCAGCTCGACCGCGACGCTGGCCTTCACCAGCTCGTCGTTCCGCTCCGCGCGGACGATCGAGCGCGAGGGCCTCGTGACCGGCGGCGTCGTCGAGCCACGCCTACGACGTCGCCGCCGGAACCCCGTTCCGCGCGACGCTCGTCTGGAGCGACTACCCGGCGGCGCTGAACGCGGCGGTCACGCGCGTCAACGAGCTGAAGCTCGAGGTGATCGATCCGTCCGGGACCGTCTGGTTCCAGACGCTCGACCCGCTGACGGGCGAGCCGCGTCGGACGAGCGATCCCGGCGACCCGCACGACGAGCGCAACGTCGAGGAGCGGCTCGTCTTCGACGCGCCCGCCGCCGGGCGATGGGTCGTGCGCGTGCGCGGGGTCGCGGTGCCGATGGGGCCGCAACCCTTCGCGCTCGTCGTCCGCGGCGCGCTCACGGACTGCCCGGCGGTCGCAGCCCCGCTCGCGCCGACCGTCTCGACCCCGGCGGACCACGAGGTGCTCGTCTCCTGGTCGAGCGTCCCCGGAGCGCAGTCCTACAACGTGTACCGCAGCTTCGGCACGTGTCCGGTGAGTGCACCCGTGGCCGTGGCGCTCGCGGTTTCCGGGACGTCGTTCCTCGACACGACCGTCTCGGGCGGCGTGACGTACGCCTACACGGTCGTCGCGGCGTCCGATGCCGCCGGCGCCTGCGAGTCGCCACCCTCACCGTGCGTCGAGGTCGTCCCGACGGGCGACTGCTTCCTCGTGCCGCAATTCGACGGCTTGCGATCGGCCGTGAGCACGGGCGAGACGAGCTGTGGCGTGGCGCTCGAGTGGGATCCGGCGGTGCCGCGCTGCGGAGCCGAGGTGCGATACAACGTCTACCGCGGAACGTCGCCGACCTTCACTCCGGGTCCCGCGAATCGAGTCGCGCGCTGCCTGCTCGGGACGAGCTGGACCGACACGGTGGACCTCGCACCGGGCACGACGTACCACTACGTCGTGCGCGCCGAGGACGCGGCCGCGGGCCACGGCGGCCCGTGCCTCGACGGCAACGAGGAGACGAACTCGGCGCGAGCTTCCGCGGCTCCGTCCGGGCCACCGGGTGACGGGACGTGGACCGACGACGCCGGCGATAGCGGCACCGCGCAGCTCGCTCTGATCGGCGGATGGACGACGGCCGGGACGGGTGGGAATGCTGGCCCCAACGTCTACACGGTCGCCAGCTTCGCCGGCGCCTGCGCCGACCTGACGAGTCCGAGCCTGTCGCTCTCGGCTCCGGGGACGGGACCCCAGCTCTCGTTCTCGACCAAGCACAACCTGGAGTTCGACCCGTTCGGCTTCTTCGGTGCCGAGGGCTCGGTAGGGCAGGTCGAGATCGCCACCGGCCCCTCGTTCTCGAACTGGACGCGCGTGCCGCTCACGCCGGACTACCCGCGGTTCGTCGAGTTCACATTGATCGACTGCACGTCGACGGGCGACGGGTTCACGTTCTTCGCCGACACGTTCATGACCTACAGGAGCTACAGCGCATCCCTCGCGAACTGGGGCGGGGGAGACGTCAAGCTGCGCTTCCACCTCTCGGGCGACTACCTCTACCCGGGCGGCAGCTGGTGGATCGACGACGTGACGGTCACGCACACGCTCGTGCCCGGGACGTGCGCGACCACAGGCGCTGGCCCACCCCCCGTGCCCGACGGCGGTCCCGTTCCGGGTCAGCCGCTGCGCGTCGGTAAGAGCGGGACGAACGTGGTGCTCACGTGGGACGCGACGCGCTGTCCGGCTCAGGCGGTCAACGTCTACCGCGGGGCGATCGGCGACTACACGAGCTTCGGTGCGGGCACCTGCGGGCTGCCGCCGACCGGCACCGCGACACTCGCGATCCCGGACAACAGCTGGTTCCTCGTCGCGGCGACGGACGGCGCCGGGACGGACGGGAGCTGGGCCCGCGCGCCCGACGGCTCGGAGCGCGTCTACGTCGGCGCATCGGCCGCTTGCGGGATCACCGCGCACGTGACGGCGAACGGCTGCCCGTAGCACGCCGGACAGCTGTTCGCGGACAGCTGTCCGATACCTGGCCCGGCGCCCGCCTGACGCGGTCGAATCGGCCGCTTCTCGCCCGCACACCCTGGCAACGAGCTTGCTCCGAGCAAGCGCATGAGGATCTACGCCGGTGCCTGTCTCGCGGTCGTCATCGGTCTCGGGTGTTCCGCAGCGCCGCAGGACGCCTCGAGCGCCGCGACTGCGATCGTGAACGTGAACGTCCTGCCGATGGATGCGCTGCGCGTGCTCGCCCGGCAGACGGTGCTCATCGAGGACGGACGGATCACGCGCATGGGCCGCGATGTCGCGACGCCTGACGGGGCGCGGACGATCGACGGCAGCGGGAAGTTTCTCGTGCCGGGCCTCGTCGACGTCCATGTGCACCTGGCCAGTAACCCCGAGGACGAGCAGCGCGTGCTGCTCGAAGCTGTTCGTCGCCAACGGCGTGACGACGGTGCTGAACATGCGCGGTGCGGCCTCGATCCTCGAGCTCGAGGCCAACGTGGCGGCGGGTCGGATTCTGGGGCCGCGCATCTACACCGTGGGTCCGTACATCAACGAGCCATTCGTCACGACGCCCGACGAGGTGGAGCGGGCGGTCGTCGAGCAGCGGCGGGCGGGCTATGACTTCGTGAAGCTGCACGGCAATCTGTCGCGCGAGGCCTACGCTCGGCTCCATGCGGTCGCGCGACGCGAAGGCATCCGCGTGATCGGCCACGCCCCGCGCAACCTGGGTGTCGAAGCGATGTTCGAGGAGCGGCAGTACGCCGTCGCGCACGCCGAGGAGTTCCTGTACGACCAAGAGAACCGATCGACCGACGCATCGCTGCCGCTCGTCGAAGCACGGATCCCCGAGCTCCAGCGCTCGATGGCGCGGGCGCGGATCTGGCTCATGCCCAATCTCACGGCGTTCAAGGTGATCGCCCGGCAGGTCCAGGATCTCGACGCGATGCTCGAGCGGCCTGAAATGCGCTACTTGCCAGCGTCTGTGCAAACGGGGTGGGGGCCGGCGACGAATCCGTACACCCATCGCATGGACAAGAGCCGCTATGAGCCGATGATGGCGCGCTACCGCTTGCTCGAGAAGCTGGTGCGCGAGTTCCAGGCCGGGGGCGTGCGGTTACTCGTGGGCACCGATGCGATGAATACCGGCGTCGTACCGGGCTTCTCGACCCACGATGAGCTGGCCGATCTCGTCGCCGCCGGGCTGACGCCGTACGAGGCGTTACGGGCGGCGACGGCGAACGCGGCGGAGTTCCTCGGCGATGAGCGGGCGGCTCGTCTCGGCACCGTCGCCGTCGGGCAGAGCGCGGATCTCGTTCTGCTCGAGGCGAACCCGCTCGTCGATATCGCGAACAGTCGGCGCATCGCGGGCGTCATGCTCCGCGGGCGCTGGCTCTCACCGTCCGACATCAGCGCACTGCTCCAGCCCCTGTAGTCTAGGCGACCCGGTCCGGGACCGCGCTCCTACGCACGACGCCGAAGAAGCCGGCGACCTCGCTGTCGCCATCGATGACGACGCGAACGTTCCGGGCACCCAAGCGCCATCCGCGTTGCGAAACCGTGACGATCCCACGCAAGAGCTCGAGCCTCTCCGCGGCGTTGGCCGCGCCGAGGTCGAGGCCCGGCCTTTCGATCCTGGCATGGACGAACCAGAGCTTGGGAGCCACGAACGTACCTTCGACGACGACCGAGAAGCCCAGTGCACTGTGGCGATGCCGCATACACGAACCCTCCGCGGCGCACGATGGGGGTCCGGTGTTCGAGCCACGAGACGACGATGCAAAAAGACGGTGAGGTTCGCTAGGTAGTCGGGCTTCCGAGCGCTTTGCACACGGCGGTGAGGACCGTCTCGGCGTCCGGCCAGGGTCGCCCCAGCAGCTTGGCCAGCAAGCCACCCTTGCGGGACACGACGGTCTGACCATCGACGACGATGTCGAACTGACCCCGCCGACCCGGCCGTAGCTCGACTGGAGTCTCGAAGGTGTCACGGATCAAGGCCGCGAAACTCGCCGCCTTCTCGGCTATCGTGCCTCAGGTTTCGCAGTAGACGATGCGAATCACCATGACATGGAGTGTAGCAGCACTCCGCGGGTTCACGGAGGTAGTCGATGACGAATGGCGACTTGTATGTCGGTCTTGGCGGAACGGTGCTCGCGCTCGATCCGGTGACCGGCACGGAGCGATGGAGACGACACCTCAAAGGTCTCGACTTCGTGAACGTCGCGCTCGTGGGCACAAGCCTCGTCGCCGCGACGAAAGGCGAGGTGTTTGGACTCGATCCCTCGACGGGACAGGTCCTGTGGCACAACAAGCTGAAGGGGCTCGGGCGCGGGTTCGTTACGTTCGTCGGCGCAGGACAAGCGCCACCGGCGATGGCGAGTCAGCGAAGGAAACAAGACGCGGCGGTGGTGACAACCTGAGTCACCGCTCGCCGCCCGCGGCGATGAGCCGCTCGAGCTCGCCGTTCCATCCGAGCACGAGCTGCAGGCGACCGCCCCACGGCGTGCGGCGAAGCAGGAGGAACCCGCCGTCGGGCGTGACGTCGTAGTTCGGGATCGACAGGCCCTGGCCGAAGTCGTACTCGTCGGCGAAGAGCGCGGTCGGCCGGCCGAGCAGCGGCTCCGCGCCTCGGCCGTCGAACGTCGCGGCCATCATCCGCTCGCCGCTCCGGTAGTAGATCTCACGGCCGTCAGCGCTCCAGCGCGTCTGCACGCCTCCACCCTCGGACACCTGCCAGGCGCGATCGAGCGCCGGATAGGGGCGCACGAAGATCTCGGAACGGCCCGGGGCGTTCGATTGGTAGGCGAGCCACCGCCGGTCGCGCGAGAGCTGCGGGCCGCCCTCGTAGGCTGGCGTCGACAGCAGTACTTTCGATGAGAATCGTCCGCTGATCGAGATCAGCATGAGATCGCCGCCGGTCTGCGCCTGGATCCGCACGCTCAACACGCTGTCCGGATCAGCGCCCGGTGACGTCGGATAGTCGTTGATCAGCTCGCCGGGGATCCGGCCCGAGCGGCCGCTCGCGTCGACCGCGAGCCAGTGCGGGAGATTGAAGCGCCGGGAGACGACCTGCTGTCCATCGGCCGACCACGTCGGGAAACTGGTACCGAAGGCCGGCGGCGCGAGCTGCACCCGCGTGCCACGCGCGAGCTCGACGACCTCGATGACGCTCGAGCCACGCTCGACCAAGAGTCGTTTCCCGTCGGGCGAGACGCGTGGAGTAGCGTACGGCCCGGTCGGCAGCTCGAGGGCGCTCTCGACACCGGCGCGCGATACTCTGACGACCCGGTTCTCGGCGAAGTCGGCGGGCATGTAGAGCAGCGTGCCGGTCGCCGAAAGCCGGTAGCCGAGGCCGCCGAAGCGCTGCGTGCCGACTTCACCGGCGCGCAGGATCTGGATCGCCGAGCCGGTGACGACGCCCTTGGCGAGGTCGAACGCCACGGCCCACACGGCACCATCGCGCTCGAAGAGCAGTTGCCCGCCCGGCCACCAAACCGGTGACGTGGCGCGCTCGACGACCACCGATCTCCTGCCGTCCGCGAGCGCGACCGACTCGATGCGGCCGGACTCGGCGGTGCTCGACAGGCTGGAGAAGAGGACCGTGCCCGAGCCTGGAATCTCGACGGGATCGGCCTGCAGCACCTCACCGCGCGCCTCGGCGAGCGTTGCCAGCTGGCGCGCCTCGCCGCCCGCCGTCGGCGCGATCCACAGCGCACCTTGGCGGTGGAAGTAGATGCCCGATTCCCCCCAGCCGATCGTGCTGCTGAGATCCGCGCCCGGGACGACCACCGCGCGTTGCTGATCGCCGAGCGAGATGCGCGTGAGGTCGGCGCTGCCGGGGACGAAGGCGATCGCCGAGCTGTCGGGGGAGAAGGCGGCGCTGTTGACTCCGGACGAGGCGGCGATCTCGGTCGCCTCGGGCCGGTCGAGCCGGCGGACGTAGAGCCGGCGCTGTCCGTCGCGCACACCGATCATGGCCACCGTCCGGCCGTCCGGCGCGATCGCGAAGCCGCCGGCGATGCCGGACGCCGCCTCGACTCCGGATGGCAGCGAAAGCTCGAGCCGCGTCAGGGCCGGTGCCCCACGAGCGAGCCCGCCGCCGGGCGATCGCGTGGCGAGTGCCCAGCCGGCGACGGCAAGCGCCGCGGCAGCGACAGCCCAGGGCAGCGCGCTCGCCCACCCGCGGAGCGCGGTCGGCCGAGAAGCAGCAGCGCGCGCTCGCTCGTCGGGCGCCGCGATCGCCTCGTCGATCGCGAGCCGCGCGTCGCCGATATCCCGCAGGCGATTCTTCGGGTTCCGTTCGAGGCACCGGCGCAAGAGCGCTCGGACCGACGCCGGCACGGCCGGCGGCAGCGACGAGAAGTCGACCTCCCGCTCGAGGACCCGCGCGAGCGTGTCGGCCACCGAGTCGGCGGCGAACAGAGAACGGCCGGCCAGCATCTCGTGGAGCACCACTCCGAAAGCCCAGATGTCGGCCCGCTTGTCGACCGCGCGACCGCGCGCCTGCTCGGGCGCCATGTACGCAGCGGTCCCGAGGATCATGCCGAGCTGCGTGCCGCCGGCGGCGGTCAGGGTCTGTGAATTCATCCGCGTCGGCGAGCGCGCCGGATCGCCGGGATCGAGCGCCTTGGCCAGCCCGAAGTCGAGCACCTTGACCCGGCCGCCGGCGGTGATCTTGACGTTGGCCGGCTTCAGGTCGCGGTGCACGATCCCTTTCTCGTGCGCCTCCTCGAGTGCCTCGGCGATCTGGCGCGCGATCGCCAGCGCCTCACCCGGCGGCAACGCGCCGCGCGCGATGCGCGCCGAAAGGTCCTCGCCCTCGACCAGCTCCATCACCAGGGCGCGCACGCCCTCCGCCTCCGCGAGCCCGAAGATGGACGCGATGTTCGGGTGGTGGAGCTGGGCCAGCATCTTGGCCTCGCGCTCGAACCGCGCCAGTCGCTCGGGGTCGGCGGTGAACGCCGCGGGCAACACCTTGACCGCCACCTGCCGATCGAGCTGCGTGTCGGTCGCTCGGTACACGACCCCCATGCCGCCTTCGCCCAGTCGGGCAGTGATCGCGTAATGGCTCAGGCGGCGGCCGATCATGCACGAGGTCCCACAAGCAGAGGAGTCTACCTAGTTCGATGCGGCAACGGAACAAGTGCGCGGCGGGCCTGCCGATCGCCGGTTCGGCTCTACGGTGCGATAATGGGTGTCCCTCGAGGCACGAGCGTGGCGCTGTTTCTCGTCGTCCATCATCGCCGGGATCGCGATCAACCGTGGGTCAACCACTGGGACGGCAACGACCGGTTGCGGTCGATCACGACCACGGCCGAGGTCGCGGCGCGTTGCGGACACGCCAAGCACAAGGCCGAGCGTGTGTACGTCCATCGCTGCGGCTGGGCCGGCGGTGTGCCCGTGGTGTGCTGCTCCGTTCTCGTGCAGGACGCGGGGCGGGACGACGGGATCGGCTGGGTTCGGTTCACCGAGCAGATGGCGTTGCGGGCCGAGCCGACCGTACATCCGATCCGGGGCCAGAACAGCTACGAGGCCGAAGCGCCCCCGTGACGTCAGGCGACGCGGCGCAGCTCGACCCAGCCCTTCTCGAGCATGCGGCCGAGCGACTTCAGCACGTCGACGTCGCGCATCGGTGCGACCCATAGCAGGGACTGGACCGTGGTACGGCCATCGACGTGCTCGAGGAGGAACGACTCCTCGGGTGACGGGTCCTGCTCCGCCGCCTGTCCGCGGCGCGTCGGAATGCTCGAGGCCGCGAGGTCGCCTTCGAGCATCTTCTTGCAGAACGCCTGCTCGGCGTTGAGCACGAGCTGTCGGAGCGCGATGTCCATCGGATGGACGGCGGCGATCGTGTTGAGCAGCTCGAGCGCGGCCTCGGGCCGACCCGCGGACAGCAGCTGGAGCGCGACGTTGATGTCCGCCTCGAGCTCCCGTGACACGTCGCTCGGCTGGGCCGGAAGCAGGCGATAGCCCCGCTTGCGCGGCGTGGCGGGTGCCGCCGCCACCGTCGCCGCCACCGCCGGCTCGGGTTCCGGCGCCGTCTCCTGGGGCTCGATGCGCGGGACCGCCTCGCGGTCGATCCCGGCGATCTCCACCACCTGCTCGTGCAGCAGTGCGGTGAGGAGCTTCGTCACCAGGAACTCCGAGGCGTGGCTGTGCAGCACGATCCCGGCCACGCTCCTCGTGCCGTCGACCAGGTCGAACACGCGCCGCGCCGCACGGCTCGCGGCCAGCTCGGGCGGCGGGAGCTTGCCCGTGCGCCGCAGCACGATCCGCCGATCGTTGATCACCTGGTCCGACCGCCGGCGCTCGGCCGAGCGCTCGCGGCCCCCGCGCTGGATCTCGTCGATCCCGAGCGATGCCTCGACGGCGTTCGGATCGACGAGCGCGTTGGTGTAGAACCGGAACACAGCGTCGTCCCAGTCGAAGAGACCGTAGATCGTCTCCTCGATCTTGGCCTGGACGAACGCGTCCCGGTCCGCCTGGGTGATCGCGCCCATCTCGAGCAGCGTCTGACCGAGGTTGATCGATGGGCTCGACGGACGGCCGAGCGCCTGGCTCAGCGTGTCTTGAGTGATCTTCCCGCTCGCGAGCAGGAACTGACCCATCAGCGTCGCCGGATTGTTCGACGAGCAGCTCGTGACCCGTCCGGCGTCGAACGTGATGCGCTTGACGATCTTGTCCCGCTCGACCTCGAGCGTCCCGCTCTTGCGGCCCGCGTCGACCCACGCCAGGAGGTCGGCGACCGACATCGTGCTCAGGTTCCCGTAGAGCGCCATGGCCCCGCTGCGTCCTGCGGCCCGGTATCAGGACAGCTTGCGGATCACGGCCTGGATCAGTCGCAGCTCCGGCTGGCTCGACGCGAGGTAGACGGGCACCGACTGTCGATAGCGGCGGCACGCGGTCAGCAAGAGCGCCAGCTCGTCGCGATCGAGGACGACAGGCCGGCGGCCGGGCGAACGAGGCGCGGACTTCGGGCGGTGCCCGTTCCCGTTCCCGTTCACCCGCGCGCGCCGCTGTCGGAGCATGGCGACCGGCTACCGACTCTTGCTCTTGCCGCGGCCCGACGCGCGCTTGCCGGTCCCCGCGCGTCCCGCGGCGGCCGCCCCGGTCCGCGGTCGAGGAGCGACTTCCTCGCGCTCCTTGACCGAGACCAGCAGCACCGGCGGGATCACCTCGTCGATCCGCTTGCGATCGTCGAAGAACGCGTTGCGGATCGCCGAAGCGTGGATCGCCACCTCTTCCATCTGGCCGTCGCCCGCGCCCTCGAGATCGGCGATCTTCTCCAGCACCTCGAGGATCGCCCGGTTCAGCGGGTCGTCCTGACCCTTGGGCTTGTCCAGGTGCTTGCCGATCGCGTTCATGTCGGCGATGGTCAGCGGGTGGATGCGGTAGCCGTCACGCGGCGAGCTGTAGACCGACTGCAGCACGCCCATGATGACCGACAGGTTCTTGGGGTAGATGCCACCCTTGTGCCAGCGCGTCATCATCGCCAGGCAGCGCTGCACGATGAACCGGTTCGGCTGCACCGGCGACAGGAACAGGAACGGGTCGCGCTCGCCGATCAGCGCCTCGATGACCCAGTGGTTGGCCACCTCGAGCATCTTGAGGAACACGGGGTAGTTCTGCGGCGTGATGCCCACGCTGCTCAGGTAGCGCGCGTAAGTGATCGACGCCTCGACGGCCTCGGTCGACCGGCAGCCGAAGATGCCCTGCAGCAACCGGCTCTCGATCTCGAAGATCCGGCGCTCGTTCGATGCGCTGGTTTCCTCTTCGGTCTCCCACGGTTCCACACGCAGTACGGCTTCATTCATCACGGCACCTCAACCCCTGAACATACGACGCGGAGCCACCTCGTCCTGGCTGTAGTCGCCCTGGACGAGCAGGACTTGCGGCATGCAGTCTTCCAGAAGTCTCGTGTTGTCGAAAAAGTTGGAACGGATGCGGTGCGCCTGTCGCGCGACCTGCTCGATCGACTCGTCCCAGTACAGCCCCTCGAGATGGCCGATGCGGTCGAGGATGTCGAGGATGCACCGGTTGCGTGCATCGTTCTGGCCCTTCTTCTTCTCCAGGTGCTTGCCCAGGTTGTCCACGTCGGCCACCGACAGCGGGTAGATCTTGTACCCGTCCTTCGGCGAGCTGTACGTGTTCTGCAGCACGCCGAGCACGATGGCCAGCGTCTTGGGGTAGATCCCGCCCGGGCGCCAGCGGGTCAGGAGCTGGAACGATTTCTGGGCCAGGTAATGGTTCGGTGGGATCGTGGACAGGAGCAGGAACGGGTCGCCCGGCCCGATCAGCTCGTCCAGCACCCAGTGGTTCTCGATCTCCAGCATCTTGAGGAACAGCGGGTAGTTCTCGGTGTCGAGACCCGCCAGACGGAGGAAGCGCGCGTAAGAGATCGCCGCTTCGCTCGCTTCCGTCGTGCGCGACGCCATGATCTGGTTCAGGATCGTGTTCTCGACCTGCAGAATCGTCTCGCGAGTCCACATCGGCGTGACGTCTCGTAGCTTGGCCACGGCACCCTCTCCTGTTCTTTCCGGCTCAGGTTCTCGAAGCCCGGCCAAACTTAGGTTCCCCGGAATAATTGTCAAGTCGTCCGGTCGGCCTGAGATTCTCCGGAGAATCCGGGTTGACACCCTGGCCAACGCGCCTCATCCATGCACGGGGGAGCCTCCATGCGGCCGCGCTGTGCCCTGATCGTCGACAAGGACAAGAGCTTCGCGAACCGGCTCGCGCGCTGTCTCGGCGTGGCGGGTATCGACGCGGCCATCGTCGACTCGCGACGCGACGCGCTCGAGCGCGTGGCCCAAAGCCCGCCGGCCATCCTCTTCTTGGCCGTCGAGCAACCGAAGCGCGCCGGCTTCGCGTTGTTCTCGGACGTCAAGCGGCTCGCGCGGCAGATGCCCGTGGTCCTCGTGACCTCGACCGTGCCGAAATCCGAGATGCTCCTGCACCAGAAGCTGCGGATCCATGCCGACGCGTACCTGGACAAGCGCGAGCTCGACGAGCCGGCGATGCTCGACGTCCTGAACCGCCTGCTGTCGCTCGACCTCGACGCCGGCGACGTCGAGCCCATCGTCGAATCGGAGAGCCTCGAGCCGGCGCTGGCCACGCTGCTCGCCGAGCTGGGTGCCGATGCGCCGGAGCTCGAGGCCCCGCCCGATCGTCCGCTCGTCGCCGAGTCCGACGCTCTCGATGATGCCCCCGAGCTGCACGATCGGCTCGAGAGTCTCGAGCGCAAGCTCGAGGTCGCCCGGCAGGCCGCACGCAGCTCGCCGTTCTCGACCGACTTCCTGGCGCTGGCCGAGCGTGCCGACCACGCCGAGCGGAGCGCCACGGGCCTGCGTCGCGAGCTCGACGGGCGCGCACGTCTGGTCGAGCAGCAGCGCGGCAGCCTGATCCAGGTGGCCTCGCGGCTCCTCGACGCGGAGCGCGACCGCCGCGACGCGACCGAGCGGATTCGAACGCTCGAGGCCCATCACGCAGCGACGCAGGAGGAGCTGCGCCGGGCGCACGAGACCCTCGCGGCGCTCGAGAGTCGACTGTCCGCCGATCGCCAGCGCGCCGAGGACGAAGCTCGCTCGCAGGCGGGCGCGCGCGCAGCGCTCGAGCAGCAGCTCGTCGACGCGCAGCAGCGAGCCGCCGAGTCCGCGCTCGACGCCGAATGCCGGAAGGCCGAAGAGCAGGCGACGCTCGAGCAGCGGCATGCGCAGGCTGTGGCGCACGAGCGGGAGCGGGCGTTGCGCGAGCACGAGGCGAGCCGGAAGGAGCTGGCCGCGGAGCTCGAGCGGGTGTTGCGCGAGCACGAGGCGAGCCGGAAGGAGCTGGCCGCGGAGCTCGAGCGGATGTTGCGCGAGCACGAGGCGGCCCGGAAGGAGCTGGCCGCGGAGCTCGAGCGGTGCGCTGCCGAGGCGATCCAAGCCCGTGACGCCGAGTGGCAACGCAGTGTGGACGAGCTCGAGCGGCAGCACGCGAGCGCGGTCGGGCAGCTGCGCGAGGAGCACCGACGCGAGCTGTGCGAGCTGCACGACTCGCTCGAGAAGACGCTCGAGCGCACGGAGCGGCAGACGGCGGCCGACCTCCTGGCGATCGCGGACGAGCACGAGCAGAAGTTCGAGCAGGCGACGGAGGGCTGGCGCACGCGCCTGACGCAGGCCGAGCAAGCGTTGCGGAGCGCGTCGCGGGAGGTGTCGACCTCGCAGGAGCGCCGGATCGAGGAGCTCGAGCAGCGGCACCGGGAAGCCGTGGACGAGCTACGCGCCAAGCACGCGGCCGAGCGCGAGAGCCTGAACCGCGAGATGGCCCAGCGCACCGCGACGCACGAGAAAGCGTTGGCCGATCAGGCCCGGCGGCACGACGAAGACCTGACCCAGGCCGTCGAGAAGCTGCGCGGCGAGCTGATCCGCGAGGGCAATCGGCGCCTGGACGAGATCGAGCAAGCCGAGCGCCGGCGCCGCGCGGATCTCGCCGCGCAGGAGCAGCGCCACCGCGACGAGATCGAGCTGCTGAACAAGCTGCACGAGGTCGGGAGCGATCGTCACGCGACCGAGCGCGAGGCGGCGCTCGCGGAGCTGTCCCGTAGCGTGCGCCCGGAGCCGGCGCCGTCGCCCGGGAGCGACGAGGTCAAGCAGGCGATCGATGCGCTCGACGCCGAAGGCCGTGCCCCGAGTCGACCGCCGGCGCCTCCGGTCCGGACCGACGAAGTGGTCCGGCGGTCGAGGCGATCGCGGTAGGCGCGAGCGCGCTCGAGGTCACCGCTCGAGCGCGCTCACCACAGGCGAGAACTAGAATCGCACGCCGACGGCGACGACGGCGGTCGGGTCGTCGGCGACGATGTACTTGCCCTGGAAGTACGGGCGGACATCGCCCCGCTTGGCGCCGAACCCCGCGAGCAGGTTCAGGCCGACATCCGTGTCGTCGTCCGCGAACTCGCGATCGATGAACAGCACCGATGGCCCGCCGCCGAACCATACGGCGAAGCGACCCTGGGTGTCGATGTCGTAGTGGAAGTCACCGTTGAGCGACGTGAGATCGCTCTCATCCGCGAAGGCGAACTCCACGTTGGGATTCGCGAACCAGACGTGCTTGCTGTCGAGCGGGGTCAACAGCTCGGCGCCGAAGAACGCGCGTGTCTCGTCGGTGTAGGCGCCAGCGCGTCCGCCGAAGTCGACGTCCGCGAGCGCTGGTGCGCTCACGAGCACTGCGCCGACCACGATCGCAGCGACCGCCGCGATTCGCCGAGACCATCTCTCTGGAGTCCTCATCTACGGCCTCCTTTCTCAGAGTCCATCCGCGGCGATGCCTTTCAAGCGCGGTGCCAGGCTTCAATGCCCTTGGTTTCAGCTGCGTTTCCACCACGGGGTGGCAGTATTTACCACCAGTGAAAAAGGCACTCACGGCTGTGGCGCTATAGTGCGAGGATCCGCCGGGGGGCTGCCCGTGGGCGACATCACGACCTTGATCCGCGCAGCGCACCAGGGCGACCGGGACGCGCTCGACCGGCTGTTCTCGCTGCTGTACGACGATCTGCACCGGATGGCCCACGCGCAGGTGCGCGCGAGCAGGTCGGACACTCTTCTCGACACGACCGCGCTCGTGCACGAGACGTACACGCGATTCGCCGACGCGGGCGAGCTCGGCGCCGTCGACCGGCAGCACTTCTTCGCGTACGTTGCCCGGGCGATGCGGTACGTCGTTGTCGATTTCGCCCGCAGCAGGAACGCCGCGAAGCGCGGGGGTGGGAGCGCTCACGTCGCGATCGACGAGAACGTCGCCGACACGGTCGTGGATCGCAACGACGAGATCCTCCGCGTCCACGAGGGTCTCGAGGATCTCGGACGCGTTGATGCGGATCTCGTCCGGCTCGTCGAGATGCGGTACTTCGCCGGGCTGCAGGTCCACGAGATCGCACGGGCCCTCGGTGTGACCGAGCGCACCGTGGAGCGGCACTGGCAGAAGGCGCGGGCGATCCTGTTCGCGAGCCTCGCTTGAGCGAGAAGCGGAAGCTCGAGCCCGAAGGCTGGAAGACGCTCTCGACGCTCCTCGATGCGGCGCTCGACCTGCCGCCCACGGAGCGGGCAGCATGGCTCGACCGCCTCGATCCGCGAGACGCCGCCCACCGCGCGGCGATCGAGGAGCTCCTCGACGCGCTTGGACGGGCCGAGGCCGCCGGGTTTCTCGGATCGCCGGCGGCGCTCGACGCGGTGCCGCAGCTCGTCGCCGTTCCTTCGTTCCGGCGCGGCGTCGAGATCGGCCCGTATCGGCTCGAGCGGGAGATCGGCCGCGGCGGCATGGGAACCGTGTGGCTCGCCGAGCGCAGCGACGGGCGCTTCGAGCGCCGCGTGGCGGTGAAGTTCCTGAGCCTGGCGCTGACCGGTCGAATCGGCCTGGAGCGGTTCCGGCGTGAGGGTCGCATCCTGGGGGGCCTGCTCCATCCGCAGATCGCCGAGCTGGTGGACGCCGGTGTGACCGAGGCCGGGCATCCCTACCTCGTGCTCGAGTACGTGGACGGAGAGCCGATCGACGCGTACTGCCGGCGGCGGAACCTCGACCTCCACGCACGCGTCCGCCTGTTTCTCGACGTGCTGGCCGCGATCGCGCATGCGCACGCGAATCTGATCGTCCATCGCGACATCAAGCCGTCGAACGTTCTCGTCCGAACGGACGGCCAGGTCAAGCTGCTCGACTTCGGAATCGCCAAGCTCATGGTGCCGGACGGGCCAGCGAACGCGGCGCTCACCGGCGAGGCGGTGGCGCTGACGCCGCTGTATGCGGCGCCGGAGCAGCTCCGCGGGGAGACGGTGACCGCCGCGACCGATCTCTACGCGCTCGGAGTCCTGCTGTATCTGCTGCTCGCCGGGGAGCACCCGGCCGGCCCGGGTCCGCACTCGCCGGCCGATCTGATGCGCGCGATCGTCGAGACCGACCCGCTGCGACCGTCCGAAGCCACAGGGATCCCTGACAAGTTTCGGCGCCAGCTGCGCGGCGACCTGGACACGATCGTCCTTCGGACACTCAAGAAGGACCCTGGCGAGCGCTACGCGTCGGTCACGGCACTCGAAGAAGATCTGCGTCGTTACCTCAAGCACGAGCCGATCCGCGCCCGACCCGACACGCTGCTCTACCGCACCGGCAAGTTCCTCGAACGCAACCGCCTGGCCGTTCTCGGGGTGACGCTGGCGAGCGTCGCGCTGATCGTCACGGCGGGCGTGGCGATTCGCCGGGGGATCGATGCGCGTCATCGGTTCGACCAGGTCCGGAAGATGGCCCACACGTTCCTGTTCGATTTCTACGACGAGCTGGACCGTGTCTCCGGATCGACGAAGGCGAAAGAGCTTCTCGTGTCGACAGCGCGCGAGTACCTGGACAGTCTCGCGCGGTCGGCTGGCGACGACCGCGGTCTGTTGCTCGAGCTGGCCGAGGCCTACGAGCGCCTGGCCGATGTGCAGGGGGGAGCGTCGTTCGTCAACCTAAACCAGCGGAATCCGGCGCTCGAGAGTCGGACGCGGGCGATCGAGATTCGGAAGCAGCTGGCCGGCCACGACCCGACACAGGATGCGAAGCTCGTCGGGCTGCTGTTCGGAGTGACGGACGACCTCCGGAACCTCGGCCGTCTGGACGAGGCTTTGGTCATCGGGCGCCAGGCGGTCGAGACGGGCGAGGAGCTGCTGCGGGGCGGCCCTCCAGAAACCCTCGTCAAGCTCGGCTCGGCGCACGTGATCCTGGGACGCGTGCTCCTCGACCTGAGCCGGTTGACCGAAGCGGAAGCGGAGTTCGAAACCGCAGAGCGCGTGCTCCTCTCCGGAGCGGGCGGGAAGACTACCCGGCAGCTGGTCACGGCACGGCTCGACCGGGCCGACGCCCTGACCGCGCTCGGCCGTCTGACCGAGTCGGTCGAGGTCCTGGAGCAGGTCGAGCGCGACGTCGAGATCCTGGTGGCCGAGGCGCCGCCCGGAAAAATTCTCATGGGAACCCTGCGCAGCCGGCTCAACACGTGGGCCTCGCTCGCCATCCTCTACGACAATCCTGTTGGGCCGAGCCTCGATCAACCGGAGCGCGCCCTGCTCTACCGCGACAAGCTGCGGAAGGGATGGGAGCACCTGATCTCGCTCGACCCGAACAACGACTTGGCCCGCACCGACCTCGCCGTCTGCGACTCGGAGACCGCGGTCACGCTGCTGAAGCTCGATCCCACAGCTGCGGTCGCCATGGCGGCCCAGGGCCTCGCCCTTTTCGAGCAGCTCGCGCGGACCAGGCCGGATGACCGGCATCTGGCGTACCGAAGTGCGCGTGGGTCGACCCGCCTGGCGCTGGCGCTCCTCGCCGACGGTCGTGCCGCCGACGCCGTTCCGCCGATCCAGTCTTCCGTGCGCGAGCACCGCACACTGCTCGCCGGAGACGACAACCCGCCGCATCGGTCTTCGCTGGTGTGGTCTCTGACCGTGATGGGGCGCGTCGAGCAAGCCCTCGGTCACGACGACTTGGCCCGGGCTGCGCTCGAAGAGGCGACCCGAATCGCCGAGCCGCTGGCGACGAGCGCCGATCTGGGTCCCCTGCGCGTCGCGGCCGAAGCGTACCAGGCCCACGGCGCCGTCGTCGGTGGCGAGGAGCGCTGCCGGTCGCTGCGGCGAGCGCAGGACGTCTGGGATACGTGGAACGCAGGCTCGTCGCCCTGGGTCGACGCCCGTCGGAAGGAGGCCGCCCAGCTCGTCGCCGACTGCTCCTGATACGTGTCGGGTTCGGCCCCCGGTTTCCGTCTTACCTACCGAGGGGCCTATGAAAAAGCTGCTGCCGGCGATCCTGGTGTTTCTCGCGCTGACCTCCGCTCCGGCTCACGCCACGTGTGACTACGGCTTCACGATCTACCTGGCGGGGCAGCTCCCGGATTTCACGTTCACGAGCGGCGTTCCCGAGACGGTTCATTTCAACCCGTGGTACGTCGCCTTGCTGTCGGACGGCGGATCGTGCGGGATCTTCGCGCGATCCACGGTGCCGGGGGTTTCCATCCAGCAGACCTACGGGTGCCCGGGCGCTTGCCCCGTCGTGCCGGCCGGACAGTGGGCCGCCGTGGGAGATGCCTACCGGGGGCTATACCTCGAGGTGGCCCACAAGTCGACCGATATCCCGATCCTGTTCGACGGAACCGCGCCGGCCGGGACCTACGGCGTCATCGAGATCGGCGTTCGCGACAACGACATCGGGATCGACAGCCAGATGATCATCGGAACGGCCAACGTCTACATCGAATCGACCGCTCCGCCGGTGACCTGGTTTGGCGTGAGCGCGACCGCGGCCAATGTCTCGGGCGACCGGGTCCTCCTGGATCACGCCTATCTCAACGCGAACCCGAGCGCGAACGTGTTCGTCTCCCATATCAGGAATCTCGGGGGCTCGCTCTTCGGATCGTCCTGGAACCACCCGATCGCGGTGGAGTACGACCCGGCGCTCGAGCGCTGGGCGATCCGGAACATGGATGGGGCCGCGATGCCCGCAGGCCTGGGCTTCGGCGTGCGGATCGACCCGACCGGGCTCCTGTACTGCACGTCCTTCGTTCCGATCCCGCACACGGAGATCCTCGTGCTGCACCCTCTGGCGGACCAGAACCCTTACGCCACGATCGTGGTCACACCGATCGGTGGATCCGCGCACCCGGTCTCCGTGAAATACGCGGCTCCGTACTGGCGGATCGTGCACACAGACGGAGCGGAGATCCCGCCGAGCACGTGCTTCAACGTCAAGGTGTTCGCGTTCACGCAGTATGTCGATGACCCGATGTCGGGAGACCTGTCCGGCTTTTCCAACGTGACCGCCAACTGGGGAACCGGGGTCGATGCGGGGGGGAGCGGCGCCGGGCACAACTCCGGCTCCTCTCGCGTGCTGCAGTTCGATTGGGCGCTCGAGGGTCCGTTCCGGCAGATGATGGTCACCTACAACCAGACGCCGATGGGGTTTGCGCCCTTCGTGGATTCCCGATACTTCGGCTTCTCGGTTCCGGGCCGCACCTCGATCGGCGGCCGCTGGTCGGTCTACCACGAGGATGGCACCAGCATGCCTCTGGCCGCCCGCTTCAATGTGTGGGCACCTTGCGCGGGGAGCGCGTGGTACCCGGACGCCGACGCGGACGGTTACGGTGTGGCCGGCGTGGCCCAGGCCTCGTGCACTGCGCTACCGGGCTACGCGACGCTCTCCGGCGATTGCGACGACGCCAGCGCGACGCGGTATCCGGGATCCCCGGAGATCAACGACGGCCAGGACAACCAGTGCCCGGGCGAGCCAGGCTACGGTCAGATCGACGAGATCTCGGACGGTTACTTCCATGACCCGGTCTACTTCTGCTGGACCGCTCAACCCGGCAGCACCATGTATCAGGTGGTGCGGAGCAGCCACGGTCACTTCTCACCGTGCAGCCAGATCAGCTTGAGCGACAGTACCTGTCAGCTGGCCACGGAAGTTCCACCTGCCGGGCAGATCTACTACTACCTCGTGCGGCCGTGGAGCCCGTGGGCCGGAAGTTGGGGCACGAGCTCGAGCGGACAGGAACGGCTGCTCGACTGTCAGTGACCGGGAATCTTCCTGATTGCGGTGCTCGGAGCACCGACGGTAGGATCCCCTGGCCGTGCGGTCCGCGACGCGGCCCTCCCGGCCGCCAGCCCGCGGACGAAAAGGAGGCACACGGATGAAGAAGAAAATCGCATGGGCCCTGCTAGCGTGCGTCGTCGTCGGCGCGCTGGCGTTCGGAGCCACGGCGGCCTTGGCCAAGCCGCCGTCGTCGGAGCCCGGCTGCTATTGTCCCGACGTCTGGGATCCCGTCCTCTGCAGCGACGGGAACGTCTACTCCAACTTCTGCTACGCCGGCTGCGCCGGCGCCACCGGATGCTCGCGGACCGGAGACATCTGAGGCTTCACGGATCGTCGTCGAGCGCCACCGGGCGCTCGACGCCCGCGCCGTCAGGGCTGGGCTTGAACCGGCATCTCGAAGCGCGCGTCGCTCAACGGTGGGTTGACCTCGATCCTGTCGACCACGACGAGCAGCCGCTGGGGTCGTCCCGCAGCCTCGACTTCGATCCGACGCGGAAAGAGCACGCCCGCCGTCTTCTTGTGATCGCCGAAGGTGGTCTGGATCTGGACCGGGCGCCCACGCACCTGTCGCGTGGAGTCGCTGCGCAAGAGATGATGGGACTTCACGTCGAGGTACTCGTAGCGCACGTCGCCGGTGGCGAGGGTGAGCTTCAGCTTGTGCGTGTCTCGCCCTGAGACGACCTCGCGGCCCACGAGCTCCACCTGGTGTCCCTTGGATTTCCAATCGACGAGCGGTCCTTCGATGTCTCCCTGCTCTGCCGCCTCCTGCACCACTTCGTCCGCCAGCGCCTGGGGGTCCACGTCTCCCTCGAACGGGGACATGCGCCAGCCGTGCTCGCCGTCCGAGACGAACACGGCTGTGATGCCCTGGACGGTGAACTCGAAACGCGTCCGGCTCGGCCGCTTGAGTTCACGGGTCACGAGGGCTTGGCGGTCGGCCCCGGTGGTGGCGTGTCCGGTCTGGCGCAGGGTGTCGACGGAGCGGATCTTGCCCAGGCCGCCGCGCGCAGCCACGTGGCTCGCGACGATCTCGTCGACCGTCGGAGTCGGCTCGCTCGACGCCGCTGCGGCAGCCGCGGTGGCCGCGAGGAGCGCGATCGCGACCGGCACGAGCCTCATCGGTGGGTCACGACGTACGAGGAGGGCCAGTAGCTCACGCCATACCCCCAACCGCCCCAGTACACGGGCGTGTGCGCTCGCCGTTCCTCTTCTTCCTTGCGTTCTCGCTCCTCGGCTTCCCGCTTCTCGGCCGCGGCCTCCCGGGCGGCGACGTCCGCCTCGACCGCGCGCTTCTCGGCCTCCCAGCGCGCGCGCTCGGCCTCGGCGCTCGCGTGGGCCAGCTGCATCTCGGCCGGCGTCATCCACTCGCCCTCGAACTTGACGAAGCCGCGGGCGCGGTAGCCTTCCTCCTCGGTGAGCCAGCGGCCGTCGATCCGTACGAACCCCAGCGCCTCCCGCGCCTCGGCGTCGTCGGGCTCGATCGACAGCACCTGCTCGTAGGCGCGACGCGCTTGCGTGGTCAGCGCCTGCTGCGACGCCCATCGCCCGAGGCTCCGCCAGCCGCGGACATCCTTGGGCTGGAGCTTGCTCGCACGCTCGTCGTACTCGTCGAGCGGCGAGCGTCCCTTCACGATGCGCTCGACCCGCGACATCGGGAACCCGATCTTCCCGTCGCCGATGTCGACCGTGATCATGGTGTCGGTCTGTTCCACGATCCGACCGGAGAACGTACCTCCGCCCTGGAGGTGGACCTCGTCGGCCTGGACCGCCATGGGCACGAGGAACAGGAGATACGAGAGCCGCTTCAAGAACGTCCTCCTGGACAGGAGGACGCTAGGCCCGGAGCGTCTTCGCTGTCAACCACCTCTGCGCACGACGCGCAACGATACCCCACGGCCGGGCGCGAGCGGCGCCAGCTCGTCGGCGGACGCGTACCACTCTTCGTCGAGGAGGTTCGACGCCGCGACTGATACATCCCAGCCTGGGGCCACGCGCAGCGACACCTCGGCCCACAGGAGCGCCGCCGATCCGATCGGCTTCTCGCCGTCTCCGGGGTCGTCCCGTCGCGCGCGCAGCGTGAGGCCGCCCGTCGCCGCGAACCGCCCCAGCGCGCGTTTCGCCGAGATCCAGGCCTCGGCCGGCGGCGTGTCGGCGAGCGGCGCGCCCTCGTCGTCCTCGCCGTCGATCCAGTGTCCGCCCCACAGCAGCGACCACGGGTCGGACAAACGCGTGTGGCCCTCGAGCTCGGCTCCGTAGATCGTGCCTGCATGCAGGTTGACGAACGTGCGGAGGTCGGGAGCGATCTCGACCCGCTCGACGTAGTCGTCGACGCGTGTCCCGAAGAGCGAAGCGACGACGAACGTGCCGCCCGCGACGTGACGCGCCGAGAGCTCGAGCCCGAGCGCGCGCTCCGGCTCGAGCAACGGATTCCCCACGACCTGCCCGCGGCCGGTCGTGCCCTGGAAGAACATCTCGCTCAGGCTGGCGAAGCGCACGGCGGTGCTCGCGCTCCCCGAGACCTCCCAGTGCGGACCGAGCGCGCGGCTGACCGCGGCGTGCGCGCTCCACGCATCGCGCGTTCGGCGCTCGGCACCCTCGTTCGCCTGCTCGATCCACGACCAGCGTGTGGCCAGCTCCCAGCGCGTGGCTCCGCTCTCGTGGCGCGCGACCGCGAACAGCCCCGTCTCGGTCTCGTGCGCGCCGTCGAGGGTCTGGGCGGTCATGGGCGGGACGGTCGGATCGCCGAGATCGCGCCGCGCCTCCGCGGCGTCGACGTCGCGCCGGCTGAAGCCCTCGACGCCGTAGCGCACGGCCCACCCGTCCCCGGCGTCGACGTCGCGCCGCCAGCCCAGCGAGAGATCGACCGAGTCCTGGATCACCTCGGACTCGAGTCCGGCCTCGCTCTCGGTGACGAGCGTCTCGAGACTCTGGCCGTGCATCGCGAGATCGAGCCGCCAGGACTCGTCCCGCTCGACGGCGAAACCGACGATCCCGTGACGCTCTTCGGGATAGTCGGTCGTCCGGCGGGGGAAGTCGGTGCTGGATTTGGCCACGTCGCGCGCGAGCGCCGGGATCGCCGTGATCTCGTAGCGCTGCGCTCCGCGCTCCCAGCCGAAGCGCGCCGCGGCCGAGAGCTGCTCGAACCCCGAGTGCAGCGGTGAGCCGTCCGCGGCCTCGGCGTCCCCCGCGCTGCGCGCCGCGGCGCCAACCGACCAGCCCGCGCCGCCCGTACCCGCGAACAGATGGCCCTCCTCCCACGCGCCATCCCAGCTCGCGCCCGCGCTCGGGCCACCGAACGTGCGCGGGTCGGCGGCGACGACGCCCCCGAGCGCGCCCGACCCGTGAACGGTCGTGGCGGGTCCGCGCAGGACGTCGATGCGTCCGATCAGGTCCGGATCGAGGAACGAGGCCGAGGTCCCCGCGCGCCGCTCCGCGGAGATACGCATGCCCGAGACCGTCGTCGTCACTCGTTGTCGCGACAGGCCGCGCACGGAGTAGTTCTGGAACAGACCGCCCTGGCCGGCCTCGGACACACCCGGGATCTGCGTGACGAGGTCGACCACGGCAGACGGCGCGCCCGGCTCGCTAGCCGGATCGAGCGCCGTCGAGGTCTGCCCGAGTGTCCCCGTGGCCTCGCGGTCGGGCTCGGAGCGCACCTCGACCGTCTCGACGAGCGGCGGCGGCTCGCCCTCCTCGGCGAGCGCTCCGGATCCGGAGAGCAAGCCGAGAAGGACGGCGACTCTCAATCGCAAACGGGGTCCGACCGGTCGTCGTCGACGACGCTACACAGTCCCGCCGCGTTCCAGCTCCGCGGCCCGCTCGTGCCGAACCCCGGATGACCGGCCGTGCCGTCTTCGTCGACCCACAGCACGTTGAACCACACGTTGTTGCCGGCATGCGTGATCGTCGCCGTCGGCCCGGTCCCGATGTCGCAGCCGCCGACCGCGCCCTGGTAGTGGGTGAAGTCGCCGAGGTTGCCGTAGACCACGACGGCCCGGCTCGACGAGCACGTGGCGTTGTCGATCGTGACCTGGATCTCGTTGGGCGAAGCGCCCCGGGCGAGCCGCAATCCGACGACGGGCGGAGCCGGCAGGCTCGAGGCGCACGGCGCGTCGCACTCGACGCCCGTCACGTTCAGCACGGCGCCGAACACGCCGGCCTCGCCGCCTGCGCCGCTTTCCTCGAGCAGCAGCTCGTAGTTGCCGGGCCCCGCGGCGTTGTAGATCGCCGTGACGTCGTACGGTGCCGCGTCGGCCGCTCCGAACTCCTTGATCACGTGCTCGGTCGTACCGTCCCACAGCGACACCCGCGCGTTGGCGGCCCAGTTTGCGGTCGGCGCCTGCTTGGACACCGACATCGTGGCCCCGCTCAGCGACGCCTGCTGCTTGCACGGACCGCTCGCGACCTCCTCGATGCCGATGCGGTACTGCCCGGAGCCGCCGTTCAGGTTCTTGTAGATGTTCAAGATGTCGTAGGGGTTGGCCGCCGCCACGCCGATCGCCTTCAGCGTCACGGGGGCGCCCGTCGGCGTCTGCAGGAACACCCGGACGCAGCTCGTCAGGGTCGGGTGGTTCAGGCTGGTCCAGTCGACGACGGCCGAGACGGCGTCGTCGGGATTCACCGTGAACGGCGCCCCGAGCGTCGTCGAGACGCTCGTGTTCTCGGTGACGAGCGGGTCGACCGTCTGGTGCTCCGTCTGGAGCGGCGACGGATTGATGTAGCTCTTGGCGTAGTCGAGCGTGACGCGGTGCGCGGGAGCCGGAGCGGTGAGCGCCGGAGCGAGCGCCGACAGCTTTTTCCTGTTCGCCGCGAGCAACGGGTCGACCGACTGGGACGCGTTCTGTTGCAGGCCGATCCCGCCGACGGGGATCGCGAACGCCGAGGGCTGGTCCGGATGGGTCGCCTGGCCGGCGGCGATGTTCGTGACGTCGAACAGCAGCTCATCGACGCACGTTGCCTGCGCGCCGACGACGAACTCGTACTGCGCGGTCCCGGTCCCGCCGTTGCCGGCGAGGGTTCCGAACGCGCCCGGGTTGCCGCTGACCGTCGCCGGGACGCTCGATCCGTTGACGACGAGATCGGCCACCGTGCTCGGGGCGCTCGTCGCCCCCGAGTTCCGCAACGTCACGTCGACCGACCACGTCTCGGTCGGCTCGACCAGCGTGTCGTCGTCGCCGCAGATCTGGACCAGGTTGCCGAAGCCGTCGAACACGACACCGCACCCCGTGTCGGGACGCACCGCGGTGTCGCACACCTGCGGGACCACGTTGGTTGCGCGCACGTTGTCGAGGCCGTAGCCGCCCTGGGTCGAGACCCCGTACGCCGAGGTGTTCATCGAGCCGACGCGCCAGCGGAACTGGACCAGGTCGCCCGGGGTCAGTCCGCCGAGAACGCCCGAGACGGAGCGCCACGGAATCGGTCCCTGGGCGAGCTGGTTGAAGATCAGCTCGCCGTCGGACGCCACCTCGCTGAAGCACGGCTGGGCCAGCTCGGTCCCGTTGCACAGCGGGTTGCAGTACGTGTTGTAGATCAGCGAGCCGTCGTACGGCAGCGTGGTCAGCTTGCTCCACGCTCCGCCGTTGACGCGATAGTCCACACGGGCTCCGTCGATGCGGAGCGAGCCGGTCCAAGCGAACAGGTACTCGTGATCGAAGCTCAGGGTCGTCGTGTTCGCGCCGATCTTGAGTACGCGCGAATAGAGCGCGGAGTCGCTCAGATCCCCGTAGTTGCCGTTGGGGAACTGGTCCGCGGGGTCCTGCCAGCAGAAGTAGCCGCCACCTGGATTCCCACCCGTCCCACGCCAGAAGAACTCGTCCGTGTACGGACTGCACGTGAGGCCGTTGGGGTCGGCGGCAGCTCCGTTGTCGTCGCCCGGTCCGAGCTGGTGCACGAATCCGGACGGTCCGGCACTGAAGTCCGCGAGATACGTCACCGTTCCCCCGACGTCGTTCATGTCGAGGAGCAGCGTGACCTCCTGCGGCTCGAGCGGCCCCGCGAACCCGTCGGCCAGGATCAGGACCTGGAACGTCGCGCTGGGGGGCGTCGCCGGATCCGTGCAAGCAGCCGATCCCGAAACCTTGAACGTGAAAGGATCGGAGAGCAGGTTGTTCGTCGCCGCGGCGCCCGACGCGATCGTCCCGAACGACGCGGTCGACTTGGAGATGCAGTCCACGGTCGGATCGTCGGAATCGAGAGTCACGACGACGTTGTGCAGCGCCTCGGCGGTATTGTTGCGGATGCGGATCGCGATGTTGACCGTCTCGTTGGCGTCGGCGAAGGTGTCGCCGTCGCCGTTGTCGGTCAGCCCGGCGAGACCTTCGGTCACGACATTGCCACCCGGGCAGGCGATCGACGCCTGTGCCTCAGGCGGCACACCCGAGCCGTCGGCGTAGGTCACGCGGACCAGATCGGCCGGCATGACGAACAGCGTTCCGTCGTTGGCCCGCGGCCCGGCGGCTGTCGAATATGGCAACGTGCCCGTGAAGCGTGGGGCCGTGCCCTGGATCGTGAGCGTCTCACTGTCGCCCGTCGCGTCCGACGTGACGGTCATGCGCACTGGCCCTGCGGCGTTGCCGTCGAGGACGTGGATCGCCAGCGCGTCCGCCGGGCACTCGACGTAGCTGTACTGGTCGAACGACACCACGGCCGCCGGATCGGCGCACGAGCCGGTCTGTCCCGCGGCGTGGTACTGCTCGTAGGCCAGGCTCAGGTTGTCGAGCGTCAGGCCCGCCGTGGCCGGAGTTTCGAGCGGGTCTCCGCCGTAGTCGGCGTCGAAGACCTCGACGGCCCAGCGCCATTTCAATCCGGCCGTGGCCAGCCCGCCGGCGCTGTTGCTGAACCCGATCGAGTCGAGATTGGCCGGCGGCTGCCGAGGATGCCACGGCGTCGCGCTGTCCCAGCTCTGATTGAGATACGTGAAGTAGCCGAGGAAGTACGGGTAGAACTCGTAGACCTCGTTCACCCCCGGCACGTCGGTTCCCGCGTAGTTGGGGTCCCACATCAAGCCCACGGCGAGCGCGGGATCGACGAGCGACACCATGTCGGAGCGGTAGTACCACTGCGCGTCAAGCCAGCGGTAGTACCACGGCTGGCCGTTCGTGGCGAGACCCGTGTGGGCCGGCACGAAGATCGGGGAATAGAGCGCCGAATCGACGAGCGTGTTCGCCGTCTGGACGAAGTTGCCGCAGGTCGCGGGAGTGGCGTTCGTCTTGAACGCGCTCGTGCCGCCCGCGTCGCAGGCGAGGCCCGCGTCGTCCGTGCGGGTCTCGCTGCCGCAGCCACTGCCGTGCGTCCACGGGGCTGGCACGGTGTCGATCTGCCGCAGGATGCCGCAGTCGGCCGCGACGCACGTGTAGCTGTTGAAGATCGGCCCCGAGACGAACCCCTGATCGCCGGACTCGAAGTTCCAGCACCCGCTCTCGCTGACGATCGAGTCGTCGGCCTGCAGCAGGTGGTTGTGCGTCAAGACTTGCGGAACCGTGAAGCCGTCCACGGTCGAGGTGATCGACAGGTTGAACGCGTTGTCGGTCATGCGCAGCGCGGGCGCGTCGATGCTGGGGTCGATGTAGATCGTGAACACCGGTGCCGTGAGCGTCCCCGGCTCGAGCGTACCGAGGTGGACGGTCGGATCGAGGATCGTGACCTTGCTGGCGGCCGGACCGCTGACGGAAAGCTGGGCCTGGACGTCGGTCAGCCGCGGGGCGTTCGAGGGATAGAAGATGCCGAACGTGTACGCGATGAACTCGCCACCGTCCATGTAGTCTCGGTAGCGCTCAGCTCCTTGCCCGGACTCGCAGCCGCCGTCGATCAGATACCCGCCGTCCTCGAAGTGGGTCTGGCACGTGACCCCGGCGCTGCGGGAGCGCGGGCCGTGGCCGGCGTGAGGATCGGCGTACTGGACCGTGATCGTCGCGCCACTGGCCACGTTGATCGTGCCGTTTCCCGGAGCAACGGGACCGGCCCCGACCGGGATCGTCGCCGTCCACGTGCCACAGACGCCGCCGGCGCAATCGGACCCGTCCAGGATCCCGCCGCGATCGTCTCCGCGTCGCCGGTCGAGGTCGAGACCGTCGTCTCGGCCGACACGGTCGCCGCGTTGATCGGCACCGAGTCGGTCACGGTGATCGTCATCGAGTCGTCGCACGTGTACGTGCTCTTGTTGATCTGGAGCAGCGAGTCGGTGCTGCACGAGTCGTAGCGGAAGCTGCCGATGTGCGTGGCCCAGTTGAAATTGCCGCCATCCGAGTACTGCCCGAGGTACCAGAACGTGCACCCATCGGGATCGACCGTGAGGCCCGTGTAGTCGCCCCAGCGATCGCAGGTTCCCTGGCAGCCGATGCCGTCTGAGTAGTTGCCGAGGCCGGCTCGCCTGAGGGTCTCGGTCTGCAGCGTCCCCGGTGGGTCGCCGGCTTCGCGGCCGGTGACCCAGATCTGCGTGTAGCTCGTCGCGCTCGACTTCGTGTACCCGATCGCCAGGTTGTCGTTGCGGTCGACGGACAGGTCCGGGTAGTAGCGGAAGTCACCGGTGCTGCCATAGGCTCCGCCGGTCTGCTGCTGCTCGAGCAGCGGGGTCGCGCCCGAGACGTCGACCTGGATCCAGTCGACGCAGGTCTCGGCGTTGCCGCCGCCGAAGTTGCACGCCACGTTGCGCGTGGCCCACAGCTTGCCGTGGCGGTACTCGGCGTCGAGCCACTTGGACGAGCCGGTGTCGTTACGGCCGTTCGAGGTCGCGCCCAGCTCGTCCGCGCTCGGGGGATTGCCGTTGAAGCTGGCCTCGAACAGCGTGCCGTAGATCGTGGGGCCGGTCTGGAACGGAGCGCTCCAGCGCCAGATGCGCGTCGAGCCGCCGCCGTTGCCGGCCAGGAGGTGGTGCGGCGTTCCGGCGGGCGGCCAGCCGCCCGAGTCGAAGCCGTGGAGCTTGACCGGCTGTGCCGTGAAGAACTGCCCGCCGAGGTTGGCCTCGGCGACCGACACCGCGGTCCCCTGATACAGCGCGGTCTTGTCCACGGCGTACGCGCCGATGTGATGGAACCCCCCACCGTCGCTGAACATGTTCCCCGTGATGTAGATCGCGTCGAGCCCGATCCCCATGTGCGGGTAGTCGATCCAGGTGGACTGCTCGAGCACGTCCGCGCGGAACGAGATCCGGTTCCACACGCCTGTCGGGTCCCCCGTGGCCGTGGCGGCGACGCACAGATAGGAGTCGGTGGCGCCACCCGCGCCGAAGAGCGTCTCGCCCCCCATCACGAAGCGGTCCAGGGCCTCGTCATAGTCGACGAACACGTCGAACGCGCCGCTGCAGTTGGCGACGCCGCTGAAGAACTGATCCAGCGAGATCGCGGGGGTGAGCGGGTTCCCGGACTTGTCCCACACCCGGTAGCGACTGTTGACGATCGCGACCAGGTGGCCCGGACCGACGGCCATGATCGGGTCGGGCGGAGCGCCCGTGAAGTCCGTCCCGATGGCGTCGAATCCGACGCCCGCGAATGGGGGCGCGAGCGACGACGGGAGCACGGCGTTCGCCTGCTGGCCGTCCGGAGTCGGTGGCGCGTTCTCCGCCTGTTTCTTGCTCCACAGGTACTCGTCCCACGTCATGCCCGACAGGTGGTGGTAGCCGGTGTCGCGTTCGGGCTTACCGGCCTTGGGCAGCGCCGACGCGCTCTCCGCGGAAGCCGGGAGCGTGCGCAGATCGACCGGAGAGATCGAGTACTTGTCGTCACGGACGATGTGCGTGATCGGCTCGTCGGGACCGGGGTCGGTGCGACCGCCGCTGAGCAAGTTCGCGGCATAGCTGCTACTGGGACCGTGCGCCAGCCGGCCGATGTCTGAGGTCCCGAGTGTCGCTCGCTGCGCGGCCTTCCACGCGTCGAATTCGGCTTGCGCCTCGCCCGTCGCCGGACGGTAGCCCGGCACCCAGCGGCCCTTCGTCGTCGCGTCGATCGACAGCGGATCCTGCGGCGCGACCGTGCGCGTTCCCGGCACGCGAATGCGCGATGGCCCGCGCTTGAGGTCCTCACGCCATGGCCCGGGGCGTGTCGGGGCGACCGTGTCCCGAGGCTTCTCGGTATCACTCTCGCAGGTGTCCTGCTCGGCTCGCGCCACGACCGGCGCGAGCACGCTCAGCACCGCGATGAGGGTCGCGAGAGCGAGCGAGCGCCTCACGGCAAACGGGTGACGGGAATCTTCGGGTCGCATGGGGGGCCTTTCTTCGGGAGTCACGCGCTCCCGCCGCTGTTTGCGGCGGTCACGCGGTAGTAGTAGGAGGCGGTGCTGTCGAGCGCATCGACGTCGACCCAGCGGGGTGACGTCGACGAGCCGGCGTCGGTAAACGGACCCTGCGGATCGAGGGCGCGCTCGATCCGGTACAACGTGGCGGCGCCATGGGCGGCATCGACCGGCGGCGCGTCCCAGCTCAGCACGACGTGGCCGCCTGGGTCTTTGGCGACGCGCAACGTCGCGCCGATCGGGTTGGGGGCGAGCATCGCCGGTGGCGTGTAGCTCTGGCAGTCGACCCACGTCCCGGCGATGTGGACTTCGTCGACGGCGGCTTCGACCACTGTGTCGGTGCTGCCGTCGGTCGCGGTGAAGCGCAGGCGCATGTCGTCGCTCGGGACGATCAGCGTCATCAGGTCCGCCGCGAACGGCGCCCAGCCCCCCGGGGTCGGCGTGACGCGCTGGTCGAGCAGCGTCCAGCTCAGGCCGCCGTCGTTCGACACCTCGGCCTTGAACGTGTCGCCGCTCGCCGAGTCGTCGTAGTACCAGCGATCGTAGGTCAAGGACATCTCCAGAACGTGCGGGGCGCCGAAGGTCGGGGAGTAGAGGTAGGTCGATCCGCCGTCGACGTCGTTGTTGCTCGGGTTTCCGCCGCCGCTCCCCGTGACCCAGCAGGCGACGCCGGGAGCCGGGGTCGTATCGTCCTCGGGGTTGCTCGGCCCGCCGGTGGCGATCACGCCCACCGGATCCTCGCGCACCCAGGTGCCGCGACTCGCCGTGCCGGGATCTGCGGTCCAGCCCGCCGGGGTCTCGAAGCTCCAATCGAGGCCCGAAAGCGGAGTCTCGGTGCCGATGCGCACCCGGAAGCCCGACCGGCGCACCACGCCGCCGTAGCGCAGCTCGAGATCGAAGCTCACGATCGACCTGCACACGGAGGGCGCCAGGCTGAGCGAGAAGTGCGGCACGAGGCTCGTCGCCGTGCCCCGCGCCGGCAAGGTCGGAAGCACGCTGTAGTGATCGTGGATCGTCACGCCCGGTGTCGCGGTCGAGAGAACTGCCTCGAGCCCGTCGATCGCCGCGTCGGTCCGGCTCTCGATCGTGATCTGCAGCACGACCGTCTCGCCCGGGTCGAGCAGCCCGTCGCCGTTGCCGGCGGCCGTGTCGTCGACGACGTGCGATGCGTAGACCACGCCCGACTCGACCGCCAGGACGGCGAGGTAGGCTTGAAGCAAGCCCGCACCATAGACGTTGTTCTTGCCGGGAGCTCCACGATGCTGCGCCGTCGTCATCAGGGCCTGAGCCAGCTGTTCGGGCATCGCATCGGGATTGGCCTGCAGCATCAGAGCGATCGCACCCGACACGTGCGGCGTCGCCGACGACGTCCCGCTGAACTGGCAGTAGCTCGGACCCGGACAGGTCGAAACGGTGCCGTTGCCGTAGGCCGAGAGGTCGGGCTTGATCAACCCCATCAGCTGACCGTTGTGGTGTGGGTAGTCCTGGTATTCGGGGGGCATGTCGTGCGGGTAGATCGGATCGGTCCAGGTCCGGATGTCCTCCCAGGCCGAGGGACCGAGGGAGGACGATGCGGCGATCACGTCCGATCCCCACGTGACGTTGCCGACCGCCACCACGGAGGAGATGCCGCCGATCAGCGTCTGGTCCGGGTGGAGCCAGGGCGCGGGGCAGTTGGCCGGAGTCGAGATGTTGTACGGGATCGGATGCATCGCCTCGTTGCCGCCGAAGTTGCCCGCCGAGTTGGCGTGGACCAAGCCTGCGGCCAGCTCGACGTCGGTCTGGCGGCGGAACGCTTCGTAGTCCGGTTGGTCGGTCCACCACCAGCTGTAGGACTGCGTGATCACGTCCGCGCCCTCGACGATGGCGTAGTCGCTCGCCTGCCAGGCGCGGGACGGCGTGTCGCAGTCGATCCCGAGCGACATCAGCTCGGCGTCGGGGGCCATGCCGGTGACCGTGCCGTTCGTCCCGTCGCCCGCGACTTGACCCGCGACCTGCGTGCCGTGTGCACTCACGACGGGCTGCGAGTTCGCGCAGAAGTCCCAGCCCCAGGTGTCGTCGACGTGGCCGTTGCCGTCGTCGTCGATCCCGTTCGCCGCGATCTCGCCGGGGTTGCTCCAGATGTGGTCGGCGATGTCCGGATGCGTCCGATCGAAACCCGTATCGATCACGGCGACGATGACGCCGGCCCCCGTGTAGCCGAGTTCGTCCCACACCTGCTGGGCGCCGTGGGCCACCACGTCGGGTGCGACCGCCGCCTCCGTGTCGGGACCCGAGACGTCGCCACCCGTCGGGCCGATGTCCGATGGCGACGTGTCCGGATGCGCCGTGGCTCTGTCGTGAAATACGCGTAAGACTCCCGGCAGCGCGGCGAGACGCTCGATCACCTCGGGCTGCGCCTCGAGCGCCAGGCCGTTGATGCCCCACAGCACGCGAACGTCTCGCACGCGATCGGAGCGCTCTTCGCGGGCGACGAGTGACCGGACGGGCCCTTGGCTCCGACGGGCGAGCTCGTTCAGGGTCGTGACGACGTGCGCCCGGCGGCGGGCGCGGCTGAGCCCGCGCACCTGGTCGAGCAGCGCCTGGCGCTGCGGAAACTCGGCCATCAGCACCACGACAGGGATGTGGTCCTCGGGATTCGCCGCGGACAGGACCTCGCGCAGATCCGGGGAAGGCGCGCCGGCGTGTGCCGGGAGGAAGGCCCCCAGGATCAAGGCAGCGCAGGCTGTCGCGGTTGCGCGCAGGACTAACCTCTCGCCTCGCACCGGTGCGAGCAGGCCGTCGTTATAGAGCGAATCGGCGGCTGTGCCTGTCAGAGAATCCCTGACTCGCGGCTGTTTTCTGGCTGACCAGGGTCGGTCGGGGTTGTTTCCGCTCGATGTCAGGAACTCCCCGACAGCCATCCCGACCGGTTCCTCGAATAATGCCGCACGTTCGAGGCGATCCCTTGGCGATGAACGGAGGAACGTACGAGTGAGCCGGGCCCAGGCCCTCGTCGTCGGGAGCAACGACGTGTTCCTCGACAGTCTCGCGGACTGGATCGCCGGCGACGGCTTGTTCGAAGTCGTCGGACGGGCGCACTCGGGGACGGAGGCTCTCGCTTGGATCGGGACACAGCCCGCGGATCTGGTGTTGATCGACGTCATCCTCCCCGACATGAGCGGGTTCGAGGTTGCACGACGGATCAAGGCGCGGAGCGAGGCGCCGCTCGTGGTCCTGCTGTCGTTTCACGACAGCCACGCCGCACGGCTCGAAGCCTGGGCCGCGGGTGCGGACGGTTTCGTCCCGAAGTCCGAAACGACGTCGTGCTTGACGCCGCTGGTGGGGAATCTGCTCCGCCAGCGGGATCGAGGTCTGCAGGAACAGGGTTCGGTGTCTTCAACCACGTGGGTGCCGCCCGTCGATCCATCGGAATGAACCGGCGACCGGTGCGAGCAAAGGGGGTTTCATGAGAAAGGGTCTCGTTCTTCTGGGAGCGGCGGCGTTGGCCGTCCTCCTGATCACCTCGACCTTCGCGGACAACCGCGGAGTGTCCTTCACGTCGATCGGGTTCATCGATCCGCCCGGGAGTATTCCCTCCTCGAACATCACCTCGATGAACCCGGAAGGCACCGTGTTCATCGCCAATCCGGCCGTCTTCGGCAACTACTGCGTCGAGTGGACGCGCGAGGGTGGCTGGGGAACGAGGATCGGCGAGTCGGTGAGCACCTGCCAGATCTCCTCGGGCGGTGTGGTCATGGGTGGCGGTCGACGGTTCGGCACACCTCCCGGTGAACCGACCAAGCCCGACACCTTCGTCTACGGTTGGCCCGCGACCTGGAGCGGAACCGAGAACGAGTGGACCAACTATCTGCCCACCCACCCCGGTTATGTGCCGTGCGGCAGCTCGCGCATGTCGTTCTTCGGCATGGGCGGCGAGGGCGACTTCGCCACCGGCCTTGGGTGGGTCGGCTGCGCGGCCTCCCACGGGTTTCTGTGGGACAAGGCCACCAACACGACGATCGATCTCGGCTCGGCGAACGGTTTGAGCACCCGCGGCAACGCGGTCACCGACGACGGCACGAAGGTCGTTGGCTGGAACAGGATGCTGTTCCAAGACCGTCGCGGCGCCTACTGGGAGGACGGGGCCTGGCACTTCTGGGGTGACCCCAACGGCATCGGGCCCAAGTACTGCGTTCAGAGTGGTGGCAACTGCACCACGAACTCCGCCAGCACGAGCGGCGGTTGTCCGGAGTTCGTCGACGATGGTAACTGCGTGAACCGCGGGACCTGTCAGAACCGCGGGACGTGCCAGAACCGCGGCGTCTGCACGAATAACCAGTGCGTTGGTGGAACGAACCCCGGCGCGAGTTGCACGAGCAACAGCCAGTGCCGCGGCGCCTGCGCCGGCGGAACGAACGACGGCTTCGTCTGCTCGAGCGACAGCGTTTGCTCTGGCGGCTGCGTCGGTGGAACGAACCCGGGCACGAACTGCACGGGTGACTTCGCCTGCGCCGGCGCCTGCGTGGGTCCGAGCGCCGGCACGAACTGTACGTCGGCCAGTGCATGCCTCGACACGCAGGTCTGCATCGCGAATCCGGGCTGGAGCGACAGCCTGTGGAAGGGCGAGACGTACGACGTCACGGCCGACGGCCAGTACGCCTGCGGACGGAACTTCGGCTATGACTTCCCCAACGGCTGGAACAGCGGCTTCCGGGCGAACCCCGACGGCAGCTTCACGCGGCTCGAGCCACCGGCGCACTTCCAGGACTTCGTCGATCCGTTCGCCATCAGCGACAACGGCAAGACGATCGTCGGTCGCGTCGGAAACCCACGCTTCGGGTCGATCCCGATGTTCTGGAACGAAGGGATGGGAACGCAGGACGCGCAGCTCTTCCTCGTGCAGCAAGGCCTGGACGAGCTGTTCTTCTGGACGATCCTCGACCTCTTCGCGGTCAACGCCGACGGCACGATCATGGCCGGCCGAGGCATCAACCCCGATGGCAGGATCGAGGGCGTCATCGTCGAGATGAAGAAGCTGTGGGTCTGTCACTCGCCGTCGGGTGAGCCCGACAAGGCTCGGACGCTCGGCGTCGAGCTGGACACGGTCGGTGACCACATGGGTCACGGCGACTTCCTCGGCACGTGCGAGTTCATGAACTCGGGCGGGCTGTCTCGGGCAGCTGAGCTGAGTCAGCGACTCATCGAGAAGCGGCAGGCGGCCGCCGCGTCGACGAGCAACATGCTCGACAACACGGAGATGGGTCTCGCGTCGTGGACGCCGGCGATCCATCCGAGCACACCCACGACCCATGAGCGCAAGGAAGAGGCCACGGAGCGGCGTCAGGCGCCGAGGTCCAGGTAATCGCTTCGACCTCCTAGCAGTCCCAAGACGGCGGCGGCTCGATGGGCCGCCGCCGTCGTTCGTCGTCTAGTCACGGACGGGAGTGATGCGGAAGCTCGTTGACGTCGCCGTCGCAGCCTGGCTCGTAGCGGTCGTGGCCTCGAGCGCTGCCGCCGAGCCGGGACCGTCACATGCCGCGGATCACACGCTGCGCTTCGCCGAGTTCGAGTTCGATCCGCTGGATGGGGAGCCAGCCCTCCCCCCGGGTTGGAATCGCTCGGCCAGCGTCGGTCCCGACCTGCACCTCGTGCAGTTCGACGGGCCGATTCCGGGCGATGTCCCGCAGCGGCTGCGAGCGGCCAACCTCGAGCCGGTGCGCTACGTCCACCCCGACACGTACATCGTCTGGGGCCACGGCGCGGACCGCGAGCGGCTTCGCGGCCAATCTCGTGTGCGCTGGACCGGCGACTTCGCGCCGGCCTACAGGGTGCACGGGCCGCTGCGTGAGCGCGTGGGAGAGATCCTCGACGTGCGGGTTCTGATCTACCGCGGCGCAGGGGTCGAGGCGGTCGCCCGTGCGCTGTCGACGATCGGATCCGAGATCGGGCGCCGGACCGTCATCGACGACGACTTCGAGATCGCGGCGTTCCGGATCCCCGGCGCGCGGATGCGGTTTGCCGCAGAGATCCCGGGCGTGTACTCGATCCAGCCGCTCACCGGGGACTGGGGCGCGCGCGCCGAGGTCGCGGCCCAGATCAACGTCAACAACCTGGACGAGTTCAACGTCGCGTATCCCGGTTACCAGGCTTGGCTCTCGGTCGCCGGCGTCGACGGCACAGGCGTCACGGTCGCCGTTGTCGACGAGGGGATCGACGAGGGCCACCCCGACCTGGCGGGGAGCCGCCTGCCGTGCATCGGGGCCACTTGCACCGTCGCTCCGAGCAGCCACGGCACCCACGTCGCCGGAATCGTCACCGGCAACGGCGCGAGCGCCGTGACCGACGACTACGGCTTCCTGCGCGGGCAGGGCGTGGCTCCGGCGTCGAGCATCCTCGAGCAGGAGTTCATCCTGTTCCGCTTCCTCCCCGGCGGCGTGTTCGAGCTGATCTCCGATTCGTCCCGTAACGGGGCGACGATCTCGAACAACAGCTGGGGCACCTCGTCGACCGCGCTGGGCTACGACGCCGACGCGATGATGATCGACGCGGGGGTTCGCGACGCGAACCCGACGATCCCCGGCAACCAGTCGCTGTTCTACGTGCAGGCGATCGGCAACGGTAACGGCGGCGTCTCGTCCCAGGGAACGCCCGACGAGGCCAAGAACATCTTCGTCGTGGGCTCGACCCGGGCCATCGATCCAGCCGACCTGAGTCCGACCCCCGACGTGAACAGCCTGTCTTCGAACAGCGCGCACGGTCCGGCAAAGGACGGGCGTCGGATTCCGCACCTCGTCGCGCCCGGCTGCTACGTGGACTCGACCTATCCCAACGTCGGCGCCGGCTACGACCACGGTCTACTGTGCGGGACGTCGATGGCGGCGCCTCAGGTCTCGGGGGCGGCGGCCCTGTTCACGCAGTACTACCGGGGCTTGCCCGGCGTCAGCGGCGATCCGAGCCCGGCGCTGCTCAAGGCGATGCTGATGGCCACGGCCCGCGACCTCGCCGGAAACCGGGATGCCGACGGCGTGGTGCTAGGGCATCGGCCGGACAGCAAGCAGGGCTGGGGCCGTCTCGATCTCGACGCGCTGGTCCGGCCGCCCGTGGGGAGCGCGATCTACTTCGACCAGACGCGAGTCTTCGAGGAGACGGGGGAGAACTGGCTGCGCGAGGTGGTTCCGGTGAACCCGAGCCAGCCGATGCGCATCCTGCTCGCGTGGACCGACGCGCCGGGGCCGGGTCTCGGTGGAACCACCCCCGCGTGGAACAACGATCTCGACCTCGTGGTCCAGGCCGGCGCCAGCACCTACCGTGGCAACGTCTTCGGCGCGAGCGGCTGGTCCACGACCGGAGGTATCGCCGACGCCAAGAACAACGCCGAGGGGGTGTTCTTTTCCGTTCCTCCCGGGCAAGCGACGATCCGCGTGGTGGCGACGAACATCAACTCGGACGGTGTTCCAAACGTCGGAGACGAGATCGACCAGGATTTCGCGCTGGTGTGCCTGAACTGCGCCTACGCCCCGGGATTCGATCTCGACCCGCACCCCGTGACCGCCGAGGTCTGCGCACCGGCAACGGCGAGGTACACGATCGACGTCGAGCAGCACTCAGGCTACGCGAGTCCCGTCACGCTCTCGCTCGCCGGCGTGCCTGCGGGCGCGACGGCGGGCTTCGACGTCAATCCGGTCGCCCCCGGTGGATCGTCGGTCCTGTCGATCGCCCCCGGCACCGTGGCCAACGGCAACTACGAGCTGGTTCTCGACGGCGACACGCCGGGTCTGAATCGCGATCACCCGCTGTACCTGAACCTTCGCACCGCGGTGCCGGCGCCCGCCGTGCCGAGCCTGCCCGCTTCGGGTGCGACGAACGTATCTCCGCAGCCGACTCTCACATGGCAGGTGGTCCCGTGGGCTGCTAGCTACGTCGTCGAGGTCTCGACCGACCCGACGTTCCAGAGCATCTTCTACAGCGCCCCGTCGACGACGCCGAGTCACAAGGTCGGGCAGATCCTGGCCCAGGGCACGCAGTACCGGTGGCGCGTCCGCGCGCGCAACGTCTGCGGCTTCGGGGCGTTCTCGCCGACCTCGACCTTCACCACGCGCAACGTGCCGCCGGTGCTGCTCGTCGACGACGACTGGGACGAGTCGGGCGTCCAGGCGGACTACCAGGCGGACTACCTTGCCGCGATGAATGCGTTGCCGCTGTCTCCCTACTTCTACCCCGTCACGTACGACGTGTGGGACGTCTACGACGTCATGCAGCAGGAGGAGCCGGACTACGCGGCCCTGGCGCTCTACGACAAGGTGATCTGGTGGTCGGGCGTCGAGAGCTTCTACGCCGGCCCGAGCATCTTCTCGGAGCTCGAGCTCGCGCAGTGGTTCGATTCTCGGGGCGGCTGTCTGCTCCTGAGCAGCTCCGACTACGTCTTCGCTCGAGACGGCGTGAGCGATTTCATGCACCAGCGGTTGGGGGTCGGGACCGTCAACGAGGACACCGGGCAGAGCCAGGTGACCGGTCAGGGTTCCGCGTTCGGCGGAATGGGCACGATCACGCTGAAGAACATCTCCCCGGACTATTCGGACGTCGTCTCCCCGGCTGCGCCGGCGGAGCTGGCGTTCTCCGGGAGCGCGGGTCCTGCCGGCGTCGACAAGCACGGCGGCTACTACCGCACGGCGTTCCTGGGATACGGTGTCGAGCGCCTGTTCTCCGCTGCCAACCGGGCGACCGCGCTGTGGAAGTTTCTCCAGTGGTGCGACGGCCTTGCCGGCATCGACGGGGACGGAGACGGCGTGACGAACGGTGCGGACTGCGTGCCCGGCGACGCGACCGCGTGGACCGCGCCGTCGCCCGTGAGCGATCTCCGCGGCAGCAAGGGCCCGATCGAGTTCCGCTGGACCGCGCCCGCGAGCTCCGGGGGGGCGGTCTACGATCTGTTGCGCAGCGATACGGCGAGCGACTTCTGGAACGCGACCTGCGTCGCCTCCGGCGTGTCGCAAACGGAGGTGCCGGCGGCCTGGGACACGAACCCCGGACCCGGCGAGATCCAGTTCTACCTGGTGCGCGTGCGCAGCGCCTGCGGCACGGCACCGATGGGCACCCGGTCCGACGGCACGCCGCGGCAGGGTACCGCTTGCGAATGAGGGAGTCTGTAAACATGAGAGCCGCGGGAAGCATCGTCGCCATCGTCTTGCTGTTCTCGGCCGTAGCCGCGGCCGCGGCCGCAGCTGCGGCCGAGCCCGGCGGCAAGGTTCATCTGCGCTCGGGCGCCGTCGACGGCGCTCGCGCTGCGCGGCCAACGGCGAAGTCCGGCGAGCCCGGACGCTGGGTCGTGCGCTTTCGCAACGCGCCGGGCTGGCTCGAGCGCGGCAAGCTCGAGTCCGCCGGCGCGCGAATCGTCGTGCCGCTTCCCGATCAGGCGTACCTGGTCGATGTTCCGCCGGGGCGCGCGGTCGCGCTGTCCCGCGTTGCCGGCGTCGAGTGGGCCGTGCCCTACCTCGCCCAGGACAAGATCGCGCCGGAGATCGAGCAGGCCTCGCGCTCGGGGCAGTTGGACGACGAGATCGCAGTTGTGCTGCACCTGTTCCCCGACGCCGATCCGAAAGCGGTGGCCGTCGAGCTTGCCGGCGCCGGCGTGCGGGTCGCCGGTGCGGGCCGGGGCGGACGCTTCGGGCGCATCACAGTTCTCGCAACATCGGAGGATCTCCGCGGTCGCTTGACCGGACTCGCCGAGCGCAACGACGTGTTCTGGATCGGCCAGCGGCACCGGCGGACGCTGGCCAACGACAAGTCCATCTGGGTCGGCCAGTCCGGGCTCAGTGGCGGAATGACGACGCCGATCTTCAATCGCGGGATCTACGGAACGGGCCAGGTCGCAGCCGTGCTCGACACCGGCCTCGATGCCGACATGTGCTACTTCCGCGACTTCGCGCTGGGCTTGCCACAGACCAACGTCGGCGGCGGCACCACGGTCGACCCGAGCCACCGCAAGGTGCTGGCCGTCGACTTCCTTCATGCAACCGAGGATCCGACGGATCCCGCCGACTGGGATACGCAGGGGCACGGGAGCCACGTGGCCGGGACACTCGCGGGCGACGACGGGGCCCATCCGCTCGTGCACGACGCGGGCGACGGAATGGCTCCGGGAGCGAAGCTCGTGATCCAGGACGCCGGCTACGCCGCCGACGCCTGCGGAGATCTTCCGGGGATCGGCTGCCCGGTGACCGATCTGAACCCGGTGTTCCAGCAGGCCTACGACCAGGGGGCGCGGGTCCACTCGAACTCGTGGAACGACAACGAGACCGGGGCGGTGCAGAACGTCTACTCCGACGCGTCGGCCGACGTGGACGAGTTCATGTGGAGCCATCCCGACTTCCTGATCGTGTTCGCCTGCGGCAACAACGCGCTCGGCGGGACGGGGACGATCGGCAGCCCGTCGACGGCGAAGAACGGGATGGCGACGGGCGGGACGTTCCCCGGCACCGGCGCCGACGTCCTGTCGGACATCTCGGCGTGGGGCCCGACCGACGACGGGCGCATCAAGCCCGACGTGGTGTTCCCGGGCGCGAGCATCCAGTCGGCCAGGAGCGACGGCAACGTGACGACGAACAACTGCGAGACCCAGGGATATACCGGGACCTCGATGACCGCGCCGGGCGTCTCGGGCATGGCGCTCCTGACCCGCGAGTATTTCATGAACGGCTGGTATCCGACCGGGGCGCCCGTTCCGGCCAACGGGTTCACGCCGACTTCGGCGCTGCTCAAGGCGATGCTGGTGAACTCCGCGGTATCGATCCAGGTCGACGCCGAGGGCCACCCGATCACGATCCCGTCGGACGAGCAGGGCTGGGGGCGGGTGCTGCTCGACAACGCCCTTTACTTCTCGGGCGATGCGCGCGGACTGTGGGTCACAGACGACGCGGGGGATTTCGTCTCTCCCGCCGATGCCCCGGTCATCTTCCAGCTCCAGATGCAGGACACGGGCGAGCCGCTCGAGGTGACGCTGGCCTGGACCGACTACCCGTCGACGCCGGCGGCCACGACGCACCTGGTCAACGACCTCGACCTGCGCGTGGACGGCCCGAGCGGCGGGTTCTGGGGCAATCACTTCTTCCAGGGGGTTTCAAAGGTCGGTGGAGCGCCGGATCGCCTGAACAACCTCGAGCAGGTGCTGATCGCGGATCCCGCGCCCGGCGTGTACTCGATCCAGATCTCCCCGCACGCGATCCCCGCGGGACCGCAGTCGTTCTCGCTCGTCGTCACGGGCGGGCGCTTCACGGTGACTTCGGGTCCGCGCCCGAGCTACTGGTCCCACGTCGTGGACGACTCGGGGCCGAACGGCAACGGCGACGGTGTGCTCGACCCGGGTGAGTCGGCCAAGATCCCGATCACGCTTCGAAACGCCGGAGACGCGACGGCGACCTCCGTGCTCGGCCAGCTGTTCGCGGCCAATCCGAGTGCGCTCAAGGTGTACGACTCGACGGCGTCCTACGCCGACATGCCGGTCGGGGCCCAGGCCGGCTCGGCCGCACCGCACTACGAAGTCACGCTCCAACCACAGGTGGGCTGCGGCCAGTTCGCCGGCGCGACGATGCAGGTCACCGGCGACGGGTTCGATGTCGGCAGCGCGTTCCCGATCGACGTCGGAACCTACGCCAAGAGCTATCCGTCGCCCGACACGCCGATGGAGATCCCACGCAGTAGCACCACGGGAGCCAACTCCATCATCAACGTCCCGGTGAGCTTCCCGCTCACCGAGGTCGACGTGACGGTGGACGTCGATCATCTGAACATCGGGGACCTCGAGGTGATCCTGTTTCGCCCGGGGGTCAACCCGCCGGTCTACCTGCACAACAACTCTCACGCCGGCATCTCGGGGATCCACACGACCTACGACGACGTGACCGCGCCCGACGGTCCGGGGGCGCTCGCCGACTTCATTGGTGCCCCACCCCAGGGCAACTGGCGGCTCAAGATCACCAATGCGGGCAACCGGAGCGGAACGCTGCAGGGCTGGACGCTGCACCTGAAGAGCAACGTTCCGTTCAACTGCAACCCGGTCTCGTGCGCCCAGGGTGTGCCGCCTCCCGTCGGCGACACGTTGTTCGTGAACCGGTCGGGCGACGCCGACGTGCAGCTGAGCTGGACCGGCGTCGGTGCCGCGAGCTACGACGTCTGGCGCTCGACCGACCGGCAGTTCGGGAACGGGACCTTCGCCGGCCAGTCCGGCGGGGCGAGCGCATGGATCGACGTCGGCGCGCAGTCGCTCCCGGGGATCCACTACTACCTCGTCCGCTCGGTCAACTCCTGCCGGTGGGAGAGCCCCTGAACCTTCGGCTGCTGGCGGTCCGTTGGCGATTCCCGGGCCGTCGTATATAAGGAAGGCCAGCAGCCGAGGGAAAACGTGTCCAGAGTGGGCGCGGCCGCCAGCCTGTTGCTCTTCGCCGTGCCGGCGTTCGCCGAGCGCGACCCGCGGCTGCACTTCGAGCGCATCGGCACCGACGGCGGGCCCCCGCCGTCCGTGATCACCGCCCTGCATCAGGACCGCGACGGGCTGCTCTGGATCGGGTCGCGCAACGGCCTGTTCCTGTTCGACGGGTACGGCTACGTGACCTTCCAGCACGATCCGTCCGATTCAGGGTCGCTCTCCGACAGCACGATCCGCACGATCCACGAGGACGAGGACGGCACGCTGTGGGTCGGGACCAACACGGGAGGGTTGAACCGGCTCGACCCGGCGACGCGCTCGTTCCTGCACTACCGACACGATAGCGGGGACACCGAGTCCCTGAGCCACGACAGCGTCTACGCGATGGTCCGGGACCGCCGCGGCACGCTGTGGGTCGGGACGCAGAAGGGGCTCAACCGGCTCGAGCCCGGAGCCCGCGGCTTCGACCGCATCCAGGCGGGAGACGAGCGGGGCCTGGTCAACGACTACGTTCTCTCGCTGTACGAGGATCGCGCCGGGCGGCTGTGGGTCGGGACTCTCGGGGGTGGACTCCATCGCTGGAACGGCGAGCGCGGGATCTTCGAGGCCTATCGTCACGATCCCGGGAACGCGGAGTCGCTGGGAGACGATCGGGTGTCCGCTCTCCTCGAGGACGACGCGGGTGTTCTGTGGGTCGGCACGATCGATGGGCTGAGCCGGATGGACGTCGAGCGCGGCACGTTCCGGACGTTCCGGCCTCGGCCAGGCGATCCCGAGGCGCTGCAGGACGAGCTGATCACGTCCTTGACTCCCGGCGCTCCCGGACGGATCTGGATCGGAACGCACGGCGGCGGGCTCACGGAGCTCGACACGGTCACCGGTCGCATGCGCACGTCGCGGCACGACGCGGCGCGGCGCGACAGCCTCGGCGAGGACGTGATCATCGCCCTGCTCTCCGATCCCGCCGGCGCGCTGTGGGTCGGCACCTGGGGCGGTGGCCTCGCGCGATTGTCGCGAGCTTCGCAGCGGCTCGGCGGCCCGGACGACGGCGGGTTCCCGCCCGCGGGCGTCACCGGCCGCGACGTCACGACGGTGCTCCACGACCGCCGGGGCGGCGTCTGGATCGGTACCCGCACGGGCTATCTCGTGCGCTGGGATCCGCTCGGCGGTGGCTACGAGACGGTGCTGCGCGGGGGCGACGAAGGGGTGTCCCAGACCCTGCTCGCGCTCGAGGAGGATCGCGCGGGTCGGATCTGGGTCGGGACCAACTCCGGGCTGCTGCGAATCGATCCCCGGAGCGGCGAAACGAAGCACTGGGAGCACGATCCGAGCGATCCTCGCACGCTCGGCCCGGGCTACGTCGCCGCGATCCTCGCGGACCGCGAAGGTCGCCTGTGGGTCGGGACCGGCGAGGCCGGGCTCCACCGGCTCGACGACGACGGCGCCGTGTTGCAGCGCTTCGCTCACGACCCAAGCGACCCGGCCAGCCTCGGCGACGACTACGTCACCGCGCTGCTCGACGATCGCTCGGGCCGCATCTGGGTCGGTACGCGCTCGGGCGGGCTCGCCGCGCTCGATCCGGAGACGGGCCGCGCCCGGCGCTACGTCCCCGACCCCGCCGAGCCTTCGAGCATCGGCCATCACTACGTGACCGCGCTGCTCGAGGATGCCCGCGGGCGCCTGTGGGTCGGCACGGCGGGCGGCGGTCTGAACCGCATCGAGGAAGACGGGAATGGGCCGGTCCGCTTCGCTCGCGTGACCGAACGCGACGGCTTGCTCGACGACGACGTGATGGCCCTCGTCGAGGACGACGACGGTAGCCTGTGGATCACGACGCGCCGCGGCCTGTCGCGGTTCCACCCGGATCGCAACGCGTTCAACAACCTGTTCGTCTCGGACGGTCTGCCCTCGGCCGAGTTCGAGCCAGGAGCCGCTGCGCGCGGCCGCGGCCTCCTGTGCTTCGGCACGGTCCGCGGCTTCCTCGCGCTGCCGGCCGGCACCGCATTCGAAGCGCCCGCACAGTCGCCCGTCGTCGTGCGCTCGATCCGCACGGCGTCGGGCGAAGTCGTCGGTCGATACTCGGCGCGCGATCCCGAGCGTGCGACTCTCCCGTACGGGACGTGGCTGTCGATCGAGCTGGCCGTGCTCGACCACACTCCCGAGCGTGAGCACCGTTACGCCTACCGGCTCGACGACGACTGGATCGACGTCGGCAGTCGGCGCGAGATCACGTTCACCTCGCTCCGGCCAGGACAGCACGCACTCCGGATCCGTGGGCGCAACGGCCAGGGCGTGTGGAGCGAGGCCGCGGCGCCACTCGAGATCCTCGTCGTGCCACCGTTCTGGATGACGTGGCAGTTTCGGGTGCTCGTTGCCGCGGCGCTGATCGCGCTCGCCTGGGGCGCGCACTGGCGACGCACGTCCGTGCTCCAGAAGCGCAACCGCGAGCTGCTCGACCTGCACCAGCAGCGCGAGAGGGCCCGACAGGATCTCGACGACGCCTACCAGCGCCTGCGGCGTCTGACCCGCCGGCTCGAGGCGGCGAAGGAAGACGAGCGCCAGCACATCGCGCGCGAGCTGCACGACGAGATGGGACCGTCCTTGACCGCGGTGATCATCAACCTGCAGCTGCTCTCGGCACAGACGGACCGGGACAAGGTCGCCCGTCGGATCGACGACACGGTCAACCTCGTCGATCGGATGGTGCAGCGGATTCGCGACATGTCGCTCGACCTGCGGCCGCCGCTGATCGACGAGCTGGGACTCGTGCCCGCGCTCGGGGGCTATCTCGAGAGCGTGGCCGAGCGCACGGGCATCGAGATCGAGATGCGGGGCGACACGGAGCTGGGGCGCCTGCCGGCCCACGTTCCGATCACGGCGTTCCGCGTCGTGCAGGAGGCGGTGACCAACGTCGTCCGGCACGCCGGCGCGTCGCGCGTCGAGGTGACGGTGCGCCGCGACGGATCGCGGCTCGACCTGAGCGTCGAGGACGACGGCCGGGGGTTCGACGTGGCGGAGACGATGGAGCGCGCATCTTCGGGTAAGGCCCTGGGCCTGCTCGGCATGCAGGAGCGAGTCGGCATGGTCGACGGGAAGATCGAGATCGACTCGGGGCCGGGAACGGGCACGCGCATCCGTGTGCGGCTCCCGCTCGCGGAAGCGGCGTGAAACCGATTCGCGTGCTCCTCGCCGACGACCATACGCTCGTGCGTGCGGGGATCCGCTCCCTGCTCGAGACGATCCCGGACGTCGAGGTGGTCGCGGAATCGGGCGACGGCCGCGAGGCGCTCGAGCTGATCGCTCTGCATCGTCCCGATCTGGTGCTGCTCGACATCGGCATGCCCGGGCTCAACGGCGTCGAGATCGCGCGCCAGTGCGAGCGCGTGTCGCCGAAGACGCGGGTCGTGATGCTCTCGATGTACGACGACCGGACCCACGTGATGCAGGCGATCCGGGCCGGAGCCACGGGCTACCTGCTCAAGGGCGCGGCGGTCGCCGAGCTGCCGCTCGCGGTCAAGGCCGTGATGGCGGGGGAGACCTATCTCACCCCAAGGGTCTCGCGCCACGTCGTGGACGGGTTCCTGCAGGACGAGCGGAGCGATGCCGACCCGTTGACCGGGCTGACCCAGCGCCAGCGCGAGATCCTGCAGCTCATCGCCGAGGGCAAGTCGACCAAGGAGATCGCCGGCGTCCTCGAGGTCAGCGTCAAGACGATCGAGACGCACCGCGCCCGGCTGATGGAGCGTCTGGGTATCCACGACGTGCCGGGACTCGTCCGCTTCGCGATCCGCTCGGGCCTCGTGTCGTCGGAGTGACAGGTCCAGCGGCGATCGATCCACGCTACCCTGGCCCGGGTGCCGGATTACCTGGGGGGCGAGCTTCGCCCGCCCGGCCAACTCGCTTCGCTGTATGGTTATGTAGAGACAAGACGGGCCGTCGAGCCGGGGGGCGAGAACGATGAAGGGCGGCGCGCGCTCGAGGACGGTTACCGCAGTGCTCGCGCTCCTCGTCTCGGAGTCGAGCCACGCCGTCGTCACGCAGGAACCTCTGCGCTCTCCGAAGCACTCGATCGCAGGCGCGCGGGATGAGCGACCGACGGGCGGGGAGCGTTGGAAAGAAGGTGTGCTTCTCGTGCGGTTCAAGCCCGGAACGTCCGCCGAGAGCGCGGGGCAGCTGCACAGGGCGCTGGCCGCCGAGCGGACCCGCGATTTCCCCGAGCTCGATCTGCACCTCGTGAAGCTCCCGGATGGGCTGAGTGTCGAGGAGGGGATCCAGCGCTACCGTGCCGATCCGCGAGTAGCGTATGCAGAGCCGGACTATCGCGTCCGGGTCGACGCGACACCGAACGATCCGCTCTACGAGGACATGTGGGCGCTCCACAACAACGGCCAGACCGGTGGGTTGAACGACGCGGACATCGACGCACGCGAGGCCTGGAACATTTCGACCGGCAGCAGCAGCGTCGTGGTGGCCGTCATCGACACGGGGATCGACACCACCCATCCGGACCTGCTGGCGAACCTGTGGGTGAACCCCGGGGAGCTCCCGGCCAACGGGATCGACGACGACGGCAACGGCTACGTAGACGACGTCCACGGGATCAACACGATCCTCGGCAACGGCGACCCGTGGGACGACCATGGTCATGGGACGCATGTCGCAGGGACGATCGGTGCCGTCGGGGACAACGGGATCGGCGTGGTGGGAGTGAACTGGGACGTGCGCATCCTGTCCTGCAAGTTCCTCGATGCCAATGGCACGGGCGACATCTCCGATGCCGTCGAATGTCTCCAGTACATCCAGCGGCTGCGGGATGGAGGCGTGGCGATCGTCGCCTCCAACAACAGCTGGGGCGGCTCGGCGCACTCCCAGGCCCTGGCCGATGCCATCGATGCCCAGCGCGAGATCCTGTGCGTTGCCGCAGCGGGAAACGACCTTCTGAGTACCGACGAGTTCCCGCACTACCCGGCGACCTACGACCTGACCAGCGTCATTTCCGTCGCCGCGAGCGATCCGACCGACGGCCTGGCCGGATTCTCGAACTTCGGTAGGCACACCGTCCAGATCGCGGCACCCGGGGAGTCCATTCTCAGCACGCTACCGGCGACGAACCGCTGGGGCATCGCGGGAGGGTACGGGCCGTTGAATGGGACATCCATGGCCACACCTCACGTCGCCGGTGTGGCCGCCCTCTTGAAAGGCGCGGACCCCTCCAGGGACTGGAGAGCGATCCGGAGCCTCCTGCTGTCCGGCGGCGATCCGCTCGCCGTCCTCGACAGCACGACGATCACCGGGAGACGACTCAATGCCCGTGGCTCCCTGGGCTGCTCGGGCAGGCAGCTGTTCAAGGTCCTGCGCGCTCCGACGTCCGCGGAGGTCGGCGTCCCGGTGACGCTGAGGGTCCTGAGCATCACCTGCGGATTCTCGACAGGTCCGGTGAGCGTGACGACGTCTCAGGGCGAGACGTTCGATCTCGCGGACGACGGCGTCGCGCCCGACGCGGCGGCCGGAGACGGCGTCTTCACCGGCACCTGGACGCCCATGCGGTATCCCGAGAAACTGGACGTCGAGTCGCCCACGGGCGACGCGACGATCCGGGTCCCGCCGCCCTACATCGGGCATTACCTCGCCGAAGCGAGCACACGAGTCCCGTACTCGCAACACCTCACCGCCACGGGCACCGTGGCCCCGATCGGCTGGTCCATCGTGTCCGGGCGTCTTCCGGACGGGCTTGGCTTGAATGGGGTGACGGGCGAGATCTCGGGCCAACCGACCGCCCTGGGGACGGCTCGCTTCACCGTCCGTCTGAGCGACGCGTGGGGCGTGGCCGTGAATCGCGACCTTCTGATCCGAGTGGACAACGGCGAGATCGGGGAGGATTTCGCACGATCGCTGCACGAGGGCAGCGCATCGGACGCAAGAGCGATCGAGGTCGACGCGAGCGGGAACGCCTACGTCCTCGGGAACCTGGGCGCGCTGGCGATCGTGAGCGGCGCCGGCGCGGGGAAGAACTACTTGGCCAAGTACGACGCGTCGGGAGCCCTGGTCTGGCTAACGCGCTACGACTTCGGCCTCCTGCGCGCCATCGCGCTCGACGACTCCGGAGCGATCTACGCGGTCGGGGGGACCACTGTGTTCTTCGGTCCAGGCGACACCCTGCTCGTCAAGTTCGATCCGTCGGGCGCAGAGCTATGGACCAGGACGTACGACACCGCATCGGGATCGGGCATCGATGTCGCGATGGGTGTCGCGGTGGACCCGGGCGGCGACATCTACCTCGGAGGGATCAGCGAGGTGTACCCGATGAGCAGGATGTACCTCCAGAAGCTCGACGCATCGGGCAATCCTCTGTGGTCTCGGGTCCATTCGAACGGCGTGGCAGACTCGGCCCGCGCCGTCGATTGCGACGGTTTCGGCAACGTGTATCTGGGAGGAGACTCGGCAACGGCCATACCCGACGGGTCCGGGGGATACGCCTACCACTACGACTCCGTCGTCCGAAAATACGACCCGTCCGGCAACCTACAGTGGAGTCGGTCCTACGACTCCGGATCGCGCTTCGATTTCCTGTCCGATCTCGACGTGACCGCAAGCGGCGACGCCCACGCCCTCGTGGACACCAACGATAGTGTGTTCAGCGCTTTCCTCACGCTCCAGTACAGCGCCGAGGGGGCTCTCCAGTGGACCCGGACCTACGACAAGCCCAAGCTCTTCGCGAACGGCCTCGCCGTGGACCGACACGGGGGGGTCTACGCGACCGGTGCGTCGTGGGGCGAAATCGGAGGCGACGACTGGGACTTCGTGACCCTCAAGTACGATCGATCGGGCAATCTGCTCTGGAAGAAGGTCACGGACCCCGGGTACTACATCTCCTCGAACGACGGCGACTTCCCGCAGGGCGTGGCGGTCGACGCGAATGGACGCGTGTGGGTGGCCGGCCGGTCCTACAACGGCGTCGACGGCGACGACATGTTGCTGGTCCGGTACTCCGATCTCTCGAGCCCGGGGGAGCCACAGGACTTGACCGCGGCACGAGGCCCGGGGCCGGAGGCGGTCACCGTGGAGTACAGCACGGGCTGCGGTGCCACGGATCACGTCGTCGTCTGGGGAACGAGCCCGATCAGTGCAAGTGTTTCCTGGACCGGCGTGGCGTGCTCCCGCGGCAACTCCGGATCGGCGAGCTTCGATCCCGGGGCGGTCGCGCCCGGTAGGTTCGTCTACTTCGTCGTGGTGGCGCAGGACGCGCAGAGCGAAAGCTCCTACGGTCGCAGCTCGGCCGGACAGGAGCGGACCGAGGCGGTCGGCCTGGGAACTTGCGACAAGCCTGTCGATGCCGGGGAGTGCACGAGCCCGTAGGCCTCGTCGCGACAATCGGAGGTAGGCGTGGCCGTGCAGAAGAACGGCAGGACCTTCAGCGCCCCGCGAGTGGATCGCCCCGTCGAGCGTATCGAGGAACGTTTCAGGGCCTCGTCGTTCCACCATGGTCTGGGTCGTACGGCGGAGCATCTGGGTCGTACGGCTTGCTCGGATCGACGCGCTTCCCATCCACGAACCGCTTCTGGTCCCGAACGTTATCGACCGACTTGAGCTTCCAACCGTCGGTCGCCTTCGCCCACGTCTCACGCTGAAGGACGCTGGTGGCGACCTTGCGACGCTGGCCGCCCAGCTCTCGATATCGCGTCACCTCCTGGACCACCTCGGCCACGGCGATCAGCTTGTGCTCGGAGACCGTCAGCGTCTGGATCGTGACCCGGATGTCATACGGCGGCTCGTTCGACTCCAGGAACTGCTTCGAGTACTGCTCCATCACTCGGCTGTCGCCCACCTTGCCGTCGGGAAAGATGGCGTGGAAATCGGCCGTCTTCAGGCCGACGATGGCGCCGAGGTCCTCCTTGTCATGAGCCTCGGCCAGCCTCCTGTACTGGGCGTCTAGCTCCGTTCGTACCTTGGCGTCGTCTTGAGCGCGAGTACTCCTGCCGCTCACCAACATGACCACCACCGAGAGCGTTGCGATCCATGCGCGTCTCATAGCCAGTAAAACGCACCAGACGTGAAGCCGTTTCTAAAAAATACTGGCTAGCAGGCCACTCCGGGGGAGATCTTGCGCGCGACGCCCAAGCGCCGGCCGAACTCGTAGTACGCGAAGTGGCTGACCCGACCCTGTCGATCGCGCCGGAAGCGCGCTTCGCCATCGTACTCCGTGGTCACGAGCGAGTCTTTCTCTCGGCCGGCCAGGATGTGGCGCTGGCCGCCGGCGTAGCTCACGAGGAGGCTCCCTTCGCGGCGGAGGACAACGCGCTGCGTCGGACGCTCGGGGAAGCGGTACTCGCCGACGAACTCGTCGAGCAGGCCGGCAGCGACGCGTTGCGCAAAGGCCGGCATCGGCGCATCGGCGAGAAGCGTGCGGGTGACGTCTCGCGGGAGCGACTGGCGCAGGTGCAAGCGGGCGGAATAGATCCGCTTGCCCGCGTTGCCGACGCTGATGCCCTGCACACGCGCGACGACCTCGAGCGACTCCCCGAGGAAGTAGACGAGGAGGACGGCCTCGCGCTCGTTGGCCGGCAGCCGCGCCACCGCGCTTCGAATCCGGCGCTCCGTCTCGCGACGCACCAGCTCGGCATCGCTCGCCGGTGGCCCACCCTCTGCGATGTCCGGTGCGTCCGTTTGCTTGCGGCGAGCGCGCGCTCCGTGCGTCCGGACCAGGCACTTGAGCCATCCGCCGAACGCCTCGGGATCGCGGAGGGTCGAAAGCGTGCGCCAGGCGACGACGAACGCTTCCTGACACGCGTCGCGCGCGAGCTCGACGTCCCCACACGCGCGAAGGGCGGTGCATAGCGCCATCTCCTCGAACCGCTCGACGAGCGCGGAGAAGGCCGCCTGCCGATCCTGGAGCGCGACACCCGAGCTCCGTGCGCGACGCACGAGGCTGCCGATGTCGGATGCGGGTTTACCGCTCACGCGGGCGGCGCCAGCTCGAGGCGAACGCGGCCAGGTGACGCCAGCGACCCCACAGCACGATCAGCGACAGCACGAGCGGGAGCACCTCGCTCGTCACCTGGGACGGACGGCCCCAGTAGATGTGCGTGGCCATCCCACCGAGCATCACGAGCGCGATCAACGCCGCCCCGATCGGAGCGGTGCGGCGGGTCAAGAGCAGGATGGCGGCAACCGTCTCGCAGCACCCAATCAGGATGCGGAACCAGACCGGAAAGTGCCAGACCTCGAACGCCCGGGCCCAGCCGCTCGTGTCCGAGAACTTGGCCGCTCCCTGACGCAGGAAGACCCAGACCAGGAACAGGGTCGGTAGCCACAGCGCGAGATCACGCCACGGGACCTTCTTCATGCAAGAAGGAGCCATGCGGACGGAAAAACTTTCCGGCCAGCTGCGGGGTCAGGGCTTTTTCGGCTCCACGAGCGCGAGGAGTTCCTGAGCCGGGTCGCGGACGTTGAACACGATGCTGTTGTCCGCCAGGTAGTGGATCGGTTCCGTACCGCGGCGCCGGATGTACTTGCAGTCGGCAGGAGATGCCTGGGCCATGAACAGCAGGTCGTAGACCCCCTTGTTCCTGTCTCCATGGCTCGGCCGCTGAATCTGCAGCAAGAAGCTGTCGATCAGCCGATGTCGCAGGCGCTTCGACCGGACCTTGCCGACGAACTGGGTCATGAATCGGGACAGGTTGTTGCGCACACCGCCATCGGGATCATCCAGGAGCGGCATCGTGTCTGCGAGCATCTGGTCCGGATCCTCTCCCAACCAGTTCAGGAGCGTCGCCGCCGCCCGTCGATGGTTCAGGTCCCGCTCGTGCCGCAAGACGTCGAACAGGTTCGCACGATGCTGGGGGACGATCTGCGCGAGCCGCTCGACGAGGGGACCCACATCTTCGTTCTGACCCTTGGGATCGGTGTAGGTCAGGTACCCGCGCTCTCTTTGTACGCATGCCCAGCCATCGCCGCCGCCATGGTCTTCTTTCCCAGCTCGGCGCTCAGCGTCACCATCTCGTCGTTGGCGAACGGATCGCTGCCGGTCGGGGCCGCCCGGAACTCGAGCACGCGTTCGTGACCCTTCTCGACGATGCCGACGATCGGATAGACCTTCCTTCCGGGGAAGACCATCAACGGCCGATCTCCACAAACGACTTTGACAAACGCGAGCCGCTTCTCGACGTCGGCGCAGGCGTCCTTCCAGAACGGCGCGTCGCCGCTCGCGTAGGATTCTCCGATCGGGATCGGGATCCGGTTCTCGATCTCGGCGCGCGGGACGGTGTGGTTGCCGAAGATCTCGATCCCGGCCCACGTCCAGGGGGTTTCCTCGACCGGCGCGACCAGAACGGCGTGGAGCACGAGGGCGAGCAGCATGACGGTCCATCCTACCCCAGCCCGCCGAACTGCCCGTCCCGGACGTATACAACCCGCATGAGGCGCTTCGCCGTTTTCGCGCTGGGGCTCGGGGCCGCGACGGCGGCTAGAGCGCAGCCCGCCGAGCCCGCGCGGCCGGAGCAGGTCGCGCTCCACGTCCTGCGGCTCGAAGCGCAGGTCGCCGCGGTGACGGCCCGGCTCGAGGCGCTGGCCGACGTTCCCCGGAGCGGCCCGTGCGCCGCGGAGCGACCGCGGTAGGGTCAGCCTCTCGCGACGGGGCGGATCAGGGTGATCCCGTCGCGAACGGTCAGCTGCACCGCAGCGACGCGCCGGTCTTCGCGCACGTGCCGGTTGAACGCGACGATCGCTCGTGTCTCGGGCGACTCGTCCGGCTCGAGCACCCGCCCGCTCCACAGGGTGTTGTCGACCACGATCAGGCTGCGCGCGGAGAGGCGCGGCAGCACCGCCTCGTAGTACGCGACGTAGCTCTCCTTGTCGGCGTCGATGAACACGAGATCGAACGCGCCCTCGAGGCGTGCGATCGTGTCGATCGCTGGCCCGACGTGGACCCGGATCCGGCTCGCGTACGGACTGCGCGCGATGTAGCGCCGCGCCACCTCGGCGTGCACGGGGTCGAGCTCGCACGTGTCGATCCGGCCGCCTTCGGGCAGCCCTGCGGCCATCGACAGCGCGGAGTAGCCGCTGTACGTGCCGAGCTCGAGCACGCGCCGGGCGCCGCTTGCGAACACGAGAAGCTCGAGCAAGCGGCCCTCGATCGGCCCGGTCAGCATCTGCGGGGAGGCGAGCGTGGCCTGCGTTTCGGCCGCGAGCTCGGCAAGCAGCTCTTCGGGCGGCGTCGTGTGCTCCTCGGCGTAGCGCTCGATCTCGTCGCGGACGAGGAAGGCCATGGGATCGCCTCCTGTCAGGACTGCCCCAGATACCAGTGGACGCAGGTGACGCCGAGAGCGCCGTCGCCCGCGGCGAAGGCGCAGCGCTTGGTCGTGCCGCTCCGGACGTCGCCCGCGGCGAAGACACCGGGGCGCGAGGTCTCGAGCTCGCACGGCTTGCGCTGGGCGTCCCAGCGCGGATCGGTCGTCACGCTCGCACCCGTCTGGAGGAAGCCGTGGTCGTCGCGGGCGAAGCCGTCGTCGAGCCACTCCGTGTGGGGCTTCGCGCCGATGAAGCTGAACAGGCCGGCGCAGTCGATCGTCCGCCGGTCGCCGGTCGCTAGGTCGCGCACGTCGATGCGTGACAGCCGGTGGTTGCCGTGGACCGCTTCGACCTCGGTGTTGCGCAGGACCTCGATGTTGCGCGCGTGCTCGATGCGGTGGCACAGGTACTGGGACATGCTCTTGCCCAGATCGTCGCCGCGGATCACGAGCTGGACGCTCCGCGCCTGCTGCGACAGGAACATCGCCGCCTGGCCCGCGGAGTTGCCGCCGCCGACCACGACGGCGTCCGCGCCCGCGCACACACGAGCCTCGACCGACGTGGCGGCGTAGTACACGCCCGCGCCCTCGAACCGCTCGCATCCGTCGGCCGGCAGTCGGCGGTAGGACGCCCCGGTCGCGATCAGGATCGCGCGGGCGCGGACCTGCTGGCCGCTGCACAGCGAGATCGCGTGCTCACCGGTTTCTTTGCGCTCGATCCGCTCGACCGTCACGGGCGCGCGGAACTCGATGCCGAACTTGAGCGCCTGGAGGTAGCCGCGGTTCGCGAGCTCGGCGCCCGACAGCCCGGCGGGGAAGCCGAGGTAGTTCTCGATACACGAGCTCTGCCCCGTCTGACCGCCCGGTCCCATGCGGTCGACGAGGAGCGTCTTCAATCCTTCGGAGCCGGCGTAGACCGCGGCGGCGAGTCCCGCGGGCCCCGCGCCGACGATCGCGATGTCGAACCGCACGTCGGGGATCGCCCGCGAGATGCCCAGACATTCGGCGAACTCGGCGAGCGTGGCATGTCGCTTCACGCGCTTGCACGCGATGACCGGCGTGTCCTCGCGCGTGCAGCCCAGCGCCTCGAGCGCCTTCCGTCCGCGCTCCTCGTCGACGTCCTCGAACGTGTGGGGGACCTTGTTCTTGTAGCAGAACTCGCGCAGCGCGAGCGTGTCCTTCGAGTCGCTCGAGCCGAGCACCCGCACGCCGAGGAACCCGCTGCCCTCGAGCAGCTCACGCCGCATCTGGAACGCATCGAGAAGCTTCTGGCTCAGCGCCGGGATCTCGTTCAGCAGCTGGCGGATCCGCTTGGCTTCGACCTCGTAGACCGCGCAGTCGCCGCGGGCGACGGCGCTGATCAGCGCCGGCCGGCCGGTCAGCAGGTCCACGTCACCCGTGAACTCGCCCGCCGCGTGAACCGTGACGTCACGCGTTTCGCCGGTCGAGTCCTCGACGATCGCCACCTCGCCCGACCGGACGGCATAGAACGGATAGTCCTGCGTCCCGGCCTCGATCAGCACCTCGCCGTCGCGAAACGTGCGGGCTCGGCCGAGCGTCGCGACGCAGGCCATCTCCTGCTCGTCGAGCGTCGGAAAGGCGGTGCTGCACTCGCGGCCCATGGCTCAGTACTCGGCGTAGGCGTCGTCCGGGTAGCAGTAGAGCCAGCGTTCGCCCGGCTCGGCCGAGGCGATCACCGGGTGCTGGCTCTCTCGGGCATGCTGCGTGGCGTGGCGGTTCGGTGAGTTGTCGCAGCATCGCGTCGTCCCGCACGTCTGGCACGTCCGCAGATGGACCCACTTCCCGCCGATCTTGACGCACTCCTCGCACTCGTGCCGCGGGGCTTTCCGGACGTCCGCGATCGCCTCGATGTGGTCACAGGCTCGTTCGGCCATCCACGTCCTCCCGCGACCCACAGCGCGTCGGCAAACGGCCACGCGTCGTCGACCCACACGCCGGCGCTCGTGAAACCGGCGGCCGAGGCCAAGGCGTCGAGATCCTCGAGGGCGAACTTGTGCGACGACTCGGTCCAGATCGTCTCACCCCGCCGCAGGACGACGCGGCAGCCCGCGGCGCGCACGGTCGCCACCTGCGCCCGGCGCGAGCGCAGGTGCATCTCGACGCGCTTCGCGCGCGCCGACCAGCGGGCCTCGTGGCGGAACGCATCGAGGTCGAAATCGCCGTCGAGCTCGCGGTTGATCCGGGCCAGCACGTTGAGGTCGAACGCCGCCGTGACCCCGAGCGGGTCGTCGTACGCCGCGAGGAGCTGCTCGACGGGCTTCACGAGGTCGGCCCCGAGAAGCAGCGCGTCGCCCTCGCGTAGGCACGCGCGCACGTCGGTCAAGAACGCGATCTGCTCTCGCGCGCGGAGGTTCCCGATGTTGCTGCCCAGGAACAGCAGCAGCAGCGGGGTCCCCGGCCGGCGCTCCACGCGGGCCAGGCCCTCGAGGTACGTGGTTTCGATCGGCCGGAACTCGACCCGCGCACGGCTCCCGACGACCTGGGCGCAGTGCGCCAGCGCCGCGGCCGACAGGTCGACGGCGGAGTAGGACACGGCGGGCTGCCGGTCGAGAATGGCGTCGAGCAGCACCGATGTCTTGCGGCCGCTCCCGGCGCCGAGCTCGGCCACGTCGATCCCGCGCGGGAGGCCGCGGACGATCCCCACGGCTTGCCCGTGGAAGATCCGCTCCTCGGCCCGCGTCAGGCCGTACTCCGGCAGCTCGGTGATCGCCTCGAAGAGTGCGCTCCCCAGCGCGTCATAGAGATACTTCGGCGGCAGCCACTTCCGCTCGGCGCCGAGCCCCTCGCGAACGTCCCGCGCGAATTCGCGGACTGCGCGAACGGAGACTTCGGCGCGAGCGGCGCGCACGTCAGCTCTCGACCACGCGAAACGCGGTGTAGGCGTGGCGATAGTGCGGGCGGAACCAGTTGCGGAACGAGCGGCGCAAGAGCGTGCGCGCCGTCGCGCAGGACCCGCCCTTCAGCACGAAGTGCCGGCCATCGAAGAAGTCTGCGGAGTACCCGGGATAGGTCGCGTGCGCGGCGAAGCCGGGAAACGGCGCGAACGGCGTACGGGTCCATTCCCAGCCGTTTCCCACGGCCTGTGCGACGCCGAACGCGCTATCGCCCGTGGGGGTCGCGCCGACGGGGATCGTGTCCCGCTGGACGAGGTCGAAGCTCCCGCGCTCGGGCGAGGGCGAGGCATCGCCCCACGGGAACTGCCGCTCCGTGCCGTCGGGCGCACCGAAGGCGTAGCGATGGTACTGCGCCTCGGTTGGGAGCGTCCCGCCGGCCCACGCCGCGTACGCGACCGCTTGCTCGTGCGTCGCGTACACCGGATGATCGAGCGGCAACGGACGCTCGGCGTCGTAGCCGCGCGACATCCATCCGTTCGTGCCGCGCGTCCAGAACGGCGGCGGATCGCCCCCGTCCTCGACGAACGCGAGGAACTGTCCGTTCGTGACCTTGTACCGGTCGACCGCGAAGCCGTCGACCCACGTCGAGTGCTCGTCGTACTCGTTGTCCCAGGCGAAGCCGTTCCCGGGCGGCGCGCCGAGCGTTGCCCGACCCGCGGGGATCTCGATCCGGCACGAATCGGCGGGTGGCGCCGCGGGTGGCTCCTCCCCTCGCTCCACGACACGCCGCTCGTAGGGCAGCGCGTGGAGCAGATAGGTCAGCGTCTCGACGTGCATCAGCCGATGCTCGATGGCGATCGCGATCAACGTCTCGGGGGCATGGACGATCGCGTCATCGATCCTGCGGCGCACCGTCTGCACGTACGCCCGCACGTGCTCGATCGCCGGCCAGTCCTCGGGACGATCGCTCGGCAGCTCGCCGGGCGGCGGATCGATGCCGAACGCGAACAGGCGGTCGAGCGTCGCATCGACGGGCCCGCGGTCCTCGAACCCTCGTCCGATCTGGTTCCAGTCGAACGCCTCGAGGTGCCCGAGGTAGAACAGCAGGCGGTTGCGCTCGGGGATCGGGCGATCGAGCCACGCCTCCGGTCGAATCTGCGCAAACACTCGATCCGACAATGCCCGTGCGCGCTCCATTCCTCGATGCCTCTCTTCCGTGACGCGGCCGTGCCAGACGTAGCCTACCGCATACGTCGCGGATGGCACCAAAGGGGGAAACTCCCTAGGGACATTACCGCTGGGTACCCATCCTGGGGTACGCTCGGGCCAACGAGGGGAGTGCCATGATCGATCGATCCGTTCGCCCGTTCCGCCGCACCGCGGCCGTCGTGCCGCTGGTCGGTGTCCTGTCGCTCACGGCTTCCGTTGCGGCGGAGATCGGCAGCTTCTGCGTCCACCACTACTCGGCCGGCATCGACTGCACGGCGGAGCCGGAGGTGCGGATCGCGGCGCTCTCGCCGGTCGCGATCCTGGAGGACTGCGCGACCGGGGATCCCGCGACTGCCGAGGCCGTCTTCGAGGTGTGGATCGCGACGGCCGGACCGAACCGATACGACATCGGGCTGTTCGTCGCCTTGAACGGCGGCAGCGCCATCAGCGGCGGCGAGTGTCTTCACGACTATCTGGAGCCGCCGCTCTCGAACGCGCCGACCTACAGCGATGCCAATGGGAACGGCATTCTCGAGCTCCACGGAGGCCCGTGGTGGAACGGCGAGCCCTTCGCGCCCAACGACGACTGCGGCGACATCCAGGGCGGGACGGAAGCGCTTAAGACCCAGGTATCGTTCCGCTTCGCCTGCAAGGACAGCACGCTCGATGGGACGGTCGACTTCTCGACGTGCACGTCGTGGAGCGCCGGAACGACCTCGCGATGCTCCGGCCTGAGCGACGCGTACCCGCCCGCTGCCAATCGGTGCCACTGCAACTTCGCGGAGACCGGCGTCCCGATGCCCGGCGCGGGCCGCGTCGCAAATCTGACGTTCGCGCGCGTCGGCGCGGCTCAGCTGCAGCTCTCCTGGGGGGCCTCCTGCTCCGTGAGCGACGACGACTACGCCGTCTACGAGGGGTCCCTCGGAGAATTCACGAGCCATCAGAGCGTCGTCTGCACCACCGGCGGTGCGACTTCGGTCACGATCCCGGCCGCGCCCGAGGACACGTACTACCTCGTCGTTCCGCGAAACGCCGTGCGAGAGGGCTCGTACGGGGCGAACGGCGCGGGAGCCGAGCGGCCGCCGTCGACGAACGCCTGCGCGCCGCAATCGCTCGAGGGCTCTTGCTCCTAGAACCCAAGGGTCAGGAAGAACGCATCGCTCGCAAGTGATCGGCCAGGCGGATCGCCAGCGCGACGATCGTCAGCGTCGGGTTGGCGAAGCCGGCCGTGGGGAATACGGACGCGCCGGCAACGAACAGGTTCTCGGTGCCATGGACCCGGCCGTCCGCGTCGGCGGCGCCCCGACGGGGATCGGCGCTCAGCCGGGTCGTGCCGGCGTGGTGATGGGCGTTGGGATCGGGCTGCCGGTCGTCGTCGATCTCGATGCGCCCGAGGTCGAGCGCCGCGAGACGTGTGGCCACGAGCGCCCGCAGCTGCCGCAGCTCCGCCTGCTCCTCGTCGCGCCAGCACCAGTGAAGCTCGACTTGGGGCACTCCGTGCTCGTCTCTCTCGCGGGCCAGCATCACGCGGTTGTCGGGGTGCGGGCGCTGCTCGACGTTGAGCAGCACCTGCAGCGCGTCGCAGCGCCGGACCCCGCCGCGGCGAGCCGACCAGCCGTACGCCACCGTCGCCCGCGTCCGAGGGATCGGCACCGGCACCGGCAGACCGAGCCGATCGACCCGCGAGCCGATCGCGTCGAGCCACGGCCGCGGCCGAGGCCGCGGGAGGAGCGTGACCGATGCGTTCGGCAGACGGTGAGCGCGGAGCGCGGACTCGGTCAGGGCCAACCGTCCGATGACCCACCGGCCCTCCCGTGGGCGATGGAGGTCGTGGAACGCGATCCGCTGGAACACGTCCTGCGGGTTGTCCGGGATCACGCGGATCGCGTAGTCGCGCGGATGCTCCATGAAGCATCGCCCGACCCACCCGTGCGGATCGGCGGGGGAGTTCCGTCCGACGCGCGAGGCCAACAGCAACCTCGCGTTCTCGATCGCTCCCGCCGCCAGCACGAACGCCCGCGACACGACGCGAAACGTGCAGCCGACGGCACCTGAGACCTGGGCCGCAGCGGCGCGCCGCGAAGCTTCGGCGACGACCGTGCGGCACGTGGCGTGATGCAGGATCGTCGCGTCTCGGGATGTTGCCACCTGTTCCGCGAGCGTGCGCGTGAACCGATCGGCCCGGCCCCAGTGATAGATCCCTGTGACCAGATCGGTCGCGCTTTCGGGCAAAGCAGGGCTACTCGCGTGCTCGAGCTCTCCCAGGCCGCAAACGACGTGCGCGCGGCGGTAGTACGGCTCGAGGTGCGCGCGGTCGAACGGCCAACCGCGCTCGAAGTCGATCGGGTCGAGCGGCACGTACTTGGCCCCCGGCGTGTCCTCCTGGAACGTGTTCCACAGGTGCGCCGAGCCGCCGACCTGTCGGTGCCGAGTCGGGCCGGGACCGTGATACGGAGATCCGACGACGGTGCCGTCGTTCAGGCGCTGCGCCTGCGGGTCATAGTCGCGGCCGCCACTCTCGAGCAGCAGGACGCGCAGCCGCGACGACAGGAGCTCGGACGCGAGCGCGAGCCCGGCCGGCCCGGCGCCGACGATGCACACGTCCGCCTCGACCACGGTGCCGGGGGCGATCTCGCGCGCGTCCTGTTCCATCGGCGTCTTTCGTCGTCCTTCCCCCGGCGCAACCGTTGGGGCACAATCGGCGTCGCGCGAGGTCCCTTTGACGCGACGGCCCGCGAGCGACGGTAGAGCGTACACGAGGCCGCGCGAGGTCTCGGTCATCGTGCCCACGACGGCGCTCGTCGAGCGCGGCCCGCTCCTCAGGCGGGCGCTCGACAGCATCCTCGGGCAGACGGGTGTCCGCGCGATCCCCACCGTGGTGGTCAACGGCCCGGGTCGGGACCCCGCGATCACGCGGGATCTCCTCGCGGACCCCCGGCTCCGGGTCGTCGTCCGCGAACCCGGGGGGCTCGCCGCCGCGCTACGCGCCGGGCGACGTCGGGTCGATACGCCGTGGTTCGCCGAGCTCGACGATGACGACGTGCTGCTGCCGGGCGCGCTGCGGCTGCGCCTCGACGCGCTCGACGGGATCGAGCACGACTGCGTCGTGACCAACGGGCTACGACGGAACGGCGGGGAAGACACGCTGCACATCGCGGACATCCGCGCCGTCGAGCGCGATCCGATCCGCGCGTTCTTCGAGTCCAACTGGCTCTTGCCCGGCTCGTACCTGTGCCACACGGACCGCGTGGGCCGGGTGTTCGACGGCATGCCGTCGTCGCTCGAGTGCTCGTTCCTCGCCCTGCGCTTGGCGGCATCCTACCGCGTGCGGTTCGTCGATCGTCCGACCGTGGTCTGGCACGTCGACACGCCCGGGTCGCTGTCCAAGTCTCGTGAGTGGATCCTGGCCCAGGCCAGCGCGTACCGGCGGATCCTGGACCTCGACCTGCCGCGTCACGCCCGCCGCGAGGTGCGCGAGCGCATGGTGCGCGACTGCCACATGGTCGCGCACCTGTACCTGCAGGAGGGTCGGATGCGCGAAGCTTGGCGCTGGCACCTGCGCTCGCTCGTGGGTCCGGGGGGACAGCGGTTCGTTCTGTACACGCGGAAGCTGGTGTGGGCTACGCTCGCCCGGGACCACGCCTCACGATGAGTCGGACGCAGCTCCTGGTGCTGGCGATCGACGCCGCGAGCCCCACGCTCCTCGAGCGCTGGGCGGCCGACGGCACGCTTCCCAACCTGCGCGCGCTCCTGGACCGAGGTCTCTCGGGTGGCACGCACAACGTGGACGGGTTCCACATCGGCTCGACGTGGCCCTCGTGGTACACGGGCGTGTCCCCGGCGTGTCACGGGCTGCACTACCTGGTGCAGCTGCGTCCCGGGACCTACGACATGTACCAGCCCGCGGACGAAGGCCTGGTGCAACGCGAGGCCGTGTGGTCCCACCTGTCGCGAGCGGGTCGACGCGTGGCGGTGCTCGATGTGCCCGTCTGCCCCATCGATCCGGCGCTCGGGAGCGGCTCGATCCAGACGATCGAGTGGGGCGGCCACGACCGGTTGTTCGGGATCCGGTCGCAGCCCGCCGATCTGGCGCGGGAGATCGTCTCGCGATTCGGCGCGCATCCGCTTCGCACGGCGTGCGACGAGATCCACCGGACCGCCGAGGGATACGCGGCGTTCGTCGATCGCCTCGTCGACGGCGTCGAGGCCAAGGCGGCGTGGACGATCGACCTGCTCGAGCGCGACGGGTGGGATCTGTTCGTCCAAGTGTTCACCGAGGCGCACTGCGTCGGGCACCAGTGCTGGCACGTGCACGACGGCGAGCATCCCGCGCACGATCCGGACCTGCGGGAGAGGACCGGCGATCCGCTACGGACGGTGTACCAGGCGATCGACGTGGCGATCGGTCGCGTGCTCGAGCGCGCGGCGAGCGCACGCGTGCTCGTGCTGTCGCTGCACGGCATGGCCCATGCGTTCGGCGCACAGTTCCTGCTTCGGGACCTGCTCGTCCGCCTCGGCGTGACCCACCCGCGCCCGATCGCACCGGCGGAACCGGGAGCGGGCGCGGCGGTGACGGATCGACTGCGCGCGGTGTGGCGGCGCCTCCCTCCCGCACTCCGCGAGCGCGTCGCACCGTTCCGGCGTCTCGTCGAACGGCGCTCCACCTCGGACCGGCCGCGCCTCGACGTCGACACGACGCGAAGCCGCTGCTTCCCGCATCCCAACGGCCTCGCGGTGGGTGGAATCCGCCTCAACCTGGCGGGCCGCGAGCCAGCCGGGACGATCGACCTCGGTCCTGCCGCCGATGCGTTCGCGGCACAGCTCACGCGCGACCTCCTCGAGATCGTGGACCAGCGCTCCGGTCGCCCGCTCATCCGCGACGTGTGGCGGACGCGCGATCGCTATGCCGGCGAGCACCTCGACACGCTTCCCGATCTCCTCGTCGAATGGGACGACGCCGTGGCCCTCGGCAGCGCGCTGATCGGAGCCGGAGCGGGCGCGACCGTGCGCGCTGCGTCGCCGAAGATCGGCGCGGTCGAAGGAACGAACCGCTACGGACGAACGGGAGAGCACCGCCCCGAAGGGCTGTTCGTCGCCGCGGGCCCGGGCACGCCGTCAGGCCGCCTGCCATCCCCCGTGTCGATCCTCGATTTCGCGCCGACACTCGCGGCCCTGCTCGGTGCCCCGCTACCCGAGTCGGACGGGCGGTGCATTCCAGAGCTGCTCGCCGCGTGGCGCTGACGCAACAAAACGTTCTACGCGCAGGATCTCTCCGGCTCGCGACTCCACGGGAGCGTGCGAACGGCGAAGGCTACCCGACCGCGCAGCAGATGATAGACGAACGCGCCGAAGCAGAACCGCTCTAGCACGAGCAAGCCCACCGCCAGGAAAAGCACGACGGAGATGGCTACTGCGATGTAGGTGGCCCCGGATAGAAGGCTGGCGCCGACCGCGGCCGCGAGCGTGCCCGCCATGCCTTGCGCGAAGCGTCGCGGCGCCGGCGCGGGACCGAGGCGAGCACGTTGGAACCGGCCAGCCGGGAGACGGTTGCGAACGAAGTCGAACGGGTTCTGCGATGGGACGAGCGCGCCCCACCACAGCGCCGCAGCGAGCGCGAGAATCACGTATCCCGATCCGAGGGCCCAGCCGGCGAGAAGCCAGAGCCCGACGACCCGCGGCTGAAACAGGAGCGCCGACATGGTTGCCCGTCGCGCGTCCATCGGCGGGAGGTCGAACCCTTGCTGCAAGATGAAGTTCCGCTCGGCGCTGTGCTCTCGTTCCTGTCTCATGGTCCACCTCTCGGGAACACAGTGTCGCATCGCCGCCGGCGCCGTCTGATCCTTCGTCCAGAACGCCCTGCCGTTCGTCCGGCTCCGCCGGAATCCCACGCCGCCTCGGACCACGCGGCCATCTGGGTCGACCTGGACCTATCGAGGGAATCGGCGTAAGTTCCCGCCAGTCGTGGAATGCTCGGCAGGCGGACCGTGGGGTCGCTGAGCGTGCGGGCCGTCGTGGCGCTCGCCATCGCTGCGATGCTCGGTGTGCCCGGCTCGGCCCAGACGAACAACCAGTGCGACCAGCCCGGTGAGTCGCCGGACGTGATCGTCAGCTCCATCAATGACGTGGTGCAGCACGGATCGATCGGCGGGATCACGGCTTTCTCCTTCGGCACGAGCGCGTGCAACGTGGGCACGTGCTGGCTCCACTGGATCGCATCGACGAACGAGCACCCGGTCATCGCGCAGAACGTGTACCGGCTCAAGAGCGGACGGTTCGAGCAGATCGGACAGAGCTGGTTGAAGCACGCGTTCTTTGCGCTGCAGCGCCCCGAATGTTCGACGGTGTGCCTGCCCAGCAGCACGGGCGCGCGACTCGGGGTGGGTTGCTCGGACCCGTACACCGCCGACGTCAACGGCGATCGGGAGCGGCTCGGCCCCAAGTTCGAGGTCGCCGCCTTCCGCGGCGAGTTTCCCTATCCGTCCTCGTGGATCGGCCCGAGCGGAGACGCGATCTACAAGCGCCTGCAGATCCATGACGTCGATCTCGATCCGGCGCTCAACGCGGGGGCGTCCTACTTTGTCGAGGCGCAGTACGTGGCCCGCGACGACGCCGTCTCGGGCAACGGTGGGAACAACGCCTCGTACGCTCCGCTCGTCGAGGTGGGGACGACGACGTTCTTCCTCGCGGTCTCGGGCGCGACGGTCCAGACGAAGCCGGCGATCGAGGCCTGGAAAGCGGCGGATCCCGACGTCCTGCTCACGCTCGCACAGGTTCCCCAGGACGGAAGGTTCTACGTCGGGTCCCGGGCGACCGACCTCGGCGGTGGCACGTGGCGCTACGAGTACGCAGTGCACAACCTGGATGTCGATCGCTCGGCGGGTACGTTCCACGTGCCGATACCGCCGGGTGTCTCGGTCACCAACCTGGGGTTTCACGACGTCGATTACCACAGCGGCGAGCCCTACTCCGGAGCCGACTGGACCGCGACCGTCTCGGGGAACCCGCCGAACGTGGGCTGGTCGACCGATGCGTACGTCGTGACGCCGGACGCCAACGCGCTGCGCTGGGGCACGCTGTACAACTTTCGTTTCGACGCCGAGGTCGCACCGACCACGGGGAGCGTCGTTCTCGGCCTGTTCCTTCCCGGTGCTCCCGATGCGATCTCGGTCGCCGCCGTGGCCCCGCGCCTGTGCGATGACGATGGGATCTGCGATCCAGGCGAGAGCTGCGAACGTTGCCCGGACGACTGCCACGTCCAGTCCGGTGGAGCCGGCTGCTGCGGAAACGGCACGTGCGAGACGGGCGAGAGTCCCTGCGCGTGTGCGAGCGATTGCGGGACCGTCGCGCCGTCCGAGGCCGCGTGCGGCGACCTCCGCGACGACGACTGCGACGGCGCGGTCGACTGCCACGACGTGGACTGCTGTCACGACGGGGCCTGTCTCGCAGCGGACGCCGACGGCGATCTCCATCCGGGCGCGTGCGATTGCGACGACGCGGACGGGACGGCATGGGGCACGCCGGGCGAGGTGCCCCGCCTGACGGCCCGCGAAGGTCCCCTGGGAACGCAGTTGATCTTCGATCCACCGACGAGTCCCGGTGGAACGGTCGTCCAGTACGAGCTGATCCGCTCGTCTGTGCCATGGGAGTTCCTGGCGGGAACTACGTGCATCGGGGCCACCGACCCGACGCAGCCGATGCGCAACGATCCGGACCTCCCCGACACCGGAGAGCTGTTCCACTACCTCGTCCGGGCGCGCAACGCATGCGCCGACGGTGAAGGCCCGCTCGGAACCGACTCGAGCGGAGTACCGCACTTCGGCGCCTGTCCCTGACCGGCCACGAGCGCCGCCTGAGGCTACATTTCAGGCGTGGTCACGAGGCCGCGTCTCTGCCTGCTGCTTCTGCTGATGGTTCCGGCCCCGGCGCTCGGGGCCTCGGACGGCATCGTGCTGTCCGTTGGACGCGGCGCGATTCCCGGCGAGGTCGTGCTGACCTGGTCCGGCGCGCCGCCGGGACCCTACACGGTCTACCGGTCGACGAAGTTCGCGCCGAACGCCGGCGTCTCGAACGCTCTCGGGACGACGACGGTGACGTCGTGGACCGACGACCCGCCGGCGGGGAGCCTGTCCCTCTACGAGGTCACGGTCGCTCCGTTCTGGACGCGCGATATCTCGAACGAGCCGGTCGATCCGCAGTCGAGCACCATCCTCGCGAACCTCGCAGCGGCCGGGGGCTTCGGAAACGGGCGGCTACAGATCGATTTCTCGATCGTCGTGCTCGACGCGGATGTGCAGGCTCCGTTCCAGACGTTCGAGCCCACTGGGGACTTCTACACCCCCGATTGCGATCTCGCGCCGGTGCCCGTTCCCCCGGGCGGGGCGCTCGAGGGCGAGTCCGGGTACGCCTGCGTGGGCGACGGCGACTGTCATCTGATCGTCTACCACCAGCCGACGAACCGGCTGTTCGAGATGTGGCGCGCCCACATCACGTCCACCGGGTTCCTCGGCGGATGCCTCGCGATCTGGGACGTCGATCGGATCTATCCGCCCTCCGGTCGCGGGGAGCAGTGCACGAGCGCCGATGCGGCGGGGATGCCGATCGCGCCGCTCCTGTTCACCGCGGACGAGCTACAGGCCGGAGCGATCCGCCACGCGATCCGCTTCATCCTTCCCAACTCGCGCATGCAGACCGGCGTCTACGTCCACCCGGCGACGCACGCGGGCGCGCCGTCGGGCCTCGGCATGCCGCCCTATGGCGCGCGGCTGCGCCTGCGCAGCGACTATCCGCTCGCGTCGTTGCCGGACGAAGGGAGCCGGATCATCGCCCGCGCCCTGCAGAAGTACGGGATGATCCTCGCCGACGGCGGCAACATCGCTCTCACGGCGGCGAGCGATCGGTTCACCGTCGCCAAGTGGGGCGATGTCCTCCCCAGCGGCTCGACGGGCCTCGCCGCGATCCGCGTGACCGACTTCGTCATGATCGACGGCGGTGCGCGAATCCCGCTGACCTACGACTGCGTGCGCAACCCATGAGCTGCTAGCGGCATGTGGCGGTTCAGGCGCCGCCGATCGAAGCTCGGCGGTCGCCTGAACTCGGATCGAAGTCAGTGGCCGATGCCCAGGACGCCGAGACCATCCGGCTGCGGCGTCAGCCCCTGGCCGTTGGCCGCGGAGTCGGTCAGCTGGAACGTGCGCGTGGCGATGCCCTGATTGCCGTTCGCGTCGGTCACGGTCGCCGTGAACGTCACGAAGTTCTCCGTGCGGGCGCTGCCGACGAACGGCGCCCCGACGACCCAGTTGAGGACGGTGCGCACCGCCGGCGTGCCGTCTTCCAGGAGGATGACTTCGCTGCCCGCCACGTTGAACACCCGCGCGACGTTCACGTCCGCGTTCCCGCCGGCCGCCCCGGAGGGCACGCTGAAGCGGAAGTCGAAGCCCGGCACGTTGCGGTTCAGATTGCCGACGCCCGCGGCGGGATCGTCGATGCGCCCGAGCTGGGCCGCGAGATTGTCGCTTGCCGGATCGACCAGGCCGTCCGAGGAGCCCAGCTCGTCCACGACCACGTCGCCCTCCCTGTCGATGACGTTGACCTGGATGTAGTGCAGCGATCCGTTGGGCGGTGCCTCGCCGAAGGTCACGGCGCTCGGCTCGCGCGGGGCGATGATCTCGACGATCGGCGCGGTGCCGCCGGCCACTCGGTTCCGGTCGCCGGGGTTCTGGGTCAGGCCGTTGCCCGACGTACCGAAGCGCTCGGTCACCGACTCGTCGACGTTCACGCTCACCCGATCGAACGCGGTGCGGCCCTCGTCGTCGATGACCGCGACGGTGACGTTGAAGGCGCCGTCCGGAGGGCGGATCGACTCGAGCACGTGCCATCCGGCCCAGATCGTCACGCCGGGACCGGGGCTGTCGTCGGTGCCTGCGATGTTGAACAGCGGGCCCAGATTGGTGTTGGCCGGGATGATCGTTCCGTCGGGCGTGATCAGGTCTTCGTCGATGAACACGAGCAGCCCGGGGAACTGCGGGTTCAGGCCGAACAGTTGGTCGACGTGGCGGATGTTCACGTCCTCGTCGACGGTCACGCCGGTGCCGCGCGTCTCGATCTCGGCGACGATCGCGAACCCCGAGCCGTTCGGATCGCCCGATCCGAGACGGCCGTCGCCTTGCGCGATGAGCGATCCATCGAGCGGCGAGGTGATGCGCACCTGCGGCGCAAGACCCTTCTTGAAGCGGAGCGGGTTGCCTCCGATCCGAAACCGGTTGAACGACGGCGACGCCGATGCGTCGAGCGCGAGCCCTACGACCGCGAGGCCGACGAGCACGAGAAGTTTCCGGCTGAGTGCGTGCATGACGGGTTCTCCTTTCATGGAGTGGATGGACTCATTCGGATGCCTTCCGCCTCGAGCAGCCCGGCGACCGGGCCCGGCGGACAGTGGATCTCGACGCCCGCTCGTCCGAGTCGCTCGAGCGCTTCGACACCGGCACAGTCGACGCGTCGGACGCCCGTCAGATCGAGGGTCACCGCGTTGCCTTCGCGAACGAGACCGAGGCACACTTGCTCGAGCAGGTTGGCCCAGTCCGCGGCGACGAAGCCCTCGAGTCTCAGCGTGGCTCTTGCGCTCGTTTCGCGCTCGCGTGTGATGCGTAACATCGTGTCGATCCTCGACCTGCCTTAGGGCACGCGTCGTGCCAGGCTCGATCGAGTCGCCACTCGACGACGTAAGCGGTTGAATCGATTCGGCTAGCGCTGCTGGTCGGACGGAGGAGCGGCGTCAGCCGCGGCAAGTCGGATGCCATCCCGTTGGCAGAATGCCGAAGGGATGGCAGTCGGCGAGGCGATCAGGAACGTCGCTCGATGCCGAGCTTCTTCATGCGGGCCTCGAGCGTCGTGCGCTTGAGGCCCAAGACCTTGGCCGCCCCGCACTCGCCGCTGACGCGCCAGCCGGTCTCCTCGAGCACCGCGACGATGTGCTGGCGCTCGATCTCCTCGAGGCTCCGCGCCGGGGTCCCCGCGTTCGCGCGTGGCGGCCCGTGCGTCGCCAGGTCGCCGAGAACGAAGCGGCCGGGCGGCGACAGGATGACCGCCCGCTCGATGACGTTCTGCAGCTCGCGCACGTTCCCGGGCCACGGGTAGGCGGTCAGCCTGTCGAGCACGTCCGCGGTCAGCTTGCCCACGGGCTTGCCCATCTTCGAGGCGTGGAGCATCACGAAATGCCGGGCCAGGCGCGCGATGTCCTGGCGGCGCGCTCGCAGCGGCGGGATCGCGATGGGGAAGACGTTCAGACGGTAGTACAGGTCGGCGCGGAAACGCTCCTCGCCCACGGCACGCTCGAGGTCGCGATTGGTAGCCGCGATCAGCCGCACATCGACCTTCAACGTTTGCGTCCCGCCGACGCGCTCGAACTCGCCCTCTTGCAAGACGCGCAGAAGCTTCCCCTGCAGCTCCAACGGAAGGTCGCCGACCTCGTCGAGGAACAAGGTGCCGCCGTTGGCCAGCTCGAACCGGCCGGCCTTGCGTGTGAGCGCGCCGGTGAACGCCCCCTTCTCGTGACCGAACAGCTCGCTCTCGATCACGCCTGCCGGAAGCGCGGCGCAGTTCACCTTCACCAGGAGCTTGCCCTTCCGCCGGCTCAGAGCGTGGATCGCGCGAACGATGACCTCTTTCCCGGTGCCCGTCTCGCCGGTGACCAGCACGGTGGACTCGGTCCCCGCCACCTTGCGCACGCTCGCCAGGACGGCGAGGATCGCCGCCGACTCCCCGACGACGTCGCCGAAGGCGACCTCGGACCGGACCTCCTCCTGCAGGTACTGGTTCTCGACCTCGAGGCGCGCCTTGAGGGCGGCGATCTCCTCGTAGGCCAGCAAGTTCTCGAGCGCGAGCGCCACCTGCTCGCCGATCGCCGCGAGGAGCGAGGTCTCGGCCTCGCCGTAGCGGCTCGGCACGCGGCTCGCCACGTTCAGCGTCCCGAGGATCTTGCCCTTGGCGAGCAGCGGAACGGAGACGGCGGCGTGCAGGCCCTCTTGGACGAGCGCCGAGTGCTCGACGAAGGAAGGCGGATCCCGCATCTCCGGTGTGAGGAGCGGCGCGCGGTGATCGAGAACCCAGCCGGCGCGGCTGCCGTGCCGCGGCCACTCTTGCCCGAGCGGGATGATGGGGGGAGACGGCACGGTGCCCGCCACTCCCAAGACCGTGAACACGTCCCGAACGGGATCGTGAAGGACGAGCGCGGCACGGTCGTAGGGGATCACGCGCGCGACTGCGGTCGCGGTCGCTGCGAATAGACAATCACGGCTGAGACAGTTGACGACGGCGTTGTTGACCTCGAGCAGGACACGCTGGCGCTCCTCGGCCTCCCGGAGCAAGGCGGTGCGAGAGTCCACGACGTCTTGCAGGCTCGTGGCGTGGGTCCGCAGCTCGTCCACCAGGCGCCGTAGCTCGATCTCCGACATCGCGCAGGTCGCGAGGACGCGGAGGACGCCGACGTCCTCCTCCGTCCAGTCGCGAGGCTGCGTGTCCACGACGCAGAACGTGCCGAGCGGGTGTCCCTCGGAGGTCATGAGCGGGATCCCGGCGTACGCGATCACCCCGAGCTCGACGACCGTGGGGTAATGCGCGAGACGTGGATCCTGCCGGGCGTCGGGGACGACGAACGGCTCTCGTAGCCCCACGGTGAATTTGCAGAACGAGTAGGTCAGCGGGTTCGAGCGCCAGTTGGCGAACTGCTGGCCCAGCCCGCACTCACTCTTGAAGAACTGCCGGTCGCGGTCGACCAGCGAGACGAGCGCGACCGGCACGTGGAGCACGGACGTCGCCATGCGTGTCAGCCGGTCGAACGCCTCCTCGGGCGGGGAATCGAGAAGCGACGTCCGCCGCAGCGCAGCGAGACGCGCCTCGTTCTGGATGACGTCGAGAAACTCGTCGGCCACGTGCGGCCACCCCCGCCTTGTGGAGGAGCATACCCCTCCCGGGCGGGCAGTACACTAGCGCACGGGCGCAGGGGTCACAGCCCCCCGGTCGTCGCCTTCCCCCCCGCCTGCTTCAAGTCGGCGTCCTTCTGATCGCCGATCGGCTTGCTCAGGAAGTAGACCTCGCAGGTCTCGCCGGTCTTCTCGTAGGACATCGAGACGAGCGACCCGATCCACCACGATCTCGGGACCAGCTTGCTCGTCTTGCTGCCCTTGCCGTAACTGTCCCGCAGCGTCTCCTGCAGGGCATCACAATCGGAGTCGGCAGCTGTCAGTTGCACGACGGCGAGCTGTCCCTTGTAGAAGTTGTACCGGATCGATGTGAGTGTCGCCGAGCCGACGCTCATCGAGTCACTCTCTCTCACGTACCACGTGGAGTCCGCGCCTTCGCCATCGACCGGGCTGAGTCCAGCCACGGAATCAACCTCATCGCCAAACGTCAAGTCGCGGAAGCCATTCTTCTCGTCGAGGGCCGCCGAACCCGCCAGCAGCATCGGCCCGACGATGAACGACAGCACTACGACCATTGTGATTCGCAGGAACATCATCCCCCTCCTGCCGTCCGAGCTATTTGCTGTCATCGCCGAACGAGGACCCGAGATCGTCCGGCCGTCCCATTCTACGTCAGCAACCGCCGATCCCGCCGCCTCGGGGAATATCGCATACAGTGGCGCGAGGAGGGGTCGCTCACGATGCCGCGCATCGGCCTCGTCGTCCCGTTTCTGACGCACGGCGGGGGGATCGAATCGACGGCCAGGTTCTTGTGCGAGACGATCGAACGCTCGCAACGCTACGCCGTCGAGCTGTTCTCGCTCGCCTACTCGTCACGCGATGCGGCGAGCGTGCGCATCCTCGGTCCTGCATCCTGGTGGCGCGGTGTCCGCGTCGACAGCGTACGCTGGAATGGCCGCGAGGCGTCCCACGTCGGTGCCTTCCTCGCCGAGCTGGAGTTCCAGCGCTATCGATCGCGGCGCGTGCTGACCGGGCGGCTCGAGGGTTGCGATCTCGTCCAGATCATCGCCGGATCGCCAGCTTGGGCCCTCGTGGCGCGCCACGTCTCGAAGCCACTCGCCGTGCAGGTGGCCGCGCTCGTGAAGGAGGAGCGACGGAAGAAGCTCGCGGCACGCTGGACACCCTACATGGGGTGGCACTGGTTGATGACGCGGGTCACGGCACGGCTCGAACGGGCTGCGCTGCGTCGCATCGATACCATCTTCGCGCTCAACTCGGAGATGGTCGCGCACGTGCGACGGCATGCGCCGCAGGCGGAGGTGCTTCTTGCACCCCAGGGGGTCGACACACAGGTGTTCCGACCGACGGCTGCACCCCCGCGAGACGGCCCGATCCTCTGCGTCGGCCGGTTCGACGATCCGCGCAAGAACCTGCCGCTGCTGTTCGAGGCCTACGCACGGCTCAGGCAGCGAGCGCCGGACGCGCCACGACTCGTGCTCGCCGGGAACACGCCCCCAACGCGCTCGGACTGGCGCGCGGCCGAGGTGGCCGGGGTCCGCGGGCACACGGAGTTTCGCGAGCGGCTGCCGCGCTCCGAGCTCGCGCAGCTCTTTCGCTCCTCGTCGCTGTTCGTGCTGCCGTCGGATCAGGAGGGGCTGGGCATCGTCATTCTCGAGGCCATGGCCAGCGGCGTTCCGGTCGTCAGCACCGCCTGCGGCGGCTCGGCGACGACCGTCGTCGACGGCGTGACGGGCTATCTGGTTCCGCGCGGCGACGCCCGGGCGATGGCCGACCGAATGGCGGAGCTATGGTCCGATCCCGCCCTGCTCTCGCAAATGGGGCGGAGCGCGCGGGAGCGTGCCGCTCGCGAGTTCTCGCTCGAAGCGGCGGGGGAGCGCTACCTGAGCCAGTACGACCGCATGCTGTCACGCTAAACTGGCCGCCGTGTCGAGTCGCCTTCCTCCCGATTCTCGTTCCCGGACGGTGTGGGGTTGGATCCTCGTCGGCTGCGGCGCCGTTTTCGCGGCCGCTGCGGCGGGTGTCGTGTTCCTCGTCGTGCTCTTCGGCCGCGGGCGCTCGGACTTCCTCCCGATCGTCGACAGCTTCTTGAGCCTCGTGGATCGGGGGGCGTTCGACGAGGCGTACCAAACGATCGGCGACGAGTGGCGGAAGGAGGACACGCTCGAGGAGTTCCAGGACCACCTCTTGCGGATGAGGGATGCGCTCGGTCCGCACCAGTCGCTCAAGATGAGGGGCGTGGGCTACCAGAAGCACCTCGGTGCCCCGGCTCGAGTCACGGCGGAGTTCACGGGGCAGTTCGAGAACGGCGAGGCCACGCTGCGCGTCGTCCTGCGACGGTACGGGAGCGAGTGGAAGGTCGACGGCGTCGACTTCGAGCGCGGGGGGCAGGAGCCGCTCCCCTCGGCGGGGCTTGTCACAGGGCGCCGCGCTTCCTATCCTGGGCGCTACTGACGTACCACCTCGGGGTGGTCTTTTCGGGCGTCCGCGGCCGCGTGCGGCTCGGGCGCGTGGGGGAGTCCAATGAAGCGACGGTTCTGGGCCCGGACGGCGATCGCGGTCATCACCCTGCTCGTCGGGATCAGCGTCTACGTGTCGACGCTGCCACAGACCCAGGCGTTCCTCGGCGTGTGCACCTACTATGCGACGGCCGCAAAGAAGACGGTCGTCGGGCAGCGCGGAACGGGGTGCTGCGGCGAATCGGTCAACTGGGGGATCATCACGCCGTACCGGACGTGTGGGCAGATCTACTGCCTCGACGTCTGGTGTCCGCCCACGGAGTGATCAGCGTTAACGGAAGACGGAGGCGGCTGGTCGCACGGGCGACTGGCCGCCCAGTTGATCGCGTTTCGCGATAGCACGGCCGCGGGGTCTTCGAGTAGACTGGGCTCACGTCGAGAGAGGACGGCTAAGGGCAAGGAGCTCACATGCCGTCCCACAGTTCGCGGCCTGGCGACCCGAAGACCGAGTCTGCGGATCACGACGAGGGTCGCCGGAAACTCCTCACGCGCGGGTTCGCCGCCGCCCCACTCATCGTGACGCTCGCAGCGCGACCGGCGTGGGCCCAGTCCATGGGCTCCCTCGGCGTCTACGAGTACGGCACCGGAGTCGACGAGACTCTGCCCGACCCCGAAGAGGAGACGCCACTTCCCGATCCGGGGGGAGGAGGCAAGGGGAAGGGCAAGAAGTGACGCTACCAATCCCTGAGCCGAGAGCGCGAGTCGCCCGCTATCCTGGTTGCGGATGTCCGCGGCGTCTCTCACGCCCGATTTCTCGCCGCTCGCAGGCCGGTACGCGCGCGCGCGGCCGACTTACCCGCGCGAGTGGTACGGCCATCTCGTCGCGTTGCTCGATCGCCGCGAGCTGGCCTGGGATGCGGCGACCGGCAACGGGCAGGCGGCGCTGGGCCTCGTCGACCACTTCCCGCGTGTCGTCGCGACCGACATCAGCGACGAGCAGCTCCGGCGGGCGGTGCGCCACCCGGCGATCGAGTACCGCGTTGCCGCGTCCGAGAACGCGGGTCTCGAGGAGGGCTCGGTCGATCTGATCACCGTCGCGGCCGCGGCCCACTGGTTCGACCTCGAAGCGTTCGGTGCCGAGGTGCAGCGCGTCACGCGCCCGGGCGGGGTCCTCGCCGTGTGGACGTACCACGTGGGGATCATGAGGCCGCCGTTCGACCGACTGTTCCACCGGTTCTACTTCGACATCGTGGGACCGTACTTCGCCGCGGGCGCACGCCTGGTCGATCAGCTCTACGCGACGCTGTTCCTTCCGGGCCGCCCGATCGCGCCCCTGCAGATCGACGTGCGCGCGTCGTGGAATCTCGAGCAGATGGTGGAGTTCATCCATAGCTGGTCGGGCACCGCGGCCTACCGCGAGGCCAAGGGCCACGATCCCGTGGACGTCATCCGCGAGGAGCTGGCATCGCTCTGGGGTCGAGCGGAGACGGTCCACTCGCTCGCGTGGCCGCTCCACGCGCGAGTGCAACGCCTCTGAACCCTCAGCCGCGCATCGAGTACAGCACGCGCACGTCCCAGCTCTGCGAGTCGAGAACGGGCCGGCCCTCGATGACCCATTCGCTCGTCGACGGTTGGTCGCCGGCAGCACGCACGAGGACGCAGGGGCAGCCTCGGGCAGCATCCTCGGGATCGACCGCGGTGAACCCGAGGCTCGCGAGACCGCTCCGCTCGTCCTCGGACAGGGACGCCGTCCAGGTGACGAGCTCGGAGAACCGCCCGCGGTGGACCGCCGCGGCGAGCAGCTCCGATCGGATCCGTGGATCGCGCGCTTCGAGGTCGGCGATGTAGACGCGATCCCAGGAGCCGAGATCGCTCGCCCTGTGAGTCAGCACGAGGTAGCCTTCGAGGCGCGACCCTTCCCAGAACAAGAACCGGTAGTCGTTGAGCGGGTTGCGGAACCGCCAGGCCAGGTAGTCGCGGTTTCTCACATGCCGGATTCGTCCATCGTGACCGAGGCTCGTGATCAGCTCGGCCATGGCGTCGACGCGCGGCGTCTTCTCGACGACGATCGAGTCTCTTTGCGCTGTAGAATCGAGATGCCGGAACGGCCGCTGCTCGTCCGCCGAACGCAGGAAGCGCGCGTCACGGTAGCGCCAGAAGATCGGTAGCCGCCCGACGATCCGTCGGACTCGCCGACTGCGTGCTGCGCGAGCCCCGGCCTTGCCCATCGGGCGGAGTCCGCCGACGCTCTTCCAACCGAGCGTCAAGAGCCCGAACGTGTTGACGCGACTCGGGGCGACCGAGATGAGGTATCGGCAATCGCGCCCGGCCAGCGCGGCCTGAGCCGCACGCATGATCCGCGTCACGAGGCCGCGATCGCGATGGCCGTGCGCGACGAGCGCGTCGCCCGCCATCCACAGCGGGAAGGCGCACGACGGCGTACCGGCCTCCCAGTTTCCGCGGTGGAACCCGCGCATACCGACGACCGCGCCGCGGTAGAGCGCCAGGAACACGAGCGCCTCCTGGCCGTACGGACTCTCCTCGTACTTCCATGCGAGGAACCGGCGGTTCAGATCGACGTCCGAGCTCCACAGCTCCCGCTGGAGCTCGGCGACCCCGGGCTTCAGCGCCGGGGTATATCGCACGATCTCGTAGGGGTCGTCCACCATGATCGACGTATAGACTAGCCGGAATGCTGCGCGACGAGCTGTTGGCCCTGATCCGGAGCTGGGATCTGAGCTTCGGCGAGGAGTTGCACGACGACACGTCCCTCATCAAGGGCGGCGTGCTCGACTCGCTCTCGTTGTGGAATCTCGTGCTGTGGGTCGAGAAGCAGGTGGGTGCGCCCGTCGACCCCGCCTCCTTCGATCTGCCCGAAGAGTGGGACACGATCGCGAGCCTCGTCCGCTTCGTCGAGCGGAGACGAGCGGTCTGACGAACGCGCGACGCCCACGGGCACTGGCAGGTTCCTTTTCTGCTGGTGTGGCGCACTGCGGAGGCTATGATGCGCGCTCACGCGAGGTGACCCGTGGATGGCGGTGGAACGAAGTATGCGGTTCCGGCGGGGCTCAGATGGAGCGTTCTCGTCTTCGTCAGCCTCGCGATGTTCGGGAACTACTACATCTACGACTGCATCGCGCCGCTCGCCTCGCTCCTGAGCCGGGATCTTGGGTTCACCGACACGCAGATCGGGATGCTGAATGCGATCTACAGCGTGCCGAACATCTTCGTCGTCCTCATCGGCGGCGTCATCGCCGACCGCCTGGGCACGCGCTTCGCCACGCTCCTGTTCACCGCGGTCTGCCTCGTCGGCGCGATCATGACCTGGGCCTCTGGGTCGTTCGTGCTCATGGCCGTGGGGCGCCTGGTGTTTGGCCTGGGCGCCGAGTCGATGATCGTCGCAATCACGGCGTCGCTCGGTCAGTGGTTCAAGGGCAAGCAGCTCGGGTTCGCGTTCGGAATCAACCTGGCGATCGCCCGCGCCGGCTCGTTCGCCGCGGACTGGTCCCCGACGTGGGGCAAGCGCTTCTTCGACGCCGGATGGCAGGGTCCGCTGCTCGTGGCGGTGGGCTTCGGCGTCGTGGCTCTGATTGCGGCGCTCGCGTACTTCGTCGTCGAGCGCTCGGCGGAGAAGCGCTACGACCTGTATCGACCGAGTGCGCCCGATCGCTTCGTGGCGTCCGACCTCGTGCGGTTCGACCGATCGTACTGGTACGTCGTCGGGCTGTGCGTCACGTTCTACTCGGTGATCTTCCCGTTCCGCAGCACGTTCGCGATCAAGTACTTCCAGGAAGCGCACGGTCTGTCCCTCGAGGCCGCGGGGCAGATGAACAGCTGGGTGTTCCTGGCCGCGATCTTCGCCACGCCGCTGTTCGGGCTGCTCGTCGATCGGCTGGGACGGCGCAGCCTGTTCATGATGCTCGGGACGCTCGTTCTCGTCCCCGCGTTCCTGATCCTGGCCTACACGCAGCTCGGGTTGTGGGTCCCGAACGCGCTCATCGGCATCGCGTTCTCCCTCGTTCCGGCCGTCCTGTGGCCGTCGGTCCCCTACCTGGTCGAGGAGAACCGGCTGGGCACCGCCTACGGACTGATGACCCTGATCCAGAACATCGGGCTGACGGTGTTCAACTTTGCGGCGGGCGGGTTGAACGACTGGGCCGGAGCCTCGGCGTCGAACCCGGATGGCTACCTGCCGATGCTGTGGATGTTCCTGATCCTCAGCCTCGCCGGGCTCGTCTTCTCGTGGCTCCTGCGCCGGCGCGAGGTCGGGCCCCACGCGCATGGCCTCGAGACGGTGCGCGCACGCGGCCTGTAGGGGTTACGCCGGGCGCGCGAAGGCCAGCCGGATCAACGCCTGCTGCTCGATGTCGTGGGCTTTGGACGACCCCGTGGCCGGGCTCGCGCTCTCGGGTCGCTTGACGATCGTCAAGCGCCTGTCGCCGGCCAAGCGCTGGAGCCGCGGGCGCACGAAGAACAGCGCCCCCATGTTGGCCGGCTCCTCCTGGACCCACGCGATCTCGCGCGCCGCGGCGTAGCGGCCGAGCTCTTCCTGGAGCACGGCATCCGGAAACGGAGCGATCTGCTCGACGCGCACGATCGCCGTTTTCTCGTCCTTCCGCTTCTCGCGCTCGACGTGCAGCTCATGAGCGACCTTGCCCGAGCATACGAGCACGCGCTCGGCGCCGACGTGCTCCGGATCGCCGAGGACCGGATGGAACGCGCCCGAGCTGAGCTCGCTCATGCTCGAAGACGCGACCGGGGCGCGGAGGTAGCCCTTCGGCGTCAGGATCACGAGCGGCTTGCGCCACGTGCGCAGCGCTTGCCGTCGCAGCAGGTGGAAGTACTGCGCTGCGGTCGTCGGCTGGCACAGCTGGATGTTGTCCTCGCCGCACAGCTGCAGGTAGCGCTCGAACCGCGCGCTCGAGTGCTCGGGGCCTTGGCCCTCGTAGCCGTGCGGGAGCAAGAGCACGAGACCCGACAGCAGATCCCACTTGTCCTCGCCGGCGGTCAGGAACTGGTCGACGATCACCTGGGCCCCGTTCGCGAAGTCGCCGAACTGGGCCTCCCACAGGACGAGCGCGTCGGGGAAGTCGCGGGTGAAGCCGTACTCGAAGCCGACGGCCGACGCTTCGGAAAGCGGCGTGTCGTGCACGTCGAAGCGGCCCTGGCCCGAGCGCAGGTGCGACAGCGGAACGTGCTCGGCGGCGGTCTCGTAGTCGACGAGGACCGCGTGGCGATGCCCGAACGTGCCGCGCCGCGTGTCCTGCCCCGTGAGCCGCACGAGCATCCCGTCCCACAGGAGCGAGCCGATCGCCAGCGCCTCGGCCAGGCCCCAGTCGACCGGCCGCTGGCCGGCGCTCATCTCGACGCGGCCGTCGAGGACCTTCTTGACCTTGGGATGCACGGTGAACCCCGGGGGGATCGCCACCACGCGCTGAGCGATCTCGCGGAGCCGCTCTCGCGCGACCCCCGTCTGCACCTCGAGCTTCGGATCGTAGCGCCCGCCGCGATACGCGCTCCAGTAGTCCGGGAGCGTTCGGAGCACGGGGCGCTGCTCCATCGCCCGGCCCTTCTCGAGCTCCTGGCGAAACAGCGCATCGCGCTCGTCCACGAGCGAGCGGATCTCGTCGTCCGATGCCCCGATCTGCTCCGCGTACTGGCGCCACAGCTCGGGGAGCTTCTCGATCTTGCGATACAAGAGGGGCTGCGTGACCGTGGGATCGTCGACCTCGCTGTGGCCGTAGCGCCGGTAGCAGACCAGGTCGAGCAAGACGTCGCTGCCGAACTTCGAGCGGTACTCTCCCGCGATGCGGGCGGCGCGGACGACAGCGTCGGGATCGAGGCCGTTCACGTGGAAGATCGGGATCGCCAGCCGCTTGGCGACGTCCGAGGCGAAGCGCGACGAGTGCAGCGCCTTCGGCATCGTCGTGAACCCGATCAGGTTGTTGACGATGACGTGCACGGTGCCGCCGACACGGAAGCCCGGGAGCTCGGCGAGGTTCAACGTCTCGGCGGCGATGCCCTGGCCGGCGAACGCCGCGTCGCCGTGGATCGTGATCGGGAAGACGCGCGCCATCCCGTCCCCACCGATCCGTTCCTGGCGTGCACGCACACGTCCCATGACGACCGGGTCCACCGCCTCGAGGTGGCTCGGGTTCGAGACCAGGTGCACGCGTACCGAGTGGCCGGACGAGGTCTCGTAGCGTCCCGTGGCGCCCTGGTGGTACTTGACGTCGCCGCCGCCGAGCACGCTCTGCGAGTCGACGTCCTCGAACCCGGCGAACAGGTTCGCGAGCGGCGTCCCGACCACATGGGCCATCACGGTGAGTCGGCCCCGGTGGCTCATCCCGATCAGGACGATCTCGGCACCGCGGTCGGCCGCTCCGTCGAGAACGACGTCGAGCAACGGGATCAGCGCCGCCGCGCCCTCGAGCGAGTAGCGCTTCGTCCCGACGTACCGGGCGTGCAGGAAGTGCTCGAACAGCTCGGCGCTCGCGATGCGGGCCAGGATCCTGTGCCGATCGACGGAGGCCGGCTTCTCCTCCATGCGCTCGGCGATCCACTGGCACCGGTCGGGGAGCGGCATGTGCATGAACTCGACGCCGATCGGACCGCAGTAGGCGTCGCGCATCTGCCTCGTGTCGTCGCCCGATGCCTCGTCGAGATCGGGATGCGGCAGAGGCTGAAGCCGCCCGAGCGGGTCGAGGTCCGCCTGCAGGTACCCCCACCGCCGAAACGCTTCGACCACCCGGCTCGTTGTCTTGATCATCGCCCTATTCTATCTGTCCGCTTGTACGGCAATCCACGGCCGGCGACCGTAGATTCGCCTCGTGGCGTGGCCAAGGGCCGTGATCCAGAGCCGGGCGGAGGCGCTCGGCGTCCTGTTCCTGGCGCTCCAGGTCGCCTCGATCGGCTACGCCCGGCTCGTGCCCGAGAGGTTCTTCTGCTGGGCGCCGTTCGACATCCACACGCACTACGTGGTCGAGGTGGAAGTCGGCGGCGAGAGGCTGACGCCGGAAGCGATCCGCCAGCGCTACCGATACCCGTCGCACGGCTGGGAGCCGCGGTCGATCCACAACCTGTTCAGCATCATCGCCCACTATGAATCGGAGTACGGCGCGACCGACGCCGCGCGCGTGGTCGTCGCCTACTCGATCAACGGGCACCCGCTCGAGCGTTGGACGTGGCCGACCCCGTAGCGCCCCGCCCCGCTGCGTTTCTGCGGCCGTGGCGCAGCACCGGCGCCGACATGGCGCCGGCGGTGCTCCTCATGTGCAAGCTGCTGTTCCTGCTCCTGCTGTGGGGCGGGTTCCGCGCGAAGATCGACGTGCCGTTCCTGCCGTTCCTCGCCGTCCTGGATGCGCTCCGCGACTGGCCCTGGGCCTACGCCCGTGCGCTCGACGCGATGTTCCTAGGGGCCGGCGCGCTGCTGCTGCTCAACGTCCGCCCGCGGGCGGCGGCCTTCGTCCTCGGCCTCGTCGTCCTGCTCGTTCTCCTCGGCTCGAAGCCGCTGTTCCGGAATCATGTGTTCATCGTCGGCTGCCTGTTCCTGCTGGCCGGGCTCACCCGGCCCGGCCGGCCGCCGGTCCTGCTCTACCTGCAGCTGAGCCTCGTCTATCTGGGCGCGTTCCTCGACAAGGTGCTCCTCCTCGATTGGACGACCGGGCAGTTCATGGACAACCTCCTGGCCAACGCGCGGGAGAATCCGGTCTACCTTGGCCTCGTCGATGTCTTCCCGCGCCCGTGGGTCGCCGGCGTCCTGTCCTGGGCCTCGATCGTCACCGAGCTCGTGATCGGACTGTGCATCCTGTTCCGCCCGACGCGCGCGCTCGCCGTGTGGATCGCCGTGCTGTTCCACTTCGGGATCTACGCGTTCTTGCTCGGCGAGCGGTTCGGGCACTTCCTGGAAGACCTGCTGCTGGCGTTCCTCGTCGTTCTCGAGTGGCCGCGCGGGCAGGTGGCGCTGGCTGCGAAACGTCTGTCCGCGAGCGCGGCGCGGCGAGCGATCGCGCTCTTCGACTGGGATCGGACGTTCGTCGTCCTGGACGGCGATGCTCCCCGAACCGCACCGATCGGCCCGATCGGCCCGATCGTCCTCGACCGTACCGGCTGGGGGCAGGTGCTCAGGCACTCGGCGGGGTTCTACGTCTTCCTGTTCGCGGGGTACGTCGTGGTCCACGAGCTCGCGCCCGAGCCCTGGACCTTTGCCTTGATGTCCGCGGCGGCGGTCGGGCTGATCGTGATGTTCCTCCCGCCGCGGAAGCGCTGGGCCAGTCCGGCGAGAGCTTGAAGCGCCCGACGTCGAGCCGAGCGTAGAGGCGCCACGAGCCACGCCCCGAACAGGACGAGCAGGTCCCGGGCGAGCTCGAGCGACGAGTCGAGGAACGGCCGCGGGTCCCGCCAGTCGTACGTCGCGTACGAGGATGCCCGCCAGACCGATCGTAGCCACGCGCCGAACGAGGCCAGCGAGATCTCGCCCTCCCTGTGCTTCTTCAGGAGCCAGTGGAGATCGGAGCGGAAGTCGAGCCAGTAGACGTGATCGGTCTGACGCGGCCGCGGTGCTGCGGCATCGTGCGCGTCGCACATTTCCAAGTACGCCGTGCGTACGACGTCGACGTTGGCGTCGAGGGCGAGCTGCGTCGGCAGGTTCAACCGCGGGTTGACCTCGAGCAGGTGATACCGCCCGCTCCCGTCCTCGGCGAACTCGATGGCCGCGAAGCCCTGATAGCCGATGTCGTCGAGGAAGCGCGTGGCGATCGCCGCCACGTCGGGCAAGGACTCGCTCCGCCCCAGGCACGTCACGCCGTAGTCCGGGCGCCACTGGCGGATCTTGCGCAGCGTCGTCAGGGCGAGGACCTTCCCGTCCCGACCTGAGTACGAGATGGACATGACGATCTTCCCGTCGCCGCCGCGGACCACCTGTTGCGCGATCGTGTGGCCGAGCTGCTCCGGTTGCTGTCCGAAGAAGGCGGACAGCTCGTCGGGAGTGTGGGCCACGAAGTTCTTGCCCGGGAAATCGACGCCGAGGAAGCTCCGGGGCTTGACGATCACGGGGAAGCGGAAGTCGCGGCAGACCGCCGCGAGATCGTCGGTCGTGTCGATCGCGAGGGACGGCGGAATTCGGACCCCGTGATCCGAGCACAGCCGGATCGTCCTGGCCTTGTCCACGAACGCCGCGTGCAGCTTGGTACTCGCGCAGCGCAGCGTGTAGCTCGGCCGAAGCTCGTCCTGCATCTCGTCGAGGAACTCGGCATACACGTCCGACGCCGGTAGGAGGATCGGGCTCGATTCGCGCCACGGCTCGGTCAGCTCGTCGAGCGCGCTTCGCAGCTGATCGTGGCTCGGCCAGTGCGGAACTCGGACCGTGCTCCGCAGGTAGCGCGAGTGGCGGCCGATCTCACGCCGCCAGTACAGACCCAGGGACGGGATCCCCATCGCCCCGAGTGTTCTCACGGCGGCCAGTCCCGTCGCGGTGAGGCCCATGATCACGGCGGGACGAGTCGGCTTCACGAGGCCGAAATGTAGGTTCCACGGCCGCCACCAGGCCATGAGCTGTCCGGTTACAAGAGGCGCTCCGTCAGGAGGTCGCGGGAGCGACCCCGGTGCCCTTGCACAGGGGGCATTTGCCCGTGCCCTCGCACGCCGTGCACGAAACGCGCTTCCGGCGCTGGAGCCAGTCCGGCGGATCCTTCCGGATCCCCAGTCCCGCACATTTTCCGCAGCGGCCCAGACCGTGGCAGAACTTGCACGTCTTCGTCTCGGGATCGCTCACGCCGGGATTCATGGGGCGCTCAGCTCTGCTTCATCAGCGTGGCTAGCACCTTGGTCACCCGCTCGAGCCGGTCCTCGGCGGTGCCCTTCATGCACGAGTCCACGCACGCTCTGACCTCGTGCTCGAGCAGCTCGGACGAGAACTTGGTCAACGCGGCCTTCACCGCGGCGACCTGCAGCAGGATCTCGTCGGCGCACCGGCGGTCGAGGACCATCTGGCGCACCGAGCGGACGTGGCCCTCGAGGCGTGCCAGCCGATCGGCCAGCGCTTTTTGCGCCGCGGGTTCCAGATAACACGTATCGGCGACGGCAGGCGTCGATCGTGCGCTTCGTCGGGGCATGCGTCGAAACGTAACATCCCCCCCGGGGGGATGGCAACCGGCGCAATCGCCGGTCGACTTCGTGCGACGGGCTGTGGTTAAGTAGGAGCGACTCCTCCAGCCGGGTTGCGATGGCGCGGGAACGATCGCCGGAATTTCGCCGGGTGTGCGGCGCAATCGCCGTGGCGCTCGCCGTGTGCGCTGCGAGCGCCGCGCCGCCGTCCGCAACGCCCGCCGCCGCGGCGGGCCGCGGACCGCTCATCCGCGGGAGCATCATTCCGTTGAGCTACAGGGATGGGCGCTACTCCGCTCTCGTCCAGCTCCTGGCCGAAGGGTCGCCGCTCGCGGGGGCCCAGTGGGATCTGCGCCTGAGGCTCTCGACCGACGGCAGGGTCGTGCACGGGGATTCGGCGAGCGCCCGGACTCCGGTCGCCTGGCTGCCCGTCGTGTTCGAGCGGGAGATCGAGATCGCCCCGGGCCGGTACGTCGTGTCGCTCGAAGTCCACGAGTCGCACACCGATCGTGGCGGCATCGACGGGACGACAGGGATTGAGCTCGACATCGACTGGCCCGAGCCGACCGCCAAGCCCGTGGTCGTCGGTTCGATCGCCGTCATGCAGCCACTCGAGGCGCTGTTCGTGCGCAGCGACACGGCGGTGCGCGTCGGACCGGTCAACCAGGTCGCGCAGCAGCCGATCGATCCGGCCCGGCCCACGTACATGGTGAGCCTGGTATGCCGCGGCAGAGTCCTCGGAAGGGTCTACGTGGAGAGCCACTTCGCCGGCGGGTCGACGCGCGGGACGGGGTCCCACGAGCCCGCGCTCGAGCACGACCCGTGCGCGCAGATTCGCGACCTGATACCGGAGTCCAAGTTTCCGACCGGCACGGCGCGCTACGAGCTGCAGGTGACGCTCCTGCCCAAGGGGCCGCCCGTGGCGGAGGAAGCGATCGAGGTCGCGGCGCGTGCGCGGAGCGTGCAGGAGACACAGACCCGCGACATGCGCCGGGAGCAGGTCGAAGCGCTCGTGGAGCAGGGCTCGGCGGCCTGGGCGAAGGGGGAGCTCGAGCCGGCGGCCCTCGCGTTCGACCGGGCATTCGGGATCGAGCCGCATCACGCCCTTGCGGCGCTGCGCGACCAGGCGCGCGACCGTCTCGACCTGCGGGCGCGGGGCGAGTCGAACGTCGCCGAGGGCTTGGGCCGCGCGCGGGCGTTCGCCGAGAACGGACAGATCGGCGCGGCGCTCGGCGAGGCCGAGGCGGTCCTGGCGCTCGATCCAGGAAACCCCCAGGCGGTCGCGCTACGGGACGAGCTGGCGGAGCGCCGGCGCCGCGATCGCACGGAGGCCGAGCGGCAGACCGAGATCGCGCAGCTCAAGGATCGCATCGCCGAGCTCACCGCCCAGGCCGACCATGCCGGAGCGCTCGCCGCTGCGAACCGCGTGCTGAGCCTCGATCCGGGTAACGCAGCCGCACAGCGTCAGCTGGCGGAGAGCTATCGCGCGCTCGGGGACGGCTCGCCCGAACGAGCGAACCAGCCGCCGGTCATCGAGTTCTTCCTGCGAGATGCGCCTCGCGATGCGGAGGCCGAGATCTCGACCGCGCCGCTATTCGTCCTCGGTGGGAGCGTGATCGACGAATCGGACGTCGCGCTACGATTCGTCGACGGAGACGTCGAGCTCGACGCGCCGACGCTCCGCAGCCGCGTGGTCCAGGGCGTGCACATCACCGACTTCGTGCTGCGCCATCGCCTGGGTCCCGCGCTGAGCCTCCGACGATCGTTCCCTCGTACGCTGACGGCGATCGCCACGGATAGCGCCGGCGCGGTCGTCCGCCGGGACCACGCGGTCGTGTATCGCGTGCCGTTCTACCGCTCGCTCGGCGTGTACGCCGGAGCCATCTCGGCCCTCACGGTCGGCGGCACGGCGGTCGTGGGCCTCCGGCTACGAGGACGCAGGCGCAGGCTCAGACGGCGGTTCAACCCGTACATCGTCGGCGCGCCGGTGCTCCGCCAGGAGCAGTTCTTCGGGCGCGAGCGGCTGATCCAGCGCGTGCTCCAGGCGATCCCGAACAATAGCGTCTTGCTCTACGGCGAGCGGCGGATCGGCAAGACCTCACTGCAGCACCGGCTGTACCGCCGGCTCAAGGGCCTCGACGATCCGGACTACGCGTTCTTCCCGGTATTCATCGACCTCCAGGGAACGCCGGAGGAGCGGTTCTTTCGGACGATGATGCGCGAGATCGTCGACGAGCTCGGTGCCCGGCTCGACGGCCTCGACGCGCTTCCGCTGGCCGGCAACCCCGCCGAGTACGGCCACGCCGAGTTCGTGCGGGACATCGGGGCGATCCTTCGCGCGCTCGCGCGAGGCGCGACCAGGCCGGTCAAGCTGGTCCTGCAGATCGACGAGATCGACGAGCTCAACGGCTACGACCCGCGCATCAATCAGCGGCTGCGCAGCCTGTTCTCCCGCAGCTTCTCCGAGAACCTGGTGGCTGTGGTCTCGGGCGTGGCGATTCGAAAGGACTGGGCCAGCCACGGAAGCCCCTGGTACAACTTCTTCGAAGAGATCGAGGTGCGGGAGTTCGACCGCGGGGACGCCGAGGAGCTCGTGCGCCGGCCGATCGAGGGGACATTCCGGCTCGAAGCGGGTGTGGTCCAGCGCGTCGTCGAGATCAGCGGCTGCAAGCCGTATCGCATCCAGCGGCTGTGCACCGAGCTCGTGTCCCGAGCCCATGAAGCGCGGCGCCGACGGATCACGGTCGAAGACGTCGAGGCGGTGCGCGAGCACGGGGAGAGCTGACGGTGCCGATCACGCCGTTCGTCGTCGGGCAGTGGGTGCGAGGGCCGCGATTCTACGGACGCTCCGCGCTGATCGAGGAGATCCTGGTCGGGCCCCGCGACTGGATCTGGCTCCTCGGGACACGGCGCATCGGCAAGACGTCGGTGCTCAAGCAGCTCGAGCTCGTCGCGTCGACGGTGCCCGAGCCGATGTACTTCCCGCTGTTCTGGGACCTCCAGGGCGCGGGTGATCCGGACGAGCTGCACGGCAGTTTCGCCGAAGCGCTCGTCGAGATCGGCGAGCGTCTCACGTCGATCGGGATCCGGCCGCAAGATGTCGAGGCCCCGGACCTGCTGACGTCCCTCGGGCGTCTGCGGCGCGAGCTGCGCGCGCGCGGCCGGAAGCTGCTGCTCCTGTGCGACGAGGTCGAAGCGCTGATCCCGATCGGGCGCCGGGATCCCGCGCTCCTCGGAAAGCTGCGCCGGGCTCTGCAGTCGCAGGAGAACGTGCGCTCGGTGCTCGCGGCCACGATCCGGCTGTGGGAGTTGGCCCAGGACAGCCCGCTCACCTCGCCGTTCTTGCACGGGTTCACGCCGCCGTTGTGTCTGCGCGGGCTCGAGCCCGAGGCGTCCCGCGCGCTGATCGCGCAGAGCCAGCTTCCCGAAGCCGCCCGTCCGCGCCTGGCCCCGGATACGATCGAGGCGATCCGCCGCCACACCGACGATCACCCGTTCCTCGTGCAGCTCCTGGCCAAGCGCTGCGTCGAGTCCGGGGATCTCGACGACGCGATCGAGCAGCTCGCCGCCGATCCGATGGTCAGCTACTTCTTCTCGATCGATTTCGACATGCTCGGCGACGTCGAGCACGCCGTCGTGCAAGCTCTGGTCGAGCGCGACGCGTCATCGAGTGCCACGATCCGGACCTGCGTCGTCTCAGACGAGCACGAGGTCGCGGCCGCGCTGCAGCGCCTCGAGCAGCTGGGCTACGTGCGGCGCGACGCGGACAAACGCTACGTCCTCGCCAACTCGTTCTTCCGACGCTGGCTCTCCGAGCGTCGACCCCGGGCCGCGGGCCCGATCTCGTCGCCGGAGCGCACGCAGCCATCAACGTTCGACGGACGCTACACTCTGCTCCAGGTCGTCGGCAGCGGCGCGACGGGCACCGTGTACAAGGCGCGGGACGAGCTGCTGCGCACGACCGTGGCGATCAAGTTCCTCAAGCCGGACCACGTGCGGAGCGACGAGGCGCTCGAGCGGCTGCGACGGGAGGTCGTGCTGTCTCGCGACATCGCGCACCCGAACGTCGTCCGGATGTATCACCTGGGTACGTCCGGCTCCGTGCGCTACCTCACGCTGCAGTGGATCGACGGGCCGACGCTCGAGGAGCTGATCCGTCGCGAGGCGCCGCTGCCGCTCCCGCGGGCGCTCGCGCTCGCGATCCGGCTGGCCGAGGCGCTCGAGTCGGCACACGTGGTCCACGTGCTGCACCGCGACTTGAAGCCGGCCAACATCCTGGTCAACCCCGCAGGCGAGCCGTGCATCACGGACTTCGGGCTGGCACGGCTCCTCGGAGACCCGGGCACGACGCTCGAGGGCACGTTCGTCGGAACTCCGGACTACGCGTCGCCCGAGCAGGCAAACGGCCATCCGGTCGACGAGCGGTCCGACGTGTACGCGCTGGGCGTGATCCTGTTCGAGATGCTGATCGGCCGCCGCCCGTTTGTCGGCGATTCGTGCGCCGAGGTGCTCGAGCTGCAACGGCGGGCCGCCCCCCCGACCCGCGAACGCTCCGCGCGGATCTGCCGTTCGAGGTTTCGCAGCTCGTTCTGCGATGCCTGGCCAAGGCCCGGGATCTCCGGCCGGCGAGCGCCGGAGAGCTCGGTCGGGCGCTCCGCGAGCTGCGGTGACTTCCGAGTCTCCTTGACACAAACTAAACATTTAGTTATGTTCTGTCGCGCATGAAGAAGCCCGTACAGGGACGGCTGCTCACCGAGGTCGAGCTCGAGCTGATGACGAGCCTGTGGCGGCTCGGTGGCGGGACCGTCCACGACGTGCTGGCCACGCTGCCCGCATCGCGAACGCTGGCCTACACGTCGGTCTCCACGATGCTGCGGATCCTGGTGCAGAAGGGTGTTCTCTCGGTGAAACGGGAGGGACGCGGCCACGTGTACGTGCCGAAGCTGTCCAAGGCGGCCTACGAGACGGCGAGCATCCGGCACATCGTGCGCCGCGTGTTCGACGGCGACCCCGAGGCCCTGGTCCGCCGGCTGCTCGAGACCCATGACCTCGACGAGAACGAGCTCGAGGCGATCCGGGCTCTCGTCAAGGGACGCCGATGATCGGGCTCCTGCGGCTGCTCGTCGAGATCAACGTCCTGCTCGTCGTGGCCTACGTCCTCGCGCATGCCGGCGCGGGATGGTCCTGGCGCCATCGGCTTCGCTTTGCCCAGGCGCTGTTCGCCCTGGCCTTCGTCTTCCCGCTCGCCGCACGGGCCGTGCCGCACGGTGCGCTGCCGCTGCCGACCGTGCAGGTGTGGTCCGGCGATACGCTGGGCTCGGGCACGGGCGGGTCGTGGTCCCACATCGCGCCCGCGGCGCGGCTCGGTGGCCGTCCATCCTTCGACGTCGGTCTGCTCGTCGAAGTCGCTCTCGCCCTCGCCGCCGCCGTCGCGGTAGGCCGGCTTTCGTGGCTCGCCTGGCGCGTCGTTCGCCTGCGGCGGTCGCTCGAAGCCCTGCCTTCGATTCGTCGGCTCGGGCGCGTCGCCGTCGTCGCCGCGCGCGATGGGGCGGTCCCGTTCTCCGCCTGGCTCTTCGGGCGAGCCTACGTCGTCGTTCCCGAGAGCCTGCTCGTCGACGGTGGGCGCTATGCCATCGCCGTGCGCCACGAGCTGGCCCACCACCGCCACCGCGACACGCTGTGGGTCCATCTGTTCGAGATCGGACGGGCGCTCGCATGGTGGAACCCCGTCTCGCACCGCTGGGCCCGCCGGTTCACGGAGCTGATGGAGCTCGCGTGCGACGAGGCGCTGATCCAGCGTCGCAAGGTCGACGCGCTCGCGTATTCCCGGTGTCTGCTCGAAATCGCACGCTCCGTGGTGACTGCCGAAGTCGCCACGACCGGCATGGCCGGCATGACCCACGAGAGCTTTCTCAAGAGGAGAATCGAGATGCTGCTCGCACCCAGGACGTTCGGTCGCCGCGCTGCCGTCGTGATTCCGCTCGCCGCGACCCTCGCGCTCGCCGCAGCGGCGTTCGCCGTCGAAGGACCCGGGAAGCACCGGGCCCTCGGCCTCGAGGAGGCGCGGGCGCTCGCCGCGCGCGCGCTTGCGCCCGACTTCCCCGTGGTCATGAACGACCGGGTGCTCGACCGACTGAATCGCCTCGTCGGCACGCCCGAAGGCCGTGCGTTCCTCGCCGGCGCTCTCGCGCGCATGCCCGAGCACCGGCCGGGCATCGAGCGCCAGCTCGCCGAGGCCGGGATGCCCGCATCGCTCGTCGCCGTCGTGCTCGTCGAATCCGGCTTCCGCAACAACGCCGGCCTGCCGACCGAGCCGACGATCGCTCCGGGCCAGCGCGGCGCCGGGTTGTGGATGTTCATCCCCCAGACCGCGATGCGCTACGGGCTCACCGTCGATCCGGAGCGCGGTATCGACGAGCGTCTCGACGTCCCCAAGGAGACCGACGCGGCGATCGCGTACCTCGGCGATCTGCACCGGCAGTTCCGCGACTGGCACCTCGCGCTCGCGGCGTACAACGAGGGCGAGCGCCACGTGGCCCAGGCCATCGCCGAGGGTGGAGCGCGGAACGCGTTCGTGCTGGCCGAGCAAGGCCGGCTGAACGACTACGTGGCGACGGTCATGGCCGGGGCCGTCGTGCTCGCGAACCCCGAGATCCTCGACTGAGGGCGCCTCCAGGTCCGCGGTAGGATACGTCTTCGAGGAGAGCCGCCGATGAAGACGATCGCCGCCGTGGCCTGGGAGCCGAAGAGACCGCTCGAGATCGAACAGCTCGAGGTCGAGGGCCCGAAGGCCGGAGAAGTTCTGGTGCGCATGGTCGCGTCGGGCGTGTGTCACACGGACGCGTTCACGCTGTCCGGTGAAGATCCGGAAGCGGTGTTTCCGTGCGTGCTCGGCCACGAGGGCGGTGCGATCGTCGAGGAGGTCGGCCCGGGCGTCACCACGATCAAGCCGGGCGACAAGGTCATTCCGCTGTACATCCCCGAGTGTCGGAGCTGCGCGGCGTGCCAGTCGGGCCGGACGAACCTGTGCACGGCGCTCGACGAGACCGAGTGGTCGGGCCTGATGCCCGACGGAACGGTCCGGTACGCGAAGGGCGGCAAGAAGGTCTTCCACTACATGGGGTGCTCCTCGTTTGCCGAGTACTCGGTGATCCCCGAGATCTCCCTGGCGAAGATCGCCCCCCAGGCGCCGCTCGAGAAGGTCTGTCTCCTCGGCTGCGGGATCACGACCGGCATCGGAGCGGTCCTGAACACGGCGCAGGTGCGCCCCGGCGCGAGCGTCGCCGTGTTCGGTCTCGGAGGGATCGGCCTGAGCGTGGTGCAGGGCTCGGTCATGGCCGGTGCTGGCCGGATCATCGCCATCGACATCAACGAGTCGAAGTTCGATCTCGCGCGGCAGCTCGGGGCGACCGACGTCGTGAACCCCGCCAAGCACGACGCGCCGATCCAGGACGTGATCCAGGAGATGACGCAGGGCGGGGTCGACTACTCGTTCGAGTGCGTGGGCAACGTGGAGCTGATGCGCTCGGCTCTCGAGAGCACGTGCACGGGGTGGGGCATCTCGGTCATCATCGGTGTAGCCGGCGCCGGGAAGCTGATCCAGACCCGCCCGTTCCAGCTCGTCACGGGCCGTACGTGGAAGGGCACCGCCTTCGGCGGCGTGCGCGGCCGCTCGGAGCTACCGGGCTTCGTCGACCGGTTCCTGCACGGAAAGATCGAGATCGACAAGATGATCACCCACACGATGGGGCTCGAGGACATCAATCGGGCGTTCGATCTGATGCACGCCGGCAAGAGCATCCGCAGCGTGATCCACTACGGGCGCTGAGCGGCGAGACGCTCCTCGACGATTCGCACGATCCGCGGCGAGCTCGGCAGCACGCCCAGGAATCCCAGCGCGCCGCCGTCCACGACGACGTCTCCATCCACCAGGACCTTGAACTCGCCGTACCGCCCGTGAACCATGTCGACATCCGTGGCCAGCTCACGCCGAATCCGCGCCGCCACACGGGCGGCGTGAAGTCCGGACACTCAATACGCGCAGTAACGAACCGCGACACGCGCCATGCTAGATCCACGACGCGAGCAGGCCGGCGCCGTAGACGATGGCGAACAGCCCAGCCGCGAGCGCGAGCCGCGTGCGCAGCGAGCAGTCACGCAGGAAGAGCGACAGGTAGAGCAGCGGCGCGATCGACGCGGTCGCGCCTCCCAGGGCGTCGATCCAGATGTTCGGGCCCATCGTCCGCTTGCCCCAGACGTAAAGTAGTGACACACCGAGCGTCGCACCGACCGCCAGCAGCGCGTACTTGAGCGCCTCGGCCCGAGACATCGACGTCGATCCGCAACCCGTTCTCAGCAGTTCCATGACCCGTCCTCCAGCGACCGCGCCCTTCGCCGATCCCGCGACTTGCGGTTGCGGTGCGAGGCGCGCGTCGAGTGCTCCCAGCAGAATGTCGACAATCACCCGGGGTCCGAGGTCCTGGCTCGCGACGAGCGTCTCGAACTCCTCGCCATACCGCTCGCGCCACGCGCGCGGATACAGCCGAACGAGCGCTGCGGGCCTCACGAGTGGACCAACCGGCGCTGACCGACGCGTGTGAGCGTCGTCAGGCTGGCGAGCCTGGCGCGCAGGACATGGGCCCCGGCGGCGTTGATGCGATACGGGCGCCGACGGTCCTCGGTCGGTAAGGCCTCGATGAGGCCCCGCGCCTCGAGCCGCGACAGCGCGCCGTAGAGCGTGCCGGGTCCGAGCTTCGTCCCGGTCAGGGTCTCGATGTCGGCGGTCATCGAGTAGCCGTGCTTCGGCCCCTCGGCGAGCGAGATCAGGATCAGGAGCGCGGGCTCGGAGAACCGCCCGAGCTCTTCCAGGACGTCCGACGCCTGCTTCTTTCCCACCGCCCGCACCTTTCTACTACGTAGAACGTAATACTACGTCGGACGTAGTAGTGTGTCAAGGGACGTCGCGCGCCGCGCGCGTTCCCGGGTCGGCGAAGGGCGCGAGCGCCGGGTGATGCAGGCTCGTGCGGAATTCGATGATCTCGTAGCGCGCGAGCTTCTCGGCGATGAACGGGTCGTGCTGCATCACGGTCTCGAGGTCCGCCCGGCTCGGGGCCACGGCGAGGATCACGCCGCCGGTCCGAGGGACCTGGCGACCGGACGCGAGGAACACCCCGAGCGGTAGCACTCGTCGAGGAACGCGACGTGCGCGCGCATCCGACGGTCGATCTCGGCGAGAGGACGCTCATAAGTCAATAGAACGACGTACATCCCTGGGTGTATATCCCTAGAGAAGTTTCAGGTCAAACCGGCAGGCCGCTCTCGCGGGGCGACAGTATCATCGTTCAATGCACGGTTTGCGGTTGCTTCCGGCCTTGACGCTCGCCACTGCGCTGTCCGTCCCACTGGCCGCCGCGCCGGTCGAAGTCCGCCAAACCGAGGGCCTGGTTCACGGGTTCCTGACGCTGAGCACGCTCGACGGCAAGCGCCTGGCCGACGGAGAGCTCCTGCAGACCGGGAAGGGCGACGAGGTCACGAGCCGCCTCGTGTTCCACTTCAAGGACGGCTCGCTGTCCGACGAGACGACCGTCTACTCCCAGGGCAAGCAGTTCCGCATGCTGCGCAACCACGTCATCCGCAAGGGCCCCGCGTTCCCCACGCCGCTCGAGGCGTGGATCGACGGAACGACCGGCGTGGTCAAGGTCAGCTACGTCGACGACGGAAAGACGAAGACCGAAGAAGAGACGATGGAGCTGCCCGCGGACCTGGCGAACGGCATGATCCTCACCCTGCTCAAGAATGTCTCGCCGAAGGCCCCCGAGACGGTGGTGTCGCTGCTGGCGCTGACCCCGAAGCCGCGACTCGTGCATCTGGACGTCACACCGGTGGGAGAGCAGCCGTTCCAGGTCGGCGGGGCGCGGCGCAATGCGATGCGCTATCTCGTGAAGGTCCGGATCGGCGGGATCACCGGCGTCATGGCCAAGCTCGTGGGGAAGCAGCCGCCCGACTCGAGCGTGTGGATCCTCACCGGCGACCACCCGGCGTTCGTCAAGTCCGAGTCGCCGATGTACGAGGGCGGCGACCTGTGGCGCATCGAGCTGACGAGCCCGGTGTGGCGCTGACCCGGCAGGTCAGGGCTTCATCGTCGCGACGATCTCGGCGCCAACGAGCTCGTCGGGCCAGCGGCTCCAGATGCCGCCCTGGCCGTAGTTGCCACCGGTGAACACGACGACCATGCCGAGCTCCGGAGCGACGATGAGCAGCTGCCCGCCGTTGCCGCTCGCGCCGTAGGTCCTGTACGTGCGCTCGCCGGCCTGCAGCTTGCCGAGGTGCCAGGCGTAGGCATCCTCGCCTTCGCCGTAGTACTCACCGAACTCCTCGGCGCTGAGCCCGGTCGTCTGGGGTGAGATGCGTATTCGCGGCTCGGTCGACCTGGCGATCCATTCCGGGCTGACGATGCGCCGGCCGCGCCATTCGCCACCGTCGAGATACGCCTGCCCGACCTTCAGCAGATCGCGCGGACGCAGCCAGGAGCCGCCGCCGAGGTAGCCGTCGTCCGTCGGCGTGAGGTTCCAGTGGTAGCGTCCGAAGCCGAGAGGCCGCGCGACGGCGCGGTCGAAGAACTCGGGGAGCCAGGTCTTCGTCGCGACCGTCAGCGCTCCGCCGACGAGGTTCACGTTCGCCGAGCAGTAGGCGTAGCGCTCGCCGGGCTCGTGGGCCATCGGCAGATCGAGCGTGTACTTCCACCAGTCGGGCTCGGTCGTCTGCGACTGCAGCGTGTCCTCGTTCCCCGGCGAGGCCTCGTCGTTGTCGTCGCACGCGAGGCCCGATGTGTGCGTCATCAGATGGGCCAGCGTGATCTTCGCTTTCCGCGGGTCGGGGTTGGCGAACGGGCCGCGCTGGCCCAGCACGTCGTAGATCTTCGTGTCGGGCGAGATATCGACGCGCTGGAGCATCGCCGCGCCGAGCATCACCGAAGAGAACGTCTTGCCCGCCGAGCGCATGTCGTGCGGCGTGTCGCGATCGTAGCCGAAGAAGTACTCCTCGAGTACGAGCCGGCCGTGTCGCGCGATCAGGATCGAATGGACGAGCGACGGACGTCGCGCCGCCGGGTCACCGGCGATGATCTTCTGCACCGCGCGGGCGAGTGTGGCCTCATCGATCCCGACGTCGCGCCCTCGCGCCGTCGGCCAGCCGTCCTTGGTTGCGGCGGGCTTCCTGTAGGCGTAGGGCGGCTCACCGACCGGGCGTGGAACGAAGACGTTGATGTCGTCGGCCTGGCGTCGCCCGAGCTCGATCGTGCCCCCGACGTCGGACCATTCGACCTCGAGCCGTTCGGGATCGCGCCGGAGCGCGCCCTCGAACCATACGTCGAAGCCGCCGGCGTCGTTGGGCTGGCTGAACGCGACCTTGTCCCCGTCGCGCGTCACGCGGAATCGCGATGCCCCGCCGGTGCGGTTCATGTACGGATCGCGGAACGCCCCGAGCAGCATTCCGTCCTCGTTGCGGAAGATCTTGAGATACTGCCGCAGGCGGTCCTTGAGTGGAACCACCTCGCCGACCCACCGGCCCTCGCCCACGCGGGAGAGCAGAAGTGGCGTAGAGAACCCCTGACTCGAGCCACCGGGATATCGAGGGTCTTCCGTGATTCCTCGCCGGAACCAGAACCCGTCGATCGCGCGCCCGTTCGGGAGCAGCTTGCCGCGGAACTTGCCGGCGCCTTCGGGGAACACGGCGACGACCGTGTCGTCGTAGACCTCGATCGTGGCCTCGAGCCCACCGAACGTCCCGCGCCAGGCGTCGCCCTTACGCTCGATCGTCAGCTCGCCCTGCAGCATCGGACCGTAGGCCGTGCTATACGCCCACAGGCCGATGAGCTGGTCCTCCGGTGTGGCGCCCTGTGCGCGAGCGGCAGCAAGGGAAAGGGCGACGAGCGCCGCGAGAACGAGGCGAAGCGTGGTGCGCATCCTATGAAGGATACCCGGAGTGGCCGCGGACCGGACCGCTAGCGCAGGTGATCCCACAGGAACGTGTATGCCAGCGCCAGGCGCGTGGCCAGCTGCTCGTTGGTCACGCTGCCGTGGTGCCCGCCCTCGGTGTTCTCGAAGTAATCCACGTCGTAGCCCAGCTCCTCCATCCGCGCGACCATCTTGCGCGCGTGGCCCGGGTGCACGCGGTCGTCGAGCGTCGACGTGTAGAAGAAGATCGGCGGATAGGGCTGGCTGGGCTTGACGTTCTGATACGGCGAGTAGCGGCTGAGGAACGCCCAGTCCTCCGGACGGTCGGGATCGCCGTACTCGGCGGTCCAGCTCGCTCCGGCGAGCAGCTTGTCGTAGCGTTGCATGTCGATCAGCGGGTTCCCACACACGATCGCGCCGTACAGCTCCGGGTGCCGGATCATCGTCGCGGTCACGAGCAGACCGCCGTTGCTGCGGCCCTCGATGCCCAGATGGTCGGGCGACGTGATGCGGCGGCGGAACAGCTCGCGCGCGACCGCCTCGAAGTCCTCGAACGTCTTGACGTGATCCGCGCCGAGCGCCTGGGTGTGCCACGCCGGGCCGAACTCGCCACCACCGCGGATGTTGGCCAGGACGAACACGCCGCCGCGCTCGAGCCACAGCTTGCCGTACGCCCCATGCAGGTCCTCGTAGGATCCCGAGTAGGACGGGGTGAGCGAGTTCTCGAAGCCGCCGTAGGAGAACATCCATACCGGGCTCGCACCGTCGAGCTTCGCCTCCCGCGGACCGACGACGAAGAACGGGATGCGCGTGCCGTCGGCCGAGGTCGCCCACAGCTGCTCGACCTTGAACCGCCGGCCGTCGAACGTCTGCGCCTGCGTCGCGACCTCCCGGGGCTCGGGCCGCACCGCACCGGCGGACAGGTGATACAGCGTCGGAGGTGTCAGGAACGATTCGTACTCGACGAACACGTCGCCCGTCTCGTCGCTCGTGCTGGCCACGTCGATCGCCCCGTGATCCGGGAATGGGATCGACTGCCGGCGCAAGGGCCCGCTCGAGATCTCGACGCGATCGAGACGCCCGCGAACGTCGTCGAGCATCGTGAGGAAGATGCCCTGCGGCATCGGGTCGACCGCCTGGACCACCTCGCCGCGCGTGGGTCGGACGAGGAGCTGTACGGCGCCGTCGCCGCCGCGCAGCGCCGCCGGATCGGCGAGCAGCACCGAGCCGTTGGGGTACGTTCGACCCCCTCGCGTCCAGTCTTCCTTGAGCGAGATCACGAGCTTGCCGTCGTAGCCGCCCGGGATGCGCGCCGTCTCGGGCAGGTCGAGGCGCTCGAGCTTGCCGTCGAGGACCTGGTACACGCGCGCGCGCCAGAACGAGAGCTGGTCGGTCAAGAGATCGATGTCGCCCGCGGACGTCCGGATGCGTCGCGCGTTCGCCGAGACCGAGGTCGGCTCGGCCTCGTACAGCGTGCGGGCCTCGCCGAGCGGCGTCCCGCGCTTCCAGACCTTGACGATGCGCGGATAGCCCGACGTCGTCAGCGAGCCGTCGCCGAAATCCGTGCCGACGTAGAGCGTGCTCTCGTCGACCCACGCCACCTGGCTCTTGGCCGTCGGCAGGCGGAACCCGCCGTCGACGACTTTGAGCGTGGACGCGTCGAACTCGCGCACCTCCGCCGCGTCGCCCCCTCCCGGCGAGAGCGACAGCAGGCACGCGGTGTATGCGGGCGGCAGGCAGTTCATGCCACCGAACGCCCACGTCTTGCCCTCGGTCTTGGACAGGGCGTCGATGTCGAGGACGGTGCCCCAGTGCGGGCGCTTGCCGCGCAGCGACTCGACGGTCGTGCGCCGGTACAGCCCGCGCGGATGGTCGACGTCCTTCCACAGGTTGTACAGGTAGCTCCCGCGCTGGTCGATCTCGGGAATGCGGGACTTCGAGTCGAGCACGGCGAGCGCGTCGCGGTACAGCGCGGGATAGTCCGGCTTCGGTTTGAGCCGCTCGAACGTCCGCTCGTTCTGCTTGTGGACCCACGCCAGGGCGTCTTCGCCCTCGACCTCTTCGAGCCACAGGTGGGGATCGGTCGAGGGGGCCGCGGCGCCGAGCAAGCCGATCGATACGGCGAGGACTGCCCGGCGAGCGCGTTCCATCCCGGAAGGATAGCGCGTCCTCGCGGTCCTCGAGCTTAGCGCAGCTTGGGGCAGGGGGCGGCGTCGCCCGAGAACCACTGCTTGAGGCTCTCGACGATCTTCTTCGTCCCCATCGTCGGCCGGTACAGGACGATCTCCGTCTGGTGATCGTCGGTCGAACGGAGATCGGCGGCCATGATGAACAGCCCACCCGGAGGCGGCGTGTGCCCGACGCCACGTGGGTTGTGCGCGACCTGCAGAGTGAATTCGGCCAGGTCGTTCTCGATCCGCCGCAGCGTGGGGTTGTAGTCCGAGGCGCTGTGCTCCACGTAGCCCACGTAGGCGGTGCGCTGCAGCTCGACGTCGAGGCACGCGCGCGTACGCTCCTCGAGGATCGGATAGACCTTGTCGAGGGGTTGGTCGACCCGCAGCTTCTCGACCGCGGTGGCTCCCTTGCCGGCCGAAACCGCCTCGACGAACTCCTGCCGCGTCTGCGGTACCTGGATCGCGAAGGCCGGGGCGACGGCGCTGAGCGCCGTGAGTAAGACGATGGCCGGTTGGGGTCTCACGCAGCGGAAATGTGGGGCGCCGGAGCGCCGGATTCAAGCGAGACGGGAGCGACCGGTGGAACGGTGACGAGCGTTCACGGAATCTGTCCCCAATTGCAGGCATTCACCTCAGGCATCGGTTCCGCGCTGCGGGCACGCTTGTGCGCGTGCGCACGGGGCGCGCCCACCCACACCAAGGAGGAAAGACGATGACCAAGCGGATGCCGTTCATTCTCACGTTCCTGGTACTGCTCGTCGCCTTGCCCGCGCTGGGCCAGGGCCTGAAGTTCGAGGCCGACCTGTCGGGAGACAACGAGGTCCCGCCCGTCGACACGCCGACGACCGGGGAGGCGAAGTTCGAGGTCGACGCGAGTCTCACCTCGATCGACTTCGAACTCCAGGTCGACGATGGAACGGGCATCTTCGGGGTCGCGGGAGCGCACATCCATTGCGCGCCCGAGGGCGTGAATGGGCCGGTGGTCGTGTTCCTCGCCGGTGCCGTGTCGGGCGGCGGGTTCAACGGTGACGTCGAGAACAAGGCCACGGTCGTGTCCTCGAACATCGTCAACACCGCGTGCGGGTCGACGATCGCCGAGCTCGTGCAGTCGTTCCTCGCCGGGCAGGCCTACGTGAACGTCCACACGCCGACCAACCCGGGCGGCGTGATTCGCGGGCAGATCGTGGAGAACCAGTAACCGCTCCGAGCCCAGGCTGCCCGGGTGTATCCTGGACGGCGATTCCAAACCGACAGGGAGAGGCCAGGCGCCACGGGCGCCCGGCCACAGGCGCGGATGATGCCCGCAGCGGAAAGGAGCCCATGGCGAGTCGCCGTGTTCGAAGCCTCGTGATTGTGCTCGTCGCGATCGCATGCTGTACGAGTCTGGCCCTCGCGGCCAAACCCGGTGGCGGTGGCGGCTGCCCGCAGCCGAGACCGAACTGCATCTGCGCCGCGATCTACGATCCCGTGATTTGCGCGGGAGGTTGCAGCTATTCGAACCCCTGCGTCGCCAACTGTGCCGGCGCGAGGGACTGTGTGTCCTCGGGCGGCGGTCCGATCGAGGTCGCGGAGGCCGCCGTTGCGGCAGCCGAGCTCGACGGGTGCGCGGCGAACGCCACGCCAGCGGTCGAATCGAAGGACACGACCAGCTTCAACGACTTTCTCACGACGGAGGCTGCGGCCGGCGGCAAGGGCTGCAAGTCGTGCCAGGACCGCCCGTGGTGCTCATGCCGGTACAACGGCCTGCCGCGGGTCTCGTGCAATCCCTGCTGCTACGGCAACCTCGGCATTCCGCAGGTGTGCCTCGACTGACGCGTCCGTGACCGCCGCCGGGGCGAGCTCGCTCCGGCGGCGGGCCTCCTCATCTGATTCGGAAGCTCACGTTCATGATGAACGGGCGCGGCCCCGGCGAGCGCTGCCCGTGACGGTACCGGCAGCGTACGATCGGCCCCGTTAGGCGAAGATCAGACCGAGCGCGGACCCAGCCGATTGGGAGCGCAGAGCTCCAGGGCCGCCATCCCCGCACCTTTGCAGAGCGGGCAGACGCCCGTGCCCTCGCACGCGGGGCACGTCTCGTCGTGCGGCCGCTTGAGCCAACCTGTCTTCTCGAGTCCGCGCCGGGCCCCGTGTCCGCCACATTTTCCGCAGCGGCCGGAACCATGACAGAACCCGCAGGACGTCGCCTCCCCCATGACTGGCAACCCCCCCCGTGCCAACATTCTGTCACACTCGGCCAAGCTGCGGGAAGGGGGTAATTCCCCGATCCTCGGTTTCAGCGCGTGCGTATATTCTCCGCGTCCTCCGGGGGGTCGATGCGGCCGAGTCGTGCAGCCGCGGTGGTGTTCCTGCTCGCTCTCGTGCCGGCGTCGGCGCAGGAGAAGCTGTACGTCGCTGACGGCGCGTCGATGCGCTACGTCGCGAACGCCGGGGACCCCGGCATCGGGATGGCCTGGACCCAGCCGGGCTTCGATGACTCGACCTGGGCCTCGGGCGAGTTCGGCGTCGGGTACGAGACCCAGACCGGCGCGCAGCACTTGATCGAGACCCCGGTCCCGGCCGGGACGCGCTCGATCTTCGCGCGCGTCGTGTTCGACGTGACCGACGTCTCGGCCGTGTCCCGGCTCTCGGTCGGGGCGGACTACGACGACGGCGTCGTGTTCTGGCTCAACGGGCAGGAGATCCACCGCTCGGCCGAGATGCCCGCTGGACCGCTGACCTGGAACAGCACGCCCACCGACCACGAGTCGTCGAACGGTCTCGATCCGAGCTACGACCCGCTCATCGACATCTCGGCGACCGGGATCCCGCTGCTGCACAACGGCACGAACGTGCTGGCGGTCGGGGTGTGGAACACGGGGACGACGTCGAGCGACCTCGTCGTCGTGCCGCTCCTCGTGGGCGACCCTGCCTGGGCCATCGTCCGAGGACCCTACCTGCAGACACTGACGCCGACGAGCGTGCGAGTCCGTTGGCGCACGTGGGTGGCGCAGGACAGCCGGGTCGTCTACGGCACGTCGATCGGCTCCTGGAGCGTGAGCGTCACCGACCCGACCCCGCGGACCGAACACGAGGTCCTGGTCGCAAACCTCGTTCCCGGAACGCGCTACTACTACGCGATCGGCACGACGACCGTGCTCGCGGTCGGCAACGATGAACGGCACTTCTTTGTCACCCCACCCGCGGCAGGGACGCGGACACCGCTGCGGATCTGGGTCCTCGGCGACTCGGGAACCGCGGACGCGAACAGCCGTGCCGTGCGCGACGCGTACCTCGATTTCACGGGGTCGCTGCGTACGAACCTGTGGCTGATGCTCGGCGACAACGCCTACCCGGATGGAACGGACGCGAACTACCAGGACGCCGTCTTCGACGTGTACCCGGACCTCCTGCGCAACACGGCGCTCTGGCCGACGATCGGCAACCACGACGCCCTGAGCGCGGACTCGACCACGCAATCCGGCCCGTACTACGACATCTTCAGCCTTCCCACGGCCGCCGAAGCGGGCGGGCTCCCCTCGGGAACCGAGGCGTACTACTCGTTCGACTACGCGAACATCCACTTCGTCGTCCTCGACTCGCAGGACACCGACCGCTCGCCGGGCGGAGCGATGCTGTCGTGGCTCGATGCCGACCTGGCGGCGACAGCGCAGGACTGGATCGTCGCCTACTGGCACCACCCGCCGTACAGCGAAGGGTCCCACGACTCGGACACCGAGATGGAGCTGATCGAGATGCGCGAGAACGCGCTGCCGATCCTCGAGGCCCACGGCGTCGATCTGGTGCTGACCGGCCACAGCCACGGCTACGAGCGCTCGTTCCTCATCGACGGCCACTACGGCGCCTCGAGCACGTTCGGTCCGAGCCACGTCGTCGACGGGGGCAGCGGACGGGAGAGCAGTCCCGACGGCTTCTACCTCAAGCCGGGGGGCTTCTCGGCGCCGCACGCCGGCGCGGTGTACACGGTCGCGGGGAACGGCGGCTCGATCGTGCCGTCGCCCCTCGCCCATCCGGCGATGTACTTCTCGACGAACACGCTGGGCTCGGTGGTGCTCGACGTCGACGGACTGCGCCTCGATGCCCGGATGATCGACCCGTCGGGTGTGATCCAGGACGAGTTCACGATCGTCAAGGGATCGGCCTGCCCGAGCGGCCCCGACGCCGATGGCGACGGCGTGTGCGACGCTGCGGACAACTGCCCGACGGTCGCGAACGAGGACCAGGCGAACGCCGATGCGGATGGGCTCGGCGACGCCTGCGATCCGTGTCCCAGCGACCCGGCGAACGACGTGGACGGCGACGGCGTCTGCGGAAACGCGGACAACTGCCCGACGATCGCGAATGCCGGCCAGGCGAACGCCGATGCGGATGGGCTCGGCGACGCCTGCGATCCGTGTCCCAGCGACCCGGCGAATGACGCGGATGGAGACGGCATCTGCGGAAACGTCGACAATTGTCCGACCGTCGCGAACGCCGCTCAGACCGACGCGGACGGGGACGGAGCAGGCGACGTCTGCGATGCGTGCCCTCTCGATGCGACGAACGACTTCGACGGCGACGGGACGTGCGAGAACGCGGACAACTGCCCGGGTTTCCCGAACCCGGCGCAGACCGACACCGACGGCGATGGGCGCGGGGACGCGTGCGATGCATGTCCCCTCGACCTGGACAACGACGCCGACGGTGATGGGATCTGCGGCGACACGGACAACTGCCCCGGCACGTTCAACCCGAACCAGGCCGACGAGGACCAGGACGGGCTGGGGGACGCGTGCGACGTTCCCGGCGACATCGACGGGGACGGTGTGATCGACCGGCTCGACAACTGTCCGACCTTGTCGAATCCGCTGCAGACCGACACCGACAAGGACCGGGCCGGCGACGCGTGCGACGCGGACGACGACGGCGACAGTGTGGCCGATACGCAAGATTGCGCTCCGCTCGCGGCGGGCGTCGCGCACCCCCCGGGCTCGGTCGGTCCGACCGTGCAGCTGCGCAAGTCGAACGGCGCGACGGTGTCCTGGCTCCGCGGGACGGAAGGCCACCTGTCGAACGTCTACCGGGGCTCCCGGAACGTCGGACAGCCGGTGCCGTCGACCTTGACCTGCGTCGGTGCCGGAACCCCGCTGCTCGCGAGCGCGCAGCCCGAAGTCCCGCTCGTGGGCGCGGTGCAGTTCTATCTCGTGACGGCCGTGAACGTGTGCGGCGAGAGCGTGCTCGACGAGGTCCCGCAGCCACCGACGTTCACCGGAAGCTGCCCGCAACCGAACGCCGACTCGGACGGCGACGGCGTGGGCGATCTCTCGGACAACTGCGTGCTCGTGGCGCAGGGCGATCTGTCGGACGTCGACCACGACTTCGTCGGCGACGTGTGCGACAACTGTCCGACGCGTGTCAACCCGAGCCAGGCCGACGCGAACGCCGACGGCCGCGGCGACGCGTGCGCGAGCCTGGTCGATCGAGACAACGACGGCATCGAGGACGCCGCGGACAACTGTCCCGATACGTTCAACACGACGCAGGTCGACATCGATCTCGACCACCTCGGGGACGTGTGCGATGCGTGCCCGCTCGACGCGGCGAACGACGCCGACGCCGACGGACGGTGCGCGAACGTCGACAACTGCCCGAACGTGGCCAACCCGGCGCAGGCCGACGGCGACGGCGACGGCACGGGCAACGCGTGCGACGGTTGCCCGACCGACGCGAACAAGATCGTCCCGGGAGCGTGCGGCTGCGGTGTGCCGCAGTGCTGGATCGCGCAGAGCTCGGGTCAGTCGCGGACGCTGTGGGGCGTCGCCGCGAGCAGCGACAGTGTCGGGCACGCGGTGGGGGAGAACGGAACACTCCTGGTCACGTCGAACGGTGGAGCGACCTGGACGGGGCAGTTTGCGCTCACGGTCGAGCATTTCCTCGGTGTCGACTTCCCGGTGAACGCCTCGACGGGCTATGCGGTCGGCGGGAAGGGCGTGGTTCTGAAGACGACGAACGGCGGCTCGAGCTGGGTCGTGCAGCTCTCCGGAACGTTCGTCGATCTCCTGGACGTCGACTTCCCCGTCGACGCGGCCATCGGCTGGGTCGTGGGGCGCAACGGCACGATCCGCAAGACGACGAACGGAGGAATGAACTGGACGGCGCAGAGCTCGGGCACGGGGGACGACCTGCACGCGGTGCACTTCCCCGTCGACGCGTCGGTGGGCTACGTCGTGGGCAAGTCGGGGGTCATCCTGCGCACGACGAACGGTGGCTCGACCTGGACCGCGCTCAGCTCCGGGACGAGCGCCGAGCTGTTCGGCGTGCACTTCGTGTCGAACACGACCGGCTTCGTCGTCGGCGAGGGTGGCGTGATTCGCAGGACGACGAACGGCGGCGTCAACTGGAGCGCGCTGACGTCCGGGACGAGCGCGGCTCTGTTCGGGGTCCAGTTCGTGAACGCCACGACGGGCTACGTGGTGGGCGACGGCGGCGTGATCCGCAAGACGACGAACGGCGGAACGAGCTGGACCAGCCAGCCGTCGGGGACGAGCGCTCGACTCCTCGACGTCCAGTTCGCGGCGGACGCGCTCCACGGCTGGACCGTCGGTGAGGGCGGCGTCATCCGCCGCAGCGCGGAGTAAGACGGGTACTCGAGCCCGAGGCTCCCCGATGTGGCGCGGAGTTTGCTGCCAAGACGCCCTACAACCGGGAGAGCCAAATGAGCAACCAGGTTTGTATCGGCCGCTCGATGCACATCGAGGGCGAGCTGACGGGGAACGAGGACCTGATCATCGACGGAACGGTCGAGGGCAAGATCCTCGTCACAGGCCACCAGATCACCCTCGGCGAGAACGGCCACGTCAAGGCCGACATCGAGGACGCGAGCACCGTCATCGTCCAGGGACGTCTCGTGGGTAACGTGTCGGCCGATCACAGGATTGAAATCGGAAGCACAGGGTCGATCTTGGGAGACATCCGCGCCCCACGCGTCGTCCTGGCCGACGGTGCTCGATTCAAGGGCAGCATAGACATGGAGCCCAGCATCGAGAAGGTGATCCGCCGCACCGCGGAGTAGCTCTCGCACCGCGGGCCAAGCGACAATAGCGGGATGGCTCGCTCGCCGATCGAGCACGGCGTCGGTCTGGCGGCGCTCGCCGCCGCTCTCTTCGGGCTCACCGCGCCCGTGGTGCAGCTGGCCTCGGCGGGCGCCGGAGCGCTCGCCTGCGGAGCGCTACTGTACCTCGGCGCGGCGGCCGGTGCGGGTGCTGGACTCGCGCGACATGCAAGTGGCCGCGCCGAGGCGCCGCTCCGCCGCCAGCACGCCGGCACGTTGATCGCCGTGGCGATCGTGGGCGGGATGCTGGCGCCCACCTGCCTCGTGCTCGGCCTCGAGCGTGTCGATGCCGCGAGCGCCGCGCTCTTGCTTGCGCTCGAAGCGCCGTTCACGCTCGTGCTCGCGCGGCTCGTGTTCCACGAGCACCTCGGCCGTCGCGTGCTCGTCGCCGCCGTCCTCATCGTCGCCGGCGGCCTCGTCGCGACCGCCGGGCGACCGGACCGGATCTCGCTCCACGGTGCGCTGCTCGTCGGGCTCGCGTCCCTCGGCTGGGGCGTGGACAACACGCTGTCGCGCCGTCTGGCCGATCGCGATCCGCTCGCCGTGGTCGTCGGCAAGGGCCTGATCGGTGGCAGTGTCGCAGCTTTGGTCGCGCTCACGCTCGGGCAACCCTGGCCAACCCTCCCGCGGACGGCGCTGCTCGTCGTCACGGGCGCGCTCGGCTTCGGCGCGAGCCTGGCGCTCTACCTGCGCGCGCAACGAGCGGTAGGCGCGGCGCGGACTGCGTCCGTGTTCTCGATCGCTCCGTTCCTCGGCGCCGCCGCCGCGCTCGGGATGGGCACGCGCTGGCCCGGCTCCAGCTTCGCCCTGGGAGCGCTCCTGGTCGGAGCGGGCGTGTGGCTCCATGCGACCGAGCGCCACGACCATTTCCATGTGCACGAGGCGCTCGAGCACGAGCACCTGCACACCCATGACGATGGGCACCACGACCACACCCACGATCCGATGCCGATCGGCCCGCACTCGCACACGCACCGGCACCGGCCCACGTCGCACCGTCACGCGCACAGCGAGGACCAGCACCACCGGCACGAGCACGGGACGGGGTAGGCGTGGCTTCTGGAGTAGAGTACCGGCCAGGTGCGTGATCGAGTGGCGCTGCTCCTGGTCCTACTCCTCGTCCAGGCATCGGCCTGTCACAAGCAGCCGAGCCACGACGTCGATGCGCCGACGCTCGTCATCAAGGCCGCTCGACTCCTCGACGTCGACGGCGGGCGCTGGATCGAGCGGCCGGCGGTCGTGATCTCGGGCGAGCGCGTGGTCTCCGTGAGAGACCAGGCGGCCGCGGCCGCGGCCGCGGGCGCGGCGCAGGTCATCGACCTCGGCGATGCGAGCCTGCTGCCGGGGCTGATCGACGCGCACGTCCACCTCGCGTGGGGCGCGGCGACCGCTCGGCCGAGCGCCGGTCCGGACATGCCGGGGGCCGCCGAGGCGCGGGCCACGCTGCTCGCGGGCTTCACCACCGTTCGCAACCTCGGGTCGACGGGCGGTGCCGATCTGAGACTCCGCGACGCGATCGCCCAGGGCGTGGTTCCCGGGCCGCGGATGGTCGTCTCGGGACCCGGTCTCGGCTCGGCGGGCGGCGTGTGCGATCAGGTGTTCAATGGCGAGGGTGTGATCCGCGGGATCGAGGAGGCGCGGGCACGTGTCGAGCGGCTCGTCGCCGATCGGGTCGACGTGATCAAGGTCTGCGCCGGTGGACAGGTCGTTCCCGGGCCCGCCGACCGCACGGCGACCGAGCTCTCGCTCGACGAGCTGCGGGCGGTCGTCGAGGCGGCGCACGAGCGGGGTCTTCGTGTCGCGGCCCACGCCCAGGGTCCGGCGGCGATCGTCGCCGCGGTCGAGGCCGGCGTCGACTCGATCGAGCACGCGGGGCTCCTCGACCGCGAGACGATCGAGCGCATGCTCGCCCGCGGTACCGTCCTCGTCCCGACGCTCTATCGTCTCGACTGGCTCCTCGAGCAGAGCGAAGAGCGGGGCGCGCCGCCCGCGGCGCTCGCGCGACTGCGCGAAAGCCGCGACCGAGCACGAGCGGGTCTCGCCGAGGCGATCGCCCGCGGCGTGCCGATCGCCCTCGGCACGGACGCGACCGTCTTTCCCCACGGGCTCAACGCCCGAGAGCTCGCGGTCCTGGTCGATGCCGGTGTGTCGCCGATCGAGGCGATCCGTGCCGCGACGACGCGTGCCGCAGCGCTCCTCGGCTGGTCGGATCGTGTCGGCAGTGTGGCGCCGGGCAAGCTCGCCGATCTGATCGCCGTCGACGGCGATCCGCTCACCGACGTGACGGTCCTCGAGCGGGTTCGCTTCGTCGTGCAGGGCGGTCGCGTCGTGCAGGACGAGCGCGAGCACGATCCGCAGGAGAGACCTCCGCAGGCGGAGTAGGATAGACCCGTGGCCAAGTTCCCCGGTGTCGACTTCTACGATCTGGACTCGCTCCTGTCCGAGGACGAGCGGTCGGTCCGCGACACGATCCGCACGTGGGTCGACGAGCGCTTGCTCGCGGTGATCGGCCGATGCTACGTCGAGCGGCGGTTTCCGCGAGAGCTCGTGCCCGAGCTGGGCGAGCTGGGCGTCCTCGGGGCGAACCTGCCCGCGCGCTACGGCTGCGCCGAGCTGGGCGACGTGGCCTACGGCCTGCTGATGCAGGAGCTCGAGCGCGGCGATTCGGGGATCCGCTCGTTTGCCTCGGTCCAGGGCGCGCTGGTCATGTATCCGATCGCCACGTTCGGCTCGGAGGAGCAGAAGGAGCGCTGGCTCCCGCGCCTGGCCCGCGGAGAGGCGATCGGCTGCTTCGGCCTGACCGAGCCGGACCACGGATCCGACCCCGGCGGCATGACCACGCGCGCGGTGCAGGACGGGAACGAGTGGGTCCTCAACGGCACCAAGATGTGGATCACGAACGGCTCGCTCGCCGACGTCGCGATCGTGTGGGCCAAGACCGGCGCGCTCGACGATCCGGGAGCGGTGCGCGGGTTCCTCGTCGAGACCGACCGGCCGGGATTCACGGCCACCGATCAGAAGGGCAAGCTGTCGCTCCTGGCGTCGGACACGAGCGAGCTGTCGCTCGTCGACGTGCGCGTGGCGGGAGACAGCGTGCTCCCCGGGTCGGGCGGGCTGAAGAGCCCGCTGATGTGCCTCAACCAGGCGCGCTACGGCATCGCGTGGGGCGCCGTGGGCGCGGCGATGGCGTGCTACGTCGAGGCGCTGTCCTACGCCAAGAGCCGGACCCAGTTCGACCGTCCGCTCGCGTCGTTCCAGCTCCAGCAGGTCCGGCTCGTCGAGATGCTCAGCGAGATCACGAAGGCCCAGCTCCTGTGCCTGCAGCTCGGCCGGCTCAAGGAGCGCGGCACGGTCAAGCACACGCAGATCTCGCTGGCCAAGCGCAACAACGTGAACATGGCGTGCGAGGTCGCGCGCGAGGCGCGCCGGCTCCTCGGCGCGAGCGGGATCCTCGTCGAGTACCAATCGATGCGCCACATGGCGAACCTGGAGTCGGTGTACACGTACGAGGGGACGCACGACGTCCACGGCCTGATCCTCGGCGAGGCGATCACCGGGATCGGCGCGTTCAGCTGACGCCCGTCCACGGAGAACGGTCATGAGATGCGTCGTCGCGGTGTGCGTCGGGCTCGGATTCCTCGTCGCCAGCGCGATCTCGGCCCAGGACTCGCGTTGCCCGACCGCGTCGAAGTTCGGTCCCGACGATCAGGTCGGGAACCTGCGCTACGTGACGCCGGCGAAGACGCTCGCGGCGGCGAAGCTCGTGACGCGCGGCAAGGCGTATCGCCTGGCTATCGAGACGAACCGGGACACGCCGGCCTACCCACCCCGCACGTGGTCGATCACGGTCGTCCAGCCCAATCAGCTCGCCGGCGCGACGCTCGGACCGGCGAAGCTGTCGTACAACGACGACATCATCCACGGGTGGGTCGGCATCGGCTCGCAGATCGACGGGCTCGGGCACCTCGGGATCGACAACCTGTACTACAACTGCAACCGGTCCACCGACTTCGCCAAGGTCGACGGCTTGAAGAAGCTGGGGATCGAGAACGTGCCGGCGATCGCCACGCGCGGCGTCCTGCTCGACATGGCCGGGTACCTCGGAATTGACATCGTGCCCGAGGGCACGGTGTTCCGTCGCGCGGAGATCGAGGGCGCGATGAAGCGTCAGGCCGTGGCGGCGCTCGAGAAGGGTGACGTCGTGCTGTTCCACACCGGGTGGTCGAAGCTCCTGGGCCGCGACAACGCCCGGTTCGCCGCGGGCGAGCCCGGGCTGGGCCGCGAGGCGGCGAGCTACCTCGCGGCAGCCGAGGTGTCGATGATCGGCGCCGACACGTGGGGCGTCGAGGTCGTTCCGTTCGAGGAAGGCGCGGGCCCGTGGGAGGTGCACCAGGTGCTGATCCCGCTCCACGGGATCCACATCCTGGAGAACATGAGCACCGAGGCGATGGTGCGGGACCAGGCGTGGGAGTTCCTGTTCACGCTCGGCCCCGCGCGCATCACCGGCGCCGTGCAGGCGATCGTGAACCCGATCGCCATCAAGTAGGACCGCGAGCGCCCCGCGCGATGCGGGCGGGCGGGTCGTTGCCCGTCATCTGCGTGTACACGCGCTGGACGGTCGCGAACGAGTCGGCGTCGGCTGCCGTCTTGTCCGGACGATAGCCCTTCACGCGGGCGAAGCGCAGGGCCAGGCCTCCCGGATAGTGCGGGCTCGCCTGCAGGTCGTTGAACGCGATCTCGACCACGAGCTCGGGCCGGACGTAGACCGTAGAGTCGTCCCGGCCGATCTCTCGCGCGAGGAGCTCGCGCGTCTGCCAGTCCAAGAGCTCGTCCGTCATGCCCTTGAACGTCTTGCCCAGCATGACAAAGCCGCCGCGCTCGTCGTCCCGCGCGCCGAGGTGCAGGTTGCTGAGCCAGCCGCGGCGCCTGCCGCTCCCCCATTCCACGGCGAGCACGACCAGGTCGAGCGTCCGCGCGCGCTTGATCTTCAGCCACGAAGCACCGCGCCGTCCCGCGGCGTAGGGCGCGGCGAGCGTCTTGACCATCACGCCTTCGTGCCCCGCGGCGAGCGTGCGCTCGAGGAACGCCACGGCCTCTTCGGTCGTGGGTCGGACGAGCCGCGGCACGATCGACGTCGGCTCGAGGACCGAGTCGAGCGCGACGAGTCGGCGCTCGAGCGGCTCGTCGATCAGCGGTGCGCCGTCGAGCGCGAGGCAATCGAAGAAGAACGGGGTCAGCGGCAGCTCGGTCCGCAGCGACTCGACGTCGAGACGCCGCCCGAACCGGCGCATCGTGACCTGGAACGGCTGCGGCGCGCCCGAGGGCTTGAGCCCGATCACCTCGCCATCGAGGATCAGCTCCCGCGCGGCCGAGCGGCGTACGACGTCGAGCACCTCGGGCACGGCGTCGGTCACGTCGCGCAGCGCGCGAGAGAACACGCGCACGTCGTCGCCGACGCGATGGACCTGGATCCTCGCGCCGTCGAGCTTCTGCTCGACGAGCGCTTCCCCCGCGGCGACGAGAGCCCCCGGCAGGTCCTCGGCGGGCTCGGCGAGCATGGGCTGGATCGGACGCATCAGCTCGACCACGAACCGCGCGAGCGCCGCCTCGCCGTCGACGATCGCCGCGCGGGCCACAGGCGCGAGGTCGCCGGACAGCATGGCCGCGCGGCGGACGCGGTCGGGCGCCAGGCCCGCGGCCTGGGCCACGGCCTCGACCACGATCCCCTCGAGCGCGCCCTGGCGCAGCTCCCCGTAGAGCAAGCGGGTCAGGAAGTCTTGCTCGGCCGCGGTCGCGAGGGCGAGGAGGCCGGCGAGCAGACGCGAGCGCTCCCTCGCCGCGCCGCCGCCCCGCACGCTCGCGATCGCGGCGAACGTCCGGTCGACCTCGCCGAGCGTCAGCGTCTCGGGCTCGGCGGGCGTCGCGTGGGCCGCGGCGCGGATCGAGGCGCCCCCCACGCCGAGCCGTCCCTGCCGCGTCCCGCCCGAAAGGAACGTGACCGCGATCTCGATCTCTTCGGGCTCGAGCCGCGACAGCGTCTCCGCGATACGCCTCGTCTTGTCGAGTCGACGCGCAGACGCCTGGACCGCGGCGGACGTCCGGACCAGCTCGGCGAGCCGCATGCGTGTATCGTACCCGTCATGGAGGAAAGCCCGAGGAACGCCGCGCTGATCGACGTCGCGCACGACTGGGACCGCGCGATGGTCGCGAACGAGCCCGAGGCGATCGGCGAGTTCATGACCGACGACTGGAGGATCGTGGGCTCGGACGGCGCGGTCACGGACAAGGCGACGTTTCTCGGCCTCGTGCGCTCGGGAGCGCTGACCCACGACGTGATGGAGACCCACGACCTCGAGGTCCGGGTCTTCGCCGATGCGGCGGTGATGCTGGCGCGCGGCGTGTCCGGCGGACAGTTCCGCGGACAGAAGTTCCGCGAGGTCGAGCGCGTGTCCTGCGTGTTCGTCCGGCAAGACGGCCGATGGAGGTGCGCGCTGACCCACCTGTCCCGACTCGGGCCCGAATCGCGCGCCGGTTAGCCGTATACTTAGCCCCGATAGGGGGGCTCCAGTGCACGCACGATCCCCCGGGTGGCTGTTGATCCCGGTGGCGATCCTCGGCTTCAGCCCTGCCGCCGCCGATCTCGACGGCGACGGCGTGGCCGACGCGGACGACTGCCGGCCGGAGGACGCGAGCGTTTGGGCGCTGCCCTCGGCAGCGCCGACGCTGACGCTCTCGGGCAAAGGTGTGACCACGCTGACCTGGGGGGCACCCGCATCATCGGGGGGCACGCAGGTCCTGTACGACGTGCTGCGGGCGACGAGCCCCCAGGGGTTCGGCTCCGCCGTGTGTCTCTACGCCAACGGGAGCAACCCGACGGCCCAGGACAGCTCCGCCGCAACCGGCATCTCGTACTACCTCGTGCGGGTCAAGAACAAGTGCGGGGGAACCCTGGGCGTCGACTCGGCGCTCGTCCCGCGCAGCGGTGCCTCGTGCTCGATCGCCGCGGGCCTGGCCTGCGCGGACGACGCCGCATGCGAAGGCGGGTTCTGCACGGACGGCGTGTGCTGCAACGCGCGGTGCAACGGGACGTGCGAGACCTGCGCGAGCGCCGGCCGCGTCGGGTTCTGCGACCCGATCCCGGTGGGACAGGACCCCGGCAACGAGTGCAACACCGAAGCCGCGGCGACGTGCGGCCGGACGGGACAGTGCTCGGGACAGCGCTCGTGTGCGCTGTATGCCCAGGGAACGACGTGCGCGCAACCGAGCTGCGCCGGTAGCGGGTCGCTCAACCTGCTCGACACGTGCGACGGCGCCGGGAGCTGCGCCGATGGCGGGGTCGTGAGCTGCGGCGCGTACGCGTGCAACGCGGCGAGCGCCCAGTGCTACACGAGCTGCGTCACGAACACGCAGTGCTCGGGCCCGCGAGTCTGCGATGGCCCGAGCGGGCTGTGCCTGCTCGCCGACGGCCAGTTCTGCGTATCCGACACCGAGTGCTTCCACGACGCGTGCTGCTCGAACGTTTGCCGCAACCTGGCGACCGACATGGCGAACTGCGGCACGTGCGGCCTGGCGTGCACGAACCCGCACGGCACGACGTCGTGCGCGGGCGCGGCGTGCCAGCCCTCGTGCGCGTTCCGCTGGGGCTCGTGCGACGACGACGCAGCGAACGGCTGCGAGTCGTCCCTCACGACGCTCGAGCACTGCGGCGCGTGCGACACGGCGTGCGACCTACCCAACGCGACCGAGAGCTGCCCGAATGGAACCTGCGCGCTCACCGGCTGCGACGCCGGCTTCTCGACCTGCGACGGCGACGCCTCGAACGGTTGCGAAGTGGCCCATGCGACCGCGGGCGGCGCCTGTATCGGCGCGATCAACGCCGGCACGTACGACGGCGACACGCAGTGCGGCATCGGCTGCCCCGGGAATCTGAACTGGGACAACTTCGCGAACTACACGGGGACGGCTTCGGCGTGGTTCCGCTCGCGGGTCCGCGAGCAGTCGGCGTGTCTGTCGGCCAGCGTGGAACACCAGGTCCGCCTGGTCGTCCCCGCGGGCGTCAACTACGACCTGTACGTGTACCGCCCGTGCAACACGCTCGCCGGGTCGTCGACGAACGCCGCGGGCGTGACCGACATCGTGATCCCGTCGAACGTCGACTCGAGCGGCGACGACGGCTTCGATTACTGGGTCGAGGTGCGCTACGTCAGCGGCGCGTCGTGCACGCCCTGGTCGCTCCAGCTCTATGGCCACGACTGCCCGTGACGCTGGTTCATGGCCGGACCCAGGCGCTACCGAACTGGATGTAGAACACCGTGTCCTCCGGTCCGAACGCCACGTCGAGGCCCATGTGGATCCCGTACTTGCGCGCGATCTCGTAGCGGAACCCGGTACCGACCGTCGTCGCCGACTGCGAGTCGTCGTCGGGTGCTAGATCGCTCCATGCGGCGCCGACCCCGGTGAAGCCCACCGCGCTCCAACGCTTCCAGAACTGCCAGCGCAGCTCGGCCTCGAGCTGCGCCACCTCCTCCCCCTGGTAGCGCAACGCGGGCACCCCACGCAGGTAGACGAACGGGCGAAGGTAGAACGGCACGTCGCCGAAGCTGAAGCTCGCGTCGGCGCGAAACCCGAGATACCATGGCGCTCCGGGCTTCAGGAACTGCATCCCGATGATGCGGGCGCGCTGGAACTCGTCGTCGCCGCCGAGCGCCTCGCCGAACAGGCCCACCGATCCCTCGACGTACGTCCCGCGGGTCGGGGTGAAGATGTTGTCGCGCGTGTCGTAGGTAAGAGACGGCGTCAGCCCGCCGAGGTCGGTCTCGCTCCGGAACTCCGGGAGCCCGGCCGTTCCGGGGGGCGCGTCGAACGCGACCTGCGTGGTGACGAACGCGTAGCCCAAGCCGGCCCAGACGTGCGTGTCGGCGATCCGGTACTTGGCCTGCAGCATCCCGCCCTTCGGCTCGAGGTTGTAGCGCAGCGCCTCACCACCGAGGTCCGCGTCCTCGCCGATCCCGTAGAAGTCGAGGTTGAACGACGAGTAGAGGAACCCGGCGAGCGTCTGCAGCCGCCCGTCGAGCCAGTACCGCATGTCCCCGGCGAGCGCGCCCCACGTGTTGTTTTCCGTGCCCAGGCCCCCGACGAACGCGATGTCCGGACGGTCGTGGCCGCCGATCGCCGCTCCCAGCGGCCGGTCGAGGAACGCGAGTCCGCCCGCGGCCCCGTAGCCCACCGCCGGCTCGGTGATCGGCACGAGCAGCGGAAGGAACCCGTACTTCTCGTCGAGGAACGCGCTCACGTCGAACCAGCCGTCCTCGTCGGAGCGAAACTTCGACGGTGCGGCAGGATCTGCGGTCGCCGCCGACGAGCCGGCGATCGCGACGCAGAGCACGGAACCGGTGAGAAGCCTGCGCACGGCGCGGCAGTGTGTCACGACACCGGTGCAGCGGGCACCGGGGGACCCACGTCGTCCACCGGCTCGCCGTACACCTCGCGACGCGTCACGGTGGCCAGCTCGCGCAGAACGTACAGGACGATCGGACCGAGGAACAGCCCGACGAGGCCGAACGCGACCGCGCCTCCGATCAGGCCGAGCACGAGCAGCGCCGTCGGCAGCTTGACGCCGCCTCGCGCGAAGTACGGGCGGAGGAAGTTGTCGATCGTGCCGACGACCCCGCCGCCCCACACCACGAGCAGCAGCGCCTTACCGGGATGTCCGGTCGCGGCCAGGTAGATCGCGACCGGAAGCCACACGACGCCCGGTCCTCCGGGGAGCACCGAGACGAAGAACACCACGGCGCCGAGCGTGAACGCGTTGCCGACGCCGAGGACGAGGAACCCGAGCACGGTGAGCGCCGCCTGGATCAGCGCGGTCAGGCTCACGCTGACGAACACGCTGCGCGTCATGATCGCCAGCTCGTTCAGGATCCGGATCGCGTCCGACCGTGGAATGGGAAGCACGCTCGCCAGCGTGTGCGCGAGGGCTGGGCCGTGGTGGAAGAACGAGACCATCATGAACAGCATGACGATGAACGAGAACGCGAGCCCGAACGCGCCACCGAGGACGCTGGGGGCCTTGGCCGCGACGAACGAGCTGACCCGCTTGGCCAGGTCGAGCGCCGCGGCCTGCACGTCGATGTGGGCGACGCCGACGAGCTCCGAGGCCCGGGTGATCGCGTCCTCGACCCACGGCCAGCGCTCGCGAACCCCGAGATCCGCACCTTGTTGCTCGTACGCCGTCTGCGTCCACTGATACGCGTCGATCGCCGCGTTGGTCACCCGCACGGCGGCGATGACGATCGGGACGACGACCAGGAGCGCGACGAGCACCGTCAGCAGCAGCGAGGCGAGCCATGCCCGTCCGCCGAGCTCGACCTTGACGCGGTCGTGAAGCGGCCGGAACACTACCACGAGGACGGCGGCCCACGTGATTCCGGGCAGGAACGGTCCGAGAACGCGTGCTGCGAGCCAGACGAACACGGCCAGCAGCGCGGCGTACAGGAGCGGGGCGGTCTCGCGTAGCGTCACGTCACACCTCCTCGGTGACGCTGATCCTACCGCTTTTACTCGACACTTACGCCGCGCGGCCGCGAGCCGATGTACACCAGGGTCGGTCCACCGTGACCGGAGGTGCGCATGCGAGGGAGCGGTCCGATCGTGGCCCTGGTGTTGTTGTCCGTGGCGCGGCCGCTGGTCGCGGTGGAGCAGGCTCCGGCCGTCGAGCCGCCGAAGCTGCTCGGCAAGTGCACCGTGCAGCAGATCGAAGAGCCCCCGTTCGCCGAGTGGTTTCACCAGGCGTACGTGGCGTACCGGCCGCAGCCTGCGGTGCTGCAGGCGTTGCGCGACGTCGACCGGCAGGACGTCACGCTCGCGCTGTTCTTCGGTACGTGGTGCGGCGACAGCCGCTACCAGGTGCCGCGGCTGGTCAAGCTACTCGACGAGATGGGGTTTCCGCGCGAGCGCATCGAGCTGATCGGAGTCGACGCGGTCGAGGGCCAGCAGAAGCGCTCGCCCGGAGGCGAGGAGGCGGGCCTCGAGATCTACCGCGTTCCGACGCTGATCGTGCGCCGAGCGGGGAAAGAGGTCGCGCGGCTGGTCGAGTTCCCGGTCCTGTCGCTCGAACGCGACGTGCTCGCGATCCTGAGCGGCACACCACCCGAGCCGAACTACCGGTCCTATCCGGTGGTCCGGCGCTGGCGCGAGAGCGGTCTCCTGGGCGACGAGAACGTCAGCGCCGGGGGGCTCGCCGGCGAGGTGCGAGGTCTGGTCTCCGGAGAAGGCGAGCTCGGCGCCGCCGCCGAGGTGCTCCTCGACCGCGGCGAAGTGGCCGAAGCGGTGAAGCTGTTCGAGGTCAACTGCGCTCTGTTCCGCGACAGCGCGCGGTGCCAGGCCCGCCTCGCCGAGGGTCGGCTGCGCGTCGGAAACGTCGAGGCCGCGCGCGAGGCGGCGGAGCGCGCCCTGCGCCTGAACACCTCCCCCGACCGCGTGGCGGACCTGGTCGCGCTGCTCTCACGCTGCGGCTCGTAGCGCTACAGCGCGATGCGAGCGAGCACTCGATTGCGTTCCCGTAATCGGCGGTGCCAGAGTCGGCGGAGTTGGTCTTTCGGGCGGAGTCGGTGCGCGCCCGACGAAATCGGGCGTTGTGAGGTCGCCGTGCGCCGAGTACCGGCTGTGAGCAGGAAGGACCAAGCTCATGGCGACGAATCACGAGATCGAACGGGTAGCACGCTGGCGGCGTCGCCTGGCGCTGTCGATCCTCGTGGGCCTGGCCACGATCGCCGAGCCGCTCGCGCAAAGCCCGACGCGGACGGCGCGGCGCAAACCGACGTCCTACGAGCTGTTCGGGCAGCGCTACCACATCCTCCGCACAGCCGACGGGTTCTCCCAGCGCGGGATCGCCTCGTGGTACGGCGGAAGCTTCCACGGGAACCCGACCGCCAGCGGCGAGATCTACGACATGCACGCGCTGACCGCCGCGCACAAAACCCTGCCGATCCCGACCGACGTCGAGGTCACGAACCTCCGGAACGGCAAGACGATTGTCGTTCGGGTCAACGATCGCGGACCGTTCCTCGACGACCGGATCATCGATCTGTCCTTCGCTGCGGCAGAAGCGCTCGATCTCGTCGGTCCGGGTACCGGGATGGTCGAGGTCCGCGCCGTCGGCACGCGACCCTGAACTACGGCGCGCGCGACGGGCGACGGACGCCGGTCGCGAGGAACGCATCGGGGATGCCGAGGCCGGCCAGGCGCTCGATCAGTCGGTCGCTCGCGTCGAGACTCGCGACCGGCCCGAGCTGCACGCGGGACAGCCGCGCTGCTCCGAGCGAGCCTTCGCGCACCAGGACGCCGTCGAATCCGGCCGTCTCCAGCCGTTCGCGCATGCGCGCGGCGTTCGCCGGCGAGACGTACGCGCCGACCTGGACGTACAGCGGCCGCGCGGTCGTCGACCCGCGCCGCGTGGCGCGGAGCGCGCGGATCTCGACGAGCCCGGTTCCGGCGTGGACCAGCCCGAGGGCCCGCGCCGCCGAGTACGACAGATCGATGATCCGATCGCGCTCGAACGGGCCACGATCGTTCACGCGCACGATCACCTTCTTCCCGTTGCGCGGGTTCTTCACCTCGACGTCGGTCGGGATCGGCAGCGTTCGATGCGCCGCGGTCAACGCGTACATGTCGTACGTCTCGCCGCTCGCGGTCCGCCGACCGTGGAACGGATGTCCGTACCACGACGCCAGCCCACGCTCCCGGTACCCGTTGGCATCGCGCAGCACGTGGTAGCGCTTGCCGGACACGTCGTAGGACGCTGCGCTCTTGCCTTGCGGCTTCGACGCCCGCGACGACCTCGCCGGGTCCGTCGGTCGCGCCGACGTATCGACGGGGCCCACGGCGCAGAGCGCGGCGAGCAACCACGCGACCGGCCGAGCGTTCATGCGCGAATCCTCGGAGCGACCCCCGCGACCGGCCGAGCAAGAACCGAGCCACGCCTCCGCGGGTGCCGATGTCGGGAGTTTGCCCACCGGACCGGCGAAGTCCGCGGCGCGCCCGGGTAAGAAACTCCTTCGTAGGTAGAAACACTCCCTACCTGACGGAACGCCGGGTCGGTCCTCCGAGCTCCGACCAGAGGCGCGCCCACCTCCACCGGAACACCTTCGCGATGTACGCGTAGCACCGCATCCGCTCCCTCGGACTCATCGGCACGCGCCGGATCGACGCCAGGTGCTCGCGCAGCAGCCTCCAGTTCAGCCGATGGACCTTGCCGGCGTTCGTCGGGTCGTACACGGTCGCCTGATCGTCGAGGTCCGCATGACTCCGCGACACGCGCTCGCGGTGCTCGCGTCTCGAGAACAGCCGATCCGGAACCTCGTAGATCCCGCCGCGCAACGCGAGCTCGACGAGCAGCACCACGTCCGAGGCGACGTAGCTCCCGAGCGGCGTCGGCCCGAGAGCTTGCGTTCGGATGACGCCGAACATCGGGTTCGACAGGCGCAGGTTGCTGATCAGGATCCGCAGCCGCGCGCTCGGGCTGGGCGAGACCGCGTGGCAGCCGTCGACGCATTCGCCGACGCGCGCGCCCTGGTCGTCGATGAGGATCGCGCGCGTGTAGCACAGGACGACGGACGGCTCGCGCTCGAGCACCTCGACGCAGCGGGCGACGTATTCGGGAGCGCACACGTCGTCGTAGGCCACCCACTTGAAGTACGGACCGCTCGACAGCTCGAGCACGCGGTTGAAGTTCCACGCCAGACCGCGATTCTCGGGGTTGCGGTGGTACCGGACCCGCCGGTCGCGCTCGGCGTACGCGCGGCAGATCGACTCCGTGCGATCGGTCGACGCGTTGTCGCAGATCGTCAGCTCGAGATTCGTGTGGGTCTGGGCCACGATCGAGTCGAGCGCTTGCCCGACGAACCGCTCGCCGTTGAACACCGGAAGCCCCAAGCTGACCAGCGGACCTGGACCCCCAGGGTTCATCCCGGCCGGGCCTTCCACCATTCGGCGGTGTGGCGCAACCCGCGCTCGAGATCGAAGCGCGGGACCCACGTCGTGCCCTGGCGTAGCCGCGAGATGTCGGCGTAGAGGCTGGGCGGTGGATCGGTGGGGTCGACCGATTCGTGGCACGCGAGCTCGAGCGGGCGCTCGAGGACCCGAGCCAGAGTCGAGACCACGTCGCGGACACGAACCGGCTCGCCCGAGCCGATGTTCACCGGGCCGACGAGGCCCGAGCGCAACACGGCCCAGATCGCGGCCGCCACGTCCTCGACGTGCGAGAAGTCCCGGACATGGTCGGCGGTCGTCAGCTCGACCGGCTGGCCCTGCAGCAGCTTGCGAAGGGTCAGCGGCACGAGCCGACGTTCGTCCTCGAACGGGCCGTAGAGATAGAAGATCCGCCCCCACGCGATCTCCATGCCCACCGCCGGGCCGAGCTGCGCGAGCGTCAGCGCGAGGCCGAGCTTCGCTGCGACGTACAGGCTGCGGGATGCCGTTCGATCGTCTTCGGACACGGCACCCGCGACCCGGTCGTATTCCGCGCACGTGCCGGCGACGAACAGCCTGCGGCAGCCGACGTCCGCCAGGCGACGTACGAGATGCAAGCTCGCGCCGAGGAATCGGAGATTGTCCAGGCTCGTGCGATACGTGTCGGGTCCCGCGCACCACGCCAGATGTACGCAGTGCTCCGGAACGATCGTCTCGATCGCCCGATCCACGTCTGTCGGCGAGAGGAGATCGCACGGGACGACGCGCAGACGCGGCAGCACGTCCTCGATCCGCCGCGTATCGCCGTGCGGGCGGAGGAGCGCATGGACGTCGCAGCCGTCCGCCACCATCCGTCGCGCCACGTGCGACCCGATGAACCCCGTCGCGCCGGTCAGGGCGATTCTCACGGGATCCCGATCCTCAGCATCTCGTGCTTGTCGATGCCCCACACCGCAGCGATGTCGATGATCGCTTGCCGGTGGAGCGCCGGCAGATCGCGCCCCCGGCCCGACACGCCGACGTTGAAGCGGGTCGATCGGGCGCCCGTCGTCGAACGGATCGCGGCCTCGATCGTGGCCCGCTCGGCCGACAGGCCGTAGAATCCGAGAACCCGCGAGACGGTCCCGACCTGGTCCGCGAACAGCTCCTCGTACGTCAGCCACAGCACGTCGATCGAGCTCGATGCTTCGCGCCAGGAAACGAAGAAGTTGAAGTACCACGGTGCGTGAATGCGCACGAGGTACAGCAGCTTCTCGTCCTTGGTCAGGCGCCAGTACTCGCGGTGGACGAAGCCGGTCGGGACGCGGTCTCGTCCGCGCTCGATGTGGTCGTACAGCGACACCGTGACGTCGAAGATGTCGCGAACCAGGACGACCGGCTTGATGCCGTACTTCTCGAGCAGCGCGACGTTGTTCGCCGTGCCCTTGGCGTGCTGCTGCGTGACCGAGCTCTCGCGCTCGACGTCCTCGAGCGCGAACTCGTGGACGTCCTGATCGTTGTGGCCGTACGCCGCGACCAGCGCGCGTGACGGAAAGCCCGTGATCTCGGACAGCAGCTCGGTCAGATACGTCGAGCCGGACTTCTGGAAGCAGGCGACGAAGATGTGGGTGCTGCGGTCCGGACGGATCGTCCGGCTGAGCTGCTTCACGTTGCGCTTGAGCCACCGCGCCCCGCGGCGCCTCCATGTGCCGCGCGGGAACCAGGTCTCGATGGTTTTTAGGGGAAACACCTGATGCTTCCGGCTCGCAAAGTTGTCGGATTATACTGGCACCCGGGTCGAGGCGAACAAATCGCGATGAACACCGTTATCCTGGCCGGGGGCCGGGGCTCTCGGCTGTCCGAGGAAACCGAGCTCAAGCCGAAGCCGATGGTCGAGATCGGCGGGCGGCCGATCCTCTGGCACATCATGAAGCTCTACGGCCACTACGGGTTGAGGGACTTCATCGTCTGCCTGGGCCACAAGGGCCACGTCATCAAGGAGTATTTCGCGAACTATCTGCTCCACGATTCGAACGTTACGATCGATCTGGGGAGCGGCCGCGTCGAGTTCGAAAGACAGAACCCCGAGCCGTGGCGCGTGACGCTGGTCGACACCGGCGAGGACACCATGACCGGCGGGCGGCTCAAGCGCATCGCGCCGTATGTCGCCGACTCGGCGAGCTTCTGCATGACCTACGGCGACGGCGTGGGGGACATCGACCTTCCCGCGCTGCTCGCGTTTCACGAGCACAGCGGCCGGCTCGCGACCATGACCACCGTCCTGCCGCCCGGGCGGTTCGGCGCCGTGTGCCTCGACGGGGATCGCGTCGTACGATTCACGGAGAAGCCGGTCGGCGACGGAGGCTACATCAACGGCGGGTTCTTCGTGTTGTCGCCGAAAGTGTTGAGCCTCATCGATGGCGACGACACCACGTGGGAGCGCGCGCCGCTCGAGACGCTCGCGGCGCGCGGAGAGCTCGGCGCGTTCCGGCACGACGGGTTCTGGCTGCCGATGGACACGTACCGCGACAAGCTGATCTTCGAAGAGCTGTGGAACAGCGGTCATCCGCCGTGGAAGGTGTGGACCTGAACCGCGCGTTCTGGCGCGGGCGGCGGGTTCTGGTCACCGGGCACACCGGGTTCAAGGGCGCATGGCTCGCGCTGTGGCTCGAGGCCCAGGGCGCGCACGTGACCGGTCTCGCGCTCCCGCCCGAGACCGAGCCGAGCCTGTTTCGCTGCATCGCGCAAGGCTCCGCCGTGCGCTCGATCCTCGGCGACGTGCGCGATCCGCAGGTCGTGCTGGACGCTCTGGCCGAGGCGCAGCCCGAGGTCGTGTTCCATCTCGCGGCGCAGGCGCTCGTTCGCACGTCGTTCGCCGAGCCCGCGGGGACGTTCGCCACGAACGTCATGGGCACGGTCCATGTCCTCGAAGCGATTCGACACACGCCGGCGGTCCGGGTGGTCGTCGTCGTGACGAGCGACAAGGTCTACGAGAACGACGGGGCCGGCCGACCGTTCGGCGAGGACCACCGGCTGGGCGGCAGCGATCCGTACAGCGCGTCGAAGGCGTGTCAGGAGCTCGTGGCCTCGAGCTATCGCCACAGCTTCCTCGGCGACGCGAGGGTGCGCCTGGGACGCGCGCGCGCGGGGAACGTCATCGGCGGAGGCGACTGGGGTCGCGACCGGCTGGTGGCCGATTTCGTGCGCGCCGCCTCGTGCGGCGAGATCGTGCGGATCCGCCGACCCGACGCGACCCGCCCCTGGCAGCACGTGCTCGATGCGCTGGGCGGATACCTGCTGTACGCCGAGCAGCTGTGCGGCGACGCGGACGTCCCGGCGGCGCTGAACTTCGGGCCCGACGTGCGGACGGTCCAGCCGGTCCGGCACGTGGTCGACCGGCTGGCGCAGCTGTGGGGCCAAGGGTCGCGGTGGATCGTCGACGCCGGCGATTCGATCCCCGAGGAGCGCTCGCTGACACTCGACGCGAGCCTCGCGCTGCGCCGTCTCGGCTTCCGGCCGCGCCTGACGCTCGACGAGGCGCTCGAGTGGACCGTCGACTGGTACCGCGCGTTCTACGCTGGACGGGACATGCGGCAGTCGAGCCTGGAGCAGATCCGGCGCTACGAGGATCTCCCGGCGTGACGCGCTGGGGCCGTCGGTTCAGCGGCGGTCGAGGATCCCGATGCGTCGCAACGTCGCGGTGATCCGCTCGACCGCCTCCTCGGGCGTGACGGTCGTCGTGTCGAGGTGGATCTCCGGCGACTCGGGCGCTTCGTACGGGGAGTCGACGCCGGTGAAGTTCTTGATCTCGCCGCGCCGGGCCTTCTTGTACAAGCCCTTGGGATCGCGCTCCTCGACCACCTCGAGCGGCGCGTCGACGTGGACCTCGAGGAACTCTCCCGGCGCGAGCAGGGTCCGCGCCATGTGCCGCTCGGCCCGGAACGGCGAGATGAACGCGGTGATCACGATCAAGCCCGCGTCGACCATCAGCTTGGCCACCTCCGCGATGCGTCGGATGTTCTCCACGCGGTCCTCGTCGGTGAACCCCAGGTCCTTGCTCAGGCCGTAGCGCACGTTGTCGCCATCGAGGATGTACGTGTGGCAGCCCCGGCCGTGCAGCGACCGCTCGAGCAGATTGGCGATCGTCGACTTGCCCGAGCCGGAGAGCCCGGTGAGCCAGATCACGCACGGCTTCTGGTCCTTCAGGGCCGCTCGCGCCGTGCGATCGACTTCGAGGCGCTGCGGGTGCAGGTTGTGCGCGCGGCGCAGCGCGAACTTGAGCATCCCCGCGCCGACCGTGTCGTTCGCCAGGCGGTCGATCAGGATGAACCCCCCGGTCTCGCGGTTCTCGGCATACGGATCGAACGCCACGCGCCGATCGAGCTCGAGCTCGCACACGCCGATCTGGTTCAGGTCGAGCCGCTCCGCCGCCAGGTGGGCCAGGGTCTCGACGTCGACGCGATACTTCAGCGGGGCGATCGTCGCGGTGACCGTGCGGGTCCCGATCTTCATCAGGTAGTCGCGACCGCGAAGCATCGGTTGCTCGCCCATCCACACGACCGTCGCCTCGAATCGATCCGCGACCTGCGCCGGGGCGTCGGCGAGCGCCAGGACGTCGCCGCGCGAGACGTCGAGCTCGTCTTCGAGCGTGAGGGTGATCGACTGCCCCGCAACCGCGCGTGCGAGGTCCCCGCCCTGCGTGACGATGCGGGCGACCCGGCTCTCCGAGCCCGAAGGCTGCACGACGATGCGATCGCCCGTGCGCACGACGCCGCTGGCGATCGTTCCCGCGAGACCCCGAAAGTCGGGGCTCGGCCGGTTGACCCACTGGACGGGCAGCCGGAACGCCAGCTCGAGCCGCCGAGCCTCGTCGATCTCGACGGCCTCGAGCCACCCGAAGAGCGTCGTGCCGCTGTACCACGGGGTGTTCGCGCTCTGCCGCAGCACGTTGTCGCCGCGTAGGGCGGACAGCGGGATGCACGGCGTCCCCGCGAGCCCGACGAGCTTGGCGAACGCCCCGTACTCGGCCTCGATCTCGCGGAACCGCTTCTCCGAGTAGTCCACGAGGTCCATCTTGTTGATCGCCAGCGCGACGTGCCCGACGCCGAGGAGCGACACGAGGTACGCGTGGCGACGGGTCTGCGGGAGCAGCCCCTTTCGCGCGTCGACCAGCAGCACCGCGGCGTCGGCGGTCGACGCGCCGGTGACCGTGTTCCGCGTGTACTGCACGTGGCCCGGTGTGTCGGCGACGATGTACCGGCGCCGGTCGGTCGAGAAGAACCGGTAGGCCACGTCGATCGTGATCCCTTGCTCGCGCTCCGCCGCGAGCCCGTCGAGCAGGAGGGCGAAGTCCAGGTCGTCGCCCTGGGTGCCGAACTTCTTCGAATCGGCGGCCAGCGCCTCGAGCTGGTCCTCGGCCAGCAGGTTCGACTCGTACAGCAGGCGCCCGAGGAGCGTGCTCTTGCCGTCGTCGACGCTTCCGCACGTGACGAAGCGCAGGAGGCTCGCGCGCTCGGTCGCGCGGGGCATCAGAAGTACCCCTCGTGCTTCTTGGTCTCGATCGTGCCGCTCGGGTCGTGATCGATGACCCGCCCGCGACGCTCGGACGTCCGCGCGCGCAGCGTTTCGGCGATGATCGCCCGCGGGGTGTCGGCCGACGACTCGATCGCCCCGGTGAGTGGGTAGCAGCCCAGCGTGCGGAACCGCACGCTGCGCAGTGCCGGAGCCTCTCCGTCGCGCAGCGCCATGCGCTCGTCGTCGACCAGAATGAGCGCACCGTCGCGCTCGACGACCGGCCGGGGACGGGCGAAGTACAGCGGAACGACCGCGATGTTCTCGCGCTGGATGTACTCCCAAACGTCGAGCTCGGTCCAGTTCGACAGCGGGAACACGCGGAACGACTCGCCGGCGTGCTTCCGCGCGTTGTACAGCCGCCACAGCTCGGGGCGCTGGCTCCGCGGGTCCCACCGGTGGTGCATCGAGCGGAACGAGAAGATGCGCTCCTTGGCCCGCGAGCGCTCCTCCTCGCGCCGAGCGCCGCCAATCGCGGCATCGAAGCCGTGCGTGTCGAGCGCCTGGCGCAGCGCCTGGGTCTTCATGACGTCGGTATGCGTGGATGCCCCGTGGATGAACGGGTTGATGCCCAGCGCCAGACCCTCGCGATTGACGTGCACGATCAGGTCGATGCTCGGATCGGCGGCGATCCGCTCGCGGAACGCGTACATGTCGCGGAACTTCCACGTCGTGTCGATGTGCAGCAACGGGAACGGGAGCTTGGCCGGATGGAACGCCTTGCGCGCGAGGTGCAGCATCACGGAGCTGTCCTTGCCGATCGAGTACAGCATCACCGGGCTCGTCGCCTCGGCGACGGTCTCGCGCAGGATGTGGATACTCTCGGCCTCGAGACGTTCCAGATGCCCGAGGGCCGGGCCCGAGGCTCGGGGGTCGTCCCTGTCCGTCATGCCGTTCCGCAGTGTAAAGCGCGGGGCGGGCTAGCGGCTCAATGACATGCCCGAAGCGGCGTCGTGATCTCGAGAAATGCGAGGCGGGCCGAGATCTGCCGTCTCCACTCATCGGCTTCGGCCACGGGCATGGTCCCGCAGCGCAGGCACAAAGTGACGATCCACAGCGCGCCCGGCATCTCTTCACCGTGCAACTTGGCCACGACGTTCCGGATCCGGTCGGCGTTCATGGCGGGAAAGATACGTCGTCGCTCGAGCGCCGAGATCGCTCCACGGTCGACGCGTGCGTCGTTCGGCCCGCGCGTTTTGGCGTCCAAAGTCCGCTCGCTGAGGTCGTTCGAGCGGAAAAGGCAGGGGAACCCCTGAAGGACAACGTGTGGAATTCCTGCGGACGGACTGCGGACGGCGCGCAGGTCGAGTCGAGAACCTTGGGTACGTGCAGAAGAGCCTGTGGAAAGTCACAGGTGATTCGGCCGCGCGAATACGGAATGCACCGGAGGCTCGGGCGGCGGTGTGCGCGCCGCGCGCCGCCCGAGCGGGTCGTCGTTCTCCGAACGGTCGGCGTATTCGGCGACGGCGCCGGCTCTGGCACAGGATTGACTATGGCGATTGCGGCTATTCGATATGTATTTGGTAACGCATGAATCTCCTGGCGCGAACAAACACGTATGTGCAACACCCGTCGGAGGACCCCATGCGCGCACGTTGCGACCGATTCCGCCGCGTTCTGGCCGCTGCTCCCTGTCTGGGCGCTGCCCTGTGGGCTTCGGCCGCGCTCGCGGGGACCGACCCACTCCAGGTCACCGCAAGCGGCTCCCCGGTTTCAGAGGGGGTCACGACGGTCAGCGATACCGATGAGAGCGCCACGGACGGCGTGGCCACGCAGGGGCAGATCTTCGTCGACCTCACCGTGCCGGGCACGCAGTTTCAGGCGGGTCAGCTCGTCGGGACGGTGACGATCGGGCTCGGTGCGCTCTCGAGCGGCAGCGGCTCGCCCGTGTATCCCGTGACCGTGACCGCCGCGGAGCAGGGCGGCCCGGCGCTCGAGCTGCTCGCCGCACCGGTCGCCCTGACGGTGTTCTCGCCGGGCGCCCAGCCGCGCGCGTTTCCCGACGCGCTCGACGTACCGGTTCGCGTCACGTCGGACCCGGCACGGGCTGCCGGTCTCGCCGCGTGCGTCGACGGCGTGCTCCCGCCTCCGCTCGAAAAGGTGCTCGCGTTCTCCAACCCCACGTCGGGCCGCAACCGTCTCGGGAACGGTCCGAACGTTCGGGTCCGAGTCACGCTCAGCTGTCGCGACGCCGAGGTCGTGTTCTGTACGGTCAGCCAGGGATGTCTCGGACAACCCGGCGGCCAGGTCGGCGGTGACATCGCACTCTGCAACGATCCTCTCGCCGGATGGCTCACGGTCAACGAGGCCGCGGTGCTGCCGATCACCGTCGGCGGAGCTCACACGTTGAACGCGCTGTCGACCGAGGCCGGTGGCTGTGACACGGCGACCTACGACGCGCCCGCGCACCAGGGTCAGGGGGCAGGCAACGACTTTCAGACGCTGTGCAACCGGAACGGGTTGATCGCCTATCTGCCTGCGGGCTCGACACCCGGAGTGTTCTCGCCGTCGAGCGGCTCGAACCGCGAGGTCAGCGGCGTCTCGGACCTCTCGAGCGACGATCGTCAGGGAAGCGGCTCGAAGGGCTCGGGCGGCGGCGTTCTGACCGGTCAGACGCTGACGTTGAAGCTCGGCCTCGAGCTCGCGGTCTCAGGTGCGGGACCGTTCGCGATCGGGGAACCCGGATCGTGCACGGCCGAAGGCGTGTGTGGTCCCGGGACGCACAACGCGGGATCGAGCTGCCAGACGGCGGGCGTGCCGGACGATACGAAGTGCTTCGAGCACGTCGACTTCGATCCGGCGGACCTGCACGGCTTCCGGCTCCCCGCCCCGACGTCCGGACCGGTCGAGCTCTGTACGCAGCTCAGCGGCGCGGATCTCCGGCTCGAGGCGAGCGGCGAATGCGGCCCCGCGCGGTGTGACGGCGGCGTGTGCGACTCGCGGTCGGCCAACGCCGGCGCGGTGTGTGCGAGCGACGCCGAGTGCGTTCCGGCCTCGGACGACCAGTGCCAAAGAGTGGTGTATCCGGACTGCCTCGCCGGCGTGACGGTCGAGACGATCGTCCGTGCAGCCGAGGACGTCCTCAGCGGCGGCACGTCCTCCCTGTGCGGCGGTCAGCCGTCCGCCCTGAGCGAGGCGCTCGATCTCGTGAACCGGACCTTCGACGGCTGCGGCAAGGTCGTCGACTGCTCGCTCTTGGACTGAGAGCTCCCGCAGCGAGAAGCGGGTCACTCCGAGTGACCCGCTTCTCCGCGATGCGCGGGCATTCCGGGCGGTACTCCGCGATTCCTGTCGATCCCGCTCTTCATGTTCAATGCGGTCGTCGGCGACACGCTCGGCGACCCGCTCAAGGACACCGCCGGTCCGGCGATCAACATCAAGGCGATCACCACGATCGCCGTGCTGATCGCCGCGCTCGTCGCGCGGTACCACTGGCTGAGCCTGGGCTGGCGGTTTTCCGGTATACGGTCCGGTCCGGGCTCGATATACTCGGCCCCCGTCGACACTAACTCCCTGCAGACGAGGAGACGAACCGCGGCATGGGCACGAACCTGATCACGAAACCGATCGAGGTCATCCTGCACGAGGCCGACGAGGCGGGCGAGCACACGCTCAAGCGGGCGCTGGGTCCGGTTCATCTCGTCATGCTCGGTATCGGCGCGATCATCGGCGCGGGCATCTTCGTGCTGACCGGTCAGGCCGCTGCGCAGTACGCGGGACCGGCGATCATGCTGTCGTACGTGCTGGCCGGCGTGGCCTGCGTCTTCGCCGGCCTGTGCTACGCCGAGTTCGCCTCGATGATCCCGGTCGCCGGCTCGGCCTACACCTACGGCTATGCCACGCTCGGCGAGCTGTTCGCGTGGATCATCGGCTGGGACCTGATCCTCGAGTACGCCTTCGGCGCCGCGACCGTGGCCTCGGGTTGGAGCAGCACGCTCGTCGCATTCCTCCAGGACTACGGGATCAACCTGCCACCGCAGATCTGCGACACGCCCGGAAAAGTGTGGGTGCTGTACGAGGGGAAGTGGGCGGCGCTGGCCACGCTCCAGCCGGTCCTCGACGCGGCAGGCATCGACTGGCACACGCTCGAGCACGCGACTTCCTCGTTCAACCTGCTGGCGGTCCTGGCGGTCGCAATCGTGACGTCGATCCTGGTCGTGGGCATCAAGGAGTCGGCGAACTTCAATACGGCGATCGTGTTCGTCAAGGTGTTCGCGGTCCTGACGTTCATCGTCGCGGCGACGGCCTTCGTGCTGCGGCGCCCCGATGTGGCCGCGAACAACTGGAGCGTCGTTCCTCCCGCCGAACACCGGGTCGTTCGGGCGAGTTCGGCTGGTCGGGCGTTGCGCGGCGGCCGGGTCGTGTTCTTCGCCTACATCGGCTTCGACGCGGTCTCGACCGCGGCGCAGGAAGCGAGGAATCCGCAGCGCGACATGCCGCTCGGCATCCTCGGCTCGCTCGGCGTGTGCACGCTGTTGTACATCGTGGTGTCCGGTCTGCTCACCGCGGTCGTGCACTACTCGCGGCTGAACACGGGAGCGCCCGTGTCGCTCGCGATCGCCGAGACCGGCGGTCGATGGGCGCAGCTACATCGTCAATGCCGGGGCTCTGGCCGGATCGAGCACGGTGATGCTGGTGATGCTGCTCGGTCAGTCGCGCGTATTCTACTCGATGTCCCGCGACGGGCTGCTGCCGCCGTGGGCCGGCGCGATCCACCCGCGCTTCCGGACGCCGTGGAAGTCGACGATCATCGTTGGCGCATTCGTTTCGGTGTTCGCGGGTCTCGTGCCGATCGGCACCCTCGGGCAGCTCGTCAGCATCGGCACCCTGCTCGCGTTCGTCATCGTGTGTGCGGGCGTGTGGATCCTGCGAAAGCAGCGCCCGACCCTGGCTCGGCCGTTTCGGACACCGTGGGTTCCGTGGATCCCCGCGCTCGGCATCGCGGTGTCGCTGTTGATGATGCTCGCGTTGCCGCTCGACACCTGGCTCCGCCTGCTGGGCTGGCTCGCGATCGGTCTCGCAATCTACTTCCTCTACGGCAAGAGGCACAGCCGCGTCCAGCGAGCGGCGGCGCAGGGCGGGTTGCCGAAGGGAAGCGTGTAGGCCGTCAGGGCTCGACGCGAGGCCGGATGCGAGCGTAGAAGCCGCTGGCGATCGAAGCGGCGGACGCGACCCCGGCCCGCACAGGGCTGCAGCGGCCGACGAGACGTCGGCGCAGTGTCGGTCTTGGGCGGTCGGTCGCACTGAGACGGGGCAGTCCGGGTGCGGCGAAGAGTGCGGCGGCAACCAGCATCCACGTCGGGTATCGCATGAGTGGCTCTCCTCAATGACCGCAATGACCGCCTCATCAGCAAGCTACGTGCCGACGGTCCTCGCCGAGTGAAAATGCCGTGAAACGCGCGAATCGGTAAACCGCGCGAGGAATTCCTGCCGCAGGTCGTGAACAAACGTACTTCGCGGGTGACGCCGCGCGACGGTAGCAGGCGGGCCGGGATCCGGTGAAGTCGGGAGCTCAGAGGCGGGACGGACCTGATACGGGGACCGGGGTTCTACGAGAGCGCCACAGGGCGTAGAACGGCACGCCGGTCAGCACGAGCACCAGGCCCGGCCAGCTCGTTTCGAACTTGTACAGGAACAGGGCGACGAGGATCGTCGTCGCACCGACCACGTACAGGCACGGCACGATCGGGTAGCCGAACGCGCGGTACGGGCGCTCGGCGTCCGGTCGCTTGCGGCGCAGGATGAACAGGCCGACGATCGTCAGCACGTAGAAGATCAGCACGGCGAAGACGACGTAGTCGAGGAGCGTGCCGTACAGGTTGCCGTAGGTCGGGGCGCCTCCGGCGTCGAGCTGCAGGGCGCCCGCGGCGTCACGTGCGCGGGTGCGAGGCAGGACGAGCAGGACGGCCCACAGACCCTGCCACCACAGTCCGGCCGCCGGTACGCGTCGCGCGTTGAGCTGCCCCATGCTGCGGAAGAACAGACGGTCCTGCGCCATCGCGTAGTACACGCGTGCGCCAGCCAGGATCAGGCCGTTGTTGCAGCCGAACGTCGACACGATGATCAGCACGGCCATGATCGTCGCGCCCGCGGGACCGAACATCACGCCCAGCGCGGCCGTGGCCACGCGATCGTCCGGGGCGGTCTGGATCGCCGAGAGCGGGAGCGTGCACAGGTACGCCACGTTGGCCAGCACGTAGAGGACGGTCACGAGGAGCGTACCGAAGGCCAGGGACAGGGGAACGTTTCGCCGTGGGTTCTTCACCTCGCCGGCCGTGAACGTGATGTTGTTCCACGCGTCGGAGGAGAAGAGCGACCCGACCTGCGCCACGGCGAATACGACGATCAACGCGAGGAGACCGCCCTCGACCGAGACGGCGGGCAGGAAGCCGAAGTCGGGTGTGAGCTGGGCGGCGCTCTGGGTCCGACCGAGGCTCGCGAAGTTCTCGGCGATCGCCGTGGCGTTGCGCCCCACGAGCACGCCGAGGACGATCAGGCCGAACAACGCGGCGGTCTTGGCCGCCGTGAAGCTGTTCTGGATCAGCTTGCCCAGCCGGATGCCCCGTGTATTGAGCGCGGTCAGCAGGACGATCATCAGCATCGCGACCAGCTGCTGGCCGGAAAGGCTGACCGCATAGCCCGACGAGAGGTCGATCGGTCGAACGATCCAGTCGTTGGGCCCGACACCGGGGACGAGGACACCGAGGAACCGCGAGAACCCGACCGCGACCGCGGCGATCGTCCCGGTCTGGATGACGAGGAACAGGGTCCATCCGTAGAGGAAACCGGCAAGTGGGCCGTAGGACTCGCGCAGGTAGACGTACTGGCCGCCGGCACGGGGCATCATCGCCGCGAGCTCGCCGTAGGACAGCGCCGCGGCGAGCGTCAGGAGCCCCGTGACGATCCATGTCGTGAGCAGGCCGGCCGTCGAGCCGGTCAAGCGCGCGATGTCGGCCGAGACGATGAAGATCCCGGAGCCGATCATCGACCCCGCGACCATCATGGTCGAGTCGAGAAGCCCCAGCTCGCGCAGGAATCCTGAGCGTTCCTCGGCGTCGGCGCCGCTCGGTCGCGGCTCTACGTCGATCGCCATCGTCGACTCATGGGGCGAGAGTATAGGGCCGGGCCGTTCCTCGGAGTTACGAAAACGACATTGCTGCATCCCGTGCGTGGCGGGACAATGCGTCACGAGCCAAATGCGGGCACACTCGAGTCGGGCTCGCTAATCCGCGCGTGGGATCCGGCCGAGCCCGCTCGGGAGGTTCCCATGGATCGTCGGCCTCGCGCCTTCAGGTGGATCGCGACCTTCGCGTCGGTCTTGCTGCTGCTGCTGACGCTCGGCTCGGCCCCGACCCAGCCGACGAGCGAGGGTTCGATCGACCGCAGCACCGGGACCGTGATCTCGATCGATCGCGAAGCGCGCACCCTCGCGATGATCTCGGGCACGGGTCACGCTTTGCGCGTGCTGACGTTTCGCGCCTCGACGGGCTGCCGGATCGAGATCTCGGGCATCGTCGCATCGTTCGAGGATCTTACGCGGGGCCAGATCGTCGTCGTTCGGCACCGCCGGGCGCCAGATCCGTACGACGCGGTGAGTATCGAGGCTCGAGCCCGATGACGCACGCCGTCGCGGTCGCAGTGGTCGGAATCGTGCTGATCTCGGTCGTCGCGTGCGCGACGCCGATCGGGCCCGGAGCACCGCTGCGCGGCCTCTCGCGGGGACAGCGGGAGCGGTTCGAGCGCGGTCGGATCGAGTTCGGGCGCGTGTACACGCCCGAGACCGGCCTCGGACCCCTGTTCAACGCCGATTCGTGCGCCGGCTGTCACCGCGACCCCGTACCGGGAGGTGGAGGGGACTTCATCGAGGTGCACGTGGCGCGCTTCGATGCCGCGAGCGGCTTCTGCGACCCCCTGATCGATCAGGGTGGCCCGGTGATCCAGCAGCGCGCGACGCCCGCGCTGGCCGCGGCCCTCGGTATCGAAGGCGAGACGGTGCCTGCATCGGGGGCCGCCCAGGGCGGCCGGTCGACGCCCGACGTTCTGGGCTTCGGTCTGCTCGACGCCGTACCGGACGCCACGATCCTCGCTCTCAGCGACCCCGAGGATGCGGACGGGGACGGCATCTCGGGTAGGCCGAACCGGTTCTTCGACGGCCGGATTGGGCGCTTCGGTCGCAAGGCGCTCGTACCGACCCTGCGCGAGTTCAACGTCGGAGCGTTTCCGATCCATCAGGGAGTGACGAACTCCGTGGTCGACGCGGAGGAATCGATCCAGGGGAGCCCGATCCCCGAGGGCGTCGATCCGCTTCCCGAGCCCGAGGTGTCGTTCCAGGCGCTGGGCTGGACCGACGCGTTCGTCCGGCTCAGCGCCGCGCCGCAAGAGCGACGTCTCGATCGAGTCGCGATGCACGGCCAGGAGCTGTTCTCGCGGATCGGATGCGCCGCATGCCACACGCCGGTCCTCCGGACGGGAGGAAACCGCGTGAAGGCGCTCAGCCACAAGCCCGTTCGCGCGTACACCGATCTGCTGCTGCACGACATGGGGCCGGAGCTGGCCGACATCTGTTTGGGCCAGGCCACGCCGGCGGAGTTCCGCACCGAGCCGTTGATGGGCCTCGCGCTCTCCCGGCGTTTCCTGCACGACGGGCGGGCGAAGTCACCCGAGGAAGCGGTGCGGATGCATGGCGGCGAGGCAGCGAGCTCGCGGGATCGGTTCGCAGCGCTGTCGCGCGAGGACCGCGAGGCTCTGCTCGCGTTCCTGGGTTCGTTGTGACACATGACTGGGAGGAGCGACTCATGGTCGATTCATGGTTCGAGGCCGCGGCCCGCTGGTGCCTGTGTTGCTTCCAGTTCGTCGCCGCCGGGCTGGTCGTCGCGACGGCCGTCCGCTGCGCCTCCGGTCGCCGGCCGCCCGCGCGCGTCTCGCGCATCGCGCGCCTGTGCTTCGAGTACGTCGGCAACGTCGAGGTGGACGAGGCCGCCGAGCGGCGCGTCAACCTGCAGGGTCGCGAGCTCGTCGATTGGGTCAAGCGTCAGATCGCGCGTCGCAGACTGCCCGTCGGGCAGGAGCAGCGGATCCTGCAGAGCCTGCGCGACATCCTTCGGGAAGACGGAGCGCTGACGCCGAACGACCGGCCGTGGTCGCGGATGGAGGACTGAAGCTGCAATGCTCCTGATCGAAACGTTCGCCTGGGGGTTCCTCGGAAGCGCGGCCGTCGAGCTCGTGACCCTGCTCGGCTTCTACCAGACCCGTCGCGCGCGTCTCCCCGGGCGCTATCGCAAGGCCGGGTTCTGGATCACGCGCTTCGCCCTCGCCCTTCTCGCCGGAACGCTCGCCGTGGGCTACGACATCCACCAGCGCATCCTGGCGTTCAACGTCGGTGCGGCGACGCCGCTGATCGTGGGCTTGCTGGCCAAGGGACTGCGATCGGGGCCGCCGTCCACTCATCCGAGGGAGGGTGACCCGCTCGCGAGCGCCAAGCCGTCGCCCGAGCGGGCCCAAGCGAGCCCATCCGAGCGGCGGTGAACGGCGTACGTCGTTGCAGCGGTGGTAGCATCCGTGCGAGGGAGAAGCATGCGACGGAACCGGGTTCTCGGCGTCGCGGGGTTGCTAGCGGTGCTCGCTTTTCCGGCAGCGGCGCAGTCGAACAACGTCTGCGACGAACCGGGCGAGGCGCCCGACGTCATCGTCGGCAACATCAGCGGCCGGGTGCGCCACGGAGCGGTCGGGGGAATCACCGCATTCTCCGTCGGCACGACGTCGTGCAACATCGGAACGTGTTGGCTCACCTGGGTCTCGAGCACGAACCAGCACCCGGTCATCGCCCAGAACATGTTCCGGCTCAAGAACGACCGGTTCGAGCAGATCGGCCAGAGCTGGCTCAAGCACGGCTTCGAGGCGCTCTCGCAGACCTTCTGCTCGGCCTCGTGCATGCACAGCGGGACGCCGGAGCGGCTCGGCGTGCAATGCTCGGACCCGTACTCCGCCGCGACCAACGGTGTGCAGACGCAGCTCGGGCCGAAGTTCGAGGTCAACGGGTTCACCGGCGCATTCCCCTATCCTCCGTCGAACCAAACGACCGGGGACGCGATCTACAAGCGTCTGCAGGTCCACAACGTCGACCTCGACCCGGCGCAGAACGCCGGAGCGTCCTATTTCGCCGAGGCCCAGTACGTCACGCCCGACGACGCGGCGGCAGGGAACGGCGGGAACAACGCGTCGTACCGTCCGCTCACGGTCAGTGGCACGACGTCTTTCGACATCACGCTGGCTGGGACGACGGTCCAGACGAAGCCGGCGATCGAGGCGTGGAAAGCGGCGAACGCCGCGGTGACGCTGACCCAGGCGCAGATCCCGGGCGACGGTCAGTTCTACGTCGCGTCGCTCGCCACGAACCTCGCCGGCCCGACGTGGCACTACGAGTTCGCCGTGCACAACCTGGACGCCCACCAGTCGGCGGGCGCGTTCAGCGTCCCGATCCCTCCCGGCGCCACGATCACGAACCTCGGGTTCCACGACGTGGACTACCACAGCGGGGAGCCGTACTCGGGCACCGACTGGACCGCGACGGTCGGTGGGGATCCACCGACCGTGAGCTGGGTCACGACGCCGTTCGCCACGAATCCCAACGCGAACGCGCTGCGGTTCGGCACGCTGTACAACTTCCGCTTCGACGCCAACGTACCGCCGGCGACGACGAGCGTGTTCCTCGGGCTGTTCCGCCCGGGTCCCGTGTCGACGCTCGCGGTCGCCGCCGTCACGCCACGACTGTGCGACGGCGACGGGAACTGCGACGCCGCGGAGAGCTGCACGCGCTGTCCGGCGGAGTGCGCGGGTCCCGGGTCGTCCGAGACGTGCGGGAACGCGCTCGACGACGACTGCGACGGCGGGGTCGATTGCGCCGACACGGACTGCTGCTCGCAGGCGTCGTGTCTGGTGCTCGCCGATGCGGACGCAGACCTCCGACCCGCCGCGTGCGATTGCGACGATGCGATCGAGACCGTGTGGGCCACACCGGGCGAGGTTCCGACGATGACCGTCGACACGGGAGCGAGCGGCACCGAGCTGAGCTTCGCGCCTCCCCCCGCGCCCGGTGGCAACGTCGTGGAGTACGAGCTCATCCGCTCGCCCGTGGCGTCGGACTTCGTGACGGCGACCGCGTGTCCCGGAGCCCCGGACCCGACCGAGCCGTTGCGCATCGACCCGGACGTGCCATCTCCCGACAGCTTGTTCTACTACCTCGTGCGGGCGCGCAACGCGTGTCCGGACGGTGAGGGGCCGCTCGGTGTCAGCTCGAGCGGGGATCCGCGCGTCGGCTCCTGTCCCTGAGCCGGCGGTCGTGACGACGGACCGGCGGCCGAGGCGCTACGGCCGCAAGCGCGCCGTGTGCCTGGCGATCGTCTACCTGCTGATGATCGCGCACTTCGTGCACTGGCGGCTCGCCGGTCGCACGCTCGCGCCCGTCGAGCTGAGCGAGACGATGCACACGCTCGAGCTCGGCGTCGTGACGGCCGGGTTCGTGCTGATGGTCCTGGCCGTGGCGTCGGTCGCCGTGTTCGGGCGGTTCTTCTGCTCGTGGGGTTGCCACATCCTCGCGCTCGAGGATCTGTGCGCCTGGGCCCTGCGCAAGATCGGCATCCGGCCCAAGCCGGTGCGCTCGCGACTGCTGCTCATCGTCCCGTGGGTCGCGGCCCTGTACATGCTGGTGTGGCCGCAGGTCGTGCGCTGGCTCGCGGGCGAGCCCCGGCCGACCCTGCACTTCGCGTCCGATGCCGAAGGCTGGGCGTCGTTCGTGACGCAGGACTACTGGCGCAGCATGCCCGGCGTCGGGATGTCGATCGTCACGCTCTTCGTGTGCGGGTTCGCCATCGTCTACTTCCTCGGAACACGCTCGTTCTGCACGTACGCGTGCCCGTACGGTGCGGTGTTCGCCGCAGCGGACCGCGTTGCGCTCGGGCGGATCGTCCTCGCCGGCGACTGCACCGGGTGTGGCGAGTGTACTTCTGCCTGTCGGACCAACATCCGTGTGCACGAGGAGCTGATCGCGTTCGGCAAGGTCGTGACGCCGGCGTGCCTCAAGGCGATGGACTGCGTCTCGGCCTGTCCGAACGGCAGCATCAGCTACGGCTTCGCCAAGCCCGCACTGTTCCGGTCGTGGCGCAAGCACGGGCGGTTCGGTATCCCGTACGACTTCTCGCTCGGCGAGGATCTCCTGCTGATCGGGGTGTTCGCCGTCGGGCTCGCTGCGTTCCGCGGCCTGTACGACGCGGTCCCGTTCCTGCTGACGCTCGCGATCGCGGCGATCCTCGGGTTCCTCGCGGTGACGGCGCTGCGGCTCGTGCGCACGCCCAACGTTCGGCTCGTCCCGTTCCAGCTCAAGCTCCGGGGCCGGATCACGACCGCCGGCCGCGCGTTCGCCGTCGCCGTCGTGGCGCTCGGTGCGCTCACCGCGCACAGCGGGTTCATCCGGTACCACGAGGTCCTCGGCGCGCGAGCGTACGATCGGGTGAGCCAGGCGGTCGAGCGCGGCGCGCCGGCCGGTGGGGACAGCCTCGACGCGGCGCTGTTCCATTACGGCATGTGCACGCGCTACGGCCTTGCCCGGCCGATCGAGGTCGATCGGCGGATCGCCTCGCTCCACGTCTCGAGCGGGAACGCTCTCGCGGCCGAGCCGCACGTGCGGCGGATCCTGGGACAGGATCCCGACGATGCGGAGTGGCGCCTGACGCTCGCGGCGATCCTGCTGACCCGCGAGGAAGTCGACGCCGCGCTGGCGGAGCTCGAGCTGGCGACCCGGTCTTCGACCCCCAGGCTCCGCGCCGCGGCCCACGAGATGCGGGCCGAGATTCGCCTGGCCCAGGGCCGGCCGGGGGACGCCGAGCGGGAGTACGAGGCGGCGCTGACCGTCTGGCCCGAGAGCCCGCGGGCGCGGGCCGGGCTCGCCGAGCTGCGAGCGCAGCGACCCTGAGCTGGAGCGACGCCCGGTCAGGACCTAGATTCGCGGCCACGTGAGTCTGCGCGCCAAGGTCCTGTCGGCATTGCGCTGGAGCGCGGCCGGCCGCTTCGGAGCCCAGCTGATCGCCTGGGCCATCACGATCCTCGTCCTCCGGGTGCTGACCCCGGCCGACTACGGCCTCCTGGCCATGGCGACGGTGCTCACGGGGTTCCTGACCGCCGTGAACGACCTCGGTCTCGACGCCGTGCTCGTTCAGAAACGCGACGTGACCCTATCGGACCGCCAGCACGTCTTTGGCGCGGTGATCGCGATCAACGGCGCGCTGTGCGCGCTCCTCGCGCTCGGCGCCCCATGGATCGCCACGTTCTACGGCGAGCCGCGTCTGACCGCCATCGTTCGCGTGCTGAGCCTCCAGTTCCTGATCGCGATGTTCGAGACGCTGCCCCTCGCGCGTCTCGAGCGCGAGCTCGAGTTCAAGGGCCGCGCGATGGCCGACATGGTCGGCGCGCTGAGCGCGAGCCTGGTCACCGTCGCGCTCGCGTTCGGCGGCTGCGGGGTCTGGGCGCTCGTCGTCGGCATGCTCGTCTCGAGCTCGACCCGCACGCTCGCGCTGAACCGCCTGGTCGGCGAGCTCGTCCGGCCGAGGTGGTCGCTGGCCGCGATTCGCCGGTACCTGCCGTTCGGTGGGTCGATCTGCGGGTACCGCGCTTCGTACGTCGTGTTCGCCGAGGCGGACAAGCTCATCGGGGGCAAGCTCCTGGGCAAGGAGGTGCTCGGCTACTACACGGTCGCGGCGCACTTCGCGACGCTCCCGATCCAGAAGGTCGCCGGCCTGTTCCAGGCCGTCGCGTTTCCCGCGTTCGCGCGGGCCAAGGGCGAGAACTCGGACGTGCGCGGGGCGGTGCTCCAGGTCACGCGGGCCACGAGCCTCGTGTCGTTCCCGATGTTCCTCGGAACCTCGCTCGTGGCGCCCGAGCTCGTCGCGCTGGTCCTCGGCCCCGCGTGGACCCCGGTGGTCGTTCCGCTCGCGGTGCTGGCGTTGATCATGCCGCTGCGTCTGCTGGCCACGATCCTCACGCCTCTCGTCTCGGGGCTCGGCCGGCCAGGGGTCAACGCCGCGAACCAGATCCTCGCGGTCGTGGTCATGACACCCCTGTGGTTCCTCGGCGCGCAGCGCGGACCGGTCGGGCTCGCCGTGGCCTGGCTCGTCGGCTATCCCGCGGTGTTCGCGATCTACGCGTGGAGCGCGTGCCGCGTGGCCGGGATCCCGGTGTGGAGCTACTTCGGCGCGCTCTCCCGCCCGTTCGTTCTCGGCGCCGTGATGTACGGGACGGTCTCGGCGGCGCGGCTGTACGTCGGGGAGTCGGCGGGCGATGTCGCGCGCCTGGCGACGCTCGCCTCGCTCGGCGCGGCGGTCTACGCGATCGGCGCTCTCGTGTCCTCCCGGACGGAGCTCGCCGACCTGGAGTCGTTGTTCCGGCGGCCCGAGCCGCGTCAGACGTGATCGCCTACTGGTAGGCGAACAGCGCCTGGATGTCTCCGGTGGACAGCGCGCGGCTGTAGACCCGAACCTCGTCGATCGCGCCGAGGAACGGATCGCCGTCCCCGGCCGAGCCCTCGCCCGTGTTGCCGATCGCCGTCTTGGCGCTCGTGCCGGTACCGAGCGTGATCGCGCTCTGGGTCTGCAACAGCGTCCCGTTCACGTACAGCGTGGCGGCGGTCGAGGTCAGAACGACGGTCAGGTGGGTCCACGTGTTCGTCGGTGGGGCGTACGAGAACGTCCGCTTGCTCGACGCGTGCCCCACGTACACCTGTCCCGTGCTGCGGTTGAGACCCAGATCGAAGCGCATCGCGGCCGAGGAGTACGCATCGCGCTTGCTGAAGATCGCCCGGTAGTCCGAGTAGCTCTGCGGCCGGACCCATGCGGCGATCGTGAGCGGCAGCGACACGTTGAATCCCGTGCCCAGGGTCACGCGGGGATCGTCCGTGTCGTTGCCGTTGTCCGAGGCGGCGAACTGCAGCGCTTGGCGCACGCGACCGGTGGTCCACGCCGGCCCGTTCGTCAGCGTTCCGGTCGTCGAGCCCGCGGAGTCCCCGGCCTGGGTACCCGAGCCCTCGTCGAACTTCCAGTACGTGAGGAGGCCGGTCGTGATGTCTCCCAAAGGCGCGGCGGCCGTGGTGAACGCGAAGTTCGCCGACGTCGCCAGGTTGCCCGCCGCGTCGCGGGACAGGACCCGGTACTGGTAGGTCGTCGCGGGCGCGAGCCCGTTCAGGACCCGGGAGTGGGACGTGACGAGCGTGCCGTCGATCGGCGTCTGCGAACCGTAGCTCGTGGTCGGTCCGTACTGCGCTTGCGAGTTCGAGGCCTCGTTCGTCGTCCAGATGATCGTCGCGCCCGATGCCGTGATGCCCGACGCGGCGACGGCGCTGATCTGCGGCGGCGACGTGTCCAGGATGGCAAGCGTGAGGGCCGAGACGGCCGAGGATTGCGCGCTCGCGTTCCCCGCGGCGTCGTACGCCTGCACCGTGTACGAGTACAGGGTGGCGGGCACGAGCCCGGTGCTGGAGTACGCGGTGGTCGGTACGCTCCCGAGGAGCGTGCCGCCCCGGTACACGCGATAGCCCGCGACGCCGACGTTGTCCGACGATGCGGACCAGGACAGGTCGATGCGCGACGACGACACGACGGTCGCGGTGAGACCGTTGGGGACCGATGGGGCCGTCGTGTCCGCCGTCCCGCCGCTGCTCCACTCGAGGGCGGTCGTTCCATCCCACGCCGGGTTGTGGGCGGTGCCTGTGGCCTTCTTGTCCGTGACGTCGCTCGGACGCGGATCGAGGTTGAGATACCAGATCGAGGCCGCGCCCGTGGCGGTCGACTTCGGCGTGGCGATCTCGGCCTGGACGTCGGCGATCGACAGATCGTTGTTGTAGATCTGGATGCCGCGGATGATGCCGCTGAACTCCTCCCAGCCCGGATAGCCGCCCCACGACTGGATCGACCCGGGGAACAGAGCCGGGGCCTGGCCCATCACGACCGCGGGGGACGGCGGGTTCTGGTCGGCCCAGCCGGGATCACTTTGGATCGTCACGCTCAGGACCTTCGTCGTGTCCGGCAGATCGTAATAGAAGCGATGCTCGGTCTGGGTCGAGCTGACGCGCCAGGCGACGAACGCCTGCGTGTACCAGCGGTTCCAGGCGACCTCGGTCCCGGTCGTCAGGTCGCCGTGATGGACGCTGATCTCCCACATCTGCGTCCCGTTGGGCGGCGGAACGGGGTACGGGTGCGCGCCGTAGTACGTGTTGGCGCTGCCGCCGTCCCACGTGAACGTCCCGTTGTTGCCCCAGAAGAATGTGGTCCAGTAGCGATTGTTGCAGTTGCCGCTCGTCAGGTAGCACGTGCCTGGGGCCTTCCTCCGCGGGTACACCTTGAAGATGTAGGTCGCGTCGTAGATCGGGAGGCCGTTCGTGTGCGGGTTGGCCCAGTACAGCATGCGGCGCGTGGTGCCGGTGCCCGGCCATTCGAGGCCGTAGGACGTCGAGCCGCTCGATCCGGCCTGGGTCGTCGCGCTGCCGATGCTCGAGTAGCCGGACAGATTGCCGGCCGCGTCCGCCGCCCGCACGCGGTAACGGTAGGTCGTGCTCGCCGCGAGGCCCGTGTCGCTGTGGGTCGTACCCGTGGGAACGGCGATCTGGGCGAAGCTCGTGCAGTTCGATCCCTGGCAGCGTTCGACGCGATAGCCGGTGACCGCGACGTCGTCGGTCGAGGCCGACCACGCGAGGTTGATCTGTGACGAGGACGCAGCGGTCGCGGTCAGTCCCGCGGGCACGGTCGGCGCCTGCGTGTCGGCGACGTCCGCCTCCTCGTGCAGGCTAGCGACCTCCTGGGCCGTGAGCGCGCGGTTGTACACGCGCAGCTCGTCGATCACACCGTCGTACGGGTCGCCATCGCCCGAGGACGCCGGCTCTCCCGTGTTGCCGATCACGGTGTTGGCCGTGGCCTTCGTCCCGAGAACGATGCCACCGTCGCTCTGGTGGCTTTGGCCGTTCACGTACAGCACGGTCGATCCGCTCGTCAGCACCAGCGTCAGGTGGGTCCACGTCCCGAGCGGCGGGGCGTAGTTGAACGTGCGCGTGCTACCGATCCTGCCGATCGCCACCCGTCCCGAGTTGCGGATCAAGTACCATTGGAAGCGCATGCCCGCGGAGGAGTACGAGTCGCGCTTGCTGAAGATCGCCCGGTAGTCGGCATAGCTCGACGGCTTGACCCACGCCGAGATCGTGAACGGCAGCGCGACGTCGAAAGCGGTCCCGATCGTGACCCGCGGGTCATCCCCGTCGTTGCCATTGTCGGTCGCGTCGAACTGGAGCGCGTTGCCGACCTGTCCGGCGACCCACACCGGACCGTTGCTCAGGGTGCCCGGGTGGCCGCCTGTCGAGCTGTCGGAGGCCGTGATGCCCGACGTCTCGTCGAGCTTCCAGTAGCCGATGAGTCCGCTCGTCGGGGCCGCGGCGCGGTCGAGGCCGACGATCGAGAACAGGGCGAGGGCGATCCACGCGACCTTCGAGCAGCTACGGTAGGGGCCGGGCTCCACGTCCTACGAGTCCTCCGTCGTTTGCGCGGGGCCATGGCTTGGGCAATTGCCATGCCACCCTCGCATCGCACGGATCGCGCACCGCTCGATGAAGCGATTGCGTCGCCGCTCACGTAATTCCTTCCGACCTGGGAAGAAGGTGCCGATGATTCAATTTCGTAACCGAGGGGAGAGCGCTGCAGTAATCAATGCATACGGGAGCTCTGTAACTCACTCTTACTCGACCAGCGCAAAGTCTCGATCGATCGACGCGCTGCGGCACAGCCACCGCAGCGGATATCACGACGCGCCGGCGGCGCGCAGCGTCAGGGTACGATGTGGCTGGAACGCAACGGGCCGTGGTCCTGCGTCCACGGGTAGGTACCCCACGCAAGGCCTAGCGCCGCAGGATGTCCTCGATGCCACGCACCAGTCGGTCGACCTCGGTCGGGCCGACCCAGTAGTGCGTGACCGCACGAAGCCAGCGCGGAGGATACGTGCCGAGCCACACGCCGTGGCGCTCGCGCAACGCAGCCACGAGGCGATCGGGATCGAGACCGGTGTCGGGGGCGAGCGCGAAGTGCACGATGTTCGTGCGGACCCGTACCGGGGCGACGGCGATGCCCTGGAGGGCCGCGAGCCGTTCGGCCAGCGTTCGGGCCAACGCGTGATCGTGGGCCAGACGCTCGACCATCGTGTCGAGCGCGACGAGGCCCGCCGCGGCCAGGATCCCGGCCTGTCGCATCCCTCCGCCTAGACTCTTGCGCACGCGCCGTGCGCGGGCGATCGTCTCGCGCGATCCGCACAGCACCGAGCCGACCGGTGCGCAGAGCCCCTTGCTGAGGCAGAACGTGACGGTGTCGACGTCGCGGGCCAGGACCGCGGCCGGAACGCCGAGCGCGACGGCGGCGTTGAACAGTCGCGCACCGTCGAGATGCACGGCCAGGCCGTGACCTACCGCGATCGTGCGCATCGCCGCGAAGTACTCGGGCTCGAGCGCCGCGCCCGACCGGCCGCCGAACGTATTCTCGAGCAGGATCAGCCGGCTGCGCGGCAGGTGCGCGTCGGTCTTCTCGCGCACGGCTGCCTCGACGGCGGCCGGATCCATGCGTCCATCGGCGTCGGTTCCGATCGCATAGGGCACCACGCCACCGAGAGCGGCCATGCCGCCGGCCTCCCACTGCAGCGTGTGCGACTCGCGACCCACGATCGCCTCGTCGCCGCGTTCGGCGTGGGCCAAGATCGCGGCGAGGTTGCCCATCGTGCCGCTGGTGACGAACAGTCCCGCGGCGTGGCCCACCGCCGCGGCCGCAGCGGCTTCGAGCTCGTTGACCGTCGGATCTTCGCCGTAGACGTCGTCGCCGACGGGCGCGCGCGCCATGGCCTCGCGCATCGCGGGCGTGGGCCAGGTCACGGTGTCCGAGCGGAAGTCGACCCTGTCCATCGCGCGCCGGAGCATAGCCGAACCGCGGCCCTCGGGCGTAGCATGGCGCCGGACGAGTGGCCGATGATCCACCTCAAGCCCAAGGGCGGACTGTGCAACCGGATGCAGGCCGTCGATTCGGGCATCGCCCTGGCCCACGATCTCGACGTGCGGCTCGACATCCACTGGGTGCGCGCGGGCGATCTGCTCTGTCGGTTCGACCGACTGTTCGAGCCGATCGCAGATCCTCTCGTCCGGATCCACGAGCATCGCCTGCGCCCGCTACGGTTCCTGCGCACGCACCGCAGCGTGCGGCGCGTCTCCCGGTTCTGGCCGTTCGGCGCCCTGGCGTTCGCCAAGGACGAGAATCGACGGCTCGCGGCGTTCGACTTCCGGACGGCCGGTCGCCGGACCGTGATCATCGAGAGCTACTCGCGGTTCCGCTCGAACTCGCGCCCGTACGCCTGCTTCCGGCCGATCGAGGAGCTGCGCCGCCGGATCGCCGAGCGGACCGCGTCGTTCGGTCCGCACACGGTCGGTGTGCACGTGCGGCGTACCGACAACGCGAAATCGATCTCGTTCAGCCCCGACGCGCTGTTCCTCGAGCGCATGCGGCAGGAGATCGCCGTCCAGCCGGCGACGCGGTTCTACCTGGCGACCGACTCGCTGGACGTCAAACGCACGTTCCGCGAGGCGTTCGGCGATCGGATCGTCGCGACGCCGTACGGGACCTCGCGCCGCACCGAGGACGGTGTACAGGAAGCGGTGGTCGAGCTGTACGCTCTGGCTCGGACCTCGAAGATCCTCGGCTCGTACTGGAGCACCTACTCGTCGGCAGCGGCCGAGATCGGTGGGATCGAGCTCGTTACGGTGACGGCCGAGCGCGGCTAGTTCGCGCGCAAGCCGGTCGGTGTCGGCGGGGGAGTGGGGCCGGTCGTGGTCGAGGACCACTCGAGGGCCGTCGTTCCGTCCCACGCCGGGTTGTGGGCGGTGCCCTGGGCTTTCTTGTCGGTGACGTCGCTCGGACGCGGATCGAGGTTGAGATACCAGATCGAGGCCGCGCCGGCGGCGGTCGACTTGGCGGAGACGATCTCGGCCTGGATGTCGGCGATCGTCAGGTCGTTGTTGTAGATCTGGATCCCGCGGATGACGCCGCTGAACTCCTCCCAGCCCGGATAGCCGCCCCACGACTGGATCGACCCCGGAACCAGGGCCGGGGCCTGGCCCATGACGACCGCCGGAAGGGGAGGGTTCTGGTCGGCCCAGCCCGGGTCGCCCGCGACCGTGACGGTCAGGAGCTTCGACGTGTCCGGAAGGTCGTAGTAGAAGCGATGCTCGGTCTGGGACGAGCTGACGCGCCAGGCCACCAACGCCTGGGTGTACCAGCGGTTCCACTGCACCTCGGTCCCCGTCGTTCGGTCGCCGGCATGGACGCTGATCTCCCACATCTGTGTCCCGTTGGGCGGTGGCACAGGGTACGGGTGCGCACCGTAATACGTGTTGGCGCTGCCGCCGTCCCACGTGAACGTCCCGTTGTTGCCCCAGAAGAACGTCGTCCAGTACCGGTTGGAGCAGCTCCCGCCCGAGGGATAGCACGTGCCGGGATCCTTCTTGCGCGGGTAGACCTTGAAGATGTAGGTCGCGTCGTAGATCGGCAGGCCGTTCGTGTGCGGGTTGGCCCAGTACAGCATGCGGCGCGTGGTGCCGGTGCCCGGCCATTCGAGGCCGTACGAGGTGGCGGTCGTCGCCTCGCGCTCGGCCCGGGTCTGCGGTAGGCCGGCCAGGACGACGAGCGCCAGCGCGCCGCCGCCGAGGATCGAGCGAAGCACGCCGGTCCGGGTCATGACATCACCCCGTCAGAACCTGGGCGGCCCTGCCGAGGATGTCAAGCAGACCGGCGCGCCCCCCCGGGTTACTCGGGCTGCGGCACGATCCGCAGATACGGCTTGGGCGCCTTCCAGCCTTCGGGAAACTTCTGCTTGGCCTCGGCATCCGGAACCGCCGGCAAGATGATCACGTCCTGCCCCTGCTTCCAGTTCACCGGTGTCGCCACCTTGTGCTTCGCCGTGAGCTGCATCGAGTCGAGCACGCGCAACACCTCGTCGAAGTTGCGGCCGGTGCTCATCGGATAGGTCAGGATCAGCTTGACCTTCTTGTCCGGCCCGACGACGAACACCGATCGGACGGTCGAGTTGTCCGCCGCGGTGCGGCCTGCGCAGCTGTCGCCAGCCTGCGGGTGGAGCATGTCATACAGCTTGGCCACGGCGAGGTTGGTGTCGCCGACGAGCGGGTAGTTCACGGCGTGGCCCTGCGTCTCCTCGATGTCCTTGACCCACCGCGTGTGGTCCTCGACCGGGTCGACGCTCAGACCCATGACCTTGGTGTTGCGCTTGTCGAACTCCGGCTTCAACCGCGCCATGTAGCCCAGCTCGGTCGTGCACACCGGCGTGAAATCCTTCGGGTGGGAAAACAGGATCGCCCACCCGTTCCCGATCCACTCGTGAAACCGGATCGGGCCCTCGGTCGTCTCCGCCGTGAAGTCCGGCGCCTCGTCACCAATGCGTAGCGGCATCTCTGACCTCCTGCCGGGTAAGGGGAATTCCCGAATGCTACCCCATCCCCCGGCAGGCCGGCCACCGCCGCGTCAAAGCTTCTTCAGCTCGACGCGCCGATTGCGCGCACGGCCTTCGCCCGTGTCGTTCTTCGCGATCGGCTGCGACTCCCCGTACCCCTTGGCTTCGAGCCGCGCCGCGGGGACGCCCTTGCTCACGAGGTAGTCGCGCACGGCCTCGGCGCGGCGTTGCGACAGCTTCAGGTTGTACGCGTCGCTGCCCGTCGAATCGGTGTGACCCTGGACCTCGACCCGCACGTCGGGCGAGGCGACGAGCGACGCCGCGACCGAGTCGAGCGTCGCGGCCGACTCGGGCTTGAGCTGCGCGCTGTCGTTCTCGAACGTCACGCCCTCGAGGATCAGGGTCGGCTTCTCCGGCGCGAACAGCGCCTGGCATCCGACCGAGTCGACCGCTTGGCCCGCTGGCGTGCCCGGGCACTTGTCGAGGCCGTCGCACACCTTGTCGCCGTCCGTGTCCTTCGGGCAGCCGGTCGCATCGACCGTGCAGCCCTTGGCCGTGCCGTCGCACTTGTCGAGGCCGTCGCAGATACCGTCGCCGTCCGAATCCTTGGGACAGCCGGTCGCGTCGACGGCGCAGCCCCTGACCGTCGACTCGCAGGTGTCGAGGCCGTCGCACACGCCGTCGCCGTCGGCGTCTGTCGGACAGCCAGACGAGTCGACCTTGCAGCCCGTCGGCGTGTCGGGGCACTTGTCCTGGCAGTCGATCACGCCGTCGGCGTCCGTGTCGAGCGGGCAGCCCTTCTCATCGACCGGGCAGCCCGCGGGCGTGTTGGGGCACATGTCGAGACCGTCCCACACGCGGTCGTTGTCCGCGTCGTGCGGACAGCCTCGCAGGTCGACCGTCGCGCCGACCGGCGTCCCGGGACAGTCGTCCTTGCGGTCGGGAACCCCGTCGCGATCGGTGTCCGCCGGTGGCCCGCCGCCCCAGGCGAAGGCGACGCCAACCGTGCCCTCGAGGTTGCTTTGCGTATCGTCGATGGACCCGCCGACGTCCGTGAACACGAAGCGGCCGTCGACCCGCAGGCCGAAGTGGTCCGACAGCAACATCCGCGCCCCGGCCCCCAGGTTCACCCCGAGGCCGTTCGCGTCGGCATTGTCGATCTCGGTCGCCTCGAGCCCCAAGCCTCCGGTGATGAACGGGCGGAACCAGCTGCCGGGCGCGAAGTTGTACAGCAGGTTGCCGCGGTAGGACGTGACGTCGACCTTGGTTCCGAGGTCGTTGTCGCTCGACAGGCGCTGGTACGAGAACTCGAGGCTCCACGTCGAGGTCATGAATGCGCCGATCCGCGCGCCGTACAGCCGGTCGTCGTCGGGCTCGATGCCGCCATACTCGTCGAGGATCCCTGCACCAACGTAGAGCCCGGCCTCGACGCTGTTCTTGTCTCCGGCAACGGCCCACGTCTGCGGGATCGCGAGGACCCACACGAGCAAGGAACAGACGATCGGTACCCGCATGTGCCCCGCAGTCGTCATGGTCGCCTCCCGCCGCTGCCCACGGCGAGCGCCGAGTCTACACCAGCGATTGGGCCGGAAATCGCAGATTGCGCCACGCTCGCCGGGGCCGGTCCGGGCGACTCTTCGGTTGCCCCCGCGGGGCGGCGCGTGTCGAGCGGCCGCAATCGCTGTTTCCGGTCTGCGATTAGCCGGGTTACGCAACCGTGATCGCCGGCGTGGACCGCGCGGCGTGCGCTCCTATGTTTGAGACATGCGCATCGCGCTCTCGATCGCGGCATCGCTGTGCGTCCTCGCGTGCGGCCAGCCGCCCCGCGAGCCGCCCGAGTCGGTGCCCGACGCGCTCGAGCCGCTGTACGCCGCCGTACGCGACTATCGGGACGATTACGAGCAGGGCCTGGCGCTCATCGTCGCGGGCGACGTGGTCGCAGGCCGCAACCTGTTGACTTCGGCCAGCGACCGATTGACCGTGTCGGCCGAGCTATGCGCTCGGATGCCCGAGTGCGACGCGCGTCTGTTCGCCGAAGCGATGGAGCAGGTGCTCCTCGAGCGCGACGCCCCGGATGACACCGAGGATGCGGAGCAGGACGACCTGTCGATCCTGGCGCAGCGGCCGTCGATCCTCCGCGGCGTCGATCTGCGCGTGTCGATCGAGGTCAACGAGTCGGTGCGGGCCGCGCTGAACGACTGGCTGACGCGCAACCGCCCGATCCTGATCGAGGCGTACGAGAACTACCAGTTCCTGAGACCCGAGATCTGGCCGATCTACGAGGAGGCCAAGCTGCCCGAGGCGCTGCTGTTCGCCATGATGGCCCGGGAGAGTGGAGGTCGGGTCCACGCGTACTCGCGAGCCGGAGCGGCCGGGCCGTTGCAGTTCATGCGGCGCACCGGGCGGCGGTACGGTCTGGGCACCGAAGACGGGTTCGACCTGCGTCTCGATCCCGTGGCGGCCACGCGGGCGAGCGCGAGGTATCTGAACGATCAGCTACGTCTCCTGAACGGAGACCTGGCCAAGGCGCTGGCGGCGTACAACGGGGGCGAGAGCCGCCTCCTGCGCTTGCACCGCAAGCACCACGACGCCGACTTCTGGGACCCACGTATCCTGCACTCGGTGCCGCGCGAGACGCAGGACTACGTGCCGAGCGTCCTCGCCGCGGCGCTGATCTTCCTCGACCCCGCGGCGTACGGCGTGCGGTTCGTGTCGCTCGAGAACACGATCAGCCAGGTCGTGCTCGAGGACGACGCATCCCTGGGCGAGCTGGCGATCTGCCTCGGCGGATCGTTCAGGACGCTGCGCAACCTGAACCCGCGCCCCGACCCCGAGGAGCGGCTCCCCGCGGGCACACCGGTCGCCATGCCCTCGATGCTCGTGCCGGTGTACACGGAGCAGTGCCGGGAAGGTTCGGCCCTAAGGCGGCTCGCGCGGGAGCTCCACGCGGCGGCGAACCCCTTGCGTCCCGAGTTGATCGAGTACACGGTCCGGCGCGGGGACACCCTGACCGCGATCGCCACGCGGTTCGACTGCGAGTCGTCGGTCCAGGCGCTGGCGGCGATGAACCGCCTGCGCCCGCCGGGCTACGATGTGCGGGTCGGGCAGCGCCTGAACATCCCGCGCTGCGGCTGAGCGCCGTCAGTTCGACGGGGCAGGATCGCAATCGAACTCGCGGCGGACCACCACGCGGCCCGCGTCGTCCTGGACCTCGACGGCCCAGCTACCGACCGATCCGGCGTTCAGCGTCTTCTTGCTGTGCGTGCGCCAGGGCGATCCGCCGATGCGTAGCGCCACGTCGTTGACGACCTGACCCTCGTGCAGCCAGACGTGGTGGATCGTATCGCCCGGCTTGGCGCCCGTGATGCGCGTCCAGAACCAGACCTCCGTACCCTCGCCGAACCGATCGCTCTCGCCGACGATCGCGCGGTGGACGACGCCCGTGCCCACGCCGTACTCCTCGACGGTCCATCGACCGGGGGCGACGGCGAGGGGCTCCCGTTGTGGTTCCGACCGCTCTTCGACGTCGACCGGGGCCGAAGGCGGAGGCGGCGCCATCTGCAGGGCTGCGGTCGTAACGCCGGCCGTGCGCTCGGGGGCTTCGGGGGATCGGAGCCACCACCATCCGGCGAGGACGAAGACAGCGCCGGCCGCGAGAAGGATCGGGACGACCGGGCGCCGCCGTCGTCGCGGCAGCTCGGCCGGCACGGTGCCATGGCGATCGAGCAGGTAGTCGCGGATCACCGCATCGCCATCGACCTCGACGTACTCGGCGAACGAGCGCAGGAGATCGGTGACTCGATCCTCGTCGGGCAGCGCCGTGTACTCGCCGTTGATCAGCGCCTCGAGGTCCCGCAGCTCGGCCCGTGTGGCCCGGGCGACCTCCTCGAGCTTCACGCCGCGGCTCGCGACCGCCTGGGTCATCTTCTGTCCGAACTTCTCCATGCCGGTATGTATAGGGACCGGAGCGCGATCGGGCCAGCCGGTGCGATCTACCAGTACTTCCAGCGCGGGACGACGTGCTGCTCGAACGCGAACGGGGAGTCCGCCCCCGGCGTGACCACGACCCGGACCCAGCCGACCCGCGGGGAGCCGGGGACCTGGAGCCGTGTCAGGTGCGGCAGTTTCCCGAGCGGGTGGTCGACGAGGAACACGTGGTCGTCGCCCTGCACCACGAGCACGGGTCGGCCGAACCGCGCGACCTCCTCGGCGAGCGTGGACAGGAACGGCTCGTACGACCTGCGGTATCCATTGCTCACCGGGGCCTCGAACGACGGGTTCGCGTGGAACGCGAGAACGACGGCCCGCGCGTCGGTCGCTCCGGCCTCGGCGAACGTCTCGCGCATCCACACGGTCGCCGCTTCGGTCCGGAGCTTCACCGCCTGGTCGTCGGCCGCGGTGCGGCCGGGGAACGGACTGTAGCCGTTGCGGCTTCCCACGAGGTGCACCGTCGCGAAGACGACGCCGTCGTGCACGAACCGGGAGTTCTCGACGAACTCGGACTGGGTCTGAAGCGCGATCTTGCTCCGGCCCAGGCTGCGCAGCGGGTCGGTGAAGAAGATCTGGCGCAGCCGCTCGAGGCGCTCGCGCGGGGCGAACCCGCCCGATGCCGACTCCCAGCAGTCGGTCCACTCGTTGTCGCCCGGCGTGTAGACGACGGGATGCCGCAGCGCGTCGAGCCGGCCGAGGCTGCGCTGGTACATCTCATCGCTGCACGGGTGCCAGAACAGATCGCCGACGTGCACGACGAAGCTCAGGTCGTGCTCGTCGAGCGTGCGCAGGATGAGGCGGTACTGGATCTCTTCCCACGGATAGTACGGCGCGTCCCCGAGAGCGGCGAACGAGAACGAGCCCGGCGGGGTCGGGGTCGGCTCGGGCGTGCCGCCCGTGGCGACGATTCCCAGCACCACGAGCAAGGCCACGGCCACGAACAACCACAGCCGGCGACGCGAGACCACGTGTGTGTGTTCCTCCGCCGGCGGATGATATCCTGCCCATCACGCGCTCGACGCAAGTGTCGCTGCGACAGCCGGTTGCAAGTTCACGGCCCCACGCGCGCCGCGTGTCTCGTAAAATCAAGGCGTGCTGGCATCTTTTCGTTGCCGGGTGCTCCTCGCCGTCGTGACGCTTCTCGCGCTCGCGCCGTCGCACGCGTCGACGCTGCCTCCGGGGTTCATCGAGGAGGACGTCGTGTGCCTCTCGCCCGGCGATCCGGCGCAGCTCGCGTTCGCGCCCGACGGCTCGCTGTTCGTCGGGGCCAAGTACGGAAAGATCTGGCACTGGAGCGCGGGCGTGGCCCGTGAGATCGCGTTCCTCGCCGTGAGCCAGGAGATCGAGCGCGGAGTGAACGGCCTCGCGGTCGATCCGGACTATCCGACGAACCATCACGTATGGATCTACTACACGACCGCACCGCCGGTGCGGAACCGCCTGTCGAGGTTCACGTTCAACGGCACCGCGCTCGTCTCCGAGGTCGTCATGATCGACGGCCCGCTCGTGCAGAACCAGAACCACAACGGGGGCGACCTCCGCTTCGCGCGGGACAAGACGCTGTTCGTGGCGATGGGGAACGACAACAACGACGTGGCGTCCCAGGACGCGTTCGACCTGCGCGGCAAGATCCTGCACATCGACCGCACCGGCGCTCCGGTGCCGGGGAACCCGTTCGCCGACGGCACGGGCGGCGATCCCCGCGTGTGGGCGCTCGGCCTGCGCAACCCGTATCGCATCGCGTTCGAGCCGGGCACGGACGACCTGTTGATCGCCGACGTCGGATGGTCCCAGTGGGAGGAGATCCATCGCGGAATCCGCGGTGCGAACTACGGCTGGCCGACGGTCGAGGGCCCCCTGCCTGCGGGGGTGGCGGGCTACGTCTACCCGATCCACTGGTACAGCCACGGATTGGGCGCGGCGATCATCGGCGGGGAGGTCGCCGAGTCCGGCGATCTCACGCCGGCTTACGAGGGCGACTACTTCTTCGGCGACTTCGTGCGCCGCGAGCTGTACCGCATGCAACGCGACGCCCGGGGGAACGCGGCCGCCGTCGAGCTGTGGGCCACGAATTTCCCGCGCCCGTCGGACATCGAGTTCGGCCCGGACGGCGCTCTGTACTTCGTGAGCTTCGGCGGCGGCGGAATTCCGGTCGGCTGCGTCAAGCGCATCCGTCCCGACGCGGGGCCGAACCGTCAGCCGATCGCCGCGCCACAGGCCTCACCCGCCAGCGGCCTCGCTCCGCTCACGGTCACTCTCGACGGTACCGCGTCGAGCGATCCCGATGACGACACACTGAGCCACACGTGGAACCCGGGCGAGGGTGGGCCGGTCGCCGGAGCCACGGTCCTACACGTCTACCCGGCCGGCGTCTACCAGGCCGATCTGACCGTCACCGATGGCCAGGGCGGGGCGGACGTGTCTCCCCGATTGCGCATCGTTTCGGGAAACCGGAAGCCGGTCCCGACGATCGGCGCGCCGGCCGACGGCGCGCGCTACACGGCGGGGCAGACCGTCGCGTTCTCCGGAAGCGCGACCGATCCCGAGGAGGGAGCGGTCCCGTGCTCGCGCTGGTCGTGGCAGGTCCTGCGGCGCCACGGCACGCACGCGCATCCGGTGCTCGGGCCGATCCAGGGCTCGTGCAGCGGGTCGTTCGCGACGCTCGATCGAGGAGACGCAGCCGTCGACGAGTGGTACGAGGTGGTCGGCACGGCGACCGACGGCGGCGTGCCTCTCGGCGCGATCGGCGCGCTGTCGAGCGAGCGCTCGGTCACACTCACCCCGTGGACGTCGTCGGTCACGCTCGAGACCGCGCCGCTCGCCGACCTGCTCCTCACGCTCGACGGAACGACGCTCGCCGCTCCGCGCACCGAGCCGGGCGTCGTCGATTTCATCCGCACGCTCGCCGCGCCCGACGGTCAGGTGCGGGACGGCCGGACGTACCGGTTCGTCGCCTGGTCGGACGGCGGGGCCCGTGAGCACGAGATCCGCATGCCGGCGTCCCCGCAAACTCTCGTCGCCACGTACGGGTGCAACGTCGCCGTCGAGGTCCAGGGTGTGCGCTTGACCAAGGGCGCGGGCGGCGCGATCCAGCTGACCTGGTCGCCGGTCGTCGACCCGTGCCTCGCCGGCGGGGCAGGGCGGTACCAGGTGTGGGTCGCCTCGACGCCGAGGCCGACCGTGCCGCCCGGATCGTTCCCCAACGATCCGCCGTTCGCCCTCGCCGGAAGCTCCGGCACCGAGCAGTTCAGCGACCCGCCCTCCGGCGCGACCCGGTACTACTTGGTGCTCGCCCTGGGGACCGACCAGCTTCCCGGGCCCTCGGGCTACTGAGCACGCAACTCTGGGGTGGGGTCGTACGTACTATCGACCGTCTGGGTCGAGCGGCGAGGGGCATGAAGGCCGTGGCCTGGCACGGAGATTTGCGTGCGTCGGGCGCTCCCTCGCTGGAAAAAGCTGCTGTTCGCCTCGGCGACGATCGTCGTCCTCCTCGGACCGCTCTACACCCTCGCTGAGGTCGGCTACCGCCGGTACCACGGCATCCCGGTCCTGTTGCGCAGCCGAGAGCCCGGGCCCGCTCCGACCGCGCTGGCTCCCGGGGACACGCGCGCCATGGATTTCAGCTCGGTGTACTACTACGAGATCTTCCGCGAGTCGGACAACCCGGTCCTGCTCTACGAGCCGCGCCCGCGGTTTTCCCGTGGGGCGGTGCGGATCAACTCGCACGGGTTCCGGGACCGCGAGTTCACGCTCGCCAAGCCTCCGGGTACGACGCGCATCGCCGTCCTGGGCGACTCGGTCGTCTGGGGTCACGGGATCCGGATCGAAGACACGTTCCCCAAGCAGCTCGAGGCGCTGCTCGCCGAGCGGGCCGTCGGGACATGGGAGGTCCTGAACTTTGGCGTGTCGGGCTATTCACTGCAGCAAGAGGTCGAGCAGTTCCTCGAGCACGCGCGGAAGTTCGACCCGGACATCGTGATCCTCGGCACGTCGGTCAACGACCTGCACTACAGCTCGGTCGAGGGCGACTACTTCCAGAGCGCGCACTCCGGGATCTTCGAGAAGTCCTACCTCCGGAGCGCTCTGACGACGAGCGCGAGCTACCTGATGACTCGGTACTTCGGCGTGCCCCCGCGGTATCTCGAGCGGGTCGTCGAGGTGCAGTACCACCTCGAGCAGGCCCAAGCCGCCGCGCCGAGCGTCCGCTGGATGGTGCTGATGTTCCCGCTGCTCGAGAACTTCGAGCACTACGAGCTGCAGTGGTATCACGACGCGGTGCTCGACCCGGCCCGGCGTCTGGGGTTCGTGGTCCGCGATCTGCGCTCGGACTTCTCGCGCTTCCCCGAGGCCGCGCTGGGCGTCGACCGCATGCACCCGAATCGGCTGGGCAATCGCGTGGCTGCCCATGCGGCGCTCGACACGTTGCTCCGCAGCGGCTGGGTGGAGCTGCGGCCCGACCGGCCGAGCGTCGGGCCGGGGCTCGACAGCCCGGGCCACGCGAGCTGAGCTACCCTGCGCGTGCCCCGAGCACGTCGTCGTACAGCTCCTCGAGGCGCGCGGTTTGTCGCCCGAGGTCGAACTTCTCGAGGACGTTGGCCCGCGCCGCGACGGAGCAGCGTTCGCGCCGTGCCGGATCGGCGAGCAGCGCGATCAGGTGCGCCGCGATCGCCCGCTCGTCCCGCGGCGCAGCGATGAGCCCGGTGACCCCGTCGACGACCGTCTCGGGCATCCCGCCCGAGCGCGAGATCACGACCGGCGCTCCCGACGCCTGAGCCTCGACGATCACCATTCCCAGTCCCTCGTCGTCGCCCGAAGAGGCGGGTACGCTCGGAACACACATCACAGTCGTCTGACGCATCAGCTCCTGCACGCGCGCGGGAGCCACGACGCCCAGGAACCGCGCCCGCACGCCCAGCTGTCCCGCCTGCGCCTCGAGCGCCGGCCGCAGCGGACCGTCCCCGGCGATCAGGAGCTCCGCCCCGGGCTGAGCTCGCTGCACCTCGGGCATCGAGCGCAGCAGGTGCACGAGCCCCTTCTTCTCGACGATGCGGCCCACGAACAGGACCTGCGCCGGCTCGCGCTCGGTGGCGGCTCCCGGGGCGAACCGCTCGGTGTCGACGCCGATGAAGTGAACGGCGATCTTCTCTGGCGGGCAGCCGTTCGCCCGCAGGCCCGACGCGATGAACTCCGAGACCGCGATGACCCGCGCCGCTGCGGCGAATACCCGCGCGCGGCGCCGGCGCTCGCGGCGGGAGCGCGGGACGACGGTGATGTCGCAGCCGTGGTACGTCGCGACGAGCGGGACGCCCAGAGCCCGCGCGAGTGGGATCGCCGCGTCGGCACTGCGCCCGAAGTGCGCGTGCACGAGCACCGGCCGGCGCTCGCGCAACGCGCGCAGGAACGCCGGGCCGACGAGTCCGACCGTGCGCTGGAGCGCACGGGCCACGGCGGGGAGCGCCGCGTGGTCCTCGAGCAGGACCGTGTCGTGGCCCGCGAGATACGTCTTCCCGGCCTTGTCCCAGCGGAACCCCGCGAACACCGGACGGTAGCGCGCGAGCCGCCCGCCCTGGGCCGCGATGAACGTCTCGGACCACGGCAGGAGCCGCTTGCGGAACACGACCACGGCGGGCCGGACGGCATCCTTCATCGCGGCGTGGCCACGACGTTCGTCTCGCCGGGGAGCGCATCGACACGTGCCGGGTCGATCGCGTGGACGCCGCGCCGATCGATGCGCGACAGCGCGTAGCCCTGGTCGACGAGGAAGCGTGCGAGGTCGAACACCGTGTAGCCCGCGGCGGCCGACGTCTCGCGATTGAACTCGACCAGGAGTCGCGGTCGGTGACGGGATAGCGTGTCTCGCGCGCCTTCGAGCGCCGGCAGCTCTCCGCCCTCGACGTCGATCTTCAAGACGTCGAGCCGCTCGAGCGGACGCTCGGCCAGCACGTCGTCGAGCCGCCGGAGCCGGATCGTCTGCACCGGGCGGGCCGCGCCCGCACCATGGGCACAGCGATACGTCGAGAACAGGTGCGGATCCTCCTCGCCGGGCGCCGGGGCGAACAGCGGAAGCGTCACCTCGCGGTCGCCCAGCCCGACGCGGTGGATCTCGACCTGCGCTAGCCGGTTCGCCTCGACGTTACGCGCCAGCACCTCGTGCATCGTGTCTCCGGGCTCGAACGCCAGGACTCTGCCCGACGGGCCGACGCGCTTGGCGCCGAACAGCGTGAACTCGCCGATGTTCGCCCCGACGTCGACGAATACCATCCCGGCCCGCAGGACCTCGCCGAGCCAGCCCATGTCGCGCCGGTGATGGTAGCCCGTCCAGTAGATCGTGCTGCCGATGTACGACCCGCGGTCGAGCCACAGGCGCAGGTCGCCGTCGTAGTCCGAGATCTCGATCCACCGCGCGGGACGGCCGGCGAGCCGCGGCGTGTACAGGGCCCGGAGCTTGCGACCCGCGGCCCGACCCGCGCCGAGGCGCGCCGCCGCGCGGCGGCACATCCAGGCCAGGGGACGATCGAGGGTCACGGCGGGGCCGCGACCGTCACGAGGCCATGCGTCACGAGGTGATCGGCGACGATCCGGGCGCGCTCGCGGTTCCCCTCGGCGGTCATGTGCAGCACGTCGGCGAAATAGGCCGCCCGATCGGACATCTGGGCCCGCACGTCGATCACGTCGACTCCGAGCTCCCGGGCGACACGCTCGATCACGGTCGTGTACTCGCGCAGCGCCTCGTCCCACGCCGCGTTGTCGTGCTCGACCGGATGACTCGCGAAGTCCGTGGCCTGGGTCAACAGCACGGGGCGGATCCCGTGGGCCCGAGCGATCGCCACGAGCGTCGCCAGGTTGCGCTCGAACGCGTTCGACGACGATGCGCGCCAGTTCTCCGCCGGTGTCCCGCTCGGCGGGTACCAGGCGATCTGGTGGATGTGGGGGTCTCGTCGGCTGGGCGAGCCGAGCCGCGCGGCGATCCGGTCGAGGAGCCGGCTCGAGCGCCACAGCGGGACCGGACCCGAGTCCCACGAGCGCATGGCGTGGGAGTAGTCGTCGGCGAAGTTGCGATACAGGAGCCGATTCCACGCGTCGTTGAACCCGGCGTCGAAGATCGCGATCCGTGGCGTCAGGGGCACGAGGCGCAGCGCCAGCATTCCGATCATGTTCGGCGTGCCGTAGCCGCCGAGCCCGGCGTTGATCACCTCGGGCGCGGCGACGCCGCGCGCGACGAGCGCGAGCTCGAGCTGATGCGGGTAGCTGTCCTCGCGCGACGTGCGCGTGTCGTACGTGCTCGATCCGCCGAGACAGGCGATGCGGAACGCCGTGGGGTGGGGCTCGTACCGCAGGTCCTTGGGCGCGCGGAACCCCTGCGCGTTGTGATCGAAGTACGCCGGGTTCCCGGCGTACGTCAAAAACGGGTGCGGCACGAACGTCGATACGCGGTTCGATGTGGCGGGGGTGCGCTCGCGCGCCGCGTGCTCACGCGCCGCGTCGCGCGCCACGTCGTACGCCCGCAGGCCCAGCTCGAGAACGACGAGGATCGCGATCCACGCGAGGGCCGTGAACGTGAGCTTGCGGCTCATTCCTCGCCGGGCCTCGCCACGCCGGCCTCGGGGTCGGGCTGCGGGATCCCGTGCTCCATCTCCCACAGCTTGGCGAAGCGCACGAACACGTAGAACGCGCTCATCACGGCCATGATCCAACCCACCTTGCCGTCGAGGAACCCGCGGCGCAGCACGTAGTGCCGCAGGAACCGCAGGAACGGCCGGAGCGTCAGCTCGGTCCAGCCGGCACGCTTCCCGCGCTGCCACAGGTCCTCGGCGCCCCACGTCGTGTACCGCCCGACCTTCTTCCCCAGGAACTGGTCGACCGTCCAGGCCGTGTAGTGCACGAGCCGCTCGCGCAGCCAACCCACGTTCCCGCTCTGGACCACGACGTCCGCGTGCACGCGCCGCTCCTGGTATCGGCACAGGTCGCGGCGGAACAGGCGCAGCACGTCGTCGGTCTGCCAGCCGCTGTGACGCACCTCGTGACCGAACAGGAAGTTCCGGCGGTAGATGCGATACCCGTCGTGGGCCGGCCGACCGGCGAGCAGCGTACGGATCTCGTCGGCCAGCTCCGGCAGCACACGCTCGTCGGCGTCGACGATCAGGACCCACGCGTGCGTGCACTGCGGGATCGCCCAGTTCTTGAAGTTCGCCGAGTTGATGTACTCGCGCTCGATCAGGCGACAGCCCATCGCGCGCGCGATCTCGCGCGTGCGGTCGGTCGATCCCGAGTCGGCGACGACGATCTCGTCTGCCAGGCCCCGGACCGACTCGACGCACGAGCGCACGTTGCGCTCCTCGTTCTTGCACGGGATCAGTACCGACAGACGCTCGGCCATGGCGCGCTCCCGTTACCGCGCCGGCACGAGCTGCTCGTACAGCGCGACTGTCTCCTTAACCGTGCGCTCGATCGGGAACACGGTGACGATCCGGCTCCGTGCCGCACGGCCCATCGTGATCCGGCGCTCCGCGCTTCCGTGCAGCTCGAGGATCGCCTCGGCGAGCGCCCGCGCATCGGCCTGTGGCACGACGAGGCCGCTGACCCCGTGCTCGACCAGCTCGGGCATCCCGCCGACGTCCGAGACGATCGGCGGCACGCCCTGGGCCATCGCCTCGACCACCGCCCGCGGGAACCCCTCCCGGTCGAGCGACGGCAGGGCGAACAGGTCGCACGTTCCGGTCAGCCGCGGCGCGTCGCCGCGGTACCCGGTCAAGTGCACGCGGCCGTCGAGCGACAGACGCTGAATGTCCTCGACGAGCTTCGAGTCCTGCTCGACGGGACCGACGATCAGGAAGTGGATCCCCAGCTCGGGCGGAATGCGGCTCGCGGCCTCGATCAGCACGTTGACCCCCTTGCGCGGCCGCGCCCGCCCGCAGAACCCGACGACGAACGCGCCGGCGGGGACGCCGAACTCGGTCAGGTCGGCCCGCGCGAGCTCGTACCACCGCGAGTCGTGGCCCTTGTAGATCGTCACGAGCTTGCTCGGCGCCATGCCGACCCCGAGGAAATACCGCTCGACCGCCTTCGACGCGCAGATGATGCGCGACATGCGCGGGTGGAAGTAGGTCACCCAGGCCGAGGGGTTGAACCGGCCGGCGTGGCCCATGTATCCGCGGAAGCACACGACGCGCGCGCGATACCCGATCGCGGCGTTCACCGCGCAGCCGACCGTGTGGTTGTTGAACGCGTGGAGCAGGTCGTAGTCCCCGCGGCCGATGATACGGCGAAGCGCGCGGATCGCCGACAGATCGAGGCGCCCGCGGACCTCGACACGGGTAACCGGGATCCCCGCCGCCGTGAGCTCCTGGGCCCACACGTCCTTCGGGTACCCGGCGACCGCGACGTCGATGCCCGTGCGAGCCAGGCGCACGAGCATTCCGGTCGTCGGGCGGTCGAGGCCAGGCGCTACGGCGAGGACACGGATCGGCACGGGGGGACTCCGTCGAGCCAAGGAGCAGCATCCTACGGGAGGCGCGGCCGAGGGCCAAGCGGGCGTGCCGGTGATCCGCACGCCGGGTATCCTCCTGGTCCGATGGAGCTGCCCGCGACGTCCATGCCCGTCCTCGTTGCCGTCCTGCTGGGACTCGGGCTCCTGCCGCTCGCGCTGCGATTCGCGCGCGGGCGCGGCACCGTCCGCGGCGCTGGCGTCTTCGTGGTCTGGGCCGCGGTCGTGGCCGGGCTGGCCCGCGCCACCGCCACGGCGCCGGCCCCGCCGCTCGTGCCGGAGGAGGGCCGGCCGCGCGAGGTCGTCGCCCCGACGTTCGTCTCGTCGCGCGCGTGCCTCCCGTGCCATCCGCACGAGTACGAGACCTGGCGCTCGTCGTACCACCGGACGATGACGCAGCTGGCGACGCCGGACGTGGTACGCGGCGAATTCGACGGGCGCACCGTGCGCGGAGATTTCGAGGCGCATCGCATGGAGCGCCGGGGCGACGCGTTCTACGTCGACGGCCAGCGCGTCGTGATGACCACGGGCTCGCACCACATGCAGGCGTATTGGGTCTCGGACGCCGTGGGCCGCAGCGTCAGCCTGGTCCAGGCGATCTACGTGTTCGAGGATCAGCGCTGGATCCGACGGCGCGACGCGTTCCTCCAGCCGCCCCTCGGCCAGCGGCGCGTCGACCACTGGAACGCGAAGTGCATCGAGTGCCACGCGACGCACGGGCGGCCGCGACTCGCACAGGGGATCGACACCGAGTTCAACGAGCTGGGGATCGCGTGCGAGGCGTGTCACGGTCCGGCCCAGGAGCACGTGACGCGAAACCGCTCGCCCGTGCGGCGCTACGTGGAGCATTTCGGCGACGGCGGCGATCCGACGATCGTGAATCCACGACGGCTCTCGTCCCGGCTCGCGTCGCACATCTGCGCCCGCTGTCACGCCAACTCGGTGCACGCGACGCCGGAGCTCGAGTCCGAGTACTTCAACGGCGAGGGCGATCTGCACCGGCCGGGGGACGACATCGAGCGCACGGCCCAGCTGATCCCCGGGCCGAACGACCCGCCCGGGCTGTACGAGCCCGACCCCGAGGTCGAGGCGTTCCGTCGCGACTCGCTGGCCTGGCCCGATGGGCCGGCGCGTGGATCGGGACGCGAGTTCAGCTCGATGCAGTACTCGCCGTGCTTCAGGACGGGCGACGATCCGGGCGACATCAGCTGTCTCTCGTGCCACCGCATGCACCGCGACGCCACCGACCCTCGTCCGCTCGCCGCGTGGGCCGACGACCAGCTCGGGCGCGACATGGACGGCGATGCGGGGTGTCTGCAATGCCACGAGACCGGAGCCGGGCCGAGCCTCGCCGCCCACACGCATCACGCGCCCGAGTCATCGGGCAGCCGGTGCTACAACTGCCACATGCCACACACGACGTACGGCCTGCTCAAGGCGATCCGCTCGCACCAGGTGTCGAGCCCGAGCGTCGCGACCGATCTTGCGACCGGGCGTCCGAACGCGTGTAACCTGTGTCACCTCGATCGGTCGCTGGGCTGGACCGCGGAGCACCTGAGCTCGTGGTACGGAACACCGGCGCCGACGCTCACCGTGGAGCAGCAGCAGCTCTCGGCCGCCGTGCGCGGAATGCTCACGGGCGAGGCGCGGCTGCGCGTGCTCTACGCCTGGCATGCCGGATGGGCGCCGGCGCAGCGCGCATCGGGCAGCGACTGGATCGCGCCGTTCGTCGCGCCGCTCCTCGCCGATCCGTACGCCGTCGTCCGGACCGTGGCCGGTCGGTCGATCCGCACGCTTCCGGGTTTCGACCAGTTCGTGCTCGACGATACGGCCGATCCGCAACGGCTCGCCGTCACGGCCCAGCGCGCGTGGAACGTGTGGGGCGCACGGGGCACGGCGCGCCGCGACCCGGCGTTGTTGACCGAGCGCGGAGGTCTCGACGGTCCAGCGGTCACGCGGCTCCTGTCCCTGCGGGACGACCCGCCGGTCGGTGTGGTGGAATAGGGCACCCTCATGGACTACGCGCGCCGGCATCAGCGGGTGGGATGGTGGACCTTGCTCGTGTTCGTCGGGCTCGGGTTCGCGCTCGAGGCGTTCCACGGGCTCAAGGTGTCGTGGTACCTCGATGCCGGGATGCAGCCTCGCCGGCTGATGTGGACGCTGGCCCACGCCCACGGGACGCTCCTGGCCTTGATCCACATCGCGTTCGCCGCGACCCTGCGGACGGCGACCTGCTCGGCGCTGTGGGTCCGCCGCGCGTCGCCGTGCCTGGTCAGCGCGTCGATCCTGCTCCCGGGCGGCTTCTTCGTCGGCGGGCTCACGGTCCATGGTGGCGATCCGAGCCCGGCGGTCGTGATCGTGCCGATCGGCGCTCTGGTCCTGATCGCCGGCGTCGTGTGCGTCGGTCTCGCACTCGAGCGCCAAGGAGGCTGACCCCCGTGCCGCTACCCGGCGTCGACCGAGCGCGTCGTCAAGTCCGCGGGCTGCTCGGGATGATTCGCGCCGTGGCACTGTGTCTCGCGCTCCTCGGCGTCGCCTGCGGCGAGCGGCCCGAGACGATCGCGCGCGTCACCGGCACGGTGACCTACCCGGAGCGCATCGCCCTGCCTCCCGATGCCGTGCTCCACGTGCGTCTCGAGGACGTGGGCCGCGCCGATGCACCGGCGACGGTCGCGGGCCAACAGACCGTTCGCCCGGCGGGGCAGGTTCCGATCGCGTTCTCCGTCCCGTACGACCCGGCGCGGATCGAAGCGTCGCATCGGTATGCGGTGCGCGCGGAGATCCGCAGCGGCGCAGGCGATCTGCTGTGGACCACACGCGAGGCCTATCCCGCGCTCACGCACGGCGCGCCGACCGAGATCCAGATCGTCGTGCGGCCCGCCGGCTCGAGCGCGGGGCAAGAGCCGCGACGAACGCTGGTGTACGAATGCGCGGGGTTCGACGTGGTCGTGCGCCAGGGCTCGGGCGAGGTGACTCTGTATCTGCCCGAGCGCACCGTGGTCGCACCGCAGGTCGAGGCGGCGTCGGGCGCGAAGTACGCCGACGGCGACGTCGTGTTCTGGAGCACGGGCGACGAGGCGACGCTCGACGTCGGCGGCCGGAGCTTCGGTGCGTGCCGGCTCGCTCCTGAACGCGCGCCGTGGGAAGACGCTCGGCTACGCGGCGTCACGTTTCGCGCCGTGGGGAACGAGCCCGGATGGTTCGTCGAGATCGACCCGCAGCGCGTGGTGTTCACCGGCGACTATGGCGAGACGGTCGTGACGTCTCCGGCCTTCGAGCCGCGGGTCGACGCCTCGACCGGCCGTACCACGTACCACGCCGTCACGACGGCCCACGATCTCGAGATCGTCGTCGACGACCGCCCGTGCACCGACGACATGAGCGGGCAGGAGCACCCGACGACGGTCGTGGTGCGCCTCAACGGCAAGATGTTTCGCGGCTGCGGCCGCCAGCTCGGGCCGCTTCCGGCGGCAGCGGGTCGCGGATCCCCCTAGCCGTCAAGCGGCCCACAGCGGCCGCAGGTCCCACTGCGCGAGGTCGTCCGGGAGCGCGCCCGGTGCGGCGTGCATGAGCACGCACGCACGATAGCCCGCGAGCGCGCCTCCGCCGTCGACGGCGCGGAACCCGGCTCGCTCGAGCATCGCTTGCGTGTCGACCGGAAGCGTCGCCGCCCACGTGCCGATCTCGCCGAACCGGCCCCAGTGCAGCGCCGCGCGGAGCAGGTTCTCGCGCACCGCGGGGTCCGGGGCCTCCCAGTCAGCGATCGTGACGGCGCCGTCGCCGATCGTCCCGATGCGCCGCTCGAGCACGAGGTAGCCGTCGAGACCCTGCGCGCCGTCGGCGAACAGGTACCGGTGCTGGGCCAGCGGGCTCGCCAGGCGCCACGTGAGGTACCCGGCGTCCCGCACGTGCCGCGCGCGTCCATCGACGGTCGCGCGCTCGGCCAGCGCGGCCATCGCTTCCGGACGCGGCGCGTCCTCGACGACCAATCCGCCCACCGCCTGATCCGGTCGCGCGCGGTCGAGCGCGTCGAACGGTCGGAGCTCTTCCGGTGCATGGAGCAGGGTCGTGCGCCGGGACACGCGCCACACGAACGGCAGGCGGGACAATCGATCGCGCAGCGCGCGCCGCGCCGCGACCCGGGGCCCGAGGCGCCGTACGGGCGCCTTGTTCCCCAGGGCTCTCCATCCCGCGGCGAGCGACACGAGCGTGGTCACCGGGCTCGGCGTCAGGCTCAGCAGAGGCCCGGCTCCGGCCCGCGCCGCATCCTGGATCATCGCCGTCGAGATCGCGCGCGAGATGCCGCTCGTGCGATGCGTCTCGGCGACGAGCAGGTCGTCCGAGTGGAGGACGTCGATCGGCGTGCGCGCGGCGCCCGCGATCCACCGTGCGCCCGACAGACCGCGGAAGCCCACCGCGGCGCCGCCGTCCACGGCGAGCCAGATCTGGGGCGCGCCGGCGTACGGGTTGTGCTCGTACTTCCACTCCAAGTACGCGGCGTTGCGCGCGACGTCCGAGCACCACAGGGGTGCGAGAAGCCGGGCCACCGGCAGCTTGTGCTCCGGGCCATACCGGACGATCTTGGCGGTCATGTCGCCGCGCGCGCGCGGTCGACGAATCGCACGACGTCCCCGATCGTCTCCCATTCCGTGGACAGATCGAAGCTCGTCGGATCGATCGGCGCACCGATCGCCTGCTCGATCCACGAGGCGAGCCGGAACAGGTTCACGGAATCGATGCGTCCCGAGCTCAGGAGCGACGTATCCTCCGGCGCATCGGCCGGCAGATCGACCTCCGCGTCTGCCAGGAACGCGAGCAGCTCGTCGCGCAGGCTCACGGCCGGCGCCCGCGGACCAGCTCGCGCAGTCGCAAGGGTGTCAGCCCGGCACACGCTCGGGCGACCGCGGCGCGGTTGACCTTGCCCCGCGACGAGCGGGGGATCTCGTCCACGAGATACCAGCGGCGCGGGAGCTGGTGCTGGGCCAGGTGCTTGCTCGACCAGACGTGCAGCTCGACCAGGAGCGCGTCCGTCGGCCGGTCGAGCACGACCGCGATGCCGATGTCCTCGCCGAGCACGTCGTCCTCGTAGGCGAACGTGCACACGTCTCGAACGCCGGCCAGGCGCTCGACCACCGCGTCGATGTCCGCGGGGTAGACCTTCATCCCGCCCTTGTTGATCTCCTCCCGCGCGCGACCGCGGAGGAACAGGAACCCGCGCTCGTCGAGCACGCCGACGTCGCCGGTGTGGAACCAGCCGTCGCGGACCGCTTCGCGCGTCAGGTCAGATCGCCGATAGTACCCGTGCATCAGCGCCGGCGTACGGATCCACACCGGGCCGGCCTCGCCCGCTGCGCACCCATCGGCCACCGCGGGCGAGCCATCGATCGGCTCGCGCAGCACGCGGATCGATGCGCCCCACGGCTCACCGATCAGACCGTCCGCCGGCGCGACGTCGAGCATCGCGCTCCCGGCGACCCAGCTCCCGGTCTCGGTGATGCCGTAGGCGTTCGTCACCTTGGCCCCGCCGGTCCACGCGCGGACGTCGTTCCACAGCGCGGCCGACAGCGGTGCCGAGCCGCAGAACACCCAGACGAGCGATCGCGTGGCCGGAGGAGCCGCGGTCTTGAGCGCGACGCGCCACACGGACGGCACGGACGACAGGAACGTGATGCGCTGCTCGTCGACGATGCGCCCGAGGTGCACGAGGACCTCCGGGCGGAACGGCGGCAGCACGAACAGGTCGTGGCCCAGGAGCCACGGGAAGAGACAGTTGCAGATCAGCCCGTGGCCGAAGTGCGTAGGCAACAGGCACAGCGTGCGGCGAAACGGCGCTCGATCGAGGCTCTGGCTCAGGCCGGTCCAGCGCGCGGCGAGCGACCGATGGGTGTGCACCACACCCTTGGGCTGGCCCGTCGTGCCCGAGGTGAGCAGGATCAGCGCGGGAGCGTCGAGCGCGAGCGCGCTCTCGGGGACTGCGGGAACGTCGAGCGCGCTCGGGGCGCCGGCCGGGCTCTCGAGGACCGCCGTTCCGAGCGCGGCGAGCCGCTGGCCCAGCTCGCCGGCGGGCGGGTCGTGCCACACCGCGGCCCGCGGCTCGAACGCCTGGGCGATCGTCTCGACCTCGAACGCCGTGAGCCGCGCATCGACCGGGACCGCGCACGCACCGAGATGCCACAAGCCGAGCAGGTCGGCGAAGAACTCGAGCGTGTTGCCGTTGTGCAGGAACACGCGGTCTCCGGGCGACACTCCGTGCGCGGCGTAATGGACGATGCGGCGACGGATCTCCCGCTCGATCGTCACGGAATCCCACGACCGGCCGGACAGGGGTTCGTGGAGCGAGCCGGTTCGCGCGTTCATCCCGGGGCGAAGGTAGGGCGGCTCGACCGGAACGGTCAAGCCGAGGCCGCGCCGCGCCTCACGGCGCCGGGTTCGACCGCAACACGCCGTGCAGCGCGCGGACCGCCGCGGCCATCCGTACGTAGTCCAGGGTGTCCGGCGTGTCGCCCCGTGTGTGATAGCGCGGGTTCCGCAGGAACGCCGTATCCGTGACCATCACCGCGCGAAAGCCGAAGCGCCGGAACGACGAATGGTCGGACCAGTCGACGCCCGGGATCCAGCGCGGCCCGCGGAACGAGTAGATCGGCAGCGCGTCGGTCGCGAGCAGCGCGCGCTTGACCTCGCGAATCGCCGCGGTCGACCCGAGATCGCCGACGACGGCGAGGAAGTTCCCGCGGTCCGGATACACCAGCCGGAACGCGCGCAGCGGATAGCGCTGGCTCCCCGGCGCGTCGCTGTAGCAACCGATCATCTCGAGCGAGATCATGAGGTCGACGTCCGTGCCGCGCTCGGCGAGCGCTCGCGCATACCGCACGCTGCCCATGTCGTCGCCCCCGAAGAACGGCGGCTCCTCGTTGACGAACGCGACGAAGTGCACGGTCCGCGGGACGTCCGCCGCGAGCGTCGTCGCGAGCTCGAGCAGGCCCGCGACGCCACTCGCGTTGTCGTCCGCTCCCGGCATCTCCCCGTACGCGTCGTAGTGCGCGCCGACCACGAGAATCGGAGCCGAGGCCTCGACCCCTTCGCGGACACCGACGACGTTGCGAAACTGGCCCTCCATCAGATCGAACGACTGAAACGTGACCGCCAGGCCGGCCGAGCGCATGCGCTCGGCGATCCAGTCCGAGGCCGCCTCGAGCGTCTCGGGATGCGTGAGCCAGCGCGTGCGAAAGCGGCCGGCCAGCGTCTCGACCGTCGACCGCAGGCGCTCCACGGACACCGCGGCCTCGACCGGCCGGACCTCCACGCGGCCGACGAACGGCCCGCGAACCAGCCAGGCGCCGGCGACGCCCGTTAGCGCCACGATCGCCGACACCGCGAGCGCGATGCGGCCGAGCGAGAGCCAGAGCCCGCGTCGGGTCACACGCTCTCTACTTCGCGAAAACGGTGACGAGCAGCCGATACTTCGGTCCGGGGGTCGTCAGCAGCTGCACGTGCGGCGCGTCGTCCCCGCGTGTGAGGACATCGAGGCGCAGGTATCCCTTGTCCTGGATCCGCTCGGTCGACCAGGTGTCACCGAGGCACGCCCCGATCCGCCGCAGCGTCTCGCCGTGGAGCTCGAGGGCCAGCGTGTAGCGATCGTTCGTTTCCAGGTGACAGCGCCAAGCCGCGGGTTTCTCGCGCGGGCTCGTCGTGCACAGCTGGGCCTCGGGCAGGACCAGCGTCGTCTCGTGGTACAACCCCGCGTCGGCACCCGTGACGCCCGCGAACGCGTCGCCCGAAGCGGCCGCAGCGAGCGCCTGGGCCAGCGGCGCGCAGTACGGGTCTTCCTTGTCCTTGGCCGAGGCGCCACTGCAGGCACAGACGAGAGCCACGAGCGTTGCGCAGCGCCGCACGATCGACATGCACCGGAGTGTAACAGCGCCAGCCTGCTCGACGGCACGACCGCACATCCCGTATCCTCTGACCACGCTCGGACCGAACCAAGGAGATCCCGATGATCGCTCACGCGCGCCACATCCTCGTCGAAACGGAGGCCGAGGCCCAGGAGCTCAAGCGCCAGATCGATGCCGGTGCGGACTTCGCCGCCCTGGCTCGCGAGCACTCGCAGTGCCCCTCGGGAGAGGAGGGCGGCGACCTCGGGGAGTTCAGCCCGGGAGAGATGGTTCGCGAGTTCGACAACGTCGTGTTCGTGGCCCAGCTGGGTCAGACGCACGGCCCGATCAAGACCCAGTTCGGGTACCACCTGATCGAGATCCTGAGCCGAGGCTGAGCCGATTGCTGCGCCCCGTCGTCGCCTCGGACCTCGTCGTCGCGTTGGGTTTCGCGCTCGCGACCGTGGCCTGTGCTCGGCCCGCAGGTCCCGCGCCGTCGTGGGCCGAGCTGCGCCAGGCGACCTATGCCGGCATCGTCGCCGCGCCGGTCACGTTGCACGACGGCCGCTGGCTCGGCGAGCCGCTCGAGACCGGCGGCGCCTCGCGCCCCCAGCTCGAGCTCGTCGACGGCCTCAGGCTCGAGGGCGACCTCGACGGGGACGGGGTTCCCGAAGCGGTCGCGCTCCTCGCCTCGAGCGAAGGCGGCTCGGGGACGTTCGTGCACCTGGCGGTCGTGGCGCGACGCGGGCGCGACGTATCGAGCGTCGCCGCCGCGCGCGTGGGCGATCGTGTCCAGGTGCGTTCGGGCGCGATCGAGCACGAGCGCATCGTGCTCGACCTGCTCGAGCCCGGGCCGCACGATGCCGCGTGTTGCCCGACGGAGAAGGCGCGCCGGTCCTGGCGGCTCGAAGGCCGAACGCTCCGCGAGGTCGATGCGCAATCGACGGGGCCGATCTCGGTTCTCGACCTCGTGGGGCGCGAGTGGGTGCTGCGCGGTTTCGACGGCGATCCGACGCCGCCCACGCCCGAGGTCACGCTGACCTTCGAGGCCGAAAGGATCAGCGGTCACGCCGGCTGCAACCGCTACTTCGCGGCGTTCGCCCCACCAGGCGACCGGCCGACCGGCTTGAGCTTCGGTCCGATCGGCGCGACGCGCATGGCCTGCCCCGAGCCCGCGATGTCGCTCGAGCGGCGGTACCTCGACGCGCTCGGCGCGGTCGACGGCTTCGGGTTCACTCCCGGACGGCTGCTCCTGCATTGGGTGCGCGGAGAGACCCGGGGCGCGCTCTCGTTCGAGGCGCGCACGCAACCGAGCGGGTCTTCCACCTAACCACGGTCGAGCGCGTCCAGGTCGGCGAGGTCCTTCGGTCGTCCGCTCGCCCGCTTGTTCAGCACGAGATCGGAACGACCGAGGAACGGGACGTCGCCCCCGCCCACCGCATGGGTCACGCGGCGCTCCCAGGCGCTTGCGAAATCGAGGCCGCTGAGCGTCGTCAGCAGGTCGATCCGCCGTGGCGGCAGCCCCAGCTGCAGGACCAGGCCGGGAGTCTCGAGGTCGACGCGCGTGATTCCGAGCGTATCGGCAGGCGCGCCGAACTCGACGAGCGCCTGCCAGACGCGCTCGGCGTTGGCCGGCGTGGGCTCGATCCACACGTCGAGGGCGCCGGTCGCGCGTGGTACGCCGTGGACCGCCATCGCGTGCGCGCCGACGACGAGGAAACGTGCGCGTGCTCGCGCCAAGGCTGCGAGCAGGTCGAGGAAATCGTCATTCACGTGGATCGTCGTCGCCGAGCCGCCGTCGGCGGATCGGCGCCGCCCCACGCGGATAGTCGGGGAACGGCTTGCCGGTCAACGACCACGCCTCGAGCGCCAAGGGCCACATCATCGCAATGCGTTCCTCGGCCGTCGTCGTACGGCTGAGGTCGTCCGAGGGCTCGTGTCCCAGGCGATACTTGCGCACGGGCCAGGCGCCGCGATCCGACATGAGCGAATTATACGGCCTCGCCACGCCGCGCGCGCAGCACGAACGCGCGCAGGCGCGGGCGCCGCTCGAAGTCGAGCGGGGTCACCGCGGCCGTGATCTCCTCCACGGTGAGGTTCTCGAGCACGCGCTCGTCGAGCTCGAAGCCGCGACGGTTCGTCGTGAACACGATCTCGCCCCCGCGGGCCAGCAGGCGCGCGGTCTGCGCGAGCAGCCGCGGGTGGTCGCGCTCGACGTCGAGCTCGCGATCCATGCCCTGCGAGCGGGACCACGTCGGGGGAGCGAGGAACACGAGCCCGTAGCGCCGGCGGTCGCCGCCGCGCTCGAGCCAGCGCACGGCATCCGCGCGCACGAACCGGTGTCGGGCGTCGAGCAGCCCGTTCGTACGAACGTTGTCCCGACCCCACCCCAGGTACGTGTTCGACAGGTCGACGCTCGTGGTCGAGCGCGCGCCCCCGGCCGCCGCGGCGACGGTCACGGTACACGTGTAGGCGAACAGGTTCAGCACGTCCCGATCGCGCGCGCGCTCGCGGACCAGGCGCCGCAGCAGCCGGTCGTCGAGGAACAGCCCGGTGTCGAGGTAGTCGGTCAGGTTCACGAGGAACCGTAGGTCGCCCTCGCGGACCTCGTGGCGCTGGCCGCGGTCGGCGTAGCGCCCGTGCTGCTCCCCCTGGGCGCGGCGCCGGCGCACGCGCAGCACGATGCGGGCTGGATCGACACCGAGCACGCGCGGTACCACGGCGAGCGCGTCGCGCAGGTGGCGCTCGGCTGCCTCGGGCGCGACCGAGCGCGGCCGCTCGTACTCCTCGACGCGCACGAGGCCGTCGTACCAGTCGACCGCGAGGTTGTACTCCGGCACGTCCGAGTCGTACAGCCGATAGCACGTCAGGCGCTCGCGCGCGGCCCACGGCTCGAGCCGCGCGAGGTTCGTGCGCAGCCGGTTCTCGAACCCCACGGCATCCGTGCTCGGCCGCCGCCAGCCCGGTCCGCGCTCGCTGTGCACGGGCGACGCGGCGACCGGCACCTCGAGCAAGCGACACTCGATCGGGCCGTTGTAGAGCACCGTCCGCCGCGCGACGCGCAGTCCCACGCGCTTGTCGAGCGCGCGGTTGCCCGACAGGATCCATGCGGTCCAGCCGGGGAAGCGCCGTTTGAGCACGTCTCCCAGACGCTCATACAGCGGACCGAGCTCATCCGCCGCCCCGAGCCGCTCGCCGTACGGCGGGTTCGTGACGACGATGCCGGGCTCATCCCACGGTGGCGTCACATCGACCAGGTCCCGCGCCTCGACACGCAGGCGATCGACGAGGCCCGCGTGCTGCAGGTTCTTTCGCGCAGCCCGGATCGTTGTCAGGGAAGCGTCGGACCCAGCGATCCGCAGCACGCGATCCCGCGCCTGCGCGCGCCGCTCGCGCGCCTCCTCGACAAGGCGGTTCCACAGCCGGGCGTCGTGTCCCCGCAGGCCTGCCGCGCCGAGCCGCTCGCGCTCGAGACCCGGAGCGACGTCGAGCGCCATCCACGCGGCCTCGAGGAGCAGCGTTGCCGAGCCGCACAACGGATCGAAGAGCGGCCGCTCGGCCGCCGGCCAGCCCGCGATGCGCAGGATCGCCGCCGCGAGGTTCTCCTTGAGCGGGGCCGCGGCACCGAGACGCGAGACGCCGCGGCGGTGCAGGCTCGCCCCGGCGAGGTCGAGGCTGACCGTCACGCGCTCGCCGCGCAGGTGCACGTTCACGCGGACGTCCGGGTTCGCCTTGTCGACGCTCGGCCGCGCACCCACGGCCGATCGGATTCGATCGACGATCGCGTCTTTCGTCTTGAGCGCGACGAAGTGCGACGGCCCCGCCGGCGCGTCGGGTCCACCGGCGACGTCGACCGCGAGCGTGCGCTCGGGTCCCAGGTGCTCGAGCCAGTCGATCGCGTGCACGCCGGCGTAGAGCCCGGCGGCATCCGCGGCCTCGAACGTCGCCAGCGGCTCGAGCACGCGGCTGGCCACGCGCGACCACAGGCACGCACGGTACGCGTGCTCGACGCTCGCGCCGAACGCCACGCCGCCGCGTGTCGGCTCGACGGGCGACAGGCCGAGCTCGCGCAGCTCCTGGGCCAGGACCTCTTCCGTGCCCCGCGACGCCGTGGCGAAGAACCGAGAGCTCGAGGTTTTACCGGCTTCTGCGCCCGATCTCACGCCGTTCTTTCACGACCGCGTCAGCTTGTCGTCGAGGAGGACAGCCGATGAACGCGATCGACCGTGCATCGGACGCCGGCTCGCGCTGGTCGACGACGCGCTTCCCCACGCGCTGGCTGCGCAGCTCGTTCGTCGACGAGCTCGAACGCTGGAGCGAGAACGAGAGCTTGCCCAGCGTGCTGGTCGAGCCGCTGGGCGACGGCCGGACCGTGCGCTACTGGTCCGGCGACGACCGTGTGGGCTGCGTCGCCGCGCTGGCGCGCGCGTACGGTGGCCGATAGCATCGCGATCAGGGCTTCTTTGCCGCCTGCCGCACGAGCTTCATGTGCGGGAACGGCATCTCGATGTTCTCGGCCTCGAACGCCTTCTTGATGCGCCGGCGCATCTCCCGCTGCACCGCCAGTCCTTCCTGCGGCAGCGTCTTGACCACCATCCGCAGCACCACCGCCGAATCCGTGAACCCCTGCACGCCCGGGAACTCGAACCGCCCGAGGAGCCGCTTGCCCCACACGGGGTCGCGCTCCATCTCGTCTCCGACCTGGCGCATCACATCGAGGCAGCGGTCGGTGTCCTGGCCGTAGTCCACGCCGATGTCGAGCAGCGCCCGCGACCAGTCGCGGGTCGCGTTCGTCACGACCGTGATCGCGCTGTTGGGGATGATGTGCGTCCGACCCTCGGGGTCGCGCAGAACCGTGGTACGCAGGTTGACCGCCTCGACCTCGCCGGTCGAGCCCGCGGCCGTGATCAGGTCGCCGACACGGATCTGGTTCTCGAGCAGGATGAAGAACCCGGTGATCACGTCCTTGACCAGCGTCTGCGCGCCAAACCCCACGGCGAGGCCGAGGATCCCGGCGCCGGCGAGGATCGGCTTCAGGTCGACGCCGACCTCACCGAGCACGAGCATCAGGGTCACCGACCAAATGAGCACGAACGACGCCTGGCGCAGGATCCGCTTGAGCGTCTGCGCGCGCTTCTCGCGCTCGCTGACCCGCGTCGGGTCGTCGTCCGACGCGGCCCGCTCGAGCCGCTGGATCAGTGCGCGCACCCCGCGCAGGAGGAGCCAGGCGAGCAGCAGGATCAGCACGATCCGGACGGCGCTCTGGACGTGCGCCGCGGCCCAGGTCGTGAGCTTGTCGAGCATCGATCGCCTCGCGGATGCGAGGAGAATAGCAGACGGTCGGTCGCGCGACCGGGCTACGCGCCGCGGCGCAGCGTCACGTCGAACGTCCCCTCGAGGTAGGTCTTGGCGCCGTGCTTGCGCTCGACGAGCTTGGGCGTCAGCTCGGGGCGCTCGCTCGTCGGGTGCTCGCGGTCGAGGAACAGCATCTCGGTGACCGTCCTGGCATAGCCCGCTGCGCTGACGATCATGTGGATGTGCGGCGGTGGGCCGTAGTTCGACGGGACGATCGTCTCGATCTCGAAGTACCCGTGCTCGTCGGTGAACACGCGCGCGCGATACTCGAAGCCGTCGAGGTCGTAATGGCCCGTGGCATCGGCCTGCCACGCGTCGAGCACCGCACCGTCGATCCCTTCGCCCGTCGCGCCATCGCGCACGTGGCCTTTGACCAGCAGCACCGTTCCATCGGCCAACGGTGGGCTGAGCTTGGCCCGGAACGGAGCACCGGACTTGTGGTTCGGGCCCATCCCGACCTGACCGCCGGCAGGCTGGGCGACGAGCAGTCCACCGATCGTGAGCGCGAGAACCCAGGTGGATCGCATCCGTGGACTCCTCTGGCGGCCCCTGACTGCGTAGCCTACGACCTTGTGGCTCCGCGGCGATCGCCAGGCCGGCCGTTTTACGAGTTTTTACTCCGACGATCTCAGGAGCGGATTGCGCACCGCCAGCTCGCGGAATCGGGTGAAGTCACGGTCCGCGGTCCAGAGCTCCCGCACGCCGTGCAGTCGGCAGAGTGCAGCGATCCGGGCATCGTGGACTTGAGAGCCGACGACGCGAGACGCTTCCAGGGTCGGCCGGAGCGTGTCCCAATACGACTCCGTCTCGCCCATCAGAACCAAGCTCGGTGACTCGAGCCACGCGCCGACCTGGGCCGTTGCCTGCGCGGGCTTCGTCGGCGGATCGTAGATCCGCGGATGGGTAACGATGGCCAGGAACTCGTGGAGGCAGGGCCACGGGATGGCCCACGCCGCGCGACCTTCGGCGAGTTGCCGCACGCACCGCGCGGCGGGCTCGTGCCACTGCGAGTCTTTGCGGTGCGCGTACACGAGCAGGTTCGTGTCGACGGCGATCAGGAGCCGCGACCCCGGTAGATCACGTCCTGCATCTCGGCCCAGTCGCCCTCGTCGAGGCCCGGGCGCACACCGCGGCCGGACACGCCGGCGTCGCGCAGCGTGAAGCGCTCGATCCGCTGTCGGCGATGACCCAGCACCCAGCGCAAGCCTTCCTCGAACAGGGCGCGCAGCGTGGTGCGCTCCCGCCGCGCGACGTCCTTGGCCTTGGCCAAGAGCTCGTCGCCGATCTCGATCGTGGTCTTCATATGGGTACCCATATCATGTGCTACGGTAAGCCGTATCGCAAGCCGGAGGGCGGATGAGCCAACAGCCGAGCGCTCCCGCAAGACCCACGACACGGTTCGCTCCGGCCCCCACGGGCTACCTGCACCTGGGCCACGTGGCGAGCGCGATCTGGGTCTGGGGCGCGGCGCGGGCGCTCGACGGTCGCGTGCTCCTGCGCATCGAGGACCACGATCGAGGCCGATCGCGGCCGGAATACGAACGAGCGCTGCTCGAGGACCTGGACTGGCTGGGCCTGGCGCCCGACGCGCCGCCCGTGCGACAGACCGAGCGCGACGAGCTGTACGTCGCGGCGCTCGACCGCCTCGCTGCGCGCGACCTGACCTACGCCTGCACGTGCTCGCGGCGCGAGATCCTCGACGCCGCCCCGGCGAGCGGAGAGCTGCGCTACCCGGGAGCGTGCCGCGACCGTGGCATCGACCCGCGCACCATCGCTGCGCGCCGCGTCCGTCTCGATCCCGAGGAGATCGTGTTCGACGATCTGCGCCTCGGGGGACAGGTTCAGGTGCCGGCCGAGCAGTGCGGCGACCTCCTGGCCCGCGAGCGCGCGGGCCACTGGACGTACCAGTTCGCCGTCGCCGTCGACGACATGGAGCAGGGGATCGACCTCGTCGTTCGCGGCGAGGACCTGCTGGCCTCGACGGGCCGCCAGATCCAGCTCGCGCGGCTCTTCGGGCGGCCTGCGCCCGCGCGGTTCCTGCATCACCCGCTGATCCTGGGCGTCGATGGAGCGAAGCTCGCGAAGTCCGCGGGGGACACGGGGATTCGTGATCTGCGGGCCCAGGGCTCGAGCGCGATGCGTGTGCTCGGTGCTGCAGCGCACGCGGTCGGCCTGCTCTCCCGTCCGCAGTCTCTCGGGGTCGTCGACCTGCCGGGCTTGGTCGTCCGGCACCTCGAGGATCGGCGGGTCTAGCGCGGTATGATCGCCGCGCCGGCGCGAGCCGGCGGGAGGTGGTCATGCCGTTCGGAAGCCTGTGGCTCCCCGTCGTCGTCTCGGCCGTGGTCGTGTTCGTCGCCAGCTCGATCGTGCACATGGTGCTGCGCTACCACAAGGCCGACTACCGGGGTCTGTCGAACGAGGAGGACGTGCGTGCCGTCGTGCGCAAGGGCAATCCGGCTCCCGGGCTGTACGTGATCCCGCACTGCTCGGACCCGAGCCAGATGAAGGATCCCGCGGTGGTCAAGAAGTACGCCGACGGCCCGGTCGGCATGCTGGCGGTGATTCCGAGCGGCGTGCCGCAGATGGGCAAGTACCTCGGGTTGTGGTTCGGGTTCTGCGTGCTCGCGAGCTTCGTCGCAGCGTACATCGCGCGTCACACGCTGGCACCGGGCGCCGCGCCGATCGCCGTGTGCCGAATCACCGGAACGGTCGCGTTCGTCGCCTACGGCCTGGGGGCGATCCCGGACTCGATCTGGAGAGGCCAGCCGTGGAGCAACACGTTCCGCGTACTCCTCGACGCCCTGATCTACTCCGTGCTGACCGGCCTGACGTTCCAGTTCCTGTGGCCCGCGTGACCCACGGACGCTCGGGCCGCGTCGTGTACTCGACCGACACGGCCGGCCGCTGCGCGGGCTGCGGATGGCCCGCGCGGGACTGCCGCTGCTCGACGGCGGTCGAGGAGCCGGTGCCGAGCGTGATCGTCGCCCGGCTGCGCATCGAGAAGTCCGGGCGCGCGGGCAAGACGGTCACGGTCATCGACAGCTTGCCGCGCAACCGAGCGTTCCTCGACACGCTGGCAACGGAGCTCAAGCGCGCTTGTGGCGCCGGAGGAACGGCGGGAGACGATCGAATCGAGATCCAGGGCGATCACCGTCCGGCGCTGCGCGTGCTGCTCGAGCGCAAGGGTTTCCGCGTCCGCGGGTAGGGCTGGCGATGGATCGCGGTACCGTGCGCGGCGTGCTCGTCGATCTCGACGGGACGGTCTACGAGGACGATCGGGCGATCCCCGGCGCGGCCGACGCGCTCGCGCTCGTTCGACGCGCGGGGATCGGCGTGCGATTCGTCACGAACACGACGCGCATGCCGCGCTCCGCGCTCGCGGCACGACTCGCGCGCTGGGGGGTCGAGGCCCGGCCCGAGGAGATCCACACCGCGCCGAGCGCCGCGGCGGTCTGGCTCCGGGCTCGCGGCATCGAGCGCGTGTCGCTGTGCGTGCCCGAGGCGACGGGCGAGGAGTTCGCTGGGTTCGCGCTCGACGATGCGCGGCCGCAGGCGGTCGTCGTGGGGGACCTGGCCCACTCGTGGACGTTCGAGCGGCTGAACCGGGCGTTCCGGCACGTGCTCGACGGGGCGGACCTCGTGGCGCTGCAGAAGAACCGGTACTGGAGCACGCGGGACGGGCTGGCGCTCGACGCCGGGCCGTTCGTCGTGGCCCTGGAGTACGCGACGTCGCGGTCGGCGACCGTCGTCGGCAAGCCCAGCCCGGAGTTCTTCGACACCGCGGCGCGGTCGCTCGGACTCCCGCTGTCCGCGCTCGCGATGGTCGGCGACGATGCCCTGGCCGACGTCCACGGCGCGCAGGTTGCCGGGGCCCGCGGTGTGCTCGTGCGCACGGGCAAGTTCGCCTCGGATGAAGCGGGACGCGCGGCCGCGCGTCCCGACGCCACGATCGGCTCGCTCGCCGAGCTGCCGGCGCTCCTGGGTCTCGGCTGAGATGCGTGGGTACCAGCACGGCCTGAACCATCAGCTGTCGTGGGAGCTGTTCCTGCGCATCCCGCCGCGGTTGCCACCGCTCCTGCGGGTCCCGCTGCACCACGCGACGTCGCTCGCGTGCTTCGCGTGCATGCCGCGCGAGCGCGCGGCGGCACGGCGGAACCTGCGGCGCATCACCGGTGCCGTGGGCCTGGCCAACCTGCGCCTCGCGTACCGGCTGTTCTACAACTTCAGTCGGTTCCTCGTGACGTACGGCGAGATGCGCCGCCTGCCGCCCGAGGTCCTGAGCGCGCGCGTCAGCGGGGCCGCGGAAGCCGGCGTGGCCCTCGACACGCTCCTCGCGCAGCGCAAGGGCGTCGTGCTGGCGACGATGCACGTCGGGCAGTGGGACCTCGGGCTGCGGCTCTTGTCGCGCTTCGACGTGCCGGTGCACGTGGTGATGCGCCGCGAGGCCGCGCCGGACGTTGCCCGCTACGCCGACGAGCTGCGCGCGTGGGCCCGGCTCCAGGTGCACGAGCTCGGCGCGCCGACTCTCGCCGTGACGCTCGTCGCCGCTCTCGGACGCGGCGAGGTCGTGGCGATCCAGCTCGATCGGCCGCTCGGGGCGGGGGTGATGCGCGTTCCGTTCTTCGGAGCCGAGGCCGACCTGCCCACGGGCCCGATCCAGCTCGCGCTCGCCGCGGGTGCCCCGCTCCTCCCGATGTTCGTCCTGCTCGATCGCGGACCGCGCTATCGTCTACTGGCCCTGCCGCCGATGCGGTTCGAGCGGCGCACCGCGGATCCGCTGCGGGACGGCATGGCGCGGCTCGTGGACATGATGGAGTCGGTCGTCGCCCGCTATCCGGATCAGTGGTTCAATTTCTACGACGTGTGGCCGCAGCCGCCGGGCGGCGAGGAACGGGGGCGCAGCGTTGCCTGAACGAGGAGCCGGCGGCTTCACGCACGACGTAGCGGTCATCGGCGGTGGTCCGGGCGGCTCGACCGCGGCGACGCTCGTCGCGGCCGCGGGACGCAGCGTCGTGCTGTTCGAGAAGGAGCGGTTTCCGCGGTTCCACATCGGTGAATCGCTCCTGCCGTTCAACGTCGACCTGCTGCGCCGGCTCGGCGTGCTCGAGTCGGTCGAGCGGTGTTTCGTCGAGAAGTGGGGCGTGCAGCTGTACTCGAGCGACGGCGCGGTCACGCGCCGGATCGTGTTCGAGGACGGGCTCGTCGCCGGGTATCCGCGCTCGTTCCAGGTGCTACGCTCGCGGTTCGACGAGCTGCTGCTGCGCAACGCCGCCGCGCACGGCGCCGAGGTGCTCGAGCAGCATGCGGTGATCGACGCCCGGCCGTCGCACCGCGATGGCTGCGAGATCGTGGCCCGCCGGCCCGACGGAGCCGTGCGAACGTGCCGCGTGCGATTCGTGCTCGACGCATCGGGGCGCGACGCGTTCCTGGCCTCGCGGCACCAGCTGCGCGCGATGATGACCTACCTGCGGAAGGCCGCGGTGTTCGCGCACTACACGGGCGTGCCGCGCGCGGCGGGCCGCGCGGCGGGCGACATCGTGCTCGTGCTCCTGCGCGACGGCTGGTTCTGGATGATCCCGCTGCCCGACGGGATCACGAGCGTCGGGCTCGTGACCGACGGCACGCGGATCAAGTCCTGCGGCCTGCCCCCGGCGGAGCTGCTCGAGCGCTCCCTGCGCTGCTGCCCCGCGGCGCGCGAGCGGATGCGGGACGCGCGCCGCGTGTCCGAGGTCTACGCGGCCAGCGACTACAGCTACGAATGCGCCGCGATCGCGGGCGACGGATACCTGCTCGTCGGCGACGCGGCGGCGTTCATCGATCCGGTGTTCTCGACCGGCGTGTGGCTGGCCATGTCCTCGGCCGAGCTCGCGGCGGACGCGGTCGTGCGTGGCTTGGCGCACGACGACGGGTCGGGCCGGGGGCTCGCGCCGGCGTCGTTTGCGGCGTACGAGCGCCGCGTGCGGCACCACGTTCGCACGTACCTGCGGCTCGTGCGCCGGTTCTACGAGCCCGGGTTCCTCGATCTGTTCCTGCAGTCCGAGACACGCTACGGGATTCGCGAAGCGGTGATCAGCCTGCTCGCCGGAATGGCCGATCCGCCGCTGGCGATGCGCGCGCGGATCGCGTGCTTCTACGCCGCGACGCGGCTGCAGCGCTCGATGAGGCTCGCGCCGCCGCTCGCGCTCCTGCGCGTGCTCGAAGAGGCGGCCTCGTGAGCCGCGATCCGCGGGTCGCGGTCACGGGAGTGGGGATCGTCAGCGCGCTGGGGTCCGACCAGCGCGAGTTCTGGACCCACCTGGTCGACGGACGCTCGGGGATCGGGCCGCTCGACCTGTTCGATCCGGCGGGATGCGCGACCGACGTCGCGGCCCAGGTGCGCCGCGCGCCGCCGTTCACGGCGCGCCCGCTCGTGCTCGTTCGCCCACGCGATCGTCGACGCCTCTCGCGCACCGATCGGTTCTGCATGCTCGCGGCGGCCGAGGCCGTGGCGCAGGCCGCGCCGCCCGAGCTCTCGCGCTTCGGGGTCGCGCTCGGCTCGACGGCCGGCGGGATGCCGAGCGCCGAGCTGTGGTGTGCCGAGGGTCTGGCGCGGGGCCTCGATCGCGCGCGTCTCTCCCGGGTGCTCCATACGCCGACGTCGGCCCCGACCGATGCCGTGGCCCGGATGCTCGGAGCCGGCGGACCGCGCCTGGCCCACATGAGCGCGTGCGCGTCGGCCGCGCTGTCGATCGCCTTCGCCGCGGATCTCGTGCGCGAGGGGCAGGTTCCCGGGATGGTCGCGGGCGGCGGCGACGCGCTGTGTCGGATGACGTTCGCCGGGTTCAACGCGCTCCGACTCCTGCGCCCGACCCTGGGCCCCGAGGCCGGGTCGCGAGCCGGGCTGACGCTCGGGGAAGGCGCGGGCGTCCTGGTCCTCGAGCGGTTCGACGCGGCCCGGGCGCGCGGTGCTCGACCGCTGGCCGAGCTCGTCTCGTGGGGCGCGAGCTGCGACGCACACCACATGACCGCTCCGCATCCCGAAGGGCGAGGTGCGGCGGCGGCGATGGCCGAGGCCCTGGCGCGCGCCGGACTCGCGCCCGGCGAGATCGGCCACATCAACGCCCACGGCACGGGCACGGCGCGCAACGACGCGAGCGAGGCGCTGGCGATTCGGGCGGTGTTCGGCGACGCGGCCGCGACCATTCCGATCACGTTCACGAAGTGCGCGATCGGGCATCTCCTGGGCGGCTCGGGCGGGGTCGAGGCCGTGACGCTCGTCCTGAGCCTGGCGCATCAGGTGGTTCCTCCGACGCGCAGGCTGCGCGATGCGCCCGAAGGTCCGGCGTTCGACGAGTCGACGGAGCGTTCGGCGCCCCAGGCGTTCGCCTACGGCCTGTCGAACAGCTTCGGCTTCGGCGGGACGAACTGCTGCCTGCTGTTCGCGAGCGCGGCGTGAGCCGCGTCGCGGTCACGGGCCTGGCGACGTTCAGCGCCGCGGGCATCGACGGGGCGAGCTTCCTATCGGCCCTCGAGGCCGGCCGGTCGCTCGGCATGGCGGAGTCGACGCCGACGCTCCGCGGTCGGTCGCGCGAGCTGCGCGTGGCCCGCCTCGCGTCGTTCGACCGCCAGGCCTGGCTCGCGCCGAGCCGCTTGCGCCGGATGTCCGAGCTGTCCCAGGTGTGGACGATCGGCTGTCTCGCAGCGCGGGCCGATGCGGGCCTCGAGGGTCCGGCGGGCCAGGCGGTCCATGCGCCCTCGCGCCGTGGGGTGTTCCTCGGTACCGGGCTCGGCTGCATCGACGCGACGTGGGAGTACCTGCAGGGGCTGTGTCGCGACGGAGCGGCCCAGGCCAGTCCGCTCCTGTTCTCCGAGTCGGTATCGAACGCGCCCGCGGGCCACAGCGCGATCGAGCTCGACGCGCAGGGCGCGAGCGAGACGTTGACCTGCGGCGACGCGTCGGCCGCGGCGGCCGTGGCCGCGGGGCTCCGCGCGGTTCGCGATCGGCGGGTCGACGTCGCGTACTGCGGCGGCGTCGAGCTGCTGCTCGAGCCCGTGCTGCGCGTCCTCGGGGGGATCGGGGCTCCGCGGTTCCTCGGCGAGGGCTGTGCGTGTCTGGTCCTCGAGCCGCTCGAGGCGGCTCGGACGCGCGGCGCTCGCGTGCACGCGGAGCTTGCCGGTGTGGCGATGGCCTCGGACCCCGCCTGCTCCGCGGCCGAGTGGAGCCGGAGGATCGAGCCGATCGCAGGCGTCCTGCGCGCGGCGAACGCTGCGGCCGGGTCGTCGACCGTCGACCGCGTGTTCCTGCACGTCTCGGGCGCACCCGCGGCGCGAGAGGCCGAGCGCGGCGCCGCGCTCTCCGTGTGGCCGCAGGTCGAGCCGGCGTGGGCGTCCCGGGTGTTCGGCGACTTCGCTGCCGCGGGCGGGCTCGGTCTCGCAGCGGCCGTGCGCTGTGCATCCCGCACACCGGGAGCCGCGACGGTCGCGCTCGCCTCGGCCTGGGGCGGCGGGCTCTTCGCCTTGACGGCCCGCGCGCAGCACCACTAGCCTGCGTCGTGTGCGAGCGCTCCTGATCCGACCCGACCCGGGCAACGAGCGGTTCGGGCTCGGCCCGTTCTTCCGCGTCGAGCCGCTGGGGCTCGAGTACGTCGCCGCAGCCCTGCGCCGCCACGGCGCCGAGCCGATCCTGCTCGACGGGCGGCACGTCCGCCTGACCCGCTCGCGGATCCGGGCGTCGGCGGCCCGGATGGTGGCGATCTCGTGCATGCACGCGCTCGAGTACGACCGCGTGCGCGAGGTCGCGCGCGCCGTCCGTCGCGCGGCGCCCGAGGCGTTCGTGGTCGTGGGCGGGCACTCCGCCGCGGCGTGCCCGTCCCCGCTCGAGTCGCCCGAGATCGACGCGATCTGCGTGGCCGATGGCGAGGAGGTCGCGCCCCGGCTCCTCCAGGCGCTCGATCGGGGCACACCGCTCGAAGCGGTGCCGGGGCTGCGGCTGCGCACGACGGACGGCTGGACCTCGACCCCCCCGCTCGACCGCGTGACCGATCTGGACCTCGTCCCGCTCCCGGCGCGGGACCTCGTCGAGCGCCATCGGCACGCGTACCACTGTCTCCTGTTCAAGCCCGTGTGGCTCGTCGAGACCGCACGCGGCTGTCCGTTCCGCTGCAGCTTCTGCTCGGTCTGGCCGCTCCACGACCGGTCGTTCCGCGAGCGCTCGGTCGGCGCGGTGGTCGAGGACTTCGCGTCGATCGGCGAGCACGCGTTCATCACGGACGATCTGTTCTGGCACCACCCGAGCCGGAGCCTCGAGCTCGCGCGCGCTCTCTTGGCCCGCGGCGTGCGGATGCGCTGGCTCCTGGTCCAGACCCGCACGGACCTCGTGTGCCGGCACCCCGAGCTGCTCGAGGCGTGGCGGCCGCTGGCCCAGGACTTCGACATCTTCTTCGGCCTCGAGGCGTCGTCGGACGCCGGCCTCGACCAGCTGCACAAGGACGCCACGGCGAACCACAGCGTCGAGGCCGCGCGAATCGCGCGCGCGTTGCGCTACGGCGTGACCGGGAACTTCGTCGTCGATCCGGACTGGCACGAGGAGCAGTTCGAGGAGCTGTGGGAGTTCGTCGCCACGCACGGCTTCGAGCGCGCGGGGTACACGATCTTGACCCCGCTCCCGGGGACCGATCTGCACCGCGAGATGGCCCCGCGGCTCGCCGGCCAGCCGTGGTTCAAGTACGACATGCACCACGCGCTGTGGGAGCCGCGGCTCGGCGCGCGGCGGTTCTTCGAGCTGTACGCCGAGACCTGGCGCCGGTCGATCCTCAACCTGCGTGGTCACAAGGGTCTGGGACAGTGGGCGCGTCAGGTCCGGCCGTCGCAGGTGCCGTATCTGACTCGTGTGCTCCTGCGGACCCAGCGCCTGATGCGTCCCGCGGCGTACCTGGCCGAGCATCGGCGCGCCGGAGCGGGCTAGGCCAGGGGCACGCAGCGATAGCCCAGCTCGTCGAGCACGTCGAGAACCACGGGCAGCTGGGTCAGCACGTGCCGGTCGCCCGCCCGCTCGCGATCGTGGCCGTCGTGCAACAGGACGATGCTCCCCGGAACGAGCTGGCGTCTGAGTCGACGCGCGAGGCGTTGCGGATCGCCGCGCGCTCGCCCGAGGAGCCGGACGTTCCAGCTCACGAGCTCGAGCCCCGCGCGCTCGAGGACGCCGCGCAGGAGCCAGCTCTTCAGGCCCACCGGTGCGCGGAACCAGCGGCACGTGACGCCCGCTGCGGCGGCGATCGCGCGCTGGGCGTTGTCGACGTCCGCGGCGAGGCGCGCCCGCGGCCAGGCCCAGGACACGTACGAATGGCGGTCCGAGTGGTTGCCCAGCACGTGCCCCTCGGCGACGATGCGCCGCACGATCGGCTCGTGCGGCTCGACGAACTTTCCGATGACGAAGAACGTGGCCCGCACGTTGCGGGCCCGCAGCAGGTCGAGGACGCGCGGCGTCACGCTCGGGTGCGGCCCGTCGTCGAACGTCAGGGCCACGACACGCTCGCGCGTGGCGAGCCGCGAGCGGTTCGGGCCGAACAGGCGGCTCCGCGGGTGCACCACGGCCCAGCCCAGCGCCACGTGGTACAGCCCGTACGCGGTCGCGGCGTACAGCCGCAGCGGCGTGTCGAACAACGCGAGCACCAGCACGAGGTGCGCGGCGATGCCGAGCGTCAGGAGCATCGGCGCCCGTACCGGCTGCGCACGACGGCGACGCAGATCCGCGCCGTGTCGGACCACGGACGGAAATGGCTCGTCGGTGTGCCCTCGATCCGCGTCAGCCGGATCGGCACGTGCTCGATGCGCAGGCCCCGGCGAGCGGCGCGGACGATGACCTCGCTCTCCATCTCGTATCGCGCGCCCGAGAGCGGGAGCTCGCGCAGCAGCTGGGCGTCGTAGAGCCGGAAGCCGCTCTGGCCGTCGGGGACCGGGATCCCGGCGAACCACGACAGCGCCAGGCGCGAGAACCGGTTGCCGAACCGGCGCACCGGCCGCATGCCGGCCTCCAGGCGCTGCCGCGATCCGATGACGAGCGCGGCGCCGGTCTCGCGCCAGCGCTCGACGAGCCGTGGGATCTCGGTCGGATCGTGCTGCCCGTCGGCATCGAGCGTCACGACGGCCTCGACCCCCGAGCCGAGGAGCTCGGCAAAGCCAGCGCGCAGCGCAGCGCCCTTGCCGCGGTTCTCGGCGAACCGTACGACGCGCGCACCCGCGGCTCGCGCGGCGTCCGACGTCCCGTCGGTCGATCCGTCGTCGACGACGAGGACGATCGAGGCATAGCGCGCGGCGCCGGCGACGACCCCGGCCACGGAGCGCGCCGCGCGGTACGCCGGGATCAGCGCGCCGACGGCGCTCACGACCGGGGCCCCGCGGGGCTAGGAGCGCACCGCGCCCTGCGCCGCCCGGCTGCGCTGCACGAAGTCGGCGAGTGCGGCGATCGTGTGCAGCGCCTGCTGCGCCAGCTGCTCGTCGGGCAGCTTGACGCCGTACGCCTGATCGACGGCCAGCGCGAGCTCGAGCAGATCGAGCGAGTCGAGACCCAGCGGACCGTCGGACAACGGGTCATCGTCGCGGATCGTCTCGGGCGCCACGTCGCGCAGCCGCAGTCGCTGGACGAGCAGGACCTTCAGCTCGTGGCGCAGCTGCTGCGTCTCCATGCGCGGATCTTAGCATGGTGACGGGTCCATGCTTCGACGCAGCCACAGTGCCGTCGTCGCACCTTCGACCGCGCGCGAGACGATCAGCAAATCGTCCGCTACGCTCGTCGCATTCGGATCGAGCGCACGCGCGATGGCGCTCGGCGCACCGGCCGCGCCGAGCTCGCCCGCGTGATCGACGGCGACGTCGATCCTCGTGCGCGGCGCTTCTGCGCGCCAGCGCGCCAACAGCTCGGGTGGCACCGTGTTGCTCACGACGACCGTGCCGCTCGGCGACGGTGCGAGCGCCGCGAGAGCCTCGGCCAGAGACCACGTCGCGCGCGGATCGTGGGCGCGGTGGTACGCGTGGAGCGCGAAACGCCCGCGTGTCGCTGCGCGGTCGTGCGGCCCGAGCAAGCACAGCGCGGCTCCCGTCTCGATCCGCGCCGGCAGCCAGCCGAGGCCCGGCTCGCCGCGCCGCTCGGCGTGCAGCGCGTCGAGCGTGCGATCGGGCGCCTCGACGCCACCCGCGAGGACGAAGTCCGCGCGACCCTCGGAGACGAGCGCCGCGGCCTCGGCGATGGCGTCGGCTCCGGCGCTCCACCCCGAGACGAGCGTGTGGCTCACGCCGCCGAAACGCCCGGCGATCGCGATCTCACCGTTGATCGTGTTCGAGACCGTGCGCGCGAACAGCACGGGACTGAGCTCGAGCGGCGGACGCTCGAGCAGATCGTCGAGGTACCGTGCGTTGCTGGCCCAGCTGCCGAGGCTCGAGCCGAGAACGACGCCCCATCGCGGATCCCCGGCCGAGTCGGGGGCGCGCTCGGCCCGGACCAGGACGCGCTCGGCCACGGTGCAGGCGAGCGCGGCGTAGCGGTCCATGCGCCGTACGCCGGATTCCGGGTCGTGGTCCGGCGCGGTCGACGCTCCGACCGCGACGAGGACCGGCGCCGGATCGAGGCGCACGAATCTCATGCGCGACCCAGGAGCAGCGTCGCGTTGCTGCCGCCGAATGCGGAGGAGCTCGACAGGGCGCAGGTCACCGCGTGCCTGCGCGCGCGACCCGGAACGTAGTCCAGGTCGCACTCGGGGTCGCGCTCGTGGTAGTTGATCGTCGGCGGCACGATCCCGTCCCGCAGCACCTGGACGCACAGGATCGCCTCGAGCGCGCCCGCCGCGCCGAGCGTGTGGCCGACGATCGGCTTGACCGAGTTGACCGGCAGCCGCGTCGCGTGCTCGGCGAACACGCGCTTGAGGGCGATCGTCTCCATGCGATCGTTGAACGGCGTCCCTGTCCCGTGGGCGCTGACGAAGTCCACGGCCCCGGGCGCGAGCCCGGCATGGGACAGCGCGGCCTCGATCGCGCGGACGACGCCGTCGCCCGTCGGCGAGGGCGCGGTCATGTGGTGCGCGTCGCCCGAGCTGCCGCTGCCGAGCACCTCGGCGAGCACGGGCGCGCCGCGCGCGAGCGCGATCTCGCGGTCCTCGAGGACCACGATGCCCGCGCCTTCGCCGAGCGCCAGGCCGTCGCGCCGCCGATCGAACGGCCGGGGCTCGCCCGCGGCGAGCGCGCGCAGCGACCAGAAGCCCGAGACGACGAACCGCGACAGAGCGTCGACGCCGCCGGCGAGCATCCGATCGGCCTCGCCGCGAGCGATGCAGTCGGCGGCCAACCCGATCGCAGCGGTTCCGGACGCGCAGGCGATCGACACGGTCAGCAGCGGACCTCGCAGGTCGTGCTCGCGGGCCAGACGCGCTGCGGGAGCCATGAGCGCGCCGCACGAGACGGATCGACCGGCGGGCACGTCGCGCGCGGACGCGGCGCGCGCAGACGCGCGAGCGCGGATCCGGTCGAACAGCGCGTCGGCTCCGCCGAGGCACGTGCCGAGAGCCGCGCCGGTCGTGGCCGCCCACGACGACCCGCTGAGCCGTGCTTGCTCGGTGGCCTGGGCCGCGGCCTCGACGGCGAACGCCGCCGCGGGCTCGGTGCCGCCGCGCTCGATCGCCGCGGCGAACGCCGCCGTGGGCACCTCGCCGACGCGCGGAGACGCGTAGTCGGACAAATCGAGCCGCGTCGCCGGACCGAGCGTCGACCGTCCGTCGACGCACGCGCTCCAGAACGCCTCGACGCCGAGCCCGGCGGCCGATACCGCGCCCGTTCCCGTCACGACGACCCTGCGTCGATCGTGCCTCATCAGTCTCACGGCGTCTCGGCCGAGCCGGTGGGATCGAACAGCTCGGGGTCCAGGGCCCGGCGCTCGTAGTGTGCCATCTCGAGCGTCGTCACGGTCCCGCGCTCGGACCGCAGCAGATGGCGGATCTCGATGCGCCGGGGGACCCTCCGGCCGTCCTCGAGCTCCCAGACGGCGAACCGGATCTCCTTGGCGTCCTTGCCCGAGCGCAAGGCCAGCCGCGCCTGGCGCGGGAGACCGTCGTCTCGACCGACCCACAGCCGGCCCGAGGCGTACGGCGTCGCGGGGGACTTGCGCGTGAGCGCGACCACCCGGCACGGGACGCCATCGACCGTCTCGTCGTCGGGCAAGATCCGTCCGTCGAAGTCCGCGGCGAAGCTCAGCCGCGCGACGTCGGCGATCGATGCGCCCCCGAGCAAGCGCTGGCTCGCGCTGATCGGGATCGCGTGCTTTGCTCCCGGGACGAGCAGCCAGACGCGGTCCTGAACGACCAGGATCTTCCGTCCCTGCTGCTGGCCGTCGCGGAACACGCACAGGACGTGATCGACACCCCGGACGTACACGTCGAGGGTCGTGACGGTCGGGGGCTCGTCCTCGGCCGCGACCGTGGCCCTTAGGCGCAGGCGACCCTCGTGCACGAAGTGCCACGCGGCGTCGGCGCGCTCGAGGAGCTCGGTGGCGGCCGCCCCGGCCGCGGCGGCCGACAACGCGCAGACGAGGAGCGCGCCGATCACGCCCGCCTCACACGTGCGTGAGCGCATCGACGATCGGCGTCCGGGACGCCCGGCGCGCCGGAACGTAGGACGCGAGCATCATCGTGGCCAGCATGGCCAGGGCGCCACTCGCGTACGCCACCCCGTACAGCTTGACGTGGAGCGGGGTCCCGTGCGCGGCGCCCGGAGGAGGCGGGAGCACGATGCCCGAGTGGTTCAGCACGCCGCGCAGAGCGAGGGACAGGAGCGCCCCCACGACGCAGCCGCCCGCGGCCACGAGCGCCCCCTCGACGACGAACATGCGCCGGATGCGCGCCGGGCGTGCGCCGAGCGCGCGCAGCGTGCCGATCTCGCGCGTCCGCTCCGCCGTGGCCATGAGCATGGCGTTCGTCGACGCGAGCAGCACGACGACCACGAGCACGCTGCCCATGAACCCGAAGATCCCGACGTACAGCCGCCGGACCTGTCGATAGAACACGCCGATCTCGTCCCACGTCCGACCCGGAACGTCGAACCCGTTGCGCCGCAGGAGCTCCGCGAGCCGCGGGAGCGCGGTGCGCGACTCCTGCGTTCGGCGCAGCAGCACGACGACCTTCGAGACGCGGTCGGTGGCTCCTAGGAGCTCGCCGGCGAGGCCGAGCGACGTGGCCAGGAACCGGTCGTTCAGCTCCTGCATCGGCAGATCGCACAGTCCGACGACGTCCGCGTCGACGGCGTTGAGCACTCCGTCGGTCGTCGTGGCCATCAGCGTGACCACGTCGCCGAGGCCCACGGACAGCGCCCCGGCGAGCCCGCTTCCGAGCACCACCTCGGGCGCTCCCCGGTCCGCGAGCCAGCGCCCGGCCGCGAGCTCCCGCGCCGCGTCCATCGTGCGGGCCTCGGGGAGCGGATCGAGCCCCTGGCCGAGGAACGGGATCGAGCGCTTGCCGTTCGTCACGAGGCCCACGAACTCGATGCGCGGGAGGACCTCGACCACCTGCGCATCGCGCCGCAGGATCGCCTGGATCTCGTCCGCGCGCTCGAGCCCGTCGGCGAGGGGTGCCTCGCCGCCTCCCCCGGGGGCCGGCGCCTGGGCGAACTGCACGTGGCCCACGCCCCCGCGGATCGTGCTCTCCCGCAACCCCTCGAGGCTCTGGGCCATGAACCCGCCGGCCAGGGCGAACGCGGCGAACCCGAAGACGACGACGCCGCCCGCCAGACACGTCCGGCGGCGGTTGCGCGCGACGTTGCGCAGGGCCAGCGACCAGACGTTCATGCGCGGGCCACGATCTGCCCGTCCCGCAGCGCCAGCACGCGATGGGCCACCGCGACGACCCGCGGGTCGTGGCTGGCGACGACGAACGCGACCTGCCGCTCCGCGCCGAGCTCGCGCATCAGGTCGAGCACGTCCGATGCGGTCCGTGAATCGAGCGCCGCCGTCGGCTCGTCGGCCAGGACGAGCTCGGGCTCGTTCGCGAGCGCGCGGGCGATCGCCACGCGCTGCCGTTCCCCGCCGGACAGCAGGTCGGGCCGCGAGTCGGCGCGCTCGGCGAGCCCCACGCGCTCGAGGAGCGCGAGGGCCCGGCGCTGGCGCGCCTCGCGCGGGAGCCCGCGCAGCGTCATCGGGTACTCGACGTTCTCCGCCGCGGTGAGCACGGGTACGAGGTTGAACGTCTGGAACACGAAGCCCAGGCGGTCCCGCCGCACGTCGGCCCGAGCGTTCTCGTCCAGCGCTTCGACCGGTCGACCGTCGAGCTCAAGGCTCCCGCCGTCCGGCCGGTCGAGCAGACCGAGGAGATTGATCAGCGTGGTCTTGCCCGAGCCCGACGGCCCCTCGAGGACCAGGAACTCACCGCGCTCGATCGTGACGTCGACGTCGAGCAGCGCCCGCACGACAGTGCGCCCGAGTTGATACGTCCGGCTCAGCCCGCGCCCCGCGAGGATCGTCACGTTCTCGGATTATAGGCCCGAGCGTGTAGACTGAAGCCGTTTGACGAACTGGAGGGGGCGAGCTTGCTGTCGTGGGGCCGCGCCGACCTGCACCTTCACACTCGCTTCTCCGGGTGGCGCAGCCTGCGTGTCGTCGGGGCCCAGGACTGCTACGTCGAGCCCCCCGTCGCGTATCGGACGGCCCGCGCGCGCGGGATGGACTTCGTGTGCTTCACGGACCACGACACGATCGATGGCGCACGAAGCTTCCTCGACGCGCATCCGGACGAGGAGCCGCGGGTCATCGTGGGCGAGGAGGTCGAAGCCCGGCTCCCCGACGGCGCGGGGTGGATCCACGTCAACGTGTTCGACGTCGACGAGCGGCTCCACGGGGAGATCGTCCGCCTGCGACCGAACGCGTTCGAGCTGCTCGCGGAGCTCACCGCGCGCGGGCGGCTCTTCGCCCTGAACCACCCGTTCCAGAGCTTCCGCTCGATCCGCTCGGCGGAACGCTGGCTCGCGGCGCTCGTTCCGCTCGTCCCGGCGATCGAGCTGTGCAACAGCACGAGCCCGCGGAGCCATCGGCGGATCGTCGAGTCGCTCGTGCGACGCTACGCCCCCGCCCCGGGGCCCGTGCGGATCGGGGGCAGCGACGCGCACACGCCGTCGCGGATCGCCCGTGTGTATACGACCGCCCCCGGCGCCACGAAGCACGAGTTCCTCGACAGCATTCGCCGCGGCACGTGCGCGATCGGAGGCGAGGTGCCGGGCCTCGGCGCGCTCGTGGCCGACGTGTACCGCGTCGTGGGGCAGCACTACGTGCGGATCGGCGCGAGCCTCGTATCGAGGACGAGCGAGCGCCGGCCCGCGGCAACCCACGTGCTGGCCTCGGCCGCGCTCCTGCCGGCGACGATCCTCGGCGTGCCGGCGCTCGTCACCGCGCTCTCCGCCGCGCGTCAGGAATGGATCGCGCGGCTCGGGCCGTGGGCCCAGCGAGCGCACGCCGAGCGGGCGAGCGCGAGCGGAGCCGAAGCGTGAGCCTGCGATCGCTCGCCGACGTGCTGTGGCGTGGGACCCAGTGGCTGAACCGGCGCGTTCCGGACCGCCCGTTCGCGCCGGCGTGGGCCCCCGGACCCATGCTGCGCAAGAGCGAGCGCACGTTTCCGCAGCTCGGCTTCCCGCGGACGACCGACTCCCTGTGCCCCGGCTGCGTGATCGAGGTCAAACAGGCGATCGTCCGCGGCGACCTCGACTGGCGCGTCCTCGTCGACAGCCATCCGGGCGAGATCCCGGCGCACATCGTCGAGCGCGACGACCGCGTGTACATGGAGAAGGAGTGCCCGCGGCACGGTGCGACCTCGGACATCCTGTCGATCGACGCGGCGTTCCTGCGGCGCATCGAGCGCCTGTACCCCGGCCGCGACTTCCGCATGGCCAAGGACAAGCTCCACGACCACGGGACGTCGTCGATCCGCTACGGCCGCGGCGCGGTGCTGACGATCGACCTGACGAACCGCTGCAACATGATGTGCGACCCGTGCTTCATGGATGCGAACCAGGTCGGCTACATCCACGAGCTCTCGCTCCCCGAGGTACGACAGATCCTGGACGACGCGCTGACCGTCCGTCCGCGGCGCCAGCTGTCGGTCCAGTTCTCGGGCGGCGAGCCGACGATCTCGCCGATCTTCCTCGACGCCGTGGCCTATGCGCGCGACACCGGTTACTTCTCCGTCCAGTGCGCGACGAACGGCATCCGCTTCGCCCAGGATCCGGAGTTCGCGGTCCGGGCGCGCAGCGCCGGCCTGCGCTTTGCCTACCTGCAGTTCGATGGGCTGGGCAACGAGAACAACCAGCACCGCGCGGTCGGGAATCTGTTCGACGTCAAGCTGCGGGCGATCGAGAACCTCCACGCCGCGGGGATCGACGTCACGCTGGTGATGACCGTCGTCAACTCGATCAACAGCCACCAGATCGGGGCGGTGATCCGCTTCGCCTGCGAGAACATCGACAAGATCAACGCCGTATCGTTCCAGCCCGTGTCGTTCACCGGCCGCGACGAGGAGCTGCCGGCCGAGACGCGCACGCGCTGGCGCTACACGCTGTCGCACCTGGCCCACGACGTGCGGTCGCAGCTCGGGATGACCGAGCCGCTGCGGGACTGGTACCCGCTCTCCGCCTCGGGCCCGCTCTCGGACTTCGTCGATCAGCTGCGCGGCCTCGATTCCCCGTGGGGCAGCCTGAAGTGCGGCTGCCACCCGAACTGCGGGCATCGGCACGCTGCTCCTGGTCCACGAGCGCACGCGCGAGGTCGTCCCGCTGGCCGAGATCCTCGACACCAACCAGCTGCTCGACGACTTCCAGACGATCAACGACCGGCACCGTGCTCGGCCGCTGCTCCTGGCCCAGGCGATCCTGTCGCTCGTGCGCAACTACGACGCGGCGCGCGCTCCGCGGGGTCTGGGCCTGCGGGGCCTGCTGCGCCTCGTCGACGGCCATACCGGTCGCCACATGGGTCTGACCGAGCGCGCGCGTCACGAGTGGCGCGTGCTCCTCGTCGCCGGGATGTGGTTCCAGGATCTGTTCAACTACGACTTCCGCCGGACGGAGATGTGCATCATCCCGTACGCGACGCAGATGGGCGAGATCTCGTTCTGCGCGTACAACACCGGCGTGGGCTGGCGTCAGGTCGTGGAGAAGATCCACCAGAACGCGACGACGGCCGAGTGGTTCCGCACACAGGGCCGCCATCCGATCTACGCTGCGGGCAAGTCGGTGCCGCTCGATCAGCAGGCGACGCGCGTCCGCGTGCCCGAGCTGCCGATGTTCTCCGCCGAGCCGCAGTCGTCCTGCGGCTGCTCGAAGCCGCTCGCTTCCATCGGTGCGGCGGTGTCCTCCGAAGAGGACCGGCCGACCTGATATCGCCGCATCTCCCGCGCCGCCGCTCGTGTTTCCGGGCGAATCCGGCCCGACCGCGCTTGGCCCGCCTCTCGCACCACGGAACGTCGGTCGAAAGGAGAGGCAAACCATGAACATTCGGACGACGCTCCGCAAGATCTCGGTCCTCAGCCTGCTCGTCGGCGCGATCGGACTGCTCGGACCGGCGGCCGAGGCGAAGCCCCGCTGGCATCCGCGCCATCACGGCCACGGGCAGCGCCATCATGGGCGGGTCATCGTCCGCCAGAACGTGGTCGTGCCGCAGACGATCGTGTATCGCAGCCCGGGACCCTATGCTCGGTTCTATTCCGGTCGTGCGTACTACGCCCCGCACCACCACTACCACCGGACCTACACCCTACCGGTCGTCGTGAACGGCTACGTGGTCGATCGGCCGTACGACTACTGCGGTGGGCACCTGTTCGTTCGCGCCTCGGCGCCACGCCCGCATCTCGCGTTCGACTTCGTGTTCGGCGACAACCCCTACGGCTCCGTTCACTACGACTCGGGCTACTGACGACCGAGCACCGACACGGCCCGTTCACATCGGTGCGGTGGATCCTCGAAGGTAAGGTTTGCCGGGGTTCGCCGCACCGCGTAAGAAAGCGCTCCATTCTCGGGAAATTCTCGTCGATCCGAGTTGGCCCGCCTCTCGCACTACTACGGGGTGTCGAAAGGAGAGGTGAGTCATGAACATCAGAACGGCGCTCCGCAACATCTCGGTAGGCACCCTGCTCGTCGGTGCGGTCGGGATTCTCGGACCCGCGGTCGAGGCGAAGCACCGGGACCCCGACCCGCGCGTGCGGGTCGTGATCCGCCCGAGCGTACTCGTGCCGACGACGATCTCGTTCCGTCACCCCGGACCGTTCGAGCCGTTCTACGCCGGTCGTGTGTACTACCGGCCGCACCACCACTACCACGCGAACTACAACCTGCCGGTCGTGGTGAACCATCGCGTGGTCTACCGGCCGTACAACTACTGCCGCGGCCGCCTGTTCGTGCGCCCGGGGACCCCGCTTCCGCACCTGGCGTTCAACGTCGTGTTCGGCGATAACTACGACTACGAGCGTTACTTCGCGCAGGAGCGGAACCGCTACTACGAAGACGACGACACCGAGCGGTACTACGACGGCGACCGGTACTACGACGACGATCCCGGCTCCCGTCACTGACCCCAACCACTCTCCGAAACCCTCGCTCTCGAGGCACGGGGCGGTCATAATGACCGCCCCGTGAATGTCTCCCTGCCCCGTGTCGGCCACTCGATCGACGACTACTGTCGGGCGTGCAAGATGCCGCGTCGCCACACGGTCGTGGCGGTCGCGCCCGACACCGGCGTCGTGCGCGTCTACTGCGACACGTGCGGGAGCCAGCACAACTTCCGCGCGGGCGGAGGACGTCTGCCGACCCCGGCGAGCCGCGCCGAGGTCGAGGCGCCGTACACCGAAGCTGCGCCAGAATGGGTCCCCGGAGAGGAGGTCGACTTGGACGGCGAAACGTTCGAGCGCGTTCTCAGGCGAGTGATTCGCGAGGAGACCGGCCTGACGCCGGTCGCGTTGGCCGACAAGTGGCGCGGCGGCCAGCTCGTGCTCAAGCCCGGGCGGGCCGGCGTGCAGGACAAGGCCTGGCCGATCGACGCGTTCTTCCACAAGGTCGTGATGCTGCGCAATCGGCTGCGCGTGCTCGAGCAGCAAGTCAATTCGACGGAGGTTCCGGCCGACGTGAAGCTCAAGCTGCAGAGTTACATCACCGGCTGCTACGGCACGCTGACGAGCTTCAACGTGCTGTTCGCCGACGAGGACGACCGGTTCCGCGGCGCGGGCGGCGACGACTGAGGTCAGGGGATCGCGAACTACTCCGTGCCCCTGAGGACACCCGGGGGAAGACGCCATTCCGTCGCGTCGAGGTCTCGGCCGCGCTGCGCGAACTCCCAGCGATGGCCTTCGAGGTCCCGCGCGCGGTAGATCCGTCCACCCCAGAAACCGTCCTCGGGCTCGGAGAGGATCGTCGCGCCGGCGGCTTTCGCTTGTCGGAAGTGCTCGTCGACGTCGTCGACGTACACCTTCAGCCCCACGCTGACACCGCCAACGCTCTCTGGGCTCCGCAGCTCGTGCCCGCCCTCGGTCGTGAGGTTGATGAGGACGTCCCCGAGCTCGATCCATGTCCGACAACCGCCCGGCCAGGAGAGTCGAGCTTCTGACCTCTCTCGGAACCCGAACGCGCGACTCAGCCACAGCACGGCGTTCGGCACATCCTTGAAGGCGAGGGAGGGGACGAGCCCCGGCGCTTTCCACAACATCGTTGGAGCACCGATCGAGCTAGCTGAGCACGCCCTTCTTGCTCATCGCACGAGCGTAATACGCCAGGAATGCGGCGAAGATAATGGGGAATACGGTGAAACCCAACGCACTCGTTCCGCCCATCACCTCCATCCCGCCAAGAAGAAACAAGCCGCCGAGATTGGAAACGATCGCCCCGATCACTGAGGCGAGCAAGACATGAAACGCGAGGCGGTTCTTGAGAAGCAACAGGAGGCACCCGATCACGCCACCGAACACGCCGATCGCCCAGAACGCAACGGCCCACAACGGGAACGATTCGAAGTACTCGCGTTGCTGCGGAGGAAACCGGCTCATGACAGCTTCGACGTTCATCTGAGTGAGCATGAAGGAAATCACACCGATCGAACTCCACAGGCCTCCGATAATCCCGATCAACCACAAATGCCACGGCCTACCCGGAGTCGTCGTCCCCTGCGCTTCGGACATGGCTTCCTCCTCAGTCGTTTTCAGTTGGTTCGGAAGGATGGACGAGCGCAAGCTCGCGATCGAGGATCACAAGGGCCGCTGGGTTCGCAAGCAAGTGTCACCCAGGACTGAACTGTCACCTATCTCCCCGACCGTTCAGCCTCTGCCTTCATTTCGGGTCCTCATCCACGACCATGCTCTCGATCTCCCTGGCAAGAGTGGTCACAACCGGCGGAAGTGGCCCAGGAGCTGAGCTGTACCCCACAGACTTGATGTAAGGACCGATGCGAACGGTCACCGATCTGCTGCCCGAGTCGGCAAATATCGTTTCCAGCACTTGAACGTCACCGTTTGGCCCGAGCCGCACGCTATGGCCGCCACCATAGACAGGGCGAAGATCGAAGAAGTACTGCTGGTAACAGAGGTTCAGGAGTTCAAGAATCCTCTCGGGCTTCGCTTTGAAACGCTGTATTGCGGGCTCCTTTTCGTACGGTGAGGTCGTCTGGCGGGAGCCCTCACCGGACCCACTCACCCGCACTAGGCTGCCCCCGCCTGCTCCATACCCGCCAGACGTCTCGTACTCGAACGTAACGTCCGAGAGCCGGTAGGACGCCGTGGGTCCGCTGTCTGCGGCAGAGGACACGCCACACCAGCTAATGATGCTCGCGATCGCTAGGCAGGTAAGTTGGTTGTTCATCGCTTTCTTCCGGGTCATCCTTTGTTAGGCGGCACCGCGTTCCACTCCCGTTGCGATTCTGAATAGCGTGTGGGTACGCTCAAGTGGTCAGTGCAACATACTCCGACAGGAGAAGGAGAGAGCACTGTGCCACGAGCGAGAAGAGCTTATTCCGACGAAGAGCGCGAGGATCTCTGGCGTCGCTGGAAGCGCGGCGACAGAATCACCGACATCGCGATCGCCCTTGAACGGAAACCGGGATCTGTATTCGGACCTCTTCTCGCAAGCGGCGGCATCGAACCGAGGAAGCGAGCTCGGAGCGAACGAGTCCTGAGCCTCGGAGAGCGGGAGTCGATATCTCGAGGCCTCGCAGTGGGAACGAGCGTCCGGGCGATTGCGCGAGACCTCGACCGTGCTCCGAGCACGATCAGCAGGGAAGTTGCTCGTCACGGCGGGCGTAGTCGCTATCGCGCAATGAAAGCCGATGAGCGCGCGTGGAAGGGTGCTCTTCGCCCCAAAGCCTGCAAACTGGCGAAGCACCGGCGCCTTCGTCGCCTGGTCGCGTCAAAGCTGGGTCTAAACTGGTCTCCGGAGCAGATTGCCGGGTGGCTTCGACGTCGCCACCCCGGCGACGCCGACATGAACATTTCCCATGAGGCCATCTACCGCTCGCTGTTCATCCAGGCCCGGGGCGTCCTCAAGCGTGAACTCATCGCGCACCTTCGAACGAAGCGGCGCTTTCGGCAATCGGCGCGCCGCCAACCGTCGCGGCAGGGCCAGATCCTCGACTCAATCTCGATTCGGGACCGTCCACCGGAGGTCGAAGATCGTGCCGTTCCAGGACACTGGGAAGGCGATCTCCTGATCGGAGCGCACAACACGCACATCGCAACGCTCGTCGAGCGCACCTCGCGGTACACGGTTCTGGTCAAGGTGCCTCGAAAAGATGCAGCGACCGTCCGGAAGGCTCTCGCGCGACAGATTCGACGGCTTCCCGACGAACTCACCAACAGTCTCACGTGGGATCGCGGCACTGAACTCGCTCAGCATGTCCAGCTGAGCGTCGATGCAAACCTAGATATCTACTTTTGCGATCCGCAGAGTCCCTGGCAACGTGGAACCAACGAGAATACCAATCGCTTGCTACGACAGTACTTTCCAAAGGGTGTTCGACTTGACGGCTGGTCTCAGGCCAACCTAAACAACACAGCCCGCGAGCTGAACACCCGACCCCGGAGGACGCTTGGATTCAAAACTCCTCTCGAGGTCTTTACTGAAGCGTTGCATTGACCGATTGAGCCTGCCGTGGACTAGTTTCGTGCCATGAACATCCATCGATGTCCTTCTAGATCCTCAACGCGATATCGCCGCGCTGGCGGCCCATCCTCCGGTTCAGACAAGATAACGGCTCCTGCGGCCCTAGCCCGAGCGTAGTGCTCATCGACGTCCTCGACATAGACGAGAACACCATCAATGATCCATGGGAGCGCGGACCATGAGGCGGCAATCTCGCAGTTGTCGCGATGTCGCTTGGGGCCTTCATAGTCCGGCGACGGGCTGGCCAACATGACTAGTCCATCCCCAATCGACATTTCCCCGTGAGAAAGCCTCCCATCGGAAGACGTGAAGCGAGCTGTCTCGGTGAATCCAAACACTTCGGCCAGCCATTCTAGGGCGGCAATGCCGTCCTCATAGGTCAAAAACGGAACGACGTCTGGCATCTTGTTCTCCTTGCCCCATGCCACGAAGGCTTCCAACGCCAAACACGCACGATGGCACTGCCGAGCCGGCCGTGCCGCCTAACGTGCAGGTTCACGCACCGGTTAGATTGCTGGCCGAATCTCACGCTTCAGAATTCCCCGGACCGCTTCGACAGCCTTCGGTCCCTCGAGAAGCCGTTTGGGAATGATGTGCAGCAAGGCATCGGACTGGTAGACGAGGAACACGTGATGGTTCTCCTTGAACCTGTAGAACAGTTTCCACGGAAGCCGTGCCTCACCATACTGCGAGTACCCGAAGAGCCCGCTATCGGTGATCTCCATTTCAAGCGGCTCGTGAAGCGCTCGTGCCGTCCGGAAGGATTTCCGAAAGCGCCAGGGCACGATGATGGCGAAGTAGCCGGCCAAGATGGACACGATCGTTGGTAGCTTCGCGGCATCGGCAGCCTCCAACTCGCCAGTCCCCCACGAGTAGATCTGCCAGGCGGAGAGGCAAATCGCTGCCGCCGCAATCACAATCCCGAGAGCCGCCAGGACCGGGCGGGGGCGAAGGTGGAGCCACTGGGCCCGGACATAGTCCTTCTCCGTGATCCTTCCCCTCAGTGTAATCCTACTGCCCTCGTCCATGTCTTGGGCTGTTCCAGCAATCTAACGCTCGCGGTAACGGGCGCGCGCCGTGGCGAGTGGGTTGCTCCGCAAACCGCGTCACACGGGAGTGCGTCGCGTTGACCGCATAGTTGGGCAGAACGGCGTCATGCTTGACCTGCGCGACGATCGCCTGGTTGTAGCGCGCGGCGTAGTTGAACGCGGCCGTCCGAAACCGAGATTCCTCTTCGGAACTCACCATGCAACCTGCGTACACCAGATCCTTTTCACCGTAGCGCTTTCGGAAATCGGCGTAGGTGTCGTCGTCGTCGGACAGCCCCGGGAAAAAGCCACCGAGCCCGGCGGCAGGCAACAATCGCACGTCACCCGCGGCGATGGCTTGTCTGGCATCGGCCGCAGGGTGGGCGCGTTCGTAGCGCTTCGCGGCACGAAGCAATGTTGTTCGCTCTCCCCAGACGTGATGATCGTCAAGCCAGGTCGCTGCCGCTGTCGAGAACTCCTCGCGGCCCAAAGAGCCGAATGCGACTGCGCCAAGAAGGAGCGCGGCTCCAAGGCATCCGATAGACGCAAGCAGGACCCATCGACCCGGGCGCTTCAGCATCTGGTCCGTTCGGGCGCTTTCTATCTGCATGCCTTGTCCGTTTCTGCCCAACGAAGAGGCTTTATCCGGAGTGCGTCTGCGCATTCCGGATAAAGCCGGTTGGACTAAGCCGCACCATGTTCTCCCCTGGGGATTCTACGCTTGGGGCAGGCGGAGCGGGAAGGCGGCACTGGAGTCGCGCGGTGCCGTTGAGATCTGGGCGTACGTGGAAGGGCGACGGTGCCGGGTGTCCTGATTCTCTCCGAGCGCCCACGGCCGTTCGAGATTGAGGGGCCGGGCAGACACTGACCGGACGCGCGTACAGGCGTCGGTGGCGAGCGGCGGGCCGACGTGAATCAGCATGCGGTGCCAGTGGGCGCGCGGGCGCGAGCTACGGGAGGCTGTGGTAGGACGGGTTCATGTTGGAGTTGGCTTGCACCGCAGGCCGGGCAGCGACGAGGATCGATGCCAAGCCGACGCAAGGGAGACGATGCAGTATCGGTCGATGTGGACCGATCGATCGAGGCGATGCCGAAGTAGCGCCGACACGCGGCGAGCTTGGCGGACCTGTGACGATTGCCGAGCAACCCGTAGTGGCGCACGCGTCGGAAGCCGCGCGGGAGAACGTGGAGCACGAAGCGTCCGAGCAGGTCTGCGGCGTGGAGTCGGAGGACCTTGCGCTTGCCGCCGTGTGCGTAGTCACGCCAACGGACCCCGATGATCCCCTCGTGCAACTCGAGCAATCGATCGTTGGTCAGCGCGACGCGGTGTGTGTAGCGAGCCAGGTAGTCCAGGACTTGGCGTGGGCCACCGAAGGGCTTCTTGGCGTAGACGACCCAGTCGTGCTGCCAAAGCTGCTGGATGGAAACGCTGCGCGCGAGATCCGGAGAATCGCGGAGCGCGTGGCGCAGAGCGTCAAGGTACTTGCCGCGAAACACGCGGGACAGGGCGTGGACCGGAAACAGGTAGCCCCCCGGCCGGCGGATCCACCGGCGTTGCGTCGGGTCGAGACCACCCGCGGTGACGATGCAGTGCAGGTGGATGTGCAGGGAGAGATTCTGGCCCCAGGTGTGCAGGACGGCGACGATTCCGGGCTCGGCGCCCAGATGCCGGCCGTCGCGTGCGAATGCAAGCAGCGTCGCTGCGGCGGTTTGAAACAGGAGCCCATAGACGAGTCGGGGACAGGCAAGAGCCAAGGCGTTCAACTCGTGCGGCAGCGTGAAGACCACATGCACGTAGTCGACGGGCAACAACTCCTCGAGGCGCGCTTCGAGCCAGCGCTCCTTGGCCGTCGTCTGGCACTTCGGGCAGTGGCGGTTGCGACACGAGTGCCACAGGATGCGCTGGGCACCGCAGTTGGTGCAGACTTCGCGGCTGCCCCCGAGGGCCGGGGTACGACAGCGCTCGATGGCGCGCAGGGCCGCAAGCTGCTCGCCGCTCAGGCGCCGGATAGAGCGTAGACGATCGCCGTAGCCACGGACGAGGTCGGCAAGCTCGAGTCGGCGCTGCGGCCGCCTGCGATGCGCGCAGGTCGGCTCGCCTGGCAACGGCTACGTCCGGGGAATCGTCTCGAGTAGATCGAGTGGCGACCGCAGGGTTGCCAGCCGCCCCTGGCTGAGATGGAAGTAGCGCATCGTCGTCGACACACAACGATGTCCCAGCAGACGCTGGATTGTGGGTACGTCCCCTCCCGCCTCGATCAGGTGGGTGGCGAAGGCGTGGCGCAGCGAGTGAATCCCGCCGCGCTTCGTGATCCCGGCCCGAAGCTTGGCCATCGTGAACACCTTCTGTGCAACCGTGATGTCGATCGGTCGCCTGCCACTGCGGTTGGGAAACAGCCAATGGCGAGGCGGCTCGGTCTGCCACAACGCTTCGATCTGGCCGACGAGTCTCGCAGACAGCGGGACCACGCGGTCCTTCTTCCCCTTGCCCTGCTCGATGCGCAAAGTCATCCGCCCGCGGTCGACGTCGCTGACCTTCAGCCGCACGGCTTCGCTCACGCGCAAGCCCCCGGCATAGACCGTCGCCAACAACAACCGGTGCTTCGGGTTCGGCGGCGCCTCGATCAGCCGCGCTACCTCCTCACGGCTCAGGATCTCGGGCAGTCGCTGCGGTTGCTTGGCCGACGGAATCTCGAATGCAGCAACATCGCGCCCCAATGTCACGTGGTACAGAAAGCGGAACGCCTGCGCCGCGATGTTGCACGTGCTCCACGACAGCTTCTGCTGCGTCACCATGTGTGCCAGGTAGGCCTGCACCTGCTCCACCGTCAACGCATCCGGCGAACGACGGTAGTGCTTGGCCAACCGCCGCACGGCACCCAAGTAGGACTCGTGCGTGCTTGGAGAGAATCCCCGAACGGTCATAGCCTGAATCATCCGACGGCGCAGCTCGGTCATCGCACACCTCCATCGAGCCTGAAGTGGGCTCGTGAGGTCGACGCTGCACCGGAACGAGATCGAAGGAAACCAGCAGTCTTGAACCCCGCCGCAGGCGGCTTAGTTCAACAAGGTGTATCGAGAACAACGTAACTGCGTAACCACGGACCCACGTATCCGGATAACGACGACGACCGGAAAGCCATCAACAAGTCCACGGCCCTGTTCCTCGCTGTCGGAGAGGATGCTCCGCGGCCGGGCTCCCACGCAACACCGTTCGTGACTCCGTAGTCAGCTAATATCCGCGGATGGTGCCGAGCGACTTGACCGATCGCCGTCTGCGCGCATGGGAGATTGCTGCGCTCGCCGTCATCCTGGCCTTCGGGGTCGCGGTGCGCGCGGGCTACCTGGCGGAGGCGCGCCAGGCGCCGGACTTCGCGTCGCCGGCGGTCGACGCCGGGTTCCACGACTGGTGGGCCCGCGGCCTCGCGTTCGATCGGTGGACGCCGCCGGCGGGCGAGGCCGATCCGCAGATCGGGACGACCGCGTACTTCCGGCCCCCCGGCTACCCGTACTTCCTGGCCGCCGTGTACCGCATCTTCGGCGAGGGGTACGTCGCGCCCCGGATCGTCCAGATGGTGCTGGGACTCGGGAACGCACTGCTCGCGTTCTGGATCGGTCGCCGGTGGTTCGGTCGCGCGACGGGGCTCGTGCTGGCCGCGGGCATGTGCGGCTACTGGATCTTCACGTACTACGAGGCCGAGTTCCACGATCCTGTGCTGTTCATCACGCTGCTGCTCGTCACCGTGCTGCTCCTGGGCCTGTGGCGCGATCGCGGATCGGTCGTGTGCGCCGCCGGAGCCGGGCTGAGTTGCGGTCTCGCGGCGGTCGTGCGCCCCAACGCGGTCGCGATTGTCGCGCTCGCGGCGCTGTGGGTCGTCTGGACCGGATGGCGCGGCGCCAAGCCCCAACCCTGGCGTGCGCCGGCGCTCGCGATTTGCGTTGCCGCAGCGCTCACGATCCTGCCGGTCACCCTTCGCAACTGGATCGTCGCCAAGGACCTCGTGCTCTTGACCACGAACGGCGGCGTGAACCTGTACATCGGGAACCACGCCGGAGCCGACGGCTTCGTGACGACGGACATCCCGGGCCTCGGGCGGTTTCGCACGTGCTTCGACTGGCCCGGCGTGGTCGCCGGTGTGGAGCGCCAGGTCGGACACCCGATGAAGCACTCCGAGGTGTCGCGGTACTTCGCGGCCCGGGCGCGGGGCTTCATCGCCGAGCACCCAGGCGAGTTCCTGCGTCTGACGGCGAAGAAGGCGCTCCTCTTCTGGGGACCGGTCGAGGTGGCGCACAACAAGGAGGTCCATTACGAGCGGGTCGAGTCGCCGCTCCTGAGCCGCATTCCCGGGAGCTTCCCGCTCGTCCTGGCGCTCGCGGTCGTGGGTGCTGCCGTCCTCGTGTTCCAGCGCCGACGATCGGGACCGACCGCTCGATGGGACATGACGCTGCTCGTGGCCGGCGTCCTCCTCTCGTACTTCCTCTCGGTGGTGCCGATCTTCGCCGCGGCGCGCTACCGCGTGCCGGTGATCCCGTTCCTCCTGCTCTTCGGGTCGTACGGCGTCGCGCGCTTCGTGGCGTTTGCGCGCGCGCGGCGGCTGAAGGCCGCTGCGCTGTGCCTCGCGGTGTTCGTTCCGAGCTTCGCCCTGGCCTCCCATGCGTTCGCCGGATACACGCCGTCGCTTGCACGGTGGCACTTCGATCGCGGGGCCGACTGGGCGCGGGTCGGTGATGGAGACAGAGCGATCGCGTCCTACCGTTCCGCGCTGGGGGTCGACCCGACGATGTTCGAGGCCAACTACAACCTCGGCCACATGCTCTTCGATCGCGGGGACGTCGCGTCGGCGATCGAGCACTGGGAGCGTGCTCGAACGGTCGATCCGTCGTTCGCGCCCGTGTGGTTCAACCTGTCCCTGGCCTACGAGAAGGCCGGGCAGCGCGAGCAGGCGATCGAGCGGTTGAGCGAGGCGGTGCGCCTCGATCCGAGTGCAACGCGGTACCACGCGCGTCTGGCGGACGCCCTGTTCGCTGCCGGCGATCTCGCGCGCGCGAGGGGCGAGTACGAGGCCGTGCTGACGGCGAGCCCCGACGACCGGACCGCGTTGCGCAACCTGGCGTGGATCCTGGCGACGACGGGGCAGGACGCGCGCCGCGCGGTCGCGCTCGCCGAGCAAGCGGCGCGGTTGACCGACGGTCGATCGCCGAGCGTGCTCGACGTGTTGGCCGCGGCATACCACGCAGCCGGTCGGCGCGAGGACGCCGTGGCGACCGCCCGGCGTGCCGTCGCCGTGGCGCGCGAGTCGGGCGCTGAGGACCTGGCGCGCCACATCTCGAGCCGCCTCGCCGTCTATGAAAAGGGGACACGCTGAGTTTCTACCCCAAATGAGGCAGAAACCGAGAGTGTCCCCGTTTTGCTCACAGCAGGTCGCGGACGCGGCGCTCGAGCGCCTGGACGTCGCTCGCAGGAACGCCCCAGGTCGAGAGCCACAGGTGCGCCTGGGGACCTCCGCCGCAGGCCTCGAACCCGATGCGCATCAGGCCGTGGCCCAGGTTCTCGACCGTTCCGGCGAACTCCTTCGGCGGCAGGTTCATCGTGACACTGCCTTCGAGCACGTCGCCCGACGCGAGGACGATGCGGTAGCGCTCGCCGGGCACGAGGCCTTCGATCGTCCCCTCGCGCAGGAACGTGCCGGGCTGGGTCATCCGGGCCCACACTGCGGTCGCGGGCTCGCTCGTGGGCTTCCGGGCCCAGAACGCGATTCGTGGCCTACCCGCGTGGTGCGCCAGGTAGTGCTTGAGGCTCGACAGCTCGAACGTCCATCCGCGGCGCGTGCCGTCGAACTCCTCGTCGGCCTGCGCGTCGTGGCCGAAGCCCGAGTGGACGAGCCGCAGCACCGAGCGTCCCGCGCGACCGTCGATCTGCCAGTCGACGGCGAGAGGCGCCCCCGACGCGCCGGCCGGGTCGCTCGGGTCGACCGGCTCGAACCAGGTCGTGCGCAGGTGCCGCGGCGGATCCCAGACCTCGATCCGGCAGTCGATCGAGATGTCGGGACCCCAGCGGTACGTCAGAACGCCGCCCTGTCCGGGCCGCGCTGCGGCCTCGAGCGGGAACCAGCGGGGGAGCTCCGCCGGGTCGGTGATCGCCTGCCACACGCGCTCGGGCGGCGCTTCGAGCGACAGCTCGTGCGCGTGGCTGCGCGTACCCGTCTTCGTCGTGCTCATGTCGACTCCTCCTCCGTCGATGGAATGGTCCGTACCACGGGATAGCCGCCGACGACGAACCGAAACGCCCGGCTTCCGGTCGCCGTGTCGTCGTACTCGGCAACGAGCCGGGCCAGCGCCTCGGCCAACGCCTCGGCGAACGCGGCTCGATCCTCGGTCGTGCGAAACCGCACGTCGGCCTGCAGGGTCAGGGTCGGGAGCTTTTTCTTGGCCCGATCGGCGCCGCGCCGCAGGTGCGAGACGTCGCGCACCGTCTGCGCCGCGACCGCCATCAGGTAGCCGCTCGAGAACCGGTCCTGGACCTCGTCGGGCCGGGCCGCGAGGTCTCCCAGGGCGGCGGGGTCGAGCAGGTACACCCGCGCCGTGGGCCGCAGCGTGCGCTCGACGCAGCCCCGGCGCTGCCGTTCCTCGGCCAGCTCTACGAACCCCGCGCGCTCGAGCTCCCGCAGGTGGTAGTTGAGCTTCTGGCGGGTGAGCCCGAGCTTGCGGGCCAGGCCCGTTGCCGAGTCAGGCTCGTCCTGCAGTCGGCGCAGGATCTGCCGGCGCAGCGGCGGGAGAAGACGGGCGATGCGCCCCGCGTCGTCGAGGACCGCGACCGTCGAATCGACCTTCCGCTCGTCCATGACGGCGGAAGTGTACGATTAGACAAAAGATTTTGTCAATAGGCTAGGCGCGGGGCGGAGGCGAGCCGGGGTCCACGTCCACGCTGCCCTTGATCCGCCCCCCGTCGGCCAGGACGACGCGCGGAGCCCGGATATTGCCGTGGATCGACCCGGTGCTCGCGACCTCGATCTTGTGGACAGCCGAGACGTTGCCCACCAGCCGGCCCTGGACGATCACCGTGTCCGCTTCGTGGATCTCGGCCGTCACGTCCGCATGCTCGCCGATCGTGAGCTGATGGCCCTTGACGCGGATCCCTCCGTGCACGGTTCCTTCGATCACCAGGTCCTCGTGACCCGTGACCTCGCCTTCGATGCGCATCGAGCTGCCGATGCAAACCTGGTTGCTCATCCGTTGCCTCTCCTCGAGTGTCGCGCGGGGGCATCTTACCGCGAGCGGCACACCCGATACAGCAGCGCGCCGCAGCCGAGCGCGATCGCCCCGGCGAGCCAGTTCCGCGGCTCGGCCGCGGCGATGAACAGCGTGCACAGGGCGAGGGTGGCGAGCGGCACGGCCCAGCCCCCGGGCAGGCGGAACGTGCGCACGGTGCCGGGCATCTTGCGTCGCAGCACGGGGATCGCCGCTGCCGTCCCGATGTACGTCGCCAGGCGCGCGATCGCGGACAACGCGGCGAGCTCGACGAACGTCCCGCTCAGCGCGAGCGGGAGCGCGAGGGCCGACTGCAGGAGGATCGCCACGTGCGGCGTGCGCCACCGCGGGTGGATGCGCGCGAGCGACGCGGGCAGCCCGCCGCTCGCCGCGAGCGCGTAGAGGTAGCGCGGCCCGGCGAGCATGGTGTTGTTGTTCGTCCCGAGGATCGACAGCAGCGCCCCGACCGTCAGGAGCCACACGCCGGTCTGGCCGAAGAGGACGCGGGCCGAATCGGCGAGCGGCGTCTGGGCCTGAGCCAGGTCGGGAACCGTGCCGAGAGCCACGACCTGGATCAGCGTGTAGATCGCGGTGACGATCACGATCATCACCAGGAGCGCGAACGGGATGTCCCGGCGCGGGTTCTTGAACTCGCCCGCCGGGGCCGCGGTGTTCTCGAAGCCGGCGTAGGCGAAGAGCAGGAGCAGCGCGACCTCGGCCAAGCCTTGCACGTGGGGCACGGTCGGCGGGCCGAGGAGGTCTCGGTCGAGCGCGAACACACCGACGACGATCAGCAGGACCAGCGGCGCCGTTTTCCCGATCGCGAGCACCGTGGAGGTGCGCGTGCCCGTCTTCACGCCGACGAGGTTGATCCAGGTCAGACCGACGATCACGCCGGCGATCGTCGCGGCGCGTCCCAAGCCTTCGGCCGCGCCGGGCCACAGCGCGGTCAGCGCCTGCGCGAAGCCGGAGGTCAGGCTCGCGACCGACGTGAGCCGCGCGAGCCAGGTCATCCAGCCGACTTCGAAGCCGACGAAATCGCCGAACGCCGCCTGCGTGTACACGTACGCTCCGCCCGGTCGATCGAACAGGCTTCCGGCCTCGGCGAAGCACAGGACGATGAGGAGTACCGCGAGACCGGCGAGCAGCACGGCCCACGGGCTCGCCGGGCCGAGGGCCAGCGCCGCCGCCGCGGGCAGGAGGTAGACGCCGCTGCCGATGACGTCGTTGATCGAGAACGCCACGACCTCCCAGCGCGATACGACGCGCAGGAACTGGGGATCGGACTGGGCTTTCGCGTTCTCGGTCAGAGCGCCTCATTGTCGCCTAAGATCGACGGCGATGGGTCCCCAAGCGATCCTCGGCGTGTCGCTCGTCGCGCTGGTCCTCGGGCAAGGGGTCGCACGCGTGGCGACGCCCGAGGCGCGGTCGGCTCTCGGCGAGCCGCTCTATGCCCCCGCGCTCTCACCCGACAACGAGCGCGACCGAACGGCCCAGCTCGCCGAGGCCCGCGCGGCGTACGAGGCCGATCCCGGGAGCGTCGACGCTACGATCTGGCTCGGACGGCGCCTTGCGTACCTCGGCCGGTTCCGCGAGGCGGTCGACACGTTCTCCGCGGGGATCGAGCGCCATCCCGAGGACGCGCGCCTGTATCGCCATCGCGGCCATCGGTACATCACGCTTAGGCGGTTCCCGGATGCGATCGAGGATCTCGAGCGCGCGCGCCGATTGATCGACCGCACGCCGGACGAGGTCGAGCCCGACGGGTTGCCCAACGCCCGCAACATCCCGACGAGCACCCTGCATTTCAACGTCTGGTACCACCTGGGGCTCGCGCGCTATCTCGCGGGCGATCTCGATCGCGCGCGCGACGCCTATTGGCGCTGCCTCGCCGTATCGACGAACCCGGACTCGCTCGTGGCGACGACGCACTGGCTGTACATGACGCTCCGCCAGCTGGGAAAGGAACGCCAAGCGGCAAAGCTGCTCGAGCCGATCCGCGCCGAGCTCGACGTCATCGAGAGTCAGGACTACCTGCGGCTGCTGCTCCTGTACCGCGGCGAGATCGACGCCCGGCAGGTCATCGGCGACGCGAGCGCCACGAGCCGGGCCACGCGGGGTTACGGCCTGGCGCGCTGGCTCTTGAGCGCCGGGCGCACCGACGAAGGTGTAGCCGAGCTGCGCCGCGTGGTCGAGGCCGGGCCGTGGCCCTCGTTCGGTGCGACCGCAGCCGAGGTGGACCTGGCGCGGATCAGCCGCGGCCCGAATTGAGCTTGTCGAGCGCCTTCTTGGCCTCGGCGTGCTTGGGGTCGAGCCGCAGCGTGGTCTCGAGCTCGGCCTTCGCCTGCGGCACGCGTCCGAGCTTCTCGTACACCTGGGCCAGCCGGAAGTGCGCCGCGGCGGCGGGCGGCTCGCCCTGGCCCGGCGGGCCCGCGAGGTAGGCCTCGAGGCTCTGGGCCGCGTGCTCGAGTTTGCGGCCGGACAGCGCGCCCGTGCGCCCGACCTGGTACAGCGCGTTGCGCTTCACCTTGTCGTTCTTCGCCAGCTCGTCGAACGTGCGGAACGCGTCGTCCCAGCGCTCGAGCCGCTGGTACAAGATGCCGAGCTGGAACCGCGGACCGATCTCGTCGGGCTTGGCGGCCGACGCCGCGAGCAGCTCGCGCTCGTACAGGTCGTCCTTCTTGTCGTGCTCGTAGATCCGTGCTCGTTCGAGGTGTCCCCGGAACGGGTCGCGCGCGGCGATCGCCGCGACCTCGGCCTCGGCCTTCTCCACGCTTCCGCCCATCACGGCCGGCGCCTGGAGGTAGTAGCTGATCAGGTCCGATCGGGCGTCGAGGTTCGAGCCGTCGAGCTCGACCGCGCGCTCGAACTGCGCCTTGACCTTCTTCGCCAGGAACGGCTGCTTGAGCACGCTCGCCCGCTGGGCCTTCGAGCCGATCGCCCGGCCGAGCCACATGTGGTACGTCGAGTTTCCGTCCTCGAGCGCCACGGCGTTCTCGAACGACTCGATCGCCTCGTCCCAGTCCCCGTCGTTCAGCGCGAGTCGGCCGAGCCAGAAGGGCGGGATCGGGCTCTTCGGGTGCGTGGCTGCCGCGGTGGTGAAGAACGTCCGGGCCTCGGAATTCCGGCCGGCCTCGGCCAGCCGAACACCCTCGTCGAAGGCGCCAGCAGCGGGGGCGTCCGAGGCGGCACGGGCCAGAGGGGCGCAGACGACCAGCAGGGCGAGCGCGAGCAGCCGCACGATCGATCCTCCGTCCTGCCCCTCGAGTCCCCGAGTATACGGGCGGTCGGGCCGCCTTTGCCCGACGCGGCCGGGCGGACCATATTCCGCTCGGAGGGGCGCCGCCATGCAACAGCTCCAGGTTCCCACGCGCCAGATCGAGGTCGACCTGCTGCTCGCGGGCGGCCGTCGGTTCGTCGGCTACCTGTTCTTGACCGAGGCGCCGTTCCAGTCCGGGAGAGCCGAGGACGTGATCCAGGTGCTGAACGACGAGCGAGCGTTCCTCCCGTTCGTCCCGGACGGCGCGACGGGCTCGGCGATGGCGCTCAACAAGGATCACATCTTGATGGTGCAGGTCGAGAGTCTCGGCGCGTCCCTCGGAGACCCCGAGGGCGAGAGCGGCGACCGCACGCTGCTGCTCTCGGACGGGACCCGCGTGTCCGGCGACATCTGCATCGACACGCCGCCCCACGCATCGCGCCTCGTCGACAAGCTCAATCTGGCCGAGCGGTTCCTCGTTCTGCGCACCCCGAGCGGCTACGCGTTCGTGCACGGCCGGCACATCATCCACGTCGAATGAAGAGGAACCCATGGCCCAGCTCAACGCCCTGATCGGCGCCCTGGTCAAGTACTCCGCGCAGACGCTCGAGCTCGCGCCGGGCCAGCAGCCGATCCTGACGATCGCCGGAGCGCGGCGGTCGATCTCGAAGCAGGCGCTCGAGGCGATCCACATCAGCTCGCTCCTGCGCGAGGTCGCGCCGGCCGAGCAGCATCCGGCGATCGCGAGCGGAACGCAGACGACGGTGTTCGCCTACACCGTCGACGGCGCCGCGATGCGCGTCGAGATCGCTCCCGGCCCGCGTGCGGTGATCCGGCCGGCGAGCGCGGCGGCAACCGCGGCGCCGGCACCGGCCACGGCCCGCGGGGGGCGCCGCTTCGGTGTCGAACCGACGTCCACGCTCGTCGATCTCCTGCGTTGCCTGTTCGACCAGAAGGGCTCGGACCTCCACGTGTCGAGCGGCTCGGTGCCGATGATGCGCATCGACGGCGAGATGGTGCCGGTCGACGGCCTGCCGGTGCTCGACGCCGGTGCCGCCGAGAGACTGCTGCTTCAGGTCGCGACCGACGAGCAGCGCGAGCGGTTCCGCGAGGCCCGCGATGCCGACTTCGCCTACGAGATCGCCGGTGTGTGCCGCTTCCGCTGCAACCTGTTCCAGGACCGGAACGGTCCGGGCGGCGTGTTCCGCGTGATCCCGGCCAAGATCCTGACCGTCGACGACCTCGGCCTGTCGAAGGCGATCCGTGACCTGTGCTTCCTGACCAAGGGCCTCGTCCTCGTCACCGGCCCGACCGGCTCGGGCAAATCGACGACGCTCGCCGCGCTCGTCGATGCGGTCAACCGCCAACGCCGCGACCACATCATCACGATCGAGGACCCGATCGAGTTCGTGCACCCGAGCCAGGCGTGCCTCGTGAACCAGCGCGAGGTCGGCGTGCACACGCGCTCGTTCAAGGCCGCGCTCCGCGCCGCGCTGCGCGAGGACCCGGACATCGTGCTCGTCGGCGAGATGCGCGACCTCGAGACCGTGTCGATCGCGCTCGAGACCGCCGAGACCGGGCACCTCGTGTTCGGTACGCTGCACACGTGCTCGGCGATCTCGACGGTCGACCGGCTGATCGACCAGTTCCCGGCGGACCAGCAGGCGCAGGTCCGGATCATGCTCTCCGAGTCGCTCAAGGCCGTGGTGGCCCAGGTGCTGTGCCGCAAGATCGGCGGCGGGCGCGCCGCGGCGCTCGAGGTGCTGCTCGTCACGCCGGCGGTGTCGAACCTGATCCGCGAGGGCAAGACGTTCCAGATCCCGTCCCTGATGCAGACCGGCCGCGGGCTCGGGATGGCGCTGATGAACGACTCGCTCCTCGATCTCGTGACGCGCAAGGTCGTCGAGCCGCGCGAGGCCTACGCCAAGGCGGTCGACAAGGCGTCGCTCCTCTCGTCGTTCAAGAGCAAGGGGATCGACGCGGACCTGGCCGTCTAGTGGCGACGCACCTCGAGTCCTCGTTCCGGGTCATGGAGCTGACCGATCTGCTCCAGTGGCTCGGCGCGGCGCGCAAGACGGGCGAATGCGTCGTGCGCCGGGACGCGGCGACGCGTCACATCTATTTCGAGAACGGGCGCATCGTCGGCGCGTCGAGCAGCGAGCCGCACCTGCTCCTCGGGCAGTACCTCGTGGCCCATGGACAGATCGATGAGGATGCGTTGCTCAAGTGCATGCGGCTCCAGGAGGCCGTGGGGCGCAGCCTGGGCACATTGCTGATCGAGAGGGGACACATCCAGCAGGGCGACCTCGAGCAAGCGGTTCACGCCAAGACCCAGGAGACGGTCTACGGGCTCTTCGATTGGACGGACGCGAGATTCCGCTTCGAGCAGGACCGGCGCCCGCCGTGGGACACGGTGCACCTCGACCTGTCGGTCGATTCCGTCACGCTCGAAGGCGTGCGACGTCTCGACGAGCTGAACCGCATTCGCCAGAAGGTGCCGTCGCTCCAGGTCGTGCTGCACCGAACGAAGCGTACCCCGGACACCGTGAACATGCCGAGCCACGTCGCTCGGCACCTGTACCAGTCGATCGACGGTCGGCGCCCACTGGCCGAGATCGTTCTCGCCTGCCGCGTCTCCGAGTACGACGCCTGCTCGCTCCTGGTGCCGCTGATCGAGGGCGGAGTCGTGCGCGTGGGCGAGACCGTGAAGGCCGCGCCCCGCGACACGCGCGGACCCGCGTCCGTCGAGCACCTGTGGGAGCTCGTGGCGGCGGGGGAGTTCGAGGACGCGCTCGAATGCATCGAGACGAGCGACTTTCGGCGCAACGCCAACCGGTCGGTCGAGATGCTGATCGCCAAGGCCGAGTCGGGGTTCCTGGCCGACGCCTACCGCACGCGGATCCCGCCCGATTCCGTGCCGTGCCGCGTTCCGACGCCCGAGACGACGAACGAGCCGCTCGGGAGCGAGGAGCTGTTCCTCCTCGACATCATCGAAGACCGGTGGGACGTGCGGGCGCTGACCTGGATCGCCCCGCTGCGCAAGGTCGACGTGGTCCGCGGGCTGATCCGCCTGCGCCGCGCGGGCCGGATCGAGCTGCGCCTGTCGCCCGAGGCTGCGGCCGAAGCGGAGAGCGCGGCCGGGCGCGTCGAAGCGCCGGCCTGAACCGCGGCGTCACCGGCTGCGCCGTCCCTCGAGCGACGCCGCGCGATCGACGAGGCGCACGAGCTCGTCGCGGTACTCGCGGTCGGCGCCGCGGCCGACGGCGCCACGAGCCAGATCACGCACGTCAGAGAATGTGAAGCTGCCGGCGAACGCCGAGTCGCGCAGAAGCATGCCGAAGCCGGCGACCGCTGCCGCGAACTCGAAGTCCGGCGACCCCCGACGCGCACCCGAGTCGACCGCCGGGAACTCGAGGAGCCGGCTCGTCTCGCCGTCGGGCTCCTTGTAGCGCAGCTTGAGCGTGAGCAGCTCGCCGCTGCGTGCGCCCCCTTCGGTCGGCACGGGACCGCGCTGGTAGCGCAGCGCATCGACCGGCGGGACGTCAACGTCACGCTCGGCTGAAGTAGGGACGATCTCGTACAGCGCGGTCACGGTGTGACCTGCGCCGATCTCGCCCGCGTCCTTGCGGTCGTCGTTGAAGTCCTCCTTGCGCAGCATGCGGTTCTCGTAGCCGATCAAGCGGTACGCGCCGACCTGGGCCGGGTTGAACTCGACCTGGATCTTGACGTCCTTGGCGATCGTCACGAGCGTGCCGGTCAGCTCCTCGACCAGCACCTTCCGCGCCTCGCGCAGGGTATCGATGTACGCGTAGTTGCCGTTCCCCTTGTCGGCCAGCGTCTCGAGCGTCGAGTCCTTGTAGTTCCCCATGCCGAACCCGAGAGCGGTCAGGAAGATCCCGCGCTTGGCGTCCTTCTCGATCAGGGAGAGCAGCTCGGCCTGGCTCGTCACACCGACGTTGAAGTCGCCGTCGGTCGCGAGGATCACGCGGTTCGTCCCGCCCTGAACGAAGTTCTGCCGCGCGACGTCGTAGGCTAGCTGCAAACCCGCCGCGCCGTTGGTGCTTCCGCCGGCCCGCAGCCGTCCGAGCGCCGAGCGGATCTCGCCTCGCGAGGAGCCCGGCGTCGAAGGCAGGACGAGCCCGGACGCTCCGGCGTAGACGACGATCGCCACGCGATCGCGGTCGTCCAGCTCGTCGGCGAGCAGGCCGAGCGAGGACTGGAGGAGCGGCAGCTTGTTCGGCTCATTCATCGAGCCCGACACGTCGAGCAGGAACACGAGGTTCGACGGCTCGCGCCGCCCGCGCTCGATCTCCCGGCCCTTGAGCCCGATCCGCGCCAGGCGGTGTGACGCGTTCCATGGGCACGCTGCGATCTCGATGCTCGCGCCGAACGGATCGCGCCCTGACGGTCCTGGGTAGTCGTAGCGGAAGTAGTTGACCATCTCCTCGATGCGCACGGCATCGCGCGGGGGACGCTGCCCCTCGTTCAGGAACCGCCGCACGTTGGCGTAGGACGCCGTGTCGACGTCGATCGAGAACGTCGACAGCGGGTTCTCGACGACGTCGAGGAACTTGTTCTCCTCGATCAGTCCGTAGCTCTCGGTGTTGAGGCCCTTGTGCAGCTCCATCTCCTCGATCGAGTTTGGATTGGTCCCCAACGTCCTTTGCCTAGTGAGCGGGTCGACGTTCGCGGCTCCGCTTACCACCGCCTTGAAGTCGCGATCGCGGGAACTGTGGAAGTTCGGGTTACCGTCGCCGTCCGTGTCCTGTACGCCCGGCGCGAGCTGCAGATTCTGGTGGAACTGACCCGGAACCGGCGGCTCCTGGGCGAACTTGTCGGAGAACTTCGACTCGCGATCCACGACGTCCGACGGCGCAACGACGGCGACTCGCTCAACGATTTGCTCGGCGAGGCGCACTGGAAGGAGGGTCGTCTGCCCACCGCGCACTTCGACATCGGCAAGCCGCTGCGGTGCTAGTCCGGGTTGGGTGACGGTCACGGTGTAGCCCACGGCTTTGGGTCCGATCGCCCGCAGGACCGGGAACTCGACCACTCCGTTCGTGTCGGCTCGAGCCGCAGTCTCTTTGACGTAGCCCTGTGGATGACCGAGGGTCACGATCGCTCCGGGCACGGGGTTCTTGGGATCGGCCTCCGTGACCTTGACCGTGAGGCTTCCCACACCGAAGCCGACCGCCGGTCCCGAGAATGTGACGCCGGGTGCGACCGACGATTCACGCCCGGACTCGTTCGCCCTGCTGACGTCGCTCGGCACGGCGGCCGGGGGAGGCGGACTCTCGGCTCGAACGGACTCCGAGACGAGCGGGCTCGGCACAGGCGGGTTCTCGGAGTTCGCGCTCGCCGGTCGCTCCGCGGCCCGAGCCGGCGCCGCGGGCTCCCGCGGCTCTTGCTGCGTGGCGTTCGGGTCGGACGCCGGCGGGACGCGGCGATCGGACGCGATGTCGAGTGGCACGGGCGCCGGCGGCGCATGTGTTCCGAGCCAGGCGGCGATGGCGACGACGGCGACGCTACCCGCCGCGGTCATCCAACCGAGCCGTCTCGCCCGACCGCGCGACGGTTTGCGAACGTCGCGCTGCACACGACCTTGAGCCACGATCTGCCGGAACGCCGGAGCCACCTCGCGGTCCGCCTCGCGGGCCGCTTCGAACATCCGCTCGAGCTCGCGGTCTTTCTCTTCGTGCCGGTCCATCATCGGTCTCCCGCTTCATTGAGGAGCTGGCGCAGCCGCGCCTTGCCCCGCTCGTAGTGCGTGCGCGCGGTACCGATCGGCAATCGCAGGACCTCGGCCGCCTCGGCGACCGACAGCTCCTCATAGAACACGAGGTGCAGGAGGTCGCGCTGGCGCGGCGAGAGCTCGAGCAGCGCGCGGCGCAGGCGCCGCTCCATCTGGCTCGCGCTCGTCAGCGCCTCGGGTGTCGGCGTGGGTGCAGGCGTCGCTCGCCGCTCGACCCAGCGGCCGAGGGCGAGGCGTCGCACGAGGCCCGAGCGCCGATGCTCGGCCGCCGTCAACTTGACCACGCCGAAGAACCAGGTGCGCAGGCTCGAGTGCCCGTTGAACCTGGCCCGGCCCTCGATCGCCTTCAGGTAGGACGCTTGGAGGACCTCTTCCGCCTCCTGGCGGTCGAAGCGGCAGCAGGCCAGGGCCCAGCCGTAGCTCGACGCATGGATGCGCTCGAGCTCCGGCTCGATCGCGCCGTTCTGTGCCGGAGGCTCCGTTGTGCTCATTGGTTCCGCGTACATGCGCGGATGGGTGGCTCGGGGGTCGTCTTCCATAGGACAGCGCCCGTGGCGCCTGGCAAGAAGCTAGTCCCAGGTGACGTTCGGCGTCACCCGGAGGACGTTTCAGGGCTGCAACCGCGCCGCAGTGGATCCGTGCGTTTCGAGGGTGCAACCGCGCTACGGGGCGCCGGTCTGGCGCTCGGCTCGGTGCGGGCCTCACCGTCTACCTGTGGTGCCGACGCGGCGCGAGTTGAAGACCCTGGCGCATCTGGGCCTCAGGGAGAGCGAGGCGCTCTATGACGCTCGTCTGTACGACGGCGCTGCCTACTTGGCCGGCTACGTGGTCGAGCTGGCCCTTAAGGCTCGCATCTGCAAGCTCCTCGGCATCCAGGATTATCCCGCGGTCGGACCGCTCAGGCAGGTCTACGCCGTGCACGATCTCGATCAACTCGTCTTCCTCGCAGGGCTCAAACCGAAGCTCGACCTGGCGTCTCCCGCGGTTGTCGCCAACTGGTCGCTCGCCCGGCCATGGAACCCAGAACGGCGCTACACTGGCGGAACGCATGGCTCGCATGCACTCGGAATCCTGACCAATTCGGGATCCGAAGAACGGGATACTCCAGTGGATCGCGAAATACTGGTGAAGGGTATCCGGAGGGTCGGACGCGAGCTGCACCGGGAATACGGCCCGGTCGCCTTGCTCCTCCTCATCGCGCCGGAGTCTGCGATTGGCGACGACTGGCATGTAGTCGTCAGCGCGAAGGGTCTCAACCGAATCAGCCGGGCTGAGGCGATCCCACGGATCATCGACCTTCTTCGGCGCGTCCTCAGCCGGGAGCTGTGGCCGGCGATCAAGCGCGTGAGTGTGCTTCCGACGGACGATCCGTTCGTCTCCGAGATGACCTTCGAGTTCCCGACGAAGAAGGAGATCATCCGCTTGCACTCGTGCCAGGTAGCCGGCTACGACATCTCGAAGGGGCTTGTTGTGACGTCCAGGCGGGTGGCCGCGTAGGCGCGAAAACCATCTGACGTAGCGTTCAAGGCCAAGGGCATCGACGCTGGTCTCGCCGCCCCGACGTCCGCTTCGCGATCCAAAAGCGCGCTAGAAAAGCGTCCCACGGGTGAGACCTCGCGCGGCTCCCCACGCGATCTACTTTCGCTCTGATTGCGCCCCCGGACTTCCCGGCGATCCTTGCCCGGCCAGGGGGCGTGGGCGTTACCCAGCAGCGGAGGAATTCCATGCCGCGGACCCTCCAACGGGTACACCCATCTCGGCAAAAAAAGGAGAACGACGATGAACCGACGCTTGCTCGCGTTTTCCGTCATCACCCTGGCCCTCGCGGTCTCCCTGCCCGTGATCTCGGACGACCGTCGTCTCGACCGCCATCAGGACCGCTACGACGAAGAGCAAGCCAACGACGGCGACGAGGAGCCGTTCGACGAGGCGCGGATCTTCCTCGAGCTGAACGACACGGACGGCGACCTCGGCATCCACGGGTTCGTCGACGGCGACGCGTGGTCGCAGCTCGAGATCGAGAGCCCGGACGAGCGCGAGCAGCTCAGGATCACGAGCAAAGGCTCGCTGCGCCGCCATGGCCTGACCGAGCTGTTCTTCGAGAGCGACGAGCCGAGCTTTCCCGACGAGCTGACGCTCGCCGAGTTCTTCGAGCGCTTCCCGGCGGGGGACTGGGAGATCAGCGGTGTGACGACCGAGGGCGATGAGCTCGAGAGCGTCGTCGAGCTGAGCCACGTGCTGGCCGCGCCCCCGGGCGGCGTGAGGGTGAACGGTCAGGCGTCGGCCGCGAATTGCGACGCCGTCCCGCTGCCCTCGGTGATAGCGCCCGTCACCATCCGCTGGGAGGCGGTGACGCAGTCCCATCCCACCATCGGCGATGCGGGCTCGGTCGAGATCGTCCAGTACCAGCTGGTCGTGGAGGACGAGGAGGACGAATTCCCGCTGTTCAGTGTCGACCTTCCGCCGAACGTGACCGAGTTCGAGCTACCCGAGGACTTCACCGCCCTCGGCGAGGTGTTCAAGTTCGAGATCATCGCCCGCACGGCTACGGGGAACCAGACCGCCGTCGAGAGCTGCTTCGAGATGCAGTAGGGGACGAGGCCGCTCGGTGGGATCTGACGCTCGACTGGGGCGCCTCGGGACTCAGGGGCACTGCGCAGGTTGGACGATCGTCTGGCTCTGGTTGTTCGCCTCTTTGGTCTCGACTATGGCACTCGCCGTGTCTACGAATGCGAAGAACGGGATCGTCCAGGCCCCTGGAGAGCAGCACGGACCGTTGTTCAGCGTGCAAACGTCTGTGAACGTCGCGGACGCTCCGCCGGCGAGGCCAGGCCGCGACGGGAAGCAAAACCCCACGCCATTGGAGGAATAAGCCGTGAAGTAGGGCCCGGATGGTCCTGCCCCGAGGTTCGTCTCTGTCACGCTGAAGGTGATCATCTGCATCGGTCCGCAGTGGACCACGGCCGGGGAGACGATCGAATACGCGCTGATCGTCAGGTCGGGCGGCGGTGCCGGCTGGGGGGACGGAAGCGGCTTGGCCGCCTGGGCCGTGAACGCGGTCAGAAGAAGCGAGGTCGAGAACGCAAGAAGGATTCCATCGTAGATCTCCCTATTTCCTTTCAGAGGCCAACACAGAGTAGGGAGTCCGCGAGGAACGAGTTTGTCAGCGTGTCGAGTCGTTTGCGGCCGATCGATTCGCCCCGAGCCAGAGATAAACGCAAATCCCCGTAAACAGCACGATCGCCGAGCCCTGCGACAGCCAGTCGACGTCGAACCAGCCGACCTTGACCGCCTCTTCGACGGCTGGGTTGGCGATCTTGATCGCGGCGCCGAGGACGCCGCCGAGGGCGCCGCCGGCCATCAGCCCCGATGCGATCACGACGCCGCGCTCGCGGATCGTGCGGCCGCGCTCGCCTCCGACTCGGGTGCTCCTGCGGGTGACGAAGTGGTGCAGGTAGCCGCCGACGAGCGCCGGCGTGTTCAGCTCGAGCGGTAGGTACATCCCGAGCGCGAACGTCAGCGCCGGAACCTGGAGCATCTCGAGCGCGACGGCGATCGCCGCTCCCGTCCCGAAGAGCGCCCACGCCACGGGCTGGCGGTTCATGAACCCCTCGACGAGCGCCTTCATGATCGACGCTTGCGGGGCGGCGAGCACTTCGCGCGGGTCGCCGGGCACCGCCTGGCCGAACTGGTAACCCTTGGCCAGGACGGCGATCGTCAGCGCGCAGGCGATCGCCGCGGCGATCACGCCGTAGAACTTCAGCCGCTCCTGCACGGCGGGCGTCGAGCCGAGCCAGTACCCGGTCTTGAGGTCGGTGATCGTCTGGCCCGAGACCGAGAGCGCCGTGCACACCATGCCGGCGATCGCCATGACGAAGAACATTCCGGTCGTGCCCGAGAGGCCGAAATTCAGCAGCACGACCGACGAGATGATGATCGTCAGCATCGTCATGCCCGACACCGGATTGCGGGCGGTCGTGGCGATCGCGTTCGCCGCGACCGAGGTGAAGAAGAACGAGAACAGAAGGGTCAAGCCGAGCCCCACGAGGAGCACGAGCCAACCGGGCCTCAGCGTGCCGAAGAACACCGCGGTCGCCAGCGCGCCGGCGAGCGTGCCGAGCAGGATCGTCATCACCGACACGTCGCGGTCGGTGCGCTCGAGCTCGACGTGGCCCTCGCCCTTCTTGAACGCCCGAAGGGCGATCGAGAACGAGCCGATCAGCACCGGAAGCGACTTGATGATGCCGAAGATCCCGGCGGTCGCGATCGCGCCGACGCCGATGAACCGCACGTAGCCGCGGAAGATCTGCGCCTCGCTCATCTCGAGGATCGGCACGGTGCCGGGGTACACCGGCCCGAGGAAGTGCTGGCCGACCATGAACACGAGCGGGACGAGCACGAAGTTCGACAGCACGCCGCCGGCGCACAGGATCAACGACGACCGCAGGCCCATCACGTAGCCCAGCCCGAGGATGAACGCCTCGGCGCTGAACCCGAACGCGACGCGACCCTTCTCGGCCAGCGTGCGCACGACGCCGAAGAACCGCAGGTTGACCGACTCGTTCCACAGGGAGAACGTGGTGGTCAGGAAGTCGTAGACCCCGGCGACCGCGGTCGCCTGGAGCAGGAGCTTGGCCTGCGAGCCGCCCTTCTCGCCCGTGACCAGGACCTCGGTGATCGCCGTGGCCTCGGGGTACGGGAGCTGGCCGTGCATCTCGCGCACGAAGTAGCGCCTGAGCGGGATCAGGAACAGCACGCCCAGGCAGCCACCGGCCAGGCAGATGAACGTCGTCTGCAGCGGATGCGGCGCGAGCTCGAGCGCGTAGAGCGCGGGGAGCGTGAAGATCGCGCCCGCGGCGACCGAGCCCGATACGCCGCCGACGCCGGTCACGATCACGTTCTCGAGGATCGTCGATCGCCGCGCGTAGACGCGCGCGAGGCCGATCGTGAGGATCGAGATCGGGATCGCGGCCTCCATCACCTGGCCGACCTTGAGCCCGGAGTACGCCGAGGCGATGCTGAACACGACGCACAGCGCGATGCCCCACAGGACCGACCGCGCGCTGCCCTCGGGGAGGCGGGCCGAGGGGGGCACGATCGGCCGGTAGACCTCGCCCGGCTTCAGCGGCTCGTACGCGTTGTCGGGAAGGGACTTCGTGTCTTGCGCTTCCATCGCGGCTCCGCAAAAGCGGTCGAGGATACCACCAGGCGCCTATAATCCCGCGTCGTGTCGACCGACGCGCGGGAGCGGGGGCCGGACGCGCAAGCCGCGCGGCTGAGCGTGGGGCTCGCGGCCCTCCTGTCGCTCGCCGTGTGCGCCGTCTACTTCCCGGCGCTCGGCTATCCGTTTCTCCAGTACGACGATCCGGACTACGTCACGGCCAACCGGTTCGTGCGCGAGGGCCTGACCGTCGAGGGTCTCGGCCACGCGGTCGAGCCGGGCCATGCCGGGAACTGGCATCCCCTGACGTGGGTCTCGCACATGCTCGACGTCGAGCTGTTCGGCCTCGACGCGCGGTTCCACCATGCGACGAGCATCGCGCTCCACGCGCTCGTCGCCGTGCTGGCGTTCTTCCTCTTCGGCGACCTCGCCGCGCGCGCCCGCGGAGCGGCCGACGTCACGAGCACGATCGCCGCCGGATTCGCCGCCGCGGCGTTCGCGCTCCATCCGCTGCGCGTCGAGTCGGTGGTGTGGATCTCCGAGCGCAAGGACGTGCTGAGCGCGGCGCTCGGTCTCGGCGCGGTGCTGGCCTACGTGCGCTATGCCGAGCGCCCGTCGGGCCGGCGATACGTCGTCGTCGCGCTGCTCGCGGTCCTGGGTCTCGCGGCCAAGTCGATGCTCGTCACGCTGCCGGTCCTGTTCCTCTTGCTCGACGCCTGGCCGCTCGCCCGGCGCGAGCCGTGGTCCCGGCTCGTCGTCGAGAAGCTCCCGCTCTTCGTCGCCGCCGGGGCGACAACGGCGCTGACGCTCGTCGCGCAGCACCGCGCGGGGACGCTCAGCGGCCTCGAGGCGCTGTCTCTGGCCCAGCGCCTGGGCAACGCTTGCGTGTCGCTCGCGGCGTACCTCGGCGATCTCGTGTTCCCGGTCGGGCTCGGCCCGTTCTATCCGTATCCACAGCGCGGCTGGTCCGTGCTGTCGATCGCTGGGGCGTTCGGGCTCATCCTCCTCGCGACCGCCGTCGCCTGGCGCGCCCGGGCTCGGCGACCGTGGCTGCTCACGGGCTGGCTGTGGTTCCTCATCGCCCTTGTCCCGGTGCTGGGCCTCGTGCAGATCGGCGTCCAGGCGCGGGCCGACCGGTATACGTACCTGCCGCAGATCGGGCTCTTCGCTGCCGTCGCCGCCGAGGGCGCCCGGCTCGCCGCGGCTCGTTCGCGCGCGGCGCGCGGCGTGCTCGCGCTCGGATGCGCGGCGGTCCTCGCCACCCTGGCCCTTCAGACCGCGAGCCAGATCCGTATCTGGCGCGACACCGAGGCGCTGTTCACGCGGGCTCTGGCCGTGACGACCGACAACGACGTCGCCCACTACGCTCTGTCGATGGAGCTCGTGCGACGTGGCGAGCTCGCCCTGGGGCTCGCGCACGCCGAGGAAGCGGTGCGGCTGCGGCCGCTCTCGGCGCGCGCGCAGGAGCAGCTCGGCGACTGCCTGGCCCGGGTCGGCCGGCGCGAGGAAGCGCTCGCGCGGCTCGCCGAGGCCGCGCGCCTCGAGCCCCGGCGGGCTCAGACGCATGCGCTCATCGGCGGCGTGCTGCTCGAGGCCGGCCGTCCGGCCGAGGCGATCGCGCCGCTCGAGCGAGCCTGCGCGCTCGCCCCGGATCTCGCCGCCGCACACGCGAATCTCGGCCTCGCGCTCGCGCGGACGGGGCAGCCCGAAGCCGCGGTCGAAGCCTACGCGCGTGCCGTGGCGCTCGATCGGACGCTCGTCGACACGCGGCTCCAGCTCGGCGCGGCGCTGATGGACCTCGGGCGCTCGGACGAAGCGGAGCGCGCGTTCCTCGACACGCTCAGGACGCGTCCCGAGGAGCCACGAGCGCACGCGTTCCTCGCGGCGATCGCGATCTCGCGTGGGGACCTCGCTACGGCGCGCGAGCGAGCCGAGATCGTGCGCCGCTCCGACCCGCGGATGGCCGAGGCGATCCTGTCGCGCGTGCGCGAGGCCGAGCGCTAGACGACGACGCGCCGCGGCGCGCCGTGGCTTGACCGTTGGTCGCGTACGCTCTAGCCTCGGCGCGTGCGGGCGCGGGGTTCGCTTGAGCCGTGGCGGGACGAGCGCGAGGCACGACAGCTCCTCGGTGCGCTCGCCGACGCCCTTGTCTGCGAATCGCCGAGCTTCCGTCCCTCGCGCAGCGTCACGTCGCCGCTCACCGACTGGCTCGGGCGACACGATCTCGTGGCACCGTTCTACTTCGCGTGCGAATCGCTCGACCCGCTCGTCGCCGCGCGACTCCGGCCGGCGGCGCTCTCGGTCGCCGCGACGAACCGGGCGCACTTCGATGCGCTCGAGCGGATCGAGGCTGCGCTCGCCGCGGCCGCGATCCCGGTCGTGCTGCTCAAAGGGGCGGCGCTCGCGCACTCGGCGTACGGCGGTCCGAGCCGCCGTCCGATGTCCGATCTCGATCTGTGGATCGGGAGCGAGCGCATCGTCGATGCCGAAAGCGCGCTGCGTGGACTGGGCTACGGTCAGGTGGCTCGACCGTCGCCCGGGGAGGTCCAGCTCCGTCCGCCGGGCCGGCGCTCCGGTCTCGTCGAGCTGCACGAGACCGCGTTCCGCGGCTACTGGGTCCGGTGGACGGCGAGCGTCGACGAGGCGAGCGTCTGGCAGCGCGCGGTTCCCGTCGCGCCCGGCCGGGCGGCCCGGCGCCTCGCGGCCGAGGACGAGGTGATCCACCTCGCGTGCCACCTGGTCACGAACCACGTGGCGCAAGCTCCACTGCGCGGGCTCCTCGACCTCGCGCTCGTCGCGCGATCCCGCAGGCCGGACTGGCGCGTCGTGGTCGAGCGGGCGGTGCGCTGGCGCGTCGCGACCGCGGTATGGCTCGCGCTCGACCGTGCCGAGCGGACGATCGGTGTCCCGGGCGCGACATCCGCGCTCGAACGGCTCCGCCCGCCTCGAGGCCGGCGGATCGCGCTCGGGCGGCTCGCTTCGCCGCGGGCGATCCTCGGCGATCGCGGGGTCTGGCACAGACGACCCGCGTTCCCGTTCCTGTGTACCGACCGTGCGCGGGACGCGGTGCGGTTCGTCCGCCGCGCCGTGTGGCCCGATCGCGCGTGGCTCGCCACGCGCTACGGCGCGGGCGCTGGACGTCTCACGCACGTGCGCGCCCTCGTCGGATCGGGCCGGGTCTGACGGGATGGAGACGTCGTTCGACTCGCGCGTCGTCGTGCCCGAGCGCGTGCTGTTCCAGGAGCTCGACGGCGAAGGCGTGCTCCTCGACCTGGCGACCGAGACGTACTTCGGCCTCGACGAGGTCGGGACGCGTTTCTGGCGCGTCCTGACCTCCACGGCGACGATCGACGAGGCCCTGGAGACCCTGGGACGGGAGTACGACGTGGCGGCCGACACCCTGCGGCGCGACGTCGCGGCGCTCGTGGCGTCGCTCGTCGAGCGCGGTCTCATCGAGATCCGCCGTGCGTGACATCGTGCTCCTCCTGTCGATCGCGCTCGCGCTGCGGGCGTTCGGCCTCGGACGCGTCGAGACGCTGCTCGACCGCATCCCCGCGGGTCGCCGCGCAAGCCGGACCGAGCCGCTCCCCGCGCTCGTCCGCCGCGTCGAGCAGGCCGTCGCTCGCGCCCCCGTGCCCGTGCGCTGCCTGGCTCGCGCCGTGTGCCTGCGATGGCTCCTGAGACGTCACGGCTTCGACGCGCGGCTGCGCGTCGGAGCCGCGCTCGACCGGGGCGCGTTCCGGGCCCACGCCTGGGTCGAGATCGACGGGCGCGTGGTCGGCGACGACGCGGAGAACGTCGCGCGCTACACGGCGTTCCAGCACGAGTTCGGTACGCGGTCGTGAGCGGGCTGGCCGCGATCCACGCGCGCGACGGTCGGCCCGTCGATCGACGGAGCCTCGCCCGCATGCTCGGGCGCCTGCGCCACCGAGGTCGTTGCGGCCAGGAGCTGTGGTGCGACGGACCGGTCGGGCTCGGCGTCTGCTCGTCGGCCGGTGGTCGCGGAGCGTCGATCGCGTCGGCTCGTCTCGCGGCATCGACGACGATCGCCATCGTTCTCGATGGCCGGATCGACAACCGGCGCGATCTGGCGCCGCTCCTCCGTGTCGACGTCGCGCGCGCGCGCCTCGGCGATGCCGAGCTCGCGCTGCGTGCGTACGAGGCATGGGGCGAGCGGTTCCTCGAGCGTCTGGTCGGCGAGTTCGCCCTCGTCGTGTGGGACGGACGGCGCAGGCGCTTGCTCGCGGCGCGGGATGCCTTCGGCACGCGCACGCTGTACCACCACGTGGCGCCGGGAATCCTCGGGGTCGCGTCCGAAGCGCGGGCGCTCCTCGCGCTCGACGGGCCGTTCACGCTCGACGATGGGCGGATCGCCGACTACCTCGTGCCGCCGCTCGAGGCCCGGGACCGCACGTCGACGTTCTACCGCGAGATCCGCCGTGTGCCCGCGGCGCATCGGCTCGGCTCGGGCGCGAACGGGATCACGCTCGAGCGGTACTGGAGCCCGGCCGACGCGCCCGCGCTCCAGGCGACACCCGAGGAGTTCGTCGAGGCGTTCCGCGAGGTGTTCGCCGAGGCGGTGCGCTGCCGGATCGATGGATCCGCGGGCGCGGGCGTGATGCTCAGCGGCGGCGTCGACTCGACGGCGATCGCCGCGTTCGGCGCCCGTGCGCGGCTCGATCGTGGCGCAACGCCGCTACCGACGTTCTCGGCCGTGCTCGGAGACGGCTCGTGTCCCGAGACCCGGGCCATCGAGGCGCTCCTCGCCGAGCCGGGGTTCGAGCCGGCCCGGATCGGCCTCGACGATCTCCCGGGGCTCGACGCGCCACTCGCGGAGCTCCTCGGTCGGCTCGACGAGCCGTTCGACGCGACGATGATCGTGCCGCTCCTCGTCTATCTGCTCGCGCAGCGCGCCGGGCTCGCGGCGGTTCTCGACGGCGTCGACGGGGACGCGGTCGCGTCGCTCGAGCCGGACTTCCTCGGCCTCGTCCTGCGCCGTGGAGACATCCGGAGCGCGTGGCGCGAGGCCGGAGCGTTGGCCGCGTTCTACGCCGGGAGCTACGGTCCATGGTCCACCCGCGGGCGGCTGCTCGCCCGCGCGGCCCGTCACGCCTGGACCCCGGAATCCGGCCGCCGTGTCGGGCGCCGGGCGATCGAGCGGCGACGCGTGGCGTGCGTGCTCTCCGAGACGATCCTCGATCCGGATTTCGCTCGGCGCGCGCGGGTCGGCGAGCGCTTGATCGCGCTGTGGGGCGCGGGCGGCTCGCCACGGCCGGCGAATCTGCGAGAATACCACGCATCGCAGATCGATCATCCCTTTCTCGCCGTGGCCGTCGAGCGCTACGATCGCGTCGCCGCCGTCGCGTCGATCGAGGCCCGGCACCCGTTTCTCGATCGGCGCGTGGTGGAGCTGGCCGTGGCGCTGCCGTGGGGTTGCAAGGTGCGCGACGGCTGGACGAAGTGGATCGTGCGCGAGGCGTGTCGGGGCCTCGTGCCCGACGAGGTGCGCTGGCGCCGCGGACGCTGGCAGCGCCTCGGGCCGCGGTTTCTCGAGGGACTGGTGCGGCAACGGGCGAGGGCGGTCGAGCGATCGCTCGACGACGGTCGCGAGCGGCTCGCGCCGTACGTCGACCGCGCGAAGCTCGACCTGGCCCGCGAGCGGTTCCGCGCATCGAGCGATCCTGCGGCCGGAGAGCAGCTCTGGGCGGCGGCACAGCTTGCGGAGTGGTTGCGGCGACAGACGGACTCGACCGTCGATGAGGAGAGTGGGATGAGCGAACCGAAGGATGGCGCGACGGAGACGAAGAAGCCGTACCGCGCGCCGAAGCTGACCGAGTACGGCGAGCTGAAGGACCTGACCGCGGGCGGAAGCGGGAGCGCCAACGAGGGCTCATCCGGGCAGCGACCGCGCCCCTGATGCCGCTCTGTCGTTTCGGCGATCTCGTCGTCGACAGCGATCTGCCGCTTCCCGAGACGGCGTCCGCCCGGCGAGGCCCGGCCACGTGCCGGGTCCGCGTCGTGTCCGCGGGCGACGCGGCGCCGGGAGCGGCGGCGTGGACTCATCACTGGCGGTCGCCCGGCGGGGAGGTGTCCGTGTCGTACGGGCGAGCCGGGGACGGGCATCGCCTGGGGTTCCCCGGCCTCGCGGAGTTCGTCGTGCGCGGCGACGGACGGGAGATCTGGTGCCGCCCGCTCGACGAAACCCCCGAGGCCACGCTCCGCCACCTGTTGCTCGATCAGGTCCTGCCCCGCGTGCTGAGCCTGCGCGGGCTCCTCGTGCTGCACGCGGGTTGCGTCGCCGATGGCGCGAGCGGCCACGTGTTGCTCGGTCGGTCGGGCGCGGGCAAGTCGACGCTCGTGGCCGCGCTCGGGGCCCGGGGCTTCGCCGTCGTGTCCGACGACTGCTCGATCGTCGCGCGGGATGCCTCCGGGCCGTTCATCGTCCAGGGCAGCTATCCGGGGATCCGGCTGTGCCCCGATGCGCTCGAGGTCATCGCCGGTCGCGCCGCTCCCACATCGCCGGTCGCGCACTACACGGCGAAGCGCCGGATGGCTCAGGACCCGGGGGCCGCGGCGCACGACCCGGTCGCGCTGCGCGGCGTGTACGTGCTCGACGAAACGGACGATGGGCCTGCGCCGCCCGCGGCGGTCGACGCGCAGCGGCTCCGGGGCTCGGACGCGTACGTCGCGATCCTGCGCTCGCTGTTCCAGCTCGAGCCCGAAGACCCCGCGGCGTCACGCGCGCGGTTCGACCTCGTCGGTGCGCTCGTGCGTGAGGTCCCGGTCCAGCGCCTGCGCTATGCGCGCTCGTTCGAGGCCCTCGACGCGGTTGCCGAGGAAACGGGGACACTCTTCGTTTCCGCTACAGCTGCGCGACCAGAGCGAACTGCACGCGACAGCGGTCGAGGTTCTGGCCCTCGCGCCGTGTCTTGAAGTACAGGTCGCCGTCGAGGTAATCGGTCAAGAACCGGATCCCGAGCGTCAGGGCGACGATCGGACCGCCTCGATCGAGCGTCTCGAGCTCGTCGCCCGAGAGAACGTCGCGCGCCGCGTCGAGGTAACCGGCGCGAAGCGCCACGTGGAGGTCCCGATCGACGACCACGCACGCCGGATCGCGCTCGTCCTCGGCCGCACGCGCCGCGCCGAGCCGGACGAGGTCGCCGAAGTCGTAGAGCACGCGGCCGGGCATCGTCGTGTCGAGGTCCACGACTGCCACCGCGCGGCCCGTCGCGTCGTCGATCAGCACGTTGTCGACCTTCGTGTCGTGGTGCACGACGCGCTCGGGCAGCGCGCCCGGAGCGAAGAGCTCGCGCATCTCGCGCACGAGATCGGCGTGGCCCTCGACGAACCGAAGCTCTGGGCCGACGAGCCGGACCCGCCGCGCGGCGTCCGCGTCGATCGCCCGCAGGAGGTCGGTGTGACGGCGAGCGGGATCGCCGAACCCGGCGATCGTCTCGTGCAGGCGTGGACCCGGGAGGTCGACGAGCTGTCGCACGTACCGCCCGAACGCCGATGCGGCCTCGAACGCGTGCGCTCGGTCACGCGTCACGGGAAAGCTGTGTGCGCCCTCGAGGAACCGGAACGTGCGCCACGTCTCGCCGCTCGCGGTCTCGTGGAGCGCCGCGCCGCTCGCGGTCGGGACGATCGTCAGCGTGCCGCGCTCGGGATCGCCACCCTCCGCGGCGATCCGGCGGCGCAGGTGGCCGGTCACGCGGGCGATGTTTTCCATCACGCGCTCGGGCGCGGGGAACACACGTCGGTTCATCCGCTGGTGCAGGTAGCGCGCGAGCCGCCCGTCCGGACGCCGCACCGTGCTGACGAACGTGTCCTGGATGTGACCGCTCCCGTACAGGCGAACGTCGACGACCTCGCCGTCGACGGCGAACGCCCGAACGACCTCGAACAGCTCGGCGCTCATCCTGCGGACCGGCTGGCCCGGCGCTGCGCCAGGAGCAGATCGACCATCGCGCCGTAGCTCGCCGTGCCCGTGGTCTGCCCCTGGGCCTTCAGGTACAGGTCGTTCACGCGCTCACCGACGTCCGTGACCTTCGACTCGTAGCGCTCCCAGAACGCGCGCAGCGCCGCCAGGTCGCGCAGCACCTCGGGGCGCAGCCGGCCCGCGATCTCCTGCCGATCGGGCTCGGACACGTCGCCGAGGGCCGACAGCGCGTACCGTAGCGCCGCGAGGTTCGCCGAGTAGCGGTAGTCCGGATCGGGGTGCCGAGCACAGGCAAGGAACCCGACGAAGCTCGCCTCGTCCTCGCGTGCGTAGCCCATCTGGTGCGCGATCTCGTGGCATGCCGTGAACGGCAGCTCCGCGTCGGGCAACAGTCCGTTCACCGTGGGCTCCGCGGTGTACGGGACGAAGATGCCGGCGAGCCCGAGATACGAGAGCACGGACGAGAACAGGAACGATCGCTTGGCCCGCCCGGCGTAGCCGCGGGTCAGCGGCTCGTACGACTGGGCCGCGCGCTCGAAGCCGCGCGTCGCCCGCGCCAGGGCCCGCGTGGGGATGTCGGGCAGGCGCATCACGCCTCCGTCCTCGAGGACCTCGCCGCGCGTCGCGTTCGTCGCCTCGACGAGCTCCGCGGCGAGCGCCCGCAGCTCGTCCGGAGACGGCTCCGCTGCATCGTAGCCCAGCTCCTGCGCCAGCGGGACCCGGTGATAGTTGACGCCCCACAGCACCATCGCACCGCCGTATGCCAGACCGGCAAGGGCCAGCGCGTTCACCGCGCCGCACGCCGCGAGGTTCGTGAGACGGCGCTGGCCCAGCCGTACGCGGCGCAAGCCCCGATACAAGAAGACAAGGAGCAGGAGAGCCAGGATCACCACCGCCGGCTCGGCGACCGAGAACGGGATCCACCCCGTGGCGGCGCCGAGGCCGCGCGATACGAGCGGGTAGAACGTTCCGGCGTACGCGTCCCGCACGATCGCCACGTGCGGTGCCGTCGCGCGGAGAGCGATACCCAGGACCAAGAGTAAGAGCCACGGCAAGCGCCGGCGCCACGGGACGTCCCGATCGTGCGAGCGACGACCGCGCCGTGGTGTCCCGGCGTTCCGGCGAAGCGAGAGCATGGCCCCCAGGGTACCAGCCGTCTGCTGCAACGGAGGATCGCCTGCTATGCTCCGGGCGGAGACAAGACGGCATGCGCGTCCTCCGGATCCTCGTGCTCGTCCTGGCGGCGCTGGCCGCGCTCGTCATGGCCTACGCGTTCGCGCTCCCGCGTCGCGTGCGTGTCGAGCGCTCGACCACGATCGACGTCCCGCAGGCGACCGTGTACACGCTCGTGAGCGGCCTGCGGGCGCTCGAGTCGTGGTCCCCGTGGCCCGAAGCGGGCGCGACCGAAGCGGGCGCGACCGCTTCGGGCGCGATGTCCGAGGTTCGGGTCGACGGAACGAAGGCCAGCTGGCCCGGCGGGAGCCTGGAGATCGTCGATGCGCTGCCGATGGAGCGCGTGCACATGCGGGTCGACGTCGGCGCGGGCCACGAGGCCACCGCGGAGATCCGGATCGTGCCCGCGTCCGGCGCGACCCGGGTGACCTGGGGCTTCGAGGCGGACGTCGGGACGAACCCGCTCGCGCGGTATCTGGGCCGGAGGTTCGACGGGTGGATTGGACCGCAGCTCGAGACGGGACTCGCTCGCCTCAAGAGCCTCGCCGAGCAGATGCCGCGGGCCGATTTCGCCGACCTCGAGGTGACGCTCGTCGACGCCGTTCCGGTTCTCGTCGCCTACACGGTCGGCCCGCCGAGCTCCGATCCGAGAGCCATGCTCGCGAACCTCGCCGCGGCCTACGCCCGAATCGACAAGTTCATCGCCGAACGTCGTCTGATCCAGGCCGGCGCGCGGATCCGTGTGCCGACGCGCAAGGGCGACCGAGGCAGCGGGTTCGAGGCCGCGGTCCCGATCGACCACGAGCCCGACAAGCCGGTGCCCGCGCGGTCGCCGGTCCAGATTCATCGCTCGCCCGGCGGAACCGCGCTTCGCGCGGTACATCGCGGTGCCCTGGCCGACGTGCCGCAGACGCATGCCAAGCTCGTGGCGTTCGCCGCCGTGCACGGCCACGAGGTGCTCGACAGCTCGTGGGACGAGTTCGCAAGTAACCCGGCCACGACGGCCGAAGCGGACCTCGTGACGCACGTGTTCGTGGCGGTCAAGCCCAGTTCTTGAGCCCGCGGTGCGACGCGGGCGCGCGACGCGGGCGCGCGACGCGGCCGCCGTGTGCTACGATCCCGTCTATGCCTCGCATCTCGACGATTCCCAGGCATGTCCAGGCGGTTCGGGCCTCGCTGCGACAGCTCGAGCGGGCGCTCGGCGCCCTTGCCGGTCTGGCGCGCCGCGTCGAACCCGGACCGCGCAAGGCCGCTCCGCGCAAGCTGAAGCTCTCGCCCGCGCGACGCCGCGCGCTCAAGCTCCAGGGTCGGTACCTGGGCTACATGCGCCAGCTCGCGCCGGCGCAGAAATCACGCGTGCGCGCGACGAAAGAGACCAAGGGCATGAACGCCGCGATCGCGCTGGCGAAGAAGCTCGCCGGCGGCTGATCTCACTCGCCGAGGCCGGCCGCACGGGCCAGACGCCGCCGGATCTTGTCCACGCGCTCGACCTGTCCACGCGCCGGAAAGCGCTCGTAGAACCCCTCGCGGCGAAACTCGCGCTGCAGCTCGGCCCACGGCGAGAGCTGCCGCTCGAGGATCGGGGCCAGCTCGCGTCCCGTGGGTAGCTTGCGCCACGCCGCTCCGATGTCCCCGGCGACGCGCACGAGACCTTTGAGCGTCACGTCCCGCGTGACCATGTACCGTGCGTTGTCGCCCCACGCCTCGCGAAACGCCGCGCGCGCGGCGCGCAGCACGTCGCGCAGGAAGCCGTAGCCCCGCTCGCGGCTCAGGCCCCGGCCGTCCTGGAACCGGCTCCGCACGTCCTTGCGCAGCACGAGGCGGTGCACCTCGCCGAACAGCTGGGCCTGGTTGATCCACAGGTCGCGCTGCGACCGCCCGCCGAGCATGTTGATGTGGTACTGCAGGGGCGAGTCGTTCTCCTCGTACAGCGCCCGTACGAGGCCCGCGGCAAACCGCTTCTGCGGATCCGCGCCCCACTCGATGCGCTCGTACAGATCGACGATGTGCGACTTGTTGATCCGCGTGTGCGTCGAGTTGATGATCACGAACATCTCGGTCGCGAAGTCGGCGGTCGTCCCGTCGAAGATCACGCACGGGATGTCGAGCGTGCGGTCGGCGTCGGGCTCGGCGAGGTAGAACTGCAGGCCGGCCAGCCGGTGCTGGCCGTCGATGATCAGGAACGAGTCCTTGGGCTCCGCCAGATCGCCCATGCGCTCGTACGCGCCGAGCGGCTCGAACCGCAGCTCCTCGTGGGTGAACAGCAGGACCGCGCCGGGGACGATCGGCTGGCGCGACTCCGCGCGGTAGAAGTCCCGGATCTGCCCGACCTTGCGGCGGTTGACCTGGCGCTGGAACGCCCGCGTGCTGCGCTCGATCGCCTCGATGAACCGCTCGACCTCGTCGGGCTCGCGCCGGCGCTCGCCGCCGATCTCCTCGCCGCGCTCCCCGTAGAATCGGGTGACGAACCGAACCTTGCGCAGGAGATCGCTGGCCGGATAGCTGACGAAGTAGAACGAGCTTCCTTCTGACGCATCCGCAGGGCGAGCATCGGCGCCTCCCGTCGTACGGGTCGGGCGCATTCTAGCCGACGGCGGTCAGGTCGGCAGCGTGGGATGGAACTCCGGTGCCTTCCGATGCCGCGTCGCCTGCTCGAACGCGTAGGCCAGGCGCAGCAGCACCGGCTCGCGACCACGCGCGACCGACGAACGACAGGCCGACCGGCAGGCCGTGGACGTTTCCCGCGGGCACCGTGATCGCGGGATAGCCGGCGACCGCCGCGGGCGTCGAGCTCCCGCCGACGAAGTGGTCGCCGTTGACGAGGTCGGTCGGCCAGGCCGGCCCGCCCGTGGGGGCGACGATCGCGTCGAGCCGGTGCTTGTCCATCACCGCGTCGATGCCCTCGGTCGCGCGAGCAGCTGCGGCAGGTTCGCGCGCAGCGCCTTGAGGTACGCCGGTCGGTGAGCGGCCCCTTCGCCTGCGCGCGCAGGAACAGCTCCTGGCCGAAGTACGGCATCTCCCGCTCGCGCTGCGCGCTCGTTGAACGCGATCACGTCGGCGAGCGTGCGCACGCGCGCCGCCGGGCCGCAGCCCGGCGAGGTACGCGTTCAGGTCGGCCTTGAACTCGTAGAGCAGCACCGTCGAGCTCGCCGTCGCCGTAGCGCCGTCGCGTTGGGCATGTTCGACCGGGTCGATCGACGCTCGGCGCCGCGCGTCCTTCAGCGCGTCGAGCGCCGCGCTCGATCACGCGGTCGACCTCGCCGTGCTGAACCCGAAGTGACTGGCGCGCCACGCCGATGCGCGCGCCCTTCAGCGCCCGCGGCGTCGAGGAACGAGCGCGTAGTCCGCGTGGCCCCGTTGCCGCGCTGGCTCCGTCGCCGGGTCGCGCGGATCGGCGCCCGCCATCGCGCCGAGCAGCGATCGCCGCGTCGGCGCACCGTGCGGGCCATCGGTCCGGCGGTGTCCTGGGTGTGCGAGATCGGGATGATCCCGGCGCGGCTCACCAGGCCGACCGTCGGCTTGATGCCCGACCAGGCCGCAGGCGCCGACGGGCAGACGATCGAGCCGTCGGTCTCGGTGCCGATCGCGGCGGCGCACAGGCTGGCCGACGTCGCGGCGCCCGAGCCCGAGCTCGAGCCGCACGGGTTGCGGTCGAGCGCGTACGGGTTGCGGCACTGGCCGCCGCGCCCGCTCCAGCCGCTCGACGAGCTGCGTGGAGCGGAAGTTGGCCCACTCGCTCAGGTTCGTCTTGCCGCAGGATCACCGCCCCGGCCTCGCGCAGCCGCTCGGGCGACGAACGCGTCCTCGGGCGCGCGATCGAGCCCTCGAGCGCGAGCGAGCCGGCGGTCGTGGTCATCCGGTCGGCCGTGTCGATGTTGTCCTTGAGCAGGACCGGGATGCCGTGCAGCGGCCCGCGGGCGCCCTTGCGCCGCGCCGCTCGGCGTCGAGCGCGTCGGCGATCGCCGAGCGCGTCCGGGTTCGTCTCGATGATCGAGCGCAGGGTCGGCCCGCTGCGGTCGACGACGTCGATCCGCTCGAGGTACGCGAGGGCGAGCGCGCGCGCGGTGAACCGGCCCGCGGCGAGCCCGGCCTGCAGCTCGTCGATTCCGACCTCGGCCAGCTCGAACGCCGGCACGGCGCTCGCGCCGCTCCCGGAATCCGCAGCCACGCGGCTCGCCAGCGCCGCGAGACCCGCGACCGCACCGGAACGCAAGAACGTCCGTCGCTCCATCCTGCCCCCCTCGAAGCTCGCGCAGCCCATGGGTCGAGAGCTTACCAGGGTCGACCGGGAGCCGGTTACACTCGCGGCCCGTGGAATCGAACGAACCAGGGTTTCGCCGCGAGCTCGGGCTCGTCGACGCGGCGGTGGTCGTGGCCGGCGCGATCATCGGGGTCGGGATCTTCGCCAACCCGTCGAACGTTGCGCGGATCCTGCCCGACTCGCGCCTGATCCTCCTGGCCTGGACGCTCGGCGGCGCGCTCGCGCTCCTCGGCGGCTTCGCGTATGCCGAGCTCGGGTCGCGCATGCCGACCGTCGGCGGGCAGTACGCGTGGCTCGTCCGCGCGTACCACCCGATCGCCGGGTTCCTCTACGGCACCGCGCTCCTGTTCATCATCAACGGCGGAGCGATCGCCGCGGTGTCGATCCTGTTCGCGCAGTATTTCGAGCGCGCGGTCGTTCCGGTCGGCCCGTTCGACGCGATCGGCCCGATCGGCGTGCGCCTGCTCGCAGGCGCGGCGATCGTCGGGCTCACCGGGATCCACACGCTGGGCGTCCGCGCCGGCAAATGGATGAACAACGCGGTGATGGCGGCCAAGCTGATCGGCATCGTCCTGCTCGTCGTGCTGGCGCTGAGCTTCCGCCCGAGCGCGGGGACGATGCCTCCCGAGCCCGATGGTCCGGACATCGGCCTCGTCCAGGCGCTCCTCACCGCGCTCGTCCCGATCGTGTTCGCCTACGGCGGCTGGCAGAACTGCGCATCGATCGCGGGAGAGATCGAGGAGCCGCGACGCAACCTGGCCCGGGCCACGATCCTCGGCGTCGTCGCCGTCGTCGTCCTGTACCTGGCGTTGAACGTCGCGTACCTCCACGTCCTCGGGGCGCACGGCGTCGCCGCGTCCTCGGCTCTCGCGGCCGACGTCGCCCGGACGGTCGCCGGCGAGGGCGGCGCGCGGTTCGTCGCCAGCCTGATCGTCGTGTCGAGCCTGGGCTTCCTCTCCGTGATCCTGCTCACCGGATCGCGCCTGTACTGGGCGATGGCCGCGGACGGGCTGCTCGTGCGCTGCGTGGCCCGGATCCACCCGCGGTTCCGCACGCCCGTCGCCGCCCTATGGCTCCAGGCCGGGGTCTCGGTCGCGCTCCTCCTGACGAACACGTACGACCAGCTCCTGTCCTACGTCGTGTTCGCCGACTGGCTGTTCATGACCCTGACCGTGGGCGCGCTGTTTCGCCTGCGACGCCAGGGTACCGGGGGGGCCGGCGTGTTCCGCGCCCCGGGCCACCCGGTGACGACGCTCGTGTTCGTCGTCGTCGGGATCGGCGTCGTGGCCAACAGCTTCCTCGCGTACCCTGCTCAGTCGTGGATCGGAACGGCGATCCTCGCCGGCGCCGCCGTGTTCTACGGCCTCGTGCTGCGAGGGAAGGAGACCCGATGAAGCCGATGTTCCTGTCCGAGGTCGAGAGCGCCGAGCCCGCAGGGCTCCGCGGGCCGGCGATCCGCGCGCTGCGCGCGGACGGGTTGCCCGTGCCGCAGATCCTCTACCTGCTGAGCTACAAGCCCGATCGGACCGACCATCTGTCGCGCTTCACGCACGCGGTGCTGCGCGGTCCGTCGCCCCTCGCTCCGGGGATGCGCGAGCTGATCGCGGCGTTCACGTCGCGGCGCAACGCGTGCCCGTTCTGAATCGGAAGCCACGCCGCGGTCGCGGCGGAGCTGCTCGGCTCGACGGATCTGGTGCGCGCGGTGCTCGACGACTATCGCACGGCGCCGATCGGCGATGCGGAGAAGGCGCTGTTCCGGTTTCTCGACCTGGTCAACCGCGCATCGGGCACGATCCGCGTCGAGGACGTGGACGCGCTGCTCGCCGCCGGCTGGTCCCAGGAGGCGGTGTACGACGCGATCACCGTCTGCGCGTTGTTCAATTTCTACAACCGCTGGGTCGACGCCACGGGCGTCCAGGACATGCCCGCCGCGGCGTACGCGGTCGCCGGCAAGCGCATGGCCGAGCACGGGTACGCGCCGGATTGACCGGCGCGCGCGGCGCGCGTACGCTGGCTCCGATGAAGCACGGAGCCATCTTCGTTCTCGCGCTCGCGCTCCTCGGCTGCGGGCCGAGCGCTCCGGTCGCGACCGTCGCGACCCAGGCCCTCTCCTTCATCGAGGACGATTGGTCCCGGGCCCTGGCCGAGGCGCGACAGCGCGACGTGCCGCTGTTCGTCGAAGCCTGGGCCCCGTGGTGACACACCTGCCGCTTCGTGCGCGCGACGGTCTGGACCGACCCCGCGCTCGCGAAGCACGCCGGGCGGTTCGTCTGGCTGTCGATCAACACGGAGGAAGCGAAGAACGCGCCGTTCGTCGAGCGTAGCAACATCCTGGGCTACCCGACGTTCCTTGTGATCGACTCGGCGACCGAGACGATCGCGATGCGCTGGTTCGGCAGCCTGACCGTGTCGCAGGTCGCGGGGTTGCTCGACGACGGCGAGCGCGCGGTTGCGGCGATCGAGCGTCCGGCCGAGACCGACGAGCTCGTTCGCGCCGATCGGCTGGCCGCCGACGGCAACTGGACCGAGGCCGCCGCGCTCTACGGTCGAGCGCTCGCGTCGGCGGAGCCGACCGCCGCCCGTCGAGCGCGGATCGTCGAATCGCTCGTCGGCGCCCTGAGCCACACGGACGACGGAGCCGAGCGCTGCGCGACGCTCGCCGCCGCCGAAGCGCCGGCGATCGAGCGCGGACCGACGTTCGCGTCGATCGTCGCCAGCGGACTCGGCTGCGCGACCGGCGCGCCGAAAGAGGCCGCATGGATCGAGCCCGCGCTCGGGACGCTGGTGCCGCTCGTCGAGGAGGCGCTGACGATCGACAGCGTCCTCGCCGACGACCGCTCGTCGCTCTACGGCGAGCTCGTCGGCTACCGCAAGGACACGGGGGACGAGGCCGGGTCGAAGGCGCTCGCCGAGCGCTGGCTCTCGTTCATCGAGGAGCAAGCGGCCCGGGCCAAGGACGTCGAGGCCCGAGCCGCGTTCGACTCGCATCGCGTCGCCGCGGCGCTCGAGCTCGGCGATCCCGCGCGCGCGATCCCGGCGCTCGAGGCGTCCGAGCGCGACCTGCCCCAGGACTACAATCCCCCGGCGCGCCTGGCGGTCCTGTACCGAGCCGCAGGAAGGCTCGACGACGCGCTCGGTGCGTCGGACCGGGCCCTGGCCCGGGCCTACGGGCCGCGCAAGCTGCGGATCTACCTGACGCGCGCGGACATCCTGAAGGACAAGGGCGACGCTCTCGCCTCGAAGCGCGCCCTCGAGGACGCGCGCGCGTTCGCCGCCACGCTTCCGCCGGCACAGCGTCCGAAAAGCCTCGTGGCGCAGATCGAGTCTCGTCTCGCCGGCTGAGGGTCCTGGAGGTATTCTTCCCACTGGCGCACGGGAGGGGGGAACGAATGAGCGGCAAGGGGTTCCGTCAGCACTCCAAGGTGGTCTGGCCGGGCTTCACCGACATCAGCCCGCGACACGTGGCCAAGGTCGGGCGCAACGAGTCCTGCCCGTGCGGCAGCCGCAAGAAGTACAAGGAGTGCCACGAGTCCGAGGGCACGCCGTTTCTCGAGCGGCTGGCGCGGGACAAGGATCGCGAGCGCCTGAAGGAGATGCGCCAGCGGCTCAAGGAGCAGGGCGTGCCGTGGTACAAGCGGATGTTCGTGCGACCGTGAAATAAAAAAGGGCGCCTCCTGCGAGGCGCCCTCGAGCTTTTGTATCGACCCGTCGATTAGAACCGACGGAACCGTCCGCCACCGCCGCCACCGCCGCCACCGCGCCGGTCGCCGCCACCCCCGCCGCCCTCGCTGCGCTCGCGGGCCTCGTTGACGGTCAGCGGTCGGCCACCCATGTTGAATCCGTTCAGCTCCCGGATCGCGCCCTCCGCGTCTTCCTGGCTCGCCATCTCGATGAACCCGAAGCCCCGCGGCCGCCCGGTGTCGCGATCGGTGATGAGCTTGACCTCCATCACGGTGCGATTGTTCCGGGAGAAGAGCTCGCGAACCTGCTCCTCGTCTGCGCTGAACGGCAAGTTGCCGACGTACAGCCTGCTACCCATCTCTCCGAGCTCCTTACGGCTCCCTTACCGGGAGCAAGACGTGACCGGTCCCGACCGCGCACCCGAACCTACGAGTGACACACGTGCCTACGCCGAATCTGGCCTCGGCAGTCCAAGCTCCGTTTCCATACGAGAGAATGGGCACAGGACCTTCGCGGCAAGATGTATACGAGGGCAGAAGTCCTGTCAAGATAGGGGAGTTACGGGTCGGGAACCCTCCCTCAGGTACGGACCTGAGGCCGGATTCGGGCTGTGGAAATCGAGTGGAAATGATCGACGTGCGCACGCAGATCGCCGCCCGGGCGTTCGAGACGATCGCCGGCGCGACCTACCACCGGTACCGGGAGACGGCCGACGCCGGTCGGTTCTACGAGGTCCCGCTCGGCGACGGTGCGCCGTGGAGCGAGATCGCCGAGCGGGTGTGGCCCGAGCTCGCCCGCTGGCTCGAGATCCAGCGCATCGATCCCGAAGAGCCGAGGGGCGTCGTGGTCTCGGTGTTCCTCGGCGACACGTGCTACCTCGTGCACGGCGAGGCGTTTCGCGATCTGTTCTGCGAGGTCGAGGGGCTCGGCCGGTCGGCGTTCCACTTCCGTGTCCAACGCTGGCTCGCGGGCTGAGGCTACTCCGCGATCTCCCCGGCGATCGGGACGGCGAGGGCCGCACGCACGGCGGCCGGGTCGTTCAGCGTGCCGAGGAGGTACATCAGCTTGACCGCCGCGGCCTCGACCGTCATGTCGCCGATTCCCACGGCGCCGAGCTCGCGCGCCAGGCGTCCTCCGGCATACCGGTCGAGATCGACGCGGCCGTTCTCGGACTGCGAAGCACAGGCGACGACGCGGCCCGACTCGTGCAGCGCGCGCACGGAGTCGGCGATCTCGCGCTCGACGACGGGTAAGTTCCCCACCCCCAGAGCGACGATCAGCACGGCGCGCACGTCCGACGCGAGCGCGGCGCGCACGATCCCCGCCGACTGGCCCGGTACGAGCCACAGCGCGGCGACGCGCGTGTCGAAGCCGCCCTCGAGGCGCAGCGGACCCGTGGGACGCAACGGCGCGAGGCCCGGCTTCAGCTCGGCACCGAGCTCGGCCAGCGGCGGACAGTTCGGCGAGGTGAACGCGCCGAACGCGAACGTCGTCGACTTGTGCGCGCGGTTTCCGCGGAGCAGCAGTCCGTCGAAGTAGATCGCGACCTCCGGGATGTCGCGCAGGGCGAGGTCGACCGCCCCGACGAGGTTCGCGCGACCGTCCGAGCGTATGTCGGCGAGCGGTCGCGTCGAGCCGGTCAGGATCACAGGCCGCGGCAGGTCGCGTAGGACGAACGACAGGGCCGACGCGGTGTAGGCCATCGCGTCCGTACCGTGGGTTATCACGACACCGTCGCACGAGCCGAGCGAGCGCTCGACCTCGCGCGCGAGCTGCATCCACAGCGCGGGCGACATGTCGCTCGAATCGACGTTGCACAAGACGCGCGCGTCGATCTCGGCCAGCTCCGACAGCTCGGGCACGTGCTCGAGCACGGTCGAGCCGAACTCGTCGGGCGCGAGCGCCTGGTCCGGCTCGCGGGGCCGCATGCCGAGCGTGCCGCCCGTGTGCAGGATCCGGACCCGGCGTGGCATCGGAGCATTCTAGTGTGGAATGCGCCCTAAGCTCCTGGACCCACGGTGTACGATGCGAGCAGCGTGACAGGGCCGAGGGAGGGGCGCGAGATGAACCGTAGCGTTGGCGCGTGGGTGGCGTTTGCATCGATGGCGTTGGGCGTCGCGGCGGCGGCCGCCGCTGAGCCGGAGGCGAGCGGCCTAGCCGATCTGCTCGACAGCTACCGCGCGCTCGCTCCGGCGTCGAGCGGCTTCGCCGCCGCGGGAAAGCGACTCGAGCTCGGCCGCCTGACGCTCGAGCTGGAGGACGGTGCGCTGTTCCCGGTTCGCGGGAAGCACGACGAGCTGCTCGGCCTGTTCTTCGAGGGCCAGGGACGGTACGCGTACCGCTCCGACGATCCGCGCGATCGGTCGATCATCGTCGACAACCTGGCACGCAACGCGGCGCGCTTGACGCTCAACACGCAGGACTCGAGCGTGCACGATTCGTTCGAGCGGTTCGTGGTGTTCTTCGCGCGGCCGCTGTTCGAGGATCAGCTGACCGGCGAGCCGCGCGTGCTTCCCGCGGACGGCTCGAGCACGTTCGACAGGATCTGGAGACGGATCGGCCTGACCCACCTCGAGTACGATCATCTGGCCGCGGAAGCGCGGCTCAATCCGGGCGGCCCGCAGTACGTGTTCGCCGAGATCGAGGGCGCACTCGCGACGGTCGGCTACAGCTACGACCGTGTGCGCTATTTCGCGGAGCGGCTCGTCACGTTCGAGCGCTACCCGGGCGTCGACTATCGATTCCAGATCCAGCTGAGCGAGCAGAGTCTGCCGACGCCGGCCGACGGTCTGGCCTTGGCCGCGGTGCGGCACGTGCGTGCGGCGGTCCGCACCGAGGACAATCGCTCGGCGACGATCGATAGCGACCTGACGATCGAGCCGGCCAAGGACGGCCTGCGCGTGCTCACGTTCCGCCTGACCAACAACAGGGCACCCGTGTCGTGGGACTGGGCGGCGCAGAACAAGCGTCTCGCGGTCAAGCGCGTCACCGACGGAGAGGGCCAGGAGCTGGCGTACTCTCACCGCTACCACGAGCTGCTGGTGCAGCTCCCGGCGCCGTCGAAGCGTGGAGTGAAATCCACGCTGCACGTCGAGTCCGAGGGCGAGATCCTGACGAGTCTGGGCGATGAGCGCGGTGCCGAGTATTTCGAGCTGTTCTCCGTGGCGTGGTTTCCACAGCCGTTCCGCTGGGACGCGGGACAGTACACGTTCGAGCTGAGCGCCAGGACGCGAAAGCCGTACTACCCGGTCGCCACGGGGACGACGACCGTGACCGAGGACGGCGACTTCTATCGTCTCGAGTCGAAGAGTGAGCGGCCGGTGCACCTGGTGGCGCTGTTCGCCGGCAAGTACAAAACCGTGGAGCAGATGGCGGGGAACGTGCGCGTGCGCGCGCACATGTATCTGACGGCGACGAAGCAGATGCTCGACACGCTGCCGGGGCTCGTGGCCGAGCTGCTGCGCTTCTACCAGGACCAGCTCGGCCCCTACCCGTTCGAGGAGCTGGACCTCGTGGGCATCCCGACGTTCTGGGTCGGTATCGCGCCCTCCGGCATGGCTCTGCTGCCGGCTCAGACCTACAAGCCGAACCAAGGGTTCCTGCAAGGGTACCTGGCGCTGGGCGCGCCCCCGTTGATCGCACACGAGGTCGCACACCAGTGGTTCGGTCACCGAGCTTCCCCGGGAGGTTCCCAGGACACCTGGCTGTCGGAATCGTTCGCCGAGTACATGGCCGGCTTGGCCATGGGCGCCGGAGAGACGAACGTCCATCGCGTCGCCACGCTGAAGGACATGCTGGCGCGCTGGCGCGGCAACGCCCTCGAGTGCGCGAACGTGGGCTCCCTGCGCACGGCGAGCGATCTTGGCGGCGAGAAGGGCTGGGACGATCGGCTGTGTCTGCTCTACAGCCGCGGCCCGCTGATCCTGCACATGTTCCGAACGACCGTTGGCGACAAGAACTTCCAGATCATCCTGCGCAAGTTCCTGGACAAGGCAAACTACGGTCCCGTCTCGACCGCGGATCTGAAAGAGATCGCGAAAGAGACCCTGCGCAACGACATGGGCTGGTTTTTCGACCAGTGGTTCAACCAGTCCGGAATCCCGACGATCGATGTCGACGAGCACGTCGTCTCGACGCAGAGCGGCGGCTACGCATTGAGCGGGAAGGTCTCGCAAGCTCCCGATGGGTTCAAGAGAATGATCATCCCGTTCCTGGTCGAGTACCCGGGTGGGCAGCGCGAGGTCAAGCTGGTGATGCAGGACAAGCCCGTGCAAGAGTTCGGCTTCGCGCTCAGCGGCAAGCCGTCGAGCGTGAAGGTCGATCCGTCGGGGAACAACCTGGCGGTGTACAAATAGCTCGCGATGAGCCGCGGATCGAAAGCACGAGTCTCGATCGTCTCGGCGGCGGTGGCTATTACCGCAGCCATGGCGCAGGAGCCGCCGGTCGAGGACCTGTCCGCGCTCCTCGATAGCTTCCGCGCGCTCCGTCCGGCCCCGAACGGCTTTGCCGCCGCGGGCAAGACGCTCGAGATCGGCCGGCTGACACTCCTCCTCGAAGACGGCGCGCTGTTCCCGGTACGCGGGAAGAAGGACGAGCTGCTCGGGCTTCTGTTCGAGGGCCGGGGACGGTACAAGTATCGCTGCGACGACCCGCGAGATCGGGCGGTGCTGCCCGAGAACCTCATGCGCAACGCCCCGCTGCTCGTGCGGGACGGATCGGAGGTGCTCGACTCGTTCAAGCGCTTCGTCGTGTTCTTCGCGCGCCCGATGTTCGAGGAGCACCTGACCGGTGAGCCGCGACCGCTACCGCTCGAAGGCCACGACACGTTCGCGAGGATCTGGAAACGGATCGGCCTGACGCACCTGGAATACGACCATCTGGCAGCTGAGGCCCGGCTCAATCCGGGCGACGTCCAGTTCGCCTACGCCGAGATCGAGGGGGCGGGCGAGCTCGTGGGCTACAAGTACGACCGCGCGCGCTATTTCATGGAGGGGCTCGTCGCGTTCCGGAAGCTCCCGGGTATCGACTTCCGAATCCCGATCCGCCTGAGCGCCCAGGAGCTGGAGAGTCCAACCGACGGCGTGCCCATGGTACGTGTCCGCAACGCGTCCGTTCGCATGGCCACGCCGGACAACCGCTCGGCGACGATCGACAGCGAGCTGTTGATCGAGCCGAACCGTGACGGCTTGCGGCTGGTCACGTTCCTCTTGACCAACAATCGAGCACCGGCTTCGTCCGATTGGGCCGCCACCAAGAATCAGCTGCGAGTCCGGCGCATCGTCGACGGCGCGGGGAACCAGCTCTCCTTCTCGCACCAGTACCACGAGTTGCTGGTCCAGCTTCGCTCCCCGTCGAAGAAGGGCGCACGGTCGATCCTGCGCGTCGAATCCGAGGGCGAGATCCTCACGGACATGAGCCGCGAGCGCCACGAGGACTACGTCGAGCTGTTCTCCGTCCCGTGGTTTCCTCAACCGTTCCGCGCGGACGCCGGCCAGTACACGTTTCAGCTGACCGCCCGCACACGCAAGCCGTTCTACCCCGTGGCCTCCGGCACGACGACGGTTCGTGAGGACGGGGACTATTACGTCCTCGAGTCGCGGAGCGAGCGGCCGGTCCACCTCGTCGGCCTGTTCGCCGGCCGGTACAAGACCTTCGAGAGCATGGTTGGTTCCGTCCGCCTGCGCGTACACGCCTACTTGACCATGAGTCCAGAAACGCGAGAGAGGCTGCCGGGCTTCGTCGCCGATGTGCTGCGCTTCTATCAGGACCAACTCGGACCGTATCCGTTCGAAGAGCTCGACGTGGTTGGAACTCCAGAGATGACGAGCGGGACTCCACCGTCGGGGATCGTGCTCGTTCCGGAGGAAGCCTACAAGCCCTCGATCGCGAATCGGAACGACCCCTTGATCTTCCAGTTCCCGTTCGATCTCCTCCGAGCGCGCTACCAGATTCGCGGAGTGCCGCCGCTGGTCGCTCACGACGTCGCGCAGCAGTGGTTTGGCCACCGAGCAGCCCCGTCCCGACCTCGGGAGGCCTGGCTCTCGGAGTCGTTCGCCGAGTACATGTCCGGGTTGGCGATGGGCGCCAGCGACACGAACGTCCATCGTGCCGTGGACTTTCAGCACATGCTCGCGGACTGGCGGGCCGTTGCACCGGAGTGCGCGCTAGTTGGTGCGCTCGATTCGGCGAGCATCCTGGGAGGGGAGAAAGGCTCGCGTGACGCGTACTGCCTGCTCTACAACCGTGGGCCGCTCGTCCTACACATGTTTCGCACGACCGTCGGCGACAAGAACTTCTCCATCGTCTTGCGCAAGCTGCTCGAGAAGGCGAACTACGGTCCGACGACGACCGATGACCTGAAGCAGGTGGTCAAGGAGACGCTGCGCACCGACATGAGCTGGTTCTTCGATCAGTGGTTCGCGGAGTCCGGAATCCCGACGATCGAGGTCGACGAGCGCGTCATACCGTCGAGCACGGGCTACGCGCTGACGGGCAAGGTCACGCAGTTCCCCGAGAACTTCAAGAAGATGATCATTCCCTTCCTCATCGAATACCCGGCGGGTTCCCGCGAAGTCCAGCTTGTGTTCCAGGAGACGCCGCACCAGCAGTTCAACCTCCCGCTCTCCGGCAAGCCGTCGAGCGTGAAGGTCGACCCGTCGGGGAACAACCTGGCTGTCTACAAGTAGCTATGCGGCGGGAGCGGGCGCGCAGCGCTTGGCGACGCGCACGCTGCGGATGCGCGTCGTCACGACCTGGTTCGCGAACTCGAGGAACAGGCCGCGCGCGGCGAGGACGTCGGGACGGATCGCGCTCCCGCCGTAGGTGCAGCCGTTGACGCGCAGGATCGCCGGGGACTCGCCGTTCTTGTCGAACCAGCCGCCGTGGACGATGAACTCGCCGTCCCCGAGGGCCAGCAACGAATATACGGAGTTGCGGGTCGTCACCAATAGGCGATCACCTGGAGCGAGGTCGTCCCGCCGGACTGCCGGGGCGTGCCGTGCATGGTCCGCGATGGCGTTCAGGGTGCGTACGCCGGACTCCATGGTGTCCATGGTGCATGGAAGGATAACCGAACTACGGCTCCCCCTCAATCCGGTACCCTATCGACGGCCCCGCAGGGGGGTCGCGGAGGTGCTCGATGCGCTCGTTCCGTCCCGTCGTGGTCTCCTCGCTCCTCATGGCGCTCGCAGCCCATTCAGGAGCGCTCGCCGCCGATCTCCCGGACAGCACGGCGGCCGAGCGCAAGTCGGTCTCGGTGACCGTGTACAACATGAATTTGGCTCTCGTGCGCGAGACCCGGACGCTGTCGATCGACCGTGTCGGCGCGCGGTCGCTGCGGTTCATGGACGTGCCGGCGTCGATCGACCCGCGCACCGTGCATCTCGAGTCGTTGACCGCACCGGGTGACCTCGAGGTACTCGAGCAGAACTACGAGTACGACCTGATCTCGCCCGAGAAGCTGCTCGAGAAGTACGTCGGCCGCGAGGTCGAGATCGTCGAGCAGGCCGACGATCTGACGACGCGTACCGTGCAGGCCGAGCTGCTGTCCATGAACGGCGGACCGGTGTATCGCATCGACAACCGGATCGTGCTCGGCCAGTCGGGCAAGGTCACGCTGCCCACCTTGCCCGCGGACCTCGTCGCTCGGCCGACGCTCGTGTGGACGCTCGATGCGCGCAAGGCCGGCAAGCACGAGGTCGACGCGTCGTATCTGACCGACAACATGAACTGGTCGGCGGACTACGTCGCGGTCGTCGACGCCGACGATCGTGAGACGAGTCTCAACGGCTGGGTCACGATCGACAACAAGTCCGGTGCGACGTTCGCCGATGCAACGCTGAAGCTCGTCGCCGGCGACGTGCGGCGCGTTCGGCCGGCGCATCCCATGGCGGCGATGGAGGGGCGGATGGACGTGGCGCTCAAGGCCGCGGCGCCACAGTTCGCCGAGGAGCAGTTCTTCGAGTACCACCTGTACACGCTCGAGCGTCCGACGACGATCAAGGACAACCAGACGAAGCAGCTGTCGCTGTTCCAGGCGTCGAAGGTTCCGGTCACGAAGAAGCTGATGCTCGTCGGGCAGCCGTGGTTCTATCGCGGGCAGTACGGAACGCTGGCCCAGGACGAGAAGGTCGCGGTCACGCTCGAGCTCGTGAACGCGCAGAAGGACGGGCTCGGGATCCCGCTGCCCAAGGGCATCGTGCGCGTGTACAAGAAGGACCGCTCGGGCGCGCAGCAGTTCGTCGGCGAGGACTCGATCGACCACACGCCGAAGGACGAGACGGTGCGGCTCAAGGTCGGCGACGCGTTCGACGTCGTGGCCGATCGCACGCAGACCGAGTATCGGGTGATCAGCCCCCGGGAGAGCGAGTCGGCATACGAGATTTCGATCCGCAATCGCAAGGACGAGGCGGTGACGGTCACGGTGCGCGAGCCCGTCGGCGGCGACTGGCGCATCGTCAGCTCGAGCCTGCCGGGCAAGAAGCTCGACGCCGCGACGATCGAGTTCGCCGTCCCGGTGCCGGCGAACCAGGAGGTCAAGCTGACCTACCGTGTCCGCGTGCGCTGGTAGACCCGTCTCGTCACCGGGCGCGCTCACGCACGACCGGTGGGAACGACGCGCCCGCCGAGAGGATCAGGCTGATCCCGTCCTCGACCGGCACGTTGGTGTGGATCACGTCGGTCTCGGGCACGACGACGATGCTGCCGAGGTACAGGTGGTTCGTCGGAATGTAGACGACGACCATCGTCTCGGCCGAGCCGTTCTTGCGCTCGAACGCGACGGGGCCCATCACGAGCCCCGGGCTCAGCTCGCCTTCCCGGCGGACGAGAACGAACCGCTGGAACGCCTCGCGCGTCTGTGGGCTCCCCAACCCCGACAGCACCTTGCGAATCGTGGCGTACATGGCGCCGACCATGGGCACGCTCTCGAGGACGTCGACCAGGCCGTCGAGCAGGCGACGCAGCGGGCCCGCGGAGAACAGCAAGCCCGTCAGCAGCACGACACCGAGCGTCAGAGCGACGCCGACGCCCGGAACCTCCTCGCCCGCTGCCGTCTTCGTCAGCGGTCGTGCCAGCTCGTCCACGTAGGCGAAGAGCCACCACAGCACCTTCACCGTGAGCACGATCGGGATCAGGATGATCAGGCCGGCGATGAACTTGTTGCGGAAGACACGAAGCACGCCCTGGAATGCGCCCATATCGCCCCCCTGGTATCGGCGAAATCCGTCGTCAGTCGTCGAGCGCCGCGAACGAGAACAGCCGTCGCGAGCCGACCGAGATGTGCATCGCGTAGGCCGCCAGCGCGACCGTCAGCCCGATGACCACGACGGTCCAGATCGTGTACGGCGTGGCGGAGTCGATCGGTAGCGGCACCGTCGCGAAGACGATGCGATAGAACCACATCACCGCCCCGGCGAGCAAGCCGACCCGGCCGAGGGCCCACGCCGCGATCACGCCCTGGAGCACGGCGAACGGCGTCTCGAGCAGCACGTTCTCGCCCCCCAGGTTGATCAGCGACAGGAGCAGCATCAACGCTGCCAGGCTGAGCCACTCGCGCCGCAGCAGGATGCGGAACAGGAACAGCACGACCAGCATCGTCAGCGCGGTCGCGAGCGACCTCGACACGAGCTCCATCAGCGCGCCGAGCGCGGGGCCCCCGCCTTCGATCATCCCCGCGATGGGCGGCACGGTCGTCTGGCCCAGGATCGGAACCCAGGTCGGCAGCGCGTTCGACGCGTGCAGCAAGAGCGCGCTCGCGCAGCCGAGCATCGCGCCCGCGAGCACGTCCCGGCCCACGCGCGGATCGCGCAGCCGGCCCTCGAGCACGCGGGCCCAGCCGATCATCAGCTCGGGCATGTGGCGCCGGACGTAGGGCTCGATCGCGATGTACAGGACCCCGGCGAGCGCCGCGAACAGGAGGCTCGTTGCAAAGGCGGTGAGAAGCGCCTGGGACTCGAGCCGGAGGTTGGGGACGTGATGAGCGGTCGCCAGCCACTCGAGCATCGAGATCGCGATGATGAACGCCGCGAGGCGCTTGGCGCCGCGTAGGTCGCCGCGCCCGAGCCGACGGTTGCGCCGCGTCAGGTAGATGGCCATCAGCACGGATACCGTGATCACCGCCCCGATCGTGATTTCGGCGATGCGCCGGGTCGCTCTCGGCGTCTGGGGCACCATGCGCTCGGGGCGGGACCACGGCCCGAACACCTCGAAGTACACCGGGCGTCCCCCGTAGGCCGCGGCGGCGACGCGCAGCTCGACATCCGGCAGCTGCGGCGCCGTCCCGACCCACTCGGCCCGCGCGTCGCTCGCCTCAGGCGGGACCCAGGTCGGCGCGACCTCGCGGAACCGCTGCGGGTCGAGCCCCGAGGCGTCGAACAGCACGTTCCAGTCGAATGCGGGAGCCGTATTCGACGCTTCACGCTGCGGAGGCACGGCACGCAGGTAGCGTAGCCGTCCTTCGGCGCCCACCGCGATCATCGTCATGCCCGACACTTCGAACGGCGGGTCGGTTCGACCGATACGGCCCGATGGATCCCGCGGGCTCATCCACCACGGGCTCTGGCGCATCACGAGCAGGATCGGGGCTTCGAGGCCGCGCTCGGCCCAGCGCGTCCGCCACTCGGTCGACGGCTCGTGCTGGGCGATGTAGAGCATCGGGGCATACATCCGGTCGACCCAGCTCGCGCGATCGAGGACGTCCGTTCCATACCCGAACCGCTCGAGAAGACCGCGCGCACGGTCGCGCAGCACCTCGGGGCTCACGGTCATGCGGGCCAGCCCGAGGTCGCTCGAGAACGGGGCCACGGCGACGAGCGCGCCGAGGCTGACGACGAGACCCAGGGCCAGGAGCCAGGCCGCGCGCGGCGACAGCGCCCCTTCGCCGCCCGCCGCGGCGACCATCTCGGGCGACGGCGTCTCACCCGCGGCGAGCGCCGCTGCCAGCGGGTCGCCGCCGGGGAGCGCCGCGGCGAGCTGACGCGCCGAGCTCGGACGGCGCGCCGGGTCCTTCTCCAGGCAGCGCAGGATCGCCCGCTCGACCGCCTCGTCGACGACGATCTCGCGTCCCGGGGGCAGGGTCGGCATGGATCGCGTGTGGTGCGATCTCCACTCGGCCACGCTCGTGGCGTCGAACGGGCGCCGCCCGGTGTAGATCTCGTACAGGATCAGGCCCAGCGCGTAGAGATCGGTCCGCACGGAGATCGGTCCGCCCGAGAACTGCTCGGGCGCCATGTACGGCGGCGTCCCGGCGAAGTCGGTGGCCCCTTGCTCGGCGCGCACGGCCAGGCCGAAGTCGGTGATCCGGACGCGGCCGTCGCCGTCGAGCATCACGTTCGACGGCTTGAGGTCGCGGTGCAGCACGCCCTTGTCGTGCGCGGCGGCAAGCCCCGCGCACAGCTGGCTCGCCACGTCGTGGGCCTTGGCCTGGGGCAGCGTGCCGATGCGCCGCAGCAAGGACGCCAGGTCCTCGCCGTCGACGAACTCCATGGTCAGGAAGTGCAGTCCCTGGGTCTCGCCGATGTCGTAGACCCGGCACACGTTCGGATGGGCGATCTGCCGCGCGTTGCGCACCTCGGCGCGGAACCGCTCGAGCGCGTTCGGCGTCTGCGCCAGCGTTCGCGGCAGGACCTTGATCGACACCGGCACGTCCAGCTGGAGGTCATCGGCTCGATAGACCTCGCCCATGCCGCCGCGCCCGAGGAGACCGATGATGCGGTAGCGCCCGGCCAGGACCTGGCCCGGTGCGAACGGAGCCGACGAGGTCGAGGAGTCGAGCCGCCCGATCGGGCTCGACCGGAACGGTGCCTCGGACGGATGGGGGGAGGCGATCGTCTCACGCTGCGATCGGTCGTCGATCGCCGCCCCGCATGCGACGCACGGCTGCGACAGGTCGCTCAGCTCGGTGCCGCACTGCGAGCAGATGCCGAGGACGCGACGCGAGGTCATCGAATGCCTCGATACGGATCCCGGACGGACTTCCGGGTCTAGGCCGGCTCCGCGATGCGCCGGCTCTTGCGCATGCCGTACACGAAGTAGATCACGAGGCCCAGGGCGAGCCACACGACGAACCGCACCTTGGCCGAGCTCGGCAGGTGCCAGATCAGGTACAGGCACGAGATGATGCCGCCGATCGGGACCCACGGGACGAGCGGCGTGCGGAACGGGCGCTTGCGCTCGGGCTCGCGATACCGCAGCACGATCACGGCGACGCACACGAGGATGAACGCCGCGAGCGTCCCGATGTTCGTCAGGTCGGCGGCCTCGGCCAGCCCCTCGAACGCGGCCACGCCTCCGGTGAACAGGCCGACGATCGCGGTCGAGACGTATGGCGTCCGATACCGCGGATGAACCTTGGCGAACAGTCCGGGCAAGAGGCCGTCCCGGGCCATCGAGAAGAAGATCCGGGGCTGGCCCATCTGGAACACGAGCAGCACCGCCGTGGTCGCGATCACCGCGCCGACCGACACGAGGCCCGCAGCCCAGTTCATGCCCTGCCGCGAGAACGCGAGCGCCAGCGGATCGGGCACGCCGAGCTCGGTCCACGGCACCATGCCCGTGAGCACCGCGGCGGTCACGATGTACAGGATCGTGCACACGACGAGCGAGCCGAGGATCCCGATCGGCAGGTCGCGTTGCGGGTTGCGCGATTCCTCGGCCGCCGTCGACACGGCATCGAAGCCGATGTAGGCGAAGAAAATGATCGCGGCGCCGGTCGAGATCCCGGTCCAGCCGTTCGGCGCGAACGGCGTCCAGTTCTCGGGACGCACGTAGAACGCCCCGACCCCGATGAAGAACGCGAGGATCAGGAGCTTCAGCAGCACCATCGCGGTGTTGAACCGCGCGCTCTCCTTGATCCCGATGATCAGCAGGACCGTGACCGCGAAGCAGATGAACGCGGCGGGCAGGTTGATCAGGATCGGCACGCCCCAGATGCGCGGCGCCGCGGCCAGGATCTCGGGGTTGGCCAGTCCGGCGCGGACGTCGGTGGCCAGCCACGCCGGAATGTGGATCCCCAGCCCCTCGAGCAGGTTGACGAAGTACCCGGACCACGAGACGGCGACGCCGATGTTCCCGACGGCGTACTCGAGGATCAGGTCCCACCCGATGATCCACGCCACGAGCTCGCCGAGCGTGGCGTAGGAGTAGGTGTAGGCGCTGCCGGCGATCGGCACGAGCGACGCGAACTCGGCGTAGCACAGGGCACACAGCGCGCAGGCGAGAGCCGTGAGGACGAAGGACAAGGACAGCGCCGGCCCGGCCCCCGGACGGTTCAGCGAGCCCGCCGCGGCCGTGCCGACGAGGGCGAAGATCCCGGCGCCGATGATCGCGCCGATGCCGAGCATCGTCAGGTCGACGGCCGTGAGCGCGCGCTTGAGCGACTGACCGGGTCGTTCGGACTCCTGCAGGATCTTGTCGAGCGACTTGCGCCGAAACAGCAGGCTCGCCACGGGACCTCCGTTCGCGCCTTGCGCGGGCGCGCCAGTATAGACGGGTCCTACGCGATTACCCGCGCGAGGGGGCCCCGCGACGGGGCTACAGAACCTCGCACAGGCGGCGGAACGTCGGGGCGCCCGGGGCGGTCCCGAGCCGTGCGGCGAGCTCCGGATCGTCCCACCGGAAGAACGGGCTCGTGGCCCGCTCCTCGGCGAGCGTGAACCCGACCGCGGGCTCGCCGTGAGCGATCTGGGACTCGACGCGTCGCAGGCGCTCGGCGAGGCGCGCGTTCGACGGGTCGAAGCCCGCCGCCTCGCGAACGTAGGTCAGCGTGTACTCGTGGCCGCACCAGATGCGCGTGCCGGCGGGGAGCGCTCGGATCTTGGTCAGCGAGCCCAGCATGTCGTCGGGCGTGCCCTCGAACAGGTTGCCGATCGTCCCGCCGAACACGGTATCGCCGGAGAACAGGTCGCCCCCGCCCGCGTCGTCGAGCAGCGCGTAGCCCACGTGCCCCCGCGTGTGGCCCGGGATCTCGAGGACCTGCGCCTCCCGTCCCAGGACGTCCACGCGATCGCCTTCGCGGACGAGCTCGGTCAGGTCCGGGACGCGCGCTCGCTCGCTCGCCGGTCCGACGATGCGGAGCCCGGGCGTGCGCTCGGCGAGCGTGCGCTCCTGGAGCGCCGCGATCCCGGCGATGTGATCGTCGTGATGGTGCGTCACGAGGACGAGGGCCAGCTCGAGACCCTCGCGCTCGAGGTAGCGGACGACCGGGTCGGCATCGCCCGGATCGACGATCGCCGCCGACCGCGCCCGGCGGTCGACGAGCGCGTAGATGTAGTTGTCCTCGAGCGCGCGGAGCGGGACGACCTCGAGCGGCGCGGACATACGCGCTGAGGATAGCGGGGAACGCGCTCCCGTGCACAGGGCCCGCTACGATCGTGCGCGGGCCCGTCTCGACCTTGCTCGTGGCCGGCGCGGTTCTCGAAGCTCCGGAGTCGCTGGATCGACCGCCTCAAGGAAACGGAACCGGTGGAAGTCGGCATCCCGCGTGTAGATGCGCGAGGTGCGGTACCTCGGCGATCCGCTCAGCCACGGTTGCATGACGCTCGGTCGCGACCAGAACCTATCGGCCTTCCATCGCTTGGTAGAGCGCATCACGATCCGCGATGTCCACGAGATGGCCCCCGCTGCGGAACGTCGGCAGCGGCGACAGAGTCGGGCGCGTGGAGTGTGGTGGGCGGAACATCAGGCGCAACGCGGTCTCCACGAGCTCGGACATCGTGCGCCCCTGACGAGCCGCTTCACGCTTGAGCTGTGCCATGATCGCGTCGTCGATCAGCAGAGTCGTCTTCATATGAAAAACCATACGCAGCGGACGAATGTACGTCAAGAATCGGGCAACGGTACCCTTCCCGCCGTGCAACGGCAGGCGACGCTGCTGCTCTTCGTTGTCTCGGGCTTCGCCGCGCTCGTGCTCGAGACGGTGTTCATGCGCCAGATGACCTGGCTCCTCGGGAGCAGCACGCGCGCGCTGGCGCTCGTTCTCGCCGCGTTCCTCGCCGGGCTCGCGCTCGGCGCCGCATGCTTCGGTCAGGTCGCCGATCGCTCGCGCCGGCCGTTGCGCTTGTTCGGGCTCCTCGAGGCTGGCGCGGCAGCGACATCGTGGGTCCTGGTGTGGCTCCTGGGGGACGGCCGGGCATGGCTTTCCCTCCCGGGCGCGCTCGCGTTCGGCCTGCTCCTGATCCCCACGACGCTGATGGGCGGGTCGCTTCCGGCGCTCGGCCGGCACCGCATCCGCAGCATCGACGGGTTCGCTGCATCGTTCGGCCTGCTCTACGGCTTGAACACGCTCGGTGCCGCGGCCGGGACGTTCGTTGCCGGCTTCGTCCTGTTCGAAGCGCTCGGCGTCTCGCGGACGGCCCACGTCGCGATCGGGGCGCAGCTCGCGATTGCCGTCGCCGCCGTCTTGCTCGATCGAGGCGACCGACGGACAACTGCGCCCGTGTCCGGGCGCGCGCCCGCGCCCGCGCGAGCGTCCGTCGTCGGGCCCGTGGCCGGCCCCCGCTGGGGCGGCCTTCTCGCGGCGGCCACCGGCGGGTTCGCGGCCCTGGGATACGAGGTCGCGTGGACGCGGCTCCTGAGCCTCCCGCTGCGCTCCTACGTCTACTCGTTCAGCCTGATGCTCTCGCTGTTCCTGCTCGGCGTGTGCCTCGGCGCGCTCGCGCTCGGGGCGCTGGCCCGCCACGTCGCGCGGCCGTTGCGCTGGGCCGGGTGGATCGCGATCGGGATCGGCGGCTACGTCGCGGCGAGCCTGGCGTGGCTCCCCGAGGCCCTGGCGCCGCTCGCGACCGACGGGTGGGGCGAGTTCGTCACGCGCGGCGCGCTGCGGTCGGCGCTCGTCGTCCTCGTGCCGACGATCCTGTCCGGAATGCTGTTGCCGCTCGCGGCCCGGGCCTGGGCCGCGAGCGCGCACGACGTCGGACGCGAGATCGGGGCGGCCTACGCGGCGAACACCGCGGCCTCGATCGCCGGCGCTCTCGCCGCGGGCCTGCTGCTCTTGCCGGCCCTCGGCGCGCCACGCACGCTCGGCGTGCTGGCGCTCGTCGAGGCCGCGGCCGGAGCGGTCCTGCTGTGCGCCACGGTCCGTGGCACGGGCGAGCGCGCGGCGGCGCTCCTCGCCGCGAGCGCCTGTGTCCTGCCGCTCGTCCTCGTCGATCCGGCGCGGTTCGTCCAGGCGTTCCTTCGCGCGAGCCGCGGAGCCGAGGAGATCGGGACGCTCCTGTACTTCCGCGAGAGCGCGACCGATACGATCGCCGTCGTGCGCCGAAACTACGCCTACGATCCCGACGCGAAGAGCCTGCTGACGAACGGCGTGGCGATGACGGCGACGGTCAAGCCGGTGTGGCGCTACATGGCCGCCGAAGGCCATCTCCCCGTGCTCCTGGCCCGCACGCCACGCCGGGCCCTCGCCGTCGGTGTCGGGACCGGGATCACGCTCGGGGCCGTGGCCTCGCACGACGCGCTGACGTCGATCGTCGCCGTCGAGCTCAGCGAGGGCGTGCTCGACGCGCTCCCGCTGTTCGAGGACGAGAACGATCGCGCGTTCGCCGACCCGCGCGTGCGGCTCATCCGCGAGGACGGCCGGCACTGGCTCGAGACCACGCGCGAGACGTTCGACGTGATCACGGTCGAGCCGCCACCGCCGATCGTCGCCGGCGCCGCGCATCTGTACTCGCGCGAGTTCTACGCGGCGTGTCTCGCGCACCTCGAGCCCGGCGGGGCGGTCGCGCAGTGGCTTCCGCTCCACGCGCAGAGCCTGGCCTCGGCGCGGATGACCGCACGGACGTTCCTCGATGCGTTCCCCCACGTCCAGCTGTGGCTCCCGTCGGTCCGGGATGCCGTGCTCGTCGGCTCGGTCGAGCCGCTGCGGCTCGAGGCTCCACGGCTCGACGCCGCGTGGTCGAGCCCCAGGACCCGGCGCAACCTCACGCGCGCGTTCCTCGAGACGCCCGCGGCGCTCCTCGGAACGTTGCTCCTCGATCGTTCCGGGATCGAGCGCTGGGTCGCCGGCGCGCCCGCGATCACGGACGACCGGCCGCGCATGGAGTTCTTCCGCACGCAGGGCAGCAACATGGCCGACCGCGACATCCGCACGCTGCTCGAGCCGGCGCCGGCCGACTGGGCGTTCGTCCGACCGCTCGCCGATCGGCCGGATCTCGCCGCGGCGATCGCGCGCGAGAACGCGGCGCTGCGATCCTACGTCCGGGCTGCGGCCGAGGGCGCGACGCGGCTCCACGTCGAGGCGGCGCGAGCCTCGCAGGGCACGGAGTTCTTCCTCTACGCCTTCGGCTGCACGACCGAGCAGCTGGCCCGCAACCCCGCGCCGCGCTGCGCCGAGCTCCGCACCGCCCGCTAACGGTCAGCGCCAGCCGAGGCGCGCGAGTGCGCCGAGGACGAGGAGCATCCCGGCGAACGATGCCGCGTCGGGCAGGTGACCGAAGATCGCGAGATCGAACAGCACGCCGAACACCGGGCCCGAGAGCGTGACCGCGGTCGCGCGCGCCGCGCCTGCGCGGGCGAGACCGAGTGTCAGCGCGACCTGGCCGACGAGCGCGGTCGCGGCGACGAGCAGGTGCCCGGCGATCGATCGAGCGTCGAGCGGCACGTGGGACAGGCCGCCCGCGAGCGTGGCGACGAGCGCTGGAACGAGCGACGCGAGCGGAAACCAGAACAGGATCGTCAGCGGGTGCTCGGTGCGCGATAGCTCGCGCACCGTGAGATAGGCCAGGCTCGAGAGCAACGAGCCCAGGATCCCGACGAGGGCCGCGGGGCGGAAGCCGCCCGTCGGGTGCACGATCAGCGCGACCCCGAGTAGCGCGATCCCGAGGACCCAGCCGTGTCCGGCCCCCGCGCGCTCGCCGAGAAACCGCGGGGCCACGAGCGCGACGAACACGGGATGGCTGTACTGCAGCAGGACCGCATCCCCGAGCGGGAGGTGGTGCACCGACCAGAAGTAGCAGGAGAGCGCGGCGTAGCCGAGGAGTCCGCGCGCCAGGAGCACGCCGGGCCGTGTGCCCTTGAGCGACACGCCCTGCACCCGGGCCATCGCGGCGAACACGGCGACCATGATCACGCCGCGCGACAGCACGACCGCCTGGATCGGCGTATCGGGGAGCAGCGCCTTGACCGCCGCGGCCATCGCCGCGAACGCCGCGGCCGACGCGACCATCAGCACGAGACCCGAGCGCGGCGAGCCGCCGCGCCGTCCGTCGGCGAGCGCCGCCCACACATCGGCGATCCCGGTCAGCAGGAGCGAGCCGGGCATCCGCCACCGCATGCTCCGTGTTCGATCGCTCAACGGGCGGCTCCGCTCGCAGCATGCGCTGCGGCCGAACCGCACACTCTTGCACGCGCGCATCGTCCGAGCTAGCGGTCGGTCGATCGCGGCATCGCCGCAGCGCAAGCGGCCCGCCTCTGCGTCGCGGCGACCGATGTGCGCGCAAGCTCCATGCAGAGGAAGCCATGCAAGGCGGGAGGCACTTCATGCGCCATTGTCGAGTGTCGATGGTCGCTTGCTGGATCGGTGCGGTGCTGCCGGGAAGCGCGACGGGCAGCGTCGTCGCCATGCGGGACGTCGAGACGTCGGCTCCGGAAGAGGCGACGGACGAGCAATGGGCCGGTCTCCTCCACGCTCTGGACGTGCTGGAGACGGCAAGCCGCGAGGAGAAACTCCTCGCCCTTCGCGCGAATGACGAGGGGGACACGCCGTTCTACTGGTTCGACCTGCCGCCCCTGGGAGACGCGAGCATTGCCGAGAGCGTGATCGAGCGACTACGCAGGTACGTCCTCGGGGAGGAGGACACTTGGGTCCTCGATCGAGTCGTTGCGACCCTGGCCGACGAGATGCTCGAGGAGACGACACCTGTGTTCGCGGCGCTCCTACATCACCCTGCGCCGTCGGTGCGCATGCGGGCGATCGAGTTCTTGACGGAAGACTCCTCGCTCGACGACGAGGAGATCGTGAAGCTCCTTGAGAAACGCTGGTCGAGCGAGCGGACGCCGTGGGTCCGGGCCGTCTTGTTGACCAACCTCCACGACTTCGAATCGCACGTCCAGGTGGAGCACTGCATGGCGCTGCTGTGGGACGCCGACCTCGAGCTGGCGCGGGCCGCGATCGACTGCGTGGCGGAGCAACGTTCGCCGGAAGGTGCGGCGAGCTTGGGTCGTCGGGCGACGACGGGTGCGCCGCTCTTGCGGGTGGCCGCGGTGAAAGCGTTGTCGTCTCAACCGCAGGAGAACCTCAGGCCGCTTCTGTCGTTGCTCGAACCCCGTCTGAGCTCGCGCGCCGAGCCCTGGTTCGAGCCATCGCTCCTGGCAGCTCTGGAGGCGGCGGGTTCGACGCTCATCCTCAGCCATGCGCGCAAACGCCTGTGGGACGAGAACGCCGCGGTCGCGCGTGCCTCGATCGACATCCTGGCACGTCACACAAGCGCAGCTGACCTACCGCTTCTCGTGCGGCGCGCTCGCGAAGGTCCGGAAGCGCTACGCGCCCATGCGCTCGGCGCGCTCGACTGGGCGGCGCCGGCTCCAGACCTCGAGCGCCTGCTGCTGGATTCGCTCGCCCCGGACGAGCCCAAGATGGTGCGCTTGACGGCGATCGGAGCACTCTACGCCGGACCGCCGATCGAACGCTTCCGTCCCACGCTCCGTGCGCTCTCCGTCGGGGACGCAGACGAGGACGTGCGCGAAGCGGCGAAATGGCTCGTTGCGGAGCACGAACGAGAGACCAGGAGCCGCTGCGGAGGTTTCCCCGTCGGCTACGAGGTCACGCGGATGGTAGTCGTCGGCGATGAGACCAGCACGCGCTGCTACGACGGGCCCTCGATCGAACTGCCCTTCGAGCGCGCGTGGCGGCTCGCCGCCGGGAGCGTGGTCCTCGAGCACGACCGATTCGACGACGGAGACTCGATATGGTTCTCCGTCTCGAACGACGACGACAAGCCGTGTTGGGTGCCAGCCGGGACGGTACGAGCGGAGCAGCCCGATGACGTGAAGAGCGCTCCGACGGAGACCCCCGACTTCGACATGCCCCTCGACGCCACGCTCGACGAGTCGTTTCGTGTCCTCGAGGAGCAGGGGATCGTGGAGACGTTCGACCGCGGATCGACGCTCGTCGGCGTGCGGTTGAGCGTCGATCCGTCGGACGACGAAGCGTTGACCGTGCTACAGGAGGCCGACAAATGGGCCGCCAGTCCGCTGGGAGCCGCGGTGCGAGCGTTCCTGCCGGCCGTGATCGAGCGCCAGGGCTCTCGCCATGGCTGGGACGGCTGGTGGCGCCCGGGAGACTAGGGACCGAACGCGACGCCGACGGAGAGCGCGAGGCTCGACCAGCTCGCCTCGTTGAGACGCGTCTGGGCTGACGTGCCGTCCGAGAGGAACACGCGATCGACACCGGCCTCCGTCGTCCAGCGCGCGTAATCGACCGCGACTTGCCAGCCCCAGCGGGACCGCGCCGCACGCCGTGCGTAGTCGACGCGCAGCTCGAAGCCGTCGCCGTCCGCCAGATGCTCGAAGCTGACCGGGTGGGCAAAGTCGTCGCGCAGGTTCCAGTTGGCCTGGGCCTCGTAGTCGGCGCGGTGCAGGCGCAGACGGCCGAGGATGCGCGAGCGCTCGGCGAGCGGGATGCGCGCTTCCCCCCCGAGCCACGGCCCGTCCCAGTGCGCCTCGTAGCTGCTGTCGAGACCCTCGAACGGGCCGAGCGGCGGCAGCGGCTCTCCCAGCAGCTCCTCGTCCGAGATCACCTGCACGCCATCGACGAGGCGCAGGTCCTGGCGCGTCGCGGCGTAGCCGGCTGCCACGAGCAGGTCGTAGCGCGTCCCGCGGAACATGTAGCCGATCCCGGCGTCGGCATCGAGGATGTCGCCGCTGTCGGCGCCGTTCTCGCTGCGCGAGTACTCGAACGTACGGTTGTCACCGAGGTAGTCGGAGTCCCGGTTCGCCCCGGAACGGATCGAGCCGAAGGTGAACGAGCCGCCGAGCCAGAGATGGCGCTCGAGGACCAGGTCCCCTCCGAGCCGAAGCTGCAGGACGCCGAGATCGGTCCACTCGAGCTCGGACGCGATGTTCGGGCTCGTGCCCTCGGGTGTGCCCGCGATCGTCCAGCCGAACTCGGCGAAGCGATAGCCGAGGTCGAGCTCACCCCGCGGCTCGACGGACGCCGCGGCATCGCACCGCGGGAACAAACAGACCGTGAGCAGCGCGGGCGGCGCTGCGCGTCCGAGGAGGCGCCCGACCTTCGTCACGCGATCGAGTGTCGCTCACGCTCGCACCTCTCCGCATCGGGGGAGACTCCCGAGGCGCCGGCGGGGAGAAGCCGGCTATGCTAGACGGCTCAGGGAGGACGCAGCGTGGCTCCCGGGCGGTGGATCGAGCGGATCGTCGGCGGGCTGAACCTCCGGTTCCCGGCGGTGTTCGTCCTGCTCGTCGTGGTCACGGCGCTGGACTTCGTGTTCCCGGACATCGTGCCGTTCGTCGACGAGATCGGCCTCGCGCTCCTCACCGTGCTCTTCGGTCTGTGGCGCAAGCGACGCGAACCCGGCGGCCCGCAAGCCGGCTGAGCCGATCCCTCAGCGGTGTGCGCGCGCGAAGTCGATGAAGCCGTTCTCCACGTCCACCGCCACGAGCTTCACGCGCACCCTCTGCCCAATGTCGAGGCCGTGGGCGCCGTGCACGACCTTCCCTTCCACCGGCGGGTGGAAGACGCGCACCCAGGTTCCCTTCTCCGACGCTCCCGTGACCAGGCCATCGAACCTCTCGCCGATCCGCCCCTCGAGCAGACAAGCCGCCGCCGACTTGCGCACCCTGCGCTCCACCTTGTTCGCGGCGTCCTCGGCCTGTGTACAGTGCCGGGCCAGCTCGCTCAGCTCGTCCGTGGAGTACGGGGGCTTCTCGCCCGCAAGCGCCGCCTTCACCAGCCGGTGGGTGATCAGGTCCGGGAAGCGCCGGTTGGGTGCCGTGGAGTGGGCATAGTCGCGAACCGCCAGACCGAAATGCCCGACCGAGTACTGGCCCGGCTCCTCCAGCACGTACTCCCCCGCGCCCAGCGCCTTTACGACTGCGAGCGAGAGGTCGGGGAAGCGCAGGGGGTCCGCCTTGCGGCGGCGGACCAGGAACTGCTCGAGCGCGATGGGATCGGGATCGTGCGGTAGCCGCTCGCCGAGCTCCTCCGCGATCGCCTCGATGCGATCCCATCGCTCGGGGGAGCGCACCACGCGCCGCATGCTGGGCAAGCCCTTGGACTCGAGGTAGCGCGCGATCACGCCGTTGGCCGCGATCATGAAGTCCTCGATGAGATTCCTGGCGTCGTTGCGCGCCTCGGCCGTCAGGTCGACCACCCGCCCGTCATCGAGCACCGCCCGCGGCTCGATGGTCTCCAGCTCGAGCGCGCCGTGCTCGTGGCGCAGCTCACGCATGCGCTTCGCCGTCCGATCCTGCAGCCTCAGGTTCTCGGCCAGCCCGGAGACGGCGCGGACCCTGTCGGGAGGGTCCGCCTCGCCCTCGAGCCACACGCCCACGCTGGGGTAGGCCAGCTTGGCCTGGTTGTGGACACGTGCGCGGTAGACTTCGCTCCGCCCGACTGCGCCGTCGGGCCCGACTTCCAACTCGATGACCAGCGCGATCCGGTCCTCTCCCGGGTTGAGCGAAGTGAGGTCGGTCGAAAGCCTCTCCGGCAGCATGGGGAAGATGCGGGCCGCTGTGTAGACCGTGGTCGTGTTCTGCCGCGCGTGGTCGTCGACGGGCGTGCCGCACACCACCAGCGCGTCCACGTCGGCGACGGCGATCCGGCAGCGGACGTTGCCGCCGTTCAAGTCCTCGGCGACCGTCAGCTGGTCGAGATCCCGCGAGTCGTCGTTGTCGATCGAGCACCAGGGGAGGCCGCGCAGGTCCCGCAGGCCGTCGTCTGCGGCTGCGCCCGGGATGCTCTCCGCCTGGCGCTTCGCCGCGTCCGAGAACTCTGGGGCGAGGCCGCGCTCGAGCATCGCCTCCCGCGCGATGTCGTCGAGCAGCTCGCGATCCGTGCAGCCGCGGTCTCGGTTGGACATGGCAGGGAGACGTTACCATCCCTCCCATGGGCAGGCGCCTTCCGCGGGGTTGGGCGAAGCGCGGCGGGCGAGGCCGGCTCAGGCGGCTCCTCGCCCGCGTCGCCCGCTGGCTCGTCGTCGTCGTCGCCTCGTACGTGCTCGTGTGCCTGGCGTGTCTCGTCGCGCTGCGGTGGGTCGATCCGCCGACGACGGCGATGCAGGTCCAGCGCCGCGTCGAAGCGTGGATCGACGGCCGGCCGTACCGCAAGCAGTGCGTGCCCGTCGCGCGCGGGCAGATCTCGAACCACCTCGAGCACGCCGTGATCGCGGCGGAGGACTCGAGGTTCCTGACGCACCACGGCGTCGACTGGGGCGCGGTGCAGGAGGCGGTCGACGACAACCGCCGGCGCCGCGCTTGGCGCGGCGGATCGACGATCACGCAGCAGCTGGTCAAGAACCTTTTCTTGACGTCCCACGGCTCGTTCGCCCGCAAGGCGCTCGAGGTTCCGCTGGCCTACGCGGCCGATGCGATCGTGCCCAAGTCGCGTCTGCTCGAGCTGTACCTGAACGTCGTCGAGTGGGGCGACGGCGTGTATGGGGCCGAGGCCGCGGCCCGCAAGTACTACGGTCGTGGGGCGTCGAGCCTCGATCGCGGCGAGTCGGCGCGCCTCGCGGCGTGCCTGCCGAACCCGCGCCGCCGTAGCCCGGATCGCATGCACCGATACGGCGACGTGATCCTCGACCGCATGGATCTCATGGGCTGGTAACGCCTAGCGGAACGTGATGTTCTTCTGGGCCGAGCGGTCGACCGAAAAGGTCAGCGTCGGCCGGGAAACCTCGGGCTCGGGCTCGACGCCGACCGACGCGTCCCCGTCGGGGAGTCCGCGCAGCGTCACGTCGCTCGGCAGGATGACGTCCATGCCGCCCATGCTGGCTTCGATCGTGATCGCCGCGTTCTGGGTCCACGCTCCGCGGAGATCGAGCGCCATGCCGCCCATGCTGCAATCGACGTAGACCTTGGCTGGGCTCGCGTTGCCGAGCGACTTGACCGCGCCGCCGCCCATCTTGGCCGAGAAATCGAAGCGCGACATCGGTGCACGCAGCGGCTGGGACACCGCCAGCTCACAGCCGCCCTGCGTCGCCGATACGCGCGCGGTCGAGAGCCACAGACCCCCGAGCTCGATCTCGGCTCCACCCTGCTGCACGTCGATCTCGAGGTCGATCGGCACGTCGGGTGGAAGGTAGATCGTGACCTCGGTCTTGGGCGCGAAGATGCTGTGGAAGAAGCCTCCGCCGATCTGCCTGAACTTCACGCGGTACACCCACGGGTGGCCGAGCGGCTCTTCGAGCGACTCCTCGAGCTCGTGATGCTTCTTGTCGTACGTGGCTTCGACGCGGACCTTCCCCCCCGGCTCGCCGGGCTCGATCTTGAACCCGGCCTGGCGCAGATCGAGGAGCACGCGTCCCGCCGCCTGCGAGGGTGGCCCCGGGGCCAGTTGCTCCGCGCTGGGCACGGCGGCGTCCGTGGGGGGCGTCGGCGCGGGCGCAGCTTGGTGCGGAAGCTCGCGCGCCACCTCATGGGGCTCGATCTTCGTGCTCCGTGCACCGAGCCAGCCGACGCCGACCGCGATTCCACCCAGCAGCACGACGACACCCAGACAGCCCAGGCAGCCGACCGCGCTCCACTTCAGGATCGAGAGACCCGTACTCTTCTCCGCCATTGTGCAGGCCCCCCGCCGATTCCGGCCGAGAATACCACCCGCCCTGACCGCGGCGGATTGGTGTATATAGGGACGAAGCGGCGAGGTAGACGGTTTCGCTTCCGTCGCGGGGCACGCTCGAAGCGGTAAAAAGGAGTTCGTGATGGCCAGGAAAGCGCGAGCTTGGCTGCTCGTGGGGCTCTCGTCCCTGCTGGTCCTGTCGTGCACGCGGATCGAACAGAAGGCTCCGGCCCCTGCATTCGGCTTCGAGCCGCGGCAGGGTGGGAGCACGATCCCTCAGGAATACGGTCGCCTCGTGGCGGTCACACCGGTCGAGGGTCGCCAGTACCAGGTCGTGATGTGGTTCGAGCAGTCCGACGACCGGATCGTCGGCGTCCGGTTGAACGTCGCGAGCGGCGCCGCCCGCGACCAGGTGCTCGTGATTCCGCGCCGCTAGCGGCCGGTCCGGAGGGGACGATGGAGAAGCTGTTCTCGCTCGTGTCGCGCGTGTTGTTCTTCGGCGCGTTCGTCCTGCTGGGCCTGGCCCTGTTCGAGCAGGTCTCGAACGCGTTCGGGATGACGGTCTTGCGCGGAAAGTACTCGAGCGGCCGACTGATGGAGCTGTCGGCCGTGCTGCTCGTATTCGTGATCACGCTGCTGTTGCGTCAGATCCGCGATGCGCGGAACGGCGGGCGCCCGATGTAGACCCGCCCTAGCGCTTCAGCTCGGCCGGACGAGCACGTCGCCCTTCGTGCTCGTGACCCGGAAATCCGCGCCGCCCTTGCCGCGCTTGAGCTGCACGCGGTTCTTGTCCAGGTCGAGCACCTCGGCCGCGACGTCCTTGTGCTGGACCGAGCCCTCCCCGGACTCGGCGAGCAGGGCGAACGGCGTGGTCGGGCTGACGCGCAGCACGACGTCCCCGGTGTCCGTCTTGACCGTCACCTGGCGCGTCCGCGTGATCCGGACCCCCAGGTCGACGAGGCCCGAGCCGCTGGCCACGTCGAGCGCGACCGCATCGAGCTCGGCCAGGCGCACCTCGCCCGTCCCGCTCTCGATGTGGAGCGCCTTGGTCGTGATCGCCGATCCGCCGATCTCTCCACTCCCGCTGCGCACGCGGGTCTCGTCGGCGCGGACGTCGACGAGCTCGAGCCGGCCCGACGCGGTCTGCATGTCGATCCCCGGCCCCGTGAACTTGCGCACGACGACGTCCCCGCCACCGGTGCGCGTCGCCAGCGTCCCGTAGACCTGTTCGGCGACGATCTGGCCCTCGACGACCTCGAGCGTGAACTTCCCGCGAACTCCGACCGCCTGGACCGTCCCGACCGTCTGGCGCAGCGTGGCCTCGATCTCGAGCGGCACCTCGACCTCGAGGTACACGGCGACCGCCGCCGCGCCCTTCGCCGACCCGACCTCGACGCTCCGTCCGCCGTACTGCGCGACGACCGTGGTCTTGTGGATCAACGGCGTGACCCACTTGGCCATGATCCCGCTCTTCTCCCCTCGCGGAAGCTTGAACGCGCTGAACCGGTCGACCGGGTAGGACACGCGGATCGACGTCGTGCCGCCCTCGGTCGACGGGGTGAGGGCGAACGAGTCGGCGATCGCCTTGGCCTCGGTCCAGGTCTCGGCCTCGACGACGACGCGGGCGTGCGCCACGGCGCGGCCGCCCGTGCGGTCCCCGCGCACAACGATCGCACCCACCAGGTTCTCGACGTTGAGCTTCGCGCCGCGTGCCAGAGGCTGGGTCAGATCGAGCGTTTTCTCGACGCGCTCGGCGGCCAGAGCGGGAGCGAGCGCGAGGGTCAGACCGAACAGATGGAGCACCAAGCGAGACCGTGTCGTCGACATTACCGTCACCTCCCCGTTGCCTTCCAAACATAGGTTCGGCAAGCGGGCGCGGACAAACCGCACGGGCCACGAAAGCGAAATCGGATGCCGGAAAACGTCAGCTCGCGGCGCGAGCGTCGGCCGTCGTGGGGGGATCGACGAGCGGCAGCAGCTGGGGCAGCAGGTGCTTCAGCACCTGGAGGCTGAGCGAGCTGGTGAACTCGTAGTCGTCGGCCTGGGGTCCGGGGACGTAGCTCGTGATCGTCCCGAAGAACCGCGAGCCCAGGAAGAACACGAACGTCGCCGTCCGGTTGACCGCGCGGGACTCGATGACCTGTCCGCGGTTGCCGAAGATCTCGCGGCGATTGTCGCCCGTCCCGGTCTTGCCGCCGATCGCCAGCACAGAGCCGTCGTGCAGCACCACGGCGCCGCTGACCCGCCGCGCCGTGCCGTGCTCCACGGTCCCGATCAGCTCGCGGCGCACGCGCGCCGCGACCGCCGCGGGCAGCACGCGCTCACCCGGCTCGTCGCGGCGGGCGAGCTCGGTCTCGTACGGCGTGCTCGCGCCGAACAGCAGCTCGTCGACGCGCGCGGTCTTGTAGCGCACGCCGTCGGCCAGAACGATCCCCACGAGCTCCGCCAGAGCCGCGGGGCGATCGGCCGAGCTGCCGATCGCGGTCGCGTAGCTCGGCACGAGCGTCTCGAACGGATACCCCAGGCGCTTCCACGCCCGGTGGATCTCGAGGAACGCCTCGACCTCGAGCAGCGTGCGGATCCGCGTGTCCTGCGCGTTCTTGCGCCGCGTGCTGAACAGCCAGCCGTAGACCGCCTGGCGCTCGGCCGCGCTCTGGCTCACGACCTCGTCGAACGAGGCGTTGGGTCGCCGCCCGAGGTATTCGAGGAGCCACAGCCGCAGCGGGTGGACGCCCGCCAGGTAGCCGCGGTCGGCGAGCCCGAATCGTCCGGGCGCGAACGAGTCGTACAGGTCGTGCAGCGTGGACTCGAAGATCCGTGAGTCCCGGGTGCGTCCGCGCACGATCGAGGCGAACGTGTCGAAATCGAGCGTCGGGCGCGCCGAGCGCACGAGGGCCGCGACTCGTCGCGGGGACGGACCGACCTCGGCCAGCACCGCCGACAGCGCCTCCTCGGCGTTCTGGCCATGGTGCTTCACGTAGAATCGGCGCAGGAACGCGCGACCCTCGGTGTCGGCGAACCGCTCGAGGTACTGCTGGCGCCGTGGATCGGTCACGTCCTCGAGGATCCGCGCCGAGGAGCCGGGCACGCGCAGCGTGTAGTACTGGACGATGTCGCGCATCAGCCGGATGAACGGCAGGTTGATCGACTCGCGAAACGCCTCGCGCACGGTGGGGAGCCGCCCGTTCTCCTTCCGATCGAAGTTCGAGAACACGTGCCGTCCGCCGCCGGTGAAGAACGCCTCGCCGGGACCGGCCGAGTAGCGCCGCTCCATCGCGGCTTCGAGCATCCGCGGCAGGCTGCGATCCGTGTTGTGCGCCAGGTGCTCGACCGCCCACTGGGCCAGCCGGTCGCTCCGCGGCAGGTCGAGCGCGCGGAGCTTCGCGCTCGGCTCGCTCGCGTACTGCGCATGGAGCGCGGCGACGATCTCGAGGTACGTGACGAGCGTGCGCAGCTTGGCCGTCGAGCCGAGCTCGAGCTTGACGGCCTCGTTGATGTTCAACGGCTGCTCGTACGTGTCGGCCTGGACGCGCAACAGGTTCGCGTCGCCGACGTGCTCGTACAGCGTGAAGCTATAGACGACCTGCGACGGGTCGCCGGGTCCGAGGAGGTGGCGCCCCATCAGGCCGGCTTGCTTCGCGACCGTCGGGTCGTGCAGCTCGTGCAGCGCGGCGAGGACGGCGCTCTGCGTCTCGCGATCGAACGTCGTGCGCGCCGACAGATCGAGCCGGTCGAGCTCGTAGAGGCCGCTCGTTCCGAGCGCCGAGGCGAGCCGGGTGCGCACGCCCTGGACCGGCTTCCACACGAGGCTCATCGGCGCGGCCGCGGGAGCGCGGTCGCGCAGTGTCACGGTCTGGGCCAGCGCGCGCTCGTAGAGCGCGCCGGTCACGACGCCCGCGTCGTGGAGTAGGTGCAGGTAGCGCTCGGACAGCGCCGTGAGCGCCGACGGGTCGCGCTGCAGGTAGTACGCCGGGCGGCGCTGGGCCAGGCACAGCGCGAGCACTTTGCGGAACACCCGGGCGCGCGCATCGAGCTCGGGGTTCTGGTCGTCGGGCAGCTCCGACGCGAGGAGTCGGTTGGCCTCGGCGACGTCGGCGCCGAACCAGGCCCACAGGCCGTCCCCCAGGCCCTGGACCTCGCCGAAGCCGGGCGCCGCGGCGAGCGGGAGCGAGTTCGCGTACTCGAGGAAGATCTCCCGGCGCGCGGAGATCGTCTCTTCCCCGCGCTGATACGCGCGCAGGGACGCCGAGAGCATCTGGCGCAGCTTCTCCTGGGCCGTGTCCGTACGGCCGCCGGGGGAGTGGCGCAGCTTCTCGAGCTGCGTGGCGAGCGTGCTGCCCCCCGGAACGCGGCGGCTCGGGCGCAGCGGCTCGACTCCCTTCTCGAGCAGCGCCCGCGCCAGCCGATCCCATTCGATCGCCGGGTTGAGCCGGGGATGCCGCTCGTCGAGCAGCTCCCGGTTCTCGATGAACAGCAGCGTGCGCACGACGAGCGGAGGGATCGACGCAAAGTCGCCGTACACGCGCTGCGGATAGTCGGCGGAGAAGAGCGCCTCCCCGTGCCGGTCGAGGACGCGCAGGCCGGCCTGGGCCTTCTCGTCGTAGATCGCGAACACCCCGAGGTCCACGAGCCAACGGTGCGCGGGGGAGAGCCGAGCCTGGCGGGTCACGCGAAAACTGGAGTCGAGGCGCTCGAGGTACACCGGCAGCTGGGCGTAACCCAGGCGAATGTCGTACGGGCCCCCCGTCGGGTAGCGGGTCGCCGAGCCCGGGGCGTCGTCGAAGCCGAAGGTCATCCGGCGCGCCACGGCCGCGAACAGCCACGACTGGAGCCACGACGTCCGGGCCTCGAGGCCCACGATAACTGCGAGCACCAGGATCGAGACGATCCAGACGCGGCGGCGCGAGCGTCCCGTGGGGACCGCGCCCGAGTCGGCGTGCTGAGCCGGCTCGCGACGCGGTTCCGCACCGGTTCGCGCAGGCCGCGCCGCTCCGCCCCAGGCCCAGACTTTCGCCATGTGATCCAGTCCCCTCGGACCGACCCGTCCATTCCAGAGGTACAGCCGATACGGCGTATTGTCGAACGCCGAGCCGGCTTCAAGTTACCATTCAGGATTCTATGGATTGTCGGCTAAGAAAGCGGTAGGGGAAAACCCGGTCCAAGTACGCTAGGATGGCGCGACGGGCGGAGTCGTTCCGCCACGATCGAATCGAGGGGTCGCCCCCGCAGTCACGCGAAGGGCGTCCACAGAAGTGGAGTGCAGCTCATGAGGAAGTTCGTCGTCACGGGGTTGGGGCTCGCGTTGTTGGCTCTCGTCGCGTCGGGCTGTGCAAAGCCGCCGGAGACGGAGATCCAGTCGGTCGACGCCTCGATACAGAGCGCGACCTCGGCGGGAGCGGGCGAGTACGCCCCCGAGTCGCTCGCCGCGGCCGAGAGCGCCAAGCGCGACCTCGATGCCGAGCTGAAGGTGCAGCAGGAGAAGTTCGCCCTCTTCCGCTCCTACGACAAGTCCAAGGAACTGGCGGCAGCGGCCAAGTCCGCGGCCGACAAGGCCGCCGCCGACGCCGCGGCCGGCAAGACCCGGGCGCGCGAGGAGGCAACCACCCTGATGGCCGAGGCCAAGACGGCGATCGAGGAGGTCAAGACCCTGCTCGACCAGGCTCCGCGCGGCAAGGGCAGCCAGGCCGACATCGCTGCGATGAAGAGCGATCTGGCGGGCATCGAGACCTCGCTCGCCGAGGTCGACGCGGCGATGGCCGAGGAGCGGTACCTCCAGGCCAAGGCCAAGGCCGATGCGGCGAAGCAGAACGTCGAGCAGATCCGCAACGAGATCCTGCAGGCGATGGAAGCCTCGAAGGCGGCGCGTCGCTAAGCTCGTTCCAGGATCCTTCCCCGCGCATCGAAACGGCGGGCCTGGCTTCCCGGGCCCGCCGCACCGTCCCGGTCGTGACTGGCGTGGTCGACGACCTCGGGCTATATCCTCTTTGGAACCTTTCGTTGAACGGGTGAAGATGTGAAGCCAGTGGGCCGTCGGGGCCTCGTGTACGGCGGCGCGGGAGCCCTCGTGCTGCTGACGTGCGCCGCGCTGTTCCCCATCGTGACCGGCCGGACGAGCCGTCCGGAGATCGCCCGCGCGACCGCCCGATCGGCGGTCGATTCAGCACGCGCCGCACGGGCGATGATCTGGGCGCCCGACGACTGGCAGGCGGCGACGAGCGCCCTCGACGCGGCGCTTCTCGAGACGCGCCGGAACGAGGTGCGGTTCCTCCTGTTCCGCGACTACCGCGAGGCGCGTGCGCTCCTGGCCTCGGCCGAGGCCGCAGGCACGGCTGCGCGCGAGGCGGCGGTGTCGAACCGCGAAACGGAGCGGGCAACCGCGCTCGAAGCGCTCGATCGCGCCGAGGAGACGATCGTCGCGACCGAGAGCCTGACAGGCGCGATCCGCATCGATCCGCCGAGCCGCCGGGCACTCCGAACCGCGAAGCTCGCGGTGACCGAAGCCCGTGAGCTGTGGGACGACGAGCAGTACGAGCAGGCGCAGGAGCGCGCGACCCGGGCGGTCGGAGCCGTGCGCGCGGCCCGCGATCTCGTCGCCGCCATGATGGCGCGCTACGTCGACCGCGACCAGCTCCGGCAGTGGCGCCGCTGGAAGGAAGACACGATCCAGCAGTCGCGACGGACGGGCGGAGCGGCGATCGTCGTCAACAAGAACGAGCGCCGGCTCACGCTGTACGTCGGGGGCCGCGCCGTCGAGACGTTCCACGCGGAGTTCGGATTCAACCACCTGCAGCAGAAGATCCGGTCGGGCGACGGCGCGACGCCCGAGGGCCGCTATCGGATCATTTCCAAGAAAGACCGCGGCCGCAGCAAGTACCACCGCGCCCTCGAGATCGACTACCCGAACTCCGACGACCGGCGGCGCTTCGAGCGCGCGCGTCGCTCGGGGCAGGTGCCGGCGAGCGCACGTCCCGGCGGACTGATCGAGGTCCACGGCGACGGCGGACGGGGCTTCGACTGGACCAAGGGCTGCGTCGCCTTGACGAATCGCGATATCGACCGACTGTATCCTCGAGTGGATATCGGGACCCCGGTCACGATCATCGGAAGCGACGGGGGAACCGGCCGGTTCTCGGTCGTGGCCCAGTCGCTCCATGCGGACAAGGACAAGGAGAATGACACCCGGCTCGACTGACGGTGGACTAGGGCCGACGGTGTCGAGCGGCTGGCCTGCAGCCCCGACAACACGTCGCAGCCGCGTGACGATCGCGCTGCCGCTGTCGCGCTGGCGCCGCCCGATCCTCGTCACGCTCGGCCTCGCGGCGCTCCTGGCCGGCGCGTTCACCGGCACGGGCTTCGACTACGGCGGCTTACCGGCGCCGCGCACGGGCGACCCGCCGGCCGCGGCGAAGCTCGGGGCCGACGTCGCGCGACTGCGCACGGAGAACGGCAAGCTCGGCAAGGCGATCGACGCGCAGGTGCCGGGGGGCCCGTACATCGTCATCAACCAGACGCACAACCGGCTGTACCTCAAGCGGGGCAAGCAGACGGTGCACGAAGCCGTGTGCTCGGCCGGATCGGGCATGGTTCTCAACGAGCCGAGCGGTCGAGCAGCGCACGTGGACGTTCGACACGCCGCGCGGCCGGTTCAAGGTCCTGTACAAGGTCGAGAAGCCGGTGTGGAAGAAGCCCGACTGGGCGTTCGTCGAAGAAGGCAAGCCGCTGCCCAAACGATCCGACGAGCGGATCGAGTACGGAGTGCTCGGCGAGTATGCGATGCATTTCGGCAACGGGTACATGATTCACGGCACGCTGTACGAGCGCATGCTCGGGCGCAGCGTGACCCACGGCTGCATCCGGCTGGGCAAGCAAGACCTGCGCGTGGTGTACGCCGCGACCCCGCCCGGGACGCCGATCTACATCTTCTAGGACGACGATGCGCAAGACCGCAGGATCGGTGCTGCTGCTCCTGACCCTGACGGGTGGGAGCCAGGCTGCGCCTGCCGATCCCGCCGATTGGCGCCGCGAGGCGGCGGCGAACCGCTCGCTCGGCCTCGAGCTCGAGCTGGCCAAGGGCAAGCCGTTCTATCTGCTCCTCGACACCGAGACGCCGCGCCTGCGGCTGATGCTGAACGGCGTCGTGCTCGAGGAGTTCCCGGTCGAGCGCCTCGACATGGGCGTGCCCGAGAGGCTGTTCGTCAACGGCCGCGCGCCCGACGAAGTACGGGAGCGGATCTGGAAGGCGGGCAAGCTCGACCCGCCGAACCGGGATCAGCGCACGGTCATCAAGCCCCCCGAACCCAACACCCCGGAGGACGAGCTGAAGCCGCCCGAGCCGATGACTCCGATCCCCGCGCCCGATCGGTACTTCGTCAAGTTCGACGGGCCGCTCGTGCTCGAGGTCCGCTCGGTCGGATCACCCACGTCGTTACTCGGCCGGATCGTCGGCGCCAGCCAGCGCCAGCTGACCGACCTCGCGGCCGTGGTCGGCGGCGGAGCCGCGTCCCGCGTCCGCGTGTTCCTGCAGCACGCCGACGCCGAGCTGCTGTACCAGTCGTTGCCGCCCGAGACCCAGCTCCTCGTGCGCTGACCCGCGCAACCCGCCCGTCAGAACTTTCGGTCGGTCCGCGCGTAGGAACGGGCGGGTTCTGCCATAGGGGGTTCCATGGTCTACCTTCGCGTCGTCGTCCTGTCCGCTCTCGTGCTCGGGGTATCTGGTTCGGTCACCCACGCTTCGACCGAGGGGTACCTGCGTTATCCCGACCTGCACGGCGACCGCATCGTGTTCGTCGCCGAGTCGGACCTGTGGGTCGCGCCGGCCAACGGAGGCCCGGCGCGGCGCCTCACGACCCACGTCGGCGGCGAGACGTCCCCCAAGTTCTCGCCCGACGGCAAGTGGATCGCGTTCACTGGCCAGTACGACGGGAACGCCGACGTGTACGTGATCTCGGCCGACGGGGGAGAGCCGCGTCGGCTGACGTGGCACCCGGCGCCCGAGCTCGTCGGCGGCTGGACGCCCGACGGCAAGTCGGTGCTGTTCACGAGCCCGGCCGAGCATCCGCACGAGTCGCCCGAGATGTTCACCGTCCCGGCGCTCGGCGGCGACGCGGAGAAGCTGCCCCTGGGTTGGATCACGCATCTCGACATGGAGTCGAGCGGCGGACGCTGGGCGTTCACGCGCACCGGCGGCGGCGGGACGTGGAAGCGCTATCGCGGCGGCACGGCGCAGTCGATCTGGATCGGCGACCCGCAGCGCGCCGACTTCCGGATGGTCAGCGACTTCGACGGCATGAACGCCTACCCGATGTGGCACGCCGGCCGCGTGTACTACCTGTCGGACCTCGGCGGCACGGCGAACCTGTGGTCGATGAAGCCCGACGGCAGCGACGTGCGCCAGCACACGCGGTTCGACACGTGGGACGCGCGCTACCCGTCGATCGCGCCTGACGGGCGGATCGCGTTCATGCTCTCGGGCGACATCCACGTGTTCGACCCGGGGACCGGTCGCGAGGCCAAGCTCGCGATCGAGCTGCCGAGCGACCGGGTGCTGACCCGCTCGCGCTATCCCAACGCGGCCCAGTATCTGACCTGGTTCCAGCTCGCACCCGACGGCGAGCGGCTGGCACTGACCACGCGCGGCGAGGTCTTCTCCGTCCCGGTCAAGCGCGGGATCACGCTGCCCCTGACCCGGGGCAGCGGAGCGCGGGAGAGCTGGGCGTCGTTCGACTCGACGGGCAAGACGCTGGTCTACGTCACCGACGAGCCGCGCGAGGAGGAGATCCGCACGATCGACGCCTGGGGCCGCGGCGAGCCGCAGGTGGTCCTCCGCGCGAAGGCCGGGCGCTGGCACTTCCCGCCGACCTTCTCGCCTGACGGCAAGCGCGTGGCCTTCGCCGACCAGACCCAGGCGCTGTACGTCAAGGCGATCGACGGCGGTGAGGCGAAGGAGGTCGATCGGTCGGAGCAAGCGCCGATCACGGAGTACGCCTGGAGCCCCGACGGCCGCTGGCTCGCGTACACGAAGCGCGGTCGCACCGACTACGCGTCGCTCTACGTCTACGACACGAAGGATTCGACGACCCACCGGGTCACCGGGAGCGACACGGACGACGCATCGCCCGTGTGGGATCCCGACGGCCGCTACCTGTACTTCATCAGCGCGCGCTACACGAACCCACTACTCGGCAGCCGCGATCTCGAGAACGTCGACATCGAGCCGACGAAGATCTACATGGTCCTGCTGCGCAAGGACGTGAAGAATCCGTTCGCTCCGAACGCCGGCCTCCCGCCCGACGAGAAGGACGAAAAGGACTCGAAGGAAGCGAAGGCCGACGACAAGGAGAAGGGCAAGGACAGCACGGACGCGAAGGGCGAGGCCAAGAGGGACAAGGCCGACGAGCCGCCCAAGCCGGTCGAGATCGACGTCGACGGCCTGGCCGATCGCGTCGTCGCTCTTCCGATCGGGCCCGGGCAGTACGGCGGGCTCACGGCGACGAAGACCCACGTGTTCTGGATCTCCTCGCCGCTCCAGGGCATGGCCGACTGGGGACCGCTGTTCGGCGGACCCGGGGAGCCGCGCTCGACCCTGATGTCGTTCGAGCTCGAGAGCAAGAAGGCCCAGCCGTTCCTGCAGGGCACGTCGGCCTACGACCTGTCGGTCAAGGCGAACAAGCTGGCCGTCATGAAGCATCCGGGCGAGATCTACGTCGTCCCGGTCGGTCCGCCGCCGCCCTCCGACCTGAGCGAGTCGCGCGTCGACCTGAGCGGCGTCGTCGTCGAGGTCGAGCCGCTCGGCGAGTGGTCGCAGATCTTCTACGAGGGCTGGCGCCACATGCGGGACTTCTACTGGGATCCCGGCCTCGGCGGGGTCAACTGGAACGCCGTGCGCGACCAGTACGCGACGCTCCTGCCGCGCCTGTCGACCCGCGCCGACCTGCTCGATCTGATGGCCGAGATGATCGGCGAGCTCTCGACGTCGCACACCTACGTGTTCGGCGGCGACTTCGGCACGCAGGTCCCGCAGCGCCCCACCGGGCTCCTCGGTGCCGACCTCGACCGCGCCGGCAAGGTGTTCCGCATCGCGCGGATCTATCGCGGGGCGCCGGCCGACAACGAGCGCTCACCGTTGCTCGAGCCTGGCGTCAACGTGGCCGAGGGTCAGTACGTCGTGGCGATCAACCATCGACCGTTCGACGAGGACCGGCCGTTCCACGCGCACCTCGAGGGGCTCGCGGGCAAGCCCGTGCTCCTGACGATCAACGACAAGCCGACCGCGGACGGCGCGCGCGACGTCGTCGTCGAGCCGCTGCCGAGCGAGAGCGGCGTGCGGTACGCCGACTGGGTGCGGCGCAACCGCGAGTACGTGGCGCAGAAGACCGGGGGCAAGATCGGCTACGTCCACGTGCCGGACATGATGGCCGCCGGGCTGATCGAGTTCAACACGTGGTTCTATCCGCAGCTCGACAAGGCCGGCATGGTCGTCGACATGCGCTGGAACGGCGGCGGCTTCGTGTCGCAGATGATCCTCGAGCGGTTTCGCCGGCCGATCGTCAGCTTCGACCGTGCGCGCGGCGGGGGCCTGTCGACCTACCCGTATCGCACGCTCAACGGCCCGTTCGTCGTCCTGACCAACGAGCATGCCGGATCGGACGGCGACATCTTCCCCGCCGCGGTGCAGCTCGAGGGCCTCGCTCCGGTGATCGGCAAGCGCTCGTGGGGCGGGGTCGTCGGGATCAACTCGCTGCGGCCGATGGTCGACGGTGGGCTCCTGACCCAGCCCCAGGCCGCGTGGTGGGATCCCAAGCGCGGCTGGGACCTCGAGAACCACGGCGTCGATCCGGACATCGTCGTCGAAAACCTGCCGCAGGACCTCGCGCGCGGCGTCGACGCCCAGCTCGATCGCGGGATCGCCGAGGTGCTGCGGCTACACGAGAAGAACCCGCCGCTCGAGCCGCGGTTCGGCCCGGTGCGCCCGCGCGGGCGAGACGCGTACAAGCAGGAGGTGGCACGTCGCGCGCAGCGCGACGCGGCGCCCGGGACCGACTGATCAGTCGTCGGTCAGCCGTCGCAGCAGCAACGCATCGATCTCGGCCTCGGCCTGGAGCCAGTCCTGGTGCGGGTTCCCCGGGGCCATGCCGCGCCGCTGCGACAGGTAGTACGCCGCTTCGGCGATCATCCGCTGCCGCTCGGCGGTCGGGAGCGTCGCGGCGACGCCTGACGTCGCCTTGCGCTCGGGCTGGGTCGAGAGTCGGGTCTTGGCGGGCGCCGCCTTCTGCGTCTTGCCCGCGGCTTTCGCTGGTGTCGCTGTGGTTCCGGTCTTGCGCGCGCTCTTGCGACCGGTCGCGCGAGCGGAGCCCCGCGCGTTGCTCGAATCGGCCATGTTCGCTCTCCCGTGCCGGGCCTCCGCAGGGGGCCGGTCCCACGATCCAACATAGCACGGCGGTGGGGCTTTGATACGATGGGCGAGATCCTGAGGAGTAGGGAGAACGCACGATGCGCGGCGCTCGAATCGCGTCTTCGTTTCTGGCGCTCGTGGGGGTCGGCTTGGCGACGGCGAAGGCGAAGCTCGAGTATCCGACGACGAAAGCGCTCGACCTCGTCGAGGAGATTCACGGCCAGCAGGTCCCCGATCCGTACCGTTGGCTCGAGGACGACGTTCGCACGTCGTCCGACGTTCGCGCGTGGGTCGAGGCGCAGAACAAGGTGACCTTCGGTTACCTCGCGTCGATCCCCGGCCGCGAGGCGATCGGCCGCCGGCTCACCGAGCTGTGGAACTACGAGCGCTACAGCCCACCGGGGATCAAGGCCGGGCGCTACTACTACTTCAAGAACGATGGCCTGCAGAACCAGTCGGTGCTGTACGTCGCCGACTCGCTGGATGGCCCGCCGCGGATCGTGCTCGACCCCAACACGTGGTCCAAGGACGGGACGGTCGCGCTCGCCGGCCTCGCGGCGAGCGACGATGGACGGTTCCTGGCGTATGCGCGGTCGGGAGCGGGCTCGGACTGGCAGGACTGGTACGTTCGCGATCTGGGCACGGGGCAGGACCTCGCCGATCGCCTGCGCTGGACCAAGTTCACGAACGCCGCGTGGACCCAAGACGGCAAGGGGTTCTTCTACTGCCGGTTCGCCGAGCCCGCCGCGGGCCAGGAGTTCAAGGCCCTCAACACGAACCAGAAGGTGTATTACCACCGCGTCGGAACGGCCCAGGCCGACGACGTCCTGGTGTACGAGCGGCCGGACGAGCCCGACTGGGGCTTCGCCCCGACGGTCAGCGAGGACGGACGCTGGCTCGTGCTCGCGAGCTACGTCGGCACCGACCCGCGCAACCGCGTGTTCTACAAGGACTTGCTCGAGCCGTACGGCACGGTCGTCGCGCTCGTCGACACGATCGACAACGAGTACACGTTCCTGGGGAACGATGGCCCGCTGTTCTACTTCAAGACCGATCTCGGCGCACCGCGCGGCCGGGTCGTGGCGATCGACACGCGCGCGCCGCGGGCGGAGAAGCCACGCGAGCTGATCCCCGAATCGCCCGACGCGCTCCAGGGCGTCAACCTCGTGGGCAACCTGTTCGTCGCGACGTATCTCCACGACGCGGCGACGCGCGTGCGCATGTTCCGCATCGACGGCACGCACGTGCGCGACGTCGAGCTGCCGGGCACCGGGAGCGCCGGCGGCTTCGGCGGCCGACGCAGCGACGTCGAGACGTTCTACGCGTTCTCGAGCTTCCAGACGCCGGACACGATCTATCGCTACGACCTGCTGACCGGGGAGTCGCGGCTGTGGCGCCGGCCTCAAGTCGGGTTCGATCCGGACCAGTACGAGGTCCGTCAGGTGTTCTTCCCGAGCAAGGACGGGACGCGGATCCCGATGTTCCTCGCGCACCGCAAGGGGCTCGCGCTCGACGGCGACCGGCCGACGCTGCTCTACGGGTACGGTGGCTTCGGCATCTCGCTCACCCCGTCGTTCTCGGTGACGCATCTCGCGTGGATGGAGCTCGGTGGCGTGTACGCGGTCGCCAACCTGCGCGGCGGAGGCGAGTACGGCGAGGCGTGGCACGACGCGGGGAAGCTCGAGCACAAGCAGAACGTGTTCGACGATTTCATCGGCGCGGCGGAGTGGCTCGTGACGAACCACGTGACCAAGCCCGCGCGCCTGGCGATCCAGGGCGGGAGCAACGGCGGGCTGCTCGTCGGCGCGTGTCTGGTCCAGCGCCCCGACCTGTTCGGCGCCGCGCTCCCGGCGGTCGGCGTGATGGACATGCTGCGGTTCGAGAAGTTCACCGCCGGCCGGTACTGGGTCGACGACTACGGGAGCGTGGCCGACGCGCAGCAGTTCCGGACGCTGTACGCGTACTCGCCGTACCACAACCTCAAGCCCGGCGTGCGGTACCCGGCGACCTTGATCACGACCGCGGACACGGACGACCGCGTCGTGCCGGGACACAGCTTCAAGTTCGCCGCGGCCCTGCAGCGGGCGCAGGCCGGGGACGCCCCGGTGCTGATCCGCATCGAGACCTCGGCCGGGCACGGCGGAGGCAAGCCGACGGCCAAGATCATCGAGGAAGCGGCGGACGAGTGGGCGTTCCTCGTGCAGGTGCTGGGGGTGTCCCCCAGGGGGAGCTCGGGCGGCGCGGCTACAGCTGGCCGGTGAACCCCCACGCGTCGAGCTGCGCGCGGTATTCCGGATCGTCGTACCGCTCGAGCGCGAACGCGGCCGCGTAGCGCGGGAGCGCTCCGTCGGTCACGTGCGCGCCGAGGATCTCGGCCGCGCCCAGCGCGGCCATGATCCCGTAGCCCGAGAGCGCGCCCAGGACGTAGGCCCCGTCGACCGCGAGCGGTCCGACGAGCAGCCGGTTCTCCCGTGTCTTCGTGTAGTACCCGCCGTCGACGACCGCGCGGGGGAACCGCCCGAAGTACGCGCGGAGCGCCGGGAGCATGCACGACATGCCGCGAACGGCGATCTCCGCGTGATCGGGCTGCGCCGGGAGCGGAAACGTGACCTCGACCGTCTCGGTGTGATACGTCCAGAGCAGGAGCACCGAGTCCGACTCGAGCGCGCCCTCGGGCCGGGCGTGCACGCCCGCCGGGAACGGCTCGAGCAGCCGGGCCGTGTCCGCCGATTCGGCGAGCATCGCGCGCTCGTCGTCCGACCACGGCACGCACACGGGGTCGGTCCAGATCAGGAGCGGCGCGTCGCGCGGGACCGCTCCCAGGCGATCGTGGAACGCGATCTTGAGATGCAGCTCGGAGAACACGGGCAGCTCGACGCCGAGGAGCCGCGCCACGGGCGCGACGAACGGACCGGCCGCGTCGACGAACGTGTGCGTCCCGATCGTCCGGCGCCCGGCGGCTGTGTCCACCGCGACCTCGTCCACGCGGCCCCCTGACGTGTGCACGCCCACGACGCGCCCCGAAACGAGACGCGCGCCGTGCGCGAGGGCGCGCTCGAGCAGGTACATGCCGAGCTGCTGCGCATCGAGCCACCCGCAGCGTCGCGCGTGGACCGCGGCGACAGTGTCGGGCGACAGGTACGGGAACTGCCGGCGTACGAGCGCGGGGTCGAGGAACAGGTCGGCTCCGGTCGGCAGCCCGTCGAAGCCCGCCGCCGGGGCGGGAACGTAGTCCGGATCGGTCGCCGCACCGTCGTACACGCGTAGCGGACCCGCACCGAGCGCCGTCGGCTCCGCGGCGAAGCGCCGCAACCCGGGGACCCGCTCGGTATCACCCGTGGCGTAGAGGTACCCGCGGCGGTTGAGCTGGAACCGGTTGCCGCTCTCGCGGGCCAGGTCGTCGAGCACGTCGATGCTGCGGTTCATCAGCCCGACCATCGCGTCGCCCGGTCCGGGCCAGAAGTTGCGGTAGCACTCGGTCGACTTGTCGCTCGTGAGGGTCAAGGGCGCCCGCTCGTCGACGATGCACACGTCCCGCAGGCGGCGGCGCACGGCCAGCTCGTGCGCCGCCGCGAGACCGGCGATCCCCGCTCCACAGACGACGGCTTCGGCGATCTCGCGCATCGGTCCTCCGGTGTGCGGTCCGAGGATACGCCGTACCCGGCTCGGGAACCGAACGGTCGGGATCGTCGTATCCCAGGACGGGAGAACGCCCCGCGGACGGGAGGACGCCCCGCGGATGGGAGGACGTCCGTGACCGAGGACATCAAGCGGATCTATCGCGAGCGGGAGGACGCGAAGCTCGGCGGCATCTGCGCCGGGCTCGGCACCTATCTGGGGCTCGATCCGGTGCTCCTGCGCGTGGTCTGGCTCGTCGCGACCGTGTTCACCGGGTTCGTGTTCGGGATCGTGGCGTACCTCGTGGCCTGGATCGTCATCCCGCAGCGGCCGCTGCCTGGGTGACGTCTACTTGCACTTCTTCGAGCCCGGCTTGCCCTTGCACGAGTTCGAGCAGCACTGCGCGTTCGTCGAGCAGGCCGAGCCCGCCGGGCCGCACGGCTGCGGGCAATCGCCGTCCGCCGGCCACGCACAGGCACCGCAGCACCCGTCGGTCGCGCCGCCGACGTTGCAGGCCCGCGGAGCGTGCGAGCACACGGTCGCCGTGCACGCGTCGGTCGTGCACGCGTTGTCGTCGTTGCAATCGGCAGCCGACTGGCACCCCCCGCCGCCCGAGCCGAGAAGCCCGCAGATCTCGTCGCACACGAGATGGATCGGGACGCCGCGGTTCGGGCACGTCGCGCAATGGTGCAGGGAGACGACCCTGTGGCTCGAGGTCGCGACGACGGGAGAGCCGGACGATCCGCCCTCGGTGTCGCACGAGTACCCGACGTCGCGATAGCTCGTCACGCCCGTGCACGCGGGCTCGTTCGTCCCCGAGACGCGACACACCCCGCCCGTCGCCGAGCTGTCCGCGATCCCCAGCTCCTTGGCCCGCCCGCCCGCGTGCTGCGGGATGTAGATCGACTCGCCGACGAGCGCTGCGCGATCGTCGATCTCGAGGAACCCGAACATCGCCGCCGGGTTGCCGCTCGTGATCTGCACCAGCGCGTAGTCGAGGTCGGCGTTGTCCCGGAGGAACGTCGCGCCGGAGTACACGGTGCCGGCCCAGCACAGCTGGCAGTTCGCGCTCGTGCACGTCGGCGCCTCGGCGCCGAACTCGTAGTCCGTGCTCGTCGCCGCCGCCGCGCTCGAGATGCAGTGCTCGTTCGTCACCAGATGGCTCGACGCCGACGCGAGCCAGCCCGTACACAGGGTCGTTCCCTGGATCAGCAGGCGCGCCACGGCTCGGCTCTTCTGGTACTCGGTCGTCCCGCTGTAGCAGATCGCGTTCCGCTTGTCGTTCAACCCGCAGATCGCCTCGACGCTCTCGGGCTCGCTCCAGTCGACGAATCCGCCGGCGTAGGAGTCGATGATGAACCCCTTGCCGCGCTTCTCGCCCCGCCGGACGAGCTCGATCACCGCCGTGTCGCCCTTGATGTGCTGCGCCCAGAACGTGCCGGCGTCCATCTTCCCGCGGCCGGTCAGCGTGTACGCCTGGCCACGCGACGTATCGGAGATCGTGATCGCGTCGCCGGGACCGAGGTCGAACTCGGCGAAGTGGATCGCGATGTACGTGGCACCGGGATGCTGGATCGCCCAGCGCGTGCCGCGCTCGGTCGGCACGGCCGCGACGCCCGCCGAGCCGCGCGAATCGATGCGCAGCGGGTACTCCGTGCCGACGCGCACCTGCGCCGCTGCGGGCCACCCGGCAGCGAGAGTCAGAGCGGTCGCAGCGATCAGCCGGTGGGCGTTGCACATCGAAACCCCCGATCATCCGCGAAGGTGGCGAATCGTGCGCTGAAGGTACCGGGTCTCCCCCGGCCGGTGCAATCAGAATCGGTCGATGGTAGCGTGTCGCCGTCCAAGGAGGGCCTCGTCGATGAGCCACCCCCCGCGCCACTTGCACTTCGTCGTCCTGCTGGCGTTCGTGACCTGCGGCCTCGGCCAGCCGATCCTCGCGCAGGTCCAGTCGGCCGACGACCCGCTGGCCGCGATGATCAAGCTCGCGGCGCCCGGGGAGCACCATCAGCATCTGGCCCGGCTCGCTGGGGACTGGAAGGCCGCGAGCAAGATGTGGATGGAGCCCGGGGCTCCGCCGATCGAGTCGGCGGGCACGATGCACGTCGAGCCGATCCTCGGGGGGCGGTTCGTGCAGTCGCAGTACAAGGGGGCGTTCCTGGGCCTGAACATGCAAGGCCTGGGGCTCGACGGGTACGACAACTTCAAGCACAAGCACGTCGGGATGTGGATCGACAACATGGGCACGATCATGATGACGTTCGAGGGGACGTGTACCGACGGGGGCCGAGTGACGACGACGACCAGCGACTTCACCGATCCGGCGACCGGGAAGCCGACGACCATGAAGAGCGTCGTCACGCTCGTCGACGACGACAAGTTCGTGTTCGAAGCGTACGTGAAGGCCGCCGGGGCCCCCGACTTCGTCAAGTCGGTGGAGATCACCTACACCCGCTGAAGACGGGGAGCGCCGGTTGCCTCGATCCTCGAACACGGCCCGCGCGACGCCGTTCCGCATCGACGTCGAATACGACGGCACGCGGTACCACGGTTGGCAGGAGCAGACGAACGCCCGCACGGTCGCGGGCGAGCTGCGCGCGGCGGCCGAGCGCGCGGTCGGCCCGGTCACCGACCTGCAGGGCGCCGGGCGCACCGACGCCGGCGTCCACGCGCTGCGGCAGGTGGCCCACCTCGCGGTCGCGACGACGGTCGAGCCCGACGTGCTGCGCCTGAAGCTCAACGACGCTCTGCCCCCCGATCTGAACGTGCTGAGCGTCCGCCGCGCGCCCCCCGGGTTCCACGCCCGGCACTCGGCCGTCGCGCGGAGCTACGTGTACCAGATCGCGCGCCGCCGCACGGCGTTCGCCAAGCGGTTCGTGTGGTGGGTCAAGCGGCCGCTCGATCCGCAGGTGTTGGCCGGGGCCGCCGCGCTCGTGCGCGGGCGCCACGACTTCGTCCGGTTCACCGAGCGCCCGACCGAGCAGCCGAGCACGCTCGTCGTCGTCGACGCGGTCGAGGTGCGCGAGCACGGTGCACTCGTCCTCGTGCGCATCGTGGCGTCCCATTTCCTGTGGCGCATGGTCCGGCGGATCGTGGGGGCGCTCGTCGAGATCGGAGCCGGTGGGGCCACGCGCGACGATCTCGCGACGCTCCTCGCGGGAGAGCGGCTGCGGGATGCGGCCGAGGCCCCCGCGAAATGGACCGCGCCGACCTCGGGTCTGTTCCTCGAGCGCGTCGTGTACCCTGGGGAACCGGAGCTCGAGCCGCTCGGCCCGGCGTTCGGCGTGCGGCTCGAGCGGGAAGGGCGGGTGCGTGCGTGACGCAGCTCGGACGGTCCGCGATCCCGATGCTCGTCCTGACCCTCGGGCTCGGCGCCGTTCCCGCGGCCACACCGGCGCCCGCACCGGCGGCCGCACCGCACGCGGTGCACCTCGTATGGCACGTCGAGACGTTCGATCGCCAGGTGCTCGAGTCGAGCGGCGGCGACGAGCCGATCAACCCGGCCTCGGTCGTCAAGGCCGCGACGACGCTGCGGGCCCTCTCGACGCTCGGACCGGGCTACCGGTTCGAGACGCGGTTCCGCGCCACGGGGCCGATCAACCGCTCGACCGGCGTCCTCGAGGGCGACCTCGTGGTCCAGGGGGGCGGCGACCCCGACTTCCACGTTGAGAACGCGTTCCTCGTCGCCGCGCAGCTGAACCGCGAGGGCGTGCGTCGGGTCAGCGGCGCCCTGGTCGTCGACGACAAGTTCTGGACCGGGTGGGAGGGCGGCTCGGATCGCCGGATCACCGATCCGGCCCGTCGCCCGATCGAGATGGCCGCGCGGCTGAGGCGCACGCTCGATCCCGCGCTCTGGGGCCGCGACACGCACCGCGCGTGGACCGCGAGCGCGGCGCGCCTGGGCCTCGATCCGGCCCGTCGCCCGCAGGTCGCGATCGCAAAGACCGCGATCGGGTCGTCGCCTGCGGCGGGCGTGGTCCTGTTCACGCACCGGTCGAACCCGCTGTGGGTCCTGCTGCGCCGATTCAACGCCTACTCGAACAACGACATCGAGCGGCTCGACGCGACGCTCGGCCCCCCGGCGGGGCTCGGGCTGTGGCTGTCCTCGCGACTCGGCGTACCGCCCGAGACGATGCACTTCGATACGTCCTCGGGCCTCGGGTCGAACCGCATGACGCCGCGGCTCGTGGTCGCGCTCTTGCGCGAGCTGTCGGGCCAGCTCGAGCGGTCGGGCAGGATCGCGGACGACGTGCTCTCGGTCGCGGGCTGCGATCGCGGGACCGTGGCCCGCTTGTACCGCACCGTGTCCCGGACGTCGCCGGGCGTGCTCGTGGGGAAGACCGGCACGCTGACCCGCACGGACGGCGGCGTCTCGGTGCTCGGCGGGATCCTGCGCACGGCGCAGGGCGACCTGCTGTTCTGCGTCGCGGCTCCCGGAAGCGCCGGCGGCATCGATGCGGCGCGGCGGGCCACCGAGCGGTGGATCCTCGACCGACTGAAGCGCTACGGTGTCGGCATGCCCGGCCGCTGTGGTCCGCCGATCGCCGGCCCCGCGGACCAGATCGAGATCAGTCCGTCGAGCTGAGCGCCCGCTCCCGGAGCGCCCGCTCCCGGAGCGCCCGCTCCTCGTGCAACACGCCAGCTCGGGCCAGCGCGTCGCGCACGTTGTCGCAGATGTTCTCGCGACCGACGCGCTCGGCGAACCTCGCTCGGTCGATCAGCTCCGCGGGCTGCGAGCGGGCCCCGCACAGGATCAGCGCGCGACCGCTGTCGTGGAGCCGCTGGGCCAGGTCCTCGAGCGCCAGGACACCGGTGGCGTCGAGCGCGGTCATGTTGCGCAGCCGGAGGACGACGATCGGCGGCAGCGCGCCTACGTGCTCGGCGATGTCCGCCAGCTTTTCCGTGGCTCCGAACAGGAACGGCCCGTGGATCCGGTAGATCGCGACGTACGGCGGGATCTCCTTGTCCTGCAGCGTGTGCACGTAGCCGTCCCGGACGTAGTCCTCGGTCACGCGGCTGACCGTCGTCGTCTGCACGACGTTGCGGATGAACAGCAGGACCGACAACACCATCCCGACCTCGACGGCCACCGTGAGGTCGGCCAAGACGGTCAGGGCGAAGGTCAGGAGCCAGACGACGATCTCGGGCCGCGTGAGACGCAGGAGCTCGGGGATCTGGCGCCATTCGCCCATCGTGTAGGCGACGACGGCGAGGATCCCCGCGAGCACCGCCATCGGCACGTGGCGCGCGAGGGGCGCGGCGAAGAGTAGGACGGCGAGGAGCGTCGCGGCGTGGATCATGCCGGCGACCGGCGTTCGCGCTCCCGTACGAATGTTCGTCGCCGTGCGCGCGAGCGCCCCGGTGGCCGGGAGGCCGCCGAAGAGCGGCGACACCACGTTCGCCACGCCCTGGGCCAACAGCTCGGCGTTCGGATTGTGGCGGTCGCCCGAGAGTCGATCGGCGACGACCGCCGAGAGCAAGGACTCGATCGCGCCGAGCATCGCCACGGTCAGCGCCGGCGACAGCAGCACGAGCAGGAGGTCGGGCCGGAACGCCGGGATCGCGAACCCGGGGAGCCCGCTCGGGATCCCCCCGAAGCGCGTCCCGATCGTCTCGACCGGGATCTGGGCGCCCCAGGCCAGAAGCGTGCCGAGGACGAGGGCCACGACCGTGCCCGAGATCCGTGGCGCCCACCGCCGGGTCGTCAGGATGAGGACCACCGTCCCGACGGCCAGGGCCGTTGCGGCCCACGAGATCGTGCCGAGGTTTCTGGCCAGCACGGCCAGGCGCCCGAGGAAGTCCCCGGGGACGGCCGCGACCTGCAACCCGAGGAAATCGCGCACCTGGGTGCTCGCGATCAGCACCGCGATGCCGTTCGTGAAGCCGACCACCACCGGACGCGGGATGAACTTCACTGCGCTGCCGAGGCCGGTGATCCCGAGGACGATCAGGATCACGCCGGCCATCATCGTGCACATGAACAGGCCGTCGACCCCGTACCGCCCGACGATGCCGGCGATCACGACGACGAACGCGCCCGTGGGTCCGCCGATCTGGCACCGCGAGCCTCCGAGGGCCGAGATCAGGAAGCCGGTGACGATGGCGCAGTAGATCCCTTGCTCGGGCTTGAGGCCCGAGGCGATTGCGAACGCCATGCCCAGCGGGAGCGCGACGAGGCCAACGGTGATCCCGGCGATCGCGTCGGCGACGAACGTCCGCCGGTCGTACGACCGGAGGCACAGGACCGACTTCGGAACGAGCGCGCCCGACCCCTTCATGTCCGGCACATCTCGCGACGCGCTACAATGACCGCATCGATCGAACGCGGAGCGTCAGCATGAAGGCTGTCCGGAACAAGACGAACGAACCGATCAAGATTCCGCTGGAAGGTGGCAAGGTCCTGCATCTCGGGCCGCGCAAGACCGGTCAGATCTCGGACAGCGCGGTCGAGCGCGCCGCGGTGCGCAAGCTGATCGACGCCGGAACGCTCGAGGTCGCGGACGCGGAGGGCGGGTTCGGGCCAGGCGATTCGACCGGCACGCCGGTGCACGAGTCGACGCACGGCCACCCTCAGCCGACCCAGGTCATGCCGAAGGGGAACCGCTAGGCCGGCGCTCGCGCGCGAGCGACAGCAAGATCCCGCCGGCCAGCGCGCCGAGCACGATCGCGAGCGACAGCCCGATCGGCACGTGCACCCAGTGCGACAGGACCATCTTCGTCCCGACGAACACGAGCACCAGCGCCACGGCGGGCTTGAGGTACCGGAACCGATCGACCGCGTTGGCGAGCACGAAGAACAGCTCGCGCAGCCCGATCACCGCGAACAGGTTCGAGCTGAACACGATGAACGGATCGCGCGTCACGGCGAAGATCGCCGGGATGCTGTCGATCGCGAACACGACGTCCGACCACTCGACCACCAGGACCACGACGAACAGCGGCGTGGCGGCGAGCCTGCGCCCGACGCGCGTGAAGAAGCGCTGCCCGTCGAACGTGCTCGACACGGGCATGATCCGCCGCGCCAGGCGCACGAGCGGGTTGCGCTCCGGGTCGACGTGGATCTCGGCCTCGCTCCACATCTTCCAGCCGCTGAAGATCAACAGGGCGCCGAACAGGTAGATGATCCAGTGGAAGCGCTCGAGCATCAGCGCCCCGGCGAGGATCATCAGCCCGCGCAGGAGCATCGCGCCGATGATGCCCCAGCGCAGCGCCCGCGCCCGCAGGGGGCCCGGGACCGCGAAGTACTCGAAGATCATCAGGAACACGAGCAGGTTGTCGACGGACAACGACAGCTCGATCAGGTAACCGGTGAAGTACTCGAGGCCGGGACGGGTGCCGCGGACCGCCAGGACCAGGCAGCCGAACAGCAGCGCGATCGTGACCAGCGTGCCGCTCCACAGCGCCGCCTTGCGGAGCGTCGGTGCGTGGACCCGCCGGCCGAACACGGCCAGGTCGATGACCAGGAGGGTCGCGACGACCGTGCCGAACCCGAGCCACAGACCTTCGTCCGCCGTCACGTCCCCTTCCCGCGTCGGGTTCGGTGGTGCGAGGAACGAGCATCCTCGCATCGACGGCGGCGAGACTCAAGGGCTCAGCGCTGCAGGAAGCTGATGATCTCGTACGGCCGGCCGGGGTTCGCGTCCTCGAGCACGTTCGAGCAGTACACGGTGCCGCTGTTGCCGCCGCCGCTCTCGTCGTACAGCGCCTGGCCGAAGCCGTTGTCACCGCCCGTGCAGTTGTCGTCGCTCGGCCGGCACGACTGGCCCGAGGGGCAATCGCCGCTCGCGAAGCAGCGCGCGCCGGACCCGGAGCATACGTTGCCGTACACGCCGTCGGCCCCGGCGACATCGGCCAGGAACAGGCCGCCCGTGACCGTACCGTTGCCCGCGCCGTCGACGCGGAACGTACCGTCGCCGACGACGAAGATCAGCCCGTCCCAATCGACGTTGCCGCCGAACTCGGCGAGCCCGGTCACGATCAACAAGCCACTGCCCGACAGGTTGCCCGAGACCTGGTAGTCGCCGTCGATGACCGTGACCGTCGAAGCCGTCGTGTTCGACGGATGGCACGGGCCGCACGGCGTCGTCTGCCCGCACTGGATGACGCCCGAGCACACGTTGTCGGCGATCACCATCGCGTCTTCGATGAACCCGAGGAGCGCGTCGCAGTCGGTCCACGACGGGTCGATCGGCTGATTGTTCGTGGGCTCGCTGAGGTCGGTCAGATCGGCGAACGTGTCCTCGCGGGTGTAGGCGCCGTCGCCCGAGGAGAAGGTCGGGTTGGCCTCCATCCCGGCCTCGGCGGCGAGCTCGGCGTCCGAGCCGATCAGGCCGACGACCGGGACGTACAGGTCGGGATCGCCCCCGGCGCAGTCGTCGCCCAGGTACTGTTTCACGTTCGAGTTGCCGCTCAGGAACGTGGGGCTCGGGCCGACCATCGTGATCGTCGCCGGCGGAAGCGTTGGGAACAGCTGGCGCTTGAGGATCACGGCCTCGACGATCTCCTCGGACTTGCCGGGGACCACGCCCACGCCGGTGAGCATCACGCGCTGGTTCACATCGGTCGTGATGTTACGTCCCTCGGTGTAGTCGTTGGTCAAGAATGCGGCGTACCAGCCGTCCTCGAACGGGGTCGGATCGCGCAGCGGCACGTCGTCGTCGTAGCCCGCAAACCCGGTGAATGCGCCCGCCGAGTCGTACACGCTCGACACGATCGTCGAGTCGAAGTCGATGTCGTCGGCCGTGCCGCCAGCCGCGGCAAGCAGATCGTCGCTGAAGTCCAACTTGCCGTTGACGTTGAACAGCGTCGTGCGCCCGTCCTCGAGCCCGGCCTCGGCCATGTAGAACGCCTTCTTCGAGTACTGGTCGGCCGCGCCCATCTGGGACTCGGTGTGCGCGAGGAACAGGAGCGCGACGCCCGTCCCGGCGACGAGCACGAGCACGAACACGGCGATCAGGAGCGCCGATCCGCGCGACTTCTCACGATCGAGGGTGTGACTCATGATGTCTCTCCGCACGGCGGGGCGCACCGCGCGAGGCGGTGGAACCTCCCGGGTCCCGGCTGAATCTAGGGAAGCCGGATCCACGAAACCATGACGCTTTCGTGATCCTTGATCCGCCGCGCGCCGGGCCCTAGCTTTGCACCCCGTCCGGACCCGACATGATGCGAAGCGCGACACGCCTCGGCGGATCCCCATGGGCGACCCTCGCCCTCGCCGGCCTCGTCCTCCTGGCGCTCGCCCCGGCGCTCGCGGCCGGGTTCGTGTGGGACGACGGTCCGCTGATCCTCGACAACCCGGCGGTGAAGAACCCGCGGCTCGTGCCCCAGCTCCTGACGTCGAGCTTCTGGCAGACGGGCGACCGCAACGATCGGTTTCGCTCGTTCTTCCGGCCCCTGGTCAGCGTGAGCTACGCCGCGGACTACGCCGCCTGGGGGCCACGGGCGCTCGGGTTCCACGTCACGAACCTGCTCCTGCACTTCGGCTGCGTCCTGCTCGTGTATCGAATCGCGACACGGGAGAAGATCCCGGGCGCGGCCGCGTTCTGCGCCGCCGCTCTGTTCGCCGTCCACCCGGTGCACGTGGAGTCGGTGGCCTGGATCAGCGGGCGCACGGACGTGCTGGCGACGCTGTTCCTGCTCGCGGCATTCCTCGTCCATCGTCGCTCTGCCGAGCGCCACGTACCGCGGTGGATCGCCGCAGCATGTCTGTTCCTGCCGGCGCTGTTCGCCAAGGAGGTCGCCGCGACCCTCCCCGCGCTCGTCGCGCTCGACCGCTGGCTCGGAACGCGGGGCGAGCCGCGGCGGATGAGTCGGGCGCTCGCCGCGGCGCTGCCGTTCGCCGTGGCCCTCGCCGTGTACGTCGGCGTGCGCACGATCGTGCTGGACGGCGGCGCGGCGCCGTTCCTGCGCCTCGGCCCGCTCGAGTGGGCGGCGACGGCGGCGTTCGTCACGGCGCGCTACGTCACGCTGCTCGTCGTGCCGATCAGCCTCGACGCGCACTATCCGTACACCGCGCTCGACGGGTTCGGCGAGCCGCTCGCGCTCGTCGGCCTCGCGATGGTCGGCGTGGTGGTGGCCGCCGCCGGCGTGCTCTTGCGCCGCAGCCGGGCCGACGCGTTCTGGCTCCTGTGGATCCCGGTGACGCTCGCGCCGGTCATGCTGTTCGGGCGCTTCGGCGACGTGATGCTCGCCGACCGGTTCCTCTATCTTCCGTCGGTCGGTCTGGCGATCCTGTTCGGACGCGGCCTGGATCTGGCCTCGTCGGTCGGCTCGACCGTGCGCCGGATCGTCCCGCTCGGCGCCAGTGCGCTCGTGATCGTCGCGCTCGGCCTGATGAGCGCCGACCGGACGCGCGTGTGGAACGACGACGTCACGCTGTTCTCGGACATGGCACGCACGTCGCCGCGCTCGGCGCTCGTGCACGCGAACCTCGGGATGGCGCTGTACCGGTCGAACCAGCTACCCGAGGCGGTCGAAGAGCTGCGCCGGGCGATCGAGCTCGTCCCGGCCTTCCCCATGGCGCACAACGACCTGGGGGCGGCGCTCGAGCGGATGGGCGACCACGAGGGCGCGGAGACGCACTACCGCGCCGCGCTGCGCTACGCCCCGGGCCTCGTCTCCGCCGAGGCCAACCTGTCGCACATCCTCGTCGAGTCCGGGCGCGCGGACGAGGGGCTGCGCCGTCTACGTCGGCTCGTCGACCTAAGGCCGCGGTCGCCCGACGTCCTGTTCGCTGCGGCCGACGCGGCGCGCGAGGACGGCGCGTTCGACGAGGCGCTGGGCTACCTGGTGCGGCTGCTGAACGTCGAGCCGCGGAACGCGCGGGCGTACTACCTCCGGGGCCAGATCCACCTCGAGCAGGGTCACCAGGCCGAGGCCGTGGCTTCGATGCGCCGGTTCCTCGAGCTGTGGAGCCAGCCCGGGCCCCACGTCGAAGCCGCGCGGCGCATCGTGGCCGGCGAGCCCGTGTCGAGGCTCCGATGAGAGCGGTCGTGCTCGCGTACCACGACGTGGGCTGCGCGGGCCTCGAGGCGCTGCTCGACGGCGGCGACGAGGTCGCCGCGGTGTACACGCACCCCGACGACCCGATCGAGGGCGGATGGTTCCGCTCGGTGGCCGATCTCGCCCGATCGCGCGGCGTTCCCCGTGTGTCGGTCGACGACGTGAACACCGAGGGATCGGTCGCCGCGATCCGCGCGCTCGAGCCGGACGTCCTGTTCTCGTTCTACTACCGGCGCATCGTGCGCGGAGAGCTGCTCGGGGTCCCGCGTCTCGGCGCGCTGAACCTGCACGGCTCGTGGCTTCCGGGGTACCGCGGACGCTCGCCGGTCAACTGGGTCCTCGTGCGGGGTGAGACGCGGACCGGCGTGACCCTGCACTACATGACCGACGAGCCCGACGCCGGCGACATCGTGGCGCAACGCGAGGTGCGCATCGAGTTCCACGACACGGCGCTCGACCTGCACCGGAAGATCGTGCGCGAGGCGCGTCTGCTCCTCGACCACGAGCTGCCCCGGATCCGCCAGGGCTCGAACGAGCGGCGGCCGCAGGATCGGGCGCGCGGGTCGTACTTCGGCCGGCGGACGCCCGAGGATGGACGGATCGACTGGAGCCGGCCGGCGATCGAGATCCACAACCTCGTGCGCGCCGTGAGCCGGCCGTGGCCCGGCGCGTTCACCGAGGCCTCGGGCCGCAGGCTCTACGTCTGGCAAGCGCGGCCGATCGACGCGGAGGGCGCGACGCAGCCGGGCCGAGTGCGCGCCGCGCGCGGGAGTCTGATCGTCGAGACCGGTCGCGGCCTGCTCGAGATCCTGCGGGCCCAGCTCGCGGGCGATCGTGAACGGGATGGTGCCGAGCTGGCCGGACTGGGTCTGGCCGAGCTGCGGTAGTCGGCGCACCACGCCGGAACCTATATTCGCCGGGGGAATGGACCGTTCATGCGCGTTTTCGTCCTCGGGGCCAACGGGTTCATCGGCAGCAGCGTCGTGCGCGCGATCCTCGAGCGGACGAGCTGGCGCGTCTCGGCGATCGACCTGACACAGGACAAGCTCGCCGGGGTCGTGGACGACCCGCGGCTCGAGTTCGAGCTGGGGGACGTCGTCGAGCGCCGGGAGTGGGTCGACTCCCGGATCCGCTCGGCCGACGTCGTCGTGCCGCTCGTGGCGATCGCGACGCCCGGAACCTACGTGCGCGACCCGCTGCGCGTGTTCGAGCTGACGTTCGCCGAGAACCTGCGCGTCGTGCGCGCGTGTGCCGACGCCGGTACGCGGATCGTGTTTCCCAGCAGCTCCGAGGTGTACGGGATGTGCCCCGACGAGGCGTTCGTCGAGGATCGGAGCCAGCTCGTGCTCGGACCGATCGTCAAGCAGCGCTGGATCTACGCCGCGTCGAAGCAGCTCCTCGAGCGCGTGATCTGGGCCCACGGTAGCGCGGGACAGCTGCGGTTCACGGTGTTCCGCCCGTTCAACTGGATCGGGCCGGCGCTCGACGACCCGCCGTCGAAGGCCGGCGGCTCGCGCGTGATCGCCGAGTTCCTGGCGAATCTCGCGCGGCGCGAGCCGATCCGGCTCGTCGACGGCGGACGCCAGAAGCGCTGCTTCACGTACGTCGACGACGGGATCGACTGCCTGCTGCGGATCCTGGAGAATCGCGAGGGTCGCGCCGAGGGCCAGATCTTCAACGTCGGGAACCCGGCGAACGAGTGCTCGATGGCCGAGCTCGCGGTCGCGCTGCGCCGGCTGTTCCTCGTGCACGGCCGCACCGGGAGCCCGGGGCCGGAGATCGTCGAGGTCAGCGGTCAGACGTTCTACGGTCCGGGGTACGAGGACGTGGCGCACCGCAAGCCGTCGATCGCGCGCGTCCGCACGGCGCTCGGCTGGGAGCCGCGCGTCGGTCTCGACGAGGCGCTCGAACGCACGGTCGTCGGATACGTCGAGAACCTGCGCCGTCGCGGCTCGCCGCTCGTCGCCGCGGGGTAGACGTGACCGCCTCGAGCGCCGGTTACTGGAACGGGCGCGAGGACGCGCTCGACTGGAAGCGGACCCGCGCCGCGCGGGGCGACGGGCTGCGCCTGGCCCGCGAGACGTTCTGGACTTCCGACACGAGACTGGCGGTCGCGGCGCTCGGAGACCTGGGCGGCAAGCGCCTGCTCGAGCTGGCCTGCGCCCAGGGATACGGCTCGCTCGAGCTGGCCGAGCGTGGCGCCGACGTGACCGGGATCGACCTCGCCGAGCGGCGCTGCGCCGCAGGTAAGGGGGCCGCGACGCGCCTTGCGCCCAGCTCGCGCCCGCGATTCTGCACCGCGCGCGCCGAGCGGCTGCCGTTCGCCGATCGCTCGTTCGATGTGGTGTTCTGCCGCGACGTTCTCATGTATGCCGATCCGCGAACGGTGCTCGCCGAGTGCCATCGCGTCCTCGTGCCCGGCGGGCGCGCGGCGTTCGTCGAATCGCTCGACGGGCACGCCGGGCTGCGCTGGTTCAGGCGCCGCACGTCGCCCCCCGAGTATCTCGAGTTCACGCGCCACCTGAGCTGGGCCGAGGTGCAGCAGCTCGTCTGGCCGTTCGCGCGGCGCGAGCTGCGCGCGCACCATCTGCTGGCCCAGGCCTCGTTCGCCTGCCTGTTCGTCCTACGCTCGGCCGCGCTGTACCGTCTGGCCCTGCGGATCCTGACGCCGCTCGATACCGCGCTGCTGCGTGCCGTTCCAGGCCTCGCGCGCTTCGCCTGGCGCGCGACGCTCGTCGTCGAGAGGCCCGCTCGATGACGCTGCGCCGGTGGTGGGTCTTGGGCGCGATCCTCGTCGCCGCGGCCGCGGTCGCCGTGTGGGCGTACCTGGCCGACCGCAGCGAGCGCTCGATCCACGTCACGCTCGAGTGCGCCGGACGAACGTGCGAGGCGTCGATCGAGGGCGGGGACCCGCTGCGTGTCGAGCTCCCCGCCGTGCCCGGCGAGCAGATCGGCGTCTATGCGTACCACCCGTTCGAGTTCGATCGGCCGCAGGGCGTCGAGGCGATCGTGCTGCGACGGGCCGGCATCCCGGACGCCGAGATTCGCGTGCGCTTCGCCCCCGGAGCGTGGACCCCCGCGGGATGGCACGGGGATCCCGGATGGGGCATGACCGAGCACGGGTTCGCGCATACAGGACCGCTCGGCGAGCGCGCGATCGCGCTGTTCGATGGACTGGACTCTCGCGAGTTCACGCTCGAAGCCGAGCTCGTGGACGCCGTCGACTTGGGCCTCGTGTTCCGCGCGGCCGATGCGAGGAACGGGTGGGTGCTCGCGATCCGCGCGCGGCACAACGATGCGTTCTTCTTCCGGATGGAGGACGGCGAGCCCGGACCGATCCTGGCGCTGATGCCCGTCCGGACGCTCCATGCCGGACGCGAGGGGCTGCGCTTCGCCGGGGTCGTGGCGCAGATCCTGCTCCTCGCGATCCCGCTCCTCCTTGCCGTCCGAGCGTGGCTCGAATGGTTCGCCGCGATCTCGCCGTGGCCGGCCGAGGTCGACACACGGACGCCGGCGCCGCGCATCGGGATCGTGGTGCTGCTCGGCGTGACCACGGCCGCGCTCGCCGGTGTCGCGGTCTGGGCCCTCGGCGAGGTGCCGCACGTCGACGACGAGGCGGCGTACCTGTTCCAGGCCAAGATCTTCGCCCACGGTGAGTTCTGGGCCCCCGCCCCCCCGGAGCAAGAGTTCTTCGTCCACGAGCACATGATCGTCACGCCCGACCGGTGGTTCGCGAAGTATCCGCCGTTCTTCCCCGCGCTCCTGTCGCTCGGTGTGCGCGCGGGCGTCCCGTGGCTCGTCAATCCGCTCCTCGGCGCGCTCGCCGGTTTCGCGGCGTATCTGCTGGGGCGGGAGATCGCCGGCTGGCGCTGGGGCATCGCCGCGTGGTGCCTGCTCCTCGTATCACCGTTCTTCGTGATCATGGGCGGGACGCTGATGTCGCACGTGGCCGCGGCGCTGTTCGTCACGCTGTTCGTCTGGCTCTTGATCCGGGCGCTCGAGCTGCGCGACAGCCGCGCGGCCGTGCTGGCCGGCGTATGCCTGGGGTTGGCGATCCTGACGCGGCCGTACACGGCGGCGCTGGCGGCGCTCGCCGCAGCGGTCTACGGGGCGACGTGCCTCGTGCGCGTCGCCGACCGTCGCGCGCTGGTCGCGCTCGGGGCGCTCGTCGTCCTGGCCACGGTGCCGTTCGCCTGCGCGTTCGTCGCCTGGGGTCCGTGGGTCTCGGGCGACCACGGGTCGTACGTCGGACTCCACGAGAAGTACAACGCGAGCGACACGTTGGGGTTCGGACCGGACAAGGGAGCGACGTGGTTGCGCACGTGGGGCACGTTCGGGCACACGCCGGCGAAGGCCCTGCGCAGCGCGTGGCAGCATCTCGACTACACGTCGCACTACCTGCTCGGCTGGCCGGGTGGGCTGTCGTTCGTGCTCGTCCTCGCGCCGTTCGTTCTCGGCACCGCCGGGCGACGCGAATGGCTCCTGGCCTCGGTCCTGGTCGCGCTGGCCCTCGGCCACATGGGGTACTGGGCGGCGCACCACATCCTCTATGGAGCGCGGTACTGGTTCGAGGCGGTGCCGGGCCTGATGGTCCTCGCCGCGCTCGGTGTGCGAGCGCTCGTCCGCGACCTGGCGCTCGACGCGCGCGTCCCGGCGTGGGCCCGCATGGCACCGGCGGCGGTGCTCGCGAGCCTCCTCGGTTGGGGCTGCTGGGTCTATCTACCGGCGCGGCTGCGTGCGCTTCCCGCGTACGGCGGGATCACGGCCGAGCTGATGTGGCAGATCGATCGGATCGCTCCGCACCAGGCGGTCGTGTTCTCCGAGACGCAGGGCATGATGTACGACCCGGGGTTCTTCCTGAACGATCCGTTCCTCGAGTCCGGGCGGATCTTCGCCCGCGATCTGGGAGACCGCGATCGGGACCTGCTCATCCGCTACCCGGCCTACCTGGCGTACCGCTTCTCGGCCGGCCGGCTCGTCCCGATCGAGCGCGCGCGGCGGGCCTCGCGGTGAAAGCGGCGGCGCGCGCGCGCGCGGCACGCGGTCGTCCGGCGGCGGCGGGCGGCGCTCCGGTGCGCGAGACGTTCCTGCCGTTCGCCGCGCCGGCGATCGACGAACGGGAGATCGCGGCGGTCGTGGCCACGCTGCGCTCGGGCTGGCTGGCGACGGGTCCGCGGACGGCGGAGTTCGAGCGCGCGTTCGCCGGGTACGTCGGAACGCGGCACGCGGTCGGGCTCACGTCGGGGACCGCGGCGCTCGGCCTCGCGCTCGAGATCGCCGGCGTGGGGCCGTTGGACGAGGTCGTGACGACCCCGTTGACCTACGTCGCGACCGTGCACGAGATCGCGCACCGGCGTGCGACGCCGGTGCTCGCGGACGTCGATCCCCGGACGTTCAACCTCGATCCACGTGCCGTCGAGCACCGCATCACGCCGCGGACGAAGGCGATCCTGCTCGTGCACTTCGCCGGTCGAGCGTGCGCGATGGATGCGTTCGTCGGCCTCGCGCGCCGGTACGGCCTCGTCCTGGTCAGCGATGCGGCCCATGCGATCGAGACGCGCTACGCCGAGCGCGGCGTGGCCACGTGGTGCCCGCTGACGGCGTACAGCTTCCACCCGGTCAAGAACCTGACGACGGGCGAGGGCGGCATGATCGCGACCGACGACCCGGCGGCGGTCGAGACCCTGCGCTCGCTGCGGCTGCACGGCGTGACGGCGGATGCCTGGAGCCGCGGGCAGAACGCCGACGCGCCGGCGTGGGACGTGGTCCGCCTGGGCTACAAGTGCAACATGAGCGACCTCCAGGCGAGCCTCGGGCTCGCGCAGCTCGAGCGCCTCGAGGAGCGCCTGGCCCGCCGCGCCGAGCTGTGGGCGGCGTACGACGAGGGGCTCGCCGGGCTCCCCGGGATCACGACACCGCCCGTCGAGCCGCGCGCGAACCGTCACGCGCGCCACCTGTACAACGTTCTGGTCGAGCCCCAGGCCACGGGGATCGGGCGCCAGGCGTTGTGCGCCGCGCTGGCCCAGGAGAACGTCGGCACGGGTCATCATTACCCGGCGGTCCACCGCACCACGCTGTACCGCGAGCGGCTGGGCGCGACCGACGCCGATCTGCCCCATGCATCCTCCGTGTCGGATCGCATCGTGACGCTGCCGCTCCATCCCCGCATGACCGTCGCCGATGTGGCGAGCGTCGTCGAGGCGCTGTGGCGGATCGTCGAGTACCACGCGTGAAGCCCGGCGTGACCGTCGTCGTGCCGGTCTACGACGAGGAGCGCACGCTCGAGGTCGTCGTCGAGTCCACGCTCGCCGAGCTCGAGCGTCTCGCGCTGCCGCACGAGGTCCTGATCCTCGACGACGGGTCGACCGATGGATCGCCGGCCGCCGCGGCGAGCCTCGCCGCCCGAGCCCCCGAGCGCGTGCGCGCGGTGGCGTTCCCGGAGAACCGTGGGAAGGGCGCGTTGCTCGACGACGCGTTTCGGAGGATCGAGACCGAGCTGGCCGTGGTCGTCGACGCCGACGGCGAGTATGCGGCGAGCGATCTCCCGGCCGTGCTCGAGCCGCTCGTCGCCGGCCGCGCGGACTGGGTGCTCGGGTCGCGCTACGGGTTCGGCCGGCCCCGTCCGGCCCAGTACCGGGCCACGTGGGCCGTCAACCGCGCCGTCAACACGTGGTTCGCCGCGCTGTCGGGTGTGCGGTTGAACGACCTGCTGACCGGGCTGTACGCGTTCCGCACCGCGCTCGTGCGCGATCTGCGGCTCGTCGAGCGGCGCTTCGCGTACACGCCGGAGCTGATGTGGAAGGTCCTGCGGAGCGGCCCGCTCCTGCGGAGCGGGCCTCCGCGCATCGTCGAGGTCCCGGTGTCGTACCGGTTCCGCGACTACGCCGCGGGCAAGAAGATCCGCTGGTGGGAGACGGGGACGATCCTCGCCGCGACGGTGCGCTACAAGTTCCGGGACGGCGCGGCATGACGGCGGTCGGGCTGCGCATCGACGTCGACTTCCCGGTCGGCCTGCGCCGCGGCGTGCCGTGGCTCCTCGATCGGCTCGCCGAGCGCGAGATGCGTGCGACGTTCTTCGTCGTCACCGGCCGCAACTCGAGCCGCCGGGCGCTGCGGCGGACGCTCGATCCGGAATACCTCGGCCGGCTGCGGCGGCTCGGCCCGCTGCGCGTCGTGCGCTGCCTCGGCGCCTCGCTCCTGCGCGACGAGCCGGTCCTCGAATCGCGTGAGGCGCAGGCCGCGCTCGACCGGATCGTCAGCGACGGTCACGAGCTCGCGGCGCACGGGCACGATCACGCATGGTGGGCCGACGAGGTCTGGCGCGCCGAGCCCGAGCGGCTCGTCGAGGAGGTCGACCGCGCGCTCGACGCGCTCGCGCGGCGGATCGACGCGCCCGGCATCGCCTGGGGCGCGCCGAGCTGGCGCACGACCGACGCCGTGATGCGACACCTCGCGCGGCGGGGCGTCCCGTACCTCGCCGAGTGCTGGGGCCGCGAGCCGTTCCGGACGCTCGACGGCGCGGGCGAGCCGATCCGCGTTCCGCACCTACCGATCACCGCCCCGTCGCTCGAGGCGCTGGTGCTCGACCGCGCCACCGATGCGGCCGAGGTCGTCGCCCGGAGCCTGGGGCACGGCTTCGCGGTTCTGTGCGCGCACGACTACTTCGAGGGGCTGCTGCGGCGCGAGCTGTTCGTCGCGCTGCTCGATCGACTCGTGGCGCGGGGGATCACGACGGCGTCGCTGCGCACGGTGGCCGCCACGCTCGCACCGGCGATCGACGATCTGCCGGCGTGCCGCGTCGTCCGCGCACCGGTCCCGGGGTTCCACGGGTTCGTGAGCTGGCAGGGGCCGGTGGTGCGCGAGGCCTCAGACGCCGGGTCGAAGGCGCTCGCGACGCACGGCGCCGATCGCCGTGACGACGAGGAATAGCGCGAGCGCGATCAGTGCCCCCGCGGCGACCGCGTTGACCGCGGCCACGTCGAGTCCGCGAGCGGCCGTCGCGTTCGACCAGGCGAGACGCCCGAGGGCCCACAGGGTCGTAACCAGCACGCCGAGCATCGGCCACAGCACGAACGCCAGGCGCCGCCGGCCGCGGTACAGCCACACGCTCAGCGACAGCAGCGTGAGCGCGGCCAGCAGCTGGTTCGACGCGCCGAACAGCGTCCAGAACCGGATCCACGCTCCGGTCCCGGACGTGGCGATCACGAACGCCGGCACGCCGATCGTCGCCAGCGTGGCCACGATCGCTCCCGGGACGCCGGACCAGCCGAACAGCTCCTGGACCAGGTACCGCCCGAGGCGCGTCGACACGTCGAGGGTGTCGAACACGAACGTCGAGAACGCCATCGCCCCGAACGTGACGGCGAACGCCAGCTTGTCCTGACCGATCCACAGGGTCAGGAATCGCCCGATACCGTTGCCGTAGATCGTGCCCGGCGCGAGCCCGGTGATCTCCTCGCGCGCCACGATCATCACGGTCACGAGCGCGATCAGCGCGACGAGCCCCTCGGCGAGCATCGCGCCGTAGCCCACCGGGCGCATGTGCGGCTCGCGGTCGATCTGCTTCGACGTGGTGCCCGAGCACACGAGGCCGTGGAACCCCGAGCACGCGCCGCAGGCGATCGTCACGAACAGGAACGGGAACAGGGCGCCCGTCGGGCCGCCGGTGTTCCACGTGGTGAACGCCGGTTGGCGGATCTCGAGCCCGCCGAAGAGCAACGCGGCGACGCCGAGGCCGAGCGCGGAGAACAGCACGAACCCGCCGAGGTACCCGCGGGGCTGGAGCAGCGCCCACATCGGCGTGACCGACGCCACCGCGCAGTACGTGAGGATCAGGAGGCCCCACGTCGCGCGATCGAGGAGCAGGACGGTCGAGACCTTCGTCCCGAGCCAGGCCACGCCGAAGGTCGCGGGGACGAACACGAGCGTCACGAGCCACATCGGCGGCGCGAGCCAGCGCTGGACCTGACCCAGGACGACGGCGAGCACGAGGTACAGGACGCTCGCCGCAGCGACCGCGCCGCCCGGGTGGAACGTGGCGTGCGCCGCGCGCAGCTCCTCCGTTCCGACGACGAAGCTCGCCGCCGTCAGGTCGGTGAACGCGACGATCACGTACACGAGCGCGATCCAGATGAACGCGACCATCGCGCGTCCGGCGCGCGGGCCGAGGTGCGCGCGCGCGATCTCGGCCACCGAGCACGCACCGTGGCGCACCGAGGCGAACAGGCTCGCCAGGTCGTGCACCGCGCCGATCAGGACCACGCCCAGGCCGATCCACAGCAGGCACGGGAGCCAGCCGAAGCTCTGGCACGCGAGGATCGGCCCGGCGATCGGCCCCGCCGCGGCGATCGCCGAGAAGTGCTGGGCGAACAGATAGAACGGGCGCGTGGGCAGGAAGTCGACGCCGTCCGCTCGCGTGTGGGCCGGCGTGGTGCGCGCGTCGTCGAGCCCGAGCGTTCGTCCGACCCACGCGCCGTAGGTCGCGTAGCCCAGGACCAACAGGGCCACGAAGCCCAGCGCGAGGAGCGCGAGCGTCATCCACGGGCCTCGGGGAAGTAACGCGCGATCGTCGCCGCGCTCGGCGGCGGCGTCAACAGCGACACGAGCCACACGAGGAGCGCCGAGCCGAGGACCATCGGTACGACCGGCAGGAACCCGAACACGGTGACGTTGGCCGGCGTGCGCAGCAGCGCGCTTCCGAGCGCCGGGACGATCGGCACCGCCGGTTGCCCCGGCGCGGGCGCGATCGCGGCCGACGACGCGTGGAGCACCCACGTGCCGAGGACCGTGGCCCCGACCCACAGCGCCGCGGCGAGCGCGCCCCACTTCGTGCTGCGGCGCCAGAACAGCGCGGCGAGCATCACCGGAGCGAGCGCCGCGTACCCCGAGAATGCGAAGCGCACGGCGAGGTCGAAGATCCCCACGCGGTCCTTGAGCGTGATCGCGACGAGCCACGCCGCGAGCGTCACGCCGACGACGAACAGGCGTCCGGTCCACACCTCGACCGTTCCGCCGAAGCGCCGCCGTCCGCCGTAGTGCGCGAACAGGTCCTCGGTGAACATCGTGCTCAGCGCCAGGATCTGGCTGTCCGACGCCATCACGCAGGCCATGATCGCGGCGCCGAGGATCCCGGCGACGAGCACGTCCGCGTGGGCGGTGAGCAGGCGCAGCAGCACGCCGTCCGACTCTCCGGGCCCCAGGCCCGGGAACTCGGCTGCGCCGACGACGCCGAGGAACACCGCGGGCAGCCAGATCGCGAGGATGCACAGCGGGTACAGCACGATCGTGTTCTTGAAGTGCGCGGCGCGCTTGGCCGTCAGGCAGAAGATCGAGATGTGCGGGAACATGATCGACGACAGGGGGATCAGGAAGTAGCTCAGGAACTCGCGCGGCGGCACGCGCGCGCGCGTCAGCAGCGAGGCGGTTCGAGGGTCGGACGCGAGCCGCTCGAGCACCGTGTCGAACCCGCCGAGCCCGCGACCGATCAGCACGAACGCCGTCGTGCCGAACGTCAGGAACAGGATCGTCTGCAGCGTGTTGACCCACGCCGTCCCGCGCATCCCGCCGAAGAACACGTAGCTCATGACCACGAGCGCGACGATCCCGCCGCCGACCTCGTACGGCACGAAGCCCCCGGTCAGCGCGGCGAGCGTCGCGCCCCCGCCCATCACGCCGATCACGATGTACGGGACGAGCATCGCGGCGGTCAGGACGAACAGCACGGTGCCCACGCCCGGGCAGTCCCAGCGGTCGCGGAAGAACTGGACCTGCGTCATGTGCCCGAACCGCTTGCCGTGGGCCCACAGCCGCGTGCCGATCAGGAACAGCGTGAACGGGATGACGAACGCGGACGACGAGGCGAGCAAGCCGAACACGCCGATCCCGCGCTGGTACGCCAGGCCCGAGCTGCCGAGGATCGCGAACGCGGTCATGTTCGTGCCGAACAGCGAGAACAGGAACACGAGCGGTCCGAGCGAGCGCCCGGCGAGGAAGTAGTCTTCGCCCGACCCCGATCCGCGACGGAACGCGAAGATCCCGACGTACAGGACGACGGCGAGGTATGCGAACACGACGAGCGCGGGGATCAAGCGTCCTCGAGATCGCGCGGCCAGTCGTGGCGCACGAGCCACGCGAGGACGACCGCAGCGAGCACGGTGTACGCCACGTGGTACGCGAGGCCGACGGGCAGGAACCCGAGCACGCGACGGCTATCGTTCCAGAACCACACGTCCTGGTGCAGCACGACCATCAACGCGAACAGAAGCAGGTAGCGCCACGCGGAACGCACGTCGCGCATTCTACGCGGAAAAAGGGGACACTCGGCGTTTCGGGACCTGGTACCCTGTGGCGCCATGTCGATCCGCCGGCCGATCGGTCTCCACACGCGGATGCTGATCGGGTTCGTGGCCGGGATCCTCGGAGGGATCGTCGCCCGCCTGGCGTTCGGCGACGATCCCGGCCTGGCGACGTTCCTGCGCTACGTGACCCAGCCGGTGGGACAGATCTTCCTGCGTCTCCTGTTCATGCTCGTCGTCCCGCTCGTGTTCTCCGCGCTCGCGCTCGGTGTCGCGGGGCTGGGCGACGTGCGGGCCCTCGGACGCGTCGGTCTACGCACGCTCGTGTACACGGTCGTCGTGTCCGCGATCGCCGTCGTGCTCGGGATCGCGCTGGTCAACACGCTCCGACCGGGCGACGGGCTGTCTCCCGAGCTGCGCACGCGGTTGCTCGACGGAGCGCGCGAGCGTGCGTCGGTCCTGACGCAAACCGCGAAACCCAAGACGGCCATCGAGCTCGTGGTCGAGATCGTCCCGTCGAACCCGATCCGCGCGGCCGCGGACAACGACATGCTCGCGGTGATGTTCTTCGCCGTCATGATCGGCGTCGGGCTGATCCTGACCCGCACCGACGCCGCGCGTAGCTTCGCGCGCGCGCTCGAAGGCCTGTACGACGTCACGTTGCGGCTGATCCATCTGGTCATCGGGCTCGCGCCGATCGGCGTGGCCGCGCTGCTGTTCACGCTCACGGCCCAGCTGGGCTACGAGGTCCTGGGCCAGCTCGCGCGGTACGTCGGCGTCGTCGTCCTGGCGCTGGCCCTGCACCAGTTCGTGGTGTACTCGCTCGCCGTGCGGCTGCTCGGCGGCATGAGCCCGATCCGGTTCTTCCGCGGGATCCGCGACGCGATGGTCATGGCGTTCTCGACGGCGTCGAGCAACGCCACGCTCCCGACCGCGCTCGCCGTCGCGGAGGACGAGCTCCACCTTCCACCGCACGTCAGCCGCTTCGTCCTGACCGTCGGGGCGACCGCGAACCAGAACGGCACCGCGCTGTTCGAGGGCGTGACCGTGCTGTTCCTGGCGCAGTTCTACGGCGTCGACCTGAGCCTGACGCAGCAGGCGCTGGTGGTCGGGATCTGCATCCTCGGCGGGATCGGCACGGCCGGCGTTCCCGCCGGATCGATCCCGGTCGTGGCGATGATCCTCGGCGTCGTCGGCGTGCCGGTCGAGGGCATCGGGATGATCCTCGGCGTCGACCGGTTCCTCGACATGTGCCGCACGACGCTGAACGTGACCGGCGACCTCGCGGCCGCGGTCGTCGTGTCGCGCGGCGAGACTCAGCCGACGTAGCGCACGGCGAGGACCGTCACGTCGTCCGTGTGCGGCGCGGCCTCGCGGAACCCACGCAGGTCCTCGACGCACGCGGCGACGATGGCCCGCGCGTCGCCCCCGCGGTGCTGCTCGAGGAGACTCCGCACGCGGGCGACGCCGTACTCCTCGTTGCCCCGGTTGCGGGCCTCGGTCAACCCGTCGGTGTAGAACAGGAGCGTGTCGCCGCGGGTGAGCTGGGTCCCGTCCGCCGTGTAGTCCGTCGAGCAGAACAGGCCGAGCGGCAGACCCGTGCGCCCGAGCTCGCGTACGCCGCCCGAGCCCGCGGCCAGGACCGGCAGATGTCCCGCGTTGCTCCACCTCACGTGGCCCTGCTGGTCGGCCTCGACGCACACGAGCGTGGCGTAGTGCGCGGACAGGATGTTGCCGCAGAAGATCGCGTTGGCCCGGCCGACGAGCTCGCCGACGGACAGGTCGATCCCGGCCAGGCTGCGGAAGATCGCGTGGAGCCGCGACACGAGCATCGCCGCCGCGACGCCCTTGCCCGACACGTCGCCCAGGAGGAACAGCGTTCCGTCGTGTCCGGCGGCGGGCCGGATCATGTCGAAGTAGTCGCCCGAGACCGCACCCGCGGGGTCCGAGTGGAACGCGACGTCGAACCCCGGAACGCGGGCGTCGGCCCGCGGCAGGAGCGCTCCCTGGACCTGCGCCGCGAGACCCAGGTCGTGCTCGAGCGCCCGCTGCTCGTCGGCCGACAGGTGATCGAGGCACGTGCGCAGGAACGGGTCGACGACCAGCCGCTCGGTCTCGATCGGATCGTGGCACGTGTCGCACAGGCCGAACGCGCCACGATCCAACCGGTCCAGCGCTCCGTCGACCTCGCGCAGCAGTCGCACCAGCTCCGGGCGGGTGCCGGTGTCCCGGAGCGCGACCTCGAGCCGCCGCCGCCGATCCCGCAAGGACTCGCGCAGCGCGGCGTCGAAGGCCACGGCCATCAGGACACGTCGTTCGAGTTCATGTCGATCGTGATCATGAAGCCGTTCGTGCCCTTGTACTCGAACGCCTTGTCGCTCACGCGGTACGCCTCGACCTCGTTGGGCATCAGCACGAACCCGTCGTTCCGCGGTGCGCCCCAGTACTTGAGGTTGTGGATCACGACCGGCTCGTTCGTGTTGCCCGGGTACCGCTTCAGCCGCACCTCCGCCGTCTTGCCCCCGTCCATCTTGGCCACTGCGGCGTCCTTGTTGAACTCCCACGTGTCGATCACCGCCTCGGCGGTCTTGAACGACTTCCATTTCACGGGAAACACGGAGGGCCAGATCGCCGCGATCGCGTCGCGCTGCTCCTTCGTCATCGACTTGTCGAAGTACAGCACCGCCCACTCCATCGGCTGCGTGAAATCGCCGCCGAGATCACTCACGACCCAGAACTTCGCGCCGTCGAGCGACACCTTCCCGTAGTGGCCCTTGTTCATCTTGTACGCCAGGTTGGCCCGGCAGAAGTGCTTCTCGCCGGCTGCGCCGTGCTCGTGGTGCGCGGCGGGCTTGGTGTTGAAGTAGCACTGGCAGAACATCGGGCAACTGCAGGCCTCGATCGCCGTGGCGTTGATCGACCACTCGACCTTGGCCGGTTCCGCGCGCGACACCGCGACGAAAGCGACGGCGGCAGCGAGCGCGAGCGAGACGAGCACGAGCGTGCGGATCCGCATCGAAACCTCCTTCCCGTAGAGGGATAGCGGAACGGATGCGGGACGAATACCACGGAACGCCCGCCGCGAGCAAGCCCCGCGTTCGGGAGGGCTAGTTCTCGTCCGGTTCCTGGACCGGCTTCCACGAGCTGTCGGGATCGTAGCGCGTCATCTCGCGGAATTTCTCGGCCGTCTTCGATCCCAGGTCCTTCTCGTACACGACGCCCTCGTGGCTCACGAGGAACGTCATCACGCCCGTGACCTTGTAGTCTGCCGGTGCGGCGACCAGGGCGAAGCCGCCGATCATCACGCCCTTGACGCGGAAGTCCATCTCGCCCAGCAGCGCGTGCGGCCCCTGGCCCTTCAGGACCTTGTAGTAGTACCCGTGATACGGGTCGATCTTGTCGGTGTAGCCCTCGGCGATGACCCGCGCGATCCCCTCACCGACCGGTCCGGCCCACGTGCCGTCCTCGAGCTGCCACGCCAGCCCGTCCTTCCGGCCGGGCGTGCTGACGATGCGCTGCGCGTACTGGATAACCGCCGCTCCGTCGCGCTTCTCCGACGCGTACTCGCGCTGCGCCTCGACGTACCCGCGGCACACGGCGATCGCGTCGAGCTCGTTCCGGCCGATTCGCCTGTACAGCACCTCTGCCCGCCCGGCCTTGGTGTCGAAGCGCCACACCCCGCGCTTCTTGACGATCGGGATCGGCGTCGGCCAGTCGTCCTCGCCAACCATGAGGATCGCGATACTGTCGTCCTCGGCGTCGAGCACGATCATGTTCTTCACGTTGGCTTGGGCGGCGAACGCGTGGCTCTGGTTCTCGTCCTGAACCTTGTCGGCCGTGACCACGAGGTCGATCCCGTCCGGGCCGAGGATCTCCTTCAGCGCCTCGACGTCGAACCGCTCGGCCGCATCGATCAGCGCCACGCCCGCGTCTTCGGGCGAGGCGAAGGTTTGCTGCTTTTCCTCGGTCGCGGTCGCCGCCACGCCCATCGTCAAGGCGAGCACGGCCGCGCCCGTCCAGGCCGCATCGCGAATGCGTTTCACGCTCACCGACCTCGCCCTCCGCCGCCTCCGCCGCGGCCACCTCCGCCGCCACCGTACGATCGGCCCCCCATGCTCGACGCGCCGCGGCTACTGCTCGACCGCGCGCTCGATCCGCTGTAGCCGCGCGAGCCGCCGCTGAGGCTACTCTGCGACCGCGACGAGCTGCTCTGCGGGATGCTGCGGTTCCCGACCTTGTCGCCGCCCGCGCCGCCTGCCGCGCGGTTCGACGCGCTCGCTCCACCCGCGCCGCCCGCACGGTTCGACGCGCTCGGCGAGCCCGCGCGATTCGACGCTCCCGCGCCACCCGCCGCGCGGTTCGACGCGCTGGGCTGTCCGCGCGTCGACCCACCGTACTTGTTCGCCGTCGCCTTGTCGCCGTACGGGGCGCCCCCGCGATGCGAAGCGTTGTGCTGCCACTTGTTGCTGGCGCCGCCTCCCTGCCCGCGGTTGCCCTGCCCGCGGTTGCCGCTGCCGATGTCTCCGGTGTTGATGTTGTTCCGGTTGAAGTTGTTGTCCACGTTGATGTCGATGTCGTTTCCGCCCCAGCCGCAGCCGCAGCACGAGCCGCCCCACATGGCGGCGCCCCACATGACGCCGAAGCTGAACGTGACGAACGCGGCCCCGGGCGGGTAGGGCGGGTAGTAGATCGGCGGATACGGATAGACCGGAGGCCCGTACACGACGGTCGGGCTGTAGGACGGTACGTAGATGACCTCGGGGTTCGCCGACTCGACGATGATGACGTCCTTGCCCTCGACGACCTTCGTCTCGACCTTCTGCTGCTCGTTGGACTCGAGGGCGCCCTTGTCCTTCGCCTTCTTGCGCATGCGCTGGACGGCATCCATGACGTCGCCCTGCTGGGCGAGGAACGCGTTCCCGAGGTCGGTCGTCCACTGGATGTCGTCGGCGAGCCGCTTCACGACCTCCGGGGTCGCGGCCATCGACTGGATGCTCGGATCCCACGGCTGCTTGGCCACCGCGTCGGCCAGCGCCTTGTCTTTCAGGTTCGGGTTCTTGGCCAGCCACTGCTGGAGCTGGACGATCTCGAGCGGATAGGTCGAGGCTACGAGCGTCTGCGCCAGGAGCGGGTCGGGGTAGAGCGCGATCGGCGCGACGAGCGACTCGAGCTGGTCCGGTGGGACCTTCACCGCCTCGGGCGCGGGAGACGCCGCCGGCGCAGGCGACGGAGAAGGTTGCTGCGCGCCGTCGCCCGGCACGAGCAGCGCCGTGCAGGCGACCGCCAGGAACGTCCGGAAGATCTTCGATTTGATCATGGCTTGACCCCTGGGAACGACTCAGAGCATAGGCGACCTCGCGCGACCGCCGCAATACGTTGCGCTGTTACGCCTCGGCAAACCCTCAGCTCCGCGCGGCTCCACGGATGCCGAGCAGGTCCCCGGTGTGACGGGCGATCATCAGCTCCTCGTTCGTCGGAATGACCCACGCCGAGACGCGGCTCGCCGCAGTCGTGATGCGTGGTTCGCCCCTGGCATTGGCTTCCCGGTCGAGCTCGACGCCGAGCCACGCGCACGCGTCGGCGATACGCTCGCGAATCTCGACCGAGTGCTCGCCGATTCCGGCCGTGAACACGAGCGCGTCGACCCCGGCGAGAACTGCGGCGAGCGCGCCGATCTCCTTCGCCGCGCGGTACACGAAGTAGTCGACCGCCAGGCGCGCCGCTGGGTCCGAGCTTCCCAGGAGCTCGCGCATGTCGTTGCTGATCCCCGAGATGCCGAGGAGCCCGGACTTCTTGTACAGGATCGTCTCGACCGTCTTCGACCGGAGCTTGAGGCTCTGGAATAGGTGCAGGATCACGCCCGGATCGACCGAGCCCGGCCGCGTGCCCATGCACAGTCCGTCGAGGGTCGTGAACCCGAGCGTGCTGTCGACGCTCTTGCGGTTGCGCAACGCGCACAGGCTCGCGCCGTTTCCCAGGTGAGCGACGATCACGCGGCCGTCCGCGACCTCGGGAGCGACCTGCGGGAGGACCGAGGCGATGTACTCGTAGGACAGGCCGTGGAACCCGTAGCGCTGGACTCCCGTCACACGGATCTCCCGCGGCAGCGGCACGAGCTCGGCAACCTCCAGCTGGCCGCGATGGAAGCTCGTGTCGAAGCATGCGACCTGCGGGACGTCGGGCAAGCGCTCGGACACCGCCCCGATCGCCGCCAGGTGGTACGGCTGGTGCAGCGGCGCGAGCGGGACGAGCTCGCGCAGCTGGTCGAGGACCTCGGGAGTCACGACGATCGGCGAGGTGAACTTCGTGCCGCCGTGAACGACGCGGTGACCGACGCCAAGGACCCGTGTGTCGCCGTACCGGAGGCGTAGCCACTCGACGAGCGCCCCAAGCGCGGTCGAGCCGTCGCGCACCGTAACGTCGAGCGTGCGATCGACGAGCGCGTCTCCCGTTTCGCCGCGCGCCGTCAGACGCGGCTTCGTGCCGATCCCCTCGATCCGGCCCCGCGCCTCGAGGTGCCACGGCTCGGCCTCGGATCTCCGGTACACGCAGAACTTGAGGCTCGACGAGCCGGCGTTGAGGACAAGCGTGTAGTCGTCGATCACTTCGATCCCGCGGCGTACGGGTTCCCGCGCAGCGCGTTCGAGATGTCGGCGATCGCCTTCTGCGCGCGCGACGCTGTTGCCCGCGTCGTCGAGCGGCGGCGAGACGACGGCGATCCCGAACTTGCCCGGCGAGACGGCGATGAGGCCGCCGCCGACGCCGCTCTTGCCCGGGAGACCGGTGCGGAACAGCCACTTGCCCGAGTCGTCGTAGAGGCCCGCGGTCGCCATCACGGCCAGCACCCGCGGCACGTTCTCGGACTTCATGACCTGCTTGCCGGTGACCGGGTTCTTCCCGCGCGTTGGCCAGCGTCCCCGCCATCGTCGCCAGGTCCTTGGCGTTGACGTTGACCGAGCACTGCTCGGTGTAGATGTCGGTGGCCTGCAGCGGCTTGGCCTTGATGTAGCCGTAGGCGTACATCAGGTAGCCGATCGCCTGGTTGCGCTGGTTCGTGTCGGCCTCCGACTTGAAGACCTCCTGGTTCACCGCGAGCGGGCGGCCGGCGAAGTCGGAGTAGTAGCTCGAGGATGCTGTTCCAGATCTCGTCGCGCGTCGCGCCCTTGACCATGCTCGTGGTGGCGATCGCGCCCGGGATTGACGAGCGAGTTCATCTCCGGGCCGCCGAGCGACCTTCTGCGACGAGCTCGACCGCGACGATCGAGTTGAAGCGCATCCCGGTCGCGTCCACGCCGATCGTCTTCTCGATCGCGTCCGGTCCCTGCTCCTCGATGACCTTGGCCATGGTGAAGACCTTGGAGATCGACTGGATCGAGACCTCGGACTTGATGTCGCCCGCGGTGTAGACCTTGCCGTCCGACGGTCACGAGGGCGATGCCGTAGATGTTCGAGTCGACCTTGGCCAGGGCCGGGATGTAGTCGGCGTTCTTGCCTTCCTTCAGGTCCTTGTACTTCGCGTGGGCCGCGTCGAGCGCGGCCTCGATCTCGCGCCGGCGGTCTGCGCCCAGCGCGGCGCCGGCCGCGAGCGCGAGCACGGCACGGCGATCGAGCCAGCAGCGAGCGTCGTGTAAACGCTTCATGACTTGCCTCCGAACGAGATGCTCGAAGTTGTACTTGGCCGAGAACTGGATCCGGACGTCGTCCGACGTGAAGCCGTCCGGAATTGTTCTCGCGCTTGCCCCACTGGATCTCCGGCCCCAGCATCACGGTCGTCGACCGGGTAGTAGAGGAGGTTGGCGAGCGCGTACTCGCCCTGTCTTGAACGCGTCGGGCGCCTGCCCGGTCGCTGTTGTCGATGTCGATCATCGAGTAGCCGACCGAGCTCGTCCACTCCTCGTTCCAGTTGCGGTCGAAGAACGCGACGATGCCGAGGAGCGGCAGCGCCTCGCCCACGACGGCGTCGCGGGTCGCCCGTGTCGCGAGCGCGCCGACGTCCACCGGCGCGTCGTTCATGTAGTTCTGGATGCCCTCGCCGAAGACCACCGGAGCCGGCAGCGTGTCCTCGATCGAACTTGAGGTTCGAGCTGAGGTTGATGCCCCAGCCGGTCGCGTCGCCCGACAGGTCGAACGGGCGTCGAGTCCGAGGTCGTCCCACTCCATCTGGCGCAGGATCGCCGCCGATCTGGACGTGGCCCCAGTCCCGCGTTCATCCGGTAGTGCGCCGAGAGGTCGGGCAGCGGGAAGCGGCCCTGCACGTCCTGCGAGCTCGATGCGGCCCGCGAACTCGCCCTGGTCGGCGCTCGCGCCCGGCCGCTCGAGCGCGACCGTGAAGCTCGAGTCGCCGCCCTGCATCGGCATCCAGCGCAGCTGGACGTTGCGGAAGAACACCATGCCGTTCGGTCCCCAGTACTCGATCGAGTTCGGGAACACGTCGGGGTCCATGAACGGGCTCCAGGTCTGGCCGGCGCCGAACTCTTGCCGAGCTCGCCCCAGGCGTGGCGCAGGCGGAACGTCGTCTGCCCGGCGTCGACGCCGGTGCCGAACAGCTCGAACTCGAAGATCGTCTTGATCTCGCCGACGTCGGTGGGGATGAAGCCCTTGACGCCGAGCCGGCTCTGGCGCACGCCGGCGTAGAAGTGGCCGTCCTCGCCGAACTCGTTCTCGAACGCCGGCAGCTTGGTCGGCCGCACCACGTCGAACCAGTCCGGGTCGTTCTGGCCCGTCTGGTAGCCCATGTCGAGCATGGCGAAGCCGTAGATGTCGAGCCGCGGCTTGTCGACGGCCGCGGTCGATCTGCGCGAGGCTCGGCGCGGTCGCTGGCCATGACCAGCAGCCCGAGCACGACCGATTCCTACTCGCGCGGCCGCAAGCGCGTGTCGCGTCTCATGAGTCCTCCTTGTGTGCCGTCATCGGTCATCTTGAGCTTCGCTCTTTTCCCACGCCCGGACGCGCTTGCCGCGGCCTCGTCGAAGAGCCGCTCGTAGTTGCCCTTGCGCACCTTCTCGCTCGCCTCCGGCGTCAGCTTCGGCGAAGAGCGGCGCGTACATGTCGTAGACCTTCAGGTAGCTTCGCCTGGTCCGTCGGCGCGACCTCGTCGGTGCCGAACAGGAACCGGTCGGGATGGCGGTTGATGAGGTCGGCGGTGGCCTGCGATCGTCTCCGGCGTCGCGACGACGTACTTCGCCACCTCGTCCCACGAGATGTCGATGGAGACGTGGGCGCAGCGCGGGGTTCGACGAGCGCGCGCTCGACGATCGCGAGCTGGTCCTTCACCGGATGCACGATGCGCCCGAGCCCGCAGTGGGCCCAGATGATCGTCGTCTTCGGGTGCCGCCGGAACAGTCGCGCGAGCTGCGGCGACCTGGTAGGGGTCCTGGCCCGGCTTGGGGAACGGCATGTCGACGTCGTTGTGCAGGAGCACGACGAGCCCGACCTCGCCCGCGAAGTCGAGGATCCGGTCGAGCGCGGGGTTCGTCGAGGCTCGCCGTCTCGCCGGCGACCTTCGACGGACACGAACTCCTTGTGGATCGTGAACTCGCCGATCCCGGAGAAGACGCCGGGGAACGTCTGCAGCACGCGCTGGATGTGGTCGGCCGCGTACATGTCGGCCGGGTTGAAGCCGGTGATCATCGGGTCGAAGCGCGCCTGCTCCTCGGGCGTGAGCGAGCGGTAGGCCATGGCGATGAAGGCGTCGGTGAACGAGTAGTAGTAGAGCGGCGCGTCCGTCTGCAGGTAGTAGGTCGGCGCGAAGTCGCCGGTGTTCCCGTACGACCAGGTCTGCTGCAGCGGGATGCCGAAGAGGGCCACGCGCCCGACCTTCGTGCCCATGATCTTCAGGAAGTCGCGGATGTCCGTGCCCTCCTGGACGTAGTTCGTCAGGTGGAAGTGCGAGTCGTTCAGCTACGTAGCGTCGGTGGCGCCGGCTGTGCGGCCGACCGGCACGGCGACGGCGATGGCCAGCGCGAGCTGCGCTACGCGCATGACTGGATCCTCGTCGCGCGTCAGAAGTTCATCTCGAAGTTCGGTGGAAGACGTCGCCGTTGCCGCCCACGGGGTAGGGAACGGCCGTGTATCCCACGGGGCAGTTGTTCAGGTGCAGCCACTCGGCGTTGAGCCGGAGGCCGCGCTCCTTCATGAAGTACCAGTTCGCCCCGGCCCGCATCTCCGAGGCGTCGCCGTAGCGGCCGCGGATCGCCGAGCCGCTCGAGGTAGACCTGCAGCGTGTCTGCGGATCGCCATCGCCGAGGTCTGCACCTGGAACCCGTGGTCGTCGATGTCGGCGATCCCGGCGGTGTTCGGTGCCCGCGAAGTCGCTCAGCCAGCGCCAGTAGTACTCGGCCTCGAGCGACAGGCCCTTGTACTTGATCCCGCCGTCGAGGCTCGACCATGTCGTAGTCGACCTTCTCGACGGTGATGCCGGGCCCGAAGAGGTCGGGCGTGAAGATGACGCTGCCGTCGGTGAGCCGGATCTGGCTGTTCTCGATGCGAGTTCGGTGCCGGGCTGGCTCTGCTTGTCCTCGGGGCTGTGCGTGTAGTGCAGCGCCGAGGCGCGTGGCCAGCTTCTCGTGGTAGTCGAAGTCGCCGAAGGTCCCGTAGAGGCCGAACTCGCCGGTCGTGGGCAGCCACTGCAGCATGAACGACGTCGTGTCGAGCGTGTTGTCGAGCTGGGCCGCGCTGACGCCGAGCGTGCTCAGGTTGTTGCCGATCATCGCCATGTACTTGAGCTTGGTGGTCAGCTCGCCCTTGAGCCAGACAGCCGGTCGTGTAGGAGCCGCGGAAGAACTCGTCCGCGGTCAGCCGGTCGTCGACGCCGAGCCAGTAGGGGAACTGGCCCTCGGTGCTGCGCACGCTGGGCAGGCTCGTGATCCCGCCGCCGAGGGTCACGTGACGGTTGAACATGTAGCTCAGGTTGCCGGCGCCCACGACCTGCGCGGGATCGCCCTGGGACGGCGTTCGACGACCAGACGTAGAGGTAGTAGCGGAACTTCGGGCGTCAGGAACCAGCCCGAGAACGGCAGGAAGAACTTGTTGAGCTGGATGTCCTCGCGCTGCTTCACGGTCTTGGCGTTGCCGAAGAAGTCGATGTAGGTCGGGTCGAGCCCCTTCTGGTTCAGGTAGCGCACGTAGCTGAAGAGCCGCATGTAGATCTGGCCCTTCTCCCCGTCGACGAGCAGGAACCCCTGGTTGGGGATGTACTTCGGCGCCGGCTTCTTCACGGCCTCTTCGCGGCTCGGCACCTGCGCGCCGGCAAGGAACTCGCCCGAGCAACCCTCCGAGACCCAGATGCCCTGTTCGTCGTAGCCCCAGCGTCCTGCCGAGGAGGCACGGCGCCTCGCCGGTGCTGCGGACGAGCGCGACGCCTGAAGACGTGTCGGCAGCGCAGTGGCGGCGCTCGCCTGGAGCCGACGCACAGCTCACGGTCGGGGGCCGCTCCTGTGCCCGGACGGAGCAGCACGAGCCGAGGAGCACGAGCGAGCACACGACCGTTGTCCCTAGCTTCATCGTTTGTCCCTCAGAACCGGAAGATCCCCACGATCTGGATCTGGTCGGCCGACCCCTCGTGGCCGTCCTTGTTCTCGCGCGTGCCGTAGATATACTCGACTCCCACGTCGATCCGATCGAGCGGCGAGAACACGACGTTGAACGAGTAGCGGTTGGTCTTGTGGTACGCGTTGTCGAGCTGGAAATCGAGGTTGTCGACGGTGACGAAGCTCCAGATCAAGGACGACCGGAGCTTCATCGCCCGCGTCTTCTCCCACTCGGCCCACTGGTGCTCGTAGACCAGGTACCAGCCGACGGCCGGCAGCGGCTCGAGCGCGCCGGTCGTCGGGTCGAACACCGCGTCCTGGCCGCCGAGCGATTGCAGGTCGTTGATGTAGCGGGCGATCCCCTCGCCGGCGTTGAGCTGGAAGATGAAGCGGTCGGTCAAGTTGAAGTAGTAGAACGGGACGACGCCGCTCAAGCTCGCGCCCCATGCATTCGTGCTCGCTGATTCGGCTCCGGGGATGTCCGACTCCCCGCGTATCCCGCGCAGGACGACCGCGCCCTGCAGGTGGCCGATCTCCTTGAAGCTCCAGATCGCCCGACCGACGAGATCGGGGACGACGTTGACACCCTGGCCGCCGGTCAGCGAGACCTCGGGCGTCTCCGCGGCGCCGGCCACGGCGAGGTTCTTGCGCACCTGCGCGACGTAGCGGATCTGCGCCTGGCGGATGACGTTCTCGCCGTTGATCCCCTCGAAGTCCATGTCCTGGTGGTTCGCCCTGGGATCGGAGAACGTGGACCACGTCTGGCCGACGATGAACCCGTGGAACTGGGCATAGGCGTGGCGCAGCCGGAACGACACGCGGTCCCCGGTGCCGTCCGAGCCGAAGAAATCGCCCTCGATGAACGTGCGCAGCTGGCCCGCGCCGGTCGGCGTGCGCATCTCGAAGTTGAAGCGGCTGGTGTTCGCCGAGAACGTCGTGCGCGAGCCCTTGCCCGCGGCCTCGTCCGTCGGATCGACCGGGATCGAGTTCGTCAAGAACCGGTCCTCGGAGCCCAGGGGAGCGAGGGTGAACACGGCCGCGGTGCGGATCCGCCCGCCGAACTTGACCGCCGCGTCGGTGCCCGGGATGCGGATCGAGCCCGGGAAGTCGCCCGCCGACACGACGTTCGGCGGTAGCTCGGGGACCTTCTGCGTTGCCTTCTCGATGCTGGCGAGCTTGTCCTCGAGCGCCTCGGCCGCCGGGATCTGCTGCTCGATCGCGTCCAGCCGCGCACGAAGCGCGGCGAGCTCCTCCTCGAGCGCGGCGATCCGCGCCCGCTGCGCCTCGATCTCCTCGGTCTTGGCGTCGACGCTCGACTGCAGCTCGATGATCCGGGCACGCTCGTCGAGCAGCGTCTGCTGGGCCTGGATCAGCGCCTGCTGCTCGGCGACGAGCTTGGACAGCTGAGCGACGGTCGGCTTGGACGCTTTCTTCGGCGCAGGCTTCGGTGTAGGCGTCGCCTCGCCCTGAGCCTCGTCTGCGAATGCCGGCAGGCCCGATCCGAGCGACCAACCGAGCACCACCACCAGCGCGCAGACGCCCGATCTCGCCGACGGCAGCAACGGACGACCTCCGCGCCCTCGGACTATGGCGTCTTCTCGTCCCAGGCCCCATCGCCGTTTGCGTCGATCGGGCAGCGGTCGCCGCCGCGCATCGTTAGAAGCGCCAGCCGACGACGATCGGCATCGTCTCGAACGACTGGTCGACCTCGACCCAGTGGTACTGCGCCTCGATGAACAGCTCCGTGCTGCGGAGCGGGATGATGACCCCGGCGGCGGCGTAGTAGCCCCACTCGCTCTCGGACCGATCGGCGAGGACGATGTCGCCCTCGACGAGACCCGGGAAGCAGTACCAGTACCAGTACGGGTCGCAGATCCAGCCGGGAACGAGGACCGTTTCGGTCAGCTCGGCGTGCAGCCAGTACCAGCCGAGACCGGCGCCGAGACTGAACCGGACCTTGTCGCCGCCCGACTCCCACTGGATGCCGCCGCGCAACGACCACTGGTCGGCATCCCCGTCATCGACGCGGACTTCCGGGAGCTCGACCGTTTTCACGTCGTACCAGTCGTAGCTGGCGTCGAACCTCCAGCCGAACGGAGCGTTCGGGTTCGGCTTGAACAGCGCGCCGCCGCCGAGCGACCACCCGCTGTCGACGAGCTGGTCCGCCTCCCCTTGGACCATGCTGTAGCCCGTGTCGAAGTGCCAGCGGAGCGGCTTGTCCGACTGGGCCAGCGCGAGCGATCCGACGGCGACGAGCATCAGCGGGAGCACGAGACACAACCGACGATTCATGGCGATCTCCTGTTGCGCAGACCGACGAGCCGGCCCACCACGCCCTCACGGCGCGTGAGTAACCCCTAGGTGACCCGTTCGGCCCCGACTCCGTGACCCCTACGGGCCCGGATGCTAGGGGGGGCCCGCGGCGGAAGTCAACGAAGATCGTGCGACAGGAATCGCAAGGGCGAAGAGAGGGCGGACGTGCAACGGACAGGTCGCAGCTTCGGCGCTCCGACGGCGGTCAGCGAAGCGCTGGCTCCGAGTCGCGTGCTGGCTCCCGGTCGAGCGACACCCGGATCATGCCCTCGTACAGCCAGTCGACGTCGCGATCGAGCACCATCTGCGCCACGCGGTAGCCCGATGTGTCGCCGTTCTGGCGTACGCCGCGGAAGAACGCGTCGATGCGTCCTCGCGCGTCGACGCAGAACTGCTCGACGAGGGCCACGACCTCGTTGCGGTCGACGCCGCGATCGATGCGCTGCTGGGCCCGGGCGCAGGAGGCGGCGATGGCGAACAGGTCGGTCCCGATCCCGACGAACCGGCCGAGGAGCACCTGCTCGCGCTCGAGCTTCGGCCCGTGGAGCAGCATCGAGTGGAACAGGCGCCGCGCGAGCTTGCGGCTCGTGCGTGCCACGTAACGCACCTGGCGGGCGAGCGCGGGGTCGAGGCCGCGGGTCGACGGGCCGCCGAACGGCATCCACTGCCGCGGATACCACCGGACGTAGAACGCCGCGGCGCGCAGGGCCGCGCGCACGCGCCGGCCCATCGGCAGCCGTGCGTTGACCGCCTCTCCGGCCAGGCGCAGGTGCGGATCGAGCGCCTCGCGGGCCAGGAACAAGCGCATGATCTCGCTCGAGCCCTCGAAGATCGTGTTGATGCGCATGTCGCGCATGATCCGCTCGATCGGGAACGGCACGTCGCCCCGTGCGGCGAGCGAATCGCGGGTTTCGAAGCTGCGTCCGCCGAGGATCTGCATCGTCTCGTAGATCGCGTCCCACGCCGCCTCGGTGCCGAACATCTTGGCCATCGCGGCCTCGAGCCGGATGTTGGTCGTCTTGCGGTCGACGAGGACCGAGGTCAGGTGGGTCATCGACTCGAGGGCGAAGAGATTGGCCCCGATCCGTGCGATCTTGTCCGCGACCGCCGCGTGCTTGCCGATCGACGAGCCCCACTGCTCGCGCTCGTTCGACCAGTGCCGGGCCATCTGCAGACACGCCCGGAAGCCGCCGACGCAGTTCGCGGGGAGCGTCAGACGCCCGGTGTTGAGCGTGGTCAGGGCGACCCGCAAGCCCGCACCCTCGCCGGCGATGATGTTCTCGCGCGGCACGCGCACGTTCTGGAACTCGATCACCGCGTTGTAGAGCGCGCGCAGGCCCACGAACCGACAGCGATGGGTCACGCGCACGCCCGGGCTCTTGGCCTCGACGACGAACGCCGTGATCTGGTTGATCGATCGGCCGTTGCGGATCTTGGGTGGAGTCTTGGCCATCACCACGAGCAGGCCGGCCTTGGTGCCGTTCGTGCACCACAGCTTGCGCCCGTTGATCACGAAGTGCGTGCCGTCGGCGGTCGGCTCGGCGGTCGTCTCCATCCGCGCGGGATCGGAGCCCACGCCCTCCTCGGTGAGCGCGAAGGCCGAGATCTCGCCCTTGGCCACCCGCGGCAGGAACCGACGCTTCTGGTCGTCCGTGCCGAAGAGCAGCAGCGGCTGTGGCACGCCGATCGACTGGTGCGCCGAGACCAGGGCCGCCGTGTTGCCGCAGTGGCTACCGAGCAGCATCGCCGAGCGCGTGTAGTACTGCTGGGACAGGCCGAGGCCCCCGTATTCCTTGGGGATCTTGATCCCGAACGCGCCCATCTCGGCCAGGCCGCGGATCACGTCGTCGGGGATCTCACCCGTCCGGTCGATCTCGTTTGCGTCGACTCGCTCGCGCAGGAAGGTCGCGAGGCGCTCAAGGAACGCGTCGCCTTCCTCGGTGCGGTCCGTGGGGAGCTCGGGGAACGGGTGGATCAGGTGCCACGGCAGCTCGCCCATGAACAGGGCGCCGGCGACGGTCGGGTACTCCCAGTGGCCCTCGCGCGAAGCCTCGGTCAGCTCGAGCGCAGCAGCCTTGCCCTTCGACATGCTGCTCGTGTCGATGACTTGGCCCGGGTCCGGCGTCTTCATGGTGTCGCTCCTGTGGTGGATGGCGCGGTCGGGAAGGCCACGTGGCGGCCGATCATCTCGAGGATCTCGTCGCGGCACGCGTCGAGGTCGACCGCGTGCTCGTCGAACACCCACTGCAGCATCACGCCGTCGATCGCCGCCTGGATCACCGAGGCGAGCGTGGTCGCGGGGCGCGTGCGGAACTCGCCCGCCGCGTGCCCGGCCTCGAGGATCCGCGACAGATAGGCCCGGCTCGGGGCGTAGGCCTCGGCGCTGAACCGGTTTCCGGCCTCGTGCGACGCGCGGCTCTCCCACAGGTCGACGAGGGCGACGTAGTTCGCGCGGTGGGATTGCATGAACTCGAAGTTCGCCCGGACGTAGGCCCGCAGCTTCGCCGTTGCATCGTCGCTCGCGTCCACGCGGGCCTTGATGAACTCGGCCGGCTCGGCCAGGAGCCGCGACAGGATCGCCTCCACCAGCTCGAGCTTGCCCTCGAAGTGGTAGGAGATGACGCCTTTGCTGATCCCGGCGTCTCGTGCGATCTCGGCCAGCGAGGACTGGGAGTAGCCGCGGGCGGCGATCGTCCGGATCGCCGTCTCGACGATCTGGCGCCGGCGAGCGTCTTCGATAAACGACGTGCGGGGTGGTTGCGTCATGTCGATTTGGCCGCGCGGTCAAATAATAGGTCGCACGGCCAGAATCGACAACCGGAAATCTACTTCCCCCGCCTCAGGGACCGGATGAAATTCACGATGTCCCAGCGCTGGGACTCGGGTAGCCGCTCCCCGTCTCCCAGCATCCGGCCGTGGCCCTCGGTCAGGATGTAGAACAGCTCGCCGTCGGTCCGGCGGTCCTGGACCGCCGGGTTTCCGAAGTCGGGCACCCCTCCTCCGACCATGACCCCCTTGCCGTCACCGCTCGCGCCGTGGCACGTCGAGCAGTCCTTGGAGAAGGTGCGCCGACCGCTGTCGATCGACTCGGGTGTCGCCTTGCGGGGATTGGGCCGGTTCCGGGCCTGCTCCGGGATGTCCGAGGTGACGGGAGCTCGGGGGGCCGCCGGTTCGAACGCGCTCGTACCGAGCGCGATGAAGCCGGCCACGAGAGCCGCGATGGCGATCGCCGAGAGTGTGCGCATGGGGTCGCCTCCGGAGCCAACGTATTCCGGCTCCGGGGATCCAAACGGACCCAAACGCTCACGAAGCGGGCCGGCGCACGACCGCTTGGGGCCGACCGAGCATCCGCTCGAGCAGCTCGACGTCGATCGACGCTCTCCCGGCCAGCCGGTCGGCCAGATGCTCCATCCGGTCGTGGCCCCAGAACAGCTCTCCGTCGAGCGCGAAGTCGGCACGCCGAACACGCCGAGCGCGATCGCGTCGTCGGTGTTCTGGCGCAGCTGCGACTTGATCCGCTCGTCCGCGATCCGCGCGCCGAGATCGCGGGCGTCGAGACCGGTCCGACCGACGACGTCGGCCAAGACCTCGGGATCGTTGAGCGAGCGTCCCTCACCCCAGGCGGCGTTCGCGAGCGCGGCCGCGAGCGCGAGGACACGTGGCTCGTCGGCAAAGAGCGAGATCGTCCGCAACGCCTCGATCGAGCGGAACGGGTGCGCCGGTGGACCGGCGAGTTCGAGACCCGCTCGCCGCGCCGATCGCTGCAAGTCGAGGAGCGTGTACCGGCGCTTGACCGGCACCTCGACGGGGCCGACGAGGCCCGTTGCTCCAAGCAGCGCGGCGTAGACGACGGGGCGGAGCGCCCAGCGCACGCCGTTCGTCTCGGCGAACCGCTCGGCCTGCATCAGCGCGAGCCAGCTATAGGGGGAGACGACGTCGAAGTGGAACAGGACCTCGCGACGCGAACCGGCCATGAACGTCTCCTTCCATCGTGGTGCGGAGATTGTGGCTCTACGTCGGGCAGGAGGTCGAGACCCGAGCTGACGTCCTCTTTCGGATTGGTCCGGTGGGTGGGTCGGGCGGCGTTCAGAACGCGAGCCGTCGTCGGTGCCGGGCGTTGGACGGTAGGCCGGGTGTGGTCCAGTCCCGACGGTAGATCTCGCCCCAGGCAGTAGGGACAGGCAGACGCTCGGGGAAGAGCCGCCTCGCGAGCAACCGCCTCCAGCTCCAGGGCTCACGCGTGAGGCCCTTGCGCATCGCCGGCGTCGTCGAATCGGGCTTGCGCTCAGACACCCCCTTGATGAAGTTGCGCCAGCCGCAGAACAGGAAGATCCGGTCGAGCGCCGCAACGATGCGCCGGGGAAATGCGATCGTCTTGCGATGATGGTGGGCCAGGCAGTGGCGGATCAATGCGTGGAGCAAGTCGTTGGCGTACATCGCCTGATCGCGCGCAATCGCCGCGGGTGAGCGCGGGGCGCCCTTGGGTCCGCGCTCAGGGTTGGGGAGGACGACGTGCTCGATACGGCTTCCGAGTCCTCGCCTACGGATCGCGCGAGCGTAGGCTTCGAGGTCGTCGGTCAGAATCGCGAGGCGGGTCTGTTTGGGCCCGAAACGTAGGCGTAGCTCGAGCAATCGCGCGGCCGAGCCCTCGTAGCCGCCGCGGATGTCCCGGCCGGGTCGGCCCTGGCGCCGAATCTCCTGGAAGGTCGAGCGGCGCCCGGTACGACGGTGCGTATTGGCGTCGACACCGTAGACGAACCAGGAGTCGCGACCGACGAGGGTGCCGATGGCGATTGGCTGATCCTGCGTGCCTTCGAAGGTCTCGGTGTGGTCGAGGATCGTGTCCTCGGTGTCGGTGCTGGGCAGATGAAGGAGCGCCAGAACCTGGAGCAGCTGGGCGTGGCGACCGAGGCGAGCGGAGAGCCGTGTGACGGTCGACGGTGCGCAGCCGACCATGCGAGCGATCTGGCGATGGGCGGCGCCGTTGACGAGTCCGTGGGCCACGGGGACGAGCAACTCGGGGCGTTTCAGGAAATACGACGTAGCGAACGATTGCTTGGAGAACGACCTGTGGCAGGTGTGGCAGCGGTAGCGCGGGACGCGGCGGCCATCGGCTCGCCGGTAGGAGCCGTCGTGCTTGTAGGAGAAGCGTCTGGGATCGGGCTGACGGTGCTGGAAGCAGGTCCGATGGGGGCAGAACGTCGGTGCGAATCGCCGTTGGATCTCGGGTGGCTGAATCGGCCAGTGCACACGGGGGGATCGAGCAGGCCGCGTGCCGAGGTAGAAAAGCTAGAGAGGCTGGAAAACGGCGAGATTGGAACAACCGTGCACTCGCCCATGGTCAGCGGCGGATCGAGCTGACCGCCCGCGAGCACGCGTGAGCAACACTCTCCGCACCACGATGGTTGGCATCCCTGGCCGTCTTGCGCCGCCCCCTCACGCTACCAGAGCGCAAGTCGTTGATACGGCGTGGGTTGCGCGAAAGATGCCGCCGAGGATCGAAGAACCTATATTCCACGCGCATGTCGGAACAGATGGTCGACGAAAGCGTGCTCGCGGATCGCGAGGCTCCGCACGAGCCCGACCCGCCCCTCCCCGCGCCCGAAGTGATCCCCGAGATGCGTCCGATCATCGATGGGGGCCGGACCCAGGGCACCGGTCCGACGATCGACGTCGTCGATCCGGCGTCGGGCGAAGTGTTCGCGCGCGTCGCGTGCGCCGGGCCCGACGAGATCGATCAGGCCGCCGAGGCCGCCGCACGCAGCGCTGCGCTGTGGCGCAGTACGCCGTTCGAGGATCGCGGCGCGGCTCTGCGCCGGCTGGCCAAGCTGATCTACGAGCAGCGGTTCGAGATCGCCGAGCTGATCGCCCGCGAGCAGGGGAAGCCGATCGTCGAGGCGTTGACGCTCGAGATCCTGCCGGCGCTCGACCACCTGCGGTTCATCACGTACCGCGCCGAGCGTTACCACGGCGGTCTCAACGTCGACCCACGCCATCCGTTCTACGCGCACAAGCGCGCGCACTACCTGTACGACGCGCTCGGTGTCGTCGCGATCGTCACGCCGTCGCCGCTGCCGTTCGCGATCCCGCTCGTGCAGACCGCGGCCGCGCTGGCCATGGGGAACTCGGTACTGCTCAAGCCGTCACCGCGGACCCCGTTGTGCGGGCTGCGCCTGGGCGAGCTGGCCGAGCAGGCAGAAATTCCCCCGGGCGTGGTCAACGTCGTCCCTGCGGTGCCCGAGGACACGCTGCGCCTCGTCACGCACCCCAAGGTCGACAAGGTGTTCGTCACGGGGAGCGTGGAGGCCGGACAGCACGTGATGTCGGCGGCCGGCTGCACGCCGCTCCCGGTCGTGCTGTGCCTCGGGGGCAAGCACCCGACGATCGTCGCCGGCGACGCGGACGTCGACTTCGCCGCGCGCGGCGTCGTGTGGGGCGCGCTCGCGAACTGCGGCCAGAACTGCGGGTCGATCGAGCGCGTCTACGTCGAGGAACGCATCGCGTCCAAGTTTCTCGACCGCGTGCTGGCCGAGGTCGACCGGCTGATCGTCGGCGAGCCGATGGACGAGGGGACCGACATCGGCCCGCTCGGCAGCGCGGAGCGGCGCGCGAGCGTCCATCGCCAGGTCCAGGAGGCGATCGTGATGGGCGCGAAGCTCCTGCGTGGAGGCAAGATCCCCGAGGGCCCGGGCTTCTTCTATCCGCCCACCGTGCTGCTCGAGCCGCCGACCGACTGTGGGCTCCTGCAGGAAGAGACGCTCGGCCCCGTGATCCCGATCGTCATCGTCGAGAGCCTCGAGCGCGCGCTGCTCCTGGCCAACACCTCGAAGTACGCGCTGTCCGCGAGCGGATGGACCAAGTCGGTCGAGCACGCCGGGCGCATGATGCAGGGGCTCCAGGCCGGCGTCGTGACGATCAACGACGTGCTGTACTCGTTCGGTGAGCCCGCGGCCACGTGGTCCGGCTACCGCCGGAGCGGGATCGGCCAGAACCACGGCACGCCCGGGCTGCGCGAGATGTCGCGCCAGCGGTTCGTGTCGTTCGATCCGATGCCGGGCGAGGCGCCGGTCTTCGCCTACCCGTACGACGCCGAGACGACGACGATGGTGAAGAGCTCGGTCGAGTTCCTCCACGCCGACGGGTGGTTCTCGCGCCTGGCCGCGTTTGCACGTCTGTTCCGCTCGAAGCGCTTCCGCTCGCGCCTGTCCCCGCGCCGCGTCCTGATGGCCAAGAAACGCCAGGTGAAGTAGCGAAAACGGGGACAGTCCCCTTTTTCGCCTTTTTCGCAGCGCGACCTGGCGCCGAGACCTGATCCCGCAGTGCTAGTAGCGTCTCAGTTCTCGCCACAGGGGAAATACGGACGCGAGTTCCCCGAGCTGTCCGTTCCCACATCGCCCACGCCGCAGCCGTTCGCGCCCGAGACCAGGTAGTAGCGCAGCTGGCCGGGCCCGGGAACGGCCGCATCGTTCGTCGAGGGACCGGTCGATGCGAGGCTCGGATCGCATACGTGGGTGTAGGAGAATGGGTCGCCCGCGGCGATCGTGACCCCGGGAGGCGCGGTGAGCACGGCGGCCGTGGTTCGTTCGGTCGCCCCGGCGAGGGCCGGCACCGAGCAGAGAAGGCAGAAGACGATCCCAGCGATCCCGTTGCGTACGAGGCTCTCTCCCATCCTCCCACCCCCCTGACGACGAACCACGGCGCTGTCGTCAGTGTACGGCGCCGAAACCGGTGGTGACGGGTCGAAGGAGGCCCGGGCTGTCTCGTTTTCTGTCCCGATTGCTATCCTGCCCCCCGGAGGCCTCCCGTGGCGGTTCCGTCGGTCGAGACGGTCCTTCAGGACATGCGAGCGCACCTAGCGCGCGTGGTGCCCGATGCCGAGCTGCAGCTCAAGGCCGAGGTGGCCCGGGACATCCTCGAGCTGAAAGAGCGGCGCAACGCCGTGATCCTGGGCCACAACTACATGGAGCCGGCGCTGTTCCACAGCGTGCCGGACTTCAAGGGCGACTCGCTCGAGCTGTGCCGGCGCGCGGCGACGACCGACAAGGACCCGATCGTGTTCTGCGGTGTGCGGTTCATGGCCGAGACGGCGAAGATCCTGAACCCGGACAAGCTCGTGCTGCTCCCCGCGAAGGAGGCCGGCTGCTCGCTCGCCGCGAGCATCACCGGCGCCGATGTCCGCGCGCTCAAGGCCCGCTATCCCGGCGTGCCGGTCGTCGTGTACGTCAACACGTACGCCGACGTGAAGGCCGAGGCCGACTACTGCTGCACGTCGAGCAACGCGGCGGCGGTGATCGAGTCGCTCGACTCGGACACCGTGATCTTCCTGCCCGACGAGTACCTGGCGCGCAACGTGGCGAAGGAGACGGGCAAGCACATCGTGTTTCCCACGCGGTTGCCGGCCGGAGCCGCGGGCGACGACGTCGACGTGCAGCTGATCGGCTGGCACGGGCGCTGTGAGGTCCACGAGAAGTTCACGGTCGACGACGTGGCGAACGTGCGGCGGCAGTTTCCCGACGTCGTCATCCTGGCCCACCCCGAGTGCAGCCCGGAGGTCGTGGCCGCGGCCGATTTCTCGGCCAGCACGTCGACGATGATTCGTTACGTGCGCGACACGAAGGCTCCGCACTACCTGCTCCTGACCGAGTGCGCGATGGGAGACAACGTCGCCGCGGCGAACCCGGACAAGGAGATGCTCCGCCTGTGCAGTGTCCGCTGCCCGCACATGAACCAGATCACGCTCGAAGATACGCGCGACGCGCTGCGCTACGACCGGTACCCGATCGAGGTGCCGGAGGAGATCCGCGTGCGGGCTCGGCGGTCGATCGACCGCATGCTGGCGATCGGCTGACGCGTGCGGACCGACGTCTTGATCCTCGGTTGCGGGATCTCGGGCGCCACGGCCGCCCTACGCCTGTCCGAGGATCGCCAGCGCGATATCGTCGTCGTCACGCGCGAGCGTGAGCCGCTCGAATCGAACTCCGCGTGGGCCCAGGGCGGGATCGTCGGTCGCGGCGAGGACGACACGCCCGACCTGCTCATCGAGGACGTTTTGCGCGCCGGGGCCGGGCTGAGCTGGCCCCCGGCGGTCGAGATCCTGGCCGATGAGGGGCCGCGCCTGCTCCAGGAGATGTTCGTCGGGCCGGGCCAGCCGGCGTTCGATCGCGACGCCTACGGCGCCCTGGTCTACGGTCTCGAGGGCGCGCACTCGCGCCGTCGCATCCTGCACGTCGGCGACCGCACGGGGGCGGCGATCATGGAGTCGTTGCTCGCGCGCCTCGCCGAGCGGCCGAACGTGCACCTGGCGACCGGTCGCACCGCCGTCGACCTGATCACGTTCCCGCACCACGCGCGGGATCCTCTGCGGGCCTATGGCCCGCTCGCGTGCCACGGGGCGTACGTCCTCGAGCACGTGTCGGGCGAGGTGCACCCGATCCACGCGGCGCACACGGTCCTGGCCACGGGTGGATTCGGCCAGATCTACCTGAACACGAGCAACCCTCCCGGCGCGCGCGGCGATGGCCTGGCCATGGCGTACCGCGCCGGAGCGCGCATCACGAACGTCGAGTACGTCCAGTTCCATCCGACGACCCTGCACCTGCCCGGCACGACCAAGTTCCTGATCAGCGAGGCCGTGCGCGGCGAGGGCGCCGTGCTCCTGAACCTGCGCGGCGAGCCGTTCATGGAGCGCCACGCGCCCGAATGGAAGGACCTCGCGGCGCGCGACGTCGTCGCCCGCGCGATCTACTGGGAGATGCTGGCGAACGACGACACGCACGTGCTGCTCGACGTCGCTTCCTGCCATTCGCCCGAGTTCCTGCGCGAGCGGTTCCCGGCGATCCACGCGCACTGCCTGGCGCACGGGATCGACATCACGCGCCAGCCGATCCCCGTTGTCCCGGCCGCGCACTACGCGTGCGGCGGCGTGCTCGTCGACACGCATGGCCAGAGCTCGATCCCCGGACTCCACGCGATCGGCGAGGTCTCGTGCACGGGCGTCCACGGTGCGAACCGCCTGGCCAGCACGTCGCTCCTCGAGGGGTTGGTGTGGGGTGCGCGCGCGGCAACCCGGATCCGGAGCCTGGGGTATGCGGCGACCCCCGCCGCCGACGCGGCGCCCCCGTGGGACGTGTCCGACCTGCGGTTCGATGCCGATCCCGCTCTCGTCCAGGGCGACCTGCAGACGATCCGCAACGTCATGTGGCACTACGTCGGCCTGGTGCGCAGCGAGCACCGGTTGAATCGCGCGATCCGCGAGCTGACGCAGCTCTCCCTGTCGATCGAGGACTTCTACCGTCTGGCGCGCCTGAACGACGGCCTCGTGGGACTGCGGAACGCGGCGACGGTGGCCCTGCTCGTGGCACGCGCAGCGCGGCGCAACCGCGCGAGCCGAGGGGCCCATTTCCGCGACGATGCCCGGATCGGCGTCCAGCCGCTCGATGGGGGGCCGCTCTCGGCGGATACCGTCTGACCGACCCCCGGGGGGCGGTGCTGCGTCTTCGCAACACACGAGCCGGCGACCCGGCCCCGGAACCATCTCGGGATGGTATCGTCCCCCTGGATCGGCAGCGACGGGTGTGTGATCTCAGGTTGTTTTCCGGCTGGTTCAGCATGACGACCCTTGCTATCGTTCGGGCCGTGAGACGGGTTGTGTCGATCGGCGCGGGTGACCCCTCGTCGCGAGTGGTCGCGGCCACGGTCACGTTTCCGCCACTTCGGGATAAGATCGTATCGCTCGACGACCCACACACGGGGGCCTGAATGCGGAACCGCTCGATCGTTCTGGTAGCCGCCCTCACGCTCGTCGCCGCCTCGGCGTGCGACACGTTCCGGGCGCGCGTGCTCATGAAGGAAGGGAACGAGCTGTATCGCGGCGAGAGGTACGAAGAGGCGATCGGCAAGTACAAAGAGATCGTGGAGATGAAGCCGGACGATTGGGAAGCCAACTACCTGATCGCCGTCTCGTACCTGGCGATGTACCACCCCGGCTCGTCCCACCCCAAGGACATCGAGGCGGCCGACCAGGCGGCCAAGGGTCTTCGGCGGCTGATCGAGCTCGCGAACCAGGGCCACGCCCCGAGCCAGGAAACAGCGGACAAGGTCCACGGCTACTACCTGAGCATCCTGACCCAGGCCAATCGCACGGACGAAGCCCTCGCGTACCTCGAGGAGCTGCACGCCAAGAAGCCGGACGATCCGAGCCTGATGGCCGAGCTGGCCACGATGTACGGCAAGAAGGGTGACTTCCCGAACGCGTTGCGGTATTACAAGGCCCGCGCGGAGAAGATGCCCGACAACAAGGAGGCGTGGTATACGATCGGGGTAGCCTGCTGGGACCGCTCGTACCACGGTGGGATGCTCGTGTCGAACGAGGAGCGCGAGGCCGATATCGAGGAGGGCCTGAGGGCGATGGAGAAGGCCCTGGCCATCGATCCCAACTACTTCGACGCGCTCTCGTACACGAACCTGCTGTATCGCGAGAAGAGCAAGGTCCTGGTCGTGGCCGGCAAGAATCAGGAAGCCGGAATGGCGCTGCTCAAGGCCGACGAATACCGGAAGAAAGCCGAAGACCTCAAAGCCGCGGAGCTCCAGGCCGAACAGAACCAGCAGAAGGGCACCTGACCGTGTTCGACCACATGCTCGAGAGTGGGAGGGGCCGGGCCGAGGGCCAGTCGCGGTGGACGATGGCGGTCGCCGCGGTGCTGCACGTCGTCGTGATCGCCGCGATCGTCGGCGCCGGCTACCTCGTCGTCGGCGCGGTGACCGACCCCGACATGATGATCTCGTTCGCCGTGGCCGCGGCACCGCCGCCCCCACCGCCGCCGCCGCCCCCACCGCCGCCCGCGGCCGCCAAGTCGACGCCGGTCCAGGAAGTGAAGCCGATCCGGCCTGAGGAGATCGTCCAGCCCGACGTGATCCCCGAGGTCGTGCCCGACTTGCCGATGACCGGCGGAGACGGGGAGGAGTCGGCGGACGGCGAAGGCGTCCCCGGAGGCGTCGAGGGTGGTGTGCCAGGTGGCGTCCCGGGTGGCGTTCCCGGAGGTGTCGTCGGCGGAACGGGAGCGGGAACGCCGCTCCTCGTCGGCGGCGACGTCCAGGCCCCCGAGCTGGTCAAGAAGGTGACGCCCGACTATCCGGAGATCGCTCGACGCGCCCGGATGGAGGGGCGGGTCATCCTGCAGGCCGTGATCAACGTCGACGGCAAGGTCGACGAGGTCACGATCCTGCGCTCGCCGAACGAGCTGTTCAACGAAGCGGCGATGGAAGCGGTCAAGAAATGGCAGTACAAGCCCGCGACGCAGAACGGCAAGCCGGTCGCGGTTTACTTCACGGTCATCGTCGAGTTCAAGCTGCACTAGCCGCGACGAGCGAACGCTCGTAGGAGTCGTTGCATGGAAATGTCCCTGACCGAGATGTTCGCCCAGGCCGGCCTCGTGGCCAAAGGCGTGATCGTCATGCTGCTGATCATGTCGATCTACTCGATCGCGGTGATGATCGACAAGTACCGAACCTTCAAGTCCGCCAAGAGCGAGTCGCTGGCGTTCGTGCCGGCGTTCGTCAAGTCGCTCAAGGCCAGCGACCTGAGCAACGCCATCGACGTCTGCCGCAAGCACAACAAGTCGCACCTGGCGAAGGTCGTATCGGCCGGCCTGATGGAGTACGTGAACGACGAGGCGGAGATCACGTCGTCCCACGACCTCGTCGGCGCGTGCGGCCGGGCGCTCGAGCGCGCGATCGCGCTGACCAACGCCGAGATGAAGAGGGGGCTGGGCGGCCTGGCCACGATCGGCTCGACCGCGCCGTTCATCGGCCTGTTCGGCACCGTCGTCGGGATCATCAACGCGTTCACCGGCATGGCGATCACGGGCTCGGGCGGCTTGGCCGCGATCTCGGCCGGTATCGCCGAGGCGTTGATCACGACCGCGCTCGGACTTCTCGTGGCGATCCCGGCGGTGATGGCATTCAACCAATTCACCGGCCGACTCGAGCGGTTCCAGATCGAGATGTCCAACTCGTCGGCCGAGCTGATGGACTTCCTGCTCAAGAAGCACGAGGCTGCGCACCATGCACGTGCCTAAGGCCGCGGCGGTCCGGTCGGACATCAACGTCACGCCGCTCGTCGATGTGGTGCTCGTGCTCTTGATCATCTTCATGGTCGTGACGCCGATGCTGCAGAAGGGGCCGGCGGTGCGCCTGCCTGTGACGCAGAACCCGCAGAAGAAGCCGGACGACAAGGACCAGATCCTCGTGGCGATCGAGGACGACCGGGAGATGTGGATCGACAAGGAGAAGGTGCTCGAGCCCCAGTTCGCGCCGCGGATCCGTGAAGCTTACCAACGCAGCTCGAAAAGCACCGTCGTGATCAAGGGCGACGGGCGGCTGAACTACGGCGACGTCAAGAAGGCGATGCTCGCGGTCAAGGAGGCCGGGTTCAGCTCGGTCGGCCTGATCGTCGAGAAGCGTCAGACCGAGTAGCGGAGGAACCGAAGATGGGCATGGCGGTCGGCGACGGTACGGGAGGCCTCAACTCGGAGATCAACGTCACCCCGCTGGTCGACGTCGTGCTCGTGCTGCTGATCATCTTCATGGTGATCGTCCCGCTGTCGCAGATGGGGTACGACATCGAGATCCCCCGCGAGTCGGAAGCGCAGCCCTTGCCCGACCAGATGGAGAAGCAGGTGATCATGGCCGTGTCGGAGGCCGATTGTGCGATCGCCGCCCCGATCACCGGCGGCCTGCCCGCCGGCTGCCGCGTGCGGATCAACAAGGAGGAGTGCCTGGCCACCGACCTGACGAGGCGGATGGGCGAGATCTTCAGCGGTCGCAGTAAAGCCGACAAGATCCTGTTCCTCGCGGCCGAAGAGAAGCTCAACTACGAGGGTGTGATCCGGCTGCTCGATCTGGCCAAGACCGGCGCGGGAGAGGATCTCAAGGTCGGCATCGTCACCGACGAGCGTTTGGCCCTGCAGTAAGAACCGGCGCGCCGCCCCCGAGGGGCTCGAGCGCGCCGGCCCTCCGGTTTGCACTCACTAGCTGGTCGGACTGTCCTTGTCTTCCTCGTCCTTCTTCTTAGGCGGCGTCTTCTTCTTGGCCTTGGCCTTGGCCTTGGCCTTGGCCTTCTGCTCGCGCTCCTTTGCCGCGGCCTGCGAGTCGGGCTCGGGCTGACGCGTCGGGGGCGCCGCCTGCTGCTTGGTCGGCTCGGGCTGACGCTGCGGGGGCGTCGCCTGCTGCTTGGTCGGCGGCTCGGGCGGAACGCGCCGGTTCGGATCGACGCGTTGCGTCTCGGCCGGCGGCTGCTTCGCCTTGGCCCGAGGCCTCGGTGAGGGCTCGGGCTGAGGCTCAACTTGCCGCTCGGGCGGTGTCGTTCGCGACTGCGGCTCAGCACGCTGCGGAGCAGGAGACCGTTCCTGGTCCTGCTGCGAGCGCTGCTCGAGCCGCTGCTGCTCCGTCCGGTCCGGAGCCGTCTGGGGCTCGGCTCGCCGTGGGCCCTTCGAGCGCGGATCGGCCGGCTCGGAGCGTTGATCGGGGCGCCCACGCTCGGGCGGGGGCAGTCGCTGCGCTTGCGGCTGGTCGACGGGCGCCGTCGCCCGGATCGGTCCACGGTCCCGCGTCGCGTCCGGCGTCGCGTCCACGCGCAGCTGCTCGCGACGCACACGGGACGTCGGCGCGACGCGCTGCACGCGCTCGACCGGTTGGGGCTGAACCCGTACGCCCGTCGAGCGTTCGATCGTGCGCACGTCCGGACCGGTGTTGACCACGATGTTGTTCTCGACGCGCACCGTGTTCAGCACCGTCGTACGCTCGATGATCGTGCGGGTCCGATACACCGGGACCGCGCGCTCGCGGATTCGCGGCGCGAGGAAGTCGCGCTCGTTGACGAACACGAACATGCTCGAGCTGTCGTAGCCCCGGCCGTAGTAGTTGTCGTAGTAGTCGTCGTCCCCGAACGTGAACGAAGCACCGATCGAGTAGCCGACGGGGACGGGGGCCCAGCCGACGTAGCCCGGGCCTGTGCGGAACACGACCCACGACGGGGCCCACACGTTACCGGGAACCCAGACCCAGCCGTACGATGCGTCCATGACCCACGTGCCGTAGTGGTACGGGACGGCACCCCAGCGGTAGGCCGAGACCCACGTCCAGCCGACATCGGTGTAGACCCACCGACCGTCGTAGTACGGGTTCCAGTCCGCCGTGTAGATGTGCGGTTGCCACACGCGACCGTAGTTCGCCGATACGAACCAGCTGCCGTGAGGGCTCAGGTTGGAATGGAAGAAACTGAAACCGATGTTGACATCGATCTCCGCCGCCGCGGGCGGTACGTAGGATCCGGCGACGAGAGCCAGTGCCACGATCCAGCAAAGCAGTCGTTTCATGGGTTAGCCTCCAACGTAACGAGCGCTGTTAGCGCTGTTCCGCCTGCTCGAACGGTCGGTTCGCGACCTGGTCGACCAGGCTCACGAACGAGCGACCTTCCTCGGGCACGGCGAGGTTGCCGGTCACGATCTCGCGAACGCGCACCGGCCGTCCGTACATCCGCTCGTTGGCGTCCTCGCTGGCCTGGATCACGGCGCCTTCGAGCGAGGCTCCGGCGAACAGGCCCTTCGAGCGCGACCACGAGAGGATCTGTGCGTTCAGCTGGGCATCGGTCGCTGCGGTGCCGGTCCGGCCGACGGGACCGATCGCCGCGGACACTTCGCCACCGATCGAGAACTTGTCCTCGAGCAGGTGCTCCATGCCGTCCTTGTTCATGACCAGCAGCACGAACGCGGTTCGAGAACCGCCCCACTGCCAGCCGATGCTCGGCCCGCCGACCGACATGAACGCGGGCGCGCCGAACTGGTCGCTTCCGTTGCGGCAAACCACGACACCACGGCCGAACTTGCCGCCCACGATGAACGCGGCCTTCGTCACGTGGGGGAACACCATCACGCACTCGGCCTTGTTCAGGAGATCGAGCGGGATTCCGTTGTCCGGTGCCGAGGTCAAGGATTCGAGTACCTCGGATGCGTCGTCCAGCAGCTTCACGTCCTTGCTCGTGGGGCCTGCCGCCTTGTCGTCGTGATCGGCGAAGGCCGGAACGGCAAGCAGGGACGCGACGACGAGGAACAACAGAGCTGTGTTTCGCATGAGTTACCTCCTTCGTTCGTCCGGGCCGAGTGTGTCAGCCCATCGCTCCTGAACAGCAATCGACGTGCCACGCGTTTTCAGGGGGAAGCACGGCCGGCGTCCCCATTTCCGAGGTAATTCGTGCCGGAATGTAGAAAGGCAACCGTCCCGCTGCGGGACGCTTCCCCGGACGGGGACGCACGAGATTTCAGTTCGCGGCGCGGGCGAGCCGTTCCACTTGCGCCAGGTAGCGGGCGACCTGCTCTTGCGGCTTGAGCTCCTGCACGCGGCGCAGGAGCGGCAGCGCGTCCTGGTACTTCGTCTGGCCCACGAGCACCTGGGCCTGCCGCAGGCGCGCCTGGGCCTCGTACTCCGGAACGTTCGCCGCGCGCTCGAAGTACACGACCGCACGCTCGGGGTCTCCGCCGCGGGCGTGGTGCTGACCGATCAGCAACAGCGCCTCGCCGTCGAGCGGATCGCGGGCGATGATCTCCTCGAGGAGCGGCAGCGCCGCTTGCTCGTCGCCCGAGGCCATGGTGACGCGTGCTTCGAGCTTGGTCAGCTGATGCGTCTGTTCGGGCGTCAAGCTCGACTGCAGCGTGGCGTGGATGCGCGCCGCGAGCAGCCCGGCCTGCACGGCGGCGCCGCGCGCGCCGAGCATCTCGGCCGCGCGCAGGGCCTTGGCCGGCGACTGCGTCGTGTCGAGGTCGATCGCCCGCACGTAAGCCCCGGCGGCCAGGTCGACCTGGCCTTCGCTCAGGTAGATGTTGCCGAGCAGGTTCAGCGTGTCGACCGTCGCACGGCCGAGGAGCGACAGGAGCTCGAGGTTCTCCGCCGCGCGCAGAGGCTGCTTCATGCCGACGTACGCGTTGGCTTGGAGGATCCAGAACTCGGTGCGCTCGGGCTCGCGCTCGAGGAGCACGGCCAGGAGCGCCGCGGCCTCCTCGTACTTCTCCTGCTGTAGGACGGCCCGCGCGAGACCGATCCGCCACTGCGCGTTCGACGGCTCGAGCAGCAGCGCCTGGCGATACGCGCCCTCGGCCGCCAGGTAGTCGTGCGTGGCGAAGTACGCGCCCCCCAGAAGGCCCAGGCTGATCGCGTCGTTGCCACCGAGCTCGATCATCCGGGTGAACGAGTGGATCGCCTCCTCGTGGCGCTGATCCTTGGCCTGGATCAAACCGAGGTTGCGCCATGCCCGGCGAAAGCTCGGGAACTTGGTCACGGCATCGCGGAAGTGACGCTCGGCCTCGGCCGCTTGATCGGCCTGGAACGCGAGGTTCCCCAGCACGAGGTCGAAGATCGCGCTCGACTCGGGCTTGCGGGCCGCGCCGATCATCCGCGCGGCGCCGCTCGGGTCTGTGGCCAGGAGCGGATACGCCTTCTCGAGCACCGCCCGGTCGGTCGGGCCGATCGGCGGCTCGACGTCGGGATGGATGCCGTAGCTCCCGAGGAACGCCTTCTCGAAGTCGACGTCCTGCGCCATCACGCCGGGGGCGACCAGGAGCACGAGGATCATCCACAGAGCGCGCATCGCCGTCCCTCAGCTCAGCGAGAACCGGATCGGAACCCGAACCTTGCTGCGCACCTTTTCGCCGCGCAGGACCGCCGGCTCGAACCGCCAGCGGCGCACCGCGTCGATCGCCGGCCCGCGGAACGCCTCGTCCGTCGCTTCCTCGACCTTGGGGTCGAGGACGTGGCCATCGGTATCGACGACGAACACGACGTACACCGTGCCCTCGACCTTGCGCTGGCGCAGCTCGCGCGGGTACGTGGGAGCGACCTGATGCAACGCCCGTGGGCGCTGGTCGAGCTGCCCGATGTCGAAGATCGCATCGGCCGTCGACTCCGCGAGGCCGCTCCCCGGCTCGCCCGTCCCGCCGATCGCGCCGCCCGAGGCCAGGCTCGCCGAGCCGCCGAACCCGTCGGCGCCGCTCGCTCCACCGGCGGCAGCGTCGAGCGCCGCGGCGAGCTCGCCGAGGCTCAGCGCGTCGAGCCGCGGCGTTCCGGGCTCGAGGGTCGGTGCCGACTCGGGCTCGACCATCTGCGGCGGAGCTTCCTGGGCCACAGGCGCTGCGGCGGCGTCGGTCTCGACGGCTTCGGGCTCGTCCTCCGTCTCTTCACTCTCGACGGTCAGTAGGTCGACGTCCTCGACCTGGGTCTTCGCCGCTCGATCCGTGCGGCCGAGGAAGAACACCCCGCCGAAGAGCAGGATCGCGAGGTGCAGCACCACCGCGGCGAGAATGGCCGGAACCCACGCGCGCATGGTCAGCGCTTGTCGGTCGCGATCCCGACCTTCGCGATCCCGATTTTGCGCGCCTCGTCGAGCACGGCGACGACGGTCGTGAACGACGCGCTCGAATCGCCGCTGACGATCACGCGCGGGTCCTTGGTCGACGACTTGAGCCCTTGCAGGCGGAACGGGAGCTGGGCCAGCGAGATCTTCTCCTTGTTGTAGAACACCTCGCCCTTTTCGGTGACGGTCAACGTGACCGTGCTGTCCTGCTCGCTCGCATCGCCCAGCGCTTGCGCGGTCGCGGCGCTGGGAAGCGCGACGTGCACGCCCTGGTTCTTCGTCATCGACAGCGAGACCATGACGAAGGTCGCCAGCAGGAAGAAGATGATGTCGATCAGCGGGATGATCTCGATCCGCGCCCGCTTGACCCGTCCGCCCGCCGCTGCGCCGTGCATCGTTCCGCTCCTACGCCGCGGACTCGGCCCGCGACGGGGCGGCCAACGGCTGGGTCGAGGCTCGCGCGGCCTCGTTACGCTGCGCCGGAACGCCGGCGACGGCTTCCGCAGCGTCGAGCCACGGCTTGGCCAGGAGCTCGAGCTGCGCCGAGGCGGCCTCGAGGTCGTGCCGGGCCTCCTCGGTCTGGTTGTTCAGGTAGTTGTACGGCACGAGCGCCACGATCGCGATCCCCAGCCCGAACGCGGTCGCGATCAGCGCTTCGGCGATGCCGCCGGTGATCGCACCCGGTGCGCCGAGATCGCCGCCGATCAGCGAGAACGAGCCCATCATTCCCGTCACCGTGCCGAGCAGGCCGAGCAGCGGGGCGATCGTGATCGCGGTGTCGAGGATCGGGACCCCGCGTGAGAAGCGTTTCAGCTCCTGCGCGTTGGCGTAGAGCAGTGCGCCAGGGAGCGATCGGTCGCGATGGGCCAGCGCGTAGCCCAAGGACGTGACGACGAAATACCGCGAGCTCTGGCTGATCGTGACCGCCTCGTCGAACCGGCCATGGTCGACCGCGGCGAAGAAGTCGGACAGCGCCTTGCGGTCGCTGCGTCCGCGAACGCGGGCCAGGAACACGAGCCGCTCGAGCACGGTCGCCGTGGCGAGGATCGACACGACGAGGAGCGGCCACATGATCGGGCCACCCTTCTTGAAGATGTGGATGATGTTCGTGCGCTTGACCAGCGCCTCGAGCGCGCCGCCGCGGGACGGATCGAGGGGCAGGAGACCGGTGCCCGAGGCGACGATCGTCGAGACGGCGGCCGTCGTGGCCTCGTCGACCGGCCGTACGGTGGGTCGGTTCGAGCCCGACTGTCCGACCGCGACGCCGGCCGAGCTGCCGTCCTGTGCGGCGAACAGGGCCACGGGACCGACGAGCGCGAACTGGCCCGCGGCCAGCACGCCCCGTGGGTCGACCGCCGAGCCGTCGAATCGCGTGCCCCCGATGACGTCGTCGAGCCGGGCGATCGACTGGGTGACGAGCGCGAGCTGCCGATCGAACCGTGCCTCGGCGGTGAGCGACGGATCGGCCGCGCCGTCCTTGGCCGCGGAGACGACGCTCGCATAGCGCTCGGCTTCACCGACCGCGAGCCGCGTTTCGAAGCTCCGCGCGTACTCGTCGAGCAGGCTCGCGACGTAGCCCACCTCGTCCTGCCGCAGCTTGACCGCCGCCTCGAGCTTCGATCCGTCGAACGATCCCTGATCGATCTGCCGCAACGTCGAGTCCTGACGCCGACGCAGCTCGATCAGCTTGTCGTCGAGCTCGCTCAGCCGGCGGGCCAGCGGCAGCTTCTCGGCCTCGATCCCCGCGCGCAGCTCGTTCAGCTCGGTCAGCGCCGCATCGAGCTGCTCTTGGGCTCGGGCGTCGGCCGCGGCGACCGGATCGTCGGCCAGCGCCGGCGGGCCGGCGGCGAGCAGCAGGAGGGGCAAGATCCAGATGGAGCGCATGGTCTCGACTCCTTCTCTATTCCTTACTGGATCGTCACGGGTAGCGGAACGAAGCTCGGCTTGGCCTTGTTCTCGAGGATCTCGATCGCCTGGGCCACACGGGGCGCGAGGTCGTTCGCGGCCTGCCACGTCCAACCTTCGGGCGTCGGACGTCCCACGCCGGCTTCGCCGGACGCGCTGAGGAAGTACGCCTGACCCAGGCCGACGTAGACGGTCTTGACCTCGGACGGCTTGCCGTCCGACAACGGCCGGATCTCGGTGACCAGGCTGATCTGGCCGTTCGCCTCGTTCATCGCGTTCAGAATCCCCAGCACGTTCTGGAGCCGCTCGGCCACCGAAGCCCGCGTGGTCGAGGGGTCAGTGGGGATGCGCTGGCGCAGCGGCGCGACCTTCTCGAGCACGCTCGCCGGGAGCATCCGGCACAGGCGCTCGACCTCGGTCTCGAGCTGGGTCACGGCGGCCGCGGCGTGTCGCGAGGAGTCGGCGAGGCGCGATTCGGTCGATGCAGCGTCGGCGCGCTGGTGCGAGAGATCGGACAGCTTCCCGCCCGACTCGTCGACCTTGGCCTCGAGCGCGGCGATCTCGCGCTCGGCCGCCGCGATCCGCGCCTCGAGGATCTCTTTGGAGTCCTGCCAGTCCTTGCGCTCCTTGAAGATCAGCTGCTGCGTGGCGAGCCATTTGGCGACGGTCGAGCGGGCCCCGTCGATCCCGGTCGCCCCGGAGGTCGCTTGCGGCTCGGAGCGGCTCGGCGGTGCGAGCGCGACGACCGTAGTGAGGAGCATCGCGGCTGCTGCAGATCGGACCATCGGGAGGACCCTTCCACGGTTCGGAAACGAGGGTCTGGATACCCAACGGCACTGTGGGTCCGGGGTGTCAATACTCCGTAAGGGTCGTGTGACGGGCGGGTGACAGTTCGCTCGGCCGGCCGTTTTAGTCCGTAAACTCGAGCGACGCGATCATTCGACGCAGCTCGACCTCGTCGTCGGCCGGGGCGCCCGCGGGAAACGCGCCGCGGAACGTGTAGACCCGATCGTTCCGCCGGACGACCCAGTAGACGATCTTGCTCCATCTGTCGCGCGGCCGGGCTCGAACCGGGTAGGTCAGCTCGAGCGCATCGATCCCCGACACCACCGCCGCGCGTCGCTCGGGTGTGCCGAGCTCGGTGAAGTAGTGGCGGGCCCACCCCTCGAGCTGCGGCAGGAGCGAGTCGGGCAGCTCGGCGACGAATCGTCGCTCGGCTCCGTCGAGCGAGTTCACCTGGGCCGAGAGCAAGCTTCGATTGTGCGAGCGCACCTCGTCGCCCACGATCGACCAGCCCGGGAGCACGTCGAGGCGGTAGCCGCGCTCGGCGTCGACGAACTCGCGCGGCTCGGGGGGTGCCGAAGGCGTGCAGCCGCAGAGCGAGACCGCGATCAGAAGGCCGACAGCTCGGCAAGCCTGCATCACGGTTACTCCGGCGATCCTCGTCGCTGACCGGCCGCGGCGAGGTGCGCGTCGCGCTCGCGCCCGTACACCCGCTCGACCACCGGGGCGGCCATCAGGGTCGTCACGATGGCCATGACGACCATGATCGAGAATAGCGTCTGCGAGATGATCCCGCGCTCGTAGCCGATGTTCAGCATCACCAGCTCGATCAGCCCGCGGGCGTTCATCAGCGCCCCGATCGCCGCGGCCTCGCGCGGCGACTCCCCGTGCAGTCGCGCCGCGACGAAGCAGGCGACGCCCTTGCCCGCGATCGCCGCGGCGAGCACGACGAGTGCGAGGCCCCACAGCGCGGGCGTGTCGAGCAGCCCGATCCGGGTGTTCAGCCCGGAGTAGACGAAGTACAAGGGCAAGAGGAGCGTCGAGGTCAGCGGGTAGATCAGCCGGCGCAGCTCGTCCGTGGTCTTCCCCCGCGGCATCGCCGCCCCCAGGACGAACGCCCCGAAGACCGAGTAGATCCCGATCCAGTCGGTGAACCACGAGCCGAGCATCACGAGCACGAGCACGAAGCCGAGCGTGGTCCCGCTCATCGAGCCCCGAGCCTCGACGCGTCGGTCGAGGGACGCGAGCGCCGGACGGACCCCGAGCCATACGGCGACGGCATAGGCGATCCCGCCGCCGATGGCCCACACGGCGATCGCCGGATCCCCGCTCATGCTGGCGAGGGCGATGGCCAGGACGCACCACGCCGCCGCGTCGTTGATCGACCCCGCGGCGAGCGCCAGTGTGCCGAGCGACGTGCCGGAGAGGCCGCGCTCGTGGACGATCCGGGCGAGGACCGGAAACGCGGTGATCGACATCGCCGCGCCGAGGAACAGCGCCGCCTCGACCGGCCCGACGCCCGCGCCGAAGAGATCGGTGCGTCCGTAGGTCGCGAGGGCGATCAGGATCCCGAGGGCGAACGGCGCGGCGATCCCGGCGACCGACACGGCCGACGCGCTGCGGATGCGGGTGCGGATCAGGTCGCTGCGGAACTCGGCGCCGATCAGGAACATGTAGACGGCGAGGCCGAGCTGGGCCATCGCGTAGAGCAGGGTCATCGACTCCGCCGGGAAGAGCGCGCGCTGCCCGGACGGCCACACCAGGCCGAGCACCGACGGGCCGAGGACGATGCCCGCGATCATCTCGCCGACGACCGGCGGCTGGCCCATCCCGCGGGCGAGGCGCCCGGCGATCCGACACGCGGCCAGGATCACGGCGAGCTGGAGGAACAGCAGGACCGACAGGTCGAAGTTGCTCATGCGGGCGGCCAGGCTACCAGGTCGGCGGTATGATCCGCAGCCGACGGCCGGGGGAAAGGGGAAGCTCATGAGCCGCTACGCGCGCGTGGGTCTCGGAGTGTGCATGGGCGTCCTGCTCGGCGGGTGGGCCGGGGCCGAGCCGCCAGGCCTACGGGCCGAGGACGCGTTCCAGCTCGAGACCGCGTCCGATCCGCAGATCTCGCCCGACGGCGCGCGGATCGCCTACGTTCGGGCGTGGGCCGACGCGAAGGCCGACAAGCGCTACACGAGCCTGTGGCTCCTCGGCTCGGACGGCGCGGTCCATCGCGCGCTGACCTCGGGCAGCGCGCGCGATAGCTCGCCACGCTGGTCGCCCGACGGCGGGCGCATCGCGTTCGTCTCCGATCGCGACGGCTCGGCGCAGATCCACGTGCTGTGGCTCGACAACGGCCAGTCGAGCCGCGTGACGAGCCTGCCGTCGGCACCGAGCGGCCTCAGCTGGTCCCCCGACGGCAAGTGGATTGCGTTCCTCGCTCTCGAGGAGGCGGACGGGCCGCAGATCGCCAAGATGCCCAAGCCGCCCGAGGGTGCGACGTGGGCCGATCCGGCGCGCGTCGTCGATCGGCTGGTCTACCGGTTCGATCAAGCGGGGTATCTGCCCAACGGATACGTGCACCTGTTCGTCGTGCCCTCAGACGGCGGCACGGCGCGCCGGATCTCGAGCGGGAACTTCCACCATCGACCGATCTTCGGCGGTGCGGCGCCGGTATGGACGCCCGACGGCAAGTACCTGCTGCTGTCGGCCAATCGGCGCCCCGACTGGGACCTCGAGCCGCTCGACACCGAGGTGTACGAGTTCGCGGTCGCGGACGGCACCGTGCGCGCCCTGACGAACCGCCGCGGCCCGGACGGGGACGTGACGGTTTCGCCCGACGGCAAGTGGATGGCGTACGTCGGCTTCGACGATCGATACCAGGGCTACCAGGTCGCGCGGCTCTACGTCGCGCCGCGAGCCGGAGGCGATCCGACGTTCGTGTCCACGGAGCTCGACCGCAGCGCCGAGGATCCGCAGTGGGCGCCCGACGGCAGCGGCGTGTACTTCCTGTACGACGACGAGGGCCGGACGAAGCTCGCGTTCTACTCGACCGGAACGAAGCTGCGGACGGTCGCCGAGGACCTCGGCGGCGGAACGAGCTCGTACACCGGTGGTGGGTCGTTCTCTCTGGCCCGGGACGGGCGGATCGCGATGACCTACAAGCGCGCCGATATCCCGGCGGACATCGCGCTCACCACGTCCCGCGGGGCGAAGCCGAAGGTCCTGACCGCGGTCAACGCCGACCTCTTCGCCCAGCGCCGGCTGGGCCAGGTCGAGGAGATCACCTATCCGTCGTCGGTCGACGGTCGCAAGATCCACGGCTGGCTCGTCAAGCCGCCGGACTTCGACGCGACCCGCAAGTACCCGCTGATCCTCGAGATTCACGGCGGTCCGTTCGCGTCCTACGGGCCGCTGTTCGATCTGGAGAAGCAGGTGTGGGCCGCGATGGGCTACGTCGTCCTGTACGTCAATCCGCGCGGCAGCACGAGCTACGGCGAGGAGTTCGGCAACCTGATCCACCACGCCTACCCGGGGGACGACTTCTTCGATCTCGACTCGGGAGTCGATGCGGCGATCGCGCAGGGCTACGTCGACCGGCGGAACGTGTTCGTCACCGGCGGGAGCGGCGGCGGCGTGCTGACGTGCTGGATGATCGGGCGCAGCGAGCGGTTCCGCGCCGCGGCCTCGGCCTACCCGGTGATCAACTGGACCAGCTGGGTCCTGACGTCCGATCTGCCCGCGTTCGGCGTCAAGTACTGGTTCCCCGGTCCGCCGTGGGAGCACGGGGAGCACTACGCCGCGCGCTCGCTCCTGTCGGTGGTCAAGAACGTCAAGACGCCGACGATGGTCATCACGGGCGAGGAGGACTGGCGCACGCCGATCTCGGAGTCCGAGCAGTACTACACCGCGCTCAAGCTCCTGGGCGTCGAGTCGGTGCTCGTGCGCGTGCCGGGCGAGCCCCACGGCATCCGCGTCCGCCCGAGCCACCACGTCTCCAAGATGCTCCATATCGCCGGCTGGTTCGACCAGCACAAGGACAAGGGGGGGCTCTGAGTCAGTCGAGGGCGCGGTCGATCGCCGCGCACAGCTCGCCGGCGTTCGTGACCTGCTGCCCCGCGCCCGTGGGGAGGATCTCGAACGTCGCGCTGCGCTCGCGGCAGATGAACAGGACGAAGCCCTGGCTCCCCAGCCCCGCCGGGTCTTCCACGATCACGCGGGCGAGCGTGTCGCCATCGAGGCGCGCCACGCGATCGAGACGGCTCGCGATCTCGCCGAGATACGCTTCGTCGTCGAAGCGCGGCTCGAGGGTCTCGGCAGTGGCGGTCGCAGTCGGCTGACCGTCGTCGTCGACCGGTGTGGGAGGACGCGTCGGCACGAGAGCCGTCCGTAGCACGATCGCCTGACCGCGCTTTTCCGTGGGTCGTACGCCGAGCTCGCGATCGACCGTCTCGACCGTCCATTCGGCGATCCATCCCTGCGCCGCGACGAAATGAGGAGGGAAAGCAACAGGCGTGACCTCGGCGCCGACCTCGACCTCGCCCTTGGTGAACGACGCCTTCACCACACGGCCGTCCCGCGACTGCCGGGACGCGCTGCTCCGAACACCGGGCCGCTTTCGTGTGGTATAGGTCAGCCCGTCGGGAAGGGGCAGTAGCTCTCCTCCGCCTCTCGAGAGCTGGTCCACGATTTCCACGAGCACGGTCTCTTCGCGCAGGGCTCGGGCGGACGGCGTCGTTCGGACCTCGTCGGGAACGGCAGCTCGCACGAGGGTCGGTCCCGTCACGCACAGCGGGTCGACAGCGGGGCCCTCGTTGTAGGTCGTCGTCCCCGAGCGGACGATGGTCTTCTTTCCACCCTCGTCCTGCGCCGTCTCTCGCTTGTATTCCGCCGCAGCGCGGCTCGACCCGTGCTCGAAGCAACTCCAGGAGGGCTCCGGTGACTGGCGGGCGATGTGCGAGAAGACCTCCGCCCCGGGGGTGAGCCCAGCGTACTCGTCGACGAACGCATCGGCCGCCAGACCCGAGAGGCGGCTCCGCAGCTCGTCGTCGAACGCGGCCAGATCGTCTCGCTCGAGGCGCAGAAACAGATAGGCTTCTCCCCGGGACTCGGCGTCGACCCGCGGGAAGTCTCCCCGAGCTTCGCGGCGCTCGAGCGCGAAGGCGAGGCCGTACACCCGGGCGAACCGCTGCCCGCTCGTGCAGCCGAACGAGCGCGGGTCGGCCCCGGCGCAGTCGACCGGCACGTCGGCGAGCGCCTCTTGCACCGTGCGGATCTCGACGACGCCCGTCCGCATCTCGATCGGCGTGGCCCGCGTGTACAGGACGACCGGCTCGGCGGCATGGGCCCCGAGCGCCGCGCCCGCGCAGACGAGCGCGAGCCCGACGCCGCGTCTCACGGGATACGCTCGAGCTCGCGCAGGAGCGTCTCCGGACGCGGGCGGATGCGCCAGTTCGACGTCAGATCGTGCCACACGATGCGGCCTTCGCGATCGGCCACGAACGTCGCCGGGCGCGCGATGTCCTTGTGATCGATCGGGTTGCCCTCCGGGTGGCGCACGCCGAACGCCTCAAGCGCGAGGCCATCGGGATCGGACAGCAACGGGAACGTGAGCCCCTGGGCCCGTGCGAGCTCCCGGCTCTGGTCCGGCGAATCGACGCTGATCGCCAGGACCGCGGCGCCGTGCTTCTCGAACTCGCTCAAGTGTGTCTGCAGCCCGTGCAGCTCCGATTGGCAGAACGGTCACCAGTGGCCGCGATAGAACGTCAGGACGAGCTTGCGTCCACGGAAGTCGGTCAGTCGAACCGCGCGGCCGTCTTGGTCGGTGAGCGTCAGATCCGGCACGGTCTCCATGCCCCGACTCGTCTCGGTCGGGGCCGGCAGCGCGTTCGACAGAAAGAACACGTACCCGACGAGAAACCCGGCGAACGCGAGCGCGAGCCCCAGGCCCAAGGGAGCCAGGATCCGCCCGCGCCACTCCTCGCGCCGGGCGAAGGCGCGCCACATGGCGACCCCCGACGCTCCGAGCCCCAGCAGGGCGAGCGGCAGATTGACCCACGGGAAGTCGCGCAGCGCCGGGAAGCGCGCGAAGTACAGGAAGTAGCTGACCACCGCGGCAAACGTAACGATCGGCCCGATCCAGGCCAGGTGGTTCCAGCGCCTGTTCATCGTTCCCGATCTTCGCACGATCGCGCCCACAGACGCGCGGCATTCGCCGAGGCGGGTTGCCGCCGCGGAACATCGCGGAATCGGGGCGCGCTACGGGTCCTTGGCTCGCGATCCGTCGACGACGACCGGGTCCGCCTGCTCCTCGAGGTGCGGCTTGCCGTGGAAGTCGATCCAGTGGCCCGAGCGCGCGGCCTTCGTCTCGAGATAGAACCGGTTGTGCTCGTTCGGCGGGATCACGTGCGGGATCCGCCCGGTGACCTTCACTCCGAACTGCGTCAGCTGGTCGATCTTCTTCGGGTTGTTCGTCATCAGTCGCACCGACTCGACGTCCAGGCTCTCGATCATGTGCGCCGCGATCGCGTAGTCCCGCTCGTCGTCGCGGAACCCGAGCGCCAGGTTCGCATCGACCGTGTCGAGCCCCTGGTCCTGCAGCGCGTACGCCCGCACCTTGTTGGCCAGGCCGATGCCCCGGCCCTCCTGCCGTAGATAGAAGAGCAAGCCGCGCTCCATCCGGGCGAGGGCCCGCAGCGCGGTCTCGAGCTGGTCCCGGCAGTCGCAGCGTAGCGAGCCGATCGCGTCGCCGGTCAGGCACTCCGAATGCAGCCGCGTCGGTACGTCCATGGCATCGAGGACGTCGCCGTGCACGATCGCCACGTGCTCCTTGCCGTCGCGGTTGTTCTCGAACGCCACGATCCGGAACTCGCCGAAGCGCGTCGGCAGATCGGCCACGCCCACGACGCGCACGCACACCCTCTGCGGCCCGACGCCGACGCAGTCGTGATCGCGGTCCCGTTCGACGAGGTCCTCGAGCTGCATGTCCCTCTCCCGCTTCATAGTAGACCGTATACTGTGCCGGCCATGCAGCGCCGCCACGAGCTACTCCCGGGCCGACCGATGGGCCGCGGCATGCACCTGTGGGCCTACGGTCACTTCGGTCCGCCGGTTCTGGCGTTCCCGTCGGCGGCCGGGATGGCCCACGAATGGGAAGCCCAGGGGATGGTCGAGGCGCTCGCAAGCCTCCTCGATGCCGGGCAGCTCAAGCTCTACTGCACCGAGACCAACGTCTCCGAGGCCTGGACCCGCAAGGAGAACGATCCGGCCTGGCGCATGCACCGCCATCGAGCGTTCGAGACCTACGTCTTGACCGAGCTCGTGCCGTTCATTCGCGCCGACTGCCAGAGCGCCGAGATCCGGCTCGGCGCGACCGGGACGAGCCTGGGTGCGACCTACGCGGCGAACTTCGCGCTCAAGCACTCCGACATCTTCGGCTATGCCCTGTGCATGAGCGGGCGCTACGACATCACGGAGTTCGCCGGGGGGTCAAGGAGCCCCGACGTGTACTTCAACAACCCTCTGGCCTACCTCCCGAACCTCGCGGGCGAGCCCCTGGAACGGGTCCGCCGCGAGACGCATCTGACCCTCGTGTGCGGCCAGGGGGCGTGGGAGGACGGGAACATCGAGGAGACCCAGGCTCTCGCCGCGGTTCTCGTGTCCAAGGGGATCTCCTGCACTCTCGATCTGTGGGGCCGCGACGTGGCCCACGAGTGGACGTGGTGGCGCCGCCAGGCCCTGCACCACCTGTCGGGATACGCGACGCACTCGGGACTCCAAGGCTAGGATTCGCAAGGCCCGCACCGTTTGCTGGCAAACAGCGACGCCGCCCCATACCTTTGCGGACGAAGAGGACCGCCCGTGGCCCGACGCTGGAGTCATCCCGGATCTGACGACGCCGTCGTCGTGCGCGCGAAGGGCGAGCCGGGCTGGGACCTCGTCCTGAGCCCCCAGGCGCTGGCGTTCGTCGGCCGCCTCGTGCGGGAGCTCAGGCCGCGGCTCGACGAGCTGCTGTTCGCCCGGACGATGCGCCGGGCCGGCCTGGCCGCGGGAACGCGTCTCGCGTTCCTCGACGACACGCTCGACGTGCGCCACGGCGACTGGACCGTCGATCCGATCCCCAAGGATCTCGAGCGCCGGGTCGTCGAGATCACGGGCCCCGTCGACCGGAAGATGGTGATCAACGCGCTCAACTCGGGTGCCGACACCTACATGGCCGACTTCGAGGACTCGACCTCGCCGACGTGGCGCAACGTGGTCGAGGGCCAGGCCAACCTGATCGACGCCGTCCGCCGCACGATCCGCTACACCGACCCGGCGAGCAAGAAGGAGTACCGGCTCGCCGACTCGATCGCCACGCTCCTCGTGCGCCCGCGCGGCCTGCACCTGACCGAACGGCACCTCGAGGTCGACGGCCGGACCGTTCCCGGCGCGCTCGTCGACTTCGGCCTGTTCGCGTTCCACAACGCGCGCGCGCTCCTCGACCGCGGAAGCGGCCCGTACTTCTACGTGCCGAAGCTCGAGAGCCACCACGAGGCGCGGTTCTGGAACGAGACGTTCCTCCTCGCCGAGCAGCTCCTGGGCATCCCGCGCGGCTCGTGCAAGGCCACGGTGCTGATCGAGACGCTGCCCGCAGCGTTCGAGATGGACGAGATCCTGTACGAGCTGCGCGAGCACTCGGCCGGGCTCAACTGCGGGCGCTGGGACTACATCTTCAGCTTCATCAAGTGCCATCGCTGGCGCCCCGAATCGGTCCTGCCCGATCGATCCCAGATCACGATGACCCAAGGTTTCCTGCGAGCCTACGCGCGCCTGGCGATCCGCACGTGCCACAGGAGGCAGGCCCACGCGATCGGCGGCATGGCGGCCCAGATCCCGATCAAGAGCGACCCCCAGGCGAGCGAGGCCGCACTGGCCAAGGTACGCGCCGACAAGGAGCGCGAGGTCGGGGACGGCCACGACGGGACGTGGGTCGCACACCCCGGGCTCGTCGGCCTGGCCCGGGAATGCTTCGCCGCGAAGATGAGCGGTCCGAATCAGCTGCACGTCAAGCGCGACGACGTGAGCGTGACGGCCGAGGATCTGCTCGAGCTCCCCCGGGGCACGCGAACCGAAGACGGGCTGCGCCTCAACATCCGCGTGGGCGTCCAGTACCTCGAATCCTGGCTCCGCGGGGTCGGCTGCGTCCCGCTCTACCACCTGATGGAAGACGCAGCCACGGCCGAGATCTCCCGGGCCCAGGTCTGGCAGTGGCGTGAGCACCAGGCGGGGCTCGAGGACGGCCGCCGCGTGACGCCCGAGCTGATCGAAGAGACCGCGAGAGAAGAGATGGAGCGCATCGCCCGCGAGGTCGGGCCGCAGCGCTACCAAGGCGGAAGGTTCGCCGAGGCCCACGAGCTGTTCCTGCATTTCTGTCTGGCCGACGATCTCGACGAATTCTTGACCCTCGCCGCCTACGAGCGGCTGGAGAACTCATGACGCCCTCGAAGAACCCACGCTGGAACGGCATCACCCGCCCCTACTCGGACGAGGACGTCGTGCGCCTGCGAGGCTCGGTGCGGATCGAGCACACGCTCGCCCGCCTGGGCGCCGAGCGCCTGTGGGATCTCTTGCACGACGAGGACTACGTCGCGGCCCTGGGGGCGCAGACCGGAAACCAGGCGATGCAGCAGGTGCGGGCCGGCCTGCAGGCGATCTACGTCAGCGGCTGGCAGGTCGCGGCCGACGCGAACCTGAGCGGCCAGACCTACCCCGACCAGAGCCTGTACCCGTCGAACAGCGTCCCCGACCTCGTCCGGCGCATCAACCGCGCGCTCGCTCGCGCGGACCAGATCGAGCACGCCGAAGGGCAGGCGAAGCGCCACTGGTTCGCGCCGATCGTCGCCGACGCCGAGGCCGGCTTCGGCGGCCCGCTCCACGCGTTCGAGCTGATGCGCGCGATGATCGAGGCCGGCGCCTCGGGCGTGCACTACGAGGACCAGCTCGCGTCGGAGAAGAAGTGCGGTCACCTCGGCGGCAAGGTGCTCGTGCCGACGAGCCAGTTCATCCGCACGCTCGTCGGCGCGCGTCTGGCGGCCGATGTCGCCGACGTCCCGACCGTGATCATCGCCCGCACCGACGCCGACAGCGCGCGCCTGCTGACCTCGGACATCGACGCACGCGACAAGCGCTTCCTGACCGGCGAGCGCACCCCCGAAGGGTTCTTCCATCTGAAGGGCGGCCTCGAGTGCGCGATCGCGCGCGGCTGCGCCTACGCCCCGTTCGCCGACCTGATCTGGTGCGAGACCTCGACGCCCGACCTCGACGAGGCGCGCGCGTTCGCCGAGGGTATCCACGAGAAGTTCCCGGGCAAGATGCTGGCCTACAACTGCTCGCCGAGCTTCAACTGGAAGCGGAACCTCGACGACGCGACGATCGCGCGGTTTCAGCGCGAGCTCGGCGCCATGGGCTACAAGTTCCAGTTCGTGACCCTCGCCGGATTCCACGCGTTGAACTTTGGCATGTTCGAGCTCGCCCGCGGCTACGCCGCACGCGGCATGGCCGCGTACTCGGAGCTGCAGACGGCGGAGTTCCAGGCCGAGGCCAACGGCTATACGGCGACGCGCCACCAGCGCGAGGTCGGCACCGGCTACTTCGACCAGGTGAGCCAGGTCATCTCGGGTGGCGAATGCTCGACCCTGGCCCTCAACGAGTCGACCGAGGCCGATCAGTTCTAGGGCGATTGAAGCCCGCCCAGCGCAGGAAGTAGCGTCCTGACCCCACATCCGCTGGGGTACCGTTGGCATTCTCGTTGCGTTACGGGATCAGGCAGTTCTGCATGTATCTTGTAGGCGCGCTCTGTCCGAGGTGCGGTCTTCCATGATGCGTCACCTGATTGCTCTTCTCGGGCTCTTCCAGCTTATGGGTTCAGCAAGCGCGGAAGCTCGACTGGAGAGTTGCTGCGGTCCTTGCGCGGATGCCGCTTGTGTGCAGGACCCGAGTGTGCAGCTCTCGACATTCGAAAGGGCGAAGAGGGAGTTGGACCGAGCCGCGATGTTGTTCGAAGGCATCGTGGTCGCCGAGGAACTCCTTCCCTGCTGCGAAAGCCGCGCAGCAGTGACCTTCAAGGTAGTCCGCCGTTGGAAGGGGCCTGAAGAACCGAAGGTCGTCATTTGGACCCGGTCCTGCACCGAACTCTACCCCTTCCTTCTCGGGCACAGGTACTTCATATCGGCAGATTCACGGCCACGCGGGCCGACGGAGCCTAGCTTCTGCCACCCGCCCTACGAGGGACCCGAGGCTCAAGCCATCATGGACCATCTCGACAAACGGGAGGATGCAGACAGGAAGCGTTACCAAGAAGGGTTGCAGCAGCTCCTCTGGGGAGTGGCGAGGGGCGATGTCGAGTGGCTTCAGATTGCCGTTCGGCTGCGGGCGGCATCCGACGCCGAGGCTATCGAGCAGATGGAGCTGGCCGTCGGCGAGGCGCTCGAGCGTCAACCGACGAACGTCCTCAAGATCGCCGTGCCGGGGTTCGACCTCGAAGCCGTCTGTGGCGGACCCGATGTCGACGACGCGAGGTATGACTCCTTCGAATTGTCCATGGAAGCGATCGATCGGCGCATGGCGAAGGTCGCAGAGATCACCGAGACGAGTCTGGTGGCGATTCGGGACGCGTGCCTGAAGAAGCTCGAAGACTCAAGAAAGGGAATCGCCGATTTCTACGGGAAGGCGCGTTGATTGGGAAAGCAATGGATCGCTGTGCGGTCTCATTAATCTACAGTCACCGAGGGACCGCTGGCTAGCCAGGCATGCCGGCAGGAAGTCCGAGACGTTGAAGAAAGTTGCAAAGAAGGCGGCGAAGCGGGCAAGGTGCGAAGCCGGCCAAGTCGCGTTCCCGCAAGGCCGCGAAAGCCGCCCTCCTCGCCGGCGGCAACCCGCAAATCGCGAAGGCTGAAGGCAATGCGCCGGTGCAGGCGTACATCGCGGCGATGCCGGGCTGGAAACGCGACGTCGGGCGCCGACTCGACGCGCTCATCGAGCGCACGGTCCCCGGCGTGCGCAAGGCGGTCAAGTGGAACTCGCCGTTCTACGGAGTCGAGGGCCAGGGTTGGTTCCTCGATTTCCATTGCTTCACGAAGTACGTCAAGGTGGCTTTCTTCCGCGGCACGTCGCTGCGTCCCGTTCCTCCCGGCGAGTCCAAGCACAAGCACGTGCGCTACCTCGACATCCACCAGAACGACCAGCTCGACGAACCTCAATTCGCTGGTTGGGTGAAGCAAGCCAGCCAATTGCCCGGTGAACGAATGTGAGCGCCGCTGCCGACCCTCGATTCTCGAACGACCGCATCATCGAATGGCACCTTCCGTTCGCGGAGCGACGACGTCTTCATGAACGTGCCCTTCGTGCGCAGCAGAGAGATCAGAGTGAAGTGTGCGGGGCCCTGATAGCGGACCGCAACGGTAAGTGTTCCCTGATGTTCTTGGAGAACGTCGGTGGGCGTCCCGGACATTTCGAGATTCGCCCCAGGGACCTGCGCGCCGCAAGTAGAAAAGTTGGGGGTAAGAGCAAGAGAGTAATAGGAGTATTCCACTCGCACGTTGTCTCGGAGGCGGTGCCGGGGCCTGGCGATCTCAAGGGTGTCCCAAGGCGCTACCTGCAGCTGATCTACGATGTGTGTGGCCGAAGCGTCCGCCTGTGGCGCAACGGGTCTAGGTCTTCGAAGGGGGTAGCGAGGGAGTTGCCTGTCGCCCTCGAACCGAGGCCACGAGCTAGACGCAGTGGTTGACTGAGACTGTCGTCCAGCACGAGGAACTAGGAGACAGGAGGGACCTCGCCATAGACACCGACCTCGACAAGATGTCGCGAGAAGAGCTGATTGCCGAAGTACGTAGGCTTCGTGCAGGCATCCGTAAGCACCGCGACAGCTCGGGACACGACCTCTGCTGGCACCATCCGGACCTGTGGGCGCTCTTGCCGGAGAAGACGGATCCGGTCCCGGTCGTGCCAGAGTGGCCGCAATTCATGCGTGGGTGCATCCAGTATCGGCAATCCCTCGACAAGCAAGCGCCCAACGCACCGCGAACATCCAAGCCGTATGACAAGTAGCGACATAAAGACCCAGTACTACACGGCCACCAGCCTCGACGGCTTCATCGCCACCGAGGACGATTCGCTCGAATGGCTCTTCCCGCTAGGCGATGTCAACGAGACGAGCTATCCGGCGTTCATCAAGGACGTCGGCGCGCTCGCCATGGGCTCGGCGACGTACGAGTGGATGCTCCGGCACACGTCGTGGCCGTATTCGCAGCCGACTTGGGTCTTCTCGAAGCGCAAGCTCGAGGCGGTGCCGGAGGCGGACATCCGCTTCGTTCAAGGAGATGTGCGCCCCGTCCACGAAGAGATGCGGACGGCTGCTCAGGCCAAGAACCTCTGGCTCGTGGGCGGAGGCGACCTCGTGGGACAGTTTTACGACGCCGGTCTGCTCGACGAGGTCGTCGTTCTGGTGGGTTCGGTCACGCTCGGACGGGGGAAGCCGCTGCTACCTCGCCGAATCGTTGGTGCCGCTGCGCTTCGCCTGGTCTCCGTGCAGCATGTGGGGCCGGGGTTTGCCGAGCTGCGCTACGAAGTCCCTCGCGTCTGAGCATGCACGCACCCCTCGAGACGGTCCGGGCCGATTTCGACCGGATCGCGCGCCTGATGGCCGACGAGCCCGAGCGCGCGGAGCGTTACGAGTCGTTCGTGCTGGCCCAGATCCCGGCTCACTGTGACAGGGTTCTCGAGATCGGTTGCGGAGCCGGTCGTCTCTCGCGCTTAATCACCGCGCGGGGCACGCCGGTCGTCGGGATCGACGCCTCGTCCGAGATGATTCGCCTCGCACGGGAGCGCTCGTCTGGGGCGGTGCGCCTGGAGCTCGTGTGTGGCGATTTCATGGTCCATCCATTCGAGCCCGCGTCTTTCGACGCCGTGGTTTCGGTCGCGACGATGCATCACCTCGACACCGCGTCGGCTCTCGCGCGGATGAAGAGTCTGGTGACGCCCGGCGGCGTGCTCGTGATTCACGACCTTCGCGCACTGGGAGACTTGGGCGATTGGATTCGATCCGGTCTCGCGGCGATCGGCAACGGCGACGCGGTGTGGTGGATCGGATCGGGCTTGCGTCAGAGGCGTGCCGTTCGTCATGCGTGGCACGATCACGGTTCGCGCGACCGGTACCTCACGATGGCCGAGGTGCAGGTGCTCTGCGAGACCACACTCCCCGGCGCGAAGTTCTACCGCCATCCGTTGTGGCGGTACACGGTCGTCTGGTCATGAAGGCGATCGTCTATCGAGAGTACGGTTCGCCCGATGCACTCCGATGCGAGGACGTTCCCCAGCCCACTCCCGGCGATACCGAGGTCCTGCTCCGAGTGCGCGCGGCGGCGCTCAATCCGCTCGACTGGCATTTCATGCGCGGCACGCCGTACATCGGGCGCCTGGCGCTGGGGCTACGGAAGCCCAGGATGACGCGTCCCGGCAGGGACGTCGCTGGCGAGGTCGAAGCGGTCGGCAAGTCGGTCACGCAGCTCGTGCCGGGCGACGCGGTGTTCGGCACGTGCCGCGGTGCGCTCGCCGAGTACGCGTGTGCGTCGGCGTCCGCGGTCGCTCCGAAGCCGAAGGGCGTTTCGTTCGAGCAGGCGGCGTCGGTGCCGATCGCGGGGTTGACGGCGCTCCAGGGCCTTCGCGACCGGGCGCAGGTCAAGCCGGGGCATCGTGTCTTGATCAACGGTGCCGCGGGCGGCGTGGGCACGTTCGCAGTGCAGGTCGCGAAGGCGCTCGGTGCGGAGGTCACCGGCGTCTGCAGCACACGGAACGTCGACCTCGTTCGACCGCTCGGCGCGGACCGGGTCGTCGACTACACGCAGGAGGACTTCACGAAGGTTGGCATACGGTACGACGTGCTGTTCGACTGCGTGGGGAGCCGCTCGCTCGCGGACTGCCGGCGCGTCCTCGAGCCCAAGGGGATCTACGTGGCGGTCGGCGGAGCGATCGGTCGTTGGATCGGTCCTCTCGATCGTGTGCTCCGCACGCTTGCGCTGTCACCCTTCGTGAGCCAGAAGCTGGCCCTGTTCGTGGCGCAACCGAGTCGGGAGGACCTGACAACCCTGGGGCAGTGGCTCGAGAGCGGAACGGTTCGCCCGGTGATCGACGCGACCTTTCGGTTGAGCGAGGCGGTTGCGGCCATGCGTAGGATGGCCTCAGGCCACGCTCGGGGTAAGATCGTGTTGACGGTGCCATGAAGACCGCATTCGAGTGCGCGAACCCGATTCTTCGCGTCGCCGACATGGCGCGCAGCGTCCGGTACTACGTCGACGTCCTCGGCTTTCGGAACGCGGAATGGGGAACCGACGACTTCACCTGCGTGTCGCGAGACGCGGCTGGCATCTACCTGTGCCGCGGCGCGCAGGGACAGCCCGGAACGTGGGTCTGGATCGGCGTCGAAGACGTCGAGTCGCTGTTCGGGGAGTACCGAGCGCGGGGCGCCGTCATCTGCCACCCACCCCAGAACTACTCTTGGGCGTACGAGATGCGGGTCGAAGACCCCGACGGGCACGTTCTGCGGTTTGGATCCGAGCCGAAGTAATTCCAGACACAGGTAAACACCCGCCGCACGGCTTGCGCACTCGCAAGATGCCGGTTTCCAGAATCCCTCTCATCTGTCACGGCCCTTGCAAGGCGATTGCTGGGGTCGAACATGGGGAAGATCGGCACCAGGTTCAGAGGCACGGTGACCTACTACCACGTGATGACCGAGCTCCTGCGAGCGGCGCAGTATCGCGGCGTAATCACCTACCAAGAGATCGCCTGGATCACGGGCCTTCCGTCCAACAACGGCTTCATGAACGCTGCGACGGGGCAGATCCTGGGAGAGATCTCCGAGGACGAGGTGCTGGCCGGCCGGCCGATGCTCGGCGCGGTCGCGGTCGGGATCGGCGGGAAGCCGAGCCCGGCGTTCTACGAGCTGGCCCGCGATCTCGGTCGGCTCGGTTACGGTCGCGACGAGGTCCAGTTCTGGATGGACGAGCTCGACGGCGTGTACGAGGCCTGGCGCCGTCCCGCGCCCGAGAGATAGTCGGAGAACGCGATGTCCTACGACCAGTTCAAGGAGCACGAAGGCAAGAAGTACACGGGGATGCGCGTCGGCCGCAGCCACAAGTGGTACTACGACCAGGGCGAATGGAAAGAGACCAAGGTCACACCCGACCTGTGGCAGATCAGCTACGCGGTGACGAAGCACCGCGCCGGCAAGGCCCCCGAAGGATCGGGCGTTCCGGTCGGTACCGAGTACCACTGGTACATCCTGGCGCACCAGAACGTGAAGAAGCTCAACGCGAACGAATACACGACGTCGATGACCGGGATGAAGTTCAAGATCGCCCACAAGCGGGCGAACAGCGAGAAGTGGAGCGCCACGCCCGAGGGCCAGCGCAAGCGGATGATCGCGTTCCTGAAGGACGTGATCGGCGAGCTCGAGCGGCAGCAGCCCGTGAAGCCAAAGGCCAAGCCCAAGAAGGTCATCGTGGCGCAGGTGGCACACCGCCGCGCGATGAAGCGCTCTGCCTGATGCCGTTCAAGAGCAAGGCGCAGCGGCGCAAGTTCGCCGAGCTCCTGGTCGAGGGCAAGATCACGCCCGAGACCTACGAGGAGTGGAACCGGTCGACCGGACGGGCCAAGCTGCCCGAGCGTGTTCACCCGACGAAACGCAGGTCGGTGAAGAAGAAGACGAAGACAAGATCGCGTGCACGCAAGCGCTAGCTTGGTGTACGCTTTCTCCGGGGATGCGGCGATCGGAGTCCCGGTGGACGACCTCCGGTTGCTGAAAGTGCCGGTCGCCAAGACCGGGATGTTGATTCGCCGGCCGGTCGCGGACGTGTTCCAGGCGTTCGTCGATCCCGCGATCACGATGAAATTCTGGTTCACGCGCAGCACGGGTCGGCTCGAGCTCGGTCGGTCGGTCGAGTGGCACTGGGACATGTACGGCGTCTCGACGCGCGTTACGCCCAAGGCCCTCGAGCCGAACCGGCGTATCCTCATCGAGTGGACGGGCGGCGAGGGCCCGACGACCGTGGAATGGACGTTCACGGCGCGCGACGACGGGACGACGTTCGTCGCGATCGCGAACAGCGGCTTCGTCGGCGACGGCGACGCGCTGGTCAAGCAGGTCGCCGACTCGACGCAGGGGTTCACGATCGTGCTCGCCGGTCTCAAGGCACTTCTCGAGCACGACGTGCGCCTGAACCTCGTCCCCGACCGCTATCCTCCGGGGATCGACCATGACTGAGCCCAAGCCGATCGAGATCCGCTCCGCCTCCCGTCTCGTCCTGATCGACGCCAGCCTGCGGGTGCTGCTGTTCCGGCACAACGACGGCCACGGCCGCGAGTTCTGGGCCACGCCTGGCGGCGGGATCGAGCCCGGGGAGACGGCGGAGCAGGCCGCGCGTCGCGAGGCGGTGGAGGAGCTGGGGGCCGAGGACGTCTCGCTTTCGTCCCTGTGGACCGGCCATGCGGTGTTCCCGTTCGCCGATCGCACGATCTCCCAGACCGACCGGTTCTATCTCGTGACCCGACACAACGGCATTCTCGGTCCGTCGGTCGAAGGCGCGCACCGGCGCGAGGGCATCACCGAGGTGCGATGGTGGCCGCTCGACGAGATCGACACGTCGCGCGAGCCCGTGTACCCGGCCGATCTCGCGCATCGCGTGCGCGCGCACCTGCTCGAGTCGCGGATCCTCGAGGCCCTCGACCTCGCGGTGCGGACCGAGGGCGTGCGCCCGCGGATCGACGCGATCGTCGCCCGCGTCGAGGCGAAGCTGCGGACCCGGCCCGACGACCTCCTGGCCTGGGAGCCGATCCCGCTCGACGTGTACACGGCCCCGCTTCCCGGGGAGATCCGCTCGAGCTGGGTGTTCATCCTGCGCGGCAACACGACGACCGGAGCCGAGAGGCATCCCAACAGCCACCAGCGGATGACGTCGTACCGCGGATCGGGCGACTTCCAGACCCGGCTCGACGGGGACTGGTCGTCCCACCTGCTCAAGGACGACGAGAGCGTGCCCGTGTCCGAGCGCTGGATCTCGATCCCGCCGAACGTCTGGCACCAGGGCGTCGTGCCCAAGGACAACTGGGTCGTCGTTTCGTTTCACACCGCGGCCGAGCACGAGCTGATCGAGGAGCGCCCGGGTCTCGACACGCTGAGCGCCGCGCGTTTGCGCCTGTACGCCGGCGAGCGCTGACACCCGGACAGCTGTCCGGCTTCCGGTGCGGACAGGTGTCCGCGCGTCGCTCACCATCCTGCGACTATTGCGGCGTTCCGACGTTCTATGGCTGGCAGCGGCTTTGCTCCTAAGGCCGGGCGGAGCACGCACGCGACGATGATCCAAGGTACCTCGACGATGGACCGGCCTGTGAGCCGCAAGCGCTCGGTGCCTCGGCGTGTGGTCGTCGCGGCGGCGGTGCTCGTGCCGGTGGCGTTCGCGCTCGCGCTGTGGCGCCCGGCCGTGCGCTGGTTCAGCGCCGAGCGCACGATTGATGCGTCGCGGCTACGCATCGCCGAGGTCGTGCGCGGCGATCTCGAGCGCGACGTGTCGGTCCAGGGCCGCGTGGTCGCGGCGTTCCATCCGACGCTGTTCAGCCCCGCGCGGGGGATCGTCAAGCTCCGCGTGCGGGCCGGAGATGTCGTCGAGCAAGGCCACGTGCTGGCCGTCGTCGACAGCCCCGAGCTGCAGAGCCGGCTCAAGCAGGAGCAGTCGAGCCTCGACTCGCTCGGCGGCGAGCTCGAACGGGCGCGTATCGATGCTCGCCGGACCGAGCTCGTCGATCGCCAGCAGGTCGACCTGGCGAGCGTGACGCTCGAGGCCGGCCAGCGCGCCCGCGATCGGGCCGAGCGCTCGAAGACCGAGGGGATCATCAACGACGTGGACTACGAGACGGCCCAGGACGTGCTGCGCCGCGCCGAGATCGAGCTCCAGCACGCGAAGGAGAACGCGACGTTCCAGCACGACACGCGCGAGTTCGAGCTGCGCAATCGCGAGCACGCGGTCGAGCGCCAGCGCCTCGTCGTCGCCGAGCTGCAGCGCCAGGTCGACGACCTGACGGTGCGCGCGCCGGTCGCCGGCCTCGTGTCGCGCCTCGACGCCGAGGACCACGCGGCGGTCGAGCAGGGTGTCGCGCTCGTGACCGTCGTCGACCTGTCGGCGTTCGAGGTCGAGGTCGGGATCCCCGAGAGCTACGCCGACGAGATCGGCCCGGGCACGCCGGCCGCGGTGACCTACGACGGGCGCGACTGGCCCGCGGTGGTCAAGGTCGTCGCGCCCGAGGTCCAGCAGAGCGAGGTGCGCGGGATCGTGGCGTTCGCCGAGGGCGAGCCGGCCGGGCTGCGCCAGAGCCAGCGCCTCTCGACCCGCGTGATCCTCGAGTCGCGCAAGGACGTGCTGAAGGTCGCCCGTGGCCCGTTCGTCGAGACCGGCGGCGGGCGCGAGGCGTGGATCGTGCGCGGCGACATCGCCGAGCGCAGGCCGATCCAGGTCGGGGCGACGAGCGTGACCGAGGTCGAGATCGTCTCCGGGCTGACCGAGGGCGAGCAGATCGTGGTGTCGGACACGTCGAGCTTCGCGGACGCGCGCCGCGTGTGGCTCAGACGCTGAGGAGCGAGGAGTGGACGCGATGCTCGAGATGTCGAACGTCACCAAGGTATACCGGACCGAGCACGTCGAGACCCACGCGCTGAGCGAGTTCACGCTGCGCGTCGACGAGGGCGAGTTCGTGTCCGTGATGGGTCCGTCGGGGTCGGGAAAAACGACGTTCCTCAACCTCGCCGGGCTGCTCGACGGCTTCGACACGGGCACGTACCGGCTCGACGGCGAGGACGTGAGCCAGCTGTCCGATCGGCGGATGTCGAAGATCCGCAACGAGAAGATCGGGTTCATCTTCCAGACGTTCAACCTGATCCCGGACCTCCACGTCGGGGACAACGTCGACGTCCCGCTGCGCTACCGCGGCCTCAAGGGTCCCGCGCGGCGCGAGGCGATCGACGAGGCGCTGTCGATCGTCGGCCTGAGCGCGCGGAGCAAGCACCTGCCGGCGCAGCTCTCGGGCGGGCAGCAGCAGCGCGTCGCGATCGCGCGCGCGCTCGTCGGCCGGCCGCGGCTGATCCTGGCCGACGAGCCCACGGGCAACCTCGACTCGTCGATGGCCCACGAGATCCTCGACCTGATCGAGAAGATCAACTCGACCGGAACGACGATCGTGATGGTGACCCACGACCCGGAGCTGGCGAACCGCACGTCCCGCCGGATCCACCTGCTCGACGGCCGGATGATCGACCTCGATCAGGATCGGCCCGAGCCCCTGTTCCAGCCCCAGCGCAGCGCCGGCCCCGCGCGGGCCTGAAGGAGCGGCGATGCTCGACTACCAGCTCGGCCTCGCCTGGCGCAGCCTGAAGCGCAACCCGGTGCTGTCGATCCTGTCGATCGCCGGGATCGGCCTGGGGATCGCGGTGTCGATGATGTTCGTGACCGCGTACTACTACCTGGCGGGCGACCCGATCCCGGAGAAGAGCGACCGGCTGTTCATCGTGCAGATCGACGCGTGGGACCCGGCGCGGCCGTACGACTCGGACGACCCGAGCGAGCCGCCGGACCAGCTGACGTACATGGACGCGATGGCGTTGATGAAGAGCGACGTTCCGACCTACCGGACCGTGATGCACAAGGCCGAGCTCACCGTGTACCCGGAGCGCAAGGATCTGCGACCGTTCCGTGCGCTCACGCGGCTGTGCTTCGCCGACTTCTTCCCGATGTTCGACGTGCCGTTCCGCTACGGCACGGGCTGGCGCCGCGAGGACGACGAGGGACCGGCGGCGGTCGCGGTGCTCGATTCCCGCACGAACCAGAAGCTGTTCGGTGGCGAGGACAGCGTCGGCAAGAGCGTGCGCATCGAGGGCCGCGACTTTCGCATCGTCGGCGTGCTCGACGAGTGGCGGCCGCTCCCCAAGTACTACGACACGACGAACGACCCGTTCGAGCGCCCCGAGGGCGTGTTCCTGCCGTTCCACTTCGGCCGGGTGTTCGAGATCTACACCGCGGGCAACACGTCGAGCTGGAAGGGGTACGGCAACACGTACGCCGACCTGCTGCAGTCCGAGGCGGTCTGGCTCCAGGCCTGGGCCCAGCTCGACGACGCGCGCCAGCGCGACGCGTTCAACGCCTGGCTCGCCGCGTACTCGGCCGAGCAGGGGAAGCTCGGCCGCATCGCGCGCCCGCAGAACAACAAGGTGCGCGACGTCATGACGTGGCTGAAGGACGCCGAGATCGCGCCCGAGGAGGCACGGTCGCTGATGATCATCGCGCTCCTGTTCCTGCTCGTGTGCTCGGTCAACCTGATCGGCATCCTGCTCGGGAAGTTCCTGGCCCGCGCGCCCGAGGTCGGCGTGCGTCGGGCGCTCGGCGCGAGCCGGCGCCACGTGTTCGCCCAGCACCTGTTCGAGTGCGGCGTGATCGGCGTCGCCGGAGCGGTGCTCGGGCTGCTCCTGACGCCCGCGGGCCTCGCGCTGATCGATCGGCTGTTCGACCAGCAGTTCAACTTCAAGCTCGACCCGACCCTGTTCGGCGTGGCCATGATCCTGGCCCTGCTGTCGGCGTTCGTCGCCGGCGTGTACCCGGCGTGGCGCGTTTGCCGCACGCCGCCCGCACTGCACCTGAAGACGCAGTAGGAGGCTCAGATGGAGCTCGGACCGATCTGCCGCGCGCTCGTCCACAGCAAGAGCCGGGTCGTCCTGGTCGTGATCCAGATCGCGCTGACCCTCGCCGTGGCGGTCAACTGCGTGGTCATGATCAGCGACCAGCGCAAGAAGATCCTGCGCCCGACCGGGATCGACGAGGAGAACCTGCTCTACGTCTTCAGCGAGCCGTTCGACCCGGCGTTCGCCGACCGGGCGTACCGGCGCCAGGCGGTCGAGGAGGACCTGCGGACGCTGCGCGGGCTTCCGGGCGTGCGGGCGGCGACGGCGACCGATCAGATCCCGCTGAGCGGCGGCGGGAGCGCGACGGGCCGCAAGCCGGTCGGCTCCGATCGCGATCGGGTCAGCGCGCCGTACTTCAACATGGGCGAGCAGGCGGTCCAGACCCTGGGGGTCGAGCTCGTGGCGGGCCACGATTTCGAGGCGTCGGACTACCTGGACACGGGCGACGACGAGACCGAGCCCGCGCCCGGGGCCCCGCCGCGCGTGACCAACGTGATCGTCAGCCAGGCCTTGGCCGACGCCCTGTTCCCCGACGGCAAGGCGCTCGGCGGCTTGATCACCGGGCGCGACGAGCGGTACCAGAACCGGATCATCGGCATCATGGGGCGCATGCAGTGCTCGTGGCCGATGTCGGACAACGCGGAGAGCTCGATGCTCTTCCCGGGCCAGCCGGGCGACTCGCGCGGCGTGCGATACCTCGTGCGCTCGGAGCCCGGCGGACGCGACGAGCTGCGCAAGACGGTCGAGACCGCGCTCTTGCGGGTCAACGGCGGCCGCAACGTCGGGATCAAGACGATGACCGAGATCAAGCGCGACACGTACGGCGACCTGATCTCGGTCAACACGCTCCTCAGCGGGATGATCGCCCTGTTGCTCATCGTGACCTCGCTCGGCGTCATCGGGCTGACCGCGTTCTCGGTCACGCAACGCACGCGACAGATCGGCACGCGCCGCGCGCTCGGTGCGACGCGCACCGGGATCGTGCGCCACTTCCTGCTCGAGAACTGGGTCGTGACGTCGGTCGGTCTCGCCGTCGGCGTGGGTCTGACCTACGGGCTGAACTTCGCGCTCGGCTCGGCGGCGAACGTGCCGCGCGTCGGGCTGGGCACGGTCACGCTCGGCGTGGTCCTGCTGTGGATCGTCGGGTTGCTCGCCGCGCTCGTTCCCGCGCTGCGCGGCGCGGCCGTGCCTCCGGTGATCGCGACGCGGACGGTCTAGAGCACCGCGCCGGCTAGAATGGCGCTGCCGATGCGCGGCACACTCAAGGTCCTGATCGTGGATGACGAGCCGGCCGTCATCCACGCGCTCGGCGTGCTGCTCGATCTCCACGGGATCGAGCACGCGCACGCGTCGTCACCCGACCAAGCGCTGGCCCAGGTCCGGCGCGAGTCCTACGGCGCGATCCTGCAGGACATGAACTTCGGCGGCCAGGCCACGTCGGGCGAGGAGGGCGTGCGTCTGTTCCGTGCGATCCGGGCGATCGACCGCGACGTCCCGGTGCTGCTGATGACCGCGTGGGCGTCGCTCGAGACCGCGGTCCAGCTGATCAAGGAGGGTGCGGACGACTACCTGGCCAAGCCGTGGGACGACGACAAGCTCGTCGTGTCGGTGACGAACCTGCTGCGCATGCGCCGGCTGCAGCTCGACAACCAGCGCCTGGCCCGCGAGCGGGCGCTCGCACGCGAGGAGCTCGCGGCGCGCTACGACCTGTGCGGCCTGGTCTACGAGAGCTCGGCGATGCACGAGCTCGTGTCGCTCGCCGTGCACGTCGCCGCGTCGGATGCGCCGGTCCTGATCTCGGGGCCGTCGGGCGCTGGGAAAGAGAAGCTGGCCGAGATCGTCGAGGCCAACTCGCGGCGCCGCGGACGTCCGTTCCTGCGGGTCAACGTCGGCGCGCTGCCGGCCGAGCTCCTCGAGGCCGAGCTGTTCGGAGCCGAGGCCGGCGCGTACACCGGGGCAACGCGGCTGCGCGCCGGGCGATTCGAGTCGGCCGCCTCGGGCACGCTGTTCCTCGACGAGATCGATGCGCTCCCGCCGAGCGGGCAGGTGAAGCTCCTGCGCGTGCTCCAGAGCGGCGAGTTCCAGCGCCTGGGATCGAGCGTCACGCGCCACGTCGACGTGCGGATGATCAGCGCGACGAACGCCGACCTGCGGCTGTCGATCGAGGCCGGCCGGTTCCGCGAGGACCTGTACTACCGGCTGAACGTGATCGAGCTCGTCATCCCCCCGCTCGAGCGCCGACCGGACGACGTGCTGCCTCTCGCGCGGCATTTTCTCGGGACATCCGGCCCCGAGCTGACCCCCGACGCCGAGCGGGCGCTCGTCGGCCACCGGTGGGACGGGAACGTGCGCGAGCTCGAGAACCGGCTGCGCCGGGCGACCTTGACCGCACGCGGCGGACCGATCGGGGTCGAGGAGCTGGGCCTGACCGTCGAGCCGACGGCGATCGGCAGCTGGCCCCTCGAGGGCCCGGTCGCGGCCGAGCGGGCCGCGGTCGAGCGCGCGCTCCTCGATGCGGGCGGAATCGTCGCGCGTGCGGCCGAGCAGCTCGGCCTGAGCCGGCAGGCGCTGTATCGCCGGATGGAGCGCCTGGGGATCGTCGTCGAGCGCCGCCCGGGCAACCGACCGTAGCCGAGACCTGCCCCCCACCCTTGCCCGGTCGTCTCCCGATCCAACACAATGGGACGTGACTCCGGGGCGCCGGCGCTTCTCGATCGAGGCTCGCGTCGTGGCGCTCGCCCTGAGCGGCCTCGTGGTCCAGCTCGCGGTGTCCCGCGTGCTGCGCGGGCTCTCCGTGATCGAGATCGAGGGTTGGCTGGCCGAGATCATCGGGCTCGGCGTCGCGCTCGGCCTGGTCGTCGTCCTGGCCCGCGCGTTCCTCGAGCCCCTGACCCGGACGCTCCTCGGTCTGTCGGACGGGATCCGCAGCTTCCAGGACCGCGACTTCAGCGTGCGCCTGGCCGCGACGCGACAGGACGAGCTGGGCGAGCTCGTACGCCTCTACAACCGCGTCGGCGACATCCTGGGCGAGGAGCGGGCACAGATCCGCCAGCGCGAGCTACTGCTCGAGACGGCGCTCGATCGCTCGCCCGCGGCGATCGTGCTCGTCAACCCGCTCGACCGGGTGATCTACGCGAATCCCGAGGCGCGGCAGCTGTTCCTCGGCGGGGCGCGCATGGCCGGCCTGGGCTTCGCCGAGATCCTCGCCGGCTGCCCGCCCGAGATGCGGGCGGTGTTCGACGGCAACGACGGACTGTTCTCCGTCGAGTCGCCGGAGGGCGAGCCCGAGACGTACCACCTCGCGCGGCGCACATTCCTGCTCAACCGGCGCGCCCACTCGCTCGTGCTGCTGCGGCGGATGACCGCCGAGCTGTCGCGCCGCGAGGTCGCGATCTGGAAGAAGGTGATCCGCGTGATCTCGCACGAGCTGAACAACTCGCTGGCGCCGATCTCGTCCCTGGCCCACTCGGGGGGCGCGATGGCCCGCGCGTCGGGCGACGCGCCCAAGCTCGATCCGATCTTCGCGTCGATCAAGGAGCGCGTCGAGCACCTGACCCGGTTCCTCGAGGGCTACGCGCGCTACGCGCGCCTCCCGAGCCCGCGCAAGCAGTCGGTCGACTGGGTCGCGTGGCTCGCCGGTCCGCGGAAGCTCTACGCGTTCGAGGTCGCAACCGAGCTGCCGACGACGCCGGGCTGGTTCGACCCGGTGCAGCTCGAGCAGGTGCTGATCAACCTGCTGAAGAACTCGATCGAGGCGTCGGACGGCGCGCCGTCGATCGAGGTCGAGATCCTGCGTCTCCCCGACGGCGCGACGCGGATCCAGGTGCTCGACCGCGGCCGCGGGATGACCGAGGACGTGATGCGCCAGGCGCTCCTGCCGTTCTACTCGACGAAGCAGGCCGGAGGCGGCGTCGGGCTCCCGCTGTGCCGCGAGATCGTCGAGGCCCACGGGGGCACGCTGCGCCTGCAGAGCCGGCCCGGCGGCGGCACCGCGGTCAGCGTCTGGCTCCCCGCGCCCCCGCAGGCGCCTCCGATGGGGTCCGGTCAGGGGAGCGAGCGAACGTAGGCCAGCAGGTCGGCCAGCTCGGCATCGGTCGCCTCGAAGGCCGGCATGCGACCGCTCCCGTCGCGCACGATTGCGCCGAAGTCCGGGGCCCGGTCGAGCACGCGAGTGCGTACGAGGTTGAGGCCGAGCGGCCCGCCGTGACCGTCCGCCGCATGGCACGGCTCGCAACGCTCGGCGTAGAGCGCACGCCCGCGCGTGACGTCGCCGCGTCCGAGCGCTCCGTCACGTCCAGGCTCGAAGAGCGCCGCCGCGGCGTCGGCGGACAGGGCCTGCGGGACGAACGGTCCGGTGCTGCGGCCGTAGCTCGACGCGAGGCGCGAGGCGAGCGCCGGAGCGTCCGTCTCCTCGAGCGGCGCGCCCCAGCGGTGCATCTTCTCCAGCACCTTGGTCCACTGCGCCTCGGTCAGCCGCTGCTGGGTCAGGACCTCGTCCGTATGGCAGCCGCGGCAGTCGACGAAGAGCGCCTCGAGAGCCGGGTCGGCCACCGTGGGAGCGGGTGTCGTCGCCCTCGGCGTCGCGGTCTTCCGATGGTCGGCGGCGCACCCGAGCGCGGCGAGCGCGACGAGCAGGCCGAGCCCTGCGCGGCCGGCGCGCGCGCGCGCCGGCCTCATGCGACGTTCCATTTGACCGAGTGCCAGCCGTTCCAGAAATACCCGCTCGGGTTCCACTGCGCGCGCTCGGGCTGTACGGCACCCTGCGCGTCGATCGCCCGCACGACCGCCCGCATCGTCCCAGGCTGGGCCTCGAAGCGCAGGCGGAACACCTGCCAGCGACCGACCCCGCCCGGGCCCTCGAGCGCCGCGGGACGCCATGACGCGCCGCCGTCGAGGCTCAGCTCGACCCGGGCGATCGACGCTTCGCCGGAGAACGCGACGCCCACGACTTCCTGCGTGCCGCGCGGCACCATGCTTCCGTCGGTCGGGCGCGCGATGATCGACTTGATGGGGAACGTGGTCACGGGCACCGTGCTCTCGGGAGGCACGGCGGCGCCCGGCTCGACCGGCTCTCGCGGCAGGCGGTACGCGGTCTGCATGAAGAAGCCGCCCGTCGGCTCGGCCTGCGGGCGGATCGCGCGCAGCCACTTGACCCAGTGGTTTCCGGCCCAGCCGGGCAGGACGAGCCGGAGCGGCGCGCCGTGGGCCAGAGTCAACGGCTCGCCGTTCATCCGCAGCGCGACGAGCGTCGTCGGATCGAGCGCGCGCTCGCGGGGGATCGAGCGCTCGAACGCCGGTGTCGTCGGCGTCGGCGCGACGTCCCGCGCATCGAGCGCCACGTGCGCCGCAGCGGAGGCGATCCCCGCACGGTCGAGCAGATCGCGCAAGCGCACGCCGCTCCACGTCGCCTGGCCCATCGCGCCGTGGACCCACTGGATCCCCGGTACGCGCGGCTCGTGGAGCGCGCGGCCGTTTCCCGCACACTGGAGCACCGCCGTCACGTCGGCCTGCGGCAGCGCCGCCAGGTCGTCGAGCGAGAGATCGAGCGAGCGCGAGACGAGCCCGTCGACGCGCAGGCCGAGCTTCCCGCGCGCCGAGGGCGCGCCGAAGTGGCTGCGCACGAAGAACACGTCGGTCGGCGTGATCGCGCGGTCGAACCATTCGATCGGCGTCGCCAGGTTCTCGGGCCGCAGGCTGTGGACCAGAAGCTCGCGAGACGGCTCGTGCGCCCGGCCCACGAGACCCCCGAGGACGGCGAGGCTCGAGAGCTCGAGGAACTGGCGCCGATCGACCATCGGCCGAGTCTACACTGTGCGGGGTGAGACCTGACGCCCCCGAGCTCGAGCGGTACCTGACAGCGGCGCTCGCGATCGCCGACGAGACGCGGGCGATCGTTCTCGAAGCGCTCGGCCGGGGCTTCACGCACCGGCGCAAGGCCGATCGCTCGTTCGTCACCGAGGTCGACCTGGCGATCGAGGACCGGATCCGCGAGCGCCTCGCCGAGTTGTTTCCCGACCACGCAGTTCTCGGCGAGGAGCGCGAGAGACGGCCCGGGCGCTCGCCGTTCGAGTGGGTCATCGACCCGATCGACGGGACGCTGAGCCTAAGGCACCGCGTGCCGCTCTACGGGACGATCCTCGCCCTACGCCACGAAGGTCGAACGATCGTCGGACTGATCGATCTTCCGGGCCTCGGTCGCCGGTATCACGCTGCGGCAGGGCGCGGGGCGTTCCGCGGTCCCGACCGGCTGCAGCTCGCCGATCCCGAGTCGGTCGCCGACGAGATCGTGGCGATCGGCGACCGCCGGCAGTTCGTCGCCGTCGATCGTCTCGACGTGTTCGAGCGGATCGTCGCCAGACACCCGTGCGTCCGCACGTACGCCGACTGCTTCGGCCATGCGCTGGCGATCGAGGGCAGTGTGGGGGCGATGGTCGACTTCGGGCTCCGCGACTGGGACGTCGCGGCGACCGAGCTGCTCGTGACCGAAGCTGGCGGACGCTACGTCGAGGTCGAGCGCCGGGACGTGGAGGGCGGCGGCGCGGTCCACGACGTCGTCTTCGGCAAGCCCGCCGTCGTCACCCACCTCCTCGAGTTGCTGCGAGGAGAGTGAGCTCTACTCAGCACTTGTCGCAGGCCTCGATCTTCGCGACCTCGATCGTATCCTCGCCCTTCAGCTTGCCGCTGACGTCGACCTTGTGGCCCACGTGCTCGAGCGCGACTTTCTGGTCGGACAGCTTGTACAGCTTGCCGTCGCTGAACAGCACGAGCTGGGCCCCGTTCTTCGCGCAGTGCCGCGCGCAGCTCGCGCCGTCGGCGTTCGCGTTCGCCGCGCCGCACCACTCGTCGGTGATCCAGCCGGAGAGCTTGACGTCCTTGGCCTCGTCGCCGCTGACGGCCGGGAGGCCGAGCGTCAGGGCCAGGGCGAGCACGAGCGTCGTGATCACGAGCTTCTTCACGGGAACTCCCTCCGCGCGGGCCCGCTCCATACGGGCCGTCGGGCGACGGTGTCAGGATACCGCCAGGTCGCCGGGTGTGCCGGTCAGCAGTCGGGAAGCGTCCGAGCGAGGCCGTCCGTGCCGGGCAGGGTCGCCTCGCCGCACGCGTTGCGCGTCCGCACGAGGTAGAAGAACGCCCCGCTCGGCACCGCCGCGTCCGTGAGCGAGGTCGTGGCGAGGTCGGTGCCGAGGCACACGGCCGAGTCGAAGCCCGTGGCCGAGGAGGCGCGCAGCACGTCGTACCGCGGAGCCCAGGATCCGGCGCCCGCGGGCGCGGTCCACGACAGGCCCGACGTCCCCGGTCCCGGAAACCGCAGCGTGGTCACGGCCGCGGGCGCGGCCCAGGTCGAGGCGTCGATCGGCGCGCAGTCCTCGAGGTTCGCCGTGCCATCTGCATCCGCGTCGCTCTCGAGCATGTCGAGCGCGTCGACGCGCCCCTTGCCGTACACGTTGTTGGGCACGGAGACGCCGATGACGTCTCCGCCGCACGACTGGGCCGGGGTGTGCGGCACGGCCGAGCGCTCGATGATCGCCTCGATCTCGTCGACACGCCCGCGCAGGTCGGGTCGCGCGTCGAGCAGGAGCGCGACGAGGCCGGCCACGTGGGGTCCGGCCATGCTCGTGCCGCTCAGGACCGCGTAGCTGCCCCCGGGCCACGCCGAGCGCACGAACAACCCGGGCGCGACGACGTCGGGCTTCGGACGGTTGCTGCCATCGATCGTCACCGGCCCGCGGCTGCTGAACGTCGTGATCGCGTCGCCCGAATCGGTCGCGCCGACGCTGAACGACGCGTCGTAGAGCGGCGGTGGCTCGTGGATCGTGCTGCATGACGGCCCGGCGTTTCCCGCGGACGCCACGACGACGATGCCCGCTGCGCGGACGCTCTCGATCACCGTCTTGAGCGTGTTCGCCGAGCAGCCCTCGCTCGGCGGGCAGCCCCACGAGTTGTTGATCACGTCGGGTGCCTTCGACGGATCGGGGTTCTGGCCCAGCAGGTTCGTCGGCGCGAGGAACCACTGGAAGCACTCGGTGTAGGTCGCGGGCGTGCCGTCGCCGAGGTTCATGTTGCGGCAGCCGATCCACCGCGCGCCCGGAGCGATGCCGATCTGGTTCGCAGCGCCGTCGTCGCCGACCATCGTGCCCATCGTGTGCGTGCCGTGGCCGTCGTCGTCGCACGGGGCGCTCGCATCGTGGAGGCACGGCCCGTTGCCCGCGTGGATCGCGTCGTGCCAGTTGTAGGCGTGGCTCGCAGACGTGCCGTTCCAGCCGCGGTAGGTCTCACGGATCGCCGGGTGGGCCCAGCTGTAGCCCGTGTCCTGCCCGCCGATGACGACGCCTGAGCCGGTGAAGCCGAGCGCCCACACGGCATCGGCCCCGACCTGCAGCACGTTCCATTCGATTCCGGCGCGCGCTAGGCCGGCGTCGGTGCGCTCGGGGCGCGGAATCGACGTGTGCACACGAGGGTTCGGCTCGACGCGATCGATCTCGGGCCTCCGCGCGATCTCGACCATCGACGCGAGGTCGGTCCGGGCCCACACCGCGTTGACGATCCAGAACGGTCGGTGCTCGATCCCGCGCGCGCGGAGCATCGCGAGGAGCGGCGCCTGCGATCGATCGGCCTGCTCGCGCAGCCGCTCGTACACGAGCCGGCCGCGCTCCTCCTTGGTTCGCACGGCGCCGAGGTTCGAGAGGTCGGCCTGCTCGTCGAGGACGATGAGCACCTCGGTCGGCTCGTGCTCCGGACGCGCGCGCAGCAGCGGGTCGATCTTGTCGTGCTCGGGCGTCGCCGCGAGAGCGGCGCTCGCCAGAGCGCAGACGATCAGACCGAGCGCGCGCATCCGTACAGTGTACGAACAGTTTCGACTCTCGAACTAGTCGGCGCCTGCACACCTACAAGAACCCCGAGCCAGCCCGCCGCGGTGACGTGGGCCGGGCTTATTTTGATCTGATGTAGTACCAAAAGATCAATTTCTGCATCCGGTCGATAACTATCAGCGTTTGCTCGTGTATTCGGCGTTCCTATGTTCTTCATCGTTTCTGTCCGCGACGACACGGTCGCGGGCGGGGTGGTGCACGGCGGACCCGGCGGAGGGGGACGCCGAGGGGGCGCCGCCCTTGGACGAAGGGGTCGACCGATGCACGCGTCCACACGCATTGCCGCAGCTTTCGCGTTCGTCCTGCCGCTCGTCTTCGCGAGCGCACCCACACGGGCCCTCTCGGTTCCGCCGGGCAAGCCGTCGGTCAACGTCGAGGTCCGCGTCGAGCGCGAGAAGGTCCGCACCGAGGCCGATGGCCGCCAGGTGACGTATCGCGAGCCGGTCGAGGCCGCGACGCCGGGCGACACGCTCGTCTACACGATTCGCACCTTGAACGTCGGCGATCGTCCGGCAATCAACACGAACGTCGAGGACCCGGTCCCGCCGGGCACGACGCTCGACATGGCGTCCGTGTCGACCGCAGGTGCGAAGGTCGACGCCAGTCTCGATGGGGGAAAGAGCTGGCAGGTGTTTCCCGCACGCCTGTCGGTGAAGCAGGCCGATGGGACGGTCCGCGAGGTGCCCGCACCGGCGACGTCCTACACGAACCTGCGCTGGACGTTCCGCGAGCCGCTCGCCCCGGGCGAGGAGCGCGAGGTCCTGTTCAAGGTCCGGATCCAGTGAGCCGTGTCGCGCGTCGCGCCGCGGCCTGAACCCAGAGAGACAACTCCAACTTGAGGTGTACGTGATGAGCAACGCGACGACACGATGGGCGCTGGGAGGGGCCGTGCTGGCCCTGCTCGCGCTCGCCGCCCCGGCCGCCTGGGCCCTCGGGACCCCGGCCGGCACGGCGATCACCAACACGGCGACCGTGAACTTCGAGGACGTCAACGGGAACGCGCTGAGCGAGCTGTCGAACACGGTCACGACGACCGTGGCCCAGGTCGCGGGCGTCGACATCTCGCCCGCCGCCCTCGCCTCGAGCGCCGACCCGGGCGATCTCGTGTGCTACGCCCACGTCGTCACGAACACCGGCAACGGCTCGGACACGGTCGACCTGACGACCGCCAGCACGCAGTCCTGGACCGGCACGCTGTACCACGACGTCGGCGTCGTCGGGACCTACGAGCCGGGCATCGACACGCCGCTGGCCAACACGGGCGGCGGAGCCGCGGTCGACACGGGCGCCCTCGCGGCGAACGGAACGCTCGACACGATCCTGTGCGTCCAGGTTCCGGCCGGCACGGCGAACGGCACGAGCGACCAGACGACGATCACCGGGACCTCGGTGTTCGACGCCGGCGAATCCGATTCCGCGACCGACACGACGACGGTCGACGCTCCGGACCTCGCGGTCGTGAAGTCCGTGGCGCCGCTCGGCGACCAGCCGCCGCTGGCGATTCTGACCTACACGATCGTCGTCACGAACAACGGCTCGGCGAACGCGGTCAACATCGTGCTGACCGATCCGATCCCGGGGTTCACGACGTACCAGGCGGGTACGATCATCCTCAACGGGATCGGCAAGACCGACGTGAACCTCGACGACGAGGCGGACTTCAACTTGACGAACCCCGGTGAGATCACGGTGAGCATCGGAACGCTGGCCCCCGCGGCATCGGCCACGGTCACGTTCCAGGTGCAGATCAACTAGCGACGTTGCTCTCCGCAGGGGCGGGACGGTCCATTCCGGGCCGTCCCGCCCCGTCCTTTCGGACGGACGGCAACCGATGGGCCGCTTCGCCAATCTGAGCTCGGTCCTACGACAGGCGGGCGCCTCCGCCTGGGCCAAGACCGCACTCCTGCTCGCGCTCCTGGCCACGGCGCCGATCCGTGCCCAGACGCCCCCCGGTACCGACATCGTCAACGTGGCCCACGGGAGCTACGTCTCGCTCGCCGGCAGCCACCCGACGTCCCGACAGTCCGCATCGAACCAGGTGGTCACGCGCGTCCGCGGGATCGACTGCGTTCCGGTCGCCACGCTCGGCGTGGCGCCCGAAGGCACGGTCGCTCCGGGTGATGCGCTGACCTACACGGTCGAGCTGCGCAACGAGGGTGCCTCGCCGCTCGTGAGCGTCGAGGTGCGCCTGCCGCTCGATCCGGGGCTCGATGCGCCGGTGTCGCTGACCGGCCCGAGCTCTGCGGTCGGATCGTACGATCCGACGGCGCGGGTCGTGGTGTGGACGCTCGCCGGCCTCGATCCCCAAGGCGTCGCCCAGCTCGTCGCCGTCGTACCGGTGCGCGCGGACGCAGCGGCGGACAGCACGATCGTCGCCGAGGTCGAGGTGCGCGCGGTCGACTGCGCGAGCCCCGTCCCGAGCAACGAGGTCACGACGGGTGTCGTCCCGCCGGTGCTCACGCTGTCGAAGCGCGCCGATCGCTCGACGCTCATGCCCGGCGACTCGGTGACGTTCGTCCTCGAGCTGAGGCATGCGGGGACGGTGCCCGACTTCCCGCAGGCCGTGCTCGTCGACCAGCTCCCGCAGGCGATGCGTTACGCGCGAGGCACGGCGCGCATCGACGGGAGTCCGGTCGCCGACCCGCAGATCGCGCCGAACGGGACGCTGACCTTCGACCTCGGTCCCGTGCTCCCGGGCACGACGCACACGCTCGCGTTCGCCGCGATCGTCGTCCCCACGGCGCACGAGGGGCTCGTGACGAACGCCGCCCACATCGAGGCCGAGACGCCGGGCAACCTCGTCGCGCGCTCGAACACGGCAACCGCATCGGTCGAGATCGTGCCCGGAATCTTCCGCGACGAGGCGTACCTCGTCGGACGTGTGTTCATCGACGACGACGCCAACGGCCTCCCGGGCAAGGACGAGCCGGGCGTGCCGGGCGTCCTCGTACGGCTCGAGAACGGCTGGGGCGCGGTCACCGACCTCACCGGACGATGGCACATCGAGGGCGTGCGCCCCGGTCTCCACGTCGCGCGCATCGACCCGGCGACGCTTCCCGAGACGCTCCGGCCGCTCGCGGGCGGCGCGGACTGGGTCGGCGATCGCGGAACGCGGTTCGTCGAGGCCCGCTCGGCCGAGCTCGTCGTCGCCGATTTCCCCGTCGGCCCCGGCGGCTCGGCACGCTGCAGCGTGCGCGTGGGAGAGCGCGTGGTCCACGTCCCATGGGCCAGCCTGTTCGACGTCCGCGGCACGCTGACCGGGCCCGGAGCCCGAGCGGTCGACGCGGCTCGCGCATGGCGCGAGGACATGGGTCCACCCTCGGCCCAGGTCGACATCGCGTGCGAGGGCGCACCGACCGCGGAGCGAACGGAGGCCGAAGCGGCGCTGCGCCACAGGCTCGCGCCGCCCGACGCCCGGCAGGACGAGGTGCCCGCGGAAGCCCATGCGCCGCCCGCGACCCCGAGCTTCGAGTCGCTCCTGCGCAGCGCAGCGCCGAACGCGGCGATCGTCGCCCCGCAAGACGGCTCGCGCGCCAGGCGCGACCACATCGACGTCGACGTGATCCACCCGCTCGGAACGGTACCCGAGCTGCGCATCAACGGCACGCTCGTTCCGGCCGACCGGATCGGCGTCACGGCCCAGCTCGAGTCGCGTGCCATCGCCGCCACGCGCTTCGTCGGTCTCGCGCTCGCCGCGGGCGCAAACGTCATCGTGCTGCGCACGGGAGAGGGGGACGCGGCCCAGGTCGCGCGCATCACGGTCACGCTTCCGGGCGATCCGGTCGAGCTGCGGCTCGCCACGGCCGACGTCTGGATCGCCGACCGCGTGACACCGGCGATCCTGGTCATCGAAGCGGTCGACGTCGCCGGCGTGCGCAGCCATCACGCGCTGACCGCGAACCTGATGATCGAGGGCGCCGAGCCCGTCGCACCCGATCCCGACCCCGACACGGACGGCTACCAGGTGCGGCTGAACGACGGCATCGCCGAGGTCGCGCTCGCACCGCTGACCGTACCCGGGCGGATCCACGTGCTCGCCGCATCGAACAACCTCGAAGCCGAGGAGTTCCTGCCCGTGCGGCCCTCGCGCGGCGCGTGGCAGGCTACGGGCCTCGTCGAAGGACACCTCGCGGGCGACGCGGGTGTCGAAGGCGACGGCGGTCGCCCCCCGAGCCTGGAGGACGAGATCACGGACGACGGCGGGCGGGTCGCCGTCTTCGCAAGAGGCCCCGTAGGCTCGGCTTCGACCGTGACGATCTCGGTCGACACCGATCGCGACCCCGACGAAACGCGACACGCGAACTACTTCGCCCCGGACCTGTTCTACCCGGTGTCGGGCGACGCGAGCGTGCGCACGAACGAGAGCCCGACGCAGGGGCCGGTGTTCGTGCGCTACGACAGCCCGAACGGCTTCGCCCAGTGGGGCGACTTCTCGACCGGCTTCGACCGCACCGAGCTCTCGCGCTACGACCGGCGCCTCACCGGCGCCACGGGCCGCTTCGGCGACGACCGCATCACGTTCGAAGGGTTCGGTGCATCGACCGATCAGCAGGTCGTGCGCGACGTGTTCGAGAGCGATGGAACCTCGGGGCCGTACCTCCTCAGCCGCTCGCCGGTCGTCGCGGGATCAGAAGCCGTGTTCCTCGAGGTCCACGACCGCTTCCGCACGGACGAAGTGATCAGCCGTCGCGCGATGCGCCGAGACGCGGACTACAGCCTCGATCCGTACTCGGGCACGATCCTGTTCCGCTCGCCGATCGCGGCGTTCGAGGGCGGCCTCGACCCGGTGCGCGTGGTCGTGCTGTACGAGGCCGCAGGCGGCGGCGACGATCAGCTTGCCATCGGCGGTCGCGTCGCGCTCCAGGCGACGAAGACGTTCGACCTCGGAGCCTCGGCGATCGTGGAGGAGCGGATCGGCGAGGATCTCGCGCTCTACGGAACCGAGCTGCGCTGGCGCCCGCGGCCCGGCACGACGGTCGAGCTCGAGGCCGCGGCGAGCGACGTCGAGACGAGCGAGACCGCGCTGCGGTTCGAGGTCGCCTCGCGCACCGGAAACGCGCTCGACTGGGGCGTCGCGTACCTCGATCTCCCGGCACAGTTCGACAACCCGACGTACCTCGGCAGCCCCGAGCTCGGTAGCGAGCGCCTGTCGGGCAAGCTCGAGTGGCGGCCGTCCGATGCCTGGCGCGTCCGCGGGGAAGCGTTCTCGCTCGAGGACGAAGCGAACGACTTGCAACAGCGAGTCGTCGCGCTCGACGTCCGCCGGGCGATCGGGCGCATGACCGGTCTCCTCGGCGCGAAGCTCGCCGCGTCCGAGAACCCGACGACCGGGGAGGCGACGTCGCCGCTCGTCACCGTCGGCATCGGCGGACCGATCGCCGGCCGCTGGTCGGCCGACGTGCTGCACGAGCACGCGCTCGCAGACGAGAGCGTCGCCGGCTACCCCACGCGCACCGCGGCCGGCGTCGCGTACCAGATCGACGACGGAACGAAGGCGTTCCTCAAGCAGGAGTGGCAGTCGAGCAACGACGGTCCGGACCGTGACCGCACGCTCGCCGGGATCGAGAGCCGCGTCGGCCGCTACGGCCGCGCCCTGGCCCAGTACAGCCTCGAGGACGCCGTCGATGGCTACGTCGTGCGCTCGCTGACCGGCGTCGAGACGGCGATGCCGGCAGGCGAGCGCGGGTCGATCGCGGCGTCCGCGTCGAAGGTAAGAACCTCGCTCGGCGATTCGTCGGCCGACTACACGTCCCTGACCGCGGGCTATGAACACCGCGCGGGACACCACGTGATCGGTACGCGCTACGAGATCCGGCTCGGGGAGGCAGACGATCGCCACCTGTTCACCGCCGCCGGCACGTTCCATCCGCAGGACGCACTGACGCTCTTCGTGCGCGAGCGGCTGTTCCTGACCGACCCAGACACGGGCGACCGCGCGTGGCGCGACGAAGGACTCGTCGGCGTCGCGTTCAGGCCGCGAGGCCACGGCTTCCGGTTCCTCGCGCGTCTCGACCACACCGGGGCCGACGGCACGCCCACGGGCTCGGGCGCGATCGCTCCGGGCGGCGTGTACACGACCCCGTCGAGCTCGTTCTTCGCGACGCCGCAGCCGACGGGGACGACCGGCATCGGCACGGGCTACGACCGCGCGTTCGGCGACCGCGGCTGGATCGCGTTCTCGGTTGCGGCAGGCGCCCGCCTCGCGCGCGACCACCGCATCGGTTGGACCGTGACCGCGCGCCGTGTCGACGGCGACGAGGTCACGGGCGCTGGCTCGACGAGCACGAGCTTGCTCGCCCTGCACTACACCGGCGCGATCCACCCGCGCCTGACGATCGGACTGAGCGCCAGGCGCTTCGCCGAGCGTACGACCGACGTCGCCAGCTACGGCTACGGCGCCGAGACCGGCTACCTCGCCGCGCGCAACATCTGGCTCGTCACCGGCTACAACTTCGCCGGGATCGACGACGACGCGTTCCCGGGCCTCGACCGCGCGGAGGAGGGACCGTTCCTCGGCCTGCGGTTCAAGTTCGACGAATCGAGCCTGAAGAGCCTGAGCGACCTACGGCTCGATCGGCCGTGACCGGGACCGTCAGCGCGCCCGGTCGGCAGGGTCGTTCACGAGCAGCACCGTTGTTCGCGACGGCTCGACGAACAGCCGGACGATTCGATAGCCTTCGTTCACCGAGCGCTCGAGCGCTTGGGGCAGCTCCTCGGCCTCGTTCGACGAAACGAGATGGTACCGAGGATGTGGATCGGTCTTCTTCGGCTTGGCCCCGCGCTCGAGCGTCAGCACCGAGTGGGTGATGCCTCCATCGGGGAGACGCCAGCCCTTGCGCGAGCGCTTGTTGAGCTGCTTCTCGAGCTCGTCTTCCCGCATCCGGTCAGGAACGTTGTCCGTGAAGCGATACTTGATCGGCGTGCCACGCGCGGCCGACTTGCGCAGCAGCAGGATCGGCGGTCCGGTGGTCGGCGGATCCTCGGCATCGACGAGTCGATATCCTTCGCCAGCGGCCCGGTTGAGCTTGCTTCGGAGCACGCCGCGCGTCGCGAGCAGCAGCAAACGAAACTCGCCGCCCGGGACTTCGGTGTCGGGGGGCAGCACGGCGCCCATGCGCCGCTCCAGAACGATCTCGAGCTTCCGTGCCGTGTTCCACAGTCCCAGGACCTCGTAGCCCTCCGCCCGACGCTCGGCCAGGCTGCGGTGCAGGGAGCTGAAGCTGCCAAACCCGATCGCCTCGTACTGGTAGCGGGTTGCCGGATCCGACCGCTCGAAGATCAAGACCGTCTGGTCTTCGTACTCCGAGTCGGGGAGCCAGAACGCCGGTCGGCGCCGCACGATGACCCCGCCCGCGGGCAAGCGGTAGCCCAGGGTTGCTTGCGCCTCCACGGCCTCCCGTGTCGATGGATCGGACAGGCTCCCGGCAAAGTGGAGCACCGAGTAGTCACGACGCCCATCTCCGTCACGCTCGAGGAGCGCGACGATGCGCGACTTCCCCGAGACCTCGAGTCCCTCGCCCGCGAAGAGGAAGCGGTAGCCGCTCGACCCCGCGGCCTGGAGCTCGCGCTGCAGCTGCTCGACGTTGTCTTGCGCCACGAGCCGGTACGCCGGTTGCGCGAGAGCCGGCATGTGGAGAAGGACGAGCACGACGAGCGCCGGCGCCAGGTTGCGAATCGGCCTCCTCACTTGGGACTCTCGTCGCCCACGACGAACTCGGTCTCGCGCGTCTCTGTGCTGACGCCGGCCGACTGTGCCAGCGCGTGCATTCGATACCGGCCGGGAGACAGCTCGCGGGTCGAGACCGGGTCGATGACCTGTCCGCAACGGACGTAGCCGCCGGAGGTCAGCCGTACCGGCACGCCCTCGTAGCGGTGAACGTCTGTGCCTTCCGCCGTCGAGATCCAGCGCGTCATCGTCGTGACGTTGCGATCCTCGACTCCCCCCACGCAAAACACGCTCAGCGCCTGGAGCGGCTCACCCCGCACCGCTTTCTGTTCGAAGAGTGGCTCGAACCTCGGACCCTCGGCGCTCGCGTCGGAGCGGCCGAGGATCGGTCCCAGCACGAACGTCCCCTGGTACGGCGTCTCGGCGAGCGTGACGAGCCGGGTCGCGGCGATCGGGTCGTCCTCGTCGGGCGCTGTCGCGACCACGCTGAGCGCGTACTCGCCCGCGGGCGCGACCAGCTCGTGGAACAGCCGGACCGCGGGCGTGATTCCGGTCGCGGGATCGGTCGCCGGCACGTCGATTTCGCGCTCGAACCTGCGCACGACGGTACCGTTCAGTCGACGCAGGAGGCCTTGGAGCCTCCAGCGCTGTGGCGCCGGGAGCCAAGTGCTCGTGCTGGGCCTGAGCTCGACACCGACCACCGTGCGCCAGCTGTTCTCCTTCATCGCTTCGAGCACGGCGTAGTTGGCGCTCAACCGACCGTTCTCGAAGATGTGCGGCGCCATCGTCGCGGTCTTCCGCACCGATTCGAGCTTGGCCTCACGCGACCGCCGTACGTAGTAATCCGGGTGCACGACCCGTGCGCCGCGCGGGCCCGCGCGCAGACGGATCGTCACCCGGCGGGAGCTGCCGGCGCGGCGCCCGGGGTCCTTGAACGCGATCGTGTACGTGCAGCCTATGTCGCGCTGCGCGCGGGCGTAGGCCAGGGTGACGTCGTTGGTCGCACCGGTGAACCGGCCGCCCGTTTGCGTTGCCAGCCGATGCAGCGTCGAAACGTCGGGCGTCCCCGCGCGCAGACCGCCGGTGTCGACGGGATAGAGCGCCGCGCGCGCCGCCGCCGACATCGCGGTGAGCTCCTCGAACTGCGGGTCCTTGAGGAACCCGTCGGGCGCGAATCCTCCCGAGAAGAGCACGACGGCCTTGCGGCCGTCCCACCGCTCGAGGATGTCGAGCAACGCCTTCATACGGTCGAAGAACCGGAATTCGGTCAACCCGAGCTGGTTGCGGGCGTACAGGTCTCGATCGTTGCGCATGCGCCGCAGAGTCCAGTGCAGTTGGTCCAGGTCGCGCGTGAACGGAGACTCGATCCGGATGACCTCGCCGAGCGTGACGACCATGTGCTCGTAGCCATCGGCGACCCACTGCTCGAGCATGTCGTAGACACGGTCGTAGGTCTCGGCGACGTTCGGCATGTGGTCGTAGTCGAAGACGAGCACCATCCGACGCAGCCGCTCGCTCGCGATCGGACTCGCCGGGTGCCGTTCGGTGGCGCTCTTGGGCTCAGCGACCGAGCCGATCGGGCAGTTGACGTCGAGGCTCGCGATCTCGGTGGGCTGACCGTCGACCTGCAGCGCGAAGTCGTCGATCGTGAGGTCGGAAACGGTGCGGTCGCGCCCGTCGAGCACCAGAAAGTCGATGAGGATCAGCCGGACCTCGACCTTCTCCTGCAGACCGAGGTCGGCCGGACGTGTGGGCGGCTCGTCCTGCGCGAGGGCCGAGCCGAGCCACAGCGCAGCGAGAACGGCGACGACCGCCCCGAGTCGCGTGCGCGCGGCTGACGAATCCATCCGGTTCGCTCCTGCCGCGAACATACTCCGACCGGTCGCGGAGCCCGCTCGGAGCGGACGATGGGCGCGGAGGATTCGTCGCAGGCGATCAGCCGGGGCCCCGCACGTAACCCACGGACCTCGAGCGCCACGTGCTCAGGCCAAACAGGATCGCACCGAGGTAGAACCAGGGTTCCCAGACTCCCATGTCCGCGAGCTGAAACCGCCCCACGGCGATCAGATATGCGGTTTGGATCAAGCTGGCCACCGATCGGAGTAGGAGCAGCGCCGAGCCGATCCATGCGAGCGTGTAGATCAAGCGCCGCGGCGCGTGCTGGCCCCACGCCATCACGGGGGCGAGCGCAACGGGCACCGCGATGACGCACATGGCGGCTACCACGACGTCGTAGGCCCACTTCCAGGGGACCGCGAACGCAACGCGCGCCTGTTCGGCATCCAGCAGCGGGTACCACCCGGCAGCCCAGGCGATGTGAAACACCGCGAACACCGCCGCCCAGACCGCAGCGGCGTAGGACACCCAGGGTCCGACGTGTCGTCTCGTATCAACGATCCCGTTCGCACGCCACGAGAAACCCCTGGGTCGCGTCGGCGATGCGCTCGGCCGCGCGGCGCGCGTCGTCGACGTGGGTCTGGGCGCGCGCGATCTCGTCGCGGTCGAGGTATTGACGGGCGAGCGCCAGGTGGCCGACGAGCGCCATGAGCGCGTTGTTCACGTCGGTCGCGAAGGCGGCGGCACGGTCGCGCACGTCCTCGCGGTGCTTGGCGTGAGCCCCCGAGCGCGTCGCGCCGCGGCCGCGCAGGCCGGCGCGGACGCGGGCCAGCAGCGTCGCTCCGTCGAGCGGTCCGGCATGCACGGCGTCTGCGCCCGCGTCGAGCGTGGTTGCGAGATCGGCAACCAAGCCCGTGCCGAGGGCGATCACGTACGTCGCTTCGAGGCCCGGCTCGTGGCGGATCGTGCGGCAGAAGTCGATCGCGCCGAGGCGCGGGGCCGCCGCATCGCACAGCACCGCGTCGGGGTGCTGCTTCCGCGCGGCCACGAGGCCGTCGAGCCCGTCGGCTGCTAGCTCGACCGCGTAGCCTGCGCTCTCGAACGACGCTGCGATCTGCTGTGCCGTTGCCGAGTCGGGGTGGATCACGAGGATCCGCTCGGTCATCCCTGGCTTCACGGGGCTCCCTCGGCCCCGAGCTTACTACGGCTCGAGGGAGACTTTGACGCAGCCATCGATCTTGCCGTCGAACACGCGGTACGCGTCGGGGCCGGCGTCGAGGCGCATGCGGTGCGTGAACACGGAGCCCACATCGACCTTGCCGGCCTGGACCCAGCGCAAGAGCGGCTCGAGCAGGTACCGCGCGGGACAGCGACCGACGCGATAGGTCAGGTTCCGGTCGTACAGCTCGCCGGGCGTGAACGGAAACTCGGGCTCGTTGTGCACGCCGACGACCGAGATCGTGCCGCCCGGTCGGACGAGATCGAGCGCGAGCCGGTGGGATGCGGCGTTGCCTACGGCCTCGAGCACCGCTTCGACGCCGCGGCCCTCGGTCGCCTCGCGGACGAGCGCGGGTACGTCCTCGTTCAGGACGAGGGGAGTCGCGCCGAAGCGCACGGCGTGCTGCAGCCGCTCGGGGACGCTGTCGATGGCCCAAACGGTCGACGCGCCGAGCTCGCGCGCGGCGACGATCGCCATGAGGCCCACGGGACCGCATCCCAGGACGGCGCAGGTCCCACCGGGCGAGACGCCGGCTCGCTGGGCGCAGTACCAGCCCGTGGGCAAGACGTCGCCGAGGAGCAGCGCCGACTCGGCGGGGAGCTCGTCGGGCAAATACACGAGCGTCGAGTCGGCGAGCGGGACGCGGACCAGCTCCGCCTGTCCCCCTTCGAGCCCCACGCCTTTCGCGACCCAGCCGAAGAGCTGGGCCCGCACGCAGCGCGCCGTGAGGCCGCCATTGCAGAAGAAGCACGCGCCGCAGCTCGTGGTGAACGGGCTGACCACCCGGATGCCCTTGGGGAGTCGCACCGCGCTACCCGCTTCGACCACGTGGCCCACGAACTCGTGGCCCAGCACCGTGCCTGGATCGAGGCCCCGCTCTCGTCCGTGCCACACGTGAAGATCCGAGCCGCACACGGCGGCGCGCTCGACGCGGACGATCGCGTCCGTTGGTGCGACGATCTGCGGGTCCTGGACGCGCTCGATGCGTACGTCGCGTATCCCGTGGAATGCGAGACCGATCATCGGGCATCCTCGAAGCGTGGGTTGATCATCGTCAACAGGCCGTCGAGGAACTGCACGTCGCCCAGGCGCGTGCGCTCGCGCTTCCTGAACTCGTAGTCGTCGACGATGCGCCAGCCGGCGTGGTGGAACGTGTCGCGCAGGTATCGGTGGATCTTCCGGGAGTGGGTGGCGCAGACGATCCGGCGCACCGCGGCGCCGAGCGCATCGATCGCGCTACCGAGCGCCTTGCCCTCTTCGCCTTGCAGGTCGGCGTGGAGCAGGTCCACGGGGCCCGTCTCCTCGAGGAGCTTGCTCAGCGCGAGCGCCGGAACCGGGACGAGGCCCTTCGCTTCCGTGCGTCCGACCACGGTCTGGCCGTAGTCGAGCCAGGCGTTCTCCTCGGGGCGGTACCACGCGGTGCCGTCCTGGTCCGAGATCGCGGCGTGCACGATCCGGTGCTCCTCGGGGTCGATGCCGTTGTTCGCGAAGTGGACGCGCATCCATTGCACGTGCTGCTCGACCATCTCGACCCCGATGAGGCGAATCGGCTTGTCCGACGTCAGCTTCCGCGCTCGGTGGGCGACCGCGAGCCAGTAGCCGTACCCCGCACCGAGCTCGAGCACCGTGAACGTCTCGCGCGCTCGTGCCGCGGTGATCGCCGCGAGCACGAACGCCAGCTCGAAGTACCCAGCGTGCGGTGCAGGATAGCGCGTGGCGACGGGCCCGGGAGGATCGGGGCGTGTTTGCGGCCGGAAGCGCGGGTCGGTCTTGACGCCGAGGAAGTCGTGCTGGAACCGGCCGTCCGAGATCCCGGTCCACGGCTCGAAGCGCGTGAGCGCGGGGTCGTGGATCCCGTCCCATGGCACGGGTGGGCGCAGCACGCGGCCGATGCGCTGGCGTGCGCGGCGGGCCGCGAACACGGCGGGGCGGAGGAGCGCTCGGAGGCGGTCTCGGGGGTGCATGCGGGTTGTATCCTACCGAGGATGTCGATCCACGTGCGGTGTCCGGCCGAGTCTTGCTCCATCGTGTTCGAGCCGCCCGCCGGGTGGCTCGGCCGGATGGTCCACTGTCCCGCCTGTGGTGGGCGGATGACCGCCAGGCCGGTCGAGATCGACTCCGCGCTCGAGGCCCGCCCGTTCGTGCGGGGTCCCGAGCCGCCCGCGGTTCCCGAGCGACTGCCGTTCACCGTGCTCCTGGACAACGTGCGGAGCCTGTGGAACGTCGGGTCGATCTTCCGCACGGCCGACGCGTGCGGGGTGTCGCGGGTCGTCCTGTGCGGGATCACGGGCTGTCCGCCGCGACGTGAGATCGCGAAAACGGCGCTCGGTGCCGAAGAGATGGTGGTCTGGGAGTACGACGCGGATGCCCGGCGCGCGCTTTCGCGGCTGCGCGCCGAGGGCTGGCGCGCCGTGGCGCTCGAGGACACGCCGGGCGCCGTGCCGATCGACGAAACCCCGTGGCCCGCGCCGCTCCTGCTCGTCGTGGGGAACGAGGTCGCGGGCGTCGGCGAGGAGCTACGCCGGGCGTGCGACCAGCACGTCGCGATCCCGATGCGCGGGGGCAAGCGGTCGCTCAACGTCGCGGTCGCGTTCGGCGTCGCGGCCTACGCCGCGGCCCGGGCGCTCGAAGGGCGAGCGGTCGCCGCACGATGAGCTGCTGCCGCGCTGCCGGAGCGCTCGTCGTGGCGCTCGTGCTCGCGCTCGCGCTCGGGTCGGCCCGGGCCGAGGAGCCGCTCGCGCTCCCGCGAACGATCGACCGGGTCTGGTACCGCTCGACCACGCCGAAGGGCGACCTCGGCGGGAAGCGCGAGGGCGATCTGCGGATCACCGCCGATACGATCGAGCTGTCGTCGAACAAGGACGACCTGGTCGTGCCGCTCGGCTCGGTGCGGATGATCTCGTATGGCCCGCTCGGCTCGGACGTCGACACCGAATGGGTCGTGATCGGTCTCGACCGCGAGGGAAAGCGGTCGCGGCTCGGTCTGCGCGACGGGAGCCGGATGGGCTACGGCGGACGGACGCCCGAGATCTACGACGCGCTGCTGCGCGTGGCGCGCGAGCGCGGGCTGGGCCAGTATTCGGCACCCGAGGGGTTTACTCCGTACGTCCGGATCGCCGGGCAGGTCGCGCTCGCGGTGCCCGAGGAGTTCCACGCCCTGCAGCACGGGGTCGCGGTGCTCCGCGACTTGAACGTCACCGGCACGGTCCTGTTCTCGCCCGCGATTCCCGAGGGAACCGAGGGCTCGGGCGGTGTTCCGGAGCCCCAGCGTGTCGAAGCATTGGCGAGCGTGGCCCACGCGACCTCTCCCGTGTGGATCCTCGACATCCGCGAGGCCGAGCGCGGCATGCGCTGCTCCGGGTTCACGGACGACGGCCGCGCCGAGCTGCAGGGATGGATCGCCGAGCACGAGCTGCTCGGTCGGGGTCTCGTCGGACCGCCGCGGCTCGAGCCGGCGGCGGTCGACCGCTGCGCCGGTGTGCGCGGGACCTGGCGCGCCGCGGCGGGAGCCGAGCCGATCGTCGTCGACGTGCGCGCGGCGAGCGACGACGAGTTCGTCTACGTCCTGGCCCTGCGGACCCACCTCGACCGCGAGCCCGACGAGCGGAAGACGTTCGAGCAGGGGCTCGGCACGCTGCGTTTCGCCGTGGCGCGCGCGCGGCCAAAAGGTGCCCTTTGAGCGGTCGGACGGTAGAATGGCGCCATCGATCCAGGGGGAGTCATGAAGAAGTCGCGAGTCCTGCTCGTGGTCGTCCTCGTTGTCGTGGCGCTGACGTGCGGCGTGCTGGCGCTTGCCGGCAAGCCCGGCGGTGGCGGGGGCGGCGGGACGCAGAACTGCAAGTTCGTCTCGTGCCCACAGTGCCCCGAGGGGTACCACCTCTCGTTCCCGCAGGTGTGGCCCAACTGCTGCGTCTGCGTCCCCGACTAGGTAGCCTGCGGCTTCGGGCCGCGCGATGAGCCGGGCAGCGGGCTCGGTCGTGATCGTCGGGGCCGGGGCGATCGGCCTGGCGACGGCGCTCGAGCTGCGCTCGCGGCAGTACGCGGTGTCGGTCGTCGAGGCCGGCTCGCCGCCGAACCCCGAGGCGTCCTCGACCGACATCAACAAGGCCGTGCGCATGGACTACGGCACGGACGAGTTCTACGCCCGCCTGGCCGAGCGCGCGATCGACGGCTGGCGCGCGTGGAACGCGCGGTTCGACGAGCCGCTGTATCACGAGGTCGGGTTCCTGCTTCTCTCGCACGAGGCGCTGGGCGAGGGCACGTTCGAGGGGGACAGCTATCGGACCCTGACACGGCTCGGGCACCGGCTCGAGCGGCTCGACGCGAGCGCGATCGAGCGGCGATTCCCGGCGTGGGCCCGGGCGGGCCACGTCGACGGGTACTTCAACCCCCGGGCGGGCTACGCTCGGAGCGGTCGCGCGGTCGAGCGGCTCGCCGCGGCGGCACGCGTCGCCGGCGTCGAGCTGCGCGCCGGCAGACCGATCGAGCGGCTCGTCGAGCGCGGCTCGCGTGTCTGTGGCGTCGAGCTCGGTCGGGGAGGGGAGCGGATCGAGGCCGACCACGTCGTGGTCGCGGCCGGCGCGTGGACCGCGGTGCTCCTCCCGCATCTCGAGCGGATGCTGCGTCCCGTGGCCCAGCCGGTCGTGCATTTTCGGCCGCGCGTCGCCGAGCCGTTCGAGGCGCCGCATTTCCCGGTGTGGGGCTCGGACATCGCGCGCACCGGGTGGTACGGCTTTCCGCGGACCGACGGCGTGGTCAAGATCGGGAACCACGGGCCGGGAGACCCGCGCGATCCGCGGGGCGCGCACACGCTCGATCGATCGACGCTCGAGCGGTTTCGCGAGTTCGCCTCGACGATGCTCCCCGACCTGGCCGACGCGCCGATCGCCTCGAGCCGCGCGTGCTTCTACTGCGACACGCCCGACGGGGACTTCTGGATCGATCGCGACCCCGAGCGTCCGGGGCTCGTCGTCGCCGCGGGCGGGAGCGGCCACGCGTTCAAGTTCGCCCCGGTCTTCGGGCCGATCGTCGCCGACGTGGTCCAGGGCATCCCGAACGCCGACGCGCGGCGCTTCGCCTGGCGCACGCCGAGCGCCGATCAGCGCGAGCAGGCCCGGTGTCCCGGAACCGACGCGTGACGACCGTCGTCGTCGCCCAGTCGAACTACGTTCCGTGGAAGGGGTACTTCGACCTGATCCACGACGCGGACCTGTTCGTGTTCTACGACGACGTCCAGTACACCAAGAACGACTGGCGCAACCGCAACCGGATCAAGACGCCGCGCGGGACGGAGTGGATCACGATCCCCACCGGGCCGCGGCTCGATCGCCTGGTGTGCGACGTCGAGATCGAGAACCCGCGCTGGCAGCGCGTGCACTGGAAGACGCTGTGCCAGAACTACGGCCGCGCCCCGCACTTCGAGCGCTACCGGCCGTTCTTCGAGGACGTGTACCTCGGCCAGGTGTGGACTGGCCTGTCCGAGCTGAACCAGCACCTGATCCGCTCGATCGCGCGGGACCTGCTCGGGATCCGGACCGAGCTGCGCGATGCGCGGGAGTACCGTGCGGAAGGCCGCAAGCTCGATCGGTTGCTCGACCTCGTGCGCCAGACCGGCGCCACGACGTATCTCTCGGGTCCGTCGGGCCGGCAGTACATCGACGAGTCGCGCTTCTCTGCGATCGGCGTCGACCTGCGCTACAAGACGTACGACGGTTACCCCGAGTACCCGCAGTCCTGGCCGCCGTTCGATCACGCGGTCAGCGTGCTCGATCTGCTGTTCCACACCGGGCCCGAGGCCCCGTGGTTCATCTGGGGCTGGCGCGAAGGGCCCGCTCAACCGAAGTAGCGGTTGAACTCGGCCGCGGGGTAGAGGGCGCGCACGTGCTCGGGCCGGTGGACCCGCAGCGTGAACTCGTAGAGCGGCCCCGCGGCGTCGATCTCCACGTGGCGCGAGAGCCGGCGCGTGATGTGGTCCAGGATCTCGGCCGGGTCCTGGTAGTGCAGCTCGGGGCGCCGCTTCTCCTCGTGCCCGTAGGACGTCAAGAAGTTCGCGGCGATCCCGCACCGCGCCATCCGGTACATCGCGTCGAGGACCGCGCGGACGTGCGCGCTCCACTCCGCGTCGGGCGTCTCGAGGCGCGGGTTGAGCGTGCCGCTCATCGTGACGAAGTCGTAGCGCTCGGCTGGAGGCTCGGCCGTGACGTCGCGCAGCTCGAACACCGAGCCGGGGAGCTTCTTGCGGCACGCGAGGACGAACTCCTCGACCAGGTCGCTGCCCGAGTACGCCGCCCCGGGGTGGTGCGCGGCCAGGTACTCCCCGAAGTGGCCCAGGCCGCAGCCGATCTCATGCACCGTGAACGGCGGCAGCTGGCCGTCGAACACGCGGGCCAGTCGCGCGAACCGCTCGTTCTGCGTCGTCGCGTCGTTGTAGCCCACGGACCTCGGGCTGTCGCCGTGGGTCTCGAGCAGCGACCGGTAGTACGAGCGCTGTCCGGCGGCGACGCGCGTGTCGGGCTTCCGGCGGCTCATCTACCCGGCGCCCGGCGGGTCGGTCGTCTCGCCGATCGTGTACGGCGGACGGTCCATGGTGCGCTGGAACATGCGGGCCAGGTACTCGCCGACGACACCGAGCGCGAACAGCTGCGCACCCGAGAAGATGGCGATCGTCGAGGCCAGGAACGGAAAGCCCGGCACGCCGCCGTAGCGGAAGTACACCCACAGCACGTAGCACAGGACGCCGAAGCCGAACACGGTGAACACGAAGCCGATGACGCTCGCGATCTTGAGCGGCAGCGTGCTGAACCCGGTGATCAGGTCGAGCGCCTGGACGAAGCGCCGGCGGAACGTGTAGGTCGGCCGGCCGTGCCCCCGCGCGTCGTGGCGCACCGTCACCGTCCCGACGTTCGTCGTGGCCCAGGTCAGGAGGACGTCGACGATGATCCACGGCGTGCGCACGTCGGCGAACGCGCGGCGCAGGTGGGTCCGAAACGCGCGGAACGGGCTGACGACCCGCGCGATCCGCGCTCCGAGCGCGACCGACAGCGCGAAGCGCAGGATCCGTGAGGCCAGGCGGTGGCGCAGCGCGTGGCGCGCGACGATCGGTGTGCCGTACACGAGATCGTGGCCCTCGGCGAGCCGCGCCAGGAGCTTGGGGATCTCCTCGGGGGGGTTCTGCAGGTCGTCGTCGAGCGTGACGCACGTCGCGTTCCGCGCCGCGCGGATCCCGCACAGGAGCGCGTTGTGCTGCCCCGAGTTGCGCATCAGCCGGATGCCGCGGAGCCACGGTCGCGCGGTCCGGCAACGCTGGATCGCGTCCCAGCTCGAATCGGCGCTGCGGTCGTCGACCAGGATCACCTCGTACGGGCGCCCCAGGCCGCCGAGTACCGCCGCGAGGCGCTCGACGAGCGTCGGGATCCCCGCCGCCGAGTTGAATACCGGGATGACGACCGACACGCCCTCGTCTGCGGCTGCCTCGCTCACGGCGCGGATTATACGAAACGCTCCGCGCCGATTGACCGGAAGCACACCGCCGGGTATAAACCCGGCATACAAGGAGGAGTCATGAGCCGCAAGAGCCTGCTGGTCCTCGGGTTCGTCGTCCTGGTGCTCGGCGCCACCGCGTGGGGGTTCGCGGGATCGACCGAGATCCTGGTCGTCGGGGAGGACGCGGGTGCCGAGCCCGCGCCGGCGCCCGAGCCGGGCAGCCTCGAGGAAGCATGGGCTGACGGGATCGAGCCGGCCGACGGCGTCCCGGCCACCGAAGCAGCGATCTGCCGGCTGATCCCGCAGTGCTCGAAGGACGTGGACTGCGACGCGCAGTGCGGAGCGGGGAACGGGAACTGCGTCCATAGCCGCTGCCCGATCCGGGTCTGCCGCTGCAAATAGGACCGGGCGACCTCGCGCTCGCCGCGTGGAGCGGGCTCGCGTCGATCGGCTGGTGCGTGTACTACCTGCGCGCGCTCGTGGGGGGGCGCCAGTTGCCGTGGCTCGAGAGGCTCGAGCCCAGTGCACCCGAACGCTGGCCCAAGCTGAGCGTAATCGTCCCGGCGTGCAACGAGGGCGAGTCGGTGCGCGCGGCGGTCGCGACGCTCACGGCCCAGGACTACCCGGACCTCGAGATCGTGCTCGTCGACGATCGATCGACCGACTCGACGGGCGCGATCGCCGACGAGATCGCCTCGCTCGACCCGCGGGTCGTCGCGCTGCACGTGCGCCGGCTGCCCGAGGGCTGGCTCGGCAAGGTCCACGCGCTCGACTCGGGTGTGCGCGCGGCGAGCGGGGAGTGGCTGCTGTTCACCGACGCCGACGTGCACTTCGCTCCGGGTGCGCTACGCCGTGCGGTGGCGTGGGCGATCGAGGAGCGGCTCGATCACCTGACCGCGGTCCCCGAGCTGCACGCCGGTTCGTTCTGGCACGACGTGGCCCAGGCCGCGTTCGGCACCGCGTTCCTCCAGCGTACGCGAGCCGAGCGCGTGGGGCGGCCGGGGTCGCGGGCGTACGTCGGGGTCGGCGCGTTCAACCTCGTGCGCCGCGAGATGCTCGCGCGCACGCCGGGCTTCGACTGGCTGCGGCTCGAGGTCCTGGACGACGTGGGGCTCGGCTTGATGGTCGCGCGCAACGGCGGGCGTAGCCGCCTGGCGATCGGCCTCGGCCAGGTCGAGGTGCGCTGGTACGGCTCGCTGCGTCAGATGGCCCGGGGGCTCGAGAAAAACCTGTTCGCGTTCGTCGGCCACTACCGCGTCGGGCGGGCGGTGGCGGTCGCCCTGGCCGTCGTCGCGTTCGCGCTCGGGCCGCTCGTCGCGCTCGTCCAGCCGAGCCCGGTCGTCGCCGCTCTCGCCGCCGTCGCGCTCGTCACGCTCGCGCTCCACGCCGTCGTCGTGGCGTGGAAGATCGGGCGCAGCCCGCTCGTGATCGTGGCCCAGCCGATCGGCCAGCTACTGCTCGCCGGGATGCTGCTGCACTCGGCGTGGGCCTGCATGCGGCGCGGGGGCGTCGACTGGCGCGGCACGGTCTACGGTCTCGACGTCCTGCGGGCGATGCAGCGCGTGAAGTTTTGAAGCCCTTCCTCCGGGCCCTCGTCGTCGCCGCGACGATGGCCGCGCCGATCCTGGCGACGCTGGCCCTGGTCCACGGCGTCCACGGGGCGAATCTCTCGGACTTCGCGCCCGCGCCGCACACGAACGACGAGACCGAGAACTGGCACATGACGCGGACCTATCTCGACGTCGGCTTCTCGGGCGGCAACTACTCGATCGACGAGCGCACCGCCCCCGCGGGGCCGAGCTTCGGGATCTACGGGCCGGTGTTCCCCGTGGCCTACGGCACGCTCGGCCGCATCTTCGGCTACGGGCTCGCATCGGCGCCGTTGTTCCACCTCGGGTTGATCGCCGCGGCGATCCTGACGTTCCTGCTCGTCACGGGGATCGACCGGCCCGGCACGGTCCTCGTCGGTGCGCTGTGCGCCACGTTCTGCCCGCTCCTGCGGTTCGTCCAGACGAACATGCAGGAGGGCTTGCACTACGCGCTGGCGATCGCGCTTGCCGGGCTCTTCGTTCGCGTGATCCGCGATCGGCGCGCGCACGGGGCGATCGTGGTGTGCGCCGTGCTCCTCGTCTTCGCGAGCGCGCTGCGGATCACGTGGGCCGTGCTGCTGTTCCCGTTCGCGTACCTGGCGTCCGAGGGGCGCGGTCGCAGCGTGCGCGGGGCCGCGCTCGGGGCAGCGGCGCTGACCGCGGGCGCGGTGTGGCTCCTCAACGGCTACTTCAGCGTGCCGTTCGAGGGCACGTGGTCGCCGTCGACCGTGACGGACGACCCTGCGCGGCTCGCTCGCGTGTGGGTCGAGCGCACGCTCGCCAACCTGCGAGCGATCGTCTCGCCCGGCGCCACCGCGCTCGAGACGGGACAGAGGCTCCAGGTGGTCGTGCTCCTCGTCGCGCTCGCGATCGAGCGGGTCCGGGCGCGGCGCCTTCCCGCGCCGGTGCTGCACTTCGTGAACCTGGGCGGGATCGCGGCCCTGATCCTGCCGCTCTACATCGTGGGCAACTACGGCGACTACCGGCTGCTCTCGGTGCACCTGCTGTTTTCGGCCCTGATCCTCGCCGCGTTCCGCGACGGGTGGGGCCGCGCGCTCGCGCTCGTCGTCCTCGGGCTCGAGCTGTGCATGCTGCCCGCATTCCTCGTCGAGTACGAGCGCTGGCGCCCGGCGTACGACGGGACCTACCGGCGGGCGATCGAGTCGCTCAGGACGCAGGTCGGCGACGACGTGGCCTACCGCAGCTCGCCCGACCGCTGGTGCAACACGCTCGCCGTGTACTACGAGCCTCCGCTCGAGTATCCGGTCGACCTGGCCGGGCTGCCGTCGGGGATCGGCGTGGCGACCCTGCTCCAGGTCGAGGACGTCGCGCCGCGCTCGCGGTACCTGCTCATGACGCCCGAGCGCTACGCGCGCCTCGCCCCACGGGGACGGATCGAGCGGCGGCGCGAGATCGAAACGAGCGCGGGGCCGGCGGTGCTGTGTCTCAACCTCGATCGCGCCTGCGATTGAGGAACAAGCGCAGGTAGCCGCGGATCGTGCGCAGGGTCGGCATCTTGCTCGGGCCCTCGCGCAGCGAGCCGTCGAGCGGCATCGCGACCTCGGAGATCGTCGCCCGGGCGTCCACGAGCTTCCTCAACAGCTCGACCATGCACTCGAAGCCGCGGCTGTCGACGATCCCCGGGCCGTGGCGCGCCTGGAGCCGACCGAGGATCGGGGCCGAGTAGAGCCGGACGAACGAGCTCATGGTCAGGATCCCGTGGATCCCCAGGAGCTCCTTGACCAGGCCGTTCGCCATGTGGCTCAGAAACGTGCGCACGAGCGACGTCTGGGTGATCCCGCCGCCGTAGGCGTACGGGCTGGCGAGGACGACGTCGAACCCCTCGTGCCGCCGCACGAGCATCTGCTTCACGGTCGACAGGCGCGACGTGTTGTCGCCCTCGAGCGTCAGGACCCAGTCCTCGGCGCGGAGGAGCGGCGCCAGGTGCTCGAACGCGGTGCGGAACGCGGCGCCTGGCCCGCGGTTCGATGGATGGCGCAGGACGGTGACGTCGAGGCCGCCGCGCTCGGCCTCGATCCGCTCGGCGGTGCCGTCGGTGCTCCCGTCGTCGACGAAGATCACGCGGCACACGAGGTCGGGGCCGATCTCGCGCGCGAACGTGCCGAGGTCCCGGACGAGGCGCGGGACGTTCGGCGACTCGTCGAGCAGCGGAACGACGACGTGGAGGCGGGCGCTCACGGGTTCTCGCGGACGAAGCGGACCTGCCGCTCGAGGCCGCAGGCGACCGCGACCTGCGGCGCAAAGCCGAGCACGGTCGCGGCCTTCGAGCCGTCGATCGCCCGCGGCTCCTGCACCTCGGCGGGTCGCTCGTCGAGCACCGGCTCGCCCGTCCGTCCGGCGAGCCGCCACACGAGGCGCGCGAGCTCGGACGTCGCGATCGCGGGACCGCAGACGTTGATCACGTGGCCCAGCGCTGCGGGCGTGTCGGCCGCGAGGATCGTCGCCCGGACCGCGTCGTCGACGTGGAGCATCGACCACGGGAGCGTCCCAACGCTCGAAACCGGCATCGGTCGCCCGGCGAGCGCGGCGTCGATCCACCGATCGACCGCTGTCGGCCGGCCGAAGGACGGTCCGTAGACCCCGGAGTAGCGCAGGATGGCGATCGGGAGGTCGTGCTTCTCGGCGTAGCCGAAGCACAGGTGCTCGCCGTAGACCTTCGCGGCCGCATCGCACCACGAGCGGAGCTGCGGATCGCCGAGGACGACGTCGTCCTCCTCGCGCGGCGCGAGCCCCGAGGACGCGAAGACGAACCGCGCCCGCTCGCGCGCCGCGCAGGCCAGGGCGATCTCGGTCCCGCGAGCGTGGACATCGAGCCGCTCGAGCGTCCCCGCCGCCCCTCCGTCGGCCCGGGCCGCGAGGTGCACGAGCGTATCGGCGCCGGCGCACGCCGCCTCCATCCGTTCCCGGTCCAGGATGTCGCTCTCTTCGAGCGTGAACCGGGGATCGTCGACGAGCGGTGCGAGGTTCCGCCGATCGCCCGACGACAGGTCGTCGACCCCGACGACGTCGTCCCCGCGCTCGACGAGCGCGCGCGCGACGTGGGACCCGATCCGCCCGGCGACGCCGGTGACGACGACGCGGCGCATCATGCGGCTCCGTCCTCGAGAGCCCGCTGCCACGCGATCGTGCGCCCGAGGCCGTCCTCGAGGCCAACCCGCGCCTCGAAGCCCAGGATCTCCCGGGCCTTCGCGATGTCCGGCACGCGATGCCGGACGTCCTCGTACTTGCCGAACGAGCGGTACGGGACGAACTCGAGCTTCGGCGCACCTCGCGCGGCGAGGCCCCACACGAGCTGCGCCAGATCGAGGATCGTCGTCTCGACCGTGCTCCCGATGTTGAGCACCTCGCCCCGGGCGCGCTCGGTCCCGAGCGCGCGGACGATGCCGTCCACCGTGTCGTCGACGTAGGTGAAGCTGCGCGTCTGTAGCCCGTCGCCGTGGATCTGCATCGGCTCGTCGCGCAGCGCGGCGGCGATGAACACCGACTGCGGGCCGCCCCACCAGGTCGTGTTCTGTCCCGGACCGTAGCTGCCGAAGAACCGCAGGATCGTCACCGGGACCCTGCGCTCGCGGTGGTAGGCGACCCCGTAGTGCTCGTCGAGGATCTTCGACCCGGCGTAGGCCCAGCGCTTCACGTCGCTCGGGCCGAGACGCAGCTCGTCCGACTCGCGGAACGGGAGCTTCGGGCTCTTGCCGTAGACGTCGGACGTCGAGGCCAGCACGACCCGGGCCCCCGTGGCGCGCGCGGCCTCGAGGACCGACAGCGTCGTATGGGCGTTGTTGGTCAGCGTGTCGAGCGCGCCGCCGTAGCGCGGGATCTTGTACGCCGCGAGGTGCACGATCGCCGCCGCGCCGCGAGCCAGCTCCTCGAGCGCCGTGCGATCGCGGGCGTCCTGCCGGACGAACGAGAACCGCGGGTGGGCGAGGCACGGCTCGACGTTGCGCATCGCGCCGTGGGACAGGTCGTCGACCCCGCACGCCCAATGCCCGGCGTCGAGGAGCGCGCGGCACAGGTTCGAGCCAAGGAAGCCCGCCGCGCCGGTGACCAGGATCCGCTCGGGTTCGGTCATCCCGTTACGCGAGCATCACCCGGGTGATGCGGGCCGCGGTCCGGCCGTCCCAGCCCGGGATCGGACACGCGCGCTTGGCTCGACCCTCGCGGATCTCGTCGACCGAGCGCAGGACGAGCTCGGCGTCGAGGCCGACCAGGCGGTTCGTGCCGCGCTCGACCGTCACCGGCTGCTCGGTCTCGGTGCGCAGGGTCAAACACGGCACGTCGAGGAACGTCGTCTCGGCCTGCACGCCGCCCGAGTCCGACACCACGCCCATCGAGCACGCGACGAGGCACAGGAAGTCCAGGTACCCCAGGGGCTCGGTCAGCGTGAGCGCGGGGGTCGAGCGCAGCGCGGCCCACAGCCCACAGCGCTCGAGGCTACGCTGCGTGCGCGGATGGACCGGGAACACGATCGGCGCGCGCTCGGCCGCGCGGCGCAGCAGGTCGACCGAGCTGCGGAGCCGGTCCTCCGAGTCGACCGTTCCCGCCCGGTGCATCGTCCACACGAGGTAGCTCCGTGGCGTCTGGCCCAGGCGGCCGAGGATGTCCGAGCCGAGCGCGCGCTCGCGGAACCGCAGCAGCGTGTCGATCAGAATGTTGCCCACGAGGTGGATCCGGACGTCGGGCAGCCCCTCGCGCCGCAAGTTGTCCACCCCCGCGGCCTCGGTCACGAACAGCCGATCGGACACCCGGTCGGTCAGCACGCGGTTGATCTCCTCGGGCATCGACCGATCGAAGCTCCGCAGCCCGGCCTCGACGTGGGCCAGCGGGATCTTCTCCTTCGCGCACACGAGCGCGCAGGCGAGCGTCGAGTTCACGTCGCCGAACACGACGACCCAGTCGGGCCGCCGCGCTCGCACGACCTCCTCGAACCGCACCATCACCGCCGCCGTCTGCACGGCGTGCGATCCCGATCCGACCTCCAGGTGGTGGTCGGGCTCGCTCAGCTCGAGGTCCCGGAAGAACGCCGCGGACAGGGCGAAGTCGTAGTGCTGGCCGGTGTGGACCAGCACGCTCGCGATCCGATCGGGGTGCTCGAGGAACTCCCGGTGTAGCGGCGCCGCCTTGAGGAAGTTGGGCCGCGCCCCGACGACGCTGAGGATCGTGGTCCGCACGACGTGCCATGGTAAGCTACGCCGTTCCCGCTCGAAAGGAGGCCCGCCGTGTCGCCCTCACGCCGGGACGTGCTGTGGACCCTCGGCGCCGCAGCGGCGGCGACGGCCGTCGCGGACCTGCTCCGCGTGCCGGCGTTCGCCGCGCCGCCCGCCCGCGCACCCGCTCTCGGGCTCGCCGATCTCGAGCGGCTCGGCGCGGTCGCCCTCGACCGCGCGCGCAAGCTCGGCTGCAGCTACGCCGACATCCGGATCAACCGGTACCGCAACCGCTCGGTCGGGATGCGCACGAGCCCCGACCGCTCGGCCGGGGCCGAGGCGCGGAAGTTCAACCACGTCCCGAGCGCGACCGAGAGCGAGTCGTTCGGCTTCGGCGTGCGCGTGCTGCGCAACGGCGTGTGGGGCTTCGCCGCAAGCCCGCGCGTCGAGAAGGACGAGATCGCGCGGGTGACGAGCGAGGCCGTGGCGATCGCCAAGGCCAACGCCGCGCTCGCTCGACGACCGATCGAGCTGGCCCCGGTCCCGGCGTATCGCGACCGCTACACGACGCCGTTCGAGAAGAACCCGTTCGACGTGCCGGTCGCCGAGCAGCTCGCCGTGTTGCAGCGAGATCCACGAGACGGCCCGGCAGGTCACGGGGATCGTGAACGTCTCGTCGTCCTTGACGTTCCGGACCGAGGACAAGTACTTCGCCTCGACCGAGGGATCGTCGATCCAGCAGCTGATCCTGCAGACCTATCCGGGGTTCAGCGCGACCGCGGTCGACGTCAAGACGCGCAAGAGCAAGTCGCGCTCGTTCCAGGTCGTCCCGGTGACGGGCGGCTACGAGCACGTCGAGGCCTGCGGCATGCGGAGCGCCGCGCGGCGCGTGGCCGAGGAGGCGGTCGAGCACCTCGCTGCGCCGTCGGTCGAGCCGGGGCTCAAGGACCTCGTGCTCTTGCCGTCGCACCTCGGGCTGACGATCCACGAGTCGATCGGACATTCGACCGAGCTCGATCGTGCGCTGGGCTACGAGGCGAACTTCGCCGGCACGTCGTTCGTCGCGCCGCCGGAGAAGGTCATGGGCAAGCTCCGCTTCGGCTCGCCGCTCGTCAACGTCGTCGGCGACCGACTGCTGCCCAAGGCGATGTCGACCGTCGGCTACGACGACGATGGGGTCAAGGCCACGTCGCTGGCACATCCTCAAGCAGCGGCGTGTTCCATGGCGTATCAGACGATCGCGCGACCAGGCGCACCTGGTGGGCGAGAGCGCGTCGCGCGGCTGCTGCCACGCCGACAGCTTCGACAGCATCCCGTTCCAGCGCATGCCCAACGTGTGGCTCGAGCCGGGGAAGGACGGCACGAGCCTCGACGACCTGATCGGCATGGTCGACGACGGCGTGCTGATCGACGGCCGCGGCTCGTACTCGATCGACCAGCAGCGCTACAACTTCCAGTTCGGCGGCGACGCGTTCTGGGAGATCAAGGGCGGGAAGCGCGGCCGGATGCTCGCCGATGTGGCCTACCAGAGCAAGACCACCGACTTCTGGGGCGCATGCTCGGCGATCGCGGACAAGCGGTTCTGGGAGAACGTCGGCCTGGGGAACGACGGCAAGGGGCAGCCGGGCCAGACGAACGCGATGAGCCACGGCTGCTCGCCGACCCTGTTTCGTCAGATCCGTGTGCTGCGGACGGAGTGAGCCGATGCCACCGAGCGAGAAGGAGTGTCGCGAGATCGCCGAGCGCGCGCTGGGCTTCGCTAAGGTCGAGGACGCGAACGTATCGTTGCTCTTCGAGCGCGGCTCGAACACGCGCTTCGCGAACAACGAGATCACCACGTCGGGCGCAACCGAAGGCCTGACGGTGGTCGTGTCGGCGACGCGCGAGACGCGCACCGGGCGCGTGTCGCTGAACGAGACGTCCGACGCGGCGCTCGAGCGGGCGATGCGCCGAGCGGAAGAGCTGGCCGGGTTGCTTCCGCCCGATCCCGAGTACGTCGGGCCGCTGCCGAAGCAGAGCTACCTCTCGATCCCGGCCTGGGACGACGCGACGGCGCGGGCCTCGGCCGAATCGCGCATCCCGGGTGTGCGCGCGGTGACCGCGCCCGCGGCCAAGGACGGCTGCAACAGCTCGGGGTTCTTCACGAACGAAGGCACGGTGCGCTGCGTGGCCAACAAGGCCGGGAACTTCGGCTGGCATCGCGCCACCGACGCCTCGTTCAGCGCGACCGTGCGGACGGCCGACGGCACAGGCTCGGGCTGGGCCGAGCAGGCATCGTGGCGCCTGTCCGACGTCGGGGCCGAAGCGATCGCCAAGCGCGCGCTGCAGAAGGCCCGCGACTCGGCGAGCCCCAAGGCGCTCGAGCCCGGGGACTACACGGTGGTCCTCGAGCCCGCGGCGGTCGCCGGTCTCTTCGGCTTCGGCCTGGGCTTCGCGTTCTCGGCTCGAACGGCGGAAGAAGGCCGCTCGTACTTCTCGAAGAAGGACGGCGGCACGCTCCTGGGTCAGAAGCTGTTCCACGAATCGGTCACGCTGCGCTCGGACCCGAACGACGCGCGCCGACCGGGCAGCCCGTGGGGCGGCGGCGGCGGCGGTGGCGGAGGTGGCGGCGGCGGCGAGCCGCTCGCCGCGGCGCCGATCACGTGGATCGAGAACGGCGTCCTGAAGAACCTGTGGTACGACCGGTACTGGGCGCGCAAGAACGACCGTGCGCCGAGCCCGACCCCGTCGAACCTCGTTCTCGACGGCGGCAACGAGACGATCGAGTCGCTCATCGCGTCGACCGATCGCGGCCTGCTCGTGACCAACTTCTGGTACATCCGCAGCGTGAATCCGCAGACGCTGCAGATGACCGGCCTGACGCGCGACGGGGTATGGCTCATCGAGGACGGCAAGGTCCGTCATTCGGTGATGAACTTCCGGTTCAACGAGAGCCCGGCGGTGGTGCTGCAGAACGTGGTGGGCATGACGCCGGCCGTCCGGCAGGGCAACGCAGTCTTGCCCGCGATCAAGGCCACGAGCTTCACGTTCTCGAGCCTCAGCGACGCCGTGTAGGAGCGTGTCCCCGTTTTCGAGACGTTCGATCACACCGCGGACGTCGGGATCCGCGCGCGAGCGGCGGACCTTCCCGGTCTCCTGGTCGAGGCCGCGCGCGGGCTTTTCTCGCTGATCGCCGAGCCGCTCCCCGACCGCCCGACCGCCACGCCGGTCGAGGTCCATGTCCAGGGCGACCGGGTAGACCTGCTGCTCTTCGACTGGCTGAGCGAGCTGCTCTACGTTTCCGACCGCGATCGGGTCGTTCTCTGCGACTTCGACGTCGTCCTCGTCGAGGGCGGCCTCGAGGGCCGAGCCCGCGCGCTCTCGGTCGACGACCCGGGGATCGTCCTACTGCACGAGGTCAAGGCGATCACGTACCATGGGCTGTCGGTCGAGCGCGACGGTGCGGAATGGGTCGCGGAGCTCATCGTCGACGTTTGAGCGCGGAGACGGTCGCGTGGGCAAGCAAGCGTACGACGGTCCGCTCGAGCGCGCGGGCGACTGCGTCTGGCGCATCCCGAAGAGCTACAAGCGCGGGATGCGCGTCGACGGCCTGATCTTCGCCAGTGAAAAGCTGATCGAGCAGATCCGCCACGACCAGGCGCCCGAGCAGGTGGCGAACGTCGCGTTCCTTCCCGGGATCCAGCGCGCGAGCCTGGCGATGCCCGACATCCACTGGGGCTACGGGTTCACGATCGGCGGCGTGTGCGCAACCGATCCCGCCGAGGGCGGCGTGATCTCGCCGGGCGGCGTGGGCTACGACATCAACTGCGGCGTGCGCCTCGTGCGCTCGAAGCTCACGCGGCGCGAGGTCGAGCCGGTCCTCGAGACGCTCGTCGAGGCGCTGTATCGCCGCGTCCCGGCGGGCGTCGGCCGGGGCGGCACGTACCGCTTCGATGCGCGGGAGCTGCGCCAGCTGATGGGACAGGGCGCGGCGTTCCTCGTCGGGCGGGGCCTCGCGACCGAGACCGATCTCGAGCACACGGAAGCGCGCGGCTGCCTCGACGGGGCGGATCCCGATCTCGTCTCCGAGCGCGCGATCTCGCGCGGCGCCGCGCAGTGCGGGACGCTCGGATCGGGGAACCACTTCCTCGAGATCCAGGTCGTCGACGAGGTGTGCGACGAGACGGCGGCGCAGGCGCTCGGCTTGGTCAAGGACCAGGTGTGCGTGATGATCCACTCCGGATCGCGCGGGCTGGGCTACCAGGTGTGCGACGACGCGCTGCGCGACCTGCGCGGCGTGCCCGAGCGTCACGGCATCGTGCTGCCCGATGCCCAGCTCGCCTGTGCCCCCGTCGAGAGCCCGGAAGGGCGGCGGTATCTCGGTGCGATGTGCGCTGCGGGGAACTTCGCCTGGTGCAACCGCCAGCTGCTGATGGCCCAGACGCGCGACGTATTTGCCGAGGTGTTCGGCCGCTCGGCCGCAGACCTCGGCCTGTCCCTGGTCTACGACGTGGCGCACAACATCGCGAAGCACGAGACGCACACGATCGACGGGCGGTCGCGTCGCGTGTGGGTCCATCGCAAGGGCGCGACGCGCGCGTTTCCTGCGGGCCATCCCGAGATCCCGCAGCGCTACCGGGCGGTCGGCCAGCCGGTGCTGATCCCCGGCGACATGGGGCGCGCGAGCTGGGTCCTCGTCGGCCAGCCCGGCAGCATGGAGCAGACGTTCGGCACGACGTGCCATGGAGCGGGCCGCGCGATGAGCCGCACCGCCGCGCTCCGGGCGTCCCAGGGCCGGCGCATCGACGAGGAGCTGCGCGCGCGGGGCGTCGTGGCCCGCGCGCAGAGCTGGCGCGGCCTCGCCGAGGAGCAGCCGCAGGCGTACAAGGACGTCGACGAGGTGGTCGACGTCGTGCACCGCGCGGGGCTCTCGCGCAAGGTCGCCCGTATGCGTCCGATCGGCGTGATCAAGGGCTGAGCGATCGCACGATGGCGTCTGCGCTGCGCATCTCCGGGATCGTGCTCGCGCTCGCGGCGGCGTTGCTTCTCGCGCTGCGCCTGGTCCAGCGCCGGCTGCTGTACTTCCCGATCGGCGTTCCGCGAGAGGTCGCGACCTCGGGGCTCTCGGGCGCGACCGACGTCGAGATCGATACCGAGGACGGGTTGCGTCTCCGCGCGTGGTACGTGCCGGCGTCGGGCGCCGCGGCGTCGGACGCCGCGGCGCCGCGCGCGACGGTGCTCGTGCTGCCGGGAAACGCGGGCCATCGCGGCAACCGCGCCGAGATCGCCGCGGGGCTCGCGCGCCGGGGCTTCGCCGTGCTGCTCGTCGACTACCGCGGCTACGGCGGGAACCCCGGACGGCCGAGCGAGGCCGGCCTCGCGCGGGACGCCCGCGCGGCGCGGCGGTTCCTCGTCGAGCACAAGGGCGCCGATCCCACGCGGCTGATCTACTTCGGCGAGTCGCTCGGCGCGGCCGTGGCGCTCGGCCTCGCCGCCGAGTTCGAGCCCCGCGCGCTCGTCCTGCGCTCGCCGTTCTCCACGCTCGCCGAGGTGGCGCACGTGCACTACCCGTACCTTCCGGTGTCGCTCGTGCTCGTCGAGCACTACCCGTCGATCGAGCGCGTGCGCGGTCTGCGGTGTGCCATGCTCGTCGTCGCCGGCGACCGGGACCGCGTGGTGCCGGTCGAGCAGAGTCGCGCCATTGCCGCTGCCGCGGGCGCCGCCGCAGCGGCGGCGGGCGCTGCCGCAGCGCCCGACGTGCGGCTCGTCGTGCTCGAGGGAGCGGACCACGGCGATTTCGCGCTCGTGGCCGGCGAGCCGATGCTCGACGAGATCGATCGGATGTGGCGGGACACGGCCGAACGGGAGGGAGACGCGCGATGATTCCGCTCGAGGACTTCTTCCGCAAGCCCCAGCGCCTGACGCTGCGCCTGTCGCCGAGTGGCGCGCGCGTGGCGTGGCTCGAGCCGTGGGACCGGCGGCTCAACCTGTTCGTCCAGGAGCTCGAGACAGGCCGCACGACGCGCGTCACCGCCTCGACCGAGCGCGACCTCGCCGGGTTCTTCTGGGCCTCGGACTCGCGCCTGGTCTACGTGCAGGACCGTGGCGGCGACGAGAACTACCGGCTCCACGCGGTCGATGCGAGCGGCGAGAACGCGGTCGACCTCACGCCGTTCGACGGCGTCCAGTGCGCTCTCGTCGACGACCTCGAGGACCGGGACGACGAGATCCTGTTCCAGATGAACCGGCGCGACCCGCAGGTGTTCGACGTGTTCCACGTCGACGTGCGCACGGGGGCGATGCGCCTCGTGGCCGAAAACCCGGGGAACGTCCAGGCCTGGTACACGGACCACGACGGCCGGCTGCGCGCCGCGGTGACGACCGACGGCGTGAACACCAGCGTCCTGTACCGCGATACCGAGTCCGAGCCGTGGCGGCAGGTCGCGACGTACGATTTCAAGGAGTACGCGCGGCCGCTCCTGTTCTCGTTCGCTTCCCCGCACGGCCTCATCGTCAGCTCGAACGTCGGCCGGGACACGGCGGCGATCTACGAGTACGACGGAAAGACCGGGAAGACGACCAACCTCGTGTTCGAGCATCCGCAGGTCGATGTCGGCCACGTCCTGTATTCGCGCCTCAGGCGCCGCCTGACCGGCGCGATGTACGAGACCGAGCGCCTGGAGTACGGGTTCCTCGACGAGACGCGCGCCGCGCTCCAGGCGCTCGTCGACGAGCGGCTCTCCGGGCGGGAGAACACGCTGATCTCGCACTCGCGGGACGAACGGTGCTTCGTCGTGCACTCGGGGAGCGATCGGACGCTCGGAGGCTACTGGCTCCTCGACGTCGGCGCGAAGAAGCTCACGCCGATCTGCGACCTCTCGCCGTGGCTCCCCGAAGAGCGCATGGCCCCGATGGAGCCGGTGCGCTTCGCCGCGCGGGACGGCCTCCCGCTGCGCGGGTATCTGACCCTGCCGCCCGACCGGCCGCGGCGCGACCTGCCGCTCGTGCTCAACCCGCACGGCGGACCGTGGGCCCGGGACTCGTGGGGCTTCCAGCCCGACGTGCAGTTCCTGGCGAGCCGCGGCTTCGCCGTGTTGCAGGTCAACTTCCGCGGCTCGGCCGGCTACGGTCGCCAGTTCCTCGAGGCCGGGTTCGGCCAGTGGGGCCTCGCGATGCAGGACGACCTGACCGACTCCGTGCGCTGGGCCATCGAGCAGGGGATCGCCGATCCGCGGCGCGTGGCGATCTACGGCGGGAGCTACGGCGGCTACGCCGTGCTCTCGGGGCTCGTGCGTACGCCCGAGCTCTACGCCTGCGGCGCGAGCTACGTCGGGATCTCGAACCTGTTCACGTGGTACGAGTCGATCCCGCCGTACTGGCGGCCGTATCGTGAGATGCTGCACGAGATGGTCGGGCATCCCGAGCGCGACGCCGAGCGCATGCGCGCGACGTCGCCGTTCTTCCACGCCGACCGCATCCGCGTCCCGGTCCTCGTGGCCCAGGGGGCCAACGATCCGCGCGTGCCCCAGGCCGAGAGCGACCAGATCGTGTCCGCGCTACGCGCGCGCGGCCTGTCGGTCGAGTACATGGTCAAGGACGACGAGGGCCACGGGTTCCACAACGAGGAGAACCAGTTCGACTTCTACCGCGCCCTCGAACGGTTCCTCTTGCGACACCTCGCGCCCTGACGCCGTCGCTACGGTGTCGCGTATTCGCGGCGCAGGTACGTCAAGATCTCGTCCGCGGTCACGCGGTGCCCGTCACGCGTCCAGTGGATGTCGTTGGCGAAGTAAACTTGCGTGCCCCCGGCGATCTCGGCGTGGAGTCGATCGAGCAGCGGCAGGCAGCGGATGGCGCGAGCCCGGCATAGCTCGGAGACGCTCGACCCCACGGCCGACCGACCCTCGGTTGCGTCCTCGTGGCTCGGGATCACGACCAGGAGCCACGGCGTGTCGTGCTCGGACAGCAGCTGGTCGAGCTTGCCGATCATGTGGTTGAGGATCGCGAAGCGCGTCTCCCGGTCGATCGCCTGCAGGTCTGCCAGCTGCAGCGCGTGCATGCGCTGGGCCCGTAGGGGCTGGTAGATCCGGCTGTTGACGAAGTAGTACAGCATGCTGTGGTCGTTCCAGACCCTGCGCAGTGGAACGGGGAGGATGAACTTCTCGAACGCGCTCGGATCGAGCGTCTCGACGATGCGCGCCGCGCCGTTCTCGATCCGTACGTAGGGCCGGGGCCCGAACCCGGGATAGTAGGGCAGCGCGTTGTCCGTCAGGTCGTTCTCGTAGAACATCACGAGCACGAGATCCGGCTCGAGCGCGAGTCCCGGTCCGGCGAGGTACAGGTATTCCTGCACCGTGCCGTACCCGCCGACGCCGGCGTTGAGCACCTCGAGCGTGGGATTGGCGGCCGCGATGCGCGCGGTGAACAGGTCGGACTCCGACACCTGCACGCCCTCGGTGAACGAATCGCCGAGCGTCAAGATGCGCTTCGATCCGGCTGCGCGCTCGGCTCTCGGCGGAGCGCCACGATGACCGTACGCGTTCTGCACGACGAGGATCTTCTCGCCCAGCTCGTTGACGAACGTCTTGCGCACATCGATCTCGTGGCGCCAGCCGAGCTCGTCGTCGAGCACCATCATCTTGGGGAAGAACACGCTGGCGACGGCGCGCAGGCCGAGCTCGCACAGCCCGAGCGCGACCCCGATCGAGAGCGCGACGGCGGCCAGCACGACCGCCACGCGAGGTCGGCGCCTCGCCCGTGCGGTCCTATCCGCTGCGACAGCTTCGGTCACGGGGTGTTCTCGCCGATCACGGACGGGGTGTAGTACAACACAGGTCTCGCCGTCGAGGGAGAATAGCGGACCATGACGACGCTCGGCACGCCGGAGCTCGTGCGGCTGATCCGCACCGTGTTCGCGCCCCGTCCGGGCGAGCTCTCGCTCGCCGTGCTCGCGGACTTGCCGGACGAGCACACGCCCGACCGGCCGGCGTGGGCCGTGCGGCGGCGCATCGCCGCCGACTGGGCCGAGCGCCTCGCGGCCGCATCGAACGACCTCGGCGGCGCCGCAACTCGTCTCGTGCTCTACCGGAACGTCCATAGCAACAACGCCGATCTCCCGCCGATCGCCTGGGTCCATGCCGGCGGTGCCGTCCCGCAGCACGTCGGGGAGATCGACGCCGAGCCCGTGCCGTTCGACGACGTGCTCGCGCGCCACTCGATCGTGCTCGCGCTGACCGAGCTCTCGGCCACGGCGCCGCTCAAGATCGCCGCGCGTCGCCTGGGGTTCCGCGCGGCGACGATGCCGGGGTTCGCCCCGGCGATGGTCCCGGCCCTGCAACTGGACTACGAGGAGATCGACCGGCGCTGCCGCGCGCTCAAGAGCCGGCTCGACCCGGCGGACGAAGCGCGGATCCGGTTCGACGCGGAGGGTCGCCGGTGCGAGCTGACGGTCGACCTGCGTGGCCAGAGCGCCGCCGTGAGCAGCGGCCTCGTCCGCGAGCCCGGGACCGCGGGCAACCTCCCGTCGGGCGAGACGTACGTCGTGCCGTACGAGGGCGGACGCGAGGCGGGCCCGAGCCGCACCGTGGGTCACCTCCCGGTCGAGCTCGGGCGCGAGCTGATCGTCTATCGCATCGACGGCAATCGCGCGATCGAGGTCGAAGGGGACGGACGAGTGGCCGCGCGCGAGCGGGACGAGCTCGAAGCCGAGCCGGCCTACGGCAACGTCGCCGAGCTGGGGTTCGGCGTGCTCCACGGCTTCGGCGTCCATCCGATCGGCGAGATCCTGCTCGACGAGAAGCTGGGGTTCCACGTCGCGTTCGGCCGGAGCGATCATTTCGGCGGTCGCGTCGGCCCGGCGCAGTTCCGCTCGGCCGCCCGCGTCGTGCACATCGACCGCGTGTACCTGCCCGAGCTGCAACCCCGTGTGCGCGTGCGCTCGCTCGATCTCGTCGTCTCTGGCGTCGAGCAGCCGCTGATGCGCGACGGCGCGTACGTCGGCGTCCCGTGGTGAGAGCGAGCGCGATCTCGATCCTCGCGGCCGGGACGCTCGCCGGCTGCAACACGGGCTCGGGCCACCCGTCCGCGGGGAGCACGAGCTCGGCGTGGTTCCGCGAGGCCACGGCCGAGGTCGGCCTGCCGAGTGAGCCAGCGCGCCCGGCGCCGCGCGTGCACTTCATGCCCGACAGCCTGTCGGGCGGAGGCGGGTTTCTCGACTTCGACCAGGACGGCGACCTCGACCTGTACGTCGTGCGCTCGTCGTACTCGCCCGAGCGCGGGCTCACGGGCCCGGACGGTGCGAACCGCCTGTACCGCCAGGAGCCCGACGGTCGGTTCACCGACGTCAGCGCCGCGTCGCGGGCCGACGACGCGGGCTACGGCATGGGCTTGGCCGTGGGGGACATCGACAACGACGGCTTCCCCGATCTGTTCCTCGCCAACTACGGCCCGGACGTGCTGCTGCGGAACGACGGCGACGGCACGTTCGAAGACGTCACCCACAGGGCGGGCGTCGGCGATCCGCGCTGGGGCACCTCGGCCGGGTTCTTCGACTACGACGACGACGGGTACCTCGACCTCTATGTTGCGAACTACGTCGACTTCGCGCCCGATCGGCGCACGTCCGACATCGCCGGGCGACCCGAGTACCCGGGGCCCGAATGCTGCGACGGTGTGCCCGATGCGCTGTACCACAACAACGGCGACGGCACGTTCACGGACGTCAGCGTTCCCGCGGGGATCGCCGCGCGCGGAGGCAAGGGGCTCGGCGTCGCGTTCTCGGACCTCGACGGGGACGGACGGATCGACATCTACGTCGCCAACGATCGCGAGCCCAACTTCGCGTGGATCGGGCAAGCCGACCGAACGTTCGTCGACCGCGCGGCGGCGATGGGGCTCGCCGTGAACGGTTTCGGCGACGCGACGGCGAGCATGGGGATCGCGGTCGGCGACGCGGATGGCGACGGCCATACCGACCTGTTCGTGACCAACCTGTTCGGCGAGACGAACACGCTGCGCGCCGGCCTGGGCCACGGTCAGTTCGAGGACCGGACGGCGGGGAGCGGCCTCGGGCCCCCGAGCTTCGACTTCACCGGGTTCGGGACCGCGTTCCTCGATCCGGACCTCGACGCGGACCTCGACCTCCTCGTCGCCAACGGCCGCGTGCTGCGGTCGCTCCCGCGCCCCGGGGCCGGCAGCGGGCCGCACTGGACGCCGTACGCGGAGGAGAACCACCTGTACGAGAACGACGGGCACGGCAAGTTTCGTCTCGCGCAAGACGCGTGCGGCGTCTTGTGCGCCGTGCCCGGCGTGAGCCGCGGCCTGGCGCTCGGCGACATCGACGAGGACGGGGACGAGGACGTGCTGGCTGATCACGGCGGACGGCCGCGCGCAGCTGTTCCGGAACGTGAGGCCCCACGGCGCCGACTGGATCGGCCTGCGCCTGCTGATCGGTAAGCGCGACGCGCTCGGCGCCGAGGTCACGGTCACGGCCGGTAACCGCTCGTTCACGAGCGCCGTCGCTCCGGCGTCGAGCTACCTCGCGAGCCACGATCCGCGTGTGCTCTTCGGCCTCGCCGGAGCGGCCCGGATCGACGGCATCGTCGTGCGCTGGCCCGACGGCAGCACCGAGCGGTTCGGCGCGCTGGCCCCGGGCAGGTACCATGACCTCGTGCGAGGGAGCGGACAGAGATGAAGCAACGAGGCGTGCTCGCGATCGGGCTGTGTGTCCTGGCGCTCGCCGGCTGCGGCAGGAAGGCCGAGCCCCCGCCGCCGCCGACCGAGGGCGCGGAGCCGCTCGTCCTGGCTCGCCTGAGCGAGGCCACGGACGCCGTGCGGGCCGATCGCTCTTCGCCAGCGGCCTGGGGACGATTGGGCGAGATCTACGACATCCACCGGCTCGCCGAGCCGGCGCTCGCGTGCTACGCCGAGGCCGAGCGCCTGGCCCCCGACGACTGGCGCTGGCCGTATTTCACCGGCATCGTGCTGCGCGAGAGCGATCGCACTCGCTCGGTCGCCGCGCTCGAGCGCGCGCGCAAGCTCCAGGCGTCGTACCCGCCGCTCCACGTGTATCTCGGCCTCGCCGCCCTCGCGGCGGAAGATCTCGACACGGCGAAGGCGCGGTTCGAGAGCGCGCTCGAGCTCGACCCGACGTCGATCAACGCGCGCATCGGCCTGGCCCGTGTGGCGCTCGCGAGAAACGACGCGGCCGCGGCACGCGACGGGCTGCTCGAGGCCGCGCGGACCGCGCCCGACGAGGCCGCCGTGCATCACCACCTGGCGCAGGCGTATCGCACGCTCGGCGACCCGGTGAGCGCCGAGCGCGAGACGCGGGCCGCCGAGACCGCGAAGATTCCGCTCCAGGGCGGCAACCTGGCGTCGTTCCCCGACCCGATCCGCGAGGACGTGATCCTCGCCGAAGGCGCGAGCACCACCTGGCTCGTGTCGAACGCGCAGCGGCTCCTGGCCCGCGGCCAGAAGGACGAGGCCGTCGCCGCGATCAGCCGAGCGATCGAGGCCGCGCCGCAATCGACGTCCGTGCTCCTCACGGGTGCGCGGATCTACGCCGAGCAAGGTCAGGCCGCGCAGGCGTACGAGCTGGTCCAGCGCGCGGTGCGCCTCGCGCCGGACGACGCGACGGGCTATGTCGAGCTGGGCTCGCTGCTCGTGCGCGCGAACCAGACGCCCCAGGCGATCCGGGCGTTCGAGAAGGCGCTGTCGCTCGACCCGAACCTGCCCGAGGTCCGCAGCAATCTGGCCACGCTGTACTACGAGTCGGGCCGGACCGCCGATGGGACCAAGGAGCTCCGCGTGGCGAGCCAGGCGCAGCCGGCGAACCTCGACATCCAGTACAACCTCGCCGCGTCGCTCGTCATGAGCGGCGACACGGCCGGCGCACGCAAGGTGCTGACCGAAGCGCTCGAGGTCGATCCGCGGCACCTCCCGTCGCGCTATCTGCTCGGCGTGGCCCAGGCCCAGGAGGAGCGGTTCACCGAGGCGGTCCAATCGTTCCAGGCGGTGATCGAGCAGGACCCCAGCAACATCGAGGCGCGCCTGGATCTCGGCCGCGCGCTGTGGGAGATGGGCCGCTACGCCGACGCGATCGCCGCGTTCCGCGACGCCGCGCGCGTGGCCCCGAACAATCCCGAGGTGGTGCGCGAGGTCGCCTGGTCGCTCGCGGTGTGTCCGGAGGACAAGCTGCGCGACGGCGCCGAAGCGTTGAAGATCGCCCTCGCCCTGACCCAGCAGGGCGGCGTGCGTGACCCGCGGTACCTCGACCTTCTCGCCGCGGCGCAGGCCGAGACCGGCGACTTCGCCGGCGCCGTCGAGACGGGCGACCGCGCGATCCGCATCATCCAGAACACGATCGTCGGCCGCCGCGACCGCGCCACCCCCGATCAGATGCAGCTGATGCAGGACTTCCTCCGGGAGCTGGCGACGCGCGTCGACGGCTACCGCAGGGGCCAGCCGCACCGCGATCGGGGCTGAGCGCGGCGAGCGAGTTTAGCGCGGATCGCGCGCGCTGCTCGGGTTCCTCAAGTGCTCGTGGATCAGCGTCGCGCTCTCGCCGAGGCTCCGTCCGTGGAAGAAACCCGCGACGGGATCGTCTTCGCTCACGGCGACCAGACGCTCCTTCTCGACGCGGAAGCGGCCTTGATCGTTGACCTGGTACAGGAACGGACCGTCCTCCTGTCGGTTCAGGAACAGCAGATATCTCGTACCGATCTCGAACGGTCCGCCGTCGGCGTCGAGCAGCACCGCAAGCCGCTCGTGGTCCACGCCGCCCGCGCGCTCGACCACGAGCGTGTCTCCGGGGCTGGCCCCTTTCAACCCCCGGTCGACGTCGAACGTCACCTCCTCGAACGGCAGGCTGTCTTCGCCATTGTCCGAGTAGGCGATTCGCCCCGGACGTGTCGACACGGCCGTGGCCACGGCGACGACGTCGACGCCGCGCGCGAGCGCAGACGGCGCATCGAACGTCTGCTTCCACGCCGCGTGGAACCGGTGCGGTGGCGCGGGCACGCGCCAGCCGAGATACACCGAGCCGACGAACGCGAGAGCCGCGATACCCACGGTGAGCGCCACGAAGGTCCTTCTCGTCAGCATCGTCGTCTCCGTGTCAATAGAGCGCATTGACCAGATCGCGGTCGTGCGTGTTGGGCTGCGTAGAGGATCCGATCGTTCATGCACGTCGTCGTCGACGTGTTGTGATCCAGGCCCAACAGGTGGCCGACCTCTTGACAGGCGACGTGCTTGCGGTTGGTACGGCTGTAATACGTGTCCAGGTAGCTCCGATTCAGGCGCACGCGACCGTTGCGCACGGTGCAGCCGTAGAACCCGCGAATCTCGGCGATGCCGAGCCAGCCGTTCGCGCCATAGGACCCGGAGTAGGCGTTGATGTGGTCGGTCGTGCCGGCGTAGGGAACGGGATTCAGGAACACGTCGGTGTACGGGCTCCAGGAGTTCCAGTCGGTCTTCGCCTCCTCCTGGTAGATGTTGTAGTAGTCGCCCGTCGCACCGTTGTACCAGTTGATGTAGTAGTTGGCGTAGCGCCAGGGTGCGCTTCCGCTGCAGTACCAGTAGTGGCTCGCGAGCGTCGATCCGGTCAGACCGACCAGAGCGGCGAAGATCGTCACCGCGACCCAGATCCGCAGGGCGCGGTTGAGGCGCATCGGTTCCTCCTTCCCCTCTGGGTGATTTCGTACGCCGGGCTTGCAGCACTGCGTGTTGCCGTTTTGTGAATGCGTCCCGTTCCGTCGGGAGGTAATCTCTAGGAATCGAGGCGACCATGAACGTCGAAGCCGGACGAGTGCTCGTCGTCGGAGATCCGCAGACGGTCGAGATGCTCCGAGGCCAGACAGGCATCGCCGGATCCCAGATCGAGGGGTGTGCCGGCGAGTCGGAAGCGCTCCGCCGCTTGCGGCGAGGCGGTCACGACGTCGTGGTGACGAGTCGCTTCACGACGATGGAGGAGGATCTGGCGTTTCTGCAAGAGGCGCGCGAGGCCCGCCCGGGCGTCCGCGCCATCGTCATCGTGCCGTCGGCCGAGCGGGCAGAGGTGATCGAGTCCATGCGCGCGCACGTGTTCGCGCTGTTCACGCTCCCGTTCGACGGCGACGAGCTGGCGGCGATGATCGCGCGCGCGATCGCCGAGCGCGACTGGAAGGACGATATCGAGCTCGTGTCCGGGCTTCCGAACTGGATCTCGTTGCGGCTCAGCCCGCGGAGAGTTACCGCCGAGCGCCTGGTGCGGTTCATGGAGGAGATGCAGTCGGACGTCGAGGAGGGCAGCCGCCACGAGCTCCTCGCCGCGTTCCGCGAGCTACTGATCAACGCGATGGAGCACGGGGCGGGCTTCGGGACCGACCGGACGATTGAGGTGTCTGCGGTCCGCACGCAGCGCACCATCGTGTTCCACTTTCGTGACCCCGGGCCGGGGTTCCGGCTGCACCAGCTGGACCATGCGGCGATCACGAACCCGCCCGAGGATCCGCTGCGCCACATGACCGAGCGCGAAGCGCTCGGTCTGAGGCCCGGGGGGTTCGGGATCCTGATCGCGCACAAGGTCGCGGACGAGCTGTACTACAACGAGGTCGGGAACCAGGTGCTCCTCATCAAGCACCTGCGGTGATCCGTTCCGAGCGTCAGGGCTCGATCCGATACGCCTTGAGCTTCTTGTACAGCGTGGATTCGCCGATGCCGAGCTTGGCCGCGAGATCCGACCTCGGAAGGTCGGGATACCGGGCCACCGCGTCCTCGATCCACGCCTTCTCGGCCCCGGCCAGACGCGCCGGGAGGCCCGCTTCGACATCGCTCGACGGCTCGAGGCGCGACGCACCGTCGAGCCGCGCGAGCAGGTCGTCCTTCGACACCGGGCCCCGAGGGTCATCCATCGACAGGCGCGCCGCGAGCTGCTCGAGGTGGCGCACGTTTCCGGGCCACGCGAAGTCCAGCTCCACGAGGGACGCCGTCACGTCGTCGGTCAGCTCGACCCACCGGCCGCTCTCGTGCTGGTCCAGGCAGTGACGGAGCAGCAGAGGGATGTCCTGCCGGCGCTCGCGCAACGGCGGGATCCGGATCGGCACGAAGTTCAGCCGCTCGTACAGGTCGCGGCGGAACTTGCCCGACTGAACCTCGCGCTCGAGGTCGCGGTTCGTCGCCGCGACGATGCGGACGTTCGCGCGCCGCTCGGCGGCGTCCCCCAGCCGTTCGTACGTGCGCTCCTGCAACAACCGCAGCAGCTTGGCCTGGATCTCGAGCGGCAGCTCGCCGATCTCGTCGAGGAACAGCGTCCCTCCGTCGGCGGTCTGCACCTTCCCCGCCCGGTCGGCGACGGCGCCGGTGAACGCGCCCCGCCGGTGCCCGAACAGCTCCGATTCCACCATGCCCTTCTCGAGCGACGGACAGAACACGGTCACGAACGCGTGCTTGGCACGCGGCCCGGCGTTGTGCAGCACGCGGGCCAGGATGCTCTTGCCGGTCCCGGTCTCGCCGAGCAGCAGGACCGGGAATTCGGTGCGCGAGGCCTTGCGCACGCTCTCCGCGAGCTGCCGGACCGCCGGGGAGCGGCCGACGAACCGGCCGAACGACCATGCATGGGCCAGGAACTCGCGGCTCTGCTCCAGCTCGTCCCGCGACTGGAGCAGCTTGTCCCGCTCGCGCAGCACGCTCTCGCTCGCCTGCACAGCCCCCACGGCCGGCGCCGCAAGCGCGAGGAGCGATTCGACGAGGGCTTCGTGCTCGTCCGTGAACTGTTCAGGCCGATCGCTCTCGAGATGCACGAGGGCGACGATCCCGGCGTCGAGCCGGATCGGCATGCACAGCACCGACACGAGACCGTGCTCCTGCACCGATTTCTTGGCCGCGAAGCGCGGATCCTCGCGTGCCGCATCGACCCGGACCCCGCGACCCGTGCGCAGCACTTCGGCGAAGATGGTGCGGCTGAAGTGAGCCGCGTCGTCCGACAGCTGATCTTGCCGAAAGTTGAACAGGACGCGGTAGTGCAACTCGCCCGCGCCGCCGACCTCGACGAATACGGCGCGATCGGCGCCGGTCCGGGAGACCGCGGCGCCCAGGATCTTCTTCAGCACGAGCGACGGCTCGGCGACCTGCAGCAGAACCGAGCGCAGGGCGTCGAGCAGCAGCGCGGCGGCGCGATCGACCTTGTCGGACACGGCGGCGGCAGTCTACCACCCGACCCGAAACCGGCTAGGGCGCAGGCTCGCGCTTCATCCGGTCGAGCAGCGTGACGAACCGCGGATCGCGTCGCAACGAGACGAACCATTCGTCGGCCGACAGGTACGCGTGGTCGCGGTCGCCGGCTTCGAAGTCCCGCTCGAGCTCGACGAGCGCGTCGTCCGTGCGCCCGAGCAGCGCGTAGACGCCGGCCAGGTTGTAGTGATTGTTCGGGTTTACGGGCACGAGCTCCGCGATACGCTGACACGTGCGGAGCGCGCGGCCGAGATCGCGTAGCTCGATCAGCGCGTCGCACTGGTTGAGCAGCGCCGACGTGAACGCTTCCTGGTTGCGGCGGCCTCCGATCTCGTGGAGCGCGATGACGCGCTCGTACTGGGCGATCGCTTCGTCGAACGGTGCGCGATCCGATCCTCCCGCGAGCCGCGCTCGGGCCACGAGGATCACGCCGAGGTTCACCCGGGCCGAGGGTTGGTTGGGATCGAGCTCGATGCTCCGCCGTGCGGACGCTTCGGCCTCCTCGAGATCGCGGAGCGCCCCGGCCGCGTCGCCCGCCGCGGTCTTGGCCTGGGCCTGCCGGATCAGGTTGTCGGCCAGCGTGGCGTGGATTCGTGCATCCTGGGGGTCGAGCGTGCGCGCGCGAATCAGATGAACCGAACCTTCTTCCAGCTGGCCCGCACGGGTCAGCAGGCGACCCAGGTTGTGCAGGATCGGGAAGTCGTCCGGTCGCATCGCCGCCAGCACCTCATAGTCGGTCCGGGCCTTGGCCGAGTCTCCGAGCTCTTCGTACGCCCGGGCCCGCGAAAACCGCGTATCCACCGCGCCCGGCGTGTCGCGCAGCACGGCGGAGAACAGCTCGATCGCGCGCGCCGGTTCGTCGCGCAAGAACGCCAGGGTGCCATCGATCGTCAGCTCGATCGGATCGGGCGTCGATGCGGCCCAGGCCGCGGCTTCGCGCTCGTCACGAGCGGCCTCCGCGCCCCGGCCGCTGTTGGTCAAAACGAAAGCCCGGACGCGAAACGGCCACGACGCACGCGGTACGAGCTCGACTAGCCGCGTCGCGTCGGAGACGGCTAGATCGTGAAGCTCGGCACGGCGGCGCGGATCGCTCTCGACCGCCGCGAGCCTGTCGTGCGCCAGCGTCCGCTCGAGGAGCGAGCGCGAATCATCCGGCGCGCGGCGCAGGATCTCGTCGAGCGGAACGAGCATCTCGGCATTCCGTCCCTCATGGGACAGACTCCGCGCCGTCTGACGCAGCCGATCCAGCTCGATCTCCTCGACCAACTGCTGGTGCTGCAGGGCGCGGATAGCCAACACGGCGATCGTCGGCAGGCCGATCGCAAGTACGGCCAGGAGCGATGCATGGATCGGTCGGCGCCTCATCCAGCGCAGCGCGCGGGACGGGAGCTTGAGCGGACGCGCGACGATCGGACGGAAGTGCAGGACGTTCTCCAGGTCGTCGGCGAGCTCGGCCGCGGACGCGTAGCGGTCGCCGACCTGCTTCTCGAGCGCCTTCTCGAGCACGACCTCGAGGTCGCGGCTCACGCGCTCGTTGAGCTTGCTCGGGCGTCGGGCCTCGGAGCTCAAAACGGCGTTCATGTAGACCTGCTGCGTGTCTCCGGAGAACGGAAGCTCGAGCGTCAAGAGCTCGAACAGCGTCACACCGAGGGCGTACACGTCGGTCCGAGCATCGATGTCTCCGGGGCGACCGACGATCTGCTCCGGGGCCATGTACGCCACGGTCCCCATGAGCTTGCCCACGGTGGTCAGCCGCGTCGCCTCGGAGTCGACGGCCACGCCGAAGTCGACGATCTTGACCACCAGAGGATCGCGATGCAGGAGGATGTTCATCGGCTTGACGTCGCGGTGCACCACGCCTTGCTGGTGCGCGTAGTGCAGGCCTCGCGCCGCCGACACGACCTGCGTGATCGCCCACTCGACGTACCGGCGGGTACCGAACTCGAGCCCCCAGCGCTCGTCCTTGCCCCAGCGTTTCAGGTTCTCGACCACGTCGCCGAGCGAGCCCCCGTCGACGAGCTCCATCGAGTAGAACAGGAGGTCCTCGAACTCGCCGCGCTCGTAGACCTTGATCAGGTTCGGATGGCTGAGCCGGCCGCCGATCCACGCCTCCCTCGCGAACCGGTCCTCGCCCTTCTCCGACAATCGCCTGTGCCTCGACAGCACCTTCAACGCGACCCGCCGGTTCATCTTCTCCTCGTGGGCCTCGAACACCGTCCCCATGCCGCCGATACCGATCTGGCGCACGATCCGGTACCCGGCGATCTCCCGCGGAATACCGAGGAGCGGTGCGGCGACCGAGAGGCTGAGGGTCGCGGTGCGCTGACACGTGGGACACGGTCCCCCGCCTTCGGGGAGCGGGGTTCCGCAGGTCGTGCAGCTTACGGACACTGCCCGTCGTGGATCCGCGGCGGCATCGCGCCGGGCGGCCCGAGCGGTCCCTCTCCTTCGAGGTTCGTTCCGGTGACGAGGTAGTAGAAGCCGTCGTTCGGGGGAGGGGATTGGGAGTCGGTCGTGTCGGGCAAGCCGTCGGAGTCCGCGTCGGTCGTCGATCCACAGACCAGCTGGATCGCGTCCGACGTGTGGACCGCCCCGGCGAGCCTCAACGTGGATAGCGTGCCGCGATACACGTTGTAGCTCAGCGCTCGATGGGTCACCGTCCACTCAAGCGTCGTCACCCCGCCCCGGGTCGCGCGGTTCAGCCTCAGGAGCGTGACCTCCTCAGGCTGAACCGGTGAGATCACGTAGGTCTCGCCGGCATCGATCGGCGTCGTCGCCAGCGCGTCGGCGAACGGGGCGCCGATGAGCGCATCGGCGATGCCGTCCGCGTTGACGTCGAAGCCGCCGCCCACCGAGCGCCCGGCATGGTCTCCGGCCTCGAACCCGAGGATCGTCAGGCCGGGCACCGTCCCGCCGATGTCCGAGAGCTGCGTCTCTCGAGCGCCAGGAACACGGCTACCGTACACGACGTGGGCCTTTCCGGCGCCCGGCTTGCCGGGGAGATCGGCGTCCCCGGTCCCGAGCACGAAGTCGTCGACCCCGTCGTGATTGACGTCCCCCGCCGCCGCTACCGCCACGCCTCCCGCTACGGGGCCTGCCGAGTAGAACGTGGCTCCGAAGCGCTGGATCGCATCTCCTCCGTCGAGGATGCGCGTCAATCCGGGCGCGACCACCGGATCCTTCTTTACCGGTGAGGAAGTCAACTCTCCCTTCGGATCGTCGCCGGGCACGACCCACGCTTCCTGGTTCGCTCCGATGATGATGTCGACCTCGCCATCCCCGTCGACGTCGGCTTCGCCGGTCACCGCGCGACCGATCTCCCCGCCGGGCTCGGTTCCGAGGAACACGACACCGGCGACCTCGTCCGGCTGCCCATTCGCCACGCGGGTCAGCTCGATCGTGGCCGGGGACGTCGGCTCGGGCACCAGGTTCGCCGTCCCACCGTGGATCGCGTACACGTAGCCCGCGTCCGGGACGAGCTCGCCGAACTCGCCGGTCACGTCGCCACCCGGGGCGCCGAGGATCAGATCGTCGATCATGTCAAAGGTGAAATCCTCCCAGCTCGACACCGACTCGCCGGCACGATCGCCCGCGCTCTCCCCGTGGAACACGAGACCCGGCCGGCTCACGCCGACGCTCGACAGCGCGACGACCCCCGGTCCGAGCGTCGGTCCACCGTAGACGAGGTACACCTTCCCGGCACCCGTGCGGCCACCGGGGCTCGCCCCGGGTGCGGCGATCAGAAGGTCGGTGCGCCCGTCGTGGTTGATGTCGCCCGCGCGCGCGATCGCGGCGCCCGCGTCGTCGCCATTCGCCTCGCCGTTGAACACCACGCCGCACAGGGTCGGCGCGCTGCACGTGGCGAGCTGGGACAGGTCCTGCGGTGTCGTCAGGTCGTCGAGCCCCGGATCGCCGAACACAAGGTAGACCTTTCCGGCGGCGGGAGCGCCGATCAGGAAGTCGTCCCGTCCGTCGGCGTTGACGTCTCCTGCGCGGGCGACCGAGCTGCCCGCGAGCGCGAACGGTCCCTCCCCGAGATAGTCGATCGATTCCACGGCCCCGCTTCCCGACTGGAGCGCCGGGGTCCCGAAGACCAGCGTGACTTTTCCTGCGTCGGTAGCGGAGCCCACGTCCGCGTTCGGCGCCCCGATCAGGATGTCGGCCAGGCCATCGGCGTTCACGTCTCCCGCGGCAGCGATGGCGAACCCCGAGTGATCGTTGGCGCCCGTGCCCGGAAGGATGGCGCCGCTCTCCGCGTTGCCCAGCTGGTCGATCCCGATCGTGCCCGATCCCGCGTTGGTCGTCGTATCGAAGGTCGAGGTGAACGGCACCGTGCCGTTGCCCGCGGGATCCTCGAGCGATCCGTTCACCTCGACCAGGTAGTCGGAGTCGGGCTGCAGGGCGGTCACCGGATCGAACACCACGAGCCGGCCATCCGTCGACACGGAGATCTGACCGAGCACCTTGGCGCCGTTGCGGGAGACCGAGATCGCCTCGCCCGTCGCGGTCGCGGGATCGACCGGCTCGCTCAGCGAGAAGACGACCTCGGTCGACAGCGCGACGTCGACGCTCCCGGTTGCGGGGAGCACCCCCAGGACCACGGGCGGCACGTTCTCGGGAACCACGCCCTGCTCGATGATCGTGATGCGCTGGTCGGCGGCGATCTCGCCGAACGTCTGCACGATCCCCGACGGCCAGCGGACCTCGAGGGAATCGACCGAGGTGGCCGAGCCGAGCCCGAATTCAGCGGTCAGCGAGTCCTGGGCCAGGCAGCCCGTGCCCGCGCCGATCTCGCGGATCTGAACCCCGAGATCGGTCACCAGGACCCGCACGCGGGCACCGATCCCGGACGAGTTCGAGAACGTCCCTTCGAGGTCGACGTGGAGCCAGTGGCTGCCGGGCGCTTCGCGCTGTATCAGCCGCCGGATCGATGCGCTGCTCGCGAGATACAGGTCCAGGTTCCCGTTGCCGTCGTAGTCGGCCGAGGCCGCACCGCGACTCGAGCCCACGGTGCCGAGCGGACCGCTCGTACCATCGACGAAGCCGGCTGGCCCATCGTTGCGCAACAGCCGGTTCGGAGCCAGATCCCGCGTCAGGTAGAGATCGAGATCCCCGTCGTTGTCGTAGTCGCCGGCCGCGGGACAGATCAGATTCGTGAGCTGCAGATCGACGTCCGGCGCATCGACGAACGTGCCTCCGCCTTCGTTGCGCAGCAGCTTCGCGGCGCCGGCGGTCCGGGACAGGACGACGAGGTCGAGATCCTCGTCGTTGTCGTAGTCGCCTGCGGCGATGCCTCCGTCGCCCCCGCCGGGCGTTCCCAAGGGGCCGCTCGTCACGTCGACGAAGGTCATCGCACCGTCGTTCCGCAGCAGCTGATGGGGGACCGAGGAAAACCGCAGATAGAGGTCGACGTCGTTGTCATCGTCGTAGTCGAACACCGCGACGGCCACCGCCAGAGACGGGGAGACCGCCGGCGGTGTCGCCAGGAAGAACGCGTTGTCGCCCGCGTTGACGATCAGACGGCTCGGCTCGCCGGCCACGAACAGGTCGAGGTCACCGTCGTTGTCGTAATCGCCCCACGCGATGCCGGAATCGTTGCGTGATCCGTCGAGGAGGACGCCCGGGATATCGACGAACCTTCCGTCGCCATCGTTCCGCAACAGCTTGTTGTCCGCGCTCGAATCGAGAGCGGTGTTCAAGACGTACAGGTCGAGATCTCCATCGTCGTCGTAGTCGCCCCACGCTGCGGCCCGGCTGCGATACGTGTCGCCCAGCGGCCCGTCCGTGACGTCGGTGAACATGCCCGGGCCATCGTTCCGGAACAGCTTGTTGCCGGTGCCGTCGCTCGTGACGTACAGGTCCGGATCCCCGTCGCCGTCGTAATCGCCCCACGCCGCCCCGACACCGGGAACGCCCGCCCCGCCGGGCAGCGCTGCGGACGTATCGATCCAGCGCGGGCAGGCGTCGCCGACGCCGTCCCCCACGCGATCGTCGCCTGAGCCGCAAGTCCCATCGGGGCCATACAGGTTCCCGTTGTCGTCGCTCGTTCCGCACGCGGCATCGAGTCCGGCCGCGGTCTCGGTGTCCTGCTGCGCGGGGTTGGGAAGCTCGGGGCAGTTGTCGCACGCATCGCCGACCGCGTCGAGGTCGATGTCGGACTGTGCCGGATCTGGCGCGGTCGTGCAGAGATCGCAGGCGCTCGGGACACCGTCCGCATCCGGATCCGCGAGCAGGCTGCGGAAGATCTCCGTCACTGCGTCCACGTTCTGGTCGGCCAGATACACGACGCTCGACCCGTCCCCCGTGACGGCGATGGACGACACGTCTCCGCCGGCGACGAGCGGCCCGTTGACCCGGGTGATGCCGCCCGCGGTAATCGGGGTCCGGAACGCCTCGACGACGTCATCCGCGACCTGATCGGCGAGGTAGACGACGGTCCGGCTGTCCGCGCTGATCACGAACGACGTCACACTGCGGCCGGCGGCGAGCGGCACGTTGAGCTTGGTTGGGAACCCGCCGCCGAGGCCGTTGCCGTATAGCTCGAATACCTCATCCGCGTCCTGGTCGGCCCGATAGACCAGGCGCGACCCGTCGGGGCTGAGGGAGAACGCGCTGACCGTCTCGCCCGGACCCACCGAGCTGAGGAAGTGCCGCCCGCCGGTGCCGGAAAGCTCGAACGTGATCACCTGGGTCACGTTGTCGATGATCTCGTCGGCCAAGTAGACGACGCGTGTGCTGTCCGGGCTGATGACGAACGATGCGACGTCGCCGCCCGGGACCAGGAAGCCATTGAGCTTCGTCGCCGCGCCCCCCGCGACCGGAACGCCGTACAGCTCGAACACCTCGTCCGCGTCCTGATCGGCGATGTAGACGACGCGTGTGCTGTCCGGGCTGATCCGGCTCGCCGCCGGCGTGACGTTGCCTCCGGAGACGAGCGCGCCGTTCAGCTTGGTCGAGCCTCCGCCGGCGATCGGCACACTGTACAGCTCGGCCGCGCTCGCTGCGCCCGCGTGGTACACGACGCGTGTGCTGTCCGGGCTGATGCGGAAGAATGGCGCAACGGTCAGCCCCACTCCATCGAGCTGGGTCGCCGAACCGCCGCCGATCGGGACGCTGAACAGATCGGACCCCAGGCGGAAGACGACGCGTGCACTGTCCGGGCTGACGGCGAAGGTGGTTGTGCCCGCACCGAGCGAGGCTGCCGCACCGCCGAGGATCGAGACGCTGAACAGTCCACCGGCGTTCGAGTAGACGACCCGCGCGCTGTCGGGAGTGATGAGGAAGGTCGGCGTGGTCGCTCCGCTGAGCAGCCGCGTCGCCGTTCCCCCCGCGACCGGCACGCTGTACAGCTCGAACAGCTCGTCCGTGTCCTGGTCCGCCAGGTACACGACGCGCGTGCCGTCCGGGCTGACCTTGAAGCTCGTGACCGCGCGGCCGACGGGCAGGGCGGGGTTCAGTCGCGTGATCGTGCCTCCGCCGATCGGGACGCTGTACAGCTCGGGCACGGTGTCCGTGCTCCGATCCGCGATGTAGACGACGCGGGAGCTGTCGGCCAGGAGGGCAAAGAACGATGAGACACCTCCGCCGGCCACGAGCGGGCTGTCGAGGTTCGTGATCGTCGCACCGCCCTGCTCGGGATTGGCCATGTGCGGACAGTTGTCGATGTTGCCGCAGACCCCGTCCGCATCCCCGTCGTCGGCCGGGTCGAGCGCGCACGCGTCGCATGCGTCGCCCGCTCCGTCACCGTCGGAATCGATCTGGCTCGGGTTCGTCACCGACAGGCAGGTGTCGCACGCATCGCCGTCCCCGTCGGCGTCGGCGTCGGTCTGCTGCGGGTTCGCGACCGTGGTGCAATTGTCCACGTCGTCGCACACCGAGTCGTCGTCGAAGTCGTTTTCCAGGTCGTCGGGACAGCGATCCTTCCGGTCCGGAACGCCGTCGCCGTCCGTGTCGTGGTCGACGATCACCCGCACCCAGTACGGGCCGGTCGTCGTTCCGCCGCTTCCGTTCAGGTCGAGGTCGGCATAGGACGACACGGCGAGCACCCACGTTCCCGCCTTGAACGTGCCGACCACGGCGGACAGGGCCGGATCGAGCGTGAGCGATCCCGAGTCCGGATCGAACGCATCGTCTGAGAGCAGCTCGAGCTGTCCCAGGTTGTCGTACAGCGCGATCACCGCGTCGAGGCTCGAGCCGACCTCCGCCGCGTCGATGTCGACCTCGATCGTGTCACCGGCCAGGACGAACAACTGGTAGAAATCGAGATCTCCGGGGCCAAGCACGCCCGGCGCGGTATCTCGGCCTGTCGCGAGGTCGGCCAAGGCGGAGGCGGTGGCGCGGGTGTCGTTCGGCTCGAACGGATCGCCGAGCGGCAGGTCGTCGATCTGGATGTCGAATGGGCCGACGGCGCTTCCGGCGGTGGCGACGAGCTGCGAAACGTCGTCGGGGTCGTCGACGATGCTCTCGCCGACGTCGTAGCACTCCTCGGGTCCCGGGATCGTGGCCGGTGTCGCCAGGGGGCCGACGAAGCTTCCGTTCGAAACGGAGATGCGGCGGTCGATCTGCTCGACGCAGGCGGTGTAGCTGCCCGGCGCGAGCCCGGGGATCGAGTACGCACCTGCCAGAGCAAAGTGGCCCGGAACGCAGGGGCTGGTCGGATCGCACGGGTAGCAGACGCCGCCGACGTTGCACGGAAAGAAACGTGCGCCCGAGATCCCGGAGTAGGCGTACAGGAGCGGATCGCCGGTCTTTCGCACCACGACATCGGCGCCCTGGAACGCGAGACCCCCGGCGACGACCTTTCCCGAAATCTCCGAGGTGGCCGCGGCAAAGCCGACCGCGGGATAGAGCGTGCTCACGGCGGCCTCGTCGTCCGGGTTCAAGGAGGCGATCGCCTCCTCGTCGTCCGCCGTGAACGGGTACATCGTCGGCAGGTACACGTCGTTGTCCGGGTCGCCGTCGTTCGCCAGCTCGTGGTTCACCACGCTGTGGTCGAGGTTCAGCGAATGCCCCACCTCGTGCACGAGCACCGCCTCGAGCGCGAGCGCAGACGGGAGATCGTCCGGCGATTGCGGCAGGCCGAGCCCGTCGAAGAACGCACCATTGATCACGATGCTGGCTTCGTGGATGATCCCGAACGTGGCGGTCGGATCGTCGATCGCCGCGGCGCCCAGGAGATCGAAGCGCGCCCCGATCCCGAACATGTCGTCCATGATCGAGCCGTCGGCGTCGAAGATCACGGGCGAGAAACCGTCGCCGGCGACCCGCCAGTAGTGCGCCCAGTGTGCGGGGTTCGTCGCCGGGATCCCGACGGCGTCGATGTCCATCGGAAGCGCGCCGTCCAGATCGTTCAGCGTCAGGTTCGCGAGCGGGATCGCGTCCCAGCGAGCGTAGGCGCTGCGCAGGAGCGCGATCGCCTCGGCCGACGTGAGCACGCCGAGACCGCCGCCTTCGGGGTGATACAGAACCGACCCCGAGGGCCAGGTCATCGGCAAGCCTTGACCGTTGACGCGCCGCGCACCGCCGCCGCCCGCGGGCAGCTGCGCCAGGGCGAGCACCACGACCACGACGAGACCGGGTCGTGCCGTCACGGCTGCCTCGTCAGCGAATCCACCGCATCGAGGAGGTCATCCGCGAGGATCGGGCTCCGAGTCGGCCACCGCGCGGAGCCGAGGCGCCGCTCGGCCTCGCCCGACAGGTTCCGCAGCAGGTTCTCGTTGGCGAACCCGTTCACCGCGAAGCGCGCCCCGAGCTTGTCGCGCACGATCGTGAACTTGCCCTGGCCGAAACCCACGGGGCTGGTCAGGCCGCGGCGATTCTCGGGGTAGAGGAAGAGCACGACCTCCTCGCCGTTCTGAAACCGTGGGACGCCTTCGATCGCTCCGAGCACACGGATCGTGACCGTGCCTCGGGCAGCACCCTTCGCGGCGCGCTCCACGACGAACGTGACGTGGGTCACGAGGTGCCCGAGCTCCGCGTCGGGAACCACGCGCAGGCCGACGCAGCGTCCGGCGAAGATCCGGTCCGCTCGCTCCGTCATCTCGGCGATGTTCAGCGGGCGGATCTGGGACGCTTGTGGGGCGTCGAACGCCACGGCCAGGATGGCCGCGACAACCCAGAGACGCGAGGCCACGCTCTGGATATGAGAGTTCACGGTCGACCCTCCCCCAACCAGGCGCTTGCTCTGCATTCTACGGCGCGGTGGCAGCTCTCGCTCGAAGTTCATGGCGTCCTCGTGGACGCCATGAGGTCAAGGCGCGTGCCACCGAAAGCGAGCTGTTCTCGGGATCCGTCGGTGCTGGATTCTCTCCGCGGAGAGGCCGGCCTCTCGCTTGAGAGAGCCCGGCCCGACGGCATGCCGCAACCTGCATGCGGCGTCGAAGGCGCCGGTCAGAAGTCGGACCCGACGGCTCGCCTGAGAACGGTCAATCGCTCGTGCCGGGCACGGCGAGCGTGATGCCGGCAAGCGGTAGACGCTCGAAGTCCCGGCGATCGAGGGTGAGCAAGGTCGTCGCCCGCCCCTTGCGGGCACAGCGCACGATCAAGGCGTCGTAGGCTCCGCCGCCGGCAAGGCCGATGTCGGCCGTGTCGTGCAGGAAGCGCCACGTCTCGGATCCGCTCAGCGATACGACCTCGGCATGGTCCTCGAAGGAGCCGGACAGGATCTCGAGTGCTGCGCCAGGGGAGAGGCGGTGCGGAGCGGGCAGGCGCGTCATCACGGAATACGCCTCGACGAGGGCCGGCGCCGGAAGGAGCAGCTTCCCGCCGGGCTCATCCCGCGCATGGACGAGCGCGGCGAGCGCAGCGTCGTGGAACTCGTGCCATCCGAGCAATGCCGCCACGATCACGCTCGTATCGATCGCGGTGGCGCTCACTTGCGACGTCCACGCAGGCGCTCGCGAACCCGCCGCACCGTCGGTTCGCGGAGCGTCTCGAAACGCCCTGCGGGCTCGGCGACCCGGAAGCCCTTCCGGCGCTCGATCCGGACGTCGCGCGGAGCGGGGACGATCTCGATTCGTCCGTCCCGGACCGTCACCTCGAGCGGCTCACCGGGGCGCAGGTCGGCCTCGTCCCGCACGACTTTGGGGAGGACGAGCCGTCCGGCTGCGTCAATGGACACTTTCATGGTATGAAACATACCATTGGAAATGGCATCGAGCCAGTCCGACTACTTCGACTTCGTCTGCGTCTTCCCGCCGAGCCGGAGCCGGTCGACTTTCACGACCTTCAGCTCCTGCACGCCCTCGACGATGTGGACGATCCGGTCGCGTGGGACGTCCTCGAACACCTGGGTCGTCTTGCTCGTCGGCCAGTAGATCTCGAGGCGCTTGATCTTCGTCGCGCTCCCCAGGCCGATGTGCTGGCGTAGCGGGTTCGCGCCGAAGCTCGCGCCACTACCGACCCAACGCCACACCGAGCGCTCGCGGCCGCCGTCGATGACGTCGACACGGATCCGCGCACCGAAGCCCGAGCGGTTCGACTTCCGCCCCTCGGCCTCGATCGCGATCCACCGGCGACCGAAGCCCGGGTTCTCGTACAGCGAGTTCGCGTACTTGTCGCCGAGGAAGAAGCCGCCGACCTGCTCGAACACGTCCTGGTCGCCGTCGTTGTCCAGGTCGCCGAACGCGACGCCGTGACCCTTCTGCAGGTTGCCGAAACCGCCGGCGTAGGTCACGTCGACGAACCGTGTCCCGCGATCGTTGCGGAACATCCGGTTCGGCACGAGTCCTTCGTAGTCCGGGAACCCGGTGCCGAGGTAGAAGTCGAGCCAGCCGTCGCCGTCGAGATCGCCGTAGTTGGCGCCCATCGGCAGCATCGTTTCGGTCAGGCCGCGCGCTGCGGCGACGTCCTCGAACTTGCCCGTGCCAGCGCCCTTGTACAGGCTCGGCCGGTCGACGGGATCCGGGTTGCCGAGCGCGCTGCGTGTGACCGCGGCGACGCCGCCCTCGCTCCAGTTGTAGTTCCCGACGAACAGGTCGAGCTTCCCGTCGTTGTCGAAGTCCCAGAACCACGGGACGAAGCTGCGCTTCGGCGCGGTCACGCCGAGCTCGGACGCGACGTCCTTGAACGTGCCGTCCCCCTCGTTCCGGTACAGCCGGTTGTCCTGCCCGAGGTTCGATACGTAGAGATCCGGATCGCCGTCCTCGTCGTAGTCGCCCCACGCCACGCCCTTGGCGAAGCGGAAGTTCTGGACCCCGGCCTTCTCCGCGACTTCTTCGAATGTGCCGTCACCCCTGTTGCGCCACAGCTGACAGGGCGGCTCGAAGCCCAGCACCGCCTCGCTCCCGACGAACAGGTCGAGGTCGCCGTCGCCGTCGTAGTCGGCCCACGCTGCGGTCTGCGTCGGCGTCGCCGGCTCGACGAGCCCGGCGTCGAACGTGACGTCCTGGAACGTGCCGTCGCCCTCGTTGCGCAGGAGCGACTTCGGGATCGTGCCCGTCCGGCCGAGCCACGCTCCGCGGAGCACGAGCACGTCGGTGTCGCCGTCGTTGTCGTAGTCCGCCTGCACGAGGTTGAACCCGCCGAGGATGCCCGACAGGTTCGCCTCGTCCGTGCGCAGGCGGAACGTGCCGTCGCGCTCGTTGTGGAAGTAGCGCAGCGGCTCGCTCGGCTCGTAGGTCGAATGCAAGATGTCGAGGTACCCGTCGCCGTCGAAGTCGTCGAGGATCACGCCGCCGGCGAGGTTGAACCCGGCGATCCCCAGGTCCTGCGCGCGGTTGGGAAACTTCGGAAACGGCCCAGGGGACGTGAACGCCGAGGGCGGGATGAGCGCGCTTTTCGGTACGCTGTCGGGATAGCTCCCGAGCGTCATGTGCGCGATGTTGAGAAGCCACTTCGCCTTGAGGTGCAGGTCCGAGTCGGCGGGCGTGCGCTCGAGGACCTTCTGGAACTGCTCGACCGCGCGCTCGGAGCCCTCGCGCAGCGTGTGGACCCCGCGCCCCTTGATCGGCGCGAGGCAGCTCTCGGGCGTGTTGCGCAAGCAGCAGTTCTGCGTCTCGCCGAGACGCAGATACGCAACACCGAGGCGGTAGGTGACCAGGGCCAGCTTGCCATCGTCCGGCCGGCCCCCCGCGATCTCGGCCGCCGTATCGTGCACGACGATCTCGAAGTCGTGGATCGCCTCGAGCACGTGGTTCTGCCGCAGCGCGAGCTCCGCGCGCTGGAGCTGGAGCGGGAGGCGCTTCCCCGCCGGTGCGTTCGGCGGGAGTGCCTCGAGCTTTTTCTTCACCGCCTCGAGCTGGGCCTCGCTGAGCAGGGGATGATCCTCGGCCGTGCGGTCGGCGATGTCGCGCAGGAGCGCGACCATCCGGTCATGGCTCGAGGGTGCCGGGGCGGGCGTCGGGCTTCCCGCCGTTCCGGCGGTCCACGCCAGCAGGACGACGGCGAGTACGCGATGCCGCGAGACGGTCACGCTGCCGCTACTCCGCGCGGCCGATCCGCGTGGACCGGCCGGCCCCCAAACGACGCGGGCGGCGAGAAACGAGCCCAATATACCGTCAACCGCGACGGGCGATGGCTGGGGCTAGCGAAAGTACCGGCGCAACGAGGCGAGCCATACGAGAGAGGCGGCCGTCGCCAGCGCTGCGGCCGACGCCGCGGCGGTGCGACCGACCGCGAGCGTCGAGAGCGCATCGGCGTCGTCCGCTCCCGCTCCGAGCGCCGTCCACAGCGCCACCGGGTCGACGGCCAGCGCGGTCACGACGAGCGACACGCCGAAGACGAGGAACAGCAGCGCCGTACCGACGAGCCCCCGGCGCTCGAGCCTGTACACGGCGAACGCGAGCCAGGCGCTGGACGCGGCCAGGCCGAGCGTTGCCGCGGCCGCCGGCAGGCCCGTCAGGACGACGTGGAACAGCGGGATGACGGGACGCACGAGCGTCGGGAGCGAGAGCACGCTCGTCGCGGCGAGAGCGACGGCTAGCACGAGCACGGGCTGAGGCGGCCAGTGGCTCGGCCGGGCCACGTCGAGACCGGCGGGGATGCGAAGCAGCCACAGCAACCCCACGGGCAGGACGATGCCGAAGCCCAGCCCGCCGACGAGAATGATCGCCCGCACCGCGAGCACGAGCTCTTCAGGCACGGGCAGGACGGGCACGAAGAGCGCGAGGACGAGGACGACGATCACCCCGGTCAGGAGCCAGATCCAGGCCAGGCTCGCGAGCGCGGGCCGGGCCCACGCGCGGTCCCGCAACGCCCCCACCCCGGTCACGAAGAACGCCGCGGCGACGATCAGGTAGCTCAGGCCCGACGCGATCGAGGCACGTGGATCGGGTGGGGCGATTCCGCGAGCACGGAACACCGAGCCGAACACCGGGAGTGCGAGCTGCAGAGCGCCGAATGCCGTCGCGCCCACCCCGGCGCACAGTGCGATTGCGCCGGCGAGCCTGGGGCGCGCGCCGCCGATCAGAGCCAGCTCTTGAGTTTCGCCTCGTCGAGCTGCGCCGGGTGGCCGCGCCAGATCACCTTGCCGTTCTTGACGACGGCGGCCGCCGGAATGCCGCTCACGCCGAAGTACGTGCTGAGCGTTCCGTCTTCCTTGGCGATCGGGTAGCCGACCTTCTGCTCGGTCAGGAACTTCGTGACCTGGTCATCGGTTACGTTCCGCGTGACCTTGGTGAGGCCCACGACCTGCAGGCCGTTCCCCTTGAGGCCATCGTAGGTCTGCTGGAGCTTCGGCACCTCGCGGCGGCAGTGCGGGCACCACTCTTCCCAGAACACGACGAGCGTCGTCTTGTTCGCGGCTTTCAGGTCGACGTCCTTCTCGCCCTGGAACCACTTCTGGATGCCCCACGTGGCCGGCGCGTCCTTCCCGATCACCTGCAGCTCTTCATTGAGCTTGCGTGCCTGCCCTGCGGCGCGGGTCGTGGGGTAGGTCTTCATGAACTCGACCATGCCCGCACGCGCCTTGTCGTAGTCACCGGAGGCGACCAGCTTGTTGATCTCTCCGAGCGCCGCGACCGCCGCCTGCTCCTGCGGGTTCGGCTGCTGCGGCTGACCCTGGGCCTGCGGCTGGGACAGCTTCTGCTCGATCGCAGTCAGCTTCTGGCTCAGCGTCTGCTCGAGCGTGGCGATGCGCTTCTCGAGCGCTTGGACGCGCTGGTTCAGGCTCTCGACCGTGTCTTGGGCCGGCGCGGGACCCGCGGCAACGGCGGCCACGGCGATCGCGAGTGTGGCGAGGATTCGGCGGGACCTGCGCATGAGAACCTCCAGGGAAGCGTGCGGGCGCCTCAATATACCGTCGGCTCTGGGGACCGTCCAACCGGCTCGGCCCGCCCGTGGCTGGGCTATGATCGACGACCTTTTCGCGAGGACGGGCTCGGGTCTCGGAAGGCTGAAAAACGAGGAGATCGAGGCGATGCGGGCGAAGTTCGGGTTCTTGGTGTGCGCGCTGATCGGGTGCGTCGGGCTTCTGGCCGCGGCGGCGGCGGCCGCCGCGACGGCGGGCGACGAGGCCACGAAGCTCCTCCGCTTTCCCGACGTCCACGGCGACCGCGTGGCGTTCACGTATGCCGGCGACCTGTGGATTGCCCCGACGACCGGGGGCACGGCGACGCGGTTGACCGCCCACCCCGGGGTCGAAGTATTCCCGCGCTTTTCTCCCGACGGCAAGACCATTGCCTTCACCGGCCAGTACGACGGCGACGAGCAGGTGTACGTCGTGCCCACGACCGGCGGAATCCCGCGGCAGCTCACGTTCTACCCGGCGACCGGTCCGCTCCCCCCGCGCTGGGGCTACGACAACCTGGTATACGACTGGACGCCCGACGGCAAGGCGGTGCTGTTCCGCTCCGGAGCCTCGGGGTTCGAGCTCGCGGCGGCGCAGCTGTTCACCGTGTCGGTCGACGGTGGCCTTCCCGAGGCTCTGCCGATGCCCGAGTCGGGAGCGGGCGACCTGTCGCCCGACGGCAAGCAGGTCGTGTACTCGCCGACGTTCCGCGACTTCCGTTCGGAGAAGCGCTACGAGGGCGGCTGGGCCAACGAGCTGTGGGTGTTCGATCTGCGGTCGCACGAGCTGACGCGCGTGACCGACCACCCGCGGGCCGACCGCGATCCGATGTGGATCGGCGGGCGCATCTGCTTCACGTCGGACCGGGACGGCACGAACAACCTGTATGCCTGGGACGTCAAGACGCACAAGACCGAGCAGCTGACGACGAGCAAGAAGTGGGACGTGCGCTGGCCCAACGACGACGGCCAGAACCGGATCGTCTACGAGCTCGACGGCGAGCTCGAGCTGTACGACGTCGCGGCGCGCAAGTCGACCCACCTGTCGATCGTCGTCCCGGACGATGGGCTGTGGATGCGGCCCGAGCGCGTGTCGGCCGCGGACAAGGTCGAGAGCTTCCGCCTGAGCCCCAAGGGCGAGCGCGCGCTGTTCGTTGCCCGAGGCGAGATCTTCACCGCCCCGATCGAGAAGGGCCCGACGCGCAACCTGAGCGAGACGGCCGGAGCCCACGAGCGCTGGGCCCGCTGGTCGCCCGACGGCAAGCGCATCGCGTACGTCTCGGACAAGTCCGGCGAGGACGAGATCTGGCTCGTCGACCAGGACGGGCGTGGCGAGCCCCGAGCAGCTGACGAAGTCGGGCCGTGGCATGCGCTACGCGGCCGAATGGTCGCCCAACGGCGAGAAGCTCGCCTTCGGCGACAAGGACGGTCGAGTGTTCGTCGTCGACGTCGGCTCGCGCAAGGAGACCGAGGTGGCGAACGAGGCCGACGGCCCGATCCGCGACTACACGTGGTCTCCCGACTGCGGCGTACCTGGCGTTCTCGATGACCGACCCGATGGGCGGCTACCGCTCGGTCTACGTGTGGAGCGCGGCGGACGGCCGCGTGCACCGCGTCACCTCCGAGATGTTCGACGAGGCGGGCCCGGCGTGGGACCCCGAGGGCAAGTACCTGTACTTCCTGGCCGACCACGAGTTCGCGCCGCAGATCGCCGCGCTCGAGTTCAACTACGCCTCGGACCGCATGACCTCGATCTACGCGCTGGCGTTGCGCAAGGACGTGCCGCATCCGTTCCCGCCCCAGAGCGACGAGGTCGATGGCACGAAGAAGGATGCGGAGAAGAAGGACGACAAGAAGGACGAGAAGGACGAAGAGAAGAAGGACGAGAAGGACAAGAAGATCGAGCCGCTGCGCATCGAGTTCGAGGGGCTCGAAGCGCGCGTGGCCCGCGTACCCGTCGAGGCGGACAACTACCTCGGGCTCGCCGCGGCGAAGGGTCGGCTGCTCGTACGTCCGTGGAGCGCCGTTCTACTACGGGCGCGAAGCCGACGTGAAGCCCGCGCTGCGAGCGTTCTCGCTCGAGGATCGCGAGGAGAAGACGATCGCCGACGACATCCAGGGCTACGCCCTGTCGGACGACGGCGCGAAGGCGCTCGTACGTCACGACAACGCGTTCAAGCTGTACTCCGCCGATCCGAAGAAGAAGGAAGACCCGAAGACCGTGTCGACCGCCGGGCTCGTCGTCGATCGCGTCCCGGCCGAGGAGTGGAAGCTGATCTTCGACGAGGTGTGGCGGCGGTACCGCGACTTCTTCTATGTCGAGAACATGCACGGCTACGACTGGCAGCGCTGCGCCGGCAGTACGAGCCGCAGCTCGCGCACGTCGCGCACCGCTCGGACCTGAACTACGTGATCGCAGAGATGATCTCCGAGCTGAGCGTGGGTCACGCGTACATCGCGGGCGGCGACTGGCAGGCGCCGCCGGCGCTTCAAGGTCGCGCTTCCCGGCGCCGACCTGGCGCTCGACCGGTCTGCCGGCCGCTATCGCATCACGAAGGTCCTGCGTGGGCAGAACGAGGAGGAGCGCTACCGCTCGCCGTTGACCGAGATCGGAGTCGACGCCAAGGTCGGCGACTACGTCCTGGCCATCGACGGCGAGGATCTGACGGCGCGCGACAACCCGTACGAGATGCTGCGCAACAAGGCCGATCGGCCGGTGTCGTTCACGCTCAACGCGAAGCCCGACGAAGGACGGCGCGCGGGACGTGACGTTCCACCCGGTCGACGACGAGGACGCACTGCTCTATCTCGACTGGGTCGAGGCCAACAAGCAAGCGCGTCGACGAGCTGTCGAACGGCAAGGTCGGCTACCTGCACATCCCGGACATGGGCGCGGACGGGATCCGCGAGTTCATCAAGTGGTACTACCCGCAGATCCGCAAGCTCGGGCTCGTCGTCGACGCCCGCGGCAACGGCGGCGGGAACGTGTCGCAGATGATCATCGAGCGGCTGCGGCGCACGCTCCTGGGCACGCGATTCTCGCGGACGTTCGAGCGGCCGGCGACCTACCCGGGCTGGACGTTCCGCGGCCCGATGGCGTGCCTGCTCGACGAGGACTCGGCATCGGACGGCGACATCTTCCCGCACATGTTCCGCCAGGCTGGGCTCGGGCCGCTGATCGGCAAGCGTTCGTGGGGCGGCGTCGTCGGGATCACGAACCATGGCCCGCTCGTCGACGGCGGCGCGGTCAACGTCCCGCAGTTCGGGACGAACGGGATCGACGGCAGCTGGATCATCGAGGGTCACGGCGTCGATCCGGACATCGTGGTCGAGAACGACGCGAAGTCGCTGCTCGAGGGGAAGGATCCGCAGCTCGAGCGCGCGGTGGCCGAGGTGCTCAAGGCGATCGCGGCCAAGGACCCGAGCCTGCCGACGAAGCCGGCCCCCGCGCCGGTGAAGACGAAGTAGGGGTGGCCCGAGCGCCGCGCGTGCTGTCCGAGCGGCGGGGCAGGTGGCTGCTCAACCTGTACCCGCCGCTCCTGTGCCAGCGCATCCGGATCGTCGAGATCGCACCCGGTTTCACCGCGTGCCGCGTGCGTGTCGCGCGGAGCGTGCTGACCCGCAACCTGTTCGGCACGACGTTCGGCGGGACGATCTTCTCCGCCGCCGATCCGATCCACGCCGTGCTCTACTGGCAGGTGTTCGCGCGCCGCGGAATGAGCATCCAGGCCTGGCTCAAGAGCGCGCGCATCGAGTACCGGAAGCCGGCTGCGACTGCGCTGACGCTCGGGTTCACTCTCGCCGAGCGCGACATCGCGGACGCCGAAGCCGCGCTCGCGCGGGACGGCAGGTTCGCGCGCACGTTCCGGACCGAGGCGATCGACGCCCAAGGCGACGTGTGCGCCGTGATCGAGACCGAGGTGTACTTGAGGCTACCCCGCGGTGCGCAGAAGGAGGTCTCGGCATTCTGATGATGACACTCGCGGACATCGCCGTATAATCCGGCCATCCGACCGAACACGAGGAGGGATCCATGAACGCAGCGATCCTCGTCCTGACCACCCTGTCCGCGCTCCTCGGGCCCGCGATCGTCGAACAGCCGGCGAACGAAACGGCCGCGATGGCTCAGCCCACCGAGACCGCTTGTGACGTGCAGCTGGCGTTCGACGATGAGACGGCCGTGTGTACGGCCGCGCCTCAGGACGATGAGCCGGCCGCGTTCGACGCAGGCGTCGACGGCCTGACCGCTCAGCCCACCGCGAAGCCGCCCAAACCCAGTGGCTGGTGCCGCTGCGGGTGCGGGATCCGGTGCTCGACGAGCGCCGACTGCGGTGGCGGGTCCTGCGACCGGTTCATCACCTGCTGCTAGCCCGAGCGTCGACGGCGACCTAGATTGGGCCTCCGAGAGGAGGCGCGTGCCATGTCGACCGGCGGATGGGTGCTGCTCGGCATCTTCATCGTCGCGGGTCTCTTCGCCGCATGGAACGCGACGCTCCGGGGCTCGGTACGGCGTCGGCTCGAGGCTCTCGGCTTCGTCCCGTGCGATGGCGAAGCCGGTGGCCTCACGGAGCTGTGGCACGCCCTCACCGGGTCGACCGGCGCACGGCGAAACGTGCGCCTGTCCAGCTGCCTCGGGCGCGCATCCGGTAGCGGCCGGCTGCACCATGTCGACGTGCTCGATCTCACGCATCGCGATGACCGCGAGGACCGCGCGAACGTCGGGGCGAGCTGGTCGGCGTACCTGTTCGACCTGCGTGACGCGAAGAGCTTGCACGCCGCGTCGGTCGTCCTGTACGTGGCGCAAGGCTCAGGGTTGATGCGTAACTGGCTGCGGCGCCTGATCGAGATCGATCCGCCAGGAGCGGCGCTCGAGGTCGGAGCGCACCCGTGGGCCAGCCGCTTCGTCGGCGCGTACGGCGCGAAGCCTGGCCGGCTCGACGAGCTCGTGCCGCCGACGGTCCAGGAGCGGCTCGCCCGTGCCGCCGACCACGGGTTCTTCGTGATCCACCTCGCGCTCGGCAAGGCGGCGTTCTCGGTCCTCCCGGGTCGGCGGGACGTCGACCGGGAGTGGGCCTACTTGGCCGAGTGGGTCTGACCGAGGTCGATCCCGGCCAGGGCCTTTCCGGCGCCCGCCCCGAGACTCTTGACGAGACGCATCGCCTCGGTGAGCGAGAGCTTGGTCGGCTTGACCTGGTCGGCCGGCAGGAACGTCAGGTCTCCCGAGAGCGGCGTCGGGGCCTGGGGCAAGAACACGCTCAGCCAGCCGCCCTCGAGTCGATCGAAGACGTACCCGATCTGCCAGCCGGCGTCGGCGCGGACGAGCACGACCTCGGTCGTGCCGGCGGCGGTCAGCTCGGCCCAGCCCTGAGTCACGCTCTTCAGGACCTGGTACTGCGGGATCCCCCCGAGCACCGATTCCTCGAACCAGCGGGTCATGCGGCTCCCGAGCGCTGTCTTGGCGACGAGACCGGCGAGCAGACAGATCAGGAGCAAGGCCACGACCGTCAGTAGAGACGTCGTCGTGACCCCGACGATCGTCTGCTCCGGAAACACACGGGTCAACGGGCCGACCGCCTTTTTCGCCAGACGGAACACGTGGCCGCCCACGATGATCAGGATCGCCAGGGGGACGAGAAACAGCAGCCCCCCTCGAATCGTCGCTTTCAGGGCCTTCGTCGCAGCGCTCATCGAACCCTCGCTCACGCTCTTGGGCGGAGCCACGAGACTCGCCCAAACAGGGTGGATAGTCCAGGGGCAAGAAATAGGCGTATGCTCGGCCCATGAAGACCCACACCATCGTCCGGGCGACCCTAGCCGGCCTCGTGGGCGGCCTCGTCTTTGGCACGCTCGCTTTCGCCCAGTCGAAGGCGACGCAGAAGTCGGTCGACAGCGTGAACGCCGTGATCAAGGAGTTGACCAAGGGCCGCAATCAGGTCCAGGACGCGCTCGACGCACTCAAAGCGCTGAACAAGCCCGGCGCGAACCTGACCAAGGAGTACTCGAAGTTCACGAAGAACGTCGAGGCGATGACCAAGACGAAGGAGAAAGTCTCCTCCCGGATCGAGGACATGAACTCAAATCGCGACGCGTACCTCGACGAGTGGCAGAAGAAGACCAAGGACGTGAGCGACCCGGAGATCCAAGCCCTGATGCAGTCGCGCCGGGAGCAGGTGAAGAGCATCTTCGACAGCTCGAAGCCGGCCCGGCAAGCGGCACGCGAAGCGTTCGGACCGTTTCTGACGAACCTGCAGGACATCGACAAGCTGCTGTCGGTCGATCTGAGCGCGACCGGCGTCCAATCCGCGGCGACGTTCACCCAAAGCGCGGTGTCCAACGGCAAATCGGTGCTCGCCGGGCTCGATGCGGTCATCGAATCGCTGACCCAGGTGAGCGACCAGATCTCGCCGAAGAAGAAGTGATTCCAGCTCCTTGGCTGCGGGGTCTCGTTGCGGGCCTCGTCGGTGGCGTGGCCTGGCTCGTCGGCATCCTGTCGTTCTTCGGCCCGGCCCAGGCCCTCCTGACCGATCCCGAGCTACAGAGCGCGAAGTTCCTGGCCGCCGTCACCGCCGACCCCCAGCCCCGCACCGTCGCTGCGCCATGGCTCTTGATCGTCGCCGTGCTCGGTATCGGTGTGCTGTGGGGCTGGGTCTACGTGTCGCTCGCCGGTGCATGGTCCGGCGCGTGGTGGAAGCGCGGTCTGCGGTTCGGGTTCGTGGGTTGGGTGCTGATGGTCCCATGGTTCGAGTTCTACCTGCCGTGGAACGTGCTCCATGAGCCCGCGCCGCTCGTCGCGCTCGAGCTCGTGTGCTGGGCCTGCGTGCTGTTGACCGTCGGCTTGGCGATCGCCGGTGTCGATGCTGCGCTGTCACGGCGCAAGACGTAGGAACGGTTGCGGCGCGGCTAGCGCGCGCTCGCGGGCGGGAAGACGGTCTTCCAGTCGGTCTTCATGTCCACGACGGTCCAGCCCTTCGCCTGGGCCTCGTCCCACGCCTTGTCGAGCATGCCGATGTGCGACTTGCGATCGTAGGCCCACTCGCGCTCGGCGTCCGTGTGGTGCACGATCAGGGCGAAGCGCGGACCTTTCCCGGCCGTGGTCCATTGCAGCATCTGCAGGTCGCCGTCCGAGTTGCCGAACGCGGCGATCGGCCGGCGCCCGATGTGGCTCTGGATCCCGACGGGCTTCCCTTCCTTGTCGTCGATCAGGTCGATGGCCGGAAGCTTCACGAGCACGGGCCCGGCCTGGCGCATCTCGTACTTCATCTTGATGCTGCTGCCCACGACCTGCTCGGGCGGGATGCCGTAGACCTTCTCGGTCCACGGGCGCATGAACTCGATCCCGCTGCCCGAGACGATGAACGTCTTGAACCCGCTCGCGCGCAGGTAGGTCATCAGCTCGAGCATCGGCTGATACACCATCTCGGTGTACGGTCGCTTGGTCTCGGGATGTCGCGCCGTCTTGATCCAGTCGCTGACGGTCTGGCTGAACTCCTCGGTCGTCATTCCCGTATGCGTCGCCGCTACCATCTCGAGCACGCCCTTCTCGTTCGACAGCGCCGCGCCGACATCGCCTCGTAGCAGCGCGGCGAACGGCTCCGTGGTCTTCCACTCCGGATGCTGCGGGGCGAGGGCCTTGACACGGTCGATCGTGAACGCGAGCTGGAAGTAGATCGGCTGCTCGGCCCACAGCGTCCCGTCGTTGTCGAACGTGGCGATGCGCTCGGGAACCGGCACGAAGTCGGACGATCCGTCCTTCGTCACCTTGGCGACGAAGCCGACGATCGCCCGCTTGGCCGGCCCTTCGTTCCACGACGGCAGGGGATCGGCCGCATGAGCGCACAGGGTCCCGAGCGAAACCACGACGAGCCATGCGATCGGTGTACGGCGCATTCCAGTCGCGCGATTGTACTGCGGAGCCGCGCTGGCGTCGCGGTACGATTGCGGGTCGTGGGACGCATCCGGTCGATCGATCTGATCCGCGGGGCGGTGATGGTCTTGATGGCCATCGACCACGTGCGGGTGTTCTCGGGCGTTCCCGCGGGCGGTCCGACACCCGGGGTGTTCTTCACACGCTGGGTCACGCATTTCTGCGCGCCGGCGTTCGTGTTCCTGTGCGGCACGAGCGCCTATTTCTACGGTCGCCGGCACGGCGACGTGACGCGGTTCCTCGTCACGCGCGGGCTGTGGCTCGTGCTGCTCGAGCTGACGCTCCTGCGCCTGGCCTGGACGTTCAACCTCGACTTCCGGCAGTACGAGATGGCGGGTGTTCTGTGGGTCATCGGCTGGTGCATGGTCCTGCTCGCGGCGCTGGCCAAGCTACCGCTCGCCGCGGTCGGCACGATCGGCGCGGTGATCGTCGCCGGGCACAACCTGCTCGATCCGTACCTCGACGAGCTGGTCCAGCAGCTCGGTGCGAGCCGCCTCAGCGGGCTGTGGAAGATCCTGTACCTGTCGTTCTACGCCGGGCCGATCCGGATGGGCGAGGACGGTCCGACCCTCATCGTGCTGTACTCGATCGTCCCGTGGGTCGGGGTGATCGCCCTGGGCTACGTGTTTGCCAAGGTCCTGACGCTCGAGCCCGAGCGCCGCGATCGGATCTGCCTCGCGCTCGGTCTCGGCGCGATCGCGCTGTTCTTCGTGCTGCGTGGAACGAACGTGTATGGAGATCCGCGACCGTGGGCTGCAGGGACGACCGGGCCGAGCGGGGTGCCGCCGATGCCCGCCGTGCTCGCGTTCCTGAACACGACGAAGTACCCGGCATCGCTGTCGTTCCTGCTGATGACGCTCGGCCCGGCGATCGCGGCGATCCCACTCCTCGAGCGAGCGCGTGGCCCGATCGTCCGCGCGGTCGCCGTGTTCGGCCGCGTGCCGTTCTTCTTCTACGTGCTGCACATCCCGCTGATCCACACGCTCGCGCTCGTCGTGTCGTGGATCCGCCTCGGCACGCTGAGCCCGTGGCTCTTCGCCAACCACCCGATGGGCAACCCGCCGCCGCCCGACGGCTACACGTGGAGCCTGCCCATTCTGTACGCCGTGTGGCTCGTCGCGATCGCGCTGCTCTACGTGCCGTGCCGCTCGTGGGCCGACCTCAAGGCCCGCCGCACCGACTGGTGGCTGAGCTATTTGGGAGTGTTCAGGTAGGATAGTCCGAGCGGCGGTTGGCGTCACACGTGGTGCTACTGAACTGGCGCGAGATCGATCTGGGCGGCGTCGTCCTGGCCGGCCTGGTCGCCGGATATCTGATGGCGCTCGCCGGGCTGTGGGCCGGGCGCGTTCCGGGCCTGGCGGCGATCGACATCGCCGATTTCGGCCGGCGCTACATCGTCTCGGATCGGCCGTCGGCGTGGCTCGTGGGCCTCGGCTCCCACCTCGTGAACAGCGTCCTCCTCACCTGGGTGTGGGCGGCGGTGGTCGAGCCCAACCTCTCGTGGTCGCGCTGGCTCGAGGGCGCAGCGTTCGCGCTGTTCCTCGCGCTGTTCCTCGCCGGGGTGCTCGTGGCGCCGCTTTCGGGCCTCGGGTTCCTGGGGCGCAAGACCGGCTCGCCGGCGTTCGCGCTGACGAACATCCTGATCCACGTCGCTTGGGGGATCCTGATCGGCTGGATCTACGTGCCGCGATGAGCGACGGCCTGACGCAGCCCAACGAGACGATGGTCGGCGGAGGGGTCGCGCTGGCCTGTGGCCTCGACGGCGAGCTCCATCCTCAGGAGCAGCACGGTCTCTTCGCCGCGGACACGCGCGTGCTGTCGACCTATCGGTTCCTCGTTGGTGGACACTCGTGGAAGCTCTTGTCGCGCAGCCGCCTGGGCCCATCGCGGATCCAGTGGGACTATCAGAACGTCGCGCTCCGGGCGCCGATCCACGACATTCCTGCCGGCCAGCTGCACCTCCGTATTCGGCGCGGGCTCAGCGGCGCTCTTCACGACGACCTGGAGATCGTATCGTTCGCGTCCGTTCCCGTTCCGGTCCGGTTCTCGATCCTTCTCGACGCCGACTTCATGGACGTGTTCGAGATCGTGACGGGCTCCATGCCCCCGCGGCTTCACGTGGCGCGGGCCGTGCTGTCGAGCGGCTTGTCCCTGGCGTACGAGCGGCGGGGGTTCCGCCGCGCTCTGCACGTGCAGCTGGTCCCGGCGTTCGGGACCGTGACGTTCGTCGGTCATCAGGTCGTGTTCGACCTCACGCTCGTGCCGCAGCAGCCCTGGTCGTGCTGTGTCGACGCGATCCCCGAGGTCGACGGCCGGAGGATCGAGTTCGACGGCGACCCGCACGGCCCGTTCGAGCGGCGGAGCGACTCGGCGCTGACGGTTCGCGCGATCCCCGTCGTGTCGCAGGCCGTGGCCCGCGGGCTCGTCGATCTCGAGCGGCTTCGCATGAGCGAAACGCCGGGCACATCGTTCCCCGCCGCAGGGGCTCCGTGGTTCATGGCGCTGTTCGGTCGGGACCCGCTGCTCACGGGCCTGATGGCCGGGATCGAGCGCACGGTACCGCTGCGCGGCGCGCTCGACGAGCTCGCGCGCCACCAGGCGCGAGCACCGGATCCGTTCCGTGACGCCGAGCCGGGCAAATTCCCGCACGAGCTGCGCCGCGGCGAGCTGGCGTTCTTTCATCGCGTGCCCCACAGCCCGTACTACGGCTCGCACGACGCTCCCGCGCTGTTCGTTCTCGCGCTGTGGAGCGCCCTAAGGTGGACCGGGGACCGGACGCTGCTCGATCGTCATCTGCCGGCGGCGATCGCCGCGCTCGAGTGGTGCGCGCGCGACGGCGACCGGGACGGAGACGGGCTCCTCGAGTACGCGACGCACAGCCGCCTCGGGTATCGGAACCAGGGCTGGAAGGACTCGGGAGACGCGATTCCGCACGTCGACGGCGTGCTCGCCGAGCCGCCGATCGCCACGATCGAGCTCCAGGGCTACTGGTTCGCCGCGCTTCGCGCGATGGCCGAGATGCTCGATCTCGTCGAGCGGCCCGTGGAGGCGCAGGCGCACAGGGAGCGCGCTCGCGCGCTGCAGCAGCGTGTCGAGGACTCGTTCTGGATGGAGGACGATGGGTTCTACGCGCTGGCCCTCGACCGGGACAAGCGCGTCGTCCGCAGCATCGCGTCGAATGCCGGTCACCTGCTGTGGTGCGGCTTGCCATCGGTCGAGCGGGCGCGTCGCGTCGCCGCGCGCATGCTCGATCCGGACCTGTTCTCGGGCTACGGCGTGCGCACGCTCGCCGCACACCATCGACGGTACAACCCGCTGTCGTACCAGCTGGGCTCGGTCTGGCCCCACGACAGCGCGCTGATCGCCGCGGGCTGTTTGCGCTACGGTCTGCGCGAAGCCGCGGGCGCGATCTTCGAGGGGCTCCTCGTCGCGGCGTTCCAGTTCGAGGAGCAGCGATTGCCCGAGCTGTTCTGCGGCTTTCCGCGGTCCGCGGGCCAGCCGGTGCCCTACGAGCGGGCCAACGCACCCCAGGCGTGGGCCGCCGCGGTGCCGCTCCTCGCCGTGCAGTCGTTCCTCGGCCTGGCCCCGAACGCGATCGAGCGCCGGTTCCACTTGGAGCCCTGGCTGCCCGACTGGCTCCCGCGCCTGGCGGTCGAGGGGATCTCGATCGGTGGCTCGAGGCTCGACGTCACCCTGGCGCGTCGCGGCGACCGGACCGAGATCGAGGCCGTGTCGCACTCGGATCTCGAGATGCGCGTTGGGCAGGCCACAGGCGGCGCCCTGTGGGGCTGAGCCCGGGTGCGCACGCAGCCTCGTTTTGTACAAACGCCGCCGCCGCAGGGCTTGACCACCGCAGAACGCCGGTCTCGACCGCTGGTACGCTTCTCGCACCTCGCGCCGGGCGGATTTGTGTCCCGAAAGCGAGGTTGAAGATGACGAAGTCCGCCGCTTTGGTATTCGGTGCGGTGTTCCTGCTCATCGGCATTCTCGGGTTCGTTCCGGGTACCGCGCCGAACGGGATGCTGCTCGGCCTGTTCCACGTGAACGCAGCCCACAACGTCGTGCATCTGCTGACCGGGGCGATCGCGCTCGTTGTCGGCATGACGAGCGTGCCCGCATCGAGGCTGTTCTTTCAGCTGTTCGGCATCGTCTATGGATTGGTCGCCGTGCTGGGGTTCGTGTATGGCGAGCGGCCGATCCTCGGCTTGATCGCGAACAACATGGCCGACACCTGGCTGCACGTGTGGATCGCGGCCGTGTCGCTGTTCCTCGGCTTCGCGAAGAGCTCAGCCGACGTCGTCGAGCGACAGCGCACGACGCGACCGATCCCGCACTGACGGTCAGATCAACGCGCGCGTGCGCAGCGTCGCCGTGATCCGGCGCGCCCCGCGCCGCAGTCCGAGCTCGATCACGGCTCCGTGGCGGCGAAACCGTTCGCGGAGCGCAGGAACGCCGATCTTGGCTACCGGGGTGCCGTTCACGGTCTCGATCTCGTCGCCTACGGCGACCCCCGCATCCTGCGCCGGCGAATCGTCGAGCACCGTGGCCACCGTCACGCGCTCGTAGTCCGGCAGGCTGGCCACGATCCCCAGGCCCGTCCGGTCGGACTCGAACGGCGCGTTCCATCGGGGCCCGGGCTCGAGGATCATTCGCTTCCGGCGGTAGTCGAACGTCACCTTGAACCGGTTCAAGATGGCGCCGCCGATGTTGCCGATCGTTCCGGGCGCGCTTACGCGGCCCGACCCCGAGGGCTGGAGCACGAGGATCGGGCGCTCGAGCACGTACCCACCGAGCTCGAGGCGTGCGAGACGCGACACGCGGACCGCGTTCGCGCCGCCGACACCGTGCGCCTGGACGGTCAGCGTTTTTCCGAGGGCCGCCAGAACCCGTTCGCGCTCCGCGGGTCCGGGCGAGAGGATCAGTCCCGTCGAGGAGCCGCTATCGATCACGAACCGCCCGTCGATGGCTCGGCCGTCGGGAAGCACGGCGCGCGCGCGCACATACGGGTGGTTCTCGATGAACTCGATCGGGACGATCGCGCCCTGACCGGTGTAACGGTACTCGGCCGCATCGAGAAGGCTCAGGCAACGACGTGCGTAGTTCACCTCGACCACGCAGCGCTCGAACACGGGATGCCCGAGGATCCCGTCGAACGGACGCCCGGCCTGCGCGGACAGCGAAGCGAGCGAGAGCGTGTCCATCGTCTGATCGAAGAGGTGGAAGCCCGGAAGCTGCACGTCGACGCCCTCGACGACACCGCCGGCCTGTGGGCCGCCCGCCCCATGCGACTCCTGCCGTCCGACCTCGAGGATCCCCATCGCGCGCGCCCGGGCGTCGTCGAGCACGGAGCCCGAAGCGCCCGTGTCGAGAACGAGCCACGCATCGTGCCGGCCGTTGATCCGGGCTTGGAGAGAGATCTGATGGTTGGCCGGATCGAACGGGATGCACACCGCGCTCTCCCCGTCCTCGAGCCGGTAGTCCTGCGCGGGCGCGCGCTCAGCGGGCACCGCGGTGACCGACAGGAGCACGACGACCCATGGAACCGCGCGCGATCTCATCGGGGAATGATACGTCTCGAGCGGTTTCCCGGCGCTCAAGCCCGCTCCGCCGTCGCCCGGACCATGGCGGCCATCGAATCGCGGGCGAAGCGCTTCTGCAGCGAACGGGTCAGCACGACGCCGGCCGCGAGATACCAGGAGCTCGGTCGCGAGAACGCGAACAGGTCATACAAGACCCGGCCGTCGGATTGCAGCTCGACCGTGAACCGCTCCTCGCCGCGCTCGGCGTGCTCGGGCAACGTGCCGTAGGCGAAGCCGAACCGTCGAACGGGTGCCGTCTCGTCGATCACGTAGACGATGCGGCACGCCACGAGCGACCACAGTCCGTACGCTCGGGCCAGGACCGCGACCGTAGCGTCGGGTTGGATCGGCGTCGTGGGCCAGTAGAGCTCGACCCACGCGAGATCGAACATGCGCCACGTGCGGATCGCCTCGGCCGCGCGATCGTAGGTCGCCCGGCCGTTCCCCAGCCGGGCTCGATGGTGATCGACGACGTAGCCCGCGGGCGGCTCGCCGCGCGTCGAGCCGACCCCGTCATACGAGAACGGCAGCGCCCGCTGCGAATCGAGGAGCGCGTGGATCGCGGCCTCGTCGGGTCTGCGGATCCGTAGCATCGACGTCGGCGACGGTCGCCCGGCGAATGCGGACGGAGCTCGGCGCCGGCCTCAGGTCTGGCAGCCCGGGATCCGCTCGCAGCGCGCACACTTCTTGCAGGTCTGGCCGACCCACTGCGTGCACGGCGGACACTCGTCGGGCAACGGGATGAGCGGACACTGGACGCACTGGGGTGCGGCCTGGACCGGCGGAGACGGTACGACCAGGACGAACAGGGCGAGGAGCGTGACCGCCAGGGCGCTCACGCAGGCGACACCAACGACTCTCTTCATATCGAGCCTCCCCAGATTGGACGATGGCCGCAGGATACGCCGGTCGATGCTTCGAGTCCATCCTCCGCGGGCATATACTGGACGCCCTCGAGACCCGAGGCGACATGCCGATCGACTACCGGATCGATCACGCGCGACGGCTCGTCCTCGTCCACGGACACGGAACGGTCACGGACGAGGAGGTCTTCGCGTATCAGCGCGAGGTCTGGTCGCGCGCGGACGTGGAAGGCTTCGACGAGCTGGTGGACATGACCGGGGTCGAGCACATCGCGCTGCCGTCCGTCGATCGCGTTCAGGATCTCGCGCGCCTGTCGGCCGGAATGGATACGCGTAGCCGCGCTTCGCGCCTCGCCGTGGTCGCGCCGACCGACGTCGCGTTCGGGCTCGGACGCATGTACCAGACGCACCGCGAGCTCGATCCCCGCAGCACGAAGCAGGTCGGCGTGTTTCGCACGCGTGCCGAGGCGCTGGCGTTTCTCGGCATCGACGAGCCGGAGACCCGTTGATCCGCCTCGAGCCCCGGACCCTCGAGGGCCATGGCGTCCGCCTCGAGCCGCTGCGCGCCGAGCACGAGCGCGAGCTGAGCGTCGCCGCGACCGACGGTCGGCTGTGGGAGCTGTGGTTCACCTCGGTCCCGGATCCGGCGAGCGTCGCGCCGTACATCGCGGCCGCCCTCGCCGGGCAGCGGGACGGCCACATGCTGCCGTGGGCCGTGCGCGAGCTGGCGACGGGGACGATCGTCGGCAGCACGCGGTATCACGACGTCGTGGCCGAGATCGATCGCGTCGAGATCGGGTACACCTGGTACGCCAAGCGCTGGCAGCGGACGCACGTCAACACGGCGTGCAAGATCCTGGCGTTCTCGCACGCGTTCGATGCCCTCGGCTGCCGGGTCGTCGGCTTGCGCACCGATGGGTTCAACTTCGCGTCCCAGCACGCGATCGAGGCGCTCGGGGCGAAGAAGGACGGCGTGATCCGGCATCACCATCCGCGGCGCGACGGCTCGGTGCGGGATACGGTGTTCTACAGCGTCCTGGCCTCCGAGTGGCCGGACGTCAAGCGCCACCTGGCGCTGCGCCTCGAGCGCCCACCGGCCGCTCAGACGCGCTGACGGTTCAGCTCCGCGCGACGGAACGGGGCAGCGCGGTCAGGAGCTCCACGAGCGCCGCGTGGTCCACCGGCTTCACCATGTGGCGATCGAACCCGGCGTCGGCCGACTTGCGCCGGTCCTCCGCCTGGCCCCAGCCGGTGAGCGCGACCAGCAAGACGTCCTTGCCCCACGTCTCGCCGCGGATCGCGCGGCACGTGTCGTAGCCGTTGCGCTTCGGTAGACCGATGTCGAGCAGGATGACTTCCGGCCGCGAGCGCGCGGCTTCCTCGAGCGCCGCGACGCCGTCGTGGGCCGTGCTCGTATCGTGGCCGAGGTGCTGGAGCAGCGTGGCGAGGCTCGTCGCCGAATCGAGGTTGTCGTCGACGACCAGGATGCGGCGCGGCGGCGCCGCGACGAGGTCGAGGACGGGACGCTCGAGCGGCTGAACGTCCGGTGCGGGCTCGGCGATCGGCAGGCGCACGACGAACTCGCTTCCCCGTCCCGGTCCGGGGCTCGATGCGGTCACGGAGCCTCCGTGCAGCTCGACGAGGCGCCGCACCAGGGCCAGGCCGATCCCCAACCCGCCCTCCGACCGCTCGAGCGACCGGTCGACCTGGGTGAACATCTCGAACACCTTGCGCAGCATGTCGCGCGGGATGCCCACGCCATCGTCCTTCACGCCGACGGCGACCTCGGTCTCCCCACGCTCGGCGTACAGGACGATGCGGCCTCCGGGCTTCGTGTACTTCCCGGCGTTCGTCAACAGGTTGCTGAACACCTGCGCCAGGCGCATCGGGTCCGCGTCGACGTAGATCGGCTCGGGCGGCAAGAGCAGCTCGAGGGCGTGGTGCGCGCTCTCGTAGAGCGGCCGCGTCGTCTCGACCGCATGGTGGATCACCGACGCGAGCTCCACGCGCTGGCGATCGAGCTCGAGCTTGTTCCGCGTGATGCGGTTGACGTCGAGCAGGTCGTCGATCAACCGCACCATCTGCGCCACCTGCCGCTCCATCGTGCCCCGCGCCTGCTCGATCACCACGGGGTCGCCGTGGGCTCGGCGCATGAGCTCGAGCGCGTTCGTCACCGGAGCCAGCGGGTTCCGCAGCTCGTGGGCCAGCGTGGCCAGGAACTCGTCCTTCCGTCGCGCGGCGTCGGCCCGCGCCTCCTCGGCCTGATGGCGCTCGATCAGGTCCGCCGCCATGCGCGCCAGGACGTCGAGCAGGCGCAGCGCCCGGTCGTCGGGGCGCGTCGGCACGCGGTAATGGTTGTTCAGCATGCCCAGGAGCCGGCCGTCGCGGCTCACGAGCGGCGTGGACTGGAACGCCCGGATCCCGTCCTCGAGGAGCACGCGCTGCTCCACGCTGCCGCGGCCCTCGACCAAGGAGGCGACGTCCTCGACGATCACGCGCTCGATTCGCTTGGCGGCCTTCGAGCAGCCCTCGGTCCACCCGTCCTCGGCGAACTGCTCGACGAATCGCGGCCCGAGACCCTGGTGCACGGCGAGGCGCAGCCGTCCCGTCTCGGCGTCGTAGAACTGGAGGTTGCCCTTGTCGGTGCCCGTCAGCTCGGCGGCCGTGGCGACGATCTCCTGCAGGAGCGGCCGCAGCTCGCCCGCACGCACGAGCTGGGTGCTCAGCGCCTGCAACCGCCGGATCGCGGCGATGTCGGCCTCGAGCAGCTGCTTGATCTGCTTGCGCTCGGTGACGTCCTGGAAGTAGACCGCGACACCGTCGTCGGGCGTGGGATACGCCTTGTTCGCGAACCAGCGCTTGAGCTCGGGGTTGAAATCCTCGTAGTCGACGCTCAGGCGCTCGGCCGCGGTCCGTTGAAGCTCGCGGTACGTCGTGCTCTCGATCCACTCCGGGAACAGGTCCCAGAGGTTGCGTCCGACGAGCTCCGCGCGCGTCCGACGCAACAAGCGCGCCGCCTCCTGGTTGACGAAGCGGAACTGCCAGTGTCGGTCGAACGTGACGAAGCCATCGGTGAGGCTCTCGAGCGCATCGGTCAAGCGGCGCTCGCTCTCGCGGACCGCGGACTCGTGCCGCGCGATCGTGCTCAGGCTCCACCACAGCACCATGAACAACAGGACGATCAGCGCGAGGACGAAGATCGCGACGCCGAAGCGCGCGTCGTAGACGCCGGCCGACTCGCCCCGCAGGCGCAGCCAGCCCACGGCGAACGGCACAGCGAACAGGAACGGAACGGCACGGCGAGCGACGACGCCCGTGGCGCCAGAATCGATCAGCCAGCGCATCGGCGCGCGCTCCGGAGCCGAGGCGATGAGGCCCGCCGCGGCCGCGGCGATGAGCACGGCGGTCTGGAGGGCGATGATCGTGCTGTAGGGCAGCGTGTACAGCAGATCGGCGCCGAAGACATAACCGGCGATCGAGAGCGTGGCGATGCCGAGGGTCAGGAGGCCGACCGTCGGAACGTAGCGCCGGAAGCGGGGATGCGTCGAGGCCACGAGCCCCAAGCCGATCAACGTCCAGCACGTGGCGCCGGGAGGGCCCATGCGACCCGGGTACACGACGCCGACGCGGCCCCAGGTTCGGCCGAACATCAGCAGGGTGTTCAAGCGCTCGAGGTTGAGGCCCGTGATGAACTGCAGCAGGGTGGTAACGCCGATCAGGCCAACGAGGATCCCCAGCGTCGCCACGATTCGCGGATAGCCCCAGCGCGCGAGGAGCAGCGCGAGCCCGGTCAGCGTGACCGCAACCGTCGCATTCGGCTGGATCGAGATGCCGTTCCCGACCCAGTCGGTCAGGACCGGAAGGTCCGTCCGCCAGCCGAGGAACGAGATCAGCCCCCCGAACAACACGAAGAGGCTCAGCGGTAGAGGGACCGATCGCCCCGGCGCGTCCGCCTGTCTCGACACCATGTCCCAAGCAGGTTAACGGGGGGGCGCAACGCGTGCCACCGGTCTCAGGTGATTACCGGGCCCCGACACCGGATATCTCCGTGTGGCGCCACGGAAATGTTCGGCGTAGTCTAAGTCCGAGTCTCGCCGGGGTGGGGCACGGTCATGGCGGGATCGAAAAACAACACTGCGACCTCTTGCGACTCGAGGTCGGGAGGAGAATCGATGAAGAGGACTGTGTCCGTGGCGCTGGCGCTCGTGCTGGTGGCCGGGTTCGTGTCGATCGCCTCGGCTGCCAATCGGTCCGAGGAGACACGTCAGGCGCTCTACGACCTGATGAACCGCTTCGAAGCGTCGGGCCGCGCCGACGTTGCCGTTCACGCCGATCGCGTACGCCAAGCGCTCGACGTCATGACGCCCACTCAGCTCGACGTGCTCGCGCGCGCATACGAGGGTGCCCTGATCGTGAAGGGCACGCTCGGGGTCGCGAGCGCCGGCGTGCTCGTGCCGCGAGTCGATCCCGTGTACTCCGCCGAGTGCGGATCGGCCCGCACCGCCGCCGCCGCGTTGCAGGCACAGCTCGACACGTGGCAGGACCTCGCGGCCGCCGCCGCCGTGGCCCAGGGCGATTGCGACGCCGCGACGTCAGGCGACACGAGCCAGGACAACGTAACCGTGTGCCCCGTCGCCGAGACGGCGAACAACGCGGCGATCGCCGCGCAGTTCGCGTACGAGAACAGCCTGCTGTGCAACGGCGACATCGACTCGGCCGAGATCAACGCGACGCTCCAGACGGTGAACGACATCGAGGACGCGATCGGCGAGCTTGCCGACATCGAGGCCTTGCTCGACGCGCTCGAGGCGAACATCCTCGACGCGCTCGCCGACCACGACGCCGACATCAAGGCCGCGATCGCGGCGCTCGCCGCGGGCCAGGAAGACATCCAGGAGCAGCTCGACGACGTCCAGGACCAGCTCGACGACGTCCAGGACCAGCTCGAAGAGATCAAGCAGCTGCTCCTCACGCCTCAGGGCCGGCGGCCGGGTTGGAACGGCCGTCCCGGAGGCAACGACCAGGGCGGTGGGAACGGAGACTAGCTCGAGCCTCTGCTTCAGGTCCGAGAGAGCGCGGCCTACCCGGCCGCGCTCTCTTTTTCTGGCACCCGTTGCGGGGATGAATCCGGAGATCCGCGCTTCGCCGACGCGCGGCTCGCGCCGGCCGTGCGGATCCGCTGGGCTGAGCGGGGCCAGCCGGACGGGGCGCCGGTCCTGTTCCTGCACGCACCGTCTACGAGGAGACCGGCCACTGCCCGAACTGGGAGCAGCCCGAGCGTGTGGCGGTCGATATCGAAAGCTTCCTACGCGGTCGCTGAGTCGCCACCGGCGGCCAAGCCCTGAGCTGCACCTTGGGCGAGTAAGTCGGGAACTCGGCTGTAGATCTTCCCCAAGAGTTTCCCACAGACGCGACCGTTCGAGCCGAATTCGGCGTGGTTGGGCGATGGTACGCCCGTTGCTGCACATGGGAGCGCGGCCAGGATCGTTTCGGCCGCGGTAACGGAGGACCAGATGAATCGCGACGTTCTTGAAGGGAACTGGAAGCAGCTTCGGGGCCGCGTCAAGGAGATGTGGGGCAAGCTGACCGACGACGATCTCGACCAGATCGACGGCAAGGCCGACCGACTCCTCGGAGCCCTGCAGAAGCACTACGGCTACGCGCGCGACAAGGCCGAGGCCGAGCTCGATCGATTCGCGGCGGCCGAAGAAGCCTACATGGGAGCTGCCAAGACGAAACCCTGAGCTGGACCGTTCGGGCTGCCGGGACGCACCGGTCCCGGCAGCTCACCGGGGTATGATCGCGCGGCGTGAGGTCGATCGCCCTCCTCGTCCTGCTCACGACCTTCGTCCTCGCGGGGGGAGTGGCGCTGCGCTCGGACTCGGCGACGTTCGACGAGACCCCGCACGTCGGTGACGGCCTGGCGATCCTCGATCGGGCCGACTTCCGGCTGAACCCCGAGCATCCTCCGCTGCTCAAGATGTGGGCGGCGATCCCGCTCCACGCGAAGCACCTCGCGCTGCCGGACTACTCGTCGGACGCGTGGAAGCGCGGCGACCAGTGGACGTTCGGGTTCGAGACGCTCAATGGTCCACGCTCGGCGGTCGAGCGCCGCGATCCGATGCGCCTGCTCGTGCCCGCGCGCGCGATGGTCCTCGGTCTCGGCGTTCTCCTGGGCGTCCTCGTGTGGGCCTGGTCGCGCTCGCTCTTCGGCCCGAACGGCGGGCTCGTCTCGGTGTTCCTCTTCGCGCTCTCGCCGACGATGCTGGCCCACGCGCACCTGGTGACGACCGATCTGGCCGCCGCGCTCGGGTTCGTGCTGTCCGTCACCGCGTTCCGGCGCTACCTGATGGCGCCGTCTCTGACGAACGGAGTCGGCGCGGGGGTCGCGACCGGGATCGCGTTGCTCGTGAAGTTCTCGGCGCTCGTTCTCGGGCCGATCCTCCTCGTCCTCGCCGCGGTCCAGGTCGCGTTCCCGCACGAGGGCGCGACGCGCAAGCGGGTCTTCGGTTCGGCCGTGAGAGGGCTCGTCGCCGTCGCCGCGCTGTCGGTCGCCTCGATCTGGACCACGTACCAGTTCCGCTACGCCGCGAGCCCCGACTCGACGTACACGGTCCCGTGGGACGCGCGGGCGCGGCTGGGGCACGGGATTCCGAGCGCGATCTCGTTCCTGAGGGAGCATCGGTTGCTCCCGGAGGCGTATCTCTTCGGGTTGACCGCGAGCCTCCAGGATGCCAAGGCCGAGTCGTACCTGAACGGCGAGGTGTCGGACGAGGGCTGGACCTGGTACTTCCCGGAGGCGCTGGCCCTCAAGACGCCACCGGCGCTCCTCGCGCTCGCGGCGCTCGCGCTCCTCGTCGGTCTCAGGCACGCGCGGCTGCGCGCGTTCACCGCTGCGTGCCTCGTCGTCCCGGTCGTCGTGTACGCGGTGTCTTGCATGACGAGCGGGCTGAACCTCGGGCACCGGCACCTGACGCCGATCGAGCCGTTCCTGTTCGTGGCCTGCGGGTCGCTCGCGGCCCTCGTGGAAAAGTCGCGCCGGCGCCGGTGGATCGCGGGCGCGCTCCTCGCCGGGTACGCCGCATCGTTCGCCTTCGCGACGCCGCGCTACCTGACGTACTTCAACGTCTTCGCCGGCGGCCGCGCGGGAGGCGGTCGGTACCTTCTCGACTCGAACCTCGACTGGGGCCAGGACCTGATCCGCTTGAAGCGCTGGATGAGCCGGCACGGCGAGACCGAGATCGCTCTCGCGTACTTCGGGACGGGCGATCCCCGGGCGTACGGAATCCGCTGGACGAAGATCGTGTGGGTCCGGGACTTCCGGCCCGAGGAGCCGGCCCTGCCTCCGCCGAGCGGGAGCCTGGTGGCCGTGAGCGAGAACTTCCTCCACGGATTGTACGTGCACGACGACCGTGGCTCGCCCGACCGATCGGCGGGGGCGTGGATTCGCGAGCTCCCGCGACGGGCCACGGTCGTCGGCCGTGCCGGAGACTCGCTCCGGATCTACCGCCTTCGCTGACATGTCGGCCCCCGAGCGTCGGATTCTTCTGGGCATCGTGGCGCTCGCCGTGGCATCGCGCGCCGCGTACCTCGTGGCGTTTCGTGGCGATGTCTTCGCCGAGATCCCGATCCACGACGCGCGGATGTATTTCGATCAGGCATCGACGTGGGCTTCGGGGGGCGCGTCGGACGCGGGTGCGTTCCACCAGGCGCCGCTCTATCCCGGGATCCTGAGCCTGCTGTTCCGCGCGACCGGGCCCGCGCTCGTCGCGGCGTTTGCGATGCAGGCGATCCTCGGGATCGCCGTCGTGCTGCTCGTGGCACGCATCGCGGCGCGAGCCTACGGGATGAGCGCGGGGATCGCCGCGGCACTCCTGGCGACGTTCTACGGGACCTTCCCGTTCTTCGAGACGAAGCTCCTGCCCGCGATGCTCGCCGTCGCGCTCGTGGCGCTGCTCGTCGAGCGCATGCAAGCTGCCGACGCGGGCTCGACCGACGTCCCGTGGGCGATCCCGGGTGTCGTGCTGGGGCTCGCCGGGCTGACGAACCCCGGGTTCCTCGTGCTCGCCCCACTCGCCGTAGGATGGATCGTCCTCGAACACGCTCGATCCGCTCGTTCGCGAGCCTCACGGACCCTCGCCTTCGTGCTCGCGGTCGTCGCCGTCGTGCTCCCCGTGACGGTGCGGAACCGCGTCGCCTCGGGCGAATGGGTCCTCGTGTCGACGAACGGCGGGATCACGTTCTATCAGGGAAACAACGCGAACGCCGTCGGCGTCTTCGCCGCTCCGGACGGGTTCACCGGCCGCATTGCCACGCAGCGCCAGGAGTCGAAGGCGCGTGCCGAAGCGGAATCGGGCCGGACGCTGAGCGATGCCCAGGTGTCGTCGTTCTGGTTCCGCAAGGGGCTCGACTTTCTGGCCTCCGATCCCGCGCACGCGGCGGCGCTCGTCGGCCGGAAGCTTCTGCTGGCGCTGGCGAGCGAGGAGCAGCCGCTCGAGTACAACCTCCGCCTCGACGACAATCCGGCACGGTTTCTCGCACCGCTGCCGTTCGGCATCGTCCTGGCACTCGCGGCGCTGCGCCCGGGCCGTCGACGATCGGTCGTCGATCGGCGCGCGGAAGCGCCGGTCCTGCTTCTGCTCCTGACGCAGCTCGTGCTGCTGCTCGCGTTCTTCGTGTCGGCTCGGTATCGGCTCCCGGCGATGCCGGCGCTCCTCGCGATCGGCGGCTTCGGCGTCGTCGCGCTGTGGAACGGCCGCCGCTCGCCGTGGACTTGGACGATCGTGGCGCTCGTCGCCGTGGCGTCCTTGGCCTACGTGCCGGTCGCGCAATCGAGCCTCAGCCGCCATCAGCTGGCGATGAGCTGGTCCGACCGCGGCGCGGCGCTGCGCATCGCCAAGCGTCTCGATGGCTCCGTGGCCGCGTACCGGAGATCGATCGAGCTCGAGCCGAAGAATCCGTTGGGACACCTCGATCTGGCGAAGACGCTCCAGGCATCCGGGCGAGCCGCGGATGCGGAAGCGTCGGTGGGCGAGGCGCTCCGCCTCGCCCCCGGACTCGCCGAGGCCTGGCTCGACCTCGGCGTGATGGCGTTCAAGCAGGACCGCCTGGAACAGGCCGAGCGTGCCTTCGCCGAGGCGCACCGCCTCGCGCCGACCGAGCCTCAGGCGGCGAACAATCTCCTCGGAACGCGCCTGCGCCTCGGGCGTCGAGCCGAGGCGCTCGAGACCTACCGCGAGCTGACCGCGCTCGGCGTGGCCATCGACCCGCGCCTCGAGGCGTGGATTCGCGATCTGCAATAGACGGGAGTCGGGGAATCGCGGAACGGGTCGGTTACCTACGACCCGTTCCGCTCCGTGACCGGGCTATCGACTATCGACCATCCTTGTCGAAGTCTCCGGGGATCGCTCGCTCGACACGGTGCCAGGCGTCGCGCACCGCGTGCTTGGCCTTCTCCCAAGCGAGCTTGGACTCGCCCTTGGCACGCTCCCAGCCACGGCCCAGATCGCCTTCGACCTGGTCCCACGACTTGCCGCGGTACCGGCCGAACGATTCCCAGCCGTACCGATAGGCCGGGGCGTAGTCCGAGTACGGACGATTCGCTTCGTGGTAGTCGCGGGTCTCGAAGTTGTCACGCCAGTAGGCGTCCTCGTCCATCGGGTCGACGGCAGGGTCGTCCTGCATCTTGCTTCGCGCGTTTGCCATGTGCGAACTCCTTGGTGTGCCCCCTGAAGCTCATCGACCCATCTTGACCTCGGCGTCATGCGCGTGCCATCGAATGAATACCCGAGGCATGTGACTCGGGCACGACGGCAGATCGTGCGCATCCGGAGAATACCGGTGCAGTACTTCGAGCGTGCGTCGGGAGGCTAGTGGATCGTCGGCCGCTGGCGGAACAGATGATCCTCCTCGCGCGCCAGCCAGCGCTGAAGGTCGGAGAAGTCCTTGTCATCCACCTCGTTCAACGAGTGGACGTCGCGGCGGTGCGAGTACCTCGCCGCCGCGTCGATCATCATCTCGAGGAACAGGAAGTCCTGGTACGTCACGCTGATCCGCAGCGTGTCGAGACCCTGCGGCTCGAGCTGTCCGAGCATCGCGCAGAGTCGCGCCTCGTCGATCCGGAACCGGTCGGGGTCGATGTTGTGGTGGACATCCTGGACGTACTCCACGATCGCCCGCAGGAGGCGCAGCCTCGACGGGTCGATCTCCAGGAGCTCGCGCGGGGCGTCCACGCGGGAGAGTCTACCGCTCCCCCGGACCTCGTGCCCGATCGATTGCGGCGGGACCGCGACCCGGGTACTCCCTGGGCCAGCGTCAGTACGAGCCCGATTCTCCGGGCTTGCCGTCGGTACCGACGGCGACGACGAGGAAGTACTCGCTCCCGGCGACCGGCATGTAGTCGATCGTCGTGTTGCTCGTGCTGCCGACGAGAGTGAACGCGGGATCGGTCGGGAACTGGCCGGGCTTCACCGTCGGGCGTGGCGTCGGCGCCGAGTAGATCCGGTACCTCGGGGCGGTGGTGGTCAGGCAGGAGTCGACCACCGGATCCCAAGTCAGGCGCAACTGGCTGCCGTTCACCACCCGGACGGACAGATGGTTCGCCTCGGCGATCACGTTGCAGCCGAACGTCGCCGTGCGCGTCGCCGTACCCGCGGGCGTCGAGATCTCGTGCTCGCGCGCTCCGCCGTCCGACCAGGTGAGCCACGTCCACGTGCGCCCGGCCGCGACTTGCTCGTCCGGCGCGCCGATCGCGCGGATCTGGCCGACGACGCTCGGCGTCGAAACGGGCGCCGTTGCCGACGTGTAGTCCATCTCGACCTGAAGATCCGTCCGGGGCGTCGTCGCGAGCTGGATCGTCGCCAGGTTCGGATGCACGTCGACCGACGAGCTCGCGGTCAGCGTGCCCGTCGTGCCGATCGGCTGTCCCGAGTCCTCGACGGTCAGCCGCACCTCGTACCAGACGGTGGTCTCCGTCTCGCCGCGCGTGGCCGTGACGAAGCTGCCGTTGCACGCGCCCTGGATCGGGCCGAGATACGGGTGCACGTGATCATTGTGATGGAACAGAACTTGCCATGTGAACCTCGAGCAGGCGAGGTTGCCCTCCTCGGGGTCGCTGGCAGTGCCCGAGTACTGGATCGTGCCGCCCGCGTTGTACGTCGCTCCGGATGCGGGCGTGACCAAGACCGCCGTCGGACGGCGGTTGCCCGACACGATGCGCAGCGGTGGACCGAGCGCCGAGAGCCCTCCGTCATCCGTCACGTTCACGCGAGCGGTATACACACCCTGTGGGTACGTGTGGCCGACCAGCGGATCCGGGCTCGTACCGCCGTCGCCGAGATCCCAGGCGTAGGCGAGTGGATCCTGATCCGGATCGGACGAGCCCGTTGCGTCGAGCACGACGCTCAGCGGCGCAGCGCCGCTGTCGGGAGAGGCCACGCTCGCGGCGACCGGCTGGCGGTTCGATCCGCCGACGTACGCGATGCGCCAGATCCCCTGGACCCCGCCGAACCCCGAGCGGGAGTTGTAGTACAGGGCGCCATCGGGCCCGAAGCGGACCTCGGTGGGCCGTGGCACGTTCGTGGCGAAGCGGGAGACGGAGGTCGGTTGCAGGTTGTCGTCGAGCACCATCCGGTGCAGCTCGTCCCGTACCCAGTCGGCGAAGAAGAAGTTGCCCTCGTACTCCGGCGCGAAGTCCCCGGACTTGGCGAAATCGCCGGCGATGATCGCACCCCCTGTTTCATCCGGGAGGCGGCTGTTGTAGGCATAGATCGGATAGACCATCCCGGCCACACCGGGGTTCGTGTAACCCTCGACCGTCTGCCAGCCGAAGTTGCCGCCACGAATCCCCACGTTGATCTCCTCCCAGCGGAATGAACCCACATCTCCGATGAACAGGTTGTCGGGCCCCGGCTGCATGCGGCAGCGGAACGGGTTCCGGAACCCCATCGCCCACACGCGTGGATCGCCGCCGCCCGAGACCCACGGGTTGTCGGCGACGGCCGAGCCATCGCGGTTGATACGCAGGACCTTGCCGCGCAGATTGTTCGGATTCTGCGCGAACGGAGTTCCTCCCAGATCCTCACCCATCCCGAGGTACAGGGTCTTGTCCGCACCGAACGCGAGACATCCGCCGTTGTGGTTGCCGCTCTGCGTGTCGGGGCCCCGGATCACGACGAGCTCGTCGCCCAGCACGCCGTTGGAGAACGTAAAGCGCGACAACCGGTTGTGGGGCGGCGGACCGGCGCTCGTGTAGTAGATCCAGACGTGATGGTTCGTGAGGAAATCGGGATCGACCTCGATCGTGTGCGGGCCGCGTTCGACGTCGAACGCGACCGAGAGCGTCAGGGCCAGCGTGAGCTGGCCGTTCTGGTGGACCCAGACGTAGGCCTGGCTCGATCCCGTGTGCTGCGTGATCCAGATGCGCCCCTCGGGGTCGAAGGCGAAGGAGCCGGGACCCAAGAGGAAGGCGACATGGGTCTCGGCAAACCCGGAGGGCAGCGTGGCGGAGCGGGCGGCCGGAGAACCCCAGGCGGCCAGGCTCAGCGGCAACAGGTAGGACAGAAAACGGTGGGCCCGCATGAAACTCCCCCGTGCGTTCTAAGGATACCCGACTACAAGACGTCCGGGTCTTCGCGGTCGGTCGCCATCTTCCAGCTTGATCGGCGCGGCGGTCTGGGGTAGATGCTATGAAAGATCGGGGGTGTCCATGAAGACCGTCGTCCTGTCTGTCGCCGCATTCTCGCTCGTTGCATCTTCGTTCGCCGACGTCCCGCCCTGCGCTCCGCACGGCGACACCGGTCTTCCCGTGCCGGACCGTCGCGCGCCGCTGTGCGTCCGCGACGAGGATCCGGCAGGCCCGCTCGTCGTCGCGACGACGGGCGGCATCTTGCTCATCGAGCCCGAGCCGGGCGCGAGCGGTGGCTGCACGCCCGTGGGCGATGGCTCGTGCGTCCTCTATCGGTCGGACGCGTCGGTGCTCCTGCGCTACTGCCCCGACCTGCCGGGTCCCGCTCCGCGGCACCACGATGCCGAATGCCTGAGCGAGCTCGCGACGCGCGAAGCGACGCAGGCGTTCCACGGCCGCGGTCGCCTGACGGCGAGCGCCGTGCTCCGCGGCTCGGGCGTCGTGGACTGTCCGGCGTCGGTGTACCTGGACGGCGAGATCTCGACACGGGACGGCATCCGGTTCCGGCTCGACGGTGGCATCGTCCTGGCGTCCGCGCGCTCGGAGACGATTGCGACCGACGCCGTGTGCCGCGCTGTGCACGACGATCTGCGCCTCGCGCTCGCGGCCCCGGTCCCGGGGCTACCCGCGGCCGTCGCCAAGGACGGCGCCGCGCTCGGCGACCTGCGCGCGCTCGAGCGCCTGGCCGAGCTCGACCCGGAGCGGGCGCTGCTCGTCGATTCGCTCGCCCGGCTCGACGAGGCGCGGTTCCGCCTGCTCGAGCGGTTGCTCGAGGCCGATGCGGCGGGCACGCGCGCGATCCTCGAAGGGCCGACCGTGGGTGCTTCGACGCAGGCGACCGATGGCGACATCCTGAACATCGACGTCGTGGATCAGATCTCGGCGCTGATCGACGACCTGTCGTCCAGCCTGTCGTCGCTCTCGTCGCGCGTTCCGAGCTTCCCCGAGCTGCGCGAGACGTTCCGCCAGGTGTCGGTCGACGATCTCGTGCGCCTGCTCGATTTCGTGCGCGAGCAGGTCGGATCGTTCCTCGATCTCATCGTGCGCTTGCGCGAGGGGTACGACGCGTGGGTCGGCAACGGGTGCGACGCCGCGAGCGCATGTCACCAGTTCCGCGGCGAGCTGCGCGCGCTCCTGGCCGATCTGCGCGAGGGCGCGCGCTTCGCGCAGGTCGTGGCCTGCGCCGAGGCGCCGGGCCTGCCGATCCGGACGCTCGAGACGGGGCTGGTCGAGCAGCTCGTGGTCGACGGTTCGCCGCCGATCGTGCTGTACGGCCTCGCGCGCGTGCTCGACGCGGTCACACCGGCCGATGCGCGGAGCGGCGAGGCCGGATGGCTGGGTCTGATCCGGCAGGCGCTCGACGCGCTGCCCGTGGACCTGGTCCACGACCTCGACGCGATCTGCCGCAACGAGACGGCGACGCTGCGCAACACCGAGGCGCGGATGGTCAGCCGGTCGATCGAGAGCACGGGTCCCGTGCTGTGCGCGATCCTGCGGCCGCCCGAGGTCGACGTGGCGCTCAAGACCGCACAGGGGATCGGAACGTTCGCCCACATCGCGACCACGGTGATCAACCACTTCACCGCGGACACGAAGGACGCGACGGTCGGCGCCGTGGTCGGCGGTGGCGCGGCGGCGGGCACGAGCGTGAAGAACCCGCTGAACGTGATCACGCGGCTCCTCAAGCAGATCGCCGACAAGTTCGGGAAGCCCGACGAGTCGGTGTTCAACAAGCTGATGGAGAAGCGCGACCAGTGCCTCGAGGCGGACCACGACATCGAGGAGGCGCTGATCGACTGCAAGCCGCCGCTGAGCGCGCTGTTGCAGCTCGGGCCGGCGTTCCTCGCCCCGCGCCCGACGCTCGCCGAGGTCAAGGGTCTGGTCCAGCGCGGGATCGGGCGGGTCAACGAGTGCAAGTTCTTCGGCGGCTGCGCCGAGCTCGACACCGTCGCGGCGCAGGCCGCGCTCGACGAGGCCGAGGTCCACGGGCCGCTCGCGGCGTTTCCGCGCCTGTGCGAGGCGTACTGCGAGCTGCGAGGCGGCGAGAGGTGCGACCTGCAGACCGGGCCCGAGCCCGGAGAGGGTCAAGGCGGAGGGCAGGGCCACGGTCCGGGGGGGAACCACGACGATCCGGGCACGCTGCGCCGGTAGCGTCGCCCCGGTTGTCAGGTGTACCCGACGCTCGGCTCGAGGGCGATCGAGCTGCGCGAGAACACGCCGCTGCCGTGACCGAGCAGCTGGCCGTCGGCGTCGAGCAGATCCGACTCGGCCAGGAACAGGCGCCCGCCGCCGTGCAGAACGCGGCCGACCGCCCGCAGCTCGCCCTCAGACACCGGCCGGGCGAAATGCACGGTGAACGACACCGTGAGCACGAACACGTCGCGGACGCGCGAGTTCACGGCGAAGAACGCCGCGTCGTCGAGCACGCGGAAGTACACCGAGCCGTGGACCGCGTGCGCCGCGTGAAGGAACTCCGGGCGCACGGGGAGCCGCACCTCGGCCTGGCCGTCCTCGATCGTGATCGACACGCCGAACCACCGCGAGACCGGCGCCGTGACGTACATCCGCTCGAGCTTCCGGTAATGCTCCGCGTCGCTCATCGTTGTACCGGCCCGAGATACCGGTCGAACCAGTCGAGCGTCTGCTTGACCGCGTCAGCGAACGGCAGGTTGTGGCCCGTGTCGTAGACCACACGGCGCTTGTCCTGGGCCGGTGTTCCGAGGAGGTCGAAGAACGGGCGCGAGGAGGTGTCCTCGGGGAAGTTGTAGTCGTAGCGGCCGCTCAGCATGAGCGCCGGGGTCTTCATCCGCGTCACGAAGTGGATCGCGTCGGCCTCCGCCGGCACGGGCTCGAGGTACAGGCCGGGGATCCACAGCGCCGCGGCCCGAACGCGCGGCTCCAGCGACAGCAGCATCGGAGCAAGCGACGCACCCCGACTGATTCCGAGAAACCCGAATCGATCACGATCGAGGTCGGACCTCGTCATCAGGTAGTCCACGGTCCGCCGAAAATCTTTCGACAGCTCGATCACGTGGTCGCGCCAGCGGCTCGTGTTCTTCTTGAAGTCGGAGCGGAAGTCGTCCGTGCCGCGCTCGAACGTCCCCCGGTAGATCGGGAGCGCCACGGCGCGTCCGCTGCGCATCAAGTACGCGAAGCTCGGGTTCGCGCGCACCGCATCGCTCGATCGCTGGTCCCATGCGTTCGCCGGCGGTACGAAGACGACGGTCTGGTACGGCGGCGTCGCGCGCGTAGGGAGGAACAGGTGCACGATCACGCGCTCGTCGGGATAGGCGGCGGCAAACGTGACCTTCTCGATTCTCCAGTCCGGGCTCGTCGAGGCCTCCGGCTCGACGGTCGCGGCGAGATCCGTGGGATCGTACGAGTACATCCTCCGGTAGGCGTCGAAGATCGGATCGCTCACCGGCTTCTCGACCACGTAGTCTCGCGACGGTCCGAAGATCGGTCCGGCGTGGGCTGTGCCCGATCGGTCTCCAGGATCGAGCTTCATCGTCCGGAAGCCGAAGTTCGCCGAGCGTTCGAACGGCGAGCGCGCATCGGCGTCTCTGAACATGTACGGCGGCTCGTCGAACCCGCCGCCGAGGATGTACCGCTTGCCGCCGGTCGACTCGTTGAGACACCACTCCTTGGCGTTCCCCGCGAGGTTGACCGCGCCGAACCGATGAACGGCCGTCGCGGTCCCGGCCGACACGAGAGCCCGAGCATTGAAGTTGGCGAGCGGGATGACCCAGCCGACCAGCGGCTGCGTCGCGACCCAAGTCCAGTGGTACACGGTCGGAAGGCTGTGGCCCGCGAACGCGGCATAGGCGACAGCCTCGTACCAGCTGACGCCCGTGACCGGCAGATCGTTCTGACCCTCGGGGTACGTGCCGAGCTCCCATGCGGCGGGGCCCGGGCGCCCCGTCGCGTCGTGGAACAACGCGATCGCTTCGTCCCACGAGATCTCGCGGCCGTCGCGGACGAACGGATGCTGCCACAGCTCGCGCCGCGCGTACCCGTTCGCATCGACGAACGCCTTGTACTGCCGGTTCGTCACCTCCTGGCGATCGATCCAGAACGAGTCGAGCGTGACGCCCGGCTGCTGGAGGCCCAGGACGTAGACCGAGTACGGGTCGTCGGTCCCGACCGCACGCACCATTCCGGCGGGAGCGCTCCCGGAGGGCGCGAGCTCGAACCGCGCGGTCGTGACTCCGCCCGGGCCGACGATGTTGCCCACGGTGTCCTCGGCCGCATCGAAGCCGTCCTTCTCGGCCCGGACTCGCAGCCAGCCGAGCGGCAGCCGCCCGTCGCGGATCGGCGTCGTCCCGAGCGGGCGCCACGCACGGTCCTTTCCGTACTCGTGGTACGAGATCCGCGCTCCGGCAGGGTCGCTCTCGATCGACAGCGGACGGGCGATCATCGGCAGGATCGCGGCGAGCGTCGCGTCGCCCGGGAGGTAGCGCTCGGCTTCGGCTGCGAGGTCGAGCGCCGCCGCGTTCTCTTGCTCCGCGGCGAGGCGCTGGATCTCGGGGAGCGCCGTCCGTGTGGCCCACCGACGATGCGATGCACGCAGGAACAGCGGTGTGGCGAGAGCTGTGGCGACGAGAACGGCGGCCGTCGCGAGCCAGTACTTGCGCCGACGAGCTCCGTGCGCCGGGCGAGCAGCAGCCGCGCCGCGATACTCGGCCAAGAGCCGCGCGGCCTCGTTCGCGGTCAACGTTCGCTTGGCCGGCTCCTTCACCAGGCAGCGCGCGATCAGCCGGTCGAGCTCGGACGGGATCTCCGGCCGGACCGATCGCGGCTCCGCGTGCGGCCGCGTCAGGATCGCCGCGAGCAGCACCGCGGCGCTCTCGTGCGGAAAGGGCAACCGGCCGGTCAGCATCTCGCACAGCACGACGCCGAACGCCCAGACGTCGGCGCGCGCGTCGACCTCCTCGCCGCGCGCCTGCTCGGGGGCCATGTACAGCATCGTGCCGACCGTCGTGCCCGATCCCGTGACGTCGGTCGCCGTCTCGACCGACGGGCCCACCAGCTTGGCCAGACCAAAGTCGAGGATCTTTACCAGGCCCGACGTCGTCAGGATGACGTTTCCGGGCTTCAGGTCGCGGTGCACGACGTTCGCCGCGTGGGCCGCGGCGAGACCCGCCGCGATCTGCTCGGCGATCACGACCGCCTCGTCGATCCCGAGCGGGCCACGGGCGATCCGGTCCTTGAGCGTCTCGCCCCGGTAGTACCCCATGGCGAGGAACAGCTGGCCCTCCCACTCGCCGACGTCGTGGACCGTCGCGATGTTGGGGTGATCGATCGCGCAGGCCGCGCGCGCCTCGCGCATCAGGCGGGCCCGCGCGTGCGCGTCCCCGGCGACGGCGGGAGTGATGAACTTCAGCGCGACGTTGCGCGCGAGCTTCTCGTCGCGAGCGAGATAGACGACGCCCATGCCGCCCGCGCCGATCTTCTCGAGCACCACGTAGTGGCCGATCCGTGTGCCTTGCATCGCGAGTTTCGGGAGTATAGCCCAGCCGCTTCAGGACCAGCCGCGCCGCCTCGCCCAGTCGACGAACCCCGAGACGAGCTCGTCGAACGACTCGATCACGTACAGGCGCGGCTGCAGGTGCCACACGTCGTACTCCTGTTCCGCGATGCGCTCCGCGTCGAACGCGAGCTTCTCGACCTCCGCGGTCAACGCGTGCCGGGCCTCGGCGAAGGACGACAGGATTCCGTTGCCGTAGACGCGAATCCCGTCGGCCGTATCGATCAGCCCGAACTCGACCGTGAACCAGTAGAACCGCTCGAGCCGCCGCCGGTCGGCACCGCGCGCCACGAGCGCCGCCTGACCGAACCGCTCGTAGAACTCGGCGAACGCCGGGTTCGGGATCATCGGCGTGTGGCCGAACAGGTCGTGGAACAGATCGGGCGCCGGGGTGTAGTCGATCTCGTGACGCGGACGGATGTAGTCCGTGCACGGGAAGACGCGCCGCGCCAGGAAGGCGAAGAAGTCCCGCTCGTGGAGCAGACCGGGAACGCGCGCCAGGTTCCAGCCGACGGTGTCGCTCAGAATGCGACTCGCATCGGCGAGCGCCGGAATGCGGAGCGGCGTAAAGTCCATCCGCTGCAGTCCCTCCAGGTACTCCGCGCAGGCGACGTTCACCAGGTTGCGACGCTGTCGCTCGAACAGAATCGACCAGGTCTCGTGGTCCTCGTCCGTGTACTCGGGGTACGGAATGCGCTGTCCCTCCGGAACCGGGCCGTCGAGCTCGATCGGGATGCAGCGTGGATCGTCTGTCATGGCGTCCTCCGGCCGAAGCTGAAAAAAGGGAACGCGGCGGACGCCGGGACGATCCGACGTTCCGCGGAGGCCAGAACCGTTCAGCTTCGGTAGGTGGACAGACCGCCGGAGGACGCACCCGAGCGGCGCGTCTCGTCCGTGGGTTGGCAACCGGCGGTCGGCATCGACTCGTTTATACCCGCGATCGGGCAGACCGGCAATCGGGATGATTCCCGGCGTGCCGGGTGGCAGTATGAGCAAGGCATGAAGACTTCGCTGTATCTCGCGACCGTGCTGCTTGCGCAGATCGCGCAGGGCTCGGCATGGCCCTTGTGGTGCCCGGATCGATCGGGCCTGTGCTCGTGGACCGCCGGGCAAGGTTGGACGCGCCACTGGAAGTCGAAGGTGATGTGGGATTTTGAGACCACGTCGAACGGTGCGGTCGTGGTTCTGGAACGGGGCCATCAAGCTCCGGGACGGACCGTCGTGCTGACGTCGGAGCGCAAGCTCGGGGCTACACTCGACCTGGAGAGTCAGCTCCCGTTTGAGACGCTGTGGACCGAGACACGAGACGGAGATGTGCTGCTGTGCAGCGGGTCGGCCGCGTCGTTCTTGTGCACGGAGACGGTGACGGCGGACGGTACGAGGCGTACCGTGCAGCCGATGTTCCCGGCAGGGTGCATGCTCCCTCGGTTTTTCGGGGAAGCGTCGAGAGCATGCATCGACGCGGGCCAGCTCGTCGTGAGCGATGGTGAGACGGGCGGGTTTCGACCCGTGCCCGGACTGTCGGCCTTGCAGTCCACCCGGAACGTTGTGCCGTGGCGCGACGGTCTCTTGATTCTTCATGACGAGCGGATTCGATACTGGTCGAGAGGGTCCGACCGGGCCGAGCCGATCGATACACCTCCCGTACTCTGGCTATCCGACTCCTCGAACATCATCGTCGCCACTCACGAGGAGACTCAGACACCGGCGCGGTTCGCGATATCGCGGCTTCGAGCCGATCGAACGCTTCGAGCCTCTTTGGAGCAGCGATTACCTGCTGCCGGACAAGGTCGTCTACACGGCCCCCACAGCGTTCATCCTCCAGGCCGGCAACGGCCGATGCACGATCCTCGTCCAGGTCGAGTGGGCGGATTCGAGGGTGACGACCGAGGAGCTGTGGCGCGCCCGGCGATGTCCACGGAGGGACTGACGGGAGAAACGGCATGCCGAAGATGAAGCGCTACGATTCGTTCGCCGCGTACACGGCGGATCAGAGCCCGAAGAACCGAGCCATGATTCGTGCGCTGCGCACGCTCGTGAAGCGCACGACACCCGATCTCCGCGAGTCGGTGAAGTGGGGCAACGGCTGCTGGGTCAAGGGGAATGACCCGGTCGCGTTCGTCTATTCGAGGCCCGAGTACCTCGAGTTCGGCTTCTTCTCCGCGACCGACCTGGACGATCCGACGCGCCTTCTCGAGGGGAAGGGCCGGTACGTGCGACACATCAAGATGCGCACGCCGGCCGACACGCGGCGGAGCGCCGTGGTTCGGCTGCTGCGTCAGGCGGCGCGCCTGGCGGGGTAAGCTTGCGCGGGACGCTCGTTCTGTTCCGTGGTGGGAAGGAACAGGACCGCATGTCCCGATTGACTTTGGAAAGCCGACTACTTACCATCGGCGCCCATCCCGGAGTGGACAAGCCGATCGGCGCGCTCCCCGCGTTTCCCAGCCAGAGGAGGTCGACAACATCGCTCCCGGACGGCACGACCGCGGTGCTCCTGGCCCGCACTCGCACCGCGGACAGGGCGGCGCACGAAGGGATCGTGCGGCGTTACATTCCGGCGCTTCGCCGCTGGACAAGGGCCGGCTTCCGGCGTGGGCGCGGGATCTCATCTCGCCGAAAAACCGACGATCTCGCACAGACCACGTTCCCACGCGCGCGCGACCTCGATCACTTCGAATCCGCGGAGCCGGGCTCGGTCCTGTCGTACCTGCGATCGACCGAGGTCCGGGTGTATGGGCCGCTGTTTAGGATGTCGGACGCTATTCCGACGAAGGAGAGAGGGGATGAAGGTGGAAATCGTCTTCACAGGAGTGATCGCTCTCGTGATGGGAGGTCCGATTCCGACTCTCGATGATCCGGACTTCAAAGCCGTGGAGACGACACCCGTCGACGCATATCTACTAAAGGCCACCGATCACGTACCGGAGCTGTTGATTCACAAAGACTATGTCGGCAATCGGGCAGGCACCGGTTCGTGTCTCCAAGGCAACGCACCCTGCGCGAAGTGGGACCCGGTCAACGGAAGCTACGAGCGTGGCGCGTGCGACGCTGCGGCCGGATACGATTATTTCATCTGGTGTCTCGAGGACATGCAGATCGTCATCATGCAATCAAGCGATGAAGTGGCCAAGTTCTTCAACGGCAGCCGACCGCGAGGCGGGCACAAGCGGCACTTGGAGTACACGTATCCTGACGAAGAATCCCCAGGCAAGCCAGACGAGAGGGACGTTACGTGGATTCCCGAGATGGCGAAGATCACGGGCAGAGATGGCGGCAAGCTGAAGACCCAGATCAATGCCGCAGTCGTCTCTGCGATGGAGGGCCTGCGGGGCGAGATGTCCGGCGAGGTGCCGGCGAGTGCGAGCACCTGGTCCTGGTGCGAGTGGACGAAGGCCGGGAAACCATGCAAGGCAATCAGTGGTCGCGCATACGATCAGAGGTTTGCCAGTGAAGTGCTGTTCACGCTGGAGGTTCTGACTCCTCAGTTCTTTCTCTTGCCCCGAACGGGAACGGCGAGCCCACCCGTCATCATTCAACTCGATTCCAAAAGCAAGAAAGACAAGACAATACGGGTGTTCAACATCATGCAGCCGGCCCTCGACGCGTTGACGGACGGGAAGGTGGATGGGCGAGATGTTTGTGTGGCACCACATTTCCTACACTACCTTCAAGTTGCGAGCAAGGCCTCTAGGCAGCGTCCGTACAAGGAAGGTCCCTGTGCGTCGTTCGGAACCTCGCCGGATGTGTTCTGTCCACCCGTAGTTTTTTGGAGACCCTAGGTCTCAGCGCGCAGCCTGAGCCGCGTTCCACCCGAGCACGAGCGACATCGGGCGCGGAGCTTGCTCCTCGACCCACTCGTTGAGCACGAACGTGGCGCCGTCGCGCGCGACGTCGTAGTGCCCGCCGCTCTCGAACCGCAGGCGCGTCATGAACAGCGAAACCGGCGTACCCGGCTCGAAGCTCGAACCGCTCGCCGCAACCGGAACGGCCATCAACCGTCCGTCGCTCGCCTGGTAGAACAGCTCGCGGCCGTCCGCGCGCCAGCACGGCGTCGTGCCTCCGGCGACGGAGATCTGCCACTTGCCTTCGCCCTCGGGGAACGGGCGGACGTACACCTCGTTGCGCCCCGTCTCGTCGGACGTGTAGGCCAGCCATCGAGCGTCCGGCGAGAACTTGGCGAGAAGCTCCTCGAACGGGCTGTCGGCGAACGGCCGCGTCGTACCGTCCGACAAGCTCAGGATCAGCAGGTCTCGCTGCTCGCGACCCGACGATCGACTCTCGATCGCCAGGTAGCGGCCGTCGGACGACCAGTCCCACACGCTCTCGAGCGCCGGCGTTCCGAGCAGCATCTCCGGCTTCGCGGTTCCGGACAGGCGGACTCCGAGCACGTCCGAGCCGCCACCCTGGGTCGAGAAGAACGCGATACGGTCCCCGGTCGGGGACCAGACCGGGTCCGACTCGTCCGCCGGGTCGAACGTCAGCCGTGTGCCACCGGGGCGCGTCAGGTCGTAGACCCAGATGTCGCCGTTGTTCTCGAGACCGCTGTTGTCGACGGCGACGCGCCGGCTGTCGGGCGAGAACCGCGGGCTGTAGTAGTTGCCGGGGACGCCGACCGTTCCGACCTCTTCCCCCTGCCGGTTGCGCAACACGAGGCGCGACTGCGTCGTCTCGTCGCCGCCCGTGTAGTAGGCGAGAACGTCCGGCGTGGCCGAGTACAGCGCGGCACCGAAATCGACGGCGAACCGTACGCCCGGTGCGATCGGCGCGGGTTGCCCGACGATCGCGACCCGAGCGGGATCGAACGGTTGCACGCGCAGCGCGGCGTCGCGCCAGAACAGGAGCCGGTCGGGCGCGATGAACATCGTGTTCGAGTACACGTCGAGGAACGGCTTGGGCTCCGCTCCGTCGAGTGCACCGACCATCACCGCGTTCCCGCCTCGCCCACGTCTCGCGCTGAACAGGAAACGTTGTCCGTCGGGGAGCCACATGGGCCATCGGTGGGCGAAGTCGTCGGGTCCGAACCGCGTGACGAGCTCGGGCTTGCCTCCCGACTCGGCGATCCGCTGGATGCCTTGATCGTTTCGTGATGCGAACAGGATCACGCCGTTCGCGCCCCACGCACCGCCGCCACCGGCGGTCGTCTCGGCCAGCACGTCGGGCGCCCCGCCATCGGCACCGATCCGCCGGAGCTTGCCCGCGGCAAAGAACCCGATCGATCGCCCGTCGGGCGACCAGAACGGGAACCCGGCGCCCACGGTCCCCGCGAGCTTCGCTGCCGCCGGCGCGTCGAATGCGCGGACGAACAGGCTGCGCTCGCCGGTCGCGTCCCGGCCGACGAACGCGACGCGCGTACCATCGGGCGAGAGCGACATCGGACCGTGCCGGTACTCGAACGAGATCCCTTCGGGCGGGGACAACTGGGCGTGGAACCGCGTGCGCGCGGCGCGTGGCGCGGTGCGGTCGGTCCTGGGGAGGACGAGCGCCGCGAGAGCCGCCAGGATCGCGATCGCGGCGACGGTCCACGCCAGGCGCTCACGACTTCGCCGCGCGCGAGGCACGCCGGCCTCGACCGCCTCGGTCTGGGGGGCGCCCTTGGCGATCCAGCGTAGCTCGATCAGTACGTCGCGCATCGTCTGCCGTCGTTCGTCCGGATCCTTGGCCAGGCACGTCGCGATGAGCCGCTCGAGCGCGGGCGGCGTTCCGGGCGCGATGGCCGAGATCGGGCGCGGGGTTTCCTTCAACACCGCCGCGGCCAGGCTCGCCTGTGTCTTGCCCTCGAACGCCCGGCGCCCCGTGATCATCTCGTACAGCGTCGCACCGAACGAGAAGATGTCGCTGCGGGCGTCCGCCGGCGCGCCTTCGAGCTGCTCGGGGGCGATGTACTGGAACGTGCCGACGATCGCCCCATGTGCCGTCAGCGGGCTCGCCTGGGTCGGCGCGGACGTGAGATCGGTGACGCCCGGGCCCGCGAGCTTGGCCAGACCGAAGTCCAGGAGCTTCGATCCGGACCGCGTCAGCATGACGTTCGCCGGCTTCAGGTCACGATGCACGAGCCCCTGGCGATGCGCGCGGTCGAGGGCGTCCGCGACCTGGGTCGCGATCGCCAGCGCCTCGTCGACCGGCACCGCTCCACGCTCGATGCGGCTCGCGAGTGTCTCGCCTTGCAGGTGCTCCATCACGAGATAGTGCAGCCCGCTCTGCTGGCCGACGTCGAACACGGTGCAGATGTGCGGGTGGTTCAGGCTCGACGCGGCCCGCGCCTCGCGCTCGAAGCGCTGGAGCAGCTCGGGACTGTCGGCCAGGTGCGGCGGCAGGACCTTGATCGCGACCGTGCGCTCGAGCCGCGTGTCCCGCGCGAGGTACACCTCGCCCATGCCGCCCGCGCCGAGCGGGCCCTCGATCTGATACGGGCCGAGCCGCGTCCCCGGAGCGAGCGCCATGGGCGCGAGGATAGCAGGAGGGCGAGCGCGGGCGCGGTATCATCCGGAGATCGATGAGCCGGCACCGATCGTCCCGCGAGCGCTACGGCGAGTTCCGCAAGGACTACAAGGCGGCCCGCCTCGACGCGAAGCTCGCCGAGCGCCCGGGCGAGAACGCCGCGCGCCACGGTTCCGGAAACCGGCGCGAGTACGTCCGCGACTATCTGGCGTGGCTCAAGCCGCACGGTGGCGCGGTGCTCGCGGTGTTCGTCCTCGCCCTCGTCGTCGCCGGGCTCGATCTGATCGAGCCGCTGTTCCTGCGGTTCATCATCGACCGCGTCGTGCTCAACGCCGAGCTCGATACCGGAGCGAAGATGCTGCGGCTCAACCTGGCCGGCGCGGCGTTCGTCGGCGTCGTGATCCTGTCGGCGCTGGTCGGAGCGGGTAAGGACTACCGGCAGCGTCTGCTCAACAACAAGGTGATCCTGTCCCTCAGGCGCGCGCTGTACAAGCGGTTCCTGCACCTGCCGCTGACCCACCTGTGGGACATGAAGACCGGCGGGATCCTGTCGCGCCTGACGGGGGACGTCGAGACCACGAGCGGGATGCTGCAGCTGGCGATCGTGTCGCCGGCGATCTCGGTGCTGCGCCTGTGCATCGCGGTCGGCATCCTGCTCGTGATCAACTGGCGATTGTCGCTCACGGCGATGGCCCTGATCCCCGCGGCGATGCTGTTCAGCTTCGTGTTCGCCCGGAGGGTCCGTCCGGTCTATCGCTCCGTGCGCCAGGACGTCGAGGACGTCAACGGCCGGGTCGGGGAGACGTTCTCCGGGATCCGCGTCGTGCGCGCATTCCGGCGCGAGACGTCCGAGCTGTTCCACTACATGCTCAGCCGCCACACCGTGCTGCGCAAGGAGATGTTCGCCCAGCGCCGCGAGCTGGTGCTGTGGACGTCGTGGGGTCTGCTCCAGGCCGCGGTCAGCGTCGTGATCATCTGGTACGGCGGGTCGATGAACATCGCCGGCCGCGCGTCGATCGGCGACATCATGGCGTTCCAGTGGTACAGCTTCATGCTCATGGGACCGGTGTGGAACATCGTGAACTCGTTCTCCGAGCTGCAGCGCTCGCTCGCGGCGATGGAGCGCGTGTTCGAGGTGCTGCGCATGCCGGACGACAAGCCCGACCGTCCGGGCGCGATCGGCGCGCCGCCGCGCGTCGACGAGCTCGTGTTCGACCAAGTGTCGTTCGAGTACCGCCCGGGCGTCCCCGTGGTGCGCGACTTCGACGTGACGGCGCCCGGCGGCTCGGTCGTCGCGCTCGTCGGCCGGAGCGGGGCAGGCAAGACCACGGTCACCGATCTGGTCGCGCGGTTCCACGACCCGACCAGCGGAAGGATCCTGCTCAACGGCACCGATCTGCGCGACCTGCAGCTCTCCTCGTACCGCGGGCTGCTCGCACTCGTGCAGCAGGACGTGTTCCTGTTCGACGGATCGGTGCGCGACAACATCGCCTACGGCGGACGCGACGCGACGACCGAGGCGATCGAGGACGCGGCTCGGCGCGCGAACGCCCACGAGTTCATCGTCAAGCTCCCCGCGGGCTACGACACGATCATCGGCGAGCGCGGGGTCAAGCTGTCGGGCGGCCAGCGCCAGCGGCTGGCGATCGCCCGCGCGATCCTGGCTGCGCCGCAGATCCTGATCCTCGACGAGGCGACGAGCAACCTGGACACCGAGAGCGAGCAGCTGATCCAGGCGTCGATGGCCGCGCTTCTGGCCGGTCGCACGACGTTCGTCATCGCCCACCGCCTGTCGACCGTCCGCCGGGCGAACCTGATCCTGCTGATGGACGAGGGACGCATCGTCGAGCGCGGCACGCACGACGAGCTGATGGGCGCTCGCGGCGTGTACTTCGAGATGGTCCAGCGCCAGATGGAGTCCCAGGGCGAGATGGACGAGCAGGTCCTGCGCTAGCCGGTCAACGCGCGAGGAGTCGCAGCAGCGCCGTCGTGTCGCGCCGGACGGCGGCCACGCTCCGCAACTCGATGCGCCGGTACAGGCGCAGCACCTTTCGACCGCTGGGGCTGAGCTTCGCGCCCGCCTGACGTCGCGGCGAGGTCTCGACGAGCCGCTCCTTGAACGCCGCGTTCATCGTGGCCACGAGCATCCAGGCCCGACGGTAGGACATGCCCAGCTCTCGCGCCGCAGCGGAGATCGATCCGCTCTCGTCGATCGCCTCGAGCAGATCGACCTTTCCCGGCCCGAGAGCGATCGTGCCGCTCCCGGTGACCCGCCATCGTGGCTTGGCCTGCCAGCTCACCAGCGGTCGGCGCGTTGACATCGATCGTATTCCCTCGTATACAATGCGCCGCATGCCGAAGCGGTGCGTCTTGCTCGTCCTGCTCGTCACTGCGGCGCTCGGCTCGGTCGCCGCCGCTCCGGCGCCCGAGGTCACAGTCTACGCCGCGGCCAGCCTGCGCGATGCGCTCCAGGCGCTCGCGCCCGTGTGCGAGACCGTGGCCCAGGCACGGTTCGTGTTCAACTTCGGCGCATCGAACGATCTGGCGCGGCAGATCGTCGCGGCGAACAAGGCCGACGTGTTCTTCTCGGCCGACGAAGCCTGGATGGACAACGTGGCCGCGGACGGTCTCGTCGACGCGTCGAGCCGGCGGAGCCTGCTCGGCAACCGGCTCATCATCGTCGTGCCGAAGCCGTCCGAGCTGTCGATCGCATCCGCCGCCGACCTGGCCGGTGAGCGCGTGAGGCGCCTGGCCCTCGCCAACCCCGATGCGGTGCCGGCCGGCAAGTACGCGAAGGCGTGGCTCGAGAAAGTCGGGCTGTGGGACCGGGTGCGCGAGCGGGTCGTTCCGTTCCCCGACGTGCGCGCGACGCTCGCCGCCGTCGAGGCCGGAGCGGTCGACGCAGGGGTCGTCTATCGGACCGATGCGGCGATCGCCAACGGAGCGCGCGTGGCGTTCGAGGTCCGCGCGGCCGACGGGCCGGACATCCGCTACGCCGTGGCGGCTCTCGCGCAACGCCCGGCGCTCGAAGCGGCCCGCCGGACCGTCGCGTGCTTCGCCGGCGCCGAGGCGCGCGGGGTGTTCGAGAAGCTCGGGTTCGTGGTGCTCGAACCGTCACCGTGAGCTCCGCCGCCGCTCCGCTGCTGATCAGCCTGCAGGTCGCGTTCTGTACGACGCTCCTCGTCGTACCGCTCGGGTGCCTCGGCGGGCTGCTCCTCGCACGGCGCAGCTTTCCAGGAAAGAGCATCGTCGAGACGGTCCTGACGCTGCCCCTCGTCCTGCCGCCGACCGCCGTGGGCTACCTGTTGCTCCGGCTACTCGCGCGCCACGGCCCGCTCGGAACGGACTATCTCGGGTTTGACCTCGATCTCTTGCTGACGTGGAAAGGGGCGGTCGTGGCCTCGGCGATCATGGCCCTGCCGCTCGTGACGCGCACAGCGCGGGTCGCGTTCGAGGAGGTCGATGCGCGGCTCGAGGCGATCGCGCGGACGCTCGGCCTCTCGCCCCGCGCGACGTTCTTCGCCGTCACCTTGCCGCTCGCGCGGCGGGGGCTGCTCGCCGCTGCGATCCTCGGCTTCAGCCGCGCGCTCGGCGAGTTCGGCGCGACGGTGATCGTCGCCGGCAACATCCCCGGTCGAACCCAGACGCTGGCGCTCGCGATCTTCAGCGATCTCCAGGCCGGCGACGACCGGCGCGCGATGCTCCTCGTCGGCATCACGGTGGCGCTCGCGTTCGTCGCCGTGTGGACCGTCGAGTACCTGTTGCGCCGCGAGGAGCGGCCCGCGTGAGCGAGCGTCTCGAGCTCGATCTCGAGCTGCCGCTCGACCGGTTCGTCCTGTGCCTCGAATGGCACACCGACGAGCGTGCGCTGGGCGTGTTCGGCCCGTCGGGGTCGGGGAAGACGTCGCTGCTCGAGGCGATCGCGGGCTTGCGTCCGAGGGCGCGCGGGCGCCTGCGGGTCGGGGACCGCACGTGGCTCGATACCGACCGCCGCGTGTGTCTACCGCCCGAGAGCCGCGGCGTGGGCTACGTTCCGCAGGACGCCCGCCTGTTCCCGCACCGCGACGTCTGGGGGAACGTGAGCTTCGGCTGCGCGCGCGCGGCTTCGGGTCGCGGCGCGCGTCTCGATCCGGCGCGCGTGCTCGAGGTCCTCGAGCTCGCCGGACGCGAGCGTACGAGCATCGTGTCGCTCAGTGGCGGCGAGCGCCAGCGCGTCGCTCTCGGGCGCGCGCTGTGCGCGGGGCCCGAGCTGTTGCTGCTCGACGAGCCGCTCGCCGGCGTCGACCTACCGCTGCGCCGCCGCATCCTGCCGTACCTGATCCGCATCGAGCGCGAGTTCGGCGTGCCGTCGATCGTCGTGACGCACGATGCCTCGGAGGCGCGCCTTCTCAGCCGCGAGACGATCGTCCTCGTCGACGGTCAGGAGGCGGCGCGGGGGCGGCCGGACGACCTGTTCCTGGGCCGCGAGATGCTGACGCGCTTCGGCGTGGCCGAGCACGTCAACGTGCTCCGCGGCCGCGTGGCGAGCCTTCCCGGGGCCACGGTCGAGATCGAGCTGGGTCACGGGGCGTCGATCACCGTTCCGGGCGAGGGTCTCGGCCCCGGGCAGGACGCTGCGTTGCTCCTGCGCGCCGAGGACCTGATCGTGGCCATCGAAGCGCCCAGCGGACTGTCGGCGCAGAACCGGTTGTCGGGCACGGTGAGCACGATCGTCGAGGGTGCGGACGATCAGGCGATCGCGGTGACGATCTTCGTGCCGCGGGCGGAGACGACGCTCGTCGCCGCGGTCACGCCCCAGGCGTGCCGGCAGCTGGGCCTCGCACCGGGTCGGCAGGCGTTCCTCGTGTTCAAGACGCACGCCTGCCGCGTGCTACCCGTGTGACGGGGATGGGTTCGGTCGGGACGCTCGGCGGCGCGGGGCGGCCGGATCGCGGGTGGCGGAAATACCGACCGGAGCCCGCGCTCGCCAAGGTTTGCGTAGCCGTTCAGATGCGGTCGTCGAGCCGCGACATCGAGATCTCGACGCGCCGGAAGTTCTGCGCCAGCGCGCGGCTCGGGCGGATGTTGCGCTCGAGAGTCCACGCCGTCCGGTCGAACGAGCGCTCGAGGCGCTCGAACTCGAACGCCAGGTGCGATCGCCGCGTGCGACCGTGGCGATTCTCGACCAGCGCGTGGAACCGCCGGGCATCGAGCTCGAACTGACGGATCGCGGCCAGCGCCTCGACGCGCCTGCGGCCTCGAGGGAAGATCTCGTGCGCGGCCTGCGCATTCAGCTCGCGCGCGGCGCGATCGAGATCGTGTGCGATGACCGGAAGCGACGGCGCTCGATACGCGACCGCGGGGCGGAAGTCCCGATGGTCTGCGCTCGCGGAGAGCGACGCGATCATCAGTGCGACAGGGGCGATGAGAAACAGTTTCTTCGACATGGCGTTACCTCCGTCTTGCGGACGCACGGATGGAATGGCAACGCGCGTGCCAGCGAAATACGGCCGGATTCGCGGGCGGAGCGCAGGGACAGTCCTCTGCACAGGACGCTCTGTCTCCTCGCCGTCTCTGCTACCGTACGCACCAAGGCGCGAAGGAGGTCCGATCATGGCCGAACAGCCGTGCGCGCGGTGCGGGAGCCAGGAGGCCGAGGACGGGACGTTGCGGGGCCAACATCTCACTCGTTTTCGGCCGACGCGAATCAAGTTCTGGCGCTCGGGCGTCCGGTTGTCGGCCCGGATGTGCCGGTCGTGCGGTCACGTCGAGCTGCAGGGCGACCCGAAGAAGCTCCGCGAGCTGCTCCGCACGTAGGTGGAGCGTCAGTCGAGGTCGCAGTAGGCCGGCAGCCCGACCTCCCGGACCAGGACCTGCGCGCTGAACTCGTTGATGCCGAAGACCTTCATCGCGGCGGCGCTGGCCCAGGCGAAGAGCGGCGGCTTGCCCCAGAACGGCTCACCCGGCGCGGTCTGGGGGGTGATCCAGTTGTCCGTTTCCGACATGACGCGCGCGATGTTCGCGTACCGCGCCTCGGTCACGTCCATCAGCGGGTAGAGCGCGAGCGAGGCGAGTCGCGACACGGCGACCGCCGTGAGCAACAGGCCCCCCAACGCAGACCGCGCGAGCTCACGGACGTACGAGGGCCGCATACCGCCGCTTCCCGCGCACGCCGCGGAAGAACCTAGCCTCCCCCGGCTGCGTTTCGCTACGATCGGCGGCGTGAAGCTCTCGCGGCGCGGTGCATGGCTGCTGATCGCCGTGAGCGCCCTGGCGCTCGTTGCGGCGGTCGCGGGTCGACCGGCGCTCCACCTGGCCCGGACCGCCTGGCGCGACGACGATCGCCGCGAGCCGATACTCGGCGGCTACGCCGACGACGTCAGCCGGCTCGAACGAACGCCGGTCGCAGAGACTTGGGCCGTGCCGGCCGAGCCCGCCGACGCCGAGGCTCAGCTCGCTGCGCTTCTCGTTCGGGCTGAGCGCGACGGCCTGCGGATCTCGATCGCCGGCGCCCGCCACTCGATGGGCGGCCACACGCTCTATCCCGGCGGGATCGTCGTGAACATGCGGCCGTTCCAGAGCCTGGCGTACGACGAGAACCGGGACGTCGTGACGGCCGGCGCGGGTGCGCTGTGGTCCGAGGTGATCGCGTTTCTGAACCCGCGCGCGCGCTCGGTGGCGATCGTGCAGTCGTTCTCGTCGTTCACCGTCGGCGGGTCGATCAGCGTCAACGCCCACGGCTGGCAGCTCCGCGAGCCGCCCCTGGGCTCGTCCGTCGAGTCGCTGCGTGTGATGCGGGCCGACGGCAGCGTCCTGCGCTGCAGCCGGACCGAGAATACCGAGCTGTTCTCGCTGGTCCTCGGGGGCTACGGCCTGTTCGGCATCATCCTCGACGCGGAGCTGCGCACGGTGCCGAACGAGCGCTACCGGGTCGAACGGATCGTCGTGCCAGCGGCGCGCTACGAGGCCGTGCTGCACGAGAAGACCTCCGCGCCCGACGTGGTCATGGCCTACGGGCGGCTGAACGTGACCCCCGCGGCGTTCCTCGACGAGGCGATCCTGAACCTGTTCCATCGGTTGCCGCCGGAGGCGAGCGCGGGTGCTCAGGCCGCGCCGCTCGCCGAGCCATCGCTCGTCGGGCTTCGGCGCGCCGTGTTCCGCGGTACCGTCGGCAGCGACTACGGCAAGGCGCTGCGGTGGGACGCCGAGAAGCGGCTCGAGGAGCACATGGCGCGGACGCCGCTGTGGCGCAACCTGCTGCTCGACGACGACGTCGCGCTGTACGAGGATCGCTCGGCCGAGGCGACCGAGGTGCTCCAGGAGCTGTTCCTGCCCGAGGGGCGCATGGAGCCGTTCCTCGCCGACGCGCGACGCCTCGTCCTCGCGCACGACGCCGATCTGCTGAACGTCACGATTCGCAACGTCAAGGAAGATCGCGACTCGTTCCTGCGCTGGGCCGACCGGGACATGGTGGCGCTCGTCTTTCTGTTCCACCAGGCGCGCACCGCGGATGCCGATCGGGCGATGGCGCCGCTCACCCGGGCGCTCATCGACGCCGCGCTCGCGCAGGGCGGCCGGTACTACCTGCCGTACAGGCTCCACGCGACGAGAGAGCAGTTCACGGCAGCCTATCCGCAGGCGGCGCAGTTCTTCGAGCACAAGCGGCGGTACGATCCCGGTGAGCTGTTCCAGAGCCGGTTCTATACCGCCTACGCGAAGTGAGGGAGCGACGTGCACGCGACCAGCGCCGAGCGGTTCGAGACGGCTCCCGTCGGTGGGCACGGTCTCGCATGAGAGCTGCGCTCGGCGCCCTGGCCTTCGCGCTCGGTCTCGGTCTCGCATCGGCCGTGCCCGAACCCTCCTCGCGTCTCGATCTCGCCGGTGACGACGAGCCCGGGATCCGGCTCGTGATCCGCGGAGCCGTGCGGGGTCCCGATGGGACGCCCGTCCCCGGCGCGAGCCTGCGTGTGTTTCATACCGACGCTCACGGCTGGTACACGCCGACCAAGGTCATGGACGAGCCGCACGCGCGGCTCATGGGTCGCGTGACCACCGATGCCGAGGGACGCTTCGCGATCCACACGATCCGCCCCGGCGCGTACCCGGCGACCGACTCGACGCCCGAGGACCGGCGGATCCCCGAGCACGTGCACTTCGAGATCTCGGCGTCGGGCTTCGCGTTCCGGCGGTTCCAGCTCGTGTTCGACAACGACCCGCGCATGACGCCGTACTGGCACGAGTGGGCCCGGAACGGGCGGAATCCGGTCGTCCCGGTCGTCGAGCGACCGGACGGAACCCAGAGCTGCGAGGTCGAGATCGGGCTCGAGCGCTAGCGACCTGCAAATCGGGCGCCCAGAACCTACGTTCCTGGCACGTCCGTTCAGGCGAAGGAGCCCCATGTTCGATCGACGGCAGTTCATGGTCAAAGAGCGCGTGGGTTTCATGAAGCTCGTCGACACGTACGACATCTTCGACCTCGCGAGCCGTGCTCAGCTCGGGATCGCGAGAGAGACGGTCGGCCCGCTGATCAAGGTCCTCCGGCTGCTCATCAGCAAGCGGCTGCTCCCGACGTCGGTCGAGGTCCGCGCCGGCGACGGCGGCCCCGCGCTCCTGACGATCAAGCGCGGCGTCGGCTTCCTGCGCACGCCGGTGCAGGTCCTCGATCAGGGCGGCCAACCGATCGGCACGTTCCAGAGCAAGGTGTTCTCGCTCGGCGGCGGCTTCGACGTGTTCGACGCCCAGGGCAAGAAGCTGGCCGAGATCAAGGGCGACTGGAAGGGCTGGAACTTCACCGTGCGCGGCCCGAGCGGCGAGGAAATCGGGACGGTGACGAAGAAGTGGGCCGGTGTCGGCAAGGAGCTGTTCACCAGCGCCGACAACTACGTCATCTCGCTGAACGACGGGGCTGCTCGAAGCCAGGAGTGGACCGCGATCCTGCTCGCGGCCGGACTCGCGATCGACGCCGTCTTCAAGGAGAAGTGAGGGGCGGTCCGCTAGCCCTGGCGGACCGCGCGGAGCACGAGTCCCGGGTCGTGGACGGTCAGCCCGGTCACGCGCTCGCCCTCCGTGACGAACCGGATGCGCACCGCCGGGGCGCCGACCGGGTGGAACGCGTCGTCGCCCAGGGCGACGAGGTTGCGCGCCGATCCGCCCTTGCGCTCGAATCGCAGCCCGCCGCGCTCGAACTTGATTTCGATCCGTGACGTGTCCTGCGTTCCGAACACGTAGGTCCCGGTGTAGCGCGGTGCGCGGTCCTCGGGCAGGGTCGCCGAGTACCCCGCGTCCGCATCGCCGAGCCCGCTCAGGTAGTCGTGCACCGGCTTCGCTCCGTCGCCGCCGGCTCGCGCGTGAGCCAGGAGCGTGATGCCGTGCGGACCGAGCGTGCGCTGCACGCCCGGTGTCACGGAAACGAACGCTCGGACGACGTCGAGCTGCCCGAGCATCGCGGCCGAGAAGATCGTCGGACGCGCGCCGTGGTCTAACAGCAGCCCGGCGATCTCGTGGTTCCCGACGTGCGAGGCCGCGCCGAGCGCCGTCTCCCAGTCGCCGAAGCCCCAGTCCCATGCGGCATTGGCCAGCGTGCCGTGCTCGGCGAGCAGCTCCTTCACCCGTGGAGCGTTGCCGTGGGACACACCGACCATCTCCCGCACCATCGCGGCGTCCTGGGTCGGGAAGGTGTCGGGCACGGAAGGTGCCGCGGCAGCTGCTGCCGCGGCACCTTCTGCCGCGGACTCGGCGGCCACGCCGGCGTCTCCGGCGGTGAGTCGGCTGAGCTGCAGGGTCGCCGGCGGGACGAGGGTCAGGAATACACGACGCGAGACGAGCATCGATCCTCTCCGGTTGCCCCGCCGGGAGTGTATACGCGATCCGCGCGCGCGGTTCAGTTGATCGAGTGTGGCTCGCCCAGCGTGAACGGGGCGATCTCGACGTCGAACGGTTCGCCGGTGCGTGTTTCGATCATCTGATACGTGCCGTGCATCGTGCCGAACGACGTGCCGAGCGGACACCCCGACGAGTACTCGAACTCCTCTCCCGGATCGAGCACGGGCTGGCGGCCGACGACGCCCGGCCCGCGCACCTCGTCGACCTTGCCAGCGGAGTCGTGGATGATCCAGTGCCGGCTCAGGAGCTGCACCGTCTCGGCGCTCCCGTTCGTGATCCGGATCGAGTACACGTAGAACCACTGGGAGTCGCGGGGCCGCGAGCGAGCGGGGTCGAACCGTGCCTCGACCTCGATCTTGATCCCGCGAGTCACGGCGCTCGACGTGGACATGGCCCGACCTCCCGGAAAACAAGGCGCGAGCGCCATTCTACCCGGGGGGCCCCGAGGGCGCTCGATGGGCGCGCTAAGATAGGCGATCCCGGAGGGCACCATGAGCTACCTGACCGACGACAAGCTCGCCGTCTTCGGCTCGGCCGGCGCGATCGGTTCGAACATGGTCCAGACCGCACTGACGCTCGGCCTGACGCCGAACGTCGTGATGTACGACCCGTTCGACAAGGGAAACGAGGGTGCGGCGGAGGAGATCTGGCACTGTGCGTTCCCCGGCGCACGGGTCACGTGGACCTCGAGCGCGGCCGAGGCGCTCCGTGGAGCGTCGTACCTCGTGTCCTCGGGCGGCGCCCCGCGCAAGGACGGGATGACGCGCGAGGACCTGCTGCGCGGGAACGCCGAGATCGCGGCCCAGCTGGGGCAGGACATGCGGAAGCACTGCCCGGACCTCAAGCTCGCGGTCATCGTGTTCAACCCTGCGGACATCACGGGGCTCGTGACGCTCGTGCACTCCGGGCTGCCCGCGTCGCGCGTGGCCACGCTCGCCGCGCTCGACTCGACGCGACTGCAGACCGCGCTGTCCCAGCAGCTCGGCGTGGCGCAGGACGAGGTCACGGGCTGCCGGACCTACGGCGGGCACGGCGAGATGATGGCCGTGTTCGCGAGCACGGCGAAGGTTCGCGGTCGCGCGCTGACCGAGCTGATCGGCACGCCGGCGCTTCCGCACGACGCGTGGGCCGCGCTGCAGGACAGGGTGCGACAGGGTGGCAAGCGCATCATCCAGCTCCGTGGCCGCAGCTCGTTCCAGAGCCCGGCGTACCAGTCGATGCTCATGATCAAGGCCGCGATCGACGGCCGCGGATACCCGTGGCCCTGCGGCATGTACGTCGATGCGCCGCAGGACGGCTTCGAGAAGATCATGATGGCGGTCGAGACCCGGCTCGATCGCGAGGGCGTGCACGGATCGATCCCGCCCGGGACGCAGGACGAGCTGGCCGCGCTACGGGCGTCGTACCAGCACCTGGGGAAGATGCGCGACGAGGTGATCTCGATGGGCGTCCTGCCGCCCGTCGCCGAATGGCGCGTGCGGACCTGACCGGCGGTCGCGATGGCCAAGCTCAGCATCTCGGACGTCGATCTCCGCGGCAAGCGCGTGCTCCTGCGCGTCGACTTCAACGTGCCGATCCGGGACGGCCGCGTGGCCGACGACGCGCGCATCGTCGCCGCGCTGCCGACGATCCACTACGCGCTCGAGCACGGTGCGGCGATCGTGCTGCTGAGTCATCTCGGCCGGCCCAAGGGCACCGTGCGTCCGGAGCTGAGCCTCGCTCCGGTGCGTGACCGGCTCGCCGAGCGGCTCGGACGCGACGTGGCGTTCGTCCCCGATTGCGTGGGTCCTGCGGCCGAGCGTGCGGCGAGCGCGCTCGCGCCCGGCGACGTACTGCTGCTCGAGAACCTGCGGTTCCACCCGGGCGAGGAGAAGCCGGACAAGGAGCCGGGGTTCGCCGAAGCGCTCGCGCGCCTCGGCGACGCCTATGTCAACGACGCGTTCGGGACGGCGCATCGCGCGCACACGTCGATGGTCGCCCTGGCGCTGTGTTTCCGCGAGCGTGCGTGCGGGTTCCTGCTCCAGCGCGAGATCGACTACCTCGGGCGCGTCCTCGCCGCGCCCGAGCGGCCGTTCCTCGCGCTCCTCGGCGGGGCCAAGGTGTCGGACAAGATCCCGCTGATCCAGAGCTTGCTCGGGCGGGTCGACGCGATCGCGGTCGGGGGAGCCATGGCCTACACGCTCCTCGCGGCGCGCGGCCATCGCGTCGGCGCATCGCGCGTCGAAGCCGATCGGCTCGAGCTGTCGCGGGAGCTCGATGCCGAGGCGCAGCGCCAGGGCGTCGAGATCCGGCTGCCGTGCGATCACGTGTGCGGTCGCGAGTTCGCCCTGGGCACCGAACGGTGCACGGTCGAGGGGATCGACATCCCCGACGGCTGGATGGGGCTCGACATCGGACGGCGCACGATCGCCGCGTTCGGCGAGCGAATTCGCGCGGCGCGAACGATCGTGTGGAACGGGCCGATGGGCGTGTTCGAGTGGCCGGCGTTCGCCGAGGGGACGTTCGCCGTGGCCCGCGCGTGTGCCGAGAGCGGGGGGCTGACGATCGTCGGCGGGGGCGACTCGGCCGCCGCGGCCGCCGCGGCCGGTCTGACCGACCGGTTCAGCCATGTATCGACCGGCGGCGGAGCGAGCCTCGAGTTCCTCGAAGGCCGGGAGCTCCCGGGGATCGCCGCGCTGTCCGAGGGGAGCTGAGCGTTGCGCACGCCGCTCGTCGTCGGCAACTGGAAGATGAACGGCCGGGTCGGCGAGGCGATCGAGCTCGCCGCGGGGCTCAAGTCCGGCGTCGGCGAGATCGAAGGCGTCGAGGTCGTCGTGTGCCCGCCGTTCACTGCGCTCAAGGCGGTGGGGGATCTGCTGCGCTACGGGCGCGTGCGACTCGGGGCGCAGAACGTGCACCCCGAGCCCGCGGGCGCGTTCACCGGGGAGATCTCGGTCGCGATGCTCGCCGATCTCGCGTGCGCCTACGTGCTCGTCGGCCACAGCGAGCGCCGCAGCTTGTTCCACGAGGACGATACGCTGGTCTCGCGCAAGGCCCGAGCGGTCCTCGAGGGCGGCATGCGGCCGATCGTCTGCGTCGGCGAGACGCTGGCCGAGCGCGAGGCCGGGCGCACCGAGGACGTGCTGGCCCGACAGGTCACGGAGTCGCTCGGCCCGCTCGGCTTGCAAGCCGCGGACGTCGTCCTGGCGTACGAGCCCGTGTGGGCCATCGGCACGGGGCGGACGGCCACGGCCGAGCAGGCGCAGTCGGCGCACGCGTTCCTGCGCTCGCGGCTCCGCCCGCTCGTCGGCGACCACCGGGCGGACGAGCTGCGCATCCTGTACGGTGGCAGCGTCAAGCCCGAGAAGGTCGCGGAGATCGCGGCCCAGTCCGACGTCGACGGAGGGCTCGTCGGCGGAGCGTCGCTCGTGGTAGACACGTTCGTCGACATCGTTCGTATCGTCGCGGGGGACTGAGTCCACCCCTGTGGGAGGTCGCGCCATGCAGCGGATCCGCCCCGTGCTCCTCGCCTTGGCCTGGGCCCTCGTCGTCGGCGCCCCGCTTGCTCGCGCGGCCGAGCCGGGCTCGGACCCGCGTGCGGTCGAGCTCGCCCGTTCGGTGCTGGACAAGATGGGCGGCCAGTCCGGGTGGAGCCGCGCGGGCGTCGTGCGCTGGGACTTCATGGGGCGACGTCGCCACTGGTGGAACCTGCACACCGGCGACATCCGGATCGAGGCCGACAAGCGCATCGTGCTGATGAACATCAATACGAAGACCGGGAAGGTCTGGCAGGACGGCAAGGAGCTCGCGGGTCAAGAGCTCGCCGAGGCCCTGACGCGCGGACACCAGTGGTGGGTCAACGACGCGTACTGGATGTTCATGCCGTACAAGCTGCTCGATCCGGGCGTCACGTTGCGCTACGTCGGTGAGCGGCCGATGAAGAAGGACGGCCGCGCGGCCGACGTGCTCGAGATGACGTTCGGCGCCGGGATCGGCTACACGCCGCAGAACAAGTACGAGATCGCCGTGGCCAAGGATACGGGTCTCGTCGAGGAGTGGGCGTTCTTCAAGGACGCCAAGGACGCGGAGCCGGGCTTCGTCCTGCCCTGGAGCGGATGGAAGAAGTTCGGGCCGATCCTGCTCGCGACCGACCACGGCCCCGATACGGGCGGCGACTGGAACATCGCCGAGTTCAACGAGCTGCCTCCGTCCGTGTTCACGAGCGCGGAGCCGGTCGGCCCTTGACCGACGCCGCGCGGCCGAACGAGCCGCACGTCGTGATCCTGGGCGGCGGGTTCGCGGGTCTCAACGCGGCGCTGGGGCTGCGCTCGGCGGCGGCGCGCGTCACGGTCGTCGACCGGCGCAACTTCCACCTGTTCCAGCCCCTCCTGTACCAGGTCGCGACGGGCGGGCTGTCGCCGGCGGAGATCACGTCGCCGCTGCGCTCGGTGCTCAAGCGTCAGCGCAACACGACGGTGATCCAGGCCGAGGTCGTCGACCTCGATCCCGCCGGGCGCCGCGTGATCCTGGCCGACGGGTCGATCGACTACGACGTGCTGCTCCTGGCGACGGGCGTCGACCATCACTACTTCGGCCACGACGAATGGCAGCGTCACGCTCCCGGGCTGAAGACGGTCGAGGACGCGCTCGAGATGCGGTCGAGGGTCCTGCGTGCATTCGAGCGCGCCGAGCGAACGACCGACGCGGCCGATCGCCGACGGCTCCTGTCGTTCGTCGTCGTCGGCGGCGGACCGACGGGCGTCGAGCTCGCGGGCGCGATCGGCGAGCTCGCCCGTCACACGCTGCGCGGGGAGTTCCGGGGGATCGAGCCCGCCTCGGCGAGCATCGTTCTCGTCGAGCTCGGGCCGCGGATCCTGTCGACCTATCCGCCGACGCTCGCTCGGGCGGCCGAGCGATCGCTCGAGCGGCTCGGCGTGAGCGTCAGGACCGGCACCGCCGTGTCGGCGATCGATGGCGAAGGCGTGACCGTGCGCCGGGACGGCGTCGAGGAGCGGCTCCGGGCCGCGACCGTGCTGTGGGCCGCGGGCGTACGGCCGACGCCGTTCGCCCGGATCCTGGCCGACAAGGCCGGGGCCCAGCTCGACCGGTCGGGTCGCGTGCTCGTCGCGCCCGATCTCTCCGTCCCGGGCCATCCCGAGATCTTCGTCCTCGGCGATCTGACCCACGTGGCGGGGCCCGACGGCACGCCGGTTCCGGCGATCGCGCCCGCGGCGATGCAGATGGGGCGTTACGCCGCGCGCGCCCTTCGCGGCCGGTTGCGCGGAGAGAGCCCGCTACCGTTTCGGTACCGCGACAAGGGCACGCTGGCGGTGATCGGGCGCGCGGCGGCGGTCGCCGACCTCGGACGGTTGCGGTTCAGCGGCTACCCGGCGTGGCTCCTGTGGCTGTTCATCCACATCCTGTACCTCGTCGAGTTCGAGAACCGCGTGCTCGTGTTCGTCCAGTGGGCGTTCAGCTATTTCACGCGCCGGCGCGGAGCGCGGCTGATCACGCCGTAGGGCCGAGCAGCTCGCGCAGCTTCGCTCGCACGTCGTCGAGCCGCACCTCGTGGTCCGCTTGGGTCCACAGGACCTTCCCGTCGCTCGAGCGGATGACGATCCCGTGCGATTTGAAGCCCAGCTGGCTCACGATCGGCCGGGTCTCGGGCGTCGTGCCGTCGACGTTGAGCGCGCGAACCCGACCCGCGAACTCCGTCTCGAGCCCGCTCACGGCGGGCTGCGTCCGGGCGCAGACCGGTCACCCCGGGAGGTAGTAGTAGGTGACCTCGAGCTGGCTCGCCGCGCGCGGGCCGCACGACGTCACGAGCGCGAGGAACGCGAGCCACGCGGCGAGGGTCCGGAGTGCAGCCTTCATGGCGAGCATTCTAGCCTGTCGCGCGCCGGGCGAGTCAAGCGCGCCCGAGTCAGCTCTCGGCCGGCCCCTCGAAGCGCGCGGCGTAGTCCCTTAGGGACGCCTCGATCACCCGGAACGCATGCGCCGAGCCGTACGTGGCCTGGACCCGCGCCACGGGCTCGACGCCCGGAACGAGCTTGTACGTCAAGAAGTAGTGGCGCAGGCGCTCGACGAGCACGGGCGGGAGATCCTCGAGCTCGCGGGCTGCGCCCCAGAACAGGTCGCTGTCCAGCACGGCGACGATCTTGTCGTCGGCCTCGTCGTGATCGACCATCTGCAGCCCGCCGATCACACGCGCGCGCAGCAGGACCTCGGGACGGTTGATCGGGCGCTCGCTCACGACGCAGATGTCGAGCGGGTCACCGTCGCCGAGCTTCACGCCGGGACACAGCGCTCCGACCTCGGCCCCGCAGTACGTGTGCGGGACGAAGCCGTAGAGCGTGGGCGGGAGCGACGACGACCGCTGCGGCCGATCGACGCGCAGGTAGCCCGTCGCCTTGTCGATCTCGTACTTGACCGGATCGAACGGCGTGATCTCGATGTACGCGTGGACCACACGCGGTACGTCGGGCCCGGCGTCGAGACCGTGCCACGGATGCGGACGAAAGCGCGAGAACGGTTCGCTCAACCGAAGCTCCTCGGTTCTGTTTCCGCTTGTGCCCGAAGGCGGACGGGAGTATAAAGTCAATGGAGTTCGAACGGCCGTCGCCTTCGGCCGAACGCGGCGAGCCGGTGACTCCGGATCGCGATGTTGCTTGCGGGCGTCGCGGCGAAATACCGGAGGGCATACCCTCCGGGTGACACGAACGTGGGGCGTCTCGGGCTCTCTCGACCACGTCAGAAAAACATCGGAGAGTCCAACGGACCCTGGTGCCCGGGCACCGGGGTCTTGCTTTTGCGGGATCGGATCAGCCGATCTCCGCCAGCACGATCTTGACGCGGCCCGGCACCTTGGGGACCTTGCCGCTCACGCGCAGCAACGTCTTCGTCCGAGCCTCGACCCACACCTCGGTCTCGCCCTCCATCCGCAGAAACCCTTCGTCGGCCTTGGTCGGGTCGGTCGGAGCGATCCGTAGCCGGAGCTGACGCACGGGCAGCTCGCGCTTCGTGCCTCCGTTCCGACGATCTTGCACCATCATGTCGGCGCCCATCGCCTCGACCACACGCACGCGGTATGTCACGGGGCCGCGCGCCGTGGCCACGGGCACGGTCGCCTCGTCCCCCACGTCGGCCAGCTCGAGACGTCCCAGGTGCAGCAGCATGCCGTAGTAATCGAACACCCGATCGACGGTTCCGTCGGCGCCCGCGGGATAGGCGAACTCGGCGCGCTCCGTCACGTCCCAGGTGTCGATCGGTTCGCTCGCGTGACGCTTGGTCGTCAGACGCTCGACCGTGTACCCCGACTCGCCGAAGACGAACCGGCGCGCGCGTTTGTCCGACACGCTCTCGTGACGTCGCGGAAGCCCGGTCCGCTCGTCGAGCCACGTCGTGGTCCGGGACTGCGCGAGCCGCGCCCCGAGGAACGAAGCGTTGGCCGTGGTCTCGAGCCGGATCGTCCCGTCCCCGTCGGGCTGCGTGCGCAGCTCCACGCTCCCCGTCAGCACGCTCGCCCGGGCCCGGAAGCGCAACGCGCTCCAGCGGTCCCAGAATCCCGGCTCGTCGGTCGCAACCGCCCAGGCGGCGGCCGAGACCGCCATCCCGGCGAGCCCGAGCGCCGCTCCGTGCATCGCTCGCCGCATGACGAACATGGTACCGTACGCTCGTTCCAGGCGAGGGCGCGGATGGATCCCGACGACGTCCTGACCATGATCCCGGGCCCGACGCCGGTGCATCCGGCGATTCTGGAGGCCCTGGGCCGGCCCACCGTGTCGCACCAGGCGCCGTCGTTCGTCGACACGTACCGGCGATGCCTCGAGCGGCTGCGCCGCGTCGCTCGCGCCGAGCTCGGGCATCCGTTCGTCGTCGCCGGGGCCGGCACGTTGGCCATGGAGATGGCGCTCGTGAACCTCGTGGGGCGCGGCGAGGAGCTGCTCGTCGTGTCCCACGGCTACTTCGGCGATCGGTGGACCGAGATCGCCGAGGCGTTCGGCGTCCGTGTGCGAGTGCTGCGCGCGGCCTGGGGCCACGCGGTCCCACCCGACGATCTGGCGGCGGCGCTCGACGAGAGCGAGCCCGCGGCGGTGGCGATGACGCACGTCGACACGTCGACCGGTACGGCGGCACCGGTCGAGGCGTACTGCGAGCGTCTGCGCGGCCGCCGTACGCTCGCGATCCTCGACGGCGTGTGCGCGATGGCCGGCGTCGACGAGCGGTTCGAGGACTGGGGGCTCGACGTCCTGTTGACCGGGGCGCAGAAGGCTCTCGGCGCACCGCCCGGCGTGGCGATCCTGCTGGTCTCGGACCGCGCGCTCGACAAGCGCGAGGCGCTGGGCAGCGTGCCCGCGTACTTCGCCGATCTCGGACGCTGGCGCCGGGTGATGGACGACCCGGCCGTGTACTTCTCGACCCCCGCGGTCAACGAGATCCGCGCGCTCGACGCGGCGCTCGCGCTCGTGCTCGAGGAAGGGCTCTCCGCGAGGTTCGAGCGCCACGAGCGGATCGCCGCAGCGATGCGCGCGGGCCTCGACGAGCACGGCCTGCGGTTGTTCACGGCCCCCGACTGCCGTGCCCCGACGCTGAGCGTCGTCGTGCATGGAGAGGGCGTGGACGACGCGCGCTTCCGCGAGGCGGTCGCGGCTCACGGTGTGATCGTCGCCGGGGGTCTCGGTCCGCTCGCCGGCCGCGGCTTCCGCATCGGCCACATGGGTAACATCGGCCTTCCCGAGGTCCTGCGGACGCTCGATGCCCTGGGCGCGGGGCTTCGGGCGTGCGCCCGACCGAGCGGTGGCGATCGAGCGGCCGCCGCCGCGGCCGCCGCGGCGTTCAACCGCTGACGCGTAGGAACCGTCCCACCGCGCGGGTCCACACCGGCACGAGGAAGCAGCCGGCGGCCACGAGCCCGAGCGTCAATCCGGCCCACAGTCCCAGGACGCCGAGGTCGCGACCGAAGCACAGCCACATCCCGACCGGGACCGCCAGCACCCACCACGCGATCGTCAACACGAGCGCCCCCGAGCGCGTGTCTCCGGCGCCGCGCAGCGCTCCGGTCGTCACGATCTGCAGCCCGTCGAACAGCTGGAACACGGCGGCGAGGTACAGGAGCGGAACGCCGATCGCGACGACGTCGGGGATCGTCGTGAACGCATGGACAATCGCCCGCGGGAGCAGAGCGAACGCCGTCCCGGCCAGGGCCATGAACGCGCAGCCGAGCGCGATCGCGCACCAGCCCGCCGCCGCCGCGCCCCGCGCATCGCCGCGACCGAGCGCGTGCCCGACGCGCACGGCGGCCGCGGAGGAGATGCCGAGCGGGACCATGTACGTCACACTCGCCGCGTTCAGCGCGATTTGATGCGCGGCGAGCGCCGCGGGCGCGAGACGGCCGACGAGCGTCGTCACCAGGCTGATCGCCGAGACCTCGACGATGAGCTGCAGGGCCGCCGGCCCGCCGAGCTTCAGCAGTCGCGTGAGCCGCTCACGGTCGGGGCGCAGGCCCAACGGACGTCGGCGCTCGCCGCGCTCGTGGAGCACGATCGCCCCGAGGAGCACGAGCGCGAGACAGCTCATCGCCGCGACGGTGGCCCACGCCGAGCCGACGGCGCCGAGCGCCGGGGCGCCGAGATGTCCTTGGATCAAGACCCAGTTGCCGAACAGGTTCACTGCGTTCGCCGTCACGAGCGCGAGCAGGATCGGCCGCACGAGGCCGATCGCCTGCAGATAGCGGCGGAACGCGAAGTACAGGAAGAGCGGTGGCACGCCCCAGCGCACGGCGGAAAGGAAGTCGACCCCCGTCGTCCGCACGCGGGGCTCGATGTTCCAGGACGCGAGGCCGAGGCCGAGCACGTGGCACGCGGCGACCGCGAACGGCGAGATCGCCAGGGCGAGCCAGCTGCCCTGGACGAGCCAGGCCCGGCACTCGTCGAGTGAGCCCGCGCCATGAGCTTGGGACACCACCGTATCGAGGCCCAGGAGCAGGCCCATCCCGGTGATCGAGACGAGCATCACGAGCGCACGGCCGAGGCTCAACGCGCCAATCGATTCGGCGTCGACACGCCCGACCATCATCACGTCGACGACCCCGAGCGAGACCCAGCCGAGCTCTCCGAGGACCACGGGCAGCGCGAGCCGCAGCATCGGCCGCGCCTCGCCCGCGAGAGCCGGGCCATCGATGCGGAGCACGACCGCCGCGTCCGTCGCGCTCAGCGAACCTTGACGTGGGCGATGTGCGTGGCGAGCGCCGCATCGAGATCGGACTCGGCGATGCCGACGGCCCGGAAGAACGCGTCGGGGCCGCCCGACCCGCGCCGGTCGAGCGCCAGGAACTCGAAGAATCCCGCCGTGCGCGCCGGATCCTCGGCGTGCAGGAGCCAGTGCACGAGCATCCAGCTCGCCGCGTAGTGCCCGAGCGTGGCCTCGCCATAGTACCGGGCGGGGTCGGCCCGGACGACCTCGCTCCCGATCGCCCGCTCGCCGCGCTCGAGCACGCGCGCGAGCTCGCGCAGGCTGGACTTCGAGTCCGAGGCTCCCGCGCGCGCCGGCCCTTCGGAGAACAGGGATCCGGCCTTTCCTCCGACGACGCCCGGCTCGAACGCGCCGTGCTCGTCGATCCGCGTCCGTCCGAAGTACTCGGCCAGCCCTTCGCCGAGCCACGGCGGAGGCATGCCGCTCCCCGCGTACAGCCGCTTGTCCACGAGTCGGTGCGACACCTCGTGGACGAGCGTGTCGCCCAGGCCGCCCGGCTGGTCCGAGTCGGTGTGCAGGGCCACGGCGTCGAACATCGTCCCGTAGTGGCCCTTGGGCCGGAGCAGGCTCCGGCTGTACGCGCCCCCGACGAGCTGGTTGTAGTCCGCGTACGACCAGAACAGGAACACCTGCGCGGGCGCCGGGTCGGCCGCCAGGTCGACCCGTCCGCCGAACACGGCTTCGAACAAGCGGTTCGTGGCCGAGACGAGCCGCTCCACGGCCCGCAGGTCGATCCGCGGATCGTCCGTGTCGAGCGCGACGGTCGGCGTGCGAAGCGCGCGGTGGTTCGTGTCCCGGATCAGGGTGTACGCGCGCTCGAGCGCCGCGCGATCGGTGTCGGGAGGCGCTTCGGGCGAGGGCGAGGCGTAGCGCTGGCGGTACCGCTCGTCCTCGCGCCGCTGCCGCTCGAGGTCCTCGTCCTGTTCCTGCTGCGCCGCGAGCGGGAGCGCGAGGCACGCCGCGAGGGTCGCGAGCGCCATGCCGCGCGCCCTCATCGGGCGACCCGCCGTCATTGGGCGCCCGCCGTCATCGGGCGACCGCCTCGGCACCGAACGGCGCGGGATCGCGTGCAGCGTTGTCCAGGACCGCGTCGACCTCGGCCAGGAGCCGCCGCAGGTTGCGCGGGTTGCGTCCGAGGTCGCCGATGTGCAGCCGCGACACCGAGCGGCCGCTGAGGACGCGCCTCGCTCCGACGTCGCGAATGCGCAGCGTGACGTCGTCGCGCAGCCCGAAGGGCCGCGTCACGTGGACGAACGCGACGCTCGTCCGATCGTCTTCGCGCGACGTCCCGACGAACTCGTAGCCGCCGACGCGTGCGGCGCCCCAGCGCGCGGCCTCGACGAGTTGGGTGGTCGGTCGCGTCGACACGAGCGGCCCCGCTGCGCCGCTCGGACCGTCCTCCTGGATCTCCGCGGCGTAGGAGGTCCAGTCGCGGCCCCAGTCGTCGATCGACAGGAACACGAGGAGCACGATTCCAGCCGGGACGTAGATGCGCCAGCCCAGCTTTGGCCACGACCGCTTCACGCCGGCGATTATAGTGGCCTCGCGGATCCCCGGGAGGGTCGATGCAGCGCCGGATCGCCGTCGTCACGACTTCGCGCGCCGACTGGAGCCACCTCGTGTGGGTCGTGCGCGAGATGCGCGACCACCCGCTCCTTGCGCCGTCCGTCGTGGCCATCGGAGCGCAGCTCGCGTCCGAGTTCGGTCGCGCCGAGCGCGAGATCGTGCGCGACGGCCTCCCGGTCGACGAGCGAGTCGAGTGCCTGCTCAGCTCGGACACGGACGTCGGGATGGCCAAGACGATCGGCGTGGCCACGCTCGGGCTGGCCGAGACGCTGGGCCGCATGCGACCCGACCTGCTGCTCCTCGTCGCCGACCGGTACGAGCTCCTGGCGCCCGCTGCCGTCGCGCTCGCGCTACGCATCCCGATCGCCCACGTCGAAGGAGGCGAGGTCAGCGAGGGCGCGATCGACGACGCCGTGCGTAACGCGCTGACCAAGCTGAGCCACGTGCACTTCACACCGACCGAGAGCGCGCGCCGGCGCGTGCTCGCGCTCGGGGAGGAGCCGTGGCGCGTGCAGCGGGTGGGTGCGCCCTCCCTCGATCACCTCACGCGATCGCGGCTCCTCGAGCGCGCCGCGCTCGAGCGCGCGCTCGGGATGTCGCTCGACCGGCCGCCACTCGTCGTGTCGTACCACCCGGTGACGATCGCGCGGGACACCGTGCGCGAAGCCGATGCGGTGTTCGCCGCGCTCGAGCGAGTGGCCGAGCCGCTCGCGTTCTGCTTCCCCAATGCCGACGCCGGGAGCCGCGAGCTCGTTCGGCGCGCGGAAACGCTCGTCGCCCAGCGCCCGGGCTCGCGCCTGTTCGTCAACCTGAGCCCGGTGGCGTACTGGAGCCTGCTCGGACACGCCGCGGCGCTCGTGGGGAACTCGAGCAGCGGGATCATGGAGACGCCGTCGATCCCGCTGCCGTCGGTCAACGTCGGCTTGAGGCAACAGGGTCGGGAGCGCACCGCGAGCGTCGTCGATGCCCCGGCGGACCGCGAAGCCATCCTCCGGGCCCTGTCCCGGGCGCTCGATCCGGCGTTCCGCGAGAGCCTGCGGGGTCTCGCGAACCCGTATGGCGACGGGCAGGCCGCGCCCCGGATCGCCCGGGTTCTGGCCGAGCTCCCGCTCGGCGAGGCGCTCCTGCGCAAGCGGGCCCAACCGGTCGAGGACGGTCCGGCGTAGCTGGCGTGCGAAAAAGGGGACCCCGAGGCGCCGCTAGATCGTACAATTCTGCAATCCGGTGTTGGGAACGGGGCGGGATGATCTCCAAGGAACGAGGGGCGATCGGCAGCGTAGCGCTCGCCGCGGCGCTCGGGGCGGCGGTCTCGGCGCAGCTGGGCTGCTCCTCCGGAACCGTGGGTGCGAACGAGCGTCCGGCGGTCGCGAGCAAGCCCGCGGCCCACGTCGTGCGCACGGTCGCCCCGGTGCGCATCGACCACGCGAGCTCGTTCTCCTCGCACCTGTACGTCGAGCGTGACGTCTCGGTCACCGCACGCCAGAACGGGCTCGTCGTCGAGCTGCTGGTCGAGCGTGGGCAGAGCGTGAAGCGTGGACAGCCGCTCGCCGTGCTCGAGCGCGACCTGGCCGAGGCCGAGCTGCGCATGGCCGAGCAGGAGCTGCGCTTCCGCGAGGCCGAGTTCGTGCGCGCGAGCACGCTCCACGACGAGCGGATCGTGTCGAGCGAGGAGCGGCTGCGCAAGGAGATCGAGCGCGACATGACGGCCACCGAGGTCGACCTGGCGCGGGCGCGCCTCGAGCGCTGCACGATCCGCGCGCCGTTCGACGGGACGATCGTCGACCGCATGGTGGTCGTCGGACAGCGCGTATCGACGGACGAGACGACCTCGCTGTTCCGTCTCGTCGCCACAGACCCGCTGCGCGCCCGCGTCTACGTCCCCGAGCCCGCGCTCGCTGCGATCTCGCGCGGCGGCCGCGCGGCGGTCGAGCTCGAGGGCGGTCGAGGCGCGGTCCCCGCGCGGGTCGTGTTCGTCGGTCCCGCCGTCGATCCGGCGAGCGGCACCGCTCCCGTGATCGTCGAGCTCGCGTCGCGGGACGGGCTCCGCGTCGGCGCGGCTGCGACCGTGCGGTTCGACGGCGTGCGGACCGAGCCGCTGTTCCGCTTGCCGCGCGAGGCCGTGCGCGACGCGCGGCCCACCGCCGGGTCCGAAGTCGCGCTTCTCGTCGCCCGCGACGGACGGGCCGAGCGCCGCACGGTCGAGCTGGTCGAGGTTCTGGGGCCGGACCTCGTCGTGCGCGGCGCCGTGGCCGAAGCGGACCGCGTGATCTTCGCTCCCGCCGAAGATCTGGTGTCCGGTCAGCCGATCGAGGTCCGTGGGGACCCCGAGCCATGAAGCCGCAGGCGGCGCGCAGCGGCAAGTCCCGGCCGAGACGGCCCGCTCCGGCAGAGGCCGGGGCGAACCTGCTGGTCCACGACATCAAGAACCTGGCCGGGCGCCTGGGTCTGCTGCTCCACAACCTCGAGTCGAACTACGACGATCCGATGTTCAAGAGCACGGCGCTCGACGTGCTGGACGACACCGTCTTGCACCTCCGTCGCTTGGCGCAGGATCTTCGGGACCACGACCAGCGCGTCGTGGTCAAGCTCAAGCTCGACCTGAACGAGGTGCTCGAGGACGCGCTGCACGGGATCCGCTCCGATCCCGAGCGCGGGCTCGAGATTCTCGAGTACTACCGCGAGGTGCCCCGGGTGTGGGGCGACTCGTTCCTGCTGCGTCGCGCCTTCGCCTGCGCGATCGAGAACGCGATCGAGGCGATGGACGGACGGGGAACGCTGTGGCTCGCCACCTCGCGCGCACAGCGCGGCGGTCAGGAGCGCGTGACGGTCGAGATCGGCGACACCGGGCCGGGCATGAGCGCGGAGTTCCTGCGCGAGCGCCTGTCGCGCCCGTTCGCGAGCACCAAAGAGGACGGCCTCGGCCTGGGCGTGTACACGTTCCGGCAGGTCGCGTTCCTGCACGGCGGCTCGGCGCGGATTCTGACGACCGAAGGGGTCGGAACGCGCGTGCGGTTCCACTTCCCCGTCCCCGACGCGTGACCACCGAGCGGGACAGGCCGCTGCTCCTCGTGGTCGAGGACGACCCGCGGCTGGCCCAGCAGTTCCATTGGGCGCTGCGCCAGAGCTACGGGCTCGAGGGCGTGGGAGATCGCCCGGCCGCGCTCGAGGCGCTCGAGCGGTTCCGGCCGGACCTCGTGCTGCTCGATCTGTGTCTACCGCCGGGCAACGTCCCCGAGGAGGGGTTCCGGATCCTCGACGCGGCGCGCGCGACCGGGGCGACGGTCGTCGTGATGTCGGGCCTCGAGGAGCGTCAGGCGGCGCTGCGGGCGATCGACCGGGGCGCCTACGACTTCTTCCAGAAGCCGTTCGACATCGACGCGCTGCGCGTGGTCCTGGCGCGCGCCGTCGAGCGCCGGACGATCGAGGCCGAGAACCGGCGCCTGCGCGACCAGCTGCGCGAGCGGTTCCAGCTCGAAGGGATGGTCGGCGTCAGCGCGCCCATCCGCGCGGTGACGACGGCGGTTCAACGCGTGGCCGACACGGGTGTCACCGTGATCCTGGAGGGCGAGAGCGGGACGGGCAAGGAGCTCGTGGCCCGCGCGATCCACTACCACAGCGCGCGGCGGGACGGACCGTTCGTCGCCCTGCACTGCGCCGCTCTGCCCGAGAGCCTGCTCGAATCGGAGCTGTTCGGCCACGAGAAGGGTTCGTTCACCGGCGCGACGGCCACGCGGATCGGCCGGTTCGAGGCGGCGTCGGGCGGCACGCTGTTCCTCGACGAGGTCGGCTGTCTCGCGCCCGCGACGCAGACCAAGCTGCTGCGCGTCCTCGAGCAGCGCACCGTCGAGCGGATCGGCTCGAACCGCGCCCTTCCGGTCGACATCCGTCTCGTCGCGGCGACGAACGACGACCTGGGCGCCAAAGTGCGGCGCAACGAGTTCCGCGAAGACCTGTACTTCCGGATCCGCGTGTTCCCGATCCGCCTCCCGCCGCTGCGCGAGCGCCCGGAGGACGTGCCGTTGCTCGCCGAGCACTTCCTCAAGCTCGCGGCCGAGGCGCGAGGAGCGGCGCCGAAGGCGTTGTCCGCCGAAGCCGCAGAAGCGCTGCGCGCGCGGGCGTGGCCCGGAAACGTACGGGAGCTGCGGAACGTCGTCGACACGCTGTCCGTGCTGACGGACGGGGACACGATCGCGCTCGCCGACATCGAGCGGGTCGCGGCGCCGGGCGAGGACGGGGGCGCTGGGGCGGTCGGGTTCAAGGCCGCGATCGAGGCCTACGAGCGGAAGGTGCTGGTGGATGCGATCCAGCGGGCCCGGGGGGTCAAGGCCCGGGCGGCGCGCGACCTGGGGCTCGACGCGAGCCAGATGAAGTATTTGACGAGAAAGCACGGCTTGTGATCGCGCGCCCCGGTCGAGTTACTCGACTCCGAGTCGAGAAAGTGAACCATACGAGCGGCTCGTCGGCGCGAGTTGCCGGTTCGGATCGACGGCGGCGACGTGGCAAGCGGCTTGCAAATAGCCCGGACAGTCCAGTTGGGGGTCGATCCTCAAAGGAGATTGGGAATGGCCAAGCCGAAGAACGTCACGATCAAGCTCACGCCGAAGCAGCGGCACGAGTTGAAGCGTCTCACCGGAGCGGATCACACCGAGGTCCGATTCGAGTCGGTCACGCCGCAGGCCGGTGGGATCACCTCGCACGCTGTGCTGCCAAGCAAGAGCTTGCCGCGAGGCGTTGTGCCTGGCAAGAGCGCGCCGCGAAGCGTCGCGCCTGGTAAGACCGCGCCGCGAAGCGTCGCACCGGGCAAGAACACGCCACGAAGCGTTGCGCCGGGCAAGACCGCTCCACGAGGCGTCGTGCCGGGCAAGAGCGCCCCGCGAAGCGTCGCACCTGGCAAGACCGCCCCGCGTGGCGTCGTGCCGGGCAAGAGCGCCCCGCGTGGCGTCGTGCCGGGCAAGAGCGCGCCGCGAAGCGTCGCACCCGGCAAGAGCGCCCCGCGCGGCGTCGTGCCTGGCAAGAGCGCCCCGCGGAGCATCGCGCCTGGCAAGACCGCCCCGCGTGGCATCGTGCCCGGCAACTCCTGAGAGCAGTCGAACGTCTCAACGAGGCCGCGAGCGCATGACGCTCGCGGCCTTTTTCTTTCCATCGTGGTGCGGAGATTGTTGCTGTTCCGCTGCAAGTTCCTGCTCCACAAGGAGTTGCACTTAGACTTACGCGGCCCACGGATCGGGAAGGCCCCAGGCGAGCCGATGTAGGCCGGCAGAGCCGCTTCGCCGGCCGCACGCAGCAACACTCTCCGCACCACCATGCGGAGGTCGAATTAGTCGACCGCAGGGCGACAAAGTCGACCGTCGGCTGGCGGTGTGGTAGCTCCTGGCGCCCCAAACGCCGATGCCGTGCTTTGGCAAATGACTTGCAAGGGCGCGGTCAGGCTTTAGGGGGTCTCAAAACCAGAGGAGAGTGGAATGGCCAAGCCGAGGAACGTCACGATCAAGCTCACGCCCAAGCAGCGGACCGAGTTGAAGCGCCTGACCGGCACCGAGCACAACGAGGTCCTGTTTGAGTCGGTCACCGGCGCCGACCCTCGTGGTGCCGTGGCCCTGAAGAGCGCGCCGCGGGGCGTACTGGCTGGCAAGGCCGCGCCGCGAGGCATCGTGGCTGGCAAGGCCGCGCCGCGGGGCATCGTGGCTGGCAAGGCCGCGCCGCGAGGCATGGTGGCTGGCAAGGCCGCGCCACGGGGCATGGTGGCTGGCAAGGCCGCGCCGCGAGGCGTTGTGGCTGGCAAGACCACGCCGCGCGCGATCTGAATCGAGGTCCCACGCTGTAAGGGGTCGCGGGCGAACCTGCGCTCGCGGCCCCCGTCAAGCTCACCACAGCACGCGCGTGGCCCAGCGCTTCCCTGCGCGCCACACCTTCCCCAGCGCGCTTCGCGACCGACCGAGGAACTGCACGCGGCCCGACATCCCCGGCCGCAGCTGTGCCCCCGGGTTTTCGACACGCACCCGAGCTTGCAGGAGGCTCAGCGGCCGCACGAGGTCCGGTGCTTGTTCTGCGGCCAGCGCCGGAGGCCCGACGACCGGGGATACCCCGAGCACGGACGCGCGCAGCGTTCGAAACGGAAACGCCGTGACGAGCATGCGCGCGCGCGTACCGACTAGGACCTCCTCGATATCGCTCTCCACCGATGTGATCGTGAGCTCGACCGCTGCGAGCTGGTCGATCGTGCAGAACGCCGCTCCCTCGTCCAGGTACCGGCCGACCGTGCGCTCGACGAGCGGCGTCGCAACGACACCGTCGATCGGAGCACGAAGCTCGAGAGCCCCGATCTTGGCCGCGAGCGTGGCCTCTCGATCGATAGCCTCACGCTCGTAGATCTGCCACTCCTGCGCCGCCTCCGCGTCCCGGCGCTCGAGCGCCACCGCGACGCGTCGGCGAGCCAACACACGATCCGCCTTCGCCCGTCGGTGGGACGCGCGAAGCTCGATGCTGTCGAGCGTGCCGAGCGGGTCACCCGCGCGCACGGTCCGACCTTCCCCGACGTCCACACGTCGGACCATCGCGGCTGCCGGCGCCCGCACCACCGCCCGCGAGCAGGGCTCGACGACGAAGCGAGCGTCGAGCCGAGTCGGCGTGCGGGGGATCGCCAGCACCGCCAAGAGCGCCACGACGATGCCACCGCCGATCCAGCGGTGACGGGGCACGCGCAGGAGCTCCCGCTTGTCGAGCCAGACGTGACGAAGCACGAGGAAGCCGTCGATCAGCTTGCGCCGAAACAGGTACAGGATGATCGACGCGAGGACGAGGTAGCCCGCCGGTCCGAACCAGTCGAGGAACCAGCCCCGGAACATCGCATAGACGAACAACAGCGCCAAGGTGGTGTACAGAATCGCCACGATGCCGTACACGAGGTAGACCCGTCTGCGCCACCGCGAGACCGGCGTCGTGGGTACCTCGAGGCGCAGCACGTGCTTCTTGACCCAGGCGGAGAGGAACGCGAAGCTGCGCTCGCGCAGCTCCGGCACGTCGAGCCAGTCCATCAGGACGTAGTAGCCGTCGAGCTTCATCAGGGGGTTCATGTTGAACAGACCGCCGAGCCCCGTGATGAACACGAGCGTCAGCGCGAATCCGTGGACCCACCACTCGGCCGGTGTCAGGAGCCAGCTGGCGACGGCGACCGAACAGAGCATGAGCTCGAAGTACAGGCCACCCAGGGCGCACCAGATGCGCTGCGCGGTGCTCGGGAACAGGTACGAGTCGTTGACGTTGCAATAGAACGCCGGCTCGAAGTAGAAGAACATGAACCCGATGTCGTGCACCTCGCCGCCGAAGCGCTTGACCGTGAACCCGTGCCCCAGCTCGTGCCAGATGCTGACGGCGAAGACGAGCACGAACAGTCCGACCCAATCGCCGAGCGTGTTCTTCGCCGGATCGATCAGGCCGAAGAAGCCGGCCCAGTACAGGTCCCAGTGGAACAGCAGGAACCCGAGGACGACGGTGAAGACGACGAGCCAGCCGGCAACGCATGCCGGCGACCACCACCAGCGGATCCACGGCATGACGCGATTCATCATCGCGTCGGGATCGTGCAGCTTGAACTGCACCTGGAACGTCGACACCACCTCGGCGCGCCCGAACCGCCGCCGTCGCAGCATCTTGAGCTTGTCCAGCATCACGAGATGCGACTCTTGCGCGGTGCGCTCGAGGATCCCCGTGAGTCGGAGCGATTCCACGTAGTCCGCCATGGCCTGGAGGTCCAAGGCCTTGTCGGGCCGCCGGGCCGCGAACTCGTCGGCGAGCTCGTGAAGATCGCGCGTCCCGTCGATCAGCGACAGGAGCCCTTCCTCCCACTCCTCGAACTGGAAGATCCGTCCGTCGGCCGGATCCTTGACCATGACGTACGGGTGCTCGTCCGTTCCGAGACGCCGCACGACGAGACCGTCGCGCAGTCGCGGGCGCTCGGTCACGGGAGCCAGCCCCACGCGAGGCGCCAGAGCCAGCGCGCCGGGCGGCGCAGCACGACGCGCGCGACGCTCGCCGAGCGGGCACGAATCTTCGCTTCGCCGGTCATGCCGCTGAGCAATAGGCCGTCCGCGTCCTCGAGGCGCGTCCGTGCCAGGAGCACGCGCTCGCCCTGCTCCTCGATCGCCGCGACCCCCAGGTGCACGATCGTGCCGTGGAACGATCGAGTCGGGTACGCGTTCAACTTGACCTTGACCGGGAGTCCGTCGCGAAGCAGCCCCGCGTCGGTCTCCGCCACCGCGACCTCCACCTGCTGCCGGTCCGGGTCGACGACCTCGCAGAACACCTCGCCGCGCTCGACCTTGGAGCCGACGCGCTCGTCGACGCGCGGCGTGGCCACGATCCCGCCGCCGGGGCTCCGGAGCCGCGTGCGATCGAGTCGTTGCTCGCGCAGCTCGAGATCGGCGGCGAGCCCCTCGACCCGCGCCTCGTCGATCGCCGCCTCGGCGGCCTGGCCGCGAGCGCGCTGGCGCCGTAGCTCGCCCCGAGCCGCGGCATGCGCAGCGGCGGCGGCTTCGCGTGCCGTCCGATAGTCCGCGTCGTCGACGAGGGCCACGACCTGGCCCGCCTCCACCCGGTCCCCCTCACGCACCAGCACCCGGGCCACGCGACCCTCGACCTCGGCGGTGACCGGCAGTCGCAGTTCGGGCAGCACGCGGGCCGGCCCGCCGACACGCAACGGCACGGGGACGAAGAACAGGAGCGCGATCGCGCCCACGGCACCCCCGATCCACGCGGCGCGCTTGCCCCACGGGGTCTGCTGCCACTGCGCGCGGCGCTGCGCCAGGGGCTGGAACACGCGGACCATCGGAATGCGCTCGTACAGAGTGGCATTGCGGATCGCGACCGTGGCCTGCGCGGCGAGGAGCCCGGCGATCTCCATGTCCCGCGCGCTGAACGCGTACGGCTCGGCGGCCTCGAGCGTCAGCACGCCGAGCCGTCCCTCGTCGTCGTGCAGCGGCAGCGCGAGGAAGCTGCGGCTCTTCGTCTCTTCGAAGTACGCCTGGAACTTCTCGCGCGTCTCCGGACGGTCGGTATCGATGCTGCCGTCGTCTTCCTGGACGACGAGGATCCCCTCGTCCAGGCCCACGGCCCAGTCGAGGATCCCCCGCAGCCTCTTCATCTCGGGCTGCGTCTCGTCGACGAACGTCTGTCCGCTCACGGCCGCGATCTCGACGCTCGTGCCGCGCACGAGGCCGACCGCCGCGCGCCGGTAGCTCAGGACCGCCGCCGCCTTGTGCACGAGCGCGAACGTGACCTTGCGCGCGTCGAGATGCGAGGTCAGCTCCTGGACCGTCTCGACGAGGGCGCCGAGGCTCGACGCTCGACGCTCGGCGTCGATGCGCCGCGCGTTGACCAGGGCGACCGCCGAGACCTCGGCGACCTCGCGCAGGAGGCCCCGCGTGCCCTCGTCGAGCGGCTCGCCGCCCTCGCGGTTGACCGCCTCGATCACACCGAGGAGCTCGCCGTCCGCCGCGATCGGCGCCACCGCGACCTGCCGGATCTCGAGGCCCGCCGCGGCGTCGGGCCGCTCGTCGAGCCCCGGCAGCTCCTCGGGATCGTCGAACACGACCGGCTCGCCGGTCTGGGCCGCGGCGCCGGCCGCACCTTCGTCGAGCCCGCACTCCCAGTCGGTCACCGCCTCGGCCGCGGGGCCCGCCGCGGCGGCGATCCGCAGCTTCGTGCCCGAGTCGTCGACGAGCCACAGGTACGCGTTCTCGATCTCGAACGAGTGTCGGACCCGCTCGACGATCAGCCTGGGCAGCTCGACGTGATCGAGCGTCCCGGCGAGCGAGCGCGTGAAGTCGAACAGCCGCGCGAGGCGTGTCGTGGCCTCGAGGAACTTCGTCTCCCGCGTGGCCGCCCGGCGCACCGCATCGAGCGCGTCGTCCGCCGCATCCACGAGCCCGCGCAGCGCGTCGATATCCGCATCGCCGAACGGCCCGGCCGCGCGCTTGCGCTCGAGCAGCTCGACCGCCCCGATCGGCCGCAGGCCGGCCATGAGCGGCACGATCAAGCGGGAGCGGTTCGGGGAGCGCGCTTTGGCGACCGACGGCGCTCCAAACGCGATCGCGCGGGTCACGTCCTGCGCCGGCTTCTCGGGCGCAGAGCCCTCCTCCGGCCACGCACCGGCGAACCGGTACCCCTGGGCCCGGTCGAACACCCAGACGCGGACGGCGTCGGCGCCGACCCACAGGCCGACCGCCTTGGCCGTGGCCACCGCCGCGTCGTGTTCGCTCCGCGCCTGGGCCAGCTCGGCCGCCAGACGCGTGGCGATCGCCGTGCGATCGGTCTCTGGCGCTGCCCCCCCGACGGTCATCACGCTGGCTGCGATTCTACGCCGCGGCGCCCCCGCGGATGCTGCCAATCGTGCGGTATATCATTCGCGCGCCGAAGGGGCATCGAGAGGCACTCCACCCATGCGAACCGTCCGGGTCCTGATCCTCAGTCTGTTCCTCGCTACGGCGGCTCATGCGGCGGACGCACCCCTGTGGCTCCGCTATCCCGCGATCTCGCCCGACGGTCGCACGATCGCGTTCACGTACAAGGGGGACATCTACGCCGTCCCCGCTGGGGGCGGAGCGGCGTCGCCGCTCACGATCAGCGACGCCTACGACTACGCGCCGGTGTGGAGCCACGACGGACGGAACCTCGCGTTCGCCTCGGACCGCTACGGCAACTTCGACGTCTACGTGATGCCCTCCTCGGGCGGCGAGGCGAAGAGGCTGACCTTCCACTCGGACGACGAGACCCCGTCGACGTTCTCGTTCGACGACCGGGCCGTGCTGTTCTCGGCGTACCGCCAGGATCGGGTCACGAACGTCCAGTTCCCCATCGGGTTGATGGACGAGCTGTACAGCGTCCCGGTCGGCGGCGGTCGCGTGTCGCAGGTCCTGCCCGTACCCGCGCTGAACGCCACGCTGAGCCGCTCGGGTGACAAGCTGATCTACCACGACATCAAGGGCTACGAGAGCGACTGGCGCAAGCACCACACCTCGGCGGTCACGCGCGACGTCTGGGTGTACGAGCTGCGGACCGGAACGTACCGGCAGCTCACGCAGTTCCCGGGCGAGGACCGCAACCCGGTGTTTGGCGCGGGAGACGACACGTTCTATTACCTGAGCGAGCAGAGCGGTTCGTTCAACGTGGTCCAGAGCTCGCTCTCCGACCCGGCGAAAAGCACGCCGCTGACGCGGTTCACGAAGCATCCGGTGCGGTTCCTGACGCGCGCGAACGACGACACGCTGTGCTTCGGTTTCGATGGCGAGCTGTACACGCTGCGCCCCGGGGCCGAGCCGAACAAGGTCGGGGTGCGCATCGCGGTCGATGGCCGCGCGACGCTCGACAAGACCGTCCCGGTGAACGAGAGCTTCACCGAGATGAAGCTCGCCCCGAGCGGCAAGGAGATCGCGTACGTGTTTCGCGGGGAGATCTTCGTCAGCGCGGTCGACGGCGGGGCGACGAAGCGCGTCACGAACACGCCGTGGCAGGAGCGCAGCGTGAGCTTCAGCCCCGACGGCCGGACGCTCGTGTACGCCGCCGAGGTCGACGACACGTGGAACGTGTACACGAGCGCGATCGTCCGCAAGGAGGAGCCGTACTTCTACCTGGCGACGGTGCTCGACGAGAAGCCGGTGGTCGCGACCGCCGCGGAGGAGTATCAACCATCGTTCTCGCCCGACGGCAAGGAGGTCGCGTACCTCGAGAACCGCGTGACGCTCAAGGTCGTCGAGCTGTCGTCCAAGAGCACGCGCACGATCCTGCCGGCCGAGTGGAACTACTCCTATGCGGACGGAGATCAGTACTACCAGTGGTCGCCCGACGGGAAATGGTTCCTCGTCCAGTTCGGCCCCAAGGAGCGGATCTTCTCGCCCGAGGTGGGTCTCGTGGCCGCGGACGGGAAGGGGGAGATCCACGACCTCACGCTCAGCGGGTACGACGATTTCGTGCCGAAGTGGGTCCTCGACGGCAAGGCGATGATCTGGGGCTCGACGCGCGAGGGCGCGCGCCAGCAGAGCGGCGACTCGATCAGCGGCGACGTCTACGCGATGTTCTTCACCCGCGCTGCGTTCGACCGGTTCCGGCTGTCCAAGGAAGAGTTCGCCCTGCTCAAGGAGCAGGAGGACGAGGAGAAGAAGAAAAAAGACGCCGAGGCCGAGTCCAAAGACAAGGACAAGGGGAAGAAGGACAAGAAGGACGAGAAGAAACCGCCCGAGCCGATCGTGATCGACTGGGATCAGCTGACCGACCGCAAGGCCAAGCTCACCGTCCACACTTCGCCCGCGGGCGATTGGGTCCTATCCAAGGATGGCGAGAAGCTGTTCTACCTGACACGGTTCGAGAAGGGCAACGACATCTGGGTCACCGAGCTGAGAACGAAGGATACGAAGCTGTTCGCCAAGCTCGGTGCACGGGCCGCGAGCATGGAGCTGTCGTCGGACGGCAAGTTCCTGTTCCTTCTGGCCGACGGGAAGCCGCAGAAGGTCGACACCAACGAAGCCAAGACCGAGGCGCTGAAGACGAGCGGCGAGATGGTGCTGCGGCAGGCCGACGAGCGAGACTACATCTTCGCGCACAGCTGGCGCCAGCTGCGAGACAAGTTCTACGTCGTCGACCTGCAGGGGGTGGACTGGGACTCGTACCGTACGGCCTACGAGAAGTTCCTTCCGTACATCAACAACAACTACGACTTCGCCGAGATGCTGAGCGAGATGCTCGGCGAGATGAACGCGTCCCACACCGGCTGCTACTACCGGAACCCGCGACCCGATGCCGATCAGACCGCGGGGCTGGGAGCGTTCTACGACTACGACTTTACCGGGGACGGACTGAAGATCGCCGAGGTGCTGAAGGACGGCCCGATGGACAAGGCCGAGTCGAAGATCGCTGCCGGGCAGATCGTCGAGAAGATCGACGGGCAGTCGGTCGCCGAGTCCGGCGATTTCTATCGGCTGCTGAACCGGAAGGCCGGAAAGCCGACGCTCTTGTCGATGTTCGATCCGAAGAGCCTCGCGCGCTGGGACCAGTCGGTCAAGCCGATCTTGGCGGAGGAAGAGGGTCAGCTGCTGTACAAGCGCTGGGTCGACGATCGCCGCGCGGAGGTCGATCGTCTGTCGGGCGGGAAGATCGGCTACGTGCACGTCCGATCGATGAACGACGCGAGCATGCGAACCGTGTTCGAGGAGGCGCTCGGCCGCAGCATCGGCAAGGACGCGATCATCGTCGACACGCGGTTCAACGGAGGCGGCAACATCCACGAGCAGCTTTCCGACTTCCTCGGCGGCAAGAAATCGTTCGACATCATCCCCCACGGGCAGTACGTGGGCTCGGAGCCCTACGACAAGTGGGTCAAGCCGTCGATCGTCCTGATGGGCGAGAGCAACTACTCGGACGCGCACCTGTTCCCCGTGGCGTACAAGATCAAGGGTGTGGGCCAGACGCTGGGCATGCCGGTTCCGGGGACCGGAACGTTCGTGTGGTGGGAGAGGCAGATCGACCCGACGTTGACGTTCGGCATCCCGATGGGCGGGTGGCGCACGCCGGACGGCAAGTTCTGCGAGAACAACCAGCTCGAGCCGGATATCAAGGTGCGCAACGAGCCGGAGGTGATGTCGGGCGGCCGCGATCAGCAGATCGAGGCGGCGGTGCAGGAGCTGCTGCGGCGCTGAGGCTCAGCGGCTCCGGTTGACCGCGGCCCGTAGCACACGGCCCGAGGCACCGGGGACGAGCCGCCCCGCCGCGACGGCGACCCGTCCGTCCAGCACGACGAACGGGATGCCGACGGGCGGAAGGCGCGGCTCGGCCCAGCTGGCGGCGTCGGCGACGGTCTGAGGATCGAACAGGACGAGATCCGCGACGGCGCCTTCGCGCAGGACTCCGCGGTCCGGGAGGCCGAGGATCTGGGCCGGATAGCCGGTCATCCGCCGTACGATCTCCTCGAGCGGCAGCGATCCGCGCTCGCGAGCGAGCCGCAAGGCCCGCGCGAACGCGCCGGCGTGCGCCGGGTGCGGAACGCCGCGGCCGTAGTCCTCGGCATCGCTGATCACGGCGGCCGCGGGGTGGTCGAGGATCGTCAAGAGTGCGCCCGGATCGTCGTCGCGGCCCGAGATCTCGGCTACCTGCTGGCCCACCGCTCCACCGGATGCCAGCATCAGGTCGGTGACGACGTCGAACGGTTCGCGGCCCCGTTCCTGGGCCACCGATTCGATCGATCGTCCGACGAGCTTGGCGTCGCCGCCCGCCGGAACGCTGGCCACGATGATCCCGTCCCAGCCCACCGCCTCGACCAGGTTGTGCGGCCATCCGCCGGCGGTCCACGGTGGCCAGGCCGGAATCCGCTCGGCGACGTCGCGCCGGATCCGGTCTCGCGTGCTCGGATCTGCCAGTCGTGCGAGCAGCGCTTCGATCCCACCATCGAGCGCCCAGGGAGGAAAGATCGCCGCCATCATCGTGGCGGCACGCGTGTACGGGAACACGTCGTGGCTCACGTGGAGCCCGGCGGCACGTGCTGCGTCCTCGAGCGCCAGGACCTCGGGGATCTCGTGCCAGAACCTTTCGCCGACCGCTTCGAGGTGCGAGTGGTGCACCCGCGCGTCGCTCGTTCGCGCGATCTCGATCAGCTCGTGCGTCGCCTCGAGGAGTGTCTCGGACGAGCCGCGAACGTGGGCCGTGAAGATCCGGCCTCGCGCCGCGACCGGCCCGGCGAGAGCGACCAGCTCGTCGGTTGCGCTGAACATTCCGGGCGGGTAGATCAACCCGACCGAGAGGCCGAACGCCCCCGCGTCGAGCGACGCCTCGACGTCGCGGGTCATGCGCGCGAGCTCGGCGTCGGTCGGCCGACCGGACCTGAGCCCCATCGCCGAGATCCGGACCGGGCCGTGGGGTACGAGCGTGGCGACGTTCAGGACGACGCCCTGGGTCTCGAGCCGGTCGAGGTACGAGCGCGTGTCGAGCGGCCCCGCGCGCACCCCTTGGGGCGTCATCCACCCGTTGACCGCGGCGAGGATCTCCGCCGCCGCGGCGGTCGCCGGCGCCACGCCGAGACCGCAGTTGCCGACAACGATCGTCGTGACCCCCTGGAGCAGCTTGGCCTGGAGCAGCCGCTCCTGCGTCTCCCGCTCGGCGAGCAGGATCAGGTCGGCGTGGCTGTGGAGATCGACGACGCCCGGTGCGACGACGAGGCCCGTCGCATCGATCGTGCGCTTCGCCGGGGTCCCATCGAGCGAGCCGATGCGCACGATCCGGTCGCCGGCGATCCCGACGTCCCCTTTGCGGGGAGCCGAGCCCGTCCCGTCGACGAGCGTGCCTGAGCGAACGAGCAGGTCGAGGGGTGGCTCCTCGCGGGCCGGGGAGCAGGAGGCGAGGAGGAGCGCGAGCGCAGCCCAGGCTCTTTGGCCCGGTCTAGGGCGCATGCGAGGCCGGGACGTCGGCCCGCCCGGGCCAGCCCCGCGGCGAGCCGAGAACCAGGCGTCCCGGCCGCAGCGGCTCGTCGAGCGCGGGGTGGACGACGCCGGGCCCGTACGGGTAGGACGGCATGCCGTGGAACGGCACGGGCCCGACCTCCTCGCTCGCCAGCGAGTTCGGGTCCATGTCCTTGCCGAAGCCGTCGGCGTAGAGGAGGTACGTGCGCACGAAGCCTGGAGGCAAGGGTCCGGGCGAATCGAAGCGTGAGCTCGATCTCGTCACCGCCCCGGGTCGTGACGAAGCGGTCGTCCACGAGGGCGAGGAGCTCGGCCACGTCGCCGAAACCGGTGTAGCGTCCGACGTGCGCCTTCCACGGGGACACCTGCGGACACGGACGCCGGGTCGTACGCTGCCGGCTCGCGCGCGCCGTGCTCGATCTCCTGCGGGAAGCCGCCGTACGCAGCTCGGCCGCGAGCGGCGGAACGCGATGGACCTCGCAGCGCCGTGTTCTCCCCGCCGACGAGGACACGCGCTCGGTCCCAGTAGATCCGCATGTTCGTCGCGATGCGCAGCCGATGGTCGTCCGAGGGAAACAGTCCGGTCAGCTCGACCGCCAGCGTTTTCGGCAGGCCCGCGGGGAACCCCATTCTCACGTGGGACCGATCGAACCGTCCGCGACCGTCGGGGATCGACAGCACGGGCGGCGAGAGCCGCTCGCCGGCCTGGAACGCGGCAAGGTTGGCCGACGAGTCCGCGTAGTCGATCCAGCCGTCGAGCAGCAGCACCACGCGCGCGCGCGCAGCGAACGCGCCGAGGTCGAGCTCGATCTCGTGCGGCGCGGCGTAGCCCTTGAACGGAAGGAGATCGAAGCTCGACGCGGTACGACCATCGGTCTCGGCGAGAACGGGGCCGAGGTCGGCGCCGGTCGTCGTCTCCTGTGCCCGGCGCACGGGCCGCACTTCGCGCGATGCGTACAGCCGGAACTCGGGCCACGGCGGGCCCGGAACCAGCCGCTCGTTCGGGAACACCGCGGTGCCCGACGGGTGATCGACGACGACGAGCTCGAGCTGATCGAACCAGATCACCTCCTCGAGCTGGTTGTTGACGCGCAGGCGCAACCGGCCGTCCGAGTCCGCTTCGATGCCCGATTCGATCTTCACGTACTCGTCGGTGTCGGGGACCGAGACCGCGTCGGGCGCGAGACGGTACCCGACGGCCGAGCCGCCGAGGAAGTCGGTCACGAAACGCCACGCCCCGTCGCGCCAGGCGTAGAGCAGCGGGCACGACGTGCCCTTGCGGTCGAGCTGCGGTCACCTCGACCGTCTTCCCCGCGGCGAGGTCGATCTCGTCCTGCAACACGCCGCTCGGCCAGAGGTGGCGCACCGAGTCGACCGACCCGCGCGCGCCGAGGCCGAAATGCAGAGGCAGGGGATCGACGACCTCCAGCTTCTGGCGTAGCGCGCCCGCGAGCACCTCGACCTTCGCGCCGATGCCGAACCGATTGTCGCCCACCCCGTGCGAGTCGATCGTGATCCAGTGGTTCCCCGCGCCGAGACGATTCCGTAGCACAACCGCTTGGCCCGGCGGACGCGAGACCAGCAGATCGAGCGCGCCGTCTCCGTGCGCGTCGAGCGCGACGAGCGGGTGGCCGGTCTGGCCGGCGAGCCAGCCCGGTGCGGCCTCGAACCGTCCGCGACCCTCGTTGCGCAGCGCCTCGAGCCCGCCATCCTTCCCCGCGACCACCACGTCGAGGAATCCGTCGTTGTCGGCATCGAACACGACGACGGACGACGTGGGCGCCGTCTTTCCCGCGAGCCTCTCGCGCGCGAACGCGCCACGCTCGTTCCGGTGCCAGACGAGCCCGTCCTCCGTCGCGGTCACGAGGTCCATGAACCCGTTCTTGTCCAGGTCGACCACCGCGAGCCCGTGCACTTGGGTCGGCCCCGCGTCGAGTCCGGTCGCTCGGCTCACGTCGAGGAGCTTCCCGTCGCGCTGGTTCGCGAGCACGTGCAGGCCGTTCGACTGGGCGAGGACCAGGTCGACGTCGCGGTCGTTGTCCGTGTCCGAGAACACGATGTCGAGGAATCGTGCTCCCTTGGCGTTCAGCTCGAACCCGTGCAAGGCGGACGATCGGATCGTGAACGCGCCGGCTCCGTCGTTCGTCCCGACGTCGCAATGCGAGGACGCCGCGGTGGCCCAGCAGTCGACGAGGTCGAGATCGCCGTCGTGATCGAGGTCGCCGAGGGTCAGGGCGGCCGCGGTCGGCGCCGATCCGAGATCGAGCCGGTACACGTTCGCGGTCTCGCCGGTCGGGCGCCGAGCGTCACCTTCGATCCGGTGGACCGCGATGCGAGCCGCGCTCCCGCCCGAGAAGACGAGCACCTCGACCGCTCCGTCGTTGTCGACGTCGCCCGACGCAAGGGCCAGTACCGGCCCCGGCTCGATACGCAGCAGTGGCTCGTCGGTTCCCGTCGGGGGCACGATCGACAGGGTGTCGGCTGCGGCGACGACGACCGCCGAGCGGGCGCCCAGGCGGGTCCGGGCCCACGGCGGACGCATCGAGCCGGCCGGGGCGCTCCCTCCGGGCTCGAACGTCACCGGCACGGCGGGACCTGCCGCGAGGGCGTCCGCCGGGTAATCGATGCCCATCGCGTACGGTCCCTGCTCCCCGTACTGCATACCGACCGCTTCGTCGAGGCCCGATCGCGCGCGGATGCGCTGGGACTCCTCGATCAGCCTCGTGCCCTCGGTGGGATCGCTGCGCTGGAGCAGCAGCCGGCCGAGCGCATAGAGGCTCGAACACGTGCGTCGGGTCGAGCTCGAGCGCCCGTCTCAGGTGCGCCTCGGCCTCGCCCTCGCGGCCGATCCGCGCGAGCACGCTGCCCAGGTTGTACTGCGTCAGGACGTCCCGCGGATCGCTGCGCTCGACGGCCTCGAAGTGCGGTGCCGCACGCTCGAACTCGCCCTCGTTCTTCCACAGGAGCCCCAGACCGTAGTGCGCGTGCGGCTCGTCGGGATCGAGGGCCAGGGCGCGCTCGAACAGCGACCGCGCCTCGTCCGAGCTACCCCGCTGCACCAGCGCGATCGCCGTGTTGACCAGCGGAACCGTGTCCTTCGGCCGGAGCGCGAGCAGCTGGCGAAACGCCGCCTCGGCCTCGGGCCACTTCTGCTGGCCGAGGTAGGACGTCCCGAGGGTGTTGTGTCGGATCGCGGCCTCCGGAACCTCGTCCGGCGGCACGGGCCAGCACGCGGGGATCGCGAGCAAGCCGGTGGCCACAACGAACAGCCGCGCAGCGCGCCACGCTCGATCACTCGACATCCGGGTCCCTCGGCGGAAGCGGGAGAATAGCGCATCCCGGCGCTGACCTATAATCACGAACGCACGACGATGGCCAGCGACGTCTCACCGTTCGAGGCCGCCCGCCTCGCCTACCGGCCGCGGCTCCCGACCGCGCTGCGTGACGGGATCGCCCGCGTGAGACTCACCGAGGGTGCGGCGGGGCCAGTCGATCCGGCGATCCGCGAGCGCTTCCCGCACACCGCGGACCAACCCGTGCTGCGGCTCGAGCCCGGTGCGGGGATGGCGGACCGCCGGCCCGTGCGCGTCGGGGTGGTCCTGAGCGGCGGCCAGGCGCCCGGAGGGCACAACGTCGTCGTCGGCCTCGTCGATGCGCTCGCCGCGCTCGAGCCGAGCTCCACCGTGCTCGGCTTTCTCGGTGGGCCGCGGGGCATCTTGACCTCGCGCTTCACCGAGCTGCCGCCCGCGGCCGTCGAGTCGTACCGCAACACCGGTGGGTTCGATCTGATCGGCTCGGGTCGCGACAAGATCGAGACCGACGAGCAGATCGGCGTATGCGCCGAGACGTGCCGCAGCCTCGCGCTCGACGGCCTCGTCGTCGTCGGGGGCGACGACTCGAACACGAACGCCGCGATCCTGGCCGAGCAGTTCCGGTCCCGCGGGGTCGACACCGCGGTCGTCGGTGTGCCCAAGACGATCGATGGCGACATGAAGGGTGGCGGGATCGAGGCCTCGTTCGGGTTCGACACCGCGACGAAGGTCTACGCCGAGCTCGTCGGGAACATCGCCCGGGACGCACGCAGCGCCGGCAAGTATTGGCACTTCGTGCGCTTGATGGGCCGCAGCGCGAGCCACGTGACACTCGAGTGCGCGCTCAGGGTGCGACCCAACGTGGCCCTGATCGGCGAGGAGGCCGAGGAGCGAGGCGAGACCCTGGCCGCGACCGTGGAGCGCGTGGCCGAGGTCGTGCGTCTGCGGGCCGAGGCCGGCCGGAGCTATGGCGTCTGCCTCGTCCCCGAGGGCTTGATCGAGTTCGTCCCCGAGATGCGAGCGCTGATCGTGGAGCTGAACGGGCTGCTTCGCGCGGGCGCCGATGCAACACCGGACGCCACTCCCGGATCGGTGCGCGAGCGGCTGGGGAACGCGGCGCGGTCGACGTTCGACGCGCTGCCCCCGCGGATCCGCGAGCAGCTGCTGCTCGACCGCGACGCGCACGGCAACGTCCAGGTCAGCAAGATCGACACCGAAGCGCTCCTCGTTCAGGGCGTCGCCGCGCGACTCGAGGCAGCGGCCCTCGACGGGCGCTTCCGGGGCAAGTTCCAGGCGCAGACGCACTTCTTCGGCTACGAGGGGCGCTGCGCGGCGCCGTCGAACTTCGATGCCGACTACACGTACACGCTGGGCCACGTCGCCGCCGCGCTCGTGGCGTCCGGTCGGACGGGCTACGTCGCGGCGGTCGAAGGGTTGGCGCAGGACCCGACCGCGTGGCGCGCCTCGGCCATCCCGCTGACCTCGCTCCTGCGCATGGAGATGCGCAAGGGCCGCAGCGTCCCGGTCATCGGCAAGGCGCTCGTCGAGACCCGCGGGCCCGCGTTCCGCGCGTTCGCTGCCGAGCGCGAGCGCTGGGCCATCGACGATGCCTACGTCTACCCCGGGTCGATCCAGTACTTCGGGCCGCCCGAGGTCTCGGGCCGCGGCCCGTTGACGCTCGAGATCGAGAGCGCGGCCGGCTTGCGCGGAGTGTCCCCCGGCCTATAACAAGGAGGGGAACGTATCCGCGACCGGGGGGAGGTCCGGTTCATGCGCCGTACGCTCATCGTCTCGATCGGGGTAGTCGTGGCGGGCCTGATCGGAGGCGTGGTCTGGCTGCAGTACGCGCACGGCTCGCGTGGCGCCGCGCCGGCCACCGGGCCGGTCATGCGAGTCATGAGGTTCGTCGACCCGGCCCTCGTCCAGCACCGAAGCCGGTTCGAGTTCACGTTCGACGAGCCTGCGGCCCTGACCGAGCTGCGGACCGGCGAGCACCTCGATGCGGTGATCGCCGGAGAGCCGACCGACCTCGATCGCTTTCGCGCGCTGACGTCGTGGACGCGGAAGCAGTTCGAGCCCGGCATCCCCGACCCGTACCCGCCGCTCGACGCGCGGATCATCCTGCGGGACATCCGGCGCGGGTTCACCGGAGGGTTCTGCGCCCAGTACAACTACGTCCTGGCCCAGTCCCTCATGGCGCTCGGCTACCGTGCGCGGTACGTGACCGTGTTGGATCACGAGGTCATCGAAGCGTGGCTTCCCGTGGAACGCCGCTGGATCTGCCTCGACCCGCTGTACTCGGCAACGTACGTGGATGAGCAGGGTCGGCCGCTTTCGGTGCTCCAGATCGTCGAGCGGGTCCGCGCCGGAGATGCCCCCGCTCCGGGCCCGGGGAGCCTGCCCGAGGCGCAGGCTGCCGTGGCGCGAAACTTCCGGCGGCTCTCGGTCTGGCTGCGCAACGACCACGTGGGCCGGCCCATCAATTTTACCGACATCCCGCGCTACAAGGTCACGTTCCGGTTCGACGGAGACCCGGAGGGTCGCGACCTGTGGACCAGCCTTCCGGAAGACCTGTACCCGGGCTGACCGGCTCTACGCCGAGCCCATGCGCTCGATCAGATCGACCACGCGGTTCGCGTAGCCCCATTCGTTGTCGTACCAGGCGACGACCTTGGCCCAGTCGTCGCCCGCGGCGCGCGTGCACAGCGAGTCGAAGATCGACGAGTGCGGGTTCCCGATCACGTCGCTCGAAACGAGGGGCGTCTCGCTGTACTCGAGGATCCGCCGGAGCGGCCCGGCCGCGGCCGCGCGCATCGCCGCATGGATCTCGTCGCGCGTCACGCGCCGAACGAACCGGCAGGTCAGGTCGACGATCGAGCCGTCGGGCACCGGGACGCGCATCGCCATGCCGTCGAGCCGGCCCTTGAGCCGCGGCAGGACCTTCCCCACGGCGCGGGCCGCGCCGGTCGTCGTGGGGATGATGTTCTCGGCCGCGGCGCGGCTTCGTCGTAGATCCTTGTGCGGCACGTCGGCCAGGCGCTGGTCATTCGTGTACGCATGGACCGTGGTGACGAAGCCCGCATCGATCCCGAACGCGTCGTCGAGCACCTTGGCCACGGGGGCCAGGCAGTTCGTCGTGCACGAGGCGTTCGACACGATGCGATGCTCCGGGCGCAGATCGCCATCGTTGACGCCGAGCACGATCGTCGCATCGATCTCGTCCTTCGCCGGCACCGTCAGGATCACACGCTTGGCGCCGGCCGCCAGGTGGCGCTCGAGCGGCTCGCGCGAGCGGAACACGCCGGTCGATTCGACGACGATGTTGGCGCCGAGCGCGCGCCACGGGATCTCGGCCGGGTCGCGCTGCGCCGTCATGGCCACGTGGCGCCCTGAGACGACGAGCTCGTCGCCCTCGGCCCGGACGTCCCGATCGAACGTCCGCATCACGGTGTCGTAGGCCAGCAGATACGCCAGCTGCTCGTTGTCGTACAGGTCGTTGATCGCCACGACCTCGACCGCCGGACGATCGGCGAGGATCCGGAACACGCTGCGCCCGATGCGGCCGAAGCCATTGATCCCGACCCGGATCGCGGCGCTCACGACGCGGCTCCGCGCACCTCGGTCATGCGGCGGATCAGGTCGACGACCCGGTGCGCGTAGCCCCACCCGTTGTCGTACCACGTGAGCGTCTTCGACAGGCGGTCGCCCAGCACCATCGTGGCGTCGGCGTCGAACGTGCCCGAGTACGGGCTGCGCGCGATGTCGGCGGACACGATCGGGTCTTCCTCGAACTCGAGGATCGACCTCAGGCGCGCGGTCGCGGCCGCGCTGCGCACGACCTCGTGGATCGCGGTCCGCGTCACCGGGCGGTCGTGCCAGCACACGAGATCGACGACCGAGCCGTTCGGCACGGGGACGTTCATCGCCATCGCCGTGACGCGCCCGGCGAGCTCGGGGATCAGCTCCTCGATCACCTGCGCCGCGTTGGTCGTCTGCGGGATGATGTTCTCCGCCGCCGCGCGGCCGCTGCGCAGGTCCTCGGCCGGGACATCGGCCAGGCGCTGCTGGTTCGTGTACGCGTGCACGGTGCTGAGGAACGCGCGCTCGATACCGAACGCCTCGTGCAGGACGCGCATCACGGGCGCGGCGCAGTGCGCCGTGCACGAGCCGTTCGAGACGATCCGGTCGCTCGGACGCAGGCGGTCGTCGTTCACGCCGATCACGATCGTGGCGTCGGGCCGCTCCCGCGGCGGGGCGCACAGGATCACGCCGTGAACTCCCCGGGCCAGGTGCCGCTCGATCTCGGCCCGGCCCCGCGAGCGCGCGGTCGCCTCGACCACGATGTCGACGCCGTGGGCATCCCACGGCGGCACGTCGCCCGCGGCGCTCTCCACGTGCAGGGGGATCCGCTTGCCAGCGACGTAGAAGCTGCCCTCGCGAAGCCGCAGCTCGTCCGGGAACCTCCCGAGGATCGTGTCGAAGCGCAGCAGGTACTCGACGGCCTTCGGCTCGGCCACGTCCGCGACGAGGGCCACCTGGACGTCCGTTCGGTTGTACAGGATCCGGAACAGGTTGCGACCGATCCGGCCGAGGCCCATCAAGCCGACCCGGATACCCACGTCCGATCCTCCGAGGCTCTAGGCCAGGGTATCACCGGCGGCGCGCGGGGATCGTCGGCCGATCCCCGCGCGTCACGGATCAGTACGTGTAGTGGTCGGGCTTGTACGGTCCATCGATCGGCACGCCGAGGTATTCCGCCTGCTCGGGCGTCAATCGCGTCAGGCGCACCCGCAGCTTGTCCAGGTGCAGCCGCGCGACCTCCTCGTCGAGCTTCTTGGGCAGTCGGACGACCTCGGGCCCATAGGAAGCGTGGTTCTGCGCCAGCTCGATCTGCGCCAGCACCTGGTTGCTGAACGATGCGGACATGACGAAGCTCGGATGCCCGGTCGCGCAGCCGAGATTGAGCAGCCGACCCTCGGCCAGCACCATCACGCTGTGGCCGTCGGCGAAACGCCACTCGTCGTACTGCGGCTTGATCGGGATGCGCTCGATCCCCGGGACCTTCTTGAGGCCGGACATGTCGATCTCGTTGTCGAAGTGCCCGATGTTGCCGACGATCGCCTTGTCCTTCATCCGCGCCATGTGCTCGACGGTCACGACGTTGTAGCTCCCCGTGGCAGTGATGAACACGTCGGCGGTCTCGACGACGTCCTCGATGCGCGCGACCTCGTAGCCCTCCATCGCCGCCTGGAGCGCGCAGATCGGATCGATCTCGGTGACCACGACGCGCGCACCCTGGCCGCGCAGCGCCTGCGCGCAGCCCTTCCCGACCTCGCCGTACCCGCAGACGACGGCGAGCTTCCCGCTGAGCATCACGTCGGTCGCGCGGTTCAGCCCGTCGATCACCGAGTGACGGCAGCCGTAGATGTTGTCGAACTTGTGCTTGGTCGTCGAGTCGTTGACGTTGATCGCCGGGAACAGGAGCGTGCCTCGGCGCATCCTCTGGTACAGCCGGTGGACGCCGGTCGTCGTCTCCTCGCTGACGCCGAGGATCTTGGACGCTACGCGGGTCCATCGCGACCCGTCTTGCGCGAGCTCGGCGCGCAGGAGCGCGTAGATCACCCCCAGCTCCTCCGGATCGCTCGCCGGGTGGAACTCCGGCACCTTGCCTGCGCGCTCGGCCTCGACACCCAGGTGCACGAGCAGCGTCGCGTCCCCGCCATCGTCCACGATCAACGTCGGGCCCGAGCCGTCGGGCCACGCCAGCGCCTGGCTCGTGCACCACCAGTACTCGTCGAGCGTCTCGCCCTTCCACGCGAACACCGGGATGCCGCGCGGAGCGGCCGGCGTGCCGTCCGATCCCTCGCGACCCACGACGACGGCCGCGGCGGCGTGATCCTGGGTCGAGAAGATGTTGCACGACACCCAGCGCACGTCGGCCCCGAGGTCGACGAGCGTCTCGATCAGCACGGCCGTCTGCACGGTCATGTGCAGGCTGCCCATCACGCGCTGACCGGCGAGGGGCCGGGTCTTCGCGTAGCGCGCGCGAATCGCCATCAGCCCGGGCATCTCCTGCTCGGCCAGGCGGATCTCCTTGCGGCCGAAATCGGCTAGGCCGAGGTCGGCGACACGGAACGGCTCGCGTCCCGCGGTGCGTGCGGACGCGAACGGATCGACTTGCTCCTTGACTGCTGGCTTCATGACCTGTCGTCTCCGGGTTTCGGTTGTTGTTCGGCGATCGCCAAGGCGGTGAACAGCGCGGGCCCGGTCGACTGCGGATCGATCGGGAGGTTCGTGAACCGGGCGAGCCGGAGCCTCGCGGCTGCGGCGAGCCGGTCGAGCTGCTCGCGGGCAAACCCGAGCCACACGTGGCCCATCTCACGCCGGAGCTCGTCCCGGTCGTGAGGCAGCATGTCGACGATGATCAGCCGGCCGCCGGGCCGCAGAACGCGCGCGACCTCGGCCAGGGCCCGCGCGGGATCCGGCAGGTGGTGCAGCACCAGGATCGCTGTCGCCGCGTCCACGCTCGCCGGCTCGAGCGGCAGCGCTTCGAGCTGACCCTTGCGGACCTCCACGTTCGCGCGCGCCGCCAGCCGGTTCCGGCTCGCTTGGAGCATCGAGTCGGAGTCGTCGATCGCGATGACCTGGTGCACGAGTTCGGCCAAGACCTCGGCGATCGCCCCGGTGCCGCACCCGAGATCGGCCACGACGAGCCCCGGGTCGAGCAGGCCGAGCAGTCCGACGAGCGGGGACCGACTACCGAACAGCTCTTCGCGTCGTCGCTCCCAGCGCTCGGCGCCGTCGGCGAAGAACTCCCGCGACCGATCCCGGCGCCGCGCGAGCACGCGCTCGAGGCGCTGGGCATCCTGCCGTGCGCCGCGCGAAGCCTCGAGCTCGGCACGCGCCAGATCCCACACGGGACGCGCCGGGTCGGCGCCGTCGATCGCGAAGCGATAGAGCCGGCGAGTGCCCTCGGGACGGCTCGTGGCCCAGCCGGCGTCGGCCAGGATCTTCAAGTGACGGCTGACGGTGCTCTGGGGCAGGTCCAGCACCTCGCACAGCTCGCTCACGGTCAGCTCGCCCGAGCACACGGCGAGCAGCGCGCGGCTCCGAACCCCGTCGGCAAGGACCGATATGCGCTCGATCGACGTCATGATCCGTTCATCCGGATTGAACGATACACGAAGGGTTCGTCCCTGTCCAGGGCCGCGAAACGTAAAAAGTTGTCGCACCGGTAACTCCGCGGTAAACGTCGAACCCCACGCCCGGCGCGCTGCGTATGATCCGGGCATGGGTCTGCGGATCAGTCGGTCGCTCATGCCGAACCGCGCGCTGTGGATCGTCTTCTTCGCCGTGTTCGTGCCGCTCGGACTGTTGTTCGGCCTGCAGTACCGCTGGCTCGCTCGCCTCGAGCGGACCTCCGCCATCGCTCAGAAGGCCTGGCTCAGCAACTACTTGGAGGCCGTGTCGAACGGTGTCGAGTACTTCTACCGCGCCCAGGCCGAGCGCGCGCTGAACCTCCCCGTGTCGCTCCTGGCGACGCCCGACCCCGACGCGATCGGCAGCTACTTCCACAAGAAGGAGGTCGAGGGCGCCCGCTACCTCTTCGCCTACACGTCGTGGCCCGAGCGCAGCGAGGCCCTGCTCCTCGTGTTCGACCCGGCGACGGGCGCCGCAGGGCTGCCCGACGATCCCCGGACGACACGGGCGATCCAGGTCGCCCTGGCTCCATGGAAGGCGACGCTGCACAAGGGCGGCGTGCTCGAGAGCCACGCGCTGTCGGTGGACGAACGTGATCCGGACAACCGGATCGTACTGAACCCACTGTCCGACGACGGCTGCGCCATCGTCGGCGTGGCCGGGATCGTCATCGACAACGGGTTCTTCGAGTCGAGCGTGCTCCCGCGGAACATCGACATGGCGCTGCCGAAGTTCTTCGATCGGCGGGCCCAGGAGAACCTCGTCGTGACGGTCCGCGACGGGCGCGGGCGTGTGATCCTGGGCCAGGCCGGAGAGCCGGCGGGCACGGTCGAGGTCAGCCGCCCCCTGGCGTTCCTGTTCTCCGACTGGAAGCTCATGCTCGGCAGCCGCCATACCACGGCCGAGGAGTGGGCGCAGTCGAACTTCGTTCTCAACATGTCGCTCTCCGCACTCCTCGCCGTCGTGCTCCTCGGCGGCGTGGTGCTCGCGCTGCGCACGGCGTCGCGCGAGCTGCGGCTGTCCCAGATGAAGTCGGATTTCGTGTCGAACGTGTCCCACGAGCTGCGCACGCCGATCGCATCGATACGCGTGTTCGGCGAGTTCCTGCGCCTGGGCCGCGTCCGGACCGACGAGAAGGTCCGCGAGTACGGGGAGTACATCGAGACCGAGAGCCGACGCTTGACGCAGCTGATCGACAACATCCTGGATTTCTCGAAGATCGAGTCGGGGGCCAAGACGTACGAATTCGAGCCACTCGACCTGCGCGAGGCGCTCGACGACACGCTGCGATCGCTCGCGGTTCGGCTGCGGCACCAGGGCTTCCGGCTCGTCATCGAGGGCGCACCGGCCGTCCTGCCGCGCGTCGTGGCGGATCGGGACGCGATCGCCCAGGCGCTGGCGAACCTCGTGGACAACGCGGTCAAGTACTCCGGCCGCTCGACCGAGGTGCTCGTGCGGATCGACGGGGGAAGCGGCGAGGTCGTGCTGTCGGTCCGAGACCACGGGATCGGCATCTCCCGGGACGAGCAGGACAAGATCTTCGAGAGGTTCCACCGGGTCAGCACCGGCCTGGTTCACGACGTCCGGGGTAGCGGACTCGGCCTGGCGATCGTCCGGCACATCGCCCAGGCCCACGGGGGCCGGGTCCGCGTCGAGAGCGTTCCGGATACGGGGAGCACGTTCTTCGTACACCTCCCCGTGGCCGGGCCCGGGTCGGACGCCTCGGTCGAGCGAGCAGCGCCGACCGATCCGATCCAGGACGTCCGGAGCGCCTGATGCCTCGCGTCCTGGTCATCGAGGACGACGAGGCCATGGCGGTGGCCCTGCGCGACGGGTTCGCGTACGAGGGGTACGAAGTTCGCACGGCCTCGGACGGTGTCGAAGGGCTCAGGCTCGCGAGCGACGGCCAGCACGACCTGGTGATCCTGGACGTGATGCTGCCCAAGATGAATGGGCTCGACGTGTGCCGGAAGATCCGGCGCAACGGCGGGACCGTCCCGATCATCATGCTCACGGCGCGGGGTCAGGAGATCGACAAGGTTCTGGGCCTCAAAACCGGCGCCGACGACTACGTCACCAAGCCGTTCAGCTTCCTCGAGCTCATCGCTCGCGTGGAGGCGGTCCTGCGGCGGAGCTCGGCGTTCCCCGGAGGGCTCGAACAGTACCGGTTCGGCGACGTGGAGATCGACTTCCAGCGCACGGAAGCGCGCAAGAACGGACACGCGCTGACCCTGTCGCCGCGCGAGTTCAAGCTCATGCACTTCCTGATCGAGCACCGCGGCGAGGTCTTGCCGCGCGAGCGCCTGCTCGACGCGGTTTGGGGGTACGACGAGGTCCCGCTGACGCGCACCGTCGACATGCACGTGGCGAAGCTGCGCAAGAAGATCGAGGATCGGCCGGACCACCCCAGCTGGATCGTGACCGTGCACCGCGTGGGGTACAAGTTCACGGGCTGATCGGCGCGGGTCCGTTCGCTTGACAACTTCAGGTGCTTGACCGATATTGATCGCATCTTGCAATTGTTAAAAAAGCTAAGGTCGATCGCATGAGCCGCAAACCAGTGTTCACGACGTTCGAGGCGGCGAGGTTGTGCCATGTCTCGCCGCTGTCGATCATCAACTGGGTCAACGCCGGGCGTCTTCCGGCGTTCCGCACCCCGGGTGGGCACCGGCGCATTCGCCGAGAGGATCTCATCCGGTTCATGCGCGACAACGGGATGCCCCTTCCGGAGGAGCTGCGGGACGGCTCCGGACGGGTCAAGGTCCTCGTCGTCGATGCAGAGCCAGGTGTCCGGCACATGCTCGCCGAGCACCTGGCGACCCGCGCCACGCCGTACGAGGTGCTGACCGCGGGGGACGGCTTCGAGGCCGGTCGCCTGGTCGTGACGTTCCATCCCGATGCCGTGGTGCTCGACCTGCGCCTTCCCGGCGTCGATGGGTTCCAAGCGTGCCGGACGATCAAGGCCGATCCCGAGACCTCGGGGACGATCGTGATCGGCATGAGCGCCTACCCGTCGATCGAGATCGAGGCCCGGATCCTCGAGTGTGGCGCGACCCGGTGCTTCGCCAAGCCCGTCGATCCGTCCGCGCTCGCCGCGTTCCTCGATTCGTTGTTCGAGCACCACGCGGGCAAGTCGAAAGCGGGACGGCGCCGCCGGGGCGCTTCGTAGGGTCTCGATCGGGTCAGGAGCAGCCGCCGAGCGCCGTCGAGTCGGCACAGAAATCGATCGCGCCCGGGTCCAGGTCGCAGACCGCCGCGGGCCAGTTGCAGGTCAGGGCGCTCCCGGACTGGAAGTCGACCTTCAACAACGTCGCCCGGAACTGCTCCTGCAGCACGGCCACGGGACCCAAGCTCAGCACGATCACCGGGTTCCCCGAGACTCGTACGATCGCAACTTGCTCGGTGCAGGCGTCCCCGATCGCGTCCGGGATGCCGAAGATGCCGCCCCCCTGCGTGTCCTCCTGCTCCGGGTTCGCCACGTGCGTACAGTTGTCGATCAGATCGGCGATCCCGTCGCGATCGCTGTCGAGGAACTGAGCGCCCGAGATGGTATTGCGGACCGAGCAGGCGTCCCCGAAATCGACACCCGGGCTCGACCGCTGATCCGGGTTGTCGATCAGCACGCAGTTGTCCGTCGCGTTCACCACTCCGTCACCGTCGAAGTCGTCGTTCGGCAGGAGGAGCAGCGGCTCGGCGCGCCTCACGGTCATCGCCAGCGTGAGCTCGAGCGTCGCCGGCCGCGCGACGAGCCCGGAGGCGATCACGACCCCGCTCGCGCACGGGTCGGTCCCGCGGCTCGTGACCAGCGCGGTATCGGTGAACGTGCATGGCTCGCCGAACGTCAGATCGGTCGTGACCCCGTCGATCGTGAAGTCCGCCCGGGCGACGACCCATTCGGCGGCCTGGATCGTGTGCGCGGTCGGATCGCTCGTGACCGTCTGGGTCGCGAGGTTCGAATCCGTCAAAAACGGAACCGCGGTGCCGATCTGCCGCACGACGGGATCCTCCGCCGTGCACCCGACCAACCCGATCCCCAGGCCGAGCGCGGCCGCGAGGGCGCGAGCGGCGGGTGATTCGATCACTCGAACGACAGGTACTGCGGGGCCTGGAGGAACAGGGGCGCCGGATTGAAGAACGGATCGTCCAACGGGGGGGCCAGACACCACACATCCGGGCAGCCCAGCACGCCGGTCGGGACACACACGAACGAGTCCTGGAACGCGGATACGAACGCCGGGTGATCGAACGTGATCGTCAGCTCGTTCAGCCTGCCCGGGACGATGTCGAACGTCGAGCCAGGCAGGATCGTCAGGTCGGTGAACGCGTCTGAGGGGGCCCAAAGGGCGACGTAGTCTTCGCACGTCGCGCTCGACGCGGGCGGATCGAAATCCTGATAGACGAACCCGTCGAGACGCATCGACGTCACGCGCCACGGCCCGGTCCCCAGATTGACCGGGATGGTGAACTGGAACCCTTCGTTGTTGGCGTTGATCTCGATCACGTCGCGCGGGTTGATCAGCGCGAGCGGCTCGGCGCCCGCCGACAGCGCCAGCGGATCGGTGGGTTCGACGAAGATCTGCCGGATGAAGAAGAACGCCTCGTCGAAGCGCGTCTCCGAGTTCGCGATCACCACGTTGACGTGCAGCGTGGCGCCCCCGGGTGTCAGAGGGTCGGAGTTCGTGCAACCCGCGGCCCCGAGCACGGTCGCGACCACGATCCCCACGGCCATGAATCGTCCAACCGCCATGCCGACCCTCGACTCCGCGCCCCCGCGTCGCGCGAATACGCTACGACCGGTGCCTGGAAAGGCGGGCCACTATAGTCGAATCCCCGCGGGGAAACAACCGCACGGAGCGTCTTACGGGCAGTTCCGGCCGAGGCGCTCGACGCCCGCGGAGTTCGTCCCCAGGCTGCCCGACCCGCTCGGACAGGTGTTCTGCGCGCGGACGAGAAACGCGCGCAGCGTCCCCGCCGCCGGGGTCACCGAGTCGGTCGCCCCGAGGTCCGCTCCATCCGATTCGAGGCAGGTCGCCGACGGGCCGACGAAGTCCGAGGACGCCGTGGAGCGCAGCACGTCATAGACCAGGGGCGCCGTCGTTCCGGTGAACGACGGGGCGGCCCAGCTCAGCGTCGAGACGCCGGTCCCACGGTTGTGGGTCAGGCGCAGAGTCGTGGCCTCGCCGGGCCGGGACCAGATGATCGACGAAGCCGATGCACAGTCGCAGGCGTCGCCGAACGGGTCGCCGTCCCCGTTCTGCTGACCCGCGTTCGCGTGGAACGGACAGTTGTCCACGGCATCGTTGATCGTGTCGTTGTCGTCGTCCGGGTCGCACACGTCGCCCAAGGCGTCGCCGTCCGCGTTCTCCTGGAGCGGGTTCGAGATGCTCGTACAGTTGTCGCATGCGTTTCCGAGCTCGTCGCCGTCGTCGTCCCCCTGGCCGGAGTTGATCACCGAGGGACAGTTGTCGCACACGTCCCCCACGTCGTCGCCGTCCACGTCGAGCTGATTGACGTTCGATGTCGACCGGCAGTTGTCCACGACGTCGAACACGCCGTCCGCGTCGTCGTCGAGATCGCACGCGTCGCCCGTGCCGTCGTGGTCGCCATCGGCTTGATCCGCATTCGACACGTCGGGGCAGTTGTCGAGCGTCGATCCGTTGATCGACAGGCGAGGGACGAGCACCAGATCGTTCGAGAACGGTGCGTCGCTGTTCCACACGCCGATCGCCAGCACGTTCGTCCCCTGGACGATGGCCGGCAGGGCCGACGTCGTGACGTCACGGATCGGACGGAAGTCGGGTGTCAAACCGTTCGACGACTCGTGGAGGTTCGCGTTCGTGTTCCACGCGGGCGCCCCGACGGGCATCTCCGGCGACCGGAACACCTCGACGCCGTTGATCCAGGCGACCACGCCGTCGTCGTAGTCGACGCCCAGGAACACACGCGATACCGCAGCACGGTTCACCACCGGGAACGTCGCGCGCGTGTACACCGAGAACGCGCCCGGAGCCACGTTCGTCTGGAGCAGCGCGTCGGCACCGCCGCCGGTCGCGCTCTCGTATCCGACGCCGTACGCTCCGCGGGGCCACCCGAGGTCGTTGAACCCGGGCTGGATCCAGTTCGTGCCGATGCCCGGATTGGATACGTTCGCCAGGTACGACATGCTGGTCGGCGCGTTCCGGTTGATCGACAGCTGGACCGCGAGCACCAGGTCGGTCGACGACGGCGCGTCGTTCCAGACGCCGACGGCGAGGACGTTGATCCCGCTGTGCAGCAAGGGCAGCACGCTCGCCGTGACGTCGAGGAACGGGTTGTACACGGGCACGATGCCGTTGCTCGACTCGTGCGAGGCGGTCGGGACCGTGTTCCACGACGGCGTCCCGGGCGGCATCCCCGACGTCCGCAGGACCTCGACCCCGTTGACCCACACCACGGCCGCATCGTCGTAGTCCAGGCCCACGAACACGTCCCGCACGTCGGCGACGTCCTGGATCATGAACGGGGCGCGCGTATAGATCGACGACGCTCCGGGGGGCACGTCGGTCAGGAGCAGGTTCTCGGCGCCGGTCGCGGTCTCGTACCCCACGCCGTAGAACCCGGGGGTCCAGCTCGAATCGTCGAACGTCTCGGCGGTCCAGCCGATCCCGAGACCCGGGTCCGCGGAATTGGCGCGATAGCGCAACGTCGGAATCCAGTTCGCCGACAGCCGCGGCACGAGCACGAGATCGTTCGCCACCTCGTTCGCGTCGTACACCGCGACGGCGAGCACGTTCGTCCCGGCCACGAGAGCCGGGATCCCGGCGGTCGAGATCTCGACCTGTGGGTCGTAGCGTGGCACCGTCCCGTTGCTCGACTCGTGCGCGCCGGGGGACGCGTTCCAGGCCGGCGTACCGGCGGGCATGCTAGGCGAGCGGTACACCTCGACGCCGTTGATCCACGCGACGATCCCGTCGTCGTAGTCCGCGCCGAAGAATAGGCGATCGATCGCCGCGGGGTCGGCGATCGCGAACGTCGACCGCGCGTACACGGACTTCGTGCCGACGCCGACCGAGGTCTGCAGCAAGTTCTGCGCGGCGGCCCCGGTGTCGTAGCCGACCCCGAACAGTCCGGGGGCCCACGTCGCGTCGTTGAACAATCGCGCGGTCCAGGTGATTCCGAGGCCCGGATCGCTCGTGTTGGGCAGGTAGCGCATCGAGCCGCCCTGCGCGACGAGCTGCGTGTCGTCGAGCGCGCCGAACGGCACGAGGACCTGCTCGCCGCCGTCCGACTCGCGAACGAGCACGATCTCGTCGTTGCACACGCCGTCGCCGTCGGGGTCGGGGTCCGTGGGACACGGATCGCAGGCGTCGCCGATCCCGTCCGCGTCGATATCGGCCTGCGTCCGGTTCGATAGCGCAGGGCAGTTGTCGACGTCGCCGCACAGATCGTCGCCGTCCGCATCGTTGCCCGCGTCCTCCGAACAGCCATCGCACGCGTCGCCCAGCGCGTCCCCGTCCGCGTTCTCCTGACCCGGGTTGAGGACGGCGAGGCAGTTGTCGCACGCGTCGCCGTCGCCATCTCCGTCGCCGTCGGCCTGGCCGACGTTGGCCGCGCGCGGGCAGTTGTCGGCCGCGTCCGCCAACCCGTCGCCGTCGTCGTCGGGATCGCAGACGTCGCCCAGCGTGTCCCCGTCGAAGTTCGCCTGGTTGAAGTTCGGGGTCGACGGGCAGTTGTCGACATTCCCGCAAATCGTGTCGCCGTCGACATCGTTCGACGCGTCGGCGGGGCATGCGTCGCACGCATCGCCCAGCGCGTCGCCATCGGCGTTCGTCTGCGTCGGGTTCGCGATCGCCGGGCAGTTGTCCAGGTTGCACGTGTTGGCCGGGAAGCCGGGATCGCCGCGCCCGTCGCCGTCGGTATCGGTGCACGTGTCGCACGCATCGCCCAGCGCGTCCCCGTCGGTGTTCGCCTGGGACGCGTTCGTCACCGTCGGGCAGTTGTCGCACGCGTTCCCCAGCGTGTCGCCGTCGCCATTGGCCTGGTTCGTATTCGACACGGCCGGGCAGTTGTCCACGTTGCCGCACACCGTGTCCGAATCCGCGTCGTTCGCCGCGTCAGCGGGGCACGGGTCACACGCGTCGCCCAGCGCGTCCCCGTCGGCGTTCGCCTGGGACGCGTTCGTCACCGTCGGGCAGTTGTCGCACGCGTTCCCCAGCGTGTCGCCGTCGCCATTGGCCTGGTTCGTATTCGACACGGCCGGGCAGTTGTCCACGTTGCCGCACACCGTGTCCGAATCCGCGTCGTTCGCCGCGTCAGCGGGGCACGCGTCGCACACGTCGCCCAGCGTGTCCCCGTCCCCGTTCGCCTGGTTCGCATTCGACACGGCAGGACAGTTGTCCAGCGGGCACGTGCTAGCGCCGAAGCCGGGGTTGCCGAAGCCGTCGCCGTCCGTGTCCGTGCAGGTGTCGCACGCGTCGCCCAGCGCATCCCCGTCGGCGTTGGCCTGATTCGCGTTGGGCACCGTCGGGCAGTTGTCCAGCCCGTCGCAGTCGCCGTCGCCGTCGCCGTCGAGGCAGTTGTCGCACAAGTCGCCCACGCCGTCGCCGTCGCCGTCGGCCTGGTTCGCATTCGGTACGAGCGGACAGTTGTCGCACGCATCGCCCAGCGCGTCGCCGTCGCTCGCGGATTGATCGGGGTTCGCGGTGGTCGGGCAGTTGTCACACACGTCCCCGACGAAATCCCGCTCGGCGTCGGCCTGCCCGGCGTTCGCGGTGGCCGGGCAGTTGTCGGCGAGGTTGCCCACGGCGTCGCCGTCGCCATCGAGGCTCGGGCTCGCGCACGCGGCTGCCGGACTGTGGGGCTGGTCCGCCGAGTCGGTGGATAGGATGCTCTCGCCGCACGTGTTCCGCGCGCTGATCAGATAGTAGAACGCGCTTCCGCTCGGCGGATTCGCCCCGTCGAGGTGGAACGTCGCCGTCGTCTCGGCGACGAGACACACCTCGTTGTACGCCCACGGGGTCAGGGGCACGATCGAGCCGCGATACACGTTCGACACGTGCCCCTCGGCGCCGCGGTACCAATCGAGGCGCGCCTGACCGCTGCTCTTCGAAAGCCGTAGCGAGCTCAAGACGGGGCCCGCGACATGGGCCACGCCGCGTGCCGAGGGCGCGCAGTCCGAAGCGTCGGGAACACCGTCACCGTCGTCGTCCAGGTCGCACGCGTCCCCCAGGCCGTCGCCGTCGAGATCGGCCTGGGTCGGGTTCGCGACGGTCGGACAGTTGTCGCTCCCGTCCGCACGTCCGTCGTTGTCGTCGTCGGCGTCGAGCCAGTCCGGGGTCCCGTCGTTGTCGGAATCGCGGGCAAACTCGTACGCGCCCAGGTCGATCCGCGCGACGCCGTCGCCCGTGCCATCGAGGATCCGCGGCGCGCCGAGGAGGTCCACGCTGGCCTGAGACGCCGCGTCGTCTCCCGTGTCGATCAGCGGGCTCGCCGCGCCGAGGCGCAGATCGCGCGCGCCGGGCTGCCGGCTGACGAACGCCGGGTTGACGCTGACGTTGCCCGCGAGACCGATCACGTCCTGGTCGTCGAATCGGCCCCCGACGTTGTCCGGCGCGTTGCTGTACAGGTCGGTCGACGAGATCTCGACGTCGGCATACGAGACGGCGATCCCACCGCCGCCGTAGAGCAGCGCGGAGTTGAACCCGATCACGTTGTTGATCACGAACAGCTGGGATCCGAGGGCCTGGGACTGCGCGGCCGAGATCCCGCCGCCGAAGTCCGCCGTGTTGTCGACGATCGTGTTACCGACGAGCCGCACGTCGGTGCTCAGGGTCTGGATCCCACCTCCCGAGAAGCTGCGGTTCAGCTCGATGACGTTTCCCTCGACCGTGCCCTGGGACGGGTAGAACGTCGAGCCCAGCACGACATGACCGAAATGCAGCGCTCCGCCGAAGTCGGCGCTCGAGTTGTCCTGGAACAGATTGCGCGTGATGACGGGTTTCGGCGCGGGGTTCGTGCTGTAGCTGGCGATACCTCCACCGCTCGCTTCCTGATGGTTCGTCGTCGCCCGCCCGGCCCGATTGCTGCGCAGCGTGTTTCCCGTAACCGTCGGCGACGAGTTCCGCCCGACGTAGATCCCACCGCCGAACGCCTCGGACAAGTCGTTCCCGGTGCCCGCCGGCGGGTCCGCGACATTGCCCTCGATCAGGTTGTTCGTGATCACGGGCTGGATCGGGTTCGCGTACTGCGCCCCGAACAGGTAGATCCCGCCGCCCCAGTAGTTCTTCGTCGCACCGGACGACAGGACGTTGTCCACGATCTCGTTGTTCGTGATCGTCGGCGAGCCGTCGAACACGAACACTCCGCCGCCGGTAACCGCGTCCTCCGCGCCGAGCTCGCGGAGCAGCCCCGAGCCGCCGGTGATCCGGAACCCTTCGAGGCGATCCGCGCTCGTCACGCCCGACGGGAACACGACCGCGGCGCAGGTGAGGTTCAGCGTGCTCGCCACGCATTGGGCGGTGATGCACGGACGGCCTGTCGCATCGATCTTCGTGACCGCCGGACCGTCGGTCGAGACCACGCTGACACCGGGGAACATGCGCAACGATTCGTTGTACGTGCCGGGACTCACGAGCACCGTGCCGCCCGAGACGCGGACGGCGCAGATCCCAGCCTGGATCGAGCAGTACGGATCGCCGGGCGTGCCGCTACCTGGACCGGAGCAGCCGTCGTCCACGTAGACGGTGACTTGGGCCGACGCCGCCGTGGCCGCGAGCGCACAGCCCAGCGCGAAACAGAGGATGCTGGTGCGAGGCGTCATCGGCCTCGGCATCGTACCGCTCCTCGTCAGGGGCAACCGGCCGCCGGCAACTCCTCGGCGCCCGACGTCGCCTTGCCGTACGACCCTGCACCGCAGATGTTCGAGCTCCGCACGAGGTAGTAGTACCCGGCCCCGGGAGACGGATTCGCCCGGGTGTCGTTGTACGACGTGCTCGCGGTGTTGTTGATCAGACACGTCGCCGAGGTGACCCCGTTGACCACCAGGGCCGAGAGGGCTCCGCTGACGACGTCGTAGGACGTGCCGCCGGGCGTGGCGGTCCAAGACATTTGTGGGTTCGTCTTGACCAGACGCACGTTGGTGACCTGCGGGGGAACGCTCCAGATCGTCGGGTCGGTCGGGCGACAGTCGCACAGGTCGCCGGCGACGTCGCCATCGGTGTTCAGCTGGTTGGCGTTGGCCACGGTCGGACAGTTGTCGACGTTCGCGCATCGACCATCGCCGTCCAGGTCGTTCGCCGCGTCGAGGGGGCACGTGTCGCACGCATCGCCCAGCGCGTCCCCGTCCGCGTTCTGCTGCCCGGCGTTCCCCACGTCGGGACAGTTGTCGCACGCGTTGCCTCGCGTATCGCCGTCCGAGTCCGCCTGGTTCGCGTTGACCACGGTCGGGCAGTTATCCACGTTCCCGCACACGGTGTCGGCGTCCACGTCGTTCGCCGCGTCGAGAGGGCACGTGTCGCACGGATTGCCCTGGCCGTCGTCGTCGGAATCGGTCTGGATCGAGCTGGCCACGCTCGGACAGTTGTCGCACACGTCGCCGTAGGCATCGCCGTCGGCGTTGGCCTGATTGGGGTTGACGATCGCTCGGCAGTTGTCGATCACGTCGGCCAGCAGGTCCCCGTCGTCGTCGGGATCGCACGCGTCCCCGAACCCGTCGTCGTCCGTGTCGTCCTGCGTCGGGTTGTACGCGTTGGGACAGTTGTCCACGCTTCCGCCGTCGGTCGACAAACGCGGTACGACGACGAGGTCGGACGACGGCAGAGCGGTGTTCCAGACGCCCACGGCCAGCACGTTCGGCCCCTGGACCAACGCCGGAAGCGCCTCGTAGGTGATGTCGCGCAACGGGTTGTAGTTCGGCACCGCTCCGTTGCTCGGCTCGTGCGGGTTGGCGTGGGTGTTCCACTGCAGCGTGCCCGCGGGCATCTCGCGCGAGCGACAGACCTCGACACCGTTGATCCACGCGACGATCCCGTCGTCGTAGTCTGCGCCGAAGAACACCCGATCCACCGCCGACAGGTCGTTGACGTTGAACGAAACGCGCGTGTAGGCCGATGCCGAGTTGCTCGGAATGGCGGACTGGATCAGCGCCCGCGCGCCGTTCGATCCCGTCTCGTAGCCGACGCCGAACGGCCCGTGCGCCCAGCTCGAGTCGTTGAACCCGGTCGCGGTCCACGTCATGCCCAGACCGGGATCGCTCTGGTTGGCGCGGTACGCCACGGGAGTCGCGGAGAAGCGGTTGATCGACAGCTTGGGTACCAGGACGAGATCGCTCGACGGTGGGCTCGATGGAATGTCGTTCCACACGCCGATCGCCAGCACGTTCGTCCCGTTGTGCAGCAACGGGCGGGCGATCGCGGTGATGTCATGCTCCGGGCTGTAGAACGGAACGGCACCGTTGCTCGATTCGTGGGTTGCGGGGTTCGCGTTCCACGCCGGCGTGCCTGCGGGCATCTCGGGGGACCGGTACACCTCGACGCCGTTGATCCACGCGACGAACCCGTCGTCGTAGTCCACACCGAGGAACATGTTCTGGACCAGCAGGACGTTGTCGATGTTGAACCGCGCGCGCGTGTACACGGACAGCGTGCTCGACGGAACGGTGGTCTGGAGCAGATTGGCCGCGCCGGACGTCAGCTCGTAGCCCACTCCGTAAGCCCCCGGCGTCCACGACGCATCGTTGTACGCCTCGGCGACCCACGAAACGCCGATGCCTGGGTCGGAGCTGTTCGCCCTGTACACCATGCTCGACGTGGTCTGGCGGTTGAACACGAGCTGCGGCACGAGCACGAGGTCCGAGGACGAGGCGCCGCCGTTGTTCCAGACGCCGATCGCCAGGAGGTTCGTCCCGTTGCGCAGCAGCGGCTTTCCGACCGTCGTGATGTCGTGGTACGGCCGGTAGTCCGGCGTCAGGCCGTTCGACGACTCGTGGTTGCCGGCGTTCGTGTTCCAGGTCGGTGTGCCCGCGGGCATCTCGGCCGAGCGATACACCTCGACCCCGTTGATCCAGGCCACGAAGCCGTCGTCGTAGTCCGCGGCGATGAACAGGTTCTGGATCGCAGCGACGCTCGCCACCGTGAACGTGGTCCTCGTGTACACCGACAGCGACCCGCTCGGGACGTTCGTGGCGATCAGGTTCTGGGCCCCGGTCAGCGTCTCGTAGCCCACGCCGAACGGCCCCGTCGACCAGGCCGAGTCGACGAACGCCTCGGTGGTCCAGGTGATGCCGAGTCCCGGATCGACGCTGTTGGCCTTGTACCGCGTCGTCGTCCCGCTCTGCACGAGCACGCTCTGGGTCGCCCCGCTGAACTCGACCAGCACCGTCTCGGTCGGACGCTCGAGCTGCACCAGGACCACGTCGTCGTTGCACACGAGGTCGGCGTCGAGGTCGGCATCGGTCGGGCACGGATCGCAGGGATCGCCCAGGCCGTCCCGGTCGCCGTCGGGCTGCGTCGGATTGTCGATCAGCGGACAGTTGTCGACGTCGGCGCACAGGCCGTCGTCGTCGAAGTCGTCGTCCCCATCGGCGGGGCAGATGTCGCACCCGTCGCCGATCCCGTCCCCGTCGGCGTCGGCCTGGGCCGGGTTGTTCAGGCCGAGACAGTTGTCGCACGCGTCGCCCGCACCGTCGGAGTCGCTGTCCTGCTGGCCGGCGTTGCTCGCCGACGGGCAGTTGTCCGCGCCGTTCGCCAGGTTGTCCCCGTCGCGGTCGGGGTCGCACACGTCCCCCAGGCCGTCGAAGTCGATGTTCGACTGGTCCGTGTTCGCCGTGGTCGGGCAGTTGTCGACGTTGCCGCAGATCGTGTCCAGATCCTGCGAGTCGTTGAGCGGGTCCCCGGGGCACGGGTCGCAGGCGTCGCCGAACGCGTCGCCGTCGACGTTGGCCTGGCTCGCGTTCGCCGTCGTCGGGCAGTTGTCGAGGGGACAGGTCGAGGCCGGGAACCCCGGGTTGCCGCGGCCGTCGTGGTCGGTGTCCGTGCAGGCGTCGCAGACGTCGCCGACCGCGTCGAGGTCGGTGTCGGCCTGGGTGAAGTCCGACACGGTCGGACAGTTGTCGCACACGTCGCCCTGCTGATCGCCGTCCTGGTTCGCCTGGGTCGGATTGGCCGTCGCCGGGCAGTTGTCGACCGCCGGGCAGATGCCGTCCCCATCCGCGTCGGCCTGGATGTCGCTGGGACACGGATCGCACGCGTCGCCCAGCGGGTCCGCGTCCGAGTTCTGCTGCGTCGGATTGGCGACCGTCGGACAGTTGTCGCACAGACTTCCCACGCCGTCGCCGTCGGTGTCGGTTTGGGTCGAGTTCGCGACGGTCGGGCAGTTGTCGACGTTGGCGCAGCGGCCGTCCCCGTCCTGGTCGTTGAACGAGTCGAGCGGGCAGACGTCGCACGGGTCGCCCGCCGCGTCTCCGTCCGAGTTGACCTGGGTCGGGTTCGGAGTCGTCGGGCAGTTGTCGCGGCCGCACGTGGTCAACGGGGAGTTCGGGTCACCGAAGTCGTCGCCGTCGATATCGGTGCACGTGTCGCAGGCGTCGCCCAGGCCGTCCAGATCGGCGTCGGCCTGCGTCGGATTGGCCACGCTCACGCAGTTGTCGTCGCCGTCGCACACGGTGTCGGCGTCGCCGTCGCCGCACGCGTCGCAGGCATCGCCGATGCCGTCGTTATCGGCGTCGGCCTGCGTCGGATTGGCCACGCTCACGCAGTTGTCGCACGCGTTGCCCCGGCCGTCCCCGTCCCCATCGGTCTGCGGTGCGTTCGCGATCGTCGGGCAGTTGTCGAGGTTCGCGCACCGGGCGTCGCCGTCCTGATCGTTGAGCGCATCCTGCGGGCAGGTATCGCACGCGTCGCCCAGCGTGTCGCCATCGGCGTTGACCTGCGTCGAGTTCGAAGCCGCCGGGCAGTTGTCGCACACGTCGCCGCGCGAATCCCCGTCTTGGTTCGCCTGGTTGGCGTTCGGTGTCGTCGGGCAGTTGTCGACGGTCGCGCAACGGCCGTCGAGATCGACGTCGTTGATCGGGTCGCCGGGACACGGGTCGCAGGCGTCGCCCGTGGTGTCACCGTCGGAGTTGGCCTGTCCGGGGTTCGACAGCCCGGGGCAGTTGTCGCACGGGTCGCCGGCGCCGTCCGTGTCGCCATCGGTTTGCGAGGCGTTCGAGATCAGCGGGCAATTGTCCGAGCCATCGGCGCGGCCGTCCCCGTCGTCGTCCGTGTCGCAGGCGTTGCCGCTGCCGTCCCCGTCGGTGTCGAGCTGGCCTACGTTCGTGAGGCCGGGACAGTTGTCGCACGGATCGCCGGCCCCGTCCGAGTCGCCGTCGGTCTGCGCCGCGTTCGCGGCGAGGGGGCAGTTGTCCGCGCCGTCGAGCCGACCGTCGTTGTCGTCGTCCGTGTCGCAGACGTTCCCCAGGCCGTCCGCGTCCGTGTCGAGCTGCTGCGCGTTGGTCATGAGGGGACAGCTGTCCTCGACGTCGATCACCCCGTCCCCGTCGGTATCGTGGGCCAGGGGTGCGCATGTCGGCGACGGGAAGATCTGCGTTCCGTTGGTGTGCTGCCCGGCGTACGTCTCACCGCACGCGTTCTTGGCCGACACGAGATAGAAGAACGCGGTGCCGAGCGTCGGGGTCTCGGGATCCTGGGCCGTGGTGTTCGGGGTCTCGGCCACCAGGCACTGCATCGCGTAGGACCAGGGCTGCGTTTGCGAGCCGCGATAGACGTTGTACACGAGCGCCCGAGGAACGGCGGCCCACGACAGCACGCCGGTCGAGCCCGATCCTCGGGACAGGATCACCGTCGAGCCGACCGGACTCGCCGGTTGCGAGACGCTCGGGATCACCGACGAGCAGTCGGAGGCGTCGGGCACGCCGTCACCATCGTCGTCGGGGTCGGCATAGTTCGGGATCCCGTCGCCGTCCGTGTCCGGCGTGTACTCGTACGCCCCCATGTCGACGACCGCCGGGCCGCCGGCTGCCGCCTGGACGCGCGGCAGGAGGTCGAAGTCGGTCGTCGGAGCGGCGGAGTTCTTGCCGGCGTCGATCACGTCGCTCGTCGGCAGCAGGTGCAGGTTGCGGGTCCCCGGCGCTCGACTGATGAACAGCGGGTCGACCGAGATGTTCCCGGCGACCCCGATCGTCGTCGCCTCGTCGACGGTGCCCCCGAGATCGTCGGGCACGTTGCCGAAGAAGTCGTTGTTCTCGAGCTCGGGACCGGAAAAGTACGCCCCCAGGCCGCCCGAGCCATAGAGCAGCGACGTGTTGAACGCGACGATGTTGTTGAACATCCGCACGTCGTCCAGGTCGTTGTTGCTCGATCCGGCGGTCACGCCGCCGCCGAAGTCGGCGAGGTTGTCCACGATCGTGTTGTTGCGCAGGATGACCTTCGTCGTCCCCGTGTTGACGCCGCCGCCCGAGAAGCTGCGGTTGAACTCGATCAAGTTGTTCTCGACGACGCCCTGGGTCGCCACGTAGTCGCCGACCCCCGTCTTGAACACTTCTCCAAAGGCGACGCCGCCGCCGAAATCGGCCGACGAGTTGTCCTGGATCACGTTGCGCGAGATCGTCGGCACGGTGGATGTCGAGATCGCGTAGCTGGCGATGCCGCCGCCGCCGCCGACCTGGTACAGCTTGGCCGTCGTCCCGGCCTGGTTGCTGCGAATGACGTTGGCCTCGATGCGCGGTGACACGTACTGGCCGAGGTAGATCCCGCCGCCGAGCGCGAACGTCGAATGGGTGTTGTTCGGACCCGGCGCGGTGTCGGCGATGTTCTCCTCGATGAGGTTGTTCGTGATCACGGGGCGGAGCGGTACGGCGAGCGTGCCGCCGGCGATGTAGATGCCCCCGCCCCAGAAATGCGACGTCGGAGTGGCGTTCGACAGCACGTTGTCGACGATCACGTTGTTCGTGATCGTCGGCGAGCTGTCGAATACGAACACGCCGCCGCCGGTGAGAGCGTTGGGCGGCGTGCCCGACCCGAACGTGCGGAACAGTCCGGCTCCGCCCTCGATGCGGAACCCCTCCAGGCGATCGGCGTTCGTACCGCCCGATGGGATGACCACGGTCGAGCAGGTCAGATTGATCAGGCTCGGGATGCAATTCGCGGTCATGCACGGCTTGCCGTCGGCGCGAATCGTCGTGACCGCCGGGCCGTCGGTCGAGACCACGCTGACCGCGGGGAACAGTCGCAGCGACTCGTTGTACTCGCCCGGACGGACGAGCACGGTGCCGCCGCCGATCTTGACCGCGCAGATGCCGTCCTGGATCCGGCAGTACGGGTCCAGGCTCGTGCCCGTGCCCGTGCCGGGGCAGGTCACATCGTCGACGTAGACGGTCGTCTGGGCCAGCGCGGCGGATGCCGCGAGCAGAGCGACGATGAGCACACACGCAGGACGCCGCCCGACCCGTGACAGCATGACCTCGTCCGACCCCTTCCCCGTCGCCGCAGGCCCGGGGCCTGGGTGTGTCCTATACGTCGACAGCCACGGAATGACAACGGCTGCTGCGTGAACTACCGCCGCCGCCCCTGCCACCCCCGGGAAGCAGCGCATCGGCCGGTTTCACGATCCCGCGGCGGCGTTCTGCGCCTCGGCCCGGATGCGGGCGGCTTCCTCCTTCAGCTCGGCGGAGCCAACCCGCTCGGCCTGCTCCGCCGCCAGATCGCTGTCGCCGCGGTCGATCAGCACCCGCGCCAGGTCGAGCCGGATCCGGTCCCGACGCAGCGGCTCGTCGACCGACGCGACATACGCCAGTGGGTCCGAGCGGAACGCGCGCAGGAGCTTGCCGTTCTCGGGCTGCGTGTTCAGCCCGAGCGTCCGGGGAGCCGAGAACTCGACCCGCGCATTGTCGTCCGTGTTGCGGGCCGCTCCGACGATCAGCCGGTCGATCTCCGCGGGGCCGAGACGAAAGAGACCCAAAATCGCCACCGGGTCGTTCAGCCCGACGCGGGCCAGGTCCATCGCCACGATCAGCTCCTCCGTGTCGCGTCCGAATCGCTCGAGGTCGATCGCGAGCGGGTCCTCCGTTCCGAGCAGGACGAGGTCGAGGCCCTCCAGCGTCTCGAACAGCATGACCTGCGGAAAGGCGGCGCGGAACGCGGCAATGATCGAGCGCAGGTCCTCGGGCGGCAGATAGTACGTCTGAATCCACTGGCTGAACACGCCCCCGGGCCGAAGCCGCGTGCGGGCCATGCGGAAGAAGTCCTCGGTGAACAGGTTCGCGGCGACGGTCATCCACGGGTTCGAGGGCTCGGACACGATCACGTCGTAGGTTCGCGGCGAGAACTGCAGCTCGTTGCGCGCGTCGTTGATCGAGATCGCTACGCGCGGGTCGTCGAGCACGTGGTTGTTGGTTTCGGCGAACAGGCGCGCCGCGGGGACCATCTGGGCCTCGACCTCGACGACCCGGATCGTGTCGACCCGGTGCGTGGCGACCGAGCCGACGGTGATGCCGCTCGCCAGGCCGACCACCAGCACGTCCTTCGGCGCTCCGTGGAACAGCAGGGGAAGGTGCGCGCACATGATCTGCGTCTCGAGATCCGCGGTCGTCGACGCTTCGATCTTCCCGTTGACCGACAGGTAGCGGTTCTGGAACGAGGGCTGGTCGGCGACGAACACCGAAGCCGTGTAGCCCTCGGCCGCAAACACGACCTCGTTGTTCTCCTGGACGAGACGGGAGAAGCCGGCCCAGCTCCGGTCGTCTTCCAGGTCGAACAGATTCATGTACACACCGCTGTTCATCACGCGGAGGTCCCAGCGCGGCCGCGCGAGCTTCGTCAGGGACGCCCCGGCGGGGGTCAAGATCACCGCCACGAGGCCCAGAGCGCAGACGGCGAGGATGCGCCCCACGCGCGCGCGCGTCTTCGCCGCAGCGAACGTCAGGCCGACGACGACGGCGAGAACCAGCTCGAGTGCGGCGCCGGCGAGCACGGTGTTCAAGACGCCGAGATACGGCAGGAGCACGAAGCCCGCGAGCGCGGCGCCGGCGATCGTTCCCGCGGTATTCGAGGCATAGACCGTCCCCACCGAGCGACTCACGCCGTCGAGGTCGCGCGCGTAGAGCTGGATCGCCGCCGGGAACACGCCCCCGAGAGCGAAGGTCGCAGGGAACATCACGAGCAAGCCCAGCAACAGCTGAACGGTGAACCAGCCGTTCGGTCCGGGCTCGTACGCGAAGTACACCTCGGCGAACATCCGCGGGAGCGATCCGAACACGAACGCCGTGCCCCACGCGCACAGCCCGGCCGCGGCGAGCAGGCTGGCGAGCAGCCGTGCCGGTCGCGCGGCCGGCCGCCGGCGCAGCCATGCGGAAAAGAATGCGCCTCCCGCGGCGAGGCCGGCGAGGAACGCGAGCAGCATCAGGGAGAACGCGTAGACCGAGCTGCCCATGACCAGCGCGAGAACGCGAGTCCACGCGACCTCGAGGACGAGCGCGACGAACCCCGATGCGCCGAGGACCAGGAGCACGATGCGGAGCCGACCGTCGATCCGGCCGCGCTCGTCCTTGTCGGCGGCCGCCGGTGTGGCGCGCGCCGGGAGCGGCGCGCGGGACGCGAGGGCGATCGCCGCCACGCCGAGCACCAGGTTCGCGCATGCGGTCGAGAGCAGCGTGGCGCGCATCCCCAGACCCGGGATCGCGACGAACCCCGCAACGAACACACCGACGATCGCTCCAAACGTATTGACGGCGTACAGGGTGCCGACCCTGCCCCCGATCCGGTCCGGATCGTCCGCGACCTGGCGAGCGAGCACGGGCAGGCTCGCGCCCATGAGCATCGTCGGGATCAACAGGACGCAGCCGATCCCGAGCGCCTTCGCCAGGCTGAGCACGAGGAACGACTCAGACGCGCCGGCATCCCAGATCCTCTGGTACAGCGGTGTCAGCCTGGAGAACAGCCACGGCACGGCGAGCGCGTAGAGACCGATCCCGACCTCGAGCCAGCCGTAGACCGCGAGCGGTCGCGAGGTGCGCCTCCCGATCGATCGGCCCGCCACGAACGCCCCGAGCGCGAGGCCGCCCATGAACGTGGCCAGCACGGTGCTCGTTGCGAACTGCGTCGAGCCGAACACCAGGATCAAGTCCCGCAGCCACAGCACCTCATAGACGAGGGACGTCGCGCCCGATACGACGAACAGGGCCAGGATCGCGGCGAACGGGAGGGGACGGCCGGAGGTGGGGTTCAACGAGGCGTCCTCGCACCGAGGCCGCAAGGTATACACAAAAACAGCCGCGGCCGCCCGGTGGCGGCCGCGATCTCAATCGAATCGACGAGCGGGGACGTTATTCGGGGTCGCTCGGCGTCCGTCCATGCTTGGACTTGCCGTTCGGGTTGCCCCGTCCCTTGCTGAACGGATCGAACGGAGGACCCTCGTTGCCGGTGCCGGGACCGCCGCCCTCACCCGGGTTGTCGCAATTGCTCCCCGGAACCGCGCAGCCGTCGTCGTGATGGCTGGCCGCGATCTCCCCGCCGAAGCTCTGGAAGAACCGATCGATCTTGTCCGTGCCGAACATCGCGTCCGGGTTGCTCGTCGTCACGCGCACGCCAAGAGCCCGCGCGATCGAGGCGACATCGCGCTCGGTCAACGTCTTGTTGACGTCCATGTTGGCCGGCAGGGACACACCGACCGCCCGCAGCGAATCGGCTGCCGCCCGGGCATCCGTTGCGTTCAGCTTCAGCTCTTGGGCCGCTCTCTGAACGAAACGACCGACGGTTGCGTCGGCGCCGAGTACCGGACCACCGGCCATTACGGCCATGATGGCGATCGCGACAATCGCCGCACCGACACGCTTCACGTTCCTCATGAATTGACCTCCCCCGCTGCGGGTATCCTCAAGCACACAATCCATCGCCGAATCGAGGTGCCGTAGTTATACGCCCAATCGAAGGCCCGTCAAGCTGTTTTTGGCCTGCTCCGGCGACGCTCCAGACACGAGAGACAACCGATAAAATTACAATTACCCTATCCATGTCGACCGTCCCTACAGCAAGGTACGGCGCGGCATTCCGCGAGGCTACTCCGACCGTTCCGCTCGCCGCTCCGCGCGGGCCCATACGGCGACGATGGCGCCGGTGGCGCCGGCACGTCGCGCTGCGAGGGCACACGCTTCCGCCGTGGCACCGGTGGTCATCACATCGTCGACGATGAGCACGGGCCCGGGTTCGAGACCCCGACGCAGCGCGATCGATCCCGCGAGGAGCCTCCTCCTGCCTCTCGCCCCGCGAGCCTTCGCGCTGCCCAATGGGAGCCACCGGCGCTCGAGGATCGGCACGACAGGGAGTCCGAGCCCGCGGGCCACGCCACGCGCCAGCTCGGATCCGGGGGCGAATCCACGGCGAATGTTCGCCAGCGGATGGGACGGGACAGCGATCACCGCGCGGCAGTCACCGGCGCAGCCGGACGCTCGGAGCCTCGCGTGGACATGACGCGCGAGCTCGGCCAGAATCTCCCGGCGCCGGCCGAGCTTCGCCCGGAGAAGGATCGACCGGGCCCGCGAGTCGTATTCGACCGCCGCCACGGCCAGGTCGATCGGCGACGCGCTTGTCGCGCAGCCCGCGCACAGCCCCGGATCGCGTCCCGCAAGGTCGCTCGTGTGCCCGACCGTCAGGGCGCAGCGCCGACAGCACAGCCCGCGGTCCGATCGAAGCCCGGCCCAGCAGCGCGAGCAGAAGCCGTGCAGCTGGAGGGCGTCGAGCGGAGCCTTGCACGCGCCGCATGCGGCGGGCAGGAGGAACGACAGCACGGGATGGACGAGCCGCCGAGCCCGGCTCGCGAGGCCCATGGGAGCGTGCATCGATCGTCGAGCGGAGGCGTGGGGGACCGTGAGGACTAGGGTCGCGCGGAATAGATCGGTGCGGGAGCGATCCCGAGCTCTTCGAGGGAGATCTCCTCCCGGAAGTCGATCTCGATCGAGTTCCATTCACCGCACGTGGGACACCGGTCCTGCCAGTCGACGCTGGTCCCGTCGCACGCCCGGCACGTGTACTCCACCTGGACCAGGTCCATCTCCTTGATCACCCGGCGGTACTCGGAGTTGGCCTGCCGAGAGTTCCCACGTCGCTCGTGGATTCGACCCAGGAGATAGTGCAGCGTGGGCGCGTAGCTCGCCCGGCCTTCGAGGGCCGACAGGACGGAGTACGCGTCGTCGAGCATCTCGAGACGAAAGTACAGCTTGCCCAGGTAAAACCGTGGGAGCGTGTCCTTGCGGGCCCGGGAGATGCAGCTCTTGAGGGCCTCGATCGCCGCGAGCGGCTGCTCGCGACCGAGGTAGTACTCCTCGAGCATGGTCAAGAGCACCGGGGAACCGGTGGCCTGGAACCCGTCGAACCACGCCTGGATCGCTTCCTTCTCTTGCCCCTGGCTCGCCAGGGCCTCGCCGAGCTTCACGTGCGCCGGGATGAACGCCTTGTCCTCGCGGATCACGCGCCGGAGGAGGCCGATCGCTTCCCGCGTCTTCCCCGCCCGGAGGCGCTCGACCGCGACTTCGTAGCGGATGCCCAGGCCCCGGCGGCGGTCGCTTGCCTCGGCGGCGTCCCCAGGCGCCGCGCGCTTGACGACGTTCTCCTGCGCGTCGGACGCCGCCTTCCAGCTGCGTTGACGGATGTGGACGTCGCGGAGCTTGCGCCACGCGGCCACCGAGCCCTTCTGGATTCCCAGGATCTTGCCCAGGACCGCGAGCGCGCGCTCCGTGTCGCCCTTCGTCTCGTAGTCCTCGACCAGCGCGTAGAGCGGCCGCGTGCTGTCCTCCTTCAGATGATGTGCCTTCCGGTGGTACTCGATCGCCTCCGCGACGCGGCCCTGCGCGCGGAGAACCTCGCCCAGGCCGAGCAGCGTATTGAAGTGCCGGCTGTCGCGCTCGAGCACGGCGCGGAAGTGCGTCAGCGCCTCGTCCGGATGGCCCTCGACCGCCGCGGCGACGCCGCGGGAGTACTCGGACTCGATGGCCTCGGAGTCGCGGCTCGCGCGGCGCATGCGCGTGCGCTCGAGGGCCAGGCTCAGCTCGCGTGACACGCCGACGAGCAGGGTCGTGAACACGCCGAGCCCGAAGAACCCGACGAGCATCCACGCCACGCTGATCGAGAACTCGCGCGACAGCGAGACCGGCTGCACCAGGAGACCGCTGTTCCGGTTCCACACCGAGGCGACGGAGAACAGGACCGCGAACAGCAGCAGGAGCATCCAGAACGTACGGAATCTCATCTACGAGCCCAGGTTAGTGCAGCCCGGCGCGACCCGTCAAGCAAGCCGGGTGCCGCGACTCAGCGATGGTACGGCACGCCGCGCAGGAGTGTGATCGCGCGGTACAGCTGCTCGGCGACCACCACGCGGACGAGCTCGTGCGGCAGCGTGAGCGCCGAGAGCGACCAGCAGGCGTCGGCCATCTCGTGCACCGCCGGATCGAGCCCCGAGGGACCGCCGATGACGAACGTACCGCGAGGGACCCCCCAGCGCTCGAGCCGTCGAGCCAGCGCTTCGCTCGACAGCATCTCGCCCGCAGGCGCGAGCGCGATCGTTCGCCCGGGCGGTCCGATCCGCTCGGCGATCGAGCGGCCCTCGCGGGCTCGCGCGCCACGCCGGTCGTGCGGACCGGTCGGGCGCACGTCGGGCACCCAGCAAGTCTCGAACGCGACACCGAGCCGACGGATCCGCTCGGCGTATCGATCGTGCAGCGCGGTCGCGGCCGCGTCCCGCGGACGCCCGACGAGCAACAGGCGGAGCTTCACGGATCAGCGCGACGAGGTCTGGGGCACGGGCTGTCGACGTCGCGGCTTGTCCGGGACATCGACGATCGGCGCGTCGCCCCACAGGCGCTCCAGCCGGTAGAACTGGCGCTTCGTGCCGGCGAACACGTGGACGACGAGGTCGAGGAAGTCGAGCAGGATCCACTCCCCGTGACGGCGCCCCTCCACGCTCGCGGCGCGTCGGTGGCACTCGACCGACAGACGCTCCTCGATCGCATCGGCGATCGCCTGGGCCTGTCGCTCGGTCGTGCCGTGGCAGATGACGAAGGTGTCGGTGACGTCACTCAGTCCGCGGAGGTCGAGCACCACGAGGTCGAGGGCCTGCTTGTCCCGCGCCGCTTCCACGCACGCGACGACCTCGGGTGTCGGGCCACGTTTCAGCGTCGTCCCTCCTCAAGCGTACACATGGTTGTGTTGAATATACCGAGCCACGGATTCGGGGACAAGGCCCGTCAGCGGGCCGCCGGCGGCGGCTCGCGCTCGGATCGCGCGCGAGGAGATCTCGACGGACAGGGGCAGGCGGAACACACGGCCCCCGCGGCCGAGCTCGACGTCGCGCAAGCGCGGCGGGGTCGCGGCGAGGGCGCGTGAGATCTCGGGCGAGAGCGGTGAGACGCTGCGCGGGTCGTCCGGCCGGTCGACGACCACGAGGTCGAACTCCGCCAGGAGCGCGGACGGGAGGCGCCACGTCGGGAGCTCGGCCAGCGAGTCGAACCCGAGCAGGAACACGGGGTTCACGCTCCACGGCGGATGCCGCAGCGCTCGCAGCGTGTCGATCGTGTACTGCACCCGTCCGGTCCGGAGCTCGACGTCGCAGAGCTCGAGCCCCGGACGGTCGAGGATCGCCAGCGCGATCATCGCCGCCCGATGCTCGGCCGGCGTGACGCCGGCCGGGTCCTTGTGCGGCGGGACGGCGCACGGGAGGAACCAGACCCGGCGCAGGCCCAACCGGTCTCGCGCCGCCTCGGCGATCGCCAAGTGACCGAGGTGCACCGGGTCGAACGTCCCGCCGAGCACGCCGACCGCCTCGGTTTCAGCCACGGTCGGGCTCGGTGTCGTGGAACGGATCGGGAGCCGCGAGGCCACGGGACGCGCTGCGGTCCAGGAGATCGTCGACGGCGCGCAAGAGCTCCTCGAGCCCTTGTCCGGTGACGGCCGACACCACGTGAAGCTCGATGCCGTCGCGTCGAGCGAGGTCACGGAGCCGGGTCACGGCCCGCGGGTCCTGGATCGCGTCGGCCTTCGTCGCGACGAGGATGCGCGGCCGCGAGGCGAGATCCGCACGATGGCTCCGCAGCTCGGCGAGCACGACGGCGACGTCGTCGATCGGATCCGAGGACTCGGTCGTGGCATCCACGAGCTGCAGCAGGACGGTGCAGCGCTCGATGTGGCGCAGAAACCGGGTCCCGAGACCCGCGCCCCGATGCGCTCCTTCGATCAGCCCCGGAATGTCGGCCACGACGAACGACCGCGCCGCTCCACGATCGACCACTCCGAGATGCGGCTCGAGCGTCGTGAACGGGTAGTCGGCGATCTTCGGGCGCGCGGCGGAGATTCGCGAGATCAGCGTGGACTTGCCGGCGTTCGGCAGGCCCACGAGCCCGACGTCCGCGAGGAGCTTGAGCTCGAGTCGCAGCGATCGCGCCTCGCCGGGTGTGCCGGGGTCGTGACGCGTCGGGGCCTGACGCACCGACGAAACGAACCGCGCGTTGCCACGCCCGCCGCGCCCGCCCGCCGCGGCGACGAATCGGTGCTGCGCGGTGCGCAGATCGTCGAGCGCTTGCAGGCGCTCGTCGTCGTAGACGACGGTGCCGATCGGGACGCGCACCTCGAGGTCGGCACCCGACCGCCCCGTGCGGTTCGAGCCCTGACCGTGGCGGCCGCGCTCGGCCTGGAAATGCCGGTGGTAGCGGAACGCCAGGAGCGTCGAGACGGACGGATCGGCGACGAGCACGACCGAGCCGCCGTTGCCACCGTCGCCGCCGTCGGGTCCACCGCGCGGAACGTACTTCTCCCGGCGGAACGACACGCAGCCGTCGCCGCCGTCACCGCCGCGGACGACGATCCTGGCCTCGTCGACGAGCATGTAGGTCCGAGCGCCTCGAGCCGGAGCGGGGTCGGACCGGACGCGCTCCGCTCAGCCGAGCGGATCGACGCGCACGAACCGCCCGAGCCGTCCGCGGTCCTCGAACGTCACCCGCCCGTCGATCAGCGCGAACAGCGTGTCGTCCTTGCCGCGGCCGACGTTCTTGCCCGGCTGGATCGGGGTGCCGCGTTGTCGCACGAGGATCGTGCCGCCGCGGACCTGCTCCCCGGCGAAACGCTTGACCCCCAGGCGCTGGGCGTGGGAGTCGCGACCGTTCCGGGAGCTGCCGCCTGCCTTCTTGTGCGCCATCGTATTCCCCGAGGAGGATGCTCAGCCTTCGATCGCTTCGATCCGCACCCGCGTCACGTGCTGGCGGTGGCCCTGGCTGCGTCGGCTGGCGTTCTCACGGTGCTTGAACGTCCGCATGAAGATCTTCTTCTCGCGGTCCTGTCGGACTACCGATCCGCGCACCGTGGCTCCGACGACGGTCGGCGAGCCCACGCGGACGGCGCCATCCTGGCCGACGAGCAGCACGCGATCGAACATCACGGGAGCCGAGGCCTCTCCGTCGACCCGCTCGACGCTCACCACGTCGCCGACCTGGACGCGCAGCTGCTTGCCGCCGGTCTCGATCACTGCGAACATCGCCGTCTCCGGAAAAAGCGGCAGTCTAGACCCCACGGCCTTGGGTGTCAACGGCGCCGGCTCCGGGTGGACCGGTGGGTGATCAGCGGCGACGCAGGTCGTTCAGCACCAGCCGGATGATCGCTTTCAGCGTGTCGAACACGCCGACCCCCTTCGTCGCCACGGCCTCGAACGTCGGCTCCTGCTGCAACCGCAGATCGGCCGCCAGCTGCTCGACCGGCAGGGCCGCCGGCAGGTCGCGCTTGTTGAGCTGCAGCACGTACGGCAGGGTAGCCAGGTCGTAGCCGTTGTCCTGCAGGTTGGTCCGCAGGTTCTGCACCGACTCGACGTTCGCGTCCCGCCGCGTCTCCTGCGAGTCGGCGACGAACACGACGCCGTCGACCCCCTTGAGGATCAGCTTGCGCGACGCGTCGTAGAACACCTGTCCGGGGACGGTGTACAGGTGGAATCGCGTGCGGAACCCACGGATCGTCCCCAGCTCGATCGGCAGGAAATCGAAGAACAGCGTGCGGTCGGTCTCGGTCGCGAGCGAGATGAGCTTGCCCTTCGCGTCGGGCCGCGTTTTCTCGTGGATCCATTGGATGTTCGTCGTCTTGCCGCAGAGTCCTGGCCCGTAGTAGACGATCTTGCAGTTGATCTCGCGCGCCGCGTAATTGATGAACGTCATGGCGTGGCTCAGCCGAACAGCCGATCGATCTCGGCGTCGGTCAGGTCGCCGAGCGGGCTCGTGGACAGGGCTTCGGCACGCGGGGCGTCCGACCGGCGGACGACCTCCGTGAAGACGGCGGTGAGCGCCGGGGTCGACTGCTGCACACGCAGGCGCACCAGGCCGAGGGACGAGCGCTCGTCGAAGCTCACGAGGACGATCGCCTTCTCGGCGACGGTCGATAGGTGCAGGCTGTCGGTCTGACCCTCATGGAACAGCGTCGTGAACCTTTGCTCGGCGACCAGCCCGGCCAGACCCTCGGTCGCCGCGACGCTACCGGCGGCGAGCGAGGCGAGCGAGGTCGGATCGACCTCCGCGAGATCTCCGGCAGATGCGATGTGCTGGCCGTTCTTGTCCAACAGGAACACGAAGCGGGCGTTCGCGCTCGTGCACAGCTGGTCGAGCAGGGCGACCAACCGCTCGTAGTCCTGCTCGAGGATCACCAGACCGGTCCGGGACATGCCCCGCCCCCTTCGGCGCAGCGCGCCGGCTAAATCTATAGCCGGCGCGCCGGGACGGGCAAGGTCGCGGGCTAGTATTCGCGCCGGTTCTCGAGCGCGCGGCGCAGGGTGAGATCGTCCGTGAACTCGAGCTCGCCGCCCGCCGGAAGCCCCTGCGCCAGGCGCGTGAGCCGGAGCGCGAGGGGCCGCAGGAGGCGCGACAGGTACACCGCGGTCGCCTCGCCCTCGACGTTCGGGTTCGTGGCCAGGATCACCTCGTGGATGCCGCCGCGCCCGATGCGCTCGAGCAGCTCCCGGATCCGCAGCTGCTCCGGGCCGACGTCGCGCAGCGGGGACAAGGCTCCGCCGAGAACGTGGTACAGGCCGCGAAACACGCCGGTCCGCTCGATCGCCAGGACGTTCGTCGGGTCCTCGACGACGCACACGGCCGATCGATCGCGGCTCGCGTCCGCGCAGATCGGACACAGGGGACCTTCGCCGAGGTGGAAGCACTCCTCGCACACGTGGACCGAGTCGCGCAGCTCCCCGAGCGCGCGGGCCAGCGCGGCGACGTCGTCGCGCGGGACGCGCATCAGGTGGAACGCGAGCCGCACGCCGGTCTTGCGACCGATCCCCGGGAGCTTCGTCAGCTCGCGCACGACGCGCTCGAGAGGGGCGGCGAGGTCGCGCATCGAATCAGAAGAGACCGGGGATCTTCGCTCCGGCGAGCCCCTGCGTCAGCTGTTGCATCTCCTCGTCGACCTTGCGCCCGGCGTCGTTGACCGCCGCGACGACCAGGTCTCCGAGGAGATCCGGATCGCTCGGAGTGATCGCCTCGGGCGCGATGCGCACCGACAGGAGCTCCTTCTTTCCGTTCATCCGTGCGGTCACGACCCCGCCGCCGGCCGAGCCCTCGACCTCGAGGGTCTCGAGCCGCGACTGGATCTGCGCCTGCATGCGCTGCAGGTCCTTCATCATCTTCGCGACGTTCACGAGTTTTCCTCCCAGGTACCGGGCTCCGTGGATCGGGGTCCCACAGGGTCGAGGGGCCGGATGTCGACGAGCTGCGCGCCGAACTCGCGCAACAGCCTGCGCACGCCCGGCTCGCTCGTCGCTCGATCGGCGAGCGTCGGGTGGGCCGGCTCGGTCGGGCCCGGCGCGGCCGCGGCCGGCGCGACCGCGGCCGCCGCGACCGCGCTCGGGCCCTCGGAGGTCTGGACGACGACCTCGAGCCGCCGGCCGAACACCCGCTCCGCACACTCCTGGATCGCGCGCAGGTTGTCCTTGCGGGCGAGCTGGCGAGCGATCGCGTCGAGCGCCGGCGCGAACCGCACCTCGACGCGGCTGTCGGCGATCCGCACGGTCTCGGCCTGGCGCAGGATCGCTCCGACCATCGGCCGGCCGTCGATCAGCGCGGCCACGAGGCGTTCGCCGGCCGCCCCGTCGCCGGCGCTATCGACCGGCGGCGCCGCTGGCTCGGCCGCCGGCGCCGATCGTGCCGGCCTCGGCGGGGGCTCGACCGGGGCCGGAACCGGTCGAGCGGGTCTCGTCGTCGACTCGCGCGGCAGCGCCTCGGGTCGCGCACCACCCAGCGACTGGACCAGCTCCTCGATCGAACGCACGCGTCCCAGGCTCGCCAGTCGGATCAGTGCCGACTCGAACATGAATCGCGGCCGCGTCGAGTAGCGTAGGAGCGATTCGAGATCGGCGAGGATCAGGAACGCACGGTTGAGGTCGTCGACCGTCAGCCCATCCGCGGCCGCTCGGAGCGAGGTCGTCTCGTCGGCCGAGCGCGAGACGAGCTCGCCCGCGTCGGGCACGGCGGCCAGGAGCAGCAGGTCGCGAATCGCCGAGATCAGCTCGTTCCAGAAGTGCTGCAGATCGTGGCCGTCCTCGATCAGCCGGTCGAGCGCGGTGACCATCTCCCCGGCATCGCGCTGCGCGAGCCCGCGGACCACACGCTCGAGGATCTCCCGGTCGACACCGCCGAGCAGGCGCACGACCTCCGCATCGTCGACCGCCGCCCCGCTCGCCGAGACGACGCGCTCGAGAATCGACAGCGCGTCGCGCACCGAGCCCTCCCCGGCGCGGGCGATGCGGGCCAGCGACGCGTCCGATACCTCGAGGTGCTCGTCGTCGCAGACTCGGCGCAGGTACGCCGCCACCTCCTCGACACGCACGCGCCGGAACTCGAACACCTGGCACCGGGACTGGATCGTGGGCAGGATCTTCTGCAGCTCGGTCGTGGCCAGAACGAACACCACGTTGGGCGGTGGCTCCTCGAGCGTCTTGAGCAGCGCGTTGAACGAGGCCGACGAGAGCATGTGCACCTCGTCGATGATCAGGATCTTGTGCCGGTCGCGCACCGGCGCATAGCTCACCATCTCCAGGAGCTCGCGGATCTGGTCGACCTTGGTTCGCGACGCCGCGTCGATCTCGAGCACATCCATCGATCGACCGTCCGCGATCTCGCGGCACGGCGCGCACGCATCGCAAGGTCGGGCGGTCGGTCCGGTCTCGCAGTTCAGGCACTTGGCCAGGATCCGGGCGACCGTGGTCTTGCCCGTGCCGCGCTGTCCGGCGAACAGGTACGCGTGCGCGATGCGTCGGCGCTCGATCGCGTTGGACAGCGTCCGGGCGACGTGCGCCTGGCCGATCAGGCCAGCGAACTGGGCCGGGCGGAGCTTGCGCGCCAGGACCTGGTACATCGTACCGTCTCCCACGTGCGAGTGATGGGGCCCAAGTGGACCTGCGGCACCTGCGACACCTCGCTTACCGTTGTTCCCTTCCGGGCCTGGCGGGGTTCACGAGATCGCAGCGCACAGGGCTCGGGCCCCGCAAAGAGGATGGCGGAGAGAGTGGGATTCGAACCCACGGTACGGTTTCCCGCACACACGCTTTCCAAGCGTGCACCTTCAGCCACTCGGTCATCTCTCCGGGCGTAGGCACCCGGCCGGCCTCCCGGACGCGGGGGCTTGGCGGAGAGGGTGGGATTCGAACCCACGTGCCTCCTCACGCAGACAAAGCGCTTTCGAGGCGCCCCCGTTACGACCACTTCGGTACCTCTCCGAACGTCAATCGCTCGAATCGTCCGCTGTTTCGCGCGTCCGCCGTTCGCGGAAGAACCCGCGAAGCTTCGCGCCCGACTCGTCGGCCAGCACGCCGCTCGTGATCTCGAATCGATGGTTGAGCGACGCGCCCCCCGAACGGAGCCCGTCGAGCACCGAGGAGGCACCGACCTTCGGGTCGGTTGCGCCGAACACCAGCCGCTCGATCCGCGCATGGATCGCGGCGGACATGCACATCAGGCACGGCTCGACCGTGCAGTACAGGGTCGCGCCGGTGAGCCGATAGTTCCCGAGCGTGACGCCGGCGTCCCGGATCGCGAGCACCTCGGCATGCGCCGTCGGGTCGTGGGAGCGAGATCGGCGAGTTCGCCCCGCGACCCACGACCCGGTCGTCCACCACGACGACAGCCCCCACAGGCACCTCGCCCCGCCGCCCCGCGACGTCTGCCTGCTCGAGGGCGAGCCGCATGAACCGCTCGTCCGGATCCCGGCGCGTCACGTTCCGTTCGCCCGCCTGGCCCTCGGACCCTGGTCGGACCGGAGGGACTCGAACCCCCGACCTACTGGTTCGTAGCCAGTCGCTCTATCCAGCTGAGCTACGGTCCGGCGAGTCTTAACCGGAAATTCCCGGGAATCAGCCATGTTCGGGCAGGCGCCGAGTCTATCACCGGCGTCTGCGAGGGTCAACGAAGGGCCCTTGGGCGGCTTTGCTCCCGCGAATTCCTCGCCCTATATTCCAACAACGCGGAAAGAGCCGACATTCAAGCCAGATTGGAGTTCTGCATGGCCGACGAGAACGACACCGGGAGACGGTTCTTCACCACGGCCGAGGTGGCCCGCTACTGCGCCGTCACGAACGACGGTGTCCTGAAGTGGATCAAGGCCGGGAAGCTGAGAGCGTTCTCGACCCCCGGCGGACACTATCGGATCAGCTCCGAGGACTTCCGGGCGTTCCTCCAGCGCTTCGACATGCCGGTCGACGACGCGTTCTTCCGCGGCGTATCGCGCGAGCGCTCGGTCCTGGTCGTGGACGACGAGCCCGATATCCGCGAGGTCGTGCGGCGCCTGCTCGGCGAGTTCGATCCCGAGATGCGGATCGAAGAGGCGAGCGACGGCTACGAGGCGGGGATCAAGATCGGGAGCATGCAGCCCGATCTCGTCATCCTGGACGTGATGATGCCGCGAGTGGACGGAATCTCGCTGTGCCGGTCGATCCGGGAGAACCCGCGCACGCAGGGCATCAAGGTCCTGGCGATCACCGCGTTTCCCGAGCAGGACTACGTGCGCAAGATGTACGACGCAGGTGCCGACCTGTGCCTGATCAAGCCGCTCCAGATCGAGCACTTCCGACTCGAGGTCGCGCGCCTGCTGAACGAGGCGGTCAGCGACGGATCGAAGCCGCCGAGCGCGGGTACGCGAACGGGCTCTCGTGGCTGAGAGGGTCGCTCGGCGGGCGGGCTACGCCACGAGTCCGAGCGTGACCAGGCGGTCGAGCGTCTCCTCGACGTCGCGGCGGGCGATCCCGTCGTCGATCGCGAACCGTGCCCCGAACCGATCGACGATCTCTCGCACCGACGCGCTTCCATCGCACAGCAGGTAGATCGCTCGCGCCGTCGCGTTCAGCACGTGGACCCGCTCGTGCGTCGAATCGTAGAATAGGTACTCGTCGCCGAGATCCTTGCCCAGGACTCCGGTCGCGTGCGGTCGGCTGTCGAGCGTGAGCACGTCGATCAAGGTAGGGCGGTCGAGCGCCCCAAGGCAAGTATCGTCCTCGCCGGGCCTGCGCCTATACTCGGGTAACGATGACGGAGCGCGGTCTCGACGTTCTGGGGGTTCGTTTGCGAGTCTCGACCGACGCGCCGGAGCTCGTCGGGACGTTTTTCGACGTATTCGGCGCGTTCGAGACACGTCCCGGTGCGCCGGTCGTGGAGCGCGTGGTCGACGTGCGAATCGATGCGGCGCGCCGGCGTATCGGCGTCGCCGGCCACGTGGTCCAGCTGGCCGAAGGGCGGCTGGCGCAGGTCCAGGCGTACAACCTGTTGTACAGAACGCTGGCTCGGTCCGTATCGAGCGCGTTCCTGCTGCACGCGGCCGCCGTGTCCGCGGGCGACCGAGCGTACGTGATCGCCGGACCGTCCGGGTCGGGCAAGACGTCGCTCGCCCGGATCCTCGCCACTTCCGGGTTCCGGCTGATGAGCGACGACATCGCGCCGCTCTCCGTACCGGACGGCCTGGTCCATCCGTTTCCTCGGCGCGTCGGCCTCGTGCGCACGCAGAATCCGATCGATCGCGCGCGGGGGGTCGCGGTCGGAACGAAGGTGTTTCTCGAGGCCGAATCGCTCGGCGCCGTGATCGAGTCTCGCGCGTTGCCGCTCGGCGGCATCGTGCTGGTGAACCCGTATCCCGCGGAGGACGGAGCGATCCCGGTCCGCGTCGGCGTCCTGGGCGACGGAAGCACGATCGTCGACCGCCTGCGAGACGTGCCGGGTGTCGAGATCGTAGGAGTCGACGCGCAGGACGGCATGGCGGTGGTCGAGCTCCGCGCCACCGGCGGGGCCGCGTGCACGGCGGTCGACCGCGCGATCGATGCATCCGAGGTCGACCTCGTGTTCCACGTTCGCGAGTACGGAGACGTCAAGACCTACGCCAGCCGACCGGCGCTCGAGCGCGCGTCGGCCCGGGAGACCGGCGTCGAGCTGATGCGCGAAGCGCTCAACCGCGAGCCGAGCGGCGAGCTCCTCGGGCGCCACGGCGGAAGCGTAGTCTCGGCGCTCGTCGAGCTGACCGGGCTGCTCGCGATCGCACCGTGCTATCGGCTGACTCCGGGCCCGCTCGAAGAGACCGCGGCCGTGTTGCGCGAACGATTTCTCAGCCTCGCGTGACGCGCGGGATCAGCGGGCCCCGCTCCCGCCGACGCAGACGCGGATCGTCTTGAGCACGATCCACAGGTCGAGGAGCAGGTTGCTGTTCTTGATGTAGTACAGGTCGTACTTGAGCTTCTCGAGCGCGTCCTCTTCCGACGCACCGTAGCGGTACTCGACCTGGGCCCAGCCGGTGATGCCGGGCCGCGCCGTCATGCGCAGGCCGTAGTACGGGATCGTCTCCTCGAGCTGGCGCACGAAGTGCGCGCGCTCCGGCCGCGGGCCGACGAAGCTCATCTCGCCGCGCAGCACGTTGAACAGCTGCGGCAGCTCGTCGATCCGGAGCTTGCGAATGACGCGCCCGACACGCGTGACCCGCGGATCGTTCGCCTGGGCCCACGTCGGACCGCTGTCGCGCTCGGCGTCGAGGCGCATCGACCGGAACTTCAGGACGTCGAACTCCTGTCCGTTCATCCCGAGGCGCTTCTGGCGGTACAGCACGGGACCCGGGCTGTCGAGGCGGATCAGGAGCGCGGTCAGCGCCATCGCCGGCGCGGACAGGACCAACAGGATGCTCGCGTGGGTCAGGTCGGCGGCGCGCTTGAGCAGCCGTCGCGTGGACGACGTCTTGAACCCTTCGGAGAAGATGAGCCACGACGGGAGCATCGTCTCGACGGCGATCTTGCCGCTGACCCGCTCGAAGAACGACGTCGCGTCCTCGATCTCGACACCGAGGAGCCGCAGCTCCATGAGCTGACGCAGGGGGAGCTTTCCGCGCTTCTCGTCGAGCGCGACGATGATCCGATCGGCGCGCCGGCCGAAGTTCGTCAAATTGTCGAAATCGGACTGGATCCGCGTCCCCATGGCCAGGAGCATGCCCAGTCGACGGTCGTCCTCGTCCACGAATCCCATGACCGAGTACTCGGTCCCGTGCTCGGTAACGATCCACCGGCATACCTGCTGCGCGGTCTCCCCCGTGCCGACGACCAGCAGGCGCTCGCGCGCGGCGGACAGAATGCCGAGACGGCCGGTCGTCCAGCGCCAGCCCGCCACGACGATCGGGACCACGATCGAGCCCGTGAGCAGGAGCGTGGGCGACTGCACGTTTTTGGAGATTGCCCAGAGCAAGACGCCTCCAGCGGCGCCGCTCATGAGCGATAGCGTGCCGAAGACGGCGATCTGACGGCGCACGGACGAGGGATCCCCGAGCGTTGCGGAGCGGGTCATCACCAGGAGCACCGTGAACAGCACCGCCATGTACGGCGCGGGGGCTTGGGATGTGCCGCCAGGTGTCAGCGCGGCGAGCGCAAACAGAACGCCGAGGATCAGTCCGCTCTCGAGAGCGAGATTTGCAACGGTCCGGGGCCGAGCGATTCGGAGGAGTGCAGACACGAGTTCAACAACCCCACGCTGGCAGGACGAACCCTGCCATCGCGACTAACATCCAAATCCAGCCAGAGCTGCGGACGAAAGATCCGCGTGCCGTGCTCGCAATCTACGAGAACCTTACCGTCGTGTCAACGTAAAAAGCGCGGCAAACCGGGCGTTTCCAGGGATCAGATTCAAATTCCTCTTCGCGCGCACTCGCTTGACGCGGGGAGGGCCAGGGACTAGAAAGTGGATCGAAACCGACCCCGTGGGAGGCGACATGGTTGCACGGATCCTCACCCTTGCTCTCGGCGCCGTCGCCCTCTCCGTTTGCGCGGCTGGTCAAGCCCAGGATGAATACGACGGCTCCCCGAGACCGGCCGAGCCGTACGTCGTTGGCATCGAGGACAAGCTCATGATCTCGGTGTACAAGGACCCGGAGCTGAGTCGGCCGGTGAAAGTGCGTCCGGACGGGAAGATCTCCCTCCCGATCATTCAGGACGTCGAGGTCGTCGGTCGAACTCCGGCGGAGATCGCCAGCATCCTGACCGCGAAGCTGCGCGATTACTTTCAGTTCGACCCCCAGGTGACGGTGATCGTCGAGGAGATCAACAGCTTCCGGGTGTACTTCCTCGGCGAGGTCTCGAAGCAGGGGCCGATCCAGTTCTACCGGCCGACCCGCGTGCTCCAGGCGGTCGCCACCGCCGGTGGCCCGACCGAGTACGCGAAAAAACAGATCACGATCATCCGCGAGGCCGATTTCGGCGTTCGAGCGCCGGATCGAGATCGACTACAAGAAGCTCCTCGAGGGTGCGCCGGGCCAGGAAAACCTGTATCTCAAGCCCGGGGACACGCTGATCTTCAAGTGAGCATGGACGAGCCACAGACGAGGGAGGCGCCGGCGGAGGGCGCCGCGGGTCCGGGTCTCCCGGCCCCGTCCGTTCGGCCGATGGTCTCGGCCGACCTCGCACGATGGAACGCCTACGTCCTCGGCCACGCCGAGGCGACGTTCTTCCATCTCGGGGAATGGCGAACGGTGCTCGAACCGGGCGTTCGGTCACGAGACGTACTTCCTGATCGCCGAGCGCGCGGGAGAGATCGCCGGGGTGCTGCCGCTCGCGCGCATCCGCAGCCGGCTCTTCGGTGATTCCCTGATCTCGACGCCGTTCTGTGTGTACGGCGGCGTTCTGGCCTCAGATGAGGCAGCGGAGCGGGCGCTCGACCAGGCCGCGCTCGACCTCGCCGAGCGGCTCGGGGTCGGCCATCTCGAGCTGCGTGCGAGGCGCCGCACGCACCCGGACTGGAGCTGCAAGGACCTGTACGTGACGTTCCGGCGCTCGATCGCGCCCGACCCCGAGACCAACCTGCAGCGCATTCCGCGCAAGCAGCGGGCGATGGTGCGCAAGGGGATCGCGGCCGGGCTCGAGGGCACGATCGACCAGGACGTCGACCGGTTCTACCCCGTCTACGCCGAGAGTGTCCGGACCCTCGGGACACCGGTGTTCTCCAGACGGTACTTCCGCGTGCTCGCCGAGACGTTCGGCGAGCGATGCGAGATCCTGACCGTCCGCCTGGGCGGACGGTCGATCGCCAGCGTGATGAGCTTCTATTTCCGCGACGAGGTCCTCCCGTACTACGGTGGGGGCACCGCCGAGAGCCGTGCGGTCGCCGGCAGCGATTTCCTGTACTGGGATCTGATGCGCCGGGCGGCGGTGCGGGGCGTCCGGATCTTCGACTTCGGCCGGAGCAAGCGCGAGGTGGGCTCCTACCACTTCAAGCGGCACTGGGGCTTCGAGCCCGAGCCGCTGTTCTACGAGGTCCGCCTGATCCGGTCGACTTCCTTGCCCGACGTCAACCCCCTCAACCCGAAGTACCGCCTGTTCATCGAGGCCTGGAAGCGCCTACCGCTGTCGGTCTCGAACGTCGTCGGCCCGTGGATCGCACGCAGCCTCGGCTGACCCGTCCGCGTGCGGGTTGCGGATGTTCGCGGATGTTCGCATACTTTCGCCTTGCCGCGACGTACCTTCGTTCGTAGCTAAGGTCCCCAGGCCGACCCGTGGCTACGGAGCTCTGGCAGTGCACAAGCCGCATCGTCCCTCCGTGCCGGTGGTGGCGCTGCTCGCCCTCGGGCTGTGGAGCGCGTGGCCGACCGAGGCGCAGGAAGAAACGGGGCCGCGCTTCCTGTTCAACCCGTCGCTGTCCCTCGGCTACTCGACGACCGACAACGTGAACTACCTCGATGGCCCGACCATCGACACGGCGAGCGACACGAGCATGCAGCTGACCGCCACCGTGCCGATCGAGCGACGGTTCCGCACCGGTACCTGGGACTTCTCGTACAACGGATACTGGACCCGGTATTCGGGCCACAGCGAGCTCGACAACGCCGCGCACTATGCCGAGACCGGGTTCCATTTCAACCCAAGCCGCAGGTCGACGCTGCGCATCAACGGGGTCTATACGTTGACGCAGCTGCAGGCCGTGGCGCGCGAGAACCCGGACTTCGTGACCGGGGATGCGCTGTTCGTCGGCGAGCGGCAGACGGTGCGGGCGTATGGGCTCGGTCTCGGGTACCGTGCGGGGATCGGCCCGACCTGGAGCTGGGACACGAACGTCTCGGCCTCGACGGCGAACGTGAAACCGATCGCCGGCTACGACGACACGGCGGCAGGGCTCCCGCGGCAGGACAGCCGGGCGTTCCAGGCTCGTACGCGGTTCGACCGCGAGCGGTCCGAGCGATTCACGCTCGGCGGCGAGTACCAGTACAGCCGATATGATCTGACCGACAGCGGGCTCGAGGACGTGCACGAGCTGTCCGTGACCGCGACGCGCAAGATCGCCCGCAAGTCGTCGATCGCCGGAGAAGTCGGAGCCTACCGTCGCTCGCGTGACTCGGCGGATCCTACGGCGAGCTACCTGCAGAATGGAGCCCTGCTGTCGGTGGGCTACTCCTACACGCCCAGGACCGGGCTGGACGCCCGCGCCTCGGTCGGCATCGTGCCCAGCTCGGGCGGCACCCTCGCGGGAACGTCGACGAACCGCACGATCCAGGCGTACTTGACCGGGAATCACGAGCGTCGCCGCGTCACCTGGGAGTTCGGCGGGTACCACAGCGTTCGCGAGGCGAGCGACGAGACGATCCCGACGCTCCAGATCGTGTCGCTGACCGGCTCGGTCGAGCATGCGATCCGCGCGCTGTTCGGACTGCGCTTCCAAACGACCTGGGTCGATCAATCGAGCGACGTCGAAGGGTATTCCGAGGCCGAGTACTATTCCATTTCGCTGAGCGGCGTGTGGTACCCGCTGGGACGGACACGGGTTTCCGGAGGTTGACCGCACGATGACGCCGACGCCGACGCCGAACCAGAACCAGGTCCTGCTGTTCGAGATCGCCGACATGATCTTGCGCTTCTGGTGGGTCGCGGTCGCCGGCGTGTGCCTCGGTGCCGCGGGATCGGAGATCGTGCTGCAGTCGATCCAGCCGATCTACGAGTCACGGGCGGTCGTGAACGCGGACGCGCAAAAGCTCCCGCCCGACTTCTACCGGTCGACGGTGCCCGACGCCCCTCCCGAGCTGCAGCTGGGGGTCGTGAAGAACGCGGTGCTCAAGGACGAGAACCTCGAGCCCATCGTGAACGAGGAGTTCAAGGGTTGGGGCCAGTCCACGGAAGAGTTGATCGACCGAGTGCGCGCCGGCGTGAACTTCCAGTCGAACTCCGACCCACGGAAGCCGCTCGTGACGATCCGCTACCAGGACACCGACCCCGAGCGCGCGGCGCGAGTGGCGCAGGCGGTAGCGGAGCTGACGGTCGCCGAGAACGCCGAGTTCCGCGCTCACTCAGCCGCGCGCGTGACCGAGACGGTCGAGTCGCTGTCGACCCGCGTCGAGGGCGATCTCGAGTCGGTCAACCGTCAGATCCGCGAGCTTCGCGACCGCTACCCGTATCAGACGTCCGAGCAGCGACTGGCAAACGAGGGCGCGCTGCAGCGGGCGGAAAGAGATCTCGAGACGGCGACGGACGACCTGCGGGCCGTGCTTGACCTCAAGGCCAGCTACGAGGCCGAGAGCGGTCGCGCGGACGTGACCGAGACGCTCCCCGACGCACCGGACAAGCCCTCGGAGACCTCGGTGGGCATCGCGGTGCTCGAAGCGGAGATCGCCACGGCCCGCGAGAAGGGGTACTCGGACAAGCATCCGGAGATTCAACGGCTCCTGCAGCGGATCGAGAGCCTGCGCCGCGCCGGGCGGAACCAGCCCGCACCTCTGTCTCAGCCGAGCGCCGCGCCCTCGGCGACACCGCAGCCGTTCAACTACCTGCAGACGAACATTCGCGCGGCCCAGCTCGAGATCGACCGGCTCGCTGCCGAGCAGACCCGGCTCACCGCGCTGTGCGATCGCTACCGCGGATACCTCGCCGCGACGCCACGGGTGGAGGCGCAGCTGGACAGCCTGGAGGACGAGCGCGGTCGCCTCGAGCGCGACCTCCAGGCCAAGTCGCTGCGCGTCGATGCGGCGCGCACGGGGCAGCAGATCGAGGAGGAGAACGTCGGCAACCCGTTCGAGATCCTCACGGATGCGTACGTGCCCCTGGCGCCGATCTGGCCCAACCGCCTGCAGTTCCTCGGCATCGGGACAGCGGTCGGCCTGCTCCTGTTCCTCGGTCCGCTCCTCGCGTGGCGCCTGCTCCGCCCGGTCATCGCCTCCGAAGCCGGCCTGCGCGCCCTCGGCGACGTTCCGGTGCTGATCAGCGTTCCGGTGATCCCGACGCCGGCCCTGGCGCGCCGCGAGCGCCGGATGCGGATCCGCAACCTGGGGGTCGTCGCGGCGTCGGTGCTCGTGTTCCTCGCCGTTCACGCGGTACGGTTCCTCCGATGAAGGGTCGCGGCGGCGGGCGGCGACACGCGCACGAGCGAGGCGGCGGCACCGTGGCCACCGCCAAGCGCGAGCCGCTCGCGGACGAGGCGTCGTTGAGCTTCGTCGAGAAAGCCAAGCTCGCGATCCCCGAGCTCGTGATGCTGAGCCAGCCGCGCTCGGTCCACGCCGAGCGGTTCCGGCGCCTCACGACCACGCTCGTCCACCGGCACGGTGGGTCGGCCCAGGTCATCGGCGTGACGAGCGGCCTGCCGGGCGAGGGCAAATCGACCGTGGCCGTGAACCTCGCCCTGGCCTTCGCCGCTGTGTCGAACGAGAAGACGCTCCTGATCGACGCCGACCTGCGCCGGCCGAGCGTGGCCGCCATGCTGCAGTCCCAGCCGCGGTTCGGGCTGTCCGAGGTGCTGGCCGGGACGGTCGCCCCCGAGCAGGCGATCCTGCGCCTCGAGGGCTCGGCGCTCGAAGTGCTTCCGGGCGGCAAGCGCGTCGACGACCCGCTCGAGCTGTTGACGTCGCGAACCGCGAAGGACCTGCTCGTCGACCTGCGTCGCCGCTACGCACGGATCCTGATCGACACGCCGCCGATCATCCTGTTCAGCGACGCCGATGCGATCGGCGCGCTGACCGACGGGCTGATCGTCGTCGTGCGCTCCGGGTCAACGCCGAAATCGGCGTACTCGGACCAGATCGCCGCGATCACGTCGGCGCGGATCCTCGGCGTCGTGCTCAACTGTGCGACCGCCAACTTCGCCGACCGCGGCGCGTACCGCGATTCGTACTACTACCACGCGTACTACGACGAGGAGCGACGCAAGCGCTGAGCGCTCGCGCAAGTGCATGGATCGACCGGCACACACACCCAGACGCATCGTGACGATCGGCGGTGGGACCGGTCTGCCCGCCGTTCTGCGCGGCCTGCGTCCGTACGTGACCTCCGGAGAATCGACCGATCTCACCGCCGTGGTCACCGTGACCGACGACGGCGGCAGCTCGGGACGCTTGCGGCGCAGCATGGGCCTCCCGCCACCGGGCGACATCCGGAACTGCCTCGTGGCTCTGTCGGAAGAAGAGGAGCTTCTCGCCGGGCTGTTCCAGCACCGCTACGGAGCGTCGAACGAGCTCGAGGGTCACTCCGTCGGGAACCTGATCCTCGCCGCGCTGGCCGAGCAGACCGGTAGCTTCCTCAAGGCGGTCGAGCTGTCGAGCCGCGTGCTGCGGACGGCGGGACGGATCCTGCCCGCAACCCAGGCCAACGTCGGTCTCGAGGCGCTCCTCGCCGACGACTCGGCGATCGTGGGCGAGACGAGCATCAACCGCTGCGGGCAGGCGATCCGGCGCGTCGTGATCCGGCCCGCCGATCCCGCGCCGACGCCCGGCGTGCTCGAGGCGATCGCCCAGGCCGACCTCGTGGCGATCGGTCCCGGGAGCCTGCACACGAGCGTGCTGCCGAACCTGCTGGTCTCGGGCGTCGCTTGCGCCCTCGCCGAGACCGACGCGGCCGTCGTGCTCATCGCCAATCTCGTGCGCGAGCAGAGCGAAGCGGTGGGTCTCGACCTGATCGACCACGTCGCCGTGATCGAGGACCACGCGGGGGCCCAGATCCTCGACGCGGTGCTCGTGCACGACGGTCCGCTCGATTCGGCCGTGGTGGCCCGGTATCGCGACGAGGGGGCGATCCCGCTCGCCTGGCCGAGCGACGGTCCGGGGAGACCGCTCATCGTGCGCAGGAACCTGGTCGCGCCAGGGGTCAAGCTGCGCCACGACCCGCGGGAGACGGCGCGCGCGCTGATCGAGACATGGGCGGTCCTGGATCGAGCGCGCGATCGATCCACGGCGGCCCGGGTAGGAGACGAGCACGCATGAACCTAGCGAAGCGAGAGGAGATCCTGACGAGCCGCGAGGCGCGCGAGCTGCTGAAGATCGGGCGCACGAAGCTCTGGCGACTCACCCGCGAGAACACGATCCCGGCCTACCGGCTCGGCGACGGCAAGAAGGCGAGCCTGCGCTACAAGAGATCGGAGCTCCTGGCCTGGCTCGACCAGAACCGCATCTGAGCGCGCCCCGTGACGGTCAAACTACGAGCCGCCGCGGACGCATACGCCCCGGCCTGGAACGCGACGAGCTTCGCGAGCTTGATCGCCCCGCGCGCCGGGCTGACCTCGTGCCCCTCGAGGTCCACGAACTCGTCGTCGGCCACGAGCAACCGCCGCAGGATCGAGACGCGCTGGCTCGCACGACCGACCAGCCACAGCGTATGCACGTGCATCGCGGACGAGTTCGACAGGCGCTGCGACAGCAGAGACGCGACCGGCTCGAGGATCGCCAGGTGGAACCGTGCGAGACGGCTGGGTCTGAGGTCTCGGATCACCGCTTCGGGGATCGGGCTCCCGAGCACACGCTTGGCCAGCTGGAGCGAGAGCGACACGGCGGGACCCAGATCGCCGTCCCGCGCCTCGCGCGTGAGCAGGTCCCAGTCGAGCCCCGGAGACGATGCCGCGATGCGGTCGAGGTCGACGAGCCGGCTGAGCCGCGAGAACGACTCCTGGAGGTTCTGCAGGACGATGTGCAGAATGAGGTGCTCGGGTCGCGGCACGCGCAGGGCCAGATCGACGGGACGGGGAGCGATGACGGCGGCGGCGAGCACCCGCTCGGCCGGAAGCTGGAACGGCGAGAACGGCCGCGACAGCGCCCAGTGCACCTCGACCATCGGTCGTCCGCGGTGCTGCAGGGGCAGGTGAAAGTGGTGGCGCCGGTAGACTTCGGCGGACGGCAGTGCGGGATCCGCGGCGTACCCGACTTCGGCGAGCGCCGCGGCGGCGCGATCTACCTGCCCTTCGGGCACGAGGATGTCCAGGTCGTCCAGATCGCGCTCGACCGGCTCGCGGTACAGGGTATCGAGCACCGCCGCGCCCTTCAGCACGACGGGCTCGACGCCGCTCGCCCGCAGGCAGCGCACGAGCTCGTCGCGCGACAGCTGGAGCACGGCGGCCGAGCGCCGCAGCTGCCGCAGCGCGTCGTCGACCTCCGTGTCCGCCCGCGAACCGAGGCACTCCGCGGCGACCGCATGGGACAGCCCGTAGACGCGGTGACGCGACGCCAGACGCCACAGCGCGGCTCGCTGCGCCGGGTCCGCCAGCCGCTCGGGCACACCCGGATCGAGTCCCGCGAGGGGCTCGCGACGGCACAGGGCGACGAGATCGCGGCGGGTGGTCACCAGGCCTATGAATAGTCAACAGGGTCGAGAAAGCAAGATCCTCAACGCGATCAGCGTCGACGTCGAAGAGCATTTCCAGGTGGCCGCGTTCGCCTCGGTCGTCGACCGAGAGGCATGGCCGAGCCACGAGAGCCGCGTCCGGCGCAACACCGGGGCGCTCCTCGACCTGTTCGACGCGGCGGGGGTCCGGGCGACGTTCTTCGTGCTCGGCTGGGTCGCCGAGCGCGAGCCGGATCTCGTGCGCGAGATCGCCGCGCGGGGCCACGAGATCGGGTCGCACGGCTACAGCCATCGGTTCGTGTACGACCAGTCGCCCGCGGAGTTCCGCCAGGAGACCGAGAGATCGCGCCGGTTCCTGCAGGACGTGTCGGGTCAGCCGGTCCTCGGATACCGGGCCGCGTCGTTCAGCATCGTGCGTAAGAGCCTGTGGGCCCTCGACGTCCTGGTCGAGGTCGGGTTCCGCTACGACTCGAGCGTGTTCCCGGTTCGACACGACCGGTACGGGCTTCCCGGAGCGCAGCGGGTGATCCATCGCGGAACGACGCCCTCGGGCTCGGAGCTGCTCGAGTTCCCGCCGTCGACGGTCCGCATCGGCGGAGCGACGATCCCCGTCGCCGGGGGCGGCTACTTGCGCCTGCTGCCGCGCGTGTTCAGCCACTGGGCGATCCGCCGCCTCAACGTGCGCGAGCGCATGCCGGCCATGGTGTACCTGCACCCCTGGGAGATCGATCCCGAGCAGCCGCGGATCCGCGGCACGCTGCCGAACCGCCTGCGGCACTACGGCCGAATCCCGTCGATGCGCGGCAAGCTGCTCGGCGTGCTCGAGCGGTTCCGCTTCGGTCCGGTGGCCGAGTCGCTCGAGGCCGCGGCGTTCCCCGTGCTCCCTGCGCCTCGGTCGGCTTCGTGAAGCTCGTCCCGCTCGCCGGCCGCATCTGTGCTCGCGCGGGCCTCCTCGGCACGCTGCGGGCCCTGGCGAACCGGGTCGAGCCGCACCGATCGGCGCTCGGGTTCCCGGCGATCCGCCGGCGACGCTCGCGGAACGCGCAGATCCTGCAGTTCCATCGCGTGCTGCCCGAGCCCGATCCGTACCTCCCGGCGATGTCGATCGAGACGTTCACGCGCCAGATGGAGTGTCTCAGACGGCACTTCCGCGTCTGCCCGCTGGTCGAGCTGCTCGAGGCGGTCGAGCGCGCGGACGTGCCGGACGACGCGATCGCGATCACGTTCGACGACGGCTACCGCGACAACTACGATCACGCGTTCCCGATCCTGCGCGGGCTCGACCTTCCGGCGACGTTCTTCCTCGCCACGGGCATCATCTCGACCCGCTCCGTGCTGTGGCACGATCGCGTGTTCCGCGCGTTCGCGCTGACGACCGAGCGCGAGATCGGTCCGGTCTCAGGATCGACGGCGACGTACAGGATGGTCGATGCGGAGTCGCGCGACACGGCGCGCGACTCGGTCCTCGGGTATCTGAAGACGCTGCACCCGCTCGAGCGTGACCGACGCGTCGAGGAGGTCCTTCGTCGGCTGGGAGTGGAGGACGCGGAGCCGACCGAGCGAATGATGCTCGACTGGGACGAGGTGCGAAGCATGGCCCACGGCGGCTGCACGTTCGGTGCCCACACGGTCACGCATCCGGTACTGTCGCGCCTCTCGCGCGACGAGGCTCGAGGCGAGCTCGTCGAGTCGCGTCTCGAGATCGAGCGGCAGCTCGGCACGGCGTGCCACGCGCTGGCGTATCCCAATGGCCGGCCGGCCGATTTCTCGGCCGAGGTGAAGGAGCTGGCGCGCGAGGCCGGGTTTCGCTGGGCGCTGTCGACCGTGTTTGGCGCCTACCCGCCGCGCGGCGCGGGCCAGCGCTCGGACGCGTTCGAGATCCAGCGCATGGCGATCGGTGAGAGCGACCCCGACCTGTACGTGGCCAAGCTGAGCCTATACAAGTTCCTGGCCTAACCGAGCGGAGGCGGCGTTGGCGATCGCGATTCGGGAAGCCGACCTGGACCGGGATGCTACCGCGCTCGTCGCGTTCCTCGAGGGTCAGCTCGCGGGCCACGGCGGTCGCGCGCGCTACGACTGGCTCTACCGGCGCAATCCGTTCGGCGTCGCCCGGGCATGGATCGCCGCAGACGAGACCGACGGGCGGATCGTCGGCGCCGCGGCTGCGTTCCCGAGACCGATCGTCGTCGACGGGGCCGTCGTCGACGGCTGGAACCTCGGGGATTTCGCCATCGACGCGCGGTATCGCGCCCTCGGTCCGGCGCTGCGCCTCCAGCGCGCTCTGCTCGACGAGGTGACGCGCGCGGGAGCGCTGGCGTACGACCACCCGAGCGCGGGCATGCTCGCGATCTACCGCTGGCTCAAGGTCGAGCCCACCGGTCGCGTCGTGCGGTACGCCAAGCCGCTGCGCCTCGAGGGTCGTTCGGCGAGCGGCGTCGTGGACCGGCTCGTCGGGCTTCCGGGGAACGCGGTTCTACGCCTGGCCGACGCGGTCGGCCGCCCCCGCTCGGACGCCGCGGGCGCTCCTCTCGAGCGGTTCGACGTCCGAGCCGAAGAGCTGGCCCGACGTGTCGCCGCGGCATGCCGAGTGTCCGGGCTGCGCAGCGCCGCGTACTTGAATTGGCGCTATCTTGACAGCCCTTTGGGGGGACACGAGGTTATCGCGGTGGCGGGGAGCGAGGCATGCGAGGGGTTCGCCGTCGTCCGGCGCGAGGGCCGGCACGCGGTGCTGCGCGAGCTCGTCGCCGAGCCCGGGTCGGCTGCGATCCATGCGCTCCTGTCCCACGTCGTGGCCCGGCTGCGGCGGGTCGGAACCCAGACGCTCAGCGCCCCGATTCTCGACACGAGCCCCCTCGTCCCGGTCCTGCGGCGCTGGGGGTTCCACGCGCGCGAATGGACGCCGTTCGTCGTCGTGACCGGGGGCGCGAGCCCGCTGGCGGACGTCGTGGGCCGGGGCCAGCACTGGATGCTCGCCGACGGAGATCGCGATGTCTGAGGCTCGCGAGATCGACGATGTGCGCGGGGCACTGCGTCGATTCCTGCTCGAGCATTTCCCGGCGGCGCGGGCGATCCAGCCGCTCGACGACGCGCCGTTGCTCGAGAGCGGCATCGTGGATTCGCTCGGGATCCTGGAGCTCGTGAACTTCGTGACCGAGACGCTCGGAGCGACCGTGGGCGACGACGATCTGCAGCCCGAGAACTTCGGCTCGCTGCACAAGCTCGCGGTGTTCGTCGAGCGGCAGCGCGGTTGACGATGGACCATCTGACGCACCACCTGCTGCGAGCGAGCGCGCAGCGCGATCCCGATCGGATCGCGCTCGTCCAGGGCGATCGGCGCTTGACCTACGCCGGCCTCGAGCAGGCGACCGACCGCCTGGCCCACGCGCTGATCGCCGCGGGCGTCGAGCGTCTCGATCGCGTCGCCGTGTTTCTCGAGAAGAATGTCGAGGAGACGATCGCGCTGCTCTCGGCGTCGAAGGCCGGGGGCGTGTTCGTGCCGATCAACCACTTGCTGTTTCCCGAGCAGGTGGAGCACATCCTCCGCGACTGCACGCCCAAGGTGCTGGTGACGTCGCGCGCTCGCCTGGCCTCCCTGCGGGAGGTGGTGGCGCGGGTTCCGGGACTGCGCTCGGTCGTCGTGACCGACGGGCCCGGAGACGCCGTCCCGCCGATCGAGCTGCTCGATCTGACGCGCGTTCTCGATCCGGCGGGTCCTGCGCCCGGCGGGCCGCCGCGCATCGCGAGCATCAGCCCCGACCTCGCGGCGGTCCTCTACACGTCGGGCTCGACCGGCAAGCCCAAGGGCGTGATGCTGTCGCACGCGAACCTGCTCGCCGGCTCGCGTATCGTCTCGACGTACCTCGAGATCACCGAGAACGACCGGATCCTGAGCGTCCTCCCGTTCAGCTTCGATTACGGGCTGAACCAGCTGCTCACCGGGCTCGAGCGCCGGGCCACCGTGATCCTGCTGACGTTCCGGTTCCCGGGCGAGGTGGTGAACGCGATCCGCGACGAGCAGGCCACGGGGCTCGCCGGCGTTCCGTCGTTCTGGACCGTCCTGTCGCAGCCCGGCTCGCCGGTCCACCGCCAGCCGCTCCCGAGCCTGCGCTACATCACGAACTCGGGTGGCGCCGTGCCGCGCCCGCTGTACGACGCGCTGCGCAAGGCGCTGCCGACGACCAGGATCTTCCTCATGTACGGTCTGACCGAGGCGTTCCGCTCGACCTACCTGCCGCCCGAGGAGTCCGATCGACGCCCGGGCTCGATGGGCAAGGCGATCCCCGACACCGAGATCTACGTCGTCGACGAGCACGGGAAGTTGTGCCGGCCCGGAGAGCCGGGCGAGCTCGTGCACCGCGGGCCCACGGTATCGCTCGGCTACTGGGGGCTTCCCGAGGCCACCGCCAGGGTCCTGCGCCCGAACCCGCTGGCGTTGCCCTCGATCGGACAGGCCGAGACGGTGTGCTACTCGGGCGACGTCGTCAAGATGGACGAGGACGGGTTCCTGTACTTCATCGGCCGGCGGGATGCGACGATCAAGTGCGCGGGGCATCGCATCAGCCCGACCGAGGTCGAGGAGATCCTGATCGGCACCGGGCGCGTGCGCGAAGCGGCGGCGATCGGCGTCCCGGACGCGCTGATGGGGCAAGCTGTGTTCGCGGTCGTCGTCGCCAAGGATGGTGAGCCGCTCGACGCCGACGCGATGCTCGGCGAGATCGCGAGCAAGATGCCGCGGTACATGATTCCGCGACGCATCGAGATCGTCCCGAGCCTGCCCAAGACCCCGCACGGCAAGATCGACTACCCGGCGTTGCGCCAACAGTACACATGAGCAGCATCGAGAGCCTGATCGATCGCCTGTTCCAGCGCGAGGGCTCGATGCTGTGCATCGGGGGGGTCGCGGCCGAGCGCCTTGCCGGCGAGGCCGGAACTCCGCTGTTCGTCTACGACCACGAGATCATGCGCGGAAGCCTGTCCCGGCTGCGCGCCGCGCTACCCGACCGGTTCGACGTCTACTACTCGATCAAGGCCAACCCCCACCCGCGGATCCTGCGCGTGTTCCTCGACGAGGGATGCGGTCTCGAGGTCGCCTCGGCAGGCGAGCTGCAGATCGCGCTCGCCAGCGGTGCCGAACCACGGCGCGTGCTGTTCGCCGGTCCCGGAAAGACCGAGCGCGAGCTCGAGCGCGCGGTCGCGGCGCGGATCGCCGAGGTGCACATTGAGTCGATGGACGAGATCGACGCGCTCGCCGCCGCGGCGTCCGCGCACGATGCACGCGCCGGCGTCGCCATCCGGGTCAACCCGAGCGCCGAGGCCCAGGGCGGGGCGATGCGCATGGGGGGCCGGCCGTCCCCGTTCGGCGTGGACGAGGAGCAGCTCGAGTCGGCGATCGCGCGTGTGCTCGCGGCTCCCCAGCTCGTGTTCCGCGGGATTCACCTGTTCATCGGCACGCAGATCCTGGACCACGACGTCCTGGTCCGGCAGTACGCGCACGGTCTCGAGATCGCCGAGCGCGCGGCCCGCCATGCGCAACGGCCGATCGAGACGATCGACTTCGGCGGAGGTCTGGGCATCCCGTACTACGACGGCGACCGGCCGCTCGATGTCGAGGCGTTCGGCCGCGCCGTGCACGCGCTCGTCGTGGCGCGCGCGTCGAGCCCGGCGCTCGCCGCGGCGCGGTTCCTGCTCGAGCCGGGGCGGCACCTCGTCGGAGAGAGCGGCGTCTACGTCTGCCGCGTGATCCGGGTGAAGGCGTCGCGGGGCAAGACGTTCGTCGTCACCGACGGCGGCATGCACCATCATCTCGCCGCGTCGGGGAACCTCGGTCAGGTGATCAAGCGCAACTTCCCGATCGCGGTGCTCAATCGGCTGGACGAGGCGCGGACGCTGCGGGCCGACGTGGTCGGGCCGCTGTGCACGCCGCTCGACGTCCTGGCCCGCGACGTGGAGCTCCCGCCCGTCCGAACGGGCGATCTGATCGGGGTGTTCCAGTCCGGAGCCTACGCCCGCACGGCGAGCCCGGTGGGCTTCCTGAGCCATCCCACGCCCGCAGAGATCCTCGTCGACCGCGGTCGTCTCGAGGTGATCCGGCAGCCGCGGATGCCCGACTGACCCTCGCGGACGAGCCCTCGATGCGCGTTGCGGTGTACCGCTCGTTCGACGACCTGCCGGTCGACCTACGTCCCGGCCTGAGCTATCCGAGCCAGCCCGACTTCCAGCTGTCCCTGGGCTGGTTCCGCCTGCTGTTCGACACCAGCTTGAACGGGACGCTGACCCCGCGGATCTACGTCGCCACGGGGACGAGCGGGGAGCTACGGGGTGCGCTGTTCTGCGGGGTGTCGCGAGCGCGGCACCTGACGAGCATGACGAACTTCTACACGCTCGAATACGGCGCGTCGCGCGATCCGGCCGTGCTCGCCGAGATCCTGCGGCACGTCGCTGCCGAGCGCCCGCGCTGGCACTCGGTGCGACTGCACCTGTTGCGCACCGATTCGGGCGAAGCGGGTACGGCGTGTGCGGAGCTCGAGCGGTCAGGCTATTCGGTGCGGCGGTTCTTCCAGTACGAGAACTGGTTCACCGCGCCGGGGCCGACGTTCGAGGCGTACTTCGCGGCGCGGCCGTCCCAGGTTCGCAACACGATCACGCGCAAGCAACGAAAGCTCGAGCGCACGTCGCGCGTCCTGATCCGGATCGTGCGCGGCGACTCGCCCGAGCTCGAGCCCACGCTGCGCGACTGGATCCGGATCTACGAGAGCAGCTGGAAGCGGCCCGAGCCCTACCCCGAGTTCATCCCGCGCCTCGCGGCGGAGTGCGCGCGGCTCGGCATCCTGCGGCTCGGCGTCCTGTTCGTCGACGACGTGCCGGCGGCCGGGCAGCTGTGGATCGCCTCGGGCTCGCGGGCGATCATCTACAAGCTGGCGTACGACGAGCGGTACCGCGATCTCGGCGTGGGCTCGATCCTGTCGCGGGAGATGTTCCGCGTCGCGATCGACGAGGACCGGGTCGCCGAGATCGACTACGGCCTCGGAAGCGAGCCGTACAAGAAGGACTGGATGTCCGCCGCGCGCGAGCTGGTCGGCCTCGTGGCCCACAACCGACGAACCGTGCCCGGCGCCACCGCGCTCGCGATCGAGGCGCTGCGGGGCGTCGTGAAGCGGGTGCGCGGGTCGGGTCGCCGGCCCTAACGCCGTGCGCGGATCCGCGTGCCGTCGATCACCGCGAAGTTCCGCGCGAGCGCTTCGGCGTTCGACCCCCGAGCTCCGCCAAGCGCGCCGTGAGCTGCGTCGATTGCGGGACCCAGCGCAGACCTTCCTCGATCAGCCGTCGCGCCTCGGCCCGGTCGCCCGCTCGTTCGAAGAACTGGCTGAGGCTGACGTACGCGGGCTCGTAGTTCGGCCGGATTTGCAGCGCTGCGGTGAAGTTCTCGACCGCCTCGACGGGCTTCCCGTGCGCCATCAGCGCCATGCCCTTCTTGTAGTAGATCTCGGGCTTCAGCACGAACGAGTCGTCGGTCCGATCGAGCACGTAGGTGCACTCGGTTGCTGCTTCCCGGAACAAGAAGTCTCGTCGCTCCTCGTCGTTCACGACCCGCGCCCCCTCGTACAGGTGGTCGAGGCCACGGCAGTAATGGTGCAGGTGCATGAATCGGTGCTTACCGAACTCCTTGACCCACGGCGCACCACGCGGGTCCCCGTAGGCGCCCTTCTCCTCGGCAGAGCTCGGCAGCTCCATCGTGTACTTGCACCATTCGGGAAGGTGGTCGGCGTACCGCTTGGCCCACACGCGATCGACGCTCGCCCAGTGTCTCGCGTTCGCCTCGGCGTCGCGCACCGGGGCCTGTTCATCCTGGGCGTGCGCGGCAGGGAACAGGAGCGCGCTCGCCCCGAGGAGCAGCGGCGGGATCGTCCGAAAACGTCGCATCGTAGGGCAAAGTGTATAGTCCGCGGGGCACAGTGTCCAAGACCGCTCCGGGCGGTTCGCGTGGAGCCGGCGTGAGCCGTCGAGTTCTGATGATCGCGTACCACTTCCCGCCGGTGCAGGGCTCGAGCGGGGTCCATCGCACGCTGAAGTTCGTCCGGCACCTGCCGCAGCTGGGGTGGGAGCCGATCGTCCTGACCGTCCGGCCGTCGGCCTATCCGTCGCGTGGCGCCGATTTGAGCCGGGAGGTGCCCGATGGGATCGTCGTCCGGCGCGCCGTGAGCCTCGACGCTGCTCGACACCTCGCGATCCGCGGGCGGTACTCGATGTGGACTGCGCTGCCCGACCGCTGGATCAGCTGGCTGCCGGCGGGCGTGCTGGCGGGGATCCGGCTCGTCCGACGGTACAGGCCGCACGCGATCTGGTCGACCTATCCGATCGCCACGGCCCACTTGATCGGCTGGTGCGTGGCCCGGGCGACCGGACTGCCGTGGGTCGCCGATTTTCGAGACCCGATGTGCCAGGCGGACTACCCGACCGACCGCCGGCAGTGGCGGGCGTTCGAGTGGGTCGAGCGGCGTGCCGTCACGGCGAGCCGAGCGGTCACGTTCACCGCGCCCTCGGCGCTCAGGACGTACGCCGAGCGCTACCCCGGTGAGCCCGCGGCGCGCATGCACAGGCTCGACAACGGCTTCGACGAGGAGGATTTTGCCGGGATCTCGCCGACGCCGGTGGCGCCGGTCGGAGCGCGGCTGAACCTCGTGCACAGCGGGACGCTCTATCCGAGCGAGCGCGACCCGACGCACCTGTTTGCCGCGCTGTCCCGAATGCGCCGGGAGGGTCGGATCGCGCCCGAGTCGTTCCGCCTCGTCCTCCGCGCGACAGGTCACGACCAGTTCTACGCACGGATGCTCGAGGACGCGGGGATCACCGACGTCGTCGAGCTCGCTCCGCGGATCGACCATCGCTCGGCGATCGCCGAAATGATGGCATCCCACGGCCTGATGCTGCTCCAGGCGAGCAACTGCGACGAGCAGATCCCGGCCAAGGTCTACGAGTATCTCCGCGCCGGGAGGCCGATCGTCGCGCTCACCACGTGGTCCGGCGACACCGGGGCCACGCTTCTCGCCCACGGGATCGAGCCGATCGCACGGCTCGACGATGCGGCAGGCATCGTCCATGGCCTGTCCGCGATCCTCGAGCGGATGCGCGCCGGGACCGCACCCGTTCCGGACGCTCGCCTGGTCGCGCGGTCCTCACGCAGGGCACAGACCGAGCGCCTGGCCCAGCTCCTCGATCGCGTGGTCGGCTGAGCTCAGGCGGTCGCAGCTCGGCGGGCGAAGCCTTCGCGGCAGGCGTCGATGATCCGATCGAGCCGGGCCATCGAGCGCGGCCAGCTGTGGTGGCTGAGCATGCGCTCGCGTCCGGCGTGCGCGAGACGCTGCCGCTCGGTCGGGTCGTCGATCAACCGCAGCAGCGCCTGGACGTAGTCCCGCGCGCTCGCCGCCACGAGCAGATGGCGACCTGCCTCGGCGTCCACGCCGCCGGCAGCGATCGCGCTGGTCACGACCGGCACGCCCATCGCCATCGCCTCGAGGATCTTGTTCTGCGTGCCGCGCGCGATGTTCAGCGGCGCGACCATCAGCGCCGAGCGCAGGACGTACGGCCGCACGTCGGGCACCGAACCGGTGACCGTGACGCCGGCAGATCCGCCGAGCGTCGCGCATCGCGGGCGTCGGATCGGCGCCGACGATCAGCAGCTTCAGCCGGGGTCGCGCGCGCGCGAAGCACGGGCCAGCACCTCGCGGCAGAACCGCGCCATGCACTCCTGGTTCGGGTAGTAGTCCATGCGGCCGACGAAGCTGATGCGTGTCGGGCTCGTACGGCTCGTCGGTCGGGCTGGAAGTAGCTCGCTGTCGACGCCGTTCGGGAACCAGTCGGTCGCCGCCCCGGTGGCGTAGCCGTCGAGCGTCTCCCATTCGGCGCGGGTCGTCGCCGTGCACAGGTCGAACTGCGCGCGCCAAGCGGCGCTCCGCGCGCTCGCAGCTTGCTGGCCCTCGAGCCGATAGCCCAGCCGACGAGCGGGAACGGCTTGTAGTTCGCGTACTCGAGCCACTTCTGCGAGTCCATGTCGCCGAAGTCGAGGATCTTCGGCACGCCGCGCACGTGCTCGACGTACTGCGCGACCGACGAGCAGTGCACGAAGATCAGGTCGAAGCGCTGTCGTGTCGAGCAGGACGCGCGACGCGCCGCGCGAGTCGCCGAGCGAGTAGAAGTAGCCCATCGACGACGGCGTCGGCGTGCGGCAGCCGCGCGACCATGCGCGGCGCATCTGCACCGGCTCGCGGACACGGTCGCCATCTCGAAGCGCTGCGCAGTACGGCGCGATGCCCTGGCCCTCCTCCGCCTCGGCCGCCGAGCGCGCCAGCGAGCACACCGTCACCTCGTGCCCCGCGGCACGTCAGGTGCCGGATCATGTTGAACGGCCGGATCTTGCCGCCGCGCTTCGGCGGAAACGGAAAGCGATGGCAGACGTAGAGGATCGTTCATCGCGCGACGTAGCTCTTGCAGCTCGTCGGCGACGTCGGCCGGCGTCGCGCCGGTCGAGGTAGACGCGGCTCCAGATCTCGAGGTTCATCAGCGCGAGCAGCGCGTCGGTGCCGTCGATGCGGTTGCGCCTCGTGAGCGGCCATCAGCTCGCGACGACCGCCGGCAGTCGAACAGGCCGCGCGCGCGCACGACGTCCGCGCGACAGCAGCGTCGCGCAGCACCGGCGCCAGGTCGCCCTTGAGCCACGCGCCCATCGGCGTGCCGAAGCCGCGCTTCTTGCGCTCGAGGATGTCGCGCGGCAGCAGGTCGGCGAGCGCCTCCTTCATGCACGTGCTTCAGCCGGCCGCCGCGGATCTTGACCTCGGCCGGCATCGCGGCCGCCAGCTCGACCAGCTCGTGGTCGAGCAGCGGCACGCGGCATTCGAGCGACACCGCCATGCTCATCTTGTCGGTCAGCAGCAGCAGGTCGTCGGGCAGCTGCGTCTCGGCGTCGACGGCGAGCATGCGGTTCAGCTCGTCGCTGCGTGCCCGCGGCGTCGAACGCGCGCAGCGAGCAGCGTCGGCGCGTCGGCGCCGTTGGGCGCGAGCAGCAGCTCGCGCCACGGTCGCCCGGTCGAACACCTGCAGGTAGCTGCGGTAGCGCTCGTCGGACGACAGCTCGGCGCTGACGCGAGGAAGCCCTTGGCCAGCCGCATGACGGTTCAGCAGCGGCGAGTGGCGGTCGGCTCGGCAGCGCGACGCGCCGCGAGCGCGACGCGACGCTCGCAGCCAGCGCGGCAGCCGGCCGGAACCGCGCCTGCGTAGTGACCGCCGAGGTAGCGCCGGTAGCCGCCGAACAGCTCGTCGCCGCCGACGCCCGACAGGATCACCTTGACGTCCCGGCGCGCGAACTCGCGACACGAGGTAGGTCGTGATGAAGGCCGTGTCGGCGATCGGCTCGTCCATGTGCCAGAGCAGCTGCGGCAGCAGCGCGACGACGTCGGGCCGCACGACGATCTCGTGGTGCTCGGTGCCGAACAGCTCGCGCCACCTCGCCGCGCGTACGGCAGCTCGTTGTAGTAGCGCCTCGGCCGCGCCGCCCGTCGAAGCCGATCGCGTAGGTCGTGATCGGCTCGGTCGCTGCGCGCGCCATGAAGGCCGACGACGGCGCTCGAATCGATGCCGCCGGAGAGGAACGCGCCGATCGGCACGTCGCTCACCATCTGCATCGCGCACCGAGCGCTCGAGCCGCGCGCGCACGCGCTCGACCCACTGCGCTCTCGCGGCACGGCGTGTCGATCGTCGGCCGGGAGCGCGCCAGTAGCGCCGCTCGTCGCACCGCGCCGCCCTCCACGACAGCAGCGTCGCCGGCGGCAGCTTGCGGATGCCCGTGAAGATCGAGTGCGGGCGCGGCGACGTAGCCCAGGTGCAGGTAGACTGGCGAGCGCCGCAGCGGTCGAGCTCGGCGCGAACGCCCGGCAGCGCGAGCAGCGCCTTGGCCTCGGACGCGAACGCCAGGCGGTGCGCTGTCCTGCAGCACGTACAGCGGCTTGATGCCGAGGCGGTCGCGGCCGATCAGCAGCCGGCGGCGGCGCGCATCCCACAGCGCGAAGCCGAACATGCCGTTCAGCCGCTGCGACGAAGCGCGTCGCCCTCGGCGTCGTACAGCGTGGAGGAGCGACCTCGCAGTCCGAGCCGGTCTTGAAGCGGTGGCCCTGCGCCTGCGAGCTCCGCGCGCAGCTCGCGGAAGTTGTAGATCTCGCCGTTGCAGACGAGCCACAGCGTGCTCGTCGGCGTTCGACAGCGGCTGGTGCCCGCCGGCGAGGTCGATGATCGACAGCCGCCGCATGCCGATGCCGCAGGCGCCGTCGACGTACAGGCCCTCGTCGTCGGGACCGCGATGCGTGGTGATCCGCCCCATGGCGCCGAGCTCGTCCGGCTGGACCGGCTGCCCGTCGAACCGGTAGATCCCGTGGATCCCGCACACGAACGAGCTCCCTCCGGTCCGATGCCGCAGGACGGATCCTAGTCTGGCGCCCAGGAACGCGGCGGACCATGGTACGCCGCGCGCGTGGGATCGCTCAACGCAGCCGTACCGGTGCCCCGCGAACTCTGGGCCGCATCGACGACCGCCTGAAACGTAGCGTTCCCGCGGAGCGCGCGTGTGACGCGGTCGGCCATCGCTCGACTGCCGGCGTCCGTGAAGTGCACGGTGTCGGTAAAGTGCGCAGGATCTCCGGGAATCTCGTCCTCGCCGCCGATCAACACGACCCCCGCCGCGGACGCCACCTCTCGGCCGATCTCGTTGTAGCGCTCGACGGCGTCGAGCAGCAGCGGGGCGGTGACGAACGGCATGTAGAAGGACGCGGAGGACATCGCCTGCGCTTGCTGCTCCGCTGTCTGCTCGTGCCGCAGCTGCGTCGAGAGAGTCGCGAGCGCGACGAGCTTGGCCGTCCGCTGGGCCTCGTGCACCACTTCGGCCAGGTCGCGACGATACTCTGCGCCGAGCGACGCCGCTCGGGCCGAGAGTCGTCGCGTGGGATCGGATGTCGTCCTCTGCGCCGCCATCACGCGGAGGTTCTTCTCCGCCAGACGCCACAGGAGCGAGTACCGGCTGGGCCACATCAGCTCGTGCATCTGGGCCTCGTCGATCAGGCCCGCTCGGGCGGCGAGCTCGCGCATCTCGCGCGAGAGATCGTTCGACGCCTCGTAAATAACGATCACGTCGGGCTCGAGCGGAGCCACGCGGAGCTCCAGGTTCTTGCGGATCGAGTGCATCGCGAACCCGGGCACCCCGGCGTTGACGTAGTCGAAGCGCACCGCGGGCAACGCGCGGGCGAGCGAGCTCGTGACCAGGTGCGGCCAGGTCGAGTCATTGCCCGAGACCTCGGCGCACCAGGTGGTCGAAGCGCCGAGAAACGCGATTCGTACGGTGCCGGGAGGCTTCGGCATCCCGATCTCTGGACCACGGAACCCACGGCTGTTGACCGAGATGTGACCCTTGGACAGATTTGCGATCGGGACGCGCAGACCGGTCAGCGGATCGTCCGTGTAGTAATCCTCGACGGTCGCCGGCGTGCCGTACTTGAACGTCTGCCGCACGCGTACCGCGCCCTCGGCCAGGACCAAGACTCCCAGGATCAGGATCGCGTTGAACGCGACCACTCGCTGCCAGCTGGGGCGCCGCGGCGCGCGAGCCGTACGGCTCTGGGTCTCAGGCCGCACACCCGACTCCGGATCGACCAGCGTGATCTGCTGATTGTCGTACCACGTTTCGTGTCGAAGACGAGGTTGCGCGCGGCCTAACATAGGGTCGCCCCCACCGCATCGCCACGTTTGCGCTTCGGGCCAGAAGTGCGAATATTCCCACCTTGTCGTGGCCGCAGGTGGGTGATCAGCCGATGCAGCGAGGGCCGGTCGCGTCTCGGGCGTTGGCCCCGAAGTGTGCGAACATGACCGTTCGGCGCCGCAGCCCGGCGGCGGAGGGTGGCGACGATGTGCGGGATCGCGGGTGTGTTCCGGCGCGACGGGGCGCCGGTCGATGCCGACAGCCTCGTGCGCATGACACGCACGTTGAGCCACCGCGGACCGGACGAAGAGGGTTACTACTGTAACGTTGGACACGGTGCGGGACGCGCGACGAACGGGGCGCGCTTCTACACGACCCCGGTGCCCGAAGCCACGCGCGACCGCTCGCTGCGCGGCGATGTCGGACTCGGCCATCGCCGGCTGAGCATCATCGACCTGGCGAGCGGCCAGCAGCCGATGTGCAACGAGGACGGCACGGTCTGGATCACGTTCAACGGCGAGATCTACAACTTCCAGTCCCTGGCGCCGGAGCTCGAGCAGCGCGGGCACCGGTTCCGCACGCGCTCGGATACGGAGGCGATCGTCCACGCCTACGAGGAGTGGGGCGACGAGTGCCTGACCCGGCTCCGCGGCATGTTCGCGTTCGCGCTGTGGGACGCGAGGCGCGAGCGGCTGCTCCTGGCCCGCGATCGCGTGGGGAAGAAGCCGCTGTACTACCTGCTCGACGAGCGCCGCGTGCTCTTCGGCTCGGAGCTCAAGGCGATCCTCGCGGCAGACGACGTGCCGCGCGACATCGAGCCGACGGCGCTGTCCGACTACCTGTCGCTGCTCTACGTCCCCGCGCCCAAGTCGATCTTCCGCTCGATCCACAAGCTCCCCGCCGCGCACTATGCGGTGATCGACCGCTCGGCGAGCGCGGTGCGCCCGTACTGGGACCTGTCGTTCGAGGACGCGCGAACCGACGGCGAGCCGGCGATGATCGACGACCTGATGAGCTGCCTCGACGAGTCGACCCGCATGCGCATGATCAGCGAGGTCCCGCTCGGGGCGTTTCTGTCGGGCGGCGTCGATTCGTCGGCGGTCGTAGCGCTGATGGCGCGGGCCTCGGCCCAGCCCGTGGTCACGAACTCGATCGCGTTCAGCGTCGCGAGCTACGACGAGACGCCGCACGCGCGACGCGTGGCCGAGCTGTTCCGCACCGACCACCACGAGTACCGCGTCACGCCGGAAGCGGTGCCGGTCGTCGAGCGGCTGGCCTGGCACTACGACGAGCCGTTCGCCGATTCGTCCGCGGTACCGACGTACTACGTGTCGAAGACCGCGCGGGAGCGCGTGACGGTTGCGCTGTCGGGGGACGGGGGAGACGAGAGCTTCGCCGGCTACCGCCGGTACTACTTCGATCTGCGCGAGAACGCGGTGCGCAGCTTTCTCCCCGGACGGCTCGGGCGCGGGATCTTCGCTGCCCTCGGTGGCTTGTATCCCAAGGCCGACTATCTGCCGCAGGTGTTCCGCGGCAAGGCGTTCCTGTCGAACCTCGCGCGGGACCCCGTGGACGCCTACTGCTTCTCCGTCAGCGCGTTCTGGGACGATCGCAAGCGCAGCCTGCTGCGCCCCGAGCTCCAGTCCGCGCTCGGCGGCTACCGCACGGCCGAGCGGTTCCACGATCTGTACCGCAACGCACCGGCCGACGATCACCTGTCGCGGATCCAGTACCTGGACATCAAGACCTACCTGTGCGACGACATCCTGACCAAGGTCGATCGGGCGAGCATGGCCGTGTCGCTCGAGGTGCGCTGCCCGATCCTGGACCACGTGTTCATGGAGCGCGCGGCGCGAATCCCGTGGCGTCTCAAGCTCGACGGCCAGAACGGCAAGCACATCTTCAAGCGCGCGCTCGAGCCGCTCCTGCCGCGCGAGATCCTGCATCGGAAGAAGATGGGCTTCGGGGTGCCGATCCTCGAATGGCTGCGCGGCGAGCTCGCGGGTTACGCCGAGGACCTGGTGTTGCGCGGCGCCGCGAGCCGCGAGTTCTTCGATCCCACGTATCTCGAGCGGATCTGGTTGCAGCATCAACGGGGAACGCGCAACTGGGCCACGGAGCTGTGGGCCGTGCTGATGCTCAACCTGTGGTACCGCAATTTCGGCGTCCGGCCCGCGGCCTGAGCTCGCGGGCGCGGGCGTGATTCGCGTCGTCCACGTCGTGCACTCGTTCGGCACGGGCGGGCTCGAGAAGGGGATCGCGACGCTCGTCGATCGTGCCACGCCGGGATTCGCGCACGCCGTGCTGTGCCTGACCCGCTCGGGGGGGTCGGCCAAGCTCTTGCCGCCGGGGACCCGGCTGATCGAGCTCGACAAGCGACCGGGCCATTCGTTCCGTTTCGTCGTGCGTCTCGCGCGCACGCTGCGCGCCGAGCGCCCCGACGTCGTCCACACGCGGAACTGGGGCGGGGTCGACGGGATCCTCGCCGCACGATGGGCGCGGCTCTCGCGGGTCGTCCACGGGGAGCACGGCTGGACGATGGACGATCCGCACGGGGCGAGCCGCAAGCGGATCCTGGCCCGGCGTCACACCTCGCGCTGGGTCCGCTCGTACACGTGCGTGTCGAAGGACATCGAGCGCTGGCTCACCGAGCGCGTGCGCGTGCGCGCCCCCGTGCGCCAGATCTACAACGGTGTCGACACCGCACGCTTCCGCCCCGGGGCCTCCCGGGGTCCGATCCGTCGCGAGCTCGAGGTCGCGCCCGGCGCGTTCGTGACCACGATCTGCAGCCGGCTCGACCCGATCAAGGACCACCCCACGCTGTTCCGCGCGATCCACGAGTTGCGGCGCCGACGCCCCGACGCGCAGCTGTGGGTCGTGGGAGACGGTCCGGAGCGGACTGCGCTCGAGCGCCAGTCGGGCGATGGGGTGCGGTTCCTCGGCGAGCGCGCCGACGTGCCCGACGTCCTGTCGGAGACCGACGTGTTCGTGCTCCCATCGCACAACGAGGGGATCTCGAACACGATCCTCGAGGCGCTGGCCTCGGGCGTCCCGGTCCTGGCGACCGCGCGCGGCGGCAACCCGGAGCTCGTCGTCGATGGCGCGTGCGGCTACCTGTTCGCTCCCGGTCGAGCGGACGAGCTGACGCGCCTGCTCGAGCGCTACGCGACCGACCCCGAGCTGCGACGGACGCACGGGGCTGCCGCGCGCCGTCGGGCGCTCGAGCGGTTCGGGGTCGAGAGCATGGTCGCGGCGTACGAGGATCTGTACCGCGGAGTCGCCGCGTGTCCGTAGCCGGCTCCGAGCAGCCCGCCGCCGAGGACCCGTGGCTGGGGCGCAAGATCGCCAAGGGCGCCGTGTGGATGGTGCTGTTCAAGCTCACCGAGCGGGGCCTGGGGCTCATCAGCACGGTGATCCTGGCCCGGCTCCTCGTCCCGGCGGACTTCGGGATCGTGGCCATGGCGATGGCGTTCATCGGGGCCGCCGAGCTGTTCACCGCGTTCAGCTTCGACACGGCGCTGATCCAGAACCCGTCGGCGACGCGGGAGCATTACGACACGGCGTGGACGTTCAACGTCCTGTTCGGAACGAGCGCGGCGCTCCTGCTGTTCGCCCTGGCGCCGCTCGCCGGACGATTCTATGCGGAGCCACGCGTGCCCGCGGTCCTGTTCTGCTTGGCGCTGTGCATCCTGGTCCAGGGGTTCGAGAACATCGGCGTCGTCGCGTTCCGCAAGGATCTGCAGTTCCGCCGCGAATTCCAGTACCGCGTTCTGCGCAAGCTGGCCGGCTTCGTCGTCGTCGTGCCCGCAGCGTTCCTGCTGCGCAACCACTGGGCGCTCGTGTTCGGCCAGCTGGCCACGTCGCTCGGAGCGGTGACGCTGAGCTACGCCCTGCAGCCGTATCGACCTCGGCTGTCGTTGGCCGCGGGGCCGCAGCTGCTCCGGTTCTCGCGCTGGCTCCTGGCCAACAACCTGCTGCAGTTCCTGCGCGACCGGGGGGCCGACCTCGTGATCGGGCGCGTGGTGGGCAAGGTCCCGCTCGGGTCGTTCGTGGTCGCTCGCGACATCTCGAACATGCCGACGTCGGAGCTGATCGCCCCGATCAACCGCGCCATCTTTCCGGGCTTCGCCCGGCAAGCCGGGAACCTCGCGCTGCTCCGCCGGACGTTCCTCGACTCCCTGTCGATCATCTGGATGGTCGGTCTGCCGGCCGCGGTCGGGATCGCCGTCACGGCCGACCTGCTCGTGCGGGTCGTGCTCGGCCCGAGCTGGATCGAGTCGATCCCGTTGATGCGCGTCTTGGCCGTCTACGGTGCGCTGATGATCGTCCACGGCAACGGCGGCTACGTGTACATCGCGCTCGGTCGACCCCGCATCCTGACCGCGACCACCGGCGCCTTCGTGTGCTTGCTCACACTCCTGTTGATCGCGCTCGTGCCCCGCCTGGGCGTCGAGGGCGCGGCGCTGGCGTTCCTGTGCGCCAGCGTGCTGCAGTTCCCGGTGACCTATTTCACGTTGGTCCGCGTGCTCGAGCTGCGGCTGCCGCAGTTCTTGACCGCCGTGTGGCGTCCCGTCCTGGCGACGCTCGCGATGGGCGGATCGGTCGGCCTGCTGAGCGCGTCGATCGACGTTCCGCAACGACAGCTCCCCGAGACGCTCGCGCTCCTCGCGTTCGTCGCGCTCGGCTGCGCGGTCTACGTCGCGGTGCTCTGCGCGCTGTGGATCCTCGCCGGTCGACCGCCGGGAGCCGAGCGCGTGTGCCTCGATCGGCTGCGCGAGCAGTGGGCCAAGCTCCGGCGTCGCCGAGGGCCGTGATGGCCGAGGGCCAGGGGCGCCTCGACCGGCAGCTGTTCCGCGGCATCGCGTGGACCGCGGTGTTTCGCTGGATCACGCAGTTCTTCAGCTGGATCGGCACGTTCTACGCGGCGCGGCTGCTGAGCCCCGGCGACTACGGCCTCGTCGCGATGGCCACGGTGCCGATCGGCCTGCTGCGCATCGTCGAGGACTTCGGGCTGGACGCCGTGCTCGTGCAGGACCGCCAGCTCGGGCGGGATCAGCTCGCACGGCTGGCCGGGCTCGCCGTGCTCGTCGGATTGACGCTCGCCGGCGTGTTCCTCGTCGGTGCGGAGTCGATCGCGGCGTACTATCGCGAGCCGCTCGTGGCGGCGCTGATCAGCGCGCTGTGCGTCACCTTCGTCCTCGATGCGCTGCAGGTCCTACCCCGCGCGATGCTCCAGAGGCAGCTCCGGTTTCGTACGCTCGCCGCGGTCACGGCGGTGCAGTTCCTGATCACGTCGGCGACGCTCGTCGTGTGCGCATCCCTGGGGCTCGGCGTATGGTCGCTCGTGCTCAACACGCTCGCCGGCGGCATCGCCGTGACCGGCATCCTGTTCTACCTGTCGCCGTATCCGCTGGCCTGGCCGCGCGGCATCGCGTCCCTCGCGCGCCCGATCCTGTCCGGCTGGCGCATCCTCGCGTCCCGCGCCTGCTGGTACGGCTACAGCAACGCCGATCAGCTGGTCATCGGCCGCGTGCTGGGTCGCGACCCGCTCGGCGCGTACAACTTCGCCATGACGTTCTCCGCGCTCCCGGCGCAGGAGGTCACGTCGGTCGTCAGTCGCGTGGTTCCCGGCGTGTTCACCGAGGTCCAGGCCCGGCGGGACGAGCTGCGCCGGTACTTCCTGTTGCTGACCGAGGCGATGGCCTACCTGGCGTTCCCCGCTGCGGTCGGGCTCGCGCTGACCGCGGATCACGTGGTCGCGATCGCGCTGGGTCCCAAGTACGAGGCGGTGGTCGAGCCGCTGCGGATCCTGTGTCTGTACCAGGCGCTCTACGCCGCGCAGGTGCTCGTGGGGCACGTGTTGATATGGACCGGCCATTTCCGGGCCAACATGTGGTTCACGGCTCTCGCGCTGGTCGGACTCGTGGGAGGCTTTGCAGCGAGCGTGCGGTTCGGCATCGACGCCGTGGCCTGGAGCTGGGTCGTGGTGTTCCCGCTGGTCAATCTGCCCCCGCTGATGCTGGCGGTCCGGCTGGTCGATCTGCGGCTGCGCACGTTTTTCCGGGCGCTCGAGCCGGCCGGGCTCGGGTGCCTGGCCATGGTCGCGGTCGTCGTGGTCGTGCGCCGTGAGCTCCCCGTCGACATGGCGCCCACGGCGCGGCTGACCCTCGAAGCTCTAGCCGGCGCGGCGACGTACGCCGCCGTCCTGCTCCTCGTCTATCGCCGGCGCGTGCGGACGATCCTGCGGACCGCGTTTGCCGGTCGCGGCTGAGCTCAGAGGCCGAGCCAGCGGGCGATGATGTTCCGCTGCATCTCGGACGTGCCGGAGTACAGCGTGCTGCCCACGGCGTCGCGCAGCGCGCGCTCGACCTGGTACTCGGTCATGAAGCCGTACCCGCCGTAGACCTGGACCGTGTCCAGGGCGGTCTGGACCAGCGACTCGCTGACCAACAGCTTGGCCATGGCCGCGTCGAGAGACACGGCGCGCGTGCGCCCAAGGCGCCACGCCGCCCGGTAGGTCAGCAACCGCGCGGCCTCGAGTCGCACCTTCATGTCCGCGATCTTGTGCGACACCGCCTGGAACTTGCCGATCGCCTGACCGAACTGCCGACGCGTCCGCGCGTACTCGATCGAGCTCTCGAGCAGGCGCTCCATCGTGCCGAGATGGCTCGCGAACAGGCACACGCGCTCCCAGTCCATGGCGTCGGTGAACAGGCCAGACCCGCCGCCCACGGAGCCGAGCACCGCGTCGGGGCCCACGCGCACGTCCTCCAGGACCACCTCACCCAGCGGCGACGAGCGCAGACCCATCTTCTCGAACTTCTGGTTCGTGTCGAACCCTGCGGCGCCACGCTCGACCAGGAACGCCGTGACCCCGCCGTGGTAGCCCTTGGTCTTGTCCGTGACCGCGAACACGATCACGAGGTCGGCCACAGGTCCGTTGGAGATGAAGATCTTCCTGCCGTACAGGCGGAACGCGTCACCGTCGCGCTCGGCGCGGGTCTGCAGGGCGAAGGCGTCCGAGCCCGATCCGGGCTCGCTCATCGCGTGCACTCCGACCAGCGTCCCGTCGCACAGACCCGGCAGGTACTTCTGCTTCTGCTCTTCGGAGCCGTGGAGCCACAGCGGGACGACGCAGGACAGCAGGTGCGCGCACAGGGAGAACACGAGCCCCCCGTCGTGGCACCCGTACCCGAGGGCCTCGAGCGCGATCGCGGTCGACAGTCCATCGAGGCCCCCGCCGTTGTACTGCTCCGGTACCGGCAGCCCCTGGATCCCCATCTCCCCGCACTTGCGCCACAGGTCGCGCGAGAACGTCTGGTCCCGATCCCGCTCCGCGGCGCCGTCGTTGAGCACGCCCTGGGCGAAGCGCACGATCGTCTCGCGCAACAGCTTCTGATCTTCTGAAACGGAGAAGTCCATCACTCCGTCTCCTTCAGCCGCTGATAGTCGATCTTGTCCGTCGAAGTCTTGGGCAGCGACGGCTGGAATGAGAACAGGTCGGGGATCATGTGCACCGGCAACGCCCCGGCACAGAACCGCTTCAGCTCGATGAGCGACGGGCGCCGTCCTTCGTGGCAGCTCAGGAACGCCTTGATCCGCACGCCGGACTCTTCATCGGCCAAGGCGATGACCGCGGCCTCGCGAACCGCCGGATGGCGGTACAGCCCCGACTCGATCTCCCCTAGCTCGATGCGATAGCCTCGCCGCTTGACCATCCGATCGCGCCGGCCGACGAACACGTAGTTGCCGTCGGCCTGCTCCACCACGATGTCACCCGTCCGATACCAGCGGACGCCCGAACGGTCGACGAGGAACGCTTCGGCACTGCGCTCGGGAAGGTTCCAGTAGCCCTGCATGACGCCCGCGCCGCTCACGCACAGCTCGCCTTCCGCTCCGGCGCCGACCACCGAGCCGTCGGGAGACACGACCTTCGTCTGCAGGTGGGAGCAGACCTTGCCGATCGGATACGGATCGGTGCGTTCGTCGGGGATCTCGCGCGGCACCTCGTAGAACGTGCACACGTTGGTCTCGGTGGGCCCGTACAGGTTGAAGTACCGGGGTGTGGGCACGAGCGCCTTGAGCGCTCGCAGGTGCTTGATCGGGAACACCTCTCCGGCGAACAGGATCATCCGCAGCGCCGACAGGTCGCGGCGCCCGAGCTCGCCGTACTGGGTCAGCAGGCTGAGGATCGACGGCGCCGAGTACCAGATCGAGATGCGCCGCTCCTCGATCAGCGCGGCCAGGCCCTGCGGCTCCTTGCCCACCTCCTCGCCGATCAGGACCAGAGCCGCGCCGTGCTTCAGCGGCACGTACAGGTCGAGGATCGACAGGTCGAAGTGGAACGGAGCGTGCGACGAGAAGCGGTCGGTCTCGCGGGGCTCGAACACCTCGGAGCACCAGTCGACGAAGCTGACCGCGTTGCGATGGGACAAGATCACGCCCTTGGGTCGCCCGGTCGATCCGGAGGTGTACAGGACGTACGCCCGATCGTCCGGCCCCACGCGCGCGGTGGCCGACTCGCCGGCGCGGTCGGCCGCGTCCTCCCGGTCGAGAGCCGCGGCGAGGCCGAGGCCTCCTCCCACGTCGTCGAGCACGAGCGCTCGTGGGCTCGACCCGTGGGCCGCGAGCTCTCCCTGGACCGCGTCGGCGAACCGCCGCTCGACGACGACGACCTTGACCGCGCAGTCGCCGAGGATGTAGCCGTTACGCGCGACGGGCGCGTTCGGATCGACGGGCACGTAGGCCGCGCCGGCCTTCAGGGTACCGAGGATCGACGCGACGCCGTCGATCGACTTCCGCAGATACAGCCCGACGCGATCGCCGTCGACCACGCCCCAGTGCCGCAACCGGTCGCGCACGCGATCCGACAGCGCGGCGAGCTCGCGGTAGGTCCGGCGGTCGGTGCCGGCGCGCACCGCCGGCTCCTCCAGCGCGACTCGATGCGGAACCCTGAGAGCCGCGTCCTCGAACAGCTCGTGCAAGCCGGCGCGGTCCATCGCGCGGCCTACTTCTTCGAGCTCACGAGGTCGGCGATGGATTCCAGCGTGTCCAGGTGCTCGACGTCCGCTTCGTGCGCCGCGATGCTCACCCCGAACCGCTCCTCGAGGAACGCGACGAGCTTGAGCGTCGCCAGGGAGTCCAGGATTCCCCCCGTGATCAGCGGTGTGTCGTCCCGCAGTTCGTTCGGATCCTCACCCGGAAGGAACTCCTTCAAGATGTAGGCCTTCACCGTCTCGATCATCGAGCCCTTCATCGGTCCCCCTCCGGATGCATCGTTATGGCCTGTGTGTCCGTGTGCCGAGAAAAGATCTCTGCCCGTCGCCGGATCTCGGCAGCCAGCCGCTCGGCGATCAGACGATGCCCGAGGACGTTGGGATGGTTGTCCCACTCCGCCAAGCGAACGGTGGCCACGTCTCGCCCGGCGAACACGTCCTGCAGGTCGATCACGACGAACCCCGCTGCCTCGGCGCGTCGGACCATCTCCGGCGTCTCGTCCTGCCACTGACCTTCGTAGACCTGCGGCAGGAAAATGTACACCGGTAAGACGTCCTGGGCTCGGCATTGCGCGACGATCGTCTCGTAGATCCACGACAGGATCTCGCCGCGAAACGGCTCCAGCCGACGCAGCGCTACGGACTCCTCCTGCGTGGGCTCGATCCCGGAGCGTCGAACGACGTCCGCCAAGGGGTCGTACGGGATCGGGATCTCCTTGCGGACGACCTCGGCGAGATAGCGCGCCGCGACGCTCAGCTCGCGACCCGGCGATACGTAGAACAGCGCGTCCGGCGAAAAGGACAGGGCCTTCGGCAGGGTTGCCAGCTGCTGGGGCGCGCTGTATCCCGGAACGCCGAGGTTGAGGATCTCCCAGGCCGGCTGCCCGGAGTCGGCGTCTCGGCTCAGCTCGGCCTCGAGCAGCGATTCGAACGTCTCGCCGTCGCCGACGCCCCAGCCCATGACCGAGGATGCGCCGAGCATCGCCACGCGGAACGTAGGGGCCGAGGGCTCCTTCGCGTACTCTCGGTCGCGCATGCCCCACTGGTTCGTCGTGATCGCTCCATGCTCGGTCAGCACGCTGAACGACGGCACGAGCTCCTTCTGCCGGAAATCGCCGGTGAACCGCTCGAGCCCCAGGCCCTCGACGCCGAACCAGCGCGCCGGCTTCTTCATGTAGATCTCCCAGAGCTGGCCGTTGAATCGATCGACGCGCATCAGGTCTTCGTAATACCCGCGCTCGAGCATCGCCGCGTCGACGCGGCTCAGCTGTCCCGAGCGCAGCGAGTTGATGAACGTGGCGGCGGTGGGTCCGAGTCGCGCATAGACCGCTTGGATCCCGAGGGCGGTCAGCAGCAGGAGCGTTCCGACGCTGACCCAGACGGCTCGATAGGCGGTCCACCACGAGGCGCCAGCCGACCGTGCGGCGCCACGCGGCGGGTCTTGCGAGGTTCGAACCGCAACCCCGGCGACGGCGAGCGTCGGCAACCAGCCGGCGACGTCGGTCGTCCCGCGCAGCGCAGCGGGCCACAAGGCCAGCCAGGCGGCCAGGGAATCGGCGGTCCACAGCGACCAGAGGAGGCAGATCGCGCAGAATACGCCGGCGGTCCGCAGCATCCGCAGGCCCGATCCGTGCAGCGTCCTGCGGGACGGCCCCAGGGTCCGCTCGCGTCCGCGCTTCGTCTCCCACAACACGTTGATCACGACGAGCCCGGCGAGCACCGCCCAGAACGTCACGTCGGGCCAGGTCAAGAGGAACGAACCGCGAAGCCAGAACCACTGGTAGGCGTGCAGCAGCCACGTGGCGAAGAACACCAGCACCGTCGAGACGACCAGCGCGCTGGTCGGATTCCACTTCCGCAGCTCGAAGTACAGCGGGAAGTAGAAGATCTTCTGCATGAAATCTTTCCAGTAGATGTTGATCCGGCGCCAGAAGTCGGTGAAGCTCGCGGCCAAGTAGTACCGGTGGTGGGTTTCGGGCAGACGGAACCCGAACAGATACAGGATCCCGACGATCACGTGGAACTGACCCGACACGCGCAGGTACAGCAGGAAGTTGGCCACGACGAACTGCACGAGGTCGCCGACGTCGACCACTTCCGACGGCGCCATCGTCAGGTAGTAGTACACGACGCGGTACAGGATCAGGTGCGTGACGCCGCGCACGATCCAGCTCACGCCAACCTGGTAGATCGTGAAGCTGTCCTGATCGAAGTAGTTTCGGCGGAACGTCTTGTAGTCCACGACCGGAAACAGCGGGAAGCACACGTTCGGCAGGAGGAAGAAGTAGCCCAGCGTGCGCCACACCGACGTCGGGGTGCGATCGTGCTTCAGGTCGTAGAGGTACACGACGAGTCGGAACATGAACATCGAGCCCAGGATCGGCCAGATCGCGCCGGACCACGGCGCCGGCAGCCAGCTCGCGCGCTGCGCGGCGAACAGCACGGCCAGGAGCAGCACGATCGATACGCGCCAACCGAAAGGGATCGGAAGATGACACGCACAGATCAGCGTCAGCGACAGGGCGATGAGCACCGCACCGGTCGCGAGCCCGAAGACCAGGAAGATCGCCGTCAGCGAGAGCGCGACGAAGAACGGGAGGCGCAGCGCCAGCGGCAGGAGCGCGTGCACGGCGAAGCCGACCGACGCGAGCAGGGTGAGCTGCAGGAACGCGTTGCTCTCGATGCGGAACTGCCGGACGACGAGGGCGAGCAGCGCCAGCTCGGCGAGCACGAGCAGAAACGGTGCGATGCGGATCCGTCCCGGCGCGGCGGGTTGCCCGGGCGCCGCGAACAGGCCTCCCAGTTCGGTCCAGCTACGCTTCGGCGTCGGGGTGGCGTCGGCGGCGACCTGCGTCACAACATCACTCGCGGGCGAATCGTGCCCAGCCCAAGACTGCCGGCAACGGCCTAGGGAATCAACCGAATTTCAGTTGGCTCGGAACCCCTGCGGTGCGCCGGGCGGGTTCGTCGCAACCGATTCCGGGTCGGTGCGGGTGATCAGCAGGTTGTCGTACCACGTGTACGCGATCTCGCCGCCGGACGGAGTGCCGATCAAGGCGGACGTGTACTCGTTGATCCAGATCTTGCCGTACTTTCCCGAACCACTGTCTTCGGGCCCGCAGTCGTAACGCAGATCGCACGTTCCGGATCCACCGCAGTCGCTGTTCTGGTGACAGGGGGTCCCCGGGCTCCCCGTGCATGCGCCACACTGCGTCAACTTCCCGAGGAACGTGTCCCCGAAATTCTTCGAGATGTCCGTGTCGTAGACCAGAATGCGCCCGGCATCTCCTGCGCGCTGCACGTACATCTGGATGCGGTCATCCGCGGCGAGCCAACTGGGTCCTACGACGACGTGCATCCAGTACCGCGTCCACCCCGTATCGAAGCGCACGCAATCCGCCTGGTTCCCGTTGTAGCAGCATTGTTCGCCGCCGAACCCCTCGACGTGCTGGACCCGGATGTTCCCGCAGCTCGGGTTCCCGTCGGCGGTTGTCGAGTCCGAATAGCGGACTCCCTTGTTGCCCTCGGGTCCGGGGCATCCGTGATAGAAGCCGGCGAGATTCCCACCGCCGTTCGCGCCGGCCTCCTGCACGACCACTTCCATGTCGGTGCAGGAGGTTGCGCACGCGAACGGCTGGGCGCTCGACGTCGGCACGCAGCTGTGCCAGAAGCCTCCCGGACCGTTGCCCTCGTTGATGTAGAGCTGCTTCGACTGCAGGTGATCGAGGTAGCTCTGGTTCATCTTCTGGTCCCAGCGCACCCAGAACTCGGAGCCGACGTCGAACTGAACCGAGTTGTCGTCGCGGAATTGCATGACGTAGGAGTCCGTCACACCGCCCGAAGCAGGGTGGCCGGTCAACGGGATCTCGATACGCATCGCCTTCGTGCTGCCCTCGGTCCCTCCGCCATCGGCGAACGAGCCGAAGCACTTGTTCCCCGCTCCCGGGGTCGTGTTCTGGCAGATGGCGCTCTGGATCGGATAGGCGAACCGGCGGATCATCGCGTCGTCGTCGAACCCGACGCAGCGTACGGTGGTCGCGGGGTTGGCGGCGCACCACGTATCGCAGAACGCCGAGCCGTCCGAGCACGGGCTCTCGCGCGGGTCGAGGGCGTCGTAGCAGTCGAGGTCGCAGTTGTGGATCGCCGGGTTGCAGTCCGAGCGAAAGTCGGTCTCGCCATCGCCGTCGTTGTCGGTGCCGTCGTTGCAGTCCCCGGCCACCGAACGGGCAACACCGGGGCCCAAGAGCAACGCGAGAATCACACCCAGCCGCGCGACGTTTCTGGCCCACCGGCCGGGCAACGAGCGTCCCATCGCCACACCCTCGAGGAAGCGACCTCTTACCATAGGGCCTCCACGGCCGTGCCGCCAGCGGATCGGACCCCTCATCCGCCACCGAGCGCAACCGCGCGCTGGTACGCGGCCCACACCGCCTTCGACAGCACGGTGCGCAGGCTGCCCTTCTCCATTTGGTAGATCGCCTCGGCCGACGTTCCGCCGGGCGAGGTGACCATGTTGCGGAGATCCGCCGGATGCTTGTGCGATTCCCGCGCGAACAGCACCGACCCGAGCATCATCTGGTGCACCAGCACCTGGGCCGTGTGCCTGGAGAATCCCATGTGCACGCCGGCATCGACCAGCGCCTCCATGACGAGAAACACGTACGTCGGTCCGGTCGCGCTCAGCGCCGTGGCCATGTCGATCTGCCGCTCGTTCTCGACCCGCAGCGTCTGGCCGAGCGCCTCGAGCATCGAGCACACGGCGCGCTCCTGGGACTCGCTGACTTCGGATGTCGCGGTCCACGCGGTGATCCCTTGGCCGATCTGCGCCGGGGTGTTCGGCATCGTTCGCACGACGGCGGGGTGGAGCAGCTCGCTGGCGATCATCTCGGTTCGCGCGCCCGCCACGATCGACACGATGACCTGCGAGGGCGCGAGAGCCCCGCGAAGCTCGCGTAGCACGGAGCTCAGCCGCTGCGGCTTCACCGCCAGCACGACGAGGGACACGCCCGGGACCGCGCCGCTCGGTCCCGCGGCCGGTGGCTGGGCGGCGAGCACCGCCTCGCGGTTGCACTCGAGCAGCCGCACGCCGTATCGCCCGAGGATTTCTTCGCGGCGGTCGATGCGGGGGTGGCTGCCGACGATCTGATCGGGCGCGACGAGCCGCCGCCGCAGCAGGCCCGCGATGACCGCTTCCGCCATCGCCCCGCATCCGATGAACGCGAAGCGCGCGTCGCTCAGCGGAGTTGGCCCGCCGACGATCGCCTCGCTTTCCCGACTCATCATGACGTGATCTGAAGATAAGGGTCCGGGACGATCGACGCACGCGCGGAGCGGTCGACTCGGTTACACTTTTGCAAGCGCGGAGGTGGATCCGCGGATCTCGATCGTGTCGATTGCGCTTTGGCGCGCCAACGCGAATATTGGCTAGCCAGGGGCCGGCGACGACCGTTCGGGGGAGGAGTGGAAAGGCGTTGATGAATCGGCCGGTTGCGTTCCAGCAGCTCCTGGCGACACTTGGGCTCATGGCTCTCGTCGCCGCCCCACGAGCGCTCGCGGCGCCGTGTCAGACCGGCTGTGCCGGCAAGACCGCCCTGCGATGCGCGATCGATGGCCTCTCGGCGCACCAGTGGTGCGAGTTCTCGACGCCGCCGACGCATGCGGACATGTCGACCTGTGCTCCTGGCAATCCGCATATCACGACCGAGTCGGACACGGCGTTTTGGGATCCCGTGCGCAACCAGGTGAAGTTCATCGGCTCCCCGCACCAGGGCTCGGACAAGATCCTGACGTACGACGAGGCGACGAACGACTGGAGCGGCGTCGACTCGATCAACTATCCGCCGACGAACAGCTGTGGGGGTTCGTCCTCCGGCTGCACGAACTCGCCCAACGTCTCCGGCGTCAACGGCTGCACGCCGAGCCACGGTTACGACCACAACACCGGCGACCCGATCAGCGGCGAATGGTTCGTCCAGGGGTTCGACTCCGAGTTCGTGAACCGGTGGAACGGCTCGACGTGGATCGAGCTTCCGTCCAACTACTGCTCGAACGTCGTCACCACGCCGATCGTGTACTTCCCGGATCGAACGGCCGGCGCGGGACTGTTCCGGCTGTGCCGCGGCGATCTGGCCGACGTCAACTTCTGGACCCGCTCGACCAACACGTGGTCCGATCTCAACGCGACCGGATGCACCCTGAGCTCGACGTCGCAGGGCATCTACCAGTGGGCCGAGTACGACTCGGTCAACAAGCTGATCTGGTTCGGCTCGCGCGAGTCCGGATCGAGAACGTGCACGTTCAAGGCCAACGGCACGTTCGAGCAGGGCGCGACACAGATCCACACGATGGGTCCGGTCGGCGCCCTGGTCGCGCACGATCCGGCGGGCGGAGGGTTCGTCGTGTACAACGAGTGCAATACGACCGACCCGAACCGGTGGCGTTTCTACAACCCGATCACCAAGACGTGGAGCACGATCACGTGGTCGATGCCGCCGCTGTACAACGACAACGTGTCGACGCAGTGCGCGATCGACAACATCGAGGCCACGATCGCCGAGTACAACGCGATCATGTACATCACGCATGGCGGCGGAGACCTCGGCAACCCCAAGGTCTGGCTGTACCGCCACACCGATGCGATCCCGACCACCCCGCCGGCGCCTCCGACCGGCGTGCGCCCGCAGTGAGGCGACGGGTCCGTTAGCGCCCGGCGACCCCAGGCGCGGCGAGCGCCGGCGCACGTCCGAGGTACTCATCCAGCACCTCGGCGGCCAGCCGATGCCCGGCTTTCGTCCAATGTCCGCCGAACGAGTGCAGATAGCGCGTCGGCTCGTTCTCGGCGGCGGCGAGGAACGGCGGGAGCAGGTCGAGGAACGGGATCCCGTGTGCGGCGCAGATCTGTTCCAGCCGCCGGTGCGTCTGGCTCCAGTCCCAGCGCATCTCGCGCATCGCCGGATACTGGTCGAACATCTGCTCGCGGTGGTCCGGATGGAGCTGCAGGTCGTTGGTAACGGCCACGACGAGCAGCCGGGCGCCGTCGCGCGCCGTCTCGGCCTGCAGCTCGCGCAGCAGCGCGGCCGTGATCGTCCATGCGCGGTCCCACTCGGGATCGGGCGGGTCCTCGTACAGGCGGTAGTCGAACGGTACGCCGCTCCCGGGCTCCACCGCCCGCCGGGACAGCCGGGCCTCCTGCACCAGATCCCACACGAAGTGGTACAGGTACAGATGGGCGCGCACGCTCTGACGGCCGGCGGCCCACACGGTCTGGCGCGCCGGGAAGTTCTGCAGCTCGAGCTCGGAGCCGTTCAGCACGAAGTACGGCTCGTTGCGGTCCCCGTACATCCGCAGCTGCATCGCCCGGTCGTTGTTCCGCACGTCGTTGAACACGAACATCAGCCACACGTCGTCGGGCGAGTACTTGCGCCCCTCGTGGCGGTAGAACAGGAGCTCTCGGTCGGTGCCGTAGCCGCTGACGCCGGCGTTGATCACCTCGTAGGCCCGATCGCCCGCGGTGTCGTCGAGCGCATGCTGCACGACGCGGAAGAACGCGTCCTCGAGATTGACCTGCTGAGCCTCGCAGAACGAGTCGCCGAGGACCAGGATGCGTCGGGCCCCGGCCGGCTTGTCGTACGCGTGCTCCACGTCGCGCAATCCGTGCGAGTTCGACGCCAGCTGCCGCGCACCGCCCTCGTCGCGGGCCGAGACTTGGAAGCTCGCGTTCGGCCGGATGACGTAGCCGATCTGCGGGTTCGAACACGAAGTACGGCGGACCCCAACCGAGGATCCGCAGCGCGGCCTCCCCGCCGCAAGCGGCGAGGGACAGCGACAGCGCGAGCGCGGCGAGCGCGAACAGCGTCCGTCGGCGCATCTAGCGCGCCCCCGTCGCCGCGGCATTCGCGATCGGTGGCACGTTCGCGCGGGCCGGGACCCGCGTATCGACGTGGAGCTCCGCCCGAGCGACGACGCAGAACCCGATCGCCGTCGCGTAGATCACCCAGTACAGGTCGAAGAACGCCTTGGACTGGAACGCGGCGCAGGCCATGAATCCGACGATGCTGACGAGGAACGCGCGCGCGTAGGGCGCGATCCACGTCGCCTGCGCGTGTCGCTTGGCCTGTCTCCCGATGCGCAGGAGCGCCAGCAGCATCGACAGCAGGCAGCCCATGTACAGGGCGAAGCCCAGGAACCCGTGCATCGCGATGACCTCGAAGTAGCAGCTGTGCGCCGTGCTGGCGATGCCCGATCGGGTGCGCCCGAGCTCGGGATCGGGCGCGTAGTCGTAGTACTCCTTCATCGTGAAGCAATCGAACCCGCCCCCGAGGAAGTTGTGCTTGGCCAGGTTGACCGACATGTGCCACGAGTTGATCCGCATCTCCGCCGACCGGTCACCCTCGTAGGACTGGATCGTGTTCATGCGATCGAACCAGTGCGCGGGAAGCACCGCTCCACCGACCACGACGACGAGCGCGATCGACGCGCCGACCACGAACTTGCGCTTGGTGAACAGGAGCGACGCCGCCGCGATCGCGATCAGACCGATCAGAGCGCCGCGAGAATACGTCAACGCCGCCGAGACGACGCAGGCAAATCCTGTCCCGAGCAGCGCCAGTGACTGCCAGCGCTTGGCCATCGTGCCGCTGAGGAAGAAGCACAGCGGCGCGACCATGACCAGCGCCAGGCCGACCGCGTTGTTGTCCGCGAGCGCCGAGCCGTCCGGCCCCCAGATCTTGAAGTTGCCCCCGGTCAACACGCTGAAGATCGCGCCCTTGATGCCGTAGAACCCGACGAACCCGACGATCGCCAGCGCGAAGGTGAGCACGCGCTGGCGCGTCGTCAACAGCGTCACGCCTACGATCGCCATCAGGAACGTCTTGCTCACGTCGCGGTAGATGATCCACGCGTCCTTGGGGTAGAAGGCGAAGATCGTCGTCAGGGTGACCCAGGCCCACATGGCGACCATGAGAAACACGTTGCGATCGCGCGGGAAGCGCGATTCGCCCGGGCTGCGCCACAGTCCGATCAGCGTGATCGCCGCCGCGACCTGCGCGAGAGGGAGCGAGGCGGCGAAGCCCCAGCCCAGCCGATGCGGGTTCATGATGCTGATCCAGTTGTAGAGCACGAGGCCGACGAACGGCCGGCGCAGCGCGTAAACCGCCGCCACGCAGAACACGAGCAGAACCAGGACGTCGCGCACTCAGGCTCCCAGCGGGACTGGAAAACTCCGTCGCAAGGCGTTAAGTTAATGCAACTTCCCCGCAGGGTCCAAGGATGGGCCTGAGGTGTGGAAGGAGGCGCAGAGCAACACGTTGGCCAAGATCCTCGGAATCTCCGCCTTCTACCACGACTCCGCCGCCGCGCTGGTCGTCGACGGGAAGATCGTCGCCGCGGCGCAGGAGGAGCGCTTCACGCGCAAGAAGCACGACCGCGGGTTCCCGCTGCGGGCGATCGAGTACTGCCTGGCGAGCCGCCGGGATCAAGCCGCAGGAGCTCGACTACGTCGGGTTCTACGACAAGCCGCTGCTCAAGTTCGAGCGCCTGCTCGAGACGTACCTGGCCTATCGCGCCCGCGGGGTTCCGCTCGTTCCTGACGGCGATGCCCGCTCTGGCTGAAGCAGAAGCTGTACCTGCACGCGTGAGATCCGCAAGCGGGCTCGGCGGGGCGTTCACCAAGAACGCTGCGTCTTCACCGAGCACCACGAGTCCCACGCGGCGAGCGCGTTCTTCCCGTCGCCGTTCGAGGAGGCCGCGATCCTCACGCTCGACGGCGTCGGCGAGTGGGCCACGGCGAGCTTCGGCACGGGGCGCGGCAACCGGATCGCATCTGACGCACGAGCTGCGGTTCCCGCACTCGCTCGGCCTCCTGTACTCCGCGTTCACGTACTACACCGGCTTCCGGGTGAACTCGGGCGAGTACAAGCTCATGGGCCTCGCGCCGTACGGCGAGCCGACGTACGCCGAGCTGATCCGCGAGAAGCTGCTCGACCTGAAGGACGACGGCTCGTTCCGCATGGACATGTCGTACTTCAACTACTGCCAGGGCCTGACGATGACCGGGCCGAAGTTCGACGACCTGTTCGGCGGCCCGCCGCGCAAGCCCGAGATCGCCGATCACGCAGCGCGAGATGGACCTCGCGGCGTCGATCCAGGTCGTCACCGAAGAGATCATGCTCCGCATGCGCGCGCCACGTGCAGCGGCAGACCGGCATGCGCAACCTGTGCCTGGCCGGCGGCGTGGCGCTCAACTGCGTCGGCAACGGCAAGATCCTGCGCGACGGCCCGTTCGACGAGCATCTGGATCCAGCCGGCCGCGGGCGATGCCGGCGGCGCGCTCGGCGTGGCGCTGTTCATCTGGCACCAGCTGCTCGGCAGCCCGCGAACCACGACCGCGGTCGACTCGCCAGACCGGCTCGCTCCTCGGGCCGCGCTTCGACGACGCCGGAGATCCGCGCGTTCCTCGACCGCGTGGGGCGCGCGCTACGAGCACATCGCCGACGACGACGCGCTGTGCGATCGGGTCGCCGGCCTGATGGCCGACGAGAAGGTCGTCGGCTGGTTCCAGGGCCGCATGGAGTTCGGCCCCCGCGCCCTCGGCAGCCGCAGCATCATCGGCGACGCGCGCAGCGAGAAGATGCAGACCGTGATGAACCTGAAGATCAAGTTCCGCGAGTCGTTCCGGCCGTTCGCCCCGTCCGTGCTGCAGGAGCGCGTGTCCGAGTACTTCGATATGCGTCCGAGCGACCACAGCCCGTACATGCTGCTCGTCGCGCCCGTGCGCGACGGCAAGCGCCTGCCGGTCGACGGCCAGGCGCGGAACCTGCACGGCCTCGACAAGCTCAAGTTCAAGCGCTCGATCGTTCCGGCGATCACCCACGTCGACTATTCGGCGCGGGTCCAGACCGTCGACGCCGAGCGCCATGGGCGCTACCACAAGCTGCTGCGCAAGTTCGAGAGCCGAACCGGCTGCCCGGTGATCATCAACACCAGCTTCAACGTCCGCGGCGAGCCGATCGTCTGCTCGCCCGAGCACGCGTACCGCTGCTTCATGGCCACGAACATGGACGTTCTGGTGCTCGAGGACTTCGTGCTGCTCAAGGATCAGCAGCCGAACGCCGTGGCCCACCCGGCCGACGACTACCTGGCGCAGTTCCAGCTCGATTGAGGGATCAGCATGGCGGTGATCGAGATCAACAAGAATCCGAGCCGGCGCGAGCTCTTGGTGTTCGGCGGGCTCCTGGCTCTGTTCGCGGCGCTCGTCGGCACGCTGTGCTGGTTCAAATTCGACGCGCCGCGGGCCGCGCGGACCGTCTGGATCGCCGGAGCGGCGATCGTCGCGCTGTACTTCGCCATCCCGCCGCTGCGTCGGCCGCTGTACCTCGGCTGGCTCTACGCGGCGTACCCGATCGGCTTCGTCGTATCCCACGTGATCCTGGGGGCCATCTACTACCTGGTGTTCACGCCGATCGGCCTGCTCCTGCGCACCCTGGGCAAGGACCCGATGCAGCGTGCGTTCGATCGCTCGGCCCCGACCTACTGGATCGAGCACGATCCGCACACCGACACGCGTCGATACCTGCGCCAGTTCTGATCCCGGAGAGCCAAGCGATGTCGCAACAGCAGCGTGACGAGTCCGACGAGCGAGTCCGCGACTTCACGGCCGCGACCGAGGGCAAGGCGCCGGGGTTCCTGGCCGAGTTCTGGGAGTTCCTCAAGCACAACAAGAAGTGGTGGCTGCTTCCCATCCTGGTGGTGCTCGTGCTCGTCGGCGTGCTGCTCGTGCTCGGCAGCACCGCGGCCGCGCCGTTCATCTACACGCTGTTCTAGGTCGATGAGCGGGTTCTGCGGCTGGCTCGGCTGGCACGACCGGCCGGACCGGGAGCGGGACCGGCTCGCGGCGATGGGCCGCGCCCTCACGCCGTGGGCCGCGAGCGATGCGGGCACGGTTCTCGGCTCGGGCGCAGCGCTCACCGCGCGGTCGACGGCCGGTGCCGCGCGCGCCGGTGCGGTCGGCGAGCACTTGGTCGCGGTCGTCGGCGAGATCCGCACCGTCGATGCCGAGCTCGCCGAGGTCGAGCGTGCACGGGGGCTCCTCGACGCGCTCGTCCTCGGTGCGATCCGCCACGGCGCGGACCTTCCGAAGCGGCTCCGCGGCGGCTACGCGCTCGCCGTGGCACACCGCAGCGGACGGACCGGGCTCTTGGCCATCGATCGGATCGGGGGACGGTTCCCGCTCTACTACCGGCAGCACGGGGACGCTCTCGTATTCGCCTCGGACGCTTCGGCGATCCAGGTCCACCCGCAGGGTCGCTCGGAGCTCGATCCGCAGGCGCTCTACAACTACCTGTTCGCCCACGTCACGCCGGGTCCCAGGTCTGCGTGGCGCGACGTCCGGCGACTACCCCCCGCGGGTGTCGTCACGTGGCGCGACGGGGCGATCCACGTGTCGACCCACTGGCAGCCCGAGTACCGCGAGCACGAGCCCGCTCCGCTCGAGGAGCTAGCCACGCAGTTCCGGTCGGTGCTGCGCGACGGGGTCGCGCGCGCGGCCACCGATCCGGACCGCCTGGGTTGCTTCCTGAGCGGCGGGACCGACAGCTCGACGATCGCGGGGATGGTGTCCCAGGTCGGCGGCCGGCCGGCTCGGACGTTCTCGATCGGCTTCGCCGTCGAGGGCTATGACGAGAGCCAGTTCGCCCGCTCGGCGGCCCAGCATTTCCGTACCGACCATCACGAGCACCGGATGACGCCCGACGAGGTCGTCGAGCTCGTGCCGCGCGTCGCCGCGGCGTACTCCGAGCCGTTCGGCAATGCGTCGGCGGTGGCGACGTATCGCTGCGCGCGGTTCGCCCGTGACCGCGGGGCGACACGGCTCCTCGCCGGCGACGGGGGCGACGAGCTGTTCGCCGGGAACCAGCGCTACGCGACGCAGGCGGTGTTCGAAGCCTACGGGCGCGTGCCGGCGTGGATGCGTGGCGCTCTGATCGAGCCGATCGCGTTCGGCGTCCCGGGCGGCGACCGGATCCTACCGCTGCGCAAGGTGCGGCGGTACATCGAGCAGGCGAACGTCCCGCTCCCGCGGCGCCTCGAGTCGTACAACGTGCTCGAGCGCTCGGCCCCGTCGGAGGTCGTCCACCCGGACCTGCTCGCAGCGGTCGACACGCAGGAGCCGTTGGCCGAGAATGAGCGCCTGTACCATGCGACCCGTGCGGGTAGCTCGCTGAACCGAATGCTCGCGCTCGACCTGAAGGTCACGCTAGCGGACAACGACTTGCCCAAGGTCAGCCGGATGTGCGAGATGGCCGGCGTCGACGTCGGCTACCCGTTCCTCGACGACGATGTCGTCGACTTCTCGCTGCGCGTGCCGGTGCGGTTCAAGCTCCGCGGTCAGCAGCTGCGCTGGTTCATGAAGCACGCCCTGCGCGACTTCCTGCCCCAGGACGTCTTGCGCAAGAAGAAGCACGGCTTCGGCCTGCCGTTCGGGCTATGGATGCGCGACCACGGCCCTCTGCGCGAGCTCGCGCGGGAGAGCCTCGACGCCCTGAGGCGCCGCGCGGTGGTCCAGCCGGCGTACGTCGACGACGTCTGGCGCCGACACGAGACCGAGCACGCGACGTACTACGGGGTCACGATCTGGATCCTCGTGCTGCTCGAGCAGTGGTTCCGCGTCCATGCCGATCGGCCGGTTGCGGCGGGCTGACGGACCTCAGCGGACGAGCAGGCCGGTCGGTGCGCTGGGGGGCAAGGGTGCGGCCGCGCTCTTGAAACCCGCCGTGACGACCCAGCCCGGATTCGTCGCGCCGGTCCACGTGTATGCGCCGGCGTCGGGGGGTCCGCTCCGCGCCGTCGCATTGAAATCGATCGTCGTGACCCACGCGGGCGAGCCGGCGTCGAGCAACGGCGAGGTCGCGGACGGATACACGTTGCGCGCCGTCGCGCCGAGGAAGTCCTGCGCCGCCGATCGGCCGACGCGGTAGCCCGAGCTCGGGAGCGCCGATGTCGCGGGCACGAGCACGTTGCCCACGACCGTCACGCCGCTGACGCTCGAGATCACGTAGCCGCCACCCTCGCAGTACACCGCGTTGTTGGCCAGGACGAGCCCGGTCTTCCCGCCCCAGTTGCTCAGCCGCAGGCACGGGCTCCCGCCGACGATCGTGTTGTGCACGAACTCCAAGTTCTGCGGCGTCGCGCCCTGGTGATCCTGCGAGTTGAACCCGCTCCCGGGGCTCGCGAGGATCAGGTTGTTCCGGATCACGGCGTCCGCGGCGGCCTGGATCCCCGAGTCGCCGCAGTTCCACATCGCGTTCCCCTCGATCACGTTCCGGCCCCCGCCCTCGGTCCCGTAGACCAGAACGCACGGGTACCCCGTGTCGTGGATCACGTTGTCGCGCACCACGTTCGAATGCGACCCGTGCTTGACCTCGATGCCGTCGCCCTGCGTCGACACCTTCGTGTCGTGGATCCAGTTCCTCTCGAACAGCGAGTCCCGCACGACGCACGTGGCGTAGTTGCACCCGATGTACATGCCCTCGCCCGTTCCGCCGTCCTTACCCGTGTGATGGATGTGGGTGCGCAGCACCTGCAGATGGTCGGCGCTGCTCCGGACGTTCACGCCGACGTCGACGTCGTGGATCAGCAGATCCTCGAGCGTCACGTAGGACGGCAGGCTGTTCAGGTTGACCCCGTCGCCCCCGTTGCCGATGATCTCGAGGCCGCGGACGGTCAGGTAGGTCGCGCCCTCGATGTTGATCGTGTTCTGCAGCACCGCCGAGGTCGGGCGCGTGATCACGGGGCGCGCCTCGCCGTCGGCCCCGCGAATGACCACGGGCGCGGTCGGCGTGCCGCGCACGCTGATGCTGATCCGGCCGCTGTCCGAGTAGGTTCCGGCGTGGACGATGAGCGTCTCCCCGGGGGCGAGGCTCTCGACCGCGCTCTCGAACGAGTCGGGGGGGCGGATCTCGCGCACGGCCGCGACGGCGTCGCTCGCCGCGACCATCCAGACCGATAGGGCCAGGGCCACGGACCGGGCCACGCGCTCGCTGCTCATCCGACGAATAGATAGCCCCAGACGGGTCGGCGGGCAAGGCACGAGATCGTACTCGAGCCTGCTACCATCGCGCGCCACACGAGGGTCGCTCTTGAGCCGATACCACATGTTGTTCGTCTCGCCGCGGTTCCTGTTCCCGACCGACTCGGGCGGCAAGATCCGAACGGTGCAGGTCCTGCGCGGGCTGAAGGGCGGCGCGTTCTCGATCACCCTGGCCTCGGCCGCGACTCCCGCCGACGTGCGGCGCTTCGCGCCCGAGATCGAGTCGGTGTGCGATCGGCTCGTGACCTGGCCCGAGCGACCGCGCGGCTTCCCGTACCACGCGATGCGGGCGCTCCGGCTGACGTCGCGCCTGCCGATCCCGGTGGCCATGGACCGGTCGATCGCCGGCCGCCGCACCGTGGCGAGCGAGGTCGCCCGCGGGCCGGACGTCGTCGTTTTCGACTTCGCGCATGCGGCCGTCCTGGCTCCGCCGCGGCTCGCTCCGACGTCGGTGCTGTTCACGCACAACGTCGAGAGCATGATTTTCGAGCGCCACGCGGCGGTCGCACGAGGGCTCGTGCAGCGGACGCTGTGGCGCAGCCAGTGGCGCAAGATGGAGCGGTTCGAGCGCGAGACCCTACGGCGCTTCGACGCGGTCGTCGCCGTGTCGAGCCAGGACGCCGACTTCTTCCGCGAGAAGCTCGGCGTGACGCGCGTCGGGGTGATCCCGACCGGCGTGGACTTGGACTACTTCTCGTGGTCCGGGCCTTCTGACTGCGAGCGCATCGTGTTCACCGGCTCGATGGACTGGATCGCGAACCAGGACGGGATCGGTCACTTCCTCGACGAGGTCTGGCCGCACGTCGCCCGCGCTCGACCGGGAGCGACGATGTGCGTCGTCGGGCGGACGCCACCCGAGGGGCTGGTCCGCCGTGCCGCCGGGCTTCCCTGGACGTTCACCGGGTTCGTCGACGACGTTCGGCCCCACGTCCGCGCGAGCGCAGCCTACGTGATCCCGCTCCGCGTCGGCGGCGGAACGCGGCTCAAGGCGTTCGAGGCGATGGCGCTCGGGTGCCCCGTCGTGTCGACGACGATCGGTGTCGAGGGGCTACCGCTCGACGACGAACAGCACTTCCTGCGCGCCGACGCCCCGGAGCCGTTCGCTGCGGCGGTGCTGCGGCTGCTCGCCGATCGCGAGCTTCGCGAGCGGCTGTCCCGCTCGGCCCGGACGCTCGTCAGCCAGCGCTTCTCGGCCGAGTGCGCGGGCCAGGAGTTCGAGCGCATCTGTCTCGACGCACTGTCCGCTCGAGGTCACCAGCACGCACCGACGTAGCGGCCGCGGACACGTGCCCGGTCGGGCATCCGCACGAGGTCGAGCACGAGCTGATCGTCGCGCGTGCTGCGGTACACGCTTTCGAGGACCGAGGGCTCGCCGATCCCGACGATCACGACGTCGCTCTCCCGCACGACCTCGTCGGCGGTCTCGCGCATCAAAGACGAGATGTGCGGGATCGCCTCTTCGATGTACCGCCGGTTCGCACCGAAAAGCCGCGCGACCTGGACCGACGGGTCGTGGATCCGCAAGTCCAGCCCCTTGCCGATGAACCGCTCGGCCAGCACGACGAGCGGGCTTTCGCGCAGGTCGTCGGTGCCGGTCTTGAAGCTCAAGCCGAGCAGACCGACGCTCGGCCTTCCGGCGCGGAGCACCACGTCGATCGCGTGCTCGATGTGCAGCTGGTTGCTGGGCAGGAGAGCGGACAGGGCCGGGGTCTCGACGTCCAGGCGCTTCCCGGCGTGGACCAGGGCGCGCACGTCCTTGGGCAGGCACGATCCCCCGAAGGCGAAGCCCGGCTTGAGGTACGCGGGAGAGATGTTGAGCCGCCGATCCCGGCACACGAGGTCCATCACGGCGTGGGAGTCGACCTCCATGGCCTGGCACAGCCGGCCGACCTCGTTGGCGAACGTGATCTTCAGCGCATGGAACGCGTTGCAGCAGAACTTGAGCATCTCGGCGGTGCCGACGTCGGTGACCACGAACTCGCCCGGAAGGTGACCGAACACCTCGCGCAGCATCGTCGCGCACCACTCGTCGTCGACGCCGACGACCGTGAACGGTGGCTGATCGTAGTCGCGGATCGACGAGCCCTCGCGCAGGAACTCGGGCTGGAAGCACACACCGAAATCGGAGCCCGGCCGCTTGTCGGAGTGGCTCGCCAGGAGCGGGCCGACGACGCCCCGCACGGTGCCCGGGAGGACGGTCGACCGTACGACGAACGCATGGCGCTCGGCCTTGTCGCGCAGCGCGTTTCCGAGCTGCTCGGCCAGGCGACGGACCGCGCCGAGGTCCTGGCCGCCGTTGGGCCGGGACGGCGTGCCGACGCACAGGAACGACAGGTCGGTCGACCGGAGCGCCTCGGCCGTGTCGTCGGTCACGCGCAGGCGCCCGCTCGACACGGCGACACCGATCAGCTCGGCCATGCCTTCCTCGATGATCGGTGTCCGTCCATCGCGCAGGAGGGCGAGCTTGGCCGGATCGACGTCGCAGCCGACCACTTCGTGGCCGTCCCGGGCGAGACACCCGGCCGAGACCGCTCCGACGTATCCGAGACCGAAGATGCTGATCCTCATTGCGTGCCCTCCGGCGCTGGATTGTGCCACACCCCGCCCGCCGACCGGCGCCCGCCGACGTGCGGCGCGGCGCGCACGGACGGTGTACCCTGGCTGCACACGACGAAACGTACGGGCCCGCGGGGGGATCGTGCACGCACCGGTGGATCGACGGCGGCTCGCGCGGCTCGCCCTGGGTACCGCGCTCGCCCTCTCGACCACCGCGCACGGCGGCTCGCTGGGCTTCGAGTGGAACCCGTCCTCCGGTGCGAGCGGCTATCGGCTGCGCTTCGGGACCGACCCGCAGCACCTCGACCGGCAGATGGTCGTCCACGGCGCGACGCGTGTCATCATCCCGGGCCTCACCGACTGCACGCGGTGGTACGCGACGGTCGCGGCGTTCAACCAGGCGGGGGAGTCGGCTCCGTCGCCCGTCATCGCGAGCTGGCCCCGGCCGACGGTCACGCGGGTCGTTCCGGGTCGGTGGATGCAAGGCGATCAGCTCGCGCTGCGTGTGGACGGGACGAACTTCGAGCCCGGCAGCGTGGTCGACATCGACAGCTCGGGCGTCGAGCTGGAGGTGCGAACGGCGGGGTGCGCGGCGCTCGACGTCGACGTCGCGGCCGAGCCCGCTGCGCCGGGCCGGCGGCCGGCGTCGAGTGGGGTCGCGACGCTCTCGGTCGCGACGCCCGCGGGTCTATCGGCGGGTGGACAGGTCGAGGTCCTCGTCGATCCGTCGCGCTTCGACGTGAACCGCAGCGTTCCGTCGACGGACGGCCGGATCGACGGGGCCGACGCGGTGTGGGTCGGTCGGCGGTTCGGCGGCCGCGAGGGCGACGGTACGTACGATCCGGACTTCGACTTCACCGGCGACGGCTGGGTCGACGGCGAAGAGCTCGCGTTCATCGGCAGCACGCTCGGCCGTTGCTGGAGCGGCGCGGCCTGGACCTACGCGGCATGCCCCCCAGGAGCAGGAGGCGCACCATGAAGCGCGAATCGATCGTCGGGTCGGCGGTTCTGCTCGCCTGCCTCCTGGCCAGCGGCTGCGGCGGCTCGGACTACGGCGGCACGAGCGGGCTCCAGGCCAGCTTCACCGCCGAGCAGCCGGCGCCGGGGCCGGCGAGCGTGAGTCTCGAGCCGGGGCGCGCCACGGGAGACATGATCGAGGTTCGTGTGCAGTTGACCGACATCGGCGACGTCTACGGGGCCGCGTTCTACGTCGTCCTCGATCCGGCGATCGCGTCGTACGTGAGCTACGCCGCTGGCGAGATCCTGGAGGGCGATGGTCAGGACCCGCTGTATCTCGTGGACGCCGGTCAACCGGGTCGAATCATCGTGTCCGCCAACCGGCTCGGTCCGGTCGGCGGGATCGACGTCACGGGCAGCCGAACCCTGTTGACCCTGACGCTGCGGGTCGTCGGCGTCGGTGTGAGCGGCGCCACGTTCGACTCCCCGGCGCTCTACGACAGCCAGCTCCAGCCTCAGCCGATGCCCGGAATCCAGTGGTTCGGCGGGGAGATCGTCGGCCGGTAACGCGGTGTGCCGGTCGACCTCCCCGGCGCTTGACAACTCCGGACGCTTTCCCCTAGATAGTGCGGGCCGCCAGCCTGGAGCGCACGTTCCGAGGCCGTGGCACGCGAGGTGCCCGTGGCACGGACCGAACGCCCGACCCGCATGCGGGGAACGCTCGTTCTCGAGGACGGCTCCGAGTACTCGGGCACGCTGTTCGGAGCCCCCACGCCGATCGCCGGTGAGGTCGTGTTCAACACCGGGATGGTCGGATACCCGGAGGCGCTCACCGACCCGTCCTACGCGGGCCAGATCCTCGTCCTGACCTATCCGCTCATCGGCAACTACGGCGTACCCGCGCTCGAGCACGACGAGCTCGGCCTGCCCACGCGCTTCGAGTCGGACCGCGTGCAGATCCGCGCGCTCGTCGTCTCCACGCTGTCGTCGGACACGAGCCACTGGACCGCGACGCGGAGCCTCGATGCCTGGCTCTCCGAGGCCGGAGTACCCGGACTCGCCGGCGTCGATACCCGGGCTCTGGCGCAGCGTATCCGCACGCACGGCGCGATGCTGGGCAAGCTCGTGGCCGAGGGGCAGGAGACGCCCTGGCACAACCCGAACCTCGAGAACCTCGTGGCCGGCGTCAGCGTGAGCGAGCCGATGCGCTACGGACGCGAGGGGCCACGCGTGGTGCTCGTGGACACCGGGGCCAAGGCGCACATCGTACGCAATCTCGTGCGTGCCGGCGCTCGCGTCCTGCGCGTGCCGTGGGATTACGATTTCTTCTCCGAGGAGTTCGACGGGCTGTTCCTGTCGAACGGGCCAGGGGACCCGAAGATGGTCGGCCGGACGATCGAGCTCGTGCGCCGGGCGCTCGACGATCGGGTGCCGATGTTCGGCATCTGCCTGGGGAACCAGATCCTGGCCCTCGCCGCCGGCGCCGACACGTACAAGCTGAAGTTCGGGCATCGCGCGCAGAACCAGCCGTGCATCGAGGTCGGCACGCGGCGCTGCTTCGTCACGGCGCAGAACCACGGCTTCGCCGTGAACGGCGCCACGCTCCCGGCAGGCTGGCGCGAATGGTTCGTCAACGCCAACGACGGCACGAACGAGGGGATCCGCCATCGAGTGGAAGCCCGCGCGCGGCGTGCAGTTCCACCCCGAGGCGACACCCGGCCCGTCGGACACCGAGGCGCTGTTCCAGAGATTCGTGGAGACGCTACGCGTGACCGACCAGCCCACGAGAAGTTCCTGTCCTCGGCAGCTCGGCGCTCAAGATCGGCGAGGCCGGCGAGTTCGATTACTCGGGCAGTCAGGCGATCAAGGCGCTGAAGGAAGAGGGAATACGCACCGTCCTGGTCAACCCGAACATCGCCACGATCCAGACGTCGGACTACCTGGCCGACGAGATCTACTTCCTGCCCGTCACCCCGTACTTCGTCGAGCGAGGTCATCGAGAAGGAAAGGCCCGACGCGATCCTGCTGGGCTTCGGCGGGCAGACGGCGCTGAACTGCGGCGTGGCGCTGGACGACCAGGGCGTGCTCGAGCGTCACGGCGTGCGCGTGCTCGGGCACTCCGATCGCCGCGATCCGCGATACCGAGGACCGCGGGCGATTCAAGCACCGGCTCGACGAGTTCGGCGTCGAGACGCCGCGGAGCGCAGGCCGTCGAGACGGTCGAGGAGGCGCTCGCCGCCGCCGAGCACATCGGCTATCCCGTGATGCTGCGGATCGCCTACGCCCTCGGGGGACTCGGCTCGGGCGTGTGCCGGGAGCCCGAGAGCCTGCGCGAGCGCGCGTCCGCCGCGTTCGCCCATGCGCCGCAGGTCCTGATCGAGGAGTACCTGACCGGCTGGAAGGAGATCGAGTACGAAGTCGTCCGCGACGCGTACGACAACTGCGTCACCGTCTGCAACATGGAAAACCTCGACCCGATGGGCATCCACACCGGTGAGTCGATCGTCGTCGCGCCGAGCCAGACGCTGACCAACACGCAGTACCACCGCCTGCGCGAGATCGCGATCCGCGTGATCCGGCACGTCGGGATCGTCGGCGAATGCAACGTCCAGTACGCCCTCGACCCGGCGTCGGACGAGTATCGCGTGATCGAGGTCAACGCGAGGCTGTCCCGCAGCTCGGCCCTGGCGTCGAAGGCCACGGGCTATCCGCTCGCGTTCGTCGCCGCCAAGCTGGCGCTTGGCCACGCGCTCACCGAGGTGCCGAACCGGGTCACGGGAGTCACGCGCGCGTGCTTCGAACCGGCGCTCGACTATCTGGTGGTCAAGGCTCCGCGCTGGGACCTGCGCAAATTCCGCATGGTCTCGACGCGCATCGGCTCGGGGATGAAGTCGGTGGGCGAGGTCATGGCGATCGGGCGCTCGTTCGAGGAGGCGTTCCAGAAGGCGCTCCGCATGCTCGAGATCGGGGTCGAGGGGGTCGTGCCGCCCGACGGGATGCAGTTCGAGGACGTTCGCACCGAGCTGCGGGAGCCGTCCGACCGCCGCGTGTTCGCCCTGGCCCGGGCGTTCGAGGACGGGATGACGGTCGAGGAGGTGCGCGGGCTCACGCACATCGATCCGTGGTTCCTCGAGCGGATCCAGGGCATCGTGAGCCACGCCGCCGAGCTGAAACGCTCGGGCGGCGAGCTCTCGCCCGAGCGGCTTCTCGACGCCAAGCGCTCGGGGTTCTCGGACGCGCAGATCGCCGCGTTTGCCGGTACGACGACCGACGACATCCGCGAGCGTCGGCGATCGGCGGGGATCCGGCCGTTCGTGAAGCAGATCGACACGCTGGCCGCGGAGTATCCGGCCGCGACGAACTATCTGTATCTCACGTACCACGGCGATCGCGACGACATCGATTTCACCCCTGGCCGGTCGGTCATGGTGCTCGGCTCGGGAGCGTACCGCATCGGCAGCTCCGTCGAGTTCGACTGGTGCTGCGTCAACACGGTGCGCACCTTGCGCGCGCTCGGGTATCCGACGCTGCTGTTGAACTGCAACCCCGAGACGGTCAGCACCGACTACGACGAGTGCGACCGGCTGTACTTCGACGAGATCACGCTCGAGACGGTGCGCGAGATCCACGAGCGCGAGCAGCCGTACGGGTTGATCGTCTCGGTCGGCGGGCAAACGCCGAACAACCTGGCGCTGAAGTGCCACGATGCCGGGTTCCGCGTGCTCGGCACGTCCCCGTTGAGCATCGACGAGGCCGAGAACCGGCACAAGTTCTCCGAGCTGTGTGACCGACACGGGATCAGCCAGCCCGCGTGGGCCGAGGTGACGTCGACCGAGGCGGCGATGCGCTTCGCCGAGGGCGTCGGGTATCCGGTGCTCGTGCGCCCGTCCTACGTGCTGTCGGGGGCGGCGATGGCGGTCGTCGAAAGCGCTCCCGGCTTGTGCGACGTCCTGCAGCGCGCGGCCGAGATCTCCCCCGAGCACCCGACCGTCATCAGCAAGTTCATCGAGGGAGCGAAGGAGATCGAGATCGACGCCGTGGCCCAGGACGGCCGGATCGTCGTCCACGCGGTGTCCGAGCACGTCGAGAATGCCGGTGTGCACTCGGGAGACGCGACGCTCGTCCTGCCGGCCCAGCGCACGTACGTCGAGACGATCCGGCGCGTCAAGCGCATCGCCGCGCGGATCGCCGGCGCCCTGAAGATCAACGGCCCGTTCAACATCCAGTACCTGGCCCGCGACAACGACGTCCTGGTGATCGAGTGCAACCTGCGCGCCTCGCGCTCGTTCCCGTTCGTATCGAAGATCTTCAAGGTCAACTTCGTCGAGATCGCGACGCGCGTCATCATGGATCGGCCGTGCCCGCGCGTCGACACGTCGGTGTTCGACCTGGACTACGTGGGCGTGAAGGCCCCGCAGTTCTCGTTCATGCGCCTCGTCGGCGCCGACCCGGTCCTGGGGGTCGAGATGGCGTCGACCGGCGAGGTGGCGTGCATCGGCGACGACTTCGACGACGCGTTCCTCAAGTCGATGCTGTCGGTCGGCTTCCGCCTGCCCGTGCGCCGCGCGCTGCTCAGCACCGGACCGGTCGAGCACAAGGCGGCGTTCCTCGCCAGCACGCGCCGGATGGCCGATGCGGGCGTCGAGCTGTACGGGACGCACGGCACCGCTGCGTTCATGGCCGAGGCCGGAATCGCCGTGCACGAGGTGTATTGGCCGCTCGAGAAGCGCTCGCCGAACGCGCTCGAGCTCGTGCGCTCGGGCGGCGTGGACCTCGTGATCAACATTCCGAAGGACGCGTCGGCCGAGGAGCTGACGAACGACTACACGATCCGCCGCGCGGCGGTCGACCACGGTGTGCCGCTGGTGACGAACCTGCAGGTCGCGCAGCGGCTGGCCCGCGCGATCGCCCGCAAGACGATCGACGATCTCGAGATCCGGAGCTGGGGCGAGTACTAGGCCGGCCGCGAGCGCGCGAGCGCCGGGTCGACCGCGGGACCGGCCGAGACGAGAGCGCCGAAGATCCGGAGCTGCCCCTCGGTCGTCGCCGGCCAGCCGAAACGCTCGGCGTGCCGGCGCGTCTCCGCCCGATCGATCCCCGATCGGCACAGCGCACGGAACGCCTCGGCCAGCGCCTGGGGGTCGCGGCGTGCCATCAGCACGCCTGCCGCGGGAACCGAGACGACCTCGGGAATCCCACCGACCGCCGTGGCCACGACCGGGGTGCCGCAGGCCAGCGCCTCGAGCACGACGTTCGGCATCCCTTCGCGGCTCGAGGCCAGAACGAGGGCATCCGCCGCCCCGTACCACGCGGGCAGCTCGTCCTGCGCCAGCGTGCCCACGAAGCGCACACGCGGGGAGACCCCCAGCGTGCGCGCGAGCGCGCGCAGGTCCGCGGCTTGCGGTCCGTCGCCGGCGATCACCAGGCTCGTGTCCGGGAGCTCGGCGAGCGCGTGGAGGACGATGTGGTGGCCCTTGTTCTCGGCCAGGTGACCCACCGAGAGCAGGGTCGGGCCGTCGAGTCCCAGACGGTTCCGTGTGAGGACGCGATCCACGGGACGGAAGAGGTCGAGGTCGACACCGTTGCGCAGCGTGGTCAAACGCTCGGGAGCGACCCCGAGGGCCACGAGGCTCTGCTCGAGCGACCGCGACACCGTGACGATCGCCGCGGCGCGTCTGGCGGCCCACAGGATCTGCCGGCGCGGGAGCGCATAGAGGGGAAGAACGTTGACGTCGGACCCACGCGCCGTCAGCACGAGTGGCTTCCTCAGGCGGCGGGCGATCCACGCCGCGGCAACGCCGTCGGGATACAGGTAGTGCGCGTCGATCGCCGCGAACTCGTATCCCGACCGTGCGACGTGCGCGAGCTCGCGCAGCGTCGCGATCGCGAGGAGCGCAGGGGCGATCGACATCCCGATCTTCGGCACGACGGGATAGCGCGGATGGTCGATCGGGATCCCGTGACGCTCCTCGTGTCGCGGGATGCGGGACACCGACGCCTCGCGCAGCAGCCAGGGCACGGGGGCCACCACACGGCTCACCGCTCGCCCCGATCGCACGAGCTGACGCAGGCGCTGCTCGACGAAGATCCCGTGACGGGGCTGCTCCGAGTTCGGATACAGCGTCGTGTACGTCAGGAGCCGGATCGCGCGGTCGACAAGCTCGGGCATCGGCTAGGCCTTGGCCTCGCGCTCGGGTGGCGCCCACGTGCGCAGCGTCTTGCGCGTCAGGTGATACAGGAGCATCCACGGCGGCATCCGCAGCCAGTGCGAGCGGACGTAGAGGGCCAGGCGCGCCGCCTGGGCCCCGCGCGTCCTCCTGTCGTCCCGGTCGGGGCACAGCGCTCGGAGCGCCAGCGTGTCCATGACGCGCGGGAGCGGCCCGGGCGGCCTGCCCGAGCGCTCGACGTCCTGCCACGTCGCGTCGGGAACCGGGGTCCCGAGGAGACTCCGGCAGAATCGGATCCCGTAGTACAGCGGGCGCGAGAGACCGAGCTCACGCGCGCGGGGCTCGAGGCGGGACCAGAACCCTGGGCGCCGCGTGCCGAAGTCGCGGAGCAAGGCGTCGAGATCGACGAGATCGCGGAGCCCGCCGCCGAGATCTCCGTCCTGGAACAGATGGGTCGCCGAGTGCAGCACCAGATCCTCGGGCGCGAGGATCCACAGGTCGGGCTCCTCGAGCGGCTCCGCTGCGGCGAGGAGCTTCCGCGGGTCCGGATGGAGCCGGCCGGTCAGCGGGAGGATCGAGTGGTGCACGTCGACGACCGATCTGCGCCGCACGTGCCGCAGCGGCGGCAGCTCGTGGGCCCACTTGCGGTAGTACCGCTGATCGTACGGGTGGAGCTTGGTCGATCGGAACCCTCGGTCGAGCAGCGCGCGCTCGACCGCGGCGATGCGCTCCAGCGGCACCAGGATATCGACGTCGCTCGCAAGCCGACCCCGCGCGGCGGGCAACCCGCCCCAGACGTACGCCGCGCCTTTGAGCAGGACGATGCGCACGTCGAGTCTCGACAGCGCGTGTCGGATCCGACCGACCTCCCAGCGCACGATTCGCGCGTGCTGCTCGGCGGTCGGCCGCGCCGCCGCGAGGAGCTGTCGGGCCCGGAGCGGGATCGCTTGGTCGACCTCGGGCTCCTGCGCCAGATACGCCAGGCGGGCGAGGACGCCCGCGCGACGCGCCGCCGGCAACAGCTCGCCCCAGTCGCGCTCGTCGAGCCGGCCGAGGCTTCGCGGGTCGCGCAGCGTCTCGAGCAGCAGGTCGCGATCGACGCGGCCGGTCACCGCGACGCCTCCGAGCCCGTGACGATCGAGCCCGGTGCGACGTGCAGCACCTCCCCGAGCGCGTCGATCGACGCCGCGACGTCGCCATAGCGTATCTCGTAGCACGCGCAGCGCTCGACGATCGGGCCGAGCGTCTCGAAGCCGACGGCACCGAGCAGGCTGTAGTTGAACGATTCGTAGGCCATGCGCAGGAATGCTTCGGGGCGCGAGACCTGCCGCAGCGCGGTCTCCGCGCCGGCTTCGAACTGCGGGAAAACGATCCACGTCGGCCGCGCCGGCTCGTGTCGGCGGGACACGCTGTCGTCGGGAGGCCGCAGGTGGGCCACCGTGCCCTTCCGGGTTCCGCGAGTGCGCGGACCGATCGTCGCCCCGGCGAGTCGCTCGATCACGTCGATCGAGCCGTCCTTCAGGCCGACCGGGCGAGGAACGGGCAGCACGTCGGTCGTCCCCGGCGGCAGAACGCACAGCTCATCCGACAGCAGGCGCCAGCCCTGCAGGACCAGGCTCGCCGTCAGCGTGCTCTTCCCCGACCCGGGCTTTCCCGGGAGCATCAGGCAGCGGCCGTCCCGCTCGACCGCCGCGGAGTGCAGCAGCAGGTATTGATTGGGCCGCGTGAACGTGCACCAGTTGATCGCCCATTCGAGCATCGGCAGGGCCTGGCTCCGGGGGAACGGCGCGAACGACCGCTGCCCGTCGACGAACGTGACGGCCTGGGGTGCGATCCACCGTCTCAGGCGCGGCCCGGGCTCGACCCGCACCTCGAAGTCGACGAGCGGCTCGGACTCCACGATCGAATAGCCGCCGTAGAGCATGCGCACCGGCTCGAGGAGATCGGGCAGCGACGTTCCGAGTCGAGCCACGACCGGACCGAGGTCGAGAGTCAGGCCCTCGCGCAGTCGATCAGCGATCGCGCGAGACGTGAGATCTCGAACCAGGCTCATCGATCGACTCGATCAGACCGAGATCCTCGAACCGCGCGAGGAGCTCGCCGACAGGACCGATCAACGTGCTCCGCTCGACCTGCAGCTCCGCCGCGACACGATCGACGAGCTCGCCGGTCTCGATGCCCGAGCCTTCGATCGCTCGCAGCACCGACGCGCCGACCGCGTTGAGTCGATGCGTGTCCCCCGAGTTCGCGTGGTACACGAGGTGCTCGCCATCCCACGAGCGCCACCGCAGTTCCCGGCCCGCCGGAACACGCCACATCGCTCGGCCCATCCTCGCGTCGTGCCCGATGGCGGAACGGACCGATCAGAGGACGCCGAGCGAGTCGGTATCGTCCACGCCGAGCGGCGCGAACTGATCGTCTTCGATGGCCGAGCCGGACGTTGACGATCCGAGCGAACCGGTGACGACTTCCTGGGCTTGCGCCGGGCGCGCGGCGAGTGTCACGAGAAGCGGAGCGGCGACGAGACCGGTCTTCAAGAACCGGCGTCGCGACTCGAGGGATGCCTGCTCGCTGCTCTTCAATTCCATCCGGTATGCCCAGTGGGTAGGAACCGGAAACCACCGTCGCGTGAGCTCCGCTCCGCAGGGAAGGAGTCGCGCGAATGCGGAGGGTTCGGGATCCTGCCGTCGCTTCGGCGGGAGAATACTCTGGAGGTCCAGGGTTGTCAACGACCGAACCGGACGTGCGCGGGTGCACCGCACCGCCGTCAGTGCCGAATTCCGACAAAGTCGACGCGCGGACTACTGGACGTCGGTCCGCCTGAGGTTCTCGACCTGAGGAAGTGGCGTTCCGATGACGGAGAACAGGGCGGCCGCCGTCCCGATCACCCCGTTCGGGCTCGTCACGTTGATCGTCGTCGGCCCGATCGCCGCGGTCGCCGAGATCGTGACGTTCAGGGTCAGCTGGTTGCACGATCCGATCGTCACCCCGCTCGCGCTGACGCCGGTCGTCGAAAACGACACCGTTGTCCCGGGCTGGTAGTTCGCCCCGGTCAGCGTGAGAGCGACCGTCGTTCCACGCTGTCCGGTCGATTGGCTCGTCGACGCGACGCGCGGCCGGGGCCAGCTCGCGACCTCGGTCGAGTACCCGGACTGCCCCGCGGAGTTGTAGGCCGTCACGGCGTAGTACTGGTTCGCGCAGTCGGGAGCCGTCGAGAGGCTCGTCTGCGTCGTGCCACCGACGTCGACGGTCGAAGTGTAGTTGCCCGAGATCGCGCCCGAGTGCAGCCGATAACCGGTCGCGCCGGTCGAGGGGTTCCACGCAAAGCCCAGATCGCCGGCGTGGGCCGAAGCGCCGAGCCCGAGCCACAGGACGCCGAGCCAGGAAGACAGTAGGCCGCGGGCGCCGAACGTCGATCTCATGCGTGTCCCTTGACGAATCGACAGCGATTCGCGGCCAGCTCGTAGCCGATTCCATGCCACGCGCTCCACCCTCCTCGATCATCTCGCGATCGGCAAGTGTCCGGAACGTTTCGCCGCGTGGGAGCCTATTCTCGATCTTGGTCGGGCCCGAGGCAAGCACGAACGGGTAATCCCCCGTCCGAGATCCGTACGGCGCGCGACTGTGACCGACGGACACTGGATCGTGGTCCATGTGACACGAGGCCCGGTAGCGCGAGCAACGTGGGAAAACCCGCCGCGGCAGTGGATCCGCACGGCGGGTCACGATGCGGTCTGCTCGCGTTTCACACCTGTAATCGCAGAAGGTTGCGGGCGCCGTCCGTAGCGCGGCTCCACCACCTCGAAGCTGCGGATTCCGCCGAAACCCCCACGACACACACCCCCCGGGTACACCTGGCATCGAGGTTGCCTATGCCGGCGCGGGGGATACGTGGGGACCCGCTCATGCGGTTGCTGGGTTGCGTTCGAGCCACGATCGCTCCCGTCGTAGTTTTCCTGCTCGCCGGTTCCATTTCCGCAGGGACGATCAGCCTACGCTGGGATCCGCTCGGCGGAGCTTCCGGATACCGCGTGCACTACGGAACTACGCCGGGAAGCTATACATCCGTTCGGGATGTGGGCAGCGCCACGTCCACAACCCTTACCAATCTGACGAACTGTTCGAACTACTTCATCGCTGTGAAGGCCTATAGCTCCCAAGGCGAGTCGACGAACTACTCGAACGAGGTCGTCGGCTGGTCGAGACCCGAGATCACGTCCGCCACGCCGGGGATCGTGCGGCAGGGGGATCGCCTGACGCTCACCGTCAACGGCGCGAACTTCCAGCCCGGCGCGGAGCTCGATTACGACGTCGTCGGCCTTCCGACCTCGCTCGCCGGAGATCCTCTCGTACGCGTCGAGAACGTCGGCGTCGTGTCGTGCAACCAGGTCCAGGCCCAGCTGGTCATCGAGCCCACGGCGGCCGGGCTGCGCGCGATGGAAGTCGGGGCGTTCACCGTCAACCTGGATGTCGTGAATCCGGACACCGTGTTCGGTGCGTCGACGACGCAGCTCAACGTCCAGTTCGCCGAGTCGCGTGCCGACGTCAACGACTCCGACGCCGTGACGTCGAACCGGATCGACGGCAAGGACCTCGTGTGGATCGCGTTTTCGTTCGGCAGCGGCGAGGGTCAGCCGAAGCACAACTCCGACGCGGACCTGAACGGCGACGGCTTCGTCGACGGCGAGGACCTGGTGTTCCTGGCGACGCGGTTCGGTGGGTGCTGGAACGGTAGCGGATGGAGCGCGAGCGCTTGCCCATGATCCCTCGCGACCTAAGTTTGGTGGTGCAGAGCACGGAGTCGATCGACATGCCTGGCACGCGAAGAGGAGAGCGAATGGATCGATACAGGGCGCTCGCCAGCTGGATGCTGCTCGCGTTCGTCGTCGGATGCGGCGGTGGCGGAGCGGGCGAGTCGGGCTCGGCATCGAACTTCGCAGGCTCGTTCACGCCCGATGCGCAGAACCCGGGTGCCAACACCGTGTACACGACCGGCACGCCGGGATCGGGCTCGAACGCGAGCTTGGTGACGGTGCACGTGTTCGTGAGCAACACGTCCGATGTCTACGGCGCGTCGTTCGACCTCGAGTTCGATCCGAACATGGCCCAGTTCGTGAACTGGACCGCAGGACAGGTGCTCGAGTTCGGCGGCCAGTCGGTCTCGTACCAGATCAATGCGTCGACGCCCGGTCGTGTGGTGGTCGGCGTCGCGCGGACGAGCGGCGGAGTCGGTGTCACCGTTCCGGACGAGAAGCCCTTGATCCACCTGACTCTGCGAGTGACGGACGCGGGCTCGACCGCGGTCGGGTTCACGAACCCGGCGCTGCTCAACTCGCAGAACCCGCCGCAGCCGAAGACGGGGGTTACGTTCTTCGGCGGAACCCTGACTGGCATCTGACCTGCCACGGGTTGGATGCAGTGGTTGGGGCGAAACGCCAGCGGTTGCCCCAAAGTCTTGCTGGACCTAGATTTGCCGCGTAACAGCGGGGGACGGGGTCGGCACGGGTGATCGGGTCGCCGAAGGCCTGCCAAAGTTCGGTTGCGGCGCGCGAAGCGACCGCTCCAGGTGTCGAGCCCACGTTTCTCGACGGCCTGGTGCGCGGGATGCGCTGCGGCGTACTCGCCGTCGACGCGGACGAGCGTCTCGTTCTGCTCAACGATCTCGCGCGTCAGCTCCTCGACCTCTCCGAATCGACCGCTACGGGCGCTCCCGTCGAGCAGGCTCTGATCGATCATCCGCGCATCGTCCAGCTGCTTCGCGAGTCGGCGTGCATGGCGAGTCCCCCCAATCGCGCCGAGATCGAGCTGCGGAGCCGGTCGCGAACGAAGCGGCGAGACGATCGGCTTCACGCTCTCTCTCGTGCCGCGGCTCGACGGGGAGCGCGTCGGCGCGGCGATGTTCTTCAAGGACCTGACCCAGATCGAGCACACGCGAGGAGCAGGAGCGCCTGCGCGATCGGCTGGCGGCGCTGGGCGAGATGGCCGCGAATCTGGCCCACGAGATCCGCAACCCTCTGGCGTCGATCGAGGTCACGTGCTCGCTGCTGCAAGCCGCCAGCTCGAGCAGGCCGCGGAGCCCGGCGACGGGCGCCGCTCGAGCTCCTGGACAAGATCGTCGCCGAGGTCCGGCGTCTCGAACGCACGGTCACGTCGAGCCTCGAGTTCGTGCGCCCGCGTGTCGTCTCGACGCTTGCCGCGGCGTCCTTGCGCTGCGGTGCTCGACGACGCGATCACGGTGGCCACCGGTCGGCTGCAGCCGCCCGGAGGTCCACGTCCTGCGGCGTTACGAGCCGGCGATCCCGCGCGTTCCGGATGGATGCGGCCAGCGTCTGCGCCAGGTGTTCGAGAACCTCGTGCTCAATGCGCTCGAGGCGATCGACGGCGAGGGAGTCGTCGTCGTGCAGGCCGAGGTGCGCCCCGCGCCGAGCTCGTCGAGCGTTCCGTACGCCGGACCGGGCGGAGTCGGAACGCGACCTGGCCGAGCTTCGACCGATTCGCGTCGTCCGCGTCTCGGACACGGGTCCGGGGATCCGCGAGACCCGGACAAGGACCGCTGTTCTATCCCGTTCTTCACCACGAAGAAGCAAGGCTCGGGCGTCGGCTTGGCCATGGCCAAGAAGATCGTCGACTGCCTCCGTGGGCTCATCGACGTCGACGACCGCGCCCGGGCGCGGCGCGCGTGTTCACCGTGCGCCTCCCGATGGTGCTGCCAACCGGAGGCGTAGATCGCGATGAAGAAGATTCTGGTCGCCGAGGACGAGCTGACCCTTCGCGAGGGGATCGTCACGGCGTTCCGCGAGCGCGGACTGGCACGTCGACGAGGCCGGCGACGGCCCGAGGCGCAGACCAAGCTCGAGGACGCAGGTGCTCGACGTCGTCGTCACCGACTACCAGATGCCCGGCGGAACCGGGATCGACGTGCTGAGCGGTGCGAAGATGATCAACGAGGGCACCGTCGCGTGGTCATGATGACCGCCTACGGCACGGTCGAATCCGCCGTCGATGCGATGAAGGCCGGGGCCTACGACTACGTGCTCAAGCCGTTCGATCTCGAGGAGCTCGAGCTGAAGGTCGAGCGCGCGCTCGAGCACCGCCGGCTGCTCGCGCGCCTCGAGGCCTACGACCGCGACGACGATCCTGCCGAAGTTCGAGAACATCGTCGGCGAGAGCCCGCAGATGCGCGAGATCTTCCGCACGATCGAGAAGGTGGCGCGCTCGAACGCCACGGTGCTCGTCCTCGGCGAGACCGGCGTGGGCAAGGAGCTCGTGGCCGAGGCGCTGCACCGCAACTCGAGCCGCGCCGACCACCCGTTCGTGAAGATGAACTGCGCCGCGCTGCACGAGAACCTGCTCGAGTCCGAGCTGTTCGGGCACGAGCGCGGCGCGTTCACCGGCGCCGACCGCCAGCGCATCGGCCGCTTCGAGCTGGCCAACGGGGGGACGCTGTTCCTCGACGAGATCGGCAACATGAGCCTGTCGACGCAGGCCAAGGTGCTGCGCGTGCTGCAGGAGCGCGAGTTCGAGCGCCTCGGCGGCTCGCGGACCATCAAGGTCGACGTGCGGCTGATCGCGGCCACCAACATGCAACCTGGAGGAGGCGATCTCGCGCGGCGAGTTCCGCGAGGACCTGTACTATCGGCTGAACGTCGTGACGGTCAAGGTGCCGCCGCTGCGCGAGCGCAAGGAGGACATCGTGCCGCTGGCGAAGCACTTCATCGACGATTCGGCACGGGAGATGAAGAAGGACGTGCGGGGCATCGATCCCGGCGCGGTGCGCGTGCTGCAAGCGCCACACGTGGCCCGGGAACATCCGCGAGCTGAAGAACGCGATCGAGCGGGCGGTCCTGCATGTGCGAGCAGCCCGTACATCCGGCAGGAGGACCTGCACCTGTCGAGCCGAGGGCGGCACGTCGGACAACTCGCCTCCAGCTCAACCTGCGCCTTCCGCCGAACGGGATCCTGCTCGACGAGCTGGAGAAGCAGGCGATCCTCGAGGCCTTGCGGATCAACAACTGGGTGCAGAAGGACGCCGCGAAGTTCCTCGGTATCTCGTCGCGCGTCATGAACTACAAGGTCGCGAAGTACGAGATCAAGAACCCCCGCTGGAGCAAGAACAAGGCGGTCGGCTGACCCCGATCGTGCTAGCCTTCCCGGGCGAGCCCGGGAGGGCGCCGATGAGCCGGGTCGACTGGCACACATACTTCATGAACATCGCTCGTCAGGCGGCGACGCGCTCGACCTGCGAGCGCAAGCACGTCGGCGCGGTCATCGTCCGCGACAAGACGATCCTGTCCACCGGCTACAACGGCTCGATCCGCGGGATGCCCCACTGCGACGACGTCGGGCACCTGATGGAGAACGGCCACTGCGTCGCGACCGTGCACGCCGAGGCGAACGCGATGATCCAGGCGGCGAAGAACGGCGTGCGCATCGATGGGGCCGAGATCTACACCACGGCCTCGCCGTGCTGGAGCTGCTTCAAGCTGATCGCGAACGCCGGGATCTCGCGCGATCTACTACGGCGAGTTCTATCGCGACACGCGGAGCATCGAGGTCGCGCGGTCCTTGGGTCTGCGTCTCGTGGACCTGACGCGCATGCCGCCCGCGTCGTGATTCCCTGATCCATCGAGCGAGAGGGCCGGCACGTGCGCCGGCCCTCTCTACGATCTGAAGTCTGTTGATCGTCTCCAGGAGACGACTACTTCTTCTTGGCAGCCTTCTTCTTCATGGCCTTCTTCTTTGCCATCGTCGTCACCTCCTTTCCGTGGTTGTTCGTGGACGAGGCCCGGCGCAGCAATGCGCCAGATGTTGCGCTCATCCACCGATCGAGCCCAATATAGAGGGTCGCCCCGGCGAGTCAAGCGGTTTCGAGCCCCGCGACCCGACCGACCCCGGCCATGCCATGCCCTGAGGGACGGACCGCGCCCCAACGTATGCCGCGATCGCCGCGATCGCAGCGATCGCCACGATCGAGCAATGGATCGACGAGTCGCGCGCTACGCGACGCCGCGAGGAAGCGACGTCGAAAAAAAGAAGGGGACGCGGAGAGCGTCCCCTGATGTCTGTTGTCGCTCGGTTCGAGAACCAAGCGCGGTTCGAACGATCGTTACTTCTTCTTCGCGGCCTTCTTCTTCGTCGCCTTCTTCTTCGCCATGATCAACCACCTCCTCTCCTGGTCTGTGACGCGACCTTCATTCGTTGCAGCACGAATATGAGAGAGATGCAAGTTCATGTCAAGACCCAATCTTGATCTTCCAACTTCACTCGGTCGTGGGGATCCGTCGTCGTGGTCGCCGACGGCGCGCGGCGATCGTGATTCCGTACCCGCGCATCTTGCGCTGCAGCGTGCGCACACCGATCCCGAGGATCTGCGCGCTGTGCGTTCGGTTGCCCCCCGTCCGCTCGAGCGTCCGCCGGATCATCGCCCGCTCCATCTCGGCGAGCGTCGTGCCCGGGGCCAGGTCGATCGGTAGCGGCTGCGCGTTCGATGGCCGGACGGTCGGGGGCAGGTCATCGACGTCGATCTCCGTACCCAGGACCGAGACCAGGACGCTCTCGAGCAGGTTCTTCAGCTCACGCACGTTGCCCGGCCAGTGGTACGCCTCGAGGGCCGCGAGGGCCGCCGGGGTCAACCGCTTGCGCGGCACCGCGTTCTCGCGCGCCAGCTCGTCGAGAAACACGGCCACGAGCTGCGGGATATCCTCCTGCCGGTCCCGCAGCGGCGGGACGGCAATCGTCACGACTTTCAGCCGGTAATACAGGTCCCGCCGGAACTGCCGCTCGGACACGAGGCGCTCGAGATCGGCATTCGTCGCGGCGATCAGCCGCACGTCGACGCGGACGGGATGGTCGCCGCCGATGCGCATGAATTCCCGTTGCTCGAGCACGCGCAAGAGCTTGGCCTGCGTGCTGGGGTCCATCTCGCCGATCTCGTCCAGGAACAGCGTCCCGCCGTCGGCGATCTCGAACTTGCCGCGCGTCCGGGCGTGAGCTCCGGTGAACGCCCCCCGCTCGTGACCGAACAGCTCGCTCTCGATCAGGCTCGAGGGGATCGCGGCGCAGTTCAGGGCGATGAACGGCCCGTCGCGTCGGGGGGAATTGAAGTGCACCGCGCGGGCGACGAGCTCCTTGCCCACCCCGCTCTCTCCGATGATCAGGACGGTCGAGCGGGTCGGCGCGACGCGCAGGACGCTCGCCAGGACGCCGCGCATCGACGCCGAGCGCGCCTCGACGTTCTGGAGCTCGGAGCGCTTGGACAGCTCGTTCTGGAAGTACGCCACGCGAGACGCGAGATCCCGGCGCTCGAGCGCGCGGATCAGCCGCGCGCGAAGCTCGAACGGGTCGGGTGGTCGGAGCAGGTAGTCGTCGGCCCCGTGGCGCAGCGCCTTCGACGCGCGCTCGATCTCGTCGGCGGCGCACACGACGAACAGCGGGATCCCCTCGGTCGAGCGGCGCAGCTCGGCGATCCGGCGCGGTGTTTCCCGATCGGGCCACGCGAGGGCGACGACCAGTGCATCGTGACGCCGCGCCGCGAGGCGCCGCGCGGCCTTGCTCAGATCGGCGAACGGCGTGACCCGACAACCCGCGCCGACGAGCACCGACTCGGTTCGGCGACGGAGGGTGTCGTCGGGGTCGATCAGGACGACGTGGGGACTCGGGGGATGGCCGTCGGTCGATCGCATTGCGGTCAGTCTGGCCGGCTTGTCGCTTCGAGTCTGTCAGAATGACCGGCGAGGCGCAAGCCCGAGTCGGGGGAAGCGCGGCGCGCCCGATCGATCAACCTCAAGCAGCCCATAGGGTTGGGCCGGGAGCCGACGTCCGCGGAGCGTGATCGAGGGCTGGCACGAAGCTTGGAATACCATCAAACGGCGGATCTCTCAGGGCGGCGGCGACAAGGGGACGGCTATGGCACGCACTCGCACGCGGAAGCTCGATCGGCCAGTGACTCGGATGGTGGACTTCGACTTCGGCGATCGGACCTACCAGATCGACCCCACGAAGCAGAAGGTCTATCGACGCTTCGTCGAGATCGAGAGCGCGAAGGCGTTCGAGATCTTGACGAACTGGCGCTCGCAGCACGTTACGGCCTGAGCCCGGCGTTCGACGGCCGGCGCGGGTAGACTGGGCGCGCGTGCGCACCGCGGGCCGTCTCGTCTTGCTCGCCGGCATCGCCTGGACCGGCGGGTTGTACTTCGCGTCCGAGCCAGCCGCCACGCCGCTCTTTTCGTGGCACGACGCGGACGGCGCCCTGCGCTTCACGTTAAGCGCGGACGCGCTGGTCCCGGCCGACCCCACCGACACTCCGCTCCGTGCTCCGATCTGGAACCCGCGCCTTCCCGATCTCACGATCCCGCTCGTGGACGATGGTCACGTCGACTTGACGGGATGGAACGGAAAGGTCCTGGTCCTCGATTTCTGGGCCAGCTGGTGCACGCCGTGCCGCCAGGAGCTCCCGCATCTCGAGGGGCTGTACAAGGAGCTGAAAGGGAGCGGGCTCGAAGCGGTCGCGGTCAACGTCCTCGAGGAGCCCCAAACCGCCCGAGACATGGCGCGTGCGCTCGGACTGACGATGCCCATCGGTCGGTTCGAAGAGCCGATGCGTCCGGCGCTCTACCGCAAGGCGTTGCCCACCGTCATCGTCGCCGACCGCTTCGGAGCGATCCGCCGGCGGTTCGACGGGTTCCGGACCGGAGACGAGTTCGCGATTGCGCGGCTCGTTCGCGAGCTACTGGTCGAGACCGCGCCGCCTGAGCAGACGGTAGCCACGGTGACCGCGGGGGACGGCGCGTTCCGCGCCGCGTGGAGCCGCGACCCACCGACGACCATCGATGGCCTCGCGATCGTCGGTGGCTCGGGAGCTAGCGGTGTTCTCGCGTCGCTCTGGCGGGGCGTCACGCTGTTCGGTGCCGACGGTCGAACCGCACAGGAATGGCCGTCGGCGCGCTCGCGCGGTGAGCTTCGCGCGACCGACCGGGCGGTCGCGCTCGCGTTCCGGCCGGGCAGCGTCGAAGCGACGCTCCTCTCGCCGGTCGACGGGGTCGTGGGCCAGCTTCAGGCCTCGGCGGCGATCCTCGACGCGTCGCCGCTGGGACCGGACCGCTGGGTCCTGGCCACGGCCCGCGGCCTCGAGATCCTCGGCTCGGACTCGGCGCGCTCGTCGACCGATGCCGGAGCGATCGCGGCGGTCGCCGAGACCGCCCTCGACGGTACGCCGGGGGTCCTGGCTTTGTCCGACGACGGACGCCTGCTTGCTCTCGACGCCGCGTTGCGCTCGACGTCCGAGCCGCGGTCCGCCGATCCCGGCTCGAAGGTCGTCGGTGGAGGGCGACTCGACCGCGGCTACGGCGTTGCGTCGGGAGACGTCGTATCGAGCGCGGTGGGCAAGGTCTTTTCAGACGGCGGTGCAGGCGTCGCGCTCGCGGCGCGGGGTCGACTTCTGGTGGTCGACCTGGCGTCGGGTCGCGCGCGGTTCCAGGCTGTGTGGCCCGAGATACGCTGGGTCGCGACCGGAGACATCGACGGCGACGGCGTCGACGAGATCGCGGTCGCGACCGCACGGCGAATCGTCATGCTGACGAGTACCGCGATGGCGAGCGGACGTGGCTCGACGCGACTCGGAGCCGACCCGTGACGCGACGATCGCCACGCGCCGCGTGGTCGCCACGCGCCGCGTGGTCGGCTCTCGAGCGCGAGATCGTGGCCTGTGAGCGCTGCCCGCGGCTCCGCGATCACATCCGGGCGGTCGCGCGTACGCGCCGTCGGGCCTACCGCGACGAGGAGTACTGGGGCCGACCTGTTCCCGGCTTTGGCGATGCCCGAGCGCGGATCCTGGTGCTCGGCCTCGCACCCGCGGCGCACGGCGCGAATCGAACCGGGCGGATGTTCACGGGCGATCGATCGGGCGAGTGGCTCTACGGCGCGCTCCACCGCGCCGGAATCGCGAACCGGCCCGAATCACGGCAGCGGGGAGACGGCCTGGCCCTCCACGGGGCGTTCGTGACCGCCGCCTGTCGCTGCGCTCCGCCGCAGAACAAGCCGGCGCCGTCCGAGCTCGTCGCTTGCTCGATCCATCTCGATCGCGAGCTCGAGCTGCTCGGAGGCTCGTTGCGCGTCGTCCTGGCGCTCGGCCGGATCGCCTGGGACGCGACGTGGGCCCGCGCGTCACGCGCGGCGCCGGCGTCTCTCCCGCGGCCCAGGCCGCCGTTCGCGCACGGGGCCGAGGCGCGCATTGATCTGGGTCTCGATGGCCGCCGGGTGTGGGTCGTCGCGAGCTACCACCCGAGCCAGCAGAACACGCTCACCGGTCGCCTTACCCGGTCGATGCTCGATCGAGTCGTCGTCCGGGCCCGCGACCTGGGGCTCGGCGACGCCCACTCCGCCGCGCGCCACGGACGACGGTCCTGCGTTTCGACTCCGTGATCAGCCGTCGCGCGCTCGTCGACGTCCTGCCCGGGCTGCTGGTCGTGGCCGCGGTCGCGCTCCTCGCACCGCGCCTCGCCGTCCCGCCCAACTACATGTTCGACGAGGTGTACCACGCGTACACCGCGGGCCAGTACGCGGCCGGGAACGCGGACGCGTACGTCTGGAGCACCCACGCGCCCCGTTCGGGGGTCGCCTACATGTGGAACCACCCTCCGGCGGGCGTTCTGGCGATCACGGCGAGCATCCTGGTGTGGGGTGACGGGCCGGTCGGGTGGCGCTTCGCGAGCGCGCTGTTCGGGGCGGCGGGCATCGCTCTGGTCTATCTCCTCGGGGTACGGATGCTCGGCGACCGATCGGCCGCCGCGGTCGGTGCGGCGCTGTTGCTCCTCGACGGGCTGTACTTCGTTCAGTCGCGGATCGGCATGCTCGACATCTTCGGCACCGTGTTCTCGTTCGTCGCGCTCGGCGGTCTGTACGCGTATCTCACCGCACCGCCCGAGCGCGTCGGCCCGCCCCTCGTCTGGATGGGGAGCGGGCTGGGGTTGGCCCTGGCCACGAAGTGGAACGCGGCCTACGTCGCGCTCCTGTGCGGGCTCGTCGCCGTCGGCCGGCTCATGATCCTCGCCCGCCGCGCGTTCGTCGAGCCGACGAGCGGCGCCCGCGCGGGACTGCGCTCGCACCTCGTGTGGGTCCCGATCGGGCTGGGCCTCTTGCCGCTCGGAGTGTATCTCGCGAGCTATGTCCCGTTCTTCGCCGTTGGGCACACACCGGCCGAATGGGTCGAGCTCCAGAACCAGATTTACTATTACCACACGCGCCTCGAGGCGACGCACACGTACCAGTCGAGCTGGTGGCAGTGGCCGTTGGCGCTGCGCCCGGTCTGGTACTGGCTCGGAACGACGGGAGATCGCGTCGCACGGATCTACGGCTCGCACAATCCGCTCCTCGCGTGGGCCTACGTGCCCGCGGTCCTGTGGCTCTTGTCCCGCACGTGGAACGTCCGACGGGCGCTGGCCATCGTTCTGGCGATCGGGTTCTTCGGACAGTGGCTGCCCTGGGCGCTCGTGCCTCGGATCGCGTTCGCGTACCACTTCCTCCCCGCGGTCCCGTGGGGCGCCCTGTCGGTCGGCGCGCTCGTCGTGTGGTCCTGGCGTCGCGGGGCGGGATGGCGCGTCGGCGCGGTCACGTACGTCGCGCTCGTGATCGCGGCGTTCGTGTTCTTCTATCCGATCTGGACCGGCGTGCCGCTCACGGCGCAGGCGTTCGAGTGGCGGATCTGGTTCCAGAGCTGGCGCTGAGCGGGCGCACGTCGAACACCTCGTAGTGCTCCGTGCGGATCGGGGCCGGGAAGCGCGCGCGGAACGCCTCCGCGTTCGCGCCGAGATGCTCGCGCTCCCACGGCCCGATCACGACGTACGACACGCGATACTGGGCGAGGATCGCCGCCGCATCGTCGCCGAGGGCGAAGATCGCGCGCACCTCGCGTTCGCGCGCGGTGACATCGACCCCCTGGCTCCAGTGCCAGCCCGTGTAGCCGAGCAGGACGCGCCGGCCCGCGAGCACCGGCACCGGGTGGTTGTGCTGCAGGCCGCAGACGAAGAGCGCGCGCGGTGGCGTCTCGTCTCGCACTCGGCGAGCCAGCTCGATCTCCTCCGTATCGAGGAGTCGATGACGGTCCCGTCCGAGCGACTGGTGCACGCTCTCGAGCACCCCGGATCCGAGCAGGGTGCACAGCGCCAGGACGACGACCCACTGCCACCCTGCGTGCGCGCGCCATGCGCGTACGAGCACCGCCGCGACCAGGACGCAGGCCGCCAGGTAGGCGTACACGAGAACCTTCGTGTTGTCCCAGTCCCACGGCTGGAACACGACGAGATTGGCGATGAGGAACAACAGGACGAGAGCAGCCAGAAGGCGACGCGAGCGGTCGGGGACGAACCGCGGAACGACGAGCCCGGCGATCGCGAGAGGCAGTAGCAGTCCGACGTTCTTGAGCCAGAACAGAATCCACGGGTCGGGTGCGGCAACCCATCCCGGGGCCCAGCGCAGGGCGCCGAGCGCGCCCGGTCCCGCGCCCTGCTGGATCCACAGCTGGGGCACGGCGACGACGATCCAGGCGCCGAAGAACAGGACCCAGCGCCGGTCCGGGCGCAGCAGGACGAGGAGCGGTGTCACGAGCGCAAGCGCGAGAAGCGTACCGAGGTGGGCGAGCGGGAGGAGCCCGGCGACGAGCCCCGCGGCGAGAAACCGCGCCGGATGTTCCGCGTCGACCCAGACGAGGCGCAGGACCAGCAGCCCGAGAGGCAGACCGTACAGATAGCCGCGCTGCGGCGCGACGAGCGCCAAGAACACGTTGAGCCATCGGAAGTTCGCGTCTTGCTGGGCCGTCGTGCTCCACAGCGCGCCCGCGGGCTCGAGACCGTGGCGCACGGACAGCCACCAGCCGAGACCCCCACCGACGAAGAACAGGAGAACGGCGATGGCGCCGGCGGTCGAGTCGCGGGTCAGCCGCCGAGCGAAGGCGAACAGCGCGAGCGCCGTCGAGCAGCTGAACAGGAACCCCGGAACCGACAGCGCCGCCGTCGGCGCGAGCCCGAGCTCGACCAGCGCCGCGCTCGTGATCGACGTCAGGTAGTGGTAGGCGAACGGCCCGCCCGCGAATCGTGGATGGGCCGGCGGGAAGTTGTCGCCCCACGCGAAGGCGGTGACGTCACCGAGGTGCTGCGCGAAGTCTCCGTAGAGATAGCGGCTCCCGACGTACAGCCCGTCGCCATCGATCGTGACGGCCCGGCACCAGAAGACGAGCCAGTACAGGAAAAGCGCCGCCAGGACGATCGCGGGAGCGAGGGCGATACCAGCGTGGGACTCGCGGACGGTGGGCGGGGCGAAGCGCAGGAGCACCAGCGCCAGCACGAGGGCCAGGAGGGCGCTCGAAGCGACGACGACGGGCGACAGACTCCCATGCAGGCTCGCTGCGACGAGGAGGCCCAGCGAGCCGATCGTCGCGCCGAGCGGGACGCCGTAGCCGATTCGCTCGAGCCGGTCGAGCGACGGTGCCACGCGGCCGAGAACGCCGACGCCGAAGAGAGCGAGGGCGCAGAGGAAGATCAGGGACGCGGCGAGGCCGAGCATCGGAGAGCGAGTCTAACGTCAGACGAGCGAACGCCCTCGACTGCGATCGAGGGCTCGCGGGTCGAGGGCGTCGCGATCGAGCCGCTCAGCGACTCAGGGCGTCGGGCTCGGTGACGGCGTCGGGGTTGGCGTCGGTGTCGGGGTTGGCGTGGGCGTCGGGGTTGGCGTCGGCGTCGGCCCGCAGGTATCCCCGAAGAAGTACGCAACGTGCGAGATCGTCTGGCAGTTCGGCCCGGTCCCGCCGCCCGACACGGTCACGCAGTTCGTGCCCAGACCGCTCACCGTGTAGCACCCGTCGCTGCCGTCCGAGGAGAACTCGAACTTTTTGCTTCCGGACTTGATGCACAGGCCCGTGATGCAATGGTCGAAGCAGAGCTCCCGCCCAGCAGGATTCCCCTCGAATTTGGCATCGCCCTCACAAATGGAGCCTCCTCCTCCCGGGTTGCCTCCCGCCGGCGGTGCGGCGACGACCGGTGCGCTGACGCTCAGCGCCTGGATGGCGACAAGAGTGGCCACACCGAGCGCGGCGAGCGCCACATTCCAAAGGATCTTTCTTCGCATGCTGTTTCTCCTCGATGTTCCTGCGCGATGACCTGTGCCGCGGTGGGGGATCCCCCGCTCGTCCCGTTAAGTACGCATTGGGCGCAGGAAAACAACAGGAGCTTGCGGTGCTAACGCGAGCATCGTAGGACGCGATCGCGACGATCACTGCCGGGAATCTCGATTCAACGCGAACGTGCGAGAGTGAGTGCGCGCACGCCCATCCACGCCGCTACGATGACCAGGCCGAGCACCTCGCGTGTTTCCTCGATCGCCGGAACCCGCGGATCCTTCGCCCGCAGCAGGTTGGCCCACTCGAACGTCGGCGCGATACCCGGTGCCCAGATCAGGGCCCACCCGAGAGCGATCACACCGACGAGAGCCGCGAGCGCCCAGCGGAATGGAGGTCGGGGTTGGATCCAGCAGGCCAGAGCCGCGGCTGCGTACAGTGTAAACCAGCGCAGGGCATCCGGATCGTTCAGCTGCAGGAGGGCCGCGACGACGAACAGCACTCCGAACAGACCGTTGGCGATTCGCATCGGCGACCCGCGTAGGATAGCGGAGACCTGAACGCTACGGGGGGTGACGGATGATACGGCCGGGCGGATGCTCGATGGCGTGGGCCGCCGCGATGCTCCTGATCGCTCTCGGGCCGGGCTCGGCGGCGGGTGAGGAGCCCGCGGCCCCAGCCGCGGCCGTGGCCGAGCCGAGCCGATTGGAGCTTTTCGAGACCGCGACGGTCATCGCGCGACCGATCGAAGACGCGACGGCGGCCGTCGAGGTCCTCGACCGGGATACGATCGAGTCGCTGGGGGTGTCGACGGTCGGCGAGCTCGTGCGGCAGCTCGTCGGGCTCGACCTGACCTCGAATGGCTCGCCCGCCGGGATCGCGACCGCGCAGGTCCGGGGCGGCGATCCGAACTTCACGCTCGTCCTCGTCGACGGCGTTCCGTTGAACGACTCGACCGACCTGTTCGGCGGGTCGGTCAACCTGGCGAGCCTCCCGACCGCCCACGTCGACCGGATCGAGGTCGTTCGGGGGCCGGTGTCGTCGTTCTACGGCTCGACCGGGCTCGCCGGGGCGATCCACATCTTCACGAAGAAGCCCGATGCCGCGGGCTCCTTGGCGAGCTTCGCCGCTGGCGCCGGAAACGCCCACTACCACCAGGCCGCGGCGTCCCTGAGCTCGACCGCCGAGCACGCACGCTACTTCCTGGGTGGCGCATGGATCGAGGAGCGCGGCCGCATCGCCGACGAGTCGTTCGAGGAGTTCCAGCTCCAGGGCAACCTCGGCGTCGACCTCGGGCCTGGGCTCGGGCTCGAGCTGACCGGCCGCCTGGCCGCGTGGGAGGGCGACGACTATCCCGATGCTTCGGGCGGACCGGTGTACGGGACGGGCGAGACGCGATTCTCCGAGCACGAGGAGCTGAGCCTGGGCACCGACTGGGCGATCGGCCGGGACCGCCAGGGCCAGCGCGTGTCGGCGAAGGTGTACCGGCACGACCTCGAGCGCACGAGCCCTGGCGTTGCGCCCACGGTCCCACCGTCCGAGGAGCGAACCGAGTACACGCGCCTGCAGGCGACCTGGACGCTGCCGGTCCATCGCTCGAACGCGGCGAACGTGAGCGTGGGTCTCGCGCTCGACCGCGAGGATGGAGAGAACGACAGCACGCTCTTCCTTCCGCCGGAATTCGGTGGACCGATCGACGGGTCGTACGAGAGGGATCGCACGACCGGGGCCGCGCTCGTCGATGTCACGGGACAGAACGGGAGGCTCGTGTACGAGGCTTCGGCGCGGATCGACGTGCCCGAGGAGTTCGGAACGGAGGTCAGCCCACGCGCGGGGGTCGGCTACCGCTTCGGCGACGAGAGCGGACCTCGGCTGCGGGCATCGATCGGCCGGGCGTTCAAGCTGCCGAGCTTCTTCGTCCTGGCGAGCCCCCAGGCGCTCGGGGGGAACCCGGATCTCGAGCCCGAGATCTCGCTCGGCGCGGACCTCGGCGTCGAGTACCCACTGGCCTCCGGCCGCCTCGTCACGTCCTGGACCGTATTCGCCTATCGATTCGAGGATCTGGTCGACTTCGATTTCGACACGTTCCAGTTCGTCAACCGCTCGAAGGTCACATCGCGCGGGGCCGAGGCGACGTTCGACTGGCGAGCACACGCGCGGATCGACGTCCACGCGAACGTGACGTACCAGGACGTCGACAACGAGGACACGGGGCAGCCGTTGCGCCAGCGTCCGCGCTGGGTCTCCGGCGCACGTGCGGTCTGGCGCGCGCTCCCGGCGCTGAGCTGGGAGCTCGACGGCCAGGGCGTGTCCGATCGGTTCGACGAACAGCTCCCGGTTCCGGCGATCGATACGGTCGACGGCTACATCCTGCTCGGCACCGCGTTGACCTGGCGTCCGGCAGCTCCGTGGGTCGTGACCGCGCGGATCGACAACCTGGCCGACGAGGAGTACGAAACGCTGATCGGATTCCCCGGACCCGGCCGAGCATTTCGCCTGTCGCTGCGCTACGACATCGGGACGAAGCCCGCGAGCCCGAGCGCGGCCAGCGCCGCGCCGAGGTCCGCGAAGTCGTCGAGCAGCGCATTGGGTCGTGCGGCTTCGAGCACCGAGCGCTCGACCCAGCCGGTCGCCACGGCCACCGCGCGATAGCCGTTGGCCCGCGCGCAGTCGACGTCGTGCTCGGTATCGCCGACGACGACGATCTCGGGCGCGGCGAACGGGATGCCGGCGATGCTCGAGAGCCTCTCGGTCGCCCGCCGGGCGATCTGGCGGCGATCGGCCGAGTCCGAGCCGAAGCCCCCGCCGCGGAAGTACCGGTCGAGGGCGAAGGGCCGGAGCTTGGTCCACGCCCCGGCCTCGAGGTTCCCCGTGACCAGGCCGAGGACGACCTCCGGTCGAGCCGCGAGCTCGCGCAGCAGGCTGTCCGCGCCGAGGACGATGCGCCGGCGCGCGTCCGGCCGGGCCATCTCGCGCTCGAGCTCCGTCAGATACGTCCGCTCGAACTCGGGCCACCGCGCGTCCCATTCGCGCGGGTCGATCCCGACCTCGTTCGCCACCGCGCCGAAGATCGTCGGATCGGTGCATCCGGCGAAGCGCACGCTGCGCGCGCGCTCGACCGCACCGTCGATGCCGAACAGCGACTCGAACGCGCGTGCCGCGGCCTGGCGACCGGCGCCGGCCGTGTCGACCAGGGTTCCATCGACGTCGAACAGGACGAGCCGTCGCTCCACCCGCGCATTCTAGGCCTGCTACCCTCTGTCCCCGCGAGCCATGGACGTGCGCCCGGTGGTCCAGCAGGTCGAGCGCCGCGCCGCGGAGGTTCGGACACCCGGTCGACTCATTCGCGGCGTGCGGCGCATCGCGATCGTACGCGCCGATCGGATCGGGGACTTCGTCCTGACGCTTCCGGCGATCGACGCCGTGCGGGGAGCCTACCCCGACGCCGCGGTCACGCTGTTCGTGGCGCCGTCGGTCCGGCCGTTGGCCGAGCGTGTGCCGGGCATCGACCGCGTGCATGCGGTCACGACCGGGGCGCGGCACCTCCGCGACTCGCTCCGACAGCTTGCGCCCGACGTCGTGGTCTGCGTCTCGCGCTCGCCCGCTTCGGCCTGGGCCGCGTGGCGCGCCCGCGTCCCGCATCGTGTGGGCACCGGGCGGCGCTTCTGGTCCCCGCTCTTCGGGCGCACGGTCTGCGAGCCCCGGCGGTCCGGGGGCCGGCACGAGGTCGAGTACGCGTTGTCGTTCGCGCACCGTGCCGGGGCGCCCGGAGCGCCGGCGCGCTTCGCGCTCGACGCCGATCCGGGCGCGGCCGCGCAGGTCGACGAGTGGCTCTCCACGTCACGGGTCGGCTCGCCGTTCGTGGTCCTCGTGCCCGGGAGTGGTGGCTCGTGTCCGCGCTGGCCGGGGCGACATCACGCGCGTCTCGCGGCGCTCCTGCGGGCGACCGGAGTATCGGTCGTCGTCAGCGTGGGTCCGGCCGATCGCGTCGCGCTCGACGAGCTCCGCGCGGAGCGGCCGACCGACGACCTGCCGGTGTTCCGCCTCGGGCCCGTCGAGCTCGTTGCGCTCGTCGAGCGTGCCGCGCTCGTGGTCGGATCGAGCACCGCGCCGATCCATCTCGCCGCCGCGCGGGCCACGCCGGCGCTCGCGCTCCACGCTCCGTGGACGAGCTGCGCGCCGAGCCGCTGGGGCCCGTACCACGAGCGTGGCTTCGCCATCGTCGCCGACCGCGTGGACCTGCGGCACGCGAGCCGTCGCGCTCGTATCCGACACGGCGCGGCGGTGCTCGACGCGATCTCGCCCGAGGTCGTGGCCCGCGCGGTGCGCGCGATGCTCGACGGCTCGGGCCCGAGCGTCGACCCCGATCAGCCGCCCCACGGCGCGTAGAGCGCGTGCGGCAGGCCCAGGACGGCGAGCACGCGACCGGCGATGAAGTCGGCCAGGTCGTCGAGATTGCGCGGTCCGAAGTAGAACGCGGGCATCGCCGGGACGATCCGCGCGCCGGCCCGCGCGGCGTGCGTCAAGTTCTCCAGGTGGATCAAGCTCAGCGGGCACTCGCGAGGCACGAGCACGAGCGGCCGACCTTCCTTGAGCGTCACGTCGGCCGCCCGCTCGATCAAGTTCGTCGACGATCCGTGCGCGACACCGGCGAGCGTCTTCATCGAGCACGGAATCACGACCATCGCGTCCCACGATCGCGAGCCCGACGCGAGCGGATCTGCGAGATCGTGCACGGCGTGGAGCTCGACCGCCCCCGGCCGCTCGACGGCCCCGTAGGTTCGATCGAGCCACGTCCCCACGTCCTCGGTCTTCAGGTTGAGCTGGCACTCGTCGATCAGGAGCCGCCGGCCGTAGTCGCTGACCACGAGATCGACCCGCAAGCCGAGCTCGAGCAGCGCCTTGAGCAGACGCATCGCGTACAACGCTCCGCTGGCCCCGGTGATGGCGACGACGATCCTGTTCATCCGAAGCTCCTAGGAGCCCGTCCGAGTAATGGACCGAACAAACATGTTTCCGTTCTCGCGGGGGTCGGACATCAACGTCTCGGGTTTGACCCGGCCTGATCGGTGGGCTGGGACGGCTGGGCGGCGGCGGTCGTCCCGATGCTGCCAGTCGCCGGGAACACCTCGGCCCGTTTCATACCGTCGCCAAAGCGGTGTGCAGCTTCCGCACGTTGTGCGCCAGGCACACCAGCGCCCACTCCTGCCGTACACGCTGCACACCTCGCCGCAGGAACTGCCGAAACCCGCGCGCTTGCTTGATCTGTCCGATCACGGGCTCGGCGAGAACCTTCCGTCCCGCGTAGATCCGACGGCCTCGCTTGCTTTGGAGCTTTCTCGCCATGCGCTCTCGCACCGTCAGATTCTTCGGCGGACGGCCCCGCGGAGTCGGCGGCGGTGGCCCGTGCTTCTGCTTCTGCGTCGCGATGAACGGCTCAATCTTCTTCGCTTCGAGAGCTCGGACATTCTCCTCCGACCAGTAGCCCGCATCGGCGAGCACCTGCTCGGGCAGACTCCCCAGTGCGTCTTCGATTCGTTCCACCGCAGGAATCAACTCGTTCACGTCCGGCGCGGTCGGCGTCACATCCTGCGACACGATGATCTGGAACTCCTCATCCACGGCCACCTGCGCGTTGTAGCCCTGAATGAATCCGTCGGGTGTTCGCTGAATCCGCGACTCCGGATCGGTGAAGTTCCGCTGCGCCTTGTCCTCGGGCTTCGCGTGCTCGGGGTCCATTCCTTCGGCCTCGGCCTTGCGCCGCGCCTCGGCCTCAAGCGCGGCCCTGGCCTCACGGATCTTCTTCAGCCGACCCTGATGCGTGGCCAGCTCCGCCGGCAGCTCGTCGCCGCGTCGATCCCGGCCGTATTTCCGGTCCTCCTCGGCATCGATCCGCTCCGCGTGCTGCAGCAGCTCCTTCACCATCCGCCGCGTCTCCGATTCCTTCTGCTTCATCCGTCCGTAGCTCATCGCCTTGTGCTTCGATGCGTTGGCCTTGATCTTCGTCCCGTCGATCGCCACACGACCCAGCCGCACCAGGCCCGACTCCCGACACACTTGAAGCACCTGGTCGAACAGCCCGGCCAACGCCGCACCGTGCCGCTTGCGAAAGTCGCTGATCGTCCGGAAGTCCGGATCGTTGCCCGCCGCCAAGAACCGAAACGCCACGCTGTCCTGCAGCGCTCCGGCCATCCGCCGCGACGAGTACACGCCCGTGCAGTACCCGTAGACGAGCAGCTTCACCATCAGCCGCGGGTCGTACGGTGGGTAGCCCCGCTCCTCCTCGTAGCTGTCCTCGATCGTCGACAGGTCCAGCGTGTCCACGACATCGCTGACCAGCCGCGCCAGGTGTCCCTCGGGCACCCAATCCTGAAGCGACGGAGGCATCAGAAGCAGTTGATCGGGCTCGTAGGGTCGGAAGGTCTTGGCCATGACCGCATTATCCCAAGACTCGGGCAGGGCCAAGCCGGGAAAACACAATCAAGTCCGATTACTCGGACAGGCTCCTAGCGCGCCGCGAGCACGGCCGCGAGCACGGCACCGAAGTACAGCACGGCGACGATCCCGTTCAGGTGCAGGAACGCGACGCCGACGCGCGACAGGTCGTCGGCTCGAACGAGGTGATGCTCGACGGCGAGCACCGCGACGATCACGGCCCACCCGATCCAGTACACGGCGTGGAGCGCGCTGAGCCAGCCCACGACGGCGAGCGCGACGAGCGCGGCGGCGTGGAGCGCGCGGGCCACGCCCAGGGCCGCGGGCACGCCGAACCGGGCCGGCACGCTGAACAGCCGCTCGGTGCGATCGAACGCCTCGTCCTGACAGGCGTAGATCACGTCGAAGCCCGCGACCCACAGCAGCACGGCGAGCCCCAGCACCAACGGCGGCCAGTCGAACCGCCCGGCGACCGCGAGCCAGCCCCCGACCGGTGCCAGCGCGAGCGCGAGACCGAGGAACGCGTGGCTGGCCCACGTGAAACGCTTGGTGTACGAATACCCGAACACGATCGCCAGCGCGACCGGAGCGAGCGCACCGCACAACGGTCCGAGCCGGAACGCCGCAACGAGGAACACCGCCGAGAGCGCGACGGTGAACCCCCACACGGTCCGGCGGGACAGACGCCCGCGCGGTAGCTCGCGGTCCGCGGTGCGCGGGTTCCTGCCGTCGAGCGCGTGATCGGCCAGCCGATTGAAGCCCATCGCCGCGTTCCGGGCGCCGATCATCGCCACGACGATCCATGCGACCTGCGCCGGACGGATGCCGGCCACGGTCGTCGCGAGCGTCGCTCCCGAGAGCGCGAACGGAAGAGCGAACACGCTGTGCGACAGCTTGACCATCCGGGCCCAGGTGCGGGCCGCGTCGAGCAGGCTCATCGCCCGCCCGAGAGCGCGCGCACGGCGTCGTCGAGCCGATACACCGTGGGCGGGCGCGCGCACAGGCGGTCGACCGGCCGATCGGCGTCCGGCCCGAGCGGAATCACGGCCAGCGCGGCGAGCTTGCCGACCTCGATCGATCCGAGGCGGTCGGCCAGACCGAGCGCTCGCGCGCCGTGGAGCGTGGCCATGCGCAGGATCGTCGCCGGGGCGATCTCCGGGTACGCGTCGCCGAGCGCCGCCATCTCGGACAGCAGATCGAGATCCGGAGCGCTGGCGAGCGAATCGGTCCCCAGCGCCACCGCGACTCCCGCGCGCAGCAGAGCCGGCACCGGTGCGCGACCGACGCCCAGCCGTGCGTTGCTGCGCGGACAGGTCACGACGCTCGCGCCACTGGCCTGGAGCGTTCGCACGTCCGCGCCGTCGAGATGGACCGCGTGAACGGCGACCGTTCGAGGGCCGAGAGCCTGGCAGCGCTTCAGGTGATCGATCGGCGAGCGCCGTGGCGGCGCCCAGTCGTCGCCGCACGCCCCTCGAGAGCGCAGGAGCGCACGCAGAGCGCCGGTCCCGTGCCGCAGGAGCTCGACCTCCTCCCGGCTCTCCGCGACGTGAATCGACAGCGGATCGCCCGTCGCGGCCGACCGCCCGGCGAGCGCGCGCAGCAGCGCGACCGACGTCGTGTGCGGCGCGTGCGGTGCCACGGCGACCCGGACGCGCGAGGTTGCCGCCGCGACGTCCGCGTCGTCGTCGGCCGCGGCCGCGGCGGCCGCGGCCTCGTCGAGCCGCCGAGTCGTCTCGCGCAGGATCGTCTCGGCATCGCCCGCGCCGAGGTCGTAGATCTCGTGGAACACGACCGCGTGGATCGGGGAGCGCGCGAGGAGCGGCACCGTCCACAGCTCGTTGGCCACGTCGCCGACCGCCACCGTCCCGCGCGCGACGATCCCTGCGAGGGCGTGTGCCGCGATGTCTCGAGCGTCGGGCGGGACCGGACCTGCGCGGCGGGCCACGAGCGCCGAGATCCACGCCACGTAGTCGCCGCTCGGGAGATCCGCTCCCGCGAGCCACGACAGCTCGAGGTGCAGGTGCGCGTTGACCAGACCCGGGAAGACCGCGGCAGCGCCGAGATCGTGGATCTGCGCCCGCGCGTCGGCTGCGCCGAGCACCGTCGCGCGCGGACCGACGGCGACGATCCGCCCTTCCCGCACGGCGACCGCGCCGTCCTCGATGGCCGGCCGGGCGACGGGCAGGACGTGGCGCGCGGTGAAGATCTCCATCGTTTGGGAACCCGAAAAGTGCCGGGATTATAGTGCGCCCCTTGGCACGCGGGCCCCCCGGACCTACTATCCCCCGCGGGGGTCGGAACGATGCGACGAGCGATGCTCTGCGGGCTGCTGCTCCTGGCCAGCGTGCCTCCGGTGGCGGCCCAGTCCGGCGTCGATGCGTACCGCGCACTGGGCCTGCGGCCGCAGGAGGTGCTCACCGGCACCGTCGTGCGGGCGAGCGTCCTGCCCGGCGGCGCCAAGCAGGTCGTGTGCCTCGCGACCTACCTCACGGGGAAGAAGGACGAAGCGAACGCGGTCAACGTACGCCTCGGCGTGTTCGAGGTGCGAGGGACCGAGTCCGAGCTCATTTCGGTGTATCGCCGGGACCTCGGGGCCGAGCTCGGGGGGCACGTCGGGTATGGCGATCTCCAGATCCTGGACATCGACCTCGACCACATCAGCGAGATGGTGCTGTCGTACGAGCTGTTCCGTGACCCGCTGGTCAAGGAGCGTCATGCGGAGATCGTGCTCCACGACGGGACCGGGTTGCACACGGCATGGAGCGCCCCGATCGAGTACGACGCGACACGTGCCGCGCGCAGCGTCCCCGAGGATCGCCGGGATCGGTACGTCCGGGAGTTCGACTGGCCCAAGACGATGCGCACGCGCGCCGTCACGCTGTTCATATCGAAGCGCGTCCTGGCCGTCGCCGGCGAGACGCTCGCGGCTCCCCGAACGGTCGAAGAGACGTTTCGCCTGAGACCGGCCGAAGGCTGGTAGCGCCGCGTGCTCGATCCGGCCGCGGGGGTGCGGTTCGTTCTCGCCCGGACTCGCACCGCCGGCAACGTCGGCGCCGCCGCCCGCGCGATCAAGAACTTCGGCTTCGCTCGTCTCGACCTCGCGGCTCCGGCGTGCGATGCGACCGACGATGCGGCGCGGCGTATGGCCGTCGACGCACAGGACGTGCTGGAAACGCTGCGGGTCTGGCCGGATCTCGATACGGCGCTCGGCGGCGCGCGGACCGTCGTCGGGACGTCGCGCCGCACGGGCAAGCACCGACGACCGCACTACGGCCTCGACGAAGCCGCGCCCGCGATGCTCGAGCTGGCCCGGGCCGGCGAGGTGGTATGGCTCTTCGGACCCGAGGATCACGGGCTGCGCGACGACGAGCTCGATCGGTGCACGCACCTGGTTCACGTTCCCACGTCGCACGCGCTGCCCTCGCTCAACGTGGCCCAGGCCGTGCTGCTCGCGGCGTACGAGATGCGTCGGGCCGCCGCGGGGGCGACCGCGGCCGCGGAGAGCGGGGTCGAGCCGCCGGCGGAGCACGCGGAGCGCGAGGCGATGTACGCACACCTCGAGCGATCGCTCGTCGCGATCGGGTTCCTCGGGCGCGACTCGCGCGACGTGCTCATGCGGCGCCTGAGGCGGGCGCTCGGTCGCGCCGGGCTGACGACCGAGGAGGTGCGCATGCTCCGCGGCGTCGCGCGGCAGACGCTATGGGCGGCGGCCCGCGCGGGGCTCGTCCCGCCCGAGCCCGATCCATGACCAAGGCCCGGCTCTCGGCCGAGCTCGAGGAACGCGCGCGGGCGCTGGGCTTCGATCGGCTGCGGATCGCCGTGGCCCGAGAGCTCGACTCCGAGCGCGCGACGCTCGACGGCTGGCTCGCCGCGGGCCATCAGGCGGGGATGGACTGGATCGCCCGTACGGCGCACCTACGAGCCGACCCGCGACGCGTGCTCCCCGGGTGCAAGAGCGTCGTGTCCGTGGCTTGGAACCACGGCCCGGGTCGTCCGCGCGACCGGTCGGACCGCGCGCCGGTCGCACGGTACGCCCGCGGCCGGGACTACCATCGCGTGCTCGGCGCGCGGCTGCGCCGTCTGGCGACGTGGCTCGCCGAGAGCTCGGGAGAGCCGGCGCGGGCGTTCGTCGATTCGGGACCGATTCTCGAGCGCGCCTGGGCCCACAGGTCCGGTCTGGGCTGGATCGGCAAGAACGGCTGCGTGATCACGCGCGACCTCGGCTCGTGGATCCTGCTCGGTGAGATCCTCAGCGCGGCCGAGCTCGAGCCACACGCCGGCCCGCATCCGGACCTGTGTGGAACGTGCACGGCCTGCTTGGACGCGTGCCCCACGGGCGCGATCGTCTCGGACGGCGTCGTCGACGCGAACCGTTGCATCTCGTACTGGACGATCGAGCATCGCGGCGCGGTGCCCGAGGCGCGGCGCGCCGGAAACGGCGATTGGATCTTCGGCTGCGACGTGTGCCAGGAGGTCTGTCCGTGGAATCGACGCCACGGGCACGAGCCCGACCGGCCGGCCGACGAGCGCGCATCGCCGGACCTCGACGCGCTCGATCCGCTCGAGATCCTGGGGATGGACGAGGCGACGTTCCGCGCGACCTATTCGGGCACGGCGCTGATGCGCGCGCGGTGGGACGGCATGCGACGCAACGCGTGCATCACGCTCGGGAACCGCGGAGACCGGTCGGCGCTGCCCGCTCTCGAGCGTGCCCGCGCGGACATGGATCCTCTGGTACGCTCGCACGCGAGCTGGGCCATCGAGCGCATCGGTCGAGCCGCAGCGGAGACGTGAGCATGGTCACGAAGGACACGAAGCCGAAGGACACCAAGGACAAGCGCGGACGACACCGCACGCGTCGGCGCGTGCTCGTGCGCTACGGTGTCGATCGGCCGGAGAAAACTGCGTTCACGCAGAACCTGTCCGAGGGCGGTCTGTACTTGAAGACGAACAGCGTGTTCGCACCCGGAACGGTTCTGCAGCTCGCGGTGGAGTTCCCCGATCGAACGTTCAGCCTGTGGGCCCGCGTTGCCTGGGCCAAGCAGGTGCCGCCCCAGCTGGCCCACGTGCTCCCGTGCGGCATGGGGCTCTCGTTGATCGAGCCGCCCCCCGAATGGGCCGCATTTTACGCCGAGTGGCGATCGGACCGTACTTGATCGTGCCCCAACATGTTGCGCTCGCGAGCGATCTGCGGTGCAATATTTTGTGGGTCCTGGTTCTTGACACACCCGAACGACCCTGGTAAGGTCGCGGGCGCTTTAGCCATCTTCACCGCATGGGATGATCGCCCGAGGAGGAGAACGTCCGATGCTCAGACCTGACGAGCGTTCCCCCGTCGATCGACCCGCCGCGCCCGCCGATGTCGAAGGGTCCGCCGGCGCGTTCGACGCGTCCATCGACCTGCGCCAGGGCCTGCGCGTGCCCCGGCGCTACACCCGCCCCGGGGTGCATCCATTCGACGAGATCGAGTGGGAGTTGCGCGACGCGGTGATCACGAACGAGCGCGGCGAGGTCGCGTTCGAGCAGCGCAACGTCGAGGTGCCCAAGTTCGTGGTCGCAGCTGGCGACGAACGTGGTGGCGCAGAAGTACTTCCGCGGGGTGCTCGGAACGCCCGAGCGCGAGAACAGCGTACGGCAGCTGATCGACCGCGTGGCCACGCACCGCCGCGCGCTGGGGCCGCGAGGCCCAGGCTACTTCGCCACCGAGCAGGACGCCGACGCGCTTCGAGGCCGAGCTCGACCCACCTGCTCGTGCACCAGATGGTGTCATTCAACTCGCCGGTGTGGTTCAACTGCGGCGTCGAGGAGCACCCGCAGGTATCAGCGTGCTTCATCAACTCGGTCCAGGACACGATGCAGTCGATCCTCGACCTGGCCAAGACCGAGGGGATGCTCTTCAAGTTCGGGTCGGGAACGGGCTCGAACCTGTCGCCGATCCGCTCGAGCCGCGAGATCCTCGCCGGCGGCGGGCACCGCCTCGGGACCCGGTCTCGTTCATGCGCGGCTACGACGCGTTCGCCGGCGTGATCAAGTCCGGCGGCAAGACGCGCCGCGCGGCGAAGATGGTGATCCTCAACGTCGACCATCCGGACGTCGAGGAGTTCATCGACAGCAAGGCCGAGGAGGAGCAGCAAGGCCTGGGCCCTGATCGACGCCGGCTACTCCGGCGAGTTCAACGTCGCCGGCGGCGCGTACGACTCGGTGTTCTTCCAGAACGCGAACCACTCGGTCCGGGTCACCGACGAGTTCATGCGCGCGGTGCTCGGGGGCAGCCCGTGGTCCCTGCGCGCGGTCACGAGCGGTCGCATCGTGCAGACGCTCGAGGCGCGCGAGCTCATGCGCCGAGATGGCCGAGGCGGCGTGGGTCTGCGGCGACCCCGGCATCCAGTTCGACACGACGATCAACGCCTGGCACACGTGCCCCGAACACGGCGCGGATCCACGCGTCGAACCCGTGCTCCGAGTACATGTTCCTCGACGACTCGGCGTGCAACCTGGCGTCGCTGAACCTGATGCGCTTCCGCCGCGCCGACGGCGAGTTCGACGTCGAGTCGTTCCGGCACGCGCGTGCAGGTCACGATCGCGGCGATGGAGATCTGGGTCGACCGCGCGAGCTATCCGACTCCGTCGATCACGCGCAACTCCCACGAGTACCGGCCGCTCGGCCTGGGGTACGCGAACCTCGGCGCGCTGCTGATGTCGCGCGGGCTGCCCTACGACTCGGACGCGGGTCGAGCCTACGCCGCGGCGATCACCGCGCTGATGTGCGGGGAGGCCTACGCGGCGTCGGCCCGGATCGCGGCGCGCAGCGGACCGTTCGGCGGCTTCGACCGCAACCGCGAGCCGTTCCTGCGCGTGATGCGCAAGCACCAGGCGCACGCCGAGGGGATCGACGACAAGCTCGTGCCACAGCGCCCTGCTCGCCGCGGCTCGCGGCAGCTGGGCCGACGCGATCACGCTCGGGACGGACCACGGGTTCCGCAACGCGCAGGCCACGGTCCTCGCCCCGACCGGGACGATCGCGTTCATGATGGATTGCGACACGACGGGTATCGAGCCCGATCTCGCGCTGGTCAAGTACAAGAAGCTCGTCGGCGGCGGCGTGTTCAAGATCGTCAACCAGAGCGTGCCGCTCGCGCTGCACGAAGCTGGGCTACGAGCACGCGGACGATCCAGCGGATCGTCGACTTCATCAACGAGCACGACACGATCGAGGGCTGCCCGGAGCTCGAGGCCCGGCACCTGCCGGTGTTCGACTGCGCGTTCCGGCCCGCCGGCGGCGAGCGCTCGATCCACTACACCGGCCACATTCGGATGATGGCCGCCGTCCAGCCGTTCCTGTCGGGCGCGATCTCGAAGACCGTGAACATGCCCGGCGACGCGACGGTCGAGGAGATCGAGAAGGCGTACGTCGAGGCCTGGCGGCTCGGGCTCAAGGCGATCGCCGTGTACCGGGACGGCTGCAAGCGCACGCAGCCGATGTCGGCCGGCAAGGGGAAGGCGGTCGACCCGGTCCCCGACGGTCGCCGTGGCGCCCCAGGCCCGCCGACGCAAGCTGCCCGACACGCGACAGTCGGTGACGCACAAGTTCTCCGTCGCCGGACACGACGGGTACATCACGGTCGGCCTGTACGAGGACGGCAAGCCCGGAGAGATCTTCGTCACGCTGGGTAAGGCCGGCTCGACGCTCGCCGGTTTCGCCGACGCGTTCGCGACGGCGATCTCGTTCGCGCTGCAGCACGGGGTCGAGCTGCGGTTCCTCGTGGACAAGTTCGCCCACGTGCGGTTCGAGCCGTCGGGGTTCACCGGCAACCCCGAGATCCCGATCGCCAAGTCGATCCTGGACTACGTGTTCCGCTGGCTCGCGCTGCGCTTCCTGCCCAAGGACGAGCAGCCCGTGCGCCAGGCCCCGGCGGCGAACGGGAACGAGATCGAGCCCGACCATCCACCGGCCGACCTGTCGTCGCGCGAGCGCGCGGTGTTCGTGGCCCAGGCCGACGCGCCGCCGTGCCACGAGTGCGGAACGATCATGATCCGCAACGGCGCGTGCTACGCGTGCATCAACTGTGGGGCCACGAGCGGCTGCTCCTAGGGCCGTGCCGCGTCGACCGCGGAGAACACGCTCGACCGGTCGATCACGGCCGGCGCGACGCCGCGCGTGGGTCGGCTACGCCGACGAGCGGTTGCTCGACGTGCGGCTGCGCGACCTCGATCTGTCGATCGAGCGCACGCCGCTCGCGCGGTACGTGCGCCGGCTGCACGCCGAGCTCGAGGCGTGCGGCCTGCGGTTCCGGCCCCACGTGTGGCTGTCGACCGAATGGTTCTCGCCCGATGGGGTGCCGGGGATCGCGATCCCGTTCTACCTGGCGCACCCGCGGCTCCTGCGGCTCGAGGCGCGCCAGATGCTCGACGTCGAGGGCGGGACCGAGGCCGCGTGCATGCGCATCCTGCGCCACGAGGCCGGGCACGCGCTCGACACGGCGTACCGGCTGCACACGCGGCGCTCGTGGCGCGAGCTGTTCGGCCGCTGGACCGACCCGTACCCCGATCACTACCGCCCACAGCCCGCGAGCCGCAGCTACGTCGTGCACCTCGACGCGTGGTACGCCCAGGCCCATCCGGCGGAGGACTGGGCCGAGACGTTCGCCGTTTGGCTCCACCGCGGCTCGCGCTGGCGCGCGCGCTACCGCGACTGGCCCACGGCGCTGGCCAAGCTGTCGTACGTCGACGCCACCGTGGGCGAGATCGCGCGACGCGCGCCGATCGTCACGTCGCGCCGGCGCATCGAGCCGGTGTCCGAGCTCGAGACGACGCTGCGCGAGCACTACGCACGCAAGCGCCAGCGGTTCAGCAGCGGCTCGGCCGACGCGTACGACGCCGACATGCGTCGCGTGTTCTCCGACGATCCGAAGTTCAAGGACCGGCCGACCGCGGCGAGCTTCCTGCGCGGCCTGCGGCACGAGCTGCGCACGACGCTGGCCGAGTGGACCGGCACGCACGCGTACACCGTCGACCAGGTGCTCCACGGGATGATCGAGCGCAGCCGCAGGCGCCGGCTGCGCCTCGCCGCGCCGCCCGGCGAGGCGCGGACGCAGGCGATGCTGCTCCTGACCGTGCACACGATGAACTGCCTGTACCTCGGCCGGCACGAGTTCCACCTGTGACCCGAAGAACGGCCGCTCGCGCCGGCGCCGGGCGGCGTTCGTGAAGCGGCGCATCCTCGTGCTGATGCACGAGACGCTCGTGCCGCCCGAGTCGCTCGCCGGCCTGACGGACAAGGAGATCACGCCGATCAAGAGCGAGTACGACGTGACGACCGCGCTGCGGCGCATGGGCCACGAGGTCCGCCCGCTCGGTGTGGCGTCCGACCTGGGCGTGCTGCGCGAGGCGATGGACACGTTCGACCCGCACATCGACGTTCAACCTGCTCGAGGAGTTCCACGGCGTGGCGGTGTACGACCAGCACGTCGTCAGCTACCTCGAGCTCCTGAAGCGGCGCTACACCGGCTGCAACCCGCGCGGGCTGATGCTGGCGCACGACAAGGCGCTGTCCAAGCAGGTGCTGGCATACCACCGCATCGCGGTGCCGGAGTTCGTCGTGTTCCCGATGAATCGCAAGTTCCGTGCGCCGCGCCGCGTGGAGTTCCCGCTGCTGGTCAAGTCGCTCACCGCCGAGGGCTCCGAGGGCATCGCCCACGCGTCCCTGGTCCACGACGAGGCCGAGCTGCGCGAGCGCACCGAGTTCGTGCACCGCCAGATCGCGACCGATGCGATCGCCGAGCGGTACATCGACGGTCGCGAGCTGTACGTCGGCGTGCTGGGCAACGAGCGGCTCGAGACGCTCCCGGTCTGGGAGATGCGGTTCACGAAGCCGATGGACGGACCGCGCATCGCGACCGCGCGGATCAAGTGGGACGAGGAGTACCAGAAGAAGCGCGGGATCGTGATGGGCCCGGCGGAAGACCTGCCGGCGGGAGTGGTCGAGCGGATCTGCAACATCTGCCGCCGCACGTACCGCGTGCTGAACCTGTCGGGCTACGCCCGGATCGACCTGCGGGTCACGCCGGAGCACAAGGTCTACGTCCTCGAGGCGAACCCCAACCCCGATCTGTCGAACGACGCCGAGATCGCGCGGGCCGCCGCGATCCGCAGCATGACGTACGAGGAGCTGCTCGACCGGATCATGCAGCTCGGCCTACGCTATCGGGCCCAGTGGTCCGGCTGATGCTAGAGCGGCCCCAGTATCGTCGACAGTAGCTGTCGAAGAGTGTCCCGGTCTCCGTGGCGCAGCCGTCCCAGGACTCGGAGCACCAGCTTTCGCTCCACGGTCGCGAGAACGGGCTTGAGTGCGGATGGTCTGCGTAGACCGGCTTCCCTCCAGCCGAGGATCGCGGCCTCTACGGCCGAGGCGGTCGAGGCTTGACTCGTAATCGCCATGAGGATCACGTCGAGGCGGCGCCGATGATACGTGGTCGAACTGACGATGGCAGCTGGACGCCGCTTCGTCGTTGCCTGGTGGGAGAAAGGAAACGGAACTAGGACGACACAGCCGAACTCACTCGAAGTCGTACGCGGAATCTTCGGGGTTGTCCCAGACCTTGGCGAAGGCGCCTTCCGACAATCGTGTGGAGGCCCGGACGAGCCACCGTTCATCGTCCCGTTGCCGCCGGGCCTTCTCCAGGCTCTTCCGATCGGTGCGGTCGGCTTGCGACATCGAACGTGCCTCCGTCGCAGAATCTACACCGGATCACGGCGGCGGCCTAGGCCACGGGGCGACGCAGCACGCCCGCTGAGCTGCGCCGATCCCGTGCGGCGCGGAGCGTGGCGCGGGCGGCACGACGCAGGAGAAGCAACAGCCCGCCGCCCGATCGGGGCATGTCGGAGGGAGCGCTCGCTCGTGCCAGCTCGCGCGTCACGGCGCCGGCCCACGGCTCGGGCGCGAGCGGATCGGGCGCCAGGATCACGAGACCCCGTTCGGCCGAGCAATCGAGGACGAAGGCCGCCACCGCTCGCGCGGCCTCGACGCTCGGCTGGGCCGGTAGGCGGGCTCGATCGAGCAACGGAACGTCACCGACCGTCGTGAGCGGTAGCCAGCGCTCGAGCACGCGGCGGCGAGCGAGTGCGCGTCCGCCGATGCGCGGGTCGGCGAGCAAGCGCAGCACGAGCCGCACGACACCGCACTCCAGGTCGTGGAGCTCGAGACCGTGCACGTGCGACCAGAACCGAACCTGGCGCAAGAGCGTCTCGCGCACCGTCCGCTCGGGCGGGAGCGCGACGATTCGTCTGGCACCGAGCCGTGCGGCATCGAGCGCGAGCCGCAGTCGCGCACGTTCCCCGCGATCGGCGGCCCCGCAAGGTGGGCCTTCGGGGGGCGCCGCCCCTACGAGATCCGCGAGTGCTGCGGCTGCCGAGCGCGGGCGCAGCCTGCGGTCGCGCGCGGTCAAGCGCGCGATCAACCGCCTGACGCCGACCGAAGCGACGCGCTCGAGGTTCATCGATGCGCCGGAGAGGTGCCAGCGCACGACGTCGTCGACGGCGCCGGAGGGGCAGGGGAGCTCACCCGTCGCCGTCTGCAGCAACAGAATCCCGAGACCGTACAGGTCGGCGCGGCCGTCGAGCGGCAGTCCGAGGATCGTCTCGGGCGCGAGGTACAGGAGCGAGCCGGAAACGACACCCGGCGTGCGTGCCGAGCCGGCGGGCGTGGCCAGGCCGAAGTCGGTCAGCTTGAAGCGTGGCTGCCGCGGGTCGCTCCGGTCGATGAGGACGTTCGTCGGCTTCAGGTCGCGGTGCACCAGCCCCGCGGCGTGCACGTGATCGAGCGCGCCGAGGAGGTCCGCAGCGAGCCTCTCGAGCATCGTCGGGTCGACGCCGCCACGCGGAACGGCGCGTCCGAGGGTTCCGCCGTCGACATTCTCCAGGACGAGGTACGGCACGTCCGCACCGAAGGGACCCGTCCGCGTGAACGCCAGCTCGAGCGCGGCGACGACGTTCGGATGGTCGAGCCTGGCCCATGCGTCGTACTCGGTCGCGAGCGGATGGCTCGGTCCGGGTGGGGCAACCTCCCGCTGCACCTTGAGCGCTACCACACGCTCGTCGAGCCGATCGAACGCTCGATAGACCGTGGCCATCCCACCCCGGCCGAGGGCGTCGAGCAGGAGGAACCGGCCGTCGACGAGCGAGGAATCGTGCATGCTCGGTGTGTGCGTCCCGTGCCGCGTCAATCTAGGGATCAGCGGCGCCGCGGATCAACTCTTTCCACCGAGACTCGTTGCGTGTCGTGGCTCGACTCGTTGCGATCGAGCAACGTTCTAGATGTACGACTTGATCTTCGGCCACAGCTCGGCGATCGGCTGCTTCAACCCGCGTGCGACCCAGATCGGCAGGTCGCTCTCGTACGGCATGCAGTCCGCGCACACGTGGGTGGCACCGAGCTCGACCGATTCGAAGAGCGACTCGAGCGTCTCGCGATCGTCGCCGATCACGATCACGACCGCGCCGGTGCAATCGCGCGGACCCCAGAGGAAATAGCTGTTGTGCGCCGAGATCGCCGGCGGTAGCCCGAGCGCCGGCCCGAAGCGGTCGATCGCCGCCGCTTCGCCGTAGTTCTGGCCGAAGATGCAGGCCTCCGTCCGCTCCTGTGCCTCGAGCGTGCTCCACACGTCGGCGACCGTGCGGGCGAGCGCGGGCCAGCCGTGCATGTCGGCGAAGAACTGCGGCAGCCGCCCGAGCCGCTGGCGCTCTCCGCTCGACGGCGCGACTCCCAGCGCCGTGGCATAGCGTACGTAGGTATCGACCGGGAGGAGGGCCTTCGCCAGCGGCGCGGTGATCAAGCCCCCCACGATCGCCGCGCCGAGGGCGAGCCGGCGGGCCACGGGCGCGATTGCGTGCGACCAGCTCTCGAGCGCCACGCCGCCCGCGGCGAGGGAGAGGACGTGCGCGGGCGCGAAGTAGTACGCCTTGCCGCGCGAGACGATCAACAGCACGAGGACCGCGATCCAGGCCCACCCCAGCGCGCGGAACGGTCGCGCCCGCCGCGCGACGAGGAGGAACCCGAGCCCGACGAGCCACACCGGGAGCGCGAGCGGCCCTGCATGGAGCACCTGCTCCTCGAGGAAATCGAGCGGAGAGAGAGGGAGGTTCTTGAGAGTCCGCGCGCGCTCCATGAACTCGAGCGTGGGCCAGCCGTGGACCTGCTGCCAGATCAGATGGGGCAGGAACAGCGCGAGCGCGATCGCCGCCGCGATCCAGACCGGACGACGGAGGAGCATCGCCCGCGGACCGGCGATCAGGAGACCCAGGACGAGCCCGAACCCGAGGAACAGCACACTGATCTTGTTCTCCAGGCCGATCCCGCACACGAGCCCGAACGCGAGCCACCCGCGATCGTCGCCGGTGCGCAGGATCCGGGCCACGATCACGAGCGCCGTGGCCCAGATCGCGACGTCGAACGCGTTCATCGAGAAGACGGAGAACAGCGACACGTAGATCGGCGCGCCGGCGATCGTCGCCGCGGTGGCGATCTGGGCGAAGCGCCGTCCGCCGAGCGTCCGGGCGAGCTCCGCGCCGAGAGCGACGGTCGCGGCGTGCGCGATCGCTGGCAACAGCCGGATCGCCCACACCGACTCACCGAGCGCCGCGCGCACGGCCGCAGCGACGAGCCCGATCAGCGGCGGGTGATCGACGTAGCCGAAGCCCGGATGACGCCCGCAGGCGAGGTAGTACAGCTCGTCGCGGAAGTAGCCGTAGCCCGAGATCGTGGCGACGTGGAGCAGTAGCAGCGCGCCCGGCACGACGACGAACGCGATGCGCTCGCGGGACGGCTCGACCGGTCGCTCGATCAACGCGCCTTCGGGTTCTCGAGGTCGATCCGCCGCATCCACACGCCGCGCACGGTCTCCGAGCGGCTGGCCAGGCGCTCGGCCATCTCGAACAGGCCGGTCGCGCCCGGGGCCGCACCGGCGGCGTCCACCGCTCGGGGCGCCGCGGCGATCCCGCCGACGCCGCGGGTCAAGCTGGTACGGGCCGATTCCGGGAGCGGCACGGCGGCCTGGCCCGGCCGCTCGAGCGCGTTCATGTCGGCCTCGAACTCGACGAGCCGCGTCGGGCTCGCGAGCACGAGGAAGTGCTCGCGGCCGCCGGGCGTGTCGACGACCCACGACTGCTCCTCGCCGTTGCGCGTGCCGGGGAGCCGGTGGCTACGGCCTGCCGCGAGCGGGTTCTTCGGCTCGAGGCCCGACATCGGGAACAGCGCGTACGCGTGCCCCGCGTCGTCCTCGTCGATCACGTACACGTGCAGGCTCATCGACGCCCGGATCTCGAGCTGGAGCCGATCGCCGAGCGCGAGCCGCGCACCGTCGTCGAGCCGCTCCCGCCCGCCGCCGCCCGCCGCGACCCGATAGAGGTGCGCCTCGACCGTGTACGAAGCCGCCGCGGGCGCGGTCGTTGCGTCGCTCGCGGCTTGCGTGCGCCCGGTCTCCGGGCGCCGCCCGGCTTCCGGGCGCCGCCCGGCTTCCGGGCGCCGTGTCCAGAGCACCAGACCGAGGGCGACGATTCCGAGGAGCGCGGCCAGCGCGCCGAGCCACACGCCGCGCGGGCGCCGCGCGACCGCCGACCGCTCGCCAGCGAGCGCGGTCGCACCGGATGCGGCGAGACCGCTCTCGAGGCCCAGCGCCGCGGAGAGCGCCTGCTCCATCTGTCCTGCGGTAAGGAACCGCTCCTGCGGGTCCCGCGCCGTGGCGCGCTCGACGACGCGAACGAACGCCCCGGGGAGGTCTGGGCGCTCGTCGCGCAGGAGCTTGCCCTCGCCGCGCGCGTGCCGCTCGCGCAGGTCGTGGAACGAGCCCGCGTCGTGAGGGAACGATCGCGTCACGAGGTGATACAGCAGCACGCCCAGGGCGTACAAGTCGGAGCGCACGGTCGCGGGCTCGCCACGCAGGACCTCGGGCGCCATGTAGATCGGCGTGCCCGAGATCTTCCGGTCGGTCAGGCTCTGCGCGCCCATCTCCATCCCGGCCCCGAAGTCCATCAGCACGATGCGACCGCCGTCCTCGCGCATCACGTTCTGGGCCTTGACGTCGCGATGGATGACCCCGGCCCGATGCACCGCGGCGAGCGCCCGGCACAGGTCGAGCCCCACGATCGCGGCCTCCCGCGCGCCGAACGCCCCACGGGTGTGCACGATCTCGGCGAGCGAGCGGCCACGAATCAGCTCCATCCACAGCCCCACGCGACCGTCGTGCACCTCGGCCCCGTACACGGTGACGACGTTCGGGTGCCGCAGCTTCGCCAGCACGCGTCCTTCCCCGATCACCGTCGAGGCCAGGCGCTGGGCTTCGTTCCCGCCGGCCTTGAGGAGCTTGAGCGCCACCTCGCGATCGAGCCGCCGATCCCACGCCCGATAGACCTCGCCGAATGCGCCCTCGCCGAGCCGCGCCAGGAGATCGAGATGGCCCCAGCCCCGGCTCGCCGACCCGGCGGCCGCCTGTGGACTCGAATCGCTCGAGCTGCGGTGCACGCGGGCGAGCGACTCGACGAGCTTCAGATGGCGGATCAGGCGCCGCTCGTGCTCGGTCGGCGCGCTGCGGTCAGCGGCGTCCCAGTCGACCGCGCCCCCATCGGCCACGCGGATCGCGACGAGCTCGGCGGACTCGCGCTCATTCATGATCCATCTCCGTCGCCAGCCGTACGAGGGCCCGCCCCACCGCCATCCGCGCCGCGTCCGCCGACGGCCGGTTCGTGTGCGTCGCGATCTCGTCGTAGCTCCACCCGAGCTCGATCCGCGCGAGCACGAGCTCGCGATCGTCGTCCGAGAGCCGGCGCAGCGCCGTCTCGTAGCGCCCGAGCGCCTCGCGGCCCACCGCCTCCTCGAGCGGTGAGGCCGCCGCGTCGGGGCTGCCGTCCGACAGCTCGGCCATGCGCGGTCGGGCCTGGACCCTGCGGATCTCGTCCCGGATGCGGTTGTGCAGCGCCTGGCGCAGGTACGCGGCGACCGCTCCGTCGTGGCGCGGCACGAAGCTGTCGACGTTGCGAAACGTCTTGACCAGCGTGTCCTGGATCAGGTCCTCGGTGTCGACGAGGTCGCGAGCCCACCGGGGGAGCCGGCCCCCGGCCCAGCGCCGCAGCACCGGGACGTACCGGTCGAACAGCAGGTCGAGTGCGCGACGATCCCCACCGCGGGCTCGGAGCACCAGCTCGACCGAGGTGGCCCCGGGATCGCCCTTGACCGTTTCGTCCTGCTCCATCGGGTACGGCGAGTATAGCCAGTCCGGCCATGGGACCTCCGTCGTCTTGGGAAAACGGTCGCCCGCGTCCGACCGAACATGTTCGGAACCCTTCTTCGAACCGTTTTGGAGGTTTGCAAGGGCCGGCCTTTCCGCGTATACGGAAGGGGCCGGTGAGCGACGAGGAGGCTCCCATGCGCTCGGGTCGGTGCCTGCTGCCCATCCTCGTGGCCGCCTTCCTCCTCGCGCCACAGGCCACCGATGCGAGGATCACCAAGACCGTCGACCGCAAGTTCCCCACGGGCAAGTACTGTCCGCTCGAGTCCCGAGCCGCGGCCGGCATCGACCTGTCGTTCGTCGCTGCGGCGTCGACCGTGCGCCTCACGTTCTCCGCGAACAATCTCGACGGCTCGAGCCAGTGGAACTCGTTCCGCATCGACAACGTGAGCCTGACGACGAAGGCGGTATTCGACGCCCACCTCGTGGACGACATCCCGGGCTTCGACGACTGCTACAACGAGTCGGCGCCGCCGGGCCAGGCGACGGGCGGAATCCTGAACGCGCCGGCCTACGACTTCAACGCGACGAGCACGCCCGAGCTGCTGCTCGACCTGTTCGCCACCGGCGTGCCCGGCTGGTCCGGCTCGCACATGTTCTTCAACTCCAGCAGCACCGCGCCGACGAACCCGGCTTCCGGGACGGGAACCACCGGAGGATCGCTCGGTCTGGGCCAGCAGAACGATGGCGCGGTCGCGGTGCACGCGAGCCGTGTCGTGTCCGGACTGACGCCGGGTACGCAGTACGTCCTGTTTGCGTGGTGGTATGCCCTGAGCACGAGCCCGCTCACGCTGACGATCGACGTGCCCTGCGCCGATGTGGACGGTGACGGCTTCGTGGTCTGCAACGCGTGCGATCTCGCGCCGGGTCAGACGTGTGGCGACTGCGACGACTCGAACGCCCATTGCCGCGCGAGCTGCACCGATGTCGACGGAGACGGGTACTGTCAGGGCCCGGACTGCAACGACGCGGTGTCGACGTGCACCGTCGACTGCGCCACCGACCTCGATCTCGACCAGGTCGCCGACTGCCGGGACGGCTGTCTCGACGAGGATGGAGACCGCTACGGTACAGCGGGCGGGGCGGGTAACACGTGCCTCGGTTCCGACTGCCACCCGCTCAACCCGTGGTGCAACCAGAGCTGCGTCGATGCGGACGGCGACGGCCATTGCCCGCCGGGCGACTGTCAGGACAACTCGGCGGCCGTGGCCAACGGCCTGGCCGAGATCAACGACTGCATCGACCAGCAGTGTCCGGGTGACTACGGGCACGGCATGTTCGACGAGGTGTCGGGGAAGGCCGGCTTCCTGACGTCGAACAAGAATCGCTTCGGCTGGCCGGCCCAGGCGAGCGCCCTGAGCTACCGGGCGGTCCGGTCGTCGTCGCGGACGTTCCCCACGGGCTGCGCGTCGATCACGACGGCCAACGCGTTCTGGGACGACCCGACCACGCCCACGCCGAACGAGGTGCTGTACTACCTCGTGCGCTCGCTCACGACGTGCAAGGGCAGCTACGGCCCGAAGTCGCCGCACGTCGAGCGCGGTGCGATCTGCGGGGAAGAAACGGCCTGCGGCAACGCGGCGGACGACGACGCGGACTCACTGACCGATTGCGCCGATCCCGACTGCGCGGGCACGGCCCCGTGTCGAGCGCAGACGTTCTCGTTCACCGACACGCTGAGCGACGACATCGCCCTCGAGTCGCTGTTCCACTTCTTCCAGTCCGCGACCGCTGGCCTGAACGACTACGTCTTGTTCGAGATCGTGGAGCCGGGGCGCACCGTGGCCTGGTGCTCGGTGAACGCAGCGTTCTACCAGTCGCAGTATTTGACCCACGCGCCGACGGGCGGCTCGGCGACGTCGGGAAGCTGGAACAAGTGGCGCAAGGCGCCGTCGACGGGCAACGCGTGGCAGGGGCCGATCGTCACGGGCCAGCTCAACGAGTACGGGCTCGACGCGGGCTTCTCGGAGTACGTCTGGTGCTCGGAGCAGTTCACGTTCGAGCCGAAGAACTGCATCTTCCCGCACCAGACGAACAACTGCGAAGTGTACGATCTGGCGTCGGGCGCGTGCGGGGCGTCCTCCGACACGGAGACGTGGCAGCTAACGATCCGCATCGCATCGACGCGCCTGCTCGCGTGCGGCTTCTGATCCGGCTCGTCTGCGTGGCCGGCCTGGTGCTCGCTCGGGCGCACGCAGCCTCGGACCCGCCCGCCGGCGCGACGGACGCCGCGATCGAGGCGCACCTCGCCGCGGGAGAGGTCGGCCGCGCGCTCGAGCTGGCGCAGAGAATCGAGTCCGCGGCAGGCCTGGAGGCTGCCGCGCTGACGTTCTACGAGACCGGGACCGGCGCCGGTACGGACGCCGCCCGCCAGCTGTTCGAGCGCGCCCTGGCCCTGCGCGAGCGACGGGCCGACGAGGACCCCGAGCCGCTGGCGTCGCTGCTCGACAACCTCTCGGGCCTGTACTTCGATCATGGCGACTACGCGAAGGCCGAGGACGCGGAGCGTCGGGCGCTCGAGATTTTCGAGCGCATCTACCCGCCGGACGATCCGCGGACCGCGCTCGCCCGCCGCGACCTGGGTCTCGTCCTCGCGTACGAGGGCCGGCTGCGCGACGCCGAGTCGAGCCTCGTGGCCGCGCTCGGCGTGATCGAGGCGGCGCCGGGTGCGGCGGCGCCCGATGCGGACTGGGCCGAGATCGCGAACGGCCGGAACTACCTCGCCGAGCTGTATCGGCTCGAGGGCCGCTACGCCGAGTCGGCCGCGCTCCTCGAGGAGCTCGTGCGCGTCGCGCCCGAGCGTCTCGGTGCCGACTCGCCGCAGGTGCCCTACTACTTGAACAACCTCGCCGGCGTCTACCGCGACCAGGGCCGGTTCGACGAGGCCGAGACGCTCCTGCGGCGATCGCGCGCGCTGCGCGAGGCGGCGAGCCCGCGCAACGACGGCGCGGTGGCGACGGCGATCCTCAACCTCGCCGAGCTCGATCGGCTCCAGGGCAAGCTCGAGGAGGCCGAGCCGCTGTACCGCGAGGCGCTCGAGCTCGCACGGAGCGCGTACGGTGCGGAGAGCCCCGAGCTGTTCGAGTTCCTGAACCAGAGCGCGGTCCTCGATCGCGATCGCGGCCTGTGGGCGCAGGCCGAGCCACGCTTCCGCCAGGCGCTGGCCCTGGCCGAGGCCAAGCTCGGTTCCGACCACCCGCGCGTCGCGCAATGCCGGCTCGACCTGGCCGAGCTCCTGCGGGCCCGCGGAGCGTGCGCCGTGGCGGAGGAGCAGTACCGCACGGCGACGGAGATCCGCGAGCGCGTGTTCGGGCCGGATCACCCGGACGTGGCCGAGGTGCTGACCGCCCACGCGCGCTGCCTGACGCAGGATCGCGAGCGCCGCAATCTCGCGCGCGAGCGCCTCGATCGGGCGGTCGAGATCCTGGGCGCCTCCGAGGCGCACCCCGAGGTGGCGGCCGACGCCCTGGCCCAGCGCGCCGAGCTGAGGCGCCCGACCGATCCCGCGGGCGCACGGAACGACCTCGCCGCCGCGTTGCGCGCGGTCGAGGCGATGCGGCCCCACCGCGGCGGGGGCGAGTCGGTCCGCGCCGAGTTCTTCTCGCGCCACGCCGAGCTGTACGGTCGGATGGTGCGCTGGGAGATCGAGGGCCGGCGCGTCGACCTCGCGCTCGCCGTGGCCGAGAGGGGACGGGCGCGCGTGCTCCTCGATCAGCTGCGCGCGGCCCACGTCGGCGAGCGCGCGAGCCCCGATCCGGAGATCGAGAGGCGCGAGAGCGCGGCGCGGTCCGAGCTCGCCGAGATCCGCGAGCGCATGACGTTCGAGTCGTCCCGCAAGGATGTGCCCGAGAGCGAGAAGCGACGCAGCCTGACCGCGCTCGAACGCAGACTCGAGCGAGCGAGCCGCACGTTTCGCTCGCTGTATGACGAGGCGCGCAATGCGAGCCCGGCTTGGCGCGACGCGGTCGCCCTGGAGCCGGCGACGGTCGAGCAGATCCAGAGCGACGTCGTCCCCGAGGACGGCTTGATGCTGCTGTACGAGATCGGTGTGCAGGAGAGCTGGGTGTTCCTCGTGCCGCGGGCCCCGGGCGCGATCGAGGTCCGTCCGCTCGTGGTGGGTCGGGAGAGCGCGGGCGCGCTCGGGGTCGCGGCCGGTCCTCTGACCGCGCGCGCTCTCGACACGGTCCTCGCCGGCCCGTCGGGCGTGCTCGCCGATCTGCGGGCTCCCCGCGGTGGCGCGTCCCGGGGTGTCGGCGGGCTCGCGCCAACGGCCGATCTCGATCTCGCGCGGCTGCTGGCGCTCGAGCGCGTGCTCGTCCCGGGAGACCTCGGGTCGAGCGTGTCACGGGCCCGGGAGGTCCTCGTCGTTCCGGATGGCTCGCTGTTCCTCCTGCCGTTCGAGGCGCTGGTGCTCGAGCGCGGCGCCGACGTGCGGGCGACGCGCTTCTGGCTCGACGACGGGCCGGTCGTGCGCTACGCGCCCTCGGCCACGCTCGTGCACGAGCTGCGCGGGCGTCCGGCCGCCCGACGCTCCGGACGCGCCTCCGCGCTGAGCGTGGCCAACCCCGTGTTCTCCGCGGGCCCGCGGACGCTTCCGCGCCTGCCGGGGACGGCGACCGAGAGCGTCGCGGTGCGCGGCGCGCTGGGCCCGATCGCCGACGTGACCGTGCTCGACGGACCCGAGGCGCGCGAGGCAACGGTGCGCCAGGCGCTGGCCGGCAAGCGCTACGTCCACGTCGCCACGCACGGGCTCGTCGACGAAGCCGGCGGCGAGATCTTCGCCGCCCTGGCCCTCACGCCGCCGCCGGGCGGCGCCCCCCCGGTGGGAGACGACGACGGGTTCCTGCAGCTGTTCGAGATCTACGACCTGCAGCTCGATTGCGCGCTCGCCGTGCTCTCGGCGTGCAGCAGCAACACCGGGCGCGTCGTCGCCGGGGAGGGTGTGTTCGCCCTGTCGCGCGCGTTCCTCGTGGCCGGCGCGCAGAGCGTGGTCGCGAGCCAGTGGGCCGTCGACGACGCGTCGACGGCCGAGCTCGTCGGCGAGCTGTTCCGCCGCGTCGCGGCGCAGGAGCGCGCCGGGCGTCCGGTCGATGCGGCGCGCGCGCTGCGGGACGCCAAGCGCCACGTCCGCCGCGCCCGGGCCGAGTGGGCCCACCCGTTCTACTGGGGGCCGTTCGCGATCACCGGCGTCGACTGATCGCGGCTATCCCGCGACGTCGCGGTCCCACAACAGGCCGTGGAAGCAGCGCACGAGCTCGGCCATCCGGTCGTAGTCCAGCGTGTCGGGCGTGTCCGACGCCGCGTGATAGTGCGGGTTGCGCAGGAACGCGGTGTCGGTGACGAGCACGCCGGGGAGCCCGAGATCGCGGAACGAGCGATGGTCCGACCAGTCGACCCCGTCGATCGATCGAGGCGCACGGAACGAGTGCACGGGCAGGTTGCACGCGGCCATCAGACCGAGCTTGAGCTGCCGGATCCACCGTCCCGCTCCCGTGTCGCCGACGACGGCGACGAAGTCGCCGGTCCGCGGGTACAGCAGACCGAGCCCGGGCAGCGGGAAACGCTGCGCCCCCGGCGTCGGGTCGTAGTACCCGACGAGGTCGAGGGCGACCATGATGTCGACGGCGATCTTGCGCTCGACCAGACGCTCGACGAAGCGTCCGCTGCCCATGTCGCGTGTGCCGAAGAACGGCGGCTCCTCGGTCGAGAACGCGACGTAGTACTGGCTGCGGCGCGGCGCCTCGGCCTGGAGCGTGCGTGCGATCTCGAGCAGCACGGCTACGCCGCTCGCGTTGTCGTCCGCGCCAGGGAACGCCTCGTACGCGTCGTAGTGCGCGCCGATCACGCGCACCGGCTCCGCGGCGTCGAGCCCCCGCCTGAACCCGATGACGTTCGTGTAGGTCGCCCCGCGGGCCTCGTACGGCTGCAGCTCGACCTCGAGGCCCGCGTCCTCGAGCTCCCGGGCGATCCACGCCGCGGCTCGGTCGAGGTTCGCCACGCTCGACGCGTCGCGCGGGGAGAGGGGCCCCGACAGCTGCTCGACGTCGCGCCGCAGCCGCTCGGGCGACGGCTCGACCTCAACGTCGAGCTTGGGTGCGCGCACGACGACCGGCCCGGTGATGCTGATCGCCGTGAGCGAGCCGAGGAGCAACGCCGCGAAGCCGACGAACAACACCGCCCGGATCGCCGTGGCCCGCCGCACGACGTCAGCCGTCCGCGCGAACCGAGCGCAGGAGCGCGACGAACCGCTCGCGCTCGGCGCGAACGGTCGCCTCGGGGCCGGTGAGCTTGAAGAACCACGGGGCGTCGGGGCCTGGCACGATGCCGCCGAGGAGCATCGAGCCGGGCTGCGGCTTCGCCGGCTGGTCGGTCATCGTCATCCCGCCGTCGTACGTGCCCGTGACCTCGACGAGGTGCGCGGCGCCGGTGGCCGCCGGGATGTCGCTGACCTTCATCCGGGCGCTCGACGGCGACCCGTCGGGCTGCGTGAACTGGCCGGCCCATCTCTCGGCGTTGGCCATCGCGCTCCCGCCCTGGTTCGGCCCGAAGTAGTACACGACGCACTCGGCCGTTCCGCCCGCACCATCGATCCGGTACTGCGCGACGCGCATCGAGCTCGACGGCTCGATCTCGATCCACGACGACGGGACACCCCAGGTCACCCCGCGGCCGCTCGTCGTCGCTCCGTCGAGGGGCGGGTGGCCCTGGGGCAGCGCACCCTCGGTGCCCGGAATCGGAAGGGCCTGCGCCGGGCGTACCGGGCTCTCGGGCGCCTGCGGCTCGCGCTCCCGGCAGCCTCCGAGCATCACGAGCGCCAGGACGAGCGCCGCGGGGGTTCCGAATCGTCGCGACCGGATCATGTTCACCCGTACGCCAGCGCCGATTCGTCGCGTGCGGAGCCGAGGTCGCCCTCGGGCGGCGGGCTTGCTTCGCCGCCCTCGACGAGCCACGTCGCGAGCGCTTCGATCGCCGGTCGATCGGCCCGGCACAGCCAGGTCTCGAGCTCGTCGCGCGGCGGCTCGCCCCACGCACGCGGGTCATCGGCGTTCACCGCCGACGGGCCCGCGCCGTGTCGGTAGCGTCGGAAGAAGTCCTGATGGAACGCGAGGAACTGTCGGGTGCGCGTCCGGCCGCGCTCGTCGTCTCCAAAATGCTCGAGCGCCAGCTCGACGTAACGCCGCAGCACCGCGAGGCGCTCCTCGGGAGATGGATCGAGGTCTCGACGCTCGGCGTGCTCGCGGAACACCCACGGCTTCACGAGCGCCCAGCGCCCGATCATCACGCCGGCGCATCCGGTCTCGCCGACCCGGGCCTCGGCGTCGCGCCATCCCAGGATGTCGCCGTTGCCCACGACCGGCACACGGACCGCCTGCACGAGCTCGCGGACCGCCGCCCAATCGGCCGGGCGCCGGTAGCGCTGGGCCCGGCTGCGCGCGTGGAGCGTGATCGCATCGACACCCGCGCTCTCGGCGGCGCGGGCGATCTTGAGGAACGTCGGCTTGTCCTGGGACCAGCCGAGGCGGAGCTTGACCGTGATCGGCACGGTCACGGCGGCCTTCATCGCGCCGACGATCGACGCGACGCGCGACGGCCGCTCGAGGAGCGCCGCACCGAAGCCGCGCCGGGTCGTGTCGTCGATCGGACAGCCCAGGTTCACGTCGACGAAGTCCGCCCCGTGGTCGACCGCGATCCGCGCGGCCTCGGCCATCACCTCGGGGTGCTTCCCGGCCAGCTGGACACCGAACAACCGCTCCGCGGCGTGGCGGCGCAGGAGCGCGCGCTCGCTGCGCTCGCCGCGGACCACCTTGTGCGCGTAGGCCATCTCGCCGAGGCAGACGGCTGCGCCCCATTCGGCGGCCAGCCGACGGAACGGCAGATCGGTGCCCCGGGTCATCGGGGCCATGATCAGCCGTCCACGGACGATCTCTTCGGCCGTCATCCGTGGCTCACTCCGCAGGCCGCTCGGTCGCGAGCGGCTCCTCCGGCGACTCGCGCTCGAGCTGCTCGGTGATCGTGCGTACCTTGACCTCCGCGGCGCGGATCTTGTCACGACACAGGGTCACGAGCGCGGCGGCCTCCTCCACGAGCCCGGACAGCTCGTCGATGTCGACGTGGCCCTCTTCGATCCGGCCGAGGATCTCCTCGAGCCGGGCTGCGGCCTCGCCGTACGGTACGCTCCGCCCGTTCGTCGCCTGCTTGCTCATGGCATCTCCGGCGGATCGAGCGGCTCCGGCCCCTCGGACCGCAGGCGCAAGATCCCGTTGCGCAGCTCCGCGCGCACGAGGTCGCCGCGCTCGGTGTCCGCGGCGCTCGCGATGACGCTTCCTGCGCCGTCCCGCAGGATCGCATATCCGCGCTCGACGACCCGCCGGGGGTGGACGAGGTGCAGGCGGCGCGCACGGGCGTCGAGCCGCTCGAGCGACCGGGAGAGCGCCGTGCCCGTCCGCGCCAGGACGTCCCGGGCATGACGGTCGGCGCGCTCGGCTGCTGCTCGCAGATCGCGCAGCGGCCCCTGCCGCACGACCTGGACCGCCCGAGCGAGCCCCAGCCGCTCGCGCTCGAGCAGACGCCGCGCCCCGCGGGGGATCCACGTCGACGACCGATCGAGCCGCAGGCGAGCACTGTCGATCGACCCGCGGGCGCCGAGCACCACACGCCTGCGCTCGAGGTCGAGGACCGCCCGCGCGGCGCCCAGCCGCTCGCGGGCCGCTCGTGCGAGCCGCAGGCCGTCGCGGGCGATCGAGAGCCTCTGCGCCTCGAGCCGCGCACCCGCGGCGGCGAGCACCGCCTGGCGCGCGCGCTCGACCCGTTCGAGCTGCGCGCGAACCATGTCGACCAAGAGCGCGGCCGCGGCGGTCGGAGTCTTGGCGCTCCGACCCACGGCGTCGAGCACCGACCGATCCTGCTCGTGCCCGATCCCGACGACCACGGGCAGCGGGAATTCGGCCACCGCGCGACCCAGCGCCTCGGAGTCGAACCACACGAGGTCGGTGCGCGAGCCACCGCCACGGCAGATCAGCACGACGTCGAACGAATCGACGCGCGCGCGGAACCAGTCGAGCGCGTTCAGCACCGACGCCTCGGTCGAATGGCCCTGGACCCGCGCTCCGTGCGCCGTGACGTCGAACGCGAGCCCGGACTCCTCGAGCGTCCGCAGGACGTCGTTGTACGCGTCCGAGCCGAGGCTCGTGATCAGCCCGATGCGCAGCGGGACCGCGGCCAGGGCCAGCCCGGCGTTGCGGCCGAGGAGACCCACGGCGGCGAGGCGGCCGATGATCTCGTCCCGCCGGCGTGCGGCTTCGCCCAGCGTGTACCGCAGGTCGATCTCCTCGATCACCGCACGGTACTGGCCCCACGTGGCGTAGAGGTCCACGGTCACGCTCGCGCGGATCGTCAGCTCGTCGGTCAGACGGAACGGATCGCCGGCCAGGTGCAACGCATCCTCGATCGCCTGGCGCGTGGCCTGGAACAGCACCGCGGGGACCTTGGACACGGCGCGGCCGTCGTCGGATCGCTCGACCAGCTCGAACGTCACGTGCCGCTTGTGCGCGCTCTTCTCGAACCCGCTGATCTCACCGACGACCCACACCGGTGCGGGGAATGCCGCGGCCAGCGCATCCCGCGCGCGCTCGTTCAGCGCCGTGACGGAGAGGTCCCCGGGCGCGCCACGCGGCTCTTCGTCGTCGAACAGGGACGGCTGCGATCCCGGGGCGGCAGCGGGCGAGCGGCGGACCCGCGTCTCGGCCGGCTCCGTCTGGCCGCCGAGTGCGCGGTACAAGTCACGCGTCGCACGGTCGAACTCGAACCCCCGACCGTTCAGCAGGTCGACGAGCGACACGACGTCGGATTCCGGCACGGACCAGAACTTCGCGTCGGCATTCCACCGGCGGCTCGGCAGGCCCTTGACCAGCTCGACGAGAACGCGATCGAACGGAAAGCGGATCTCGATCCGCCCGACGCCGTCATGGGTCACGTGACGGCTCATCCGACCGCCGGCCCGCGGCCCGCCGCTGCGGCGGCCGCGGCAGCCGCAGCGCCGATGCTCGTCACCGCTCGGTCGATCTCGTCGGCCGTCGTCGGGCGACCGACGGTCAGCCGGAGCGTGGCCAGGCTGAGGTCGTCGGGCACGCCCATGGCGCGCAGGACGGAGGACACGTGAGGCCGGCCCGAGTGGCACGCCGGACCCGCGGCGATCGCGACGCCGTCGGCTCGGGAGGCCACGTCGAACGCCCGTGTCCCGGGGATCGCGACCGACAGCGTGTTCGGCAGGCGCTCGGCGCCCGCGCCGTGGACCACGAGGTCCGGGATCAGGCGAGCGAGGCCTCGGGCGAGCCGGTCGCGCATCTCGGTCATGTGCGCCGTCCGCGCCGGTAGCTCGCGCTCGGCGAGGGCGCAGGCTGCGCCGAGACCGACGATCCCGGCGACGTTCTCCGTTCCCGAGCGCCGGCCGCCCTCGTGCCCCGCGCCGCGCAGGAGCGGCGCGAACGGCGTCCCGCGACGGACGATCAGCGCACCGACGCCCTGCGGCCCATAGAGCTTGTGCCCGGCGATGGTCAGCAGGTCGGCGCCCAGCTCTCCGAGATCGACATGCACCTTGCCCACGCTCTGGGCCGCGTCCGTGTGGAACGGGATCCCGCGCTCGCGTGCGAGCGCCGCGATCTCGGCCACGGGCTCGAGCACGCCGGTCTCGTTCTGCGCGTGCAGGATCGAGACGAGCACGGTGTCGGGGCGCAGCGCGTCCCGCACGGCGTCTGGCGCCACGCGACACGACCGGTCGACCGGAACGCGAGTGATCGTCGCGCCGCGATCCTCGAGCCAGCGAACGGCCTGCTCGACCGCCGCGTGCTCGACCGCCGAGATCACGACGTGCCGTCCGCGGAGCACGAGCGCGTCGGCGACGCCGAAGATCGCCGCGTTGTCCGACTCGGTCCCGCCGCTCGTGAACAGGACCTCGTCCGCCTCACACCCCAGAAACGATGCGACCTGCTCGCGCGCCCGTTCGACCGCCGCCCGGGCCCGGCGCCCGTAGGCGTGGGCCGAGGACGGGTTGCCCCATGCATCGAGCGCGCCCCGCATCGCCTCCAGCACCTCGGGGGCCGGCGGCGTCGTGGCGTTGTAATCGAGATAGATCGGGTCGCTCATGGCGCGCCATCTTATCGGGCCACACGCCACCTCTGCTACGATCGCCCGTGTGGCGCAGCGGATCGACCGGCGGCCGATCTACGACGGACGCGTCGTGCGGCTCTCGGTCGACCAGGTCCGGCTTCCGAACGGAAACGTTACCGAGCTCGAGATCATCCAACATCCGGGAGCCGCGGCGGCGCTCCCGCTCGACGCGGACGGCTCGGTGCTCCTCGTGCGGCAGTACCGCTACGCCGCCTCCGACTGGCTCCTCGAGGTGCCGGCGGGGAAGCTCGATCCGGGCGAGGCTCCCGATGTCTGCGCGCTCCGCGAGGTCGAAGAGGAGACCGGCGTGCGGCCCGGACGGCTCGACCCTCTGGGCTGGATCTTCACGACGCCGGGGTTCACGGACGAGAAGATCTGGCTCTACCTGGCTCGCGACCTCGTCCCCACGCGCCAGGAGCTGCAGCACGACGAGGTGCTGAGCGTCGTGCGCCTGCCGCTCGCCGATGCGGTCGAGCTCGCGGCAGCGGGCGAGATCCGCGACGCGAAGTCGGTGTGCACGATCCTGCGTGCCGCGCGCGTTGCCCTTCGCTGACGCCGACGCCCTACCGCAGCCAGCGACTTCGGCCGCCGGGTTTCGTGGGTTCGCTCACCCGCCGCGGGCCCACGTCGTGCGCTGGTAGCGTCCGACCGGGAAACACCCGAGGTCTGTGTAACGGCCTTGAGGCGGGGCCTGGTCCCTTCGGCTACCTTGGGTAGATGGAGCGTCCGGCGCACGACGGGCGAGCCGATCGCTGGGTTCGCGAGTTTGCGGCGGCATCGCCCGAAGCGACCATCGGATTCGATCGGCCGGGGACGATCGTGATCTTCAACTCGCGGGCGGAGAACCTGTTCGGATACGCGGCCGGCGAGGTTGTGGGGCGCCCGATCCAGCTCCTGGTTCCCGGTCTCGTCCCCGGAGAGTACGAGACGGGCGGATCCGGCGTCGACCTCGAACTCGACGGCCGGAGAAAGAACGCGGATACGTTCCACGCCCGCGTCAGGCTCACGCCGGTGGGCTCGCTGCACGTCGTGCTCGTGGAGGACTTGGACGAGCGCGGGCGCGCCGAGCGGGTGCGAACCGAGCTCGTGGCGCGTGAGCGCGCGGCACGCGCCGAAGCCGAGCGGATGAACCTGATGCAGGACGAGTTCCTGGCGACCCTGTCGCACGAGCTACGCACGCCGCTGAACGCCATGCTCGGCTGGACGCAGCTCCTGCGCAGCCACAGTTCGGACAGCGACGTGCAGGCCCGCGCGATCGAAACGATCGAGCGCAACATCCGCGTCCAGACCCGGCTGATCGACGATCTGCTCGACATGTCGTCGATCGTGTCGGGCGAGATCCGGCTGTCGCTCGAGGATGTGCAGCTCGGTCCGCTCGTCGAGGCCGCGGTCGAGGGCGTCTCTCTGGTCGCGCTGGACAAGGGCATCACTGTCGTGCGGGACCTGGACCCCGGGATGGGGAGCCTCCGCGGGGACCCGAACCGCCTGCGACAGATCGTCGAGAAGCTGCTGTCGAACGCTCTCAAGTTCACGCTTCCGGGAGGGCGCGTCCGCGTCGGACTGAGGCAGGTCGGGTCGTACGCTCGCCTCGAGGTCAGCGATACCGGACAGGGGATCGCCCGGACGTTTCTCCCGCAACTGTTCGACCGGTTTCGTCAGGCCGACACCTCGACGACCCGCGTTCACGGAGGTCTCGGCCTGGGTCTGGCGATCGTGAGAAGCCTCGTGGTGATGCACGGGGGCACGGTGCGCGCGCGGAGTGGCGGATCCGGCGCCGGTACGACGTTCATCGTGCGAATCCCGCTGGCCCATGAGTTCCCCCCGGAGTGCGCGCATGAGCGGGCGCCGTCGGCCCCCGCGCCGCAAGCGATCGAGGACCTGCGCGGCGTTCGCGTGCTGGTCGTCGATGACGACCGCGACGGGCGCGATTTCGTGCGCCAGGTGCTCGTGGACTACGGGGCTGTCGTCCTCGTGGCCGCGTCGGCCACCGAAGCCCTCGCCGCGATCATCGAGCATCGCCCGACCGTGCTGCTGTGCGATCTGGCGATGCCCGGCGAGGATGGTTACGCCTTGATCCGCAAGGTCCGGGCCCTCGATCGTGAGCGCGGGGGCGAGACCCCCGCCGCGGCCCTCACGGCGTACACGCGGCCCGAGGACCAGGCCCGCGTCGTCCAGAGCGGGTTCCAGACCCACGTGCCGAAGCCGGTCGAGCCGGCTCGGCTGCTCGAGGTCGTCGCCCGGCTGGCGCGGAGCCAGGCGTCTTGAACGTCGGTCAGCTCGCTTCCTCGCCGAGTGCGGTCTTGATCGCGCCGACGATCTGCGCCAGATCGTAGGGTTTGCCGACCACCTCGTACACCTCGCCGCATTCTCCCACCAGCTCCTGGAGCCGCTTCTTGTGCGTCGTGGTCAGGACCCACTGGACGTCCTTGAACGCCTCGGAGCTCTGCAACAGCCGCAGGAACTTCCAGTTCTCCTCGTACGGTAGTGCGATGTCGTAGATGATCACGTCCGGAGCGTGCTGCTTGACGAACTCGAGCACGTCCACCTCTCCGCTCTTGATGCTCGACACGTGCGCCGTCGCGACGCCGTATCCCTCCTGCTCCAGAACCAGCTTGAGCACGTCGATCGTGTCCTGGCTCGAGTTCAGCACGACGATCGACGGTACGGTCTTCGGCATCCCGCTCTCCTCCGGACACGCTCGGTCGGAACCCCCTCCGCTTTCCGGAGAGAGTATACGCGGGCGCGGACCGGCCGCTCGCACGCGCCCGCGCCGCCCGCGTACCCCGTGTGGGGGCGTCGATTAACTTTGCATTGAAAAGTACTCTTCTGTAGAGTGTCGGCATGCGCCCTCTGTACCACCCGCCGGCGATGCGCCGGCCGCCGGTCCTCGATCCCACGTGCCGGACCGCGCCGCCGTCGCCGCGCACGATCCTGCTGATCAACCCGTTCTACCCCAAGGACCCGCACGCGAGCTTCGGGAAGCACGTGCTGACCCCGACGCTCGCGCTGACGAGCCTCGCCGGGTCGACGCCGCCCGGATGGTCGCTGCGCTACTGGGACGAGAACCTCCTCCAGGGGCCGCCGCCGGTCGCGCCGTTCCCGCAGGTCGTCGGGATCTCGGTCCACCTGACCTTCGCCCGGCGCGCGTTCGAGCTGGCCGGCTTCTATCGCAGCCGGGGCGCGGTCGTGATCCTCGGCGGGCTCCACGTGCTCTCCGCGCCCGACGAGTGCGCGCCCCACGCCGATGCGATCGTGCTCGGCGAAGGGGTGCAGGTGTGGCCGACGGTGCTCGAGGACCTGGCCCTCGGCCGCCTGCAGCCCCGGTACCAGGGGAGCTACGTGCGCGGCCCGGTCGGGCGCTACGCGGACGAGCCGGCGCCCGACCGCGCGATCCTGCCCCACGAATCGTTCCTGACCGCAGCCAGCCTGATCGCCACCCGCGGGTGCCACAACCGCTGCGGCTTTTGCTACCTGTCGACCGACGGCCTCAAGATGCCGTACCAGATGCGTCAGCCACGGGACGTCGTCGATCAGTTCGTCCGGAGCGGCGAGCCGTACGGCGTGTTCGTCGACAACAACCTCGGATCGCGCCCCGAGTACCTGCGCGCGCTGTGCCGCGAGCTCGGCCGTGCCGAGCGGATCTGGAGCGCCGCGGTGACGATCGACGTCACGGACGACCCGAGCCTCGTGCGGGACATGGCGCTCGGCGGCTGCAGCGGCGTGTTCGTCGGCTTCGAGTCGCTCGCCGGGGAGAACCTGGACGAGGCGCGCAAGAAGACCCCGCGGCCGGAGGACTACGCACGTCGCGTGGACCTGCTCCACCGCCACGGGATCCAGGTCAACGGCAGCTTCGTCTTGGGCTTCGATCAGGACGGTCCGGACGTGTTCGCCCGCACGGTCGAGTGGATCGAGGCCAACCGCCTCGAGTGCGCGACGTTCCACATCCTGACGCCGTACCCCGGGACGCCGCTGTTCCGCCAGCTCGAGGGCGAGGGCCGGCTGCTGCACCGCGAGTGGGAGCTGTACGACACGGCGCACGTCGTGTTCCGACCGCGGCGCATGTCGGCCGAGGAGCTCGCCGACGGCTACGCCTGGTGCTACGAGCGCCTGTTTTCGCACCGGTCGATCTGGCGCCGGCGCCCGGCGGATGCCGCGGCGGTCCTGCCGTACCTAGGGATGAGCTACCTGTACAAGAAGACCAACCGGCTGTGGCCGCTCTTGATCCGCCATCGCCTGACCCACCGGATCTGGCATCCGCTCGTCGAGATGTCGCGGCGCCGGCACGTGCGCTGGCGCAAGCGGTTCGCCGCACGAGAGGCACCGCCAGGGGCCGCGGTGCCGGTCGGTGGGCTCAGCTGAACGGGTCGGCTAGACCTCGTCCGGAATCTCGGGCTCGACCAGATGGGCCAGCTGCCCGAGCGATTCCTGCCAGCCGACGTAGCACGCGTCGGCCGGGATCTCCGCCGGGACCCCTTCCTGGACGATCGTGACCTCGGTTCCGCTGTCGACCGCGCGCAGCGAGATCGAGACGTGCATCTCGCCCGGCAGCTTCGGATCGTCGAACTGGTCCGTGTACCGGATCCGCTCGTGGGGGATGAGCTCGTTGTAGGTCCCGTGGAACGAGTGACTCTTGCCGGTGCCGAAGTTCGTGAACGACATGCGGTAGCCGCCACCGACGCGGGCATCGATCTGCTGAACCTTGGCGGTGAAGCCGTGCGGCGGGAGCCACTTGGCCATCGCGTCGGCGTCGAGGAACGCCCGGTACACGCGCTCCGCCGGTGCGCGCAGCACGCGGTGCAATCGAATCGTGCTCGTGTCCTTGGGCATCGGGGTACCTCCTGTGGAGTCGCCACCCCTATCGTAACGGAGGAGTCGGCGATCTACCTCTCCTCCCAGAGCGATCCGTAGAGCCGCCGCGCGTTCTCCGCGACCGCTTCCGCGACCGCCTGTTCGGCGATGCCCTTCAGCTCGGCTACCGCCGCAAGCGCGACGCGCAGCCGCGCCGGCTCGTTGCGCTCCCCCGGTTCTGCGCCGAGCACCGGACTGTCGGTCTCGAGCAGGATCGCCTGTAGCGGCAGCCGACGCACGAGCTTCTGCTTCTGCGTCGATCGCACGACCGACGGGGGGATGGAGAACAGGTAGCCGGCCTCGACCGCAGGCAACGCCGTCGCGGCGCGACCGTCGAACGCGTGGAGCTGGACGCGCCGCGCCCCACGCGAAAGCAGCCGCTCGATCGCTTCACGCGCGGCCGAGCGCGAATGCACGTTGAGCGGCAGGTCGAGCTCGATCGCCAGGTCGATCTGCCGATCGAAGATCTCGCGCTGCCGCTCGAGGTCTTTGGGCTCGCGGACCTTCCAGTGGTCGAGACCGACCTCGCCGACGGCGACGAGCTGTCCGCGGTTCGCGCGAATCCACGCGCACACGGCCTGCGCCTGATCGAGGTCGAGGTGCGTGGGATAGAGGCCCGCTGCCGGGCGCACCTCGGGGTGGAGGCGCGCAAGCTCGAGGTTGCGCTCGGCGTCGGCCAGCGTCTCGCTGACGGCGACGACGGCCCGGATTCCCGCCGCGCGGGCCCGCTCGAGAACGAGGGCTCGATCGGCTTCGAACGCCGGATCGCACAGGTGCGCGTGACAATCGACGAGACCGGTCATCGCCGGCCAGTCTAACCCGCAGCGTTGCGTCGGGGCGTGGCTCGTGGCAGTCTCCCCGGCGAGGGGTCGATGTCCATCGTCGTCGCAGGACTGTCCAAGACGTACGACACGCACGTCGTGGTCAACGACGTGTCGTTCGAGGTCGCGGACCGCGAGTGCTTCGTCCTGCTCGGCCCGAGCGGCAGCGGCAAGAGCACCGTGCTGCGCATCGTCGCCGGACTGATCCATGCCGACGCCGGGCGTGTCCTGCTCCACGGCAAGGACGTCAGCGCGCTTCCGCCCCAGAGTCGCGGCGTGGGCATGGTGTTCCAGCAGTACGCCCTGTTCGGCCACATGACGGTCGCCGACAACATCGAGTTCTCCCTGCGCGTGCGGCACGTTCGGAGGGAAGAGCGCGAGCAGCGGCGCGACGAGCTGCTCGAGCTGGTCGGACTCGTCGGCTTTCAGAACCGGTTCCCGCACGAGCTCTCCGGCGGCCAGCAGCAGCGGGTCGCGCTGGCCCGCGCGCTGGCCCATCGCCCCGAGGTGCTGCTGCTCGACGAGCCGTTCGGCGCGCTCGACGCGCGCATCCGCTCCGAGCTGCGCCGCACCCTGCGGCGCATCCAGCGCGAGGTCAAGGTCACGACGATCTTCGTGACCCACGATCAGGACGAGGCGTTCGAGCTGGCCGACCGCATGGCGGTGATGAACTTCGGTCGCCTGCTCGAGGTCGGTCCGCCGCGCGAGCTGTATCTCGGCCCGCAGACCGAGTTCGTGGCCACGTTCCTGGGCAAGGCCAACCTGTTCGTCGGCGAGCGCAGCGCCGAGGAGGTGCGCCTGGGCGACGTGCGGTTCCCACTGCCCGACCCCGGTCCGCCCCAGAACGGATCCCGTCGAGTGCAGGTGCTGTTCCGGCCGGAGGACGTGGCGATCAAGCTCACCCGCGACGCGCTCGACTGGCCGGCGTTTGGCGAGGGGGTCGTCGAGGAGACCGAGTTCTCCGGTTCGGTCGAGCGACTGCGCATCCGGATCCCGACGATCAAGGGTGTCCGCGTGATCGCTCCGGCGGTGCCGTTCGGCACCGACCACGTGGTGATCGACTCGACCCGCTCGCAGCACGTCGCGCGGCGCTATCCGCTCGAGATCGGCGATCGGGCATGGGTCGGGATTCGGCGCATCCATGCTCTGGCCCATGCCGGGCTGAGCTTCGGCATCGTCGACCGCGGGGCGCCGCAGGAGCGCCACGCCCTCCGCTGGTCGGAGGCGCTGGCGCGTGCGTGCCAGGCGCGCGTGACCCTCCTGACCATGGGACCCGATGGGACGGGCGTGCGGGGCGACCTCGGCGCCGGGCTCGCCGCTCTGGAAACCCGGACCATCGATCGGCAGGACGGCGCGCTGACGCGGGAGTTCGAGCTCCGACCGCAAGACGTGGTGTTCGTGCCGCGGACGGCGCTCGGCGCGGTCACCAGCCTCGACGAGCTGTTGTGCTCGGGCGAGCATCACATCCTGCTCGTTCCCGACCGCGTCGCTCCGCCGACCCGCGTGCTGATCTGCGCCACGGCCGGCGAGTCGGGCAAGCAAGACGTCGTCGTCGCCGGCCGGATCCTGCGCCACCTCGGCGTGTCGGCGACGGTGCTGACCGCGCTGCACGAGGACACACCGGCCGGCCGCGACCAGATCGCACGCTTCCACGAGGCCTCGCTGCGCACGCTGTCGCTGTGGGGGATCGAGGGGGCGACCGCGCTGCGCAGGGGCCCGGTCGCCGAGGCGATCGTGGGAGAGATCCGCCGGGGGCCGTATGATCTCCTGGTACTGGGCTCACCCGTCCGCACCCCGGGAGGGCCGGCGATCCGCCTGGGTCTCGTGACCCAAGTTCTCGACGAGGTATCCGTGCCGACTCTGATCGTCCGCCCCGCGCTCGGCGGGAAGTGAAAGGAGCGACATGCGCAGCTCGACCATGAGCCTGGCGTTCGGTCTGCTGCTCCTGGGCTGCGCCGCGAGCGCAGCCGAGGTGCGGCTCCTGAACGTGTCGTACGACCCGACGCGCGAGCTGTACCAGGACGTCGACGCGGCGTTCGTCAAGTACTGGAAGGACAAGACCGGGGAGACGGTCGTCGTCGAGCAGTCCCACGGCGGCTCGGGCAAGCAGGCGCGCTCCGTGATCGATGGCCTCGCCGGCGACGTGGTGACCCTCGCGCTGGCCTACGACGTCGACACGATCGCGTCGCGCGGGCTGATCGCCAAGGACTGGTCGAAGCGGTTGCCGCACAACAGCTGTCCGTACACCTCGACGATCGTGTTTCTCGTGCGCAAGGGCAACCCGAAGGGCATCCGCGACTGGCCCGACCTCGGGCGTTCCGGCGTGTCGGTCATCACCCCGAACCCCAAGACATCGGGCGGCGCGCGCTGGAACTACCTCGCCGCCTGGGGCTTTGCGCTCAAGCAGCCGGGGGGGAGCGCGGAGAAGGCGCGCGCGCTCGTCGCCGCGCTGTTCAAGAACGTTCCGATCCTCGACACGGGCGCGCGCGCCGCGACCGTCACGTTCGTCGAGCGCCAGATCGGCGACGTGCTCGTCGCCTGGGAGAACGAGGCGCTGCTCGTGACGAAAAAGCTCAAGCCCGGAGCGTTCGAGATCGTCGTCCCGTCGATGAGCATCACGGCTGAGCCGCCCGTCACCTGGGTCGACAGCGTGGTTAAGAAGAAGAAAACGGAACCGCAGGCCCGGGCGTACCTCGAGTTCCTGTACACGCCGGAGATCCAAGCGCTGGCGGCGCGCCACTTCTTCCGTCCGCAGCTCGAAGCCGCGGCCGCACGCTACGCGGACCAGTTCCCCAAGATCCCGCTCTTCACCGTGGACGAGCTGTTCGGCGGGTGGGCCAAGGCGCATCAGGAGCACTTCGCGGACGGAGGCGAGTTCGACCGTTTGTACCGGGGCGAGGCGCGCTAGCCTTGGCCGCCAAGCGGCACGTGCTGCCCGGCCTCGGGCTGGGGCTCGGCATCACGCTGACCTACCTGACGCTCCTGATCCTGATCCCCCTGGCCACGATTCCGATCAAGACCGCGACGATGGGCTGGGAGCGGTTCCTCGAGGTCGTCACGTCCCCGCGGGCTCTCGCGGCCTATCGGCTGAGCTTCGGTGCGGCGTTCGCCGCGGCGGCGCTCAACGCCGTGTTCGGCCTCGTCGTCGCCTGGGTCCTCGAACGGTATTCGTTCCCCGGCCGCCGGCTGCTCGACGGTCTCGTCGATCTGCCGTTCGCGCTGCCGACCGCGGTCGCCGGAATCGCGCTGACGTCTCTGTACTCCGGGAGCGGCTGGGTCGGGCGCGTGCTCGAGCCCAGCGGGCTCAAGGTCGCGTACACCGGGATCGGCGTGGTCGTGGCGCTGACGTTCGTCGGACTCCCGTTCGTCGTGCGCTCGGTCCAGCCGGTCCTGGCGAGCCTGGCGAGCGACCTCGAGTCCGCGGCGGCGAGCCTGGGGGCCGGCCGCTGGACGATCTTCCGGCGTGTGCTGTTGCCGCGGCTCGTGCCGGCGATCCTCGCCGGCTGCACGCTGGCGTTCGCCCGCGGACTGGGCGAGTACGGCTCGGTGATCTTCATCGCCGGGAACTTGCCGCTCAAGACCGAGATCGTGCCGCTCCTGATCGTCATCCGGCTCGAGGAGTTCGACTATCCGGCGGCGACCGCGATCGCGCTCGTGTTCCTGCTGATGTCGTTCGTGGCGATCCTGGCGATCAACCTCCTGTCGTGGCGCCGCAGCCGGGCGATCGGGCGCGCCTGATGGCCACGCGGGGCACGGCGCTCGAGCGCGCGGGCTGCACCGATCCGCTCGTCGTGCGCGTGATCCTGATCTCGATCGCGCTCGCGTTCCTCGCGTTGTTCCTCGTGCTGCCGCTGGCCCTCGTGTTCGTGCGCGCGTTCGAGGGCGGGATCGCGACCTGGCTCGCCGCCGTGCTCGATCCGGCGGCGCGTGCCGCGGTGCGGCTGACGCTCCTGATCACGGCGATCGTGCTGCCGATCAACGTCGTATTCGGCGTGGCTGCGGCGTGGGCCATCGCGCGGTTCCGGTTTCGCGGGCGGAACCTGCTCGTGAGCCTGATCGACCTGCCGTTCAGCGTCTCGCCGGTCGTCGCGGGCATGGTGTTCGTGCTGCTGTTCGGCGCGAGCGGATATTTCGGGCCGGCGCTCGCCGAGCGCGGGATCGAGATCATCTTCGCCGTGCCGGGGATCGTGCTGGCCACGCTGTTCGTGACCTCGCCGTTCGTGGCGCGCGAGCTGATCCCGAGCATGGAAGCTCACGGCGTCGCCGAGGAGGAAGCGGCGCTGACGCTCGGCGCGTCGGGCTGGCGCACGTTCTTCACGATCAGCGTGCCCAAGGTGCGCTGGGCCCTGCTCTACGGCGTCGTGCTGTGCACCGCGCGCGTGCTCGGGGAGTTCGGCGCCGTCTCCGTCGTGTCCGGGCACATCCGCGGGCGCACGACGACCGTCCCGCTGCAGGTCGAGATGCTGTACAACGAGTACCAGTTCACCGCGGCGTTCGCCGTGGCCTCGGTGCTGACCGCGCTGGGACTCGTGACGCTCGTGCTCAAGTACTTCATCGAGCGCCGGGAGTCGTTCTAGTCCGCCGCGGCGGCCGCGCGAGCGCCGTGGAACCGGAACTCGCCCCGCTCGCCGGGGATGACGCTCGAGTAGCCGACGAGGACGAGCGTTCCGCGCGCGTCGCGCTCGAACGCGATCGACGTGGAATCGGCGCCGCCCTGCGGCTCCACGCGATCGGCTCGCAACAGCCCGACGAACTCCGCGCCGACCCACACCTCGCTGAGCACGGACGACGGCGTGTAGTCCCGCACGTGCTCGACGACGATCGGGCTCGCCGGGTAGAGCTTGCCGTTCAGCTCGAACGGCTCGGCGACGCGCGCGCTCAGACGCACGTCGCGGGCGAGCGCCCCCGGTGCGAGGGCGAGCGCTGCCGCAAGCGCGACGAGGACCCCGGCCGAGCGATGCGACGGGTGCTTCATGGTGGCGTCTCCCTCTCGACTCTCCGTGCGAGGTCGTAACGCAACCGCGGTGCCAAGGCCGTCACGCGTGGACTCGGCGTACCGATCGCGTCGACCGACTACGAATTCGTCGCTGCACGTTGCGTTCGCCAGCGAACGCGGCTGCCCGAAATCGGTCAGCGTCCGCGGACCGACCGATCCAGAAAACCGCCCGAGTCGCGACGAGCGCCAGCCCGACATCTGGTGTCGGGCTGTGGCCGGATCCGCGACTGTACTAAGATGGCCAGGCGGACCAAGCGGGAGCTCGGTGCAACCGGGCTGAGAGGGCGGCTCGAGCCGCCGACCGCCAAGACCTGAACTGGGTAATGCCAGCGCAGGGAGGAGGGAGCGCATGAACCCCGAAAGCATCCGTCTCGCTCGTGCCGATGGCCGGCGCGTGTACGTTCCCGGACCGAGCGGGCTCCGCGTCCCGGCACGCGAGATTCCGCTCACCGCGCCGCACCAGCCGTTCCGGCTCTACGACACGAGCGGGCCGTACGGGGACCCGGCGTTCGTGCCCGACCTGACCGCCGGCCTGCCACCGCTGCGCAGGGACTGGATCCTCGACCGCGGGGACGTCGACGAGCTGTCCGAGCCGACGTCGAGCTACCGGCGCGAGCGCGCGGTCGACGCGTCGACGGCCGGGATCCGGTTCCCCGAGACCCGCCGTCCGCTGCGCGCGAAGCCCGGGCGGTGTGTGACCCAGATGCACTACGCGCGCCACGGCACGATCACGCCCGAGATGGAGTTCGTCGCGCTGCGCGAGGGCGTCGCGCCCGAGACGGTGCGAGCCGAGATCGCCCGCGGCCGCGCGATCTTGCCTGCGAACGTCAACCACCCGGAGAGCGAGCCGATGCTGATCGGCCGCGCGTTCCTCGTGAAGATCAACGCGAATCTCGGGAACTCGGTGGTCGCGTCGTCGATCGATGCGGAGGTCGAGAAGATGGTCTGGGCCACGCGGTGGGGCGCGGACACCGTGATGGACCTGTCGACCGGGCGGAACATCCACGAGACGCGCGAGTGGATCCTGCGCAACGCGCCGGTGCCCGTGGGCACCGTTCCGATCTACCAGGCGCTCGAGAAGGTCGGGGGCCAGGCCGAGGAGCTGACCTGGGACATCTTCCGCGACACGCTGATCGAGCAGGCCGAGCAGGGCGTGGACTACTTCACGATCCACGCCGGCGTGCGCCTGGCCTACGTCCCGCTGACCGCCGAGCGCGTGACCGGGATCGTGTCGCGCGGCGGATCGATCCTCGCCCGCTGGTGCCTGGCGCACCACCGCGAGAGCTTCCTGTACACGCACTTCCGCGAGATCTGCGAGATCCTCGCGGCGTACGACGTGAGCTTCAGCCTGGGCGACGGCCTCAGGCCCGGCTCGATCGCCGACGCGAACGACCGCGCGCAGTTCGCCGAGCTCGAGACGCTCGGCGAGCTGACCCAGATCGCGTGGGACCACGACTGTCAGGTGATGATCGAGGGCCCGGGCCACGTGCCGATGCACCTGATCCGCGAGAACATGGAGCGTCAGCTCACCGTGTGCCACGAGGCACCGTTCTACACGCTCGGCCCGCTGACGACCGACGTCGCGCCGGGCTACGACCACATCACGTCGGCGATCGGCGCGGCGATGATCGGCTGGCTCGGCACGGCGCTCCTGTGCTACGTCACGCCGAAGGAGCACCTCGGTCTCCCGGACAAGGACGACGTGAAGCAGGGGATCATCGCGTACAAGATCGCGGCCCACGCGGCCGACCTGGCCAAGGGCCATCCCGGCGCCCGGGCGTGGGACGACGCACTGTCGCGCGCGCGGTTCGACTTCCGGTGGGAGGACCAGTTCGCTCTCGCGCTCGATCCCGAAACGGCGCGCGCGTTCCACGACGCGACGCTGCCGGCGGACGGGGCCAAGGTCGCGCACTTCTGCTCGATGTGCGGCCCGAAGTTCTGCTCGATGGAGATCACGCAGCAGATCCGCGAGTACGCGAAGCGCGAGGGGCTCGCTCCGACGGCGGCCGTCGAGCGCGGCCTCGAGGCGAAGGCCCGCGAGTTCCGCGAGCGTCCTGCCGAGACGACGCCGTAGCGGCTGGCACTACAATACCGGCATGACGCGCGGAAAGCGCACGCGGTCCTCCGGCCTCCTCGAAGCGAGCCGATTCTTCATGCGGGAAGGAAACGTCTACGACGCGCTGCGCCGATTGGCGCGGCGCCTGGACGAAGAGCAACTGGACTACGTCGTGGTCGGCGGCATGGCACTCGTCGAGCACGGATACCGGCGGACGACCGAAGACATCGACATCGTGATGCGCCCCGAAACGCTCGAAGCGTTCCGCGAGCGAGTGGTCGGCCGAGGCTACTTGCCAGCGTTCCCGGGCGCGAGGAAGTCGTTCCGGGATACGGAATCCGGCGTGCGGATCGAGGTGCTGACCACCGGGGGCTTTCCCGGTGATGGGAAACCCAAGCCCATCACGTTCCCGGACCCAGCCGAGCGGGCGATTGCGGGTGAGGAGTTCCACTACGTGCCGCTCGAGACGTTGATCGAGCTGAAATTGGCCTCAGGGCTATCGGCGCCGCACCGTGGACGTGACATCGTCGACGTGCAGGATCTCATCCAGCACGCCAAGCTCCCGCGCGATCTGGCCGAGCGGATCGACCCGAGCGTTCGCGACGAATACACGCGGCTGTGGGAGATCGTGCAGACGATTCCGCCGCCGGAATAGCGGCTCGTCGCGAATCGACCGTGGTATCCTCGCGCGCCATGGCCGACGCCGCCCTCGCCGTCAAGATGCCGTTCTGGACCCGCGTTCGTACCGGGTTCGATCGCACGTACTGGGTCGCGAACGTGCTCGAGCTGTTCGAGCGTTTCGCGTTCTACGGGGCGAAGGCGATCCTCACCGTGTACCTGGCCGAGCGCGTGGGGCTCGGCGCGCAGACCGCGGGCTCGCTCGCCGGCCTGTTCTCCGGCGTGCTGTACTCGCTCCCGATCCTCGCCGGGACGATCGTCGATCGATACGGGTTCAAGAAGAGCCTGGCCGCGTGCTTCGGCCTGTTCTGCGTCGGCTACTTCTTGATCGGGCTGGCGGGCCTCGCGTGGGGCCAGTCGATCGTGGCTGCGATCGGACTCAAGCCGTACGTGATCTCCGTGCTGCTGTTGACGGCGATCGGCGGCTCGCTCATCAAGCCGTGCATCGTCGGAACCGTGGCCCGCACCTCGCGGGACGACGTCCGGTCGCTCGGATTCTCGATCTACTACACGCTGGTCAACATCGGCGGCGCGATCGGGCCGATGCTCGCGCTCCAGGTGCGCCAGAGCTGGGGCATCGAGTACGTCCTCGTGATGTCGTCGATCACGTCGGGCCTCTTGCTCCTCGGCACGCTGCTGTTCTTCCGCGAGCCCGCGGCCGATCCCGGCGCGAAGGCCCGGACGTCGATGACCCAGGTGTTGCGCGACATGCTCCTCGTGTTCGGCAACCTGAAGTTCATCAGCTTCCTCGTGATCTTCTCCGGGTTCTGGATCATGTTCTGGCAGATCTTCTACTCCCTGCCGTTCTACCTGACCGACGTGCTGAAGTTCGAGCGCTTCGAGCTGATCGAGACGGTCGACGCCTGGTGCATCATCCTGCTGACGGTGCCGGCGACCGCGTTCGTCAAGCGCTGGCGTCCGATCCTGGCGATGGTTCTGGGTTTCGCCATCGCCAGCGCGTCGTGGATCGTGATCGCGCTCGCCCCGTCGTGGCCGTTCGTCGTGCTCGCGATCGCGCTGTTCGCCGTCGGGGAGGCGACGCAGGCCCCGCGGTTTTACGAGTACGTGGCGAGCCTCGCGCCGAAGGAGCAGGTCGGGACGTTCATGGGGTTCGCGTTCCTGCCCGTGGCGATCGGCTCGTTCGTCGGCGGGCCGCTCGGCGGGTACCTCGTCGAGCAGTTCGTGCGCGGCGGCCGAGACCCGGCCGGCATGTGGTGGATCCTGAGCGCGATCGGCTTCGTCTCGACCGCGCTGATGATCGGCTACGATCGGCTCGTGGCTCGGCGCTAGCCCGCGAGCGCGCGGGCCACGGCCTCGGCCAGCTGCTCGAGCCGGTACGGCTTGGCCACGAACCCGCGCATGCCCTCGTCGAGCAGTTCCTGGGCCACGACGTCCGGGCCGTACCCGGTGGACAGGACGGCGCGGACGTCGGGGTTGATCCCCCGCAGCGCCCGGAAGCAGTCCCGGCCGCCCATCCGCGGCATGACCATGTCGAGCAGCACCGCATCGATCGTGCGCCCGAACTTCTCGTAGTACTCGACCGCTTCGACCCCGTCCGCCGCCGTGACGACCTCGTAGCCCAGATGGCGCAGGAACTCCTCGGCCACGCTGCGCACGATCTCCTCGTCGTCGACGACGAGGATCCGGCCGGTGCCCGGGCGCGCGGCGGTCGATAGGCGCAGGGACTCGGACGTCCGCAGGTCCTGCGCCTGCGGCAGGTGCACCCGGACCGTCGTGCCGCGTCCGACCGCGCTCTCCACCGCGACCCATCCGCCGTGGTTCTTCACGATGCCGTAGACCATGGCCAGCCCCATGCCCGTGCCCTTGCCCTGGCTCTTCGTCGTGAAGAACGGCTCGAAGATCCGACGCCGAGCGTCCTCGGGGATCCCGCAACCCGTGTCCGAGATCGACAGGACGATGTACCGGCCCGGCGCGATCTCCTGCGGTCTGCGAAAGTCGCCGGCGTCGAACGTGCTCGCGTCGGTGACGAACAGCATCTCGCCGCCGTCGGGCATCGCGTCCCGCGCGTTGACCGCCAGGTTCAGGATCACCTGCTGCAGCTGATCGGGGTCGCCGGCCACGACCGGTCGGTCGACCGCCGAGCGGCTCGACATCCGGATGTTCTTGTCCACCGTGCGCGTCAGGAGTCCGATGACCTCGTGCACCGTGGCGTGCAGATCGACCGGCACGTTCTGGTTCTTGCCCTTGCGCGCGAACCCCAGGAGCTGCTGGGTCAACGCCGCGCCGCGGCGGGCCGCGGTCTCGATCACCTCGGCCGAGCGATGGGCCTTGTGGCCCGGCCCGGTCGCCGCCCGCAGCAGCTGGGCGTGGCCCAGGATCCCGGTCAGCAGATTGTTGAAGTCGTGGGCCACGCCGCCGGCGAGCGTCCCGATCGCGTCCATCTTCTGGGCCTGGCGCAGCTGCTCCTCGCTGTCGCGCAGCGCCTTCTCCGCCTGCTTGCGCTCGGTCAGATCGCGGACGTACGCCGTGAACACCGGAGGCCCATCGAGCGGGATGCGCGTGACGGCCAGCTCGACCGGCATCTCGGTGCCGTCGGCGCGCACGGCGGTCAGCTCGATTCGTCGCCCGAGGACCCGCGCCTCGCCGGTCGCGAGGTGGCGCGCCAGGCCGGCCCGATGGGCCTCGCGTTGCGACTCCGGAATGAGCAGCTCGGCCATGTCGCGGCCCACAGCGGCCGCCCGCGCGTGACCGAACATCCGCTCGGCCGCGGCGTTGAACTCCGTGATCCGGCCCCGGTGGTCGATCGACACGATCCCGTCGAGGGCCGTGTCGAGCACCGCGCCCTTGCGTACCTCGCTGCGATGCCGTGCCTCCTCGGCCAGGGTGCGCTCGGTGACGTCGAGCGCGATCCCCACGCTGCCCACGATCTCCGCGCCGCTTGAGACGAACGGCTCGACGTGGGCCTCGAACGACCGGCCCTGCCACGCGAAGGCGAAGGACGACGACTCGCCGCGGATCGCCCGCGCGTGCGCGGCGATCGGCGGGAACTCCGGATCATCCGTCGCGAAGTACTCGTGCAGCGTGAGCCCGACGATCTCGTTCGGCGCGAGGCCCAGGCCGGCGAGCGCGGCGCCGACGGACGACGTGAAGCGCAGCTCCCGATCGGTGCTCCACATCACGGCCGGGACCTGCTCGACGAGGAGCCGCAGCCGGTGCTCCGACGCACGCAGGACCTCGAGGTCCGACACGTCCTGGATCATGACGATGGCCTGATCGACGTGGCCGGCGGTCGAGAGCATCGGCATGGCGGTCGCGTACAGGTGCCGCTTGCGGGACTGGATCTCCTGGCACACCTCGTGGTGCGCCACGCGGCCGGTGGCGAACGCCCGCGCGGCGGGACAGCTCTCGCAGGTCTGCGCGCTGTGGCACAGAACGTCCTTGCACGACGCTCCGGACAGCATGGCCGGGCGGTTTTCGGCGGGCAGGAGCTGGGTCAGGTGGCCGTTGGCCCACGCCACCTGGAGCGTCGCGTCGACGACGAAGAACCCGGCGTCCGCGTGGGTGACGACGGCCGACAGCTTCTGGCGCTCCCGCTCGAGGACGCGGATCTGTGCATCGAGGAGCCGGACCCAGCGCTCGTACTCGCCGAGCTTGCGCGTGAGCGCGGCGATCTGCGCGCCCGGGCGACTCGGGTTCCGCGACGCCACGCCGAGCCTCCGATCAGCGCACCGGACGGGGCGGAGCGGTGACCTCGCGGTGCGACTCGTAGGCCTCGGCGAGCCAGTCCGCGACGTGCTCGACCTGCTGCACGGCCGCCGGATCGAACGCGTCAAATTCGTGGCTGTCGATGTCGATCTGCGCGAAGATCCGGTCGCCCTTGCGGATCAGCACGACGAGCTCGGCCTTGGTCGCGGTCGAGCAGGCGAGGTAGTTCGTGGCCTTCGACACGTCGGGCACGTTCATGTTCCGTTTCTGGGCCACGGCCGTGCCGCATACACCTTGACCGACCGCGATGAACACGTGGTCGGTCGGCGCGCCGAGGAACGGCCCGAGCCGCAGGTAGTGGTCGGGGAACAGCTCGTAGATCCCGGTCCAGTGGTACCGCGGGTTCGATTCGTGCAACAGCGACACGGCTTTCCCGAGCAGCGTCTCGAAGTCCGCACCGCCCCGGCGCAGCCGATCCAGCTCGCGGCAGATCTCGTGGCCCGTCGTCATCCGCGTCCCCTCCGGCTCGATCCTGCCTCTAATACATAGGCGGCCAGACCGAACAGGCAAACGGCTCCGAAACGAAGAGGGGACGCCCACTCGGCGTCCCCTCGGGTTTCGGTTCGAGTGCTGGTGTCTAGAGGTTCACGGTGACGGGGCTCGTCAGCTCGATCTGGACCGCCGTGCCGGCAGGCAGCTCGACTTCCTGGCCCTTGGTCGCCCCGGCGATCGCGGTGCCGATGACCGCGCCGGCGATCGCGCCCTCCTTCGTGCCTTCGGACTTGTCGTCCTTGAGGATCCGGCCGAGGAGCGCGCCCCCGACCGTCGCTCCGCCGATCGTCGCCGCGTCCTTCTTCTTCTCCCCGCGCTTCTCGGTGCGGTAGAGGAAGTCGACCGGGTGCTCCTTGCCGTTCGGCATCTCGAGCTTGTCGTAATGCAGCCCGAGGCTCGACATCCCGGCGAAACGGTTGGCCGGATTGGCCTCGGCGACGGTTCCGGACACGACCGAGCCGGCCGGGACGACGACCTGGCCTCCCACGAGCACGTCCTGCACGACACGTGCGGAGGTCGCGTCGCCGACGGCGCTCGTCTTGGACGATGCGGCCTCGACGATCTCGAGCTGGAACACCGTGCCGGCTGGGAGCGTCACGGCGCGGGGCGCCGGCCGACTCTCGGCGACGGGCTTCGGCGGCTGCGGAGCGGGCTTCGTCGCTGGCTGCGCCACGGGGCGCGGCCTCGGCGCGGGATCGCTCTCGACGGGCGGAGCCGCAGGAGCGGATGGCTGCTCGACTGGGGTTGCGGGCGCGGTCGACGCGCTCTCGGTGCTCGGTTGCTCCGACGCCGGGCTCGAGGGTACTGGAGCCGGCGCCGTATTACATGCAGCAAGAATGGCCAGGCCGATACCCACCCCGGCCAGCACGGTCTTGTTCATCGAAACCTCCTCGGTTACCCCCGAAACATAGGTCCCGGGGGTGGTATCGTCGAGGTGCGGTGACCCCTTCGCCTTATCGAGCCGTCAATCCGGCGACCGAAGAGGAGATCGCCTCTTACCCGCTCGAGACGGACGCGGCGATCGCCCGAGCGCTCGACGGCGCGTCCACGGCGTTCTCGAGCCACGCTCGATCGCCGATCGCCGAGCGCGCCCGCGTGGTCGCTGCCGTCGCGCGAGCGCTCGACGAGCGTGCGGCCGAGCTGGCCCGCCTGATGGCGCTCGAGATGGGAAAGCCGCTCGCGCAAGGGGAGGCCGAGATCCGCAAGTGCGCGCGGGGCTGCCGGTACTTCGCGGAGAATGGCGCGGCGCTCCTGGCCGCCGAGCGCCGCGAGTCGGACGGCCGCGAGGCGTGGGTCCTCGCCGAGCCGCTCGGCGTGATCCTGGCCATCATGCCCTGGAACTTCCCGTTCTGGCAGTTCTTCCGCTTCGCCGCGCCGGCCCTCGTCGCGGGAAACACCGTGCTGCTCAAGCACTCGCCGGGCACACCGGGATGCGGCCGAGCGATCGAAGCACTCCTGCGCGAAGCCGGAGCGGCCGACGGGCTCGTGCGCAACTTGTTCCTGTCGAACGAGCAGGCGGCGCGGGTCGTCGCCGACGACCGCGTGCGGGGCGTCACCCTGACCGGCAGCACGGCGGCAGGCCGGGCGGTGGCCGAGGTCGCCGGGCGTCACGTCAAGCACGTGGTGCTCGAGCTCGGTGGCTCGGACCCGTTCGTCGTGCTCGACGACGCCGATCTCGAGGGGGTCGTTCCGCGCGCCGTCGAGGCCCGGTGCCAGAACAGCGGCCAGAGCTGCATCGCGGCCAAGCGCTTCCTGGTTCACGAGTCTCGACTGTCCGAGTTCCGCGAGCGGTTCGTCGCGACGATGAGCGCGCAGGTGGTCGGCGATCCGCTCGACCCGGGCGTGCAGATCGGGCCGCTGGCCCGTGCGGATCTGCGCGAGCGGCTCGAGCGCCAGGTGCAGGCGCTCGTCGACTCCGGCGCCGAGGTCCTGTGCGGTGGCACGCGGCCCCGTCGGCGCGGCTGGTACTACCCGCCCACGGTGCTCGCGCGTGTGCCCCGAGGGGGCGCGGCGGACGAGGAGCTGTTCGGGCCGGTCGCGATGCTCGGCTCGTTCGGTAGCGAGGACGAGGCGGTCGAGCTCGCGAACGCCACGCGATTCGGTCTCGGCGCGAGCCTCTGGACCGCCGATGTCGACCGGGCCAGGCGCCTCGTGCCGAGAATCCGGGCCGGATCGGTGTTCGTCAACGGCATCGTCAAGTCGGACCCCGGTCTTCCGTTCGGCGGGACCGGCGACTCGGGCCTCGGCCGCGAGCTCGGCCGGGAGGGCATCCACGAGTTCGTCCACCTCAAGACGGTCTGGATCGGCTGACCCGTCAGACAGTTGACGCTCGCCCGGTACGGGGCCGATGTTCCCCCGGGGAGGTGCCCATGCGCCGGATCGCGCTCGTGCTCGTCGTGCTCGCCCTGGGGCGTCCGTCGGCCGCGGCGAAGGAGCTCCAGACCGGAATCCAGAGCCGCTGGCTCGGAGCGTGGGCCGTCGTCCGGCTCGACACGTACTCCGACTGCTCGGGCATGTACACGAACAACCGGGTCAATGGCCTCCTCGTCCGCAGCACCGGCGCTTCGAAGTTCGACACGGGTGAGCTCGTGCGGGTCGACAAGGTCGACCTCAAGCGCTCGCGGCTCGACGTGCTCTTGAGCCTCGTCGAGCCCGTGCTCGTCGCCTATCAGGACGGTCCGTTCACGCTGTACCGGGAAGCGTCGTGCAAGGTCGAGCTCGAAGTCGAGCTGCCACGGGCGGATGTGAAAGACAAGCAGGCCCAGGCGATCGATGCGCGGCTGCTCGAGTTGCTCGAGCGTCATCCGAACGAGGCCGGCGCCCGGGCGGCGCGTCTGTACAACGACCGGGAGCGGGAACCGTACCCCGAGGACTACGCGCGCACCGTGCACCGGCACGCCGTGTGGCGTGCCGAGCAGGACAACGCGCTCGTCCAGGCGCGCATCGACGTCGCCGTCGAGGAGTCCTCGCATGCCGTGCAGCGCGTGACGGAGAGCTCGGCCTATCTCGCGGGCTTCGGCGAAGGCGTCGAGGCCGCGCGCAAGACGCGCCTCGATTCGTGCGCGTCGATGCTGGCGCTCGATCTGGCGGCGATCCGTGCCGGCGCAGCCGCGGCCAAGCCCGGTGTCGAGGCCGAGATCAGAGACGGCTTCGGCGACGGCCAGCTCGTGGCCTTGGGAGTCGAGCTCGTGCGCCGTCTGCCGTCCTGCTTCGTGCCCGTGCCGCAGGACGGTGAGTAGTTTCGAGTTCGTCGGTTCGGGTTACGGTGCCGGAAGGGCGGGCGCCATCTTCGACCGGGTTTCTGGCGCTCGCCGCGTGGCAGGGCGCTTGCAGAACGATCACGGCGACTTCAGGTGTTCGGGGTGTGGGGTAGGAACCGTTCGAGTAGCCCGACCACCTGGAGGAGCTCATGTCGTTCGCCGCGTCGGCCCGATCGGCCACTCTCGCGGTCGCCGTCCTCGCCCTCGCACCGCGGGCGTTCGCCGCGGCGCAGGACACGCACCGGGTGTCGCTGCGGTTTCAGAATAACCAGTTCTTGGTTCTCGGCCTGACAGGCGTGCGCTCGGCGCTCCCGGCGTCGGACGTGCTGCCCGCCGTGGCGGGTGGCGTCTCCGGGTTCTGGTTCGAGCTGCGTACGGCGTCAGGAGACCTGCGGTACAGGCGGATCCTCGGTGACCCCGTGCGCCTGTACTTCGAGGGCCAGACCGTGCTCCCCGGCGAGCTTCCGGTTCTCGACCGTCGCGAGCAGATCCCGCAGTCGCGCCTGTTCACGCTGATGATCCCGCGCGCTCGGAACGGAGAGCAGCTCGTGCTCTACGGCAGTCCGCTCGTCGCCGGCTTCGGCGAGCAGCCGGCGACCGAGCTGGCCCGACTGACGCTCATCGTCCCCGAGGAGGGCGCGCCGTGAACCGCACAGCCAGAATCCTCGCGCTCTCGGCCTGTCTGACCTCGATCGCCGCACCTGCCGCGATCGCCGGCACGGCGGACGGAACGGTGGTCGGGGCGACGAAGCTCCTCGACAACGGCACGGACGCCGAGCGGTTCGACATCGTGCTCGTCGCCGAAGGGTACCGAGCGTCCGAGCAGGCGGTGTTCGCCTCGCAGGCCCAGCAGTTCCTGAACGAGCTGCTCCAGACGGCACCGTTCGATCGCCTGGAACGGGCGCTCAACGTGTGGCGCATCGACGTCACGTCGCTCCAGTCGGGCGCCGATGACCCGGTCACCTGCGCGGGCCCGGGCATTCGTCCACGAACCTACTTCGACTCGTCGTTCTGCACCGGGTTCCTCGAGCGCTCGCTCCTGAGCCTGAGCCACGCGTCGCTCCTCGACGTGGTCGACAACTACGTCCCGGCATGGGACCAGATCGTGGTCCTGGTCAACAGCCAGGTCCCCGGCGGTCTCGCGGGGAGCGTGACGATCACGTCGGTCGCACCGGGCTGGCGTGCCCGGCTGCGCCACACGATCGGGCACTCGGCGTTCGGACTGGGCGACGAGTACGATCACTTCGGCGGCTGCCCGCGCGAGACGGGGCGTAGCGTGCACGCGGTGGTCGAGCCCGCGGCGGCGAACGTGACCGTCGAGTCGTCGCGCCTGCTCGTCAAATGGGCCGATCTGATCGCCGGCACGACCCCCGTTCCGACGAGCGAGAACCCGGAGGAGAGCTGCACGTCCTGCGCGGCCCACGCGGACCCGTATCCGGGATCGACCGTCGTCGGCGTCTACGAGGGGGGCAACAACTTCCCGTGCGGCGTGTATCGACCCGCGTTCCACTGCGCCATGCGCGACCTCGGGGCGTTCTGCCCGGTGTGCGAGCGGCGCATCGCCGCGGCGCTCGCCGCGTACCTCGACGACGCGACGAACGCGTTGCCCGTCTGCGACGCCGGCGGTCCGTACTACGCCGAGTGCGGGGGCCCGTCGACGGCCGTGCTGCTCGACGGCTCGGGGTCGAGCGATCCCGACGGCGACGCCCTGTCGTATCACTGGAGCGGACCGTTCGAGAGCGGCGCGGCCGAGGGCTCGCCGGCCACTCTCGAGTTCGCAGGCACGGGAACGTTCGCCGTGAGCCTCGAGGTGACGGACGGCGTCGAGCCGGCGACGTGCGACACCGCGGTCGTCGTCGAGGACACGCTCGCGCCGACCCTCGTCCCACCGCCCGACGCACGAGTCGAGTGCGCCGCCAGTACGGGAACGAACGTCGAGCTCGGCAACGCGACGGCGACCGACGTGTGCGAGGGTGCGCTCGAGGCGACGAACGATGCACCGAGCGTCTTCGCTCGGGGCACGACGACCGTGACCTGGCATGCGAGCGACTCGAGCGGGAACGGGACCACGGCGACCCAGCGCGTCACGGTGGCGGACGACACCGCGCCGCAGTTCTCGATCGAGGTCTCGCCGAGCGTGCTCTGGCCGCCGAACCACCAGTTCGTTCCGGTCGTGGTGACGGTCGACCTGGGCGACGCCTGCGACGACTCGCCGGACGTGCGCCTGGTCTCGGTGACGAGCAGCGAGGACGCGCGAGTGGCGGGGAGCGGCTCGACCGAGGTCGACGTCGCCGGCGCCGCGATCGGCACCGACGACCGCGAGCTCGAGCTGCGAGCCGAACGGTCGGGCAACGGAGGCGGCCGCGTGTACACGCTCGTGTACGAGGCGGTCGACGCGGCCGGCAATCGCAGCTTGGCCTCGGCTCGCGTCGTCGTTCCGCCGGACCGCGGCGTGACGACCCCGAAGCCGATGAAGCGCTAGGGAAGTCCGGGAAGTCCGGGGTCAGGTCTCGATTCTTTGTGTCGACGGTCGCCGGGACGCAAAGAATCGAGACCTGACCCCATTCAAGGCAGACCGGCGTCGCGGGACGGCTGACCCCAGCTTCGCTGCGGATCGTTGCACAGGCCGCTTCCGCTGCCGAGCGGTCCGGGTGGCCGGAACAGGTACCAGAAGCCGGTGTTCGGGGCCGGGGAGTCCGCGGCGATCGAGTACGAGGTCGCCGCCGGTTGGTTCGCCAGGTACAGGTTCTCGGTGTAGGTCTGCAGCTCGACGCGGTCGGCGTCGAGGACGCCGCGAGCGACGTCGAACGGGAGCGCCTGGCCCCACGAGAGCGCGAGCTTGCTCGGCGCGCGAACGGTCGGGATCGCCTGGATCGCACCGGGGCAGAGCACCTGGACGGTCAGCCCGGCGCTCGACTGACACGTCGGCGCCGACGAGCAGCGCACGTCGACCGCGTAGTGCGTCGTCGCGCTCGGCGCGACAAGGATGCTCGGATTGTCGGTGAACGACCGCACGATTGCGTCACCCTGGTCCTTGCAGTCGTCGTCGGCCGAGATGCAGAACCGGAACAGGAGCGCGCCGTCGAGGCACCGATCGGCGGTCGAGCCGAGCGCCGAGACCGTGAGCACCTGTCCCGGAGCCGGGAGCGCAGACGGGCTCGACACGAGAACTGCCTGGACGGTGTTGCAAATGGCGCCGCAGCTCGGGAGCGCGAGCTGCTTGTTGTCGTTCGATACCACGGCCGGGGTCGTGAGCACGTTCGTGACCGTGACGTCGTCGATCCACCAGCCGTCGTCGCCCGGGTTCGGGTTGAACACGAAGATCTGCTCCCACGACTCGACGCCCTGCGACTTGAGGCCGGCGGTGAGGAACCGGAGACGGATTCGCCGCCCGCGGAAGCGGAACAGGCTGATGCGCGAGTCGACCCACGTGCCGAGACCGGACGATCCCCGGAGCCCGGGTCCCTCCGCGTTTCCGATTCGAGACGGGTTGAACGGGAGGAACGTGTCGCCCAGATGGGCGAACACGAACTCGGGCAAGCACGTGGAGGACGGGCCGTAGGGCCGGATCGACTGCGGCGGTCGAGACGTCACGTCGTCCTCGTCGTTGCCGTCGTCGACCGGGTCGAAGGTGCAGTTGAAGAAGTTGTCCTGGGCCTGCTCGTCGTAGACGTTGCTGTAGGGCTCGAGCTTGATCCAGTCTCCAATGCCTGCTCCGGAACCGTTGGCGAGCTGGGCATGAACGACTCCCCGGTCGGCGGTCTGGCCAGGATTCCCACTCACGTTCTGGCTGTCGAGCAGGCTGATCTGATGCTTGAACGACAGCTCCGGCGCCAGCCCCGAGACGCCTAGGTTGATCGGTGAGGCGGACGCGACCGCCTCGAGCGTACCCATCGGGGTCGTGTGCATGTTCGCCGCGGCGCCGAAGATCCCCATGTACAACGAGTTCGTTCCCGTGTACGCCCGACCAAGATCGATGTCGAACGGGTCATCGATCTGCCAGTGGAACCGGTCGGCCGACGCGAATGTGCCTCCGAGGTAGCACGTCGTGTCCCCGAACGAGTTCGCCTGCGGGTCGTCGGGGTTCTGGTACTGGCAGCGATACCCGTTCGACGCCTGTAAGTTGTGCCGCCCGGCGTCGATATTCATCGTCGTGAACGAGCCGAGCCCGAACGGCACCTCGAAGCTCTCGAAGTACGTCGTGGGCCCCGACCCGCCGGTGAAGTCGAGATCGAGCTCGAGCGTGACCGTCTGGGGGACGCTTGCCACGTCGAACTCGTCCGACGTCAACGTGAATTTCATCTCCGCCGACAGCGGATCGGTAGCGTTGAGACCGAGGGCCGTTCGGTCGATCGCCCCGACCTTCAACACGAACGGATCGGCCGCCGTCCCGATCTGAGCCGGCGCGACGTCGCCGACGAACGCGGCCCCGTCGAGGATGCAGTCGATGTGCGGGCTGTCGCTCGTCAGACGTGCCTGCACGTTGTGGAGGACGGTCGAGCCCAGATTCCGGACGCGGATCGTCAGGCTGATCGTCTCGTTCGTGTCCGGAAAGCCGTCCCCGTCCCCGTTGTCCGTCATCTCGAAGCCGAACGCATCGCCGATCGTGATCGACCCCGGTGTCGCGAACACCTCGGTCGTGGCGGAGATGACCCCCCATTGCGCGGGATCCACGTTGTTGCGGCACGGCTGTCCCGTGCCGTCGTTGGCGTCCCGATACACCACGGTGACCGTCGGGTTCTGTGTGCCGGCCGCGCTCAGCAACAGGATCCCCGCGGCGTCGACGCTGCCCGAGATCGGGATCTCCCCGCGATACTCGACGGTCGAGCTGATCCGGTCGAGGACGACGATCTCGCCCGCGGGCTCGGCCGCGGACGTGGCGCGAGCCACGAGGTCTGTGATCCCGTCGTTGTCGCAGTCCTGGTCCTCGCCGGGCTCGATCGAGCCATCGAGGTCGCAATCGTTGGCAGGCTCGGGCGACGACTCGAGCAGGCTGATCGCGACGACGGCACGCGCCTCGTAGAAGTTGTTCGTCTGCACGTCGATCACCGCGCAGGCGCCCGTTGCTCCGCAGTTCCAGATGTCTGCGACCGTCGAGTACTCGCGCCACATGAGCAGCACGTCGTCGACGCCCAGGCCGTAGCCCACCGCGGGATCGGGCTCGTCGGGTGAATCCTTCTCGTCGGTCCGGATCGCGATCGCGGCCTTGAAGAAGTTGCCCGTATCCCCGTAGATGTCCTCGATCGTGCCCGGCGCGGGCGCTTCGGGCCGTGGGTCCTCAGCGCCGGCGAGGGTCAACACGCCGAGCAACAAGACCGGCGCGCTCCACCGTCCCCACCCCATCTGCCCCCCCTGTCCGACCGTGCAGCAGCGGCTCTGAAATTCTCCTCAAGGCAGACCGGCGTCGCGGGACGGCTGACCCCAGCTACGCTGCGGATCGTTGCACAGGCCGCTCCCGCTGCCGAGCACCCCGGGCGGACGGAACAGGTACCAGAAGCCGGTATTCGGAGCCGGTGCGTCGGCGGCGATCGAGTACGAGGTCGCCGCCGGTTGGTTCGCCAGGTACAGGTTCTCGGTGTAGGTCTGGAGCTCGAGGTGGTCGGCGTCGAGGACGCCGCGCGCGACGTCGAACGGGAGCGGCTCGCCCCACGAGAGCGCGAGCTTGCTCGGCGCCCGAACGGTCGGGATCGCGTGGATCGCGCCGGGGCAGAGCACCTGGACGGTCAGCCCGGCGCTCGACTGACAGGTTGGCGCCGACGAGCAGCGCACGTCGACGGCGTAGTGCGTCGTCGCGCTCGGCGCGTCGATCACCGTGGGATTGTCGGTGAACGAGCGGAGGATCGTGTCGCCCGGATCCTGGCAGTCGTTGTCGGCCGAGACGCAGAACCGGAACAGGAGCGCGCCGTCGAGGCAGCGATCGGCGAACGAGCCAACGGCCGAGACGGTGAACACCTGGCCCGGGGCGGGGATTTCGGGCGGAATCGAGACGAGGGCCGCGGTGACGGTGTTGCACGTGGCTCCGCACGCCGCGAGGGAGAGCTGCTTGTTGTCGTTCGATACGACGCTGGGGCTCGTGAGCGCATTCGTGACCGTGACGTCGTCGATCCACCAGCCGTCGTCAGTCGGATTCGGGTTGAACACGAAGAGCTGCTCCCAGGTGTCGGCGCCAGGGAGCGATAAGCCCGACGTCAGGAAGCGCAGGCGCACGGTCCGTCCCCGGAACCGGAACAGGCTGATCTTGGACTCGACCCACGTCCCCAATCCCGTCGATCCCTTGAGCCCCGGTCCCTGGGCGTTGCCCACGCGGCTCGGGTTGAACGGCAAGAATGTTTCCCCGAGGTGCGAGAACACTAGCTCCGGGTAGCACATGGAGGATGGGCCGTAGCGCCGCACCGACTGCGGCGGACGCGAGGTCACGTCGTTCTCGTCGTTCCCGTCGTCGATCGGGTCGAAGCTGCAGTTGAAGAAGTTGTCCTCCGCCTGGAGGTCGTAGCCGTTGACGTACGGCCGGAGCTTGACCCAGTCGCCGACAGGTACGCCATTGGCGTCCGCGAGCTGGAGCTGCACGACCGCCTTGTCCGCGGTCCGGCCGGGGCTGGCGCTCACGCCCCGATAGTTCATCAGGCTGATCTGATGCTTGAACGAGAGACCGGGGGCGCTCCCGGAAAAGTTGAGATGAATCGGGGCGGCGGTGCCGGCCGCTTCGAGCGTGCCGGTGGGTGTCGTGTTCATGTTCGCCGCGGCACCGAACACGCCCATGTACAGCGAGTTGGTCCCCGTGTAGGCCCGCCCGGCGTCGATGTCGGAGGGATCGTTGATCTGCCAGTGGTAGCGGTTGGCGCCGGCCGCGGTGCCGCCGAGGATGCAGTTCTCATCGCACGTTCCGAACGAGCACGGGCCCTCGTCGACGTTGTACTGGCAGCGGTATCCAAAGGAAGCCTGGGGGCTGTGTCGGCCGGAGTCGATGTTCATCGTCGTGAACGACGCGAGGCCTTGCGGTACCTCGAAGCTCTCGAAGTACGTCGTGGGGCCCGATCCGCCTGCGAAATCGAGGTCGAGATCGAGATCGATCGGCTGCGGGGCGGTCGCCACGTCGAACTCGGTGGCGTTGAGCGTCACGCCGACCGACGCGGTCAGCGAGTCCAGGGTGTCGAGTCCGAGCGTCGTGCGGTCGACATCGGCGATCTTGAACACGAACGGATCGAGCGCCTGGCGTGACGCGCCGGCCGGCACGTCGCCGACGAACGAGTCGCCGTCGAGGATGCAGTCGACATATGGGCTCGAGCTGATGAGGCGCATCGTCACATCGTGCAGGTTGGTCGTGCCGAGGTTGCGCACGCTGAGCGTCAAGCTCACCGTCTCGTTCGTGTCCGGGTAGCCGTCCCCGTCCCCGTTGTCGGTCAGCACGGCGTCGAAGGCGTCGGCGACGGTCACGTCCCCCGTGGTCAGGAACACGTCGGTCGCCGCCGAGATCTCGCCCCAGCGGGCGGGGTCGGTATCGTTGCGGCATGGCTGGCCCGTGCCGTCGTCGTGGTCCAGATAGGTCACGACGACGGTCGCGCTCGGATCGCCCGTGGGCGCGACGAACAGGATCCCCTGGACATCGACGCGACTCGAGATCGGCACCTCGCCGCGGTACTCGTTCGTGCCGGCAACGCGATCGAGCAGCACGAGCTCGCCCCCGGGCTCGGCGAGCGAGGTCGCGCGGGCCACGAGGTCCCGAGTTCCGTCGTCGTCGCAGTCGTCGTCTTCGCCGGGCTCGATCGTCCCGTCGAGGTCGCAGTCGTTCGTCGGGTCGGGCGACGTCTCGAGCAGGCTGATCTGCAGGGGCGCTCGGCCCTCGTAGAAGTTGGCGGTCTGTAGGTCGATGACCGCGCAGGATCCGCTGGTCGGACAGCTCCACGGGTCGCCGACCAGGGAGTACTCGCGCCACATCAGGACGACGTCGTCGACGCCCAGGCCGTAGCCCACCGCGGGGTCGGGCTCGTCGGGGGAGTCCTTCTCGTCGGCGCGAATGGCGATCGCGGCCTTGAAGAAGTTGCCCGTGTCCCCGTAGATGTCCTCGATCGTGTTCGGACCAGCCGACTCTGCCGCGCCAGCGATGCCCAAGGCCGCAGCGACTCCGGCCCACACGCAACGCGTCGACCTTCCCATCTCCGCCCCCTGAAGTCCGACCTGCACGGATCATACGGTGATCGACCGGCCGATGTCGGCGCACTGTCGTTCCCCGCCTCCGTATTTCTGTCTCACCCCGTGCTGCAATTTCGCAGCAAGCCCCTTATCCTCGTCACGTGTTCCCGCTGCGCGACGAGAACCCCACCGAGCTCGTCCCGGTCGTGACGATCGCGCTGATCGTTCTCAACGTCGGCGTGTGGGTGTTCGTCCAGAGCGCGGGCATGGGCATGCGGTTCCTCGAGTCGCTGTGCGCGTACGGGGCGATCCCGGGAGAGATCACCGGCGCGCTACCGCTGGGCGATGGCGTGCCGCTCGGTCCGTTGACATGCCTGATCGGTGGCCTTTCGGGCACGACGCTCGTGACGTCGATGTTCCTGCACGGCGGCTGGATGCACCTGATCGGCAACATGTGGTTCCTGTGGGTCTTCGGCAACAACATCGAGGACTCGATGGGCCATCTGCGGTTCATCGTGTTCTACCTGTTGACCGGTCTCGCCGCGGCGCTCGCCCACCTCGTCACCGCTTGGGGCAGTCCGGTGCCGGTCGTCGGCGCATCGGGCGCGATCAGCGGCGTCATGGGTGCGTATCTCGTGCTCTATCCGCGGGTGAAGGTCGACACGCTGATCGTCCTGGTCGTGTTCATCCAGGTCGTGCGCCTGCCCGCAGCGGCGGTGCTCGGGCTGTGGTTCGTGCTGCAGCTGCTCCAGGGGACGCTCGGCTCGAGCTATGCCGGCGGTGTCGCGATCTGGGCCCACGTCGGGGGGTTCGCCGCGGGCGCGGCGCTGATCCACCTGCTCGCCCGGCCGAAGCTCGTCCAGGCCAAGCGCGCCCACGTGCGATTGAGTCCCGAGGAGCTTCCGCCATGGGAGCGCTGGTAGGAGGGCGGCGTGGAATCGTTCGAGAAGCTGGGCGCGTTCTATCTCGGCCGCGTGTGGGATCCGACGGCGCGCCGGGTCACGGACGATCTCGTGCTCTACGACTCGCGGCACCTGACGACGCACGCCGTGTGTGTGGGCATGACCGGGAGCGGGAAGACCGGGCTCGGGCTCGCGCTGCTCGAGGAGGCGGCGATCGACGGAGTTCCGGCGATCGCGATCGACCCCAAGGGCGATCTGGGGAACCTGCTCCTGACGTTTCCCGGCCTGCGGCCCGAGGAGTTTCGGCCATGGATCGATCCGGCCGAAGCGACGCGTGTGGGAGTGAGCGCCGATGCGCTCGCAGAACAGGTCGCGGAAACCTGGCGCAACGGGCTGGCCGAGTGGGGCCAGGATGGCGCGCGCATCGCCCGGTTGCGCGACGCGGCGGACCTCGCGATCTACACGCCGGGCAGCACCGCGGGCCGCGGCCTCCAGGTGCTCCGCTCGTTCGCCGCGCCGCCGCCCGCGCTCCTCGAGGATGGCGACGCGTTGCGCGAGCGCGTTCAGACGGCGGTGTCCGGGCTCCTCGCGCTCGCCGGGGTCGCTTCTGACCCCGTGCGCGGACGGGAGCACGTGCTCCTCGGGACGCTGCTCGATCGCGCGTGGCGCGCGGGACGGGACATGGACCTGGCGACCTGGGTTCAGGAGGTCCAGGCTCCCGCGCTCGAGCGTGTCGGCGTGCTCGATCTCGAATCGTTCTATCCGGCGCAGGAGCGGTTCGAGCTCGCGCTTGCGCTCAACGGCCTCCTCGCTTCACCGGCCTTCGCCGCGTGGGCCGAGGGCGAGCCGCTCGACGTGGGCCGGCTGCTCTTCACGCCCGAGGGCCGGCCGCGCGTCTCGATCGTGTCGATCGCGCACCTGTCCGACTCCGAGCGGATGTTCTTCGTCACGCTCCTGCTGAACGAGGTCGTGGCGTGGACCCGCGCTCAAGCCGGGACGTCGAGCCTCCGCGCGATCCTGTACATGGACGAGGTGATCGGATACCTCCCGCCGACGGCAAACCCGCCGACGAAGGCCCCGCTCCTGACGCTGCTCAAGCAGGCGCGCGCGTTTGGCGTCGGGGTCGTGCTCGCGACGCAGAACCCCGTCGATCTGGACTACAAGGCCCTGTCGAACGCCGGCACGTGGTTCCTCGGCCGGCTGCAGACCGAGCGCGACAAGGCCCGCGTGCTCGACGGCCTCGAAGGTGCATCGGCGGCCTCGGGCACCGGCTTCGACCGAGCGCGGATCGACGCGACGCTCTCGGCTCTCGAGGCGCGCGTGTTCCTGCTGCACGACGTGCACGAGGACGGTCCGGTCCTGTTTCACTCGCGCTGGGCCCTGTCGTACCTGCGCGGGCCGCTGACGCGCATCGAGATCCAGCGGCTGTCGAAGCGCGCCGAGGCCATAGCGAAGGCCGTCGCGCCGTCGCGGGTGGCGCACGACCGGCCGGTGCTCGCGCCCGAGATCGAGCAAGCGTTCCTCGCGAGTCCTCCCGGGACACCCGCCGGAGCCCCGTTCGCGCCGTTCCTCTGCGGAGAGGCACGCGTGCACTTCACGGACGCGAAGCTCGATGTCGACCACTGGGACCGCGTCGTGCTCCTCGCTCCGCTCGAGCCCGATCGCGCGGAGGTGTGGGACGCGGCCCAATCGCTGGAACAGCCGCCGGCCGAGACGCCGGTGCCCGACGGCGCGACCTTCGCTCCCGTGCCGTCCCGGGCCGCGCGACCGAAGAGCTACGACGCGTGGGTCCGGGATCTCGCGAGCTATCTCTCGCGGACGCGGACCCTCGTGCTCCATCGATCGCCCGAGGCGCGCCTGGTCTCGCGGCCCGGCGAGAGCGAGGGCGAGTTCCGCGGACGCCTGGCGCACCGCGCGCGCGAGGGCCGCGACGCGGCGATCGCGAGCCTCGAGAAGCGCTGGTCCGGAAAGCTGGCCCAGGCCCGCGAGCGGCTGCGGCGGGCCGAGGAGCGTGTGGGACGGGAAGAGGCTCAGCTCGGCCAGCAGAAGATGCAGACCGCGATCTCGGTCGGCGCGACGGTCCTCGGGGCGCTCTTCGGGCGCCGCACGAGCGGCGCGGGAACGGTGGGGCGCGCGACGACCGCCGCGCGCGGGCTCGGCCGTGCCACGCGAGAGAAGGAAGACGTCGAGTCGGCCCGGCGCGAGCTCGAGGGACGGCGGTCCGAGCTCGCCGCGCTCGAGCGCGAGCTGGCCGAGGAGACCGCGGCGCTGAAGGCCACCGTCGAGCCGGCGAGCCTGCCTCTCGAGCGTCTCGAGGTGCGTCCGCGCCGCGCGGGCGTCGAGGTCGTGCGGGTGCGACTCGCGTGGCGCGCGGGGTAAATCTCGCCTCACAGAACGCGCGTCTCGACGTAGAATCCCGGTGTTCAATCCAGGAGGAGGTAGCCGATGCGTCATGGATCCCGGTGGGGAATCGTTGTGTCCGTATTGGTCGTGTGCTCGTTCGCCCTTGCGGCGTTGATGACCGGGACGGCGTCGGCGAAGAAACCCGGTGGCGGGCAGTTCTGCGGCGGGATCGCCGGCATTCCGTGCCCCGAGGGGTTCACCTGCGTCGACGATCCGCGAGACAATTGCAATCCCAAGACCGGCGGGGCGGACTGCGGCGGCATCTGCGTCCGATAGCTTTTACGCCGCCCGTACCTCGGACGTGCAATGGCCGCAGCGCTTGGCCTGGAGCGGAATGTCCATCAGGCACTGCGGGCAGGCCCGTGTCGTCGGGGCCGCGGGCGCTTCTTCCTTCTTCTTCAACCGGTTCATCGTCCGCACCAGCAGGAAGATCGCGAACGCCACGATGACGAAGTCGATCACGGTGTTGATGAACAGGCCGTAGTTGATCGTCGCGGCACCCGCGGCCTTGGCCGACTCGAGGCTCGCGTGGCCTCCGCCCGAGAGATCGAGGAACAGGCTGCTGAAGTCGACGTTGCCCACGAGCTTGCCGATCGGCGGCATCAGCACGTCGTTGACGATCGAGGTCACGACCTTGCCGAACGCGGCGCCCAGGATGACTCCGACCGCCATGTCGACGACGTTGCCGCGCATGGCGAAGTCCCGGAACTCCTTGATCATGCTCATGTCCTGCTCCTTCAGTAATTGGCGACGAGCGACACGGTAACGATCGAGTCGAACTCGTCGAGCTCGACGACCTGGGTCACCGCGGGCACGACCGGGTTGCCCGCCGTGTCCGTCGCCGCGGTGAGCAGCTCGAACGACGGCGTGTTGTCGTACAGCCAGCGCAGGCCGACCTTGAGCGCCAGGTGCTCGCTCATCGTGACCGCGAGCCCCTGGAGCATGTCGGCACGCCAGTCGTCCGTCTCGTCGAGGTTCTCGTCGAGGATCAGGTCGTTCGTGTACGTCGTGTTCTTGCCGAACTTGTTCAGGTACGCCCACGACAGGCGCAGACCGGCGAACGTGTCGTCGACCCCCGGGACCTCGACCACGTCCTCCTGCTTGGTGAACGTGACGCCGTAGTCGGTGCGGAACTTGAGATCCTCCTCGTCCCGCCAGCGGTTCCCGACGCCCGCCACGGCGGCGTAGCGGTTTTCGATGCCCGCCGGCTCGTTGCGATCCCAGCCGGCCCCACCGAACCAGAAGAACTTCTTCGTGATGTCCCGGTCGTAGCGGCCGTTCAGGAAGTACGCCTCGGCCGTCGTGGCGGTCGTCTCGACGACCACGATCGCCGGTGGATTGGTCGCGTCGACGAGCGGTGTTTCGGTCGTCGTCTCGACCTTGATCCCGCCGAGCTTCAGCTCGAAATGGGCCCCGGTCCACGTCCGCGTCAGCGTGTTCTTGAAGCCGAACGTGCTCGACTCCGAGTTCCCGGACGTGGACACGAAGCTCAGCTCGGCCGAGTCGGCCCAGCCGAGCTTGGGCGGGTCCGCGGCCCGCGCATCGAGGCCCGCCGCGGCGATCGCGCAGGCCACGAGAACGGCGCTCGCGTGGCTCGAGCGTGGGGGCTGGAATGGCATGAAGGGTTCCTCCTTGGTCGTACCGGAACCGTGCGGGAAGCCGCCACTCTACGCGACTCGCCGCCGAGCGTCCAGGCGGAGCAAGCGGCCCGCGGTGACGTATCATGACGCGCCGTGCTCGAGCTTTCGGACACCCTCCCGGAGACGATCGCGGCGGTCGATCTCGGGTCGACCAGCTTCCACCTGGTCGTGGCCCGCACGAGCGACGGCCAGATCACGATCGTCGACCGCCTGCGCGAGACCCTGCACTTTGCCGCCGGGCTCGACGGATCGAAGCGCATCTCGGCCGAGATGCGCGGGCGCGCACTCGCGTGCCTGCGGCGCTTCGGCCAGCGTCTGGGCCACATGCCCGCCGGAAGCGTGCGCGCCGTGGGCACGAACACGCTGCGCAGCGCCCGGAACGCGGCGTCGTTCCTGCGCGCGGCCCAGCGCGTTCTGGGCCACCCGATCGAGACGATCTCGGGCGTCGAGGAGGCTCGGCTGATCTACCTCGGGGTCGCGCACACGGTGGGGGACCGGCCGGGCGCACGGCTCGTCGTCGACATCGGCGGCGGAAGCACCGAGCTGATCGTCGGTCGCGGGTTCGAGCCGCAGCACCTGGAGAGCCTGTACATGGGCTGCGTGTCGTCGAGCCGCCGGCACTTCCCCGACGGGCGGATCTCCGAGTCGATGCTGCGCAAGGCCGAGCTCGCGGCCCTGCAGGAGCTCGAGCCGGTCGAGGCCGGCCTGCGCGAGCGCGGATGGGACGAGGTCGTCGGGGCGTCGGGAACGATCCGGACGATCGGCACCGTGGCGCGCGAGACCGAGGCGGACGGGATCACCCCCCGGGCGCTCGAGCGGCTGCGCGAGACGCTCCTCGAGGCGGGCCACGTGCGCAAGCTCGACCTGCCCGGGATCGGCCCCGAGCGGCGCGAGGTGCTCGCCGGCGGCTTCGCCATCCTTCGTGGCGTGTTCCAGGCGCTGCGCCTCGAGCGCATGCGGGTGTCGGACGGCGCGATGCGCGAGGGGGTCCTGTACGACCTCGTCGGCCGGATCCGGCACGAGGACGTTCGGGGACGCAGCGTCACGGGTCTGGCCGACCGGTGCCACGTCGACTGGCGCCAGGCCGGCCGAGTCGAGTGCACCGCGCTCGCGTTCCTCGGCGCGGCCGGACGCGGCTGGGACATCGACCGGCCGGAGCCGCGCCAGCTCGTGGCGTGGGCCGCCCAGCTCCACGAGATCGGGCTCGACGTGGCCCACGCGCACTACCACAAGCACGGCGAGTACATCGTGACGATGGCCGACCTTCTGGGCTTCTCGAGACAGGAGCAGAGCCTGCTCGCGACGCTCGTCCGCGCGCACAGACGGAAGTTCCCCGTCGACGTGATCGAGCTGCTTCCCGAGCCGTGGCGCAGGCCGATCACGCGACTGTCGATCGTCCTGCGCCTCGCCTGCGTGCTCCATCGCAGCCGCAGCCCGGAGCCGCTCCCGGACATCGGGCTCGACGCGTCGAAGCGCTCGATCGTGCTGCGTATCCCGTCGCGCTGGCTCGACGATCACCCGCTGACGCGCGCCGACCTCGAGCAGGAGGCGTCGTATCTCGCCGCCGCCGGCTACTCGCTGCGGTTCTGAGGGGAACATGAAGCTCGTCGCCTCGCTCTTGGCCGCGAGCCTGGTCGTCGGGCCAGCGCCCGAGCCGTTCCAGTTCGCGCTGATCGGCGACCTGCCGTACAACGCGATCGAGACCCCGCTGTTCCGCCAGCTCCTGTCCTCGCTCGACGCGCTTCCGCTCGCGTTCGTCGTGCACGTCGGTGATCTCAAGTCGAGCGGCTCGTCGTGCAGCGACGACCTGCTGTCCGGACGCCGCGCGCTGCTCGATCGCTCGGCGCGTCCCCTCGTGTTCCTGTTCGGCGACAACGAATGGACCGATTGCCACCTCGGCCGCTTCGACCCGCTCGAGCGGCTGGCCCGCCTGCGCGTGCTCTTCGCGTCGAAACCCGAGAGCCTGGGTCGCGAGCGGATGGCGCTCGAGCGCCAGCCCGACGGCTATCCCGAGAACGTGCGCTGGCGCACGGGTGGCGTGCAGTTCGTCGGCTTGCACGTCGTGGGCAGCGGAAACAACCGCGGGCGCACGCCCGAGATGGACCGCGAGTATGTGGCGCGCACAGCGGCGAACGTCGCCTGGTTGGCGGAGAGCTTCGCGCTCGCGCGCGCCGACGAGGCGCTCGGCGTCGTCGTGGCGTTCCAGGCCGATCCGCGCTTCGATCTGCCCGCGGGGAGCGCGCGACGCCACGGCTTCGACGAGACGCTCGCCGCGCTCGAGAAGGAGGTACGGGCCTACCCGCACCCGGTCGCGCTGCTCCACGGGGACTCGCACCGGTACCGCGTCGACCATCCGCTCGTCGATCCGGCGACCGGCTCGGCGCTCGAGCGGTTCACGCGCGTCATCACGTTCGGCTCGCCCTACGTCCGCTACGTCCTGGTCACGATCGATCCGGCGGATCCGCGCCTGTTCCGCTTCGAGCCGGGCCCCGAGCGGCCCGGGCGGGAGCCACAAGGTACGGCAGGATCTCCCGCAGATCCTCCGACCGCACGACCACGGAGGCGACCGACTCGAGCTCGGTCGACCGCGGGTTCCACGCGATGCTGAGCCCGGCCGCGCGGGCGGCCCACACGTCGTTCGAGCTGTCGCCGACGAACGCGCAGCGCGCGAGGTCGATCTCCGCCCGGGCGGCGATCTCGCGGAGCGCCTGCGCCTTGCCCTCCATGTCGTACGGCGTGGCGCGCCAGCCGGAGATCCGACCGTCGACGTCGAACTCGATCCGGTTCGTCCACACCTCGTCGAACGCATGGTCGGGCCACAACGTATCGACGAGCAGGTCGAGCGTGCCCGAGATGATCACCAGGCGTACGCCGCGCCGTCTCAGCGCCTCGACGGTCTCGCGTGCGCCGGGCACGAGGCGCAGCTCGCCGAGCGCGTCGACGACCTCGGCCCGCGTCGCCCCGGCGGCGCGCCAGCCGTCGATGTCGAGAGCCACCCACGCCTCGTAGCTCAGCTCGCCGCGCCGGTACCGTGCGTAGCGCTCCCGATTGACGTCCGGCGTGCCGAGGTACCGCCGGTTCAGCACCTCCCACACCGTGAGACCTTCGGGTCCGACGACGAGCGTTCCGTCGACGTCGAAGGCGACGAGATCGATCGGGCTCATCGTACGATGCGCGCCGCGACCGACTTGAACGCCGGTGTGCCCGACGCCGGATCGACGCGCCGCGGCACGAGTCGGTTCGCCTCGGGGTAGTACATGGCGACGTTGCCCGCCCGGATGTCCGCGTGGGCCACGACGACGCGCATGCGGCCCGCGTCGGTCACGACCGTCACCGGGTCGCCCTCGCGCACGCCGAGACCCGCGGCGTCGTCCGGGTGCATCAGCACGACGTCGCGCCGTGTCGTCCCGCGGTACAGGTCTTCGTCCTCGTACACGACCGTGTTGAACTGCCCCTCCGAGCGCAGCGTGGTCAGCCGGAACGTTCCGCCGGCCGGTGCGAAGGTCGCGCTGCGCGGGACGAACACGTGCGCCTTGCCCGAAGGCGTCGGAAAGCGCGGCTCGTGGAACGTCCGGCCCTCGATCACGAACTCGCGGTGCGTGTCGTCGATCGCGCCGATCGCGCCGAGCCCCGGCACGACGCGGGCGATCGCCTCGCGGATCGCCCGGCGGTCGTGCATGCGCTCGAACGGAAACGGTCCGGGCTCGAGCACGCGCGCGGCGAGCGCACAGACCACGTCGACCTCGCTGCGCGCCTCGGCCGGGGCGGCGGGAGCGCCGCCATCGGACAGGCGCACGAAGTTGAACATGCTCTCCTGCGTCGTGGCCTGCGGCTCCTCGTCGCGCGCGAGCACCGGCAGGATCAGGTGCTCGCGACCGCGCCCGTGGATGTGGCCCGGTGTTGAGCTTCGTCGAGAGGTAGGCGGTCGTGCCGATGCGTGCGAGCGCGTCCTCGGCCCACGACGCATCGGGGTTCGAGCCGAACAGGTTGCCGCCGAGGAGGACGGCGCAGCGGATCTCGCCGCGCGATGCGGCGAGCATCGAACCGTACGTGTCGAGCCCCGGCTCGCCCGACGCGGTGATCCCGTAGGCCCGCTCCATCGCGTCGGCGAACGCGGCCTTCAGCGCCGGGCGTGAAGCCGACCGAGCCGACGCCCTGCACGTTGCTGTGGCCGCGGATCGGCATCAGCCCGGTGCCCGGACGACCGATCCAGCCGCGGGCCACGACGAGGTTCGCCGAGCGCCAGGACGTTGTCGACGCCGTGCTCGTGGTGCGTCAGTCCCATGGCCCACAGCGACCATGCCGCGCTTCGCAGCCGACGATGCGCTCGACCGCGGCGTCGATCGTCGGCGACGCGCGAGACCGCACGCCGCGAGGAGCGCGTCCCACGATGCGCCGGCGCGCGTCGGCCTCGACGGCGTCCCAGCCCTCGACGTGCTCGGTGACGAACGGCGCGATCCACGCCGCGGCGCTCGACGACGCCCTTGAGCAGGGCGCTTGAACACGGCGACGTCGCTTCCGACGTGGGGCTGTAGGTAGAGGTCGCGACACGTCCGAGCCGAACAGCATGCTCCGCGCATCGGACGGGACGCGGAACCGCACGAGCCCCAGCTCGCGCACGGGGTTGATGACGATCACCGTGCCGCCGCGACGACGCAGCTCGACGAGCTTGACGATCAGCCGCGGGTGGTTCGACGCCGGGTTCGCACCGGCGAGCGACCACGAGGTCGGTGCGATCGAGGTCCTCGAGAACGACGGTCGCCGTCCCGCTCCCGACCATCCGCGACAGCGCGACGCCCGACGCCTGGTGGCAGTAGCACGAGCAGTTGTGGATGTTCCGGGCCCCGTAGGCCCGGGCGAGCGTCTGGAGCAGGAACGCCGCCTCGTTCGACGAGCGGCCCGAGGCGTAGAAGAATGTGGCCCCCGGCGGACCCGCACGGAGCGCGCGCGCGAGACGATCGAGCGCTTCGTCCCACGCGATGCGGCGGAAATGCGTGTCGCCATCCTCGGCCAGGACGGGGAACGCGAGCCGGCCTGCGGCCTCGAGCTGGAGTGGGCTCCAGGTGCCGAGCTCCTCGATCGAGCGCTCGCGGAAGAAACCTTCCGCGATCGGACGCTGCATGTCCGCCGCCTGGGCCTGGATCGACTTCTTGCACACCTCGGGGAACCGGCCGTGCTCGTTGACCATCCCGCCGGCCTGGCCGCCCATGCCGAGGGCGCACGTCTTGCACGCGTTGCGCGCACGTAGGCGCCGGTAGAGCCGCAGGATGCCACCGGCGTCGCGTCCCTTCCGTAGGCTGTAGGCCAGGGCGGCAAAACCGCCTCCGGCGGATACACTGGGCTTCGGCACACACGCATCCTATCGGGGGGACCGGTCGATGTCACGGCTGACGCTCTTGCTCCTTGCGTCTTCGATCGTCGGCGCAGCGGCGGGCGCCGCAGCGGCGGGCGCCGCAGCGGCGCACGCCGATTCCGCGCTCGAGATCACGCCCGTCCTCGGACTGCGGGGCGGGGCGGAGCTCGACCCGGAGTCCGGGGGCCTGGGATCGACCGAAGCCGACCCCTCGGCGACGTTCGGAGTCGTCGTCGATTTCAAGGTGCGGCCCGACGCGCGGGTCGAGGTGTTCTTCGACCGGCAGCGGCTCGAGTTCGTCGGCGACGCGACCCGCTTCGACGTGACGGTCGACTACCTGCAGGCCGGCGGCGTGTACGAGCCGCACGCGGAGGGCACCCGAGGGTTCGTCGCCGTCGACCTCGGCCTGAGCCGCCTCGACGCGGACGACGGCGCGACGGTCTCGGACTCGGTGAGCTTCTCCGGCTCGATCGGCGGTGGCGCGAAGGTCCCGCTCGGCGGGCGCCTGGCGCTCCGGCTCGAGCTGCGGGGCTACGCGAACCTCTCCGACTCGGTGTTCCAGGCGGTCTGTGGCCCCGGCTGCACGGTCAGCCTGTCGAGCGACGGCTGGTTCCAGCTCGGCGCTCGTGCCGGTCTGGTGATCCGGATCGGCAACTAGGCGGCGTATACTCGGATCCAGGGCAACGGGTCAGGGAGGTAGGCGTGGAAACCCAGATCGACACGACGAGCGGCGCACCATCGACCGTGAGCAAGCCCAAGACCGGAGCGAGCACCGAGGCGGTTCCGGTAGAGCCGAAGGCCAAGGGCAAGAAGGCCAAGGCCAAGGCCAAGGACAAGGGGAAGCCCAAGCCCAAGGTGCAGGCTCGGGCGAAGGCCAAGGACGAAGCGAAGAACGAGAAGCTCGGTCGCAAGGAGTACGAAAAGGAGCTCGAGCGCCTGCACGTCGAGCTGGTCAAGCTCCAGGAGTGGGTCAAGCACAAAGGGCTCAAGGTGTGCATCGTCTTCGAGGGTCGCGACGGTGCCGGCAAGGGCGGGACGATCAAGGCGATCGCCGAGCGCGTGAGCCCGCGCGTCTTCCGCGTGGTCGCGCTGCCGGCGCCGACCGCCCGCGAGAAGAGCCAGATGTACCTGCAGCGCTACCTCCCGCACCTTCCCGCGGCCGGCGAGGTCGTGATCTTCGATCGCAGCTGGTACAACCGCGCGGGCGTCGAGCGCGTGATGGGGTTCTGCACCGAGGAGTCGGCGCAGGAGTTCCTCGCCGCCGTGCCGTCGGTCGAGCAAGCGATCGTGAAGTCCGGCGTCACGTTGCTGAAGTACTGGCTCGAGGTCAGCCCGGAGGAGCAGACGCGGCGGCTCGAGGATCGGATCGAGGACGGCCGGAAGATCTGGAAGCTCTCGCCGATGGACCTCAAGTCGTACAGCCGGTGGTACGACTACTCGCGGGCGCGCGACGAGATGTTCGCCGCGACCGACACGGGCTACGCCCCGTGGTTCGTCGTCCGCTCGGACGACAAGCGTCGCGGACGGCTCAATCTCATCCGCCACCTGCTGAAGCAGATCTCGTACAAGGACGCGCCGCGGGACAAGGTCAAGCTGCCGAAGCGCCAGAAGAAGCACGGCTACCGCGAGCCCGACTACCCGTACAAGTTCGTCCCGGAGAAGTACTAGATCAGGGCAGCCGGCTCGCGCCGTCGACCGCATCGGCGACCGACGTGAAGCGATCGATGACGATCCCGGTCGTGCGCAGGCGATCGCGCACCGCCGAGCGCGCCTCGACGACCTGGACCCGCGCCCCTGCCGTGGACAGCTCGTCCGCGAGAGCCTTGAGCGTCTCCGCGCTCTGCAGATCGACGTGCGGAGCCGCCGACAGGTCGAGAATCACGTGCGCCGGCGGCGGCGACGCATCCCGGACCTGGCTCGCGATCGTATCGCGCACGTGATCGATGTTGAAGTACACGAGGCCCGATTCCGGCCGGAAGATCATCATGCCCGGTACGAGCTCGTTGTCCGGGTGCCGAGCCCGATCGGAGAACCGTCGCGTCCCCGGGATCCGGCCGAGGAGCGCGACGTGCGGCCGCGACGCCATGCGCAGCACACGCACGAGCGAGAGGATCGCCCCGATCAGCACGCCCCGCAGCAGACCCGAAGTGAGCACGCCGAACATCGCGACCACCGCGATCCACATCTCGGCACGGACCTCGTGCCACAGGTGGCGCAGCGCCGAGGCCTGGAACAGACCGGTCACCGCGACGAGCACGATCGCGGCCAGCACCGGCTGCGGGAGCGCGCTCAGCCAGTGAGAGAAGAACAGCACCACGCCGAGAACGAGGACCGCGGCCAGCGCGCTCGAGAGCGGCGTCCGCGCGCCGCTCGCCTCGTTGACCAGCGACTGTGACATGCCGCCGCTCACCGGAAAGCCGCGCCCCAGCCCCGAGGCCAGGTTCGACGCGGCGAGCGCCAGGAACTCCTGGTTCGCATCGAAACGTTTACCGTCCGTGCGCACGAACATGCGGCCGATCGCTGCGGTCTCGACCGCGCCGAGCAGGAAGCACGCGATCGCCAGCGGAAGCAGCTGGTTGAGGTCGGACAGCTGCACGGCCGGAAGCCCGATCCGCGGCAGGCCGTCGGGCACGTGGCCCAGCAGCTTGACCCCCCGCGCCTCGAGCGACATCGCGGACGAAGCGACGATGGCTCCGGCGACGACGAACAACGCCACCGGTTTGTTCTTCAAGAACACCTTGCCCAGGACGAGCAGGGCGAGCGCCGCTCCACCGACGAGGAGCGCCGTCGGGTTCGTCTCGCCCAGGTGCCGGAGGAGGTACCCCGCGTTCTCCCAGAAGCTCCCGTGGGCACCGTGGACGCCGAGCAGCTTCGGCAGCTGCGTGCTCGCGAGGAACAGCGCGACACCGGACTTGAACCCGACCATCACGCTCTCGGAGACGAAGTTCACGATCGCCCCGGCCCGCAGGAGCCATGCCGCGAACGCGATGAGCGCGACGAGGATCGCGGTCATCGCCGCGAGCGCCCCGAAGCGCGTCGCGTCGCCACCGGCGATCTCGCCGAGAGACGCCCCGATCAGGAGCGAGATCGCTGACGTGACGGTGACCACGGTCTGGCGCGAGCTGCAGAACAGCCAGAACACCAGCCCGCCGAACAGGCACGCGTAGAGCCCGGCCTCGGGCGGCAGGTTGGCGAGGGAGGCGTCGCCGAGCGATGCGGGAATCAGGTACGCCGCGAGGGTCAGCGCCGCGACGAGGTCGCCGCGCAGCCAGCGGCCCTCGTAGGCCGGGAGCCAGCCGAGCGCCGGGATCCAACGTGTCATCCGCAGCCGAGTCTACCGCACCCCCGGCCGGATAGAATGGCGCGCATGTTCAACCGACGTCCCTCGACCCGCGTGCTCGAGCCGAGCGAGCGCATCGCCGAGGTGCTGTTCGGCCTGATCATGGTGCTGACGTTCACCGGCTCGCTGAGCGTGGCCGAGGCCGGGCGCGACGACGTCCGGGCGATGCTGATCGGCGCGCTCGGATGCAACATCGCGTGGGGCCTGATCGACGGGATCCTGTACCTCATGGGCAACCTGGCCGAGAAGGGGAGGAGCCTGGCGGCGTTCCACGCCGTGCGCCGGACGAGCGATCGCCAGCAGGCCGAGGCGCTCGTCGCCGGGGCGCTCCCGCCTCTGATCGCGTCGGTCCTCGAGCCGCACGAGCTCGACGGGATCCAGCGCCGGCTGCGCGCGCTCCCCGAGCCCAAGGCCAGGGCGCAACTGACCCGGGCGGACTGGGTCGGAGCGCTGGGCGTGTTCCTGCTCGTCTTTCTCTCGACGTTCCCGGTGGCGCTCCCGTTCGTCTTCTTGAACGACGCGACCCTCGCCATGCGCGTGTCGAACGGTGTGGCTACGGCTCTGATGTTCGTGACCGGGATGGCCTACGGACGCTGCATCGGCCGGTCGCCCTGGCTCATCGGCGTAGCGATGGTCGTCCTCGGGGTGATCCTCGTCGCCCTGACGATCGCCCTCGGCGGCTAGGGGACTTGCGCCGGGCAAGGCCCGGAACAACGTTTCCCCCCCGGAGGAAAGTCATGAACCGAGCCAAGCTCGCGGCGCTCGCATGCGTCGCCGTCCTCGCCCTAGGCATCATCGCGTCCGCCACGTCGATCCCCTCGTGGCTCGACGATGGCATCTCGAAGTACAACGCCAAGAACCCGAGCTCACCGATCCGGTTCGTCCAGATCAAGGACCAGTTCGTCTGGTACGACATGGCCAAGGCATCCGACGTCCCCCTGGCCCAGATCCGCGAGCGCATCAAGCAGATCGTCCTCGACAACGGCTACGCGCCGATGGACGACGAGGAGCTGGTGACGACGGGACGGCCGCCGGTCGAGAGTGGAGCGAGCGCAGCCAAGAAGTGCTGGAGCCGGTCGTTCGTCCTGAACATCGCCGCCCAGGGCAACACGAAGGCGGTCGGCGCCGAATCGCCGGGTCAGCGGCAGCGCATGCTCACGAACCTCGTGTGCGAGGACACCGCGACCTGGTGGACGGCGTTCCGCACGCTCGACTAGCGCTGCGATCAGCGGGTGCGGTAGACGAACAGTCCGACCGACGCTCCGGACGACGTCTCGTTGTACAGGAACACGCGGTAGCGCGGAAACCCGATCTTCGCCGTTTGCTGCGGCGAGACGAAGATCGCGTCCCGCAGGTTCGCGACGTCGGCTCGGACCTCGAGCGGGAACACGATCTTCCCCTCGTTGCGCAAGAGATAGAGGAACGGCTCGCGGTCGGGGATCAGGATCGCCCCGACCGTGCCCGTTTCCGGAACCCCCTCCTTGAACTCGCCTCCGAGGCTGAACACCAGCTCGGAGAACCCGTCGGTGTCGATCGTTCCGGCGTCGATGAGCTGCGTCGTGTTCGACCGCGCGACCGGCGCGACGGCGACGCGCTCGAACGCGACGAACCAGCTCCGGTCGGCGCTCTGGGCCAGAGCGGGGGTCAGGGCGAGCAGGACGAGGCAGCGGGCGAGCAGCTTCATGGGAGCTCCTGTCGAGGTACGAAGCGTACAGCATGGGATGGAGCCACGTCTCGTCGCCATTCTTGCCTCGATCCTGGTTCGAAGTGTAGGCTCGAGCCACGTCCTCGCCCGAGGGGCTCGATCGCACCGAATGACCACCGTCGCGGAACACTACGCAAACCACCTCGGTCCGATCTACCTTTGGATGGTCGGCGGCTCCGACGCCGCCCTGCAGGCCGGTTCCGTCGAGATCGACGCGTTGCACTTGCCGCGCACCGACGGAGCCGTCGTCGTCGATCTTGGTGCAGGGCTTGGCATGCATTCCATCCCGCTCGCCCGAAGAGGTGCGCGAGTCACGGCCATCGATACATCGACCGAGCTACTGCATACGCTTGCAGAGCTTGGCGGTGACCTGCCCATCCAAGCGATCAACGACGACTTGCTGACATTTCCAAGCCACATCACCGAGGTGCCGTCCGCAATCCTGTGCATGGGCGATACGATCACGCATTTGCCCGAGCGTTGCGCCGTCGAGAGCCTCATCGAAAGAGCTGCCGCCGAGCTGCCGCCCGGGGGGGTGTTCGTGATTGCGTTCCGCGACTACTCCGCGGCGCTCGCCGGGGACCAACGCTTCATCCCCGTACGGAGCGACGATACTCGCATCCTCACTTGCTTCCTGGAATACGAGCCGGAGGTTGTGCTCGTCCACGACATTCTTCATCAGCGCACGCAGGAAGGCTGGCAAACCCGAGTCAGTCACTACCGAAAGCTACGGTTGTTGCCCGAGCCATTGATCGCCAGCCTCGAGAGTCACGGGTTCAACGTCCGTCGCGAGGTCGGAATGCAGGGCATGGTTCGCCTTGTTGCACACAGGCGCGGCTGAGGGGGAGCATCATGCCGCTACGTCACCGTGATCTGTGGGATACACGCCATGTCAAGTCGCAGCTCGCGACACGCGCGATGCCCGAGGGGAAGATCTTTCTTTATTTCCTCGGCATCACGACCTTCGACTGGCTTCAGCTCACCGCGTTTCGAATTCGTCCCAACCCAGAGCCGCTTTTGCCTTCAGCGCAGTTCTACGCGTGGTTTGGTCTTGGCATCACCGTCGTCGGGGTCGTGTTTCTGTTTCATTGCAACGGAGGGGGCCGAGGCAAGGACTTCCTCTATCGATACTTCCCCCTGTCGGTTGTGGTGGGATGGAAGTTCGTGGTGGTCATGGTGGTCGCATCCTGGACCTTGAGCCTCGTGCTCGCGGGGCAACCGGAAAACGTCACGCGCTGGAGTCTGGTCGCTCTAGGAGTTCTAGGCAATGCGCTCATGTTCTTACGTATCGGCCAACACCTGAAGGCGCTCAGCCGTGAAGCGGGCTCACATGCGCTCGGCGTGGCTGCTCAACGCGGACGTTAGAACTCCACACGCACCGATGAACTACCCGGTTCTTGCCATGCAGCACGGTGGGTTCACGCAGATGCTCCGGTCCGAGAACTACTGGGCAAGTTTGCCAATCGCTTTCATCAAACTCTACAGGCGCCGGCTAGACGTTCTGTTCTTCTATGGCGCGGATGGCAATAGGTGGCGTCTACGTAGCATCGGACTGGGTGAATCCACCGGGCTAATCCCCCGCGTGTTCGGGCTGTGGCTGGGCTTGTCGCTGCGGCCCGTTTCCGTGGTCGTCGAATTCGAACGGGCCGGGTCGTACGCAACCGAGGAGCTACGAGCAGCTCTACGATCAGCGGTTGAGGTTGACGATGACATCCTGTGTCAGTTCCACGCGAAGGAGCAGGTATTGGCACGCTTGGACAAGACGCAATCCGTCGCGCAGATCTTCAGTCTGCACAGCTGGATCACGAAGGAGCACCTCCGTGGGAAGGGGGCAGGTGAGCTCATTCGTTGAGTTCGAACGTCAAGTAGTGCGCGCCCTCCTTCGGTCGCACATGCCCCCGGACCAGATCGAGGCGCTGCTGGACGCAGCCACCTTCGTATCGTGCGAGCATACCGGAGTTGGTTATTTCCTCACGGTCCGCCACCCTGCGCTTCCAGCTTCGCGGGTTGTGTGCAGCGAGCCGATGATCGTGGGTCGGGCCAAAGACATCGAATGCGGGTTTGTCGTCTTTCTCGAACGGGGCGAACTGACGCTTGAGTGTCACCCGTGGGGCGACTCGCCCCTTCCCGCAGACCTCGGTGAGCGTCCACTCGCGATTCGTGGGACAACCTGAGGCCCCGCACGCCTATACTTCGGCGCAGGGGCTTCCTTGGGGCTGGCTGTCATGGTACCCCGTGTGGGAGAAGGTCAAATGATTCGCCCCCTGATGCTATTCGGTGTCCTCGGCTGCGCGTTCGCTGCGAACGGCGCCGAAGTCGTCACCGTCGGCTCGTGGGAACTGCACAGCAGCTTTTGGATGAGCCTGCACCAGACGCTGATTGCGGACGCGATGCGCTCCACCCCACGGGCGCTCACCGGGTTTGCGCCAGAAGAGCAGACCGCATGGAACGAAGCGGTGGGCGTCTACCGCACAGCCGGCGAGCGCGGCGACATGACCTTCGCCAAACCGATGATCATCACCACCGACGCCCTCACGCAGGTTGCCGACGACGCGACCGAGCCGCTCATCGATGCGCCGTTGAGGGACGCGCTCATGCGTGCTGCTCCCGCCTATCGTGCGCACGGGTGGATGTCAGACGACCGGGCGAATCGGTTCTTCATCGGATATGCGGCCGCCATGCTTCGTGAAGCTGGAGAGATACTGGTTCGACAGCATGAAGCGGTGTATCGCGCCACCTGGCCAGCACGCATTCGCGCCTACATCACACCTGCTGCTGGCCCGTTTGGCGCTTATACAATCAGCGGACTTGCCGGCGGCGTCATCACGACGATGTCATGCCGCGACGAGGGGTATCAAGGCGCTCGCGCGCTCGAAATGCTCCTGCACGAGGGCTCGCATGCGATCGTCAGCCCCAACAACGGAACGGTCGGCGCGGCGATCGCCGCGGCGGCCAAGTCGCATGACGTAGAAGCGCCGCGGCATTTGTGGCACGCGATTCTGTTCGCCACGTCGAGCGAGCTCACCAGGCGGGCGCTGGCCGATCGCGGCGTCGCGAGCTTCGTTCCGTCTTCTGTGGACCTGTTCGCGAGGGCCTGGCCGAGCTATCGCGAGCCCGTCCAAGAACACTGGATCGCGTACCTCAACGGCGAGGGGACGCTGGAGCAGGCGATCGACAGGATTGTCGTCGCCATCGGGCGATGAGGATCGATCCCCATCATCGCCCGGCGGTGGATGGTTCGATGCGTTTCCCGACCTCAGTCCGCATTGCCGGCGACCGCGTGTACGAGCGGTGGGGCGAGCGGAACGGGGTGCCGTAGTCCCTAACGCTTTGCGAGCTAAAACGCCTACCGCGCCAAACCTGCCTTGCCCCCTTCCCACATCGATTTCGCGTTACGAGTCGGGGTGGTCTGCCAAGCCCCCAGAGCATCCAGATTGGTAGCGCTCTACCACCAAGAATCGCTTGACCCGCGTCCGCCTCGAACTACAAGAACAGCACACGCTACGAGGCCGGAGCACTCCGCTTCGGCGAGGGAGGATCGGATGCGAAACATCGCTTTCGGGAAGCTCATTTGCGGGCTGTCCCTGGCCCTGTTGGTGACGTTATCGTCGGTGGCGTTCGCTTCGCCGGACCAGCCTATCCCGCCCCTATCGGGAATCTGCGACGGACTGGTTGGCGGAACGCCTGCACTCTACGGTTTGTGCCTCGCGTACTGCGAGAGTCCGCACCCCGGTGTCGACAAGATCCTCGACCCCGACGCGGCGCCGAAGAGGTCGATCCTGGACGCGTATCGGAGCAAGATGCAACCCGGCGATCCGGACATGCCGTGTCTCCAGCCGCAGTGCCCCTGTTGGACGGAAGAGGAGCTCGCGGCCGTGTACAGTAGCGCCCTCGGCCCGTTTGCCTGCACGACCGACGACGGGACGATCCTGAATGCGGACGACATCGTCATGCTGAACAGTGGGGACGACTCGTTCCTGTCGCGCTGCTTCCCGTACGGTACTGGGTTCCCCGTCTCGTTTTCCGCTCAGTTCTTCGGCGGCAGCGATCACACGTGCGCGTTCTTGCCCGAGGAGACGTCGGACTACCATGGCCTGGTCCGGTTCTTTGCGATGAACGAGAGCGAATTCCAGGTGTGCAAGACCTCGCTGTTGAATCGCGCGGCCGCTCTGGGTCTAACGTGCATCCCGTTGCAGGACGTCACGTACGGAGGCGGGATCCCGTGCAATCCGTAGCCCGCGTGGCACGGACGTAGCCTAGAGCAGGGCAACGGCTCGTCTTCGACCCCCGGGGGACGCGGGGAGGGGCGACCTGCCTCCCGCTCCCGCGTCGCCCCGGTCCTTCGCTGTGCTCACCAGGAGTAGGACGCGTAGAGCATGGAATGGAGCCACGTCTCGTCGCCGCCGACGTACTGGATCGCGGCGTCCCCGGGGAACAGGGCGCCCAGGACGCCGATGATCCCGACGCGCTCGGAGAGCTCCCATTCGACCGTCACGTCGATCTCGTCGCCCCAGTCGTCGTCGGTCACGCCCGGCGCCAGGCTCGTCGGCTCGTCGATCGTGAACGAATAGAGCAGCAGGTTGAGCGTCACGTCGTCCTGGGGCGTCGCCTCGACCCGTAGCAGATGGCTGCTCGTGTTGCCGTTTCCCAGCGCGTAGTTCCCGGTGATCTCGCCCTGGTACCACGCGCCCCAGTCCGTGTCGCCGTACGCGATCTCGCGGAACAGCTCGTCGTCGGAGGTCGCCGGGTCGTCGCCGTCGAAGTGTGCGTAGCGGTAGCGGAACGTCGGAGACCAGCCGAGATCTGCCGCTTCGTAGCTCGCCTCTGCGTACCAGCCGGCGGAATCGATCTGCGCGCTCGTCTCGCGCACGTACTCGCCGCTCGCGCCGAACCCCCGCGGCCCGTCCCACGTGATACGCCCCGAGAACACGTCGAGCCGATCGACGCCCGGAATGTTCGCGTCGACGAGGAGGTACGTGCCGCCGATCGTCGTCGTGCCCACGAGCGTGCCCTCGACGTTGATGCCGTAGAGGTCGCCCTGCGGGCCCCCGCGGCGCGGGCGGTTCTCCAGGCGAAACAGCTCGGCGAGCAGAGCCTTGCTCTTCAGGTGGACGAGGACCGACTCCTGGAACGACCGACGCATGGTCAAGTACCAGCCGCCCAGGTCGCCGCCGTCTTCGCCGCCATCGGTCACGAGCAGGCCGGTTCCGATCGTGTAGTCCTGCCGTCCGACGGTCACGGAGAGCTCGTCGTCCTCGAGGCCGGAGAAGAGATCGGACGTTTTCCATCCCACGCGCGCCTGCTCGAGCGACAGGTCTCCGGTGTCGTCGAGCCCGATCGTCTCACCCGAGGCGTCGTCGCCGAACGTCCGCGTGTACACGCCGCTCAGCTCGCCGAACAGCGTCCCGCCGCCGACCGGCGTCTCGAACGACAGGCCCGGCTCGAGTCCCAGCTCGAGCCAGCTGTTGGTATCGGCGCCGAGGAACGACTCCGACTCCCCGAACCACGAGTCGCCACTGACGAACCCCGCGCCGAGGACGTCGACGTGCAGGGTGAGCTTCGTATCGTCCCCGCGGTACAGCTCGACCTCCGCGAACGCCACCGTTCCGAGCAACGCGGAGATCGCCAGGGTCGCTCGAGCGGTGAGCCGTCCGCGCACGGAGGTCAGAAGCCGAACCCGACGCCTACGCGGATGACCCACGGATCGTCGTACGGGGACGGCTCGTCGTCGTCGTAGGAGAAGTTGTACAGGGCCGAGACGAAGAAGCTCGAACGATCGCCGATGCGCTGGGCGAAGCCGCCCCCGGCGAGCCAGCTGCCGTACTCGTCTCGCTCGGTCGAACCGTTGAAGAACGGGATCTCGTAGCTCAGCCACTCGTACTCGAGCTGCACGAACACCGGCTCTCTCACGATGTAGCGGGCGAACACGCTCGCGCCCCAGTCGGTCGTGCTGAGGCTCGGCACGTAGCGCTCGTCGTCACGGTAGCGGAAGGTCAGTCGGCCCCCGACGTCGAGACGCTCGGTCGCCGAGTAACCGACGATCGGCTTGACCGATACATACGTCACGTCGCCGAAGCCCAGGCCGAACCCCCCGCCGGCCCACAAGCGATCGGCCGCTCTCGCCGGTGATACGGCGAGTACGAGCGCGCACACGAGACCCACGGCGTGACGCATGGGCCGATCATACCGGAATGGACAGCGGCCAGGGGATCGGGCAGGCTGTCCCACATGCCCGAGCTTCCGGAGGTCGAGACGGTCGCGCGGCAGCTCGCGCAGCTGATCGTCGGGCGTGAGGTCCGCTCGCTTTCGATCCTCGATCCGCGCCTGCGCAATGGCCCGATGCCCCGTCTGCGAGGGCGTCGCATCGATGAAGTCGCCCGCTCGGGCAAACGCGTGCTCGTCCGGTTCTCTGGGGCAACCAGTCCCACCGATCCGCTCTGGCTCGCCGTCCACCTGCGCATGACCGGACGTCTGATCTGGCTCGGCGACTCGCCCCGCGTCGAGCGCGCCCACCTGCGCGCGCGGTTCGCGCTTGATCGGGGAACGCTCCTCTTCTACGACACCCGCCGCTTTGGCACGTTCGAGTGGTTTCGTTCGGCTGAGGAGGCGCGCCCGAGCGGGATCGATCCCATGACCGACCAGCTGTCGGCCGTGCGGCTACGCGCGCTCTACGGAACGAGCTTGCAGAGCATCAAGACCTGGCTCCTGCGCCAGGATCGCCTCGTCGGCCTCGGAAACATATACGCCTCCGAGATTCTCCATGCGGCCAGGATCTCGCCGCGCCGCGCCGCACGCACGCTCGGCGCCGAAGAATCGAACCGGCTCCGGCGAGCGATGCGCAAGATCCTCGAGCGCGCGATCCGCGCCTGCGGCACAACTGTCTCCGACTTCCAAGACTCGCGCGGCGAGATCGGCTCCTATCAACGGTTTCTCGCCGTCTACGATCGCGAGGGGCGCCCGTGCCGTCGCTGTCGCGGCCGCGTGGTTCGCGAGGTCCAGCAGCAGCGCAGCACGTTCTGGTGCCCGGGCTGCCAGCGCTGATCGTGTTGACGGGTGTTTTCCTGTGGGCGTAGGCTGCGGCGTGTCGTGCGTTGGGGGATCCTCGTTGTCGCCGTGGCGCTCTGCGCGCCGCCGGCCGCCGGTGCCGAGGAGCAGCAGGAGAAGCCGTGGACCCACCTCGGCCTCCTGCGGATCCGCGACCTGACCCCCTTCGGGATCCTGCGCCTCGACTTCCTCCCGGCGCATGCGGTGCAGTCGCGCAAGGGTACGGGGGGCATCGAGCTGAATCTCTCGTACCAGAACACCTACGTGCTGAGCGACAACGTCGCCGAGTATCTGCGCGTGCGCGGCGGCGGTGAGCGCGTCGAGCTCCAGCAGGCCGATGTCGACGCGATTCTGGCCACGGGCGAGGAGGCCTACCTCGTCGACGGCGAGCTCGGTCTGTTCGACCTGACCGGGCACTACCGGTTCAGCCGCCACTGGGGCGGCTACGTCACGTTGCCCGTGCTCGTGTTCAACGACGGCGTCCTCGACGGGACGATCGAGGGCTTCCACTCGGCGTTCGGGCTCGACTCGGCCAATCGCGACCTCGCCAAGCGCAACGAGTTCTTCGCGCTCGTGCAGACCCCTGCTGGCACGGTCGCGCTCGAGGACCCGCCGGAGGACGGCTTCGCCGATCCGGTGTTCGGCGCGCGCTGGTCGCTCTTCGCCGAGGCCCGGAGCTGGAACCTGATCGTCGAGGGCGCGGCCAAGATCGCGTTCCGCGATGCCAAGTTCTTCGTATCGAGCGGTCGAACGGACTACGGCGTCCAGGCGTCGTACCAGAAGTTCTTCAAGGGCAACGCGCTGTACACGAGCCTGAGCATCGTCGACTTCGCGGGGACCGACCTTCCCGGCGTGCCCGACGAGCCGGAGTGGATTCCGACGTTCGTCGGTGGATGGGAGGCACGGATCGGACGGCACACGAACGTGGTGCTGCAACTCTACGCGAGCCCCAGCGTGATCGAGGACTCGGAGTTGCGCCAGCTGACCGCCGACAAGTTCCAGCTCTCGGCGGGCCTGCAAGCGTCGACCGCGGACGGCTGGGTCTGGCGCTTCGCCGTGACCGAGAACCTGGTCAACTTCGACAACACGCCGGACATCGGCGTCACGCTCAGCGCGGCCAAGGTGTTCCGGCCTAGCGGCCGATGAGCTGCGCCAGGACGTCGACGCCGCGGGCGACGACGTCGGGCGCGGAGCAGGTGAAGCACACGCGCACGTGGGTCGGGTAGGGGCCGAAGCTCGGTCCGGGGGCCACGAGCAGGCCGCGCTCGGCACAGCGCTCGAGGAACCCCGGAAGGCCGCGCTCGTCGAGGTGCGGCGCGACGTCGAGGAACAGAAACGTGCTGCCCTGGGGCGCGGCGAGGCCCAGACGCTCCGCGGCCGCACGACCCATCGCTCGGTAGCGCTCGCGTACGTCTGCGATCCACGCGTCCCCACGACCGTCGAGCGCGCGCTCGGCCGCGAGCTGGGACGCAGTCGGCGTGCTGTAGAACGAGTGCGTGCTGACCTTGCTCAGCTCGACCATCTTGTCCCGCGGGCCGACGACGTAGCCGCAGCGGTTTCCGGCCATGCCGAACGCCTTGGAGAACGAGTGCGCGGCGAACGTCCGGTCGGGCGCGATCGCGCGGGCGTACGCGTGGCGACCCTCGTAGACGTAGTCCTCGTACACCTCGTCGGCAACGATCCACAAGCCCGCAGAGGCGGCCCAGCCGACGAGCGCCTCGACCCACGCGGGTGGCAGCACGCGTCCGGTCGGGTTGTTCGGCGTGCTGAGGTAGAGCGCGACCGTCCGCGGCGTGCGTGCGCGCTCGCATGCCGCGGCTGCGGCCTCCCTCGAGTCGACCGCTCCGATCGTGGGCACGGCGATCGGCGTTCCGTGGAAGCAGCGCACGATCCCCGCGATCAAGGGCCAGTACGGGGCGAGGATCAGGACGTCGTCTCCGGGCTCGACGATCGCCCCGAGGACGGCGCCGAGAGCACCCGTGGCTCCCGCCGCGACGAGGACGTCATCGGCTGAGGTCGGGACGCCGCTCCGGGCCTCGACGCGCGCCGCGACCGCTTCGAGCAGCCGCGCGTGACCTCGCGGCGGAGCGTACCGGTGCATCCCCGGGTGGTCCTCGACCGAGAGGTCCTGCATCCGGCAGCCCAGGGCGGGCTCGAGCCACGTGTCGCCGACGTGGAGCGGGTAGGTCTCGCCCCGAAACGCGGCGAGTCGCGCCGCGAGCGCCGAGTACACCGCGCCGGCGACGTCCTTGAGCGTGGATGAGGTGTCGGGATAGCGCGGCATGGAAAGAAAGAGAAGATACCATCGAGCGTCACCGACCCGGCCCGAGAGGCTCGCCAACCCGTAACACACGCTTGATCCCGGCCTAACACCCCGTCGGTAGGATCCGGGCGCGATCGGGGGCTGTCCCGCTTCGCATATCAGGGGGAATCGATGAGTCGGATCCGCGTCGGGGCGGCTCTCGCCACCGGGGCCCTGGCACTCTTGGCATTCGGACCGCCCACCCAGGCGGCGGACGTCATCGTCAGCACGAACATCACGGTCAGCGAGACGTGGACGCCGGACAACGTCTATTTCCTCGACGGCATCATCTATGTCACGAGCGGGGCGACGTTGACGATCGAGCCGGGCACGGTGGTGCGCGGGATTCCCGATGCGTCGACGGTCGGGAGCAACAACCCGGGCACGCTGGTCGTGACACGTGGATCGAAGATCCGGGCGATCGGCACGAAGCTCAACCCGATCGTGTTCACCGACGAGAACGACGACAACATCGGTGCGAGTCCCGGCACGTTCCCGTACGACGATCCGTTGAACGCGTCGACGCAGACGGGGAACTGGGGCGGTCTGATCGTGCTCGGCCGGGGCTACGTGGCGAGCAACACGGTCGCCGGTCCGAACCCGGCGCGGACGGTGCAGATCGAGGGCCTCGTGGCCGACGGCGTGAACGGGATCTACGGCGGCTGCTCGTCGTTCCCGGGGGAGTTCCCGGGCGCGCTCGGCTGCGACGACGACGACAGCGGGACCGTGCGATACGTGTCGCTGCGCTACGGCGGCTTTGGCCTTGCGGCGAACAACGAGATCAACGCGCTGACGCTCGGCGGCGTGGGCCGCGGGACCGACGTCGAGTACGTCGAGGCGTTCCAGAACTCGGACGATGCGTTCGAGATGTTCGGCGGCGCGGTGAACCTGAAGCACATGGTCGCCGCGGGGATCGGCGACGACGCGCTGGACGTCGACGAGGGCTGGCGCGGCAAGGTGCAGTTCCTGTTCAACCTGCAGAACACGGCCGGGGGCCAGGACTCGGACAAGGGCTCGGAGCAGGACGGTGGGACGTCGGGTGACGGCAGCCAGCCGTTCGCGACGCCGACCGTGTACAACGCGACGATGATCGGCAAGGGCGGATCGACCGTCGCGGCGGCGAACTACACGAACCGGCTGTTCAACTCGGCGCTGGTGTGGCGGGACAACGGTGGCGGCCGCTGGTACAACAGCCTGTTCGGCGACTTCGGCGGCGATGCGTTGGTGATCGAGGGCGGGACGATCGCGCAGGGCGCGACCGCGACGAACACGAGCGGCGCGCGCGCGATCACCGGATACACCCCGGGGACCGGCAACTGCAGCGTGACGACGGCGACCGTCTGCACGACGAACGCGAACTGCCCGGGCGGCGAGGTGTGCGTGCTGCACTATCTCGATCCCGATTCGGACTTCCAGCTCGAGGTGCAGGACACGCAGTTCTGGTGCGTGGGGCGGCAGGAGCTGTTGGCCGCGGGCGGATTCCCTGCGGCGGCGCCGCGGGGGCCGCTGACCTTGCCGACGTTCGGTGTATGCGCGGGCACCGCCGTGCAGTGCCTGACCGACGCGGGCTGCGGCGGAGCCGTCGGCTCGTGCCAGGACAAGCCGATCGACTACCTGAACGACGGCGACGCGACGAAGCTGCACTACGACAACACCGCGCTGTCCAATGTCGCGCTGCGCAACTCGTATGCGAGCTGCGCGTCGACGCTACCGATCCGCTCGCTCGTGCGCAACCTGCGTGCGGCTCCGGACTTCGACCAGATCGTCCAGATCGACCCGCGGCCCGCCCCGGGACAGCTGACGACGACCCGCGTGCCGCCGAACGACGGGTTCTTCGAGCCCGCACCGTACAAGGGCGCGTTCGCACCTGGGCAGAACTGGGCCGAAGGGTGGACGAACACGCACCGGGTCGGCTACTTCCCGGCACCACCCGTCGTCAACGTCAACGCAAACATCACGACGAGCCAGACCTGGTTTCACGATCAGGAGTACCACCTCGACGGGATCATCTACGTCACGAGCGGTGCGACGCTGACGATCGAGCCGGGCACGGTGGTGCGCGGGATTCCCGATGCGTCGACGGTCGGGAGCAACAACCCGGGCACGCTGGTCGTGACACGTGGATCGAAGATCCAGGCGGTCGGTACGCCCGAAGCGCCGATCGTGTTCACGGACCTGAACGACGACGCGGTGCGCTGCGACCTCGGCACGTTCCCGTACGACGATCCGTTGAACGCGTCGACGCAGACGGGGAACTGGGGCGGTCTGATCGTGCTCGGCCGGGGCTACGTGGCGAGCAACACGGTCGCCGGTCCGAACCCGGCGCGGACGGTGCAGATCGAGGGCCTCGTGGCCGACGGCGTGAACGGGATCTACGGCGGCTGCTCGTCGTTCCCGGGGGAGTTCCCGGGCGCGCTCGGCTGCGACGACGACGACAGCGGGACCGTGCGATACGTGTCGCTGCGCTACGGCGGCTTTGGCCTTGCGGCGAACAACGAGATCAACGCGCTGACGCTCGGCGGCGTGGGCCGCGGGACCGACATCGAGTACGTCGAGGCGTTTCAGAACTCGGACGACGCGTTCGAGATGTTCGGCGGTGCGGTGAACCTGAAGCACATGGTGGCCGCCGGGATCGGCGACGACGCGCTGGACGTCGACGAGGGCTGGCGCGGCAAAGTGCAGTTCTTGCTCAACGTGCAGAATACGGCCGGGGGCCAGGATTCGGACAAGGGCTCGGAGCAGGACAGCGGGACGTCGGGCGATGGGAGCCAGCCGTTCGCGACGCAGACGGTGTACAACGCGACGATGATCGGCAAGGGCGGATCGACCGCCGCTGCGGCGAACTACACGAACCGGCTGTTCAACTCGGCGCTGGTGTGGCGGGACAACGGCGGCGGCCGCTGGTACAACAGCCTGTTCGGCGACTTCGGCGGGGACGCCTTGGTGGTCGAGGGCGGGACGATCGCGCAGGGCGCGACCGCAGCGTTGACGAGCGGCGCGCGGGCGATCACGGGTTACACCCCGGGGACCGGTAACTGCAGCGTGACCACGGCGACGGTCTGCACGACGAACGGGAACTGCCCGGGCGGCGAGGTGTGCGTGCTGCACTACCGCGCGCCCGACTCGGACTTCCAGCTCGAGGTGCAGGACACGCAGTTCTGGTGCGTGGGCCGGCAGGAGCTCTTGGCCGCGGGCGGCTTCCCTGCGGCGGCGCCGCGGGCGCCTCTGACCCTGCCGACGTTCGGCGTATGCGCGGGAACGGCCGTGCAATGCCTGACCGACGCGGGCTGCGGCGGAGCCGTCGGCTCGTGCCAGGACAAGCCGATCGACTACATGAACGACGGCGACGCGACGAAGCTGCACTACGACAATGCCGCGCTATCCAATGTCGCGCTGCGCAACTCGTACGCGAGCTGTGCGTCGACGCTACCGATCCGCTCGCTCGTGCGCAACCCGCGTGCGGCTCCGGACTTCGACCAGATCGTCGAGATCGACCCGCGGCCGGCGACGGGGCAGCTCGAGTCGCTCGACACGCCGCGCAAGCCGCCGAACGACGGGTTCTTCGAGCCCGCACCGTACAAGGGCGCGTTCGGAGGCGAGCTGTGGAGCGCCGGCTGGACCAACGCCGACCGGCTGGGCTACCATCCGTCGTGCGACGGCTCGAACGGGGCGATCCCGAGCGAGGTCTCGTCGCTGTCCTTCGGCTCGTCGAAGACGCAGCTGCGGTGGAACGAGCCGCCTCTCGCGCACGCGATGGGCGTCCAGTGGTACGACGTCCTGCGCTCGGGCGCCGCGTCCAACTTCACGAGCGTGACTTGCGTCGAGCAGGACGACACCGATCGCAAGGCGACCGACACGCAGGTGCCGGCCGCGAGCAGCGTGTTCTTCTACCTGGTTCGCGCCGGCAACCGTTGCGGAGAGGGCGAGGCGGGGTTCCGCTCGTCGGGCCAGCCGACGACCGCGAGCTGCGCTCCCTGACGCAGCAGTGTTTCGTTGGTCCTGGCGGAGGTGCCGAGCGGCACCTCCGCCGCTTTGTTTGAGGAGGGATCTTGACCACTCGAGCGCTCGTTGCAGGACTCGCAATCCTCATCGCCGGTGGCGGTGCCGCGGCTGCGGAGACCGTGCCCGGTACGGACGCTCTCGACTACGGCTTCCGTTTCGCATCGGCGATCGACGCCGACCCCAAGGACAAGGCGCGGGCCCAGCAGGCGGTGACGCTCGACTACGCGACCCTCGGTCTGCTCGATCAGGCTGTGCAGCGGGCGGAGGCGATCGATGGCTGGAGGCGCCTCGTGGCCCTGGCCGACCTGGCGAGCCGGCTCGCGCGGGCCGGACGGATCGAGGACGCACAGGCGCTCGTGGCGCGGGTCGAGTCCGGGCGGCAAAGTGCGCTGGGCTGGGAAGGCCCGCGCGTCGCGGCCGAGCTGGCGTCGGCCTACGCGGCGCTCGGAAGCGTCGCGCCCTCGACCGCGATCGCGCGCGACCTCGTCTTAAGCGACGCCCGGCAGTACACGGGGCGATCGGCCGCAATCGAGGCGGGCGCGCACGGGGCGGGCGGCGATCTCGGGCAGGCGCTCGCAGCTCTGCGCGCGCTCGACGAGACGAAGTCCGACGTCGACACGGCATGGTGGCGCACGATGGGATACCTCGACCTGTCGACCAAGGCGGCGCTCGATTCGGCCGAGCGTCGCTCGGTGCTCGACGAGGCCCGCCGCTCGGCCGACGAGCTCAGTGCCCGACCGCGGGCCCAGGCGCTCGTCCAGATCGCCGGACGGTATCGCGAGTTCGGGATCGAGAAGCGTGCCGTCGAGGCGCTCGAAGCCGCGCAGGCGACGGTCGAGGCGCTCGCGCCCGTGGACGAGTCGCGACCCGCGGCCCTGGCCGAGGTGGCCGAGGCCTGGGCCGAGGCAGGCGACGGAAAGCGCGCGCGAAAGATGCTCGCCGGTGCCGAGACCGGTGTCGCCCTCGCTCCCGACATCGATCGCCCGGGACTCTACGCCCTGCTCGGCTCGGCCTGGCACGCGGTTGGCGATGCGGCGCCGGCGCGGCGGCTCTACGACCGCGCGCTCGAGCACGCGGCCGCGCTCGAGAACGCGCGCCCCAGAGCGCTCGCGGTCGTCGAGATCTGCCGTGCGCTCGGCCGCGAGCGCGTCGCGCTCGATCCCACGATGCGTGACAGGCTCGACACTCTCTTGGTCGGCCTGAAAGCACCGTGGTGAGAGCTTCGGCGACGAAATCTTAACAGGCCGTTGATCGCGCTCTAACACGGTTTCGTTACCATCGCCCGGCTCGTGGGGGCATCGGGGAATCACCGGCGGATGCATCGCCGAGCGCACGCTCGGCATCCGACCGCGTTGCTGGCAGTCCTGGCGGTCGTCGCGGCGCTAGTCGTGCCGAACGCGTCGGCAGCCGAGGTCGGCGGGATCCGCGGAGCGGTTCGCGATCGGGACTTCGGCACGCCGCTCGTCGGCGTGCGCGTCGTGGTCGTCGGGCTCCCGCTCGGCGCCGTGACCGGCCCCGACGGGACGTTCCTCCTCGACCGCGTGCCGGTCGGTCGGTACCTGCTGACGCTCTCGCGCGACGGGTACGAGCGCGCGACGGTCGCCGACGTGGTCGTCCTCGCCGGTCAGCTCGCCGACGTACAGGTTGAGATGTCGGCCGAGATCGTCGACCTCGAGGAGTTCACGGTCACGGGCCTCGACCTGTTCGGCGACACCGAGGCCGGGCTCCTCGACGTCCGTGCCGAGGCGGTGACGGTGCAGGACTCGGTCTCGACCGAGACGCTGGCCAAGGCCGGGGTCTCGGACGTCGGTCAGGCGGTCAAGCTCGTCGTCGGAGCCTCGATCACCGAGGGGAAGTACGCCACGGTTCGGGGTCTCTCCGATCGCTACACCGGGACGACGGTTAACGGCCTGCGCATCCCGAGCACCGATCCACGGCGCCGAGCGGTGCAGGTCGACCTGTTCCCCACGGGAACGATCGACGCCCTCACCGTGACGAAGACGTTCACGCCCGACCTGCCCGGCGACTTCACGGGTGGCGGCGTCGACATCCGGACCAAGGCGGTCCCGGACGGCCCGCTGTTCTCGATCGCCACCTCGGTCGAGTACGACAGCGCGGCCACGGGCAACGCCGATTTCCTGACCTACGTCGGTGGCGGTGTGGACAAGTGGGGGTTCCAGGCCGACGAGCGTCGGCTGCCCGAGGACGCGAAGTACGGCATCCCCGGCGCGACCAGCTCCAACTACCGTGCGACTGACGAGCAGATCGCGACGAACCAGGAAGTCGACCGGGTGACGCGCCTGTTCGATCCCGTGATCGGCACGACGACCGACGAGCGCAGCGTGAACAGCGGGTTCTCGCTCGTCGGCGGAAACCGGTTGCATCTCGCCGGCGGCTCCCTCGGCTTCATCGGCGCCTGGAGCTACTCCCACACGTACGACTTCTACGAGGACGGGCAGAACAACCAGGTCAGCGTCGGCTCGGAAGGGACTCTGGGCGCAATCCCGCGCGCGGACAACAAGGGCACCGACCGCCTGCTGATGGGTGTCATGGGCAGCGTCCTGTGGTCCGGACCGAACGAGCGCCAGGAGTTCGGTCTGACCGTGCTCGGAAACGAGGCGGTCGAGGACCAGGCCAGGCTGCAGGTCACGCCGATCGGCGGTGGCGTGCAGCAGAACCAGACGGTCCAGTACACCGAACGGATCATCGGGACGATCCAGGTGCATGGCTCGCACACGATCGGGGAGACCGGTCCGTTCGGCGCGGGCCCGGTCGACCTCGACTGGCGCGCGTCGACGAACCGGACCGAGCAGGACGAGCCCGACGTGCGGTTCTTCCGCAACGACGTGGATTCCGGGACGGGAGTCGCGCTCCAGCCGTCGAGCGCGCCCTTCGCCGGGAACACGCGGCGCATCTTCCGTTCGATCGACGAGACCAGCGACCAGGCGGCGATCGACGCGGCGCTCCCGTTCCACGCGTGGGGCGAACGCACCGCCAAGCTGCGTACCGGCCTGTACCTCGAGCGCGGCGAACGTGAGGCCGCTCAGAAATCGTTCTTCTACCGCTTCTCGACCCAGGTCGGTGTCGGCGCGCCCCTGCAGGAGAACGTCAGGAAGCGCACCTACATGCTCTCCTCGCCTGACGACCTGTGGAGCGACGTGTTCCTCGAGCCCGACCGCATCGGTCTCGCGGGGAATCGTTGCGCCCCGGGGCAGGCGGCCGCCACGTGCACGCCGGCGAACCAGCTCCTCTGGTTCCTCGACGACTTCGACGACGACGTGAACTACACGGCCGACCAGGACTTCGACGCCGCGTACGTGATGGCCGAGCTGCCCGTGCACCCGAAGGTCGACCTGACCGCGGGCGTGCGCTACGAGACGACAATCCTGCGAACGACGCCCGAGAATGTCATCGACGGAACGGTCGACATCGTCGAGCGCATCGAGGGCGGGAATCGCGTGGTCATCGAGGTCCCGCAGGACGATCCGCGAGCGATCGCCGACCTCGACGAGGAGTCGTGGCTTCCGGCGCTGTCCGCCGTGTACCGTCCGCGCGCGGGCATGAACCTGCGCTTTGCATGGAGCCGCACGATCGCCCGACCGCAGATCCGCGAGCTGTCGCCCGCGGCGACCGAGGAGTTCCTGGCGGGAGACCAGTTCGTCGGGAACCCGGCGCTAGCGCTCTCGGACATCACGAACTGGGACGCGCGCTGGGAGTGGTTCCGCAAGCCCGGCGAGGTGCTCGCGGCGAGCCTGTTCTACAAGCAAATCGATCGTCCGATCGAGCTGATCAGCTTTTCCGTCGCCGGCGACAACCTGGTTCAGCCGATCAACTACGAGACGGGGACCGTGCAGGGCGCCGAGGTCGAAGCCCGCGCCGACATCGGCCAGTGGACCGAGTGGGGGCACGGGCTGACGGCCGGGATCAACGCGACCTGGATCGACTCCCAGGTCGACGTGCCGCAGGAGGAGCAGGACTCGCTGACGGCGTTCGGCCTCGACGAGGCGACGCGACGCCTGCAGGGCCAACCGGCCTACTTGCTGAACGTGTTCTTGACCTACGACAACGACCGCACGGGGACCTCGGCCGGCGTGTTCTACAACCGTACCGGCGAGACGCTGCTCTCGGGCGCCGCGACCGGTCTCGACAGCGGAACGCCGAACGTCCTCGAGACAGGCTACGGGATCCTCGATCTCAGCGTGACGCAGAAGATCCGCCAGAATCTCATCGTCACGCTGCGCGCGCGCAACCTGCTGCAGCCCGAGCGCGGGAGCGTCTATCGCAACCCGCAGGGCGCCGAGGCGGTCAAGTTCGAGCGCGACACGGCGCTGCGGATCGGCTTGTCGGTCGGTCTCAAGTGGTAGTTCTTGCGGCGCAGTGCGCGCCTGAGGTGATCGAGCGACCGGCGCTCGATCTGCCGCACGCGCTCGCCGCACAGGCCGAGCGCCGCCCCGGTCTCGCGCAGCGAGAGCACGGGACGATCCTCGAGGCCGAACCGATGCTCGAGCACCGTGCGATCGAGCCGCGGGAGACCGACGACCGCGGCGCGGACGAGGCGCGCCGCCTCGCCGTCGAGGAGCGCGGCCTCGGGATCGACCGATCCGTGATCGGCGATCCGGGCCGAGCGCGGCTCGGTCGGGCTATCGCCCAGGTGATCGTCGAGACTGAGCGTACGCGGCGAGCCAGCTTTCGTCGTGGCGTCGAGCGCCAGGAGGATCGCCTTGCGGATCCACCACGACGCGTAGGTCGTGAACTTGGTGCCGCGCGTCGGATCGAACCGTCGCGCGGCCTCGAGCAGACCGAGGTTGCCCTGGGCCACGAGCTCGTCGAACGCGACGCCGCGGTGCCGATACGTGCGGGCGATCCACACGACGAAGCTCAGGTTGTTGCGGACGAGGTCTGCGGGCTCGATCTCCACGCGGCTCCCTCCCCGGGGAGACCGGATCCTGACGCCCGCGCGTTCGGCTGGCGTGACGCGAGCGTGCCGGTCTCGGGACAACTCCCGATCCGCTTCACGCCGTTGTAACGGTCATTTTTCATCCGCCTAACAGTTCTCGAACGATCGGGTGGTCTCTTCGTGGCGTGAGCATGGTACGCGGGGCCGCCTCGGCAGCGCGGATCGTCGTCGTCGAGGACGAGCCCGACATCGCGACGATCCTCGAGACCACGCTGCGCCAGGAGGGGTTCCGCGTCAGCGTGGCGCGCGACGGCCAGGCCGCGCTCGACGCATTCACCGACGCCCCCCCGGATCTCGTCCTCCTCGACCTCCTGCTCCCGGACATGAGCGGCCTCGAGGTGCTCAAGGTCCTGAGGCGCTCCGAGCGCAACGATGCGGTCCGGGTGATCGTCCTGACCGCCAAGGCCGGCGAGCTCGACCGCATCCTGGGCCTCGAGCTGGGCGCGGATGACTACGTCACGAAGCCGTTCAGCCTGCGCGAGCTCGTGCTGCGTGTGCGTGCCGTGCTCCAGCGCGGCGTTCCCGAGCCGAATTTCGCCGAGCCGCTCGTGCTGCACGCCGGTCCGATTCGCGTCGACCTCGAGCGGCACGAGGCGCACGTCCGCGGGGAGACGCTCAAGCTGACGCTCACCGAGTTCCGGCTGCTGGCCGAGCTCGTGCGCGCAGCAGGCCGCGTGCGCTCGCGCGACCGGTTGCTCGCCGACGTCTGGGGCTACGACTCGGAGGTCCTGTCGCGGACGGTCGACACGCACGTGCGCCGGCTGCGCTCGAAGCTCGGGCCCGCGTCGAGCTGGCTCGATACGGTGCGCGGCGTGGGGTACCGGATCCTCGATCCCGGCCATCGTGGTGCCTAGATTGTTGCTCGACTGGGCTTGCGGGCGGTCGGCTCGATCCGCCGCTGACCACGGGCGAGCGCATGGTTGTACCAATCTCGCCGTTTCCCAGCCGCTTTAGCTTCTCTACCTCGGCACGCGACCTGCTCGATCCAGGCGCGTGCACTGGCCGATTCAGCCGCTCGAGATTCAACGGCGCTTCGCACCGCCTTTCTGCCCCCATCGGGCCTGCTTCCAGCACCGTCAGCCCGATCCGAGACGCTTCTCCTACAAGCGCGACGGCTCCTACGTGCGAGCCGACGGCCGCCGCGTCCCGCGCTACCGCTGCCACACCTGCCACCGGTCCTTCTCCAAGCAGTCGTTCGCCACCTCGTACTTCCTGAAACGTCCCGAGCTCCTCGTCCCCGTGGCCCACGGGCTCGTCAACGGCGCCGCCCATCGTCAGGTCGCTCGCATGGTCGGCTGCGCCCCCTCGACCGTCACACGGCTTTCCGCTCGCCTCGGTCGCCACGCCCAGCTGCTCCAGGTCCTGGCGCTCCTGCATCTGCCCAGCACCGACACCGAGGACACGATCCTCGACCACACCGAGACCTTCGAAGGCACGCAGGATCAGCCGATCGCCATCGGCACGCTCGTCGGCCGAGACTCCTGGTTCGTCTACGGCGTCGACGCCAACACGCACAGGCGTACCGGGCGCCGCTCGACCTTCCAGGAGCTTCGGCGCCAGGGCCGACCCGACCGCGACATCCGCGGCGGCTACGAGGGCTCGGCCGCGCGATTGCTCGAGCTACGCCTGCGTTTCGGGCCCCAACAAACCCGCCTCGCGGTCGTAACCGATGACCTCGAAGCCTACGCTCGAGCGATCCGCAGACGAGGACTCGAGAGCCGTATCGAGCAGGTCGTTTTCCCCAACCCCGCGCGCGGACCCAAGGGCGCCCCGCGCTCACCCGAGGCAATCGCGCGCGATCAGGCGATGTACGCCAACGACTTGCTCCACGCATTGATCCGCCACTGCCTGGCCCACCATCATCGCAAGACGATCGCCTTTCCCCGGCGCATCGTAGCGGCTCTCGACCGGATCTTCCTGTTCTGCGGCTGGCGCAACTTCATCAAGGGGGTCTCTGAGCGCAAGCCCGATTCGACGACGCCGGCGATGCGCAAGGGCCTCACGCGTGAGCCCTGGAGCTGGAGGCGGTTTCTCGCGAGGCGGCTCTTCCCCGAGCGTCTGCCTGTCCCTACTGCCTGGGGCGAGATCTACCGTCGGGACTGGACCACACCCGGCCTACCGTCCAACGCCCGGCACCGACGACGGCTCGCGTTCTGAACGCAGCTGAACCCACGGACTCGACCATTTGAAAAAAAACAACCCGGCTCTCATTCTTCTCGACTGAAGCGCAACAACCTCCGCACCACGATGGTTACGTTTCCGTGATGGATCGCACGTCGAGCGCGATTGCCCAACCGATCGGCCGTGCCTATATTCGCCCGCGCACGGGGTCCGACTCGCAACGAAGTGGACGAACGGCACACGGGGTCGGTTCTTTCCCGATCTCCCCACGGTGGTCGCTCGATGGGCATGCGCTTTCGCATCGTGACGGTACTGTGCGTGCTCGCGCTGTGCGCGGGGGCCCACGCGAACGCCTCGACCGAGCGCGAGCTGATTCGCGGAGCGATCGCGGCCACGGGTTCCGTCGATCCGATCGACGTCACGCTCGTCCAGCTGGCGATCGAGCACGAGCTCGACAAGATCACCGGCCGGCTGGGCGAAGGTCCACCGACCGTGCACCGCGCGCACCGGCTGCACGTCCTGCTCCAGAAGCGCTACCTGCGGGAGTACGACGAGGTCGCTGACGGCTTGTCCGACATCGTCGATCGCCGAGCCTACAACTGCCTGTCCGCGACCCTGCTCTACGGTCTCGCCGCCGAGCGGCTGGGGTTCGAGGCGTTCATCCTCGAGCGCCCGAGCCACCTCCGGCTCCGCCTGCGCATGGGGCAGCGGGCGATCGACATCGAGACGACCCAGCGGCACGGATTCGATCGCCAGGCCCGGGAGGCCGCGGCCGCGGATGCCGCGGATCGGACGGGGATCGAGGAGACGCGCACCGGGGGAGCGCACTCGGAGTATCGCGAGCTCCCGCTCGAGGCCGCGATCGGCTTCGGCTGGCTCAATCGCGCCTGGCGCGAGCTCGAGGGTGGTCGCGCGATCGTGGCCGCCGAGCACGCGAGCCGGGCCCTCGCCCATCTCGGGACCTCGCGCGAGACCGACGTCGAGGAGCTGCAGAAGCTGTTCACGCGCGCGTTCCGTGCCGAGTACGAGCAGGGCCGGTTCGACGAGGCGCTGGCGATCGCCCGGCTCGACGCGTCCGCGTTCCCCGAGACGACGACGTCCCGCGATCGGCTGCTCGCCGCGGCGGCGAAGGTCATCGAGGGCGCGGCGGAGGCGGACGAGCCGGCACGGGCCGAGTCGATCCTGGATGACACGGTGCTCCGCCTGCGTGGGACGCACGACGCCGAGCGGATCGTGCGCCAGACGGCGCCGATCACCGCCGCGTCGGCGGTGCGCGCGGGTGAGTTCGACCGCGCGGCTCGACTGGCCGCGAAGTACCGAGACGTCGAGCCCGATCCGATCGAGGGCGCGCGGCTCGTCGCCTGGGTCGAGGCGCGCCGGCCGCACGATACGAGCCCGAGCCCCTGCCCGTAGTTCAGCTCCGGCGCAGGACCCAGGCGTTGCATCGGCCGAGGGGATGGATCGGACCTTTGACGGTCCGGCACGTGCCGCACGTCCGTGGATCGGGCGACGTCTCGAAGTTGTCACAGCGGAAGCAGTACTCGCCCTCGCGCACCCGGTCCGACCGATCGAGGTATCGGTTGTCCTCGCGCGTCCTGCGCTCGGCGGGCCAGAGCTTGCTCGCATCGGTGCAGTCGAGCGCGCGGTCGTACCGCGCGGCCTGGGCCTCGATCTGCTCGCGCGTGGGGCCCGTTGCGCAGCGGGCGAGCGTGACGAGAACGGCGCCCAGGCCGAGGGCCAGGAACTCGCGTCGCGATCGGGGCTCGGCGCCGGACACGGCGGCATTATCCAGCCGCTTGCCTCGCCCGTCCGATCGGAATAAGCTCCCGCGGGTCGCCCCCGAAACCGCTTCCGGAGGAATCCCATGACCTGTGCCCGCGCGTTGCTCGCTCTGACTCTCGCCACCGCCACGGGGCCGGCTCTCGCGGAGACGCCCGAGGAGGTGCTGATCCAGACGACGCACGTCGCCGGCCGCGTGTGGATGCTCGAGGGTCGTGGCGGCAACCTCGGCGCGTCGGTCGGCGACGATGGGATCGTGCTCGTCGACGATCAGTTCGCGCCGCTGGCGGACAAGATCCAGGCCGCCCTCGGCCAGCTCGGCACGGGCAAGCTGCGGTTCGTGCTGAACACGCACTGGCACGGCGACCACACCGGCGGAAACACCGTGTTCGGGCCGCTCGCTCCGATCCTGGCCCACACGAACGTGCGCCGTCGCCTGTCGACCCCGCAGAAGGTCATGGGGCGGGCGGTCGACCCGCTGCCCAAGGACGCGCTTCCGATCTTGACCTATGACAGCGGGTTGAGCTTGCACCTCAACGGCGAGGAGATCCGGGCCACGCACTACGAGAGCTCCCACACGGACGGGGACACGGTGATCTGGTTCATGGGCTCGAACGTCCTGCACCTCGGCGACCTGTTCTTCGCCGGGCGCTTCCCGTTCGTCGATCTCGATAGCGGCGGGAGCGTATCGGGCCTGACGCGGAGCATCCGCCAGATCCTCGACGCGCTGCCGCCCGACGTGAAGATCATTCCCGGCCACGGCGCGCTCTCGACCGCGGCCGACCTCGAGAAGTACCACGCGATGCTCGTCGCGACGACCGGCGTCGTCCGCCGCGCGATCGACTCGGGCCGCACACTGAAGCAGATCCAGAAGGCCGGGCTCCCCGCCGAATGGACCGAGTGGGGGAGCGGCTACATCACGACCGATGCATGGCTCGAGACGGTGTACCGCAGCCTGACCGAGCGTCCGGGGAAAGGATCCTAGGCGTGGCGCGGCGTCTGCCCGCGCTGCGGTTCCACCCGGCGACGATCGATCGCTGGCCCGACGTCGAGCGTCTGTTCGGCGAGCGGGGAGCGTGCGCCGGATGCTGGTGCATGTTCTGGCGCCGCGCGCGCAAGGACTGGGAAGCGGGGAAGGGCGAGGGGAACCGTCGCGAGCTGCGCAAGCTCGTGCGCCGCGGCGTCGAGCCCGGCGTGCTCGCGTATCACGGCGAGGAGCCGATCGGGTGGTGCGCCGTGGCCCCGCGGTCCGACTATCCGGCGCTCGCGCGCTCGCGCGTCCTCGGGCCGCTCGACGATCGGCCGGTGTGGTCGATCGCGTGCCTGTTCGTCGCCCGGCCGCACCGGCGCTGCGGCGTGTCGGCGCGACTCCTCGACGCCGCGGTCGACCATGCACGGAGCCACGGGGCGACGATCGTCGAGGGCTACCCGACGATCCCGCGCTCGAAGCGCGCGCCGGACGCGTTCCTGTGGACCGGCACCGCAAAGGCGTTCGAGCGCGCCGGGTTCCGCGAGGTCGTCAGGCGCTCGCCCACGCGGCCGATCGTGCGGCGCACGATGCGCCGGGCGAAGTAGCACGATGCGCCAGATCCCCTCGATCAAAGCGGTCATGACCCCGTTCCCGTACGCGGTCGAGGCCGACGAGCCACTCGCACGCGCGCTCGAGGTGATGGAGCAGCACGACATCCGGCACCTGCCGATCCTGTTCGAGGGTCGTCCGTGGGGCGTGCTGACCGAGCGCGCCGTTCGCGTGGCCCTGGGCCCCGCGGTCGCGTCGCCCGTGGCGCAAGAGCTGAAGATCCGCGACGTCGCGACGGAGGACGCGTACGCCGTCGATCTCAACGCGCCGCTCGACGTCGTCGTGACGCACATGGCCGAGCGCCGCGTCGACTGCGCGCTCATCGTCAAGGACGAGCGGCTCGCCGGGATCTTCACGATGAGCGACGCGTGCCGCACGCTGGGCGATCTCTTGCGCTCGCTGTTTCCCCGCGGAGGCGGCGACAGCGCGGCGTAAGCTCGGTTGACAGCGCACCCCGAGCTCAGGTAGCTTCCGCGCGTCGACACTGCCGTTCGGCCAAGGGAAGCGGGTGAGAATCCCGCGCGGCCCCCGCCACTGTCACCGGGGACGCCTCGAACGAGAGCCCACTGGTCGCGGATCGATCGGACAGCCGGTCACGCGATCGGGAAGGGGTTCGAGAGCGGACGATCCGGGAGCCAGGAGACCTGCCGAACGGTTGCGCCGGCCCGTCGGGGTACGGGAGCCGAGTCTGAACCCTCGTCTCTCCCGCGGCGGAAAACATCGGCCGTCCGATCAAACGGGAGGTTTGAGGGATGCGATCAGTCACCCTGCTATCCGTCTCGCTGCTCCTCGGCTGCTCGGCGAGCGCGCTCGCCGCCGCCGCCGAGCCGGCGCCCACGCCCGCACCGGCGATCGAGGAGCGCGTCGTCGTCAGCGCCACACGCCTGCCCGACGATACGCAGCCGATCGAGGACATTCCGTCGCACGTCACGGTCATCGATCGCGAGACGATCGAGCGGTCGGGCGCCTGGACCCTCCAGGAGCTGCTCGCGCTCGAGTCGGGCGCGGTGCTCTACGATCCGGTGGGCAACGCGATCGAGACGCGGTTCGACCTGCGCGGCTTCGCCGAGAGCCCGGCGACGCGCGTGTACCTCGACGGCGCTCCGCTCAACGACACGCGCAACAACGACCTGACGCTCGCGCTCGTGCCGCTCGACACGCTGGAGCGGATCGAGATCGTCCGCGGATCGGCGGCGAGCTCGGCCGGCGGACGCTCGGAGGCCGGGGTGATCCACCTGCAGACGCGCGCGGCCGCCGGTTTCGGCGGGTCGATCGCGGCGAGCGGGGGATCGGACGGAACGTCGATCGTGCGCGGGACGCTGCACGATCGGGCGGAGCGCTTCGGCTGGACGCTCGGCGCATTCAGCCAGGAGACGGACGGGTTCCGGACGAACGCCGGGGGAGACCTGCGCCGGTACTCGGGCACTCTGACCGTCGAGGTCGGCAGAGAGCAGCAGCTCGACCTGCTCGTCACCGACTCGACGAGCGACCTCGGAAACCCGGGCGCGCTCACAGCGGAAGAGTTCGCCGACGATCCGACGCAGGCTCCGTTCAATCGCGCGGACTTCGCCGATCGCGAGCAGCGGCTCGTCGACCTGCGCTACCGCGGCGCGCTCTCAGACGGCGTGACGCTGCGGGCCAACCTGTTCGGGCGCGCGACCGAGGCCGACGTGCTGACCACCGGCCGGGCGGCTCCGCTGTTCGGTGGGTTCTTCCTCGGCACCGAGGAGGATGCGGTCGGCGGCGCGGTCGAGGTCGAGCTCGGCGCCGGGAGCGCCCATCCATCGACGAACGACTTCGTCGTCGGCGCGGAATGGCTCGACGGCTCGACCGACGCGAGCGGCACGTTCACCCCGTCGAGCGATCCCGCAGACCACGGCGGCGCGCCGGACTCGATCAACACGACCGACGCGACGACGCTCGCGCTCTACGTCCAGGACACGCTGCGTCCGGTCGAGCGCTTGGCGCTCCTCGCGTCCGTGCGCTACGACCGCGACCGGCTGCGTTACGACGAGGCGCTCCCCGATCCGGCGATCACCGACGAGCGGAGGTTCGAAGAGCTGAGCCTGCGGTTCGGGGCCGTGTGGGACGCGACCGACAGGCTCTCGCTCCACGCGTCCTACGGCGAGTCGTTCCTGCCTCCGACCGTCGAGCAGCTGTTCGCGTTCCCGGGGTTCTTCAGCAACCCCGATCTGGCCCCGCAGGATTCGCGGACGTACGAGGTCGGGCTGCGGTCGAAGCTCACGTCACGGCTCGACCTGGCGCTCGCCGTGTTCGACATCGACACCGAGGACGAGATCGTGTTCGTGCCCGGCGAGCCGCCGGACTTCATCGGCCAGAACGAGAACGCCGGTCGCACGCGGCGCCGGGGGGTCGAAGCTTCGTTCACCGGACGGCCGAGCGACGGGATCACGGTATTCGCCAACCTGAGCTACCTGGACGCCGAGTTCCGCAACGAGCCGGACCGCGGGAACGAGATCCCGCTCGCGCCCGCGGCGCGCGTGGCGGCCGGGATCGACGCGGCGCTCTCCCGGCGCGTGGGCCTGCGCGGCGACGTCCTGTACGTCGGCCGCCAGGTGCTGTCGAACGATGCGCCGAACGCGCAGCCGAAGCTCGACGCGTACACGGTCGTCAACGCCCGCGTGCGGTTCGTCGCTTGGGCCGGGAGCGACGCAGGGGACGGGGCGCTCGAGCTGTTTGCCGAGGTGCGCAACCTGCTCGACGAGGAGTACGCGACGCGCGGCGTGTACGCGTTCGACTTCTCGACGGACGCGTTCGACACGTTCTTGACCCCCGCCCCGGGCCGGCGCGTCTTCGGCGGCGTCGACTGGCGCTTCTGATCAGTTCGTCAGATAGGCGAACAGGTTCGCCGTCACGGCCTTGTCGGTCGTGTTGTACAGCAGCACCTCGTAGGACGAGAAGCCGACCTGGTGGCGTGGCTGCGACGAGGCGAAGTACGTCGTGCGCGGCGTGACGCCGGTGGCCACGACGTCGAGCGCGAACAGCATCAGACCTTGCTCGTTGAACGCATCCTGGATCCCCGACTCGACGGGGACCAGGATCGCGCCGACCTCGCCCGCGCGCGCGACCGAGCCCTTGACCTGGCCCTGCAGGCTCAGCACGACGTGCGCGAAGCCGCGCGACGTCAGCGTGCCGGCCGACGGCATGCGCGTCGTGTCGGTCCGGCCGACCGGCGGCACGACGACCTCGCCGAACGAGACCTGCTGCGCCATGAGCACCGGTCCGTCGATGCTGACCTTGCCCTCGACGCGCCACAGGTTGGGCCAGTTCGTCACCACGACGGGGGTGATATCCTCCGTCGCCGCGGGAAGGGCGGACACGGTGAGCACGATCCAGGCGACGAGCAGGACGAGAGCGACGGTCACCGCGACACGGGACATGCGAGCCTCCTGCGGTGATCACCTCCGCCGCCGCCTGAGCCGCTCGTTCTTCGCTCGACCGACGCTCGAGGTCGCTCGGGACCTGCTGGGCCGCACCCTGTGCCGCAGGCTCGAAGACGGTCGGACGCTGCGCGGACGGATCACCGAGGTGGAAGCGTACGACGGTCCGGACGACCGCGCGAGCCACGCGCACCGCGGACGCACCCGCCGCAACACGCCGATGTTCGAGCGCGGTGGGATCGCCTACGTGTACCTGGTCTACGGGATGCACCATTGCCTCAACCTCGTCACGGGCGAGCGCGGCTACCCCGCCGCGGTGCTCGTTCGCGCGACCGACCCGCCGACGGACGGCTGCCGGACGAGCGGGCCGGGCCTCGTCGCCCGAGCGTTCGGCATCGACCGCGGCCTCGACGGCGCCTCGGTCGTGGGCCGTGAGCTGTGGCTCGAGCACGGTGCGCCGATCGACGACCGCCACGTGCGCCGGACCGCGCGCATCGGGGTCGACTACGCCGGCGCGTGGGCCCGCAGGCGCTACCGCTTCGTCGTCTCAGCCGGGACCTGATCCCGAGCTCACGTCGACCGGCACCGCCACGCCGGCGCGCAGGGCCCAGATCTCGGCGCGTGGCGGGACGTCGAGCCCGAGCGCATCGCGCACGGCCTCGACGTACGCCACGAGCTGCGGTCCGTGGATCCGGCACAGCTCGGCCGGGTCCGTCTCGCGGTCCGTCTTGTAGTCGATGACCACGATCGTCCCGTCCTCGTCCCGCGCGATCAGGTCGATCGTTCCTCGGAGCGCCGGTCCCGCACCGCGAGCGGCGAGGACCGGGATCTCGCGCCCCAGGACTTCGAGCCGGCCGAGCCGTGCCCCGAGCGCGGAGCCGACGAACGGCTCGACGATCGCTTGCGCCTCGCGCAGGACCGCCGCCGGATCGGCGCCCTCCGTTGCCGCGACCTCGCGACCGATCCGCTCGACCAGCGCGAGAGCCGTCGCCTCGTCACGCAGGTCGTGCTCGAGCACGCGATGGACGACGATCCCCACGACGCGCCCGACCCCGGATCCGGTGCTCGCCGTGTCGGCTGGGCGGCGTCCGTCGGCGTCCGCTTCCGCGAGACCGCTCGGCGAGACGAACGGTGGAACCGATCCCGAGAGCCGCTCGATCGCCACGTCGTGGCGCTTTCGTGCCTCCTCGACCTCCGCGTCGAGCACGACCTGCGCGTCGCGCGGATCGGGCGCCGGGCGCTCGAGCACCCGGTGGAGCACGAGACCATCGCACAGTGCGGCCCCGTCCGGGGGCGGGGCTACGGGGTCGTAGCCCCACGCGGCGAGCGCCCGGACCCACGGCGCAGGCGTTCGACCGTGCGGTCCGACGAGCAGCACGAGGCGCTCCCGAGCGCGCGTCGCCGCGACGTAGAGCACCCGCACTTCTTCGGCGATCTCGTGCGCGTCGTTCTCCGTTTTCCACAGAGCGCAGGCCGCGTTCTGCACCTCCCCGAGCCGCAGCGCCAGCACCTCGGCCCCGTTCGGCGCTCGTACGACGCGGACGATCGGGCCGCTCTTCTCGTCCTCTCCGCGGGCTCCGCCCCGCGCCACGTCGGGCACGAAGATCCAGCGGTTCTCGAGCCCCTTGATCTTGTGGATGCTCGTCACGCGGACGGCGTCGATCGAGTCGTCAGCGAGCGGCGCATCCGACACGAGCTCGACGATCGCGCCCTCGGTGATCGCCTGGAGCAGCTCGCGCGACGACAGCACGCCGTCGCGCGCCAGGTCGGCCGCCGCCGCGGCGAGCTTGCGCAGGTTCACCACGCGCTGCGCGCCTTCGAACGCCGCTGCTCCGAGGGGCAGGAGCCTCGAGCCCGCGAGCACGCGGCGCACGAACGTGTCGAGCGGCGCGCCGCGCGTCTGGCGCTCGAGCTCGGCGAGCTCGGCGAGCCGGCGGGACAGACGCGGGAACCGTGCGGGATCGACGGGAGCTCGAAAGCTCCATCGGCCGCCCGCGGCGGCGTAGTCGGCCAGCTCGGCGTCCGACACGGCGCCCGCGGGCGAGCGCAGGAACGCGAGCAGCGCGGCCTCGTTGCCCGGGTCGGCCAGCGTCCGGAGCGCCGCGAGCAGATGGCCGACCTCCGGACGCTTGAGAAACTCGCTCCCTCCGTCGACGACGAACGGGATCGCGCGCTCGCGCAGCGGCCGCAGGTAGAGCGAGACGTTCGTCAGCGCGCGGAACAGGACGGTGACGTGCCGGAACGAGAGCCCGTCCGTCCGGACGGCGTCCGTCCGGACGGCGTCCGTCCGGACGGCGTCCGTCCGGACGGCGCGCGCGATCGCGTCGGCCAGCACGTCCCCCTCGGTCTCGCGGCGCAGCTCGGAGCCCGATCGTCCGTCCCCGGCCACGGTCCAGACCTCGACCCCTGGCGTGTGCTCCTTCGCGTCGTGCACGGCCTCGATCGGTGCGTACTCCGGCTGGTGCCGGCCGTCGATCCCGCGCGGGGACCAGACCGGCCCGTCGAACAGGCGGTTCACCGCCTGGACGATCCCCGGCGCGCTGCGGAAGTTCGCCGACAGCGCGAGCTCCACACCTCCCGCCGCGCGCACCTGCTCGACGGCGAGCCGGTACGCGCCGAAATCCGCGCCGCGGAAGCGGTAGATCGACTGCTTCGGGTCGCCGACGAGGAACAGCCGTCCGGGCTCGGGCACGATCGCCAGCGGATCCCGGACGTCGGCGTCGTCGGGCGCGGCGAGGAGCAGCACGATCTCGTACTGCCGGGGATCGGTGTCCTGCAGCTCGTCGACGAGCAACATGCGGAACCGCTCGCGCGCCGTCCGCCGGACGCGGGGATGGTCGCGCAGCAGGTCCCGCGCGAGGGCCAGGAGCCCGTCGAACGTCACGAAGCCGCGACGCAGCATCGCCTCCCGCGCGCGCAGCGCGAACGGCGCGACCGCTTCGAGGACCTCGAGCGCGAGCGCGTCGTCGATCTCGACGAGCTCCCGCGCGAGGTGCGTCGCCCGAGACAGGAGGTCGTTCCAGTCCGCGCGGGCCGATTCGTCGAGGCTCTTGCGCTTGTTCGCGCGGGGTCGGGTCTCCGTGCCGCGGATCCAAGCCTCGACGTCCGCGTGTCGAGCCGCGACGGCGCGCGCCGCCTCGAGGCCGCCCTCGACGAACGTGCCCAGGACGTCGTGGAGCTCGCGCAGGTAGCGCGCCGCCGTCTCACCGACGGGAATGTCGCGCGCGAGGAGCTCGGCCGATTCGGCCACGACCGCCCGTGCCGCGCCCGCGAGCAGCTCCCGCGCGTCGGGAGCCCGGAACGGCGGACGCAGGAGGTCGGCCGGGACGCCGAAGTCGGCCAGGCCGAACGCGATCCGGCGCAGGTCGGTCACGCGAAACCGGGAGAGCAGGCGGCGCCACAGCGCGGCGCGCGGGGCCCGGCCGCCGAGCTCCTGGGCCGCGAACTCGTCCCACACGTCGCGGCGCACCGCCGCGGCCCGTGCGCCGGCGTCGATCGCGAACCCCGGATCGACGCCGCCCTCGATCGGATGGGACCGCAGGAGCGTGCTCGCGAACCCGTGGATCGTGTCGACCGTCGCGTGATCCAGCTCCTCGAGCGCGGCGAGAGCTCGGGCAGCGACATCACTGGGCTCGACGCCGCGTGCGCGTAGCGCAGCGTGCACTCGGCGCGCTTCCCCCGCGCCGCCGAGCTCGCGCTCGCCCGCCGCAGCGGCGCGTAGGTCCTCGAGACCCGTGGCGATCCGGGCGCGCATCTCGCCCGCGGCCTTCTCGGTGAACGTGATCGCCCCGAGGCGCGTGAGGTCGGTGTGCCCCGAGCCGACGGCGAACAGCACGCGCTCGACGAGCAGGCTCGTCTTGCCCGTGCCGGCCCCCGCGACCACGACGATGTTGCGTCCGAGATCGGTCGCCGCCTGCAGCCGGGCTTCGGCGTCGGGCAATCGGCGCTCAGCCATCGACGTCGCCCGGTGTGGCGAGGAGCGGCCTCGTCTTGCTCTTGTTCCACAGCGCGTCGCACATCCGGCCGTCCGGATCGCGAGCCTGGCGAATCCGCGACGGCGGGTGGCGGTGCCGGCACGCGGCCTCGTACGCGCACAGGTCGCACGCCTTCTGGCGGTCGCGGAACGGGAAGCTGCCGCGCCGCGCCAGGTCGAGGAGCGTCGAGACGGTCTCGAGGAACCCGCTCTCGCCGCCCCGTGCGCCGAACGTGCGGAACTCCCGCGCTCCGGACACGGCCGGCCCGATCCCCAGAACCTCGACCGCCGTGGCCCGCTCGTCGAGCCAGCGGTAGAGCGGTACCTGGATGTCCTCGGCCCGGAGCATCCGCGTCTCGTCCACGAGCTCGTCGAGCCGCTCGGCTCGGCGTGTCGTCTTGTAGTCGGAGACCACGACCGCGCCCGGACCCTCGAGCACGCGGTCGAATCGGCCGCGCAGGCGCAGCGTGACTCCCGGTCCGAGCGGGAGCTGACGCTCGGCCGGAACCTCGACCCCGGTGACGCGCAGGCCGGCGCGCGCCAGGCGCTCGAGGTCCGCGCGCACGAACGCGGCGAGGGCGGTGTGCCATTCGGCCGCCAGGTGCTGGCCGAGCACGGGGAACCGGCGGCCGATGCGCTCACCGAGCCGGCCCAGGATCTCGTCCCGCAGACCGCCCAGGAGCTCGTCCGATCGGGCGAGCGCGCGCTCGAGCTCTCCGGGCTCGAACAGTCCCTCCTCGAGCAGCGTCCCGTAGAGCGTGGCCATCCGGTCGTGCACGAGGCCTCCGGCCTCGCGGGCGTCGAGCTCGATCGGCTCGATCTCGTTTTCCGGCTCGTGCACCCGGAGCACGTGAGAGAAGAAGAACTGGAGCGGGCAGCGCCCGAGCCGCTCGAGCCCGCTGACCGACAGTCCGTCGGCCGGGATCGCCGGGCGCGCGATCCGCCCGTCGAACGCCGGGTCGACCGGCTCGAACGTCTCGGTCGCGGCGATCGTGTGCAGACCGTCCGCGAGATCCGGGTCGACCCGCGCGAGCCGCTCGCGCGCGTCGGGGCCGCGCGCGGACAGCGCGAGCAGCAGCACGCGCTCGGCTTCGGCGATCCCCGCGCCCTCGGCGATCGCATGGCGCAGCGCCTGCTCCGGGTGGGATGGAACCTCGATCGCCCGGAGCGCACCGAGATCGGGGACGCCGCGGGCGATGCGGGCGAGCTCGCGCAGCGCAAGCGATGGCGAGCGCACACGGCCCGCCTCGGCGGCGCGCTGCCAGGACACGTCGAGCGAAGCGCGCGAGCTGCCCGCGAGCAGGAGCAGCAGCAGCCGCTCCTCGTCCAGGCGCTCGGCGGCCAGGGGGATCGGTCGTCCGGTCGCGTCCCGCAGCTTGCGCCGCGCCGCGTCGCCGAGCACCGGGTCGTCGACGACCCGGCGCGGAAACACACCGGCGTTCAACCCCACCACGTGGACGCGCTCGAACGTCAGGCCCCGCGCGGGGAGCGCATCGAGGACGCGGATCCCGCCGCGGTCGCTCGACCGGGGCTTGTGCTCGGCCGCGTCGACCGCCTGGTCGAGCCAGTCCAGCGCTTCGCCGAACGGGACGCGCCGGCGATCGAGCAGCCACGATTCGAGCCGCGCCATGTCGACCAGGATCTCGTCGAGCGCGTCGCGCGCCGATTCGTCGTCGGGCGTCTCCCCGGGGATCACGAGCTCGTCCGTGATCGCCCGGATCCTCGTCGCGTGCTCGCTCCACGAACGAGCCGCGGGGCCGATGCGTCCCCGCAGGATCGACAGGGCCGCTCCGATCCGTCGCGCTTCGTCGAGCCGGAAGCTCGACGGCGTCGCGTCGGGGCGGTGGCGCGCCGATCGAGCCTCGTCGTCTTCGACCCACCGCGTCAAGCCGAGCGTCCATTCCTCGAGCCCGGAGACGATCCGCGCCCGCAGGCTCCAGCGGTCGGCCCGCTCGCCGCTCGGGCGCTCTGCCCGAACGAGGCGGCCCCAGTCGATGCGCGGCGAGCGCAGCACCTCGACGGTCGCTGTGCGCGGAAAGTCCCGCTCCACGACCCGCAGGGCGAGCAACAGATCGCGGACGAACGGACGACGGCGCAGCGGTGTGGCGACGGACGATGTGAACGGGAGCCCGGCCTCGGACAACAGCTGGTCGACCGCCCCGGCGTACGGCGCGAGCGAGCGCGCGACGATCGCGATCTCCTCGGGCCGAGCGCCGGAGGCGATCGCGCACAGGGCCTGGCGCATCGCCGTCTCGAGCTCGGCCGCCGCACCCTGGCACGTGCGGAACGTGACCCGCGCGGGCGACACGGGCTCGGGCCGGCTCGTCTCGCTGTACAGCGCGTCGAGCGCCAGGCCGCAACCGGGCTCGCCCCCCGGGGTCTCGATCGGCGTGACGTCCTGTCCGCCCAGGAGGAACCTCCGCGCGAACCGCTCGGCGTACGCGGTGGCCGGGGTGCCCGGGCGGACCGGGACGAGCACGGTGACCTCGCGGCCCGCGTCGAGCGCGCGCACCAGCTCGACGTGGATACCGAGCAGCTCGTACGCGCCGTGCAGGAACACCGCGCCGTGACCGCGGGCGAAATCCGCTGCGTGCGCGATCGCCGCGCGCACGAGTCCCGTCTCGTCGGTGAACCCGCGCGCGAGACCGTCGTCGAGCACGCGGGCGTAGGCGTCGTAGATCGCGGCGAGCGTCGCGGCGCCGGGATCGTCGCCTCCGGCCGACCGCAGCTCGTCCGGTGTCACGCCGGCCTCGCGCAGATCGAGCAGCGCGCCTGCGACTCGGCCGGCGGCACCGGGACGATCGCGCACGAAGCCGGACCACGGGTTCTCCGGCTGCGCGTCGAGGACGCGACGGACGAGCGTCAGGTGCACGCGCTCGGACACGAGCGCCGGAGGCGCGAGGCCTGCCGTTTCGAGGATTCGTCGGGCCGCGCCGCGAAACGTTCGCACGTGAAGCCCGAGCCACGCCCGACGGCCGCTCGACGCGGCGAGCCGGCGCTCGACGTGGGCCGCCAGGCGGCGCGTCGGCACGAGGATCAACGTCGACGCACGACCGTCGGCGGGATGCGCGGATTCGACCCGCCGTTCGAGCTCGCGCTCCAGGATCCAGGGATCGGGGTGGCCGTAAACCTTCACGTGAGACCGGCGCGCAGTGTACCTCGTTGACCCCGAGCGAGCCGCCCCCTAGGATCGATCCGTGGCGGTACAGGGCAGGACCGCGGCGTACGGCCTCGGCCGGGCCGATCTCGAGGATCTGCGCGTGCGGCAGATCGATCCGGAGGAGATCGCTCGGCAGATCACGCGTCTTCGCGGCGGTCAGCGCCCGGTCGAGATCGTGCGGCCGTGCACGGTCGGGGACGGGATTCGCCGGATCCGCGCGGGAGAGGTCCCGGCGCTGCGGGCCGTGCACGCCGAGGCCGCGGCGGCCGGACGATTCTCGAAGTTCGTCCCGGCTTCGGGCGCCGCGAGCCGGATGTTCCAGGACCTCGAATACTTCGCGCGCGGCGACGGCCGCCGACTGAGCTGGACCGAGGTCGTGGCCCGGGCGGCACGCGGGGAGCGCGAGGCCTCGGCGTTGACCACGTTCCTGCAGAGCCTCGACCGGTTCGCGTTTCACGACGACCTCAGACGCGTCCTGCGCGCGAACGGCGCGCGCATCGACGAGCTCGTGCGCGAGGGCCGGTTCGTCCCGATCCTCGACGCCCTGCTCGACGATGCGGGCCTGGGGTATGCGCGCCTGTCCAAGGCGCTGGTGAAGTTCCACGGCGCGGGGACCCGCGCCCGAACCGCGCTCGACGAGCAGCTGGCCGAGGCCGCAGCCCTCGTGACCGACCGCAACCGGGTGTGCCGCGTGCACGTGTCGGTCGCACCCGAGCACCTCGAGCGCGTGGGTGCGGCGATCACGCGGGCCCGGCGGACGCTCGGTCGGGCGCTCGACGTGCAGCTCGACGTCTCGGTCTCGTCGCAATCGCCGTCGACCGACACGATCGCCGTCGACGGAAACGGTCGACCGCTGCGCGACGCGCGGGGCCGGTTGGTGTTCCGGCCCGGGGGGCACGGGGCGCTGTTGCCCAACCTGAACGCGCTCGCGGGCGATCTCGTGTTCATCAAGAACGTGGACAACGTCCAGCCCGAGTCGCAGCGGGACGTGACGATCGAGTGGAAGACGATCCTCGGCGGCTTGCTCGTGCAGATCGAGCGCCGGGTCCACGAGCTGCTCGAGCGGCTGCACGCGGGCCGCGGTCGCGGGAGCGCGGTCGACCAGGCGCTGCGCTTCACGACGTCCAAGCTGCAGGTCGACCTCGACGGTCAGCTGCGCGACGCGAGCGAGGCCCTGCGGCGCGACTGGCTGATCGATCGGCTGTCGCGGCCGATCCGCGTGTGCGGCATGGTGCGCAACACCGGCGAGCCCGGCGGGGGACCGGTGTGGGTTCGCGGTGCCGACGGGCAGGTCACGAGCCAGATCGTCGAGGCCGGCCAGGTGCGGGCCGACGATGCGGAGGCCCTGGCGACGCTCGCGCGGGCGACGCACTTCAACCCGGTCGACCTCGTGTGCGCGGTGCGCGACGTCGACGGCAAGCCGTACGATCTCGCGCGCTGGGTCGACCCCGAAGCGTACATCGTCGGCTCGAAGCAGTGGGGCGGGCGCGAGGTCCGGGTGCTCGAGCGGCCCGGGCTGTGGAACGGCGGGATGGCCGGGTGGACGTCGGTGTTCGTCGAGGTCCCGCTGACCACGTTCTCACCGGTCAAGAGCGTGCTCGATCTCCTGCGCCCCGAGCACCAGTAGGCCGGGTGGCTGTTGACCACCGGGTCGCAGGTTCGAGTCCTGTCTGGGGAGCCAGGCGTTCAAATCCCAAAACGGGCCGAGAGCCAGGTTTCGGGACGTCTCGAAGGTCCGCGGACTTCCGCGCAAACCCGGCGAGGGCGTAAGCTCTCTCGCGCGGGGCCTCGGGTGCGAGCCAGCGGGAGAGGCCGGACGGGCTCTCTCGCTCTGGACTGCCGGCCGGAGAGCTTCAGCGGAGCGAGCCGTGGACGAGAAGGAGCTCGAACGGGTCATTGACGTTGAGCTTGAGCGCATCGACGACGAAGAGGTGCGCAGCGAGCTTGTCACGTTCCTTGTCGAGCCACGAATGCATCGACGGGAATGGGAATTCTCACTCTCTCGCACTATGTACCCATGTTGGTATGTCGCTGTGCTCCCAGAGGGTCTCCGGATTGCCTACTCGGAGCATGGATACGGAGAGACTGGTTATCCCTGGGGCCTAGTATCGGCCAGAGGCACACGGTTCGGGCGTGACGATGGATGGTATTCGTCCCTGGCCAGCGCATTCAAGCAATCTGGGTTCTGGAGTCTTGGCGACTCGACAGTCTACGAGCCGGAAGACTAGGTCGCTAGCGTGCACCCCCAGCAGCACCGCTGGGTCACGGGATGCGAAACCGCTTGACGTTACCTTCCTGCTGAACGACTAGGCCAGCCTGCGCGGAGCGGAGAAGGGACTCCTCAACCTCGGTGAGCTGCCGCGCTAACGACCTGGCGATCACGCCCGGCTCAACCCATCCACGACTGTTGCGGAGATATACGAGCACGAGAGCGTCCAGGTGTGCTTCGGCATCGGGTCCTGGCGGCGCGGGTCCGTCGCCATCGACCTCCGCCTGAAGAGACTGGATCAACGGTTCGAAGTCGCTCCAAACCAACGCAAGCTGCTCTGGAGGGAGCGTGCGCACATGTGGCGCCTGTCGACCTGAAACGTACACTGCCAATTCGACGACTGAACCCGGCTTGAAGGCCTCGGGTGGATACTCGTAGCTGCCCAGGAAAGAGACGTCGTTCATTCGATCCACACCAACCTGAAAGGCCAGCACATTGGGGATCCGTCCGGGGAAGATCGGGCCGACCACAACCCCATCGCGACGCAGTTCCATCCGCACGAAGTCGGTCTTGAAGCGAAAACGACCAGGTGCGCTCAGACCAAGGAGAATCTTCGCGGCGAGGCTGCCTCCTGTCATGACGATCTCAGGAACAGCTTGAACGGTAACCACGGGCCGAAAGTCGCCGACGTAACGTCGCCACTCGTAGAAGTCCTGACCCGGCGTGTATGGTTTGGCCCCGGGGTCGTCGCGGGTGCGCCGTGCATGTTGGTCCGCGGCTTCCTTCTCAGCCGACAGCTCCAAAGCTGCAATCACAACGGGCGTGACAATCTGTACATCAACCCCCCCCGCCTCCGCGTGATACCGCCTCGGATCCACGGACCGCATAAGCGCGGCCTTGCGGAGCGCCCCCGGAGGAAAGGTGTAGCTGGATGCGACCGGCAGCCGCTGTGAGGACGGCGGCGGCGTGCTCTCAAGTACTTGAACTGCTGCTTGAATCAGGCCAAGGCCGACGTGGATTCGCACGGCCCCAGAGATGCCAGGGCCGACTGAACCGCTATCGACGAACGTATTCACGCCGATGACTTCGCCCAGCATACTGAATAGCGGCCCGCCCGAATTGCCCGAGTTGATACTGACGTCTGTGTAGATGGCGTCCTGCTCGATCTTGCTCGCGATGCCCGAAGTCAACACTCCTTCCGCGTGCAGGGGGCTACCGATTGCCAAAACGCGCTCCCCGACCGAAACAGGGGATTCTGTCCGGCCTGCACCGGAGAGTGGCAAGGGCTGGATGCCCTGCAAGACGTCTGGGTGAACGCGGAGAACGGCGAGGTCTTGGGAATCGCTCTTGACGACCAAGGTGGCTGGATACTTCCGCTGCGAATCCAGCTGCACCGCCAGATACTCGGATTCGCGGACGACGTGGTGGTTGGTGACGATCAGTCCGCGCCGGTCCACTAAGAAGCCACTGCCGTGCCCGTGTTCCGACCACACCGTGAACACGCTGTCCCGAAATCGTCGGTAGAGGCCAGATTCGTCACTCTCGACCGGCGAAGACGGCGGCCGCGCTGCTTCGGTGATGGCCGCGTTGTCGTTCGAGAGTTCCACGACGGTCTCGCCGCCGGCATGAATGCTGAAGGGGACGTCCCATGAGAAACGTCGCGATTCAAACGCGAGTGGATCCGCACTATGCAGCCGATAGTCCCCAGGCGGCAACGACAAGCTCGCACGGCCGTCGAAGCCTGTCGTCAGCGTTGGCTCCGATGCTTGTTCAGCCGAACGGGTGATAATGAAGGCCCGCTTCGGAACTGGCCTCACGGAGAGGTCTGCGGCCACCAACATGACGGTCAGTTGTAGCTTCCCCGCAGACTGGGCCGTGGCTTCAGCTGTGGCGCCAGGCTCCGGCGGCGACGGCTGGCTCGACTGGGCAGGGGCGAGGAGTAGAGCGGCGGCCACGAGTAGGCCTCGGTGCATGGCAGTCCCTCCGATGGGCACTACGGACACGGATTCGCGTTCGGCCTGGTGACTCCCGCGCTGTTCTTCCCCAGGCTGCTCTCGCCGCCGAACACGCCAGTGGTCAGGAAGAACGCTGCCTTACCGGGCAGGGGGTCGACGTCATCGAGCGCCCAGGGATCCGTCAGTCCACAGTGCCGGCTTGCGAGGCTGTTCGAGCCGGGCAGCTGGGTGTACGGGCCGCCGCTGCGGAGGACCGCCAGGTCGCCACGGTACGAGTTCCAGGTCGTGAACCCTGTCTCCTCCTGCCACTCCACGTAGTCGTTCTGGTGGAAGAGGATGTAGATCAGCCCGTCGTCGAGATCGCAGAGGTCGCCCTCGACGTCGTCATCCAGGTCCGTTTGCGCCGGGTTGTAGTCGAACAGGCAGTTGTCGCAGGCGTCGCCCGCCCGATCGCCGTCGTAGTCGTCCTGCAGCGGGTTGTAGTCGAGGCGGCAGTTGTCGCAGGCGTCGCCTCGAGCATCGGCGTCCGTATCCTGCTGAGCGGGATTCGCTGCGAACGTACAGTTGTCGCAGGAGTTTCCTCGCCCGTCCGCGTCGGTGTCTATCTGCGTTGGGTTGGCCACCAGCGGGCAGTTGTCGCACAGGTTGTGGTCGCCGTCCCCGTCGGTGTCCTCGCCGAGCGCGTCCTCGTCGACGAGGGCGTTGCAGTTGTTGTCGATCGCGTCGCAGACCTCCGGGTTGCCCGGGAACCGAGCCGGGCTCGTGTCGTCGCAGTCGCCTTGGCAGATTCGGAACGCGTCGCCGTCCACGTCGGCCTCGGCCGCAGGGACGCCATCAACGCAGTCGTTGTCCAGCCCGTCGCACAGTTCTGGGGCGCCTGGATGCACATTCGCCCGCGCATCGTCGCACTCGTTGCAGCTCGATACGCCGTCAGAATCCTGGTCTCGGCAGTTGCAACCCATGCGCCCAAAGTAGATCTCTCGGTTGCCGTCCTGCTCGCTGCACCACACTGCTGCGTATGAAGAACCGTTCCAAACCAGAGATTCGTCACGAGAGTCTGGGCCGTCGTCACATAACTGTAGAGACGTTGCAAACGTCGCTGGTGGGCCGATCTCGTTGCCGTAGTTGTCAACTTGGTGTAGGAGCAGATCGCGGGAGGGGTAATCTGCTAACAGCGCTCCGAATTCAGTCCCGGTGTGTGCCAGTGCCCCTCCGGCGAATGGGCCTACGTTCGCCCAGATGTAGGGCGATTCGAGCAGCGCCCCATTCTCACTGAATCTGACAACTTGGAACGAGACGCCGGTGCCACACAGGACACCGAACTCGGTCCCCGTCCACTTCACCGACGTCCCAGGGATTGAGCTTCCGCAGCCTATGGGGGGCTGCAGGCTCTGAACGGTCCCAGTCGCGTCGAGAGTAGCGAAGCTGACGCCAGGATCCCACACCTTCCACGCAATCCCAAACCGGGAGCCGCTCCACGCAACAGAGGGGAACTCGTTGTACCAAGGGTTGAAGGGGCTGTTCGATACGTTGACCTCGTCCCCGATCCGGTGACCGTACCTGTCGACTCGAGCGAAGTACGTCTGCTCGATGTTCTCGTCGTCAATTCCCATCCAGGTCAGGCCGAACTGCGAGCCGGTCCAGACCAGCGATGGGGGTGTCGCACTGCCTCCGTGTGCCACGGGCCTAAAGCTGATCGGTTCTTCTGTGCCGAGCGGGACGCCCGAGAGGGTGACCGTCTTGAAAGACACACTGCCCGGACTGCCAAACCAAGCAATGCCATACTCCGAACCGGTCCAAGCGATGGCTGGCTTTATCGCCGGCCCGTTCGTCAAGCGCAAGTCTTCGCTGAGACGGTGACCCGCTGCGTCGAGGCGTGCGAAATAGATCTGCGAGGTGCCATCCCGACTGTCTTGCCACACGACCGCGTACTCTGCTCCGTTCCACACGATAGCCGGGTGGGAGGACCCCGCCGAATCGAACGTGAGGCGGGTATTGGTGCCGACCAATTCGGGGCTCTCGCAGTCGGTGGGGCAATCGAGACCGTCATCGATCACGTCATCGCAGTCGTTGTCGTAGCCGTCGCAGGTCTCGGACGCACCAGGATAGAAGGCCGAAACCGCGTCGTGGCAGTCGCCCGCGCACACGCGGTAGGAATCACCGTCGGCATTGGCCTCAATAGCGGGAACCCCGCCGGCGCAGTCATTGTCCAACCCGTCACACAGCTCTACGGCACCCGGGTAGACGCTCGCCCGTGCTTCGTCGCAGTCCCCCGAGCACACACTTGTTCCGTCCCCATCCAGGTCAGTTTCGTTCGACGGCAGAGTTGGCCAAGCACCGTCGTCGCAGTCGTTGTTCATACCATCGCAGACTTGCGACGCACCGGGATACACGGTCGCGTTGCTGTCGTTGCAGTCGGAGGAGGTGCCGCATCCGGGCTCCTCGAAGAAGCCGTCAACGTCGGTATCTGTGCACTCAGCGATAATCGTGACTTCATTCCCATGCTCGTGCGCGATCCAGGCGACTCTACCTAACGGCATGACGTCGATTCCGCGGGGCCGGTTCCCGGTGGTTACCGTATTGATGCGCGCCCGGGACGCAACGTCAACCGTCGTCACGCGGCCGACGGGGTCGGTCGAGTCCTGGTAGATCACGAACACCGTCGTGTCGTCAGGCGTAACGGCGACGGCCCACACATCGATCCCTTCCATGGGGATCGTATCGATGACCGTCAGAGTCGCGATATCGATGACGCTGACGTCGGCCGAGACGAAGTTCGCCACGAACGCGGTCGTTCCGTTAGGGGTAACGGCGATTCGCGCCGGACGAGTGCCGACTTGAATCGACGTCAAGACGTTTCGCGAGGCCAGATCGATCACGTGGACGGCGTTGCCGTCAAGGTCCGTCACGAGGGCCTTGGTGCCATCTGGGGTGATCGCGACGGCCCACACGTAGGTGCCTACCGCCAACGAGTCGACGATGGAGCGCGATGCAATATCGACGAACAAGACGTTGTCGGCGCTGGAACTACCTCTGGGAACGACGGCGAGACTGCCATCCGGAGTGATCGCCACGTCCCACGGGTCACCGGGCGTCGGAGTGCTTCCGATGACCGTCCGGGAGGTCAGGTCGATGAAGGTGATCGTCTCTTCGCCGATGTCAGCCGTGATGGCGGTAGTGCCGTCAGGGGTCACAGCGACAGCCACTGGATCCTCGCCCACGGTGACGGCTCCGATGGGCGCGCGAGTCTGCACGTCGATGAACACCACGTCGCTCTGAACGAGCCGGGTAACGAGTGCAGTCGACCCATCCGGCGTAATCGCCACAGCGTAGGGGCGCTGGGCAAGAGGGACGGAACCGATCTCATGAGGGCCGCAAGGAGTGCCGTTACTGAGCAGACCATCGCAATCGCTGTCGTAGCCGTCGCAGAACTCTGGAGCACCAGGGTAAGAGGTCGGGGACGAGTCGTCGCAGTCGCCGGCGCACGCCCGGTACGTGTCGCCGTCCGCATCGGCCTCGATCAAGGGAACACCACCCGAGCAGTCGTTGTCCAGACCGTCGCAGAGCTCCGGAGCGCCAAGGTGCACGCTCGCTCTCGTGTCGTCGCAATCGGCCTGCGACGGGACATAGCCCTCGGGTTCGGCACAGGAATACACGAAGACCGACGCGTCGCCCTGTCCATCCTCGTCCCGGTCCTGATACCAAACCGAAGCCGTGGCACAGTTCGAGACGCAGTAACGACCACCCGAGTCCCAGCATTCACTGGGGTTCGACCCGCCCCACACGATCATCTCCGCGCCGGTCCAGACTGCTGTGTGTCGTGCACGCTCGCTGGGAGCGCCCGCAGTCGACGTCGGGACCCATGCGTCGAGCGCGGGCGTGTAACGTCCGCCTGTGTTGAGGTTGACGAACTGGCCGCCCCCCTCGGCCTCGCCGCCCCAGACGACCATTTCGTTGCCGGTCCACACCGCCGTGGCACCGGCGCGTGGCGACGGAGCGTCCGCCTGGTTGGTCTCCACCCAAGTGTCGGTGCCTGGGTCGTATCGACCGCCAGTATTCCAGAAGGCGATGCTCGATCCGCCTCCCCAGACAATCATCTCGCTGCCGGTCCAGACCGCGGAATGCCAACCGCGCCCCGCCGGCGCCAACACAGTTGACGTGCTCGCCCACAGATTCGATTCCGGGTCGTAGCGGCCTCCTGTGTTGACAGCACGCCATTGTCCGTCCGAAAAATACTGTCCACCCCAGACGATCATCTCGCTGCCGGTCCACACGGCGGTACCAATTACGACCCCCTGGGGGGCGTTAAGAACAGACGTCGGTGACCACGTGTCACTTAGAGGGTTGTACCGCCCCCCGGAGCTCTCGTACACATAACTTGATCCATCGTGGCGACGCCCGCCCCAGATGATCATCTCCTCGCCCGTCCACACTGCCGTGTGCAGTTCGCGAGCAAACGGGGCGCCGATGACCGATGTCGCCTGCCAGACGTCCGTTGTGGGGTTGTAGCGACCGCCAGTGTCAAAGTACACATCCGTCTTACCACCCCACACGATGACCTCGGTGCCGGTCCATATCGCTGCATGCCAATTCCGCGGGGAAGGGGCGCCATCGATCGCGGTTGCTTGCCAATTGTCAATCGCAGGGTTGTAGCGACCGCCGCTCTGGAAGAACACGTAAGGGACAAAGTCAAAACCTCCCCAGACAACCAGTTCGGCGCCAGTCCAGATTCCCGTGTTCAGCATGTAACGAGGCGCAGGAGCTCCCACGACGGAGGTCGGGCTCCACGTACCTGGGAGACACGAGAACGCGCCTCGAGGCTCGACCATGGAGTAATCGGTCGAGTGTGCGGGCGGCTGACGACTCGTCGTCCGGCTCTGCTTGGACCACCACGACTCAAAGCTGACCTTCGGCCAAAACCCTATCCCGATCCTAATGGCATCGGTCTGCTTGCTAAGTATTGCGCCGGCGATAAACCCCTCGTCGGTCTCCTTAACGACTTGCGAACTGGACCCTCTCGGCCGTGGAACGACCGGGATCTCGCCGCTATTGAGTTCCCCGAGTAGGCGCTCGCAATCTTCAACGAACAAGAACTCATCCAGCCCCGGTCGACCTTCCCGCGATCGACTGAGCGTCGGCCGCGAAGCACACTCAAAGTACTCATCGGCGACGTGCGGCAGATCTGAGACGATTGACACGCTACTCGCTCCGTTTACCGCGCGGGTCCGGGCGGAGGTGTGGAGGCGCTCGTCCTTCTTGTAGCGCTCGCGAATCAGGCGGTCGGCGAGTGCTTGTCGGGCGAGCGTTTCGGCGATGATGACAGGATCGTTGTGCAGTGCGTCGAACAGCTCGCGCAGAACCTGGGGCTCGCGCGTGTGTGTTGCCATGCGTTCAATTTCGGACTGAAGGTGATCTCGCGTGATCGGGCTTCCCCAGATCGCCTGGAGCGCGTTCGATTTCCTGAGGTAGTCGACTACCTTCGCGCGGATTGCGGTGTCCGGCATCATGACGGATAGCGCTGGTTTCGGTGTGCGGTTCTCGCTGGGCCAGATGCGGTGGCGCGAATAGACTTCTTCGATCGCTCTCTGGGCCTGGACTCGCTGCTCGAGGTCAAGTTCCCGAGGTCCTTCGCGCGCAGTCGCCGAGGCGGTCCGGAAGAGGAAGGAAGCAGCACCGATTGCGAGTATCACGGTTGCTGCGCGGACTTGTAGCCGGATCATGCGCCCCCCTGTCCCGGTAGTGTTGGACTAGTTATAGCGCGGAACGGGGCGGGGAAGGGGACCGAGGGCGTCTGAAAGCCAGATTGGCCTCAAACGGGGGCAATACTGGCGCCTAGCAAGCCATCCCGCGCAGCTTGTGACTCTCATCGTTGTCCACTCGGATGGGTATACTTCTGTTTCTGCGGCCGGACCCGCGGCCCCGAACCTCGGCGTCGGGAGCACAGTGTGAAGGCTGGCGTGGCCCCCCGAGTCGCCCTCGCGATCGTGCTGGTCTGCGTTATCTCGTGCGCAGAACCAGCAGGGCCAGCGGTGCCTCCCGATGGGAGGGTGGTCCAGGCCTTCAAGGGCCAGGCTTGGTGGTTGAAGGACTATTCGGAACTCAACAACACGCTGGACTCCGCCAAAGGCCAGCTGACCGCTTCCTATCGGAGTGGGCCGGGCGGTGCAGCCAAAGTCAACTTGTCCCTGGAGAGAGGCCCGGGCCTGGCCTTGACGCTGACGATCGACAGCCCGCCCCAAGCGCTGGTGACGCAAGACCCGCGCACCGGCCGAATGATCACAAGCGAGCGTCGGACGGTATTCACCTTTCGAGACCGCGACCTCGATGGGATGCCGGACGAAGTTCTTGAGCAGCCCAAGGGTGAACCGCTGTCCCGGGAGGCATTGGCAGCGGACGGCTTCATGGTGATTCGAGACAGCGCGGACCACAGAGCCTACTTCGTGCAATGGTCAATCGGCATGGCGTTCGCAACCAACCATTTTCTGCATGGGAAGGACAGCGTGTACCCGTGAGCCTCGTCAGCACCGACCTCGTGCCGAGCTGGGCCTCGGCCGTGTCGTTCGCGCCGTCGGACGCCGTGGATGTGCTGGCGCGGAACGTCGCCCCGGCCGGTCCGTCCACGCGCGGTCAACCTCAGGCAAGCGCGTGATCCCACGACCCATCGATGTCAAGCACTGGCTGCGCTCCCCACGGTGCCGGTGTGAGTCGGTCGCAGGCTCGCTTTGCGAGGCTTGTCGCCGTGAGCAGGCCGAGGACTACGCGATTCGCCAGGACCCGCCGCCGGGCGTGTGCGGGGCCGCGGACCTGCCGGAGGATCCACTCCTGTACTTCGAGCAGCGGCGAGCGGAGATCCTGGCCTTCTACGGAATCGAGGAGGAGGACAGGGTGAGGCAAGCGCGGGCGCGTGCTGTGAAGGTCAGGAAGATCAGCCACGGTGCGCCGGTTCCGGTCGTCCTCAGCCGCCGCGACCGAGAGCTCATCGTCGACCACACGTTCGCCGACGCGGGGTACGCCGAGCGCCTTCGGCCGATGAAGGACGGCCGCCTGCGCGGGATGTACACGCTCGACGACTTGGACGACCTCATGGGGTTCGTCGCAGCGGAAGCGAACCATTGCAAGAGCAAGAAGCTCAAGAAGGAGCTCGATGACTTGTGGGGCCGGCTTCAAGCGGTGATGGAGGCGTACGACGACAGCGAAGATGATTGACGGGTCTCGGCGTCAGCACGCCATCCCCCGCAGCTTCTCCGCCATCTCCTGGTCGCTCGGGTGCGTGTACACGGTCGTAAGCGGTGAGGCGTGACGAGCGAATCTCTGGGCTGCTATCGTCGGGGAATATCGGCCGAGGGCTGGCGCAGGCGGAGTGTTCGGTTCAAGAAGGGGGGAACGTGGGACGAACGGTAGTCGCGGCCCTTGCGTGCATCGTGTGGAGCGCCCTCTCGACCGCAAGCGCATCGGTGCCTTCCAACGCCTGGTGTCGCGTCCTGAGGCTGCGAATCGGAGGGACTCCGGCAGGCACAGCCTTTACCATCGAAGTCGAAGGGAAACAGTTCCTCGTAACGGCGAAGCACAATTTGGGATCCGGGCCCATTGAAGTGATGGGTTCGTCGCTCTGCGTCCGCCAATCGACATGGCAACGAGTCGATGGAACCGCGATCCTGCCGAGCAGCGGTTCCGTTGACATTGTGGCTTTTCCTCTCTCCCAACCCGTGACGGCCACACTCCCGTTGGAGCCAACGACAGCAGAAATCGTCCTCGGCCAACAGGTCTACTTTCTCGGGTATCCGTTCGGACTATCCACGGCCTCGCCGCAAGGTGAGGTCGCGTTCATCAAGTCGGGAATCCTGTCGGCAATGGACACTCGCGAACCCAACGCCGCGGTCATCTACGTCGATGGACACAACAATCCGGGATTCTCGGGCGGCCCCGTTGTGTTTCGGCGCGGGAATACGAACGAGTTTCGCGTCGCGGGAGTGATCAGAGGCTACAAACACGAAATGGTGCCCGTTCTCAAGAAGGAGGACCTAAACGATCCAGCCGCCAAGGCGTTTGAGGATCTATACACGCGTGCCAACACAGGCATCGTCGTCGCCTACGACATCAAGCACATAGTCGAAGCGATTCGAGGTTACCTCGGCAAGGAGGCCGAGCGGTCTCCAGGGCATTCCGACCACTGATGCTGCCGGGCCCAGGACGCGCGGCTAGCAATTCAGGCCCCTCAGCTTCTCCGCCATCTCCTGGTCCGACGGGTGCGTGTACACGACCGTCGTCAGCGGTGAGGCGTGGCGCGCGAACCGCTGGTCCAGGAACAGCTACCAGAACGGGCGCTTCGTCAGGACCGCAGATCCCGGAGTAGACTGCCCTGCGGCCCTGGAGGCAATCGTCATGACGGTTGGGGAGCTTGTTGCCCGATTCCCGGAGATCCCCGTGGACTTGCATGAGGAACCGACCGTCGCACGATTTGCGGAGGTCTTCGACGACCTGCTGCGGGCAGCGCGTAGTCCGAGCGCGTGTGCCACCCAGCACGATGCGGCCAACCACAACTACCTGAAGCTGATCGGGCCTCTGGCGATCTACGGCTACGGCCTGGCCACCCGCGAGCGGGTGCTCGCCGACCTCCAGGAGCTTCTCGACCGCCATGAGGCTGATCCGCACAGTTTTGCGACAAGTCTGCTTCCAGAGGACACGGCAGACAGCGAAGTTCGCGGTCCGGGCTGCGTTTGAGCTGATCGAAGGCGTGCGGGCGTTGTGGGAGGAGGTAAGTCGCCATGGGCATCTACCACAGAGTTGCAGATGTGAACGACCTCGCTCCTGGTTCCGGCATGGCCGTTGAAGTGGGCGGGCGGCAGATCGCGCTCTTCAACGTAGATGGGGCCTTTTACGCCATGGGAGGCACCTGTACGCACCGGGGTGGCCCACTTGGTGACGGGGCACTGGAGGGGACCACGGTGACGTGCCCCTGGCATGGAGCGACCTTCGACGTTTGCACCGGCAAGAACCTGACACCACCCGCCCCACAAGAAGTCCCGTGCTACAAGGTTCGCATCGAGGGAAACGTGGTCCAGGTAGAGGTCCCCTGAGCCGTCGCACCGAGGTGAACGTCCCGGACGGTGACGCCGGGGAGTGCGGGATCCGAAGGCCGGTGCCAGGGGCAAGATCGGGTGGTCGCGGGCGCTCGATTCGTCGACGGTGACCGATCGCGCTTCAGCAGGCGAGAGTGCGCAGTTTCTCCGCCATCTCCTGATCGGAGGGGCGTCGTCGTCGGTGAGCTACCGGAGGTGTCGAGCGGTCGCGGCGACCATGATCCGTCCGCCGTGGGTATAGGCAACGTCGTTGAGTCCGAGGAACTGCCCCGGACGCCAACGGACCCGCGCGCCTCGGCCCTCGTCGGGCATCGGTTTGCCCTCAATCTCGTTCGTCGGACGGGTGGCGACGACGCTCAGAAACCGGTCACGAGCCTCCTCGGTCTGGAAACGCGCGGCGGTCCACGGAACGAAATCGAGCACGGGCGGGATATGCTTCACGGGGAACTTCACGGGGACCTGCCTTTCGGGTGGGATTGCAGTTCAGTGTACCACCCCGCAAAGAACCGGCCGGACTGACGGCCCGTTTCGGCTCAGCACGCCATCCCCCTCAGCTTCTCCGCCATCTCCTGGTCCGAGGGATGCGTGACACCACGGTCGTCAACGGCGAAACACCCGGTCGGTGAACCGGCCCGTGTTGCTGGGTGTCCTGGTGCGCTGTGCGGCGCGCGGAGTATTCTATCGGCGTTCGCATCGGTGGAGAGATCGCATGACCCCGCCTCTTGGACTGCGCCGGTTTGTATGCCCGAACCCGGACTGTGGCGCCGAGTTCACCGTCAAGGCAACCATACCGCACAAGGATGGGAGTGGGCGGTGGTTCCGAATCTCGGTGGACTATTGTCTCAGTGACGGCGTTCCTGTAAACACGGAGTTGTTCGCGCCAGTGCCGCCGCCGGCAGACGGCCGACCGTTCTTAGAGTGCGATCGGTGCCACGAACGTAAGCCGTGGACATACGAAGCGGTTTGGGCGCCACGATATGAGTCCAGCACGGGTAGGACAGAAGATCTCTTCGTGGAGGGCGGGTTCGACCCGTTTTCGTGACGCAGGGGTCCGCCCGTGCGGCTTCAGCACGTCAGGTTCCGAACGCGGTCCTGCATTTCCTGATCCGACGGATGCGTGTACACCACCGTCGTCAGCGGGCTCGCGTGCCGCGCGAACCTCTGCGCCAGGAACAGGTCGTGGGTCAGCCGGTAGACCGAAGTCACGGCGGTGTGACGCGTCGTGTGGAAGCTGTAGAGCCGGTCGAAACCCGCGCGCTTCTGCCAGGTCCGCCACGCGAACTGGACCCGTCGCTTCGAGACGCGGCGGCGTGACTGGTTGCAGAACAGGGGTGCCGACGGTTCGAGTGACTCGCCACGTGCGACCTTGTGCTTCCACAGCCGCCGCAGCTTCGCCACGAGCCTGTCCGGCAGGAACACGTCGCCGGCGCGGCCGCGCTTCGCGATTTCGCGCCTCACCCGCACACGGACCCGCGGCGTTCCGTCCGGGGCGAAGACGTCGCCGCAGTCGAGACCGACGAGTTCGCCGAGGCGGAGGCCCGTGCCCAACGCGACGCTGAAGATCAGGTGATCGCGTGCGTTACCGGCGGTGGCTCTTAGGATCAGCGCCTGCTCGGCGGCGGTCAGGGTCGAGGGACTGAGGTAGGGCATGGTCCGTCCTTCCCGAGGCGTCTGGCGGCGAGCAGTAACTGGTTCACCGTTCGCTACCCTTCCATCGAACGGGGGGCGGGATTCAGGTGGTAGAACGTGTCCTTCGGGGCCAGCAAGCTACGGCCTGTGTCGAGTTCTTCGACGTAGGTTGGGCAAGGGCCACCGTAAACCACCTTCGACAGGGTGAACCGGAACACGAGCCAGCCAAACAGTGAAATCAGGACCGCAATCTCGCGGTCGCCAGACTGGATCGCCAATCGATGAAACGGACCGTAGCCGCTGCGAGACTGGAGCCGTTCGATCTGCAGAATGTGTGATTTGGAACCGCCCATGACGTACTCTCGAACCGGATCAAGAAAGGGGAATGTCCCATCGGCCGTTGAAAGTGACGAGCGGTTCCGACACCGGTTCTACGCGACCTGCTGGGCACTGTCCAGCGTGTTCTGGTTGACGATGGCTTCGAGAGCGGCGATCAGCTGAGGCATCTCCTTGTGACCCCTGACGCGGCGGAATCGCTTCTCGGCCTCGGCGAGTGCGGTCACGCACCACCGACGGGCCATCGTTCCACTGCGCCAGTTTTTGACGTTGCGCACGACCCGCTGGATCGTCCCCTGGAGATTCTCGATCGGATTCGTCGACCGCAGCGTCCGCAGCAGCCCGCCACCGAGACCGAGCCGGATCACCGTGAGGGTTTCGTCGAGTCCCTCACGGATCGATCGGGCAGCGTCGGGATGATCGTCGTCGAGACGCGTGGCCAACTGCTGCAGGCGATGCCGAGCCGTGTCGACCTTACCCGACTTCCACGCTCGGACGATCGCAGCCTTCACCCACGCACGACGGTTTTCCGGGAGGTGCTCGGCGACGTTGCGCAGCTTGTGGATCTGGCAGCGCTGCACAATCGCCCACTCGCCAAACGTCGTTCGAATCGCCTTGCGCAGCCCCTTGCCGCCGTCGATCACGAACAGCCGTGCCCGCTCGACCACCAGCCCCCGATCGATGAGGTCCCGGAACAGCGAGCGGCACACCTGCTCGCTCTCGGTCGTCCCCACGGCGACGCCCAAGACGTGCTTCTTGCCCGACGTGTCGATCCCCAGCGCGACCAACAGCATGTGATCGCCGAGCGCGGTCCCGTCGATCAGGAGCACCGGCAGGTCGATCCCTTCGAGCGAACGCGACAGGAACGACTGGGTCTGCTGCGTCGTGCGGGCCTGGAACTGTCGGCTCACGCTCGATCGGCGAGTCCCACGTGCCGACACACCCGCCGGCAACGGCTCGAGGCTCCGCTCGTAGCCCCGTTGGCTGACCCCGAGCAGGATCTGCTCGACGACACGATCCCGCAGCGGATCCTCGTCGGCCATTCGACGCCAGGTCCCCAGCTCAATCTCCTCACCCTCGATGCTTCGGATCCGCGGCTTCTTCACGCGAATCTTTCGCCCTCCGAACACCAGACGGCCCTCGTCGTGTCCGTGTCGGTAGGCTCGCCGATCCGGCATCGGCTGGTGCTTGGGGCCACAGATCGTGGCCCGATCGTCCTCCAGCATCTCGGTGAACACCTCGAGGCCGGCGGTCAGGACGAGCTCGCGCAGCGCCGTTCGGGCGTCCAGGATCACCCCGACGAGCCGAGATTGTCTCGTCGGAGCCGACCTCCCCGGGCCAAACGTGCCTTTCGCGGAAGCCTTCCTCGTGCGATTCTTCCTCATGGCGGTGGTCTCCTTGTTTCATGCAACCCGATGATGTCATCGGGTCGGAGACCGCCGTCAACTTTCAACGCTCAGAGGGACATCGCCGGTAACGGCAAGGGCGGCTTCAAGACTGCCCCTGGGAGCCCGATCACCGGTTTCCAAGGGCCCACCTCACTTGAAGCGGGTGACCTGACTGGAGATGGCAAGGTCGACCTTGCTCTCGGCAACGACGACTCAAGCGTGATTCAGATCCTGGTGGGAGATGGCCGCGGACGGTTCGCCGTCGGGGCCGTGCCGAAGCTGCAAGCACGGGACGAGTGCTTCGCTCCCACCCTGGCAGACCTGAATGGCGACGGCAAGCTGGACGTCATCGCCAACGCTCAGAACGAGGCAAGGACGCTGAGCTACTGGATCAATCTCGGCAACGACCGGTTCGGCCCCGCGAACGTGCTCTCTTGCCCCGAGAGCCCCAGCACGATCTGCATCGCGGACTGGAACGGCGACGGCGTGATGGACCTGTTGGCCGGCACGGAAACGGCGGAAAGGACTCTGGTCTGGTTCGGGAAGAGGGGCTAGCTAGGGCTGTCAGCGACCTCACCAGCCGATGCCGTGGTCCTCGCCCTGGTTCGACGAGCCGCCCCACATGGTGCCGTGGGCGTGGTCGAACACGACTGCGTTGACGGGGCCGGTGTTGCGCTCGGCGTCGTCGAGCGTGTAGCCCATCGAGCGCAGCTCGTCGCGCACCCATTCGGGCGTGCGACTGTCGAGGGTCAGGCGGCCGGCCTGCTTCTCGTGCGCCGCGAACGAGCTGAACACCTGGTACGTGGTGAAGTTCGCCGCCTCCGCCGCTTCCTGGGCCGTGAAGCCGAACTCGACCACGTCGAGGAAATACTGCAAGAGGTTCTGATCCTGCGTGTCGCCGCCCTGGACGGCGAAGGCGATGTAGGGCTTGCCGTCCTTGAGCGCGAGCGAGGGCGTGAGCGTCACGCGCGGGCGCTTGCCGGGCTCGACCACGTTGTATGGGTTCTCGCGAGGATCGACGACGAACGCCTGCATGCGCTGCGACAGGCCGATGCCCGTGTGGCCCGCGATGAGCGCCGGAACCCAGGCTCCCGACGGGGTCATCGAGACCACCCAGCCCGCGGCGTCGGCGGCGATGACCGACGTCGTGCCGGCGCGGAACGCATCGTCGAAAGGCAGGGACGACCGCGTCGAGCTCTCGGGCGCCGGCGGCGGCCAGCCTCTCAGAACATCGAGGAACGGATTCTTCCCGCCCTGGAACGGATACGGGTCGCCCGGCTTCGTGTCGGCGCGGTTCCTGGCCCAGTCGACCTCGGCCCAGCGCCGCTTCGCGTAGTCCTTCGACAGCAAGCCGCGGATCGGCTCCTCCGGCGGGAAGGCGGGGTCGCCGTAGTAGAAGTCCCGGTCGGCAAACGCCATGTGCAGCGCCTGGGTCACGGCGTGGACGTAGCGCGCGCTGTTGTAGCCCATGGCGCGCAGGTCTGCGCTCTCGAGCAGGTTCAGCGCCTGCAGCATCGACGGTCCCTGCGTCCAGGTCGTGAGCTTGTACACCTCGATGCCGCGGTAGTTGGTCGAGACCGGCTCCTCGAGCTTCACCGTCCAGCGCGCGAGATCTTCCCTCGTGAAAAGCGCACCTTCGGCTCGCGCGGCCTCGACCAGATCGCGCGCCAGGTCGCCGCGGTAGAACAGGTCGTACGCCGCGAGGATCGCCGCCTTACGGCTCTTCCCCGCCGCGAGCGCAGCGGACTCGGCCTGCACCAGGCGACGCAGAGTGCGCGCGAGATCGGGCTGACGGAACAGCTCACCGGGCTCGGGCGGCTTGCCCTCGTGCGGGAGGAACACCGCCTTGGAGAACGGCCAGCCGGTGAGCCGCTCGCGCTCGCGCTCGATCGTGCGGATGAGCTGCGCCTCGATCGGATAGCCGTCGGCCAGCTCGATCGCCGGCCCGAGCACCTTCGCGAGCGGGAGCTGGCCCCACTCAGCCAGCATCACGATCAGACCACCAGGGGTCCCCGGCGTCACCGCGGCGAGCGGTCCGTACTCCGGCGGATAACGCAGGCCCTTCGACCGGAAGAGCTCGGCCGTCGCGCCGGTTGGCGCCACGCCGAGGGCGTTCACGCCCACGACCTTCCCGGTCTTCGGATTCCAGACCAACGCCTGGGTCTCGCCGCCCCAGCCGAGCGTGTCCCACATCGTGCAGGTCGCCGCGAGCATCGCACACGCGGCATCCACCGCGTTGCCGCCATGCTCGAACATCCGCGCGCCGGCCGTCGCGGCCAGAGGCTTGCCGGTGATGGCCATCCACTTCTGGGCGTGCAGCGGCGGCTTCTGGGTGCGCGCCGCGCCGGCGTCCTGCGCGCTCAGCGCGACCGCGCCGGCGCAAATCAGAGCCGCGAGTCTGGTTCTCCGCATCGAGACTGCCCCCCAGGATCCCCGGATTCTATCCTGCGCCCGACGCGCGGCCCGCCTTACGCGCTGCCACTGTTCGCGGCTTCGGCCTGCGGGAAGAGGTTGCTCATCCACTCCTGCCAGGGTCGCGCGTCGCGCTCAGCCGCGGCGGGGGCGCGTTCGCCGTAGAGATAGAAGCTGACCATGGCCATCACCATGCCGCCACAATCGAACCCCCCGATGGAGGCAACCCCCGGCGCAGGTTGTTCCAGCCGCACCATGACGGTGTGATGGTCCTTCACCGCTTCCGCCAGTTCGACCGTCCCGGCAAAAGGCGGCGCTCCGCCGCTGCCTGTTACCGTCTGTCCGGCGGCGGCGCCCGCAATGCCGAGCGCGCCACTCAACTTCTTCCACGCGTCGGCCGCAGAACCGGCACTGGTGCCCATGACGCGAATAGACGAGCAACGCTGCCCGGGGAAGTGCGTGAGGTACAGACGCAGGATGCGGAAGAAGCTGGGCCAGCCGGTCTCGGTGCTCGCGAGCTGATCGTCCCAGTCGTCGGTGCTGGCGAACAGGCTGTGCACCACGCGCACCAGGCAGTTGCCGCCCGGGCGGGCTTCGATGGTCCATTCGGTGGCCACCGTCGGCATGCCGGGCATCCACCCCGGGTCTTCCGCGGCAAGCCGCAAGGGCGGCTCCCACGCCGTGATGGTGGCTACCGAGTCCATCCCCGGCGCCATGTGGAGCACCATCTTGCCGCCGTGGCGCTCTTCGAGTTCGGTGGGGCAGAACCAGGCGGTGATGCCCGGGCCGGTGGCGATGGCTTGCCAGATCTGTTCCGGCGTGCCGGGGAGCTCGACCTCCACTTGGACGGATCGCTTTCCCGAGGCTTCCTTTTTCACGCTCATGATGGCTCCTGAGTCTTGGTTTCTTGTGGCTCGGAGGGTGTGGCGCCCACGCTGGGGTAGCCGCCGAGGACGAACTGGAAGGGCCGGCCGCCGGGGGCTTGTTCGTTGTGATACTTGGCCGCGAGGCGCGCGATCTCGTGGGTGAGCTCCTCGACGAAGGCAGCGCGATCGTCGGCAGTGGCAAAGCGAACTTCGGTTTGCAGCGTGAAGGTGGCCAGGCGCTTGCCGGCCTTCTCGGCGCGAGTGCGCAGGTCGGCCACGTCACGGATGGTCTTGGCGGCTGCGGCGACGAGGTACGCGGCGGAGAAGCGGTCCTGGAATTGGCTGGGGTCGGCGCCGAGCTTACCGAGCACTGCGGGATCGATCACAAAGGAGCGCGCGGTGGCGCGGACCATGCGCTCCATGCAGTTGCCTCTGCGGCGCTCCTCGACGAGCTCGACAAAGCCTTCCTTTTCAAGGGTTCGCAGGTGGTAGTTGACCTTTTGCCGGGGCATGCCCATGCGTCGAGCCAGGCCCGCCGCCGAATCGGGCTCCCCTAGGTGTTCGAGCAGTCGCAAGCGGACGGGGTCCAGCAACACGCCGGCCCGCGCCGGATCGTGCACCGTTTGCATCGCTATCGGGCTCATGTCGGCAAGGTTGTACGCCGACAATATTATTTGTCAAGAGAAATTTGTTGCTCGGTTTCCTACAACAAACCCCTAGTTCCGCTGGGCTTCGATGACCGAGAACGGCGACTTCGTGGGCACCACACGGGTCAGGGAGAAACTGGCGCGCTCGAAGAGCGCGGCGTACTCAGCTTCGGTGCGCTCCTTGCCGCCCGGCATCGCCAGCATCTCGATGTCGAGGAACTTCACCAAGTGTGGCTCATTCCCCGCCGGGACGGGAGCTTCGAGCAGGATCACCTTGCCCTTCTTGGCGCCCATGGCGGTGGCGATGTGGCGCAGGATGGTCAGGCTCTTCTCGTCGTCCCAATCGTGGATGATGTGCTTCATCAGGTAAGCGTCTCCCCCCGCGGGGACACTCTTGAAGAAGTCGCAGGGGATACGCTCGATCCGCTTTTCCACGCCGTACTGGCGGATCACGTGGTCTGCGCCGTCGAGTACGTGCTGCAAATCGGTCAAGATGCCGCGCATCTGCGGGTACTTCTGCAAGATGGGGCAGATCACGCTGCCATGCCCGCCGGCCACGTCCACCAGCAGGTCGATGCCCGAAAAGTCGTACACCTCGAGCACCGCGGGCACCACCTGCGCGCTCATCGCCACCATGCAATCGTTGAAGATCTCGGACTCGCGCCTGTCGGTGGGCAAATAATCGAAAATGGGCATCCCCACCACTTTGTCCACGCAGGGCAGGCCGGTGCGCACCGAGTGGAGATAGTCCGCGTAGGTGCGGAAGTGGAACGGGTCCCCGATGAAGTGGGCGATCGGGCGCATGGAGTTGGGTGCATCCCTGCGCAGCGTGTCGCTCGCGGGCGTGTGCGCAAACGTGCGTGGGGCGCTCTCCGTGAAAATCCCCTGGCTGGCCAGCAGGCGCAGCGTGCGGTAGAGCGCGTCTTCGTTGGTCTTCGTCTCGCGCGCCAGCTCGTGCACGGGCCGCGGCCCCGCGGCCAGCAGGTCGGCGATGCCAAGCTCGACCGCCGCGTTGAGGCAGATGGAGTTCATGAATCCGAGCGCCGCCTGAAAGACAGCATCAGCGGGATTGCTCGGAGTTGCGGACGCAGGGGTGGACATGATGGCTCCTTGGTAGGAATGGTGAATCCGCAGAGTAACCCAGGTAGAGGTAGTACTGGAACATGATGCTTCGCCAGGGAAGGCGCGCCGTGCGGTCAGCGCTTCACACGCCCGGGCAGCGGCACGACCAGCAGCTTGCCCGTGAGCGCGTTCCGATCGACGTACACGTCGGTGTCGAAGACGCGCTTGAGGTTCGCGTACGTCAGCACCTCCGCGCTCGATCCATCGGCCTCGACCCGTCCGTCGCGCAGCAGGTAGATCCGGTCGCAGTACTCGGCGGCGAGGTTCAGGTCGTGCAGGACGGTCAGCACCGCCACGCGCTCGCGCGCCGCGAGCTCGCGCACCACGTCGTACAGCTCGACCTGGTGCCGGATGTCGAGGAAGCTCGCGGGCTCGTCGAGCACGAGGACCTGCGGCTCCTGCGCCAGGGCGCGCGCGAACACGATCCGCTGGCGCTCGCCCGCGGACAGCTCGTGGATCGAGCGCTCGGCGAGGTCGAGGACGCCGCAGCGCTCGAGCGCGCGCTCGGCGAGCGCGAGATCGCGGTCGGACTCGAACGCGAGCCCGGCGAGGTGCGGGTGGCGGCCCATCAGCACGATCTCGCGCGCGCGGAACGCGAAGCCGAACACGGGCTCCTGCGGTACGACCGCGAGCACGCGCGCGAGCTCGCGCGCCGGCGTGTCCGAGACCTCTCGGCCGGCGAGGCGCGCCGAGCCGCCGTAGCCCGAGAGCACACCCGAGACGATGCGGACGATCGTGCTCTTGCCCGAGCCGTTCGGCCCGACGAGACCGACCACCTCGCCGGCCCGGACCGAGAGCGACACGCCGCGCAGCACGGTACGCGGGCCGAACGCGAAGTCCAGATCGCGCGCTTCGAGCGCCGGGGGCTCAGTATCCGGTGCGTGCACGCGCCGTCCCGCGCAGGAGATAGAGGAAGAACGGCCCGCCGATGAGCGCGGTCACAACCCCGACCGGCAGCTCGTTCGGTGCGACGAGCACCCGGGCCACGACGTCGGCCAGCACGAGGAACCCGGCACCCGCGAGGAACGCCGTGGGCAGGAGCAGCCGGTGGTCCGGTCCGAGGAGCAGGCGCAGCACGTGCGGCACCACGAGACCGACGAACCCGATCAGCCCGGCGACCGACACGGCCAGCGCGGTCAGGAGCGATCCGAGGACGAACGTGCGGCGCTTGACCCGCTCGACGTCGACGCCGAGCTGGCGCGCACCGTCCTCGCCGAGCGACAGCGCGTTGTAGTCCCGGGCCATGGCCCACAGCGCGACCGTGGTCGTGAGAACGGCGGCACCGAGCACGGCGAGCTCGCCGAGCGCGAACGACGGGATCCGACCCATGAGGTAGAACACGATCCCGTGCAGCTCCGCGAGCGACACCACGCTCTGCAGGAAGTAGATCAGCGCGGCGCTGAACGCGTTGAAGATCGCGCCGGTCAGGAGCAGCGTGTGCACCGACATGCGCCCGCCGACCGTGGCGACGCGCTCGATCAGCGCGAGCGACACGAGCGCGCCGACGAACGCCGAGGCCGGAACGGCGAGCCGGCCGACGACCGTGGCGCTCGCGCCGCAGACGAGGAGCGCCAGGACGCCGCCGATGCTGGCGCCACCCGATACGCCGAGCACGTACGGATCGGCGAGCGGGTTGCGCAGGAGCGCCTGGAACACGCTGCCCGCCACGGTCAACGCGCCGCCGAGGAGCGCTGCGAGCAGGACCCGCGGGATGCGCACCTCGAGCAGGATCGAGCGGTCGACGTCGGTCGGCGCTGCCCCCCCGGGCACGAGCGTCCACAGGGACGCGTGGCCCGCGCCGAGGCTCGCGCCGAGGGCCAGCGCGAGGCCGAGCCCGAGACTCGCGACGACGAGCGCACCGAGGAGTCGTCGGCGCGTCAGCCGCGGGGTCACGGCCGCAGCTCGTCGGCCGTCGGCTCCCCGAACGTTTCGGGGTGGACGAGGCGCGCCATCAGCAGGGTCATGGCCGGCAGCCGCAGCCCGGGGATCGCCAACCGACCGGGATCTACCTGGTACACGCGTCGATCCTCGACGGCGGGCAGGAAGGGGAACCGGCCCCACGACGCTGCGTCACGCCCGCGCGCTGCCCGGGCCGGTTGTCCGACGTATCGACGATCACTTGCGGTTGCCGCTCGAGCAGCGCTTCGAGCGACGCCTGTCGGTACGGTGCACCGACGTCGGCCGCGACGTTCGTTCCGCCGGCGATCCGGATCATCTCGTCGAAGTGCGACCCGGGACCGGCGACGAACAGCGGATCGCGCCCGACGACGACGAGGACGCGCGGACGGGGGAGCCCGGCCGCGCGGGCTTCGATCGCCGAGAGCTCGTCGCGCATGCGGGCCGTCACTCGGGCGGCCTCGGCCGTCCGACCGAACAACCGTCCGACCTCGGCCAAGGACTCGAACACGCCGTCGAACGTGCTCGTGTCGAGCGCGACGACATGGATGCCGAGCTGCTCGAGTCGCGCGTGTGCCGGTGCTGCGGCGACGCTCGCCGCGGTCAGCGCGGCGTCCGCGCCGAGCTCGAGCGCGCGCTCGACGTTCGGGGCGTCGTAGCCGCCGACCCGCGGCAGGCCGTCGAGCGCTCTGGGCCACGGTCCGAACTCGCCGACGCCGACGACGCGATCGAGGACGCCGAGCGCGTCCATCATCTCCGCGGCGGCGGGTGCGAGGACGACGACGCGGGCCGGCGCGCTCGCGGGGGCGACGCGTGGCGAGCCGCCGGAGCAGGCGAGCGCCAGGAGCAGCGATCCCGCGCCGGCGAGAGCCTCGAGCCACGACCGACGGGCCATCGCCCGACTATAGCTGGGGTCAGGTCTTGGGGTCAGGTCTCGGGGTCAGACCCCGAGACCTGACCCCAAGACCTGACCCCTCGAGACCTGCTCGATCGCCGCGAGCATCGCGCGGGCCTTGCTCTCGGTCTCGTCGAACTCGAGGTCCGCGACCGAGTCGGCGACGATCCCCGCACCGACCTGGACGATACCGCGCCCGGCGTGGAGGATCGTCGTGCGGATCGCGATGCACAGGTCCAGGTCGCCGTGGAAGCTGACGTAGCCGATCGCCCCGGCGTACGGACCCCGGCGCACCGGCTCGAGCTCGTCGATGATCTGCATCGCGCGCAGCTTGGGCGCGCCGGACACCGTGCCGGCGGGGAACGTCGCGGCCAGCACGTCGAACGCGTCCCGATCGTCGGCCAGCGTGCCGTGCACGCCACTGACCAGGTGCATCACCCGCGCGTAGCGCTCGATGGCGAACGCCGTGTCGACGCCGACCGTGCCCGTGCGACACACGCGACCGAGGTCGTTGCGTGCGAGGTCGACGAGCATGACGTGCTCGGCGCGCTCTTTGGGATCCGCAAGCAGCTCGCGCTCGAGACGCAGGTCGTCCGAAGGTGTGGCGCCGCGCGGCCGCGTCCCGGCGAGCGGCCGGGCGACGACGCGGCGCCCGGTGAGCCGGACCAGCGCCTCGGGCGACGAGCCGGCGAAGTACAGGCCGTCGAGAGCCAGGTAGTACAGGTACGGCGACGGGTTCGTCTCGCGTTGCGCGGCGTACAGGCGCAGCGGGTTCACGCGCGCGTCGAACTCGAACCGCCGCGACAGCACGATCTGGTACGCGTCCCCGTCGAAGATGTGCCGGCGCGCCCGCTCGACCGACAGGGCGAAGGCCGGGCGATCGAGGTTCGAGCGCACGGGCCCGATCGCCTCGTGCGGCTGAGGCGCGATCGCCGGATCCTGGCCCTCGCTCCGCGCGCACGCCTCGGCCAGGGCGTCGAGCCGCGAGCTTGCTCCGTCGTCGCCGTAGCGCACGAGGTGCACGACCTGATCCAGGTGATCGACGATCAGCACCTCACTCGGCAGGACGAAGTACGCATCGGGCAAGCCGAGATCGTCGGGCGGCCCCGCGCCGACGGGCTCGAGAGTCCGCACGAAGTCGTACCCCAGGTAGCCCACGGCGCCGCCAGGGAACGTGGCCACGGGCAAGGACTCGACGCCCGATCCGAGGAACGCGCGCAGCGCGTCGAGCGGCCGGCCGGTGGCGACGCCGGTTCCCAGGTCGTGGTCCACGCGAATGCGCTGGTCCTTGGCCCGGAACGTCGCCAGCGGCCGCGCGCCGAGGAACGAGAACCGCCCGCGTCCGCCGTGCTCCTCGCGCGACTCGTACAGGAACCCGTAGCGCTCGCGGGCGTACAGGCGCTGGAACAGATCGAGCGGATCGGGCGCACCCAGGACGCGGCGGTAGCACGGCCTGAGGCCGCCGAGTCCCGGCACGATCATGCGACGGCCGCGATCCGGCGCGAGAGCGCCAGGGCCAGCGCCCGCAACTCGTCCATCATCGTCGAGAACATCGCGGGGGTCAGCGACTGCGGGCCGTCGGACCACGCGCGATCGGGCTCGGGGTGCACCTCGACCAGAACGCCGTCCGCTCCCGCGGCGATCGCCGCGCGGGCCAGGGGCACGACGAGATCGCGCCGTCCCGCGGCGTGGCTCGGATCGACCACGACCGGCAGGTGCGTGATCCGCTTCAGCTCGGGCACGATGCTCAGGTCGAGAGTGTAGCGTGAGTAGTCGCTGAACGCGCGGATTCCGCGCTCGCACAGGATCACGTCGCGGTTGCCCTCGGACAGCAGGTACTCGGCGGCCATCAGGAACTCCTCGAGCGTTCCGGACATCGAGCGCTTGAGCAGCACCGGCCGACGGCTCCGGCCGGCGCGCCTGAGGAGCGAGTAGTTCTGCATGTTGCGCGAGCCGATCTGGATCACGTCGACGACCGCCTCGACCCGCTCGAAACTTTCGGTATCGACCGCCTCGGACACGATCGGCAGACCCGTCTCCTCGCGGGCCCGCGCCAGGATCTCGAGCCCCCCGGCCCCGAGCCCCTGGAACGCGTACGGCGAGGTTCGGGGCTTGAACGCGCCGCCACGGAGCAGGCGGGCGCCCGCGCTGCGGACGGCTCGCGCGGCGCCGAGGAGCTGCTCTGCGCCCTCGACCGAGCACGGTCCGGCGATGACGACGACCTCGGGGCCCCCGATGGCGACGTCCCCGACGCGGACGATCGTGTCCTGGGGCTGCATCTCCCGGCTCGTCAGCTTGTACGGCTTCGTCACCGGGATCAGCTCGAGCACGCACGGCAGACCCGCGAAGGCCGCCGGATCGATCGGTCCCTGATTGCCCGTGACGCCGATCGCCGTCCGCGTGTCGCCGGGGATCGGGTGCGGAACGAGCCCGAGCGCGCGAATCGCGGCGCACGCAGCGGCTACGTCCTCGGGCGTCGCGTCGTTACGTAGGACGACAAGCATGTCTCATCCCTCCTTCGCCGCTCGGGCGAGATCGCGCACGAGCGGAGCCACGGGCTCGCCCCGTTCCAGTGCCTCGACAATCCGGCTTCCGACGACGACCCCGTCGCACAGGCCGCGCAGACCGCGCACGTGATCCGGACGACCGATGCCGAACCCGACGACGATCGGCAGCTCGGTCAGGCGCCGCAGCCGTTCGAGCGCCGGCCGGACGTCGGGTGCGAGAGCCGATCGGACCCCGGTGGTCCCGGTCACCGCGACGTAGTACAGGACGTCGGCCGTCTCGACCGTGCGCCGCACACGTGCGTCGGTCGACGTCGGGGCGACGAAGCCCACGAGGTCGACGCCGCGTTCGGCGGTCGCGCGGCGCCACGGCCCGGCCTCCTCGGCCGGCAGGTCCGGAACGACGAGGCCCGACACGCAGGCCGCGCCGAGACGGCCGACGATCGTGCGCTCGTCCCCCAGCGCGAGGAGCGGGTTCAGGTACGACATCACGCACACCGGGATCCCGAGCGGGGTCCGCGCGAGCGTATCGAGGACCGAGGCGAGCGATGTGCCGCAGGCCAGCGCGCGGCTCGACGCGCGCTGGATCGTCGGTCCGTCGGCGATCGGATCGCTGAACGGGATCCCGACTTCGAGCACGTCCGCACCCGCCCCGACGATCTCCTGCGCGGCCGCGACCCACTCGGTCGAGGACGGGAAGCCGGCCGTGACGTAGGCCACGAGCGCGAGCTCACCACGGGCCCGCGCGTGCTCGAGGCTGCGGGCGATCATCCGCGCGCTCCGGCGACGAGGTCGAGATCCTTGTCCCCGCGCCCCGAGAGGCACACGAGCACGATCCGGCCGCGGCCGAGGGTGTGCGCCAAGCGCATCGCGTAGGCCACGGCGTGCGCGCTCTCGAGCGCGGGCACGATCCCCTCGGATCGCGCCAGGACGTGGAACGCCGCGAGCGCCTCGCCGTCCGACACGGTGACGTAGGACGCACGGCCGGTGTCTTTCAGCCACGCGTGCTCGGGGCCGACGCCCGGGTAGTCCAGGCCTGGGGCGATCGAGTGCGCATCGAGCACCTGGCCCGCGTCGTCTGCGAGGACGAAGCTCCGCGAGCCGTGGAGCACGCCCGCCCGCCCGCGGGCCAGCGACGCCGCCCCTTCGGCCTCGACGCCGACGAGCGCGGTCTCATCGTCGAGGAACGCGTGGAACGCGCCGATCGAATTCGATCCGCCACCGACGCAGGCCACGAGCGCATCGGGAAGCCGGCCCTCGCGCTCGAGGATCTGGGCCCGCGCCTCGCGCCCGATCACCGCCTGGAAGTCGCGCACGAGCCGGGGGTAGGGATGCGGGCCGACGACCGATCCGAGCGCGTAGTGCGTCGTGCGCACGTTCGTGACCCAGTCGCGCAGGGCCTCGTTGATCGCGTCCTTGAGCGTCCCGGTCGCGCCCCCGACGCGCTCGACCTCGGCGCCGAGGAGCTCCATGCGTTTCACGTTCGGCCGCTGGCGCTCGGCGTCGAGCGCGCCCATGTACACGCGGCACGCGAGTCCGGTGAGCGCAGCGGCCGTCGCCGCGGCGACCCCGTGCTGCCCCGCGCCGGTCTCGGCGACGATCCGCGGCTTGCCGAGCCGCCGTGCGAGCAACGCCTGGCCCAGCGCGTTGTTGATCTTGTGCGCGCCCGTATGCGCCAGATCCTCGCGCTTGAGCCACACGCGCGCGCCGCCGCTCGACAGGCTCCGCGCGTGATGGATCGGCGTGGGCCTCCCGACCCAGTCGGCGAGGAGCCGTCCGTACTCATCGACGAACGTCGGATCGGCGAGCGTACGCGTGCCCGCCTCGTCGAGCTCGGCGAGCGCGGCCATCAGCGTCTCCGGGACGAATTGGCCGCCGAACGGGCCGAAGTAGCCCCGATCGTCAGGCACCGGTTCGGTCATCCTCGCTCCTCACCGCGGCGACGAACGCGCGCATCTTGCTCGCGCTCTTGATTCCCGGGGCGTCCTCGACCCCGGTCGACACGTCGACGGCATACGGTCGGGCGGCACGGACCGCGCACGCGACGTTCGTCGCGTCGAGTCCCCCGGCGACGATCACGCATCCCGGGAGCCCCCGCGCGATCTCCCACCGAAACGGGATGCCGCTCCCTGCGCCGGGGTCGAGCAGCACGCTCGAGCCGGCGAACGGAAGGAGACGCTCGCGCAGCCGGTCGTTCGTGTCGTCCGGTTCGACGCGAAACCGCCGGACCAGCGGATAGCCCAGGTAGAGGTCCGGCGCGGCCGGCGGCTCGCCGTGCAGCTGGAGGACGTCGACCTCCGCGCGGAGGGCGATCTCGCGCATAGCGGCCGGATCGGTCTCGCGGAATACGCCAACCGTGCGTACGAAGGGCGGCAGGCGGCGCACGATCGCGCGGACCTCGTCGGGGTCGATCTGCCTGGGTGAGCTCTCGAGCACGAATCCGATCGCGTCCGCACCGGCTGCGGCAGCGGCGTGCGCATCGGATGCGCGCACGATCCCGCAGATCTTGATCCGCGTCACGACCGGGCCTCGGTGACGAGCTCGGCGAGCGCGGCTCCGGGATCGGCCGCCCGCATCAGCGCTTCCCCGACGAGCAGCGCGTCGAAGCCCCGCTCGGCGACCCGCCGCAGCTGCGCTCTCGTGCGCACGCCGCTCTCGGCGAGCGTGCGGCGTCCCGTGGGGACGCTCGAGCGGAGGGCCAGCGCTCGGTCCAGGTCGATCGCGAGCGTGTCGAGGTCGCGGCTGTTGATCCCGATGACCGCCCGGGATTGGTCGATCGCCCGCGCGAGGTCGCGCTCGTCGTGGGCCTCGACGACGTACGTCAGGCCGGCCTCGTCCGCCGCCGCGGCCATCTCGTCGAGCTGGCCCGGCCCGAGGATCCGGGCGATCAACAGCACGGCGTCGGCCCCGACACGCCGCGACTCTTCGATCTCGCTCGGATCGACCAGGAAATCCTTGCGCAGCACCGGCAGCCCGGTCGTCCGACGCGCGGCCACGAGATCGTCGATCGATCCGCCGAAAAAGCTCGGCTCGGTCAAGACCGACAGCGCGGCGGCCCCGGCCGACTCGAAGATCCGGGCGAAGGACGAAGGCTCGAGATCGGTTCGCAACGCGCCGGCCGAGGGCGAGCGGCGCTTGATCTCGGCGACGATCGCGAGTCCGGGAGCGTCGAGCGCCCGGCCGAAATCTCGCGGCGGACCTTCGGGCGTCCGATCGGCGAGCCGATCGGCGAGCCGATCGGCAGGCCTCGAGGTCCGGGCCGCGCGCTTGGCGTCGACGATCGATCGCAGCAGATCACGCATCGGCCACGCCCGAGGCCGCGGCCAGACCGTCGAGCCGCGCGCGGGCCCGGCCGCTATCGATCGATTCACGCGCGCGCTCGATGCCCTCGGCGAGCGTCGGCGCGAGACCGGCCACGTGGATCGCCGCGCCGGCGTTGATCAGCACCACGTCGCGCGCGGGCCCCGGGCGACCGTCGAGCACGCCCCGGGCGATCCGTGCGTTCGCCCGCGAGTCGCCGCCCTGCAGGTCTTCGGGCGCGCAGGTCCGGAAGCCGAACGGCCGCGGGTCGAGGTCCATGACCCGCACGTCGCCACGCTCGTCGAGCTCGGCGACGCGCGAGGGCCCTGTGAGCGTGATCTCGTCGATGCCGTCTGATCCGTGAACGACGAGCGCACGCTCGGCGCCGAGACGCGCCAGCACGTGCGCGACCGGCTCGACGAGCCGTGCGTCGAACACGCCGACGAGCTGGCGCCTCGCGCCGGCGGGGTTCGTGAGCGGACCGACGATGTTGAAGATGCTGCGGATGCCGATCTCGCGCCGCGGCACGGCGGCCTGGCGCGCCGCGGGGTGGTAGCGCGGCGCGAACAGGAACGCGATCCCGATGCGCTCGAGGAGCGCGCTCGCCTCGGCCGGCTCGACGTCGATCGGCACGCCGAGCGCCTCGAGCACCTCGGCGCTGCCGCAGCGACCCGAGACCGCCCGGTTCCCGTGCTTGGCCACGCGGCATCCGGCGCCCGCGGCGACGAGGGCGGCGATTGTCGAGATGTTGAACGTGCCCCGACCGTCGCCCCCGGTGCCGCAGGTGTCGATCACGTCGGCCGGCGCGTCCAGGGGCTCCGCGCGCTCGCGCATCGCCAGGGCGAACCCGACGATCTCGTCCGTCGACTCGCCCTTGGCCCGCAGCCCGACGAGGAGCCCGGCGATCTGGGCCACGGTCGCCGTCCCGTCCATGATCGTCGTGGCAGCAGAGCGCGCCGCGGCTTCGGTCAGGTGCCGGCCGTCGACCACGTGTCGGATCGCCGCCTGCATCGACATCGGCTCAACCGTCGCGTCGTGTCCCATCGCGTCCCCCGTGCGTGCGGCTAGCTGCGCACGTTATCCTTGAGCCCGAAAACGAAAAGCCCCGGCGGCGCCGGGGCTTCGGGACTCTCTCGCGGTGTCGTCTAGGGACGGGGGAGAGGGGCCGCGCCTCCGGCGGGCTGGGGCCTGGGCCACAACCACTCGGCGTTCCGGTCGGCTCGGCGTGACGCGATCACGCCCGGAGCATACGGCGGTTCGTCGTCCCGTGCAAGGCGTTCGTTGCCGTGGACCGCGGGGATCGACCGCGCTACGCTCCCCGGGTGATCGAATCGACCGCGCCGGCCGACGTGACGAGCGTCGCCGATCACTATGACGACCTGGACGGGCTGTACCGGGCGATCTGGGGCGAGCACGTGCACCACGGTCTGTGGCGCACGTTTCGCGAGACCCCGGAGGAGGCCGTGGTCGCGCTCGTCGCCCTGGCCGTCGAGCGCGGCCGGATCCGTGCGGGCTCGCGCGTGTGCGACGTCGGATGCGGCTATGGCGCGACGGCCCGGTACCTCGCGCGCGAGATCGGCGCCGAGGTCGTCGGGCTCACCGTGTCTCGCGTGCAACGCGAGCACGCGCTCAGCCAAGCGCGACCGAGCGATCGCGTGCGAGTGCTCCTGGGCGACTGGCTCGACAACGGGCTCCCGAGCGCTGCGTTCGACGTCGCGCTGGCGATCGAGAGCACGGAGCACATGGCCGACAAGGAGCGCTGCTTCGCCGAGATCCGGCGGGTGCTCGGGCCGGGAGGGCGCGTGGTGGTGATGGCGTGGCTCGCCGGCGAGCATCCAACGGCCTGGCACGTGCGCCGGCTGCTCGAGCCGATCTGTCGCGAGGGCCGGCTGCCGGCGATCGGCACCGAATCGGACTACCGCCGGCTCCTCGAGCGGGCCGGGCTCGACGTCGAGTCGTTCGACGACCTGACCGCGAGCGTCGCGCGGACCTGGACGATCTGCGCGCGGCGCGCGCTCGGGCGCCTCGTCACCGATCGGCGCGCGCGAGCCTACCTGCTCGGGCGGCTCGGACGGAATCGCGTGTTCTTCTGGACTTTGTTCCGGATCCGCACCGCGTACGCCGTGGGGGCGATGCGCTACGGCGTGTTCGTCGCGACGGCGCGCTAAGCGTCGAGATCCACGCACAGCGTGCGCGCGCCCGGGATCTCCCGGCAGCGCTCGGGCCGGGGGAAGGCGCGCGGGTCGTCGGCGATCTGCCTTAGGAGCTCCCGCAGCTCGGCGGTCGAGCCCGTGAGCACGACGCCGCTCGTCGTTCGCCGGTGGGCGATCGATCGATCCCCACGCTCGAGCTCCGCGTCGAGCCAGTCCCGCGACAGGGGCCCGAGCTGCAGCACGTCGCCGTCGAGCCACACGCGGAGGACGGTGTGCAGCGGCAGGTAATGCGCCCAGTGGACGTCGCCCTCGCCAACCGGGATCCGGGGCTCGAGATCGAGGAAGCGGCGCGACCCGAGCTGGAACAGGTGGCCCTCGAACGTCTTGCGCTCCCCGTGCGACTCGTGGCTCAGCACGAGCGATCGGTCGCCCGAGCGGGCGACGTGCCACCGTCCGTCGCTCCCGTCCGCGGTCCAGGTGCCGACGAGCGCCGGATCGAAGATCAGGTCGTTCGTGGCATAGAACGGCTCGACGGCGGGCACGCAGCCGGACGCGAGCCCGGCGAGGAGGACGAGCAGTCCGGTCGCGCTGCGCAAGACGGCTCAGACCCCCGCTGCCCCCGGACGCCGTGTAATACGCGCGAGGCGGTCCGAGGTTTTGCCCGAGCGGTCGACATCGCGGATAACGAACCGCAGCGGTCCGATGCTCCGGCCCGGCCCAGGCGATAATCCGCACATGCCGATTGCGGGCGGGATCGAGCGACGGCTCGCCGGGCTGCGGGCGATCGTGGGCAACTCTCCGCTGCTGTCGATCGACTGCCGGTTCCGCGGCGTGCGCCGCACCGTGTACGCCAAGGCCGAGCACTTCAACGTCACGGGCAGCATCAAGGACCGCATGGCCCTGTACATCCTCGAGCGGGCCTACGATCGCGGCCGTCTCGAGCCCGGGGCGACGATCGTCGAGGCCACGAGCGGCAACACCGGTCTCGCGTTCTCGGCCATCGGCCGTGCGCTCGGCCATCCGGTCGTGATCTTCATGCCCGACTGGATGAGCCACGAGCGCATCGACCTGATGCGCAGCCTGGGCGCCGACGTCCGGCTCGTGAGCCGCGAGGAGGGCGGGTTCCTCGCGAGCATCGAGCGGGCCGAGGAGCACGCGGCCGAGCTGCCCGGAGCGTTCCTACCCCGGCAGTTCTCGAACGTCGACAACGCCGCGGCTCACGAGGCCACGACCGGTCCCGAGATCTGGTGGCAGCTCCAGCACAAGGGGCTCGAGCCCGATGCGTTCGTCGCCGGCGTCGGCACGGGAGGCACGGTGATGGGCGTCGGGAGATACCTCAGACGGAGGCGGCCCGAGGTCGCCGTCCATCCGCTCGAGCCATCGAACTCGCCGACGCTGTCGACGGGGTACAAGGTCGGCCGGCACCGGATCCAGGGGATCTCGGACGAGTTCATACCGCGGATCCTCGACCTCCGCGCCCTCGACTCGATCGTCTCGGTCGACGACGGCGACGCGATCCGGACGTCCCAGCTGCTCGCGCGCGACCTCGGTCTCGGCGTCGGCATCTCGTCGGGGGCGAACCTGCTCGGCGCGCTGCTCGTCGCCGACGCGCTTCCCGAGGGCGCGTGCGTGGTCACGGTGTTCGCCGACGACAGCAAGAAATACCTGAGCACCGACCTGATGCGCAGCGAGCCGGCGTCCGCGGACGCGCTCAGCTCGCAGGTCGAGCTCCTGGGCTTCGAGGCGGCGCGGCGGGCCTGCGAGACGTGCCTCGACTGCGACGGGCCAGAATAACGGGGACACTCATCGTTTCTGCCTCAAATGGGGTAGAAAAAGGAGAGTGTCCCCGTTTCAGCGCAGGAGGCTGAGCGGCCACAGCGTCAGGGCCGGCACGTACGTGATCACGAGCACGCCGACCGCGAGCACGACGTAGAACGGCAGGCTGTAGCGGAACACGCGCATGACCGGCTTGTCGAACCGGTACGCGGACAGGAACAGGTTCTCGCCCATCGGCGGCGTGAGGTAGCCCAGCTCGAGGTTCGCCAGGAACACGATGCCCAGGTGCACGGGGTCGATCCCGTACGCCGCGGCGATCGGCACGATCAGCGGGACGACGACGAAGATCGCCGAGTAGATGTCCATCAGCGCGCCGACGATCAGCAGGAACACGTTCAGCACGAGGAGGAACACGAGCGGCGACGTGACGTGGGCCTGGACGAACGCCAGGGTCCGCGTCGGCACCTCGGCGAACGTCAGGTAGTCGGTCAGACCCTGGGCCACGGCCAGGATCACGAGGAACCCGCCGACGAGGCTCGCGCACTCGCCGAAGACGCGCGGCAGGTCGCGCGACGGAGATACGTCGCGGTACACGACGCACTGGACGAACACGGCGTACAGCACGGTCAGAGCGGCGGCCTCGACCATCGTGGCGAAGCCGCCGAAGATCGCGACCAGGACGACCAGCGGTAGGAGCAGGTCCCACTTCGCGGCCCACACCGCCCGGCGCGCCTCGTCGGAACGGAACTCCGCGCGGGTGGCGCCGGACCTGCGCCCCTCGCGCACACCTAAGAGCGCGACGAGCAGAACGAACACGACGCCGGGCAGGATTCCGCCGATCAGCAGGTCGTTCGCCGGGACACGCGCGTTCACCGCGTACAGGATCACGGGCAGGCTCGGAGGCAGGAGCAGGCCGATCGAGCCCGAGACGGTCACGAGGCCGATCGAGAACCCTTCGGGGTAGCGTGACTTGATCAGCGCGGGCAGGAGCAGGCCGCCGAGTGTGAGGATCGTCACGCCGGACGCACCGGTGAACGACGTGAAGAACGCGAACACGAGCGTCGTGACCACGGCGGCGCCGCCCGGCATCCACCCGACGAGCGCCGTGAACACGCGGACGAGGCGGTCGCTCGCGCGCCCCGCGCCGAGCACGTAGCCGCTGAGCGTGAACAGCGGAACGGCCGGAAGGATCGGCATCGACGTCAGGGCGTAGGCGTCGATGGGCACGGATGCGATGGGCGCGCCGTCCGCGCGGAACAAGAGCAGCGCCGCTCCACCGAGCGCGGCGAAGATCGGGAGGCCGGCCGCGGTCGCTAGCGCGAGCACGACGAGGCCCGGGACGAGGAGCGCGCGGCCGTCGAGGCCCGGGAGCATGCCGATCCACAGCGGGATCGTCAGGCCCACCGCGGCAAGGGCGCGTCCGGGCATCCGCGGCGCCGCGGTCCACACCAGGCGCAGCGCGATCGCGGCGAACGAGAGCGGCATGAGCGCGAGCACGACCCACAGGGGCACGCCGAGCACGAGGACTCGCCCTCCGTCGAGCTCCGAGCGCACGAAGTCGAGCGCGGCCCAGGCGAGCCACAGGGCGACGCCCGCGCCCACTCCGTGCCCGGCGATGCGCAGGCGCTCGCGCAGGCGCTCGGGGAACATACCGCCGGTCGACAGCGCGAGGAGCTTGCCCTCGCGTGCGGCGAGCGCCGCGCCGAGGAATGCGATCACGAGCGTCAGGTGCTGGACGATCAGGATCGACCCGGGCACGCCGACGCGCAGCGTCTTGCGTAGAACGATCTCGAGGATCGGCAGGAGCGCCATCGCCCCGAGTGCGAGGACGGAGAGCGCGGTCTCGGCGCGCCGGAACGCGCCCGTCACTTCGACGCCGCGCGACTCGCCCGGTACTCGTCCCGCAGCTTCTTCGCCCGGTCGAACAGGTCCGGCGGCACGAGCCGCTGCTTCAGCTTCGGGTACAGCGCCTCGACGTCCCGCCGCCACAGCGCCCGCGTGGCGTCGTCGAGCTTCACGACCTGGAGGCCGCGCTTCTGCATCTCGACCACCGCACCATCGTTCAGGCCGCGGATCTCGCCGCGGAAGCGCTGACCCGCGCGCTCGGCGGCCTCGATCAGCTTCGCTCGCTGCGCCTCGGGGATCTTGTCCCATACCTTCTTGTCCACGATCGTCGCCCCGACGAGCGGGGCCCACGGAAGGTCGATCATGTGCTTGGCCAGACCGAACCACTGGTTGGCCAGGGCCACGAGCGGCGGGCAGTCGAACGCGTCGATCATGCCGGTCTGGAGCCCGGTCAGCATGTCGGTCGGCGACAACGGCACGGGATGGAACCCCGCGACCTTGAACAGCTCCTCGGTATCGGCGTCGCCGGCGCTCGTATACAGCTTGGTCTTGCGCATGTCGTCGGGCGTGCGCGCGGGCGCCTTGGTGAAGAAGTGCACCCAGCCCGCATCGGCCCAGGTCAGGACGACGAACCCCTTGGCCGCGATGCGCGTCCCGAGCTCCGGCGCGAGGCGCTCGCGTACGTAGTCGAGCTCTTCGTAGGACTCGAACATCAGCGGGACCTGGAGCGCGTTCACCCCGGGATCGATGCTCGGCAGGCCGATCCCGGAGATCGCCATCGCCTGGAGCAGCCCGACGCGCGTCTTCTGCAGCATCGCGTTCTCGTCCCCCAAAGCGCCCCCGGGGAAGATCCGCAGCGTGACCTCGCCTCCGCTGATCTCGCGCCACTCCTGGCCCATCTGCACGAGCACGCGATGCCACGGCGAGTCGGCCGGTGCGAGCGTGCCCAGCCGGATCTCGGTCTTCGCGCCCGCCGGGCTCGCGATTGCCGATGCCAAGAGGATGGACAGGAACGCCGAACGAGCGCCGCGTGTCATGGAGCATCTCCGGGCTCGAGGAACAGATTGGCCATGCGCCCGCGGAGCCACCGCGCCCGGCGCTGGGACAGCAGGTTCGACAGGCGAATCTCGGGATACCGATCGGGATCGATCGCCAGCGCGAGGTCGAGGAGCTTGCGGAACTCGGCCGCGTCCTGCTCCTTGACCGACACCGACTCGGCCCACGCCAGGTACAAGCTCGCGCGCTTTCCTTGCGACAGCGCGACCGCGCGGTCGAAGTGCGCGCGCAGCGTGTCGGATGCGCCCGAAGCGAGGGGTCGCGCCGACTCGAGCTGGATCGCGAACTCGTGGAGCGCACCGTCCTGCCAGTCCTCGTCGAGGGCCAGAGCACGGCCGAGCACAGCGTTGACCTCGGGGAGTCGCGCGACCATCGCCGCGTCGTCGAGCGAGTCCGCGATCGCCAGGCCGAGCGCCGCCGCGCTCCAATAGAGGAGCGGGACGCTCCGGGCCTCGACCTCGACGACGGCGCTCTCGGGGTCGGTGAGCAGGCGCTCGGTCAGCCCCGGATGGCGCCGCTCGAGGCCGCGCAGGCCGTATCCCAGCGCCCGCAGGTACAGCTTGCGCGCGCGCGTTTCGAGCTCGAGGCCGCGGTCGAGGTCGGTCTCGAGCGCCAGCTCAGCCTCGCGATCGACGTAGGCGTAGGCGTAGCTCGTGAACCCCTTGCACGCCGCGAGCAGCATGCCTTCGTGCTTCGGCGACTCGGCGAGCAGGCTCTCGAGGAGCTTCAGGCTGAACGGCAGCGCTTCCCCGACGAGCTCCGGGTCTTCGTCGCTCTCGTAGCCCGACCCGCTCGCCGCGATCGCGTCGCCGACCTTGTTCACCGCCATGCGCTGGATCGAGCAGCCGCTCGCCGCGAGCATCGCGAAAGCGACGAGTGCGAGGATCGCGCAACGGTTCGATCGCAAGGCGCCTCCGGGTCGCCCCATCCTACAAGACGTTGCCAAGCCAGGAACAGAGTTCCGTTTTCGATACGGAGCCCGAGCGGAACGTGCGACTCCGCCGCCCGGTACCGTGCTCCGATTGCCCGGATGATCGTGTCAGGTTACGATCCGCACCGATGGACGGACCACCCATGGAATCGGGAGTCAAGACCAAGCTCGACTATTCCGATTACCTCGCCGCGCCGGACGACGGCAGGCGCTACGAGATCCTCGATGGGGATCTCTGTGTGACCCCGGCGCCGAGCCCACGACATCAGCGGATCTCTTGGCTCCTCGAGTGCGAGCTCGACCGGTACTTTGGCAGACGGGGGCTGGGACAGATGTTCCATGCGCCCATCGACGTGATCCTGACCGATCGGGACGTCGTCCAGCCCGACATCGTCGTGGTGGCCGACCCTACACACGTCTCCGGCAGGGGCATCGAGGGTCCGCCGCTCTTGGTCGTCGAGATTCTTTCGCCGAGCACGCGATCCCAGGACCGCGGAATCAAGGCGCAGCGCTATGCCCGGCTCGGCGTAGCCCACTACTGGCTCGTCGATCCCGAGGCTCAAAGCGTCGAGTGCCTGCGCGCCGAGCAGGGATTGTTCCGCAGCGTGGCCCTCGTCGCGGGCGAAGCGACTCTGTCTCACCCCGACTGGGACGGCCTGGCGATCGACCTCGGCCCGCTCTGGCGCTAGCGCCGACCGCCCGTTCGCTCGTTTTCTGTCGCCGTATTGGAACATTTCGGGGTTCCACCCGCCGAGCTCGCTGCTACAATCCGTGAACCGCATGCATGGATCCTGGCGCAGCGCCCTCGTCTTCGGTGCCGTCGTCGCGGTCGGCGCGTGCGCCGGGCGCAATGCGCAGGTCGACCGAGCCTCGGATGTTGCCGCCGTGAACGACAACCCGCTCCTCGCCGACTGGACCGGTCCATACGGCGGCGTCCCGGCGTTCGACCGGATGGACCTCGCGTCGCTCAAGCCGGCGCTCGAGTCGGGGATGGCCGCGCAGCCTCGCCGAGATCGACGCGATCGCGAACGAACCCGGAGCCGCCGACGTTCGAGAACACGATCCTGGCGCTGGAGCGCGAGCGGTCGCGCCGCTCGACCGCGCGCTGACGTACTACGGCATCTGGAGCTCGAACCTGTCGACGCCCGAGTTCCGCGACGTGCAGAAGGAGATGGCGCCGAAGCTCGCCGAGTACCGCTCGCAGATCACGCAGAACGCCGCAGCTCTTCGCGCGAATCCGCACGGTGCACGAGCGGGCGGCGGCGGTCTCAGCTCTCGCCCGAGCAGAAGCGGCTCGTGTAGCTGCGTCTACGACGAGCTTCGCGCGGAACGGCGCCACGCTCGACGGCGCGGCGAAGGAGCGCTACGCCGCGATCGACAAGCGCCTGGCCGAGCTGCACACGGAGTTCGCGAACAACGTGCTGGCCGACGAAGAGGGCTACGTCCTGTTCCTGAAGCGCGAGCAGCTCGACGGCCTGTCCGAAGCGTTCGTCACCGCCGCGGCCGCCGCGGCCGCCGAGCGCGATCACGCCGGCGAGTACGCGATCACGAACACGCGTTCGTCGATGGACCCGTTCCTGACCTTCTCGACGCGAGCGCGACCTGCGCGAGAAGGTCTGGCGCACGTACTACTCGCGCGGCGACAACGGCGACGAGCACGACAACAACGCGCTGATCGTCGAGATCCTGGCGCTGCGGCACGAGCGCGTCGGCCTCCTGGGCTACGACAGCTACGCGCAGTGGCGGCTCGAGAACCGGATGGCCAAGACGCCCGCGCGCGCGCTCGAGCTGATGCACGCCGTGTGGCCGGCGCGCGATCGCCCGCGTTGCCGAGGAGGTCGCCGACATGCAGGCGATCGCCGACGCAGGACGGCGCCGGGATCACGATCGAGCCATGGGACTACCGCTACTACGCCGAGAAGGTGCGGCGGGCCAAGTACGACCTCGACTCGAACGAGGTCAAGCAGTACCTGCAGCTCGACAAGCTGCGCGAGGCGATGTTCTACGTTGCGGGCGAGCTGTTCGGGTTCGCGTTCACTCCTGTGGCGCCGGGCCAGGTGCCGGTGTTCCACCCCGACGTCCGGGTCTGGGAGGTCACGCAGCGCGGATCGGGCAAGCACGTCGGGCTGTGGTACCTCGACCCCTACGCCCGGCCGGGCAAGCGCTCGGGGGCCTGGGCCTCGAGCTATCGCGGCCACGAGACCGTTCGACGGCGTGCGAACCGTGCTGGCGTCGAACAACTCGAACTTCGTCAAGGGCGCGCCGGGGGAGCCGGTGCTGATCTCCTGGGACGACGCGCGACACGCTTCTTCCACGAGTTCGGCCACGCGCTGCACGCACTGTCCTCGACCGTCGCGTATCCGACGCTGAACGGCGGCGTGCGCGACTACACGGAGTTCCAGTCCCAGCTGCTCGAGCGCTGGCTGCTTGACCGATCCGGTGATCGATCAAGTACCTCGTGCACTCACAAGACCGGCGAGCCGATCCCACGCCGAGCTGGTGGTCAAGATCAAGAAGGCCGCGACGTTCAACCAGGGGTTCGAGACGACCGAGTACCTGGCCTCGGCGCTGATGGACCTGCGCTACCACATGGTCGACCCGCGGGGCATCGATCCCGACGCATTCGAGCGCGACGACGCTGGCCGAGCTGGGCATGCCGCCGCGAGGTCGTGATGCGCCACCGCAGCCCGCAGTTCGGCCACGTCTTCTCGAGCGAAGGCTACTCGGCGGGCTACTACGGCTACCTGTGGGCCGACGTGCTGACCTCGGACGCCGCCGAGGCGTTCGCCGAGGCGCCCGGGCGGCTTCTACGACCAGGACCTTGGCGGCGAAGCTCGTCGCGCACCTGTTCGCCGTGCGCAACGCGGTCGATCCGGCCGAGGCGTACCGCGCCTTCCGCGGCCGCGACGCCAGGATCGACGCGCTGATGCGCGACCGGGGCTTCCCGTACACCGAGGCCCGGCCCGGAACCTAGCCCGGTTCGCCGATCCGTTGCTACCTTTCCGCGACCCCGCGTGTCTCTGTATACGGAGGGGGTTGTGGAGTTCAGCGACCTCGAGCTGATCGACGAGATCCGGGCCGGCTCCGTCGTGGCCTTCGAGAGGCTGGTACGGCGGTACGAGCGGCTGGTCCACCGCGTCGCCCTGGCCTACACCTCGGACCCCCAGGCGGCGCTCGACGTCTCGCAGAACGTGTTCCTGCGCGTTCACGCCAAGCTCGGCTCGTACCGCGGCGACGGGGAGCTCCGGAGCTGGATCCTGAGCCTCGTCGCGAACGAGAGCCGGAACTGGAGCCGAGCGCAGAAGCGGCACCGCGCCGACGACCTGCCGGACGACGTTCCCGCAGGTCGGGTGGCGCCCCAGGAGGTCGGCCTCGCCGAGCGCGAGACGACGACGCTCCTGCGCCGCGCGCTCGATACGCTCGCCCCACGCCATCGGCTCGCGGTCGTGCTGCGCTACTTCGCCGGATCGCCGATACCGGAGATCGCCGCCGCGCTCGGGTGCAGCGAGGGCGTGGCGAAGAACGTGCTGTTTCGGAGCCTGAGAAAGATGCGGATCCAGCTCGGAGCTTCGACGGAGGTCCGGCCATGAGCGAGTGCAGTCGGTTCGAGGAGCGCCTGCGCGCGCTCGTCCTAGGGGAGCAGGTTTCGCCGCGGCCGCTCTACGAGCACGCGGCGACCTGCCCGGACTGTCGCGAACTGCTGGCGACACACGAGGCGCTGACCGGTCTCGCCGGCGAGACGCGGGACGCCGACCCGGTCGAGCTCGACGCGTTGCGCCGGCGCGTGCTCGACGAGGTCCGACGCGGCCCGACGGTCGTGCGCACGACCCCGCTCGTGTACCGCCCGGCGTGGGCCGCGGGCTTCGCCGTTCTGCTCTTCGGTGCCGGTTTCGCGACCGCCTGGCTCCGCGCGGACACGCCCGAGCCGCGCGCGGGCGGCGACCTCGTGGGGCAGATGACCGACGAGGCGATCTCGAACCGCAGCCTCGTCGACGTCGAGGACTCGCCGTTCACGTACTCCGAGGTCGCGTTCCGGCGCGTCGACGGCGATCGCGTCGAGCTCGAGTTCGACGTCACGCGGCACGTCCGGATCACGGACAGCGCGCGCTCGCCGATCGTGCAGGAGGTCCTGGCGCAGTCGCTGCTCAACCCGTCCCACACCGGCACGCGACTGAAGGCGCTCACGCTTGCGGCCCAGTCGATGGAGCCCAAGGTCCGCGAGTCGCTGATCTTCGCCCTGCACCACGACGAAAACCTGGCGGTGCGCCGCAAGGCGCTCGAGATCCTGACCGAGCAACCACCCGATCCGGCGATTGAAGCGGCGGTCCTGGCCACGTTACACGACGACGAAGCGGTGCCGATGCGGCTCGAAGCGCTGGACTACCTGGCGCAGCACGTCGAGCGCGCCACGCTGCGCCGCGCGATCGGCGACGAGCGCGCGCCGGGCCACGCGACGCTCCTCGTGCGCCTCGGTGAGTACGACAAATGACACACGATCCATGCAAGGAGGTTCCCATGTCCGCTCGATCCCTTTCTCTTCTCGCCGCAGCCGCGGTGTTGTTCCTCGTCACGCCCGAAGTGCGAGCCGACGGGCCGGGGCGCCGGGAGTTCCGGGCCTCCTCGGGCCAGACGCTGATCCTCGACCTCGAGGCCGGCGGCAGCGTCAAGATCGTGGGCGACGGCGGCGGATCGATCGTCGTCGACCATTCGGCGTGCGACGGCTGCGTTCTCGAGTTCGACGAGCAAAGCGAAGGCTTGCGGGTCGTGACGAATCAGGTGAGCCGCGGAAACAAGAACCACACGAGCGTGGACCTCGAGTTCCACGTGCCACGCAACTTCGACCTCCGCCTCGACTCGGCGGGCGGGAGCGTCGAGATCGACGGCGTCGAGGGCAAGTTCGTCGGCCAGACGATGGGAGGGCACCTCAAGCTCCACGACGTGCGGGGCGAGGCCAAGCTCCGGACGATGGGCGGTCCGATCGAGCTGACCGACTCGGACCTCGACGGATCGCTCGAGACGATGGGTGGGGAGGTGCTGTTCCGCGACGTCGTCGGCGACGTGAAGGGCTCGTCGATGGGCGGGAACGTGCGCTACGAGCGGGTCCGCCGGCGCAGCGGGCAGGTCGCCACGCTCGATCGCCTGGGCGACGTCGAGGTGGGCGACGAGACGGTGCAGATCACGACGATGGGCGGGGGGATCGAGGTCGCCGATGCCCCCGAGGGCGCGGCGGTGCACACGATGGGCGGCGACATCCACGTCGAGGACGCGCGGCGCTTCGTCCGCGCGACGACGATGGGCGGCGACATCGTGATCGACAAGGCGGACGGCTCGATCCAGGCCACGACGATGGGCGGGAACGTCGACGCCACCGTCGTCGGCTCGGGCGGCGACGTGACGCTCCAGTCGATGTCGGGAAACATCACGCTGACCGTCCCGCGCGGCTTCAGCATGGAGCTCGATCTCGAGATCGCGTTCACCCGCGACAGCGAGCGCAGCTACCGCATCGAGAGCGATCTGGAGCTGTCGCGAACCACGACCGACGAGTGGGACTACGGGCATGGCTCGCCGCGCAAGTATCTGCGCGCCGAGGGCGAGGCCGGGTCGGGCAAGAACCGCGTCACGATCAAGACGATCAACGGGAACATCAAGATCGTGACGCGCTGATCGGAGTCTCAGTCCCGCACGAAGTGGCAGGTGTACCCGCCGGGGTTCTTCTCCAGGTAGTCCTGGTGGTAGTCCTCGGCGGGGTAGAACGGGCCGGCCTCGACGATCTCGGTCACGATCGGGCGCGACCACTTGCCGCTCAGGTCGACCTCGGCCTTGACCTTCTCTGCGACCTCGCGCTGCTTCGCATCCTTGACGAAGATCGCGCTACGGTACGACGTCCCGACGTCGTTGCCCTGGCGGTTCAGCGTCGTCGGATCGTGGATCCGGAAGAAGAAGCGCAGGATCGCCTCGTAGGACGTCTTCGACGGATCGAACACGACGCGAATCGCCTCGGCGTGGCCCGAGCGTCCCGTCTTCACGATCTCGTAGGTGGCATTCGGAACGGTACCGCCGGTGTAGCCGACCTCGGTCGAGACGACGCCCGGCTGCTCGCGCAGCAGGTCTTCCATGCCCCAGAAGCAGCCGCCGGCGAGCACCGCCTCCTCGGTCGTCGCCTGGTTCTTGGACGGCGCTTGGGACTTGTCGAACAGGGCTGCGTAGCGACCGTAGCCTTCCTTCTTGAGGTCTTCGACGGGAATGAACCGCAGAGCGGCGGAGTTGATGCAGTAGCGCAGACCTTCGGGGCCCGGGCCGTCGGGGAACACGTGACCCAGGTGCGAGTCGCCGCTCTTCGATCGGACCTCCGTGCGCGTCATGCCGTGGCTCGTGTCCTTTTTCTCCAGGACCTCTTTCTCGTCGAGCGGCTGCGTGAAGCTCGGCCACCCGGTCCCCGAGTCGAACTTGTCGAGCGAGCTGAACAGCGGCTTGCCGCTGACGATGTCCACGTAGATGCCGGCGCGGTGCTCGTCCCAGAACTCGTTGCGGAACGCGGGCTCGGTCCCGCACTCCTGGGTCACGTGATACTGGATCGGGGTCAGGCGCTCTCGGATCTGTTCTTTCACGGCGCTCTCCTTGGACGGGCAGCGCGGCTCCTCGTCGTTGCCGGCGCGCATGACCCCGAACGCCAGCACCGCGACGGCCAGTGCCGCGAGGAGCGACAGGGTGACGGGGCTTGGAACGGTGCGTCTCATGGGTTCAGGATAGCGGCACTCGACCGTCCCCAGCCACGGTTCGATGCCGCGGGGTCAGGTCTCGTTTCTTGTCCGAGACCTGACCCGCTTCCTTTACGGCCCGAACGTGATGACGGCGTCGGCATAGTGGGTGCCGGCCCCCGCCCCCTGGTCCGAGCCGGCGACGCCGCCCACGGGCGTCCCGTCGGCCGTCGCGTCGCCGCTGATGTCGAGCAGCGTCGCCGAGCGCACCGCGGCGTGGCCCGGGCCCGCGTCCCCGATGAACACGCGCACGGTAGAACCCACCGTGCGTGCGCCGAACGTGATCCGGAACCGCGCGTACTGCACGGCCGGCCCGGCGTACGAATTGCCCGGGACACCACGCTCGATCAGCGCGGCGCCGAACTGGAACTCGCCCGCGAGCGCGGCGAAGGTCGCGTTGTTCGGTGCCACTGCGGGTGGCATCAGGTCGACGATCGACAGCGTCGTGATGCCGGTCACCGTCGCGCCACCGGTGTTGAACGCGTTGATCACGCCGAACGCGATGCGCGCGACGTCGCCGAATCCGGCGGTGCCCGAGGCGTTCACGATCACGCCGACGTCGAGCGTTCCGCTCGCGATCGAGATCGTCCGCGCGGCGTTGATCACCGCGGGGGTCGCCGGATCGAGATCGATCGCCACCGTGGGCGGTGGTAGCACCGTGGTCGCGACCGCGGCACCGCTGACCGGCGTGGTTTCCGCGCTGTCGATCGAGTAGCTGTCGTTCGTGATCGTCGTCACGGTCGAGCTCGTGACGCGCACCGTCATCTGCACGCTGCCCGACGCTCCGGCGGCCAGCGTTCCGAGGTTCCAGCGCACGACACCGTTCGGGTCCGGGGTTCCGCCGCCCGTCGCCGAGACGAACGCCGTGTTGGTCGGAATCGTGTCAGCGATGACGACGCCGGTCGCGTTGGCGTTGCCCGTGTTTTGGTAGCTGATCGTGTAGGTGATCGTCCCACCCGCGGGCACGGGGTCGGGCGAGTCGGTCTTCGAGATCGAGAGCACGGGCGCAGGTGGCGCGCACTCGAGCGTGTCGAGTGCGTCGCGCGGGTCAGGTATCGGCGTGCCGTCGCCCCACGTGCCCTGACCGCACGGGTTCTCGCCACGCACGAGGTACCAGAAGCCGTCGCCTGTGGGAGGGAGGCTCTGCGCGACCACGATGCTGGTCGCCGAGATGTCTTCCTCGAGACACGTGGCGGTCGAAAACGCGCCGCTGCCGTGCAGAGCGGACAACGACCCCGTGATCACGTCGTAGACGGTTGCCGAACCAGCCTGGGTTGCCGCCGGATCCCACGACAGCGCGACCTGACTCGAAGGCGCCGGCGACACGCGCAGCCCCGTGACCTCTGCTGGGACCTCCCACGTCGAGGGGTTCGCCGGAGCGCAGTCGCACGTATCACCGCGGGCGTCGCCGTCGGCGTTCGTCTGGCTCCCGTTGGGGACGAACGGACAGTTGTCGCACGCATCGCCACGCAGGTCCTGGTCGGCGTCCTGCTGCGAGCGGTTGCTCAGGGTCGGGCAGTTGTCGCAGTCGTCGGCCACGCCGTCCCCGTCGGCGTCGGGGTCGGCCAGGGTCGGATGCGGATCGCGAGAGTCCCCGCAGCCATCCTGGTCGAGGTCCGACTCGCCGCGGGCCTCGCCGGAGTTTCCCCCGTTCGTCGCGAACACGCGCACGAGATAACGGCCGAAGCTGCGCGCGTGCCAAACGAAGGACGTGCCGGTCAAGCGGCCCGCCAGCGGGATCCAGTGCGTGCCGTTATCCGGACTGATCAGCACGAACGACAGCTTGGGGAGCGCAGCCGCCGACCGCGCCGCCATACCGGCGCCGGCCGAGAACATCCACTCGATCGGGATCACGTCGCCCGGGCGCACGAGCACGGAACTCTGCGGGTTCAGGAGTGACACGTTCACCGTCTCGGCGGGAAGGAGGAACGTGTCGGTCACCGCCTCCTGGAACCCGGCTCCAGCGAGCACACGCCGAACCAGGTCGATCGACTTCGTGCCCTGAGGCAGCGCCACCGCGAGCGCCATGTCGGCGTCCTCCCACGGCTCGGGCGACTCGGGATACCCGTATACGTCGTCGAAGTCGTCGTGATCCGTATCGACCGACTCGGGAGTGAAGCTGACGCGATCGAGCACGGTCCCGGCGCTGTCCTTGAACACGAGCGTCGTCGTGCGATCGGCCGCCGCCGGGCCACCGGCGTTTTCCGATGGATAGTCGGGGATGCCCATCAAGCGCGATGCGTCTTCGGTGTAGAACGTCCCGCTGAGCCCGCGGCCGAGGCGCAGGCGCATCCACAGCAGCTCGGGATCCGGCTCCTCGTCGAACTCGCGCAGCAGTCGGTTGTAGTCGCCGCTGTCGAGCCAGCGGTCCGGGGGGTCCTCGTCGCTCCCGCCCATCAGGCAGAAGCCGCCGTCCATGTTCTGCTCCGTCGAGACCCGGAACCCGAGCGCCGGCAGTCCATTCGCGGTCGGGCATTGGCCACCCGCACCGTCGGGACAGAACTGGTACTCGTCCTGGCAGATGAAGATCGCGTCTACCGAGTCGGGGCACGGCGCGTCAGAGAGCCCGTACGTGTGCCCCAGCTCGTGGGCCACGATCTCGCCGCCCTCGTCCCCCACGGTGCTCTCGAGGATCACGACGTGCGGTCCGAGCCGACCGGCCGAGGCGCCCGAGATGTCGGCCCATGCTCCCTCGTAGTGACAGTCGAAGAACCCCTCCTTGATCACACCAACCGTGCGGTCGAACCCCTCGGCGAGCCGCCCAACGAGATCCATCCATACGAGAGCGATCTGCGGTGCGAACGGCGTGGTGTCGAAGGTCATCGACTCACCGATCCACGAAACCGTCACCAGGTCGGTGGGAAACACGTCTTGCAGGTACGGGTGCGAGTCCGTGGACGTCGTCTCCGCATCCGCCGCGTCCCCGTCGAACTCCGGACAGGTCCAAGCCAGGTCGGCGTTGAACGGCTGGAACAAGTAGCTCGGCTGTTTCATCGGCTTGACGGGGAGCGCCGGGTATTCGGCGCAGTTGTTGACGATCGCGCACTCGGTCTGGCACGGGACGCCGGGTGTACACGTATCGACGGTGTGGCTCGGATCGATGTCGACCCGCACCGACATCGCGGCCGGCGGAGTCTTGGGTCCGGCCTGGGGCAGGAAACCCGCGGGCGAGCCCGGCATCCATCCAGAGGGAAACATGTTGACGCGCTCGATGCCACAGCCCGGAATCACGACGTCGCGCTCGTCGTGGAACAGGGTTCCCAGCTCGTCGATCGCGTCGACGGCCACGGTTACGGTCTTGTCGTCGTCGTACGTGCTTTCGACGTCGAGGCGCACGATCGTCGGCTTGTTGTCGACGATCGCCTGCGCCGTCGGCGTGACCTGCACGACCTCGGCCGTCTGCACGCGAACGTCACCCGTCTCGCGGGCAACGTTTTCACCGGCGGAGATGCGATACACGATGCGGCCCTTGATGTAGATGTGGCCTTGCGCCGCGCGCCAGATCGCCCCGGAGCAGCCGCAAGCCGTATCGTCGTCGGGGCAGTTCGGTACGTCACCGTCCTCGCCGTCCGTCACACGGTCGCAGACCGGGTCGTAATCGAAGTCCAAATCGCGCCCGGCACCCTCGCTGATGTCGATGGGCTCGTCCTCGCCGGCGATGCCGCCGTCGTCGTCCCACAGCTCCACGTGGACGTCGACCGCGGGGTAGGGGTCGTCGACCTGCACCGTGCACAAGTACGAACCCGAAAGCGTGTCGCTGCTCCGGTCGCGACTGCCGAGCGTGCAGTGCTTCGTCTCGTGGTTCGAAGTCATCGTCACGAGCAGGTACAGCTCGGGATCGCCGCCGAACAGGCCGTCGGCCTCGTCGAACACGTGGGCCTCCTGGATTTCCAGGATCACCGTGATCGGGTCGCCCGGGCCGCGGCAGTTCTGGCCCAGGGTCGATCCGCCCATCGACAGGACCGCCAGGCTCAACCCGAGGACGATCGACAGCTCGGCTCTGCATCTCATGGCGCGCCTCCTGGCCTATGGACGGAGCCAGAGGGCGCGGTTGCTCAGCGGGCGGAACTGTTCTTGCGCGCCAAGACGGCGACGGCGCCGACGACCAGCACGAGGGCGGCGATGACCCAGCCCCACCACGGCCACGAGCTGTGTGCGCCCCCGGGAACGGGGACGACGCTCGCGTCGCCCATCACGACCCAGCCGGCCCATGCGGCCGCCGGAGCTCCCGATAAGATCCGGTCTCTTCGGGCCTGGGCCATGGACTCTCCGACCGAGAGCCCGCGGGCAAGATGCTCGTAGAATGCGGAAACGAACGGTTCGGCCTCGGCGTCTCGCACCGGCAGGATGCTCCCCACGACGGCACGCGCGCCGGCCTGGAAGAAGCCGCGGGCCAGGCCCATCGGTCCCTCGCCGTTGAGCAGCGTCCCGGCCGAGCTGCGGCACGCGGCAAGAACGACAACGGCACCCCGTAGGTCGAGCCCCACGATCTCCCGCACGTGCAGCAACCCGTCCGCCGTTGGGCTCCCCGGCGAGAGGACCAACGCCGAGCGCTCTGGATGCGCGTCGTCGACGACCGCGTGCGCCCCGAAGTGGACGATGTTGTACCGGTCGAGAGGCTCGGACGCGAGATACGCTTCCGACGCCGAGGGGCCGACAACGGCCTTGCTCTCCGCCCCGAGCGTACGGACGATCGCCCGCGCCTCTCTTCGCGCATGGGGCAGCGACCCGAGGCCACTGGCCGCGAGCTCGGGGTCCGCGACCACGAGTGCGGGGACTCGAGCGCCACGCTCGCCTGCGCGGCGCCAGCGCAGCCACAACGCTGCTGACGGTGCGATCGAAACGTCGTACCGCGCATCGAGGAGCGCATCGAACGGGACGCGAAACAGCGCCTTGTCCGGGACGAGGATGAGGCGCCGCACGTCGGGGGAGAGATCGGCCAGCGCATCGTCCAGGAGATCGCGACGGAGACTGGCGGCGCCTTCGCGATCCGATCCGTCGCGTCTCCCGAGAAGCCCGAGGTACAGCGAGACTCGCGGACCGAGCAAGCGCTGGTCGGCCAGACGGTGCACGGTCACAGCGTTCCGCGTGACGACGAGGACGAACGAACCCCCCTCCGTAGCCACCACTCGTCCAATCGTCGGCGCCGTGTCCGAGACCTGGAACGCAAGCAACGCCTGATCCGGCTCGAGCGCGCGTCTCAGGTCTGCGAGCGTCGGCAGTTCCGGCCGGCGCAGTGCGGCGTACGCGGGATCCGACCGCAAGAGCGCATCGCGCAGCACCGACTCCTGAGCCTCCAGGAGCTCGAGGTCCGCCCGCACGTCTTCCCGCTCCTCGGCCGAGAGTCTCCGATCGAGCATCCGTTGCTGCTCGCGGCCGATCCGCACGAGGATCTCACCGCGCATCGTCGCTACGGGACTGCGTTGCGCCAGGATGGGGGTCGCCTGCGCCGCGTCGAGCGCGTCGAGGAGAACACGGCCCCGCAACCGCTCCATGACGGAGAACGCGATCTCGAGGTTTTCGTCCCGAGCCTCGGCAACGGGCAAGCGAAGAACGAGCCCGGAAAGCATGTAGTAGAAGTGGGTCCACTCCGACGCTACCCGAGCCCGGAGCAGGTCGTCGCGCTGGAGGTCCCGGACACGCTCGATCGCGTCGAGCGCTTCGCGCGACTCGGCCAGCGCACGTTCGCGCGGCCACGCAATCCATGCCAACGTCGCGCGGCGGATCAACCCACGAGCCAGGAGCGTCGGGTCACCGGTCGCGCGGCCGCGACGGACGGCCTCGTCCGCCAGTCGGTACCCGATCTCCGGCCGATCCCGGTGTCGGACCACGGAGAGCCGCGCGAGCTCACGCAGCGAGAACAGAGCCTTGTCCTCTTCGCCGACCTCTTCGGCCAGAGCCAGGGCGCGCTCGGTCTCCTGGATGCGGCGACCCAGCGGCTCGTCCGAATCCCCGCCGATCATCTGACGGATCGCCGATTCGACGCCTCGATTGCCGTTCTCGATCGCGGTGTCGAGCGCCTGCTGGCGTAGCTGCAGGTACTCCTCGTGCGACACGACTCCGTCGCGCTCGAGTCGGCCGGCGAGGAGCGTGATGTTGTACCGATCGGCCGCCGCTTCGTACCGCTCGCCCCGCTCCTCGTGCAGCGCGGCCAGGCGCCGGTAGTACGCCAGGCTCTCGCCGTTGCGTCCCATGGACCACAGCGTCGAGCCGATCCCGGAGAGCACGGAGTACTGGAGCAGCGCCGGGCCGACCGGGAACACTTCGCGCTCCGTCTCGCGGAACAGGGCGTAGGCCCGGCCGTGGTCGGCTCGCGCCTCGGCGATCCACGCCTCCTCGGCTCTCACGTTCGCCACGAGGAGCGAAAGACCGGAAGCCGTCGCCGATGCGCGCGCGCGTTCTACCTCGGCAGCCGCCTCGTCTAACCGGCCCTGGCGACGCAGAAGGAACGCCAGGTCGAGCCGCGCGAAGACGTCGCCCACGGGCATCTTGGCCGAGGCGAACTCGTCCGCCGCCACGCGGAACAGCGGCTCCGCGCGCTCTCGCCCGCGGTCGCTCTCGATCCGTGCGAGGACGACACGGGCCATCGTGTTTTTGGCATCCCTCGCGAGGAGCGCCTCGAGCCGCTCGACGGCACCGTCCCACGCATGTCGGATCCGGGCGACGGTCCGGTAGCAGTCGTACGACTGGTAGTCCTGCGGCTTCGCCTGCACGGCTGCGTCGCAGTCGGCGAGGGCGGCGGCGAGAGCGGCCGCGAGGACGACGCTCATTCGAGACGCACGGAGAACGTGTCCGAGACCACGTGGCTCCCGTCGGGCAGGTGCTCCTCGACACGCCAGTAGACGGTGGTTCCCGCAGCAACCTCCCGCAGCGCTTCGGCCGGCACGCCGTACTCCGCGTTCTCGAGCCCGTCAGCGCTAGCGATGACGGTGAGGTCGGAGCGCAGGACGCGGATCGAGTAGCGGGTGCTCTCGGGACCGAGCGACCAGCGCAGCACGAACGCGGAGCGCGGCAGCGTCTGGCCTTCGGCGACGAGCGGGGTGATCGCGGATCCGGGTTCGCGATATACCGCGGGTGCCGGTCGAGGCGCCCGCCATTCGTAGAGACCCACGGGGATCAACAGGGCGACGACGATGCCGGCCGCCACCGCGGCCCAGTGGGCCGCGCGCCAGCCCTTGCGCGGGACGACGTGCGGCGTGGCCTCGACCTGGATCTCGCGCGCCAGGCGCAATGCGGTTCCGCACGATGCGCAGCCGAGAGCGTGGTCGACGAGAGCCTGGGACTCGGCCGCTCCGAGCTCTCCACGCACCACGGACCAGATCCGGCCCGCATCGGGACACTCCGCCGTGGCATGCGGCGGTTCGCCCAAGCCTTCGAAGAACGCTTCGCGCAGGCGATCGCTCACGGGCGGATCCCCTTCGATTCTAGACACCGTCGCAGGTCGGCGAGGCCTCGGTAGGTGAGGTTCTGCATCTGCTTCACGCGCCAGCCGAGGGCGCGCGCCGACTCCTGGGCCTCGAAGCCGAGGAGGTACAGGCCCACCGCCCGCCGCCGGGGCGGGGCGAGGCGACCGAGGCAGTCCCGAATCTCGAGACCCAGATTCGGGTCGGCCTCGGCGGCCGGTCGTTCGACCGCCGGAGCTTCCAGAGCGACCTCCCTGCGACGCGTACGCCGCCGGATCTCGTCGACCGTGGCGGTGTACGCGGCCTGCCACAGGTAAGACGAGGTCCGGACCGGCCCTTGCTCACCTTGCCGGCCGATTCCGGGGAGCACGCGCATCAGGGCGTTCTGGACGATGTCCTCGCGCTGGCCCGCGAGGCTCGCGGGGCAGACGCGCGCGACGGCCCGGACAAGGACCTCCCGCAGGCGTTCGGCGTCGTCGGTCAATCGGGCCCCTGGGGGGGATTGTGACCGGGGACGCCGACCCGGAGCAAGCGTGGGATCGGCTCCTCGGGCGACGGGCGAGCGGACTGCCCAAGCCCTCCGTCGTCAACGTGTCCCAAGTACTGACCTTGGACCGGAGGATGCTGACGGAGTCCGTGAAGGCGTTGCCGCGGGCCGAGATGACCGCCGTCGACAACGGGCTGCGGTTGGTCTTGGGGTTGTAACCGGGAAGGTCCCGCGGCGGACTCACCGTACGAGCGTCTCGACCGCCTCCCGATCCTCGCGCTCCATCGCCGCCTCGACCTCGAGCGCGAGGCGGTCGCGTCCGATCGTGGCCACGGCGCGGATGCGGTCGCCGTCGCGGTAGACGACGTGCGCGTCCTTGGCCGCGAGGTCGCCTCTGACCTCGGCGCGATCGAAGCGCTCCGCGTGGCCGACGTAGCCGAGCGTGACGTCGTGGTGCTGGCTCCAGAAGAACGGAACGTCGCGCGTTGCGCCCCGGCCCAGGATCGACCGCGCGACCGCCTGGCCGTGGCGCACGGCGACCTGCCAGTGCTCGATGCGCACGAGCTGGCCGTCCCACGGATAGCGTGCGACGTCGCCCGCGGCCCAGATCCCGGGGGCGGCGCGAAGCTCCGCGTCGACGACGATCCCGCGGTCGATGTTCAGGCCCGCCGCGGTCGCGAGGTCGAGGCGCGGCTGGACCCCGACGCCGAGCACGACGAACTTTGCGTCGAGCTCGTGTCCGTCGTCGAGCACGACGCGCTCGACCGTGATCCTGGCCGGCTTGCGCCCGAGCTGGAACTTCACGCCCTTCTCTTCGTGCACCCGGCGCACGAACGCACCGACCTCGTCGCCGAGCACCCGGGCGAGCGGCACCGCTTCGGGACCGACGACCGAGACGTCCACGTTCCGCGCGCGCAGGGACGCCGCGACCTCGAGGCCGATGAAGCTCGCACCGATCACGACGGCGGGGCCGCCCGAGGTCGCACCCGACACGATCGCCCGGCTGTCGGCGAGCGTGCGCAACGTATGAACGTGCGGTAGGTCTGCGCCGTCGATCGGGAGTCGCACCGGCTCGGCTCCCGGGGCGATCACGAGCACGTCCCAGAACACCTCGCGGCCGCTCGCGGTGCGCACGACGTGGCCCGCCGCGTCGAGCGCTACTGCCGTCTCCGCGATCCGTGAGATTCCGAGCTCGTCGAGCGCGGTAGAAGTTCTCAGGTACACCCACTCCTCGGGCGCAGAGCCCGCGAGGTAGTCCTTCGACAGGTTCGGCCGATCGACCGGATCCGAGCCCTCGGCGGTGATCATCGTGATCGTCCCGCGATAGCCCTCGCCGCGAAGCGCCTCGGCGCAGGAGACGCCGGCTGCGCCCGCGCCGACGATCACGACCGAGGCCGGTCCCGCGGTGTGGGGCGGAGCCTCGGTCGTGCGGCGTCCGACCACACGGATGCGCCCCGACTCGCTCGTGACGTCGAAGCACGCGACCGCGGTGAGCGCCGGGCCATGGGCTTTTCCCGACGCGAGGTCGAAGCACGCGTGGTGCCACGGACAGCGGATCGTTCCGCGGGCGACGATCCCTTCGGCGAGCGGCCCGCCGTAGTGCGTGCACGTCGCGCCGAGCGCGTAGAGCTGGTCCCCGTCGCGCACGAGCACGACCGGCTCGCCGTCGAAGTCGCCGAGGAGCGGCTGCCCCTCGCGCAGGTCCGCCTCGGCGATGCCGTGCTTCAGATCAGGAGCCATGCGGCACCGTGTACAGCCACAGGATCCGGTCTCCGACCTTGATGCGCTTCTTCGGCGTCCAGCCCGGGATCTCGAACCGGTGCGACACGACCCGCGTGCCGGGAGCGAGCTGCTCCTCGAGGAGCGGCCGCAGCCGTTGGTTGACCTTCTTCCACAGGTAGAGCGCGACGACCGTGGCCTCGTGGAAGTCGGACTCGAACAGATCGGCCTCGATGAACTTCACGCGATCGGTGAGGCCCGCCGCCTCGGCGTTCTTGCGCGACAGCTCGACGAGGTCGCGCTCGATCTCGATGCCCACGCCGCGGGCCCCGCGCTCGGCCGCCGCGATGACGATCCGGCCGTCGCCCGAGCCCAGGTCGTACACGACGTCCGTGTCCTTGACCTCGGCGAGGTCGAGCATGGCGTCGACCGCGTAGTCCGGCGTCTCGAGGAACGGAACGTCCTGCTGCGCCGCCGCATCGAGCGAGACGATGCACGCGACTACGACCAGGAGCGCCTTCATCGCCCGACCCGCGCCTCGAGCTCGGAGCCGAATCCGAGCACGACGTCGATCGTCTGGGGCGGACGCTCGTCCTCGCCGCGAAGCGCGGCGAGGAGCGTGCCGTCGGGTTGGACGGCATAGGATACGAGCTGGGATTCGAGCTTGGCGAAGTCGAGCAGCACGGCCGGCCGCTGAACCGCGAGATCGTCGCCGATGCCGATGCGCACGACGGTATTCTCCGCCGTGGTGCACAGGAGTGCTGCTTTTCCCCCAGGAACCTGCGTCCACGTCGCGGTCACCGCCTCCGTGACCGGCACCGGCGGGCCAAGCGTCCCGTCCAGGGCGCACCGACGCACGAAGACTTCGAACCGCCCGGCGTCCTGGGACACGTAGGCCAGCTTCGTTCGGTCGGGCGAGTATTCGGCCCCGAGGATCGCGCCCGGGCTCTCGAGCAGTGTCCGGGGAGTCTGCGTTTGCGTTCCCGGCTCGAGCGACGCGGCGACGACCGTGTGAGGGCCCGCTCCCTGGCGGATCAGGACCTGAGTTCCGTCCTGGGCCACCGAGAACACGGCTGGTCGGGCTTCGCCGGGTGCCTGCACCAGGATGCGCTCGGCTTCGCCCGTCGCACCCATGCGCGTGACGTAGACCCCGGCCCGTTCGGTCGGGCCGCTACACGTGAACGCGAGGAGCCCCGCGTCCGCGGACCACGCGGGGTTGGCGCAGTCCATCGTCGCGAAGCTTCCCAATCGCCGCAGGCTCGGACGCTCGACCTCCGAGCCCCAGATCTCGTACAGTCCGTCCTCGTTCATCAGCGTCAGCGCCATCCACCGGCCGTCCGCCGACACGGCGATCCGGCCCTCGCCCGGGATCCGGCGTGCCTCACCCGACCAGGGTTGCACGCCTTCCGGTCCCACGCGAACGAGCGTTCTCTTCCCTCCAAACTCGCCGCCCGGCAGGTGCACGAGCGTGCCGTTCGTCGATAGACCGAGCGGGGAGCGATACGAGTACATGTCCGAGCGCAGACCGTTCGCGATCGAGACCGGCCCCGATCGGAGCTTGCGGCCCCGCACGTCGAACGCCGCGGCCAGAAGGTCGCCATGGCGAGAGAAGAGGACGTGGCCCGTCAGAGAGATCGTCGGGGACGCCCCGTCCGTCGCGAGGCGATCGACCTTGCCGCTGCGCGGATCGAGCACCGCGGGATCGACGCGGTACCCGCCGTCCCACGTTTCGAGCTCGACGAGCACAGTGCCATCCGGCATCACGGACATCAGGCTGATGCTCCCGCCGACATCGGCCGCGATTCCGGCGCCGGGCCTCGGCGTGCCGCCGCCCGCAGAGATCCGAGCCAGCCGCTGCGGCGGCGCGGTGGTCACCACGAGCAGGTCGCCGTCCGCGAGCCACACGACACCCTCACGCCACGCGGGATCGGCGTCAGACAGTGCGAGCGGCGGCGTACGTCCGTCGACCGGAGCCTTGGACGTCCGGAACCGGGTCGACTGCGGCGAGATCGGAGCGATGAACGCGATCCACCGACCATCGGGCGAGAACGTGAACGATGAGACTCCTTCCGAGCCGGGAACGATGCGTGTCTCGTCACGACCGAGATCCCGGAGCAGGAGCCGCATGCCCGGATCGCGCGTCCCCGGGCGCTCCTCGGCGCTGTAGGCCACGGTCCGACCGTCGGGCGAGATCCGGACCCACACCGGGGAGAACCCGGCCGGCGCGCTCAACGCGAGATGCGTGGGTCCGGCTCCACCGGAGGCCGGTCCTTCGCGCGTCGCGATCCACCAGATCGCGCTGGCCACGAGGGCGCCGACGAGAAGTGCCGCACCGAGCGCGAAGCTCGGCCGGGCCGGGTCGTCGCGCTCCTCCTCGGGTCGAGCCAGGATCGCCTGGATCTCGAGACGCGCGTCGCCGATGTCGCGCAGGCGCTCGTGCGGGTCCTTGACCAGGCAGCGCGCGATCAGCTTCTCGATCCGACCGCGGGCCTCGCGCGGGAGTGCGGCCCAGTCCGGCTCCTCCTTGACCACGGCGACGAGCAGATCGGTCACGGTCTCGCCGGGAAACGCGCGCTTGCCGGTCAGCAGCTCGTACAGGACGCAGCCGAAGCCCCACACGTCGGCCCGCCGATCGACCGGTCGTCCGCGGGCCTGCTCGGGGCTCATGTACGCCGCGGTGCCCAGGATCACTCCCGGAACCGTTCCGAGCGACGTGATCGTCGGCGAGGCGGACGCGTTCGCTCCGACCGTGCGCGTCTCCGGATCGAGCGCCTTGGCCAGGCCGAAGTCCAGGATCTTCACTCGGCCGTCCGCGGCGACCTGGATGTTCGCGGGCTTGAGGTCGCGATGGACCACGCCGCTCTCGTGCGCGGCCTCGAGCGCCTCGGCGACCTGCCGTGCGATTCCCAGCGCTTCATCGGCCGGGAGCCGGCCGCGCGCGATGCGATCGGCCAGGCTCTCGCCCGGAACGTACTCCATGGCCAGGAACCGCACGCCCTGGGCCTCGTGCAGACCGTACGCCGCGGCGATGCCCGGATGTTGGAGCGACGCGAGGAGCTTGGCCTCGCGCTCGAACCGCGCGAGCCGGTCCGCGTCGAGCGCCAAGGCATCGGGCAGGATCTTGATCGCGACACTGCGGTCGAGCGCGCTGTCGATCGCTTTCCATACCACGCCCATCCCGCCCTCGCCGATCTTCTCGACGAGCCGGTAGTGCAGGAGGACACGGCCCGGTTCGACCGCCACGGCGCACGCTCCACGAATTTCCGGATTCTACGACGGGAACGCTAGAATGATCGCATCGAGGCCGATGCACGAGCTCGTTCCAGTCGATCTCGCGACGATCCTGCTCGGCGCACCCGAGCTGCGGCGCTCGTATCTCGTCGGGGGCTGCGTCCGCGATTGGCTCCTCGGGACGCCGAGCACGGACATCGACGTCGAGGTGTTCGGCCTCGACTACGAGCGGCTCAAGTCGAGTCTCGCACGCTTCGGCCGGACCGACGTCGTCGGGCGCTCGTTCGGGATCGTCAAGCTCGCGCTGCCGAACGGCTCGACCTACGATTTCGGGCTCCCGCGCCGCGACTCGAAGGTCGCGCCGGGACACCGGGGGTTCGAGGTCGCGCTCGATCCGGACATCACGCCGCAAGACGCCGCTGCGCGGCGCGACTTCACGATCAACGCGCTCATGCTCGACCCGTGGAGCGGCGAGGTCCTGGATTTCTTCGACGGGCGACGGGACCTCGAGGGTCGGGTGCTGCGCCACACGGGGCCCGCGTTCGGCGACGATCCGCTGCGCGTGCTGCGCGGGATGCAGCTCGTGTCGCGGTTCGACCTGCGCGCCGCGCCCGAGACGCTCGCGCTCGCGCGGGAGATCGTGGCGAGCCACGCCAAGCTGGCCGTCGAGCGCGTGCGGGAGGAGTGGCTCAAGTGGGCCGCGAGGAGCGTCGTGCCCTCGCGGGGCCTCGCGTACCTCGTCGACAGCGGCTGGATCGAGCACTACCCGGAGATCGCGGCGCTGATCGGCACGCCCCAGGAGCCGGAGTGGCACCCCGAGGGCGACGTGTTCGTCCACACCGGGCACTGCCTCGATGCGCTCGTCGGATTGCCCGCCTGGCAGGCGGCAGACGCCGAGTCCCGCGCCGCGTACTCGCTGGCCGTCCTGGCCCACGACTTCGCCAAGCCGCAGACCACGCACTCGGCGTCGAAGGACGGGCGCATGCGCATCGTCTCCCCGGGGCACGAGGAGGCCGGCGGCCCGATCGCCGAGGCGTTCCTCGCGCGCATCGACGTGCCGGCGGCGCTGCGCCGTCGCGTGGTGCCCCTCGTGACGAACCACCTGGCGCACCTGCAGACGCTGAGCGATCGGGCGGTGCGGCGCCTCGCGTCGCGCCTCGCCCCGGCCACGATCCAGGACCTGATCGTCGTGATCACCGCCGATCAGTTCGGTCGCCCGCCTCTCCCACGCGCGATCGCGCCGAGCCTGCGCGCGCTCGAGGACAAGGCGGTCGAGCTCGACGTGCGCTCGCGCGCACCCAAGCCGATCCTGCTCGGCCGGCACCTGATCGAGCACGGCCTCGAGCCGGGGAGCGAGTTCGGCGCGATCCTGCGCGACGCGTTCGACGCGCAGCTCGAGGGCCGGTTCGCGGACCTCGACGGAGCGCGAGCGTGGCTTTCGGCTAGGCTCGGCGCCTCTCGATCCGGAACGTGACCACGAACGCGCCCTGACCCTCGGGCTCGACTTTGCTCGCGCTCGTCCACCGACTTCCGTCCCGGGCCACGCGGGTCCACGACTCGCCGTCCTTGGACCAGCCGTCGAGGGCCGCGATGCGCTGGGACAGGTACGCCTGCAGCTCGCCCTTGGACATCGCCGTCGCGACGCGGATCCGCTTCTCCCAGTGGTCACGATCGCCCGAGCTCGCGAGCACGGTGGCCACCGCGCCCTCGGGCGGGTCGATGTCCGGAAGCCGCAGGTCGGCGAGCGCCGCGCGGGCGAACTTGGACTCGGGGTTCCAGTCGTACTCGATGTGCAGCGCCACGGCCTTGGCCTTCTCCGCGCCCCGGATCTTCGACACGAGGTAGAGCGCCCCGTCGATCCCCGAGGACAGGCCGGCGGCCGTGATCACCTTCCCGTTGTCGACGAACCGCTGGTCGGTCACGACCTCCGTCTTCGGCGCGAACGTCCGCAGCTCGTCGATCAGCCCGTAGAACGTCGTGGCCTTCTTGCCGTCGAGCAGCCCGGCCTTGGCCAGGATGAACGCTCCGTTGCACACCGAGAGCACGTGCTCGGCCGCGGCGGATTTCTCGCGAACCCAGTCGACGACGCGCGGGTTGTCGTACGCCGCTTCGGCGTTCCCGCCGGGGACGACGAGGATGTCCGGAGCGGGCGCTGTGGCGAAGTCGTACTTCGGGTTCACGCTCATGCCCATCGCCGTGGTCAGCGTCTTGCCCGTCTCGGACACGGTGTACACGCGGAACCCGCGCACCTGCCCCAGGACCTCGTACGGGCCCGTGTAGTCGATGATCTGCACCCCGTCGTAGAGCAGGATCGCGACGTTCTTCGGCGCGTCTCTGTCCGCGGCGAGCGCTCGACCGTCGGTCGCCAGCAGAGCGGTGAGGAGAGCGGCGTACGACATTCTCATGACGGGATCCTCCGGCCGTCGTCCTGGGCGCGCCAGGCGGACGGGTTGATTCCGAATCGCTTCGACCACAGCCGGCGCAGCTGCCGCGCATCCTTGAGCCCGCACGCGCTGGCCACGCGCTCGAGCGTGTAGTCCGGGCTGCGCAGCAAGCCCGAGGCGACCTCGAGCCGCAGCCGCGTCACGTAGTCCTTGATCGTGATGCCCGTGGCCTGGCGGAACAGGCGCGTGAGGTTCCGCGGGCTCATCCCGGCCTGGTCCGCGATCCGCCCGATCGTCGGGCGCTCCTCGAGGTGGCTCGCGAGCCAGTCCTGCGCCCGGTGGATCCCGGGGTTCAGGTGCGTGCGGAAATCGAGGAACACACTTGTCTGCGCGCTCTCTCCGCCGCGCCTGAGGTACACGACGATCTCGCGCGCCACGCGCGCCGCGGTGAGCGGACCGAAGTCGCGCTCGACGAGGGCCAGCGCCATGTCGATCCCCGACGCCACGCCCGCGCTCGTGAGGATCGAGCCGTCCTCGACGAACAGACGATTGCGCACGACGCGGGCCCGCGGGTACTCACGCTCCAATCGATCGGTGAGCTTCCAGTGCGTCGTGCAGCGCCGACCGTCGAGGAGGCCGGCCCACGCGAGGACGAACGCGCCGCTGCAGATCGACCCGACCCCCGCACCCACCGCGGTCGCGTGGCGCAGCCAGTCGACCGGGACGTACGACAGGTCGTCGAGCGTCGAGGAGGCGATACCGGCCGCGAGGATCGTGTCGCCCGAGCCCACCTCGGGGAGCGGCTCGAGCCCCGCGAATGCGAGCCCCTGGGCCGAGCGGACCGCTTCCTCGGTCGAGCAGTAGCGGATCTCGTAGGCCCCGCCGAGCGCGCTGGCCTCCCAGAACACCTGGGCCGGCCCGGCCAGATCGAGCAGGTGGGTCGAGGGACCGAGGAGGAAGAACACGCGGCGCATCGACGTCTCCGGGTGTTTCAAGCCCAGATCATAGCGCGAGCAACCCGCTAGATCACCGCTGGTTACGGCCGTTCATCGGACATTTCGGGCCAAATTCAGCCGGGATCCATCTTGCCCGTCGACCGCGCATCGCGAGAAGATGCGGCCCGATGATCGCCCGTCGTGTCAGCCGCCGAGCGATCGTCGCGTTCGTACCTGCGCTCCTCGGATCGAGCCTCACCCGAGCGCAGGAGCTCACGCCCGCGGCCTACGTTCCGGCGCCGATCGGGGCCAACGTGTTCTCGACCGCCGGCACCTACAACAGCGGTGACCTGGCGTTCGATCCCTCGATCCCGATCGACGAGGCACAGGCGCGGATTCGCATCGCCGCGCTGAGCTACGCGCGTGCGATCGGCCTCTTCGGGCGCTCGGCCAACGTCGCGGTCGCCGTCCCCTACGTCGACGGAGACCTTTCGGGCCTCTATCTGGGGCAACCGGCTCAGGCGTCGCGCTCGGGGCAGGCGGACATCGGCGCGCGTCTGGCGGTCAACCTCCTCGGGGCCCGGTCGATGGCCGCCTCCGAGTTCGCAAAGTACCGGGCGCACACGCTGCTGGGAGCGAGCCTGGCGATCCAGGCGCCGACGGGGGAGTACGACTCCTCGAAGCTGGTCAACATCGGGAGTCATCGGTGGGCTTTGAAGCCCGAGGTCGGCTTCGTCCAGGTCGTCGGCCGCTGGGCGTTCGACGTCTACCTCGGGGGGGCGTTCTACACGACGAACCGCGACTTCAACGGTGGGCAGACGCGTGAGCAGGACCCGGTCTTCTCGACGCAGGCGCACGTTCGGTTCCTGATCCGACCGACCCTGTGGGCCGCCGTCGACGGGAACTTCTGGCGCGGCGGGCGAACCACGATCGACGGCGTCGAGCGCGACGACCTGCAGCGCAACTCGCGGGTTGGCCTGACCGTGGCGTGGCAGATGGCGCGGCACCACGGGCTGCGAGTGGCGGCGAGCCGCGGCGCGATCACGCGCATCGGCGGCGACTTCGACTCGGTCGGGCTGTCCTACACCTACTCCTGGCTCGATGGTGCGAACTAGGCTCGGGCACCGCTGCGCGCGAAGCGGGCCAGGAGCGCGCCGAGCTGCGAGCCGGTCGCGGGGATCGCCCCGACGATGACGGGCCAGGCGTCCCTGGCCCAGGCGTCGATGCCGTCGGGCGGCGTCAGCCCCTGCGGGTCTCCGAACGCGACCCGCAGCTCGTTCATCCGCTGGCGCTCGTACTCGAGGAGCGCGTCGCGCTGCCGGGTGCCCTTCAGCACGTCGGCCAACCGGCCGGCGAGCTCGTCCGCGTCGATGATCCCGGCGTTCATGCTCTGCACGCCGACCGGCGTCGTCAGGTGCGCCGCGTCGCCGGCGATCCACACGCGGTCCCGCCCGAGCCCCGCCGCCAGGCGTCGGTCGAAGTCGACGAGCGAGGTCCATACGAGCTCGCCACGCGCCGCGGGCAGCGTGCGTGCGCGGCCGCGCAGCAGTCGGTTCAGACCGTCGAGGGTTGGCTCGTACTCCTGCACCTGCGCGATCGGAAACCCGTAGCGCCGCCGCATGCCGTGCATCGGCCACAGCACCGCGGACAACCCGGCGTCGAGCATCACGTGGAGCGCATCGCCGGGGTCGCCATCGCCCTCGACCTCGTACACCGCGTAGGTCGTCGGCGCGGCGTGGCGTACGTAGTCGATACCCAAGAGCTCGCGCACGCGAGAGTGGTACCCATCGGCGCCGATCACGTAGTCTGCCGTGACCTTGGACACTTTCGTCACCGTCCACTCCGACCGCGCGATCGGATAGCCGGTCGTCACGCGGTCGAGCTGCGCGATCTCGGCCACGACGGAATCCCCGTCGTCTCGCAGGCTCTCCAGGCGCTGGTTCCACTGGACGCGCACGCCGTGCTTGGACAGCCCGTCCTCGAGCTCGGCCTCGAGACGGCTCTGGGCCAGGACCAGGACGCCCGGGTGCTTGCCAACCCCCAGGTCGAGCGACAGCTCGCACGGCGAGGCGCCGGCCGGATGGAACACGAGCCGCCCGACGGGGCGCCCGTGCTGGGCCAGACCGCGGGTGATGCCGAGCGGCTCGAGCCGCTCGAGCGAGCGCGCATGGAGCGCCAGGCCGTAGCTGTGCAAGCCGGTGCGCTGGTGCCGGTCGATGATCCGCACCTTGACCTCGGCTTCGGCGAGCCTGCGCGCCGCGAGCAAGCCGACCGGCCCGGCGCCGACGACGAGGACCTCGGTCCGATGGGTGGCGATCATCTCAACGCTCCTCGAGCACGCGCGCCACGCTCGTGGCCAGGCTGTGCTTGGTCGGCTCGTCCAGCTCGTAGCGTACGCGCATCGACGGCTTGGCGATGTGCAGGAGTCGCGCGAGGTCGATCGGCGTCCCGACGAGCACCAGATCGCAGTCGACGGCATCGATCGTCCGCTCGAGCTCCGTCATCTGCTTCTTGCCGTAGCCCATCGCCGGGAGGATCTCGGTCAGATGCGGGTAGCTGTCGAACGTCGTGCGGATCGAGCCCACGGCGTACGGGCGCGGATCGACGATCGCCTGGGCTCCGAAGCGCTGCGCGGCGACGTAGGCTGCACCGTAGCGCATCCCGCCATGGGTCAAAGTCGGCCCGTCCTCCACGACGAGCACGCGCTTGCCGCGGACCGCCTGCGGGTCGTCGACGCTGACCAACGAGTCGGCGCGCAGGATCGTGGCCCGCGGGTTGACCCGCCTCACGTTCGCCTCGACCGTGGCGACGTCCTCGGGCCGCGCGGTCCCGACCTTGTTGATCACGACCACGTCGGCCATGCGCGTGTTCGTCTCCCCCGGGTAGTACGACACCTCGTGGCCCGGACGGTGCGGGTCGGCGATCACGACGTGCAGGTCGGGCCGATAGAACGGCAGGTCGTTGTTCCCGCCGTCCCACAGGATCACATCGGCCTCGCTCTCGGCCTGGCGCAGGATCAGCTCGTAGTCGATCCCGGCGAACACGACGTTGCCCATCGCCAGATGGGGCTCGTATTCCTCCCGCTCCTCGATCGTGCACTGGTGGCGCTCGAGGTCCTCGACCGACGCGAAGCGCTGGCACACCTGCCGCGCGAGGTCGCCGTAGGGCATCGGGTGGCGCACGACCGCCGCCTTGCGGCCGAGCTCGCGCACGATCTCGCTCATGCGGCGCGTCGTCTGGCTCTTGCCGCTGCCGGTCCGCACCGCGCACACGGCCAGGACCGGCTTCGTCGAGCGCAGCATCGTCGAGTCGGGACCCAGGATGCGGAAGTCGGCGCCGGCCGCATTGACCAGCGCGGCCTTGTGCATCACCTCGAGGTGCGGCAGGTCGGAGTACGACATGCAGCACTCGCGCACCCCGAACGCGCGGATCAGCTCCGGCAGCTCGGACTCGGCGTGGATCGGGATCCCGTCCGGATAGCTCGGCCCGGCGAGCTCCGCCGGATAGACGCGCCCGGCGATGTCCGGGATCTGCGCCGCGGTGAACGCGACCACGCGATGTCGCGGGCTCGCGCGGAACACGACGTTGAAATCGTGGAAGTCCCGGCCCGCCGCACCGAGGATGATCGTCGGGACGACGGCGTCGTTCATGGGTAACTTCCGCTCCGCGGCCCCGGAGGCTCGCAGGTTAACAAGCCGCTCCGCAACCGGGCCACGCTCCAGAACGGACTCGGCCGTCGCCAACATGGAACCACCCGGAACCTCGACTTGCAAGCGGCATTCCGGGACGTCGAGCGCGTGCAGGCCGGCCCGCGGCCCGCGGCGCGGGGGATTTCCCTCAGGCTGGGTCAGGTGGCCCAGACCTCGGAAACCCTGGACCGAGAGCGCGTTGTGTCGTACATGGATCTGGGGCTCGCTGATGCTTCGCTTTGGTGGGAGTGCGTCCGTCGCGGTCGCAGGGTCGGTCCTCGCCCTGGCCGGCGTCCTTATGGTCGCTTCGACGGCCGTCGCCGCGACGGCGGTCGCCGCGACGGCGGAGCCGGCGACCCTGCCGGTCCGGACGACCGAGGACCCGTTGGCGCAGCCCGCCGCCGCGGCGGCGGGCGCAGGAGCGGTTGTGAGCCGCGGCCCGTACCTCCAGCTCGGCACGCCGACGAGCATCGAGATCCGGTGGCACACGGACACGGCGACCGACACTCGCGTCGACTACGGTCTCGCGCCGAACGCCCTGACGACGACCGTCACCGACGCCACGCTGACGATCGAGCACGCGGTCGCGCTGACCGGCCTCACGCCGGGCACGCGGTACTACTACGGGGTCGGATCGACGGGCGGGCTCTTGGCCGGTGGCGACACCGGGCACACGTTCGCCACCCCTCCGCCGCCGGGAACGCCGCGCCCGCTGCGCGTGTGGGTCCTGGGCGACGCCGGGACCGGGACGTCGGACCAGACGCGGGTGCGCGACGCGTACTACCAGTTCACAGGATCGACGCCGACCGACCTGTGGCTGCTTCTCGGTGACAACGCGTATCAGTCGGGCACCGATCTCGAATACCAGACGAACTTCTTCGACGTCTACCCGGGGATGCTGCGCTCGGCGGTCGTGTGGCCGACGCTGGGCAACCACGACGGGTACGCCTCGGACTCGGCGACCCAGAGCGGGCCGTACTACGACATCTTCCATCTGCCGAGCTCGGGCGAGGCCGGTGGGTACGCGTCGGGGACCGAGGCCTACTACTCGTTCGACTGGGCGAACGTCCATTTCGTGGTCCTCGAGTCTCACGAGACCGATCGTTCGCCCGGCGGCGACATGATGACCTGGCTCGACCTCGATCTGGCGAACACGGCCCAGGACTGGATCGTCGCGTTCTGGCACCATCCCGAGTACAGCAAGGGCTCGCACGACTCCGACACCGAGTCCGAGCTGATCGAGATGCGCGAGAACGCGCTCCCGATCCTCGAGGCCCACGGCGGCGACCTCGTGCTCACCGGTCACAGCCACTCCTACGAGCGGTCGTACCTGCTCGACGCTCATTACGGGACGTCGGGCACGCTCGTGCCGTCGATGCTCATCGATGCGGGGGACGGTCAGGATGGCGGCGACGGCCCGTACCACAAGGCCGAGCTCGATACGCTGCCCCATCTCGGCGCCGTGCACGTCGTGGCCGGAAGCTCGGGACAGACGACCGGCGGAACGCTCGACCATCCGGCGATGTTCCGATCGCTGAACGTCCTGGGCTCGCTCGTCCTCGATTTCGAGGGCAATCGGCTCGACGTGCGGTTCCTCGATGACTCTGGGACGACGAGGGACTCCTTCGCGATCGTCAAGGGCTGTACGGACCGCGGGGCGTTCGACTCGATCGCCCCCGGGGGCACGAGCGACAGCCGGCTGTACACGCCGGGCCTGTGCGACGGCGGACCGCCGTGCGGGTCGGACATCGGGACCTCGATCAGCTCGAGCTTCCGCGGCTCGTTCTGGCGCATGGGGTATGGCGGGCCGGCCCCGGGTACCGGCCTCGACAACGGCAGCTGGCCGGCCCTCGAGCCGGACAACCAGGGGTGGGTCAAGTTCGATCCCGGCGAGCCCGCCTACCTGGACGGCGACTGGGCGTTCGACCGCCGGACGGACGGCTGTCTCGGAGACGCACCGGGGACCAAGTGCCTAGCGATCGTCCTCGGCGATCAGCAATCGGCGACCGGCTACTTCGCGGTGTTGACGGACGAGGCGGGCCTGAACGGGGAGTTCCGCTTCGACGAGCCGGGCTCGGCGCCGATTCGCCTCGAGATGATGCAGCGCCCGTTCATCGGCGGGACGGCCAAGCCGAACGCGTACACCGTGGTGGTCAACACGTCGCCGTACAACGTTCCGCCCGCGGCGCTGCACCTGGACTCGCCGACCTGCTCCACGGGCGCGGTCGTGGGGTACAAGATCTACCACCAGAAGCTCGCGCGCGACGCGCCGGCTCCGGTCGACCGCACGCGCGACGACGGGAATCCGGCGACCGGCTGGGAGCTCGCGCCGGGAGGCAGTGGTCCCGGCGGCGCGCCGCTACCTCTCGGGTCGCCGGCGCAGGTGTCGTTCACGTGCCACACGGTGAAGGACGTGTACCTCGCCGCGTCGTTCGTGTTCGACTCGGGCTTCGAGACGCCGCACGTCTCGCGAAACTCGAGTCGCATCTTCTGCGGCACGTGCGCCACCGACGACGACACGGACGGATACTGCGGCGAGGTCTTCGGCGGCGGCGCGGGGCCGCTCGACTGCGAGGACCACAACGCCGGCGTGTATCCCGGCGCGCCCCAGCTGTGCGGAGACGGCGTGAACAACGACTGCAGCTTCCCGGGCTGGCCGAGCCTCGGCGGCACGAACGAGGCCGACGACGACGGCGATGGCGTGACCGAGTGCCTCGGGGATTGCAACGACCTGAACCCGGCGGTATGGCGCATCCCGACCGAGGCTCGGAATCTCCGGCTCGCCGCAGACGAGGTCACGCTGTCGTGGGACGCACCGAGCGCACCGGGTTGCAGCGCTGGGCTGCTGGCCTACGACGTGCTCCGCGCCGACGCACCGAGCGCGTTCAACTTGGCCACGTGCGTCGAGTCGGACGGCGGCGATCGGACCGCCTTCGACCTCGGACTGCCGCTCGGCGGACACTCGTTCTTCTACCTGATACGGGCGCAGAACTCGTGCGGCGGGAGCCCGCTCGGCTTCAACTCTGCGGGCGTGCCGATACCGGGCCGCACGTGCCCGTGAGGCTCAGGTAGCGGTCGCGCGGCGCGATCGTCGCGTATCGCGTCCCGGGCGGTCCGAGCCCGCGCCCGAGAGCGCGCTCGGCCTGGCGCGCGGCGCCGAGCGCGGCCGGGGCACGCGCCGTGCGCCTCGAGCCACGCGCAGCCCGAAGATCCGCGCGACGCTCACGAGCGAGCGCTCGGACGGACGCGAGCTCGGTGTCGAGCGCATCAGAGCCCGAGCTCGACGCGGCCGCCGAGCAGGCGCACGACGGTCCGTGGAAGCATCGGTAGAGGTCCGTCCTCCGACTCGAGGACCAGGAACGGCCGGTCGGCGTCGGGCGGCAGCTCGAACAGGAAGCTCTGGTCGATCGAGTCACCCGGTCGAAGCGTACCCGCGAGATGCGACGCGAAGCGGTTCTCGTCTCTCGACACGCGCGCGATCGGGAGGTACGAGCGACCGCCGCGCGACACCGCGCGAACCACGAGCCTCGACGGATCGATGTCGATGCGCGCCGCGTCGTTTCTCGCGCGCACCGTGACGATCCACGTCGCCGGACCCGCGCCCTCGGGTGGGACGACGCGCACGTCGTGCACCGACAGGTGCAGATGGGCGTCGAACAGGCCGATCGAGCGCTCGCCGTCTCGCGGTGCGGGTGAGCCTTCGGCCCAGCGTGGACCGACGGCGAGGGAGCCGAGCCCGGCGACGAGAACGGCACCGCACGCGCCGAGCAGGATCAGGGCGCGCAGGACGCTCATCCGACGTCCACGAGCACGCGGCCGAACCGGCGCTCGCGGGACCGGAAATCGGCGAGGGCCGATGCGAGATCGTCCCGGCCGAAATCGGGCCACTCCACCTTCGTGAACACGAGCTCGGCGTACGCGCACTCCCAGAGCAGGAAGTCGCTCAGTCGCTGCTCGCCGCTCGTCCGCACCAAGAGATCGACGTCTCCGACCGGGGGCTCGGAGTGGATCGCGCGGGCGAGCGCGCGCGCCAGCTCGCCCGGGCTCGCGGCGCCGCCGGGGGGAGGAGGGCGCTCGCGCGGACCAGCGCCTCGCGGGCCGAGTAGTCGACGGCGATCCGGAGGTGCAGCGTCGCACCGGCCTCGGTCGCGCGCTCGGCGGCGTCGATCGCGGCGACGACGCGCTCGGGCAGCCGGTCGCGGCGGCCGATCACGTTGATGCGCACGCCGTTTTCGCGGCACTGCACGACCTCGCGCCGCAGGTACGTCTCGAACAGGCGCATCAATCCGTCGACCTCGCCCGTCGGGCGCTGCCAGTTGTCGGCCGAGAACGCGAACAGCGTCAGCGTGCGGATCCCCAGGCCCGGCGCCGCGCGGACCACGCGGCGCACCGCGCGAGCGCCGGCGCGATGGCCGGCCAGGCGCGGCAGGCCGCGCGCGCGGGCCCACCGGCCGTTCCCGTCCATGATCAGGGCGACGTGCACGATCGGCCTACCGGTTCCGCGTGGCGCGGATCAGCGCTTCCATGTGGTCGAGGTAGCGGGCGAGCGCCCGCCGGCCCTTCGCCGTGAGCTGGTACTCGGTCTTGGGCACGCGGCCATCGAACGACTTGGCGCACGAGACGTACCCCGCTTCCTCGAGCTTGCGCGCATGGACGCTCAGGTTCCCGTCGGTGGTCTCGAGCAGACGGCGTAGCTCGGAGAAGCTCAGGCGGGCCGTCACCGCCAGCGCGCTGAGGATCCCCAGCCGGACGCGCTCGTAGATCAGCCGGTCGACCTCGGGGACCGCACGGTCGGACAGCGATCCCCGGACGCTGTCGAGCCGCCGGCGCCGGTCGGCCGCGGGAGCCGTCGGCGCGACGCGCGGCCCCGTCTTCGATGCCGCGCGGCTAGCCACCGTAGCGCCTCGCGATCACGAGCCCGAAGGCGACGTGCAAACCACCAAAGCCCGTGGCCAGGAGCGCGTCGCCCCACGTCGCCGGGACGACGAACGCGAGCGTGCCGAGGAGCATGAACAGCGCACCGAGGAGCGGCACGAGGCGCACCGAGAACGTCCCGCCGGCGGTCACGCCCACGCCGTAGAGCAGGAGCCACGTCCCCGGAATCGCCGCCACGGCCCCGGCGCGCACGAGCACCGCGGTCAGCACCGCGGCGGCCGCGATCGGCGGGGCCAGGCCGAGCAGGAACCGCCGGCCGGCGCCCGAGGACACGCTCTGGCCGGCGCCGCGGGCCTTGCGGGTCATCGTGTATCCGCCGACGACGAACGCCAGGACGGCGTCCGTGAGCCACACGCCGAGCCATTCGCCCGGCGTGTCGGTCCGCGCGGCGAGCCACGCAGCGCCGAGCGCCGAGGCGCCCATCGCCACGCCGCCCCACCCGGGCACGGCGGTGAACTCGGCCGCCGATTCCATCGTGTCGCGGATGTAGCGCAGGTTGTCCATCGCCTGCGAGTGCAGCGCGATCGGATCGGGCAAGCGCGTCGACACGCGGTATAGCGTAGGCCGGTCGGTCGGCTCTGTCAAGTACTTTGCATTGAAGAGCCCCGCGGGCGGCGGATCGCGCGCTCGAACTCCTCGGGAACGCGGGCCCGCGCCCGCGCCTCCGCCGGGTCGACGAGGCCGTCGAGCACCAGTCGGGCCAGACTCTGGTCCAGGTCGAGCATCCCAACGTTCTGCTCGAGCGTGAGCTGGGACCGGATCTGCTCGATCCGGCCGCGCCGGACCAGATTGCGCACGGCCGGCGTGGCGACGAGGATCTCGACCGCCGGCACGCGTCCGCGCCCGTCGACCCGCGGCAACAGCTCCTGGGACACGATGCCGGCGAGCGAGATCGACAGCTGCGAACGCACCGTCTCCATCTGCTCGGCCGGGTAGCTGTCGACGATCCGGTGGACCGTCTGCGGCGCGTCGCCCGTATGCAGCGTCGAGAACACGAGGTGACCCGTCTCGGCGGCGGTGATCGCGATGCTGATCGACTCGGGGTCGCGCATCTCGCCGATGAGCAGGACGTCCGGGTTCTGGCGCAGGGACGCGCGCAGCGCCTGGGCGAAGCTCGGCGCATCGCGGCCGATCTCGACGTGCTCGACCACGCTCCCGTGATGCTCGTGCTCGTACTCGACCGGATCTTCGATCGTCACGAGGTGTACGCGCCGGCGCGCCAGGACGCGACGCAGCAGGGCGGCGATCGTCGTGCTCTTGCCGCTCCCGGTCGGTCCGGTGAGCAGCACGAGCCCGTACTGCAGCTCGGCGAACCGGGCGAGACCTACGGGCAGGTGCAGCGATTCGAGGTCCGGGAGGTCGGCCGGGAACACGCGGATCGACGCCGACCAGCGTCCGCGCTCGCGGTGCACGTTGCAGCGGAACCGCCCGGGCCCGCTGGCTGCGCGGATCGAGAAGTCGACCGAGCCGTGGCTCTCGACGGCCGCCCGGCGCTCGGGCGGAACGAGCGCGGCGCAGAGGCTCGCCGTCGAACGGGGGGAGAGCGGACCGTCGTCCAACGCCTCGAGCGCACCGTGGATCCGGACCACGGGCGGCGTGCCGGCGACGAGCAAGAGGTCGGTGGCGTAGCGCTCGCGGGCCGTGGCCAGGAGACGCTCGAGCCACGCCAGGCCGTCGGGATCGCTCGGCGGCAGGCTCCACGCCCGCACCGGCTCCAGGCGACTCGCGGGTCGGGCGGCCGCACCCACCTCGTCCGCAGGAGCGGTGTCCGCGGGTCGGGCCGCAGCCGCTTCGTTGAGCTTGCGAACGAGCCCTTCGATCGCGTCGTCCGGGTGGAGCCGCTTGGTCATCGCTTGGGTTTACGCCGAAACCGGTTCGAGCACAAGATGCACGGGGCCCGTAACCTGGGACCCGCTTCGACCGTACCGTGTGTGTCGGCCAGGACGAGGGACAGACGATGTCGATTCGATCGGGGGTGATGCTCGCCTGGGCCGTCGCTCTCGGTCCGGCGTCCGCCACTCCGGCGCCCGCCGCCGCGGCGCCCGCCGCCGCGGCGCCCGCCGCCGCGGCGCCCGCCGCAGGTCAGCTGTACGGCACGGTCGAGACGACGGCGAACGTGCGCCACACCGGGACGATCCAGTGGGGCGAGGCGCAGTTCTGGGACGATGCTCTGACGGCCAACCACCCGCTGGCCGGGCAGGAGCCGAAGTCGGACGAGCGGGAAGGGTTCCGGTTCTCGCTCTTCGGCGTGCGGCTGTTCCACGACGACGACAGCGATCCGGTCGCGCGGCTCATCGTTCCGTGCGGCGAGATCCGATCGATCGTCTCCGAGGGCCCGGTCGGGGGGACGATCGAGCTGCGGAACGGCAACACGATGAAGGTCGGCCCGGTCTCCTCGCTCCACGGGGAGCGCGACGATCGCATCGGCGTCGATGCGGCGGGCGGGCACGTCGAGCTGCGCTGGTCCGAGATTCGACGGGTTCAGTTCGTGGCCGGCCCGCCCGGCGCTACGGCGTCAGAACGGCTGTGGGGCACCGCCACGACACGCGCCGGCACGTTCACCGGCCTCGTCCGCTGGGACGACGACGAGAGCACACTGAGCGGAGAGCTCGACGGCAACGCCCAGGGCCGCAAGTGGAGCATCGCGTTCCACGACATCGCCTCGATCGCGCCCGATGGAGCGGGCGCCGCGCGCGTCGTCCTGAAGTCCGGCAAAGAGCTCGTGCTGATCGGAACGAACGACGTCAACGAGCAGTCGCGGGGCCTGGTGATCAAGACCCCCGGCGGCGGCGTCGTGAAGATCGAGTGGCACGCGCTCGTACGGCTCGACCTGCTGCCGCTGCCCGGACTCCCGGGGCTCGACCGGTACGGCAACGGCCGTCCGATTCGCGGGACGGTGCGGATGCGCGACGGCACGACGAGCGCGGGTCGGATCGCCTGGGACCGCGACGAGGTGTACACGTTCGAGACGCTCGACGGTGAGGTCGACGGGATCCACTGGGCCATCCCGTTCGGCGAGATCGCGTCGATTCGCACGCTTCCCGGCGGTCACTCGGAGGTTCGGTTGCGCGACGGGCGCGAGCTGACCCTCGAGGGCTCGAACGACGTCGACGCATCGAACCGCGGCATCGTCGTCGGCACGGGTGCTACGACGATCCTGTCGATCGACGACGTCGTCTCCGTCGACTTCGACTGACGCACCGAACCGCCGGCGCCGGTCTGCTACGATGGCGCGCCCTGCGCTTGGAGGATCCCATGCGTGCGCGCTTCGCTGCGGTTCTGCTCCTCGTCTGCGCCCCGGGCGTCGTCTGCGCTCCGCGCGTTCTGGCCGCGGACACCCACCCGTTCTCGGTCCGCGACCTGCTCGCGATGAGCCGCATCTCGGAGCCCGACGCGGCGCCCGACGGGAAGCGTGTCGCGTTCGTCGTGCGGGACACCGACCTCGAGGCGAACCGTGGCCGGCAGGACGTCTGGATCGTCGGGGTCGACGGGTCGGGCCTGCGCCGGCTGACCACGCATCCGGACGCCGATACGAGCCCGCGCTTCTCGCCCGACGGGACGACGGTGCTGTTGCTCTCGCGCCGCGGAGGCTCGTCCCAGGTGTGGCAGATCGCCGTCGACGGCGGCGAGGCGCGCCGGGTGACCGACCTGCCGGTCGACGTCACGAGCTTCGCGATCGCCAGAGACGGCGCGCGGATCGCCGTGTCGCTCGACGTGTTTCCCGACTGCGACTCGATCGCCTGCTCGGTCGACCGGACCACGGAGCAGGGCGCGCGGAAAGCGTCGGGCAAGCTGTATGAGCGCCTGTTCGTCCGCCACTGGGACACGTGGGCCGATGGCCGGCGGTCCCACGTTTTCGTCCTGCCGCTCGCCGGTGGAGCGGCGATCGACGTCATGCGCGGCATGGACGCCGACAGCCCGACGAAGCCGTTCGGCGGTGCCGAGGACTACACGTTCACGCCCGACGGTCGCGCGATCGTGTTCACGGCGCGCGACGCCGGGCGCGAGGAGGCGTGGTCGACCGATTTCGACCTGTGGCTCGCGCCGATCGACGGTTCCGCGCCCCCGCGGTGCCTGACCGAGGCGAACCCCGCGTGGGACGGTCGCCCGGTGTTCTCGCCCGACGGGAAGACGCTCGCGTATCTCGCCATGACGCGGGCGGGGTACGAGGCCGATCGGTTCCGCGTCGTCCTGCGCGACTGGCCCGACGGCGCGCCGCGCGTGCTGACCGAGTCCTGGGACCGTTCGCCCGACAACCTGGCCTGGAGCCCGGACGGTCGCACGCTCTACGCCAGCGCAGCGAACCTCGGACACACCGCGCTCTTCGCGATCGATGCGCGCACGGGGCAGGCCCGCACGGTCGTTCGCGAGGGCAGCGTGTCCGCGGTCGTGACCGCCCGATCGCGTGTCGTGTACGCGCTCGACCACCTGCGCTCGCCGGCCGAGCTGTTCGCGGTCGCAGCGGACGGCAGCGGCGTGCAGCAGCTGACGCGATTGAACGAGTCGCGCGTCGCCGAAGCGCGGATGGGCGAGCCCGAGCCGTTCACGTTCGACGGCTGGAACGGCGAGACGGTCCACGCGTGGGTCGTGAAGCCGGTCGACTTCGACCCGGGCCGGCGCTATCCGGTCGCGTTCCTGATCCACGGCGGGCCGCAGGGATCGTTCGGCAACCAGTTCCACTACCGCTGGAACCCGCAGGCGTACGCCGGGGCGGGCTACGCCGCCGTGCTCGTCGACTTCCACGGGTCGACCGGTTACGGCCAGGCGTTCACCGACTCGATCCGCACCGACTGGGGCGGGAAGCCGCTCGAGGACCTGCAGAAGGGGCTGGCCGCCGCGCTTGCCCGTTACCCGTGGATGGACGGCAAGCGCGTGGCTGCGCTGGGGGCGTCCTACGGCGGCTACATGATCAACTGGATCGCCGGCCAATGGCCCGACCGGTTCCGCTGCCTCGTGAGCCACGACGGGAACCTCGACGAGCGCATGGCGTACTTCGACACCGAGGAGCTGTGGTTCCCCGAGTGGGACCACGGCGGCACGCCGTGGAGCGCTCCCGAGGAGTACACGAAGCACAACCCGATCGATCACGTGGAGAAGTGGCGCACCCCGATGCTCGTGGTCCACGGAGCGCTCGACTACCGTGTGGTCGACACGCAGGGGCTGTCGACGTTCACCGCGCTCCAGCGCCGCGGGATCCCGAGCCAGCTGCTCTACTTCCCCGACGAGAACCATTGGGTCCTGAAGCCGCAGAACAGCATCCTGTGGCACGACACGGTCCTGGCCTGGCTCGACCGCTGGACCAAGGCCGAGTAGTCCGCGCGTGTCGACGCGCGACGAGCTGCGCGTACTGCGCACGACCTGCGCGAGCCACGCGCTGATCCACGTCTACGAGCTGAGCGTGCCCGCGCTCCTGCTCCTGATCCAGACCGAGTTCGGCGCCGGTGACTTCCGCATGGGGGGGGTGGCCACGCTCTACGCGCTGCTGTTCGGCGCGGGAGCCCTGCCCGCCGGGGCGCTGGCCGATCGGATCGGTCCCAAGTGGCTGCTCCTGGCCTGCCTGTGGGGAGGGTCCTTGGGCATGCTCGGCATGGCGCTCGCGCCGTCGATCGGCTGGTTCGCCGCGAGCGCGGCTTGGATGGGCCTCGCGCTGAGCATCTACCACCCGGCGGGCACCGCACTCTTGACGCACGCCATTCCGGCGTCGGGACGTGTGTTCGCCCTGCACGGCATGGCCGGCAACTCCGGCGTCGCCGGCGCGAGCCTGATCGCCGGGACGCTGGGGTGGATCGTCGGCTGGCGTTGGGCGCTCGGCATGCTCGCGCTGGCCGGGCTCGTCCTCGGCGCTCGCGCGCTCGCCCTGCGCGTCCCCGAGGTGCACGAGATCCGGGCCCGTGACGGGCGCGGGCAGTGGCGCAGCTTCTTGCTGCTCCTCGTCGCGACGATGTGCATGGGGATGGTGTACCGGGGGATCGCGACGTTCCTGCCGAAGTTCCTCGCGGTGACGTACGCGACGACCTCACGGCTCGGCACGGCGATCGGAGGCACGCTGACCACCGCGGCGCTGCTCGTCGGCCTTGGAGGGATGTGGCTCGCCGGCCGCGCGATCGACCGCCGAATGCACCCGGCCCGCGCGTTCCTGATCGGTGCGCTGGCGCAGGTCCCGTTCCTCGTCGCGATCGCGTTCGTCCCCGGCGCATTCGCCCTCCCGCTGTTCATGGGGGTCGCGTTCTTCCACTTCTTCACCCAGCCGGCGGGAAACCACATGGTCGCCGACTTCACTCCACCGCGCCTGCGCGGGCTGGGGTACGGGATCTACTTCTTGATGACGTTCGGAGTCGGTGCGCTGGGCGCATCGATCGGAGGGTTCGTCAGCGAGCGCTGGGGTCTGTCCTGGACCTTCCCCGTCCTGGCCGCGATCCTCGTTCCGTGCGTCGCGGCAACTGCGCTCCTCGTTCGTAGCGTCGAGAGCAGCGTCAAAGCAGGGTAGATTCCCGAGAGCACCGACGTGCGTTCCGCGGTATTCTCCCTCGACCCCGGTGTGGAGCTCTCGTGTCTCGCGAAGACGTGCGAGCTATGCTCGCGTGCGTGCTGGTCGCAGTGTGGATCGACGGGTCGGACCACGTCCGAGCCCAGACGATCACGGGCACCCAGCGTGTCGGGCAGCCGGTGCGCATCGATTTCGTCGGGCCGAGCCTGCAGGAGAGCGCGCCGAGCCCGAACAATCCGTTCCTCGACTACCGCGGCAACCTCACGATCAGCGGTCCTCCCGGAACGATCGCCGTGCCGCTGTTCTTCGCTGCGGACGGAAACGCTGCCAATACGCTAACGACCACGGGCTCGATCTGGCGTGGGTATTACGTACCCTCGGTTCCGGGGCTGTACACGCTCACGGCGTCGTTCCGCACGGGCCCGGGCGTGGCGATCGATCCGTCGGCTTCTGCCGGCAGCTCCGCGGGCTGGTTCGACGGCGCGCTCGCGCAGGTCGAGGTCGGCCCGCGGGACCCCTACGCTCCCGGGAACCACGCCCGCGGCATGCTGCGCTACGTCTCGCGGCACCACCTGCAGTTCGACAACGGCGAGTGGTTCCTCAAGGGCGGGCCGAACAGTCCGGAGAACGTGCTGGCCTACGCCGACCTGGACGGCACGTTCGACCTCGGGGGCGTGCCGACACCGAGCCTCGTCGGCGGCCTGCACCGGTACTTACCGCACGCGTCGCACTTCGGGATGCACCCGTTCGACGGCTCGAGCCTGTGGGACAACGGGACGAAGGGCCACAACCTGATCGGAGCGTTGAACTACCTCGGTAGCGTCGGTATGAACTCGGTGTACGTCCTGACCTACAGCACGAACGGCGGGGACGGCAGCGACGTCTGGCCGTGGATCGTGCCCGAGGCCGACAAGCTGCACTACGACGTGTCGAAGCTCGAGCAATGGGAGCGGGTGTTCCGGCACATGGATCTGCTCGGGCTCCAGCTGCACCTCGTGATGCACGAAAAAGAAAACGACAAGATCATGGGCACCACGCTGACCACGGAGCGCCGGCTGTACTACCGAGAGCTGGTCGCGCGCTTCGCGCATCACAACGCTCTGCAGTGGAACCTCGGAGAGGAGAGCACCCATCTGCCGGCCGATCTGGAGGTGTTCGCGGCGCACGTGCGCGGCCTCGATCCGTACGACCATCCGATCGCCTTCCATACCATGTTCGGCGCGGCCGGGCAGCAGTACGCGCCGCTCTATGGCGACTCGGCGTTCGAGTCGTCGTCGATCCAGGGCAATTCGTCGCAGTATCACGAGTGGGCGATCACGATTCGTGCCGGTTCCGCTGCCGCTGGCCGGCCCTGGAGCGTCCACGGCGACGAGCAGAACCCGTGGGTCGATTCGCCGGTCGGTGACGGGACGATCGGCAACCTCGCCCTGCTCCGGCGAACCGCGTTGTGGGCCAACCTGATGGGCGGAGGAGCCGGCGTCGAATGGAACTTCGGGTACCAGAGCACGTTCGGCGACCTCGAATGCGAGAACTGGAGCCTGGCCGAGGCGCTGTGGGACGACACGCGCCACGCGCTCGACTTCTTCCGCCGCTACCTGCCGTTCGACCAGATGGCGCCGGACGACGCGCGGACCTCGGCGACCGACGACTTCTGTCTTGCGCTGTCCGGTGATACCTACGCCGTGTACCTTCCGGCCGGTGGAACGACGAGCCTGAGCGTTGCGGCCGGGAGCTATCAGGTGCACTGGTTCGATCCGCGGAGCGGCGGGCCGCTCGAGACGGGATCGGTCGCGCAGGTCAGCGGACCGGCCACGGTCGGATTGGGGAACCCGCCGCGCGATCCGTCCTCCGACTGGGCCGTGCTCGTCTGGCCGTGCGGCGCGCCGACCGGCGCGCCGGCGCTACGGGTCGAACAGCTCGCGGGCGCGGAGGCGCGCCTCGCTTGGCAGCCGGTCTTCGGCGCGATGGCGTTCGACGCCGTCCGCGGCGATCTCGCGACGCTCCGGTCGAGCGGCGGAGATTTCGCTCTCGCGACCGACGACTGCCTCGCCGCGGCCCATCCGACGACGGTGCTCGATGACCCCGAGACTCCGCCGCCCGGCGATGGCTTCTGGTACCTCGTCCGTCCGCGATCCTGCTCCGCCGGGACGTACGACTCGGGGTACCCCGGGCAGGTCGAGACGCGCGATCCGGAGATCGAGGGCTCGGGCCAGTCCTGTCCGTGATCGCTCGCTGATCCCTCAGGTCGAATCCCCCCACGAACTCAGGTGCATTCGACCTGTTGCCCCCGAGCGTTGTGGGTACATTCCTCCAGCCTCGGCGGCGGAGGAGCGTATGTGGCAGGCGACCGGACGCGAACGTGGCTCGCTTGTATGGCAGCACTCGCATGGATCGTTGGGTCCAGGGAGGCGCGAAGCCAGTCGATCACCGGCGCCATGCGTGTCGGGCAGCCCGTGCGCATCGATCTGATCGGGCCGAGCCTGCAGGAGAGCGCGCCGAGCCCGAACAATCCGTTCCTCGACTACCGCGGCAACCTGACGATCAGCGGGCCTCCCGGAGCGATCGTCGTGCCGCTGTTCTTCGCCGCCGACGGCGACGCGGCCGATTCGCACGCCACGGCCGGGTCCACGTGGCGTGGGTACTTCGTTCCGTCGGCTCCGGGTGCGTACACGCTCACGGCGTCCTTCCGCGCGGGACCGGGTGTCGCCGTCGATCCGGCGCCTGCGGCCGGAAGCTCGGCCGGCTGGTTCGACGGCGCGGTTGCGGAGTTCGGCGTCGGACCACTCGACCCGTACGCCCCGGGGAACTACGCCCGCGGCATGCTGCGCTACGTTGCGGGTCACTACCTGCGATTCGACAACGGTGAGCCGTTCCTCAAGGGGGGTGCGAACAGCCCGGAGAACGTGCTGGGGTATGTCGATTTCGACGGCACGTACGATCAGGGCGGTGTCGCGACTCCGAGCTTGCTCGACGGGCTGCATCGGTTCGGCCCGCACGCCCAGCACTACGGGATGCATCCGTTCGACGCTTCGGACCTGTGGTCGAGCCGGACCAAGGGTCGCAACCTGATCGGGGCGCTGAACTACCTCGCGAGCGCCGGTGTGAACTCGGTGTACTTCCTGACCTACAACACGGACGGCGGGGACGGCCAGGACGTCTGGCCGTGGATCGCGCCGGGAACCGACAAGCTGCGCTACGACGTTTCGAAGCTCGAGCAATGGGAGCGTGTGTTCCGGCACATGGACCGCCTCGGGATCCAGCTCCACGTCGTGACCCAGGAGACGGAGAACGATGTGGTCCTGGGCACGTCCCTGACCACCCAGCGCAAGCTGTACTACCGCGAGCTCGTCGCGCGCTTCGCGCACCACAACGCGCTGCAATGGAACCTCGGCGAGGAGAGCAACCATGCGGCGGCCGACGAGGCCGACTTCGCGTCCTATCTGCGGGGTCTCGATCCGTACGCCCATCCGATCGCCGTGCATACCGATCTCGACGCGGCGCTGCAAAAGTACCCGCCGCTCTACGGGGAGCCGGCGTTCGAAGCGACCTCGATCCAGGGCAACGCGTCGCGGTACCACGAATGGGCGCTCACGATTCGTGCGGGCTCCGCCGCGGCGGGTCGGGCGTGGGCCGTGTATGGCGACGAGCAGGCTCCGATCGTCGACTCTCCGGTCGGCGGGACGATCGGGAATCTCGACGAGCTCCGGCGGACCGCGTGGGCCAACCTGATGGGGGGCGGAGCCGGCGTCGAGTGGTACTTCGGCTACCAGAGCACGTTCGGCGATCTCGAGAGCGAGGACTGGAGCCTGGCGAGCGCGCTGTGGGACGATACGCGACACGCGCTCGCGTTCTTTCGCCGGTACCTGCCGTTCGAGCAGATGGCGCCGGCGGACAGCCTGACCTCGGTTACGAGCGACTTCTGTCTCGCGCGCACCGGCCACACCTACGCGACGTACCTTCCGAGCGGTGGAACGACGAGCCTGACCGTGGCCGCCGGGAGCTACCGCGTGCATTGGTTCGACCCGCGGACCGGCGGGCCGCTCGAGACGGGAAGCGTCGCACAGGTCAGCGGGCCCGGCACGGTCGGGCTCGGGAACCCGCCGCGCGACCCCAGCGCGGACTGGACCGTGCTCGTCTGGCCGTGCGCCGCCCCGACCGGCGCGCCGGCGCTGCGCGTCGAGCGGCTCACCGCGACCACGGCCCGGCTGGTTTGGGCGCCGGTCTTCGGCTCGCTGGCGTACGACGTGGTCCGCGGCGATCTCGACATGCTGCGGTCGACGGCCGGTGACTTCGCGGCTTCGACGCAGGATTGCCTGGGTCCGGCTCAGCCCACGGCGACCGTCGACGACCCCGACGTTCCGCCGCTCGACGATGGCTTCTGGTACCTCGTTCGTCCGCGATCCTGCTCCGCCGGAACGTACGACTCGGGGTATGCGGGACAGGTCGCGCCGCGCGATCCGGGGATCCTGAGCTCGGGCCGCGCCTGCCCGTGATCGTGGCTCAGCGCCGCTGGGCCAGCCAGACGCCGGCGAGGACGAGCGATCCACCGAGGATCGTGAACGGCCCGAACGGCTCGTGCAGGTACGGCACGGCGAGCGCCGTGGTCGACAGCGGCTCGAGGTACAGGAACGATCCGGCTCGCGCGGCGCCGATCGCCGCGACGCCGTGCTGCCAGAACCAATGCGCCACGGCCATCCCGGCGACGCCGAGGAACACGAGCGACACGATCGCTTCCGTCGGCAGCCGCGTGAACGTCGTGAGCTCGCTGCGCCAGGCCGTGGCGGCGACGCAGACGACCGTCGCCGGGGCGAGCACGGCGGTCGTGACCGCGAGCGGCGAGCGCTCGCGGACCAGGTCGCGCACGGCCACCGTGTACAGGGCCCACGTGTGGGCCGACACGAAGACGAGCCAGTCGCCGGTCGAGCGCAGCCAGTCCAGGTCGCCGATGCGCCCGTCCGACACGAGCAGCAGCACGCCGAGCGTGGCGACGACGATCCCGAGCGCGAGACCGCGTCCGATCCGCTCGTGCAGCCAGAGCGCGGCGAGAACTGCCATCACGATCGGCGTCACGGCGATGATCCATCCCGACCGCGTGGCCGTCGTGTACTGGATCCCGGTGATCTGGATGTAGAAGTGCACGCCGATCAGCGTCGCGCCGAGGAGCCAGGCTCGCCCGTGGCCGCGCATGTCGAGCCTCACGCCCTTGAGCCGCGCGAGCACGAGCAGCACCGGAAGCGCGAGGGCCAGGCGCGCGGCGAGCAGCTCGAGCGGGGTCAGATACGCGAGACAGACCTTCGTGGCGACGAACGTGCAGCCCCAGATGACGACCGCCGCGAGGAGGAACACCCGTGGCCCGACCTGGCGGGGGCCGCTCAGAACAGCCCCACGCTCCACAGCGTCGAGACGGCCCAGCCGAGACCGCAGCCGAGGAGCGCCGGGGAGGACAGGAGCAGATCGAGCGGCGCTCCGCCGCGGTCGGTGAGCATCGATTCGCGAAGGTAGTCCAGAACCCCGAACAGCACGAACGGGAGCGACGCGAACTCGCGGCCCGGGACGAGCACTTGCGCCTCCATGCAGTACAGCGCGTAGCCCACGAGCGTCATCGACGCGCTGACGCCGATCGCCAGGTCGAGGAACGCGAGCGTGTAGCCGGCGAGGCTCGGCCGGCTGTCGGTCGACAGTCGCCGCGCGACGTCCGCCCGGCGCTTGACGAGCGCGAGGAACAGGGCCAGGGCCGAGGAGCACAGCAGGAGCCAGTTCGACGGGCGGACCGAGAGCAGCGAGCAGCCCAGGAGCACGCGCAGCACGTAGCCCGACGACAGCAGGAACACGTCGACGAGCGGGATGTGCTTGGCCCCCAGGCTGTACGCGAGGTTCAAAACGAGATAGAGCCCGAGGAGCACGAGCGCCGGCAGTCGACCGGAGAGCCCGACGAGGCCCAGGCCGAGCAGCACGAGCACGGCGGCGAACACACGCGCCGCCTCAGGGCTGATGCGTCCCGCGGCGACCGGCCGATCGCGCTTGTCCGGATGCAGACGGTCGCGCGCCGCGTCCTGCGCGTCGTTGAGCGCGTACACGCCGGAGCTCGCCAGGCCCATCCCGACGACACCGGCGAGGAACATCGGCACGTCGAGCCGGGCGCCTGCGGCCAGGCCGAACGGCACGGGCATCAGGACGAACGCGTTCTTGGTCCAGTGCGCCGGTCGCGCGAGCGCGATGTAGTCCCGGATACGACCCATGCGATCAGAACTCCGTTCGGCGCAGTACCGCGCGTGGAAGCGCGCGCACGAGCGCGGCGACGAGGCACCAGATCGGCGGCGTATAGACGACCGGCCGGCCCCGGTCGATCGCCCGCAGCACGTCCGCCGCGACGCGGTCGGGGTCGCCGGCGAACGGTGGTGCGGGCAGGCCCGCCGTCATCGCGGTGCGCACGAAGCCCGGCTTGACGCAGACCGTCCGCAAACCGACAGCGTGGAACCGGTGGTCGAGCCCCTCGAGGTAGCGCGTGAGACCGGCCTTGGCTGCGCCGTAGAGCACCACCGGCTTGCGCGCTCGCTCGCCGGCGACCGACGAGACCACGCACAGCGTCCCGCCGCCGCGGGACAGCAAACGCCGCCGCACGGCCTCGCAGAACTCGATCGTGTGCGTGAAGTTCACGAGGAGCAGCCGGTGCAGCAGCTCGGGCTCGGCCTCGAGCCGTTCCTGCGTCGCGAACATCGCGGCGGTCACGACCACGGTATCGAACCCACGCAGGGAAGACTCGGCGCTCCCCAGGGCCTCTGCGAACGTCTCCGGTCGCAGCAGATCGCACGGGGCGTAGCCCACGGGCACGCGCGCACCGTGCGCCTCGAGGTCCTTGGCGCTCGCCGCGAGACCGTACGCGTCGCGCCCGAGCAGGAACATCTCGGCGCCGCGCGCGGCCATCTTACGCGAGAGCGCGCGACCGATACCGCCCGTCGCGCCGAGCACGACCGCCTTCACGCGGCATCCCCGAACAGACGGACCGAGAGGGCGGTGGCGATCCGGCCCGCGGGATCCCACTTGCGCCGCACGGCGAGAAACGCGTCGAGCCGCGGCTCCATCACCCGGAACTGCTCGGGGCGCGTGAGCAGATCCTTGGCCAGATACACGCGCCCACCCTCGCTGGCGACGATCTCGTTCAGCGCATCGACGAGCGCCTGGGATCGCGGCCCGAGGGGGAAGTCGAGGGCCAGCGTCGTTCCGGGCATGGCGAACGACAGCATGCCCGGTCCGGCACGACCGAAATCCTTGATCACGGCCAGGAACGATGGCTCGCCGAACCGCGCGACGCCGTCGAGCACGCGCCGCGCCGCCCCCGGACGATCTCCGGGGACGACGCACTGGTACTGCATGAACCCCCGCGACCCGTACAGACGGTTCCAGTCGGCGATCGCGTCGAGCGGAAAAAAGAACCGCCAGGGTGAGACCGTGCCGGGTCTCCTGCGGTTGGCCCACGCGTACACGGAGTTGAACGCGGCGACGAGCGTCCGGCCGAGGAGCCAGTTCGGGGCGTCCTGGCCGATCCGGATCGAGCCGCGCGGGGCGGGCGGGTGCTGTGGAGCCTCGGCCCGCGAGGCCCAGCGTCCGCGGAACAGGATCCCCCGCGCGCCTGCGGGATCGCGAGCGAGGCCGTCGATCCACGCGACCGTGAACGGCCAGCTGCGGCTCGCCTCGCGCAGCCGCTCGAGCAGCGGATCGAGACCCCGGATCGAGTCGACCTCCTGCCAGATCCACGGCGACGGGATGCGCTCGAGGCCCAGCTCGACCTCGAGGATGTGCCCGGTGAGTCCCATCGCGCCGATCGTGGCGCGGAACAGCTCGGACTCGGTGCGGGCGTCGACGTCGACGATCCGGCCGTCGCCCGTACGTATCCGGAGCGAGCGCACGTGGTCGCCGAGGCACCCCGCGGCGTGCTGGTTCTTGCCGTGGACGTCGGCCGCGACCATGCCGCCGAGCGTCACCTGCTCCGTTCCCGGCACGACCGGGCAGGCGAGGCCGCGCGGCAGCGCGATCGCGTCGAGCCGGGAGAGGGCGAGCCCGGCCTCGGCGCGCAGCACTCCCGACTCGGCGTCGAAGTGCAGCACGCGATCGCCGAGACGCGTGCAGGCGACGAGCGCGCCCGCACGGCGCGGGAGCGCCGCGTCGCCGTAGGCTCGACCGAGCCCGCGGCTCGCGCTCGCGCCGGAAGTTGCCCGTTCGAGGTCAGGGGAGGTCTCGACGAGGGCCGGGACGACCGGACGGCGTCCCCAGCCCGTGAGCTGCTCCTCCGCCGCCATGATCGGCGGCCATCATACATAATGTGAGGTCCTGGTCCCGAAATCACGAACCGAAGGGGCGCGCTTTGTCCGACGTCCAGGTGGTCGAGGTGGACGGCCGACGCTTCGTCGTCGTCGGCACGGCGCACGTCTCGCGCGAATCAGCGGCGCTCGTCCGCGAGGTGATCGAGGCCGAATCGCCCGACGCCGTGTGCATCGAGCTCGACGCCCAGCGCCACCGCGCGCTGACCCAGGGCCCGGACTGGGCCTCGCTCGACCTGCGGCAGCTCATCCGGACGCACCAGCTCCCGACGTTCGTCCTGCACTTGCTCCTCGGCTCGTATCAGAAGCGCCTGGGGATGGACCTCGGCGTCACGCCGGGGGTCGAGCTGCTGGAGGCCGCGCGAGCCGCCGAGGAGCGCGGCATCCCGGTCGAGCTGGCCGATCGCAGCGTGCGCGTGACGATCCTGCGGGCCTGGCGGTCGCTCGGCTGGTGGCGCAAGAACAAGCTCGTGGCCGCGATCCTGGCCGGCGTGTTCTCGGGAGAGAAGCTGTCCGAGGACGACCTGCGCGAGCTGCGCCGGCAGGACGTGCTGAACGATCTGATCCAGGAGCTCGCGCGAGAGATGCCCGAGCTGAAGGGCGCGCTGATCGACGAGCGCGACCTGTACCTGGCGGAGAAGATCCGCCGCACGACGGGTCAAAAGATCGTAGCCGTCGTCGGCGCAGGCCACGCGCAGGGGGTCGCGCGGTTGCTCGGCGAAGGTCAGCCGGTCGACCTCGAGCCGCTCGACCAGGTGCCCGCGGGCTCCCCGGTGTGGAAGTACGTGGGGTGGCTGATCCCGGCGTCGATCGTCGCTGTGTTCGGGACCTTGGCCTGGACTCGCGGGCCCGAGGTGGCGGGCGAGAACCTGAAGTTGTGGGCTCTGGCCACCGGGATCCCGTGCGGGCTCGGGGCGATCGCCGCGCTCGCGCACCCGCTGACGATCCTGACCGCGTTCGTGGTCGCGCCGATCACGACGCTCCATCCGCTCCTCGGCGCGGGCCACGTGACGGCCCTCGTCCAAGCGTGGGTCCAGCCCCCGCGCGTCCGCGACTTCCAGACCGTGTCGGACGACCTCGGCCGCGCGAGCGCGTGGTGGCGCAACCGTCTGCTGCGGGTGCTCCTCGCGTTCGTGCTTCCGTCCCTCGGCGCGATGGCCGGGCTGTACCTCGGCGCCGGCGCACTCCTGCGCGAGCTGTTCTGAGCGGCAGTGGGCGCGGTGTCCGATGCAACCGCGTCGCGGACGGGACGTCTCCAAGCTAGACTGGCCCACATGGGGGCGGAGGAAAGCAGATGAAGAAGGCCGTGTGGGTCTGTCTCGTGATGATGATCGCGGTATCGCTCGGCGCCATTGCGTCCGATGTGAAGGGCAAGGCTGCTTTGCCCGAGGGTCAGGCGCAGGTCCAGCTCGCCATCTCCGGAATGACCTGCGGCGCTTGCTGCACGAAGGTCGAGACGGCGGCCAAGGAACTAGCGGGCGTCGTGGACGCGAAGGCCGACTATCAGAAGGGCCAGGCCACGATCACCTACGAGACGGCGAAGGTCGACGTGGACAAGATCGTCTCGACGATCAACGAGAAGACGAGCTTCAAGGCCTCCAAGGCCGCCGAGAAGAAGGCGTAACACGCAGGGGGCGGCGGGAGTGCCCTTCTTGCCGCCCGCTACACGCTGAACCGCGGGCCCTCGGGGCGCAGCGTCAGCGTCTCGTTCTGGTGCAGGAACGCGTCGATCGCCCGGCGATCGCCACGGCCGCCGAAGCGCTCGAACTCGAAGCCCATGCCGGGGATGCGTACCTCGGCGCCGGCGGCCACCTCGGGTGGGACGCGGCGCACGACGCGGCCGATCACGTGGACCCGGTTGTCCTGCCCGGGGAGCGCGAACGCCAGCGCGCAGCGCATGCCGATCTCGATCGCCGCCGAGGTTTGAACGAACACACCGCTGGGCGAGAGATCGCGGGTGTAGCCCACGAGCGGGGAGTCGGCGCCGTCGAAGTACACCGGGACCTGCACCGGGACGCGCGGCCGGCGCACGAAGCACCACACCCGATTGCGGCCCATCGACCGTGCCTCGTCGAGCGCTTCGCGCGCGCGCTGCAGCAGATCGGACGGCGAGTCGGCATCGCCGGGGAAAGACGACGCGCCGAGGCTCAGCGTGATCCGTGGCGTTTCTGCGACAAAGAAGTTGTGGCGCTCGACGGTCGAGCGGAGCGCCGCGGCGGCCCGACGTGCGTCGCCCCGGCCGGCCCCGGGCATGAGCACGGCGAAGTCGTCGTCACCCAGCCGGAACACGCGCCTCTCGTCGGGGAAGGATGCCCGGATCATCCCCGCGAGCTTGCTCAGCACCGTGTCTCCTGCCTGATGCCCGAGGGCGTCGTTGACGCGCCGTAGACGGTCGATGTCGGCGAGCACGATGGCCAGCGGTCGGACCGCTTCCGAGGCAGCGGCGAAGTCCGCCTCGAGCGTCGAGCGGAACGCGCTCGCGCCGGGCAGCCGGGTCAGGGCGTCCGAGCGGTCGGGGCCCCGCAGCGCGCCGTGCGTCGAAAGCGCCACGATGCGCAGGATCGTCACGAGCGACTGGCGCGATCCGCCGCGCAGCGGCTCGGAGGTCACCTCGACCTCGAGCAGGCGACCGTCGCGGCAATAGAGCGACAGCTCGGCATTGCCGGCGCCCCACGGCACGAGCTCTCCGTCATAGAGCGGGACGCCTTCACCGCCGCCGACGAGGTCCTTGTCGTGACCCACGACGTCGGTCGCCGGCCAGCCGGTCAGGTGCTCCATGGCCTGATCGAAGCCCAGCATCCGGCCCTGGTGATCGACGATGAACGAGCCGCATTGGTTCATGGCCGCCTCCGCGGCCGGAATCTAGGTTCGCTCGGAATACGCTTCAAGCCATCGGCCTACGAATGTGCAATCGCTTGGGTGGCCCGATCCGTGGGGCAGCGCGGCGCGCGTTACGAAACGGGAATGCCGATTACGGAGTCCGGGGTGGGCGCGGCTTGAGCCCCAGCTCGGCCAGGGCCGATTCGAGTCCCGGGCCGTTCAGGGTCCAGTACGGCATGCGCTTGCTCGCCACGAGCTCGGCCTTCATCCCGTCGTCGCGGCCGAAGCGCACGATGCGATGCGGTGCGGCGCGCTCGACGAGGAACGTCCAGGTGCGCTTCGCAGCCGAGGCCTTGGGGTGGCTCGGCGGATAGGTCCGCGGCTCCTCGAGCGCGGCGATCGCGACCGTCAGCTCGTCGACCTCGAACGTGCCTGCGGGAACGACCGTACGTCGCGGAGCGGTGGAGCGAGAGAGCGTCGCACGGTCCCATGCGACCGGGACGTGCCCCAGCCGGGCCCGCTCGAGCGATCGCAGGAGCGGCACCTCGGCCGTCTTACCTGGATCGAGCACCGGTGCTGCAAGGCCGCGGGCCCACACGAGGAGCGCGTCCTCGGCCAGGCCGTCCGGGCGGGACGGCAGCGTGGTCGACGCGTCGGCCTCGCCGTCGAAGTAGCTGTGCGACACGAGGCGCACGCCCGACCGCTCGAGGCGCGCCTGGGAGTAGACCTGGCCGCACCATTCCTGGGCCGAGAACGCGACCTTGAGCGTGCGTCGCGAATCGACCCCGGCGCCGGCATCGAGCGCCACGAACGCGCTGGTCATCAGGTTGTAGTCGTAGACGCCCGTCGCGAAGTCCTGGACCAGGTTGAGCTTCATCACGGGGACCGTCTCGGCCGCCGGACGACTCGCGTCCTCGCTCTTGACCCCGGCGCTCGGCGCGAACGTCTCGGTCACGAAGATCGCGATCGCGGTGCCCGAGCGCTCGGCGCCGTACCGCGGATACACCAGGTCGTACGCCGCGATCTCGGCCTTGCCGTCGCCCCAGTGGTCCCAGAACGCGTCGGCGACCGCGGGGCCCGGGGCGAGAAGCGCGGCGCACACGGCGATCGAGCGTGCGCGGTTCACCGGGTCGCTCTAGCCGGCGACCGACTCGAGGTCGTGGCGGGCGATGCGGACGCGCGTCGCCCGCATGTCGTCACCGCGCAGCTCGCGCAGCGCGTAGCCGACGAACTCCGCGGCGACGCGCTTGCGCCAGTGCAGCGTGAAGTCGGTGTTGTCCATGGGCTTCGCGATCTCGGCGGCGAGGGCGGCCGCGTTCGCGATCGCGCCGTCGGTCAGCGGCTGGCCTGCGAGGCTGGCCGCCGCGCGCTCGGCCGCAAGCGGGCGGGAGGCCACGGCGCCGAGGACGATCCGCGCCCGCTCGACCGTGCCGTCCGGCGCGACGTCGATGGCCGCGGCGACCGACAGGACGGGGAAGTCGAACGCGCCCCGGCGGCGCAGCTTCCAGTACGTGCTGCGCCGGCCGGCCACGCTGGGCAGTCGGACCTCGGCCAGGATCTCGTCCGGCCGTCGGGTGAGGTAGTCGATCCCGTCGTTGCGGTACAGATCCTCGAGCGCGACCTCGCGCTCGCCCGCGGCCGACACGAGGAGGACCTTGGCGTCGAGCGTCAGGAGGGCGGGCGCCGTGTCCGTCGACGAGACCGCGAGGCAGCGCCGGCTCGCCGGGGCGACCCAGCAGACCTCGCCGTCCTTCTTCATGCAGAACGCGATCGCCTTGCGCCACTCGTAGGTCTGGTCGTAGTACGTGCAGCGCGTGTCGAGGCACAGATTTCCGCCGAGCGTGCCCATCGCCCGCAGGTGCGGGGTGGCGACCTGCGCGGCGGCCTGCCACAAGCCCGGGTAGCTCGACCGAACGGCGGCGTGGCGCACGACCGCGGAAAGCGTGAGCCCCGCGCCGAGCGTGAGCCCGGTACCGTTGCGCGTCTCGCGCAGGCGCTCGATCGCGTGGAGCGAGACCAACGCCTTCGGCACCTGCTGCCGGCGCTTCATGTTCGGCAGCAGGTCGGTGCCACCGGCCATCGGCAGCGCCTGGGGACCCTCGGCGGCCAGGATGCGCACCGCCTCGTCGAGCGTCCGCGGCGCGTGCCAGCGAAAGGACGGCAGGCGCATCATGAGCGCACGCCGTCCGCGCGACCGAGCCGCGCGGCGCGCTTGCGCTCGGGCCGGTTGCGCGCCTGGCCGTCGCCGCCGTCCCACGGCGGTGGGACGTCGAGCGGCTCGGGCCACTCGATGTGCGGAAATGCGCTCGGCCCGTACCGTCCGGGGCCGCCACGGCGCTTGTCGTCGAGCGCCTTGAGCACCTTGTCCGGCGTGATCGGGACCTCGTCGATGCGCACGCCGATCGCGTCGTAGACCGCGTTGGCCACGGCGGGCATGATCGGCAGGAGCGGACCCTGTCCGACCTCCTTGGCGCCGAACGGGCCCGCCGCGTCCGGGTCCTCGATCAGCTCGGTCACGACCTCGGGCATGTCGAGCGACGTCGGGCTCTTGTACTCGAGCATCGACGGGAATTTGTGGACCAGGGCGCTCGAGAGCTTCGCCGGGAGCCGGCGGAACGCCTGCTCCTCCATCAACGCCTCGCCCAGCCCCATGTACACGCTTCCCTCGACCTGCCCGCGGGCCAGGACCGGGTTGAGCGCGCGTCCGATGTCGTGGGCGATGAAGATGCGAGGCACGACGATCCAGCCCGTAGCGGGGTCGACCTCAGCCTCGACGACCGCCGCGCTGTACGAATAGGTCGGGGAGGGTCCGACGCCACCGCCCTGGAACCGCGCGGCCGAGCGCGGCGGCGTATAGGAGCCGACGGTGCCGATCGTGCCGTGGACCGCCTCCGCGCGCGCGACGGCGTCGGCGAACGCGACGCCCCGTTCGGGATCCTCGACGTCGAAGACGCGCCCTGCGGCGAGGCCGATCCGCTCGACCGGCACGTCGAGGTGTCGTGCCGCCGCGGCCGCGACGAGCTCGCGCGCGCGCTCCGCGGCCTGGATCGCCGCATGGCCCATCATCAGCGTCACGCGGCTCGAGTACGAGCCCAGGTCGACCGGGGTCAGGTCGGTGTCGCCGGTCACGCAGCGCACGTCGAACGTCTCGAGGCCCAGGATCTCGGCGACGAGCGCGGCCAGGACGTCGTCCGATCCCTGGCCGATCTCGGTCGCGCCGCAGAACACCGTGACGCCACCCGACCGGTCGAGCTTGAGCTGCACGCCCGAGTGCGGCATGTCGTTCCAGTAGATCGGCAGGCCGGCGCCGCACAGGTAGGACGAGCAGGCGATCCCGACCCCTCGCCCGGTCGGGAGCTTGCGGTACTTGTCGCGCCAGCCGGATACCTCGACCACGCGCCGGATGCACTGCGCCAGGCCGATCGTTCCCAGGCGCAGCCAGTTCGCGGTCACGGCCCCCGGCTTCTCGACGATCGCGAGGCGCAGCTCGGCCGGGTCGAGCGCGAGCTTCTCGGCGATCTTGTCCAGCTGGACCTCGAGGCCGAATCGTGGCTGCGGCGTTCCGTGACCGCGCTTCGGTCCGCACGGCGGCTTGTTCGTGAACGTCCGGCAACCCTGGAACCGGTAGCGCGGCACGTGATACGTGACCGTCTGGAGCGCCCCCGTGTAGAGCAAGCTCGCGACCCCGTACGAGCCGTACGCCCCGCCATCGAGCAGCGTCTCGAGGTGCATCCCGGCGATCGATCCATCCCGCCCGACGCCGGTGCGCAGGCGCATCGTGACCGGGTGGCGTCCGCGATGGCAGTAGAACACCTCCTCGCGGTCGAGCGTGATCTTGACCGGCCGGCCGAGGACGAGCGCCGCCTTGGCCGCGACCATCTCGTGCTGGAAGATGTCGCTCTTGCCACCGAACCCGCCGCCGTTCGGGCAGGCGATGACCCGGATGTGCCGCGCCGGGATCGCGAGGATCTTGGCCAGCGCGCGGTGCACGTAGTGCGGCGTCTGCGTGCTCGACCACAAGGTCAGCTTGCCGTCCGGATCGAGCGCCGCCACCGCGGCGTGCTGCTCGATCGGCAGGTGCGTGTTGCCCTCGTAGAAGAACAGGTCCTCGAACACGTGGTCCGCCGTGGCGAGAGCCGTGTCGACGTCGCCGAAGCGGAACGACACGCGCTTGTGCACGTTGCCTTCCTCGCCGTACTCGTGGATCCGCGGCGCAGGAAAGTCGAGCGCTTCCTCGGGGGAGCCGATCGTGCGCAGCAGCTCGTACTCCACGTCGACGAGCTCGAGCGCATCGCCGGCCGTCCGCTCGTCCGTGGCGATCACGGCCGCGACCGCGTCCCCGACGTAGCGCACGCGCTCTCGGCACAGCGGCTCCTCGTCCTGGCTCACGGGGAGGATGCCGAACTCGCCCGAGAAGTCCGATCCCACGAGCACCAGCAGGACGCCCGGCCGAGCGGCGGCGCGAGTCGCGTCGATCCGTCGAATGCGCGCGTGGGGGTGGGGCGAGCGCAGCAGCCGGCCGAACACCATGCGCGGCAGGACCACGTCGTCCGCGAACTTCGTCAGGCCCGTGACCTTGGCGCGAGCGTCGACGCGCCGCCGGGGCTGGCCGACGACGCCGAACGAGCGGCTCATGACGCGCCTTCGTTGCGGCGCCGATCGGAGATGCGCTGCGCGGCCTCCTCGACCGATTCGAAGATCTGCTGGTATCCGGTGCAGCGGCACAGCGTTCCCGACAGCGCCTCCCGGATCTCGTCGCGCGACGGCGCGGGCGAGCGGTCGAGCAGGGCCTTGGCGGTGACGAGGATCGCCGGCGTGCAGTAGCCGCACTGCGCTCCACCGAGATCGGCGAACGCGGCCTGCAGCGGGTGCAGCTCGGGGCCATCCATCAACCCTTCCACCGTGGTGATCGACCGACCGGCGCACGCCAGGCCGAGCATCAGGCACGACAGCATGGGCTCGCCGTCGACGAGGACGGCGCACGCACCACACTCGCCGAGCTCGCAGCCGTGCTTCGTCCCGGTGAGGCCGAGGTCCTCGCGCAGCACCTCGAGCATCGTCTTGTACGCGGCGAAGGAGACGTGGAGGTCTTCCCCGTTCACGCGCCACACGGCGTGGACCGGCTCGGCGAGCGCGGATGGATCGTCGCGCGTCACGCTTGCGGAGGCGTTCCTTCGCCAGCCGGCGCGGACAGGGGCGCCGGTCCACGGCCCCCACGCCGGCGGCGGCGCCGCCGGCGCTTGCGCCGCGGCTCGCCGCCCTCGGTCGCCGGCTCTGCGGCGGACGAATCGGCCTCGGCGGTCTCGGGCTCGTCCGCTTCGGACGCGTCCGCTTCGGGCGCGTCGGCCTCGGCTTCGTCGGCCTCGGCCTCGGCGACGACCTCGACCTTGGCTGCCGCGCGACCCGCGAACTGGCCCTCGCCGTAGCGGTTCGGCTTCCCGTCGTCGGTGCTGAGCTCGGGGACGGAGGGGAGCGCCGCAAAGAAGTAGTCGTCGTCCCACACCGGGGGGAGGTCGCGCTGCGCCGCCGCGGGGCGGGCCGGCCCGGGCTGGGCGGCTCGTGCTTCGGCGCGAGGCGGCGCCTCCGTTCCGGAGCGCCGGCCCCGGCCGCCGCGTCGTCCCCGCCGTCGCCGCGGACCCGTCGAGCCGCGCTCGGTCGTGGCCGGAGTCTCTGCTGCGGCGTCGGCTCCGTGCCCTTCGACGTCGCCGCTCCACGCCGCGCTCGCTTCGGCGTACGCCCCGCCCCACGCCCGGCCGACGGCACCGAGGAACATGCGCGCGGCGGGCAACGCCGGATGACGCTGGATCGCGCGACGGCCGTGCCGACTGGCATCGGCTGGCGCCATGCGCAGCACCGCGTCGAGAATCAGACGGCACTGCTCCTGATCGTTCCGCGAGACGCGCAGACGCAGAGCGATCGGCCGGAGCAGATCGTCGATCGACCGGCGGAGATCCTCCTCGGACGGCGTCGAGGGAGCGCCGTCGGCGCGCCATCCGACGCGCGAGGCGACCACGGGGAGCAGAAGCGCAGCGAGGACCGTCCCCAGGAGCGGGTCGTGTCCGGCGGTGCTGCGCGCGTCCAGACCCTCGAGAATGCCGACGAGCAGGTCCCAGCGTCGGGGCTCGTCCTGCAGCTGGGTCGCGACCTCGGGCAGGATCACCTCGAGCACGCCCGTGGCACGCATCTGCTCGAACGACCGCCGTGCCGCACCCGGACCGGCAGAACCGGTTGATCTCCTCGAGGATCCGCGGCGTCGCGGCCCGCGGGATCTCATGGCGCGTCCGACGCAGGGCCTCGAGCGTCGTCGGCTCGATCGCGAAATCGAGGCGCGCGGCGAAGCGCACGGCCCGCAGGATGCGGATCGGGTCCTCGCGGAACCGGATCGTCGGGTCGCCGATCGTGCGGACCAGCCGCCGCCGCAGGTCGGCCAACCCGTCCGCATGGTCGAGCACGTTGCCGTTGGTCACGTCGTAGAACAGGCGTTGACCGTGAAATCGCGGCGCAGCGCGTCTTCCTCGAGCGTGCCGAACTGGTTGTCGTCCCGGATCAGCAGATCGCCCTGGGTCGCGTCGGGCGGCCTCGTCGCCGTCCTGGGCCCGGAACGTGGCGACCTCGATGATCTTGCCGTTCTGGAAGTACACGTGAGCCAGGCGGAAGCGTCGCCCGATGATCCGGCAGTTGCGGAACAGGCGCTTGATCTGGCGCGGCGTCGCCGAGGTCCCGACGTCGAAGTCCTTCGGCCGTCGGTCGAGCAGCAGGTCGCGGACGCAGCCTCCCACGAGGTACGCCGCGTGATCGAACCGCGCCAGGCGCTGAACGATCTTCACCGCATCGGCATCGAGCTCGGATACGGGGATCGGCTGATGCACGACGCTCGGCCCGCGGTGGATCGCGGGCGACGCAGGGGCAACGGTCGGAACGGGGGATGCGGCGGGTTCGGGTTCGGGCTTCCTGCCTCGCCGGGCCAGGAGCTCCTTGATACGCTTCAGCATCATGCACGCAACGTCGCGGGCGCGGGGACACTATACCAGCATCGAATCTCGGCGGGCCACGCGGAGCGTGTGCCGCGCCGCACGGCGATCGACCTGGAAATCGGACGCGGGGGCTCGGATAATCCGTGCAGCCCGGGTGCGATCGCTCGCACCGTCGCGAAGGGGAAGGCCATGCGTGCCAAGGATCTGATGCAAACCGACGTCCTGACCCTCGGCGAGGACGATTCCGTGGATGCGGCGGTCGACCGCCTCGTCGACAACCATCTCCACGGTGCGCCGGTGATCAACGCCGCGGGCGAGGTGGTCGGGATCGTCAGTCCGTGGGATCTGTACTTCGCCACGATGACCAAGGCCGAGGACTCCGGAGCCGGCGCCGTCGACGGCCCCCTGCGCGTGCGTGACATCATGACATCGCCTCCGGTCTCGGCGACCGAGGAGACCGAGATCGCCGACCTGTGCGAGATGATGTACCGCCTGCGGATCCATCGGATCCCGATCGTGCGGGGTGGGAAGCTCGCCGGCATCGTCAGCTCGCTCGACGTGTGCCGCGCCGTCGCGTTGCGCCAGAAGGTCGGACGCGGCGAGGGTGGCGAATGAGCCCGGGTCAGCTCATCGCGCACCTGAACTCGATGAGCGTCGGGGCGCTCGACGGTCTCGCGCACAAGCTCGAGCAGGCGCGCCGGGCGTGCGTCGAGCTCGAGCAGACCGAGCTGGCCGAGAAGCTGGTCGAAGCCGGTCGAGCCCTGGAGACGGCCGACCTGAAGACGTTCCGCAAACGGCTCGAGACGGTCGTCGCCCGCTTGGGACACCTGCGCTAACCTGACCACGTGGACACGCTCGCGGGCCAGATCGGTCTGGGCATCCTGCTCGCCGGCTGCGCCGGGTTGCGCGCGTTCGTCCCGTTGCTCGTCGCCGGTCTCGCCGCGCGCTTCGACGTCCTGCCGCTCGCCGCGCGCTTCGACTGGCTCGGCTCGGACGCGGCGCTCGTCGTCTTCGGCGCGGCGCTCGTCGTCGAGGTTCTGGGCGACAAGATCCCGGTCGTGGACCATGGCCTCGACCTCCTGGGCACGGTCGTCAAGCCGGCGGCGGCGACGCTTCTCGCCGCGGGCGTCTTGCGCGATCTCGGTCCACTGGCGTCGACCGCGATCGGGCTGATCGCGGGAGGCGGGACGGCGGCGACCGTGCACGTGGCCAAAGCCAAGCTGCGGCTGGTCTCGACCGTGACCACGCTCGGGCTCGCGAATCCGTTGCTCTCGCTCGTCGAAGACCTCGTCGCGCTGGCCTCGGCGGTCGCCGCGGTCCTCGTGCCGCTGTTGGTGCTGTCGGCCGTGCTTGCCGCTCTCGCGATCGCGGCGATCGTCACGCTCGCCTCCGCGCGCCGCTCGGCGCGCGCGCGCTAGTCTCCGCTGCCGTAGACGACCTCGACGCGCCGGATGCGCCAGCCGGCCGCGACGAGCGTCGCCGCGGTGAACAGCAGGATCCCCGGAAGCGCGATCCACAGCGACACCGGCTCGGCGATGATCGAGATCGGGCCGTCGGGCGGCGGCAACGGGATCAGGCCCTGCAGGTAGAACACGACGCTGATCTTCTTCAGGAACGACGGGAGGAACGTGTTCAGCGACTCCCAGGCGAAGATCAGCAGGGCCGGGGCGATCAGGCTGCGCAGGAACAGGCCGACGACGAGGAATACCGCACCGTAGCCCAGGCAGCCCAGGAGCACGACACCGACGTACTGGAACAGCACGGCGAGGACCGGCGCGGACAGGGCCGAGGCGGTTCCGCCGAGGTACGCGTGCACCACGACGTAGCACACCGCCGTCGAGCCACCGAACACCGCGCTCGCCGTGAGCCACGCCGCGAGGTACTTCCCGGCCACGAGCGTTTCGCGCCGGATCGGGGTCAGGAAGTAGTAGTGCAGGCTGCGGTCGATCACCTCGCCGCGGAACAGGTTCATGAAGATCCACACGCAGCCGACGAACAGAACGAAGCGCAGGATGAACTGGAACTGTCCGATGAAGAACAGGTGCGCGCCCTGGGGCCCGCGGAACTCCTGCGGCGCACCGCCGACGAGCGAGCTGACCAGGACGAAGAAGAACGTCGCGGCGACGGGCAACAGGCCGATCAGGTAGACCGGGAGCGCGCGGCGGCCGAGGAGCCCCTTGCGCAGCTCGAGCCTCAGAACGCCGCGCACCTGGGCCCGCCGATGCGCGTTCACGACCTGGCCCCGTTTCCGCCGATCAGGTACTCGTAGACCGCATCGACGTCCTCGTCGGCCGGGGCCACGGCTTCGACCTTCAGTCCGTTCTCCAGCACGATGTGGTTGAGCACCAGGTAGAACCGGTCGGCGTCCTTGGTCTTCACGAGCAGCCCCCCGCGGTCCTCGTCGATCCGCGCCTCGACCACGTGATCGACCTGGAACACGCGCGAGGCCAGTCGCGCCGGCTGGTCGCAGCGGATCAGGATCTGCATCGGGTGCTCCTCCATCTCGCCGCGCACCCCGGGGATCGTGCCCTCGGCCACGCACGTAGCCGTCGTTCAGCAGCACGACCTGATCGGAGATCAGGTCGACCTCGTGCAGGATGTGGCTCGAGATCACGACGTGCAGGCCCTCGGCCGCGAGGTCGCGGAACAGCGCGATGACCTCGGCCCGCGCCATCGGGTCGAGGCCGTTGAGCGGCTCGTCGAGGACCAGCACCGCGGGTCGTGCGCGATGGCCTGGGCCAGCTTGATGCGCTGCCGCATGCCCTTGCTGTAGCCGGCGATCGCGCCGGCGCGCCGGCTCGGTCAGGCCCACGCGCTCGAGCGCGCGGTCGGTGCGCTCGGCCGCCGCCTTGTCGTCGTATGCCGTGGACCCGCAGGTAGCCGTAGAGGAACTCGCGTCCGGTCAGCCCGCGCGGGAAGGAGTCGTACTGCGTGCAGTAGCCGACGCAGGCGGAACAGCTCGCTCGGGGTCGTCGGGCGTAGCCCCGAGCACGCGGATCGTGCCCCGGCTCGGCCGCAGCAGGCCGGTCATCAGGTTCATCAGGGTGGTCTTGCCCGAGCCGTTCGGGCCGACCAGGCTGGTGATGCCCGGCGGGATCGCAGTTGACGCGGTTGACGCCCAGGACCTCGCCGTAGAACTTCGAGACGTTCTCGAAGACGATCGCGCGGTCGGGCTCGCGCTCGCGGCATGTCAGCGCACGACCTCGTAGGCGTCTCAGCTTGCGCGCGAGCAGCCAGACGCAGACCAGGCACGCGAGGAGCACGGACGGTCCAGGCCGCGCCGCACGGCGGGACCTCGAGCTCGACGGCACGCCGAACAGGCCGGTCCACGATCACGTGGATCATGTCGGTGAGGCTGCAGCACGCTGGCCCAATCGGTGCGGAGGACTGCAGCGTTCATCACCGAGGCCAGACCCGCGGCGACGATGAAGAAGAGGATCAGGCGCGATGCGCGCGACCGGCTTCCACTTCACCCACGCCGAGAGCGCGAGCGTCAGGAGGCGACAGGAGCAGGATCCAGACCCAGCATCCCGACGACAGGCCGCGCACCGCGACGCCAGGTTCGCCGCGAGCCAGTCCGGCCCTCGAGGTAGGCCTGGAAGACGAACAGCGAGCAGGCCGGGATCCAGGTGACGGCCGAGAGCAGGATCAGCAGGACGACATCTTGCCCAGCATGTACTCGGCGCGGGAGAACGGGCGCGACAGATAGAGCGCCAGGCCGTTGTTGCGCAGGTCGGGCGAGTACGAGCGCGGGCCCGACGAGGAGCGTCGAGCAGGAACGCGAGCGCGACCTGCGGCTATCATGAGCCAGTTGTAGAAGAACGTGGCGTCGATGCGCGAAGATCTGGGACATCGTCGCCGAGTCAGGTCGAGAAGAGCTGAGGAGCGCCCAGGTTGTGGTGCAGGTAGATCAGGATGCGGCGATCGCCAGGGGCACAGCGAAGCACAGCGCGAAGAAGCGCGACGAACAGCTTGCGACTGGAACACCTCGTCGAACGCGTAGCGCGGGAAGACCAGGAAGCGCGACCAGCGCTCGGGCGTCAGCGGCCCGGCGTAGCGCCGGTAGCGTGCGCTCATAGACCGCCATGGCCTGACCTCCATCGCGTTGCAGGAAGATGTCCTGCAGCGAGTCGCGGCTTGTAGTCCAGGCGGCGGATCTGCACCTCGCGCGTCGGCCGCGAGCCGGTAGAGGTCGCGGACCTCGACGCCCTCGGGCAGCACCATCTTGAGCTGCTGCGCGGCCGAGCAGCGCGTCCTCGCAGCCCAGCGCCTCGACCGCCTCGGCGAACGTCGGCGTTGTCGCCCGTGCGTCTCGAGCTCGAGGAACTTGCGGTTGGCCCGCCGCTCCTCCTCGAGGTCGCAGTAGACCGCGATCTCGCCCTCCTTGAGGACCAGCACCTCGTCGCAGCACTCCTCGACGTCGCGCAGCAGGTGCGAGGACAGGATCACGTGCACGCTCGCCCCGCGTCGCGGATCTCGCGGATCAGCCGCATCATGCGCCGCCGGTGCGGCGGATCGAGGCCGTTCGTCGGCTCGTCGAGGAACAGCAGCGTCGGCCCGTGCACGATCGCCTGGGCCAGCTTGGCCATCTGCTTCATGCCCAGCGAGTAGCGTCTCGACGCTTGCGGTAGCGCGCCTCGCCGAGGCCGACGTAGAACAGCGCCTCGTGCGCGCGCTCGAGCGCCTCGCGCGGCGGCAGGCCCGACAGCTCGGCCATCAGCCGCACGAAGCGCACGCCGGTCATGCCGGCGATGAACGCGTCGTTCTCGGGCATGTAGCCGATCAGCGCGCGGATCTCGCGCGTCTCCGTGCGCATGTCGCGGCCGAAGATGCGCGCGCGTTCCGCCCGACGCCGGGTGGAACCCGAGCAGGGTGTGGAGCAGCGTCGTCTTGCCGGCGCCGTTCGGGCCGAGCAGCCCGATGGCCCGGCCGTCGAGCGCGCCGCGCAGCTCGTTGAGGATCGTTCGTCGCCCGAACCGGACCGTCAGCCCGTCGAGCTCGATGACCGCGCTCATCGGCCGGGGATCACCATTCGCGCGGCCATCCTGCGACTCCTCGGCGGACGGACGAGTCGGGCTGCGTCAGCTGCCCGAGCCGGAATCCGCCTCGGCCCGCTCCTCGTCGACCGCGTCGCCGAGCAATTCTCGCACATTCAGCAAGCTCGGGACGCTGAGGATCGACGCCAGCCCGCGGCCGAACAGGCCGCCCTCGCTCGTGTTGGCCAGCACGATCCGGTTCGGCTCGCCGTACGCCACGGTCAGGCTCGGCTCGGCGAACAGGCCGATCTGGTCGAGCAGCTCGGTCGGTCCGTCGCCGCCCTGCCCCGCATGGGGGCCCCGGCGCTTCAGCGCGTCTCCCAGCGGCTCGAGGATCGAGCCCCAGGTTCTGGAACAGGACGGCCGAGAAGTGCGCCTGCCCGTCGCGCGGCAGGAGTCCCTGGAACGTCGGGCTCAAGGTCATGGTCACGCCGCTCGCGCGGAACGCCAGCGCCCGCTCGACGAGCGTGCGCGAGGCCGACGCCACGAGGTAGCCGTCGACGAACACGTAGTGCGCCGAGAGGCCGGTGTCGAGCGAGCGGATCTCGTGCCACGTTCGTCCGTCGCGGTCCTGGTGCTCGACCGACAGGCCGGCCTTGCCGTGCTCGCGCAGCTCGGCGTCCCCGCGGGCGACGATGCGCTCGATCGTGGCTTGGAGCCGCGCCGGGTCGTACACCTCGAGCACGAACTTCCACGCCGGAGCGGGCAGGATCGGACCGTCGAGCGCGAAGGCGAAGTCGCCGCCGATCGCCTGGGCGATGTCTTCGCGCACGTTGATCGTCCCCTCGCGCTCGAGCTCGTGCAGCCCCTCGAGCGCGCCTTCGCCGAAGAACTCGACCATCTCGTCGACGACCTGGACCGGCTCCTTCATCAGGAAGCCCGCCGCCATGTACGCGTTGGGCGAGATGAAATCGAGCGCGCCGATCGGACCGGGCTCGGCGAGCCACGACGCGACACCGCGGCGCGGCTGGTCGAAGATCAGGACCGCGCGGTTCTCGCTCGTCCCGTTCGACTCCTTGTGCTCGCCGATCACGTGCTCGAGATCGAGGATCCCCGCGGCCTCGAGCGACCGCTCGGCCTCGCCCTCGGGCTCGGTGCCCGCGTTCCGCAGCGTCGCCACGTCGGCCGCGGCGACCCACTCGACGCCGTTCGCGTACAGATCGGCCAGCCGCGTGTGGAACGAGCTGCCGTAGAACGGGCTCGCCCCGCCACCGTGCGCGGTGTTGGCGAACTCCTGGATCGACTCGATGCGCGGCGAGACCGCGAGGAACTCGTCGCCGATCCACAGGTACAGCTCGGCCTCGGGCAGGACCTCGGGCAGCGGGTCGCCGACGAGCGCCACCTTCCGTCCGAGGTCGCCCGCGAGGTCCTTGCTCGCCAGCGCGCGCAGCTGCGCGGCGTCGACGACGCGCGCGGCGACGAGCACGAGCGGTGTTTCTGCTCCCTCGAAACCCGAGTGGTTCGGGCCGTTCCCGACCGCGACCACGACCTCTTCCCCGATCGTCCGCCCGTAGCTGCGGAGCCGGTCGATCGCCTCGGCGATCTTCGCGTCGGCGCCGTTCTCGGCCACCGACTTCTGCCACCACTCGGCGAGCAGCGCGTTCGACGAGATCTTGGTCTGCATCCGGTCGTAGGCCTGGCCCAAGGCATCCGTGAAGTTCGGGATGCCGACGTAGATCGCCGTGCCCGGGGGCACGCGATCGAGCAGCGCCGTGTCGAACCGCCGCGCCGGCCCCTGGATCTCCTGGTCGATCTCGCGTCCGATGCGGGTCAGCTCGCGCACGAGCGCCAGGTGCTGCTCGATCTTCGCGCTCCAGGCGATCTCCTTGTCGATCGGCACGCGCTCGAGCGTCCGGCGCGTGGTCGCCTGGTCGCCCGGGTGCAGGACGTCCTCCTGGCGATCGTGGTCCACGCGGACCTCGCCCTCGAGCACCGTCACGCGCGAGCCCTTGACGCCGTGGTTCACGGCGAACACGGTGCCGGTCACCGACACCTCGGCCTCGGGGGTATCGACGAACAGGTGCCCCGAGCCCTGGTCCGACGCCTCGACGATCACGGCGCCGCGGCGCAGGTCGATCACCGCGTCGCCCCCCGATCGGCGCCACACCGGCCGGCGGTCCCGGACCGCCAGCTCGGCGCGCTCACCGATCTCGACGAGCGAGCCGTCGGCCAGCCGCACCATCGCGCGCGAGTCCTTGCCCGTGCGCAGGAGCTTCGCATCCTGGAAGCTGATCTGGTCCCCGGCGCGCACGGGCGACGTGATCGCGTCGAGCACGCTGAACGCCTCGCCGTCGATCGATTCGATGTGGATCAGCCCGCCGGCCTCGAGCGTCAGGATGTCGGTCTTCACGCTCAGGCCGATGAGGGCGACGAAGATCACCGCCGCGGCGGCGACGCGCCAGGCCCAGCGGCCGATCGGGCTCGGAGCCTCGGCCGTCGTCGGATCGACGCGCTTCTGGCGCCGCAGGTCGCGTGCGCCGCGCAGCGCGCGACGGCACGCCACGCACTCGGTCACGTGATCCTGGAGCAGCATACGCCGGGCGTCGACGAGATCGCCGCGCAGGTACGCCGGGAGCAACGCCTGGAAGTCCGCGCAGTCGCGAATCGAGTGCCGCGGCTCTGTGGGCTCCGCATGGACCACGGCGTCTCGGGCGAGCGACGCCCACACGCGCTCGGCAGCCTGGCCCTCGGCCTCGGGTGCCATCCCGTCGTTCCGGATCTCGTCCAGGGTCCGGTCGAGGATCGAATCGAGGTCTCGGGGGTTCATGGCGTGCCTCCCAAACGTTCGAGCTCTTCCCGCAGCCGCTCACGCATCCGGTGCAGGATGACGTTGATCGTGCTGCGCGAGGTTCCGAGCATCTTGGCGATCTCGTGGTTGCCGTAGCCTTCGAAGTACCGAAGCGCGAAGATCTCCGCGTTCCGCGGGTTCATCCGCCCGAGCGCGGCGCGGATCTGTGCGCGCAGCTCGCTGCCCGCCTGCACGCGCTCAGGCGACTCGTCGGACGACGCGGCGAGAACCGGTGCGACGTCGTCGAGGGGCGACGTGCGCGCGGCCTGGCGCGAGCGCACGATGTCGAGCGCCGCGTTGACCGCCGCGCGGTGCAGGTAGTGGCTCGGGCTGTCGGACAGTCCCGATCCGCCCTCGCGCCGTACGAGCCTCATGAAAACGGTCTGCAGCACGTCCTCGGCATCCTGGGCGCTGCCGGTGACCCGGTACGCCGCGCGCAGGACGAGCCGGTTGTGCTCGCGGAACACGCGCTCGAGGTCGGCGTTGGGGCCGGTGGTGGATGCGGCGACGGCGTGCAACATTCGGTCTCCGGTCTCGCGTTCTCCGTTCATAAAGACGGGGCCCCCGGGTGGTTGCTTAACGACCGGCCATTTCTAGCATTCGGGACCGGTGCGGTCCCGGCCTCATCATCGACCAGTCGGCATCGGGTTTTCCAGCCCGGCGCGGGTCTGCTACGCTTCTCGCCCGATGTTCTGCCCGAGCTGCCGAGACGAGTTTCGCGCCGGTTTTACGCGCTGCGCCGCGTGCGGCGTGGACCTCGTGCCCGAGCTCGGGGCCCCCGCCCCTGGGGCTTCGAGCCCCGTGCCCGCCGCGGCCCCGGCCGCGGGCCCCGTGCCGATGGCCGAGTACTGCGGGTTCCTCGAGCTCGACGAGGCCCGCGAGGCGCGGGCCCGGCTGCGCCGGCTGGGGATCCGCACCGAGGTCGTGCTGCGTGATGCGCCCCACGCGCCCGACGGTGAGGAGTGCTGGCTGCGGGTCGAGCGTGCGCGCCTGGCCGACGCGGCGCAGGAGCTGGGGTACCACGAGGTCGGGGAGTCGGACGCCGCGCAGGAGTTCCGCTGCGAGGAGTGCGGGGCCAGCGTGCCGGCGGATGCGTCGGCTTGCCCACGCTGCGGGCTGAAGTTCGAGGACGCCACGTGACCCGAGGCCCGGTCGGCGGATGGCCCGCCGCGATCGACGCCGTGCTTCTCGATGCCGGGGGCGTGCTGCTCGACCTCGACTACCGCTACCTGAGGCGGCTGATCTCGACGCGCCTGGCACCGGCCGCGGGGCTGCGGGTCACCGAGCGCGGCCTGGCGGGCCACGAGGCCTTGGCGCGGCAAGAGATCCACCGGCAGGTCCTCGAAGGCGGCCGGTCGAGCGCCGCGTGGCGCGACTACTTCCATTCGATCCTCGGTCGTGCGGGCGTGCACGAAGACCATCGCGAGGCGTTGATCGACGCGCTGTGGGAGGCGCACCAGCGCGTCGGACTGTGGACCGTCGCGGTCGAGCGCGGGCCGCGCACGGTGCGCGAGCTGAAGCGTCGGGGCTACCGACTCGCCGTCGTGAGCAACGCCGAGGGCAACGTGGCGCGAGACCTCGACGCCGCGGGCTATCGCGGTGCCTTCGGGGCGGTGATCGACTCGCACGTCGTGGGTCTCGAGAAGCCCGACCCGGCGATCTTCGCCCTGGCGCTCGAGCGGATCGGCGTGTCGGCCGATCGCGCGATCTTCGTCGGCGACGTTCCGGCGATCGACGTCCTTGGCGCCCGCGCCGCCGGTATTGCGCCCGTGCTGCTCGATCGCCACGATGCGTTTCCGGACGTCGACGCGCCGCGCATCTCGGCCATCGAGGAGCTGCTCGCGCCTGCCCGGCACCGGTGAGGCGCCGGGCGAGCGCGCGGACGATCCCGCGACCGAGCCGGCTCAGAACAACCAGGCGTAGGCCACGAGCAACTGGACGTCGGGCGCGCCGTCGCTCATACCGAGCGTGACCGCTCCACGGAGGATGCCCCGGCCGCCCGTGCGCCAGTTCAGTCCGGCGAGGAACCGCGTGTCCGAGTCCGCGCCCTCGAACCGCCCATCCTCGAAGTTGAGCTCGCCGACGAACGTGACCTTCTGGGTCCACGGCCAGAGCACACCGCCCCCGATCGACGCGGACGTCTCGCCGTCGATGTCGCTCGAGCCGAGGAACGAGGCGTCCTCGTTGAGCCGCAGACCGATCTTGCCCGTCAGGGTGAACCGGTTCGCGTTGTAGCGCATGCACCCGAACCCTTCGACCGCGAACGCATCGAAGCCTAGCCCGGCCGTGTTGTCCCCCGTCGGCAGGGTCACGACCGCACCCGCAGCGAACTCGGTCGTGCCGCTCGGCGTCTCGAAGTACCACTTGCCCCACAGGTCGAAATCGGTCGCTCCCGAGCCGTCCGGGAAGCCCGACGGCGTGTCGGTGCTGCCGAACCCGACCCGCCCGCCGACCTCGAGGCTCTGCAGCGGCTGGAACGCGGCAACGCCGCGCAGGATCACCGAGTCGACCGGATCGCCGTCCGTGTACTCGAATTGTGCTTCCCACCACTGGTGGGTGACTACCGCGGCATCTTCGATGAAGTTGAAGAACAGGCGGTCCGTGCGCTTGCCCGCCACCGAGGGAGCGGGAGCGGGGGCCGGGGTCGGCTCCGGGATCGGCTCCTGCGCGCTGGCTACACCGGCGGCGACGGTCAGAACCGCAACCGCGAGTCCTCTGATCATTCGGTCTCTCCTTTTTCGGATGCGCCGGTGGGCTGGCGCGGTCAGAATGGAACGCGCATTGTCCAAAACGCCTCGGCCGATGTCAAATTCGGACCATGCAACTTCCCCGGGGCCAAGCCGTTCTTTGGGTGTGCGATGGACCCCCGGGCGTTCGAGCTGGCCGTCCTGGAGCACAAGGACCGCGTCCACGGGTACGCGGCGATGATGCTCCGTGACGGGGTCGAGGCCCAGGACGTGGCACAGGAGGCGCTCGTGCGGCTGTGGCGCCATCGGGAACAGGTCGAGCCCTCGCTCGCGGTCGTCTGGCTCCTGCGGACGACGCGGAACCTGTGCATCGACCGGCTGCGCCGCCGCATCGTCCGCGCCGAGGTCGACGACGGGCCGGACGTTCTCGAGCGGCACGGTGGGTCGGCGCCCGATCCGGAGCGTCTCGCGGGGTCGAGCGAGATGTCGCGCGCGCTCGGCCGCGCGCTCGACGACCTGAGCGAGGCCGACCGCTCGGTGATCGTTCTACGCGAGGTTCAGGGGTTGCCGTACGACGAGATCGCCAGCATGCTCGGCATCCCGCTCGGGACGCTGAAGGCTCGGCTGCACCGGGCCCGCGAGCGCTTGCGCGCCGAGCTGGTCCGCGCCGGAGTCGCGCCATGAGCCGCATCGACACGATCGAGTGCGCGCGCGCGCGACGAGCGACTCACGCACGTCTCGACGGCGACGCGCTCGACCCGCAGGACGCGGCCCGGCTCGAGACGCACCTGGCGTCGTGCGCGGCGTGCCGGGGCCGCGCCGCCGAGCTCGAGGAGATCCAGCGCAACCTGCGTGCGGTTCCGGTTCCGGCGCTTGCGGCCGATGCGCTCGAGCGGGTGTGGGACCAAACCACACGCGCCCGCACGGGACCCAGGACGAGCGGGCGACGCCTGGCCCGGCTCGGCGCGTGGGCTGCCGGGCTGGCCCTCGTTCTCGGCGGATCGGTGTGGGTCGTCGTCGAGCAGCGCCAGCGTGCGATGATCCAGCAGGCCGAGCTGCGGCGCGCGTCGGCCGAGGCCCGCCTCGTCCTGGCCGTCGCCGGGAGCGCGCTCAGGCGCACCGAGCAGGCGGCGACCGATCAAGTGCTCGAGGGCGGGATCCGCCACGCCCTCGACCGGACCTCGATCCGCTGGTCGGGTGCGCGCGCGAAGCGACCCGCTGGGGGAGGCGACGGTGCTTGACATCCGGCGTGCCACCGCGGCCCTCGCTCTGGGCCTCGTCTTCGGCCTCGTTCCGGCGCGCGCCGAGAGCGAGCCGTCGGGGCCCGGCTACGTCGACGCCAAGCGCCTCGTCGATGCCGTGGGCGAGGACCACGTCAAGGTGCGGATCTCGCTCTCGGGATCGATCCTGCGGGCTCTCGCCGGCGCGGGCGAAGATCCCGAGCTGAAGAACGTCTTGTCCGGCCTCGAGTCGATCCGGGCGGTGATCCTCGATCTCGGTCAGGACGAGCGTGCGGCACGCGCACGCAAGGCCGCGAAAGACCTCGAGGCCGATCTGCGCGGCCAGCGCTGGCAGGAGCTGGCGTACATCCAGGACGAGGGATCGACGGTCCGCGTCTTGACCAAGAGCGACGACAAGGACCGCGTCCTCGGTCTCGTGGTTCTGGTCCTCGATACGTCGGACGAGGAGCCGGCGCTCGTCTTCGCCAACGTGACCGGGACGATCGACCTGGCGAAGCTGCAGCAGATCGGCAAGGGGTTCAACGTCCCGGGGCTGAGCGATCTGGATTTGAAGTAGGCGTGCGCGGCACGTCGTTCAGCTCCCACGAGTACGGCAGGAACTCGATCCGGAAGCCCGTGAGGTCGCGGCCGGCGTAGCGGCCCACGTAGGCTAGGACGCCGGCCGGCCCGCCGAAGTCGTCCGCGTACCAATCGAAGATCCGCGACAGACGAAGCGCGCGGGCGGCAACATCGATCTCGTTGCGCGACCGATCGGAGACGAACCGCCGCATGCGTTCCTCGAGCGTCGCTTCGAGGTCGGGCCCCGTGTACGCGCGCGACGCGAGCGGCGGGCAGGAGCGGGCGGCGCACACGACGACGGCGTGGACCCGGGGCTCGCTCAGCTCGGCCCGCAGCACGCGATGCTCGAGATCGTCGAGCGACATCGTGGTCCGCGCGATTCGAACGAGCGGCTCGTGGAACAGACCCAACGAGTCGGCGTCCGGCCGATAGCCCGGCCGGTAGCGCTCGGCCACGGCGCGCAGCACCGTCGCGTTGTACAGGTTGACGTACAGCGCGATCTGCTCGGCGCGCGAGAGTCGTTCTGGCTCGACCGCGGCGAGCTGCGACAGGTAGCCGTCGAGCGCCGGTCGATGGTCGCGTCGCAGTGCGGCGTAGTCCACGCTCTCGCCGTGCACGACGGCGCGCAGGATGCGGTCGAGCGCGGTGTGGTCGATCGCTGGGCCGGTCGCGGGCGGCGCCGCGACCGCGGCTGCCGCGGCGACCGCAGCTGCCGCGGCTGCCGCGGCGAGGGCGAGTGCCATGTCAGTCGGCGTCGAGCGGGTTGAACGGCTTCGACGGCTCGTCCCCGGCCTTTTTCCGCGCCTCCTCGAACTTCTTGCTCAGCAGATCGTCCAGGTTCTGCGTTCGGTCGTACGCCTTCGAGAACGCCTCCTCCCGGCGCTGCGCCCCGCCGCGGACCTGCGACATCGCGTCCTCGAACGTCTTCGACGCGTCCTTCTTCGGTCGGGTCTCGGCGAGGATCTCGCCGGTCTTGGCGTCGACGGTCAGCCGCGTCGAGCAGCATGGGCAGGTGACGTCGAATCGGTCGGCCATGGTGCCTCGCTCCCGCGGGCATTGTGGGGCGGAGCCGAGCGAGCGTCAAACGCGCAGGCGGACGAGCGTGGCGCCTCGTCCGCCGCGCTCCTCGGGCGCATCGACGAACCCGGCGACCGCGGGGCTCCGGGCCAGCACCGCGCGCACGATCTCGCGCTGCACGCCGATCCCCCTGCCGTGGACGATCCGCACCTCGGACCAGCCGCGCGCGCGCGCGACCTCGAGGTACTCCTCGACGACCGACGCGACGTCGCGCGGCTGGAACGTGTGCAGATCGAGACAGTCCTCGATCGGCAGCTCGACCGGATCGAGAGGGTCTGCGTCTGCGTCCCGCTCCGACGTCACTCGGGCGGACCCTCGCGGGCCTCGCCGGTGAAGATCTTGTACTTGGCGTACGTGCGTGTCGATGCGCGAGTGGGCAGGACGCGGCTCGTGCTGACCGCACGGAACGTGTCGTACCGCAGCTCGGTGGGGAACAGCAGGCTCGATTCGGGATCGCGGTACCGGAACTGGATCCACGCGCGGTAGCCCAGGGGCGGAGGCGCCGTGCGGCCACCCATGAGGTTGAACGAGCTCTGGTACTTGCGATACATCTCCTGGATCCGCTCGGCCTGGCCCGCGGGCTCGGCCTGGATCTCGAGCGGCGCGTGGGTCACCGCATCGACGAGCACGGTACCCTGCCATTCGCGAATGTCGCGACCCGAAGAGAACGGCAGGCTGCCCTTGAACTCGATCTCGTACACCCAGTCGAACCCGTCGAACCGGTCGGCCACGAAGCGATACGCGAAGTACGGCTCGTTGAACCGGCTGAACAGGAACACCCACATGTACGCCGGCGGGAACGGCTCGTCGTCCTGCACCTCGCCGGCCTTGATCTTGCCGTCGGTGCTCAGCTCCTGCCGGTACTCGCGGATGCTGACGCCCGACGAGCCGCGTGTGAGGATGTACGCGTAGGTCCGGGCCTGCTCGCGCGAAACGATTCCCTCGGCGTCGTACTCCGCACGCCGGGCCACCTCGTCGCACGTGAACCTCTGCGCGTATGCGGCGTAGTGCGCGGCGCGCTCGTAGAGTGGCACCAGGACGTCGGGGGTCAGGCCCCATGGGGCGTCGGACGTCGAGACGAGCGGTCGTAGCTCCGCCGCCCGGGGCGATGGTGTGGGCTTCGGGAGCGGTGGCGGAATCGGAATCGGGCCGGCTCGTGTGCTGAGGCCGAACGAAAAGGCGAGACACGCGATCACGGGGCGCCAGCGCACGGGCGAGTATTGTAGCCCGGATCCTTGACAGACGGGTCGCGGCCGTCCTACAGATCCGGTGCTATGCGCGGCAAGCGGGACTACTACGAGATCCTCGGCGTGAAACGCGACGCCGGGGAGAAGGAGATCAAGTCTGCCTACAGGCGCCTCGCGCGCAAGCACCATCCGGACCTCAATCGTGGGGACAAGGCGGCGGAGGAACGATTCAAGGACGTCGCCGAGGCGTTCGCCGTGCTCTCGGATCCCGAGAAGCGCGCGCGCTACGACCGCGGAGGACACGAGGCGTTCGGCACCGAGTTCGATCCGTTCGCCGGTGTCGATTCTTCACGATTCGACGCGGGCTTCGGCCCGGGCGTGCTCGATGACCTGCTGAGCCAGCTGTTCGGCGGGAGCTTCGGCGGAGCGACGGCGGGACCGCGCGGAGGCCGGCGACGCGGTCGCGGTCGCGATCTGCGCTACGAGACGACGATCTCGTTCCTCGACGCCGTGCGCGGCGCGACGCTCGAGCTCCGCGTCCCGCGGGTCGGCGAGGGGGGCGCGCGGATCGAGGACACCGTGAAGGTCCGGATCCCTCCGGGCGTGGAGGACGGGAGCACGGTGCGCGTGCCCCGACGCGGGGACGCCGGGGGGCCCGGCGCGGAGCCGGGAGACCTGTTGCTGACGTTGCGCGTGACGGCGCACGAGCGGTTCCGGCGTCGTGGGGCGCGCGATCTCGAATGCGACGTACCGATCGGGATCGTCCGCGCGACGCTCGGCGGGCCGGTCGACGTTCCGACGCTCGACGGTCGGGCCACGATCCAGGTGCCCCAGGCGACCGAGAGCGGCACGACGCTGCGCGTGCGGGGCAAGGGCGCACCGGCCGGCCCGCGCGGCGAGCCCGCGGGCGACCTGTACGTCGTGATCCAGATCCGTCCGCCCACCGCGGTCGACGCGCGCTCGCGAACCCTGCTCGAGGAGCTGGGCCGGCTCCACCCCGAGCCCACCTTGTGAGGCTGCACCTGATCCACGCGGCGATGGTCCATCTGCCGATCGCGTTCCTCGGTCTCGGCGGATTGGTCGAGGCCGCGGGGCTCTTCGCCGGCCGCCCGGCCATCGCTCGGTTCGGTGGCGGGCTCGTGCTCGTCGGAGGCATGTTCCTCGTCCCGACGATCGCCTTCGGGTTCGTTGCAGCGAACGCCGTGGCCGTGCCGGCCGCGGCGCTCGACACGCTCGAGGCCCACGAGCGCAACGGCTGGATCCTGCTCGCTGCCGTCCTCGCGCTCGTCGTGTGGAAGGCCTGGCACCGGGGCCAGGTGCCCGAGCGACAGCGTCCGCCGTACGCGCTCGGGCTGCTCCTCGTCGTGGCGCTCGTCGTGTGGGGTGCGTGGCTCGGGGGCCAGCTCGTGTATCGCTACGGCGTGGGCGTGGGCGTGGGCTGAGACGCGGCGCGCGTGCCGCGTCGCAGGACGGCGCGCAGCGCATAGCCCGCGATCTGCGGATTCTCGCGCAGCCGGCGCACCGAGTACGGGTACCAGTGCTCGCCGTAGGGCACGTAGACCCGCACCGGATGACTCGCCGTGCGCAGGATCGAGCGCAGCTCCTCGTCCACGCCGAGGAGCATCTCGAACTCGTAGTCCGGGCGCGACGGTCGATACTTGTCGATCAGCCGCAGCGCTTCCCACACCACGCGCTCGTCGTGCGTCGCGATCCCGACCTGGGCTCCGCGCTCGAGCATCCGGTCGAGCAGGAGCGTGTAGTTCCGGCGGATCAGCTCCGGATCGACGTACGCAACCGGCCGCGGCTCGACGTAGATCCCCTTGCACAGCCGGAAGCTCGCGGGCTCGCGCGTCAGCTCGTCGACGTCGGCGACCGAGCGCCTCAGGCGGCTCTGGATCGCGACACCGACGCGTGCGCCGTACGTCGCGCGCAGCGTGCGGTACACGTCGAGCGTCGCGCTCGTGCACGTCGAATCTTCCATGTCGATGCGCGCGAACCCGTCGGTCTCGGACACCGCGTCCATCAATCGGCGCATGTGCGCGACGCACGCCGCGCGGTCGATCAACAGGCCGAGGGCCGAGAGCTTCACCGACACGTTGGCGCACGCCAGGCGCTCGGCGTGCAGCCGGCGCACGAGCGCCACGTACTCGTTGGCGTTGGCCTGGGCCTCGTCGAGCCGGGTCACGAACTCGCCGAGGATGTCGATCGTCGAGCGGATCCCCTGGCGCTCGAGGTCGCGCACGACGCGCAGCGCGTCGTCGATCGTGCTGCCGGCGATGTAGCGGCGCGAGAACAAGCGCACGATCGGCTTGGGAACGAGCGGCAGCGTCAGACTGATCGCACGGTCGACGAGACTCATCGGTTCAGCGCCGGTCGCCGATCCGTCGTACGACCTCGCCGTCCTCGGGGAACCGGCCGGTCTCGCGCTTCGAGAACACGAGCACGTCGTCGACGGTGATCTCGAACACGCCGCCGTGCGATGCGACGAGCTCGCTGTCGATCCCGAGCTTCTTCTTTAACTCGGCCGCAAGACCTGCGGCTCGCGGTTTGTAGTTTCACTCCGAGCAGTACTCGATACGCGCTCTCATCCGATCGCCCTCCGTCCCCAAGATACCAGGCTGCGGCCCTATACTCCTGCACGATGTCGCTGTGGCTGCGGATCGTTCTGATCACCGGCAAGCCCGAGCAGGTGCGCGAGCTCGCGGTACGGCACCGCGAGACGGTGCGCGATCTCTACGCTGCGGGCACGATCCGCTTGGCTTGCGAGCTCGGCCGCGGCGACGGGTTCGTCGAGATCTTCGAGGCCCCGGACCGTCGCGCCGCGGAGGATGCGACGCGCGCGGTTCCGCTGGTCGAGGCCGGCATGGGGGCGACGCTCCTGCGCGAGCTCGAGCCAGGAACGCTCGTGGTCCCGGACTAGACTGGGACCGGCGGCTCGACCCACCGGCCGTGGGCCTTGATCAGCTCGACGAGCCGCTCGTCGGCCTCGCTCGTCGGGATGTCCTTGGCCACCATCTCCTTGCCCACGAAGAGCGCGATCTTCTCCTCGCCCCAGCCGACGTAGCCGAAGTCGGCGTCGGCCATCTCGCCCGGGCCGTTCACGATGCAGCCCATGATCGCGATCTTGACGCCCTTGAGGTGGGCCGTACGCTCGCGGATCCGCTCGGTCGTCTGCTCGAGATCGAACAGCGTGCGGCCGCACGACGGGCACGAGATGAACTCGGTCCGCGTGATCCGGACCCGCGCGGCCTGGAGCACGCCGAAGCCGAGGCGCCGCGCATCGTCGGCGGCTCCGCCGTCGATGCGCACCGCGTCGCCCAGCCCGTCGCACAGCAGCGCCCCGAGCACGATCGATGGGCCGAGAAGCGGATCGACGCCCCGGGCCCGCGGATCGTCGGCCAGGACGAGCGGTGGTTCGAGTCGTGCCGCGGCGAGGCGCGCGGCGAGCAGCCGATACGCGTGGAGCGGCAGGACCCCGGGGCGCGGCGCGAGACCGAGCAGGACCACGCGCGGATCGGCGGTCCGGTCCCGCGCCGCGACGTCGACCGCCCGGTCGACCGTGTCCTCGACGCTCGGGCCATCGACGTCGATCAACAGCGCGGTGCCCGCGTGTCGGGCCCGATCGATCCACCGCGCGGCGTCTTCCGCGCCCCGCGTCAGCCGAACGTCGAGGCGGTGCGCCGCGGCGAGCCATCGGTCGAGCTCGGCATCCGAGGCGCCGCCGAGCTGCCGCTCGTCGACCCGCGCGGCGAGCGCCACGCGCGGCGCGACGAGCTCCATCGACCGTCTGAGACGCAGCACACCCTCGGCCGATGCGCCGCGCGCATCGACGACGACGATGTCGGCCCGCGTGTCCTCCGGGACGCGCACGCCGGCCTGCGCGTCGAGCTCGCGGCGCAGAGCCGCGCCGTCGCGCGGCGTCCGAGACGAGCGGCACCTCGACCCGCACGACGTTGCCCGCTCCGAGCACGTACGGCCCGACGCGGACCCCTGCCGACTCGCGCCGCGCGTGACGGAACGGATCGCGGGCCTCGTCGACCGGAGTGCGCAGCGCCGCGTCGAGACCGGCCGGCGGCCGCTCGCTCGAGAGACCGGCACGGTTGTACGGCTCGACGAGCGCCCGAGCCACCGGCACCTCGGCCACCGGGTCCTCGGTCAGCGACACGCGCACCGTGTCGCCGATCCCCTCGGCCAGCAGCGCGCCGATCCCGATCGCGGACTTGATGCGCCCATCCTCGCCGCCTCCCGGCCTCGGTCACGCCCAGGTGGAACGGGTAGTCCATCCCGATCTCGGCCATCCGCTCGGCGAGCAGCCGGTACACGTGCTGGACCACGACCGGGTTCGAGGACTTCATCGACAGGACCAGGTCGCGGTAGCCGTGGTCCTCGCAGATTCGCACGAACTCGAGCGCCGACTCGACCATCCCGTCGGGCGTGTCGCCGTAGCGGTTCAGGATGCGGTCGGACAGCGAGCCATGGTTCGTGCCGATGCGCATCGACACGCCGAGCTCCTTGGCTCGGCGCACGAGCGGGGAGAACACCCGGGCGATCCGCTCGAGCTCGGCGTCGTACTCGGCGTCCGTGTACTCGCGCACCGCGAACTTCTTCTTGTCCGCGTAGTTTCCGGGATTGATGCGGACCTTCTCCACGTGCTCGACCGCCCGCAGCGCGGCCGCCGGCGTGAAGTGGATGTCGGCCACGAGCGGCGCGCGCACTCCGCGCCGCGCCATCTCGGCCCGGATCGCGGGCAGCGCGTCGGCGTCGGCCGTCGTCGGCACGGTCACGCGCACGATCTCGCACCCCGCGGCGACCAGGCGCTCGATCTGTCCGACGGTGCCCAGGACGTCCGAGGTCAGGGTCGTCGTCATCGACTGGATGCGGATCGGGTTCGCGCCGCCGACGGCGACGTCGCCGACCGCCACCACGCGGGTCGGCCGCCGAGCGTAGTGCAGGCCGTCGTAACGCCAGGTCGACATCCGGTTCTCCGGGCGCGGGATGCGGGGGCGCGCCGGCGGAATTGTAGCAAGCGCGCCCCCGGCCGGGAAAACCTGTGGCAGCGGGGACCGACCGTGCGGATACTCCGGGCGTGGGTGGGAATCCGAGAACCGGGATGCTCAAGGCGCTCAACCGCAAGAGCCGCGCGCTGACCCTCATCGTCGCCGTCGTCGGAGCCGGCCTGTGCCTGCTGTCGCTCGTCACGTTCGTCGTGACGATCCTCAACAACACGATCCCGTGGCGCCCGAACCAGTCGATCCGCGAGCACTACCTGGCGATCGGCCGATCCTACGGCGACGGGTTTCTCGTCGGCTTCTTCCTTTGTTTCTTCCTGGTCATGATCGCCGTCGGGATCGACCATCACCGCTCGAGGTCGCGGCTCGGGACGTGATCCGGGTGAGGGCCCGGGCCACGGCCCGGCCCAGCCGCTCGGCGGCGCCCGCCCGGTCGAACAGCCCCTGGTTCAGCTCGAGCTCGAGGCACGCCAGGCGGTAGTGCCACGCGTGGCGGTCGACCGCGTACATCATCCCGGCCCGTCCGGAATACGGCTCGTTGTGGCGCACGTCGAGCCCCGACTCGCGTAGCGCGGACGCGCAGCGGACCGCCAGCGCCTCGTCCTCGTCGAACAGGACACCGGCATCGAACGGGCGGCGCTCGCCGTCGAGCTCGGGTGTGAAGGTATGGATCGCGACGAGGACCGGCCGCGCCCCGAGCGCGACCCGCGCGGCGATCAGCCGGTCGAGCGCCGCGTGGTACCCCGCGTGAACTACGGTCGCTCGGGTGGCGAGCGCCCGCTTCGCGAGCGGCGAGTTCCAGGACAAGCGCACGCCACCCGCGACCTCGCGGGCGAAGGTCGGGTCGTCGACCGCACGATTCAGGTCGACGAGGAGCCGCGACCAGGTCCCACCGATCGCCGGGGCTCCGAGCGCGCGCGATACGACGCGTGTCAGCGCCCAGGCCCCGATGTCGAACCCCCAGTGGCTCCGGAGCACGTGGCGCTCGACCGCGGTGGGCCGGATCGAGCGCGGCAGGCGGTTCGCCCGGTGCTCGCACGTCAGCACCACGCCGCTCGACGCGTGTGGGTGAATCACCCGATACGGTGACGTCGCGCGAAGCTCGCGGTCCATCGCGCGCGGATGGTACCGTACTCGGCATGCCCGCCCGCCGGCTCGCCGCGCTCGCCGCCGTGTTCGTGTTCGGGCTCGTCATCGGCCAGGTCGTGCCCCCTCGGCGGCCGGATCCGCGCTCGACCGCGCCGGCCGATCGACAGGCCGAAGCGACGCTCGTCGCCGCGCGCGACGTTCCCCCGGTGCCCGCCGAGCTCGGCGACGACGAGCGGCGCGGGATCGAGGTGTACCGCCGGGCGTCGGCGTCGGTCGTCCACATCAGCACGACCGCCGTGCGGCGGATCTTCTTCGACGTCTACGAGGTGCCCCAGGGCGCCGGCACCGGGTTCTTCTGGGACCGTGCGGGTCACGTGGTCACGAACTTCCACGTCGTCGAAGGCGGGACGAACTTCACGGTCACGCTGTCCGATCACAGCGAGTGGGACGCCGAGGTCGTCGGTGTCGGCCCGGAGAAGGACCTCGCGGTGCTGCGCATCGACGCACCGAAGGACAAGCTCGTCCCGCTCGAGCTCGGCAGCTCGGGCCGGCTGCTCGTCGGCCAGCGCGTGCTGGCCCTCGGCGACCCGTTCGGGCTCGACCAGACGCTGACGGTCGGGGTCGTCAGTGCCCTCGGTCGCGAGCTGCGCTCGCCCGCAGGAAGGATCATCCGGGACATGATCCAGACCGACGCCGCGATCAACCCGGGCAACTCGGGCGGACCGCTCCTCGATTCGCTCGGTCGGCTCGTCGGAGTGAACAGCGCGATCATCAGCCCGACCGGGTCCTACGCCGGCATCGGCTTCGCGATCCCCGTCGACGCCGTGCGCCGCCTCGTCCCGCAGATCATCGAGCACGGCGCGCCGCTCGAGCCGGGCATCGCCGGCGTGCACTGGCTGAACGATCGGCAGGCCCAGTCGTTCGGCCTGGAAGGCGCCGTGGTGCAGGAGGTCGAGCCGGGGAGTCAGGCCGCCCGGCTCGGGATCGAGGGGATCGGCATCGATTCGCGCAACCGCTACGTGCTCGGCGACGTCGTGGTCGCGATCGACGGGCGCGAGGTGCGGACGGCCGACGAGCTGCGCGACGCGTTCGAGGCCAAGGGCGCGGGCGACAAGGTCGTGCTGACGCTTCGTCGCGGCCGGGGCGAGCGCGAGCTCACGGTCGAGCTGCGGGCCCTGGGCGAGACGCGGCGCTCCAATCGCCGGGCGGCCGTCTCCGCGGTGCCCGAAGGCCCACCCGTCTCGGGCTAGCCCGGGCCCGGCACGCCGAGCCGCGCGAGCCCGGCCCGCGCGTGCGCGTGTCCCGGACGCAGAGCGACGGCTCGCCGGTAGAACGCGATCGCCTCGTCGGTGCGACCGAGCGCCTCCGCCGCGGCACCGGCGAAGGTCCATCCGTCCGCGTGGTCGGGCAACCGCGATGTCAGCTCGCGCGCCGCGGTCAGCGCCTCGTCCCACCGGTGCATCGTCAGCAGCGCCCGGGTCGCGTAGTACCAGCCGAGGCCCGATCCCTGACAGTTGCGGATCATCCGCCGGGCCTCGTCGAGCGCCTGGCCGACGTTGCCGGAATCGAGCCTCGTCGGCCCGGAGATCCCGCCCGGACGGATCACCCGATACGCCTCGCGCTCGATCAGCGCGGCGTGCTCCGCGGACCGGCGCGCCAGCACGAACGCCCGCTCGTCGTAGTACACGGGCACGAACTCTCCGCTCGCTTCGAGCGGGTCGAATACGTCGGTCGACCTCTGCGAGTACGGAAGGAAGAAGAAGTCGACGTCGTAGCGCGCGAGAAACGCCCGCATCCCTTCGGTGGTGGTCAAGGCCGCGGCGTACTCCTGGAACAGGCGCTCGCCGTAGACCTCGTTTCGCGAGTCCATGCCCACGCGAACGGCGGGGTAGGTCCAATGGATCAGCGGGCCACCGAACGTGTAGGCCACGAACGCGTTCCCCGAGAGTTCGCGGTCCCGGAGGAAGTCGAGCGCGCAGACCGGCACGTTGGTCGCGATCCCGAGCCCTTGCTCGCGTCGCACACCGTTGAGCTCGAGGCGGTATCCGCCGAGCGCAACGTCGGCCGCCAGGGCGAGGAGTACGGCCGAGCCCGCCAGGACCGCGGCCGGTCGGGACGCAGATCGGGTCGACACCTCGGCCGTCGAACGCTTGCCGCGCACGGGGATCGGCCTCCGGTGAATCCGTCGCCAGAGCTTCGACGCGGACGCGGCGAGGAGCACGAACGAGACGAACGCGGCATCGGCCACGCCGCGGTTGTGCCGGATCGCGAACAGCAGGACCAGCGCCTGGACGCCGGCGAGCGTGAAGTCGACGCTCCGCACGTGCGTGCACACGAACACGCAGATCAGGGCGAAGAGCGCCCACAGCGCCGCCGCGAGCAACCCCGGTTTCCAGGCCCCCCGGAGCGCGGCAACGCCGAGGACGATGCCGATGCCGACCGGGGCGAACGGGAAGGCGCGATCCACGAGCCCGAACCAGCCCTTCGGCCGAGCCTCCGAGCGCTGGGTGGCGAAGAACGCACTCGAGGTCAGAACGAGGAGCACCAGGAACAGCCCGAACATCGTCAGCCGGTTGTAACCGGGATCGTAGGGTGGAAGCCACTCGTACACCCCCTCCATGAATGCGCTCTGGCTCGTCAGCTCGAACGGCAGCTTCAGGAGGCGTATGCCGTACGGGTTGACGAGCGCCGCGAGGAGCGTCGCCGGCACGAGACACCACAGGAGCACCGCGTCGCGCGTCGCGACCGCGCGCTCCGCGCCGACCGCCAGCCATCGAGCTCGTACGACCGCGAGCGTCTCGCCGAGGGCGAGGACGGCGAGGAGCAGGAGCCCCTGCACGTGTCCTCCGTGGAGATTGACCCACAGCACGTGCAGAGGCGGGATCGCCCACAGCCAGGCGCGGTTCCGCTCGCGCTCGCGGTACCTCAGAAAGCACGCCAGGTAAACGGCGAAGAACAGGAACGAGAACACGTGCGGCCGCTCGAGAAACCGCGACCCGGCGATGTAGCCCCCGAGGGCGAACGCGGGCAAGAGCACACCCAGGCTCGCGCCGAGAAGCCGCGCGCAGCACCAGAACCCGGCGCAAGCGGCCGCCACGACCGCCGTCTTGAACGGGATCAGCCCGCTCGGCCCGGCGGCGGCATCGACGAGTCGGAACAGCACAGCCGCGAGCCACTCGTGGACGACGTACGGCCGGTCGGCCGCGGTGAACGAGAACGGATCGAGGACCGGTACTGCTCGGTGACGAAGGATGTACTCGCCGGTCTCGAGCAGGATCCAGATGTCGTTGCTCGACAGCTTGCACCAGCCGAGCGCCACGACGAACGCCGCGGAAGCGAGGACGGAGAGGCCCACCGCCGTGCGCTCGATACCCCTGCGCATCCGCTCCAGCCTATCCCAGCCCCGCATCGGGCACGACCGGCACCGCTCGCGTCGCGCCCCACGCCGCGGCCGCGAGACAGGAGGCACCGCCGGCCGCCACGGTCCACGAGACCCCGACCGCCCGCGCCAGCACACCGGCGAGGAGCGAGCCGACGGGCGCCATGCCCATGAACGCGAGCATGTACAGGCTGATCGCGCGGCCGCGCATCTCGGGCGGCGCGAGGAGCTGGAGCTGGGTGTTGCTCGAAGCGAGCTGGACCAGCATCGCCCCACCGACGACGTAGAGCAGTCCGAGCGACAGACCGAACGAGCGCGACGCGGCGAAGCCGAGGAGCGCGCACCCGAGCACGGCCAGCGCCGACACGACGAGCCGCTGCCGCTCGCCCGTGGGCCTGCGGCTCGCGAGGAACAACGCTCCCGACGCCGCGCCGAGCCCGGTCGCACCCATCAGCGCCCCGAGCCCGCGCGAGCCGACGCCGAGGACGTCGCGGGCGAACACCGGCAGCAGGATCGAGTACGACAGCCCGAACACGCTCGAGACGAGGACAAGCACGAGGAAAGCGCGCGCCGGGGCGGCGGCACGGACCCACGCGAGGCCTTGCCTCGCCTCGCCGACCCACGAGCCCTCCGCGCCGCGGACGTGTGGCGCGACACGCACCCGGCCCACGCCGACGAGCACGCCGAGGAACGACAGGCCGTGCAGCAGGAACACCAGCGCTTCGCCTGCCGCGGCGACGAGCACGCCGCCAACCGCCGGTCCGACGAACCGCGCACCGTTGAACGCCAGCGAGTTCAGGGCGATCGCGTTCGGCAGATCCTCCCGGCCGACGAGGTCCTGGAGGAACGCCTGGCGGATCGCGACCTCGAACGTGCTGGCGGTCCCGCTGGCGAAGCCGATCGCCGCGATGTGCCACACGTGGACCTGGCCGCTCCACGTCAGGGCGGCGAGCGCGAGCGCGAGCCCCATGCCGATCGCCTGGGTTGCCAGAAGCGCGTGACGCCGCGAGAGTCGGTCGGCCGCGACGCCCGCGGGCAGGGCGAACAGCAGGACCGGGAGGTAGGTGAAGAACGCGACCAGACCGAGCTGGAACGCGGAGTCGGTCAACCGCAGCACGAGCCAGCCCTGGGCCACCGACTGCATCCATCGGCCGCTCAGGACGACGAGCTGTCCGGTCCACAGACGGCGGAAGTTGACGTGCCGCAGCGCGCGGAACGTGCCGGGCGCGAGCGGGAGCATCCGGCCCGGCAGCGGGATCGACATGTCGGTAGTATGGCGGGGATGCCCAGCGAGCCGTCGAAGCAGCTCGAGACGTTTCCGAACCCCAACCCCGAGCGGGACTACGAGATCGAGTTCGTCTGTCCGGAGTTCACCTGCCTGTGCCCGCGCACCGGGCAACCCGACTTCGCGACGTTCACGATCCGGTATGTCCCCGACGCCACGTGCGTCGAGCTCAAGTCGCTCAAGCTGTACCTGTGGTCGTTCCGCAACGAAGGGCACTTCCACGAGACGGTGACGAACCGCATCCTGGACGATCTGGCGCGGGCGACGCGCCCGCGCTCGATGAAGATCGTGGGGGAGTTCCGGATCCGGGGCGGGATTCACACGATCGTCACCGCCGAGCACCGCGCCGAACCGTGCTGAGCGCCTTGGTTCCCCCCGGGGTGGGTGTTATATTCAGCCACGCACCGCGGGCGAACGGGTCGCCGGCGTGCGAGCCGAGCGCCCAAGGAGGTCATCCCTGATCGAACAGAAGGTCCGCATCAACGAGCAGATCCGTCTCAGCCCCGTCCGACTGATCGGTGCCGACGGCGAACAGGTCGGCATCGTCCCCATCGAAGAAGCCCGCCGCATGGCCGAGGAATCGGGCCTCGATCTCGTCGAGGTCGCCTCCGAAGCGCGCCCGATCGTCGTGCGCGTGATGGACTACGGCAAGCACCGGTTCGAGACGAACAAGAAGGCCCGCGATGCGCGCAAGAAAGAGGTGCGCATCGAGGTCAAGCAGATCAAGCTGCGGCCGAACATCGACGACCACGACCTGGACACGAAGCTCAACCACGCGCGCCGGTTCCTGAAGGACGGCGACAAGGTCAAGGTGACGATCATGTTCCGCGGCCGCGACCTCAGGCGGCCCGAGAACGGTCGCAAGCTCCTCGAGCGCGTGATCAACACGATGCAGGACGTGTCGATCGTCGAGGCCTCGCCCGGCGCGATCATCAATCGCGACATGAGTATGGTGCTCGGCCCGCGGAAGTGACGCTGCGCAGCCTGCTGTACGTCCCGGGTTCCCGGCCGCACATGCTGGCCAAGCTCCCGGCGCTCCGAGCCGACGCGATCGTCATCGACCTGGAGGACGGCGTCGCGCCGGGCGACAAGGCCGCCGCACGCGACCACCTGCGCGATGCGTCGACGCACGGCCTCCTGGGCGCCGGTCCTCCGTGGAGCCTGCGCGTCAACGCCCACGGCTCGCCGTGGTACGAGCGTGACCTCGACCTCGTGGAGGAGCTGAAGCCTCCGCGCGTCCTACTGGCCAAGGCCGAGACACCCGAGAGCGTACTCGACGTGGCCGAGCGGATCGCGCTCACGGATGGCCGGATCGGCTTGATGATCGAGACCGCGCCGGGCGTGGGCCACGCCCGGACGCTCGCCGCCGCGAACGCGCGGGTCGACCTGCTCGTCCTCGGATCGGCCGACCTGCGCCTGTCACTCGGCGCGCGTCCCGACGCCGAGCGACGGTGGGAGCTTCACGCGCTGTCCGAGCTCGTTCTCGCCGCGCGGATGCACGGCTGCCGCGCGATCGACAGCGTGTTCTTCCACTACCGGGAGGCCGAGGGCCTCGCCGCCCACGCGCGGGTGGCGCGCGACCTGGGCTTCGACGGCAAGAGCTGCATCCACCCCGACCAGGTGCCGACGATCCACCAGGTGTTCTCGAGCACGGCCGAGGAGCTGGCCTGGGCCCACGGCGTGCTCCGCGCGTGGGTCGAGCAGAACGGCGCCACGAGCGGCGTCGTGGTCCACGACGGCGAGATGATCGAGGCGCTGCACCTCGAGGTCGCCGAGCGCATCCTCGAGCGCGCCCCCTGACCGGGTCAAAACGGGGACACTCTTCGTTTCTGCCCCAAATGAGGCAGAAACGCTTCCACCAAGCATAGAGCCACCGGTTTTGCGCGGGATCGAGCGATTGCGCATACTCCCGCCTCCAAGAACGAGGTGTCGGCGATGCGTGAAGCCGTGTTCGACGTCGTTGGAATCGGAAACGCGATCGTCGACGTGCTGGCGGAGGTCGACGACGCGCTCCTCGAGCGTTGCGGTCTACCCAAGGGCGGGATGACGCTCGTCGACGCCGAGCGCGCCGGTACGCTCGCCGCGGCGGTCGTGCCGCGCCTGAGGCGCTCGGGCGGATCCGCGGCGAACACGATGGTCGGAATTGCGTCGCTCGGAGGCCGGAGCGCGTTCGTCGGCAAGGTCGGGGACGACGAGCTGGGCCGGCTGTTCGCCAGCGATCTCGCGGCGGCGGGGGTGGGGGTCGGCGACGTCCCCGTATCGCGTGTTCATGCCACCGGAATGTGTCTCGTCCTCGTCACGCCGGACGCGCAGCGCACGATGGCCACGTTCCTCGGTGCGAGCGCCCACCTCGAGCCCGCAGACGTCGATGCCGCGCTCGTCGAGAGCGCGCGGAGCATCTACCTCGAAGGCTACCTGTGGGACCCACCGCCGGCGATGGAAGCGTTTCGCCAGGCGGCCGCGGCGGCCCACCGAGCCGGTCGCGCCGTCGCGCTGACGCTGTCCGACCCGTTCTGCGTCGAGCGCCACCGCGACGCGTTCCGGGTCCTCGTGAGCGAGCACGTCGACGTCCTGTTCGCAAACGAGAGCGAGCTGCTCGCGCTCTACGAGACAGGGGACCTCGAGACGGCGATCGCGTGCCTGCGGGGCACGGGACGCTGCGCGACGGCTGCGGTCACGCGGTCGGCCCGCGGCTCGGTCGTGATCGCTCACGGCGAGCGCTTCGACGTTCCCGCGGAGCCCGTGACCCGTGTCCTCGACACGACGGGTGCGGGCGACCTCTACGCCGCGGGCTTTCTCCACGGCCTGGCCCAGGGGCGGCCGCCCGCGGAGTGCGGCCGGCTCGGGGCGCTCGCCGCCGCCGAGGTCATCTCGCACTTCGGCGCCCGTCCGGAGATCGACCTGGCGGAGCTGTTGGCCCGCCGCGGCGTGGGCCCGCGATGAGCGCCTGGTGGCCGGCGTCGCTCGTGCTCCTGGCGCTCGCTTGGGTGGTGGGCTGCTCGGAGGGAGACGTGAGCGCCGAACCGAGCTACGTCGCCGAGATCGAGGCCTGGCAGAAGGAGCGTCTGGGGCGGCTGACCGCCGAAAACGGCTGGCTCACGCTCGTCGGCCTGTACTGGCTCGCCGAGGGCGACAACCGGTTCGGCAGCGATCCGGGGAGCACCGTTGTCCTGACCGGCGAGGGGATCCCGCCCCTCGTCGGTATCCTCGCCGTCGACGGCCCGGTCGTGCACCTCGTCCCCGCCGAAGGGGTCGCTCTGACCGTGAACGGCGAACCGGCGTCGCCGCGCGTCCTGCGCGATGACGCCGAGTCCGACCCCGACGTGCTGGGCCTCGGGCGCCTATCGTTCCACCTGATCCGGCGGGGGAGCAAGCTCGGCGTCCGGGTCAAGGATCCCGAGGCGCCGACGCGGACCGGGTTCCGCGGCCTCGAGTACTTTCCGATCGATCCGCGCTACCGCGTAGAAGCGCGCCTCGACCGGTACCCGGAGCCCAAGAAAGTTCAGATCCAGACGGTTCTGGGGACCGTCGAGGACCGGGAGTCGCCGGGTCGGCTGGCGTTCACGGTCCGCGGGCGCGCGCTCTCGCTCGAGCCGCTGCTCGAGGGGACGGACGGGACCACGCTGTTCGTGATCCTCCAGGACGAGACGTCGGGGCGCGAAACCTACGGAGCCGGCCGCTACCTCTACACCACGTTGAGCGAAGACCGGGCCATCCTCGATTTCAACAAGGCCTACAACCCTCCCTGCGCGTTCACCCGCTTCGCCACGTGCCCGCTTCCGCCGCGTGACAACCGGATGGCGATCCCTATTCGTGCGGGCGAAAAGACATACGACAAGCACCACTCTGGACATTGAAGAATTGGAAGGTATGTTCGTTAACATCCCGTTTTCTGGCCAGATTTCCGTCATTCACCAGGAAAAGAATTCCTTGCCGGCCCTGTCATTGTTGGGTAAGTTCATGGCGAAATTCGGAGGAGCATCGGTGAATGGTGTCTCCACGAAGGGGGTCACTCCAATCCTCATCGAGGGGGGAGCATGAGTAGGAAGACGCTGATGGCGACGGCCCTGGCTGCGTGCCTCGCCGTCCTGTTTTTCGCGGTCCACGCCGCCGACCGCAATCGCAGAATCGACGCTGAGAAGCAGCGCGGTAATCTAGCGAAAGAACCGGCCGCGAAGATCGACATGGGCGCTGGTTACATTCGTGAGCTCGATCCGACGGCCACGGATGTGGTGCCGGACGAGCCGGGCGACAATCCTGTCGACATCGAGTCCTTCCTGGAGGGACTGTCGGCTCAGGATTCGGCGCGGTTTCAGAGCACCATTCGCGAGACGGCGGAATCGCTCCTCCGTCAGGCCGCACGCAGGGAGGGTAGCGAGGAGATCGCGCTCTTGAAGCGCGTCCTCAGCTTGCGCCTCGACAGCTCGCCCGAGAGCGCGCAGATCGTGCGCGACACGAACCTGCGCCTGGCGGAACTGACGCAAGTGGCGTCGCGCAAGGTGTACTACCTGAAGGGCGCGCTCGGTTACACGACCGACAGCGCGCTGCGCACGCAGCTCGAGCAGCAGATCGTCGCGCTCGGCGGAGCGATCTCCGTTCCGACGCACACGGTGGCTCGCAACTTCGGTCCGGACGATCAGTGCACGAATGCGATCCCGGTGGGCGTTCCCGGCTCGGTGACGATGAGCATCCAGCCCCCGATCATCATCCCGGGTATCCCCAATCCGATCGAGGATCGCAACTTCGTGTCGTTCGACGTTGCGCTCGTCGAGCCCGGCAACCCGCACGATCCCCTGGTCGGCGCCGTCATGCAGATCGAGACGACCTCGAGCTGCTCGACGGAGGCCGAGTGCTCGTCCCCGAACTTCGACACGCTCGTTCGGCTGTATGGCCGTTGCGCGTCGGACGGCACGGCGGAGCTCCTGTTCCAGGCGGACGACGCGGGTGGTGTGGCCGGCGACAGCGGCCTCGGCTGGCTCTCGGCTCTCGAGGGTCGCGGCACGTGCATCGATGACACCGGCCGCAACACGGGCGAGCGGTGCTTCGTCGATTCCGAGTGCCAGGCGTCCCAGGGCGGCCCGAACAGCCACGCGTTCTGCAACAACACCATTTGCCTGCCCGCCGGCACGTACTACATCGAGGCCATGGGCGAGTTCGGCTCGTCGCCCCAGAACTTCACGGTGAGCGTCTCGCAGATCGGCACGTGCCAGATCCCGCGGGGCGACAGCTACGAGGACGACAACGCGGGCGTCGACGCCAATCCGATCGGCTGGCCCAACAGTAGGCCCGGCGCCGGGAACGGCCGCACGAACAAGGAGATCCAGGGCCACACGATCCTGTCCGCGGGTCTCGCCTCGACGATCGACATCGACAACGTCGAGGCCAACAACCTGCAGGGCGACGAGACCGTGCGCTTCAGCACGGCCGTCACGCAGCCCAAGCCGAGCAACGGCTACTTCTATCGCCCGGCGAGCCAGGAGAGCGATACGCAGATGCACATGCAGTACGCGGATGGGATCCGCGGGCAGGCCGGCGTGTGCAACCATAACTCGTCGTTCCGTGGCGGCTCGTGGGTCGACATGGGCTGCTACTCGTCGCAGACGAACTTCGGAATTGTCGGCCTCGGGCCGGACGAGGACGTGAACGGTTGCGTGGCCGGAATCGCCCCGCGGTTCTTCAACGTGCCGTCCAACTGGTGCGTTCCGAACTACATGGTGAACTTCCTGACTGCGACGGCTTCGGGGATCCCGAACTACCGGATCGACAATCCGTTCATGTTCCACGACGACAACGACCCGTCGAGCGGGGACTACGGCTCGTCGATCGAGCTGTGCTTGCCCGCGTCGGGGACGGAGACGATCCCGAACAACCCGCTCGTGGCCCGCATGACCTCGTCGGCCGCGAACCCGCGCGCGCCGCTGCTCAACTACTTCTACGAGGCGCGCGCGCAGACACTGACCCCGTGCCAGTTCGAGCGCGAGCCGAACAACTCGCCGTTCCAGGCCGGCGCGATCGCGATGAACTCGACCGTCTCCGGCATCCAGGACAACTCGGAGACGCGCCGGGTGAACAACATCATCCCGGTCAGGCGCTGCTCGACCGCGACCACCCAGCGGTGCTATGCGTCGCCCCGGCCGGCGGGACCGAACCGGTGGACGAACGTGGCCGGATGCGCGCAAGTCCCCTGCATCGTTGACATCTGTCCGTCAGGTGGGACGTGCACCGCGGGTACCCTCGAGTCGGCGGTCACCACGGCTGGGTTCCAGGACATCGATTGGCATGCGTTCGACGTTCTCGAAGAGACCGACATCGTCGTCACGCTCTCCCCGACGATCATCGACCCGCAGGCCGACACCGAGCTGTTCCTGCGCGTCGGACCGGCCGACACGAACGGCGACGGCAACTTCGCCGAGTTCCCGATCGTCCTCCAGGACGATGACGCGGCAACGCCAGGGTCGGCTTTCGAGGCGACGGTCGTGCCTGCGGCGGCATACCTCGCGGCCAACGGGATCCCGGCGCAGAATCCGGTGTGGTTCCTCGTGACCGCCGAGAATACCGCCCTGGGTGACGACGGCAGCTCGATCGCGAACTACTACTACAACCTGACGCTCGCCGGCAAGGCGCCGATTCCGGAGACCGAGCCGAACAACGACTGTCTGATCGACGCCGAGCAGGCGGTCGTGGGCGACACGTTCCAGGGTGCCCTCTCGCCGAGCGGTGGCCGCTACGTCCGGACGATCTCGGGCGGGGCGGTGGCGCAGGACTGCGACATCGACTCGTACCGCTTCTCGATCACCGAGAACACGCGGATCGTGTTCGAGACCGAGGGTGACCCGGCCACGACCGACACGGCGATCCAGCTCGAGGAGTGCGGTGGCTCGGGCATCAAGATCGCGTGCGACGAGGACCGCTCGCTTAACCCGAACGGCACGTACTGGTCGCTCCTGGAGGGCTGTTTGCCTCCGGGCGACTACTGCCTGCGCGTGCGTGCGTGGTCCGGTCTCGGCCCCGAGTTCTTCGGCTTGAACGGGTTCTACAAGCTGAAGATGGACGGCACGCCTGGTTGCGATCCGTCGTCGGATCCCGTGCTTGGCGACGAGATATCGAGCTGCGGGAGCGGCTCGCGCGGACCGTTCGACACGTTCTGCGACGGGAACTCGGATGGCTATCCGGCGTTCACGGCGTGCGGAGACCCGAGGACGAACTAGTCCGCTGTCCGACAGATTCGGTAACCACACTGGAGCGGGGGGGAAGCGACAGCTTCCCCCCCTTTTGTTTTCGGAGGGGTGTCTGATGGCGCGGTGGATCGCGACGTTTCTCGTTGCCTTGGCCCTCGTCCAGAACGCACACGCGAAGGTCGTCTACGTCGACGACTCGAACACGGGTACGCAGGACGGGACGCAGGAGCACCCGTACGCGTCGGTCCGGGCCGGCATCTTCGCCGCGCTCAGCGGCGACGACGTCTCGGTCGCCCCGGGTCTCTACCTCGAGTGGCTGCTGATGCGCAGCAACATCGACGTCGAGTGCCAGGCACCGCCGACCTGCATCATCGACGCCACGGGCACCGGGAAACCCGTCGTCCTGTTCGACAACCTGACGAACGGTCCGCGGATCCAGGGGTTCACGATCCGCGGGGGCTCGGGGTACGAGTTCGGCGAGATCGCGGTCGGTGTGCCGATCCGTTCGGGTGGCGGGATCTACGTCTCGCGAGCCTCGGCCCAGATCATCAACAACGTGATCGAGGACAACTCGATCACCTCGGACGCGCCCCGCGGGGGCGGGATCGCGATCTCCGGTCGCGACCAGTCGCCACAGATCATCGGCAACGTCATCCGCGACAACGTCGCCCTGTCGATCGACCATCCTGCCGACTCGCTCGGGGGCGGGATCTACATCAGCACCCGCGACAGCCAGGTCGTGATCTCGGACAACACGATCGAAGGCAACGCGTCGTACGAGGGCGGCGGGATCTTCTGGCAGAACACCGTCGGCGCGACGGTAAACATCCTGCGCAACATCGTGCAGCTGAATACGGCGCACCTCGGAGCGGGCATCCATTCCAAGGACTTCCTCGGCGGCGGTTCGACGATCGCGAACAACGTCATCGTCGGCAACGGGACGACCGCGGGAACGATCGACTGTGACGACGGCTCGAACGCCAGGGCCCCGAACAAGCCCGAGACCTGCGGCGACGGGATCGACAACGACTGCAACGCCGCGACCCCCGACGTATTCGACGGGGACGGAGACGGTTTCAACTGCGGCCCCGATTGCAACGACGCGGACCCGGCGATCAAGCCCGGCGCGCTCGAGGTCTGCAACGACGGCAAGGACAACAACTGCAACGGGCTGACCGACACGCAGGACACGACTCCCTGCGGCTGTCCCGATGCGGACGGCGACGGCTACCGCTGCGGCGATTGCAACGACGCGAACGCGCAGATCAACCAGGGCCACGTCGAGGTGTGCAACAACGGGCTGAACGACGACTGCAACGCCGGAACGCCCGACGTCGTCGACGCCGATGGCGATACGTACAACTGCGCCCTCGACTGCCTCGACACGAACGCCGCGGTGCGCCCCGGCGCGACCGAGGTGTACTGCGATGGGCTGGACAACGATTGCAACGCTCTGACCCAGGACGTCGTGGACCTGGACGTCGACCTGTGGTTCTGCACGCAGGACTGCCAGGACCAGAACCCGGCGGTCAACCCGGACACGGTCGAGCACTGCTCGGACGGACAGGACAACAATTGCAACGGGATGATCGACGACGACGACCCCGAGTGCATCTGTTCCCAGCCGGTCGACCAGGACAGCGACGGCTGGCGCTGTCTCGACTGCGACGACGCGCAGTTCACGGTCAACCCCGGTCGCAGCGAGATCTGCAACGACGGGCTCGACAACGACTGCGACGCGGAGACCCTGGACACGTTCGACGCGGACAGCGACGACGCGTTCTGCAACGTCGACTGCAACGACTTCGATCCGGCGATCCGCCCCACCGCCGCCGAGAAGTGCAACGACGGCGTGGACAACGATTGCGACAACCTGATCGACGGCGCGGACCCGCACTGTGCGTGCGCCGACGCCGACCTCGACGGCTACGCGTGCCAGGACTGCAACGACGGGAGCGCCCAGATCAACCCCGGGCTGGCCGAGATCTGCAACGACGGTCTGAACAACGACTGCAACGCTTCCACGTCCGACGTGTTCGACAACGACGCCGACGGGTTCAACTGCACGACCGACTGCGACGACGAGAATGCGGCGGTCCGGCCGAACGCGGCGGAGAGCTGCACCGATCGCCAGGACAACGATTGCGACGGGCTGATCGACAAGCCGTACCCGGAGGACGTGCTCGTGGCGTTCGGCTCGGAGACCAAGTTCATCGGCAACCCGTCGAACCCCGGGATCGGGATGAGCTGGACCGCGTTCTCGTTCAACGACACGACGTGGTTCAACGGTCTGTACGGCGTGGGCTACGAGCTCGGCGGCGGCGGCGTGAACGACCTCGTGGCCTCGGAGACGCCGAGCGGCTCGAGCTCGGCCTTCACCCGCGCTCGGTTCCAGATCGTGGATCCCGCAGGGGTCAACCAGCTCACGCTCGCTGCGGACTGGGACGATGGATTCGCCGCGTGGATCAACGGCGTCGAGGTGTATCGATCGCCGCAGATGCCCGGGGGCGTCCTCGCGTGGAACACCGATCCGAGCCAGCACGAGTCGAGCAACGGCGTGGTTCCTGTCTACGGGACGCCGATCAACATCTCGGCGCTCGGCATCCCGGCGCTGCGCAAGGGTACGAACGTCCTGGCGATCGGGGTGTGGAACTCGGGCGGCGGAACGTCGTCCGACCTCGTGATCGTTCCGCGCCTGGCCATGCTCTACGGGGACAACGACCCCGACTGCGCGTGCAACGATCAGGACAGCGATGGCTATCGCTGCGACGACTGCAACGACACGAACCCCAGCGTCTATCCCGGTGCGGTCGAGGTCGGCTGCAACAGCGTCAACGACGATTGCAACGCGGCGACGCTCGACGTGTGGGACCAGGACGGCGACACGTTCTCGTGCAGTGCCGAGTGCAACGACCACAGCGCGACGACCTATCCCGGCGCGCCCGAGATCGGCTGTGACAACGTGGACAACGATTGCAGCTCGTCGACCCCCGACGCCAAGGACGTCGACGGCGACACCTACACCTGCATCTTCGACTGCGACGAGACGAGCACGGCGATCCACCCCGGAGCGGTCGAGATCGCCTGCGACGACATCGACAACGACTGCAACGCCGCGACCTCGGACCGCATCGACCAGGACGACGACGGCTACCTGTGCAGCCAGGAGTGCAACGATACGAACCCCGCGGTCCGGCCGAACGCGGTCGAGAAGTGCAACGACGGGATCGACAACAACTGCGACGGAAAGACCGACCTGGTGGACACGGTCGAGTGCGCGTGCGCCGACGGGGACGGGGACGGCTACCGCTGCAGCGACTGCAACAATGGAAACCCGAACATTCGCCCCGACCGTAACGAGGTGTGCAACAACGGCGTGGACGACGATTGCCAATCGGCGACGGCGGACGTCGGCGACCTCGACGGCGATCTCGTCAACTGCCTGACCGACTGCGACGACACGAACCCGTTCGTGCGCCCGACGGCGGTCGAGGCGTGCAACGACGGTCTGAACAACGACTGCAACGCGGCGACGCCGGACATCTTCGACAAGGACGGGGATGGCCACCTGTGCACCGTCGATTGCCGCGACGACCTGCCGGCCGTGCATCCGGGCGTCGCCGAGCTGTGCGGCGACGGCCTGGACAACGACTGCAACCTGGCGACGATCGATCTGTTCAACAACGACGGCGACGAGACGACGTGCGCGTTCGACTGCAACGACGGAAACCCGCTCGTCGAGCCCGGCGCGCCCGAGGTGTGCAACAACGGGATCGACGACGATTGCAACCCCGCGACCCCGGACGTCTTCGACGGCGACGGCGACGGCTCGATGTGCAACGCCGACTGCAACGACAACAACGCGCTGATCTACCCGCTCGCGCCCGAGAACTGCACCGACCTGATCGACAACGACTGCGACGGGCTGATCGACAACGAGTCAGGTAACCGTGATCCCGACTGTCAGGACTGCACCGACCCCGACGGCGACGGCTGGCGCTGCGACGACTGCAACAACAACAACAACGCGGTGCACCCGGGGGCGCTCGAGATCTGCAACAACGGGGTCAACGACGATTGCAACGCCGCGACGCTCGACCTGGGCGACAACGACCACGACGGCGTCCCGTGCAACGTGGACTGCAACGATGCGAACCCGGCGATCAGCCAGGCCATGCCCGAGGTGTGCAACGACGGGATCAACAACGACTGCAACGGCGCGACCCCGGACATCTTCGACGGCGACAGCGACGGCTCGCTGTGCAACGTGGACTGCAACGACGCGAACGCGGCGATCAAGCCCGGGGCGGTCGAAGCCGGCTGCGACGGCGTGGACAACGACTGCAACCCGGCGACGATCGACCAGGCCGACGGCGACGCCGACGGCGTCCCGTGCGCCGATCCGAACGTGAAGGGCGGCGGCATCTGGGCCGCGTCCATCGGGAACGCGAAGTTCACGATCGTCAACAACACTGTCGTCGGCAACAGCATCGCCAAGGGCACCGGGGGGGCGATGTACCTCGACGACCTCGACGCCGGTGCGGCGTATCGCGGCATGGTCGGCAACAACGTGATCTCGAGCAACACGGCGAAGGTCGGGGCGGTCGACGCGACGCTGTTCGCCGGGACGATCGAGCGCAACGACCTGTTCGCGAACGTCGGAGGCAACGTGTACCTGGGCGGTGGCGCGGGCGGCACGCTGATCGACAACCTGTTCGTCGATCCGAAGTTCGCGAGCGCGGCGACCGGGAACTACCGGCTCGACGACTCATCGCCGTTGATCGACGAGTCGGTCCCCGAGCTCACGCCGTTGACCGATGCGGACAACGTGCCGCGGCCGGTCGACGGCGATGGCGACACGGTGGCCGTGGCCGACATCGGCGCGCACGAGTTCCCGAGCGGCGAGGTGTTCAACCTACGGTTCACGAACAAGACGACCGTCACCTGGACGATCGGGTCGGCGGGCGACTACTTCAACCTGTACCGCGGGTCGATGAACCGGCTGCGCCAGCTGGGCCAGTACACGCAGAACCCCGAGTTCGCGAACGCGGACCAGTTCTGCCTCCTCGCCGCGGCCCAGGTGCCGTTCCTCGACAGCTCGACCCCGGTGTCGGGGGACGTCGTGATCTACCTCGTGACGAAGACCGACTTCCGCAAGTCGTTCGAGGGCACGCTGGGCCAGAGCTCCTCGGGAGCGCTGCGCTACAACACGTACCCGTGCAACTGAGGACGATCGCCGCCTCGACCGTCGTCGCGTGCGGGCTCCTCGGGTGTGGGACGGAGACGTCCCCGCCCGTGGGGCCGCCGGCGACGGTCGAGCTGAAGGACGTCGATCCCGAGGTCCGGACGCTCCTGACCGAGCTCCAGGCGTTGGCGACGCGCGAGCCCGGCTCGGGAGACGCGCGCGGACGGCTGGGGATGGCCTACGAGGCCAACGGGTTCCCGCGCGCCGCCGAGCGATCGTACGAGGACGCCACGCGCCTGGCGCCGGGCGAGGCGCACTGGCCGTACTTCCTCGCCGGTCTGCGCGCGGCTCGCGGGGACATGCCCGCGGCGCTCGAGGCCCTCGACGCCGCCCGGCGCATCGCTCCCGACTACCTGCCGGCGCAGCTGCGGGCCGGCGAGTGGCTCCTGGCCGACGGACAGGCCGCGGACGCCGTGCGCGCGTTCGAGGGTGCGTCGAAGATCGCGGCCGCCGATCCGTGGGTGCGCCACGGTCTCGCGCGCGCGAAGCTCGAGGCCGGAGAGACCGCCGCGGCGCTCGCGCTCCTCGAGCCTCTCGCGAGCGAGGCGGACGCCGACCCGTTCGTCTTTCGGACGCTCGGGGTCGCGTATCGACGGGCGGGCGACGAGGAGCGCGCCCGGGCCACGCTCGCGCGGGCGGCGCTCGGACCGCGCCGTCCGTGGCCCGACCCGTGGTCCGAGGCCAAGCGCGAGTACCTCGTGGGGTTCGGCGCGCACGTGCTCGAGGCGGACGAGCTGATCGCCGCCGGGCGCCTCGACGAGGCGCTGCCGATCCTCGAGCGGCTCCACGCGGAGCGGCCCGACGAGCCGGCGGTCGCGGTGAACCTCGCGGCGCTCCTGCGCGGCGCGGGGCGCGCCGACGAGGCCCTTGCGCTCCTCGAGGACGCGGTCGCGCGACACCCGGATCACGTCGCGCTGAGCCTCAACCTCGCGGCGGCCTACGAGCGCAAGGGCGAGCCGCGCCGGGCGCTCGAGGTGCTCGACCGACTGCTCGCGAAGATGCCGGGGCAGGAGGATGCCCTGCGGCGCCGCGGGATGATCCTGGCCCGGACCGGCCGCGGGGCGGATGCGCTCGCAGCGCTCGACGGCGCGACGAGCGCCGACGCCGGGAACTCGCAGTCCTGGCTCCTCGCGGGGATCCAGGCCGCGGAGCTCGGCCGGTGGTCCGAGGCCCGAGCGCGGCTCGAGCGCGTCGTGGCCCTCGACCCCGAGCGGCTCGAGGCCTGGCTCGTGCTCGGCCCCGTACGCGCGCGCCTGGCCGACGGCGCGGGGGCTCGCGCGGCGCTCGACCGCGCGGCCGAGATCCGGCCCGACGACCCGCGCCTGGCGACGATGCGCTCCCGCGTGGACTCGATCCTCCGGGGCTCGAAGTGACGAGAGGGTCGGGGGTCGTGTGGGCCCTGGCCTGCGCCGCGCTCGTGGGCTGTGACTCGGCGGGTGGACGAAACGCCTCTCCCGCGTGGTTCGAGGAGATCGGCGAGCGGGCTGGGCTGTCGTTCGTCCATCGCTCGGGCCACGCGGGGCGTCACCTGTTCCCCGAGATCATGGGCAGCGGCGCCGCGCTCTTCGACATGGACGGGGACGGCGATCTCGATGCGTTCCTCGTCCAGAGCGGGAGCCTCGATGCCGCAGCACCGGTCGATCGGACGAGCCGGCTCTACCGCAACGACGGACGGGGCGGCTTCGAGGACGTGACCGCGGCGAGCGGAGCGAACGTCCCGGGATACGGCATGGGGGTGGCGGCGGGCGACTACGACGACGATGGCGACGTCGACCTGTACGTCACGTCCTACGGCCCGAACGCGCTCCTGCGGAACGATGGGGGCGGCCGATTCACCGACGTGGCCGCGGCGGCGGGCGTGCGCGACGAGAGCTGGGGCGCGAGCGCTGCGTTTCTCGACTACGACGCGGACGGCGATCTCGATCTCTTCGTCGCCAACTACGTGCGCTGGCGCCCGGAGTCCGAGATCGATTGCTACGGGGCGGCGGGACGCGCCGAGTTCTGCCTGCCGACGAACTACGCGGCACCGGCGCTCGACCGGCTGTACCGCAACGACGGCGCGGGGCGGTTCACGGACGTCACGATCGAAGCCGGGCTCGGCGGGACGAACGGCAACGGCCTCGGCGTCGTCGGATCGGACTTCGACGGCGACGGCCGGCTCGACCTGTTCGTGGCGAACGACATGACGCCGAACCAGATGTGGATCCAGCGGGCGGACGGAACGTTCGCCGACGAGGCGCTGGCCCGCGGATGCGCGGTCGACGAGCACGGTGTGCCGAAGTCGGGGATGGGCGTCGTGGCCGAGGATCTCGACGGCGATGCGGACGAGGATCTGATCGTCGTGAACCTCGAGGGTCAGACCGACTCCGTGCTGGTCAACGATCACGGCGCGTGCGACGACCGGACCGCCGCGCTCGGGCTCGGCGCGGCGAGCCGGGGGTTCACGCGCTTCGGCGCAGGGACGCAGGACTTCGACAACGATGGCGTGCTCGACCTGTACCTGGCGAACGGCCGCGTGGCCCGCGCGGCCGAGGCCGAGTCGGCGGACCCGTACGCCGAGCCGAACCTGCTGTTTCGCGGGACGAGCACGGGGCGGTTCGCCGAGGTCGTCCCGCGCGGCGGAACCGCGGAGCCGGTTCTCGGGGCGAGCCGCGGTGCCGCGTTCGGTGACGTGGACGGCGACGGGGGCGTGGACGTCCTCGTCGTCAACCGGGATGCACGGGCCCACCTGCTGCGCAACGTCGTGCGCCGGCGCGGCCACTGGATCCGGCTGCACGTGCGCGAGCGCTCGGGCCGCGATGCTCTCGGTGCGCGGGTCGAGCTGTCGATCGGCGAGCGCCGCGTGACGCGGACGGTCCGCTCGGCCTACAGCTACCTATCGAGCAGCGATCCCGCGATCCACGTCGGCCTGGGCCCGGCGACCGAGGTCCGAGACGTCGTCGTGCGCTGGGCCGACGGCACGACCGAGCCGTTCGGCAACCTCCCCGCCGACTGCGACGCCGAGCTGAAGCGGCGCTGAAACCGGCCCCGTTACTCGCGGAAAGGTTGGCCGGCGTCGTAGAGGGCGAGGCGGGCCTGGATCGCGTCGCGCGCCTGCGTGGCCTGCGGTCCCTCGGCCAGGGTCAGCGCCCGTCGCGCCGCCTTCACCGCGTCGGCGTACGATCCCCGCGCCGCGTGGGCCGCGCCGAGCACGTCGAAGCTCCGTGGGTGTTTCGGATTCAGCTTCACGCACGTCTGCGCGAGCCGCACCGCCTCGTCGGCGCTCGTAGCGTTCGCGCCCGCGGTCGCCGCGGCCGTGGCCGGGACGCCCGTCGGCGGCGTCACGGCGAGCATCCAGGCCAGAGAGCACGTCAGCAGCCAGTCCGACGGCAGGCTGGCCCGCGAGTCCCGCAGTGCGGCGATCGCCTCGGCCGGCTTGTGCGCCTTCCGCAGCGCCTCCCAGCGCACGTAGTGCCCGTCGGTCCAACTCCGGTCGAGCGCGATCAGCCGGTTCGCCGTCGCCACCGCCTCGTCGTACTTGTGGAGTGCGAGCTCGAGGTTCGCCAGGTTCCCCAGCGCGAGCTTCGACCCCGGCGTCAGCTCGGCGTACTTGCGCGCCGGCTCGTAGGCCTTCGCGAAGTCCGAGCGGTTCGCGTGGCACAACGACAACCCCAGGTACGCCTCGCTCAGGCTGGGCCAGCGAACGATCGCCTGCTCGAACCCCGCGATCGCCTCGTCGGTCCGGCCGAGACGCCGCAGCACCTCGGCGTGGCCCCACATCCGGTCCGGGTCATCCGCGACGTGGTGCATGCTCAGCTCGAACGCACGCAGCGCATCGTCGAGCCGGTTCAGGCCGAGGTACGCCGACCCCAGCTCCTCGTTGAGCGCGATCGACTCGGGGCTCCGCGCGAGCAGGCCCTCGAGCAGCGTCGCCGCCTCCCGGTAGCGCCCTCGGCCGAGCAACCCGAGCGCGCGATCGTGACCCACGTACACCTCGAGCATGTCCTTGGGGTCGCGCCCGGGCGTGTCGGCCGAGCTCGAGGGCGACGATCCGCCCACGTAGCCCAGGGCCTGAAGCTTGGCCAGCGCCTCGGCGTCGAGCGCGGGCGCTTCCGGGGGACGGCTGTCGATCCGCGAGACGAGGTCGTGCAGTCGGGCCTTGAGCGCAGCGGCGCGACTCTCCTGCTCCAGCCGGTTCTGGGTCTCCCCGGGGTCCGCGCGAAGGTCGTACAGCTCGGCTCGCGGTGCGTCGATGTATTTGAGGTCGCCCTGCACGATGTACCGCAGCGGGGCCCAGCCGTAGCCCAGCATCGGGTACAGGCTCTCGCCGTACGCGATGCGGTCGGGCAGCGCCTCGCCGCGCAGGGCCGCGGCGAAGCTCGACCCGGCCGCCGTGGGGTCGGGCTCGGCCCCGACGAGATCGAGCACCGTCGAGTACACGTCGAGGAGCTGGACGTTCGTCGTCGGCACGCTCGGCGTGACGTGGCCGGGCCACGACAGGATCAGCGGCACGCGAACGGTCGTGTCGTACAGCAACAGACCGTGCTCGGGCTCCCCGTGCTCGAGGAACGACTCGCCGTGGTCACCGGCGACGACGACCAGCGTGTTGTCCTTCACGCCCGCGGCGCCAAGCCAGTCGAGGAGCCGACGCACCTGCGAATCGGCGAACGCGATCTCGCCATCGTAGGGCTCGGCGAACCGCCCGCGGAACGGGGGCGGCGGATCGTACGGTGCGTGCGGGTCGTAGATGTGGACCCACGCGAAGAACGGCTTACTCTTGGCACCTTCGAGCCACGTGAGCGCCGAGTTCACCACCAGGTCCCCGCGCCGGGCGACCTCGAAGTGCCGGCTCTCGCCCTCGCGCACGAGATCGTCGTCGTACACGTCGAAGCCCCGATCGAGGCCGAACGTCGAATCGAGAACGAACGCCGACACGAACGCCGCCGTGCGATACCCGCGGTTCTTCATCCCTTCGGCCAGCGTGCGCACGCCCTGCGGCAGCTTGGCGTCGGCGTTGATCCGCAGCCCGGTCGTCGCCGGGTACTTCCCGGTCAGGAGCGTGGCGTGCGAGGAGAGCGTCAACGGCACCTGGGCGTACGCGTGCTCGAACCGCGCGCCCGCCGCGGCGAGCCCATCGAGTGCCGGCGTCTCGGCCTTGGCGTAGCCGTAGCACCCGAGACGATCGGCGCGCGTCGTGTCGAGCGTGATCAACAGCACGTTGGGCTTCGACCCCGAGCTGCACGCGACCAGCGCCGACGCGGCGAGGAGCACGCAGAGCGGCAAGCGCAGCGGACCCATCACACCTCCACCGCACGCACGAGCGTGATCTCGGGGATCGCCGCGATGTCGGCCAGGGCCTCGGGCGGCACCGGCCCGTCGACGGCGATGATCGACACCGCACCGTCGGGCCCCTTCGTCCGTCCGAGCTGGATCCCGGCGATATTCACTCTCGCGCGACCGAGGATCGTTCCGACCTTGCCCACGACGCCCGGGACGTCGCGATTGCGGATCACGAGCATGTGCCCGTCGGGGCGGGCCTCGATCCCCACGCCATCGACCTCGACGAGCCGCGGCTGGTCGGGCGCGAAGAACGTCCCGGCGACGGTCGCCTGACCCCGATCGGTCCCGAGCGTCAGCCGCAACAGCCCGGCGTACGGCGAGCGCTCGCTCGACCGCGACTCCTCGACCGTGATGCCGCGCTCGCTCGCGAGCGTCAAGGCATTGACGTACGACACGCCGCCCTCGAGCATCCGGGAGAGCAGACCCTTCGTCGCGGCCATCGCCAGCGGACGCAGGTTGTGGTTGGCCAGCGTACCGAGCGTCCGGACCTCGAGGCGCCGCACGCCGCCGTCGCCGATCTGGCCCAAGAGCCGCCCCAGTCGCTCGGCGAGCCCGAGCGCGGGGCCGAGCGCGGCCGCCTGGTCGCGATCCATCGACGGGAAGTTCACCGCATCGAGGATCACTCCGCCGCGCAGGTAGTCGCGCACCTTCTCGGCGATCTCCGTGCCCACGCGCTCCTGCGCCTCGACGGTCGAGGCCCCGAGGTGCGGCGTGGCCAGGACGCGCGGGTGCGCCGCGAGTCGCCGGTCGGAGGGGGGCTCGGACTCGAACACGTCGAGCCCCGCGCCGGCGAGCCGGCCCGCATCGAGCGCTTCGAGGAGCGCGGCCTCGTCGACGAGCCCACCGCGGGCGCAGTTGATCAGGTGCGCCGAGCGCTTCATCCGCGCGAGGGCCGGCCCGTCGATCATCCGCCGCGTGTCGTCGGCCAGGGGCATGTGCAGCGTGACGAAGTCCGCTGCGGCGAGAAGCTCGTCGAGCGTCGCGCAGCGCACCCCGGCTCCCGCCGCGGCGTCGAGCGAAACGAACGGGTCGAACGCCAGCACCTCCATCCGCAACGCCTGCGCGCGCCGCGCGACCTCCCGCCCGATGCGGCCGAGGCCGACGATGCCCAGCACCTTGCCCGCGAGCTCGACCCCGACGTACTTCTTGCGCGGCCACTCGCCGGCGCGCACCTCGGCCGCCGCTGGCGCGACGTGCCGCGCGAGCGCGAGCAGGTGCGCGAGCGTCAGCTCGGCCGCGGCGAGCGAGTTCCCGCCCGGTGTGTTCATGACCACGACGCCGGCGCGCGTGGCTGCGGCGAGGTCGATGTTGTCCACGCCCGTTCCGGCGCGGCCGATCACGCGCAGCTTGCCGGTGTGGGCCAGCGCGGACGCCGTGACCTTGGTCGCCGAGCGCACGAGGAGCGCGTCGTGCTCGCCGATCGTCGCCTGCAGCTCCTCGGGCGTCATGCCCGTCCGCACCGTGACGGCGAAGTCGGGACACGAGCGCAGGAGCTCGACGCCGGCCGCGGACAGATCGTCGGCGACGAGAACGCGGAACGTCGGCGCCTGGGCCGCGACACTGGGCATGTCTCAACCTCGCGAATGGCCGGGAGCGCCGGCGACGCGGGGGATTCTAGCAGCCGGACGAGGCCTCGCCCGCCCGCGCCACGGGCTCCAACCGCAGCACGAACGCGGCTCCGCCGTCGGGCGGCCGCGTGTGGACGAGGCTGCCGCCCTGGGCCTCGGCGAGCGCGCTCGCGAGCGCGAGGCCGATCCCGAGCCCCGCCGGCTGCTCGCGTCCCGGCGCCGGTGGAAACGGTCGGAATAGCCAGCGCTCGCGCGCCGGATCGACGCCCGGTCCCCGATCACGCACGGTGACGCTCGGCGCGCCGTCGATCGTGCTCACGCGCACGTCGATGCGCCGATCGGTCGAGGCGTGGCCGTACTTGACCGCGTTGTCGAGCAGGTTCTGCAGGATCTGCTCGACGGCCAACGGATCGAACGATGCCTGCACCATGGACGCCTCGACGTCGAGGGCGACCTCGGCCCCCGCGGCGCCGAGCGCCGGTCCGAGCCGCTCGATGGCGACGCGGACGGCCGCACCGAGATCGCCCGGGCGCGGGACGATCTCGAGCCCGCCGCGCTCGAGGTGCGCGAAGCCGAGCACGTTCGACACGACGCGCCCGAGCCGCTCGGCGTCGACCGCGATGCGCCGGGCGTAGCTCGCCCGCCGGTCGGCGTCGATCGCGCCGTCGGCCAGCATTTCGCCGTACAGCCGCAGGCCCGCGAGCGGCGTGCGCAGCTCGTGCGCCGCGGCCGCGGCGAACCGCGCGCGCTCCTGCGCCGATCGCTCGGTCTGCCGGACGAGCGCAACGAGCGCGGCGCCGGCGAGCGCCGCCGCGAACGCACCGCCGAAGAACGTGCCGAGGAACCGGGTGCGCACGCGCCGAGCCGCGATCTGCGCCGCCGCGATCGGCCGCGCGGCGTCGACCGTGACCGACCACGCATCACCGTCGAACGGGATCGGAGCGGCACTCTCACTCGCCGGCTCGCCGGGATGCACGGAGGACGGGAGGAGGGCGCCGTCGAGGAGCGGGCCGAGCTTCGGTCCCGACACGACGAAGCCCTGCGTCAGGACCGCGGCCGGCATCGCCACCTCGCGCAACGCGACGAGCGCCGGCACTCCGTCGATCGAGGAGGTGTGCCACGTCAGCGGCCCGACCGTCACCACGCCTTCGGGCGAGGGAGCGCGGCGTGCCCCGGGCGCATGCGCGTCTCCGCGCTGCAGCGCCTCGAGGTGATACGAGCTCGCGCACTCGAGCTGGGTGTAGATCGCGCGGTGCACCTCGGCCGCTCGCGAGGCGCTCCGGCCCGCGCGCTCGGCAGCGTCGAGCGCGGGGAGGGTCAGGACGCCGACGTCGTCGATCTGGAAGTGCGCCCAGATCAGCGGATCGGCGGGGCCGTCGAGCAGCGGCGAGGGGCGCGAAGCGTCGGTCAAGTAGTCCTGGAACGGCCGGCGCGACTCGCTCGCCCGCAGCGATTCGAGGCGCAGGCCGATCTGGCGGGCGAGGTGCGCTGCCTCGTGCCGCGCCTGCTCGACCGGAGCCGCAGCGACACGCGCCGCCTCCTCGCGCGCGGCTCGCGATCCGGTGACGAACCACGCGGCGCACGGAACCGCGACGCCGAGCGCGGTCAACAGGGCCGCGATCCCGGTGCGGCTCGGTCGAGGACTCACCGCTCGCCCCAGGCGTACCCCACACGCTTGACCGTGATGACGACGCGCGGCGCCGTCGGGTCGCGCTCGATCTTCTGCCGCAGGTTGGCCACCGTCATGTCGACCGTGCGCGTTTGCAGGTCGGCCGAGGCGTTCCACACCCGCTCGAGCAGCTCGGCGCGGCTCACGGCGCGCTCGCGATGCTGGTACAGCCAGCGCAGGATCGCCGCCTCGCGCGCGGTCAGCGAGATCTCGGCCCCGTCGCCGCGCCGCGCGACGCAGCGGCCGAGGTCGATCGTGCAGCCGTCGGCGCTGATCGTCTGCGCCGGCTCGGCTCCGTCCCCGCGGCGGCGGCCGAGCGCTTCGATGCGCGCCAGGAGCTCGCGCGTCCCGAACGGCTTCGTGACGTAGTCGTCCGCGCCCGAGCGCAGCCCGAGGACCTTGTCGTCTTCCGCGCCACGAGCCGTGAGCATGAGGATCGGCAGCTCGGGTCGAATCTCGCGCAACCGGCGGCACACCTCGACGCCGTCGAGGCGCGGCAGCATCAGGTCGAGCAGGAGGAGATCAAAGGATGGGTCGGCGCCGTGGACGAGCGCGCTCTCGCCGTCCGCGACGGCCACCGCACGATGTCCAGCCGAAGCGAGCAGGTCGACCAGCCCATCGCGCAGCCCGACGTCGTCTTCGACTACGAGGATCTTCAAAGGGGGGCCTCCGCCGAACATACGGGCCCACTTTTTTTCACGCCGTCAAGGGCCCGTAAAACGCCGCCAAATCGCGGCTCCTGTGTCGCTCGTCGGCGTCGTCGGGTTCTTCGGCAGTTACACATTTGAGGTTACCCGTTTCACTATTGAGCACTCTTCCCACACGCCTACATTCGCCCGTGACTCGCATAGCCAAACCGCGAACGGCGGATATGAGGCGGGCAAGGGAGAGGCGATGTTCAACAAGGGAAAGACAGCAAAGGCGGCGCGGTTCCTGTTTGCGCTGCTCGTGGCGACGACGCCCAGCATGGCCGGCAGCGGCGTGCAGCTGATGAAGTCGTCCAGCACTGAGCCGACCGTGCAGTTGACTGTCGTTCTGGGCAGCGTCGTGGCCGTGACGGTCGCCAACCCCGCCCGCTCGACCTCGGTCGTGGTGGTTTCGGTGACCGCGGTCGTCGACGGCTTGCCGGTCGTCTCGACGGCCGTCCTGTCCGTGCCCCCTAGAGACGACGCGACCGCCCAGGTCGGCTTCAGCGGCCCGGTGGACGGCGTGGTGACCGTGGGGCTGCAGGAAGATTCCACCCCCCTGTGATCGATTCGAGAGCAGAGAGAGGGAGGCCACGGACCGAGCGCGTATATTCGGCCCGTGGCGAAGCCTGCGGACCGCTACCGACGGGTACGACTCCTCGGCGAGGGTGGGGGCGGCCGTGTCTGGCTGGTCGAGGATCGACTGGCTCCCGGACGCTTGCTCGCTCTCAAGGAGTTGATCGACACGAGTGGTAGGGAGTCAGCCCTCCGCCGCGAATTCGCCACTCTTCGCACACTCCGTCACCCGAACCTAGCCGAAGTCTTCGACTTCGAGGTCGGGTCAACGGGAACGGCACACTTTACCCTCGAGTACGTGGAAGGTGCCGACCTACTACAGACGATCGGGCGGGAGGGCACTTCCTCCCTGGTCGGTTTGGCAGCCGAAGCCCTCCGTGCCCTCGCGTTCCTTCACGACTTCGACATCCTGCATCGAGACCTCAAGCCCTCCAACATACTCGTTCGTGCGCGAGCGCATCAGGGCTGCCGCTTGGTGCTACTCGATTTCGGCTTGGCCATTTGGAACAACGAATCGCAGACCGCACAGCTCGCTGGTACACCGGCGTATCTCGCGCCTGAACTCCTGCAGGGTGGAGGTCCCAGTCGACGCTCGGACCTCTACGGTCTGGGCGCAGTGCTCTATGAGGCACTCCGGGGTGAGCCTCCGAAGCCAGGCCTAACGCCCGAGGTTGCTGAGCCTGTCTCGGGCTTGGAAGGATGGATCGCCGAGCTTATAGCGGTTCATCCTGAAGACAGGCCAGCCTCGGCTCGCGAGGCACTCATCAGACTCAGGAACCTCTCCTCTATCGCGTTCGAAACCGAGACGGCTGCAACACGCGCCGCTCGACTGGCCTCAAGCGCTCCACCTGGTCGAGGTCAAGAGTGCGACCAGATTTGGTCGCACTTCGAGCAATCGACCAAGCCATGTGTGATCCTCCTCGCTGGTGACGCCGGCGCAGGCAAGACCAGGATCCTTCGTTGGCTGGGAAGTCTTGCGGTAGGGGCAGGATGGGACGTCGGCGGCGAAGTCTCGCACGAGCTAGTTCAGCCCGGCGCCTCGACCACCGCGACGCTGAGCCGGTGGCGGGCCAAGGCCGCGGTCGCTCCGACCCTTGTTCTGCTCGATGAGCTCGAAGGCGCATCTCAGTCGGTAGTCGACTTCGTCGACTCGATCGCCCGAGAACCGTCTCGCGCCGCCGTACGGGTCCTCGCAGCCGTTCGGACTGCGGAAGTTCGAAACGAGACACTTCGCAAGTTGGTCGCGGACGTCGATTGTGCTCCAACGATCCGCAGGTTGGATTTGGGTCCGCTCGGTCCTTCCGCTACCGCAGCCGTCGTTGAACGAGCAACAGGCGTAGTTGCGACCAACCAGCAAATCAGTTGGTTGTTGGATTCGTCCGGAGGAAACCCGCTTCTACTAGGAGCATTGCTAGTAGATGGAGCCTGGGAACGTGGGACGAGTGTCAGAGTGCACCCCACGCTGGAGGAGTCCGTTCGCTCGCGCGTGGAATCGTTGGATCCGAACGCACTTCACTGGCTCAAGACGCTAACGGTACTGGGCCAGTCAGCGACTGCCGAGACGCTGAGCCACGTAGGCGGCCTAACCGCGATAGACGCGATTCGCGCTGCCGAAACGGTTGTGGCTGCCGGTCTCGCGACCACGGACCAAAGCTCATGGTCACCGGCATCGCGAATTGTGTCCGCAGTCGTACGGACGACAATCGATCCCTCGTCATGGGTCGACCTCAGCAGACTAGCTGCCGAAGTTCTCGAGCCGAACCAGAACTCTGGACAGCTCGCTAAGCTCTGGGGGCAGGCAGGCGAAACCAACAAGAGCATCGAGTGCTCGATTCGAGCGGCGGAGTTAGACGAGCGAGCAAGACGACCAGGCGACGCAGCAACTTGGTACGGCTTCGCGCTTCGGCAGCTCCCCGCGTCTGACCTGCGTCGGCGAGCGCTAAGAGAGGCGCAGGCTCGTTGCCTTGCGGATGCTCGGCACGGCGCGGCGGCGGTCCGAGCTCTTGGTCTGGTTCTGCGAAGTGCAGCCTCGCCTGCCGAACGTGCGACGGTGTTGGCAAAGCGCTCGTACCTGTTGGCGCTCGATGGACGCGCGGCCCAGGCACTTCGCGTCGCAGAGCAGGCGTTGGCGCTTGCGCACGCTACACACGATCGACTGGCGGCTTCACGAGCTCTCCGTTCCAAGGCTGCGGCCTTGCTACGCCTCCAGCGCAGCGATGAGGCCCTGGTAGCGGCTTTCGAAGCTGCAGAGGGCTTCGCGGTCGACCAAGAGCGACCGGAGCATGCCGCGAGCCTGTATCTAGCAGGCGCGCTAGCGTCGAATCTCGGACGATTCGCCGAAGCTGAGAAGCACCTCAACCAGGTTGTGACGATCGCTGAAGCGATCGGCGATCACCGGCTTCTCTTCAACGCTTGGATAAGCCTTGGTACGGCCGCGACGCGACAGGCTCGGTACCTCGACACTCTGCAATTCGTCGATCGCGCCAGAATGGTAGCCAGCGAGCACGAACTCGCGTCTCAGATGCACTTCGTACCGGCTTCGAGGACCACGCCGTTGACCCAGCTTGGGCGACTCGACGAAGCCCTGCAGAGCGCACGGGAATCGGAGTCGCTCGCCGCGCACTATGGTATTCGAAACGGGATCATCAGCGCGCGGCTAGCACAGAGTGACGTCCTAATTCAGCTTGGTCGTTCGGCCGAGGCTACCGACGTATTGCATCGAACCTTCGAATTGCGTGGGGAGATCGAGCCCAAGTTCGTCCGATACCTCAAGGTGACGTTGGCCGAAGCCCTGCTCGAGGAGCCCAACCCGGATATCCCGCGAATCCGGAGCCTCCTGCGCGAGCTGCTCGACGACTCGCTGCTCGATCGCAAGGGACTGTTCGGAGCGCTGGTGGTCGAGATGGAGCGGCGCGTGCTCGCCGGCGAGGCGATCGGCGAGGTCGGGGAGCGCTTCGGCACCGAAGTCCAGGCGGATCGGTCGCTGCTCGAGCCGCCGTGGGAGGTGCGGGCGCGGCTGGCGCAGGCCCAGGAGGCGCTGGCGGCGGGGGCGCTCGATCGTGTGCTCGCGGTCGCTCGCGACGCGATCGAGATCGCGGAGGCGCGGGACCTGCCGGCGCTCGCGGCACGGCTGCATGCGGTCGTCTCCGAGGCCGAGCAGCGCGGCGGGCGCATCGGTCCGGCGCGCGAGGCGCTCGATCGGGCGCGCGGACGGCTCGACGAGGCGGCTTCGCGAATCGCCGACGAGCAGATGCGGGCCGACTTCCTCGGGCGGCCGGTGTTTCGACCGATCCGGCGCTCGTCGCTCGGTCGGGCCACCGCGGCCGAGGGCCGGCTCCTTGCGATCTACGAGATGGTGCGAGTGCTCAACTCCGAGTCCGATCCCGAGGTGCTGCTCGAGACGATGCTCGACATGGCGATCGCCGTTGTCCGGGCCGAGCGGGGCCTGATCCTGCTCGAGGGTCGAGACGGTGAGTACGCGGTGCGCGCATCGCGCAACGTCGAGCCCGACGCCGCCGCGGCCGCCGTCGGGTTCAGCCGGAGCGTCGTGCTCGAGGCCGCCGCCGGGACGCCGGTCCTGGCGATCGACACGGGGGACGATCCGCGCCTGCGCGACCTGCGCAGCGTCAGCCTGTACCAGATCCGGTCGGTGCTGTGCGTGCCGCTGCGCTTGCGCGGCCGGCGGATCGGTGCCGTGTATCTCGACAATCGCACGGGCGGGGGGACCTTCGGTCGGGAAGACCTCGGGTTTCTCGAGGCGTTCGCCGACCATGCCGCGCTCGCGCTCGAGAATGCGACGACCCGTCGAGCCCTCGAGGACGACAACCGCCGGTTGCGCGCGGCCACAGAATCGCGCGCGCGCCTCGGCGGTCTCGTCGGCCGGTCGAGCCGCATGCAGCGGGCGTACGACCGCATCGACAAGTTCGCGTCGACGGTGCACCCGGTCCTGATCCTCGGCGAGAGCGGCACGGGCAAGGAGCTGGCGGCGCGCGCGATCCACGCGCTGGGGCCCCGCGCGGACAAGCCGTTCCTGGTCGAAAACTGCGCCGCCGTGTCGGACACGCTGCTCGAGTCCGAGCTGTTCGGGCACGTCCGGGGCGCGTTCACCGGTGCCGAGCGCGATCGACCGGGCCTGTTCGAGCAGGCCGACGGCGGCACGCTGTTCCTCGACGAGATCGGGGATACCACGCCGGCGATGCAGGCGCGGCTCCTGCGTGTGCTCCAGGAGGGCGAGGTGCGTCGCGTCGGCGACGAGACTCGCCGGCACGTCGACGTGCGGGTGCTCACGGCGACGAACAAGAACCTGGAGCATGAGGTCGCGGAGGGGAGATTCCGCGACGATCTGCGCCACCGCTTGCAGGTGCTGGTCCTCGAGCTCCCCGCGCTGCGCGAGCGTCCGGGCGACATCGCCGCGCTGGTCGACGAGCTGCTCGAGCGCATCGGGCGCGAGCGCGGCGGCGCGGCGCCGCGGATCCGGCTCGACGTCGTCGACCGCCTCGAGCGCTACCCATGGCCTGGAAACGTGCGCCAGCTCGAGAACTGCCTCAAGCGCCTCGCGGTCCTCTCGGGCGACGAACCGATCACGCTCGACGTCGTGCGCTCGGACGACGGCCTGGCCCGCATGCTCCTCGGCGACGACGGCGGCGCGCAGCCGGCGCTCCGGCTCGATCACAACGAGAAGGACCAGATCCGGCGGGCCCTCGATGCCGCGGGCGGAAATCGTGTGCACGCGGCCAAGCTGCTCGGTATCTCGCGCGCCACGATCTTCCGCAAGCTCAAGGAGCACGGACTCGTCTGAGCGTCGCTCGCCCCGGCCCCGCGCGTTCGCGGGAACCGGGGCGACCGGTCTCAGGATCGGGCTACGAGGTACGCAGCGACGAAGAGCGCGAGCGCGAGCAGCCCCGTCGGCAGGCCGCACCCGATCAGTTGGCGACGCATTCGCACCGGCCGAACGCAGCAAATATGCCACTGCAGTTGCAACACGCGTAGTAGCCCGGGCCGCACTGGACGTTGCAATCTTCGCCCACGTCCACGATCGCGAGCTTCCCCTGGCACTTGACGTGGCACGTCGTGGCGCCGACGCCGCCCGACGAGCAGTCCTTGCACGAGCAGGCTTCGAACACCGCCTGGATCACGGGATCATCGGCCGGTCGGGACGTGCGCAGGTGCTCCGTACGCGCCTCGTCGAACGTCGGAAGGCCGCGGGCACGGAGCACCTCAGGGTCCGTCGTGTCCGCGTCCGGCCACAGCGCGTAGCCCGAGACCATGGCCAGCGCGATCCCCCCGCGGAGCACTACCTCCAGCCGGGAGGCGGGGCGATCGCCCGCGCCGTCGAGATCGATCCGCACGATCGACCGCGGGCCTCCGTTCTGCACGTTCGTGATCTCGACGCGCCGCGGCGCGCCGTCGCCCGCGTAGAGGACGCGGGCGTCCGCCTCGAACCTCCGGACGGACGGGGGGAGCGGCCCGTCGGCCTCGTACAGGATCGCGTGGTCGACGCTGCCGTTGCGGTCCGGGTCGACGAGCACGACGTAGCGCCCGAGGCCGTCGACCAGCGTGACGACGTCGGACGAGAACGAGACGGCCTTCTTGTTCGGCCCCAGCGGGGTGCCACCGAGCACGAGCGCTGGTAGCAAACAGGCGAGGAGGACGATCGATCCACGGACGAGAACCTTGCGCATCGCGACACCGCATGGAGGCGACTCGCGGGACCGATGCCGAACTTAGGTTCGCAATCGTCCCCTTGGAGGGGCGTCGGGGGGTCTCGGATTTCGGTTCGGAAACGGCGGTAGAATCGGATCATGATCGTTGAGGTTCTCTTCACCCTCGCGTCCGGGGCTTCCGCCGAGCAGGCCGCGCCGAGCGTCGACGTCCGACGAGAGGTGGCGCACGCGTTGACCCAGGTCGACGGTATGCGACAGTCGCATTACCTATTCCTCGAGAGTCTACGTGCTCTTCCGGCCGAGGAAACGATCCGCGAGCTCGTCGCGACGATCCGCGCGAACTCCCACGTGCGGACCGCCTACGTGTTCCTCTCCGCGCTCGGCGGAGCCTCGCAGCCGGCGGGCTACGGGACATTGCTCGCCGGCCTGCGGAGTCCCGACAGGACCGTGCGCTACGCGGCGGCCCAGGGCTTGCTCCACGCCCCGGCGAATCGGGGGCGCGAGATCACGGAGGCTCTTCTCACGACCTTGGCGCGGGAGGGCGTTCCGGAGAATCGACAGTGCGAGCTCCACTCGCTGTCGCGCGTCGGTCAGCCGGTGACCGAGGAGCGGGCGGCGGTCGTGCTCGACCTGTTCGGTCGAGAGTCGGCGGCGCGCGGTGAGCGCAGCGCAGCGGCGAGCGCCATGATCCGACTGCTCGGCGTGCCGCGCTCGCTCGAGGCGTTCCAGGCACCGACGAAGGATGCGGCGTGGGCCGGAATCCTTGCGCTCCTCACACTGCAGGGTGATGGAGAGGGCGAGGGTGTCGAGTGGGACCCGGGTGTGCGCCGATTCGCGATCGGCCAGCTCGCTGGAGAAGATGCGGAGACGCGGCTCCACGCAATTTCGTTGAGCCTCCGATTCATCGACGAGAGCCCCACGTCCGGGGCGCGGGCCGCGAACCTCGAGCTTCGGTCAGCGTGGCTCGCCCGGCTGCCCCACGAGACCGACGAGCAGATCGCGAAAGGCCTATCGACCTACGTCGCGTTGGTCGACGACGCGGGCTACGTCGTGCGGCCGCAGCTGCCGACGGGCGTCCAGCCCTAGACGCGAGACCTGACCCTTAGACCTGACCCTTAGACCTGACCCCGCAGGACGTTCAGCGCCGAGCCGGCGCGGAACCAGGCGATCTGCTCGGCGTTCAGCGTGTGGCGGGCCTCGATGCGCTCGTCGCGTGCCGTCGGCGTGGTGGAGCACGACGGTGACGCGGCGTCCCGGCGCGAGGTCCGCGAGACCGAGGATGCTGATCCGGTCGGTCTCGCGCACGCGGTCGTAGTCCGCGGGATCGGCGAAGGTCAGCGGCAGCACGCCCTGCTTCTTCAGGTTCGTCTCGTGGATGCGCGCGAAGGAGCGCACGAGGATCGCCGCCGCGCCGAGGAGCCGCGGCGACATCGCGGCGTGCTCGCGGCTCGAGCCCTCGCCGTAGTTCTCGTCGCCGACGACGACCCAGCGCAGGCCGCGCGCCTTGTACGCGCGCGCGACCTTGGGCACGGGCCCGCCCCGCTCGCCCGCGAGCTGGTCGAGCGTCGTGCCGGCCTCGCCCGTGAACGCGTTGACCGCGCCGGTGAACATGTTGTCCGAGATGTTGTCGAGGTGGCCGCGGAAGCGCAGCCACGGGCCCGCGGGCGAGATGTGGTCGGTCGTGCACTTGCCCGTGGCCTTGAGCAGCAGCGGGCAGTCGGTCGAAGTCCTTGCCGTCCCACGGCGCGAACGGCGTCGAGCAGCTGCAGGCGCTGGCTCTCGGGCGCGATGTACAGGTCGATCGAGCTGCCGTCTGCGGGCGGGGCGACGTAGCCCCCGCCGTCCTTGCACGAAGCCGCCCGGCGGCAGGTCGGGCGCCGGTGCGGGCGGGTCGAGACGGAACGCGGCCTTTCCGGGCGACCTCGATCGTGTCGGTCGAGCGGGTTGAAGCTCAGGCGGCCGGCGAGCGCGTAGGCGACCACGATCTCCGGGCTCGCGATGAACGCCAGCGTCTCCGCGTTGCCGTCGTTGCGCGCGCGGGAAGTTGCGGTTGAACGAGGTGACGATCGTGTTCTTCTCGCCCGGCTTGATCTCGTCGCGCTTCCACTGGCCGATGCACGGCCCGCAGGCGTTCGCGAGCACGGTCGCGCCGACCGCCTCGAGCGAGCCGCATCTGGCCGTCGCGCTCGATCGTCGCGCGGACCTGCTCCGAGCCCGGCGTGACCATGAACGGCACGACCGCGCGCTCGAGCCCGTGGCGCCGCGGCCTGCTGCGACGACGTCGGCGACGCGCGAGATGTCCTCGTAGGACGAGTTCGTGCACGACCCGATCAGCGCGACCGAGATCGCGTCGGGGTAGCCTTCCTTCGCGACCGCCGCGGCGACCTCGGAGACCGGGCGCGCGAGGTCGGGCGTGTGCGGGCCGACGAGGTGCGGCTCGAGCGTCGAGAGGTCGATCTCGACCACGCGCGCGAAGAACCGCGCCGGATCGCGCTCGACCTCGGGGTCCGCCGCGAGGAGGGCCGCGTTGCGCTCGGCGAGATCGGCGAGCGCGGCGCGATCGGTGCCGCGCAGGTAGCGGTCCATCGGCTCGTCGAACGGGAAGACCGACGTCGTCGCGCCGAGCTCGGCGCCCATGTTCGTGATCGTGCCCTTGCCGGTGCACGAGATCGATGCGCGCGCCGGGCCCGAAGTACTCGATCACGCGCGTTCGTGCCGCCCTTGACGGTGAGGATCCCGCAGAGCTTGAGGATCACGTCCTTCGGCGCGGCCCAGCCGCTGAGGCTGCCCGGTCAGCCGCACGCCGATGAGCCTCGGGCAGCTTGACCTCCCACGGGAACCCGGCCATCACGTCGACCGCGTCCGCGCCGCCGACGCCCGAGGCGAACATCCCGAGGCCGCCGGCGTTCGGCGTGTGGGAGTCGGTGCCGATCATCAGCCCGCCCGGGGAACGCGTAGTTCTCGAGGACCACCTGGTGGATGATCCCGGCGCCGGGCTTCCAGAAGCCGATGCCGTAGCGCGCGGACGCGGTCTGCGAGGAACGTCGTAGACCTCGTCGTTCTCGTCGAGCGCCGTCGCGATGTCCTGGTTCGCGCCGCGCGTGCGCGCGGATCAGGTGGTCGCAGTGGACGGTCGTGGGCACGGCGACGCGCGGGATGTCGGCCTGCGCGAACTGGAGCAGCGCCATCTGCGCCGTGGCGTCCTGCATCGCGACGCGGTCCGGGCGCAGCTGGAGGTAGCTCTCCCCGGGACGCAGATCGGCGTGCTCGGGGTCGTCGAGGTGGCCGTAGAGGATCTTCTCGGCGAGCGTCAGCGGCCGGCCGAGGCGCCTCCGGACGCTGTCGAGCCGCCGGGCGAGCTCGTCATAGACGGAAGACACGAACGGGGCTGTGCTGTCGATCGTGTTCATCGAGGCCCATGATAGGGAATCCGCGGGGAAGAATCAGGGCGTCCGGCGGACCTGCCGCCGAACGCCCTTTGGCCACGACACCACACTGGGGGGTAATGGATGTCGTATGCACCTTGCGGACAAGCAGTAAGGTATGCGAGTCCCAATGTAGTTCCCAGACGACGCGAGGCAACCCGCTGAGAGAATGCTGCTAGGAATTGTAAGAATCGAGCCAGCCGTACCGCCCACCGACGCCAGCAACCGCCCCGACAGGACGCCGTGGCGCGCGACGGGCGAAGCGCTCGCGGTGCTCGCCGCGTGCATGGCCGCGATCCTCGTCGTCGGCGCGGCGCTCATCCTCGTGCTCGCGCCGCGGATGGAAACGGCGACGTTCGATCTCGTGGCCGTCGAGGGCCAAGACGCGCTCGGCCCCGCGGAGCTCGTCGCGCGTGTGCGCGCGCTCGGCGTGACGGACGACGTGCGCATCGAAGGCCCGGCCGAGGCCCGACGTCTCGTGCTCGGCCATCTCGAATCGACCGATGCGATCGGGCCGGCCCTGCACCGCGCGCTCCGCGAGGCCGGCTACGAGACGCCGCCGTTTCGCGTGACGAGCTGGCCCGAGGCCGACCCGCAGGTCATTCTGGTCGAGCACCCGGCCCTGCTCCTCGGCGCCCAGTCGGTCGTGTTCCTGGCCTTCGGCGCCGTGTTCATCGCGCTCCGCGTTCCGCGGCGAATCGACCGTCTGTCGACCGCCGTCCCGCGCGCCGTGGCGTTCGGCGCCGGCGTCGGTCTCCTCGGGTTTTTCGCATCGGCGGCGATCGGGCTGATCCAAAAAGCGATCGGCCTCGACATCCAGGAGCAGGCGTGGCTCGTGGAGCTCCTGCGTGAGGACGGGATCGCGCTCCGCCTCCTGCCGTGGATCGTCATCCTCGCCCCGTGCGCCGAAGAGATCTTCTTCCGCGGGTACCTGTTCCGGTTCTTGAACGAGCACGCGGGGGGGCGCATCGCCTTCCCGCTCTCCGCCGCGTGCTTCAGCCTGATCCACTTCAACTGGTCCGGCATCGTCGTGTATTTCGTGGTGGGCTTGCTGTTCGCCTGGTCGTGCCGCCGCACCGCCACGCTCGCGGCACCGATCGCGGCCCACGTCGTGTACAACGGCGTGGCGTTCGGGCTCGCGCTCGTCGAGCTCGGCAGGTAGTCCGGTCGTACTCTGAGGTCCTATGCGCGGCCCGCATTCCCTATGACCCGCCCGCGACGCGGTCGAGCCCGGATTCGCCGGTTTCGTGGGCCCGGGACGAGCGAGCGGGCGGTACGGAGTTTGCCCCTGCACGGTGTCGGAAGCGCGGAGGTAGGCATGCGGGCGGGACGAGGCCTCGTCGCGACGGTGGTCCTGTGCGCGGTGAGCCTCGCCGTTGCGGCGAGCCTTGCCTCGAGCGCCCCGCCCCCGGGCGCGCCGCGTTCCGAGGGGACGCGCCGGATGGTCGCCCGGCTCGCCGAGATCGCCGCGAAGAACGAGGCCACCCCGACGCCGTTCTCGAGCGCCGAGCGCCTGGCGCTGCTGCGGACGGCCCCGGTTCCCACGGCGCCCGGGGACCGGTGGCGCTACGAGCTCGCGCTGGCGATCGAGATGCTGTACGTCGGTCAGACGGCCGAGGCGTTGCCGCGCCTGCAGCAGACGTGGAACGAGCGCGATCGAGCGCCGGCCGGGCTGCCCCCGACGTTCCTGTTCGAGCCTGCGCGAGCAGCTCGCGGTGGGCTATCTGCGGCTCGGCGAGCAGGAGAACTGCATCCGGCACCACGGCACCGATTCGTGCCTGCTCCCGATCCGCGGCACGGGGGTGCATTCCGAGACCCGAGGCTCGCGCGCCGCGATCGCGCAGCTCGAGGGGATCCTCGCCGAGAAGCCGCTCGATCTGACCGCGCGCTGGCTCCTGAACGTCGCCTACATGACGCTCGGCGAGTATCCGGAGAAGGTCAAACCGGCGTGGCTCATTCCGCCCACCGCGTTCGAGTCCGAGTACGACATCAAGCGGTTCGTCGACGTCGCGACGCGCGCGGGCGTCGACGTGACGGGACTTGCGGGTGCGGCGATTCTCGACGATCTCGATGGCGACGCGTATCTCGACCTGTTCCTGTCGTCGTGGGGCATCAGCGATCCGCTCCACGTCCTGCGCAACCGCGGGGACGGGACGTTCGAGGATCGGAGCGCTGCGGCCGGCCTTGCCGGCATCGTCGGCGGGCTCAACGCGGTGCATGCGGACTACGACAACGACGGCGACCTCGACGTGTTCGTCCTGCGCGGCGCGTGGCTCGGCGAGCAGGGCCGGCTCCCCAACTCGCTCCTGCGCAACCGCGGCGACGGGACGTTCGACGATGTCACCGAGGAGGCCGGGCTCCTGTCGTTCCATCCGACGCAGGCCGGCGCCTGGGCCGACTACGACAACGACGGGTGGGTCGACCTGTTCGTGGGAAACGAATCGACGGTCCGCCAGGCGCCGCACCCGTGCGAGCTGTGGCACAACAACCGGGACGGCACGTTCACGAACGTCGCCCGCGAGGCCGGGGTCGCCGTCGTCGGCTTCATCAAGGGCGCCGTGTGGGGCGACTACGACAACGACGGTCGCCCGGACCTGTACGTCACCGACCTGTCGCTCGACGGCCCGAACCGGCTGTTCCACAACGACGGCAAGGACGCGTCGGGGATCGTGCGGTTCACCGACGTCGCCGAGCGCGCCGGCGTGCGCGAGCCGCGCGAGCCGTTTCCGACGTGGTTCTTCGACTACGACAACGACGGCTGGCTCGACCTGTTCGTCTCGGGATACGTGGCGACGCCCGGGGACATCGCGGCGGACTACCTGGGGCTCCCGAACCGCGGAGAGAAGCCGCGCCTGTACCGCAACCGCGGCAACGGCACGTTCACCGAGGTCAGCCGCGAGATGCACGTCGACCAGGTCCTGCTCGACGATGGGCTGCAACTTCGGCGATCTGGACAACGACGGCTGGCTCGATTTCTACGTCGGCACGGGCAACCCGGACTTCCGCACGCTCGTCCCGAACCGCATGTTCCGCAACGCCGGCGGCAAGGTGTTCCAGGACGTGACGACGTCGGGCGGCTTCGGTCACCTGCAGAAGGGTCACGGGATCGCGTTCGGCGACGTCGACCTCGACGGCGACCAGGACGTGTTCCTCAAGGTCGGCGGGGCGTTCACCGGGGACAGGTTCGCGAGCGCCCTGTTCGAGAACCCGGGCCACGGGAACCACTGGATCACGCTGGCGCTCGTCGGCACGCGCACGAACCGCGCGGCGATCGGCGCGCGGATCCGGATCACGGTCGAACAGGCCGGCGCCGTCCGCGACATCCACGCCAGCGTGACCTCAGGCTCGAGCTTCGGCGGCTCGAGCTTGCGCCAGGAGATCGGCCTCGGTCCGGCCGAGCGCATCCGGCGGATCGAGATCCGCTGGCCCGGTAGCGCCGAGGTCCAAGCGTTCGCCGACGTCGCGCTCGACCGGATGTACGAGGTCCGCGAGGGTCGCGCGGACCTCGAGCCGCTCGCGGTCGGCCCGCGCCGGGCGGCCCGGCCGTGACACCCGAAACGCCGCCCGCTCCGCCGCCGCGCCGGAAGTACGTGCCCGCGGTCGGACCCCGGCTGCGCAAGCTGCTGTTCGTCGTGCTCGGCCTGTTCGCGCTGCTCGCAGTGAACTCGACGTACCTCGGCGGGATCACGCTGCTCGAGGCGACGACGGGCCGCGTGTACCAGGACTGGTTCTACCTGCAGATGTTCCTGCTGCATCTGGCGCTCGGTCTCGCGATCGTCGTCCCGGTCGTCGTGTTCGGCCTGGTGCACATGCGCAACTCGTGGCGCCGGCCGAACCGCCGCGCCGTGCGCGCCGGGTTGGCGCTGTTCACGACGGCGCTCGTGCTCCTCGGCACGGGGATCGTGCTCACGCGGATCGAGAACGTGATCGTGGTCAAGGACCCCACGATCCGCTCGATCGCGTACTGGCTCCACATCACGACGCCGCTCGTCGTGGCCTGGCTGTTCGTCCTGCACCGCCTGGCCGGACGGCGCATCCGCTGGCGCGTCGGCCTGGGCTGGGCCACCGTCGCCGTCGTGTTCGCCGTGGTCCTGGCGACGATCCAGGCCCAGGACCCGCGCAAGTGGAACGTCGAGGGCAACCCCGAGGGCGACAAGTACTTCTTCCCGTCGCTCTCGCGCACGCTGACCGGGGACTTCATCCCGGCGGCGAGCCTGATGAACGATGGCTACTGCCAGGAGTGCCACGGCGACATCCACGCCGCGTGGAGCCAGAGCGTCCACCGGTTCAGCTCGTTCAACAACCCGCCGTACCTGTTCAGCGTGCGCAACACGCGCAAGCACTCGATGGAGCGGGACGGCAACGTCGCCCGCGCGCGGTTCTGCGCCGGGTGCCACGATCCGGTGCCGTTCTTCAGCGGCCAGTTCAACGATCCGGCGTACGACGACGTGAAGGACCCGACCGCTCACGCCGGGATCACGTGCGCCGTGTGTCACAGCATCACGCACGTCAACTCGAACCGTGGGAACGCCGACTACACGATCGATGCACCGATCCCGTACCCGTTCGCCACGAGCGAGAGCCGCACGCTGCAGTGGCTCAACCGGCAGCTGATCAAGGCCAAGCCCGGGTTCCACAAGAAGACGTTCCTCAAGCCGCTGCACAAGACGCCGGAGTTCTGCGGCACGTGCCACAAGGTGCACCTGCCGGTCGAGCTGAACGATTACAAGTGGCTGCGCGGCCAGAACCACTTCGACTCGTACCTGTTGAGCGGCGTCGGCGCGGGCGTGGCGAGCTTCTACTATCCGAAGCAGGCCGAGCCGAACTGCAACGGCTGCCACATGCCGCTGTTCCCATCCGCGGATTTCGGAGCGCGAGCGCGGGACGAGACGGGCGAGCCGAAGGTGCACGACCACATGTTCCCCGCGGCCAACACGGCGATCCCGCTGCTCGTCGGCATGCCCGACGCCGCCGCGGTCGTGGCCAAGCACGAGAAGTTCCTCGACGGCGTCCTGCGTGTCGACCTGTTCGGCCTGCGCCGCGGCGGCACGATCGACGGGGCGCTGATCGCGCCCCTGCGCCCCGACGTGCCGGCCCTCGTCCCGGGCGAGTCGTACCTGCTCGAGACGGTCTTGCGCACGCTCAAGCTCGGCCACCCGTTCACCGAGGGCACGGCGGACTCGAACGAGGTGTGGGTCGAGCTCGTGGCCCGCGCGGGCGACCGGGTGATCGGCGAGAGCGGCGCGCGCGATGCGGATGGCGCGGTCGACCCCTGGTCACACTTCGTCAACGCGTTCGTCCTCGACCGCGAGGGCCAGCGCATCGACCGGCGCAACCCCGAGAGCATCTTCGTCCCGCTGTACAACCACCAGATCCCGCCCGGCGCGGCGGACGTCGTGCACTACCTGCTGCGCGTCCCGCGCGACGTGCCGGGGCCGATCACGATCGAGGCCAAGCTCCTGTATCGCAAGTTCGACACGACGTACCTGCGCTACGTCTACGGCCCGGACTACGTGAATCGACTGCCGATCACGACGATCGCCGCTGACCGGGTGACGCTCCCCGTCGCCGGTCGGGCGGGCGACGCCCCGAACCCCGCGTCGCCGATCGAGCCGTGGCAGCGCTGGAACGACTACGGGATCGGGCTCCTGCTCAAGACCGGGCGCGGCGAGCTGCGCCAGGCCGAGGACGCGTTCCGCGAGGTCGAGCGGCTCGGTCGTCCAGACGGTCCGCTCAACCTGGCCCGCGTGTACCTGCGCGACGGGCGCGTGGGCCACGAGGCGCCCGAAGCACTGCGGCGCGCCGTGGCGTTCGATCCGCCGCCCTACGAGTGGACGGTGCTGTGGCTGTCCGGGCTGGTCAACAAGCAGAACGCGCGGCTCGACGAGGCGATCCGCGATTTCGAGCAGATCCTCGCCGGCGGGTTCGCCCAGGCCGCAGGACGCGGGTTCGACTTCTCGCGCGACTACCGCGTGCTGAACGAGCTGGGTCTGACGCTGTTCGAGCGAGCCAAGCAGGAGCGGGGCACCGACCGCCGCGCGGCGCGTGAGGCGCTGCTGCGGCGGGCGGTCGACCTGTGGGAGCGGGTGCTGACGATCGACTCGGAGAACCTGACCGCGCACTACAACCTGGGGCTCGTGTACCCCGAGCTGGGCGACCCGAAGCGGGCCGCCGAGCACGTGGCGCTCCACGCCCGGTACAAGCCGGACGACAACGCGCGAGATCGTGCGGTCGCTCAGGCGCGGATGCGCTACCCTGCGGCGGACCGTGCGGCCGAGGCGGTCGTGATCTACGATCTCGGCCGCACCGAGCCCTCCCCACCGAGGCGCCGCACGCAGGAGGTCGCGTCCGTTGCACCGTGAGCCTGACCCTCGGCCCGACGACGACGACAGCGTACCGGCCGACGACGCGATCATCGGGCGCGCGTTCCGCCGCTCGCTGATCGTGATCTCGATCCTCGCGGTCGTCGGCGTGCTGGCCTACTTCGTCGCGACCCGGCGTCCCCAGGCGGCGCCGAGTGTGGCCAAGGAGGTCGGCGACGTCGCGGATCGCGCCGTCGCCGACGCCGCTCCGAGCGCATCGTTCGTCGATGTCACCCGCGATTCGGGGATCGGCTTCGTCCACGCGAACGGCGCCGACGGGGAGAAGCTGCTGCCCGAGACGATGGGCGGGGGCGTCGCGGTCCTGGACTACGACGGGGACGGCGATCCGGACCTGCTGTTCGTCGGCTCGACGCGCTGGCCCGGGCGCGAGCGTCCCGGGGATCCCGCTTCGCTCGCGCTGTATCGCAACGATGGAGGCGGGCGGTTCGCCGACGTGACCGCCGAGGCCGGGCTCGCCGTGAAGCTCTACGGCATGGGCGCGGCCGTCGCGGACTACGACGGGGACGGCGACGTCGACCTGTTCGTCACGGCGCTCGGGCCGAACCGGCTGTTCGAGAATCGCGCTGGACGGTTCGAGGACGTGACCGCGCGCGCCGGCGTGGCCGGTGCCGCGGACGCGTGGAGCACGAGCGCCGGGTTCTTCGACGCCGATCGCGACGGCGACCTCGACCTGTTCGTCTGCAACTACGTCCAGTGGTCGCGCGAGATCGACGTCGAGCTGAACTTCACGCTGAACGGCCGCGATCGGGCGTACGGCCCGCCGACGAGCTACCGCGGCGCCTGGTCGTACCTGTACCGCAACGACGGCGGGGGCAAGTTCACCGACGTGTCCGAAGCCGCGGGCCTGCACGTGCTGAACCCGGCGACGCGCACGCCGATGGGCAAGGCGCTCGCGCTCGTGTTCACCGATACCGATCGGGACGGCGCACCCGACGTGTTCGTGGCCAACGACACGGTGCAGAACTTCCTGTTCCACAACAAGGGCGACGGGACGTTCGAGGAGATCGGGGCGACGTCGGGCGTCGGCTTCGACCCAGCGGGGAACGCGACCGGTGCGATGGGGATCGACGCGGCGTACTACCGGAACGACGACCAGCTCGCGGTGGCGATCGGAAACTTCGCGAACGAGATGACTTCGTTCTTCGTCGCGCAGTCCGGCGGGCTGCAGTTCACGGACGAGGCGATCGGCGAGGGGATCGGCGCGCCGAGCCGGCTGTTCCTCAAGTTCGGCCTGTTCTTCTTCGACTACGACCTCGACGGGCGCCTCGACATGCTCGAGGCCAACGGGCACCTGGAGAACGAGATCGCGGAGGTCCAGGCGGGCCAGACGTATCGTCAGCCGGCCCAGCTGTTCTGGAACGCCGGGCCATCGGCGCGCAGCTGCTACGTCGAGGTGCCGCGCGAGCGCACGGGTGCGCTGGCCGAGCCGATCGTCGGGCGCGGTGCGGCCTACGCCGACCTCGACGCCGACGGCGACCTCGACGTGGTGCTGGTCGAGGTCGGCGGACCGGCGAAGCTGCTGCGCAACGATCAGGCGCTCGGGCACCACTGGCTCCGCGTGAAGCTCACCGGCCCGGGAGCGAATCGCGACGCGATCGGCGCATGGGTCGAGATCGAGGCCGCGGGCGGGCGGCAGCGCCGGCAGGTGATGCCGACGCGCAGCTATCTCTCGCAGGTCGAGCTCCCCGTGACGTTCGGTCTGGGGAAGGCGGACCGCGTCGATGCGGCCCGCGTCATCTGGCCCGACGGCCAGACGACTACGTTTGAGGTTCCCGCCGTCGACCGCCTGCTCCAGATTCAGCGGTAGAGCGGTCGGGGTCAGACCCCGAGACCTGACCCCGAGACCTGACCCCACACCTGGTAGACTCGGCGGCCGAGGTGGGGATGAAGCGATTCGGGGGGCTCCTGCTCGCGGCCGCGGCGCTGACGCGCATCGCGGCGCAGGATGCGCCGCAGGCGTTCGTCGGGGCGCGGCTGATCACGATCAGCCACGGCGAGATCGAGGACGGGACGCTCGTCGTGCGCGGCGGGAAGATCGTCGCCGCGGGACCACGCGCCGAGGTCGAGATCCCACGCGGCGCGACGCGCCACGAACTCCGGGGCAAGGTCGTACTTCCCGGGCTCGTCGACACGCACTCGCACATCGGCGGGGGCTGGGCCGCGGACTCGTCGGCCCCGATCCAGCCCGGCGTGCGGGTCCTCGACTCGATCAACGTCCGCGATTCCGGCTTCCAGCGCGCCCAGGCCGGCGGCATCACGACGGTGAACGTGATGCCCGGCTCGGGCCACCTGCTGAGCGGCCAGACCGTGTACCTGAAGAATCGCGACGCGAACACGATCGAAGAGCTGACGATCCGCGGAGCGGATGATCGGATCCTCGGCGGCATGAAGATGGCGAACGGCACGAACTCGCAGCGCGAGCCGCCGTTCCCCGGAACGCGGGGCAAGTCGGCCGCGCTCGTGCGCGAGGCGTTCGTCGCCGCGCTCGAGTACCGCGAGAAGCTCGGACGCGGAAAGTCGGACCCCGAGGAGGCGCCGGCTCGGGACCTGGGTCACGAGGCGCTGCTCGAGGTTCTCGACGGCACGCGCGTCGTCCACCACCACACGCACCGTCACGACGACGTCCTGACCGTGCTGCGGCTGCAGAAGGAGTTCGGGTTCCGCGTCGTCCTGCACCACGTCAGCGAGGGCTGGAAGGTCGCGGACGAGATCGCCGCGGCCGGTGTCGGCAGCTCGATCATCGTGGTCGACAGCCCGGGCGGGAAGCTCGAGGCCCGGGACTTGGTGCTCAAGACTGGGGCCGCGCTCGAGCGCGCGGGCGCCAAGGTCGCGTTCCACACCGACGACTGGATCACCGACTCGCGCCTGTTCCTGCGCTCGGCGGCCCTCGCCGTGCGCGCGGGTATGAGCCGCGACGGCGCGCTGCGTGGGTTGACGCTGGCCCCGGCCGAGATGCTCGACCTGGGAGACCGCATCGGATCGCTCGATCCGGGCAAGGACGCCGACTTCCTCGTGCTCGACGGCGACCCGCTGAGCGCCTACACCAAGGTGCTCGAGACCTGGGTCGAGGGCCAACGGGTGTTCGATCGGAGTAACGCCCAGGACCGGCTGTGGGCCGTCGGCGGCTACGGGGCGGGCGAGCCGCGCGTCGGCCACCTGTGCTGCTTCGGCGACGGGGGTTGGGAATGACGCCGCGTGCGCTCGGTGCGATCGCGGCGCTCGGTGCGATCGCGGCGCTCGTCGCCTTCCTCGCGACCGTGCCGGCCGGGGCTGCGGTCCTGGCCGTCCGGGCTCGAACGGTCCGGCCGGTCGTCGGCCAGCCGATCGCGGACGGCGTCGTCGTCGTGCGCGACGGCAAGATCGTCGCCGTCGGAGCGGCGTCGCGCACGTCGATTCCCGAGGGCGCCGAGGTGCTCGAGGCCGCGGTCGTCGTTCCCGGCCTCGTCGACGCCCACACCGTCGTGGGACTGAGCGGCCTGCTCAACCAGCCGCACGACCAGGACCAGCTCGAGCGCTCCGAGCCGATCCAGCCCGAGCTGCGCGCGATCGACGCGTACAACGCGCGCGACGATCTCGTGGCGTGGGTCCGGTCGTTCGGCGTGACGACGATCCACACCGGACACGCGCCGGGCACGCTCGTTTCGGGACAGACGATGATCGCGAAGACGCGAGGCGACACGATCGACGAGGCCGTGATCGTCCCCGAGGCGATGGTGGCGGCGACGCTCGGCGATGCGGCGATGCACCCCGACCGCGAAAAGGGCAAGGCGCCCGGCACGCGCAGCAAGGCCGTCGCGATGCTGCGACAGGAGCTGATCCGGGCGCAGGAGTACGCGACCAAGCGCGGCGGGAGCGATGCGACGAAGCGGCCCGACCGCAACCTGCGCCTGGAGTCGCTGTCGCGCGTCGTGGCCCGCGAGCTGCCGCTCCTCGTCACCGCGCAGCGGCACCAGGACATCCTGTCGGCCCTGCGCGTGGCCCGCGAGTTCGAGATCCGCGTCGTGCTCGACGGCGCGGCCGAGGCGCACCTCGTGCTCGACGACATCAAGGCTGCGGGCGTGGCCGTGCTACCGCATCCGCCGATGCAGCGCGCGTGGGGCGAGATGGAGAACGCGACGATGGAGCTCGCGGGGCGGCTCGATGCGGCGAAGATCCCGTTCGCGTTCCAGAGCGGGTTCGAGAGCTACGTACCGAAGACGCGCGTGCTGCTGTTCGAGGCCGCGATCGGCGCGGCGTACGGTCTCGGTCCCGACCGCGCGCTCGAGGTGGCGACGATCGGCGCCGCGCGGATCCTGGGGGTCGACAAGCGCGTCGGATCGATCGAGGTCGGAAAGGATGGCGACCTCGCGCTCTACGACGGCGACCCGTTCGAGTACACGACGCACTGCGTCGGGGTCGTGATCGACGGTCAGAGCTTCCCCGGCGAGGCGCATTGACCGGGCGACAGGCGCTCGCGTTCGTGCGCCGTCATGGCGTCGTCCTCGCCGCAGCGCGCGGCCCCGTGCCCTCGGTCGCCGAGGCGGTCGCGGGGGGCCCGTTCCGCGGGAGCTGGTGGGGCCACCCGCGCGGCCGGGCGATCTTCGCCGCGCTCGAGGCGATCGCGGACTCGCCCGACGTCCTCGTGTGCCGGGTCGTCCGCGGCAAGGTGACCTTCGTCCACCGTCGCGCATGGCCGGCGCTCGTGCGGCTCGCCGCGCGCTTCCCCCGCGAGCGCCTGGCGTGGGTCCGCCAGGAGCACACGCCCGCAGGGCATCACGTCAACCGCATCGAGCGGTATCCACGGTGGGTCCCGCCGACCGTCCGCCTGGCGGCGCGGAAGCTTAGCCAGGAGGAGGCCCGATCGGTCCTCGGAAAGTGGGTCGGCTCCTAGGGCGAGCCCGGCGTTTTCGGTACATTGGCGAGGATGGCGAGCGTCGGCGAACGACTGAGGCTCGAGCGCGAGGGCCAGAGCAAGACGATCGAGGACCTGGCCTCGGCGACTCACATCGATCGGAAGTACCTCGAGGCGCTCGAGGGCGGGGACGTCGACGCGCTGCCCGGGCGCGCGTTCGGCAAGCTGTACATCCGGGCCTACGCCGACCTCCTGGGGTTCGAGCCGCAGCCGCTGATCGACGCCTACGACCTCGAGCAGCGGGGTCCGCCCGAGCCGCACGAAGAGCCCGCGGGCCCGACGCGACCGGTCGAGTCCGCGCTCGCCCGGTGGCGGGCGGCGAGGATCGCCGAGCGCGCCGCGGCGCGGGACGGCGGACACGGAGCAGCGCCGCACGAGCCGGAGCCCGAGCCGGAGCCGGAGCCCGAGCCCGAGCCGCATCGGGAGCTCGAACACGAGGCTGCGCGCGAGACGGTGCCCGAGATCGTGCCAGCGCCGCTGCCCGAGCCGTTCCCCGAGCCGTTCCCCGAGCGGTCGACCGAGATTCGGCGCGTTTCGAGGCGTCCGGCGATCGCGATCGGCACGGTCGCTCTCCTCGCCCTCGGCGCATGGCTCGTTCTCGCACCGCGCTCGGAGCGAGCCGAGTCGCCGGTCGGGGCTCGAGTTTCGGAGACGCCATCGCCCGTACCCTCGCCGAGCGGCGTTCCGGTGCCGCCGCGCGAGCGGCCTGCGCCGCCGCCGACGCCCACACCTACGCCGCGACCCACGCTCGAGCCGGAGAGTCACCTCCGCGTCTCCGACTTCGGCGTCGGCCGGCGCGTCGTCCGCCGCCGCCTCGGGGGCGAGACCGACCGCTTCGCTCGGGGCGACGTCGCCTGGTTCCAGACGCAGGTCGTCGGGGGGCGCGCCGGCGAGTCGATCCGTCACGTCTGGCTCCACGACGGACGGGTCGTGTACTCGATCGAGCTGACGCTCGGCGGGCAGAGCTGGCGCACGCACAGCCGGGCGACGCTCGGGCGAGCGGGACCCTGGACGGTCGAGGCGCGCGACGACGAGGGCCGAGTCCTCGCTCGGACCGCCCTTCGATGCGAGTGATGCGGCGCGGGAGCCGCACGGCAACTCTGGGCGGTGCAACGAGTTGTGCACGCGGGCGAAGCTGTCCGACCTCGACGCCCGATTGCCGGTATTCTTTAGGCCGTGAAACGGCTGGGGGTGGTCCTGCTCGCGCCGATCCTCGCGGCGGCGCCGAGCTTCGCGATCGATCGACGTCCGGGGGCCGGCGGTTCGCGGGCGCTCGAGCCCGACCTGGCGCGCGTGCGTTCCGAGGCTCTCGATCCATCCGAGCGGTCGGACGCCGGTGCCGCGGCTCGCGCGTTCCTCGGTGCGCGCGGCGGTGATTGGCGCATCGACCTCGATCGGCGGACCGGCCGAGCGGTCCTCGTCGAAGGGACGGGGATCCCGCTCGTCGCCGGCCGCGGCAACTCGCTGTCGCGCTCGCCCGGATCGCCCGACGTGCCGACGATCGACTCGCTCGAGCCGCTCGCACGGGCCCTGATCCGCGCGCATGCGCCGCTCCTCGAGCCGCCGCGCGGGCAGCTGGTGCTCGACCGGCGCCGGAGCATCGTCCGCGACGGCGGGCGCCTGGCGAGCCTGAGCTTCGAGTGGCGGGTCGACGGGATCCGCGTCGAGGACGCGAGCGTCTTCGTGCACGTGAACGCGGGGAACGCGACGCAGCTCGGGGCTCCGCTCGTCGGGCCGATCACGGCCCCGACGCGGGCGCTCGTGACCGCGGACGCCGCACGCACGGCGCTTCTCGACTACGCGGGCGTGGGCGAGAGCCCGATGTGGATCGGCGAGCCCGAGCTCCTGATCCAGGTCGAGGAGCGCGGCGATGCGCTCGACCATCGTCTGGTGTGGAGCGCCACGTATCGCGTGCCGGATCGGATCGGCACCTGGGAGGGGCGCATCGACGCGCGGACGGGTGAGGTCGTCGCGCTGCGCGACACGAACCGGTACGGCCGCGTCACGGGCGGCGTGTATCCGCGAACTGTGTTCGACCACGACGAGGTCGTCGTCCCGTTCCCGTTCGTCAGGGTCGTGGTTCCCGAGGACAGCGTGCTCACCGACGCCGCGGGCTACTTCCCGAACGTTCCGGGAGGCACGGGCGGCGGAACGTCGGGACCCTGGTTCTTCACGAGCTGCCAGGGCTGCTCGAGCCCGCAGCAGTCGGGCACGATCGGATTCGGCGGGGGACAGATCGCTCTCGGCACGGGAGGTCTCGACCAGGTGGGGAACGGCCGCTCGATCCCCGCCGATCGCAACACGTTCTACCACCTGAGCCAGGTGCGGCGGATCGCGCTCAAGTGGCTCCCCTCGCTGGGGTGGCTGTACACGCAGGTGCGCTCGTTCACGAACATCCCGGACACGTGCAACGCGTTCTACGACGGCGACGTCAACTTCTTCCGCTCGGGCGGCGCTTGCAACAACACCGGCGAGATCGCCGATGTCGTGTACCACGAGTGGGGCCACGGGCTCGACCTGAACACGAACGGGGGTGACGGCGCGACCGGCGAGGCCACGGCCGACGTGGTCACGATGCACCTCACGCACAGTCCGCTGATCGGTCCAGGGTTCCGCGTCGACGGGACGCCCGTGCGCAACGTCGACCCGGCGGGACCTCGTGGACCGCTGAGCGTGGCGAACATCGGATCGAAGTGTCCGGTGATCGGCTCGCTCGGACCGCTGGGCTACGAGGTGCACTGCGAGGGTGAGATCTACGGCCAAGCCGCCTGGCAGCTGTCCCAGGCGCTCGTGGCCCGACACGGCCACCATACCGGGTGGCGCGCGTCGGAGAGGATCTTCTTCAATTCGCTGCCCGACGCCGTCGGCTACCTGGCGACCTCCGCGCTCCCGGTCTACTCGGCGTACCTGTTCGCCGACGACGACGACGGCAACCTGACGAACGGCACGCCGCACGCGACCGAGATCTACAACGCGTTCAACGCCCACGGGATCGCCTTGGCCCAGCGCCCGGCGACGCCGCACTGCGCGCGACCGGCGCAGCCGGTCGTCACGGTCACGCCCGCGTGCGACGGGGTCCAGGTGTCCTGGACCGCGGTCCCCGGCGCCGTGACCTACGAGCTCCTGCGCGGCGAGGTGCGGCTCGACCAGCCGCAGCTCCCGATCGCGAGCATCGTGCCGCCGGCGACATCGTTCCACGATACCGAGGCCGCGCCGGCGACCGACTACTGGTACGTCGTGATGGCGGTCAACGCGGCGGGCTGCGAGTCGACGATCGAGTCGCCTGTCGCCGCGCGGCGCCGCCCGCAACCGGTGCTGTCGGTCGTGTCCGTGACGCCCGACGACACGCCGCGCGGAAACCGTTCCGGGACGACCGATCCGAACGAGGAGGTCGACCTGTCGATCGCGATCGAGAACACGGGTGACGCCGCAGCGACGAGCCTGTCCGCCACGCTCAGCCCGCTCTCGTCTGTCGTCCTGCTCGATTCAAGCGCGGCGTGGCCCGATGTGGCGCCCGGAGCGTCGGCGACGAGCGCCGATGTCCTGCGCTTCCGTGCCGATTCGCCGCCCAACGCGTGCGGCGACCGGATGCGGTTCCGCCTCGACGCGAGCGAGGCCACCGGTTGCTCGGTCGACGAGTCGTACTTCGAGGTCGAGCTCGGAGTCCAGGGGTTCTGCGATCCGACCCCCGCGTGCTACGTGCCTCCGACGTTCCCGGGGCTGGCCTCGGCCGCCTCGGGCGCATCGTGTGCCGAGACGGTGCTCGCGTGGTCGGCGGCCCAGACGCACTGCACGAACGCCGGCATCCGGTACAACGTCTACCGCAGCACCTCGCCCGGCTTCGTGCCCGGCCCCTCGACGCTCGTGGCCCAGCAGATCCTTCCCACGACGTTCACCGATCGCCTCCTCGTTCCGGGCGCGACCTACGAGTACGTCGTGCGGGCGTACGACACGCGATCGGGCGAGGAGTCGAACCTCGTGCGCCGGACCGCGCTCGCGCCCGCAGCACCCGACACGGCGCCGCCGATCTTCACCGGCCTGCAATCGGCGGTGACGGCGCCGGGCTGCGCCGCCACGACGTTGTCGTGGAACCCGGGCGGGGAGACGTGCAGCGGCCCCGCGGCCTACGACGTGTTCCGCAGCACCGACCCGGCCTTCACACCCGAACCGGCGAACCGCGTGGGACGGGGCCTGTCCACGACGTTCGTCGACTCGACGCCGGGAGCGGGCCAAGCGTACACGTATGTCGTGCGGGCCTGCGACACGCTGGGCAACTGCGACGCGAACTCGATCCGGCTGACCGCGACCTCCGGGGTACTCGACCGCGTGGTGTATCGCACCGGGTTCGAGAGCGGCCCGAGCGGGTTCGCCGTCGATTTCCCGAACACGGCGACCACGGGCAACTGGGCCTGGGGCACCCCGGCGGACACCGGCGTGCAGCCCGGGACGTGCGCCGAAGGGACGCGCTGCTGGATCACCGGCCTTGCGGCCTCGCTGCCCAACGGCGACAACAACGACGTCGACGGCGGCGATACGACGCTCATGTCCTTCGACGAGTACGACCTGTCGGAGCTGGTCGACCCGGTGATCGAGTACGAGCGTTGGTACACGAACGACCAGGGCGCGAGTCCGGGCGAGGACAACGCGTACATCGAGATCAGCACGGACGGCGGCGCGGAGTGGGCGCAGCTCGAGCACCTCGCCGGGGGGACGCCGCTCGCGTGGGTCCGGCCACGGATCGCGTTTCCCGAGACCGTGCCCCGGGGCGTCGCGCGGTTCCGGTTCTTGGTGTCCGATCGCGGGAACGGCTCGCTCGTCGAGGCCGGCTTCGACGACCTGACGATCCTCGACCGCAACCAGGGCTGCGCGGGCTGCGCGCTTCCGGTGGCCGCGGTGACGAGGATCCTCGCGCGCCGCGAGGGTGCGGACGTGGTGCTCGACTGGACGAGCGATCCCGCGCCGGGCGCGCGCTTCGCCGTGTACCTGGTCTCCGGTCCGACGTTCTCGAGCTTCTTGCGGATCGGTACCACCGACGGCCGCACGTTCCGGCACGAGGGCGCGGTCGCGCTACCCACCGATACCGCGTATCGCGTGAGCGCGATCAATGCGTGCGGGAATGAATCGGGGCCGTAGGATGTCGGGCCAACGCGTTCCGGCGCTCGTGCTCTCGCTCCTCGCGAGCGCGACCGCGTGGGCCGACTACACGAACTTCGAGGTCTCGCACGTCCATCCCATCGACCTGACACCGTCGGGCACGCGTCTCGTCGCCGTCAACACGCCCGACGCGGTGCTCGAGATCTACGCCGTCGAGACGGACGGCAGCCTCAGGCACGAGCGCTCGGCGCCCGTGGGCCTCGAGCCCGTGACGGTCGTCGCGCGCACCGACACCGAAGCGTGGGTCGTCAACCAGCTCTCGGACTCGATCAGCATCGTCGACCTCGCTCTGGGGATCGTCACGCGCACGCTCGCCGTCGGGGACGAGCCGACCGACGTGGCGTTCGCCTCCGGGCGCGCGTTCGTCTCGGTCGCCGGGCTCGACCAGGTGCGGGCGTACCTGCTCGCGAACCTCGACGCCGCGCCGGTCGTGCTGCCGATCTTCAGCCGCAAGCCGCGCGCCCTCGCCGTATCGGCCGACGGCACGCGGGTCTACGCCGTCGCGCTGTTCTCCGGGAACCAGACGACGACGATCGGGGCGAACGAGATCTGGGGCACCGGAGACGGGCTGGATCTGACCCGGCTGTCGCAGCTCGGGCTGAACCCGCCGGGCTGCGTCGGACCCCGGCCGCCATACCCCGCGCTCCCGCCCGGTATCGCGCGCAACCCGGCGCTCCCGGACCCGCAGGTCGATCCGCAGGACCCGGACAACCGGGCCAACTTCCCGCGCATCGGCCTGGTCGTCGGGTTCGACGAGCCGTTCCAGCAGTGGCGCGACGGTGCGGGTCAAGACTGGAGCAACTGCCTGCCGTTCCGCATGCCCGATCGCGACCTGCTCGTGATCGACGCGAACACGCCTGCGGTGATCCAGCAGATCGCCCACGTCGGGACCACGCTGTTCGACGTGGCGGTCCAACCCGGGACCGGGCGGATCTGGATCCCCAACACCGACGCCCGCAACCGTGTGCGCTTCGAGCACCCGCTCGGTGTCCAGGGTCACGCGGTCGACAACCGCTTGACCACCGTCGCCCCGGTGAGCCCATTCGCGATCAACCGCATCGATCTCAACGCGCACATCGATCGAGGGAGCGATCCGCAGACGAACGTGGCCGAGCGTCAGGCGAGCATCGCGCAGCCCGGGATGCTCGTGTGGAACCAGAGCGGGTCGCGCGGGTTCCTCGTCGGGCTCGGGACGCGCAAGCTGTTCCGCGTGGATGGCGCCTGCGCGACCTCCGCGTGCATCTTCGGCTCGAATCGCGCGACGCCCGATGCGACCGAGGTCGGCGAGGGGCCGAGCGGCGTCGCGCTCCTCGAGACGCGCAACCGCGTGTACGTGCTCAACCGGTTCTCGAACACGATCGCCGTGGTCGACGCGACCACGCTTCTCAAGCTCGACGACGTCCCGCTGCACGACCCGAGCCCGGCGATCGACAAGCTCGGCCGGCGCTTTCTCTACGACGCGATCCTGAGCTCCGGGCATGGCGACCAGTCCTGCGCCAGCTGCCACATCTCCGGGGATCGGGACGACCTGTCGTGGGACCTCGGAGCCCCGCAGGGCGACTTCGCGCCGTACACCGGGCAGGGCGACAACGTGCGGTTCATCGTCCCGATCAACGGCAACCCGGTGACCTGCCCCGATCCGCTCGTCTGTGCGTCGCACGACGGCTTCGATCCGCAGAAGGGCCCGATGGCCACGCAGACGCTGCGCGGGATGCTCGAGCCGCTGCACTGGCGCGGCGATCGGCCGACGATGAACGAGTTCAACCCCGCGTTTCTCGGCCTGCTGGGGGCGGGGCAGATGCTCCCCGGCGAGCAGATGGAGCAGTTCCGGCAGTTCGCTCTGCGCATGCGCTTCCCGCCGAACCCGCTGCGTCTCGTCGACGACACGCTGCCCAACGCGCCGGTGCCGGTCCCGGGCTCGCCGTTCTCCGGGAATCCCGCGGCTGGCGCGACCGTGTTCGACAGCGGATCGACCGACGCCGGTCAACCGTGCCGATCGTGCCACGCGCACCCGTTCGGTGCCGCGGGCGGCACGCTCGGCGGCGTCACGCCGACGAGCCCGACCTCCGCGGGCGCGGCGGCGCTGTTCAACGGGAATGCCGATCAGTCGCCGCACAGCGATCTGAAGGTCCCGCACCTGCGCAACATGTACGAGAAGATCGGCCCCGTGTTCGGCGATCGCGTGCAGCCGCCGCCGCTCGCGCGCTCGGGCACCGGGTTCGTGCACGACGGCTCGGTGCCCGACCTCGGGACGTTCCTGTCGTTCAGCGTGTTCACGCTGACCGCGCAGCAGGTGCGCGACCTCGCGGCGTTCATGGCCCATTTCCCGACCGGCACGCGACCCGCGGTCGGACGCCAGCTGACCGTTCCCGCCGGAACGCCTCCGACGGGCACGGCACAAGAGGAAGACGTGCTGCGCTGGCTCGTCGGCGACCCGAGCGCCATTCCGCCGCGGCCCCCGCTGGGGGATGCGAACGCCCCGGCGCATCACTGCGAGCTCGTGGCCGCCACACGACTCGGGGGGATCGCGCGGCGCCTACGCTACGCCGGGGGCGTGTGGATCTCGAATCTCGCGGGCGAGCCGACGCGCACGACAACGGCGCTGCGCCAGGCGGCCCAGGCGCCGATCACGTTCCTGTGTGCGCCGATCGCATCGGGTGCACGTCTCGGGGGCGACCGGGACGAGGACGGCGTGCTCGACGGAAACGATTGCGCTGCGGCCGATCCTGGCGCGTTCGGCGCACCGGCCGAGGTCGCCGGTCTCCGCGTCTCGAAGACTCCCGCAACCGTGCTGTCGTGGTCCGAGCAAGCGACCGCAACCGGTCCGGGCGTCGTGTACGACGTGGTCGGCGGGAGCCTGTCGACGCTCCAGGCGAGCGGTCTCGTCGCGGCGACGAGCTGCATTGCGGGCGACCTCGGTACCCCGTCCTACACCGACACCGCTCCCAACCCACCCGGCGGAAACGGGCGTTTCTACCTCGTTCGGGCCCGCAACGCGTGCTCGAGCGGGACCTTCGGGCCGGGCCGCGGCGCGCTCTCCGGGCTCGATTGCACCGTCCCCTGAGAACCGGTGTAGACTCACGCTGAATCGTTGCCCGCCGCAGAACAGGGGGGAAGCATGCGCTCGTTTCGATCGAGCGTGGGTCTCGGCGCGGTGGTCCTCGCCACGCCCCTGACCTTCGCCGGCTACACCAATTTCGAGGTCTCGCACGTCCATCCGATCGACCTCGCGGTGTCGGGCGGCACCACGCGGCTCCTCGCCGTCAACACGTCCGATGCGATGCTCGAGGTGTTCACGATCGCGTCCGACGGGAGCCTCGTCCCCGAGCGCTCGATCCCCGTCGGTCTCGAGCCGGTCACGGTGATGGCTCGCACGGGATCCGAGGCGTGGGTCGTGAACCACCTCTCGGACACGGTGAGCATCGTCGACCTCGATCAGGGTCTCGTCGTACGGACACTCGCCGTGGGGAACGAGCCGACCGACGTCGCGTTCGCCGCGGGCAAGGCGTTCGTCTCGATCGCCGGTGAGGACGTCGTGCGCGTGTTCGACCTGTCGAACCTCTCCGCATCGCCAACGGCGGTGTCGATCTTCAGCCGCAAGCCACGTGCGCTCGGCGTCTCGCCCGACGGGAGCCGCGTGTACTGCGTGCCGCTGTTCTCCGGGAACCAGACGACGATCGTTCCGGCGCCGGCGATCTTTGGCACCGGGTCGGGGATCAACGCGGCGCGGCTCGGTGCGCTCGGGCTCACGGACGACCTGAGCTGCCAGGGGCCCACGCCGTTTTACCCGCCGCTTCCCGCGGGAATCGAGCGCAATCCGGCGCTGCCCGTCGAGCTCGACAGTGAGGGCACGCCGCTGCCGAGGCGCCTGAGCCTGATCGTGCGCTGGAACGACGCGGCAGGACAGTGGCAAGACGAGTTCGGACAGGACTGGAGCGCCTGTGTCCGCCGCCGCCTGCCGGACCAGGACCTGTTCGTCATCAACGCGACGACGCTCGCCGTGACGACAGCGGCCCACCTCGGGACGACGCTGTTCGACGTCTCGGTCAACCCGGCGAGCGGCAAGGTCTACGTGCCGAACACCGACGCGCGGAACTTCGTGCGCTTCGAGCATCCGCTCGGTCTGCGCGGCCACGTCGTCGACAATCGCCTGGCGATCGTCGATCCGGCGACGCTCGGCGTCACGAAGGTCGACCTGAACAGCCACATCGACCGCTCGAGCGATCCGCAGACGAACCTCCTCGAGAGGCTGGCCAGCGTGGCGCAGCCCGGAATGCTCGTGTGGAACCAGGCCGGAACGCTCGGTTACCTGGCCGCGCTCGGGTCGAGCAAGGTCTTTCGCGTCGCCGCCGGCTGCTCGACCGGCTCGTGCATCTTCGGCCCGAGCCGGCCCAACCCCGTCGCCGTGTCGGTGGGAGATGGCCCGACGGGCGTCGCGCTCGACGAAGCTCACGATCGCCTGTACGTGCTCAACCGCGTGGCGCACACGATCACCGTCGTCGCAGGGGCGAGCCTGACGCGCCTCGTCGACGTTCCGCTCCACGACGCGAGCGGGGAGGTCGTGCGCGAGGGACGCGAGTACCTGTACGACGCGTTGCGCTCGGCCCACGGCGACGCGTCCTGCGCGAGCTGCCACGTGTCGGGGGACCGGGACGACCTGGCGTGGGAGCTGGGGAACCCGGAGGACGGCTTCGTCCCGTACGGCGTCTCGCCGGACAATGTTCGGTTCATCACACCGGGGAACCTGCGACCGCTCGAGTGCGCGACCCTGAACCCGTCCGACCCGTTCTTCTGCGCGGCGCACGACGGCTTCGACCCGCAGAAGGGGCCGATGGTCACGCGTACGCTGCGCGGAATGCTCGAGCCGCTGCACACGCGCGGCGATCGTGCGACGTTTGACGATTTCAACGAGGCGTTCGTCACGCTGCTCGGCGCGCCGGATGTCGGACCAGTCCAGGGCAAGCGGGCCGGTTTGAGTACGGAGGACATGGAGCTGTTCCGGCAGTTCGCCATGCGGATCGAGTTCCCGCCGAACCCGCTGATGGGGGCCGACGGCACCCTGCCGAACGCGTCGATCCCGGTCCCCGGCACGACCTTCTCGGGCAACCCGACCGCCGGGTTGCAGGACTACCTGTACGACCATTCGTTTGGCGGCGCGGGCTGTCGCTCGTGCCATACGACCGAGTTCGGGGCGACGAACGGCCAGCGCTACGGAGTGGCGCCCACGATGCCGACGAGCGTGCACACGACCGCCCTCGTCAACGGCGACCTCGTCGAGACCCCGGACAACGATTTCGAGACGCCGGACCTGCGCAGCACGCACGAGAAGATCGGTGCGCGCTCGACCTCGGCCGCGCCCAACGCGCGTTCGGGCTACGGCCTGGGACACGACGGCAGCTTCCCCGACATTGGGACGTTCCTGTCGCGCAACGTCTTCTCGGCGTTGAGCACGACGGAGGCGAAAAACGTTTCGGCGTTCATGGCGGTACGGTTCCCGATCGATCCGCGTCCGGCGGTCGGTCGGAACGTCACGCTGCCAGCGGGCCCGCCGCCGACGGGGACGCCCGCGGAGGAAGCCCTCCTCGCCGTGCTCGTCGGCAACGGCGTTCTCCCCCCGCTCGGCGACATGGTCACCCCCGGCCATCATTGCGAGCTGACCGCCTCGGCGCGCGTCGGCTCGCGCGTCCGGAAGTACCAGCTCGTGGACGGCGTGTGGGTGACCGACGTGGCCGGCGAAGCCCCGCTCGCGACGAGCGCGCTTCGTCAGGTAGCGACGGGCCCGATCTCGTTCCTCTGCGCTCCGGTCGGCTCGGGCGTGCGCCTCGGAGGCGATCGGGACGAGGACGGCACACTCGACGGCACGGACTGCGCGGCGGCCGATGCCGCGGCTTGGGGTCCGCCGCTCGTCGTCGACGGCGTCGCTGTGTCGGGCGCGGCCGAGACGACGCTCGCGTGGGCCGACCAGCAGTCGAGCGCTGGCGGCGTGGTGTACGACGTCCTCGGCGGATCGCTCGCCGCGCTGCGGGCCGGCGGAATCGGCGCGACGACGTGCTTCGCCTCGAGCGTGACGGTCCCATCGTACGTCGATGGGCTCGCCAACCCGGCACCCGACGATGGCCGGTTCTACCTCGTGCGCGTGCGAAACGGGTGCGGCGTAGGTAGCGCCGGTGCGGGTCGGGAGGCGCTCGCGGCTCTGACGTGCTCCGGTTCGTGATCGCGGACGATTCAGCGTGCTACCGTAGCCTCGGATGAAGTCGCCCAAGGCCGAGAAGGAGCGCCTCGATCGCGTGACGGTCGAGGCGATCGTCGAGGTCGCGGAGTCGATCCACGGCGGGATCGAGAAGCTCCGCAAGCCGGTCGTCGACTTCCCGGTGCGCTCGCTCTCGAACGTGCGCTACGACCTCAAGAAGGGATACTTCGAGATCGGCCGCGAGCGCTCGAGCCGTACGCTGACCGTCAACACGGCCAAGACGTTCGCCCAGACGCTCAAGATGATGGCCCTGTCCAAGGAGCTCGTCGAGACGAGCGACTTCGCCACCAAGCGAGACGCGTACTACCAGTCGAAGAACTGGGGCGAGGCGTGCTTCGACGAGCAGGGCGAGTCGGACACCGTGATGGACGACATCGAGGCGATGTTCTCGGTCCACGGTGTGAGCCGCGAGCAGCTGCGCTACATCCCCGACGAGCACGGCGGTGCGATCGCCGGGGAGCTCCTGGTCCACGACACCGATCTCGAGAGCGGCAAGACCGAGACGATCGACTGCACGCGGTTCGGCTCGGGAGCGTATTCGATCCCGTCGCTCGTCGAGCACCTGCGGTTCGAGACCAAGGCCAAGTTCGTCCTGTGCATCGAGACGGGCGGCATGTTCCAGCGCCTGCAGAGCCACAAGTTCTGGAGCAAGGCGCACTGCATCCTCGTATCGATGGCCGGCGTGCCGACGCGCGCGACGCGGCGGTTCGTGCGCCTGCTGTCCGAGCAGTGCAAGCTCCCGGTCTACGCGTTCGTGGACTGCGATCCGTACGGGATCTCGAACATCTACCGGACGCTGAAGGTCGGCTCGGGCAACGCCGCGCACATCAACCGGTTCTTCTGCGTTCCGCGGCGCGAGCTACCTCGGCGTCACGCCCCAGGACATCGTCGACTACAAGCTGCCGACCCACCCGCTCAAGGACGTGGACGTCAAGCGCGCCAAGGACGCGCTCAAGAACGATCCGTTCTTCGAGCGCCACAAGCCGTGGCGCGAGGCGATCGAGCGGCTGATCCGGATGGGCGTGCGTGCCGAGCAGCAGGCGCTGGCGCGCTGGGGCCTGAACTACGTGATCGACGAGTACCTGCCGGCGAAGCTCAAGAGCCCGGAGAAGTTCCTGCCGTAGCCCGCGGTGGCGGTCAGGACGCCCCACCGCCGCCGGGCACGATCGCCGCCGGGTCGAGGCCCTGCTCGCGCAGACACTCGAGCCACACCCCCTGGGGGTCGCGGTCGAGCACCAGGCGCGCGTCGACCGGGGCGAAGATCCACGAGCCGTCCGAGATCTCGCGCTCGAGCTGCCCCGGGCCCCAGCCGGCGTAGCCCGAGAAGCAGTGGAACCGTCCCCGCTCCATCCGGCACAGTCGGGACAGCGTCGCGCGGGAGACGCTAACGTGCAGGCCGTCGATCACCGGCCGGCCCTCGGGATCGGCGTGCTCGGCGCCGTACAGCACGAGCCCCTGCTCGGGCTGGACCGGACCGCCGCGCCGGACGCGCTTTTCGGGGTCGCCGCCATAGTCGATCTCGTGGTCGGCGCACAGCTCTTTCAGCAGCAGCGGACTGTCGTGGTTGATCACGACCCCGAGGGCACCCTCGTCGTTCTGCTCGAGGAGCAGCACGACCGACTGCCGAAAGTTCGGGTCGAGCAACTGCGGCACGGCCACGAGGAAACCCGGTGCGAGACGGTCCGACATGTCTCCTGCTCTTCGGCAAGGCCTCCCGTCGTTGACCGGGCGGCGGCGCCCCAGCTATAGTACTGCCTTCCCGGGGCGGCGTAGCCAAGTGGTAAGGCAGAGGTCTGCAAAACCTCCAGTCACCGGTTCAAATCCGGTCGCCGCCTCCATTCGCCGAGCCCCGCCGCGACGCCGGATTTCCGACTTCGGCTTACGATTCTGAAGTACGTGCCTGACACGCCACGTGTTGACGAGCACACGCGCGTGACTTTGGCTGCGTAGCTCGCCGCGCCAATCGCGCGTCGTCAGATCCCACGCTCGAGCTGGCCACGCGATCGTGCATCGCGCGCGGTGTGCGCTCCGCAGCCTGAGTTTCGCCGAGATCGCGCACTCGACCTCGCGCACGAACTCGTCGTCGTCATCTTCCGTTACGAGAATCGAGACGTCGCCGCGAGATCCGAGCGCGGCGTGCGCGGTGCGGAGCGGACGCGCGCACGACCGCCGGCGTGTCGTCTGCAGCGTGGCACGGATCTGGCAAACCGCCGCGCCGTCCTGACAACTGGGTGGGTGGGGTGAACATGTCCTGTCGCACGGCCTGGACGGTACGGCTGTTCCTTGCGCTGGCCATCGGTGGCGCCGGCTTCGCCGACGCCGGCACGATCTCTGTCGCATGGGACGCGCTGAGCCATCCCAATCTCGTCGGCTACCGCGTGTTCTACGGCACGACGTCGGGAACGTATGCGCAGTCGGTCGACGTCGGTCTGACGACGCAGGCCACGCTCACGGGCTTGACCGACTGCACGACGTACTACGTCGCGGTCAAGGGGCGAGCGTCCGACGGCTCGCTGAGCCCGACCTACTCGTCCGAGCTGTCCGGCTGGTCGCGGCCGACCGTCACGGCGTCGAACCCGACGTCGATCGCCCGCGGATCGACGGGGAGCGTCACCTTGACCGGAACGAACTTCCGCACCGGCGCGACGGCCTTGCTGTCCGACGCCTCGATCGTCGTCAACAGCGTCACGGTCAACAGCTGCACGCAGGCCGTGGTGAATCTCACCGTGCCGGCGACGAGCGGGCTGGGGGCGAAGAACCTCTCGGTGCGCAACACCGACCAGACGACGGGCACCGGCACGGGGATCCTGACCGTGACGAACGCCGCGCCGAACGGAACCATCACCGCGCCGTCGTCGAGCGCGACGATCACCGCCGGTGGGACCGTGACGTTCGCCGGGAGCGCGTCCGACCCGGACAACACGACGCCGTTCACGTATCGCTGGGACTTCGGCGATCCGGCGATGGCCGACTCGACGGCCCAGAACCCGGGCGCGAAGCAGTTCAACACCGCGGGGACGTTCACCGTGACGTTCACCGTGACCGACGGCTCGGGGCTCGCCGACCCGACGCCCGCGACGGTCAGCGTGACGGTCAACGCGGCGCAGGCTCCGGACGTCACGAACATCCATGTCGGATCGGTGGGCGCGACCACCGCGACGGTCACGTGGACCACGGACAAGAGCTCGGACAGCCAGGTCCTGTACCGCAAGGTCGGCGAGACCGTGTTCCAGCAGACGCCGATCGATGCGACGCTCGTCACGAGCCACAGCGTGGCCCTCGCCGGCCTGGCGCCGGACACGGACTACGAGTACTCGGTGCGCAGCGCCGACGCGGGAGGCCTGGCCACGACGCAGGCCGCATCGGCGCCGTTCACCACGCAGACCAACTCGTTCGTCTACCTGCGTGTCGAGTCCGAGAGCGCAGCGATCGGGGCCCCGGCACAGACGGTGACCGATGCGACCGCATTCCGCGGGGCGTACATCCGCCTGGCCTCGGGTACGTCCACCGGTACGGCGAACAACCCGTCCGGCACGTGGGACTACGGCGTCCACCTGCCCAGCACGGCCACGTGGTACTTCTGGTACCGCATGTTCAGCCCGGCCACGGCTTCGAACACGTGGCTCGAGCGGGTCGACGGCGGCTCGTTCCAGACGATCACGACCACGCAGACCAACGCGTGGCAGTGGATCGAGGGCCGGTCGTACGGTCTCACGGGCGGACTGCACACGCTGACGCTCGGCGGGCAAGAGGCGCTGACGCGCATCGACCGCATGCTCGTCACGAACGACCCGACCTTCGTCCCGACCGAGGCGCCGAACGGAGACACGACGCCGCCGTCGCCGGCGAGCGGGTTCACCGCGAGCGCGGGAGACACGGCCGTGACGCTGGGTTGGACCAACCCGGCCGAGTCGGGCGCGTTCCGCGTCGTCGTGCGCTACAAGACGACCGCCGGTTACCCGCGCCACCCGCACGACGGGCTGCCGTTGGCCGACAACCCGGGTACCGCGTCGAGCGCCGAGAGTCTGGCCCACACCGGGCTCTCGAACGGCACGACCTACTCCTACGCGGTGTTCATCGTCGACGCTGCGGGCAACGCGTCGACGGCGGCCACGGCGCAGGCCACGCCTCAGCCTCCGCCCGAGCCGCTCGGCACGGTGCAGGGCCTCCGCCGGAGCGATACGACTCCGTAGTCACGAGGGGGCGGGTGTCGGGTCCAGGTCTTGCGACCTGGTCCCCGACATCCCGCCCCCTTCCTAACTACGGGAGGTAGTAGCGCTCGGTGTACTCGCGGACCATGCGCGAGGCCGAGAAGCGCGGCGTCAGGCGGCCCATGGCGAGCTTCATGCGCCGGATCCACTCGACGGGCAGGCCTGTCGAATCGCGATCGTAGAAGCACGACACGATCTCTTCGCGCAGCACGCGGTACAGGGTGTCGGCGTCGCCGCGATCCTGCTGCTCGTGGTCCGGCGCGTCCTGGGACTCGCCGATGGCCCAGCCGTGCACCGCGTCGTAGCCCTCGCACCACCAGCCGTCGAGCACGCTGCAGTTGAGCCCGCCGTTGAGCGCGGCCTTCATCCCGCTCGTGCCGCTGGCCTCGAGCGGTCGCCGCGGGTTGTTCAGCCACACGTCGACGCCCTGCACCATGAACCGGGCGATGCGCATGTCGTAGTTCTCGAGCAGCAGGAGCCGGCCCTTGAGCTCGGGCCGGTTCGCCGCCTGCCAGATGCGCTGGATCAGCTCCTGCCCCGGCCGGTCGGCCGGGTGGGCCTTGCCGGCGAACAGGAACTGCACCGGCCGGTCGTCGTTCGAGACGATGTCGCGCAGCCGATCGAAGTCGCGCAGTAGCAGGTCGGCGCGCTTGTACGTGGCGAACCGCCGGGCGAACCCGACGAGCAGCACCTCGGGATCGAGCAGCGTGCCGAGGGCCCGCAGCTCGTCGGGCGAGCGGCCGTGGCGCGCGTACTGCTCGAGCGCCCGCTCGCGCAGGAGGCGCACCAGACGCTGCTTCTGCCGGACGTGGGCGTCCCAGATCTCGCGGTCCGGGACCTTGGCCGCCGCGGCCTCGAAATCGATGTCCAGGAGGCGGTGCTCGAAGCTCGGGTCGACGTGGCGGCCGAGCGCCGCACGCATGTCTCGCCCGAGCCACGTCGGCACGTGCACGCCGTTCGTGATCGCGCCCACCTGCCGGTCCGGGGCGCGCTCGGCCAGGACGCCGTTCCACATGTCGCCGGCGACGCGTCCGTGGAGCTGGCTCACGCCGTTCGTCTCGCGGCTCGTCCGCAGGGCGAGGATCGTCAGGTTGAACGGGTCGTCCGGGCCCGCACCGCTCGCGCGACCGAGCGCCAGGGTCCGCTCGAGGTCGAGGCCCGGGACCTTGCGCCACGGCTCGAGGTACCGGCGGACGAGCGGCGCGTCGAACGTCTCGTTCCCCGCGGGGACCGGCGTGTGGGTCGTGAACACGGCGTTGGCCGAGATCCGCGCGAGCGCGTCGTCGAACGAGCGTGAGGGATCGGCCTCGATCGACCGCCTCAGGCGCTCGAGCGACAGCAGCGCCGAATGGCCCTCGTTCATGTGCCACACCTGGGGCTCGACGCCCAGCTGGCGCAGCACCTCGACGCCGCCGACGCCGAGGACGTACTCCTGGCACAGCCGCATCTCGCGCCCGCTGACGTACAGGAGCGACGTGATCGGCCGATCGGCCGGGTCGTTCGTCGGGACGTCCGTGTCGAGGAGCAGGACCGGCGCGCGGCCGACGTTGGCCTTCCACACCTTGGCCCGCACGATCCTCCCGGCCAGGTCGATCCCGATCTCGATCTCCCGATCGTCCGGCCCGATGACCGGCAGCAGCGGGATCCGGCGCAGGTCGTAGTCCGGATAGAAGTGCTGCTGCTCGCCGTCGGCATCGATCGTCTGGCGGAAGTAGCCGTGGCGGTACATCAGCCCGATGCCGACGAACGGCAGCCCCAGGTCGCTCGCGGCCTTCGAGTGGTCGCCCGAGAGCACGCCCAGGCCGCCCGAGTAGATCTGCAGGCATTCGTGCCAGCCGAACTCGGTCGAGAAGTACGCGATCGGCCCGCCGTCGTAGTCCGGGTAGCGCCGCTCGAACCACGTCGGCTCGGTCGGCGCCATGTACTCGTCGAACTGCTCGACGATCGAGCGGTAGCCGCGGATGAAGTCCGGGTTGGCCTGCAGCGTGTGCCAGCGCTCGGGCTCGAGGTCGATCAACAGCTCGATCGGGTTGCGGTAGTGGTCCCACCGCGTGGGATCGAGCATGTGCAGCAGCTGGCGCGTGGGCTGGTGCCAGGTCCAGAACAGGTTGTAGGCGATGTCGGTCAACCGCGAGAACTGGACCGGGATGGCGATCGCGGCGGTCGGGCGCGTCCTGATCTGGGTGCGCAGCATCCCCGGCTCACTGTAGCAGGTCGGCCGGCCCTTGCGGGGCGCAGGCCCGACCGGGTAGCCTGCTCGCGGCAAACGTGAGCTCCCTCGTGCTCGACCGCCCGCTCGTCGTGTTCGACCTCGAGACGACGGGAACCGACCTGGCGACCGACCGGATCGTCGAGATCGCCGGTCTGCGTATCGACACCGACGGGCGGCGCGAGGCGCGCACGCGGCGCATCAACCCCGAGCGACCGATTCCGCCCGAGGCCACGGCCGTCCACGGCATCGCCGACGCCGACGTGCTCGACGCGCCGACGTTCCGGCAGATCGCGCGCTCGCTCCTCGTGTGGCTCGACGGCGCCGACCTCGCCGGGTTCAACATCGCCCGGTTCGACGTACCACTGCTCGAGCGCGAGCTGCGCGACTGCGGTCTCGACCTGGAGCGCGTCGAGCGCCGCGTCGTCGACGCGATGATCATCTTCCACCGCAAGGAGCGGCGCGACCTCGCCGCCGCCGTGCAGTTCTACCTCGGGCGCGAGCACGTGCGGGCGCATTCGGCCGTGGCGGACGTCGAGGCCGCGGCCGACGTGCTCGACGCGCAGCTGAGGCGGTACGAGGATCTCCCGCGGGGCGTTGCCGAGCTCGCGGCGTGGATCGCCCCCGAGCCGAGCGATCGGGCGACGAAGTTCACGTTCCGCGACGGCGCGCCGGTGTTCGCGTTCGGCCGCCACGTGGGCCGGTTGCTCGACGAGGTCGCGCGCGAGACGCCGGACTACCTGCGCTGGCTGCTCGACGCCGACTTCCCGCCCGAGGCGAAGCGCATCGTGGCCGAGGCGCTCGAGCGTCGGGGCAGCGGTCAGTCGACGTAGCCCAGGGAGCGCATCCGGGCCTCGGCCTCCTCGTCGAGCGGCTCGGGCGCGCGGTCGTCGAACTGCCCGAGCCCCGCGTACACCGTGGCCATCCAACCCAGCACGTCCTCGGACGGCGGAGACTTCGGCGCGTCGAGGCTCAGCGCCTCGGCCGGGTCGGTCGACAGGTCGTACCGCTCGCGCCGTTGCTCGCGGACGTGGAAGATCTCCTTGACCGTGCCGCGGATCGTCCCGACCTCGAGGAGCCCCGACCTGCGAATCAGCTCCGAGCGCCGGTTCGACAGCACGACGCCGCGGTGCGCCTGGTACCGCGTGACCCGAGCGGCGGGGGGCGGCTCGCCGTCGAGCACCGGCGACCAGTCGAACCCGCGGAACGACGGCGGCGCGGCGATCCCGACGAGGCCCAGGATCGTCGGAGCGACGTCGGTCAAGAGAGCCGGCGCATCGAGGACGCGCGGTCGGATGCGGCCGGGCCCGCCGAGCGCGAGCGGGATCCGCAGGCCCGGCTCGTACAGGTTCCGTCCGTGGCCCCAGTACCCGTGCTCTCCGAGGCTCTCGCCGTGATCCGCGGCGAACACGACGAGCGTATCCGGCGCGAGGCCGCGCCGCTCGAGGTACTCGAGCAGCCGGCCCACCGCGGCGTCGACGAACGCGATCTCCGTGTCGTAGCGGTCTTCGCGCGACAGGTCGCCGGTCGCGGGCAAGCCGAGGCGAGCCCGATGCTCCGGGTGCAGGACGTACGGCGCGTGCGGCTCGACGTAGTGGACCCACAGGAAGAACGGCTGGGCCGCGGCCGCGGCCGCAGCGGCCGCGGCCGCAGCCGCCGACGCCCGCTGCCCGTCGATCCACGCGATCGCCGCGTCGGTCACGTCGTTGCCGTCGGCCTCGCCGACCACCAGGCCAAACCAGCGCTTGCGCGTCAACAGCTCGTCGTAGCGCTCGAAGTGCTCGCCCAGGCCGGTCAGCTTGTGCCGCAGGGTCCAGTTCCCGACGAGCGCGGCGGTCGCGTAGCCGTGGGCCTGAAGCGTCTTGGGCAGCGAAGCGAGCCCGGCGCGCATGCGCAGGCCGTTCCTCGACGCGCCGTGGTCCTGCGGCTCGGTCGATGTGAGCAACGACGTCAGCGCCGGCGCGGTCAGGGGCTCGATCGTCCGGGCCTGGGTGAACCGAACGCCGCGGGCCATCCAGGCGTCGAGCTGCGGCGTCGTCGGGCGGTCGTAGCCGTAGCCCGACATCCGGTCGGCGCGCAGCGTGTCCACGGTCACGAGCAGGACGTTCGGTCGGGCCGGGGGGGCGGTCGGATCACCCGCCGGGACGAGCGCGGTCACGCCGAGCGCGCAGCCGGCGACCGCGACCAGGACTCGAAGATGGGGCTGGCGCACGAGGCGGCTCCGGAAGAAGGTTTCGAGCCGAGTATACCAAGACCGTCGAGCGCCGATCCCCGGGAATCACTCGTTTGGCGACGGAAAAACCCATCAACCGGGGAACGATCCGGTGCGCCCGGCGCCCAGGCTCGGCCGCGCAGCGAGCACGACGTACGAGCGACCGCGCTCGTGCGCCCGGCGCTCGGCGACGATCTCGAGCCCGTTCGCCGCGAGCCACGCGCGGAGCCGCTCGGGCTCGGTCTGCGGCTGGAGCACGAGCCGCCCGAGCCCGAGCGTGAGACGCCGCGGATCGTCGAGGATGCGCACGATCGTCCGCGCGCCGAGCCCGGCGAGGACGACGACGTCGATCCGATCCCGCTCCTCGATCGCGGCCAGGCCGCTCCCGTGGCGCAGCTCGAGCCCCGGACGGAGGCGCGGGAGCGCGGCGCGGGCGGCGCGAATCACCTTCGGGCTCCGGTCGATCGCCAGGCAGTAGCTCGCACGGCCGCTCGCCAGGAGCGCGCGTGGCACGAGCGCCCGGTCGGTGCCGACGTCGGCGACGCGCGCGCCCGCGGGCACGAGCGCCGCGATCGCCGCGAGGCGTCCGAGCGCAAAATCGCGCGTTCCGTCGCTCGTCGCGTGGCTCACGATGTCTATAATGGCCTCGACTCGTCGTTCTTTGTGCTTCGAGGCGGCGCGCGCGCCGCGCGCGAGGCGCGGAGGCCTGGTGGAATGAACGCCTACGTCACCGATCGGTTCACGGCCGCGCATGCCGCCGAGCTGTACGGACTCGACGGCTGGGGCAACGGGTACCTCGCCGTCCGGCGAGGACGGGCACCTGCTCGTGACCCCCAAGCGCGACGCGAGCGAGGGGGCGTCGACGTGCTCGAGGTCGTGCAGGAGCTCGCAGCACGGGGCGTCAAGACGCCGGTGCTGCTGCGCTTCCCGCAGCTCCTCGAAGCCCAGGTCGAGCGACCTGTGCGGCGCCTTCGGCAGCGCGATCCGCGAGTACGAGCTACGGCGAGACGTACGCGCCGGTGTTCCCGATCAAGGTCAACCAGCAACGGTCGGTCGTCGAGCAGCTCCTGACGAGCGGCTCGCCGCATGGCCTGGGTCTCGAGGTCGGCAGCCGGCCGGAGCTGATGGCCGCGGCCTCGCTGCCCATGCCCCCGAATGCGCTGATCGTGTGCAACGGCTTCAAGGATGCCGAGTACCTGCAGTCGGCCTCGCTCGCCGTCCGGCTGGGGAAGCGCGTGGTCGTGGTCGTCGAGAAGCCGTTCGAGCTCGGGCCGATCGTCGAGCTGGCGGCAACGGGCAAGGCGATGCCGATGATCGGCTTCCGGCATCCGGCTCCAGGCGCGCGGCGCGGGGCTGTGGGAGAAGTCGGGCGGCGTGCGCCTCGAAGTTCGGCCTGACGACGCTCCAGCTCCTGCGGGCCCTCGAGCGGCTCGACGCCGCGGGGCTCAAGCGACCAGGTCAAGCTCCTGCACTTCCACATCGGGAGCCAGATCACCGAGATCCGCAAGATCAAGACCGCCGTGCGCGAGGCCGCGCGGATCTACGCCAAGGTGCGCAAGCTCGGCGCCGGGACATCCGGTACCTCGACGTCGGCGGCGGGCTGGGCATCGACTACGACGGCTCGCAAGCACGTCCTCCGACGCCTCGGTCAACTACAGCGTGCAGGAGTACGCGAACGACGTCGTGTTCGGCATCAAGGAGGTCTGCGAGCGAGGAGCACGTGCCGCCGCCGCTCGATCGTGAGCGAGTCGGGGCGCGTGCTCGTGGCCTACCACTCGATGCTCGTCACCGACGTGCGCGGGACGATCGCCGGGATCGAGCCCGAGCCGCCCGAGCTCAACGGCACGCGAGCACGCAGGTGGTCCAGGACCTCGCCGAGGCCGACGCGCACGATCACGGTCAAGAACTACCGCGAGTTCTACCACGACGCGATCGAGTACCGGGACCAGATGTACTCGCTGTTCAACCTGGGCCTGCTCGGTCTGCGAGGAGCGGGCCAAGGGCGAGTGCCTGTTCTGGAGCATCGCCTCGAAGGCCGTGCGCTTCTCCAAGTCGGCCAAGTTCGTGGCCGAGGAGTTCCTCGAGCTCGAATCGAAGCTGCACGACAAGTACATCTGCAACTTCTCGGTGTTCCAGTCGCTGCCCGACCACTGGGCGCTGGACCAGCTGTTCCCCGTCATCGCCGATCCACCGGCTGAACGAGCCGCCGACGCGCAAGGCGCACGCTCGTCGACATCACCTGCGACTCGGACGGCGAGGTGCGAGAAGTTCGTCGACCTGCAGGACATCAAGGACGCGCTCGAGGTGCACGCGCTCGTCGACGGCGAGCCGTACTACCTGGCGTTCCTGCTCGTCGGCGCCTACCAGGACACGATGGGCGACATGCACAACCTGTTCGGCCGGGTCCACGAGGCCGAGGTGCTGGTCGACGAGGGTGGGCGGCCGGTGATCCGCAGCGTCAGGACCGGCGAGGTCGCGGCCGAGACGATGGCCGCGTTCGGGTACCGCGAGAAGGACCTCGTGGCGAGCATCGACACCGGCCTGCGGGACAAGGTCGAGCGCGGCGAGCTGGCCGAGCGCGACGCCAAGCGGCTGCTCGCCGACTACCGCGAGCGCCTGCGTCGCTACACGTATCTGGGCTGACCCCGACCGACCTCAGGTCGCGACGCGGGCTCGCCGGGTCACGGCGATGAACTCGGCGATGTTCTCGAGCGTAACCATGCCGAGGAGGCGCCCGTCGTCTTGCACGAGGACTGGGCAGCCGGGCTTCTGACGCAGCGCCTGCAGCACGCGCTCGAGGTCGTCTCCCGGGCCGACGAACGCCGGCTCGCGGTCCATCACCTCGAGCACCGCGCCTTCGCCACCGCGATGCGCGAGCCCGTCGAGCAGCCGCTCGCGCGACAGGATGCCGACGACGCGCTGCCACGCGTCGACGACGGGGAAGTCCTGCTGATGCGTCGCCAGCAGGTGCTGGGCGGCGACGCCGAGCGAGTCCTGCGGCGCGAGCGTCTCGAACCGCGTGACCATCGCCTCGCCGGCCGAGCGTCCGAGCACCGCCGCGCGCTCGCGCTGGAACAGGTTCTCCTGCATCGCGCCGATGAACACGAACAGGCCGATGAACACGAGCATGTAGTTCTGGCTGATCAGCCCGGCGAGGCCGAACAGGATCGCCATCCCTTGCCCGACGGCGGCGGCGATCTCGGTCGCCCGCAGAGGCGACATGGCGATCGACAGCGCGGCGCGCAGCACACGGCCGCCGTCCATCGGGAACGCCGGCAGCAGATTGAACAGCGCGAGCGCGACGTTGACGAACACCAGCTGGCGCACGAGATCGACCGGCGCGAGGAGCCGCTCGGTCGGGAGCACGCTCGTGCCCGAGACGTAGAGCGCGACGATCAGGCCCAAGGCGAGCACGACGTTCACCGCCGGGCCGGCGAGCGCGATCCACAGCTCGCCTACGCCCGTGGGTAGGCGGTCGAGGCGGGCGATCCCGCCGAACGGATAGAGCACGATCTCGCGCGTGCGCACGCCGAAGCGTAGGGCCATCGCCGCGTGACCCAGCTCGTGGAGCACCACGCACCCGAACAGGGCCAGGAGCAGCAGCACGGCGAGCGTCGGTCGGTGACCGACGCGCGAGCCCCAGAACCAGAACCAGACGACGAGCAGCAGGAACGTGAAATGGACCCGGATCGGGATGCCCAGCGCGCGGGCGACGGTGATCGACCAGCCGGGGTTGCTCGCTGTGTCTCGGGGTGGCATGGGCATGGTTCCGGCCGACCCGGGCGTCGCTCACCCGTCGGCACGATGATATTCTAACGCCTCGAAACGAGGGGTGGATGCGGCTCGAGCTGATCGTCGTCACTCCGGACCACCAGACGCGCCGGTTCCCGCTCGACGGCGAGCGCGTGACGCTCGGCCGCGCGCACAGCAACGACCTGTGCTATCCGGAGGACGCGAGCCTGTCGCGCCGGCACCTGCAGTTCGCGCGCGCGGGCGACGGCTGGATCGCCGAGGACCTGGGGAGCAAGAACGGCACGCTGCGCAACGGCATGCGCCTCGAGGCCGCGCAGCCGGTGAGCCCGGGCGACCGGCTGGCCGCAGGACACCTGCTGATCTCGGTCGTCGACCTCGATGCCGCGGCGCAGGAGAGCGTGATCTTCGTTCCGGGCGAGGAGGCCGAGGAGGCACCGCGCCGCGAGGCGACGATCATGACGAGCCTCGAGGGCGTGATGTCGGGCGAGGCCACGGCACCCCTGCAGTTCGCGCTCCGTCCGGGACGCTCGGACGAGTCGCGGGGCCAGGCGTTCCGCAGCCCGGTCGTGCGCGCGCTCGTCCGCGCGGGCCGCGAGCTCGCCGGGCAGCGCCCGCTGTCCGAGCTGTTCGAGCTGATCCTCGGCCTGTCGATCGAAGCGGTCGGTGCCGAGCGCGGCGTGGTGATGATCCTCGAGGGCGAGACGCTCGTCTCGCGCGCGGTCCACGGCGACGGGTTCCGGATCAGCACGACGGTGCGCGATCGCGTGATCCGCGAGCGCGCCTCGGTGCTCGTGCGCGACCTGGCGACCGACGACGCGTTCCGCCTGCAGCACAGCATCAGCGAGCAGCAGATCCAGACCATGATGGCCGTGCCGCTGCAGACCGAGGACCGGGTGATCGGGCTGATCTACGTCGACTCGCGGTCGTTCATTCGGTCGTTCAGCCCGGACGATCTGAACTTGCTCACGGTGCTGGCGAACGTCGCTGCGATCCGCATCGAGCACGAGCGGTTCGCCGAGATGGAGCGCCGCGAGCAGCGCCGGAACGTCGACCTGAAGCAGGCCGCCGAGATCCAGCGCGGGATCCTGCCACGCGGGCAGCCGCGGATCGCAAAGCTCGACCTCGCGGGCCACAACGCGCCGTGCCGCACGGTCGGCGGCGACTACTACGATTTCATCCCGTACCAGGACGGCCGCGTGGCGATCGTCGTGGCCGACGTCGCCGGCAAGGGCATGTCGGCGGCGCTGTTGATGAGCAACCTGCAGGCCCGTGTGCAGATCCTGGCCGAGGAGCCGGGCAACCTGGCCGCGCTGATGTCCCGCCTCGACCACAGCGTCGCCGCGCACTCGCCGACGAACCGGTTCATCACGATGTTCTTCGGCGTGCTCGACCCGCAATCCGGCCGCCTGGTGTACTGCAACGCCGGCCACAATCCGCCGATCATCGTTCGCGCGCCGGGCGAGACGGAGCTGCTCCCGGGGAAGGGCACCGTGCTCGGGATCTTGCCCGAGATCGGCTACGAGGAGCAGGCGACCGACTTGCGACCGGGGGACTTGCTCGCCGTGTACAGCGACGGCGTGACCGAGGCCGCCGCACCGTCGGGCGAGGAGCTCGGCGAGACGCGGCTGGCCGAGGTGCTCGCAGCGAACCGCGACAAGGAAGCCTCGGCCGTCGTCGACGCGGTGCTGGACAAGATCCACGCGTGGAGCGACGGGGCGCCGCCCGCCGACGATGTGACGCTCGTCGTGGCCCGGCTCCTCGAGTAGCCCGCTCGATGTACGACGGGTCGTCCGGGTTCCGCCCCGTAGGCTGGCTCCCGGGGCCCGACCTGCAGACGATCTTCCCGGTGCTCCGCCGCCCGCCGCGCACGCTCGAGGCAGCCGAGCCGCTGGTCGTCGACGTCGGCCGAGGCAGCGCGGTCAAGATCGAGGTCGATCGACCGACCGCCCGACCCCGCGGCACGCTGCTCCTGCTCCATGGCATGGGCGGCTCGGCCGGCTCGTCCTACGTGCTGCGCACGGCGCAGGCGGCCTGGGCCCGCGGGCTCACGACCGCGCGCATGAACCTGCGCACGTGCGGCGGAACCGAGCGCCTGGCGCAGACGCTCTACAACGCGGGTCAGAGCGAGGACGTGGCCGCCGTGCTCGACGCGCTCGCTGCGCAACACCACCCGCGCCCGTTCCTCGCCGTCGCGTTCTCGCTGGGCGGCAACATGCTCTTGCGCTACGCCGGCCGTGCCGCCGCCGACTGCAGGCTCGACGCCCTGGCGGCGATCAACCCGCCGATCGACCTCGCGGCCTGCGCGCGCTCGATCGAGCGGCCGCGCAACTTCGTCTATCACGCGCACTACGTGCGCAAGCTGCGCGAGCAGCTCAAGCGCGTGGCGGCGATCCGTGCGGTTCCGGGCATCGAGCGCCTGGGCCGGGCCCGGACGATCCGGCGCTTCGACGAGCTGTTCACCGCGCCCGACGGCGGCTACGCGTCGAGCGCGACCTACTACGAGCAGGCGAGCGCGGCACCGACCCTGCAGCAGATCGCACGTAGGACGCTCGTCCTCTCGGCGGCCAACGATCCGATCGTCCCGGTCGAGATCTTCACGCCGCACCATGGCCTGAGCCGGCTGTCCTTCGTCCATCCCAAGAACGGCGGACACTGCGGTTACTGGAGCCGGGGGCCCGAGCCGTTCTGGGCCGCCCGAGCAGCGCTGGACTTCCTCGGCCCGTGACATCTCCGTAATCGGACCCTACATTCCGGCCGGGGAGAGGTGTTCGGGGGGAGGGGAGAGCCCGAGGTGGCCCGAGTTCTGGTCGTCGGCCCCGAGCGCGAGCGCGTGCGCGAGGTGAGCCGGATCCTGCGCCAAGGCGGCCACCAGGTCGACGTCCACCTGGGGACCGAGGGCTGGGGCGAGCTCGAATCGCGCGTCCTCCCCGAGGTCGTCATCGCCCCGGCCGACGCGACGAGCGCGATCCTGGCCGAAGCCGCGGGCAAGAGCCGCGGGTTCCCGCCTCCGCTGCTCGTTGATCCAGCACGGCGACGATCTCGACCGCGAAGTCGACCTGGACGACCGGCTCGTCGATCGCATCCTCACCCCGTTCGAGTGCGCCGAGCTGCTCGGGCGCATCGAGGCCCTGGCCCGCGTGCGCCGCGTCGTGCTCGGCTGCGCCAGCGCGCCGGACGAGCGTCCGCTCGCGCCGCCGAGAGGCGGGATAGGCAACAGGCTGGCCCGATTCTTCGGCACGGACGGCGCGTCCGAGCGTACGCTCGGCGCCTATGGCGAGGTCGCGGGCCGCGTCGGACGCTGGGCCGACCGCCGCGACGCGTTCGCCCCCGGGCACGCCGAGCGCGTCACGGCCCTCTGCGCGACGATGGCCGAGCCGCTCGAGCTGGGCGACCAGGAGATGACGACGCTCCTGCGCGCGGCGATGCTGCACGACATCGGCAAGGTCGCCGTGCCGGTCGAGGTGTTGCACCAGCGCGCCCCGCTCGACGAGGGCCAGCGCTCGATGATCCGCACCCACCCGCGACGCGGAGCTGCGCTCCTGCGCCAGCTGAGCTGCGACGACGGCGTCGCCAACGTGATCCTGCACCACCACGAGCAGCCGGACGGCCAGGGCTACTACGGCGTCCGCGGCGACGCCGTGCCGATGGCCGCGCGCATCCTGGCCGTGGCCGAGGTCTACGACGGCATGACCACGACGAGGCTGACCCGCCCCCTCTCGTCGGGCGAAGCCCTGCTCCGCCTGACCGAGCTCCGCGGCGACCGGCTCGACGCCGACGCGGTCGACGCCCTGGCCCAGCGCATCGCCCGCCAAGCGATCTGAGGCATACCGCTGCCGGTGCCGGGTTAGTATCCGGACCGGACATGGTTTCCCCGATTCGCCTCGCTCGAGCCGATGACCTCGCGCTCGTCGCGTCCCTGATGGGCGAGTTCTACGCCGAGTCCGGCTACCCGCTGGATGCGACGCTGGCCCGCGCCGCGCTCGAGACGTTGATCGAGGACGCGAGCCTTGGTCGCTTGTGGCTCATCTTGAGCCTCGAGCAGCCTGTCGGCTACATCGCGGTCACCTTCGGTTTCAGTCTCGAGTTCTACGGGCGCGATGCCTTCATCGATGACCTCTTTATTCAACCCCCGTTTCGAGGAGCAGGCCTCGGCACGCGCGTTCTCGAGGCCGTGGAGCGAGAGTGCCGGGCCTTGGGCGTTCGGGCCCTGCACCTCGAGGTCGGGCGCGCGAACGAAGCCGGCCAGGCCGTGTATCGCCGCCAGGGGTTTCGAGACGCGGACCGACAGCTCCTATCGAAGCGTCTCTAATGTTTCGAATCCTCGCCGACGTCACCGTTGTCCTTCACGGAGCTTTCGTGCTGTTCGTGGTGTTCGGGGGGATCCTGGTGCTGCGCTGGCCGCGGGTCGCCTGGGTGCATCTGCCGGCCGTAGCCTGGGGCGCGTGGGTCGAGTTCGCCGGCTGGGTCTGTCCGCTCACGCCCCTCGAGAACAGCCTGCGGACTCGGGGCGGTAGCGCCGGGTACTCATCGAGCTTCGTCGAACACTACGTCATCCCAGTCCTGTATCCAGCGTCTCTCCCGCGCGGACTCCAGTACGCGTTGGGGGCGTTCGTTCTTCTAGCCAACGCGCTCGTTTACGCGGTGATTCTGCGCTCGAAGCGGACGGCACCTGGCCGGCCGGGAGGCGAAGCTCCATGACAGAAACGGCTGCCCGATCGCTCGATGAGCAACTCGCGGAGTTCGCGAGCAACCGCTTCCTTGCCATGCCGGTCGCCGGCACCATCGCCTGGCTCGTCATCGGAGTCTGCGGTGCGTTCTTGCCGGTCGAGCTGGCCGCTTGGGTCCTGTTCATCGCCACCGGCTCGATCTTTGGCTTGGGCCTCGTGGTGGCGCGCTTGCTGGGGGAGGATCTCCTGGGAAAGACGCGGCCCAAGAATGCGTTCGACCAGCTGTTCTTCTATACGATCGTCATGGCCTGGCTCGTCTTTGCGATCGCCATTCCGTTCTTCCTGATCGAGCCGACTTCGCTCCCCCTCACGGTCGGGATTCTCGCCGGGCTCATGTGGGTGCCCTTTTCCTGGATGATCCAGCATTGGGTCGGGCTGTTTCATGGAATCGCGCGGACCGTTCTCGTACTTTCGGCGTGGTATCTGTTCCCGCAACATCGGTTCGTCGCCATCCCGATGGTGATCGTGGCCGTCTACTTGGTGACGCGCGTCCACAACGGCAGCTGAATACGGCGGCCTAGAGGCATGATCAGGCGGTCCGATCGGTTGATCGTGTGCTCGCTGCTCGAGGCCTCGACGCTCTGTGCCATCGCCACGGTCCGCAAGGGCCAGTCCCATGTTTGGACGCCCGCGCTTCAGCTCATCTGGCTCTCGGATCCCAGGACGACGCACTCCCGGAACCTAGGCACAACCTCCTCGGTCGCCATCGCGGTCTACGCTCCGGCAATCGTGGGGCGGGCCCGACCGAGGCATTCAGGAGGGCACGGCGGCCCAAGAGGCTTCACTCGTGTACGCTGCGCGCTTCCCACATCGTGTGTCGGAAGCGGCACGGAGACACGTGGCCCATCGCATGGGAGCTCTGGAATACCGACACGCCCGTGCCAACGTGAGCGCGTGCTTGGTCGAGGATCGAGCGCCTGTAGCTTTCAGTTCCACGGCCGGGCGAGGAGGCTCGCCGCTTCCCGAACCGCGCCATGCTCCCGTTCGAGCGGAGTGACGGCACGGACCCGCATGCCGCGCGCGTCCCAGATGCCGTAGGACCCGAAGCTCGGCTCGTAGTAGCTCCACCAGCGCACGCCGGCCCAGCGCCGCTCGCGGTAGATGTCGAGCGCCCAGGCCTGGGTCACCCTCCGATCCCGGGTCACGACGCGTGACGGCCGCAGCTCGCGCGCGACGAGCGCTTCCGGTTCGTCGAGGTCGAGCGCTCGCAGGTCGCGCGTTGCGATCTCGGCCAGCGCGGTGCGGCTCCCGGGGAGCTCGGGTCGCCCGTCGAAGAGCTGGTCGGTCCAGACACCGTGGCCGCCGAACGCCTCGGCGATCGCCCCGACCGGCGAGTCGGACGCGTACAGCACCCGGTAGTGCTCGGGGTTGTCCACGCGACCCGCACCTTGGATCGGTGCCACGTGGAGCGCGTGCCCGCGCTCTCTCGCACCGGCCTGCTCGAGCCACGGGAAGACGCGATAGAGACGGACTCCGGTCAGGCGTAGGCCCCTTGGGCCTCGGCATCGGCCGCGGCGATGACAGGCCCAACTCCGCGCAGGCACAGGACATCGATTGGCCGTGCTCCTAGGTGGGCGTTGTGGGATGTGAGCCAGATCTCCGCCTGCTCGCGCGGGAAGAGCTGGAGCACCCGGGCCATCACGTAGTCGAGATCGAGCACGCGCCTCTGACTCTGCGGGCTCATGCGCTCGGTGCCGCTGCGCCAGCGCGAGGGCTGGGACGCACTGACCCCCAGGATCTCGGCCACGCGATTGCTCCCGAGCGTCGCAATCAACCGCTCGAGGCGCTCGCCGAGCTGCCACTCGGCCGCGTCCGTCTCGGACACGCGGGGCGGGCGTCTCGACGCCGTGGCCCGGTAGACGACGCGCTGGCGACGTGCGCTCTTCATCACCCAACAAGATATGTTGGGCGAGCGGTCCCCGTCAAGCAGGCCCGCGGCGTAGACTGGAGTCTGGAGGCGACTCAAGGAGGATGACGATGGCCGCTGACTCCCCGAAAGACGCTGCGGTCGAGTTCCTGACGCTCGTTGCCTCGGGCAAGGTGCGCGAGGCGTATCGCAAGCACGTCGGACCCGGGTTCAAGCACCACAATCCTTACTTTCGCGGCGACGCGCCCTCGCTGATGGCGGCGATGGAGCAGAACGAGGCGCAGACCCCAAACAAGGTTCTCGACGTCCAGTTCGCGCTCGAGGACGGCGATCGCGTGGCCGTCCTGTCGCACGTACGTCAGACGCCCGGCGACCGCGGAGCGGCGGTCGTCCACATCTTCCGCTTCGAGGGCGGTCGCGTGGTGGAGCTATGGGACGTCGGGCAGCAGGTTCCCGATCCGTGCGTCAACGAGCTCGGCATGTTCTGAAGTGGAACGCGTCGCGGAGCTCCTACTAGACCTGCAGCTCGTGCGTCACCCCGAGGGCGGCTACTACCGGGAGATTTGGCGTGGGCGACTCGGCGTCGAGCCCGCGGATGGGCGGGGTGCTCGAGCGGCGCTGACGTCGATCTACTTTCTGCTCCCGGAAGGCGCCATCAGTCGCTGGCATCGCGTGCGCTCGGACGAGCTCTGGCACCACTGCGAGGGCGCGTCGCTCGAGCTGCTGTTGATGCCGCCGGACGAGCTTCGGCTCGAGCGCGCTCGGCTCGGCCCGCTCGGCCCCGAACAGGAGCCGGTGCGCTGCGTGCCGGCGACGTGGTGGCAGGCGGCACGCTCGCTCGGCAGCTACACACTCGTGAGCTGCGCGGTCGGGCCAGGGTTCGAGTTCTCGGACTTCGAGCTGTTGAGCGGTCAGGGTCAGATCGCGGCCGCGCTTTGCAAGGCACTACCCGAGGCGGCGCCATTCCTGTAGGGGCTCATGGGCCGCCCGCACTGCTGGCGGCGACCCCTTCCGGACCCAGCGCGTAGATCGTCTGGGTCGCGGTCGCGAGCTCGGTCGCGCCGTCGAGGACGCGCACCTTGTAATCGAAGACGCCCGAGACCATCGTCTTGGCCGGGATCATGTCCCGGATTTGCACGCACGGTCCGGGCTCGTCGTCGAACCGGACGTCCGTCGCCGGGAACTCGGTCACCGAGTCGCCCTCGAGCGTGCGGGCGATACGCAGCGTGGGCCTTCCTTTCCCACGACAGACGAGCGTCAGGAGGTGCGTCGGCTCGTCGGTTCGCACCGTCTCCTTGTCCGCTCGCGCGAGCGAGCCGCCGACGCGCGGTGCGTCCTGGCGCAGGAACACCGAGCCCGCGCTCTTCTGGATCACGGCGATCGGCCCGATCGCCGGGCCGTCGCCCCGCTCGGGCCAGCTGCCCTCGATCCGTATCGTGCCGATCTGGTTCGACGTCGTGTCGTGGGCCACGAGGATCAGCTCGTACGGCCCGGGATCGAAGCGCATCTCGCTCTCGAACACGACCGGGACGCCAGACCGCTTGATCGTCAGCCGGCCCGAGTCGTCCTGTCTCATCTCTCCGCCCGAGACGAGCGAGGCGCCGAGGTCCCACACCGCGTCGGACACGGGCGAGCCCGGGGCCAGGACCTGCACCAACGCGCGGTAGCGGCCGTGCTCGAACCCGAGCGGGATCAGCGTGCCGCGCACGGTCAGGTCCTTGTGTGCGATCCCCGGGGCTACGAACGCGGTCAGGAGCCGTGCGGTGCGACGCTCGGACTCGCTCGGCAGCACGACGCGACCGCGCGTCTGCAGCTCGACCTTCGGGCGCTTCGTCTCGACGCGGACCGAGAGCGGCGTGTCGAGCTTGAACTTCGCCCCGTCGAAGCTGATCAGGTACATGCACGAGACGTCGTCGTGGATCGCTTTGACCATCCTGGGTGCCGCGACGCCGTTGAGGAACGACTGACCGCCCGTCTCGAGCGCCATCCCGGCCAGCGCGTCCTGCGCCTGGTGGATGCGCCGCTGGTTCGGACTGAACGGCTTGATGCGTGAGGTCGGCGAAGTAACCGATGTGGGCGACCCATACGTGGGGACAGCTTGCGTCTCGCCGGTGACGAGCCCCTCGGCCTGGATCGTGTACATGCGGACGCCGTACGCGGAGGCGTTCGCGATCACACGGTCGATCACGTGCGCGGCCCCGAACGCGGAGGGGCTTCCGCTCTCTCCGACCTCTTGGTCCGCGCAGGCTCCTATGTACGTGTAGTAGTGCGCGCCCGGGTCCCGCCGGACCGTGTCGGCGAAGTACAGGGCCGCCTTGGGCGGCTGTGCCTCGGCCAGGATGCCGAGCACCATGGAGAAGCGCCGGAGCGCCTTCTCGGTCCTGTATAACTCCTCCATCCGAAACCAGCGTGCCTTGCTGCACGCGAACCCGTGGCCCAGCTTGTCCTCGTCTTCGAACAGCTCGCGGATCCGCGACTCCTCCCGGACGGGGTACTCGTCCCAGTGGTGCCGGTCGCCCTCGAGCCGATCGAGCACCGTGCTGAGCGACTGCGCATCGCCGCTGAAATCGGCCAGCACGTCGACCGTGTCACCGCTCGAGGCCACCGCGACGCGCCCGCCGTCGCGCACGAGGTCGGGGATCATGCGCCGAGCCAGGTCGATCGCGTTCTGCCGGCCGGCGATCGTCAGATGGTGCTGGTCGAAGTAGATCAGGTAGCTTGCGGTGGACCGCCCTTCGGGGAGCGGCGTGCTCGATCCGGCCTCGGCGTTCGAGACCTCGCCCGAGACGGTGCGAGCCTCGGGCTCGCCGCACAGCCGGTCCACGGTGAACGACTCGATCCACTCGCCATTGACCACGAGCGTGAAGTCCTCGCGCGTCAGGCTCGCGATCTCGGCCGCCGGTCCACGGGCGGTCACGTCGAGCTGGACCAAGCGGCGCTCGGTCTTCTCGACGAGGTCGATCTTGCGCGGTGGCTCGGGATCAGACGCCGCGAGGACGGAGAGGGCGAGCAGCCCGACCGTCGACCCCGTCACCCCGGCCCGCGTCACCTCACGACCCGCCCGCCGAACCCACGTCGGGGCCCAGCGCGTAGATCGTCTGGGTCGCGGTCGCGAGCTCGGTCGCGCCGTCGAGGACGCGCACCTTGTAGTCGAAGACCCCCGAGACCATCGTCTTGGCCGGGATCATGTCCCGGATCTGCACGCACGGTCCGGGCTCGTCGTCGAACCGGACGTCCGTCGCCGGGAACTCGGTCACGGAGTCGCCCTCGAGCGTGCGCGCGATACGCAGCGTGGGTTTTCCTCTCCCACGGCAGACGAGCGTCAGGAGGTGCGTCGGCTCGTCGGTTCGCACCGTCTCCTTGTCCGCCCGCGCGAGCGAGCCGCCGACGCGCGGTGCGCCCTGGCGCAGGAACACCGAGCCCGCGCTCTTTTGGATCACGGCGATCGGTCCGATCGCCGGGCCGTCGCCCCGTTCGGGCCAGCTACCATCGATCCGGATCGTCCCGAGCTGGTTCGACGTCGTGTCATGGGCCACGAGGATCAGCTCGTACGGCCCGGGCTTGAACCGCATCTCGCTCTCGAACACGACGGGGACCCCGGACTGCTTGATCGAGAGCCGTCCCGAGGCGTCCTGCCTTATCTCTCCGCCCGACACGAGCGACGCGCCGAGGTCCCACGCGGTATTCGGGACCGGCGAGGCCGGCGCCTGGACCTGCACGAGCGCGCGGTACGAGCCGTCGTCGAACCCCAGCGGGATCAAGGTCCCGCGCAGCGTCACATCCTTGTGCACGATTCCCGGAGCGACGAACGCAGCGAGGAGGCGCGTCGTCCGCATCTCGGACTCGCTCGGCAGCACGAGCCGTCCGCGCGTCTGCAGCTCGACCTTCGGGCGCTTGGTTTCGACCCGCACCGACAGCGGTGCGTCGGTCTTGAACTTCGCGCCGTCGAAGCTGATCAGGTACACGCACGAGACGTCGTCGTGGATCGCCTTGACCATCTTGGGCGCCGCGACGCCGTTGAGGAACGACTTGCCGCCGGTCTCGAGCGCCATGCCGGCGAGCGCGTTCTGGGCGTCGCGGATCCGCGACTGGTTCGGGTTGACGCCACCGGGGCTCGACACGCCGGGCAGGCTCAGAGACTCACCGGTCACGAGCCCTTCGGCCTGGATCGTGTAGAGCCGAATGCCGTTCGCCGTCGCGGTATCGATGATCCCGTCGATCGCCTGCTCGGCGTTGAACGAGCTGTAGTCGCACGGCCCGACGTAGGAGTAGTAGTGCCGGCCGGATTCGCGGCGCACGGTGTCGGCGAAGTACAGCGCGACCTTCGGCGGACGCACGTCGATGAGCAAGCCGAGCACCATGGCGAACCGGCGCAGCGCCTTGTCGGTACGGAACAGCTCTTCCTGCTGCAAGAACCGGGCCTTGCTGCACCCGGCATCCTGTCCGTGCCAGCTCTGGATCTGGAGCAGCTCAGCCACCCGCTGGGCCTCGAGCTGCGGATACTGGTCCCAGTACTTCCGGTTGCTCTCGATCCGGTCGAGCGCGGTGAGGAGCGCGGTCACGTCCGAGGTGAAATCGATCACCACGTCGACGACCTCGCCGCTCGAGGCGATGGCCACGCGGCCCCCGTCGGCCACGAGGCTCGGGATCATCCGCCGCGACTCGTCGAGCGCGTTCTGTCTCCCGGCGAGCGTCAGGTGGTGCTGATCGAAGTAGATCAGGTACGTGGGGGCCGGCGCCGCGGGTGCTCCGACGCCGCTCGGCGTCGGCGGCTTGGCCTTGTCGACCGCGGCTTCCGCGGTCGTCGCCCGCAGGTCGGCCTCCCCGCACAGGCGATCGACGGTGAACTCTTCGATCCGCTCTCCGTTCACGACGATCTCGAAGTCGTCCTGCGTCAGGGCTGCGATCTCGGCCGCGGGTCCGTGGGCCGTCACGTCGATCTGGACGAGGCGGCGCTCGGCCTTCTCGACGAGATCGATCTCCTCGGGCTCCGGTGTCGGCGCGGGCGGTTCGGTCTGTGCCGCCCGAGCGAGGGCCCCGATCGCGATCGCGACGCCGAACGCGAATCCACCCCACCGCATGTGCTTCCTCCTCCGGCTCATGGCTCCTCCTCCGCCTCGGGCGCGCCCGTGACGACGACGAACTCGCGCTCGGCCTCGACCAGCGTCTCGTCCCCCGCGACGACGCGCAGGACGTATCGATACGGGCCGCCGCGGAGCGTGTTCGACGGGACGACGTCGCGCAGCTGGACGCACGACGATTCTCCGGTCAGGTCCTGCGGCGGGAACTCGTGGCGCGTCGGACCGGTGAGCGCGCGCTCGACGATCCGCGGCGCGGTCCGGCTCGCCGCGGGACAGGCGACGGTGACGATGGCGGTGGGGCGCGACGGGTCGACCGGGTCGCCGGCCCCCGCGATCACCGAGCCCGCCGTGCGCGTCACCCCGCTGCGCAGGAACGCGCCGACGACCGGCTGGACGATCGCGATCGGACCGACCCCCACACGCGCCTCGCGCAGCGCGGGCCAGTCGAGGCGCAGGCTGCTCGAGGCGACGAGCCCGGTGCGGTCTTCGTGGGCCACGGCGACGAGGTCGTAGGCTCCGGCGCCGAGCTCGACCTCGGATTCGAGGATCACGGGCGCGCCCGGTGTGTTCGAGGCGATGCGTCCCGCGGCGCGCCCGCGCACCTTCTCGCCCTGGACGAGCGTCGCGCCGAGGTCCCACGCCGCTCCGCTGAGCGCCGAGCCGGGGATCGCGACCTGCAGCAGGGCGGTGTAGCGTCCGTTCTTGAAGCCCGTGGGGATCAGGCCGGTGCGGACCTCGAACGGGTCGGCGATCGAGTCGGGGGCGGCGAAGGCGCGCAGGATGCGGGAGGTCAGCCGGGACGACGCGCTGGCCACGACGAGCCGCCCACGCGTGCGGTGGGTCACGCCGGGCCGACGGACGGAGACGCTGACGCGCAGTGGCTGATCCTCGGCGAACCCGGTCGGATCGAAGCTCAGCAGGTACACGCAGCTCGCATCGGCGACGAGGCGATCGGCGATGCGCGCCGGCCCGACCCCGTGGAGGAACGACTGACCTCCGCTCTCGGCCGCGAGGCCTTCGAGCGTACGGTGGGCGTCGCTGGTCCGGACGCGCGAGGATGAGGCGACGGCGCCCGCCGACGACATCCCGACCCCCGACTGGACGGCGAGATCGCTCGCGAGCACGAGGCCGCGGGCCTCGACGGTGTGGATCCGGATCCCCTGGGACGCCGCCTCGTTCAGCACGCGGTCGAACGCCAGCTGCGCCGTGAGGGAGTCGGCGGCCATCGGTCCGAGGAGCGGCTCGTCGGTGCGCTGCGCCCGGCCGAAGAACGCCAGGTAGTGCTCGCCCGCGTTCGAGCGCGTCGTGTCGGCGAAGTAGATGACCGACTTCGGCGGCAGCGCCTCGGCGAGCTGGCTCATCGTCATGGCCAGGCGGCGCAGGTCGCGGTCGGTGCGGATCCGCTCCTCGAGCTGGTACCGCCGCGCGACCGCCACGGCGTGCTCGAAGTTGTTCATCTCGTTCAGCTCACGCGTGACGTCGGCGACGCGGTAGTCCTCGGTCTCCGCGTACTCGTCCCACTGCTTCCGATCGTTTTCCAGCCGGTCGAGGGCGTGGGTCAGGGTGGCGCGGTCGGTCGTCAGCGGGGCGACGATCTCGACCGCACGCGCGTTCGACACGATCATCGCCCGGGCGCCGTGGTCGACGAGAGACAGCACGAGGCGGCGGGCGATGTCGATCGCGTTCTGCCGGCCGGCGAACGTCAGGTGCGGCTGGTCGAAGTAGAACAGGTAGCTCGGCGCCCAGGACGCCTGTGCCTCGGGTGCGGCGGCGTCCGGGCACAGTCGGTCGACGGTGAACGAGCGGAGCGTCGTGAGCTGGATCCGGAGCGCGAAATCCTCGGCGGTCAGGCTCGATACGACGTCGGGCGGTCCGTAGACCGTGACGTCGATCTGCGCCAGGTGCACCTCGGCGGTCTCGGTCGGACCTCCGGGAATCGGCGTCGGCGCAGGGGTCGGCACCTGGGCCAGGAGCGCGGTCGCCCCGACGAGCGCGGTACCGAGGGCGATGGCGACGCGGGGCACGCCTCGGGTCTTACCCCGGGCGTGTCGGTCCGTCAAGCGAGCCCTATCGATCGCGCGTTGCCGGTTCCGCACCCGGAGCGCGGTGGACGTGGGTCGTCGAGGCCTGATCGGTGGGCAGGAGCAGGACTTCCGCCAGATCGACGTGCGGCGGACGGGTCGCGGCGAACACCACGACCTCGGCCACGTCGTCCGCCGTCAGCGGGGTCAGGCCCCGATACACGGCGCGCGCACGCTCCCGGTCCCCGTGGAACCGGACCTCGCTGAACTCGGTCTCGACGAGCCCCGGGTCGATCGACGTGACGCGCACGCCGCTCCCCAGCACGTCGAGCCGCAGTCCGTCGGTCAGCGCGCGCACCGCGTGCTTCGTCGCGCAGTACACGTTCCCCCCGGGGTAGAGCTGCCGGCCGGCGATCGAGCCGATGTGCACGACCGTGCCGTGACCGCGCTCGACCATCCCCGGGACGACGGCCCGATCGACGTAGAGCAGGCCCTTGACGTTCGTATCGATCATCTCTTCCCAGTCGTCGATCTCACCCGTCGGGAGGCCGGCGAGGCCGCGGCTGAGGCCCGCGTTGTTGACCAGGACCTCGATCTCGCGCCAGGGGGCCTCGAGGCTGTCGATCGTCGCGGCGACGGCCTCGCGGTCCCGCACGTCGAGCACGATCGTGCGGACGGCCGCGGCCCCGAGCGCTCGAAGCTCGCGCTCGAGCGCGGCCAAGCGCTCGGCGCGGCGAGCCACGACGGCGACGAGCGCCCCCGCACCGGCAAACGCGCGGGCGCACGCCGCGCCGATCCCGCTCGACGCACCGGTGACGAGGACGACGCGATCGGAGAGCGTGACCAAGAGGACCCTCCCCAACCCGGGGTCAGGTCTCGAATCATTGCGTTATCGCGGCCAGAACGCAACGATTCGAGACCTGACCCCACGGGGGACGGGCCCACGCACCGGTCCCCGGATACGGGACCGGGCGTGGGATCGGGGTTTTTTCCCCGGATTCCTGGGGAGGTCGGCCCGGCTAGACCTCGGCGCGCAGCGCGACGTCGCTCGTCACGGTGTACCGGATGTACTGGCCGGACGTCGGGTCGGGAGCCGGGGATTGCGCGGTGATCCGGATCGTGATCACGGTCGGGTTCGCCGTGTCGTCGGGGACGAACATCGGCTCGATCGTGCCGTCGCCGTCCGCGTCGTTCGAGATGTTCGTCGACAGCGTCACGAACGCCGTGGCCACGTTGTTGTCCGGGCGCCATTCGACCGTCTTGCTCGCCCCGGTGTGCCGGATCAGGATCTGCTCGTCAATATCGTCCGGGTCGCCGTCGGCGTTCAGGTCGGCGAAGACCTCGATCTCGCTCACGTCGTCGGCCAGGTCCGGATCGAGCGTCAACGGGCCGATTCCGACCTGCAGCGGGTCCCATCCGGCGCTGCGCATCTTCTGCACGACGACCGACAACGTGTTGCGCGCGTTGGCCTGGACGTCGGCGGTCATCTGCTGGGCCTTGTTGATTCGCGCGTTCTGGAGCAAGAACGTCGCCAGGCCGCTCATCGCCAGGAGAAAGACCACGAGGCTGATCATCATCTCGATCAGGCTCGCGCCCCGCTCGCTACGCTTGGCGTTCATCGTCCCCTCAGGGTCGTCAGCGTGATCTCTTTGCGGGCACCGACCACGCGGCGCACGGCGATCGCCCGAACGGTGATCGAGCGCGTACCGGTCGGCACGGCGTTGTCCGCGATCTGCCAGCGCACGACGTAGTCGGGGTTCGACGCATCCGAGTAGCCGGACACGCTTCCCGTGAGGCTGCCGCCCGGGGTCAGGTCGCTGTACTCCTGGGCCCGCAGGAGCTCCATGCGCTCGACGGCGATCGCGCCGACCGAGCCGAAGTCCGCGGCAACGGCGTTCCCCTGCATCGCGTACACGAACATCGGGGCTGCGGCGAGGACACCGACCCCGATCAGCACCAGGGCGATGAGCACCTCGAGCAGCGTGAAGCCCGCCGCCCGGCGCACGGTTTCACGATCCGACATGCCACGCACCATTGTCCCATCTCTCCACCTGCGTCCCGCCCGCACCGAAGACCGAGATGCGCTCGTAGCGCTGCCCGCCGAGCATGACGATGTCGCCAATGCCGGCGGTCACGACCCCATCCTGGCGGAACACAGCTTCGTACTTGGTCGTCGCGCCGATCTGCGAGAGCGTGACCGCGGCACCGCCCCCGGGGCGCGAGAAATCGACCCCGTCGTCGAGCTGTGCGCTCCGCAGCAGCACGTCGTCCGTGAGGTCCGCCGGATCCATCCGGTCGTACACGCGAACGACGCCCGTCGCGATGTCGATCTCGAACCGGCACTCGCGGTTGCGCGTGATCGCTTCGACGCGCGCGAGCTGCAGGAACGTCTGGACGTTGTAGACCGCGCTGCGCATCGTCTCGCGGCCGAGCCACGGCAGGGCGAACCTTCCTGCGGTGAGGATCAACATTCCGGCGAGCGCCAGCACGACGACTAGCTCGACGAAGGTCATACCTCGTTCGTTGTTCATGACTATGCGCACTCCGCTACGTCGGCAATCTACCGACGGGAGAACGCATCTGCAATTGCGAATCCTGTAAATGGGTGACGCGAAACGTCAGTCGGTCTTGCGGGAGTCGAGGAACTGCAGGACCGACTCGGCGATCCTCCCGGCCTCCTCGATACACGAGTTGACCGACACCCCGACGTACGAGTTCCCGGCAAGGAAGAGGCCGGTGTGCTCGCCCACGCGGCGCTCGATCGCGCGCAGCCGCTGGGGGTGGCCGATCGTGTACTGGGGGATACTGCGCGGCCACCTCACGATGCGCGTGAAATACGGCTGGACGGTGATGCCCATCACCGCCTGGAGGTCGGCCCGCACGAGCTCGAGCAGCTTCTTGTCGTCGAGGTCGACCGCCGCAGGGTCGTGCGCCCCGCCGACCATCGTGGTCAGGAGGCTCGCCGAATCGGGCGCGCGCCCGGGGAAGATCTGGGATGACCAGAGCGTCCCGAGGATCCGCACACCCTGGCCGCGCGGGACGAGGAACCCGAAGCCGCTCGGCTGGTCGCCGAGCGCCAGCGTGCGGTAGGCGGTATGCACGACGGCGAGCGGCACCGTGCCGATCTCCGAGAGCACGCGCCCGAGCTCCGCATCGGCGTCGGCGAGCAGCGGCCCTGCGTCCCACGCCGGGCAGGCGACGACCACGGCATCGGCCTCGATCGGCGCGCCCTGGCTCGGCAGGATGCGGAAGCCGCGCTGGCCGAGCGGGACGACGCGGCTCACGCGACAGCCCAATTGCACGTGCTTACCGAGCTCCCCGGCCAGGGCGTCGGTCAGCTCGGCGAAGCCCTCTTGGAACGAGGTCAGGGTGCCGCCCGGGCCCGCGGGCCCGCCATCCTCGGCTTCGGCCGCGGGCTTGCGCTTGCGGGCCAGCAACGCACGGATCAGGCTCCCGTGCTCCTGCTCCATCGCGTGCATCTTCGGAAACGTCGCTTCGAGCGACAGGGCCCGCGAGTCTCCGGCGTACACGCCGGCGACGATCGCATCGACCAGGACGTCGGCCGCGCCGCGTCCGATCCGGCGCTCGGCAAACGCGTGGACCGACTCGTCGCCCTCGGGCGCGCGCCGGGAGAACGGCTCGAGCAGCACGCGCAGCTTGGCCCGGCGCGGCAGCGCGCTCGTCGTCAACAATTCGCGCACGCCGGTCGGGACGCGGTGCAGGCGGCCGGCGCGGAACACGTAGCGCTGGGCCGCGGCGGCATCGGCCCGGCACAGTCGCTCGCGCAGGCCGAGCCGGCGGGCGAGCGTCAGGGTCGCCGGGGCGTTGTCGAGGAACGCGGTCGGTCCGGCCTCGCACAGGAAGCCATCGACGCGCTCGCTCCGGATGTTCCCGCCCGACCGAGGCGCGGCCTCGAGCACGGTCACCTCGGGCCGCACGGCGAAACGCTCGCCGCGCTCGAGGATCTCGAACGCGGCGGTCAGTCCGGCGACGCCCGCGCCGATGACGACGACCGTTCCCGGGGGACCCGCGGGTGGCACCGGGCGCGGCGCTCCCGGGCGCGGCATTCAGGCGCTCCGCCGGTGCGCGCGCACCGTCTCGACCAGCCGCTCGACGCTCGCGATCGGAGTCTGGGGCAGGATCCCGTGGCCCAGATTGAACACGTGGCCCCGCGCGAGGCCGCGCGCTCGCTCGAGCACCTCGGCCGCGCGACGCTCGACGACGTCGCCCGGTGCGAGGAGCGAGCATGGGTCGAGGTTCCCCTGGAGCACGAACCGGCCGTCGAGCGCGTGCGACACGGCGTCGAGCGGCAGGCGCCAATCGCAGCCGAATACCTCGGCCGGGCACTGGCGAATCTCGGGGAGCAGGTGACTCGCGTCGAGCGCGAAATAGATCCGCGGGACGCCGGCCGCGGCGAGAGCCTCGAGCACGCGCGTGGTCCAGCGCAGCCCGAACTCGCGGTACGTCTGCGGGTCGAGGATCCCGGCCCACGAGTCGAACAGCTGGACCACGTGGACCCCGGCTTCGACCTGGGCCGCAAGGTACCGCGCGGTCAGGTCGGCCAGCCGCTCGAGCAGCTCGTGCGCGGTCGAGGGATCGGACCACAGGAGCGACTTGATCTGCGCGTGGTCCTTCGATCCGCCGCCCTCGACGAGATACACGGCGAGCGTGAGCGGTGTCGCGGCGAACCCGATCAGCGGCACGCGGCCCTCGAGCTCCCGCCGCACGATGCGCACCGTCTCGAACACGTACGGCACCGCCTCCTCGGGCGGCGTACGCGAAAGACGCGCCACGTCCGCGCGCTCGCGGATCGGGCGCGCGAGGGTCGGCGCCGGATCGAAGTCGAACTCGATCCCCAGCGCCGCAGCCGGCACCAGGATGTCCGAGAACAGGATCGCCGCGTCGAACCCGAACCTGTCGATTGGCTGGAGCGTGACTTTGGCTGCGAGCTCGGGCGTGCGACACAGCGTCAGGAAGTCGACCGTCTCGCGCACGGCACGGTACTCGGGCAGGTAGCGACCGGCCTGCCGCAGGATCCAGAGCGGCGGTCGCTCGACCGGCTCACCGCGGCAGGCCCGCAGGAACAGGTCGTTCATCGGTCGTCGAGGAGCGACTTGGCGATCGTGTTGCGCTGCAGGAACGACGTCCCCTCGTAGATCTTGCCGATCTTGGCGTCGCGATACAGCTTCTCGACCGGATACTCGGTCGTGTAGCCGTACCCGCCGTAGAGCTCGACCGCCGCCGAAGTCACCCGCTCGGCCACCTCGCTCGCGAACAGCTTGGCCATCGCCGCCTGGCGCACGAACGGCAGTCCGCGGTCGCGCAGCCGCGCCGCGTTGTACACGAGGAGCCGCGCCGCCTCGAGGTGCGTCGCGCAGTCGGCGAGCTGGTGCTGCACGGCCTGGAACTCGCTGATCGACCGGCCGAACTGCTTGCGCTCCTTCGTGTAGCGCAGGGCGTGATCGAGCGCCGCGCTAGCGACGCCGAGCATCTGGGCCCCGATGCCGATCCGGCCCTCGTTCAGCAGCTCGATCGCCACCTTGTAGCCTCGACCGACCTGGCCCACGACGCGCGAGGCGTCGACCGCGCAGCCGTCGAAGATCAGCTCGCATGTGCTCGACGCGCGGATCCCGAGCTTGCTCTCGCGCTTCCCCACGCCGAAGCCCGGGTCTGAGCGCTCGACGAGGAACGCCGTGATCCCACGGTACCCCTGGCCCGGGTCGACCGTGGCGAACACGAGGAACAGGCCGGCCTCGTCCGCGTTCGTGATCCACATCTTCCGCCCAGCGAGAACGTAGCCCTCTCCGCGCGGCGTGGCCCGCAGGGCCAGGGCGAACGCGTCCGAGCCCGAGCCGGCCTCGGACAGCGCGTAGGCCGCGACCGTGTCCTTGGCCGTGCGCGAGAGCGCCGAGCGCTTCTGCTCCTCCGTCCCGTAGCGCAGGAGACCGGCGTTGAACAGCGTGTTCTGCACGTCGACGAGCACGCCCACGGCCGCATCGGCGTAGGACACCTCCTCGACGGCGAGGATCGACTGGAAGAACGTTCCGCCCGCACCGCCGTAGGCCTCGGGGACCTCGATCGCCATCAGCCCCATGTCGAACAGGCGCGGCAAGAGCCCGTCGGCGTAGCGTCCGGCGTGGTCCATCTCCGCGGCGCGCGGTGCGATCTCGGCCCGCGCGAACTCGCGCACCGTATCGCGGAACAGCGTCTCGTCCTCGGTCAGACTGGTCAGCGCGGGGGGCAGTTCGGTTTCGCTCGACATACGCGGCTCCACGGCGTGGGCCTCCATTATGACGAATCGCTCGGGACGGACCAACCCCGACCGGCGCCGTGCTACCCTGACCGGTCGCATCGAGACAAGGAGACGCCGATGGCCACGATCACGCTCAAGGGGAGCCCGTTCCAGACGTCGGGATCGTTGCCGCCGGTCGGGTCTGCGGCCCCGGACTTCCGGCTGACGAACGCGAGTCTCGAGGACGTCGGGCTGTCGACGTGGGCCGGCAAGCGCAAGATCCTGACGATCAACCCGAGCCTCGACACCCCGGTGTGCGCGACCGCGGCCCGGAAGTTCAACGAGAAGGCGAGCGCGATGGACGATACGGTCGTGCTCGTGGTCACCGCCGATCTGCCGTTCGCCCAGAAGCGGTTCTGTGCCGCCGAGGGGCTCGAGCGGGTCGTGACGCTGTCGACGATGCGCTCGACCTTCGCCAAGGACTACGGCGTGCGGATCGAGAACGGCCCGCTCGCCGGTCTCACCGCGCGGGCGATCGTCGTCCTCGACGAGTCGGACAAGGTCGTGCACGCGGAGCTCGTGCCCGAGATCGCGCACGAGCCGGACTACGACGCGGCGCTGGCCTCGCTGCGCTAGGCCCCGCCGACTTGACCCACGCGATCGAGGCCGACGGGCTGGTCAAGACGTTCGTCAAGGCCCGCCGGCTGCGCGAGATCCTGCTCCACCCGCTCGGCCGTGCCGAGCGCATCCCGGCGCTGCGCGGCGCCAACCTCGCGGTGCGTACGGGCGAGATCGTCTCGCTCCTCGGTCCGAACGGGGCGGGCAAGACGACGCTGCTCAAGATCCTGTCGTGCCTCGTGCTGCCCGATGCGGGACGCGCGCTCGTCGGCGGCGAGGACACGATCCACGAGAACCGCGTGAAGCGCATGATCGGGCTCGTCCATTCGGACGAGCGTTCGTTCTACTGGCGGCTCTCGGGCCGCGAGAACCTGCGCTTCTTCGCGCGCCTGTACGACGTCCCGTATCGCAAGACCGAGGCCCGCGTGGCCGAGCTGCTCGAGCGGGTCGATCTGACCGGTGCCGCCGATCGGCCGTTTTCCGGCTACTCCTCGGGCATGAAGCAGCGGATGGCGATCGCCCGCGCGCTGCTCCACGACCCGCCGATCCTGCTGATGGACGAGCCGACGCGCAGCCTCGACCCGTTGACCGCGATCGGCCTGCGCGAGTTCGTGAGGACGCGGTTGCGCGACGCGCAGGGCAAGACGGTGCTGATCGCGACGCACGACCTGCGCGAGGCCGAGGTGCTCTCCGACCGCGTGGCGATCCTCGTCCGCGGGCGCGTGCGCCAGATCGGCACCGTGTCCGAGATGCGCCGCTGGGGCGTGCGCGAGCGCCTGTTCCGCATCGAGCTCGAGCCGCATGCGGGTCCGCTCGCGGGTCCGTTCCGGACGCTCGAGGACCAGACGGCGGACGGAGCGCGGCGCCTGCTCCTGGCCATCGACTCCGGGGGCACGCTGCACGACGCGCTCGCCGCCGTCGTTGGCGCAGGCGCCCGCGTGCGCTCGTGCAACGAGGAGCAGCCCGATCTCGAGCAGGCGTTCTCGCGCATCGTCGGCGCCGAGGACGGCGTCGAGGACGACGCCGCATGACACGCCACCTGCTCAAGCTGTGGGCGTTCGTCCAGCGCGACTTCCTGTCCGAGATCTCGTACCGCCTGGCGTTCCTGATGCAGGTCGGCGGGATGTTCTTCTCGTTGCTCGCGTTCTACTTCATGGCCCGCATGATCGATCCGCAGAGCTCGGGGTTCCACGGGATCCCGCCGTTCGACTGGCTGCTCGTGGGGCTCGCGTTCCAGTACTACTTCTCGACCGCGCTGTACTCGTTCTCGTCGCGCATCCGCAACGAGCAGGTGATCGGCACGCTCGAGGCGATGCTCGTGTCGCCCACGCCGACATCGATCGTGATCTTCTCGTCCGCGGCGTGGGACTTCACGTACGGCGCGATTCGCGTGGTCCTGTACATGCTGTTCGCCACGCTGTTCTTCGACGTGCAGCTCGATCTGGGAAGCGCGTCGGCCTTGGCCCTGGGCATCGTGCTCACGCTGCTCTCGTCCGCCGGCCTCGGTATCCTGTCCGCGTCGTTCATCCTGTACTTCAAGCGCGGCGATCCGATCAACTTCCTGCTCTCGGGCGCGACGACGTTCCTCGGGAGCGTGTTCTTCCCGGTCGAGCAGCTCCCGGAGTGGATCCGTCCGGCGTCGGATTACCTGCCGATCTTCTGGTCGCTGCGCATCGTGCGCGGCGCGCTGCTCAAGGGCCAGGAGTTCTCGGACCTCCAGGGCGATCTGCTGCGCCTCGCCCTTTTGACGCTCGTGCTCCTGCCGGTCGGTCTCGTCTGCTCGCGCTACGCGATCCGGCGGGCCAAGCGCGAGGGCTCGCTGATCGCGTACTGACGACCGTCCGCGGTTTGACGAGCGTCCGGCCGGGGTGTCTAATGCCCGGCGTTCCGAGCACTTCGAGGAGGATCCCGTGGCGCAAGCGTCCCCGACGCCGAAGGGCGAGCGTATTCGAGTCGCCGACGGCAAGATCGTCGTTCCCGATCGTCCGATCATCCCGTTCGTCGAAGGCGACGGTATCGGTCCCGACATCTGGTCCGCCACGCGCGTCGTGCTCGACGCCGCGGTCGAGAAATCCTACGGCGGCAAGCGCGCGATCGAGTGGCACGAGGTGTACGCCGGCGAGAAGGCGTACGAGAGCCACGGCGAGTGGCTGCCCGAGGCCACCGTCGAGGCCGTGCGCGAGTACAAGGTCGCGATCAAGGGCCCGTTGACCACGCCCGTGGGTGGCGGGATCCGCAGCTTGAACGTCGCGCTGCGCCACCTGCTGGATCTGTTCGCCTGCGTGCGTCCGGTGCGCCACGTCGCCGGCGTTCCGTCGCCCGTGACGCGGCCCCAGGACCTCGACGTCGTGATCTTCCGCGAGAACACCGAGGACGTCTACGCCGGCATCGAGTGGAAGGCCGAGAGCCCTGAGGCGCGCAAGCTGATCGCGTTCGTCGAGGCCGAGCTGGGGAAGCGCATTCGCCCCGAGTCGGGCATCGGGATCAAGCCGATCTCGGCCTTCGGGTCGAAGCGCCTCGTGCGCAAGGCGCTCCAGTACGCCGTGGCCCACGGCCGCGACAGCGTGACCCTCGTGCACAAGGGCAACATCATGAAGTTCACCGAGGGCGCATTCAAGGACTGGGGCTACGAGGTCGGGCGCGACGAGTTCGGCAAGCAGACGATCACCGAGGACGCGGTGTACGCCGAGCACGACGGCCGCGCACCGAAGGACCGGATCGTGATCAAGGACCGCATCGCCGATGCGATGTTCCAGCAGATCCTGCTCCGGCCACGCGAGTACTCGATCCTGGCCACGCCGAACCTGAACGGCGACTACCTGTCCGACGCGTGTGCGGCACAAGTCGGCGGACTGGGCATGGCTCCCGGCGCGAACATGTCGGACGAGGTGGCGTTCTTCGAGGCCACGCACGGCACGGCGCCGAAGTACGCGGGCCAGGACAAGGTCAACCCGGGCTCGCTGATCCTGTCGGGCGTGATGATGCTCGAGCACCTCGGGTGGAACGAGGCCGCCGACGCCGTGCGCAAGGGCCTCGCTGCGGCGATCGCGCACAAGATCGTGACCTACGATCTGGCGCGGCAGATGGACGGCGCGCGCGAGGTCAAGTGCTCGGAGTTCGCCGCGGCGATCGTCGAGCACCTACCCGTCGGGGCTCGTTAGGAAGCTAACCAATAGCTGACCTCCCGAGTCTTCTTGGTCGGCGCCGGTGTGCTGTCCAATCCTGTCGGTGGTCAGCAATGACCGTATACTCCAGCCCAAGAAGGCAGGAGGGGGGCGCCGTGCGTCGGATTTCGTGTCTGCTGGTGTTCCTCGTCGTTGCCGCGATGGTCGTGTCTGGCGCCGGGAGCATCCCGCAATCCGCGGATGGGAGTGGTGGGTTCCCTGCAAACCCTCCCAGCTTCTTGCTCGACTTAACCAATGCGCGACTCGCCGTCGAGCGAGTTTACTGGAACCACAGGATCTGGCCGTCGGCGAATTCGGGATCCAAACCGTCCTTCGACACAGTCGTGTCCGAAGACCAGATACGCCTACGTGTCGAGGACGACCTCCGTCGATCGCGCGCGCTCGAGCTTTGGTGGGGGCATCGAGTGTCGGACGGAGAAGTCCAGGCCGAGCTGAACCGCATGACGGCGGAGTCCAAAGACCCTCAAATGCTCGCTGAGATCTTCACCGCGCTCGGGAACGATCCCCGGTTGATCGGCGAGATCCTCGTGCGACCGATGATCGTGGATCGATTCCTGCACAACTGGTTCGCGCGAGACGAGCGGTTTCACGGACCGCTGCAAGCTGCGGCCGAGCAGGAGTTGGCCCAATTGCGGAATGGGGAAGGGACCGCCGGAACCGTCCTGTTTCACGAAGCCACGTGGACTCGTGCGGCCGCAACCTCCACCGAGCCATCCACCGTTACCCACACGGTCTCGGACACCGAGTGGCGGAGTATTCTCGCCGACTTGAGCTACCAGCTCGCGCAGGAGCCCGCTGCATCGTCACTTGACACTGGAGCGCTGGACGAAGCTGCGGCCTTGCTCGAGCGTATCCCACTCGAAACGTGGGGCCGGTTGAACGAAAGCAACGAGACGTTCTACTCCGTCTCCGTCGTCGCCAAGAGTGCGGATCAGTTGCGCGTACGCGCAGCCGTCTGGCAGAAGCTTTCCTTCGCAGACTGGTGGGCTGGCGAACGAGAGCGGACGCCGCCTGACACGTCGCGAGCCGGAACGAACATAGCGATGCCGGCCATCACGGCGGCACCATGCGTTCCCGAGACTTGGAAGGCGACGGCACGATCGGATGCGCCGGATCCGCGGAATTCCCACGTGGCGGTGTGGACCGGGACGGAGATGATCGTCTGGGACGGAAATGCCGGGCTCGCGCCGATCCAGACACGTGGTGCGCGTTACTCACCTGTGACCGACACGTGGGCATCCATGAACATTGGGGAGAATCTAGAGATTCCGTGGTCCGGCACCGAAGCGGTTTGGACCGGCAGGGAAATGATCGTCTGGGGCGGCGCGGCGGGTAAGGGTGGGCTGTACGATCCCCAAACGGACTCCTGGCGCTCGACGTCGATGGTCAGTTCCCCGAGTCCACGGTTTGGCCACACCGCCGTGTGGACCGGAACGGAGATGATCGTATTCGGAGGGAGGACTGTGGCGGGCCAAGCGCTCAAGGACGGCCACAGGTACGATCCCTCGAACGATCGCTGGCGTCCGACGCAAACCACATCGAATCTTCCGCGGGCTCGCTGGGAGCACACGGCCGTCTGGACCGGCACCGAGATGATCGTGTGGGGTGGCGTGGGCACGACGAGCGCTGGGTTCACCGGCGAACGATACGATCCAGCGGCTGACACGTGGAGGGCGCTGCCACCGGACGGGCCGACTCCCACATTCCGCACTCGTCACACGGCGATATGGACTGGCCGAGAGATGATCACCTGGGGGGGAAGTTCGGGCGGGGACGACGCCGTTAGAGAGGGCCGACGCTACGACCCGGTGACGAACAGTTGGGCGCCGCTCTCGACCTTCAACCAGCCTGTCCCTCGATACTTTCACACCGCCGTCTGGACCGGGCGAGAGATGATCGTCTGGGGCGGGCTCCCGGATCTCAGCGGAACCAATAGTTATGGACGCTACGATCCAGCGACCAACTCTTGGCTCCCCGTGTCTACCGTCAACCAACCGACTTCGCGCGCGGGGCACACCGCCGTGTGGACCGGGACCGAGATGATCGTCTGGGGCGGGTCGCTCGGAATCGGAACACCGACCTACTTCGGCACTGGTGGACGGTACGACCCAACGACCGACAGCTGGCTCCCTACCTCGACCGGAGAGTCCATGCCGGGCGTGCGCTGGTCCCACACCGCCGTGTGGACCGGGGCCGAGATGGTGGTCTGGGGTGGTCAAGGCCTCGTGCAAGGCTTCGCGGTTTTGCACCGTTCCGGTGGACGTTACGATCTCGCCACTGACACATGGCGATCCACATCGACCGGGACGAACTGCCCTCAGGCAACGAGCAGTCACACCGCGGTCTGGTCCGGTACGGAAATGATTGTGTGGGGCGGCGGTGGTGGGGGTGGACGGTACGACGTCGTCACCGACACGTGGAAGCGAATCGCCAGCGGCCCGGAATCACGGCCGTACCACACCGCAGTTTGGACCGGCCGGGAGATGATCATCTGGGGAGGACTCGGCGCCCGCAACGACGGGTCGCGGTACGACCCCGTCCTCGATCGCTGGACGCCGACGTTTCGACTCGACGGCTTTCCGGAGGGTCGTGAGAATCACACCGCTGTCTGGACCGGCGACAGGATGATCGTTTGGGGCGGATTCGGAACAGGTCGCACGACCCGGAACACCGGCGCAGTCTATGACCCCGGGACGAATGAATGGCGTACGACGCGCGTCGATGAGTTCACACCGAGTCCTAGGGTTCGGCACACCGCCACATGGACAGGTCGACGGATGATCGTGTGGGGCGGGGACGACAATGGCCCTTCTTTCGGTGACGGGGCGCTCTATGACCCTGTGGCGGACAGTTGGCAGTCGGTGGCAGCCGCGGGCGCTCCGAGTGCGCGATTATTCCATACGGCGATCTGGGACGGAGACGAGATGTTGGTCTGGGGCGGCTTCGAGGGCGGTGATGGGGTCGACACCGGAGCAAAATACGACGCCGACGACGACGTTTGGAGCCCTATCCCGGTCGGTCTTGGGAGCCCCGACGGGCGAGCGCAACACACAGCGGTGTGGACGGGAGCGGAGATGACGGTGTGGGGCGGGACGTGCGTGCCTCGTGTTCCGTCGGGCGGACGCTACTGCCCGTGCGACCAGACTCCGTGGTACTTCGACGGGGACGGGGATGGCTTCGGAGACGCGCATGTGCCCCGGACCGCGTGCAGTCAGCCGCAGGGTTTCGTCGTCGATGCGGGGGACTGCGACGATACGACGCGCGAAGTATTTCCCGGAGCCCACGAGGTGTGCGATGGCCGCGATAACGATTGTGACGGCGCCATCGATGACGCAGATGCAACAAGCTGCGGTGACGGTACTCTCTGCACAGGCGACCGCTGCGAAGCCGGCGCCTGTGTGCATGAACCGGTGACGTGTGAGGATGGGAACGCGTGCACAAACGATAGCTGCGATGCCACGGCCGGCTGCTCCTTCGATGCCAGCGGGACTTGCGATCACGCACCGAAGGGTCAGGGCTACTGGAAGCGGATCTGCGACAAGCCGCACACGTCGGGCGAGTTCCTGACACCGATGGATGTGGTGTGCGTCGGACAGTCGCTCACCTTTTCGGACCTGCGGAATGCCGAGGAGATCTGCGGTGGGCTCGAGGCGGACCCGCCGAGTGACAAGTGCCTGCAAGCGGAAGCGCAGTTCTTGGCGTTGCAATTGAACGTTTGCCGGCAGCGCGTGACAGCGGCGGACCCCATCCGCTCCGCTTGCAGCGCGAGTGGCACGGTGGGCGAGTCGGTCGAGGAGATCGACGCGATCCTCTCGTCCAGCAGTCGCGATCGCGATTCGTGCGTGCGGGCGCAGTGCCTGGCAGACGAGATCAACTCCGGAACGGCGATCGAAACCGACTCGTTGCGTCTGAGCAAGCTCGGGAGCGGCATCCGACTCAGCTGGGACGCGCCCTACACACCGGATCGCGGCGAGCCAAGGTTGTACCGGGTTGCGCGGCGTCGTCCAGGAGAGGTGGTGTTCGTGCCGCTGGCGGAGACCGCGGAGCGATTCCTGGACCTCGTCGAGGACGGCGCGGACGCCGAGTATGACATCGGGTTCGTCTGGTGAGCGGGCCGCCCGTGCCCGCTAGTCGGCCCGCAGCACGAGCATCGGATTGACCCGCACGGCGCGCAGCGCCGGCACGAGCGTGCCGGCCAGCGTGATCACGAGCACGAGCGCCACGGCGACGAGGATCGTCACCGGATCGCCCGGTCCCACGCCGAACAGGAGCGCCTGCATGCCCCGCGCCGCGGCGTAGGCCACGGCCACGCCGGGCACGAGGCCGACGAGCGCGAGCGTCATCCCTTGGGCCACGATCATGCGGGCTACGGCGTTTGGCTGGGCGCCCAACGCCAGTCGCACACCGATCTCGCGCGACCGCTGGGCCACGGTGTAGGCGAGCAAGCCATAGATCCCGACCCCGGCGAGCAACAGCGCGATCGCGGCGAGCGCCCCGAGGACCTGGATCTGCGCGCGCCGCGGGGCCGTCTCTTGCGCGACGACTGCTTCGAGGCTGCGCACGTCGGAGATCGGCTGCTCGGGGTCGGCCGCGCGGACGATCGCGCGCACGGCCGGGAGCAGCGCCGCGGTCGACCCAACATGGCGGACGACGAGGTCCTGCGGATCGTCGTTGATGAATGCGGCGTCGGCCACCTGCGCGGCCGGCACGTACACCTGAGGCTCGTTGTTGCGCTCGAGGCCGCGGACCTTGACGTCGCCCACGACGCCCACGACGGTCCGGGTCTCCTCGCGGATCACGAACGTCCGTCCAAGCGGATCGTCCTCGGGCCAGTACTGCTGGGCGAAGGAATCGCTGACGACCGCCACCGGGTCGCGACCCACGTGGTCGCCGTCTTCGACGTCCCGCCCGCGGAGGAGCGGGATCCCCAGGGCGCGGAAGTATTGCGGCGTGACGAACCGGATGCTCGCGATGTCGCCCCGGAACCTCGGCGATACCTCGCGACCGGGGATCGCCACCTCGGCGATCCTGCCGGTACGCACCATGGGTAGGCCGCTGATGTACCCGGCGCTCTCAACACCGGGGAGCGCCCGGATCTCGCTCAGGACGCGGTCGTAGAACTGCGTCCGGCGCTGGGTCACGTCATACTTCGGGCGGGGGAGCGCCGTCTTCAGAGTCAGCACGCGCTCGGGAACGAAGCCGGGATCGATCGACTGCACGCGCCAGACGGCGCGGATCAGCAGGCCCGACGAGATCAGCAGGACCACGGACGCGGCGACCTCGGCGCCCACGAGCACGCTGCGGAGCCGCTGCTTCGCGCCCCCTCCCGCCCGCGCGCCCTCGCGCAACCCGTCGAAGCCCGCTCGGCCGCCCACCCGCAGCGCGGGGACGAGGCCGAACCCGAGGCCGGTCAGGGCGGCGAAGCCCAGGGCGACGGCAACGAAGCGCGGGTCGAGCGTGGGATGGCTCTCGACGGGCAGCGTGCTGGGGACGAGGAGCGAAAGCAACGGGAGCATCGCTGCGGCGAGCGCGAGACCGGCGATGCCGCCGGCGAGCGCCAGCACCATGCTCTCGGTCACGAGCTGGCGCACCAGGCGCTCCTTGCCCGCGCCGAGGGCCGCCCGCACGGCCAGCTCTCGCTCGCGGGCTCCCGCGCGAGCCAGGAGCAGGTTCGCCAGGTTGGCGCAGGTCAGGAGCAGGATGCACAGGCTCGCGCCGCATAGGCTGAGCAGCATGACCCGGTAGGTCGGCGACATGGTGTCGTGCATCGCGAAGAAGCTGAACCCGGCGTCCTCGTTCGTCTCGGGGTAGTCGCGGGCCAGGCGCGCCGCGACGACCTCGAGATCGGCCCGGGCCGCAGACATGCTCACGCCGGGCGCGAGACGGGCCACGGCCTCCAGGTAGTTGTTGTCCCGATCCTCGTAGTCCTGCTCCCGCAGCACGAGGTGGGTCCACAGCTGCACGTCCCGCCACGGGAAGTGGAAGCTCTTCGGCATCACGCCGATCACCTCGTACGGCGTACCGTTGAGGCTCACGCTGCGCCCGAGCACCTGCGGATCCCCGGCGAACTGCGATTGCCAGAGGCCGTAGCCGAGGACGACGGCGCGCGCGTCTGCATCGGGGCTGTCGCCTGCGCCGAACTCGCGCCCGAGCACGGGCCGCACGCCGAGCAGCGGGAGGACTTCCGAGGTGACGCCGGCGAGCGCCAAGCGCTGCGGCTCGCCCGGCCCGACGAGGTTCGCGGCGTCGCTGTAGAACGCGCCCATGTCCCGGAACGACGAGGTCAGGCTCTTGTAGTCGCGATAGTTGGCGGGCGAGAGCTGGTTGTTGCAGCCCCAGCCGCCGCCCTCGCGCGGGCCCCAGCACAGGCGCACGAGCGTGTCGGGCTCGGGGAACGGCAGGGGCCGGAGCAGCACGAAGTCGGCGACCGAGAAGGCGGCGGTGTTCGCGCCCACGCCGATCGCCAGGACCGCGATCGCGGCGCAGGCGAACCCCCGCGCGCGGCTGAGCGAGCGCAACGTGAAGCGCAGGTCCTGCACCAGCAGGTCGAAGTGGGCGGCGATCGCGTTCGGGACCACGTCGGCCACGGCGGCGAAGAGCAGGCCGATCCGGGCACTGCCGCGTGCGCGGGCGCTCTTGTCGGCGAAGAGCGCGCCCATCGCGTCCCCGTACTCGACGCGAAACGAGGCCGGATAGAGGTACAGCAGTCGTCGATACAGCTGGTTCATGTCGGCTCAGGCCGGAGGAGCCCGGCGACCTTGGCCAGGCGAACCAGATGCGCGAGCCGCCGGGTCTCGGCCCGCGCCGCCGCCGTGCCGAGCGGCGTGATCCGGTAGTAGCGCCGCCGCGGGTCGTCGAGCGGATCCGCGCGGCGCTTGGGCTCGACGATCAGCCCTTGCTCGAGCAGGCGCTGGATCGTCCGGTACAGCGTTCCGGGGCTCAGGCGCAGCGCGCCGTCGGTGCGGGCTTCGACGTCCTGGATGATGCCGTAGCCGTGCCGGTCGCTTGCGGCGAGCGCGAGCAGGATGTGGAACGTCGCCGGGGGAAGCGGCAGGAGCGCGGCCACGTCCTGGCGATCGTTCTGCACCGCCCGAGTATATCGAGAGTGGATATATTGTCAACGGATCGAGCGGGGGCGCGTCAGGGCAGCGTGGCCGCGATCTGCGGGGCGACGTCGGCGATGCCGTCGACGATGAACTGCACCGCCACCGCGGCGAGGATCAGCCCCATCAGCCGGTTGAGGATGTTCAGCCCGGTGCGGCGGAGCTTGCTCTCGATCCACGTCGACGCCCGCAGCAGCGCCACCGTCAGAACGCCGGTCAGGATCACGACACCGGCGACGATCGCGATCCGCGCTGGCGAGCGGCCGGCCTGACCCATCAGCACCGTCACCGTGGCGATCGACCCTGGACCCGCGAGCATCGGGATGCCGAGCGGAATCACCGCGACCTCGTCGCGCTCGATGCCCTCCGTCTCTTCCTCGGGGCTCGTGCGCGTGCGTGAAGCCTGGGCCTGGAGCATGTCGAGCGCCATCAGGAACAGGAGCGCACCGCCGGCGATCTTGAACGCCCCGACCGTGATGCCGAACATCCGGAAGATGAACCCACCGGCGGCGGCGAACGCGAGCAGCGTCGTCGTCGCCACGATCGCGGCGCGCAGCGCCGTGGCCCGACGCTTGGCCGGCGAGTCGCGTTCGGTCATCGACAGGAACAGCGGGATCACGGCGAACGGGTCGACGACGAAGAACACGGCCGAGAAGCTCACCAGGGCGAAGGTCACGAGGTCGGCCATCACGGGGCCTCGAGCCGCACGTGGAGCGTCTCGGCCGCCGCGCGCAGCCCGGCCGGAAGCGCAGAGCCGAGCGGGCGGAGCTGCTCGGCCAGGCGGTACAGCTCGACCTGCACGCGCGAGGTATCGACGCGCAGCCCGTGGCTCGGGAGGGCGGCGAGGAGCGCGAGCAGGCGGTCGGTGTGCGACGCGTCCTGCGGCGCGCGGACGACGCGCTCGATGAGCCGCTCGAGCGCCCGAGCCGCCGAGCGCGCCGTGGCCGCGGCGTCGATCTGCGCCCCCGAGCGCTCGATCTCGTCGAACAGCGCGCGCACAGCGGGCGGATCGGGCGCAGGTGCATCGAGCGCCCGGCGCAGGCGCGAGTCGAGCACGAGCTCGGCCGCGGCGACGAGGATCCGCGGCGCCGGGATCGATAGCTCGTGCAACAGCGCCAGGGTCGTCTCGCGCTCGCGATACAGGCGCTCGTGGGCCGCCTCGACCTCCCCGATCGTCGTCTCGAGCACGCGGCGCACGATCGCGCGCTGCGTGTCGGGCCTGAGCTCGGCCAGCGTGTTGCCCGTGCTCCCGTCGAGGATCGCCGCCCGAGCGCCCGGAACGTCGCCGTGCTCGAGGAGCGCGGTCGCGCTCTCGACGCGCCGCCTGTGGCTTGCGCCGTCGTCCGTGTCCGGGCGCGCCGCGCCAGCGACGTCGACGCCGCCCGTGTGGAGGAACGCGTAGGCCAGGTGCCGGACCTCGCCGGTGAGCTTGGCGTCGACCTCGACCCTCCCGGCGACCATGCGCGCGGAGCCGTGCTCGGCACGTACCCTGTCGCGCTCGGCCAGCCGGAACGCCGGCGCATCGGCGTAGGACGGCGCGTCGAACAGCACGCGTGCCGCGTGGTGCACGACGTGCCGCTCGGCGTCGACCCGCGCCGGCGCGACCTCCGCTGCCAGCACCGCGCGCGCCGTGCCGTAGCGGGCGCGGTTGCTCGGCACGTGGTCCAGCTGCTCTGCGAGCCGGGCGGGAAACGGCTCGCCCGTGAGCGCCTGAGCCAGCTCCGCCGCGCGCGCGGCGTGGCGCAGCGCCTGCACGGTCTCGATCCCCGAGACCTCGTCGAAGAACCAGGCGCAGCTCGCGAACATCAAGAGCGCGTGGCGCTGCATCTCGAGGAGCTGCTTCACGGCGCTGCGCTCGGGCGGCCCGAGATCGCGTAGCGCGTGCACGCCGAGCCACGCCCGCTCGCGCTCGTCCGAGCGGTCGAACACGACGTCGACGTAGTCGTCGCGCGCGGCCCACGGGTCCTTGAGGAACCGTCGGCCCTCGCTCTCGAAGCACCGGGCGAGGTCGAGCGCCAGCGCGTCGAGCGCGGCGCGCAGCGGGCGGCGCCAGCTCTGCCTGTACCCCGAGCTCGGTGCCATGGCGCAACCGCAATCGTCGCTCCAGCGTCCGAGACCGTGGGCACAGCTCCACGCCGTGCGCTCGCGGATCTGGACCTCGTGGCCCGGCGGGTGGAGCGCGAGGAACGCGGCAGTGTTCGTGAGCCGGATCGTCGGGTCGTGCTCGAGCCGGTCGATGGCCCACGCCAGCGCCATGTCGCCGAACGCGTGGTGATGGCCGTACGTCTCGCCGTCGGTCGCGGCGTGCACGATGCGCGGCTCGGGTACGGCCTCGCCGAGCGCGGCGCGGACGCGATCGACGAGCCGCGCGCCGCTCGTGAGCAGGCTGCCGAACGCGAGATCCGCGGACAGCGCGGCATCGTAGAACACGACCGCGATGTCGCGACCCGACGGCAACAGGACGCGGTACGCGCGGCGCGTGTCGAGGCTCGAGGCGCCGTCGACCGGGGTCCAGCTCGACGAGCCGGCGGGCCGCCATGCCGCGGCCTGCGACGGTGCGAGGATCGTGAACCGGACGCCGTGGCGCGCGAGCGTGTCGAGCGTCTGAAGATCGACCGCGGTCTCGGGGAGCCACATCCCGTCGGCCCGGCGCCCGAAGCGCAGCTCGAAGTCCCGCAGCCCCCAGCGCACCTGGGTCTCGCGGTCACGCTCCGTACACAGGGGCAGGATCGGGTGGGCGTAGGCCTGGGCCATCGCGCCGCGGCCCTGTCGGTCGGCGTCGAGGATCGCCCGGTACGTGTCCAAGGCCTCGCGCGCGAGCCAGGACAGGAGCGTCGGCCCGAAGTCGAAGCTCATCCGGTCGTAGGACCGGATCACGCGCGTCAGCGCTCCCGTCTCGTCGAGCACGCGCGCCGCTGCATTCGGCGCATAGCACTCGGCGGTGATGCGCTCGTTCCAGTCGTGGTACGGCCGGGCCGAGTCCTGCAGCTCGACCTCCTCGGTCCACGGGTTCTCGCGCGGCGGCTGGTAGAAGTGGCCGTGGAAGCACACGTAGCGCGGCTCAGCCACCTTACGCGCGCTCCACCGCACCCGGCGCGCGGACCGGGCTCTCCGCGTGCTCGAGGAACACCGCTCCGAGCGCGGGGAGAGTCAGCGGGACCGACTGGGCCTCGCCCTGGTACGCAATCGGCACGGTGACGATCGGCCCGGGGTTCCCCAGGCCGCTTCCACCGTAGGTCCGGGCGTCGCTGTTCAGCCGCTCGCGCCAGGCGCCGGCGGCGGGCAAGCCGATGCGGTAGTTGTGTCGCGCGACGGACGTCAAGTTCAGCACGAGCACGATCCCGGGCCACCTCCCGTCTGCGCTCGGTCGCGCGGGCAGGCGCACGAACGCGACGACCGACTGCTCGGCGTCGCTGCAATCGATCCAGCGGAAGCCGTTGGTGTCGAAGTCGGTCGCGTGGAGCGCGGGCAGCTCGCGATACAGCCGGTTCAGCGCCGTGACCCAAGCGAGGAGCCCCGCGTGGGCCGGCTTTCCGAGCAGCGACCAGTCGAGCGCCGAGTCGTGGTCCCATTCGCGCAGCGCGCCGATCTCCCCGCCCATGAACAGCAGCTTCTTGCCCGGCAGCGCCCACATGTAGGCGTAGAGCGCACGCAGCGTGGCCAGCTTCTGCCATGGGTCGCCGTGCATCTTGCGCACGAGCGACAGCTTCCCGTGAACTACCTCGTCGTGCGACAGGGCCAGGACGAAGTTCTCCGAGAACCCGTACATCATCCGGAACGTCAGCGCGCCGTGATGGAACTTGCGGAACACCGGGTCGTAGCCCAGGTAGCGCAGCGTGTCGTGCATCCAGCCCATGTCCCACTTCATGTCGAACCCGAGGCCGCCGACGTACACCGGGCGCGACACCATCGGCCACGCCGTCGACTCCTCGGCGATCGTGAACGTGCCCGGGTGGTGCTCGTGCACCGCCTCGTTGAGCTGGCGCAGGAACCCGATCGCCTCGAGGTTCTCCTTGCCGCCGTGGACGTTGGGCAGCCACTCACCCTCGGGGCGCGAGTAGTCCCGGTACAGCATCGACGCCACGCCGTCGACGCGCAGTCCGTCCATGTGATAGCGGTCGAGCCAGAACAGGGCGCTCGACACGAGGAACGAGCGGACCTCCGGCCGACCGTAGTCGAAGACGTAGCTCTTCCAGTCGCGCTGGTATCCGAGGCGCGGGTCCTCGTACTCGTACAGGTGCGTGCCGTCGAAGAACACGAGCCCATGCTCGTCGGTCGGGAAGTGCGACGGGACCCAGTCGAGGATCACGCCGATGCCGTGCTGGTGCAGTCGATCGACGAGCCGCATCAGGTCCTGCGGCGCGCCGTAGCGGCTCGTCGCCGCGAAGTACCCGGTCGCCTGGTAGCCCCACGACGCGTAGTACGGGTGCTCGAGCACGGGCAGCAGCTCGACGTGCGTGAACCCGGTCGACCGGAGGTACGGGATCAGCTCGTCGCCGATCTCGTCGTACGTCGGCAGGCGGTCCGGCCCGTTCGGCCGGCGCCACGAGCCGAGGTGCAGCTCGTAGATCGCCAGCGGCTCGGTGGCGATGCGCCGCGTGCGCAGGCCCGCCATCCACTCCGCGTCGCCCCACTCGTAGTCCAGGCTCCAGACGATCGCCGCCGTGTCGGGCGGCACCTGGCGCCGGAACGCGAACGGATCGGCCTTGTCGCCCGCGCCGTGGCCCTTCGATTCGACGTGGTACTTGTACAGCGCGCCGCGCTCGACGCCCGGAACGAAGCCGGTCCACACGCCCGAGCGCGCGATCGGTCGCAGCCGGTTGCACGTCGTGCTCCAGTCGTTGAACGACCCGGCGACCGACACGGCGCGCGCGTGCGGGGCCCACACGGCGAACGACGTGCCGTTCGTCTTGCCGACGCGCGACGGATGCGCGCCGAGCCGGTCGTACAGCCGGTAGTGCCGGCCCTCGGCGAACAGGTGCAGATCGTCCGCGCTCAGCCGGTGCGGGCGCGTGTCCGACACCCCGCTACGGCGGACGCGCCTGGGTCGGGCATCCATGGAACCGCCCATGATATATCCTCTCGATTCGCGTCGAGATCGCGAGATCGGAGGCGTCGCGTTGTCCGCGGTCACGCTCTACACGACGACTTCGTGCTTCCACTGTCGGCGGGCGAAGCGCCTGCTCGACCAGCACGGGATCGCGTACGACGAGATCAACGTCGAGTCCGACCGCGAGCGGAAGCGCGAGATGATCGCGCGCTCGGGCGGTCGTCAGACGGTGCCGCAGATCTTCCTCGGCGAGCGGCACGTCGGCGGGGCCGACGAGCTGTACGAGCTCGACCGCACGGGCGAGCTCGAGACCCTGCTGCGGCAGGCCAGGAGGCGGGAGAACGTGAAGACGCACGAGGTCGTGATCCTGGGGGCCGGACCCGCCGGTCTCACGGCGGCGATCTACGCCGCACGCGCCAACCTGGCCCCGGTCGTCGTCGAGGGACTGAACGCCGGTGGGCAGCTGATGACCACGACCGACGTCGAGAACTACCCCGGGTTCCCCGACGGGATCCAGGGGCCGGAGATGATCGAGCTGTTCAAGAAGCAGGCCGCACGCTTCGGCGCGACGTTCGTCCTCGGCGATGCGCGGTCGATCGATCTGTCGTCGCGGCCGTTCACGATCGGCACCGACGACGGCGACCTGCACGCGCGGGCGGTGATCGTGGCCACGGGCGCGTCCCCGCGGCGGCTCGGAATCCCCGGCGAGACCGAGTATGCGGGGCACGGCGTCTCGTACTGCGCGACGTGCGACGGGTTCTTCTTTCGCGGCCAGGAGATCGTCGTCGTCGGCGGCGGCGACACCGCGATGGAGGAAGCGCTGTTCTTGACGCGCTTCGGCAGCCGGGTCACCGTCGTGCACCGGCGCGATCAGCTCCGGGCGTCGAAGATCATGGCCGATCGCGCGCGGGCGAACGAGAAGATCGAGTTCTTGTGGAACAGCGCGGTCACCGAGGTCCGGGGCGACGGGAAGAAGGTCGACACCGTCCTCGTGCGCGACCTGGTATCGGGGAAGGAGACCGAGCGGCCGTGCGCGGGGTTCTTCGTCGCCATCGGCCACGACCCGAACACGGCCCTGTTCCGGGACATCCTGCCCACCGACGATCAGGGGTATCTCGTCGTCGGACACGACTCGGCGACCCCGATCGCCGGCGTGTTCGTCGCCGGCGACGTGCACGACCACGTGTACCGGCAGGCGGTGACGGCCGCCGGCGCCGGTTGCCGCGCGGCGATCGACTGCGAGCGCTGGCTCGAGTCCCAGCGGCATTGATGGGGTCAGGTCTCGGGGTCAGGTCTCGAGACCTGACCCCGAGACCTGACCCCATATTCGCGCGCGCACGAGCGCCGGCACCTGGTCGAGCGGCGTCCAGCGGATGGCGCGGGCCTCGGGGCCGGCACGAGCCTCGACCGATCCGGAGCGAAACAGGAACCGCACGTCGAAGTGCAGGTGCGCGGGCTCCGCACGGTGGGCCGGGATCGGATGGATGTCGAGGTCGAAGGGCTCAGGCGCGCCGGGCTCGGGCGCGAGGTCTCCTAGCCCCGTCTCCTCGAGCACCTCGCGCCGCGCCGCGGCAGCGAGCGACTCGTCTCCGGGCTCGACGTGGCCACCCGGCTGGAGCCAGCGTCCGAGCTTGACGTGGTGCACCTCGAGCAGGGCGTTCCCGTCGGGCGCGAGGACGAACGCACTTGCCGTGAAGTGGCCCGGATCGAACCGGTCGCGCCGGAACGGGTCGCCCGGCGCATCGAGCAGGTCGAGCATCCGTAAGCGGAAGCCACGCTCGCGCTCGTCGAGCGGGCGATGCGCGAGCAGAAGCGCGTGGAGCGCCGAGCGCCGGTGCACGAGCCGAGCCTAGCATCTCCGGGGGCTTGGCAGGGTCCCGCGTTCGTGCTCTCATCCCGGCGCGTGCGACGCCCAGCCCGACTGTGGCCCCTGTGGCTGATCCTCGTCGGGATCGGCGCGACGCTCGTGTGGGTCTGGAAGTTCGTCGGCACACAGCGCCAGGACCGCGTGGTCGCGTCCTATGCGGTCGGCGCGATCGGCTTCGCGCTGATCGTGCTGTGGCTCCTCGCTCTCTCGCGCCTGCCGTGGCGCCGGCGGCTCTTCGGGTTGCTTGCGCTCGTGGCGATCCCGGTCGTCCTGGGCTCGCTCCTCGAGCGCCGCGGCGTGACGGGCGACGTCGTGCCCGTGCTGGGCTGGCGCTGGTCGGAGCGCGCCCGACCCGAGGCGGTGGTGGCCGCCCCGCCGCGCTCGGCCCCCGCGACGACCGACGCTCCGGTCGGCGACTATCCCCAGTTTCTCGGGCCCGGGCGCGATGGCAGCCTGCCCGAATCCCAGCTGTCCCCGGACTGGAGCGCCGAGCCGCCACGGGAGCTGTGGCGTCGGCCGATCGGTGCCGGGTGGTCGGCGTTCGCCGTCTCGGGGCGCTACGCCGTGACCCAGGAGCAGCGCGGCGACGACGAGGTCGTCTCGTGCTACGACCGCCTGACGGGCGAGCCGGTGTGGGCCCACGCGGCCCGCGCGCGGCACGAGGACGCGCTCGGCGGTCCGGGCCCCCGCGCGACGCCGACGATCGCCGACGGCCGCGTGTACGCGCTCGGCGCCACGGGCCTCCTGCACGCGCTCGATCTCGAGACGGGGAGCGCCCTGTGGAGCATCGACATCCTCGAGGACAGCGGGGCGAACCGCCCGGTCTATGGGGTCAGCGGCTCACCCCTCGTGCATGGCGACCAGGTCGTCGTCCTCGCGGGCGGCGCCTCCGGCCGATCGTTGATCGCCTACGACCGAGCGACGGGCGAGCGCGTGTGGAGCGGGGGCGACGATCCGGCGGCGTACAGCTCGCCGATCAAAGTCAGCCTCGCGGGGATCGAGCAGATCGTCGTTCTGACGCAGAGCAACGTCGTGGGTCACGATGCGACGACCGGGAGCCGGCTGTGGGCGTTCCCGTGGCCCGAGGGCACGGAGAAGGTGTCGCAGCCGGTCGTGCTTCCGGGCGATCGTCTGTTCCTGTCGAGCGGCTACGGCGTCGGTGGGAAGCTCCTGGAGATCGGGAACCGCGACGGCAAGCTCGTGGCCCGTCTCGTGTGGGAGACGATCGCTCTCAAGGCCAAGTTCACGAACGTCGTGCACCGCGACGGCTATCTCTACGGGCTCGACGACGGACGCCTCGCCTGCATCGATTTGGAAACGGGACAGCGCCGCTGGAAGGGCGGGCGCTACGGTCACGGCCAGACGATCCTGGCGCGGGACCTGCTCCTCGTCCAGGGCGAGGCGGGGGACGTGGCGCTCGTCGACGCGAGCCCCGCGGGGTACGTCGAGCGCGGCCGGATCCACGCCCTGCGCGGCAAGACCTGGAACCACCCCGCGCTCGCCGGACGACACCTGCTCGTGCGCAACGACGTCGAGGCCGCGTGCTACGAGCTACCGCAGACCGCAGAGGAGCAACCGTGAGACGGAGTCTCGATCTGGACAAGCACGTGCTGTACAGCGCGGCCGTGCAGTCGACCGACGTGGACCTCGACTTCTTCGAGCGCGTGTACCGGAACCACCATCGGGGAGCGCGATTTCGCCTGTTCCGCGAGGACTTCTGCGGCACCGCGGCGCTCGCCTGCGAGTGGGTCAAGCGGCGACCGGAGAACCGGGCGTGGGGCGTCGACCTCGACGAGCGAACGCTCGACTGGGGGCGTCGGAACTACGTCGCCCGGCTGGGCGATGCGCGCTCGCGCGTGACGCTCCTGCGGGCCGACGTCCGGACCGCGCGGACGCCGAAGGTCGACGTCGTCTGCGCGCTGAACTTCTCGTACTTCGTGTTCCGCGAGCGGACCGATCTGCTGGTCTATCTGCGCACGGCCTACCGGGCGCTGCGTCCGGGCGGGCTTCTGTTTCTCGACGCCTACGGCGGCACCGAGGCGATCTGCGAGGTCATCGAGACGCGCAGCATCGCCCCGTGTACGGCATTCGACGGCTCGCGCGTGCCGCGCTTCACCTACGTGTGGCAGCAGGCGAGCTACAACCCGGTCGACCACCGCACCGTGTGCCACATCGGGTTCCGTGTCCGGAAAAATGGCCATGTGCGCAAGATCGACCGCGCGTTCACCTACGACTGGCGCCTGTGGACCCTGGCCGAGCTGCGCGATCTGCTCCTCGAGGCCGGCTTCCGCAGCGTCGACGTGTACGTCGAGGGCTGGGACGACAAGGCCGACGACACGGACGGAGTGTATCGGCGCCGCGTGCGGTTCGAGAACCAGTCGGGCTGGGTGGCCTACGTGGTCGGGATCAAGTAGGCCGGGTCCTCGTTCACTCTCCGGCGAGCGGCATCGTGGTCGCGACCTTGAGGTCGGCCATCGTCTCGAACTGCCGCTCGACCTGCAGGAACTGAGCGGCCGCGATCGGCGAGACCTGGGTCGCCATCAGATCGAAGTACTTGCGTCGGAGCGCGTTGCGCTTGTCGTCGAGATCGAGCGAGCGCGTCGCCAGGTCGCGCGCCTTCTCGGGCGTCAGGCTCTTGCGCCCGGCGACGAACTCGCGGATCAGCGCTTGCCGGGCGTCGGAGATCTTCTTCAGCTCCGCGTCGTACTGCTCCTTGAGCGTGCGGAACGCCGCGGCGTGCTGCTCGTCGACCTGGACGAGCGTCTTGATCGCCGAGTCGCGCTTGGCCGCGATGTCGCCCCGAACGACCTGCAGATGCTCGTCGAGCATCTGGGCCTCGGTCTTGTCCGCCGCGCGGGCGATGCCCGAAAACACGGCAACGGACGAAAGGAGCAGCAACGGCAGCCAGCGCACGGTACTCATCGGCATTCCTCCGTCATCGATCGCTCGATCGTGTGACGAGACGCTAGCATAGGGCGAGGAGGGACGGCCATGGAACGTGTCGGCCGTACTGCCCGTACTTCACGCGGTCTGCCTACCTTCTCGCGAGGAGCTCTTCGACGGTGAGGCCGATGTCCCGAGCGATCTTTCGCAAGAGTGCGGGGGCGATATCCCGAGCACCGTGGAAGGGAACGGTCGTAGTACGACCATCGGGATGTCGGAACTGCTTGTGCGACCCACGCTGTCGCACCTCAACAAACCCGAGACCCTCAAGCAACGCGACCACTTCGCGGGGCTTGAGGACCGGCACCGAGGGCATTGCTCGTTTCCGGGGACCTAGGCGACCTGGATCGTCCTGACGTCGACGAACTCGGATTCCAGAACTGGCTCGCCATCCTCGAGGAGCATTTCGATTGCTTCGCGAAGGTTGATCTGCAATTCCTCGAGATCGGCACCCTGCGAATGCGCGCCCGGCCAACCCGGGACGTAGCCCACGAGAGTTCCAGTGTCCGGATCCCGCTCCACGACGAACTTGAAAGTTCTCACGTTGCAGCTCTCCTCCGGGCGTCAGGGTGACCTTACGCTCAGTTCGACGATTGGTCCAGGAGCCGAGCTGGACCAGTGTCCCTGCCCCGTGTTTACGGGGATAGAATCCTGGCATGGTGCGTCCTGAACGAAGCTCCCGACTGGGAGCGGAGATGCTGTACCAGACTTGCGGGTGTGAGTCCCGCCGCGGTAAGCCTGCCGGGGCGCCGCGTAGCAGGCTCCGGGCGTACGGTGAGAGCCGTCCGTCTGAGCGGAGCGTCGAAAGCCCTCAGGGAGCTGTAAGGCTCCTGCGAGGGGAGCAACGCTGCGGGCCGAATGCGAGAGCGTGAACTTTGCAGCCTCGTGAGATAGGAGCCGAAAGGCGGAGAGGCCGAGCCGGTCATGTCGCGGCGAAGGCAACAGACTGCGCGTGCGAGAACCGGAGGCGCGCAGGACTCTCCCGGGGTAAGGAAGACGGCACGCAGCGACAGCCTGATACGGAACAGGAGAGACCCTCCTCGGCGGCCACGTCGGGCGAAGGCGGTCCCTATAAGCCGAAGGTGAAAGGGGACCGTGCCGAGAGGGAGTCCGAGGGGCTCGTAGTACCGGGGAGGTCGGGACGGAAAGGCCCGGCGGAGGGAAGGGGCCCTGCTTTGGTCGTGTCCGCGACTGGGGGTAAGCGCGAGGGCATGGCCGCAAGACCCAACACCCCCCTGGACAAAGTGCGAAAACTCCAGCGCGGGCTCTTCATGGCTGCCAAGCGCAGCCGGGGGCGGCGTTTCCATGCGCTGTACGACCGGATCTGTCGGGGTGACGTCCTGGCGGAGGCATGGAGGCGAGTCCGATCGAACCGCGGGGCTGCCGGGATCGATGGGCAGACCTTGGAGCAGATCGAGCAGGAGGGAGTGCAGTCGTTTCTTCGAGCAATCGAGGAACGGCTGCGCGGTGGGACGTACCGGCCGCAACCGGTGCGGCGGCGGTACATCCCGAAGAGCGACGGGAAGCAGCGGCCGCTGGGGATCCCGACGGTGCGTGATCGTGTGGTGCAGCTGCGGCGAAGCTCGTGATCGAGCCGATCTTTGAGGCGGACTTCAAGGACTGCTCGCACGGATTTCGACCGCGACGCGGAGCCACGGGTGCGCTGGAAGCGATCCGCATTCGGGGTCGCGACCATCGGTATGTCGTGGACGGGGACATCCGAGTTTTTCGACCGGATCGACCGGACTAGGCTGATGGAGTTTGTGAAGCGACGGATCTCGGACCGGCGGGTGCTGAAGCTCCTGCGGCAGTGGCTCGAGGCCGGGGTGATGGAGGAGGGAGAGGTGAGGAACACCCTTGCGGGGACACCGCAGGGCGGCGTGATCTCACCGCTGCTGGCCAACATCTACCTGCATGCCCTGGATCAGGCCTGGGAACGTGAGCACCGGCATCTCGGAGTGCTGGTGCGTTACGCGGACGACTTCGTCGTGCTCTGCCGGAGTCGAGCACAGGCGGACGAGGCGCTGCGGCGGGTCCGGGAGATCCTGGGGATGCTCGGCCTGGAGCTGCACCCGGACAAGACGCGGGTGGTCGAGCTGGGGCTCGGCAAGGAGGGATTCGTCTTTCTGGGATGCTACCTGCGGATCGTGCGGTCCCACTTCAAGGGGCGTACGTATCTGTTTCGGTGGCCGTCTCCGAGGGCGATGAACCGCATCCGCGAGCGAGTACGGGAGCTGACGGACCGTCGGCGTAGGGCGGGGATGAAGGACATCCGGGAAGTCATCCGGGACCTGAACCCCGTGCTTCGCGGATGGGGGAACTACTTCCGGACGGGGAACGCGTCGATCAAGTTTCAGCAGGTGGATCTCTACGTCAACCAGCGCCTGGTGCGGTTGATGTACGCCCGCCAACGAACCGATCGGCGGCTGTTTTCCAGGAAGCAGTGGCCTCCGGCGCGCTTCGCCCGGGAACTCGGTCTGCATCGGCTGGTCGGAACGATCCGCTATCCTCGAGGCGCGCACGCAGCATGAGAAGACGATCGGTAAGCCGTGTGCGGGAAATCCGCACGCACGGTTTGAAAGGGGGATTCAGGAACCCGGGCCCGCAAGGGCACCGCGCCTGATTTCTACCAATGTCGCGACCGCAAGTGTTGGAGGGGGAACGTTGCAGCCCCGTGAGACCCGGCCGCCACGCCATGGCCAACCCATGACCGAGCGTGTCGACCTGTACGACAGCGCATCCTCGAGCGGAATAGAGCTAGCGCGGGCGCCTCGCGGTGCGACGCCTGGCGTTCTTCGCAAGCGATGCGACGCGGCGCGGCGGGCGGGGTGCGGAGTCGGGCCGCGCAGCGCTGACGAGCGGATACCGCTCGGGATGTTCGATTGACTCGACCGCGAGATCAACGTCGAGATCGGGCCAATAGAGGTGATGCGCCGACGGCCACTTCACGTTCAGCAACTGGGCGACTGTGGCGTGGCGGAACCAGGGAAACCTGCGGAAGGGCAGGTGCAGTTCCCGGTCTCCGAGCAGAAGCCAAAAGCCCCCGGCGGAGATGTTGGTGACTTCAGCGGCCGAAGTGCGCTTTCCATGACTTGCGGATCTCATTTTCACGCTCGCGGATCACTCGGAGCGCTGTACGCACCGAGGCTTGGCTCAGGCCGTAGTTCTGAGCTAGTTCAACTTCAGGCTCCAGCCAAAACTTGGCTTCGCCACGGTCGCCCTGCACGTGAACGTGGATCCGGGTCTCTTCACGCGAGAAGAAGTAGAACCGGAGTCCGCGTTCCTTGAAGATTGTCGGACTCACCCGCAGAGACTACCACCCTCGATCTTCGGAACCCTCCGAAGCGGCCAAAACTGAAGGCCATCGTTTCAGGCTCGCATCTCGGCGGGTAGAATCTGGCATGACCGAGCGAGTCGACCTGTACGACAGCTCGTACGAGCACTTCGGCGACTCGGTGCTCGACGACGCGCGCAAGGACACGTACGGCGAGGACATCGGGCAGACGAGCTGGCTGACCGTCGAGGAGTACAAGCGGCTGATCCCATGGCTCGGTCTCGCGCCGGACGAGCACGTGCTCGAGGTCGCGAGCGGCTCGGGCGGACCGGCGCTGTACCTCGCGCGCACGACCGGCTGCCGCGTCACGGGGATCGACGTGAACGAGGGCGGCGTGGCCAACGCGTCGCGCCTGGCGAGCGACGCGGGCCTAGCCGAGCGCGCTCGATTCCAGGTCGTCGACGCGAACGCCAAGCTGCCGTTCGACGAGGGATCGTTCGACGGGATCGTGAGCATCGACGCAATGAACCACCTCCCGAACCGGCTCGGCGTGCTGCGCGAGTGGCAGCGCGTGCTGCGCCCCGGGCGGCGCGCGCTGTTCACCGATCCGGTCGTCGTCACGGGCCCGGTCACGAGCGAGGAGCTGGCCCTGCGGAGCTCGATCGGCGTGTTCATCTTCGTACCGCTCGGAGCGAACGAGCGCCTGCTGGCGCAGGCCGGCCTGCGACTCGTGCACCAGGAGGACGTGACCGACAACGCGGCCGCCGTCTCCGAGCGCTGGCGCGCAGCGCGGGAGGCGCGCCAGGACGCTTTGCTGCGTATCGAGGGTCAGGAGCGTTTCGACGGCCTGCAGCGGTTCTTCGCAACGGTGCACGGGCTGACCAGCGAGCGCAGGCTGTCGCGAATCGTTTACGTCGCCGAGAAGTCCTGATCGTCTCCATCGGAATCCCGCCTCACTTGTAACTCCCGCCGATCGATCCCCGGTGCTAAATCTCTCTCATGAGCGACAACCGAAGGAGAGAAGTGCGATGACGAAGCACCGGATCGGGACACGAGACGAGTGGCTCCGAGCGCGGCTCGAGCTGCTCGAGGCGGAGAAGGACCTCACACGGCGCAGCGACGAGCTGGCGCAGCGGCGGCAGGAGCTGCCGTGGGTCCGGGTCGACAAGGAGTACCGATTCGAGACCGACGAGGGCAGCGCCTTGCTGAAAGACTTGTTCCGCGGGCGCACGCAGCTCCTCGTCTACCACTTCATGTTCGGGCCGGACTACACCGCAGGGTGTCCGTCCTGCTCGAGCATCGCGGACGGGTTCAACGGGATCGCCGTCCACCTCGCCCACCACGACGTCATGCTCACGGCGGTGTCGCGGGCGCCTCTGGCGAAGCTGCAGGCGTTCAAGCGCCGGATGGGGTGGACGTTCCCCTGGGCATCTTCGCACAGCTCCGATTTCAACTTGGACTTCAACGTCCGATTCACCGAGGAGCAACAGCGCCAAGGGCGCATCGAATACAACTACCGCCGCGAACCACCGTGGAAGACGCTGGGCAGCGACGAGCCTGTCAACGAGTTTGCGTCCATGGCCGGAACCGATGCGGCCACGTACACGCGCGAGAGGCCCGGCGTGAGCGCGTTCGCGTTGGAGGACGGTGTCGTCTACCACACCTACTCCGCGTATTCGCGCGGTGTCGACGGCCTGTGGGGCATGTACCAGTGGCTCGACCGCGCACCCAAGGGGCGCAACGAAAGCGAAACGGGCATCTGGTGGCGGCTCCACGACCAGTACGGCCAGGGCTGAGCGAGGGGGGCGTTGTCGTGGCACACACGGCGAGACTGGAGCGGGTCCCCCAGCACGCGTTTCTGAGCGTCTCGGCGCTGCTCTTCGCGGCCAGCGCTGCGGGAACGATCGTCTGGTGCGCGTCCATGTCGGCGATGGGCGAGATGCCGATGCCCGGCGGCTGGACGATGTCGATGGCGTGGATGCGCATGCCCGGACAGACGTGGCCCGGCGCGGCCGCGTCGTTTCTGGGCATGTGGGTCGTGATGATGGTGGCGATGATGCTGCCGGCCTTGGTCCCGATGCTGTTGCGCTACCGCCAGGCCGTTGGCCGCGCTGGCGCGACGCGCCTTCATCGGCTGACCGCGCTCGTGGGCCTGGGCTACTTCCTCGTCTGGACCGTGCTCGGAGTGGTCGCCTTTCCGCTGGGCGTCGCGCTGGCGGAGGTCGAGATGCGGCAGCCGGCGCTCTCGCGCGCGGTACCGATCGCGGCCGGCGTGGTCGTCCTGCTCGCCGGATGCCTCCAGTTCACAGCGTGGAAGAGGCGTCACCTTGCCTGTTGCCGGGAGTTGCCCGGGGTCGGCCGTACGCTGCCTGCCGACGCCGGCACGGCCTGGCGACACGGCCTGCGCCTCGGTGTGCACTGCAGCTACTGCTGTGCCGGTCTGACGGCGATCCTCCTGGTCATCGGGGTCATGGACCTTCGCGCGATGGCTGTCTCCGGGGCAGCCATCGCCGTCGAACGTCTGGCACCGGAAGGTGAGCGCGTCGCGCGAGCGATCGGGGCTGTCGCTGTCGGGGCAGGAGTGCTTCTGGTCGCGCGAGCAGCGGGGCTCTGATGACCTAGGGCTGTTCGTCAAGTTGCTTCAGTGATGTTCCGCTCTCTGTCTTCCATGCAGTGAGCCCGTTTGCACTTCCACCGTGGATGACGGCCGCCGCTGCTGACGGGCTGGTGAACTCGGTGTCCCGGGTGAAGACGAGAAAGCCGTCGTTCGGCCGGAGCCCGCCTTCAGCGAGCAGCTGTCGGCGCTGATCCATGACGTACGGGTAGTTCTCCGCAGACGGACGTTCCTCCAAGACCGCCGTTGACCCGCCGAACACGACAAAACCGTTCGGTGTGCGCTGACCGCGGCCCTCCGCGCCCTTGATCCGGCAGTACAGTAGGCCCCCACGCTGGGCTGGCGAGGCGCTCCTGGCAATCGGGGACAGGACTTCCGACCCAAGGACCGGCAGGAGTTGGCGGATTCTCGCCAAGAAGACCTCCATGTCTTCTCGATCCGACTCGGGGAGTCTTGACCCGCCGGCCTGATTCTGCTCGAAGGTGAATCGGTTGACCTCGGCTGCCTCACTGAGCAGGCGGCCCTCGAGGTATCGGACGTGAGCCTTTGTGAGATTCTCGTCCTTGCTCACGAAAACAATGGCTGAGATCCAGAACTCCTTCGCTCTCTGCTGCTTCAGGCGATCGCGGATGACCTCAGCCTCGCCGATGTACGCGCGAGGTGCGTTCGTCTGCGGGTCGAAGCCAGTGAGGATATAGACACCGGCCTTGTCGAGCTCGTCACGGGCAAGCAGGTCGTCAAGCTCGGTTCGAGGCGCAGCGACAGCCTTCCCAGACCAGTTCGAGATCTCGGCAGTCCGCAGGCTCTTCGCGTCCCCGCGTGGAAGAAAGAGCTTGATGGTTGCTGATGTCATTCTCGCTCCACCGTCTATCGCGTGAACTACACGCTGGACCACTCGCGAAGCGATTGGCCCGTCCCCTTGACTGAACGGTTAGGCACCATCTGAAGGCACTCGAGGTCGGTTCGCAAGAGCACGCCTCACGACATCTGAGACCGTCTCCGAAGTGATCCCGCGCCCTTGGCAATACGTGGAGGTGAGCCAATCAGCCAGGTCCTTTGTGCCCTTGCTGGCGTTGCAAGAAGCGCAGCACCTCGCAATGTTCTCCGGGGTCACGATCGTCGCGTCGTTGACAATGTGCTCCCACGTCGCTCCAGCCTTGCGGTTGGTCGGGGATGAGCCAAAAGCGACACGGCAGTAGACGCAGCGCCTGTCTCGCTCCCTGACCTCACGCTCCAGCCAATCGGGGATACTCCAGCGGTTCATTCCATTCGTCCCTACGGCGATCTGTGAACGTTGCCTGGTGAACAGGAGTTCATAGCCATTCCTACCAGCTCGGTGACGGCCGGTACGTTGTTGTCTCAATCTCCACCATGAGGTCGTCGTCTGGGAAGTACGCGAAATTGAACGCCGCCGCCTTCTGTGACCAGTAGTTGAAGCCTAGCGTAACCCCCTTCAACTGAACGGCCTTGCCATCCGGCCGCCAACGCGCTGTTAGCGAGTACCCGGAACACCCGGAGCTCTCGTAGAAGGTAAAGAGTGTCTTCGCCTCTCCCGTCTGCAGGTCCCGCAGATCGAGTGCCAAGAACACGGGGCAGTCAGTCGGATCGGACACCGAGCGGACCGCCAGCGTCCAGCGGCCGGAGGGACTCGGCTCCAGGGTACTAGGAGGCTCTGAATCGAGGAACGCTGCCCGGGCTGCGGCGACGAGGTCTGGTCTGCTCACAAGAGATGGCTCGGTCGACGCGACGCAGGCAAAGCTGCCTGCCATCACACCCAACACGGCCGCTGCGACGCGTCGCTGCATGTCGTGCCCGGTCCAAGTAACACCCGCGTCAGCGGCAGGTCGCGCGCGACCGCCCCGCTGGCCTGGATGGCCCCAACGACGGCCCTTCGACTGTCCGCTGGACGCCGCTGTCAGGTGCCGTGCTCACTGGGTTCATCGATCACTCTCCACGACAAGCGTATGCCGGCCGGCTTGAGATGCTGCTCGGCAAAGATGCGCAGGAACTCGATCTCGCGTTCACCAGGCGGGGCGGCGGAACGAAGCTGGATGTGGATCGGCTTCCTGGACAACTGGGGATATGCGGCCGTGAACTGGCCGTCGGTCGCGAAGGCTAGGTACGTATTGAACTTGGCTTGCAGCGCCGGAAGCCCGTGACCGCTGCCGCCCCAAGCCTGCTCATGGACCATGACTAGCAAGACCTCGTCACGTTTGGGATCGTGGGCGACGAAGTCGATGGTCGACGCATCCTCAACCGTCATGATCCCTCTAGTGCATCTGAATCTGCAGAACAGCGTAACCGAACAACGCGGAACTCGCGCAACCCGATAGGGGACGGCGGCCAAGGGTACCGTCACCGCTCCTAATCGGCGGGTACAATTCTAGTGTGGCCAAACGAACCGAAACCCTCGGGGCCGGCCGAGCTACCGGCGCGGCATGGCGCGGCGCAATCGGTGTCGTCGGTGCGCTGGGTCTCGGCACGGTGCTCGAGATCGCCTGTGCGAGCGCCAAGGGGCCGGGAACCGGGCGGCTCGACACCGCTGCCTTCGTCGAGATGGCCCACAGCAGCCCGTGCGCGACGATCCGACAGCGGCTGTTCGTGATCGACGGCGCGTTCGTGTTCTTCGATCGGGCGGGGAACTGTCCGGACAACAGCTATGCCGAGACGCTCTACGGGCGGCACGTCGACGAGGTGCTCTGCACGTCCCACGACTCGATCGCAGGGCCGGTCACGCGCTGCGCGGACGCGGCTCGCCGGGAGCTGTTCGAGACGATCCTCGAGCACCTGGACGAGGCGGACCTGGGGCTCGGCCCGGACCACGACGTGCAGCGCGTCCCGCTCTAGAAAAAAGGCGGGCCGCCTCTGAGGGAGGCGGCCCTGTGTCGAGAGGGACGGGTAGGCTCAATCACCGCTGCCGAGGATCGTGTCGCTCCACAGCGCGGTATCGGACCACAGGGCGGTATCGCTCCAGAGAGCGGTATCGCTCCACAGTGCCGTGTCGGACCAGAGTGCCGTGTCGCTCCAGAGAGCCGTGTCGCTCCACAGGGCGGTGTCGCTCCAGAGGGCCGTATCGGACCACAGCGCCGTGTCGCTCCAGAGTGCGGTGTCGCTCCACAGGGCCGTGTCGCCGAGAAGGGCGTGGTCACTCCACAGGGCCGTATCGCTCCAGAGAGCGGTATCGCTCCACAGCGCGGTGTCGGACCATAGGGCCGTGTCGCTCCAGAGGGCGGTGTCAGACCAGAGCGCCGTATCGCTCCAGAGAGCCGTGTCGACCCACACCTGGGCCACGTCGCTCCAGAGTGCGGTGTCGGACCACAGGGCGGTGTCGCTCCAGAGTGCCGTGTCGCTCCACAGCGCGGTGTCAGACCACAACGCCGTGTCGCTCCACAGGGCTGTGTCGCTCCAGAGGGCGGTGTCAGACCACAGGGCCGTGTCGCTCCAGAGAGCCGTGTCCGACCACAGGGCGGTGCTGGTCCAGACCTTCTTGTCGCCGTAGTAGGCGGTCAGGCGATCGGAGAGCGCCGGCATGCCGTGGAGCTCGAAGCCATCGTCCGTGCGCACCACGAATGGCGAGGCCGAGTTGAACCGCACCGAGCGGAACGGGCCGGTGAACGCGAGGGCCTTGACGACGTCCAGGTAGCCGGCGCCGACGCGGAAGATCGACTCCGCGGGGACGCGGGTGGCCGACGCCATCAGGATCGCCTTGAGCTGGTCGGGCGTCAGGCGCGGGTTGGCCTGGATCAGAAGCGCCGCGGCGCCGCTGACCATTCCGGCCGCCATGCTCGTGCCCGAGAGCTCGATGCGGTCCTTGGCCACGACGCGCTCGGGGTAGAGCTGAGCCAGCGTCGCACGGGGCGCGAGGGTCGAGACGATGCGGTTGCCCGGGGCGACGAGGTCGGGCTTGAGCACGAGGTCGCGCGACGGGCCGCGGCTGCTGTAGGTCGCGAGGACGTCGTCCGTGCGGCTCACGGTGTTCACGTCGTTCATCGCGCCGACGGTCAGGATGTACGGATCGTTGCCCGGCGAGCTGATCGTCATGTAGCCGTCGCGACCGTGGTTGCCGGCCGAGGCGACGACGAGGATCCCGGCGGCCCACGCGCGCTCGACCGCCAGGGCCAGCGGATCGGCGACGAACGGCTCGACGACCGGGTGGCCGAGCGACAGGTTCAGAATGCGGATGCCGAACCGCTCGCGGTTCGCGATCGAATAGTCGATCGCGCGGACGACGTTGCTCGCATACCCGGCACCGTTCGCGTCGAGAACCTTCAACGACACGAAGCTCACGCCCGGTGCGATCCCGAGCACCGCCTTGCTCGCGCCCGACCCGCCGATCGTGGAGGCCACGTGCGTGCCGTGGCCGAACTCGTCCTTGGCGTTGAGGCTCGTGCGGACGTAGCTGACCTTGGCGATGACGCGCTCGCTCGCAATCGACGTTCCGATCGCGATCCCGGAGTCGACGACGGCGACCGTCACGCCGCGCCCGGTGAAGCCGAGGTTCGCGGCGATCCTGTCGGCGGCGAGCGAGGCCACCGAGACGTCCATGGCGCTGCGGACCACGCGGTCGGGCGAGATCCCGGAGACGCGCGGGTCCTGGGCCAGGGCCTCGATCTCGTGACGGGTCAGCATGCCGGTGAAGCCGCGGACCGATTCGAGCCGGCCGAGCTCCCGACCGCCGCGCTTGCGCAGCTCGTCGATCGCCTGGTCGTCGGCCGACGGGGCGCAGGTGACGATCACGGCGATCTCGGCTCTCGCTGAGCCCCGGGCCATCTCGGCTGCGAGGTCGCGCGCTACCTTGCTCTGCGTGCTCGCCTGGGCCGGGATCAGCATCCCGACAGTGGCGAGCGTAGTTAGGATCCAGCTGCTCTTCATGTTCATGTTCGGAACCCCCTCTCGACGCTGCCAAGAGGTGCAAACCCGAGGCCTCCGTACGGCATTGACCTGACGGAATGGGTCTAAGTTGTTGGAAAGAAACTGGTTAGTGTTTTTGTGCCGGGATGAGGCGGATGCGATCAGTGGGATGGAGCCGTATCAGCGTGAGACGGTGCAGGGCGTCCGTCGAAGTAACTATCTGTGTTTTCAGCTGGTTGGGTCGTGAGACGGTACTATGGTGCAGAAGTCTCAGGTTGAGACAGATCCGTCGCCAGGCGGTAGATCCAGATCGAGTCGCCCGCCCGGCCGACGGGCCGTTCCCGCTCGCGCAGACGGGTGAGCCACGCGGGTAGCAGCTCCTGTCGGACATGCTCGAGCGCGTCGGGAGCCACGAAGCCGCGGGACACGAGCCACTCCGCGAGCGCGGGGTGCCGGCGCCCGGCGCGGCTTTCCGTATCGCGCAGGCGGATCCACTCTTGGACTCTGTCGGTCGTCACGAGACGCCGGCCGAGGAGCGCGCGTCCGATCGCCTGGTCCTCGTCGGTGTAGAGGCCGTAGAGCAGGTTGACGCTCACCGCCACGAGATCGCCCGACGCGGGTCGCACCTCGGGCATCTCGGGATAGAAATCGTGGACCAGGCGCAGCTTGTGGAATCGGATCCCGTACGCCCGGGGATCGGCGGTGCCGAAGTACGCGAGGTAGATCTCCGGGCTCCCGTGCTCCCGGCACCAGGCCCCGAGGCGCGCCAGGTCCTGGCCCCAGTCGAGGTTCGAGTCGAGGAGGTACCGCGGCGCACCTGCCGGGCCGCCGGCGAGGAGGTTGAAGTACGAGAGGTACCGCGGCGTCGCTCGGGCGAACGATCCGGCGTAGCAGACGAGGAGCGCGGCGAGCGCGAGACGGCCGGCCCGCGTGCGCCACGCCGGCCGAGCGAGCGCTCCGAGCAGGACGAACAGGAGCGGCTCGATCGGCGCGAGGTGCCGGTGTCCGATGTTCAGCCGCGAAGCGAGCGAGATCGCGACGTAGACCGCGAGCGGGCCGAGCGCGGCCCACACGTCGAACGCGCGGGTTCGCGCGGATCTGAGGGCGAGAACGACGCCCCAGGCGAGGAGCGCGAGGAGCGCCGGTGGGCTCTTGAGCGCGAACGCCTCGGGGAAGTAGTACCACCAGCCGACGACCGAGCTCTCGCCGTTCAGGTACGCCTCGCGCCGCGCCGTTGTCCCGCGCACGGTCGCGACGCCGTGGAGCCATGCTTCGGGCGCGAGGTGCGCGTCGCGCGCAGAGCGCAGGACGTTCGAGACCGCTCCGGGGTTCGCGTCGAGAGCGCTCCAGTCGAGCGTGTAGGTCGGGTCGGTCGAGGCGGCGTAGCGAAACCCGTAGGCCGCCCACACACAGATCGCCGCCGTGAGCGCGATCGCGCCGAGCGCCGCCGAGCAGCGCGACGCCCGGCTGCGCCACCCGGGCCCTACGACCCACGCCACGGCGACGACGAGCAGCATCGGTGCCAGGAGCAGGGCCGTGTACTTCGTCGCGAGCGCGGCCCCGGCGCACACGCCGCACAGAACGGCAGGCAGAACGCCGGGCCGCCGCGTGAAGCGCCAGAACGTCCACAGCGTGGCCACGATCCCGAGGGCCGCCGGTACGTCGGTCGTGACGTAGCGTGAGTGTGCGAGCATCGTCGGCGAGAGCGAAAAGAGCGCAAGCGAGAAAAGTGCCCCCCACGCGCCCCACAGCTCGAAGGACCAGGCGAGCACGATCGCGCCGAGCGCGAGACCTGTGGCCAGGATCGCGAGCCGCGCCGGGAACAGCATCCGCGCCGGATCGCCCTTCAGGGCCTCGAAGCCCAGGACCCACGGATCGGCCGCGCGCCAGCTCGGTGAGCCGTAGTCGACCGCGTCGCGTCCGAGCAGGCGGACCGGCCAGGCGGCCCACAGCTTGGCCAGCGGCGGGTGCTCGGTGTTGAGCCTGAAGTCTCGCCGGTCGAGGTAGCTCAGACCGGCGGCGACGTGCGCGGTCTCGTCGAACGTTGCCGCGTCTCGGGCGAGCGAGACGGCGCCCGCGATGGCGAAGCCCGCCAGGAGGAGCGCAACCAGCGCGGCGTACGATGTCTGTGCGCGGCTCACGATTCGGATATCCTACCGGGGTTCACGGAACCTTATTTGAGCGAGACGTCGGTCCAGACGCTCTACCTGATCGACGGCACAGCGCAGCTGTTTCGCGCGTATTTCGCGATTCCCGGCCTGACCGACGAGCGCGGCATGCCGACGAACGCGATCTACGGCTTCACGACGATGCTGCGCAAGCTGCTCAAGGAGGAGCGGCCGACGCACGCCGCGGCGGCGTTCGATCTCGGGGGCGACGTGTTCCGCCACGCGGCGTTCGCAGAGTACAAGGCGAACCGGCCCCCGGTGCCCGAGGGGCTCGACGTCCAGGTGCCGTTCGCCAAGCAGGTATGCGAGCTGCTCGGCGTGCGCGTGCTCGAGCGCGCGGGCTTCGAGGCCGACGACGTGATCGCAACCTACACGGCGCGGGCCCGCGCCCAAGGCTACGGCGTCGTCGTCGTCGCCGCGGACAAGGACCTGCTGCAGCTCGTCGGTCCCGGCGTGACGGTGCTGAACCCGACGAAGAACCTGCGTCTCGACGCTGCGGGCGTGGCGACCGAGTTCGGCGTGCCGCCCGACCGCGTGCGCGACGTGCTCGGGCTGATGGGGGATTCGGTCGACAACATCCCCGGGGTCCCGGGCGTCGGGGAGAAGACGGCGCTCGCGCTCGTGGCGGCGCACGGCGACCTCGAGCAGGTGCTGGCCCGCGCCGAGCGCACGGTGGCCCTGTTCGAGGCGCGGGACGCGCTGCTCGAGGGGCTCGATCCCGCGCTGAAGGAGAGCTTCCTCGCCGCGGCCGACGCCTTCCTCGAGGACGAAAGTGCCGACGATCTCTCGACGCGCGTGCGGGCGCTGCGGGCGCTCGTCGCCGACGCGGACCTGAGCGTTCCGCGAAGCGCGCGCGACGTCAAGCGCGAGCTGAAGGCGCTCGACCGCGGGAGCGGTCGCCGGATCTGGCACGCGATCCGCGAGCACAGAGACGACGCGCGGCTGAGCCGCGAACTGGCGACGCTGCACGCCAACGTGCCGGTCGAGGTCCCGATCGACGATCTCACGCTCGCCCCGGCCGACGTTTCTGCTGCGAACGCACTTTTCGGCCGGCTGGGCTTCCGGTCGCTGCTCCTCGAGGGACCGGCGCTGGCCCCGGCCGACCTGTCGGCGGAGACGGCCGGCGCGCCAATCGAGGTTCAGGGGTCGTACGACCGCGTGACCGACGAGGCGGCGCTTTCGCGGCTCCTCGGCGTCCTGGGACAGGCTCGGCGGATCGCCGTCGTGCTGCGCGCCCGCGGCCCGGATCGGTTCTCGGCCCCGCTCGACGGTGTGGCCGTGTCGTGGGCCGAGGGCCACGGGGCGTGGGTCGGGATCGATCTCGCCCGCGTCGCGCTCGGCCCGGTGCTCGGCGGCCGGGTGGCGAAGACCGTCGTCTTCGACGCGAAGCGCGCAGCCGAGCTCGAGCTGCGGCATGGGCTCGCGGTCGACGACCGCGCGCTCGACGTGATGGTCGGCGCGTTCCTGCTCGACCCGGGACGCTCGGACTACACGCTCGAGCGGCTCGCGGCCGAGATCGGTGGTCTCGCCGCTCCCGCGCCGAGCCTAGGTGAGCTCGACGTCGAGGCGCAGCATCTCGCCGCCGCCGAGGAGGCCGATCGCGTGCTGCGGATCGCCGAGCGCATCGAGCCGCGGCTCGATGCTTCGGGCTTGCTTGCGCTCTACGAGCGGATCGATGGCCCGCTGCTTCCGGTCCTGGCGCGGATGGAGCTTGCCGGCATCCGCATCGAAACGGCGCGCCTGGCGGCGATGGCGGTCGAGATGGACGGCCAGATCCGCGCCGAGCGCGACGCGATCTGGAGCCACGCCGGGCGCGAGTTCAACGTCGATTCGCCGAAGCAGCTGCGCGAGGTGCTGTTCGACCAGCTCGGCCTGGCCACCAAGCGCAAGACCGAGAAGGGCAAGCTCGCGTCGACCGACGCCCAGACGCTCGAGGAGCTCACCGGCGAGCACGCGATCGTGAGCCACGTGCTCGAGTATCGCGAGCTGACGAAGCTCAAGGGTACGTACGTCGACGCGCTGCCGCGTCTCGTCCGCCCGGACACCGGGCGCGTGCACACGACGTTCGATCCCACGGGCGCAGCCACGGGCCGGCTGTCGTCGTTCGACCCGAACCTGCAGAACATCCCGGTGCGCAGCGCCGCGGGCCGGCGCATCCGCCACGCGTTCGTACCCGAGCCGGGCCACGTGTTCCTGGCCTCGGACTACTCGCAGATCGAGCTGCGGGTCCTGGCCCACATGGCACAGGACGAGGGGCTGATCGCGGCGTTCCGCGCAGGCGAAGACGTGCACCGCTACACCGCGGCCCGGGTGTTCGGCGTCGCGCCGGACCTCGTGACGGACGCGATGCGCCGGCGGGCCAAGGCCGTGAACTTCGGGCTCCTGTACGGCATGTCCGAGACCCGCCTGGCGCGCGAGCAGGGGATGTCGCGGGCCGACGCCCGCCGGTTCATCGAGGCGTACTTCACGCGCTTCGTCGGGGTCCGTCGATACATCGACCAAACGCGCGAGGCCGCCCGGCGCGACGGCTTCGTACGCACGGCGTTCGGCCGGATGCGCTGGTTCCCGCGGCTGCACGTCCGCGCCGGCCGGGCCGAGGAGGAGCAGGCGCTGCGCGCGGCGGTGAACACGACGATCCAGGGCACGGCGGCCGACCTGATGAAGCTGGCGATGCTCGCCGTCGACGCCGAGATCGCCCGCACGGGCGTCCGCGCGCGCATGCTGCTCCAGGTGCACGACGAGCTGCTGCTCGAGGTCCACGCCGACGACGTCGGCCCGGCGAGCGAGATCGTGCGCCACGCGATGGAGGGCGTGGCCGATCTCGCGGTCCCGCTCGTCGCCGATCAGAAGGTCGGGGCGAGCTGGCTCGAGGCCGGATGAGCCCTGCTAAGATGGGCCGCGTGATGGCCGAAGGGCGCAAGACGTTGCTCGTCGTGGACGACGAGACGTCGGTGCGGGAGATCCTGGCCGAAGGTCTGGGGATCTTCGGCTACGACGCCGTGATGGCGGCCGGGGCGAACGAGGCGCTCGACCTCCTCGCGTCCCGCTCGTTCGACCTCGTGCTCACCGACATCGACATGCCCGGATCGACCGGGCTCGACCTGTTGCGCCGGATCAAGGAGCGCGAGGCCGACCTCGACGTGATCATGGTCACCGGGATCGTCGACGCCGACACGGCGATCGCCGCGATCCGCCAGGGCGCGAGCGACTACGTCACGAAGCCGTTCAACCTCGAGGAGGTGCAGATCGTCGTCGAGCGGACGCTCGAGAAGCGCCGGCTCATCCGCGAGAACCGCGCGTACCAGGAGCACCTCGAGGTCCTGGTGGCCCAGCGCACGCGACAGCTGAGAGATACGTACGAGAACACGCTCCAGGCGCTCGTCACCGCGCTCGACTTCCGCGACAACGAGACCCAGGGCCACTCGTACCGCGTGGTCGAGTACGCGATGCGTGTGGCCGAGGTGCTGCACCTCGACGAGACCGAGCTGACGTGGGTCCGCTGGGGCGCGATCCTGCACGACGTGGGCAAGATCGGCATCCCCGACGCGATCCTGCTCAAGCCGGGCAAGCTGACCGAGGAAGAGTGGACCGTGATGAAGCAGCACCCGGAGATGGGCTACCGGATGCTGCAGCACATCGAGTTCCTCGAGCCGGCGCTCGACATCGTGCTGTGCCACCAGGAGCGGTGGGACGGCACCGGTTACCCGCGCGGCCTGGCCGGTGAGGCGATCCCGCTGGGGGCCCGGATCTTCGCCGTCGTCGATACGTTCGACGCCATGACCTCGGATCGGCCGTACCGCAAGGCGCTGACGATCGACGCCGCGCGCAACGAGATCCGGACGCTTCGGCGGCACGCAGTTCGATCCGGCGATCGCGACCGCGTTCCTGTCGATCGACGCCGATCGCTGGCACGAGATCCGCGAGCGCGTGCACCGCGAGGTGATGGCGCTCGAGGAGCGGGTCCGCCGGGTGCTCCGGCGCTAGGGGATGTGGGTCGACGCGGTCAGCGGCTCGGTTCCGTCTCCGTCGTAGATCTGGATCCCGACGATCGAGTCGCCGGGCAGGATGCGGCTCGCGACACCGGCGAAGTTCTGCACGATCGCGCCGAACGCGGTGTGCGTCGTGGCGAGGAACGGCTGGGCCCGCAGCGTGAACAGCCACTGGGTCCCGCCGTCGTCCTGTCCGCTCGACACGAGCGCGACGGTCCCGGGCCAGAACCGCTCGGCGCCGAGCTCGTCGCGCAGCTCGACCTCCGGCCGGCCTCGCCCGTCGCGCGACAGATCGCCCGTCACGGCGATACCGTTCGGCACGACACGGAAGAACGGCAGCGCATCGTAGAACCCGCGCCGCGCGAGGTCGACGAAGCTCCAGGCCACGAGCGGCTTGTCCCGCGCGTCGAGGCGGATCGTGAACCGCCCGCGCTCGCCGCGGTTCGGGCGCTCGATCGTCACGATCGCCGCATGCGCCGTCTGGGCCCAGCGCAGGACGTCCAGGTAGTGCTCGACCGGCCGGTCGGGAACGATCGGCCGCGGCTCGGGGCGCGAGTCCGAGTAGATTCGCGCGAGCGAGCGCGTCGCCGCCAGCGCCACCGCGTGGTACGACGAGCCGAGCGCGTCCTCGAAGATCTTCCGTAGCCGGTCGTCCGGACCGGTGCGCGCCGCCGCGTTGACGACCGCGAGCGCCACGCGAGGGTCCCGCTGGCCGTCGGGCCACAGCCGGACGAGAACGGCGATCGCATCGTCTTTGGCATCGGGTCCGAGCCGGCCCTCGCCGCCTAAGCGTCGACCCGCGGCCTCCGCCGCACCCGCGCGCAGACGGGGGTCCTCGGTGTCGATCGAGCTCGCGAGCGTGTCGACGAGGCGGCCCTCGATCTCGGCGAACGCCGGAACGATCGCTGCGCGCACGGACAGGTCGGGATCCTCGTACAGCTTGCGCGCCAGCGGCTCGCTTGCGGCGTCGATCCGACCGATCAGGAGCGCGGTCGAGGCCCGGCGCAGCTCGGGCTCGGACGAGCGCGCGACGCCGTTCGCCAGGCGCGGCGAGAGCTCGCTGACCTTGGCCGCAGCGCGAACGGCGATCTCGCGGAGCCACACCGCGTCGTTCGACACGACGATGTCGGCCAGCGCGGCCAGGATGTCGTCCCCGCGCATGCGCCCGAGGCCGTCGACGAGCGCGAGGCGCACGCGCTCGTCCTTGTCGCCGAGGACCTTGACCAGGAACGGCTCGAGCGGAGCGCCGGGGAAGCTCAGCGCCGCGATCGCGGCGATCCGCACCTCGACCTCGGTGTCCTCGACCAGCTTGCCGACGGCCGCGGCCTCGGCGTCGGCGGCGGGCACGGTGAGTCCGACCGCCCCGAGCCGCCGCAGCTCCGGATAGCGCGACGTGGTCAGCTCGATCATCCGTGTGCGGGCCTTCTGCAGCGGCCCGAGCTCGAGCCAGCGCGGCCGGGCCGAGAGGCTCGCGAGCGCTTCGAGCGCGGCGAGGAGCACGTCGCGCTCCGAGCTCTCGCCGAGCGCGAGGAGCGGATCGACGGCGAACGCCGGCCGCTCGAACCCGAGAACCGCGAAGCACGCAGCGACGACGACGTCCGGTTCGGTATCGGAGAGGAGACGGACGACGGCGTCCGCGCTGCCGGGGTCGGCCAGGCGACCGAGCCCGTGGGCCACGGCGGCTCGCACCTCGCGATCGGGGTCCGCGGCGCGGGCCACGAGCGCGGGCGTTGCCGCGCGATCCCCGGCGAGGCCGAGGGCGATCGCCGCCTCGGCCCGCACCGCGGCGACGGGGTCGCCGAGCAGGGCCTCGAGCGCGGCCCGGTCACTCGGCTCTCCGATCCGCCCGAGCGCCCGCGCGGCGGCCGCGCGAACTTCGGGGGACTCGTGCGACACGGCGGCGCGGGCGGCCTCGGGCTCGCGGCGATCCTCGGCGCGCAGGATCTCGGCCCGCTGCCGCAAGATCTCGGTCGCCTCGCGCGATGTGCCCTGAACGCCCGGGCTCCGGGTGCCCGCGCACCCGAGCGTCAGGAGCAGCGAAACGAGCACGCACGGAACCCCGATCCCACGCTGTCGCACCGAGCTTCTCCGGTCCCGCCGGGGCGGGTCGCTTGACGCTGGCGAAACGCCGCTGTTACCTTCGAACCGCACGCACTCTCGCTGACGGCCGCTCTTTATACGGGACAGGGCCGGAGGACGCAAGGTATGGGACGACGGACGCTCGGTTCCCTCGCGATCGCCGCGAGCCTGGGGCTCGCCGCGGATGCCGTGGGGGCGCCCGAGCTCCCGGCGATCCTCGCGCGTTTCGACGAGGTCCAGAACTCGATCCACACGCTCAGCGCCGAGTTCACGGAGACCACGACGAACCCGCTGCTCGTCGAGCCGATCCACGCCGCGGGGCGGTTCTACATGACCAAGCCCACGGCGATCCGCTGGGAGTACTCGAGCCCCGAGGAGATGCGGTTCGTCATCGCCGACGACCAGTACACCGGGTACTTCCCGGCGCAGAAGCGGGCCGAGCGGCGCAACATCCATCGCTGGCGCGAGCACATCTTCCGGTTCTTCGGCGTGGGCCAGGCGTCGGACGAGCTGTCGAAGTTCTACGACATCCGGCACGAGACGAAGGCCAACACCATCCCGGGCACGGACCTGCTCGTGCTCCAGCCCAAGCGCAAGCGCGTGCGCAAGCGGGTCGAGGAAGCATGGTTCTGGCTCGATGCCACGACCTACCTGCCGCGCCAGGTCGAGTACCGGGGGTCGGACGGCCGGAGCCGGAAGATCGAGTTCACGAACATTCGGGTCAACCCCGACCTGGCGGCCGGGCTGTACCGCGTCGACATCCCGAGCGGCGTCACGATCACGACCGGGTTCAGCGGGCTCCCGAGCTTCGATCCGGATCAGGCGAGCGAGCCACGCTGAGCGCCGGCCTCGTCCTCGACCCGGTATTCGAGGCCCACGACACCGGGCCCGGCCACTCCGAGCGTCCCGCGCGCCTCGCCGCCGTGCGCGACGCGATCGCGCGCGCGGGTCTTTCGCGCCGGTATCGCGCGGTCGAGCCCGAGCGCGTCACCGCCGAGGACCTGTTCCGCGTGCACCCGCAGGAGTACGTGCGGCGGGTCGACGAGACGTGTGCCGCGGGTCCCGCGCGCCTCGATCCCGACACCGCGGTCGGGCCCGGAAGCTCGGACGTCGCCCGCCTGGCCACGGGCTCGGTCGTCGCGCTGTGTCGCGAGGTCGCGGAGGGTCGGTTGGCCTCGGGCTTCGCCGCGGTCCGCCCGCCGGGACACCACGCGGAGCTCGACCGCGCGATGGGCTTTTGTCTGTTCAACCACGTCGTCGTCGCCACGCGGTACCTGCGCGCCGTCCACGGCGTGTTGCGCGTGCTGATCGTCGACTGGGACGTACACCACGGCAACGGGACGCAGCACCTGCTCGAGGAGGATCCGGACGCGTTCTACTTCTCGGTCCACCAGTCGCCGCTCTACCCTGGAACGGGCGCGCGGAGCGAGCGTGGCCGGGGCCGCGGCGTCGGGGCGACGCTCAACTGTCCCTTGCCCCCGGGCGCGGGGAACGCCGAGTTCCTCGGGGCGCTCGACGGCGAGCTGCGGCCGGCGGCCGAGCGGTTCGGCCCGCAGTTCGTCCTCGTGTCGGCCGGGTTCGACGCCCACGAGGCCGATCCGCTCGCCGGATTGCGCGTGACCACCGAGGCCTACGCCGAGGCGACGCGGATCGTCCGCGGCATCGCGACGCGCCACGCGGGAGGACGGCTCGTGTCGGTCCTCGAGGGCGGCTACGACCTCGAGGCGCTCTCCGAGTCCGTCGTCACGCACCTCGAGACGCTGATCGAGAACGGCGGCTGACCTACCATCCGCAGGTCTGGCCCCGGTTCTGCTCGTCGAGCCACGTCCGCAGCGGGGCGTAGTAGTCGAGGATCGCCGTGGCGTCCATCTCGCGGCTCCCCGTGAGCTGGGCCAGCGTCTCGGGCCACGGTCGGCTCGCTCCCGCCTCGAGCATCGCCCGCAGCTTGGCGCCTGCGGCCGCGTTCCCGTAGATCGAGCAGCGATGGAGCGGTCCGTCGACCCCGGCCGCCTGGCACAGCGCGCGATGGAACTGGTACTGCAGGATGTGGGCGAGGAAGTAGCGCGTGTACGGCGTGTTCGCCGGCACGTGGTACTTGGCGCCGGGATCGAAATCGGCCTCGGTCCGCGCGACGGGCGGGCGCACCCCCTGGTACTTCTCGGTCAAGCCCCACCAGTCGGCGTTGTACGTCTCGGGCTTCGTCTCGCCCGAGAACACCTTCCAGCGCCACTGGTCGACGACGATCCCGAACGGCAGGAACGCGACCTTGTCCAGCGCCGAGCGCAGGAGCAGCGCCAGGTCCCCCGTGTCGCCCGGCGAGCGGTCGAGGAGCCCGACCTGCACGAGGTACTCGGGCGTGATCGACAGCGCGAGCGCGTCCCCGATCCCCTCGTGGAACCCGTCGTGCGCCCCCGTGCGGTACAGCGGGTCGAGCTGGTTGTACGCCCGCTGGTAGAAGTTGTGCCCCAGCTCGTGGTGGATCGTGACGAAGTCGTCGGCCGTCACGTCGATGCACATCTTGATCCGCAGGTCGTCGACCCAGTCGAGATCCCACGCGCTCGCGTGGCACACGACGTCGCGGTCGGCGGGCTTGGTGAACAGCGATCGCTCCCAGAACGTCGGGGGCAAGGGCGGCAGGCCGAGCGACGTGAAGAACCGCTCGCCGTAGCGCACCATCTCCCGCGCATCGACGTGCTTGGCCCGCAGGAGCGCGGTCAGGTCGTAGCCCGGGTTCGTCTCGGGCGGCCGAACGAGATCGAAGATCTCGGCCCACGACTGGGCCCACATGTTCCCCAGCACGTGCGCGGGGATCGGACCCGCGGGCGGCACGACCGACGCTCCGTAGCGCTGCGACAGGCGCGACCTCACGTAGCAGTGGAGCGACTCGTAGAACGGCCGCACCTGCGTCCACAGCCGATCGACCTCGGCCGCGAACGCATCGGACGGCATGTCGTAGCCCGCACGCCACAGATCGCCCAGGTTCGCGAACCCCAGGTCCGAAGCGCCCTCGTTCGCCAGGGCGACGAAGCGCTCGTACATCGGTCGCAGCGGCGGGGAGATCGTGCGCCAGCCCTGCCAGGCGTCGAGCAGTACGCCTGGGTCCCGGCTCTCGGCGAGCACCTTCTCGAGCTCCCCGAGGTCCCGGCACTTGCCGTCGGGCCCGCAGTAGCGGCCCTTGCCGTAGATGCTCGACATCTGGGTCGAGAGCAGCGCCAGCTCGGCTTGACGACCCGGATCGGCGGGCGCGGCGAGCGGTAGCGACGTCCGCAGCATGATCAGCTTGCGCGCGGACTCGGGCGAGAGGTCGGCCCCGTTGAACTCGGTCGAGCCGAGGGCCAGCTCGCGCGTGGCCGCGAGCACCACCTGGCTCGCGTCGGCCGCGATGCGCTCGGTGTCGCCGGTGATGAAGTTCTCCTGGACCCACTTCGCCCGCTCGGCCGCGATCCACAACCCGAGGAGCCGGTTCTCCGCGTCCGACAGGAACGCCCTCGCACCTGCTTCGGTGCGCGGAAACGCGGGCTCCGGCGCCCGCGGCGAGCACGACACGGCAACGGTGAGAGCGAGGGCGAGTACCAGCGCAGCGGCGGTCCGAGCGAACATGGGACGATCCCTCCGAGAGTTTCGGCGCGCCATGGTATACCGCTCTTGACACCAAGAGCGACGACACGAACATTGCACGGGTCATGTGCGGGATCCTCGCTGTGTTCGAGCTCCGGGGCGATCCGGCGGCGGCGCGCGAGCTGGCGCTGCGCCAGGTCCGCCGGCTGCGCCACCGCGGCCCCGACTGGAGCGGCGTGTGGGCCGACGAGCGCGCCGTCCTGGCCCACGAGCGCCTGGCGATCGTCGACGTGCACCACGGCGCGCAGCCGCTCGTCTCGGCCGACGGGCGGCACGTCCTCGCGGTGAACGGCGAGATCTACAACCACCAGGCGCTGCGCGACGAGATCGGCTCGGGCTACCCGTTCCGGACCGACTCGGACTGCGAGGTGATCCTGCCGCTCTACCGCGAGCCTCGGGCCGCGGCTCCTCGATCGGCTGCGCGGCATGTTCGCGTTCGCGCTCTACGACGCGGAGACGGGCGACTACCTGATCGCCCGCGACCCGATCGGCATCATCCCGCTCTACCTCGGCCGGCGCGCCGACGGGACGCTCGCTCGTGTCCTCCGAGCTGAAGGCGCTGACGCCGGTGTGCACCGAGGTCGAGGAGTTCCCGCCCGGCCACTATCGGACGCGCAATGACGCCGCTCCCGTGCGCTACTGGTCGCGCGACTGGTTCGAGTTCGACGGGGTCGAAGACAAGGACGTCGACCCGCAGGCGATCCGCGACGCGCTGACCGATGCGGTGCGCTCGCACCTGATGACCGACGTCCCGTACGGCGTGCTGCTCTCGGGCGGCCTCGACTCGTCGGTGGTCGGCGCGATCGCGGCGAGCCTCGCCGAGCGCCGGATCGAGGCCGGCGGCGCGAGCGCGGCGTGGTGGCCGCGGCTCCACTCGTTCGCCATCGGCCTTGCCGGCTCGCCCGACCTGGCCGCGGCCGAGCGCGCGGCCGCGTCGATCGGCACGGTGCACCACGCGTTCGAGTTCACCGTGCAGGAAGGGCTCGACGCGCTGCACGACGTGATCTGGCACATCGAGACCTTCGACGTGACGACGGTGCGCGCCTCGACGCCGATGTACCTGATGGCCCGGCGCATCCGCGCCACGGGCGTGAAGATGGTGCTCTCGGGCGAGGGCGCGGACGAGATCTTCGGCGGCTACCTCTACTTCCACAAGGCCCCGTCGCCGCGCGCGTTCCACGAGGAGACGGTGCGCAAGCTCCAGCTGCTCCATCGCTACGACTGCCTGCGCGCGAACAAGTCGATGGCCGCGTGGGGCATCGAGGCGCGCGTGCCGTTCCTCGACACCGAGCTTCCTCGACGTCGCGATGCGCGTCCCGGCGCGGCAGAAGATGGTCGGCGAGCAGGGGCATCGAGAAGCGCATCCTGCGCGAGGCGTTCAAGGGCGCGCTGCCCGACGAGATCCTGTGGCGCCAGAAGGAGCAGTTCTCGGACGGCGTCGGCTACCGGTGGATCGACTCGCTCAAGGCCCACGCGCGAGAGCGCGTGACCGACGCGGAGCTGGCCCTAGCCGCCGAGCGCTTCCCGATCGGCACGCCGACGACGCCCGAGGCGTATCTCTACCGCGCGATCTTCGACGAGCTGTTCCCGCTGCCCTCGGCCGCGGCGTGCGTGGCCAGCGGCCCGAGCGTCGCCTGCTCCTCGCCTGCGGCGCTCGACTGGGACCCGGCGTTCCGCACCCTCGCCGACCCATCGGGCCGCGCCGTGCGCGGCGTCCACCGCCGCTCGCTCTGAGGTGGTAGGAAAACGGGGACAGGCACCGTTTTCTGCCTCCGAGACAGAAAACGGTGCCTGTCCCCGTTTTCAGTAGCGGCGCTCGTAGATCTCGTCGAGGCTCAGGCCCTTCAGCGACTCGACGAACCGGACGAGGTGGTCGATCATCGTGCGCCAGATGCGCTCGCCCTTCTCGCGCGTCGCGCGCGTCGGGTCGCCCAGGACGCCGCTCGGCGAGAACTTGGCGGTGCGGGCGTACCATTCGACGCTGCGGGCCGAGCTGAACTCGAGGTACTGGCTCGAGAAGCGTGGGACGCAGCGCCCGGCGTGCTCCATCTGCACGAGCTCGGGCCGTGTCGCGAGCGCGGTCGACGTCTCGATCTCGCCCGCGTGGACGTCGCCCGGGGTCTCGACGAGACGCGCGACGTCGGTGTCGCTCGTGTCGCCCGTCTCGACGCAGGTGAAGATCCGCGCGTCGCGGTTGATCGTCTGGGCCGCGAACTGGAGCGTCGGGATGTTGCCGCCGTGGCCGTTCAGGATGATCAGCTTCGTGATCCCCTGGCGCGCCACGCTCATCCCGACCTCGTACACGAGGCGCGACAGCGTCTCGGGGCTGATGCCGATCGTGCCCGCGAAGTCCTCGTGGTGGTAGGAGACGCCGTAGGAGATCAACGGCAGGACGAGCGGCCGGGGCGCCGTGCACGCCTCGGCCACGCGGCGCGCGAGGTAGTCGGCGTCCCAGGCGTCGACGTCGAGCGGCAGGTGCGGGCCGTGCTGCTCGATCGCGCCGACGGGGAGTAGCGCCAGGTCGGTCTCGCTCAGCCGGGCCTTGGCCTCGACCCATGTCAGCTCGCCGAGCACGTGGTCCGCGGCACCGGCACGCGGACGCCGCGGGGCGGGCACGTCGCTCGACGGCGCGCGCTCGGGACGATACGGCGCCGTCATCTCGGGGTCCTTGAGCAGGTCGAAGTCGACCCACTCGCGGCCCTGGCGCCGCGCCGCGCCGTCCGCGTCGCGCAGCAAGAGCTCGTAGAGCGGCCGCCTCAGCGCCAGCGGGATCCCCGTGACCGGCGAGCGCTCGGGATCGAAGCGCAGCTTCGTGACCTCGGCATGGTGCCGCGGCCGCGCCGGCCCTTTCGCGTCGGGGGGCAGGAGCCCTTGCTGCACGAGCAGGAACGCCAGTTGCTCGGCCGCCGCCGCTTCCTGATGCAGCGTCGTCGTCGCCAAGAGCTTCAAGCACTCCTCGATCTGCGCATCGGTGTAGCCGCAGTTGCGCGGATCCGCGCCGATCCCCGTGAGCATGCCGACGATGCGCCGGCACTTCTCGCACTTGCCACACGGGAGCGCACGCTCGCCCTCGAGGTGCGTCGCATGGCACGACACCTGGTGCTGCTGCAGCTCGGGGTAGCGCCGCGTCAGCGTGCGCAGGATCAGCAGCTCGGACAGCGGCCTGAGGATCGAGAACTGCGCGACGCCCCAGCCCTTGCGCGCGAAGTAGCGCGTCAGCGCGTCGTCGAACGGCCGGCTCTGGTCGTACAGGCCGTCGTAGTGCGAGATCCCCTGGTGCACGGCGCGCACCGTCGTGTCGTGCTCGTTGCCGATGACGAGCCGGCCGATGCCGCGCTTGCGCAGGAGCGGGAGCGCACCGAACAGGAACACCGCGACGGTCCACAGGCGGATCGGGTACTCGTCTGCGCGCACGTCGGCGAAATCGGGCCGGATGAACGGGAGCTGGCGCAGCATGAACGAGAACAGCCGATCGGAGTTGGTCCACACGCGCGAGGTCTGCGACTGGCGGGATCTTAGGTCGCGGTACGAGTTGAGCGCCGTGTACCAGTGACGGCCCGACTCGTTGAGGAAGATCGGATGCGTGTCGTACCCTAGCTCGGACAGGAGCCCGAAGCTCAGCAGGCTGTCCTTCCCGCCGCTCGAAAGCACCGCGTGACGCTCGGGGTCGGTCGACCACGGGCTCGACTCGCGCTTCCCGCGCGCGCCCGAGAGCGTGCGGGCCGAGCGCTCGTCGAACGTCAGCTTGGCCAGGAGGTAGTCGTCTCTCCGCTCGGGCGCCAGGCGGGCCGCCGGGCCTCTCAGGAACCGGTTCGGCTCGAGCAGCTTCTTGACGAAGATCTCGCGCGCCGTGTTGCGCGCCATCTCGGTGAGAAACTTGCGGTCCGCGGCGTCGTGCCAGCCCTCGAAGCGGATCTCCTTGCAGAACAGGCCGTAGTTCAGCGCGACCTGCGCGGCGATCATCGACGCCAGGTTGAGCGACGCGTACTCCTCGAGCTGGAACACCGGCTCCTCGAACCGGTAGACGAGGACGTGCGACTCCTTCCGCCGGCCGCGGACCACGCGGTACGGTGCCGAGAGTCGCCGCCGAGTGAGGATCGGACGGCCGACCTCGAGCCGGTCGATCACGAGCAGCGCGTCGGCGAGCGGGTCCTTGCGCGAGCGAGCCATCGGGACTTAGCGGCGCGTCCGCGCGACAAGCAGCTCGGCGAGCGGGCCCGCGCCATCGAGGAGCACGTCCCATGCAGGGAGGCCGGTCTCGGTCGTGATCTTGCGGCAGGCGGCCGGCACGTCGCCCGGCGCCAGCCCCTCGTGGCACACGGTCACGGCGACGACGGGGCGCCCGGACACGATCTCGATCGCCTGGATCTGGTGCGCGAGCGGGTGGAGCCGGTGACCCGGGAAGCCGTCGTAGTCGGCTCGCGCCGGGGCGTGCTGGAGCACGACCGCGTCCGGCCGGCCCGCAGCGAGGATCTCGAACCCGCCGGGGTAGGCCGGGTTCATCAGGCTGCCCTGGCCCTCGATCACGATCGCCCGCGGCCGGGCTTCGCTCCACGCGCTCCACACCGCGTGCTCGATCTCCCCCGATACGAAGTCGTTGACCAGGGCGTCCAGCACCATGCCATAGCGCGCGCCCTGCATCCACGCCGTCTGTCCGGTCCCGACGAGCTCGGCCGGAGCGCCCGCCGCCGTGAGCGCATCGACGAGGACCCATGCCGTCGTGCGCTTGCCGACCGCGGAATCGGTACCGAGGATCGCGACCTTGAGCGAATCGACCTCGGCGATCTTCCCCGAGTAGAAGTGCAGCGCCTGGCGCGCGGGCGGCTTGCGCACGTCGCGAATCGTGCGGCCGCGAGCCCGGGCCAGGGCGGAGAGCTCCGGATCCTCGGACAAAAAGTCGTGAAGCCCCGAGTCGACGTCGAGACCCAGCTCGAGCGCCTCGCGCACGGCGCCACGGTGCGCGACGTCGAGCCTTCCGCCGTCGGGCGCCAAGCCGACGACGAAGTGGGTCGCCGGGCGCCCGGAGCGCTCGGCGTCCGCGACGGCTGCCCCCACGGTCGGAACGATCGGGAGGCCGCGGGGATTGCCGTCGAGCACGTCGCCCGCGTCCTGCCCCGCGCACGTCGAGTCGATGACGCTCAGGACCTCGTAGCGTCGGGTGCGGCGCACGAGCCCGTGCGCGGTCTTGCCGTTCGGCGTTCGATACGCGCCCTCGCAGAACACGACGGCGCGGCCGTCGAGCGCTCGCATCACGCCTTGCGTCCGGTCAGCACGACGACGTACCGGTCACCCGGGAGCGGCTCGCGCCGGTGCCGGTCGAGGAGCACGACCAGGCTCGTCGCGGAAGCGGGGAGGACGCTCAGGCCCTGGAGCTCACGGATCAGTCGGGCCTGGGCCAGCATGTCGCGGTCGCTCGCGTCCCCGGCCCAGCCCGAGGTCGCCCGCACGGCATCGAGCGCGAGGTCGCCGTCGAACGAGTGCCAGTTGATCAGCGGCTCGTTGACCGGGGTCTCGCGGATCGACCGGGGATCGAGATCCTCGCAGCGCGGCAAGTTCTTGAGGAACGCCTGGATGATCGGGTTCTTCTTGTGCGCCGAGCCGGCGATCATGCGCGGCATGCGCGACGTCCGGCCCCGGCGGTACAGGCTCAAGAAGCCGCGGTAGATCCCGGCGAGCGTCGTGCCGTTCGACACCGGCACGGCGATCGCCGCCGGCGCGTCGCGCAGCTCGTCGTAGATCTCGTCGGCGATCGCGCCATACGCCTGGAGGTGCAGCGCCGTGTTCGCCCCGCCGGGGCTCGCGTCGTAGATGTCGTCGCGCGCCGCACGCTCGCGCGAGGCGTCGACCGCCTGCTCGTAGTCGCCGTCGACGGGGACGATCTCGGCGCCCGGCGCGCGGATCTCCTCCAGGCGGCGCGTGTGGTACGCCCGCGGGATGAACACGATGCAGCGCAGCCCGGCGAGCGCCGCCGCGGTCGCCAGCGCGGCGCCGTAGTTCCCGCACGTCGCGACCGTGATCGAGTCGTAGCCCCGGCGCAGCGCGTCCATCGCCTGGGCGAACGCGATCCGGTCCTTCTGCGTTCCCGACGGGTTGTCGCCCTCGAACTTCAGGTACACCTGCCGCAGCCCGACCTCGCGCTCGAGGTTCCGCGCGCGCACGAGCATCGTGTCGCCCACGTCGCGGTCGATGATGTCGGCGTAGGCGCTCAGGCGCCGGGCCAAGGCCTGCCGCGTGTCGGCGGCGACGCGCTGCGGCTCGTCGAGGACGTCGAGGAGGTTCGGCTGCCCGGGCGCCGCGCCGTCGTGCAGGCTGAGCCCGTCGTCGACGCCGCCGCTCGCCGCGCCCGGGTCGGCCGGCGCCTGAGGATCCGCTGGTTCGGCCATTCGATTCTCCGGAGAGGCGTCCGCGACCGCGCACGCGCGGCCGGCTATTCTAGACGATGCGCGTGCTGACGGTGATCTCGACGATCTTCATCCCGCTCGGCGTCGTCGCCACTATACTTGGGCCCGTCCCACCTCCGGCAAGGAGCGATTCATGCCGTGCTCCGCCCGGGTCATCCAATCGGTGTTCCTGCTCGGCGTCTTGACGGCCACGCTCTCGCTGTCGTCGGCGTCGCCCGGGCCGGCAACGCTCGGGCTGGACCACATTCCGCTCGTGGTGGGCGACTTGGAGCAGGCGGCCGCGGCGTTTCGCGCGCTCGGCTTTGCGCTGAAGCCCGGGCGCGATCACGCGAACGGGATTCGTAACGCACACGTGAAGTTCCCCGACGGCGCGGGGATCGAGCTGCTGACGGCGCCGAAAGCCGTCGATGCGCTGTCAGCCCACTACGTGGATCTCCTCCGCGCGGGCGAGGGGCCGGCGTTCGTCTCGTTCCACGCACGGGACACCGAGCGACTCCACGCCGCACTGCGCGAGGGCGGCTACGAGTTCCGGCAAGATGGGGAGATCACCGAGATGGTGTCGCCCGAGCTGGCCTACGTGTTCCTCGTTCGCGACAATCGGTCCCCAACCGACCGACCCGAGCATTTTGCTCACGCCAACGGCGCGACAGCGCTGCGTGCCGTATGGGTCGCCACGGAGAACGGCGATGCCTTGGCTCGGTTGCTCGTCCAGTGCGGCGGTCGGCACCAGCGTCGACAGGTGCTCGTTCCCGAGCCCGCGGAGGCCACGGTCGTCACGCTCGCCGAGGGAGAGGTGTTCATCCTTCCCCACCGGCATCAGGTGCTGGCGGGGCGTCCGGTGATCGGAGCCAGCTTCCGTGTGCCGGACTTGGCGACCGTCCGGCGGACGCTTGTGCAGGCCCAGATCGAGCCCTGGGCCGGAAGCCGTGGTGCAGAGCGTGTCGTGGTGCAGCCGAGCATCTCTCATGGCATGTGGCTCGAGCTCCGCGAATCGCCATGAAGACGTTGCTCGACCATCGCGCGGGAGCTCTGTGGTTCGTGGGGATCGCGATGGGGATCTACGCCACCGCCCTGGCGGTCGTCGGTCAGCTGTCGCACTTGGGTGCGCGGGCGAGCGCGGTCGCGGTCGGCCTGACGTTCGATTTGGTCGTCGTGGTTCCGCTGGCGTTCTACGTGCTCGTCGTTCGCCCCCGAAGGTGGCCGATCGTGACCGTGGCCCCGGTGCTCGTGCTCAGCGCGCTGGCCGCGTCCCGCGTCCTTCCCGCCGATCGGCAGCAGACGCTGGGCGTCCTCGAGGTCTTGGCGATCCCCGTGGAGGTCGGCCTGATCGGATGGATTGCGTGGCGTGGGGCCAAGGCCGTGCGCGAAGCGCGTCTCGACGCGGCGACCGATCCGCTCGAGCAGTTCCGGCGAGCGGCCTTCGAGTTGACGCGGAACCACCGAGCCGCGGCCGTCGCCGCGTCCGAGGTCGCCGTGTTCTTCTACGCGATCGGGTCGTGGTGGGCCCGGCCGCACGTGCCCGTAGGGACATCCGCCTTCACCCATCACCGCCGCAGCGGACATGCCGGCATCGTCCTCGCCTTCCTCTTGCTCCTGTCGGTCGAGGGGTTCGCCGTGCACTTCCTGCTGCGCAACTGGAGCCCGGTTGCGGCGTGGATCTTCACCATCGGCACGGCATACGGCGCGCTGTGGTTGATCGCCGATTACCGCGCGACGGTGCTGCGTCCCATTCTGGTCAGCGACAAGGACGTTCTCCTACGGGCTGGCTTCCGCTGCACACTGCAGGTGCCGCTTGCGAAGATCGCCGCAGTCGGTCGCACGAAGCCGCCGTTGGGCAAGGAGAGCGTCGATCTCACGCTCCTCGGCGCGCCGACGCGCTGGCTGACCTTGTCGGAACCGATGGTGGCCGAGGGTCCGTACGGGTTTCGGCGTCGTGTGCGTGCGGTTGGCATTCAGCCCGATGCGACCGACGGTTTCGACCGGATCTTCGACGAGCTCTCGGCCGCCGAAGTGGGACGAAGATGAAGTTGGCGGCGCTCAAGATCGCAGCGCTGTTCTCGTACTGTGGCGGGCCACTCTTCCTTGCTGGGGTCCTGAGCCCACGCATCGACGTCACGACCTTCCTGATGACGTTCCTTCCGGTCGGGCTCACGGTGGTGGGCGCGCTGTGTCTGGACGACGATACTCGTAGCCGCTGGTCGGCCACGGCCGTGTGGGCCGGTCGCCAAGGTCTCTACATCGTCTTGGGCATGCACGCCTATGCCGTGTGGCGTTTCGTGGACGGCGTTCGCGTGCCCGATCAGTCTCTCCACTACCTGGGCATTGCGGTCGGGGTGGCGTGGAGCATCGCCTACTTGCGTGCAGCAGGTCGCTGGGCCCGGTCAACTGGTGGCCCAGCCCGGGCGGACGACTCCGCTTCGGCGAAGCCGATCGAGCCGTCCTAGGAGAGAGATCGCGGCATGAAGAGATACTTCCGTATCTCGCTAGGACTGCTCGGGCTCGGTGCGTGTGCGGTCGTCCTCGTGTTTCATCCGAGCCGGCCGCTCTACATGCGCCACAAGTTCGTGGACGTCGTCTCGGGGGACGGATCCGTTCTGTCCGGAACGCTGTCGCTGCCACGATGGAATCACCGACCGGTGCCTGCCGTGGTGATGGTGCATGGTTCCGGCCGGCTCACTCGTGAGCACCTCCTGGGCGACGTGCGTCGATTGGTGTGGGAGGGCATCGGTGTGCTCGCGTACGACAAGCGAGGCGTTGGAGCGTCCGGGGGCGCCTATCCGCCGGCCGGGGGAGCAGAGTTCGGAGCTGCTCACACGCATTGGTCGCTCACGCAGCCGCAGCTGGCTGCGCCACCGGGAATCTAATGATTGACGTGTGGTCACGAAGATCATTCCTCAAGGCTGGTGTCTGCAGCAGTGGCATCCTAGTCGTGAACTCCGGCCTCGCCGAGCTCATGGGCGCTCAGCAACCTGACCTTGCCGGGCTGAGCCTCTCCGAAGCCGCCGACCGGGTGCGTACAAAGGCAGTCTCGCCGGTCGAGCTGACGCGTGCATGCCTGGAGCGGATCGAGCGGCTGAACCCCGCGCTCAACGCCTTCATCACGGTCACTGCCGAGCAGGCACTGGCCCGGGCCCGTGAAGCGGAGAACGAGGTGCAGCGCGGCAGGTGGCTCGGGTCGCTTCACGGCATCCCTCTAGGACTCAAGGACAACATCGATACGGCAGGCGTAAAGACCACACTGGCCAGCGCGGTGTTCACGGATCGCGTCCCTTCCGAGGACGCCGAAGTCGTGAGGCGGCTCAAGACCGCCGGCGCCGTGCTGCTCGGCAAGCAGAACTTGCATGAGGTTGCTTTCGGCACCACCGCGGCCGTCGGCCACTTCGGTCCGGTCCATAACCCGTGGCAACACGCGCGGATTGCCGGCGGGTCTTCCGGTGGATCGGCTGCCGCCGTTGCTGCGGGCCTGTGTTTCGGAGCCGTGGGCACGGACGCCGGTGGGTCGATACGCGTGCCTGCGGGTTATTGCGGAATCGTCGGACTCAAGCCGACCTATGGGCTGGTGGGTATGGTCGGCGCCGGGGACGCGGGGTGGTGGTCGATGAACCACGTGGGGCCGATGTGTCGCAGCGTCGCCGACGCCGCGCTCGTGCTGTCGGCCATAGCCGGCTACGACCCGCGCGACAGCACTAGCATCGAGGCGCCGATACCGGACTACAGCGCAGCGCTGCGGGCCAAAGTCTCAACGCTACGGCTGGGTGCACCCCGCGCGGTGTTCTACGACAAACTCGACCCGGAGATCGAAGCGGCGATGACCAGGGCTCTGGAGGTGCTTCGCAGCCTGACGGCCGGCGTCCGAGACGTCAGCCTGCCACCGATCTCAGACATGATGGTGCCGAACATCGTGCTCGCCGAGACGTACGCGTTCCACGCACGATACTTCGCGAAAACGCCCGAGCTGTATCATGCGGCCATCAGCCGAAATCTGCGGCACGGCTCGGAAGTGACCACCGCCGCCTACATCCAGTCGCGCCGTGAACTTGACGAGGCGCGCCGGGCGATCGGGGCTGTGTTCACGAACGTGGACCTATTGGTCGCCCCGACGACCGCCATGCCGCCGCCCTCGATCGAAGAGGCCGTGCGTCTCGGCATTGAAGTGGAGCTGAACCGTAACACAGCGCCGTTCAACGTCTATGGCCTGCCGACCATCTCGGTGCCGTGCGGATTCACGAGCTCGGGTTTGCCCATCGGTATGCAGATCAGCGGGCCGCGCTTCGGCGAGGCGCGGCTGCTGACGCTCGCGCATGCCTACGAACAAGCAACGGACTGGCACACGAGGCGGCCGCCAGTTGCCTAGGGTGGCGCTGAGTTGTTTCTGCGCTTGCATTGCTTTGCATCGTAAAGTACATTGCAGCGTTGCACGCGCTACATCTCGTCTTCTGCGGGAGAGCCGGCCTTGAAGAGAGCGACGATCGTCGGCGGAGCGCTCGCGACCGCGTTCGTCCTGCTCGCTGTCGCCTTCGTCGTCCGCCACGGGGCCGTCGAGCAGGACGTTGTTCCCGCTGTGGCGACCTCGCCCGCGACGATCCCCTCGACAGCGCCGGCGCCGGCAGAGGGCGCGGGGGAGGCCGATCAGGGCTTCCTCTACGGCCGCATCACCACCAAGGTCGGCACGACCTATGAGGGGCGACTGCGCTGGGGAGACGACGAGGAGGCGTTCTGGGGCGACTATTTCAACGGCGCGAAGAGAGAGAACCCCTGGGTCGTCCACACGCCGCTCGAGCGGCAGCAAGAGAAGCGGCGCGGGATCGAGATCTTTGGGTTCGAGGTCTTCCGCCGGGAACCCGAGCTGGACCTCAGCCGGCTGTTCATGGCGCGCTTCGGCGACATCGCGCGCATCGAGGCACGGGGCGTCGACGTGCAGGTCACTCTCAAGAGTGGGACCGTGTTCGACCTCGACCGGCTCGGCGCCAGCGATTTCGACGACGACGTGCGAGTGTGGGACGGCAGCCACGGCGTCGTGGACCTCGACTCGCTGCGGATCCGCACGATCGAGTTCTTCCCCACCGTCCGGCTGAGCGCCGTCCCCGACCGGCTGTACGGCACGGTGCGCACGCGGCACGGCGAGTTCACCGGCTTCATCCAGTGGAATCGCCAGGAGTGCGTCGGCACGGACGAGCTCGATGGCAAGGCCGCCGACGGTGCGCTCCGCCTGCGTTTCGACACCATCCGTTCGATCGCGCGCCGCTCGCCCAACAGCTCGCTGGTGACGCTCCGCGACGGCCGCGAGATCGTGCTCTCGGGCGCCCACGAAGTCGGCGACGGCAATCGCCGCGGGATCTACGTCGACGACGGGCGCTACGGCCGGGTGCTGATCTCCTCGGACGCCTTCGAGCGCGTCGACTTCAGCCCCGGCGGCAGCGGCCCGGCCTACGGCGATTTCCCGCCGGGGAGCCCGCTCACGGGCGGCGTCACCACCCGCGACGGACGCCGCCTCGCCGGCCGGCTGGTCTACGACCTCGACGAGAGCGAGACCACGGAGACGCTCGACGCCCCAGCCGAGGGCGTGGACTACACGATCCCCTTCGGCCTGATCGCCTCGATCGTGCCCCCCGCTAGCGTGACGCTCCATAGCGGCCAGGAGCTGCAGCTCGAGCGCACCGGCGACCTCGGCGAGCGGAATGCCGGCATGCTGATCTTTGTCGACGGTGGTCAGCGCCCCGAGTACGTGCCCTGGACCGACGTCGTGCAGGTCGACTTCGACCGCCCGTCGGCGATGTACCCGCCGGTCGCCGAGCGCTGAATTACGACCGCTGCGGCGCCTGGAGCTTGTACTCTGGCTCCGCGGATCGACGTACCCGTGGTGGGGGTGTGAACCATGACGGTCGTCTCGGTGGTTGCCACGGTCGCAGCCGGGTTGTTCGCGGGGGCTTGCGTCTACGTGACGCTGGTCGAGCATCCGGCGCGCGTCGAGTGCGGGCCGGCGCTCGCCATCAAGGAGTTCGGGCGAAGCTATGAGCGCGCGGCACGGATGCAGGCGCCGCTCGCGGTGTTGGGGCTCGTGACGGGAGTCGTCGCGTGGGTCCAAGGGGCAGGGGCCGGGTGGCTGGCTGGAGGGCTCCTTCTCGGCGCGATCGTGCCCTTTACGTTGGTCGTCATCGGACCCACGAATCGGCGGATGGCCGACGCCAGCTTGGACGGCAGCTCGAGCGAGGCCGCCGCGCTGCTGGCGCGTTGGGGTCGGCTGCACGCGGTGCGTACGTTGGTTGGCGTCGGTGTGTTCGTCACATTCGCGTGGAGCGCGCTCACGTCGCAGTGACACGCCCGTCCGACGCAGGCGCCGGCTCGAAGGCCGAGGCGGAGGCATTGATGCGCGTCACATCCTTCGCTCCGCAGTTTCTCGTGGACGACCTCCGGCGCTCGATCGCGTACTACGAGAAGCTCGGCTTCACGTTCGGCGAGCCGTGGGAGGGCTTCTATGCCATCGGCCATCTCGATGGACTCGAAGTACACCTGAAGGAAGCGCCGAAGAATCAAGACGAGCGTCGGTACCGGCGCGACAATCAGCACCTCGATGCTGCAGCCGGCGTGGACGGTATCGAAGCGTTCTTCGGGCACTGCGTCGCCCATGGGGCAACGATCTTGAAGCCGCTTTCGGCCACCGCGTGGGGTACGCAGGATTTCTATGTGGAAGATCCTGACGGCTACATCATCTGCTTCGGTGGCCGTCCGACCGAGCACACAAGAATCAAGCGTGTATCGCGCCCTGTCCGTTGGGCGCTTGGAGTGTGTCTCCGGAAGCGCGTCTGTGAAGAATGTCGTCGGCAGCTCGAGATCGTCTGGCTCGAGACACCGGAGCCCGATCGGCAAGTCGATATCGGGCCGACTGGTATTATCGTCCACAACCGGTCGGGAAGGTTCTCCGTGAGCGTCGGGTACGAGTGCTCAGGCTGCAGGCGAGTGACGAGATGGAATGGATCGCTCGTGCCCTGAGGGTAGAAATGAAGCCCTTCGTAACCGTGGCGGTGTTGACAGCGGCCCTCGGCACCGTGCCCGCGTGCGCACAGCCGGCAGGGGCCAAGCTCGACGCGCCCACCGCCGGTCGGTTTGCGGCGTTGGCCCTCGCGTGCGTCCAGAAGGAGTACCCGAACAAGATCGCCCATGTCCTGAATTCGCCGGAAGATGTGCGGCCGCCGCACGAGCTGACGCCCGCGTTCTACGGATGCTACGACTGGCATTCGGCGGTGCATGGTCACTGGTTGCTCGCGCGCCTGGTTCGCGTATTTCCCGATGCGCCGTTCGTCGCAGAGGCGGTCTCCGCACTCAAGGCGAACCTCACGCCGGCCCGCATCGCCGGCGAGGTGGCCTACCTGAACGGCAGCGGACGCGAGTCGTTCGAGCGGCCCTACGGATTGGCCTGGCTCCTGCAGCTCAGCACCGAGCTGCGGGAGGCACGGACGCCCGATGCGGCGGCGATGTCGTCGGCGCTCGAGCCACTCGAAGCGGCGGTGGTCGCGCGGCTCAACGCGTGGCTGCCGAAGCTCGCGTATTCCATTCGGGAAGGGGAGCATGCGCAAACCGCGTTCGCGTTTGGCTTGATCCTCGACTATGCGCGCGCCGAAGACCCGGCACTCGCCGCGATGGTCGTGGCCAAGGTTCGCGAGTTCCATCTCGAGGACCGGGACTGTCCGATCGAGTACGAGCCCTCGGGCCAGGACTTCCTCTCACCGTGCATCGCCGAGGCCGACGTGATGCGTCGCGTCCTGCCGCCGGCCGAGTTCGCCGCGTGGTTGACGACGTTTCTCCCCCGACTCCCCACCACCGACTCGGACGCGTGGCTGCCGATTGGAGTCGTGACCGACAAGACGGATGGCAAGCTCGCGCATCTGGACGGCCTCAACCTCAGCCGGGCGTGGATGCTCGAGGGGATCGCGGCCGGGTTGCCGTCCGACGATCCGCGCAGGCGCGCGCTGACAGCCGCGGCTCGCACGCATGCCGCGAGTGGCCTCGCTGCCGTGACCGGCGAGCATTACGCCGGCGGCCATTGGCTCGGGAGCTTCGCCACGTACCTCACCACGCGCCGAGGTGTCGGCAAGTAGGAGTGAACGTGCCCCGGATTCGATACCTGGTGGCCATGAGCCTGGACGGGTACATCGCTGGGCCCAAGGGCGAAGCCGATTGGATCATCATGGACCCCGACATCGATTTCGAGGGGTTGTTCGCCCAGTTTGATACGTTCCTGATGGGGCGCCGGACGTTCGAGGCGGCTGGCGCCGGGGGAGGTTCTGCATCGTCAGATGCCAAGACCTTCGTGTTCTCTCGGACCCTACGACCGCAAGATCACCCGCGCGTGACGATCGTTTCCGAGGTGTCGGCCGCGACCGTGGCTAGCGTTCGAGAGCAAGCCGTCAAGGACATTTGGTTGTTCGGCGGAGGCACGCTGTTTCAGAGCTTCCTGGACGCGGGGTTGGTGGACACAGTCGAGAGAGAGGGTCCCCAATTTTCGGACAGCTTGCTAAGGTGGCTCCGAGCAGTCGAGGATGGGAGAAGGAGCCATGAGGAAGCGACGGAAGTTTGCGCCTGAGTTCAAGGCCAAGGTAGCGCTCGAGGCGTTGGCCGGTGAACTGACGCTGGCCGAGTTGGCAGCGAAGCACGACGTCCACCCCAACCTGATCCAGCAGTGGCGGCAGCACGCCAAGGAGAGCATGCCCGACCTGTTCTCGGGCAAGGCCACGGCCCATCAGACTTCTCGAGACGCCGAGATCAAGGTGCTGCAAGCCAAGATCGGTGAGCTGACCATCGAGAAGGATTTTTTGGCGAAAGCCTTCGGTCGCTGAGCCACGACCGGAGGGTGGCGATGATCGATCCGAATCATCCACGGCTCAGCATCGTCCGACAGTGTGAGCTGGTGCGCATCAGCCGGTCTTCGTTCTACTTCGAGGGCAAGGGCGAGAGCCTGTTGAACCTCGAGCTGATGCGCGTCATCGACGAGCAGTTTCTGGAGACGCCGTACTACGGGTCTCGACAGATGACGCGACACCTTCGGCGGCAGGGCTACTGCATCGGTCGCAAGCGTGTCCGGCGCCTGATGCGCCAGATGGGTCTGGCGCCGATCTACCAGAAACCTCGGACGTCTGAGCCTCATCCGGAGCATCGGATCTATCCCTATCTGCTGCGCGACGTGCCGATCGACCGTCCCGACCGCGTGTGGTGCGCCGACGTCACCTACATTCCGATGCGACGCGGCTTCCTCTATCTGGTCGCGATCATGGACTGGGCCAGCCGCAAGGTCTTGGCCTGGCGCCTGTCCAACTCGTTGGACGCGAGCTTCTGCGTCGATGCTCTCGAAGACGCCCTGCGCCGCTTCGGTCCTCCGCAGATCTTCAACACCGACCAGGGCAGTCAGTTCACCAGCGTCGCTTTCCTCCAGGTGCTGAAAGACGCCGGGGTCCAGATTTCGATGGACGGCAAGGGGCGCTGGATGGACAACATCTTCATCGAGCGGCTCTGGCGAACGCTGAAGTACGAATGCATCTACCTGCACGCGTTCGAGACGGGATCCGAGACCCGGCTCGGCATCACCCACTGGGTCGACACATACAACCACGATCGGCCTCACTCGTCTCTGGGTGGTCGCACCCCGGACGAGGCGTATCACGGCATCGATCCGTTCTACAGGGCGGGGCTCCGCCCCGTCCCGGAAACAGACCAGACGGCGGCATGAATAACCAACCCGGAGTCCACCTTAGCTACGCCGCCAACCTGTCCAGGGTTTGGGGTCCACCTCTGAGGTCGCTGTCGTTCCCGTGCTGCTCGGCGGTGGTGTACCTCTGCTTCCCCCTCCCGCTCGTTCGACGAAGCTCACGCTGACGGACCACCGCATCTACGACACTGGCATCGTGTCGCTGGTGTACTCCGTCAAGCCGCAAGTGCGGAGCGTCAGGCGTTCGCGGAGGGCCCAAGGCGCGCAGTAGGGAAGTTCCGGACGAACGCCTCTCGGGGAAAGACCTGGTTGCGCGCGGGGCCGGCTTTGCTCGACTACCATGAGGTGGTCCGCGGCAAATCATGCTTGCCAGTGATGGCCTGGAAGGGGTGAACCGATGCTTGACGCCTCACCTCCGCTCGAGACCGGCATCGAGGGCCTCGACGACGTTCTCGGCGGGGGCTTCACGCCGCATCGGCTGTACCTGGTCGAAGGCGTGCCGGGCTCCGGCAAGACCACGCTCGCGCTGCAGTTCCTGCTGGAAGGTGCCCGGCGCGGCGAGCCGGTCCTGTACGTGACGCTCTCGGAAACCGAAGAGGAGCTCCGCGAGCGTGGCCGACTCCCACGGCTGGTCGCTCGACGGGATCACGATCCGCGAGCTGGTCCCGAGCGAGGACAGCCTTCGGCCGGACGAGCAGTACACGATGTTCCACCCGTCCGAAGTGGAGCTGAGCGAGACGACCAAGACGATCCTGGCGGACGTGGAGCGGATCAAGCCGACGCGGGTGGTGTTCGATTCGCTCTCGGAGCTGCGGCTCCTGGCGGGCAACCCGCTGCGGTACCGCCGGCAGATCCTGGCGCTCAAGCAGTTCTTCGCCGGCCGGCAGTGCACGGTGCTGCTGCTGGACGACCTGACCAGCACGCAACCACGACCTGCAGGTGCAGAGCATCGCGCACGGCGTGGTGCGGCTGGAGCAGTTGCACCCGGAGTACGGGGCGGAGCGGCGGCGGCTGATCGTGCTCAAGTACCGCGGCGTCCGCTTCCGCGGCGGCTATCACGACTACATCATCCGGCGCGGCGGCATCGAGGTCTATCCGCGGCTGGTCGCCAGCGAGCACCGCCTGCTCGCGGCGATGGAAAAGCTCGCCAGCGGCATCGCCGAGATGGACACCCTGCTCGGCGGCGGCATCGAGCGGGGCACCAGCACGCTGATCGTCGGCGCGGCGGGAACCGGGAAGTCGTCGCTGGCCGCGCAGTTCGTGGCGGCGGCGGCCGCCCGCGGCCAGAACGCGGCCCTGTTCATCTTCGACGAAAGCCCCAACACCCTGCTGACGCGCGCCGCTGGCCTGGGCATCGACCTGCGCAAGCCACGTGGACGAGGGCCGGGTCACCATGCAGCAGGTGGACCCGGCCGAGCTGTCGCCGGGCGAGTTCGCCCACGCCATTCGGCGGGCCGTCGAGCAGCAACGGGGCCTCCATCGTGGTCATCGACAGCTTGAACGGCTACCTCAACGCCATGCCGGAAGAGCGGTTCCTGATCATTCAGCTGCACGAGCTGCTGACGTACCTGGGTCAGGCGGGCGTCGCCACGATCCTGATCGGCGCCCACCAGGGGCTGATCGGCGGCCAGATGATCACGCCCGTGGACGCCAGCTACCTGGCCGACGCGGTCATCCTGATGCGCTACTTCGAAACGAAGGGGCGAAGTCCGGCAGGCCATCTCGGTCGTGAAGAAGCGCGGCGGCGCGCACGAGCGGACGATCCGCGACTTCCGCCTGGAGAGCGGCGGGCATCAGCGTGGGCGCAGCCGCTTGCGAGACTTCCGCGGCGTGCTCACCGGCGTGCCGATCTTCGAGGGCGCGGCCGACCCGACACGCGAAGGGAAACCGCGTGACCGACGGCGACCGCGACCGTCTGGAGCAGCGCGTGCTCGTCCTGGCCCCGACGAGCAAGGACGCGAGCCTGACGGCGTCGATCCTCGGCCGGGCGGGTGTGGCGTGCGTTTGCTGCTCGAACCTGGAGCAGCTCTGCGGGGAGCTGGAGGCAGGCGCCGGCGCCGTCCTGCTGGCGGAAGAAGCGGTCGCTCCGGAGCAGGGTGGGTGTCTCGGCCGAATGGCTGGCGCGCCAGCCGCCGTGGTCCGACCTGCCGGTGCTGGTGCTGGCGCGGCCGGGCGCCGATTCCGCCGCGGTGGCGCAGGCGATGGACCTGCTGGGCAACGTCACGGTGCTGGAGCGGCCGACGCGCGTGGCGGCGCTGGTCAGCGCCGTGCGCACGGCGCTGCGAGCGCGGCAGCGGCAGTACCAGATTCGCGGACATCTGATGGCCCACAAGCGCTCCGAAGAAGCGCTCCGCGATGCCGACCGCCGCAAGGACGAGTTCCTGGCCATCCTCGCCCACGAGCTGCGCAACCCGCTGGCGCCGATCCGCAACTCGCTGCACATCCTGCGGCTGACCAGTCCGAACGACCCAACCGCCGAGCGCGTCGCCGAAATGATGGAGCGGCAGGTCAACCACATGGTGCGCCTCGTGGACGACCTGCTCGAAGTCTCGCGCATCAGCCGCGGGAAGATCGAGCTGCGCAAGGAGCCGGTCGAGGTGGCGGCCGTCGTGCGCAGCGCCGTCGAAACGAGCCGGCCGCTCATCGAAGCCGGCGGCCATCGACTCGCTCTGGCGATCCCCCCCGAGCCGCTCACGCTCGAGGGCGATCCGGTCCGTCTCACCCAGGTCGTCGCCAACCTGCTGAACAACGCGGCGAAGTACACCGACGCGGGCGGGCGGATCTGGCTCACGGTCCGCCGCGAGGGGGGCGAGGTGGCGATCTCGGTGCGCGACACGGGCCGGGGCATTCCGCCCGACATGCTGCCCCGCGTGTTCGAGCTGTTCATGCAAATCGATCGTCAGCCGAGCCGCGCCCAGGGCGGTCTCGGCATCGGCCTGACGCTCGTCAAGAGCCTCGTCGAGATGCACGGCGGGAGCGTCGAGGCGCACAGCGAAGGCCCGGGACGCGGGAGCGAATTCGTGGTCCGCCTGCCGCTGTCGGGCGTCGGCGCACCCGCGCATGCTTCGCCGAGGGCCGCTAGCCCGTCCCCCGTTCTCGCCGCGCGGCGTGTCCTGGTCGTCGATGACAACCGCGACGCGGCGGAGAGTCTCGACACGCTGCTCCAGCTGCTCGGCGCCGACGTTCAGGTCGCGTACAGCGGCCCGGAGGCGCTCGAGGCGCTTTCGACGTACAAACCGTCCGTCGTGCTGCTGGACATCGGCATGCCGGGCATGGACGGCCATGAAGTGGCGCGGCGGATTCGGCAACGACCCGAGTCCAAAGATGTGACGCTCATCGCGCTGACCGGCTGGGGGCAAGAAGAAGACCGCGACCGCTCCCAATTGGCGGGGTTCGATCATCACCTGATCAAGCCCGCCGACATCGATGCCCTGCAGAATCTGCTCGTCTCCCTCGAGGATCGCCCGGCGGGCAGCCGAGCCAAACTCTGAGAGCCATCTCCGCCGAGCTCGCGCAGCTACTTCACGCACGATGCGGCGTACGCGTCGAGCGCGACGCCTGACGTACACTGGGAGGGAAGCCATGCAGACGCGCAAGCTCGGCAGAAGCAACCTCGAGGTCTCGGCCCTCGGCCTCGGCTGCATGGGCATGAGCTTCTCGTACGGCCCGCCCAAGGACAAGCAGGAGATGACCGCGCTGCTGCGCGCCGCCGTGGAGCGCGGGATCACGTTCTTCGACACGGCCGAGGTCTACGGCCCGTACGTGAACGAAGAGCTGGTCGGAGAAGCCCTCGCCCCGTTCCGTCGCCAGGTCGTGATCGCGACGAAGTTCGGCTTCGACACGAGCGGGGACAAACGGCCGGGTGCCGCAGGCGTGAACAGTCGGCCGGAGCACATCAAGGAAGCGGTCGAAGGCTCGCTGAAGCGCCTGCGCGTGCAGACGATCGACCTGCTGTACCAGCACCGGGTCGATCCGGACGTGCCGATCGAAGACGTAGCGGGTGCGGTGCAGGACCTCATCGGGCAAGGAAAGGTCGAGCACTTCGGCCTGTCCGAAGCGGGCGTGCAGACGATCCGCCGAGCCCACGCCGTCCAGCCCGTGACCGCGCTGCAGAACGAGTATTCGCTGTGGTGGCGCAAGCCCGAACGGGAAGTCATCCCGACGCTGGAAGAGCTCGGCATCGGCCTCGTGCCGTTTAGCCCGCTCGGCCGGGGCTTTCTCACGGGCAAGATCGACGCGACCGCGACCTTCGATAGCTCGGACCTCCGCAGCTCCCTCCCGCGCTTCACGCCCGCGGCGCTCGCCGCCAATCGAGCGCTCGTCGACCTGCTCGGGCGCATCGCGGAACGGAAGCGGGCAACGCCGGCCCAGATTGCGCTGGCGTGGCTCCTGGCGCAGAAGCCGTGGATCGTGCCGATCCCGGGCACGACCAAGCTGCATCGATTGGACGAGAACTTGGGCGCTCTCACCGTCGAGCTCACGCCGGAGGATCTGCAGGACATCGACAGCGCGGCCTCGCAGATCACGGTGCAAGGGGATCGCTACCCCGAGCGGCTCGAGCAGATGACCGGTCGCTGAGGAGGCCGACCGTGTTCCACGTGCGACGCGCGCGAGTCGAAGACCGCGGTCGCATGCTCGAGGTGTGGGAGCGCTCCGTTCGCGCGACCCACCATTTCCTGGCGGACGGCGACATCGTCGAGCTCCGCCCGCTGGTCGCCGCGGGGTTCACGAGCAACGAGGTCGATTGGTGGCTACTGGTGTCGGCTGCGGGCGGGGTCATCGGGTTTCTGGGATACACGAGCGGGACGATCGAGGCGCTGTTCATCGACGCGGACCATCAAGGGCGGGGAGGCGGAACGTTCCTCGTGGTGCACGCGCAGAGCCTTGGCGCGGGCGCGCTCGCCGTCGACGTCAACGAGCAGAACGAGGCCGCGTTGCGGTTCTACGAAGGGCTCGGGTTCGAGGTGGTCGGGCGGTCGCCGACCGATGCGGCGGGCCGGCCATTCCCCCTGTTGCACTTGATGCGGGAAGCTCTCGGCTGAGGCAGGCTCAGGCGGGCGGGTCCATCGGCAGCGCCAGGACGACCGCCGGGACGCGCACCTCGCGGTCGGCCACGAGCACCTCGTCGCCCGTGGCGACGCGGTCGCGCTTGAGCAGGGCGATGGCAACGGCGGTCGTTGCGCCCGGTGGGCGAACGGCGCTCGTCACGCGGCCGATCGGACCCTCCTCGCGCAGGACGGCGGCGCCGACCGCGGGCGGGGCCGCGCCCGGGGCGAGGCGCAGGCCGGCGAGGAAGCGCGAGACCTTGTCGTACGTGTTCAGCCGCGCGACGACCTCCTGGCCGACGTAGCAGCCCTTCGAGAACGAGACCGCCTCGTGCAGGCCGACCTCGAGCGGGTTCGCCTCCTCGGTCAGCTCGTGGCCCGGGGCCGGAACGCCGGAGAGGACGCGCCACGCCTCGAGGGCCAGGTCGCCAGCCGAGCATCCCCCCGTCCGCGCGGCACCGAGGACGAGCGTGCGCCACAGCGCGGGTCCCTCGGCCAGCTCGGCGACGATCGAGAACCCGTCCCCCGTGAGGCCGTCCTCGCCGAGCACGTGGAACGTCGCTCCGCCCCGCGTCGCGGTCACGCTGCCGAAGCGCGGCGGGCGCGCGATCTCGGCCGCGTCGAGCGCCTCTCCCGAGCGCGGGCCGACGAGCGCGAGCTGGCAGGTCTGGCCCGTGCGCTCGGCGAGGCCCGTTTGCTCGGTGAACGTGAAGCGCCGCAGGTGCTCGATCACGGACGACGGTGCGTCCGGTCCACCGACGAGCAGCAGCCCTCTGTCGCCCAGGTGATGCACGAACAGCCGGTGGATCACGCGTCCCTTCGGCGAGGTCAACACGGTCGGCACGCCCGTCCCGGGTGCGAGCGCGCGCAGGTCGCCCGTGCCCAGACGCTGCAGCAGGTCGGCCAGGTCAGGGCCGGTCCCGGCGATCCGGAACAGGTCCGAGCGGTCGACGACGACGCACGCCGTCCGCGCCGCGGCGAGCTCGCGTGCGGGCTCGCCGAAGTGCAGGGCCCGCCCGGTCGTTCCATCGAGCACGGCGCCGCCGCGCAACAGCGTGTCGCGCAAGGTTGCGGTCACGGCTCGCCGTCGAGCGGAACGAACTCGATCCGCTCGAGCCGCGGCACGCCGGCCCGCGCGGCACCTTCCTCGAGGAACCGCGCGATCGCCCGCCGGCCGAGCGGGCCGTAGTCGAGCGTCAGCTCGTTCACGTACATGCCGACGAATCGATCGGTGCGCGATCGATCGAGGCCGCGACCGAACTGCTCGGCGTAGGCCAGCGCTTCCGCGCGATGCGCGAGGCCGTAGGCGATGCTGTCGCGCAGGATCTGCGCCAGGTCGCGCATCGCGCGCGGACCGAGATCTTTGCGCACGACGTTGCCGCCGAGCGGCAGGGGCAACCCCTCGGTACGCTCGGACCACCAGGCCCCGAGATCCACCACCAGGTGCAGTCCCTGCTCGCGGTACGTGAGCTGGCTCTCGTGGATGATCAGGCCGGCCTCGGCCTCGCCCGCGAGCACGGCGTCCGGGATGCGGTCGAACGGCACGACGACGTGCCGCGGCTCCTGGCCCAGGAACAGGCGCAGGGCCAGGAAGGCCGAGGTCATCGTTCCCGGCACCGCCACCATGCAGGCAGCGAGCTCCGTCGCCTCGAGCGGCTCGCGCGCGACGACGCACGGGCCATAGCCCTGGCCCATGCTCGCGCCGCACGGCAGGAGCGCCCAGCGCTCGGCCAGTCGCGGATAGGCGTGGAAGCTGATCGCGCTGACCTCCAGGTCTCCCGCGAGCGCGCGATGGTTGAGCGACTCGATGTCCTCGAGGACCTGCTCGATCTCGTAGCCGCGCGTGTCCACGGCGCCCGAGGCGATGCCGTGGAACATGAAGGCGTCGTCGGGGTCCGGGCTATGGCCGACGCGGACGCGACGAATGTCCATCGCCCGTCAGGATAGCAGCCGGCGGCGCTTGCCGTGGGGCGCCCGGACGACGGAGAATGCGGCGCGAAGGGAGGTCCCATGCGCTTCCTCCGTCTGCTGGCCCTCGGGCTCGTGTTGGCGGTCCCGATCCTCGCGCTCGGGGCGAAAAAGCCGCCCGAGCCGCCGTTCGTCAAGGTCCAGCACCTCCTCGTCGCGTTCAAGGGCTCGGTCCCCAACAAGACGATCGAGCGCACGAAGGCCGAGGCCCAGGCGCTCGCGGAAAAGCTGCTCGAGCGCGCGCGCGGCGGCGAGGAGTTCGACGCCTTGGTCAAGGAGAACACGGACGACAAGTACCCCGGCATCTACGTTCTGACGAACACCGGTGCCCCGCGGCGCAGCGGCGCCCACATGCGTGAGCAGATGGTGCCGGGCTTCGGCGACGTCGCGTTCCGACTGGCGGTCGGAGAGATCGGCATGGCCCAGCACCACGGTGTCAACTCGCCCTACGGCTGGCACGTGATCAAGAGGCTCGAGTGAGCGGGGGCGACGCGCTACGTGCGGAGGCGCGGGCGCTGGCGGGCGAACTCGTCGCCTGGCGCCGCCACCTGCACCGCCACCCCGAGCTGTCGCTCGAGGAGCACGAGACCGCTGCGTTCGTGCGCGAGCGGCTGGGAGCGCTCGGGATCGAGGTGCGGAGCGGGATCGGTGGCACCGGCGTGGCTGGGCTCCTGCGGGCGCGCGCCCCGCGCGGGCCGGCCGTGCTGCTGCGGGCCGACATGGACGCGCTGCCCGTGCAGGAGGTCGACGGTCGCGAGTACGGCTCGGCGGTCCCGGGGCGCATGCACGCCTGCGGGCACGACGGGCACATGGCGATGCTCCTCGGGGCGGCGAAGCTCCTCGCCGCGCGCCGGGACGATCTGCCGCAGGACGTGGTGCTGTGCTTCCAGCCGGCGGAAGAAGGACCCGGTGGAGCGGAGCGGATGATCGACGCCGGTGTTCTCGACCTCGTCGAGACCGCCTCGGTGTGGGGCATGCACCTGTGGTCGCAGTACGAGGTCGGGACGGTTCACGTCCGGCCGGGACCGACGATGGCGGCGCAGGACGAGTTCGTCGCCCGGATCCTCGGCCAGGGAGGGCACGGCGCGCGGCCGCACGCGGCGATCGATCCGATCGTCGCCGCCGCCCACGGCGTCACCGCGCTGCAGTCGGTCGTCGCGCGCTCCGTCGACCCGCTCGAAGCCGCGGTCGTCACGGTCGGTGCTTTCGAGGCGGGATCCGCGGCGAACGTGATCCCCGACGAGGCCCGGCTGCGCGGTACGCTGCGCTCGTTCGGCGAGCCGACGCGGAGCCTGCTGCGGCGCCGCGTGCGCGAGGTTCTCGAAGGCACCGCGACCGCCTTCGGCTGCACGCTGGTGTTCGAGATCAAGCCCGGCTACCCCGCACTGGTCAACGACCTGCGGGCGGTCGAGCACGTGCGCGCTCTCGCGCGCGAGGTCGTCGGCGGGGACGCGGTCAAGGAGCCGCTGCCGATCGCCGCGGCCGAGGACTTCGCGTATTTCCTCGAGCGCCGCCCCGGAGCGTTCGTGTTCCTCGGGGCGGGGAACGTCGCGCGCGGGATCGATGCGCCGAACCATTCTCCACGCTTCGATATCGACGAGAGTGTGCTCCCGCTCGGCGCCGAGCTGTGGGCGCGCCTCGCGCTCGCGCCCCAGCCGTTCGTGCCGTAGGTCACGGACAGACCGCGAAGACCGTTCGCGGCGTGCCCGCGCGATTGTAGCCCAGCCCGGTTTCCTGCAGCGGTGTCGTGTAGCTCACCAGGTAGTGGAAGCCGATCTCCACGGGGCCCGGGACGTCGGTATCGACGAACGTCGTGTCGGTGGGGTCCGGATCGCGTCCGTTCTGGCAGGCGCCGTACCCGCCGTCGGGCAAACCGTCCAGGTTCCCGTCGACGAGGCCCGCGAGATCGCCGCGATACACGTTGTAGCGGCTCGCGCCCGCGATCGGGTCCCACTCGAGTGTCGTGGGATTCGAGAACCGGGCGGTCGTCTCGAGGTCGCCGATCGAGCAATCGACGACGTCGACCTGCGCGCCGCTGGCGTACGTCGCCTCGTTCCCGGCACGGTCGATCACGAGCACCTCGGCCGTCCACGGACCCACGGGGCTCGAGCGGGGGAGCGTCAGCCCGCACCGAAAAATGCCGGCGTACGGCGATCCGGGCACCGGTCGATACGACGTGCACTCGGCCATGCGCACGAGCGTCGGGTCCACCGGATCCGTCTGCGTCAGCCGGCAGCGTGCGGTGTCCACTCCGGACGGCATGTCGGAAAGGTTCATCGTGCACCGGACCGCCCGTGGCGCCTCGCCCGTGCTGACCGTGGTCGGGAACAGCCCGGGCCCGCCCGCCCCGGCGACCGTGTCCGGAGTGGCCGAGGTCACGGCGAGGCTCGATCCGGAAGGTACGTCGGCGACGTTGCCCACGCGATCGCGCACGCGCACCGTGGGGGTCCAGGATCCGTTCTCGACGTGCTGCGGCAAGCGGAAGGAGCAGGTGTACGTGCTCGTTCCCGGCACCGGCTGCGTGGCGTCGCAGCCGTGCTCCTGGCCGCTCGCGGGTGCCGCGAGCGTGCAGGTGACGAGATCCACGCCGGACTTCGCGTCGGCGACCTGCATCGTGCACGTGATCGTTTCGTCGGACAGCGAGACGTCCGCCGACGCCGGGCTGAACGAGAACCCGCTCAGCACCGGTGCCACCAGGTCTGCGTCCGAGCTGACGAGCAGCTGGGACGGCGGAAGGAGGGTCCGCGCGTTCCCCGCACCGTCGACGAGCTTGATCCGGGCGAACCACGTGCCGGAGTCGACGAACCGCGGAAACGCGACCGAGCAGGAGAACACTCCGTCCCGCGCGTGACCCGAGGCGGCCTGGCTCGCGCTGCAGCTACGCGTCTGCCCGAGGAACGAGGACTCGAACTCACAGGTGGCTTTCTCGACCCCGGACCAGTCATCGACCACCGTCATGTCGCAAACGACCGTCTGCTGGCCCAGCGTCGTATCAATCGACGGGGTGCTGACGGCGAGCGCGTTGAGCAGGGGCGGGGTCGCGTCACATCCGGCAGCAGCGGGCGAGGTAGCGGCGCAAGCGACGAGCGCCAGCACCCCCAGGGATACGATCGCGCGATACTCGACGAGCCTGTGGTCCATCGCGGGGTCCTCGCGGCACGGCGGGTTGCAGGCTGCTGCTGCGCGTGCGTGCGGACCGCGCGGCGGCGAGCGCGGAACTGCAACGGCGGTGCCACGTGTGCGCGGCGCGATTTCCGGGGCTTGGGAGTGCCGGACTATCCAAGCGGCTAGGGCGCCGCCCGTCGTCTATCCGACCGGATAGCCGAGGTCCATCGCATCGACCGCAGACGATCCTACGACCCGCTACCGGATCCAGCAGGCTTGTCACTCGGCCGGACCATCGTCGGTACGGTCGGTCGCGGCTCGGTGAAGCCGTCCACGGGTTTGCCGTGACGCTTCGCGCGCTTGTCCGCCGCCTTCTCGGCCTTCTTGATCTCGCGCTGGCGCTTGAGGATCGAGGTACGTGACGACCGGCCCATGGGAACCGTCCTTTCGCGCCAGTTGGAAACACTGGCAACCAGACTGTACAGGAAAAAAAGCCCGGCCCTAGCGGGCCGGGCTTTTTTTTGGCTTCGTTTGTGCTTCGGAACGGATCAGAAGTCGCCGCCCATTCCGCCGCCCCCGCCATGGGGCATCGCCGTCTTCTTCTCTTCGTCCGGGATCTCGCTCACCAACGCCTCGGTCGTGAGCATCAGCCCGGCGATCGACGCCGCGTTCTGCAGCGCGGTGCGCACGACCTTCGTCGGGTCGATGATGCCGTCCTTGACCAGGTCGACCATCTTCTCGGACTGCGCGTTGAAGCCCATCGTGTCCTCGAGCGCGCGGACCTCGTTGACGATGACCGAGCCTTCCTTGCCGGCGTTGTTCGCGATTTGCCGGATCGGCTCCTCGAGCGACCGGGACACGATGCGCACGCCGATCGCCTGGTCCTCGTTCTTCTCGCCCTTGGCCAGCTTCTCGAGCGCCTTCTGCGCGCGGAGCAGGGCCACGCCGCCGCCGGGCACGATGCCCTCTTCGACCGCGGCCTTCGTCGCGTGCATCGCGTCCTCGACGCGCGCCTTCTTCTCCTTCATCTCGGACTCGGTCGCCGCACCGACCTTGATCACCGCGACGCCGCCGACCAGCTTGGCCAGCCGCTCCTGCAGCTTCTCCCGGTCGTAGTCCGAGGTCGTCTCCTCGACCTGCGTGCGGATCTGGTTCACGCGACCGGCGATGTCCTTCGGCTTGCCCGCGCCCTCGACGATCGTCGTGTTGTCCTTGTCGATCACGATCTTCTTGGCCCGTCCGAGGTCGGTGAGCTTGATGCTCTCGAGCTTGATCCCCAGGTCCTCGGTGATGCACTGGCCGCCGGTGAGGATCGCGATGTCCTCGCAGCATGGCCTTGCGCCGGTCGCCGAACCCGGGAGCCTTGACCGCCGCGACGTGCAGCGTGCCGCGCAGCTTGTTCACGACGAGCGTTGCCAGGGCCTCGCCCTCGACGTCCTCGGCGATGATCAGCAGCGGCTTGCCGGTCTTGGCCACCTGCTCCAGCATCGGCAGCAGGTCCTTCATCGACGAGATCTTCTTCTCGTGGATCAGGATCGTACGCGTCCTCGAGCACGACCTCCATCCGCTCGGAATCGGTGATGAAGTACGGCGACAGGTAGCCGCGGTCGAACTGCATGCCCTCGACGACCTCGAGCGAGGTCTCCAGACCCTTGGCCTCCTCGACCGTGATCACGCCGTCCTTGCCGACCTTGTCCATCGCCTCGGCGATGATCTTGCCGATCATCTCGTCGTTGTTCGCCGAGATGCTGCCGACCTGGGCGATCGCCTTGCCGGCCACCGGGCGGGACATCTTCTTGATCGAGGCCACGGCCTCCTCGACCGCCGCGTCGATCCCGCGCTTGAGGTCCATCGGGTTGCTGCCCGCGGTCACGGCCTTGACGCCCTCGCGGAAGATCGCCTGGGCCAGGACCGTCGCGGTCGTCGTGCCGTCACCGGCGACGTCCGAGGTCTTGGAGGCAACCTCGCGCACGAGCTGGGCGCCCATGTTCTCGGTCGGGTCCTCGAGCTCGATCTCCTTGGCCACCGACACCCCGTCCTTGGTCGACAGCGGGCGAGCCGAACTTCTTCTCCAAGACGACGTTCCGGCCCTTCGGGCCGAGCGTGATCTTGACCGCGTCCGCCAGCTTGTTCACGCCGCGCAGCATCGCCTGTCGCGCGTCCTCCGCATACGTGATTTCTTCGCAGCCATGTTCCGGAAACCTCCTCAAAATTGGGTGAAAAGAAACTGGAGCTTCGGGCGTCGTTCCGGGGCGTTACTCGATGACCCCCAGGACCTCCTCCTCGCGCAGGATCACGTGCTCTTTGTCGTCGATCTTGATCTCGGTGCCCGCATACTTCCCGAACAGGACCCGATCCCCGACCTTGACCTCGAGCGGCGTCCGCTTCCCGTCTTTCTCGACCTTGCCGGAGCCCACGGCGATGACTTTGCCCTCCATGGGCTTCTCTTTCGCCGTGTCGGGGATGATGATCCCGCCTTGCTTCGGGTTCCTTCTCCTCGATCCGCTTGACCACCAGCCGGTCGTACAGGGGCTTCACCTTCATCGTCCCACTCCTCTTCATTGTCGATAAGTCGTTGTGGATCAACGACTTGAGCTCTATGTTTGGCACTCTCACGTCGAGAGTGCCGAGCACTATAGGATCTTGCCCGATGGGTGTCAAGGAACGGTGTCGAGTCGTGGATGGCAGGAACGCCGGTTCAACCTATCTTCCCATGCGGAGGAACCCATGGGTCGTGTGACCCCACGCGGACCGACGACGTGCATCGAGCGGCTCGACGCCCCGAGCCTCGAGCGCCGTCTGCGCGACGCCGCCCGCCGCCTCGTTCCGGGTCGCCCGATCGACGACCTCGAGGTCCAGCACCTCGCGCGGGTCGTCACCGAATGCTCGCTCCTGTTGACCGACGTGTACTCCGAGGATCGGCTCTCGCGCATCATGCAGCCCCGAGCGCCCGAACCTGCACGGCCGCGATCACCGAGCTGCTCGAGCGCCAGCGCAGCGGGGACGACGAGATCGTGGCCCGCGTCCGGCGCTTGCCCGACGACGTGCGGGTCGTGGCGGACAAGGCGCTGTTCGACGTCGGCCTCCTGGGGCTGCGCGCCGTGCACGGCCATGACCTCGAGGAGATCGGGACACGGGCGTACCGCATGGCCGGCCGCGTGCTCGAGCTCCTGGCCGACGACCGGCAGCTGCGCCGCTTCTTCCAGGACAACCGGTTGCTGATGCTGCCGCTCGAGGAAGAGGTCGTGTTCCTGCGGCAGTGCGCCGACCAGTTCCGGATCTACGCCGACATCCTGCACGAGGCCCGCGGGACTCCCGGAGCGCGGCGCCGCGCCACGCGGCTCGCCGAGATCGTCGACCGCGTGCCGCTGATGGCTGCGGCGGCCGAGGCGCTCCTCGCCCGTTCGGCCGGGACCGAGGCTCCGGCCGAGCCGCAGGACGACACGTATCTCGCCGCCGCGCGCGGCGAAGGCGTCTCCGAGGGCGCGGCGACGAAGGAGCACCTGATCTCGGGCTACGAGCGCATGCTGCTGTTCTCCGGCGCTCGACATCGGTGCGCTGCGGGCGGCGCTCGATGCGACGGTCATCGATCAGCCGGAAGCGGTGGCGACGCTGTGCGACGAGTTCAGCTTGTTCGCCGCGGGAACGCGCGACCCGCGCAAGCCCCCGGCGTACTTCCTCGTCGGCCCCACCGGCGTAGGCAAGAACCACCTCGTGGAGAGTCTGCGCCGGGTTCTCGAGGGCGTGTGGGAGCTCGAGGTCCCGATGCTGACGATCGAGGGCCCGAGCTACACCTATCCGTCGGACATCAACGAGCTGCGCGGTGCGACGCGCGGGTTCATCCGCTCGGACGAGGAAGGGCTGCTGACCTCGTTCCACGAGAAGTCCTCGCGCGCCCCGTTCGCGATCCTGCTCGTCGACGAGGTCGAGAAGGCGCACCCGCAGCTCCTGACCTTCTTCCTGTCGATCCTCGATCGCGGGACGACGACCGACAACCGGGGCCAGCTGCTGAACTTCGCCAACTGCATGGTGTTCTTCACGTCGAACCTGGGCTACAGCGACGCGCAGCAGCGCTCGGCGCCGATCGGCTACGCCGACGAGCGCGGCGCGCGACGACGCCGTGGACCACGACGTGCGGCGCGAGCTGCGCCGCGCGCTCAAGCCCGAGTTCGTCAACCGGGTACGGATGATCCACTTCGGTCGCCTCGGCGCCGGCGAGCGCCGAGCGCATCCTGGACCTCGAGATGGCGCGCATCGCCCGGCGCTACGACGAGGTCCACGGCCTGCGGATCGTGCTCGACGCGTCGGCCCGGGCCGAGCTGTTGCGCCGCGGCTTCTCGCCGGATTTCGGCGCGCGGCCGCTCGCCGCGATGCTCGAGTCCGTGTGCAACGTCGAGATCGCGAGGAAAATCCGAGCCGACGACCGCGGCCGGCGGGTGGACCGCCGAAGCCTGCTCGGCTGGCTGCGCGACATGCGCGCGGGCAAGCGCGCGTATTCGGCCGAGCAGGTGCGGCGTCGCGTGCTGTCGAGGACGCGCGCCGATCTGGCCTACGACACGCTGCGCATCGTGTACGAGGGGCAGGCGTTCGCGTATCGGGCCGGCAACGGGAGCGAGCCGGCGGAAGACGAATGACCCTGGCGGTCCCGCTGCTCGAGCAGGTGCGCCGGCTCCTCGAGCGGACCTACGGCATGCGGCCGGGGATCTCGGACCTGTCGCCGTTCGTGATCGGGGACCACGGGCTCGCGGTGCTCTACGGCGCGGGCGGTTCGACGATCGAGTCGGTCGGGGCAGGCGCTCGGACGGGCCCCCGAACACTCGTACGCGAGTCTGCAGGTTCCGTGCGGGTCAGCGTGTACTACCCGGACGAGATGATCGCGCGGCTCGAGGCTCACCCGCCGCAGGACGGGCTCGACGACACGAACGTCGACGATTTCGCGGCGCTGGTCGAGGAGCTCGACCACCTGCTGCTCCTGGGCGAGCGCGTGCGCGGCGGGCGGGCGGTCAGCCTGTTCGAGCTCGAGCTGCACGCGAACGTCAGCAAGCACCTCGTGCTGGCGCGGTTCCTCGCGGGCCAGCGCGGGCGACTGGGCGACCACAGGCGCACGTGGCTGCGGCATCAGCTGTTCGAGAAGCATCGGTTCACGGACGCGCGTCCCGCCGTGCGCCGGCGCTACGAGGATGCCGGACGCTGGGCCGTGCGGTTTCTCGATCGGCTGGCCGCCGCGGTCGCCGAGCGGCGGCTCGGGCTGCTCCGGGAGTTCCACCGGGCGAGCGCCGAGGCCAAGGTCGCGCTCGTCGAGCGGCTCTCGGCGTCGGCGTAGCGCGCGCGCGCTATGCGGTCAGCGCTGGGCCGGCGTCTCGGCCGGCGGGACGGCGTGGGCCTGGAACGCGGGGTGCGGCTTCCCGTCCGTGTCTTGCCGCGCCCGCTGCGCCAGCTCCGCCGCCTCGTCGAACAGCCCGAGGGCTCGCACGACCTGCGGATCGCCGGCGGCCAGCGCCCGGGCTTCCTCGATCTGGTTCCACTTGACGCGCGCGATCTGGGCCCGCAGGCGCAGCCCGATCGCATCCTTGGCCTCCTCGAACGCCTTCGCATCGTAGGCGAACGGGCGGCGGTCGAGATGCGCGCGGAAATCGGCCAGCACGGCATCGTCGATGGCGAAGTCGCGTGCGAGGTTCGGATGCCGATTCGCGTACAGCACGGCGTAGTCGAACACGACGTTCTCGCGGATCATGCCCAGCAGGATCTCGGGCATGCGATTCGGCTCGACCAGGTGGTCCGGCCGGATGCCGCCGCCGCCGTAGACCTTGCGGCCCGACGCCGTGTAGAACACCTCATGCGGCGCGGGCGCCGTCGGGACCTCCTCCGGCTCCTGGACCCGCGCGTCCGCCGGACCCTTCTCCTCGTCGCGGGTCGGTGCGGGGGCGACGTTCTCTTCCTGGTGCAGGTAGTACTCCTCGAGGTCCGTGTAGTCGCGCTGGATCAGCCGGCCCGACGGCGTGTAGTACTTCGCCGTGGTCACCGCGAGCGCGCCACCGGCCTGGAGCGGGATCACGCGCTGGACCAGTCCCTTGCCGAACGTGGGCTGTCCGACGACGAGGCCCCGGTCATGGTCCTGGATCGCGCCCGAGACGATCTCGCTCGCCGAGGCCGAGCTCTGGTCCACGAGCACGATCAGCGGCAGGTCGACGCGCTCGACGCCCCGGCTGGCGACGTAGTCCTGGTCCGAGCCCGGGATCCGTCCGCGCGTGTAGACGACCAGCTTCTCCTCGGGGATGAACCGCTCGGACACCTTGACCGCTTGATCGAGGAGCCCGCCGGGGTTGCCGCGCAGGTCGAGCAGCAGCTTCGTCATGCCCTCGGCCTTGAGGTGGGCGATCGCGTCGTCGAGCTCCTCGGCGGTCGTCGACGTGAAGTTGAAGATTCGCACGTACCCGACGCCGTTCGACATCAGGAACGCGACGCGGATGCTGTCGATCGGGATGTCGTCGCGCTCGATCGTCACGTCGAACGGCTCGGCCGTCCCCGGGCGCTGGATCGTGATCGTGACCCGCGATCCCTTGTCCCCCTTGAGCAGCTGGACCGCCTGCTGCACCGACAGCTCGATCGTCGGCTTGTCCTCGATCTTCGAGATCACGTCGCCCGAGAGCAGCCCCGCACGATACGCTGGCGTGTCGTCGATCGGCGCGATCACGGTCAACGGCTTGTCCGGCCCGCGCTTCGTGATCTGGATCCCCAGCCCGCTGAACTTCCCGCGCTGCTCGTCCCGCATCTCGCGGAACGTCTCGGCGTCGAGGTAGTTGCTGTGCGGATCGAGCGTGCGCAGCAGGCCTTCGATCGCGTCGTCGATCAGGGCCTTGGAGTCGATCTCGCCGACGAACTGATCCTCGATCAACGACACGACGCGCCCGAAGCGCCACAGCTGGTCGTCTGCCCGTTGCGGCTCGGCCAGCGCTCGGCCCCCGAGCACGCCGCCGAGCAGCCCGCCTGCGGCCAGAAACGCAACGATCAGGATCGACAGCCGCCGGGTCGACGTCATTGCTGCTCCTCCAAGGGGTGCGTGAACCCTAATTATATGAACGTGCAACACTTGCGGCAACGGAAACCTCCCGGGTCGCCTTGACACCCCGTAGAGCCGGGAAGTAGGCTCCCTGTCCGCGAGAGGTGCTCGATGTTCGGATCGCTCGGCGGCCCCGAGCTGCTGCTGATCCTGCTCCTGGCGTTGCTGATCTTCGGGCCGCGCAAGCTCCCCGAGATCGGCCGCACCGTGGGCCGGAGCCTCGCCGAGTTTCGCAAGGCATCGGCGGATTTCAAGATGAGCCTCGAGCACGAGGTCGCGGTCGAGAAGCGCCAGGACGGGACGGCGGCGACCGCGACCGGAGCCGGCGCCGGTGGCGCCGCCGTGGCCCGCGAGCCGGCCGATCCTGGCCTTCCGGAGCCGCCTGCCTCCCCCGGGCTCGGCTCGAGCGTTGATGCCGCGGAACCCCGATAGCGCCGAACGCTCGATGCCGCTCCTGGCACACCTCGACGAGCTCCGGTCGAGGCTGCTGCGGATCCTCGCCGTGTTCGTCGTCCTGCTGTGCCTGGCCTGGTTCTGGAGCGACGACATCCTGCACTGGCTGCTCCGGCCGATCGGCGAGCACATCGAGGAGGGCTCGCTCGTCTACATCCATCTGACCGAGCCGTTCGTGATCTACATGAAGGCTTCGGCCTTGCTGGCGACGTTCCTCGTCGTGCCGTACCTGCTGTGGGAGCTGTGGTGCTTCGTGTCCCCGGGCCTGTACCGGCACGAGCGGCGGTGGGTCGTGCCGTTCCTCGCCGCGGGCACGCTGTGCTTCATCGGCGGCGGCGCGTTCGGTTACTACGTCGCGACGCCGTACGCCGTGCGCTGGCTCGTCGGGCTCGGCACGGGATACACCGCAGCGGTCACGCTGCGCTCGGCGTTCCAGTTCCAGAGCCAGATGCTGCTGGGCATGGGCGCGGTGTTCGAGCTGCCGGTCGTGATCTTCCTCCTGGCCCGGCTCGGTATCGTGACGCCCGGGTTCCTGCTGCGTCACTTCCAGATCGCCGTGCTGATCATCGCCGCGGCGGCCGCGCTCATCACGCCCACGGGCGACATCCTGACGATGAGCATCTTCGCCGCGCCGATGATCGCGCTCTACCTGATCGGGGTGGGCGTGGCGTGGATCTTCGCTCGCCGATCGTGAGCGGACCTGAGCGGATCCCGGCCGGCTTCACGGTCGAGCAGGCGCCAGGGCTCGCTCTCGTCGCCCGTCCCGTGCACCTGCCGGCGCTCCTCGGCGCGGGCCTCCTCGACCCGCGAGCCTGGGAGCGCGCGTGCAGCGGCGCCGAGATCGGCGGACGCGGGCCCACGGGTACCCTGACGCTCGACGACGCGCTCGTCCTGCACGTCAAGCGCATGCGGCGCGGCGGCCTCGCGCGTCACGTGTGGCGCGACCGGTTCCCCGGGACGAGACGGCTCCTGGCCAACCTGGTTGGACCGATCACCGCGCTCGACCGCGGCGTGGCGACGGTCGAGCCGATCGCGCTCCTGATCGAGCGCGGACCGCTCGGCCTGAGCCGCGGCTGGCTCGCTGCGCGCAACGTGGCGGATGCCCGGAGCCTGGCCCAGCGGCTCGTCTCCCGCGACCCGCCCTCCCGCGACGAGCTACGGGCGGTCGTCGCCGTCGTGCGCGCGATGCACGAGCGGGGGATCGACCACCGGGACCTGAACCTCGGGAACGTCCTCCTGCGGGACCGCAGCCGTCCGCCGGCTGCGCTCGTGATCGATCTCGACCGAGCGAGGATCGGGGAGCACGGGCTTCCGGTGTGGCTCCGTGCGCGAGCCATGCGCCGGCTCGAGCGGTCGACGGTCAAGCTCCTCGGGCCACGGCCGCGCCTCTCCGGTGTCGACCTGCGTCGGTTCTGGTACGAGGCGTACGCGGAACAGGCGCCCGATCTCGCGGCGCGGCTCGAGCGCGCTCGGCGCTTCAACCGCTGGGCGATCGCGCTCCACCGTCTCGGCTGGACCGGCTCGCGCGCATGGACACGCCGGTGAGCGACCACAGCTCGGACACCGAGCGCACCACGTCCGACGCTTCGAGCCCGGCGAACCCGCCCTCGCGATCGACGCTCCGTCGACCGGTGTACGACCGGCCGCGGGGAACGACCGCGCGGTGGGGCACGCCCCACGGCTCGTTGACTCGTGGATCGGTCGGGCCGTAGATCGCGACGACCGGGCACCCGACGGCGCACGCCAGGTGCATCGGGCCGCTGTCGCCGCCGACGAAGAGCCGCGCGCCGTCGAGCAGCCCGGCCAGCGCGGCGACCGTCGTCGGCGGAGCGAGGACCGCGGCGCGCGGCGCGAGCTCGACGACGCGCCGCGCGTCCGGCTCCTCTCCGGGGCCCCAGACGACGAGCGCGGTCGCGCCGGTCCGGCCGATCTCGTTTGCGGCCGCGGCCAGAACGTCGCTCGGCGGTTTCTTGTACGCTTGGCGCGCGCTGGCCCCCGGGCTGACCACGGCGTACGTCGCGGTCCCCGCAGGCAGGCCGGCGACCACCGCCCGCGCCTCGGCGCGACCCCGGTCGACCAGCGCGAGCTGGGCCGGGGGCACGGGCTCGATCGGAGCACCGAGCGCGCGCACGAGCGACAGGTTGCGTTCCATGCGCGGCGTGCGCCGATCGGCCGACGGCACGCGATGCGTCGTGAACAGCCAGTTGCCTTCACGCTGCTGATGGCCCGCGAAGCCGACACGCACGGGCGCACGGCTGAGACGCCCGATCACGCCGCTGCGCAGGTCGCCATGGAAATCGACGACGAGCGCTGGAGCGAGCGCGGCGAGGACGCGACGGCGCTCGGCCACCGAGTGCACGAGCGCCGGCCATTCCCGAGGCGCGCGGAGCTTCTGCCCCCACGCGCGGCGTGGGATGTCGACGATCCCTGCAAGATCGGGATGGCCGTCAAGCGCCACGCGCCATGCGGAGTCGACGGCCCACACGAAGCGCGCCTCGGGCCAGTGCTGCACGAGGAGCCGCACCGCGGGCACAGTGCGAACGACGTCGCCCAGCGCGCCGAGACGGACGACGAGGATGGTCGCGCCCTGCCCGCGAGACCCGAGCGCACGGGCGACGGCCGCGGGCAGATCGACGATCGCTCGGGGCATCGGCCGCAGTATAGTGTGGTCGTTTCGGGCCAGGACCGCGCCGACGGCGCCTGGCCTGAGGGTGAACCGTGTCGCTCGATCCACGGCTGCTCGCGATTCTCATCTGTCCCGCGTGCCACGGAGAGCTCAAGGAGCTGACCGAGGATCGTGGTCTCGAGTGCTCGCGCTGCGGACGCATCTACCCGGTGCGGGACGGGATCCCGGTCATGCTCGTCGAGGAGGCGTCCCCGCCGACCCGAGAGGTCAGGGACCCGCGCTGAGGGCAGGCGACGTGGGACGTCCGGCGGGGTTGAAAAACCGGTGCGCGGACCTACGTTTGACCTCGGTCTCCGTGCGCCGGCCCTGCGCGGGGTCGACTTGCTGCGGCCGGCGCCACGGGACGAATACGTGATGGACGAGCCAAGAAACTCCGACGTGCCCTCGGCGCTGCGCGCCGGTCGCTTCGAGGGGATCAGCTTTCCGGACCTGCTGTGGGCGCTCAGCCGGCGCCGCAGCACCGGTGTGCTGCGCATCGCCGCCGCGGGAGCCGAGAAGGCGCTGTACCTCGAGCGCGGACGCATCGTGTTCGCCTCGTCGAGCGACCCGAACGATCGGCTGGGCGAGCTGTTCCTCCGCGAAGGGCGCATTACGCTCGACCGGCTCGACGAAGCGCTCGCCCGGAGCCAGAACGGCAAGCGTCTGGGCACGCTGCTCGTCGAGTCGGGCGCCCTGACGGCGGACCAGCTGGTGCAGGGCGTGCTCGCGCAGGTCGAGCGCATCGTGCTCAGCCTGTTCGACGTGGAGGACGGCGAGTATCGGCTCGAGGACGGCCCGTTACCCACCGACGAAGTGATCACGCTCGGCATGCGCACGGGCGAGCTGCTGCTGCGCGGGATTCGCCAGATCCGATCGTTCGGCAGGATCCGGCGCAGCGTGGGTGGGCCGCACAAGATCTACGGGCTGGCCGACGGTTGGCGCGGCGTGACCGAGGGCTTGCGCCTGGCCGAAGGGGAGCAGCAGCTCCTCGACCGACTCCGCACGGGAGACGCGACGATCGAGACCCTGTGTCGCGACGTGTACCTGTCGAACTTCGAGATCTATCAGACGCTCCTGGGGTTCCGGGTCCTGGGTCTCGTGGAGGAGCGCGAACCCCGCCGCGAGCCGATCGGCGAGACGTCGTGGCACGGCGTCCTGGGCGAGGAGGGGTTCGCCGAGCTCCTCGTGCGGCTCGGACGGTCGGGTGACACCGGTGTGCTGTACGTCACACGCGGCGAGCAGGAGCGGACGTTCCACCTCTCGGCCGGACGCTGCGTGTTCGCGACGAGCAACGACCCGGATGACGGGCTCGTGGCGTACCTCTTGCGGCGCGGCGTGATCTCGCTCGCCGACCGCGAGGAGACGGCGAAGCGCTTGCTCTCGAACAAGCGTGTGGGAACGATCCTGCGCGAGCTCGGCGTGATCGACGAGCGCGACCTGCGCGAGATGGTACGGCGCCAGCTCAGCGAGATCGTGTTCGACACGTTCCGCTGGACCACGGCCGACTACGCGTTCGTGCGCGGCTCGCTGCCGACGATCGAGGAGATCACGCTCGAGGAGACGCTCGAGTCGCTCGTCGCCGCGGGCATGCGCCGCGTCGACTCGTGGAGCCGCGTGTGGCGTGGGTGCGGCGGGCTCGAGGCGGCGCTCGAGCTGCGACCGACGTACCTGTCGACCCTCGACTCGATGCAGGCCGGCGCTGACGAATGGCAGATCGTCGCCGCGCTGAAGGCCCCGCGAACGGCCCGCGAGGTCTGTCGCTCGTCGGACCTCGGGGATTTTCGCGTGTGCCAGATCCTGTGGACCCTCCGGCTTCTCGGTGCGGTGGGCACGACCACGGCCGAGCTGCGGGCGGAGCGCAGCGCCGCTTCGTTCGCGCTGGCCTCGTTCGCCGGCGTGTCGCACGTCGAGGGGCCCGAGCTCGCGATCGCGGCGCCGCCCCCCGTCGTCGACGTCGGAGCTCCGGCGCGAGCGGAGGAGCTCGAGCCCGTCGCCTGCGCGAGCGTCGAGGCGCTGCCGCCGGCCGAGGTCGAGAGCTCCGCTCTCGCCGACGTGATGGCCGCGGCCGCCGAGTTCGAGGCCGATGCGCCCGTCCCCGAGATCGAGCGCGTCGAACCGGCCGCCTCGGCCCCGCTCGCGGCCGGCGATCCGGACGACGCGATCGACCGTCCAGCGGCATCCGAGGAGCAAATGTCGTTCGAGATCGATCGTGCGGCGGTCGAGCTCGGCCGCTCCGGAATCCGGATCGAGATCGACGAGGACGTGCGTCCGCCAAAGGCCGCGACAGCGCGCGGTCGCCTCGACACGACGCAGCTGATTCCGCGCGAAGCGCTCGAGAGCGCGATCCGCGGGGCGGACGCTCCGCGGCCGGAGGCTCCGGAGCGCGCGATCGAGGCGACGCAGGCGATCGCCCCGGACGTGCTCGATGCGGCGCAGGCCCACGAGGCCCCGAGCCCCGAGGTCCGAGCGCGACCGGAGGATACAGGACCGGTGTCGACGGACGAGCTCGCGCGCTCGCTCGCCGAGACGCCGGTCGAGCGCCCGTGGACCGAGCCGTCCGGCCTCGCCGACGTGCTCGCCCGGTTCAATGCCGCGCATCGCCTGGTGTACCGCACGGTGCGTTCGGAGGTCGGAGCGGGGGCGAGCAACTTCCTGCGCGCGACTTGCTCCCAACGCGCACCCGCGGCGGCATGGTTGATCGAGGGTGTGACGCTGAGCGCCGATGGCTCGTGGGACACGGACGAGCTGAAGCGCGCCGCGGTCGACGGGCGCGTGGCCGACCCGTGGCCCGGCTACCTCGCGCTTCTCGACGCCGAGATCGACCGCATCGGCGAGTTCCTCGGCGCGACCCGCGCGACCGACCTGCGGCGCCAGATCGAGGCTCTCGACGCGGCGCCCGCCGCTGCGGCGCCCGCCGCTGCGGCGCCCGCCGCGCAAGCCTAGACGCCCGGCCGTCAGACCGCCCGGCCCCCCGAATAGAAGTCATCGTCGTCTTCGGGCGGCACCTCGTCTCCCGCGCCGTACACCGGGGCCGAGGCCGGCTCCGCGGCGCGTTCGTCCGGCAGGTCGTCGGCGAGCTCCGCCGGGCTCACGGCCGGACGCTCGAGGATCGCGTCGGGCTCGGCCCGTGCGCCGGCCGGCCGCGTGCGCAGGAAGTTCACCTCGGTCTCGAGCTTGTGCAGGTCCCGGCGCAGCCGGCGGTTCACCAGACGCAGCCGCGTGCCCTCGGCCAGCGAGTACACGCTGATCAGCATCACGTTGACGAAGATCGCCCCGAACACGACGACCCATAGCGGCACGCCTGCGTACTGCGTGCCGAACAGCGTCACCGGAACGGTGGTGTCGAGGTTCCACGCGAGGAACATCAGGAACCCACCGAGGAGAGCCACGAACACGAGGGCCAGCAGTAGGCGCATCGGTACTCCCGGTCTCACGCGTCCCGCAGATACGGTGCCACCGCACGTTCGAGCCGTCCGCTCGCCGACAGCACGAGCTCGAGGAGCTCGCGAACGGCGCCGCGCCCGCCGCGACGTTCCGTGACGTAGTGGACGAGCCGTCGCACCTCGGGCACCGCATCGGCCGGGGCCGCGGAGAACCCGGCGCGCCGCATCGCGGGAAGGTCGATCAGATCGTCCCCCATGAAGCACGTCTCGTCGATCGACGCTCCGAGCCGCTCGGCGATCTCGCCCAGGCGCGCGGCCTTGTCCGTCACGCCCTGGTGCACCTCGCCGATCCCCAGGTCGCGCGCGCGATCGACCGCCACGGCCGACGTGCGGCCGGAGACGATCGCGAGGCCGAGGCCCGCCGCGCGCGCGAGCTGGATCCCGAACCCATCCTTCACGTCGAACGAACGGACGTCGAGCCCGGCCGGGCCGACGACGATCCGTCCGTCGGTCAGCACGCCGTCGAAGTCGAACAGCACGACACGCACGCGCCGCGCGCGCTCGAGTACGGCGGGCTCGATCCGCTGGGCCCCCGGCGTCAGAACAGCTCCGTGCGCCACAGATCGTGGATCTGGATCACGCCGACGAGGCGCCCGGACTCGTCGACCACGGGAAGCGACGTGATCTTGCGCGCTTCCATGCCCTGCAGGGCCGAGCTGGCCAGCGCATCGGCACGGATCGTCAGCGGGTTGCGCGTCATCGCGTCCGCCGCGGTGCCGGCCGCCGGGTCGGCGGTCCGCAGCATGCGCCGCCTGAGGTCGCCGTCGGTCACGATTCCCAACAGCGATCCCGCGTCGTCGACGACGCAGGCCATGCCCAGTCGCTTGCGGTCGATCTCTTCCACGAGCGTGCGCATCGGTACCGACTCGTGCACGACCGGGAGGTCGGCGCCCCGGTGCATCAGGTCGCCGATCTGCTGCAGCGCGCGGCCCAGATGCCCTCCGGGGTGGAACCGTGCGAAGTCCCGCGGCGTGAACCCGCGCCGCTCGTACAGCGCGATCGCCAGCGCATCGCCCATGGCCAGCGCCGCCGTCGTCGATGCGGTCGGCACGAGATCGAGGCTGCACGCTTCCTGATCGACGCCGACGTCTAGGTGCACGTCGGCGTAGCGCGCGAGGGTCGAGCCCGCCGAGCCGCTGAGCGCGACGATCCGCGCGCCGAGTCGGCGCACGAGCTCGAGCAGTCGCACGATCTCGGGCGTCTCGCCCGAGTTCGAGACGGCGACGAGCACGTCGCCCGACACGATCATCCCCAGGTCGCCGTGCAGCGCCTCGGCCGGATGCATGAAATACGACGGTGTCCCGGTCGAGGACAAGGTCGCGGCGATCTTCTGGCACACGATGCCGGACTTGCCCATCCCGGTGACGATCACTCGCCCGCGGCACTCCTCGAGCAGCGTGACCGCACGATCGAAGCGTTCGTCGAGTCGTCCGACGAGCGCGGCGATCGCGCGGGCCTCGATGTCCAGAACTCGGCGTGCGGTCTCGCGGGACATCGGTCTCCTCTCGAGTCGCTGGCCATCTTACCAGGCTCGATCGGGGCCGCCCTCGGCGTGGGACGAGGACAAGCCCGACTCGCGCGCGGCCGTGGGGCGTGCGGGCCACCGCAGCGCCGGACCGCCGATCCACTCGACACGGAACGCACCGTCCCGGCGCACGAGGTGCACGGAGTAGCGGGCGACCGCGCCCGACGCCGGCGAGCCGAGGATGTCGACCGCCACGCGATCCGGACCGTCGATCGGCTCGACCGCGACGACGCGCACGTGCTCCACGCGGGCCAGCTCCTCGAGCACGTCGCCCAGCTTCGCGCGCGCGGCCCCACGCGGCGGAGCGACGAACAGGTCCGCTGCGCGGCCCGACTCCGGATCGGCCGACCGCGCGACGACGAACAGATCGGTCGCCGCTCGGCCTGCCTCTCCGCCGTACGGCGTGCAGCCCAGGGCCAGCACGAGACCCGTGAGAGCGGGAAGGGTCGCGGTCAGGTGCGTCCGCGGGTGCATCGGTCGAGGGCCAGGAGATCGTCGAGGAGCCCGGGCAGGTCGCCGAGCGGCAGCTGGTTCGGTCCGTCGCACAGCGCGTGGTCGGGGTCGTCGTGCACCTCGAAGAACAGCGCGTCGACGCCGACCGCGACCGCTGCCCGGGCCAGCGTGGCGATGAACTCGCGCTCGCCGCCCGAGCGACCGGCTCCGGCGCCCGGGAGCTGGACCGAGTGCGTGGCGTCGAAGCACACCGGGGCGCCGAGCGCCCGCAGGCGCGGGAGCGAGCGGAAGTCGACGACCAGGTTGTGGTACCCGAACGTCGTCCCGCGCTCGGTGAGCAGGACGTTGGGATTGCCGGTCGACCGGACCTTGCCGAGCGCGTGGCCCAGGTCCTCGGGCGCGAGGAACTGGCCCTTCTTGACGTTGACCGCTCGTCCGGTCGCGCCCGCGGCGACGAGCAGATCGGTCTGGCGGCACAGGAACGCCGGGATCTGCAGCAGGTCGACGACCTCGGCCGCCGGCCGGGCCTGCTCCGCCGTGTGGATATCGGTCGTCACGTGCGAGGCCGGTCTCGCGCCGCACACGGTCGAGCGCTCGTAGGCCGCGCTCGAGGCCCGGCCCGCGCGGCGAGTCGACCGACGTGCGGTTCGCCTTGTCGAACGACGCCTTGAACACGAGCGGCACGCCGCGGGCGCCGGCGATCTCGGCCAGCGCGCGCGCCATGCGCAGCGCGTGCTCGTCGCTCTCGATCGACGTCGGGGCCGGCGATCAGCACCAGCGGCGCCGCCGCCGCCGACGGCGACGCCGTCAGCGATGTCGGATTCGCGGCGTCGGCATCGGAAGCGTCGGACCGCGCGCGGCTCGCGGCTCGCACGACGCTGGCGGTACGCCGCGGCGATGAACTCGCGGAACAGCGGGTGCGGCGCGAGCGGGCGCGACTTGTACTCCGGGTGGAACTGGCACGCCAGGAACCACGGGTGGTCGGGGTACTCGATGATCTCGACGAACTTGCCGTCGGGCGACATGCCGCTGAACCGCATGCCGGCCGCGCGCGAGCTGCGGCAGGAACTCGTGGTTGACCTCGTAGCGGTGCCGGTGGCGCTCGGAGATCGTGCGCGTGCCGTAGGCGCGGTGCGCCGTCGAGCCCTCGTCGAGCTCGGCCGGATACGCCCCCAGGCGCATCGTCCCGCCCAGGTCGTCGACGCCCGTGAGGTCGCGCAGCTTGAAGATCACGCGATCGCGGCGTCGTCTCGCGAACTCGGTCGAGTCGGCGTCGGACAGGCCGCACAGGTTGCGCGCGCACTCGATCACCGCGCACTGCAGCCCGAGGCAGATCCCGAAGAACGGGACGTGTCGCTCGCGAGCGAAGCGCACGGCCTCGATCATCCCGGCGACGCCGCGGACGCCGAAGCCGCCGGGGACGAGGATGCCGTCGACGCTCCCGAGCTCGCTCTCGAGCTTGCCGTTCTCGATGTTCTCGGCCTCGATCCACTTCAGCTGGACCTTGAGCTGGCTCGCCACGCCGCCGTGCAGCAGCGCCTCGTTCAGCGACTTGTACGAGTCTTCGTAGCGACACGTACTTGCCGACGATGCCGATCGTGACCTCGTCCTGCGGATGCTGGATCCGGTGGACCAGCTCCTCCCAGTCGCGCAGATCGCGCTTGCGGTACGGGAGGTCGAGCAGCTTCATGATGATCTCGTCGATGCCCTCGTCGGACAGCCGCAGCGGCACGTCGTAGATCGCTGTCGACGTCGACGGCGCTGATCACGGCGTCCTCGCCGATGTTGCAGAACAGCGCGATCTTGCGCTTGATCTCGGGCGGCAGCGGCCGGTCGCAGCGGCACAGCAGGATGTCGGGCTGGATGCCGATCGCCCGCAGCTCGCGCACCGAGTGCTGGGTCGGCTTGGTCTTCAGCTCGCCCGACGCGCCGATCCACGGCACGAGCGTCAGGTGCACGAAGATCGCGTTGGTCCGCCCGACGTCGAGCCAGAACTGCCGGATCGCCTCGAGGAACGGCAGCGACTCGATGTCGCCCGACCGTGCCGCCGATCTCGACCAGCTGCACGTCGACGCCGGACGAGATCTTGAGGATCGACTCCTTGATCTCGTCCGTGATGTGCGGGATGACCTGCACCGTCGCGCCGAGATAGTCGCCACGGCGCTCCTTCTCGATCACCGAGGCGTAGATCTTCCCGGTCGTGAAGTTGTTGTCCCGCGTGGCGGTCATCGACGTGAACCGCTCGTAGTGCCCGAGATCGAGGTCGGTCTCGGCGCCGTCGTCGGTGACGAACACCTCGCCGTGCTGGAACGGGCTCATCGTGCCCGGGTCGACGTTGATGTACGGATCGAGCTTCTGCAGCGTGACCTTGAACCCCCGACCCTCGAGGATCCGGCCGATCGACGCTGCGGCGAGTCCCTTGCCCAGCGACGAGACGACGCCGCCCGTCACGAAGATGTACTTGGTGCTGCGCTTCTTGTCCCGCGTCATCCCCTGGACCTCCATCCACTGGCGTTCGGCGCGTTCGAGATCGGCCGGCGTGTCGACGGCGAGCGAGCGGAAATCCGAGTCGACGACGCGGATCGCGATGACCCGCTTCGAGCGCCCGGAGCTGCTCGAGACCCTCGTCGACCTCGAGCGGCGACGGGGCGAGCGCGGCGAGCGCGACGAGCGCTTCGCGCGTGTAGGCGTAGATCCCCTGATGGCGTCGGTACCCGTCGAGCCCGCTGGCGCGCGCGGCGAGCACGTCGCGGAAATCGGCGGACAGGCGCGCGGCCGCGCCGCGATGATACGGGATCGGCGCGCGCGAGAAGTACAGCGCGGTGCCGTCCTTGCGTGCGACGACCTTGACCACGTTCGGGTCGAACAGATCCTCGATCGTCTCGAGCGGCTCGGCCAGCGTGGCGAGGGCCGGACGGCTCGCCGCGTCGTCGAACGCGGCGACCAGGCGGTCGAGGCTCGTTCCGCTGACGAACGGCTCGTCGGCCTGGATGTTCAGCACGACGTCCGCCCGTGGTGCGAGCGAGCGCACGACCTCGGCGACGCGGTCGGTGCCCGAGGCGTGCGCGGCCGACGTCAGGAGCGCCTCGCCGCCGAACCGCTCGGTCGCTCGGACGACCCGCTCGTCTTCGGTGGCCACGACCAACCGATCGAGCCGGCGCGCCGACGACGCGCGGCGCCACACGTGCTCGAGCATCGGACGACCGGCGAGGGGAGCGAGGACTTTCCCGGGGAACCGGGTGGATGCGTAGCGGGCCGGGATCACGCCGAGAACGAGCGGCATCCGCACCTTCCGCGAGTGTCCGCGCGTCGCTTCAGGGTCACGTCCCGTGGCGACGACGAATCTTAGCACGACCGTGCACGCACACAAGGCCCGTGCGTACCTCTGCATGGTACCCTGCGCGGCACGGAGGTGCGTCCGATGCAGCCACCGCGATATCCGAGCCGCGTGGTCGAGCGGTTTCTCGAGTACGTGCGCTTCGACACGCAATCCAAGGAAGGCGCGGAAGCGTATCCCAGCACGCCGGGTCAGCTCGTCCTGCTACGCCAGCTGGCCGACGAGCTGCGCGAGCTCGGCGCCGACGACGTCGAGATGGACGAGCACGGCTACGTGTTCGCCACGATCCCGGCCACGACGAAAAAGCGCGGTGTTCCCGTGATCGGCTTCCTGGCCCACGTCGACACCTCGCCCGAGATGAGCGGCACGGACGTGCGCCCGGTCGTCCATCGGAACTATCGCGGGCAGGCCATCGCGCTGCCCGACGATCCGGCGGTCGTCCTGCGCCCGGCCGATCATCCGGCACTGGCCGAGCAGATCGGCAACGACATCATCACCGCCTCCGGGCGCACGCTTCTCGGCGCGGACAACAAGGCCGGTGTGGCCGAGATCATGGGCGCGGTCGAAGTTCTGCTCGCGCACCCCGAGATCGTGCACGGCAAGATCCGCATCGGGTTCACGCCCGACGAAGAGGTCGGCAACGGCACGAAATTCTTCGACGTAGCGAAATTCGGTGCGCAGTACGCGTACACGATGGACGGGGAGACCTTGGGCGAGATCGAGAGCGAGACGTTCTCGGCCGACACGTTCGTCGTCACGTTCCAGGGGTTCAATACGCACCCGGGCTACGCCAAGGGCAAGATGGTCAACTCGATCCGCGTCGCCGCGGACTTCATCGGTCGGCTGCCCAAGGATCGGCTGTCCCCCGAGACGACCGACGGCTACGAGGGCTACGTGCACCCGTACGTCGTCGACGCGAGCGTCGAGCGCACGACCGTGCGCGTCCTGGTGCGCGACTTCGTGACGCCCGGACTGAAGGAAAAGGAGCAGGCGCTCGAGCGCTGGGCCCGCGAAACGGAAGCGGCCCACCCGGGCTGCCGCGTCGAGACCAAGATCGAGGAGTCGTACCGCAACATGAAGGAGGTGCTCGACAAGCACCCCGACGTGATCGAGAACGCGCGCGAAGGGGTCAGGCGCGCGGGGCTCGCGGTGCGTGAGCGGCCGATCCGCGGCGGGACCGACGGATCGCGCCTGTGCTTCATGGGGCTGCCGACGCCGAACGTATTTGCCGGCGAGCACGCGTTCCACTCGCGCAGCGAGTGGGTCTCGGCCCAGGACATGCACAAGGCGGTCGAGACGATCGTCGAGATCGCCCGCGTCTGGGAAGACCGCGCCTAAGGGGTCAGGTCTCGATTCTTCGCGTGGCCACGTCTAGGGACAGGGCGTGACGTCGGCGATCGGGGCACTCGTTTTCTCGCGACGATGCGGAACCCCGACTCCGCGTGCGGCGTATACCTTGTCATGCAAGGTATCGAGGGCTGGGAGATCCAGCTGCGCAAGGGCTCGCTCGAGCTGGCGATCCTGGCCAGCCTGGCCGAAGGAAGGCTCTACGGTCTCGAGATCCTGCGCCGCCTCGACGAGCGCGGCCGCCTGAGCGTGCCCGAGGGAACGATCTATCCGCTCCTCGCCCGGTTAAAACACGATGGGTGGGTCGACGCGGAATGGGTCGCGGCCGACTCGAGCCACCCGCGCAAGTACTACCGCCTGACGCCCGCGGGCCGGCGCCGCGCATCGCAGATGGCGCACGCGTGGGCCAGCTTCTCGGCGAGCCTCGACCGGCTCCTCGAGCCGCTCCTGGAAAGGAAACGCCGATGACCGACGACGATCGCGCGACACGTCGCATCGAGGACTATCTGACACAGCTGCGAACGGGCCTGCTCACCCTGCCGACGAACGAGGTGTCGGAGATCGTGAACGAGCTGCGCAGCCACATTCTCGATCGTGCCGCGCCGGCTGGGGGCCCGCTCACCGATGATGCCGTCGCTTCGGCGCTCGAGCGTCTCGGGAGTCCGAGCCATCTCGCGTCGCTCTACGCGGCAGACAGCGTGCTCGCGCGCGCGGGGCACGGAGGCCCGTGGCTCGTGCTGCGCGCCACGCTGCGCTGGGCGATGGTGAGCGTGGTCGGCGTCTTCGCTGCGCTCGGGCTCTTCGTCGGTCTCGTGATCTCGTCGAGCTTCTTTCTCGCCGCTCTGCGCAAGCCGCTCGCCCCAAACCGGGCCGGCCTGTGGCGCCTGACCGACGGCAGCTTCTCGCTGCGCCTCGGGTTCGGCGGGCTCGAGCCGGGGAGGGAGCTGCTCGGGTGGTGGATCGTCCCGCTCGGTCTGCTCCTCGGCGCGGGCATGGTGTGGCTGACGCTCCATCTCGTGCGCCTGTGCATCCGCCGCTACAGGCGAGCGCCCCTCGAGGCTCTGTGAGAACGATCCCGCTCGAGCTGGGGCTCGTGGTCGCGCTCCTGATCGCCGACGGCTACGACCTCGTGCCGCTGAGCAACACGCCGTTCCTGCTCGTCCTCGGCTGGGTGTCGCTGCGCCTGCGCGGTCTGCGCTTCCGCAACGTTGGCTTCGCCAGGCCTGCCAGCTGGCCCCGCGCGCTCGCGCTCGGGACGGTCGCCGGGCTGGTCATGGAGATCTTGGCCCTCCTCGTAACCGAGCCGCTGATCGCCCGCCTCGTGGGCCGGCATCCCGATCTGTCGGACTTCCGGCCGCTCGTCGGGAACCTCGCCATGCTCGGGATGCTCCTGCTCCTGAACTGGACGATCGCGGCGATCGGGGAGGAGCTGGCGCACCGCGGATACGTGATGAACCGCCTGGCCGACCTGGGCTACGGCTCGCGCGCGGCGTGGATCGTGAGCCTCCTCGTATCGAGCGCGCTCTTCGGCTGGGCGCACAACGAGGGGCAGGGCGTCGCGGGTCTCTTGCAAGAGGGGTGGAACGGGCTGCTACTCGGTCTCCTGTACCTCGGCACGCGCCGCAACCTCGTCGTGCCGATCGTGGCCCACGGCGTGGCGAACACGCTGGCGTTCGTTCTGATCTACTTCGGGCGCTATCCCGGAGTGTGAGTCAGTAGTGGTGCCGCGCCTGGAGGAAATCGATACGGTCGCTGCGAACGAGGTACACGAGTCGGTGCTCCTCGGTCACGCGCCGCGACCAGCATCCTTGCAAGTGGAACCGGAGCGGCTCGGGCTTGCCGATTCCGCGAAACGGGTCGCGGAGCGTGGCGTCGACGAGCTCGAGCACGCGGAGTGCGACCGCGCGATCGGTTCGCACCCAGTGCCGCAGGTCTTGGGGGAGCTCGGGATGAAACGCGGCCAAGCGCCGCGTCATGCCAGGCCGAGCTTCTTCCTGAGATGTTCGACCGATGACGGCCCGGGCTTGCTCTTCTGAGCGCGCGCGAGCGCCGTCGCCAAACGAGCCGCGTTCCTGGGCGATCGCAGCAAGTGCGCGGTTTCGAGAAGCGCGTTCAGCTCGGCTTCCGAGATCAGGGCGACGTTCTCGCCATTGCGCCGTTCGATCACGTATGCCTCGCGCGTCTCGGCCACGTGGTCGCACAGGCTCGCCAGGTTGGCGCGCGCCTGCGTGTAGGTGGTTCGATTGGCCATCGACGGTGCCCTCCCGGGGACATGTACAGGAATACGGTACATGTCGGAAAGGCCCTGGTCAAGGTGAGGCTACGTGGCCGACCCGCTCGCCAGCGCGTGGAGCTTCGTGATCGTGGTCCAGTTGCGCGCGGTCACTCGATCCCGCAAGAGACGGGCGACCTCCGTCGCGAGCGGGCTCTTCAGGATCCCGTCCGGGCACCACTGGTACACGGCGCGCGGGCCGACGCCCAGAGCCTCTTTGCCCCAGCTCTGACCCTCGAGCGGCTTCAACAGCTTCCGGTCCTGCGGGTCGGCGAGAACGCTGACGAGAAATCGCGACGGCTCGCTGGTGAACCGCTGCAGGGGATTGTTGCGGACGATCGCCGCGAGCAGCTTCGCGTCGATCGTGATCACGCGGGCCGAGACGCCCAGGCGCTCCGCCATCGCCTTCTCGATGCGACTTGCGGGATCGCCCCGCGCCGTTCTCGGCGCGCTGAACACGACGTTGCCGCTGTTGAGCAGCGTCCGCACGTCGCCGTAGCCGAGCCCCTCGACGAGCGCGCGCAGGTCGGCCATCGCCACGCGCTTGGCCCGCCCGACGTTGATCCCACGGAGCAGCGCGACGTGAGAATCCACGATCACCTCTCGTCCGTCATCCTGGCGAGCACGCGCTCCGCGAGCTGCTCGCGTGTCGGATCGTTCCGCCGTTCGTAGTGCGCTGCCGCTCGCGCCATCGACTCGCGGAGGTTCGGGAAGTCACGGCCGATTCGGGCTCCGCCGACGACGAGCCGTTCGGATTGGCGCAGCGCAGCGTCCATCCGCCGCTCGAGCAGCGCCGCGAGCTTCGCTGTCTCGCCTGTCTCGAGCATGTGCAGTGCGTTCGCGCAGAATCCCGTCGCCTCCAAGCCGTTGGCGAGCGAGACGTCCATGACGTCTTTGCGACGCTCGGCCTGCAGCCAGGCCCAGCCGCTACCGACGCCGAGGACGAGCGCCAGAGCCGCGCCTACGATCGTGATCCGGAGCATGCGGTCCCGGGAGTCCATGTGTCCCTCCTCCCTACGGGCGCGGTTCGCGGATCCGGACGAGTCGCCTCAGTCCTTCTCTTTCTTCTTGCCGCGGACTCGCTCGATCGCCGACTCGAGCTCGCTCTGGACGCGGCGGCGGTCGATCGCGTAGTGCTCGTCGACCTTGGCCAGCGCGTCGGCGTCGCCGGCGACGATCGCGGCGTGGCGCTTGTCGCGATGCAGGATCTCGATCTCGGCGAGCTTCGCCGTTGCCTTCTGGCGCAGCTCGGCGATCTCCTTCTTCTGCGCGGCGGTGAGCGACTTGCGCGGGGCTGCGCCCTCGGCCTTGTCCTGCCGGTTCAAGCGCTCGAGCGCCAGCTCGTATGCGGACTTGAGCTTCGGTTCGTCGGCCATGCCGCGCATTGTAGTTCCTGAGCCTAGGCCAGCAACAGGCACGCTACCGCGCGGCGATCGAGCGGCACGCCGGGGTCGAGGTCGCCGCACTCGTCGGCCAATCGCTCGAGACAGAACCGGCCGAACGCCTGGACCACGGCGATGTCGCGTGCACCGAGGCGCTGGTCCTGCGCCAGGCGCTGGACCAGCCGGTCGAGCGCGCGCGCGCCCGCATCGGGAGCGGCGGTGCGGCGCGAGGCGATCGTGCGCGCGAAGTCCGACGCCGCGTCGGGTGGGAGCGGGTCGGTCGAGATCGTCTGGCGCGTCGCATGCCAGGCCAGGAGCGTCAGCAGGGCCGTGCTCAGCGGATGGTCGGGAAGCAATCGTCGGGCATCGAAGCCCACGCCTTCGAGAAGGCAGTGGCCGACGACCTCGGCCAGCTCGAGCGCCGCGCGCGACGTCTCGATCTCGGCCAGCGTGGCGAACGCGGTGCCACGCGCCGTGCGGGGCCGCGGCTCGAGGAGTCGCTCGACGGTCTCGCGGATCGGCGGATCGAGCAGCTCGAGCGCGCGCGGCTCACTGGCCCAGCCCGTGTGCACGAGCGCGCGAGCCCGGGCTCCGAGCTCGGCTGCGCGAGCGTAGCCCTCGCGGAACAGCTCGATCGTCGAGGCCTGAGCCAGCACCGACGCGGCGCGAGCGGCGTCGGCCGCGTCGCGCGCTTCGAGCGCGATCGTGACGTATCCCGCCGCCGTCTCGAGCGCCGCCTTGTGGGCCGCGGGATCGCCCGCGTCGGCTCCGTCGGCCACGAGCACGCGGTTGGCGAGCGCGACGAACTCGAACAGCACGCGGTCTCGCGCTTCGTCGCCGAGGCGGTCGACCGCCGGCACGAGCACGGTGCGCGCTCGGGGACTGCGCAGGATCGCGACCGGCGTCGCGCTCGGTTCGGCCGCCGGCGGCGTTTCGACGACGGGCGTGCCCGACGGCGGTGCGTAGATCGCGAGCGCATCTTCCGGCGTCGGATACCCGTGCTCCTCGAGTCGGCTCTGGCGCCAGTACATCGCCTGCTCCTCGAGCTCGGCCGACGTCTCCCACAACGCTTGCCACAGCAGCCGGTCGTAGCGCGCGCGGTCGTCGACGAACAGGAGCTGCAGGATGCGCCGGATCGCCGGGGCGTGCTCGACGATCGACGGCGAGAACCAGTAGTGACCGTCGGGCGTGACCTGACCGCGGTCGTCGCCCGATTCGCCGACGCCCGACCCGCCGGTCTCGGCCATCTCGTTCTCGTTCTCGATCGGCTTGATGCGGATCCAGTCATGGAGCACGAGCGCCAGCACCTGGTCGTCGAGCGCGCGCAGCAGGCGTGTGGTCGCGCGCTCGTCGGCCTCGAGCACGAGCGCGAGCCACGCGCCCGCGCGGTCGGCGTCGAAGCGGTCCCCGCGCCACGACTCGAGGTCAAGCACGTGCAGCAGCTGCTCGGTCGAGGCGAGCGCGAGGAGCGGTAGCGCGTCGGTCGGCCCGACCTCGCGCACGGTCAGGTACAGCTCGGCGTCGGGAAGCGCGCGGACGACCTCGCGCGGTCGGCGCGCGTGCAGCAGCAGATCGAGCCGGCGCGCGGGCGGGACGCGCAGGGCCAGCTCGACCTTCTGGCCCAGCGTGAGCCGCTCGATCCGCGCGGCGAGCTCGTCCGGTGCGCGGCGTGCGAGCTCGAGCAGGTCCGAGAGTCGATCGCTGGGGGGCAGTTCCGAGGACATGGGTGTCTCCGTCGGCGCGGGGGATGATAGCGCGGCCCTCCAACCGGGTCTGGCACGCGCTTGCCCGGACGGTATACTCCGCCCTGCGCCCGCTCCGCCGCCTCAGGCGAGAACCCGCGGGGTGGAGGCTCCGCATGGTACGCCGTGGTCTTGCGATCCTGCTCTTCTCCGCGGGCGCGGCGTGGGGCGCGGACCCGACGCCGACCCCCCCGCCACTCCCGTCGCTCCTCGAGCCCGAGATGGTCAAGATGCGCAACATGATCATCAACGCCTCGACCAAGGTGCGCGCGAACGTCGTCGGTCTCGGCGGGACGGCGACCCGTCCGGCGCAGATCTGCTGCAGCATGAATCTCGAAGCGATCCACGCCGGCAGCCGGGCGCTCGAGCAGCAGCTGGACCAGCTGAGTGCGTGCTACCAGTCCGAGTCGGACGATCAGATGCGGGCGAACGTCGAGTTCGCCCGCACGGACGTCGCCGGTGTGCGACGCGCGCTCGGCGATTTCGCGCTGGCCGAGGACAAGCAGCGCGCGGTGATGGCGGTCGATTTCGTGTCGAAGCAGTACGTCGTTCTGATGGACACGCTCAGCAAGCTGCGCGAGTGCCCGACCCCGACTCCGGCCACGTCGAAGACCGGAAAGAAGAAGAAGGACAAGCCGCCGAAGGGCAGCTGAGTTGCGGGTCGCCCCGGAGATCGAGAGCCGCGTGCGGCTCGGTGTGGTCGCAGCCGAGCCCGTGGATGCGGGCCCCGCTCGCCCCGCGCTCGTCGACGAGATCGGTACGTTCTGCGGCGACCTCCGCCGGCGCTTCGCCGGCACGACCCCCGGGGAGATCGAGGCCGCGCATCCGGCGCGCGCGCTCTACCGCGCGTTCGGTGTCGACCCGACGAAGGTCCGCCCGTCCTCCGAGGCGCTCTTGCGCCGCGTGCTGCGCGGAGACGATCTGCCGCGGATCTCGGGACCCGTCGACCTGGCGAACCTGCTGGCCCTGCGGTTCCTCTTGCCCATCGGCCTGTACGACGCGGACCGTCTCGTGGGAGACGTCGTCGCGCGGCTCGGCGCGGCCACCGAGTCCTACGCCGGGATCCGCAAGGACGAGGTGCACCTCGCGGGCCGGCTCGTGCTCGCCGATACCGCGGGTCCGTTCGGGAACCCGACGTCGGACTCGTTGCGTGCCGCCGTCGTGCCGTCGACCCGCCGGCTCCTCCTCGTCGTGTTCGCGCCGGTCGCGGTCGAGGCCGCGCGCATGACCGCCCACGTCGAGGAAGCCGGCGCGGCGATCGAGCGCCACCTCGCGGCTCCCGGCGAGCGCGCGGCAACGACGGGCAACGTTTTCTCTAGCTGAACCGCTCAGTACGCGGCGAGGAGCCTTGCTGCGCGCTCGATGCGCTCGTCGCCCGCGAGGAACGCGTCCTCGAGAGGCGGCGAGTACGGCACGGGCGCGTCGAGCGCGCCGACGATGCGGATCGGAGCGTCGAGGTACTCGAACGCTTCTTCCTGGATGATCGCGGCCAGGCTCTCGCCGATCCCGCCCGTGCGCGAGTCTTCGTGGGCCACGAGCACCTTGCCGCAGTGCCGGGCGACGGCGAGCACGGCCGCACGGTCGAGCGGGGCGAGGCTCCGCAGGTCGAGCACCGCCGCCTCGATGCCGTCGTGCGCCAGGCGCTCGGCCACGGCGAGGCACGTGTGCACGTAGGCGCCGTAGGTCACGAACGCGAGGTCCGAGCCGGGCCGACGCAGCGCGGCCTTGCCGAGCGGGAGCGGCTCGGGAGGCTCGGGGGGCAGCGCCTGGCGGATCTTCGGGTTGCGATACAGCGCGATGTGCTCGAAGTACAGCACCGGGTCGGGGTCTCGGACCGCTGCGGCGAACAGCGCGCGCGCGTCGTGCGGCGTTGCGGGCACGACGATCTTGAGCCCCGGCGTACGGTAGAACCACGCCTCCGTGTTCTGGCTGTGGTACGGCCCGGCGCGCCGCAGTCCGCCCCACGGCATGCGCACGACGAGCGGAACGCTCGCACCCCAGCGGTAGCGGATCTTGGCCGCGTTGTTCACCAGCTGGTTGAACCCGGTGGCCACGAAATCGTTGAACTGCATCTCGCCGATCGGCCGCATGCCGGCGAGCGCCGCACCGACGCAGACGCCGAGGATCCCGCCCTCGCACAGCGGCGAGTTGAGGATCCGCGGGCCGAACTCGTCGAGCAGCGGTCGCAGGAGCAGGAACGCGTTGCCATACTTCCCGCCCACGTCCTCGCCATACACGAAGGTCCGTGGGTCGCCCCGCAACGCATCGCCCACGCCGAGCGTCACGGCGTCGAGAAACGTGAGGCCCTTGGGATCGAACGGCGGGCCGGTGTCGACCGCTGGAAGCGCCGGGCGAGCGAGCCGCGTCGGGCGCGACTCGAGTGGCTCGACGTGGACGCGCGGCGGCTCGTCGGCGAGCACCCCGCTTCCTGCGTCCGCAGGCGCGGGCCACGGGGCATCGATCACCGCCTGGGCCTCGGCGGCCACGAGCGCCTCGGACTCGCGGTACAGCTCATCGAGCGCACCGCGCTCGATCTCGCCCGCCGCAGCGAGCCGCGCGGCATAGCCGGCGATCGGATCGCGCGCGGCCCAGTAGCGCCACGCCTCGGGATCGGCATACCCCGCGGGTGTGAGCTCGGGGTAGCTCCGCGACGGCTGCGGCTCGCGCCCGACGTACAGCATGTCGTCGTGGTGCGCGTGTCCGCACATGCGCATCGCCACGGTCTCGATCAACGCCGGGCCGAGGCTCGAGCGCGCGCGCTCGGCGGCCCAGGCGAAAGCGGCGGCGATCGCCTCGGGGTCGGTCCCATCGATCGTGATGCCCGGGATCCCGTAGCCCGCGGCCTTGTCCGCGAACACACGGACGGCCGATTGATCGCCGACCGGCGTCGAGAGCGCGGTCTGGTTGTTCTCGATGCAGAACACGGCGGGCAGCCGGCGTGCGGCCGCCAGGTTGATCGCTTCGTGCCACTCGCCGAGCGACGACCCGCCCTCACCGATGAACGCGACGGCCACGCGCGGCTCGCGGCGCTGGGCGAACGCCATCGCGATCCCGGCGATGCACATCGTCGCGATGCTCAACGGAGCCGCGGCCGGCAGCACGCCCCAGCTCCAGTCTCCGATGTGGAAGTCCTTGCCGTTCATCGGGGGCCCGGCCTTCCCCATCTGCGCGTTCAGCATCGCCCGGACCGTCTCGCGCGCTGGCGCCATGGCCAGGGCCACGCCGGCGTCCCGGATCAGCGGAGCGACGACGTCCCCGGTCCACGACCCATCGGGGCCGCGGAACGACGGTCCGCGGTGCAGACGTAGCCCGGCACCGTAGATCGCCTCCTGGCCCAGCGATCGGAACCCCTTGCCCTGGAACGACACGCCGCGGTAGCGCACATCGCTGCCGAGATAGAACGCCTTGAGCCGGTTGTCGACCGCGCGCGTCAGGACCATGCCGCGCAGGAGCTCCCGACGCTCGTCGGCCGTGAACGACGCACGGATCTCCTCGCGCGCGAGGAACCCGTCGATCGATTCGACGACCTCGCTCACCGCTCGTGCCGCGCGCTCACCCGGCGACACGCAGGGGGTCGGATCGGGGATCGTCGTCTCGAGATCGATCCGCAGCGCATCGGGTAGAGCCCGCCTCAGGCGCGCGCGCAGCTCGGGAAGAGCGCGCAGCTCGGTGCGCACGGCATCGGCGCCAGGCTGGCCCACGACCGCGCGCACGGCGGCCAGGGCGAACGGGTAGCGCTCGAGGGTGAAGGACAGCAGGCGATCGACGATCGGGGACGCCGCGTTGGGCTCGCGCGGGCGCACCTTCTTGCTCGCGATCGTCTTCGGCATGCCCTCGCGATCGTAGTCGTCGGCCGGCTGCGATGCAACCGAGCCGCCTGGCGCGCCTGTGGCACCGCCGAGCCGGTGGAACTCCGGACCGAACGTGGGGCACACTGTTTGGTTCGACTCGGAGGTTCGTCTTCGTGGGCCGTCTCAAGCGCAAGGTGTCTCGCGTACCGAGCTTGCCGGCGCACCGCCTGCTCGTCGAGCAGGACGTGCGCGCGTGGGCCGGGGAGTCGGTCGCGCAGGCTGGCCGGCGCGACGCCCTCCTCGGGCGCGTCGAGCTCCTGCGCCTCGCGCCGAACGGCCGGCTGCTCGAGGCCCGTGTGCGCAGCCAGGGGCCCACGCCGTACCGTGTTCAGGTGTGGGTCGAGGGGCAGACCCTGGAGAGCCGCTGCACGTGCGCGACGGCCGAGCGGCCGGCGTGCCGTCACGGCGTCGCGTCGATCGAGGCCCTGCGCTTCCCGCTCGCGCCACCGCCCGGCGGACGGAGGCGCAGGCGCGGTCGCGAGCGCAAGGGTCGCGGCCGCGTGATCCATCCCGCCGAGGCGCGCACCGGGTATCTGCTGTACGGCGGCTCCGAGCGGATGCTGACCCGCGAGGAGCGGGTCGCACTGGCCGAGGCCGAGGAACGCGGTCAGCGCCGCCTGCGCGCTCGGCGCGAGCGCGCGGAGGTGGCTGCGCTCCCGGGAGGCGCGGGGCTCGCGCGGTTCGACGTCACGGAGCGGCGCGGCGGGGCCGTCGAGCGCGTGACGCTCGAAGGCTCGCGGGGCGAGCGAGCGAGCTGCACCTGCGACGACTTCGGCACGAGCGAGCTCGGAACGTGCCGGCACGTGGAGCGCGCGCGGACGTGGTCCGCGCGGCGCAGGCGCCGGCCGGTGGCCGCCGCGGCGGCGGCCGCGGCGCACGGACTCTCGATCTCGTGGCAGCCGCGAAGCTGGATCGAGAGCCGCCCCTCGCCGCTCCACGAGATTCGCCTCGCCGCACCGGACGCGGTGGCGCAGGACGGTCTGGCCCGGCACTTCGACGTCGACGGTTGGCTGCGCGAGCCGCCTCCAGGGGCCGAGGTCGTGGCGTGGGCCGACGAGGCGCTCCGGGCGTCCGAGGCGCGGGCCGCTGCGTTCGGCATCGCGCTCGACGTCGATCCGCTCGTTCGGCTGCGGATCGAGGACGCGCGGAACGAGCGGGCCCTCGACCTCGCTCGCGCGTCGATCGGCTCGCCCGACACGCCATGGCCCGCCCTCCGAATCGCGCTCCACCCGTACCAGGAGACCGGCGCCACGTTCCTCGCCCGGCGCGGGCGGGCGATGCTCGCCGACGACATGGGCCTGGGCAAGACCGTGCAAGCGGTCGTCGCCGCGCTGCTCCTCCGCCACACGGTCGGTGCGGCGCGCGCGCTCGTCGTTTGCCCGGCGTCGCTGAAGCACCAGTGGCGCCGGGAGATCCACAAGGTGTGCGGCGAGGATGCGCGGGTCGTCGACGGATCGAAGGCCGCGCGCCTCGCCGCGTACGGCGCGTTCGCGCGGGGATTCCTCATCATCAACTACGAGCTGCTGCTGCGCGACCTCGAAGCGCTGCGCGAGGCCGCGCCCGAGCTCGTGATCCTCGACGAGGCCCAGCGGATCAAGAACTGGGACACGAAGACGGCTCGTGCCGCCAAGCGTCTCGGGAGCCGCCACGCGTTCATCCTCACCGGGACGCCGCTCGAGAATCGGCTGCTCGAGCTGCACTCGCTCGTCGAGTTCCTGCACCCCCGGGCGCTCGGGCCGCGGTGGCGCCTGATGCCGTTCCACGCAGTCGTCGGTCCCGAAGGGCGCGTGATCGCCTACGAGGGGCTCGAGATTCTGCGCCGCCGGCTCGACGGCTATCTCCTGCGCCGCGAGCGCCGCCAGGTGCTCGATCAGCTCCCCGAGCGCACGGAGACGACGTTCTGGAGCGAGCTCGGCCCGGCGCAGCGCCGGCCGTACCGCCGCGCCGCGGCGGCGATCGGCCGGCTGCTCGCGCGCGGTGGCGTGCTCGGCGCGGCGGAGGTCCGCGTGCTGCTCCAGTCGCTCACCGCGATGCGCATCCTGTGCAACGCGCTGGCGCAGGCCGAGTGGGAGCGCTGGGCCGCTCGGCTGGACGACCCGGCACCGCCCTCGCGGTCGGAGCTCCGAGCGCTCGGCTCGCCGAAGCTCGAGGAGTTCGCGCGGGTGCTCGAGAGCCTGCTCGACGACTGCGAATCGAAGATCGTCGTGTTCAGCCAGTGGGAGCGCATGGTGCGCCTGGCCGAGTTCGTCGCCCGCGAGGCGCTCGCGCGGCGCGAGCTGCGCGCCGAGACGTTCCACGGTCGGCTCGCGTCGGCCGAGCGCGAGCGCGTTCTCGCGTCGTTCCGCGACGATCCCCGACACCACGTCCTGTTCTCGACCGATGCCGGGGGTCTGGGGCTGAACCTGCAGGACAGCGCGTCGATCGTCCTGCAGCTCGAGGTGCCGTGGAGTCCAGCGGTGCTCGAGCAGCGCATCGGCCGCGTGCACCGGATGGGCCAGCGCCGCGGGGTGCGGGTCCTGCACTTCGTCACGCGGGGCGCGATCGAGGAGCGGATCCGCCACGTCGTCGAGGCCAAGCGCGCCCTGTTCGACGGGCTCCTCGGGTCGGACGCCGACCGCATCGACCTCGATGCGAGTCAACCGGGCGGTCTGATCCGCGAGGTCCGCGATCTGGTCGAGGGGACCGACCTGCCGCGCTGACCTACCACAGCTCGAATTCGCGCTCGAGCCGCACGCCGAAGCGCTCGAACACCTCGGCCTCGACACGCTCGACCAGGGCCAGAACGTCCGCCGCCGTCGCCCGGCCACGGTTGACGAAGAAGTTCGCGTGCCGCGGGCTGACCTCGGCGTCGCCGACGCGCAAGCCCTTCAGGCCGGCCTGGTCGATCAGGCGGCCGGCAAAATCGCCCGGCGGCTTGAGGAACACCGAGCCGCAGGACGGCCAGTCGGTCGGCTGCTGCTCTTTGCGCGAGGCGGCGAACGTGGCGAGCCGCTGACGGATCGCCCGCGTGTCGTCCGCCGCGAGCTCGAACGTCGCGCCGAGGACCACGCGGCCCGCCGAGCGGAACGCGCTCTGACGGTAGCCGAACGCACACTCGCTGCGCGACGAGACCTGCTCGCCGCCCGACGGATCGAGCCATTCGACCTCGCGCACGCTCGGGCCGACCTCGTGCTCGTGCCAGCCGGCGTTCATGACGATCGCCCCGCCGATCGTTCCGGGGATGCCGGCGCCGAACTCGAGACCCGCGAGGCCCTCGGCGGCGGCCAGGTTCGCGACGGCGGGAAACAGGGCGCCGGCTCCGGCGACGATCGTCGGCGGATCGACCCGCACCTCGTCGAGCGCCCGGCGCACGCGCAGCACGAGCCCGGTCACGCCCTCGTCGCGCACGAGCAGGTTCGAGCCGTTGCCGAGGATCCGCCACGGGACGCTCGCGCGCATCGACCAATCGATGGCGAGACGTAGATCGTCCCGATCGACCGGCGCCGCGAGGAGCTCGGCGGGCCCGCCGATGCGCCAGGTGGTCAGGGGAGCGAGCGGCGCCTCGGCCCGCAGCTCGCCGCGGAAGCCGCTCGCGGCAAGCGCCGCTTGCCACGTGGGCCCCCGGCGGCTCACCGGGAGATCCGGAGGACGATCTTGCCCAGGTTCTCGTTGCGCTCCATCCGCTCGTGCGCCCGCGCGATGTCGGTCACGTCGAACACGGAGTCGACGACGGGGGCCACACGACCGGCGGCCAGGAGCGGGAGGATCCGCCGCGCGAACTCCTGGACGAGCGCGATCTTCTCCTCGGAGCTCCGCGAGCGCAGCACGCTCCCGACGACGGTCAGGCGCTTGCGCAGGAGCGTCCCCAGGTCGACCTCGGTCCGCGCGCCACCGAGCAACCCGAGCACGACGATTCGTCCACTCTCGCGCAGCAGCTCGGCATGCAACCCCCACGCCGCTCCGCCCACGAAGTCGATCGCCAGGTCGACCCCGTCCGCACCAGCGGCGAGTCGAATCGTATCGGCGAGGCCCGGGACCGCCGGGTCGAGGATCGGGTAGGGTCCGAGCGTGGCCAGACGGGCCCGCTTGTCCGGCGTGCGACACAGTCCGACGACCCTTGCTCCCGCGAGCCCCGCGAGCTGGAGCACGGCGAGACCGACCCCCGACGCCGCGGCCTGGACCAGCACGACCTCCCCGGCGACGAGCCGTCCGACGCGGAACAGCGCGTCGTAGGCGGTCAAGAACGCCTCGGGCACGGCTGCGGCCTGCTCGAAGCTCAACCCGGGGGGGATCCGCAGACAGGACCGCTCCGGGACGACGACGTGCTCGGCATGTCCTCCACCGCCCAGGATCCCCATGACGCGCTCACCGGGTTTGAGCGACCGCACGCGCTCACCGCACGCCTCGACCTCCCCCGCGTACTCGAGACCCGGGATGTCTGCGGGGGCGCCGGGCGGCGCCGGATACAGTCCCCGGCGCTGCAACAGGTCGGCGCGGTTCAACGCGGAGGCGCGAATGTGAACGAGGACGTCGTCCGGGCCTGGTTGCGGATCGGGGATCTCACGGATCGCGAGGACTTCGGGTCCGCCCGCTCCGCGCAGGACGACGGCGCGCATGTTGCCAGGATGCCACACGCCTGTAACGGGGGCACGGAGTCCCCATAGTAGAGCCCGTTTCGCGCATGCTCGCGCTTCTTGTGGCAAAATCCGTCGCGACGCGGCATATATTCCCCCGCCAGCGTGCTGCCGTCGCTGGTTGAGGTCAAGACTCCGAACAGCACCGAGGCCTTCTGTGCACGAGCCCGTCGAGCCCGAGCCCCACGTGCCGTCCGAGAGCGAGTCCGCCGAGGCGAGCGTGGCGACGCTGTCGCCCGAAGAGCCCGTCGCGACCGCCGCGCCCGAGCCCGAGACGGAAGCGCCCCCCGCGGGCGATCCCGAAACGGTCGCGGAGATCGAGTCGACCGCGACGACAGCCGCGGCGCCCGAAACGGCGGGCGCCGAGACGGCGGGCGCCGAGCCGGCGGGCGCCGAGACGGCGGGCGCCGAGCCGGCGGACGTCGAGACGGCGGGCGCCGAGACGGCGGACGTCGAAACGGCGGCCGGCGCGTCTGCCGCACCGTGCGACGCGCGTCCCGCCGCCGGTCGGGCGCGCGGCGCGGCCGTCGAGCCGACCCCGAAGCAGCGTGCCCGTGTCGCCGCGCTCTACCGCGCGCTGCGCTCGGCTCGCGACGTCGACGGGACGGTCGAGCAGGTGATCCGGGGGGGCTATCAGGTCCGGATCGGCGGCGTGCGCGGCTTCTGCCCGCATTCGCAGATCGACGTGCACCGCGAGAACGAGCCCGACCGCCACGTGGGTCAGACGTATCGGTTCCGCATCACGCAGGTCCGGCACGGCGGTGCCGACGTCGTCGTATCGCGCCGCGTGGTCCTGTTGGCCGAGCGAATCGAGGAAGCCAAGGCGGTTCGCGCCACGCTGCTCGAGGGGGCGATCACGAGCGGTCGCATCGCCGGGACCGCGGAGTTCGGTGCGTTCGTTGATCTCGGCGCCGGCGTGATGGGTCTCGTCCACGTCTCCGAGCTCGCCCACCACCGCGTGGCCCGGGTCGAGGACGTCGTGCACGTCGGCGACGTGGTCAACGTGAAGGTGCTCAAGCTGCACGAGGACGGGCGGCGCATCTCGCTCAGCATCCGCGAAGCGCAGGACGATCCGTGGAAGTCGGTGGCCGAGCGCTTTCGGCCGGGCAACGTGTATCCGGGAACGATCCGCCGTCTCGCCGACTTCGGTGCGTTCGTCGAGCTCGAATCGGGGATCGAGGCCCTGGCTCCGTCGAGCGAGTTCCCACCGGCGCGCGGCGGATGGCGCGCGGACCTCGCCGTGGATCAGAGCGCCGACTGGCTCGTCCTCGGCGTCGACCCCGAGCATCGGCGCGTCACGTTGACCGTTCCGGCGGACGGTCTGGGCCTCGGAGCTCCGGCGCCCGAGATCGGTGCGACGCTCGTCGGGCGCGTCCAGCGCATCGAGGCGTTCGGTGTGTTCGTGTGGCTCGGCCCCGGACGATCGGGGCTCGTGCCGTCGGCCCTGTCCGGCGTTCCGCGTGGCACCGACCTCGTGCGGAAGTTCACGATCGGTGACGAGGTCGAGGTCGAAGTCGTCGAGGTCGATCCGGAAGGCCGGCGCATCCGGCTCGCGCGCAAGGGTGTGCGCTCGGCCGAGGCGCCGCGCGCGCCGCGCCCGGGGCCGCCGCAGATGCGGGCCAAGCCGGCTCCGCGCGAGCCGCGCCGCGAGCCCGCGCCGCAGCGCGATCCGGCCCCGACGGAGCGACCGTCGCTCGGAACCGTGACGTTCGGTACGAGCCTGGGAGACAAGCTGCGCGCTGCGCTGGCCGAGCCGCGGCGCTCCTGATCGGGTCCGGTCCGTTGTCCGCGGCCGCGCTCGGGCCGCTCTGCTACACTCCCGTCTCACGCGATCCGACCCGCGAATCGATCTCGCCGCAGGGTCCGTGGACCTCGCGGCCGGAGACCGCTCCATGAACCAGCACGACGTTCTCGACGCCCTCGGTATCTCGTCGGTCAGCTCGGGCGCCGCCGACGGCACGTGGATCGAGACCCAGGGACCTGAGCTCGTGTCCGAGAACCCGGCGAACGCCGAGCCGATCGCCAAGGTGCGCCAGGCCACAGCAGCGGACTACGAGCGTGTTGCGAGCGCGGCGGCCGAGACGTTCGCGACCTGGCGCATGGTGCCAGCGCCCAAGCGCGGCGAGATCGTGCGCCAGCTGGGCGACGAGCTGCGCCGCGTGAAAGAGCCGCTCGGCCGTCTCGTCTCGCTCGAGGCGGGCAAGACTCTGAGCGAGGGGTTGGGCGAGGTGCAGGAGATGATCGACGTCTGCGACTTCGCCGTCGGCCTGTCGCGTCAGCTGTACGGCCTGAGCATGCACTCCGAGCGGCCGCAGCACCGGATGTACGAGCAGTGGCATCCGCTGGGGCCGATCGGGATCGTGACCGCGTTCAACTTCCCGGTGGCCGTGTGGGCCTGGAACGCCGCGATCGCCGCGGTGTGCGGCGACACGATGATCTGGAAGCCGTCGTCGAAGACGCCGCTCACCGCGGTCGCCGTGCAGAGCATCTGCCACCGCGTGATGGAGCGCAACGACGTCCCCGGGCGTGTTCACGCTCGTGATCGGGCGCGGAGCGGACGTCGGCGAGCGCATGCTGGCCGACGCGCGGCTGCCGCTGATCTCGGCGACCGGATCGTGCCGCATGGGCCGGCGGATCGCCGATCGTGGTCGGGCAGCGCCTCGGCCGCACGCTCCTCGAGCTCGGCGGGAACAACGCGATCATCGTGATGGAGGACGCGAACCTCGACCTCGCGCTGCGTGCCGTGCTGTTCGGGGCGGTCGGAACCGCCGGTCAGCGCTGCACGACGACGCGCCGACTGATCCTCGCAGCAGGGGATCGCCGGCCCGTTCACCGAGCGGCTCGTGCGGGCCTACGGTCAGGTGCGCATCGGCGACCCGCTCGAGCCGTCGACGCTGATGGGCCCGCTGATCGACGGCGGGCGGTCGAGACGATGATGAAGGCCTGGCCCAGGTCGCGCGAGCAGAGGCGGCGAGGTCGTCTGCGGCGGAAGTCGGCGCGTCGAGCGGCCGGGACACTTCGTCGAGCCGACGATCGTGCGCATCCGGCCGCGATGCCCCGATCGTCAAGGACGAGACGTTCGCGCCGATCCTGTACGTCTACGAGTTCGACGACGCCTGGACGAGGCGATCGGGATCCAGAACGACGTGCCGCAGGGTCTGTCGTCGGCGATCTTCACGACGAACCTGATGCTCGGCCGAGGAGTTCCTGTCCCACCGCGGGAGCGACTGCGGCATCGCCAACGTCAACATCGGCACCTCGGGCGCCGAGATCGGCGGCGCGTTCGGCGGCGAGAAGGAGACGGGCGGCGGGCGCGAGTCGGGCTCCGACTCCTGGAAGTCCTACATGCGCCGCCAGACCAACACGATCAACTGGGGCAAGGATCTGCCGCTCGCCCAGGGCGTGAAGTTCGACCTGTAGGCCGCGCCGCGGTGCAAACGCCGCGAGCAGCGTGCGCTTCCCGCGCACGCGGGTGCAGACGAACGCACAAACAGAACGATTGACCGCCCCGACTCCGGGGTGGTAGAGAACGCGGCAGCGCACTCCGTTCGCGGGGGTGACCATGAGGCGTTCCTACGCCGCCGTGCTCTGTCTGACAGCCGGACTCGCGGTGTCCGAGGCCGAGGCCCAGAGCGGTGGCCTCGAGGTCGTGATCACGGACGAGCAGAACGAGCCGTTGCCCGGCGTGGTCGTCACGATCAGCCACCCGCAGGGATACATCAAGGAGAGCTCGGTCCAGACCGGGCCCCGGGGAGTGGCCTCGTTCCCCGTGCTGCGCCCGACGGGCGCGTCGGGGATCGGCTACTTCGTGACGATCACGTGCCCGGGCTTCGCGCCCCAGCGCCTGGCCGACATCAAGGTGCGGATCGGGGAGGTCACGAAGCTGCCGCTCCAGCTGACCGAGGTGCTCGTCGAGCTCGTGCAGGTCGACGCCACGCCGGACGTCGTCGACCTCGACGACGCGTCGCAGACGACGAAGTTCAGCGAGGAGTTCGTGCGCGACCTGCCGGTCCCCGGTCGGCACTACCAGAACATGCTGACGCTCGCTCCGGGCGTGCAGGACGCCGACGGCGACGGGAACCCGAACGTCCACGGCGCGCGCGATCGGGACTTCAAGGCCGTGGTCAGCGGCGTGTCGAACGTCGACCCGCTGACCGGGCGTCAGATGTTCGAGGTCAACCCGGACTCGATCGAGGAGATCGAGGTCGTGTCCGCCGGCGCGAGCGTCGAGTTCCGCCGGGCCCAGGGCGGATTCGCGCGGATCCTGCAGAAGCAAGGGAGCAACGACTTCGAGGGGGTGTTCCAGCTGTTCTTTCGTTCGGGAATGCTCGACGGCGACGGAGCCCACGACGACTCGGACCTCCCGACCCAGGACTTCACGTCGTACCAGCCGTCCGTGCAGCTCTCCGGGCCGATCGTCAAGGACAAGCTCTGGTACCGGCTGTCCCACGAGCTCGTGCACGTGGAGGCTCCGATCGTCGTGCCCACGGGGTTCGAGTTCCAGACCACGGAGCAAACGGTCAACGCCGATCAGGTGACGTGGCAGGTATCGCCGCGCAACAAGCTCGCGTTCCAGTTCCAGGCGGACCCGGCGACGATCACGAACCTGGGTGTCAGCTCGTTCGTCCCGGCCGAGTCGTCCCAACGCTACGAGCAGAACGGCCAGAGCTACAGTCTCACCTGGACCGCGCCGTACTCGCCCAAGATCCTGATCGAGAGCAACGTCGCCTGGCAGGACCTGAACCTTCACTACGGCCCGACCGATCCGAACGCGCAGGTCGACTGCCTCGTCGGACCCGCGTTCCTGCAGTCGGCACAGTGCAGAGACCTCGACGCGGGCACCGTCTCGGGCCCGTTTCCCGACACGTTCGACGACCATCGCCAGCGTTTCACGGTCCAAGGCTCGGCGACCGTGTTCGCCGGACGGTTCCTCGGTGCGACGCACCAGCTCAAGACCGGCCTGAGCATCGAGAACGAGCGGTACTTCCGCCGTCTGACCCAGCGTCCCGCCGTGAGCTTGCAAGTCGTGACGCTCAACGAAGCGGGCGGGAATCAGACACCCGAGCCGCACGCGACGATCCAGGGGGACTTCCCCGTGCCATCCACGGGCCAGGCGCGGTCGACCGGCGTGACCTGGGGCGTGTATGCCGAGGACCAGATCAAACCCCTGTCGAATCTGACACTGACCCTCGGCTTCGCCGTCGACCGCGAGGAGATCTCTGCTGCGGGAAACGGCACGTTCTCACCCGAAGCGGAGTATGCGGAGTACCTCGAGCTCCTGGCGCAGGGGGTCGACGACAACGCGGCGTTCCAGCGCCCGTTCACCGGGTACGAGAACCTGCACGACTTTTACGTCCAGCTGGCCGACCAGCTCTTGGTTCCGTTCGAGACGCTGTTCGCGCGCCAGACCACGGGCGCGCTCAACAGCACGTTCTGGGATCGCAAGCGTCGAGCGGACAATATCCACATCGTGAACACGAATCCGCAGCCGTTCGCCTCCATTGCCTGGGACCCGTGGAGCAACGGCAAGACGAGCATCGGCGCGTCGTTCCGCCGGTACTACAGCATCGTCCCGCTGACCCTGCCGCTCCAGGAGCTCAACCCGCCGACGGCCAGCGTATCGTTCGACGCCGAGCCCGACCCGCAGACCGGTGCGTGGCGGATCGCCCCCGGTGCCGCGGGACTGAACCGCAGCATCAGCCCCGCGGTCAACACGCGGGCGCTCGCTCGCGATCTCGTGGCGCCGCACAACGACGAGATTTCGGTGTTCTTCCGGCGTGAGATCGCGACCGAGACCGCCATTGAATTTACCTACGTGCGCCGTCGGCTGCGGGATCAGTATCAGGACATCGACCTGAACCACGTCCCGCTCGACGCCGGTCGGTGCAACGCGACGACCCAGACGCCGGGCGATCGTTTCCCGGTGGTCCCGGTCGAGCCTACAGACCCCGACTACGTCGCGGCGTACGCGCCGGGGGACGGGATGCTCGACGACTGCGCGGGCGAGCTCGAGCTCGCGCCCGGCGCGCCCGGAACGGACGACGACATCTTTCTCGAGCATCCGGACGGGATCCTCGACTTGTACCTCCAGAACCCCGGGTGGGGCAATGTCCTGTACATCGGCAACTTCAACTCGATCGACTACGACGGGTACGTGCTCGCGCTGGAACGGCGTCTGTACAGAAGCTGGGAGCTCCGGGGGTCGTACACGTGGTCCAAGACGATCGGCGACGGGGAGGACTACAACCAGGGGCTGGGCAACGATCGTACGCTGATCGAGGACGAGCGGGGCTACCAGTCGAACGACCAGCGGAACGTGGTCAAGGTCGCGGCCACGACGGTGACGCCGTGGGGCGTGCGCATCGGTGCCGCGATGACCTGGCAGTCGGGGCTGCCGTACTCGGTCCTGTGGGAGCAACGGTCCTTCGACGCGATCTCGCCGGTGTTCCAGGGCCTCGGAACCGGCGGCGCCGCGCGTTCGAGAACCACCTACGTGGACAACCAGCGCAACACCGAGCGCAACGTCTCGTGGTGGGACTTCAACGTCAAGCTGACCAAAGAGTTCCGGGTCGGTCGAGGGGTCAACGGCCAGGCGTCCGTCGAGGCGTTCAACCTGCTGAACGACGGGACGTACCAGATCTACAACCCGGGCCTCCGGAGCGGCCAGCAGCGGAACGGCAACAACGAGAGCCTGGAGCGATTCGGCCGCCAGTGGCAGCTCGGCCTGCGCCTCGCGTTCTGAGCTAGGTCGAGCGCAGCCGATCGACGATGTTGTAGTCCGGCGGCTCGACCTGCAGCGTCACGTGGTCGATGCCGAACCGTCGCGCTAGCTCGGCGGTCGCCAGGCGCAGCACGCGCTCGGCCGGCACGGTGTGGTCGAGCACGAGGTGCGCCGACAGGATCGGCGTGTGTCCGCCGAGGCTCCACAGGTGCAGGTCGTGCACGTCCCCGACGCCCGGGACCTTCGCCAGGCACGCCCGCACGTCGGACGTGTCGAGATGCGGCGGCGCGCCCTCGAGCAGGACGTTCATCGAGGCCAGCACGACGCGCACGGCGCCGACGACGAGGATCCCGGCGACGAGGACGCTGACCAGGACGTCCGCCCCGTTCCAGCCCAAGGCCACGAGCAACGCGGCGAGGAGTGCGCCGATCGAGCCGAGCAGGTCTCCCAGCACGTGCAGGTACGCCGCGCGCACGTTGAGACCGTGGGTGTGCGAGCCGAGGAGCCGCATCGCGAGCAGGTTCACCACGAGCCCGCCCGCGGCGATCGCGCCCATCAGACCGGCCTCGACGGGCGGCGGGTCGAACGCGCGCTGCCACGCCTCGCGCAGGATCGCGAGCGCGATCACGACGAGCGCGACGCTGTTGCCCAGGGCGGCCAGGATCTCGACGCGTGCGTAGCCATACGTGCGCGAGCGGTCGGGCGGACGGCGCGCGGACCACGCGGCGAGGAGCGCGAGCGCCAGGGCCAGGATGTCGGTCGTCATGTGGCCCGCGTCGGCGAGGAGCGCGAGGCTTCCCGACACGAGCCCGCCGACGATCTCGGCGATCGCGTAGGCGAACGTCAGCGCGAGAACGAGCCCCAGGCGGGTCGTCGCCCCGGCACCTCGGTCCGCGTGGTCGTGCAACTCGCTCCTCTCGGGGGTGGAACCCCCACGGCCCGGACGCGTACTCTAAGATGTAGTCCCCCAGCACGGTAGATGGGGTGGACGAGGTGGGCCATGCTCAAGGGGCTGTTCGTTCTGGGGTTGCTCGGGGTGGGGCTCGTCGTCGGGATCCTGACGATCGTCCTCCTGCCGCTCCTGCTCCTGGGTCTCGTGTTCAAGCTCGTGTTCCTCGCGGTCACCCTGCCGCTGCGCCTGGCGGGCGGGATCTTCCTGGTGCTCGGGAAGCTGCTCGTTTTCCTGCTCGCGCTCGGTCTGGGCCTGGCCGCGCTCGTGGGTAGCACCCTGCTCCTGCCGCTCGTGCCGCTGCTCTTGCTTCTCGGCGTGCTGTGGCTCGCGCTGCGCGCGGGCCGCGGACGGCCGGCACCGGTGCCCGCGTCCCAGACGACGATCGACGCTCGTCCCCTGTGATCGCAGCACACCGCCCGCCACGGGTCGCGCCGACGGCGATCGTCCGCGACCGCGACGTCGTCGCCGGGTACCTCGAGGACGCGTCGGGCACGCCGCCCGGTCACGCCGCGGGCGTCGCCCGCGTCGAATCCGAAGCCCAGGCATCCGCGCTCCTGGCCGACACTCGGTCGAGCGGCGAGGCGATCCTGTTCCAGGCCGCGCGCACCTCGCTCACCGCGGGGGCCGTGCCGCGCGGCGAGATCGTCGTCTCCGTCGAGCGGATGCGAGCGATCGGTCCGATCGAGCGGCGGCCGGGCGGCGGCCGCGCGCTGGTCGAGCCCGGGGTACGCCTCGACGACCTGCGGCGCGAGCTCGAGCGCAGCGAGCTGTACTACCCGCCGGTTCCGACGTACGAGCAGGCGTGGATCGGCGGCGCGGTCTCGACGAACGCGGGCGGCGCGGCGAGCTTCAAGTACGGGGCCACGCGCGCCTGGGTTCGCGCGCTGCGCGTCGTGCTCGAGGACGGCGACGTGATCGAGGTCGAGCGCGGCGAGGAGCTGGCGCGGCCGGGTGGCGAGCTCGCCGTGCGCCGGACCGACGGCTCGATCACCCGCGTTCCCGTGCCGCGCTACACGTTGCCTCCGGTCAAGAAGCTCTCGGCCGGATACCACGCGGGCGACCCGCTCGATCTGGTCGATCTGTTCATCGGCGCCGAGGGAACGCTGGGGCTGATCACCCGGGTCACGCTCGACCTCGTTCCGTTACCGGCGGGCCTCGTGACCGCGCTCGTGTTCGTCCCGGACCTCGAGCGGTCGATCGCGCTAGCGGACGATCTGCGCCGCGCGGCGCTCGCGGCGCGCGCGGCGGGGGACGCGCGGGGGCCCGACGTGCGAGCGATCGAGGTCGTGGACGCGCGCGGGCTCGCGCTCGTCAGCGAGGCGGGAGACGCGGCGCGGCTCCGTGTGCGGGTTCCCGCGGCGGCCGGGGCGGCCGTGTTCCTCGACCTCGAGCTGGCCGAGCGGCCGTCGACCGCCGCTCTCGAGGAAACGCTCGCCGCCGCGGTCGACGGCTCGACCGGGGCCGACTCGCCCGTCGCGCGCTTGCTGGCGATCCTCGGCCGCCATGCGTCCTACGACGAGATGGAGCTCGCGCTCCCGGGAGACGAGACGCGGCGCGCCGCGCTGCGCGAGCTGCGGGAGGCGGTCCCGCGGCGCGTGTCCGAGCTTCTCGCCGCTCGGCGGCACGCCGCTCCGGGCGTGCGCAAGGTCGCGGGCGATCTGATCGTCCCGTTCGACCGCGTGGCCGAGATCGTCGCGTGCTACGAGGCGGGGTTCCGAGCGCGCGGGCTCGATCACGCGATCTGGGGCCACCTGTCGGACGGGAACCTGCACCCGAACGCGCTCGCACGGAACGAGCGCGAGGTCGAGCTGGGGATCGAGGCGCTGCACGAGTTCGCCGAAGCGGCGACGCGCCTCGGCGGAGCCCCGCTGTCCGAGCACGGTGTCGGTCGCGACCCGATCAAGCAGCGCATGCTGCGGCGGTTCCTGGGCGATGCGGCGATCGCCGAGATGCGCGCGATCAAGCGTGCGCTCGACCCGACGTTCCGTCTCGCTCCGGGCGTGCTGTTCCCGGCGTGATCGCGGGTCAGGGCTGCGGCTCGGTCATCCGGAACGGATCGAGCGCGCGGTCGAGCTCCTCGGCGCTGAGCCCGGTCTCCTCGCGCGCGACCTCGCGCACGGTCCGGCCCGCTCGCCGCCGCCTTCTTCGCGATCGCCGCGGCCTTGTCGTAGCCCACGTAGCGGGGCGAGTCCGGTGACGATCGCCAGACCGCGCTCGACCATCTCGGGACCCCGCGCGGTCGCGCGCATGCCGGCCACGCACTTGCTCGGCGAAGTTCCCGGACGCCGCACCGAGCAGCTCGATCGACTCGATCAGGTTGTCGGCCGGCGAGCGGAAGCATCGTGTTCAGCTCGAAGAAGCTCCACTGCCGCGGCCTGGACGAGCGCCTGATCGTTCCCCATGACCTGGCCGCAGACCTGGATCAGGGACTCGGCGATCACCGGGTTGACCTTGCCGGGCATGATCGAGCTGCCGGGCTGGACCTCGGGCAGGGCCAGCTCGCCCAGGCCGGTGCGCGGACCCGAGGCGAGCCAGCGCAGGTCGTTCGCGATCTTGAGCAGGCTGACCGCGACGACGCGCACCGCACCCCCGGCCGCGAGCACGGTGTCGAGCGTGGCCTGGGCCTGGAAGTGGTCCGACGTCTCGCGGATCTCGAGCCCCGTGTCGTCGGCCAGGATCCGGCACGCGCGGCGCGCGAACTCGGGGTGCGTGTTCACGCCGGTTCCGACCGCCGTGCCGCCGAGCGCGACCTCGGCCAGCTCGTCGCGCGCGGCTCGCGCGCGTGCCTCGCCGCGCCGGACCTGGGCCGCGTAGCCCGCGGAGCTCCTGGCCCAGGCGGATCGGCGTCGCGTCCTGCAGGTGCGTCCGGCCGGTCTTGATCACGTCCCACGTCTCCTGCGACTTGGCCTCGAGCGCGGCGCGCAGCGCGGCGAGGCCCGGCACCAGGTCGCTCTCGATCGCCAGCAGCGCCCCGAGGTGCAGCGCGGTCGGGATGACGTCGTTCGACGACTGGCCCAGGTTGACGTGGTCGTTCGGGTGAACGAGGTCGCGCGATCCGCGACCGCCGCCGAGCAGCTCCGCTGCGCGGTTCGCGATCACCTCGTTCGCGTTCATGTTCGTCGACGTGCCCGACCCGGTCTGGAATACGTCGAGGACGAACTCGGCGTCCAGCCGGCCGTCGGCGACCTCCCGCGCCGCGCGTGCGATCGCGTCGCCCACGCGCGCGTCGAGGAGCTGCAGATCGACGTTCGCCCGGGCCGCGGCCCACTTGATCAGGCCGAGCGCGCGGATCATCGCGCGCGGGATCGGCCGCCCGCTGATCGGGAAGTTCAGCACCGCGCGCTGCGTCGACGCGCCGTAGTACGCATCGGCCGGCACGTCCATCGGACCCATCGTGTCGCGCTCGACGCGCGTCGGCTTCGATGCCATGTCGCGAATCCTCCGTTCCACGGGGCGGGGTCCAGGATATCGCACGGGGAAGCGCGCGGGCGATCTGGTATGGTCTCAGCCGGGAGGGATCCGATGTCGCGCCTCGCCTGCTTCAAGGCCTACGACGTCCGCGGCCGCGTGCCGGACGAGATCGACGCGCGCCTGGCGCGGGACATCGGCCGCGCGTACGCCGCGTTCACCGGAGCCCGTCGCGTGGTCGTCGGACACGACATCCGTCCGTCGAGCCCCGAGCTCGCCGAGGCGGTCGCCGAAGGGCTCAACCTCGCGGGCGTCGACGTCGTGGACATCGGCCTGTGCGGCACCGAGCACGTGTACTTCGCGACGTTCCACCTCGGGCTCGGCGGCGGGATCATGGTCACCGCGAGCCACAACCCCGCGCGACTACAACGGCCTGAAGCTCGTGCGCGAGGAGTCGCGACCGATCAGCGAGGACACCGGGCTGCGCGAGATCGAGCAGCGGATTCTCGACGAGCGGCTCGGTCCGTCGCCCGGGGGCGGTGGACGCGAGAGCCAGGACGTGAGCGCGGCCTACGTGCGCCACGTGCTGGGCTACGTCGACCGGGACAAGCTCGAGCCGCTGCGGGTCGTGGTCAACGCGGGCAACGGCGGCGCCGGGCGTGTGATCGATCAGCTCGAGCCGCACCTGCCGTTCGAGTTCGTGAAGATCCAGCACGAGCCCGACGGCTCGTTCCCCAACGGCGTGCCGAACCCGTTGCTCCCGGAGAACCGGCAAGCGACCGCGGATGCGGTGCTGGCCCATCGAGCCCACGCGGGGATCGCGTGGGACGGCGATTTCGACCGGTGCTTCCTGTTCGATGAGACCGGACGAGTTCATCGAGGGCTACTACATCGTCGGGCTCCTCGCGGCGAGCGTGCTCGCGCGGCACCCCGGCGGCGCGGTGGTCCACGATCCGCGGTTGACGTGGAACACGCTCGAGATCGTGCGTGAGAGCGGCGGGCGGCCGGTGCAGTCGAAGAGCGGTCACGCGTTCATCAAGGAGGTCATGCGCCGGGAGGACGCAGTGTACGGCGGCGAGATGTCGGCGCACCACTTCTTCCGCGAGTTCTCGTACTGCGACAGCGGCATGATCCCGTGGCTCCTCGTGCTCGAGCAGATGTGCGCGACCGGCAAGCCGCTCTCGGCCCTCGTCGGCGAGCGCGTCGAGCGCTATCCGGCGAGCGGGGAGATCAACCGACGCATCGCCGATCCGCGGGCGGCGCTCGGACGGATCAAGGCCCGCTACGCGCCGGAGGCGCTGCGCGTCGACGAGATGGACGGCGTGGGGATCGACTTCGAGAGCTGGCGGTTCAACCTGCGGCTGTCGAACACCGAGCCGTTGATCCGGCTCAACGTCGAGACGCGGGGCGACCGGGCGCTCCTCGCCGCCAAGACCGCCGAGGTTCTCGCGCTCCTCGAATCGTGACCCCGCGACGCCCGTGGTACTCTGAACGCGGACGTACGAGAGGAGCGGGAGCGGGATGGAGCTGGGCGGAAACCAGGCGATTTTCATCGGGTTCAAGCTGGACAGCGGTTTGCGCCGGCAGATCGACGCGTTGACGGGGCCTGACCGCCGCTACGTCTCGGACGAGAACTCGACGTTCCTGAGCCTGTGCCGCCGCGGCGAGGACGTCTACGTCGGAAAGATCGTGGACGACGGGCTGACTACGAGCCGGGTCGACGACGTGCGGCGCAACGTGCTGAGCATCATGCGTCGGCTGTGTCCCGAGTCGCGCTTTCCGCAGGACCTCGAGCTGTGGGTCACGACCCCGCGCGACGGCCAACCTTGATCGCGCGCGAGCGTGGTAGCGCTACGGGGATTCGAACCCCGGTTTGATGGCTGAGAACCACCCGTCCTGACCCCTAGACGATAGCGCCGCGCGCATTATCCGGAACGCGTCGGAACGTGTCAAGGCGAGCGGGCGCTCCTTGCCTCGCTCGAGCGCGGAGCCTAGGTTTGCTCGGCGGGGTGGGGGATTTGCCCGACGCTCGGTGGAGGCTCGTCGAGGGGATGGCGAAGGCCCGGCGGTTCCTCGTGTGGCGCCTGCCGGTCGCGGTCGCGATGCTCGCGCTCGCCGCTTCGACGGTTGGCTCGCCCGCGCGCTGGCTCGCGCTCGCCGCTCCGCTCGTCGCTTGGTCGCTCGCTCCGCTCGCGCTCCGAACGGAGCGGCTCGAGCGCTGGTGCCGATCGGGTTGGCTCCTCGCCGCCGATGCCGCCGTCGCGAGCGCGACGCTCGTCGTCGCCGGTGCGCGAGCCGTCGTCGTCGCCGTGTTTCTCGGCGTCGTGCTCGTCGGCGCGTTCACGGGCGACCGGCGCCGCGTCGCGCTGGCCACCGGTTGCGGCCTGGGACTCCTCGCCGCCGCGGGCTCCGCGTGGCCCGAGCTGGCGATCCTGCGTGGCTCGGCTCTGGCGCTCGAGGCGATCGTCGTGGTCTGCGCCGCGGCATCCTTCGGTGTCTTGGGCGAGCGGCTCTCGGCCGCGCGGCTTCCCGCGCGACACGCCAGCGAGCAGTGGGCGCTGCTCGAGATCACCGAGACGATCGGCAGCACGCTCGACCTGGGCCAGGTCATGCGGTCGATCGTGCGCACGGTGGGCGATCTGATGGGCGTCGAGGGCTGCTCGATCCTGCTGGCCGACGGCAAGAGCGGCGGGTGCTTCGTCGTCGCATCGAAGGGTCATCCGGAAGCCGAGATGCTCGAGGTCGACCTGCGCAAGTATCCCGAGATCCGCCGCGCGATCGAGACGCGCGAGCCAGTGCTGATCAAGGACGTCGCGACGAGCCCGCTCATCGCCTCGGTCCGGGAGACGCTCCTCGAGAAGGGGTACCGCTCGCTCCTCGTCGTGCCGTTGCTCTACGGCCGGGAGGTGCTCGGCGCGTTGTTCCTGCGCACGCGCCGCGAGAGCCCGTTCCGCACGGACGAGATCCGGTTCTGCAAGCTCGCCGCGGGCGCCTCGGCCAACGCGCTGAAGAACGCGCTCCTGTACCGCGACGCGGCGAGTGAGACCGAGCGCCATCGCTCGACCGGTGAGACGCTGCGCCGCGTGCTCGACGGAACCCCGGACATGATCGTGGCCACGGACGAGGCGGGCGCGATCACCGAGTTCAACCGCGGGGCCCACGAGATCCTCGGCTGGTCGGCCGAGCGCGCAATGGGTCGGCGCCTGGCGGAGATCCTCGGCGCCGAGCCGGACACGGGCGAGGCGCGCCCGGCGAGCGAGCGTCCGCGTGACTGGACGCACCAGCGCCCGGACGGTGAGCGCCGCGAGATCAGCCTGGCCTCGGCGCCGCTCCTCGGCGCGGCGGGCGAGGTCGCGGGGCGCGTGTGGATCGGGCGCGACGTCACCGACCTGCGCCGCGTCGAGGGCAACCTGGCCCAGGCCGAGCGGCTGTCGAGCCTCGGCGAGGTCGTGGCCGGAGTCGCGCACGAGCTGAACAATCCGCTCTCGGGCGTCGTGGGCTACGCCGAGCTGTTGCGCCGGCACGCCACCGAGGCCGGCCCGATCCGCGACCTCGAGCGCATCGTCGAGTCGGCGATGCGCTGCCAGAAGATCGTGTTCAAGCTCCTGTCCTTCGCTCGGCGCCATCCTCCGGAGAAGAGGAACCACGACCTGAACGACTGCGTGCGCAAGGTGCTCGACCTCAAGTCGTACCACCTGCGAAGCTCCCAGATCACGACGCAGGTCGATCTGGCGCCCGACCTTCCGCGAACGAGCTTCGACTTTCACCAGATCGAGCAGGTCCTGCTGAACCTGATCAACAACGCCGAGCAGGCGATCGCCTCGATCCGGGGTCCGGGGACGGTCGTCGTCCGCACGGGCGTCGACTCCCAGGGGATGTTCGTGCGCGTCGAGGACGACGGGCCCGGCGTGCCACCGCCGATCCGCGAGCGGATCTTTGATCCGTTCTTCACGACCAAGGAGGTCGGCCTCGGCACCGGGCTCGGGCTCTCCGTGTCCTATGGGATCGTCCGCGAGCACGGCGGGAAGATCGAGCTCGGGTCGAGCCGGTTCGCGTCGGGCGCGAGCTTCACCGTGCGCCTGCCGATCGTCGAGATCGCCGAGCCCGACCGGTCGACGGCCGCGGCCGGACCCGCCGCACCGACCGAGGCGCAGCCGCTGCGCGGACGGCGGATCCTCGTCGTCGAGGACGAGCCGGTCGTGCTCGAGCTGTTCGCCCGCGTCCTCGGCGAGGACGGCGCCGAGGTGACGCTGGCCCGGGACGGCGCCGAGGCGCTCGAGCGCCTGAACGATAGCGACTACGACCTGATCGTCGCCGACATGCGGATGCCGCGCGTCGACGGCCGGCAGCTGTACGAGCGCGTGGCCGAGGATCACCCGGAGATGCTGCGGCGCTTCGTGTTCTCGACCGGCGACCTCGTGCGGCGCGAGACGATCGAGTTCCTCGAGCGCATGCCGAACCGGATCCTGACCAAGCCGCTCGCGGTCGAGACCGTGCGACGCGTGGTGACGCAGGCTCTCGAGCGTCCGCCGATCGTCGCCCGACCCGTGTAGAATAGCGACCGATGGAGCCTGGATCTCGAACCCGCGCCGCCGAGCGCTCGAGCGGGTTCGAAGACTACCCGCTCACCCGGCAGGAATACATCAACGTCATGGTGCATTTCTACCGCGGCGAGATCCACCGCTCGACGGTGTGGCGCCAGCGCTTGGACGCGACGACGAACTGGGCCGTGCTCACGACCGCCGGCATGCTGTCGTTCACGTTCGCCTCGCACGAGCACTCGCACATCATCCTGCTGCTGTCGAACCTGGTGATCCTGGCGTACATGTTCATGGAGGCCCGGCGCTTCCGCTACTTCGAGGTGTACCGCGCGCGCGTGCGGATGCTCGAGGAGAACTTCCTCATCCCGGTCGTCACGCGGCAGCTCGAATCGCCGATGATGTCGTGGCGCGAGATGGTGGCGATGGACCTCGACCTGCCGAAGTACAAGACGACGATGGTCGAGGCGCTGAGCTTCCGGCTGCGCCGCAACTACCTGCTGATCTACCTGATCATCCTCGGCGCGTGGGTGCTCAAGCTGATGATGCACCCGCAGTTCGCGACCTCGTGGCGCGAGGTGTGGGATCGGATCGCGGTCGGGATGTTCCCGTCGAGCGCGGTCGTCACGGCGGGTGTGGTGTTCTACGCCGGCCTGTTCGCGCTCTTGTGGTACGCGGGGCAGCTCCACGCGGGCTCGCCCGAGGACGAGATCGCCGGCCTCGAATCGAACCTCGACCACTGGAAGCTGTAGACCGGCCGTCCGCCGGCTGTGGAAAATTCCGCGGCCGGCGACGCCAATGCGCGCGCAAGTGTTGCCCCTCGCGTGAGTTGGACCGCCCCGTCGGACCGCGGAAAGCCTGTGGAAAACTCAGGCGTAGCGCCGGCGCAGCGCAGGGACGAGATAGTCGCCGAGCGCCTGGGCCAGGTCATGGCGCGGCGTGAGCCCCCAATCGTCCCGGGCTGGCCGATCGTCGAGCGCCGCGGGCCACGAATCCACGATCGCCTGCCGCGCGGCGACCGGCTCGAACCGGATCTGCGCTTCGGGGAAGTGGCGTAGCGTCTCGGCCCGCAGCTCGCCGGCCGACGCGCTGAACCCCTGGATGTTGTACGAGCGCCGCGCGAGCCGCGTGGGATCGGCATCGGCGAGGCGCAAGAGCGCGTCGACCGCGTCGGGCATCGTCATGAACGGCAGGCGGCTCGATTCGGCGACGAAGCACGCGTAGGCCTGGCCCTGGGCTGCGGCATGGATCATCTCGGGCGCGTAGTCGGTCGTGCCGCCGGTCGGCAGCGTCTCGGCCGAGATCAGCCCCGGAAAACGGATCGCGCGGAAGTCGAGCACCGGCCCCGAGCGCCGCGCCGACAGATAGCTGCCGAGGAGCTCGCCGTAGAGCTTGTTGCAGCCGTACATCGCCGCGGGCGACAGCCACTCCGTCTCTCGAACCGCGCCGTGACGAGCCTTCGTCTCGGCGTCGGGGAGACCGTAAACGGCGATGCTGCTCGGAAAGAGGACGCGCGTGGCGCGCCCGTCGCGCGCGGCTTGCGCCAGGCACAGCTTGAAGATGCGATACGTCCCGTCGACGTTGACGCTCTGGGCCAGATCCGGGTCCTGCTCGGCCTTGCGCGACAGCACGGCCGCCAGGTGGAACACGCGCTCGAACCGATGGCGCGCGAAGAGCTCGTGCATCGTCCGCTCGTCGACGATGCTTCCCGGGACGAACTCGAGACACAGCTTCTCGACCTCGGGTACGGGGCCGCGCAGGTCGAGGGCCACGATCCGCGCCCCGCGCTCGGCCAGGGCCGGGATCAGCGCCCGGCCCATCTCGCCATCGGCTCCGGTGACGAGCGTGATCACAGGGAGGCCTCCCGAAGTGAGGGCGCAGAATAGCACCGGGACGCGGAAGCATGGTCTAGACTCGGCGCCATGCGCAACGAAACCGCACGCCGCTTCGCCCTGCTCGCGTTGCTCGCCTCGACTCCGCTCCTCGCCGCCGGTCCGCCCGCATCGATCCGCGCCGAGATCAAAGAGCGGCACGACGAGAGCGTGCGCCGGCTCCAGGAGTGGATCCGCCAGCCGTCGATCGCCGCCGAGAACCGCGGCATGAACGAGGGCTGCGAGATGATGATGCGCCTCGCGCGCGAGGCCGGGTTCGCAAACGTCACGCGGGTGCCGACCGCGGGCCATCCCAGCGTGTTCGCGACGCTCGATGCCGGCGCGCCCCGGACGATCGCGCTGTACTTCATGTACGACGTCAAGCAGGTCGACCCTGCCGAGTGGTCGTCGCCGCCGTGGGACGCGGCGATCGTGGACAAGCCCGGCTTGGGCAAGGTCGTCATGGGCCGCGGGGCGGTGAACCAGAAGGGTCCCCAGGCCGCGCTCCTCGCCGCGCTCCACGCGATCCGCGGCGCGGGCGAGAAGCTCCCCGTCAACCTGGTGCTCGTCGCCGAAGGCGAGGAGGAGATCGGCTCGCCGCACTTCCGGGAGGTCGTGGCCCAGCCCGCGGTCGCGGCCGCGCTCGGGAAAGCGATCGGCGTGTTCATGCCCTCGGCCGCGCAGGACCCCGACGGCGGCGTGACCGTGTCGCTCGGCGCCAAGGGCGTGGTCGAGCTCGAGCTCGTGGCCAGCGGCGAGACGTGGGGCCGCGGGCCGGGGAAGGACGTTCATTCGAGCAACCGCGCGCGGCTCGACAGCCCGGCGTTCCATCTGGTCCAGGCGCTGGCGACGCTCGTGACGAAGGACGGCGATCCGGCGATCGACGGCTTCGCCGACGCGGCGCGGAAGGTCTCGAAAGCCGAGAGTGAGATGCTCGACGCCGCGGCCTCGCGCCTGTCCGAGGCGACGGCGAAGAAGCTGCTCTCGGTCGAGCGCTGGGCGCACGACCAGACCTGGCGCGCCTCGCTCGAGCGCTTCGTGTCGACGCCGACGGTGAACATCGAAGGGTTGGTCGCGGGCTACACCGGCCCCGGCGGCAAGACCGTTCTCCCGCATCGAGCTGTGGCCAAGCTCGACCTGCGTCTCGTGCCCGACATGACGTTCGATGCGGCAGTGAAGGCGCTGAGAGATCACCTGGCCAAGCGCGGCTTCGGCGACATCGAGGTCAACCCGAGCGGTGGGTACGATCCGACGAGCACGCCGGCCGACGCGCTGCTGATCCGGGCCCAGATGGCGTTCTTCAAGCGCGCGGGTCTCGATCCGATCCTGTGGCCGCGGAACGCGGGATCGTTTCCGGGCTGCGTGTTCACCGGCGACCCGCTGAAGCTTCCGGCCGGCCACTTCGGCCTGGGCCACGGGAGCGGAGCCCACGCGCCCGACGAGTACTACGTGATCGAGTCGACGAACCCCAAGGTCGCCGGGTTCGACGACGCGGTGGCCTCGTTCGTCGGCTATCTGTGGGAGCTGGCGGCGACGAACTGAGCCGTTCTCAGGGGGCGACGCTTCGGCGCGCCCATTCATCCAGGAGCACGATCGAGCCCTGGCGCCGCGCGATCCGGTAGTACCGCGTATCGGCCGTGATCAACGTCGCACCCCGTTCGAGGGCGACTGCGTGGTACAGCGTGTCGAACACGTGCTGTCCAAGGGTCGCCGTCAACGCCGTCGCGCGCTTCAGGCTCGAGGCGTCGTCGTCGATCGGCAGCTCCATCGCAGCGAGAAGGTCCACGGCTCGGTCGACGATCTCGGGGCACAGCCGAGCCAGGACCGCGGCGACCTCGATGCACCAGTGGGGAGGCTGCACAACCTCGATTTGTGCGTCGCCGATTTGGTCGAGCAACGTCGCGGCCGCGTCGACCGCCGGCTCGTCGACCCGGTCGGGAACGAACCACTTCACGGCCACGCTCGCATCGATCACGGCGTTCACGGCCGTCCGACCCGCCGGGCCCCGCGGACCCGGACCGCGGACGCCGGCCGGGCCACGGCGCGTAGCCGGAGGATCGCCGCGACCGCCGCTCGGCGACGGCGGACCCGCGCGCGCTCCTCGACCGCCTGCATCATCAGGCGAGCGATGCACGCGCTCTTGTTCTCGCCCTCGAACTCGCGCTCGAATGCGCGCTTGACGGCGTCCGGTACGCTGAAGTTCACGATCGCCATGAGGCGACCCTCCTAATGAAGATTTCATTAGGAAGGTACTGCGCGCCGGGCGGCTCGTCGAGCGAGTGCGTTGCGCCGGCGCAACGGGTCGCGACCGCTCATGCCCCCGTCCTACCCTTCCCGCAGCTCGGTCGCCGGGTCAAGCCGGGCTGCGCGGATCGCGGGCACCCAGGCAGCCAACACGCCTACGGCGACCAGTACGGCGGCTGTACCCGCAAATGTCATCGGATCCCGTGCGTCCACCTGGAACAGCAGGGGCGCGATGAACCGAGCGACCCACCAGCTGCCAGCGAGGCCGAGCACCACGCCCGCTACGATGAGGACGCCAACGCGACGGAAGACGAGGCGCACGATGTCCGCCCGCTGCGCACCTAGCGCCATGCGCAGTCCGATCTCCGTCCGACGCGCACCCACCGCCTGCACCACGACGCCATAGAGCCCGAGCCCGGCCAGCAAGAGCGCGAGCGCACCGAAGAATCCGGACATCATCGCCACGAGCCGTTCCTGCATCGCCGTGGCCTCGACCATCTGATCGAAAGTCCCCGATGTGAACAGCACCGTCGGATCGGCCCGTGTCAGCGCCGCAGCGACATCGCGCTCGACCAACGCACGTTTCCCGGAGGCGGCCTGGATGGTCAGGACGGCGTCCCGCCAGGACGTCCACTTCGACGGTGCGCGCTGGGCCAGCGGCACGTACATCGTCGGCAGCATGCCATCGCGCGGCGTCGTGTAGACAGCGTCGGCAACCACGCCCACGATCTCGTAGCGCGGACTATCATCCGAATCCACGCGCAACGCCTGGCCGATCGGCCGTTGACCGGGTAGGTACCGGCGCACGAACGCCTCGTTGACGATGGCCACGGGCGGACTGCCGACACGATCGCGGTCGTCGAAGTCCCGCCCGCTCAGCAGGGCGATGCTCATCGTGTCGAACCAGCCGGGTGTGGTGGCGTTGCGCCACACGCGATTCGCGCGGTCCTCGGGAAGCAGGGGACCATCGCCCACGCCCACCCTGTTGTTGGTACACCACCCGCCTCCCGTCAGCAGCCGTGTCGAAGAAGCGGATGCAGACCTCACGCCCGGTGTCGCCGCCGCCGCGTCCTCGAGGCGCTCGACACGGGAGCCACGCTCCTCCGGTGGAATGCCGCTCGCCGCCAAGTGCAGGTTCACGACCACCAGCGGCGCGGGCACGAAGCCAAGCGGCAGCTGACGGAGCGATGCGAACGTGCGCAGGAACAGTCCGGCGGCGATGACCAGGACGAACGAAACGGTGATCTGTGCAACGACGAGCGCACCGCGCACGGCGAACCTTCGGTCGCCCGCCAGGGCGCGACCTGCACCCTTGAGCGCCTCACCAGGCGCGACGCTCTTCACTCCCACCATGGGCGCCATACCTGCGGTGATCGCACACAGGCAGGTGAGGACCGCTGCGAACACGAGCACGCGCCAGTCGAGCGCGAGGTCCAGCGAGACGGTACTCCCCAACTGTTGAACGAGGAGAGCGCTGCTCCACCGGGCGAACACCAGCCCGAGCGCCGCACCCGTCGCGGCCACAAGCAGGCTTTCGACAAACAGCAGCCGAGCGAGCCGCCAGCGTGTCCCTCCGAGCGCCAGGCGCACGCTGAGCTCTTCCCGCCGCGCCAGCGCACGTGCGAGCAGCAGGCTGGCGATGTTCGCGCATGCCACGAGCAGGACCAGCCCGACGGCGACGACCATGACCAAGAGCGGCGTCTCGAACTGCCCGCGCAACCGTGAGGCGCCGGTCGCAGCCGGCACGAGGGTCAACGGATCGCTGAGATAGCGTGCCGCAGCCGCCGGATCGCCTCGCCAACCGGGCAGCACCGCAGCACGAAGCTGCGGCTGCACGCTGCGCAGCGCCGCGTTCGCGTGCTCGATGGTCTGCCCGCGCTTGAAACGCACCATCATGTCCAGCCACGACATGCCAACGTGCGGCAAGATGCTCTCTCGGCCCTCCAGGAGCGGCTCGGCGCCGAAGGGCAGCATCACGTGCGCTATCCGACCGACGTCGACTCCGGTGAAGCCCGGCGGCATGACGCCGACGATGGTGAACGAAACGCGTTGGGGCAGCACGGTGAGCTGCCGACCGACGACATCGTCGGCGCCGCCGAAGTGCTGGAACCAGAAGCGATGGCTGATGACAGCGACGGGACCGTCCGGCGGGGCGGTGCTGTCGTCGGCGGACGTGAGCATCCGGCCGCGGAATGCCCGCACGCCGAGCACGTCGAAAAAGCGCCCGCTGACGTAGGCGCCGTCCACGGGCGCGATCCGGCCGGCCTGCGACAGGTTGAAGCTTTCCTGGGACCACGCGAAGGCGCCATCGAACAGCTCTGTCTCGCGCGCCTTGATCTCGTCCCAGACGGGATAGGACCACGACCCGTCGGCGAGCAGCGCGAGGCTGCCGGGATCGCGCACGGGCAGGGGGCGCAGGATGAGGCCGTTGAAGATCGAGAACAGCGCCGTGTTGGCGCCGATCCCGAGCGCGAGCGTGCCGATCACGACCGCGGACAAGCCCAGACTCTTGCGCAATCCGCGAACCGCGTCCCGGACGTCGTGTCGCACGCTGTCGATCACGCGGATCGCCCACACATCACGGGCGTCCTCGACGGCGAGCGTGACGTTGCCCATCGCCCGACGGCTCGCCTGCACCGCATCGTCGGGGCCGAGACCGTCACGTTCCAACGCGGCCTGCCGGAGCGTGCGATGGGCCTCGATCTCCTCCCGCAGGTCGGCGTCGTGACGCGACCCACGGAGGACGTGCCGCAGCTTTCGGAAGAGCGTATTCATCGCAACCACGCTCTCAGGTCGTCCCCAGCACGCGCTGAATCGCGCCAACCATGCGATTGAACTCGGCGCGTTCGGCGGTCAGTTGTTTCCGGCCAGCGGCGGTGAGCGTGTAGTAGCGGGCCCGGCGGTTGTTCTCCGAGGCGCCCCACTCGGCCTTGACCCAGCCTCGGAGCAGGAGTCGTTGGAGCCCGGGGTAGAGCGCACTCTCTCCGATTCTCAGCACATCGTCCGATGCCAGGCGCAGATGCTCGACGATGCCGTAACCATGTCTTGCGCCGCCCACGAGCGCCTTGAGGATCAGGAGCTCGAGCGTGCCGGGAAGAAGATCGGACGGCGTATTCGTCAGTCCCATCCACGTCAGTCCCATCAACCAATGATGGGAGTCTACGAAGAAAGGCCGCCGCTTGTCAACCTCCATTCCTGAGGGGAAGGCACGGCAACGCCCGCTGCCCCACGGAAGCTTCCCGCCCGGGTGGCGAGCTAGCGGCGTCCCGAGCGCTGGGCCCGGAGCTCGTCGAGCATGCGCCGGGCCGACTCTCGAATCTGGTCGTCCGGCGCGTCCGCCAGGACCGCCTCGACCGAGGCGGTCGCCTTCGCGTAGTCGGCGGCCGCGGCCTGCTCGGCTGCGGCCCGCAGCGCCGCGTTGTGGCGGTTGTGCTTGAGGATCCTGCGCAAGCTGCTCGCGTGGGTCGCGGCCTGCTCGCGCATCGCCGGGTCGGCCGCACCTGCCGCCAGCGCTTCGAAGCGCGTCGTCGCGCCCTCGAGATCACCACGATTCGCGGCATCGACCGCCTGGTTGTACGCGTCGGCCTCGGACGACTCGGCACTCGCCAGGTCCAGCCGCGTCAGCATTTCGCGGACCCGTGACGCGACCTCCGGATCGCTCAGCTCACCCTCGAGCGTCGTGAGCACCGACCGCGCCTCATCGATCTTGCGCTCGCGCATCAACGCCTCGAAGCGATCGATCTCCCGCAAAGTCACGGCGTACTCGGCCATCCGTATTTCCTCGGCCGTTCCGCGCTGGCGTAGCGCCACGAGCAGCCGCTTCGCCCCGGCGACGTTCCCCGAGCCCGCGGTGAGCGCGATCAGGTCGCGGAGCAGGTCCGTGCGCGCGGGCAGAGCGTTCCATGCCCCGGCCATCGCGGACAGTCCCTCGTCCACGCCGTTGCGGTCGAAGAGGTACGTTCGGCCGAGCCCCGCCAGGGCTTCCGGATCACCGGGGCGCAGGTCGAGGCTGCGCCGGAACGCCTCGCGCGCCTGCACGAGGAGCGGCGGCGCCGTCTCGGGCCACGGATCGCCATCCTTCATGCCGGCGGAGAACACGGCGAACAGGCTCTGGCCGTGCATTGCGTGCGTCCGCGCGTTGCGCGGATCGAGCTTCAGCGCGCGCTCGCACATCTCCGCCGCCTCGGCCGGCTTCTCCTGCATCAAACGCAAGAACGCCAGCGTGATCCAGCCCTCGGTCATGTCGGGATCGATCGCCAGTGCGGCGCGCGTGTACCGCTCGGCCTCGCCGAACCGCACGGGTGGGCGATGGGCCAGCAGGTCGCCGAGCGACAGAAGCGTCTCCTTGCGCTCGAGCGTGCGTGTCGTCGGAGGCGCGGCCTCGAGCCCGGCGGGAGGCGAGTAGCGCATGTACGTGTAGGTGGATGCACGCACGTAGGCGGCTAGAGCCTTGTCGACCGCGGCCAGGTCCACGCCGTACGCCTGCTCGAACGACTCGCGCGACCCGTTCCCCTGGCGGAGCGCCTCGAGCAGGCGGCCGAAGCGCGAGCGCCGCTCGGCGTCGGCGATCAGGAAGTGCGTGAGGGCCCACGACTGGGCGTAGAACGTTCCCTGGCGCTCGGTCTCGTTGTATTCCGGTGAGTCGTGGTCCACCGCGAACAGGTCGCGCAACGGGAGCATCGGATGCTCGGCGAGCCACGCCAGGTGGCGGTCCACCGGTAGGCCGATCTGCGCGCGGCCGTTCGTGAGGACGGCACTGCTGTAGAACTCGGCCAGGCCTTCGTTGAGCCACAGCGGGAGGCCCGGAATCGTGTTCTCCATCACATAGTGCAGGAACTCGTGGTAGATGATCGGGAACGGCGTCTCGGCGGCCGAGGCGTTGAACGCGACGTAGTTTCCATCCGGTGTGGGGACGAAGTAGCCCGCCAGGCTCTCGGGCTTGCCATCCGCGCCCAGGTTGAACGGCGTGAACGAGGCTTCGTCGGCGAACACGTAGATCCGCGTGTCGATCGGCGAATTCAGCGTGAAGCCCTTCGTCGTGCCCTCGAGCGCCTGGCGCAAGAGCTCGAGGTTGCCGCCGATCGTCTCGGTCTGCCGCTGGCCCTCGTTGCTCAAGAGCGTGAAATGCTGCGTATCGACGCGGATCCACTTCGAGTCTTCCGGGGGTGTCGCCGCCCACGCGCCGATCGCGAGGCCCGCGGCGCACGTCGCGAGTGCAAGCTTCCGGAAACAGGAGAGGGCTGGCTGGGGAGCAGGGATTCGAACCCCGATTCTACGGTCCAGAGCCGCATGTCCTACCATTGGACGACTCCCCAGCGGACCGAGAAGGCGCGGATTATAGCCGGCGTCCCGGGAGCGCGCGAACCTGGATCGCGGTCATTCCGATCCTTGCCGCGCGGGCGAGTCGGTCCCTGGTCGTAGACCCGCGAGCGGGCGGTCCGCCACGCGCATCGCGATCGCGAGCAGCGCGAGCAGCGTGAAGTACAGCGCACCGACAGCGATTCGTCGCCGACGGGCGACGTCGAAATACCCCGCCCGGGGTCCGCGGACGGTCCGCGCGAGTCCGAACAACCCGAGCAGCAGGATCAGCAACAGGATCGGGGAGTGGGTCACGAGAAACACGGCGATGCCCACGCCGTAGCCCACGAGCCACAGCCAGCGGCTGATCACACCGACGATCCGCCCCCCGTCGAGCGGACTGATCGGGATCAGATTGAACAGGTTGATCAGGAACCCGGTGGATGCGAGCGCGTACCAGAACAGCTCACCGGTCAGCCAGCCGACGATCAGGCACACCAGGGCGCCCAAGCTGCCGAGGATCGGTCCGCCGATGCCGACCAGCGCTTCGACGTACGCATCGCGCGGGCTGGCTCTTCATCGCGATCACGGCACCGACGAACGGGATGAAGACCGGCGCCCCCGCACGAATGCCCTGCTGCTGCATGACCAGCGCGTGCCCCAGCTCGTGCACGAAGATCAGCAGCACGAACCCGATCGCGAACGGCAGGCCCCACAGCATCGCGTACGCCCATACCGAGACGAGCATGGTCACGAGCGTGGCGAGCTTCGTCACCTTGAGCAGCGGTACGAGCAGCTTGAGCTTGCCCAGGACGAACGCGAGCGCGATGCCGGCCGAGCCGAGCGTCGCCCATCGCCGGCCGCGCGGAGCGGACGATGTCGGTCGAGTCGCAGGCGCCGGCGGGCTCGCCGACTCGGCGACGCGGGCGTGATGTCGAGCGACGGCGCGCAGGTTGGCCAGTCGCCGCTCGCTCGGACTCGGTGGCTCCGCGGGGCTCACGCGCGGTTCAGCCGGACCGTCGACGGCGCGGGAAGCTTCCAAGCTTGGTACACGACGATGGCCAGGAACACGAGATCCATGACGCCCCAGCCTAGCTCGACCACGCGGAACAGCAGAGCCGGGGAGGGCAACAGCGGCAGCACGATCTCCTGGCCCTCGTCGGCGGTCGCCTTCAGGATGAACGTCCGATTCACCAGATAGCTCGCGTACACGAAGCATGCCGCGGCGATTCCGGCCGACAGGAGCTGCAACCCACGCCCGCGCTTGTGACCCGAGAGGATCGTCACGCCCTTGCCGACGGTGAACCCGATCACCAGCGCTACCAGGCCGAACGCGATGCTGGTGATGATCGTGAAGCCCCACCACGCGAGGATCCCCAGCGCTCCGCCGAGCACGCCCCCGACAACGGCCATGGGGTAGTTGATGTCTCGGGTCTGTTCGCCGATCGCCCGCTCGATCTGTCCGGTCAAGCTGTCGAAGCACGATCGGCAGAACACGCCCTCCTCCGTCGTCGTACCATCGTGCCCCGGCGCGAGGATCGTCTGGCATTCCGCGCATCGCGCCGCGGTGCCCGAAGCGGCTCCTGCGTTCATGTCGGCCCCCCGATCGCGCGCCCCGGGAGTGCGTCGACGAGCCGGGAAAGCCGGGCGAGCGTGCGCTCACGACCGAGCACCTCGAGCACGGCGAACAGGCTCGGGCCGACCCCCTCGCCGGTGACGGCGATGCGCGTCGGGTGGATCAGGCGCCCGGCCGAAGTGCCGCGCGCCGTCGCCACCGCGCGCAGCGCGGTCTCGAGCCCGGCGGCGGTCCACGGCTCGACGTCGGCGAACGCGCGGGCGAGCTCGCGCATGTGCTCGGCGAGATCGTCGCCGACGAGGTTCTTCGCCGCCGCGGCCTCCTCGTACGGGATCGCGTCCGACGGGTCGAGGTACGGCCGGCCGTGGGCCACGATGTCGTCGAGCGTGCGCGCGCGGGCCTTGAGCAGCTCGAGCGCGTGGAGCAACGCTCGGGGTCGCGGCTTCTGCTCGAGCTCGTCGCGCCACAGGCCGGCCTCGATCAGCCGGGGCTTCAGCAGCTCGGCCAGGCGGTCGCCGTCGAGGTCGTTCAGGTACTGGCCGTTGAGCCAGTCGAGCTTCTTCAGGTCGAAGATCGCGCCCGACTTCCCGACGCCGTCGAGGTCGAACGCCGCGATCAGCTCGTCGCGGGACAGCTTCTCCCGGTCGTCGCCCGGGGCCCAGCCGAGGAGCGCGAGGAAGTTGAGCATCGCCTGCGGCAGGTAGCCCTGCTCCTCGTACTCGAGGACCGACACGGCGCCGTGCCGCTTCGACAACCGCTTCTTGTCGTCTCCCAGGATCATCGGCAGGTGCGCGAAGGTCGGTGGCGTGTGGCCGAGACCGCGGTACAGGAGGATCTGCTTCGGCGTGTTCGACAGGTGATCGTCGCCGCGGATCACGTGCGTGATCGCCATCTCGATGTCGTCCGACACGACCGACATCTGGTACGTCGGGCTTCCGTCCGAGCGCAGGAGCACGAAGTCCTCGATCGTGTCGTGGGGGAATGCGGTCTGTCCGTGCACCGCGTCGTCCCACGCGACCGTGCCCTCGGGCACGCGGAACCGCACCGCACAGGCCGCGCCCGCCTGCGCGCGACGCTCGGCCTCTTCCGCCGGGATCGCCCGACACGTGCGCGGGTAGATGAACTCGCGCTTCTCGCGCCGCGCCTGCTCGAGCGCTTCGGCCGAGCAGAAGCAGCGGTACGCGTGGCCTTGGGCGAGGAGCGTGTTCGCGTCCCGCACGTGGCGCTCGAACGCCTGCGACTGCAGGAACGGCCCTTCGTCCGCGTCGAGGCCGAGCCAGCGCATCCCGTCGTGGATCGCCTGCACCATCTCGTCCGACGAGCGCTGGCGATCGGTATCCTCGATGCGCAGCACGAACGTTCCGCCGTGCCGTCGCGCGTAGAGCCAGTTGAAGATCGCCGTGCGCGCTCCACCGACGTGGAGGAACCCGGTCGGGCTCGGCGCGAAGCGAACGCGAACGGTCGGCATGGCGGACTCCGACGGGGTCTGGCGGAGAGGGAGGGATTCGAACCCTCGGAAGGGCTTTACAACCCTTCAGCGGTTTAGCAAACCGCCCCGTTCAGCCACTCCGGCACCTCTCCTGGGGCCGGCGATTCTAGCAGGCTGGCGGAGGGAGCGGGATTCGAACCCGCGAGCCTTGCGGCTTCCGGTTTTCAAGACCGGCGGTTTCAACCACTCACCCATCCCTCCGGGGCGGGTGAGCCTCATCTTAGCTTGCGCTCGATCTTGGCCCACGTGTCGCGCAGCGTCACCGTGCGGTTGAACACCGGGTAGCCGGCCGGCCCGCGGTCCGGGTCGACGACGAAGTAGCCCAGGCGCTCGAACTGGTAGCGCTCGCCGGGCCGGGCGGTGCCGAGCACACGGCTCGACGAGACCGTCGGGCAACGCCTCGAGCGAGGCCGGGTTGAGAGCGGCGAGGAAATCTTCCTCGTCGTCCGGGTTCTCCTTGGCGAACAGCCGATCGTAGAGCCGCACCTCGGCCGACAGCGCGTGCTCGGCCGACACCCAGTGCAGCGTGCCCTGGACGCGGCGGCCGTCGGGCGTCGTTCCCCCGCGCGTCGCCGGATCGTAGCGGCAGCGCAGCTCGACCGCCCGGCCGCTCTCGTCGCGCCGCACGTCGGTGCAGGTGACGAGATACGCGTAGCGCAGCCGAACCTCGCGGCCCGGGGCGAGGCGGAACCATTTCGGCGGCGGATCGTCGCGCAAGTCGTCGCGCTCGACGTACAGGACGCCCGAGAACGGCACCTTGCGCGTGCCGGCCGACGGATCCTCGGGGTTGTTGATCGCGTCGAGCTCCTCGACCAGGCCCTCGGGCCAGTTCTCGATCACCACGCGCAGCGGGCGCAGCACGGCCATGCGCCGTTCGGCGCGGCGGTTCAGGTCCTCGCGCACGCAGTACTCGAGCTGCGCCGCATCGACCCGGCTGTCGCGCTTGGCCAGGCCGATCAGGCTCGAGAACGTGCGGATCGATTCCGGCGTGTAGCCCCGGCGGCGCAGCCCGCTGATCGTCGGCATGCGCGGGTCGTCCCACCCGCGCACGTGCCCGTCCTTGACCAGGCGCAGGAGCTTGCGCTTGCTGAGCACCGTGTAGCTCAGGTTGAGCCGGGCGAACTCGATCTGCTCGGGACGGTGCGGCACCGGCAGGTGGTCGAGGAACCAGTCGTAGAGCGGCCGGTGGTCCTCGAACTCGAGCGTGCACAGCGAGTGCGTGATGCCCTCGATCGCATCGCTCTGGCCATGGGCGAAGTCGTACATCGGGTAGATGCACCACGCGTCGCCCGTGCGGTGGTGCCGCGCGTGGAGGATCCGGTACAGCACCGGGTCGCGCAGGTTCAGGTTCGGCGACGCGAGATCGATCTTGGCCCGCAGCACACGCGTGCCGTCGGGGAACTCGCCCCGCCGCATCCGGGCGAACAGGTCGAGATTCTCCTCGACGCTGCGGTCGCGGAACGGGCTCGGCCGGCCCCCGTCGGTCAGCGTCCCGCGGTGTGCGCGGATCTCCTCGGCCGAGTGGTCGTCGACGTACGCCAGGCCGTTGCGGATCAGGTGGACCGCCCAGTCGTGCAGCTGCTCGAAGTAGTCCGACGCGTAGTGCAGGCGGTCGGCCCAGTCGAAACCGAGCCAGCGCACGTCGGCGAGGATCGCCCGGACGTACTCCTCCTCTTCCTTGGTCGGGTTCGTGTCGTCGAACCGCACGTTGCACAGCCCGCCGAACTCGGTGGCCACGCCGAAGTTCAGGCAGATCGACTTGGCGTGCCCGATGTGCAGGTAGCCGTTCGGCTCGGGCGGAAAGCGCGTGTGCACGCGGCCGCCGTGCTTCCCGGCCTTGACGTCGGCCGCGACCCGCGTGCGGATGAAGTCCGACGCTTCGGGGACGGGCGCAGTCTCGTCGGCGCTAGCCATCGGGATCAGGTCTCGCGGGCCGACCGCGCGATGCGGTCGCGGCCCGACATGTACGGGCGCAGCGCGGCGGGGATCGTCACGCTGCCGTCCTCGTTCTGGTACTTCTCGAGAATCGCGACGAGCGTCCGTCCGACCGCCAGGGCCGAGCCGTTGAGCGTGTGCACGGGCAGCGGCTTCGTGCCCAGCGCGGTCTTGCAGCGGATCTTGGCGCGCCGTGCCTGGAACGCCTCGAAGTTCGAGCACGAGGAGATCTCGCGGTACGCGTCCTGCCCCGGGAGCCAGACCTCCAGGTCGTACGTCTTTGCCGCAGCGAAGCCGAGGTCGCCGGCGCACAGCGTGACCACGCGATACGGCAGCTCGAGCCGCTGCAACACCTCCTCGGCGTGTGCCGTCAACAGCTCGAGCTCGGCGTAGGAGTCCTCCGCGCGGCAGAAGCGTACGAGCTCGACCTTGTCGAACTGGTGCTGGCGGATCAGCCCGCGCACGTCCTTGCCGTACGAGCCGGCCTCGCTGCGGAAGCACGGCGTGTACGCGCAATAGGCGAACGGGAGCTTGGCGGCGTCGAGGATCTCGTCGGCGTGCAGGTTCGTCACCGGAACCTCGGCCGTGGGCACCAGGTAGTACCCGCCGGGCTCGCAGCGGAACAGATCGTCCTCGAACTTCGGCAGCTGCCCCGTACCGTAGAGCGCCCGGGCGTTCACGAGGAACGGCGGCAGGACCTCGGTGTAGCCGTGCTCGCCCGTGTGCAGGTCGAGCATGAACTGGATCAGCGCGCGCTCGAGCCGCGCGCCATCGCCCCACAGCACGGCGAAGCGCGCCCCGCTGACCTTCGCCGCGCGCTCGAAGTCCAGGATTCCGAGCTCGACCCCCAGGTCCCAGTGCGCCTGCGTGGCAAAGCCGAACGCGGGGGGCTCGCCCCACGTGCGGACGACGGTGTTGTCCTCGGACGTGCGCCCGTCGGGCACGCTCGGATGGGGCAGGTTCGGGATCCCGGACAGCGCGTCCTCGAGCGCACGCTCGATCTCCTCGAGCTCGGTCTCGATTCCGGCGATCCGATCGCCGAGCTCGCGCACGGCGGCGCGCGCGGGCTCCGCGTCTCGACCCGCGCGCACCTCCTCGCCGATCGCACGCGAGCGCTCGTTGCGCTCTTTCTTCAGCGCCTCGGCGCGCCCGAGCGCCTCGCGTCGGCGCGCGTCGAGCGTCAGGAGCGGGTCGATCGCACCCGCGAGACCGCGCCGCGCGAGCGCCGCTCGGACCTCGCTCGCGCGTTCGCGCACCTGCTGCAGCTCGAGCATCGAACCCCCGAAAGTGCCGCATTGTAGCGTACGGGTGGTATCATCGGGGCCACCCGCGGGAACGGACGATGGACAAGCTGAAGATCCAGGGCGGTGCGCGGCTCTCCGGTCGCGTGCGGATCGCGGGCGCGAAGAATGCCGCGCTGCCCGCGCTCGCGGCGACGCTCCTGACCGATGAGCCGGTGGTGCTGCGCAACCTCCCACGGGTTCGCGACGTGCGCACGATGCTGCGGGTCCTCGAGCAGCTCGGCGCCACGGCCACCGACGCGGGCGAGGGTACCGCGCGCGTACAGGTCGAGCGCATCGGCTCGTTCGAGGCGCCGTACGACCTGGTCAAGACGATGCGCGCGTCGATCCTCACGCTCGGGCCGCTCGTCGCGCGGCACGGGCGGGCCCGTGTGTCGCTTCCCGGCGGCTGTGCGATCGGCGAGCGCCCGGTGAACTACCACATCGAAGGGCTGCGCGAGATGGGCGCGGCGGTCGAGGTGACCCACGGCTACGTCGAGGCCCGCGCCGACTCGCTGCACGGTGCGGAGATCACGTTCCCCCGGCGCAGCGTCACCGGCACGGAGAACCTGATGATGGCCGCGACGCTCGCGCGCGGCAGGACCGTGCTGCACAACTGCGCCAAGGAGCCCGAGGTCACGGACTTGGCGGAGCTGCTCGCGCGCATGGGCGCGACGGTCGAGGGTGCGGGGAGCGACAGCATCGTCATCGAGGGCCGCGAGCGATTGGGCGGCGCCGAGCACACCGTCATCCCGGACCGCATCGAAGCCGGCACGTACCTGATCGCCGGCGCGCTGGCCGGAGACGACGTCGAGATCGAGGCCTGCCGGCCGCGGCACCTCGAGGCAGTTCTGCGGCAGGTCGTGGCGATGGGCGTGCCGATCGAGGTCGGCGAGGATCGGATGCGCGTGCGCCGGCCCGAGCGGATCCTGCCCCGTGACCTGCGCACGGCGACCCATCCGGGCTTCCCGACCGACATGCAGGCGCAGTACATGGTGCTGGCGAGCCAGGCCGACGGCAGCTCGCTCGTGACCGAGACGATCTTCGAGCACCGGTTCATGCACGTCGGCGAGCTCGACCGGATGGGCGCGGACATCCGGATCCAGGGATCGTCGTCCCTCGTCGTCGGTCCGAGCCGTCTGTGGGGCGCGCAGGTCATGGCCACCGATCTTCGGGCGTCGGCGTGTCTCGTGCTCGCGGCGCTCGTCGCCGAGGGCGTGACGGTCATCGACCGGATCTACCACCTCGATCGGGGCTACGAGGCGATGGAGCAGAAGCTGTCGAGACTCGGTGCGGTCGTGGAGCGCCTGCGATGAGCGACTGCGTGTTCTGCCGAATCGTCGCCGGATCGATCCCGGCGCGCAAGCTGTTCGAGGACGACGACGTGGTCGCGTTCCACGACCTGAACCCCCAGGCACCGGTCCACGTGCTCGTGGTCCCGCGCCGGCACGTCGCCTCCCTCGATGCCGCCGCAGACGACGACGTCGAGCTTCTCGGCCGGCTCCTCGCCGCGGCGCGCCGCGCGGCACGCGAGACCGGAGTCGCCACGGCGTACCGCGTGGTCAACAACTGCGGCGCGGCGGCGGGGCAGAGCGTGTTCCACATCCACCTGCACGTGCTCGGCGGCCGAACGTTCGCCTGGCCCCCGGGCTGAGCGACGCACGGAGGATCCATGAAGAACCCGGTGCTCCTGTCCGCGGTCCGTGTCCCGACCGGCAGGTTCCTCGGTGCGCTCGCCGGGATCCCGGCGCCGCGGCTCGGCGCGCTCGTCGTGGCCGAGGCCGTGCGCCGCGCCGGCCTGACGCCCGACCGCATCGACGAGGTCATCCTCGGTAACGTCGTCAGCGCGGGCCTGGGGCAGAACCCGGCGCGGCAGGCGGCGATCGGCGGCGGGATCCCGGAATCGGTGCCCGCGCTGACGATCAACAAGGTGTGCGGCAGCGGGCTCAAGGCGGTGGTCCTCGCGGCGCAGGCGATCAAGTGCAACGACGCCGAGGTCGTCGTCGCCGGCGGCATGGAGTCGATGAGCAACGCGCCGTACCTGCTGCCGAACGCGCGTACCGGGTTCCGCATGGGCCACCAGCAGCTCGTCGATTCCGTGATCCACGATGGGTTGTGGGACGCGTATCGCGACTACCACATGGGCCTGACCGGCGAGGTCGTCGCCGAGAGGTACGACGTCGGTCGCGAGGACCAGGACCAGTGGGCCCTCGAGAGCCACCGCAAGGCGATCGCGGCGATCGATGCGGGCAAGTTCAAGGACGAGATCCTGCCCGTCGACGTGCCGCAGGCCAAGGGTGCGTCCGTGCGCTTCGACACGGACGAGCCGCCCCGGCGCGAGACGACGATCGAGGGGCTGCGCAAGCTCAAGCCGGCGTTCAAGAAGGACGGCACGGTCACGGCGGGTAACGCGCCGGGTCTGAGCGATGGCGCGGCGGCGCTCGTCGTGGCGTCGGCGGATGCGGCGAAGCGGCTCGGTGTACGGCCGCGGGCCGAGATCGTGGCCTACGCGTCGAGCGGCCTTGCGCCCGAGCTCGTGATGATGGCGCCGGAGAAGGCGATCCGCATGGTGTGGGAGAAGACCGGCTGGTCGGCCGACGAGGTCGATCTGTACGAGATCAACGAGGCGTTCGCCGTGCAGCAGGTGGCGCTCGGCCGCGTGCTCGGCCTCGATCGGGCCAAGCACAACGTGTGGGGCGGCGGCGTGGCTCTGGGGCATCCGATCGGCGCCTCGGGCGCGCGCATTCTGACCACGCTGCTCCACGCGCTCGAGGATCGAGGTCTCGAGAAGGGGATCGCCAGCCTGTGCCTGGGCGGCGGCAACGCCGTGGCCCTCGCGATCCGGCGGATCTGAGGGGGACGCATGGCCATCGAGCGGATCGGCGTCGTCGGTGCGGGTCAGATGGGCGCGGGGATCGCCCACGTCGCGGCGCAGGCCGGGCTCTCGGTCGCGTTGCACGACGTGTCGGACGCGCTCGTCCGCCGCGGGCTCGACACGATCGGCAAGAACCTGAGCCGGGCGGTCGACAAGGGCAAGCTCGCCGCGGACGACAGGACCGCGATCCTCGGACGGATCGAGCCGCAGACGAAGCTCGGCGGGCTCGCCGCGTGCGATCTCGTCGTCGAGGCGGTCGTCGAGAGCTTCGACGTCAAGGCCCAGGTGTTCCGCGAGCTCGATCGCGCGGTCCGCGCCGGTGCGATCCTCGCGACCAACACGTCGTCGATCTCGGTCACGCGGATCGCTGCGGTGACCGAGCGGCCCGAGCGCGTGATCGGCATGCACTTCATGAACCCGGTTCCGGTGATGCAGCTCGTCGAGGTGATCCGGGGCCTCGCCACCTCGGACGCGACGGCGCGTGAGGTCACCGAGCTGGCGACGCGCCTGGGCAAGACGCCGGTCGAGTGCCGGGACTTTCCGGGCTTCGTCAGCAACCGCGTGCTGCTGCCGATGATCAACGAAGCGGTGTACTGCCTGCACGAGGGCGTCGCCTCCGCCGAGGCGATCGACGCGATCCTCAAGCTCGGGATGAACCATCCGATGGGCCCGCTGGCCCTCGCCGACCTGATCGGCCTCGACACGTGTCTGGCGATCCTCGAGGTCCTGCAGGAGGGTCACGGCGATCCGAAGTACCGGCCGTGCCCGCTCTTGCGCAAGTACGTGGAAGCCGGCTGGCTCGGCCGCAAGACCGGCCGCGGATTCTACGTCTACGGCGCGTCCTGACCGGCGCTGCGCCAACCGACGGACGGATTGACGTCGCGCTCGCCGTGGCCGTCCGCGGCGACAGGTTGCTCGTCGCTCGCCGCCAGGACGGACGGCACCTGGCCGGTGCGCTCGAGTTCCCCGGCGGAAAGATCGAGATCGGCGAAGAGCCGGCCGAGGCTGCGCGCCGCGAGCTCGAGGAGGAGACCGGGCTCGTCGCCCAGGAGCTCGAGCCGCTCGTCATCGTGGTCCACGACTACACCGAGGCGAAGCTGAGGTTCCACGTGTTCCTCGCGCGCGAGCCCGCGGGCGAGGTGCGCATCGACGTCCCCCGTGCGTGGGCCTGGGTGCGGCTCGACGAGATCGAGGACGGATCGATGCCCGAGGCCAACCGGCAGATGCTCCGCGCGCTCAGGTGGCGCGTGTGAGCGAGCCACGGACGCGATTCCCGGTGGGACAGAACGACCGCGGGAAGCGCCTCGATCGATTCCTGAAGGAGCGCATCCCCGGCCTTTCGCGCACGCGGATCCAGCGCGCGATCGCGGAGCGGGTGTCCGTGTCGTGGGGTGTCGAGCCGCGTGCGGCGACCCCGGTCGTCGCCGGCGGCGAGGTCGAGGTGCGCCCGCGGCGGTTCGACGAAGTGCGGCTCGAGATCGCGATCCCCGTGCTCGCCCGCGGCGCGACGTGGCTCGCGGTCGACAAGCCGGCCGGGATCCCGGTGCACCCGGTGCACCGGGTGCTCGAGAACAGCCTGATCCGCATGCTGCGGCGCCAGGAGAGCGATCCCGACCTGCGCCTCGCGCACCGGCTCGACGCCGAGACGTCGGGCGCGCTCCTCGTGTGCCGGAACCCCGAATCGGCGCGGCACCTGAGCCTCGCGTTCCATCGGCGCGAGGTGCACAAGGAGTACCTCGCGCTCGTCGCCGGCGTCGTCCTGGGCGACGAGGGCACGATCGATCTCCCGATCGGCGACGCGGCGGCGTCGCGCGTGTGGGAGCGCCGCGAGGTCGGCCACGGCCAGCCCGCGCGCACGGACTGGCGCGTCGAGCGAAGGCTTTCCGATCGAACGCTCGTTCGCGTGTTCCCGCACACCGGGCGGCGGCATCAGATCCGCGTGCATCTCGCGGCGCTCGGGCACCCGATCCTCGGCGACCTGATCTACGGCCGGCCGGACGAGCACTACCTCGCACGGCTGCGCGGCGAGACCGATCCGCGTCGATCGGACGGCGGCCCGACGCGCCACCTGCTGCATTGCGAGACCCTGACGTTCGACGACCCCGACGGCGGTGGATCGTGCTGCGTCGTCGCGCCTCTTGCGGGGGATTTCCGTCTCGCGCCCTGAGTCCGCGCGTGGTACAAGACCGAGAGGAGGTGCCGCCATGGTTCGCACCGCATCGACGATGATCGAGCTGGGCACGCAGGCGCCTGAGTTTCGCCTGCCCGACACGGAAGGCAAGCTCGTGAGCTTGTCCGACTTCGAGGAGGCGCCGGCGCTCTTGGTCATGTTCCTGTGCAGCCACTGTCCCTTCGTGAAGCACATCGAGCGCGGGCTCGCAACGCTGTGCGCCGACTACTCGCGTCGCGGCGTCGGGATCGTCGGCATCTCGTCGAACGACGCCGAGGAATACCCGGAAGACGCGCCCGCCGGACTCGCCGAGCAGAAGCGCGCTGCCGGGTTCACGTTTCCGTACCTGTACGACGAGACGCAGGCTGTGGCCTCGGCCTATCGAGCCGCGTGCACGCCGGACTTCTTCCTGTTCGATCGCGAGCGCCGCCTGGTGTACCGCGGCCAGATGGACGCGAGCCGTCCCGGGAACGAACTACCGGTGACCGGCGAGGACCTGCGCGCGGCGCTCGACGCGGTGCTCGAAGGCCTGCCGCCGCTCGAGGTCCAGCGCCCGAGCCTCGGCTGCAACATCAAATGGAAGCCGGGCCACGAGCCCGACTACTTCCAGGGGTCAGGTCTCGATTCTTAGTGTCCATCCGGCTGCTGGACGATGGGTCACGTCTCGCTTCTACGTGTCCACGCGCCTAGCGACACAAAGAATCGAGACCTGACCCCATCAATCCCACAGCAGGTCGCGGTTGAGGCGCGAGATGAAATCGATCGAGATCTCCTTGGGGCACGCCTTCTCGCACGCCCCGTGGTTCGTGCAGCTGCCGAACCCCTCCTGATCCATCCGCGCCACCATGTCCCGGACGCGGCGGCGGCGCTCGGGCTGGCCCTGGGGCAGGAGGCCGAGGTGGCCGATCTTGGCCGCCGTGAACAGCATCGCCGAGGCGTTGGGGCACGCGGCGACACACGCGCCGCAGCCGATGCACGCGGCCGCGTCCATCGCCGTGTCGCACGCGTCCTTGGGGATCGGCAGCGCATTCGCGTCGGGCGGGCTGCCGGTGTTGACCGAGATGAACCCGCCGGCCTGGATGATCCGGTCGAACGCGCTGCGATCGACGACGAGGTCGCGCAGCACGGGGAACGCGAGCGCGCGCCACGGCTCGATCCACAGCTCGGCGCCCGACTCGAAGCTGCGCATGTGCACCTGGCACGTCGCCACGCCGCCGTGCGGTCCGTGCGCCTTGCCGTTGATCATCACCCCGCACGAGCCGCAGATCCCCTCGCGACAGTCGTGGTCGAACGCGATCGGCTCCTCGCCACGCTCGACGAGCCCGAGGTTCACGGTGTCGAGCATCTCGAGGAACGACGCGTCGGGGCTGATGCTCTCGGCCCGGTAGGTCACGAACCTTCCGGCGGCGTCGCGCCGCTCCTGGCGCCAGACGTGCAGCGTCAGATCGATCACTTGTAGCTCCGCTGGGCCGGCCGCACCGTCTCGTACACCAGGGGCTCGACGTGGCGGCGCGGCGGTTGCCCGTCGCCTGCGTACTCCCACACCGCGACGTGACAGAACCGTTCGTCGTCGCGCCGCGCCTCGCCGTCCTCGGTCTGGAACTCCTCGCGGAAATGGCCGCCGCACGATTCGGCGCGCTCGAGCGCGTCCTGGCACATCAGGCTCGCGAGCTCGAAGAAGTCGACGATCCGTCCGGCGCTCTCGAGCGCCTGGTTCAGGCTCTCGCCGGTCCCCGGCACGCGCACGTCGCGCCAGAACCGCGCGTCGAGCTCGGCGATCGCGGACTGCGCCTCGGTGAGACCGCTCGCGTTGCGCGACATGCCGCAGCGCTCCCACACGACCCGTCCGAGCTCGCGATGCAGCTCGCTCGACGAGGTGCTGCCGCGCGTCCCGAGCAGCCGACCGATTCGCGCTTCGACCTCGGCCACGACCGCCGCGCACGCCGGGTGGTCGGTCGCGACCGCCTGCGGCTTGGCCCGCGCCAGGTAGTCGCCGATCGTGTACGGCAGGATGAAGTACCCGTCGGCCAGCCCCTGCATCAGCGCGCTCGCCCCGAGCCGGTTCGCGCCGTGGTCCGAGAAGTTGGCCTCGCCGAGGACGAACAGGCCGGGGATCGTGCTCATCAGGTTGTAGTCGACCCACAGTCCGCCCATCGTGTAGTGCGGGGCCGGGTAGATGCGCATCGGCGTTCCGTACGGGTTCTCGCCGGTGATGCGCTCGTACATGTCGAACAGGTTGCCGTAGCGCTCGCGGATCCGGTCCTCACCGAGCCGGGAGATCGCGTCGGCGAAGTCGAGATACACGCCGTTGGCCAGCGGTCCCACGCCGTACCCGTCGTCGACCATCTGCTTCGCCCGGCGGGACGAGATGTCGCGGGGGCTCAGGTTGCCGAAGCTCGGATACAGGCGCTCGAGGTAGTAGTCGCGCTCGGCGTCGGGGATGTCGGCCGGCGCTCGGCGCTCGCCCGTCTGCCGCGGGACCCAGATGCGCCCGTCGTTGCGCAGCGACTCGCTCATCAGCGTGAGCTTGGACTGGTAGTCGCCGCTCGGCGGGATGCACGTCGGGTGGATCTGCGTGAAGCACGGGTTCGCGAAGCCCGCGCCACGCCGGTACGCGCGCCAGATCGCGGTCGTGTTGCACGCTTTGGCGTTCGTCGACAGGTAGTACACGTTGGCGTAGCCGCCCGTGGCCAGCACGACGGCGTCGGCAACGTAGGCTGGCGATCGTCCCGTCGACCAGATCGCGCGTGACGATGCCGCGCGCTTGGCCTTCGACCACGATCAGGTCGAGCATCTCGGTGCGCGGGAACATGCGCACGCGGCCGAGCCCGATCTGCCGCGCCAGCGCCTGGTACGCGCCGAGCAGCAGCTGCTGTCCGGTCTGGCCCCGCGCGTAGAACGTGCGCGACACCTGGGCCCCGCCGAACGACCGGTTGTCCAGGAGCCCGCCGTACTCCCGCGCGAACGGCACGCCCTGCGCCACGCACTGGTCGATGATCGCGAGCGACACCTGGGCCAGCCGGTACACGTTGGCCTCGCGGGCGCGGAAGTCGCCGCCCTTGACCGTGTCGTAGAACAGGCGCTCGATGCTGTCGCCGTCGTTCTGGTAGTTCTTCGCGGCGTTGATTCCGCCCTGGGCCGCGATGCTGTGGGCCCGACGCGGGCTGTCGTGGAAGCAGAAGCAGTCGACGCCGTAGCCCAGCTCGGCCAACGTCGCCGCGGCCGAGCCGCCGGCGAGCCCCGTCCCGACGACGATCACGCGGAACCGGCGCTTGTTCGCCGGGTTGACCAGCTTGAGCTCGAAGCGGTAGCGGTCCCACTTCCGCTCGATCGGACCGTCGGGGATGCGCGCGTCGAGCTCCATCGGGCTAGCTCAGGATCCCGGTGAGCACGGCGATCGGGATCGACACGTTGCCCAGGACGATCGCCGCGGCGACGCACGCCGCCGCGATGCGCCGCACGTGCAGGACGGTCGGGTTGCGGATCGCCAGCGACTGCGTCGAGCTCCACAGCCCGTGGTACACGTGCAGCCCGAGCGGCACCATCGCCAGGACGTAGGCCAGCGATGCGGGCCACGACCGGAACCCGCTGATCAGGTTGCGATACGGGGAGCCGGGATGGAACTCCGGGTGGACGGTCCCCGTCGTCAGATGCAGCAGGTGGTACACGACGAACGCGAGGACGATCAGGCCGCCCCAGCGCATCGTCCGCGAGGCGTAGGCCAGCGACAGGTCGTCGAACCGCTCGTACCCGATCGGGCGGGCGCGGCGGCTTCGACGGTACAGGCGCCACGCCAGGACGACGTGCAGCACCACGGCGGCGAGGAGCACGAGGCGCACGAGCCACAGGAGCTGGCCGTGACCGAGGACCGGCGCGCCTGCCGTGCGCAAGAACTCGGCATACGCGTCGAACTTGGCCGGGCCCTGGTACGCCTTGAGGTTTCCCAGCATGTGACCGACGACGAACAGCACGAGCACGACGCCGCTCGCCGCCATCAGCGCTTTCTGACCGACCGAGGACTCGTGCAGCCGACCGATCGTGCGCACTTGCGCTCCGCGTAGGCTGTGATCCTAGCAGTTCCGTGCGCGTGGCATAATTCCGCGCGCAACATGGTGGCGCCGCTCCTCGAGAGCCTGCTCGATCATCCGCGCGTCGGTCCGCTCATCGCGCACAGGCGGCGGGTCGAAGGTCGAGCGGCGAGCTGGGGTGCGCCGCAGCGTCCGCTGCCCCGCGATCTCGTCGAGGCGCTCGAGGCCTGCGGCATCGAGCGGCTGTACGCGCATCAGGCGCAGGGCCTCGACCTCGTGCGGGCGGGCCACGACGTGCTCGTCGCCACACCGACCGCGTCGGGCAAGACGTTGCTCTTCGCACTCGCCGTTCTCGAGTCGATCGTCGAGCGGCCGCGCGGGCGCGCGCTGTTCCTGTACCCGACGAAGGCCCTGGCCCAGGACCAGCTGGCCGGCTTTCGCGCGCTCGCAGCCGGCCTGGGCGGGATCCGCCCGCCGCGGTTCGAGATCTACGACGGCGACACGCCCGCGGACTTGCGGCGCCGGATCCGCTCCGACCCTCCCGAGGTCCTGATCACGAACCCGGACATGCTGCACCTCGGGATCCTGGCGCACCACGCCGAATGGGACGGGTTCCTGCGCGACCTGCGCTTCGTCGTGCTCGACGAGCTCCACGTCTACCGCGGGCTCTTCGGGGCCCACGTGCATCACATCCTGCGGCGCCTCGAGCGCGCCTGCGCTCGGCGCGGAGGCAAGCCGCGGCTGATCGCGGCGTCGGCGACGATCGGCAACCCCGAGGAGTTCGCGGGCCGCTTGCTCGCCCGGGACGTACGCGTCGTGTCCGAGTCGGGTGCCCCGGCCTCGCCGAAGGACGTGCTGTTCGTCAACCCGATCGGCGTGTCGCCGTACACCGTGGCGGTGCGCGTGCTGATCGAGTGCATCCGCGCGGGCCGTCAAACGATCGCGTTCACCAAGGCGCGTCGCGTGACCGAGCTCCTGTATCAGTGGCTGGTCCAGGCCGAGCCCGGGCTGGCCGACCGCGTCGCGCCGTACCGCGCGGGCTATCTACCCGAGGAGCGCAGGCGCATCGAGGCCCGGCTGTTCCGCGGAGAGCTGGCCGCCGTGGTGTCGACGAGCGCGCTCGAGCTGGGGATCGACGTCGGCAGCCTCGACGCGTGCGTGCTCGTGGGCTACCCGGGCTCGCTCGTCTCGTCGTGGCAGCGCATCGGTCGCGTCGGACGGCAACGGCAGGAGGGCCTCGTCGTCCTCGTCGCGCTGCCCGACGCGCTCGACCAGTACGTCGTGCGCCACCCCGATCGGTTCTTCGACGGGGCGTTCGAGCACGCGACCCTCGATCCGTGGAATCCGCTCGTCGCCGGCAAGCACCTTCCGTGCGCCGCGGCCGAGTCTCCGCTCGACCGCGCCGAGGTCCGTGCTGCGGGCCCGGTCGCGGCGCGCGTCGTCGACGACCTCGTGCGGGACGGCGGCCTCGTCGAGGACGCCGACGGCACGAAGCTCTACGCGCTGCGTCGCCGCCCGCACCGCGAGGTCCGCGTGCGCTCGGCCGGGGAGCCGTTCGCGATCCTCGACGCGCAATCGCGCCGATCGCTCGGCGCGATCGACGGGACGCGCGTGTACCACGAGTGTCATCCGGGCGCGGTGTATCTGCACGGCGGCCGGTCGTACGTGATCGAGGAGCTCGACGTCGAGCGCCGGCAGGTCGTCGCGCGGCGCGCGAGCGTCGATTACTTCACGGTCGTGCTGGGGGACAAGGAGACCGAGATCCTCGAGCGTCACGACGCGCGGCGCGTCGGTCCGTTCCCCGTCGGGCTCGGGCGGCTGCGCGTGACCGTGCGCGTGCGCGAGTACCAGAAGCGCCGACTGTTCGACGGCGAGCCGATCACGAGCCACGCGCTCGACGTGCCGCCGCGCGTGTTCGAGACGATCGGTCTGTGGATCGAGCTGCCCCCCGACCTGCCGGCCGCGTTCACCGAGCGCCGGCTGCACTTCATGGGCGGGATTCACGCCGCGGAGCACGCGACGATCGGCCTGTTCCCGCTGCTCGCGATCGCGGACCGCGACGATCTCGGTGGCATCTCGTACACCGGCCACCCGCAGACCGGGACTCCGGCGATCTTCGTCTACGACGGCGTCCCGGGCGGTGCCGGGCTGGCCGAGCAGGCGTTCGCCGGGCTCGAGCGGCTGCTCGGCGAGACCGCCGATCTGGTCGAGCGCTGTCCGTGCGAGGACGGCTGTCCGGGGTGCATCCAGTCGCCGAAGTGCGGCAACGGCAACCGCCCGCTGGACAAGGCGGCGGCGCTCGTCGTGCTGCACCTGGCCACCGGCCGGTCGGCGCTCGACGCGCTCGGCGTCGGCACGTTCGATCGACCGCTCGATGCACCGATCCCGCGCTACCGTGCGCCGCAGCCGCGGCCGCCGCGGGACGGCGAGTCCGAGGCGGCGCCGGGCCGGCGTGAGCGCCGGCACGGCGTGCGCCGTGCGGGGAACCTCGAGCCGGAGGAGGCGCGACGGACCGCGCTCGGCCGGACCGTGATCCTCGACCTCGAGACGCAACGCGGTGCCGACGAGGTCGGCGGGTGGGGCCAGGTGGAGCGCATGGGCCTCGCGGTCGCGGTCGTGTACGACGAGACCGGCGAGCACTACCGGGCGTACCGCGAGAGCGAGGTCGACCGCCTGCTCGTCGATCTGGCGCTGGCCGACCGCGTCGTGGGGTTCAACATCGACCGGTTCGACATGCGCGTGCTCGCGCCGTACTGCACGTTCGACCTGTCGCGCATCTGCACGCTCGACCTGCTGTGGGAGATCCACCACCGGATCGGGTTCCGGCTGTCGCTCGACCACCTGGCGCGGATGAACCTCGGAGAGTCGAAGTCCGCGAGCGGGGTGGAGAGCCTGGCCTGGTGGCGCGAGGGGCGCACCGAGCTGGTCGAGGAGTACTGTAGGAAGGATGTCGAGCTGACCCGTCGGCTGTGGCAGCTCGGGCGGAGCCAGGGCTTTCTCTTGTACCGCGATCACGCGGAGCGGACGGTCCGCGTGCCGGTGTCATGGTGAGGTGCAGGTGAGACTCGCTCGCGTGCGCGCGTGGCTCGAGGGCTGCGGCTGGGCGCTCGCGCTCGTGCTGGTCCTCGCCGCGTGCTCGCCGCGCTCGACCGGCGCGATGGTCTCGATCCCGCCTCCCGACTGGTGGGGCGAAGAGATCCGGGCGTACCGGACGAGCAAGGACCAGCAGTTCCGTGCGTCCGAGGACAGCCCGCTCCTGCCCGAGGATCGTGCGGCGTTCCCGGGCCTCGAGTACTGGGACCCCGATCCCCGGTACTACTTCGTCGGTCCGCTGCACTCGTACGTCGAGCCCGTGCGCTTCGACATCGTTTCGACCGCCGGGACGAAGCGCCCGTGCGAGAAGCTGGGCTGGATCGCGTTCTCCGTCGACGGCCAGGAGCAGCGCCTCGAGGTGTATCGCCTGCTCGACTCCGAGGGTGAGCTGTTCCTGCCGTTCTCCGATGCGACGACGGGTCGGCAGACGTATCCTGCGGGCCGCTACGTCGACCTCGCCGGTCCCGCGGGCGGACCCTACGTGCTCGACTTCAACAAGGCGTACAACCCGTCGTGCGCCTACGGCGCCCCCGAGCGGTTCCAGTGCCCGGTCACGCCGCCCGAGAACCGCCTGCGGGTTCGCGTCGAGGCGGGGGAGCGCGGCTACAAGGGCGCACCGCGATCCGAAGGTGAGGGCGCATGAGCTCGACCGAGTCGAGCACGAGCGTCGCGGCGATCGTCACCCGGTGCCGGATCGTCCTCGGCGCCCTGGCCTTCGCCCCGGTGATCGTCGCCGGCGTGCTCGCGGCGGTCGACCTGCGGGCGCGCGTCGGGCCGCTCGCGCTGCCCGCGGCGATCGCCGGCGCCCTCGCTCCGGTCGTCGCCCTGCGCCTGTTCGGCTGGCTGCGTGCCCGGGTCCCGGCCGGCGCGCCGCTCGAGACGCGCGGCGAGCTGTACATGAGCGCGCTGCTCGTGGCGGTCGGGGTCACCGAGGCCGCCGCGTTCGTCGGGGTCCTGATCGCCGAGTTCACGGGCGAGCCGTTCGCCATGCTCGGCCTCGCGACCCACGTCGTGCTGGTCGGCGTCGTATGGCCGAACGACGAGCGCTTCGCGGCGTTTCACGGTGAGCACGATTCCTGACCCGGGTCACACGCCGACCGGCGCGCGCTCGGTGTTCCTCGTCGGCTTCATGGGGGCGGGCAAGTCGAGCGTCGGCGTCGTGCTGGCGCGCGAGCTGGGCCTCGCGTTCGCCGACACGGACGAGCTCGTCCGCGCCACGGACGGTCGGTCGATCGATCGGATCTTCGCCGAATCGGGCGAGCCGCGGTTCCGCGAGATCGAGCGGGACGCGCTCGTGGGCCTCGACACCGATCGCGGCCTGGTCGTCGCCTGTGGCGGCGGACTGTTCGCGAGCGCCGAGACCCGCCGCTGGATGGCGTCGCGCGGACGGAGCGTGTGGCTCGACGTCCCGCTCGATCGGATCCGGGAGCGCCTCGAGCGGGACGGCGTGCCACGGCCGGTCTGGCCGGCCGACGATCCCGTCGGCCAGCGAGCGCTGTTCGAGCGGCGACGAGCGACGTACTGGCTGGCCGGGATGCGGATCGATGCCCGGGGATCCCCGGAGGCGGTCGCGCTCCGGATCCGGGACCGACTGCGGCAAGTTCCCTGTTGATTCCGCTGGCGAGATGTTGATACTACGCACGGCGTTCCCCTGGAGGCGACCGATGACCAGAACCGATCTGATCGACGATCTGGCCGCGCGGAGCGGGATCGACAAGAAGGACGTGAAGACGTTCCTCGATCACCTGACCGCGATGGTCGAGGCCGAGATCCGGAAAGGCGGGGAGGTGCCGCTCAAGGGCCTCGGCAAGTTCAAGGTGCAGCGCCGGCAGGCCCGTGTGGGACGAAACCCGCTGACCGGTCAGGAGATCCAGATCCCAGCGAAAACGGTGGTGAAGTTCACCGTCGCCAAGTCGCTGAAGGAACTGGTGTAGACGAGTGGGGTCAGCTCTGGGATCGCGTGCTCTGCGATCCGAGACCTGACCCCACTCCCTATTCTCCGAGCAGAGCGGCGATCTGCTTCTGCGCGACCTCGTTGCGCCGCTCGACCTTTTCCGCCATCTCGCGCCGCGCATCGCCGAGGCGCGTCGCCAGCGCCTCGTCGGACAGGGCGAGGATGCTCGCCGCGAGCCATGCCGCGTTCGCCGCGCCAGCCTCGCCGATCGCCAGTGTGCCGACCGGCACGCCCGCCGGCATCTGCACGGTCGCAAGCAGCGCGTCGAGGCCCTTGAGGTCGGACGAGGCCAGCGGCACTCCGAGGACGGGAAGCGTCGTGTGCGCGGCGACGAAGCCCGCGAGGTGCGCAGCCGCCCCCGCCCCGGCGATGAACACGCGCACACCGCGCTCGGGCGCCGAGCGCACGATCTGCATCGTCCGGTCGGGCGTGCGGTGCGCCGAGGCCACGTGCACCTCGCAATCGACCCGCAGCGTCCGCAGCACGCGCAGCGCGCTCGACATCGTCGTCAGGTCGGAGTCGCTGCCCATCAGCAACGCCACGCGGCCGCCGGTCGAGCGTTCCATGATCTCGTCCCTCATGCGTTCGCGCGCTCGGTGACCGCGTCCGACGCGATGTCCGAGCGCCGGTGCAGACCCGGCCAGTCGATGCAGTCCGCGGCCGAATACGCCGCGGCGCGCGCCGCGTCGAGCGTCGGTCCGAGCGCGGTCACACCGAGAACCCGGCCGCCCGCCGTGACCCACCCGGTCGGCTCGCGGCGCGCCGTGCCGGAGTGGAACACGTGCACGCCGGGCCGCTCGGCTGCGGTCTCGATGCCCCGGATCGGATCCCCGGTCCGATGCGAGCCGGGATAGCCCGCCGCGGCGAGCACGACGCACACCGCGGCGTCGGCGGACCACGGGAGCGGTCGTGGATCGAGCGACCCGGTCGCGCAGGCGTGGAGCAGGGGCAGCCAGTCGGCCTCGAGGCGCGGCAGGAGCACCTGGGTCTCGGGGTCGCCGAAGCGCGCGTTGTACTCGAGGACCTGCGGACCCCGCTCGGTCAGCATCAGCCCGACGTACAAGACGCCGCGGAACGGCCGGCCCTCGTACGCCAGACCACGAATCGTGGGCTCGACGATCCGGTGGTGCACCGTCGTGCGCGTAGCGGCGTCGAGGAACGCGGACGGCGAGTAGCTTCCCATGCCGCCCGTGTTGGGGCCGGTGTCGCCGTCGCCCACACGCTTGTAGTCCTGGCACGGCGCGAGCTCGACCCAGCGCTCGCCGTCGGTCAGCACGAAGAACGAGGCCTCGCGCCCGCGTAGCAGATCCTCGACGACGATGCGCCGGCCGGCGTCGCCGAACGCGGTGCCCGAGAGCATCGAGGTCGCCGCTTCGAGCGCCTCGGGCGCGTCCGCGGCGAGGACGACGCCCTTCCCCGCCGCGAGACCGTCGGCCTTGATCACGAGCGGATAGAGGGCGTGAGACGATCGCAGGAACCGGCTCGCCGCCTCGGCGTCCGAGAACACGTGGTAACCGGCGGTCGGGATCGCGTGGCGCGTCAGGAAGCGCTTGGCGAAGACCTTGCTGCCCTCGAGCGCCGCGGCCGCCGCGGTCGGTCCGAAGGCCGGAATGCCGAGCTCGGCCAGCCGGTCGGTGAGGCCCGAGACGAGCGGAGCCTCGGGTCCGATCACGACCAGGTCGTAGCGCTCGCTCACCGCATGACGCGCGAGCCCCACCGTGTCGCTCGTCGCGATCGGCACGAGATCGTGACCGGCGCCGATCCCCGCGCTCCCGGGCGCGACGCGCAGGCGCGTGCACTCGGGGCTCCGCCCGAGCGCCCACGCGAGCGCATGTTCGCGGCCCCCGCCACCGACGAGAAGGACTTTCACGGTGCGGCGCGGAGTATAGCGCAGCCGTTCGGTGTGGATGGATCGGGCCGCCCCGTCCAGGCTCAGACCGACGCGGCCTTCTTCGGCGAGCTGTCGCTCGCCGCGTCGCCCGATTTCGTCTTCGACGACTCGCTCGACTCGGACTTCGAAGCTTTCTTCTTGTCCTTGTCCTTGTCCGTGTCCTTGTCCTTGGCGTAGCCCTCGGAAGCCCAGCCACCCCCGCGGAGCTGAAACGCCGCTCGGGAGATCAGCTTCTCGAGACGCCCCGAGCACCGCGAGCACTTGCGCAGTTTGCGCTCGCTCATCTTCTGCATCACCTCGATCTGGTGACCGCAGGCCGTGCACCGGTACTCGTAGATCGGCATCTGGGCCCTCCCGCCGCAGGGGCGGAGCTGAGGACTCATGGATAGAGCGGCTCCGGGGGGGCTGTCAAGCCGGGCTGCCCCCGAAGTGCCGCAACACGGCGGTTTCGAGCGCTTGGGCCATGCGCTCGCGCCCCGCCGCGGTCCCGAGGAGCGCGGCGTCGGTCGGGTGGCTCAGGTTGACCATCTCGACCAGGATCTTCGTGGGGATCTCGTTGCCCCGCAGCACGGCCGGAACGAACACCGATTTCCCGCGCAGGATCCTGTGGCGCACCGGCTGGTACGGCTGGACCGGCAGGCGGGCCTCCCGAAACGACCGGACGACGGCCTGGGCCAGCGCCGTCGACATGGCCTGCGATCGCACGAGCTGATCGCGCGTGAATTGCACGATCGGCTTCTCGCGCACCTCGGCGTAGGCCATGTACGACTTGCCTTTCGACCCGTGCGACGGACCGACGTTGCCCGCGCCCGGAACGTAGGCCATCACGCCGGCGAGCGACGGGTGCCGCGCATCGGCATGCAGCGAGACGAACGCGATTCGTCGGGGGTCGGTACCGGAGGCGACCGCGCGGCGGAAGATCGAGTTCGCCAGATACCAGCGCAGGTTCACACCGACCTGGGCCTCGCCCGTCTCCTTGGCCAGGAACGGGGGATGGGTCGCGATCGTTCCCTGGCGGTTCGCGACGAGCGTGTCGGTGGTCGATGGCTTCGACCCCGTCTCGAGGTCCTCGAGCGTCAGGTGGACGGTCGCGGCCGTGTGGGCCTCGAGGCCGCGCTTCAGCCGGCAGGCGACGTCGTAGACGTAGTCGTGCTCCCACAGCCCGTTGTTCATCGTCCCGAGATCGCGGCCGCCGTGTCCCGGGTCGAGGATCACGACGACGCCTTCGAGCCCCGTGCGGCGCGATCCGGACTTCTCGCGCGCGATCTCGCGATCGACCGCGGCCTGCTCCGCTTCGGCGGCAAGCCGTCCCGGATGGCCGGCGGGCAGGAAGTCGGGCTCGAGAAGCGCGAGCGGGATCTTGATCCTGTACCCCACGGGAATGTCGCGGACGTTGCGGATCCCGTTGCGCCGGGCGACCTCGGCGGCGACCTCGGCGACATCGCCCGCTCGCGTCCGGCCGGTGAACCTCAGGACGACCGCCGTGTACAGCGCCTCCCCGGGCTTCAGCCGGTAAGCGGCGAACGGACCGTGCTCGTCCGAGCCATATTCGAGGAGACCGCCCGCGCCCCCGCCGCCCGAGCGCAGCGCGCGGTGCAGGAGCCGTGCGGGGATGCGCAGCTCCTGTCCGCGCGACAGCTCGGGCGAGTCGATGCCGTTCGCCTCGAGCAGCTCGGAGAAGAGCTCGCCCTTCCCGGTGAACCACAGCGCGATCTGCCAGGGTCCGGCATCCGGTAGGGGGACCGCACCCCGACCGACCACGTGCAGCCTGTCCTCTCCATCCCGGCGATCCTCGGGGAATACCGACTCGAGGACCAACCGTCGATGGTCGTCGTCGAGCAACGCCAGCGGCACGCGGATCCAGGCGCCCGCGGGCGTGCGGGTCGCGCGGTTCCACGCACCGAGCGCCGCGCCGGACTCGGTCCCTCCGCCGACGCGGGCGCCGAGCGTGTCCCACGTGTCGCTCTCCGCGCCGAGCACCTCGAGCTCGATGTCCTTGCCCTGGACCACGCGCACGCGCAGGTCCGAGCTGAGCGTCAGCACGGGTGCTGCGGACGGCGCCGGCGGCGCGGACGCCGACGGACCGAGCGCCAGGACGAGCAGCGCCAGCCCCGCGAGGCGCGGCGCGTGCGCGCGGACGTGCGTAGACACGCTCAAAACCGGGGCGTGATCCGGAAGCGATACCCTACCGGAGGCGTTCCGGTCTCGAGCGCGATCGTCGACGTCGCGTCCCGCGACGCGAGGATCCGCTCGGTACGCCCGATGACGGCGAGATCGGCCGCCGAAGCCAGAGCGCCGCCGATCTCGGCCTCGATCTCGATCATCGCGCCGACCACACGGAGCGGACGCAGGGTCAGCTTGGCCCGCTCGCTCTCGGGCTTTTCCCCCAGAACGAACGAGTACGACACGGGCTCACCCACGAACGTATCGAGATCGTTGCTCTCGAGCGGGATCGCACGACCGTCGAGGACGCGCTCGATCTCGAGGTGGAACCGCACGGGCGCCCCGGGGCTCGGCCGCGAGGCGAACCGTTTGACCACCTCCGCCTCGGCCTCGAGCGCGAGCGTGAGCGTCTCATCCCCGGCACGGTAGACCTCGAACAGCGACGTCGTGCGCTCGACGAACCTCAGGCTGCGCGCGGCCGAAACGAGCGTGCCGTCGGCGAGGGTCAGCCGCGCCGCGACCTCGACGGTCTGCTCGCCGTCGGCCGAGGTCTCGGCCGAGCGGACCGTGATCGCCAGCTTCGTCGGGCCGTGCCCCGCGGGCCAATCGAGGACCGACTCGGCCGACGCTTCGCCGCCGCCCGGGACGACGAGTCGGGGCTCCTTCGCCCCGGCGGCCCAGCGCGCGGTCAGCGCGCGTACCGTGAGCCGAACCTCACTGTGCTCCGACACGTGGATATCGGGAGCGGAAAGACACGGGGCGGCGACGCACAGGAGCGCCCACCCGACGATCGCCGCGCGCACGCCGTGAATCGGAGCGCTCATCGAAGCCATATCCTATTGCAGTCAGGATCTTTGACAACTTTTCGCCTCGAGCCCTACAATCTGAGACGCCTACCCGCGGACACGACTGGGGGAGCGGACCGGAAGGGGGCGCGATGCTCGGCAACCCCGCGAGAGCGGCAGCGGTTGCCGCGGTGGCTCTCGCGGCGCACGTCGCCACCGTCTCGGTGGCGCGCGAAGCGCATCCCATCGCTGGAATCGTCCGGGACATCCTCGGGCATGCGATCGCCGATGCCGAGGTCTTGATCTCGGATGGGCAGATGGCGCCGGTGGCGGTCCTGCGCAGCGACCGCGATGGCCGCGTGTTCTTCGCCGACCTTCCCGCGGGTCTGTACCGCGTGGCGGCGATCAAGGACGGATACTTCACGATCGTCGATCGGCTCGACAGTCGCGCCCGAGCGTGGCTCGAGATCGTCCTCGAGCCGGCGATTCACCTCGAGCCGAGCGACCGACCCCACGACGCGTGGGGCATGCGGCTGCCGCGGCGCTACCTGCTGCACGAGGTCGAAGACGCGCCGTTGACCGCAGCGCTCGTCGCCGACCGCGTTCCGCAGATCGGCGCGGCGCCGCTCGAGGTGCAGGTCGATCACGTGGCCGTGCACCCCGGTGGCGGCGGTACGGCGAGCCGGGAAGGCGCCGGCACCGAGACGTCGGTCCGCGTCGCCTCGGGCGTCGGCTCGCGCGGCGGCATCGAGGTGCACGGGTACCGTCATGCCACCGTGGCCTCGCGGGCCACCGAGCGGGATACGACGAGCACCGATCGCGATGCGGCGGGTGTGCGCGTCGGGTTGTCGATCGCGACCGAGCCGGACTCCGATCTCGCGGTCTCCGCGTTCTGGGGTCGCTCGGACCTGGGCTACATCCACACGCTCGATTCGATCGCCGCGCCCGCGAGCTCGGTTACGCGTGAGCAGAAATCCTGGGGCTACGGTGCGTCGTGGTCCAAGCCGATCAGCTCGGACAGCCGGCTCGACCTGATGATGGACTACCGTGACACGGCCGTCTCGCGACCGCCGCCGAGCGCGAGCGTGGGCGCGCCGGAGCAGGTCACGAGCCGCGCTGTCGCGGCGGGCGGGACCTACCTCGTCGCACCGACGAGTGCGCACGAGGTCCAGGTGCAGTTCGGCGCGCGCATGCTCGAGGCTGCCGATATTCTGCGCGTTGCTCCGGGCGCCGGTGCGGAGTACGTCCACGGCTTGCCGGGTCTGAGCCTCGGCGTCGAGGCCCGCGATCGCTGGTCGGTCGCCGGGGGGACGGCGCTGATCTGGGGTCTGGGATACCGACACTCGGTCGAGCCGTTCGCCGTGGCGGTCGTCGTTCCGCGGATCGGCGGTGCATGGCGCGTCGACGACGCGGAGGTGACGGCGACCCTGGCGTATCACGGCATCGCCGGATCGGGATCGTCGACGGCCGGACCCGCGCGATCGTTCCGTGGCGCGGGCGACCTCGGATACGAGCTGACCGCGACCATTCCCCTCGGCTCGAGCCTGCGACTGTCCGGTGGTACGTCGTACGCGCCATCGCAGCTCGGGCTCGAGACGTGCCGGCCTCGCGTCACCGCGGCCGGGCCGCCGATGTTCGTGAGCGACGGAGACGTCGCGGTCCACGAGCAGAGGGTCGCGCTCGCGCGCAAGACTGGCTCGATCCGAGGATCGATCGACGTATTGCGTGGCTCGGCGAACGGTGCGCTCGATACCGTGCTTCCCGTCGACGCGCCGATCTATCAGCTGGCCGAGCGCAATCTGCGCTACGTCGGTGGCGATCTCGGGCTGCGGGCCGTCCGCGCCGGCACGAGCGTGACCGTGTCGTACCGTCGCGTCCTCCAATCGGGCCTCGCATCGGCCGAGCCGGACGCCGAGGAGCTGCAGCTGCGGTCGATCGAGCTCACGCTGGCGCAGGACCTGTTCCACCTGCGGTCGCTCGGGTCCTGGCGCGCCCTGCTGGGCGTGCGGACCGCCGAGGCGGAGTCGTCGACGGACGAGGACGACGCCCGGATCCTGAGCACGACCGGGAACCAGTTCCGCGCCGGGATCTCGGTGCTGTTCTGATGCTCCTGTCCGCGGGAGCGGGCCGACGTCTCGTTGGATGTCGGCGCGAGGGAGCGGTCGGAGCGCTGGATCCAATCATCCGGATGCCGAGCCCCGGAATCCGTCGAGTTGGATCGACCTCGCGTCGTCGTGTTCGACCCTCGACGGCAAGTCGTTTGTATACAGCGACCTCGATCGGGCGCGCGACAGCCCGTCGATCGATGCGTTGGCGCGCGACTTGCTGGATCTCTGGCGGGGGGCTCCCGGGATGAACTCGATGGTGCGTTGGACGCGCCGTGCAGGGAGTTGGTTCGCGCTGGCCTTGTGCGTACCGATCCTGCTCCTCGGGGTCGTGTCGTTCGTGCGTCGGTCGGGCGCGACCGAGCCGATCACCGGCGTCGAGTGGATCCAGTCGCAGGCCGGTCCCGTCGCTTTGGAGGTCGATCCTGCGGGCCCCGCAGCCCGGGCCGGGCTGAGAGTCGGCGACATGGCCGTCGAGCTCGATGGCCGGCCCATCGCGAACGCGCTCGACCTCACCCGCATCGGCTGGGACGCGAGCGCGTCGACGTTGCGCATCCGCCGGGGCAACGCGGAGCTCGTGTTGACGCTCGCGCCGCAGCACGAGCCGCGCGGCGAGCCGTACGCGTATCTCGCGCTCGTCGGCCTCGCGTTCTGGGTCTCGGGCGTATTCATCGCCTGGAAGTGGCCGGCGATCCGCGGCGGCGCGCTGTATCCGCTCCTCGCGATCAGCTTCTTTGCGCATCTCGCGCTGAGCCGGACCGGGCGGGCCGATACCCTCGACCGGATCATCGACTGGACCGATCTGCTCGCCGGGGCGCTCGGCGCAGCGCTCCTCGTGCATCTCGCGATCACGATCGCGCGACCGATTCTGAGCCGCCCGCGCCTGACCGCGGCCTTCGCGTATGCGGCGGTCGGCCTGAGCATCCTCACCTCGGCGTGGGTCCGCCCCGATGCGCTCGGCGGGAGCTACCGCTTCGGCGACCCACGGCTCGCCGTCGAGGTCGTGGAGCGCGTCGAGCCCGCGCTCCTCGCCCTGGCGTGGGTCATCGCCACAGCCCTCGTCGTCAAGGCGCTCCTTCGCTCGTCGTCGCTCCTGCACAGGAGCCAGCTGCGCTGGCTCCTGTGGGGCCTCGCGATCGGACTCGGTCCGTTCGTCCTCCTGTACGCCGTGCCGTTCACGATCGGCGCGGCCGAGCTGCCGGCGTGGGCCGAGTTCCTCGCCGTCGCTCCGATGGTTCTCGTTCCCGGAGCGTTCACCGCTGCGCTCGCGCGGTACCGGCTCGACGACCTGGACGTGTTCCTCGTGCGCGGATTCGCCGAGGTCTCGGCGGTATTCGGCGCGTTCGCCGTGCTCGCCGGCGCGGTGTTCGTGCTGCGCGAAGGCGTGGCCGAGCTCCTGCCGATGTCCCGCAGCGCCTCGCGCTACGTCGGGTTCCTCGCCGCCGCGATCTCCTACCCACAGCTCCGCGTGTGGACGCGAGCGGCGGTCGAGCGGGCGTTCTACCGCAGGCGGTACAGCTACCGCGCGACGCTGCTCGAGTGGGCTCGTGAGCTGAACGCGGAGACCGATCTCGCGTCCCTCGTGCAGCGCCTGCGGGCCCGGATCCGCGACACGCTCGGGATCCCGCGCGCGGAGGTCTGGGTGTGCGAGGCGCAGCGGCTCCGATCGATCGACCGGCAGGATGGGGCGCGACCCGATCGAGATCGACGATGCGACGCGCATCGGTCTCGAGCGCGAGCCGCACCGCGTCGCGACGGGCCCGGTGCTCGACACCGCGCCGTGGGCGCGCTACCTGTTCCCGATGCGCGTCAAGGGCGTGTCTGCGCGCGGTGCTGGCGGTGGCCGAGCGACCCGAGCGCGAGGAGCCGTTGAGCAGCGAGGACCGCGCGCTCCTGGGCACCCTGGCGGCGCACGCGGCGACGGCGATCGAGGCCGCGCGGCTGTTGCACGAGGTGCGACGCCGGGCCGACGAGATCGAGCGCCTGCACGCGCGCCAGGAGCGGATCCTCGAGAGCAGCGCCGTCGGCCTGCTGCTGCTCGACGGCGACGGGCGGATCCAGGCGTGGAACCGCGCGCTCGAAGAGATCTACGGCCTGCCCCGTGACGAGGCGGTGGGACGCCGGCTCGTCGACGTGCTTCCCGCTGCACGTCGCGCGGCGCATCGAGCGCGAGTCGGCGCCCGACACGCCGACGACCGACGCGCGGATCTTCCGCCTGAGCCTGACCAACCGCGCGCGACGAGCGCCGACGTGGTCAACCTGTCGATCACGTGGGCCGACGCGGACGGCGATCGGGGTGCGCGGGTCGTGACGTTCGACGACGTCACCGAGCGGGTCGCGTTCGAGGAGCAGGCGGCGCGTCAGGAGCGCCTGGCATCGCTCGGCTTGCTCGCCGCCGGGGTCGCCCACGAGATCAACACGCCGCTGACCGGGATCTCGAGCTACGCCCAGCTGCTGCTCGACGACCTGGACGACGGGGACCGGCGCAAGGAGGTCCTGCGCAAGATCGAGCAACAGACCGAGCGCGCCGCGGGAATCACCCGACTCGCTGCTCAACCTGGCGCGCCCGGAGCGCACGGCCTTCGAGTCGGTCGACCTCAACGGCACGATCCAGGAGGTGCTGCAGCTGTTCGAGCCCCACGTGCGGCGCGGAGGATTGCGGCTGGTCGTCGCGCTGGGCGACGACCTGCCGCCCGTGCGCGGCCACCGCGGGAAGCTGCAGCAGGTGCTCCTGAACCTGCTGCTCGAACGCGCGCGACGCGCTGCGCGAGCAGGGGACGATCACCGTGTCGAGCGCGTGCCGGGACGGCAAGGCGGTGCTCGAGGTGGCGGACGACGGGATCGGGATCTCCGAGGAGGACCTTCCGCGGATCTTCGATCCGTTCTTCACGACCAAGGGCCGCGGCAAGGGCACGGGGCTCGGCCTGTCGATCAGCTACGGGATCGTGCGCGAGCACGACGGCGAGATCCACGTCGAGAGCCAGGCCGGACGAGTTCACGCGCTTCCGGGTCGAGCTGCCCCTGGCCGCAGCTCGGCCCGCGCGATGGCTTGATCGTGGTCGACGTTGCGGACAACGCGACGGGCCCGGCGTCCTGGTCGTCGACGACGAGCCGGTCGTCGCCGACGTGCTGCGCGACGTGCTGGGGAAGGACGGCCACGAGGTCGTCGTGGCCCAGGACGGCGCGTCGGGGCGCGCTCGCTGGCGCACGCGCGCCGTGGGACGCGCTGCTGCTCGACGTCATGCTGCCCGACGTCGACGGCCTCGAGTGCTGCGCTGGGTCCGCGAGCACGATCCGGACCTCGCCGTCGTGATGATCACCGCGTTCGGCACGGTCGAGAACGCCGTCCTGGCGATGAAGCTCCGGGGCGTTCCACTACCTGACCAAGCCGTTCAAGCAACGACGAGGTGCGGCTCCTCGTCGCACCGGGCGGTCCAGACCACGCGCCTGCGCCTGGAAAACAAGGACCTGCGCCGCGCGCTCGAAGGTCGCAACCGCTTCGAGAAGTATCGTCGGCAAGTTCGCGTCCGATGCAGGAGATCTACCGGTTCATCGAGCAGGTCGCCCCGAGCCGCTCGACCGTTCTGATCCAGGGCGAGAGCGGGCACGGGCAAGGAGCTCGTGGCCCACGCGATCCACAAGCGCAGCCCGCGCGCCCGCAAGCCGTTCCTCGTCGTCAACAGCGACAGCATCCCCACCGACCTGCTCGAGGACAACCTGTTCGGCCACGAGCGCGGCGCGTTCACCGGCGCGACGAGCGACAAGATCGGGCTCGCTCGAGGCGGCCGACGGCGGCACGATCCTGTTCGACGAGATCACGACCGTCGCGCCCGGCCGTGCAGGCCAAGCTGCTGCGGGTGATCCAGGAGAAGGAGTTCCTACCGCTCGGGTGCGGTCGACAGCCGGCACGGCGGACGTGCGGATCCTCGCCGCGACCAACGAGGAGATCTCGCAAGCTCGTCGAGACCGGGGCGCTTCCGCGAGGACCTGTACTACCGGCTGAACGTGCATCAGCTCTGGCCCTGCCGCCGCTGCGCGCGCGGCTCGAGGACCTCCCGCTCCTCGTCGAGCACTTCCTGGAGCGCTTCAACGCGGAAAACGGCAAGTCGCGTGGCCGGCGTCTCTCCGGAGGTCGCTCGAGCGGCTTGTCGGCCTACGCCTGGCCGGGGAACGTGCGGGAGCTCGAGAACGTCGTCGAGCGCGGGGTGGTTCTCGCGCGGGGCGACGAGATCGGCGTCGACCTGCTGCCCCCCGAGCTCCAGACCCGCCTCGGGCCACCGCCGCCGCGCGCCCCTGCCCGACGGGCTTCCGTTCTACGACGCGGTCGCCCGGTACGAGCGCCAGCTCATCGAGTCCGCGCTCCGGCGCACGGGGGGGTCCAGAAGCACGCCGCCGAGCTTGCTCGGGCTCAAGCCCACGACCCTGAACGAGAAGATCAAGCGCCTGGGCATCCCCGTGTGACCCCCCGAATTCCGGCCATCCGGCGGGGGCGCTGCAAAGACGCAGCAAGCCGTGGCGCCGGGCGCGGCGCGGTACGAGGTTTCCAGTTATGAATGTGAACGTGGGCCGAGCCTTTCGGTTGACGACCCGGGGGGAGGGTGGTACATAACGCTGCCGTAACTCTCCGGTTCGGGGGATTCTGAGTTCCAGCGCCGGTCCGCCAGGAGGATTTCATGAGGTGGGTGCGCCCCGTCATCGCGGTCCTCGTCACCGCGTTCGCCGTGTCGTTGGCTGCGGCGCAGACCGGCGGGCTCAAGGTCACCGTGACCGACGGCCAGAACGAGCCCCTTCCCGGGGCGGTCGTCACGATCAGTCACGAGCAGGGATACGTCAAGGAAACGCCGTCCCAGACGAACCCCAAGGGCGTCGCCTCGTTCCCGGTGCTCCGGGCCACCGGCGCATCGGGCAAGGGCTACACGGTGACCGTGACCTTCCCCGGGTTCGCCCCGCAGCGGCTCGCGGACATCAAGGTGCGGATCGGTGAGGTCGCGCGGCTCCCGGTGATGCTCTCGGAAGAGCTCGTCGAGCGCGTGAAGGTCGAGGCCTCCTCGGACGTCGTCGACCTCGAAGAGACGTCGCAGTCGATGAAGTTCTCCGACGAGTTCATCGAGGACCTCCCGGTGCCCGGCCGGTTCTACCAGAACGTGCTGACGCTCGCCCCGGGGGTCCAGGACTCCGACGGCGACGGCAACCCGAACGTGCACGGCGCGCGCGACCGCGACTTCAAGGCCACGGTCAGCGGGATCGCAACGTCGACCCGTTGACGGGCCAGCGCATGTTCGACGTCAACCCCAACTCGATCGAGGAGATGGAGGTGATCACGGCGGGCGCGGGTGTCGAGTTCCGGCGTGCGCAGGGCGGCTTCGCCCGGATCCTGCAGAAGCAGGGGAGCAACGACTTCGAGGGCGTGTTCGAGCTGTTCTATCGCTCGGGGCTGCTCAACGGCGACGGCGCGGGCGACTTCTCGGACGTCCCGACACCCGACTTCGAGACGTACCAGCCGTCGGTGCAGGTGTCGGGTCCGATCGTCAAGGACAAGCTGTGGTATCGCCTCTCGCACGAGCTGGTGCACGAGGAGACGCCGGTCAACGTGACGGACGGGATCGAGATCGTGACCGACGAGCGGACGATCAACGCGGACCAGATCACGTGGCAGGTGTCGCCGCGCAACAAGCTGGCGTTCCAGTTCCAGTCCGACCCGCGCACGATCACGAACTTCGGCGTCAGCTCGTTCGTGCCCGGGGAGTCGTCGGCCAAGTTCGATCTGGGCGGCGAGACGTACAGCATGACGTGGACCGCACCGTACTCGCCGAAGATCCTGATCGAGAGTCAGGTTGCGTGGCAGGACCTGAACACCAGCGTCAGCCCGAGCGATCCGAACGCCGAGGTCCAGTGCCTGAACGGCCCGGCGTTTCTCAACAACGCGCGCTGCTTCGACGTCGACTCGGGAGAGTTCTCGGGTTCGTTCCCCGCTACGGCCGACGATCACCGGCAGCGCTTGACCGTGCGTGGGGACGCGACGGTGTTCGGCGGCCGCATCTTCGGTGCGACGCACCAGTTCAAGTTCGGCATGAGCGTCGAGAACGAGCGGTACTTCAGGCGTCTCGAGCAGCGTCCGGACGTGAACCTGTTCATCGTCACGTTGATGGACGATGCAGGAGGCGGCCAGTCGGACCCCGAGCCGCACGCGATCATCTTCGGTGACTTCCCGGTGCCGAACATCAGCGAGGTCCGGGCGACCGGGATCACGTGGGGACTGTACGCCGAGGATCAGATCAAGCCGCTACAGAACCTGACCCTGACCCTCGGCCTGGCGATCGATCGCGAGGAGATCACGTCGAGCGGGAACGGGACGTTCAACCCCGAGGCGGAGTACCAGGCCTACCTCGACCTCCTGGCTGCGGGCGTCGACGACCAGCCGGCGCTCCAGCAGCCATTCACCGGGTACGAGGACCTGTTGGACTTCGTCGGTCAGCTGGCCACCCAGCTGGAGATCCCGTACGACACGCTGTTCTCGCGTCTGTCCACGGCGGCCCAGAACAGCACGTTCTGGGACCAGAAGCGGCGCGCGGACAACGTGAACCTGGTGAACACGAACCCCTCGCCGTTCCTGTCCGTGGCCTGGGACCCGTTCAGCAACGGCAAGACCAAGCTCGCAGCGACGGCACGGCGGTACTACGGCGCCACGCCGCTGCTGCTCCCGCTGTCCGAGATCGACTCGGCGTCGGCGTCGTTGGCGTTCGACGCGACGCAGGTAAATGGCATCTGGACGATCCCCTCGGGTCCCGCGGGCTTGCGCAGCAGCGTCAGCCCGGCGGTCAACGTCGACGCGATTGCGCGCGACCTCGAGACGCCGTACAACGACGAGTTCTCGCTGTCGTTCGAGCGTGAGATCGCGACCGAGACGTCGATCAAGGTCACGTACATCAACCGGAAGTTCCGCAACCAGTTCCAGGATATCGACCTGAACCACGTACCACTCGACGCCGGTCGGTGCAACTTCACGTCCACGGCGGCGGGAGACCGGTTCCCGGTCGTCAAGGTCACGCCGAGCGATCCGGAGTACAACCCGGCCTACGCTCCGGGCGACGGGATCATCGACGACTGCGCGGGCGAGCTCGAGTTCATCCAGGGCGCAACCGAGGAAGACGACATCAACCTGGAGCGGCCGGACGGGATCCCGGATCTCTACGTCCAGAACCCGGGCTGGGGCAACGTGTTCTACGTCGGCAACCTGAACCAGATCGACTACCAGGGCTACTCGTTCGAGCTGATCCGCCGGCAGTACCGGAACTGGGAGCTCCAGGGCTCGTACACGTTCTCCAAGGCGATCGGCGACGGAGAAGACTTCAACCAAGGGCTGGGAGACGATCGGACGCTCGTCGAGGACGAGCGCGGCTACCAGGCGTACGACCAGCGCCACGTGGTCAAGGTGGCGGCGACGACGGTGACGCCGTGGGGCATCCGGCTCGGCGGAAACCTGGGCTGGCAGTCCGGCCTTCCGTATTCGATCCTGCGCCGCGAGATCTCGTACGACGCGATCTCACCCCAGTTCCAGGGCCTCGGATCCGACGCCGCCGCGCGCACGCGCACGACGTACTTGACCAGCCAGCGCAACAGCGAGCGCAACCTGTCGTTCTGGGACCTCAACCTGAAGATGACGAAGGAGTTCCGCCTCGGGCGCGGCGTGAACGGCCAGGCGTCGGTCGAGGTGTTCAACGTGTTCAACGACGGCACGTACCTGGTGTACAACGGGTTCACCGAGAGCGGACAGCAGGTCAACGGCAACAACGACGCGACGCGGCGCTTCGGTCGCGAGTGGCAGCTCGGCCTGCGTCTCGCCTTCTGATCCATGTCGACGATTTGATCCCTCGAAACGGGCCGCCCCACGGGCGGCCCGTTCGTTTTCCACACCGGAAAGAACCGATGCGCTGCTCGGCCGCGGCTCTCCTGGTCCTCGCGAGCGCGCTCGCCGTCTCCGAGGCCTGGGCCCAGTCGGGGGGCATCGAGGTGACCGTCCGCGATACGGCGGGCCAGCCGGTCGAGCACGCCGTGGTCACGATCGCGCACGCGCAGGGCTACGTTCGCGAGACCGGCATCGACACGGGGCGCGACGGCGTCGCCGCGTTCCCCGTGCTGCGGGCCACGGGCACGGGGGGGGTCGGCTACAGCATCACGATCGTGTTCCCCGGGTTCCTGCCCCAGCGGATCTCGGACGTCAAGGTGCGGATCGGCGAGGTGACTCGTGTGTCCACCGCGCTCACCGGAGAGCTCGTCGAGCACGTGAAGGTCGAGGCCGCATCGGAGGTCGTCGACCTCGACGAGACGTCGCAGTCGATGAAGTTCTCGGACGAGTTCATCCAGGATCTCCCGGTGCCCGGCCGGTTCTACCAGAACGTGCTGACGCTCGCTCCGGGGGTCCAGGACGCCGACGGCGACGGCAACCCGAACGTGCACGGCGCGCGGGACCGCGACTTCAAGGCGGTCGTCAGCGGGATCTCGAACGTCGATCCGCTGACGGGGCAGCGCATGTTCGACGTCAACCCCAACTCGATCGAGGAGATGGAGGTCCTGACCGCGGGCGCCGGTGTCGAGTTCCGGCGGGCCCAGGGCGGCTTCGCCCGGATCCTGCAGAAGCAGGGGAGCAACGACTTCGAGGGCGTGTTCGAGCTGTTCTATCGCTCGCGCAAGCTCGACGGCGATGGGGCGGGAGACTTCTCGGACGTCGCCCTGCCCGACTTCCAGACGTACCAGCCGGCGGTGCAGCTCTCGGGTCCGATCGTCAAGGACAAGCTGTGGTATCGCCTCTCGCACGAGCTGGTGCACGAGGAGACGCCGGTCAACGTGATCGGCCGCATCGAGATCGTGACCGACGAGCGGACGATCAACTCGGACCAGATCACGTGGCAGGCGTCACCGCGCAACAAGCTCGCGTTCCAGTTCCAGTCCGACCCGCGGACGATCACGAACTTCGGTGTCAGCTCGCTCACACCGGCCGAATCGTCGGCGATCGTCAACCTCGGCGGCGACACGTACAGCCTGACCTGGACCGCGCCCTACTCGCCGAAGGTCCTGATCGAGAGCCAGGTCGCGTGGCAGGACCTGAACATCGGGTACGAGGCCACCGACCCGGGAGCGCACCCGAGCTGTCTCCAGGGGCCGGGGTTCCTCGATTCCGCACGATGCACCGTGGTCAACTCGGGCACGGTCTCGGGACCCTTCCCGTTCGATCAGCAGGACCACCGGCAGCGCTTGACGGTCCACGCCGACGCGAGCGTGTTCGGCGGGCGCCTGTTCGGCGCGACGCACCAGCTGCGCATGGGTCTGAGCATCGAGAACGAGCGGTACTTTCGCTCGCTGACCCAGCGGCCGGACATCAGCATGTTCATCGACACGCTGTTCGGGCCTCCGCACGCGATCGTGTTCGGTGACTTCCCGATTCCGCCGACGTCCGAGGTGCGCGCGAGCGGCGTGAGCTGGGGCGTGTACGTCGAGGACCAGATCAAGCCGGCGTCGAACCTGACGCTCACCGCCGGGCTCGCGGTCGACCGCGAGGAGATCGATTCGCTCGGCAACGGGACGTTCGATCCGCCGGCCGAGTACGCCGCGTACACCGCGATGATCGCCAGCCATATTACCGACGAGATCGCGCTCCAGCGTGCGTTCACGGCGTATGAAGATCTGGAGGATTTCTACGGGCAGCTCGCGCTCGCGCTCAAGCTGCCGTACGCGCAGATCTTCTCCCGGCAGACGCTCGCGGCGCAGCAGAGCGCGTTCTGGGAACGCTCGCGCCGCGCGGACGATGTCCACCTGCGCAACACGCCGGTGTCGCCGTTCCTGTCCGTGGCCTGGGATCCGTGGGGCGACGGCAAGACCAAGCTGGCGGCGACGGCGCGACGGTACTACGGCAGCCTGTTCCTCGGCCTGCCGTTGCTCGAGATCGACTCGCCGACCGCGTACGTCGCCTTCGATGCCGAGGAGATACGCGGACAATGGACGATCCTGCCCGGCCTGCGCGACAGCGTCAGCCCGTCGGTCAACGTCGACGCCGTGGCCCGTGACCTGAAGCCGCCGCACAACGACGAGCTGACCTTGTCCTTCGAGCGCGAGGTGGCGACAGAAGTTTCGCTGAAGCTGACTTACATCCAGCGCCGCTTCCGCGACCAGCTGCAGGACGCCGATCTCAACCACGTTCCGCTCGACGCCGGCCGTTGCAACGCTACGTCGACCAGCCCCGGCGACGAGGTACCGGTCGTGCCGGTGCTCCCGGGTGACCCGGATTACGATCCCCGTTATGCGCCGGGCGATGGCGTGACCGACGACTGCGCCGGCGACTTCCGCGATCGGCCCGGGACCCCGGCCGGAACTCCTGGGAGCGGCCTGGCGGTGCCCGACGGGCTCCTCGACCTCTACGTGCAGAACCCAGGGTGGGGCAACCTGCTCCTCGTGGGAAATCTGAACTCGATCGACTACCACGCCTACGTGCTCGAGCTCGTGCGCCGGCAGTACCGCAACTGGGAGCTGCAGGGCTCTTACACCTTCTCCCGCGCGATCGGCAACGGCGAGGACTACAACCAGGGACTGGGCAACGACCGCACGCTGATCGAGGACGAGCGAGGCTACCAGGCCTACGACCAGCGCCACGTCGTCAAGCTCAGCGCGACCACGGTAACCCCGTGGGGCGTGCGGCTCGGCGGCACGCTGGGCTGGGAGTCGGGACTGCCGTATTCGATCCTCGTGCGCGACGTGTCCTACGATGCGATTTCGCCGCCGCTCTTCGGCCTCGGCGCCGAAGGCGCGGCCCGGCCCCGCACGAGCTACCCCACGGGCCAGCGCAACTCGGAGCGCAACCCGGCGGTGTGGGACTTGAACCTGCGCCTGAGCAAGGAGTTCCGTGCGGGCTCGACGAACGGCCAGGTGTCCGTCGAGGTGTTCAACGTGCTCAACGACGGGACGTACCAGGTGTACAGCCCGTTCCAAGAGTCCGGCCAGCAGCTCAACGGCAACAACGAGGCCGTGCGCCGGTTCGGGCGCAGCTGGCAGCTCGGCGTACGACTGGCGTTCTAGATCGCTGGTAGAATCCGCGGCGCCATGCGGTTCTACAACACCCTGACCCGGTCGGTCGATCCGCTCGAGCCCGGCGAGGCCGGCGTCGTCCGGATGTACACCTGCGGACCGACGGTGTACGACTTCGCGCACATCGGCAACTTCCGGACCTACGTGTGGGAGGACCTGCTGCGCCGCACGCTCGAGCACCACGGCCTGCGCGTGATCCAGGTGATGAACATCACCGACATCGAGGACAAGATCCTGGCGCGCATGGCCGCCGAGGGAAAGACGCTCGACGAGGTGACCGCGCCGTTCATCGCCGCTTTCTTCGAGGACCTCGAGACGATGCGCGTCGAGCCGGCCGAGCAGTACCCGCGGGCGACCGCACCACGTGCCCGAGATGATCGCGCTCGGTCAGCGGCTGCAGGACCACGGTCTGACCTACGAGAGCCAGGGCTCGCTGTACTTCCGCATCGGCGCGTTCCCGGGCTACGGCCGGCTGTCGGGCGTCGAGGGTCGGGAGATCGCGCCCCGGCGCGCGCGTCGATCAGCGACGAGTACGACAAGGACGACGTGCGGGACTTCGTGCTGTGGAAGGCGACGCGTCCCGGCGAGCCGACCTGGGACTCGCCGTTCGGGCCCGGGCGGCCGGGCTGGCACCTCGAGTGCTCGGCCATGAGCATCAAGTACCTCGGCGAGACGTTCGACCTGCACACGGGCGGGGTGGACAACATCTTCCCGCACCACGAGAACGAGATCGCGCAGAGCGAGGGTGCGACCGGCCGGCCGTTCGTGCGGCACTGGATGCATGCCGCGCACCTGATGGTCGACGGCGAGAAGATGGCCAAGTCGAAGGGCAACTTCTACACGCTGCGCGATCTCGTGGCGCGGGGGCACGACCCGCGCGTGCTGCGCATGCTGCTGCTCGACGACGCACTACCGCACGCCGCTCAACTTCACGTTCGCCGCGCTCGACAAGGCCGCGGCCGAGGTGCGCCGGCTCGACGATCTCAGCCACCGGGTGGCGCGGGAGCCCGGTGGGCCGGGCACCGATCCGGAGCTCGACGCGGCGATCGAGGACGAGCTGATCGAGTTCGGCGCCGGCCTGGCCGACGATCTGAACGTCAGCCGGGCTCTCGGAGCCGTGTTCCGCCTCGCGCGAGCTGCGCACGTCGCGATGGACCGCGGCGCGCTGCCCACGGCGACGCGCGACCGGCTGATGCACGCGCTCGAGCGGATCGACGGCGTGCTCGCGCTCTCGGCCGAGACGCCGGCCGCGCTCGAGGCCGAGGTCGAGGCGGCGATCGAGGCCGCGCGCGGACGCGCGCCGGCGCCGCGATTGGGCCGGCGCCGATCGGATCCGCGACGAGCTCGCCGCTCGCGGAATCGTCCTCGAGGACACGCCGCAGGGCACGATCTGGAAGCGGCGGGCCTGATGGATCCAAGGCACGAGCTGGGCCAGCGGGCCGAGGACGCGGCCGCGAGAGTGCTCGAGGATGCGGGCTACCGCCTCCGGGCCCGGCGGTTCCGCACGCGGCTCGGCGAGATCGATCTCGTGGCCGAGGATCGCGCGGGCACGTTCGTCTTCGTCGAGGTCAAGGCGCGCAGCGGGTCGGGCTACGGCGAGCCGCTCGAGGCGGTCGATCGGCGCCGGCAGGCGCGGCTCGCCCGCGCCGCCACGCTGTACCTGCAGGCGCGGGGGGCGCTCGAGCGAGCGTGCCGCTTCGACGTCGTCTCCGTGCGCGCCGAGGCCGACGGCCGGCTCGCCGTCGAGCACCTCGTCGACGCCTTCCGCCCCGAAGCCGACCGCGGGGGATACGCTCGCCGCTCGCGTTGACGGTCGTTTTTCCCTGGGGTATTCTCCACCGCTACGTGCGGGAATAGCTCAGTTGGTAGAGCACGACCTTGCCAAGGTCGGGGTCGCGGGTTCGAGTCCCGTTTCCCGCTCCAGGATGTGCAACGCGCGTGAACAACGAGGAGCGCACGTGAACCGCCTGCATCGAACGATCGTTCCGATCCTGCTCGTCGTCGCGCTCCCGTTCCTGGTGCACGCCGGGGCGCCGCGTATGGCCCTGGCGCCCGGAGATCCCGCGCCACGCCTGGCTGGCAAGACGCTCGAATCCGAGCGCTGGCACATCGAATGGAACAAGAGCAAGGCCACGCTCGTGAACTTCTGGGCCACGTGGTGCGTGCCGTGCAAGGACGAGATGCCGGCGCTGCAGAAGCTCCACGCCGAGTACGCGGACGACGGGCTGCAGATCGTCGGCGTGCTGATGGACCCGGTGAAGGACAATGAGCTCCGGGCGTTTCTCGAGCCGCTCGCGTTGACGTATCGGATCGTCCGTCCCGACTCGCGCGCGAACGAGGACTGGGGCGGGATCGTCGTGATGCCGATCACGTTCCTCGTCGACCCGACCGGTCGGATCGTCCGGCGCTACGTCGGGGCGACCCCCGAGCAGGTCGCGGGCCTCGTCCGTGACGTCGAGGCGTTCCTCGGCGGTCAGGCGCTCGGCACGATGGTCATGCCGGACACGCCGAGCTTCGTCGGCGACGTCGAGCGGCTGAAGATCCAAGAAGAGAAGGACAAGCAGAAGAACGCGCCGGCCTCGCCTGAACCTTCGCCGTCGCCCTAGCTCCGCTCCGGCACGTGGCGCTCGGCGTGGTACGACGAGCGCACGAGCGGCCCCGACTCGACGTGCAGGAACCCCAGCTCCTGCGCCTCCCGGCGTAGCTCGTCGAACTCGGCCGGCGGAACGTAGCGCGCGACCGGCAGGTGCTCGCGTGTGGGCTGCAGGTACTGGCCGAGCGTGACCACGTCGACACCGGCGCGGCGCAGGTCGCGCGAGCACCGCGCGAACCTCCGCGCGCTCCTCACCGAGCCCGAGCATCAGGCTCGACTTGACCCGCAGCGCGGGCTCGCGCTCGTCGCGCCACCGAGCGGCGGCCCGCAGCAGCGCGAGCGAGCCGTGGTACCGCGATCCAGGACGCACCGTGCGATACAGGCTCGGCACCGTTTCGACGTTGTGCGCGAACACCACCGGTCGAGAGCCGAGGACGACGTCGAGCGCACCGGGCCGGCCCTTGAAGTCGGGCGTCAGGACCTCGACGTCGCACGCCGGCACGCGCGCGCGGATGGCCAGGAGCACGTCCGAGAAGTGTCGCGCGCCGCCGTCCGGCAGGTCGTCCCGATCGACGCTCGTGATCACGGCGTGCCGCAGGCCGAGCCGGGCCACGGCCTCGGCGACGCGGGCCGGCTCCGCCGGGTCGACGCCCGGCGCCGGCCGGCCGCTCGTGACGCTGCAGAACCCGCAGCGTCGCGTGCACGTGTCTCCCAGGATCATGAACGTCGCCGTGCCCGCGTTCCAGCATTCGTAGATGTTCGGGCAGCGCGCCTCGGTGCACACCGTGTTCAGGCGCAGCTCCCGGACCATCGAGCGCAGCTCCACGAACGGTCCGTCGGTGCGCAGGCGGATCTTCAGCCAATCGGGACGGCGTGCGTGCATGTCGGGTACCAGGATAGCTCCATCCCCAGGGCGCCGGCGACGTGCGGCGCAACGAGCGCGGCCACGTGGGACAGATCGAGGGGTCGGCCGACGAGCCGTTCGAGCGAGGTCACACCAGCGTCCTCGATTCCGCAGGGCACGATCGATTCGAACCCCGAGAGATCGCGGCCCACGTTCAACGCGAAGCCGTGCGACGTGATCCAGCCGGTGGAGAGGCGCACGCCGATCGCGGCGACCTTGGACGAAGAGACCCACACGCCGGTGCGTCCGGCGACGCGCCCGGCCCGTACGCCCAGCTCGCCCACGGCATCGATCAGCGCCTGCTCGAGATCGCGCAGGTACCGGTGCACGTCGCGGCGATCGGTAGCGAGCGCGACGATCGGGTAGCCCACGAGCTGGCCCGGTCCGTGGAACGTCACGTCTCCGCCGCGCGTCGCCGCATGGAGCACGATCCCGGCCCGGGCCAGGGCGTCCGCGTCCGCGAGCACGTGAGACGCGTCGGCGCGGCGGCCGAGCGTGATCACCGGAGGATGCTCGAGCAGGAGCAGCTGATCGGGCTCGAGGCCTTGTCGGACGCGGTCGACGAGGCGCTCCTGGAGCGCCGTGGCCTCGGCGTAGCCGACTCGCCCGAGCCACTGCGTGACGAGCGCGGGCACCGCTACACCGCGTCCTCGTCGAACCGCTCGAGATCCTGCTTGAGCGCGGCGAGGAACTGGCCGGCGACCGCGCCGTCGATCACCCGGTGATCGTAGGACAGCGCGAGGTACATCATCGGCCGGATCGCAATCGCATCGTCGATCACCACCGGACGCTTCTCGATCCCGCCGACGCCGAGGATCGCGACCTGCGGCTGCTGGATGATCGGCAGCCCGTACAGCCCGCCGTACTGCCCGGGGTTGGTCACGGTGAACGTCCCGCCCTGCACGTCGTCGGGGGAGAGCTTCTTGGCTCGCGCGCGCGTCGACAGGTCGTCGAGACGGTTCGCGATCCCGGCCAGCGACAGCTGGTCCGCACCGCGCACGACCGGCACGATCAGGCCCCAGTCGAGCGCGACGGCGACGCCGACGTTGATGTCCTTGTGGTACACGATCTCTTCGCCGTCGACCGACGCGTTGAGGATCGGGAACCGCTGCAGCGCGCCGCACACCGCTCGAACCAGGTACGCGGTCACGGTGAGCTTGACCCCGTGCCGGTCGAGAAACGCCTGCTTCTGCTGCTCGCGCAGGCGCGTCACGCGGGCCATGTCGACCTCGAACACCGTGTGCACGTGGGCCGACGTACGGCGGGACTCGATCATCCGCTCGGCGATGCGCTTGCGCATCACCGACATGCGCTCGCGTGTCCCGCGCGCGCCCACGGCGGACGCTCCCGCAGGAGCCGGCGCCACGGGTCGCGCCGCGGGAGCCGCGGCCGCGGCGGCCGCGGGTGCTGCGGCGCCCGAGCCGGCGACGAAGGCGAGGATGTCGTTCTTGGTCACGCGTCCGCCGACGCCCGTCCCGCTCACGCTCGCCGGATCGATTCCGTGCTCGGCGGCGATCTTGCGCACGACCGGTGTGAAGAACCGCTTCGCGTCGGGCGCCTCGTCCTCCGCGCGCTCCGTCGGCTGGGCCGCGTCGGCGGCCGCCGCGGCGGCGGCCGCCGCAGCGGCGGGCGGCGCGGACGGGGAGGGTGCCGGCGCTTCGGCCGCCGGTGCTTCGGCCGTGGCTCCGGCCGCGGCCGTGGCGGCCGCGGCCGCGGCGGCCGGCGCAGCGCCGCCGGCGGCGCCTTCGGTGTCGATCACGGCGATGACCTGGTTGACCGGAACCGTCTCGCCCTCCTGGCCGCGGATCTCGACCACCGTGCCCGCGGCCGGAGCGGGGATCTCGGCGTCGACCTTGTCCGTCGAGATCTCGAAGATCGGCTCGTCGCGCTCGACCCGCTCGCCGACGCGCTTGCGCCAGCGCGAGATCGTGCCCTCGGCGATCGACTCGCCCATCTGCGGCATCGTCAGGTCGACACGCATGCTCTCCTCCTCAGATGTGGATCGCCCGGCCGTGGACCGCGAGCGCGGCCTCGCCGATCGCCTCGGACAGCGTGGGGTGCGCGTGGATCGCGTGGAACAGCGACTCCGCCGTGGCCTCGAGGCTCAGCGCGGCCGAGGCCTCGGCGATCAGCTCGGTCGCGTGCGGGCCAATGATGTGGATCCCCAGCACCTCGTCCGTCTTGCGGTCGGTCACGACCTTCACGAACCCGGTCGTGTCGTTCAGGATCCGGGCCTTGCCGATCGCGGAGAACGGAAACTTGCCGACGCCCACGTCGTGGCCCCGCTCGCGTGCGCGAGCCTCGGTCAGCCCGATCGACGCCACCTCGGGATGGCAGTACGTGCACGACGGGACCTTGTCGTAGTCCACGGGGTGTCCCGGTCGGCCCGCCGCGTGCTCGACGGCGACGATCCCCTCGTGCGACGCGACGTGGGCCAGGGCCTGGGTCGGGACGAGGTCGCCGATCGCGTAGACGCCGGGCTCGCCCGTGCGCATCCACGGATCGACCGACGACGAACCCGTTCGGCCGAACCTCGACGCGCGTGCCCTCGAGGCCGAGATCCGCGCTCCGCGGGCGCGCGGCCGACCGCCACGAGGAGCACCTCGGCCTCGACCGTGATCTCCTTGTCGCCGGCTCGCGCGGCGAGCCGTACGCCGTTCTTCCCGCGCTCGACGCGCTCGACCTTCGTTCCCGTGTGCACCGTCATCCCGCGCTTGCGTGAACGCACGCTCGAGCTCCTGGCCCAGCGCGTCGTCCTCGAGCGGCAGCAGCCGCGGCAGCAGCTCGATCAGCGTCACCGCCGACGCCGAAAGAACGATAGACCGAAGCGAACTCGACTCCGACCGCGCCGGCACCGAGCACGATCATCGACTCGGGCACCCGGTCGAGCGTCAGCGCGTGATCCGAGTTCAGCACGTGCGGTGCCGTCGAACTCGACGCCCGGGAGGCCGCGGATCGACGATCCGGTGGCGAGCACGACGGCCTTGGTCTCGATCGACCGCGATGCGCCGTCGGGGCCGGCGATCGCCACGCGGCCCGGTCCCGCGAGCCGGCCGTGGCCCGTGATCCAGCTGATCCCGTGCTTCTGCAGCAGGTACTCGACGCCCTTGACGTTGGACTGCGACCGTCTTGTCTTTGTACGTGTGCATCGCCCCGAGGTCGAGATCGGCCGCCGGAACCCGAACCCCGAACGCGGCGGCACCGCGCGCGGTGTCGAGCACCTCGGCGGTGCGGAGCATCGCCTTGGCCGGGATGCAGCCCACGTGCACGCAGGTGCCGCCGGGGGCCTTGTCCTTCTCGACCAGCGCACACTTCAGCCCGAGCTGCGCCGCGCGAATCGCGGCGACGTAGCCGCCGGGGCCGCTTCCGATCACGGTGACGTCGAATCGCTCCTGGCCCACCGCCGGCTCCTGATTACGCTCTGCGTTTGCAACGGGTTGCGGCCGAAGGGACGTGGACGATATCCGAGCGAGCGGCCAGGCGTCAAGCGCCGTTGGCCCCGGTTCCGCGGTCGCAACCCGGTCGGGCGTGGCCCTCTTGCTGGGGGCGGCGCAAAGGCACTAACGTCGCTGGCGCCGCGCGTCCCGCGCCTCGCCGGAGACTCCCTCCCATGTCCCAGACCTGGTTCACGCCGACGAGCGCGCGCGTCGCGCTCGAGCGGGTCCGTCCGGTCGCCGAGCGCATCCGCCGGCTGTATCGCGCGCTCGAGCTGCACCATCCCCCGGCGATCGGGGCCGATCAGCCGGTCGACGCCGGGTACTTCACGATCCTCGCCCGGTACGCCCAGCGCGTCGAGCAGCTCGGTCGCCACGGGGTGCGGCTCGGCGATCCGCGAGACGGCGCCGTCGAGTTCCCGGCCCGGCGGTCGGGGCGCGCGGTCTGCCTGTGCTGGCGCGTGGGCGAGCCCGGCCTCGCGTTCTGGCGCGACCCGCGGGAGGGGGCGGCGGCCCGCCGGCTCCTCGAGGACGACGACGGACCGTGGGACGACCCGTGGTAGCCTTTCGTTGTGGGGAATCCCGCGGATCAGGACACGATCCCTCCTCCGCTCCGCGCGACGGCGCTCGGTCGCAAGGTCGAGACCGATTCCGGGCCTCCGTCGACTGCGGTCCGTGTCGACACGTTCGGGTGCTCCGATCGCGGCAAGGTCCGGGCGGACAACCAGGACCACTTCTACCTGGCGAAGCTCGGCCGATTCGCCGAGACGCTCGTGACGAGCTTGCCCGCGGGCGAGCTGCCGGAGCGGCTCGAGGAAGCCGGCTACATCGCGGTCGTGGCCGACGGAATGGGCGGTCACGCCGGGGGCGAGGTCGCGAGCCGCACCGCGATCATCGTGTTCTTCCACCTCGTGTTCGACACGCCGGACTGGGTCCTGCGCGTCGACGACCAGAGCGCGAGGAAGATCCTCGATCGCGTCACCACGCGGTATCGGAGCCTCGATTCGCTGCTCGCCGAGCGCGCGCGCGTCGATCCGTCGCTCCGCGGCATGGGAACGACGATGACCCTGGCGTACAGCATCGGGCTCGATCTGTTCCTGGCCCACGTCGGGGACTCACGGGCGTACCTGTGCCGCGAGGGATCCATGCGTCAGCTGACGCGCGATCACACGCGCGTGCAAACGCTCGTCGACGCGGGCGTGCTGACGCGCGAGGAGGCGACGACGCACAAGCTGCGCAACGTGCTGACGAACGTCCTCGGCGGCGGGACGCCGCTCCACGACGTCGAGTTGCATCGCGTGCCGCTCGCCGCGGGGGACACGGTGCTCCTGTGCACCGACGGGCTCTACGATCTGGTGAGCGACGAGGAGATCGCCGCCGTGCTCCAGGCGGCAACCTCGGCCGAGGCGGCGTCGCGCGCGCTCGTCGATCTGGCGCTCGATCGCGGCGCACCGGACAACGTGACCGCGGTCGTGTCGCGCTACGCCGCGGCGTGAGGCGGGAGCCCGGGCGGGCCCCCGCCGATCCACATCAGTCCGGACAGACGACGTCCGGGCAGAGCAGCTGCTGGCACTTTATGTACTGGGACGTCTGGCCCCAGCTGGTGACCCCCCCGCAGCAGCCCTCTGCGAAGCCTCCGATCGCCTTCTTGTACGTGGCGTCCTTGTAGTACGTGCAGGCCTTCGGGCCGGCGATGATAATCGCCTCGTTGGTGGGCAGCAGGGCGATGTACGCCGCCGCTCCGACGACGAGCGCCACCGCGAACGCGGCGATCCTCGGAAAACGATTCATCGATCTCATTGTCCGAATCCTCCCCTCGCCGGCGTCGGCGGCGACCCCCTCGTCGAGCCGCGCGGCGAAACCCGTGGAGCATACGCCCGAAACGCTCGGCGTTCCAGCGCTATGCTAGACTCCGAAACGGATGCCCGCGCCCGATCCAAGGCTCGTACTGCACGAGCGTCCGGCCGCCGACGCGGACGCCGAGCAAACGGCCTACACCACGCGCGTCCAAGACTTCGTCAACTGGGGCCGCAAGAACTCGCTGTGGCCGATGCCGATGGGCCTCGCGTGCTGCGCGATCGAGCTGATGGCCACGGTCGGCCCGCGCTACGACATGGCCCGCTTCGGCGCCGAGGCGCTGCGCTTCTCGCCGCGTCAGGCCGACCTGATGGTCGTGTCGGGCACGGTGACGAAGAAGATGGCTCCGGCGGTCAAGAAGATCTACGACCAGATGCCGAACCCGAGGTGGGTCATCGCGATGGGCGCCTGCGCGTCGTCGGGCGGTATGTACCGGTCGTACTCCGTGGTCCAGGGTGTGGACGAGATCCTGCCGGTCGACGTGTACATCTCGGGCTGCCCTCCGCGCCCCGAGGCGCTGATCGAGGCGATCCTCGAGATCCAGCGCAAGATCACGCGCGGCGAGAAGAGCGCGTCCGAGCTGGCGCGCGTCCATGCCCCCGTCGACTGATCCCGGCGATCCGCGTCTCCTCGCTCTGCTCGCGCGCGAGATCCGTGCGCACGGTCCGATGTCGTTCGCACGATTCATGGACGTCGCGCTGCACCACCCCGAGCTCGGGTACTACGCCTGCGGCCCGGCGCGGATCGGACCCGCGGGCGACTTCGTCACGGCGAGCGATGCGGGGAGCGCGTTCGGCCGGGCGATCGCGCGCCAGATCGTCGAGGTCGACCGCGTGCTCGGCCGCCCGACGACGCTCGACGTCGTCGAGTTCGGCGCGGGGCGCGGGCGCCTAGCGCGCGACGTCCTCGAGGCGCTCGAGCACGACCGATCGAGCGTGGGCCCGAGGATCGCGTACAGCATGGTCGACTCGAGCCCCGGGATGCGCGAGGCCGCGGCGCGCGAGGCGCCCGCCGCCGCGGCACGCGCGCTCGCGCCGGCCGACGCGCCGACGGGCCGAACTGGCTGCGTCCTCGCGGTCGAGCTGTTCGATGCGCTCCCGGTTCATCGATTGCGCCGGCGCGACGGTCGTCTGGTCGAGGTGTTCGTCGATCTCGACCCCACAGGAGCCCTCGTCGAGCGCGAGGGCGAGCCTCTACCTGCCGCCGCGGCGTGGGCCGAGCGCTACGGCGCAGCGCGCGAGGACGGGACGGAAGCCGAGGCCTGCCCGGCCGCGCTCGCTCTGCTCGATCGTCTGGCGCGCGTGCTCGAGCGTGGCTTCGTGTTCGTGATCGACTACGGCGCGGACGCGAGCCGGCTCTACGGGGCGGCGCGACCGCGCGGCACGCTCCTCGCGTACTTCCGCCACACGACGAACGAGTCGTACCTCGAGCGCGTCGGGCTCCAGGACCTCACGGCGCACGTCAACTTCACGGCGCTCGAGGACCGAGGGCGCGAGATCGGCCTCGACGTCGTCGGCCGGACGACGCAGGACCGGTTCCTCGTCGCCAACGGCATCCTCGACGAGTTCGCGCAGCCGACGCTCGACGAGGCGCACGACCCGCGGCGCGTACGCGCACGCCAGCGAGCGCTCGACCTGCTGCACCCGGCGGCGATGGGTCGGAGGTTCCACGTTCTCGTGCTGTCGAAGGGACTCGATCGCCCGGTGGACCTCGCCGGGCTCGCCGACCCCTTTTTGGGGTCAGGTCTCGGTGCCTGACCCTGAGACCTGACCCTGAGACCTGACCCTGAGACCTGACCCTGAGACCTGACCCTGAGACCTGACCCCAAAGCCCAAAGCTATACTCGGCCGAATGGCGGCCCCACGAAAGCTCGATCCCGCAGCGATCACCGCGGCGTTCCTCGACCACGGCTTCGTCGCGACCGGCGAGGTCGCGACCACGCTGTACCTCGCTGAGTCGCTGGGCAAGCCCGTGCTGCTCGAGGGGCCGCCCGGGGTGGGCAAGACCGAGATCGGAAAGCTGTGGGCCAAGCTCCACGACGGCGAGCTGATCCGGCTGCAGTGCTACGAGGGGCTCGACGAGGCCAAGGCGCTCTACGAGTGGGCGTACGGCAAGCAGATGCTCTACGTGCAGCTGCTGCGGGAGAAGACGACCGAGCTCCTGGGCGACGTGTCGGACCTCGGATCCGCCGTGCGCCGGCTCGGCGGACAGGCCGACGCGTTCTTCTCGCGCGAGTTCCTGCTCGCGCGGCCGCTCCTGCGCGCGATCCTGGCGCCGGATCCGGTCGTGCTCCTCGTGGACGAGGTCGACCGCGCGGACGAGGAGTTCGAGGCGTTCCTGCTCGAGGTGCTGTCAGACTACCAGGTGTCGATCCCCGAGCTGGGAACGATCCGCGCCACGCGGCCGCCGCGGGTGATCCTGACGAGCAACGACTCGCGCGATCTGTCGGACGCGCTGCGCCGGCGCTGCCTGTATCTCTACGTCGACTATCCGTCGTTCGACGAGGAGCGGAAGATCGTCGAGAGCCGCGTGCCGGGCCTGTCGAGCGCCCTCGCCGAGCGCGTCGTGCGCTTCGCCCAGAACCTGCGCAAGTCCGAGCTGCGCAAGAACCCGGGGATCGCCGAGGTCATCGACTGGGCCCTGGCTCTCGTCACCGTCGGCGCGGACGCGCTCACACCGGAGACGCTCAGGCGCACGCTCGGCGCTCTGGTCAAGAACCGCGAAGACCTCGAGCGCGTGCTCGCCGACCTGCCGCGACTGCGCGCGTGATCGAAGCGCTCCAGCGGTTCCTCGGTCAGCTGCGCGAGTCCGGGATCGCGGTCTCGCCCGCCGAGTGGATCGAGGCCCTCACCGCGGCCGAGCTCGTGGGGGTCGAGGACCGCGCGCTGTTCCGCGCGGCGCTCCGGGCCACGCTGGTCAAGCGCGCGAGCCAGCGCCGGACGTTCGACGAGGCGTTCGAGCGGTTCTTCGCAGCACCGGCGCTCGGTCGCGGTCGCGGCGCGCGCGGTCTGCGCGGGGCCGCGGGCGAGCGGCCGCGTGCCGGGACACCGGATCGCCCGGGCGACCGGCGCGCGGCGGAGCCGAAGCCCGATGCGCGCGAAAGTCGCCAGACGAAGCGCCGCGAGCGCCCGGACCTGCGGCAGGTGATCGAGTCGGTGCGCGAGGGCCAGCGGCAACGGCACGGCCGCCTGCGCCACGTGGTCCTCGAGCGCAAGACCGAGCGCAGCGAGCCGCGCGGGCCCCGCGAGATCGAGAACGTCGCGCTCCGCGATCTGGCCCGCCGCCGTGCCGCCGAGCTCGACGACCTGGCGCTCGCCCGCGCGGTGCGCCGCCAGGTCGAGCGCCTGCGTCTCGGCGTCGCGCGTCGGATGCGTCTTCGCCCGCGCGGTCGGCCGTACCTGCGTCGCCTGTTCCGCGACAGCCTGCGCACGCAGGGCGTTCCGTTCCGCCTCCCGCGATCGATCCGCCGGAGCGATACGCCGCGCGTGGCCTTGCTCCTCGACGTCTCGTGGTCCACGGCGCGAGCCGCGGGTCTGTTCCTGACGCTCGCCGCCGAGTTCCTGCGCTTCGGCCGTCAGACGCGCGTGCTCCTGTTCGTCGATCGCACGCTCGACGTCACGGAGCCGGTCGCCGCATGGCTCAGGCTGCGGTCGCGCGCGCCGTTCGCGGCGCTCCTCGGCCGGATCAGAGGTCTCAACCTGAGCGCGCCGAGCGATTACGGACGCGCGTTCCATCATCTCCTGCGCTCTCCCGCGCGTCCGCGCGGGCGGCGCACCGTGCTCGTCGTCCTGGGCGACGGACGGACGAACCGCTTCGACCCGCTCGACTGGGCGTTCGCCGAGCTCGCCGGCGCGTGCGGTGCCGTGATCTGGCTCGTTCCCGAGCCGGCGACGATGTGGGCCGCAGGGGACTCGGCGCTCGACCGCTACCTACCGCACGTCGATGCTGCGGTCGAGGCCCGCGATCTCGCGGGCCTGGCCCGCGGCGTGCGGGAGATCGTGCGCCGGGTGCGCTGAAGCTATCGTACTCTGCAACGCGAGGAGAACACTCGATGCGTCTCGTCGCTCTTGGCCCGCTGATCGGTGGGATCGTCGTGCTCGCCATCGCGGGCTGCGCCGTGACGGTGCAGACCACGACGCCCGCGCCTCCGGCACCTCCACCGCCGCCCGTGTACGAGCCGGCGCGGGGGATCGACGTTCAGTTCTTCTACGACTCGCTCGATCCGTATGGCGACTGGGTCCGCGTCGACCCGTACGGGTGGGTCTGGGCCCCGGGCGCGGTCGATCCGTTCTGGCGACCGTACACGGTGGGCCGCTGGGTCTGGACCGACTACGGTTGGACCTGGGTGTCGACCGAGCGCTGGGGCTGGGCCGCCTATCACTACGGCCGCTGGGCCCGCGTTCCGCGCCATGGCTGGGTCTGGGTTCCGGGAACGGTGTGGGGGCCGGCGTGGGTCGCCTGGCGCAGCGGTCCGGGCGTCCTGGGGTGGGCCCCGCTGCCTCCCGAGGTCGGCTTCCGCGTCGGGGTCGGAATCGACCTCGGTGGGTACGATCTCGACGTCGTGATCCGCCAGGACTACTGGTGCTTCGTCGACGAGGTGCACGTGTTCGAGCCCAGCGTCGTGCGCTACGCGTACCCCGTCGGTCGGAACGTCACCGTGATCCAGTACACGACCCGCACGGTGCGCATCGACGTGACCCAGGATCGAGTCGTCAACCGCGGCGTCGATGTCCGGGGACGCGGCCTCGCCGTTCCGCGCTATCGGATCGTCGACGACGAAACGGTGCGCGGCCGTGAACCGTCGGTCCGCGGAGACGAGGTCCACATGTGGCGACCTCAGGCGCGCGAGGCGCCGCCGTCGGCGCGCCCGCGGCGCGCGTTCGAGCGCCCGGTCAAGGCGCCTCCGCCGGGCCAGGAGGCGAAGGTCGACGATCTGCCTCCGGCGAGGCCTGCGCCTCCCGCCGTCGAGCAACGCATCGAGCGCGGCTGGGAGCAGGACTGGCGCAAGCTCAAGGAGATGCAGAAGAAGGATCCACCGACTGCGCCGCCGCCGCCGCGGGGCCGATCGACTGTTTCGGACAAGCCACCTACGCCGAGGCCACCCTCGACGATCGAGCGCGAGCGCGAGGAGAACTACCGCGCCGCGGAGAACGCCTACAAGGAGCAGCAGGCGCAGCGCGCGCGGGTCGAGCGGGAGCAGGAGAAGCCACGCCCTGCTCCGCCGCCGCCTGCGGATCAGGGAGCCGGCGCCCCGAAGGGCAAGGCCAAGGGGAAGGCGAAGGGCAAGGAGAAGGAGAAGGACGAGGAGCGCTGAGCCCCCGCCGATGCGATGATGGGCGTTCCATGCTCGATCGGGCGCATCGTGCCGGCAGCGTCCCGTGAGCCGCGAGCTTCCTGCCCCGGGCGCTCTCGTCGCGTACTGGGAGGATAACGCGCTCGCGGTCGGTGTCGTGGCCGGGGAGGAGCGCGGCCGGCTGCGCATCGTGACCGCGCGGGCGCGGATCGAGCGCGTGACCCCCGCGCGCATTCTCGTGGTCGTCGAGCGCGGCGGGCCGGTGCCGAGCGACAACGTCGACGCGCTCGCCGCCGCGGGGCGACGTGCGGTCGACGCCGCTTCGCGCATCGCCGCGCGCGCGCAGGACGTCGACGTCCCGCTCCTATGGCAGGTCGTCCTCGAGGACGCGCCGAAAGACGCGTCGCGGCCGGTCGAGACGGCCGAGGCGCTCGCCGACCTGGCCCTCGGCCGGGGTGACGGGGAGTCCGCGGCCGCCGTTGTCCGCGCGCTCCACGCCGACGGGCTGCACTTCACGCGACGCCCCGAGGGGTTCGAGCCGCGCTCGGCCCCCGAGGTCGACGACCTGACGCGCGAGCGCCTGCGCCGGGCCGAGCGCGCACGGGACACGGAGGAGTTCCACGCCGCGCTGTGTCGCGCGGTCGGCGGTCGCGGATATACGGCGACCGGCTCCGAGCACGAGGCGCGCACGCTCGCCGCGCTCGAGCGATATGCGCTCGCGGGCGACGGAGCGCCCGAGACCGACCGCGCGCTCGCCGCAGCCGCGCTCGATGCGTCGGGGCTGCGCTACGACACGGGGCCCGAGGGGGCGTTCCGACTGCTGCGGCTCGCCGGCCGGTTCGGCTCGGACGACGAGAACCTCGCGCTCCGCGCGCTCGGAATCGTGGCGGCGTTTCCCGACGCGGTCGAGGAGCACGCCGTGCGCGTCGCCGCAGCGGGCTTCGAGCGCCGGGGCCGGGAAGACCTGACCGAGCTCGAGGTCGTCAGCATCGATGGGCCTGCGACGGTCGAGATCGACGACGCCCTGTCGGCCGAGGACCTCGGCTCGGGTGTCCTGCGCTTGGGTGTGCACCTGGCCGATCCCGGCGCGCTCGTCGAGCCCGGCGATCCGATCGACGTCGAGGCCGAAGCCCGCGGGCTCACGCACTACCATCCGGAGGTGCGCGTGGCGATGCTCCCGCGCCCGATCTCCGAAGACGCGGCGAGCCTGGTCGCCGGGCTCGTGCGGCCGGCGCTCAGTGTTCTGGCCGAGATCGACCGCTCGGGAGCGATCCTCACCGCGCGTGTCGTGCGCTCGATCGTGCGCCCCGCAGCACGGCTCGACTACGACGGCGTCGATCGGACGCTGACCTCGGGCGACGGACCGTTCGCCGCGTTGCTCGAGCGCCTGGCGCAGGTCGGGAGCCGGCGCGAGGCGTCGCGGCTCGATCGCGGCGCGATCGTCCTCGACGCTCCGGAGGTCGACGTGTACGCGTCGGACGGCGTGCCGCGCCTCGAGCGGCTCGAGCCCGGCTCGGTCGCTCGGCGCACGGTGACCGAGGCGATGGTGCTCGCGGGCGAGATCGCCGCGCGCACGTGCCTCGACGCTCGCGTGCCCGCGATCTACCGGCGTCAGGCCCCGCTCGCCGACACGACCGGGATCCCGCGCGAGCGGATCGTCGATCCGGTGCTGATCCGCCGCGTGCGCCGGCGCATGCTGCGGGCCGAGGTCGGAACGTCGCCCGGGCGGCACGCGGGTCTCGGCCTCGAGACCTATGCCCAGGTGACATCGGCGCTGAGGCGGTTCCAGGACCTGGCGACCCAGCGTCAGATCGCGGCTCTCGTCGAGGGCCGGAACCCACCCTACGACCGGGAGGCGATGCAGCGGATCGCCGCGGCGACCGAGCGCGCCGAGCTCGACGCGCGCCGAGCCGAGCGTGCGGTCAACGATTACTGGGTCCTGCGCTACCTGGCGACACAGGAGGGACAGGACATCGAGGCGATCGTCGTCGACACGGAGCCGCGTCCGATCGCGCAGCTCGTCGAGACGCTGTGGGAGCAGCCGGTCAACTCGCTCGCTGGGATCGGCCTGGGCGAGCGCGTGCGCGTGCGCATCGAGCGCGTCAATCCCCGGGCCGGGCTCCTCGTCCTGCGGAAGGCGTAGCCCCGGTCATGCGCGCGAGCGCCTCGCGCGTGAGCGGCTTCGTCAGCAGGTACTCGAACCCCGCCTCGCGCGCGTCGGCGTGGTCCTGGGGCGAGCTGTAGCCCGAGAGCGCCACGAGGCGCGTCGACCGCAGGGCCTCCTCGGCACGGCACGTTCGCGCGACCGCGAGACCATCCATCTCTCCCGGAAGGCCGAGATCGCACACGATGAGGTCCGGGACGAGCTGGAGCGCGAGCACGATCGCTTCGGGGCCGGCGCGCGCGACCGCGACCCGGATCCCCGTGAGATCGAGGAGCTCGGCCAGGCTGTCGGCCGCATCGCGGTTGTCCTCGACGAGCAGCACCGTCCGCACGCGCGCGGGCGCCGGGTCGGCTCCGGTCACGGCGTCGCGCTGCGCGGCGTCCGGCAGCGTCAGCGTGAACACGGCGCCGTGGCCCGGGCCGTCGCTCGCGGCGGAAAGCGATCCGTTGTGGAGCTCGGCGAGGCGGCGAGCGATCGCCAGACCGAGCCCGAGGCCGCCGGCTGCTCGGTCGCGCCCCTGGTCGCGCTGCGCGAATGGCTCGAACATTTCCCGTGCGAGCTGGGCGTCGAACCCGACGCCCGAGTCCCGGACGGCGACCGCGACGCTGCTGCCGTCCTCGACGAGCGAGACTCCGATCTTGCCACCCGCCGGCGTGAACTTGATCGCGTTGCCCACCAGGTTGTCGAGGATCTGCCGCAGGCGCACGGGGTCCGCTTCGACCAGCAGCGGACCCGCGGCGACGTCGGCGAGCAGCTCGAGCCCGGCGTCCTGCGCGCGCGGCTGCTGCTCGGCGAGCATGTCGGCCACGAGCTCCGCGAGGTCGAGCCGCTCGATCTCGAGCGACAGCTTTCCGAGGGCGATGCGCGAGGCGTCGAGCAGGTCGACGACCATGCGGGACAGCGCGGTCGTCTGACGGTCCACACGCTCGATCAGGCGTGCCGTACGCGCGTCCTTGGCCCCGAGCAGGGTCATCGCGTCGACCGAGGCGCGGATCGCCGCCAGGGGGTTGCGCAGCTCGTGACCCAGGACCGCGATGAACCGGTCCTTCTGCCGGTCCTTCTCCTCGAGCGCGTGCTGGGCGCGCTCGAGCTCCTGGCGCTCGTGCAGGTCACGCAGGCTCGTCAGCTCGGCGAACAGATGGCCGCCCATCTCGCACCGCTCGGCCTCGGGATCCTCGAGCAGCAGGCGAGCCAGCTCCTCGTGGCCGTCCATCCACTGGCGCATGTCGTCTTCGGCCTCGATGTCCGGATGCAGCATCGTCCAGTAGTGCGCCGTGCGGACGAACGCGAGCATGCCGCTGAACAGCTCGAAGCCTCGCGCGCCCAGCGCGCGCTCGACGGCGTGCCGGGCAAGCTGGCTGCGAGCAGGCTCGACGAAGATCGACGCGGCGCAGGCGAACAGCGCGTCCTCGAGCTCGGTTCCCGCGTCGGGCCACTGGTCGATCGGCTTCGTGCGCGCCTCGAGGAGCGCGTAGACCGGCAGCATGTCGCGCTGCCAGGGCGACGGCTTGCGCAAGAGCTCGCCGACCGCCTCGGGCGACTGTGGCTCGGCGACCGCATCCCCCGCGGCGTGGCCGTGGGGCGGGCCGAGCAGGAATCCGACGTGCCGCACGATGCTGTATCGAATCGGACAGAATCGCGAGAGCCAGACGAACAGCCGCTCCTTGAACAGGGACGGCATCGGGTTGTCGAGGTATCCCGCCTTGGTGAACCCCCAGAGCTGCTGCCGGAGATCGGGCGAGGGTTGGGCCGCGCGGTAGAAGTTGGGCAGGAAGCCGAAACGCTCGACGACCTCGGCCTCGAACGTGTCCCTCGGTCCGTCGGGAATCGGCATGGTTCCACAGAATGATCGACCAGCCAGGCCTTGCGTGCCCTCGGGAGAACACCGGCGGGAGGTTCTAGGGGATCCCCCGGAAGGGCGGATCATCGCGGCCGTTGCACGTTTTCTCCAACGCGATCGCCGTTGTTGCACGGAATCGCGAGCGGCGGGACGGGATCCTCGAGAAGCCGCAGCGATTCCGCGCGTCTCCCCGTGGCTCCCTTCTTGCAGCCGGCGCTTGCACCCGAACGGGAAGGGGGGCGTTCCCATGAGCCGCATCGCGTCTCGGTATTCCCTGGCGCTCGTCGTTCTCACCCTCGCCTCGTCCGTGTCCCTGAACGCCGGCCGCAAGCAGTTCCAGCACGTCGTGGTCGTGATGATGGAGAACCGGAGCTTCGACCACTTCCTCGGCTGGCACCCGAACGCCGACGGGATGCAGGCCGGGCTGTCGTACCCCGATCTCGACGGCGTGCTCCATCCGACCCACGCGCTCGCGCCCGACTTCACCGGCTGCGGGCACCCCGATCCCGACCACTCGTGGGACGGGGGACGCGTCGAGTACAACGGCGGGGCGATGGACGGGTTCCTGCGCGCGGGCGAGAACGATCTCTACGCGATCGGCTACTACGTCGAGGCCGATCGGCCGTTCTTCAACGCGCTCGCACGCAACTACACGACGTGCGATCGGTACTTCTCGTCGATCCTCGGGCCGACCTACCCGAACCGGATCTTCCTCCACGCGGCGCAGACCGATCGGCTGACGAATACCGCCGAGACGACCTCGGTCCCGACGATCTGGGATCGGCTGAAGGCGAAGGGCGTCAGCGCGAAGTACTACGTCTCGGACGCGTCGTTCCTGCTCTTGTGGGGCACGAAGTATCTCGACATCACGTCGACCTACGATCAGTTCCTGGAGGACGCGGCGAGCGGGAACCTGCCCAAGGTCGCGTTCGTCGAGCCGCGGCTCCTGGGGGACGAGCTCGGCCTCTCGGGTTCGGACCATCCGCACGGCGACGTGCGCACGGGCGACGCGTTCCTGGCCCGCACGTTCCGTGCGGTGTCGAGCGGGCCGCAGTGGAAGGGGACCGTGTTCATCGTCACCTACGACGAGTGGGGCGGGTTCTTCGACCACGTTGCGCCGCCCCGCGCCGCGGCACCGAACGACGTCGATCCGGACATCGTCGACGGTAAGGCGCTCCTCGGCCTGCGCGTGCCGACGATCGTCGCCTCGCCGTTCTCCAAGGGAAACCCGGCCAACCCGACCGTCGCCTCGGACGTGTTCGATCACACCTCGATCCTCAAGCTGATCGAGTGGCGCTGGGACCTGGCGCCGCTGACCGCGCGCGACGCCTCGAGCGACGTCGAAAACCTGGCCGCCGCGCTGAACCTGAGGCGCTTCGACGCCCGCGTCCCGATCCTGCCCCAGCCCGAGCCACCGGGGACCACGCTGTGCCTCCCGTAGCGCCGTCGCCCCGTCGGGGGTCAGGTCTCCGGGTCAGGTCTCCGGGTCAGGCGCTTTGACCTGACCCCCAGACCTGACCCCTTGCGAAGCAGCTCGAGCATGCGGCCCGCAGGCCGGGCCAGCTGCTCGAACGTGCACTGGCGCGGCGCCTTGTCCGGTCGGTAGCGCAGGAAGCGCGTGCCGTGGCGGAAGCGGTTGCCGGTCACGTGGTCGTACTCGACCTCGACGACGAGCTTGGGACGAAGCGCCACCCACTCGGTCGAGCGCTCGGTGCTCCAGCGGCTCGGTCCGCCCGGAGCGTTGCCAGTGAAGCCGGGCGGCTTCCGCAGCTTCTCGAGCCGGGGGAGGAGCGCCTTGCGCTCGCTCGCGCTCTGGCTCGACGTGAATCCGACGTGGTGCAGGAGCCCCTCGTCGTCGTAGAGACCGAGCAACAGCGAGCCGACCGCCTTGCCCGCACTCGCGTAGCGGAAGCCGCCGACGACGCAATCGGCGGTGCGGCGCTGCTTGATCTTCCGCATCGCCGTGCGATCGCCCGACCGATACTCGGCGTCGATGCGCTTGGCGATGACGCCGTCGAGCGCGCCACGCGTCTTCTGGAACCAGCGCAGGGCCAGCGTGCGATCCCGCGTCGCCGGGGAGAGCGCGATGCGCGGGTGGCGCGCGAGGAAGCGCGCGGCGAACGCCTCGAGCCGCGGCCGGCGCTTGGCCAAGGGCTGGCGAACCCAGGACTTCCCGCGCTCGTCGACGAGCAGGTCGAAGACGATGAAGAGCGACGGCGTCTCGGCCGCGAGCTTGCGGACCCGGCTCGCTGCAGGGTGAATGCGCATCAGCAGGTCGTCGAACGACAGTGCGCCGCCGTGCGGCACCACGAGCTCGCCGTCGAGCACGAAACGTCGCGCACGGACCTGCTGCAGCGCGTCCACCATCTCGGGGAAGTAGCGCGCGAGCGGCTGGCCGGCCTTCGACTGGAGCGTGACCTCGTCGCCGTCGCGGAAGGCGAGGCACCGGAAGCCGTCCCACTTCGGCTCGTACTGCCACTCGGGGCCGCTCGGGATGTCGTCGACCGAGCGCGACTCCATCGGCGGGTACGGCTGCTTCAACGGGAGCGTCACAGCAAGCGCTCGAGCGCGACACGGCCGCGCTGCGCCAGGAGCGGCTTCCACAGGTCGCCCACCTTGGCGATACGCTGCGGGACCGTCTTGAGCGTGAACCGCTCGAGACGGATCCCACGCTCGACCTCGTTCCACGTGACGGGAGTCGACACCGTGGCCTGCGCGGTCGGACGTACCGAATAGACCGAGGCCAGCGTTCGACCCCAGGAGTTCTGGTTGTAGTCGACGAGGACGTGGGCCGGGGGACGCTTGGCGACGCGATACTCCGCCGTGATCAGCCGCGGAGCCTGCCGCGCCAGCTCGAGCGCGAAGCGCTTGGCGAAGCTCCACACCTCCTTCTGCAGCGGACCGCGGCGGATCGGCACGTAGATGTGGATCCCCTTCGAGCCCGTGGTCTTGGCGTGGCAGGGCATGCCGAGCCCGTCGAGCCCGCGCCGCACGAGGAGCGCGGTCTCGAGCACCTGGTCGAACGTCGCACGCGGCGTGGGATCGAGGTCGAAGTGCAGGAAGTCGGGCCGATCGAAATCGTCGCACCGCGCGTACCACGGGTTGAGATCGATGCAGCCGAGGTTGACGACCCACAGGAGCGCGGCCTCGTCCTGGATCAGCGGAAAGTCGACGATGTTGGCCGAGGCGTGCGGCACACGGCAGGTCTGGATCCAGCGCGGGCGGGGGGCGGGCGCGCGCTTCATGAAGAAGAACTTGCCCGCCGCGCCGTCGGGGTAGCGCTTCATCACCATCGGGCGATCGCGCAGGTGCGGCAGGAGCACCCGGGCCACGCGCGCGTAGTACAGGAGCAGGTCACCCTTGGTCAGCCCGAGCTCGGGCCAGAACGGCTTGTCGAGGTTCGTGAGCTGAACCTTCCTCCCGCCGACGTCGAGCACGGCGTCGGAGCCGCCACGAGGGATCGGTGGGATCTTCTTCATCGCCGCGCCCAATCGAGGAGCTTCTGCGCCGGCCACGTGTTGACGATCCGCGCGGCCGGGATGCCGGCGAGCCGGGCGTGCGCGAGGGCGAAGTCGGCGTAGTCGAGCTGCTCTAAGGCGTGGGCGTCGCTGTCGAGGGCGAACAGGCAGCCTCGCGCGTGCGCGCGACGCGCGAGCGCGTAGTCGAGGTCCTGACGGTTCGGGTCGCCGTCGATCTCGAGCGCCACGCCGCGGCCGCTCGCCTCGTCGAACACCTCGTCCCACCGCGCGAGCACGCCGCGGCGCGAATACGTGCGGCCGCGTGGATGCGCGAGCACGTGTACGCCCGCGTGGCGCACCGTGGCCAGCATGCGCGCGGTCTGATCCTCCGTGCGCCGCAGCCCCGCGTGGGGCGCCGCGAGCACGAGCTCGAACTGCCGCAGCTCCTCGCGCGTCAAGTCGACGCCGCCCTCGGCCGGGATGTTGGCCTCGATCGCACCGATCACGCGGAAGTCGCCGTCCCACCGGCGATTGAGCGAGTCGATCTCTCGCTTGCGGCGCCTGGCGTCGGCCATGCTCATGCCATGCGCCTGCTTCAGCCCATAGGAGTGGTCGCTCACGGCGAGGTAGGCATAGCCGCGCAGACGCGCGGCATCCGCCAGCTCGGCGATGCTCTGCTTGCCATCGCTCCACGACGAGTGCGTCTGCAAGTCGCCGCGGTAGTCCCGGGCCGCGATCACCCCGCGCGTGCGCGGGCGCAGGACGCGCAGCACGCTGGCCCGGCTGAGAAAGTGGGTCCGCGCCGCGCGCGCGTCCAGAACCTGCGCGCGCTTGGCGCTGCGGGCCACGGCGCGTTCGACGGTCGGGCTCTTGCCGTGCTCGAGGTACTCGAGGATCACGCGCTCGCTCGAGCGGCCGACGTGCGCGATCTCGCGCGCCGACCGCTCGGCCAGGAGCTCGTCGAGCGCTTGGGTGAGGCCGAGGACCGAGCGCGAGGCGCGCGCGTAGGCGGTCCGGCCGTAGGGCGAATCGTGGACGAGGGCCATGTCGTCGAGCTGGCCCGCGACCTCCATGTTCACGTCGCGAAGCTTCACGCTACAGGCATGATCCCCCCGTCCCCCGCCCGCGGCAACGCTACGGGCAGTCTTCGATGCTCTGCACGAGGCAGACGGAGCTGCCCGCGGGCCGCTCGTGGCCCGCGCTGTCGAGGCCGTACGAGCCCTCGCGCGCCGCGTTCCGCGGAACGACGAGGTAGTACGTGTCGGCGGTCCCGGGGGCGAAGGTCGCGCTGGACGCACCGCCGGTCGAGCACAGCTTCGGCGTGTGGCTGTACCAGGTGCCGAGCTCACCCTCGTAGACCTCGTAGTCGGTGTCGTTCGCGACGCACGACGCGCCCCACTCGAGCGTGATGTCGCCGCCCGCGTCCTTGCCCAAGCGCAGGGGCACATCGGGCGCGCTCGACGGCACGCGTCCGGCCGCCGTATCCGGCAGGGCGACGACGATCGTCTCGACGTTCGAGAAGGCCGACGCGCTGCCGTCGGTGAAGCCGCTGCGAACACGGTAGCCGTAGCCACCGTCGATCCGGCCCGTGATCGCGAGCGAAGTCTCGTCAGGCGGTACGACGGCGATCGGGTGCCAGCTCGCGCCACTGATGACGATGTCGTCGATCCACCAGCCCAGCGTCGCGAACAGGTAGTAGTTCGACGTGCTGACGAAGCGGAAGCGCAGCCGGGACGGCGTGCCGCGGTACGGGGTCAGGTCGACCTCGTGGTGCTGCATCCGCGTATCGGCCGGCGGCGCCTGCGGCGCGTCGGCGATCTTGAGCAGCTCGGTCCAGCTCGTCCCGCCGTCGGTCGAGATCTCGACCGTCCCGACGTCGTCCGGCTCGTTGAAGTAGCGGCTGTAGAACGTCAGCCGCGCCGAGCCGAGCGAGGCCGGGATCGTGATCGGCTGCGTCAGGACGAGACGCGCGTCGGCGTCGAGCAGGTTCGCTCCGCTCTCGACGTTCTGCGACCAATAGCTCTCGCCGGGCAAGGGTGGGCTCGGTGTGTGGTTGTAGGCTGGGCTCTTCGTCCAGGGCTGGCTGAACTGGGTCCCGGACTCGGCCGTCCAGTAGGTCTCGAGCGCGCCCTCGGCGTCATCGGTGAGCGCGAGCGTGTAGTCGGTCGCCTCCTCCACGAGGTAGTAGGCCAGGGTCCTTTCGAGACCGCGGTTGTTGCTCGTCTCGCCCGGGACCCACGAGATCGCGTAGCTGCCGTCCGAGTCCGTGTCGCCTGGATCGGCGAGCACGGGCGGATTGAGCAGGGCAACGACCGGATCCTCGATCCGCGCGGTATCGAACGCGACGTAGGTGCTTCCCGAGCCGTCGTCCGCGTCCGTGTACTCGAGGCGGATCGTGTTCCCTTTCTGGACCGCGAGCTGCCCCGGGGCGAGGACCTGGCCCTGGTCGGGGATGACGAGCGTCGCCGTCCCGACGAACGTCCCGAGTCGGCGCTCGACTCGACGAGCGTGACCGCGATCCCCGCTGGGCTCGTCGTGCTCGTCAGGCGCGCGGTCAGCGACTCGACCGCCTGGGGGCTCACGTTGCGATCGAGGTCGATGACGCGCAGCCGGGCCGGGGCGGTCGGGATCGGGTTGTACGCGTCGCGCTCGATCTCCGCGCGGCCGCGCCGTCCGCGCAGGTCGCCCGTGGCGACGAGCGCGAAGCTCTGCTTGCGCTGTGGGTCGGGTGCGAGCGAGCCGAGCACCGTGGCCGTGACCGTGACCGCATACGTCCCCGGGACCGGATGCTCGAGGTACACGACCTCCCACGGGTTGATCGCGTCGGGCGCCGGGGGCAGGTCCGACGCGTTTTGGAAATCGTTCTGCGCCGGGTCGTTTCCGCGATGGATCTGGCCCGCCGGATCGGTGACCACGAGATCGAGGTTGTTGACCAGGCGCCCGCCGTCGAGCATCGAGCCCGGGTAGTCCGGCCACACGAGCGTGATCTCGAGCGGCTCGCCCTCGAACGGCGCGCCGTCGCCGACGTAGAGCGTGAACGTCCGGGTCTCGCCACTCGCGCCCAAGCCGGTGGTGCCGGCCGGGCTGTACTCGTCGTGCAGCCACACGTCGCGGTGGTCGCCCTGAAAGTACAAGACGTCGTCGGCCGTGATGCGACCCCAGCCCTGCCCGTTCGACGGCCACGAGCCGCCGGTGCCGTTGTCCGTGAACAGGCCGGTCATGCGCTGGCCACTGTTGACGAGCAGCGCCTTGAGCAGCGCGCCGCTCGGCGGTGGGGTGCGCATCCCGTTGCCCGGGGTCGGCTCACCGTTGGGGTAGAAGCCGTCCCACAGATACTGCCGCAGGAGCAGCGCCACGCCCTGCGTCGTCGGCGTGGCCATGCTCGTGCCGCTCAGCTCCTGCGTCCCGCAGGGGCTCTTGTAGAGCGCCGAGAGCAGGCCAACGCCCGGCGCCCCGATCGTGGGCGACAGTCGGTTGCCGCCGCCCGGGGGACCGCTCAGCGGGATCGGGCCGTGGCTCGAGAAGTCGGCCATCGCGTTCGGGTCGCCGTCGCCGTTCTCCGTCGCTCCGACCGTGACGATGCTCTTCGCCGTGCCGGGGTTCCCCACGGTGAGCGGGGCCGGCCCGTTGTTGCCCGCGGCGAACAGGATCAGGAAGTCGGGATGGACCCACAGGAACAGGTCGGCCTGCGCCGTGCTCGCGTCGTAGGTCGAATCGGCGCTGCCCCACGAGTTCGAATGCGTGCGCGGCTCGAGCGCGGGCTCGTAGGCGCCGTTGCCGTTCGGATCATAGGCCTGGCCGAACAGGTCGTTGAAGTAGTCCGAGGGCGGGCTCACCGTCAGGCCGCCTCCGACGTTGATGTCCTGGAAGAAGATCCGTGCGTCGTAGGCCTGGCCGTCGGACGGTGAGACCTCGCCCCACGGCGCTTGATCGCCGACGACCGAGCCGACGACGTGCGTGCCGTGGCCGGCCTCGTCCGTGAAATCGCCCTGCGCTCCCGCTGGGACCGTGTAGCCGACGACCTTGCGATGCGCCGGTCCCGGTGCGACCTGCGCTCCACCCTGGCCGCCATTGCCGTCGTCGATGAAGTAGCAGCCCGCGTCCGCGCCATCCGTGCCGACGGGCGCACCGCTCACGTTGTCGAAGTCGAAGGCGTCGAGACCGCTATCCGAGACGCCGCCCACCTGGCCCAGGCCCGTCAGGCCGTGTGCGTGGAGCGGCAGGTCGCCACGCCGGTTGGCCTGGACCACGAACCGCGCGTCGTCGTTCACGAGCAGGTAAACTGGTTTGTCCTGCACCCAGCGCACGCCGTCGATCGCGGCCAGGGCGGGCAGGAGCTCGGCCCTGGCCTCGACGACGAGCAGCTTCACGTGCTCGGTTTCCGCGCGCTCGAGAATGCTCGCGCCTGCAGTGGCGGCCGCGGACTCGACCGCCGCGAGCTCGGCGTCGGGAAACAGGTCGAGGAGCACCTTGCCGCCCGTGGCGTCGGGGCTGATCTTGTACGCGCCGTGGAGCGCACCGATCCAGCGCACGTGCGGGAGAGCGGCGATCTCGGCGCGCTTCGCGCCGAGCTCGGCGGCGCCACGATCGGCGGCGCCCCTCGGCGCGAGGCGGACGAGATAGGCGTTGCCGGCGATCGGGTCGTGGAACCTTACGCCCGCCGCGCGCAACGCGTCGAGGTCCGCACGCTCGGGCGGCCCGACGAGCTGCACGATCGCGTAGGTGCTCTCCGCGCTCGCCCGCAGCGCCGCCGGCAGAGCCGGCTCGCCGTCGACGATCGGATCGAAGCGATGGCTGCGTAGCTCGATCGGCCGGCGTTCCGGCCCGGCGAGGATCGATGAGACGAGCAGTCCAAGCAGGATCGGAACCCGCCCCCATGCCTTGGTCATTGGTCTCTTCCTCCGGCAAGAAGGTCCTGCGCGGGGGTTGAGAAAAGCTTGAACGGCGGGGCTGAAATCCGGCCCCGGGTCGCCTCTAAGGCGTTGAGTCTCCGAGAGTTCTCTCGGTCCGGGGCCGCGATTCTGGGTCGGCCGCCGTCGCTCGCGCTGAGCGCAGGGCCTACTGCTGGGCGTCGATCGCGTCCGGCGGCTTCCGGCGCTCGCCCTTGCGCTCGTCGGCCAACGGAAGGGCGTGCAGCAGCGTGGCCAGCATCTCGTCGGTCGCGGGCTTGAGGAGCGAGTGCGTGAACACCGCTGCCTGGGGTCCCGAGTGTGCCGTGCTGTCGCCGGTCACGGCCACGAGCGGGAGCGCCGGGAACTTCTTCCGCAGCGCGCGCGCGAGCTCGATGCCCGACATCTCGGGCATCGACAGGTCGATGAACGCCACCTGGGGCGGGTGCTTCGTCGCCGCGGCGAGTGCGTCCGTGCCGCCGTACGCCACCTCGACCTCTTGGCCGAGCGTCCGCAGGAGCGCCCCCAAGGCGTCGGCGACGTCGCGCTGGTCGTCGACGACGAGGACGCGGCGCCGCGCCGGACGCGGCGCCGCCGAGCTGCGCTCCCTCGTCGAGGACGGCGCACTGGCCAACGGCACGGTGAACGAGAACTCGCTGCCCTGGTCGCGTCCCGCGCTCTCGACCGACACGGTTCCACCGTGCGCGTCGACGAGCGCCTGGACCAGCGCGAGGCCCAGGCCCAGGCCGCCGCTGCGGTGGCCGATCGCGCGCTGCTGGTACGCGTGGAAGATCCGCTGGATCTCGTGCGACTCGATCCCGACGCCCGTATCCCGCACCGTGAACCGTGCGACTCCACCCTCGGCGACGACGCGCAGGGAGATCGAGCCGCGGTCGGTGTAGGTGAGGGCGTTGCGCAGCAGGTTGTCGAGGATCTGTGTCAGCCGCTCCGGATCGGCGTCGACGTAGAGCATCGTCGACGGTGGCACGTACTCGAGGTGCAGCCCCTTCTGCTCCGCCTGCGGCCGCGCGCTCTCGAACACCGCGCGGGCGACCTCGTTGGCGTCGACCGCGAGGCGCTCGAGGCGGATCCGGCCATGCTTGACGCGTGTGATGTCGAGCAGGTCGTTGACCAGCCGCAGCATGTGCTGGTCCTGGCGGCGCAGGATCGCGAGCGCGCGCTCGGAGGCCTCGTCGGCGACCTGGACGACGGCCAAGCTGTTGTGGATGGCCGACATCGGGTTGCGCAGCTCGTGGCCCAGGGCGGCGAGGAACTCGTCCCGGTTGCGGTCCTGCTCGGTCAAGTCCGCCGCCTGACGCGAGAGCCGACGCTGGCTGGCCTCGAGCTCCTCGGTGCGCTGGCGCAGCTCCTCGTTCAGGCGGTGGACGCGGTCATGGTGCATGCGGCTCTCGATCACGTACCCCGCCTGTCGGCCGAACAGACCGCTGATCTGCCGGTCGCGCTCGGAGTACGGGCGCGGCTCGCGAAAGTGCACCGACAGCACCCCGATCGGCTCGCCGAGGCGGCTGAACAGCGGGATCGACGTGACCGACCGGTAGCCGGCCTCGAGCGCGGCGGTGCGGAACGGCGCCGACGACGGATCGGTCAGCACGTCGGCGACGTGCACGATCTGGCGCGCGCGGAGCGCGCGCCCGTAGCTCGTGGACGAGTCGATCGGGATCGCCCCGAACGCTTCGAGGAGCCGCTCGTCGCAGCCACGGTGCGCGACGATCCGCAACTGCCCGGCATCGCCGAGCAGCTGCACGTGTCCGCAGTCCGCCCGTTGGGCCTCGATCGCCGTGGCCAGGATCTGGTCCAGAGCTTCCTGGGTGCTCGACACGGCGGCGGTCATCCGGTCGAGCATGGTGTCGAGCTCGGACGCGAGGCGCGTCTCGCTCTCGCGGATCGCCGCCTCGGCCTGCTTGATCGACGTCACGTCGACGAACGTGATCACGACGCCGTCCACGTCGCGCCCCCCGCTGAGCCGGTACGGGCTGAGGCGCGCGACGTACGTGTGCCCGTCACGGTCCTGCGTTTCGCGCTCGATCATCTCGCGTTGCGTCAGCACGCGCCGCGCATCCTGCTCGAGCGTGTCGTAGTCCAGCGAGTGCGTCAGGTCACCGATCGGCCGATCGAAGTCCCGCGTCCGGACCTTGAAGATCTCGCTCAGCCGTGGCGTGAACCGCGTGATGCGCAGCTCCCGATCGAGGAACAGCGTGGCCACGTCCGTGGCCTCCATCAGGTTCTCGAGGTCGCTGTGCGCGCGCGAGATCTCCTCGAGCTTGGCCTTCAGCTCGTTGTTGACCGTCTGCAGCTCCTCGTTGATGCTCTGCAGCTCCTCCTTGCTCGTCTCGAGCTCCTCGGTGGTCGAGCGGTACTCCTCGTTGAGGCTCTGCAGCTCCTCGTTCGCCGCGCGCAGGTCCTCGTGGATCGAGTAGTGCTCGTCGCGCATCGTCTCGACGCGCTGCTCGGCGTGGCGCAGCTTCTGCCGCAGCTCGCGCACGGTCGCGTCCGACGGCTCCTGGGACAGCAGGGTCGCGTCGGCCGGGATCGGACCGCCGTCGAGGAACGTGATCAGGAAATGCGATCCGCGCGGATCTTGCGGGCGCCGATGCGCGAGAATCGCCACCTGATGCGGCGTTCCGTTGAACGTCACGGCGATGAACGGCGAGAGCTGCGGCGTCGACTGATCGGCGGCGCGGGTGATCAGCGTGTGCAGCTCCTCGCGCAGATCGGGGCGCACGAGGTCGATGACGCGCCGGGCGGGCGGCCCCGCGCTCTGCTGGAAGAATCGAGCAGCGCTCGGCGACACGTGCACGACGTTCCAGCGATCGTCGATCACGACGCTCGGTGGCGCGACCTGCTCGATCGCGGCCAGGTGCATCTCGGAGCCCGACGAGCGGGCGAGCACGGTTTCGCGACCGATCCGCGGCAAGCGCGGTCCCGCGGACGCCAGGATCTCGGGCAGCGGGGCCCGCCCGCCCTCGACGCGCGGGCGGCAGAGGAAGATCCGATGGCGCTTCTCGATCGTGTGGAACAGCTCGTCGTCCGCCGCCTCGGCCGCGCCGAGGAACAGGCAGCCGTCCTCGCGCAGCGCGTAGCGAAACACCGCCATCACCTGCTCCTGCAGCTCGCGTTCGAGGTAGATCAGCAGGTTGCGGCACGAGATCAGGTGCAGGCGCGAGAACGGCGGATCGCGGAGCAGGTTGTGGGTCGCGAACACAACGTGGTCGCGCACGACGTTCAACACGCGATAGTGGTCGTCGTCCCGGCGGAAATAGCGCTCGAGCCGGGCCTCGGACACGTCGGCGCTGATCGCGTCCGGGTACACGCCCTCGCGAGCCGTGGCCAGCACGCTCTCGTCGAGATCCGAGGCGAAGACGATGAAGTTGTTCGCGATCTTGCGACGCTCGATCTCCTCGAGCAAGACGATCGCCAGCGAGTACGCTTCCTCGCCGGTCGCGCAGCCGGGGACCCACAGGCGCAGCGGATCGTCGGGGTCGGCGCGCTCGAGCAGCGGCCCGAGGACCTCGCTCGAGAGCGCGCTCCACGCCGCCGGATCGCGGAAGAACGTGGTGACGGAGATCAGCAGGTCGTTGAACAGGGCTTCGGTCTCGGGCACGTGCGACCGCAGGTACGCCAGATAGTCGTTGATCGTGAGCTGGCCGTTCAGCTGCATCCGCCGGGACAGGCGTCGGATCATCGTGGCGCGTTTGTACTGGGCGAAGTCATGGCCCGTGCGCTTCTTCACGAGGTCGAGGACGCCACGGAGCGCGCGCTCCTCGTCGCTCGCGATCGGCTCGAGCTCCTCGGCGTCGGTCAGGAGCGGGCCCATCCGAGTCTTGTTGTGCGCGAGCTCGCCGAGCCGGACCGCCAGGTCGCGCGCCGGGAGGACGAGGTCGGCGACGCCCGTGGCGAGCACGGCGCGGGGCATGTCGCCGTGGGTCGCATCGGCCGGATCCTGCACGAGCACGAGGCCGCCATGGGCCTTGATCGCCTTCGCCCCGAGCGCGCCGTCGGCGCCGCTACCCGAGAGCACGACCGCGAACCCGTCGCCGCGGGCGTCGGCCAGGGAGCGGAAGAACAGGTCGATCACCATGCGGTGGCCGCGAGGCTGGACGAACGGGACCGCGCTGACCGACGTGTCGTTGATCACGAGCTGACGGTCGGGCGCGATCACGTACACGTGATTGGGCTCGAGCTGCGTCTTGTCGTCGTCCCCGACCTGGACCACCGGCATCTTCGTGCGCCGCGCGATGATCCCGGGCAGCTCGCTCTTGCGGTCGGGAGCGAGGTGCACGACGACGACGTAGGACAGTCCGAGATCGGGCGAAACGGACTCGAAGAACTGCTGGAGCGCCTCGACGCCCCCGGCCGATGCGCCGATACCGCAAATCGGCGGCGTATTCGGCCTCACACGCTTCCCTCCAAAATCCCGCGCCTGGAAGTAGGGTACCACCCCTTTCTTTACTCCTTACTCCCTCCCCTCGCTCCTTCTCCTTCTCCTTCTCCTTCTCCTTCTCCTTCTCCTTCTCAGCGGTTTTTCCTTCCCCTTTCCCCTTCCCAGGGGCCCTCGCGGTACTTGTCTGCCCTGCGAAAGGTGCGATGATGGGCGGTCGTCACCATGTTCGTTCCCGCGCGCCATCAGCCGGACCTGCCGCTCGATCGGCTGATCCTCCCCGAGGCCCCGGGAGACGACGCAACACCCCTCGACGTCTTGTTCGTCGGGGCCGGCCCCGCGGGCCTTTCGGGGGCGATCGAGCTCGCGCGTCTCGCGCGGGCCGACGGCGGGGCAACGCTCGAGATCGGGGTCCTCGAGAAGGCCGAGTCGCTCGGGGGTCACAGCCTGTCGGGTGCGGTCGTCGATCCCCGGGCGTTCGCCGAGCTGTTCCCCGATCTCCCGGCGAGCGCGCTCCCGTTCCGCGGCCCCGTGCCGGCCGACCAGGTCTACGTTCTGACCGCGAGCGGCAAGCTTCGGATCCCCACGCCGCCCGAGATGAACAACCACGGCCGGCACGTCGCCTCGCTGTGCGAGATCGTGCGCTGGCTCGGCGAGAAGGCCGAGGCGGCCGGGGTCAACGTGTTCACCGGCTTTCCCGCGGCGGCCTTGCTCACCGCGGGCCGTCGCGTCGTCGGCGTGCGGACCGCGCCGAGCGGTCTCGGGAGGGATGGAACACCGGGCCCGGGCTACGCCCCGCCGAGCGATCTCGCGGCCTCGGTCGTCGTGCTGTCCGATGGGACGCGCAGCGCGCTGGCTCAAGCCTGGCAGGCCTGGCAGGGGATCGGCGCCCCGAACCCGCAGATCTACGCGCTGGGCGTCAAGGAGCTGTGGGACGCGAAGAAGCCGCTCGGCGCGGTCGTGCACACGATGGGCTGGCCGCTACCGTCCGACGCGTTCGGCGGCAGCTTCCTTTATCCGATGGGCGGGAGCCTCGTGGCGATCGGGCTCGTCGTCGGGCTCGACTACCGGGGCGCCGGCCTCGACGTGCACGGCAAGCTGCAGCAGCTCAAGACGCACCCGCTCGTGCGGTCGATCCTCGACGGCGGCGAGATGCTCGAGTGGGGGGCCAAGACGATTCCCGAGGGCGGGTACTGGTCGATCCCCGAGCGCCTCACGGGCGACGGGCTCGTGATGATCGGCGACGCCGCGGGGCTCGTGAACGTCGCCGCGCTCAAGGGCATCCACTACGCGATGCAGTCGGGGATCCTCGCCGCGCGCGCGATTCACGCCGCGCTGCGCGGGGGCGATGCATCGGCCGCGGCCCTCGCGTCCTACGATGTCGCGTTGCGCGAGAGCTGGGTGTTCGACGACCTGCGTCGGACGCGCAACATGCGCCTGGCGTTCAAGTCGGGCTTCGTCCAGGGCGGCGTGCGCGCAGGTCTGATGAGCCTGAGCGGCGGGCGGCTCCTGGGGCGCCGGATCCCGGTCGAGCCCGATGCGCAGGCCCCACGCCGCCCCGATTCGAACGCGTCGGCCAAGCCCGATGGCAAGTACACGTTCAGCAAGGTCGACGCCGTGTTCCGCTCGGGGAACGCGACGCGCGACGACGGGCCCTCGCATCTCGTCGTCGGCCGGGATGTGCCGCCCGACGTCGCCGAGTTCTACTCGCACATGTGCCCGGCCGGCGTGTACGAGCGCCAGGGCGATCGCTTGCTCGTCCACGCCCCGAACTGCGTCGACTGCAAGGCCACCGACGTGCTCGGGCCGCGCTGGCAGGCCCGCGAGGGCGGGAGCGGTCCGCGGTACCAGCGCATGTGAGATCGGCCGGGTCACCGTGATACCATTCCCCGCGCGATGAAGGTCAAGCGCGTCAAGCCGAGCCTCGCGACCCGGCTGTACCTGCCGAGCATCCTGTCCGGTATGGTCGTCACGTTCCGGCACATCTTCCGGCGCAAGGACACGATCCAGTACCCCGAGGAGCAACGGACGTTCGGCCCGCGCTACCGCGGCGTCCCGGCCCTCGTCCGCGACGAGCAGGGCCGCGAGAAGTGCGTCGCGTGCTACATGTGCCAGTGGGTCTGCCCGCCGCTCGCGATCACGATCGAGGCCGAGGAGTTCCCGAAGGACGATCCGCTCCACGCGATCGAGAAGCGGCCGGCCAAGTTCGAGATCAACATGCTGCGCTGCATCTACTGCGGCCTGTGCGAAGAGGCGTGCCCGGAAGAGGCGATCTTCATGTCCAAGACCTACGTGGTCACCGGGCTATCGCGCGAGCTGATGATCTTCGACAAGGCCAAGCTGTACGAGATCGGCGGCGTGCGCCCGGACGAGATCCACAAGTGGGCCGAAGAGAACAAGGGGCCGAGCAACCGCTCGCACGTCCCGGGCGAGTCGATCGCCCCGTCGACCGCCGAGGCTCACTAGGGCTGAGAGATGCGCAGGGTTCGCTCGCGCGGCAGGAGCACGGCCGGAACGTCCGGACGGCTCAGGTCGACGAGGCCGAGCCCCGCGGTGTCGACCGCGGCCAGCAGCCGCCCGGGCTCGACCGTCACGCGGCCGACCGGTGCCGAGCGGTGCAGCCGGATCGGCTCGAGGCGCGTCGGATGCTCGGGGTCGCTCAGGTCGATCCGCTCGATCTCGGGTGTGCCGGAAGAGACCCAGGCCACGTCGTTCGCCGCCGCGACGTGCTCGGCCGGCTCGTCGAGCGCGAGGCTCGAGATCCGCACGGCCGGCCGGTCGTCGGTCGTGCGGAACACGACGAGGCCCTCGCCCGCCGCGGCGACGAGGACGAGTCCCGCCGAGAGCGCGACGTCGCGCGCGTCCTTCACGTCCGTCAACTGGTCGGTCTCGCGCGGCGCCGCGCCCGCATCGAGCCGCCACAGCCGGACGCCGGCCCGGCCCTCGGCGCTCGCGATCACGGTCCCATCGTCCGCGAGGGCGACGACCTCGTCCCGCGTCGGCACGAGCGCGAGCTGTCGCGGGCGACTCGGGCTCGTCCCGACGTCGACGACCCGGATCCCGTACCGATCGTCGGCCACGAGCACGCGCCCGTCGTGGACGAGCACGTCGCGCGTGATCCCCGGCGTGTCGAATCGTCCCACGATCGCCGGTTTCTCGTCCGGCCCCTCGATGTCGATCACGTACAGGCCGTGGCTTCCTGCGGCGAGATACGCGCGATCCTCGTCCACGGCGATGGCGTGGATCGCGGCGGGGAGCGCGAGGTGCTGGCGCTCGACCGGTCGATTGGGGTCGCTCACGTCCCACACCGCGAGGTCCGAGGTGCGCCCGAGCAGGATCGTCGAGCCCCACGACGCGACAGCGTAGGTTCGGACGACGACGGGCGGACGAGCGGGGGCCTGGGCCAGCAAGCCCACGACGAGCGCTGCCGCGATGCCGGACGAGCCGTTCACGGCCCGATTGTAGCCCGGAGCCTGCGCGAGTCGGGGTACGGAAACACGTCGATCAGCTCGCCCCTACGGTGCCGCTCCTGCAGCCCGCGCCAGAACTCGACCGAAAACAGATCGGCGTGGTGCTCCTCGAACGTCCGGCGCAGCGCGCCCGACAGACCGAGGAACCTGCGGAACTCCTCGGGAAAGATGTCGCTCTCCGTCGCGCTGAACCACGGCTCGGGGTCGAGGTCCTCCTCGGGTGTGCGGGGCGGCGGGAGCACGCGGAACCGGCACTCGTGGAGCAGGCACAGCTCGTCGTAGTCGTAGAACACCACACGACCGTGGCGCGTGACGCCGAAGTTCTTCAGCAGGAAGTCGCCGGGGAAGATCTGCGCCGCGGCGAGCTCCTTGATCGCGTTCCCGTAGTCCACGACCGCGCGGCGGCCCTCGGCCTCATCGACCGAGCGCAGGTACAGGTTGAGCGGCGTCACGCAGCGCTCGGCGTACAGGTGGTGCAGCACGACCTCGTCGCCCCGCAGCTCGACCGTCCGCCCGGCCTCGTCGAGCAGCCGATCGAGCAGGTCGTCGGCAAAGTGCCGGCGGTCGAACTCCAGGTGCTCGAACTCCTGGGCGTCGATCAGCCGGCCCACCCGGTCGTGGCCGAACACCAGGCGGTAGCGCTCCATCACGTCGCGGCGCGTCGTCGTCTTCGGCGGGGCGAACCGATCGCGGATCACCTTGAACACCATGTCGAACCCGGGGAGCGTGAACACGAGCATGACCATCCCCGGATCGCCCGGCGCGACGACGAACGTATCGTCGTGCCGGGCCAGGTGGCCGAGCAGGCTGCCGTACAGCTCGGTCTTGCCGTGCTTGTTGAACCCCAGCGCGGTGTACAGCTCGGCCACCGCCTTGCGCGGCAGGATCGACCGCAGGAACGCGATCACGTCCCGCGGACAGCTCGCATCGACGTGGAAGTACGAGCGTGTGAAGCTGAACACGATGCTCACGTCGTTCGGCTCGGTCAGGACGGCGTCGACGAACACGCCGTCGCGCTCGTGGAGCAGCGGCAGGACGAGCGGCAGGAGCCAGGTCCCGCGCCGGACCCGCCCGATCAGGTACGCGCCCTTGCTGCGGTAGAACGCCGGGATGAGGCACTCGATGGCGTCGAACGACGCGTCGCCGAACCGATCGATCAGCGCGGCCTCGATGCGCGAGGTGACGCGCGCCGCATCCTCCTCCGCATCGCGCCACGCTCCGCCGGGCCGCGCGTTCGCGAGCAGGCACCGCGCGTGGTCGATCAGATCGCCCGGACCGCCGTAGCTTCGGTACGCGCCCTCGCGCGCGCCCTCGAGGTCGCCCATCGACTCGGCCGACGTGTACTCGACCTCCGGATTCACGCCGACCGTGGAGAAGATCCGACGCGTCGCCGAGTTGAAGAACGTCCGCGCGAGCTCGGCGTTCGTGCGGCCCGCGAGGAGCGCGGTGTGCGCGCGCTTGATCTCGCGCCACAGCCCGTCGTGCGCCAGGTCGGGCCCGAGGAGCGTGCGGAGCTCGTCGAGGAGCCGCCCGATCGCCTCGCCGTACAGGGCGAGGCGCGCTTCGGCGTCGGCCTGGCCCGCGCGCCACGCGCGGCGCTCGAACCGCTCGCCCGCCCGGCGGGTGACCTCGGAGAACGCACGCTCATACCGCTCGTAGGCGGCCTGGATTCGCTCGGCACCGAGCGCGGCGATGGATCGGTCGGTGTTCACGCCGCGGACAAGATGGACCGCGAGCGACACCCGCGCAACGCGGGGTCGCGAGGCGGTATGTGGCAGAATCGCGCGTCGTGCGCAGGCTCGCCCGGATCGCTCTCGCCGCCGCGCTGGCAGCGCTCCTTCTCGCCCCGGCGATCGGCGGACGGGTCGGGTCGGTGCTGTTCGTCGTGTCGAGCCTGGTCGTTCCGGGCGCGCTCCTCGTGTCGAGCGGCCGGGCGGGCGGCCGGATCGCCGCGGCGCTGATCCTGACCGTCCTGCTCGAGGGCGGGGCGCTCGCGCTCCTGGCGTCACCGGGAGCGCCGGCCGCGGCGTGGATCATGCTCGGTGTCCTCGGCCTCGCACCGCTCGTCACGATCCCGGCGCTCCACGCCGCACGAGCCGAGCCCGAGCCCAAGGAGCGGAGTTGACCGTCGTCGATCGGCCGGGGGTCGCGGTCGCGGCCCTCCTGTACCTCGTCGCCGTGCTCGCGATCGGCGCTCGGGCGATGCGCCGCACGCGCACGCCGGGCGACTTCTGGATCGCCGGGGGCCGGTTGAGCCTCGTCGTCACGGCCCTGGCCACGCTGTCGAGCGCGTTCAGCGGCTTCGTCTTCGTCGGCGGCCCGGGTCTCGCGTACCGCCTGGGGATCGGGTCGCTGTGGATCGTCCTGCCGATCGGCTTCACGTCGGGTCTCCTCGTCTGGGTCGTCGGCGCGCGTCTGCGAGCCCTCCGGGCCGTGCGCGAGGCGTTCACCGTTCCGGACGCGATCGCCGAGCGCTGGCGCACGCCGGCGGTGACGGCGCTCGCGGCGATCGCCGTGCTGTGCGGGAGCATCGCCTATCTCGGCCTGCAGGTCCAGGCGGCGGGCGTCGTGCTGCAGGCGATCTTCGGCCTGTCGAGCCCGTTCGGCGCGATGCTCCTCGGTGCGGGCGTGCTGGCGACGTACTGCATGCTCGGCGGCATGGTCGCCGGCGTGCACACCGACGTGCTGCAAGGATCGCTGATGGCCGTGGTCGGGGTCCTCGTGTTCGCATGCGCGCTCGTCGTGAACGGGGGGTTCGGCGCGATGGTCGAGGCGGTGAGCCGAGCGCCCGAGTTCGGACCGTCGTTCCTCGAGCCGCTCGGGCGGATCAGCGCGCCAACGGCGTTCGCCACGTTCCTCGTCTTCGGCGTGGGCGTGCTGGGCCAGCCGCACGTGCTGCACAAGTTCTACATGCTGCGCGATCCGGCCCACATGCGGTACCTGCCGGTCGTCGTCGCCTCGGGGCAGGCGCTCTCGGTGCTGCTGTGGTGCGGCGTGGGCTTGGCTGTGCCCGCGCTCGTGGCGCGCGGCGCGCTCGCGCCGCTCGTACGGCCGGACGACGCGGCGCCCGCGTTCCTGCTCGGCTTCGCCCCCGACCTCGTTGCCGGGCTCGCGTTCGCCTGCATCCTCGCCGCGATCACGTCGAACGCCGACTCCCTGGTCAACGTGGCCAGCGCCGCGGTGGTCCGCGACCTCCCGCGCGCTCTCGGCCGCCGCGTCCGGAACGAGCTGGCGTGGGGCCGGGCGGCGTCGTGCGGCGTGACCGCGCTCGCGCTGGGCGTCGCGCAGTGGTACGGCGACCTGATCGCCGTTCTCGGGACGTTCGCGTTCGGCCTGTTCGGCGCGGCCCTCGCTCCGGTGATGGCGCTCGGCCTGCACTGGCGGCGCGTGACCGCACGGGCCGCCGGTGCGTCGATCGTCGTGGGCCTCGGCGCGACGCTTTGTCTCGAGCTCGGGTCGCGGGCGGTGACGGCGCGCGGCCTGGCGGGCGTGCCCTGGTCGTTCCATCCCGGCGCCACGGCCCTCGCGCTGTCCTTCGCCACGCTGCTCGTCGCGACGGCCGTGACGCGCAACGATCCGCGGCGCGAGCCCGCGCCCGAGGTCGCCCGCGCGCTCGACCTCGACCCGGCATAGGCCCGGCCCGTCTGGTACCCTAGCGCCACGCGTCGTTGCCGGTCCGCCGGGGATGTCCTCGTGGAGTGTGCCGTCGCGAGGAGGTGGATCGCCCATGAATGACACGTTCGCGCGATGGACCCTCGCGCTCGGGTGCGTGCTGGCCTGCGGCTGCGCCGCGGCGGATGAGCCCAAGCCCGTCGCGCTCGAGACCGACGACCAGAAGGCGCTCTACGCGATCGGCATGATCGCCGCCACGCGGCTGCCGCAGATCGAGCTCACGGCGGAGGAGCTGCGCACGATCGAGGCCGGCCTGGCCGACGGCCTCCAGGGTCGCAAGGCCAAGGTCGACATGAACACGATCCGGCCGCAGCTCGAAGGGTTCGTCAAGGCCCGCACCGCAGCGGCGGCGACGAAGGAGAAGGCCGCAGGCTCCGAGTTCGCGGCGAAGAAGGCCGGCGAGTCGGGAGCGCAGAAGCTTCCGTCGGGCCTCGTCTACAAGGAGGTCACGCCCGGCACCGGCGCGAGCCCCCAGCCGACCGATACCGTGAAGGTCAAGTACAAGGGCATGTTGCGCGACGGCGTGGAGTTCGATTCGTCGGCGCAGCCGGTTGCGTTTCCGCTCAATGGCGTCGTGCCGTGCTTCTCCGAAGGCCTGGCCAAGATGAAGGTCGGAGGCAAGAGCGAGCTCGTCTGCCCGTCGGACCTGGCGTATGGCGATCAGGGACGCAGCCCGCACATCCGGCCCGGCGCGACGCTCTTGTTCGAGGTCGAGCTGGTCGAGGTCGTGGCGACTGCGGCCCCGAGCGCGGCCCCGACGACGCCCTGAGCCTCAGCGCGCGGCTGGCGCCGAGAGCAGCGCGAGGAAGTCGGCGCGGTCCCGCACGCTTTCGAGACCTGGCGCGATGCGCGCGAAGTAGCGGTCCCAGAACCCGGAGCGGAACGCACGGCCGAGGAGCGCGAGCGCCTCGTCCGGGTGGCCGGAGATCGCCGCGGCGCGCGCGAGCGTGAAGCACGCCGGGCCATCGACGTCCGGCGCGCCGCGCGCGCGCGAGAGAGCTCGATCGGCGACGTCCTCCGCGCCGTCGACCGCCGCGAGGAGCGCGAGGTCCGCGACCTGCGCCGTCGTCGGCGCGGGGAGCGACTGCAAGCGGGTCAGCTCGGGCCCGACGACTTCACGGGCCTCGGGCTCGCGACCGAGCGCGCGGAGCGCGAGCGCGAGATGGGCCAGCACGCTCGCGTTTCTCGCGCCCCCCTGCGTCTGCAGGCTGCGATAGATCGGCTCGGCCTCGGCCGCCGCCCCGGTGGCCAGGAGCAGGTGCGCGAGGTTGACCCGGCCGTAGGTGTGGCTCGGCTCGAGCGCCAGCACGCGACGCACGCGATCGAGCGCTTCGTCGAGACGGCCCTGGGCCCACAGGCTCCACGCCAGGTAGTGCTGGTAGTCGGCGATGTCCGGCCCGAGCTTCACGAGCCGCTCGGCGTAGCGCTGGGCTTCATCCGGGCGCCCGCGCAGGATGTTCAGCCAGAACAGGCCGCGGATCGGGACCTGCGCCGCCTCGCTGAGCCGCGCCGACGCTTCGAACGACTGGACCGCCTCGTCGAACCGGCCGAGCTGCCGCAGGATCTGTCCGGCGTTGTTGAGCGGCTCCATCCGGTTCGGGTAGAGCCGCGCGATCATCTCGTACTGCTCGAGCGCCGCGGGCAGGTCGCGATCGACGAACTCCGCGAACACCGCGCCGAGCATCAGCCGCTCCCACTGCGGCAGCGTGTCCGCGCGCTCGCGGGCCTCGCGCAGGAGCGCGACACCCCGCTCGCGCTGTCCGAGGTTCTGGATCAGCACCAGGCTCCACGCCGCTTTCGCGCTGACGAACTCGGGATCTTTGACCAGCGCCTGCTGATACATCGACGACGCTTCCTGGTACCGTCCCTGGGCCACCGCCGACGAGGCGAGCGAGAACAGCTGTAGCGCCTCCCACGACGACGTCGCGGTCTGCGCGACCGGCGCATCGGCCGCGGTGATCGAATCGAGCGACTCGCCGAGCCGCTCGCGCACCCGGCTCGAGAGCTCGTCGATCGCGTGGAGCAGGACGTCCTCGCGACCGCGCGCCGTGACGCGGATCTGGTCCGCATGCCGGCCGGTCGTCGGATCGACGAGGATCGCCTGCAGCTCGAACGCCTCGCCGACCGCCAGGATTCGCGGCACGACCAGGGCCCGCACGCCGGCGAACCGGCACAGGTCGCGTCCGAGCGCCTCGTCGATCGGCGTTGCCGGATCCTTGCGCATCAGCCGCAGCGTCTCGATCACCTGGCCCTGATCGAACACGCTCGCGTACGGCGAGCGCTGCAGGTCGGCCTCGAGCGCCGTGCGCAGCGCGAGGTCGAACGCTTGCTCGGCGGTCCGGTTGTCGACGCTGGCGACGAGCAGCATGTCCCGGCTGTGGAACGCGAGGCTCGGACGGGCGAACCACCAGGCGACGCCGATCGCCGCCAAGACGAGCGCGACGAGCGCCGCCGCGGTCGGCAGCGGGCGAAACGAGCTCGATCTCGCGGGTCGGGCGATCACGGACGAGCTGCCGCTCGGTGTGCGCAGCGCGCGCAAAGCGTCGGCCATCTCGCGCGCCGAGCCGTAGCGCTCGGCCGGCTCCTTGGCCATCGCCCGGCGCACGACGGCGCCGAGCGCCGGGGGCAGGGCGGGGTCCACGGTCTCGACGGCCGGCGGCTCCTCGGCCAGCACGCGGCGCAGGATCCCGTGGACCGAATCGCCCGAGAACGCCGTGCGGCCGCACGCCATCTCGTACAGGACGCACCCGGCGGAGAACACGTCCGACCGCGCGTCGACCGGGGCGCCGGTCGCCTGCTCGGGCGACATGTACGCCGGTGTCCCGACGAGCGTGCCCGCGCGGGTCGCGACGAACGAGCGCGTCGCGTCGACGTCCGCCGGCGCGTCTGCGGACTCGCCGAGCACGCGCGCGAGTCCGAAGTCGAGCACCTTGAGACGTCCGTCGGGCGTGACCATCAGGTTCTGCGGCTTGATGTCGCGATGGACGATCCCGTGCTCGTGGGCCTCGGCCAGCGCGTCGGCGAGCGCGAGACCGAGCTCGACCGTCCGCTCGGGCGTGAGGCGTCCGCGCGCGAGGAGCGCCGCGAGCGTCTCGCCCCGCACGAGCTCGCTGGCGAAGAACAGGCGCCCGTCGTCGGCTTCCCCGGCCTCGTAGAGCGTGGCGATCCCTGGATGGCTCAACGCCGCGGCGGCGCGACACTCGCGCAAGAAACGCGCGCGCGCCTGCGGCTCGGCCCGCATCTGCGGCTGGATCAGCTTGAGCGCGACCTCGCGGCCGAGCAGCGTGTCCCGCGCGCGCCAGACCTCGCCCATGCCCCCGCTGCCGAGGAGCTCGAGGAGCTCGAAGTGCGAGATGTGCCGCGGTTCCATCGTCCAGTCGGCGGCCGCTTCGGGATCGATTCTAGCAGGGCGTCCGCGCGCTCCCCGTCGATAATGTCTCCATGGTGCGTCCTGAACGAAGCTCCCGACTGGGAGCGGAGATGCTGTACCGGACTTGCGGGTGCGAGTCCCGTCGCGGTAAGCCTGCCGGGGCGCCGCGTAGCAGGCTCCGGGCGTATGGTGAGAGCCGTCCGTCTGAGCGGAGCGTCGAGAGCCTTCAGGGAGCTGTATGGCTCCTGCGAAGGGAGCAAAGCTGTGGGCCGAATGCGAGAGCGTGAACTTTGCAGCCTCGTGAGATAGGAGCCGAAAGGCGGAGAGGCCGAGCCGGTCATGTCGCGGCGAAGGCAACAGACTGCGCGTGCGAGAACCGGAGGCGCGCAGGACTCTCCCGGGGTAAGGAAGACGGCACGCAGCGACAGCCTGGTACGGAACAGGAGAGGCCCTCCTCGGCGGCCACGTCGGGTGAAGGCGGTCTCTATAAGCCGGAGGTGAAAGGGGACCGTGCCGAGAGGGAGTCCGAGGGGCTCGTAGTACCTGGGAGGTCGGGACGGAAAGGCCCGGCGGAGGGAAGGGGCCCTGGTTTCGTCGCGTCCGCGACTGGGGGTAAGCGCGAGGGCATGGCCGCGAGGCCCAACACCCCCCTGGACAAAGTGCGAAAACTCCAGCGCGGACTCTTCGTGGCTGCCAAGCGCAGCCGGGGGCGGCGTTTCCATGCGCTGTACGACCGGATCTGTCGGGGTGACGTCCTGGCGGAGGCATGGAGGCGAGTCCGATCGAACCGCGGGGCTGCCGGGATCGATGGGCAGACCTTGGAGCAGATCGAGCAGGTGGGAGTGGAGTCGTTTCTTCGAGCAATCGAGGAGCGGCTGCGCGCTGGGACGTACCGACCGCAACCGGTGCGACGGCGGTACATCCCGAAGAGCGACGGGAAGCAGCGGCCGCTTGGGATCCCGACGGTGCGTGACCGTGTGGTGCAAGCTGCGGCGAAGCTCGTGATCGAGCCGATCTTTGAGGCGGATTTCAAGGACTGCTCGCACGGATTTCGACCGCGACGCGGAGCCACGGGTGCGCTGGAAGCGATCCGCATTCGGGGTCGCGACCATCGGTATGTCGTGGACGGGGACATCCGTCAGTTTTTCGACCGGCTCGACCGGACTAGGCTGATGGAGTTTTTGAAGCGACGGATCTCGGACCGGCGGGTATTGAAGCTCGTGCGGCAGTGGCTCGAGGCCGGGGCGATGGAGGAGGGAGAGGTGAGGAACACCCTTGCGGGGACACCGCAGGGCGGAGTGATCTCACCGCTGCTGGCCAACATCTACCTGCATACCCTGGATGAGGCCTGGGAACGTGAGCACCGGCATCTCGGAGTGCTGGTGCGTTACGCGGACGACTTCGTGGTGCTGTGCCGGAGTCGAGCACAGGCGGACGAGGCGCTGCGGCGGGTCCGGGAGATCCTGGGGATGATCGGACTGGAGCTGCACCCGGACAAGACGCGGGTGGTCGAGCTGGGGCTCGGCAAGGAGGGATTCGTCTTTCTCGGATGCTACTTGCGGGTCGTGCGGTCCCACTTCAAGGGGCGTACGTATCTGTTTCGGTGGCCGTCTCCGAGAGCGATGAACCGCATCCGCGAGCGAGTACGGGAGCTGACGGATCGTCGGCGTAGAGCGGGGATGAAGGACATCCAGGAGGTGATCCGGGACCTGAACCCCGTGCTTCGCGGATGGGGGAACTACTTCCGGACGGGGAACGCGTCGATCAAGTTTCAGCAGGTGGATCTCTACGTCAACCAGCGCCTGGTGCGATTGATGTACGCCCGCCAACGAACCGATCGGCGGCTGTTTTCCAGGAGGCAGTGGCCTCCGGCGCGCTTCGCCCGGGAACTCGATCTGCATCGGCTGGTCGGAACGATCCGTTATCCTCGAGGCGCGCACGCAGCATGAAAAGACGATCCGTAAGCCGTGTGCGGGAAACCCGCACGCACGGTTTGAAAGGGGGACTCAGGAACCCGGGCCCGCAAGGGCACCGCGCCTGATTTCTACCAATGTCCGACCGGGCCGAAGCGCTGGCCGAGCTCGCGTTCGACGCGCTCAGGCGCCTCGTGCGCGAGCGCCAGGCCCACATGCCGGGCGGCCACCTGGTCGAGTCCTCGCTCGACGAGATCGAGCTGGCCCTCGGTCTCGCGCTCGCGCCCGACGATCCGCGGGCCGGGGAGCGGGCCCGGGGCCTCGTCGAGGACGTCGACCGGATCCTGGCCGACGCGATCCAGCACGCGGCCGCGTTCCGGCCGGGACACGTGTGGTGCCACCGCTGCGGCACGAGCGTGTGCGAGCACGCGGCGCCGAAGTCGAGCCGCCACGTATTCCTGGGCTACGGGCCGACGGGGACGCCGCGGTGGGACGATTTCGCCCAGCTGTGTCTCGAGCGCAAGCATCCGCAGGTCGACCGGCTCTACGACTCGGTGCCCGCTCTGCTGACGATCGTGCACGAGCCCGCGGCGCTCGAGAGCTCGGTCCTCGACGCGTTCCGCGATCCGCACTACGAGCTCCTGGGGCAGGTGACCGCCGGGTTCTTCGCCCTGCCCGTGCGTGCCGAGGATGGCCGCGGCGTGCTCGCGCTGACCGCACAGGTCGTGGCCTCGCGCTCGACGCGCGGGCCCGTGCTGCGCCTGGGCCTGAACCTGCTCGGCCGAGCGCCGTCGACCGGATCGCTCGACGCGCTGTGGGATCGTCCGAGCGAGCTGCCGTGGCGCACGGCCGTGCGCTGGGCCCAGCACGCGCTCCACGGACTGACCGCCGGCCGCAAGCAACACGTGCCGCGAGCCGAGCTCGAGCGGCGCGTGGCCGGGATCCTGACCGGCCTGGCTCGACGGCTCGAGCACGATCATCGAGCCCGGGGACGGCGCACGAGCCATGCCGAGGAGCGCCATCGATCGGGCGAGCGGCCGACGCGCCACGCCCTGAGCGACGCGCGCGCGGCGGCGAACGACGCGCTCTACCGGGACGAGCGTAGCGGGGCGTTCGTCGTCCTCGGTGAGCGCGGTCGCACGCACTTCTTCACCGTCGAGGGGCGCCTCGTGTCGAGCGTGCGCTACGGCAAGGATGCGATCGGGCGCAAGATCCGCGGCGAGCTGTGGCGGCAGGTCACCGCGGCCGAGGCCGAGCGGTTCCGCGAGCGGCTCGAGGCTACGTCTTCCGCGCCTTCGCCGCGCGCCAGCGAGCCAGGCGAGCGGTGAGCTCGGCCTCGAACCCGCGGCCCGTGGGCTCGTAGAACCGCCGGCCGGCGAGCCGCTCGGGCAAGCAGACCAGGCCGGTGACCGCATCCGGGTCGTCGTGCGCGTAGGCGTAGCCGCGACCGTACCCGTGAGCCTCGAGCAGATCGGTCGCCGCGTTGCGCAGCGCCAGGGGCACGGGATCGGTCGCGCCCTCGGCGATCGCGTCGTGGATCCGGCGCCAGGCGACGTACACCGCGTTCGACTTCGGGGCCAGCGCGCAGTACGCGACGGCGCAGGCCAGCCCGAGCTCGCCCTCGGGCGAGCCGAGGAAGTGGTAGGCGTCCTTCGCCGCGAGAGCGACGTCGAGCGCGCGTGGATCGGCGAGGCCGACGTCCTCGCTCGCGAAGCGCACGACGCGCCGCGCGACGTACAGCGGATCGTCGCCCGCGGCGAGGAGCCGCGCCAGCCAGTACAGGCTCGCGTCGACGTCCGACTCGCGCATCGACTTGTGCAGCGCGCTCGTGAGGTTGAAGTGCTCCTCGCCCGCACGATCGTGGTACAGCGTCGTGCGCTGGAGCGCGTCGGCCAGGACCGCGTCGGGAATCGCCCCCCGCGCGCCGTCGGCGCGCGCCGCGCCCGCCGTGCCGTCGGCGCCCGCCGTGGCGTCGGCGCCCGCCGCCGCGACCTCGAGGACGTTCAGCGCGGCGCGGGCATCGCCCTGGCTTCGTGCGGCGATGAACCGCAGCTGCTCCTCGGGGACGTCGATCTCGAGCGCGCCGAGACCCCGCTCGCGGTCCACGACCGCGAGGCGCAGGATCCGCACCAGCTCGTCCTCGGTCAGCCGCTCGAGCCGCACGACGCGCGAGCGCGAGAGCAGCGCCGAGTTGACCTCGAACGACGGGTTCTCGGTCGTGGCGCCGATCAGCGTGATCGTGCCGTCCTCGACGAACGGTAAGAATGCGTCCTGCTGCGCCTTGTTGAACCGGTGGATCTCGTCGACGAACAGGATCGTCCGCGATCCACCGCGCGCGAGCCGGCGCGCGGCGGCGTCGGTCACCGCGCGCACCTCGCGCACGCCCGACGAGACGGCCGAGAAATGCACGAACTCGGCGCGCGTACGCCGGGCGATGATCCGCGCGAGCGTCGTTTTCCCCGAGCCCGGAGGGCCCCACAGGATCAGGCTCGACAGCTCGTCGCGCTCGATCGCGCGGCCGAGCGCGGTCCCCGGGCCGAGGATCTGCGTCTGGCCGACGAACTCGTCGAGGTCGCGCGGACGCATGCGGTCCGCGAGCGGTGCGTGGGTCGAGCCCGGAGGCTCGTCGGGCTCGTCGAAGAGGCCCAAGGTCCCGTCAGGACGGGCTGGCCGGCTGGTCCTCGTCGTCCGTGACCTCGTCGATCACGAACAGCGCGGCGAGCGCGATGCCGCCCGCAATGGCCCACTTGCCCCACGTCGGCAACCCGCCGGACTGGGTCGTCGCCGCCGGATCGGCCGCCTGCTGGTAGGTCGGGGCGGCGCTCGAGAGCGTCATTGCGATCGGCCGGTTGGCGCCCGGCTCGACGGTCACCGCGTGCTCGGCGAGGAACGCTCCGTCCCCCGTCTCCGCGAGCACACGGTACGTCCCCGCGGGCGCCTGGTCGACGCGGAACGCGCCGTCCTCGCGCGTCGGGCTCGATCCGTAGTCTTGCTCGTTCGCCGGATCGACGAGGTGGATCACGACGCCGGTGAGCGGCGTGCGGCCGTCGGCGCGGAACACCTTGCCCGTCAGCACCGCCGGCTCGCCGGCCGAGGCCGGTGGAGCGAGCAGGAACGATGCGGTGGCCAAGGCGAGGCCGAGGGCCGAGATGCGACGCGAGCGATCGAGCATCGAGTTTTCTCCTCGGGCCGGGCACCCCGACCGCAGCAAAGGCGCCCATTATGCCGTCGTCGTCGGGGCTCGTGTCAAGGCGCGCTGGGGCTCGACGGACTGTCGCCGTCTCCGCCGCTCGCGAGCAGCGCGAGCGCGACCGCGCCGCCACCCGCAATGATGGCGATGCCGGCGGCGCTACCCCAGAAACCCTTGCCGTCCTTGCGATTGACGGCCGCGATCCCGACCGGTTGCTGCTCGGTGCCGGGGAACGTGCGCAGTGCCTCCGCGGTCGCCCCCGGCGTGAGCGCGAGCGACACCGAGATCTTCCCGGCGGGCGGCACGTTGACCACCGCATCGGCGACGTACAGCCCGTCGGAGGACAGCACGGCCAGGTCGAAGTATCCATACGGGACGGCGTCGAACGCGAATTTGCCCTGGGGGTCCGTGGGGGTCGACCGAAACAGCTGCTCCGTCGACAGATGGTACGCGAGCACCGTTGCCCCGGCGGTCGCCGCGCCGTCGGAGCCGGCCACGCGCCCGCTGAGCTTCGAGCTCGGCACGGTCGGGGCCGGGGTGGGGGACGGGGACGGCGCGGTCTCCGGCGGAGCGGCTTGTGGCTCGTTCTGGGCCCGCACGGTCCCGAAACCGGGCAGCGCCACGAGCGCCAGAACGAGGACGGTGCTGCACGAACGCAACGGGATTCGCGTGCACCTAGCTTGATTTGGGCCTGACATCACCCTACGCTCCCGGCGGCTACTCTAGAGCGGAGTCGAGCCGCTTGGCAACCACCTTCGAAGAGGGCGCGATGGGTCCGGCCCCCGCAACCCGGTCCACGCGCGGGCGCGTGGCGCGCCGGTCGGCGTCGGATCGAGCCGAGTCGCGACCGGGCCACAGTCCGCGGGGTCGGCTTCGCGCCGCGTATTTCGGTGCCGCATCGTTCTGGGGGTTCGTCATCGGCTCGGCCGCGGTCATCGGCGCTCTGCGTGCCACCGGTCACGGCGTTCCGCTGTCGTCGGGGATCCTGACGATCCTCGGCGTCACGGCGACGATCGCGATCGGCGGAGGGCTCGTCTTGGCATTTGCGTACCGCGAAGCGACGTACCGCAGGCGGCGATGATCGCGGGCTCGGCCGCGTCTCAGCCGCGCAGCAGCCCGTACTTGATGATGCAGCCGAGCGCCGCGACGCCGTCGCGCCAGTGGATCTTCTTCCCCTCGTCGTACGTGCGGCCCCAGTAGGTGATGCCGACCTCGTAGATCCGCACCCCGAGCCGCGCGACCTTGGCCGTGACCTCGGGCTCGAAGCCGAACCGATCCTCCTGCAGCTCGACACGGCGCAGGACGTCGCCGCGGAACAGCTTGTAGCACGTCTCCATGTCGGTCAGGTTCAGGTTCGTGAACGCGTTCGACAAGAGCGTCAGGAACCGGTTGCCGACGTAGTGCCAGAACAGCAGCACGCGATGGGCGTCCCCACCCGCGAACCGCGAGCCGTAGACCACGTCGGCCTTGCCCTCGAGCACCGGCGCGAGGAGCTTGGGGTACTCGCGCGGGTCGTACTCGAGGTCGGCGTCCTGCACGACCACGAAATCGCCGCGCGCCTCGGCGAAGCCGCGGCGCAGCGCAGCGCCCTTGCCCAGGTTGCGGGGCTGGCGGAACGCGCGGACCCGCGGCTCGTCCCGGAACGCTTCGAGGGCGCGCGGCGTTCCATCGCTCGAGCCGTCGTCGACCACGACGATCTCGCGCTCGATTCCCGCGGGGAGCGGGGCCGCGAGGACCGCGGCGACGAGCTGGGCCAGGGTCGACTCTTCGTTGTAGACCGGAACGACGATCGACAAGAGCGGCACGCGCGTGGCTCCCCCGGCGGAATCGGGGAGCGTACGTGACGCGTCGGACGCGGTCAAGGCGCGACGCCGGTCAGCGCCGCCACACGCCGCGCGGCCTCGGGGTCCCCGGGAGCGAGTGCCAGAACCTCGCGCCACTGCCGCAGCGCGCTGCCCGCACGTGCCCGGCGCTCGTCGACGCGGGCCAGGCGCCTGAGCGCGGCCACACGCGTCGCGACCGGCGTGTCCGGGGCCGTGAACCGCACGGCGGTCCACAGAGCCACCGCGTCGTCGAGCGCTCCGGCGGCGTCGAGCGCGTCCCCGGCGAGGATGCGCAGCCACGCGTTGTCCGGATCGAGGTCGAGGGCCCGCTCGACGTCCGAGCGGGCCGCACCCGCGTCGCCCGCGCGCGCGGCGACGAGCGCGCGATACGTGTGGAGTATCCCCGCGCGGCGGTCTCGTGGAAGCGCGAGCTCCGGCCCGAGGAGCTTCCCGAGCCGCGGGAGGTCGGACGTCCGGTACGCCCGCGCTGCGGCCTCGACGAGCAGATCGAGGTCCGCGGGCCAGCTCGAGCGCGCATTGTCGAGCACGGCGTCGGACTCGTTGCGTCGGCCGGCCTGGTCGAGTACGCGCGACCAGGCCAGGAGCGCGGTGGGCGAGGCGACTACGACCTCAGACACACGGCCGGGCGGCACGAGCGCCTCGATCTCGAGCAGCAGGCGAGCGGCCGCGGGCGCGTCGTAGGTGAACATGCCTTGGAGCCTCTCGAGCGCGGGCTCGATGCTCCCTGAGCGGGCGAGCACGAGAACCGCGCCACGAACGACCGGCACCGTGACGGGAGCGAGGCTCGCCGCGGTCCGGGCGTGGAATGCCGCGGCTTCGAGGTCGCGCGTGGTCGTGGCCAGGCCGGAGAGCGCCGCGGCGTAGGCCACGCGCGTGCGGCTGTCGAGCGGCCGGCGGCCGAGCGGCCGGCGCAGGTCGTCGAGCTCCCGGCGCACGGTCGGGTCGTCGTTTCCACGCTCGAGGGCCAGGCGCAACGCTCCGTCGGCGCGTCCCCGAGCGTCCGATGCTCGGCGCGCAGCGTCCGCGCCGAGCGCGGTCGCGAGGAGCGCCGCGGCGACGAGGCCTGAGGTCCAGCCGATCGCCGCGGCCCGGTGCGGGCGAGCCGCGTGTCTCGCGTCGTGCTCCACGACCCGCAGCCGGTGGAGCGTCACGCGTCGTGCTCGTGGCCGAGGAGCAGGCCGGCGAGCACCGTCGCGATGGCCAGGTTCGCCGGGATGTGTCCGTTGAAGTCGACGAGGCCGTGGGCCGCGAACGCGCAGATCGCCGCGGCGATCCCCGCCGCGAGCGCGTGCTCGGCGTGGGCGATCGCCCGCACCGCACGCACGAGGATCGTGCCGGCGACGAGCGCCAAGAGCGCGGCCCCGAGGACGCCTCCCTCGGCCAGGACCTCGAGCGGATCGTTGTGCGCGTGGTCGTAGAACCGCCGGACGTCGGGCGACCGGTAGGACGGGTAGATCGCGGCGAACGTGCCGAAGCCCGCGCCGACCGCGGGATACGCGGCCGCGAGTCGCAGCGTGTCGCGCCACACGGCGAGCCTTCCGCTCGCGAGCTGCTCAGGCGAGTCCGCGTACTGTGCGGCCAGGCGATCCGCTCCGATCTGCGCCAGCGGGAGCGCGGCGAGGGCGAGGACGACGACGAGCGGCACGACGTGCCGCGGGGTCCGCGCGATCCGGCTGCCGAGCGCGGCGAGGGCGAGACCGAGCACACCCGCCGCGATCCCGGCCCGCGAGAACGAAGTCAGCAGGCCCGCGAACGCGATCGCGAACGACAGGCCGACGAGCGCCGTTCGGCTGCCCCGCGCGTCGAGGCCGAGGACCAGGCGATCGCGCAGCGTGCGGCCGGTCGTCGCCCGTGCCCGAGCGAGGATCAGGCCCAGACCGCAGGCGAGCCCCATCGCGAGCAGACAGGCAAAGTGGTTCTTGTTGACGTACGTCCCGGTCGCCGCATCGAGGTTGTACACCTTCGGGACGTGCCAGATCCGATCGTGGCCCGAGAGCAGGACGAGCATCCCGTAGCACCCTTGGAGCGCGCACCCGAGGAGGAGGGCGAGAACGACGCGCCGCGCGCCGCCGAGCGCGCCGACCGTCGTGGCGACGAGCAGGAGCGCGACGACCGCAGCGCCGGTCCGCAGCGCGGACGCCGTCGCCACCGGATCGACCGACAGCGCGAGACCCGGCGATGCCAAGGACCGCGGCTCGAGGCCCAGGATCCGGGCCTCGGCTCCGAGCACAGCCTCGGGTGGCCGGACCTCCTCCCGCAGCTTCGCCGCGCGCGGGGAGACGCGGGACACGATCGCTTCCCCGAGTGGGAGCGCCTGGATCGCCGCGAGCGCGAGGGCGAGCGCGATCCCGACCGTCACGGCGCGCGGCGGGAGGACGACGCCGTGGACCAGGGCGCGAGCGCACCAGATCGTCAGAAGCGCGAGCGCGGCGAGCTCGATCGCGAGCCGTCCCGCGGGCGGCACGCCGCCGAACGGCCACGGTGCGAGGACGACGAGCGCGGCGAGGCCCAGCTCGAGCGCACGACCCAGGACGTCCGGTCGGCCCGGCTCCACGGATCAGGCTCCGGTCGCGCTCCGCGGCCCGTCGCTCGCCACGTCGTCGCCGTACCGCCCGTACGCCCGGTGGTAGCCGTAGCGCGCGGCACCGTGACGCTCGGGGTCGAGGTCGTTGAGCACGAGCCCGAACGATACGCCGCCGACCTGGCGCGCCTTGTCCACCGCGACGCGCACCGACTGGCGCGGCGTGCGGCCGGCGCGAACGACGACGACGCACGTGTCGACCGCGCTCGCCAGCACGACCGCGTCGGCGACCGACAGCACGGGTGGCGAGTCGTAGATCACGTGGTCGTAGCCCGCGTCGAGGAACGACCGCGCGAGGGCCGTGAACGTCGGCGAGTTGAGGAGCTCGGACGGGTTCGGTGGCACCGGGCCGCTGGGCAGCACGTCGAGGCCCGCGACACCGGTCGGCACGATCAGCCGATGCGGGTCGGCCTCGAGCCCCGACAGCGCGTTGCTCATCCCGTGGCGGTTCGACACGCCGAACACGTTGTGCAGCCGCGGCCGGCGCAGGTCGGTGTCGACGAGCAGCACGCGCGCACCGAGCTGCGCCAGGACGACCGCCAGGTTCGTCGCCGTCGCGGTCTTGCCCTCCTCGGGCATCGCGCTCGTGACGACGATCTTGCGCGGCGGCTGGCCGGGGTTCGACAGCAGGATCGCCGTCCGCAGGTCGCGGTATGCCTCGGACACTCCGGCCTTGGCGTCGCGGTGCGCGATCAGGTCGAGCGTCCCGGGGTCGACCGGTGCGTGACGACGGCGCACGCGGGCCAGCGGCGTCGAGGCCGCGCCGTGGCGCGGGATCGCGGCGAGGACGGGGAGACCGGTGAGACGCTGCAGCTCCTCGACCGAGCCGATCGTGTTGTCCAGGTGGTCGAGCAGGAGCGCGAGCCCGACGCCGAAGACGGCACCGAAGAGCAGTCCCAGCACGAGGTTGAGCCGCACGTTCGGGCGGAACGGAGCGACCGGGGCCTTCGCATGCTCGACGATGCGGATGTTGCTCGACCGGTCGAGTGGCTCCGTGCCGGACGCCTTGAGCCGCGCCGAGAGCACCATCTCGTTCTGCCGCGCGATCAGCGCGTCGAGCGTCTCGCGCTTCTTCTGCACCACGCTCTGCAGGCTCTGGAACTCGACCGCGTCGCGCTTGAGCGTCTGGGCCTCGTCCTGCTGCTGGGCCAGCAGCCGATCGAAGTTCTGGACCTCGCCCCGCGCGCGATCGCGGGCCGCGAGCGCCGCCCCGCGTACCTGCTCGGCGATCAGCTCGGTCTCGGACGCCAGGCGCGCCGCGGTCTGCTCGAGCTTCGACGAGAGCGTGCGCATCCCCGGCCAGTCGACCCCGAACTTGCGCGAGGCTTCGGTTACCTGGGCCTCGAGCGCCGCGTGCTCACGGCGCAGCCCCTGGATCAGGGCCGAGTTCATGACCTCGGGGAGCGCCTGCGGCTCGACGCCCTCGACCGAGCGCACCTGCGCTTCGGCCGTCGCCAGAGCCGCCTGGGCCACGGTCCGGCGCACCGAGATGTCGCGCACCGCCTGGAGCGTGATGTTGCTCGACTCGTCGACCGACAGGATGTGCTTGGATTCGCCGTAGGCCTGGAGCGTCTTCTCGTGCTCGGCGATCTCGACCTTCAGCTTGGCGACCTGGTCGACCAGGAACTCCTGGGCCTGGTCCGTGGCCATGCTCTGGGAGTCCATCGTCTCGCGGATGTAGGAGTCGGCGACACCTTCCGCGACCTTCGCCGCGAGGTCGGGATCGGGCGAGACCCACGACACACGGACGAGGTGCGAGTTGCGCACCGGAGCGACCTCGAGACCCGCCAGGACCGTTCGCGTGAGCCGGTCGAGCGGATCCTCGACGCGCACCGGGGCCGCGCGGCGGGGCAGGATCGAGCGCAGCCACGATCCGAGCCGCGGCGACGACGGGGGAACGAAGCGCGGATGGCTCGCGATCTCGGGGCGCTCGACCGTGCGTCGTGCCACGCCTTCGCCGGCGATCAGCTTGTACTGCGTCTGGTAGAAGTCGGTGTACGCAGCCCACGAGTAGTCGACCTGCGACAGGTCGCGGAACGTGAGCACCTCGGGGTTCCGGCGCTCGATCTGCAGCGTCGCCGTCGCCTTGTACAGCGGTGTCGCCAGGAAGCTGGCCACGAGCGCGACGACCAGGACCGCCGCCACGGCGGCGACGACGACCCAGCGCCGGCGCAGCACGCCGTGCCACGCATCGATCAGCTGCACCTCGTCCTTGACCGTCTCGTGCATCAGAAGAACGCCTCGGGCACGAGCACGATGTCGTCGGCCCGCAACACCGGATCCTCGGCTCGCCCGCGCTTGACCTTGTGCAGGTCGACGAGGAGCGTCACGCGGTTTCCGCTGGGGTCGGTGCGGATGATCTGGATCTTCTTCTCGGCCGCCCGGTCGGTCGTGCCGCCGGCGATCGTCACGGCCTTGAGCACCGTCACCGGCTCGCCCTTCGGCACCTCGTAGACGTCGGGGTTCTTGACCGCGCCGCCGACGAAGATCCGCACCTTCTCGACCGCCGGGACGTAGATGATGTCGCCCGGGTCGACGACGAGGTTGAGCGTCGGATCGGCGTCGTACACCAGGCGCTGCAGGTCGACCGATAGCCGGCGCGTCGTGCCCCCGTCGTCCTCGGCCCGGAAGATGACGATCTCCTTCCCCAGGTCGGCGTCGAGGCCCCCGGCCATCGAGATCATCTCGAGCAGCGTCTTCGCGCCGAGCATCTCGTACGTCCCGGGCCTCTTGACCGCGCCCGACACGGCGATCTTCTTCGACTCGAACTCCTTGACGAACACGGTGACCTGCGGATCGCGGACGTAGCGGTCGGCGAGGAGCTTGGCCACGAGATCCTGGAGCTCGGTCTTGGTCAGCCCGGCGACGGCGAGCCGGCCGAGGAGCGGCATCGTGATCGAGCCGTCGTCGGCGACGCGCACGGTCTGCTTCAGCTCGTCGACGCCGAACACCTCGACCTCGAGCAGGTCCTGCCGCCCGATGCGGTAGTCCAAGCGCCGCGCCGGACCGACCGCTTCGGGATGCGGTGGGATCGAGCTGCCCTCGGCCGGCCGGGCGACGAGCTCGAGCGGCGGCTCCTGAGCAGCGGCGGGCTCGTCCTGCGCCGCCGCCGGTGCGGGCAGGAGCGCGACGAGCATCGCCGCGGCGATGAGGAGCCGTCCTGGTGTCGATCTCATGGGTGCGAGCCTCGGGGCCGTCGGCCCAGTATAGACCTAGAACCCGGCCGTGGCGCCGAAACCGACGGTCGACTGATCGCGGTCGAGCCCGTCGAGGTTCGAGTCGCGGTTGTACCGTCCGACGCGGAACCAGTACTCGACGCGCCGGCCCATCGAGTTCGCCATCACCCGCAGCCGCACCCCGACGTCGTAGCGCAGCAGATCGTCCTGCCGCTCGACGACGCCCGAGGAGACGGGAAACGAGAGCCAGCCGCGGCGCACCCCGGCCTCGAAGCCCCACAGACGGTTGAAGTAGTACACCGGCCGGAGGCCGATCTCGGTCAACAGGTAGTAGCTCTCGCTCGTGAACGTGCTGAACCCCGGAAGGCGCACGCCGTCGATCTCGAACCGCGTCCGGCCGTTGAGCCGGTACACGACGTGCGCCTCGCTGACGAACGTGCTGAGGTCGGCGAGCTGAGGATCGCGCGCGTCGAGCCAGTCCCACCCGACGAGCAGCGTGCCGGAGAGCGGCCCCCCCGTGAGCAGCTCGGCACCGAACATCGGCCGGCGCTCCTCGGTCTTGCGCGCGACCGGGACGCCGTCGATCAGCTCGGGCTCGTCGAAATCGATCGTCTTGCGCAGGCCGTCGAAGACCAGGCGCGTTCGTCCCCGGACACGGTACTTGAGGCGCAAGTTCAGCGAGCCCTCGTCGCGCGACAGCCTCGTAATTGCCGAGTCGCCGAGCGACGTGTTCGGGTCCGAGTACTCGTAGGCCATCTGCCCCACGCGGACCTCGACGTCCGTGCGCCAGCCGGGCCGTACCAGCACCGCCGCGCCGAGACCGGTCTCTCGGCGGATCGGCCGGATGTCGTCGAGGTCGACGGGGCGCTCGCGGATCCGGTTGAGCGTGCCGTCGGTCATGACACCGAAGCGCCGGAACGGCACGGTCAGCTTGGCCACGGCGCGGTTGTCGTAGTAGTTCTGCTCGGAGTTCGAGAAATACGCGGTGTAGTCGAGCTGCTCGCGGAACGTCAAGAACGGCCCGTCACCGAACAGCACGAGGCCGTCGAGGCGCGGCGAGACGGTCGCCGTGTAGTCGCCGACGATATTGGTGCCCGAGAGGAAGATGTTGTCGTCGTAACCGAGGTTCGAGAGCGCGATCCCGGGCCGCGCGCGCAGCGGCCCCCAGCGCAGATACTTGGCGATGTCGGGCGGCTCGAGCGGGTCCTGGGCCCAGGTCGGCGCACCGGCGGCGACCGCCAGGACCAGCACGATCGACCTTCCGTTGCGCCCCCGCATGGACGTCGATGGTAGCCGATCTATCGACCCGCAGCCGAGCGCATCTCGGCCAGCCGCCGTCGGGCGATCGGCTCCGCGGGGTCGAGCTCGACCGCACGGCGGTAGGCCTCGAACGCCCGCGCACCCTGGCCCCGCAGCTCCTCGGCCTGTCCGATCCGCCGGTAGAGCCGCGCGCGCGTCCGTGCGTCGCCGCGGTCGCGCGCCACGCTCCCGAGGGCGCGGCGGTACGCCGCGATCGCTCCCGCGCCATCCCCCGCGGCGGCGAGTGAGCCGCCGAGCTGCTCCGAGGTCCAGGCTGCGGGCGAGATGCGTTCGGCCTCCCGCACCGTCTCGACCGCGCGATCGCGATCGCCGAGCACGCCGTGGGCCCGCGAGAGCTGGACCAGGCGCATCGCCTCGGCCTCGCGATCGGCGAGCGGCCCGAGCGCACCCAGGCGCTCGACCGCCCGGTGCGGCATGCGCGCAGTGAAACACGCGTTGGCGTAGCTCACGACGAGCGGCCGATACGCCGCTCCGCCCGCCGCGAGCGAAGCCTCGACGAGCGCCAGGTAGTCCAGGTCGCGCCCGGCCTCGCGGTACGAGCGGTCGAGCGCGGCGAGCACTTCGGGCGTGCGCGGGAGCGCCGCGGCCAACTCGTCGACGGTCAACAGGCTGTCGCGCAGGACCGACACCGCCTGGGCGCTCGTGTTTGCGTCGAGCTCGACCGCGCGGCGCAGGTACTCGGTCGCATCGCCCTGGCGGCCCATCTTGATCAGCAGCTCTCCGAGCTGGATCTGGACCTGGGGCACCCCGGGCGCGAGGAGCGATGCGGCGCGGATCGTAGCCCTGTGGCGCACGGCCGCAGCCTCGTCGAGCGGCGGATCGAGCTCGAACCGCGTGGCCGCGAGCTGGGCCAGCGTGCGCGCGCTCGTCGGCCGCGCGCGCAGGCTCGCCGCGAGCCGCTCCTCGCCGAGCGCCAGCTCGGCGCGGTAGCGCGCGAGGCGCTCGGGCGCCGGGAGCGCCGCGTCGTTCAGCGCGCCGAGACCCCGTGCGAGGTGGTCTTCTGCCGTGCGGGCGATCGCGGCGGCCGACTCTCCGAGCGCTCCGCCGTGGTAGGCCGCGCAAAGCGCGGCGTACGCGCAAAGCGCGGCGTACGCGCAAAGCGCGGCGTACGCCGCGATCCCGGCCGCCGCGAACAGGAACCGCATCTAGGCCGTGCGGGTGTCGGGCAGCTCGTGCTTCGCGGGACGATAGGTCGGGACGAGGGTCCGCAGGAGCGTGAGCACGCCGGCCTCCTGCTCGAGCTGCGCGGTGGCGACGAGGTCCTCGAGCCGGTCGTCGAGATCGGTCAAAGGCGGGCGGCAGTCGGCGACGAAGATCTTGTCGTGCACGCGCCGCGTGCTCTCCTCTTCCTCGGTCAGCAGCTCCTCGGCCAGCTTCTCGCCCGGCCGCAGGCCGGTGTACTCGATCGCAACGTCGACGTCGGGCACGTGCCCGGCCATCGTGATCATGTGCCGCGCGAGGTCGACGATCCGGATCTGCTCGCCCATGTCGAGCACGCACAGCTCGCCGTAGTCGCCGTACCCCGCGGTCAGCACGAGCGCCACGGCCTCGGAGATCGTCATGAAATACCGCCGCACGTCGGGATCAGTCACCGTCACCGGCCCGCCCGCGGCGATCTGCTCGCGGAACAGCGGCACGACCGAGCCCGACGACCCGAGCACATTGCCGAACCGCACGGCCGAGAACCGCGTGTCCGACCTCCGGGCCATCGCGCGCACGATCTCCTCGCCCAGGCGCTTGGTCGCTCCCATCACGCTCGTCGGCCGGACCGCCTTGTCGCTCGAGATGTAGACGAAGCGCTCGGCCCCGCACGCGTCCGCCGCTCGCGCGACGTTCAAGGTTCCGGCGACGTTGTTCTTGATCGCCTCGCACGGCGCGGCCTCCATCAGCGGCACGTGCTTGTGCGCCGCGGCATGGAACACGTCGTGCGGGCGGTACCGTCCGAAGATCGAGCGCAGGCGGCTCGGGTCGCGGATGTCCGCGACCTCGATCTCGACCCGGGCGCACGGGTAGCGCCGGGCGAGCGACCGCTGGTTCAGGTACAGCCCGTTCTCGTTCAGGTCGACCATCACGAGGCGGCCGAGCCCGGCGCGCAGGAGCTGCTCGGTGATCTCGGCGCCGATCGATCCGGCGGCCCCGGTGACGAGCGCCGTGCGCTGACCCATCGGGCCGGGCGCGTGGGTCTCGGCGAATGCCACGGGCTCACGGGGCAGCAGGTCGTCGGGCACGAGGTCCTGCATCGCCGCGCCCGCCCCGCGGTCCTGGAAGTAGAGGAACGACACGGGCAAGATCTTGAACCGCAGCTTGAGGTCGGCGCACAGGGACAGGATCTCGCGGATCCGGCGCCCCGGCAGGCGGGGGATCGCGATCAACAGCTGCTCGGCCCGTGTGTCGCGGACGATCCTCGGCAGGCTCGAGATCGCGCCGAGGACCGGCCGGCCGCCCAGCACGTGGTGCAGCCGACCGCCGTCGTCGTCGACGAACCCGATCACGCGGTACGAGTGCTCGTTCGAGCGCTGCAGGTCGCGCAGCAGCATCTCGCCCGCCGCACCCGCGCCGACGATCAGCGTGCGCAGCGTGCCGTCGCGCCGGTTGCGCGTGAACGACCCGATGTACAGCCCGGCGAGGCGCGGGGTGAACCGCGCGGTGGCCATGAGCAGCGACGACAGGAGCAGCTCGAGCACGACGACCGAGCGCGGCGGGCCCGCGTTGCGCAAGAGATAAAGGATCGCGAGGAACAGTCCGGTCCCGAACGCCCCGGCCATCGCGATGCGCGCGCCATCGGCCAGCCCGGAGAACCGGAACGACCAGCGGTGCAGCCGGAACGCCAGGTTCACGAGCATGCGCACGCAACCCAGGATCAGTGCGAACCACGGCAGCGTCGCCCGGTAGCCGTCGGGGATCGTACCCTCGAAGCGCAGGAGCGTGGCGATCCAGAAGCAGACGAACGTGATCGCCCCGTCGAGCAGGAGTACGAGGACCTGGCGTAGCTCGTGGGGCATCGCGAGCGCCGCGCGCCGCGTGCCGCTGTCGTTGCGTGCGTTCACCTTCGCCCGCCCACTATATGCCGAGCCGGGGCGGCGAGAAAGGGGAAGTTGCCGAAACGCAACCGCACGAGCTTGGCGGCCCAGCGTCGCCGGCGTAGATTGCTACCGAGGCGATCATGCGTACCACGATCGAACTGAAGCCCGAGCATCGAGCCCGGTTGCGAGAGATAGCCCTTCGCCGCAAGCTCCGGGGGGTCTCCCACGTCATCGCGGAGGCGCTCGACGCGTATTTCGATCGTTTCGACCGGCCGAGGAGTCGGCGACGCGTTGTGAGGCGGCTCAAGGGCGCCATCTCTGCCGACGAAGCGCGACACCTCCGCGAGACCGCGAGGGCCCTGCGGGCAAGCTGGCGATGATCATCGCCGACACCGACGTTCTGATCGACTTCCTCGAGGATCGACAGCCCGGAGCTTCACGGGTGGAACGTGCGTTCCTTGAGAATGGGCTCGCGACGACCTCGATCAGTCGCTTCGAGCTTCTCGTGGGCGCGCGGGGTGAGACAAGCAAGTCAGCGGCACTACGATTGCTGGATGTCGTGCCGTGTGTGGGCGTCGACGCGCGTGCCGCGGATTGTGCCGCAGACGTGAGGCGCGGGCTGGCCGACACGGGGCGCGACATTGGAACCGCCGACACGCTGATCGCGGGAGCGGTTCTGTCCCGTGGAGCGCAGCTTTTGACGCGGAACCGCCGTCACTTCGAGCGCGTTCCGGGTCTCGTGCTGGCGGAGGTCTGACGCGGCTTCCTAGCGTGCGCCAAGTGCGCCGGCCAGCGCCTTGACCACACGGTCGATCGACTCTTCGGGCAGCCGGTTGTGGAACGGCAGCGCGATCGTGCGCCCCGCGATCGCCTCGGTCACGGGAAGCAGGCCTGGACCCGTGCCGAGCAGCTCGCGGATGTACGGCTGTAGATGGACCGGAGGGAAGTAGCCCCGCACCGGGATCCCGGCGCGCTCGATCGCCCGCATCACCGGATCGCGGTCGAGCCCGGCCTCGAGAGTGACGACGTAGACGAACCAGCTCATCCGGACGTGGGGTCTTACGATCGGCGCCTGCACGCGCTCGATCCGAGACAGGCGCGCGCCGTAGGCCCGAGCGACCCCGTCGCGGCGCTCGAGGAACGCGTCGAGCCGCGCGAGCTGCGACACGCCGAGCGCGGCGCTCATCTCGTCGAGCCGGTAGTTGTAGCCCAGGCGCTCGTGCTCGAGCCACGCTCCCATCTCGCCGCGCCCCTGGTTGCGCAGGCTGCGCGCGAGGCTCGCGATGGCTTCGTCGTCCGTCACGAGCACGCCGCCCTCGCCGGTCGTGATCTGCTTGTTCGGGTAGAACGCGAACGCCGCGACGTCGCCGAAGCGCCCCAGGCGCGTTCCGCGGTACTCGGCGCCGAGCGCCTCGCACGAGTCGTCGATCAGCCGGAGGCGGTGGCGCGCCGCGACGTCGCCGAGCGCGTCCCACTCGGCCGGGTGGCCGAAGACGTCGACGGCCAGGATCGCCCGTGTGCGCGGACCGACCTTCCGCTCGACGTCCGCGGGATCGAGGTTGTAGGTGTCGGGCTCGACGTCGACGAACACCGGGCGGACCCGCTCGTAGAGCAGCACGTTGACGCTCGCGGCGAAGGTGAAGGACGGGACGAGCACCTCGTCGCCTTCGCCGAGGCCGAGTCCGCGCACCGCGAGGTGCAGCGCCGCCGTGCCCGAGCTGACGGCGACGGCGTGGCGCGTGCCGGTGTACGCCGCGATCTGTGCCTCGAGCAGCTCGGTCTGCGGTCCGAGGGCCAAGCGCCCCGAGCGCACGACCGCGGCAACGGCCGCGATGTCCGACTCGTCGATGTCGGGCGACGACATCGGGATCGGGGGCTGGGAGGTAAGGCGATCGTCCGCACTCACGACTTCACGCTCGTGCGATCAGGTTCTCGCGCAGGATGCGCGGATGTCGCGCGGCGATGCGCAACAGCGCGAGGGCCGGCCCCTCGGGCGCCCGGCGGCCCTGCTCCCAGTTGCGCAGCGTATGAACACTGATTCCGAGCGCGGTCGCGAACTGCTCCTGGGTCAGGCCGACGAATCGTCGCAAGGCCGCGATGTCGTGGCCCTCCGAGACCTCGCCACGGATCAATCGCTCCCGCAGCCGCCGAGGGATCGCACGGGCGAAGTCGGCCCGGGTCAGGTCGCGCGCGTCGTCACGTACCTTCACTGCCGACATGCTCCCGGTAGAGTTCTTGCTCGTCGCTGGTCGCCTTGCGCGCACTGACAATACGAATCACGTCGTCCTCTCGCTCCGTAAACACGACGACGATCAAGCCGGACTTCGTCGGTCCGATGGCAAAGAATCTGTCTTCTGTCGAGGAGTGCTCGGCGTCGTACAGCTCCAACACGCCACCGCCACGCTCGAGGAGAGCCTGCGCCTCGCGAAAAGCGACGCCATGCTTGTTCCGGTTCTCGCGGTCTTTCTCGGGATCCCACTCGTACCGTGACCGAACCATGAGTATAGGCGCCCCGCCATGTAAGTCAACGGACGAGTCGATGGCACGGCCGAATGTAGGCCGCCGTTGTCACCCACCGAACGCCGGAGCGCTGGGACGCGTATCGGATCGGGAACGGGTCAGGCCCCCCCCGAACGGGGGCATCGTCGCGTGGCCCCCGGCGATGTCCGACTCGTCGATGTCGGACGACAACATCTCGGCCACTGCTTGACATGCCCAGGACCCCGAGGTATTTATTTGGTATGAAACAGCATACCAAGTCCAGCATCACGCTCCCCCCCGACGAGCTGCGGCTGGTGCTGGCGCTCAAGGCGAAGCTCAAGGCCCGGAGCAACGTCGAGGTCGTTCGCCGCGGCCTTCGTCTCTTGTACGAGACGACCGAGCGCGCGAGTCTCCGGGACGCCTATCGTCGGGCGTCCGCAGCCGCGCGCGCGAGCACGATCGCCGAGATCGCCGAACTCGATGGCCTCGTCGACGAGGGGCTCGGCGAGTCGTGAAGCTTCGTCGAGGCTGGCTGTACCTCGCGGACCTCGAACCTCGGCGCGGGACGGAAGCGGGCAAGCTCCGACCCGTCCTCGTCATGCAGACCGACCTGCTCAACGACGTAGGCCATCCGTCGACCTGGGTTCTACCGTGTACCACCCGCGTCGTGGGCGAGAGCCTGCTCCGCGTACCCGTGCCGCGGGGGATCGCGGGCCAACGGGAGTGCGAGGTGATGATCGACCAGAGTCGAGCGATCGACAACCGGCGCTTCCGTCGCGCGCTGCGGGCATTGCCCGGGAGCCTGTTGCGCGACGTGGAGAACAAGCTCCGACGGCTCGCGGAACTGTAGCGGTCGGGACCGCACGGCTCACTCGCCCTCGAACGGGGGCATCGTCGCGTGACCCCCGGCCGAGATGCCCTCGCGCCTGAGCACGAGACCGATCGTACGAAGCACGATGCGCAGGTCGAGCGCGAGGCTCACGTGGTCGACGTACCAGACGTCGAGGCGGAACCGCTCGTCCCAGCTCACCGCGTTGCGGCCGTGGACCTGAGCCCAGCCGGTGATGCCCGGTCGCACGTCATGCCGCCGGCGCTGCTCGCTCGAGTAGCGCGGGAGGTAGTCGAGCAGGAGCGGCCGCGGGCCGACGAGGCTCATGTCGCCCCGCAGCACGTTCCACAGCTCGGGCAGCTCGTCGAGGCTCGTCGCCCGCAGCCAGCGGCCGAAGCGCGTCAGGCGCTCGGCGTCGGGGAGCGGAACCTTCCGCGTGTCGACCGCGTCGCGCATCGTCCGGAGCTTGAGGATCTCGAACGGAACGCCACGACGCCCGGGTCGGCGCTGGCGGAACAACACCGGCCGACCGTGGACGAGGAACACAGCCGCGGCGAGCACGAGGAGCACGGGAGACAGAAGAACGAGCAGGACGGCGGCGACGACGGCGTCGAGCGGGCGCTTGAGGTACCGGCGGTACACGCGAGGTCCGATCACCGCCGAGGATACGCCGCGGGAGCCGACGGGTCCACGTAAGCCATCGTCATCCTGAGCGAGCTGTCCTCGAGGCCCGTGCGAATGATGACGTCGATCTTGTATGTCGCCTCACGATCCGTCCCGCCGACGGTCACGAACTGCCGCCTGGCTCCGCGCTCGATCCACGCGAGGTAGCCCACCATGGCGTATTGTCCCCGGAGCGCCGGGAGCACGTCGGCGAACGTGTGCTTCTTCTTCTCCTCCCGCAGCCGCTCGACGGTCGCCGCCGCGACCGGGCTGTCGATGACGAACGGAGCGAGGCGCAACAGCCGGTCGCCGCGAGCGGGGCGGGAGCCCCCGTCCCCGGCAGTGAACTCGGGCGGCCCCGCCGCGTCGCCGAAGCGGATCGAGTCGCCGAGGAGCGCGGCGAGGGCCGCTGGATCGCCGAGCGCGCGACCCAGGATGTCGTCGCGCAGCCGCACGGCGAAGAGCGTCGGGATGTGCCGCATGTTGCCCGCGAGCATCCGGATGAACCATCCGAGCTTCCACGCGACCCGTCCCGTGACGACCGAGCCGCGGTCGGCGCAGCCGGTGGCCGGCCGCAGCGTCAGCTCCACGTAGGCGGCCTGGACCCGGCCTGCGTCCGCGAGCTCGAACCGGACCCCTCGGATGCTGCCCGCAGACGTCCGGGCGATCGTCCCGCGCCACTCCTCCTTCCCGAGCCGGACGCTGCCTTCGCCCTTCCCCTCGTCGATCTGGACGTCGTTCAGGTTCGGCTCCCCGTCGGGCCGGTTGAGAGTCCACGCCGGGTAGGTGCTCGGATCGAGTAGCCAGGGCGCGATCCGCTCGGGCGAGCCGGGGACGACGATCGCCACATCGGCCACGTGCCACGCCCCCTCTGTGCGGTACGCGTGGAACGTGGGCACGTCACGCGGATCGTCGAGCGGACAGCCCACGGGAAGCGCCGCAGCGGTCAGGATCTCGGTCGCGGCATCGAGCGTCGGCGGCTGAGCCTGCGCCGCGGGCGCGACGAGCGAGCCGAGCGCGATCAGAACCGCCGCGGGGGTACGGCCGTAACCCCGCTGACGCTCGATGTCCACGCGACCGCTACGAATCGTCGCGCTCGATCTCGACGCGCACGCAGTAGCGCACGCCGCCGACCTCGAAGTACGCGGCCTCGTCAGGTCGGCTCGTGGTCAGCGCGCGCAACCGGTCAAGCACGCGGGCGACGGACTCGGTGTGACCCAGGTCGAGCCGTCGCGCGCCGAGAAGGTCGCGCTTCCGGTGGAGCGTCCCGCCCGACGGCTGCGGAGTCCGGGGCAGCGTGCCTGCCAGCATGAGCGGTACCGCCTCCCGCAGCGCCTCGATCTCGAGGTCGAGCACGCGCGCGTAGAGCGTGTCCGCCGTGTCGTCGGGGCGCACCTCGATCGGCCGCTGGAGCGCGATGTCGCCCGCGTCCGCCTCCTCGGCCATCCAGTGCAGCGTCGCTCCGTAGGGCGTGCCGTCGAGGATCGCCCACGACGGTGTGTGCCAGCCGCGGTTCCAGGGGAGGAGGGCCGGGTGGAGGTTGAGCGCGCCGATTCGCGGGAGCTCGAGCACCTCGCGCGACAGGATGTGGGGGTAGTGCACGCTCAGCAGATAGTCGGGCTCGAGGTTCCACAGCCGCCCGCGCCCCTCCGGCGTCTCGAGCTCGGACGCGCGAATCGCCGGAACCGCGGGGCAGGCGTGCTCCAAGTCGGCCGTGTGATTGGCCACCGGCCCGTCGGGCAGGAGAAAACCGACCGGAAGCCAGTTGTGCTCGCGCAGCACGTCGAGGCCGCGAGCTCCGATCCGGCGGTTCGCGGCGTAGACCAGTCTGGGCGGTGTCATGGGGCGACAGTCTTGCCACGAACCCCGAGTAACTCGAGGTACTCGTTGCACACCGCACGGTACAGCATTTCGGGACGGAATCGCGCTTCGACGCGTCGGCGTCCCGCGGCCCCGTGGTCCAAGCGAAGATTGCGATCGCTCAAGTAGTCCAGGATCGCCGACGCCAGGGAAACGGGGTCCCCAACGGGCACGAGCTTGCCGGTTACACCATCCTCGACCGCATCGACGCAACCTACGACGCGGCTGGCGACGACAGGAATACCCATAGCCGCCGCTTCCAGTGGCACGATCGGGAACCCCTCTCGGTATGTTGGGAGTACGACGAGATCCATGGCCGCATAGGTGCTGCTAGGGTCGGCCAGTACGCCGCGGAATCGAACGTGTGGATCCTCTCGAAGCCGCTGCAGCGCACGTGGTGTCACCGAGTCTTGCGCTTCCACCGGGCCCACGAGTACAAGATGCGCCGCGGGAACGCGAGAACGGACCCGCTCCCACGCCTCGGCGAGCACCTCGATGCCCTTGTCTCGCACAATCCGCCCCACGAAGCCCACAACGGGTGCATCAGTCGGGACTCCGACTCGCTGTCGCACCTCCCGCCGAGCACGGTCACCAAAGCGCACTGGGTTGAAACGGCCCGATGCGTCAACACCGGCGATACTACCCTGCCCAAGAACGCGAATCCGACCTGATTCGCAAACTGAATCCTCGATCGCAGCTCGACGCAGAGAATCGCCTACCCCGAGCACCCGATCTGCAAGCGTGCAACTGGCCGTCTCCGACCACAAGGCCAAAGCACGCCGCAATCCCGTCATCGTGGCGTACCGAAGACCATGAAGGTGATAAACCTTCACCGGTACATGGGCAAGATGCGCCGCAAGCATCCCGAGAAAACCAGCCTTGGGTGTGTGGGCATGAACGATCGACGGTCGCAGTTCCCGCAGAAGCACCGTGAGTCTGGTGAGTACCTCAATGTCGCTACCAATCGCGATCGAGCGTTTCATGTCGACACGGTGAACTGGAATGCCGGTGTCTCTCGCGAACTCGGCAAAATACGCTCCACCCGAAGTGATTGCATGAACCGAGAACCCACACTGCTCCTGAAACCGAACGTGGCCTCGCAGGAAAACCCACAACGTGAAGGGAATCGTCGTCACATGGACCACGCTGCGACGCTGCTTATGCAGCTCCTCGCGTTCCCGCACGTATTGCTCATCTTCATCTCGCATCGGGAAGTCCAGGTACGTGGATCGTTAGCGTCGCACGTAGGTCATCTTCACTCTTCTTGCGCTCCGCCAATGTTAGCTGGCTGTTTCTCCTTCTGCTGATGCGCCTCTGCAGCGAGGGACTGGCCAGCGCCACAACTACCGACTTGATGACGCTCTCAGCCAAGACGCGCGAGAGACCAAGTCGCCCTACCAACCGTCGCCCGTGATGGCAGTAGATCTTCCGGTTCATTCGTTGGCTCAACAAATACTTCGATATGTCGATGCGGGTTTCGCGGTAGTAATGGAGTGGCTGCGGCAGGTGGGCGAGACAGCTTTCCAGGAACGAACGGCACCACAGATCTCTGTCTTGGGATCGCGACAGCAACGTGTCGTACGGGTATCGCCGAAACCAGGCTGTTCGTCCCACTATCGTTGGGTGGCAGAGCGCACCGTGGCGAAGAACACTAGCGGGTCGGAGATCCAGCGGCTCGAGACCGCGGACGCCGAGAACGGAGTTACTCCTGTCGATTGCGTACATCGCTGTGCCGACCACGTCAACATGCGGTCTTGCGCGCAGATACTGCAGTTGTTGGTTCAGTCGTTCAGGGTGCATCAGATCATCGGCGTCCATCCTCGCAAGAAAGGGTGTGGTGGCGCGCGAGGCGATCTCGTTGAGACGAGAGGCTAGGCCAGCGCAGCGTCCGTGCGTAACGAGTCTGACTCGCGGATCATCGATGGACTTGACAATCTCTTCTGATCCGTCGGTCGACCCATCAGCAACGAGAATGAGTTCCCAGCTACCAAGGCGTTGAGCAAATACCGAGCGAACCGCCGCCGCCAAGGTGTCACAGTTGTTCCGAAAGGAAATCCCGACGGTGATCACGGGGTCGTCCGGGCAGGAGATCATGGATGCTGAGAGCGGGAGCTAGCGTCGGTAGCAATCGACGGGCGAGAACTGTCGGTGGCTGACGAAGGCGCAATCCCAGGCAGCCGCTTCATCATCTGGACCATGGCGTGCGCGGACATACAGACCGCTGACATCATGGCGAACAGCATCAGAAGCGCGGGAAGGTGATACCCACAGACCCACAGGCCCGCGAGACGCGAAGGGACGACAAGACCCTGGTAGCGTCGCGAGAGGTGGCCGAGCAATCCCATGACCATCCCGTACGCAACTGCTCCGGGGAACAAGATCAACAGGCCGCCGTTCAAGGTAAGCTCCTCAAGCGCCCCCAGCCCAAAACCCCACTCAATCGTCGTTGGGTCGTCGTTGACTACCGCAGCCGTGTAAAACGCAGCGGTCGAATGGGACTTGAACGGGGCGACTGAACGAGGAACGAAGTACCACAGGCTGTACCAATAGCCGGCCATCGGAAACGGAAGCACCTGCGTGCCAACTAATGGCGACCGCTCTACGACGTCGACGAGCACCTGGGCACGAGACACATCGGCGTAGAGAGTGTCGACGATCAAGTCTGCAGGGGTGCTCCGTGGTTGCGAGTACTGGAACTTGTACAGCGGAAGAATCAGTGCGGCGGCGAAGATCAATGTAACGCCTGTGAACAAGAGGCGCGGGAGTGTGATGCGGAATCGAAAGAGGGCAATAACGAGAAGCGGAAGAAGGACGCTACTGCGTTGGCCGATGCCGATCGTAGCCACAACGGTGCACAGAACCAGGAATGCGGAGTAGAGCGTGCCGCCAAGTGTGCGAGACTCTCGCTGACGGACGAAAAACGCTAGCACATGCAGAGGAAGGTAGAACAAGATCACAAGCGGTCCCCACGCGTAGCCGATCTCGTCGCGCGCGATCCAGATGGACTGGTGCTGAGACACCGCGCGGTATCCCTGAACAGCGAACGCAACGCACATTGGCCCCGTGAGCAAGTAAAATAGCCAAGCGGGTCCCCGTCCGAGCGAGGCGGTGGGGGGAGCACCCTCGACCAGTTGCGCGCGTGTAACAAGGAACGCACCAAGTTTGATCAGCCAGGGTGCAACCGAGAGAATACCCAAGACGATCACGGTTGTGTCGTGCGGGGTCTCCGAGAGCGGCAGGAAGAAGCGACTGGGGTATGGCACCGCCAATCGCTCAAGGATGATGCCGAGATCGTAGTACAGGACGACAGACAAGACGGCGAAGTCCTCAACGGCGGGAATACAGCCATTGCGGATCGCGCGACCGAAACTTCGCAGCGCTGCCGTGTGCGAAACCGCTACCAGCAAGAGAAGCAGAGGCACCATGCAGATTCACCAGTGGTCCGTGGAATGAGGGTGCGGTGCTACGGGCGTGGCTCCGTCGTTGGGACCGACATGGATACCGTGTCGGCCAGTTGCCAGAAGCGATCGGTAGGCGGCGACCAAGGTGGTTGCTGACTGTCGCGCACTAAAGGGTGAGGATGCGATGCGCGCAATATGGTCTGTGGTGGGACGCGGCCCAACGGCGAGCTCCAAGGCGCGTCGAGCCCACTCGGAGGGGTGGGTATCGAGGGGTAAGCGATTCATGAGGACTGGGACGACGTCGAGTTCGTGAGTCACTCGATCCGAAGCGAGCACGGGGAGGCCCGCGGCCTGGGCCTCCACCGCGACGAGCCCGAGCCCCTCATTCGTCGACGGTAAGAGAAGAACATCTGATGCACGGAGGAGACGGGCTATGTCATCCCGCAAACCAAGAATGTGAACGCGGTCTGCAAAAGCAGATGACCGGGCGAGGTTCTCAATTGTCGGTCGCAGGGGACCGTCGCCCACAAGTATGAGGTGAGCGCGCTGATCGGAACGAAAGGCAGCCTCTGCAATGGCCAGGGTCAAGCTATGGTTCTTCGGAGGTCGGAAGCTTCCGACATGGGTCATCAAGAGAGCACTGGCCGGCACACGAAGCTCGGCGCGCACACCTAGCGCATCCGACGGCTGAGAGAACGGATCCAGATCTACTCCACAGTACAGGACACGCCAACGGGCGTCGCGTCGCCAAGAGGACCCGAAGAGGGAAGGCGCGGACATCGCACTCGTCGCGAAGCCAGCCGATGCGTAGCGGGCCACGAGGCGCCGAGAGAGCGACGCGTAGAGCCGGCGGGGGGGCGATGCCACGCGGTCCGCTCTCGCCGTGTCGCTGTGACAGTGCGCAACGCGGTTGGGCACACCCTGCCACGCCGCAAGCGCAAGTACTACTCCGCTAAAATGGTGCAGATGACTGTGCACGATCTGGTAGGGTCCACTGGAGCGAAGTTGTTGGCTGAACTCGACAGCGTACCGAAGTACATTCCGGTGGTTGGCAACCCGAAGCACTTTTGCTCCGAGATGGCGCGCAGTTGATTCGTAGTAGCCGGTAGGGTCGGAGTGCACCAGAAAGTCAAACGCGATGTTCATCGCCTTTGCATGAGGCATTACTGCTATGAGCCACTTTTCCGTGCCCCCGGGGTTCAACCCACCGACAACCTGCAGAACACGGGGTTGAGCGTCTGGTGTCATCGAGCGTCGCCGATGCGCCTTGCGGCCGCGTAGCACACCAAGGTAGCACCGAGGAGCTGAACAAGCGTCGCAAGAAGGAGCGCTTGGGCAGCACCCAGGAGATGGCTTCGGGGGATCAGTACGGCAGACGCGAGTGCGCAGGCCCCGGCCGAGGCGCCAAAAACCGCAACCTGCGAATGGAGTCGGCGCGCGGCGGTCATCCCGTATCCCAAGAACGACGCAACGTAACCCAAGCCGCCCGCGACCATCATCCAGGTGAAAGCTCGGAAGTTCGCAGCGTACTCACTTCCGTAAAGCAGTTGCAATAAGGCGTGTCCCATGGTGGCAGCGACGGTGACGGCGGCGCCGCCGAGGACCAGCCCCGACAAGGTGAGCTGGCCGAGGAGTGTCGAGTAGGTTGCCCGATCGCGAGCAAGATAGGATCTCGCAAGACGTGGGCTTGCAGAGGAGCCCAACGCTGTTACAACCATCGCGCCCGAGATCATTACGTAGACGAGCGCGCTGTAGATCCCTACTGCTCGCACGCCGTGATAGTGGAGGAGGAAGTAGCGCGGGAGATTCGAAGTCAAGGATATGAGCATCATGACAATGCCCAGTGGGGCGGCGAGTATGAACAGTGAGGCAAGGCGGTGCCGGCTCCAGATAGTCCAGCGAGCGGGTCCAGCAAGACGACGGGCCGACGGAACGTCGAAGAGCAGGAACGTCAGCGTCCATACTCCTCCAAGGGCTGCTACTCCCGCGGCAAGGCTGTCGGTTGCTACGAATGCAGCGCCGAGGGCGAAGAGCCCGAGAGTCCCGCGGATGATCAACGATGTTGAGACCAAGTCCATTCGCTCTCGTTGCTGGAAGAGTCCATAGGTAGCATCCGAGAGAGACTCGACAGCCTTGGCGAGAGCAAAGAAGAGAATCACGATGGAACCGCGAATGGTCGTTCCGCCGATGAGTGTGATTCCGCCGATGATTGCGAGGGCGCAAGGTGTCGTTACAAGCCGCAGGGTGAGGTAGTCTCCAAAGTCGAAGTCTCGCCATGCGTCAGTCGACTGAAGCGCGCGGAGGTTGAGATTGGCGAGCATGAACACCGGCGCCGTGATGGCGAGCGCAAGTGCGAGCTGGCCGACCGTCTCGGGCGACCCGAGCTTGGCCAGGACGACGAGCATGCCCCATTGGCTCGCGGCATAGACGACGTTGCCGACGAGGGTCCAGGCGGCGTTCTTTCCGAGCGATGGAGCTCGGTCGCTCATGTCGCCGGCCTCCGGCCCGGATGGACGAGGACCGGCGCCTCAGCACTTCGGTCGGCGCGTGCCCCCACTCCAACCAGCACCGCGGCCACGGCCGCGATCGCCGGGATACGTGTCGGGAAGTCGACCGCGGCGTGGACCGCGATCGCGACGAGAGCTCCGCCGAGGGCGGCGTTGTGCGGCGAGCGTTGGGCCTTGCGGAGCTGGCGGAAGACGACGATGGCCAGTGCGCCGAACGCCACCAGGACCGAGATCCCGCCTTCGATCGCTGCCTCGAGCCAGTCGCTGTGGACGTGGGTCCAGCGGTGCTCGACCCCCGGTGGGCGGCGCGGGGCGAACGCGGCCTCGAACGTGCCGAGGCCCGTTCCGAGCGCGGGGTGGTCGGCGGCCATACCGAGACCGACGCGCCAGACGTCTACCCGGCCGCCGAGCGTGCGCAAGTCCTCCTCGTCCGTCACGAACCGCTCGCCCGGCGCTCGCACCTCGAGGAACAGGAGCACGATCGTCGGGACGAGCACGAGCGCGGCCGCCAGTCGCCCCGGCGCGCGAACGCGGCCACCTGTCGCGAGGATCGCGAACGTCACCGTAGCGGCGAGCGCGACGGCCAGGCCCGCCCGCGAATACGACAGCACGACGCCGATCCAGATCGACGCCGCGACGAGCCCGGCGATCACGCGTCCCGCTCCTCCCGGCTCGAGGAGCCGGATGCCGCGCTCGCGCCAGCTCTCCGCCGGGCGCTCTGCGTTTCGCGAGCGCATGGCGAGCGCGAGCGCGAACGGAAGTGTCGCCGCGAGGTACGTCGCGAAGTGGTTGCGGTTGATGAACGTGCCCGACGCCTCGTCCGTGTAGAACCGCTTGGCATACCCGAAGATGTGCTGGTGCCCCGACAGGTACTCGGTCGCGCCGTAGAGCCCCTGGAACGCGCCCGAGAGCGCGAGGATCCATGCGGCCTCCCGCAGCCGTGCGGGCGTGTCGAGGGCCACGGCTGCGGCGAGACCGATCAGGACGTAGGCCACGAAGCGCAGGAGCGCATCGACCGTCGCGAGCGGCTCGATGCTGCTCGGGAAGGGTGCGGTCTCGGGAGTCCCGAGGATCGGTGCGAGGAGCGCGCGCGATTCGTGGGCCTGCGGTGCCAGGAGCGCGGTGACGCCTCCGGGAAGGGGGATGAGCTGGATGACCCCAACCGCGACTACGATCGCCGCCAGCGCGAGCGCGCGCTTTGCGGTCGCCGGAAGCGCGGAGCGCTCCTGCGCCAGGACCCACAGGCTGAGGAGCCCGAGGAGCGCGGCGTGCAGCTCGAGGGCGTAGACCGCGCCAGTCTGCACGGCGCCGAAGGGGAGTGGGGTCCAGATCAGCAGCGCGAGGAACGCGATGCGGAGGATCGTTCGAGCGTTCGCCCCGTGCATCGCGGACGCGAGGGTACGCGGGTCGGGCCGCGGCGCGCAAGCCGGGCGGAGCGTGTCAGGCGACGCGAACCGGTCGCCGCGACCGCTTGAGCACGAGACGGACATCGATGCCCAGGCGGGCGAGCATGTCGATCAACGTATTGGCGCTGAACAGGTCGATCCTGCCATGCAGGAGCGCGCTGACGCGCGGCTGGGACACGCCGAGGATCTCGGCCGCCCGAGCCTGTGTCACCCGCAGCCTACCGATCGCCCGCTCCAGGGCAACCATCATCTCCGCACGCACACGCAAATGCTCCGCTTCAGGCTTTGAGAAACCCACCTCTCGGAAGACGTTTCCAGCCGACCGGGACTTGCGCAGATTCCTCATCGATGGCCTCGCTGCCTCAGGAGCAGGCGTAGCCGTTGACCAGCGACCCAAAGATCTTTGGCTGCCGTCGACTGGCTCCGCTTTTGAAACACATGGAGCACGTACACCGCCTCGGGCAGCTTTGCGAGGTACAGCACCCGGTAATCGTCGCCGACGCGCATCCGAATCTCCCGAACGCCGAATCCGACAGCCGACATCGGTTTCCAGTCGCTGGGATTCAAACCGCGTTGCACTCGCCACAGTTGGAAGCCAGCCACCCGGCGCGCCGCCACATGCCAGCGTCGAAGGTCCACGCGCGTGCTGCCCAGCCAAACGACCGGCTTCGCCGGGCGACCGAGAATATACAGAATTCTGGATGCGTCGTCCACGGCACGAGCGTACCCGCGGCTGACGCTCGAGTATCTCGGCCGAGCGGGTCATCCCGTTGCCGTTCCGAATCGGAGAGTCGCCGTGAGTGCCTTGTGGTCCTTCCTCGGCCTCCATACCCTGTGGGGATGAAGCGAATGTGGCTCGAACTGGACGAGGAGTTGGTCCAGGAAGCCCTGGGCCTCAGCGCGGAGCGGGGCGCATCGCGCGTCGTCGAGCTCGCTCTCGAGGAGTTCGTGCAGCGCAGGAAGATGCAGGGAATCCTGGGTCTCGCCGGCACCGGCCTCTGGGAGGGCGACCTCGAAACAATGCGCCGCGACTCCTGACGAGCCGCTACGCGCTCCGGCTGTGCTTCTTGCGCCGGAACCGCGCGAAGCGCCGCGCGGGAGCGTCGCTCGCGCCTTCGCCCGTGCGGTAGTAGCGGTACTTGTAGTGATAGTAGTAGCCGTCCTGCTCGCGCACGGCGTTGAGCACGGCGCCCGAGACGTGGACGTGCGCCTGACGCATCCGCGTCACACCGGCGACGAGCGACTCGCGCGCGGTCTTCGCCGCGCGGACGACGAGGATCGTCGCATCGGCGCGGGCGCCGAGGATCAGGCTGTCCGCGACTTGGACCGCGGGCGGCGAATCGAGGATCACGTGGTCCCACTCGTCGCGCTCGCGGGCCCGGTCGAGCATCGCTTGGAGCGACACGCTCTGCAGCAGCTCGGACGGGTTCGGCGGGAGCGGACCGCTGGGGATCAGCGTCAGGCCGGGCATCGTGCAGTCCTGCACGACCTCCTCGAACGTCGCGTTGCCGGTCATCAGGCTCGACAGGCCGACGGCGCTCGACACGCCGAAGATCTTGTGCAGGCGCGGACGCCTGAGATCCGCGTCCACGAGCAGCACGCGCCGGCCGAGCTGGGTCAGCACGATCGCCAGGTTGACCGACACGGTCGACTTGCCGTCGCCCGGCTCGCACGACGTCACGACGATCACGCGCGGCGGATGATCGGGCGAGGCCAGGAGCAGCGACGTGCGGAGGTTGCGGAACGCCTCGGAGAAGCCTGAGCGCGGGTCGATCCAGCTCGCGAGGCCGATCGGATGCGCCTGCACCTCCTGGGCCGGTCCGGTCCCAGCGTCGGGCACCGCGCGCAGGGGCTCGAACAGCGGCACGTGGCCGATGACGGGCAGCGCGGCCGTGCGCTCGAGGTCGTGCTCGTCCTTGACCGTGTTGTCGATGTGATCGGCGAGGAACGCCGCGCCGACGCCCGCGAGGAGGCCGAGGACCACGCCGACGAAGAGATTGAACCGCTTGCGCGGGTAGACCGGCCCCTCGGGTAGCTCGGCCGGGTCGACCATGACGATGTTGCTGGCCGCCGTGCCCTGCAGTCGATCGGAGACCTCGGTCTCGCTCTGCCGGTTGACCAGATCGCCGAGGAACCGCCGGCGCGTCTCGATCTCGGACTGCAGCGCCGCCACCTCGATCGCGTCGCGGTTCACGCGCTGGACCTCGAGCTTCTGCTCGTCGACGCGCCGCCCGAGGCTCTCGACCTCGCCGCGGGCGCGCGTGTGGTCCGTTCCCGCCACCTCGCGAACCTGGCGCACGATGCTCGCGGTCTCGAGCTCGATTCGCGTGCGGGCCTGGCGCAGCTCCTCGTCGACCTGACGCAGCGCCGGCCAGTCGTCACGGAAGCGCTCGGCGAGCTGGCTGCGCTGACGCTCTACCTCGGCGTACTTGGACTTGAGGTTCAGGATCAGCGGGCTCGCGAGCACCTCGGGCAGCGCGTCGGGCGGCGCCCCCGTGACGGCGGCGACTCGCGCCTCGGCCAGTGCCAGGCGCGCGCGCGCGGCGACGAGCTGCGTGCTCAGGTCGGCCAGCGCCTGGGCCGAGATGTCGGGCGCGTCGCCGACCGCGACGATCGCCTTGTCCGCGCTCAACTTCTGGAGCTCGCGCTCCTTCGCCGCAACCTCGGCCTGAACTTGCGCCACCTGCCCGACGAGGAACTCGCTGGCCTGGCCGGTCGCGTCGTAGCGCGATTTCAGCGTGAACTTCTCGTACGCGTCGGCGATCGCGTTCGCCGCGTCGCGCGCGAGACCGGCGTCCGCGTCGGTGAACGAGACCTTGACCAGGTAGCTCGAGCGCACGGGCTGGATCGTCAGCCCGCCTTCGAGATACGAGATCGCGAGATCGAGCGGGTCGGTCGGCTGCTCGTCGGCCCCAGGTACGACACGCTCGCGGACCCAGGCCACGAGCCGGTCGATCGGAGGGTCTCGTCGATCGGCGAACTCGGGCCGGTTCACGAGGTCGAGGCGCTCCGCGGCGATACGCAGCACGGCGCGGCTCTGCAGGATCTTGTACTGCGTCTGGTAGAAGTCCTGGTAGTCGGCCCACGACGGGTCGACCGACATGACGTCCTTGTGGGTCAGGATGTCCGGCCCGTGCCGCTGGATCTGCATCGTCGCCGTCGCCCGGTAGAGCGGCGTCGCGACGAGCGTGATGAGCAGCACGACGCCGACGACCGCGGCGAGGCACGCCAGCACGAGCGGCCGGCGGCGCACGAGCACACGCCAGGTATCGAGCAGCCGAAGCTCGACCGGAGCGGAATCGTTCATCGCGAGGAAATCACGAGACCGGCGCCGCTCGCTACGAGCGCCGCTCGCTGCGAGCGCCGCCGCTCTCGCTCAGCTCGGGCTCGCGTCCGGCTCGTCGTCGTCGTCCGTGGCCTCGTCGACGACGAAGCCGACGACGATCGCCGCGCCGAGGACGATGAGCGCCGCTGTCAACGGGTTCTCCCACATGCTGGTCTTGGCCGGGGCGGCCGCCGCCGCCGGTTTGTCGTCGTCGATACCGTTGTCCTGCGTGCTGGCCACGGCGACGTTCACCGTCCGAGTCTGTCCCGGTGCGAGGTGCACCGGCGTCGTGACGACGTAGAGCCCGCCGTCCGTCTCGACGGCCAGCTGGTACGTTGCCGGCGCGAGGCCTGCGATGGCGAACGAGCCCTTGTCGTCGGCCGCCGCCGTGGTCAGGATCGCTCCCGTCTCGGGGTTCCCCACGTGCAGCTTCGCGCCGACGAGGGGACTCTGGTCCGTGGCGCGCACGAGCGCTCCGCTGAGGCTGGCCGGAGCGGCCCCCGCCGACGCGGGAAGCGCGAGCGCCTGCACGGCGACGATGAGCGCCGCCGAGACATAGGTCGTCATTCGGGTCCGCTGAATCATCCGGTCCTCCCTCGAGCTGCCGAGCCGAACATAATCGTGATCGACGGGCAGATCAAGGGCTTTCTGGACGATGCGGTAGCATGGGGCACGATGCTGGCAACCAATCGGGAGCGCCTGGGACAGCTCCTGCGCGAGCACTCGCTGATGTTCGGCGAGTTCACCCTGCGCTCGGGCAAGAAGAGCACGTTCTACTTCGATTCGAAGCGCACCACGCTCCTGCCCGAGGGCTCGTACCTCGTGGCCGCCGAGGTGCTGCGGCTCCTGCGCGACGCCGGGATCGCGGCCGACGCGATCGGCGGGCTGACGCTCGGCGCCGACCCGATCGTCTGTCCGGTGGCGGCGCTGAGCCACATCGACGGGCCGCCGCTACGCGCGTTCATCGTGCGCAAGGAGGCCAAGGACCACGGCACCGGGCGGAGGATCGAGGGACTGCTCGACCCGCGGAGCCGCGTGGTCGTGGTCGACGACGTGGTGACGACCGCTGGCTCGACGCTCCAGGCGATCGAGGCGGTCGAGGAGGCCGGCCACACGATCGTCGCGGTCGTGTGCATCGTCGATCGCGAGGAGGGTGGAACCGAGAAGCTCGCGCGCTGGCCGTTCTTTCCGATCTTCCGCCGGTCGGAGATCTTCGTCGCGCCGCCGGGGACTTGACGCGTGGCGCCGGAGTCGTTTCTAGTAGAGCGATCGGAGGACCCATGTACGTCATCCTGCGCCGATCGTCCGCCGTCGTGGCCGCTCTCGCCATCGTCCTTGCGATCGATCCCGTTGCGATCGCAGGCGTACCCGGACGCATCGAAGGCTTCGTGCTCGGCCTCGACGGGCGGCCTGCCGCCGACTACCGCGTGCACCTGATCGAGCGCACCGGCGCCGAGGCCGCGCTCGCCATCACGGACTCGCGGGGCCAGTACTCGGTCCGCGAGGTGCCGGCGGGCGAGTACGCGCTGGCGCTCGAGAGCCAGGACGGTCAGGTCGCGCCGGTCCTGACGCCCGTGCGCCTCGCCGCCGGGGAGCTGCGACGCTATGACCTGCGCCTGTTGCAGGCCGAGCCCGAGGAGGTCGAGGAAGCGGCGGAATCGACGGGTGGGCTCGGCGCGTGGTGGGCCGGGCTCTCGACCGCGGCGAAGGTGTGGATCATCGTCGGGTCGGTCGCCGTCGTCGGCGTGACGTACGCTGCCGTGACCGACGACGACAACGAGCAGGTGGCGAGCCCCAGCGGGTCCGAGCTCTGATCCTCGATCAGACGCTCCGGCGCGCCGGGTAGAACTCGGCGACGGCGGACACGACCTGCTCCTGCTGCGCCGGCGTCAGCTCCGGATAGATCGGCAGCGAGACGACCTCGCGGCACGCCCGCTCGGACGCCGGGAAGTCGCCTTCGGCGTATCCGAGGTCCGCGAAGCACGGTTGGAGGTGCAGCGGCACGGGGTAGTAGACGGCGTGGCCGATCCCCGCGGCGTCGAGATGTCGCCGCAGCTCGTCCCGCCGCTCGACGCGCAGCGTGTATTGATTGAAGATGTGGCGCGCCTTCGGATCGCGCTCCGGAAGCCGCAGCGCTCCGCTCTCGACGAGCCCGGTCTCGCGAAACCACTGATCGTAGCGCGCCGCGTTCGCCGCCCGACCCTCGGACCAGCGGTCGAGATGTGGCAGCTTGACCCCGAGCACGGCGGCCTGCAGCGCGTCGAGCCGGCTGTTCCAGCCCACGTACTTGTGGTGGTACATCTGCCGGCCGCCGTGGACGCGGAGGATGCGCAGGCGCTCGGCCAGCGCGTCGTCCGACGTCACGAGCATCCCGCCGTCTCCGAAGCCTCCGAGGTTCTTCGACGGGAAGAACGAGTAGCAGCCGAGGATGCCGAGCGTGCCGGCCGAGCGCTCGCGGAAACCGGCGCCGAGCGCTTGGGCCGCGTCTTCGACGACGGGGAGCGAGCGCCTCGCCCCGATGTCGAGGAACGCGTCCATGTCCGCGCACTGACCGAACAGGTGCACGGGCAGGAGCGCTTTCGTCCGGTCGCCGATCGCGGCCTCGGCGCGCTCGGGATCGAGGTTGAACGTGCGTGGATCGATGTCGGCGAAGCGCGGTCGGGCCCCGACCTTGTACGCGCAGGACGCGCTGGCGAAGAACGAGAACGGCGAGGTCACGACCTCGTCTCCCGGTCCGAGCTCGAGCGCGCCGAGCGCCAGGATCAGGGCGTCCGTCCCGGACGCACAGCCGATCGCGTGCGCCGCTCCGGTGTAGCTCGCGACCGCGGCCTCGAACCGCTCGACGCCGGGCCCGAGGATGAACATCTGGGCGTCGACGACCTCGTCGATCGCCGAGCGGACGTCCTCGCGGATCCCCGCGAGCTGGGCCTTGAGGTCGAGGAGCGGAATGCGAGCCACGGACCCTCCGAGCGGTCGGGCGATTGTAGCGCACGGGCCACGGGCTGCTAAGATGGTCCGCTTGCCCGAGGCGATTCGTTGGAATTCCGCATCCGCGTTGCGCTTCTCCTCTACGCGTTCCTCGTCCTCGGCCTGTTTCTCCTCGTCGCGCCGTGGACCGTGGTCTGGAGTCGCGCGGTCGTCGGGCTCGTCCCGACCGCCGCGGGCCCGTTCGCGCAGAGCGGAGGTCTCCGAGGGCTGGTGAGCGCCCTCGGCGCGCTGAACTTGCTGTTCGCGTTCCAGCTGGCATTCGAGCTGGGCCGCTCGATGCGCCGGGGCCGTGAGCGTTGACGAAAAAGAAAGGCGGCAGCCTTGGCTGCCGCCCGCGGGGCGTTTGCGGGGGGGCCCCGCACTAGGGGGGAGAGAGCGAGATCAGGGGCGCGCTACGCCGCGTGACGGCCGCGCATGTTGGCCCGCAGCCTCCCGAGCCAGATGTTGAGGGCGTGGTCGCGCGACAGGCCAGGGATCACCGGCTTGGCCCGCCGATCGACGGCCGCGAGCTCGGCGCGGATCGTCTTGTCCTCGGGGGCGAGGCGGAGAGCCCGCTCGAACGCCTCTGCGGCGAGCGAGCGCTTGCCGGTGAGAACGTAGACTCGGCCCAGGTTGAGGTACAGCACAGGGTCTTTCTTCTGGCGTGAAACGGCGGTCTTGCAGGCCTGGATCGCTGTCGAGCTCGACAGCTTCCCCTTGGCCAGGCTGTAGCCGTAGTAGGATAGGTAGCGCATGTCCGGCTGGCGCTTGTTGCGCTCGCGGTCGAGCTCGAGGGCGCGACGGAAACTCTCGGACGCGTCGACGAAGCTCTTCTCGACTAGGGACGAGAGCCCCTTCTTGAAGTAGTTTTCGGCAGATAGGCTACTCATTTCGTTCGTACCTCATAGGTCTCGACCTGGCTCTCCGATACGAACGAACGGTCCAGCGTGCAACAGGAAACTCGGGCTCGCAGGGTTCCGCTGCTGATGGTGATCGGCGCCGTCGTGTCGATCGCCGGATTGTCGGGCTGCGGGGACGACAAGAATCAGAAGATCTCTTCGATTTACGAGATGAAGGCGAACCCGACCGAGCGTAACGAAGCGGCGATCCGGCGCTTTCTGACGAGCCCGGACCGAGACGTGCGGGCCACGGCCCTGAACGCCCTCGTCGGTCTCGGCGTAGCGGACGGGCACGCGGTCGCGCGAAAGGGGCTCGACGACCCGGACGGGTTCGTCCGGGCGACGGCGGCCAAGCTCCTGGGGGACCTGGCCCAGGAGCAGGACGCCGAGGCGCTCGTGACACGGCTCGTCGAGGATCAGGACCCGATCGTGCGCCGCCGTGCGGCCGAGGCGCTCGAAGCGATCGCCGGGCCCACGGCCGTGGCCGGCCTCGCTCGTGGCCTGGCCGATCCCGTCGCCGAGGTGCGCCTGGCCGCCGTGCGCGGGCTGAGGCGGCTCGACCCCGAATCGGCGCTCGCCGAGCTGTCGCGCGTGGCGATCGAGGACCCGAGCTACGACGTGCGCGTCCAGGCGGTGAGCGCGCTCGGCGAGACCGGCGCCCCGGAGGCCGGGCTCGTTCTCGAGCAGGCGCTCGTCGACGAGAACGAGTTCGTTCGGGCGGCAACCGCCCACGCGCGCGAGGTCCACGCGCGCGCCGCGCGCCTGCGCCCGCCGCCCTCGCCTTCACCCTCGGCGTCTCCCACGCCGTCTCTCGCGCAATCCGCAACGCCGCCGCCGAGCGGCGCGAGCGTCCCTCGATGAATCAGGCCGCTCCGGTCGCGCGCGTCGCCTGCCGCGCGGACGGCAGCGTGACCGTCGATGCCGAGCGCGAGGCGCGTGTCGAGCTGATCCCCGGACCCGCGGGCTGGCGCGTCGTGGGTCTCGACGCCACCGAGGGCCGGGCCGAGCGCGTGGTCGAAGACGGTGGCGGGTTCAGGCTCAGGCGCGCGTCGAGCGCGGACGACGAGGGGGCGCGCACGGTGCGCTTTCCCGACGGGCTCGCCGGGCGCGAGGCCCGCGGTCGTCACGTGCTCCTCGAGGACGGAAGGTTGTTCCGCCTCGTCGAGCGTGGCGGGAGAGACCCACGGTTCGAGCTCCTGTCCTGGGAGGTGCCGGGCCCGTACCTCGTGGCCCGGCCCGCGGACGACGGATGGACGATCGAGCCCGAGGCCTCGGGCGGCGCGCTCGCGGATCTGCGGGCGCTGTGGGTGTTGATGGCGCTCGAGATCCTCGACGCCGAGACCAACGGGATGATGGGGAGGACGACCGACGATGCACCGTAACGACCGCAATCGGGGACGGCAGTGGCGCGGGCGACCGCGCGGTCACGCACCAGGAGGGCGGCAAGGCGACGGCCGGCCGAGCGGTGCGCCGGCGCAGCCGCCCACGGGCGAGCCGAGTCTCGCCGTCTCGGGCGTGCTGCAGGTGCCGGAGAACGGCCACGGGTACCTGCGTCAGGCCGAGAACAACTACAACCCGGCGCCGACCGACCCGGTCGTTCCGCTCGAGCTCGTCCGCACGCACGGACTGTCGACGGGCCTCGAGATCGAAGGCGCAGCGATCCCCGATCCGCGTCCCGGACGCGGGGGCTGGCTCGCGCGGATCTCAACCATCAACGGTGCGCCGCTCGACGCTCAGCCCGCCGTCACGCCGTTCAAGGACCTCGTGGCCGAGGACCCGACCGAGCGCATTCGCCTCGAGATGTCGCCGACCGAGATCTCGACCCGCGTCGTCGACCTGATCTCGCCGATCGGCAAGGGCCAGCGCTGTCTCATCGTCGCGCCGCCCAAGGCGGGCAAGACCGTCCTGCTGCAGAAGATCGCGCACTCGATCTCGGCCAACCACCCGGAGATCCACCTCATCGTGCTGCTCGTCGACGAGCGGCCCGAGGAGGTCACGGACATGAAGCGTAGCGTCACGCGGCGAGGTGATCGCCTCGTCGTCGGACGAGATGTCGCGCAACCACGTGCAGATCGCCGAGATCGTGCTCGAGCGCGCACGGCGCCTCGTCGAGCGCGGCCGCGACGTCGTCGTGCTGCTCGATTCGATCACCCGGCTCTCGCGGGCGTACAACACCGAGCAGCGCGGCTCGGGCCGCGTGCTGTCGGGGGGGATCGACGCCCGAACGATGGAGAAGCCCCGGCGGTTCTTCGGCGCCGCGCGCAAGGCCCAGGATGGGGGCTCGCTCACGGTCATCGGCACGGCGCTCGTCGACACGGGCTCGCGGATGGACGAGGTGATCTTCCAGGAGTTCAAGGGCACGGGGAACACCGAGATCGTCATGGACCGCGCGCTGTTCGACCGCCGGATCTTCCCGGCGATCGACATCTCGGCCAGCGGCACGCGCAAGGAGGAGAAGCTGTTCGATCCCGAGGAGTACCGGATGGTCACGCTGCTGCGCCGTGCGCTCGCGCCGCTCAAGGCCGCCGAGGCGATGCAGCTGTTGACCGAGCGGATCGGCCGTTACCCGACGAACGCCGAGTTCCTGGCGTCGCTCAAGACTACCTAGCCGCAGAGCACGGCGCCGCCGTTCACGTTCAGCACCTCGCCGTTGATGAACGACGCGTGGCCCGAGGCCAGGAACGCGACCACGCTCGCGATCTCCTCCGGCCGGCCCACGCGCCCGAGGGGGATCTGCGCCAGGATCGACTCGCGCTGGGGTCCGTCGAGCGCGTCCTTGGTCATGTCGGTCTCGACCCATCCGGGCGCGACGCAGTTGGTCAGAATCCCGTGCGGCGCGAGCTCGACGGCGAGCGACTTGGTCAGCGAGATCAGCGCGCCCTTCGTCGCCGCGTAGTGCGCGTGGCCGGCCTCGCCGCGCTGGCCCGCGGTGCTCGACACGTTGATGATCCGTCCCGCACGCGCGGCCTTCATCGGCGGGACGGCGGCGCGGATCATGTGGAACGCACCGCTGAGATTCGTCCCGACCATCTCGCGCCATTCGTCGTCGCTGATCTCGTCGATCGGCACCCCGCGCCAGATCCCGGCGTTGTTGACCAGCACGTCGAGCCGGCCGAAGCGTGCGAGCGTCTCGCCGACGATCGTCTCGGCCTCCTCGGGGATGGCGACGTCCGCGGCGAGCGCGAACGCCTCGCCCCCGCGCTCGACGATGCGCTGGGCCACGAGCTCGGCCCACGGCCGCTCGACCTTGTAGCTCAGGGCCACGCGCGCGCCGAGGCCGGCGAGCGTCTCGACGCACGCCCGGCCGATGCCGCGCGAGCCCCCGGTGACGAGCGCGACCTGGCCCGTGAGGTCGATCATGCCGGCACGGCGAGCTGGCCGCACGCGGCGCGAGCGTCGGCGCCCCGGCTGAACCGGATGCTCGACGGCGCACCCGCGGCGAGCAACCGATCGCGAAACGCGAGCACGTGAGCCCGCGCCGGCTGGCGGTACGGCAGCGCGTCCGGGACCTCGTTGAACGGGATCAAGTTGACCTTCGCCGGGACGCTGCGGGCCAGGCGGGCCAGGCGTCGAGCATCCTCTTCGTGATCGTTGACGTCCGCGAGCAGGACGTACTCGAACGTCACGCGCTCGCCGCTTTCGCGCGCGAACTCGCGACACGCGGCGACGAGCCGGTCGATCGGGTACTTGCGGTTGATCGGCATCAGCCGATCGCGGAGCGCGTCGGTCGTCGCGTTGAGCGAGACCGCGAGACGCGGGCGCACGGACTCGTGTCGCAGACGCTCGATTCCCGGAACGAGGCCCGCGGTCGAGACGGTGATCCGTCTTCGGGGCACGGCGAATCCGTGCGGATCGGCGAGCAATCGCACGGCGCCCACGACGGCATCGTAGTTGTGCAGCGGCTCACCCATCCCCATGAACACGATGTTGATCGGCAGACCTGCGAGCTCCCGATCGGTCCGCACGAGCGCGACCTGGCCCGCGATCTCGCCGGCGTCGAGGTGCCGGACGAGGCCCATCGTCGCGGTCAGGCAGAACGTGCAGCCCAGGGCGCAGCCGACCTGGCTCGACACGCACAGCGTGACCCGCCCGCGCTGGATCATGTACACGGTCTCGACCGCTCCTCCCGCCGCGAGCTCGATGCGGTACTTGACCGTGCCGTCCCGGGCCTCGGTGCGCGTGGAGATGCGACCGGCGTCGATGCGCGCGTCGTGCGCCAGACGCTCGCGCAGCGGCCGCGGGAAGTCGGACCACGCGCGGGGGTCGAGGATGCCCCGCGCATACATCCAGCGCCGGGCCTGGTCGGCGCGAAACCGCTCGGCTCCGTGTTCCGCGAGCGCCGTCGCGAGCCCGGTAGCATCGAGACCGAACAGGTTCGGCCCGCCTTCGCGCATGGCTCATCGGAGTCTATCACGCGGGTTTCGTGCTTGACGGTCCGTGGACCCCTCCGGTACAGTCCCGCGCCGCGGAGCCGCCGGCGTTGAAGAAGGACCATCTCGCATTCCTGCTCGCCGGATTGGCGTTCGGGTTCCTGCTCGGGTTCGGCGTGTTTCGCGCGTGGCAGAACGCCCCGGGCCAGGAGCGCGGCGCGGACGCGAGCGAAGCGAGCGGGCCGCGCGGCCCGATGGCGCCGACTCAGGTCGGGCCGACACAGGCCGGGTCCCAGACTCCGCCCGAAGGCGGCGGCGGTCCGATGGTCGCCGAGATCAACGCGCTCAAGGAGCGTCTGACGCGCGATCCGAAGGACCTGGCGGCGCTCGTGCGGCTGGCCAACCTGCACCACGACGTCGGCATGTGGCCCCAGGCGGTCTCGTACTACGAGCGGGCGCTCGAGATCGAAGGCGACGATCCGGATCTGCTGACCGACCTCGGCATCTGCTATCGCGGGATGCAGCGCTTCGACGACGCGCTGGCCAAGTTCGAGCGCGCGAACGCGGTCGACTCGAAGCACTGGCAGTCGCTGTACAACATCGTAATCGTCGAGGCGTTCGATCGGAGGCGGTTCGATCGCGCCCAGGCCGCGCTGCGCCGTCTCGAAGCGTTCGACCCGCCACCGCCGAACCTGGCCGAGCTGCGGCGCCGGGTCGACCAAGCGGCGAGCGGGGGGCCCGGCGCGTCCTAGGGCTGCTGGCCCGGGCCTGACCCGCGACCTATATTCCGGCCGCGGAACGGGCTCGTGCGTGCTCGCGTGCCGCGGGCGTCTGGCTCGGGCCTTGGAGCGGCGCGCACCCATGTCGGCGAACCACGACCCGCGCGAGCGTTTGCACGAAGAGGCCTCGGCCCTGTATCTCCAGGGCGACTACGGCGAGGCCCTGGCCACCTGGCGCAAGCTTCTCGAAGCCGATCCTGCGGACATACGGGCCGCCGAAGGCGTTCGCTTGTGCGAGGGGGCCGCGGACGAAGTCACGATCGGTACCGCACCTGCGGGCGACGACACGGAGCGGACGCTCGAGCGTCTCGACGAGGTGCTGGGGCACGGCGGCACGGACTGGATGGATGACGCGTCGGTCGGCGCCTCGGCCGGGTTCCAGCTGACCGATCCCGAGGGGCCGCCTTCCGTTCGCGTGGCCCCGGTTCGGTTCGACGTCGCGCCGCCCGACTCGATGGCCTTCGATACGCCGGGGGCGGGTGCGGCGACGGGCGTCGCGGCGACGGTGCGTCTCGACCTGGACGATCTCGGCCTGGCGGACGAGGACACGATCGCCGCTCCTGGCGCGACCGACCCGCGTAGCTCGTCGGCCGCGGCGGAGCTCGAGCACCGAGCGGCCGAGCTGATGTCCGAGGCCATGCAGTGTTACGAGGGGGGCGCGCGCAGCGAGGCTCTCGCCGCGCTCACGCGCCTGGCGATCCTCGACGAGGGGAACGAGGCGGCCCGGACGTTCGCGGCGCACATCCGCAGCGAGATCGAACGCGACGGGCCCGGCGGCGCGGATCCGGCTCTCGAGCTGGCCGTGCCGGCTCTCGCACCCCTGCCGCCGCCCGTCGTCACCGAGCCCGCGGTCTCGCGGCCGAGCCCGAGCACGCGCGCTGCGAGCGACGACGCCTTCGGCGCGCCGCCGACGACGAGCGATCCGGTGTTCGCTCCGGGCCCGCGCATCAAGGCCAAGCTCGACGTCCCCGCACCGCGCACGATGTCCCCGCGCTGGCTCGCGATCGCGGCGGCAGTGATCGTCCTGGCCCTCGCCGGGTTCCTGTTGCTGCAGCTCGGCGGCGACGACGAGGCGACGCCGTCCTCGACGGAGGGCGGTGCGCCGGCCGATGCGACCCAACGTGCGGCCCTCGGTGCTCCGCGGGGCATCGACGGCCCGAAGCGCGCGAACGCTGGGGCCGATGCGGCGCCGCCGACTGTGGCGCCGCCGGCTGCGGAGCCGGGTGCGGCGCCGGGTGCGGCCGCACCTGGTGCGGCGCCCACGGCCCTGGCGGTGCCGGCACCTCCCGCCGGCACGACCCTCGACCAGCTGCTCTCGCAGGGCCGCCAGGCGTTCGAGGCCGGCGACTACAAGTCCGCGATCCTCGCGTACAACCAGGCGCTGGTCATGGATTCGACGAATGGCGAGGCGCGCGAGCGGCTGCGCGAAGCCGGCGAGCGGTTCCGCAGCGCCAAGGCCGTCGAGGATTCGCGCGCCGACGCGATCGAAGCGTACAACCGCGGGGAGTACGTCGAGGCGCTGCGGCTGTTCTACCGCGTCACGCCCGAGAATCCCGAGGACCAGGCCCGCATCACGCGGTACCTGCGCAACGGCTGGTACAACCTGGGGATCGGCGCTCTGCGCACCGGGGACTGCAAGACCGCGCGCGATCAGTTCCGCGAGGCCAAGCAGCACGACGCGGAGGACCCGGGCGTGAAGCACGCGCTCAGCCTGGCCGCGAAATGCTCGCGCGCCGTGCTGACGAACGAGGAGTACGAGGACGTTCGCGCGCTCAAGCCGCGGGGCCTCGACGACTGATCGAGATCAGTGGCGGAAGTGCCGGCGACCGGTGAACACGAGCGCCATCCCGTGCTCGTCGGCCGCGGCGATCACCTCGTCGTCGCGCACGGAGCCCCCGGGCTCGACGACCGCGCGGATCCCGACCGCCGCCGCGGCATCGATCCCGTCGCGGAACGGGAAGAACGCGTCCGACGCCATCGCCGCTCCATCGAGCGGCGCGCGGGCCTTCTGCGCCGCGATGCGCGCCGAGTCGACGCGGCTCATCTGGCCTGCGCCGATGCCCAGCGTGCGGTCGGCGACGGCGTAGACGATCGCGTTCGACTTGACGTTCTTGGCCACGATCCATGCGAACTCGAGCGCGCGCCACTCGTCCTCGGTCGGCGCCCGCCGCGAGACGACCCGCGCCTCGCGCACGGACTCGGTGAGCCGGTCGGCATCCTGGACCAAGAGGCCACCCGTGACCTTGCGTAGATCGAGACCGGGCCGCACCCGCGCGAGATCGCCGGTCTCGAGCAGGCGCAGGCCCTTCTTGCGCTCGAGCACCTCGCGCGCCTCGTCGTCGTACGACGGCGCGACCACGCACTCGAAGAATCGCTCGGCGACCGCCTCAGCGACGCGCCGGTCGAGCGGGGTGTTGAACCCCAGGACCCCGCCGAACGCACTCGTCGGGTCGCACTCGAACGCCCGGTCGAACGCGACGCGCGGCTCGGGGCCGAGCGCGACCCCGCACGGGTTGCCGTGCTTGATGATCGCGCACGCGGGTGTGGGGAGCTCCGCCGCGAGCGTCAGGGCCGCGTCGCAGTCGAGCAGGTTGTTGAACGACAGCTCCTTGCCCTGCAGCTGCCGGGCCGTCGCCAGGCTCGTGCCGGGGATCAGCGGATCGCGGTAGAACGCGGCGGCCTGGTGCGGGTTCTCGCCGTACCGCAGGTCCTGCACCTTGCGCAGGTCGAGCACGAACCGATCGGGGAACGCGGGAGCGCCGCTCGACCGCGCCTCGACCGTCGCCAGGTACGCATGGACCGCGGCGTCGTACGCGCTCGTGTGCCGGAACGCCTTGCTCGCCAGGCGTAGCCGCGTGTCGTCCGACAGGCGGCCGTCCGCGCGCCGCAGCTCGTCGAGCACCGCCGCATAGTCCTCGGGCTCGACGATCACGCCGACGTCGGCGTGGTTCTTCGCCGCGGCCCGGACCATCGCCGGGCCGCCGATGTCGATCATCTCGATCGCCTCGTGCAGCGCGACGCCGTCCTTGGCCACCGTGCGCTCGAACGGATACAGGTTGACGACGACGAGGTCGATCGGCGGGATGCCGTGCGCGCGCAGGTCCGCGGCATGCCGCTCGTTCGCCCGCACGGCGAGGATCCCGGCGTGAATCCGCGGATGGAGCGTCTTGACGCGACCGTCGAGCATCTCGGGGAACCCGGTGTGGGTCGAGACCGGCACGACGGGGATCCCGCCCTCGACGAGCAGGTCGGCGGTCCCGCCACTCGACAGGATCTCGATCCCCAGGTCGTTGAGCCCCCGGGCGAGCTCGAGGATCCCGCGCTTGTCGAACACGCTGAGCAGTGCGCGCGCTACGCGATCGGTTCCCACGGGCTACTCCTTGGTGCTGCGGGGCGCGGATGTGCGGAACGGCGTGCGGCCCGTGTCGCCGCCCGCCGCATCCCACGCGGCGAGCCACACGCGGACGACGTCGTTGACGGCGCGGGAGTACGAGAGCGAGCCGACGGCGAACGGAATCGAGCGATCGTCGAACGCCGATGCCGCCGGCGGATCGCCCGCTTGCGCGTAGGCCCGCGCGAGCATGCGATCGTCGGTCCGCGAGCGGCTCATCACCGACCGGGCGAACCCGGGCCAGTCGCGGCGCGCCAGCGCCGGGTCGTCGTGGCCGTAGAACACGAGCGGGAACCGCGGCCTGCGGCTCTCGCAGAACCGTGCGAAGTGCGCGTAGCGAGCGTCGTCCTGCGCGTCGCCGACGCCGGGGGGGAAACCGGCGTCCATGGCGAAGTGCGCCAGGCGGCCGAACCGCTCGGCCAGGCTCCGGAACGGGGTGCGCATGCCGAGCTCGGCGACCAGCGCTTCGGCCTCGTGGGCCAGGGACGCGTCGAGCGCGCCGCCGATCCACGGGGCGCGGTGGGCCTTCGAGTCCTCGTCGCTCAACGGGCCGAGGACGCCGGTCATCAGGTCGAGCCGGTGCATGTCGAGCGCCAGGCGCAGCGACTGGGGCATCAGCCGGACCGCCTCGTCGGCGATCGCCATCCGGGATTCGGGGGCCCAGGCGGAGACGGACGGGCCCCACGCGGCGGCGAACGCGACCGAGCACAAGACGACAGCGCGCATGGACCCCGATTCTAGCGGGTTACCGCTGGTCGGGCGGGGCGGCGTTCTCTGGCGCGGGCTCGGGCTCCTCGATCTCGCCGCCCGGCACGTGGGACAGCGGCAGGGACAGCCGACCCGCGTTCTCCTGGTACAGCTTGAGCTTTGCCGCGACCAGCCGCTCGTTGTTCGCGGCCTGGGGGTTCGTCGCCGGCCGGCCGAGAGACGGATCGAGGCGCAGCGCGACCGTGAACGCCTCGATCGCCTCGTCGTAGTGTCCCTGCTCGTCGAGCACGGTGCCGACGTTGTAGTGCGCGAGCGCGTTGCTCGGCGAGAGCTCGAGCGTCTTTCCGTACGACGACATCGCGCCCTTGAAGTCGCCGACCTGGCGCTGGATCGTGCCGTAGTTCAGCCACAGCGTCGGGTCCTGCTTCTCGAGGTCGATCGCGACGCGGTAGTACTCGACCGCCTCGCGCGGCATCCCGCCGTCCGAGACGAAGTTACCGAACGCGGCGAGCTGCTGCGGGGAGGCCTCTTCGCGGTCGACGCGCTCGAGGTACGCCCGGACGGTCGGATCCTTGGCCATCGGGCTGGCCCACACGGTCAGCTGGGCTGCGGCGAGCCCCTTCGGCAGCTTCGAGTTCTTCTTCTTCGGGACGGCGGTGGCCGCCGCAGCGGCGGGCGCCGCAGCGGCGGGCGCCGCAGCGGCGGGCGCCGCCGCTGCCGGCGCGGGGGCCGGCGCCGTTGCGGCTGCGCGCTGCGCCGCCTTCGCCTCCTCGCGCGCGATTCGCTCCTCCTTCTTCCGCAGGTACTCCTCGATCCGCTGCTGCTTGGCCCGCTCCTTCTCGGAGGTCTGCGCCGCCGGCGCCGGTGCCGCGGGCGGCGGCGGCACAGGCTCCTGGGCCACGGCCACGGAGGTCACGACGAGCGCGGCCAAGATCAACCCGGCCGCTCGGTCGAACAAACGACGCATCGGAGGCTCCTCGCGCGGCTCTCCGGGCCGGCCGGTTAGCGCCGGGCCCGCGCCCGCAGCTCGACGCGGTGGTCTGAGACCACCACGCGCAGCTCAATTTCACCGCACTCGCCGCGTTCTTGCAACGTGCGGGTCTGGCGGGCGATTCCACGGAGGAACTTGTCGAACGGCAGATCGCGCGTTTCGCCGCCGTAGGCCCGGCGGGCCTCGACGAACCGCTCGTACAGCGGCTTGAGCTGGGCCTTCTGCTGTTCGGCGTCGCGAATGCGGCAGCGCGCGAGCAGCGTCTCCTGCGGCTCGGTCGTCTTGGGCGCGGACGGGGCGTGCCATTCGCCCTCCTCGCGCGAGCGCAGAGTCTTGCCCCACAGTTCGGCTAGACTGTTGTAACGGCTGACCAGCGTATTCAGGTGGAACCGTTGCGCGTACTTCTGGATCGAGGCGTTGGCGTACCGCCGAATGATCTTCTCCGCCTCGGTCCGCAGCTCGAGCGGCTGGTGCTTGATTCCGCCGCCGAAGTACATGTCGTACTGCACCTTCAGCTGACGCAGCATCGTGTCGAGCCGCGCCAGGTCGGCCTCGAGCGCGGCCGCCGTCGTCGCGGTGGGTGTCGGTTCGGCCATCGGGACTCCTGGTCCGGAGGCGCTCCGGGCCATGGGAGAAGGTAGGAAGTAGGCCCCCCGGATGCAACGGCCGAACGAGAGCGCCCGCCTGCGCTCGCTCCCGGGGATGACGCGCCTCCTCGCCGCGCGCCCGGTGCGTTCGCTCGCCGCCCGCCACGGGGCGAGCCTCGTGCGGGATCTGCTGCGCGAGGCGCTCGACGAGCTGCGGCAGGAGATCCGCTCGAACGGGCTCGAGGGCGCGGCGCTGCACCGCGCGGTGTCGGTGCGGGCGATCACGGCGCGCGTGTCGCGCGCGGCCGAGCGGCTCCTCGGCGGGCCGCGAGCGGTGGTGAACGCGACCGGCGTCGTGATCCACACGAACCTCGGGCGCTCGGTCCTGTCCGATGCCGCCGCGCGCCGCGTCGCCGAGGCCGCGCGGGGCTACGTCGACCTGGAGTACGACGTCGCGCGCGGCACGCGCGGGGAGCCGCATGACGCACCTCGCGCCGCTGCGTCGCGCGCCTCGTTCCCGGGCGCCGGGTTCCACGTGGTCAACAACAACGCCGCGGCGATCCTGCTGTGCCTGCGGGCGCTGGCCCGCGAGCGCGAGGTCGTGGTCTCGCGCGGCGAGCTGGTCGAGATCGGCGGCTCGTTCCGCGTGCCCGACGTGCTCGCCGCATCGGGTGCGCGGCTGCGCGAGATCGGCACGACGAATCGCACGCGGATCGCGGACTACGAGTCGGCGATCGGACCGCAGACCGGCCTGCTGCTCAAGGTCCACACGAGCAACTTCCGGATCGTCGGGTTCGTCGAGGAGACGCCGGTCGCCGAGCTCGCCACGCTCGCCCGGCGGGCCGGTGTGCCGCTCGTCGTCGACGCCGGGAGCGGGGACGTGACCGATCTCACGCCGCTCGGAATCCGCGACGAGACCGAGGTCGGCGCGCTCCTGCGCGCGGGTGCCGATCTCGTGACGTTCAGTGGCGACAAGCTCCTCGGCGGCCCCCAGGCCGGCTTCATCGTCGGCCGGCCCGAGCTCGTCGAGCGCGTGCGCAAGGATCCGCTCGCGCGCGTCTGTCGGCTCGACCGGCTGCAGCTCGCGGCGCTCGGCGAGACGCTCGCGGCGCACGTCCGCGGGCGCGCGTTCGACGAGCTGCCGACGCTGCGCATGCTGGCCCTCGAGCCGCAGGCGATCGGCGTGCGGGCGGAGAAGGTGCGGCGCGCCGTGGCCCCGAAGGTCAAAGGCCGCGCGACGCTCGAGATCATCGACGGCATCTCGCGCACCGGAGGGGGATCGTCGCCGACGGGCGAGCGCCCGACGCGGCTCCTCGCGATCGCGACGACGGGCGAGGACGTGTCGGCGGTCGAGCGGCGGCTGCGCGAGGCACCGTGCCCGGTGATCGGGCGGATCCAGGACGGCCGGCTGCTCCTCGACCTGAGGACCGTCCTGCCCGAGCAGGATCGGGCGCTCGGCGCGAGCCTGATCGCCGCTCTGACGCCCGGTCAGACCGCGAAGCGGAAGTTGAACGACGTCGCCATCGCTGCACGACGTAGTCCTTGCCCTCGAGGCGTAGCGTCCCGCGGTCGCGACACGCGGCGAGGCTTCCCGCGGCGATCAGGTCGTCGTACGCGACGACCTCGGCCCGGATGAACCCACGCTCGATGTCGCTGTGGATCGTGCCCGCGGCCTTGCGTGCCGGGGTCCCGGCGCGGATCGTCCACGCCCGGCACTCGTCCTCGCCGACGGTGAAGAACGAGACGACGCCCAGGAGCCCATAGGACGCGCGGATCATGCGCGCGAGCGCCGGCTCGGCGATCCCGAGATCGGCCATGAAGCTCGCCGCGTCCTCGGCGCGAAAGCTCGGCCAGCTCGGCCTCGATGCGCGCGGACAGCGCGACAACGGCCGTCGACGGGCGCCGGGCGGCCTCGACGAGTCCGAACGCTTCGGCGCCGAGACCGAGCTTCGACGCGTCGGCCTCGCCGGCGTTGACCGTGACGAGCAGCGGCTTGTGCGAGAGAAAGGTGTAGCCGCGGAGCACGCGCTGCTCTTCGGCGCCGAACTCCGCGTTGCGCAGCGGAACCTCGCGCTCGAGGGTCGCCACGACGCGGCGGAAGATCTCGGCTTCCTGAACGTCCTCGGGGCGGTTGGTCTTCCGCGCCAGGCCATCGACCTTCTCCAGGCGCTGCTCGGCGATCGTGTGGTCGGCGAGGATGAACTCGGTCTCCATCGTCGCCACGTCGCGCGCCGGGTCGATCGGTCCTTCGGCGTGCGGCAGCGCGTCGTCGTCGAACGCGCGGACGACGTGGGCCAGGGCGTCGGTCGTGCGCAGCTCGGTCAGCGGCAGGACCTTCGTCGGCCTCCCCCTTCTCGAGCGCCGGGAGGTCGAGGTACTCGATCGTCGCCGGGGTCGTCTTCTTCGGCCGGTACATCTCGGACAGGCGCGAGAGGCGCGGGTCGGGCACCTTGGATACGGCGATCTGCGCCTCTCCACGACCGGCGTGGGTCGGCGCGGCGCCGGTGAGCAGCCGGAACAAAGTCGACTTGCCGGTCGATGGGAATCCGAAGAGCCCGATGCGCATGGAGCGCTCACGCTAGCACGCCGGCGCGGTACACTCGCGAGCATGAGGCGATCGATCGTCGGCTTGGCGCTCGTCGTGTCTGCCTGCGCCTGCACGAAGGACGATCCCGGCGAGATCCTCACCCGCGCGACCGCGGCGTACGAGGCCCGAGATTTCGCGACATGCGCGAATCTGTTCGAGCGGGCGGTCGACGCGGGAGCTCGTGGACCGGTCCCGGCGTACAACGCGGCGTGCTGCATGGCCCTGGCCCATCGGGTCGACGACGCATTCCAGATGTTGCAGGAAGCGGCCCGGAGCGGGTACCGCGAGGTCGATCATCTCGAGCGGGACGAGGATCTGGCGAGCCTGCGCGCAGACCCGCGGTGGAGCGACGCGCGCCGAGCGATCGAGCAGGCGCGCGAAAAGTATCTCGCGCGCGTCAACCGCGAGCTCGTCGAGCTGTACGAGCAGGATCAGGCCGACAGGCGCGCAGGCGAGATCGACTGGAGCCTCGTCGGCCCGCGCGACGAGGCGCGCCGCGCGCGTGTGTACGAGCTGATCGCGGCCCAAGCGCTCCGCGTCGGCGACGACTACTACCACGCGGCGATGGTGCTGCAGCACGGAAGGAAGCCCGAGGATTTCGCCCAGGCCCACGAGCTTGCGCTGCGCGCCGCGGAGCTCGATCCGGACCTGCCGACCGCGCGCTGGCTCGCCGCGGCGGCGAAGGACCGACACCTACACAGCCTCGGGCAGCCCCAGATCTACGGGACACAGTTCCGCAAGAACGGCGACGGTCCGTGGACGTTGGAGCCGATCGACGAGACCGCGGTGACAGACGCCGAGCGCGCCCGCTGGGGGGTTCCACCCTTGGCCGCGGCCAAGGAGCGCCTGCGCACGATGAATGGCGGCTAGCCGGGGTCCGGCGGGTCTGGTACGGTTGCGGCAGTCGGGGCGTAGCGCAGTCTGGTAGCGCATCTGCTTTGGGAGCAGAGGGTCCCCGGTTCAAATCCGGGCGCCCCGACCACGTACGGTCTCGCCGCTGGCACGCCGGATCATGCGCGCGGATAGTCGGCGGGCGCTCCGAGCGCGTCGAGCAGCCTCATCGCGGCCTCCATCCGGTCTGCCTCTCGACTCTCGGTAAGAGTCTGGAAGTTGTGGAGCGTCCCGTACAGTAACGCCAGATGCCGGATGACGTACCGGTAGTCGCGTTGCGCTACGTTGAAGCGCGCGACGTACTCGGCGCGAGTGATCGCTCGAGCGTCGATAGCGCCCCGGAGCTGGCCGCACAGGGTTCGGTGTAAACGGCTCAAACACAGTACGGCTCGGCGACTGTTCTCGAAGCGTTTCTTCTTGTCGGCCATCCTTCATTTCCTTCGCCCAACATTGTTGCTTCGGTCGTCGAGCGCTTGCCATCGGTCTCTTCCCGCATTCGCATGGGGCGAAACCGAGTGAGCGCGAGTCGGAAAAGGCTTTCCGGGAATCCCGCAAGGGTCGGTGTGGTGCGAAGTCGGGAAGCACCTGCCGTTTTCCCCGGGTCGGAGAATCCCCGTATCCATCGCCCGGGGCCCCTCGGTGATCCATCGCCGCGTCCGTAGCCGACTCCGCGCTTCCCGCGAGCCTGGATGGCGGCGTAGGCTCTGCCGACAATTCCGGGGTAGATTCACGGGAACACGGGCAGGCAGGGGGGGCGGTGGGCCGATCTCCACTCGATCACGACCGCTGGGGCGAGCTCGGTCCCCATCTCGACCGCGCGCTCGAGCTCGACCCACAAGACTTGGCTGCCTGGCTCGCGGAGCTGCGTGCCGAGCAGCCGACGCTGGCCGCGGATCTCGAGCCGTTGCTCGCCGACCACATCGCGCTCGTGCGCGCGGGGTTCCTCGAAGACGGGATCCCCGGCTCGTTCATGCCCTCGGGCGGGGTCATCGGGCCGTACCGGCTGCTGCGGCCGCTCGGCGAGGGCGGCATGGGCGACGTCTATCGTGGCCGAGCAGATCGAGCCCGTGCGGCGGCGAGGTCGCGCTCAAGGTCATCAAGCCGGGCATGGACACGCAAGCAGGTCATCGCGCGCTTCGAGGCCGAGCGCCAGGCCCTGGCGCTGATGGACCACCCGGCATCGTCCAAGGTGCTTCGACGCCGGCGCGACGGACGACGGGCCGCCCGTACTTCGTGATGGAGCTACGTCCCGGGCGTGCCGATCACCGAGCACTGCGACCGCCACGCGCTGACCACCGTCGAGCGGCTCGAGCTGTTCCTCGCAGGTCTGCGACGGCGTCCAGCACGCGCACCAGAAGGGGATCATCCACCGCGACCTCAAGCCCGTCGAACGTCCTGGTCTCGATCGCAGGACGGGCGCGCGGTGCCCAAGATCATCGACTTCGGCGTGGCCAAGGCGACCGGCGCAGTCGCTGACCGACGAGACGCTGTACACCGAGCTCGGGCAGCTGATCGGCACGCCGGAGTACATGAGCCCGGAGCAGGCGGAGCTCGACGGCCGAGGACGTCGACACCCGCACCGACGTCTACGCGCTGGGCGTGATGCTCTACGAGCTGCTGGCCGGCGTCGCTGCCGTTCGAGCCGAGCGCGCTCCGCGAGGCGGGCTTCGACGGAATCCGGCGGATCATCCGCGAGGTCGAGCCGCCCAGGCCGAGCACGCCGGCTGCGCCAGCTGGGCGCAGAGCAGTCGGTCGGAGGCCGCGAGGCAGCGACGCGTGGACCTGCGCCGCTCTGCGGCGCGAGCTCTCGGGCGAGCTCGACTGGATCGTCATGAAGGCGCTCGAGAAGGACCGCACGCGGCGCTACGGATCGCCAGCGGAGCTCGCGGCGGACATCAAGCGCCACCTGCGCGCACGAGCCGGTGCTGGCGGGGCCGCCGAGCGCGGCGTACCGGGCGCGGAAGTTCGTCGAGCGGCACAGGTTCGGGACGGCGACGGCGGTTCTGGCGACGCTCGGGCTCATCGCGTTCATGACGGCCATGGCGGTGCAGGCCGCCGCGGATCTCGCGCGAGGCGGAGGCCAAGCGACGCGTCTCGGAGTTCCTGACCGGCCTGTTCGAGGTGTCGGACCCGGCCAATGCGCGCGGCGAGACCATGACGGTTCGAGAGCTCCTGGACCGCGGTGCGGCCAGCATTCGCGGGACGCTGACCGACGATCCGAGCCTGCGCGCCGAGCTGATGGCGACGATGGGACAGGTGTATTCGAATCTCGGCCTGTACGCCGATGCCGAGCCGATGCTCGTCGAGGCGCTCGAGACGAGAACGCGCGTGCTGGGGCGGGACGATCCCGACACGCTACGCTCGTCGCACGAGATCGCGCGGCTTCGGTTCCGGCAGGGTCGCCAGCAGGAAGCGGAAGAGCTGCATCGTCAGACGCTCGATCGCGAGCGGCAGGCGCTCGGTCCCGAGGATCCGCAGACGCTGCGCACGATGAGCGAGCTGGCGCGCGTGCTGGCGCAGCAGGGCCGGCATCAGGAGTCAGAAAGCGTGGCCCGCGAAGCGCTCGAGGTCCAGCGGCGCGTGCTCGGTCCAGACCACCGCGACACGCTGAGCTCGATGGTCAACCTGGCCTGGACCTGCTCCGCCCGCGGCCGCAACGAGGAAGCCGAAGCGCTCTATCGCGCGGCGTTCGAGGCCCGGAAACGGGTGCTCGGCCCCGAGCATCCGGACTCCCTGGCCGCGATGACGAGCCTGGCCTACACGGTCCTGGCGCTCGGCCGCTACGCCGAGGCCGAGGAGCTCCATCGCGGCACGATCGAGACCCAGCGCCGCATCCTCGGGCCCCGATCACCCGGACACGCTGCGCTCGACAACGGCCTTGGCCCGGGCGTACTCCGAGGAGCGCAAGTACGAGGAAGCGGAAGCTTTGATGGGCGAGACCGTCGAGATCCAGCGTCGCATCCTCGGCCCGGAGCACTGGGAGACGCTGTCTTCGATGAACAGCCTGGCCATCGCCCGCTCCGGCCTCGGAAAGCTCGACGAAGCCGCGGCCCTCTATCGCGAGACCCTCGACACGAACCGCCGCGTTCTCGGAACGGAGCACCCCAACACGCTGTGGTCGATGAACAATCTCGCACTGGTGTGGGACAAGCAGGGCAGGTACCAGGACGCCCTGGCCCTGCTCCAACAGACCTTCGACATCCGATCGCGCGTGCTCGGCCGCGAGCACCCGGAGACGCTCAACTCGAGGTACAACCTGGCGATCCCGCTCGTGCACCTGAAGCGTTACGCGGAAGCCGAAGCGCTGGGCCGGGAGACGATCGAGATCCAGGGGCGCGTGCTCGGTCCCGAGCATCCGAAGACGGTGCGGTCGATCTACAACCTGGCCTGCCTCGCGGCGATCCAACACGAGCGAACGGAGGCTCTGCGTCTGCTGCGCCAGGCCGTTGCGGTAGGGTTCTCGAACACCGACCTGCTGTTGGGGGATCCCGACTTCGAGATCCTGCACGACGATCCGGAGTTCGAGAGCATCGCCGCCGCAGCCAAGGCCAATCGGGCGGGATCCTAGGCCGACGGCGCGCGCAGCCCGCGGTACAGGTAGATCCGCGCCTTCTCCCACGCTCGCTTCACCGTGCGCTCGGAGACGCCGCGCATCTCGGCGATCTCCGCGAACGTGAAGCCGCAGAAGAAGCGGAGGTCCACGATCTCGGCGAGCGCAGGGTCGGTTTCGGCCAGCTGGTCGAGCGTCTCGCCGATCCGCCCGAGCTCCGCATCGTCGACGCGAGACTCGTGTGCCGTGGTGTCGAACGTCGTCAGCTCGAAGAGGCCGCCGCGCTTCTGGGCGTGACGGCTTCGTGCGTGGTCGATGATCAGGCCCCGCATGACCCGTGCGGCATAGCCCATGAACCGCGCTCGGTCGGGGAACGACGGATCCCGGCCGGCGATGTCGAGGTACGCCTCGTGCAGGAGCGTCGTGGCCCCCAAGCTCGACGGGGATCCGTGCCGGGCAAGAAGCGTCTTGGCCAGTCGCTCGAGCTCGGAGTAGAGCGCGGAGAACAGAGCCTCCGTTGCGGGATGCTCCCCGCGCTCGACCGCGGCCATCAGCTCCGAGATCGTGTGTTCCATGCTCTCGCCGGCGAGTATACGGCGGCGTCGATCGAGATCCCCGTCGTCTGCGAAGCGCAGCTCAGGATCGCCTTCTTCTGCGCGGCGGTGATCAGCTTCTGCTTCTGCCACGCGCCGGCCTGCTGCTGCACGCAGCGTGAGAACGCCCTCGGCGTGGTGGATGTCTGATCGCACTGGCCGATCTGATCGTTCATGTTGGCGCCGCCTGTTACGAACTTGTTCGGCACGCCGCTGTCGCACGTGCGAACGACGACGGTCGGGCGCAGGTCGCTGCGCGGGAACAGGTCCTGCGTGTCCGCGCTGTTGTCGTTGTCGTCGTCGGCGTCGCAAACGTCGCCCGACGCGTCGCCCTCGTAGTTCTCCTGGCCCGCGTTCGCCAGGAGCTTGCAGTTGTCCGGGCCGTCGTTCAGGCCGTCGTCGTCCGTGTCGACGTCGAGCGGGTTCGTGCCGGCGGACACTTCGGCCCCGTCCGTCAGTCCGTCCGCGTCGCTGTCGGCGCGGAGCGGATCGGTACCGAGGCCGATCTCGGCGCCGTCGTTTAGGCCGTCGTCGTCCGTGTCGACGTCGAGCGGATTCGTTCCGTCGTTCACCTCGTCACCGTCCGACAGGCCGTCGTCGTCCGTGTCGGGGTCGTGCGGATCGGTGCCGAGGGTCGCTTCCGTACCGTCGCCCAGGCCATCGCCGTCGCTGTCGGGCTCGAGAACGACGCCGAGCGCGATCGAGCGCAAAGGTTCCTCGTTCTGCGCTCCATCGACCGAACGGAAGTCGAAGCTGTGCTGGCCGACCTCGTCGATCACGACGGGCCGCGTGTACGGCGTGAACGGCGCGCCGTCGAGGCTGTACTCCGAGCGTGCGCAGCCTGCGGCAAAGCCGCCGTTGACCGGATCGTCGCACGCGAGCTCGACCGTCCAGAAGCCCGTCGTGTTGCCGCCAATCGGCGGAACGGAGGCGCGGGCGTCGACGGTCGATACGGGCGGGGTCGCATCCACGGGGAAGGTCGCCGTGAACGCGAGCGCGGCGGGGCCCGTGGCTGCCTCGGCCGCGAGCAGATACGTGCAGTTGTCGAACGTGTGGCTGTCACCCGAGACGAAGCCGTTCACCCGCGTCGTCATTGTGACCTGCACGCGCACGTCGCTTGTCGGATCGCAGGCCGGCAGCGGGGCGTCGTCCGGGAGCAGGAAGTCGAAGTACGGCGGCAGCTCGAGGTGCACGAACGTGCCGTCACCGCTGCCCAGACGGCGGACGACCGTCTGCGTCAGCCCCGGATATTGGATCAGCAGGCTGACCTCGGCGCCCGAGAGCGGCGTGCCGGAGAGATCCTCGACGTGCAGCTCGAGGTTCGCGTGGTCGGCGGCCGGGGTCTTCGCCCGCGGGATGAATACGTCGCGCACGGTGTTGTCCCCGTTGAGGACTCTGTGCGCCGAGTCGCCCACGGCGGCGTTGCGGTCCGCACTCGGATTGGCACGCTGCGCGTAGTTCACGTCGTAGTGGTACGTACTGTGCCCCGTGGTGGTCTGGGCGAGCTGCTCGATGTCGATCGGGAAGAAGCCGTGCATCAGGAACACCTGGTCGACGGTGGCCAGGTCCGGCGTGCCGTCCAGGTCGGGGTCGAGCGTGAGCGCGGGCCGGCCGAAGGCGGCGCGCAGGTCGAGCACCGTGCGCGGCCGCGCCGAGGTGAGCAGGTCCCAGAGCTGTCGGATCGTCATGCTGCTCTGGTCGACGTAGGTGGTGGGGACGTGCAGCCCGTTTTGGCCGATGACCAACGTGATCTCGCTGTCCGCGTTGCCGTCGACGAGGTCCCACAACAGCGCGGCCACGGTCATGTCCTCCGCGGATTTGATCGTGCCCGCGGAGCTCGAGCGGCGGTGCCAGGGCTTGGCGTGTGGCTCGAGGTTGTAGAGGCCATCGTATTCGGAGTCCACGGCCCCCTCGATCGATTGAGCGGCGAGCGTCGGCAGAAACGCCGCGAGGCCCTCGTTCAGCGAATCGCACGTGTCTGGATTTGCGTAGCCGCCGTGATTGGTGCCGCTGCAGCGCGGGCCGGCGAGGATGAAGTGGTGGTAGAGATGGTGGGTGAACTCGTGCCACTCGCCGTTCTCGGGTGCTTCGTCGCCCGTGTCGCCGCTGAACACGCCGTCGCGCACCTCGTACGCCGAGAACGCCGTGCCGAGGTAGACCACGTCGTCGAGGTACACGGCGTCGTTGGGCCCCACCGACTCCGAAAACGTGTAGTACTCCACGGTCGGACCGGTCACGGGCGTGAGCGTGAGCTTCACCCAGTCGACGAACTGTCGTACGCGGAAGTAGATCTGGGCCATGTCGTCGAGGCGGTCCCGGTCCTGTTCGAACGCGACGCTGCTGGCCTCGAGCTGCGGCGTCAGCGCGAAGTGCAGGGTCGTGATCTTGGCGAGCTCGCCGGGCAGGAGGGTGAGATTGCGCTCGACCCAGACGGGCTCTTCAAACTCGGCCTCGTGGCGTACGTCGAACGAGGGCTCGGCACCGGGGCCGCCGCTGTAGTCGACCAGCGTGGCGCGAATCCGGTACTCGCCCGGCGCGACGTCCTCGAACGCATAGCTGCCACCCGCGGTATTGATGGGGCGGTCATGGACCACCACACCTTCGAGCGTTCGCAGCTCGACCTTCAGGCCCTTGAGCGGATGGTTGTGGTCGTCGTCGACGAAGACCGTGAGGTCCGCCGGTATCGGTTGCCAGTCGACCTGTATCGCGAAGGGATCGGCGAAGGACAGCGCGCCCGTGCCGCCGGTGGCCGGGAGGGTATACAGGCCGTTCTCGGGGAAGGTGTACGTGCACTCCTCGGTCCCCGGTAGCGAGCCGGTCACGACGGCCCGGAAGCCTTGGGCCACGATGAGCTCGCCGTCCGGTGAGGGAGCCGGGTCCTGGTACGAGATGGCGGTGCGCGATAGCGCCGAGGTGTTGCCGAGCTGGCCTGGGCAGAGATCGGGTGCGTGGGTCAGCTCCTTGAGCTGCGTGCCGTCGGGACGGATCGTGAAGATCTCGCTGCGATTGACGCCGTGGTTGTTCTCCAGGATGTAGTAGTTCACGGAAAACACGAGGTTGTCGCCGTCGGGCGTCCACTTGGGCGGGCCCACGCGGACCACATTGTTTGTACCCGGCACGTCGATCCGCAGCATGCGGATGACGCCGTTCGCGGAATCGACGACGCACAGGTCTTGCCGCAGCAGGCTTCCCGCCACGGAACCTGCACATGTAGGCGATCTCGGTCCCTTCGGGTGCCCACTCCGGCGCATCGGCCCATTCATCGGGCACGAGCTGCTGCAGGCCGGATCCATCCACGCCGATCGTCCACAGACCATTGTTGAACGTGCGGCCGGGGTGGCGGACGACGAACGCGATGCGGTCGCCGTGGGCCGACCAGGCGGGTTCCTGGAGCTGCGCGTTCTCGCTGCCCGGCGGCGGTCCAAAGTCGAATGCGTCCGAGCTGATGAGCGTTCGCTGACCGGTGCCGTCCTTGTCGATGATCTCGATGAGGTAGTCGAACAACAGCTGATCGAGGCGTGTGAAGGCGATCTGCTGTCCATCGGGCGACCACGCCGGCGTGAAGTCGAAGTCGGGTGGGAAACTCGCCCGCGGATGCGTCAGGGCCCCCGAGCCGCTCAGGAATATCGCCGAGCGGGAGCTGGGCGTATTCGGGTCGAGAACACCCCGGTAGGCAAGGACTCCGTTCGCGCCGCCGGAGTTCGCCAGCGTCGGCGAGCTGGCGAGGACCGCCATGGCGAGGGTCGTGGCGTGCAGGATCGATCGTGCCGAGTTGTCTCTGCTCATGGCGTCCGCTCCTTGGCGGGTGTCCGATCTTTCCGGACCCCGTCAATGGAGCAATCGGAAACGGGAACGGGAAAGTGCCAGGGGGGCGGTACGGGCGAGGCAAGTCGCGGCGGGTCAGGTCGTTTGCGGAGGGGGTGCGAACCACAGCGCCTGCTTCAGCAGTCGCTGCGCCAGTGGGGGTTGCGCCGCTTCGTCGGCCAAGATGTACTCGCGGAGTCCATGGCACATGTGGACGAGTCGTCCGGCCGCAGTGTCGGTGTCGGTGGCCCACGTCTCGCCGGTCATCACCGGCTGGTCCCGATAGACGTAGCCGAAGATGTATCGACCGGCCCGCGGGTTCATGCGGTCGGTGGTACGCGTCCCCCGCAGCATCGTGCGCCAGGCAGCCTCGACACCTCTCGAAAGCCCCGTCGTCGTCGGTGAGCTACTACCGGGTGTGTCGATGGGTCGCGGCGACGATGATCCGGCCGCCGTGCGTATAGGCAACGTCGTTGAGTCCGAGGAAGTGCCCCGGACGCCAACGGACCCGCGCGCTTCGGGCCTCGTCGGGCGTCGGTTCGCCCTCGACCTCGGTCGGCGGACGTGTGGCGACTACACGCAAGAACCGGTCACGAGCCTCCTCGGTCTGGAAACGCGCGGCGGCCCACGGGAGGAAACCAGGCGCGGGCGGGATGTGCTTCAAGAGGACCTGCCTTTCGGGTGGATTCCAACTACAGAGTACCACGCGAAGAGAAACGGCGAGCCTCTCAGTCGACATTGCAGGTGGCGGTCTCCGGCGACGTGTTCCCGCAGCGGATCGACTCGGTCATGCCCGAGGCGAGGAAAGCACAGGCGTTCTCGGTCGCCGTGCGGAGCGCCTCCTCGCGCGTCGTGCCGGCGGCGGCGCGGCAGACGAGCCGCCCGCCGTAGCGGACGCAGACCTCGCACTCGACTTCGGTCGCCCGCAGGACGGCGTGGACGAGGAGGGCGATCGTCCCGGCGCCCGCGAGGAGGCCGGCGGCCACGCCGAGCTTGATCGATCGCGTCACGGGGAGCGCCGGCTTTCTTTGACCGGCTCCGCGATCGCGTAGAGGAAGCGCTCGCCGCGGAGGAACATCTCCGAGCCCACGAGCGCAGGCGACGCGGCAAAGCTGTCGTCGAGCCGGTTGCGTGCGAGAACTTCGAGAGAGCTGCCGCTCCGCAGCACGACCGCCGCGCCGTCCAGGCCCACGACGTAGATCCTGCCCGCCGCGGCGACGGGCGAGGCGTAGACGTTGCTCACGCCGGGGAGGCGCTGGGGGCCGAAGATCGTGGTGCCGCTCCGCGCGTCGACGCACGTGATGAGTCCCTGGTAGTGCTTGAGAAAACACAGGCGGCCGTCGTCGAGGAGCGGTGACGGGACGTAGGGCGTGTCGCGATCGCGCGTCCACGCGACCGCCGCTGTCCCCGTGATGTCGCCGCGCGCGGCGTCCAGGCGAATCGCGAGCAGGGCCCGCTTCTCGTAGCTGCTTGCGACGTAGACCATGCCGTCGCCGGCGACCGGGCTCGCGACCACGTTGTCCGAGAGGCCGCCGCATTCCCAGATCAGCTTGCCGTCGGCCAGAGCGTAGGCCCGCACGCGGCGCGTCGCGGCGACGATGACCTGCGTGCTCCCGCGGTGCTCGACGACGAGCGGCGACGACCACGAGGTCGTCTCGTCGCGTTCGATCTTGAAGCGCTGCTTTCCCGTCCGCTTGTCGAGCGCGACGAGGAACGACCCCGCCTCATGGTCCCAGTTGACGAGGACGCTCGCGCCGGCGAGCGCGGGCGAGCTGCCCTCGCCGTGGCCGTGCTTGATGCGCATCGGGCCCAGGTCGGCGCGCCAGAGCTGTTTCCCGTCGAGGTCGAGGCCGTAGATGCCGGCCGAGCCGAAGGAGGCGACGAGCACTTCGCCGTCGGTTGCCGCCGAGGCCGAGGCCCAGCTCCCGGTCGCGTGCGTGCTCTCGTGCGGCCGCGCATCGCGCACCGTGCGCTCCCAGAGAATCTCGCCCTTCGACCGGGAGAGCGCGAGCACGACGAAGCGGTGCGCACGCGTCGCCGGCACGTTGTCGTGCGTTCCGTGCGACTCGTGACCCTCTTCGGGCAATGGCTCGCCGTACGGTACTGCGCTCGTGACGAAGATCCGGTCGCCCCACACGACCGGGCTCGAGTGGCCCTTCCCGGGAAGCTCGCGCTTCCAGCGCACGTGGAGGTCCTCGGCCCAGGTCAGAGGCGGCGTCGCCCCGGGTGCGACGCCGGTGCCGAGCGGCCCGCGCCAGTGGCCCCACTGAGCCCGCGGGTCGAGCCGCACGGGGGTCGCAGCACCCGCGAAGGCCGCCGCGAGGACCGCGAGCGCACCGATCCCGCAGAGCTTTCGCTTCATCCCGTCCCAGGATACGCGAGGCTGTATCGTTAGCTCAGGGTGGCCAAGAGAAGATTGCTTGAACCGAGCCTGCTCGCGCTCCTGTTCGGAGTCGCGGGCACGGCTCCCGCTTCGCTCGACGGACACTGGGAAGGAAGAATCACCCAACCGGGCGGCGAGTTGAAGATCATGGCCGACTTCAGGGCGGACGGCGATTCCGTCAGGGGTACATTCGACTTGCCGGCTGCCGCAGTCTTCCGTTGGCCACTGCGTGTCGATGGCCCGTCTCCGGCGGTGAGATTCGGACTACCCACGGGCCTGACGTTTGACGGTGAGCTTCGCGGCGACATCATCTCGGGGAAGGTCCCATCCCCAACGGGCGGTCATGTTGATCCGTTCATCCTGAAGCGGACGCCGGCCGCTCCTCTACCCTACAGTCAGGAAGAGGTGCGCTTTCAGAGCGGTCGGAACACGCTCGTCGCGACCTTGAGACTCCCGCCGGGAAAGGGCCGCCGGCCTGCGCTGTTCCTGCTACAGGGCTCGGGCGCCACAGACCGTGAATCCGAGTCCTTCTACGCCGACTACCTCGCCCGCCACGGGATCGCGACGCTCGTGTACGACAAGCGTGGGACAGGTGGTTCGGGTGGCGACTATCGCGACATGAGCTTTGATGACTTCGCAGCGGATGCGCTGGCCGGGATTCATTACCTTCAAGACCGAAAGGAGATCCACCCGAGACGAGTTGGGCTCTACGGTAGAAGCCACGGGGGTATCGTGGCCCCGCTGGCGGCTTCGCGCTCGAACGACGTGGCCTTCGTCATCAACGTCTCCGGCGCAGGTGTCTCGCCGCATCGGCAGGTGACCTACCAAGCAGAGGCGCAGATGCGACGCGATGGCTTTTCGGAGACCGAGATTGCAGAAGCCGTTGCGTATTTGAATCAGAAATGGGACGTGGCGCGCTCAGGAGGGGAGGGCTGGGACGAGCTGCAAGCGGCGACGCGAGAGGCCGGCAACGAGCGATGGCTCGCGCGCGTGCAACCGGCGACAAAGCTGGAAGACATCGTCCCGAGCTGGAAGTTGCAGATGGGCTATGACCCGATGCCAGCTCTCGAGCAGCTGGTGTGCCCGGCCCTGGCGATCTTCGGAGAGCTGGACACGCTCACCCCGGTCGCCGAAACGACAGCCAATTGGCGCAGGGGGCTGGCGCTGGCGGGGAACAAGGACTACACGATCAAGGTGTTTCCTGACGCCGACCACGCGCTACTCGTCTGGCCCAAGCCGGGTGATCCAGCGCACTGGCCCGTACTGGCTCCCGGCTACTTGGATGCCATGACCCAGTGGATCCACAAGCAAGTCGCGGTGCGCAGGTAGAGTGCGATTCACGGGGATTCTTCGGCGAGAAGCGGCAGCTCGTGCCGGCGTTTCATCGCGGCGACGATCGCGCGGAACTCGGGCGTGTCGCGGAGCGGCCGCAGTGCGAGGTCCCGGGGCAGGAGCTTGTAGTCGCCGATCCCGGCGTCGGACGCTTCCCGGAGGAGTCGCAAAGCGGATGCGGAATCGCCGGTGATACCGGCCCGGCGGGCCCGCGCGTAGAGTGACGCGCCGGGCACTCCCAGGGTGCGTGTACCGTCGATATCACGGATCTCGGCGTCGAGGACGGCCAGCGCGGCTGCGGTATTCCCCTCACCGAGGTATGCCTGCGTCAAGTGCCATTGTTCGGGGAAGGTCCATGCTCGGGGACCGCTCTCTCCGCGCCGCCACGCGATGCGCTTCTCGATCAGCGGTAGTGCTTCGGCGTAACGACCATGTTCTTCGAGGACCATCGCGAGGTCCCACTCGATGCTGCGCACGGACCCTAGGTCGCCGGACGGCGTCAGGGCGAGCACGTCGCGGAACAGCTTCTCGGCCTCGGCGTATCGTCGTTCGTAGGCATTCACACGGGCTCGGAACAGGAGGTCCCGGAGGGCTCCCTCGCCCCCCACCGTCGTCTCTCGGTAGAGCCGCAGCAGCTCGGGATCGTCGTAGAGCGACCGCAAGTTCCGATCGGCGTAGTAGCCGATGCTGAAGCCCGCCGCGTGCGCTTCGCGCAGGCGATCGATCGCCGCCTTTCGCTCGCCGCGCAGGGCGTGGATGCAGCCCAGGTTGTATAGGGCCTTCGCGCGCTCCGACAAGTCGGCCGGCATTCGTGGGAGGTACTCGCGTAGCAGGGTGTCGGCGTCGTCGACACGGCCTGCGTCGAGGTATACGGCCGCGAGCAAGCTCGCGTTCACGAGCGTCTCCGTGTGCATCGGGCCGAGCGTCCGCGGCATGGCCGCGACCACGGGCTCGAGCAACCGGATCGCATCCGCATTGCGTAGAGTCTCGCGATAGAGCCCGGCCAGATCGCTCATCGTGCGCAGCGTGCTCGAGTGCTCGGGGCCGAGGATCCGGCGGCGAGCTTCGACCACGGCGACGAGCTCCGCTTCGGCTTCGCGAGTCATGAAGCGGTCGGCGTACGTGCGCCCGAGCGAGTGTTGCGCCGCGAGTGTGCGTGGGTCCTCCGCACCGAGGCTCTGGCGCAAGAAGTCGTGGGCCCGCTCCACGATCGGGAGCGCCGCGCTCGACTCCCCGACGCCGCGCAGCGTCTCGCCGAGCGCGGCCAGCATCCGGGCTTGGAGCACCGGGTGATCGGCCAGCTCGTCCTCGACCCTCCGGAGGCTCTCTCGCAGCACGTCCTCGACCTCGGGAGGTGGCATGCGTCGCGGGACGTAGTACGGGACCTCGTACGCTCGAACGAGCAGCTCCGAGACCTCTTCCGCGCGATCGCGCTCGCGGGCCACCCGCCGCGCTTGCACGGCCAGCACGATCGCCGAGGCGACGAGCACCGGGACGAGAACGGCGCCGACCGTGGTCGCCGTGCGATGCCGGCGCGCCAGCTTGCCCAGTCGATACAGGACGGCGGGGGGGCGGGCATGAATCGGCTCGTGCCCGAGGCTGCGCCGCACGTCGGCCGCGAGCTCGAACGCCGAGCCGTAGCGCCGGTCGGGCTCCTTGGCCAGGGCCATCATGACGATCGCATCGAGGTCGCCGCGCAGGCTCCGGGCCAACGCGTCGGGATCGGTCCGTCGGGCCGCCGCGATCGCCGTGGCGCGATCTGCCAGTGCGACCGCACGCGCGCTCGGCCGGAGCGGCTCTTGCTCGCGGATGACCCGTCGAATCTCGGCCGGGTCGCGCTCGCCGCAGGACGAGAGCTCGAGCGGCGTGCAACCGACGAGCAGCTCGTACAGCAGCACGCCCAGCGAGTACACGTCGCTGCGGATGTCGGGGTTCGACTCGCCGGTCGACGTCTGTTCGGGGCTCATGTAGGCGGGCGTGCCGACGAGCTGCCCGGCCTCGGTCGGGTTCGCATCGGGCGAGCTGTCGCCCCGCAGCGCCTTGGCGATGCCGAAGTCGATGACCTTGGGAACCGGATGGCCGTCGACGAGCGTTACGAGAACGTTCGAGGGCTTGAGATCACGGTGGATGATCGCGTTCTGGTGCGCGTAGTGCACGGCATCGCAGACCGGCAGGACGAGCCGCAGACGCTCGACCACGTCGAGCCGCCGCTCGTCCGAGAACCGCGTGATCGACGCGCCGCGGACGTACTCCATGGCCACGTACGGCCACCCCGCCGCGGTCGTGCCCGCGTCGAGGACCCGGGCGATGTGCGGGTGGTCCATGCGCGCCAGCACGCGGCGCTCGGTCTCGAATCGCGCCAGCACACGCTCGGTCTCGAACCCCGCGCGAATCAGCTTGATCGCCACCTCGCGCTCGATCGGCTCGGTCTGCTCGGCGCGAAAGACGACACCCATCCCGCCTTCCCCGATCCGCTCCGTGAGGCGATACGGACCCACGCGATCCGCGCTCGACAGGAGCTCGTCGCGCGGGACGATCCCGCGGCACAGAATCGAGGGCGGACCGGCGTCGTGGCCCAAGAGCGACTCGATCTCGGCGCTCATCCGAGCGTCCTCGGCACGCAGCCGCGCGAGGAACGCCGGGCGCTGGTCGTGTGGAAGCTGCCTCACGGCGAGGAAGCGGTCGGTCAAGCGCGCGTGGTACTCCGGCTTCACGCCCGACCTCCCGCGCGCAGCTCGCGGGCGAGCCACGCACGCGCCATGGACCAGTCGCCTTTCACGGTGCGCTCCGAGACACCGACCACCTCGCCGATCTCGCGGGTCAGCATGCCGGCGTAGAGCCGCATCTGAGCGATCTGGGCCTGCCGCGGGCTCAAGGACGCGAGCCGCTCGAGCGCCTCGTCGAGCGCGAGGATCTCGACGCTCGGTCCTCGTCCGTCGGTCAACCCGTCGTCCAGGGTGACACGGCGCGCGGCGGCTCCGCGCTTCGCGGCACCGCGAACGCGCGCGTGATCGACCAGGACGCGCCGCATCTCGACAGCCGCGATGGCCAGGAAGTGGGTCTTGCCCTGCCAGTCGATGCCGTCGCGACCGGCGAGCCGCAGGTACGCCTCGTGGACGAGCGCCGTGGGTTGCAGCGTGTGGTCGGGCCCCTCGCGGTCGAGGTAGTGGCGGGCGATCGCTCGGAGGTTGTCATACACGAGCGGGATGAAGCCGGCCGGTCCGCCGTTCACGATGCGCCCCCCTGGCGCGTCCTGGATACGGCGGTCACCCACGGATTGTCAAGGAACCGCTGCCCGTTCCCGCTGCGGATTCCGCGATACGGGTCGGGCTGTCTCGTGACCGGCGAATCGTCGGAACGTAGCTGGCCCCGGGAGGACGACCATGCGACGATCCTGGTTGGTTCTGGCGGCGGTGATCGGCCTGGGCACGGGAACGCTCTTGGCCGGGACGGCACCACCGCAAACCGAAGGCCCGCCCGCTCCGCCGAAGCCGGTCGACGGAATGCTGTGCGTTGGCGAAAATTCGGTCGAGAGTCCGGCTCTCGAGGGCGTTCCGGGCGACAAGCCCGCGGCTGAGCGTGTCGACGTCCTACCCTGCCCGGTCAACTTCTCGAACTGCAATGACGTGCCTGGACGGAGCTGCACGCTCCAAGACTGCGTGACGGTCGACCTCGACATAACACGCTGTCAGAAGCCCAACGGGCAGATTCTCCACTGTACCGGGGGGACGACCCTGCACAAGACGACGTGCGACTGTCAGGAACAGTTCCATGACCAGTGCTGCGACTTGGGCACGTGCCAGTGGGGCGATTGCGGCATCTGCACAGGCGGAAGTCTGAGCACATTCTGCCAGTGACCTGACCCGCAGGGGTCGCGTGATCCGCGCGGCCCCTGCGTTCGCCCATCCGGGCTGACGCGCGGCACAGCTTTACAGTCCTGGGGCGGCTTGTTATCGTGCCCTCGTTCCCACAGCGCGCGTGTAGCTCAGCTGGATAGAGCACCAGCCTCCGGAGCTGGGGGTCGCAGGTTCGAATCCTGCCACGCGTACCAACGCGTCGATCGCGTACACTTCGAACCATGACCCGCTGCGCCCGCACGCTGTTTGTCGGCTGGCTCTCCGCCGTCCTCGCTGCTGCCGCTGCCTCCGCCGATCCGACGTGCGACCGCGTCGTGGCGATCGGCGATCTGCACGGCGGCTACGACGCGCTCGTCGAGATCCTGCGGGCGACGAAGCTCGTCGACTCGGACCTGCGGCTCATCGACGGCCGCGCGTGTCTCGTGCAGCTGGGTGACGTCGTCGATCGCGGCGCTCGATCGCGGGAGGCGCTCGACCTGCTGATGGCGCTCGAGGCCCAGGCGCCCGAGCGGGTCGAGATGCTGCTCGGGAACCACGAAGCGATGACGCTCGTCTCGGACCTGCGCTACGTCGCGCCCGAGGAGTTCCAGGCGTTCGCCGCCGAGGAGACGGCGGCGGGCGACGAGATCGACGAGGACGTTCCACCCGGCTGGCTCGCTCGGCATCGAGCGTTCTCTTCTTCGGGCAAGTACGGCACGTGGCTGCTCGAGCGGCCGGCCGTCCTCCGTCTCGGGAGCAGCGTGTTCGTTCACGGAGGGCTGACGCCGGCCGAGGCGGCGAAGGGGCTCGCTGCGATCCGCACGGAGGTCGACTCCGACCTGCGGGGCTACGTCGCCGCGCGCGAAGCGCTCGAGGCCGCCGGCTGGCTCGCTCCGACCGACGACTTCGCGACCGCACCGGGGCGCGTCACGGCTCGGCTCGAGGCGGCCGGTGCGGACGATCCAGCGCGGGCGGCGGCCGAAACGCTGCTGCGCTTGCAGAGCGGCGGTGCGTTCGTCGATCCCGAAGGGCCGCTGTGGTATCGGGGTCTGGCCCAGCTCGACGACGACGCGGTCAAGCCGCAGGCGTTCGCCGTGCTCGCGCACGTGTCGGCCGAGCGGATCGTCGTCGCTCACACGACGACGTCCGACTTTCGGATCGTCAAGCGCGTGGGCGGCCACGTGTTCCTCATCGATACCGGCGCGGGGCCGGCCTACGGCGGTCGCGCCTCGGCGCTCGAGATCGCCACCGACGGAACGGTTGACGCGGTGTACGTCGACGGCCGCGAGCGGCTCGTCGATCGTCCGCTGACCGACGCCGAGTGGGAGGCGGCGCTGACCCAGGGCGAGATCGTGAAGGTCGAGGAGATTCCGATCGGCATCACCAAGCCCAAGCGCGTCACGCTGACGCACAACGGCCGAACGGTGCGCGCCGCGTTCAAGGCGGTCGAGATCCAGGAGAAGGAGCTGACGCGCTTCGCTTCCTCGGGCGGTCAGTTCCAGTTCACCGACAGCTGGAAGTTCGAGCGGCCGGCCTACCTGCTCGACCGCAAGCTCGGGATGAACATGACGCCGCCCGTCGTCGAGCGCGAGGTCGAGGGCGTGCGCGGAGCGCTCGTGGCCTGGGTCGAGAGCTCGGTGCACGAGCAGGAGCGGCGGGACCGCAAGCTCGAGCCGCCCGACCCGACCGCGTACGCGCGCCAGCAGCAGGTGATGCGGGTGTTCGACGCGCTGATCGGCAACGCCGATCGGAACCTGGGGAACCAGCTGACGACGCCGTGGGACTTCCGGCTGCACCTGATCGACCACACGCGCGCGTTCGTCCTGACGCGCACGCTGCCCGAGCCGTTCGAGAAGGAGGCGGTCGCTCTGCCGCGCAGCCTGTACGAGGCGATCCGCGCGCTCGACCCCAAGGAGGTCGAGGCGCTGCTCGACGGCATGGTCAGCGGCACGCGGCTGAAGGCGATGTTCGTGCGGCGCGACCGGCTCGTGGAAAAGATCGAGCGCGAGGTCCGCGATCACGGCGAGGCGCTCGTGTTCCACGAGCCCTGAGCGGGGGGCAGGTCTCAGGGGCAGGTATCGTCGTCGACGAGTGCGCACGTGACGATGGCCGGCCGCGGCGCGCCGTTCGTCCCCGTGCCGAGCGAGCCCTCGCGGTCGGCGAGGAGCGGGGCCACGAGCCAGTACACGTTGCCCGGCGCGGCGGACGGGGGCAGGAGCCAGCGCCGGGCGCCGCCCGTGCCACAGGCGATCGGCACGTGATCCTGGGTCGCGGTGAGCGTAGCCAGGGTCCCCTGGTACACCGCGGCATCCTGGCCCGGCACGCCAGCGGCGTTGCACGCCGGGCCCCATGACAGCTCGAGCGTCCCGGCGCCGGGGACCGCGCTGCCGTAGGCCCGGATCATCCATGTCCAGTCGTTGCACCCGCCCGCGCCGGTGCAGCGCGCGAAGGCTCCGGGAGCCGTGCCGTTCAGCTGGTAGTACGCGCGCCCGCTCGGCGTCAGGTCGAGCGCGGCGATCAGATTCGTCCCGCCGGCGTCCGCGACCAGGTCGATCGCGCCGACGTACACGTCGCCCGCGAGGACCGTGACCGGAGAGACGAGTGGAAACGAGTTGAAGTTGACCCCGTGCAAGGCCTGGATCGCCGCGTCCTGCGTCCGAACGAGCGTTGCGGCCGCGGGGTTCCCCGAGCCGCTCGGATCGACGTACACGAGCAGCTGGATCGCGCGGCCCACGGCGGCCGACGGATCGACGAACTGCAGGTCGATGCGCTCCAGACGGAACGGGTAGTCCTGCGGATGCGGTGTGAATCGCGTGACCCACGCCAGGCGATCCGCTCCGCTCACGCCGAACGCGCTGTCGTAGCTCCCGTCGTCGACGGCCAGCGGCGCGGTCGGGAGCGGCGTTGTCCCGTCGAGCTTCGACACGCGCAGCGCGTCCGACCCGGCGCTGGGGATCGCGCCGGGCAGGCCCGGATTGTTGATCCGGACCTCGACGCCCGCTACGGTCGTCCCTCCCGCGCCCGCGACGATCGGTGCGATCGAAGCGGGCGAATCGGGCGGGTCGAACGAGTCCTCGCCCGCGCCGTTGTAGAACTCGTCGGGCCCGCCGAGACGGGGCGGCACGCCCGACGCGTCCCGGATCGGATACGATCCGCCGCCGTCGATCGTGGCGATCGCCACGGTGTAGCCGGTCCCGGGGCTCAAGCCGGCGAAGCGGAACGTTCCCGGTCCGCCCGTCTCCGCGGGGTTCACGCCGGACTGCGTCCCCTGCGCGTCGTCGTACAGCAGATTGCAGTCGGCCGTGTTGCGTCTCAGGATCACGTTCGCGCCGTCGAACGGGCTGACCCCGTCGCGCGCGATGACCCGACCGGCGATCCCCGCGAGTGTGCTCGAGAACTGGACGGTCGGATAGAGCGTCGAGATCCCGACGATCTCGTCCTTGTGCAGCGTGCTCATGTCGAAGTTCGCGAACGGGCTCATCGTCTCGAGCTGCGCGAGCGTCGGCGGGGGACACGCGCCCAGCCCGCCGTCCTGCCACGCTGCGAAGTTCACCGACGTGTGGCCCAGGCCGCTGAAGTGTCCGAACTCGTGGACCATCACGCCGACGAAGACCGGGATCGTGACCTCGCGCGTATCGGTCGTGTCTCCGTTGATCCACTCGCCCTGGAGCACGGCGTAGCCCTTCGTGATCTGCGTGCCCGACGTGCGCAGCACGCCGGCGAACCCGAGGACGCTCGCCGACTTCCCGATCAGCGTGTAGATCTCGCGATCGTTGTCGTAGATGATCGGGTTCTGCCCGTTCGCCAGGTTCAGGATCGCGGCGTAGTTCGCCGCCCGCACGTCGACCGGCGTGCCGGTGCCGTCCTGGATCTGCACTCCCTGGGCGTAGGCGATCGTCGCGGTCGGAACGTCCTGCCACACGGCGAACGCTTCGGCACAGCGCGCGCGCGCGTCGATGGTCGAGAGCACCCCGAGCGCTCCGCCGTCCGGGTTCCACACGACGGGGCCGGCGGTCGACCAGCGGAGCGGCGGGCCGGGGTCGTAGGACAGCGGGTTCCAGCCCAGCGCGAGCGCGCCGAGCACGAGCGCGAGCGGGAGCGCGACCCGGCGCGTCACGGGGCGGCCCCGACCGGCGCGCCCTTCGCGCGCAGGATCGCCTGGCGCAGGACGGTGTACGGCACGGGCCCCGTCACCCGGTCGAGGAACGGCAGATCGCGATCCTCGACGTCCCGCGGGGCGAGCCACCGCCCGAGACCCCGCTCGCCGATCACGCTGCGGTTCGACGCCAGGCTCTCGGCCGTGTCGCGGCCGTCCGGGCCACGGTCGATGCGGAACGCCCCCTGATGGAGCCCGGCCGTGTCGGTGAACCCCCACGCGCTGTCGTCCAGCAGCAGGAGCAGGTAGCGCTGCCCCCGGCGGTACGTCGGCGTGCCGTCGACGAACAGGCGCGAGCCGTCGGGCAGCGCCACGGGCGCACCATAGATCTTGATCGCGAGCTCGCGCCCTCGCGGCGGCAGGCGACCGTAGAGCGGATCCTCGACGCGCAGCGTGACCCACGTGCTGTGCAGCTCGTGCTCGTCGAAGCCGTAGCGCACGTCGACGACCTGAGCCAGGACGGCGCGACGCGACTCCTCGACCAGCGTCCCCAGGTCCTCGACCCGCAGGATGGTCGTGGCCCATGCGCGGCTGGCGAGCGCGAGCGCGAGCGCTGCCACGAGGCCGAGGCGCGTCACCCAGCTTCTCCTGTGCATCCGCCTACATTAGAATGCCTTCCGAAAATGGCAAGACAGGGCGGTGCCATCGCCGGGGCGGTCGTGCTCACGGGCCTCGGTCTGACGATCGGGGGCTTCGCCCTGTTGTCGAGCGAGAGGCGGCGGCTCGACCCGCGCGCCGTGACCGTATTCGAGGATACCGCGTGCGACGAGGGTGCCTGGGCCGTCGTGATCCGGGACGGCGGTCGCCGGCTGTGCCTGTCGGCCGAGGACGCGCGCGAGCTGCTGCGGCGGGACTCACCGTTCGAGTACCAATGCACCGTTCCGGAGCCGAGTCCGCCCGCGGCGCCCGCGGAGCCGCCCCGCGGTCCGACGGCGGTCGACGGCCCGGTGGCTCGAAATGGCGCAGCTCGCTGATCTGCTGTCCTGCGGTCGTACTCACCAGCGAGCTGCACCGGTTCAGGCTAGTCCGGAGCTTCGGCGTGCGGGGTTACCGTTGGGGGAAAACGGTCCGCCGTGCGCGGACCCGTACGCGTCTTCATCGCCTGGGCCGACTCTCCAGCAAGGCGCCATTGCATCTACGAGCGGGCTGAACCGCTCCCACGCGATCCGCCGGCGCTTGGTCACTTGCTGGACACTTCCTCCGCCGCCTCGAGCCCGACTCCTGCTAAGTTGTTGACAGCGAACGCGCGCCTGTAGCTCAGTTGGACAGAGCAACGGCCTTCTAAGCCGTGGGTCGGGGGTTCGAATCCCTCCAGGCGTACCACGCGCGCCGCGCGCTATAATCCGCGCGCTCGGCGGTGGTGTGCTGGTTCACAGGACCTATGGTGAGTGTAGCTCAGTCGGTAGAGCTCCAGACTGTGGATCTGGAGGTCATGGGTTCGAGTCCCATCACTCACCCCAACCGATGTCGAGCATGTGCGCGCCCGTAGCTCAGCTGGATAGAGCATCTGGCTTCGGACCAGAGGGTCGGGGGTTCGAATCCTCTCGGGCGTACCAGTCGGTCGTCGGATGCGTGTGCTAGGATCGAACGCTCCGCACACCGAACGCGTGGGCCGCTAGCTCAATTGGTAGAGCAGCAGACTCTTAATCTGCGGGTTCGGGGTTCGATTCCCTGGCGGCTCACCACCGTAGTTCGCGTCCGAGGCCACCGCGAAAGTGGCGGAACTGGTAGACGCGCTGGACTTAGGATCCAGTGGGTAACCCCGTGGGGGTTCGAGTCCCCCCTTTCGCACCATGCGGGGAGCAAGCGTGAGAGTCGACATGACGAGTCCGGGGCCGGTTCGACGCGTGATGGCGTTCGAGGTCGGCCCCGAGGAGCTGGCCCAGGAGACCGAAGCGGTCCTGCGGCGCTACGCTCAGAAGACGAAGCTCCCCGGGTTCCGCCAGGGGAAGGCGCCGCTGGCGCTCGTGCGCGCGCGCCTGGGCAAGGACGTGGAGAACGAGGTCCGTGAGCGCATCGTCGCGCGGTGCTTCCGCGACGCGACGCGCGAGCGCGGCGTCGAGCCGATCGGCGAGCCGGTGCTCGACGAGATCGGACCCGGCGACGCCGATGGCTTGCGGTTCCGCGTGTCGTTCGAGGTCCTGCCGCAGATCACGCTCGCCGGCCACCGCGGCGTCGAGGTCGGGCGGCGTCCGACGGCGGTCGACGAGGCCGAGGTCGACCGCACGCTCGAGGAACTGCGCCAGGCCCACGCGCGGCTCACGCCGGCCGAGGGTCGCGTGGCGGCGGTCGGGGACGTGCTCGTGTGCGACCTGCGCGGGACACCGAGCGAGGGCGAGCCGTTCGCCCGGGAGCGCATGCTCCTCGAGGTCGGCGCGTCGCAGCTGCCCCAGGCGTTCGCTGAGCGTCTCGTCGGCGCGACCGGCGGGACCGACCTCGACTTCGTCGTCGACCACACGGCCCAGGACGCGTCGAGCCAGCTCGCAGGCAAGAGCGTGCGCTACGAGATCCACGTGCACGAGGTCCGGACGCGCGACGTGCCGGCGCTCGACGACGAGTTCGCGCGCGACCTCGGCGAGTTCGTGCGACCTCGCGGCGCTGCGCGCCCGGGTGCGGAGCGACCTCGAGGCGCGGGCGGCGCACGACGCCGACCTGCGCGTGCGCCAGGCGGTGCTCGACAAGTGCTGCTGCGCAACCCGATCGTGCTGCCCGAGGTGCCTCGTCGACGACGAGATGCGCCGCCGGCTCGAGGACGGCGTGCGCGGGCTGATCGCACGCGGGCATCGATCCGCAGAAGGTCGAGCTCGACTGGAAGCGCATGCGCGACGAGCAGGTCGAGCCGGCGCGCAAGACGGTGCATGCGCGGCTGATCCTCGATGCCGTCGCGCGTGCCGAGGGGATCGGTGTGACGAGCGAGGAGGTCGACGAGCGCGTGCGCAAGGACGCGGAGGCGCTCGGCGAGAAGCCGGCGAAGCTGCGCCAGCACCTCGCGTCGTCGGGTGGCATCGATGCGCTTTCGGCGCAGATGTGTAGGGAGAAAGCGCTTGACTTGCTGACCTCCGTTGCTAATATTCAGGACGAGGTACCCTGACGATGCCGCTTGATTCCCATGGTGGTCGAGCAGACCAGCCGTGGCGAGCGCGCCTACGACATCTACTCGCGTCTGCTGAAAGACAACATCATCTTCATCGGCGATGCGATCGACGACTCGCTGGCCAACCTCGTGATCGCGCAGCTCCTGTTCCTCGAGGCCGAGGATCCGGATCGCGACATCTCGATCTACATCAACTCGCCGGGCGGCTCGGTGACCGCCGGGCTCGCGATCCTCGACACCATGCGGTTCGTCAAGCCCGACATCAGCACGTTCTGCGTGGGCCAGGCGGCGAGCATGGCCGCGGTGCTCCTGTCCGCCGGGACGCGCGGCAAGCGCTTCGCCCTGCCGAACTCCCGGATCGTCATCCACCAGCCGCTGGGCGGGGTCTCGGGCCAGGCCGCGGACATCGACATCCAGGCCAGGGAGATCCTGCGGATGCGTGAGACCCTCAACCAGATCCTGGCCGAGACACACGGGTCAGTCTCTGGAGAAGATCGCGCAAGGACACCGACCGGGACTACATCATGACGGCGGAGCAGCGCCCAGGAGTACGGGCTGGTCGACGAGGTGATCCGCCAGCGCGGTTAGGCGCGCCGGGGGAGAGGGTAGCCGCAGATGTCCCGCAAGAAGCCGAAGGCGAGGGGCTCAAGTGCTCCTTCTGCAACAAGAGCCAGCGCGACGTCCGCAAGCTCATCGCCGGTCCGACCGTCTACATCTGCGACGAGTGCGTCGACATCTGCCTCGACATCATCGCCGAGGAGCGCGAGCAACGAGGAGACGGACGGCCGCGTCCGGCTGCCCAAGCCGGTCGAGATCAAGGCGTTCCTCGACGAGTACGTGATCGGCCAGGACGCGGCGAAGAAGAACCTCGCCGTCGCCGTCTACAACCACTACAAGCGCAACGAGATGGCGGCCCGGCGCCGGAACGACGTCGAGCTGCAGAAGTCGAACATCCTGCTCATCGGCCCGACCGGCTACGGGCAAGACGCTGCTGGCCCAGACGCTCGCGCGCCTGCTCTCGGTCCCGTTCGCGATCGTCGACGCCACGACGCTGACCGAGGCCGGCTACGTCGGCGAGGACGTCGAGAACATCATCCTCAAGCTGCTGCAGGCCGCGGGCAACGACGTCGAGAAGTGCCAGCGCGGGATCATCTACATCGACGAGGTGGACAAGATCGCGCGCAAGGGCGAGAACCCGTCGATCACGCGCGACGTGTCGGGCGAGGGCGTGCAGCAGGCGCTGCTCAAGATCCTCGAGGGCACGGTGGCCAACGTGCCGCCGCAGGGCGGCCGCAAGCACCCGCACCAGGAGTTCGTCCCCGTCGACACGACGAACATCCTGTTCATCTGCGGCGGCGCGTTCGTCGGGCTCGAGCACGATCATCGAGCAGCGGATCGGGCGCAAGACGATGGGGTTCAAGGCCGAGATCCGAGGCGCGACGCGAGAAGAGCACCTGCTCGAGCTGCTCGCCGAGTGCCAGCCCGCCGACCTGATCAAGTTCGGCATGATCCCCGAGTTCGTCGGCCGCCTTCCGGTCATGGCCACGCTGCGAGGAGCTCGACGTGCCGTCCCTCGTGCGCATCCTGACCGAGCCGCGCAACGCACTGGTCAAGCAGTACCAGAAGATCTTCGAGTTCGAGAACGTCGGCCTGCGGTTCACGACGACGCGCTCGAGGCGCATCGCGCAGCAGGCGGTCGAGCGCAAGATCGGCGCCCGCGGACTGCGCATGATCATGGAAGAGCTGATGCTCGACATGATGTTCACGCTGCCCGTCCCAGACCGAGGTCAAGGAAGTCGTGGTCACGCAAGGACGTCGTTCTGCAACAAGACCAATCCGCTGATGGTCATGGAGAAGGCGGGCTAGACCGCGTTCGTTCCGCGTCCCGTCCACTCGTTCCGCCCGCAGGAGACTCGCATGGAAGAGCGCCCAAAGCGTTCCGCCGACGCGTCGGCGCACGCTGCCGATGGTGCCGCTGCGGGACATCGTCGTGTTCCCGCACACCATGGTCCCGTTCGTCGTCGGCCGGAAGTCGTCGCTCCTGGCCGTCGAGCGGGCCCTGGCCGGCGGACAAGCGCATGTTCCTGTCGACGCAGCGCAACGCCAAGGTCGACAACGCCGACCGCCGAGGAGATCAACTCGGTCGGCACGGTCGCCACGCATCGTGCAGCACCTGAAGCTGCCGAACGGCAACGTCAAGCTCCTGGTCGAGGGGATCGCGCGGGCCCGCGTGCTCGAGATCGAGCAGCCCACGAGGACGGGTACTTCTGGGTCGTGGTGCAAGGCGATCGAGCGCGAGGCCGAGTCGACGCCCCGAGCTGCACCGAGCTCGATCGACGCGCGTGGCGGCCCTGTTCGAGCGCTGGCTCAAGCAGTCGCCCGGGCGTCCCGTACGAGACGATGCTCTCGACGGTGCGGATCGCCGATCCCGGCCGGCTCGCCGACACGATCGCCGCGCACCTGCCGGTCGCCGTCGACGAGAAGCAAGGCCTGCTCGAGACGACGTCGGCGCAGGAGCGGCTCGTCGAGATCGCGCGGCTGCTGGACGCCGAGATCGAGAAGCTGCGCGTGGACAAGAAGATCCACAATCGCGTCAAGAAGCAGATGGAGAAGGCGCAGAAGGAGTACTACCTCAACGAGAAGATCAAGGCGATCCAGCAGGAGCTCGGACGGCAAGCGACGATCGCAGTCAACGAGATCGAGGAGTTCCGGCAGAAGATCGAAGACGCGAAGATGCCGGTCGAGGCCAAGGAGAAGGCGCTCCAGGAGCTCAAGCGGTTCGAGGTCATGCCGCCCGTGTCGGCCGAGGCCACGGTCTCGCGGAACTACCTGGAGTGGCTGCTCGCCGTGCCGTGGAGCAAGAAGTCGCGCGAGCTGAACGACATCCAGCCGCGCCGAGAGTGTCCTCGACGAGGATCACTTCGGCCTGGACAAGGTCAAGGAGCGGATCCTCGAGTTCCTCGCCGTGCGTCAGCTCGTGAACAAGACGAAGGGCTCGATCCTGTGCTTCGTCGGCCCGCCCGGCGTGGGCAAGACGTCGCTCGCGCGGTCGATCGCCCGGGCCATGGGCCGCAAGTTCGTCCGGCTGTCGCCTGGGCGGCGTGCGCGACGAGGCCGAGATCCGCGGCCATCGTCGGACCTACATCGGGGCGTTCCCCGGTCAGATCATCCAGATGATGCGCAAGGCCGGCACGCGCAACCCGGTGTTCCTGCTCGACGAGGTGGACAAGATGGCCGCGGACTTCCGCGGCGATCCGTCGGCCGCGCTGCTCGAGGTGCTCGACCCCGAGCAGAACCACACGTTCCTCGACCACTACCTGGACACCGAGTTCGATCTGTCGGACGTGATGTTCATCGCCACGGCGAACGTGACGCACGCGATCCCGCCCGCGCTGCGCGATCGGATGGAGGTGATCCGTCTCCCGGGCTACACGCTGAACGAGAAGATCGGCGATCGCCGAACGCTACCTGATCCCCAAGCAGCTCGAGACGCACGGGCTGAAGAAGTTCGCGCCGACGTTCGAGACCGACGCCGTGTGCGAGGTCGATCGAGCGCTACACGCGCGAGGCCGGCGTGCGCAGCCTCGAGCGCGAGATCGCGTCGATCTGCCGCAAGATCGCGCGCAAGCGTCGTGGCCAGCGAGCTCGAGCCGGGGCTGGTGATCACGGCCGAGCGCGTGGTCGACCTGCTCGGCGTTCCGCGGTACCACCGTCCGACCGAGCGCCAGCGGACCCCCGAGGTCGGCGCCGCGGTCGGCCTGGCGTGGACCGAGGTCGGGGGCGAGATCCTGAACATCGAGGCCACGCGGATGCGCGGCCGGGGGCGCTCGACGCTCACCGGTCAGCTCGGCGAGGTGATGCAGGAGTCGGCGCAGGCCGCGATGTCGTACATCCGCAGCCGGTCCGAAGCTCTGGGCATCGATCCGCTGTTCCACCGGCGCAACGACATCCACGTGCACATCCCGGAGGGCGCGATCCCCAAGGACGGGCCGTCGGCCGGTATCGCCATGGCCACGGCGCTCGCGTCGCTTGCTCTCCGGCGTCGCCGTGCGCCGCGACGTGGCGATGACCGGCGAGATCACGCTGCGCGGCAGCGTGCTCCCGATCGGCGGGGTCAAGGAGAAGGTCCTCGCGGCGTTCCGCTACGGGATCCGGACGATCGTTCTGCCCAAGGAGAACGAGAAGGACCTCGCCGATATCCCCGAGGACATCGGACGGCAGCTCGAGTTCCGGCTGGTCGAGAACATGGACGAGGTCCTGGCGGCCGCGCTCGTCGAGCCGATTCCCCAGACGGGGCTGGCCAAGGGAGACGGCCCCGAGCGTCCGCTCGGCGACTCTCCGGCCGGCGGACCCCTGACGCATTGACCGGTTGAAGATCCGCTCGTGCCAGTTCGTTTGCTCCGCCTACGGTCCCGAGGACGAGCCCCGGGACACCGGACCGGAGGTCGTGCTGCTCGGTCGGTCGAACGTCGGCAAGTCGTCGTTGATCAACCGTCTCGTGGGGGTGCGCAATCTCGCGCGGACGTCGTCCGCGCCCGGCCGCACACAGAGTGTGAATTTCTACCGCGTGAACGATCGGTTCGGCTTCGTGGACCTGCCGGGCTACGGCTACGCCCGGGTGCCCGAGGCGGTGCGCCGGTCGTGGAAGCCGATGGTCGAAGGCGCCCTCGAGCGCCACCGTGCGCGGATCGCGCTCGCGCTGCTCGTCGTCGACGCGCGGATCCCGCCGACCGATCTCGATCGGACGATGCGCGACTGGCTCCGTGCGGCCGACGTGCCGTACCTGGTCGTCGCGACCAAGGCCGACCGGCTGTCGGGCAACGAGCGCCCGGCCGCCGAGCGGCGCGTGCGCCAGGAGCTGGGCGACGACGAGCCGGATCGTGCGGTGCTCGTATCGGCGGAGACGGGACTGGGGATCGCGACCGTCTGGGGGCATTTGGATCGCGCGCTCGAACGGGCGGCGGTGCGGGGTTAGACGAAGATGGAGATCAAAGAGCTGAAATCGATGGACGTCGCCGAGCTGGCCAAGGTCGCGGCGACGCTCGAGCTGCACAACGCGGGCAGCCTGCCGTATCGCGAGCTGCTGTACAAGGTGATCCAGGCGCATGCCTCGGGCAACGGCTCGGTCATCGCCGAGGGCGTGCTCGAGAAGCTCAGCGACGGCTACGGGTTCCTGCGCGCGCCCGAGGCGAGCTACCTCCCGGGGCCCGACGACATCTACGTTTCGCCGTCGCAGATCCGACGGTTCGGCCTCCTGACCGGCGACACGATTCGGGGCCAGATCCGCCCGCCGAAGCCCGGGGAGCGGTACTTCGCGCTCGGCCGCGTCGACTCGGTCAACGGCGGGTCGCCCGAGGCGTCGCGCGGGCGCCTGGCGTTCGACCGGCTGACGCCGCTCTACCCGTCGGTGCGGATCAAGGTCGAGGTCGAGGGCGACGAGGACATCTCGGGCCGGGTGATGGACCTGATGACGCCCCTGGGCAAGGGCCAGCGCGGCCTGATCGTCTCGCCGCCGCGCACGGGCAAGACGATGCTGCTCCAGGCGATCGCGCGGGCCATCGCGGCGAACCATCCGGAGATGTCGCTGATCGTGCTGTTGATCGACGAGCGGCCCGAAGAAGTGACCGACATGCAGCGCACCGTCCAGGGCGAGGTCATCGCCTCGACGTTCGACGAGCCGGCGTCGCGCCACGTGCAGGTCGCCGAGATGGTGATGGAGAAGGCCAAGCGCCTCGTCGAGTCCGGGCGCGACGTGATCCTGCTGCTCGACTCGATCACGCGCCTCGCGCGGGCGTACAACGCGGTCATCCCGGCGTCGGGCCGCGTGCTGTCGGGCGGCCTCGACGCGAACGCGCTGCAGAAGCCCAAGCGGTTCTTCGGCCAGGCCCGCAACGTCGAGGAGGGCGGCTCGCTGACGATCCTGGCCACGGCGCTGATCGACACCGGCTCGCGGATGGACGACGTGATCTTCGAGGAGTTCAAGGGCACGGGGAACATGGAGATCAACCTCGACCGCCGGCTCGCCGACCGGCGCGTGTTCCCGGCGGTCGACCTCCTGCGCTCGGGCACGCGCAAGGAGGAGCTCCTGCTGTCGAAGCTCGAGCTCGACCGCACGTGGGTCCTGCGCAAGGTGCTGCAGCAGATGTCGCCCGTCGAGGCGATGGAGCTGCTGCGCGAAAAGATGGTCAAGACCCGGTCGAACGTCGATTTCCTGCAGGCCATGGCGTCCTAGCTCGCGCCTTTGCGGCCCTCCGCTCGATCCCGTATAATCCCGCGTTTGCCGGCCCGACCCCTACGGAGCGGACGATGAAACAGGGCATCCATCCCGAATACAAGACGGTCGAGGTCCACTGTGCCTGCGGGACCACGTTCAGCACGCAGTCCACGGCCGACAAGCTGAACGTCGAGATCTGCTCGGCCTGCCACCCGTTCTTCACCGGCAAGCAGAAGCTCGTCGACTCGGCCGGTCGCGTCGAGCGGTTCCAGAAGCGGTACCAGAAGCCCGCGTCCGGCGCGTGAGGCCCGCACGGCGCACGGCCGTGCCGGGAGCCCCGTGACCACGACCCTCGATCCGAAGCTCGAACGGAAGCTCGAGGCGCTCGAGGCCCGAGCCGAAGCGCTGGCCCGCGACCTCGCCGATCCGACGGTCACCGCCGACCGCGAGCGGTACCGCGAGACCGGTCGGGCGTACGCCGAGCTCGAGCCGGTCGTCGCCGCGTTCCGCGAGCACCGGCGCACGGAGGCCGAGCTGCGCGGTGCGCGCGAGCTGGTCTCGGTCGCGGACGATGCCGACCTGCGTGCTTTGGCCGCCGACGAGGTCAAGCGTCTCGAGGCGCACCTCGACCTGCTCGAGATCCGCCTACGCGAGGCTCTCGTGCCCGTCGACCCGAACGACGCGAAGAACGTCGTGCTCGAGATCCGCGCCGGCACGGGCGGGGACGAAGCGACGCTCTTCGCCGCCGAGGTGCTGCGGATGTACACGCGGTTCGCCGAGCGCCAGGGCTGGAAGGTCCGGACGACCAACCTGTCCGAGAGCGAGGTCGGCGGCGTGAAGGAGGCGATTGCGATCGTCGAGGGCCAGCGAGTGTACAGCCGGCTCAAGTTCGAGAGCGGAGTCCACCGCGTCCAGCGCGTGCCGGCGACCGAGGCCCAGGGGCGGATCCACACGTCGGCGATCACGGTCGCCGTGCTGCCCGAAGCCGACGAGGTCGAGGTCAAGCTCGACGAGAAGGAGCTGCGGATCGACACGTTCTGCTCGTCGGGTCCCGGCGGGCAGAGCGTGAACACGACGCAGTCCGCCGTGCGCATCACGCACCTGCCGACGAACACCGTCGTGCAGTGCCAGGACGAGAAGTCGTGGCACAAGAACAAGGCCCGCGCGCTCGTCGTCCTGCGCTCGCGCCTGTACGAGCGGATGCAGCGCGAGCAGCACGAGGCGATCGCCAAGGAGCGCCGAGGGCTCGTCGGCACGGGCGATCGCAGCGAGAAGATCCGGACGTACAACTTCCCGCAGAATCGCGTGACCGATCACCGGATCGGTCTGACGGTGCACAACCTGCCCGCGGTGCTCGCGGGCGAGATCGACGAGCTCGTGAGCCAGCTCGCGTCGCACGACCAGGCGGAGCGGCTGCGTCAAGAGGTCTCGGCCTGAACGGCGAGACGATCGGCGCCGTGCTCGGCGAGGCCGCGCGGGCGCTCGCCGACGCCGGCATCGACGATGCGCGACGCGAGGCCGGCTGGCTCCTGTCGGACCTCCTGCACACCGATCCCGGGGGGCTCGTGGTGCGCCGCGACGAGCGGGTGCCGCCCGCGCTGCGGCTGCGGTTCGCCGACTGGATCGAGCGCCGCTCCCGCCGCGAGCCCGCGCAGTACATCGCCGGGCACGTCGAGTTCCACGGGGTCGAGATCCGCATCGACGCTCGCGCGCTGATCCCGCGCCCGGAGACCGAGGGTCTCGTCGACGTCGTGCTGGCGGCGCGCCCGCCCGCGGGAGCGATCGTCCTCGACGCCGGAACGGGGAGCGGGTGCATCGCGATCGCCGTGGCCCTCGCGCGGCCCGATCTGACCGTCCGTGCCGTCGATCGATCGACGGCCGCGGTCGCGCTGGCCAAGGAGAACGTGCGGCGCCACGGCCTCGAGAGCCGGGTCGAGGTCGTGTGCGGAGATTTCGGAACGGCGGAGACCGAGTGGGACGGGCGGGTCGACATCGTGGTCGCGAACCCGCCGTACGTTCCGAGCGGGCAATGGGCCGGCCTGCAGGTCGAGGTCCGCGACCACGAGCCTCGCGAGGCGCTCGTCTCGGGGCCCACGGGGCTCGAGGCGTACGAGGCTCTGGCCACGAGCTCGCGGCGCGTGCTGCGTAAGGAGGGCGCGATCGTCCTCGAGGTCGGGTTCGACCAGTCCGAGCGGGTGCGGGCGCTCCTCGCCGAGCGTGGGTTCGAGCGCATCGACGTGCGCAGCGACTTGGCAGGGATCCCGCGCTTCGTCGTCGCCCGGACGGCGGGCGCCGCGTGATCTCGGTCGACGAAGCGATCCGGATCCTCGCCGATGCGGTCGAGCCGGGTGAGGCGGTCGACGTGCCGCTCGATCAGGCGCACGGGCTCGGGCTCGCCGTCGACGTCGCCGCGGATCGCGACTTTCCACCGACCGACCGCAGCGCGATGGACGGATACGCGGTGCGCTCGGCGGATGCGCGGGATCGGGCGACGCGCCTCGCGATCGTCGGTGAGGTCGCGGCGGGCGCGGACGCTTCCGGAATCACGGTCGGCCCGGGCCAGGCGGTCCGCGTGTTCACGGGGGCGATCGTGCCTGCGGGCGCGGACGCGGTCGTGAGGGTCGAGCGCACGCACGAGGAGGAGGACGGACGGGTCGTGTGCATCGAGGGGCCGGTCGAGCCGCGCGACAGCGTGCGGGCCCGCGCGAGCGAGAGCCGCCAAGGGGCGCCCGTGGTATCCGCCGGTACGCCGATCCGGGCCCCCGAGATCGCGGCCCTCGCCGCGGTCGGGTGCGTGCGCGTGCGCGTGCACCGGCCGCCGACCGTGCGGATCGTGTCGACGGGAGACGAGCTCGTCGACCCACGCAACGTTCCACGCGCGCACGAGATCCGCGAGAGCAACGGGCCGATGCTGCGGGCGCTCGTCGGCGAGGCCGGGGTCGAGGCGCGGGTGCTGGCCCGGGTCGCCGACCGCAGCGATGCGTTGTCCCGGACGCTGGGGGACGGATTCGGAGCCGACCTGCTACTTGTCACGGGCGGCGTATCGGTCGGAGCCTACGACCTGGTGGCGCCGGTTCTCGGTAGCGCCGGCGCGGTCACGCTGTTCCACGGCGTGTCGATGAAGCCGGGGAAGCCGGTCCTCGCGGCGCGGCTCGGCCGCACGCTCGTCGTGGGCCTACCGGGGAACCCGGTCTCCGCGTTCGTGGGCTTCGCCGTGCTCGTCGCCCCGGCGCTGCGCAAGATGTGCGGCCATCGGTTGTGGTCGGCATCCGAGATCGACGCGGTCCTGAGCGCCGCGCTTCCCGCGGGGTCGGGGCGAGAGACGTTCCATCTGGCGCGCCTCGCCTGGCGCGGGGGCCGGCTCGAGGGCCAAAGGATCGCGAGCGGGGGATCGGGCGACGTCCTCGCGCTCGCTCGCGCCGACGGCCTGCTGCGCGTCCCGGCCGCAGCACCGCGCCTCGAGGCCGGCGCCAGCGCGCGGGCGCTGCCGTGGCGCGCGCGGGCGCTCAGCGCGCGGCCCGGCTCTGCGCCAGCGTGACCAGACCCGTGTAGCCGTAGCCGACGAGGAACAGCGCGAAGAACGGCACGACCGCCCACCGCCCGGCGGCGAGAGCGCTCCCGATCGCCAGCGCGAACGCCGCGGCGATCGCCAGCTCGAGCCACGTATCGCCCGCGATGCGCCCGCGGTACCGGCGCGACGTCAGCGATTCTCCGGCACCCAGGTTGTACTTGGGCGTGCGGCGGAACTCGCTGGTCCCTCGGCCGAGCCCGGAGACGACCGCGCGCGCGTTGTTGATCGACAGGCCGATCCCCAGGGCCAGCAGGAACGCGACCCAGCGCCCGCTGCCGCGCCACGTGCCCGAGGCCTCGCGCTGGGCCAGCGCGTAGGACGTGGTCCAGGCCAGCGTCGTCGCGCCGAACAGGGGCAGGTCGATGGCCAGCATGCGCGACGCGGCGAGGTCGCTGCGCAGGAACGCCGCCGGCACGACGACGGCGGTCAGGACCAGCATCGGCAGGTAGCCGACGTACGCGGTCATGTGCGCCGTGGCCTCGATCTTCGTGCCGAGCGGGAGCGCGCTCTGCCACACGCGCGGGAGCAGCTTGCGCGCGGTCTGGATCGAGCCCTTGGCCCAGCGGTGCTGCTGGGTCTTGAACGCCGCCATCTCGATCGGCAGCTCGGCCGGCGCCACGTGCTCCGGCACGTAGACGAACTTCCAGCCTCGAAGCTGCGCCCGGTAGGACAGGTCGAGATCCTCGGTCAACGTGTCCGTCCCCCAGCCGCCCGCGTCGTCGATGCACGTCCGGCGCCAGATGCCGGCCGTGCCATTGAAGTTGAAGAACCGCCCCGACCGATGGCGCGCCGTGTGCTCGATCAGGAAGTGGCCGTCGAGCACGATCGATTGCACGCGGGTCAGCGCCGAGTAGCGCGGGTTCAGGTGGCCCCAGCGGGCCTGCACCATGCCGACGCGCGGATCGGTGAACTGGTGCACGAGCCGCAGCGCGAAGTCCGGAGCCGGGACGAAGTCGGCATCGAAGATCGCGATCAGCTCGCCCTTGGCCCGGGCGTGCCCGAGCGCGAGCGCGCCGGCCTTGTATCCCCGGCGGTCGGCGCGGCGCACGTGCGCGATGTCGATCCCCCGCTCCCGGTGCCGCAGGACGCGCTCTAAGACGACCCGCGTCGTGTCGTCGGTCGAGTCGTCGAGCACCTGGACCTCGAGCCGCTCGCGCGGATAGTCGAGCGCGCACACCGCATCGATCAACCGCTCGACCACGTGCAGCTCGTTGTAGATCGGGAGCTGGACGGTCAGCCGGGGCAGCTCGGCGAACGGTACCGGCTGGGGCGTCGGCGTGCGCCTGTGGCGCAGCCACACGGCCAGCAGGTACCAGCGATGCACCCCGTAGCACGCGAGGACGACGAGGCAGGCGAAATACACCGTGACCACGACCGAGGACAGTACACCCCACGCGGCGGCCATGCTGGCGATGGTACCAACTCGGGACACGCCGCGCTTATGCTCTGCCGATGCGTCGGATGCTCGTCCTCGCCACGGTCGCGACGGTCCTCCACGTCGGGCTCGTCGTTCGGGGGCCGGGGCCGGGCGTGCTCGCGTACCTCGGGGCGCACGCGCTCCTCGTCCTGCTGATGCTCCTGGCGTGGCGCGTCGCCGGCGCCGGCGCGGCGGTGCTGCAGACGGCGGTCGGCGCGGCGCTCGTGTTTCGCGTGGTCGCGGCGTGCGGCGAGCCCACGCTCTCGGACGACGTGTTCCGCTACGTGTGGGACGGCCGGGTCCAGCTGCACGGGGTGCACCCGTACGCGCACGCGCCGGACGACCCCGCGCTCGCGGATCTGCGCGACGAGTCGTCGGCGCGCATCAATCATCCGGAGCTGCGGACGATCTATCCGCCGTTGGCCGAGCTCGCGTTCGCTGCGCTCGCGGCGCCGAGGTGGGGCGTACGCGCGTTCCAGCTCGGATTCGGGATCCTCGACTTCGGCGTCGTTCTGGCCCTCGCGCGGCTCCTCGCGCGCGCGGGCCTCCCGCGCGAGCGCGTCGTGCTCTACGCGTGGAACCCGCTGCCGATCCTCGAGTGCGCGGGCAATGGGCACGTCGAGCCGCTGGGGCTCGTGCTGCTCGTGCTCTCGGCGGTCGCGGTCACGGCCGGGCGGCGCGGCCTTGCGGCCGCGGCGCTCGGGGGCGCGATCCAGGCCAAGCTGCTGCCGTTGCTTCTCGTGCCGGGCTACGTGCGGCGCTTCCGCCCGCGGCACGCGCTCGTGCTCGCCCTCGTGGTTCTCGGGCTGGCCGTGCCCTACGCCGCGACCGGGCCCGCGTTCGGCTCGGGGCTCGCCGACTACGCCGCGCGCTGGGAGTTCAATGCGCTGGGCTTCGCGGCGGTGCGCTCGGCGCTCGTCGCCCTCGACACGGGGAGCGCGCTCGTGCCGCTCGTCGATGCCGTTGCCCCGTGGGATCGAGCGTACCGGCTCGTGTGGCCCGAGCCGCTCGCGCGGCTCGTCGTCGGTCTGGCCCTCGCCGGGTGGATCGCGTGGGTCGTCTCACGCCGGATCGCCGATCCCGTGCGCGAGGCGATCGCCATCCTCGGCGCGCTCCTGCTCCTCGCCCCGACCGTCCACCCGTGGTACGTGCTGTGGATCCTGCCGTTCGCCGCCGCGCAGCGGTCCTGGCCGTGGCTCGTGTTCGCGGCGCTCGTTCCGCTGGCCTACACCGCACGGAACGGCGACGTCGGCTGGACCGTTCGGGCGATCGAGTACGGCCCGGTGCTCGCGCTCCTGGCGCTCGACGCAGCGCGCGCGCGCGGGCGCCGGTTCGTGGCCCGCGCTCCCGGTCCTTGATACGATCGAGACGTGGACGTTCTGGGCCAGATCGTCGAGCGGGCCAAAGCCCTGCGCCGCACGATCGTGTTCCCCGAATCGCACGACCCGCGCGTCCTGCGTGCCGTGCGCCTCCTGGCCGACGAGCGTATCGTCGAGCCGATCCTCGTCGGGAAACCCGCGGAGGTGCGCGCGTCGGCGGAGCACGCCGGCGTCGACCTGTCGGGGCTACGCATCGAGGACCCGGAGCACGGACCGAACCTCGGGACCTGTCTCGCGGCGATCGGCGAGCGGCTGCGGGCCAAGCACAAACCCGAGCGCGAGATCGAGCTCCTCGTCGTCGATCCACTGTACTTCGCCGCAGGGCTCGTTCGCGCCGGTCTGGCCGACGGCTCGGTCGCCGGCGCCGCGCACGCGACCGCCGACACCGTCCGCGTTGCGCTGCGGATCCTCGGCTGCGCGCCCGGCGTGCGCCTCGTCTCGTCGTTCTTCCTGATGCAGCTCGAGCGGGAAACGGAGGCCGGCGATTCGGTGCTGGCCTTCGCCGACTGCGGTCTCGTGCCCGATCCCGATGCCGAGGCGCTGGCCGACATCGCGCTGAGGACGGCCGAGAGCTTCCGCGCGCTGTGCGAGCGCGAGCCGCGCGTCGCCCTCCTGTCGTTCTCGACGCACGGCAGCGCCGATCATCCCGACGCCACGAAGGTGCGAGACGCCCTCGTGCAGCTGCGCGAGCGCGCGCCCGAGCTCGTCGCCGACGGCGAGCTGCAGGTCGACGCCGCGCTCGTGCCCCACGTCGCTCGGTCGAAGGCTCCGGGCAGCCCGCTCGGTGGTCGAGCGAACGTGCTCGTGTTCCCGGACCTCGGTGCGGGGAACATCGCGTACAAGCTCGTCGAGCGGCTCGCCCGGGCCCGGGCGATCGGGCCGATCCTCCAGGGTCTCGCGCGCCCGGCGAACGATCTGTCGCGCGGGTGCTCGGACGGGGACATCGTGGTCGCCGCCGCCGTCACGGCGGTCCAGGCGGCCGCGGCGAAAGCGAGAGGGTGAGCGTGGATCGATCGCAAAAGCGTCGCGGGGGCCCGCCGCACGGCGGACGCCGCCCGCCACCGCCTCCCGCGACGGGCGAGGAGGCGACGTTCCTCGAGGTCCGGCGCAGCTCGGGGAACCCCGTGAGCGTGCACCTGCGCGACGGTCAAGTGCTCGTCGGTCGGATCACGTACCACGATCGCGACCTGATCAAGCTCGAGCGGGCGGACGGTCCGCACCTGCTGCTGCGCAAGTCGGACATCCGCTACATCGCGGACCGTCGCTGACCGGCTTGGGGCGTCAGCGCACGCGGGTGCCGGGCGCGACCGCCTCGTCGAACGTGGCCACGATCGGTCGGCCAGAGGAGTCCGCCGCGAGCAGCATGCCCTGGCTCTCGACGCCGCGGATCCGCGCCGGCTTCAGGTTGGCCACGACGACGATCGTCCGGCCGACGAGCGACTCGGGCGCGTAGGCCAAGGCGATCCCGGCGACGATCTGCCGCTCCTCGGTCCCCAGATCCACGCGCAGCTTGAGCAGCTTGTCCGCGCCCGGAATGGGCTCGGCGGCGACAACGCGGGCGACGCGCAGGTCGACCTCGAGGAACCGGTCGATGCTGACCGTCTCAGCGCCGCCCGCGGGGCGATCGGCCTCGGACTCCATCGGCGTTTCTCCTCGTGCGCGCCCCCCGGCGGTGCGCGGCCAGCGCTTCGCGCTCGACCATCGCGAGCGGGACGCGCTCGCGGCGGGCGATCGCCGCGCAGTCATCATACTCGGGTGAGATACGGATCTCCCGATCGTCGAGCCGCCCGACCTTGACGCGCACGGCGCCCCAGCGCGTGGGCACGGCCCGCACCGCCCGCTCGACCTCGATCCGCCGCTCGCTGCGGTAGCGCAGGCCGAGCGACGACGTCTCGTGCAGCAGCGACCGCGCGACCGCGTCGAACGACTCGGGCCGCGCGAGTGCCGTGATGCAGTGGCCCGAGCGTCCCTTCTTCATGGTCACGGCGCTCGTGAACACGTCGAGCGCGCCCGCGCCGAGCGCGCGCTCGCAGGCGAACGCCAGGACCTGGGGCGACACGTCGTCGAGCACGCACTCGAGGACGACGATCTCGGGCCCCGGTCCCTGCGCTTCGGCCGAGCGCTCGGCCTGACCCACGAGCACGCGCAGCATGTTCGGGTCGGCGCCGAAATCGCTCGCGCCCGCCCCGTAGCCCACCGCCTGCGGGCGCATCGCCGGAGGTCCGCCCCAGTCGTCGGCCCACGTCGTCAGGAGCGCAGCCCCGGTCGGTGTCAGCCGCTCGGCCTCGATCGAGCCGCCCCGAATCGGCGCACCGTGCACGAGGAGCGTGGTCGCCGGGCCGGGGATCGGGTACAGGCCGTGCGCGCAGCGCACGGTGCCGTACCCCGTGGTCATCGGCGACACGACGACGCGCTCGATCCCCAGCTCCTCGAGCGCGACGCACGCTCCCACGACGTCGACGATCGCGTCGACGCCCCCGACCTCGTGCAGGTGCGTCGCCCTCGCCGTCGTCCCGTGCGCGCGAGCTTCGGCCTCGACGAGGCGCCGGAACACCCGGAGCGCGCGATCGCGCACGCGTGGCGCGAGCTTGCCCGAGCGCACGATGCGCTCGACCTGGGCCAACCGGCGCTCGACGGCCGCCCCGCGCACCCGGACCTCGATCCGCCGCCCGGCGAGGCCTGCGCGCACGATCTGACGCGTCCGGAGCGTGTAGCCCGAGACGGGCAGGCCCGCGAGCGCTCGGCGCACCGCGGCGAACGACGCCCCGGCGTCGACGAGCGCGGCGAGCAGCATGTCGCCCGCCGCGCCGGCCGAGGCGTCGATCCACAGGACGCGCATCAGGCGACCTCGATCCCGAACCCCGCCTCCCGGACGAGCTGGGGAACGAGCTCCTTGGCCCGGCCCTCGACGTGCTCGTCGACCTCGGGGGATAGCGGAGTGCGCTCGCGATTGATCTCGACCACCCGGGCCCCGGCGCGCCGCGCGATCGACGCGAGCTGCGCCGCGGGAACCACGATCGACGACGTGCCGACGACCAGGACGAGGGCGGCGCGGCCGATCTCGTCCTCGGCCCGCGCCCACACCGATGGATCGAGCGGCTCCCCGAACCACACCACCGCGGGCCGCAGCAGCGAGCCGCACGTGCAGCGCGGCGGCAACGGTCCGAGATCGGCGCGCACGTCGTCGTGCTCGCGCTCCTCTGCGGTGCAACGCAAGCGCCACAGTGTGCCGTGGAGCCGAACGACGCTCGCGCTGCCCGCGCGCTCGTGCAGCCCATCGACGTTCTGGGTCACGATCGCGACCGCTCCACGCTCGGCCTCGAGCACGGCGAGCGCACGATGCGCGAGGTTCGGCGCGGCGGCGAGCGCCTGCTTGCGGCGCCAGTCGTAGAAGCGCCAGACGAGCCGTGGATCGCGCGCGAACGCTTCGGGGGTCGCGAGCTCGCGCGGATCGGCGCCGTTCCACAACCCATCGGCGCCGCGAAACGTCGCCAGGCCCGAATCCGCGGAGATGCCCGCGCCCGTGAGCACGACGACCGGCTCGCGTCCGGCGAGGAGCGCGACCGTGCGCGCCGAGAACGGGGTGCTGCCCATGGAATCGGCGGGGATCGTACCACCGGACCGTGGCGTCGCCCCGTGCTACGCTGGATGCGCTGGCGCGCGATTCCGCGCGTGACTCAGCCGGAGAGGAGAAACCGCGATGTCCCACGTGACCGAAGCCACCAATGCGACGTTCGACGTCGAGGTGCTGCAGGCGTCGACGCCCGTGCTCGTCGACTTCTCCGCCACGTGGTGCGGACCGTGCCGCAAGCTCGAGCCGATCGTGCACGAGCTGGCCGGGGACTACGTCGGTCGTCTCAAGGTCGTCAAGGTCGACGTCGACCGAGCGCCGGCCGTCGCCGCGCGGTTCGGCGTGCTCGCGGTTCCGACCGTGTTGATCATGAAGGATGGCGCCGTGCGCGACCAGGTCTCGGGTGTCCTGTCGAAGCGCGCGCTGTCCGATCGGGTCGACAAGGTTCTCTGACGTGCAGGAGCAGCTCGCCGAGTGGGGGCAGGCGCTCCAGCACGCGCTCCAGGCGCAGCTCCAGGCCGGGTCGTTCGGGGCCCTGGCCTACGTGTTCGCCGCGGGCGTGCTGACCAGCTTCACACCGTGCGTGTACCCGATGATCCCGGTCACGGTGACGTTCATCGGCGGCGCCGCCGGGGGCCAACGGCTGCGCGCCGTGACGCTGTCGAGCGTCTACGTCTCGGGGCTCGCGCTCGTGTATGCGGCGCTCGGCGTGATCACGGCGCTTGTCGGCGCGCAGTTCGGCAGCGTCACGCGCTCGCCGTGGGTCTACGGCGCTGTCGCGCTCGTGATCGCGGCGTTCGGCGCGGCGATGCTGGACTGGATCCCGATCCCCGTCCCGGCGATCTTCGGCCAGGTCCAGAGTCGGGGAGCGCGACGCGGCGGTCACGTCGGCGCGCTCGTGATGGGCATGACGGCCGGGCTCGTCGCCGCGCCGTGCACGGCGCCGGTGCTCGGCCTGCTCCTGGTGTACGTGGCGACGACGCGCGATGTCGTATGGGGCGGAACCTTGCTCCTGGTGTTCGCGCTCGGTCTGGGGTTCCTGCTGCTCGTCCTCGGGATCTTCTCGGGTATGCTGGCCAACCTGCCGCGCGCCGGGACATGGATGGTCCGTCTCAAGCAGGTGTTCGGGATCGGGATGCTCGTGCTCGCCGCGTGGTTCGGGTACCAGGCGGTCGCGATGGGGATCCGATGAGCGAGGGCGACACTGTCCGACGGCTGGTGCGACGCGCGGCGATCGTTCTGACCGCCGCGCTGTCGACCGTCGCGCTCGCGGCCGGACCGTTCCCGCTCGAGCTCGTCGAGCCCGACACCGGGCGCTCGACGCGCGTCGCCCCGGGACCCAAGGCGCTGCACGTCGTGTTCTTCGCCACGTGGTGCTCTCCGTGCACGGCCGAGCTGGCCGAGCTCGCGGAGCTCGAGACGCGCTGGCGCGACAGCGGCTATCGGCTCGTCATCGTGGCCGTGGCGAGCCGGCACTCGGCCGACAGGCTCGCGCGGTACGCCGGCGAGCACGACATGCCGCGCACGTTGCTCTTCGACTCGACCGGCGCGGCCCAGGCCGCGCTCGCGGCCGACCGCTTGCCGACGCACGTCGTGTTCGATGCCACGGGGAGCGAGCGTGCGCGCTCGGGCGCGCTCGACGACTCGATCCGCGACGCGGTGGCCGGGCTCGTGCGCGGGCGTCCGGCGGGAGGCCGGCCGTGAGCGGCCGGCAGGTCGGTCTGCTCTTCGGCGGACGCTCGGTCGAGCACGAGGTGTCGGTCGTCTCGGCGCGCGGCGTCGATCGAGCGATGGCCGGGACATCCCTGACCTGTGTCCCGCTCGGCGTCACCGGCGACGGGCGCTGGCTCTCGCCCGAAGCGTCGCGCCGCGTGCTCGACGGACGAGCGGCGCGGGTCGACCCGAGCGCGGACGACGACGACGGCGTGCGCGTGCTGCTCGACCCGGGCGGGGCGGGTCTGCTCCTGCAGCCCCAGCGCGGAGCGACCCGACCGCTGGCGATCGACGTGCTGTTTCCGCTGGTTCACGGGTGGGGCGGGGAGGACGGCCGGCTACAGGGTGCGCTCGAGCTCGCCGGCGTGCCGTACGTCGGCGCCGGTCCGCTCGCCTCCGCGGCCGGGATGGACAAGGCCGTGGCCAAGGAGATCTTCGCCGCGCACGGGATCGAGGTCGTTCCGTGGGTCCTCGTGACCCGGGCCGAGCGCGCGGCGAGCCCGGAGCGCACGCGCGAGCGCATCGCCGACGAGATCGGGTTTCCGGCGTTCGTGAAGCCGGCCAACGGAGGCTCGTCGGTCGGCGTGTCCAAGGTCCGTGCGTCGGCCGAGCTCGATCCCGCGCTCGATCTGGCGCTGCGGCACGATCGGCGAGTCGTCGTCGAGCGCGGCGTCGACGCGCGCGAGATCGAGTGCGCCGTGCTGGGGAACGACGAGCCCCAGGCTTCGGGGCTCGGCGAGATCGCGCCGTCGCGCGAGTTTTACGACTACGAGGCGAAGTACATCGATGCCGGATCGAAGCTCACGATCCCCGCGGCGCTCCCGGCGGCCGACGCCGAGCGGATCCGCGAGCTCGCGATCGGCGGGTATCGGGCCCTCGACCTGTGCGGGTTCTCGCGCGTCGACTTCCTGGTCGACCGCGGAACCCTGACCCCGTACCTCAACGAGGTCAACACGTTGCCGGGTTTCACGCCGATCAGTATGTTTCCCAAGCTGTGGGAGGCCGCCGGCCTTCCGTTCGGACGCCTGGTGGAGCGCCTGGTCGATCTGGGGATCGAGCGCGCCCGCGAGACGTCGGATCGGGCGTCCCGCTGGGACGGTTGAGCGCCGCGGCAGCGAGGTCGAGGTCCGATCATGTCCGAAGGTGCGTGCAACGTCCTCGTTCTCAACAACCTGTACCAGGCGGTGCAGGTGACGGGGGTGTACCGCGCTCTGCGACTGTTCTACGCCGGCCGCGCGCGGGCCCTGGCTCCGAACTTCGTCAGCTACGATTTCGACAACTGGTGTGACCTGCCGGCGCGTGCCGGCGACCGGTTCGTGCGCACGCCGACGCGGGCGATCCGCGTGCCCAGCGTGATCCAGCTCGTGCACTACGACCGGCTGCCCAGCCGGGAGGTCCGGTTCACGCGGCGCAACATCTTCCATCGCGACAAGAACCGGTGCCAGTACTGCGGTCGCGTGTTCGCGCAGCGCATGCTCAACCTGGATCACGTCGTTCCGCTGTCGCGCGGTGGCACGTCGTGCTGGGAGAACGTCGTATGCGCGTGCATCACGTGCAACACGTTCAAGGGCAACCGAACGCCGTTCGAGGCCGGGATGCGCTTGGTTCGGCGTCCGCGCCGCCCGGTCGGTCATCCGACGCTCCGCGCGAGCTGGCTCGGGCCGTGTCCCGACGAGTGGCGCACGTTCCTCGACGAGGCGTACTGGAACGTCGAGCTGCACGAGAACGTCCTGCCCGCTCCCGAAGAGACCTAGCGCGCGATCCCGATCGCGCGCATGCGCCGCGCGAGCTTCTGTCGCGTCCAGCCGATCCGTCGTGCGGCGTGCGCGACGACGCCGTCGGCTCGGTCGAGCGCCTCGACGATCATCCGGCGCTCGAGCGAGTCGCTGACAGGCCCGGCGGTCCGGTCGCCGCCTGCGGCCCCGAGCGGTCCGAGGTGCCGCGCGCGCACGGGTTCGGGGCCTGCGCGCAGCATGGCCCGCGCCAGCACGGCCCGCAGCTCCCGGACGTTCCCGGGCCACGCGTGGCACTCGAGCGCGCGCCACGCGTCCTCGTCGATCTGCGGGACGACGCAGCCGGTCTCGCGGGACAGCTGGGGCCCGAGCTCGGCGACGAGCGCGCGCAGGTCCTCGATCCGCTCGCGCAACGGCGGGACCCGCACCTCGAGCACCGCCAGGCGATGGAACAGATCGGAGCGGAACGCTCCGCACTCGACGAGCCGCGCGAGGTCGCGGTGCGTCGCCGCGACGAGCCGCGCATCGACGTCGACCTCGGCGGCACCACCGATCGGCCGCACGCGCCGATCCTCGAGCGCCCGGAGCAGCTTGGCCTGCATCGCCGGGGGCATCTCGCCGATCTCGTCGAGGAACAGCGTTCCCCCGTGCGCCTGGCGGAACAGGCCGACCCGATCCCGATCGGCTCCGGTGTACGCCCCGCGCACGCTGCCGAACAGCTCGGCTTCGAGCAGGCTCTCGGGGACCGCCGCGCAGTTGATCGCGAGCAACGGTCCGGCGTGACGCCGGCTCTGGGAGTGGATCCGCTGCGCGAACCGCTCCTTGCCCGCCCCGGTTTCACCGCGCACGAGCACCGGGAGCTCGGTACGGGCCGCGCGATCGGCCCACGCGAGCGCCTCGCGCATCGCCTCGGCGCGCACGGTGGGATCGGCTGCCGTGTCGATCGAGCTCGCGGCCGGCGTGGTGCAGGGCCCCCGAGCGAGCGTCATGCCGACGACGGCCGCGAACGCATCGAGCGCCTCGGCCAGGGCGGTTGGAAGCTGGGCTCCCGCGGGCGCACGGCCGTCGAGCACGAGGATCCGCGCCGGGACGACGTGGGGTACGGTGGTTGCGAGAACGCTGCGTAGCGCGAGTGCGCGCACGGACTCGCCGTCGAGGAGCCGGTCGCCGTCCTCGAGCGCCGGCCGGATCAACGCGCGGTCGCGTCCGACGACGAGGCGCACCGCTGTGCGGCTGGGGCTCGAGCGACGGTCGGGCGGCCCGTGGTACGCCTCGATCGCCGGCGCGTGTCGGTCCGCGGGCTCGCTCCGCACGACGAACGCGCGCTCGGTGCGCGTGGCGGCGACGGCGAGGCCGAGCACGCGGTCGAGCGCCGAGCGGTCGCCGGCCGAAGCGTCGCCAGCCTCGCGGCACGCTCGGGCCACGAAACCCAGGAGCGACGAGCTCGGTCGGTTTGACGGTCGAGGGGCGACCGGGCTATCCTCGCGCGCCTTTCGCACGGGATCGACCTCCAGCCGCGATCGTGCATCATGGAAGGGCGGGGCAGGTCGAGCGACCGGCGTCCGACGCGTTTCGGTTGCGGAACTCACCGATGAGCTACTACCGCCAGGGTCCGATGAGATCGCACGGCACGGGGGTCACGATCGGCGTCCCGAGCGTCACGCCCGTCGTGCGCGCCCTGATCGTGGCCTGCGGGGCGGTGTGGCTCGTGCAGGTCCTGTTCAACACCCCGGACATCGGGATCCCGCTCGAGCGGCTCCTGGGGGTCGTGCCGCGCGACGTCGCCCGGGGCTTCGTGTGGCAGCTCGGGACCTACATGTTCCTGCACGAGCCGCGGGCCATGCTCCACATCCTGTTCAACATGCTGCTGCTGTGGATGTTCGGCTCGGATCTGGAGCGGCACTGGGGCGGCCGAGCGTTCCTGCGCTACTACCTCGTGTGCGGGGTCGGCGGCGGTGTGTTCGCGACGCTCCTCGGCCTGTTCCGCGGCGGACCGCACGCCGAGGCCGCGACGATCGGGGCGTCGGGCGCGATCTTCGGCGTGATCGTGGCGTTCGGAACGGTTTTTGCCGACCGCACCGTCCTGTTCATGATGCTGTTCCCGATGCGGGCGCGCACGATGGCGATGATCCTGTTCGCCGTCACGTTCTTCTACACGCTGGCGCCGGACTCCGGAAACGTCTCGCACATCGGGCATCTCGGTGGTGCGGTCGTCGGATTCCTGTACTTGCAGCGTGCGTGGCGCGTGGGCGCGCTCGTCCGTGAGATCCGCTGGCGGCTCAGACGCCGGCGGTTCCGTGTGATGCCGCCCAAGGATCGAGACGATTTCGATCGTTGGGTGAATTGACCCTGCACGCTGGGGTATTGCCCTAGGCTCCAGGTCACGTTTTCGTGACAAGAATCTGGCACGCGTTGGCCTCTTTTCCTTCAACGCGGAATTCCTTCAAAAGCCAAGCTGGACGGGCGTTTCCGCGAGAAAAGTGTTGACAGGTATGGGAGGCGATGCCTACACTAAGGCGCCTGGCACGGACGAGTTCACGATCGTAACGCGCCTTACGGTACGGGCCGTCGAATCGTCGTGTCGGGTGGGGGCAGAGTGCAGCGTTCGGTGGGGCTTACGCGAAGCGCGGTCCGCGGGCGTCTTGCACGTTCGAATCCAGAATCCCCCCTCTCGTTAGCGCTCCCGAAACGTACGGCGATCCTCCACGTCGGTCAAGGCCCAAGCGCCTGAGAGCAACATGGAACCCACGACCCAAGAACGCACGACGATCCTGTCCCGCTACTTCGCCGAGATCCGGCACTATCCGCTGTTGACGAAGGAGCAGGAGCAATCGCTCGCCGGTCGCGTGCGCAGCGGGTGCAGCAACGCGCTGCACGAGCTCGTCGAATCGAATCTGAGCTTCGTGGTGAAGGTCGCGAGCGAGTACCGCAACCTGGGAATGCCGTTCGAGGACCTGCTGAACGAGGGCAACATCGGCCTGATCGAGGCCGCGCACCGCTACGACGCGCGCAAGGGCACGAAGTTCATTACCTACGCGATCTGGTGGATTCGCAAGTCGATCCTGAAGGCGCTGAGCGAGCACTCGAGCGTCGTACGCGTCCCGACGTACCAGATGAAGAAGGTGCGCGAGATCCGCGACGCCGAGAACACGCTGCGTCGCACGCTGGGCCGTAAGCCCGAGCGGGAGGAGATCTCCGAGCGCCTCGAGCGCAGCGTGCACAAGATCGACCAGGTCCTGCAGTTCTCGCTGCGCGGCGTGAGCCTGGACGACAAGCTCGGGCGCGAGCGCGAGACGCCGATCGCCGACTACCTGGTCGACGACAGCTTGGCGAGCCCCGAGGACGATCTGATCCGCCGCGAGGCCAACGCGCTCATCGGCGATGCGCTGCGGCACCTGAGCGAGCAGGAGCGCGCGGTCATCGGATATCGGTTCGGGATGGCCGGAGGACCCGCGCTGACGCTCAAGGAGATCGGCGAGTTGATGGACATCAGCCGCGAGCGCGTGCGGCAGATCGAGTGTCAGGCGAAATCGCGCCTGCGCAAGATCTTCGGCCGGCGACTGGTGGTCAAGGCACCGCCGAAGAGCCCGTTCCCCGTGAACGGTGGCGGCGCGCGCCGCAGCCGCCCGGTCTAGCCCGGCTCGCGTTCGAGCTCGTCGAGCGTCCGGGCGAGCCGCGCCACGAACCGCGCGCGGTCCGCGCGGGTGTACGGTCGCGGCCCCGAAGTTTCGAGCCCCATCTGCCGCAGCTCGTCGAGCAGGTCGCGACGGGCGACTGCTTCCCCGATCGACGCCTCGTGAAACGCGGCGCCATCGGGTGCGATCGGCCGTGCGCCCCGCTCGAGACAGCGCTGCGCGAGCCGGATGTCCGCCGTCACGACGACGTCTCCCGGGCCCGCGTGCTCGACGATCCAGTCGTCGGCCGCATCGAGGCCGGGCTTCACGCGCACGCGCTCGACGCGGCCCGGCGCGCGGACGTGCAGCGGGCCGCTCGAAACGACGAATACCTTGAGGTTCCGGCGCTCCGCGAGCCGATACGTCTCGTCCTTGACCGGGCACGCGTCCGCGTCGAGGAAGATGCGCGTCACGGCGTCAGCGCGCGCGCCCGCCGGGCTTCCCGATCGGCGCGTGGCGGTCGAGAATCTTCTCGAGCCGTCCGCCGCCGCCGCCGCCGGCGCGCCGGCCCGCTGCGGGTCGTGGCCGGGTCTTGCCGCGCGGCGCCGCCCCCGCGCCGCGGGCTGCCGTGCCGCGGGCCCCCGCGCGCGCCGCGCGATGCGCCGAGAGGCGCTCGCGCAGCGGGATCTCGAGCCGCTCGTCCTTCCGCGGCGTGTAGTCGAAGCCCGGCAGCACGATCCGCGGCAGGCTGCGGCCGAGCACGTGCTCGATCGCCCGCAGGTCGGCCTCTTCGTCGGGGGCGACGAACGTGAACGCGTCGCCCGTGAGCTCGGCTCGCGCGGTGCGACCGATGCGATGGATGTACGCGTCGGGATCCGCGGGGATGTCGAAGTTGATCACGTGGCCCAGCGCGACGACGTCGATCCCCCGGGCCACGATATCGGTCGCGACCAGGATCCGATGCCGGCCGGCCTTGAAGCCGTCGAGCGCGGCCGTACGCTGGCCCTGACTCCGGTTGCCGTGGATCCGTGCCGCCGCGACGCCGCGCCGCTCGAGGAACTCGGCCAGACGGTTCGCGCGGTGCTTGGTCCGGGTGAACACGATCGCGTCGGCCACGAGGCTCCGCTCGAGCAGCTCGAGGAGCAGCGCGGGCTTGCGCTCGCGTGGCACCGGGTACACGGCCTGCGTGATCCCGGCCGCCGGGGTGGCCCGGCGCTCGACGTGGATCGTCACCGGGTCGTGCAGCAACTCGTGGGTCAGGGCGACGATCTCGGGCGGCATCGTGGCGCTGAACAGGAGCGTCTGACGCTTCGGCGGGAGCGCACGCAGCACGCGGCGAATGTCCGGCAGGAACCCCATGTCGAGCATGCGATCGGCCTCGTCGAGAACCAGTATCTCGAGCCCGGAGAGACGCGCGTACGGCCGGCGCATGTGGTCGAGCAGTCGACCCGGCGTGGCGATGAGCACGTCGACGCCGCTGCGGAACGCGTGCTCCTGCGGCGCCATGCCGACCCCGCCGAACACCGCGGCCCCGGTGACCGGCGTGTGCACGGCCAGCGCTTCGAGGTGCGCGTGGATCTGCGACGCGAGCTCGCGCGTCGGCGTCAGCACGAGCGCCCGCGTGACGCCGCGCGGCCGCTCGATGAGCCGATGCACGATCGGCAGCACGAACGCCGCGGTTTTCCCGCTGCCGGTCGTGGCCGTCGCGACGACGTCGCGACCGGCGGCGGCCTCGGGGATCGCGCGCTCCTGGATCGGCGTCGGCCGTTGGAACCCGAGCTCGCGCGTTCCGCGCAGTAGCTCGGGATGGAGCGGGAATCGAGTGAATGCCATCGCGGTCCTCGTTGCGCGGTACGCGCGGGGCAGCCATCGTCGCACACGCGCCCGGCGCGCGCCCGCGAGGTGACCTGGTACACTCGCCAGCGCCGTCGCTCGGCGTACGAGGCTCCGCGTGGATCGGAACGACGACCAGCGCGCCGTGCCGCACGGGGCGAACCCCCGAGGGCCGACGTCCCGCCGCGCGGTACGGGCGAGCGAGCTGGGCCGCATCGAGGACCTGTCGCGCCGTGCCGCGGCCGCCCGGTCGCCGCGCGAGCTGTTCGACGCGCTCGTGACGGCGCTGTACGAGCACGAGGAGATCGACGCCGCGCTCGTCGCCTCGTCGGTCGACGGACCGGTCGAGATGACGGCGTACCTCGGCCGACCGCTCGACGCCGAGTGCCTGACCCGTCTGGGCCAGCGCGCGGCGGCAGCGCTCGCCTGCACGCCCAAGGAGCCACGCATCGTCGAGCTCGACGCGCTCGACCTGAGCGCCCCCGATCGCCGTGCCGTCTCGGCCGACGAGGTCGTCGTCACGCCGATCGACCATGCGGGGTCGCGCATCGCGGTGCTGGTGCTCGTGCGGCCGCGACCTACGCATCACGCGGGCCAGCACCTGTTCTTCGCTGCGGCGAACCAGGCGTCGCTGCACCTGGCGCGGATCCTCGCCGCGCAAGCCGCCGAAGAGCGGCGATTCGACGCGGTGATCGAGTCGATGCCCCAGGCGGTGATCGTGCTCGACGACCGCCTCCGCGCCGTCCGCGGCAATCGCGCGGCGCGCGATCTGCTCCAGCGGATCGAGCTGCCGCTCGACGGGGACTGGTCGGCGCACCTCGAGCGCCTGGGGCTCGGCCCCGCGGTCCAGCGCGTGCGCGCGGGTGCCGCGGCTCACGGCTCGTCGGACGTCGAGCTCCCGGGCGAGCACGCGTTGACCGCCACGATCTCTCCGCTCGCCGACGGGGACGGCGCGCGCGGCCTGGTGCTCGTGCTGGTCGATCGCACCGACAGCCGGAGGCTCGAGCGCCGCCTGTCGCAGTCGGAGAAGATGTCGAGCCTGGGCCAGCTGATCTCCGGAACGGCGCACGAGCTGAACAACCCGTTGACCAGCGTGCTGGGCTACGCGCAGCTCCTCGCGGCGTCGCCCATCGCCGCCGACCCCGAGGTCGGTCGGCGGCTGTCCGTGTTGCGCCGCGACGCCGAGCGCTGCCAGCGCATCGTCCAGAACCTCCTCGCGTTCGCGCGCCTCCGACCGCCCGAGCGTCGCGCCGTGTCGATCAACCAGATCGTCGAATCCACGATCGCCCTCGTCGCATACTCCTTGCGCGTCGAGGGCGTGAGCGTGCGCACCGCGCTCGACCCGTCGGTCCCGCCGATCGACGGGGATGCCCACGAGCTGCAGCAGGCGCTGCTCAACCTGCTGACGAACGCGAAGGACGCGCTCGCTGGCCGCGGCGGGCCGGGCGAGATCTTCGTGCGCTCGGCGGTCGAGTGCGGGGACGTCGTCGTCGACGTGCAGGACAACGGCCCGGGCATCCCGCACGAGATCGCGGCCCGGGTGTTCGAGCCGTTCTTCACGACGAAGCCCGAGGGCCGGGGCACGGGTCTCGGATTGGCGCTCGTCTATGGCGCGGTCACGTCCCACGGTGGAACGGTCGAGGTGCTACCGAGCGCGGGGCCCGGCGCGACGCTGCGCATCCGCCTGCCCCGCGGTGGCGCGCCAGCTCCACCCGGCGCGGCGGAGCCCGAGCGGGCGCTCGGGCCTGCGCGCGCGCGCGTGCTCGTGGTCGACGACGAGCCCACCGTCGCCCGCATGGTGTCGGACGTCCTCGAGGCCGACGGACACGTCGTCGAGTGCGTGGGCGACGGAGCGAGCGCGCTCGAGCGCCTGCGCGGGCAGGCGTTCGACGCGATCCTGGCCGACCTGCGGATGCCGGGCGTCGACGGGACGCGGCTCGTCGAGGCGATCCGCCGCGAGCACCCCGAGCTCGTTCCACGCATCGTTCTGGCGACGGGGGACACGGTCAGCGGACACGCGGAGCGCACCGCGGCCGAGGCCGGAGTCGAGCTGCTCGAGAAGCCGTTCGATCTCGAGCGCTTGCGGGCCAGCATCCGGCGTCGCGTGTCCAGCACGCGTGGATGACCGACGGCGCCACCTGGTCGTGGGCACGGCCGGTCACATCGACCACGGCAAGAGCAGCCTCGTCCATGCGCTGACCGGCATCGATCCCGACCGGCTCGTCGAGGAGAAGCGCCGCGGCATCACGATCGACCTCGGGTTCGCCAATCTGGTCCTCGACGACGAGCGCGTCCTGTCGTTCGTCGACGTGCCGGGGCACGAGCGCTTCGTGCGACACATGGTCGCCGGCGCGACGGGAATCGACGCCGTGGCGCTCGTGGTCGCCGCGGACGCGGGCGTCGAGCCCCAGACGCGCGAGCACCTGGCGATCTGTCGCCTGCTCGGCGTGCGCGACGGCGTCGTGGTGCTGACCAAGCGCGATCTGGTCGACGACGACCTGTATGGCGCCGCGGCGGCGGAGGTCCAGGCGCTGCTCGCCGGCACGTTCCTCGAAGGCGCCGATCCGATCCCGGTCTCGTCCCGCACCGGGACGGGGTTGCCCGAGCTGCGGCGGGCGCTGGGCGCGCTGTTCGAGCGAGTCGCGGCGCGTCCGGCCGACGGCGTTCCGCGGCTGCCGATCGATCGGTCGTTCGTGCTCCGCGGCTTCGGCACGGTCGTGACCGGGACTCTCGCCTCGGGTCGGTTCCGCGAAGGCGATGACGTCGAGATCTTGCCCGGCCGAGTCCGCGCGCGCATTCGCGGGATCGAAGGCCACGGGAGCCGACGGGCCGCGGTCGAGGCCGGTCAGCGTGCGGCGCTGAACCTGCAGGGCGTCGATTGTGCCGCGGCACCCCGCGGGTCGACCGTGACCGTTCCCGGCGGGCTCGGGACGACGCGACGGATCTGGGCCAAAGTCGACCTGCTGGACACGGCTCCCGACGGTCTGGCGCTGCGCGGCGGCCGTGCTCGCCTGCACCAGGGCACGTGCGAGCGTGATTGTCGGTTCCGCGTGCTCGACAGCGAGCCTGCGGGCTCGCTGCGCGTCGTGCTGCACTTGAACGAGGACACCGTCCTCGTGCCGGGGGACCGGTTCATCCTGCGCCGGCCCGCGCCGGTCGATACGATCGGTGGCGGCACGGTGATCGACATCCGGCCACCGCGCACGCGCCGGGCGGTCGACGGCGTATTCCGTGCCATGGAGAGCGGCATCCACAGCGTCCTCGGCGAGCGCGTCGACCGCGCGGGACCCCGCGGGCGCGACGACGTCGATCTCGCGCCCGAGCTGGGGCTGTCGCGGCCCCAGCTGCACGCGGCGGCACGCGCGCTCGAGGAGCAGGGCGATGTGTGGCGCATCGGAGCCCGCTGGTATTCGGGCCGCGTGGGCCGCGAGATCGAGCGGCGGACGCGCGAGGTGCTCGCGCGGATGCATGCCGCCGATCCGCTCCGAGCGGGGATTCCGCGCGAGGAGCTGCGAGCGGCGGTCGAGCGCGACCTGCCGCAGGACGCTTGGCGCGCCGTCCTCGACCGCCTCTTGGCCGCCGGTCTCGTGCGCGCGGGGGGCGACAAGATCGCTCTCGCCGGCCACGAGGTCGTGCTGTCGGGCGACGAGGAGCGGCTGGCCCGGCGGATCGAAGAGGAGTACGAGCGCGCGGGGCTCGATCCCCCGGACTGGGACGCGCTCGTCGCCGGGGAGGACCGCGGCCGGGCTGGGCGCATCGCCGAATGGCTCGTGGCGCGGGGCACGCTCGTGCGGATCCCCGACGGGCGCCTGTTCCACGCCGCCGGGATCGACGGGCTCCGCGCCCGCTTGCGCGAGTACGGGACCCGGTCCCGCACGATCGACGTCGCGGGATTCAAGGATCTGGCCGGGGTGACCCGCAAGAACGCGATCCCGCTCCTCGAGTACCTCGACTCCCAGCGCGTGACCCGACGCCACGGAAACCTGCGGGAGATCCTCTGACGGGAGCAAACGCTCATGGATCGGCAGGGGTCTTTCCTGTATGTTGACCGCTGGGGGTAGGTGAAATGGAGACCGCAATGTTGCCCCTTCTCGTCATCGGCACGTTGGGGCTGACGGAGATCCTGCTCATCCTGCTCATCGTGGTGCTGCTGTTCGGGGCGCGCCGCATTCCCGAGGTCGCCAAGGGGCTGGGTGAAGGCATCCGATCGTTCCGCACGGCCATGAAGGGCGAGGACGCGGACACGAGGCCCAAGCCCGGCGAGGCGAGCAAGAGCCCCGACCGGTAGTGCCCCGATCCCCAGCGGATCCCGCGAGGCGGATCCTGACCCGCCAGCGGCGCGCCGCCGAGCGCGTGCGCCGCGAGGTGCTCGAAGCCGACGGGTCGCTGCACCATCCGTACTTCCGGGCGCTCGACCGGCGCATCCGGGACTACGAGCGCGTCGTCGACATCGCCGACGTCGTTGCCGCAGCCGCGCTCGGCGATCTCGTCTACGTGGGCGATTTCCACGCCCTGCCGACGTGTCAGCGTTTCGCCGCCGAGCTGGTCGAGCGTCTCGCGGAGCGCGTCCCGCGCATCGCCCTCGGCGTCGAGTTCGCCTATGCCCGCGAGCAGCCGACGCTCGACGCTCGGCAGGAGCGACGGATCGGCGATCCGGAGTTCCTGCGGCGCATCCGTTTCGCCCGCGACTGGGGCTACGACTGGAGCGGCTACCGCGAGCTGCTCGACCGGGCGCGCGCGTGCGGGGTGCCGGTTCTCGCGCTGGACATGCATCCGCGACGCGGGTTCGCCGGCCTCGAGCGCCGCGACCAGCGGACCGCGCGGCGCATCGCCGCGCTCGCCCTGGCCCGACCCGACACGTGCCTCGTCGTCGTGTACGGCGAGTCGCACCTCACCGCCGATCACCTGCCGCGGCGCGTCAAGCGGCTGCTCAAGGACGCGGGCGTCGAGCGCCGGGAGATCGTCGTGTTCCAGAACCCCGACCGTGTCTACTGGCGCGCGCTCGAGCGCGAGCCAGCCCTTCCGGGCGCCGTGCGCGTCGACCGCTCGACGTACGCCGTGTTCCACACGAGCCCGATCGAGAAGTACGAGGCGTACCGCCAGGCTCTCGAGCGCTGGAACGGCGACGGCGCACCGGGTGCGGAGGTCGATCTCACGCCGGCCGTACACCACGTCATCCACGCGCTCGTGGCGTGGCTCGGCATCCGTGCGGGCCGGCTGAAGCTGCGGCACCGCGCGGGCTGGACCGAGAGCTTGGAGGACGCGCTCCCCGAGGTCTACACGGGGAGCGAAGCGCGCGGGCTCCTGGCGCCCGTCCTGCGGGATCACGGCCGGTCGGGGCTCGAGCTGCGCGAGGCTCGGCGGCAGCTCGGTCGCTCGGGCGTCCTGTACGAGCCCCGGGCGAACGCGATGTTCGTCGTGCGCTATGCCCCGGGGCCCGTGGCCGCGGAAGCCGCGCGGTTCCTACGCGCCGCGCTGACCGGGCGGCTGTTCATCCGCCCCGACGATTTCGCCGCCGACGCGGCGAAGACGACCTACGGAGCGGCGTACACCGCAGCGCTCGCTCGCGTCGCCGCGCACCTGCTCGGCGCCCCCAACGGCGCGGGCCGCGATTCGGACGCGAGCGCCGCGGACATCGACCGCGCGTTCGGTCGCGAGGTCCGGGCGCACCGCCGACTCGAGGACTCGCCGTTGCTCGATCCACCGCCGGCGCTCCTCGCACGGCTCAGACGCTCGCGGCCTTTGCGTCGCGCGATCGCCACGACGCTCGGCCGGCGTCTGGGCGATGCGCTCGTCGCCCGCCTGCGGCAGGGCGACCTCGAAGCCGACGACCTGCGGCGCCTGTTCGTCCGGCCGCTCGACGCGCGCCGGGCGTCGCGCACGCTCCTGCGCCTGCTGCGCGACGCGCTCCCGGAGTCGGTGCACCGGCGACCGGGGCGGCCGCGCGGCTGATCAACCGGCCGACCGGGCGGTCCGGAACGGCACGACCCGCGCGCCGTCGTGCGTCGTCGGCCCGAGGCGCGCACCGAGCGCGGCGAGGAGCGCATCGAGCGTTCGACCGTCGGCCGGCGCCGATACCTGGGCCGACGCGCAGCGCACGCGCTGCGCGGCGCCGGGACGGGGCGCGATCGGCTCGGCCTCCGCCGCATGGAGCAGCGCGCCCCAGCGCTCGACGAGCACGCTGGGCTCGGTCTCGGCGGCGAGCACGACGAACACGTCGGTGCCGAAGCGCGCCGCCACCTCGCGCGGACCGCACGCGGCCGCGATGCGCCGACCGAGCACGCCCATCGTCCGCGTCGCGTCGTCGATCCCGCCGCGCTCGCACGTCGTGTCGAAGTCGAGCCAGCGAAACGCGACGAGGCCGAAGCATCGATCGATGGGGCCCACGACGGCGTCCGCGGCACAGATCTCGAGGTACCGCGCGTTGGGTAGGCCGGTATCCGGATCGGTCAAGCTCGCCAGGTACGAGGCGTCGCGCGGATCGGATCGGCGGAGCGCCGCCGCGACGTGCCCGGCGACCGAGGCGACGATCCGCCGGTCCTCGGCATCGAAGCGCCGCTCGGGACCGGCATAGAGGGTCAGCGCACCGAGGACCCGGTCTCCCAAGACGAGGGGCGCCGCGAGCTCGGAGGCGAGGCCCAGGACGCGGGGGTCGCGCGAGAGATCCGCCAGGTCGAAACCGTCCCGCATGCCGCCGGTGAGCGTCCGGCGCTGCGCCGCGGCGCGCGCCGACAGGCGGTCGAGCGGCAGCTCGAGCCCGTCCATCGCCGCCGACGACGATCCGAGCGCGAACCGCGCACGGAGCGACGTTTCCTGCAGCTCGTACACCACGGCCGTCTCGTGCGGCACGAGCGCCGAGAGCTTGCCCAGGACGAGCAGCAGGTTCTCGTGCAGATCGAGCCGATAGCCGACCGAGCGCTCGATCTCGTAGAGCGCGTGGAGCTCCCGCGCCGCGTCGCGCAGCCGCGTCGAAGTGCCGCTCGAGACGCGAGCCGAGAGCCGCGCCGGAGCCCGGCTCACGAGACCTTCCATTCGCGCGCGGCGCTCGAGGATCTCGACGAGCCGCGGATCGAACCGCGTACCGGCGCTGGCCCGCAGTCGGTCGAGCGCCCCTTCGCTGCCGCGACGCAGCCCCGGGGTCCAGGTCCACTCGTCGAACGCGTCGACCGCGGCGAGGATGCGCGCGCCGAGAGGGATCGCTTCCCCGACGAGCCCCGCCGGACGTCCCGTGCCGTCCCAGCGCTCGGACCGGTGTCGAACGATCGCTCGCGCGCTCTCCGGAAATGGCAGGGCGCCGAGGATCTCCGCGCCGAGAGCGGGGTGCGGCTCGAGCCGACCCTCGACCAGGACACGATCGTCGGGCAGTGCCAACGCATCGATGTCATGCAGCAGCGCCGCGACGGCCAGCGCTTCGAGATCGGCTTCGGCCAGGCCCGCCTCGGTCGCCAGATCGAGAGCCAGCGCCTCGACGCGATCGAGGTGCTCGAGATCGGTGCGCCCGCGTGCGGCGCTGGCGTGGGCCAGCGCCTCGGCGATCGCACGCTGCGCAGGCTCGGACGCGACGCCGCTCGATCGCACCGCCCGGCGCTCCGGGCGTACGCCGGTGCGCGAGAGCATCGCCGCCGCCGGAAGGACGAGAAGCCACGCGCGCGCATCCGTCGAATAGATCGTGGCGACGAGGATCGCCAGACCCGCGGCCCCGATCTCGCTCGCCGCGGTGCGCCACCAGGACCGCAGGCCCTCGCGTGGAGCGCCGTCCTCGACGACCCCGGGTCGCGAGAGCGCGGCGAGCGTCCGGGCCGTCGCCACGGAGGCTAGGACGGCGCCGGCGACCGCGCCGAGCGAGACCGCATCGAGCGCGATCGGTGCACCGCCTCCGAGCCCGAGATACGACAGGCCCGGCACGAGCGCCCCGATCGCCGCGACGGCGAGCGCGTGGAGGAGACCGAGCAGGAAGAGCGGCCCCCGAGCAACGCGGCGCGCGAGCCATGCACCGACGGTCACCAGCTCGGCCACGACGAGAGCCGCGCCGAGTCCGAAGAGCAGGAGCGCCGAGCCGACGGCCGCCGAGCGGGCGAGTCGCGGCACGCGGGCGCCGGTCGGCAGCACCGCGGCGGTCCAGCTGGCCAGGATCACGAACGCCAGGCACTCGGTCTCGAGCAGGTTCGGCGAGCCGGCGATGGTCCAGGCGGCGGCGGCGGCGCCGAGGCCGCAAACCACGCCGACATGGATGTCTGCCGAATAGGGGCGGGTCGGGCTCGACACTGGGAATTGGGCTCCGGGTTTGGCCGAGGAAACGTAGGGCCGGCATCACCCGCAGGGCAAACCGCTTGTCGGCGGCCAAAATCTTCGTTAGGGTATGCGACTTCGTAGTTCCGATGATCGATGGGCATTTGGACGATCAGCTCAGGGGCATGGATCTTCAATTGAGTCTAGATATGCCTCACCGTATACTCAGCCTATACATTCCGGCCGACTTGCCGCACGGAGCGCGCTGAATGCATTCGACGAACGCGGAGATCTCCAGGCGGGTCTATCGGGCTCTGAAAACCCCGTCGGACGACAACCCGCGTACCGATCCGATCCTCGCGTTCCACTTCAAGGGGCGGAACGACTACATCATGATGCGGTGCAACAAGACGCCGGAGATGTCGATCAAGGGCAAGGGTCAGACCGCTGGCGAGGTCAAGTTTTTCGCCTATAGTGATTTCGCGGAATTTGGCGAGTCCGATGTTCTGTTCAAGCTTCGGGACGATGTGCGCCTGATCGAACTGTATCGAAACGGCGCGATCGAGCCGATATCGTTCGCCAGCTGGAGCGAATTCACCCGGTGGCTCGATATGCTCGACGAGAACGGCGTCCAGATCTCCCTGAAGCTTCCGCATCTGGTGTACCAGGCGGTTCGCGGTCAGAAGCCATCCATGCAGAACTTCATCGTCGAGGCGATCAAGGCGGCCCTGCGCCGCGAGTAGTGAGCGCCACGATCGCGCTGGCGGCATGCGTCGTCCTGGGGATCGCGACCAGCGCCCCGGGCTCGGGCGCCCCGGCGGACGATCCGCACCCCGGCGATCGCGGCGTCGTCTTGACCGCGATCCGCGGGACCCAGATCGAAGAGATCCCGGTCACGTACATCGCCCGCCAGCACGACGCCACGGGACCGGGATACGACCTGCACCTCGTAGAGCTCGACGGACCGATCGCCGAGCGCGTCGGCGTCGCCGCCGGGATGAGCGGGAGCCCGGTGTACTTCGGCGGCCGGCTGCTCGGCGCGCTGTCCTATCGCCTCGGCGTCCTGCCGGTCGAGGCGATCGCCGGCGTCACGCCGATCGAGGACGTCGAGCGCGCCGCACCGAGCTCGGCCGCGGGTCTCGGCACCCCGATCGCGACGCCGGTGCACGTCGCCGGTCTGAGCGAGCTGGCACGCGAGTGGGTCGAGCCGCAGTTCGAGGAGCTCGGTCTGCGCCTGGTCGCCGGGGACACGGGATCGGGAGCGTCGAAGGGCCCGTCGGGGGTTCCGACCGAACTTCGCCCGGGCTCGCCTGTCGGCGTCGCGCTCGTTCGCGGTGACCTGCCGGTCGCCGCAACCGGCACCGTGACGCTCGTCGAGGGCGAGCGTGTCTACGCGTTCGGCCACCCGTTCCTCGGCGTCGGTCGGGCCGACCTGCCGATGGTCACGGCCGAGGTGATCCACACGCTCGCCGACGACGCGGGCTCGGTGAAGCTTTCGCGCATCGGCGAGCCGGTCGGTGCGATCGTCGAAGACCGGCTGACCGCGATCGTCGGCCGACTCGGTGCGGCGGCACGCATGGTGCCGGTGACGCTCCACGTGACCCGCCCGGGGGGAGAGCAGACGCTGCATTTCGACATCGCCCGCAGTCCCACGCTGACGCCGCTCCTCGCGGGTCTCGTCGTCGTGAACGGCCTTGTCGGGAGCACGGCCTACGAGGGCCAGACGACCGCGGTCCTGTCCGGTCGCCTGCGCATCCACGGACATGGGGACGTGCCGATCGCTCTCGCCGCTGCGTCGAACGGGGGGCAGGATCCGGCGCTGGCGGCAGGGATCCGGTTGCAGCAGGTGGTCTCCGGGCTGTGGCGCAACTCCCTGGCGCAGATCGACCTCGAGGCGATCGAAGTCGACGTCCGGTTCGCCGAGGGGATCCGGTCGTACCAGGTCGACGGCGTGCATTACGACCGTGCGGCAGTGGCGCCCGGCGCTCGCGTGTCCGTTGCCTGCAGCCTGCGTCCGTATCGAGGGGCGCTCGAGACTCGGTGGGTGGAGATCACGGTGCCGATCGACGTCCCACGCGACGCGAACCTGACGATCGCCGTCGGTCCACAAGAGTACGTCGACCAGATCCTGGGGCAGCCGCTCGCGCGCCGTGTGCGGTCGGCGCGCGAGATCGGCGCGGCGATCCAGGCGCTGAGCGAGATGGCCCCGGCGAATCGGCTGCAGGTCGTGCTCCTCGAGGGGCGCGGCGGGTTGGTCGCGCGGGGCCGGGCGTATGGACCGTTACCCCCGACCGCCGAAAGGTTGCTCGCCGGCGAGCAGCCCGGTCGTACGTCGCGCACGACCGCGTCGGTCCTGAGCCGCGCCGAAGTCGTGCTCGACGGTCCGGTCGACGGCGGCGTCGTGGTTCCGCTCGAGCTCGAAGCGCCCGGTTCCGAAGGACCATGAGACGCACGTGCGGGAGATCGGCATGAGCCGTGTGGTTCGATCGTGGAGCGCCGTGGTCGCGGCTGTCGTGAGCCTCGCGCCGGCTTATGGCGTCACCGTCGAGAACTGGTCCGCGGCCACGGGGGAGCAGCTCGCCCGCGGTCGGCTCGACGGCACGGCGCTCGACTCCCAGGGCCGCGTCCGCCTCGCGCCGACGGTACGGACGATCTGGGGGCCCGACGCCGGTGTGGTTTGGGCCATCGATGCGCTGGCGGACGACGCGGCGTTCGTCGCGCTCTCGGGCCCCGGACGGGTGCTGCGTGTCGCGGCCGACCACGCGCCCGAGATCTGGTTCGAGAGCGCGGACGACGAGCTGGTGACCGCCGTCGCCGCCGATGGGGGCGGCGTCCTGTTCGGTGTCGCACCTCACGGGCGCGTGATGCGCGCACGCAGGCCCGATTCGCGCGAGCTGCGGAGCGAGCTCGTCGTCGACACCGGCGCGGCGTTCGTCTGGGCGCTGGCCAAGGACGTCGACGGGACTCTGTGGATCGGCACCGGCGCGCCGGGTCGGTTGATGCGTCTGCGCGGTCATGGCCCGGCGGAGGTGGTGTTCGAGACGGGAGACGATCCTGTCCGGACGATCGCGCCTCTCGGCGGCGGTGGCGTGGTGTTCGGCACGGGCGCGCGGGGCCAGGTCCTGCGGCTCGAGAAATCCGGGACGCCGTTCGCGCTCCTCGATGTCGACGAGAGCGAGATCGCCGCCCTCGCGGTTGCGAAGGACGGAACGATCTACGCGCTCGCGACGCAACGGGGCAAGCAGGCGATGCCGGCGCGCCCGGGACCGGAGACCGAAGGGGCCGGGGAGCCCGGGATCGCGCGTGTCACGGTCACCGCGGCCGGCCCGGACGATGACGAAGGGTTCGCCGAGCCGCAGGCCCAAGGGCCACCGAGGCCCGCGCCACGGCCGCCGCTCGCGGCTGCGCCCGGCGGGGCGCTCTACCGCATCGATCGGTCGGGCGACGTGCGGCGCCTGTGGCAGACGACGGACGCAACCCCGTTCGACGTGCTCGTGCCCGAGGCGGGTCCGGTTCTCGTCGCCACGGGGGACAAGGGACGCGTCTACGCGATCGACCGCGAGGGCCGGATCGCGCAGCTGCTGCGCGTCTCGTCCGACCAGGCGAGCGTTCTCGCGGCGGGGCGCGGGGGTACCGTGATCGTGGGTGGGACGACCGACGCGCGCGTCGAGATCGTCGGTCCCGGTTCGCGGGCCGAGGGCGCGTACGAGACCCTAGCGATCGACGCCGGAACGGTGGCGACCTGGGGACGCCTGCGCTGGGCCGGCATCACGCCTCGGGGCTCACGCCTGCAGGTCGAGACGCGTGCCGGAAACACCGCCGAGCCCGATGCGACGTGGTCGGCGTGGACCGCGGCTTCGACCGCGGATGGGGAGGCGGGTGCCGAAACCGACGTTCCCGCGGCCCGCTGGTTCCAGGCCCGGTTCCGGTTCTTCGCCGGTCGCAGCGACGAGTCGCCGAGCCTCGGTCGAGTCGAGGTGTCCTACCAACCGCGCAATCGGCCGCCGGTCCTGACGGCGCTCAACGTCGAGGCGCCGGGGATCGTGTGGGTCCGCGGGCCGTCGCAATCGGCTCTTCCCACGGGGCCCGTGGTCGCCGACGACCCGGTGGCGCGACGGCTCCTGGCCAGCGTCCAGCCCGGTCGGGCCTCGCTCGGCTCGATCCGCAAGGGCTACGAGCCCGGCGCGCGGACGTTCAGCTGGCGCGCGGACGATCCGGACCGCGACCGGTTGAGGTACACGCTCGAGCTGCGCCCCGAAGGCCACGACGCGTCCTACGTGCTCGCGCACGACCTGGAGGACGAGTTCTTCAGCTGGGACGCGCGCAGCGCCCCCGACGGAGCGTATCGCGTGAGTCTGATCGCCGACGACGCGCTCGACAACGCCAACGGCACGCACCGATCGGCCGAGCGCGCGAGCGACTCGTTCCACGTCGACAACCACCGCCCCGGCGTGAGCAGTCCCGAAGTCCGCTCGACCGGCGACGCGTGGGACGTCGAGTTCACGGCCGAGGACCCGGGCGGGCAGCTCGCGGCGGTCGAGATCGCGATCGACGGCGGGGAATGGACGCCGTTGACCCCCGACGATGGTGTGGCCGACTCGCCCGTCGAGCGCTACCGGCTCGTCGTCCCGCGCCAGCTGCTGCCGGCGCGCGCCGCGCGCACGGTTCTCGTCCGGGTGGTCGATGCGGCCGGGAACGTCGGCGGAGAGCTATGGCACGTCGGCCCGTGAGGGCCTATTCGGACTTCCGCTCGGCGGCTCCGTCGTCGGCCACGAGATCGAACTCCGTCGCGTCGTCGGCGTCGCCGATGTCGATGCCGCGGTAGCGCGACACGCGGTTGCGGCCTGCGCGCTTCGCCTCGTAGAGCGCGAGGTCCGCATGGCGGATCAGCTCCTGGGCGCTCGTGCCGTCGCGTGGGAACGACGCCACTCCGCCACTGATCGTGACGTCGCCCGTCGGCTGGCTCGCCTCGTGGGGGAACGCGTGGGCCGCGATCAGGCTGCGTAGCCGGTCGGCCACGCGCAGCGCCTCCTCGGCCTGTACGTCGGACATCGCGACCACGAACTCCTCGCCGCCGTAGCGACAGCACGCGTCGCCCGGACGCAGGCTCTGCCGCAGGATCTCCCCGAGCCCACGCAGCAGCTCGTCGCCCGCCGGATGGCCGTTCGTGTCGTTGTAGTTCTTGAAGTGGTCGATGTCGAAGATGAACACCGACAGCGGCCGCGCCTCGCGCTCGGCGCGATTGATGCGCTGGGCCAGCTCGTGCTGGATGAAGAAGCGCTTGTTCAGCAGGCCGGTCAGCCCGTCGGTCGTCGCCTGCTCGTTCAGTCGTGCGCGCTGCTCGCTGTTGACGAGCGCCATCGCGCCGAGGTTCGTCACGAGCTGGAACATGAGCTTCTCGTCCTGCGGCCGGTTCCCGAGCGCTCCGATCCCCAGCACGCCGAGCAGCTGCGTGCCGTGAACCAGCGGGCCGACGATCTCGAGCTTGAGGCCGGGGAAGTTGTCCTCGATCTTCCGTCCGTCCGTGCGCACCGGGCTCATCCAGTCGTCGGCCAGCATGTCCACCCGGCGCTCGGCGACCCAGCCGAGCTTGCCGATCCCGAACGGCACCCGGGCCAGCGCTTCTGGGATCTCGACGAGCCCGACGTTCGCGACGAGGTGCAGCTCGCGTTCTCCGGACGAGCCGGCCGAGCGCGCGGCGTAGTACACGACCTGTCCGGCCTGGAACAGCGCATCGACGAGGCTCAGGATCAGGTCCGGGACCTTGCGCGGCTTCAGCTCCTCGCTGTTGAGCTCCTGCACCAGGTGGGGCAGCGACAGCGCGAGGTTGGCGACGACGCCGCGCTCGCTGCGCATGCGCGCAAGGATCCGGGCGGTGTCCCGGACCTGAGCCTCGGCACGGGCGACGAGCGACCGCGTGCGCTCGAGCTCGGCCTCGACCGCCGCGGTCTTGCGCCGGGCGGAGACGAGCGACACGCCGAGACCCCCCGCGATGGCGGCCAGAACGAGCAGGTCGAGATGGGCCCAGAGAAGCATCGGTTGGCAGCACGGACAGGATCGAACGCTCCGGCCCCCGAGGGGCCGAAGTGTAAAATGGGGCGCGTGCCGCTCCGGGTCAACGAGATCTTCCATTCGATCCAGGGGGAATCGACCCATGCGGGCCGGCCCTGCGTCTTCGTGCGCCTGACCGGATGCAATCTGCGCTGCGTCTGGTGCGACACGGCCTACGCGTTTCACGAGGGCTTCCCGCTGTCCGTCGACGCCGTCGTCGAGCGGGTCCGATCCTACGGCTGCCCACTCGTCGAGGTCACGGGCGGCGAGCCGCTACTCCAGCCCGACGCGATCCCGCTCCTCTCCCGCCTCGTCGAGGACGGGTTCGAGGTGCTACTCGAGACGAGCGGGAGCCTCCCGATTCGCGACGTGCCCTGCGGGGTCAAGCGGATCGTCGACGTGAAGTGCCCCGGTAGCGGCGAGCACGAGCGGAACCTGTGGGACAACCTGGCCGAGCTGCGCGCCGGCGATGAGCTGAAGTTCGTCGTCGCCGGACGAGCGGACTACGAGTGGGCGGCGCGGGAGATTCGCGAGCGCGCGCTCGACGCGCGAGCGCCGATCCTGCTCGCGCCGGTCCACGGCGAGCTCGGGGGCGCCGAGCTGGCGCGCTGGGTCCTCGACGATCGGCTTCCGGCGCGGATCCAGCTGCCGCTGCACAAGGTGCTCTGGCCCGCGGCGGTCCGGGGCGTGTGATGGACACGCCGGCCGCGCGGCCCGAGCGGCCCGCGCGTCCCGCGCGGCCGTGCGCCGTCGTGCTCGTGTCGGGCGGTCTCGACTCGGCGACGACGCTCGCGTTGGCGATCGAGCAGGGCTACGACGCGTTCGCGCTGACGATTCGCTACGGCCAGCGCCACGCGATCGAGATCGAGCGCGCGGCGCGCGTGGCTCGTGCGCTGGGCGCACGCGAGCATCGTGTGGTCTCGATCGACCTCGCCGGGATCGGCCGATCGGCGTTGACCGATCGCTCGGTCGCCGTGCCTCGTCCGTCGAGCGTGGACGAGATCGGGACGTCGATCCCCGTCACGTACGTGCCGGCGCGAAATACCGTGTTCCTGGCCCTGGCGCTCGCGTGGGCCGAGACGCTCGAGGCCAGCGACCTGTTCTTCGGCGCGAACGTCGTCGACTACAGCGGGTATCCGGACTGTCGCCCCGAGTTCGTCGAGGCGTTCGAGCGCCTGGCCGAGCGCGGAACGCGTCACGGAGCCGCGGGCGGGCGCTTCCGGGTCCACGCGCCGCTCGCGCGGTCGTCCAAGGCCGAGATCGTGCGCGAGGCGGTGCGGCTCTCGGTCGATCTCGCCGCGACCGTGTCGTGCTACGACCCCCGAGACGATGGGCGTCCGTGTCGGGCGTGCGACGCGTGCGTGCTGCGGGCCAAGGGGTTTGCCGAGGCGGGGCTCGACGACCCGGCGCTCGCCGGCTGAGGCGCTCCGGCGGACGGCACGCCCGGCGGACGACGGCGCGCGGCGATTTCGCGCAGGTGCGCGGCGATGGCGGTCGCCCCGGGCGACGCGCCGAGCCGCTCGATCTCGGTCGCCGCGACCTCGAGATCCCGCTCGTCCTGGGCCGCGCCCGCGGCGAGCGTCGCCGCCATCGCGTTGAATCGATCGGCCAGGCCGACCAGCGCGTCGCCGCGGCGCAGCCGGACACGCGTGTCGAGGCGTCCGTCGGCGAGGGCGTCGGCCGACCGGGCGAGTCTGCGTGCCGCGCCCGCGGTGCGGTGGCCCTCGAGGACGCCGAGCACGAACACCCCGAGCACGAACAGGACCGAGCCGCCGAGGACCAGGCGCGCCTGCCAGCGATCGCGCTCCTCGAGCGGGCGCGCGAGTCCGGGAGCGTCGACGAGCAGGGCCTCCGTGCCGGCCCGTGTCGCCGCCTCGAGGGCCAGGTTCAGCGGCACGAGCAGCACGGTCGCGAGGCCGGCCGCCGAGAGCCCGAGCCGTAGCTGCGTCGCGCCGCTCACCAGGAACTCGCGTCGGCGCCCGAACAGCGGGAGCCTCGTCGCGCGCGAGTCGGTCATGCGTCGAATGTAGGCGCGTCAGGCCGTGATTGCCCGCGCGCGGGGTCAGGCGCTAGGATGGGACGCCGCCCGGGCGCGGCCGGAGGTCCCGGATGGAGAACAAGATCGTCGTGCACAGGAAGGACGGCACGATCCTGAAGGGCCTGACGCACGACTTCCGGCCGGACGAGGAGCGGTTCCACCTCCTCCCGGGCGAGGGCGGCGGCGTGCCGATCCGGCTCGATCTGCGCGACCTGAAAGCCCTGTTCTACGTCAAGGACTACGTCGGCAATCGCGACTACGTCGCGCGGCGACAGTGGGACGAGGCGCATCAGGCGGGGCGGCGCGCAATCCTGCAGTTCCAGGACGGCGAGGAGATGTGGGGCGTCCTGGGCGAGGGAGCGGACGACGAGGGAACGGGGTTCTACTTCTTCCCTGCCGACCCGCGCGACAACAACATCCGTGTGTTCGTCGTCCGGTCGGCGCTCAAGGAGATGCGCCGCGTCGGCTGACGGAAACTCGCCCTCGCCCCCGCGGAAGCGGCCGCCGCGCAAGCGCCGCGCCCCGGGGCGGCGCCGTCGCCTGAAGCTCGCGATCGCGATCCTCGCGATCGTCGGCACGGGCGCGGCCATCGTGTTGCTCGCGCTCTACGTGTCGGTGACCTCGCGTTTCGACGGCCACCTGTGGGCCATCCCGTCGCGCGTGTACTCGGACATTCTGCCGCTCACGCCGGGCGCGCGGCTGTCGCGCGAGGCGCTCGTGGCCCGGCTCGAGCGCAGCGGCTACGCGCGGATCGGCGATCCGCCACGTCGCGCGGGTCAGTTCTCCGTGCGCGGCGGGGTGGTGGACGTACACCTGCGGGAGTTCGCGACCCCCATCGTGCGGCAGGACGCACGGCGCGTCCGCGTGCGGTTCGACGACGATCGGATCGACTCGGTCGACGACGCGCGGGGTCGTCCGGTGCGCCGGTTGAGCGTCGAGCCCGAGCTCCTGGCGACGCTGTACGGCTCGCGGCAGGAGGAGCGCCGACCGGTGCACCTCGATCACGTGCCCGAGAAATTCGTCGCCGCGGTCCTCGCGGCCGAGGACGCGCGGTTCTTCGGCCACCACGGGCTCGACCTGCGCGGCTTGCTGCGTGCCGCCTGGGTCAACGTCGGCGAGGGTCGCATCGTCCAAGGCGGCAGCACGATCACGCAGCAGACGGTCAAGAATCTGTTCCTCGATCCGAGCCGCACCTGGTGGCGCAAGGCGCGCGAGGCGGTGATGGCCACGCTGCTCGAGGCGCGCTACTCGAAGAAGCGCATCCTCGAGGTGTATCTGAACGAGGTGTACCTGGGGCAGAGCGGACCGGTGGCGATCTGCGGCGTCGACGCTGCGGCGCGGTTCTACTTCGGTCTGCCGCTCGACGAGCTGTCGCTCGGCGAGTGGGCGCTCCTCGCCGGGTTGATCCGTAGCCCGGGGGGGTACAACCCGTTCGCGCACCCCAAGGAGGCGGCCGAGCGCCGCGACCACGTGCTCGATGCGATGGTGCGCCTCGGCGCGATCGACGACAAGGAGGCGCGCGGAGCCAAGGGGGCGCTGCGCCTGGCGAGCGGCGGCCGCGGGTTTCGCAGCGCCGCGTGGGCCGTCGACTTCGTGCGCGCCGAGCTGGCCGACCTCGTCCCGGAGAACGAGCTCCTGTCACACGGCCTGAGCGTGTACACGACGATCGACACGCGATCGCAGGAGATCGCCGAGCGCGCGCTGGCGCGGGGCCTCGAGCGACTCGAGAAGGACGTGCCGGCGGTGCGGTCCCAGATGAAGCAGCGGCGGCTCGAGGGTGCCGTGCTCGTGACCGAGCCCCACACCGGAGCGATCCGCGCGATGGTCGGCGGCCGAGACTACAAGCAATCGCAGTTCAACCGTGCGACCCAGGCCCGCCGGCAACCGGGCTCGTGCTTCAAGCCGCTCGTGTACGCCGCGGGGTTCGAGCGCGCGCGGGACGGCGATCCGGAAGGGCTGACGCCGGCGACCGTTCTCGACGACAGCCCGCTCGAGCTCAAGTCCGGTGGGGAGATGTGGCGGCCGCAGAACTACGACCGCGAGTTCCGCGGTCCGGTCACGGCGCGCCAGGCGCTCGAGGAGTCGCTCAACGTGCCGACGGTGCGGGCCGCGCAGCGCGCCGGTCTCGAGCGGATCGTCGAGACCGCGCACCGGTGCGGGATCGTGTCGCCGCTCTCGCCCGTGCCGTCGCTCGCGCTCGGGGCGGCCGAGGTCACGGCGCTCGAGATGGCGTCGGCGTACGGCACGTTCGCCGCCGGCGGCACCCACACCGACCCGTGGATCGTGCGCGCCGTGACCGGCGACGACGGCGTCGTGATCGGCGATCGCAAGGTCGTGCGCGATCGCGCGCTGCACGAGGATACGTCGTTCCTCGTGCGCGACCTGCTCCACGGGGTGTTCGAGCGCGGAACCGCACGTAGCGCCGCGACGTGGGGCTACTACGGCGTGGCGGCGGGCAAGACCGGCACGACCGACGACACGCGCGACTCGTGGTTCGTCGGGTTCACGGCCGACGTCCTGGCGCTCGTGTGGGTCGGCTACGACGACAACCACAAGACCGGGCTGACCGGGGCGTCGGGCGCGCTGCCGATCTGGGTCGACATCCTGCAGGACCTGCCGGGAGGCGACGAGCCGCTCCCGCTCGATGTCCCCGAAAGCGTGGTCGTGCGCGAGATCGATCCCGAGAGCGGCGAGCTGGCGGTGGCCGGCTGCATGCAGGTCGTCAGCGAGTATTTCGCCCGCGGAACCGAGCCCCAGGAGAGCTGCTCGCTCCACGCCGGCCGGTTCCGCAAGTGGCTGCGTCGGTTCCTCGGTCGCGAGCGCGGCGAGCAGCCCGTCCTGTGAGCTAGCTCTCCTCGTAGCGCTGCTTGAGCGACTCGACGACGGCCGGATCGGCGAGCGTCGTGGTGTCACCGAGCGCGCGGCCCTCGGCGATGTCGCGCAGTAGGCGGCGCATGATCTTCCCCGAGCGGGTCTTCGGCAAGTCGGCGGCGAGGTGCACGATCTCCGGGCGGGCCAGGGCGCCGATCTTGATCGCCACGTGCTCGCGCACCTCGTCGGCCAGCGCCCGGCTGGCCTGGAACCCGTCGCGCAAGCTGACGAACGCGACGATCGCCGTGCCCTTGATCTCGTGGGGCACGCCGATCACCGCCGCCTCGGCCACCGCGGGATGGTCGACGAGCGCCGACTCGATCTCCATCGTGCCCAGCCGGTGGCCGGCGACGTTGATCACGTCGTCGACGCGACCGAGGATCCAGAAGTAGCCGTCGGCGTCGCGCTTCGCGCCGTCGCCCGGAAAGTACGTGTCGCCGGTTCCACCGGCTGAAGTACGTCGCGACGAACCGCTCGTCGTCGCCCCAGATCCCGAGCGTGCGCGCGGGCCATCCGCGGGTCAGCGCGAGGTACCCTCCGCCGACCTCGACCCTCTCGCCGCCGTCGGTCGAGGATCTCGGCCCGGATTCCGGGAAACGGTCGCGTGGCCGATCCGGGCTTGGTCACGGTCAAGCCCGGGAGCGGCGTGATCAGGATCTGGCCGGTCTCGGTCTGCCACCACGTGTCGACGATCGGGCAGCGGCGCGCACCGATCGTCTCGTGGTACCACATCCAGGCCTCGGGGTTGATCGGCTCGCCGACCGTTCCGAGCAGCCGCAGGCGCGACAGGTCGTGGCGCGCCGGCCATTCGGCGCCCCACTTCATGAACGCTCGGATCGCAGTCGGCGCGGTGTAGAACACCGACACGCCGTAGCGCGCACAGATCTCCCAGAAGCGGTCCCGATCGGGCCAGTCCGGCGCGCCCTCGTACAGCACGACCGTCGCGCCGGCGGCGAGCGGGCCGTAGGCCACGTAGGAATGTCCCGTGACCCACCCGATGTCCGCCGTGCACCAGAACACGTCGTCGTCGCGCAGGTCGAACACCCAGCGCGTGGTGGCGTAGGTCCCGGTCAGGTAGCCGCCCGTTCCGTGGACGATGCCCTTTGGCTTCCCCGTTGTCCCCGACGTGTACAGGATGTACAGCGGATCGTTGGCATCCATCGCCTCGGGCTCGCACCATGGCGGCAGCGTCCTGCATCAGGCGGTGGTACCAGTGGTCCCGGCCTTCGTGCATCCGCAGCGGGAAATCGCCGCGCTTGACCACGACGACGTGCTCGATCGTCGGCGTCTCGCGGAGGGCGTGCTCCGCGTCGTGCTTGAGCGGCAGGAGCCGGCCCCGGCGGTACGCGCCGTCGGCTGTGATCAGGACCTTGGCTCCGGCGTCGACGATCCGGTCGCGCAGCGACTCGGACGAGAAGCCGCCGAACACGACGCTGTGGATCGCGCCGATGCGGGCGCAGGCGAGCATCGCCACGATCGCTTCGGGAACCATCGGCATGTAGATCGCAACCCGATCGCCGCGTCCGACGCCGAGCGCGCGCAGCGCGTTCCCGAACTTGTTGACCTCGCGGTACAGGTCGAAGTACGTCCACGTCCGGCGATCGCCGGGCTCGCCCTCCCAGATCAGCGCGGCCTTGTTGCGGCGCCCGCCCGCCACGTGGCGGTCGACGCAGTTCACGCTGGCGTTGATCCGGCCGCCGACGAACCAGCGCTCCTCGGGGCCCTGACCGACGCGCACGGCGTCCCACGGCCTGCTCCACTCGAGCTCGCTCGCGAACCGCGCCCAGAACGCCTCGGGATCGGCGTCGGCCCGAGCGTAGACGTCGGCGTCTCGGACCACCGCGTCCCGGACGAAGCCCGGGGGCGGCGGAAACGTCCGGTTCTCGTCCAGGATCGCGTCGATTCCACCGGGCTCGTCGCTCATCGGTCGTCCCCCACGGCCGTATGCTACCAGCGCACTAGACGGGGCGGCGGGACGCCTCGTACCTGGATCCGGAGCGAACGACCGTGCACGCGCGAGGCCCAGGGCGACGAGAAGCGCGAGGGCTCACCTACATCGAGCTGCTCGTGGTGCTATCCGTCCTCGCGGTCCTGGCCAGCGTGGCGCTCCCGCTCCAGCGCTGGACACAGAAGCGCCGCGACGAGGCCCGGCTCCATACGTCGTTGCGAACGATGCGCGTGGCCATCGACCAGTACAAGAAGTACTCGGACGAGGGGCAGATCCAGCAGAAGGACGTCGAGCAGCTGGGCTATCCGCGGACGCTCGACGAGCTGGCCGAGGGCGTCGAGATCGGCGATCCGCAGTCCCCCGAGCGCCGGACGATGAAGTTCCTGGCGCGCATCCCCGTCGATCCGTTCACCGGCGAAGCCCGGTGGGGTCTACGCTCCTACCAGGACGACTGGGATTCGAGGTCGTGGGGCGGAGAGAACGTGTACGACGTGTACAGCCTGTCGCGCGGGACGGCGCTCGATGGGACGCGGTACGAGGACTGGTAACTTCGCGGTCCTGGTGCCGAAGGCGGGATTCGAACCCGCACACCCTGACGGGCGCCACCCCCTCAAGATGGTGTGTCTACCAATTCCACCACTTCGGCAGGACCGATCCGCTCGGGGGAGCCGGATTATAACGAAGCGCGCGGGGAGCGTCGAGACGATCGCCGCACCGGCTCAGGGTGAGGCCGGAGTCGGAGGCGCGCTCGGCGGTGCAACCGGCGCGGTCGACGGCGACGGCGCGGGAGCGGTCGAGGCCGCCGGCTCGTCGGGCAGCACCGAGCCGCCGGACGTGCCGGTCGAGCGCGACGCCATCAGCGACAGACCGAGAGACGTGAGCATGAACGCGATCGCCGCGCCGGTCGTGATCTTCGACAGCAGCGTGGCCGCGCCCCGGGTGCCGAACACCGTTTGGCTTCCGCCGCCCCCGAACGCGCCCGCGAGGTCGGCGCGCTTGCCGGTCTGGAGCAGCACCACTCCGATCAGGATCACCGCCACGATGATGTGCACGATCGTCAGCAGGATGACCCACATGGCCGGACCTCGGGCGGCTCGAGCCGCGAGAGCGAAGCGCGGACTATAGCATCGCCGGGCCTAGGCGTCCCGCGCGAGAATCGACGGCCGCAGGCGCCGGACTCTCGTCGCCGGCCGCGGGAGGATGCGGTCGAGCGCACCGCGCATTCCGGTGCCGAGACGCTGGAGCGTCCGGTCGTCGCGCCGGATCCGCTCGCGCTTCATGATCGTCCGCACGGTGTGGGCCACGCGCTCGGCGACGAACGGCTCCTCGCGGAGAAATGCCGCGAGCAGCACCGGGATCTCGTCGCGCGTTCCCACGAGCTCGACCGCCGACAACAGCTCGAGATCGAGGGGGAATCCCACGTCGCCCAGCGCCGCGCGCAGATCCTGGATCGCCACGCGGCTTCCGATGCGTGCGAGCTCGAGGTGCGACCTCGCGCGCACGCGCCGGATCGCACCGTCCGCCGGGTCTCGTCCCAGCCGGTCGAGCACGTCCTTCAGGCGGTACACGAGCGCCGGCTCGCCGATCGTGCCGATGACGTCGACGAGCACGTGGAGCGCGATCGCGTCGGCGACCCGATCGAGCGCGTCGGCGATCGACAGTGCGTGGCGCCGGCCGAGCGCCTTGAGCACCATCCCGGCCCGGGTCGCGAACTCCGGGTCCCCGCGCCGGCAGATCTCGCCCACGAGCGCCGAGACGATCACCGCGCCACCGCTGCCGAGCTGTAGCACCGCGGCGTTCCAGCGCGCGTAGTCCGGCGACGCGAGTTCGTCGAGCGCGCACGGCGTCGGGCTGGGCTCGCTGTCGAACGCCCGGGCCAGCCGCCGTATCTCCGCGTCCGTGTCCTCGCCGAGTCGGGCCAGGAGGCTCGGGCGCTGCGCCGCGGGCAGGGTGCGCACCAGCCGGAATGCGGCGACGCGCATCGACCGCCCCTCGGACGGATCGAGCAGCAGCTCGAGCGGACGGCGCATCGCGTCGTCCCGGCCCGCCGAGCAGTGCTCGACGAGCGCGCGCACCGCGGCCACGCGCACCGACTCGTGCGCGTCGCGCAGCAGCGTGCGCTCGAGCGCCAGGACGACGTCCGGCGCCGGGAACCGCGCGAGACATTCGGCCGCCAGCGCGCGCATCGCCGGCTCGGCGTCGAGCAGCGTGGCGATCAGCGGTGCGCGGCCCCGCGGATCGCGGATCAGCGCGAGGAGCGGCATCACGCGCTCGCGGATACATCGATCACGGCCTTCGAGCGCGAGGACGAGATCCTCGACCGCGCGGCCGCCGAGGACCGCGAGGCGCGCCCGCGCCGCATCGGCATGCGCCGCATCCGGACTCCCGAGGCTTCGCACGAGGTCCGGGATCTCGTTTGCTCTCGGACGCAGCATCCTCTATAAATTCGACACGCGCCCGGCGAGCCGGGCGACGCGCGATCGAAGTTCAGGTGCAACCGTGCGGAGAAGCGAGCGGATTATCGGACGAGCGCGCGAGCAAGTCAACGGAGCTCTGCGCGTCGGCGCGCCGGTTCTCGTGCTCGCGCTGTGCTCGTCGTCCGGATGCACGCACGACGCGGCGGCCGCTCGAGCGTACGAGCGAGCGCAGGCGCACGTCGAGAGCGACGAGATCGAGGACGCGGTGCGCGAGCTCGAGTCGATCGTCGCGAAGTATCCGGAGACCGAGGTCGCCGGGAAGGCGCGCGAGGATCTCACGCTGTATCGCGGTCTGACCGAGGCGGTCGAGACGTATCCCGAGCGCCGCGTACGCGACACGATGATCCGCGCCGCGCGCGCGGTGTACAACTACCGCCGCCGAGGATCCTGGCCCAAGTCCCTCGACGACGTTCGTGCGCCCAACGATCCGTGGGGCCGGCCGCTCCTGTACAAGCTCAAGTCCGGCGGCGGGTACGTCCTGGGCTGTCTCGGCGCCGACGGTCAGCCCGGAGGCGAAGGCGAGGCGCAGGACCTGTTCATCGAGGACCGTTCGTTCGTGAGCCGGCCGTCCGTGACGCTGCCGTGATCCCGCTCCGCGCCGCGGCCCTGTGCGTCCTCGGTCTGGCGGGCGCCGGGTGCGCGGTCGCGGCTCCGCGTCCGGTCGCGATCTTCCCCTCCGGAGCGGAGTTCCGCCTGGAGATCGCCGCCGACCGGGAGAGCCAGCGCCGGGGGTACATGTTCCGCGAGCACGTTCCGTCGGACGCGGGCATGCTGTTCGTGTACGGCGAGACCGGTCGCCGCCCGTTCTGGATGAAGAACTGCCGCGTGGCGCTCGACATCATCTGGCTCGACGAGTCCTCGCGCGTGGTCGAGATCGGCCACTCGCTTCCCCCGTGCGCGGAGACGGGGCCGTGCCCGAACTACGAGCCGCAGCGGCTCGCGCGCAACGTCCTCGAGGTCGCCGCCGGCACGGCCCGCCGGGAAGGGCTGCGGATCGGCGACACCGTCCAGGTCGTTCCCGAGCCGTCGGCCGTCCGCGAGCCGCCGGCGCCGTGAGGTCTCTGGCGCTCGCTCTCGCGCTGCTGCAGCCGGTCGATCCGCAGCGCGAGACTCCTCCCGCCGTGCGCGGCGCCGATCTGCAGCTCCTGGGCGCCGTGCGCAAGATCGCCGACCGGGTGACCGAGATCCACGGCGAGCCGTTCGACCGCCCGCCCCTCGCCGTCCGCGCATCGGCGGAGCTGCGTCGAGCAGCGGCGGAGATCCGGGCGCTCAACGCGGTCTCGCGCGAGCGGCTGCGCGCGCGAGGCCGGGCGTGGGTCGATCTCGGGCTCGGGTCTCCTGAGTCGCCCGAGCGCGTGTACGCGGTTCTCGCAGCCGACCTCGACGGGATCGGCTTCGATCCCCAGGGGAACCGCTTGCTCGTCGATCCCGTGTGCCTCAGCGCCGAGGACTTCGCCCCGGGCGCCGGAGATCGGGCCACGGTTCTGATGTCGACGGGCGTGCGGCCGGACGAGCCGGTCGTCGGACACATGCTCGTGCACGTGCGGCAGCTCGAGCGGTCGCCGGCCGACTGGCTCGCCCAGACGACCGACGAAACCCTGGCCCGCGCCGCGTGGGCCGAGGCCGAGGCCAACCTGCTCGCGCTGCGCTACCTGTTCGGGGGGATCGGCCTTGCCGACGCCGCGGTCTCGGGAGGCGTCGACCCGCGTGGGGTTCTCGACGGACGGCTCGTTCCGCCGGGCCTCGACGCTCTCGCAGAGACGGAGCGCGAGCTCGTGCGCATCGTGTACGAGGACGGGTTCGATGCCGGCGCGGCCGCCTTCCGCCGCGGAGGGTTTCCCGAGGTCGTGAAGGCCGCGGCACGCCGTCGGACGACGGCCGAGCTGCTGCGCGGAGAGCGCCCGGGGCCGCCGAGCACGAACGTGCCCACGGCCGCGGCGCCGCCCGACGGCTTCGCGGTTGCCGATGCGGACACGCTCGGCGCGCACGCGATCTTCGTCCTCGTCGCCGGATCGACCGGCAAGGACGACCTCGGGCTCCAAGCCGCGGCCGGGTGGGTCGGGGATCGGGTCGAGCGGCTCGAGCCGCCCGCACCCGGAGCGCCCGAGCGCGGCATCACGCGCTGGGACGTCCGGTTCGCCGACGAGGGGGGAGCCGCGGATTTCGAGTACGCGCTCGTGCGCGCGCTCGAAGCGCGGTTTCCCGGACGGGGCTACGTCCGCTCCGAATCGACGGGCCAGCTGATCGCCGGGGACCGGGCGTACCGCGTCGACCGGCGGCCCACGGCGGTCCGGCTCGTCGTCGAGCCCGCACCGACCGCGCGGCCGAGCGACCGCCAAGGGCGATAGATCCGCACCGAGTGTCGGGCGCTTCTTGCTAGAATGCGCCGTCCATGAACCCGTTCGGCGAGCAACTCCTCAACGTCGTCACGTACCTCCCGCTCGGCGGCGCGATCGCGCTCCTCGTTCTGTTCCGCGCCGAGCAGAAGGCGCTCGCCGCGCGCTTCGCGACGCTCGTCGCCGGGGCCGGTTTCGTGCTCAGCCTGCCGTTGTGGCTCGGCTGGGCCACAGCACCCCGCGATCGGTTCGGCTTCCGGTTCGTCCACGAGACGGACTGGATCCCGTCGCTCGGCGTCCGCTACATCGTCGGCGTCGACGGCATCTCGATGCTGCTCGTGCTGCTGACCACGCTCCTCGGATTCCTGGCGATCCTGTCCTCGTGGACCGCGGTCGAGCAGCGCGTGCGCGAGTACTACGCGGCCCTGTTGGTCCTGCAGACCGGGATGATCGGCGTGTTCGTCAGCCTCGACGTGTTCCTGTTCTACATCTTCTGGGAAGTCATGCTCGTCCCGATGTACTTCCTGATCGGCGTGTGGGGCGGCCCGCGCCGGATCTACGCCGCGGTCAAGTTCTTCCTGTACACGCTGCTCGGCTCGCTGGTGCTGCTGCTGGGGATTCTGGCGCTCTACCTGTTCCACGGCAGCACGACCGGCACGTATACGTTCGACGTGCGCCTGCTCCAGGCGATGGGCTCGTGGATCGGCTGGTTCGACCTGCAGTACTGGATCTGGCTCGCGTTCTTCGTCGGCTTCGCGATCAAGGTGCCGATGTTCCCGTTCCACACCTGGCTCCCCGACGCGCACGTCGAGGCCCCGACCGCGGGCTCGGTGATCCTGGCTGGCGTCCTGCTGAAGATGGGGACCTACGGGTTCCTGCGGTTCAGCCTGCCGATCCTGCCCGAGGCCACGCGCCACTTCCTGCCGTGGGCCCTGGGCCTCGCGCTCGTCGGCGTGATCTACGGGGCGATGGTCGCGCTGATGCAGAGCGATTGGAAGAAGCTCGTGGCCTACTCCTCGGTGAGCCACCTCGGGCTGACGATGGTCGGGATCTTCGCCCTGAACCACCAGGGGATCACGGGTGGCGTGCTGCAGATGCTGAATCACGGCATCTCGACGGGCGCGCTGTTCCTGCTCATCGGCATCGTGTACGAGCGCCGTCACACGCGGCGCCTCGACGACTACGGCGGGCTGTGGAAGGTCATGCCCGTGTTCGCCGTGTTCTTCCTGCTGATGACCCTGTCGTCGATCGGCCTGCCGCTGCTGCCCGGGAACGGATTCGTCGGCGAGTTCGCGATCTTCGTCGGGGCGTTCCAGCTGCCGAGCAAGTGGTGGGCGATTCTCGCCCTGACCACCGTGATCCTCGGCGCGGTGTACATGCTCTGGCTGTACCAGCGCACGATGTTCGGCCGGCTCGACCGCGAGGAGAACCGCAAGCTGACCGATCTGAGCGTGCGGGAGATCCTCACGCTCGTCCCGCTCGTGGCTCTCGCGTTCTGGATCGGGTTGTACCCGAAGCCGTTCTTCGACATTCTCGAAGAGCCGGTCGATCGGCTCGTCCAGCAGGTCGAGCGGCGCTACGAGTACCCGGAGACGCGCCCCGAGATGGCGCGCGCACCCGCGGCGCGGCCGGCGGTCACGCTCGCTACTTCTTCGGGGCCTCGACCGTAGACTCGGCGTGGCTCGCGCTCGCCGCATGCTCGGTCGCCGTTTGCCGCGTTTCGCTGGGCTGCCAGCCCATGACCGCGAGCAGGACGAAGAACCCGATCACGTAGGCCACGGCGACGTGCCAGCCGTTCTTGAGCCACTGCCAGGCCGACTTGCCCTCGGGGTACATGTTCGTCAGCGCGACGCCGGCCGACGAGCCGAACCAGATCATCGAGCCGCCGAACCCGACCGTGTAGGCCAGCATGCCCCAGTCGTAGCCGCCCTGCTTGAGCGCCAGGGCGGTCAGCGGGATGTTGTCGAACACGGCCGACAGAAAGCCGAGGCCGAAGGCCGTGGTCCACGCTGCTGCGGGGAGCTTCTCGACCGGCATCAGGGACGCGCAGACGACGAGCGACAGGAGGAAGATCGAGCCCTTGAGCGTCTCGGGCAGCACGTCCCACGCGGGACGCCGCACGAGCGCCCCGACGAGCAGCGCGAGCCACACCGCGGCGCCGATGAACGGGAACCGGTCGGAGATCTGCGGGAATTCGACGTTGACGATCACGTTGGCCGCGATCGCCGTGAGCAGGATCAGCGCCACGATCCCGACGCGCGGCCAGTCGAGGCGCAGGTCGGCTGGCGCGTCCTTGGTGATCGGCGAGTGGCGATCCTGCTGCAGCGCCGCGGGGATGCCGAAGACCACGACCGCGACCGCGGCGGCGATGAACGCGTGGAGCACGGCGAGCGGGCTGACGCCGGCGATCCACATCATGGTCGTGGTCGTGTCGCCGACCACCGAGCCCGAGCCCCCGGCGTTCGACGCCGCGACGATCGCCGCCAGGTAGCCGATGTGCACCTTGCCCCGGAACACCGTGCTGGCCATCGCGCCGCCGATCAGCGCGGCGGCGATGTTGTCGAGGAAGCTCGACAGCACGGCGACCATCACCAGCAGCAGGAACGCGCCCTTCCAGTCGTCGGGCAAAAAGCGCGGGAGCGCCGCCGGGAGCTGGCTGTCCTCGAAGTGCCGCGAGAGCAAAGCGAAGCCCATCAGCAGGCCGAACAGGTTGGCCAGGATGACCCACTCGTGCTCGAGGTGCGAGACGAGCCCGAACAGGCCGGGGCCGGTCTTGAACCCGGTGAACACGAGCTTGTACAGGACGATCGCCGCGAGACCCGTGAGCGCGACGCGCAGCGTATGGTGGTGGAACAGCGCGACGCCCAATAGCGTCAAGCCGAACAGGAAGAACTCGATCGGGATCCCGGCGATCGCCGGACCGTCGAACGGAACCATCCGCCCCTCCCTACGTTTCGCGCGCGAGCGCCGCAGCCTACCCGAGCGCCCGGCCAGCGAGCAAGGGGACGACGGTGACGCGGCACTCGCGCCGGCTTGGTAGAGTAGGTTTCCGGGAGGGCGTGTCACGCAGTCGAACCCTACGGCGCTGGTCGGTTTGGGCTTCGAAATCGCCGTTCCGGTTGTGCTATTGTCGTACGCCGGCTACCGAGCGGATCGCTGGCTCGACACCGCACCCTGGCTCCTGGTGCTCGGCGCGCTGCTCGGGATCACGCTCGGATTCTACGGTTTCTATCGCCGGGTCATCCCCGGGCTGCGAGGACGGAACGACCGATGAGCGCGCGGACTCGGTTCGGGGCGCTCCAGTTCGGTCTCGCTGCGCTCGGGCTCGCCGTGCTCGCCGCGGGCGCGCTCGCGACGCTCGTCCCGCGGAGCGACGGTGTCGCGCTGCGCTGGGCCCTGACCGGTTGCGCCTTGATGGCGATCGTGGGGGTCGTGTCCGGTGTCAGCCTCGTGCGGTCGCACGGCCGGGCGGCTCACGGTTTCTTCGTGGCGCTCGGCGCGTCGACTCTGGCCCGCCTCGGGGCCGCGGCGCTCGGCGCGTGGGGCGCGGCCGTGGCCGGGGACGGGGCGGTTGTGCCGTACCTCGCCGGGCTCGCCGCAGGCTACGTGCCGCTGCAGGTCCTCGAGGTCGGCTGGATCCTCGGCCGCACGCGGACGGCGTGAGCGCGGTCACGGAGGCCGGGGCATGACGGGCACCGAGACCGAGGCGGCGAAGCAGGCGGGGGACCACGCGTCCGCGGCCTACGACCCGGGCACGTCGATCCTGCATCACATCCTCGACTCGAACGAGATCGAGGTTCCGTTCACGCAGCTCAAGATCCACCTTCCCGTGCTGCACTTGCCCGACGCGCTCGGGGGCTACGACATCTCGATCACCAAGCACGTCGTGATGATGTGGATCGCGAGCGCGATCCTGCTCGGGGCGTTCGTGCTGGCCAGCCGGCGACGGCAGGAGGCGGTCCCGCGCGGCCTGCGCAACATGCTCGAGGTCATGATGGTGTTCCTGCGCGACGAGGTCGCGCGGAAGTCGATCGCCCACGGCGCCGACCGGTTCGTCGGCTACCTGATGACGACGTTCTTCTTCATCCTGTCGTGCAACCTGCTGGGGCTCGTCCCGGGCGCCGCCACCGCGACCGGCAACATCTCGGTCACGGCGGCCCTCGCGGTGATCGCGTTCCTCGTGATCCACGTCGGCGGGCTGAGAGAGTTCGGCCTCGTGCGCCACGTCAAGAACATCGTGCCGTCGGGGCTCCCGCTGTGGCTCGTTCCGATCATGTTCGTGCTCGAGGTGTTGAGCACGTTCATCCGGCCCTTCGCGCTGTGCATCCGGCTGTTCGCGAACATGATGGCCGGCCACATCGTGATCCTGGCGTTCATCTCGCTGATCTTCATCCTGTCGCAGGTCTGGTATCTCGTGGCGCCGCTGTCGGTGGCGTTCACGCTGTTCGTCTACCTGCTCGAGATCCTGGTCGCGTTCCTGCAGGCGTACATCTTCACGATGCTCACGGCTCAGTTCATCGGTATGTCCGTGCACCCGGCTCACTGAGCCGGACGGGAGGAAGCGAGCGATGGAACCCTCGGCAATGGCGTATCTCGGCGCCGGTGTGGGCGCAGGCCTGGCGATCATCGGTGGCGGCGTAGGAATCGGCCTGCTCGCCGGGCGGGCGATGGAAGGCATCGCGCGGCAGCCGCAGTCGGCGGCCACGATCCAGACCGCCATGCTGATCGCCGCGGCGCTGATCGAGGGCATCGCATTCTTGGCCCTGGTCATCTGCTTCCTGCTTTCGTTCAAGTAGTGGGGGCGACGATGCGCAGGCTCCGGCCGATCTGCGCCAGTCTGCCGGTCGTGCTGGCGAGCGGGGTGGTGCTCGCGTCCGAAGGGGGCGGCGGCGCGTCGCTGATCGAGCCCCAGTTCGGCACGATGTTCTGGACCACGGTCACGTTCCTGATCCTCGTCGTGCTGCTCGGTCGGTTCGCCTGGAAGCCGCTGCTCGGCGCGCTCGAGCAGCGCGAGAAGTCGATCGCCGGCACGATCGAGCAGGCGCGCAAGGATCGCGAGGCGGCCGAAGCGCTGCTCGTCGAGCACCGGCAGCTGCTCGACCAGGCGCGCCGGGAGCGGGCCGAGGCGGTCGCGGCCGGCCAGCGCGACGCCGAGCGACTCAAGACCGAGATCCTCGACCAGGCGCGGCGCGAGCGCGACCAGGTGCTGGCCCAGACCGAGGCCCAGATCCAGTCGGCGATGCGCGAGGCGCGCGGCGACCTGAAGGCCGCGGTGGTCGACCTGGCGATCGCCGCCGCCGAGCGCTTGCTCTCGAAGAACCTCGACGACGCCGCCCAGCGGCGGCTGGTCGAGGAGTACGTCGCCGATCTCGAAGCGCGCGCGGGGACGCGGCCGTCCTGAGCGGTGCACGCATTCCACCTGCGCCTGCCGCGCGCGCCCGCTCGATCCTGTAGGGTTCGCATCGGCCGCGGCGCGCTCGAGACGCTCGTGCGCGAGGTCGCCCACGACGCGCCCGGGCGCGTGGTCGTGGTCAGCGACTCGCGCGTCGCGCGGCTCCATGCGGGTCGGCTCGTTCGCGCGCTCCGGCAAAGGCACGTGCGCGTCGACCTGCTGACGTTCCCCGCGGGGGAGCGGCACAAGACGCGGCGCACGAAGGAGCGGCTGGAGGATCGGCTGGCACGCCTCGCCGTCGGGCGCGACGCGCTGCTCGTGGCCCTGGGCGGCGGCGTGACCTCAGACCTCGCCGGCTTTCTCGCCGCGACGTGGCATCGCGGGATCCCGGTGGTCCACGCTCCGACGACGCTCCTCGCGATGGTCGATGCGGCGCTCGGCGGGAAGACGGGTGTGAACCTCGGGTCGGCGAAGAACCAGATCGGCTCGTTCCACCAGCCGCGCGGCGTGTACGCCGATCCCGAGGTGCTCCACACGCTCGGACGCCGGCGCTACGCCGAGGGCCTGGCCGAGATCGTCAAGACGGCGGTCGTGGGCGACCCCGCGTTCTTCGCCTGGCTCGAGCGCCACGCGATCGAGCTGCGCGAGCGCCGGTCACGCATCGTCGAGCAGGCGATCGTCCGGGCCGCCCGACTCAAGCTGCAGATCGTCGCCGTAGACGAGCGCGACCTGGGGCGTCGGGCGGCGCTCAACTTCGGCCACACCGTGGCCCATGCGATCGAGGGGGCGTCGGACTACGCCGTGCCGCACGGCCTCGCGGTCGCGATCGGGCTCGTTGCCGAGGCGCGCATCGCGGTCGCGCGGGCCGGTTTCCCCGCCGCGCACCTCGAGCGGCTCGAGCGCATCCTGGGTGCGCTCGGGCTTCCGTCGCGCCTGCCGTCGGCCGTGCCGATCGACGCGGTCGTGCGGGGTGCCCGCGCCGACAAGAAGACGCGCCGGGGGAGGCCGCACTGTGTCGTTCCGCGGGCCATCGGGCGGATGGGGCGCGCCGAGGGCGTGGCGGTCGATCGCGCGGAGCTGCGCGCGGCGCTCATGGCGTCGAATTGACTTCGTCCGGAGTGCGGGTTACGTTTTTCCGGGTCGCGTCGTGTGCGCCGGCGTGACCGCCCCGTTCTGCGCGCACGATCGAAGATGCAGCCCAAGACGCTCGGTCGCTACGAGATCCTCGGTGAGCTGGGCCGTGGAGCGATGGGCCGCGTGCTCCTGGCGTACGATCCGCAGATCGACCGCAAGGTCGCCATCAAGGTCGTGCAGGGCTTGGTTCCCGAGGACGCCGCGGCACGCGCGCGGTTCCTCGGCGAGGTGCGCGCGGCCGGCCGGCTGCTCCACCCGGGCATCGTCACGCTGTTCGATGCGGGACAGGTCGACCGGACGCCGTACCTGGCGATGGAATACGTGCAGGGCGATCCGCTCGATCGATTCTGCACCGCAGACGCGCTGCTGCCCGTGCCCGACGTCGTAGAGCTCGTGGCCCGGGCGGCCGAGGCGCTGGCCTATGCGCACCGATCGGGCGTCGTTCATCGGGACATCAAGCCTGCGAACCTGATGCGCGTCGGCGACTCGATGGTCAAGATCACGGACTTCGGGCTCGCCGGCGGAGCCGACGCGGGCCTGGGGTCCGACGGGGCGCTCCTCGGCTCCCCGAGCTACCTCGCGCCCGAGCAGGTGCGTGGCGGGACACTCGACGGCCGCGCCGACCTGTTCTCGCTCGGCGTCGTGCTGTACGAGCTGTTGCTGGGGGAGAAGCCGTTCCCTGGCGATTCGGTCTCGTCGGTCGTGTACCGGATCGTGAACGAGGCGCCGAAGGAGCCGCGGGCCGACCATCCGCGGATCTCGTCGGAGCTGCGTGCGTTCCTCCGGACCGCGCTGGCCAAGAGCCCGGACGAGCGGTTCGCGGACGGCGAGGATTTCGCGCGAGCCCTGCGCCGGGCCGCCGTGGTCGACTCGACGCCGCTTCGGGCGCGCCCGCCGTCGCGCTCGGCCGAGGGCGCGCACTCGCTTCCCGCGGCTCCGCGCCTTGAACGATCGTCGTCGGCCGGGTGGCCCGTGGGGCTCGGCATCGTGGTCGTCCTGGTGCTCGTCGGCGCCGGATGGCTGTTCCGAGATCGGTTGCGCGGCGCACCGTCTTCGCCGCCCGTCACGATGCTCGAGACTCGCATACGGACCGAGCCGGCCGAGGCTCGCGTGCTCCTCGACGGCGTGCCGCTCGACCGGTCGGCGGGAGAGACGGTGCGCTTCGCGTCGAGCGGACCGTTCGGGCTGCTGCGCGCCGAGCACGCATGTCGCACCGAGGAGCACCGCCTGGATCCGACCGACGCGGCGGGCGAGGTCGCGCTCGTGCTCGAGCCGACCGAGCTGACCTACGCGATGGCCGACCCGGGGGTTTCCGCCGCGGTCGCCGTGAACGGCGACGCGGCGGGCACGACACCGGTCGAGCTGCGTCTCGACCTGTGTCGCGACAATCGATTGACCGTCGCAGCGGCCGGGTATCGCCCTGCGGTCGTCGAGATCCCTTCGAGAGCGACGCCGCTCGAGGCCCGCCGGCTCCTGGCCGAGGTCGCGCTCGAGCCGATTCCCAAGGGCGTGCTCGTGCTGCCCGAAACCTCGATCCAGCTGCGCGTCGAGGTCGACGGTCAGCCGGTCGAGCGCGGCGTCAGGCGGCTCGACCTGCCCGAAGGACCCCATCGCGTACGCCTGACCAACGACGAGCTGTGGGTCGACGTCTCGACGAGCGTCGAGGTCGTCGCCGGCGCCGAGGCCAAAGCCGATCTCGACGTCCCGGGGATGAGCACGCTCGTCGTCCTGGCGTACCCGCCGAACTGCACGGTCGACGTGCGGCGTCCGGGTGGCGACTGGAAATACCTCGACGAGGTGCCGCTCCGGCGTAAGCTCGCCGCCGGGACCTACGAGGTCCGCGTGACGCTCAAGCCCACCGGTGAATCGAAAACTCGCGAGGTCCGCCTGGCAGCCGGAGCGGCGCCCGAGATCCGCGTGTCGTTCCGGAGCTGACGTGCGTCGCGTGCGGATCGAGGTCATCGCGCTCGTCGGGGGCACGCTGCTCGCGCCGTCCACGCACGCGGCCGCGGCGGCGGATCCGGCAGCCGCGGAGCGGCAGTACCGTGCCGCACGCCGGCTGGTCGCCGAAGGCTCGGCCGAGGCCGGAGCCGCCCTGCGCAAGGTCGCCGAGCTCGATCCCGCGGGAGCGTGGGCCGACGACGCGTGGGTCGATCTCGCGCTGCTCGAGCGGCCGGCGCGCTGGCCCGAGGATCTCGGCGAGATCGGCGAGCCCGCGGCGCGACGAGCCGGCGAGATCCTCGATCGCGTGGTCACAGAGCTCCCGGCCGCCGATCGCACCGCGGAGGCGAGGTACTACCGCGCGCTGCTGCACCTCGAGCCGCTGCCGCTCTACGACCCGGCGAGCGCGCGCGCCGATCTCCTGGCCGTCGCGGCCCCGGGATCTGCACCCGTGTGGGCCCACTCCGCGCGTTACGCCGCGGCGTGGATCCTCGAGCAGTCGGGAGCGCTCGGTCGAGCGGCCGACGCCTACGGTCGTCTCCTCGTCGATGCACCGGACAGCGAGCCCGCATCGCGTGCGCGTGTCGCCGCGGCGCGCGTCGCCCTGCGCCGGGGGGACGCGGGACGCGCCGCGGCGCTGACCCAGCGCGCGATCGACGATCACGTGGCTCCGCTGCTGGGGGCCGAGGCGCTGCGCGAGCTGTCGCTGCGCAACCTGGTCCCGACGGCGCCTCGCGCCGCTGCGGTCGAGCGCACGCCGAGCGGTGTGCGGAGCCTCGCCGGATTCGCGGGGGTTCCTGCCGGCGCGCTCGTCGGCGACGCTCGGACGTCCCTGGTGCTGAAGCTCGGAGCGTCCGGTGTCGTGAGCCGCTGGAACGTCGCCGAGCTGCAGGCGGTCACGGTCGATCCGCTCGGACGAATCTATGCCGCCGCGGGCGACCGCGTGTACCGACTTGCGCCGGACGGGTTGGCGCGGCCGATCGCGCACCAGGGCGACTTCGCGCCGGTCACCGCTCTCGCGGCCGACGCGGCGGGCCGGCTGTGGGTGCTCGACCGCAAGCGCGAGCGCATCGGCCGCATCGACCCCGCCGCGAGCGCGCCCGCGTGGGTCTGGACCCACCCCGGTGGACGGCTCGTGGGCCTGGCGTGGGACGGCTCGCGCGTCGTCGCCGTCGATGCGCGGGAGAAGCTGCTCCTCGCCGCCAGGATCGACGGGCCGCTCGAGCCCGCGGGGCTCGGGAGCGTGCAGAAGCCCGTGGCCTTCGCGGTCGATCGCGCGGGCACCGTGGCCGTGCTCGACGAGCGCGACGACGCGCTGCACCTGCTCACGCCCGAGGGGGACGAGCGCGGCCGGATCGACTGCAAGGCGTTCGGCATCACCAAACCCCAGGCGGTCGCGTTCGAGCCCGACGGGGCGATCGGCGTGTTCGACGGCTCGGACGGGTCGTGGGTGCGACTCCCATGATCGGACGGACGGCACAGCGGATCGTCTTGCTCGTGGCGCTCGGCCTCGCCATCGGTCCCACGGGGGCGCAGGAAGGCGAGACCTCAGGCCGCGGACGGCTCGATGCGATCCGCGAGCAGCTCGTCGAGGCGCGCTTCGAGAACGCGCTCTCGGCGATCGACCGGCTTCTCGACGATCCGGCGCTGTCGGGCGCCGAGCGCGGCGAGGCGCTCGTGCTGCGGGCCCAGGCTCACGTCGGGCTCGGCGATCTCGACGCTGCCGAGCGGGACTACCGCGAGATCCTCAAGCTCCAGCCGGGATACGAGCCGTCGACGAGCCTCACGCCCCAGAAGGCGCTCCAGCGCTTCAACACCGTCCGGACGCAGATGGTCGGGCGCCTCAAGCTCGTGGTCGACCCCCAGACCGCGCGGGTGACCGTCGACGGCGTCGTCGTCGTCGCCGACCCCCAGGGGCTCGTTCCGGTACTCGCCGGCGAGCGCGCCTTGCGCGTCGAGCTCGCGGGTCACGACCCCGACGACCGCGTCATCCGTGTCGAGGCGAACAAGGAAACCCCGGTCGAGATCACGCTCTCGCCGAACGCGCGAACGGTCGTTCTTCGCACCGAGCCCGAGGACGTCCTCGTCCGCGTCGACGGGCACGACGCCGGGACCACGCGTCGCGACCCGGCCGCGGGCGGCCCGGCCGAGCTGGTCCTCGAGAACCTGTCGCTCGGCGAGCACGTGTTCGAGCTCAGCCGGCCGTGCTTCGCGGCGCAGACCGTGCGCGACGTGCTGACCGTCGACCTCCTCGATCGGGCCCCCAAGCGCTACGAGACGGTGCGCCTCGCGCCCTCGCGCGCACGGCTCACGCTGCGCGGGGGGCCGCACGGAGCGGCGGTGCGGATCGACGAAGCGATCGCGGGACGGCTGCCCGCGCCGGCGCTCGAAGCGTGTCCCGGCGACCACACGCTCGAGATCCGCGCGGGTGGGCGGATCGTCTGGCGCGGTCCGGTCGAGCTCGCAGAAGCCGGGGACGCCGTCGTCGACGTCGCGCCGCGGCCGAACCTGGTCGTCGTCGGGGGCGATGGCCCGCTCGAGGCCGCAGCCGAGTTCCTCGGGGCGTACACGATCCTCGACCGGCGGCCGTTCCCGCCGGGATTCGCCGCTGGCGACGCGGACGCCTGGCTCGCGCTCGACCTGCCCAAGGAATGCGACGTCGCGCTCGCTCTCGTTTCGGGTGGGCGCGCGGGCGAGCCCGACTCCTGGTTTCTCTACAGTCCGATCCTGCGTAAGGTCGCGCCGCTCGTCGGTCCACCGCGCAAGGGCCCGCGCCCGTCGTGGGTCGTCGCGACGTGGGGCTTCAGCACCGCCGATCCCCGGGCTGGCGGCTCGCCCGTCGTCGTCGAGGTCGAGTCGGGCTCGTCGGCCGCGAGCATCGGTCTGACCGCCGGATCGCGGCTCGTCGCCCTCGGCGGACAGCCGGTCACGAAGTCGAGCGACGTGCGGGCGACTCTCGCCGCGGCGTCCGTCGCCCGACCGATCGCGGTCCAGTGGGTCGACGGCGCCGGCGCGACGAAGGACGCCCAGCTGATCGGCCGGACGGGCCCGAACCTGGTTCTCGACCGCGCGGACGCGAGCGACGCGACGATCCTCGCCGCGTGGGCGAACCTCGACTCGGTCGTCGAGTCGGACGAGACCTCGCACGCGCTCGCAAACCTCGGTCTGCTGTTCCTCGACGCCGGTCTGCCCGAGCTCGCGGAGCAGGCGTGGCGCCGCGTGACGTGGGGCGAGCGCGCCGGAATCGGCGAGGGCACGCGGGCGTACTACCTCGGCGTGGCGCTCGAGGCGCAGGGCAAGGACGACGCGGCGGCCGTGCTCTACCGCCAAGCCGCGGCGAGCACGGCACGGACGTTCGACGACGCGGGCCCGAGCGTCGCGGCCGCAGCGCGCGACCGGCTGGCCGACCTGGGCGTCGTCCTCAGCTCTCGCTGAGGCCTTAGCGCTCGGTGAGCCGCTCGTCGTCCCGCAACGCGACGTAGCGCACGGCTTCGCGCGTCTCGTCGATCCACTTGCCGGTGCGCCATTCGGTCGCCGACAGCTCGTCGAGCAGGAACTCCATGTCGAGCGCGCGCTCGCCGCGCATCCGGCGCGCCAGGCGGTCCATCTCGGCGCGCAGCTCCAGGTCGGTGACCGTGTTCGGCGGCAGCTCGCGCTGCGCGGTCTGGAGCGTCAGGTCGGGCGTCGACGCGCGATGCTCGAGCGACCGGATACGGGTCTCGAGCGCCGACAGGTCGTCGCGCGTCAGCACCGCTCCCACGGGAAGGACGGTCCGGTCATGCTCGGGCCATCGTCCGCCGACGTAGAGCCCGGACGCGAAGACGAGCAGCGACGCCGCGAGTCCTGCACCGAGTCCCCACGCCGGGTGCATCCGCCGGCTCCGCAGGACGAGCACGCGCGGGACGATCGTCGCCGGCGCGTTCGCCGCGCAGGTCGAGAGCGTCGACCGCACCGCCTCGAGCTCCTCGAGCGTCGCCCGACAGTCGAGGCACTGCGCGAGGTGCTCGGATACGGCCGGCTCGTCTCGCGGGTCGAGCTCCTCGTACAGCTTCGCGACCCATTCGTCCTTCCATTCACGACACGCCATGACACGACTCCTTACGTGCCGCGGATACCCTGGCGGGCCAGCGCGTCGCGCAGCCCGCTCAGGCCGTAGTACATCCGCGACTTCACGGTGCTCTCCGGACAATCCAGGATCTCGGCGATCTCGCGAAACTTCAGCCCCTCGAACTCCTTCAGGACCAGGACCTCGCGCTGCTCGGGCGGAATCTGACCGAGAGCCCGACCCACGGCCGCGGCGAGCTCCCGGCTCTCGGCGGCGTGGGCGGGATCGAAGCGCGGCGCGTCGGCCGCCGGCGTCGGCGCATCCTGCGATGCGCGGCTCTCGTTCAGGATCAGGCTCCAGCGCCTGCGCCGGCGGACCTGGTCGCGGCACAGGTTGAGCGCGATCTGGTACATCCAGGTCGAGAACCGCGCGCCCCGTCGATAGCCTCGCGCGTTGCGCAGGATGCGGACGAACGTCTCCTGGCACACGTCGTGGGCATCGTCGGGGGCGGGCACGAGCCGGCTGACGAACCGGTAGAGCGGCTGCTGCCACCGCGTGACGAGCTCGCCCAGCGAGGCCGTGTCACCGGCCTGGACGGCGAGCACGAGGTCCTCATCCGACACGCAACTCATCCCCTCGCCCAGCCGTCCGCGGCGCAGGCTCCGACCTGTGAGACGCCCGAGCGCCAGTCGGCGACGTACCGACGTTTGTCACTGGGCTCGGTCCACGACGTCGTTTTTTGTCCATCCACGGCGCCTCGCCCCCGGGTTCCACGCCCGCGAGCCTCTGCAAGTTACGGAATCGCCGCACTCAGGATCGCATATGCGTTTCGTGGAATACCAATTGCTAAATCGAAGACCCTCCGCTCCAACAGCACTGGGGGTTTGGAATGTTGAAGGCCCAGATCGAGCCACACACCGTCGAAGGGCTTCGCGTGCTGACGCACGACGAGCTGACCCGCCGCATCCGCAACGTCGAGCTGCTCGACGACTCGACCGAGCACGACGAGGAGCCGCGCTGGATCGACGCCGCGGAGCTGGTCCGCCGCGTCGCACCCTGGCTCTCGAACAACTAGGAGCTCCCACGTGCCCCAAGCCCGGCTCCACGCCCGCGCCGCCCGTACCGAGGTCGAGCGTCTGGTCGAGGATCGCGAGCGAGCGTGCCGGCGCCTCGACGACGTCCTCGCCGCGCTCGATGCGGGCATCCTGGTCGTCGGTACGGAAGGCCGGATCGAGCAGGCGAACGATGCGGCGTCTGCGTTGACCGGCGTCGATCGACGCGACCTGCTCGGGAGCGACGCCGCGCCGTGGCTCGGACCGGTCGAGAGGGGAGCGGAAGGCCAGGTGGTGGGTGCGGGCGAGAGCGCACCGCGCGTGCTGCACGTCGCTCGTCGCGCACTGTCGAGCGAGCCCGAGGCCGAGGTGGTGCTGTTGCGACAGCCCGATCCGGCCGCGAGCGAGACCGATGCCGAGTGCCTGGCCCGCGTGTCGACCGCGCTCGTGGCGCTGGCCGACCTGGCGCACAAGATCAACAACCCGCTGACGTCGCTCCTCGGGCGGGCCCAGATCCTCAAGCTGAAGCTCGACACGGACCCAGGGCTGCGCAAGGCCGCCGACGTCGTCGAGGAGTCGGCCCGCCGCATCGCCGATCACGTGCGTGAGCTCGCGGGCGTCGTGCGCGATACGCGCAAGGACCTCGAGCGCTCGATCGGCGAGCGCGACGAATAGCCTAGAGCTCCAAGCCTCTCCGCCGCCGCATCGCGAACGCCACGACGAGCGTGGCGATGAGCGCGAGGCCGATGTACGTCCCCGGCGGCAGCACCGGCTGCCCGGCCGGATCGACGAAGCGCGGCGCCGCGCCGAGCAGCATCCAGTTGATCCACGCGTGCAGCGCTCCCGCGAGGTGCAGGTTCGCCGACAGCATCGTGAGCACGCCGAGGAGCAGCCCGAGGGCGACGGCGAACACGAGCTGTCGGCCGACCTCCTCGAGCGGCACACCGAGCCGCAGGTGCTCCATCCCGAACACGGCCGCGGTCAACCCGAGGGCCGACCAGCGCCGGCCCGCGGGTTGGCGCAGGCCGAGCCGAGGTGCGAGCCGCTCGACCTCGGACATCAGGAGGCCGCGGTAGTACACCTCCTCGGCGAACGCGAGAACCGCCTGACCCGCAAGCGTCCAGACCAGGAGCGAGCCGCCCGTGGGCCAGCCGAGCGCGAACCCCCCGCCGAGCGCGCGGGCGAGAATCCCGAGGAGCGCATAGACCGCAACGACGGCGATCAGGATCTGTAGCGCCGCAGACGGCCAGCGGTGCGGATGGGCTCGGCGCCACGTCTTGCGCGCCGTCGGGGCCGAAAAGCGCGCGACGACGACGCACACGACGAGCAGCCCCGCGCCGGCGAACGCCCGGAACCAGGCGTCGAGCCGCGCTTCGCTCGCATCGTGCGGGACGAGCCAGTAGAACAGCGGGCTGTACAGCGAGAGCGAGACCCACTTCTCGACGAGGAGCATCAGCAGGATCGGCGTGATGCTGCCGAGACGGACGCCCGGTCCCGGAACGGCTCCGCGACTCCATTCGCGTACCGACACGAGCACCAGGAACACGCACGCGGCGAACAGCAGGCTCCCGATCACCGGCGGCACGTAGGGCGAGTGCGGCGTCTCGTCGTGGAACTGGCGCAGCAGCCCCGCCGTGAAGAACGTGAGCAGGACGAGGCACCAGGCGAGCGGGACCGGGATTCTCAACGGCGCGCTTCCGTCGACATGGCCGGGCAGTATAGGGCGCGGATGCTAGGCTAGCGGTTCGACCTGCACGGAAGCGCAGGGGGCCCGGTGGCCCTCCCGGTCTTCAAAACCGTGTGTCGGGCGGCTCGCGCCGGCCGAGGTGGGTTCGACTCCCACACGCTTCCGCCACGCGTGATATCGTACGGCGCCCCGGGGCTGTAGCTCAGCTGGGAGAGCGCGTGAATGGCATTCACGAGGTCAGGGGTTCGATCCCCCTCAGCTCCACCAGACACCAAGTAAGGGCGGCACATGCAGCGTGCCGCCCTCGTCGTTTCTGGCCCCCGAAAAAAGTGCTATTCGGCTGCCGGCGTCGATCGCCTCGTGTTCACCGAGTCGTATCGGCCCTACACCCAGAACCCGGTGTCGATGACGCTCGTCCTTCGCACCGCTCTAGAACCGACGCCGCGCACGGCGAATGGGACGAAGTCTCTGATCGTGCGCGGATCCGGCTGATGCTCGAGGGTGTCAACTTGTTTATGCGCCTGAAAACCGGCTGATCACAACGGTACGACGCGGCCTGAGCTGCCACCGCGCTGGACGCAGAAGACATGATCGTTCTCAAGCTGATTTGCCCAGTGCTTCTACTGTCCATCGGATTGTTGGAGAGCGCTCTTGCTCACCGGAGGGAGTGGAGAGATCACCGAACCACAAAGAACCGACGAGGGCGGCGGTTTCGCATGGTGCTGATGTTTCTTATTGCTGCCGCGGCTCTGGCGCTGGCTTACGACGACCATCGCTCAATCGCGACAACGCAGCAGCGATTGGATGACCTGCGCGAGAGAGCAGAACAACAGATTCGGGATGCCCGTCAGAGCGAATCTGCAGCCGTGGCTCATCGCGAGGAACTGCAAGCGCGGTTGGCAGCCTTGGACGAGAAGCTGAAACCGTTTGTTGAGATCGCAACGTCGCGCTTTCCAGACGCAAATGGTGAGGGCGAAGCCTTAAACAAGCTGGCTCAGGAGCTTGGGCGTGTGAGCGATAGAACGTCGAGGCTCGAGCAAAAGGACCTGGCAGACACGGTCAAAGCGACTTACCAGCCGCCGACTGCGACGCTTCGGGCTGCTGTGATTGGTCGTTTGCGGCACGTACTGCAGCAACACACAGAACTAACTGTCCTTCTCGTTTGCGAGATGGGTGTCACCGACCGTGTCAGTGTTGCCCGTGACCTCCTGGGAATCCTCAAGGAGGCTGGTATCCCTGCACGCCTGTCGACAACCCAAACCTTTTACAGATCGCCGCCTCCACCGATTCGAGCAGTCTTCAATCCACAGGATGAGGTTCTATTCCATGACTTCCTTGCTGCGCTTGCGGGTTATCTGGGTGGCACCATAAACCGAGTGCGGAAGGATGAATCGGACCGGGCCCTCCTGACTCTTGAGTTGAACGGGATGCCACGGTTCTTTCCCAACAGCGGCGTGGAACTGCGCTGAGTGAAGGATCAGGCGACGAACAGGCCGGACGAGCGCGTCGGCGACCGGTCGGAGTGTAACGTTCACACCACCGACGTCACGCCTCCGCTCGAACCGCGGCCTCGCCCGGGCTCTGGATCGCCCAGGTTCGCGCCGCAAGACATGCGGTTCGAATCCGCGTCTTCCGCTTGCAGCGGATCGCAGTCGACGAGCGATCCCGATCGAGTGCGTGCCAGCACTCATCGGTCGTAGCTTTCAGAGCCCAGGACGACTCGACCGATGCCGAGGCTTCCGGCGTCGGCCTCCCTCGCGTTGCCGATTACTTCTCGACGAACCCCGAATTGTCGGGTTGGGGCTTTCCGGATTGGGGTTTGTTGATCACAGCCTGGCTCGTCATCATGCAGTAGTTGTAGTCGTATGCGATGCAGTCGCTATCGCCGGGGGCACAGGAGAAACCGGCGGCCCACATGCAACACTGCGAGAGGTTATTGAACGTTGCAGGCGGTGAAGTTGTGATCCTCGCGCCAAAGGTGACTTTACAAATCATGTAGACCGGGTCGTAGGGCGACGCGGCCACCGGCGGGGCCACGACGGATCCCCCATCGAGGGCACAGAAGCCCGCCAGGATGGCGGTCGCGACGGCCCGAGGCACGAGTCGGACTACTTTACGCATTGCTTCCTCCTCTGGTGTTGCGGCCTTGGCGCAGGACGAGCGTCCCGCGCACCGGCGAAACGGTACGACGCTGGAAGAGCGACGGTCCGTAATCGACGGTTGTAGGGCGTTGTGGAATTGCAACCGAAAGCTAGCAGGAGAGAATCGCGCGCTCGACGGCGTTGCTCATCGACTCACGCTCCGCTTGCTCGCCTGTGCCGGCCGCTTTCCTTCTGCTTGCACCGGCTCGAAGCGCAGAAGGTCGCCCGGCTGGCACGCGAGCGCTTCGCAGATTGCGTCGAGAGTCGAGAAGCGGATCGCGCGCGCCTTCCCGGTCTTGAGGATCGACAGATTGGCCAGGGTGATTCCGATCCGATCCGCGAGCTCGGTCAGCGTCATCCGTCGGTCGTAGAGTAGGTCGTCGAGCTTGACGGCGATCGCCATCACACCGTTCCCTCGACGTCTTCGCGCATGAGCGTGCCTTCCGCGAACACGCGGGCCAGCAGGAACGTGAGGAGCACGGCGAGCCAGCCGTTGATCGAAAAGCCGGCGTCGAGATGGACCGGATGCGCCGGAGTAGAAACGGTCTTGGCGATCGCGCCGATGACGAGGCTGAGAAGCTGAAGCGCGAGCAGCGACCAGGCGATCGCCTGCAACCGGACCGCGTTCGCGGCGACGAACGGGTCGCCCGCGCGAACCGTGTCAACAATCGCGAGCAGCCGTTTGAGGACGACACGATTGAGCGGAATCGCGGCGAGACCGAGCGCGGCGATCGCGCGCAGGGCCATGATCAACCGCTCTGCCTCAGGCGAAGGCGAGAGGTCGAACGCGCTCATGATCCATTGCTCGTTCGGGCTGACGAACAGCAGAACGAGGATCACGGCGGCCATGAGCCAGTTCGCGACGATGAGGATCCGCAGCACGACGGATGTGATCGGCAGCGCGGCTGAGTAAGGTCGCGGCATTAGCTTGCCCTCCCAACGACTCGAAATATCGATAGACGATACCTTACGTATCGATATTCGGCAAGTGATGTATTGTTTTTCGATGTCTCGGACAGGAGGGGACGCCCAGACGGGCTAGCGCGACATGAATCGAGCTCGGAGCACGTCGTCGGCCGAAAGGCGCTCGACAGGGTTCACCAAGGTGTCGCCATCCTCGTCGGGGACGAAGGGGACGGGTTCGCGGCCCATACCCGCGGCCCAGGCGTGGCTCCTGGCCAGCTCGCAGACCCAGCGGGTCGGGTCATTGGCCCTGGCGGTTCGGGCATCGACGAGAGCGTCGAGGATGGCCGCCCCGACCACGTCTTCTTGGATCTCGAGTGACAGTTGGGGGTAGTACCGGCGAACGTAGCGCAGAGCATCGCGCTGGATCTTCGCCCACGGCAGTCGGCGATTGGACTTGGAGATACGGGGCGGCGCCATCAGGCGCAGCTCGTCACGAAGAGAGACGACGGCGCCCGAATGGGATAGCTCGTCCGACAACGCGACCCGCAAAAGCTCGATCGCCGACGAAGCCAGGGTCACGAACGGGCCGAGCGCGCGGCCGCCTTCCCGCCGAGCGTAGGTCCTTGCGGGCACCTCGAGGAAGCGGGCCATTTGCGGCTTCGTGAGACCGAGCTGCTCGCGGAACGCACGGAACCGGTCGAAGAGCGGCTCATCAGCAGGTTCGCTTCGCGAGGCCATGGTCCTCAGCGTAGCACCCACGTCTCTACCGCTGGCGCCGATCGCGATCGCCCCGCGAATCGCGGCCCCGATCGCGCTCGGGCTCCGCGAGGTTCGTGCCGCAGGAAATGCGGGTCGACGGACGCGATAGCACGCCGGCCCGGAACGGGGTCGCACCCTCGCCCACCAGCTCGAGCGCCAGGAACATGTTCTCGTCGACCAGCGAATCGCACTGGAGGAGCAAGTCGACCGGTTCGCCGAGCGGCGTGTCCGTCTGGGGCGTCCCGTCGGCCCGCGGCAAGACGACGAACTGGCTCTGCGGCGGCGGTGGGGAAGCGTGGGGAACCCGCGCACCGAGCACCCGGTAGGCGGTGACGCATGGCCCGCAGTCGTCCTTCTGGTACACGCCTTCCGCCGCACCGAAAACGAAGACGGAGGGCCGCACGAAAATGCGGTCGCGCGACGCATTCGTGATCAAAGGCTTGGGGATCGGGGCGAGTCGGATCGTCTGGAACGGGTCGAGGTTCGTGTTGCCGAGTACGTCGGAGCGCGCGCTCAGCGTCGCGAAGTAGCCGACCCCATCCCATGCATCGGTCAGCAAGAAGCACGTGCATACCTGGGACGGCGGGTTGCCCGACGGGCCACAGCCATCGGCGTCGGGCACGCTCCACGTGACGGGCGGCCCCACCGCGTAGGGCGGACCGAGCTTCATGCTGATCCACGAGGCGAAGTGGTACAGACCACCCTGGTAGCTCGCACTGACCTGCTTGATCCAGAAGTCCGTCGATGCGAAGCCCCCGGTGAACAGTCCACTGTCGTTCCCGACCCCCACAAGCGGGTTTCCGCTTCCGAGGGCCCAGAAGACACCTTTCATACTCGAGCTGACCGGTGGCCCGGACTGCGAGTCATAGCAGCCGTACCCGCCGCAGGTTCCGTTGCCTCCGGCCGTGCCGCCCCAGTTGGGGTTCGACACGAGATAGCTGTACGTCGCGTCGAGGAGCTGAGACCCAGGACAGCCCGCGGCTACCTGGTCGACACCGAGCGTGGCGACGAGTGCGGCAACGGCGGCCGATGCATGCCAGCGTTTCGACTTGGCCATGTTCCACCTCCCCCAACTGCCTCTTCGTGACTGCATGTATACGGCGAATTCGGGTTCGCCAACGGTCCCTCAGGCGCCGGTCGGGAGACGTGGCCGTGCCAGGAATCTGGCGCCTTTCTCTCAAACGGGGGTGGAACGCCGGCCGGGCATCCGTACCATCCGATTAGGCACCGCCGGTGGCTAATCCCTCCCCCTCACAGGGCCGGCCTCGTCGGTGTCGGCGAGCCCGAGGCCGAAATGCCTCGGGCTCACTCTTTTCAGGGGTTTCCGTCGATCTGCTCGGCCAGCTTGCGCAGAGCGTCGGCCCGATCGGGGTGGCGGCGGGCCGCGTCGTCGAGGATCGCCGCAGCGGCCGCCGCGTCGCCGAGCTGTCGCAGGCGCGCCGCGAGCGCGGCGATCGCGAGCAGGTTGTCCGGATCGGTCTCGATCGCGACCCGCAATGTGCGCGCGGAGTCGAGCGGGTTTTTGAGCGCCTGGGCCCACGCGAAGTACGCCGCGGGAGGCAGGGAGAACCGGCGGCTCAGCTCCTCGAGCGTCTCCGATCCGGCCTCGAGGTCGCCCTCGCGGTAGAGCGCGTGGAGCGCGTCGGCGAGGAGCCTGTCGCCCTCGTGCAGGTTCGATCCACGGCTCTGCAGCTCATCGACGAGCTGCGTCGCGCCGTTTCGGTCGCCCTCGGCGAGCATGGCGAGCGTGAGGTCGAGCTTGGCCACATCGAAGCTCGGATCGCGCTCGATCGCTTGGCGCAGATCGCCGATCTCACCCTCGAGATCGAGACGCTCGTGCCGCTCCTTGGCCCGGGCGTAGAGCCGGAACGCCTCGGCATCGCGCGTCGGCGGCAGCATTGCGAGCGTTGCCGGCTCGGGCACCCGCGGAACTGGAGCGAGTCCGCGGCGCAGCCCGGCCGTCAGCTCCTGGACCAGGGGCAGGACCTCGCGTCCCTCGACCGTGTGACCCACGCGGACGGTGCCGGTCTCCGTATCGAACGCTTGGGCGTCGATCCGGAACGTCGAGCCGACCTTGAACACGGCACCGGTGATGACGACGCTCGCTCCGGCCCACCGGGCGAGCTCGGTCACCGAGCTGCGGTCGAGCGCCTCGACATCGTCGCCCGCGGTTTCGGCCAGGTCGCGGAGACGCTGGGTCGCGATGACCTCGAGCCCTTCGGTGCGCGCGAGATCGGTCGTGAGCATCTCGGCAAGACCGGCGCGGAGCCACTCGATCTCCTCTGCACCTCCCGGGTTCTCGAAGTGCGCGACGAGCACGCGCGGCCGCTCGACGGCGACCGCCGCGGTGCGAGCGTCCTCGGCCGGGGGCAGGGGAGCGGGAGGCGCAACGGACCGATCGCCCTCGAGGAACGACCACAGGGCGAGCGACAGGGCGACGGCCGAGACGATCGCGCTCGCTCCGAGCACCGTGGCTCGACGGCGCCGGGATCCTGGTTTCGCGGGGTACGGGGCGATCTCCCGTCCCTCGCGCGCCGCTTTGAGGTCGGCCACGACGGCGCCCGCGTCCGCGTAGCGCCGATCGGGCTCTTTTTCGAGGCAGCGCTGAACGATCCGCTCGAGCGCGGCCGGGACGTCCTTCCGTAGCTGGGTCAGCGGTGCCGGCTCGGCGTGGAGGATCGCATCCGCCGTCGCCACGACGTTCGCTCCGCGGAACGGCACGTTGCCGGTCAGGATCTCGTACAGCAGCACACCGAACGCGAACACATCCGAGCGCAGGTCGACCACGTGGCCCAGCGCCTGCTCGGGGCTCATGTACGAGACCGTGCCCATCAAGGCGCCGGCGCTCGTGGACCACGAGCGCGTCTCGAGGTGCGTCGTCCCTGCGCCCTCGTCGTCCCGCGCCCGGGCGACGCCGAAGTCGAGCACCTTGTAGTACCCCGAGCGCGCGCGCATCACGTTCTCGGGCTTGAGGTCCCGGTGCACGACGCCCGCGGTGTGGGCCGCCGCGAGCGCCTCGGCGACCTGGATCGCGCAGTCGAACGCCTCCTCGATCCCCAGCGGCCCGGTGGACAGACGCTCGCGCAGCGTCGGGCCGTCGATCAGCTCCATCGTCAGGAACACGGTCTCGCCGTCGCGGTCGAAGTCGTAGAGCGTGGCGATGCCCGGGTGGCTCAGCGCGGACACGATGCGCGCCTCGCGCTCGAAGCGCCGGCTGCGCTCGTCGTCGTGGGCCAGCTCGCTGTGCAGCATCTTCAGCGCGACCGTGCGACCGAGCCGCGTGTCGCGCGCCCGGTACACGACGCCCATGCCGCCCGAGCCGAGGCGGGACACGATCTCGTAGTGCTTCAGGCGGGACGGATCGGGCAAGTTCGCCACCGGTTCCTGACGCACGGGATTCTAGCTCGGCCCCCGATCTTTATTTGCGGCGCACGCGAATCGTGCCGCTGAACGACTCGATCGACACGTCGGCGTCGCCCGAACCCTCGGTGAACGACAGGCTCGTGCCGGGGATCATCTGCGACTCGCGCCGCGGCTTGGGCCCCAGCGCGCTGTCGATCCTGCCGCCGAAGGTCGAGATCTCGAACGTCGCCGACACTGAGCCCTCGATGTCGAGCGTGACCGATCCGCTGACCGACTCGAACGCGTACGCACCGCTACGGTTGAGCGGTCCCGAGAACTCGAGCGTCCCGGACACCGTCTCGAGCTGCAGCTCGCGCAGGCTGCTTCCGCCGGCGACCGTGATCGGGCCGTTGACGCTCGACACGTGGACCTCACCCGGCCCGGCCGCGACCCGGGCATCCCCCTGGACCGACTCGATGCTCACGGCGCTGGTGAGCCCGTCGATCGTGACGTCGGCCCCCACCGACTCGATCTCGACCCTCACGCCCTTGGGCACGCGGATCTCGAGGTCGGCCTTGACGTCCTCCAGGTTCTGCGAGTCGCGCAGCTCGACCTCGATCCGCGCGTGGCGCTCGGACCCCTCGAGCGTCACGCCCTCGACGTCGTCGCCGATCGTTCCCGTGACCTCGATCTCGGATCCGCGCCCACCGACGACGCGCACCGAGCCGGACAAGAGCTCGATCGACAGGGTTCCGTCGGGCTCGATCGATCGCCGCTCCTCGACGTGCCGCGGAGCGGCGACGGCCGGCAGGGCCAGGGCCAGGAGCGCGAGCGGGACGGACACGAGACGATGCAGCATGGCGATACCTCGCGGTCTCACGACGACAGTCGCGAAACCGACCGAAGGAAACGGATCTTCTGGCGGTGCACGGCGTTCCACGACCGACTGGTCTCCACGTTCGACGGATCCTGGTCGAGCGCCAGGCGCAGCTCGGCGATCGCCCGATCGAGCTCGTCGAGGCTCGCGAGGATCTCGGCCCGGGTGTCGGGCGTGAGCGTCCGCAGGCGATCGTCGACGACGACCCGGAACGCGGTCGCGGCCTCGGTGTAGTCGCGCTCGGCGGCATCGAGCGCTCGAGATTCCGGGACCGGAGCCGTGGCCACCTGGCGCGTGCCGAGGCGATAGCCGACGAGGCCGGTGAGGCCGAGGCCCAGGATGATCGACGCGGCCGCGAGCCACGTCCGGCGCCGGGAGTGCCGGGCCCGCGCGGAGTCGATCGCCGCGCGCACGTCGGGCCACCGGTCGTGCGGCGGAGCGATCGATCGGGGGAGCTGGGCCACCTGCCGCGCCAGGGTCCGCCGCGCCTCGAGGCTCTGCCGACAGCCGGGGCACGCCGCGAGGTGCGCTTCGAGCGCTCGAGCGTCTTCCGACGCAAGGATCCCGTCGAGCAAATCGTCGAGCCGTTCGTCGTGTTCGTCGCAGTGGGTCATCGTCCGAGCGCCTCCCGCAGCAGCCGTCGCGCGCGATGGAGCTGAGCCTTCGAGGTCCCGACGGCGATGCCGACGAGCCGCGCGATCTCCTCGTGCTTCAGCCCCTCGACGTCGTGCAGCACGAACACCTCGCGTGCGCCCGCGGGCAGCCCGGCGATCGCGCGCTCGAGGTCGAGGGCCCGCGCGGGCTCGCGTAGCGGGGCCGGGGCCTCGCCGGGGAACGCGTCGTCGACCGGGTCTTCCTTCCAGCTCCGGCGCCGGCGCGCCCGATGATCCGAGATCGCGAGATGCAGTGCGATCGTCCGCAGCCAGGACGCGAAGCCCTCGGGGCCCCGGTAGGAGTCGAGCCGGGACCAGGCTCGGACGAACGTCTCTTGCATCAGATCCTCCGCGCGCGCCGGCTCGCCGGTCATGCGCAGGCACAGCGCGTAGATGCGTCCCGCATGCGCGTGGTACAGGTCCTCGAACGCCGGGAGGTCGCGAACCTCCGCGCGGTCGGCGGGGCCCACGGCCCTGGTCTCCGTACCGCGGATCGCCAAGCCCTCCACGCCATTCTGGACGCCGCGCGGCCCCGGAAGGTTGGAACCCCGGACGTGGCGCCCGTCCCGCGCGTATCATGAACCCCCGACGACGCGGAGAGACGAGCTTTGTCCAGCCGAATCACGACCCCCACCGCCCCCCGCCCCGGCGTCGACCCGTTCCGCCGCGTGCTCGACCAGGGCAGCGTCGTGCTCCTCGACGGGGCGATGGGCACGATGTTCTACACCAAGGGGATCTTCATCAACCGCGCGTTCGAGGAGCTGAACCTCACGCGCCCCGGCCTGGTGCGCGACGTGCACCGAGACTACGTCGCTGCGGGCTCCGAGGTCCTCGAGACGAACACGTACACCGCGAACCGGTTCCGCCTGTCGGCCCACGGTCTGGCCGACGAGGTCGAGCGGATCAACACCCGGGGCGTCGAGATCGCCCGCGAGGCCGGCGCCGGCCGCGTATGGGTCGCGGCCTCGATCGGCCCCCTCGGCGTGCGGATCGAGCCGTTCGGGCCGATCGCCCGCAGCGAGGCCCGCGAGGTGTTCGCCGAGCAGGCCCGCGCGCTGGCGATCGCCGGCGTCGATCTGTTCGTCGTCGAGACGTTCTCCCACCTGCCGGAGATCGAAGAAGCGCTGCGGGCGGTGCGCGAGCTGTCCGATCTGCCGCTCGTGGCGACGATGACCGTGGACAAGGGTGGCGTGACGCGGGAAGGCGTCGACGCCGGCGAAGCCGCAGAGCGCCTCGTGCAGGCCGGCGCGGACGTGGTGGGAGTCAACTGCAGCGAGGCCCTGTGGACCCTCGACGCGCTCGAGGCGATGCACCGCGTCGTGAAGGTGCCGCTCGCCGGTCAGCCGAACGCCGGTCAGCCGCGCGAGGTCCAGGGGCGCAGCATCTATCTGGCGTCGCCCGACTACCTCGTCGCGTGGGCCCGCCGAGCCCTGCGCATCGGGACCCGGCTCCTCGGGGGCTGCTGCGGAACGACGCCCGATCACATCCGCACGCTGCGTCAGACGGTGCACGGGACGGTTCCCGATACGCCGTCCGCGGTCGTCGCCCGTCAGCCGGGCACGACTCCGATGGTGCGTCCCGTGCGGCGGGCCGAGCGCTCGGCGCTGGCCGGCGCGCTGTCCTCCGGGCGCTTCGTCCTGGGGGCCGAGCTGCCGATGCCGATCGGCTGCCACGTCGAGGAGACTCTGGGCATGGCGCGCCGCCTGGCCTCGGCCGGCGCCACGTTCCTCGCACTGCCCGAAGGGACCCGCAGCGAGGCCCGCATGCCGCCCTACGCGCTGGCCCAGCTCCTGGCCCCCGTCCGGGGCCTCGAGCCGGTCGTGTACTACGCGTGCCGCGAGCGTCGGCTGACGCGCATCCAGTCGGAGCTCCTCGGCGCGTGGGCCACGGGCGTCGCGAACCTGCTGCTCGTCACCGGCGAGCCGACGACCTCGGTCGTCGACGCCCCGACCAATCTCGACGTCGACTCGATCGGCGCCGTCAACCTCGCGGCACGGTTGAACCACGGCGAGGACATCGGCGGCAACCCGATCGGCCGGCCCACGGGGTTCCACATCGGCGTGCGTCTCGATCCGGCGGCCTACGATCGAGAGCGCGAGCTGTCGCGGCACCACTGGAAGGTCGATGCCGGGGCCGAGTTCGCCCTGACGACGCCCGTGTTCGACGCGAGCGCGCTGCGCACGCTGATCGAAGGCGCGGCGGAGAAGATTCCGGTGATCGCGACGATCTGGCCGCTGCAGTCCGCGGCCGAGGCGGAGTTCTTCGAGTACGAGCGCATCGACGTGCCGGTGCCGGCCGAGATCGTTCGGCGCATGCAGGAGGCCGAGGCGTCGGGCGCCGAGGTCGAAGAGGGGATCGCCATCGCGCGCGAGCTGGCGCTCGCCGTTCGCCCGTTCGTCGAGGGGATCCAGGTGTACGTCCCCGGCGGACGCGTCGAGACCGCGCTCGCGGTGCTCGAGGCGCTGTAGGCTAGCTCCCGACGAGCGCTTCGATCGCTGCCAGACGCTCGTCGGCGTCGTCGGGCCTGAGGTTGCTGACGTACACGTGGCGCACGCCGAGATCGCGGAGGCCGCGGATCGTGCGGGCGCAGATCTCGTCCGCCGAGAGGCCGTGTTCCACGAACTCGCGCGTGATCTCGGCGGCCGGGACCGACAGGAACCGCCCGAGCAGCGCGAGCGTCCGGGGGTTCGGGCTGCGGTAGTAGAACACGCCGAACACGCCGGGGATGCCGAGACCGGAGCCGCGGGCCGCGGTGACGAATCGATCGACGGGAGCGAGGTCGTGGTGCGAGACGATCTGGGTCAGAAAGAAGTCGTTCGTCGCGCCCTGCGCCGCGAGGTATCCGACCTGGGTCCGGGCATCGCGATTCGGGTTGGCCCATCCTCCGAGCGCGAGCGCCGGGTGGCGCTCGCGGATCTTGCGCCGGAGCTCGTCCGCGTGCGGCACGCAGCGCGGCGGCCCGCCGTACGGATCGCCACCGAGGACGGTCAGCGCGGCATGGCCGTCCTGGACCGCGCGGTCGGCGTACCACAGGCAGTACTCGAGCGTGTGCTTCGTGGTCAAGAACGGGCACAGCCGGAGCCGCGCCAGCCCCTCGAGGTTCGAGACGAGGTGGTGCAGGTTCTCCTCCTCGCTCGTTCCGGTCGCGTTGTCGGTGAAGAACATCACGCCGCCGCGCCGCGAGAGGCGTCGAACGGCGCTCCCCATGCCGAGCCAGGCGTCGATCGTCGCCGCGGCCGGAAGGTCGGCCCGGGGCGGACGCATCTCGACCGCGATCAGCGGCGTTTCGTCACGCAAGCGGTCGAGAACCGTGGCCATCGGGGGGCTCGGCGCAATGGCGCCTGCCGGCAGATGGTACCACCCATATGTAATTCGGCCGGCCGGGCGCGTGTCCATTCGCCCACGCCCCGCGCCCATGCGCCGAGCGCGCGGCGCGCGTCACGGCGCCTTGGAACGCAGGCCCGATACGGGATTTCCCGTATCGATGGGTCCGCGAGGGGCCGCGCTGGACTCCGTGGCCCGTCGATTGCAGATTCTCCTCGTTGGCCTGGTCCCGGGGAGGGGTAGACAGCGTGACACGCAAGAGCTCTAGCATCGGACTCGTGGCTGCAATCGGTGTGGCCGTTCTTCTCGCTGCGGGAGGCGGCTTCGCCGAAGACCGCGTGCCTGCCGCGAGCGGCGTCAAGCAGCCCAAGCAGAAGCAGATCGACGACGCGACGCTCGAGAAGCTGCTCAAGACCCAGCGCGTCGAGGAGACGGAGGTCCGGGTGGTGCTCCTGCCCACGAGCGTCACCGACAGCAAGGGCCGCAACGTCAAGGGCTTGCAGCAGGCGGACTTCCGGCTGTTCGAGGACTCGCACCTGCAGCAGATCCGGTTCTTCTCGTCTCAGTACAACGATCCGGTGGCGATCGCGTTCCTGCTCGACATATCGGGCAGCATGCGGCAGTTCGACAAGCTCGGCCATGCGAAGGAAGCGATCCGGTTCTTCGTCGACCAGCTCCGTCCGGGCGACCTGTTCGCCCTGATCTGCTTCGCCGACCGCCAGGTCTCGTGGATCACCGAGTTCACCGACGACCGGGCGTGGTTCCTCAAGCGTCTGATGGTGCAGGAGGGGTACGGCCAGACGGCGCTGCACGACGCGGTCGCCGCGGCTCCGCGCCTGGTCGACGACAAGATCAAGGGCCGCAAGGCGATCGTGATGATCACGGACGGCATCGACAACTACAGCCAGCTGGACATCGATCGCGCGGTCGACGTCGCTCGGCGGACGAACGTTCCGATCTACACGATCGGGTTCACGTCGGTGGCCGAGGAGATGCTGCCCAAGGAGAGCCGCGGCACCGACCTCGAGATCCTGCGCTACGTGAGCAACGAGACGGGCGGGCAGATCTTCTCGGTCCAGGATCCCGAGGAGCTGAAGGAGGCGGTGCTCTTCATCGACGAGGAGCTGCGCCACCAGTACCTGATCGGCTACAACCCGCCGTGGGAGCGGCCCGACGGCCGGTTCCACACGCTGCGCGTCGTCACGGAGAACAAAGGCCTGCGCGTGCGCACCCGCACCGGCTACTACGCCTCGCCCTGACGTACCCTGCGTCGGGGGTTGCGGATGTGGATCGCTGAGCTCTGGCGCTACCCGGTCAAGTCGATGGCCGGAGAACGGCTCGAGACGATCGAGGTGCGCGAGGACGGGCTCCTCGGCGACCGCCTGGCCTACGTCGTCGATGGAGCCGGGCGGGTCGTCACCTCGCGAACGAGGCCGCGACTCCTCGGCCATCGGGGCACGCGCGGACCGCACGGCGAGCCGCTCGTCGACGGCCGATCGTGGAGCTCGCCCGAGGTCGCGGCGGACGTGGTCCGGGCCGCGGGTCCGGGTGCGAAGCTCGTGCGCGACGGGTCGGGAAAGTTCGACATCCTGCCGCTCCTCGTGGCCACGGACGGCGCGATCGCCGCGTTCGGGCACGACGGCCGACGGCTGCGGCCGAACCTCGTGATCGGCGGCGTCGAGGGGTTGGCCGAGCGCGCGTGGGAAGGTGCGCGGCTGCGGGTCGGCGAGGTCGAGATCGGCCTGCGGGACCTGCGCGGGCGCTGCGTCATGACGACGTTCGATCCGGACACGCTGGTCCAGGATCCGGGCGTTCTGCGCAAGATCGTGCGCGAGTTCGACGGCACGCTCGCGCTCAACGCGTTCGTTGTGCACGGCGGCAGGCTCGCGGTCGGGGACGCCGTCGAGCTGCGGAGCGGTTGAGGAGTATCCTCCTGGCATGGACCGCCGGACGTTCCTGACCCGCGCCGGAGCGATGGCGGCGCTCGTCCTGGCGCATCGCGGAGCGGGAGCCGACGATCCCGTGCCCGCCGGGCGAGACGAGAAGCGCTCGATGGGCCGGGCTCCGCGGATCACGAGCCTCGAGCTGCTCACGGCCGCGCCGCTCGCGGCGATGGTCGGCTTCTACCGCGACACGCTCGGCCTCTCCGTGCTCGACGAGCGCGCCGATCGCGTGACGATCGGGTGTGGCGGGACGCCCGTGACGTTCGTCGCCGCCGCGGCGACCGCCGCCGTGGACGGCGGGCGGCCGTTCTATCACTTCGCGTTCAACATCCCCGAGAACAAGGTCCGCGCCGCGCGCGACTGGCAGACGGAGCGCACCCCGCTGATCCCGCCGCCCGAGCGGCTGCGTGACCCGGAGTATCCCGACGACATCGTGAGCTACCGGCACTGGAACGCGCACTCGGTGTTCTTCTTCGATCCGGCGGAGAACGTCGTCGAGTACATCGCGCGGCACGACCTGCCGAACGCGGCGTCCGGGGGCTTCGGTCCGGCGGACATCCTGTATGCGAGCGAGATCGGGCTCGTCGTCGACGACGTCCTCGAGACCGCGGACGAGCTGCGCGGTGTCCTTGGCGTCGAGCGCTATCGCTCGGGCGACGATCAGTTCACCGCGCTCGGCGACGAGCACGGCCTGTTGCTCGTGTTTCGCCGCGGTCGCGTCCTGAGCCTGGCCTCCGAGCGCACGAAGGCCGCGGACGTCTACCGGACGGTCGCTCACGTGCGTGGCGCATCTCGCACGCGACACACGCTCGACGCCTACCCGTACGAGATCGAGGTCGGCTAGGCCTACTGATCCGTGCCCCGCGAGACCGAGGGGCCCGGGCGCTGCAGGTGCTCGTCGAAGAACGCCAGGATCCGCTCCTCGACCCGGCGCCGCATCGCCGGCTCGGGCACCATGTGCGTGAACCCCACGAGCGGCAGGAACTCGACCGGTCGGCCGGCGCGGAACGACGCGTCGACGAGCTTCAGGCTGTGCAGCGGATAGACGTTGTCGTCGGCGGTGCCATGGATCACGAGGAGCGGTCGGGCGAGCCGATCGGCGTAGGTCAGCACGTTCGCCGCGCGGTAGCCCTCGACGTTCTCCGCCGGTAGGCCCATGTACCTCTCGGTGTAGTGCGTGTCGTAGTCCTCCCACGACACGACCGGCGCACCGGCGACCCCGGCCCGGAACGTCTCGGGCTCGCGCAGCACGGCCATCGCCGAGAAGTAGCCGCCGAACGACCACCCGGTGATGCCCACGCGGCCGAGGTCGAGCTCGGGGTAGCGCGCACCGAGCGCGCGGAGGCCACGCACCTGGTCCTCGAGCGGCACGCGGATCAGATCGTTCTTCGTGGCTCGCGCGAAGTCGCGGCCACGTCCCGGCGTCCCGCGTCCGTCGATCGACACGACGACGAACCCGTGATCGGCCCGCCACTGCTGCAGGAGATACGCCGCCCGATCGGCCCGCACCGTCTGCGATCCGGGACCCCCGTACACCTGGAGCAGCACCGGGTACTTGCGCCCGGCGACGAACTCCCGCGGCCGTACGAGGATCGCGTGGAGCTGCGGATCGGCGTCGGCGACCGTCAGCTCGAGACGTGGCTCGATCCCCGGCGACTCGGCGACCGAGCGCAAGCGGGTGGCGGCCCGCGCGGCGTCGCCCACGAGCTCGAACGTCTCTCGACCTTCAAGCGGCGCCGAGCGGATCACGAACCCCGAGCCGTCGTCGCCCGATGCGACGCCGTGGACGCCGTCGGCGTCGGTCGCGCGGACCGCCGGGCGGCCCGGGTCGAGCGGCACGCGGTACACGTGCGAGCGCGTCGGGTCGGCGCTGGCGACGACGATCGCTTCGCGGGCGGCGGGCCGCACGAGCGCGAGCTGCTGCAACCCGAGCCCCGGCTCGGTCAGTGCGCGGACGAGGGTGCCCGTGCGCGACCGGAGCTCGAGCTGCCACGCGCCGTTGCGCTCGGTCATCCACAGGAACTCGCGCCCGCCGGGGAGCCAGCGTGGTACGCCGTCGGCCAGCTCGAGCCACGCCGGATCGCGCTCGACGAGCAACGTTTCGGTCGAGCCGGTCCGCGGATCGACGGACAGCAGCCGCTCCTCGGTTTGGCGCCGGTTCTGGACCAGCACGGTCAGCGGAGCGTCTTTCTCCCACGTCACGGCCGCGAGGTACTCGTACGCCTGGCGATCCCACTCGACCCACGTCGTCGATCCGCCGTCGACCGAGATCAGGCCGAGCCGCACGTCGGCGTTCGCTCCACCCGGACGTGGGTACGGCCATTCGTCGGGCGGGCGCTCGGGATGGAAGAAATCCGCGATGTGGAACCGCTCGACGGCCCCCGTGTCGCTGCGCTCGTACGCCAGCGTCCGCGAGTCGGGCGACCACCAGTAGCCCTGCAGGCGGCCCATCTCCTCCTGGGCCACGAACTCGGCGAGCCCGTTCGTGACCTCGGGTGCGTCGTCGGCCGTCAGCGCGCGCGCGACGCCCGACGCGATGTCGAGGACGCACAGCTCGCCCTCGCGGACGAGCGCGATGCGCTGCCCGTCGGGCGAGAAGCGCGGATCGATCGGCGCCCCGGACCCGCCGGTCTCGAGCTCGCGCACGGCGCCCGTGGCCCGCTCGAGGACGAACAGCCGGCCCCCGAGCGGCAGGAGCACGCGCCGACCGTCGGCCGACAGGTCGAACGACGCGATGCCTCGGGCGACGAGCCGCATGCGCTCGCGCCGCGCGCGCTCCTCGGCCGTGAGCGTCTCCTCCGCGCCGCCGAGCAGCTTCTCGGCCGACGCGAGCAGGCGCTCGCTGCCCGTTCGCGCGTCGACCTCGTACAGGTCGCGCGACAAGCTGCGGGGGCCCGAGCGCAGGAACAGCACGGCCGAGCCGTCGGGCACCACGCGGATCGACGCGGGCCGGCCGAGACGGAACCCCTGGGTCGCCGCGAAGCGCTCGATCCACTCGCCGGGGGGCTCGGCTCCGCGCGCGGCCGGTGCGAGCGCGAGCACGACAGCGGCGAGCGCGCCGGCGCGAGTCACAGCTTGAGCCAGCACCATTCCTCCGAGTACGGCACGCGGCTCATGCGGTAGCCCCGCTGCTCGCCGACGACGACCGTATCGCTCCAGTTGAAGCCACAGCCCCGCTCCGCGTCGTACAGCCCGGGCTCCTCGGAGAAGCACATGTTGCGCCGCATCATGGTGTGGTCGCCGAGCGCGATGTACGGGGGCTGGTGACCCTCGACGCCCGCACCGTGCGCCGGGCGGTGGTACACGTACTTCTCGACGCCCTTCGCGACCTGGAGCTTGTGGATCGCGTAGGCCACGCTCGAGCACGTCACGCCTTCGACCGACCGCTCGACTTGCAGGTTGCAGCAGTCGCGGCTGACCTCCCACAGCTTGCGCATGTGCGCGTCGTGCTCGCCCGACGCGTCGGCCAGGATGTACGGCCGGTAGTTCTCGTGACCGTAGCCCCCGATCGTCGCCACGCCGGCGACCTGCAGCGCCATGCCCCGGCCGATCCGGTTGAAGTACGGCTGGTTCGGATGCGGGCACCGAGGTGACACGCCCCGCGCGCACGGCGATGCGCACCGCGCTGCCCACGCCGTGGTGCACGGCGCCGCCCGCGAGGTCGAGGTCCGACCACAGCTGATCGTTGGCCCACATCTCGGTCGCCACGCCGACCTCGTAGTCCGTGACGTCGGTCCCGTGGGTCAGGATGTAGTCCCGCGCGAACCCGTGCGCGCGGTCGAAGTACACGTAGGCTCGACGCCACAGCGCGAGCTCCTCGGGCGTCTTGACCTGCCGCATCTCCATCAGCGTGTCGCTGACGTCGACCCAGCGCACGTCGCCCAGCGCATCCTTGGCCTTCTCGAGCTCCGACGGGTACAGCTCGCCGTCGACTGCCGATCCGCGAGCCCTGGACACCGTGCTCCTTGAGGCCTTCGAGCAGATAGCGGAACAGATCGACCTTCTTCCCCTGCAGCACGCGACCCTGGTGCGGGAATGCGCCCTCGCCGTGGAGGAAGTCGAAATACATGCGGCCGCCGCCGAACCACCACGACGTCACGAGGTCCCGATCGAGCCCGGGGTACAGGAACCATGGATCGCGATCGCCGCGGTTCATGAACACGGCCTGCGGCCGCTCGGTCGTCGTGTGCCAGTACCCGGTGAGGTAGATGATGTTCAGCGGGTCGCGCACGAGGAACGCCTCGATGTCCCGCCCGGCGAGGAGCGTCTTGAACCGCTCGACCGTGCGGCGGTTCCATTCGAGCGGCAGCCGATCGTAGCTCGCGGGCTCGGGGGGGCCCTCGTCTCCCGAGCGCCGCGAGACGAACAGGCGCTCGCTCTTGCCCGTGGCCTGGCGCTTCAGCGACGCGGAGAGCGCGGTCGATGACGGCTGCATCGCCGCCACGCGGTCGACCCGTGCGAGAAACCCCGTACCGAGGACCGCGAGGCCGGTTCCCCGGAGCATGCGCCGCCGATCCATCGCGCGTCCCTCCGTCGTGGACCGGCAGCATGCCCGTTCGGTCGGTCGCGGTCAACGGCTCGGCCGGCCGGGTTTCTCGTATACTTTCGACATGCTCGCGCGCCGAAACCGCGGGGCATGGTGCGCTCGGGTGGGAGCGCTCGTGCTCCTCGTGACGGGCGGTCCGGCGGCACAAGCCCAGACCGCGCCCGACCCATCGCGGATGGATGACGCCGCGTACGTCGCGTTTCTCGCGGACGCGGACGTCGACGCGGTCGATGCGAGACGACTGTCGCGCCTGCTGTTCGGCGTCGCGGCGACGCTCGACGGCGGCCGAACGAGCGTGCGCCTGCTGCAGAACGCGATCGTGCTGCGCGATCCGACGCAAGAGGGCGTGCGCGTCACGCTGCGCACGATGTGCGGGAGCTATGAAGCCGCCGTCGCTCGCATGCGCAACGCGGTCGCCGGCCTGCTCGACGCGCCCGAGTCGCCGGCGCGGCTCAACGCCGCGCTCGTCGACGGCCACGAGGCGTGCTTCCGGCTCGACGCGTACTCCCGGCTCACCGAGACGTACGGCGCGCGGGCGAGCGATCTCGTGTCGATCCTCGCGTCGAGCGAAGCGTGCGGCCGGTTTCGCCAGGCGGCATTCGCGCCCGGCGTGCGGACGCTCGTATCCCGGGCGCTGGCCGGGGGGGACGGCAGTCGCGCCGAGGTCGAGCGCCTGCGGCGCGAGCTGTCCGAGCTCGAGAAGCTCCTCGACGAGCTGCGCGAGATCGATAACAAACCCTGACATCGTGGTGCGGAGAGTGTTGCTCTGGTGTGCTTGCGGGCGGTCGGGCTCGATCCGCCGCTGACCACGGGCGAGCGCATGGTTGTTCCCATCTCGCCGTTTCCCAGCCGCTTTAGCTTTTCTACCTCGGCACGCGACCTGCTCGATCCAGGCGCGTGCACTGGCCGATTCAGCCGCTCGAGATCCAACGGCGCTTCGCACCGCCTTTCTGCCCCCATCGGGCCTGCTTCCAGCACCGTCAGCCCGATCCGAGACGCTTCTCCTACAAGCGCGACGGCTCCTACCGGCGAGCCGACGGCCGCCGCGTCCCGCGCTACCGCTGCCACACCTGCCACCGGTCCTTCTCCAAGCAGTCGTTCGCCACCTCGTACTTCCTGAAACGTCCCGAGCTGCTTGTCCCCGTGGCCCACGGTCTCGTCAACGGCGCCGCCCATCGTCAGATCGCTCGCATGGTCGGCTGCGCCCCCTCGACCGTCACACGGCTTTCCGCTCGCCTCGGTCGCCACGCCCAGCTGCTCCAGGTCCTGGCGCTCCTGCATCTGCCCAGCACCGACACCGAGGACACGATCCTCGACCACACCGAGACCTTCGAAGGCACGCAGGATCAGCCGATCGCCATCGGCACCCTCGTCGGCCGAGACTCCTGGTTCGTCTACGGCGTCGACGCCAACACGCACAGGCGTACCGGGCGCCGCTCGACCTTCCAGGAGCTTCGGCGCCAGGGCCGACCCGACCGCGACATCCGCGGCGGCTACGAGGGCTCGGCCGCGCGATTGCTCGAGCTACGCCTGCGTTTCGGGCCCCAACAAACCTAACCGATGACCTCGAAGCCTACGCTCGAGCGATCCGCAGACGAGGACTCGAGAGCCGTATCGAGCAGGTCGTTTTCCCCAACCCCGCGCGCGGACCCAAGGGCGCCCCGCGCTCACCCGAGGCAATCGCGCGCGATCAGGCGATGTACGCCAACGACTTGCTCCACGCATTGATCCGCCACTGCCTGGCCCACCATCATCGCAAGACGATCGCCTTTCCCCGGCGCATCGTAGCGGCTCTCGACCGGATCTTCCTGTTCTGCGGCTGGCGCAACTTCATCAAGGGGGTCTCTGAGCGCAAGCCCGACCCGACGACGCCGGCGATGCGCAAGAGCCTCACGCGGGAGCCCTGGAGCTGGAGGCGGTTGCTCGCGAGGCGGCTCTTCCCTGAGCGCCTGCCTGTGCCTGCTGCCTGGAGCGAAATCTACCATCGGGACTGGACCACGCCCGGTTTACCGTCCAATGCCCGGCACGACCTACGGCTCGCGTTCTGAACGCGGCCCCACCCACCACCGACCATCCAAGAAAGCACGTCAACTCGGATCTCGCTCTTCTGCCCAGCGCAGAGCCGCAATCTCCGCACCACGATGGGTGGTATGCTGCCGGCCTCCGGGGCGGAAGGAGAAACCGATGCGGATTGCGAAGACGTTCGTTCCTCTCGCGCTCGTTGCGCTGGCCGTGATCGCGGGTCTTGCGGCGGTCGCTGACGAGAAGCACACGGGCGCCAAGGTGACGGTCCAGGGCGAGGTCCTCGACATGGCGTGCTACGTGGCGCACGAGTCCAAGGGCGCGGAGCACGCGAAGTGCGCGCAGGCGTGCGTCAAGGGCGGTCAGCCCATGGGCCTGTTGGCGAAGGATGGTCAGGTGTATCTGCTCTACGCGAGCCACGACGATCCGGCGGGGTTCGAGTCGACGAAGCAGCACGCCGGCAAGCAGGTCGAGATCACCGGCGTCGCAGCCAAGCGCGGCTCGATGAACGGTCTCGAGGTGCACGCGGTCAAGGCGCTCTGAGCGAGCGGGGCGCGGCTTGTCCGGCCGGCGGCGCCTCGTTCTCGCTCTCGGCCTCGCTCTCGTCGCGGCCACGGGCGCACTCTTCGCCGCGCCGTGGCTCGTCCGCGCGTACTGGGCCCAGCGCGCGTCGAACCCGGTGCGCCGCGGCGTGCACCTGGCTCGCGAGCTCGGCTGCTTCTCGTGCCACGGCGCGCTCGGTGAGGGCGGGCTCCCCGACCCCACCGCGCGATCGGGGGAGGTCCCGGCCTGGTCCGGCGGCACGTGGATGATGTACGTCGACAACGACGTGCAGATCCGCGAGTACATCCGCGACGGGATCAGCGCGACGCGCTCGGCGAGCCCGACGGCCAAGGCCGAGCGCGCGCGCCAGACGATCGTCATGCCGGCCTACGGCGCGCTGCTCGACGAGCGCGAGCTCGACGACCTCGTCGCCACGTTCCGCGTGCTCTCGCGCATGCACCTGCCCGACGCGGGATCGCCCGAGCGGGCGGGGTACGATCTCGCGCAACGCTGGCGCTGCTTCGACTGTCACGGGCCGGCGGGCAGCGGCGGACTGCCGAACCCGCGCTCGTTCAGCGGGACGATCCCGGGGTGGTACGGGGCGGAGTTCGACGACCTCGTTCGCGGACGCGCGGAGTTCGACGCCTGGATTCGCGAAGGCTCGATCGATCGGCTGTCCGACAGCCGCGTGGCCGCGTGGTTCGTCGAGCGCCAGCGCGTCTCGATGCCCGCGTACCGCGGGTTCGAGCCCGCCGAGCTCGACGCCCTGTGGGCCTACGTGCAGTGGCTCGCGCGCACCGAGGGCGGGCACCGCGGAGACGGGGGTCCGTGACGCCGCGGCTGACGCTCGTCCAGTATCCCGGGCTGAGCCGCGGAGCCACGCTGTCGCCGCCGTGCGGCAAGGCGCAGATGGCGTTGCGGTTCAAGCACCTGGCGTTCGACGTGCGGAACGTCGGCGGACCGTGGCAGGCCAAGCGCTACAACCCGCGCGGCCGCGTGCCGGTCCTGCTCGTCGACGACGTGCCGATCGTCGACTCGACCGACATCTTGACCGAGCTCGACCGGCGGTTTCCCGAGCGGCCCCTCGCGCCCCGCGCACCGCGCGACGCGATGTGGGCCAAGATCCTCGAGGACTGGGCCGACGAGGTGCTGTACTTCTACGCCGTGTACCTGCGCTGGTGCGTGAAGGCGAACGTGGCGCGGATGCGACGCGTCGGCTTCGCCGGCGTGAGCGCATCAACGCGCTGGCTCGTGGCCCCGCTGGCGATCCGCATCGTCCGAAGCCGGGCGCGGAAGCAGGGCGTGGGTCTCAAGGACGAGGCGACGGTCGAACGCGAGTTCGACGAGTGTCTGACGACGATCGAGCAGATGCTCGCCGCGGGACCGTGGCTCGCCGGTCCCGACCCGAGCCGGGCCGACCTCGCCGTGTGCGCGGTCCTCGACCAGCTGCGGATCGAGCGGCTCACCCCCGACGCGGCGTCGGCGATCGGCGCGCGCTCCGCGATCCGCGAGTGGACCGATCGGCTGCACGTGCTGGCCCCGAGCGCCGCGGGATGACCCCCACGGTGGTACCCTGGGCGCCTCGGGGGGATCGATCGATGTACCAACGCGCCACCGTCGTCGCCGTCGCCATTCTCGCCATGCTGAGCTTCGGTCGTGTCGCAGCGCAGGACGCGCCGGCGGCCGCGGCGACGCCGGCGCCCGCGGCCGCGCCGCTGCCCGCGGCGACGCCGCGGCCGCTCACACCGGTCACGCCCGCGTCGTCGAAGGTCCGGCGGGTCAAGGTCTACGCCGAGGACTGGAAGTTCTCGCCCCGCGAGATCCACGTGCCCGTGGGCACGCGGGTGCACCTCGACTTCGAGACCCACGACTCGTCGCACTCGTTCGAGATCAAGGAGCTGGGGATCAAGATCCCGCTGCCGCAGGACAAACCCGTGTCCTACGAGTTCGTGGCCGACAAGAAGGGCGAGTACAAGTGGTTCTGCGGTCGCCCGTGCGGCGACGGCTGCCCGAAGATGATGGGCAAGCTGTTCGTCGAGTAGCCGGGGCTACGTCAGGAGCGTGAGCGCGTCCTCGACCTGCGCGATCCCGATGCGCAGCAGAAAGCTCGAGTTCTTGCCGTAGCTCTTCGCTCCGAGGACGAAGAATCCGGGCTCCGGGTTGCGCAGCGTTTCCGCACCCTTGGGCGTCTGGGCCAGGCAGTCGGACGCACCGTCCTCGAGGAGCGCCGCCGCGAGAGCCATCGTACCGAAGCTCGCGTAGCACTCGTGGACCTGCAGCTCGCGGTACAGCGAGTTGTCGGGCGAGAAGCCGACGTGGGCCAGGATCCGATCGACGTCGACCGTCTCGCGGCCCCGCGGGCCGCGCAGGGTCGCGGCGATCCGGGCTCCACGATCGACCAGGCTCTCGACGACGGTCGAATCGCGGAACTCGACGCGCCGATCGGATCCGTCCGCGAGGCCGTTCCCGCGTCGTCCGAGACGCGAGCGCTCGGGCAGCGGGTCGTCCGCCAGCACGGTGTACGGCGTCCGGCCCTCGTGCCGCGTGACCCACACGATCTCGATACGCGGCTGGCCCACGAGGCCATCGAGCACGGTCGCCGCCGAATAGCCGCTCCCGACGACGAGGACCCGGCGGCCGGCGAGCCGCTCGCTCTCGAGCGCGAGATCGGGGAGCGTGTACTCGATGCGTGATGCGAGCGCACGCTCGCCCGACGCCGGGATGTTCCCGTCGCCGAGCCAGTTCGGGCGCCCGTAGGTCCCCGACGCGTCGATCACCACGTCCGCGGTCTCGACCGCTTCGCCCCCCGGGGTGTCGAGGAGCAAGCGGAACGGGAAGCGCTCGCGTGCGGCACCGAACGCCGTTCCTTTTCCCAGCCGCTCGCGGCCCACGGCCACGACGCGCACCGTCTCGCGCACGCGGCCGACCAGCGCTGCCGAGCGCGCGAGCGGCCCGAGGTACGCGTCGACGAACTCGCGGCCGGTCAGATACTCCGCGGACTCGGGCAGCGCTCGACCGCTCGCGGCGACGGTCGCGGCTCCGAGCGCCGAGACGTTCATGCCGAACGGCGAGAACAGGCGCACGTGGCCCCAGCGCAGCACGTTGTCCCCGATGCGGCCGGCCTCGAGGACCTGGACGTCGTGGCCTGCGCGAGTCGCGTGGAGCGCCGCCTCGAGACCCACCGGCCCCGCGCCGATCACTGCGATTCGTGCGCCACCCATCTCGACCTCGGGACAGCCTACAATCCTAAGCGCCGGAGGCACGCTTGACGATACCCCACGCTCCGCTCGTGGCGCTCGACACGGTCTGGTTCCAGATCGCAGGAACGGTGTGCAACCTCGCGTGCACGCACTGCCTCGTCTCGTCCTCGCCGACGAACCGCACGCACGACGGGCTGACGTTCGAGCAGATCCGACCGTTCCTCGACGAGGCCGCGCGCCTGGGAGCGCGGGAGTACTACTTCACCGGCGGCGAGCCGTTCCTCAACCCCGAGCTCCCGCAGATCCTCGAGGCCACGCTCGAGCACGGGCCGGCGACGGTGTTGACGAACGGTCTGCTCCTGACCCCCGAGCGCTGCGCCGAGCTGCGGCGTATCGCCGACGGCGCGAGCTACTCGCTCGATCTCCGTGTGTCGCTCGATGGCCCGGACGCGAGCACGAACGACGCGATCCGGGGTCGCGGGACGTTCGACCGCGCGCTCGCCGGCTTGCGCAACCTGGCTCGGGAAGGGTTCGCTCCGGTGCTGACGGTGAGCGAGGCGTACGCGGGAGCCGGGAGCTCGACCGCGCGCGCGCGGTTCCTCGACCTGCTGCGCGCGCAGGGCATCGAGCGACCGCGGCTGAAGGTCCTGCCGCTCTTCCGCATCGGTGCCGAGGTCGAGCGCGGCGGTCCGTACGAGGCGTGGCAGCGGCTGGCCGACGTCGAGATCGGTGGCGATGCGTTCGAGCATCTGCAGTGCAGCTCGGGTCGGGTGGTGACGGACCAAGGTGTGTGGGTCTGCCCGATCCTGGTCAACGAGCCCGCGGCGCGCATGGGCCGCACGCTCGCCGACGCGCTCGGCGCGTACCCGCTGCGCCATGCCGCGTGCTGGACGTGCCACGTGCAGGGGGCAACGTGTCGGACGTGAGCCGCCGGCTTCCCGATCACCGGGGGCTCGCGACGTGGGGCGAGAGGCTCGTTCCGCTCGACGAGTTCCGCCGCGCCGCGGCCGAGGTGCCGCCGTCGGGCGACGCGGCGAGCCGCGAGGCGGCCGAGCGCGCGCTCCACGCGCCGATCGACGACCGCGTGCCGATCGAGGGCCCGTTCCGGCGGATCGTCCTGTGCGGCGGCGTGTACGCCAACCATCGGGCTCTCGCGGCGCTGCTCGACGAGACGACGCGGCTCGGCGTGGATGCGCTGTACTGCCTGGGCGATCTCGGGGGCTTCGGGCCGCGACCGGAGACGGTGTGGCCGATGCTCCGGGCGGGCGACGTGCACGTGCTGCAGGGGAACTACGAGCAGGCGCTCGCCGCCGACGCCGCGGACTGTCGCTGCGGCTACACCGACCCGCGGGACAACCGGTTCGCCGAGCTGAGCTACCGCTACACGTCCGAGCGCACGTCCCCGGCGTTCCGCGCGTGGATGGGCGATCTGCCGGCGCGGCGGCGTGTCCGCGTCGGCGCGCGCGAGATGCTGCTGGTCCACGGCTCGCCGCGGCGGGTGAACGAGTTCCTGTTCGAGTCGACGAGCCCCGTCGCGTTCCTCGAAGCGCTGTGCGATCGGGCGGCGGCCGATGCGATCGCGTGCACGCACACGGGGCTGCACTGGCACCGGCCGCTGCCCTCCGGTCGCGACGTGGTCAACGTCGGTGCGCTCGGCCGCCCGGCGAACGACGGGACGCCGCGGGTCTGGTACGCGCTGGTCGAGGATCGTGGCCCGACGCTCGGGATCGAGCTGCGTCCTCTGGCCTACGATCACGCCACGCTCGCGCAGGAGATGCGGGACGAGCGGCTACCCGAGGAGTTCGTCGATACGATCCGGACCGGCTGGTGGACGACGTGCCTCGAGATCCTGCCGGCGCGCGAGCGCGAGCGCTCGCGGTTCTAGGCCAGGTTGACCGACGCCGGACAGAAGCGCTGGGCCCGGAGCCGCTGGCGCACGTGGGCTCGATCCGCGTTCTTGCGCGCCGCCGGTGCCGTCGCCCGTCCCACGCCGCACGCCTTCGTGCGCTGCCTGTACTTCCACTACGTGTACGACGACCAGGTCGAGGCGTTCCGCACGCTCGTGGGCCGGCTCCAGCGCATCGGGACGTTCGTCTCGGCCGAGCGTGTGCGGCGGTCGTTGACCGCAGAGCAGCCGATCGACGATCGCCAGTTCCACCTGTCGATCGACGACGGGCTCGACCACGTGCATCGCAACGCGTTCCCCGTGCTGCGTGCGCTCGGCGTCCCGGCGACGATCTTCGTGCCCACCGCGCTCGTCGGTGCGAGCGACGGGCGGGTCAAGGACGGCGGGCGACCGATGAGCTGGGACCACATCCGCGAGATGCGCGACGCGGGGTTCGAGATCGGAGCCCACACGCGGCATCACGTCCGGCTGTCCGAGATCTCGCACGACGCACGCTGGCTCGACGACGAGATCCGCGGAGCCAAGGACGATGTCGAGGCCGCGCTCGGCGAGCCGTGCCGGTACATGGCGTGGCCCTTCGGCACGCCGGACGACAACGACGATGCGGGGCTCCGGGTCATCGAGCGCGCGGGCTACGAGCTGTGCTTCAGCGCCGTTCGCGGTCGGATCGAGGCCGGCCGGACGTCGCCGTTCGCGGTGCCGCGCCACCACTTCGAGCCCGACTGGCCGTGGCTCCACGTCCGCTACTTCGCGCTCGGCGGCCGCGAGTAGTCCGGGCCGCGCTCAGGTCGTCGCGACGCGACGGCCGAGCGTCGCCGCCGCCGGCTCGCCGCTCGCGCGGCACGGGGACGCGGGCCAGTAGAGGAACCCGATCGAATCCGGTCCGACCTCGATCCGACTGAAGCTGACCGTCTCCGCGTCCTCGCGGTGCATGCACACCGAGCGCGGCCCGGCGGTCGGCACGTGGTCCCGGTGGTACGCGAGGTGCAGCTCGCGCCGGCCGGTCCGCGCCGCCGCCGAAACCGCATGGAACCTCGCACGCCGTCCGCGAGCGACCGCAGCGCTGTCGAACGACGACGAGACGACGGGCTGCGCGAGATCGGCCGCCGGATCGCAGACGCGCATCCCGTCGCCCCACGTCACGACGCGCCGGTCGCGCCGCGCGTCGAGGAGCACCAAGACGAACGGCCGGAACGGCTGGAGATCGGTGCGGTCGAGACGGCCCATGGCGTCGGGCGTCGAGCGGCTCCCGGCGAGGGCGTGCACGAGGAGCCCGCGCGACGTCCAGTCCGCCGCCCGGTCGGTCGGTTCCGCCGGGGCGCCGTTGAGCAGTGCGACCACGACGCCCCACTCGTTCGCCGCGAGCCAGGTCCCGCCGAAGTCGCCGTCTTCGGGAGCGACGATCCGCGTGCCGTCGACGATCCGCTCGCGCGGCGCCGACGCCGGGAGACGCGTTCGGCGCTCGTCGCGGTTGAAGAACGCCTCGAATCCGCCGTCGGGACGGTCGAACCACGTCATCGTGCACACGCGACCATTCTAGGGCGCAGCGCGGGAAACCGTGGGATCCGGGATCCGTACTCACGGCTTGTCCCGCGGGGCCGTCGCGTGTCATCTTGGGGTCCCTGGAGGTTCCATGAAAAAGGCGTTGATCGGGCTGCTCGCGCTGATCGGCGGGCTGGCCATCCTGACCCTGCTCGCGGTCGCGTTCTTCGGGCTCGTGGTCGGCCTGGGCAAGCCTGGGGTGCCCGGTGACGTGGTGCTGCAGTTCGACTTCGAGAAGGGCGTGATCGAGGCCCTGCCCGACGATCCGGTGGCCCAGGTGATGCTCCAGGGGCAGACACCGGTGCTCGACGTCGTCGATGCTCTCGACCGCGCCGCGGCGGACAAGCGCGTCCGTGCGTTCGTCGGTCGCATCGGCGGGGGCGGGATCGGCCTGGCCCACGTCCAGGAGATCCGCGACGCGGTGAGCCGCTTCCGCGCGTCGGGCAAGCGCGCGATCGCGTACTCCGAGACGTTCGGCGAGTTCGGCGCGGGCAACGGCGGGTACTACCTGGCCACGGCGTTCGACGAGATCTGGCTCCAGCCGTCGGGAGACGTGTCGATCACCGGGCTGATGTACGAGTCGCCGTTCCTCCGCGGCACGCTCGACAAGCTCGGCGTCAAGCCGCAGATGGACCAGCGCTACGAGTACAAGAACGCGATGAACCTGTTCACCGAGAGCGAGTACACCGAGCCGCACCGGCGGGCGATGCAGGAGCTGATGGATTCACAGTTCGCGCAGCTCGTCCGGGGCATCGCCGAGGGCCGAAAGAAGACCGAGCCCGAGGTGCGCGCGCTGTTCGATCGCGCGCCACTGCTCGGACAGGAGGCGCTCGACGCCGGTCTCGTGGACGGGCTGGCGTACGAGGACGAGCTGTACGCCAAGCTGCGCAAGGACCAGGGCGACGACTTCCAGCTGCTGTTCCTCGACAAGTACCTCGAGCGCGCCGGGCGCCCGCACGCCAAGGGCACGACGATCGCGCTGGTCTACGGCTACGGTGGCGTGTCGCGCGGCCGCGGCGGCTACTCGCCGGTCGACGGCTCGGTGACGATGGGCTCGGACAGCGTGGTCGAGGCGCTGCGCACGGCGATCGACGACGACCGCGTCAAGGCGATCGTGTTTCGCGTCGACAGCCCGGGTGGCTCGTACGTCGCTTCGGACACGATCTGGCGCGAGACGCGACGGGCCAAGGACAAGGGCAAGCCGCTGATCGTGTCGATGGGCAACGTCGCCGGCTCGGGCGGGTATTTCGTGGCCATGCACGCGGACAAGATCGTGGCCCAGCCCGGCACGATCACCGGCTCGATCGGGGTCCTCGGCGGCAAGATGCTGACCTCGGGAATGTGGGACAAGGTGGGCCTGTCGTGGGACGAGGTGCACACGAGCCGCAACTCGACGATGTTCACCGGGACCCACGCCTACGACGAGGTCGGGTGGGAGCGGTTCCAGGCGTTTCTCGACCGCGTGTACGCGGACTTCACGTCCAAGGTCGCCGAAGGCCGGAAGCTGCCGATCGAGAAGGTGCGCGATATCGCCAAGGGTCGGATCTGGACCGGCGAGGACGCCAAGCGGCTCGGGCTGATCGACGAGGTCGGAGGCGTGGACACGGCGCTCGGGCTCGCGCGCCAGGCGCTGGGGCTCGGGGCCGACGAAGACGTGCGCGTGCGTCTCATTCCGGCGCCCAAGACGACGTTCGAGGCGCTCTTCGGGCAGAAGCCCGACCATCGCCGCGCGGCGGTCGACGCGGTCGTGCGCGCGGTGCAGACGCTCCAGCCGCAGCTGCAGCTGCTCGACCAGCTCCTCGACGCCGACGACGCGTACGTGTTGGCGATGCCCGAGGTGCCCGCGGCGCTGTAGATCGACGGTCAGTCGTACAGCAGGAACGGCCGGCGCGCGTCGTCGAACGCGCGCAGGTCGTCGGTCCACGTGCGCTCCATGTCGTCGATCGACACCCCGTTCTCGAGCATCCCGCGCAGGCCGTCCCGCCCGAGCAAGTAGTCGATCGCCGGGCGCGCGTCCTCGAACTCGTAGGTCTCGGTGCGCCAGGCGAACTCCGACGGCGCGAGGCGCCGCGCCGCGCCGAGCAGCGCCAGATACGCGACGAACGAGCGCAGGCGCTCGCGGTCGGTGACGATCAGCTGCACGCCAGCGCACGGGCGGCCCGCGTGCTTCTGGAACATCGGGCGGAACGACGCCGCGCGGACGACGAGCCCGTCGAGGCCGCGCGCGCGCAGCTCGGCGGCGAGCGCATGGCCGTCGAGCCACGGCGCGCCGACGAGCTCGAACGGCAAGGTCGTGCCGCGCCCCTCGGACAGGTTCGTACCCTCGATGAGACAGCCTCCGGGGTAGACTCGCGCGGTCTGCGGCGTGGGCATGTTCGGCGACGGCGGGACCCACGGCAGACCCGTGTCCTCGAACTGCATCGTACGGCGCCAGCCGTCGAGCGGGACGACCGAGAGCTCGCACGCGATCCCGTCGCGGTCGCGGAACATCCGCGCCAGCTCGCCGATCGTCATGCCGTGGCGCACGGGGAGCGGAAAGCGGCCGACGAACGACGCGAGGCCGGAATCGAGCACCGGTCCCTCGAGGATCTGTCCGCCGATCGGGTTCGGGCGGTCGAGGACCACGACCGGGACCTGGGCCTCGGCCGCCGCGTCCATCACGTAGGACAACGTGTACACGAACGTGTAGTACCGGCTGCCCACGTCCTGCAGGTCGACGACGATCGCGTCGAGGCCCGCGAGGTCCGCCGCCGAGGGTCGTAGCGACGCGCGGTCCGCGCCGTACAGGCTGCGCACGGCGAGTCCGCTGAACGGATCGCTCGCCGACGACACGGCCTCCATGTCCTGCTCGTGGCCCCACAGACCGTGCTCGGGCGCGAACAGCCGCTCGAGGCGAACCGTGCGGTCCTCGGCGAGCCACTCGAGGACGTGCCGGCCGTGCGCATCGATCGACGCCGCGTGGGCCAGGACGCCGATCCGCGCGCCGCGCGCGAGCCCGCACGCGCGCGGGCCGTCCGCGATCCATCGATCGAGCCCGCTCGTCACGCGAGCCATGCGCCGATCCTCCCTCACGCCGGGCCCCGCGGCGCTTGACGCCGACGATACCATGGCTCGATGCGAGGGCCCGTGCGATGACCTACGTGTCCGTCGACGTCGAAGCGTCGGGACAGGTTCCGCCGCTGTACAACCTGCTGTCGGTCGGGGCCGTGATCGTGCGGCGCCACGGCAGCCACCACGCGCTCGGCGACTCGTTCTACGCCGAGCTGCGTCCGGTGTTCCCCGGTTTCGACCCGCAGGCGCTCGCCGTGTGCGGTCTCGACGTCGAGCGTCTCGCGCGGGAGGGCGAGCCGCCGCCCGAAGCGCTGGCGCGGTTCAACGTGTGGGTCGAGCGACAGAACGCGGGCGTGCGCGAGCGTCCGGTGTTCGTCGGGCACAATGCGGTGTTCGACTGGGCGTACCTGTCGTTCTACTACGCGCACTTCGGGCTGCCCAACCCGTTCGGCTACAAGGGGCTCGATACGAAGAGCCTGGCCATGGGACGGCTCGGGATCCCGTGGAACGATACGAACAAGGAGACGCTCGAGCGGCTCCTGCACCTGCCGCCGCAGGATCCGGCCCAGATCCACCGCGCGGACTACGACGCGTGGTACCAGGCGTTGATCCTCAAGGGGCTGCTCGATATCGCGCCCCCGCCGCGCCAGGCTTGACACCCCGGGGGACCGGCAGTACGTTGATCGGCTTTTTTCGCCGAACGCCGGGGAGATCGCGGTGGCCGAAGAGCGTTTCCTGCCCAACCGGCTGACGCTCGATCCGACCGCGTACGTCGCGCCGAACGCCGTGCTCGTCGGACACGTGGCGCTCGGACCGGGGGCGTCGGTGTGGTTCGGCTGCGTGCTGCGCGGGGACCTCGAGCCCGTGACCATCGGAGCCTCGACGAACGTCCAGGACGGCACGGTGATCCACGTCGATCGCGGGTTTCCGGCAACGGTCGGCGCGCGCGTGACGCTCGGTCACCGGTCGCTGATCCACGGCTGCACGATCGCCGACGAGGCGCTGATCGGGATGGGCGCCGTCGTGCTCTCGGGCGCGCGGATCGGCTCGGGGGCGCTCGTCGCCGCGGGGGCGCTCGTGCGCGAGGGGTTCGAGGTGCCGCCGGGCACGATGGCCGCTGGTGTGCCGGCGCGCGTGATCGGACCGGTGACCGACGAGCTGCGCGAACGCATCGCCGCTGGCGTGCGGACGTACCAGGCTGCGGCCCAGGGCTACCGCACGGGCACGCTCGGCGGCGGACCGTACGGTGGCTCGCCCGCGCCCGAGCCGAGCGTCCCATGATCGGCGCCGCCGAGGTCGAGAAGTTCCGCCGCGCGCTCGACGAGGTGCGCTCGGTCGTTCTCGTGTCGCACATCAATCCCGACGGCGACGCGATCGGGTCGGAGCTCGGCCTGGCCCGGTTTCTCGCGTCGCGCGGCACGACGGTCCGGATCGTCAACCAGGACCCGCCGCCCGAGTCGCTCGATTTCCTCGACCCCGACGGGTTCGCGCTCGAGATCTACGATCCCGCGCGACACGACCCGCTGCTGCGAGCGGTCGATCGCGTCGTGCTCGTGGACAACTCCGCTCCCGACCGCCTGGGCCGGATGGAACGACCGATGCTCGCCGCCGCGGACCGCACGCTGTGCATCGACCACCACCCGACGCGCGATGCGCCGTGGGGTGAGAGCATCGTCGACGAGGACGCGAGCTCGACCACGGCCGTGATCTACGAGCTCCTGCACGCTTGCGGGTTCGAGCCGCCCCGGTCCGCGGCCCAGGCGCTGTACGTCGGGTTGGCGACGGACACGGGGTTCTTCCGGTTCAACTCGACGTCGCCTCGGGCCCACGAGATCGCCGCCGATCTCCTGCGGCTCGGCGTCGACCCGGCCTCGATCTACCAGCGCCTGCACGAGCGCAACGCGGAGCGGTACCTGCGGCTCCTGGGTCACGCCCTCGCGGGCCTGCGCATCGACGGGGCGGGGCAGATCGCGTCGGTCGAGATCCCGCGCGCGCTCGTCGCGACGCTCGGCGCCGAGGCGGTCGATCCGACCGACATCCTGAACGTGCTGCTGACGCTCGACGGGGTGAAGGTCGCGCTCCTGTTCCGCGAGCTCGGGGACGGACGGGTCAAGGTCTCGTTGCGCTCGAAGGGCCCGCTCGACGTGCACCGCCTGGCGTCGGAGTTCGGCGGGGGCGGGCACCGCAACGCGTCGGGGATCGTGCTGTCGCAGCCGTTGCGCGAGGCGGTGGGCCTCGTCGTCGGCCGCGCGGAGACGCTCCTCGACGGCGACGGCTGAGCGAGGCACCCGTGGACGTCGAGGTCCTGTACTTCGCGTCGCTCGCCGAGCGCTCGGGACGCCGGACCGAGACCGTGTCGGTCGAGCCCCAGGCGACCGTCGAGACGCTGTGGCGCGTGCTCGAGGCGCGCCACGCCGCGCTCGCCGGCCTGCCGTACCGGCCGCTCGCGGCCTGCGACCGGGAGTGGGCCGCGTGGGACGCGCCGCTCGCCGGCGTGCGCGAGGTCGCGTTCGTCCCGCCGGTCAGCGGAGGCTAGCGTGGTCGCTCTCGTCGCCGAGCCGATCGTCGTCGAGCGGCTGCTCGCCGAGCTCGCGGCGGAGTCGGACGGCGCGGTCGCCGCGTTCGTCGGGATCGTGCGCGACCGCAACGCCGGGCGTCGCGTCATCAGCCTGGCCTACGACGCGTGGCCGGCGATGGCGCTGGCCGAGCTCGAGAAGATCGAGCACGAGGCGAAGGCGACGCACGGCGCGAGCGCGATCCGCATCGTGCACCGCACGGGCGAGCTGGCGGTCGGCCAGGTCTCGGTGGCGATCGCCGTCGCCGCCAAGCATCGCGAGCCGGCGTTCGCCGCCTGCCGGTTCGCGATCGAGGCGCTCAAGCGCCGGGTGCCGATCTGGAAGAAGGAGCGCTACGACGACGGGACCGAGGCGTGGATCGAAGGCGCCTGAGCTCAGCCGTGGCCCGCGGACTCGATCTCGTCCTCGTCGAGACCCAGGTAGTGGCCCAGCTCGTGGCGCAGCGTGACGCCGATCTGCTCGACCAGGTCGTCCGCGTCCGCGGCGTAGCGCTCGAGGCTACGCTGGAACAGGTAGATCCGCCCCGGTAGCTCTCCACCCGCTCCGAGCGCGCCCCGATCGGGCAGCGCGTGACCGACGAACAGACCGAGCAGCTCCGGATCGAGCGGTGGATCGGTGTCGTGGAGCAGGGCGTCCTCGGGCCACGGCTCGACCGACACGGCGACCGTCCCCAGGGCGTCCGAGAACGGGGAGGGCAGTCGGTCGATCGCCTCCGCCAGGTGCCGCTCGAACGCCGCCCGGTCGAGGCGCACGGGCGCGGGGAACGACTCGGGGTCGAGCTTCGTCGCCCGGGCCAGGGCGCGCTCGGCCTCGGCGTCGTCGCCGCGCCTCTCGGCCAGGAGACCCACGAGGAAGTGGCCCAGCGCGAGCTTCGGGTCGAGGGCCACGGCGCGCCGCGCGTGCGGCTCGGCGTCGTCGAACCGGCAGCTGCGGAACAGCGCTTCGGCCAGGCGCGCGCGGAACTCGGCGTCCTCGGGATCGAGCGCCGTCGCCCGCTCGAGGGCGGCAACCGCGCCCCGCGGGTCGTCGAGCTCGAGCCGCGTCACGCCGTGCAGGAACTGCAGGACCGGATCGTCCGGATCGTGCGCGAGCGCGGCGCCGAGCGCGGCGAGCGCGCGCTGCGGGTCGCCCGCGTCGAGCGCCTCGTACACCGCGTCGACGACGTCGGGCTCCTCGTGCTCGTCGTGCATGGCGCCGCATTGTCGCACCGTGCGCCACCCGCGGCCAACGACCGCTCGGCCGGTTGTGGCTCGCCGGGCCCGGATGGTATGGTGCCGCGCCTCGCGACCGCGCGGTCGCCTCGGGGGCTCTGCATGTCTCTCCAGACGCGCGACGACGTGCGCAACCTGGCCATCATCGCGCACGTCGACCACGGCAAGACGACGCTCGTCGACGCGATGCTGTGGCAGAGCGGGATCTTCCGCGACAACCAGACGGTCGCCGAGCGGGTGCTCGACTCGATCGATCTCGAGCGCGAGAAGGGCATCACGATCATGGCCAAGAACACGTCGATCACGTTCCGCGGGACGCGGATCAACGTGGTCGACACGCCGGGCCACGCGGATTTCGGCGGCGAGGTCGAGCGCACGCTGAAGATGGTCGATGGCGTGATGCTGCTCGTCGACGCGAGCGAGGGGCCGCTGCCCCAGACGCGGTTCGTGCTGCGCAAGGCGCTCGAGGCCGGCCTCGCACCGATCGTGGTGATCAACAAGATCGATCGGGCGGACGCGAGACCCGGCCCGGTGCTCAACGAGGTGTACGACCTGTTCATCGACCTCGACGCCACCGAGGACCAGCTGTCGTTCCCCGTGCTGTACTGCAACGCCCGACGCGGCTCGTGCCGCCGCGAGCCCGACGGGCCGGACGAGACGCTGCTCCCGCTGTTCGAGCAGATCGTGACCACGATCCCGGCGCCGCGCCACGACCCGTCGGCGCCGCCGCAGTTCCTCGTGACGATGCTGGACTACGACGACTACCTGGGTCGGCTGGCGCTCGGGCGCCTGGTCAACGGCACGCTGCGCAAGGGCCAGGAGGTGGCGCAGATCCGCGTCGACGGCTCGATCGTCAAGGCCCGCGTCAGCGGCGTGTTCGGCTTCGAGGGTCTGAGGCGCGTCGAGCTCGACGGCGCGCGGGCCGGGGACATCGTGGCGGTCGCGGGCATCGAGTCGGCGTCGATCGGCGAGACGCTGTCCGACCGGGAGGATCCCCGGCCGCTCCCGCCGCTGCAGGTCGACGAGCCGACACTGGCGTTCGTCATCTCGGTCAACGACTCGCCGCTCGCCGGGACCGAGGGGCGCTACGTGACCTCGGCCAAGCTGCGCGAGCGGCTGTTCCGCGAGATCCTGACCAACGTGTCGATCCGCGTGGAGGAGACCGAGTCGCCGGATTCGTTCAAGATCTCTGGGCGCGGCGAGCTGCAGCTCGCGATCCTGGTCGAGATGATGCGCCGCGAGGGCTACGAGCTGTCGGTGGGCAAGCCGCAGATCCTGACCCGGACGATCGACGGCGCGACGCACGAGCCGATGGAGACGCTGGTCATCGACTGCCCCGAGGGGTTCATCGGCGTCGTGACCGAGAAGGTCGGCTCGCGCAAGGGGCGCATGACCCGGATGATCAACCACGGGACCGGCCGCGTGCGCATGGAGTTCCGGCTGCCGGCGCGGGGCCTCGTCGGGTTCCGGACCGAGTTCCTCTCGGACACCAAGGGTACCGGGATCATGAACCACCTGTTCGACGGCTACGAGCCGTGGCAGGGCGAGATCGCGCAGCGCGCGACCGGCGCGCTCGTCGCCGACCGCCCGGGCCGCACCACGGCGTTCGCCATCGAGCACCTGCAGCCGCGCGGCACGATGTTCATCGGGCCGGGCGAGCAGGTGTACGAGGGCATGATCGTCGGCGAGAACTCGCGCACCGACGATCTGGACGTGAACATCACGAAAGAGAAGAAGCTGACGAACATGCGCTCGTCGACGTCCGACATAGCGGTGCGGCTGATCCCGCCGCGCTCGCTGAGCCTCGAGCAGTCGCTCGAGTTCATCCGCGAGGACGAGCTGGCCGAGGTCACGCCGAAGTCGCTGCGCCTGCGCAAGCGCGTGCTCCAGGCCTCGCGCCGGCGCTGAGCCCGTTGCGGCGCTGAGCCCGTCGCGGCGCTAGCTGGCTTGACGCCCGCGAGGGCGGCCTCTACCCTGACCCGCGGCCCCGCGCGACGGGGCAAGAGGAACGACGTGCTGTCGATCGTGCTGCCGCTCGTCGCGGCCGCGGTAGGCCTCGGCCTGGGCTGGCTGCTCAACGAGCGCTTCGGCGCCAAGAGCCTCGACGCCGCGCGCAAGCGCGCCGACGAGGCGACGCGCGCGGCGCGCCGCGAGGCCGACAAGATCCGGCAGGCCGCGCTGCTCGAGGCGCGCGGGGAGATCCTCGAGCAGCGCACCAAGGCCGAGCGCGACATGCGCTCGCAGCGCGGGCAGATCCAGAAGCGCGAGCGCGATCTCAAGCGCGACGTCGACGCGCTCGCCGAGCGCGAGGCGCTGCTGCAGCAGGAGCGCGATCGGCTGGACGAGCAGCGCAGCGCCGTAGCCCAGTCCGAGGCGGCGCTGGTCGTGGCTCAGGGCGAGGTCGAGCAGCTGCGCGAGGAGGAGAACGCGCGGCTCGAGGACGTATCGCGCCTGACGCGCGACGAGGCACGGCGGCAGCTGCTGCACAACCTGAAGGCCCAGACGCGGCTCGAGGCGGCGACGCTCATCAAGGAGGCCCGGGAGGAGGCGCAGCGCACGGCGGATGCCGAGGCGACGAAGATCCTGACCCTCGCGATCGAGCGCCTGGCCTCGGACGTCAGCGCCGAGCGCACGATCAGCCACTTCGAGCTGCCGGCGGGCACCGAGATCAAGGGCCGGGTGATCGGGCAGGACGGGAAGAACATCCGCGCGTTCGAGAAGGCGACCGGGATCCAGCTGCTGCTCGAGGAGGGCTCGACCACGGTCACGCTCTCGGGGTATCACCCGGTGAACCGCGAGATCGCCCGGCGCGTGCTCGAGACCCTGGTCAAGGACGGCAACATCCACCCGCGACGCATCGAGGAGCTGACGCGCCGCGCGCGGCGGCGTCTGGAGGACGAGATGCGCCGTGCCGGGCAGGACGCCCTGCGCGAGCTCGGCCTCTCGGGCGTTCACAACGAGATCGTCAACCTGCTCGGGCGGCTGCGGTTCCGCACGTCGTACGGCCAGAACGTGCTGGCCCACTCGATCGAGGTCGCGTATCTGACGGGAATGCTCGCCGCGGAGCTGCGGCTCGACGAGAAGCTGGCCCGCCGCGCCGGCCTGCTGCACGATCTGGGCAAGGCGATCGACTACGAGCGCGAGGGCACGCACCCGGAGATCGGGGCCGAGGTCGCCAAGCGCTGTGGCGAGCCCGAGGTCGTGATCAACGCGATCGCCAGCCACCACGAGGACTGCGAGGCCACGTCCCCGATCTCGGTCCTCGTGGCCGCGGCCGACGCGCTCTCCGGTGCGCGGCCGGGAGCGCGGCGCAAGGCCGTGGCCGAGTACATCAAGCGCATCGAGAAGCTCGAGGAGATCGCGAACTCGATGCGCGGCGTCGAGCAGTCCTACGCCGTGCAGGCCGGGCGCGAGATCCGCGTCATCGCGCAGTCGCGCGAGATCGACGACGCGCGGGCCGACCTGCTGGCCGCGGATCTCGCGGCGCGAATCCAGTCGGAGATGGACTACCCGGGCAAGATCAAGGTCACGGTGATCCGCGAGACTCGGGCGGTCGAGATGGCACGCTAGTCGAAGTGGGCGATGCCACCGGCTACGCGCTCCTGTCCGTGGCCGTTTCGACGGCGCTCCTGCACACGCTGATCCCCGATCACTGGCTGCCGTTCGTGCTGATCGGCCGGGCCCGGGGCTGGAGCGCCCGGACGACCGCGGCGATATCGGGCCTGTCGGCCCTGATCCACGTGGCGCTGTCGATCGCGCTCGGTCTCGCTGCGCTCGTCGTCGGGCTGTCGGCCGCAGGAGCGGTCGGGGCCACGCTCGAGCGCGCGGGACCGTGGCTTCTCGTGGGCTTCGGTCTGGCCTACGCCGGATGGGCGTGGAAGAAGGGGGGCCACTTCCACCCCGGCGGCGCCCGGCTCCACGCCGGAAGCGCGGGCAGCAGCACGTGCGACGGTCACGAGGGACCGGGCCACCCCGACCATCTGCACTACCACGCGGACGACGCGTGGATCGGCGGCCGCGCACGGCGCGACGAGTGGTGGCTCGCGTGGGTCGTGGGGCTCAACCCGTGCGTGCTCCTGATGCCGATCCTGTTCTCCGCTTCGCGCGAGGGCCGTCTTGCGCTCGTGCTCGTTCTCGCCGCGTACGTCCTGCCCACCGTGGCGCTGATGGTCGGTCTGTCGGTCCTCGGCGTCGCCGCGACCAAGCGCCTGAAGGTGCCCGGTGTGGCCCGGTACATGGAGTGTGCGAGCGGCCTGCTCGTGGCCGCGCTCGGTGCGGTCCAGCTCCTGGCGTAGCTAAAGGAAACGACGTTGGCGCCAAATGCCAGGCTGATGGGCTGACTCGGGTATTCAACCCGCGCATACTCGGGCGTTTTCCTGTGTCCGCGCGTCGATTCCGAGCGGCGGTGTGTCGTCGGCGCAGCCTATGATGGGGACGCAAGAGCCAAGTGGTTCTTCGGAGGAAACAAAGGATGAAGATGCATGTCGTGGGCAAGGTCGTCGCGGTTGCGCTGTTGCTCGCGCTCCCGGCGGCCGCGGACAAAGACGTCAAAGAGGTCAAGGACTACTCGAAGACGATCGCCGACTTCAAGAAGATCGAGCAGGTCGCCCCGTTCTTCGACAGCGCGTACGGCTACGCCGTGTTCCAGACGATCGGCAAGGGTGGCCTCGTGGTCGGCGGATCGCACGGCAAGGGCCAGGTCTATCAGGGCGGGAAGGTGATCGGCTTCACCTCGACGAGCGAGGCCTCGGTCGGCCTCCAGGCCGGCGGCCAAGCGTACAGCCAGGTGATCTTCTTCGAGAACAAGGACGCGCTCGACCGGTTCACCAAGGGCAACTTCGAGTTCTCGGCCTCGGCCTCGGCGATCGCGGTCCAGGCCACGGCCGGAGCGAGCGCCTCGACCGAGGGCTCCCAGGCCAGTGCGAGCGGCTCGAAGACCAGCGAGAAGCACACGGCCGGCGCGAACTACGAGAACGGCGTCCTCGTGTTCACGATGGCCAAGGGCGGTCTGATGTACGCCGCGACGATCGCCGGTCAGAAGTACACGTACGAGCCGGTCTAGCCTGACGAATCGTTCGCACGGTCGTCTCCTCTCCACGAGGCGCCCGGCGTCAGCCGGGCGTCGCTCCGTGGGAGGCGACCGATGCGAACCCAGCTCTGCGCCGTAGCGTCGGTCGCCACCCTCGGCCTGTCGCTCTGCGGGCTCGAGGCCCAGACCTGCGATCCGTTGCCGCGGGGCATCGCCGGCTGGTGGTCGGGAGAGAACAACGCCGACGATCGCACCCTGGCCAACGCCGACGGCCTCGCGCTGAACGGCGTGACGTACGCCCCCGGGGCGTTCGGCCAAGCGTTCCTCCTCGACGGGATCAACGACCGGATCGACATCCCCGACGCGCCGCAGCTGCGCTTGCAGCGCTTCACGCTCGCGGCGTGGATCCAGCTCGACACGCTGCCCGCGCAGAGCTGCATCCTCTGCAAGCAGGTCGGGGCCGGAACCACGAACTCCTACAGCCTGTGGGTCGCGAGCGGCGTGCTCCATGGGGGCATGTTCGGCATCGCCGAGGCGATCGCCGCCTCTCCACTCCCGGCGAACCGCCTGCTGCACACCGCGGTCACGTGGGACGGCACGTTGATCCGGCTGTACGTCGACGGTCAGCTGATCGCCACGGCTGTGGGGCCGACGTCGCCGATCGCGTACGACGCGAACCAGGTGATCCTGGGCGCCGACGACAACGGAACGAACGCCTACACCGGGTTCCTCGACGGGATCATCGACGAGGCGCAGATCTTCGGCCGGGCGCTGTCGGGTTGCGAGATCCGAGCCCTGTACCGGGCGCGGGCGTCGGGCACGTGCACGGGCGACCCGGACGGAGATCTGCTGCCCGACTTCCAGGACAACTGCCCCGCGAGCGCGAACGCGGGCCAGCTCGACACCGATGGCGACGGGGTGGGGGACACGTGCGACTGCGCTCCGGGCGAAGCGCGCGTGTTCGCCGTACCGGGCAACTATCCCGAGCTGCTGTTCGACTCGCACGACACGCTGACCTGGTGCGGCGAGCCTGCCGAGAGCGGCCCGGACACGGTGTACGACCTCCTGCGCGGCGATCTGGCCCAGCTACCCGTGGCGAGCGGAGCGCCCGCATGCCGCTCGCCGTGCCTCCCGCCGCCGGCCGGACTCGTCGCCTGGTGGCCCGGCGACGGCGATGCGAACGCCCTTGTCTCCGGGAACAACGGCACGCTCGAGAACGGAGCGAGCGTCGGCACGGGATGGGTTCGCGGCGCGTTCCACTTCGACGGCGCCAACGATCGGGTTCGCACCGCGGCGCTGAGCCTGGGCAACACGTTCAGCGTCGCCGCGTGGGTCGACTCCGACGTACCGAACCAAGGCGCGTACGATCGGATCGTCGAGACCCAGTTCTCGACCGGCTTCTTCCTCGGCACCGACAACCTGGGTACGGGATACAAGCTCACCGTGGCCACGCCCGGCGCTCCGTACGGCACGGTGCAGGGCGGAACGATCCGCGCCGGGGAATGGCAGCTCGTCGTCGGGACGTACGACGGCGCGACGGGGACGCTCTACGTCGATGGCGCGGCCGTGTCGACCGGCGCGTTCCCTGCGCCAGGAGCGACGAGCCTCCCGGTGAACATCGGCGCGTACTTCGGCGGCGGGGTCGGCTGGCGCGGGGCGATCGACGAGGTCCAGGTGTTCGACCGCGTGCTCTCGGCGGCCGAGGTGCGGACGATCTACGAGACGGCGAGCGTCGGCATGTGCAAGGCCGGCCTCGGCGGAACGGACGCGCGGTGGACCGCGCCCTGGGCCTGGGACTCGGCCAATCCCAGTGCGAGCCACGGCTTCTGGTACCTGTTCCGCGGCGAGAACACCTGCGGCGTCGGCCCGTACGGGATCGCCACGGACGGCACCGTGGCCGCGACCGCCGTCTGCGACTGAAAGCCTGGCTTGAAACGGGCCGCCGACGTGTAATACACCCTGTATTTCATGGAGCGCGACCCATGGCCTCGCGGACGGTGCGTCTGGACGAAGAAGCGGAGTCCGCGCTGCGCGAGATCCGTGGCGCGACGGGCATGACGGCGTCCCAAGCGCTGAAGAGCGGCCTGCTGATGGGTATTCGAGCGTGCGCGGTCGAGACGCCAAGCGCGGCGTACGCGAGGCGGTCGGGCGAAAGCACCGGCAGTGATACCTGACCGTTCGACTAGAATCGGGCTCCGGGTCGTCCGAGCGCATCGGGGGGAACCATGAACGAGCGCCAGAGCGAGGCGGTGGCGACGCTGTGCCTGATGGCCGCACTCACCAACCGGACGATCGACGAACAGGAGCGCGAGCGCCTGCGCGAGATCTTCGAGTCGCTCGCCGGGCCAAATCGCGCGACCGTGTACGACAGGGTGATCCTGAAGCAGGCGGCGATCGAGTCCGAGGTCGCGGCGCTCGACACGCCCGAGCTGCGCAAGCTGGCCTACGAGCTGGTGCTCGGCGTCTGCGATGCCGACGGCGGATCGACGCCCGACGAGCGCGAGTTCCTGACCCGGCTCGCCGCGGCGCTGGGGCTCGAGCCGGCCCACGCGTCGCGTCTCGTGTCCGAAGCCGACGCCGTCGCCGATGCGCCGCTCGAGCCTCCGCTCGCGGCTTCGACGCCGGTGGCGACGGCAACGCCTGGGCCGTCCGCGCCGCCGATCCTCGACGCCGTGATCCCATCGAGCGAGGCGCTCGTCCCGGCGACGGTGGTGGCGCACGCGACGCCCGCGGCCCCCGAGGCCCCGGATGCCGCGCGCGATCGTGCGGTCGAGGACCTCGTGCGGCGCACGGCGATGCTGTGCGGCGGACTCGAGCTCCTGCCGCAGGGGATGGCCACGCTCGGGATCGTGCCGCTGCAGATCAAGCTCGTGCACGACGTCGGACGGCATTACGGCTACGAGCTCGACCGCGGGCACATCACCGAGTTCATCGCCACGATCGGGGCCGGGATGACGTCGCAGATCGTCGAAGGCTACGCACGCAAGTTCCTGGGTCGCATCGCCCGGCGCCAGCTGGGGCGGATGGCAGGGTCGCTTGCGGGTGTCGCAACCGGCGCGGCGCTATCCTTCGCCTCGACGTGGGCCATCGGTCAGGTGGCCCAGCAGTACTACGCGGGCGGCCGGCGCCTCGCGGCGATCGACCTGCGGCGGCTGTACGACGAGCAGCTCGGCCGCGGACGCGAGCTCTATGCTCGCGAGGTAGGGGGCCGCGCGGGATCGATGAGCCTGCCCGGGCTCGATGACGTCTTCCGGCTCTTGCGCGGGCGGTAGACCGACCTACTTCCCGTTCGCCTGTCTCGCGCGCCAGGCTCCGGGGGCGATCCCCACGACCCGGCGGAACGCGCGCGAGAACGCGGCCTCGCTCTCGTAGCCCACGCCGAGCGCGATCTCGATCACCTTGGCGCGCGTGTCGCGCAGGAGCCGCGAGGCGACCTGCATGCGCCACTGCGTCAGATACTGCATCGGCGGCTGGCCATCTGTACTCCGGACGATCTCGATTCTTTGTCCCCCAGCGACAATACGGCGAGACCTGACCTCGATGGCGTTGCACCGCCGGACCGCGCGGCGCACACTCGGGTCGATGTTCGCCTGCGGCGTGTGCTTCGCTGGATTCTTCAAGCTCGCATAGGCCCTTCCCAACGTCAGGGAAGAGAGCGAGGATGGCGCGATCATGCGGATCCGGGTGTGGGCGCTGGTGGCCGTGATCGTCTTCGGCTGCTCGACCGCGCCGGTCGCTCCGAAGCCTGGGCTCGATCAGGCGGCGTGGTACGAGCCGACCGATCCCACGCACGTCGTCGGACCGATCCACTACGTCGGGACCCGCGACCTCGGGGTGTATCTGATCGCGACGCCGGCGGGCCACATCTTGATCGACGGTGCGATGCCCGGAACCGAGGGCACGATCGAGACGTCGATCGAGAAGCTCGGGTTCGAGACCCAGGATATCCGGATCCTGTTGATCACCCACGCGCACATCGATCACGTCGGCACGCTCGCGCACTTCAAGAAGAAGACCGGCGCGGCCCTCCTGGTCATGGCGCCCGACGATGCGCTACTCGCCTCGGGTGGGAAGACCGACTACCTGTATGCCAGCGAGCCGGATATGCACTTCGCTCCCGTGACGGCGGACCGCGTGCTCGAGGACGGCGATACGGTGACTCTGGGCGGGGTCGAGCTGACCGCGCGCCGGACGCCCGGTCACACGCGCGGAAGCACGACGTGGGTCACGAAGGTCGAGGACGGCGGACAGACGTTCTCCGTCGTCTTCCCGGCCAGCACCTCGATCAACCCGGGCACACGGCTCGTGCGCCAGCCGTCCTATCCGGGGATCGCCGACGACTACAGGAGCTCCCTCGACCTGCTCGGATCGCTCGAGCCGGACATCTTCCTTCCGGCCCACGCGAGCTTCTTCGACTTCGCGGGCAAGCGGGCGCGCGCGGCGACCGAGGGCGTTCTGGCCTACGTCGATCCCGACGGGTACAAGAGCCGCATCGCCGAGCAGCGGGCGAAGCTCGAGCAGGCCCTGGCCAAGTAGACCGGCGCTCTCCGAGCCGCGCCTTGCAGTGCGCCGAAGTGCACGCACTCGCGGCGCGCCAGGCGCTCGGCGGGAGACAGGTCCGGTCGCGGTTCGTACTCCTGGCGGCAGACCCGGCCCGTCGCCGTGCGCAGGTTCTCCGGCGTGTAGTTGCGCTGCATCCGCACGCGGTTGCTCACCGGTTGGCCGTCCGACCACCGATCGTGGGTGAACGGGAAGATCACCATCCCGGCGATCGCGCGCTCGGAATCGGCGCGCAGCTCGTCGAGCGACACGATGTCCGGACCGTTGCGGAAGTAGCCGGCGTAGGTCACGTCGAAGTAGTGCCAGCGCCCGCCGAAGCGGACCTGTGCCGCGGCGTGCGCCGAGTCGACGAAGCGCTCGAAGTACACGCTGTGTGCGTCGAACCCGGCGCGCTGGGCGAGCCGCACGAACACCGACGCGCGGCGCCCGCAGAGGCCCCAGAACGGGAGGGTCTCCGCGCCCGGCTCGCGCCGCTGGTTCGTGCTGTTCGCCGACACCCACTCGGCGATCGCGATCACCTTCTGCTCGTCCGACATGCCGGGCAGGAGCCGGGTCTCGACGATGGGCCAGACCTCGTCCGCGATGTCGATCGGCCGGACCGTCTGAGGCGCCGGCTCTGCGCAGCCGGCCAGGGCGAGCAGAGCGATCGTCAGCGACCCTCGGGTCATGGGCCGCCGGCGCGCGTCTCGACGCGTGTGAGCGTGAATGGGCTCTGGAGCACCGCGCCGTCGGCAGCGCAGCTCACGCTGCCCTGGGGTCTGAAGCTCGCAATGACCCGGTCCCACGAGGCCACGGGGATGTCGAGCGTCTGGACGAACGCGCGTCCCTCCGCCGAGAACACGTCGGGATGGACCCACACGTTCGATTCCGCGGTGGCTTTCCGGTACCACGCCTCGAGCGCGGCCTCGGGCGGCTGACCGGCCCCGAGCCGGGAGCGCAGAAGCGCCAGGTCGACGAAGCGCCGCTCCGAAAGATACGGGACCGAGACACGGAATCGCGGGCTCGTTCCGGCCGTGAGAATCACCGCATTCTCCGGTGTGGACTCGAGGACGAAGGACGCCACGACCCAGCTCCAGCTGTTCTCGGGTCGCGACTGCGGGACTGCGGAGCCCACGCCGTTCACCAGGACGAGGAGCACGGACAGCGTGCCGACGCTCGCCACGGCCAGGCGCGGGCCGAACCGGTCGGCTCCGGCCACGATCAGGATCGCGAGGAGCGGCGCGACCGCGACGGCGTGCTCGACGTTTCCGACGTCCCACAACAGCCAGATCGGCACGTACGCCACACACGCGCCGAGAGCCAGGGACGGTAGGGGACGATCCCGGCGCAGCCCGGTCGCGACGCCCGAGGCCAGGAGCACCGCTCCGATGACGCTTGCCGCGATCGCGAGACCGTTCAACGCCGAGACGGCGCCGTGGTCGAGGATCGGGACGCGGCGATACCAGTCGGACACCAGGAGGGATCGGAACACGCCGACCAGGACGCTCGCGCCACCCGGGTCGACCCACTTCTCGACGGTACCGCCCGGCGCAACGATCGCGAGCCAGGCGCGCGGACTCCACGCACCGTGGAGTGCGGCCAGAACCACGTAGAGCGACGCGAGCGGAGCGCCCACGCCGAGCGCCAGCACCTTGGCCAGGTCGCGCGGTCGCGAGCGGAAGCGCCAGAGGCTCGGAAGGACCAGGACCCCGGCAGCGACGTGGCACAGGACCGCGCCGGCTAGCGCCAACCCGGTGGCGGTCGAGCGGGGCTCGGGGCGCGCGACGGCCCACAGCCAGCACAGGATCGCCGCGGCGGTCATCGTATACACCTCCATCCGCGTGGCGTAGCCCCAGAATCCGGCCGTGGCCATGAGCAGCGCTCCGCCAAGCATCGCGCTCGCGGCGCCCCAGCCGCTGCGACGCAGCATCCACACGACCCCGCCCACCGCGGCGGCGCCGAACACCGCGGAGACCGCGGCACCGGCATCGAGCGTCAGCCAACCGGGGAAAGCGGTGTGGCCCACCGATACGACGAGCGCCACGAGCGGATTCAACAGCGGATGGTGCGGATGGACGAACCCCCACCACAGGTCTTTTCCGAGCAGAAACGAGTCCACGGACATGGCGAACAAGCAGTCGTCGAGACCGACGTCGCGCGTGCGCGTGACCAGGAACACCACGAGCGCGAACAGACCGACGACGACGGCTTCCTGGACCGGTGTCGTTCGGCGGTCCGACGTCATGCGTGAGGCGGCGCTGCGGGCGCGCGATACGGGTACAGGACGAGGTTCTCGGCGAGCCGTTTCGGCGGTCCCGGAGCGAGACCGGTGAGCGCGCGCTCGACGTCTTCGGCGGTTACCCGCGTGCGCTCGGTGAACGAGGCGAAGTCGGCTCCATGGTCGACGATGTCCGAGACGACCCACAGCGTGCCGCCGCGCGCGAGGACGCCGCCGATGCGCTCGCGAACGCGCGCGACGGAGTGGTCGGTCGGCCGTGCGTCCGAGTCGAAGAGGAAATCGAGGATGATGAGCTCGCGCGCCGCGAAGTACGGCACGTACACCTTGAGCATGACCTCGCTTCCCGCGCCGACGATCATCACCGCGTCCTCGGGCCGCGTGGTCTCGCGGACGGCCAGCGCCTTGACCATCGACGGGTTCGTCTCCTCATTGGCTCGGGGAAGGATGTAGCCGTGGAGGCTCGACACGCCGAGGAGCAAAGCGAGCCCGGCGCTCAGCGGGGCAACGAGCTCGCTCCGTGGCTGGCGCCGGATCAGCTCACCCAGTCCGAGGAACGCGGCGCAGACGAGAAACGCCGCCAGGAACACGGTGAACTTCTCGCTCGCCAGGTTGTAGCTCGAGAAGAACAGGAGCAGGGCCACGAACGAGGCGAAGCACAGGAGCGTCGTCCAGTCCCGACGACGCCAGGCCCACCACGCGCCGATCGTCGCCATGGCCGAGCAGGCGATCGGCAAGACGGCGAGGGCCGGAGGCTGGGGGGCCATGGCCTCGACCAAGGCCTTGAATTCGACGAACGGGTTGTACTTCTGCGTCAGGAAGTACAGCTGGACCGACTTGCCCTGCGGGGCGACCGCGTGGAGCCACATGGCTCGGATCCCGCCCAGAGCGCTCACGCGGTCCACGATCATCCAGCGGAACAGGTACGGGAGCACGCTGACGGCGGAGGCGAGAGCGAGGAACGCGCTGCCGCGCCACAGTCCGCCCGATCGTCGATGCGCGAGGACGAGGAACGCGGCCCACAGCGGTCCGAGCACGGCCACCGAAAGGTGCAGGTCCACGGCCAGGGCGAACAGGAGCGCCGAGGCCACCAGACGCACGCGCGGCCGCGACACGTCCGGCTCGAGCGGCAACAGTGCGAGCGATCCGAAGAGCGCGAGCGCGGCAGGCACGTACGGCTCCGCGTTCGTGCTGTAGTACCAGAACGACGCCGAGCCGCCGAGGGCCAGCGCACCGCCGACGGCGACCCAGCGGTTTCCGGTCCTCGAGTGGAGCATCCCCGCCAGCAGCGTGAGCAGGGTTGCGCCGCAGATCGCGTTGAGCGCCTGGAACGTCATGATCGGATGGAATCCGAGCCACCCGGTCGCGGTGTGCAAGACGAAACCGATCGCGTTGTACAGGACGTGGTACTGGTGGAACAGGCGATCGATCGAGCCGTTGATCACGGCGTGGTCGATGGCGAGTGAGTAGGCGACGGCGTCGTAGCTGTGGTGCGCCGTGGGCAGCGCCAGATAGAGCGCTGCGAACACGTGGAACAGGATCACCTGCCAGGCGGTGAACGAAAGCTTCGCGCGCACGCGGCGCAATATTGGGCCGCGAGCCAGGCACGGCAACGAGATCGCCGGAGCCTCCTGCAACCACCAGGGGGCAGGGGTGCCAAGGCACTGGCTCGGCGGTAGCGGGATTGGCTACCATCCGAAGCCGATGGATTCCCCGGTGCTCGTCCAGAAGTTCGGCGGGACCTCGGTCGGCGATCCCGAGCGGATTCGCCGCGTGGCCCGCCTGATCCTGGGCACGGCCGAGGGCGGCCGGTCGGTCGTCGCCGTCTGCTCGGCGATGGCCGGGGAGACGAACCGGCTCGTGGATCTGGCCCACGCGCTCCATCCGAACCCGGCGTCCCGCGAGTACGACATGCTCCTCGCGAGCGGCGAGCAGGTCGCGATCGCGCTCCTGAGCCTGGCCCTCAACGCGGAGGCCGGACGATCGATCGCCGTGCCGCTGCTCGCGAGCCAGCTCGGGATCCGGACCGACGGCCTGTTCTCGCGCGCGCGCATCGAGGCGATCGACACACGGAGGATCAAGGATGAGCTCGCCGCAGGAAGGATCCCCGTCGTCGCCGGCTTCCAGGGTGTCGACGCCGAGGGCAATATCACGACGCTCGGCCGCGGTGGATCGGACACGAGCGCGGTCGCGATCGCGGCGGCGCTACGTCGAGACGGCACCGAGGTCGAATGCGAGATCTACACCGACGTCGACGGCGTGTACACGACCGACCCCCGGCTGTGCGATCGCGCGCGCAAGATCGAGCGTATCTCGCACGACGAGATGATGGAGCTGGCGAGCCTGGGCGCGAAGGTGCTGCAGATCCGCTCGGTCGAGCTCGCCGCGCGGCACGGTGTTCCCGTGCACGTCCGAAGCACGTTCGATCCCACGAAGGAGGGGACACGCATGACCTCGTCCGAGCCGCCCCTCGAGGACGCCGTCGTGACCGGAGTCGCGGCGGCCGAGGACCAGACCAAGCTCACGCTGCGCAGGCTCCCCGACCGTCCCGGCGTCGCGGCCGACATCTTCGGTGCGCTGGCCGAGCGCGGGATCGACGTCGACGTGATCGTTCAGGACTCGTCGACCGACGGCCGGGTGTTCCTGAGCTTCACCGTGCAGGGGACCGACCGCGTCTCGGCGTGCCAGGCGCTCGCCGATCGCGGCTACGCGCCCGAGGTCGAGGAGACCCAGCTATCCAAGGTCAGCGTCGTCGGCGCCGGGATGCGCAACCATCCCGGTGTCGCCGCGCAAATGTTCCGCCTGCTCGCCGACGCCGGCGTGAACATCAAGCTCGTGACGACTTCCGAGATCAAGATCTCGTGCATGATCGCGGCGTCGGACACCGGCCGGGCCGTCGAAGCGCTGCACCGCGGCTTCGGGTTGGATGCCGGGGACACCTGATCCCTCGGACCTGGAATCGCTGGGCGGCCGCACACGTATTGGATGGCAGTCGTGCGACGAGGCGTGTGCGCTCGCTTCCGCTTGGCGACTGCGGTGGCTGTCGCATCGTGCCTCGTCGCTCCGGGATCCGCCGACGCGGATATCGTCGCGCCCGAGGTCGAGCCGTGGCTCGACGCGTGGCTCGAAGACGAGCTCGACGGCGCGCCGCCGCCGCCCATGGCCCTCTCCTTGCTATTCGACGGTCGGCCAACGGTCGAGAAGGGCTACGGCTCTGCCGATTCGCGAGAGACCGTGTTCCGAGCGGCGTCCCTCACCAAGCTCGTTACGGCGACGGCCGTCCTGCAGCTCGTCGAGCGGGGCCATCTTCGCCTCGACGATCCGTTGCGCTCTCCCCCGGGACTCGAGGGGCGCACGCTGCGCGACCTGTTGACCCACACGAGCGGTCTCGACGACCCGTTGTTCGGTCTGTCGTTCCCGGTGGTCCCGGAGCCCCCTCGGCTCGACGCCTGGCTACGCGAGCACCCGCCACGCTTCGGCCGGCCCGCCGGGCGCTCCCTCGTGTACTCCAACCTGGGCTTCGGCATCGCCGGCCTGGTCGTGGAACAGGCGACGGGGCGAAGACTCGAGGAGTACGTCGAGCGCGAGATCTTCGCTCCGCTGGGCATGAGCTCGTCGAGCCTGCGGCAGCCGTTGCCTACGGCGCTCGCCGCGCGAGCGGCTCCGAGCGGCGCCGAGGGCGTGTACCTCGTCGCCATCGGAGCGGGCGCGCTCCACACCACAGCGCACGACATGGCGCGGTTCCTCGCGGCGCACTTGAACGACGGCGCGTTCGAGGACGGGCGGATCCTGTCGCCCGAATCGGCGAGCGCCATGCACGCTCAGGTCTTCGCGCCCCACCCGGCTCTGCCCGGCATCGCGCTCGGATTCTTCGAGAGCGATCTCGAGGGTCGACGCGGCCTCTACCATACGGGAGCGAGCGGACACCAGTCGGTCGCGTACCTGCTCCGCGAGGAGCGAGCAGCGTTGTTCCTCGTCGTGTCTCCGACTTCGGGCGTGTCGCCCGAGCTGCGTCGACGGTTCGTGCGCGCGTTCCTGCGGCGCTGGTTCCCCGCAGTCCGCGGCGCTCCGTCGACGGAGCGCGAGACTTCTTGCGCCGCCGCTGGCGGAACGTTCCGTCCGAACCTCCTCCCGCGCTCGCGAATCGAACGCGTGGGCGAGCTTGCTCTGGACACGGCGGCCGAGGTCGGGCCCCGCGGTCTCGTGCTCGAGCTGCCGCCCCTCGGCTCGAAGCGTCTCGAGCTGGGGCCGACGGAATCAGGCGTGTTCCGCGACGCCGACGGTTACGCCGCCGCCTTTCTGTGCGACGACGACGGCGGTGCGGAGCGGTGGGTCCTCACGGGGCCGTTGTTCGAGCCCGTGACGTTCGATCGCCTCGGCTGGGCCGGTCGCGGCCTCGTGCAAGCGGTCGTCGGCGGAACGCTCGGGATCGTGTGGGGACTCATGGCGTTGAGCTCGATCGTCCGCGTGCTGCGCCGGCTGCGCAGGGGCCCGCGGGGGAACGCCTCGCCCGCGCGCTGGACCTGGCGTCTCGCGGCCGGCGTGGGCTGGGCCACGCTCCTCGCTCCGATCGCCGCGGTACTCGTGTATTTCCCCGGAGACCCCGAGATGCGACCGTTCAAGGTCGCCTCCGCCGCGGCCGCGGCATCGCTCCTTCTTCTCTTCGGCGCCGCGATGGCGGCGCTGCTGCCGCTCGTGGGCGCCTGGGAGTGGAAGCGCTGGGACCTCAGGCAACGTCTCCTGTTTCTCGCTCTCGCGCTGGCTGCGGCGGCATGGGTCGCCTGGCTCGCACACTGGAACCTGCTGGGGTTCCGCTTCTGAGCTCGTCCGATCAACCGATTCTCGCGTCGGGCTGGCCGGATGGTAAAGTGCGGCCGATCCGACCGCCGGCGGTCGACGCGGAGACGGAATGTCGAACGATCTGCTCAGCGCCGAGAATCGCGAGTTCCAGGGACGCGCCCGCGAGGTCGCGGAGTCCGTGATGCGGCCGCTCGCCGCGAAGCACGACGTCGAGCAGACCTACCCGTGGGAGGTGCAGCGCGCGATTCGCGAGGCCGGGCTCTCGGGCGTCTGGATCCCCAAGGAGTACGGCGGCGCCGGCGGCGGCGTGCTCGACCTGTGCCTCGTCGTCGAGCAGTTCTCGCGCGCGTGCGGCGGCATGGGCGTCGCGCTACGCGGTCAACGCGCTGGGCTCGTTCCCGATCCTGCTCGGCGGGACCGAGGAGCAGAAGCAGCGCTGGCTCCCCGGGATCGCGGCGGGCGAGAAGCTGATCGCGTTCGGCCTCTCCGAGAAGTACGCCGGCTCGGACGCCGGATCGATGACTACGCCGCGCCGAGCGCGACGGCGACACCTACGTCCTCAACGGCGAGAAGAAGTGGAACACCGGCGGCGCCGTCGCCTCGTACAACACGTCTTCGCGTCACCGACCCGGGCCGCGGCGCGCGCGGCATCTCGGCGTTCGTCGTCGAGAAGGGCGACGCCGGGCTATCGCGTCGGCAAGCACGAGGACAAGATGGGGATCCGCTGCGTCCCCGTCGTCGAGATCCACTTCGAGGACTGCCGCGTGCCCGCGGGGAACGCTGCTCGGCGGCGTCGAGGGGCACGGGCTTCAAGCACGCCATGGCGACGCTCGACCTCGCGCGTCCGGGCGTGGCGGCGCAGGCGCTCGGCCTGGCGCAGGGCGCGCTCGAGCTCGCGGTCGTCTACACGGGCCAGCGCAAGCAGTTCGGCCAGTCGATCACTCGTTCCAGATGATCCAGTGGATGCTCGCCGACATGGCGACGCAGGTCGAGGCCGCGCGGCAGCTCGTGTACGCCGCGGCGCGCGCGGCCGACACGGGGGCCGAAGGGCCTGCGCAAGCTGTCGGCGATGTGCAAGCTCTTCGCGACCGACGTGGCGATGAAGGTCACGACCGACGCGGTGCAGATCTTCGGCGGCTACGGCTACATGCAAGGACTACCCGATCGAGAAGTACATGCGCGACGCGAAGATCACGCAGATCTACGAGGGCACGAACCAGATCCAGCGCCTGGTGATCGCGCGCAGCCTCTTGCGTGAGGCGGCGAGCGCCGAGGCGGACATGCGACACGGCGTGTCGCAGCGACAGGAAGCGCCAGTTCGACGTGCGGGTTTGCCCTCCCGCGTCAGCCTGGCGTTGCGCCGAACAAGCGATCTGGCAGAAAAGCCACGGGAAAGCGGGCGTCGCTGGCACGAGCGCACATGGCACCACCCTTGCTCTTCTTCCGGACGTCAGGACATGACCTCCTCCTGGTCAGTGTCGAGCCCCTTCCGGGCCTGATGGTCATGCCCCCCCGCGGGCCCGGAAGGGGCTGACTTTTTTCCGTGACCCGCTTCGCCTCCGCGCGCTCCCCATCGAGAGCCGTCGACGCCGCGATCGCCCTGCTCGGCCAGGGCGGCCGGCGCGCGATCCTTCCGATGCGCGGCGAGAGCATGCGCCCGACGCTCCATCCAGGCGAGCGCGTGCTCGTCGAGTTCGAGACCGGACGACTCGAGCGCGGCGATCTCGTCCTGTACCGCCAGCACGACTATCTCGTCGTCCATCGCGTGCTCGGTCGCGCGACGCACGACGGTCGACCCCGCGCTGCGCACGCGTGGCGACGGAGCGCCGGCGCTCGATCCGCCGCTCGAGCCGTCGCGCATCCGCGGCCGCGTGACGGCGATCGAGCGCGACGGGACGTGGTTCCTGCTCGACGGCGAGGGAGCTCGAGCGTTCGCGCTCGGCGTCGCGGTGCACGACCTGGCGTGGGCCGGCGCACACGCGCTCGCCACACGGGTCGATCGAGCGCTGGGGCTGGTCGGCGTGCCGGCGTGGCTCGCCGGCCTGGTCGCCGCGACCGACCGCGCGCTTCTCGGCGCGGCGCACCGCGCGCTGTTTCGTGCGCTCCACCGGCGGTCCGCCGGCGTGCCGACGTGAGCGACCCGGCTGCTATACTGCCCGGCCTCGCATGATCAAACCCTCCTGACCAAGATCGTCGGCTCGAAGAACGAGCGCACTGCTGAAGCGCCTGCGCCCGGACGTCGAGCGGATCAACGCGCTCGAGCCGCAGGTCCGGGCGCTCTCGGACGACGAGCTGCGGCGCGCAAGAAGGACCGAGTTCCGCGCCCGGCTCGACGCCGGGACGCCGCTCGACGACCTGCTGCCCGAGGCGTTCGCCGTCGTGCGCGAGGCCGGGCGGCGCGTGCTCGGCGATGCGGCACTTCGACGTGCAGCTGATCGGCGGCATGGTGCTGCACCAGGGCAAGATCGCCGAGATGAAGACCGGCGAGGGCAAGACGCTCGTCGCCACGCTCCCGGCGTACCTGAACGCGCTCACCGGCAAGGGCGTGCACGTCGTCACGGTCAACGACTACCTGGCCCGGCGCGACGCCGACTGGATGGGCCAGATCTACCGCTTCCTCGGCATGACGGTCGGCTGATCCAGCACGATCTGTCGGATCGCGAGCGCCAGGTGGCCTACGGCGCCGACATCACCTACGGCACGAACAACGAGTTCGGCTTCGACTACCTGCGCGACAACATGAAGTTCGCGCTGGGCAGCGATGGTCCAGCGCGGTCATCACTTCGCGATCGTCGACGAGGTCGACTCGATCCTGATCGACGAGGCGCGCACGCCGCTGATCATCAGCGGGCCGGCCGAGGAGTCGACGGACAAGTACTACCGGATCGACCGGATCATCCCGCGGCTCGAAGGCCGGCGCGGTGACCCAGGGCGGGAAGGACTACGAGGTCGAGGACTCGGGCGACTACGTCGTCGACGAGAAGGCCCGGACGGTCAGCTGACCGACGGGGCGTCGAGCGATGCCAGGAGCTGCTTGGGAGTCGAGAACCTGTACGACCCCGCGCACATCGAGATCGCTGCACCACGTCAACCAGGCGCTGAAGGCCCACGTGCTGTTCAAGCGCGACGTGGACTACATGGTCAAGGACGGCCAGGTCGTCATCGTCGACGAGTTCACCGGCCGGCTGATGCCCGGCCGGCGCTGGTCGGACGGCCTGCACCAGGCGGTCGAGGCCAAGGAAGGCGTCAAGATCGAGCGCGAGAACCAGACGCTGGCCACGATCACGTTCCAGAACTACTTCCGCATGTACGACAAGCTGTCCGGGCATGACGGGCACCGCCGACACCGAGGCGGTCGAGTTCGACAAGATCTACGAGCTCGAAGTCGTCGGTCGTCCCGACGAACCGCCCGATGATCCGCAACGACAACCACGACGTCGTCTACCGCACCGAGCGCGGAGAAGTGGAAGGCGGTCGTCGAGGAGATCGTGGAGTGCCAGAAGCGCGGGCAGCCGGCGCTCGTCGGGCACGGTGTCGATCGAGAAGTCCGAGAAGCTGTCGACGCTGCTGCAAGCGCGGCGCGGCGTCAAGCACGTCGTGCTCAACGCCAAGTACCACGAGAGGGAGGCCGAGATCGTCGCCCAGGCCGGGCGCATCGGCGCGGTCACGATCGCGACGAACATGGCCGGCCGCGGCACCGACATCCTGCTCGGCGGCAACCCGGAGTTCCTGGCGCGAGCAGGAGCTGCTGCACGCGCGGGCTCAAGCCGTCCGAGACGCCGCCGAGGCCGAGTGGGACGCGGCCTACGCTGCGGCGCTCGAGCGTGCTCGGGTGCGGTGCAAGGACGAGCACGACCACGTCGTGGCGTTGGGCGGCCTGCACATCCTGGGCACCGAGCGCCACGAGTCGCGGCGCATCGACAACCAGCTGCGCGGCCGCGCCGGGCGCCAGGGCGACCCGGGCTCGTCGCGGTTCTACCTGTCGCTCGACGACGACCTGATGCGGATCTTCGCCGGCGACCGGCTGAAAGCCGCGATGAAGCGCCTGGGCATGGAGGAGGACGTCCCGATCGAGTCGCCGATGGTGTCGCGGGCCATCGAGCGTGCGCAGAAGCAGGTCGAGCAGCGCAACTTCGAGATCCGCAAGCACCTCCTCGAGTACGACGACGTCAACAACAAGCAGCGGAGCCGAGATCTACGGCCTGCGGCGCGACCTGCTCGAGGGCAAAGAGCAGCGCGAGTACGTGCTGGACAAGGGACGCGAGATGCTGCGACGTTCCTGGTCGAGGAGCACCTAGCGCCGAGTCGGCCGACGGAGCGGCAGCTCGAGCTGTTGCGCCAGCAGGTCCGGCATTCTTCGGCGTCGATCCCGAAGCCGAGGGCGTGTCGATCGCCGACACGTCGGCCAAAGAGATCCCCGAGCGGCTGTGGCCCAAGCTCCTCGCGCGGTACGAGGCCAAGGAGGCGAAGGTCGGCGCCGCCGCTGATGCGCGCAGTACGAGCGGCACATCCTGCTCCAGATCATCGACTCGGCGTGGAAGGACCACCTGCTGGCGATGGACCACCTGAAGGACGGGATCGGCCTGCGCGCCTACGGCCAGCGCGATCCGCTCGTCGAGTACAAGCGCGAGTCGTTCGACATGTTCGGACAGATGAAGGACCGGATCGAGAACGACGCCGTGCGGTTCCTGTTCCTGCTCGAGCCGATGACCGAGGACGAGCGGCGCGAGGAGGAGGAGCGCCGGCGCCGCGAGCAGGCGCAGATCTTCGCCTCGGCCTCGCGGTCGGCGGCGGGCGTCGTCGCCAAGGGCGGCGTCGAGACGGCCAAGCGCTCGACGGCCAAGGTCGGGCGCAACGACCCGTGCCCGTGCGGATCGGGCAAGAAGTACAAGAAGTGCCACGGGGCGTCCGAGGGGCCCCGGGCGGTAGAATGATGGCCCGGCGAAGGATCCCCGAGCGCGCGCGCGGAGGGCCCCGATGAGCGAGCCCCGCATCCCCGAAGCTCTGACGTTCGACGACGTCCTGCTCGTTCCGGCGCGCGAGCTCCGTCCTGCCGAGCGAGGTCGAGACACGGACGCGGCTGACGCGGGACATCCCGCTCAACGTTCCGCTCGTCGCCGCGGCGATGGACACGGTGACCGAGTCGCGCCTGGCGATCGCCATCGCCCAGGAGGGCGGGATCGGCATCGTGCACAAGAACCTGTCGATCGAGGCCCAGGCCCACGAGGTCGACAAGGTCAAGCGCTCGGAGTCCGGCATGATCGTCGATCCGATCACGATGCGCCCGGAGCAGAAGATCTACGAGGCGCTCGAGCTGATGGGGCGCTATCGGATCTCGGGCGTGCCGATCACCGACGAGTCGGGCAAGCTCGTCGGGATCCTGACCAACCGCGACCTGCGGTTCTGCACGTCGACCGATCTGCCGGTGCGCTCGTTGATGACCGCGGCGAATCTGGTCACCGTGCCCGTCGGCACGACGCTCGAGCAGGCCAAGGAGCTGCTGCACAAGCATCGGATCGAGAAGCTCCCGGTCGTCGACCGTGAGTACCGCGTCACCGGCCTGATCACGGTCAAGGACATCCAGAAGCAGATCCGTTACCCCCACGCGTGCAAGGACGAGTACGGCCGCCTGCGCGTCGGCGCCGCCGTCGGGATCGCCGCCGACACGCTCGACCGGGCCCAGGCGCTCGTCGAGGCCCACGTCGATCTGCTCGTCGTCGACACGGCGCACGGCCACAGCGACGGCGTGCTGAAGATGGTCGAGCGGATCCGCGAGCGGTTCGGGAAGATCGAGCTCGTGGCCGGCAACGTGGCCACGGGCGACGGGGCGCGGGCCCTCGTCGAGCGCGGAGTCGCGGGGTCAAGGTCGGCGTCGGACCGGGGTCGATCTGCACCACGCGCATCGTCACCGGTGCCGGCGTGCCGCAGCTCACCGCGATCCTCGAGACGTCGAAGGTCTGCCGCGAGGCCGGCGTGCCGCTGATCGCCGACGGCGGCATCAAGTACTCGGGCGACGTCACGAAGGCGCTCGCCGCGGGCGCCGACACCGTGATGATCGGCAGCCTCTTCGCCGGCACCGAGGAGGCGCCGGGCGAGACGGTCCTGTACCAGGGCCGGACGTTCAAGGAGTACCGCGGCATGGGCTCGATCGGCGCCATGCGCCTCGGGTCGAGGGACCGCTACTTCCAGGACGAGTTCGACGAGCGCAAGCTCGTGCCCGAGGGGATCGAGGGCCGCGTGCCCTACAAGGGCTCGCTCTCGGCGCTCGTCGCAGCAGCTCGTCGGCGGGCTGCGCGCCGGGATGGGCTACCTCGGCTGCCCCGACGTCCGCGCGTTGCACGAGCGCGCGCGCTTCGTGCGCATGACCGCGGCAGGGCTCCGCGAGTCGCACGCCCACGACGTGATCATCACGAAGGAAGCGCCGAACTACTCGCTCGATTGAGGCGAGCGCCCGTGTCCGAGACCATCGCGACCGACGAGCCGGGGACCCGCGAGCAGGTCGCGCGCTTCTGGTCCCGCAGCGCGCGGCGAGGCGAGCTCGGGTTCTGGGACGTTCCAGGATGGACGGAGCACCAGAACCTCCTGGCCTCGGGCCGGCCCGACCGCTCGTGGATCGATGTGCTGACGGGCGAGCTCCGAGGGGCGGGGGTGGTTCCGGGGCTCGCGCTGTCGCTCGGGAGCGGCGGCGGGTGCTACGAGCCGTTGCTTCTCGAGCGCGGGCTCGCCCGCAGTGTCGAAGCCTGCGATCTGTCGCCCGACCTCGTCGCCGCATCCCAGGCGCGGGCCGACGCGGCTGGGCTTCCGATCCGGTACTTCGTCGCCGATCTGAACGCGCCGCAGCTCGCCCCGCGGCGCTACGACCTGATCCTCGCCGCCGCGGTGTTCCACCACGTCGAGCGGCTCGAGCGGCTGTTCGAGTCGCTCGCGGCGACGCTCAGGCCCGGTGGGCACCTGCTCGTGTACGACTACGTCGGCCCGAGCCGGTTCCAGTGGCGCGACGAGCAGATCGCCGCGTGCAACGCGTGGCTCGCGCGGCTCCCCGCACGATACCGGTGCAAGCACGGCTACCCGTGGCACTACGTGGTGGCGAAGCGCCTGTTCGACGCGCTGCGGTTCCCCGATACCGATCGCTTCGAGCGCTGGCTCGGCCGGTGCGCCCCGGCGCGCGTCTTCGCCCAGTACCGCAGGCTGCGCACGGCGCGTCTGTCGCTCGACGAGATCGTGCGCCCGTCGCGCGAGCAGTTCCTCGTGACCGATCCGTCCGAGGCGGTTCGCTCGGAGGAAACGCTCGGCCTGCTCGCGCGCCACTTCGACATTCGTCGCACGCTCGTGATGGGGGGGACGCTCGTCCAGCCCCTGTTCCAGCGCACGGCGGCGAACTTCTGCCACGATGCCGAGGGCCGGGCGTGGGTCGAGCGGATCCTGGCCGACGAGCGCGAGCTCGTCCGCTCGGGCCGGCTCGCGAGCGACCTCGTCGCGCTCCACGCGGTCGTGCGCTAGAGGCCGTTGCCCGGGCGCTTTCGCCTCCCTATATTGGCAGCGCTTTGCTGAATGGGCTGCGCAAGAGGCTGCCGCGATCGCTCAAGGACCGCCTGCGTCCCGCGTACCACGTCGCGCTCGACGTGCTCGATCTCGTCGACGGCCACAGGCGCGCCGGTCTCCCGCCGTCACGGATCCTGCTCCCGCAGGTCGGCCGGCGCGACGGCGAGTTCTTCCACTCGGGCGCGCGCTGGATGGCCGAGACGGTCAAGAGCGAGTGCGGCTTGCGGCCGAGCGGACACGTGCTCGACCTGGGGTGCGGTGTCGGCCGCTTGGCCATCGGCCTCCTCGACTACGTCGACGAGACCGGACGCTACGATGGCCTCGACGTCGACGCGCGCAGCATCCGCTGGGCGCAGCGCCACGTGGGGCGTCGGCACCCGGGCTTCCGGTTCCAGGTCGCCGACGTCCGTAACGCGCAGTACAACCCGAAGGGCCAGGTCCCGCCCGAGCACTACACGTTCCCGTTCGAGCGGGACCGGTTCGACGTCGCGTTCCTGCACTCGGTATTCACGCACATGCGCCCGGCGGAGCTGGAGCGTTACCTGTCCGAGCTGGCTCGGGTCGTGCGGCCGGGCGGCTGCACGCACATCTCGTACTACCTGCTCAACGCCGAGGCCCAGCGCTTCGCCGCCCAGGGTCACGCGGCGTTCGACTTCCGCTTCGACTTCGGCGATCACCGCTCGATCAGCGAGGAGACGCCCGAGTACTCGATCGCCTACGAGGAGCGGGTGCTCCGTGACCTGTACGCCAAGCACGGCCTGGTGATCGAGCGCGTGGACTACGGGAGCTGGTCCGGTCGACCGGACGCCCGCACGTTCCAGGACATCGTCATCGCCCGCCCGGCCTAGGCGTCGCCCCGGCGCTTCGGCGGCGCCTCGTTCGCGCCGCGCACCTCGATCTGCCGACAGCCCTCTCCGACGTCGTGGAACCGCACGGTGATCGCGTCCTTGCGCCAGAACGGCGGCAGACGTTCGCCCCACTCGACGACGACCACGGAGTCCGTGGCCAGGATCTCGTCGATGCCGAGCGTGCCGATCTCCTCGTCGGTCGACAGGCGGTACAGGTCGATGTGGCACAGCGGCAGCCGGCCGCCGCGGTAGTGCTGGACCAGAGTGAAGGACGGAGACGAGACGTCCCGCGGCTCGATCCCGAGCCCGGACGCCATGCCGCGAACGAACACCGTCTTGCCCAGCCCCAGGTCGCCGACGAGCAGCACGAGTTCGCCTCCGCGCAGCCCGCGGGCCAGCGTGCGGCCGAGATCCTCCGTCTCTTCCTCGCTCAACGAGAACACGGCCCGCGCCGCCTGGGTCGCCGGAGCGGCCTTCGGCTTCGGTCGCGGGCGGGTCCGGGCCCGTGGTCGGTCAGCCATCGCTCGGTCCGAGCGCGGCGAGCGCCGCCGGCAAGCGGTCGATGACGTCGGACGCGATCATTCCCTCGGGCCCGATCTGAGCCGCCGCGCGATCGCCTGCGTCGCCATGGACGAACACGGCAGCGCGCGCGGCGTCGCGTGGGGCGAGCCCGCGGCCCAGGAACGTGCCGACGATCCCGGTCAACACGTCGCCCGTGCCCGCGGTCGCGAGGCCCGGGTTCCCCGACGCGTTGATCGATGCCTGGCCGTCGGGTGTCGCGACGATCGTTCGGTGGCCCTTGAGCACGACGGTCGCCCCGGTCTCGCGTGCGATCTCCCGGGCCGAGGCCAGGCGGTCGCGTTGGACGTCCGCGGCCGAGCGGTCGAGGAGCCGTCCGGCCTCGCCCGGGTGCGGCGTGAGGACGAGCCGGTGTCCGCTCGAGCGCAGCCGGACGCGCCGCGCGCGGCCGGCGGCGGCGATCGCGTTCAACGCGTCGGCGTCGACCACGGCGGGCCGGTCCTGTCGCGCCAGCACCTCGAGGACCGAGGCTCGCGCCTCGGCCGCCGTCCCGAGGCCCGGTCCGATCGCCAGGGCCGTGCGAGTCGACAGGAGCCGCAGGATCGCGCGGCTCGCCGCGCGCCCGAGCGCCCCGCTCCGGGTCTCGGGCAACGGCTCGGTCATCACCTCGGCCTGCTGGGCCGCGACGACGGGCAACGAGGTGCGCGGCGTGGCCACGGTGACGAGCCCGGCGCCCGAGCGCAGAGCCGCCCGCGCGACGAGCACGGCGGCCCCGGTCCGCCCGCGCGCGCCGGCCACGGCCAGCAGGTGTCCGTGCGTTCCCTTGTGCGAGCGGAGTGCGCGCCGCGGAACGAGGGCCCGCACCGTGTCGGCGTCGAGCCACTCGAGTGCCGAGCGCTCGGCGCGGACGACGGCGTCGGGGATGCCGATCGGGACGACGCGCCAGGTTCCGGCGAACTCCGCCGCCGGATCGAGAACGAGCGGCGGCTTGGGACGGCACAGCGTGTAGGTCCGGGTGGCGCGCACGACCGGGCCCACGACGTCGCTCCGGTCCGCGTCGACACCCGACGGCACGTCGATCGCGACGACCGGCACGCTGCCCCGGTTGAGATCGTCGATGACCCGCGCGAGGAACCCACGCACCGCACCGCGGATGCCCGTGCCGAGGATCGCATCGACGACGACACCGGCGCGATCGAGCGCGGACGCAAGGTTGCTCCAGTCCGATTCCCGATCCACGGTCGTGACGTCGACGCCGTCCGCGCGCGCTTCCTCGAGCGCGGTCCGGGCGTCGCCTCGGATCTCGTCGTCCGCTGCGAGCGCGAGGACGTGGACCGGGACGCCGTGGCGGCTCAGCTGGCGTGCGGCCACGAACCCGTCGCCCCCGTTGTTGCCCTTGCCGCACAGGATGACCACACCCCGGGCGGCGTCGCGTGGGAGCTCCTCGAGCAGGGCGTCCGCGACACCGCGACCGGCGGCGTGCATCAGGGTCATGCTCGGGACACCGACCTCGTCGATCGTCCGGCGATCGACGTTGCGCATCTCGGTGCCGGTGAGGATTTCCATGCGCGTCGCGTGAGAACCGACGACGGCGCGCAAGATAGTCCCCGCACGCGGAGCCGGTCAAGCCGCGCCGGACCTGGTAGAATCCGCCGCGGTTCGACGATGCGCCTGCGCTTTCTCACCGCCGGTGAGTCTCACGGCCCCGCGCTCACGGTGATCGTGGATGGGCTGCCGGCGGGTCTGGCCGTCGACACGGCAACGATCGACCGGGACCTGCGCCGTCGCATGGGGGGCCATGGGCGCGGCGGTCGGATGCGGATCGAGCGCGACCGGGTCGAGATCCTCTCGGGCGTGCGGTTCGGGAGGACGCTGGGCTCGCCGGTGACGCTCGTCGTCCGGAACCTGGACCACGAGAACTGGCTCGACGCGATGGGCGTGGCCGGCCCGCCTCCTGCGGACCCGGCCACGGCTCGTCCGGTCACACGGCCGCGGCCGGGCCACGCCGATCTCGCCGGCGCGCTCAAATACGGAACTCATGACGCGCGCGATGTGCTCGAGCGGTCGAGCGCGCGCGAGACGGTCGCGCGCACGGCCGCGGGCGCGCTGGCCAAGCTCGTGCTCCGCGAAGCGGGGGCCGAAGTGACGAGCCGAACCGTTGCTGTCGGAACCGCGGCGGCACCCGAGACCGACGCCGACCGGTTCGACGAGCTGCTGGCGCTCGACGACGACGTACCGCTGCGTGCTCTCGACCCGGCGGTCCGAGCGGCGATGGTCGCCGCGGTCGACGACGCCCGCGCCCGGCAGGATTCGATCGGCGGCGTGTTCGAGGTCCTGGCCCGCGGTCTGCCGCCGGGTCTCGGCAGCGCCGCGCACTGGGATCGCCGGCTCGACGGTCGCATCGGCGGAGCGTTGCTCTCGATCCAGGCGGTCAAGGCGGCGGCGATCGGAGACGGGGTCGAGGGCGCCTCGCGCTCGGGCAGCGAGCAGCACGACCCGATCGGCTACGACACGCTCGCCCGTGCGTTCGTTCGACCGTCGAACCGGGCGGGCGGGATCGAGGGCGGCATGACGAACGGCGAGGTCGTGCGAGCCCGCGGGTACCTGAAGCCGCTCGCGACCCTGCCTCGGCCGCTCGCGACCGTCGATCTCGTGACGAAGGCCGCGGTCCAGGCCGCCGTCGAGCGGACCGACACGATCCCGATCGTGGCCGCGGGCGTGGTCGGGGAAGCGATGCTCGCGCTGGTCCTGGCCGACGAGCTCCTCGTCAAGTTCGGCGGGGATACGGTCGAGGAGATGCGGCGCAGCGTCGATGCGTTCCGGACCGCGCTGCGGGATTACTGAGAAAAGCGAGGGGCGGTGGTTTGACCACCGCCCCCCCGTCGGCCGCTTCGGGACGTGCGCCGCCCTCTGCGATCGACGGGACCGCGATAGGGCCGATCCCATCCCCCCCGGTCAGCGCGGCCCACAGCTCGCGGTCCCCGAACGTCCTGGTCCGTGTCTCGGCGAGCGGCGAGAAGGTACGGCGATCCGTTCACGCTGTAAAGGGGGAGAGTTGTCCCACGAAAAATCGAAACACCGTCGCCTGTCTCTGCGACGGTGCTATATTCGGCTCGGGCGCTCCTCGCTCTCTCCGGTGGACCGCCACCCTGGCACGGGTCAAGACTCCATCGGTAGGCGAAAGGATAGCTGCCGCCGCACGTGGCGACGGCAGACGCTAGGCAGGGAAGCCCGGCACGGGCCGAGCTTCTGGGTTTCGAGGTCGGGTCGCAATCCTCCGGAGAGAGCGAGCAGCACCCGAGCCGCCTCCTGCATTCCCGTTTGCCTCACGCTGTCCTTTCGCCCCGAACCGCAAGGACCCTCTGGGGCAGGTCCCTGGATCACCAGTCGGGGCACCATACCCCGGTCGAAGTGCGCATGTCAAGCGGAAAATCCAAGATGTCGATGTCAAAGAAATACGGGGCCCAGGATGTGGGGGTCGAGCTCGAAGTCGACCAGCTCGCGGCCCTCGGCCGCGGGCTCGGGCGCGTGGACGGGATCGTCTGGTTCGTCCCGGGCGCGGTGCCCGGAGACCGTGTCCTGGCCGAGGCGGTCCACAGCCGACCGCGATACGTCGAGGGCCGGCTGAGCCGGATCCTCCGCCCGTCGACCGAGCGGCGCGACCCACCGTGCAGGCTCCAGGGAGAGTGCGGCGGCTGCCCGTTGATGCCCCTCGCGGAGGAGCGCCAGATCGAGTGGCGCCGGCGATTCGTCGTCGACGCGCTCGAGCGGATCGGCGGTCTCGAGACCCCGCCTGTCGAGTCCGTGCACTCCGCAAGCGCGGCCCTGGGGTATCGGAACCGGGTCGAGCTCGTGCTCGGCGCGCCCGCTGCGGACGCGTCCGCACCGGACGGGCGGCCGGTGCTCGGGCTCCACTCGGTCGCCGACCCTCGGGCGATCGTCGACGTCGATCGCTGTCTCCTGCAGAGCGATCCGGCCAACGCCGTCTTGGCTACGGTCCGGGCGACGCTCGGGACGCCGGGAGGCCTGGGCTTGAGCCGCGGGTCCCCCGGGACGTACCGGGTGGTGATCCGCCGCTCGGACGCGACGGGGGAGATGCTCGTCGCACTGCGCGAAGTCGGGCCGCGGCTCGAAGGCCTGACCGAGCTCGCCCGGGCGATCCGGACGGCTCATCCGGAGGTCGTGGGCGTGGTCCGGCTCAGGGCGCTCTCGGCACGGCGCGGAGGGGCGACGACCGAGGTGGTCAGCGGTCGGGGCTGGATCGAGGAGCGCGTCCTAGGGCTCACGTTCCGCCTACCCGCCGCTACGTTCGTGCAAGTCAGTGCCGCGGCCGCGGCCGCGCTGGCCCGCCTGGTCCGTGAGATGGTTGCGCCCGGCGCGGACGAGCTTCTCGATCTCTACGGTGGTGTCGGAGTCCACGCGCTCGGGGCGCGGGCGTCGGGCCTGGTCGAGCGGGCCATCTGCGTCGACGCCGATCGGAGCGCCGTCGATTGCGGGACCGAGACGGCGCTGCAATCCGGGCTCGCGGTGCGCTTCGAGCGCGCGGACGTCGGACGCTATCTAGCGCACGAGCCCGGCAGACCCGAGGTGGTCGTGGCCAACCCGCCGCGCGCGGGCATGGGGCGTGACGTGACCGCGGCCCTGCGGGCTCTCGACCCTCGCCGAATCGTCCTCGTCTCGTGCGACGCGACGACCCTGGCTCGCGACCTCAGAAGGCTGCTCGATGGCGGCCGATTCCGCCTCGAGCGGGTCGTGCCGGTCGACGTGTTCCCGCAGACGGCCCACGTCGAGACGGTGTCGCTCCTGACGCGGTGAAAAGACGGGGATCAGGCCCCGGATCCGAAGATCCGGGGCCTGGTCCCGCAGGAACAGGGCTACTCCGAAGCGCCCGCCGCGTTGACCGCCACGACGCGGTAGAACAGCCGATCGCCGCCAAGGCCGTGCGCCGGCTCGATCAGGGTCAGCTCCGCCGTCGTACCGATCTCGACGAACGGACCCTGGGCCGACGTGGCGGCCACGATGCGGAACGACGACGCCGGACCGTGCACGGCGTCGATGATCGGCTGCTTCCAGCGCAGCACGACGTTCCCGTTCTCACGCGACAGAACGAGATCGGTCGCCGGGGCCGGCGCGTGGAGCACGCCCGCGAGCGTGAAGTCGCCGTCGCTCGTGTCGTAGCCCATGACGCCGTTCCCGTCGCGTGCGTCGACGCGGATGCGAGCGTGGTCGCTCGATGCCCCGCCGACCGTCCACGTGTACGAGGTACCCGTGACGCCGGTAGCGACCGACTCCCAGGACATTCCGCCGTCTCGCGACAGCCACACGTCGTAGGAGCTCGGCGACCCGGTCGCCGGGCGGTTCCAGCGCAGCTCGGCCGTCGTGCCGGCGACGAGGTACTCGCCGCCGTTCGGCGAGTTGACGTGCGGGTGGACCGCCCGGACGTACGTGGTCCCGGTGAACCACGTCGTGTTGAGGACCTCGCCCGTCACGGTGACCGGGACCGCGTCGCCAGCCGGGATCATCGCCTCGAACGCGGCGCGGTTGAACTTGACCGCGAGCTCGAGGGTCCCGTCGTGGTTGTCGTCGGAGTAGGCGATCGGGCTCGGGTTCGCGAACAGCTGGCCGTAGATCGACACGCTCGAGATCACGATGTCGTGGGGGTCGAGCCCCGCGGGCAGCTGGAGCGCCGCACGGATCGTGTGCCCGTTCGTGTCGAGGTTGATCGTGTTCGGGTCGACGTCGAGATACGTCAGCTCGACCTCGCCGACGTGCAGCGCGACCGGGACGACGATCGATGTGTGGAACGGATCGTTGGTCAGGAGCTCGACCGCTCCGTCGTAGTCGCCGTCCGCGAGGCCGACGGCCGACAGCGCGAGCGTGAGGTCCGCGCACGCGCCCGCGGCCAGGATGCCGCTCGTCGGGCTGACCTGGAGCCACTCGGGGATCGTGAAGAACTCGATCGCCAGCTCGTCGTGCAGGTAGGCGGCGTTGTGGTTCGCCGTCAGGCCGATCGTGCGGTCCCCGTTCTGGATCCCGACCGTCGAGCTGTCGAGCACGCCGGTGAGGCTCAGGTACTGGTACACGATGCGGCCGCTCGGGTAGAGGATGACCTGGAACGTCAGGCTCGAGCCGGTCGTGAACCGATCGACGCCCGTGTACTGGACGATGAACCGCGACCCGTCGTTGTAGGTCCGCACACGCTCGGCGCCGCGGAAGTGCAGGTCGTCCCAGAACGGAGCGAGCAGGTTCTCGGGATAGCTCGTTCCGCCGGTCGGGAGCGCCTGGTTGTCGTAGGAGAACGTGCCCGTGGTCACGGCGCTCGTGAAGCTCAGCCGGCCGTTCGTCGAGACCCGCACCGTGCTGAACGAGTTGTCGTAGAACGGGAAGGTGAAGCCGAGCGCGATCGGGGCCGATAGCTCGTCGTCGAGGTCGAGGCCGGCGATCGGCGTTCCGATCGTCGAGATGTCGATCCAGTCGAACACGGGCCCGCCCGGCTCGTCGCTGTCCTGGAACCGGTATCCGAACGCGTCGGGTCCACCCGTGCGCTCGATCCCGACACCCGTGCCGCGATCGGAGTCGTCGCCCTTCGGGACCTCGACGTCCGGCGCGAGCGGGAATGGATCGACGACCGCGGCCTGCAGATCGGCGTTTGCGGTCCAGGACAGCGGGCTGCCGCCCGTGTTGCACAACGCCAGGGTCCGCGTGCCGGTCCCCGCGGGCGGGAGCGCGACCGTGAACGACGCCGGGTCGACCCCGGCGATCGGCGGGTAGAGCCCGTTCCCGGAGAGCGGGACGGTCAGCGTCGGTGTGCCGATCGCATCGCTCGTCAGCACGAGCGAGCCCGGCCGAGCACCGTCGCTCGTCGGTGCGAACGTCACGTCGAGCGTCCGGCTATCGCCGGCGCTGACGGAGAACGGCGTCGTGTCGGTCGAGTAGTCCCCGGACACGGCGACGTTCGTGACGTGGAGCACGTCCGTACCGGGGTTCGAGATCTGCACGGGCAAAGTCGAGCTGACCCCGACGAACACCGTGCCGAAGTCGACGACGGCCGGCGCGGCCGCGATCGCCGGATAGCCGGTCACGTCGAGCGTGGCCGGGATCTCGACCAGCGCATTCGCCGGATCGTTCGTCAGGACGCGCAGGCCGCCGTGGTACGTGCCGCCGATCAGGTCGGTGGCGTCGAACGTCACCGGGATCGTCACCGATCCCCCGGGCGGGATCGTGCCGCTCGACTGGCCGACCGTCAGCCAGTCGGCGATCGTGCGGAACTCGATCGCCAGGTTGTCGTGGACGTAGGCCTGATTGAAGGCCACGGTCAGCCCGTCGTCGCGCGTCGCGTTCTGGATCCCGATCGTGTGGGACGTCAGGAAGCCGGTCATCGACAGGTACTGGAACACGATCCGCCCGCTCGGATACAGGATCACCTGGAACGTCAGGTGGGCCGGGCTCGGCAGCTCGGTCGTCGAGAACCGGTCGACGTCGGTGTACTGGACGATGAAGCGGGTCCCGTCGCCGAAGTAGCGGGCACGCTGGACGGCGCGGAAGTGCAGGTCGTCCCAGAACGCGGCGAGCAGGTTCTCGGGCTCGGACGTCCCGCCCGTCGGGAGCAGCGAGTTCGACAGGTCCGTGGCCGTGCTCGTGAAGCTGAGCCAGCCGTTGGTCGACGCGCGTACGCTCGAGAACGTGTTGCCGTAGAACGGGAAGTCGAAGCCGATCGGGATCGGACCGGCGTTCGAGTCGTCGAAGGTGGCGAACGTGATCGGCGTGCCGATCGCCGAGATGTCGAACCAGTCGAAGGTCGGTCCGCCCGGACTGTCCGAGTCCTTCCAGGTGTAGCCGAACATGTCCGGACCACCCGAGGCCTCGATGCGCGGAACGCCGTACTCCGCCGGCTCCTCGCCCTTGGCCAGCTCCGGCGTCGTGGTCGACACGACGAGGGCCTCGGTCAGCCGCACGCCGACCGTGAAGTCGAGATCGCTCGCTCCGGTGTTGGTCAGCACGAGCGACTCGGAGGAGTCCGTCTCGCCGACGTTCAGCTGCTTCGAGAAGCTCCCCGGCGAGTAGCCGAGGATCGGCGGCAGGATCGCCGTGCCGGTCACGGGCACGACGACCGAGGCTTCATCCGGGTCGTCGCTGGCGATCGTCACCGCGGCGTTGAGCGTGGCCGGAGCGTCGGGCAGCCAGCGCAGGTTGAACAGGACCTGCTGTCCCGGTGGGATCACGAACACCGCCTGGGCCCCCGGCGGTTCCTCGACGAACAGGTGCGGATCGTTGCTTGTGACCGACGTCACCGTCAGTACCTCGGTGCCGACGTTGCGCACGGCGAGCTGGTCGAGATGCGGGAATCCGACGTAGCGCGTGCCGTACGCGATCGACGTGGGATCGGTCGCCACGTCGGGCACGCCGAGCACGTGCAGCGTCGCCGGCACGTTGACGACCGGCGGAGACGGGATGTTCGTGTTGACGCGCACGAAGCCGTTGAACGTTCGGTTCCCCGAATCGCCCGCGTTGAACGTGACGGCGAAGTCCTGGAACCCGCCGGGCGGGATCGTCCCCGCGTTCGGTGCGACCTCGAGCCACGACGGCACGCGCGACATCTCGATCGCCAGGTTGTCGTGGACGTAGGCCTCGTTGGCGCTGACGCGCAGCCCGATGTCGCGGTTCGCGTTCTGGATCCCGATTGTCGCGCTGTTCAGCGTGCCGGTCATGGTCAGGTACTGGTACACGATCCGGCCGCTGGGATACAGGATCACCTGGAACGTGAAATGCGCGGCCGGCGACGCTCCGACCTTGTCCACGTCGGTGTACTGGACGATGAACCGCGTTCCGTCGTTGTGGTACCGGGCGCGGTTCTGGGTGCGGAAGTGCAGGTCGTCCCAGAACGCGGCCAGCAGGTTGTTGGGCAGCGTGGTCCCGCCGGTCGGAAGCGTGGCCGGGTTGCTGAACGACGTGCTCGTGCTGGTGAAGCTCAGCCAGCCGTTCGTGCACACCCGGACGCTGTTGAACGTGTTGCCGTAGAACGAGAAGTTGAACCCGAGCGGGATCGGCGCCGCGTTCTGATCGTCCCCGCTGAGTGCGGTGATCGCCGTGCCGATCGACGAGATGTCGACCCAGCTGAACGTCGGGCCGCCTGGCGAGTCGCTGTCGGCGAAGCGGTAGCCGAACGCGTCGGGCCCGCCGGTCCGATCGATGACGTTGTCACCCGAGCCGGCGTCGGACTCGTCGCCCTTGGGCCGCTCGGTCTGCTCCTCGATCGGCTGCTGGGCCGCCACGCCCAGGTCGATCGCCAGGTTGACGTTGAGATTGCTGCCGCCCGTGTTCTGGACGCGCAGGTTGCGGGTCACCGTACCACCCGTGAACAGCGTCTCGCTGAACGAGGTCGGATCCACGAGGATCGCCGGCGCCGGCGCTGCCGAGCCCGAGACGCCCACGGTGACGTGCGGCGTGTTCGACGCGTCCGAGTCGATGGATAGCGTCGTGGCCAGACTACCCGCTGCGCTCGGCGTGTAGGTCACGTCGACCGTCGCGCCCCCGTGCGCGGGAATCACGAGCGAGGTCGCGGAGAGCGTGACCTGCGGGTCGCCCGAGGCGATCGAGGTCACGTCCAGCGCGTCGGTACCCGTGTTGTTGATCGACAGGCTGAGGGTCGACGAGAAGCCCAGGTACACCTGGCCGAAGTCGAGCGTGGCCGGGGCCACCGCGATCGCCGGTGCACCGGTCACTTCGAGCGTCACGAGGTGCGGCACGACCGGCTGCAACGGGTCGTTCGTCTGCACGTTGACCACGCCCTCGTACGTCCCACCGTCGAGGCCCGCGGCGTCGATCGTCAGCGTGACGTCGGCCGGCGGGTCCGCCCCGAACAGGCGTCCCGACGTCGGCGCCGCGGTCAGCCACTGCGGCACGGCGGCGATCCGGACCTCCAGGTCGTCGTGGACGTAGGCCGAGTTGAACGCGACGGTCAGACCGTCGGTCTTCGTCGCGTTCTGGATCCCGACGGTCGCGCTCGTCAGCGTCCCGGCCATGTTCAGGTAGCGCAGGCGGATCTCACCCGACGGCCGCAGCTCGATCTGGAACGTGAGGCTCGAGCCCGTGGCGTAGGTGTCGACCTCGGTGAACTGGACGACGAAGTTACCGCCCACGTTGGCGTAGCGTGCGCGCATCGCGCCGCGGAAGTGCAGGTCGTCCCAGAACGCGGCGATCAGGTTCTCGGGTCCGCCGGTGTTCGGGAGCGGCTGGTTCGAGTACGCCGTGGCCGTGCTCGTGAAGCTGATCCAGCCATTGGTCGAGACGCGCACGGAGTCGAACGTCGTGCCGTAGAACGAGAAGTTGAAGCCGATCGGGATCGGCCCGGCGTTCTGGTCGTCGGCGTCGAGGCCGGCGATGGGGGTTCCGCTCAGGCCGATGTCGATCCACGAGAACGACGGCCCGCCCGGCTCGTCGCTGTCCATCCAGCGGTAGCCGAACGAGTCGGGTCCACCAAAGCCCTCGACCGCCGGGATCCCGGGCCGCGGATCGGGCTCGAGCTTGCCCAGCTCGACCGGCGCATGCTGCGCGACGATCGGGCCGCTGACGGACGGAAGCGGGATCCGCCAATCGAGCGTCCCCACGCCGACGTTGTCGAGCGTCAGGGTCCGCGTGGTCGTCTGCCCGGTGAGCAGGCTCGCGCTGAACGACGCGGGCGACGAGGCGAAGGTCGGCGGCGGAAGCGTCGTCCCGACCGCGAGGTTGCTCAGCGGTCCGGAGTTGCCCCACTCGTCCTTGGCCTTGACCGCGAAGTAGTACGGCGTCCCGGCGGCGAGGCCGAGGACCTCGGCCGACTGCGGAGCCCCGGACGGGCCCGGCGCCGAGAGCCCGAGGACGCGCGTCGCCGCGGCGAAATTGCCGTCGTCGATCGGGGCCAGCGAGTAGCGCAGGTCGTGCTCGGACGCGGTGCCCGTCGCGCCGTCGTCCCCCGTGGCGGTCCAGCCGACGAACAGCGAGTTGCTCGTCGCGCCCGTCGTCGCCAGGTCGACGATCGAGCCCGGAGCCACGTCGTCCGGATCGGCGATCGGGAAGAACGCGTTGAGCCGGCCACCCGAGCACGGTGATCCCCTGCATGCTCGGGATGTCGTCGGCGAAGTTCATCAGGATCTGCCGCACGAGCGCCGCACTCGTATTCGGCGCGACGGCGCGCAGGAGCGCGGCCGCGCCCGACGACGTGCGGGGTCGCCATCGACGTGCCGCTGAGCAGGCCGTACGCGTTGCCGGGCAGCGTGCTCAGGATGTCGACGCCCGGGGCGCCGAGGTCGACCGACGTCGCGCCGTAGCTCGAGAACGATGCCATCCCGTCGTTGTGGTCGGTCGCCGCGACGGCGATGATGTTCGGCGAATCGTAGCTCGAGGGATAGTGCGGCGAGACGTCGTTGTTCGAGTTGCTGTTGCCCGCGGCGCGCGACGAACAGATCTCCTGCGACCGCGGCGGCCTTGATCGCGTCGAGCAGCGCCTGGGAGAAGCCGCCGCCGCCCCACGAGTTGCTCATCACGTCGACGCCGAGGGCCGTCGCATAGTCGATCGACGAGATCGCGCCCGCGGTCGAGCCCGAGCCGCCGGCGGACAGGAACTTGATCCCCACGATGCTTGACGTTCCAGTTGACGCCGGCGACGCCGATGCCGTTGTTGCCCACGCCGCCGATCGTGCCCGAGCAGTGCGTGCCGTGGCCGTTGTCGTCGATCGGATCGTTGTCGTTGTTGACGAAGTCCCAGCCGTGGATGTCGTCGACGAAGCCGTTGCCGTCGTCGTCCATGCTGTTCCCCGCGATCTCGCCGGGGTTGGTCCAGACGTTCGCCGCGAGGTCGGGGTGGTTGCAGTCGACGCCGGTGTCGATCACCGCGACGACGACGTCGTGGCTCCCGGTGCTGACGTTCCATGCGCGCTCGGCGTCGATGTCGGCGCCCGACGTACCCCCGGTCTGGCCGGTGTTGTTCAGGCCCCACAGTTCGACGTAACGCGGGTCGTTCGGCGCGAGCTCGGCCTGAACGAGGTAGTTCGGCTCGACGTAGTCGACGTGGGGGTTGCCGCGCAGGAGCGCGATCGCCTGCTCGACCGTGCGTCCCGCGCCGAGCTTCCAGTGCTCGGCTCCGCTGCGGAACGCTCGCACCTTCTGTGCCGCGACCTGCGCGCGCACGTTCGCGTGCTCGTTCGGCCCTGCGGTTCCCTTGAGCTTGATCAACACCTCGCCCGGCACGTGCGGCGCGTAGAGCGCCGGCCCGTGACCCGAGGAGCTACCGCGCCCCGAGCTACCGGCCCAGGTGCCGACGATGGCGAGACACGCGAGGATCGCGCAGACGACGAGCAGGTTCCGCTTCGAGCGAGCGTACATCGCACCCCCCTGACGATTGTGTGGATTCGCGAGTTCGAAGATCCGCAAGAACGCCATCGAGCTGGCGCGGAGCGAGTCGGGTCGCGCCGCGCGCATCCCTCCCCCAAGATACCGAGACGACGACCTGTGCCCGGTCCTCCCCCCACGGAGGTGTCAGACGTGTATCGCGACACGCGGGGAACGTCAAGGAGAAACTGGGGTGACGCTCGCGAAGTCGGGGAAGATCTACGGCAACGGGCCGCCGGCGATCGCGGCGAGCACGCTCTCGGCGACGAGCGTCTTGTTCAGGTGGAACCGCAGCTGCCCCCGCAGGACCTCGATCGAGCGGATGATCGCCGCGGCGCGAACGGGGCCCAGGGCTTCGCCGATGCGCTCGACGCGTGACCGGACGTCGACGTGGATCACGGCCGCGTCGCCGCGGCGCAACGCGGTCCGCGCGGCATCGCGGACGATGCTCTCGACGAGGCCGAGGCCCTCGACCAGCGCGTCCTCGGACGATCCGGCGACGCGCTCGGCGAATCGCGCGAGCTCGTCGATTGCGGGCGGGCGAGCGGCGAGCCGCTCGACGGCCTCGAGAACGTCTTCGCGACGCTTGTGCTGCGCTTCGAGGTCGAGGGTCAGCGCCGCTCCCGGTCGTCCCTCGGAGAGCGCGGCGCGGGCGAGCGCCTCGCTCTCCGGAACGCCGCGCGCGGAGAGGAGCCGCCCCAGCTCGGCCGAGTGCAGCGCGCGAAAGCGCACGGGGATGCAGCGCGAGCGCACGGTCGGCAGCAGCAGGTGCGGGCGGCTCGTCACCAGCACGAGCACCGTCGGATCGGCCGGCTCCTCGAGGGTCTTCAGGAGCGCGTTCTGCGCCTCGGCATTCATCCGCTCGGCCGGATCGATCAGGAACACGCGGCGCTCGGCGCGCCGCGGCGAGCGCGACGCGAGCTGCGTCAGCTCGCGGACCTGATCGACCGTGATCACGCTCCGCAGATCGGGGTCGTCCGCGTCCTCGCGCTCGGTCTCGACACCCGGCCGGCGCGGCTGCCGCGTGACGAGGAGGAAGTCCGGGTGGTTGCCGGCTTCGAGCAGCCGGCAGTCGACGCACGGATCGCGGTGCTCGGCACCGCTCGGACACAGCAGCGCCGCGGCGAGGGCTCGCGCGGTCGTGGCCTTGCCCACCGCCTCGGGTCCCTGGAACACGAGCGCCTGCGGCAGGCGCCCGGCGGCCAGGAGCCCGCGAAGCAGCGCGATCGCCGCGTCCTGTCCGACGATCGAAGCGAAGCTCACGGGGCGTCCCCGAGCTCGGGCAACACATCGTCGAGCGCGGCGTCGATCCGGCGGCCGACCTCCTCGGCCGTGCCCGCCGCATCGACCACGCGGATCCGTGCCGGCTCGGCCCGCGCGAGCTCGAGATAGCCCTCGCGGACGCGTTCGTGGAACGCGAGGGGCTCGGCTTCGAATCGCCCTTCGGTTCGCGCCCGGCCCGCGCGCTCGTCGCGGCCGCGGGCCCGCTCGAGCGCCACGCGCACATCGAGGTCGAGGAGGATCGTGCGGTCGGGGAGCGCGTCGAGCGGGAACGCCCGGTGCAGGTCGCGCACCGCCGGGATGCCGAGCCCGCGACCGTGTCCCTGGTACGCGAGCGTCGCGTCGAGATGCCGGTCGCACAGGACGACGGTGCCCGCCGCGAGCGCGGGGAGGACGACCTGCGTCAGGTGCTGCACCCGGTCGGCCGCGTAGAGCAGGAGCTCCGCTCGCGGATGGATCGGCGGCTCGACCGAGGCCAAGAGCACGCGGCGCAGCTCGCGTCCGAGCGCGGTGCCGCCCGGCTCGCGGGTCACGACCGGCGTGCGTCCCGCCGCGGCGAGCCGCGCGGCGAGCCGCGCGAGCTGGGTCGACTTACCCGTGCCCTCGATGCCCTCGAGCGTGATCCACGGAGTGCGGCGGCTCATCGGCGGACGAGCGGCCGATTGTCGAAGTACGCGGTCGCGGCCGCGAGATCGCGTCCGATCTGATCCTGGAGCTCGGCCACGCTGGCAAAGCGCTGCTCGTCGCGCAGGCGGGCCAGGAACCGCAGCTCGGCGTGCTCGCCGTACAGCTCGGCGTCGAACTCGATCAGGTGGCTCTCGACCGCCAGACCCTCGGACCCGAACGTCGGGCGGACCCCGACGTTCGTGACCGACGGATGACGTGCGGCGAGCACGATCGTCTCGGTCACGTAGACGCCGGGCCGCGGGACGATCTCGTTCTCCACCGCGAGGTTCGCCGTGGGAAACCCGATCCGGCGCCCGCGGCTCGCCCCGCGAACGATCTCGCCGCGGATCGCGTACGGCCGACCGAGCATCCGATCCGCCAGCTCGACGTCGCCCTGGACGATCGCCGTGCGAATCGCGGACGACGAGATCGGGACGCCGTCGACGAGCACGGGGGGGACGTGATGGACGCCGAAGCCGGCGCGCGCGCCGATCCGCTCGAGCAGCGCGGCGTCGCCCGACCGGTCGCGACCGAAGCGGAAGCCCTCGCCGACGTAGACGCTCATCAGCCGCAGCCGCCGCAGGAGGACCTCGGAGAAGAAGGCCTGGCCATCGAGCGCCGCGAGCTCGGGCGTGAACGCGAGGAACAGCAGGTCGCTCAGACCCGTGTCGGCCAGCGCGTCGAGCTTCTGCCGCTTGGTCTGCAACAGCCGGGGCATGCGCTCGGGGGCCAGGATCGCGGTCGGATGCGGGTCGAAGCTGATGAGCAGCGAGGACCCGCGTCGGCTGCGGGCCTCGGCCACGGCGCGGCGCAGGATCTCCTGATGCCCGAGATGGACGCCGTCGAACTTGCCGATGCTGGCGACGACCGGTGGAAAATCGGCCGGGAGCGAGTCGATGCCGTTCCAGACGTTCATGCGGCGCGTCACGCGAGGAGCCAGCCGCGCGAGCTGCAGCACGCCGTTGGCGTAGAGCCCGGCCGCGAGGTCGTCGGCCATGATACCCGAGCCGCCGGGCAGGTCCTCGAGCTGTCGCGCCGGGAAACGGCTTCAGCACGTCGAACACGCGGAACAGGACGAACGACGCGAGCCACAGCGAAACGCTCGGAGGCACGAACAGCAGCGCCACCATCTGGCCGGCGACCTCGTCGATGACGACGCGACCGGGGTCGGACTCGCCGAGCGCGCGCGCCGCGGGACCGGCGCAGGCGAAGCCCAGCGCCGCGGCGCCGACCGCGCCCACGGCGACGGCGGTCGCGCCTCCGACGGCGAAGAGCAACGCCGCCACGGCGACGCCGACCGCCGATCCGGCGGTGCCTGGCGCGAACGGCGCCCGACCCGTGCCCGCGGCCGTCGCGATCGCCAGATGGAGTCCGCGCAGCGATCCGGTGTCCGCGCGCGCGGCGGGCGGGCGCGGCTCAGGCCGGTCCAACGATCGCGCCCACGAGGTCGTAGCCCGCGGTGTCCGTGATCTCGACCCGCACGAACGACCCCGGCTTCGGCGTAGCCGTCGTTCAGCAGGACCTGGCCGTCGACCTCGCGGGCCTGCGTCGCGAGTGCGCCCGACGAGCAGATGCTCGGTCTCGGGGTGCGCGCCCTCGACCAGCACCTCGGCGTGCGAGCCGACGCGCGCCGGCGTTGCTCGCGAACGCGATCGGCTGCTGGCGCGCGAGCAGCCGCGCCTTGCGCTCGTCCTTGACCTCGGCGGGCACGTCGTCGGCGAGCGCGCGCGCCCGGCGTCCCGTCCTCGTGGGAGTACGTGAACACGCCCGACGTGGTCGAAGCGCGCCTCGTCGACGAACGCGAGGAGCGCGTCGAACTCGGCTTCGGTCTCACCGGGAAACCCGACGATGAACGTGCGTGCGCAGGCTGCGCCTCGGGCATCGCCGCGCGGAAGCGGCTCGAGGAGCCGCAGGTGGCTCTCCGCCGAACCGCCGCGGCGCATGCGCGCGCAGCGTCGTCGCGGTGCGCGTGCTGCAGCGGCATGTCGACGTACGTCACGACGCGCGGCAGCCGCGCCATCGCCTCGAGCAGCGCGGTCGGTCACCGTGTTCGGGTAGAGGTAGTGCACGCGGATCCAGCGCAGCTCGGACGACCCGCGTCGAGCGCGTCGCAGCAGGCCGGCCAGGCCGTCGCCCGGCCGAGGTCGCGGCCGTAGTGGCTCGAGTCCTGGGCGATCGAGGTTGATCTCGCGCACGCCGCGCCGCGGCCGAGCGACGTCGCCTCGCGCACGACGCTCGTCCGGATCGCCGCGAGCGGAACGTCCCGCGAAAGCTCGGGATCGCGCAGAACGAGCACGTGTGGTCGCAGCCCTCGGCGATCTTGACGTACGCCGTCCACGGCGGCGTGGCCAGGCTGCGCGGAGTCGTGGTCGTCGTAGAGATAGGTCGCGACGCCGCGGCCGCGCGGACCGCGGGCGTAGGACGGCGGGCGTCGGCACGAGCGGCAGATCGCTCCGCAGGGCTCGCGGCGCGATGCGCGCCGCGTCGACGATCGTCGACAGCTCGTCCAGGCCGACGAACGCGTCGACCTCGGGCAGCTCGCGCGCGCAGCTCGTCGCCGTAGCGCTGCACCATGCAGCCGGCGACCACGAGCGCGCTGCACGCGTCCCGTGCGTCTTCAGCTCCGCGGCCTCGAGGATCGCCCGGATCGATTCCTCGCGCGCGGCCTCGATGAACGCGCAGGTGTTGACGACGAGCACGTCGGCCTCGCCGGGGTCGTGCACGAACGTCGCACCCCGCCGCGTCGAGATGGCCGAGCATGACCTCGGTGTCGACCAGGTTCTTGGCGCAGCCGAGGCTGATCGACGCCGACCTTGCGTCGGCCGGCTCACGGGTAGAGGCGGTGGATCTGGCGCGGGTAGGGGATCGCCTCGCGGAGGTGCGGGATGCCGCAGATCCACGTCACGCAGCGCTCGATCCCCATGCCGAACCCGGCGTGCGGCACGGTGCCGTACTTCCGGATGTCGAGATACCACTGGAACGCCTCGACGGGCAGGCCGTGCTCGCTGGATGCGCGCGAGCAGCAGGTCGTGGTCGTGGATGCGCTGCGACCCGCCGATGATCTCGCCGTAGCCCTCGGGCGCCAGCACGTCCACGCACAGCGCCTTCGCCGGGTCGGCGGGATCGGGCTGCATGTAGAACGCCTTGATCGCCGGCGGGCCAGTGCGTGACCATCACCGGGCGGTCGAAGCTGCTCGGTCAGGAGCGTCTCGTCGAAGCGCGCCGAAATCGCGCCGTGCTCGAATGCCGGAGCGCCCGCGTGCGTCCATCTTCGCCTGCGTGCTCGGGCGCGTGAGGATCGCCGCGGCCTCGTCGTAGGTGAAGCGCGGGAACGGCGGCACGCACGCTCTCGAGCCGCGCGGTGTCGCGCTCGAGCACGCTTCAGCGGCTCGCGCGCAGCGGTCGAGCACGCGTGCCGACGAGGTAGGACACGAACTCCTCGGCCAGCTCGAGCAGTCCGGACAGCTCGAGGAAGGCGACCTCGGGCTCGATCATCCAGAACTCGGTCAGGTGGCGCCGCGTCTTCGATTTCTCGGCCCGGAACGTCGGACCGAGGCAGTACACGCGTGCCGAACGCCATGCACGCCGGCTCGAGGTACAGCTGGCCGGACTGGGTCAGATACGCCTTGGCTGTCGAAGTAGTCGGTCTCGAACAGCGTCGTCGTCCCCTCGCACGCCGCGGGCGTGAGGATCGGCGAGTCGATGAGCACGAAGCCGCGATCGTAGAAGAAGTCGCGGCAGGCCTGCAGCGACCTCGTTCCGCACGCGCAGCACGGCGTGGGGCGTTCGCGAGCGCAGGTACAGGTGCCGGTGGTCGAAGAGGAACTCGACCCCGTGCTCCTTGGGCTGGATCGGGATACTCGGCCGCCGCGTGGAGCACCGTCGAGGTCGGTCCAGCGCCGAGCTCGAAGCCCGCCCGGCGCGCGCGGTCGTCCTTGCGCACGGTCCCCGCGACGCGCGAGCGACGACTCGAGGGGCGCGCGGTCGCAGCGCCTCGAACGACCTCGGGCGGGACGTCCTTGACGCCACGGCGACGCACTGCAGGTAGCCGGTGCCGTCGCGCAGCACGACGAAGCGGATCTTGCCCGACGAGCGCTTCTGGGCCAGCCCAGCCCTGGAGCGCGACACGCTCGCCGACGTGGTCGCGAGAGCTCGAGATGGACGACGAAGTCGTCGCTTCACGCCGGTCTACTTCTCGCCTCGTGCCTTCGTGCGCGCGCGTGCTTCGGCCACGATCTTCTCCTGGATCTGGGCCGGGGACCTCCTCGTAGTGGTCGAACTCCATGTGGTAGGTGCCGCGATCGCGAGGTCATCGACTTGAGCGTCGAGCGCGTAGGTCAGCATCTCGGCCAGCGGGACCGAGGCCTTGATCACCTGGTAGTGCCCCTGGCTTCCATCCCCTGCGGCTTGCCGCGGCGGGAGGAGAGGTCGCCCATGATGTCGCCCATCGTACTCCTCGGGCGCCGTGATCTCGACGGCCATAGATCGGCTCGAGGATCGTCGGGCGCGCCTGCTCGCATCGCCGCCTTGAACGCGAGCGAGCCCGCGATCTTGAACGCCATCTCCGACGAGTCGACGTCGTGGTACTAGCCGTCGGTCAGCGTCACCCGGAAGTCGACGACCGGGTTGCCCGCGAGCCACCCGCGCTCGGAGGCCTCGCGGATCGCCCTTCTCGACCGCCGGGCGGTAGTTCTGCGGGATCGAGCCGCCGAAGATCTTGTCCACGAACTCGAAGCCGGCGCCGCGCGGGCAACGGCTCCATCTCGATCCACGCACATCGCCGAACTGACCGCGGCCGCCGGTCTGCTTCTTGTGCTTGCCCTCGATCCGCGGCGACCTTGCGCTTGATCGTCTCGAGGTACGGGACCTTGGGCTGGCTGCAGCATCGGCCTCGACGCCGAACTTCGTCTTCATCCTGCGCATCGCGACCTCGACGTGGACCTGGCCGTGCCCCGACACGAGCAGCTCGTGCGTCCGCGCGTCGCGCCGCACGCGCAGCACGGGGTCCTCCTCGATCAGCCGCGCCAGGGCCGTCGAGATCTTCTCCTCGTCGCCCTTCGATTTCGGCTCGACGGCGAACGAGATCGCCGGATCGCGGGAACGTGATCGCGCGGGTACACGCACGGGGTGCGCCGGGTCGGCAGAGCGTGTCCGACGTCTGGGTCTCTTTGAGCTTGGCGACGACGCCCAGGTCGCCGGCGCGGAGCTCGGGGACCGGCGTCGAGCTGCTTGCCCTGCAGGACGCGCGAGGTTCGCCAGTCGCTCGGCGTGGTCTCTCGCGCCGCGGTTGATCACGTGCGAATCGCGGCGATCGTTCCCGAGATGACGCGGAACAGGGACAGACGTCCGGCGAACGGGTCGGCGATCGTCTTGAACACGAACGCCGAGACCGGCTGGTCCTCGGCCACGGGCCGGCGCACCTCGGTCGATGTGCGCGGGTCGGTGCCGACCGCCTCGCGCCATGCCGGATCGGGCAACAGCTCGACGATCGCGTCGAGCAGCGGTTGGGCTCCCACGACGTGCCCGGCCGACGCGCAGGCGACCGGGAACAGGCTTGCCGCTGCGGCGATCGCGCGCGCGCAGCCCGCCGAGCAGCTCCTCGGCGCCGAGCTCCCCGGCCTCGAAGAACCGCTCCATCAGCGCATCGTCCGTCTCGGCCACGATCTCGACCAGCGCGGCGCGCGCCGCCCGCACGTCCTCGGCCATCGCCGCCGGCACGGCCTCCTCGGTCATCTTCCCCGACCGGTCGGTGGCGAACCGATACGCTTCACGCGCCGAGCAGGTCGACGACCCCGGTGAACGCGTGCTCGGCGCCGATCGGGAGCTGGATCGGCACGGCCGTGCGCCCGAACCGCTCGCGGATCGCCCGCGACCGCGCGCTCGAACGAGGCGTTCTCCCGGTCGAGCTTGTTGACCACGAACGACCGGGAGCCCGAACTGCTCGGCGTACCCCACACGCGCTCGGTGATGACCTGCACGCCGGCCACGGCCTCGACCAGGAGCAGCGTCGTGTCGGCGACCGCCACGCCGAGCTTGGCGTCGGACACGAACGCGGCGTACCCGGGGGTGTCGATGAGGTTGACCTTCCGGCCCTTCCACTCGAGGTGCGCGAGCGCGGTCTGCAGCGAGATCTTGCGCTCGATCTCCTCGTCGTCGAAGTCGGTGACGGCCGTCCCGTCGTCCACTCGCCCGAGTCGGTTGACTGCGCCCGCCGCGAACAGGAGCGCCGACGCCAGGCTCGTCTTGCCCGTCTCGCCGTGGCCGATGAGCGCGACGTTGCGGATGTCCGCGCGTCGAGTAGACCTTCATCGCGGTCTCCTTGCGGACGATGCGCCAGAATGAAGCGGAAAATATACCACAGCGAATCGGCTCCAACGTAAAGCGCGCACGGCACTTCAGGGCCGTGCGGCCGCGTGCGTCGGACCTTGACCCGACCGGGGCATGGACCTATGTTCGGCGCGGGTCGAGGGGGTCGATCGTGATCGTCTCTTGTCCGTCCTGCGGAGCGCGATACCGGGTCGAGGCGACGCGGGGGAGTGACCGCGGCTGCTGCTCCGGTTGCGGGAGCGAGGTGCCGATCGTCTCGGCGCCGCGGTCGTACGTGCTGCGACCGGCCACCGCCGGTGGCATGCCGTGGGGCGGCGACCGCGTCGGGGCACCTGCGCCGCAGGCCGCGGTGAGCCCGCAGGCGCTGGTCCGCGATGCGACCCGCCCGGGCTCGGTGACGCCAGCCACGCCGTACGATCCGTGGACCGAGACCTCGGCAGCCCAGGATCCGAGCCTCGACGTGGCGCCGCCGAACCCCCAGGCTCCGACCGGCAGCGCCGGGTCGCCGCTCCTGCCCGCGCTCCTCGCCGTGGTCGGGGCGCTTCTGGGCTACTGGGCCGGTGCGCAGGGGCTCGTGGGAGACCTGCCGGTCGTCTCGGCGGCCGGACCCGCGGGACTCGCGGCCCTCGGCGCATCGCTCGGCCTTCTCGCGGGCTGGGCCGGCGATCGATGGATCGTCGGGCGGTAGCCGCGCCGCCAGTAGCGGCGCCGCACTCCGCTGCTGCAGCGGCCGCTGCGGCGGCCGCCGCGGCCGCCATTCCGTGCCCGCGCTGCGGCGATCCGCCGAGCGGTCTGCCGGGCGTCTCGTGCTCCCTCGTGTCGACCGAGCTCGTCCGGCGCTGCGCACGCTGCGGCACGCGCTGGGTCGCCGGCGCGGGTGCGCCGAGGCTCGTCTTCGAATGCTCGGAGTGCAGTCTGCCATTCGTGTCGCCGGAGATCCTCCCGCACAGCGCGCATCGCTGCGCCGATTGCCGAGCCGGGAAGGTGCCGGCGGACCTGCCCGATGCCGGCCTCGCCGCGGCGATCGAGCGCGAGATGCGCGTCGTGCTCGAGAAGCAGTGGCGCTTCGTCGGAACGCCGGCGCTCACCGCGTATCTCGACGCCGTCGCGCGGCAGGTCGTACCGACCGTCGACGGTGCACCGCCGAGCGTGCGCGTCGTGCTGCTCGAGGACGCCGGGCTCAAGACGCTCGCGCTGCCTTCGGGGACACTGGTGCTCAGCCTGGGCACGCTCGTGTTCCTCGAGGACGAGGCCGAGCTGGCGTTCGTCCTGGCGCACGAGCTGACGCACGCGGCGTGCGCCGACGCGGCCACGCGTCTCGTGCGCCTGGGCTTCGACGTCCTGACCAAGGATGCGGGCGAATCGTCGGAGTCGGGCTTCTGCCGCGCGGCCAACGACCTGATCGCGCTGGGCTACGGCCGGCACCGCGAGCGGGACGCGGACGCTCGGGGGCTCGAGGCGGTTCTGGCGCTGGGCTACGATCCCGAATCGGTTCTGCGCTACCTGCGCCGGCTGCAGCAGATGGTCGAGCGCGGCGATCCGCGCGTGGCCGAGATCTCGGCGGCCCATCCGACGGCCGTCGATCGGATGCGCCGCCTCGACAAGGCGCTCTTCGGTCGCACCGCGTCACAGCACGGTCGCGTCAACCGCGAGGTGTTTCGCCGCGCCGCAGGCCACACCGTGCTCACGACGCGCCTCGTGCGCGTGCGCGGGCTCGCCGAGGCGCCGGCCGAGGCACGGTCGGGAGCGGCGTCGATCCCGCGTCGGGTCCTGGCCTGGGTCGCGGCAGCGCTCGTCGTCGCCCTCGGCGTCGCGGTGTGGTGGGCCGTTCGCTAGCACGGTAGCCTGATCGGTCGTGAGCGCGAGGTCTGGTGCCGGCCGGCCACGGCTGGGTAGCCACGTCTCGGTCGAAGGTGGCTTCGACCGGGCGATCGACCGGACCGAGAGTCTGGGAGCGGAGGCGTTCCAGATCTTCGTCCGCTCGCCGCGCCAGTGGTCGGGGCGCGCGATTCCGGAGGACGAGGTCGGGCGGTTCCGGCGCCGGCTCGACGAGAGCGGCCTCGCGCGCTTCGCGCTCGCGCACGCGTCGTACCTGATCAACCTCGCGACCGAGGACCCGATCGTTCGCGAGCGCTCGATCGCCGGGCTGAGCGACGAGCTCGCCCGCGTGGCCGCGCTGGGCATCCCCGCGCTCGTGCTCCATCCCGGCGCGCACCTCGGGGCCGGAGAGGAGGCTGGTCTCGAGCGCGTCGCGCTCGGGCTCGACGCGGCCTACGCCGCGGCCGGGGCGATGCGCGTCCGCGTGCTCCTCGAGATCACGGCCGGGCAGGGGACGAGCCTGGGCTATCGCTTCGAGCATCTCGGACGGATCCTCGACCGCTCGCGCTCCCGCGATCGACTCGGCGTGTGCTTCGACACGTGCCACGCCGTCGCCGCGGGCTACGACCTCGGGAGCTCGCGGGGCTATGCGCGCACGATGGCCGAGCTCGACCGGGAGGTCGGGCTCGAGCGGATCGGCGCGTTCCACCTCAACGACTCGCGGCACGCGCGCGCGAGCCGCCGCGATCGCCACGAGCACATCGGTCGAGGGAGCGCCGGGCTCGCGGCGTTTCGTTCGATCCTGCGCGACCCGCGGTTCTCGGACGTGCCGATGGTTCTCGAGACGCCCAAGGGGCCCGATCTGCAGGAGGACCGGGACAACCTGGCGCTCTTGCGCCGGCTCGCCCGGATCGGGCGATGACGCTCTCGGATTTCGACTACGAGCTGCCCGCGGAGCGGATCGCCCAACGACCGCCCGTACGGCGCGACGACGCACGGCTGCTCGTCCTCGACCGCGCGCACGGAAACGTAGCCGACGCGCGCTTCCGCGATCTACCCGCGCGGCTCCGCGCGGGAGATCTGCTCGTGCTCAACGACACGCGGGTCGTGCCGTCGCGGCTCGTGGGCCACAAGGCTTCGGGGGGACGCATCGAGCTCCTGCTCGTCGAGCGGGTTGCCGACGCCGAATGGTCGTGCCTCGTGCGCGCGGCGCGGGCTCCGGCTCCCGGCACGCGGCTCGTGCTCGGCCAGGGACTCGAGGCCACGGTCCTGGGCCGGACCGCCGATCGGTTCCACGTCCGGATCGACGCGCCGGCAGGCGACGTGGCCCAGCTCGTCGCCGAGCGGGCCCAGATCCCGCTCCCGCCGTACATCGCGCGGCCCGAGCCGATCGATCCCGCGCTCGCCGCGCTCGACCGCGAGCGCTACCAGACCGTGTTCGCGCGCGCGCCGGGAGCGGTCGCCGCGCCGACCGCGGGCCTGCATTTCACGCCCGAGATGCTCAGCGCTCTCGCGGCGCGCGGTGTGCGCACGGCGTTCGTCACGCTGCACGTCGGACCGGGAACGTTCCAACCCGTGCGCACCGAGCGCATCGAGGATCACGTGCTCGGCGCCGAGCCGTTCGCGATCCCCGACGACACCGCCCGGGCGATCGCGTGCGCGCGCGGCGCGGGCGGCCGCGTCGTGGCCGTCGGCACCACGGTCGTGCGGACGCTCGAGCACCGCGCGCGTCCGGACGGGACGGTCGACGCCGGGGAGCGGGACGCACCGACCTGTTCATTCGACCGGGCTACCGCTTCCGCGTCGTCGACGCGCTCGTGACGAACTTCCACCTGCCGCGCTCGACGCTGCTGATGCTCGTGTGCGCGTTCGCCGGACGCGAGGCCGTGCTCGCGGCGTATCACGCGCGATCGCCGCTGGGCTATCGGTTCTACTCCTACGGAGACGCGATGCTCGTCGGGCCGGTGCGTGAGCGAGTTCGCGTTCTCCGTCGATGCATCGGACGGTCGCAGCGCGCCGCGGCCGCCTGCAGCTGGCGCACGGCGTCGTGCGACACGCCGGCGTTCCTGCCGGTCGGGACGCAGGGCGCGGTGAAGGCGGTTACGCCCGCACGAGCTGCGCGCCTGCGGCGCGCGAGATCGTGCTCGCCAACACGTACCACCTGTTCCTCCGTCCGGGGCACGAGCGTCGTGCGCGAGCTCGGCGGTCTGCATCGCTTCATGAACTGGGACGGTCCGATCCTCACCGACTCCGGCGGATTCCAGGTGTTCTCGCTTGCCGGTCTGCGCGCGGATCGACGAGGACGGCGTGACGTTCCGCTCGCACCTCGACGGCTCGCTCGCACCGGCTGACGCCCGAAGCGAGCATGGAGATCCAGGCCGCGCTCGGCTCGGACGTCGCGATGGTGCTCGACGAATGCCCGCCGCTCCCCGCGCCGCGCGAGGCGATCGCCGCCGCGGTCGAGCGGACGACGCGCTGGGCCGCGGCGCTCGCAGGACGCGTACAGCGGACCCGGCGTCGCCTTCGGCATCGTGCAGGGCGGGACGCATCCACGACCTGCGCGAGCGCAGCGCCGCGCGCGATCGTCGGCGCTCGACTTCCCCGGCTACGCGATCGGCGGCGTCTCGCGTCGGCGAGCCCGCCGGAGGCGATCGCTGCGGCGACGCGCGCTCACGGCCGCGCTCCTGCCCGCAGGCACGCCCGCGCTATCTCATGGGCGTCGGCCGGCCGCGAGGACCTCGTCGAGGCCGTCGGCGCGCGGGAGTCGATCTGTTCGACTGCGTGATGCCGACGCGCAACGCGCGCAACGGGACCCTGTTCACGTCGACCGGGCCGCGTGCAACATCAAGCGCGAGCGAGTACCGGCGCGACCCGCGCCCGCTCGATCCGGCCTGCCCCTGCGAGGCGTGCACGCGACTACAGCCGCGCGTACCTGCGCCACCTGTTCGTCTCGGGCGAGATCCTCGCCGCGCGCCTGCACACGATCCACAACCTGACCTACTACCTGGGCCTGATGCGGCGCATGCGCGAGGCGATCGCGGCGTCCGCGTTCGCGCCGTTCCGCGTCGCGTTCCTCGCGGGCCCCGAGGCGGCGCCATCGGTCGAGGAGGTCGACGATTAGCGCCGGCACGCGATCTCGTCTTCATCGGCGACGTGCACCTCGAGCCGGGGGATCGCGCGCTCGCCGGACGTTCCTCGCACTCCTCGACCGGCTGGGCCGCGAGCGCCGATCGCATCGTGCTGATGGGCGACCTGTTCAATCGTCTGGGTCGGGGATCGCACGACTCGAGCGAGCCGCACCAGACGGCCGTGGTCGAGAAGCTCGCCGCGCTGCGCCGGCACGGCATGCGCGTGCGCTACCTCGAGGGGAACCGCGACTACCGGATCGCTCGGCGCCTACGCGGGGACGGCGTTCGACGACGCGCCGATCGACGGGGCTCGTCGAGCGAGCTGGGGCCGCGGCGCCTGTTCGCGATCCACGGCGATCTCGCGAACCGCCGACGATCGGCAGTACCGGACCTGGCGCCGGGTCGAGCCGCTCGGCGCCGGTGTGGCTGGGCTACGCTCCTGCCGCTCGCGCTGCGCCGCCGTTGCTGATCGCCGAGGCTCGAGCGCCGGCTGCGCGCGACGAACCTCGAGATCAAGGCGCGCGTTTCCCGAGGCGATCGTGCGGCGCCTACGCCGCGCCGCCATCGCCGACGGGCCACGACGCCGTCGTCCTCGGGCACTTCCACGCCGAGCGCGACCTGCGCGTCGACGCCGCGGGGCAGCGGTCGAGTCTCGTGCTTCCCGAGTGGCAGGAGAGCCGGCGCCACTTGCGGGTGACGCCGAAGGCGCGATCGAGTTCGTCGACTCCTGAAGGCTACGCCGAGACCGGCTCGCACTCGGGCTCGGCCGGCGGCGGTGCGGGCTTCGGCGGCCGCGCTTCGGCCGGCTCGTCCGGCGGGCCCGGACGGCCGCCTCGGCTCGGCGGGATACGGATCATGAACTCGCCGGTCGAGCGGGTGGAAGTCGTCCGCCGCCTCGACGAGCGACTTGGCGCGTGTTCCGCGGGAAGGCGACCACCTCGACCCGCGGGCCCATCGCCTTCACGCGCTTGACGAGCGACGTGAAGTCGCCGTCGCCCGAGACGAGCACGACGACGTCGAGGCTTGCGGCGCGCATGTCGAGGATGTCGAGCGCCATCTCCATGTCCCAGTCGCCCTTCATCGAGCCGTCGGCGCGCACCTTGAGCGTCTTGCGCCGCACCTCGATCGCGCGCTGCTGGAGCATCGCGATGAACCCGGACTGGTCGATCTCCTTCGACTCGACGACGTACGCCGTGGCCTGGATCAGCCGGCGATCGAGCACCGCCGCCTGCAGCAGCGCGTCGAAGTCGAGCTTCCCCTTCAGCTGCGCGCGCGCCGTAGTACATGTTCTGCACGTCGATGAACACGCCGACGCGCTCGGGCTCGCCCTTGGCGCGCGTCCGGCGCAGCGAGGAGCCGGTCGGTGAGTCGGAGCGGCGCTGGATCGCGGCCCGGATCTCGTCGAGCGCCGCGGCGTGTCGCTCGATCTCGCGCTTGGCCTCGCGCCGCGCGCCGGCGGTCTCCTTGCGTAGCAGGTCGAGGGCCTCTGTCACGGGCGCGAGCGACGCCGGGTCGATCGTCACCGGCGCCGCGTCCGACGTCGGCTCGGCCGGATGATCGAGCCTGTGCGTCAAGCGCCGCTGCTCGGTCGCGAGCTTGCGCACCGCACGCGCCAGATCCTCGAGCGACGGTGCGGCCTCGGGGGTCGGCCGAGTCGCGGCGGCGCGCCGGGCCGCCTCCTGCGCGTCGTGGATCTCATGGCGCAGGCGCTCGACGAGCATGCGGGACTCGGCGAGCTCGCCCTTGCGCTGGATCAGATCGCGCTTCGCCGCGCGCTCGAGCTCGCGGCTGCGCTGGAGCTGACCCTCGAGGTACTGCATCTTCTTTTCGAACTCGACCGCGCGCTTGCGCAGCCGGGACTCCTCGCGCGTCGGTCCGGCCACGGGGGCTGGCGCTTCGGGCGCGCTCTGAGCGTGCCGCAGCAGCCGCTCGAGCGCCGCGCGCGATTCGTCGCTCTGCGCGTCGTCGGCGCTCGCGAGGAGATAAAGATGCAGGCCGAGCTTCCCGTCGCCGCGCAAGCGGGCCTCGTCGGCCACGCGCCGCGCGCGCTCGTCGGGCTCGATCCGGCGCCACTCCGCGCGTGCCGCGCGAGACTGCTTGTCGAGGATGCGGAGGACGGCGAGACCGGCCGCGTCGTCGGCGAGCGCCTTGTCCGCGAGGTCCGCGAGCAACCGGGCGCGGCTCTGCGACTGGGTGCGCATCCCGGGGTAGCGCAGGCTACATGCGTTCGCGAGCTGGACGAGCCGTCCGGTGTCGAGGAGCTCGTCGAGCGCCCGGGCGATACCCCCGGTGCCGAGGTGCTCCAGGATCTTCTTGTCGCCCTGGCTCATCGGCCGATGCCCTCGGAGGTCTCGCGCTACTCTGCAACCTGTGACGAATGAAGGACTTGTGTTCGCGATCGCCGGGCGCGCGGCGGCCGGTATTATACACCCCGTGGTCGAGCGGGAATCGGCGAACCGGCCCCCCGCGTGGGAGCGAGAATGACGGTCGGGATCGGGATCGACCTCGTCGACGTCGAGCGCATCGCCCGGGCGCTCGGCCAGCATCGTGAGCGCTTCGAGGCCCGGGTTTTCACCCCCGTGGAGATCGCGGACTGCGCCGGGCGCGCCGATCGGACCCTAGCCCTCGCCGCGCGCTTCGCGGCGAAGGAGGCGTGCCTGAAGGCGCTCGGAACCGGCTGGTCGCAGGGCCTGGGGTTCCGGGACGTCGAGGTCGTGCGCGGCTCGACCGGCCGCCCCGAGATCCGGCTCCACGGCCGGGCGGCGGCCCGTGCGCAGGAGCTCGGCGCGGAGCGGATCCACGTGAGCCTGACCCACGAGAGGCACGTCGCCGCGGCGGTCGTCGTGCTCGACGGTCCGTCAGGCCCGACGGGTCGGGTCTCGTAGATCGATCACGCCCTCTTCGCGCAGTCGCTTGAGCGTGCGCAGCGTGTCGGCCTCGCGCAGCGGCGCGAGCTGGACGATCGATTTGACGTCCCACGCGCCGTCGATCCGGCTGATCAGGAAGAACTCCGTGGGCGAGAACGGTCGGGTGGTCAGCTCCTCGATCGGTCGCACCAGGTGGACGATCTTGCGCGCCGGGAGGTAGTGCCGGTACGCCTTCTCGGCGAACGCGGCCTCGGCCTCGAGCGTCAGACGTCGCAAGGAATCGTCTCCCGGAAGCTCCTCGTACAACGGGTCGAGGATGGCGAGCGCGGCTTCCGGATCGCCGCTCGACATCGCCCGGCGCGCGCGCTGGAGCTGCTTGTCGACCGGAGTCGCGGCGCCACCCTTGGCGGGGCGATCGGTGCCCGCGGGCTCCTTGAGCTCACAGGGCGGTGCGGACCCGCGCTTCCCGACGATCGCCAGGTGGCCGCTGCGCAGGAGCTCGAACAGGCAGCGATAGACGAAGTACTCCGAGCCCCGGACGTGGAGCCGCATATCGGCGAGCGTCCGGTCGCCGTTCGCCGCCAGATACACGCTCCGTGCCGCCGGATCGTCGAGGACGGCCACCGGTGGCGCGCTCTCCGTGGGTCGGAGCACGAGCGCCGGGTCGTTGAGCACCTGACGGATCCGCTGTATCTCGTCGAAGCGCTGGACGCCCCGCAGCAGGACCTCTTCGACGCGCAGGCAGACGGGGAACACCGGCGTGTCCGGAATCTCCCCGTCCTGGAACCGGAACCGCGCCTCGGGCCAGTCGAACAGGCTGAGAACCGTTTCCTCGGCCTTGGCCAAGAGATGCGACGACAGCTCCTCGGCCGGGAGCGCGCCGCTCTCGACCAGGATCGCCCCGAGGTAGCGGCCCGACGCCTCGTGCAGCGCGAGGCTCTCGAGGAGCTGCTTCTCCGTGATCCGGCCGCGGCCGATCAGGAACTGACCCAGGAGCTCGGGCGGGTCGTCGGTCGTGCAGCCCACGATCTCACCGTCACGGAAGTGGAGCTGCTTGACGACCTTGTCCAGCTCGACGTGCAGCGTGCCGGTGCGGCGCGATGCCCCGACCCACTGGAGCAGGTCGACGAGCGGCATGGTGTTGAGCGTTCCAACGAGCGACATCGGCGCACACGGCTCCGGAGAAGGAATCTAGGCCGCCCGGGCCCAAGGGCAACGCCGAGCCGGCGGGTCTAGCGTCCGACGCGCAACGCCGCGTGCATCCCGGCCCGTAGGCCCAGCGCCTCGTCGGCCCGCCCCGACGCGACCGCGATTTCGAGGTACCCGGCCGAGTTGACGAGAAAGAACGGCTCGTGCCCGGCGGGTGCGCCGTACGTGCGGGCGAAACGCGACACGGTCGCGCGCTCGGCGGTCAGGTGCAGCTCGGTGCTCTCGTCCGCCGCGTGGCCGAGCACCCCGGACAGCGCGTCGGCCGTGACATCGAGAACCACGTTCCCGAATCGATCGACGGCGACGACCGGGACCCGCATCGCGCGCCCCAGCTCGAGGCGCGGTCGGTCGACCCCCAATCCCACGAGGTCGGTCACCGCGGGCCCGAGACGCTCGAGCTCGACGCCGCGGCCGATCCACGCGGCGACCGGGCCGAACACGTCGCGAGCGTCGAACGTCGTCGAGGCCCGGGGGCCGAAGAACGCGCGGTTCTGGATCGCATGGGCGACCCACGCGGTCGCGCGCTCGAGCACGCGTCCGAGGAGGCCGTTGTCCGGGGCGAGGAACCGATGGCTCCCGGCGCGGACCGCGAGCATGCGCCTCGCGGTTCCGACGCCCGGGTTGACCACCGCTACGTGGATCGTCCCCGGTGCGAACGCGGACGATCCGACCTCGAGCGCGTAGGCGCCGCCCCGCACGTCGTGCGGCCGCACGTTGTGGCACAGGTCGACGATCGTCGCGTCCGGATCGACGCCGAGGATCGCGCCTTTGAGCTGGCCGACGTACGTGTCGTCGAGGCCGAAGTTGGTCGTCAGGGTGATCACGCTCGAATCGGGCACGTGAGGAAGGTAGGTACGCGCGGCGACGGGTGTCAAGGCGCGCGCGGGTTTGACAAGGGAACGGGCGCCCGCGAACAATGCACGCCCGCATGAGGCGAGCGCGATCGACGGTCTGGCTCGTGCTGGTCTGGCTCGGCGTCGTCGCCGACGCTCGGGCCGCCGAACCCGAGCGGCTCGTTGATATCGGGACGAGCTTCGCGTGGGACGGCGCGGCGTCCCTCGTTCCCGAGGACCTCGTCCCCGAGGGCGTTGTCCCCGAGGGCGAGTCGGGCCCCGTCCGGATCGTCGTGCGCTGGGACGCGATCGAGCGCGACCCCGGGAACCCGGACTGGTCGAGCCTCGCAGACACGGTCGACTCCGTGACCCGCTCGGGCTCGCCCGTCGTTCTCGCGCTCGAGCCGGCGCACCCGTCGTACCTGCCCGCGGGTGGGGTGCCGTCCCCGGTCGAGCCCCAGGCGCTCGACGCGTGGCTCGCGTTCGTACGCGGGGCGGTGCGAGCGTTCTCCGATCGGCTCCAGGCGATCGAGATCGGCGGAGCCCTCGCGCCGGGGGTGACGGCCGACGCGTACGCGTTCCTGCTCAAGGCATCGGCCGTGGCGATCCGCGCCGAGGCCTCGGACGCCCCGCGCATCGTGCAGGCCGCGCTCCCGGCGGGCGACGTCGCGCGCGCCCGGGAGCTGTGGGACCGCGACGTCGCGGCGTACGTGGACGTCGTCGCGGTCCGCGTCGGGCCCACGGGCGACCCGGAGGCGCTCCGCAGCTTCGTGGCCGAGAACATCGCCCATCCGCCCGCGGCGACCGTCTGGGCCTACGTCGAGCACGCGCCGGCGAGCGCGTGGGATGCGCCCGCCGGGGCGCTACGTGCGCTCGCCGCGGGGGCCCACGTCGCGCTCGTCGACGTCCGAGCCGAGGAGCAGGCGACGCCCGACGTCCTTCGATGGATCGGGCTCGCGCATCGGACGCTCGCCCCCGGGTTCGCGTCGGCACCGATCGGGGCCGTGCAGTTCGAGGGTCCGAGCGGCGAGGCGCGGCAGGATGCCGAGGCCCTCGCCACGTTCGTCTTCTCCGACGGATCGGCGACGATCGTGTGGCTCCGCGCGCCGCCGGATGGAGGTGCGACGGGCGATCGCATCGTCCTCGACACCGCGTTCGCCAACAACGTGCGGTGGCTCGATCCGTCGGCGGCGGAGGAGCAACGGGTCGGATCGCGACCGGCGTCGAGCGGACGGGGACGCAGCGTGCCGATCGTGCGCGGCGTCGTGCCGGCCGCCGTGCTCTACGATCGGCCGACCGGGACCGCGGGCTTCGACCTCGGACCCCAGGAGGTCGAGACGAGTGGCACGCGCGAGCTGACGGCCGAGGAGATCGTGGCGCGGTACCAGGAGGTCCAGCGCGCGGAAGACGATCGGCTCGAGCGCTGGATCGCCGAGGCGCGGATTGACTACCACGCGAAGTTCGCCCAGGGCGGCAGCACGATCGACGTATCGATCGACGCCCGATACTTCTGGGAACGCGGCGTGGAGCTCGAGTGGGAGGAGACCGGCTACCGCGTCAACGGGAACCGCGTGCGCTGGGACAAGTTCCCCGAGATCCCGCTGATCCAGCCGGAGAAGGTGTTCACGCTGCCGCTCGACCTGACGCTCGACCGGACGTATCGCTACCGGCGTGTCGGCCGCGAATCGATCGCCGGCCGTGACGCCTACGTGCTTGAGTTCAGCCCGGCCGATCCCGCGCCCGGGACCAGCCTGTACCACGGCCGCGTGTGGATCGACGCGCAGGGGTTCTGGCGCGTCAAGATCGCGCTGCTCCAGACCGGCCTCGAGTCCCCGGTGCTGTCGAACGAGGAGGTCGACCACTACGCCGCGCGGCTCGACCCGAGCGGAACGACGTTTCGGCTGCTCGAGAGAACGAACGGACAGCAGAACTGGAGCGTCGGTGGCCGGACCGTGGTCGTGCGCCGCGAGGTCACGTTCGCGCGCTACGACGTGAACCCTCAGCCGGCCGAGTTCGAGGCCCAGCGCCGGGCGGCCTACGCCTCGGACCACAAGATGGTGCGCGACACGCCCGAGGGGATCCGCTACCTGGCGCGCAACGCCGACGGCTCGCGCTCGGTCAAGCCGGTCGACTCGAACCAGTGGTTCGCCGCGGCGGGGGCGTTCCGCGACGCGTCGTCGGACGGCGTCGTGCCGTTCGCCGGAGCGAACTACTTCGACTACGACCTGGCGGGCAAGGACATCCAGATCAACGCGCTCCTCGGCGGGGTCCTGTACCTGTTGACCGCGAGCAAGCCCGACATCGGCCACGGCACGAGCGCCACGGTCGACGCGTTCGCCAGCGCGATCTACTTCTCGGACCAGGTGTTCGTCGGCCAGGAGGGGCTCGACACCGAGACGGTCGACGAGCGGCCGCAGCGCGTCGGCCTGCGCTTCGGCTTCCCGCTGCGACCGTACCTGCGGCTCAACCTCGGCCTGGGACTCGCGTTTCGCCAGTACGACGACAACGAGGACTCGACGGTCGCTCTCGCCGCGTACAACGCCGCCCACCCGGGGCAGAGCGTGCGCTTCGTGTTGCCCGAGGACCACCGCACGCTGGGCGCCGGGGGCGAGCTCGAGTTCAATCGCAAGGGCTGGACGATCCGCGCGGACGCGTCGTGGGACGAGCGCTCGGACTGGGCCGCGTTCGGCCCGTTCGACGACACGTCGGGCACGTTCGTCCGGTTCGACCCGGAAACCGCGACCTACGTCCCGAGCGCCCCCGAGCCGGTCGAGGAGCGCTTCGCGCTGTACAGCGCGACCGTGTTCCGCGAGTGGCTTCTGCCCGCGTTCCAGAAGCTGCGCGTCGAGGGCCACTGGCTCGACGGCTCGCGGCAGGACCGTTTCAGCTCGTACCAGTTCAGCCTGTTCGGCGAGGACCGGCTCAACGGGTTCGCCGGGACGGGCGTGCGCTTCGATCGCGGCTGGATCGGCCGAGGCGGCTGGTCGTTCAACCTGTTCGAGGCGATCCGCTTCGACGCCGTGGTCGAGACCGCGGGCGTGCGCGAGCGCGGCGCCCCGGACCGCACCTCGTCGTTCACCGGCGCGGGACTCTCGGCGACGGTGCTCGGGCCGTGGAAGACCGTGCTGAACCTGAGCTACGGGCGCGCGCTCGACTCCGAGATCCCGGATCTCGAGGGGTCGGACGAGTTCTTCTTCCTCGTGCTCAAGCTGTTCTGAGCGGCGCGGCGAGCTCGCGGGCCAGGATCTCGACGATCCGCTCGGCCGCGTGTCCGTCCCACAACGGTGGCACCTCGCAGCGCGGACCTCGGCCGTCCGAGATCTCGCGGTACGCGGCGAGGATCCGTTCGGGCGAGGTCCCGACGACACGGTTCGATCCGATCTCCGCGGTCACCGGACGCTCGGTGTTCTCGCGTAACGTCAGGCACGGCACGCGCAGGATCGTGGTCTCTTCCTGCACGCCGCCCGAGTCGGTCAGCACGATCCGCGCGTCGGCCATGAGCTTGAGGAAATCGAGATAGCCCAACGGCTCGACGAGTCGCAGGCCCGGGTTGCCGCGCACGCGAGGCCCGAGCGGCCCGGCGTCGAGGGCCCGCTGGGTCCGCGGGTGCACGGGGAACACGATCGGCAGGTCGCGCGCGATCACGTCGAGCGCATCGAGGATCCGGCCGAACACCGCCGGGTCGTCGACGTTCGACGGCCGGTGCAGCGTCAACGCGGCGTAGCCCCGAGGCTCGAGAGCCAACCGCGTCAAGATCGTCGACCGATCGGCCGCCTCGCGGTTGCGCAGCAGCGTGTCGATCATGACGTTGCCGACGAGGAACACGCGCTCGGGCGGGACGCCCTCGGCGAGCAGGTTGTCGACGCCCGCGCGCTCGGTGCAGAACAGCAGGTCGCTGATCGCGTCGGTCAGCACGCGGTTGATCTCCTCGGGCATCGTGCGGTCCCGGCTGCGCAGGCCGGCCTCGACGTGCGCGAGGCGCACGCCCAGCTTGACCGCCACGAGCCCGCACGCGATCGTGCTGTTCACGTCGCCCACGACGACCACGGCGCTCGGTCGGCGGTCGAGCAGCACCGGCTCGAACGCGCGCATGATCTCGGCGGTCTGGACCGCATGGCTGCCCGAGCCGACGCCGAGGTTGACGTCGGGCTCGGGGATGCCGAGCTGCTGGAAGAACAGCTCGCTCATCGCCGGGTCGTAGTGCTGGCCCGTGTGCACGAGCAGCGGCTCGATCCCAGGCCACGCGCGATACGCCGCCATCAGCGGCGCGATCTTCATGAAGTTCGGCCGCGCGCCGACGACGTTGACGATTCGCATCCCTCGCGCTCCTCGCCCGATCCGCCGGGCAGTCCTACTCTACGCCCGCAACCCGCGCGAGCAGGGCCAGGTAGTCGGCGGCCAGTCGGTCTCGATCGTGGTGCCGGGCGACGTAGGCCCGTCCGGCCTCGCCGAGCGCGGCCCGGCGGGCCGGATCGGCGGCCAGGCGCAGCACCGCCTCGACCAGCGCTCCGTCGTTCTCGGGCTCGACGTACTCGCCGCACTCGGCACGCTCGACGATCTCGCGCGCCTCGCCGCCCACGCCGATCAGGATCGGGCGGGCCATGCCCGCGGCCTCGAAGATCTTCGACGGCAGCACGGTCGCGAACAGCTCGAGCTTTCGCAGGTGCACGAGGCACACGTCGCAGACCGACAGGAACGCGGGCATGCGCGCGGGATCCTGCCGTCCGGCGAACACGACGCGCTCGAGGCCGGCGCGCCGGGCCTGGGCCGTGAGCTCCTCGCGAACGGCGCCGTCACCGACGAGCAGGAACGCCACGTCGTCGCGCCCGACCTCGCGGAGCCTGTGCGCCGCGCGCAGCACGACGTCGAGGCCGCTGGCCATTCCGATCGTCCCGCTATAGCCGACCACGAACCGTCCGTCGAGGCCCAGCGAGCGCTTGAGCTCGGCGTCAGGCGGACGCGGCGCGAAGCGCGTGAGGTCGATGCCGTTCGGGATCACCGTGAGACGCGCGTCCGGGACCCCGCGCGCCAACAGCTCGCGCCGGTAGCCCTGGCCCACGGTCACGACGTGGGTCGCCGCGCGATACATCGTGCGCTCGAGCCGCTCGAGGAACGCGAGCAGCCGGCGGTTGCGCAGCGCTCCGACGGCCGAGATCGACTCGGGCCACAGGTCGCGGATCTCGAGGACGAACGGCGCGGAACGCAGCCGGCTCGTCAGGACGCCGGCCCAGCCGCAGAAGAACTGCGGCGACGTGGCGACGACGACGTCGGCCCGCGGCAGGGCCGAGGCGAACGCGCTGGCGCTGAGCATGTACGACACGTAGTTGAGGATCCGCCGCGTCGTACCGCGGTTCGCGGCGAGGTACGTCCCGACGCGCACGACCTCGACCCCGTCGACGGTCTCGCGCTGGCGCAGGCGGTTGCGGTATCCGGCGAACACGACGCCGGCCGGATGGCTCGGCACGCCGGTCACGACCGTCACCGCATGGCCGGCCTTGGCCCAGCGCACGCAGTTGTCGTACGTCCGCGCCGCGGGCGCGTTGCCCTCGGGCGGAAAGTAGTGCGACAGGAACAGGATCCGCATACGTCAGGCGCGCTCGAGCGTGAATCGTCCGGCGCACGGCGCCGCGCCGTACTCGAGGACGACCTGGCTCGTCGCCAGGCGCTGGCCGAAGTCGGGCATCCACCAGGCGGGCACGATCGACAGGGCGCTCGCCGTGCGTAGCCGGGCGTGCACCCCGTCGCGTGTGAGGTGCGCGCCGTCCTTGGTCGGCTGAACGGCGCAGTCCGGATGGCACAGGAGCCGCGCCCGCACCGCCTGTCCCGCGCCCCCGACGACGCGGTCCTCGACGTCGAGCCGGCCCGCGGTCGCTTCGAGCGTACGGTGGTGGATCGGGCGGCCGGGCAGCCGGGCGTAGCCGTCGTGCGAGCCGTCGACGATCAGGCGCGCGTCCTCGACCCGCCGCTCGGCGTGGACCTGACGCGGACGCCGCCCGATGCGGAACGCGGACCAGAACTCGCACTGGTCCGCATCGTCGACCGTCACCGTGTTGTGCGAGCGGGTCGAGCGCGAATACGGACGCCACGGGCCGTGATACTCGCACACCCCGGCGTCGACGATCAGCCGGCGGCCCGAGAGATCCCACTCGAACGACAGCACGTCGCCGTGGCCGTGGGCCGGAAGGTGGTCCGGTGCGATCCGGCCGCAGTCGACGAGCACGTAGTCCGCGCCTTCGCGCCGTCCGAAGTAGCCCGCCGCCGGGAGGTCGATCCACGGCCGGGGCTCGACCACGACCCCGGTCAGCCGGCGGTACCCGTCGAGGATCGTCGGCGTCGGGCGCGCCATGTGCAGCCCACCGTCGTTGAACAGGCTCACCTGGCCGTCCGGGTGCGTCAGGTCGGCGAGGACCTGGCTCATGCGACCGAGCGTCTCGATCAGCCGATCGCGCACGGGACCCGATTCGAGGACGCTCGCGCACTCGAGCAGATCGCCGAGCACCGCCCCGTGGTACGCCGGGCTGCGCTCGAAGTGCATGCCGTCCGCGAGGACCTGCTCGCCGAGCTCGCGCTCGATCAGCCGCTCGGCGGTCCGGCCCCACCGCGCGGCACCCGGGCCGCGGAAGAGCCGCGCGGCCCAGGCCAGCGCCTTCGCATCGCGGATCAGGTGGTTGCCGCCGAGGTCGTGCTCCAGATTGCGCGCGAGGAACTCGAGCTGCTCCTCGAGCGACCTGGCGATCGCGCGCCGCAAATCGAGCCCCAGACGCGCGCCGCGGCGCGCGAGCTCCTGCATCCAGACGACGCAGCGCGTGGCCAGCGTCCAGCTGTTCCACACATCGCGCCAGCCGCCCGGCTCGGACGCCGGGTTCGCCTCGATCCAGCTCCTGACGGTCGCGGCGAAGGTCGCGTCGTCGAGCGCCTCGAGGTACTCCATCGAATGCAGGACGAGCGTCTCGAGGCGCCCCCGCGGCCACCCCGCGGGATGCCAGACGTACGGCGCAACCCACGGATGGGACAGCCCGACGAGCTGCAGCTGCGGCAGGCCGTCGTCCCACACGACCAGCCCCGCTCGCGGGGGGAAGAGCGGCGGGGGCGGCGCGTCGGCGATCGCCGCGCCCGAGACGACGATCCGCGGGCCGAGACCCCGGTCCCGCACCGCCCGCCGCGCACCGAGGGCCAAGCGAGCGACGATCTGGCGCGGCCGCGTGTGGCGCACGAAGTGCCAGCGCATCCGCAGATCGGCGAGCGTCACGTCTCGATGGATAGCACGAGCCGTTCCCGCGCCGCGCGGATGGCGGCGAAGCTCGCCAGGCTGACGTTGCGCAGGCGGTCGAACGGCATGAGGGGCGGGCCGCCCGCGGCCACGCGATCGACGAACGCCGTCATCTCGGCCGCGTGGCCCTTGTCCTGGCGCAGCGTGCGCAGCGTGCGGAACCCGCGCGTGCCGAACGCGCGGGTGCGTCGGAAGTTCTCGAGCCGCAGCACGCGACCGTCCGAGAATACCTCGAGCGTCTCCTTGGCGTAGGCCTTCGCTCCGTTCGAGAAGTACTGGATCGCCCCGACCGAGCCGTCGGCGAAGGTCAGCGCGATCGCCATGTGATCCTCGCGCGGCGCATCCGGACCGGCGACGGATGCGGACACGGTCGCGATCGGACTGTCGGCGATCCACGCCAGCAGGTCGAGGAAGTGACACCCTTCGCCGACGATGCGTCCGCCGCCGCGCGCGGGATCGTGGATCCAGTGGTCGTGCGGGATCTCGCCCGCGTTGACCGTCATGCTCATGCACAGCGGGCCGCTTCGACCGGCGAGCGCGCGCCGCACGGCCAGGCTGTGCGGGCTGAAGCGCCGGTTGAACCCGACGACGAGCTGACGCCCCGGCGCCGCGTCGACCGCCGCCCGGACGCGCTCGAGCTCGCCTTCGTCGAGGGCCAGCGGCTTCTCGACGAACACGTGCTTGCCGGCGGCGAGCGCCTCGCACACGAGCGCGGCATGCCGGTCGTGCCGCGTCGTGATGAGCACCGCATCGACTCGCGGATCGTCGAGCACGAGCCGGTGGTCGGTCACGGCGTGCTCGGCGCCGAAGCGCTGCGCGGCGTCGCGTGCGGCGACGGCCTCGCGGTTGGCCACGTAGGCCAGGCGCGCCGGCGTACGCCCGAGCGCCGGCAGCAGCACGGAGCGGGCGAACGAGCCCGCGCCGATCAGGCCGACGACGACGTCGCGCTCGGTCGGCGCCGTCGCCGGGCGCACGGAAACGACCGGCGCCCGCGCGCTCTCGCCACGGTGCAGCAACAGGACGCCGAGCGCGCTCGCGTCGCAGCGCACGACGTCGTACGCCCGTCCGGCGTCGGGGAGCGGGAACCGATGCGTGACGAGCGCTGCGGGCGTCACCCGACCGTCGTGCATCGCGCCGAGAACGGCGTTGAAGTTGCGGCCCTCGGTCCAGCGCACGTGCCCGACCGGGTAATCCCGCCCGAGCTGCTCGTACGCCTCGTCGTACCGCCCTGGCCCGTAGGAGCACGACACCTGGAACGACAGCTCCTTCTCGAAGAAGTCGCTCCGCCTGAGGTTCAGCCCCACGACGCCGACGAGCACGATACGTCCGCGCGTGCGGCAGGCCTGGGCGGCTTGATGGACGATCGCGTCGCCCTCGGCCGACGCGGTGATCAACGCACCGTCGACGCCCCGGCCCGTCGCCGCGCGCGCGGCGGCGACCGGGTCGGCCCCGGCGGCGACGTCGATCGCCCGGGCGCCGAGCCGCTGCGCCAGATCGAGGCGCGCGCGGTTCGGATCGATCGCCAGCACCTCGCAGCCGTTGGCTCGCAGCAGCTGGACCGTGAGCAGCCCGAGGAGGCCGACGCCGAACACGGCGAACGTCTCGCCGAGCGTCGGTGCGGCCAGGCGCAGCCCCTGGAGCGCGATCGCTCCGAGCACGGTGAACGACGCGTCCTCGTCGGACACGCCGTCCGGAACGCGCGCGCACAGGTGGCGCGGAACGCAGACGATCTCCGCGTGCGCGCCGTTGCTCGCCACGCGGTCCCCGGGCCGCAGATCCGTGACGCCCGGCCCGACGTCGAGCACGACACCGGCGTTGCAGTATCCGAGCGGAAGCGGTTGGTCGAGCTTGCGGAACACCGCCTCGAGGGTCGGGGCCAAGCCGTCGGCGCGGATCTTGTCCAGCACCTGCTGGACGCGCTCGGGCTGTTGCCGGGCCTTCTGGATCAGGTTGGCCCGGCTGAACTCGATCAGCATCCGCTCGGTGCCGGCCGAGATCAAGGACACCCGCGTCTGGATCAGGACCGCCCCGGGCCGCACGCTCGGCGCGGGAAGCTCGGCGACCTCGAGCTCACCCGACCGCACGTGCTGCAGGACCTGGCGCATCGACGGGTTGCGATCAGGCGCCGACGGACGAGGCGCCGACGTCGCGCGGGCGATTCTCGAGCCGCGACGGATCGTACGGTTGAACGACGACGATGCGGTCCTGCTCGAGCGCCTCGCGCGTTCGGAGGAACAGCTCGCCCGTCTCCCAGACGTAGGCGACGTCGGCGACCCCGGACGGTCCGGAGCCGGGGCGCGCGAGACCGTAGCTGGCCACGATCCGGTCGCGATGGCCGTGGTCGCGAAACGGAAGGCGCACGCGCTCCTTGCGCGCTCCGGTCTCGATGACGGCCTCCTGGAAATCTCGAAGCGCGACGAGGACGTCCCCGCGGTGCGCGGCGAACAGCTCGCGCACGCCCTCGAACGTGTGGCCCTTGGCCGAGAACGTGATCGCCGCGATCGTGCCTTCGCCGAACGTGTAGGTCACGGCGATGTCGCAGTCCGACCGGTCCCACCGCGTCGGTCGGATCGTGATCGGATACCGCACCTCGCGCGGGACGAGCCGCAGCACGAAATCGGTCCAGTGACACAGGTTGCCCAGGACCCGTCCGCCTTCCTCGGGCCGGAAGTACCAGTGGTCCTGCGGCAGCTCGTGGCCGGCGACGAACCAGTTGAGCATCGCCGGTCCGGACTGCGATCCGAGGCGCTGGGCCACGAGCGCTCCGAGCCGGCTCGTCGGACGGTTGAACCCCAGGCCCACGTGCGCGGCGCTCGCGCGCATCGCGCGGCACAGCCGCACGAGCTGGTCGTCGCTCACGACGTGCGGCTTCTCGATGTGCACGTGCTTGCCGCGCCCGAGCGCCTCGATCGCGTACTCCGTGTGCGTCGCGTGGTTCGAGGCCACGAACAGCAGGTCGATCTCCGGGTCGTCGAGGATGCGCCGCACGTCGTCGGTGTAGTACCGCAGGCCGTACGCGCGGTACAGCGAAGCCGCGTGGTGCACGTCCACGTCCATCGCAGCGCGCATCACCGGGCCGAACTCGCGCTTCAGGTAGTACGCGATCGCGGAGAACGCGAAGTTGCCACAGCCGACGAGCGCGACGTGCCCGCCCGGCGCGGGCGGGCTCGGGGTCACCGGCAGCGGGTCGAGGCGCCGACGCATGTGGTACTGGCCCCGCACCTTGGCCAGGGTGCGCCGCGGACCGTACAGGCGCGTGTAGCGCAGCGCCTTGCGGATCCGGAACGTCAGCTTCTGCGTCGTGTAGTCCACGTTCGCGCGCCGGCAAGCCGAGTCACCATAGCATCGACCGGCGCGAATATACGGCTCAGGATCGGGCGGCGCCGGCCTCGGCGCGGGGCGTCGGGCCGAGCGCCACATTGACGATCTCGGACGCCTGGCGTCGGAAGCTCGGAATCGCGAAGCGGTCGATACCCTCGATCGGTCGATCCTGCCGCCGGCCGTCGTTCAGCGTGGCCACGACGGCGCGGACGAGCTCGTCGGGCCGATCGGGATCGACGAGGCGCCCGAGCGCTCCGTCGGCCAGCGCGTCCACGCTGCCGTCCCGGTTTCCGGCGACCACGGGACAGCCGCAGGCCATGGCCTCGAGGAACACGATGCCGAACCCCTCGCCCGTGCTGGGCATGACGAACGCGTCGGCGAGCCGATAGTGCGCCTCGAGCTCGTCGTCGGGCACGAAGCCCGCGAACGCCACGAGATCGGCGACGCCCGCATCCCGCGCCACGGCCTCGAGCCGCGGTTGATCGTCGCCGCGGCCGGCGACGACGTAGCGCAGCGGCCCCGTGCGCTCGGCGATCGGACGCAGCACGGCGAGGACGCGGTCGTGACCCTTGTACTGCTCGGCGGCGGAGAGTCGCGCGACGGTGAGCAGCACCCGCTTGTCCTGCACGTCGTAGCGGCGGACGAGCTCGGGCGGTCGAGGCCCGGGTCGCCAGCGCTCGAGGTCGACCGTGTTGGGCAGAACGCGCACGCGATCGGGCGCGAGACCGCTCCATTCGAGGAGCCGGGCCCGCGAATACCGGCTGACCGTCGTCACGAGATCGGCCCGCGCAAGCGCGCCGTTGTCCCATCGCGGCCCGGGTTGCCAGATCTCGATCCCGTGGGTCAGGGTCCACATCCGCGCTCGCACGAGTCGGGTGAGTGGGAGCGCCAGCGGTCCGAGCCCCACGAGCCCGCACACGACGAGCGCGGGCCGGGTCCGCAGCGTGCGGACGAACGCGGCGAGGGCGAACGCAGCCTTGCTTCCGGGACGGGGTATCGACCAGCGCACGCCGTTCGATCCGGGCCGCGCCTCGGGCCTCCCGATCAGCCCCAGGGCGTCGACCGCCAGGTCCCCGCGCGCACCCAGCGCGTCGAGCAGGTTGCGATTGAACTGCGCGATTCCGCCGTCCGCGCCCCACGCTTCGGCGACGAGTGCGAGGACGGGGGTGCGGGGTCTCACGGCAGCGCCGAAGAAGAAAGGGTACGCATCGAGCGTCGAGCGGCGGAATCGTAGCACCCGGCCGTCCTGCGAGGCGAGCCGTTCATGGCAGGGGCCGGGGCGCGGCGGTACATTTCCAGCCCGCCGGCCGGTGCGCGCGGGAGATTCACCATCGAGGTCGCGGTGCTGAGGGGAGCGCGCTACGGGGCCCTGGTCGCCAGCCTGCTGCTCGCCACTGCTCCGCCCGCTCGCGCCGCGAACGTTCCGGTGGGGTTCCAGGAAACGCTCCTCGTGCTGCTCACCGGGCCGGGATCCATCGCGTTCGATCCGAGCGGGGGCCTGTGGATCACCCAGCACACCGGGCTGACCTCGGGTCGGGTGTGGCTGTACGAACAGGGCGCGAGTCGGCTCGTGCTGACCCTGCCGACGAGCGAGATCGGCGAGCGTGGGATCCACACGATCGAGGTCGACCCCGACTTCGCGACGAACAAGCGTATCTGGCTGTACTACACGACCCCGGGACCGCCGATCCGTCACCGCCTGTCGCACTTCACGTATGCCTCGGGGCAGCTCGGCAGCGAGACGGTCGTGCTCGAAGGACCTCCGGTCGTTGCCGACCATCACAACGGCGGGTGCCTCGCGTTCGCCGCGGACAAGACGCTGTATCTGGGGATCGGCGACGATTCGGGCGGCTCGGCAGTCGCGCAGAACCCGAACGAGGTGCGCGGCAAGATCCTGCACATGAACCGCGATGGAACGGGGGCCGCGAATCCCCCGTGGCCGGCGCCGGCGGGCGATCCTCGCGTATGGGCCCTCGGGGCGCGCAATCCGTTTCGCTGCCGCGTGAACCCGGCGAGCGACCTGCTCGTGTGGACCGACGTCGGCTCGTTCCGGTTCGAAGAGGTCAACCTCGGGATCCGCGGCGCGAACTATGGCTGGGCCGAGGCCGAAGGCTACGTCAATCCCGGTCTCGCCGGCATGACCTACCCGATCTACGACTATCCCAGCCGCTTGATCGATGGCACGGGCGCCGCGATCATCGGTGGCGACTTCGCGGGTCCCGGCGATTTCGCGCCGGAGTACGAGGGGAACTACTTCTTCGGCGACTGGGTGCGTAACGAGATCCATCGCATGGTGCTCGACGCGAGCCTGCAGCCGGTGTCGGTCACGACCTTCGCTACGAACGCCGTGCATCTCACCGACCTGCGCTTCGGACCCGATGGTGCGCTGTACTACACGGTGCGGTCCACCGTCCCCGGCGTATGGCGCATCGCGTACGACGGCAGCACGAACCGTTCGCCGGTCGCGATCGCCGCGGGCGCGCCGGACTCGGGGCCGGCCCCGGTGATGGCGCAGCTCGATGCGTCGGCATCGTACGATCCCGATCAGACGCCGCTCGCGGTCGTGTGGGACTTCGGCGACTCGACCGGGTCGTCCGGGACGCAGGCGACGCACGCCTACGCCGCGGGCGTGTACCAGGCGCGGGCGACCGTCACGGACGAAGGCGGTGCGTCATCGGTCAGCCCACCGGTGCGCATCGTCTCCGGGAACGGCCGCCCGAACGTGACCCTCGCCGTGCCCGCGGCGGGCTCGCGGTTCAACGCCGGCGACGCGATTGCGTACGCGGGGAGCGCATCCGATCCGGAAGACGGGCCGCTCGCCTGCGAGGGGTTCACTTGGCAGGTGCTGTTCCACCACAACGATCACATCCACCCGTATCTCGGGCCGATTCAGGGCAGCTGCAGTGGCAGCTTCGCGACCCAGACGCACGGCGAGACCGATCCCAACGTGTGGTACGAGCTGCGGCTGTCGGTCTCGGACTCGGGCCAGCCGCTCGGTGCGGGCGCGGAGCTGACCCAATCGCAGTCGGTGAACGTGCTGCCCAACGTGTCGACGATCCGTCTCGAGACCGCGCCGTATCCGGGCCTCGCCGTGCTGCTCGACGCGGTTCCGAGCCCCGCGCCGATCACGGCGGACAGTGTGGTCGGCCTCGTCCGGACGATCGGCGCCCCGAACGGTCAGATCGCCGGAGCCGGGCGGACGTGGAGCTGGATCGGCTGGTCCGATGGCGGTGCGCGGGAGCACGAGATCGTCACCCCCGCGACGAGCACGACCTACACGGCGACGTTCGGCTGCAAGGTGATCACCGAGGCGACGAACCTGTCCGTCCACAAAGGGCCGGGGGACGCGCTGATCTTGAGCTGGGACGACGTGGACGACGCGTGCCTGGCCACGACCGGACCGACCTACCGCGTGTACGCCGCGAGCACGGCCCGGCCGACGCTGAAGCCCGGACAGTTCCCGACCGATCCGCAGTTCGCCGTCGTCGCGACGACACAGGAGCCGTGGCTCGAGTACGCGGCGCCGCCGGGCCCACAGTACTTTCTCGTCGTCCCGGTGGGCACAGATCTGCTCGACGGCCCGACGGGGGCGTATTGATCGCGGCCTCCTTCGCGGCGCTCGCGTTCCGCAGCCTGTGCGTCGTCGGGACGCGTTTCGGCGGTGTGCGGCCGCGACGGGTGTACCACGCCCTGGCCCGCGCGGCGTGGGACCGGCCACCCGCCCCGGACGCGTTTCGCTGGGCCACCGACCGCTGGGGCTTTCGGTTCCGGCTCCATCCGTACTACTTCATCGACCGCAGCATCCTCGCGTTCGGCGGCTACGACCTGAGCTTGCTGCGCTTCGTTCGCACCCACGTGCGTCCGGGCGACGTGTGCCTCGACGTCGGGGCCAACCTGGGCCAGGTCACGGTGCACCTCGGCGCGGCCGTCGGACCGACGGGACGCGTGCTGTCGTTCGAGCCGTTGCCCCACGTGCGCGAGCGCCTGCTGGGCCACGTCGCGGCCAACGATCTGCGCGACGTGGTCGAGGTCCTGCCGATCGCGCTGTGCGACCGAACCGGAACGGCGACGTTCCACTTCGCCGAGCGCGGCGTGGACAATCAGGGTATGGGCTCGCTCGTCATGGACCGCCACCCGAGCCTGGCCCTCGCGTGCGAGGTCGAGACGTCGCGGCTCGACGACTTCGTCGCCCAGCGGAAGATCGAGCGGATCGATTGGATCAAGGTCGACATCCAGGGCGCCGAGCCGCTGTTCCTCGACGGTGCGCGCGAGACCCTGCGCCGGTTGGCCCCCGACCTGTTGGTCGAGGTCGATCCGGTCGACCTGCGCGCGGGAGGGTCCAACAGCCGCGAGCTGCTCCGTGCGCTCGACGGTCTGGGGTATCGCGCGTTCGAGCTCGCCGACGGAGCGCTCGGGCCGCCGATCGACCCGCGGACGGTGAGCGAGGAGTTCGCCGCGGACAACGTGTACTGCACGTGCCGCGGGATGCGCGCCTGAGTATCCTTCCGCCCGATGGACCGCCGCGGGCCGCTCGACGTGCTGCTGATCAACCAGTACTACCCGCCGAGCGACGCACCGACCGGCCTGTTGCTGGCCGACCTGGCGGAGCGGCTCGCCCGGGACGGACACACCGTGCGCGTGCTGGCCGGTCGCCGCGCCTACGAGGATCCGCGCCGGACGTACGCCGCGCGCGAGCGCCGCGCGGGCGTCGACGTACGCCGGCTGCGCACGGTCCGCGTGCGTCACCGCGGCGCGGCCTGGCGCGCGGTCGCGTACGCGTCGTTCCTCGCGGCGGTCGTCCTGCGGCTGTTCTCGACGCGCCGGCCGGACGTGATCGTCACGCTGTCCACGCCGCCGATGCTGGCGACGCTCGTGGTTCTCGCGGCGCGGATTCGGCGCACGCGCAGCGTGTACTGGGTCATGGACGTGTATCCGGACATCGCGTTCGCGCTCGGCGTCCTGCGCCAGACGTCGCTCGCCGGGCGCGTCCTCGCGCGCCTCGCCCGGTTCGCCGCCGCTCACGCGAGCGTGGTCGTGGCCCTGGGAGACCGGATGGCCGAGGTTCTCGCGGCGCAGGGTGCGCGGACGGTCGAATGCGTTCCGAACTGGCTCGCCGGCCCCGAGATCCCACGGGACGTCGATGCCCGTGCGCTGGTCGACGAGTGGGGCTGGACGGGGCAGCTCGTCGTCCTGTACTCGGGCAACCTGGGACTGGCCTACGAGTTCGACACGGCGATCCGCGCCGCGGACCTGCTGCGCGACCGCCCGGACGTGCGCTTCGCGTTCGTCGGGCAAGGCCCGCGCCGGGACGAGATCGAGTCGCAGGTGCGGCGCCGCGGCCTGACGAACGTCGAGCTGCGCGAGCCGCTGCCGCGCGAGCGCCTGGCGCTGGGTCTCGCGGCGGGGGACCTGCACCTCGTGACCCTGCGCGTCGAGGCCGCGGGTCTGCTCGTCCCGTCGAAGATCTTCGGCACGCTCGCCGCGGGCCGCCCGACGCTGTACGTCGGGCCCCCGGACAGCGAGGTCGCGCGCCTCGTGCGCGAGGCCGGCTGTGGCGTGCAGATCGATCCCGGCGACGCCGACGGACTCGTCCGCGCGATTCGTGGCTACGCCGACGATCCGGACCGCCGGCGCGTCGAAGGTGAGCGCGCGCGCCGCGCGCACGACGAGCGGTTCGCGCGCGGACGCTCGCTCGAGCGCCTCGTGCAGCTCGTCGAGGGATCCGGGTGAGACCCCGCGCGCTCGGGCTCGTCTGTGCCGGATCGATCGTGCTGCTCCCGGCCGTCCAGGCCGCCGAGACCGTGCTGGCCGAGGGCGGGCGGGCCACGGTCGTCGTTCGCGTGGCCGACGACGCGATCCCCGCCGAGCGCAACGCGGCCGCCGAGCTCGCCACCTACCTCGGCCGTGCGTCCGGCACGACGTTCCGTGTCCTCGACGAGCGCGATGCGCCCGACGCGCGGGCCACGATCGACGTCGGGCCGACCCGCCGGACCCGAGCCGCGATCCCGGGGATCGAGGCGTTCTCCGCCGAGCGCTGGGGCATCCGGGCCGAGCGGGGCACGGTCCTGCTCTACGGCGGTCGGCCGCGCGGCACGCTGTACGCGGTGTACCGGTTCCTCGAGGACGAGATCGGCGTGCGGTTCTGGACACCGTGGGACGAGCACGTGCCGAGCCGTCCGCGTCTCGCCGTCGGGTCGATCGAGCGCTCGGGGGAACCGGCGTTCGTCTACCGCGACGTCAGCGGCGTCGCCGGGCCGATCGTGTACCGCGCCCGGCGCCGACACAACGGGCACGAGTCGTGGCTCTCCGCGGCCTGGGGTGGGCGCGAGGGGTACGGGCCACCGGGGCCGGTCCATACGGCGTTCGCGTACGTCCCGCCGGACGAGCTGTTCGACGCGCATCCCGAGTTCTTCTCCGAGATCGACGGACTGCGGTACGCCGACGGCCAGCTGTGCCCGACGGACCCCGGTGTGTTCGAGCTCGTGCGCCAGCGCCTCGCCGCGTTCGTGCGTCAGGCGCGCCAGGACGCCGAGCGCCAGGGCGAGCCCGCGCCGACGCTGTTCGACCTGTCGCAGAACGACTGGGGTCGCCACTGCCGCTGTCCGCGGTGTGCCGAGCTGATCGCCCGCGAGGGGAGTCCGGCGGCGCCGTGGGTCGTGCTGCTGAACCGGCTGGCCGCGTGGTCCGAAGTCGAGCTGCCGGGGATCCGACTCGACACGCTCGCGTATCAGTTCACGTTCGAGCCGCCCCGCACGCTGACGCTCGACGACCGTGTCGTCGTGCGCGTGTCGGCGCTGCACGATCGCGACTTCGCCAAGCCGCTCGACGATCCGACGAACGCCGCGGCGGCGCGCGCGATCCTGGGCTGGCGCGCGCGGTCGCGGCACACGCGCGTGTGGGACTACGCGCTCCTGTTCGGCGACGAGGGCGAGCTACCGCTGCCGAACCTGGCCGTCCTCGCGGACGACCTGCGCTGGTACCGCGAAATCGGCGTCGAGGGCGTGTTCCTGCAGCTCGAGGACCCGCTGGGCAGCGACCTGTGGGACCTCAAGATCTGGGTCGTGTCGCAGCTGCTCGAGGATCCCGGCCAGGAGGTCCGATCGCTCGTGCGCGACTTCACGACCGGGTACTACGGGGAGGCGGCACCGGCGGTCCGTGCGTATCTGCGCGCGCTCGAGCGCGCCCTCGCGCGTCGGCCGGCCGAGCTGCGTTACCGGCCGCGGCCGCAGGCCTACGCGTACCTCGACGCGCCGCTCGTCCTCGCGAGCCATCGGCGGTTCGACGAGGCCCAGCGCAGCGTGGCCGGCAACCCGACGCGGCTGCGCCGGGTGCGCCACGCGCGGTTGGCGCTCGATCGCGCGACGCTCGCGCTGTGGCCCGAGCTGTCGCGGGACGAGGTCGCCGGCCCGGCGCTCACCGCGGCGGTCGATCGGCGCGCCGTGGCGCGACGCTTTCGCGCCACGTGGCGCGCCGAGGCCGAGCGCCGGCTCGGAGCGGCGGCGGTCGCGCCGATTCTGGCCGAGGTCGACCGGCAGCTCGCGTACTGGGACGCGCGCGGTGTTGACACGTCGCGCCCGATCGCCGAGCCTGAGCGTGGACGGCAGGAGCCATGAGCGACGATACCGGCACCCCCCGCGCGCAACGCGTGGCCCTGATCACCGGCATCACGGGCCAGGACGGCTCGTATCTCGCGGAGCTGCTGCTGGACAAGGGCTACGAAGTCCATGGCGTGATCCGCCGCTCGTCGTCGTTCAACACGGCACGCATCGACCACCTGTATCGCGACCCGCACGAGCGCGGCGTGCGCTTGCGTCTGATCCACGGAGACCTCGACGACGCGTCGTCGTTGAATCGGATCCTACGGGTCGTCGGGCCCGACGAGATCTACAACCTCGGCGCGCAGAGCCACGTCCGCGTGTCGTTCGACGTTCCGGAGTACACGGGCGAGGTCACGGCGCTCGGCACGGTGCGGCTGCTCGAGGCGATCCGCGAGGTCGGCCTGCGCACGCGGTTCTACCAGGCCTCGTCGAGCGAGCTGTTCGGCCAGTCCGCGGAGTCGCCGCAGAGCGAGACCACGCCGTTCCACCCGCGCAGCCCCTACGCCGTGGCCAAGATCTACGCGTACTGGATCACCCGGACGTACCGCGAGGCCTACGGGCTGTTCGCGTGCAACGGGATCCTGTTCAACCACGAGTCGCCGCGGCGCGGCGAGACGTTCGTCACGCGCAAGGTCACGCGCGCCGCGGCGCGCATCAAGGTCGGGCTGCAGTCGAAGCTGCACCTGGGGAACCTCGACGCACGGCGCGACTGGGGCTTCGCCGGCGACTACGTCGAGGCGATGTGGCGCATGCTGCAGGCCGACGAGCCCGAGGACTACGTCGTGGCGACGGGGGAGAGCCACTCGGTGCGCGAGCTCCTCGACGCGGCGTTCTCGCGGCTGGGCCTCGACTGGCGCGACCACGTGGAGATCGACCCGCGGTACTTCCGGCCCGCCGAAGTCGATGCGTTGTGCGGTGACGCGACGAAGGCGCGGGTGCGGCTGGGGTGGGAGCCGCGCGTGCGCTTCGCCGAGCTCGTGCGCATGATGGTGGATGCCGACCTACGGCTGGCCGAAGCCGAGCAGCGCGCGGGGATCGGCCGGCTCGCGGACTGAGCGCACGTTGCGGGGAGCGACATCCTGACCGAGCGGCGGATCGTGGTCACGGGCGGTGCGGGGTTCCTCGGGCGCGCCGTCGTCGCGCGGCTGTCGGACGATGGGTCTGCGGCTCCGGTCGTTCCGCGCAGCCGGGACTACGACCTGCGGCGCGCGGAGGATGCCCGACGCCTGGTCGCCGACGCGCGTCCCGACGTGCTCGTGCACCTCGCCGCCGTGGTCGGGGGGATCGGCGCGAACCGCGAGAGCCCGGGGCGGTTCTTCCACGACAACCTGGCGATGGGCCTGCACGTCCTCGAGGCGTGCCGGCTCGGCGGCGTGTCGCAGCTCGTGATCGCCGGAACCGTGTGCTCGTACCCCAAGCACACGCCGGTTCCGTTCCGCGAGGACGACCTGTGGGCCGGCTACCCCGAGGAGACGAACGCGCCGTACGGCGTGGCGAAGAAGGCGCTGCTCGTCGCGCTCCAGGCGTACCACGCGGAGTACGGACAGCGCGGAGCGTACGTGATCCCGGCGAACCTGTACGGCCCGGGCGACGAGTTCGATCCGCAGCGGTCGCACGTGATCCCGGCGCTCGTGCGCAAGTGCGTGCTGGCCCGCGCACGCGGGGAGCGGACGGTCGAGGTGTGGGGCACGGGGCAGGCGACGCGCGAGTTCCTGTACGTCGACGACTGCGCGGACGCGATCGCCCGGGCGGTCGACCTCGTCGAGCGGCCCGAGCCGATCAACCTCGGCACGGGGCGCGAGATCTCGATCGCCGACCTGGCCCGGCAGATCGCCGCGCTCGCGGGCTTCGACGGCGAGCTCGTGTTCGACGCGCGGCAGCCCGACGGTCAGCCGCGGCGTAGCCTCGACACCTCACGGGCCCGCGATCGTCTCGGCTGGGTCGCCCGGACCGCGCTCGAGGACGGCCTCGCTCGAACGGTGCGGTGGTTCGAGAGCCGATCGGCGGTCGGCGCGTGAGCGCGCGCGCGGAGGACCTCGAGCGCATCGTCGCGGCCCTGGCCGAGGCGCGCGCCGTGCTGCGCCGATTCGGCGGTGTGATCGCGTCGCGGCCCAAGGGGGACCTGGGGCCGGTGACCGATGCGGATCTGGCGGTCGACGCCGCCCTCGCGCGCTCGCTCCCGCGCCCCGACGAGGGGTGGCTGTCCGAGGAGACGGAGGACGATCCGGGGCGTCTGGCCCAGCGGCGCGTGTGGATCGTCGACCCGATCGATGGGACGCGCCAGTTCATCGAGGGCTCGCCCGAGTGGTCGGTGTCGGTCGCGCTCGTCGAGGACGGACGGGTCGTCGCCGGGGGCGTGATGCTGCCGGCGCGCGATCTGACGATCGTCGGTGCGACAGGCCTCGGCCTCGTCGCCAACGGTCAGCCGGCCGAGGTGCGGCGCGGCGTGACGCTCGACCGCGCGGAGATCCTGGCCAGCCCGAGCGAGGTCCGCCGCGGAGCGTGGGACGGGTATCGCGACGCCCCGTTCGCCGTGCGGACGTACGGCTCGATCGCCGCCAAGCTGGCCCTCGTCGCCGCCGGGCTCGCCGACGCGACGTGGACGCTCGAGCCGCGACACGAGTGGGACGTCGCGGCGGGGATCGCGCTCGTGCTCGCCGGGGGTGGCGAGGTGTGGCTCCCCGATGCGGCCGATCTGCTGTTCAATCGCCGCCGTCCCGTGGTCGCCGGAGTTTTCGCCGCGCCGTCCGACCTGGCGCGCGAGATCCGGGCGTGGCTCGAAGACGTCGGACCGCAGCCGGCGATACGAGGCTGACGCCATGTGCGGGATCAACGGCATCGTGCGGCTCGACCCGCAGGCTGGCGCCGTCGACGCCGACGAGCTGCTACGCGTCCGCGACTCGATGCGCGACCGAGGTCCCGACGGCGCCGGCGCGTGGCTCGCTCCCGACGGCGCGGTGGGTCTCGCGCACCGACGTCTCGCGATCATCGACCTGTCCGAGGCCGGCCTCCAGCCGATGCTGCGCGACGACGGGCGCCTGGCGATCGTGTTCAACGGGGAGATCTACAACTACCGCGAGCTGCGCCAGGAGCTCGTAGCGCGCGGCGAGACGTTCGTCTCGGGCAGCGACACCGAGGTGCTGCTCGCGCTCTACGCGCGCGAAGGTCCGCGGATGCTCTCGCGGCTCCGCGGGATGTTCGCGCTCGCGCTGTGGGACGCGCGCGAGCGTACGTTGCTCCTCGCGCGGGACGCCTATGGCATCAAACCGCTGTACTACGCAGTCGAGCGCGGCGTCCTGCGCTTCGCCTCGCAGCTCAAGGCGCTCGACGCCGGAGGAACGCTCCCGCGGACGATCGATCCGGCGGCGGTCGTGGGCTTCTTGTCGTGGGGCTCGGTGCCCGAGCCGCTGACCTGGCGCCGCGCGGTCCGGGCACTTCCCGCCGGGCACTACCTCGTCGCCTCGGGGGGCCACGTCGCGGAGCCGCGCGCATTCCGCACGTTCGACGATCCGGCCGGGATCGTGCCGTCGCCGATCGTCGAGGCGCTCGCCGACACCGTCCGCGCGCACCTCGTGGCCGACGTGCCCGTGGGGGTGTTCCTGTCGGCCGGCCTCGACTCGAGCCTGCTCGCCGCGCTGGCCCGGCGGATCGCTCCCGAGCCGCCGCAGACGTTCACGCTCGCGTTCGAGGCCTACGCCGGCACGCCGGCCGACGAGGCGCCGCTCGCGGCCCAGGTCGCCCGCGTGCTCGGCACGCGCCACGTCGAGCGGCGCGTGCGGCGGGAAGAGTTCCTCGACCTGTGGCCCCGGGCGCTCGCGGCGATGGACCAGCCGAGCGTCGATGGGTTCAACACGTACGTCGTCAGCCGCCTCGCGCGCGAGGCCGGGCTCAAGGTGGTGCTGTCGGGCCTCGGCGGCGACGAGCTGTTCGGGAGCTACGAGTCGTTCCGCGACGTGCCGCGCTGGGCCGCGTGGTCCCGCAGGCTCGCTCGCGTGCCGGGTCTCGCGCGCGCCTGGCCCGCGCTCGCGCGGCGGCTGCGTCCGACGCAGCCGAAGCTCGTCGCTCTGCTCGACATGGCGCCGAGCCTCGCCGGCGCCTACTTCCTGCGCCACGCGCTGTTCCTCCCGGACGAGATCCCCCGCGTCGTCGATCCGGCGCTCGCCGCCGAGGGGTTCGAGCTCTACGATCCGCTACGCGACGCCGAGCGCATGCTTGGCACGCCGCCCGACGCGCGCGATGCCGCCGCGTCCTGGCGCGGCGTCCACCGCATGGAGTCGCAGCAGTTCATGGGCAACCAGCTCTTGCGCGACAGCGACTGGGCATCGATGGCCCATTCGCTCGAGCTGCGGGTCCCGCTCGTCGACCCGTGGCTCCGGGCGTCGGTCGCGGCAGCGGCGTTCGAGCCGGCAAGGAGCGCGGGCAAGGCCGCCGTCGTGCGCGCAGCCGCGCCCGAGCTTCCCGCGGCGCTGTGGGCGCGGCCGAAGAGCGGGTTCTCGATCCCGGTGACCCAGTGGATCGACGACGGGTTCGCGCCCGGGACCGCGGGCGGCGCGGCGTCGCGGCGCCTGGCGCTCCGCGTGCTCCGCGAGTTCGGGGTCGAGCCCGCGGTCCAGGGCGCAGAAGCCCACGCGGCCTAGGACTCGTCCTCCACCCGCGCGCGCAGCGCGGTCTCGACGCGCCTGAGGAGCCCGGCCACGTCGTCCGGAAGATACGGGCTCGGATCGATCGGCTCGAGGAACTCGACGCGCACCGGGCCGGGACAGACACGCAGCCCGTCCGGCGGGAGGATGCGCCACGAGCCGCGGATCGCCACGGGGACGACCGGCACGCGGGCCTCGAGCGCCAGGTGGAACGGACCGCGCTTGAACGGCTGGAGCCGGCCGTCCCGGCTCCGCGTGCCCTCGGCGAACAGCACGACCGAGCGCCCGCCGCGGATCGTCTCTGCGGCCGCGCGCAGCCCGGCGACGGCGCGGGCCCGGTTCGATCGGTCGACGAACACGAAGCCGCCCGCGGCCATGGCCCAGCCGAGCACCGGCACGCGACGTAGCTCGTCCTTGGCCACGAACCGCGCCTCGGTCCCGAGGATCCGCAGCAACGCCCACACGTCGACGAACGACTGGTGGTTGGCGATGTACACACGCGGCGTCCGCGGCCGATCGGGTGCGAGGCCGACCCATTCGACGCGTGCTCCGGTCGCGCGGAGCATCGTGCGGGCCCACAGGCTCGCCGCGCGCAGCACGACGTCGCCCGTGGGCGAGAACGGACGGAGCAGGATCGCCGGAACGCCGCAGGCGATCGTCGCGAACACCAGGACCAGCGCGACCCACACCCCGCGGAGCATCGGCGGGCGAGTATAGCAACCGCGCTTGACCAGGCCCTCGGGGCGCTCCTATTCTTCTCGTCGGCCTCCACCCGGTCGGCGCGCGGCTCGTCGCGCCGAGACGCGAGCGAGACGGACGTGAGCCTGGTCCGGATGTACCTCGAGCAGCTGGGAGGGATGGCCCGTCTCGGCTGGGGCACGGCGCGCCTCGCCGTGAGCCGCCCGTTCGATACCCAGCTGTGGCTCGATCAGATGCACGAGCTGGGCTTCCGCTCGCTCACGATCACGAACGTCACGCTGCTGTTCACCGGGATGGTCCTGGCGCTGCAGACCGGCTATTCGCTCGCCGCCTACGGCGGCAAGCCGTTCGTCGGGGACATCGTCGCGCTGTCGGTCGTGCGGGAGCTCGGACCGGTGCTGACCGCGCTGATGGTCGCGGGTCGCGTGGGCGCCGGGATCACCGCGGAGCTGGGCTCGATGACCGTGACCGAGCAGATCGACGCGCTGCGCGCGCTGGCCACGAGCCCAGTGAAGAAGCTCGTCGTCCCGCGCGTCGGCGCGCTGGTCGTCGTGCTGCCGCTCCTGACGGTCCTGGCGATCGTCGTCGCGCTGTTCGGCGCGATGTTGATGGCGATGATCGAGATCGGTCAGCACCGGGCGTACTTCCTGAACCACGTGATCCTGGCCCTGACCGTTCAGGACCTGATCAGCGGCGTGGGCAAGACCGTGTTCTTCGCGTTCCTGATCGGCGTGATCGCGTGCCACAACGGCCTGTCGGCCACCGGCGGAGCGGACGGCGTGGGAAAGGCCACGACGAACACCGTCGTCGTGTCGTCGATCGCCGTGATCATCTCCGATTTCTTCCTGACCAAGCTGTTCATCGTGCTGCTGTGAGCGATTCCGAGGCGTTCATCCGCTACGCCGACGTCCACAAGTCGTTCGGCGACTTGGCCGTGCTGCGCGGCGTCGACCTCGACGTGCGACGCGGCGAGACGGTCGTGGTGCTCGGCGGCTCGGGCTCCGGCAAGTCCGTGCTGCTGCGGCACACGATCGGGCTGATGCAGCCCGATCGGGGCACGGTGTGGATCGACGGGACGGACGTCACCGGGCTCGACGAGGACGGGCTCGTCGAGACGCGCAAGCGCATCGGAATGCTGTTCCAGGCCGGCGCGCTGTTCGATTCGATGACCGTCGACGACAACGTGGCGTACGCGCTGCGCGAGCACACGGACTGGACCGAATCGCGCATCGCCGAGCGCGTGCGCGAGGTCCTGGGGCTCGTCGAGCTCGCGCCGAGCGTCGGGGAGTCGATGCCCGCCGAGCTGTCCGGCGGGATGCGCAAGCGCGTCGCGCTGGCCCGTGCCGTGGCGCTCGCGCCCGCGGGTATCCTGTACGACGAGCCCACGACGGGCCTCGACCCGGTCACCGCGACGGCGATCAACGAGTTGATCCGCAACCTGCAGCAGCGGCTGGGCGTGACGTCGATCGTCGTCACGCACGACATCCACTCGGCGTTCACCGTCGGCGACCGGATCGCGTTCCTGCGCGAGGGGCGCATCGCGTTCGACGGGTCGGTGGACGAGGCGCGCTCGACACGGGAGCCCGTGCTGCGCACGTTTCTCCAGGGAGGGGGCTATGGCTGACCGGCGGAGGAGCAATCTGGCGGTAGGCTCGATGGTATCCCTGGCCCTGGTGCTCCTGGCCGTCGCCGTGATGACCGTCGGCGGCGAATCGCACCTGTTCTCGGACAAGACCAAGTACCACCTGGCGTTCCCGGCGACCGAGGGGCTGGTCGTCGGCTCGCCGGTCAAGATGTCCGGCGTCGTGATCGGCTCGGTGACCGACATCCAGCTGTCGGCCGATCCGTCGAACCCCGGAATCCGCGTCGAGATCGGTGTGAGCAAGACCTACGCGCCGCGGATCCGCGAGGACTCGCACGGGACGCTGCGCATCCTGCAGCTCCTGTCGGGCGAGAAGTTCGTCGAGATCGAGGCCGGCTCGGCCGACTCGGCGCAGCTCCCGCCGGGCGGCACGATCTCGGTCGGACCCCGAGCAGCCGCTGCTCGAGCAGGCCGCGGTGACGGCCGAGAACCTGAGCGATATCACCGTGTCCCTGCGCAACATCCTCGGCGCGCTCGAGCGCGGGGAGGGGCTGATCGGCAAGATGATCCAGGATCCGGAGTTCGCCGAGCAAGGGCTCGAGCAGCTCGGTCGCACCATGGACAACCTCGAGGTGTTGACCTCGCGGCTGCGCCACGGGAGCGGGTTCGTCGGTCGGCTGTTGAACGACGAGCAGTTCGCGCAGCGCATCGACGACCTCGGCGCGGCGATGGGCAACCTGTCTGCCGTGCTGCAGTCGGTGCGCCAGGATCGTGGCGCGGTCGGGGCGCTCCTGACCGAGGGCGGCGCGGGCCAGCAGGCGATCGACAACCTGCGCGACGCGACGGCCGGATTGAAGCGCGTGACCGAGCGGCTCGAGTCAGCGGACTCGCTCGTCGGGCGGGTCCTCGCCGATCCCGAGTACGCGAAGAAGGTGGCCGACGACCTGCAGCGGATCACCGGCCACACCGCCGAGATCCTGGAGAAGGTCAACCGCGGAGACGGAACGCTCGGAGCCCTGGTCAACGAGCGCACCGTGCACGATGGCCTGGAAGACGTCGTCGCCGGCGTCCACGACAGCAAGTTCGCGAACTGGCTCCTGCGCCGATATCGAAAGAAGGGGATCGAGCTGGAGGACGAGAAGGCTACGGCCGCCGCGGCCGCCGCGTCCGCGACGCCATCGCCGTCCCCGTCGCCCTCTCCGACGCCCGGCCCCGGACCCTGATCGGAGCGGGTGCTGGCGGTTCTGGAGCGTAATTCCTATATTCCATCCCCTCTCGCGCGCCGGGGCGTGCGCAATGGAGCCCAATCCCCCATGGAGCAGCTGTCCTCGTCCCTCAAGCGCAAGATCGACAGTCGCGAAGCTCGGATCGGCGTGATCGGCCTGGGCTACGTCGGACTACCGCTGGCCGTCGAGTTCGCTCAGGCCGGTTTCGAGGTCGTCGGGATCGACGTCGACACGCGCAAGATCTCGACGCTGCGCGCCGGACGCTCGCACGTCGAGGACGTGTCGGCCGACGTCGTCGCACCGCTCGTGCGCAGCAAGCGCCTGCGCGCGCAGAGCGACTACAAGGGCTGCGGCAAGCTCGACGCGCTGCTGATCTGCGTGCCGACGCCGCTGCGCAAGACGAAGGACCCTGACATCTCGTACATCCTCGCGGCGCTCGAGGAGGTCGCGCGCGAGCTGCGGCGCGGGCAGCTCGTGATCCTCGAGTCGACGACCTATCCCGGCACGACCGAGGAGGTGATGCGTCCGCGGCTCGAGGCCGGCGGTCTAAAGACCGGTCGCGACTTCTTCCTCGCGTTCTCGCCCGAGCGCGTCGATCCGGGAAACCAGCAGTTCCAGACGCGCAACACGCCGAAGGTCGTCGGCGGGACGACCCGCGCGTGCACCGACGTCGCCGGGCACCTGTACCGCCAGGCCGTGGACCGCGTGGTCAGCGTTTCGTCGACGCAGGTCGCCGAGATGATCAAGCTGCTCGAGAACACGTTCCGGGCGGTCAACATCGGCCTCGTCAACGAGATCGCCTTGATGTGCGAGAAGCTCGGGCTCGACGTGTGGGAGGTGATCGACGGGGCGGCGACGAAGCCGTTCGGCTTCATGCGCTTCTACCCCGGTCCGGGGATCGGCGGCCACTGCATCCCGCTCGACCCGCACTACCTGTCGTGGAAGCTCAAGACGCTGAACTACTCGGCACGGTTCATCGAGCTGGCGTCCGAGATCAACGGCCACATGCCGCACGTGGTCGTCCGCCGCGCGGCGCGAGATGCTGAACACGCGGCGCAAGAGCGTCAACGGCGCGCGGGTGCTGGTCCTCGGCGTGTCGTACAAGAAGGACACGAGCGACGTGCGCGAGTCGCCGGCGCTCGACATCATGCGGCTGCTCGAGGAGCAGGGGGCGCGTGGTCGCGTTCCACGACCCGTACAATGCCGTCATCCGGCTCGAGGGCGGACGCGAGCTGCGCGGGAGCCCGCTCACCGCGCGAACGCTGTCGAAGGCGGACCTGGTGCTGATCGTGACCGACCATGCGAGCGTGGACTACGGGCAGGTCGGTTCGGCACGCGCGTCTGGTCCTCGACACGCGCAACGCCACCCGCGCCGTCCGAACCCGGAGAGCGAATATCCACAAGCTCTAGTCCCGGGACGCCCGACGGCCCGGCGATCCTGGTCACGGGCGGCGCGGGGTTCATCGGCTCGCACCTCGTCGAGCGGCTCCTCGCCGACGGTCGGCGGCGTCGTCGGCGCTCGACAACTTCGACTCGTTCTACGATCCGGCGATCAAGCGCCGGAACGTCGCGCCGTCGCCGAAGCCCATCCGCGGTACCGGCTTGGTCGAGGCCGACATCCGCGACGCCGCGGCGCTCGACCGCACGCTGGGCGCCGACACGCGGTCGACGCCGTGCGTGCACCTGGCCGCGCGAGCCGGCGTGCGGCCGTCGATCGCCGAGCCCGAGCTGTACGCGTCGGTGAACCTCGACGGGACCGCGGCGCTGCTCGACGCCTGCCGGCGCCACGGCGTTCCGACGTTCCTGTTCGGGTCGTCGTCGTCGGTCTACGGCAACAACGCGCAAGGTGCCGTTCTCCGAGGACGATCGGGTGGATCATCCGATCTCGCCGTACGCCGCAACCAAGAAGGGCGGCGAGCTGCTGTGCCACACGTACCATCACCTGTTCGGGATGCGTGTCGCGTGCCTGCGGTTCTTCACGGTGTACGGCCCGCGCCAGCGACCGGAGATGGCGATCCACAAGTTCGCCCGCCTGCTCGCCGCGGGCCACGAGGTCGAGCGCTACGGCGACGGCCCGAGACCGCGCGGGACTACACCTACGTGACGACATCGTCGACGGGATCGTGCGGGCGCTCGACTGCGCGACCGGGTACCACGTGTGGAACCTGGGCGGGTCGCGGACGGTCGCGCTCGACGAGCTGATCGAGCGCATCGCGCACGGGCTCGGCGTGACCCCCCGGATTCGCGCCGAGGCTGCGCCAGCCCGGCGACGTCGAGCGCACGTGGGCCGACATCACGCGCGCCCGCCGCGAGCTCGGTTGGTCCCCCAGCGTGTCGCTCGACCTAGGGCTCGAGCGGTTCCTGGCGTGGTTCCGGGCCGAGACGCCGGCGCGGATCGGATCGTCGCCGTGAACCTGTGTGTCGTCGGCACGGGCTACGTGGGGCTCGTGTCCGGGGCGTGCTTCGCCGAGTTCGGCAACGCGGTCGTGGTCGTGGACAAGGACGAGACCAAGATCGCCGGCCTGCGCGGCGGGCGCATACCGATCTACGAGCCGGGCCTCGAGGACCTCGTCGACCGCAACGTCAAGGCCGGACGGCTGCGCTTCGCCCACGACGTGGCCGAGGCCGTGCGCGAGTCGCTCGTCGTGTTCATCGCCGTCGGCACGCCGCAGGCCGACGACGGGCGGGCCGACCTGACCTACGTCCGCGACGTCGCGCGCACGATCGCGCGCAACCTGACGGGCTACAAGGTCATCGTGACCAAGAGCACGGTACCCGCCGGAACGGGACGTGATGATCCGCACGATCGTCGAGCGCGAGCGCGACTCGGCGCACCCGTTCAGCGTGGCGTCGAACCCCGAGTTCCTGCGCGAGGGCTCGGCGATCGAGGATTTCCTGCGTCCGAACCGCGTCGTGTTCGGGACGGAGGACGAGATGGCCGCGGCGATCCTGTCCGACCTGTACCGGCCGCTGTACCTGATCGAGACGCCGATCATCCGGACCGACGTCGTGACCGCGGAGCTGATCAAGTACGCGTCGAACGCGTTTCTGGCGACCAAGATCTCGTTCATCAACGAGATCGCCGACCTGTGCGAAGCGCTCGGCGCGGATGTGCACGGCGTGGCCCGCGGCATGGGGCTCGACCGCCGGATCGGCGGCAAGTTCCTGCACCCGGGGCCGGGGTACGGTGGCTCGTGCTTCCCCAAGGACACGCGTGCCGTCGGTCGAGATCGCGCGCGAGGCCGGGCTCGACCTGCGGATCGTCCGCGCGGTGATCGAGGTCAACGAGTCGCGCGTGCCGCGCATGCTGGCGAAGCTGCGGGCCGCGGTTGGCGGGGAGCTGGCCGGACGAGACGATCGGCCTGCTCGGCCTGACGTTCAAGCCCAACACCGACGATCTGCGCGAGTCGCCGGCGATGGCGGTCCTGTCCGGGATCCTGGCCGCGGGGGCGCAGGTCGCGGGTGTACGACCCGGTGGCCAACGCGATCCTCGCCGCGACGCCGCGCGAAGGCGTCACGTACTGCGCGGACGAGTACGACGCGGCCACGGGCGCCGACGCGCTCGTCGTGGCCACGGAATGGAACCAGTTTCGCGGCCTGGACCTCGACCGGCTGAAGGCCTGCCTCGTCCGGCCGACGATCGTCGACCTGCGCAACGTGTACGAGCCGCACGTGGTGCGAAGCAAGGGCTTCCACTACACGGGCGTGGGGCGCTAGCCGTGCCGCGCGTGCTGGTCACCGGAGGCGGCGGGTTCATCGGATCGAACCTGACCGAGGCGCTGCTGCGCGACGGCTCGGACGTGCGCGTGCTCGACGACTTCTCGACCGGCCGGCGGTCGAACCTGGCCCATGCCGAGGACTGGGCCGCCGCGGGCGGTGCGAGCTTCGAGCTCGTGTGCGGCGACATCCGGGATCTCGAGACGTGCCGGAGCGCCATGCGCGGCGTCGATTTCGTGCTGCACGAGGCGGCGATCCCGTCGGTCCAGCGGTCGGTGCAGGATCCGCGAGCGACCAACGCAGTCAACGTCACCGGCACGCTGAACCTGCTCGAGGCGGCCCGCGAGGGCGGCGTGGCGCGGTTCGTCTTCGCCTCGTCGTCGTCGGTGTACGGCGAGAGCGAGGTGTTGCCGAAGATCGAGACGATGGCGACCGGCGCCGATCTCGCCCTACGGCTTGCAGAAGCTGGCCGGGGAGACCTACTGCCTCCTGTACCACCGGCTGTACGGCGTTCCGACCGTCGCGCTGCGCTACTTCAACGTGTTCGGCCCGCGCCAGGACCCGACGAGCGAGTACTCGGCGGTGATCCCGCGGTTCGTCGCCGCGGCGCTCGGCGGCGGCCGACCGACGATCTACGGCGACGGCGAGCAGAGCCGCGACTTCACGTTCGTCGGCGACGTCGTGCAGGCGAACCAGCGCGCGTGCTCGGCGGGACCCGAGGCGCTCGGCCGGGCGTACAACGTCGCCTGCGGCGGCCGGATCTCGCTCAACGACCTGCTGCGGGAGATCGGCCGCCTGACGGGCCGCGAGATCGCGGCCGATCACGCGGCGCCGCGCGCCGGAGACATCCGTCACTCCCTGGCCTCGATCGACGCGGCGCGCGAGCGGCTGGGCTTCCGTCCCGCGGTCGCCCTGTCCGAGGGGCTGCGGCGGACGATCGAGGCGTTCTGAGGTGCCGGGCGGCGCGTTCCACGCGGTGCTGCTGGGAGGCGGGAGCGGGACGCGTTTCTGGCCCCTGTCGCGCGCGCGGGAGCCGAAGCAGCTCCTCGCGCTCGCGAGCGACCGGCCGCTCGTCGAGGACGCCTGGCGTCGCGTCCGGCGACTCGTTCCGCCCGAGCGCACGTGGATCGTCGCCCCGCGCGCCCTGCGGGCCGGGATCGCGCGGGTCCTGCCCGGACTGCGATCGGAGAATCGCATCGTCGAGCCGAGCGCGCGCGACACGGGGCCCGCGATCGCGCTGGCCTGCGCCGTCGTCGCCGCGCGGGACCCGCGGGCGATCGTCGGGCTGTTTCCCACCGATCAGGTGATCCGCGACACGGCCGCGTTCGGCCGGGCGGTTCGCGTAGCGACTCGCGCGGCGCGGTCGGGGGCGCTCGTGTGCCTGGGCATCCGACCCGATCGACCGGCGACGGGGTTCGGTTACCTCGAGTGCGCGGAGCCCGCGTCCGTGGGCCGCGCGGTCGCGGTACGCCGGTTCGTCGAGAAGCCGGACCTCGCTCGCGCTCGGCGGTTCGTCCGATCGGGCCGGCACCTGTGGAACGCCGGGATGTTCGTGTGGCGCGCCGATCGGTTTCTCGAGGAGCTGGCGCGCACGGCCCCCGCGATCCTCGGCGCGGTCGAGCAGCACCTCGCCGGACGGCGCGGAGCGTGGGACACGGCGACGCGGTTGTCCGTCGACTACGCGGTGATGGAGCGTGCGCAGGGCGTTCGTGTCGTGGCGCTCGACGCCGGTTGGGACGACATCGGCTCGTGGGACGCGGCGGCGCGGCTGCGGGCCGAGAGCCGACGCTCGGCGTCTTCCGCACTCCTCGTCGACAGCGCGGACAGTGCCGTGTTCGGCGATCGTCGCCTGGTCGCGCTCGTCGATGTGCCGGGCATCGTCGTCGTCGACACGGAGGACGCGTTGCTCGTGGTCGCGCGCCGCAGCTCGGAGAAGGTCCGCCGCGTCGTCGAGGCGCTGCGCGAGCGCGGGCGGACCGACCTGCTGTGAGATGGGCGCCCCGCGCCGACTCGGCGCTCGCGGCCGAGGACTGGCTGATCCTCGGCACGGTGACGGCGCTGCCCTGGCTCTTCGGCGGCGTCTCCCCGTGGGCGTTCCGCACGGCGGCGACGCTGCTCGTCCTGGCGTGGGCCGTATCCCTCGCTCGCGACGGCTTCTCCGCGGCGGCCCGCTCGCGCGTGCTCGCGCCGGCGCTGCTCCTCGCCGCGTGGGCCGCGCTGCAGCTCGTTCCGCTCCCCGATCCCGTCCTGGGTCTCGTGAGCCCGCGCGCGGCGGCGCTCGATCGCATGACGTTCCCCGATCGAGCCGGTGTGCCGCCTGGCCCGACCGGCGAGCGGATCGAGCGACTGGCGCTGGCCGCGGTCGCCGAGATCGGCGAGGTGCCCGAGCGACCGATCGCGGACGCGGCACCTCTGCCTGATCCGGCCGGGCGCTGGACCGGCTGGCGACCGATCTCGCTCCTGCCCGAGGCGGGCCTCGAGCGCTGGCACTGGTACCTGGCGCTTCTCGCGGCGTTCGTCGTCGTTCGCCGCCGCGCCGAGGACCCGGCCGTGGCCGCCGGGTACCGCGGGATCGCGTTCTCCGGGTTCGTCGCGCTCGCGGTGTTCGGGCTCGTCCACGCCGCGACGTCCGACGGCACGCTGTACTGGAGCTGGCGCACGATCGAGCCGTCGCGGCCGTTCGGCCCGTACGTGAACCCCGCGCATTTCGCGGGTGTGATGGAGCTCGCGGTCCCGTGGCTCGCGGGCGCCGCGATCGACGCGTGGTCCCGGGCCCGGGCCGTCGGCTGGACCGCGAGCTCGGCACCGCTCGTCGTCGCCTCGACGGTGCTGTGCCTGGCGGCCGGCCTGGCGACGGCGAGCAAGGCCGCGCTCGTGCTCCTCGGAGCGTCGCTCTGCGCGGTGGGGTGGCTCGTCGGCCGCAGGCGACGGCTGGGGCTCGTCGCGCTCGGGATCGTGGCGGCCGTCACGATCGCGGCACTCGCCGTTTGGCTCCTGCCGGTCGGCGACCGCGTGGAGGAGCTCCTGGCCACGACCGGCGCCGACCCGCGGCAGGTGCATCGTGTGGTGGCAGCGCACGCCGCGCTCCCGATGCTGCGCGACTTCTCGATCGCCGGCTGCGGCTACGGTGCGTTCGGCGACGTGTTTCCGGCGTACCTGCCGACCGGCGACTACATGCGCTGGGAGCAGTTGCACAACGACTACCTCGAGGCCGCGATCTCGGGCGGGGTCGTCGGAGCGGGCCTGCTGGTCTGGCTCACGTGGGCCTACGCGCGGCGCGCGCTGCGCCGTCTCTCTCGCGCGCGGCACGAGCACGACGCCACGACGATCGGTCTCGTGGTCGGGCTCGGCGCGCTCTCCGTGCACGCGCTGGCGGACTTCAATCACCAGATTCCGGCCAACGCGCTGCTGTTCGTCGTGCTCGCCGCGCTCGCGGTCGCCGGCGACGACGATGCCGCGAGGACCCCGTGACGCGCGGCGCCGTGTGGCTGCGCCTCGCTCTCTTGGGCGTCGTCCTGTGGTACGCGGCGCGCGCGGTTGCCTCGATCGGTCGGGCTCCGGCCCACACGGCCGGTCGACGGGCGTTCGCCGAGGCCGATCACCCGCGCGCGGCGCAGCTGCTGCCGCGAGCCGTGGGCGACGGGCGGGAAGCGGCGGAGCTGTGGTACGCCGCCCAGTCGACCCTCGCCGTGTACCACGCGCGACGGGCGGTCGGCGCACCCGATCCCGAAGTTGACGTGCTGCTCGGGACGGCGTATCGCCAGTTCACCGAGGCGATCACGCGCAGCCCGGCGTCGGGATGGTACTGGGCCGGACTGGCCCAGGTGTACCACGAGCGCGAGCGACGGAGCCGCGCGCTCGTGGGGCTGCCGCTCGAGGTGTTCGGCGACCGGCCGCTCGCGAGCCTCGGCCGGGACGGCCGGGTGGCCCTCGGGGCGCTGCGCCTGGCCCTCGGGCGCGAGCCGACGAACTTCATGTTCCACGACCAGCTCGCGCTCCTGTTCTTCGACGATCGTCTCGACGCGCTCGCGCTCGCCGCGGTGCGCGACGCGGCGCGGGTCCAGCCGCTGTGGGACCAGCACACGCTGGCCGCGCTCGATCCACCACCGCCCGGCCTCCTCGACGCGTTCGCCGAGGGCGCGCGCTCGGCTCTCGGGCAGACGCCGCTCCTGCACGCGGTCGATCACCACATCGCGCTCGGGCGCATCGAGCTCGCCCGCGGCCGGTATGCCGACGCGCTGGCTGAGCTCGACCGCGCGCTCGAGAGCCCGCGGCCCGCGCTCCAGGAGGCCGAAGCGCGGTACCACCGCGCGCGAGCCCTCGAGCGCCTCGGTCGGATCGACGAGGCGCGCGACGATCTCGCGCGCGCCAATCGAGAGCCCGTATTCCGCCGGTCGGTGCTGCTCGACCTGGCGCGCATCGACGAGGCGCAGGGCCGACCCCAGGCAGCGCTCGAGCGCCTGCGCGAGCTGCGGCAGCTCGACCCGGCGGACCTCCACACGCTGCTCGAGCTGGCGCGCCTGGCGGCGCGAGCGGGCCGGACCGACGAGGCCCGACAGGCCCTGTCCTGGGCCGCGACGCGACACCCGTCGAGCCCCGCACCGATCCTGCGCCTGGGCGATCTGAGCCTGGCGCAGGGCGATCTGATCGAGGCCCAGCGCGCGCTCGACCGGCTGTCGATCCTCGCCCCCGGTGACCCCGAGGTGCGGCGGTTCGCCGGCGATCTCGACGCCGCACGCCGCCGGTAGCACCGGTCCCACGCTCGCCGTGGCGAGCGTCAGGTTTCTGCGTATAGCTTGGGGCGTGCAGCCCACCGCCGCCGCCGCGACCCCGTCGTTCCGCACGCACGCGCTGCGCGCTGCGGTGCTGTCGGTCGCGCTCGCGGCATCGGTGCTCATCATCCCGTTCGACGAGCGGATGCCGTACTACGCCGTGGTCGCCGGCTTCCTGGCCTGCCTGCTCGTGCCGATCTGGTACACGACCCAGCGCCGCACGTTCGACGTGTTCGAGACGATCAACATCCTCGGCGTGCTGTACCTCCTGTTCTACGGGATGGGAGCCGTGTGGAGCGCGGGGGATCCCGAAAACGTGGCCTACGACATCCACATCGTCCCGTTCCTGCTGCAGGCCGCGGTGTACAGCCTCCTCGGATACCTGGCGCTCCTCGCCGGGTACTTCAACCCGTTGCTCGCGACGCCCCGCCGCCAGGTCGACCTGTGGCCCAGGACTGCGTGGTTCTTGATGATTCCGGCCGGCATCGGCGCGGCGGGCTGTCTGGGCCGTGCCGTCGTGACCCGCGTCATCTATCAGGAGCAACGCATCGCCGAGTTCGCGAGCTCGCTCGCTCAGCTCGCGCCGCTGTTCGTCCTCGCGTGGGGCGCGTTGTGGATCATGTTCCTCGCCGGGCAGGCGTCGCGGAGCCAGCGCCGGCTGCTGTACGCGATGACGCCGGTCGCCGGGCTCGTGGCCTACGCGACGTCCCAGAGCAAGGCGATCACGATCGTCCTCGTCTCCGTTCCGATCATGGCCCTGTGGTACACGCGCCGCCGGCTGCCGTGGAAGACGCTCGCCGTCCTCGCGTTCGTCGTCGTCTTCGTGATCTTCCCGTTCATCAACTATTTCCGCAGTCTCGACCCGTACCTGCCGCAGGACAAGCGGTTCGAGATGACCTACCAGACGCTCTCCTCGAAGAGCGCGAGCGAGTACACCGAGGGCGCGCTGATCGGGTTCAAGGAGCGCATGTCGCTCGTCAACTCGGTCGCGGTCGTGATCCGCGACGTCGGGCGCTGGGTCCCGTACGCCAACGGCGAGACGATCTTCGGCCCGACGCTCGCGTTTCTCGTGCCCCGCGCGGTCTGGCCCGACAAGCCGTACTTCGTCACCGGCCGGGACTTCGGCATCCTGTTCCGCATCGTCGGCGCTACCGACCAGCTGACGAGCATCGCACCGACCGTCGTCGGAGAGCTGTACTGGAACTTCGACCTGGCGGGGATCCTCGCGGGGATGGCCGTCTTCGGCGTCATGCTGAAGCTGCTCTACCGCAGGTATGGCGAGGGGACGGGGCTCGATCCGATTCGGCGAGCCGCGCACATGGCGATTCTCGTGCACATCACGCACTTCGACGGCGGGCTGGCGGGGCATAGCGCCGGCCTCCTACGCGAGCTGGTCATGTTCGAGAGTGTGATCTGGCTCGGGCGGCGCTTGGGCCAGCTCGAGGTGCGCCAGGTCGAGGAGTAGCCCGGACGGGCGAATCCAGGACGAAAGTCCACCGCAGCTGGTGGGCTGTGCGTATATTGCACGGCGGTCGAGTAGCTCCACGCGCATGACATACCTGGCGATCATCACGGCGCTCGTGGCCATGGGGGTCACGTGGACCCTCACGCCGATCGTGATCCGGCTGGCCGAGCGGCTCGGTGCCGTCGACCACCCGGGTGGTCGACGCGCCCACGCGCATCCGACGCCGCGAATCGGCGGGCTCGCCGTGTTCCTCGGATTCATCGCCGGTCTCGCCGCGGCCGCGTACTTCACCGGCTCGCTGTGGTCGTTGCCCAGGGTCTCCGTGTACTGGCGCGGCATGGTGGTCGCGGCGACGTTCCTGCTGGTCGTCGGTGCGATCGACGACGTGCGCGGCGTGTCGTTCCGCGGGAAGTTCGCCGCGCAAGCGGTCGCCGCGGCCGCCGTGTGGTGGTGCGGGTTCCGGATCGAGATCCTGAGCAACCCGTTCGGGGACGCGCTCGACCTCGGGCTGCTGTCGTTCCCCGTGACCGTGCTGTGGATCGTGGGCATCACGAACGCGGTGAACCTGATCGACGGGCTCGATGGCCTCGCCGCCGGAATCGCGCTGATCACGACCGCATCGGTCGCCGTCCTGTCCTACGTGCGCGGCGAGTTCGGCGTTGCGGCGGCGAGCCTGGCGCTCGCCGGCAGCCTCGTCGGGTTCCTGCGGTTCAACTTCAGTCCGGCGCGGATCTTCCTCGGCGACTCGGGCAGCCTGTTCCTCGGGTTCGTGCTCGCGGTGACCTCGGTCCGCGGTAGCCAGAAGGGTGCGACCGCCGTCGCGATCCTTGCCCCGCTGCTCGTGCTCGGCCTGCCCGTCCTCGACACGGGCCTGGCGATCGTGCGTCGCGTGTATCGGCTGACGCTACGCGGTCGCACGACCGATCATGCGCTGCGCTACGTCGTTCGCAACCTGGACCACGTGTTCCAGCCCGATCGGGAGCACATCCACCATCGGCTGCTCGATCTGGGGTTCAGCCACCGCTCTGCGGTCCTGACGCTCTACGGCGTGGGCGTGCTGTTCGCCGCCGCGGCCTACGGCTCGGTTCTGTCCCAGAGCCTCCTGGTCGGGCTCGTGCTGATCGGCGCGATCGTCGGCGCGATGGCGCTGTTCGTCGCAGCGCTGTACCTTCGCCGGTGGAGCGCGGCACCGCCTGCGAGTGCGGCGAGGCCCGAGGAGGCGACATCCGGCGGGCCCGCGCTCGTAGATCGATTCCGTGCCGCCGACGGTCCAGGAAGGAGCGGGTGACCCCGAGCGGTTGATTCCGACGGACCCCAGACTCGCCGTGAGCGCAACCCCCCCGCGAACACCTCGAGTCGGCACCCGACCCTCGGTCTGGCTCGCCGTGCTCGCCCTTCCCGCGACGACCCTCGTGGTGCCCGTCGCCGCGGGAACCATCGAGCCCGCACCGGACGGTATCCCCGCGGGCCGCTTCATCCTCGCGCCGTACTTCGTCACGTCGGCTGGCGCGGAGGACAACTTGTTTCAGGTGTCGGACGACGCGGGACCCGAGTCGGACACGATCACGACGTTTCGCGGCGGCCTCCTGGCCCGGCTGCCCGTACGCATGAGCATCTTCGAGTTCGGGTACGAAGCCGAGAAGGTGCACTATGCGAAGCACACGTTCGACCGCGATCTGGTCCAGCGCGGCGCGGCTCTCGGCCGGTTCAGTTTCTCGACGGGTGACGAGCTCGTGGTCGGCGATACGTACACCTCGGGGTTCTCGGACGTGCTGGCGGTCAATCCCGGTGGCGAGCTCACGTTCCTCGGCGAGCCCTACACCCTCAACGACGTGGATATCACGCTCCAGCGCTCGAACCCGCTCCGTGCCGGGTACGAGGTGAAGCTGTCGCGCGTGGACTTCGCGTTCTCGGGAACCGACCCCGTGCCGTTCTTCGACTACAGCGGCTGGGACTGGAGCGCCGAGTACCGCCACCCGAGCGGCCTCAACCGCTGGATCACGGTCAACTACACCGGCCGGGACTTCGAGCACTTCGTGGCCAACGATCCGACGAGCTCGGGCGAGCCGTTCCGCCACGAGACGGGCGACGCGCTCGGCCTCGGTCTGCGCGGCACGTTCGTCGGCGGACGGCCGTATGCGCTCAAGGTCGGCTACACGCGGTACGAGCTCGACGGGGAGACGCAATCGTCGCTCAACGCGGTCGTGGCCGAGGGCGAGATCGCGCTGCCGGTCGGTCCGCGCACGTCGGTGCGCGTGTTTCTCGCGCGCAAGCCGTATCCGTCGACCTACGACACGTACTACCTGACGAACTACACTCGCGCGGCGGTCGAGCGGAGCTGGCGCCTGTCGCGACTCGGCATCGAGGCGTCGTTTTCGTACAATGCGTACGGCGGTCCGCTGCTCGATACCACGACCGGACAGCCGGCCACGAGCTGCGGCCTCGAGATCCGCCGGGACAAGCTCGCGGGCGTCGGGTCGTACCTGGATTGGCTGCCGCACGAGCGCCTGGCGCTGCGGGTGTCGGCGAGCCACCAGTCCCGGACGTCGAGCTGCGGGGGTGGGGACTACGATGCGACGAGAGTATTCACCGGGATCCGCTTCGGCTGGTTCTAATACGAGGAACACCGTGCTCGATCGAACGCTATCGACCCTCACCGCGCTCGGCCTGGCGCTGGCCCCGATCGCCCTCGGCGCGCCGACCAACCCAGCGGGTCCGGGTCGGGCTTCGGCGACCGTCCGGATCGAGCTGCCCGCCGGCCCGGCCGGATCGTGGACGCTCGTTCCGGGGGAGAAGCGCGTCGTTCTCGATCTCCCGCGCGGCGCTTCGTTCCCGCTCGACTTCGCCGAAGCGTCGAACGGGTTCATCCACGACTCGGCCGTGTCGACGAACGAGGCCGGCGGCCACCACGTCGATCTGACGATCGCCGCGGGCTACCTGGCGCGCATCGCGGTGGTGGATGGGTTCCTCGTCCTCACGTTCGAGAGCCGCTTCGCTCCGACGACCGAAGCGCTGTCCGAGAACGCGTACCGGCTGGGCGTCGACGACAAGATCGCCGTCACCGTGCACAACCACGAGGAGCTGTCGGCGACGCTGACGGTCGGCCATACGGGCACCATCTCGGTCCCGCTGGCCGGAGACGTGCCGGCGGTCGGCCTCTCGACCGAGCAGCTCGCCGCGCGCATCACCGACCTTCTCGGACGGTCGTACCTCGTCGACCCGCAGGTCGACGTCGCGGTCGCCGAGTACCGGAGCCAGTGGGTCATGGTCACGGGTGAGGTGGCGTCGCCGGGCAAGGTGCCGCTGCGCGGCGGGACGCGTCTCAAGGAGGTCCTGTCCGACGCCGGCGGGTTCGCCGAGGCCGCGGGGCCGACGATCGAGATCGCGCACAAGGTCGGCGACACCGAGAAGTACGAGAAGGAGCGGATCGCGCGCAAGGACTTCGAGAGCGGGATGATGAACCCGGTCGTGCGCTCGGGGGACATCGTCGACGTGCCGCGGACGGCGTACTGCTACGTGCAGGGCGAGGTGCGGCTGCCCAACCGGATCCCGATCGAGCAGGGAACGACGCTCCTGCGCGCCCTGGCCCTGGTCGGCGGGCTGACGGAGTGGGCCGACAGGAAGGCGATCACGATCCGGTACAAGGACGGCCGGGCGCTCAAGTACAACATCAAGGACGTCGTGGCGGGCAAGCTCGACGACCCGGTGCTCGAGGGGGACGAGATCGTCGTCGTGCCCCGGCGGTTCTTCTGACGATCGGGCGGGGGTGGAGCCCTCCGCCGACCAGGCGTACATTGTGGCGGTAATCCGGGCGGTTCGAGGAGCCAACGTATGAACCGAGGCGCGGCCTCCGGGGTGGCGTCCGATACCCACCTGCGGGAGTACTGGAAGGTCGTCTGGCAGGGCCGCTGGACCGTCGTCGGGGCATTTCTCCTGGTCGTCGGCCTGACCGCCGTCTGGACGTTCCTCCAGACCCCGATCTACCAGGCCAGCGCGACGGTCGAGGTCCAGCCCCAGGCCAACCGCATCGCCGCCGGGCGCGACGTGTCGGGCCTCGGCGTCGCCGGCTACGGCTGGTTCGCCGAGGAGAAGTACCACAACACACAGATCGAGATCATCAAGAGCCGCAGCGTGGCCCAGCGCGTGTTCGACCAGCTCGGGCTCGCGTCGCACCCCGAGTTCGCCCGATTGTCGGATCCCGTCGGCACGTTCCGCAATCGGATCGTCGCCGTGCCGCGCCGCGAGACCTCGATCATCGAGATCAGCATGTCCGGTCCGAACGCCGAGAACGTGACCGAGTGGGTCGGCGAGATCGCGAAGGCCTACGTCGACCGGAACTACGAGAACGCCAGGGCTAACACGCAGCATGCGCTCGACACGATTGGGGAACAGGTCAAGCTGTACACCGACTCGTTCTCGGAGAAGGACGCCGAGCGGTTCGACGCGCTCAAGACGACGTCGAGCGCGTTCACGTCGGAAGACCAGGTCGAGATCGTGAAGGGTCGTCTGCACGACTACAACGCCGACCTGAACAAGAGCGAGCTCGAGCTGAGCAAGCTGGGCCAGACGCTGCAGCGCATCCGCGAGCTGCAGCGCGAGGACGCGGACGTGCTGTCGATCCCCGAGCTCGCCGAGGACGTGACGCTGCGCGAGCTGGACACGCAGCGCGTCAAGCTCGACCTCGAGATGGAGAGCGCGAAGGTCTCGCTGCGTCCCGGACACCAGCAGTACCAGAAGATCGAGAGCGAGCTGGCCAAGGTGCGCCAGCGGATCCAAGAGCGGATCAGCATGAAGCTCGGGAGCCTCGAGCAGCAGCACGACATCACCGGGCAGCACGTGGACTACCTGCGCCGGGAGATCCACACGTCCGAGCAGCTGTCGGTCGACATCGCGCGCGGCAAGTCGGGATACGACCTGAAGAAGACCGAGGCCGACACGCAGCGCGAGGTCGTCGACCTGATCCAGAAATCGATCAACGAGGTCAACCTGGGCCTGTCGTTGATGTCGAACAACGTGTCGGTCCTCGACAAGCCGACGAAGCCGCTCTACCCGATCAAGCCCCGCCGCAAGATGAACCTGCTCGTCGGCGGCCTGTTCGGGCTGTTCCTCGGGGTGGGCGCCGCGTTCTTCCTGGACTACCTGGACAACACGTTCCGCACGCCCGACGACATCGAGCGGCTGGCTCGGGCTATCGGTGCTCGGCCTGATCCCCAAGATCCAGGCCGAGGGGCTCGGGGCGCGCGCGGTCAAAGAGGCGTACCAGTCGTTGCGCACGAGCGTGATCTTCTCGAGCAAGAACCATCGTCGGCGCGTGATCCTGCTCACGAGCACCGGTCCGCAGGAAGGGAAGTCGTCGACCGCGGCGAACCTGGCCCGGACGCTGGCCACGGCCGGGGATCGGGTGATCGTGATCGACTGCGACCTGCGCCGCCCGGTGCAGCACTCGATCCACGGCCAGGAGCGCGACCCGGGGTTGACGAACTACCTCGCCGCGCCGCTCGACGCCGGCCGGCAGGACGTCGGCTGGTCGCCCTACGTTCGAGGCCTCGATCCACCGAACCTGCACCTCCTGGCCTGCGGTCCGATCCCGCCCAGCCCGCCCGAGCTCCTCGGATCCGACCGGTTCCTCGAGCTCGTCGCCGCGCTGCGCGAGTCCTACGATTGGGTTCTGCTCGATTCGCCGCCTGCCGCGACCCTCGCCGATGCGACCCAGCTCGCGGCGGTCGCCGACATGATCGTGCTGATCGTGCGGCACGCGCACACCGATCGGGACCTCGTGAGCAAGACGCTCGCGCGCCTGCGCGCCGTGAACCCGAACGTCGTCGGGGCGGTGCTGAACAACGTCGACATCGAACGGGCGTACAGCAAGGACTACTACTACGCGGGTGCGTACTACTACGAGGCGGACGACGAGAAGGCCAAGGGCGCGCGCAAGCGCCGCGTCGCGACGAAGGCCGGCGTCAGCTAGGCCGCTACGGCCGGACGACCGGCATGCGGCGCCGAAAATCGTCGAGCGTCCGCCGCAGGCCGTCGTCGATCGACACCCGCGGCGTCCAGCCCAGGTCGCGCTCGGCGCGCGCGATGTCCGGTTGGCGCACGCGCGGGTCGTCGACCGGTAGCTCGCGCCGGACGATCGGCGAGCGGCTATCGGCCAAGTCCCGAATCGCTTCGGCCATCCGCAGCACGGTCCACTCGCTCGGGTTCCCCAGGTTGATCGGCTCGTTCAAGGGCGAGGCGAGCAGCCGCACGAGCCCGTCGACGAGGTCCTCGACGTAGCAGAACGAGCGCGTCTGGCTCCCGTCGCCGAACACGGTCAACGGCGCTCCGGTCAGCGCCTGGATCAGGAAGTTCGGGATCGCCCGACCGTCGTCCAGGCGCATGCGCGGACCGAACGTGTTGAAGATCCGCGCGATCTTCGCGTCGACGCGGTGCACGCGGTGGTACGCCATGGTCAGCGCCTCGGCGAACCGCTTGGCCTCGTCGTACACCCCGCGAGGGCCGACCGGGTTGACGTTGCCCCAGTACGTCTCGGGCTGCGGATGGACGAGCGGGTCGCCATAGACCTCGGACGTCGAGGCCAGGAGGAACCGCGCGCCGTGGCGCTTGGCCAGGCCGAGCGTCTTGTGCGTGCCAAGCGAGCCGACCTTGAGCGTCTGGATCGGATAGTCCAGGTAGTCCTGGGGGCTCGCCGGGCTCGCGAAGTGCACGACCGCGTCGATGCGGCCAGAGACGTCGATCGTCTCGGTCACGTCGTGGCGCAGGAACTCGAAGTCCGGCCGGCCGTCGAGATGCCGCAGATTGTCGAGCGAGCCGGTCAGCAGATTGTCCATCGCCAGGACACGGTTGCCGTCGGCCAGGAACCGATCGCACAGGTGCGATCCGAGGAACCCGGCGCCACCCGTCACGAGCACCGTGCCGTGCTTCATCGTCCGCCTCCGGCGGCGAGCGCACGGACGACGGCGTCGAGCGGATGCCCCGACGGTCGACTCTCGCGGCGCCGGCGATGGAGCAGCCACCCCGGCAGATCGGCCGGCCGCTCGTGGAGCACGGCGGCGAGCCACAGCTGTACGTCCCGCCGCCGCGTGCCGCGCCACAGCTCGAGCGGATGCGCCGAGCGCAACGGCCGCGCGAGCGCCGAGCGCCACGGGGCCAGCGGCAGAGCCCGCAGGACCGCCTGCGGCACGAGATCGGGGACGAGCTTGTGCATGTGCACGAGGGCAGCGGCGGCCGGCTGCGTCGCGCCCCACGCCCGCAGTGTGGCCACGACCGCCGGCCAGTCGATCGGCTCCGCGCGCTCGATGTGGGCCAGGTCGACGATCCACTTCAAACGGCGGTCGAAGTAGTGCGTGAAATGGTGCAGCACGAGGTGCGCGACCGCGTCCGTCGGTGCCAGGCGTAGACCGCGCTCGGAGCCGATCGCGATCGGCAACGCGCGGTCCACGAGCGCCGTCGCATCGATGCGGAACCGCCCGCTCTGGGCCAGGTTCCAGTGCAGCTCGAAGTCCACGCCGATCGGCCCCGGACCCCCGAGCGGAACGTGGTGGCTCGTCCGGACGTAGTGCAACGCCCGCGGCTCTTCGGGCAGCCGGAACCCGGCGGCGACGAGCGAGCGCAGACTGGCCTCGAGCTCCGCAGGTCGGATCAACAGGTCGACGTCGTCGACCGTTCGCTCGTCGAGCGAGCGATACAGGCGGTGCAGGAAATCGGTGCCCTTGAGCACGACCGGACGCACGCCGGCGCGGGACAGCACGGCCAGGGCCAGCTCGGCGCGCGCGACGAGCAGCAGGTTGTCGCGTCGCACGCGGTCGCGCAGGGCGCCGAGCGCGCGCTCGACCGCGGGACTCGCGATCCCCGCGGCGTCCGGCGCGCCGAGCCGGGCGTGGATCCACGGGTGAACGTCCGAAGCGCGGCATTGCGCGACGAACGTGTCGTCGTCGAGACCGTCTTGACGTACGAGCGTGCGCGCGTCGTCGAGCCGCTCGCGGACGATCGCGAGCAGGACGCGCGCCGCGTGCAGCTCTGGATTCATCGGCGCGTGGGCGAGGATAGCGGCGCCGCCAGGGAGCGTCAACGCGGGGCCGCGCGACCTGCTACACTCGACCGGCTCGGCCATGAGTCTTCTCCGCAGCCGTGTGCTGTCCGCGCTCGCACCCCGATTTGCCTACGCGTACATCCGCCTGCTCGGCGCGACCGTCCGCGTCACGTACCGCAACCGCGAGGCGCTGGCGACGGCCCGCGCAGCACACGGTCCGTACGTGCTGGTGTTCTGGCACGCGCGCCTCGTCCTGATGCGTCACGCGTACCCCGATCGACGGATGGTCGTGCTGCACAGCCGGCACCGGGACTCGCGTCTCCTGGGCCAGGTGATGCGACGCTTCGGCATCGATCAGGCGTGGGGCTCGACGACCGACGGTGGGGCCGCGGGTCTGCGCGACGTGCTGCGCCGGTCGCGGGGTGGTGCGGACATCGGCATCGCGCCCGACGGACCCCGCGGACCCCGACGCCGCGTGCAGCCCGGCGTGATCGCCCTGGCGAAGCTCGCCGGCGCGCCGATCGTGCCCGTGAGCTACTCCGCCCGACCGGCGCGCCGCCTGGGCTCGTGGGATCGGACGCTCGTCCCGCTGCCGTTCGGCCGGGCCGTGTTCGTGTACGGCGACCCGCTGTTCGTGCCGCGGGACGCGGACCCCGCGGCGTGCGAGGCCGCGCGCGTCGACCTCGAGGCGCTCCTCGATCGGTTGACCGACGAAGCGGACGACGCCGTGGGCCTCGCGCGCGAGGATCCGCGCCCCGAGGCTCGTGGATGACTCGTGGACCGCGCATCGTGATCAGCGCCGGCGAGGCGTCGGGCGACCGACTCGGGGCGGGTCTCGCGCTCGCGCTGCGCGAGCGCCGGCCGTCGGTCGAGCTCGTCGGGATGGGCGGCGAGCGCATGGCCGCAGCCGGGGTGCGGCTCGTGGCCCGCTCGTCCGACGTCGCCGTCGTGGGCTTTGCCGAGGTGCTCGGCCGCCTGCCCGCGATCCTACGCGCCCGCCGCGCGCTCGAGCAGGCGCTCGACGCCGAGCGGCCCGATCTGTTCGTTCCGATCGACTTCCCCGACTTTCACCTGCGCCTCGCCCGGCGCACCGCGCGCGCCGGCACGCCGATCGTGTACTTCGTCAGCCCGCAGATCTGGGCCTGGCGCCGCGGTCGAGTACGAACGATCCGCCGTCACGTGAGGCGGATGCTCGTGCTGTTCCCGTTCGAGGAGCGGTTCTACGAGACCGCGGGCGTGCCCGTGACGTTCGTCGGCCATCCGGCGGTCGAGGACCGCACGCCCGCGGTCGCGGTCGACGAGGTCCGCGAGCGCGCCGGCCTCGTCCCCGACCGGCCGGCGATCGCACTCCTGCCGGGGAGCCGGCCGTCCGAGGTCTCGCGCATGCTGCCGGTGCTGCTCGGCGCCGCATCGCTCCTCGCGCCGCGGCGCCCGGCACCGCAGTTCCTCGTGCCCGTCGCGCGGGGCCTCGACCGCACCGCTGTCACGCAGGCGATCGCCGCCGCGGGCGTCGACGGCGTGACGGCGAGCGACGGTGACTTCCCCGCGGTGCTCGGCGCCTGCGTCGCTGGCGCCGTGACCTCGGGTACGGCGAGCCTCGAAGCCGCGCTGACCGGGCTCCCGATGGTCGTGGTCTACCGCATGGCCCCGCTGTCGTACCTCGTCGGCCGGCTGCTCGTCCGCGTGGACCACGTGGCGCTGCCGAACCTCGTGGCCGGCCGGCGGATCGTCCCCGAGCTGATCCAGGGTGCGTGCACGCCCGCGACCGTCGCCGAGCACCTGGCACGGCTTCTCGATCGGCCCGCGGAGCGCGAGCGCCAGCGGTCGGACCTGGCGGCCGTGCGCGAGCGGCTCGGGGGCCCAGGCGTGTTCGAGCGTGCGGCCCAGGCGGTCCTCGACGAGCTGCCGACCTGCTAGAGTCTGCCGCGTATGGGCGTGCGCTCGATGACCGGGTTCGGACAGGCCGCGGCCGAGACCGAGCGTCTGCGGTTCGTCGTCGAGCTGCGTGGCGTGAACCACCGGTACGCCGACCTGCGGATCCGCGTGCCCGATGCGCTGCAGGCGTGGGAAGGCGACCTGCGCCGCCGGACGGCGGAGGTCGTGCGGCGCGGCCGCGTCGATCTCACGGTGGCCGTGGAGAACGCGGGCGGAGTCGACGCCGCTCCGATGCTCAACACGGCGCTGCTCGGCGAGGCGCTGCGCGCGGGGCGCGTCCTGACCGAGGACCACGGCGTGCCGGGAACGCTCGACGTCGCCGCGCTGCTCGCGCTTCCGGGCATGTTCCGGATCGACTCGGCGCTCGCCGCGCCGGGCGACGCCGAGCGGGCGGCGCTCCGCGATGCGCTCGACCGGGCGCTCGCGGCCTTCGACGCCGAGCGGCTGCGCGAGGGCGCGGAGCTGCGGCAGGATCTGCTCGAGCGCACGGGGATCGTCGGCGCGGAGCTCGTGGCGCTCGCGTCGCGCGTCGAGGAAGTGCCGAACCGGCTGCGCGACCGGCTGCTCGAGCGGCTCCGGACGCTCGATTCGGCGATCGCGCTCGATCCGGCGCGGGTGGCCCAGGAAGCGGCGTTCCTGGCCGAGCGCGCCGACGTGACCGAGGAGACGGTTCGACTGGCCGGACACGTCGAGGCCCTGCGGGCCATTCTCGGCGAGGCCGGGAACGAGTCGCTGGGCAAGCGACTCGACTTCCTGCTCCAGGAGATCCATCGCGAGGCCAACACCGTGTGCGCCAAGGCCGCGGACCTCGAGGTGACCCGCCGCGCGCTCGCGATCCGGATCGAGGTCGAGCGGATGCGCGAGCAGGTGCAGAACGTGGAGTGACGGGTGGGACCAGAGCGCAGCGGAATCGTGTTCGTCATCGCCGCGCCGTCGGGAACCGGCAAGTCGACGATCACCGAGCGCGTGTTGCGCGAGGTACCGGGTCTCGCGTTCTCGGTGTCGTTCACGACGCGGGCCGAGCGGCCGGGCGAGCGCAACGGCGAGCACTACCACTTCGTCGATCGGGCGACGTTCGAGCGCTTGCGCGGCAACGGGGCGTTCCTCGAGTGGGCCGAGGTCCACGGCCAGCTGTACGGGACGGAGCTCGCTGCGACGCGGGCGGTGCTCGAGCAGGGGATCGACCTGCTCCTGGACATCGACATCGAGGGCGCGCGCAAGGTCCGGCGCGCGGCGATCGACTCGGTGTCGATCATGATCCTGCCGCCCGACTTCCACGCCCTCGAGGACCGGCTGGCCCGCCGGGGGAGCGAGACGGAGGCCGAGCGCGCCCTACGCCTGTCCCGTGCGCGGGACGAGGCGACGAGCTATCTTGCGTTCGACTATCTCGTGGTCAACCAGCAGCTGGACGCGACGCTGGCCGAGGTGGTTGCGATCCTGCGGGCCGAGCGCCGGCGGTCCCGGCGCTGCGAAGCGGAGGCCCGGCGCATCGTGGCCAGCTTTCCGATCTGAAGCCGAGGAGGAAGCAGAGTGTTCCGTCTCCCCGAGAACATCGACAGCAAGTACCGGTTCGTGACGCTCGCATCGAAGCGCGCGGAGCAGCTGCAGCAGGGCGCGCTCCCGCGGGTCGAGGCCGACGGTCGCAAGCCGACCGTCGTGGCGCAGGAAGAGGTCGCGGCGAATCTGGTCGACCTGTGGAACCCCGACGCCGAAGCGGGCTCGCTCGACGCGGCGGCAGAGGAGCAGGAGGTCGAGTAGCGGCGTGCGGATCGCGCTCGGTGTCGCCGGCGGGATCGCCGCCTACAAGGCGGCCGAGATCGTGCGCGGTCTCGACCAGGCGGGGGCCGAGGTCCAGGTGATCCTCACGACCCACGCGACCGCGTTCGTCACGCCGCTCACGCTCCAGACGCTGTCGCGGCGCAAGGTCCTGGTCCACGGCCACGACCTCGAGTCCGAGCGGACGATCCGGCACATCGACCTGACCCACTGGATCGACGCGCTCCTCGTCGCGCCGGCGACGGCGAACGTGCTGGCCAAGCTGGCCCGCGGCGTGGCCGACGACCTGTTGTCCACGTTCTACACGGCGGTGACCGTCCCGGTCGTCCTGGCCCCGGCGATGAACACGCGGATGTGGTTGCACCCCGCGACGCAGGACAACGTGCGCGTCCTGCGCTCGCGCGGCGTGCGGATCCTCGATCCGGAAGCGGGGTGGCTGGCCGAGGGGGAAGAGGGTGTGGGTCGAATGTGCGACCCGGCGCGGATCGTCCACGCCGCGCTCGACGCTGCCCGCCGATCGCGGCAGCTCGAAGGCCGCACCGTCGTCGTCACCGCCGGGCCCACGCGGGAAGCGATCGACCCCGTGCGCTACGTGACGAACCGCTCGTCGGGCAAGATGGGCTACGCGGTCGCCGCCGCCGCGGCGCGACGCGGGGCGCGGGTCGTCCTGATCAGCGGACCGGTCGATGTGCCGCCACCCTACGGGGTCGAGCGTATCCAGGTCGAGACCTCGGTCGAGATGCGGCGGGCTGTGCTCGAACGGCGGGACGGGGCCGAGGCCGTGTTCATGGTCGCGGCGGTCGCGGACTACGTTCCGGTCGCAGCCCAGACCAAGATCAAGAAGACCGGGGCCGAGCTCGTGCTGCGGCTCGCCGAGGGGCCGGACATCCTGGCCGAGCTCGGGAGCGACCGGCGCGAGCGTGTGCTCGTCGGCTTCGCGGCCGAGACGAACGACCTCGTGGTCCACGCGCGCGCGAAGCTCGAGCGCAAGGGCGTCGACTTCATCGTGGCCAACGACGTGTCGCGGCGCGACGTGGGCTTCGAGTCCGACGACAACGAGGTCACGATCCTCGGGCGCGGCGGCGAGATGTGGCAGCTCGGTCGGGCGAGCAAGGCCGAGATCGCGGACTCGATCCTCGATCGCGTCCTCGGCGCGGTACCCGCGGCGGAGCCGGCGTGACCGGTGGTACCCCGCCCGGCGCGCTCGGCGATCTCGCACAGTGGCTTGCCTATCTCGGCGAGATCGGGGTGCGCGAGCTGCGCGTCGCCCCGGTGCGGGCGCCGCAGGTCCGCCAGGCGATCGACGCGCTCGCCGAGCCCCGACCGACCGATCCGGCCCGGCGGCTCGCCGAGATCCGGGCCGACCTCGGCGAGTGCACGAGGTGCAAGCTGCATCGCGGACGCACCAAGCTGGTGTTCGGCGTCGGGAACCCGGAGGCCCGGCTGATGTTCGTCGGCGAGGGTCCGGGAGCCGAGGAGGATCTGAGCGGAGAGCCGTTCGTCGGTCGCGCGGGTCGCAAGCTCGACGAGATGATCCGCGCGATCGGCCTCGACCGACCCGACGTGTACATCGCGAACGTGGTCAAGTGCCGGCCGCCGGACAACCGCGACCCCGAGCCCGACGAGATCGAGACCTGCGCGCCGTTCCTCGCGCGCCAGATCGAGGCCGTGCGGCCGAGGGTCATCGTGACGCTCGGCGCACCGGCAACACGCACGCTCCTCGGCACGCGCGTCGGGATCACCAAGCTGCGCGGCACGTGGCACGAGTACCGCGGGATTCCGGTGATGCCCACGTACCACCCGGCGTTCCTGCTGCGCCAGTACACGCCGGAGAACCGGCGCAAGGTGTTCGACGATCTGAAGGCCGCGCGCGCGCGCATGGACACGTAGCTCCGAGCCGATGGACGAGCCAGCGCGGCATGCGGCGGTCGCGATCCCGGTGCCGGTCCGCAGCCTGTTCACGTACGCCGTTGGCCCGGAGCTGGCGGCTCGGCTCGGCCGGGGCGCGCGGGTCCAGGTGCCGTTCGGCCGTCGGCGGGTCGTCGGAACCGTCGTCGAATGGCCCGCCGCGCCGCCGGCGGCGGGCGTCACGGCCCGGCCGATCGAGTCGCTCGTCGAGAGCGGGCCGACCTTGCCCGACGACGTGCTCGCGCTGACGCGGTTCGTCAGCGAGTACTACCTGTGCGGCTGGGGCGAGGCGATCGAGTGCGCGACGCCGCCGGGTTTCGCCCGGCCGCGGCCGCGTCTCGTCGTGCGACGCGTCGGGCCTGCGGCCGCGCCCGAGACCCTGTCCCACGCGCCGGCACGGGCGCGGCTCGTGTCGCGGATCGACGCCGCGGGGGGAGCGCTCGCGCTCGACCGCCTGTCTCCGGCCGAGCGGCGAGCCGCGCGGGATGCGGCGCGAGCCGGCGTCGTCGAGATCGGTCCCGCGCCCCCGGACGAGCCGTCGCGGCCTCGGGCCGAGCCCGCGGCGCCCGGCCCCGTGCCGACACCGCCGCAGGCCCGCGTGCTCGGGACCCTCGATCCGTGCCTCGGCCGGTCGGGGTACCGTCCGTTCCTGCTGTTCGGAGCGACCGGCTCGGGCAAGACCGAGGTGTACCTGCGCGCCGCCCGCACGACGCTCGACCGCGGGCGCTCGGTGCTGTGGCTCGTTCCCGAGATCGGGCTGACGCCGATCCTGCGCGAGACGATCGAGCGGCGGTTTCCCGGCGAGGCCGTCGTCCTGCACAGCGGGCTCGCGCGGGCCGAGCGCCAGGCGGCGTGGGAGCGGGTCCGGCGCGGGGCCTGCCGGCTCGTGCTCGGCACGCGCTCGGCCGTGTTCGCGCCGCTCGTCGACCTCGGCCTCATCGTCGTCGACGAGGAGCAGGACGCGTCGTACAAGCAGGGCGACGCGCCGCGGTACCACGGTCGGGACGTGGCGATCGTTCGCGCGCGCGAGGCGCAGGCGACGATCGTGCTCGGATCGGCGACCCCGTCGGTCGAGTCGTTCCACCACGCGACCTCCGGACGCTACGAGCTCCTGCGCCTGGGTGGCCGAATCGAGGATCGACCGCTCCCGGCGGTCGAGATCGTCGACATGCGCGAGGAGTACCGGCGGCTCGGCGAGGTCGCCCCGCTCTCGTCGGTCCTGCGCCGCGAGCTCGAAGCGTGCATGGCCCGGGGCGACCAGGCGCTCGTGCTGCGCAACCGACGCGGCTGGGCCGCGGCGCTGCACTGCCCGGCGTGCGGCGAGCGCGTCGAGTGCTCGCGGTGCACGATCGCGCTGACGTGGCACCGGTCGGTCGAGCGCCTGCGCTGTCACACCTGCGGATTCGAGCGGTCGGCGCCTCAGGCCGGATGTCCGACCTGCGGCCATCCCGAGCTGCACCCCTTGGGCGAGGGCACCGAGCGGATCGAGGCCGTGCTCGCCGACGCGGTGCCCGGCGCGCGAATCGAGCGCATGGACCGGGACACGGTTCGTGGCCGCGGCGATCACGAGCGCATCCTCGGCCGGTTCGCGCGCGGAGAGATCGACGTCCTCGTGGGCACGCAGATGATCGCCAAGGGCCACGATTTCCCGCGCGTGACGCTCGTCGGCGTCGTGTCCGCCGATCAGGCGCTCGGCCTTCCTGACTTCCGCGCGGCCGAGCGCGCATTCGGTCTGCTGACGCAGGTCGCCGGCCGCGCCGGACGGGGCCAGCGGCCCGGACGCGTGGTCGTCCAGGCGTTCGACGCCGAGCATCCGGTCCTCGCGCTCGCCGCGACCCAGGACTACGAGGCGTTCTTCGACCGCGAGATGCGCTACCGCCGCGCGCTGGGCTACCCCCCGGCCGCGGCGCTGGTGTCGATCGTGCTGCACGACCGGGACGAGGGGCGCGCACGGCGCTCGGCGGAGCTCGTCGCCCGCGCGCTGCGCGAGGTCGGCGGGAGCCGCGTGCGCATCTCGGGCCCCGGCCCGGCGCCGATCGCCCGCGTCGCCGGCCGGTACCGGCAACAGATCCTCGTCCGCACGGCGGGCCGACGTCGTCTCGTCGAGACGGTCGAGCGGGCGCTCGCGAGCACCGAGCGCGAGGTCCCGCGGCGCTCCGTGCTCGTCGACGTCGATCCGCTGTCGCTGCTCTAGGGGCTCGGGATGGCGCAGGACCTGCCGCGGTCGATCGTCGTCGCCTCGGCCGAGGAGCCGGACGCGTCGCGGGCGATCGCGGCTCTGCGCGCCGCGCCCGCGGGCTGCGCGCTGGTCGAGCTGCGCGCCGATCGCCTGCGCGTCGACGACGTCTTACGGGTCGTGCGCGAGGTCGAGCGGCCGGTGCTGGTCAGCGCGCGACGCCGGGCGGACGGTGGAGCGTTCGACGGTTCGGAGGACGAGCGCCGCGCGCTTCTCGATGCCGCGCTCGCCGCGGGCGCCGCGTTCGTCGACGTCGAGTGGGATGCGTCGTTCGCCACGCTCGCCGAGCGACCGGCGCTCCGCGATCGCGTCGTGCTCTCGCATCACGGCGGACCGTGCCGGATCGACGCGCTGCGGGAGATGCTCGCCCGCCTCGGAGCGCGGCGCGGCGGCGTGGCCAAGCTCGTGCCGCACGCGGCGCGCGTCGACGACGTGCTCGCGCTGCGCACGGTGCTCGACGAGGCGCGACGGCAGGGCGTGCGGCTCGCGGCGTTTGCCACGGGCCGCGCCGGCGTCGTGAGCCGGATCCTCGGGCCCGCGTGGGGCTCGTTCGCGACCTACGGATCGCTGGCCCCGGGACGCGAGACCGCGGCGGGACAGCCGACGGTCGACGATCTGCTGGCCACGTATCGAGTGCTCGAGCTCGACCCGCGGACGAGGCTGTTCGCTCTCGTCGGCGCCGCGGTGTCGGGGAGCCCGTCGCCCGCGATGCACGCCGCCGGGTACGGCGAGACGGGGATCGACGCGTGCTACTTGCCGATCGAGACCGACGAGCTCGACCCGGCATGGAGCCTCGCCGCGAGCCTGGGGCTCGAAGCCCTGGGCGTGACCCGACCGTTCAAGGAGACGCTCGCGCGACGGTGCACGCCGGGCGACGAGGTGGCGTCTCGCGCCCGTGCGGTCAATACGGTCCGGCTCGCGCCGCAGCCACTGGGGCTCAACACCGACGGCCCCGCAGCGCTCGAGCGCGTGCGGCGCCACGTCGAGCCGCGCGACGCGCGGGTCGCGATCCTCGGCTCGGGCGGCACCGCGCGCGCCTTCGCCGTAGCCTTCGCTGCGGCCGGGGCGCAGGTGACGCTCTATGGGCGCACGCCCGATCGCACGACCGAGGCGGCGCAGGACACGGGTGTCCGGGCGTGTGCGCTCGAGCGGCTCCCCGACGAGCCGTGGGACGTGCTGCTGCACGCCACGCCGCTCGGCCAGGACGGGGCGCGGTGGCTCGACCCGGCCGTGCTCCGGGGCCGCGCGGTGCTCGATGCGGTGTACGCGCCGGGTCCGACCGCGCTCGTCGAGGATGCGCGGGCGCGCGGCCTCGCGGTCGTCGATGGACTCGAGCTGCTCGCGGCCCAGGCCCGGCTGCAGTTCGAGCACATGACCGGCCGACCCGTGCGCCACGAGACGTTGCACGCCGCGGCCGAGCGCTGGCTCGCTCGTCGCGCGCCTTGACGCTCCCCCACGCCCGGCATAGTCTCAAGACGCTCGGAGGGCGAATGCGCACGACGTACAAGGCATGCTTCCTGGTGGCAGTGCTACTCGGCGCCGGTGCGTGCGCGACGCGCCAACGCATCACCGGACAGCAGGCCAGCGAGCTCGATCGCAAGCTGTCGACCTTCGCGTTCATCGAGGAAGGCGACCTCGTGACGTTCGTCGTCGGAACCAAGGCCGCACGGTACCGGGACAACACCCCGTACATGCCGGTCGAGATCGCGCTGGCGAACACCGGCGTGAAGACGCTGCTCGTGACGCGCGAGGGGTTCACGCTCATCGACGAGCAGGGGAACCGCTACCCCGCCGCTTCACCGCCCGAGCTGATCAACGGCTACGAGTTCCTGGACCTCGACCGCGAGTCGTTCTCCGAGCTGAACAGCATCCTGACGTCGAAGTTCGCCGCGTACCAGCGCTACCCGAGCAAGCTCAGCCCGACGCGGGAGTTCGGCTCCGTCGTGCGCGACAACGTCTCGTTGCCGAAGTTCGGCTATTTCATGGACTACGTGTACTTCCCGAAGCCCGCGACCGGGATCAAGGGCCACAAGTTCGATCTGTTCCTGTCCTCGAGCACCCTGCCCGATCCCGTGTTCGTCAAGTTCGCGGTGGAATAGCGTCGTGCAGCGGGTCCTGCTGCTCGACAACCACGACTCGTTCACCTGGAACCTCGCGCAGTACCTGGCCGAGCTCGGAGCGACGGTCGACGTGCGGCTATCCGACGCGATCGATCTCGCCGACTGCGTCGATGGACGGTACGAGGCGTTCGTCGTCTCGCCCGGGCCGGGCCGGCCGGAGAACGCCGGCATCACGCTCGATCTGGTCCGCGCGGCCGCCGAGCGCGAGCTGCCGCTGCTCGGCGTGTGCCTGGGTCATCAAGCCATCGGCCAGGCGTACGGGGCGCGCGTCGTGCACGCTCCGCGGCCGGTGCACGGCAAGACCTCGCGAATCCTGCACGACGGGACCGGGGTGTTCGCCGGTCTGCCGCCGGGCTTCGAGGCCACGCGCTACCATTCGCTCGTGGTCGAGGAAGCGTCCGTCCCGGCCGAGCTCGCCGTGACCGCCCGGACGGACGACGGGCTGGTGATGGGCCTCGCGCACCGCGAGCTGCCGCTCCACGGCGTCCAGTTCCATCCCGAATCGGTGCTGACGGTCGAGGGCCGGCACGTGCTGCGGAACTTCCTCGACCTCGTCCGGGCGAGCGAGGGTTGCCGCGAACCGTCCGCTGGTGCTAACTAGGTCTCCGGAGGCGGCCCCCCTTGTCCGCACGCTCGTTGACGATCGACGTGCACACGCACGTGCTGCCCGACGGGTGGCCCGACCTGCGCGAGCGCTACGGCGTGACCGGCTTCGTGCAGCTCGAGCGCGCGGCCGACGGGTGCTCGGCGCGCATGATGCGCGACGGCCAGTGCTTCCGCGTGGTCTCTTCGAACGTGTGGTCGCCCGAGAGACGGCTCGAGGAGTGCGACCGCGCGGGCGTCGACGTCCAGGTGCTGTCGACGGTCCCGGTGATGTTCAGCTACTGGGCCCGGCCCGAGCACGCGCTCGACCTGTCGCGCCTGCTCAACGACCACGTGGCGTCGATCGTCGCGCGCTGGCCGCGGCGGTTCGTCGGGCTGGGCACGGTGCCGCTGCAGGACCCGGACCGCGCGATCGGCGAGCTCGAGCGCTGTGTCGCGGAGCTCGGGCTCGCCGGCGTGCAGATCGGGTCGCACGTCAACGGCTGGAACCTCGACCAGCCGGAGCTGTTCGCCGTGTTTCGCCGGGCCGCCGAGCTCGGCGCGGCGGTGTTCGTCCACCCGTGGGACATGCTCGGGCGCGAGCGGATGGCCCAGCACTGGCTGGCCTGGCTCGTCGGGATGCCCACCGAGACCACGCTGGCCATCTGCTCGCTCGTGCTCGGCGGCGTGCTCGACCGGCTGCCCGCGCTGCGCGTGGCGTTCGCCCACGGCGGTGGCTCGTTCCCCGGAACGCTCGGCCGGATCGAGCACGGGTTCCGCGTCCGGCCCGACCTCGTGGCCACGACGGCCGCGCTCCCGCCGCGGGCCTACGTCCGGCGCATGTACGTCGACTCGCTGGTCCACGACGCCGACGCGCTGCGCCGGATCGTGGGTCTGTTCGGCGCCGAGCGCGTGTGTCTGGGCTCGGACTACCCGTTCCCGCTCGGCGAGGCTCGACCGGGAGAGCTGATCCTCAGCCTCGACGAGCTCGACGCCGGACAGCGCCGTGCGCTCCTCGGCGGAGCGGCGTTGAGCTTCCTCGGCCTGTCCGCGTCGAGCTTCGCATGAGCGCCGGTCGCACGGCGCTCGACGCGACCGAAGCGCACGCGCGAGCGCTCGACGCGGAGGACCCGCTGGCCGGGCTGCGCGAGCGGTTCCATCTACCGCGCGGGGACGACGGGACGCCGCGGGCCTACCTGTGTGGCAACTCGCTCGGGCTCGCGCCGGTCGCCGCACGCGCGGCGGTCGAGCGCGAGCTCGACGACTGGGCCCGGCTCGGCGTCGACGGGCACTTCCACGCCGCGAGCCCGTGGTACCGCTACCACGAGCGCCTGCGTGATTCGCTCGCGCGCCTCGCGGGTGCCGAGCCGTCCGAGGTCGTGGCGATGAACTCGCTGACCGTGAACCTGCACCTGATGCTGACGTCGTTCTATCGGCCCGCGGGACCGCGCCACCGCATGCTCGTCGAGGAGCACGCGTTCCCGTCCGACCGCTACGCGGTCGAGTCGCAGCTCGGCTCCACGGCTACGATCCCGCAGACGCGCTGGTCGAGGCCGAAGACGTCGAGGCGTGCATCGAGCGCGAAGGCGAGTCGATCGCCGTCGTGCTGGTCGGTGCGGTGAGCTACTTCACCGGCCGGTGGTACGACACGTCACGCATCGCCGCGGCCGCGAGACGCCACGGCTGCATCGTCGGGCTCGACCTGGCGCACGCGGTCGGCAACGTCCCGCTCGCGCTGCACGACGGGGACATCGATTTCGCCGTCTGGTGCTCGTACAAGTACCTGAACGGCGGCCCCGGCGCGCCGGGCGGGTGCTTCGTCCACGAGCGGCACCACGACGACCCGAGCCTCCCGCGGCTCGCCGGCTGGTGGGGCAACGACCCGCGCACGCGGTTCGGCGCGGGCGCCCAGCGCTCGTTCGTCCCGGTCGGAACGGTCGACGGGTGGCAGCTGAGCAACCCGCCGATCCTCGGTCTGGCGCCGCTCGTCGCGGCGTGCGCCGTGTTCGACGATGTCGGGATCGCGGCGCTGCGCGCGAAGTCCGAGCGGCTGACGGCCTACGCCGCGAGGAGGATCGAGCAGGCGGCCGGCGCGGCGATCGAGCTGCTGACCCCCGACGAGCCTCGCGCCCGGGGGTGCCAGCTGTCGCTGCGCACGAACGGCGCGCGCGATCTGGAGCGCGTCCTGCGCGGGGCCGGCGTGATCGGGGACTATCGCGAGCCCGACGTGGTGCGCGTCGCGCCGGTCCCGTCGTACAACACGTTCCACGACGTCTGGCGCCTCGGCCGAGCGGTCGAGCGCTGGGCCGCGGAGAGCCGATGAGCGGAGCGCGCGACGAGCGGACCCCGACCTACGCGTCGTACCTGGCGATCGACGACCTGCTGCGCCTGCAGGTCCCGCGCTCCGAGCCCGTCGAGCACGACGAGCTGTTGTTCATCGTCATCCACCAGGTGTACGAGCTGTGGTTCAAGGTCCTGCTCCACGAGCTCGACCAGGCCAAGCGCGACTTCAGCTCGAACGAGCTGTTCGGTGTGATTCACACGTTCAAGCGCGCGCGGACGATCCTCAAGACACTCGTCGGCCAGATCGACATTCTGGAGACGATGACGCCGTTGTCGTTCTCCGCGTTCCGCTCGCGGCTCGAGACCGCCTCGGGGTTCCAGTCGGCGCAGTTTCGCGAGATCGAGTTCGTACTGGGGCACAAGCGCGCCGCGGTGCTGCACGAGCTGGAGCGCCATCCGGCAGGACACGCGCGCGCACGGCGCCGGCTCGACGAGCGCTCGCTCGTCGATCACTTCTACGAGTTTCTCGAGCGTCGCGGTGTCGCGATCCCGCCCGCGCTCCTGGCCAAGCCGGTCCACAAGCCGACCGTGCCCGACGAGACGGTGCAGCGCGGGATCCTCGGTCTGTATCGTGGATCGCCGGACGTCGCGATCCTGCTCGAGCTGATGACCGACTTCGACGAGGGGCTCCAGGAATGGCGCTACCGGCACGTCATGCTGGTCGAGCGCACGATCGGCGCGAAGCGCGGCAGCGGAGGCTCGCCCGGGGCGGAGTTCCTGAAGCGCACGCTGTTCCAGCCCGTGTTCCCCGACCTGTGGGCCATCCGCCAGGAGCTGTGACGTGCGCCGTCTGTGGGACATCACGCCGACCGTGACCTCGGCGCTCGCCGTATGGCCCGGCGACACCCCGGCGAGCCGCGAGGTGCTCCTCGATCTGCGCCGCGGCGACACCGTCACGCTGTCGACGCTGCACGCCACGGTGCACCTGGGGGCCCACGCGGATGCGCCGAGCCACTACGGGGTCGACGCCCCGACGATCGAGTCCCGATCGCTCGAGCCGTACCTCGGGCCGTGCCAGGTGCTGCGCGTTCCGGGGATCCGCGGCCGGCGCATCGGTCCGGACGAGCTGCCGTGGCCGGTGCGCGCCGAGCGCGTGCTCCTGGCGACCGGGACGTATCCCGACCCCACGCGCTTCGATCGGGAGTTCGCCGCGCTGGCCCCCGAGCTCGTCGACCGGTTGCACGCCGCCGGCGTGCGCCTCGTCGGGCTCGACACGCCGAGCGTCGATCTGTTCGACTCGAAAGATCTCCCGACGCACCAGGCGTGCCTGCGCCACGACGTGGCGATCCTCGAGGGGCTCGTGCTCGACGGCGTGCCCGAGGGCTTGTACGAGCTGATCGCGCTGCCGCTCAAGCTTTCCGGGTTCGACGCGAGTCCCGTGCGGGCGGTGCTGCGCGACCTCTGAGTCGCCGTCAGTTCACCGAGCGGCCGAGCTCCTTCCACACCGCGCCGTCGCACAGCAGCGTGATCGTGTCGTCGACGGTGCAGGTCAGGATCGCCGAAAGCCTCAGGTTGCCCGTCCCACAGCTGTCGCACAGCTGCGCGCCCGCCGCGCCGCACAGGACGTACAGCACGCGCCCCGCGCGGTCCGCGTTGCACGTGTCGATCGTCTGGATCGATGCCCCGCCGCCGAGCTGTACGACGTTGCAGTCCGCGATCGCGATCTGCGTCGCCGATTGGACGGGGGCGCACACGGAGACGGCGAGACTCGCCGTGCCGATGCCCACGACGTCGTGATCCTGCCCGAGGACGAGGGCGCCCGTCGGGCCCGTGCTCAACGCCTTCTTCGTCCCGAGGTATACGCCGCTCGCGCCGCCGACCCGGACGTCGCCATCGGCGCGCACCGTTCCGCTGACTTCGAGCGGGAACTGCGGCGCCGGCGAGTCGGCGCCGATCCGCACGTTGCCGTTCGAGTTGACGTTCAGCGCGACCTTGGACTTGGATGTGGCGAAGCTCCAGCCCGCTCGCGGATTCGCGTACCCGCCGGCCCGATCGGTGTCGAGGAAGAACGCGAGCGGCCGGAACTGGTTCGACGCCGGGTCGCGGAAGTCCCAGTTGTGCTCGATCCAGCGCGTGCCGTTCGCGGGAGCGTAGGTCATCTCCCATTGCGCGATCATCTGATACTCGCCCTGGACGTCGGGTACCGCGGAGTTCTCGCGACAGTTGTAACAGAGGCCCCAGACGTGGTCGAAGTCCGGAGTGCCGTCGAGGTTCCCGTCGCTGAACAGGGCGCCGGTCGTGATCTGTCGGATGTACGTCCCGGGGACGGGGTTCGTGAACGGTCCCCAGCTCACCGGCCCGCCACCGGCCAAGGTCAGGCCCTGCGCGAAGGTCGCGGGGGAGAGCACCTGGACCGCCGGGAAGCCGGCGCCGATCCCGAGTGTCGTGCCCGCGGCGTCCGTCGACAGCGCAGCCGAGGTACCGAAGCGCAGCTGCTTTCCGCGCTCGAGGATCAGGTCGTCGTTCGAGTGGATCGAGCCCACCACGTCGAGCGGATAGGCCGGCTGGAACGCCTCGCTTCCGACCAGCACGTTGCCGTTCTGGTTGATCGACAGCGCGGTCCGGGTGCGCGACGTGCGGAACGACCATTTCGCCGTGGGATTGGCGTAGCCACCGAGGAAGTTCGGGTCGAGAGTCATCACGTACGGCTGGAACGCCGACTGCCCGGGCGGGACGAAGTTCAGGCGCTGGCTGAAGCTGCGGTCCCCCGGCCCGAAGCTACCGGTCATGTCCCACAGCCAGTGCACGCTGTACTCGCTCGGCACTTCGACGGCCGAGCCGGCCTCCTGGCAGTTGTAGCACAGGCTGAACGTCTGTCTCGTGTCGGGCTGACCGTCGAGGTTTCCGTCGCCGACGAGCGACGTCCAGTGGCTGAACCGCAGGTGCGGGGAGATCCCGTTGCCGGGCAGCGGTCCCCAGGCGATCGACTTGGATGGGTCGAGCGTCAGCCCCCGCTCGTGGCGCGTACGCTGGTCGAACGACAGCTCGGACGCCGCGGGGTCCCACGTGACGGTGGTCGAGCCTCCCGCGGCATCGAACCGCAGGTCGCTCGACGCGGCCTCCGCGTCTCCGAGGACTGCGCCGCCGCGCGCGACCATCTCGTCCGCGACGATCGTGCCGGTCATGTCCCCGCCGGTCGCGCCGTCGAGCGAGGCCACGCGATACGCGTAGCCGACCGTGCCGACCCGTGTCCGGGGCAGCAGGACGTCGTCGTCGGCTGAGCCGACGACGCCGTCCGGGTCGAGCGTCACCTCGATCCATACCGGCACCGTCCCCGGACCGAACGTATCGGCACCGAGCACGCACGTGCCACCTACGCAGTCGGCGGCCGAGGTCCCTGTCCCGATGAGGTGCGAGAACACGCCGTCGACCGGCAGGACGGTCGCCCGCTCGTGGTACACGAGCGATCCCGAAGACGGGAACGTGACGTCGTCGCCGCCGCGGTAGATCCGGAACCTCAGGCTCGACGCCGCGCTCGTCGGCTGACCGCCGGGATCGAGGAGGACGCCTTGGTACGAGATGGCGTTCGGAACCTGCGCCGCGCTCGCCCCGCAGAGCATCCCGCAAACGACGAGTTCGGCCACCGCGGTCCCGGGTCTCAGCTCGCGCATCGTCTTGTCTCCATCCGCACGGTCACGGAGTCTCGGGGGCGAAGCCACTGGACAGGATCGCGCCCTCGGCCGACACGGCCTCACCAGCGGCCGACTGGCCGAGGACCGTGCGCACGATGCCGGGGAACGAAGCGGTTCCCGGACCGCCCCCCGCGCCGATCACGAATCGCGCCAACCGGTGCTCGCACACGTCTCCGAGCTGGTCGCGATCGGTGTTTTCCTGGCCGGGGTTCGCGATCACGGGGCAGTTGTCGCAAACGTTCCCGACCGCGTCCGCGTCGCCATCGTCCTGCGTTGGGTTGAACGTCCGCCGGCAGTTGTCCAACTCGTCGGTGAGCCCGTCCCGATCGGTGTCGCCCGAAAGCGGATCGGTGCCCAAGAGCAACACCTCGTCGCCATCGGTCAACCCGTCGTCGTCGCTGTCTCGGTCGAACGGGCTGGTGCCGAGAGCGGCCTCTGCGGTATCCACGAGGCCGTCGTCGTCGTCGTCGAGGTCACAGGCATCTCCGGACATGTCCCGGTCGAAGTCGGCCTGGTCGAGGTTCGGCGAGTCCGGGCAGTTGTCGATCCCGTCCGAGACCGCGTCACCGTCGATGTCGGTGCACGGGGACCCGGGCGGAACGGTCGCGCCTCCCGGTTCGTAGCCCAGGGGACTCTCGTCGCCCGCGGCGTCCTCCTGGGACACGAGGTAGTACGAGAGATGCCCGGGCGTCGGCGGCACGGCATCGACGAGCGACGTGCCGGTGAGGTCGAGCGCGAGACAGTCGTGTTCGTACTGCCAGCTCCCGGCGACGAGGATGCCCTTGTAGACGTTGTAGCGCGCGGCACCCGCTTCAGCGACCCAGGTCAAGGTCTGACCGTTCGCGAACCGGACGGTCGGAGGCAGCTCGGGAGGCTCGGCGCTCGTCGGCGCAGCCGCGGACACCACGGCCACCAGAACCCAAGTTCCAACCCACGGGCGCACGTTGAGTATTTCGGGGGACCTTTCGCCCGACGACCATATACACAGATTGGGCCGGGTCGGCCACCGCTCCCGGCGAAACGCTTGGCAACGCTGAACTTCCGCCTAGCCCACCGTCGCCACGACCTTCAGCTCGATCGCGATGGGCGTGGGGAGGCTGCCGACCTCGATCGTGGTCCGCGCCGGGGGGCTCGACGGGAAGTGCTCGGCCCACAGGCGGTTGAACGCCGGGAAGTCGCGCTTCATGTCGGTCAGGAACACCGTGACGTCGACGATCCGGTCCCAGCCCGACCCGGCGTCCTCGAGGACCGTGCGCACGTTGCGGAACACGGCCCGGCACTGGATCTCGAGGTCGTAGGCCACGATACGCCCGGTGTCGTCGAGCGTCACTCCGGGGATCTCGCACCGGCCCCGGTCGCGGGGGCCGATCCCCGACAGGAACAACAGGTTCCCCACGCGGCGGGCGTGCGGGAACGCGCCGACCGGCTCGGGCGCGCGATCGCTCGTCACGTTGGGGTCCATCCTCAGCCTCCCGTGCGCAGGCAGACGTTGCGCGGCTCGGTGAAGAAGCGCAGCGCCTCCTCGCCGCCCTCGCGCCCGACGCCGCTCGCCTTCATGCCGCCGAAGGGCGTCCGCAGGTCGCGCACCAGCCAGCAGTTGATCCATACGACGCCCGCGTCGATTCGCTCGGCCAGCCGGTGCGCGCGCGACAGGTTCTCCGTCCACACGGTCGCGGACAAGCCGTACGGCGTGTCGTTCGCGAGCGCCAGGGCCTCGTCCTCGTCGTCGAACGGCGTGACCGTGACCACCGGACCGAAGATCTCCTCCTGATGCACGCGGCAGCTCGGCGCGAGGTCCGTGATCACCGTCGGCTCGAGGAAGAACCCGTCGCGGCAGCGCTCGGGGAGCGCGTCGGGCGGGCCACCGCCGCAGGCGATCGATCCGCCTTCGCGCCTCGCGAGCTCGACGTACGACGCGACCTTGTCCGCGTGCGCGCGCGACACGAGCGCGCCCTGGTCGGTCGATGGGTCGAGCGGATCGCCGATCCGCAGCGCGCGCGTGCGGGCGACGAAGCGCTCGAGGAACGCATCGTACGCCCGGCGCTCGACCAGGATCCGCGAGCCGCACAGGCAGATCTGCCCCTGGTTCGAGAACGCGGCGCGGACGCTCTCGGGCACGGCGCGGTCGAGGTCGGCGTCGGCGAATACGAGGTTCGGGTTCTTCCCGCCCATCTCGAGCGTGACCTTCTTGAGCCGCGCGGCGGCGGTGCAGGCGATGCCCGTGCCCGTCACCGTGCCGCCGGTGAACGAGATCGTCGAGACCGCAGCGTGCTCGACGAGCGCTGCGCCGGCTTCGGCTCCGAGCCCGTGGACGACGTTCAGCACGCCCCGCGGAAGCCCGACGTCGACGCACGCCTCGGCTCAGCAGGTACGCGGTCATCGGCGTCAGCTCGGACGGCTTGGCCACCGCCGTGTTCCCCGTCGCCAGCGCCGGGGCGATCTTCCACGACAGCAGATACAGCGGCAGGTTCCACGGCGAGATCAGGCCCACGACGCCCCGCGGGCGCCGCAGCGTGTAGTTCAGCGCCTGACCGTCCGTCACGTGGGCCTCGCTGGCCCAGTGCAGGATCGCCGTGGCGAAGAAGCGGAAGTTCGCGACCGCGCGCGGGATGTCCACCGCTCGCGCGAGGCCCAGCGGCTTGCCCGTGTCGATCGACTCGGCGCGCGCGAAGCGCTCGAGGTCGTCCTCGATCCGTTGCGCGAGGGCCAGGAGCAGCCGCGAGCGCTCGGCCGCTGGTCGAGCCGACCAGTCGGGCCACGCGCGCCGGGCCGCCTCGACCGCGCCGTCGACGTCCGCCGCGGCGCTGCGCGCGACCAGCGAGTAGGTTCGTCCGGTCGCCGGCTCGACGTTGTCGAGCCAGACGTTGGCGCGAGGTGGAACGTGCTCGCCGTCTGAAAAGTTGGGGATCCGCTCCATCACCGCGCGGTCGATCCGGCGACAAGGCGCGCGCGGGCGCGCGGACCAGGACCGCTCCGGGATTCTAGCGCACGGGGAGCGCCGGCCTCGCGGCCCGGCGCGGCCGACGAGGCACCGACCGGCGACCGCAACCCCTCGGCGACGACCGACAGGGCGAGCACGGTGCAAGCGATCGCCAGGCCGGCGGCGGTCGAGACCCACCACGCGCCGAGGAGGTTCGACCGCCCGTCGGCCACGAGGTTGCCCCACGACGGCGTGGGCGGCAGGACCCCCAGGCCGAGGAACGAGAGCGCGGCCTCGAGCAGGATCGTGTCGCCGACGCGCAGCGGCCCTTCGACGAACACGGGCGTGGCCGCGGCCGGCAGGAGGTGCACGAGGCCGACGCGGAGACGTCCAGCGCCGAGGGCCCGCGCTGCGTCGACGAACCCCTGCTCGCGGAGCGCGAGCACCTCGGCACGCACGAGGCGGGCCGCGGTCATCCACGTCGTCGCGCCGAGGACGAGCACCGTCGTGGCGATCGACGGGCGCCACAGCGCAACGAGCAGGAGCGCGAGGAACAGGCGTGGCACGGAGAGGAACAGATCGGTGCCGCGCATCAGCCAACCGTCGACGGCGGCGCGCGAGGCTCCGGCGAGGAGGCCGATCGTCGTCCCGAATCCGATCGCGATCGCGGCGCCGAGCAGCCCGACGGCGAGCGACGCCCGGGCGCCCCAGACGAGCCGACTCAGCACGTCGCGGCCGTAGCGGTCGGTTCCGAGCACGTAGAGCGGGCGGACGTGCCCCCCCCGCGCGAGCTCGCGCGGGTCGATCGAGACCGTGACGGTTCCCCGTCGCAGCTCGATCGAGCCGTCGTCGCGCCGTTCGACCGCATCGGCATAGATCGATCGGCCATCGGCCAGATGCACGAGGTCGACCCGAGCGAGAGGCGGACGATCGCGCAGCACGAGCGTGTCCGGCTGCGCCGCGGGATCGCGCAGCGGGAGCCACGGCGCGGCGCCGGCGAGGAGCGCGATGCCCCCGAGGAAGCTCGCGGCCGAGCGCACGGCTCTCCGGGTCACGGCGCGGGCGCCGGGCCGGCGATCCGCACGCGCGGATCGAGCGCCGCGAGACCGAGGTCGGCTCCCAGGCTCCCGACGGCGACGACCGTCGCCGAGAGCAGGGTCGTTCCGAGCACGACCGGGACATCCTTGGCCTGGATCGCCTCGTAGGTCAGCCGCCCGATCCCGGGCCACGCGAACACGACCTCGACGACGAGCGAGCCAGAAACGAGGACCGGGAGCGACAGCGCGGTGAGGCTGAGCACCGAGCCGAGCCCGCTGCGCAGGGCGTGGGCCAGGAGCGTGCGACGTTCCCCGAGGCCCCGGGCCCGCGCAGCGCGAACGAAGCCCTGAGCGAGGGCGTCGGCGACGCTCGCCCGGACGAAGCGGCTGAGCGTCGCCGCGGAGGTCAGACCGAGGACCGCGGCCGGAAGGATCAGATGCCGTAGGACGTCCGCGGCGCCGGCGATCGCCGAGGCCGGATCGAGGCCCGGCGAGCGCAACCCGGCGGCGGGGAGGATCGGCAGGCGATAGGCGAAGAGGAGGATCGCGACGAGGCCGACCCAGAACACGGGCATCGACGCGAAGAGCAACGCTCCGGCCGAGAGCCCGCGATCGACGCCGCGGCGCCGCGTCCCCGCGCAGACCACGCCGATCGTGACGCCGAAGAGCGCTTGCACGAGCAGTGCGGTCCCGGTGAGCAGGAGCGTGGCCGGCAGGGCGTCCCCGAGGAGCCGCACGACGGGGCGCGCACGGGTGTACGACCAGCCGAGGTCGCCCCGTGCGAGGCTCGAGAGCCAGGCCGCGTAGCGCTCGACCGGATCGCGGTCGAGACCGTACACGCGCTCCACGCGCTCGCGGACCTCGGGGGGCACCGGCCGATCGCCGAGCAGCAGGTCCGCGGGCTCGCCGGGTGCGGCCTCGAGCAGCACGAACACGAGCGTCGCCGCGGCGATCACGAACGGCACGACGACCGCGGCGCGCCTCAGGGCGTAGGCCAGCACGGCGCTTGCGGGTCAGGACGCCTCGACCCAGAACCGGTCGAGGCGGGCCAGGGGATCGGTGGGAACGTCCACGACGACGCCGCGCAGCCGTGCGCCATAGCCTGCGACCCGCCGGGGCTCGTACAGGAACGTGTACGGTGCATCGTCGTGGATCCGGCGCTGGATCTCGAGGAGCGGCGCGACCATCTCCGCGCCCGACGTGGCCCGATCGAGGCGGCCGATCTCTCGGTCGACCTCGGGCGCGCGATAGCGCACGACGTTCAGCCCTGCCGGCGGAACGCGGTCCGAGGCGAACAGCGACGCCAGGTCGACCTTGCCCGTGAACGTCCAGCCGCCGAGATACGCGTCGTACGCGCCGCGGGCGACCTCCTGGCGCAGCGTCTTCATCTCGAGCGTGCGCACGGTGACGCGCACGCCGATGCGCGCGAGCTGCTCCTGGATCTTGACCGTCATCTCCTCGCGCATCCGGTTGCCGGCGTTCGTCACGAGCTCGAACGCCAGTGGCCGCGTGGCACCGTCGAAGCCCCGCGCGGCGAGTGCGGCGCGTGCGGCGCCGGGATCGTAGGCCCACGCGGCGGGCGCGCGGTCGGCGCCCCAGGCTGCGCTCGGTAGCGGTCCGCGGCTCACGCGCCCGAAGCCGAACAGCATCTCGTCCACCAGGGCTTCGCGATCGATCGCCTGCGTCAGCGCGCGCCGGACCTCGGGATCGTCGAACGGCTCACGTGCGCCGTTCCAGCCGATGAAGTCGTAGCGCGACTGATCGAACGCCACGAGCCGGACCGCCGTGCCCGGCGTTCCGAGCCGCTGGGCTTCGCGGGCCGGGACGCCATCGAGCCAGTCGATCTCGCCCGTCTCGAGCTGCGTCACCAGGCTCGTGTCGTCGGCGGCGATGCGCACGACCACGCGATCGAGGAGCGGTCGGTCGGGGACGAAGTAGAACGGGTTGCGCTCGAGCTCGATCTCCTGCTGCGGGACGTGGCGCGCCAGGACGAAGGGACCCGAGCCGATCCGGTCCGCGGACCAGTCGTGCGTGGCCCAGGCCTCGAACGGCACTCGACCGAACACGTGCTGCGGCACGATGCCGCCCTCGACCGCGTCGGCCAGCTGATACGGGTACGGCCCGTCGAACTCGAACCGCACGGTCCGCGGGTCGAGGACCACGACGTCCCGGATGCGCGCCTTGCTCGCCGCGCCGACCCACGGGACCGCCGGCGAGGTCTGGGCGCGCCAGGTGAATCGCACGTCTTCGGCGCTCACCGGCGTCCCGTCGCTCCAGCGCGCGTCGCGCAGCCGGAACGTCAGGGCCCGCCCATCGGCCGAGCGGGTCCACGACTCGGCGAGGAGCGGCTCGAAGCCCTGCGCCGTCTCGACGCCCTGGCCGGTGTCCTGCGCGAGGCGCAGGAAGATCCGGCGCAACAGCCCCGCCGCGAACGACTGCTGCGACACGTATTCGTTCCAGGCGTCGACGTCCGAGATGCTGCCCAGGACCGCCGTGCCGCCGCGGCGTGGGGGATCGGACGCGTCCGGCTCGGCGGCCGCCGCCGCGGCGGCGGGCGCTCGCGGACCCGAGCAGCCGAGGACCAGCGCCAGTCCGAGCCCGAGGAGCGCCGCCCGTGCGAGGAGTCTGCGATCGCCCATGTCGGGAACATGGGGCCCGCGGGCGACCCGGACAACCGGGCGTCAGGCGTCCGGGTCGCTCTCCCGGAGCCGCTCCTGGATCGCGAGCAAGCCGTGGCGCGGCCCCGTGTCGATCCCCGGACAGAACCGGCGCAGCTTGCGCCACGCGGCGCGCGAGCGCAGGGTCTCGGGCCAGAACGGGAACGTCCGGCACTGTCGCGGCCGGACGCCGTAGATCGTGCACCTCGTGCCTTCGAGGAACGGGCACGCCGGCTGGTCCATGCGCAGCACGATGTGGCCGTCGTCGACCTCGGTGTAGCGGCGCCGGAACTCGTCGGCCTCGAGGCCGAGATGCGCGGCGATGCGTGCCGGGTCGTCGTCCTCGAGGTACACGAACGAGTAGTCGTCGTGGTTCGAGCAGCACGCGCCGCAGCTCGGCTGGCACTCGAAGCGCAGTCCGTCGGTGTACCAGGGCTCGTCCACGGCGCGGGAAGTATAGCGGGGCCGCGGATCGATCAACTCGCGGCGCGCGGCAAGTGGATGCGGAACGTGGCGCCGCGGCCGGACCCGCGCTCGAGCTCGATCCGACCGCCGTGGGCCTCGACGGTGCGGCGCACGATCGCCAGGCCGAGCCCGGTCCCCGAGCTCTTGGTCGAGAAGTACGGCTCGAACAGGCGGCGCCGCACCTCGGGCGTGACGCCGGCGCCGGTGTCCGACACGGACAGCACGACGCCGCCCGTCGGCGGGTCGGATGCCACGGCAACGGTCAATCGACCTCCGTCGGGCATCGCCTGGAGCGCGTTCTCGATCAGGTTCACGACCGCGCGCCCGAGGACCCGCGCGTCGATCGCTGCACGTCCGACCCCCGGCTCGAACCGCTCCTCGATCTCGATCCCCCGCGGTGTCGCGGCGCGGTACGGAGCCAGGACCTCGCGCGCGAACGCGACCGGGTCGACCGGTCGCGGATCGAGCGCCGGCAGCTTCGCGTAGGCCGAGAACTCGCCCGCGATGTCGTACAGCGCGCGCACCTGCTTCTTGACCGTCTCGATGCACGCCTCGAGGTCGCTCGCCGGCAGCGCGCCGCGGTCGCGCAGCAAGCGCTCCAGATGCTCGGTCGACAGCTGGATCGGCGTCAGTGGGTTCTTGATCTCGTGGGCGATCGCCCGCGCCATCTCGGCCCACGCCGCGAGCTGATTGCTGCGCATCAAGTCGGTCACGTCGTCGAGCAGGACCAGGGTGCCGATGCTCCCGGCCTCGGGATCGGCGAGGGCCACACGCACGACCCGCAGCCGGCGGGGAGAGCCCGACCCGGTCAGGTCGACCTCGACGGGCTGGGCATCGACGCCGCCCGGTCGGGCGACGAGCCGGCGCAGCGGCTCGAGAGCCGGACCGCCCGACAGCGCCCGCTCGAGCGTGTCCCCCACGCGCGGGCGGACCTCGGTGCCGTCGAACAGCCGACGGGCCGCGGGGTTGAGCGTGACGATCGAGCCCGCCGTGTCGAGCGAGATCACGCCGGTCGTCGCGTGCTCGAGCAGTCGTTCCGTGTACTCGCGGCGCCGCTCGAGGTCCGCGCGCTGGGTCGCGAGGGACGCGGCCATGCTGTTGAACCCGCGCACGAGCTCGGCCACCTCGTCGCTCGTGCGGGCCGAGAGCCGGGCGCGGTAGTCGCCGCGGGCGATTCGCGCGGTGGCCGAGACGAGCTCGCGCACCGGTCGAGCGACGCTCCGGGCGACGTACGCCGCGACCACGGCGAGCAGCGCGGCGAGGAGCACGGTGGCCAGGAGGATCGTATCGGCGACGCGCTCGACCGAGCGCGCGATGACCTGGGCCTCGGTGACGACCGGGACGGCGGCGACGAGCGACCGCTGGGGGTCCGGGTGCTCGACCGGCGCGTAGGCCACGGGCACGGTGCTCGCTCCGAGGCGCGCCGGGACAACGACGTACGGCTCGCCCTTCCCCAGACGGTAGTGCACCTCGCCGTCGAGCCGTGGCGGCACCGCGCCTGCGGCGAACAGCTCGCGGCGCGACGTCGCTTCGAGCAGCCCGTTGTCGTAGACGTGGATCTCCTGGCCGTTGATGTTGCGCAGCCAGTACACGATCTCGTCGTTGAGCGGGGCGGGGGTCGAAGCGCCGCGGTCGCGCTCGACCGCGAGGTAGTCGTCGAGCACGCGCTGCGCCGCCCGCGCGTACTGCGTCGCGGACTCGACGAGCGTTTCGCGCCCGCGGCGGTCGATGTAGCGCTGGACGACGAGCCCGAGCCCGAGGAGCGGGGCCGTCGACGCGACGAGCAGCGCGACGAGCAGCTTGCGATGGAACGAGCCGCGGAGCGAGGCCACGAGCCCGCGGAGGCGCGACGCCCCTCGGGCGCTGCGCGCGACCTTCCGCGCGGCGACGAGCGCCAGGGCGAGAAGCGCCAGCCGGACCGCCGCGGCGAGCCGAGCCAGTAGGCCGGGGGCCGGGACGACCAGGGCGTGCAGCCGGTTCTCCGCGTCCTGCAGCGCCAGTCCGGCCCACCGCTCGTCGCCCGCGGAAACGTCGATCCGACCGTCGCGCTCGAGCGACTGCACGAGCACGTCGGCCATCGCCGGCGGCTGGAGCAGTGTGCTCAGGACGACCGTTCCCGACGCGTCGTACAGCACGTACTCGACGTCGTCGGCCGAGTGTCCGGCGAACGGTGCGGCGGCGCCGAGCGCCGCCAGGTACGCGCGCGAGCTGGGCAGGAACGGCAAGTTCGTCGGCTCGTCGAGCACGTGTCCGACGACCCACCCCGCGTCGCCCCGCGCTCCGATGCGCACCGCCGCGTGGAGCAGGCGCTGGCGCAGCGCGGCGACCGGGCGAAACGACTCGTTCTCCCGGATCTGCACCGCGGCGCCCGGCGGGTCCGTGGGGCGCTCGTTCTCCACGAGCAGCGGCAGATCGAAGCCGAAATGGCTCGTCAGGTTCCCGCTCGCGTCGTAGACGTCGAGGGCCGAGCGGTGCCCGCCGTAGAACAGCTCGCTGTCGATCCACAGGTCGTAGGCCAGCCGCTCGGGGTCGGCGCGCGTGAACAGCGAGCTCCCGTGCGTCGCGCGCGCGTCCTCGACCGAGCGATCGCGGATGTGCGCGAGCGTCGCGGCCAGCGCGAGCTTACGTGCGGGGAGCGGGTCGAGCACGAGCGCCGCGTACTCCGACTGTAGGCGCTCGCGCGCGACACGAGCGTCGAGGCGCTCGAGCCACAGGCTCGTTACGAGGACGAGCCCGGCGAGAACCACGGCGAGGACGAAGATGGGGTCGCCGCCGCGACCCGGCCGGACGAGGCGTACGACTCGAACGAGCGCATCGGCGACGATCAGCAGCAGGACGACGATCGACGCGGCGACGACGAACGCACTGATCGAGCGCCAGAACGGTGTCGGTCCGAGGAGCGGAGCGCTCGAGCTGCGGGCCACGACCGACAACAGGCCGGCCACGAGCATCGACGCGACCAGCGCCGCGGCGCCCGCGAGTCCCAGCGCGACCAGACGCGTGCTCGCGGCGCGGGAGTCGATCGCCGTGGCCAGGCAGCGGGCCAGGCCGTAGGCCGCGAGCGCCGAGAGCGCCAGATCGGCCGGTGAGGCGAGGAGGCCCCATGCCAAAGACGTACCGAAGACGTTGGCCGTTCCGAGCTCGGGCGACAGGATCCATGCCGGTGCGCGGGCCGCGGCGAGCGCGAGGCGGGCCAGCACGATCGCGATCGCGGCCCACGCCGCCGCCGATCGAGTGCGCCCGCTCCAGGGCACCCACGAGAGCAAGAGGATCGCCGCGACGAGCACGGCCCAGGCGCGCGCCGTGCTCCGGACGCGTGCCGCGGCGTGCTCGCGAGACACCGGACGCAGGAGCGCCCGGGCCACCGGCGTGCCGTCGGGCGCACGCCAGACGACCGCGCCGCGGTCGCTCGGCTCGAGCGCGTCGCCCAGTCGCAGGTCGAGATCGACGCCGTCGACGAGGTGACGCGGGATCCAGCGCCTCGCGGCGAGCTCCTCGACGCACGAGTCCACGATGAACGACGCGAGGGCACTCTCGCCCTCGGGGTCGGAGGCGGTCCGGACGAGCAATCGCGTGTGGACCCCCGAGCGCTCGATGCGCCACTCCGCGGCCCCGGCACGCGCGCCGAGCGTCCGCGGCTCGGGCGGTGTGCCGCGCCACGACAGGTAGTTTCCGTCGCCATCGAGCTTGCCCACGCCTTCGAGCCGCCACCCGATGTTCGTCCCGGCGACGAGCGGCGTGCGGCCGTCGAGGAACGCGTTGGCGATCGACAGGGCGTCGCGCAGCTCGCGATCGAGCCAGCGCTCGATCCGCGCGGCGCGCGCCGGGAGCGCATCGGGCGCCGGCGGAGACAGGACGCCGCTCCACCAGCCGACGGCGAAGAGTCCCAGCACCGCCGCCGGACCGCCGAGCAGGAGGAGCAGGAGCGTCGTCCCGGAGCGCCGCGCCGGGAGGCCGCGGCGCTCGACGGCGATCATGCGGGGCGTTCCCGGATCTCCCGGAGAACCCAGCGGCCCTCCTCCTGCCGCAGACCGAGCCGCAACTCGAGCTCGGCCTCGCGCCCGTCGCGGTCGGTCACGCGAAGACGCGCCCGCGCGAGGGCCAGGCCGCTCGCATCGTGCTCGAGCCCGAGCGTCTCGACCGAGCGAACGGTGGTGCGATCGAACACGTCGCGAAACAGGGCCTCGACCTGCTCGGACGTGAACGAGCCGACCTCGGGTCCGAGTCGGATGAGATGCAGCTGCACCGATCCATGACGGGGGAGTACGGGCCTCAGGTGGCTCGCCTGCCGCGCCTCGAGCGCCCGTGCGAACCGACCGACGGCTTCCCGCGCCGCCGAGTCGACCGCCGGCGGCGCGGCGCCTGCGGCGCTCGCCCACACGGCGCAAGCGATCCACGTTCGAGCGAGCGCGATACGCACGTTCGATCTCCGCCGGAAGCATAGGCGGCCGACGTCTTGGCGGTCAAACTCCGGCCGGCGCGCGACGCACGGACGAGCCGGCGACGACGAGGAACGCGCCGACGGCCAGGACGAGCGCGAGCGCCACGAGCTCGCCGGGCGCACCGTCGAGGCGCGGTGGGACCGAGCGACCGATGATTCCGCCGGCGACGAGTCCGGCGACGAGGACGCCGGCCAGTCCTTCGCCGGCGACGAGCCCCGAGGCGGCAAGGACGCCCGGATCGCCCGAACCCTCGGGCCGCGACCGCCGGCGACGATCGACGATCGCGCGGGCACATCCGCCGGCGTAGATCGCCGCCATCGAGGACAGCGGCAGGTAGACCCCGATGGCGAACGCGAGCGCTGACACGCCGCACAGGATCGCGCCGAGCGCCACGCCTCCGCCGGTCAGCACGAGGCCCCACGGCAGCTCGCCTTCGAGCACGCCCTCGATGATCGTCTTCATGAGCGTCGCCTGCGGCGCCGGCACATCGCGGGAGCCGAACGTGTACGCCTGCCCGAGCAGCATCACGGTTCCGGCGACGACCCAGCACGCGCAGGACGCGCCGATCAGCTGGCCGAGCTGCTGCCGCGCCGGCGTCGCTCCGACGAGCCAGCCGGTCTTCAGGTCCTGGGAGATGTCGCCCGACTTCGACGCCGCGACGGCGACGAGGGTCCCGACGGTGAGGACCGCCGCGCGTGCCGAGGGCTCGGTCCAGCCGACGGCGGCGAAGATCGACGCCACGCCGAGCAGCGTCACGAGCGTGATCCCCGAGGTCGGCTGCGAGGTCACGCCCACGATCCCGACGATCCGCGCCGCGACCGTGACGAACAGGATCCCGAAGATCGCGACGCCCGCGGCGCACACGAGGCGCGGAACGAACGACATGCCGCCGGCGAGCACGCCGGGTACGAGAGCGACGGCCGCGATCACGCAGCACACGCTGGCGACGACGAAGACCGGCGGCAGGTCTCGATCGGTCGAGCTCGCCGGGTCTTGGGCCGCGCGCACGGCGGGCCGGCCGAGTCCGCGCGCCACCGCCGCGAGCGCCGAGGCCATCGTGGGTAAGTGCGCGCAGGACCGTGACGAGACCCGCGACCGCGACCGCGCCGGCGCCGATGTAGCGCACGTAGCGCGACCAGATCGCGGCCGCGTCCATCTGCGACAGCAGCCGCTCGCGCTCGGGGAACACGGGCGTGGTGGCGCCCGCGCCGATCCATGCGATCAGCGGGATCAGGGCCAGTGCGGCGACGACCGACCCGGCGACGAGCACGGCCGACTGAGCGATAGCCGAGGATGAAGCCGACGCCGAGGAGCGCCGGCGCCAGCTCGATCGCGAGCTCGGCCTGCGGCAGGATCGGCAGCTCGACGCCGACGCTCGACGGCACGAGGGACACGAGCGCCACGCCGAGCTTGATCGCGGCGCCGAGCGCCATGCCGCGGAAGATCCAGCCGCTCGCCGACGCCGCACCGTCGCCGGTCGTGGCGCGCAGCACCTCGGCGCACGCCCGGCCTTCGGGATACGGAAGCTCGGCGTCGCCTTCCACGATCAGCAGGCGCCGCAGCGGGATCATCGCCGCGAGACCCGAGCACGCCGCCGAGGAAGCACAGCGCGACGACCTGCAGGTACGGCGGTGCGAGGCCCCACAGGAACAGCGCCGGGATCGTGAAGATCGTGCCGCTCGCGAGCGACGTCGACGCGGAGCCGATCGTCTGCGACAGGTTGGCCTCGAGGATCGTCGCGCGCAGGCGCAGCGCGCGCAGCACGGCGACCGTCATCACCGCGGCGGGGATCGACGCCGAGACGGTCAGGCCGACGCGCAGGCCGAGGTAGGCGTTCGCCGCGCCGAACAGCAACCCGAGGAGCACGCCCGTGGCCACCGACTGGACGGTGAACTCGGACAGGGTGCCGGAGCGCGGCCGGAGCATGCGCGCGGAATCTACCACGGCTACAATCGACGGCCGCGAGGGAGGAACCGCCATGGCCGCGATGCACGAAGTGGACTACCGGATCTTCGGCGACGACATGCAGTTCGTCGAGGTCGAGCTCGACCCGGGTGAGGCCGCGGTCGCCGAGGCCGGCGGCATGATGTACATGGATGACGGCGTGGGCATGGAGACCGTGTTTGGCGACGGCTCGCAGGCGTCACGCGGGCTCCTCGATAGCTTGGTCGGCGCCGGCAAGCGCCTGTTGACCGGCGAGTCGCTGTTCATGACCGTGTTCGTGAACCAGGGCTCGGGCAAGCGCAGCGTGGCGTTCGGTGCGCCGTATCCGGGAAAGATCGTCCCGCTCCACCTGGCCGAGCTGGGCGGCGAGATCCTGGCGCAGAAGGACTCGTTCCTCGCGGCGGCCAAGGGCGTCGCGCTGGGGATCGCGTTCCAGAAGCGCCTGGGCACCGGGTTCTTCGGCGGCGAAGGGTTCATCATGCAGCGCCTGACCGGCGACGGGTGGGCGTTCGTGCATGCCGGCGGGACGGTCATCGAGCGCACGCTCGAGGCGGGCCAGACGATCCGCGTCGACACCGGATGCATCGTGGCCTACCAGCCGTCGGTCGACTTCGACATCGAGTACGTGGGCAAGATCAAGTCCGCGATCTTCGGCGGCGAGGGACTGTTCTTCGCCACGCTGCGCGGCCCGGGGCGCATCTGGCTCCAGTCGCTTCCGCTGTCGCGCATGGCCAGCCGCATCGTCGCCGCGGTGCCCGGCCTGCGGCGCGGAGGTCGTGAGGAGGGCTCGATCCTCGGCGGCATCGGTCGGATCCTCGATGGAGACAACCGCTGAGGGTCGAGCTACCTGCGCGTGGCGGGCGGTCGTGATGTTTTACGGGATCGTCAGCCAGCTCGACCGCGGACACGATCGACGCGTGGTAACTTCCCTTTGCATTGCCCAGGGCGCTCGGTTGTGGCTCCCCCCGTGGCCGGGCGCCCACCTCCCCACTGGCTCGGGCTCGTGATGTCGTGCGGGTCGTTCGTTGGAGCCGGCGCCCGGACTCGAACCGGGGACCTGCTGATTACGAATCAGCTGCTCTACCGACTGAGCTACGCCGGCGGTTGCGGAGCGCGGTTATAGCAGACGCACCCGTGGGAGTCGAATGGCGCACGAGGATCAGGGCTCGCGTTCCGCTCCGCCACGCGGACGGGGCGCGGTGCGCAACGTGCCGGGTCGGTTCGAGCGTCACGTCGATCCGACCGAGAGCGCGGACCCGCCCGACGAAGACGACGAGCTGCCACGGCTCGAGACGACGCTGACGCCCGATCACGCGCGGTCGATCCTGACCACGAACGACTCGCCCGACCTGTCGTTCGATCGCTCGATCAACCCGTATCGCGGCTGCGAGCACGGCTGCACCTACTGCTTCGCGCGACAGACGCACGCCTATCTCGGGCTCTCGCCGGGCCTCGATTTCGAGACGCGCCTGTTCTACAAGCCGGACGCAGCGGAGCTCTTGCGTCGCGAGCTCGCGCGGCCGGCCTACCGCTGCGAGACGATCGCCATCGGTACGAACACCGATCCGTACCAGCCGATCGAACGGCAGCTCCGCATCATGCGCTCGATCCTCGAGGTGCTGGCCGAGCACCGTCATCCGGTGTCGATCGTGACGAAGTCGCACGGGATCGTGCGCGACCTCGACATCCTGGGACCGCTCGCGTCCGAGCGCTTGGCCGCGGCGTTCGTGTCGATCACGACGCTCGATCCCGTGCTCGCGCGATCGATGGAGCCGCGTGCCGCGAGCCCGCAGCGTCGTCTCGAGACGATCCGGGAGCTAGCGGCGGCCGGTGTCCCGGTCGGCGTGCTCGTGTCGCCGATCGTCCCGGGGCTCACCGAGTCCGAGGTCGAAGCGATCGTCGAGGCGGCGGCGGGGGCCGGCGCCGCGACCGCAGGCGGCATGTTCCTGCGCTTGCCGCACGAGGTCGAGCAGGTGTTCGTCGACTGGCTGCGCGCGACCCATCCGACGCGCGTCGAGAAAGTGCTCGCCGGCTTGCGCGAGCTCTACGGCGGGAGGCTCTACGATTCGGCGTTCGGCATGCGCGGCGTCGGCCGCGGTCCGAGAGCCGAGCTGTTGCAGCGCCGGCTCGATCTCGCACGCCGTCGCTTCGGCCTGTCCTCGGCCCGGCTCGAGCTCGACACGACGCGGTTTCGCGTTCCGCGGGCGCCTTCGGCGCAAGCGGGCCTGTTCGACGAGATGGAGCGCTGACGTGCGCTCGATCGCGGAAGTCGAGGCGCGGATCGTCACCGGGCTGTCGAGGCCACTCCCGGGCACGCGAGCGCAGATCCTGCTCGCACCGCGGCCGCGTCGCGGCTGGTCGCCCGACGAGATACCCGCGGGCCTCCGGCCCGGGGCTGGGCTGCTGCTCATCTATCCCCGGGACGGCGTGCCGAGCGTGCTGCTGACGCTAAGGCACGCGGGGCTCCCGCACCATGCGGGACAGGTGTCGCTTCCCGGAGGGGCGGTCGAGCCCGGAGAGACGCCCGAGCACGCGGCGCTGCGCGAGGCCGAGGAGGAGGTCGGCGTGAGCGCCGGGGACGTCCGCGTCCTCGGAACTCTGACGCCGCTCCACATCCCGGTGAGCCGGTTCCTCCTCGTGCCCGTCGTCGCGGTCGCGACGAGCGCCCTGACGTTCAGGCCCCACGCGCCGGAGGTCGAAGCCGTGCTCGAGCCGAGCCTGGCCGAGCTGAGCGCCGCGGACACGGTCGGCGTCGAGCGGCGGGGGAGCGGCGACGCGACCTGGGAGGTCCCGTTCCTCGCGGTCGGTCGCGAGCGGGTGTGGGGTGCGACCGCGATGGTGCTGGCCGAGTTCCTGGCCGTCCTCGGCGTTCCACCGCGCGTCCCGGCTCAGCGCACCCCGTGACAGCGCAGGCAGTCGCGGCCCACCGGGTGGTTCGGCGATCGTGGGGCTGGCCCTCCCGGTCCGTGGCACGCGAGGCAGGCCTCGACCGACGCCGCCAAGTCGTGATTCGCATCGCGCGGGACGAACGGCGGTCGCCGCGTGCGCAGGGTGAGCGCGACGACGAGCGCCGCGACGATGCCGATCCCCGCGAGGAGCACGTGCTGCCGACGCGTCATTTGATGTGCACATTGCCTCGGTCGCGACCCATATTGCAAACGGAACGGAGGCCGGCGGACGGATGTGGGGTCGAGAGCGCAGCATCCTCCTGGTTTCGGGGGAGCAGCCGAGCCCGGGGCTCAAGCCGGGGTTTCTCGCCGCTGCGGGTCTGCGTCTGACGCAGGCCGTCGTCGATCCCGAGGTCCTGGACCTGGCCCGGCGCGCGCGGTTCGATCTCATCATCCTCGACCTTCCGGCACCCTGCGAGCCGGGTCTCGCGCTCTGCCGGCGCCTCAAGGGCGAGCCGTCGACGCGAGCGACGCCGCTCGTCGTGGTCGCGGTCGACGCGGCGGCCTCGGGCGCGCGGTCGGTCGGTGCCGAAGCGGTGGTGCGCCGGCCGATCGTGGCCCGCGAGTACCACGATGCGGTCGGACGGTTCGTCCGGCTCCCCAGGCGGCGGGTCCGGCGCCAGCTGGTCAACCTGCGGATCGCCTACGAGGCCGAGGGCGAAGTCGGTCAGGCGTTCACCCGGGACCTCTCGCCGTGCGGCGCGTTTCTCAAGACCGACCGCACTCCGACGGTCGGGACCACGATGCGCATCCACTTCTCGATCCCCGGGTCCGCGCACCCGGTCCGTTGCCAGGCGATCGTCCGCCGCTCGGCGGGGTCCGATGAAGAGTCTCTCGCGACCTGTGGGTTCGCGATCGAGTTCTGTGGCATGGACGAGCTGGACACCGAGCGCCTCGACCGGTTCCTGGGGCGGCCGTAGAATCCTTGGAGCCATGGACGACGCCGAGCGCCGGAGCAAGGCAGCCGCCGACGAAGCTGCCGGGAGCTCCGGGGGCGCGAGCGTCCTCGTTCGCACGTGGAGCGACGGCGAGGCGCTTCTCGTGCGGCAGCTGCTCGAGAGCTATGGCATCCCGTGCCAGGTGGTGTCGGACGTCCCGCACGCCGTGTTCCCGCTGAGCGTCGACGGCCTGGGGGAGATCCGGATCCTCGTGCCCGAGGCCCGAGCCGAGGAGGCAGGACGCCTGCTCGCAGACCACCTGCGAAACGGGCTCGAGCTGTTCGACGGGGGGAAGGCCGAGATCAACGAACCTCGATCGGAACCTTGACGTTCGTGCGCGACGGCGCGCAGAACCCGCTCTCCGTGACGCAGTAGAAATAGGTGACGGTCGCGGCCAGCTCGTGCCGGCCGGGCGAGGCGTGCGGTTCGACGTCGAGAGCGAGGCGCACCGGATCGATCGGGTCGCCGAAGTAGTTCCCCGCCGCGTCGGCCACGGGAGGTGGCGCGTCGTTTCCGACGCTCGCATCGCCACCCCTGACGACACCGGCGAGCGGCGCCACCGACAGCTTGATCCGCGGGTATCGATTCACCTTGATGCCCGGCGATGCGGCCAGGGCGAGCGTCACGTCCGCCCGTCCACCCGGCGCCAGGGCCGTCGGTGCGACCGAGATCCGGATCTTGGCCGGTTCCGCGGGCGGCCGGGCGTCGTGCGGCGCTGCGCCGAGTGCGAGGAGCGCGAGTGCGGCGAAAGCCCAGCTTGGCATGCCCCGCATGGTACGGGGCCTGCGGGGGGGACGCAACGGAGCGGCCCTCGTTTTCGTTGTCGCGCGACCCTCATTGGGGTACACTTCGGTCCATGCGAAGCGCTCCGCTGCTGGCGGTCCTTGTCACTCTCGCGTCCGCTCCCGCTTTCTCCGAGGAGATCGTCTATTTGACGAGCGGGTCGGCCATGGCGGTCCGGGGTCACGAGGTCAAGGGGGACATGATCCACCTCGACCTCGGCGGAGACTCGTTCATCGCGTTCCCGATGACCCTCGTCGACCGGATCGAAGGGGCCCAGGGGATCCAGCTCAAGCCCAGCCATTCGAACGTCATTCATTCGCCGGCCCAGGGCGCGGCTGCGGCGGACTACACGGCGCGAGGCTTGGAGGTCAACCGCGTCTCGCGCGAGCGACAGCCGGTCGAGAGCAGCCCCCACATCCAGGTCGATCCGCGCATGGGGATCGCAGGCTACGTCGAAGACCCGGGCGACCCCCGCAGCGCGGTCTCGACCGGGCGCCGCGAGGTGCTCGGCCTCCCCAGCTCGGACGCGTATCGCGGGACGAGCCGGCTGGGGAACAAGTTCGTGATCCAGGGCGGACCGAAGCCGGCGACGCGGGCCCAGACGGTCGGCATCAGCCCTAGGTTCAAGGGGACCTCGACCTACCCGCCGCCGCCCGAGCTCCAGCCGTCGCCCGCACCGAGCCCCGACCCGACGCTTCCCAACCCGACCGACGGGGGAGGCTCGAAGCGAGATTCCGAGCCCGAACCTGCGAACCGGGACTCCAATCCTGGCGACTGATCTACGTCCCCCGGCCGGATCGCCCCGGCCTCTCGTCCTCGGATTGACCGGCGCGAACGCCTCAGGCAAAGGTGAGGTCGCGGGCTGGCTCGCGGCGCGCGGGTTTCGCATTCACTCCCTGTCCGACGCGGTGCGTCAGGAGGCCCGCGCGCTCGGCCTCTCCACCTCCCGTGAAGACCTCATCCGCGTCGGGAACGACATGCGGCGCCGCGAGGGACCGGGCGTCCTGGCCTTGCGGACGCTGGCGTCGATCGGCCATCGTGACGTCGTGGACTCGATCCGCAACCCGGCCGAGGTGCAGGTCCTGCGAACCCTTCCGCGGTTCGTGCTGCTCGGCATCTGGGCCCCGGAAAGTCTGCGGTTCGACCGCGCGCTCGACCGCGCGCGACCGGGTGACCCGACGACGCTCGAGGAGTTCCGGCGACGGGAAGAGGACGAGAACGCGGCCGATCCGGCGTCCCAGCAGCTCGCGCTGACGTTCGCGCTCGCCGACCGGATCGTGAGCAACGCCGGGGATCGCGCGGCGCTATCGCGCGAGCTCACCGCCGTTCTCGCCGCGTTGACCGACGACGCCGCCGTCCGATAGAGTACGGCGCCTCACGATCGTCGGAGACCCCCCATGGAGATCCGTGTGGTTCATGCCGACCTCGGCCGCGCGCGGGCCGACGTCGCGGCGTGCTTTGCCTACGAGGGCGACCGCGAGCCGCGCGGTGTCGAGGACCGCGAGCTGCGTCGTGCGCTCGCACGCGAGATGCACGCGGCGCGGTTCCATGGCGTGTCCAGCGATCTGATCAGCTGGAACGTGGAAGGCAGCGCACCGCGACGCCTTCTCGTCGTGGGACTGGGCCGCGAGCGAGACGAGGCCGAGGCCCTGCGCGCTGGGAGCGCGCGCGCGGCTCGCGCCGCGGCGCGGCTGAGCGCGGAGAGCCTGACGCTCCGCCTGCCGCGGCCCGTCGACGTCGGCGACGCATCGGACGACGTCCGTGCCGCGGTCGAGGGCGCGCTTCTCGGCGCGTACCATTTCGAGCGCCACCTGAGCGACGATTCGCGACGCCTGGTCCGCCTGCGCTCGCTCGAGATCTTGGTCGACTCGACGGGGCCGGCGGTCCTGCGTGCGGCGCGGCTCGGCGAGGTCGCGGCGCGCGCCGTGTGTGCCGCGCGCGACCTGGTGAACGAGGGCCCGTCGCGCAAGAGTCCCGACGCGCTGGCCAAGAGCGCCGTCCGGACCGCGCGGGCGAGCGGCCTCGCGTGTCGCGTGTACGGTGCGCCCGAGCTCCGGCGCATGCGGTTCCACGCGTTGCTCGCCGTGGCTCGGGGCTCCGATCGTCCGGCCCGCGTCGTGCACCTGCGCTACCGCCCGCGCGGCAAGCCGCGCGCGCGCGTCGTCCTCGTGGGCAAGGGCGTGACGTTCGACAGCGGGGGGCTGAATCTCAAGCCCTCGGACTCGATGCTCACGATGAAGATGGACATGGCCGGGGCTGCGGCGGTCCTGTCCGCGATGTCCACGCTGTCGCGCGTCGGCTGCCGGGCCGAGGTTCACGGCCTGCTGGGGCTCGTCGAGAACATGGGAGGCGGGGACGCCTACAAGCCCGGCGACATCCTCGATTCGTACTCGGGCAAGACGATCGAGGTCATGAACACCGACGCCGAGGGTCGCCTCGTGCTGTGCGACCTCCTGGCGTATGCGGCGGACCGCCTGGCTCCGTCGTCGATCGTCGACGTCGCCACGCTCACCGGCGCGTGCGTCGTGGCGCTGGGAACCGACGCGGCCGGGGTGTTCACCCGCGACGATGCGCTGGCCTCGGCGATCCTCGACGCGGGAGCGCGAGCCGGGGAGAAGCTGTGGCGCTTGCCGCTGTACGACGAGTACCTGCGCGCGCTGCAGAAGGGGCCGGCGGACCTGCGGAGCATGGGCGAGCGCTGGGGCGGAGCGATCACCGCGGCGCTGTTCCTCGGCGAGTTCGTGCCGCGCGACGTGCCGTGGCTGCACCTCGACATCGCGGGCCCGGCGTTCGCCGAGCACGAGCGCCCCGAGACGCGGGAGGGTGGCACGGGCGCGGGCACCGCCACGCTCGTGCGCTGGCTCGAGTCGCTGTGAGCGGTCGGGCCCGCGGGCCCCACGCCCATGCCGGAAGCGCGCGGACCGGCGGGTTCGCCGTCCTGACCGTCAGCGACACGCGCACGCCCGAGACGGACGAGGGCGGACGGACGGTCCGCGAGCGCCTGGAGCGTGCGCACCATCGGGTCGTCGAGCAGCGCATCCTGCGGGATGAGCCCGACCTCGTCCGCGAGCAGCTCCGCGCGTGGATCGCGCGCGCCGATTGCGACGGTGTGATCGTCACCGGCGGCACCGGGATCGCGGCCCGCGACCGGACGTACGAGGCGGTGGCCGGGCTGCTCGACCAGCGTCTCGACGGCTTCGGCGAGCTGTTCCGGGCCCTGTCGTACCGGACGGTGGGCAGCGCGGCGATGCTCAGCCGAGCCGTCGGCGGGATCGCCTGTGGCAAGGTCGTGTTCGCCGTTCCCGGAGCGCCCGCGGCGGTCGTGCTCGCGCTCGACGAGCTCATCGTCCCCGAGCTGCCGCACCTGCTGTCCGAGCTCGCTCGGCGGGACTAGTTCGTCTGCGCCTCGGGATCGGGTGCGCTGGCCTCGAGGATCGGACCGAACTTGGTCTCGTAGCGTCCGAGGTTGTCGGTCAGTGCGCGAATCATGCGCTTCAGGTGTCCGGGGCTGACGATCACCCGCGCGTTCACCACGCCCTCGGGCGGGAACACGTTCAGGAAATCGATCAGGAACTCCTCCCGAGTGTGGCTCACGACCATCTGGTTCGCGTACACGCCGGGCAGCACCCGCTCGGGGAACTTGATCGGGATCTTGTGCGTCGCCATGGACTCCTCGTTCTGCGCCGATCGGCGCGGCCCTCGCGGGCGTAGTATGGCTGCGGGCCGCCGCCTTGGAAAGCGCGGCCTCGACCGGCTACCGTATTCCCCAGGCGCCGCCGAGCGCACGCGAGGGCCAGGATGAGCCAGGCGTTCCACGAGCGGCTGCACGAAGCGATCCTCGGATTCCGCCGCGACGGCGTGTACAAGCGGCTCAACCACATCGACAGCCCGCAGGCCGCGGTGGTGCGCATGGAGGGTCGCGGCGACGTGGTCGTGCTGTCGTCGAACAACTATCTCGGCCTGTGCAATCGCCCGGAGGTCGTCGAGGCCGGCCGGGCCGCGCTCGACCGCTTCGGCGCGGGTACCGGGTCGGTGCGGTTCATCTGCGGGACGTTCACCGTGCATCGCGAGCTCGAGGAGGCGCTGGCCACGTTCGTCGGCACGCCGGCCGCGCTGAGCTACGTCTCGTGCTGGAACGCGAACGAAGGGCTCATGCCGACGGTGCTCGACGACGAGGACGTCGTGATCAGCGACGCGTTGAACCACGCGAGCATCATCGACAGCGTGCGGCTGTGCAAGGCCACGCGCCGCGTGTACGCGCACTCGGACATGGGCGAGCTCGAGCGCATCCTGCAGGAGTCGCGTTCCGCACGAACGCGGTTCGTGATCATCGGACGGCGTGTTCAGCATGGAGGGCGACATCGCCCGGCTCCCCGAGATCATCGACCTGGCTCGACGCTACGATGCCGTCGTCGCGATCGACGACTCGCACGCGACGGGAGTCCTCGGCGAGACCGGGCCGCGGCACGGCGGAGCACTTCGGTCTCGTGGGGCAGGTGGACGTGATCACGTCGACGCTGGGCAAGGCGCTCGGCGGAGCGGCGGGCGGGTTCACCGCCGGTCACCCGGACCTCGTCGACTACCTGGTGCAGCGCTCGCGACCGCAGCTGTTCTCGAACGCGCTCCCGCCGACCGTCGCGGCGAGCGCGCTCGCCGCGGTGCGCGCGGTCGAGGCGCATCCGGAGCTCGTGTCCCGGCTGCGCGAGAACGCGGCGCTACTTCCGCGGCCAGCTGGCCGAGCGCGGCTTCCGGCCGCTTGCGGGGGAAACTCCGATCGTTCCCGTGATCCTCGGGGAGACGGCGCTCGCGATCCGCATGAGCGAGCAGCTGCTCGACGAGGGCGTGTTCGTGACCGGATTCGGCTTCCCCGTCGTGCCGCAGGGACATGCGCGCGTGCGGTGCCAGGTCTCGGCGGCGCACACCCGAGAGCACCTGGACCAGGCGCTCGACGCGTTCACGCGGGCCGGGCGGAAGCTCGGGCTCGTCTGATTCAGCCGGCGTCGGTGCGAGCGAGCACGACGATCGCCTCGCGGTCGGTCAGCCGCTGGAGCACCTCGATCCGATAGCCCTGATCGAGATACCGTCGGATGCCGGGGTGCTCCGCCGGCTGCGCCTTGTACGGCAGGGTCACGTGCAGCTCCAGCCGGCGCGGTGCGGTGCTCGAGTCCACGATCGCCCTCCGCCCGACAGAGTATCGGAGCGCCCGCACCGCACGCAACGCCGTGCGTTGACAGGCCGCGACGGGTCTCCTACATTTCTCTGGTGTTTTCGCGTGGAGGAAGAGACCGATGCTGCAGATGACCCCGAAGGCAGTGGAGAAGGTGAAGTCGTTGCTCGCGGCCGAGAACAAGGCCGGCTACGGTCTGCGCGTCGCGGTGCGCGGTGGCGGATGCTCGGGTTTCGAGTACGGGCTGACCTGGGAGGACACGGCGCAGGCCCTGGACCAGGTGCTCGAGTTCGACGGCCTGAAGGTCTACGTCGACGCGATCTCGAGCCTGCACGTCGAGGTGCTGAGCATCGACTACGTGGACAGCCTGGCCGGGTCGGGGTTCAAGATCGGCAACCCCCGTGCGACGGGCAGCTGCGGTTGCGGGTCGAGCTTCTCGATGTGAGCGTCCCGCGCGACCCGCACGGGCTCGCGCCGTGGGCCCAGGCGTGGCGCGAGTCGCGTGGCCGGCGGTTTCCCGAGGACGAGCACCCGTATCGTACCGGATACCAGCGCGACCGCGATCGGATCATCCATTCCCGCGCGTTCCGGCGGCTCGAGTACAAGACCCAGGTGTTCGTCAACCACGAGGGCGATCACTACCGCACCCGGCTGACGCACAGCATCGAGGTCAGCCAGATCGGTCGGACCATGGCTCGGTCCCTGTCGCTGAACGAGGACCTCGTCGACTCGCTCGCGCTGTCGCACGATCTGGGACATACGCCGTTCGGCCACGTCGGGGAGGAGGTGCTGCGCGAGCTCCTCGCGGGCGTGGGCGGGTTCGACCACAACCGCCAGACGCTGCGCATCGTCGAGCGGCTCGAGGAGCGGTATGCGCAGTTCCCCGGGCTGAACCTGTCGTGGGAGGTGCGCGAGGGGATCGCCAAGCACTCGGGGCCGATCGACGTGCGCTCGGCGCCCGAGTTCGCGGAGTACGATCCCGACGTGCTGCCGCCGCTCGAGGCCCAGCTGATCGATCTCGTGGACGAGATCGCCTACAACCATCACGACGTCGACGACGGCCTGGAGTCGGGACTGCTCGATCTCGGGGCCCTGGCCGGGGCCGTGCCGCTGTTCGACGAGTGCCTGGGCGCGGCGCGTGCGCGTGTCGGGCAGGCCCAGGGACGGGTCGTCGTGGCCGACGCGCTGCGCCGGATGATCGACCGGCTCGTGTCGGACCTGATCGAGACCACGCGCCACGCGATCGAGGCCGCCGATGTCCGGTCGACCGCCGACGTGCGCCAAGCCGGTCGCGGGCTCGTGGGGCTCTCGGCCGAGGCCGCGTTGCGCAACCGCGAGCTGAAGCTGTACCTGAACCGGCAGCTGTACCGGCATCCGCGCATCGAGCGGATGATGGACAAGGCCCGGCGGGTGCTGCGCGCGCTGTACGAGCGGTATCTCGAGAACCCGCGTCTGCTACCCGAGGACGCGCTGCGCCGCGTCGGACCCGAGCCGCTCGAGCGCGCGATCGCCGACTATCTGGCCGGGATGACCGATCGATTCGCGATCGAGGAGCACCGACGGCTGTTCGATCCGTCGGTGCGCGTCTGAGCCCGAGCTTGCCCGGGCCGAACGCCGTGGGATAAGCTCTAACGCCGGTCGAGAGGAACGCCCCGTATGCCCAAGCGCATTCTCGTGGTCGACGACGAGCCGGAGATCGTCGACATGTTGAAGGAGTTCCTCGAGACCCACGGGTTCGTCGTCGACTCGGCGCCCGATGCGTCCGGAGCGATCGACCGGGTGCGCGACAGCATCTACGACGCGGCGATCCTGGACTTCAACCTTCCGGACATGGACGGCGTCATGCTGCACCGCCAGATCCGCCAGATGGACGGCGAGCTGGCCCAGCGCACGCTGTTCACCTCGGGCCTGGTCCAGTCCGAGCACGCCCTGGGGTACTACGCGACCCACGGCATGGGCTTCCTGTCGAAGCCGTTCGACATGCAGGACATCCTGGACTGGCTCGAGACGACGTCCGGTCCGAGCTGACGTCAGGTTCGACCGTCGAGCTGCTGGACGAGCGGCTCGTTGATCACGATCTCGCGCTTGCGTCGCAGCTGCTCGACGAGCGAACGCACGAGCGACGACTCGCGCTGCTGCCGTAGCTCGTCGCGCAGGGCGGTCTTCGCGCCGGCGAACGCGACCGGATCGAACGGCACACGACGCGTGACCTCGTAGACCAGGGCGCCGGCGGGGACGGCGACCACACCGCGCTGGCCCACCTGAACGTCGGGGCCGAAGAGCGCCGCGCGGAGCTCGGGCGAGTCGCCGCCCCACGCGGGCTGCGACTGCCCCGGGGCGAGGTCGCCCGAGCTCTCGACCTCCCGGGCGGCCGTGCGGGCCGCCGCGCGCAGCTCGCGCGCTCCGCCCATCGCCCGTCGAGCCGCGGCGAGCGCGGCTTCGTGCGACCGCGCGTCGATGACGTCGCCGCGCACGCGTGCCTCGACGTCCTCGAACGGAGCCTGACCCGGCGGAACGAGCTCGTCCACGACGGCGATCAGCAGTCCCCGGGTCGAGCGTACGGGCTGGCTGACCGCCCCGGGATCGAGCGTCAGGACGGCGGTCTGGGCCTCGGGCGCGAGACCGAGCTCCTGGAGTCCCTCGCTCGGAGAGACGAACCGCTTCTCGACCCGCAGGCTCTCCTCGCTGGCCACGGGCTCGAGCCGTTCGGCCGACGAGATCTTGGCCCGGATCCGTGACGCCGCGGACGTGACCCGCTCCTCGGCCTTGCGCGACTTGTACTCCTGCTCGACCTGGGCCCGCACCTCCTCGAACGGGGCGGTGCCCGCCGCGCGTGCCCCGGTGACTTGGATCACGTGGAACCCGAAATCGGTCTCGGTGATCGGTGCGATCTTGTCCACGTCGGTCGCGAACGCGGCGTTCTCGAACGGTCCGACCATCTGGCCGCGAGCGAACCAGCCCAGGTCGCCGCCGCGCTCGGCCGACAGCTTGTCCTGCGACAGCTCGCGCGCGAGCGTGGCGAACCCTTCGCCCCGTCCGATGCGGGCCAGCGCGGCGTCGGCCTGGGCCCGGGCGGCCGCCTTCGCCGTCCCGGCGTCCGCACCGGGGTCGATGCGGAACAGGATGTGGCTCGCCCGGCGCTGCTCCGGGTGGGCGTAGCGCTCGGCGCTCGACGTGTAGTGCGATCGCAGCTCGTCGTCCGTCGCTTGGATCTGCGCGGCCTGGGACTGGCGGTCGATGAGCACGTAGCGGATCTTGCGCCCCGCCGCACGGGTGTAGCGCTCGGGATGCGCGTCGTAGTACTGACGCGCCTGCTCCGCGGTCACCTGCGTGTCGTACGTCGCGTCCGACAGCCGGACCAGGAACGAGTCGACCGCCGTCTTCTCGGTCCGCTGCCGGTGCAGGTCCTCGAGGTCCCGATCGTCGATCGTCACCGACTGGCTGACGAGCGTCTTCCACTTCTCGACGAGCAGATCGGTGGCCAGGTCGCGCTCGAACGCTGCGGCGCCCCCGGGCATCCCGCGCAGGAGGCGCTCGTACTCGGCTTTCCCCACGAACTTGCCGGTCGGGTCGAGGAGCGAGGGATGCGTGCGGATCGTCTCGATCAGCTCGGCATCCGACACGTGGAGCCCGAGCGCCTGGGCGTCGGCCAGGATCAGCTCCCGGTCGACCACCTGCTCGATCGCCTGGGACCCCAGCCGGAACTGTGCGCGGAGGTCGTCGTAGTTCGCGCCGAGGAACTGGCGGTACCGCTGATCGAGCTGACGCGCGACCGACCGGAACTGCGCCGCCGGGATCTCCTTCCCGTCGATCTTCGCCGCCCACTCGGCCGTCGTGCCGACGGTGTCGTCGCACGAGTAGAACGCGCCGAGGTACAGCGTGAACGACAGGGCCACGAGCACGAGCAGCCACTTCGGCCACTGGCGTTCTCTGAGATGCGAGCGCAGCGAGCTGAGCATGGGTTTCTCCGCAGCGGCCGATCGGAAAACGCAGGATGGTATCCCAGCCCGGTGGGGCGGGCAACCGCGACTGGCCTCGTCCGGACCCCGGGACTACATTCGCGCGGGGGGGTCCGCACCCGCGAGGAGGAGGTCCGCCGGTCTCATGAGTCGGGCCGCGATCAACCGGTTCCAGGTCGAGTGGTTCAACGTCACGTACCGCAGCGTGTTCGGCGTGATCGGCCTGGTCGTCGCCCTCGTCGGTGGAGGAGGAGCGTACTGGTACGTCACCCAGGTGCACGCCCCGCGCAGCGCAGCGCGGGAGGCGATCGGCCGCGCCGAGCGCCGCCTGGCCGACGCCTCGGCCCTCCGCAGCGACGAGCCGCGGCTCGGCGAGGTCCTCGAGAGCGCCGGCGTCGCGCTGCGCGATGCGCGCGACCTCCTCGCCGGCATGCGGTTCGACGATGCGCGTGGCGCGGCGATCCGGTCGGAGAACCTGGCGCTCCAGGCGATCGGCATGGTCGACGGCTCGGACGCCGGAGCGGGCATGGTGCGGTTCTATCGGCTCGAGGGCGACGTCCGCGTCAAGCGCGCCGGCGAGTTCGCCTGGGAAGCGGCGAGCGCCCGCATGGAGCTGAAGATGGGCGACCAGATCAAGACGTCGTCCGCCGGCTCGGCCCAGCTGATCTACTTCGACGGGACGATCTCGACGATCGCCGCGGGGTCGCTGCTCGAGATCCGCGAGCTGTCCGAGAACCCGGCGACCAAGGTGCGCAAGGTGCGCGAAGCCCTGACGTTCGGCGAGGTCAAGTCGTCGACGCGCGAGAAGAACGTCGAGGGCTCGTTCCACGAGGTCGCCGCCGGGACGGTCGTCGCGCGGACGGACCAGGAGTCCGAGTTCCGCGTCCGCGCGAGCGACGACAAGGACGAGGCGTCGTTCGACGTGTTCCAGGGCCGGGTCGAGGTCCGATCGCCCGAGCACGCCGAGAGCTTGGTGGGCGGCGAGCGCGTCCGCACGCAGGCCGGCGAGCTCGCGGCGAAGGAAGCGCTGCCCGGTGTCCCCGCGCTCGTGACGCCGCGCGACCAGAAGGTGTTCATCTCCGAAGACGAAGGGCCCCCCGAGGTCACGCTGGCCTGGGAGTCGGTCCCCGGCGCCACGCGGTATCGCCTGGTGATCTCGGACAAGGCGCTGTTCACCGAGCCGTTGTTCGACGACGAGCGGAGCGGAACCCAGGCGGTTCTCGCGGAGGTTCCGGACGGAGCGTACAACTGGCGCGTGGCGGCGATCTCGTCGACCGGCGTGCCCGGCCCGTTCAGTCCGGCGCGGCGGTTCCGCGTGTCGTCCGAGAGGATCCGGGATCGGGCGGATCAGGCGCCGCCACCGCTCGAGCTGACCGAGTTCGTGTCGGTCGGCGCGATGGTCATCGTCAACGGCCGCACCGAGCCCGGAGCGAGCCTGTGGGTCGACAACGAGCGCATCGACGTGTCCGACGACGGGACGTTCTACGCCGTGGTCCGCCTGCGCAAGGAAGGACTGAACGACCTGCGCTTCGTGGCGCAGGACAACGCGGGGAACGAGACGGAAATGCACCGGCAGACCTACCTGGAGATCTATTGAATCGGTGATCTTCGGATTGCATCGCTTCGAGTGACGGATTACATTTGGCCGCCGGGATCGGGAACGGTATGCTGCGTTTGCCCGAACGCCGCCGCCCGTTTACCATGCCGCGACGAAACAAAGTCGAGAACCGGGCCCGGCTGGTGGGTCCACGGAGCGCGGGGCCGACAGCCTTGCGAGCGCGTGCGGGGTGGCGACGATTCGCGCCAGATCGGACACGATGGGATGGTCCCCGAGATCCCTGCTCTCGCTGTTCTCGAACGATCTAGCCATCGATCTCGGAACGGCGAACTCGCTCGTGTTTGCCCGCGGTCGTGGGATCGTGGTCAGCGAGCCATCGATCGTCGCGGTGAACCAGAAGACCGGGCGGGTCGAGGCGGTCGGCCGCGATGCCAAGGACATGCTCGGCCGCACGCCGGGGAACATCGTGGCGATCCGGCCGATGAAGGACGGTGTGATCGCCGATTTCGAGCATACGGAGAAGATGCTCGATCACTTCATCAAGAAAGCTCACAATCGCTCGATCGGGGTGCGCCCGCGCATCGTGATCGGCGTGCCGAGCGAGATCACGCAGGTCGAGAAGCGCGCCGTGCGGGACTCGGCGATGAAGGCCAAGGCCACCGAGGTGTACCTGGTCGAGCAGGCGATGATGGCCGCGATCGGCTCGGGTCTTCCGATCACCGAGCCGACGGGCAACATGGTCGTGGACATCGGCGGCGGCACGACCGACGTCGCGGTGATCTCGATGGCCGGGATCGTCTACTCGCGGTCGGTGCGCGTCGCGGGCAACGAGATGGACGAGGCGGTCACGCAGTTCATCAAGCGCAAGTACAACCTGCTGATCGGCGAGCGCACGGCCGAGGAGATCAAGATCAAGATCGGCTCGGCGTTCCCGCTGGACGAGCAGATGACGCTCGAGATCAAGGGCCGCGACCTCGTCGAGGGCGTGCCCAAGACCGTTCCGATCTCGGACGAAGAGATCCGCGAGGCGCTGTCGGAGCCCGTGGCCACGATCATCGAGGCCGTGCGCGTCGCGCTCGAGCAGACGCCGCCCGAGCTGTCGGCGGACATCGTCGACCGCGGGATCGTGCTGACCGGGGGCGGAGCGCTGCTGCGGAACCTGGACAAGCGGCTGCGCGAGGAAACGGGGCTGCCGGTGTCGATCGCCGACGATCCGCTGACGTCGGTCGTGATGGGCACCGGAAGGCTGCTCAGCGACTTCAACCTCTTGCGGAAGGTGGCTCTCGACTGAGCCCCTCGTCCGCGCGGTCACCGGGATGAGCACCGCCCGCTGGAACGCAATCCTCCTGGTGATCCTGCTCCTGAGCCAGCTACTGCTGATGTCCGGGAGCGTCCAGGGCGGCGACGGCTCGACCCGCCTGCGCGGCTGGCTCACCCGCGTTTCGGGACCGGTCGTCGACGCCTCGGCCACCGCCGGCGGCGCGTTCCGCGGAGCGGTCGGCGGATCGCAGCGGCTGTTCGGGGTGCGGGCGCGCAACCGCGAGCTCGAGAGCGAGGTCCAGCGCCTGACGACCGAGCTTCGCGAGGCCCGGGAGGCGGTCGAGGAGAACACGCGGCTGCGCCGACTCCTCGACATGCGCGAGGAGCTCGCGCCGGCGTCCCTCGGGGCGTCCGTCGTCACCGCGAGCCACGCCGGCGACACGAACCTGATCGTGATCGACCGCGGCGCCCACGACGGCGTGCGCGTCGATCTCCCGGTCGTCGCCTGGGGCGGGGCCGTGGGCCGGGTCGTCTCGGTCGATTCCGGTCACGCCATGGTCCGCCTGCTCGACGACCCGTTCAGCGGGGTCGCGGCGGTGGTCCAGCGCAGCCGGGCCCAGGGCGTCGTCGTCGGCCGCGGCGGCAAGGTCCTCGACATGCTGTACGTCCCGCGATTCTCGGACGTGCTGCACGGGGATCGCGTAGTGACCTCGGGGCTCGACGGGGTCTTCCCGCGCGGGTTCGGGATCGGACGGGTGTCGGCGGTTCACGAGGTTCCGGACGGGAGCCAGCGAATCCAGGTCGAGCCGGAGGTCGATCTGCGCTCGCTCGAGGAGGTTCTCGTGCTGCTCGCGCCGCCGGGCGCCGGCCTGCTCGATCCGCCCGGCAGTAGCGACCCGGCGTGAAGCCCGTCAACCTCATCCTGGCGATCGCCCTGGCCCTCGCCGGGCAGGTGGCGCTCGGCGCCCTGTGGCCCGAAGCCCCGCGGTACATCGATCTGTTGTTCGTGCCCACCGCCTGGTACGCTCTGGCGGCGTCCCAGCGCGCAGGGATGCTCGTCGGATGCGTGTCCGGCTTGCTCCAGGACGCGTGGTTCCAGACCGACGTGTTCGGCCTGAACGGCTTCAACAAGACCGCGCTCGGCTGGGCCCTCGGTGGCCTGTCCGCGCGGTTCGACGTGCGACGTCAGCCGGCACGGTTCGCGTTCGGGGCTCTGGCCGCCGTCGCCGACGGTATGCTGACGTTCGGTCTGCGCCGGATGCTCGACCAGACCGCTCCGGGCTTCGCGTACGGAGCCGTCGCCGTGAAAGCGCTGATCACGGGCGGCCTCGTGGTGCTGTCGTTCGGCGCGACGCGACGGCTGGGTGAGGGCCGCACGCGGCGGGCGAGGTAGTCGATGGACTATCGGGAACGCTGGGAGCTCAAGGACTACCTGTTCGGCCAGGTGGTCGAGCGGCGGATCCTGCTCGTGCACGTGGTGCTGAGCTTGCTCCTGTTCGCGTTCCTGCTCGACTTCTGGTACCTCCAGGGCGTCCATGGCGCCGAATACCGCGTGCTGGCCGAGAACAACCGGCTGCGCCGCATCCCGCTTCCGGCGACGCGCGGTGAGATCTTCGACCGCGAGCGCCACGTCATCGCGTCCACGCGTCCGTCGCTCGATCTGCTCTTGCGCCGCGACGCGGACCCGAGCCTCGAGCGGCAGCTCGCGGGTCTCGCGCCGATCCTGGGCGAGCCGGTCGCCGCGCTGCGCCGGCGCGTCGAGGAGTCGCGCTCGCGGCCGTCGTTCGACGCGCTGACGGTCAAGGAGGACGTGACGCTGACCGAGCTCGCGCGGATCGAGGCCCGGCGCGACCGGTTCCCGTCGATCGAGGTGCGCCAGAGCGCGCGCCGGCACTATCCCGAGGGGGCGCTCGCGGCCCACGCGATCGGCTACGTCGGCGAGGTCAGCGAGGCCCGGCTGCAGACGACGGAGAACGCGACGACCCTGTTTCGCGGCGACATCGTCGGCAAGTCGGGCATCGAGCGGGCGTACGACGACCCGCTGCGCGGCGTGCGGGGCTGGATGGTCGCATCGGTCGACAGCCTGGGCCGGCAGATCGGCGACTCGCAGGTGCTCGAGGAGCCGGGCCACGGCGCGCCGATCGAGATCACGCTCGATCTGCGGATGCAGCGCGCGCTCGTCGAGGCGCTCGGCGCGGAGGCCGGGGCCGGCGTGTTCCTCGACCCACGCACGGGGGAGGTCCTGGCCCTCGCATCGACGCCGGCGTTCGATCCCAACCGGTTCGCCGACGGCCTGACGCGCGAAGCCTGGCAAGCGCTCAACGCCGACGAGGGCCGCCCGCTCCACGACCGGGCGATCGCCAGCTACTACGCTCCGGGCTCGACGTTCAAGGTCGTGATGTCGATCGCCGGGCTCGAGACCGGCACGATCCACCCGTCGGACGCGCTGTTCTGTGCCGGCTCGACCGTGATCTACGGCCATCGGCGTCTGTGCTGGAAGAAGGGCGGCCACGGCCGTGTCGATCTCGAGCGCGCGCTGGCCCAGTCGTGCAACGTGTACTTCTACCATCTGGGGCAGCGCCTGGGCATCGAGCCGATCCAGCGCTTCGGGGCGACGCTCGGTCTCGGTTCGCCGACGGGCGTCGACATCCCGGGGGAAGAGGGAGGGATCCTCCCGTCCGCCGAGTGGAAGCAGCGTGCGCACGGCGAGCCGTGGTACCCGGGCGACACGATCTCGGTCGCGATCGGCCAGGGACTGATCGCCGTGACGCCGATCCAGATGGCGACGATGATCGCGGGGGTCGCGACCGGCCGGTTGCCGCGTCCGCATCTCGCGCGCACCGGCCAGTCGCCGTCCCGCGAGCTCCCGATCTCGCCCGGCACGCTCGCCACCGTGCGGCGGGGTCTCGAGATGGTGGTCGAGGCCGGCACCGGCCGCTCCGTGACTCGCGGCGGGTTCACCGTCGCCGGCAAGACCGGTACGGCCCAGGTGTTCAAGAAGTCGGCCGGGATCGACGCCGACGAGCTCCCCAAGGCCGAGCGCGACCATGCGTGGTTCGTGGGCTACGCTCCGGTCGATGCACCGCGCGTCGCGTTCGCCGTGGTCGTCGAGCACGGCGGACACGGAGGTACGTCCGCCGCGCCGATCGTGCGGCAGGTGCTCGAGGTGTACTTCGCCCCGGAGATGCCGCCCGAGGGCCCGCCGCCGTCGCCCGGGCTCCAGGCGTCACGCCAGACGCCGCAGGGGACCACGCGATGAAGGGCCGGCGGCTCCTCACGGGACTCGACCTCCCGACGATCCTCGCCGCGCTCGCGCTCGCCGGGATCGGCCTGCTATCGATCGCCTCGGCCACGGCCGAGCAGGTCGGCCGGTCCGGGTTGTGGAAGACGCAGCTCGCGTGGCTCGCGGTCGCCGCCGTCGCCGCGGCCGTCGTGGTCGTCGTGGACTATCGCCTGTGGGCCGAGCTGGCGCTCGTGTTCCACGGCGCGGCGCTCGGACTCCTCGCGCTCGTTCTGGCGTTCGGGCGTGAGGTCGGCGGCAACCGCTCGTGGCTCGAGATCGGTCCGCTGCGCGCGCAACCGTCCGAGTTCGCGAAGTGGACGACGTGCCTCGTCCTGGCGGTGTACCTCGCGCGACGCGTTCGGTCGAGCATGGGGCTCAGGCAGCTCGGCGAGATGGGGCTGCTCGTCGCCGCGCCGGTCGGGCTGATCGCGCTCCAGCCCGACATGGGTACGGCGCTGATCTTCGTGCCGATCTTCGGCACCGCGCTGATGATCGGTGGCGTGCGCTGGAAGGTGCTGGTGGGCTTCGCCGTCCTCGCGCTCCTGCTCGCGCCGGTCGGGTGGACGCACCTGAAGCCGTACCAGAAGGAACGGATCCTGACGATGTTCGATGCCGAGCGGGATCCGACCGGCGTGGGCTACCAGGTCCGGCAGTCCAAGATCGCGATCGGTTCGGGCGGCCTCGTGGGGAAGGGCCTGTTCGCCGGGACGCAGAGCCAGCTGAACTTCCTGCCGGCCCAGCACACGGACTTCGTGCTGTCGACGTTCACCGAGGAGACGGGGTTCCTCGGCGCGATCTGCGTCCTGGGGCTGTTCTATTTCGTGATGTGGCGCGGCATCGTCGCCGCGCGCTCGGCCCAGGACCGGCTCGGGTCGTGCCTGTGCATGCTGGTCGTGGCGTGGATCACGGGCCAGATGGCGATCAACGTCGGCATGATCCTCGGGCGCCTGCCGACGATCGGCGTGCCCCTGCCGTTCCTGTCCTACGGCGGGTCGGCGCTCGTGGCCGTGATGTGCGGGGTCGCACTCGTGGTCAACGTCCGTACCCGACGGTTCGTGAACTGACCGTCGACCGCGCCCACCGGGCGTCGACGGCCCCTGACCTCGAACACCGGGCGCGGTACACTGGGGCGGTCGAAGACTTTCCCAGGAGACCCCGTATGTCGACCGCGCGGCTCGGCCCACGCCAGGACGCGGCCCTCGACCGGCTGCTCGGCTCGGTCGAGCGCCCGTCGCGCTACATCGGCGGCGAATGGAACGAGATCGTCAAGGACCACGCGAGCGTCGACGTCACGTTCGCCCTGGCGTTCCCTGATGTGTACGAGATCGGGATGTCGCACCTGGGGTATCGGATCCTGTACTCGCTGCTCAACGAGCGGCCGGACACGGCGGCCGAGCGCGTGTTCTGTCCGTGGCCCGACCTGGCCGACGCCCTGCGCCGCGAGAAGATCCCGCTCTCGAGCCTCGAGACCGGTACGCCGCTCCGCTCGTTCGACGTCGTCGGCTTCTCGCTGCAGTACGAGATGACGTTCACGAACGTGCTCGAGATGCTGGACCTCGGCGGGATCCCGCTGCGCTCGGCGGACCGCGCGGAGCGCGATCCGCTCGTCGTCGTCGGCGGTCCGGTCGTGTTCAACGTCGAGCCGCTCGCCGAGTTCGTCGACCTCGTGTTCGTCGGCGACGGCGAGGAGATGATCCCCGAGTTCCTCGACCGGCTGAAGGAGCTGCGCCGGAGCGGTCAGGACCGCGCGACGATCGTGCGCGAGGTCGCTCGGATCGAGGGGATCTACGCGCCCGCGCTGTACACCGCGCGCCCGCATCCGGCGCACGGCCTGTTGATCCCCGAGCCGATCGGCGACGCGCCGTACCCGGTGATGCGGCGGATCCTGATGGACCTCGATCAGTACCCGTTCCCCGACCGGATCATCGTGCCTCACGGCGAGATCGTCCACGATCGCATCTCGGTCGAGGTGATGCGCGGCTGCCCGGTCGGCTGCCGGTTCTGCCAGGCCGGCTACGTGTACCGTCCGACGCGCGAGCGCGACCCGAACCAGGTGCGCGACACGGTGATCCGCTCGGTCCGGGCCACCGGGTACGACGAGTTCTCGCTGTCGTCGCTCAACACCGGCGAGTACGGCTCGATTCAGCCGGTGATGCTCGACCTGATGGACCGGTTCGAGTCGCGCAAGGTGTCGATCTCGCTGTCCTCGATGCACGCGTCGACGATCACGCCCGAGCTGGCCCGCGAGGTGCGGCGCGTGCGCAAGTCGGGGTTCACGATCGCGCCCGAGGCCGGCACGCAGCGCATGCGCGACGTGGTCAACAAGAACCTGAGCGAGGAGCAGATCCTGACCGCCTGCCGCCTGGCGTTCGAGGCCGGCTGGGACCACGTCAAGCTGTACTTCATGATCGGTCTGCCGACCGAGACCGACGCGGACGTCGACGCGATGGTCGACCTGGCGCACGCGATCGCGGCGATCGGCCGGCGCGTGCGCGGCCGGACGAAGGGCCCGCTCGTGACGATGTCGGCCTCGTCGTTCATCCCCAAGCCCGAGACGCCGTTCCAGTGGCTGGGCATGGACCGCCTCGACAACCTGAAGCGCAAGCACGACCGGATCGCCGCGCGCGTCGGCCGCGGCGTGAAGTTCAAGCACCACGACGGCGTGACGAGCTTTCTCGAGGGTGTGTTCTCGCGCGGCGATCGGGCGCTCGGCGCCGTGCTCGAGACAGCGTGGCGCAACGGCGCACGGTTCGACGGCTGGGGCGAGATGTTCCAGGCCGACGCGTGGCGCCGCGCGTTCGAGGAGTGCGGCGTCGACGCCGAGCGCTACGCGTACACCGACCTCGACCCGAAAGCTCCGCTGCCGTGGCACGTCGTGCACTCGCGCGTCAACCGCAAGTGGCTCGCGCTCGAGCTCGAGCGCGCGCTCGAGGCGGCGACGCTGACCGTGTGCGGCCCGACCGATTGCCACGGCTGCGCACCGTTCGCCCGGGACTGCGTCAAGGGGATCGTCGCCGAGACGACCGGCCGAGAGCTGCGCAGCGACCTGCCGGTCCTCGCCACGCCCGTGGCCCCCGGACCGGGCGTACCGGTCGAGCACGCGCCGGCGGCGATCGCCCGCGAGCCCGGGCCCGCGCCCGAGCCGGCGCGGCCGAAGTACAGGTACCGCGCACGGTTCACGAAGCCCGGGCGCATGCGCTACCTCGGGCATCTCGACCTGACGCGTCTCGTGCTGCGGGCGCTCAGGCGTGCCGAGATCGAGCTCGTGTACTCGAGCGGGTTCAACCCGAAGCCCCGCGTGAGCTTCGGCCCCGCGCTGTCGGTGGGGATCGCGTCCGAGGCCGAGTACGTCGACTTCGAGTCGTTCGAGCGCCTCGACGTCCAAAACATGCGCGCGCGGATCGATGCGGTGCTCCCCGCAGGAATGACCTGTCTCGGGCTCCGCGAGATCGAAAGCGCCGTGGGGCCGATCACCGAGGCGATCCGTGCCGTGCGGTTCCGCGCGCCCCTGGGGAGCGGTGTCGATCCGGGCGAAGCGATCGCCGCGCTCCGATCGCAGGGCCCGCTCGAGGTACGCCGTCCGACGAAGGACGGCGGCGAGCGGACGTTCGATCTGACGACCGAGCTGCTCGATCTGCGGGCGCTCGATCGCGGCGAGGTGGAGATGACGCTCGTGCTGCGGCCGAGCGGTGCCTCCGTGCGGCCCGAGGAGGTCCTGGCGTTGCTCCTCGGCCGCGACCCTTCGCGGGACGGGATCGTGCGCGAGGAGTTGCTCGTCGGCCGAGGCGACGAGCTCGTCGGGCCGCTCTTCGAGCCGGCCGCGACCGGTCGTGTCGAGGCCCACGGCGCTCTGGCTTAGCCGCGCGCGCGGACGCTCCTGGGCCGCGCTGCGCGAGGACGGCCAGATCGTCGCGCTCGACGTCGAGGACTCGAGCGACAGGATCGGCCGCGGACGGATCGCTCGCGGACGCGTCGTGCATGTCACGCACGGCGCCGGGTTCGTCGATCTGGGCAACAACGGCACGGGCTGGCTCGAACCGGGAGCCACCCTCCGGGCGGGGCAGACGATCGCGGTCCAGGTGCGGCGTGTGGCGCGGCGAGACAAGCTCGCCGAGCTGACCCGGCGAATCCAACTCGTCGGTCGCTACCTCGTCCTCGATGCGACGAGGTCGACCCGTGCCGTGTCGCGGCGGGTGAAGGACGACCGGACGAGAGACCGCCTGACGACACTCGTCGAGCGCCTCGATGCGCCTTCAGGCGGCGGGTGGATCGTCCGCGCCCCGTCGGTCGCCGTCGAGGAGCGCACGGTGCGGGACGAGGCGCTGCGTCTTCTCGAGCGCTGGCGTGAGATCGCGGGCGGCGGTCTCGAGGCGGGTCCCCCCGCGGTTCTCCACCGCGAGCCCGATCTGCTCGAGAGCGCCCTGCGCGACGCACCTCCAAGCGACCAGCTCGAGGAGATCGTGGTCGACGACCTCGAGCTGCGCGAAGCGATCCTCGAGCGTCTCGCAGCGGCGCCCGATCTGACCGGACGAATGCGGTTCGTGCCGGGCGCCGGGAGACTCTACGAGGAAGAGATCCACGCTGCGGTGATCGAGGCGCTCGCTCCCCGCGTGCCCCTTTCGTCCGGCGGCACGCTGACGATCGAGGAGACGACGGCCCTCGTCAGCATCGACGTCGACAGCGGGTCAGGAGCGCCCGCGCAAGCGAACGTCGAAGCGGCACGGGAGATCCCGCGCCAGCTACGCCTGAGAGACCTCGGCGGAGCGATTGTCGTGGACTGGGTCTCCGTCCGCGATCGAACGTCGATCGAACATTGCGTGGCAACGCTCGCCTCCCAGCTCGAACGGGACACCGCGCGGACGCGGATCGTAGGTCTGAGCGACCTGGAGCTGCTCGAGATGACCCGCGAGCGCCAGGGGCCGGGGCTCTCGTCGATTCTGGAGATCGAGTGCCAAGAATGTGGCGGAAAGGGAAGGGTGCTGGCCCCGGATCGCACATGACCGAATTCTCGTTGCCCCTTCGACCACGCAATTACGGTAGGTGCGTGAGGGTCAAGAAAGTAGGCGCAGGGTCGCGTTCGAAACTCGTTGACGGACCCACGAGTTCAAAGTACGTAACGGGTTGGCAGCACGGGAAGGGGGCCTCATGCGGTGCTCGTCGCCCGGACTCATCTCGACCCTCGTCGTCGCACTGCTCAGCGTTCCTGCTCTCGCCCGCGACCTCACGTTCGACGAGCGCGTCGCGGCCCAGGAAGCGATCGAGCGCGTCTACTACAAGTACCGCGTCGGTGCGACCCGGCCGTTCGAGCAAGCGGTGCCGCGAGCCGCGCTCGAGTCGATCGTCCGACAGCATCTCGCCCGTGAGGACGAGCTCGCGACCCGCTGGCACACACCCATCACGAGCGCGGCGGTCGAGCACGAGATCGAGCGGATCGCGTCCCGCACGCGGTACCCCGAGCGGCTCGAGGAGATCTACGAGGCGCTCGATCACGATCCCGCGCTTGTGCTCGAATGCTTCGCCCGACCATCCCTTGCGCGACGGCTGACCGACAACTTCCGCGAAGGCGCGTCCTCGACAAGCGTGTCGAAGGACGAAGGGCCTCGGGCAACGGATCAGGTTGCAACGGTGGCGGACCCAGGGTTCCGTCTGCCTCCGTCACGGGTCGCTGCGGGTTCCTGCCCTCCCGACGATTCATGGCTCAACGGCTCGCTCGACGATGTCCCGACGCCACGGCAGCGGGCCAGCTCGGTGTGGTCAGGCTCGTTGTTTCTCATCGTCGGCGGGTCCAGCGAGAACTTGCCTGTTCTTTCGGGTTCGCGTTACGACCCACTGACGGACTCGTGGACCCGCATGAGCGATGTCGGGTTCCCGGCGGCGGTCTCAAGCGCGGTGTGGACCGGAAACGAGATGATCGTTTGGGGGGTGCATAAATCGTGTTGCGCGCCGTTAGTCCTCGGCGGAGGAAGGTACGATCCGGTCACGGATTCCTGGACGCCGGTTTCCGAAACGAACGCCCCGCAAACGAACAATCACAGCGCTGTTTGGACCGGCTCGAAGATGATCGTCTGGGGCGGGTCCTCTGCGGGTACGGGTTTCCGGGTGAACACCGGCGCCGCATTTGATCCCACGACGAACCTGTGGACGCCGCTCACGACGTCGGGAGCCCCCACGCCACGGGGACACCACACCGCCGTTTGGACCGGCGACCGCATGGTGATTTGGGGCGGCGACACGACCGACTCCAACACCGGAGGGCGCTACGACCCCGTCCTCGACCATTGGGAGCCGATGACGACAACCGGCGCGCCGTCAGGACGCACGGGTCATGTTGCGATCTGGACGGGTCAGAGGATGGTCGTCTGGGGCGGCCAATCGGGTGAACTCGTCTCGACGGGGGGGCGGTACGACCCGATCCTCGACCTTTGGGAGACGATGACGACCTCCGGTGCGCCAGTGGCCCGCAACGCCGCCGCAGCCGTGTGGACCGGAACGAAGATGATCGTCTGGGGAGGTATCAGCCTTGTTCGACTCTCTACCGGAGGATTGTACGACCCCATGGCGGATACCTGGGCGCCTACGGCGACAACCGGCGCGCCGTCGCCGATGGCGGCTCTCGCGTCTGCATGGACCGGTGACCGGATGCTCGTATGGGGGGAACAGAACGGCGGGCGGTACGATCCGCTGAGCGACACATGGACGCCGATGTCACTTGGCGACGGGCATCCGCATCCAGCCCCGCTCGTCTGGACCGGCACGCACGTTATCGCATGGGGCGGCAACATGGTGTTCTGCGGCGTCTCCGGCTCTGGCAAGCGCTACGACCCGTTGCTCGATGCTTGGACCGCGATGTCCGACACCAACGCACCGACGCCGCGCAATGTTCATACCTCCGTCTGGACCGGCGACCGAGCGGTCATTTGGGGCGGCGGAACCGGGGGCTGCTCGGGCAGCGCCTACTTCAACACCGGAGGGCGGTACGATCCAACGACAGACCAGTGGGAGGCCATGTCGACGGTCGGTGCGCCCGCCGGGCGCGGCAGTCACACCGCAGTTTGGGCAGGCACGGAGCTGATCGTGTGGGGCGGGATCGATGCGAGCGGCGAAGTTGTCACAGGTGGCCGCTATGATCCCGTGACCGATACATGGCAACCGACCTCGATCCTCGGTGCTCCCGCGAAGCGCATGAGGCACGTCGCCGTTTGGACCGGATCCCGGATGCTGATCTGGGGCGGGTGGAGCGATAACCCGCCGCGAAACATGGTGACCGGCGGCCGTTACGATCCGGCAACCGACTCGTGGCTGCCGATGTCGACGGTCGGAGTGCCGCTGATGTCCGACCATCCGACGGCCGGATGGACCGGTAGCTCCATGGTGGCGGTCGGGTGCTGTTGGGACGGCGGCCGTTACGATCCCGTGGCGGATCAGTGGAGTCCGATCAGCGACGTCGGTCAGCCTGAGGACATCATGTTCGGGGGGGTATGGACAGGGGCGCAGATCGTCGTGCCCTCGACGAAGCGGGACCGGCCCGGGATGGGCGGGGCGCGTTACGACGCAGTCACCGACACGTGGACCCCGGTGAGCAACATCGGCGCGCCCGATTTCGCACGGCACTCGGTGTGGATCGACGGCGAGGTGTTCGTCTGGAACGGCCTGAACGGCGGGCGGTACCTGGCCGATTGGGATCTCGATGGCCAGGTTGGAGCGTGCGACGGGTGCCCGATCTCAGCCGCGGGCGACGAGGACCTGGATTTAATCTGTGCCGGCGCCGACAACTGTCCAACGGTCGCAAACCCGGACCAGCAGAACGTGGACGGCGATGCGTTCGGCGATGCCTGCGATCCGTGTCCGCTCGAGGGCACGGCGAGCGATCTGGATCAGGATGGCTTCTGCGAGAGAATCGACAACTGCCCGACGGTGGCCAACCCCGCTCAGCTCGACACCGACGGCGAAAGGGTCGGGGATGAGTGCGACAACTGCCCGACGGTGGCCAACCCCGCGCAGCTCGACACCGACGGCGAAGGGGTCGGCGATCTGTGCGACAACTGTCCCAGCGTCGCCAACAGCCCTCCGAACGACGGCGATGGCGACGGCGCAGGCGATGCGTGCGACTGCCAGCCGCTCGACCCGAACGATCGCGATCCGGCCGAGGTGGTGGGGCTCGTCGCAGCGAAGAGCGGCTCCTCGATCGTCCTGTCGTGGAGTCCGAATGCAACCAGCGACTCGTACGCCATCAGTCGAGCGCTGATCTCGGGAACGGGGCCGGGGCACTACGGAGCGTGCTTCCAGCAAGGGATCACGGGAACGAGCGTGGCGGACGGCACCGTTCCTCCTCCGGGCGACGGCTTTGCCTACCTGGTCCAAGCCCAGAACTACGATTGCGGCCTCGGGTCGCTCGGCCTGCGGTCGGACGAGAGCGCGCGTGTGAATACGGACGCTGGAGCCTGCACGGGGCTCAGCGTCGTCAACTCCCACGCGACGAGCCAGGTCCCGGTAACCGGAACCGTCGCGGGCACACTCGTCGACGTTGAGACATCCGACGATTCCGTCCAGACGATCGCAGAGGTTCTCAGCGGCGGGAATCCGGCGAATCGGTTCAGCCTGCTCGAGCATCGCTGGACGTTCAACGTTTCGGCCGCGACCACGCGCGAGCTGCACGTCGAAGGTGCTCGGAGCGTCTCGACGGACGGCGACGACTTCCGCTTCGAATGGTCGACGAACGGGACGACGTTCACTCCGATCGCGATATTGAGCCTGGACGGTTCCGACTTCGACGTCGTGGGCGCGTTTCCCGGTGGAGCGGCAGGGACGGTCACCATCCGGGTGGTCGACACGGATCGAACCCCGGGTCACCAAACGCTCGACCAGGTGCAGATCGACGAGATCTTCGTGCGCGGGATCTCGCCTTAGCTCTGGCGCGGACGCGCAGCGAGGAGCGCCTTGCGCCGTGCCAGGGCTTCCGCGGCGCGTCGGCGCTCGGCGGCGGTCCGCAGCCGCAGGCCGGGTGCGGCGGTCGGCTTCCCTGCGTCGTCGACGACGACGAAGATCACGAGCGCGCGGGTCGTGAGCCGGCGCGCGCCGGTGGCCGGGTCCTCCGAGTGCACGGTGACCTCGACCTCCATCGACGACCGGAACACTGCGTTGAGCCGTCCCTCGAGCGTCAAAATGTGGCCCACGCGGACCTGCGCGAGAAACGACACCGGCCCGAGCGCGACGGTCAGGACGGGCGAGCGGGCGTGGCGGAGCGCGACGACGGCGGCACACTTGTCGACGAGGGCGAGGACTCGGCCGCCGAAAACCGAGCCGTGGGCGTTCGAGTCCTCGGGGAGGACGATCTCGGTCATCTGGGCGACCGAGTGGCGGACGAGGCGGGAAGCGGGCGGTCGGGGCACGGTCTCCTCCAGCCCCCGTGGGCGCAGGGCGCGGAATTGTATAATCCGGCCGAGCCCGCGGGAACCCGTGGCGCCGAGAGAGGTTTCGTGCCATGCGACTGCGAATCGTCGGAATCGTCGTGCTCCTGGCCGTGGCCGCTGCGCTGCCCGTTCCCGCGCCCCCGGCCACATCGGACGTCAACGGCACCGTCCTCGACGCGAGCGGCCAGCCGGTCGAGAACGTGGTCGTGCGGTTCACCCCGATGGGCGGCGGCACCAGCTACGAAGGCAAGACCAACAAGAAGGGCAAGTACGTCGTCATCGGGATGTTCAACCCGACGCCCGACGACCGCTGGAAGGTCGAGCTCGTCGTGACGGGCTGGGTGCCGACCTCGATGCGCGTCGAGAGCCGGAACGTGAACAAGATCCTCCAGGGCGAGCCGTATACGACGAAGATCAAGCTCGATTCGCCGATCCCGCCGGTGTCGATCCGACCGCTCGGCGTGGCGACGATCGATCTCACCCTGTCGAGCGCGGACGCGGTGGCCACCGAGCGCCAGGCCGCCGCCGATGCCGCCGCAGCGGCGGCGGCAGCGGCTGCCGGCCAGCCCGCGGCGACGCCCCAGAAGGATTCGTGGAACGAAGCGCTGACGCTCGCCGCGGCGGGCGACTCGGAAGGCGCGGTTCCGCTGCTCCGCGAGGCGATCGAGGAGAAGCCCGACGATCCGGAGCGCCATCGCACGCTGGCCAAGGTCCTGTTGAAGACCGATCAGCCCAAGGAGGCGATCGTGGAGGCCCAGCGTGCCGTCGAGCTCGAGCCCGACCGGCTCGACAACCACCTGGTCCTCGCCAGCGCCTACGTGGAGCAGGAGAACCGCGCGGCGGCGAGGACGGCGCTCGAGGCGGCGCGCGTGCAGTTTCCGACCGAGACGAAGGTCGTGCACCAGATCGCGTCGCTGGCGGCCGAGGACGGCGACACGGCCGGCGCGATCGTGGCCTACGAGTCGATCACGCAGATCGACCCCCAGGACTCGGACGCCTGGGTCTCCCTGGGGGCGCTGTACGCCAAGACCGGCAAGATCGACAAGTCCGAGGCGGCGTTCCAGAAGGTCGTGACGCTCGATCCGGCCCGGGCGCCGCAGGTGTTCTACAACATCGGCGCGCTCGCGCTGAACAATCCCAAGAAATCCGACGAGGATGTGCAGAAGGCGATCGCCGCGTTCAAGCGCTCGATCGAGCTGAAGCCCGACTACCCGCCGGCGCGAAAGCAGCTGGGCTACGCGCTGCTCCAAGCGGGCGACTCGGCGGGAGCCAAGACGCAGCTCGCCGAGTACGTGCGCCTCGCGCCGAACGCGCCGGATGCCGCGCAGATCCAGAGCCTGCTCAAGTCGTTGAAGTAGGCCGGTGGAGCCAGCGTCCGACGACTGGTACGTCGAGGAGCGGCCCGACCTGTGGATCGTCCGGGCTCGGATCCTCGATCGGGTCCCGACGGTCGGTCATGCGTTCTCGACGCGGCGCGCTGTCGACGCGGTCGACGGCTTCGATCTCGGCCCCGCGCGCGGCGCGACGGCAGACGTGCTCGCGCGGCGCCGCGCGCTGTGTCGGGCCGCGGGCCTCGGGGCGGTCGAGCCGCTCGTCCTCGAGCAAGAGCACGGGGCGCGACCGATCGAGGCCCACGCGGGCCAGGCCGCAGAGGCCGGCCGGGGCGACGCGCTCTACGCCCCGAGCGTCGGTCGAGCGGGGCCGGTCCTGTCCGTGCGCACGGCCGACTGCGCGCCCCTGCTCGTCGTGGACGCCGAAGGCCAGGCCTTCGGCGCGATCCACGCCGGGTGGCGCGGCGCGGCGGCGGGGATCGTCGGCGCGACGCTCGCGGAGCTCGCCCGCCACGGGGTCGCACCGTCCCGGCTCCTCGTCGCCATCGGTCCGGCGATCGGGCCGTGTTGCTACGAGGTCGGCCCCGAGGTCGTGCGCGCGGTAGCCCAGGGAACGCGCGTGTCGGAGGAGCGGATCCGTGCACGAACGCGCACGAACGGTCCGGCGCTCGACCTCCCACGGGCCCTCGGGCTCCAGCTCGCCGCCGCCGGCGTGACCGAATCGCGGCTCAGCCGGGCCCCGTGGTGCACAGCCTGCCGTGCGGATCTCTTCTTTTCTCATCGCCGGGACGGAGCTCCCACGGGCCGAATGATGGCCGTGATCGGGCGGCGCGAGGCGGTTCCTTGACGGCTCGGCCCGGCTGCGTCAGAATCCGGGTCTTTTCCGCGAGATCGACGCGAGGCGAGAAGTCATGCTCGACGGCGTGTCCGTAGCGCTCTTGACCGCCCAGCGGCCAGCGGCCGAGGGCGGCGGCTCGTTCGTGACCACGCTGGTGATGATGCTGCTGATCTTCGGGGTGTTCTACTTCCTGCTCATCGCCCCTGCGCGCAAGAAGCAGAGACAGCACGCGGAGATGCTCCACAGTCTCAAGAACGGCGACAAGGTCGTGACGAGCGGCGGGATCTACGGGACCATCGTCGGAGTCGCCGATCACATCGTCCAGCTGCGCATCGCGGACCAGGTCAAGATCGACGTCGCCAAGCACGCGATCGCCGATCGGCCGTCGAGCGAAGAGTAGAGCGACATGTCGAAGCCCCTGGCCTGGAAGCTCGCGTTGATCGCCGGTGTCGTGCTGGTGGCCGCCGCGTTCTCGTTTCCGCCGAAAGACCGGATCAACCTCGGGCTCGACCTGCGCGGTGGCTCGCACATCCTGATGCAGGTCGATATCCAGTCCGCGGTGCGCTACGAGACCGACCGCGTCGTGACGTCGCTCGGGCAGCTGCTGAAGAGCGAGACGATCAGCTACGGGTCGGTCGCCGCCCCGACCCCCGGGACGATCGAAGTCCGGGGCACGGACCCGGCGCGCCGCGCCGACGTGCGCGAGCGTCTGGACCGCGTCGTCCGGAGCTGGGACGTGTCGGAAACCGAGCCCGGGAGCTTCCGGGCCACGATGCCCGCGGAGTACCGGAAAGCCGTCGAGGTCGAGGCGGTCGAGCGCACCCTGGCCACGATCGGCCGGCGCATCGACAGCCTGGGCGTCAGCGAGCGCACGGTCAGCCGTGCCGGGATCGACGGGACACGGATCCTGATCGAGCTCCCCGGAGTCGAGGACCCGACGCGCGTCAAGGACATCCTGCAGGACCCCGCGCTCCTCGAGTGGAAGGCCGTGACGTACCCCCCGAGCGTCGGTGGCGATACGGCGGGCTGGCGTCCCCCCATGTCGCGCGAGGAGCTGCTGGGCCAGTTCGGCGGCGCGCTGCCCGACGACACGGACCTCTTCCCGCAGGACGTCGCGATGCAGGACGGCAGCTCGGCCGTCCTCTGGTGGCCCCTGCAGCGCGTCTCGACGGTCGCGGGCGCCGATCTGCGCACCGCCAGCCGCTCCTCGGACGAGTGGGGCGATCCGGCGGTGAGCTTCGAGCTCAGCCAGGACGCGGGCAAGCGGTTCGAGGTCGCCACGCGCGAGAACATGGGGCGCAAGATGGCGATCGTCCTCGGTGGGCCGACGGACAAGCGGGTCATCTCGGCTCCGGTGATCGAGGGCGTGATCCGCGACCAGGGCATCATCCGCGGCGGGTTCACGCTCGAGCAGGCCGAAGACCTGGCGCTCAAGCTGCGCTCGGGATCGATCCCCACCGACGTGCGGATCATCGAGGAGCGCACGGTCGGTCCCTCGCTCGGGCGGGATTCGATCCGCGCCGGCATCATCTCGGGCGTCGCCGGCCTCGGGGCGGTGTTCCTGTTCATGGTCGTGTACTACAAGTTCTCGGGCATCAACGCCGTCGTCGCGCTGTTGCTCAACGTGCTGCTGATTTTCGGCTGCCTCGGCGCCCTGCCGTTCTTGTTCGGAAACGCCGGGATCCGGGCCACGCTGACCCTGCCCGGAATCGCCGGCCTGATCCTGTCGATCGGCATGGCGGTCGACAGCAACGTGCTCGTGTTCGAGCGCATCCGCGAAGAGCTGCGTCTGGGCAAGACCGTGCGCTCGGCGATCGAGCAGGGCTTCTCCAAGGCGTTCGCGACGATCCTCGACACCCACGTCACGACGGTCGTGTCCGCGCTGTTCCTCGGGTTCTACGGAACGGGCCCGGTACGCGGCTTCGCCGTCACGCTGGTGATCGGTCTCGTGGCGTCGATGTTCACCGCCGTGTTCGTATCGCATCGTCTGTTCGACCTCGTGCTGGCCAAGAACCCGTCGGCCCAGACCCTGAGCGTCTGAGAGGAAGCTGTGCGACTGTTTGCCGACACGCGCATCGATTTCATGGGGCTCAGCCGGGTCTGCGTGACGGCGTCCGCGCTGCTGATGCTCGTGTCGGTCGTCGTCGTCGCCGTTCGCGGGCTGAACTTGGGCATCGAGTTCACGGGCGGTACGGAGATCCAGGTGCGCTACGCCGAGCGCCCGGACGTCGCGGCCGTCCGAGCGAAGCTCGCCGCAGCGGGGATGTCGAGCCAGGCCGTCACGACGATCGGCCGGCCCGAGGACAACGAGATCTACATCCGCATCGGTAGCGGCACGTCGGCCGAGGCGGGGACCGCGGACCCCACGACCGCCGCGCTCCAGGCGCTGCGCGGCCCCGCGGGGGATCGGCCGGACGTGAACCTCGCCGATGAGAAGCAGGTCGCGGCGCTCCTCGCGAACGCGCCGGGCGTGTCGGCCGAGCAGGCCGGCCAGATCGCCAAGCGCGTGCTCGAGGCGCGGCGCGAGCGCGCGATCTTCCGTTCGGTCGATGACCTGGCGCCGCTCGAGGGGATGACCCCGCAGGCGCTCGAGCACCTCAAGCAGCAGGCGACCGTCGGACCCCTGGCGCTGCGCAGCCAGTCGTACATCGGCCCGGCGGTCGGCAAGGAGCTCGTCCAGAAGGCCGTGCTCGCGATCCTCGGGTCGCTCGCCGGCATGCTCGTGTACATCTGGTTCCGGTTCGAGTTCGAGTGGGGGCTCGCCGCGGTCATCGCGCTGGTCCACGATACGCTGATCACGCTCGGGTTCGTGTCGTTGTTCCAGATGGAGGTCAGCCTGCCCGTCGTGGCCGCGTTCCTGACGCTGATCGGCTACTCGGTCAACGACACGGTGGTGATCTTCGACCGGATCCGCGAGAACCTGGGCGGGCAGCGGGCGCAGGACCTGCGGCCGCTGATCAACCAGTCGGTCAACCAGACGCTCAGTCGGACCGTGATCACGTCGGGCCTGACCTGGCTCGTCGTCGTCAGCCTGCTGATCTTCGGCGGTCCACCGCTCCGTCCGTTCTCGTTCGTCCTGACGGTCGGGATCATCGTCGGTAGCTACTCCACGATCTACGTGGCGAGCCCGATCCTCGTCCTGTGGCGCACGATGCTCGCGCGCCGCCGCGGCACGCAGGACGGCGCGCGCCCGGCCCCGGCCGAGCGTCGGACGCGCAAGGTCCGCTCGTCGGGCTGACCGGCTGGTTATAATCGTCGCGGATGTGGCCTGCGGCCCCCGCCTTCGCGCGGTGCGCCGAGCGGCCACGGGATCCCGCGGCGATGATCGGACGAACGACCACGCAGAGAATGGTGCGACGTTTCGAGGATGTCCTCGAGCGCGCCGTGGCGTACAACCCGGGGGCCGATCTGGACCTGCTGCGCCAGGCCTACGTGTTCTCGGCCCGCGAGCACCGGAATCAGCGTCGCAGCTCGGGCGAGCCGTACCTCGTCCACCCGCTCGAGGTCGCCTACATCCTCGCCGACCTGCAGCTCGACACCGCGAGCATCGTCGCCGGGACTGCTGCACGACGTGGTCGAGGACACGCTGACGACGATCGACGTCGTCGGCGCGCACTTCGGCGCCGACGTCGCGCACATCGTCGACGGCGTGACGAAGATCTCGAAGCTCGAGTTCGCGAGCCGGGCCGAGGCCGAGGCCGAGAACCTGCGCAAGATGATCCTGGCCATGGTCGACGACATCCGGGTGATCCTGGTCAAGCTGGCCGATCGACTGCACAACATGCGCACCCTCGAGCACCTCGACCCCGAGCGCCGCGAGCGCATCGCGCGCGAGACGCGCGAGATCTACGCCCCGATCGCCAACCGGCTGGGGATGGGCCGGATCAAGGCCGAGCTCGAGGACCTGGCGTTCCAGCACCTCGAGCCCGAGGCGTACCAGCGAGCTGCCGGGCGCTGCTCGAGTCGCGGCGCAAGATCAGCGATCGGTTCATCGACGAGATCCAGGCGCGGCTCGAATCGGCGCTCCGCGAGCCGGAATCCAGGCCGAGATCACCGGACGGGTCAAGGCCACCTCGTCGATCCATCGCAAGATGCGCGTGCAGAAGATCGGCGTCGACCAGGTCTACGACTACATCGCGTTCCGCGTGATCGTCGGCTCGGTCAAGGACTGCTACGGCGCGCTGGGCATCGTGCACTCGATCTGGCGTCCCGTCCCCGGGCGCATCAAGGACTACATCGCGATGCCCAAGCCGAACATGTACCAGTCGCTGCACACCTCGGTGATGACCGACAAGGGGCAGCCGTTCGAGGTCCAGATCCGGACGCACGAGATGCACCGCATCGCCGAGGAGGGGATCGCCGCGCACTGGCAGTACAAGGAGGGCAAGGCGCTCTCGGACAAGGACGCGCAAAAGATCGCCTGGCTGCGCCAGATCCTGGACTGGCAGCAAGGACCTGAAGGATCCACGCGACTTCCTCGAGATGGTCAAGGTCGACCTCTTACCCCGAGGAGGTCTACGCGTTCACGCCGCAGGGCAAAGTGCTGTCGTTTCCGCGCGGGGCCACGCCGATCGATTTCGCCTACGCCATCCACACCGAGGTCGGGCATCAGTGCGTGGGGGCCAAGGTCAACGGCCGGATCGTGCCCCTGCGCTACGACGCTGCGGAACGGCGACATCGTCGAGATCCTGACCAGCCCCGGCCGCCATCCGAGCCGTGACTGGCTGTCGCTCGCCAAGACGTCCCGGGCGCGCAGCAAGATCCGGGCGTGGGTCAACGCCAACGAGCGCGAGCAGTCGCTCGCGCTGGGGCGCGAGCTGACCGAGCAAGGAGCTTCCGCAAGTACAAGCTGTCGGTCAAGCCGTTCGAGGACGGCCGGCTGGCCGAGGCGCTCGAGTCGCTGGGGTTTGCCGGCGCTCGAGGACTTCTACGCCGCGGTCGGGCTACGGCAAGGTCACGCCGCAGGCGCTCCTGAGCCACGCTCGTGCCCGAGCAGCCGACCTGCGGGTCCGGCCCGAGGGGGTGGTCGACGCGCGTGGTCAAGCGCGCCCTCGGCCGCGGGGACCGGGGGGTCAAGGTCCGCGGGATGGACGACATGATGATCACCCTGGCCAAGTGCTGCAATCCCGTGCGCGGCGAGGAGATCGTCGGCTACATCAGCCGCGGGCGAGGGGTCTCGGTCCATTCCGCGCAAGTGCCCGAACGTCGCGCAGCTGATGTACGACCCCGAGCGTCGGATCGACGTCGAGTGGAGCGTCGAAACGCGACGGCGGCGCGCTGTACGACGTCAAGCTCGCGCTCGACGTCGAGGACCGTCAGGGGCTGCTGGCGAAGATCGTGTCCGCCGTGGCCGACGAGAAGACGAACATCAAGAACGTGGAGGCGACGACGTTCGATACCGCGGATGCCCGGATCCCGCTCGTCGTCGCCGTGGCAGACCACAAGCAGATCGAGCGAGTGTGGGCCGGCTGCGCAAGATCCGGGGCGTTCGGGAGGTCGACCGCATGCTGCGGTGACTCGCCGGGGTCGTCTAGCGGACGGCTTTCCGGACCGCGCCGCTGCGCAGGCAGCGCGTGCAGATCTTGACCCGGCTCGTGCCCCCGCGCGGACGCTGGACCCGGACCGTCTGCAGGTTCGGGTGGAACCGCCGCGAGCTCACGTTGTGAGCATGCGACACGGCGCGGCCGAAGACCGTCGACTTTCCGCACACGTCGCACATCTTGCTCATCCCGCACCTCGCCTGATCGAAGCGCTGCATCCTAGGGGACCGACGTAGCCCTGTCAAGGACGGCTCGGCCGCGCTTACGGTTCGGGCGGCGCGGCTTGCCTTCGTCGTTTGCACCTCTATATTCTCTCCCTCGCGAGAACCTGGAAGATCCATACAACCCGGATTCCAGGCCGTTCGCCGTGCTGATGACGCGAGGAATGTCGGTGGGGATCCGTAGATCGTATTCCGAAATGGAAACTCAGCTCGATGCGGCAAGGACCAAGGGTTGTTTTTGCTTGACTTACGCTCGAACGATGGCCTAGCTTGGAATCCTGCCGCTCAAGCGGCGGGGTTCGGGTGCCGGCGCGAGGACGCGGAAATGCTCTTCGGACGAAGCCGGAACCTGGTCGGACTGGACATCGGCGACAGCTCGATCAAGGTCGTCGAGCTCAAGGATGCTGGGCAGGGGCCGGGGTTTCAGGTCGGCCAAGCTGGGGTCGGAGCCGCTGTCGGCCGAAGCGATCGTGGACGGCGCGATCATGGACTCCCAGCTCGTGATCCGAGACGATCCAGCGCCTGTTCCAGCGCTGCAGGATCAAGACCACACGCCCGTCGCGACCGCGCTCTCGGGCCACTCGCGTGATCGTCAAGCGCATCAGCCTTCCGCGTGATGAGCGAGGCCGAGCTCGCCGAATCGATCCACTGGGAGGCCGAGCAGTACATCCCGTTCGACATCGACGACGTCAACCTCGACTACGAGATCCTGGACGGGTCGAGCCTGTCGGGCGAGGGGCAACATGGACGTGCTGCTCGCCGCGGCGAAGAAGGACAAGATCAACGACTACGTCGGCGTGATCACGCAGGCCGGCCTCCACGCCGTCGACGGTCGACATCGCGGCGTTCGCGATGCAGAACGCCTTCGAGGCCAACTACGAGTTCGAGCCGCGACCAGGTCGATCGCGCTCGTGGACATCGGCGCGGCCGTGTCGCTCGATCACCGTGCTGCACGGCGGCACGCTCGGTGTACTGGCGCGACATCAACATCGGCGGCAACCAGTACACCGACGCGATCCAGAAGGAGCTGAACCTCTCGGCCGACCAGGCCGAGCGGCTCAAGCGCGGCGAGGAGATCGACGGTATCCCGTACGAGCGCGTGCTGCCGATCCTCGCGGCCGTCAACGACGACGTCGGAACCGAGATCCAGAAGACGCTCGACTTCTTCAAGCAGATCTCGGCGACCGACGAGCCGCTCGACCGGCTGTACCTGACCGGCGGAGCGGCCCAGGTGATCGCACCTGAAGGAGTCGCTCGCGCGAGCGTCTGCACACGCAGGTCGAGCTATTGAACCCGTTCCGGCGGATCCAGCCGGCGGGCAAGGATGCGAGCGCCGAGCTCGTCAACGAGATGACGCCCGACCGCCTCGGTGGCCGTCGGACTCGCCCTGCGCAAGGCTGGGGGACTGAGCCGATGATCAAGATCAACCTGCTCGCCGAGCGAAAGAAGCCGACGGTCAAGACCGCGCAGGCCACGGGCCCCAAGCTCGACGCTCGGCGGGTCGCGCAACCTGCTGCTCGTCGGGATCCTGCTGCTCGGCGTCGCCGTCGCCGGCGGCTGGTGGTGGAGCCTGCAGCGGCGCGCGGGCCGACGCTGCAAGCAGCGCCACGTCGAGGCCGATCGGGAGCTCGAGCGGCTGGACGAGGTGCGCAAGAAGGCCGAGCAGTACAAGCAGAAGAAGGACACGCTGAGCGCAAGATCGATCTGATCACCGAGCTCAAGAAGAAGCAGGCAGGTCCGGTCCACATCCTGGATCAGATCTCGCGGAACCTGCCCGATTTCGTCTGGCTCGACTCGATGGGCGGTCGTCAACGGTCAGATCAGCCTCAGCCGGCAAGGCCACGACCTACAACGCGGTCTCGACTTTCTACGACAATCTGGCCGAATCCGGGCACTTCGCCTCGGTCACGATGGGTCGTGACGTTCGAGGTGCAGAAGGCGTCTCGTTCAGCCTGACGTGCGGGTTCGCCGGACTGGGTGGTGCGGATGCCGCGATGGCCAAGTCCGCGCCGGCCGGCAAGGCCCCGGCCAAGAAGCCGGCTGCGAAGTCGAAAGCCAAGCCTCGCAGCAAGCCGGCCAGCGACAACCCGCTCGAGAGCTGAGGAGCACGCACATGCTTGACAGGATGCCGTTCTATGGACAGGTCGTCGTGTTCCTGGCGATGGCCGGGGGAATCGTCGCGGTCGCGTACTTCGCGTACCCCGATCTCGCTGCCATGCGTGCCGAGGTGCAGCAGCTCGAGACGGACTACGCCTCGAAGCAGCAGGAGATCCGCAAGGGCCAGGCGATCGAGCAGCGGTTGCCCGAGTTCGAGCGCGAGATCGAGACGCTCGAGCGCAAGCTGGGCGACGTGAAGCAGATCCTGCCCACGCGAGCACGGAGACGGGCGACCTGCTGGCGTGGATCAAGAACCTGGGCGACCAGTCGAACCTCGACCTCAAGTCGTTCGCGCCGGGCTCGCTCAAGCCGGTCGATTTCTACCAGGAGTTCCCGATCGACATGCAGGTCGTGGCCCGCTACCACGACCTGGGGATGTTCCTGGATCGGGTCAGCAAGTACTCAGCGGATCATCAACGTGGACAACTTGAAGATCACGCAGACCAAGGGTAAAGGCGCGGCTGCGAAAAGACCATCAACGCCAGCTTCACCGCGACGACGTTCGTGTACGACGAGGCCGCGGGAACGCAGCAGCAGAAGGGGGCGCGATGACCCGTCGACGTTGGTTCTGGTTCGCGACCGTGGCGGTGCTCGCCCTGCTGGTCGCCGTGGCGGCACCGCAGGCCGGCGCGACCGAGCGGCCGCCCAAGTCGGCGAAGGAGCCGGCGACCACCGAGCCGGCGCGTGAGCCCGACGATTCCACGGTCGAGCAGATCCTGCGCCAGCAGGAAGCGCTGATCACCGGCGCGCGGTTCGAATACGACCCGGGCAATCGCCGCGATCCGTTCCGCTCGCTGCTCGAGGACCTGAAGCCCGGTGGGCGCCGCGGCGCGGGAGCGAAGGGGATGCTCGTCGCCGAGATCGACATCGTCGGCGTGGTTCGCGATGCGAAGCAGGGCGATTTGGCGATGGTCATGGGATCGGACAGCAAGGGGTACTTCCTGCGCGTCGGCGACGAGATCTTCGACGGCACGGTGATCGGGATCGACCCTCGGCAAGGGACGGTGACGTTCCGCCAGAAGGTCGAGGATCCGCGGATGATCAAGCCGTACCGCGACGTCGTCAAGCGCTTGGTGCCGCAGCAACCGGACGAGGTGCCGAGCGAGGACAAGGGCGAGGGGACCGAAGGCGAGGACGAGGAGAGCGGTGATGAGTAAGCAGTGGAGAGGGGCGCTCGCGGCGGGGCTCGTGCTCGCCGCCGGGCTGGCCGTGCCACCGGCGTGGGTCGCGTCGGCGGCGGGCGTCGCATCCGACGGGACGGTCGCCGGCGCGTCGGCCATAGACCGCAGCCTGGTCGGGCTGGCGATCGAGAGCGACGTCCAGGGACGACCCTGCGTGCGTCTCGATCTCGACGGCAAGGTCGACGTGCAGAGCTTCGCACTCGATGATCCGCACCGCATCGTCCTCGATCTGCCGGGCGTCGTGGCGCGGCTCGATTCCGGACGCCGGGAGTGGGGTCACGACGGGATCGTGCGCGTCCGAGCGAGCCAGCACACGCTCGAGCCGCAGGCCGTGACCCGGGTCGTGATCGACCTCGATCGGCCGACGGACCACGTCGTCGAGACGGACGGCTCGACGGTCCGCGTCTCGCTCGTCTCGGCAGAGGCGCCGTCGGCGGTCGCGGCGCAGAGCGCGCCTTCGGCGTCCGAGCCGCCGGCCGCGCCGGTCGTCGAGCCGGTCGCGACCGCGTCGAGCGAGCCCGAGGCTCCGATCGTGCAGGACGAGACGCCGGCCCCGCCCGCGGCCGCCGCGTCCCGTGCCGTCGACCCGGCGGCGATCGAGAAGTTGCTCCGCACGCCGGTCCTCGCGGCGCCCAAGCCGCAGGCCGACGAGCAAGACGCGGTCTCGACCTACGGTTCGCGCCGGATCACGACCAGCACTGCGACCTACAAGGGCAAGCGGATCTCGTTCAACCTTGTCGACGCCGACCTCAAGCAGGTGTTCCGGTTGTTCCACGAGATCTCGGGGCTGAACTTCGTGCTCGATCCGAACGTCAGCGGTCGCGTGACGATCGTCCTGGACCAGGTGCCGTGGGATCAGGCGCTGGACATCATCCTGAAGAACAACGGCCTGGACAAGGTGCTCGAGAACAACGTCCTGCGCATCGCGACGACCGAGAAGCTGGCCCAGGAAGCGGCGGCTCGCAAGCGTCTGAAGGAGGCGGAGGAGCTGGAGGTCGAGCCGGTCACGCTGACCCGCACGCTGTCGTACGCCAAGGCCAAGGATCTCGTGGGGCTGTTGCGCGGGCGGGGCGCGGGCGGCGGCGGCGGTGGCCAGGGCGGCGGCATTCTGTCCGAACGCGGCAAGGTCATCGGCGACGATCGGACGAACACGATCATCGTCACGGACATCCCGAAGCAGATCAAGGCCGTCGACGAGCTGATCGGCCTGCTCGACACGCAGGCTCCGCAGGTGATGATCGAGGCTCGCATCGTCGAGACCTCGAAGACGTACAGCCAGGACCTCGGCGTGGTGTGGGGGGCCCAGGTTCGGGCCGACGCCTCGACCGGGACGTCGACCGGGCTTCCGGGCCTGCACAACGTGTCCGCGCGGTACGCGCTGAACTTGCCCGGGACCGGTGGCGCGAGCCAGCTCGGGTTCTCGTTCGGCAACATCGTCGACTCGTTCACGCTCGACCTCGCGCTCAACGCGCTCGAGACCGAGGGCCGCGGTCGGATCATCTCGGCGCCCAAGATCGCCACGCAGAACAACGAGCGCGCCGAGATCGAGCAGGGCACGCGCATCCCGGTGACGAACACGACCGCGACCGAGATCCAGGTCGAGTTCGTGTCGGCGTCGTTGTTGCTGCAGGTGACGCCGCAGATCACGGCCGAGGGCACGGTGGTGCTCGACGTGACCGTCGAGAACAACTCGCCCGACTTCAACAACACCGCTGGCGGTATCCCGTCGATCCGGACGCAGCGCGCACAGACCAAGGTGCTCGTGTCGGACGGCGGGACGACGGTGATCGGCGGGATCTTCCTGGTCAACGAGGGTGACAGCGAGGTCGGCGTCCCGTGGTTCCGCAAGGTGCCGGTCTTCGGCTGGCTGTTCCGCAACCAGAGCATCCAGAAAGAGAACCGCGAGTTGCTGATTTTCCTGACTCCGAAGATCATGAAGCTCGGCTGAGGAACGGAGAGACACCGATGCGCGTATCCAATGGGAAGTGGCTCGCGATGGTTGTCCTGGTCGGCCTGGCCGTCGGCCTGTCCTGCATGTCGAACGACCTCGACGATCCGGACTCGGCCGACGTGCTGCTCGAGGTGGTCCAGCTGGACAACCCACCGGTCGAGACGCAGTGCGAGCTGGCGATCGATGGACAGTGCAGCGTGAGCGGGGCGATCTGTCAGGACAACAACGACTGCGCCGCCGGGGTCGAGGTGTGCATCCGCAACACCACGTGCCAGCTCGAGGTCACGGACTGGGACGCCACGATCTCGGCCCAGCCGAAGAACACGCTCGCCGTGCCGCCGTTCAACGATCTGATCCTGCAGAACGTCGCGATCAACTACGCGTGGCTGGACGGCGTCACGTTCACGCCGGATCGAGTCGTGGGCCTCGGGAACACCATTGTCCAGGCCAATTCGACGAGCTCGGTGTCGTTCGCTCCGATCGCGCTCGACGACTTGAACGCCGGTCTGGCTGGCAAGACGGCCAACCTGACCCTGACGTTCAACGCGATCACGGTCGAGGGGACGCGCGTGACCCAGACGGTCGGCCGACAGCTGCACGTCGAGAGCCAGGGCCCCTAGCCGGCCGACGAGCGACGCATGGCCTGGTCGACGCTGACGCATGCGCGGCTGCGCGCCGCGCAGGGCGATGTCCAGCACGCGCGGCGCATCGTCGAGCGCGTGCTGGTCCACGACCCGAACGACGCAGAGGCCCGGCGGCTGCTCGACGAGCTGTGCGGACGTACCGACGCGCCGGCGACGCGCGCCGGCGAGCCGGTGGTGCCGGCTGCTCCGGTGAGCTTCGATGCCCGCGTCGAGGGCGAGCGGTTCCGGCGAGCGCTCGGCGTCCCCCGGGACGGCAGGCGAGCCATCGCCCGACTGGAGCGCTGGCTCGCACGGATCGAGGGCGCGGCGGAACCCGGTTCGGTGTTGTTGCGCCGCGATTCCGGATGATACCCTCTCCGCCGGCTCGAACGGGGCCGAAGGAGTAAGGGTGGATCCGAAGGACATCCGCGAGCTGATCGAGCTGATCTCGCGCAGCGACTTTGCGGAGTTCGAGCTCGAGGGCAAGGGGTTCAAGCTCAAGCTCGTGCGGCAGGGCGCACCGGTAGCTCGCGCGGACGATGCCGGCCCGGTGCGGGCCGTCGTTCCGCCCGCGCTCGCCGGGCCCCCGCCCGTCGTCGAGCCCGAGCGTCCGCCCGCACCGGCGCCGGAGAACGGTCTCGTCGACCTCCGCTCGCCGATCGTCGGCACGTTCTATCGCTCGGCCAGCCCGGACGCTCCGCCGTTCGTCGACATCGGCGGTCGCGTGCGCAAGGGCCAGGTGGTGTGCATCGTCGAGGCGATGAAGGTGATGAACGAGATCGAGTCGGAGATCGACGCCGAGGTCATCGAGGCGCCGGTGGCCAACGGCCAGCCGGTCGAGTTCGGCGAGACGCTGTTCCGCCTGCGACCGGTGCACTGACCAAGGTGTTTCGCAAGATCCTCATCGCCAATCGCGGCGAGATCGCGCTGCGCATCATCTGGGCCTGCCGCGAGCTGGGCATCAAGACCGTCGCCGTGTACTCGACGGCCGACGCGGACTCGCTGCACGTCAAGTTCGCCGATGAAGAGGTGTGCATCGGGCCGCCGCGCAACGAAGACTCGTACCTCAACGTGTCGGCGGTGATCTCGGCGGCCGAGATCACGGACGCCGAGGCGATCCATCCGGGATACGGCTTTCTGGCCGAATCGGCGCACTTCGCCGAGGTGTGTCGGGAGTGCGGTCTCGTGTTCATCGGCCCGGGGCCCGACGTGATCCGGCGCATGGGCGACAAGGCCGAGGCCCGGCGCACGATGCGCGAGATCGGAGTTCCCACCGTGCCGGGGAGCGAGGGCCTCGTCGCGACGGTCGACGACGCGGCCGTGCTCGCGCCGGAGCTCGGCTATCCGGTGCTGATCAAGGCCGCTGCCGGAGGGGGCGGCCGGGGGATGCGCGTCGTCCACGAGCCCGACGACCTGTCGCGGCAGTTCGACGCCGCGCGGGCCGAGGCCCAGGCCGCGTTCGGCACCCCCGACGTGTACGTCGAGAAGTACCTGCTCGAGCCGCGGCACATCGAGTTCCAGGTCATGGGCGACACGCAGGGCAACCTGGTGCACCTGTTCGAGCGCGAGTGCTCGATCCAGCGCCGGCACCAGAAGCTGCTCGAGGAGTGCCCCTCGATGGCGCTCGACGCGAAGCTGCGCGCCCGGATGGCCGAGGCCGCGCTCGCCGCCGCAGGCGCGGTGCGCTACGTGAACGCCGGGACCGTCGAGTTCCTGCTCGACGCACGGGGCGAGTTCTACTTCATCGAGATGAACACGCGGATCCAGGTCGAGCACCCGGTCACCGAGACCGTGACCGGGATCGACCTGATCAAGGAGCAGATCCGCATCGCGGCCGGCGAGCCGCTGTCCGTCACGCAGGAGGACGTGACGATCTCGGGTCACGCGATCGAGTGCCGGATCAACGCCGAGGACCCGGACACGTTCACGCCCAGCCCGGGCCGCATCACGACGTTCCATCCGCCCGGCGGACCGGGCGTGCGCCTCGACACGGCGTGCTATGCCGAGGCGGTCGTTCCGCCGTACTACGACTCGATGATCGCCAAGCTGATCGTCCGCGGGAACACGCGCGGCGAGGCGATCCTGCGCATGCGCCGGGCCCTCGACTCGTTCGTCGTCGAGGGCATCCGCACGAACCTCCCGCTGCAGCAGCGCATCGTCAGCGAGGAGGACTTCGTCCGCGGCCGCATCAGCACGGCGTTCATGGAGCGGTTCCTCACCCCGCGGCCTGCGCGCTAGCTTCCCGGCGGGCCGCAGGCGCCCGAGGCCGGCACCTCGGGAGCGCCGGCGCTCTCCGAGCCGTAGGAGCTGGCGGTCCCGTCGTCGTACTCGACGAGGTAGAAGAACGCCTGGCCCGGTGCGGGCACCTCCGTGTCTTCCCGTCCCGCCGTCGAGGTGTCGAGCGATGCGGACTCGATGCACGTCACCGCTCCGAGGTTGATGAACGACGCGGTGCGCACGACGTCGGCGAGCCGCCCGCGGATCACGTTGTAGTGCAGCGCCCCGGGCACGGCGGCCCAGGACACGACCGTTCCCGCGCTCGTCCGGGAGACCGCGAGATGGATCGGGTCGACGACCCCGCCCTGGTTGTGCGGGGCGAGCACGTAGCTGGTCTGCTCGGTCAAGTTCCCGGAGCCGTCGATCGCCGTGTAGGTCACGCTGTAGATCCGCCCCGTCCCGTCGCTCCGGCGCTCGGCGCGCAGGGCGAAGGTCGTGTCGGCCGTTCCTGCGGCCACGCCCTGGATGTCGTCGACCGTCGTGCCGTCGTTCTCGCCGTCGTCCGGCTCGTTGCTCACAACCGAGGTCAAGACGACGATCGGTGTGCTGCAGGCGTCCGAGACCGAGAGCGTCGAGGACAGGTCGATCATGCGGTGGTTCGGCGGCCACAGGAGCGCCTCGGACAGCTCGACTCCGACCGCGGGGCCGGTCGTGTCGACGACCGAGACGACGATCGTGTCGTCGTCGGTCTGGCCCAGCGTATCGGTCACGCGCAGGGTGATCGTGTGCTCGCCGAGCGCAAGGGTGAGCGAGAACGTCTCGCCCGTGCCGAGCGTGGCCTCGCCGCTCACGAGCTCTTCGAGCCACAGGAACGACACGATGCCGTCCTGCGTCCCCGGGGTCGAGCTCGGGTCGGACGACCCTGACCCGTCGAGCACGACCGTGGCGCCTGCAGGCGACGTGCACTCGACGGCGACATTGGCTCCGGCGACCGCGGTCGGCGGCCGGCAGCTCGTCCCGTTGATCGATAGCTCCGCCTCTCCGGCGTGGAGGAACGTCAGGCAGTCGCGGGCCTGCGTTCCGGGTGCGGTCACGCAGACGCGCAACGGCCCGTCCGCCGCCCCGTCGAGGTCGATCGACGGTGGGAGCTGACCTTCGGCGAACGCGGTGACGCCGAGGAGACCCTCGAGCGCCGGGAGCTGGGCCGACGTGCTGACGCTCTCGTCGAGCGCGAGCGACGTGTACCCCGCCGCGCACAGGTCGGTCTCGCCACACGCTCCGCCATCGACGTCGAAGAGACAGTCGCTGATGTTCACCTCCGGGGCGCTGAACCGCGCACGGACCCAGGCCAGGGCGGTCCCGGTACCCGGCTTGCGGAGGCGGATCGTGTTCGGGCCGATCACGTCCCACAGGGACGCGAGCAGTGCGGCGTCGGTCACCTCGAGCGTCTGGACGCCCGGTCCGCACGTGCACCGCACGAACGGATCGAGGATCCTCGCGCCGATCACCGTTCCGTTGAGCGATACCTCGAGCGTATCGGCCCCGAGGCACGACGTGGCCACGATGTCGAACGCGATCGACTGCGGGGGCACAGCGGTCAAGCCGAGCAGTCGGATCTCGCCCGAAAGCGCCGGATCGATCGTCTCGATCCGGGTGGTCAGGCACTCACCGCCACTCGCGTCGAGCGCGAGACAGGCCAGCGACTCCTGCTGCAGCGGGTTCGAGATCGACGGGCACTCGTCGCACGCGTCGCCGTCGAGGTCGCCGTCCGCGTCGGCCTGGCTCGGGTTCGCGGTCTGCGGACAGTTGTCACACGCGCTGCCCACGCCGTCCGCTTCGGGATCGGCCTGGCTCGTGTTCACCGTCGTCAGACAGTTGTCGCACGCGTCTCCGACCTGGTCCTGGTCGCCGTCGATCTGGTCTGCGTTCGCGACGAACGGGCAGTTGTCGCTGTTCCCGCAGATGGCGTCCACGTCGACGTCGTTCGACGGATCCTGGGGACACGCGTCACACGCGTCGCCCACGTGGTCCCCGTCGGCGTCGCCCTGGAACGCGAGATCCAGGAAATCCGCCACCAGAGCCGCGATGTCGGCATCCGCGAGGAGCCCGCCGCCCGCCCGGGCGACGAGCAGGTAGTACAGAGCGTGGGCCCCCGTGAGACCCGAGACTGTGTGCAGATCGTTGTCGGTGCTGCTGGTGGGGAACGTGTGCGCCGCGGTCGCCGGAGCGTCAGGCACGATGACGATGTGATTGATCGACGGGTCGAACGCATTGAACACGCGCTTGACGAACACCCGGGCACGGCCGACGTCGAGCACCAGCCCATTGACCGAGCCAGCCCCATCGGCCCCGTTGTTCCCCGTGATTGAGAACGAATCGATCGAGATGCCCTCCGCGCCGAGAACGAACAGGCCCGGGTACTTCGCGGTGAAGTACTGGCTTCCAGGGCCGAACGCGCCGGACGACACGATCGCCCGGTTCGTGTACGGGATCGACGTGGCGCGATTCGTGTTCAGGACGTTCCCGCCGTCGTACATGTCGTTTCCGCCGTCCGGGATGCTCGTTCCGGTGATGCCGTCCGTGAATAGGAACGGGGTCGGGACGTGAGCCAAGAGCCCTGGGCTCAGGACGTCGAGGAGTGCCGGCAGGTCCGACAGCGCCGCGGATCCGCCGGGGTTCGGCACGTCGGGACAGTTGTCACAGCCATCGCCCACACTGTCGCCGTCCGCATCGATCTGGTCGAAGTTGTCGACGGTCAAGCAGTTGTCGCAGAGGTCGCCTCGACCGTCGCCGTCGGTATCGCGCTGATCCGCGTTGGGCACGAGCACGCAGTCGTCGCACGCATCGCCCACGCCGTCGCCGTCCGCATCGACTTGATCGACATTCGGGACGAGCGGGCAGTTGTCGACATCGGCGCAATGGCCGTCGGTGTCGGAGTCGTCCGCGGGGTCTTTCGGACAGGCGTCGCACGCATCGCCGGTGCCGTCGCCGTCACCGTCGACCTGCGTCCTCGTCGGGGTGAATCCGATCACGTTCGGAAGGCCGATCTGCCCCAGGTCGGTCACCGCTCCGGTCGTCACGTCGATCGTCACCAGCGGGAGCCCGGCCGACGAGTTCTGCGCCATGAACAGGACGTCGTTTGCATCGAACTCGAGCAGGAAGCTGCCGGTCCCGGACAACGGGATCGTCGACAGGATCTCGCCGGTGAACGGGTCGAGCTGGTACAGATCACCGCCGTAGTTGGAGGCGAACAGGTTGCCGCGGGAATCGATGGCGATGCCCGCGAAGAACGCGCAGTCGCACGGTGGAAGGGGCGTGAAGTCGCCGGTCGCAGGATCGATCGTCGCGATGCCCCAGGCGTCGCTCCACGCGTACAGGCGACCCTGCGGATCGAACGAGATGTCGCCGGCGTAGTCGGCCGTTTGACCCACGTGTGTGGCGACGCCCGTCGTGGGATCGATGGTCAAGAGGGAGGCGGGCGAGGTCGAGGTCACGCCATAGAGGATTCCGGTCGTCGGGTCGATGTCGATCCCGAGGACCCAGTCGAATCCGAGGAACCCGAACGTCCGTACGATCGAGCCGTCGTGCGGATCGAGGAGGTGCAGTCGAGAGGGCCCATTCGTGCTGTCGACGGCGTACAGGAGGTCGCGCCGCGGATCGGGCGTGTCCGGACAGTCGTCGCACACCTGGCCCACGCCGTCGGCGTCCGAGTCGACCTGGTCGGCGTTCGTCACGAGCGGACAGTTGTCACAGGCGTCCCCCGGGCCGTCGCCGTCGGCGTCCGCCTGGGACGGGTTGTGGTCGAAGTCGCAGTTGTCGCACAGGTCGCCCACACCGTCGGCGTCGGCGTCGGCCTGATCGGGGTTGGGCAGGTCCGGACACGTGTCGACGTCGCCGCACGCACCGTCCCCGTCGGCGTCGTCGAGCGGATCCTTGGGGCATGGATCGCACGCGTCGCCCACGCCGTCGCCGTCGATCTCGTCCTGGTCGATCTGCAGGAGAAACGCTCCGGCGATCGCCCGGACGTCCTCGTCATTCAGGTACGCTCCACGGGTCCGGGCCACGAGCAGGTAGTAGATCTGCCCTGCGCCGGCGAGCCCGGTGACGACGTGTTGATCGTTGTCGGTGTTGGTCGAGAACGAGTGGCTCGCCTGGATCACGCTCGCCGGGACGATGACGATCTGGTTGACCGACGGGTCGAGCGTGCCGTAGACGCGCTTGACGAACAGGTGGAACCGGTCTCCGGCGGGCGCCAGCACCGCGCCGTCCACGAGACCGAACCCGTCGGCGCCGACGTTGCCCGAGATCGAGAACGAGTCGAGCGTCACGCCGGCCGTGGCCATCACGAACAGGCCGGGGTACTTGGCGGTGAAGTAGTGGCTACCCGGGCCGAACGCCGTGTCACCGGCGCGGATCACCCGGTCCGTGTACGGGATCGTGGTCGAGCGGTTCGTGTTCAGCAGGTTGCCGATGTCGTACATGTCGTCGCCGCCGTCCTCGATCGATGTACCCCGCTCGCCGTCGGTGAACAGGTACAGGTCGGGGACGAGCGCCGTGATCTGGTCGTGGTTGTGATCGAGGCTCAGGAGCAGCGAGTCGAGCCGGTTCGGATCGGGCGGGTTCGGATCCGTGGGACAGATGTCGCACGCATCGCCCACGCCGTCTGCGTCCTCGTCGGCCTGGCCGACGTTGTCCACGAGCGGGCAGTCGTCGCACGCATCGCCCGCGCCATCGCCGTCCGTGTCGGCCTGGGTCGGGTCGGGCAGGCCTTGGCACACGTCGCACAGGTCGCCCGCGCCGTCCGCATCCGAGTCGGTCTGGTCGAGCGACGCCAGATCCGGGCAGTTGTCGACGTCGGCACACAGGCCGTCGCCGTCCGCGTCGTTCGCCGGATCGTGGGGACACGGATCACACGCGTCCCCGGAGCCGTCGCCGTCGGCGTCGGTCTGGTCGTCGGCGAGGGCAGGGCAGGCGTCGCAGGCATCCCCGGTACCGTCTCCGTCCGCATCGAGCTGATCCGGGTTCGAGAGGCGCGGGCAGTTGTCAGGGAGGTTGCCCACGCCGTCTTGGTCGACATCCGTCGATTCGCGGAAGCACACTCCGGTCGTCACACCGATCGACGGACCGGTGATCGTCCGGAGCAGCTGACCGGTCGAGAGATCGAACACGCGGAGCCCATCCGTCCCGCTGGCGTAGAGGCGAAGGTCACGCGGCTCGATCGCGAACGACTCGAGGCCGAAGAGCGTGCTGCTGAGGCCGGTTACGGCCAGCTCGTACGCGAGAGTCGTGAGCTGACCGGTCGTCGCGTCGTATCGGAACGGCTTGACCGCGCTGACCTGGGAGCCGGTCGTTCGGACGAACGCCCGGTCGCCGACGGGATCGTAGGCCACGCTGACCTTTGTGCCCTGAATCGTCTCGATGTCGAGCACCGCCAACCCGGGGATTGCGAACGTGCGTGCGTCGCCGCCCGAGCCGACGGCGAGCCCCGTGGCCCCGTTGGGAGCGCAGGCGACGTTGCGCGGGTTCGTGATCAGCAACATCTCTCCCGTGTCGGACAGCTGGCCCGTCGCGTCGAGCGTCAGCCGACGCACTTGGCCGCCGGCCTCGTTCGACGTGACGAGCACCGACCCGCTCGGGCACACCTCGACCGACGTGCAGCTCATTCCGAGGGGAAACGATTCGACCTCGGCTCGCGCGGCGACGTCGATGACCGACACGGGCTGAATGCTCGTGCTGTCGCACACGAGCAGGAACCGGCCGTCCGGCGTGAGAGTCGTGTCCTGGCCATTGGTCGAGATCGGGATCGGATTCGTTCCGGAGGCGAACGCGGGCGGCGAAGCCGTGAGGTCGATGACCCACACCCGCTTGCCGATGTCGGTCACGAAGCCGAGGGTCTGGCTCGCGTTGATCGAGCAATCGAGAGCGCCGGACGAACCCGGCCCGACGAGGAGGCTGCCGAGCACCGTGTCCGTGGTCGAATCGAAGATCGTCACCCGGTTCGACCGGTCGGTGACCATCCCGAGCTCGGCCCCCGCCGCCGGAACGGCCAGGAGGCATCCGAGAACCACGAACCATGATCGCGCGCTGTGCACCATGCCCCCCCCGATCTCAGATGTCTCTATCCCGAGGCTGGAAGACAGATTCCCGGCGCAGCGTTACCGCCGACTTGCGCACTACGTACGCAAAAGAGTCGGACCGCGTCAAGCTTTTCCGGAGATCTCAGGGGTCGCGGCCCCCATCCCTGGAAGACGGGAACGCGCCAGGTTGTTTCAGGGACGGGGGGACCCGAAGCGCTCTTCGAGGTACCGGACGATGTCGGCCGACTCGTAGAGCGGCCGGCCGTCGACGAACAGGCACGGAACCTGGTCTCTACCGCCGACCTCGACGAGCCGCCGGGCCGCCTCGTCGTCGGCCAGGATGTCCCGATGGCGCACCGGCAGGTGCAGACGCTCGATCGCGCGCATCGCGGCCTGGCAGTACGGGCACGAGTCGAACTTGTACAGCTCGAGATCGACGAGCTCGCCCGACCGGGTGCGGCACCCGCCGTCGCCGCCGCCGACCGGCTTGCGGCGCCTCAGCCCGTCCCACAGATCGACGAGGTTCATCGACGCATCGTCCTCCAGCCGGACGAAAAGTGTCAACCGACCGCTGCGCTTGACACTAATTTTCACGGAACCTAGATTCGCCCCCGCTCGCGAATCGGGTGTTTCGCGGCACTCTCCGCACGCGCCGGGGCTTGCCCACGGGGGTCGAGGAATCGCATGGCCGTCCGACTGGGGGAGATGCTGGTCAAGGCCGGGCTGATCACGCCCGAGCAGCTCCAGGAAGCGCTCGCCGTCCAGCACAAGAACGGCGGAAAGCTCGGCTACAACCTGATCAGGCTGGGCTACGTTCGCGAGGACGACATCACCCAGCTGCTGTCCGAGCAGTACGGCGTGCCGTCGATCAACCTGCGGCACTTCGAGATCGACGAGACCGTGATCAGCCTCGTCCCGTCCGAGGTCGCGCAGAAGTACATGGTCCTGCCGGTCAACCGGACCGGCGCCACGCTCACGATCGCCATGGCCGATCCGACGAACGTGTTCGCCATGGACGACATCAAGTTCATGACCGGCTACAACGTCGAGCCGGTCGTGGCCAGCGAGGTCGCGATCCGCGAGGCGATCGAGAAGTACTACGGATCGCAGCACGCGCTCGAGCTCAAGAAGGTCATGGACGAGATGGCCGAGGCCGGAGGCCGAAGCCCTCGAGGTCCTGGACGAGGACGAGGAGCTCGACCTCGCGTCGCTCGAGGCGGCGACCGAGGAAGCGCCGGTCGTCAAGCTCGTCAACATCATCCTCACCGACTCGATCAAGAAGAGCGCTCGGACATCCACATCGAGCCCTACGAGAAGGACTTCCGCGTCCGGTTCCGCATCGACGGCGTGCTGTACGAGATCATGCACCCGCCGATGAAGCTGCAAGGACGCGATCACGAGCCGCATCAAGATCATGGCCAAGCTCGACATCTCCGAGAAGCGCCTGCCCCAGGACGGCCGCATCAAGATCAAGATGAAGCTGCAGGGCAAGACAGAAGGAGATGGACTACCGCGTCTCGGTCCTGCCCACGCTGTTCGGCGAGAAGATCGTCCTGCGCTTGCTGGACAAGGACAACCTGATGCTCGACATGACGCGGCTCGGGTTCGAGCCCGAGTCGCTGGCCAAGTTCGAGCGTCAGATCCTCAAGCCCTACGGCATGGTGCTGGTGACCGGTCCGACCGGATCGGGCAAGACGAACACGCTGTACTCGTCGATCGACCGGGTCAACACGCCGGAGACCAACATCATGACGGCCGAGGACCCGGTCGAGTTCAACCTGCACGGGATCAACCAGGTGCAGATGAAGGAGCAGATCGGCCTGAACTTCGCGGCCGCGCTGCGCGTCGTTCCTGCGCCAGGACCCGAACATCATCCTGGTGGGCGAGATCCGCGACTTCGAGACGGCCGAGATCGCGGTCAAGGCCGCGCTCACCGGCCACCTCGTGCTGTCGACGCTGCACACCAACGACGCGCCGTCGACGATCAACCGCCTGATGAACATGGGCATCGAGCCGTTCCTCGTCGCCACCTCGGTCAACTTGATCTGCGCCCAGCGCCTCGTCCGCCGCATCTGCAGGAGTGCAAGGAGACGATCCAGCATGCCGACCCAGGCGCTGATCGACATCGGGTTCAGCCGCCGAGGAGGCGGCACGGTCAAGCTGCTACAAGGGCCGCGGCTGCGCGAACTGCAACAACACCGGCTACCGCGGCCGCGTCGGGCTGTACGAAGTGCATGGAGATCATCGGACGAGATCCGCGAGCTGATCCTGTCCGGCGCCTCGGCGATGGAGCTCCGACGCAAGGCGATCGAGGAGGGCATGATCACGCTGCGCAGTCCGGCCTGGACAAGATCCGCGACGGGCTGACGACCGTCGAAGAAGTCGTGCGCGAGACCGTTCTATGACGCGCGCGCGTGCCGGGAGGCCCGGGCGACGGACGAGGCGCTAGCGATGGGCGTGACGATGCATCAGCTGCTGAAGACCCTGGTCGACCAGGGCGGCACCGACCTGCACGTCACGACCAACTCGCCGCCGCAGATCCGCGTCGACGGCAAGATGATCCCGCTGCAGACTGCCGCCGCTGACCGCGGCCGAGACCAAGCAGCTGGTCTACAGCGTGCTGACCGACAGCCAGAAGCACCGGCTTCGAGGAGAACCTGGAGCTCGACTTCTCGTTCGGCGTCAAGGGCCTCGCCCGCTTCCGCGCCAACGTGTTCTTCCAGCGGGGCGCGGTGGCCGGCGCGTTCCGGACGATCCCGTGGGAGATCCGCATCGTTCAAGGACCTCGGCCTGCCCGAGGTCGTGACGAAGCTGTGCGACAAGCCGCGCGGGCTGGTCCTCGTCACCGGGCCGACCGGCTCGGGCAAGTCGACGACGCTGGCGGCGATGCTCGACAAGATCAACTCCGAGCGCCACGAGCACATCGTCACGATCGAGGACCCGATCGAGTACCTGCACGGGCACAAGAAGTGCCTGGTCAACCAGCGCGAGCTGCACGCCGACACGCACTCGTTCCCCAAGGCGCTGCGCGCCGTGCTGCGCCAGGATCCCGACGTCGTGCTGATCGGCGAGATGCGCGACCTCGAGACGATCGAGTCGGCGCTGCGCATCGCCGAGACGGGCCACCTGACCTTCGCCACCCTGCACACCAACTCGGCGGCGCAGACGATCAACCGCATCATCGACGTGTTCCCCGCGCACCAGCAGTCGCAGGTCCGGGCCCAGCTCTCGCTCGTGCTCGAGGGGATCCTGTGCCAGTCGCTGCTGCCGCGGGCCAACGGCAACGGCCGTGTGCTGGCGATGGAGATCCTGATCCCCAACGCCGCGATCCGGAACCTGATCCGCGAGGACAAGGTCCACCAGATCTACTCGGCGATGCAGACCGGGCAGACGAAGTTCGGGATGCAGACGTTCAACCAGTCGCTGGCGACCGCTGTGCTCAAGAAGCAGATCGCTCGCAGCTGGCGCTGTCGATGTCGTCGAACCCCGACGAGCTGTCAGGAGATGATCAACCGCGGCGCCGGGTCGGGCTCCAGCCGGTGCGCCGGCGGGGTCGCGACAGCTCGGCGACCGCAGCGTAGCCGGGCGCAGGAGGCCGATCGATGCCGAACTACAGCTGGAAAGGGCGGACGCGCGCAGGGCAAGACCCAGGAGGGCGTGCTCATCGGCCGACAACAAGGACGCGGCCGATCGCCGCGCTGCGCAAGCAGCAGATCATCGTCACCGCGGTCACCGAGAAGGGCAAGGAGTTCGCCCTGCCCAAGCTGGGCGGCAGGGTGTCAGCGCAAGGAGATCGCCGATCTTCACCCGGCAGTTCTCGGTCATGATCGACGCCGGCCTGCCGCTCGTGCAGTGCCTCGAGATCCTCGGATCGCAGCAGGACAACCGCGACTTCCAGAAGATCCTGTTCCAGGTCAGGCAGGACGTCGAGTCGGGCGCCACGCTCGCCGACTCGCTGCGCAAGCACCCCAAGGCGTTCGACGACCTGTACTGCAACATGGTCGCCGCCGGCGAGGCGGGCGGTATCCTCGACACGATCCTGCAGCGCCTGTCGACCTACATCGAGAAGATCGTCAAGCTGCGCGCGGCGGTCCGCTCGGCGATGGTCTACCCGGTCGCCGTCATCACCATCGCCATCGGCGTGGTGTGGGTCATCCTCTGGAAGGTCATCCCGACCTTCGCCACGCTGTTCGAGGGCCTCGGCGCGCAGCTTGCCGCTGCCCACGCGCATCACCATCGCCGCTGTCGCAACTTCATCGGCGCGTGCTGGTGGCTGATCTTCGGTGCCATCGGCCTGACGATCTACCTGCTCACCGCGGTACCACAAGACGTACGACGGACGCCGGCGCATCGACGCGCTGATGCTGAAGATCCCGGTGCTCGGGATCGTGCTGCGCAAGATCGCCGTGGCCCGCTTCTGCCGCACGCTGGGCACGCTCGTGTCGTCGGGCGTGCCCGATCCTCGAGGCGCTCGAGATCACGGCCGCGACGTCGGGCAACGCCGATCGTCGAGGACGCGATCATGGCCACGCGCAAGAGCGTGGAGGAGGGCAAGACGATCTCCGAGCCGCTCAAGGCCACGGACGTGTTCCCGCCGATGGTCGTCCAGATGGTCGCGGTCGGCGAGCAGACCGGCGCCCTCGAGACGATGCTGAACAAGATCGCCGACTTCTACGAGGACGAGGTCGACGAGGCGACGGCGAACCTGCTGGCGCTGCTCGAGCCGATCATGATCTGCTTCCTCGGCGTCGTCATCGGCGGCATCGTGATCTCGATGTACCTGCCGATGTTCGACCTCATCAGCAAGATCGGCTGACCGGACGGGGGCGCGCGACGTGCGGGCCCCCGGACCGGCTGCAGGTGGGGCGACGATGGGCTGGGACGGAAGCTCCGCACGGAGTCGAGCGTGCGCGCTGGCTGATGATGCTGCGGGTGCGTCACCGTCACGACGCTGCTGATCTGCGCCTTCGGCGATCGAGCTGGTCCTCAGACCCGGGCGAGACGCTGCGCCCGCTGTTCGCCGCTGGCGGCCGGGGCGTACGGGATGGTGCTGCTGTACGCCGTCGCTGGACCGCTGGCTGCGTGGGCGGCCGGAGTTCGTGCTGCCCTGCAGCTCGTCGGCGACGCGCTCCTGGTCACGCTGTTCGTGCGCATCACGGGTGGCGTCGACAGCCCGATGTCGTTCCTGTACCTGCTGCCGATCTCGGTCGGCTGCGCTGGTCCTGTACCGTCGCGGCGGGTTGGCGATGGCCCTCGGGACGCTGTGCTGCGCTGTACGGCGCATTCGTCCTCGCTCCGGCCGGGCTCGCGGCCGACGGCTTCGTTCCGGCCGAGCCCGGACGCGTCGCCTACCTGGCGCTGGCCCATCTCGTCGCGCTCGTCGCGTTCGGTGGCGCTGCTCGCTCCCACCTGTCCGAGCGACTGCGCGCCCAGGGACGGGAGCTCGACGAGCGCCAGGGCGCGGTGGCGCGGCTCAAGGCGCTCAACGAGAACATCATCGAATCGATCAACAGCGGACTGATCACGACCGACCTCGACGGGCGCATCAACTTCCTGAACCGCGGCGGCTCCGAGATCCTGCGCGCCGCTCCGCGCGACGTCGAGGGCCGGTCGATCGCCGACCTCCTCGGCTCGAGGACGGCCTGGCGCGACGACATTCGCCGGCGACTCCTGGCCAACCGGCGATTCCGCTTCGAGCGGTTCCACGACGACCCCGGACGGCCGGCGCATCTTCCTCGGGATCGCCGTGTCGAACCTGCACGACCGAGCAGGGCCAGCCCCTGGGGTACATCTTCGTGTTCCAGGACCTGACCGAGATCCACGCGCTGGAGCAGCGAGTGCGACTCAAGGAGCGCATGGTCGCGCTGGGCGAGATGGCGGCGGGGATGGCGCACGAGCTGCGCAATCCACTGGCCGCGATCAGCGGGGCGGTCCAGTACCTGAAGGATGGCCTTCCGCCCGGACGGCGAGACGCTGCGACCTGATGGACATCATCCTGCGCGAGTCGCAGCGCCTGGACCAGACGATCCGTGACTTCCTGACCTTCGCCCGTCCCGGCGGGTTCGCGCCGCGCCGCTGCGACCTCGTGCGGCTGATCGAGGACCAAGCCTAAGCTCCTGCGCAAGAGCCGCGAGTGCACGCCGCGCCATCGCGTCGAGACCGTGCTCGCGCCGACCGAGGGGTTGACCGTCGACGCGGACGGCAACCGGCTCAAGCAGGTGTTCTGGAACCTGGCGACGAACGCGCTCAAGGCGATGCCCGACGGTGGATGCCTGCGCATCGAGGTCCGGGCCCACGGCCCGGAGCAGGTCGAGGTGCGCTTCGAAGACGACGGGCAGGGGATGGACGAGCGCGACGCTGACCCGGTACTTCCAGCCGTTCAGCGGCACGTTCGCCGAGGGAACGGGCCTCGGGGCGGCGATCGTCTATCGGCTCGTCGAGGAGCACGGAGGCGCGGTCGCACGTCGACAGCGCGCCGGGTCGCGGAACCTGTGTCCGCATCGAGCTTCCGCGCCGCGCCGCAGCGGTCGAGTCCGGGCCGCGAGCCTCGCGGCCGTGGGAGGGTGATCGCGTGAGCCGCATCCTGGTCGTCGAGGACGAGAAGAGCCTGCGGGACCTCCTGGCGCTGATGCTTGCGCAAGGAGGGGTACGCGGTCGAGACGATCGACTCGGCCGACGCGGCTTGCGAGCGCATCGGCGGCGAGGACACGTCTCGACCTCGTGATCAGCGACATCTCGATGCCCGGCGCGGCTTCGGGGCTCGACCTCCTGCGGCACGTCCGCCGGAGCGGCCCGCGGATCGCCGTCGTGCTCATGACCGCGTACGGCACGAAGCAGACGGCGATCGAGGCGCTGAACGAGGGTGCGAGCTACTACGTCGAGAAGCCGTTCGATCTCGACGAGATGAAGGTCGTGGTCCGCAACACGCTCGAGCAGCGCCGGCTGGCTCGTGAGAACGAGGACCTGCGAGACCGAGAACCGCGGCCTGCGCGCCGAGCTGACCGGGCGCTACCGCTTCGACGGCCTCGTCGGACGGAGCTCGCAAGATGCGGGCGATCTTCGAGCTCATCGAGCGTGTCGCCGGGACGGGCAGCACGATCATGATCTCGGGCGAGTCGGGAACCGGGAAGGAGCTGATCGCCCGCGCCGTGCACTACAACTCGCGGCGCGCGGCGACCGGCCGTTCGTGTCGATCAACTGCGGTGCGCTGCCCGACGAGCTGCTCGAGAGCGAGCTGTTCGGGCACATGAAGGGCTCGTTCACCGGCGCGATGGCGAACAAGAAGGGACTGTTCGAGGCCGCCGACGGCGGGACGATCTTCCTCGACGAGATCGGCGAGACCTCGCCGGCGATGCAGATCAAGCTGCTGCGCGTGCTGCAGGAGCGCCGGATCCGCCGCGTCGGCGGGACGCGAGGAGATCGCGCGTCGACGTGCGCGTGATCACGGCCACGAACCAGGACCTCGAGCGCATGGTGCGGGAGAAGTCGTTTCGCGAGGACCTCTTCTACCGGATCAACGTGATCCCGATCCGCATGCCGCCGCTGCGGGACAAGCCCGAGGACATCCCGGCCCTGGCCGAGCATTTCCTCGAGAAGTACCGGGCGCTCGTGGGGAAGCCGATCGAGCGGGATCTCGAAGGCCGCGATGGAGTGCCTGGAGGCAGTACGCACTGGCCGGGCAACGTGCGGCAGCTCGAGAACGTCGTCGAGCGCGCCGTGGCGCTCGAGTCGACCGACGACGTCCAGCCGGAGAGCCTGCCGCGCCGAGGTCCGCAGCGGGCCGCTCCGCGCGACCCGAGCCGGAGGTCGTTCTGCCCGAGGGCGGGATCGACCTCGAGCAGCACCTGGAGGAGCTGCGCCGCCGGTACATGGCCGAGGCGCATGGAGCGCTCGACCGGCGTCCAGACCCGCGCGGCCGAGCTCCTGGGGATGACGTTCCGCTCGTTCCGGTACTTCGCCAAGAAGTACGACCTGTCCCCGCGCGACTCGGCGAGCGCCGAGCGCGAGGTCGAGGATCCGGCCCTCGCGGCCGAGCCATCGTGACGTAGAATGTCAGCGAACCCTCGCCGGACCGACAGCCTGGGGCAGCAGGATCTACGCGAGGACGCGAGCCCTGGTCGGGAAGTTGCGGTGGGTGAGTAGTTTGCGGCGATGGCGCGGGTGAGGTGGGACTGGCACCGCCGTTGCTCTTCTCCACCGCGGACCCACACAAGGAGGCCCGGAACATGATGCGTCGGAAGGACCGAGGATTCACCCTGATCGAGCTGCTGATCGTCGTCGCGATCATCGGCATCATCGCAGCCATCGCGATCCCGAACCTGCTCAACGCGATCGATCGCGGCAAGCAGAAGCGGACGATGGCCGACATCCGGTCGATGGGCACGGCCACCGAGTCGTACGCGATCGACAACAACCAGTACCCGATCGCCCCGGACATCGGCACGCTCGCCGGCATCGTTGCGCCGATCTACATCAAGACTGCGGTGACGCAGGACGGTTGGCGCAATCTCCTGGTCGCGACGTGCGCCTCCACCGAGTACACGCTCTGCTCGGGCGGCAAGGACGCCGGTGCGTGCGAGAACGACGCCGCCGGCGCGGTCAACAACTTCAACGACTCGATCACGTTCGCCAACGGCCAGTTCGTGCAGTGGCCCGAGGGCATGCAGCAGTAAGCTGCCACGGACGATTGCGTACCGAGATTGGGGGCCGCGAGGCCCCCAATCTTTTTGAGAGAGGGTGGAGTTGCCATGCGTCGCCGTCACGAGAGCGGGTTCACGCTGATCGAGCTGCTGGTCGTGCTGTTGATCCTCGCGATCGTAGCCAGCATCGCGCTGTTCGCGCTGATGAACGCGCTCGACAAGGCCCGGCAGCGCGGGACGATGGCCGACATGCGCACCGTGTCCAAGGCGATCGAGGCCTACTCGGTCGACCACGGGCAGCCGCCGGGCGACGCCGGGGGCGCCCCCGGGCTCGCCACCGTGCTGATCCCGTACCAGACGAGCGTTCTCCCGATGCGGGACCACTGGAAGCACGAGCTGGATTACGTGTCCGATCCGGCGAACGGCAACTACTCGATCGAGTCGTTCGGGAAGGACGGGCTCAACGGCGCGGACATGACCTACGCGCTGCGCTTCGACTTCAACCTTGACATCGTTCTGGCGGACGGGCTATTCGTATCCGCGCCGGAGTGAGCCGCCCACCCCCACCCGCCCCCTCGCCGTCCCCGTCTCCATCGCTGTTGCTGTTTCCTGCGCTCGTGGCCCTGCTGCTCGTCTTCCCTCCGGAGACCCGCGGCGAGTCGATGGCCGGAGCGGCGGCGCTCGTCGCTCTCGCCGGGCTCGTGCTCACGCGCCGGCGCTGGTGGAGCTTCGGTGCGGGAGCGGTCGCGCTGGGCTTCGCGGCGCTCGTCCCGCTCACGATCGCGGCCCAGGTGCGAGGCCAGGTCCCCGAGGCCTGGGGCACGCTGCTCCTCGCGCTGAGCGCGGGGACCCTCGCGCGCACGGCGCCGGCCGGTCGGGATCGCGGGCTCGCCCTGACGATCGCCTCGATCGGCACCCTCGTCGCGGCGTGGGGCGTGTTCCAGAGCGTCTACGGGCTGGGCGAGCTGGCGACCCAGGTCGAGTCCGGAATGCGCCTGGCCGACGAGTCGAAGATCCTCGCGCGCGCACAGGGCGGTCGGGCGTTCGCCGGCTTCGCGACCCCCGCGTCCCTCGGTGGATGTCTCGTCCTGTGTCTGCCGCTGACGATCGGCGCGGCGCTCGAGCGCACCGGCATCCCACGCCGGCTCCTGTTCGTCGCGGCAGCGATCCAGGCGTGCGGACTCGTGGCCGCGCGCTCGGCGAGCGCCGTCGGAGGGCTCGTCGTGGCGCTCGCGATCCTCGCGCTGCGCGACCGGAGATCGCGGCGCGTAGCCGTCGCGGCGTTGGTCCTGGCCTCGGCGCTCCTGGCGATCGTCGCGATCGCGCGATCGACCGAGGTGACCGACGTGAGCGCGCCCGAGAGCGCCTGGCGCATGCGCGCCGGAAACGCGCGCATCGCCCTCGAGATGATCGCCGACCACCCGTGGCTCGGCGTCGGCCCCGGAGCGTACGGTGAGGCCTACCCGCAGTACCGGCGCGCCGGGGACAACGAGTCGCAGCACGCGCACGTCGTGCCGCTCGAGCTGTGCGCCGAGTGGGGCCTGGTCCTCGGGACGATGATGACGATCGGCTTGCTCGTCGCGCTCCTCGGCCCGCTCCTGCGCGCCGGGCCGGGGGACGAGGGGTGGAAGCGCGGGGCGGCGGTCGGGCTCGCCGCGCTCGCGATCCAGAGCCTGGCCGACTTCACGCTCCTCCTGCCGTCGCTCCTGTGGACGGCGGCGATCGTGCGCGCGCGGCTGGCGACGACCGCGGGCAGCTCGAGCGTCCCGATCGGCCGCGGTCTCCTGCAGCTCGGCGCCCTCGGAACGACGATCGTCGCTGCGGCGATCATGGCGCTCGGCGGCCTCGCGTGGAACGAGAGGTTTTCCGCGCGGCAGGCGATCGCCGAGACCGACTTCACCGGGGCTGCCACACACGCCGAACGGGCGACGCGCCTCGCCCCGTGGGATCCCGACGGTTGGCTCCTCCTCGGTCACGCCGCGCTGACGAAGGACCCGCCGGACCGAGACCTCGGAGCCGCCTCGGCCGAGCGCGCGGTTGCGCTCGCACCGATCCGCCCCGCCGCGCGCGCCCTGCGCGCCCGGGTGCGGATCCAGGACGGCGACGTTCCGGGCGCCCTCGCCGATGCCGCGGAAGCGGTCCGCCTGTACCCGCTGAGCCCGCTCTACGCCCGCACTCGGGACGAGCTCGAACGCAGCTTTCGCGCCGCGGCTGGCGCACCATGAGGCGGGTGACCGCGTACGGGATCGTCGCGCTCCTGGCCCTCGCCACGCTCGACGAGGGCGGATCGGCGCCGACGGGGCTGCTCGCATGGCATGCGATGCTCGTCCTCCTCCTGGGGCTCGAGCTCGTCGTCGGGAGCACGGACGCTCCGTACCGGCTCGCCGCGCCTACGCGAGCCGCGCTCGCCAGCTACGCGATGGTGGTGCTGATGGGTGCGCTGCTCGCGCCCTACGGCTTCGCCGCCTGGCTCTACACGCTCGAGGTGATCGCGGCGCTCGGACTCGCATGGCTCGCGGCCCGGGTCGGTCCCGCGCTCCTGCCGCGCCTCGCGCCGCCGCTGCTCGCGGTCGTCTCCGCTCAGTCCCTCCTCTTCCTGTACAGCCGGTTCGTCCGTGGCGAGCCGCGCCCCGCCGGCACGTTCCTCAACCCGAACCACCTGGCGTCGTGGATCGTCACGGTGCTGCTCCTGGCATGGGGCGCCCGGCTCGTCACGGGGCGGGTGAGCCGTCGAGCGGACCTGCTCTACGCCCTAACCACGGCGCTGGCCGCGGTCGTGATCGCGCTGACCGGATCGCGCGGGGCGCTCGTGGGCCTAGTCGCGGGCACGGCGGTGATCGTCGTGCTCGCATGGAAGGAGCTCGGGACGGCCGCGCGGCGTATCGCACTCGCCGGCTGCGCCCTGTTCCTGGTCGCCGGTGTTGTCGGCGTGGCCTATCGCCAATCGCAGTCGGACCCCTTTCGGTACCAGCGCCTTCGTATCTGGCGTGCCACGACCGAGATCGTCGCCGCGCACCCAGCGCTCGGTGCGGGCCCGGGGCAGCTTCGCCACGTCGCCCGCGGGTACCAGTTCCCCGATGGACACGGCCCGCTGCAGTACGACCGCGGCTTCGAGACCACGCACTCGGACTTGCTCCGCGTCCCGGCCGAGCTTGGGATCCCGGGCCTCATCGCGATGCTCGCGATCCTAGCGACCGTGGGACTCGCGATCACGCGTCGCCACGCCGGGGGCACGTTGACCGCCGCCGGAGTCGGTGCGACGGGCGCCCTCGCCGCGCTCGCCGCCCATGCGCTCGTCGAGAACCTCAGCTCGCGGTCGGCGTTGATCGCGCTCGCCACGGTGCTCGCGGGTGCACTCGTGTCGGGCTCCGCACCGAGCACTCGTCGGATGGGCACGGTTGTCCGGTTCGCCCTGCTCGCCGTGCTGGTGTTGTCGTTCGCTGCGGGCGACGTCGCGCCGTACCTGGCGTGGCGTGAGATGCAGCGCGTTCCACGCGGCCACCTGTCGGACGCGGACGCCCAACGCCTCGTTCGGGCCATGGCGTGGAACCCGATCCATCCGGATGCCTGGCGTCGGCGTGCCGAGCACATCGTGGGTGGCGGAGCCAGCTTCGATCTCGATGGCTACACCCTGGCTCGCGAGGCAGCCGAGCACGCGGCACGGCTCGATCCGCAGTCCCCGGAGCTCCAGGCAGCGGTCGCGCGAGTCGAAGCCGCGGCTTGCGGTACGCTCTTCGCCGGGGATCCACGGACCCGAGACCGCATGAGCCGCGCGTACAGCACCGTCGAGAGGCTCGATCCCTACCAAGCGTTGTGGCCGCTCGAGGAAGCCGAAGCCGCGCTCGATTGCGGCGCAGCCGAAGTTGCGGAAGCTGCCGCCCGCCGCGCGCTCGCGCTCGAGCCCGAGGCGGCGTCGCCGCGGCTGGTGCTCGCCGCCGCGCTCTTGCGGTCGAGCGGAGCCGGTGCCGTCGTCGAGGCGGAAAGGCTCCTGACCGAGGCGCTCGAGCGGGCGAGCCAGTGGTCGTCCGCGATGCCGCCCGGCGCGTACGCGCGCCGGCTGCTCACGCTCGACGCGCAGAACGTTGCCCGAGTCGAGCGGGAGATCCGTGAGGCTCGAGATGCGCACGGATCGAGGTAGTATGGGCGACTTTCCGCGAGGAAGTAGGGGGACGAGAATGCGGCTGCAACAGGTGATTGGGGCTCTCGGGTTGTTGATGATCCTCGCGGGGTGTTCTCCCGCAGCCGCGCCGCCGCCGGTGGCCGACGTTGCGGCGAAGCCCAAGCTGCCGCCCGAGCCGATCGTGACCCACACCGCCTCCAACGCCGACGCGGGTCAGCGCGTCGATCATGGGGAGTGGATCGTCGACGTCGACGAAGCGACGAGGCAGCTGAACGCCCAGCACCACTCGTACAAGGTGCTGGAGACCCGCAGGGTGCCCGGGCCGATCGGGAAACCGGCGATGACCGACGTCAAGGACTTCGCCCTCTCGAAGAGCGAGCTGGACGTGATCAACCCGGGGCCGGGGGAATTCGTCCACGTGATGGAAGGGCAGAGGCACGGCTACCAGAACCTCACCATTGGCATCACCTACACGGCGCCCGGTGGCGCGCCGCCGATGCACACGCACAAGGGCGAGGAATCCCACGTGCTCCTACGCGGGCAGAAGGTCCTGTACGCGCTGGGCGACAAGCTGTTCGTCAAGGAAGGTCCGTACATCGTCAATATCCCTCCGGACGTGCCGCACTCGTTCCAGAACCTGGACGATGAGGTCGCCGAGCTCGTCGTCATCTTCCCGACCAACGTGTGGGAGTACGACGTCCTGGACTACTTCCCGTTCTCGACCCCCGAGGCGCAGGCGATGGCGGACGAAGCGAGACGAGCCCAGGCGCAGTCCGGAGCGAAGTAGAACATCCTAGCTGCGGGGACGAACTAGTTCACGTAGCCCAGGCTGCGCAGGCGCGCGGTCGTCTCGTCGTCGAGCGGCGTGCGCGTGCCGGCGACGAACTCGCGGTGCCGATCTTTCTCCAGACGGTCGTACTCGGCACGCAGCTCACGGAACGCGTCCTGTAGACGATCCTTCTGGTCCGCGCGCTCTTGCGGGTCGACGCTCAGGTCGTAGAGCTGGAACCCGAACTCGGGGATCGATTCCGGCTTTGGCCGCGCCCCGGCGAAGTCGATGAATACGAGCTTGTGCGTCGGCGTGCGCACGGAGGCGACGCCGCTGTCGACGGTGAACGCGAAGCGCGGGAGTCGGTCGGCCTGGGTGACGAGATCGACCCCTTCGAACTCGCTCGGGGAGGGGAGACCCGCGCGGGCCAGAAGCGTCGGACCGATGTCGAACGTCCGCGCCTGAACGGACTTGCTCGCGGGCCACCGGTCCTGGCGCGTGCCGTCGTACAGGACGAGGAACGTCCGGATGATCTCCTCGGACACGCCGTAGCCGTGTCCGAACGCGTACTTGTCGAGCAGGTCGTAGCCGTGATCGGTCGTAATCGCGATGACGGTGCGCTCGAGGGTGCCGCGGGCGCGCAGGAACTCGATCACTCTCCCGATCTCCCGGTCGGCCTGCAGGATCGCGCCGTCGTACTGGGCGATCCATGCAGCCCGGCGCTCGCGCGTCACGGCGCGGAGTTCCTCGGGGCGCGGGATGTAGCTGCAGCCGAGGTCGAACGGCTGCGCCTTGTCGTAGCGCTGCTCGGACGTGGGCGTGGCGAGCCACGGCGAGGGCGCGTGCCACGGCGGATGCGGCTCCTCGAAGTGCGCGTAGAGGAAGAACGGCGCACGGGCGCTCTCCTGCGTCGCGCGGTCGAGGACCTCGAGCATGCGGTCGGCGACGCGGGCCGCGCGGACATAATCCTCCGCGCCCGGCGTGCGCGCGAAATCCTCGAACACCAGGAAGCCCTGGTCGTAGCCCAGCGTGTGGCTGAGCATCGGGGTCGCGACGACGGCCGCCGTCAGGTAACCGGCGTCGCGGAACGTCTCGCCGAGCGTCGTGAAGTCCGCGGGGAGCCTCTGATTGTGGTCGAAGATCTGGTGGAACCGGTAGTCCATGCCGGTCAGGAGCGAGGTCAGGGACGTCTTGGTCGATCCTCCCGGCGCGATCACGGTGTCGAAGGTCGTGCCGTTACGGCCGAGCCAGTCGATCGTCGGCGTCGTTTCTCGCTCGTAGCCGAAGAGCGACATGTGGTCGAGGCGCAGCCCGTCGAGCGAGATCAGCAGCACGTTCGGGGCATCGGCCCGCGCTCGGGCCGGCGCTGGCGCGGTCGGGGCCGGGGGTGCGGCCGGGCTGCACCCGACGAGGGCGGCGAGAGCCAGGGCCGTCGCGATCGAGGAACGCAGCATGCACACACCTCGCGGAGGGGTAACGTAGTTTCAGCCGGCGGCCGCGTCGAGAACTGCGGCGAACTCCCGGGCCATGCGGTCGTGCGAGTAGCGCTCGATCCGGGCCGGATCGCCACGGTAGGCGACGCGGCCGGTCGTCCGGTACTCGTCCCAGTACTGGCCGAGCTGACGCTCTAGCGCTGCCGGGTCGCGCACATGCACGCCGGCGCCGGTCTCGGCCAGCAGGTCCGAGAGCACCCCGTCGCCGCCACCGACGAGCAGGATCGGGCGTCGGGCCGCGAGATACTCGAAGATCTTGCCCGTGTACACGCCGCGCTCCTCGGCGCCGCCCCAATGAAGAAGGAGCAGCACCTGGGCCTCGCGCTGGGCCCGCAGCGCCTCGGGCCAGGCAACCCACGATTCGAGCGAGACGACGTCCGCGAGGCCACGGCCTTCGATCTCGCGGCGCAGCCACGGCTCGTCGCGCGACAGGAGCCGGACGCGGACGCGCGCCCGGTCGATGTGCTTCCGCTCGAGGAGCGAGCGCAGGGCCTCGAACAGCGGCGTCGGGTCGCGACGGCCTTGGTAGAACGTTCCCGTGTGGCAGATCGTGAACCGATCGTCGAGCCGCGGCGCGGGACCGACGTGTTCGGGATCGAAGCCGTTCAGGATCGTGTGTACCGGCAGGTCGGCATACCAGGGCGTGAGCGTCTCGGCGAGCGGAGCGGACACGGTGACGAGCGCGGCAGCCCGCCCGAGCGTCCTCCTCTCGAGCAGGCGCTCGAACCGCTTGCGCCATGCCGGGGATCGCGAGTTGTGGTCGTCGGTCCAGAGGTCTCTGAGGTCTGCGACCCACGGGATGCCGAGCTCTCGGCTCAGGCGCGCCCCCGCGAGGTGGGCCGAGACCGGTGGCGAGCTGGTGAGGATCGCGTGGAACGATGTGCGCTCGGCCACCTGTCTCGCTGCATCGACCGCGATCGACGCCCAGCCGCGATTCGCGTCGGGGAAGAGGACCACGGCCTTCGCCGCCTCGATCGCCGCCGCGCGGGCCCGGGAGGACAGGCTCTTCGGTCCGGCCTGTGCGCCGACCTGGTCCTTCAGCGCCAGATCGCCGCGCAGGCCGACGAGTCGCTTGAGCCGCCGCGCGCGGTCCGAGTCGGGTGTCTCGACGACGTCGGGGCCGGCGTCGGCCCGCTCGGTCCGGGCCGGCGTGACGACCGTCACGTCCCAGCCGTGGCGCGGGAGGTACTTGGCCAGCGCTCCGACCCGCACGCTCCCGACCGAGGCCACGGGCGGGAAGTGGTAGCAGGCGAGGAGCACGCGCCGCCTAGCCATCGAAGCGCACCTGGTACGTCTCGGCCCACCGGATGGTGTTGATCCAGCGCCAGACGTGCCAGTCGAACCGCCGGGTACCCGCGATCACGCCGCGCCATTCTTCCTTGGCCCGGTCGATTTCGAGCGCCGGCACCGCGCGCGCGGCCGGGCTGTCGAGCACCTGATCGACCCACGCGCGCAGCTCGGTGAGCCAGCGCTTCTCGGGTGTGGCGAAGCCGATCTTGTCGCGCCGGTCGAGGATCGGGTCGGGCACGAGGCCGCGCATCGCGCGCCGCAGGACCGCCTTGCTCGTGCCCTGGCCATCGATGAGGTACGTCTCGGGGAGCGACAGGACGAACTCGGCGAGCGCCGGTGTCAAGAACGGCACGCGGCTCTCGATCGAGTACGCCATCGAGTTCCGGTCCTCGTAGCGCAGGAGCATGGGCAAGCTCGTCTCGGTCAGCGTGCGGTGCAGCATCTCGCGCAGCGCGCCCGCTCGCCCGAGGCGCGGGATCGGCGACGTGCGGGCGATCCCCGCACGCTCGAGCCACGCGCGCGAGAGCCAGGCCGGCTCGAGCTCGGCCCCGGCGATCCGCCGAGCCCAGCGGTGGAGCCCCGTCGGGAGGATCTGGTAGCCCACCGCCCGCACGAGCTCCGAGAGCGACGTGTCGGGAAGCGCCCGCACGGCTCGCGCGAGACGTGCGGCCTCGACGAGCCGACCGGCGCGCAGGAGCGTCGTCAAGCGCACGGCGAGATACGTGCGGTAGCCGGCGAACAGCTCGTCTGCGCCCTGGCCATCGAGCATGACCTTGATCCCGGCCTCGCTGGCGAGGCGGAACACGCGATGCTGGGCATAGATGCTCGTGCTGCCGAACGGCTCGGCCTGCACGGCGATCAGGTGCTCGAGGTCGCGGACCAGCTCTCCGGGCTCGGGACGCGTGCGATGGACCCGCGCGTCCGCCGCGCGTCCGACCGTGTCGACCCAGCGCGACTCGTCGATCTCCGGGTCGCCGGGCAGGAAGCTCACCGAATGCAGCTCGAGCCCCGGTCCCTCGAGGTGCCGCATGGCCATGACGATCGACGACGAGTCGATGCCCCCCGAGAGCGCCGTGCCGACGGGAACGTCGCTCCGCAGGTGCAGGCGCACGCTGTCGAGGAACATCTCGCGCAGGCGCGCGGCCGCCGCCTCGGGCGACAGGTCCGTGCGAGCGTCGAGGTCGACGCCCCAGAACCGTCGCGGCTCGGTCGCGACGGGTCGATCGACGTCGATCGTCATGACGTGCGCCGGAGGCAGCTGCCGGATGTCCTGGAACATCGTGTCGGCGCCGTGATCGGTCAGGCCGAAGCGCAGGTAGTCGTAGAGCCGCGCGGAGTGCGCACGCCGGACGTCGCCGGTCAGGTCGAAGAGCGCCGGGATCTCGGAGGCAAACGCCAGGCCGTGCGGCGACGCGTGGTAGTACAGCGGCTTGATGCCCGAAGAAATCGCGCGCCAGGACGAGTCGGCGGGCCTGCCGATCGAGCACCGCGAATGCGAACATCCCGACGAGCCGCGCGAGGCCACGCTCGCCCCAGGCGGACCACGCGGCGAGCAGAACCTCCGTGTCGCCGGTCGAGACGAAGCGCCGGCCCTCGCGCTCGAGCTCGGTCCTGAGCTCCCGGTAGTTGTAGATCTCGCCGTTGAACACGATGTGGAACCGGCCGTCGGGCGACGTCATCGGCTGCCAGCCGCTGGGCGTGAGATCGAGGATCGCCAGGCGCCGGTGCGCGAGGGCCACGCGGCTCCCTCGAGCGACCGCCGGATCCCGACCGGACACGGGCGGCGATGCGCCATCCCAACCGAGGAACCCGACGTCGTCCGGACCGCGGTGGACCAGGCGTTCCGCCGCTCGGGCCAGGCGCTCGGGCTCGACCGTTCGGCCCTCGGGCGCGCACGCTCCGGCGATGCCGCACATCTCAGACGCTCCGGCCGAGCGCGGCCGCGGCGAGATCGAGGACCTGCCGCCGGGCGCGGTCGGCGGACAGCTCGCGCGCCGCGGTCGCCGCATTGGTCTTGAGCCCGCGGATCGCCTGCGCGTCGAGAGCCGCAAGCCTCGTCGCCAGGGACGGCGGTGCGAAGTCGTCGGCCACGACGCCGAGGCCGTGACGCTCGACGACGCGCGCCATCTCGGGCGACGGGCCGATGGCTACGCCGATCCGGGCCTGGACGAACTCGAACAGCTTGTTCGGCAGCGCGTGGCGGTAGTTGAAGTTGGTCGGCGGGAGCAGGAACACGCCCACGTCGTAGCGGTTGAGAAACGCCGGAAGCGCCCGCATCGGCACCGGGTCGAGGAATCGGATCCGCGCATCGCCTCGGGCCTCGCGGCGCAGCCGCGCGACCTCGGCCGCGGGGCCGGCGAGGAGCAGATCGAGCGAGAACCGATCGTCGAGGTCGCGCATCATGCGGATCATGCCCTCGAGCCGTCGCGAGCGCTGGGTCCCGCCGTGGTGCACGAGTCGGATGCGCGACGGGTCGACCGGGGACGGCTCGAGCGGCTCGAAGTCCGGAGCGTTCCACACGACCGTCGGACGCACGCCGGCGAGGCGCGTGTACTCCTCGGCGATGCGGTCGCACACGGTCATGCACGCGCCGGCCCGCGGCATGTACGTGCGGCACAGGTAGGTCCGATACGGCCCGTGGAGCGTGCGGAACAACAGCCGGTCCTCGAACTCGAGCGGCGCATACTCGTGGGCGTCGAACAGCACAGGCGCGGAACCCGCGATCTCGAGCGCGATCGGGAGCGTATCGATGTCGTTGGCCAGGACGAGGTCGAAACGTCGTCCGGCGAGCCGCGCCCGGCAGTCAGCTACCGCGCTCGTCGCCCGGTAGTACGACTCGTACCGGCGGAGCGCGAGCCGCAGCCCGCCCGCGAGACGGCCGCGGAGCCCCTTCGGTCGCGGAGCGAGCGCGACGAACTCGACCCCCGGAACGTTCGGCTTGCCCGTGCCGGCGGCGATGACGCGGTGGTCCAGGGCCAGGAAGCGGATCTGGCGATCGACGCGCGGGTCCCGAGCCAGGTCGGTGAACGAGAGCACGAGCACGCTCGGGCGCTCAGGCATGGAACGGGCTCCGCAGGCGGGCGAGGACGATCGAACGCTGCTCACGGCCGAGGAGGACCCACACGACGAGCACGATCACGGCCGCGGCGCCAAGGGCCAGGACGCACTCGCCGGCGAGACCGAACGTGCGCCGACGCAGGAGCAGCGCGGCGGCCGTCACGTAGAAGACGGAGAACGGCGCGAGGCGTCGAACGTCGTACCGCACCTGCAGGTACCGTGGCCCGCGCGAGCGGTTCCAGGCCCACAGCAACAGGGCCATGGTCGCCGTACCGAGCGCCAGCGCGAGCCCCGCGCCGTCGATGCCCCAGGCCGGGATCAGCGCCAGGTTGAGGGCCACGGAGGCGAGCGCCGCGAGGACCTGGATCACGCCGGTCCAGCCGATCTCCCGCGCGAACGTCGGCGCCGGCAGGAGCAGGTTGAACACGCCGACGAGCAGCATCGCGGTCGCCGCGTGGCCCGCGACGCGGAACCCGGCGTCGAACGGAGGAACGGTCAGGACGAGCAGGGCCGCCCGTGCGCCGGCATAGATCAACAGGGCCAGCGCCCCGAAGCCCAGCGTGTAGTAGGTGAGGACGCGGGAGAACACGCGCGCGGCCTCGGCCGGGCGCTCGCGGAACGTCAGGTAGTACGGCGTCCAGGCGGTCGAGAACGCGGACACGGCGAGGCTCATCGCCATGCCGAGCTGGATGCCGACGCTGTACACGCCGACCGTGCTCAGATCGGCGAACCAGCTCAGCACGTAGCGGTTGCCCTGGAGCAGCACGAACACGGCGGCGAAGGATGGCACCATCGGGAGCCCGAGTCGCAGCAGGTCCTTGGCCGTCGCGCGGTCGAACGGGATCGGCCGCCCGAGACCGAGCGGCACGGAGAAGAGCAGGAGCGCGAGCAGCTGGGCCACGAGGCGGCCTTCCCACAGGCCGCGCAGGCCCCGGCCGAGCACGACCACGCCGACGAGGCTCGCGGCGACGAGGACGACGGTGGCCGCGAGCGAGAGCCCGACCGACCGAGCGGCCCGACCGTCGAGCTGCAGGCGCATCTGCAGCGGGACCTGCAGCACGAGCGCGCCGGCCGTCGCGAGCGCGAGCCACACGAGGCTCGTCCGCTCGGTGCTGCCGAAGAGCGCGCGCGCGAGGAGCGGAGCGCAGGTCAGCCCGAGCGCCCCGAGCCCGACCAGGCTCACGCCGAGCAGGCCCAGCGCGCTCGCGAGAACGGTGTTCCGGGCGCCGGGCGTCCGGGCCTCGGACCAGCACACGGTCAGCGATGACCCGACGCCGAGCGAGAACAGCGCGACCGTGCACGCGACCGTGACGTCGAGCAGCGCGCTCGCCCCGAGCTCGGCCGGGTCGAGGAACCGCGTCAGGATCGGCAGCAGGGCGAAGGTCACGATGCGGTGGGCGACGCTGCCCGCGCCGTACACGATCGTCGTCCGCCACAGGCCGCTTGCCGCTCGCGAGCTCAGGTCTCCCATCCCTGGTTCTCGAGCAGCTGCTCGACCGGCACCGGGCGCCATGGCCGGGCCGGGCAACCGAGGACGATCTGCCCCGCCGGCGTGTCGTGCGTGACGACCGAGCCCGCGGCGACGAGCGAGTCCGCGCCGATCGTGACCCCGGGCAGGATCGTCGCGTGCGCTCCGATCCGTCCGCCGCGGCGCACGGTCACGCCGCGGAAGTGACGGAACCGCTCCTCCGTGCGTCCGACGAAGTTGTCGTTGCTCGTGATCACGCCGGGGGCCACGAACACCCGATCCTCGAGCGTGGAGAACGCCGTGATGTAGACGTTCGTCTCGAGCTTGCAGAACCGGCCGATCGTGCAGTCGTTCTCGATCGCCACGCCCCGGCCGACGATCGTCGAATCCCCGATGATCACGTTCTCGCGCACGGTCGCGAGGTCGGCGACGAGCACACGGTGGCCGAGCGTCGCCCCGGCGTAGATCACGGCGTGGGTACCGACGATCGCGAGGTCGCCGATCCGTGCGGGCTCGAGGCTCCGGTCGCGCGTCACGGCGCTCGCCGCCGAACGCATCGGGAGCTTGCCCACGCTCGCCCCGTCGTCGATCCGCACGCCGGCGCCGATGCGCGTGCCGGCGTGGATCACGACCCCGTCGCCCACACGGCAGTCGGGACCGAGGACCACCCCGTCGTGCAGGACGGAGAAGTGGCCGATCGTCGAGCCCCGCCCGACCTCGGCCGTCGGCGCGATGTGGTTCATCGTCAGGCTCGGCGGAGCAGGGGATGGACGGCGTCCCCTCCCGCGGCGAGCGGCGCGTTGCGGATCCGGTGCGCGAGCTCGATCGCTGGGCGCGCGTCGTCGATGCCGAAGCCCCGACCGGCGAGCGTCTCCTCGTAGACCCGCGTGTGCAGATCGGTGAATCCGGCGGTGAACTCGATCTCCTCGCCGTCCACGGTCATCGACCGGTGGGTCAGCGGACCGCCGGGCCGCCGCTCGAACGGCAGGTTGGCCACATCGACCGACAGGAGCCATTCCACGCGCGCGCGCTCGAGGTCGAGGAAGCCCGCGACACGGCGCGGCTCGCGCACGCTGACATGGCAGTCCTGGACGTCGCCGAACAGCCAGATCAGGGCGTCGAACAGGTGGACGCCGATGTTCGTGGCCAGCCCACCCGACCGGTCGACCGAGCCTTTCCACGACACGTGGTACCACTCGCCGCGGCCGGTCACGTAGCTCAGCCGCACGTCGTGCACGCGGCCGCGCGGGGCGTTCCGGACGCGCTCGCGCAGTGCGACGAGCGACGGGTGCAGCCGCAGCTGCAGCACGGTGTACACGCGGCCCACGCTCTCGCGCTCGAGCAACGCGAGCGCATCGAGGTTCCACGGGTTGATCACGAGCGGCTTCTCGCAGATCGCATGCGCCCCGATCCGCAGCGCCATGCGCACGTGGGCGTCGTGCAGGTAGTTCGGCGAGCAGATCGACAGATAGTGCACGCGCTCGGAGGCCGAGCGCCGGCGGAGCTTCTCGAGATGCCGATCGAACCGCTCGATTTCCTGGAAGTACCGTGCGTCGAGCGTGTACTGATCGAGCACGCCGACCGCGTCGTGGGGGTCGATGGCTGCCACGAGTCGGTTGCCGGTATCCCGGATCGCCCTCAGATGTCGGGGCGCGACGAACCCGGCCACGCCGGTGATCGCGAAGTTGAGCGACACGGTCGGTTCAGGCTCCGGGGCCCGGAGGCGGGCCTGGCGAAGATAGTCCGGCCCCCCGACCGAGTCAACGCGCGGGAGCGGTATGATTCGCGCCGATGACTGACGTCACGAGGGCGGGCCCGGCTCCGGTCGCCGTCGTCGTCGTCACCTGGAACTCCGCGCGCTACATCTCGGACTGCCTGGCGAGCCTGCGAGCCCTGGTTCGCCGACCGGCCGAGGTGGTGGTCGTCGACAACGCATCGGTCGACCGGACCGTCGAGCTCGTCCGGCGCGGGTTCGCCGAGGTTCGCGTCCAGGTGCTCCCAACGAACGCCGGGTTCTGCGGGGGAAACAACCTGGGCATCCGGTCGACCGCGGCGCCCTGGGTCCTCGTGCTCAACCCCGATACGCGGCTCGAGAAGGAGTTCCTCGAGGAGCTGTTGCCGGCGTTCGACGATCCGCAGGTCGGCTTGGGCGCGGGCAAGCTCGTGCGATTCGACGGTGCGACGCTCGATAGCTGTGGCCAGGCGCTCGGGCGGAGCCGCCAGCCGGTCGATCGCGGATACGGTCGACCCGACCGAGGCCAGTTCGACCGGGACGACGCCGTGTTCGGCGCGTGCGGGGCGGCGGCGCTGTATCGCCGCGCGATGCTCGATGACGTGGCCCTCGCCCCGGGTGTCTACTTCGACGAGGCGTACTTCGCGTTCTACGAAGACCTGGACCTGGCGTGGCGCGCGCAGCGGCGCGGATGGCGAGGGGCGTATCGCTTCCGGGCCCGTGGGCTTCACGCGCGCGGGGGATCGGTCGCGCGGAGTCCCGGACGGGCACGAGTCGTTGCGGCCCTGGGCCGCAGTCCCGACGTTCGGTTCCACGTCGTCAAGAACCGGATCCTCACGCTCCTGCGCAACGACACGCGTCGCGACTTCCTTCTCCACCTGCCCTTCATTATTTGTCGGGATCTAGCAACGTTTGCGTTGCTCCTGGCCACGAGCCCCCGCGTCCTCGCTCGGCTGTGGCGAGCACGGGCGCTCTTTCGCGATGCGTGGCTCGCCCGGCGCCTGGACTCCACTGGTCGCGCGCCCCACGTTGAGGGCGGAGGTCCCCGGGGGCGGGAGGCTTCGGGGGACCGGCCCCGGCCGGCCGCGGAACGCCCGGTCGACCCGGGGCAGGCATGACGTGGACGAGCTGGCTCGGCGAGGCGCAGGTCCGCGCGATCGACTACGGGGTCGCGTTCGGCGTGGCTTGCGTCTTGGCGCTCGCCCTCACGCCTCGGCTGCGCGACGCCGCGATCCGGTTCGGCATCGTCGATCGGCCCGACGGCCGCCTCAAGCTGCAGCGCGCGCCGGTGCCGTACCTCGGAGGACTCGCGATCTACCTCGCGTTCCTCCTCGCGGTGGCCGTGACGTTCCCGTTCGATCGTCAGGTCCTGGGAATCTTGCTCGCGGGCTCGATCGTCGTCACGCTGGGTCTCGTCGACGACCTGGGCCAGCTCGGGCCGTGGACCAAGCTCGCGGGCCAGCTCGTCGGAGTGCTCGTGCTGTGGAAGGCCGGTGTCTCGGTCCAGCTGACGTTCGTGCCCGGCCCCTTCGCGCTCGCGCTGACCGTGCTGTGGATGCTCGCGGTGACGAACGCGTTCAACCTGATCGACATCATGGACGGGCTATCGGCCGGGACCGCGGCCGTGGCGGCGTTGACGCTGCTCGTCGTCGCGGAGATCAACGGGAACAGCAGCGCGGCCGTGTTGCTCGCGGCGCTCGCCGGATCGTGCGTCGGGTTCCTGCGCTACAACGTCGAGCCGGCGCGGATCTACATGGGCGATGCCGGGAGCCTGTTCCTCGGCTTGTCCCTCGGTGCACTGGCGATGGACAACGCGTACACGGCGCGCAATCCGGTCGCGGCGCTGGCCCCGGGCCTGATCCTCGGCGTCCCGCTGTTCGACATGCTGTTCGTCATGTACATTCGTCGTCGCCGCGGTCTGCCGGTGATGCTCGGAAGTCCGGACCACGTGGCGCTGCGCCTGCGCAAGTGGCGGCTCACGACGCGACAGACCGTCGCGTGCTCGTACGTGGCGACGGCGCTCCTGGGCTCGTGCGCGGTGGCGATGATGCTCCTGCCCACGCGCGGCGCGACCGCGGTCCTGGGGCTGGTCGCGGTCGCGGCGCTGGGCCTCGGCTTGCTCCTGCGCCGGATCGACATGAGCCTGTGAGGCGCACGTGATCCTGATCCTCGGCGGCGGCCTCGCCGGTCTGTCGACCGCGTACCATCTCGGGTCGGTCGAGCATCTCGTGCTCGAGGCCGAGTCCGCCCCGGGAGGCCTGTGCCGGTCACGGGTCGTCGATGGGTTCGTGTTCGACTACACCGGCCACCTGCTGCACCTGCGGGACGAGCGGATCGTGCGGCTCGTCGACGAGCTGCTGCCCGGCGCGTTCGCCGTGGTCGAGCGGCAGGCACGCATCCGCACGCGCGGGGTCACGCTGCCGTTCCCGTTCCAGGCCAACCTGCACGGACTACCGCGCGAGCTCGTGGCGCAGTGCGTCGTCGACTTCGCCCGCAGCTTGAGCACGCCCGTGCCCGACGACCCGCAGCTCGATTTCGAGACCTGGTCGAACGCGGTGTTCGGTAGCGGCATCAGCGCCGCGTTCATGCTGCCCTACAATCGCAAGCTGTTCCGGCGCGAGCCGGCGCAGATGACCGCCGACTGGGTGTCGTGGGCCGTCCCGAAGCCGACCCTCGAGCAGGTCGTGCGCGGCGCGCTGGGGATCGCGAACGCCGGCATGGGGTACAACGCGACGTTCCGCTATCCGCGCCACGGCGGCATCGGCGCCCTGGCCGACGCGCTCGCGCGGCGCGTCGAGCACCTGCGCTGCGGGGCGCGCGTCGAGAGGTCGATCTCGATCGCCGGGACGTGATCCTGGCCTCGGGGGAGCGGATCCGTTTCGATCGGCTCGTCAGCACGCTGCCGTTGCCCGACCTGCTGCAGAAGCTCGAGGGCGCGGACGCCCAGGCTTTCTCTCGCGCGGCGGCGCAGCTCGACTGGTCGGTCGTCGCGTGCCTGAACCTCGGGGTGGATCAGGCCGATCTGGCGGCGGGCGCGCACTGGATCTACTTCCCCGACGACGACGCGCCGTTCTACCGCGTCGGATTCCCGACGAATTTCTCGGCGGCCGTGGCCCCGCCTGGAACGGGATCGATGTACGTCGAGTTCGGGCTCGCCCGCGGCGAGCCGCTCGACCGCGCGCGGCTCGAGCGGGAAGCGCTCGCCGCCCTCGTGCGCGAGGGGATCCTCGATCGAACCACACGTGTCCTCGCGCGCGACTGGGTCCGCATCGATCCGGGCTACGTGATCTTCGACCGCGAGCGTCAGCAGGCGCTCGCGCGCGTTCTCCCGGCTCTCACCGACGTCGGGATCCACGCGATCGGCCGCTACGGCGCGTGGACGTACTCGTACATGGAGCGCGCGCTGCTCGATGGGCTCGAGACCGCCCGCACGCTCGCATGACGCGGCGCCGACGATGAGCGAAACGGGTTCGGTCGTCGAGCTTCGGGGCCTGACGAAGATCTATCGCGGGCATCTCGGTCTCGGACGCTCGGTCGCGCTCGACGGTCTCGATCTGCTCGTCGAGCCGGGCCAGGTGTTCGGGCTCCTCGGTCCGAACGGCGCGGGGAAGACGACGACGCTCAAGCTGATCCTCGGGCTCTTGCGCCCCGACCGGGGCGAGGTCCGGCTGTTCGGCCAGCCCGCGTCGAACCGGGCGGTACGCGCGCGTCTGGGGTACCTGCCCGAGAACCCGTACTTCTACGACTACCTGACGGCCGAGGAGTTCCTCGACTTCTATGGACGGCTGCAGGGGCTGACGCGCGTCGAGCGCCAGGCCAAGGTGCGCGCGACGCTCGAGCGCGTCGGCCTCGCCTCGCGCGCCTCGACCGCGCTGCGCAAGTTCTCGAAGGGCATGGTCCAGCGCCTCGGACTGGCGCAGGCGATCCAGCACGACCCCGAGCTCGTGATCCTCGACGAGCCGATGTCGGGGCTCGACCCGATCGGCCGGCGCGAGGTTCGCGACCTGATCCTCGAGCTGCGGCGCTCGGGCCGCACGGTGTTCTTCTCGAGCCACATCCTCCAGGATGCCGAGATGATCTGCGACCGGGTCGCGGTGCTGGATCGGGGTCGGCTGCGCGCGACCGGGCGTCTCGGCGACCTGGTGTCGTCGGCGGTGCGCTGGTTCGAGGTGTCGGTCCGCGGCGCGATGCCGGTCGGCGCGTTCGACGTGCTGTCGTCCGAGGGGGTCGAGCACTTGCTCCGCGTGCCGAACGTGGACGCGCTGGGTCAATTGCTCGAAGCTACGCGTCGGGCGGGCGGTCAGGTGCTGTCCGTGTGGCCGCGACGCGACACGCTCGAGGACCTGTTCCTGCGCGAGATCGGTCGTGCGGCGCCGCGAGGCGAGCCATGAGGCGCCCCAGCGCCCCGAGCGTCGTGCTCGCGATCGCGCTGAACACGTTCCGCGAGGCGGTGCGCGATCGCGTGCTGTACCTGCTCGTCGTCTTCGCCCTGCTCGTGATCCTGGCCTCGCGGCTGCTCGCGATGGTGACGGTGGGCAACGAGGACAAGATCATCAAGGATCTCGGGCTGTCGGCGATCTCGCTGTTCGGCGTGGGGATCGCCGTGTTCGTCGGCGTGTCCCTGGTGTTCAAGGAGATCGAGCGGCGGACCGTGTACACGCTGCTGGCCCAGCCGGTGGCGCGGTGGCAGTTCGTCCTGGCCAAGTTCGCCGGGCTGTTCGCCGTTCTGACCCTGCACGTGACGCTCATGTACGCGACGCTCGTGAGCGTCCTGTGGGTCCGCGACACGACCGTATCCGCGCTCCTCCCGGCGGTGTGGCTGATCCTGATCGAGCTGGCGATCGTCACCGCGTTCGCGCTCTTGTTCTCGAGCGTGACCAATCCGATCCTCTCGGCGGTCTGGACCAGCGCGGTGTACGTCTCGGGCCACCTGTCGTGGAGCCTGCGGCTCCTGGCCCAGCGCTTGCCCGAGGGGATCGCGCGCTGGACCTGCGAGGCCATGTACTGGGTCCTGCCGAACCTCGAGCGGCTCGATCGCAAGGCCGAGGCGGTGCACGGGCTCCCGCTCCCGCCGGGGTTCGTGCTGTGGTCTTCGCTGTACGGCGCGTGCTACGTGGCGCTCGTGCTGGCGTTGGCCTGCGCGGCGTTCGAGCGCCGGGAGTTCCGGTGACGCGCCGGCGTTGGATCGCCGTCGTGGCGTTGACCGGAGCGATGGGTGGCGCGGTGGTCTCGGCTCGGACGCTCGAGCGACTCATGCCGGCGCAGCGGACGGCCGACGAGCTGCTGTACCTCCCGAATGGCCGACACCTGAAAGCCCTCAGCCTCGGGCACGCGTCGCTTCTCGCCGACCTGATCTACGTGTGGGCGATCCAGTACTACTCGGAGTACGGCTCGACCGACCGGTTCCGCTACGTCCAGCACGTGTTCGGGAACGTGATCGCCGAGCTCGATCCGCACTACATCGAAGCGTACTGGCTCGGCGCGATGATCCTGACCGTCGAGGCCCACGACCTGCAGGGTGGTCTCGCGCTGCTCGATCTGGGGATGAAGCACAACCCCGACCGCTGGATCCTCCCGTACCTCGCGGCCTGGGAGTGCCACATGGCCTCCGAGCCCGAATGCGCGGCGCGGTACTTCGCGCGTGCGGCCTCGATTCCGGGCGCGCCACCGGTCACGCGGCGCATGCACGCCGCGCTGCTCGCGCGCACCGGTTCGCTCGAGGAGGCACGGCGATTGTGGATCGCGATCCTCGAAGACCCGGCGTCCGACGACGTGTCCCGCGCGATCGCCCGACGCAAGGTCCACGAGGTCCAGGCGCGGATCGACGTGGTCGCGTTGCGCGACGCCGTGGCCGCGTTTCGAAACGACAACGGTCGCACGCCGCGCGATCTGGCTGAGCTGAAGCGACGCGGTTACATTCGGGACGTGCCGATCGACCCGTCAGGACGACCGTACGTGTACGACGCGCAGACCGGAAACGTGGCGTCGGCGGCGGACCGCATCCTGGGACGCCGATGAGCCTGACCACGCTCGAGCCGCTGACGACCGTCCTCGTCGGGCTGGTCGGTCTCGCCCTCGGGAGCTTCTTGAACGTGTGCATCCATCGGCTGCCCGCGGGGCGCAGCGTGGTGCGACCCGGCTCGGCCTGTCCCGCATGCCAGGCACCGATCCGCTGGTACGACAACGTTCCCGTCGTGTCGTGGATCCTGCTGCGCGGGCGATGCCGCGCCTGCGGTGCGTCGATCCCGCTGCGCTACCCGCTCGTCGAGGTCCTCGCCGGGCTCGTGCTCGTCGGCCTGTGGTCGTACCTCGGCGCGGGCGCGGCGTTCCTGGTCGCTGGGCCGTTCGCGCTCGCGATGCTGGTCCTGTTCTTCACCGACTACGACGAGCGCCTGCTGCCGGACGCGGTGACGCTGAGCGGCGTCGTCACCGGTCTCGCGATCGCGTGGTGCAATCCGTTCCTCAGCGGCTCGAGCAGCCGTCGCGTGTGGCTCGCGCTCTCGGGCGCGGCGCTCGGCGCCGGTCTGCTGTGGGGCGTCGGCGCGCTGTACGGCCGGCTGCGCGGCGTCGATGCGATGGGGCTCGGCGACGTGAAGCTGATGGCGATGGTCGGCGCGTTCACAGGACCCGTCGGCGCGTTCGTGACCGTGTTCGCGGCGTCGATCGTCGGGGCCGTGGTCGGGCTGGCGCTCATCCCGCTTCGCCGAGGGACTCTGCGGGACGCGTTGCCGTTCGGCTGCTTCCTCGCTCCGGCCAGCCTCGTGGCCCTCCTGTGGGGGCCTCGACTGGTCCAGGCGTACGGTCGCCTGGTGTTTCCCTCGGGCTGATCGGTCTCCGTTCCACGCGGTCCCCCCGTCCCCGCCGGCCGCCGATCCTCCGGGCCGGTTCGTACGAACATGACGACAGCCGAACGGACCTCCGGCTTCACGCTGGTCGAGAACCTCGTTGCGCTGGGACTGTTCGCCGTGGCGCTCGTCGCGATCGGTGGGCTCGCGGTCTCCGCCCGGCGGCTGCTCGACGCCGGGCGCACGAGCAGCGTGGCGCTCGGTGTTGCACGGGGCATCCTCGACGAGCTGAGCGGCACGAGCTTCGAGGGGACGTGGCAGGTCCTGGGGCTCGACGGGTCGAGCGCGTCCGAGAGCGTCGATTCGCGCGCCTGTCCGTGGGCCGCGAGCTGGCAGGCAACGCTCGCTCGATCGCTCGGGCGATCCCACGCGCGGGTCGAGCTGGCCACGATCGCTCCGGCAACGTCGACGCCGCTCGCGTCGGCCGAGGCGATCCGGGTCGTCGTGACCGTGCACTGGATCGAGGGTCCGCGCGCCCGGCGCGTACGCCTCGTGACGGTGCGCACGTGAGCGCCCGCGGTGCGACCGTGCTCGAGGCCCTCGTGGCGCTCGGCGTCGCCGCGCTCGTCCTGATCCTGGCGTTCACGTTCCACGAGGACCTGCGCCGCTCGTTCCGCGACGGAGAGGACGCGGCCGAGCGACAGCACAGCGCACGGGTCGCGCTCGACTGGATCGAGGCCGAGCTCCGGCTCGCCGGGTTCGGAGTCGATCCCGACGGAGATCCGGCACGCCCGGACGAGCCGATCGAGGCCGCGGCGAGGGCGGCGATCGTCGTGCGCGCGGACTTCGACGTCGCCGACGCGGCAGCGGCAGCCGATCCCGAGCGTGCGCTCGAAGGGTCGGCGTTCGAGCACGTGTCGACCGGGAACGACGAGATTCACGGGTTCGTGCTGCGTCCGATGCGCGGCGTGGCGCGCGACGACCTGGCGTTCGACGCCGACGTCACGCCCGCCCCGCGTGACGGGATCGTCGAGCCCGTGGTGCTCGACGGAATCGCGCAGACCCTCGACGCTCCCCCGTACGCCTTGTATCGCGTCGCGCTCGACGCCGATGCCGCGGCCTACGGCTCGTCGGGCTTCGCGCACTTCACACCGATCGTCGAGAACGTGCGCGCCCTGCGGTTCCGCTACTTCGATCACGCGGGGCGCGAGCTCGTCCCGCCCGGCGGGTCGGACGCGACCGCGGCGCGCACCGTGCGGGCGGCGATCGCGCAGGTCGGGCTCGAGATCGAGGTGCTGAGTGTCGATCCCGATCCTCGATGGCTCGACGCGACCGATCCGGACCCTCGCACACGACGGATGCGCAAGCTTCGCCTGTCGAGCCGCGTGCTGCTGCGAAACGGCCCGATCCGCGGCGTCCGCCCGCGCCGTGGCGTCCGCCCGCACCGGACGCGACGCCCCCGAGGGCGCGAGCGGGGGATCGCTCTCGTGGTCGTGCTGTGCATCGCTGCCGCCGCGGGTTTCGTGGCTCTGGCGATCGCGCTGATCGCCGAGTCGGAGAACCTGGGCGCGCGGAACGAGAAGCGTGCGAGCCAGGCGCGATGGGCCGCCGAAGCCGGTGCGCGGGTCGTGCAGCGCTGGTTCGACGAGCCGCGGCTCGCGCCGCACGTGCCGGCGCCCGGGGTCGTGGATCGCACGCTGCGACGCATCCGCGACGAGGCCGATCCCGAGGGTCCACCGCTCGGGTCGAGCCCGCGGTACAAGGAAGGCGTCGACGTCGACGCGGATGGCGCGGACGACCTGTTCGATCGACCGTTCGACGGCGCAGTCGTCGACGCCCTGCGCGGGACGCTCGACGGACCGGACGTGCGGATCGACCGCGCGAGCGGGCCCGCCGCCGCGTTCCTCGATCGGCTGTCGGCGAGTCTGTTCGCGACGTTTCCCGACGAAGGCGGCGGCATGCGGACGCGCATCTCGCGTATCGACGTCTCGGCCCCGCCGTATCTTCGCAGCGGATCGGGCTGGGTCCGTCGAGGGATCGGGACGGTCCGCGTCACGGCGCGCCTCGAGCTGGCGACGCCTACGGGTCCCGTGGTCGTGGCCCAGCGCACGATCGAGACGCTCCTGGCCGAGATCCCGTACCGCAGGATCACGGGTCCCGTCCACTCGTGCGGCGCGAGCGTGTGGACGGGTCCGGTCGGCGTGCATTGGGGGACGTTCGCGAGCGTCGGGGGCCTCGTAGTCTCAGGCGTAGGGTCGCTCGCACCGAGCGTTCCACGGTCGATACCACCCGATGCGACCCGCGATCCAGTGTGGAACCTGGGCGACCCGGCCGCGTTCGACGCGTTTCTCGGCACCGTCAGCGGCGCGCCGTTTCCCGATCCGTGGTTCCGCGTGCTGTCCGGAGCGGACGTCGTCGGCGCCGGAGCTGCGCCCGGAGTCCCGCAGCCATTTCCACCGGACCTCGCGCCCGATCGACCCGACCGCTCGAACCTGTTTCAGGGGCGCGCCGACGTGACCTGCCCCGCGTTCGACTACGGCACGTTCCGAGCGATCGCCCGGTCCGGGCGGCGCGGCGTTCATTATTTCGAATGGGACGGCGGTGCGTTCCGCGAGGACGGTGCGGGGCCGCGGACGACGCTGGCCGATGCGCTGCGCGGCCGGACGGGCCTGTGTTTCTTCGACACGGCCGACGGCGAGCCGCCGCTCGACGGCGATCGGGACGGCCTCCCCGACAACCTGACTCCGCCGCAAGAGATCGATGGAGCTCTCGTGTTTCGCGGTCTGCTCTACGCGAACGCGAGCTCGATTCGTATCGTCGCCGATCCGCCGCCGGGGACGGAGTCGACGCTGCGCCCGCCAGGAGAGCCGTACCAGGACCTCGATCGCGATGGTCAGCACGATGCGGGCGAGCTGCACCTCGACCTGATCTACCCGACTGCATCGGCCGACGCGCCACGACCGATCGTCGCGGGTCCGCCCGGCGGGCAGCGGGACGCGCGGGGCGCCCCGATCGCCGGCGTGCCGGTGGCGATCGACGGGATCCTGATCAACAGCGGGAGGTTCGAAGCGACGGGGCGCGGGGCCGTGTACGGATCGATCGTCGCGTTCTCCGGGATCTCCCAGTCTCCCGCCGACGGCTCGGCGCCCACACCCGACGTGTACTGGAACGCCTCGATCCCGTCCGATTGGCCTCCGTCGGGCTGGGGAGTTCCGCGGGTCGTGGCCGTTCGGGAGCGTTTCGACCCCTGAAGTGACTTTCGGCCCCCGGGAACCTACAATTCCCCTCGACATGAGACCAGCCGGAGGGTTTCATCATGCGCAATGACCACCTGGCCCGCCCATCCCTCGCCGTGATCCTGCTCCTCGCGTTCGGGGCCGCGACCGCGATCGCCGAGTCCCGCGTGGAGAAGCCGAAGCCCCAGCCGCCGGCCGACACGGAGAAGAAGACCAAGGACGACGAGTCCGCCGCGAAGCCGCGCTACGACGTGAAGAAGGACGACGTCATCACGAACGAAGACCTCGAGCGGATGATGGACGACCTGTCTCCGATGGAAGCCCGGACCGGCGTGTACCAAGCGAAGGCCGATCCGGCCAAGCCGGCACCCGCGCCGGGCGCACCCGGAGACCCGGCGGCCCAAGCCGCAGCGGGCAAGCCCGCGTCGAAGAGCAAACAGGTGACCGATGCCGAAGGCAAGGTCGCCACGCTCCAGGCCCGCGTGTCCGAGCTCGAGAAGGCGGTGCTCGCGGTCAAGAACCCGTTGCTCCCGCGCACCTGGGCCACGCCCGACTCGATGAAGGACCAGGATCAGGAGTCGGGATTCGAGGCGCTCGACAACACCGGGCGACTGTCGCAGCGCGAGTCCGAGCTGCGGGCGGCGCGCGAGGAGCTGAGCAAGGCGCGCGCGGATCTCGCCGAGCTGCACGGTGGAGCCGACGACGAGCCTTGACACTCGCGGGGCGCGTTCCTAGACTCGGCGTCCGATGCACGGAGCGAGCCTGAGCGGTCGCGACTTCCTGTCGCTGCTCGATTTCACGTCCGACGAGCTGGGGCGATTCCTCGACAAGGCGGTCGAGGTCAAGGCCAATCCCCAGCGGTTCGCCGCGGCGCTCTCGGGCAAGACGCTGTTCCTGTACTTCGAGAAGCCGTCCCTGCGCACGCGCGTGACGTTCGAGGCGGGCATGACGCAGCTCGGCGGCCACGCCATCTGCTACGGCGCGTCCGAGGGACGTATCGGCGTGCGCGAGAGCGTCGAGGACGTCGCGCGCAATCTGGAGCGCTGGGTCGACGGAGCGATGCTCCGGACGTTCTCGCACGATCTCGTCGTCGAGCTCGCACGATTCGCCGAGATTCCGGTGATCAACGGCCTGACCGATCGGCTCCATCCGTGTCAGGGTCTCGCGGACTACTTGACGCTGCGCGAGCTGCGCGGCGAGCTACGCGGTCGGCGACTGGTCTACATCGGCGACGGCAACAACGTGGCGCACTCGCTGATCAACGGTGGCGCGCGCCTCGGCGTGCACGTCACCGTGATCACGCCGCCGGGATACGAGCCGGCGCTCGACGTCGTCGAGACCGCGCGAGCCGCGGCGACGGAGACGGGGGCGAGGATCGAGGTGACGCACGACGTCTCGGCTGTGGCCGGAGCGGACGCCGTGTACACGGACGTATGGGCCTCGATGGGCCAGGAGGCCGAGGCCGAGGACCGGCGCCGCGCGTTCGCGGCGTACCAGGTGAACGTGGCCCTGATGGACCGCGCCGGGGCGGACGCGGTGTTCATGCACTGTCTACCGGCGCACCGGGGCGACGAGGTGACGAGCGAGGTCGCCGACCTGCCGCAGTCGATGATCTTCGAGCAAGCGGAGAACCGGCTGCACGCGCAGAAGGCGATCCTGCTCCTGCTCCTGGGCGACGACTGAAATCCGATCACGCGCGATCCTTGATCGCGGTGTGCACGGCGACGATGCCGCCGCTCATGCGCCGCCAGCCGCAGGCGGCGAATCCGGCCTCACGGATCCGTCCGGCGAGGATCGCCGGGCCGGGAAAGGCGGCGATCGTCCGGGCCAGGTAGTGATACGGCCCGCTACGTCCGGAGACCGAGTCGCCGACGCGCGGAAGGATCCGCGAGAGATACAGCCGGTACAGCCATGCCGCGACGCCCGCGGGAGGCTCGGTGAACTCGAGCACCACGAGGCGTCCCGCGGGAGCGAGCACGCGGGCCATCTCGCGCAGGCCGGCGTCGAGATCGACCAGGTTCCGTACGCCGAATCCGACCGTGAGCGCATCGAACGACGCGTCGCGAAACGGTAGCGCCAGCCCGTCTCCGAGTACGCACGCGCCGCGATCGGCGAGCCCGGCCCGACCGAGCTTCCGCGCCGCTCGCCCGAGCATGGCGCCAGCGAAATCGCAGCAAATGACGAGCTCGGCGCGAGTCGCTCGCAGGACCGCCACCGACAGGTCGCCGGTGCCGCCGCACAGATCGAGGACCCGCCGCGGGTCCGGGGCCACGAGCTCCTCGGCCGCGCGCCGACGCCACCGCCGGTCGAGGGACAGGCTGAGCAGGCGGTTCAGCAGATCGTAACGCGGAGCGATACCGTCGAACATCCCGCGGACGAGGCGTGGATCCCGCTCCGACACGTCGGCCATCTCCCCCCCGGCTGTTGACAACCCCGTAAGCCGATGATACAAGAGCGCTTTCGCCCCGGGGAGTTTCGCTTCCGAGCACCGGGTACCCGAGGTTGTCCGGAATGAAGACGTATGTCCCGCGCCGAGGAGAGGTGTCGCGCGCGTGGTGGCTCGTGGATGCGAGCGGCTTGACGCTCGGTCGCCTCGCCACCACGGTCGCCTCGCGACTGCGCGGCAAGCATCGCGCGGTGTTCACTCCGTTCCTCGACATGGGCGACCACGTCGTCGTGGTGAACGCCGAGAAGGTCGTGCTCACCGGGCGCAAGTGGACCGACAAGCTGTATCGAAGACACTCGCAGTACCCCGGTGGTCTGACCGAGGTCACGGCACGCGACCTGGTCAAGAAGCACCCCAAGCGTCTCGTCGAGCACGCGGTCCGCGGCATGCTGCCGCACGGGCCGCTGGGCCGACAGATGGCCCGCAAGCTCAAGGTGTACGCAGGACCGAGGCATCCGCACGCGCCGCAGAAGCCCGCGCCGCTCGACATCCCCGACGCGCGGCGGGCCGAGGCATAGGAGCTCGCGTTGGCCAGCGACATGCTGCAGTACTACGGTACGGGACGCCGCAAGACCGCGGCCGCGCGCGTATTCCTGCGACCGGGCACGGGAAAGGTCACGGTCAACGGACGCTCGTTCGATCGATACTTCGGCAACGAGATGCTCAAGATGGTCGTGCGGCAGCCGCTCTCGATCACAGAAACGGTGGACAAGTTCGACGTGTTCGTGCGAGTGGCCGGCGGCGGGCACACCGGTCAGGCGGGCGCGCTGCGCCACGGGATCGCCCGGGCGCTCTTGGCCTACAGTCCCGAGCTCCGACCGAAGCTGAAGGCCGCCGGGTTCCTGACGCGCGACGCCCGCGAGGTCGAGCGCAAGAAGTACGGTCAACCGGGAGCGCGCAAGCGGTTCCAGTTCTCGAAGCGTTGACGGCACGGCTCGGCGGGCACAGCCCGGCGGGGAGGATCGTTTGGTAGCGGTCACGATCAAGGATCTGCTGGAGGCCGGTGTCCACTTCGGCCACCAGACCCGCCGCTGGAACCCGCGGATGAAGCCGTTCATCTTCGGCGCGCGGAACGGCATCTACATCATCGATCTGAAGCAGACGTCGACCAAGCTGCGCGAGGCGCTGGCGTTCATCTCGGACCTCGCCGGCCGCGGCGGGACGGTGCTGTTCGTCGGCACGAAGCGGCAGGCCCAGGAGGTCGTGGCCGAAGAGGCGCGGCGCTGCGGCATGTACTGGGTCGATCAGCGCTGGCTCGGCGGGACGCTGACGAACTTCTCCACGATCCGCAAGAGCATCGCCCGGCTCAACGAGCTCGAGGAGATCGGGCACGGCGACCGGACCGAGAAGATGACCAAGAAGGAGCTGGCGCGTCTGGACAAGGAGCGCGCGAAGCTCGACAAGGCGCTGTCCGGGATCAAGACCATGACCCGCCTACCGCAGGCGTTGTTCGTCGTCGATCCGGAGAAGGAGCGCATCGCCGTCGCTGAGGCCAACGCCCTGGAGATCCCGGTCGTCGCGGTCGTCGACACGAACTGCAATCCCGAGCCGATCGACTACCCGATTCCGGGCAACGATGACGCGATTCGCGCGATCAAGCTGTTCACCGGGTGTTTCGCCGACACGCTGATCGAGGGGCGTCAGCTGTGGGAGACCACGCGCCGCCACGTGGAAGCCGAAGGCGAGAAGCAGGTCGCGTCCCAGCCGCAGAGCATCGCCGATCGTGTCCGGGCGCGCGAAGCGCGCCGCGAGCGCGTGCGCAAGCACGTGCATGCCCACCGTCGCGGACCGAGCGGTTCGGACGTACGAGGGGAAGCGGTGCCCGCCGGTGCCGACAAGGGCGCTACGGACTGAGGGCTCCGCATGCGGTCCGGGTCCCTCGACCGGGCGGTCTCGTCATCAGGAGTGTCGCGGATGGAAGTCAATGCGGCTCTGGTCAAGCAGCTCCGGGAGAAGACCGGCGTCGGCATGATGAAGTGCAAGGAAGCGCTGGCCGAGGTCGGCGGGGACCTGGCCGAGGCGGAGAAGCTCCTGCGCAAGCAGGGTGTCGCCGCAGCGGCGAAGAAGGCCGATCGGGCGACCGGCGAGGGCATCATCGGCTCCTACATGCACACCGGATCCAAGATCGGGGTCCTGGTGGAGGTCAACTGCGAGACCGATTTCGCCGCTCGGGGTCAGGACTTCCAGGAGCTCGTGCGCGGGATCGCGATGCACATCGCCGCGGCCGCGCCGCGATTCGTGCGGCGCGAGGACGTCACCGAGAAGGTCCTGGCCGACGAGCAGGAGATCGCGCGGGATCAGGCGCTGAAGTCGGGTAAGCCGGCGAACGTGGTGGACAAGATCGTCGAGGGCAAGCTCGACCGGTTCTACGCCGAGGCGTGCCTGCTCGAGCAGCCGTACGTCAAGGATCCGGAGCGCACGGTGGGCCAGCTGGTGGCCGATGCCGTCGCGCGCACCGGCGAGAACATCCAGGTCCGCCGGTTCGTCCGCTTCGTCCTCGGCGAATCGGCGTAGAGCACGCCGCGGCGTCGATCCCCGCGGGCTTCGGAGGGGTCGATGGAACGGGCCAGCTCGGTGCGCTACCGACGGATCCTCCTCAAGCTGTCCGGCGAAGCGCTGATGGGCGAGCAGCGCTTCGGCGTCGCGCAGGACGTCCTGTCGGGGCTGGCCCACGAGATCGTCCAGTGTCACAGCCTGGGGGTCCAGCTCGCGCTCGTCGTGGGCGGAGGGAACTTCTTCCGCGGGGCGACGGCGCAGGACCTCGAGCGCGTGGTGGCCGATCAGATGGGCATGCTCGCCACGCTGATCAACTCCCTGGCGCTGCAGAGCGCGCTCGAGAAGCTCGGAGTTCCCACGCGCGTGCTGTCGGCGCTCGAGATCCGGCAGGTCGCCGAGCCGTTCCTCGTGCGCCGCGCGGTGCGGCACATGGAGAAGGGCCGGGTGATCGTCCTCGCCGCGGGCACCGGTCATCCGTACTTCAGCACCGACACGGCGGCGGCATTGCGCGCGATGGAGCTGAAGGCCGACGTGCTACTCAAGGCCACGAAGGTCGACGGTATCTATACCGCCGATCCGCACGTCGACCCCTCGGCCCAACGCCTGCCCCGCGTGCGCTATATCGAGGTTCTGGAGCGCGGCCTCAAGGTGATGGACGCGACGGCGATTTCCCTGTGCATGGATCACCGGATGCCGATCGTGGTGTTCGACGTGCGCGACCCGCGCAACATCGGGCGGATCGTGCGCGGCGAGTCGGTCGGCTCGGTGGTGACGGAGTGACGCGGTGGACGTGAAGACGATCCTGGCCCAAACCGACAAGCGCATGGATGGCTGCGTCGAGGATGCGCGGAGCAAGCTGTCGACGGTTCGAACGGGCCGCGCGTCGCTCGCGATCCTCGACGGGGTGACGGTCGACTACTACGGCACGCCGACGCCGCTGCACCAGGTGGCCAAGCTGTCGATCCCCGAGCCGACGCTGATCGTGGCCCAGCCGTTCGACCTGTCGACGCTCGGCGGCATCGAGCGCGCGATCCAGGTCGCGGATCTCGGGTTGAACCCGTCGAGCGACGGCAAGGTCGTGCGCGTGCCGATCCCTCCGCTGACCGAGGAGCGGCGCAAGCAGATGGCGAAGAAGGTGCGCACGATGGGCGAGGACGCGAAGACCGTCCTGCGTCAGCTGCGGCGCGAGGCGAACGAGGCACTGAAGAAGCTCGAGAAGGACGGCCTCGTGTCCGAGGACGACGCCCGCCGTGGACTCGACGAGTGCCAGCGCGCGACCGATCGTCATACCGCTTCGGTCGACGACATGTGCCGGCACAAGGAAAAGGAGCTGATGGAGATCTGACGCGATGACCGCGCCGCGAACGCCGGATTTCGTCGGGATCGTCGTCGCGGCGGGAAGCTCCGCACGCTTGCCGGGTAGCGTTCCGAAGCAGTTCGAGCGGATCGGCTCGCGCACGTTGCTCGAGCACGCCGTGGCCGCGCTCGCCGGGCACGCGGCGGTTCGCGGTGTCGTCGCCGTGCTCCCGCAGCTCGACGCGCAGGGGGATCGCGGTGCGCAGGTCGCCGCGCTGCCGGGCGTGCTGCGAGTCGTCGGCGGGGGTAGGGCGCGCGCGGACTCGGTGCGCCAGGGTCTCGAAGCAGCGAGCGGGCCGCCGTTCGTCCTCGTTCACGACGCCGCGCGTCCGGCGGCGAGCCCGACGCTCGTCTCCGCGGTGATCGAGGCCACGCGGATCCATGGGGCGGCGATCCCGGGCGTGCCGATCGTCGACACGGTCAAGCGCGTCGGACCGGGGAGCCGGGGGACGGACCTACGGGTTCTCGAGACGCTCGATCGCTCGGTGCTGCGACTGGCCCAGACCCCGCAGGGTGCGCGGACCGACTGGCTCGTCGCGGCGCTCGCGGACGCCGGCAGGCGCGGCATCGTTCCGACCGACGAGGCCGCGGCGCTCGAGCTTGCGGGTCATTCGGTCGCCGTCGTCGATGGCGATCCGGCCAACCGGAAGATCACGTCGCCCGAGGATCTGCTCGCGGTGCGGGGGGGCGTCCAGCCGCGAACGGCGCTGCGCGTCGGGACGGGGTTCGACATCCATCGGTTCGAGGTCGGACGGCGCCTCGTGCTCGGCGGCGTGGAGCTACCGGGAGAGATCGGTCTCGCCGGCCATTCGGATGCCGACGTCGTACTCCACGCGATCATGGACGCGCTGCTCGGCGGCGCGGCGCTCGGTGACATCGGAGCGTATTTCCCGCCCGGCGATCCACGGTTTCGCGATGCGGACAGCCGCGTGCTGCTGGCCGAGGTGGGGCGGAGGATCGCGGCGCTCGGCCTGGTCGTCGTCAACGTCGACGCCACGGTCCTCGCCGAGCGGCCGCGGCTGCGCCCGCACATCGACGCGATGCGCCGTATGATCGCCGAGACGCTGGCACTCGATCCGACGCGCATCGGGATCAAGGCCACGACGCTCGAGGGTCTCGGCGCTCTGGGCCGGGCCGAGGGGATCGCGTGCCAGGCGGTCGCGCTCCTCGAGCGCGACGCGGGTGCGCAGCCGTGAGGCGCAGGATCGCGCGCGGCCACCCATTGCCTCCGGCCGACGAGGGATCGCCTGAGCTCGAGGCGGTCCACGGCGTGCATCCGGTTCGCGAGCTGCTCGAGGCGCGGCGCCGCGACGTCGAGCGGCTGTTCGTGCTGCGCGAGCGCGCGGCCAGCGTCGGTCGCATTCTGCGGACCGCGCGCCAGGCCGGCGTGCCCGTGAGCTACGTGGACCGGCAGACGCTCGTCCGCAAGGTCGGCCCGCGGGCGGTCCATCAGGGGATCGCGGCGGTGGTCACGCCGCTTCCGTACGCCGACGCGGACGAGCTGGCGCAGCGCACGATCGACGACCCGTCGGGCCTCCTAGTCCTCGTCGACCGCGTCGAGGATGCGGGCAACCTGGGGGCGATCCTCCGCACCGCCGGTGCGACCGGGGCGGTGGGGGTGCTGCTCAGCGCGGACGCGACGGTCGGGTTGACCGCCGGAGTCGCGCGAGCATCCGCCGGGGCGGCCGAGCGCGTTCCCGTGGCCCGGGAGGCCCGGCCGTCCTGGCGCATCGGACAGCTTCGCGCGGCGGGGGTTCGCACCGTGGTCCTCGACCCCCGCGGGGACGTCCCGTGGGATCGAGCCGATCTCGGTGGCCGGCTGCTGGTCGTGGCCGGGGGGAGGCCCGGGGACCCCGCCCGGGGGTCCGGGACGCCTGCGAGGTCCGGGTCTCGATCCCGCTCGCCAGCGGTGTCGAGTCGCTCAACGTGTCGGTCGCGACAGGTGTGCTATTGTTCGAGGCGGTTCGCCAACGGCGGCGGCGACCGTCCCTTGCAAGCTCCGGACCCGGCTGATACGATCTGCCGTTTTGTATGGGCTGGCGTAGCTCAGCCGGTAGAGCAGCGGTTTTGTAAACCGCCGGTCGGGGGTTCGAATCCCTTCGCCAGCTCCACCGAGCTGGGCGAGGTGTTGGCACGGTCGGTGACGCGGCGGGCTTTTCGGCGAGGCGTCGGAGGGATGCCCGAGTGGCTAAAGGGAGCAGACTGTAAATCTGCCGGCCTTAGGCCTACGGAGGTTCGAATCCTTCCTCCCTCCACCAGGAGCGCGGGGGACCGGCCGAGGCGAGCCCAGACGGAGGAACGCGGGCGGGAATAGCTCAGTTGGTAGAGCATCAGCCTTCCAAGCTGAGGGTCGCGGGTTCGAGTCCCGTTTCCCGCTCCAATCGATCGGGGGAGCCGAACGGCGCGGGATCCTGCCCATGTAGCTCAGTCGGTAGAGCACTTCCTTGGTAAGGAAGAGGTCACCGGTTCGAATCCGGTCATGGGCTCCAGGCCACGGCGGGCACGGAGCAAGAGGTCACGAGGACAGCCGAGCGAGCGACAGGAGAAGCGATGGCCAAGGAGAAGTTCGATCGAACGAAGCCGCACGTGAACGTGGGGACGATTGGTCACGTGGACCACGGGAAGACGACGTTGACGTCGGCGATCACGATGGCGTTGGCGAAGAACAATCCGAAGATCAAGGTGCGGTCGTTCGATTCGATCGACAATGCGCCGGAGGAGAAGGCGCGCGGGATCACGATCGCGACGGCGCACGTGGAGTATGAGACGGAGCGTCGGCACTACGCGCACGTGGATTGTCCGGGTCACGCGGACTACATCAAGAACATGATCACGGGTGCGGCGCAGATGGACGGTGCGATCCTGGTGGTGTCGGCGGCGGACGGTCCGATGCCGCAGACGCGGGAGCACATCTTGTTGGCGCGGCAGGTGGGCGTGCCGGCGATCGTGGTGGCGCTGAACAAGGTCGATGCGGTGGACGATCCGGAGCTATTGGACCTGGTGGAGCTGGAGGTTCGGGAGCTGCTGAAGCAGTACCAGTTTCCGGGGGACGAGATGCCGATCGTCCGGATCTCGGCGTTGAAGGCGATGCAGGGGGACGAGTCCGCGCTGAAGGGCGTGCAAGCGCTGATGAGCGCGGTGGACGAGTACATTCCGCTGCCGCGGCGGGCGGTGGAGCGGGATTTTCTGATGCCGGTCGAGGACATCTTCTCTGATCTCGGGCCGCGGGACGGTGGTGACGGGCCGGGTGGAGCAGGGCCGGGTGAAGGTCGGGGACGAGATCGAGATCGTCGGGATCCGCGCGACGCAGAAGAAGATCGTGACCGGTGTGGAGATGTTCAAGAAGCTGTTGGATTCAGGGAGAGGCCGGGGACAACGTGGGTTTGTTGCTGCGTGGAACGGAGCGCAAGGACGTGGAGCGCGGGCAGGTGATCGCGAAGCCCGGGTCGATCACGCCGCACACGAAGTTCAAGGCCGAGGTGTACGTGTTGACGAAGGAGGAGGGCGGGCGGCACACGCCGTTTTTCAACGGGTACCGGCCGCAGTTCTACTTCCGGACGACGGACGTGACGGGGGTGGCGACGCTGCCGTCGGGTGTGGAGATGGTGATGCCGGGTGACAACGTGGCGTTGGACGTGACGTTGATCACCCCGATCGCGATGGACAAGGGGCTGCGCTTCGCGATTCGCGAGGGCGGCCGCACGGTCGGCGCCGGTACCGTGGCCGAGATCCAGCAGTAGTGCGGCGCTCGCCGCGACGGGTGATCTGCGATGCGCGAGAACGTCACGCTGCAATGCGGGGACTGCAAGCAGCGCAACTACGTGACCACGAAGAACAAGAAGAAGACCACGGGCAAGCTCGAGTTCAGGAAGTTCTGCCGGTGGTGCCGCAAGCACACGGCGCACAAAGAGACGCGTTAGCCCCGGTCGTCTGCGGCTGCGCGGGCGGACGGTTCGGGCGGACGAGGGTGAAGCGGTGGAGCGGCTTCAGCGTCTGAGGCAGTTTGTGGTCGAGGTCGTCGCCGAGCTCAAGAAGACGACCTGGCCGAGCCGGCGCGAGGTCTACGGAACGACGGTCGTCGTGATCGTCGCCGTCCTGATCTGCGCGGTGTACCTGTGGGTCGTCGACGTGTTCCTGGCGCGGGGCATGAACCAGATCTTTCGGGTGTTCGGACAATGACGACTGTCGGAGCCGCAGACCGCCAAGCGCTGGTACATCGTCCACACCTATTCGGGCTTCGAGGGCAAGGTGAAGGAGAGCCTCCGACAGCGCGCCGACGCGATGGGCATGGGGGGGCTGATCGAGGACATCCTGATCCCGACCGAGGAGGTCGTCGAGGTCCGCGACGGCAAGAAGACGCGCTCGACGCGCAAGTTCTTCCCGGGCTACGTGCTGGTGAAGATGGAGATGTCCGACGAGGCCTGGCACGTCGTCAAGAACACGCCCAAGGTCACCGGGTTCGTCGGCACCGGGAACAGCCCGGTGCCGCTGAGCGACGCCGAGGTCAACCGGATCGTGAACCAGATCTCGGTCGCCGCGGAGAAGCCCAAGCCCAAGTTCGAGTTCCGGATCGGCGAGACGGTGCGGATCGTCGACGGACCGTTCAGCAACTTCACGGGCCAGGTCGACGAGGTCAACGAGGACCGCGAGACGTTGAAGGTGATGGTCACGATCTTCGGGCGCGCGACGCCCGTCGAGCTCGAGCTTCTTGCAAGTCGAGCGGCTGTAGCACGGGAGAACGCGAGATGGCCAAGAAAATCGTGGCGAACATCAAGCTGCACATCCCGGCGGGCAAGGCCACGCCGGCGCCGCCGGTCGGTCCGGCGCTCGGGCAGCACGGCGTGAACATCATGGATTTCTGCAAGACTTCAACGCCCGGACGGCAGAAGGACAACGGGATCCTGACGCCGGTGGTGATCACGGTGTACCAGGACCACTCGTACACGTTCATCACCAAGACTCCGCCGGCGTCGGTGCTCCTGGCCAAGGCCGCCGGCGTGCCCAAGGGCTCGGGGACGCCGAACCGCGACAAGATCGGCAAGGTGACCCGGGCACAGGTCGAGGAGATCGCGCAGCACGAAGCTGCCCGATCTGAACTGCGACACCCTCGAAGCCGCGATGCGGATCGTCGAGGGCAGCGCGCGCTCGATGGGCATCGAGATCGTGGGCTGAGACCGGAACGGGAGGACAGGATGCCCAAGCACGGGAAGAAGTATCTGGCCGCACGGGCCAAGCTCGGAGCCGCGGCTGCACGCGCTCGACGAGGCGCTGCGCGCGGTACGGACCGCGGCGTTCGCCAAGTTCGACGAGACGGTCGAGCTGACGCTGCGCCTGGGTGTGGACCCCAAGCACGCCGACCAGATGGTCCGCGGCACGGTCGTCCTGCCCCACGGAACGGGCAAGACGAAGCGCGTGCTCGTGATCGCCGGCGGCGACAAGGCCAAGGAGGCCGAGGCAGGCCGGCGCGGACCACGTGGGCGGCGCCGGACATGGTGAAGAAGATCCAGGAGGGCTGGATCGACTTCGACGCCGTGATCGCCACGCCGGACATGATGCGCGAGGTCGGCAAGCTCGGGAAGGTTCTCGGTCCGCGCGGGCTGATGCCGAACCCGAAGACCGGCACCGTGACGTTCGACGTCGCGGCCGCGGTGCGCGAGATCAAGGCCGGAAAGGTCGAGTTCCGCGTGGACAAGACGGCGATCATCCACGTCGCCGTGGGCAAGGTCTCGTTCGGCGACCGTGAGCTGTTCGACAACGCCAACACGCTCGTCCAGGCCGTCCTCAAGGCGAAGCCGGCCTCGGCCAAGGGCAAGTACCTGCGCACGATCTGCGTCTCGTCGACGATGGGCCCCGGGGTCCGCGTCGATCCGGCGGCGGTCGAGGCGGCGTAGGGGTCGTCGTGAATCGCACCGAGAAGACCGCGCTGGTCGACGAGCTGCACGCGACGTTCCGGGATCACCCGCACGTGATCCTGGCCGCGTTCGTCGGCATGTCGGCCAACCTGACGAACGAGCTGCGCCGGAAGGTCGGCGGGTCCGGGGGCTCGTATCGCGTGATCCAGAACCGCCTGGCGCGCCGCGCCGCCGCGGGAACGCCGGCCGAGCCGCTCGGCCCGCAGTTCCGCGGCCCGTGCGCCGTGCTCGCGCACAAGTCCGACCCGATCGCCTTGGCCAAGGTGCTGGCCGACTTCACCAAGGCCAACCCCCAGATCCAGATCGTCGCCGGGGTGATCGACGCACACGACCTGGCCCAGCCCGCGACGATCAAGCGCGCTGGCCACGCTGCCCGGGCTGCCGCAGCTCCGGGCGCAGCTCCTGGCTCTCGTCCAGACTCCGGCGACGCATGCTCGTGCGCCTGCTCGGGACACCGGCGACCCAGGTCGCGCGGGTCATCCAGGCACGGAGCGAGGCCGGGGCGGACGCGGAAGCAACGGCTCGAGTCGACTGACGAACTTCATTCGACGGAGGACGGTGTGATGGCGAATCTGGAGTCGATCGCGGAGAACGCTGAGCGGGCTGACCGTGCTCGAGGCGTCGAGTCTGGTCAAGATGCTCGAGGAGAAGTGGGGCGTGAGCGCGGCGGCGCCGGTGGCGATGGCCGCGGCGGCGGCGCCCGCGGCGGCGGCCGAAGCGGTCGAGGAGAAGACCGAGTTCGAGGTCGTCCTCACCGAGGTCGGCGACAAGAAGATCAACGTGATCAAGGTGGTGCGCGAGGTCACCAGCCTGGGGCTGAAGGAGGCCAAGGACCTGGTCGACGGCGCGCCCAAGACGGTCAAGGAAGGCGTCACGAAGGACGAGGCCGCGGACATCAAGAAGAAGTTCGAGGATCAGGGGGCGAAAGTCGAGATCAAGTAGCATGACGATCGGTTCGTCCGGTCCGTGCAGGACCGCTGGACCCAGGCCACGTGCGCCGAATCTCCGCCTCGCGTCGCGTCCGCCGCGGCGCCGCCCAGGAGTGTCGACTTCGATGACCGAGACCAACGGCTCCCGGCCGCGATCCGACTTCTCGCGCATCCCGAGCGCGATTCCGATCCCGAACCTGATCGAGGTGCAGAAGCGCTCGTACGAGCGGTTCCTGCAGATGCACACCGCGCCCGCCGACCGCGAGCCGCAGACCGGTCTGCAGGGCGTGTTCAAGTCGATCTTCCCGATCCAGGACTTCCGCGAGACCTGCTCGCTCGAGTTCGTCGAGTACACGATCGGGAACTGGGAGTGCAAGTGCGGGAGCTGCAGGGGATCGAGCATCTGCGCAGCGAGTGCCGATTCTGCGGTCATCGGCTCGATCGCCCCCGGCGCCAAGGGTGGCCAGGCCAACTGCGGGAACTGCGGCAACCTGACGCCGATCACCGTCCGTGAGTGCGACAACTGCGGCGATCCCGTGGCGTTGAAGTTCAAGTACGACGTCGAGGAGTGCCAGGAGCGGGGCCAGACGTACACCGTGCCGCTGAAGGTCACGATCCAGCTCGTGGTCTACGACAAGGATCCCGAGACCGAGGCCAAGAGCATCCGCGACATCAAGGAGCAGGAGGTCTACTTCGGGGAGATCCCGATGCTCACCGACAACGGCACGTTCATCGTCAACGGAACCGAGCGCGTGATCGTGAGCCAGCTGCACCGCAGCCCGGGCGTGTTCTTCCAGGCCGACGCGGCCAAGACCACGTACATGGCCAAGGTCATTCCGTACCGCGGGTCGTGGGTCGAGTTCGAGACGGACCAGAAGAACCTGCTGCACGTGCGCATCGATCGCAAGCGCAAGTTCCCCGTCACGACGTTCCTGCGCGCGCTCGGCCTGGAGGACGACGCGGCGATCCTGCGCGCGTTCTACACCTCGGCCGAGGTCCGAGTGGACGACGGGAAATACGAGTTCCGCGTCGGCCCCGGCCTGGTAAACCGGCGAACGCGCGCCGCGGTGACCGACGCCAAGGGCCACGAGGTGGTCAAGAAGGGCCGCCGCGTCCGGCCGGAGCAGATCGACGAGCTGCGCGACGCGCGCATCGAGTGGGTCCCCGTGGCCGCGGGCGAAATGGACGGCGCGTGCACGGTGGCCGACGTCGTCGACCCGGCGACCGGCGAGGTGCTGGTCGAGGCGGCGAAGCCGCTGAACGAGGACGCGCTGGCCAAGATCGCGACCCGCGGTGTGACGCGGTTCGAGGCGATCTTCCCGGCGCGCGAGGAGGTCGGGGAGGCGCTCGTCGACACGCTGGCCAAGGACACGGTCAAGTCCCAGGCCGACGCGCTGATCGAGATCTACCGCCGGCTGCGTCCCGGAGACCCACCGACCGCTCGAGTCGTCGCGCACGCTGTTCCACAGCATGTTCTTCGACCCGACGCGCTACGACTTCTCCAAGGTCGGGCGGCTCAAGTTCAACACCAAGCTGTACGGCGTCACCCCCGAGAGCTGGTCCGCCGACATTCGCGAGCGCTGGGACAAGGGCGAGGACCGCACGCCGTCGCGCGAGGACTTCATCGAGGTCCTGCGCTACATGCTCAAGCTGCGCCGCGGCGTGGGAGACCTGGACGACATCGATCACCTGGGCAACCGGCGCGTGCGCAGCGTCGGCGAGCTGCTCGAGAACCAGTTCCGCATCGGCCTGGTGCGGATGGAGCGGGCGATCAAGGAAAAGATGTCCGTCTACCAGGAGATGACGACGGCGATGCCGCACGACCTGATCAACGCCAAGCCCGTGATGGCCGCGATCCAGGAGTTCTTCGGCTCGAGCCAGCTGTCGCAGTTCATGGACCAGACGAACCCGCTGTCCGAGGTGACGCACAAGCGCCGGCTGTCGGCGCTCGGCCCGGGCGGGCTGTCGCGCGAGCGCGCGGGGTTCGAGGTCCGCGACGTGCACCCGACGCACTACGGGCGGATCTGTCCGATCGAGACCCCCGAGGGACCGAACATCGGCCTGATCTCGTCGCTGTCGTGCTACGCCCGGATCAACGACTATGGGTTCATCGAGTCGCCGTACCGCAAGGTCGTCGAGGGCAAGGTCGCGGACTTCGTGCGCGTGACCCGTACGGGCCAGAGCGGCTATCGGCTGGATGAGGTGCTCCCGCACGCCGAGTTCGACAAGGAGCGCGAGCGCGTCCGGCGGGACGGCAAGATCCCGCCCGAGGCCGTGCCGCACTCGTTCTACCTCTCGGCGTACCAGGAGGATCGGGAGACGATCGCCCAGGCCAACGCGCAGCTGACCGCCGACGGCGCGTTCATCAACGAGCGCGTGAACGCGAGGCGCTCGGGCGAGTTCAAGCTCGTGCCGCGGCAGGAGGTCACGTTCATCGACGTGTCGCCCAAGCAGCTCGTGTCGGTCGCGGCGTCGCTGATCCCGTTCCTCGAGAACGACGACGCGAACCGCGCGCTGATGGGCTCGAACATGCAGCGCCAGGCGGTCCCGCTGCTGCGTCCGCAGGCGCCGTTCATCGGCACGGGCATGGAGGCGATCACGGCGCGCGACTCGGGTGCCGTCGTGGCGTGCCGCCGGGCCGGCGTCGTCGACCTGGTCGACTCGCGCCGCATCATCGTGCGCGTGGGTGCCGAGGGCCAGGAGGAGTTCGGCGCCGACATCTACACGCTGACCAAGTTCAAGCGCTCGAACCAGAACACGTGCATCAACCAGCGCCCGCTCGTCGGCGAGGGCCAGCGCGTCGAGGAGGGCGAGGTGCTGGCCGACGGGCCGTGCACCGAGAGCGGCGAGCTGGCGCTCGGCCGGAACGTGCTCGTGGCGTTCATGCCCTGGCGCGGCTACAACTTCGAGGACGCGATCCTCGTGTCCGAGCGGCTCGTCCGCGAGGACTCGTTCACCTCGATCCACATCGAGGAGTTCGAGATCGAGGCCCGGGACACGAAGCTCGGACCGGAGGAGATCACCCGCGACATCCCCAACGTGTCCGAGGAGTTCCTGAAGGACCTGGACGAGGCGGGGATCATCCGCATCGGCGCGCGCGTCAAGCCCGGCGACATCCTGGTCGGAAAGGTCACGCCCAAGGGCGAGACCCAGCTGACGCCCGAAGAGAAGCTGCTGCGGGCGATCTTCGGCGAGAAGTCGGGCGACGTGCGGGACGCGTCGCTGACGACGCCGCCCGGAATCGAAGGCATCATCGTCGACGTCAAGATGTTCTGCCGCAAGGGCGTCGACAGCGACGAGCGGGCCGAGCAGATCCAGCGCGAGCAGGAGCAGCGCCTGCGCAAGGACCTGGCGGACCAGATCCGGATCATCAAGCGAAGAGGATCGCAAGCGGCTGATCGAGCTGCTCGACGGCGAGAAGCTGGTCGAGCCGCTCGTCGACCGCCGTCGCGGTGAGCCGATCCTGCCCGAGGGGGCCCAGTTGACCCGCGAGCAGATGGCTGACGATCGACACCGAGGACCTGCGCAACTGCCGCGATCCGGCCCACGAAGGCCGAGAAGCTGCGCGAGATCCACCGCATCGAGGAGCGGACGAAGAAGCGTATCGCCATCCTGAAGCAAGCTGATCGACGAGAAGATCGAGCAGATGCAGAAGGGCGACGAGCTGGCTCCCGGCGTGATCAAGATGGTCAAGGTGTACGTGGCGATGAAGCGCAAGCTGTCGGTCGGCGACAAGATGGCCGGGCGCCACGGCAACAAGGGCGTGATCGCGCGCATCCTCCCCGAGGAGGACATGCCGCTCCTGCCTGACGGTACGCCGGTCGACGTCGTGCTCAACCCGCTCGGCGTGCCGTCGCGCATGAACGTGGGCCAGATCCTCGAGACGCACCTGGGGTGGGCCGCGCACGAGCACGGCCGGTGGCTCGCCGACACGCTGGAGCAGGAGCGGCGCGCGGCGATCGACCGCTCGCGGACCCGGCTGCGCGAGGTCGGTCGAAGCATCGGCCGCGCGGTGGACGAGCTGTCGGACGACGCGGTGCTCGAGCTCGGTCGGGCGTTCGCGGACGGCGTGCGCTTCGCGTCCCCCGTGTTCGACGGCGCGAGCGAGGACGAGATCAAGGGCCAGCTGGCAACGGCGGGCCTGCCCGGGTCGGGTAAGATCCAGCTGCGCGACGGGCGGACGGGCGAAGCGTTCGAGCAGCTGGTGACGGTCGGCTTCATCTATCTGATGAAGCTGTCGCACCTCGTCGACGACAAGATCCATGCCCGGTCGATCGGACCGTACTCGCTGATCACGCAGCAGCCGCTCGGCGGCAAGGCCCAGTTCGGCGGCCAGCGGTTCGGCGAGATGGAGGTGTGGGCGCTCGAGGCGTACGGCGCTGCGCACATCCTGCAGGAGCTGTTGACCGTCAAGTCCGACGACGTGTACGGACGGACGAAGATCTACGAGGCGCTGGTGAAGGGCGACACGTCGGTCGAGCCGGGGTTGCCCGAATCGTTCAACGTGCTGGTGCGCGAGCTGCAGAGCCTGTGCCTCGACGTGGAGCTGCTGAGCGATCGGGCCGACGCGCCCGGCGCGGCGGCGGTCTGAGCGTGAGCGTGGGAGTCGCAGTCCGGCGGGCCGCGGGGCGGCGAGGAGATGCAGCGTGAGCAGACCATCGTTCCTGTTCGACAAGGCGAAGACGATCAACGACTTCAACGCGATCCGGATCAGCCTGGCCAGCCCAGAGAAGATCCGCTCGTGGTCGTACGGCGAGGTCACCAAGCCCGAGACGATCAACTACCGGACGTTCAAGCCCGAGCGCGACGGCCTGTTCTGCGCCAAGATCTTCGGGCCCGTGACCGACTGGGAGTGCTTGTGCGGCAAGTTCAAGCGCATGAAGCACCGCGGCGTCGTGTGCGACAAGTGCGGCGTCGAGGTCACGCAGAGCAAGGTCCGGCGCGAGCGCATGGGGCACATCGAGCTGGCCAGCCCGGTGAGCCACGTGTGGTTCTTCAAGGGTCTGCCGAGCCGCATCGGGCATCTGGTCGACATGTCCCTGCGCGAGCTCGAGCGCATCCTGTACTTCGAGGCGTACGTCGTGATCGATCCGCGCGACTGCCCCGACGTGCGCGAGCGCGAGATCCTGAGCGAGGATCGGTACCGCGAGCTGGTGGACAAGTACCCCGACGGGTTCACTGGCCGGGATGGGGGCCGAGGCGATCAAGGAGCTACTGGCCCGCGTGGAAGTCGATTCCCTCGCCGCGCGAGCTGCGGGAGAAGATGCGTGGCGAGACCTCGCAGCAGAAGCGGCTCAAGTACGCCAAGCGGCTCAAGGTCGTTGACGCGTTCCGGCAAGCTCGGGCAACCGGCCGGAGTGGATGATCCTCGACGTCATCCCGGTGATCCCGCCGGAGCTGCGGCCGCTCGTCCCGCTCGACGGTGGGCGGTTCGCGACCTCCGATCTGAACGACCTGTATCGCCGGGTGATCAACCGCAACAACCGGTTGAAGAAGCTACTGGACCTCAAGGCCCCCGACGTGATCGTGCGCAACGAGAAGCGCATGCTGCAGGAGGCCGTGGACGCGCTGTTCGACAACGGACGCCGTGGCCGCGTGCTGCGCGGCAGCAACAATCGGCCGCTGAAATCGCTGTCGGACACGATCAAGGGCAAGCAGGGACGGTTCCGGCAGAACCTGCTGGGCAAGCGCGTGGACTACTCGGGGCGCTCGGTGATCGTCGTCGGTCCCGAGCTGCGGCTCCATCAGTGCGGCCTGCCGAAGAAGATGGCGCTCGAGCTGTTCAAGCCGTTCATCTACAACAAGCTCGAGCAAGAAGGGTTGGTGTCGACGATCAAGGCCGCGAAGGAGATGGTCGAGCTCGAGCGGCCGGAGGTCTGGGACTACCTCGAGGAGGTGATCCAGGACCATCCGGTGCTGCTCAACCGCGCGCCGACGCTGCACCGCCTGGGGATCCAGGCGTTCGAGCCGGTGCTCGTCGAGGGCAAGGCGATCAAGATCCATCCGCTCGTGTGCACCGCGTTCAACGCCGACTTCGACGGCGACCAGATGGCTGTGCACATCCCGCTGAGCGTCAAGGCGCAGATCGAGGCGTCAGGTCCTGATGCTGTCGACGAACAACCTGCTCAGTCCCGTCGAACGGCCTGCCGATCGTCAACCCGAGCCAGGACATCGTTCTGGGCTGCTACTACCTGACGCTCGCCCGCCCGACGGCGCAGCGGCGACGGACGCGTGTTCGGCTCGACGGACGAGGTGTTGCTGGCGCACCAGGCCGGCGAGGTCGAGACGCTGACGCCGATCCTGCTGCGCTACAGTGGGTCGTCTGATCGACCTGTCGACGCTGCCGGCGAAGGAGCAGGACAGCGTCGTCCGCGCGCCCGAGCAGGTGGTGACGAACTACCGGCTGCGCACGACGGTCGGCCGCGTGCTGTTCAACGACGCGCTGCCGGACAGCTTGCCGTACATCAACGGCGTGATGCGCAAGAAGGCCCTGCAGTCGTTCGTGCACTACGTCTACCTGCGCCACGGGAACCGTGTCACCGTCGAGCTCGTGGACCAGCTCAAGGAGCTGGGATTCCAGTACGCCACGCGGGCCGGCGTGTCGATCGGCGTCGACGACATGGTCGTGCCGCACGAGAAGACGGCGGTCGTCGACAGCGCGCGCAAGGCCCAGATCGACGTCGAGCAGCAGTTCCTCGACGGCCTGATCACGAATCGCGAGCGCTACAACAAGGTGATCGCCATCTGGTCCGAGGCCACGGAGAAAGTGTCCGAGGCGATGTTCCGCCAGATGACGCGCCAGGAGCGCGAGCAGGACGAGTTCAACCCGATCATGATGATGGCCGATTCGGGCGCGCGCGGTAGCAAGCAGCAGATGCGCCAGCTCGCCGGCATGCGCGGACTGATGGCCAAGCCGTCGGGCGAGATCATCGAGACCCCGATCACGGCGAACTTCCGCGAAGGCCTGAACGTGCTGCAGTACTTCATCTCGACGCACGGCGCGCGCAAGGGGCTGGCCGACACGGCGCTGAAGACGGCCAACTCGGGCTACCTGACGCGGCGGCTGGTGGACGTGGCCCAGGACGTGATCATCACGAGCGACGACTGCCAGACCACCGAGGGAATCGAGGTCAGCCGGATCGAGGAGGGCGGCGAGATCATCGAGGAGCTGCGCGACCGCATCGTCGGCCGCGTGGCGCTCGACGACGTGCTCGACCCGCTGAACGGCAAGACCATCGCCGCGCAACGAACCTGATGATCGACGAGGACCTGGCCACAGGCGGTGCAGGACGCGGGGATCGAGTCGGTGCGCATCCGCTCGGTGCTGACCTGCGAGTGCGAGCGCGGTGTGTGCATCCGCGTGCTACGGCCGCAACCTGGCCAGCGGGCGGCCGGTCGAGATGGGCGAGGCGGTGGGCGTGATCGCCGCGCAGTCGATCGGCGAGCCGGGTACGCAGCTCACGATGCGCACGTTCCACATCGGCGGCACGGCGCGCGTCGAGGAGCAGTCGAGCATCGAGGCCGGGAACGCCGGCACGCTGCGCTACCAGAACCTCAAGTCGGTCGACAACCGGGACGGCATGCCGGTGGCGATCAACCGCAACGGCGCGGTCGTGATCCACGACCGCGAGGGCCGCGAGCGCGAGCGCTACAACGTCGTGTACGGCGCGATCCTGCGCGTGCGCGACGGCGACGCGATCGAACGCGGGCCAGACGCTCGCCGAGTGGGATCCGTACAACTTCGTCATCCTGACCGACGTCAGCGGCACGATCCGGTTCCACGACATCGAGGCCGGCGTCACGATGAAGGAAGAGGTCGAAGAAGTCTCGGGCCTCTCGCGTCAGGTGATCATCCAGTCGCAGGACGAGAAGCGCCATCCGCAGCTGCTCGTGCTCGACGCCAAGGGTCACGTCGAGCGCAAGATCCTGCTGCCGGTGCACGCGACGATCCATGGTCGCAGGAAGGCGCCGAGGTCGCGCAGGGCGACGTGCTGGCGAAGATCCCGCGCGCGACGACGAAGACCAAGGACATCACCGGCGGCCTGCCGCGCGTGGTCGACCTGTTCGAGGCGCGTCACCCGAAGGACCCCGCGGTGATGGCCGAGGTCGACGGGATCGTGCACTACGGCGAGATCGTCAAGGGCTCGCGCAAGATCGTGGTCCGCACCGACGACGGCGAGGAGCGCGAGTACGGCATTCCCAAGGGGCTGCACGTCACGGTGCAGGAAGGCGAGCGGGTCCGCGCGGGCGACGCGTTCACCGACGGGCCGAAGGACCCGCACAAGATCCTCGAGATCCTCGGCGAGCGCGAGCTGCAGAAGTACCTGCTCGACGGGATCCAGGAGGTCTATCGGCTCCAGGGCGTCAACATCCACGACAAGCACATCGAGGTGATCATTCGGCAGATGATGCGCTGGATCAAGGTCGAGGATCCGGGCGACACCGAGTTCATCGTCGACGAGCAGGTCGACCGCTTCCGCTTCGTCGAGGAGAACGAGCGCGTCCTCGCAGAGGGCGGCGCGCCGGCGCGCGGCCGGCCGCTGCTGCTGGGGATCACCAAGGCGTCGCTGGCCACCGAGTCGTTCATCTCGGCGGCGAGCTTCCAGGAGACGACGCGCGTGCTGACCGAGGCGTCGATCTCCGGCAAGGTCGACTACCTGCGGGGCCTGAAGGAGAACGTGATCATGGGCCGGCTGATCCCCGCGGGAACGGGGATGGAGATGTACGCGCGGCTCGAGATCACGCCCGACGGCCCGCCGCCGATCGAGGAGGAGTTCGCCGAGGAGGGGCTCGAGGCCGAGGTGGACTTCGACACCGACCGCTTCGCCGAGATGATCCGGGCCGCGGCCGCCGCGGCCGGCGGAGCGGAGCCGGGCAAGGCAAGCTAGGCCGGAAACGGGCCCCGCCGGCCTTGACCGGTCCGTCGGGGCTTGCTAGACTCGCCGGGTTTTGCAAACCAAATACCCTCCCGTTCGTCCGCTGGACGGGTAGGTCTTTCAACGCGGCCGCTCGGGGATGACCCTGGCGTGCGCGCGGGGTCCGAGCGTGCCGACGATCAGCCAGCTCGTCCGCCGTGGCCGTGAAGCGGTCAAGAGCCGCACCAAGAGCCCGGCCCTCAACTCGTGCCCCCAGAGGCGCGGTGTATGCGTGCGCGTGTACACGTCGACGCCCAAGAAGCCGAACTCCGCGCTGCGCAAGGTCGCGCGCGTCCGGCTGACCAACGGCATCGAGGTGACGACGTACATCCCGGGCGTGGGCCACAACCTGCAGGAGCACTCGATCGTCATGATCCGGGGCGGACGCGTGAAGGATCTGCCCGGCGTCCGGTACCACGTGGTGCGGGGAACGCTCGACGCCGTGGGTGTCGAGGGCCGGCGCAAGAGCCGGTCGAAGTACGGCGCGAAGCGCCCGAAGACCTGAGGTCGAGAGGAACCGATGCCACGACGCGGTCTGGTCTCCCGAAGCGCGAGGTCCTTCCGGACCCGATCTACCAGTCGCCCCTGGCGACGCAAGTTCATCAATTGCATGATGCTGCGGGGCAAGAAGTCGATCGCCGAGGGGATCTTCTACGGCGCGATGACGACGATTCGCGAGCGGACGCAGGACGACCCGCTGCGCGTCTTCCGCCGCGCGCTCGACAACGTCAAGCCCGCGGTCGAGGTCAAGTCCCGGCGCGTCGGCGGCTCGAACTACCAAGTTCCGGTCGAGGTTCGCCCGCAGCGCCGTACGGCGCTCGCGATCCGCTGGCTCATCTGGTACGCCCGGGCCCGGACCGAGAAGTCGATGCGCGACAAGCTGGCGAACGAGCTCATGGACGCGGCGTCGGGCCGCGGGTCGGCATTCAAGAAGAAGGAAGATACGCACAAGATGGCGGAGGCGAACAAGGCGTTCGCCCATTACCGCTGGTGATCGGCCCCTGACGGGGTGCGGCCGCTCGTCGGTCGCGAGGTTCGCAGGTTTGCGTCCCGCTCCGGCGGGTGCGCGGGTTCTTTGAAGATGGCACGGCAGATCCCGATCGAACGGATCCGCAATATCGGCATCATGGCCCACATCGATGCCGGAAAGACGACTGCCTACCGAGCGGATCCTGTTCTACACCGGCGTCAACCACAAGGTCGGAGAGGTGCACGACGGAACCGCGACCATGGACTGGATGGAGCAGGAGCAGGAGCGCGGCATCACGATCACCTCGGCGGCGACCACTTGCGGCTGGCGCGATCACCGCATCACATCGATCGATACACCGGGCCACGTGGACTTCACCGCCGAGGTCGAGCGCTCGCTGCGCGTGCTCGACGGCGCGGTGGCCGTGTTCTGCGCGGTCGGCGGGGTCGAGCCGCAGTCCGAGACCGTGTGGCGTCAGGCCGACAAGTATCGCGTCCCGCGGATCGCGTTCGTCAACAAGATGGACCGCGTGGGCGCCGACTTCGACCGCGTCTGCGCGATGATGCGCGAGCGGCTCGGCACGCGGCCGATCCCGATCCAGCTGCCGCTCGTCACGGACGGGCCCGACGGGGAGTTCCGTGGCGTGGTCGACCTCGTGGGCCAGCGCGCGCTCGTGTGGCCCGACGCCGCGGCCGGCTCGCCGAGCGTCGAGGGTCCGATCCCCGAAGAGCTCGCCGCCGCGGCGGCCGCGGCGCGCGATCGGATCGTCGAGGCCGCGTGCGAGGTCGACGAGACCCTGCTCGAGAAATACGTCGCCGGCCGACCGATCGGGCCGAAGCCGAGCTGCGCGCTGCGCTGCGACGGGCGACGATCGAGCTGCGCTGCACGCCGGTGCTGTGCGGTGCGGCGTTCCGCAACCAGGGCGATTCAGCCGCTGCTCGACGCGGTCGTGGACTACCTGCCGTCGCCGGTCGACGTGCCGGCGGTCGCGGGCTCGCCGCCGACGAGAGCGCGGCGGTCGACGTGCCGCGCCACGGACGAGGCGCCGTTCGCGGCGCTCGTGTTCAAGATCATGATCGACCCGTTCGTCGGGCACCTGGCGTTCGCTGCGCGTGTACTCGGGCCACGCTCGCGGCGGGCGCGACCGTGCTGCAACGCCGACGCGCGGCACGCGCGAACGGCGTCGGTCGCCTGCTCAAGATGCACGCGAACAAGCGCGAGGAGATCGACGAGGTGTGGGCCGGCGATATCGCCGCGGTCGTGGGTCTGCGCAGCGCGACGACCGGCGACACGATCAGCGACGATCGGCATCCGCTGCTGCTCGAGGCGATGGAGTTCCCCGAGCCGGTCCTGCGTCTGGCGATCGAGCCGCGCACGCGCGCGGACCAGGACCGACTGGCCGCGGCCCTGGCGAAGCTCGTGCGCGAGGACCCGACGTTCCGCCTGCAGAACGATCCGGAGACGGGGCAGACGCTCCTCGCCGGCATGGGGGAGCTGCACCTCGAGATCCTCGTCGACCGGCTGCGCCGCGAGTACGGCGTCGAGGCCAACGTCGGGAAGCCCGCAGGTCGCGTACCGCGAGACCGTCGTCGGGACGGCCGAGGCCGAGGGGCGCTACGTGCGCCAGACCGGCGGCCGCGGGCAGTACGGCCACGTCGAGCTGCGGGTCGCGCCCGGCCGAGCAGGGCGCGGGCCTGGTGTTCGAGAACGTCGTCGTCGGCGGAGCCGTCCCGCGGGAGTTCGTCCCGGCGGTCCGCGCACGGCATCGAAGAGGTGCTGGAGCGCCGGCGTGCTCGCCGGCTACCCGATGCGCGACGTGCGCGTTGAGCTGTACGACGGGTCGTACCACGAGGTCGACTCGTCGGAGATCGCGTTCAAGATCGCCGGGCGCGCTGGCCTTCAAGGACGCCTGCCGCGCCGCCGGCGTGGCGCTGCTCGAGCCACTGATGCGCATCGAGATCAGCGTGCCCGAGCGAGTACATGGGCGAGGTGATCGGCGATCTCACCGCTCGGCGCGGACGCGTGCAGGGCCTCGAGGCGCGCCCGGGCGTCCAGGTGATCCAGGCCCTCGCTGCCGCTGGCCCGAGCTGTTCGGCTACGCCACCGAGCTGCGATCGATGACCCAGGGCCGCGGCAACTACTCGATGCATTTCGGTCAGCTACGAGGAAGTTCCCAAGACCGATCCGCGAGGAAGTGGTCGCCCGGGTCAGCGGCGCGCTGCGCCGCTAGATCCCGGCAGGTCGACGAGGAGGTCCGGCGATGGCCAAGGAGAAGTTCGATCGAACGAAGCCGCACGTGAACGTGGGGACGATCGGTCACGTGGACCACGGGAAGACGACGTTGACGGCGGCGATCACGATGGCGTTGGCGAAGAACAATCCGAAGATCACGGTGCGGTCGTTCGATTCGATCGACAATGCGCCGGAGGAGAAGGCGCGCGGGATCACGATCGCGACGGCGCACGTGGAGTACGAGACGGAGCAGTCGGCACTACGCGCACGTGGATTGTCCGGGTCACGCGGACTACATCAAGAACATGATCACGGGTGCGGCGCAGATGGACGGGGCGATCCTGGTGGTGTCGGCGGCGGACGGTCCGATGCCGCAGACGCGGGAGCACATCTTGTTGGCGCGGCAGGTGGGCGTGCCGGCGATCGTGGTGGCGCTGAACAAGGTGCGATGCGGTGGACGATCCGGAGCTATTGGACCTGGTGGAGCTGGAGGTTCGGGAGCTGCTGAAGCAGTACGAGTTTCCCGGGGACGAGATGCCGATGGTGCGGATCTCGGCGTTGAAGGCGATGCAGGGGGACGCGTCGGCGCGAAGGGCGATCGCAAGCGCTGATGGAGCGCGGTGGACGAGTACATTCCGCTGCCGCAGCGGGCGATGGACAAGGATTTTCTGATGCCGATCGAGGACATCTTCTCGATCTCGGGCCGCGGGACGGTGGTGACGGGCCGGGTGGAGCAGGGGATCGGGTGAAGGTCGGGGACGAGATCGAGATCGTCGGGATCCGCGCCGACGCAGAAGAAGATCGTGACCGGCGTGGAGATGTTCAAGAAGCTGTTGGATTCAGGGACAGGCCGGGGACAACGTGGGTTTGTTGCTGCGTGGAACGGAGCGCAAGGACGTGGAGCGCGGGCAGGTGATCGCGAAGCCCGAGTCGATCACGCCGCACACGAAGTTCAAGGCCGAGGTGTACGTGTTGACGAAGGAGGAGGGCGGGCGGCACACGCCGTTTTTCAACGGGTACCGGCCGCAGTTCTACTTCCGGACGACGGACGTGACGGGGTGGCGACGCTGCCGTCGGGTGTGGAGATGGTGATGCCGGGTGACAACGTGGCGTTGGACGTGACGTTGCATCACGCCCGATCGCGATGGACAAGGGGCTGCGCTTCGCGATTCGCGAGGGCGGCCGCACGGTCGGCGCCGGTACCGTGACCGAGATCCAGGAGTAGGCGGTTCACGCGACGCCCACGTTCGGCCGCCCGCGCGAGCGGGAACGCGAACGAGGCGTCGCCCGAAAAACCTCCGGGCGGGCGAGCCGGGGGAGCGGAAGCGACGATGGTGAACGAGAAGATTCGCATCCGGTTGAAGGCCTACGATCACCGCATCCTCGACCAGTCGACGACGGAGATCGTGGACACGGCCAAGCGGACGGGTGCGCGGGTCGCCGGCCCGATCCCGCTGCCCACGGTGTGCAACCGTTGGACGGTGCTGCGCTCGCCGCACGTGGACAAGAAGTCGCGGGAGCAGTTCGAGATCCGCACGCACAAGCGGCTGCTGGACATCCTGCAGCCCACGCCCGAGACGGTCGATGCGCTGATGAAGCTCGATCTACCGGCGGGCGTGGACGTCGAGATCAAGGCGTTCGGTCCGTCGCAGGGCTGAGGCTCGCGCGCGGGGTACAGGCATGGTGATCGACGGTTTGCTCGGACGGAAGGTCGGGATGACGCAGATACTTGCACGCGGACGGCACGGTCACGCCGGTGACGGTGATCGCCGCGGGTCCGTGCGTCGTCGTGCAGCTGCGCACGCCGAGCGGGACGGCTACGACGCGGTGCAGCTGGGCCTCGTCGACGCGCAAGTCCGCGCGGCGGGCGAACCGCGCGCAGCGCGGGCACCACGAGAAGGCCGGCGTTCCGCCGACGCGCGTGCTGCGCGAGTTCGCCATGCGCGACGAGGGCGAGGCGACGGTCAAGCCGGGCGACACGGTGACGGTCGGCATCTTCCACGGCGTGGCGCAGGTCGACGTGATCGGGACGTCGAAGGGCAAGGGATACCAGGGCGTGATGCGGCGTCACAACTTCGGCGGCGGCGCCGCGTCGCACGGGTCGATGTTCCACCGTGCGCCGGGCTCGATCGGCCAGTCGTCGTTTCCGTCGAGGTCCTCCGGGGCATGCGCGCGCCGGGCCACATGGGCTGCGATCGCGTGACGCTCAAGAACGTGAAGGTCGTCCGCGTCGACCCCGAGCGCAACCTGCTGCTCGTGCGCGGCGCGGTGCCCGGGGCTCCGGGCGGACTGGTCGTCGTGCGACGCGCCAAGAGCGCGTCGGCGCGTGGGTGAGGCGGGCATGCAGATCACGGTGCGCAACTGGAAGAACGAGACGCTGCGGTCGATCGCTCTCGACCCGGTCGTGTTCGACTACCCGCTGAAGGACCACCTGATCTGGGAGGCCGTGCAGGCGTACCAGGCCGCCGGTCGAGCGGGCACGCACAAGATCAAGAACCGCTCCGAGGTCTCCGGCGGAACGAAGAAGCTGTGGAAGCAGAAGCACACCGGGCGCGCCCGCATGGGCGACAACCGCTCGCCGCTGTGGCGTCACGGCGGCACCGTGCACGGCCCGACGCCGCGGACTACGCCTGGCGGCTTCCCCAAGGCGCTGCGCCGCAACGCGCTGCAGCTCGGCCTGGCGCAGAAGCTTCCGCGACGGAAAGCTCGTGTGCCTCGACGCCTTCGAGCTGGCGTCGCACAAGACCAAGGATCTGGAGCGCGCGCTGACGGGCGGCCTGGGCTCGACCGAGACGCACGCTGCTTCTGTCCGCCGATGTCGAGCCCAACCTGGACCTGGCGGCGCGCAACCATCCGCGGATGAAGGCCGTGCGCGCGCTGGGGCTGAGCATCGTCGACCTCCTCGACCACGAGACGATCGTGTCTCGAAGAGCCGGCGCTGCGCGGCTCAGCGAGGTGTTGGCGCGATGAAGACTGATCTACGACACCGTGCGCCAGCCGCTTGTCACCGAGAAGTCGACGATGCAGCGCGAGGCCGACGGCGACGTACTGCTTTCGCGTGCCGACCTGCGGGCGAACAAGGTCGAGATCGCCCGGGCCATCGAGCAGCTGTTCGCCGGAGAAGGTCAAGGTCGCCGAGGTGCGGACGGCGCGGGTGCACGGCAAGCCCAAGCGCATGGGCCGCGTCATGGGCCAGCGGCCGGACTGGAAGAAGGCCTGGGTCCGGCTGGCGGCGGACTCGGGTGAGATCGAGTTCTTCGAGGCGAGCTGAGGCGAGGATCGACCATGGCGCTCAAGAAGCTACAAGCCCACGAGCCCCGGACGGCGTTTCCGCACGACCGTCGTGCGCGAGGGCGGAACGACCAACGCGCCGCACAAGCCGCTCGTCCGCGGCGGGGCGCGGCACGGCGGGCGGGACAACCGCGGGCAGATCGCGGTCCGGCACCGGGGCGGCGGGCACAAGCAACGCTATCGGATCATCGACTTCCGGCGCGACAAGATCGGCATCCCGGGCAAGGTCGAGCGAGTCGAGTACGACCCGAACCGCACGGCGGACATCGCGCTCGTGTGCTACGCCGACGGCGAGCGGCGGTACATCCTCGCGCCGGCGGGACTCGCGGCGGGGCGCACCGTGCTCGCGTCGCCCGACGCCGACATCCAGCCCGGCAACGCGCTGCCCCTGCGCGCGATGCCGCTGGGCACCGTCGTGCACAACGTCGAGCTGCGTCCGGGCAAGGGGGGCCAGATGGCCCGCTCGGCCGGGACCGGCGCGCAGCTCGTGGCCAAGGAGGACCGCTACGCCCTGCTGCGCCTGCCGTCGGGCGAGATGCGCAAGGTGCTCGGCGAGTGCTACGCCAGCGTGGGGCAGGTGGCGAACCTGGATCACGAGAATCAGACGATCGGCAAGGCCGGCCGGACGCGCTGGCTCGGCAAGCGGCCGACCGTCCGCGGGTCGGCGATGAACCCGGTCGACCACCCGCACGGCGGCGGCGAGGGACGCACGAAGGGCGGACGGCATCCGGTCACCCCGTGGGGCTTCCCGACGAAGGGCAAGAAGACGCGCAACAACCCGCGGACGGACGCCTACGTCGTCCGCCGGCGCAAGTAGGGGAACCGATGGCCGTTCGATCGCCAAGGGCCCATTCATCGACGTGCACCTACGGAAGAAGATCGACGACCTGAACCGGCGCAACGATCAGCAAGGTCGTCAAGACCTGGTCGCGCCGGTCGACGATCACACCCGACTTGGTCGGACACACGATCGCGGTGCACAACGGCAAGAAGTTCATTCCGGTCTACGTGACCGAGAACATGGTCGGACACAAGCTCGGGGAGTTCGCCCCGACCCGCCAGTTCCGCGGTCATGCGGTCAAGTCGTCCGCGCCGTCGGCGGCGCCGGCGCCGAAGTGACGGAGACGATGATGCTGGCCAGCGCACGGTTGAAATACCTGGGAGTCTCGGCGCAGAAGACGCGCCTGGTGATCGATCAGGTGCGGGGCCGGAACGTCGGCGACGCGCTGACGATCCTGCACTACTCGCCCAAGCACGTGGCCAAGGATCTGGAGAAGCTCGTGAAGTCCGCGGTGGCCAACGCGCAGCACAAGGACCCGGCCGTCGACGTCGACCGGCTGCTGATCGCGCGGGCCCTCGTCGACGACGCTCCGCCGCTCAAGCGCGGCCGCGCGGCGAGCATGGGCCGCGTGTTCGGCGTGCTCAAGCGCGCCTGCCACGTGACGATCGATCTCGACGTGACGCCCCGGCGCGGCCGGGCCTGACGGAGGATACGTGGGCCAGAAGGTACATCCGTACGGCTTTCGCATCGGGGTCAACAAGACCTGGCGCTCGCGCTGGTACGCGGAGAAGAAGTACGCAGACCTGCTGCACGAGGACCTGCGGCTGCGCGAGGACCTCAAGCGTCGTCTGGGGCACGCGGGCGTGTCGGGCATCGAGATCGAGCGCGCGGCGAACAAGCTGAAGGTCAACATCCTGACCTCGCGTCCGGGGATCATCATCGGTCGCAAGGGCGTCGAGGTCGATCGGCTGAAGGACGAGATCCGCAAGCGCACCGGCCGCGACGTGTTCATCAACATCCTGGAGATCGACAAGCCCGAGGTCGACGCGCAGCTCGTCGCCGAGGCGATCGGGATGCAGCTCGTGAAGCGCGTGGCGTTCCGGCGGGCGATGCGCAAGGCGGTCGAGTCGGCGCAGCGCTTCGGCGCGCGAGGGATCAAGGTCCGCGTCGGCGGGCGCCTGGGCGGCTCGGAGATCGCGCGCTCGGAGTGGTATCTCGAGGGGCAGCTGCCGCTGCACACGCTGCGCGCCGATCTGGACTACGGGTTCGCCGAGGCCCGCACGACGTACGGCGTGATCGGGATCAAGGTCTGGATGTACCGCGGCGAGGAGCGCGCGATTCGCGTGGCTCGAGGGCGCGGGTCGGTAGCCGAGGGCACGTCATGCTGATGCCGAGCAAGGTCAAGTTCCGCAAGCAGCAGCGCGGGCGGCGCAAGGGCCAGGCCCAGCGCGGGTCGTTCGTGGCGTTCGGCGACTACGGCCTCAAGGTGCTGGAGAACGGCTGGATCACGGCCCGGCAGATCGAGGCCAGCCGCGTGGCGATGACGCGGTTCATCAAGCGCGGCGGCAAGATCTGGGTCCGGATCTTCCCGGACAAGCCGATCACGAAGAAGCCGACCGAGGTCCGCATGGGCAAGGGCAAGGGCGACCCCGAGGCGTGGGTCGCGGTGGTCAAGGCCGGACGCGTGCTGTTCGAGATGGAAGGCGTGACGACGGACGTGGCCAAGGAGGCCATGCGCCTGGCCTCGCACAAGCTTCCGCTCAAGACGCGGTTCGTCGAGCGGCAGGTCTGAGGCGAGAGAGGGAGCGTGCGATGGCGGTCGAGCTCGACAAGTTGCGCAACATGAGCGCCGAGGATCTGGTCCGCGAGGAGCAGCAGCTCCGCGAGGAGATCTGGAAGCTGCGGCTCCAGATCTCCACGGGCCAGCTGCAGGCGCCGCAGAAGGTCCGACTCGCGCGGCGTGACCTCGCGCGGGTGTTGACGATACGGCGGGAGCGGGACATGGCCGGGTCGCGCGGTCGGACGGGAGCGACACGATGAGCGGGGACACCGCGGCACGGCCGGAGCGGCGCCGGGCGGCGAAACTCGGTACCGTCACGTCGAACAAGATGACCAAGTCCGTGGTCGTCCGCGTCGACCGCACGGTGGCGCACAAGCAGTACAAGCGGTTCGTCAAACGTACGTCGCAGTTCCTGGCGCACGACGAGCGCGACGAGTGTCGGATCGGCGACCGGGTCGAGATCGTCGAGTGCCGTCCGCTGTCGGCGCGCAAGCGCTGGCGCGTTCGGCGCATCGTGCGCAAGGCCAGTGCGGCCGACGCCCCGACGATGCTCGTCGAGCCCGGGGCGTGAGGAGGCACGAGCGATGATCCAGATGCGTTCGATCCTCGAGGTGGCCGACAACTCGGGGGCGAAGAAGATCGCCTGCATCCACATCCTGGGTGGGTCGAAGGGCCGGTACGCGCGCATCGGCGACGTGATCACCGCGTCGGTCAAGGAAGCGGCGAGCGATGGCAACGTCAAGAAGGGCCAGGTGGTCAAGGCCGTGGTCGTGCGCACCGTCAACGCGCATCGCCGGCGCGACGGGTCGTACATCCGCTTCGACCAGAACGCCGCGGTGCTGATCAACGACGCGCGCGAGCCGATCGGCACGCGCGTGTTCGGTCCCGTGGCCCGCGAGCTGCGGGACAAGAAGTTCATGAAGATCGTGTCGTTGGCCCCCGAGGTCCTGTGATGGGCAAGATCCGGATCAAGAAGGAAGACATGGTCGTGGTGATCGCGGGGAAGTACCGCGACACGACGAGGCCGCGGCGCGTCCTGCAGGTGCTGCGCGGCGCGGACCGCGTGCTGGTCGAGGGCGTCCAGACGATCAAGCGCCACACGCGTCCGAACCCGCAACGGAACGTCAAGGGCGGGATCGTAGAGCGCGAGGCCCCGATCCACGTGTCGAACGTGCAGCTCGTCGATCCGGATTCGAAGCGCCCGACGCGCGTCGGGACGAAGACCCTGGCCGACGGTCGGCGCGTCCGCGTGGCCAAGCGCAGCGGCGCGCAGATCGACAAGTAGGCCGTGGGAGGGAGCATGAACACGCCGAGGTTGGCTCAGCGCTACAAAGACGACGTCGCGGGGGCCCTGGTCCGCGAGTTCGGCTACACGTCGACGATGGCGACGCCGCGGCTGACCAAGATCGTGATCAACATGGGTGTGGGCGACGCGATCTCGGACGCCAAGATCCTGGACCAGGCGGTCGAGGAGCTGGGGACGATCGCCGGACAGCGGCCGGCGCTGACGCGGGCCCGCAAGTCGATCTCGAACTTCAAGCTGCGCGCGGGTGTGGCGATCGGGTGCCGGGTGACGCTGCGTGGGCGCCGGATGTGGGAGTTCCTCGACCGGCTCACGAGCTTGGCGCTGCCGCGGGTCCGCGACTTCCGCGGCGTCTCGGCCAAGGGGTTCGACGGCCGCGGGAACTACACGCTCGGTCTGCGCGACCAGCTCGTGTTCCCGGAGATCAACTACGACAAGGTGCAGAAGGTCAAGGGTATGAACGTCTGCTTCGTGACGACGGCCCGGACGGATGCCGAGGCGAAGGCCCTACTGCGGGGTCTCGGCATGCCGTTCAGCCGCTGACCGGAGGTCTGTGTGGCAACGTTGGCGTGGATGGCCAAGGCGAGAATCAAGCCGAAGTTCGCGGTGCGGCGGGTGCGGCGCTGCGATCGTTGCGGCAGGCCGCGCGGCGTGCTGCGGAAGTTCCGGCTGTGCCGGATCTGCTTCCGGAACCTGGCGCTCGAGGGCCAGGTCCCGGGCGTCGTCAAGGCCAGCTGGTGAGCGGCGCGGAGGGCTGAGAGATGAGCATGACCGACCCGATCAGCGACCTGCTCACGCGGATGCGCAACGCGATGCTGGCCAAGCACGCGAGCGTCCACGTGCCCACGTCGCGCATGAAGCTCGCGATCGTGCAGATCCTGCGCGACGAGGGATACATCGACGACTTCAGCGTCGAGAGCGCGCCGCCCCAGGGCCAGATCTCGATCCGCCTCAAGTATCGCAAGGACGGCGCGAAGTCGATCACCGGGCTCGAGCGCGTGAGCCGTCCGGGCCGCCGGGTGTACCGGAGCAAGGACGAGATCCCGCACGTGCTCAACGGCCTGGGCATCACGATCGTTTCGACGTCGAAAGGCGTCATGACGGGCCACACCTGCCGCCGGATGGGACTCGGCGGCGAGGTGCTGTGCAACGTTTGGTAGCGAGGGAAGCCATGTCGAGAATCGGTCGCCTTCCGATCCCGCTGACGCCCGGCGTCGAGATCACGATCGACGCGAGCAAGGTGTCGGTCCGCGGGCCGAAGGGGCGCCTGGAGCAGGAGCTGCCCCGCGGGATCCGCGCGCGCACCGCGGAGGGCGCGCTCGTCGTCGAGCGGCGGGACGACAGCGCGCGCCAGCGCGCGCTGCACGGGCTGTCGCGCGCGCTCCTGGCCAACGCGGTGACCGGTGTGACCACCCCGTTCAGCCGGACGCTCGAGATCTCAGGGTGTGGGGTATCGCGCCGACGTCGCGGGCCAGATGCTCAAGCTGGCCATCGGCTTCTCGCACCCGGTCGAGTTCCCGATCCCCGCGGGGATCCAGGTCCAGGTGGAGAAGAACACGCGGATCACGATCACGGGCTGCGATCGCCAGCTGGTCGGGCAGGTCGCGGCGAACGTGCGCGCGGTCCGGCCCCCCGACGTGTACAAGCACAAGGGCATCCGCTACACCGACGAGGTGCTGCGGAAGAAGGCCGGCAAGACCGGCGCGAAGTGACGGAGGTTCGACGATGCAAGCCCAGGTAGATCGCAGGACGACCCGACAGCGCATCCGGCGGCGCATCCGGCGCCGGCTCGCCGGCACGGCGGGCCGTCCGCGGCTCGCGGTGTTCCGCAGCCTCAAGCACATCTACGTCCAGGCGATCGACGACGAGGCCGGCCGGACGCTGGCCCACGCGTCGACGGCCGGCGCCGCAGGCAAGGCCAGCACGCCCGCCGGGCGGCAACGTCGAGGCCGCCAAGGTCGTGGGTCTCGAGATCGCGCGCAAGCTCGTCGGGCAGGGGGTCGAGACGGTCGTGTTCGATCGGGGCGGGTTCGGGTACCACGGACGGATCAAGGCTCTCGCCGACGCCGCGCGCGAGGCCGGACTGAAGTTCTGAGCGCGTTGCGGGAGGAACGGGTGGAACACGCGACAGCAGCCGGGTGAGTTGAAGGACCGAGTGGTCCACATCAACCGCGTGACCAAGGTCGTCAAGGGCGGGAAGAACTTCTCGTTCGCGGCGCTGGTCGTGGTCGGTGACGGTCAGGGCTGGGTCGGCTTCGGCGTGGGCAAGGCGCGCGAGGTGCCGTCGGCGATCTCGAAGGGCGTCGAGCAGGCCAAGCGCAACCTGGTCCGCGATTCCGCTTCGCGGGCTCGACGATCCCCACGAGATCATCGGACGGTTCGGCGCCGGGAGCGTGCTGCTCAAGCCCGCGTCCGCCGGGGACGGGCGTGATCGCCGGCGGAGCGGTGCGCGCGGTCCTCGAGTCGGCGGGGGTCCAGGACATCCTGACCAAGTCGCTGGGAACGAAGAACCCGCACAACGTGCTGCGCGCGACGTTCGTCGGGCTGCGCTCGCTGCGCGACGCGAGCACGGTGGCGCGCGTCCGGGGCAAGACCGTCGACGAAGTGCGCCCGGAGGCCGGGCGATGAGCGGAAGCGACCGACCGGCGCTCCGGATGCGCCAGGTGCGCAGCGGGATCGGGTTCGACCGCGACCAGAAGGCGACGCTCGCGCGCTGGGGCTCGGGCGCATCGGGCGAGTCCGCGAGTCCATCCGAACAACCCGCAGATCCGCGGGATGCTGCGAAGGTCACGCACCTCGTGGTCGTCGAGGCTGCGGACGCCTCGGGGAGCGCGCGATGAACCTGCACGGATTGAAGCCCGCCGCCGGGGCGCGGCGCAAGCGCAAGCGCGTCGGCCGCGGGCCCGGCTCGGGCATGGGCAAGACCGCGGCTCGCGGCGAGAAGGGCCAGCGTCGCGCAGCGGCTACAGCATGCGCCCGGGCTTCGAAGGCGGCCAGATGCCGCTCGTCCGCCGGCTGCCCAAGCGCGGCTTCACCAACGCCTTCCGCGAGTCGTTCCGGACGGTGAACATCGGGCGGCTGAACGGGCTCGAGCCCGGAGCGGTCGTGACGCCCGAGAGTCTCGAGCAGGCCGGCCTCGTGGGTCGCGGCGGACGGGTCAAGGTCCTGGGAGACGGCGAGCTGAAGGTCGCGCTCACGGTGCGCGCGCACGCGTTCAGCGCGACGGCGCGCGAGCAGATCCAGGCCGCGGGCGGAACGGCCGAGACGCTCCCCGCACCCGCACCGCACGTCGGCAAGCCCGAGAAGCGTCGATCATGATCCAGCGCGTTCAAGAACATCTGGAACATCCCCGAGCTGCGCAAGCGGGTGCTGTTCACGTTCGGGCTCCTCGCGGTGTACCGCATCGGCGGCCACATCCCGACGCCTGGAATCGACGCCGACGCGCTGATCCGGCTGTTCGAGCAGAACCAGGGTTCGATCCTCGGCTTCGTCGACCTGTTCTCCGGCGGGAACTTCCGCCGGCTCACGATCTTCGCCCTGGGCATCATGCCGTACATCACGGCATCGATCATCCTGCAGCTCCTGACCGTGATCTGGCCGTACCTGGAGAAGCTGAGCAAGGAGGGCGAGGCCGGGCGCAAGAAGATCACGCAGTGGACGCGCTACGGGACGGTCCTGCTGTCGTTCGTGCAGTCCTTCGGCATCGCGCTGTGGCTGCAGAGCAACAACGCGAGCGGCGTGGGCCAGATCGTGCTGCACCCGGGCTTCGGGTTCCAGCTCATGACCGTGCTGACCTTGACCACCGGGACCGCGTTCATCATGTGGCTCGGCGAGCAGATCTCGGAGCGCGGCATCGGCAACGGCATCTCGCTGATCATCTTCGCCGGGATCGTCGTCGGCCTTCCCGGAGCCGTGGCCAACACGTGGCAGGACCTGTCGACGGGCCGGCTGAGCCCGATCGTCGTGCTGCTGCTCCTCGCCGTGATGGTCGCCGTGGTCGCGGCGATCGTGCTGGTCGAGCGCGCGCAGCGCAAGATCCCGATCCAGTACGCGCGCCGCGTCGTCGGACGCCGGGTCTACGGCGGCGCGTCGACGTACCTGCCGCTGCGCGTCAACACCGCGGGCGTGATCCCGGTGATCTTCGCCTCGTCGATGCTGGCGATCCCGCAGACGATCGGCACGATCGGAATGCTGCGGGACGTGGGCTGGATCCAGGGCCTACTGCGGCAGATGTCCTACGACGCGCCGCTGTACAACCTGCTGTACTCGGTGCTGATCATCTTCTTCTGCTTCTTCTACGTGTCGATCATCTTCAACCCGATGGATCAGGCCGACAACATGAAGAAGTACGGCGGGTTCATCCCGGGGATCCGCCCGGGCAAGCGCACCGCCGAGTACATCGACCGCATCCTGACGCGCCTGACCTTCGGCGGTGCGGTGTACCTGGCATTGGTCAGCCTGCTCCCGGTGTTCCTGATCTCCGGGGTGCGTGTGCAGACGCTGCCATGGATCGGCGAGACGCTGGACCGGGTGCTGCCCGCGTTCTTGACCGAGGGGCTCGAGCGTGAACTTCTTCTTCGGCGGAACGTCGCTGTTGATCGTCGTGGGCGTGGCGATGGATACCGTCCAGCAGATCGAGTCCCAGCTGATCATGCGGCACTACGAGGGCTTCATGAAGGGCACGCGGATTCGCGGGCGGCGGGGCTGAGCGTCCGCCCATGGGGCGGAGACTCGGCCGAGGAGTGTGAGGATCGTGCTGCTCGGGATGCCCGGAGTGGGCAAGGGAACGCAGGGCGTCGCGCTGTGCCAGACGCTCGGTGTGGCCCACGTGTCGACGGGGGACATCCTACGCCAGGCCGTGGCGTCGGCGTCGGCCCTCGGGCGCCAGGCCAAGTCGCACATGGAGTCGGGCGCACTCGTACCGGACGAGCTGGTGGGGGAGCTGGTCGTCGAGCGGCTCGGTCGGGCCGATGCGCGGCCGGGATTCGTCCTCGACGGGTTTCCGCGGACGCTCGAGCAGGTGGCGATGCTCGACCGGATCCTCGGTCGGCTGGGCCACGGACTCGACCGGGTGATCCTCCTCGTCGCCGCGCCCGGGGAGATCGTCCGCCGGCTCGCCGGGCGCCGGGTCTGCCCGCGGTGCGACCGCGTGTACCACGTCGATCACCAGCCACCCAAGTCGCCGGGCGTCTGCGACCATTGCGGCTCGGCGTTGGGCCAGCGGGCCGACGACGCGGAGCCGGTCGTGCGCGAGCGGCTCGAGGTCTTCGCCGCGCCAGACGCTGCCGATCGTCGACAGCTACCGGTCGCGGGGCGTGTTCCGGGAGATCGACGCCACGGGCGAGCCGTCCGAGGTGGCCGGACGCGTGCTGGCGGCGGTGGGACCGGCATGACCCGCCTGGTGCTGAAGTCTGCCGCCGAGCTCGCTATCATGGACGAGGCCAACCTCGTCCTGCGGCGGGTCTTCGACGAGCTCCGGAGCCGGATCCGGCCCGGAGTCACGACAGCCGATCTCGACGAGCTCGCCGAGCGCCGGATCCTCGAGGCCGATGGCCGTCCGGCGTTCAAGGGGTATCCGCACCGTGGGGGAGGTCCCGACTTTCCGGGGAGTGTGTGCGCGTCGGTCAATGACGAGGTGGTCCACGGGATCCCGTCGCGCAAGGTCGTCCTGCGCGAAGGGCGACATCGTCTCGGTGGACGTCGGCATCCTGTACCGCGGGTTACTACGGCGACATGGCCGAGACGTTCCCCGTGGGGCAAGTCGAGCGACCGAGGCGCTGCAGCTCCTCGACGTGACGCGCGAGGCGTTGCGCCGGGGGATCGAGCAGGTTCAGGTGGGACACCGCGTGTCGGACATCGGGTATGCCGTGCAGACCTAGGTCGAATCGAGCGGCTTCTCCGTCGTGCGCGAGTTCGTCGGGCACGGGATCGGTCTCGAGCTGCACGAGGACCCGCAGATCCCGAACTTCGGGCAGCCCGGCCGGCGCGAGCGGCTGTGCCGGGTATGGTCCTGGCGATCGAGCCGATGGTCAACGCGGGAAGCGCCGAGGTCGTGCTCGACTGCGGACGGCTGGACCGCCCGCACGCGAGACGGCAGCCTGTCCGCACATTTCGAATGCTGCGTGGCCGTCACCGAGGCCGGCCCACGCGTCCTCGGCGCGCCGGGCGCGGAGTGAGGGGATAGGCCAAGCCGATGTCGAAGGAAGAGGCGATCCAGGTCGAGGCGACGGTGGTCGAGCCGCTGCCGAACGCGATGTTCCGGGTCGAGCTGGAGAACAAGCACAAGGTCCTGGCCCACATCTCGGGGAAGATGCGCAAGCACTTCATCCGCATCCTGCCCGGCGACAGGGTGCTCGTCGAGCTCTCCCCTACGATCTGACGCGGGGCCGGATCGTCTACCGCTACAAGTGAGCGCGAGGTCGGGATGAAAGTACGCAGCTCGGTCAAGAAGATTTGCGAGAAGTGCAAGATCGTGAAGCGCGAGCGCGTCGTGCGCGTGATCTGCGACAACCCGAAGCACAAGCAGCGGCAGGGCTGAGCCGAGGAAGGAGCGGGACGTGGCACGCATCGCCGGAGTCGATCTACCGCCGAGCAAGCGCGTCGAGATCGGGTTGACGTACATGTACGGGATCGGCCGCGCGCGGGCGATGCAGATCCTGGAGAAGGCCCTGGTCGCGCCGTCGCTCAAGGTCCGCGAGCTGAGCGACGAGCAGACGCGAAGCATCCAGCGCGTGATCAACCACGAGGGCCGGGTCGAGGGCGACCTGCGCAAGGCCACGTCGCTCGACATCAAGCGGCTGATCGAGATCGGGTCGTATCGCGGAATGCGGCACCGCCGCAACCTGCCCGTGCGCGGGCAGCGCACGCACACGAACGCGCGGACCCGGCGCGGACCGCGGCGTACCGTCGCCGGCAAGAAGAAGACGTTGACCAAGAAGGGCTAGGAAGGTAGAGCATGGCGAAGGCAGCGGCGAAGACCGGCAAGAAGGGCGGCAAGAAGAAAGAAAAGAAGAACATCCCGCACGGGATCGTGCACATCCACGCGACGTTCAACAACACGATCGTGGCGATCGCCGATCCCGAGGGACACGTGCTGGCCTGGTCGTCGGCGGGCGGGCAGGGGTTCAAGGGCTCGCGCAAGGGGACGCCGTTCGCGGCCCAGACCGCGGCGCAGACCGCCGGCACGCCGCGGCGCAAGAGCACGGCGTGCGGTCGGTCGACGTGCGCGTCAAGGGCCCGGGCTCGGGACGCGAGTCGTCGATCCGCGCCCTGCAGGCGGCGGGCCTCGAGATCAAGTCGATCAAGGACGTGACGCCGATTCCGCACAACGGTTGCCGGCCGCCCAAGCGGCGGCGCGTGTAGCCCAGGAGATAGGGACGTGGCGCGGTACACCGGTCCGGTCTGCCGGCTGTGTCGCCGGGAGGGGATGAAGCTGTTCCTCAAGGGCGACCGGTGCTTCAAGGAGAAGTGCGCGTTCGAGCGCCGGGGCTACGCGCCGGGCCAGCACGGGCGCCGACGCAGCAAGATCCAGGGCTACGGCGTCCAGCTGCGCGAGAAGCAGAAGGTCAAGCGCGTGTACGGCGTGCTCGAGCGGCAGTTCCGCAACTACTTCGCTCGGGCCGCCAAGGGCAAGGGCATCACCGGGGCCACGCTGCTGCAGATGCTCGAGCGGCGTCTGGACAACGTCGTGTACCGTCTGGGCTTCGCCTCGTCGCGCGCCATGGCCCGGCAGCTCGTGAGCCATGGCCACATCCGCGTCGACGGCCGCAGGCTCGCGTTCCGTCCGCCGTCGTGCGATCCGGTAGCGTCGTCTCTCTCGACGACGCGAGCCGCAAGAACGACCAGATCAAGATCTGCCTGGACACGGCGCGGGGACGCGGCGTACCGGGCTGGCTCGAGCTCGACGCGGACCAGTTCCGCGGAACGGTCAAGCAGCTCCCGGCACGGGACGACATCCCGATGCCGATCCAGGAGCAGTTGATCGTCGAGCTGTACTCGAAGTAGGGCGCCTGTCGACGAGCGGGACCGCCCCGGGAGGCAAACGCATGCTGTGGAAGGGATTTCAAAGACCCAAGCGGCTCGAGGTCGAGCGCGAGACGCTCACTCCGACTTTCGGCTGCTTCCACGCCCAGCCGTTCGAGCGCGGGTTCGGCACGACGATCGGCAACGCCCTGCGGCGCGTGCTGCTGTCGTCGATCGAGGGCGCGGCGATCACGGCGGTCAAGATCGAGGGCGTGCTGCACGAGTTCTCGTCGATCCCCGGCGTCGTCGAGGACACGACGGACATCATCCTGAACCTGAAGCAGATCCCGTTCCGCATCCACTGCGGACCACCCGGAGACGCTCACGCTGACCGCCGAGGGCCCGGGCGTCGTGCGCGCGCGGGACATCCGGCTGACGTCGAACGTCGAGGTTCTCGATCCGACCGCCGCGGTGTGCACGCTGTCCGAGGAGGGCAAGATCTCGATGGAGATGCGGCTTCGAAGCGCGGCCGGGGCTACGTACCGGCCGATCGGAACTTCGACGAGGACCTGGGCATCGGCTACATCCCGCTCGACTCGGTGCACTCGCCCGTGCGCAAGGTCAACTTCACGCGTGGAGGACGCGCGGCTCGGTCAGAGCCACCGACTACGACAAGCTGACCCTCGAGGTCTGGACGCAACGGCGCCGTGACCCCGCAGGACGCCGTGGCCATGGCGGCCAAGCTGCTCAAGGACCACATGGCGATCTTCATCAACTTCGAGGAGGCGGCCGGAAGAGGCGCTCGACTTCCCGTCGACCGAGGACGAGCGGCTGCTCGAGCATGCTCGACCGCTCGGTGGACGAGCTCGAGCTGTCGGTCCGGTCGTACAACTGCCTGAAGAACGCGAACATCAAGACGATCGGCGACCTGGTCACGCGGACCGAGGCCGATATGCTGAAGACCAAGAACTTCGGACGAAAGTCGCTGAACGAGATCAAGGACATCCTGGCCGAGATGGGGCTGTCCTTGGGGCTCGAGCTCGGTGGCCGCCGCGTGCGCCCGCGCGGCGCGTGATCGAGTAGGAGCGGACGATGAAGCACCGGGTCGCCGGGCGAAAGCTGGGACGGAGCACGGAGCACCGCCTGGCCTTGCTGCGGAACATGTCCACCTCGCTGTTCGCGGCGGAACGGATCCGCACGACGCTTGGGCAAGGCCAAGGAGCTGCGGCCGTTCGCCGAGCGTCTCGTCACGCTGGCCAAGCGTGAGACGCTTCACGCCCGGCGCCAGGTGCTGCGGCACATCCACGACCGCGCCGTCGTGGGCAAGCTGTTCGACACGCTGTCCGCGCGGTACGCGCAGCGTCCGGGCGGCTACACGCGCATCGTGCGCCTCGGGCCGCGCCGCGGCGACAACGCGGAGATGGCGATCCTCGAGCTCGTCGGTGCCGAGATCGCTCCGGCGCCCGAGCCACCGAAGCCCGGCAAGGGCAAGGCTCCGGCGAAGGCGAGGGCGACCGAGACCGGAGCCGAGACCCCGGCGCCCAAGGGCCAGGGGAAGGCGAAGTCCACGGACAAGCCCAAGGGCAAGGCCAAGACCCAGACTCGCGAGCCGAAAAAGGCCGGGGCCAGCCGCGCCGGCAAGCCCCCGGCACCGCCGAAGAAGCGCGCCGCCGGCGTGCGCAAGAGCGGCAAGGGCGGCGGATCGAGCTAGTCGCGAATCGAGCGGATCCGCTCGAGCAGGTTGCTCGTCGCATGGCGCTTGGGATCGCCGACGATCGCCACGCGGATTCCGAGCTCGCGTGCCGCGCCGGCTTCGGGAACGCTGTCCGCGGTGTAGTCCGTGCCCTTGCAGTGCACGTCGGGTCTGAGGTCGCGCAGCACGGGAACGACCGTCGTCTCGTCGAAGATCGTCACGTAGTCGACGCAGCGCAGCGCGGCCAGGAGCTCGGCGCGCTCGACGGCGGGAACGATCGGGCGCGACGGACCGCGGAGCGCGCGCGCCGACTCGTCCGAGTTGACGGCGACGACCAGGACGTCCGCTTCGCGCCGCGCGGCCTCGAGATACCGCAGATGGCCGACGTGCAGCAGATCGAACAGTCCGTTCGCCAGGGCCACGCGCAGGCCCGCGGCGCGACGGCTGGCGAGCAGCGGCATCAGCTCCCCTCGATCGACGACCTTGCCGGCGCTCATGCCGGATGGTCCTGCCGCACGGCGTCGAGGATCTCCGCGCGGGACGTGGTGGCCGTCCCGGGCTTGGCCACGACGAGGCCGGCGGCGTAGTTCGCCAGGCGCGCCGCGTCGGCCAGGCTGCCGCCGGCGATGCAGGCGACCGTGAATGCCGCGATCACGGTGTCGCCCGCGCCGGTCACGTCGGCGACCTCGGAGCCCCAGGCCGGGATGACGACCGGCGCGCGTCCGCGCTCGACGAGGACCATGCCCCGCGCGCCGCGCGTGACGAGCACGGCGCGGGCGCTCGTCCGGCGCCGCAGCTCCTGCCCGGCGTCGGTCACGGTCGAATCGTCGAGCGGTCCCGAGCCCAGCGCGTTCTCGAGCTCCTCCTGGTTCGGCGTGCACGCCGTCACGCCGCGGTAGCGCTCGACGCGCGCGCGGGAGTCCACCGTGATCACGAGGTCTCGCCTGCGGTGCGGATCGAGCGCCGCGGCCAGGAGCTCGGGCGACGCCGCACCGTAGCCGTAGTCCGCAACGAGCAGCCCGTCGGCGCCGCGGGCCGCGCGGCGCAGCGCCGCGACGAGGCGGCGCTCGACGGTCGCCGCGAGCCGGCCCCGCGGCGATCCACGGTCGATGCGGACGATCTGCTGTCGGCGCGTATGGATCCCGCCGGCGAGCACGCGCGTCTTGCACGGGGTCGCGTAGCCCCGCACGACGAGGACGTGCGACACGTCGATTCGCCGCTCGGCGAGCGCGGCGAGGAGTCGCTTTCCTGCGGGGTCGTCGCCCACGACCCCGACCGGGACCGGGCGAGCGCCCAGGGCGTGCAGGTTGGCCACGCTGTTCCCGCCGCCGCCGAGCACCGCATCGGTGTGCCGATGCTCGAGCACCAGGACCGGCGCCTCGCGGGACACGCGCGCGATGTCGCCGTGCAGGAACTCGTCGACCACGAAGTCGCCGAGGACGACGACCCGCCGCGAGAGGAACCCTCGCACGCAGGCCTCGAGTCGCGACGCTCCAGTCACACCGCTCCTCCGCCGGTCGAGTCTAGCAGGTCGGCGACGCGGCCCCGACGGGCGCCGGGCGTTGCTTCCAGCGCCGATGGAGCCACAGCCAGACGTCCGGGTGCTCGCGGATCCAGCGCTCGATGATCGAGGTGAACTGCGCCGTCAGTCGCGCGACGTCGGCGTCGAGATCGGTCGTGGCCTCGATCGGCACCGGCGGCTCGTAGACGATGCGGTACCTCCGTCCTTCGGGCACGCTGAACGTCGGCACGACCAGTGCCCCGGTGCGCAGGGCCAGCAGCGCGAGCGTGGGGATGGTCGACGCCGGTTGGCCGAAGAACGGAACGAAGATGCCCTCGCGCCGTGCGTCCTGATCGATCAGGATCGCGACCCCGCCGCGGTCCCGGATCGCGCGGAGCATCTCCCGCACCGCGTTGCGCCGGTGGACCACGCGGTTGCCCGAGCGGCTGCGCTCGCGGGCCAGCCGGGCCTCGAGCAGCGGGTTGTCGAGAGGTCGCGTGATCAGGGTCAGCGGAAGCCCGAGCCAGCCCTGCAGCAGCGCCGTCAGCTCCCAGTGCCCGAAATGACCGCTGAACAGGAGGACGCCGCGGTCTTGGGCGTAGGCGTTGCGGAGGTGGTCGAGGCCTTCGTAGTCCACGAGCGATCGCAGCGTCTCGGGAGACAGACGCGAGCACGCCACGGTGTCGAGCGTGATGCGGGCGAAGTGTCGAAAGCATCCGAGCGCGATCCGCCGCGCCTCGCGATCCGACAGCGTCGAACCGTACGCCCGGGCCAGGTTGTCCAGCGCCACCCGCCGCCGCTCGCGATCGAGGTGATAGCCCAGGGTACCGATCGCCGAGCCCAGCGCGAGCATCGCGCTCCGCGGCACGCGCGCCGCGACGCCGAACAGCGTGGCGAACAGCCAATCCTCCGTCCGATGCCGCGCGCTCGCGCTCACGCGGCCCTCCGGCCGATCGCGCGCTCGATGGCGTCGAGGAGCGGCTCGGGCTCGTGGACCACGAGCTCGATGCGCAGTGCGATCGGTGCGGCCTCGCCGGGGATCGTGCGCGACGACAGGCGCGCCAGGTCTTTCTCGGTCGTGACCAGCCGGGCGCCGGCGCGGGCCGCCGCGTCGAGCAGCTCGTCGATCTCGCGGTCGGCGAATCGGTGGTGGTCCGCGAAGACACGAAACGACACGATCTCGGTCGGCTCACCGGCGAGCTCCGCGCGAAACGAGTCGGGCCGCGCGATCCCGCAGAAGGCGACGGCGCGCCGCGGCGCCGGCACCTCGGCGCCCGTGGCATCGACGAACCCGACCCGGCGGAACGACGATCGAACGAGCGGTGTCCCCGGACGCAGCGCGGCGACGACACGGCTCGTGTCCGGCGGATCGAGCGCGTCGCGCGCGCGCGTGAGGAGCACGACGTCGGCCCGGCGCAGCGAGTCGAGCGGCTCGCGCAGCGGACCCGCCGGCAAGAGCCGGCCGTTTCCGAACGGCCGGGCCGCGTCGAGCAGGACGATGTCCAGGTCGCGCGCGAGGGCCCGATGCTGGAACCCGTCGTCGAGCAGCACGGCGCTCGCGCCGAGCCCGCGGGCCCGCTCGGCTCCGGCCGCGCGGTCTGCACCCACGATCACGATCGCGCCGCGCGTCGCCGTGGCCAGGAGGAACGGCTCGTCACCGCAGCGGTCGGCCGTACACGTGGGCCCTGCGCCCGTCGACACGACGAGCGGGCCGCGTCCGGCGCGGCCCCCGTAGCCACGGCTGACGATCGCCGGGCGGAGGCCCAGCGCGAGGAGCCGCGAGACGAGCCAGGCGACGGTCGGCGTCTTTCCGGTTCCGCCGACGACCAGGTTGCCCACGCTCAGAACCGGCAGGCCCGCACGGCGCTCGGCGCCCGGTCGATCGAACCGCCGGTTGCGTGCGCGGACCCCAGCCTCGTAGACCCAGGCCAGCGGAGCGAGGCACCCGGACACCGCTTCGCTCCACGCCGCGCTCATACTCGCCCCGACGTCCGGGCCTCGAGGACGATGTCGATCGTGCGATCGAGGGCTCCGCGGTGGGCTTCGACGACACCTCGCGCCGCTTGCCCCATGGCGCGCGCGCGCGCGGGTTCGTGCACGAGCTCGGCGACCGCGCGGGCGAGATCCTCGGCGCCGAGGACGCGCCGCGCGCCGTGCGCGGCGAGCAGGTCTGCCGCTTCGTCCTCGACGTTCGAGGTGTGCGGGCCGAACAGCACGGGGACGCCGGCGGCGGCGGGCTCGAGCACGTTGTGCCCGCCGATCTCGGCGAGCGTGCCGCCGACGAACGCGACGTCCGCCGCCAGGTACGCTCGGCCGAGCACGCCGAGGCGGTCGACGAGCAGGAGCTCGGGCGGCGTGATCCGTTCGGACGACCGCTGCGACCAGCGCACCGGATCGAGCCCGGCTTTCTCGAGTAGCCGCTCGACCTCGTCGAACCGCTCGGTGTGACGAGGAGCGAGGACGAGCACGAGCTCCGGCATCTCGCGCCGCAGGGCGAGCCAGGCGTCGACGAGCACCTGCTCCTCGCCCGGGCGGGTCGAGCCACAGACCCACACCGGCCGATCCTCGGCGATCCCGAGATCGCGCCGCGCGCGCGTGCGATCCCCGTCGGGCGGCGGCAGATCGTACTTGACGTTTCCCGTGACGGAGATCGCTTGTGCCGGCACGCCGAGCTCGCCGAGCCGTTCCGCATCCGCGGTGCTGCGTGCTCCGACGCGGGCCACGCTCCGCAGCAGCGGCGCGTAGAGCGCGGACAATCGGCGGTACCAGCGCATCCGGGCCGGGGACAGCCGAGCGTTGGCCAGGACGACGGGCACGCGCAGCGCGTGGGCCTCGCGGAGCAGGTTGGGCCACAGCTCGGTCTCGACGAGCGTCAGAACACCCGGCGCGACGGCGCGCAGGACGCGCGTCGGCAAGCCGGCGAAATCGAGGGGCAGGAAGAATGCCGCGTCCACGTCGGGCGCGGCTGGAAGCTGGGCTCGACCGGCGGGTGAGACGGCCGACACGGCGAGCGGAACGTCCGGCATCCGGCGGCGCAGGGCGCGCGCCAAGGCCCCGACGATGCGCGCCTCTCCCAGCGAGGCGCCGTGGATCCACACACCGCCCGGCCGCGTGATTCGGGGCACCTGGCGCGCGAGACGCTCGCGCCATTCCGCGGCCCGGGGTCCGCGCGCGTGGCGCAGCGCCCAGACTGCGGCTGCCAGGCGAAGCGGGGCGAGAGCTACGTTGTACACACCCACCATGCGACGGGTCTCCAGAGTCTAGCAGGTCGGCGCTGCCAAGTCGCTGATCCGGCTCGGTTTGCCACGTGCCACGCCGCCGCCCTATATTCGACCAGCGTCGCTTCACGGAGCGTCATGTCCGATCCGCGCCCCGATCTGCCGAGCGATCGGCTGCGGCCGGCTTTCAAGCCGCGCGGCCGGATCGTGTTCACCCTGGTGGCGGTCCTCGCGTTCACCGGGCTCGCTCCGCTCGGCACGGTGGGCTGGAAGCTGATCGACATCAATCGCGAGGCCCTGGCGACGGCCCAGCAGGAGTACCAGCTCCTGATGGCCGCCTCCCTGGCCCGCGAGATCGAGATCCACGTCGAGGGATTGCGCTCGCAGCTGTTGCGCGTCTCCCAATCGGTCGGACGCTCGGTTCGCGGAGCCGAAGACGAGGCCAACGAGCACGTGCAGCGCGTGCTCGGGGACGTCGTCGGCGAGCGCATGCTGTACCTGCGGTTCACACAGTTCCGCGCGACCGCGCCACGGACGATCGAGACCGGCGAGCTTCCCGACGGCCTGAGCCGGCTGTTTCGCGCCGCTCTCGAGGACTCGGTTCGCACGCTCGCCCGCGAGGCCGCGACTCGCCCGGAGAGCACGATCCTGTCCGAGCCGACCGTCCTGGCGACGAAGCCGGTCACCGCGGGCATCGTCATCTCCGCGCCGGTCGTCTCCGGTGGACGATTCGTGGGGGTCCTGTCGGCGCTCGTCGATCTCTCCGCGGTGTGGGACACGATCGTCGAGCGCCATCGGACGGGACACGCGCTGTTCGTCCTCGACCGCAGCGGTCGCGTCCTCGCGAGCACGGATGCGGCGCACCTCGAGCCCGGGAGCGACGTCAGCCGCACCCCGCTCGTCTCGCGGTTCCTCGCCGCCGAGGGCCGTGCGCGGGAGACGCTGCCGTTCCACGGGACCGAGGACGGAGAAGAGCGGGAGTACATCGGATCGTACGAGGTCACGCCCCAGGGATGGGGCGTGTTCGTCCAGGCCCATCTGGAGGACGTGTACTCACCGGTGCGCGGGATGGTCGACAGCGTGTTCACGTGGGCCCTGCTGGCCCTCGGGTTCGCCGTGGCCGCCGCGGTCGTGTTCGGCGACACGCTGGCTCGGCCGATCAAGCAGCTCGCGGCGGCGTCCCGATCGTTCGCCGACGGGGACTTCTCGTCCCGCGTCGGGGTGCGCTCGGGCAGCGAGATCGGCGAGCTGGCCCACACGTTCAACCGCATGGCCGACGAGATCGAAGACCACATCCGTCGGCTGCGCCGAGCCGCCGAGGAGAATAACGAGCTGTTCCTCGGCACGATCCGGGCGATGGCCGAGGCGATCGACGCCAAGGACCCGTACACGCGCGGCCACTCGGCGCGGGTCAACCGCTACTCGGGGGCGATCCTGGCGCGGCAGCTCGGGCTGACCGACGATCAGCTGCGAGGAGCTGCACGTCGCGTCGTTGATGCACGACGTGGGGAAGATCGGCATCGACGATCGGATCCTGAAGAAGCCGGGCAAGCTCACTCCCGACGAGTTCGAGATCATGAAGACGCACGCGACGCTCGGAGCGCGATCCTGGCTCCGATCAAGAAGATGCATCGCGTGATTCCCGGACTACGCAGGCACCACGAGCGCTGGGACGGCGGCGGGTATCCCGACGGTCTCGAGGGCGACACGATCCCGTTGATGGCGCGGATCATCGCCGTCGCCGACACGTTCGACGCCATGACCACCGCACCGCCCGTACCAGAGCGCGATGCGCGTCGACGAGGCATGCGAGAGGCTGACCTCGCTGCGCGGCGTCGCGTTCGACGAGCGCGTGGTCGAGGCGTTCCACTCGGCCTACCGTCAGGGGCAGATCGTCCTCGACGAAGACCCGGCCGCGGGCGCGCCCGCCGCGCCGGCGACGTCCACTCGCCCGGAGCTCGTCCGCGGGGGAGTGGCCTGAAGGTCAGCGCGTGTCGAGCCGCTCGGGCGGCACGTCGAGCCTGGCGATCGATCGACCGGCGCGGAGCTCGCGCCGCGCCCACTGCAGCCGCTCGTCCTCGGCTCCGCGGCTCGAGCCGAGGTACCGGAACCGTGGCCCGCGCAAGCGCTCGATGTCCGGGACGGCGCTCGCCCCGACGAGGACCGTGTAGTACACGAACGGGCGACCGTCCCGGCCGTCCCGCCGGTTGACCGCTTCGCGCAGTGTATCGACCATCGCCGGCCCGCCGATTCGACGCGCCGACCAGGCGGCCATGTCTCGCAGATCGCTCCGCTCGGCCGCATCGAACGACGGATCGACGAGCGCCCGACGCACGAGCTCGCGGGACGCGGGGCCGGGAATCGAGCCGAGGGCGCGGAGGATCTCACGAGCCTCGGCGGGATCGACGCGGCCGAACCGGTCGGCCAGGGCACGAGCCGAGCTCTCGCCGCCCAGCTGGCCCAGCCGAGAGTAGGACAGCAGGCGCAGGTCGACGTTCGGCGAGTCGAGGAGCGCGATCCAGCGCTTGGACTTGCTGCCCGCCTCGGCCACGGCGTCGAGCACGGCGAGACTCTTCGCCAGGAGCTCACGGACCGTGGGATCGGAGACGGTGTCCCGCGCCACGGTGAGCTCGGTCAGCCGGGACGTGTCGCGCAGGGTGACGACCGCGGTGAGCAGCTTCTCGATGCGCAGGCTCTGACGCGGATCGGTGATGCGCTGGGGCAGCTCGGTCTCGAGCAGGCGCTTGAGGATCGGGGCGGCACCCCGCGGATCGCCCAGGGTGGCCAGCGCCTCGACCGCCGATTGCGCCGGTGCCCAGTCGGCCGAGGCGACGATCGGCGCCAGCAGATCGACCGCCCGCGGATCGCCGAGACGCGCGAGCGAGAACGCTGCGATCACCGATACTCCGCGCTCCCGGTCGCTGAGGCCACGCGCCAGGATCGGCAGCGCGAAGTCGGCGGGGGCATCGGCGAGGGCACGCATCAGGAGCCGCCGGTCCTCGGCGTCCGGGCGACCCCAATGCGTCCCGAGCCGCGCGAGGTCGGTCGCGCTACCGTGGCGCACGACGAGCTGGTACAGCTCGCCGCGCACCACCGGGTCGTCCTCGACGTCGAGACGGTCGAGCAGCCGGCCGGCCTGGCCGATCGGCGGCGCGTCGCGTAAGCCGATCGTCACGCCCAAGCGCGCAAACGCGTCGGGATCGGCGAGCGCGGCGAGCAGCTTCTCGGTGGCCTGGGGCGTCGACACGGCGCCGATCGCCCGGGCCGCGTGGTGTCGCACCCCGGCGCCCGGATTCGCCAGAGCCCGCTCGAGCATCGGTAGCGCCGCTGGCTCGGCGATCCGCGCGATCGCCTTGAGCACGACCACGCGGTAGGCGGTGTTGGGGTCGTCCTCGTCGGTGTACCGATCGAACTCCGCCTCGAGCAGCGGAAGGCCGGCCGGCGCGGTCAGCACGGCAACCACCTCGAGCGCCGACATGCCCGTGTGGATCGGCACGGGGGCGGCCTTGTGCTGGCCGGCGTTCAACATCTCGATCGCCTCCACCCGGCCGATCAGGCCGAGGCCGTGACACGCCCAGGCCTTGCGGTTGAAGGCGAAGTCGCCGGGCTCCGCCTCGGCGCGGGCGACCGCCGATTCGAGTGCCGCGGCGGCCTGTGGCCCCCCGATGAGTCCGAGCGTGTAGGCGCAGAAGAAGTACGAGCCCGGCAGCGCTTGCTCGAGCTCCGCGGCAAGGGCGGGGACGACCTCGGAACCACGGCGCGCCAGATCGTGCGCCGTGGCGACGAGCTGGTCGACCTCGGCGTCGCCCCGCTCGTTCGGCTCCGTGGCCTCGGCGATGGCGAGCTCTACCGTGCGGCGCAGCTCCTCCTCACGCACCGGGTCCGGGGACGAGGGCTGCGCGCCGAGCTGGGCCGCGATGGCGAGGGAGAGGGCCAAGGCCACGGCGGTAAGACGGACGACGAACCTCATGCGCAGAAGCTCCGTTCGTGGATCGATCGGGGACGGTCGATCAATATACCGACGGGGTCCGGGGCCGGCAAAAGACGGAACGGGTGTCGTTGCTTGACTTTCGCGGGCCTTTCGCCTAGGCTCGCGCTCGCGCGACCCTCGCCTGAGGAGGAATCTGATGGCTCTCACGCGCCGGCAATACGAGGTCCTCGAGGTCATCCGGGGGTTCATCGGAAAGAACGGCTACTCGCCGAGCCTGGAGGAGATCGGCACCGAGCTGCGGTTGTCGTCGGTCGCCACGGTGCACAAGCACGTCTCGCACCTGGTGCAGAAGGGCTACGTCCGCCGGGCGTGGAACCAGAATCGATCGATCGAGGTCGTCGACGGCGCGGAGCGTGTCGGCGTCGTGACGCTGCGGCTCGCCGGGACGATCGCCGCCGGGCGGCCGGTCGATGCGGTCGAGACGGCCGAGACGATCGCCGTTCCGGCGAGCATGATCCAGGACGTTGCGCAGGCGTTCGTGCTGCGCGTCCAGGGCGAGTCGATGATCGACGAGCAGATCCGCGACGGCGACCTCGTGGTGTGCGAGCGGCGCGCGCAGGCGAAGAACGGCGAGACGGTCGTGGCGCTGGTCGATGGCGGGGAAGCGACGCTCAAGCGGCTCGAGCGCGACGGATCGCGCGTGCGGCTCGAGCCGGCGAACGCGCGGCTGAAGGCGATCGTCATCGCCGAGGAGCGCGTCGAGATCCAGGGCGTCGTCGTCGGCGTGATCCGACGGTATTGAGCTCCGCGGCGCAGACGTCCCTCGACCCGCAGGCCGTGTGCGAGCGCCTACGGACGAGCCATCCGGTCTCGCTGCTCCTCGACGGCGGAGGATCTGCGGACGGTTGGCGCGCGGGACCGCTCGTCGCGGTCGAGCCGCTCGTCTTGCACACCGTCCCGGCGCACGGCACCGCCGCCGCCGTGCGCACGGCGCTCGCCGACGTTGGACGAACGTGGCGCAAGCGACGGGAGCACGGGGGTGGATCGGCCACCGGCTTGGCGCTCGTCCTGGCCTACGACGCGCTCGACGCCGACGCGGCGCCCGGACGCGACCTCCTCGGCACGCCGCGTCTCGTGGCGCTCGAGGTCGATCGGTCCGTGCGCTGGCCCGGTCCAGAGCGGATCGAGCGGTTCGGCGCATGGGACGCTGCGACCGGGCGCCGCACGACCGCGCTCCTCGCCGCCAAGCCCACCTCCGCGGAAGCCCCCGCCGCGCGTGCGATCGGGCGGCCGCGCACGAGCCTCCCGCGCGAAGCGTACGTCGACGCGATCGGCCGTCTCGCCCAGCACATCGTCGACGGCGACATCTATCAGGCCAATCTGTGCCGCGTGTGGCACGGCCCGTACGGGGGGGACGTGCTTCGAGCGTACGAGGCGTTGGCCCGCTCCACGCCGGCGCCGCGCTCCGCGTTCCTCGAGACGCCCGACTTCGCGCTGGCCTCGGCGTCTCCCGAGGTATTCCTGACGCTCGACCCACAGGGCCGGATCGAGACCTGGCCGATCAAGGGCACGCGGCCGCGCGGCGCGACGGCCGAGGCCGACCGCGCGGCCGCAGCGACGACCTGCGGCGGTCGGACGAAGGATCACGCCGAGCTCCTGATGATCGTCGACCTCGAGCGCAACGACCTCGGCCGCGTGTGCGGACCGGCACGATCGAGCCGCGGCGCACGAGCTGCGCAGCTTCGCGACCGTGCACCATCTGATGGCCGCGTGTGCACGGCCGGCTGCGCGACGACGTCGGGCTCGACGAGCTCGTCGCCGCGACGTCTTCCCCGGCGGCTCGATCACGGGCGCCCCGAAGGAGCGCGCGCTGCTCGATCCTGAGGACGCTCGAGTCCGTGCGCCGCGGCTTGTTCACCGGCAGCCTGTTCTGGCTCGGCAGACGACGGGAGCGCTCGATTCGAGCATCCTGATCCGCACGCTCGTGTTCCGCGGCGGCCAGTTCCATCTCGGTGCGGGTGGCGGTGTGGTGTTCGACTCGACCGCCGATCAGGAATGGGACGAGGCGAACCACAAGGCCCGGGCGCTCGCGCGCGTGCTGGGATTCGAGCCCGAGGATGCGGGATGAGACTTCCTCCCTCCGACGGTCGCGGGTGGCTCGACGGCCGGCCGATGCGCGTCGCCGAGATGAGCCTGTCCCTGACCGACCCCGCGGTGCACGTCGGGCTCTCGGCGTTCGAGACGCTCGCCGTCCGGCGCGGCCAGGCGCTCGAGCTCGGCCAGCACCTCGATCGGCTCGACCGGAGCGCGAGCCGAATCCGCGTGCCGCTCCCCGAGCGCGCCGTGCTCGAGTCGACAGCCAAGGAGGCCGCAGCGGCCGAGCCCACCGGCTGCGGCTGGCTCAAGATCCTCGTCACCCGCGGCGGGCGCTGGGTCGTCGTGACCGGCCCGATGGATCCGCAGGAGGAGGGGCGCCCGGTGAGCGCCGTGCTCCTCCCGTGGCGCCGCGATCCGCAAGACCCGCTCGCGGGCGTCAAGATCCACGAGCTACGCGCAGCTCGAGCTGGGGCTCGAGGAAGCGCGGCGCCTGGGCGCGGACGAGGGGCTGTGGCGCAACTCGCGCGGCCGGCTGACCGAGGGCTCGAGCAGCAACCTGTTCGTCGTGGTCCATCGCACGATCCGCACTCCCGGGCTGCGCGAAGGCGTGCTCGCGGGCGTGATGCGCGATCTGGCGATCCGCGCGAGCCGCGAGCTGGGCTACGCGGTGCACGAGGGCCGCCTGCGCGTCGACCGCCTGGTGCGAGCGCAGGAAGCGTTCGTCACGTCGAGCCTGGGCGGCGTGCGGCCGCTCGTCCGGCTCGACGGCCGCGCGATCGGCCGCGGCGTGCCGGGCGGAGTGACACGAGCGATCCAGGAAGCCGTGGCGCGGATGCGCCAGAGGAGCGTCGAATGATCACCGGGTTCCAGGCGATGGTCGGGCTGTGGGCGTGGGTCGGCGTGGCCGCGCTCTACGCGACGTATCGTGCCGCCGTGGGCCCCGAGACCGATCCGATCCGCGAAGCGGGACCGATCGGCTCAGCGGACCGATAGAACGCGTCCCGCGGCGCGTCCGGGGTACAGGCGGAAGTTCGCTCCCGGCGCCGCGTACCCGTTGAGGAACGCGCGACGCGGGCGCGACGACGTGTTGGGCGCGCTGCGGTGCAGCACGTAGGGCCCGAAGAGCAGCACGTCGCCCGCGCGCATCGGGATCGCCACCGGCTCGGTCGCGCGCCGTAGCTCGGCCGCGGCGCGCTCGGCTCCCCCCGCCCGGTCGACGTGGCCCAGGCGCCAGCTCCCGGGGAGGAACTCGAGCGGCCCGTTCGTCTCGTCGACGTCGTCGATCGCCAGCATGGTCTGCACGAAGCTGCCGAACCCGTTGACGTCCCGCCAGTCGGTCGAGCCGAAACGGCGGTGCCGGCTGTCCTGATGCCACGGGAACTCGATCCCGTCGCCCGGGATCTTGAAGTGCGCCTGGCTCACGAGCTGCACGACCTCGCGGGTGCGGAGGAGTCTCGCCGCGGCGTGAACGAGCCGCTCGTCGCGCCCGACGCGGTCGAGCACCGGATCGAGCGCGCTGGCCCACACGATGCGGTGGATGCGCAGCCGTTTCTGGTCCGGGGTGCCATGCACCGAGTCGATTACGAACTGCGCCCCGCCGTCGAGGCGCGTCTCGCCGACCATGGCGGCGTGGCCCTCGAGGCGATCGAACGCCCGTCGCAGGTCGGCGATCTCGTCCGCGGAGAACACCTGCCGGAGCACGGCGAAGCCCGGTCCGAAGAACGCGCGCTCCTGCTCCTCGGTGATGTGGGTCGTGCGCTCGAGGGTCGGGGACGACATCGTCGGCCAAGGTACGCACGGCGAGTGCGGGCTGCAGGCAAAAAAAGGAGTGGTGCCTCGGGACGGAGTTGAACCGCCGACGCAGGGATTTTCAGTCCCTCGCTCTACCGACTGAGCTACCGAGGCATCGCCGGCCGAAGGCCGGCATGCTGTCACAGGCGCTGCGCGAGCGTCAAGGCGCGGAGGCGCGAGGAGCGCGGGGGCGCAGGCGCGACGCGTCGGCGGTCGGCGTCGCGGATTTCGTCTCGCCGGGAGTCAGCGGGCTACCCGATGCGGCGACGTCGGTCGTCGTTTCGCGCTGCTCGGCGCGCGTCAGCTTCAAGAGCGCGCGGAGCTTGAGGTCGATCTCCCGCGCGAGGTCGGGGTTGTCGCGGAGGAACACCCGCGCGTTTTCCCGGCCCTGGCCCAGGCGCAGGTCGCCATACGAGAACCAGGCGCCCGCCTTGTCGACGATCCGATGCGCGAGGCCCAGGTCGATCAGGTCGCCTTCGCGCGAGAACCCCTCGCCGTAGAGCACGTCGAACTCGGCGACCCGGAATGGCGGCGCGAGCTTGTTCTTGACCACCTTGAGCTTCGTCCGGCTCCCGACCGCCTCGTCGCCGTCCTTGATCGCCCCGATCCGGCGGATGTCGACGCGCATCGAGGCGTAGAACTTGAGCGCACGGCCGCCGGTCGTCGTCTCGGGGTTGCCGAACATCACGCCGATCTTCTCGCGGATCTGGTTGATGAACACGAGCGAGGTCTTCGTCTTGGAAACGATCCCGGTCAGCTTGCGCAGCGCCTGGGACATCAGGCGTGCCTGCAGCCCGACGTGCGAATCGCCCATCTCGCCGTCGAGCTCGGCCTTGGGCACGAGAGCGGCCACCGAGTCGATGACCACGATGTCGAGCGCGCCCGAGCGGATCAGGATCTCGGAGATCTCGAGCGCCTGCTCGCCCGAGTCGGGCTGGGACACCATGAGGTTGTCCACGTCGACGCCGAGCTTCTTGGCGTAGTCCGGGTCGAGGGCGTGCTCGGCGTCGATGAACGCCGCGACGCCGCCCTGGCGCTGGGCCTCGGCCACCACGTGGAGCGCAAAGGTCGTCTTGCCCGACGACTCGGGACCGAAGACCTCGATGACCCGCCCGCGCGGAACGCCGCCCACGCCGAGCGCGTAGTCGATCGACATGAGCGAGGTCGAGATCACCGGGACGTCGAGCCGACCGCGGTCGCCGAGCTTCATGATCGAGCCCTTGCCGAACTGCCGCTCGATCTGCGAGACCGCGACCTCGACGGAGCGCTGCTTGTCCTCGTGTTCCGTCACCATGTGTGTGGACTCCTACGAAGGCTCGAGGGACCGGGGAGCGATCACCGGCGCAGGTTAGGCGAAAGTCCCCACACGGTCAAGCGTCGAGAGCGATCCCGATTGACAGTCCGGTGAAGTGCTCCCTATATTTCCGGCTGTTCTGCGTCACGACGGGAATCTGCACACGAACGGAGACCCCTACCAGGTGCGCGCGACGAATGGGCGTATCGAGGCGGTAACGGCGCTCGGCTTGGCGCTGGCCGTGTTGTTCAGCGGATGCGCCGGCTCGAAGCGCGAATCCAAGGCGGCAGCGTCGTCGTCCGAATCCGCGCGCGGATCGGCCTCCCCCGACGTCGAAGAGGAAGATGTTGCGGCGCTCGAGCCGCCCCCCGCGACCGCCGGGAACGTGGCCGAGGTCCCGGCCGACGGGGAGGAACCGGACGTACCCGACGAGGAGGCGCAGCCCGGAGAAGAAGTATCCGAGGCCCCGCACGATGAGCTCCTCGAGGTCCCGGGCACCGTTCCGAAGGAGCGTTTGGCCGAGGAGCGGGCGCTGGTCGAGGAGACGGCGGCGACGTTCGACATCCCGATGGTCGTCAACGACCGGGTGGTGTTCTGGCTCGATTTCTACTCGAACCGCAAGCGCGACTTCTTCCGCGCTGGGCTCGAGCGCTCGGGGAAGCACCTCGAGCGGTTCCAGACGATCTTCCGCGAGGCCGGTCTGCCCGAAGACCTGGTCTACCTGGCGCACGTCGAGAGCGCGTTCAAGACGACGGCGTACTCGCGCGCGAAGGCGCGCGGGATCTTCCAGTTCATCGCTTCGACCGGACGGCGCTACGGGCTGCGCATCGACGGCTGGGTCGACGAGCGCGCCGATCCCGAGAAGTCCGCGCGCGCGGCGGCGGCGTACCTGAAGGACCTGTACGCCGAGTTCGGTGACTGGTATCTCGCGCTCGCCTCGTACAACGCGGGCGAGGGCCGGATCCGCAGTGCGATTCGCCGGTCGGGGAGCCGGGATTTCTGGCGCATCGCCGGTACGCGCTACATTCGCCGCGAGACGAAGAACTACGTGCCGGCGATCCTGGCTGCGACGATGCTGGCGAAGGATCCGGAAAAGCACGGCCTGGCCTACACGCCCGAGCCCGAGGTGATCTACGACACGGTCGACGTCGAAGGCGCCGTCGATCTGCAGGTGCTGAGCCGTTGCGGCGCGTTCGACATCGAGACGCTGCGGCAGCTCAACCCGGCGCTACGCCGTGGACAGACGCCGCCCGGAACGACGACGGCGCTGCGCGTGCCTCCCGGAACCGGTTCGACGATGCTCGCCGCGCTCGAGCTCGTTCCGCCGGGCGAGCGGTTGCTCTACGTGCGACACGTCGTGCGTCGTGGCGACACGCTATCGGCGATCGCCGGGCGCTACGGCGTGTCGGTCGGTGACGTCCAGCTGGCGAACCGGATGGGTCGGCGGACGACGATCCACGTCGGTCAGGAGCTGACGATCCCGACCGCGAGCGGCAGCGCGGCCGAGCTGGCGCGCAGCGCACCCGCACCGATCGACGCACCGGTCGGGGAGCCGATGCGCTACCGCGTGCGCCGTGGCGACACGCTGTCGGCGATCGCGCGGCGCTTCGACACGACGCCCCAGGCGATCGCGAGCCGGAACCGCATCGGCGTGCGCTCGACGATCCGCGTGGGCCAGACGCTGACCGTGGTCCCGGGCGTGCGATCGGTGACGGCGCAGGCCAGCTCCGCTCCGGTCGAGACGACGAACGACGCTCCGCCATCCGCTGCCGTGGCGCAAGCCGCTCGAGAAGCCGCTCCGCCGACCGCCCCGGAGACCGAGCTGCCGACGGTGCATACCGTGCGGCGCGGCGAGACGCTGACCTCGATCGCCGGGCGCTACGGTACGACCGCTCAGGCGATCGCCCGGACGAACGGACGGAACGTGCGGCAGGTGCTGCACGTGGGCGACCGCTTGAAGATCGCCCCGCCCGCCGCCCGGACGCACACCGTGCGCCGCGGCGACAGCTTGTGGGACATCGCTCAGCTCTACGCCACGACGATCGAGAACCTGTGCGCGTGGAACGCGATCTCGCGCAGCGCGACGCTCCTGCCGGGCATGCGGCTGACCGTGTCGGTCGAGTAGCGACGTTTCTGCGATCGGGTCCTGCGCCCTCCTCCAGACCGGGATCGACATGCTGGGCCGCGCCATCGGGGCGGTGCTCTACGGTGTGGACGCGCGTCTCGTCGACGTCGAGGTCGACCTGACGGGCGGCCTGCCGTCGATCGCCGCCGTCGGCTTGCTCGACTCCGCCGTGCGCGAAGGGATCGACCGCGTGCGCTCGGCGCTGCGGCACGCCGGCTTCGCTCTCCCGCCGCGACGGATCGTGATCAACCTCGCGCCGGCGGAGCTGCCCAAGCAGGGGGGAGGACTCGACCTGCCGATCGCGGTAGCGCTGCTGCGCGCCGCGGGGAGCCTCGATCCAGGCGAGGGCCGCACGACGGTGTTCCTCGGAGAGCTCGCGCTCGACGGGTCGGTCCGTCCGGTGCGTGGCGCCGTGTCGGCCGCGCTCGCCGCGCGATCGGCGGGACGGGTCGCGATCGTGGTGCCGGCCGAGAATGCCGCCGAGGCGGTGCTCGTCGACGGGCTCGACGTCGTCGCCGTGCGCAGCCTCGCCGATCTCGCGAGCCTGCGAGACGGCGCGCGCCTCCCGCTCGACCGCCACACTGCGGCGACGCTCCTCGCTCGCGAGGAGCGGCGCGGCGGGGCGCCGGATCTGGCCGACGTGCGCGGACAGCTCTCCGCGCGGCGGGCGATCGAGATCGCGGCGGCCGGAGGCCATCACGTCCTGCTGTGCGGACCGCCGGGTTCGGGAAAGACGCTCTTGGCCCAGAGGCTTCCCGGCGTGCTGCCGCCGCTCGAGCCGAGCGAAGCGCTCGAGGTCACGCGGATCCACAGCGCCGCCGGGATCGCGCGCTCGCTCGTGTGCCGGCGTCCGTTCCGTGCGCCGCACCACGGGATCTCGGCCGCCGGTCTCACCGGGGGCGGGCGCGCATTGCGGCCCGGCGAGGTCAGCCTCGCGTCGCACGGCGTCCTGTACCTCGACGAGCTGACCGAGTTTCGGCGCGATGCGCTCGAGGCGCTGCGCCAGCCGCTCGAGGACGGAGCGATCCGTGTGTCGCGCGTGCACGGGACGGTCGAGCTCCCGGCGGAGTTCACGCTCGTGGCGTCGATGAACCCGTGTCCGTGTGGCTTCCACGGCGGACCCGACGGCCGCTGCTCGTGCAGCCCATCGACGATCGCGCGATACCGCACGCGCATCTCGGGTCCGCTGCTCGACCGGTTCGATCTCGTGATCCCCGTCCCGCCGGTCGAGCCCGCGGCGCTGGGGTCGCGGGCGCGCGGGGAGCCATCGGCCGCCGTGCGTACGCGGGTCGTCCAGGCCCGCGAGCGGCAGCGCGCGCGGGTCGGCCGGGCGGGTCCGTCGTGCAACGCGCGGATGGACCGTGAGGCCCTCGATCGGTACGCCGCGCTCGAGCCCGAGACGCTCGGACTGCTCGTCTCGGCCGCCGATCGGCTGGGGCTCACCGGCCGTGGGTTCGATCGGGTCCGCCGGACCGCGCGGACGATCGCCGACCTCGACGGCGCGGGGGAGATCGGTCCGGTGCACGTGGCGGAAGCGCTGCAATACCGGCCGTCCGACGCGCTCGGCCCGCGTTGACTTGCCCGGAGCGCCACCGTATCCTGCTCGCCGCTCGGGGGAACTCGGGGTCGGCGCTGCCGGTGGAGGAGCATGAGGAACGCAGACCCTGGGGGGGTCTCGGTGAGACTCGTCCTGCCGAACGAGCTCCGGCTGCTCGACGTCGTGCATGCGGCGTCCGAGAAGATGGCGGAGATCGCGGGATTCGACGAAGATGCGGCGTTGAACGTCGGCTTGGCGATGCGTGAGGCGGTGATCAACGCGATGATCCATGGCAACCGCCGCGACCCGGCGCTCAAGGTGCAAGTGATGTTCGAGGCCCGGCCCGCGCGATTCCAGGCCAAGGTGATCGACGAAGGGGCGGGGTTCGACCCGGCCAAGGAGAGCGATCCGACGGTGGCGCCGAACCTGCTCAACACGTCCGGGCGCGGTCTACTGCTCATGCGGGCGTTCGTCGACGAGGTTCGATTCCGCCGTCGACGGAGCCGGGGAATGGAAGTCACGCTGGTCAAGAGCCGGGCCGTCGCGAGCCCCACGAGCTGACCGCGCGGAGCAAACCGAACCAAAGCGAGTTCACGGAGGAACCGTCATGAAGGCCAGCGTTCGCAGCATCGGGAAGGTCGCCGTCCTCGACCTGTCGGGAAAGATCACGATCGGCGAGGGCGACGTCGTCCTGCGGGAGAAGGTGACCGAGCTGCTCGACGCCGGGCAGCGCAACATCCTGCTCAACCTGGAGAAGGTCGGGTACATGGACTCGGCCGGGATCGGCGAGCTCGTCGCGTGCTACAAGCGCGCGAAGGAGAAGGCCGGAACCGTCAAGCTGCTCAGCCCGTCGGGCAAGGTGTTCGACCTGCTGCAGCTGACGAAGCTCGAAGAGATCTTCGAGACGTTCAACGACGAGAAGGAAGCCGTGGTATCGTTCTGACCCTTGGGCCGAGGGTCAGGACTCGCCGTCCTTGAGCCGCCGCTGCCACGCGGCGACGAGCGTGAGGGCCTCGAGCGGCGCGACGCGATCCAGGTCGGTGCCGCGCAGTTCGGCCAGCACGTCGGCGGCCACGGGGTCCCGCCGCTCCTCGGCCTCGCCCCGGAACAGCGATGGCTGCTCGGCGCCGCCGCGGCGCATGCCGCGGCGTGCGCGACGCGGGTAGACCGTCCTTCCCGTACTCGTCGCGCTCGAGGTTGTCGAGGATCTCGCGCGCCCGCTCGACCACACGGGACGGGATGCCGGCGAGACGGGCCACGTGGATCCCGTACGACCGGTCGGCCGCTCCGTCCTCCACGCGATGGAGGAACACGACCTGCTCGCCGCGCTCGCGCACCGCCATGCGCAGGTTCTTGACCGACGCGAGCTCCGCCGACAGCTCGGTCAGCTCGTGGTAGTGCGTCGCGAACAGGGTGCGCGGAGCGCCGTTCGTTTCGCCGGCCAGCTGCTCGACGACGGCCCACGCGATCGACAGCCCGTCGAACGTCGACGTACCGCGACCGACCTCGTCGAGCAGCACGAGGCTCCGCGGCGTCGCATGGTGCAGGATGTTCGCGGTCTCGCTCATCTCGACGAGGAACGTGCTGTGGCCCTCGGCCAGGCTGTCCGAGGCGCCCACGCGGCAGAACACGCGATCGACGATCCCGATCGTGGCCGCGTCGGCCGGAACGAACGAGCCGGCCTGGGCCAGGACGACGATCAGCCCGACCTGCCGCAGGTACGTCGACTTGCCCCCCATGTTCGGACCGGTCAGCACGGCGATCGATCGGCCCGGCGCGTCGAGGGCCGTGTCGTTGGGGACGAAGCGCCGCTCGCCGGTGAGCCGCTCGACGATCGGGTGCCGGCCCCCGCGAATCGATAGCGCGGGGTGCGGAACGATCGTCGGGCGGCGGTAGTCGGACGCCGCCGCGACCTCGGCCAGCCCGGCCAGCACGTCGATGCACGCGGTCGCGCGGGCGGTGCGCTGCAGGCCGGCGACGTGACGCACGACCTCGCCGCGAAGCGCGGCGAACAGCTCGGCCTCGAGCGCCAGGATGCGCTCCTGGGCGCGCAGGACCTTGTTCTCGTACTCCTTCAGCTCGGGCGTGACGAACCGCTCTCCACCGACGATCGTCTGGCGCCGCTCGTACCGTTCGGGCACCAGGTGCAGGTTGGACTTGGACACCTCGAGGTAGTAGCCGAACACCTTGTTGTACCGGACCTTCAGCGACGCGATGCGCGTCGCTTCGCGCTCGCGCGCCTCGAGGCTCGCGATGTACGCGCGCCCGTCGCGCTGGATCGACCGGTACTCGTCGAGCTCGGCGTGGAACCCGTCGCGGATCACCCCGCCGTCCTTGGATCCGATCGGCGGCGTGTCGACCAGCGCGCGGCGCAGCACGTCGAGCAGCTCGGGGCACGGGTCGATGTCGTCGAGCGTGTCGACGAGGAGCCGTGCTTCGGCCGCACCGAGGCCGAGCCGCAGATCGGGCAGCCGCTCGAGCGAGCCGCGGATCGCGGCGAGATCGCGCGGTGTGGCCGTCCCCCCGACCGCCCGGGAGAACAGGCGCTCGAGGTCGAGGACTCCGCGCAGTCCGTCGCGCGTCGCATCGCGCAGCGCGGGACGGTCGACGAGCTCGCCGACCGCATCGTGGCGCCGGCCGATCGCGGCCGGATCGAGGAGCGGAGCCACGAGCCAGCGGCGCAACAGACGCGCTCCGGCGGCGGTGGTCGTGCGATCGACGGCGTGGAGCAGCGAGCCCGCACGAGCTCCGTCCCGCGCCGAGCGCTCGAGGTCGAGATTGCGCCGCGTCGCCGGGTCGAGGACCAGGAACTCCGCCGGGTCGTGCACACGGATCGCGTTCAGGTGCTCGAGGCCCGAGCGCTGCGTGTCGCGCAGATACTGGACGAGGCCGCCCGCCGCGACGACGGCGGCCGGCCGGTCGCGCAGCCCGAAGCCGTCGAGCGCGAGCACGTCGAGCTGGCGCGCCAGGCGCTCGGCCGCGGCGGGCTGCGCGAACGCGTGCGCATCGTACGGCGTGAGCACCGCACCGGCGGTGCGCTCGCGGGCGAAGCGCTCGTCCCACGGGAACTCGTCGGGCACGACGAGCTCGCGCGGAGCGAACGCGCGCAGCCGATCGGCGAGCGCGTCCCAGTCCGGACTCGCCGACTCGCCTGACTCCCAGGCCAAGAACTCGCCGGTCGTCAGATCGACGAACGCCGCCCCGATGCGCCGCGAGACCGCGGCCACCGCTCCGATCCAGGCGTTGTCCGAGGAGTCGAGCTGCGCCGGATCGGTGACCGTCCCGGGCGTCACGACGCGTACGACCTCGCGCCGCACGAGTCCGCGTGCCGTGCGCGGGTCCTCGACCTGCTCGCAGATCGCGACCCGGTGGCCGGCGCGCACCAGGCGGGCGACGTACGCATCGAGCTGCGGATGCGGGAACCCGCACATCGGCGCCGCCGTGTCGGTCCCGCGTCCGCGCACGGTGAGCGTCAGCTCGAGCGCGCGGCTGGCGACCTCCGCGTCGTCGAAGAACATCTCATAGAAGTCGCCCATCCGGAACAGCAGGATCGCGTTCGGATGGTCGCTCTTGAGCGCCCGGAACTGGCGGAACATCGGCGTGAGGACGGGCGCAGCCGAGGGCATCGGGCGGGCGAGTATACCACCCGTCGATCGGCCGACCGCCACGCCGCCGCGCTTGACGGGCGGCGGCCGCGCCGGCTATAAACCGCCCCGATGGAGCCCGAGCGACTCGGCGAAGAGCTCGAAGATCAGGATCGGATCCTGCTTCTCTTCGCGTACCTCGGGCCGCTCGCGCTCGTCGCCCTCGTCGCCGCGCGGCGCGAGTTCGTCAAGTGGCACGCGAAGCAAGGGCTGGTGCTCGGCGTCAGCCTGGCCGGGGTCTACCTCGTGCTGCTGCGCCCGGCGATCGCCCTGGCCCACCGGTTCCTGTGGAGTCCGATCGCCGAGCTGCTGTGGGCCACGACGTGGCTCGTCGTCCTCGGCGCCGTGACCGTCACGCTCGTGTGCGTGATCCGCGCGCTCGACGGGGAGCGGTTCAGGATCCCGGGGCTGGGGGAGATTGCGGATCGACTGTAGGCGTGGGCTCGGGCTCCTCGACCTGCGGCAGGCTCCAGTCGCGGCTGTGGAACACGAGCGGGGCATAGCCACCGATGAACGCCGTCTCGCGGATGTCGTGGCCCACGAGCGCGTACTCGAGCGCCGCGGCGATGAACACCGCGTGCGCCGCGTCGATCGACGTCTGGAGCGTGGCGCGGCGCTCGTCGTCGGGGCCCGGTACGCGCTCGGCCTCCTGACGTGCCGAGCGCACGACCTCGACCTGGCTCGACAGCACCGACTCGAGCTCCTCCTTGGACAGCCCGCTCCACAGTCGACCGTCGGGCGCGATGGCCGACAGGCTGCCGAGCTCGCCGGCCTGCGCGACGATCTGCGCGCAGTAGCGCGCTCGATCCGCGTTCGCCGGGTCGAGGCGCACGGCCTTGTTCCAGGCCTGGCCGGCAGCGTCCCACAGGCCGAGGCGCGCCCTCGCGACCGCCAGTCGATCGTACGTCGCGACCGACGCCTCACCGGCGTCGACGAGCCGGGTATACGCGCGCTCGGCAGCGTCCCATTCTCCGGCGTCGTACGCGTGATCCCCGACGTAGCGCGCGGCCCAGCGCACGTAGGCCGGAGCGAGCGCCGGTGCGCCTGCGGGTTCGCCGAGGGCGGCGTCGTACCAGCGTCGCGCGTCGTCGACGCGCTCGGAATCGGCGTACAGCTTGGCCAGCGCGAACCGCCCGAACGGCGTGCTCGGCTGGGGCAGCTTGCCGGACTCGACGGCGCCCAGCGCGTCGTTCGCCGTGCGCAGCGCGTCGGGCGCGCGACGCAGGTTCGTGTACGCGTTCGTCAGGTAGAACGACGTCTCGAGGCTCGGCGCGCGGGTCAGCTCGATCTCGAGCGCGGCGCGCGCACGCTCGAGCGTCGCCGTCGCCGCGGCGTCGCCGGTCGAGCGCTGGCAGTAGAACAGCCGGTACAGCAGGGCGCCGTCCGCCTGGCCCGCGCGGTCGATCTCGCCGATCGCCTGCGCGGCCTCGGCGTACCGCCCGGCGTCGTACAGCTCGATGGCGCTCGCGCGCGACACGGGCGGTGGGTCGGCCGCGTGCACGGCCGCGGCCGCGGCTGCCGCGACCGACAGCAGCGCGGCCGCGAGCGCGGAGCGGAAGCGCGATGCGGCTCTCCCGGGTTCCATGGCAGACTGATTATCCCACGGAGGTCGGATGCGGTATAGAACAGGTGTGCTCCTGGCCAGTGCCCTGGGACTCGCGGTCGCGGTGCTCGGCCGACCGCCGGCTCTGGCCCAGGAGTCGAGCGCCGCCGCTGCCCTCGCCGGCCTGCAGTCGTGGCTCGACGGTACGCGGACGCTCGAGGCTCGGTTCGAGCAATCGCTCGTCTCGGGCGCCTTGGGCTCGGGACTCACCGAGCGCGGGCGCGTGTTCGTCGAGCGCCCGGGACGGCTGCGCTTCGACTACGTCGAGCCCGAGCGCAAGGTCGCGATCGTCGACGGGGACCGCACGTGGCTGTACCTGGCGGCCGACCGCCAGCTGCTCCTGGGGCGCCTCGAATCCCAAGCCGATCTGCTGCCCGTGCTGCTCGCCGGATCGAAGCCGCTGGCCCAGATCTTCGACGCGACGGTCGAGACCCCGCAGGCGCGCGGCGCAGGACCGCTGCGCTTGATCCTCGTCCCGCGCGACGGCAACAGCGACGTCGGGAAGATCGTGGTGACGCTGCGTCCACCGGCGTTCGCCCTCGAGTCGGCGGACGTGCTCGATGCCGCCGGGAACCGCATGGAGTACGGGTTCTCGAGCGTGCAGCGGAACGGCCGCCTCCCGAAGGGCGTGTTCGCGTTCGAGGCCCCACCGGGGACCGAGATCAGCGGCAGCCACGGGCCCGAGTCGCCGTCCCGGAGTTGAACCCCCGGGGCGGCGGATGGTAGGATCGCGCGCGGGTTCCCCGTGTACGAGAGCGAGTTCGCGCGAATCCTCAGCGTCCCACCGGAGCGGCGAGCCCGAGGCCGGCGGTGAGTCACGTTCCGGGGACGTCGCGCGCCCCACGCGTCGCGTCGCTGCCCGGGAACGTTGCGGACCAACCGCCGATCGTCCCGCTGATCACCGACGACCTCGACAGCGTCGAGGTGTTGTTCCGCGACAGCCTCGAGTCGCCGCTGCGCCTGGTGCGGGAGCTGGGGTCGTTCGTATCCGACGCCGGCGGGAAGCGCGTCCGGCCGACCCTGCATCTCCTGTGCGCCAAGCTGTGCGGGTACGTCGGTCCGCATGCCGTGCTGCTGGCCACGGTCCTCGAGTTCATCCACTCGGCGACGTTGATCCACGACGATGTCATCGACGGCGCTTCGACGCGCCGGGGCCAGGAGTCCGTGAATCGGCGCTGGGGCAACGCGGTCACCGTGCTGTTCGGCGACTATCTGTTCGCGAAAGCGATGGAGCTCGCGCTCCGGGCGCGGAGCCTCGACGTGATGGAGCGGCTCGCCGACGTGACGCTGCGCATGACCGAAGGCGAGATGCTCCAGACGCGCTACGCGGGACGGCTCGATCTGAGCGTCGAAGAGTACCTCGATCTGGTGGAGCGCAAGACCGCGGCGCTGTTCTCGTGCTGCTGCGAGCTCGCCGCCGTGATCGCGGGCAACGAAACGGAGAGGCGCGAAGCTCTCGGCCGGTACGGCCGGAACCTGGGCATGGCGTTCCAGGTCGTCGACGACGTGCTGGACTTCACCGGCACGGCGGACCGGCTGGGCAAGCCCGCGGCCAGCGATCTCCGGGAGGGCAAGGCGACGCTCGCGGTGCTCGAGCTCCTGCGGTCGCGGTCGCCGGTCGCCGGCGAGGCCCGGGAGCTGGCCCAGCGCGTCGTCGAGTGTGGCGGCGCGGATCCCGGCGACATCGCCCGGTTGACCGAGCTACTCGTGTCGAGCGGGGCGATTCGCCGCGCTCGTCGGACCGCCGAGCGCTATGCGGTGGCCGCCGTGCAGGAGCTCGACGTGTTCCCCGACAGCCCGGCCCGCCGCGCTCTGGCCGCCGTGCCGCACGCGCTCCTGGCTCGCGATCGCTGACCGCCGCTCGACTGTCCGCAATATCTTGCGTTGCCGCGCAACTGCGGCGCCAGATCTTGCGGGCAATGGTATAGTGCGTGGATCGCGCGTTGCGGCGACCTAGGGGTGAGCGGATCGGATGCTGAAGCTCGAGCGCGTCGAGATCGCAGGCTTCAAGTCGTTCGTCGACCGCACCGAGGTGCTGTTCCCCGAGGGCATCACCGCGATCGTCGGACCGAACGGCTGCGGCAAGTCGAACATCGGTGACGCGATCAACTGGGTCCTCGGCGAGCAGAGCGCCCGGATGCTCCGCGGCAAGGAGATGTCGGACGTCATCTTCGCCGGGAGCGAGGGCCGCAAGCCGGTCGGCATGGCCGAAGTGTCGCTCACGTTGCGCGGGCTCACGGCTGCCGGGCTCGGGGACGAGGATGCGGTCGTCGTCACGCGCCGCCTGCACCGCGACGGGGACAGCGAGTACCTGCTGAACGGGGCCCGCGCGCGCCTCAAGGACATCCAGGAGGTCCTGGAGAAGACGCACGTCGGCGCGCGGACCTACGCGACGATCGAGCAGGGCAGGATCGAGCAGATCCTCGGCGCCAAGCCCAAGGACCGACGGCTGCTGATCGAGGACGCGGCGGGCATCGCGGGCTACAAGCACAAGCGGCGCCTGACCGAGCTGAAGCTCGAAGCGACGCAGGCCAACCTGCTGCGCGTGCAGGACGTCGTGGCCGAGGTCGAGCGCCAGATTCGCGCTCTACGGCGGCAGGCCGGGCGCGCCCGGCGCTACCGCCGGCTGCGCGACGAGCTGCGGCGCCAGGAGACGAACCACCTGGCGCTCCGCGTCGAGCGTCTCGACGCGGAGCTCCGGACGTGCATCGCGCGGGAGCGCGAGGCGCGGGACGCCGAGGTCGGCCGTTCGGCCGAGGTCTCGGCGACGGAGGCCGCGATCGCCGCGGAAAGGCTGGCGATCGACCACGGCGAGCGCGACCATCGCGAGCGCTCCGAGGGGGCGCACCGTCTCGATCTCGACCTCGATCGCCAGGAGGGACAGATCGCCGGTCTGCGCCAGCGCATCGCCGAAGCGACGGAGCTCGAGTCGCGCCGCAGCGCCGAGGGAGAACAGCTCGCGCGGTCGCTCGCCGAGCGCGAGACCGACCGAGCCGAGCGCGGGGCGGTCGCCGAGGCCGAGCGCGGCGAGCTCGAGCGGATCCGCGAGCAGGTCGCGGCGGCCCAGATCGCGCTCGATCAGGCGGACGAGCGCCGCCGAGCGCTGCGCGCCGAGGTCGAGCGGCTGCGGCTCGAGCAGTTCGAGGCGCTGCACCATGCGGCCGAAGCGCGCAACGGACTGCGCGCGATCGAGGAGGCACTCGATCGCAGCGCCGCGCAGCGCGCACGGCTCGAGGCCGATCGCACGGAAGCGGGGGACGACCTGTCGCGCTGGGAGCGGGAGGGACACTCGCTCGCGAGCGCCGTCGAGGCCGAGCGCGAGCAGGTCCTGCGCCTGCGCGACGAGTGCGCGCGGCTCGAGGCCCAGCTCGAGGAAGCGCGCCGACAGGAGACGCTCGACGGCGACGCGCTCGGCGCGGCGCGCGAGGAGCATCGCTCGACCGCCGCGCGGCTGGCCACGCTCGAGGACGTCAGCACGCGGTTTGCCGGCGTGTCGGACGGCGTCCGCACCGTGCTGTCCGAGGGCCAGCGCGAGGGTGTCCGGACCCACGGGGTCGTGGCCGACTACATCGAGGCCGGACCGGAGATCGAGGCGCTGGCCGAGTCGTACCTCGAGACGTTCCTGCCGACGGTGATCGTCGAGGACGACGTGGATCTCGAGCGGGCGGCGGCGATCGTGCGCCGGCATGGGGCGGGTCGAACCGGGCTCCTCGGACGCACGCGGCCCACCGGCGCGACCGCGGTGGGAGTCGCCGGAAACGGCCTGGCGACGATCCCGCCCGACGTGCTCGCGGATCCGAGAGTTCGCGGTCGGCTCCGCGAGCGACTCGACCTGCGCACGTCGTCGAACGGGATGCTCCAGGATCGGCTGGGGGACGCGGTGCTCGTGAGCGACCTTCGTGCGGCGCTCGAGCTGCACCGCCGGCACCCGCGTGCCGACTACGTCACGACGGACGGCGACGTCGTCCAGGCATCGGGTCTCGTGTGGGCCGGGCAGTGCCGCGCGGGAGACCACGGTCTCCTGGCGCACAAGCGCCGGACGCACGAGGCGCGGCAAGCCGAGGCCGCGGCCGGCGCGCGGGCGGTGGCCCTGGCCGAGACGCTCGAGGCCCGGCGCTCCGAGCGCGCGGGCCTCGAGTCCGACCTGCGCGAGAGGCGCGCCGAGGTCGAAACGCGGGCCCACGATCTGGTCGAGGTGGAGGTCCGAGCGCGGCGCGCACACGACGAGCACGAGCGCACCGAGCGGCGCAGCGAGATCCTGAGCGACGAGCTGGGCTCGCTGGGCGACGAGGCCGAGCGGCTGCTCGAGCGACTCGCCGAACAGCGCACGACGGTCGGACGCGCCGAAGCGCGCCACGACGAGCTCGCGGCGCAGCTCGCCGAGACGGTGCGCGCGGCCGAGGCGGTCGAGGCCGAGCTCGAGCTGGCGGTCGGCTCGACGAGCGTCGCCCGCGAGGGGCTGGCGGCGCGCGGGGAGCGCCAGGAGGCGCTCGAGAACGAGCTGCGACGCCTGGCGCTCGAAACGCAGGAGCTGGCGGGGCGAATGGCTGCGGCCCGGGCCGACGCCGATGCCGCGCGCCGGCGCGCGAGCGACGCCCGCGCCGAGCTCGAGCGGGTCGAGGTCGAGCGGGCCGAGGCGCTCGCGCTGCGCGAGGAGCTCGCTCGAGCCCTGAGCCTCGGTGCGGCCGATCTGGCCGAGCTCCGCGCGCGTGTGGCCGAGCGGGAGACCAGCCTGCGCACGGCGCGCGAGGCCCTCGACGCGCTGCGCGAGGTGACGCGGGACGCGGCGATCGAGCGCGGCCGCCTCGACGCCGCGCGCGAGCACCTCGACGAGCTGGCCCGGCAGGAGCTGGGGGTCGACGCGTCGACCGCGCGCGATACCGCGGTTGCTGCGGGCATCGACCTCGGTGCGATCGACGCGGCGCAGGTCGAAGCGGTGCTGGTCGACCTGCGAGCGCGGATCGAGGCCTTGGGCCCGGTGAACATGACCGCGGTCGAGGAGTTCGCCGAGCTCGAGGAGCGGCAACGGTTCCTCGCGACGCAGCGCCTCGATCTCGATCAGTCGATGGCCTCGCTACGCGAGACGATCCGGCGCATCAATCGCTCGTCGCGCGAGAAGTTCCTCGAGGCGTTCGAATCGATCCGGCGGTCGTACCAGGAGGTGTTCCAGCTGCTGTTCCGCGGCGGCCGTGCCGACCTGCGCCTCGAGGAGAGCGAGGACGTGCTCGAGTGCGGCGTCGAGATCCTGGCCCAGCCGCCGGGCAAGCGTCTGGCGAACATCACGCTGTTGTCGGGCGGCGAGAAGTCGCTGTCGGCGATCGCGCTGTTGTTCGCGATCTTCCGCTACCAGCCGTCGCCGTTCTGCATGCTCGACGAGGTCGACGCGGCGCTCGACGACGTCAACGTTTCGCGGTTCACGCGGATGCTCGGCGAATACGCCGGGCAAACGCAGTTCATCATCGTGACCCACAACAAGGTGACGATGGAGGCCGCGCGGTTGCTCTACGGCGTGACGATGCAGGAGCCCGGCGTGTCGAAGCTCATGTCGCTCGAGCTGCGCTAGCCCGGTCGGACGAACCGCACGCGCAGGCCGCTCGTACCGCTCCCCACCTGCGCTTCGAGCCCGTCCGCGTGGTCGGCCAGCGCGAAGGCGCTCCACGTATCGGAATCCATCCTGTAGTACCGCTCGCCGATGCGCACGGCGATCCCGAGGTCCAGGTCGTGCGTGTCCGCGGGGTCGAGGGGGATCTCGAGCTTCGCCGGCGCCTCGACGGCGAGCCTGGAATCGGACGCCTTCGGCGCCTGGGACTCCAGCGGCTCGAGCGGCACGAACAGCAGCATCTCGTGGCGCGGCATCGTGGCGAAGTCGCGGCCGAGCGGCGACTCGGCGCGCCAGTGGCTCGGGACGTGCGTCGCGCGCAGGCACGCGGCGTAGAGCGCGATGCCGGTCACGACGGGCGCCGGGTCCTCGATCGAAAGGCGTGTCGCGATCTCGCTCGGCACGCGCGTGGGGAGGCTCAGACGCGCCGGCTCGTCCGGCTTCGCCCCGTGCACGTGCAGCACGAGCGCGCTCGTCGCCTCGGGGGACGGCTCGGCGACGGGTGGAGGCGCGGCCGGATGCAGCGCCGCCTGGCGCTCGCGCATGGCGACGAGCACGGTGTCCGGGAGTCCGGCGAGGCGCAGCTCTTCGACCATCTCGTCGCTCAGATCGAAGTCGACCGCGGACGCCTGGATCCGGGCGACGATCTCGCCTGGCGCAACGCCGGCCACGTGCCAGCGGACGACGTCCTCGACGTGCAGGACCGGAGGATCGGTCGCGCGCGGCTCGCTCGGCGCGCCGAGCGCGAAGACCGCGGGCAGCAGGACCACGAGGATCCATGCACGGCTCACCGACCGTTCCTCCGTCGACACTGTACCCGCAACCCGCTCGGCTGCCGCTCGGGCGCGGGTCAGCCGATGTCGGATGCGATCGCGGCCAGGGCCGCGACCGGGTCGTCGGCGCGGGTCAGCGGCCGGCCGATCACGAGGCGATCGGCGCCAAGGGCGAGCGCCGCACGCGGTGTCGCGACGCGCGCTTGGTCGTCCGCTGCGCCACCCGCCGGCCGGATCCCGGGTACCACGATCAGCCCGGTCGGGAGACGCCGGCGAGCGATCCCGATCTCGTGCGGGGAGCACACGACGCCATCGACCCCGGCGTCCCGGGCCAGAGCCGCGAGGCGATCGACGGCCTGGGCACACGGGCCGGCGAGGCCGACGCGCTCGAGCGCCGCGTCGTCGAGGCTCGTCAGGACCGTGACCGCGAGCACCGCCGGTCGCGGGACCGAGGCCCGCTCGGCTCCCTCGGCCGCGCCGCGGACCGCGGCGCGGAGCATCTCCGGTCCGCCCGCCGCGTGAACGGTCAGGAGCGTCGCGCCGAGCCCGGCGAGCGCCGACGCGGCGGCCGCGACCGTGTTCGGAATATCGTGCAGCTTGAGGTCGACGAACACGTCGTGGCCCTCGGCGCGGAGCTCGCGCACGAGATCGGGACCGCACGCGCTGAACAGCTCGAGGCCGACCTTGAACCCCCGGACACGTCCGCCGAGGGCCGCGACGAGGCGCCGCGCGTCGCCCGCGCGCGGGGTGTCGAGGGCCACGAGGATCCGCTCGCGCGCAGCAGAGCTCATGCTTCGCGATCCGTCTCGAGGGTCCCGACGATGTCGCGAACGCGCGGGATCCCGTGGCGCGCGAGAAACGACTCGAGGCCGCGAACGACGCGCAGCGCGGCGTCCGGATGGACGAAGTTCGCCGTCCCGACCTGGACGGCGCTGGCCCCGACGAGCAGGAACTCGAGCGCATCCGCGGCCTCGACGACGCCGCCGATGCCGATCAGCGGCAGGGCCACGGCCTGCCGCGCCTGCCACGTCATCCACACGGCGAGCGGCCGGATGGCTGGCCCCGACAACCCGCCCGAGACCTTCGTCAGGACCGGGCGACGGCGCTCGACGTCGACCGCCATGCCCACGAACGTGTTGACCAACGACAGCACGTCCGCGCCTCCGGCCTCGGCGGCGCGCGCGGTGACGCGGATGTCCGTGACGTTGGGCGAGAGCTTGACGATCAGCGGCAGGCGCGTGGCCCGCCGACACGCCCGCGTCACGCGCTCGAGCGCGCGGGGGTCCGTGCCGTAGATCATCCCGCCCTCTTCGACGTTCGGACACGACACGTTGAGCTCGATCGCGTGCACGCCCGCGGCCTGATCGAGCTTGGTGCACACCTCGACGTACTCGGCGTCCGTCTCGCCGAACACGTTCGCGATGATCGCCGTGTCGAATGCCCGCAGACCGGGAAGCTTGTCGCGCACGAAGGCGTCGACGCCGACGTTCTGGAGCCCGATCGTGTTCAGCATCCCCGCCGGCGTCTCGACGATCCGCGGTGGCGGGTTGCCGCGTCGCGGGGCCGGGGACAGCCCCTTGGTCACGAAGCCGCCGATCGCGCCGAGGTCGAAGTACGGCAGGAACTCGGCACCGTAGCCGAACGTGCCCGATGCGGCGAGCACCGGGCTCTTGAGCGCGAGCGGCCCGAGCTCGACCGACAGATCGGGGCTCACCACGCGAGCTCCTCGGCGCGCCGCACCGGTCCCTCGACGCACACGCGCTCGTAGCGCAGCTCGGCACCATGACGCGTGGGGACGACGCAACCCAGGCACACGCCGAAGCCGCACGCCATGTGCGCCTCGAGCGCGAGATCGGTGCGCACGCCGTGGAGCGCAGCGAGGCGCGCGACGACGCGGAGCATCGGCTCGGGGCCGCACGCGTACACGTGGAGCGACCGGGGATCCGCAGCGCGCAGGAACGCGTCGAGGGGCTCGGTGACGCGGCCCCGGACGCCGGCCGAGCCGTCTTCCGTCGCCAGCGTGAGCTCGGTCCGAGCGCCGAACCAATCGGCGAGCGGCAGATCGCCCGCGGCTCGCGCGCCATAGAACATGCGCGGCGTCGTCGTCGGTCCGAGCGCGCCCACGAGCGCCGGGAACGGTGCCGCGCCGATGCCGCCGGCGACGAGCACCGGGCGGGTCGCGCCGGTAGCGGGCGGTTCGAAACCGTTTCCGAGCGGACCGAGCACGTCGAGGGCCGCGCCGCCCTTGAGGGCGGCGAGCAGCGCGGTCCCACGGCCGACGATCTTGTACAAGACCTGCGCCGCGTCGGCGGGCCCGTCGTCGAACGTGCCGGGCAGCCCGCACACGCTGTACGGCCGGCGGAGCAGCGTCTCGCCCCCGGGGATCCCGATCATGAAGAACTGGGCCGGCCGCATCGAAGCGACCATCGTGGGTGCGGAGAACTCGAGCAGGAAATGCGCCGGGTCGAGGTCGATGTTGCGCAGGACGGTTACGCGGAGGTCCTGGGGCATGGGTCGTTCCGGCGGGTGCCGAGGATAGATGATCGCCGTTCGCCGGTCAAACCCCGCGGCTTGACTGCCGGGGATGCGACCGCTAGGATCCGCCTCGTCCGCGTCCGCTCTCGCGCAACCTTTAAGCTGGGCCGGTGAGCCCGGCAAGGGGCCGCCTGGATGTCCACGCCGCGCCGCGTCCCGATCCTCGATCCGCCGAGCGTCGATCGAGCGTTGACGCGCATCGCCCACGAAATCGTCGAAGGCGCGACCCCCGGCGAGCGCCTGGGTCTCGTCGGCATCCGCACCCGCGGCTTGCCGCTGGCGTTCCGTCTCGCGACGCAAGATCGGCGAGATCCGCGGCGAGGAGCCGCCGACGGGCGCGCTGGACATCAACCTGTACCGGGACGATCTCGAGCGCATCGCCGACCACCCGGTGCTGCGCAAGACCGAGATCCCGTTCGAGGTCGACGGAGCGCGGATCGTCCTCGTCGACGACGTCCTGTACACCGGACGCACGATCCGCGCGGCGCTGGACGGCCTCGTCGACCTCGGTCGTCCGGCGCGGATCCAGCTCGCGGTGCTCGTCGACCGCGGTCACCGCGAGCTGCCGATCCGGGCGGACTACGTGGGCAAGAACTTACCCACGGCCCGCGAGGAGCGCGTCGAGGTGCGGCTGCTCGAGATCGATGGTCAGGACGAGGTGCTGCTCGTCGGCCCGCCGGGCCCCGTGGCGCGCCGGTCCGGGGAAGCGTGATGCGGCTCCGCAGCCACCACCTGCTGGGGATCGACGGCGCTGAGCCCGGAGGAGATCGGCCTGATCCTCGACACGGCGGAGAGCCTGGCCGAGATCGGCCGCCGCGAGATCAAGAAGGTCCCGACGCTGCGCGGCAAGACGGTGGTCAACTTCTTCGTCGAACCCTCGACGCGCACGCGCTCGTCGTTCGAGCTCGCGGAGAAGCGCCTGTCGGCCGACGCGCTCAACTTCTCCGCCGGGACGTCGAGCTTCGCCAAGGGCGAGACGCTGCTCGACACGGCGCGCAACCTCGAGGCGATGGCTCCGGACTTCATCGTGATGCGCCACTCGCGACGCCGGCGCCCCGCACTTCCTGGCGCGCCACTGCAGCTGCTCGATCGTCAACGCCGGCGACGGCGCGCACGAGCACCCGACGCAGGCGCTGCTCGACGCGTTCACGATCCGCAAGCACAAGGGCCGGCTCGCCGGGCTGCGCGTGGCGATCGTCGGGGACATCCTGCACAGCCGCGTCGCTCGCTCGAACGTCTTGCTCCTGGGCCAGATGGGCGCCGACGTCGTCGTGTGCGGACCCCCGACGCTGCTGCCGCAAGGGTGTCGAGCATCTGCGCGTGCCGCGTGACGCACCGGATGGACGAGGCGCTCGAGGGCGCGGACGTCGTGATGGCGCTGCGGATCCAGGTCGAGCGCATGCGCTCGGGCTCGTTCCCCAGCCTGCGCGAGTATGCCGCGCTGCTACGGCGTGTCGCGGGAGCGCCTGCGCCGCGCGTCGTCCGACGTGATCGTCATGCATCCCGGACCGATGAACCGGGGCGTCGAGATCGCGGGGGACGTCGCCGACGGAGCGCAATCGGTGATCCTCGAGCAGGTGACGAACGGCGTCGCGGTGCGCATGGCCGTGCTGTATCTGCTCGCCGGAGAGGTTCCACGTGAGGCTGCTGCTTAAGGGCGGACGCGTCGTCGACCCGGCGTCGGGAGTCGACGAGCCGCTCGACGTGCTGCTCGAGGACGGGCGTGTGGCGCGGGCTTCGCGCGGTATCGCGCCGGACGGCGCCGAGCTGCTCGACGTCCACGGTTGCGTCGTGTGTCCGGGGTTCCTCGACATGCACGTCCACCTGCGGGAGCCGGGCCAGGAATGGAAGGAGACGGTCGCGAGCGGGACCCGCGCGGCCGCCGCCGGCGGCTTCACCGGCGTTGCGTGCATGCCGAACACCGAGCCGGTCCACGACACGCGATCGGTCACCGAGTACCTCGTGGCCCGCGCGCGGAGCCACGGCGCCGTCACCGTCCATCCGATCGGCTGCGTCACGAAGGGCCAGCTCGGCGAGGAGCTGGCTGAGATGGACGACATGCGCGAGGCCGGGGCTCGTGCGTTCTCCGACGACGGTCGTCCGGTGAGCTCGAGCCTGGTCATGCGCCGGGCGCTCGAGTACTCGCGGATCTTCGACGTGCCGATCATCGACCACTGCGAGGACTCCGTGCTCGTCGACGGCGGAGTGGCCAACGAGGGCCAGGTGTCGACGCGCCTGGGCCTGCGCGGATGGCCGGGGATCGCGGAGGACGTCATGGTCCAGCGCGACCTCCTGCTCGCCGAGTACACCGGAGGGCACGTGCACATCGCGCACATGTCGACGGCCGGGACGATCGAGCTCGTGCGGCAGGCCAAGCGCCGCGGAGTGCGCGCGACCTGCGAGGTGACGCCGCATCACCTGGTGCTGACCGACGAGGCGATCCGAGACTACGACACGAACGCGAAGATGAACCCGCCGCTCCGTGCGGCCGAGGACTGCCGCGCGCTGATCGCGGGCCTGGCCGACGGTACGGTCGACGCGATCGCGACCGACCACGCCCCGCATCACGTCGACGAGAAATGCGTCGAGTTCGCGCTCGCGCCGTTCGGCGTGGTCGGCCTGGAGACGGCGGTTGCGATCGTGCCTCGACCGGCTCGTGCACCGCGGGGAGATCCCGCTCGCGCGCGCGGTCGAGCTGTTGACCATCGGCCCGGCGCGGATCCTGCGCCTCGATCGCGGGACACTCCGTCCGGGGGCCGTGGGTGACGTGACGGTGCTCGATCTCGAGCGACCGACGATCGTTCGTCCGGAACAGTTCAGCTCGAAGGGTCGCAACACGCCGTTCGGCGGCTGGGAGCTGCGCGGTGCTCCCGTGCTGACGATCGTCGGCGGCCAGGTGATCCACGACGCGCGCTGACGCGAGTGAGGTGCGACGCTCCATGCACGTCCCAGCCGGACCCGCCGTGTTCTCCACGGACCTTCCGGGGCTGACGCTCCGCGCGCGCGGCAAGGTCCGCGACCTGTACGACCTCGGACCGCACCTGCTGCTCGTGGCGACCGATCGTCTGTCGGCGTTCGACCACGTGCTGCCCGACCCGATCCCGGACAAGGGCAAGGTCCTGAACCAGCTGTCGTCGTTCTGGTTCGACCGGTTCCGCACCCTCGTGCCCAACCACGTGGTCTCGACCCGCGTCCAGGAGTTCCCGGACGCGCTGCGCCCGCACGCGGCGGTCCTGGCGGGCCGCAGCACGCTCGCGCGTAAGCTGACGATGCTGCCCGTCGAGTGCGTGGCGCGCGGATACCTCGCGGGCTCGGGGTTCAAGGAGTACCGAGCGAGCGGCTCGGTGTGCGGGATCCGGCTGCCCGCGGGTCTCGAGGAGTCGTCGCCGCTGCCCGAGCCGATCTTCACCCCGGCGACCAAGGCCCAGGACGGCCACGATCTGAACATCCCGTACGCCGAGGTAGAGCGCATCGTCGGCGCGGACGTCGCGTCGCGCTTGCGCGACACGACGCTCGCGCTCTACGCCGCGGGCGCCGACTACGCGCGAGCACGCGGAATCCTGATCGCCGACACGAAGTTCGAGTTCGGCCTCGCCGAAGGTCAGCTCGTGCTGGCCGACGAGGCGCTCACGCCGGACTCGTCCCGGTTCTGGCCCGCCGAGGGATATGCCGCGGGCCGCGGCCAGCCGTCGTTCGACAAGCAGTTCGTCCGCGACTATCTCGAATCGATCGGCTGGAACAAGGAGCCGCCGGTTCCCGGTCTCCCGGCGTCGATCGTCGATGGCACACGCGAGCGGTACCTCGAGATCTTCCGCATCTTGACCGGACGCGACCTGGCCTGACGGGCAGCGCTCAGGCGAGCGATCGAAACGGGGCGAATGCGGCGCTGGCGCTGTCCCAGCTCGGCCCCTCGACGCCCGTGCTCGAAGGCGTCGGGAATCTCCCGGCGAAGAGCGCGATCCGCTCGAGCGCGTCGGCGAGGCGTGCGGCGAGCGCTCTCGAGTCCGAGACGGCACGATCGATCGCGCGCCGCGCTCGCTCGGCACGGTCGAGGTCCGAGCAGTAGAGCAGCAGGTCCGAGCCCGCAGCGAGCGCCTCGACCGCGACCGAGCCGTCCAGGTCTCGCGGGGCGACGGCGCCCATTTCCAGATCGTCCGTGGCCACGAGCCCGTCGTACGCGAGATCGCCGCGCAGGAGACCCTGCACGACCGCGGGCGAGCACGACGCAGGACGCGAGGGCTCCGCATCGAGCGCGGGATAGTGCCCGTGTCCGACCATCACGACGGGAGCGAGCGTGCGCAGCTCGCGGTACGGGCGAAGGTGGGGCTCGAGCTCGGCCCGCGTGCGCGACACGAGCGGCAGCTCGTGATGCGAATCGACCCGCGTGTCTCCGAGCCCCGGGAAGTGCTTGAGGCACCCGCCCACGCCTTGGGCATGGAGCGCCTCGAGGAACGCGCGCGCGTGGACCACGACCCGCAGCGGATCGGTGTCGAACGCGCGCGGCCCGATCCCGTTCGGAGCGTCCTTGGTCGACAGATCGACCACCGGGGCGAAGTCCAGATTGAATCCGAGCGTCCGCAGCGCCTGTCCTGTGGCGCAGGCGAAGCGCGCTGTCGTCTCGGGTCCCGCCTCGGCCAGGCGCACGGCGGTCGGAGTCGGACCGATGAACGGCTCGAGCCGGCTGACCCGCCCGCCCTCCTGATCGACGGCCATGATCGACGGGGCGGGGAGGACCGTCCGGACGGAGTCGCCCAGCCCACGGGTCTGGTCCGGGGTCTTCAGGTTGCGCCGGAAGAGGATCAGACCGGCGGGCTCGAGGGCCCGGAGGCGCTCGGCCAGGGCGCTCGGGAGGTCGGGGCCCGGGATCCCGACGAGGAGGCAGCGCCCGCCATGGGACGTTGAGGCCACGTGAATACACCTCCGGCGCCTCGGTCGAGGCTGCCAATTCGAGCGTATCACGCACGTGGGCGGCCATGACGGAAACGGAATTGACGCTCAGAGTTCCGGATGGTAGGTTTTGCCCCGCCGACCGGGGGGGCGGCGTCCAGGATCCAGGTTACGGAGTCGATACGGAACATGCCCGGACGACCCTCGCTAGCAAGGCTCCGCTTCCCGCGGGCGTTCTACACGATTCTGATCCTCCCGCACGCCCGGAGCCGGTTCCGTAAGCTCCACCTGTCGCGGGGGTTCCTGCTGTGCATCCTGGCCCTGGTCGGGTTGACGACCGTGGCCGGCCTCGCTTCCCCGCACCTGTTGTTCCGGATCCAGAGCCAGGCCGCCAGGATCGAGTCTCTGGCGCGCGAGAACGACGAGCTTCAGCGCCAGAAGGCCTATTTCGAGAACGCCATGGCGGAGCTGTCGGGACGTCTCGAGGGGTTCGAGTCACAGGCCACGGAGCTCGCAGGGGCCCTCGGAATCCCCGGTATCCCATCGTCCCGCCCGGCCGCCGGCGGGCCCGGGCCGCAGACCGGGCGCTCGCGCTGGTTTCTCGACGACGAGTTCGAATCCCTGAACGGCCGGGCCTCGAACCTGGAGACCTCGTTCGAGCAGATCGGCCGAGCGTTCGAGGAGCGCCTGCGGCTGCTGAGCTCGACGCCGAGCATCATGCCGGCGGCGGGTTGGTTCTCCGATGCCTACGGCTGGCGCCAGGACCCGTTCACCAACAAGCCCCAGTTCCACCGGGGGGTCGACATCGTCGCCGACATGGGTGCCGACGTCGTGGCCACCGCGGATGGGGTCATCTCCCGATCGGTCCGGGCGTCGGATTACGGCAAGATGGTCGACGTCTCGCACGGATACGGCTTCGTGACCCGTTACGCGCACATGGACGAGATCCTGGTCCGCCCGGGGCAGCGGGTCCATCGCGGCGAGGTCATCGGACGCGTCGGCAGCACGGGACGGTCGACCGGACCGCACGTGCACTACGAAGTGTTCCGCGACGGGCGGCGCGTCAACCCCTGGAAGTACTTGGCGCCGACCGGTTGACCCTGCTGGGCCGGGTCACCCGCGGCCGCGTGGTACCCTCCCGACATGAGCGGCGAGCGCGTGGGGCCCGACCCAGGAGCCGCTGTCCGGTCGCCCGACGGCGGCAGTTCCTCGACGGACCCCCCGGTCGAGCGGCCCGTTGCGCTCGTGCCATCGCGCGGGCGCTTTCCCGCCCCGTTCGACCCGTTCCGCCGGTATATGACCGAGATCTCCCGCTATCCGCCCCTGACGCGTGAGGAGGAACAGGACCTCGCACGACGATACCGGGAGACCGGCGACGAATCGCTCTTGTTCCGGCTGATCGCCGCCAACTTGATGCTCGTGGTGCGCATCGCGCTCGGCTATCGCCGCGCCGCGCGCAACCTGCTCGACCTGATCCAGGAGGGCAACGTCGGCCTGCTCCAGGCGATCGATCGGTTCGACCCCGAGCTCGGCGTGCGCCTCCCCACGTACGCCGCCTACTGGATTCGCGCGTACATGGTGAAGTTCCTCCTGGACAACGTCCGGCTGGTCCGTGTCGGGACGACGAATGCACGCCGCAAGCTCCTGCGCAACCTGCGTCGGGAGAAGGAGAGGCTCGAGCGGTCGGGGTTCGAGGTCGGTCCCCGGCTCCTCGCCGAGCACTTCGGCGTGTCCCAGGCCGACGTCGAGGACGTCGAGCGAGCCCTCGCATCGCGCGAGATTTCGCTCGATGCTCCGGTGAGCCAGGGGGACGAGCGGCCGGCCGAGGAGGTGATCGCCGATCCGCGATCCCCCGATGTCGAGGAGCAGGTCGCGCGCCGTGAGCTGCAGGAGCGGTTCGAGGCGGTCATCGGGCCGTTTCGCGAGGGTCTGTCCGACCGGGACCGGGCGCTTCTGGACGATCGGATCCTCAGCGACAGCCCCCAGACGCTCCAGGCGATCGGCGATCGCTTCGGAACGACACGCGAGGCCGCGCGGCAGGCCGAGAGCCGGCTCCTCGCGCGGCTGAGAGAGCTCGTCGAGCGCGACTTGGGCGACCTGGCGCACGTCCGGACCGGTCGTCGACGCTAAGAACTGAAAGAACGTGTGCGCCTGGACACGACCCGTCCCCGCCAGAACACGAACCCCGCCCGTCGCCACGCTCGACGATCCACCGCGAAGGGCCGAACTTGGCTGAGTTTCGACGACTGTCTTGTTCGGCTCAGTTCTTGCTGATATATTTGCCAGGCGCTGAGCAATAGGTGCCGGCGTGCAATCGATACCGCTTCCGGTTTCGAGGCGGATATGCAGGTCATGATTCTCGTATTTGCGGTAGTGCTCAGCCTGGCCGCTGCGCTCGCAACGGCGGCTGGCGTGCTCAGCCTGTTCTTCCGGCTCATGTCCCGTCGACGCGAGCCCTGACCCGCCCCGCCTCCGTTTCGGGGCGCTACGGCCCCCCGCTCCCCAGTGCTTCGTTGGCCGCCCGATGGGACCCCTCGACGTCGGGGAGCGCCAGGATCGCGTCGTAGTGCTTGCGCGCCTCGTCGTAGCGCTGGGTGTCGTCGAGCAGCAGGGCCAGCTGGTAGTGCGCGTGCACCACGAACCGCAGCGTCGGTCCTTCCGCGGGGAGCTTCAGCAGGTCGCGCAGGATCGCCTCGGCTTCCGCGTCCCGGTCGACCGCCGCCAGGGCCGTGGAGCGCTTCAGGAGAGCGACCGAATCGCCGGGCTTGAGAGCCAGTGCGCGGTCCGCCGACGCCAGCGCTTCCGCCGTCTTTCCGGCTGCGAGGAGCCTGTCGACATCGACGATCGCGGCCTCGTATCGGAGCTTCGGATCGACCGTTGCCGTGCGTGAGCGGACCCACGATGCGAACGCAGCGTCCGTGCCGGCCGGCGTATCGCCGATCGCCGCGGCGAGCGCTTCGACCGTGAGGGGCTTCGCCGAGTAGACGGCCCGGACCCGTGCCGCGCCGCCCTGGTCGAGGAGCCACTTCACGAACAGTCCCGCGGCCGGGAATGCGGACGCGTCGGGCATCATCGCGCGCAGCGCTTCCTCGTCGAGCAGCGACGCGATCGCCGGGAGCGTGCCCCGATCGACCATCACCGCTGCGAAGAGATCGAGGTCCTTCCCGCGCTCGAGCGCCACGGCCAGCCCCTCGTAGAGCGCCGTGTGGTAGCACGGTCCCCACAGCGCTCGCACGACCAGGTGGATCTCCTCGTGGGGGCTCGGCGACTCGGCGAACTCCGGCGTCATGTGGAGCGCGCGCGCCGCTGGCACGCTGTGCACGGGATCGTTGACGTCCGTCTCGGCGCGCTTCGTCGCCCGGTCGGGGTACACGAACAGATCGATGCGGAACCCGGGTCCCGGGTCCCCGACGAGATCGATCGCCTTCTTGAGCGCGGCCTCGCGTACGGCGAGCACGCGGTCGACCTGCGGCGCAGAGTAGCTCTCCGGAACGTAGTGCATCGTGTAGCGCGGGGATTTCTTCTCCGCGCTGAGCTTCCCGCGCACGTTGGCCTGATCCTGCTCGGCGTACAAGTTGCGCTTCGGAGGCCACGCGTTCGGATCCTCGAAGTTGCCCTGCCGTTGGATCGTGCAGTCCCGGAAGACGGCCCAGTCGGATCCGGTGATCGGCATCGGCATCAACCGGTCGATCTCGACGTCGGTGCGCGACCAGAACACGAGGCGGCGCGCCGGATTGTACGGCGACGCCGTCGCGAACAGCAGATCCTCGCCCTCACGGACGAGGATTCCGCCGAGGAACGCGCGGCCATCGGGGACCGGGCCGAACGGCTTCGGCGCCTGCTCGGTCCCGATCAACCGGTTGGCCCAGCCGATCACGAACAGGTCTCCCTGGAGCTGGTCGGGCGTCACGGCGGCGTCCGACACGACCGTCGTGTTCACGCCATGCTTCGCATGGAGATACGCCGCGCGCCGCTCGGCGCACAGACGGCTCGTGACCACGTCCGCTCCCGGCCCCGTCGCGTACACGACGGTCACGCGCTCGAAGCCGAACAGGGCGGCGGCGCCGACGTACTGCGCTCGAACGGCGTCCGCGAGCGCGATCGTCGCGAGCACGATCGTCGCGAGCAGTCCCAGAGCGGCGAAGCGTGCGTGGCGCATCCCGACATTCTGCCACCCGAGGCATCGATCCGCCGCCAGTCGCCGTCGTCCATGGCGCCGGGTGAGCGCTCTCGCCTAGAATCGCCCGACCGCATTCACGATTCGACGACCCATGGCCAAGCTGTTCGCGCTCGCCGATCTGCACCTGTCGGGCACGGGTGACAAGCCGATGGACGTGTTCGGCGAGACGTGGCGCGATCATTCCGTCCGCATGGCCCGGGAGTGGGATCGGCGGGTCGGACCCGACGACCACGTACTGCTGGCCGGCGATCTGTCGTGGGCCCGGAACCTGGAGCAGGCTGCGCCGGACCTGGCGTGGATCGCCGCGCGGCCCGGACGAAAGCTGCTCTTGCGGGGCAACCACGACAGCTGGTGGTCGAGCGCCGGCAAGGTCCGGCAGATCCTCTCGCCCGGAATCGACCTGCTGCACAACGACGCGCATCGCGCCGGGACGTTCGTCGTCGTCGGCGCACGCGGCTGGACCGACCCGCGCGACCCGCACGCCGAGCCCTCGGACACGCGCATCTTTCGCCGCGAGCTCGAGCGGCTGCGAGCGTCGATCGCCAACGCGGACGAACGGTTCGATCGCCTCACGCCGCGTCTCGCGCTCGTGCACTTCCCGCCGTGGCTCGAGGGGCGCGAGCCGAGCGACGTGGTCGAGGTCCTGCACCGCGGAGCCGTGCGCGTGTGCGTCTATGGCCACCTGCACGGCGACGATCACCGCCTAGCGATCCGCGGCGAGAGGGCCGGGATCCGGTTCGAGTTCGTCGCCGCGGACGCCGTGGGCTTCGCGCCGGTCGAGATCGCGGCGGTGACGAGGGGAGCGCCGGATGGGCCGTGAGCGCGTCGCGGCACGCATGGGGCGTGTCGTGCTCGCCTGCGCATGCGGACTCCTGGCGCCCGACGCTGCGGCACAGACCGGATCGGACGAGATCGATCGCGCGGAGGCGCTCTTGCGTGCCTGCCGGGCGCGCGAGGCGGCCGACGCGTTCAGCGCGATCCTCGCTCGATCGGCCGGCGAGGAGCGGGCGATCGCCGGTCGGATCGAAGCGTGGATCGACGCCGATCGGTGGGTCGAAGCGCTCGACGCGGCCCACGGTCTGGGAGACCGCGGCCGAGAGCATGGCGTGCTCGCATCCGCCGTCGGCGCGGCGCTCTACCGGAGTGGTGCGCTCGAGGAGGCGCGGGAGGTGCTCGCTCGACACGCGGCGTCGGGCGCCCTGACGCCGCGCGGCCTGACCGTCCTCGGTCTGATCCGACTGGCCGAAGGTGGCGGCGCGGAGGCGACCGAGCTGATGCGCCGGGCGCTCGCCTCCGATCCGGCGGACGCGCGGCTCGTGCTGCGCTCGGCCGAGGCGACGACCACGCGCGCGGAAGCGGCCGAGCGCCTCGCGCGGTACCTCGAGATCGGCGCGCTCGACGACGAGGATCGCCGCGAAGGCGCGCGTGGCACGCTGCGCGGCCTCGAGGCGCTCGGCGAGCGGCAGGTGTGGCGCGCGCTCGCCGCGCCCGAGACGATCGTCCTGCGGCTCCAGCCGCTCGTCGGACCGAGCGGAGTCCCTGCGGCCTGGACCGTGTCGGCGCGTCTCGGCCCGAAGCGTCGCCCCGTGCGCCTGCTCGTCGACACGGGCAGCGGAGGCGTGTTCCTCGTCGATCGCGCGGCGCGCCGCGGCGGCTTCGAGCCCCTGTCGGAGGAGACGGCGTTCGGCGGTGGCGGAGCGGGGAAGCATCGCTCCGGTCGAGGGGTCGTTCCGTCGTTCGCGCTCGACGGGCTGCAGTTTCTCGATGCGCTCGTTTCGACGACGTCGGTCGAGCTCGACCCGCAGGGCCGGTACCTCGGGGTCCTCGGCCCCGGCGTGCTCGACGAATACCGCTGGGTCCTCGATCTGCGTGGCGGGAGGCTCACGCTCGATCACGAGGTCACCGAGCCCGTCGTCGGGGTCCCGTACTGGACCGTGGCGGGCCAGATCCTGGTATCCGCCGCGGCACGGGGCGCACCCCCGGGCCTGTTCCTGCTCGACACGGGAGCGACGCAGAGCGTCCTCGACTTCGACTATCTGGCCCGTGTCCCCGGCGCGCAGGTCACCGACCGCGCCCCGGCTCGCGGCTACGGGGGCACGATCTCGGGCGTGCGGCGAGTCGAGAACGTCCAGCTCGAGCTGCTCGGACGCGCGAGCCGGGACCCGCAGCTCCTGGCGGCCGATCTCGACACGCGCAGTCGCCTCGGCGGCGTCGAGATCGCGGGGTATATCGGCATGGATCTCCTCGACGGAACGGTGCTCGTCATCGACCCGCGCGCGCGCCGCGTCGTTCTGCGCGAACCGGGCTAGCTCGAGCCGAGGAGCGCTTCGAGTGCGTCGAGGCGGCGCTCGAGCGCCGCGATCGCCAGCGCGTACGGCTCCGGGCGCTCGAGATCGACGCCCGCGCGTCGCAGGAGCGCGAGCGGATAGTCCGATCCGCCGGCGGACAGGAACTCGAATGTACCGCTCGGCGGCTGCGCGGCCCTGGCTCAGGATCTGCTCGGCGAGCGCCATCGCGGCGACGATCCCGGTCGCGTACTGGTAGACGTAGAAGTCGTAGTGGAAGTGCGGAACGCTGGCCCACTCGACGGCGTACGTGTCGTCGACGTGCACGACCCCCTGCGCATGACCGTGGTACTCGCGCAGCAGGTCCAGGTAGCTGGCGCTCAGATCCTCGCCGGTCAGGGCCTCTCCACGCTCGACCCGCTCATGGATCGACAGCTCGAACTCGGCGAACATCGTCTGGCGGAACAGCGTCGCGCGCGCCCCGTCGAGGAACGTGCCGAGCAGGAACCGCCGCTCGTCCGTGTCGCGCGCCGCCGACTGCACGTGCTCCTGCAACAGGGTCTCGTTCAGGGTCGAGGCCACCTCGGCGACGAAGATCGAGTAGTCCGCTGTGGCGTACGGCTGGGCCGCGTTGCTGAAGTGCGAATGCATCGCGTGGCCCAGCTCGTGGGCCAGGGTTGAGACGCTCTCGAAGTCGCGGGTGAAGTTGAGGAGGACGTAGGGATGGACGGCGTAGGCGCACCCGTTCGCGTACGCGCCGGCGCGCTTGCCGGTCGCCGGGTGCCAGTCGATCCACCGGCCGTCGAACGCGCGGGCCAGCTCCTGGCCGTAGCGCGTGCCGAGCGGCTCGAGGCTCCGTTCGACGACCGCTCGCGCCGCGGCGGGATCGTAGGTCCTCGGCGCGTGCAGCCCGAGAGGGCAGTGCAGGTCGGAGTAGCGCAGCTGCGCCAGCCCGAGGGCGCGGGCCCGCAGACCGAAGTACCGGTGGAGCACCGGCAGGTGCAGCCGGACCTGCTCGATCAGCCTGCGGTACACCGACACCGGGACCGCATCGGGATCGAGCGCCGCGGCGACGCACGACGGATAGCCCCGGGCCCGCGTGCGGAACACGTGGCTCTTCACCGTGCCGAACAAGTTGCATCCGAGCGTCTCGCGAAACGCGGCATAGGCGCCGAAGTACGCCGGAAAGACGACCTCACGATCGGCGCGGACCGTCCGGACGCGCTGCGCTTGAAACGCCACCGGCGTCAGCCGGACCGCCTCGCCGTCGGACAGCACGACCTCGGGCCGCGGCAGCTCCGCGTTGTTCAACAGCTCGAACATCGCCGGAGGGGTCGATCCGAGCATCGAGCTCGCCGACAGGATCCGCTCCTCGCCTGCGCCCAGGACGTGGGGGCGCCGGCGCTCGATGTCCCGCAACAGGAACGCGTGGGGCGCCAGAGCGGGCTCGAGCGCGAGGAATCGCTCGACCGTTCCGGGCGGCAAGCCCAGGATCTCGGGGCGCAGGTAGGCGGTTGCGCTCCCGAACTCGACCGCGAGCAGGTCGATCCGCTCGCGGGCACCCTGGGCCGCCGGAACTCGCGTGTCGAGGTCCGACCGCAGCCCAACGTAGGTGCGCAGCAACGCGAGCGCTTGGTGGACCTCGACGATCGAGTCGAGCGCGTCGGCCAGGACGGCGGCCGACTCCCCGAGGTGGCCGGCGAATCGCGCGAGGGCCGGAATCCGTTCCTCGAGCGAGCCCTCGGCCTCGGCAAGCGCGCGAGCGTCGGCGAACAGCTCGTCGAGGTTCCAGCTCTCGGTCCGAGGAGCGGCCGTGGTCACCACCCGGAAAGCCTAGGCCTGGCGGACCGTCGGATCAACCCGCGGTTCACGCGCTTTGGTGCCGGAGGTGGGAGTTGAACCCACACGCCCCGAAGAGCGGGGGATTTTGAGTCCCCTGCGTCTGCCATTCCGCCACTCCGGCCCGGCGCCGCGCGATTCTATCGTATACGCGGCGGTCGGTGCCGTGCGCGGGGCTGGGGAGTTTAAGTTGTTGACGATTCTCGCAATTACGGCTATCATGCAACCGCGTGTTCGCCCCTCCCATCCCAGTGCCGACTCCGTAGAGCGAGAACGCCATGCCCATTATGTCCTTCAAGATCGGCGACAAGGTCGTGTACCCGAACCACGGGGTCGGGATCATCGAGCAGGTGACGCGTCGGTCGATTGGCAACATCGAGTCGTCGTTCTACTGCCTGCGCATCGTCGCGACTGACAGCACGGTCATGGTGCCGGTCGAGAACATCCGCGCGGTGGGGCTGCGCAAGGTGCTGACCCGTCGCGAGACCGGTCACGTGCTGAAGGCCCTGCGCGAGGGTGAGGTCAAGACGTACGACGACTGGAAGGGGCGGTTTCAGGCGAACTCGGAGAAGATGCGCACCGGTGACATCCGCGCCGTAGCGGACGTCTTGAAGAGCCTGACCATGCTCAACGAGGTCAAGCCTCTGTCCTACCGTGAGCGAAAGATGCTCGACCGGGCGAGGTTCCTCCTCGTGTCCGAGCTCGCCGAGGCGAGCGGCAAGAAGTCCGAGGACGTGGAGGTCCAGATCGACGACGCTCTTGGCGAGAGCCTGAAGGGTGCGAAGATCAAGGTCGAGCACTGACCGCGCGACGAGCGATCGGCCCGTCCCAGGAACGCCCGGCCTTCGAGCCGGGCGTCGTCGTCTTCGGAAGAAATGATGGACCTGACGGTTCTGATCGCCGTCGTCCGCGCGCTGGGAGAGCAACTCGGCGGCTCGACGCTCGAGGATGTGCGACAGGACGGCTCACGGTTTCGCCTCCTCTTCGTTGCCCCGGGAGAGCGTGGGCTCTCGGTCATCGTGTCGATCGATCCCATCCGACCGTGGATCGGGCGAGGATGGTCGAGGTGGCCGCGATCGCAGCAATCGAGCCCCGGCGGCGACGCGATCCGGCGCGAACTGAAGGGTCTGCGCCTACTCGACCTCACGCTGGCCCCGGGCGATCGGCGAATCGCGATGCGCTTCGCCGATGGGCATGAGCTCCTGGCGCTCGTTGCACGGCACCGGGCCAATCTGATCGCCGTTGGACCGGATGGGACGCTCCAAGCAGCGGCGCGTCTTCCGCGCGCCACCAACCCGCCGCTCATCGTCGGCCAACCGTACTCCCAGGCGCCCGGACCTGGCCTACCCGACCCGCGGGGCTTGCTCGCGAGCGAGATCGACCGGCGGGTCGCGCAGTTGCGAGGCGACAGCCTCGATCTCGCGGCGGTACTCGGTCGATCGATCTTCGGCGTCGGCGACGAGACGGCGCGTCTCGTCGTCGACGAGGCGCGCTCGACAGGCGGGAGCGTGGGATCGGTCCTTGCGAGCCGGCTGGCGAGGGTCGAGGACGGCGGTCTCGAGCCGCTCGTGCTCGCGGATGCGGACCCTCGCGTCACGCAACCGGAGCGCATGCGTCTCCTGCCCTGGGCTCCGGAGAGCGTGCCCGAGGGTCTGGCTCCGTTTCGCGGCCCCGATCCCGCGGCGACCGTCGGCCTGTACCACGAAGCGCTCGACCGCCTCGACCGGTTGCGACAGCGCGTAACGGCGCTGCAGTCGCTTCTCGCGGGGGAGGATCGCCGGTTGTCGAGCGCGATCGGAGGCGTGCGGGGCGATCTCGATACGTTCGCCGATCCCAACGTCCATCGGCTTCGCGGCGAGGCACTTCTCGCGGGCCTGTCCCGCGCGGTCCGGGTCGGCGACGGGGTTCGCGTTCCGGACCCGTACTCGATCGACGGTGCGGACCTGGTGATCCCGGTGCGTCCGGGTGTGTCGCTCGCGGCGTACGCCAACGAGTGCTTCCGGCTCCACTCTCGTGCGGTGCGCGGTCGCGAGCACGCACGAACCCGCCTACGGAGCCTCGAGGAGCGGTGGGACCGTCTGCGCACCACGCCGGCCGCGGACGCGAGCGATCCCGACTCGGTCGATCGGTTGGAGCGCGCACTGGTCGAGCTCGGTGTGGCGATCGAGCCGGCGAGACGCGCAGGAAGGACCGGTCGACCGATGGCCCCGCGGACCCTCGGCGTCCGGACGTTCCGCGGTCCCGGCGGAGCGATCGTTCTCGCCGGGAGGAGCGCTGCGGGTAACGAGCGCGTCACGTTTCGTCTCGCGGCCGCGGAGGACGTCTGGCTCCATGCGCTCGGAGTTCGTGGAACCCACGTGATCCTCCGCCGGCAGCCGGGGTCGGGCGAGCCCGACCGCGACGCGTTGCACTTCGCCGCGGCGATCGCCGCGTGGTACAGCGAGGCGCGCGAGTCGCCGGCCGTCGACGTCCAGTGGACCCGGCGCAAGTTCGTGCGGCGACGGCGCGGCGCGCCGGCCGGAACGGTCGTGTTGAAGAGGTTCGATGTGCTTCGGATACGACCGGCGACCCCGTCGGAGTCCTGATCGTGCCGCCCGCGCCCGAAAACTTGCGCCACGTTCGCGAAAAGATGACCCACTTCGTGTTGACCTGCTGGGAAGCCTGGCCTAGATTCACCGCCGGATCGTCGGGCCGGGTCGGGGGAGGCTCGTGAAGGAGGGTGTCAAGTACGCCGGTGGGCTCCTCCTCGCTGCGCTGTTGTTCGCGTGGGTCCTCCGGGGGACGGATCCAGCCGCAGTCGTGCGGCAGGTCGCGTCGGCATCGCCGGCGCTGCTGATCGGCTGTGCCGTGCTGAACTTCGGCCACAACGTGTTCCGCGTCTGGCGCTGGCGGGCGCTTCTCGCGCCGACGGCCGCCGACGTATCGTTTCGCGCGGCGTTCGTCGCCGTCGTGGTCGGGTATCTGACGACCTGGGCGGTGCCCGGTAGGCTCGGCGAGCTGGTCCGTCCCCTTCTGCTCTCGAGCCGCGCGAAGGTGCCTCTCGGGCCGTGCATCGGGACCGTCGTGGCCGACCGTCTGCTCGATGCCGCGACGCTCGCCGCGCTGTTCGCCGTGGGGAGCTTCACGACGCCGCTCGTGGGACCCGCGGCCCAGCACGCCGACCTGCTGCGTCGAGGGTCGGTCGTGCTCGTCGTCGGGGCCGCGGTCGGGCTTGCCGCGATGCTCGCCCTGGCGCGTTGGTCGCCCGCGCTCGGTCCACGGATCGAGCGGGGACCCCGCGCGCTGCGCTGGATCGCGCACATGGCGGTCGAGGTCTCGCACGGCGCGACGGCGCTGGCTCGTCCTCGACTGGCCGTGCGGGTCGCGTTCCACAGCCTCGCGGCGTGGCTGTCGATCGCGCTCGGCACGTGGCTCGGCATCCGCGCGGTCGGGGCCGAGCTGTCGTTCGGGGCGGTGCTCGTGATTTTGCCGATGCTCGCGCTCGGCGTCGCGCTGCCGACCCCCGGCGGGGCAGGCGGCTACCATGGGGCGATGAAGGTCGGTCTCGTCGCGTTCGGCATCGCCGAGTCCGTCGCCGTCAGCGCGGGACTCGTGATCCACGTCCTGATCACGGTTCCGATCCTGGTCACCGGCTGCACGCTGCTGTGGACCGAAGGGATCTCGTGGCACGACATCCGAGCGACGGCGCAGAGGATGCGACGGATGGGGACGCCCGGTGCCCCGAGCGCCGTTGCAGAGAACGTATCGTGAAGTGTCCGTTCTGCAGCAAGACCAAGGACAAGGTCGTCGACTCGCGCGAGAGCGGCGCGGGCGACTCGATCCGGCGCCGGAGGGAGTGCCTCGACTGCGGTCGGCGGTTCACGTCCTACGAGCGCATCGAAGAGATTCCGTACCTCGTGGTCAAGAAAGACGGACGCCGCGAAGCGTTCGACCGCTCGAAGCTGATGGCCGGGATCCATCGCGCGTGCGAGAAGCGGCCGGTCTCGGCCAAGGCGCTCGATGCGCTGGTCGAGGAGATCGAGCAGCTCGTGGCCGACAGCGCGGATCGCGAGGTCCCGTCGAGCCGCATCGGCGAGCGCGTGATGGAGCGGCTGCGTGAGCTGGACAAGGTGGCCTACGTACGCTTCGCGTCCGTGTATCGCGAGTTCGAGGACGTGCGGGAGTTCATGGCCGAGCTGCAGAACCTCGAAGGGCGAAAATAGCCCGTGGAGAGCGTCGTGACGTCGACCCTCGGACCGTTCCTGGAGATGGCCCGGATCCAGAGCGAGATCAACCGCCTGTTCGACAATCTCATCGACCTGGGCGGTGCCGACCGTGGCGAGGGGGCATGGATCCCGAACGCCGACGTGATCGAGACCGAGTCGACCGTGCTGCTGCAGGTCGACCTCCCGGGTGTGGACCCGGTCAACCTCTCGCTGACCGTGCTCGGCGGGAACGTCATCCTGCGCGGCGACAAGGCGCGGCCGGCCGTGGCGTCGGGAGCCGAAAGCCACGTCGCCGAGCGGGCGTACGGTGCGTTCCGCCGCGTGATCCAGCTCGGCGTGCCGGTCAACACCCGCCAGGCCGTGGCGGTGCTGCGCAACGGTCTGCTGCGTGTCGAGTTCCCGAAGGTCCAGAACCGTCGAGGCGAGGAAGTGCCGATCGAGGTGCGCGCCGAATGAACACCGTCGAAACGGGCAAGGGCGTGAGCGAGGACGTCCGCATTCCCGACCGGCTGCCCGTGCTGCCGCTGCGGGACCTCGTCGTGTTCCCGTTCATCATCTCTCCGCTGTCCGTCGCTCGGGACATCTCGATCCAGGCGGTCGACGAGGCCCTGGCCAGCAATCGCATGATCCTGCTCGTCGCGCAGCGCGACAAGGACGAGGAGGACCCGGCCCCGGACGATCTGTTCCGCGTGGGCACGGTCGCCGTCATCATGCGCATGCTCAAGCTGCCCGATGGACGGATCCGCGTCCTCGTGCAGGGCGTGTGTCGAGCGCGCGTCGACGGGTTCGTGGACCAGGCGCCGTACCTCAGCGCGCGCCTGACGCGGGTCGACGACCTGACCCACGATCCGGACTCGATCGAGACCGAGGCCGTGCTGCGCTCGGTGAAGCGTTTGCTCGAGCGGGCGTCGACGCTGGGCAAGAACCTGCCGTCCGAGGTCCTGGCGATCGCGGGAAACCTGCAGGACCCCGGGCGCCTCGCCGATTTGACCGCGTCGAACCTCGATCTCAAGCTCGCCGAGGCCCAGGAGGTCCTCGAGACCCTGGACCCCTTGGCGCGCCTGCGCCGGACGCACGACTACCTCAAGCGCGAGCTCGACCTGCTATCGATGCAGCGCGAGATCGACTCGTTGGCCCGCGACGAGATGGACCGGTCGCAGCGCGAGTTCTACCTGCGCCACCAGATGAAGGCGATCCTGAGCGAGCTGGGCGAGGGCAACGAGCTGGCCGAGGAGATCGAGCAGTACCGGGCCAAGGCCGTGACGCTGCGCATGCCCGCCGAGGTTCGCGAGGAGTACGACCGCCAGCTGAAGAAGCTCGAGCGCATGCACCCCGACTCGTCCGAGTCGTCGACGCTGCGCAACTACCTGGACTGGATGGTCGGCATGCCCGTGGGGCAAGACGACCCGCGACAGCGTCGACCTGGTCAAGGCCGCGCGGATCCTCGACGAGGACCACTTCGGCCTGGAGAAGGTGAAGGAGCGGATCCTCGAGTACCTGTCGGTGCGCAAGCTGAATCGGCACAGCCACGGGCCGATCCTGTGCTTCGTCGGGCCGCCCGGCACGGGCAAGACGTCGCTCGGTCGATCGATCGCCCGGGCGCTGGGTCGCAAGTTCGTGCGCCTGTCCCTCGGTGGAGTCAAGGACGAGGCCGAGATCCGCGGTCATCGACGGACCTACGTCGGGGCGATGCCCGGGCGCATCATCCAGGGCATCCATCAGGCCGGGTCGATGAACCCCGTGTTCATGCTCGACGAGGTGGACAAGATCGGCGCCGACCATCGCGGCGACCCGTCGGCGGCGCTGCTCGAGGTGCTCGACCCGGAGCAGAACGACAGCTTCCGCGACCACTACCTCGGCGTCCCGTTCGACCTGTCGGACGTGCTGTTCGTGACGACGGCGAACCTGCTCGACCCGGTGCAGCCTGCGTTCCGCGACCGGATGGAGGTCCTGCGGCTGTCCGGCTATACCGAGGAGGAGAAGCTGGAGATCGCGCGACGCCATCTCGTGCCGCGGCAGGTCGAGCGCAACGGGCTGAAGCCGACGCAGATCGAGTTCTCGCCGAACGCGATCGGAGCGACGATCCGGGACTACACGCGAGAGGCCGGACTGCGCAACCTCGAGCGCGCGATCGCCGGCGTGTGTCGCAAGGTCGCGCGGCAGGTCGCCGAGGGCCGGAAGTCGCGCGTCCGGGTGATCGCATCGAGCCTCGAGGGGTACCTCGGGCCACCGCCTCCGCCCCGCGACGAGGCGATGCAGGAGGCCCAGATCGGGGTCGCCACGGGCCTCGCCTGGACCGAGACCGGCGGAGACGTGCTGTACGTCGAGGCCACGGTGATGGACGGGCGCGGACAGCTGATCCTCACCGGCCAGCTCGGTGACGTGATGAAGGAGTCGGCGCAGGCGGCCCTGTCCTACGCGCGGACCCGTGCCGAGGAGCTGGGGATCGAGCCCGGATTCTTCGAGTCCCGCGACGTGCACGTACACGTGCCCGAAGGGGCGATCCCCAAGGACGGACCCTCGGCGGGCATCACGATGGCGCATCGGCGATGCTGTCGTCGTTCACGAGCCGTCCGGTGCGCAGCGGAATCGCCATGACCGGCGAGATCACGCTGCGCGGGAACGTGCTGGGGGTCGGGGGGATCAAGGAGAAGGCGCTCGCCGCGCGGCGCTCGGGGATCCGCACCGTGCTCCTGCCGAACGCCAACCGGCGCACCGTCGAGGAGATCCCGGCGCCCCTGAGACGCGATCTGGCGTTCGTCTTCGTCCGGCACGTGCAGGAGGTGTTCGATGCGGTGCTGCTCGAGCCCGATCCGCCGTCCAGCCTGAGGGGACGCGCGGCGCTGCGCCGCGAGTCGCTGCTCCAGCCGACGCCCTAGGACCGAGATCCGATGCGCCACTCGACGCCGCCACGCACGCTTCGGCCGGCGGCGGGAAACACGTAGGCCACCGCTCCGCCCTCGAGAGCGGGTAGCTCGTAGCCCAGCTGCTCGTAGCGTCGATTGGTGAGGTTGAGCAGGTCGAGCGAGATCCTCGTGCGCTTCGTCGTCCGGGCGACGGTCAGATCGGTCACGAGCGCGTCGTCGAGCGCGACCCGGTTCGCGTCGTCGAGGTACCGTCCGCCGATCCACGACGTGCGGAGCGTGCAGGCGACGCCCCCGGGAAGCTCCACACGCACGCCCGTTCGCAGCACGTGCTCGGGAATGTTCTTGAGCTGCCGGCCGCTGTTCTCGCCGACGAGGCTCGTGGTGCGCGTCCAGGCGTACTCGACGAACGGGGCGAAGCGGCCGAGCGCAGCGTGCGCGGCGAGCTCGGCACCGACGTGGCGCGTCCGACCGAGGTTGACGTAGCGGAACGTCTGCGGGTCGAAGTCGATCTCGTCCTCGACTTCCATCCGGTAGAACGTGAGCTCGAGCCGCGAGCGCCGGCCCGGGCGTACGGCGCCGAGCTCGAGCACTCGCGCCGTCTGGGGTGCGAGGGCCGCGTTCGAGATCGTGAACGTGCCACCGGCGAAGTCGGGGAACGGCCGCGGATCGAACAGCTGCTCGAGCGTCGGCGCCTTGAATGCGCGGGACACCTGCGCGAAGAGCGTCGGGCCGTCTTCCGCCGGGTCGCCGAGGCGGAGGGTGATCCCCGCGCGCGGAGACCAGGCCTCGTGGGCCGTATGCGGACCGTTCGCCGCGTCGGCGATCCGATCCCAGCGCGCGCCCACGGACAGGCGCACACGGTCCGAGGCACGGTAGGCGGTCGTCAGGTAGAGCGCGAGCGCATCGCGTGTGGCGGCGACGCGAGCGAGCTCGGCCCCGGGCTCGCCGCTTTCCGACTCCGCCCGATATCGCGTGGCGAGTCGCCCGAGCGCGAAGTTGACACCACCGTGCGCTTCGAGCCCATGCGCTCCCTCGGGCTTCGGGAGCGTGCCGATCTGAAACGACCCGTCGAGCGCGCTCGTGTCGAGCGAGCGGAACGTGCGGTCACCCACGCCGGCGGCGATCAACAAAGTCTGCGTCCGGTCGCTCTGCCGGTCGGAGAGCTGGACTCGTCCGGACGAGCGGGTTCGGCGCCCGTCGTACTGGGCCGTGAGCTGGGCTCGGCCGACGCGCGTCTCGTCCCCGTCGAAGCGAAAGAGCGGGTCCGAGCGCGATGGATCGGCGTCGGCCGTGTCGCGCGGGAGCGGACCCGGCTCCTCGCGGTCGAACGTGCGGCCGGACAGAAGCACCGACCAGCGCGAGCGCAGCGTGTGCGGGAGGTCGATCGTCACGTCCGCCTGCGAGCGGACCTCCCCCGCGTGGGAGCGATAGCCCTCCGTCCGGCCGTGCCCGCCGCGGAGCGCAATCCCGGTCCGTCCGAGCGCGGTCCGATAGACGAGATCGGCCGCAGCCGTGCCGAACGATCCTGCGGCCAAGGACACGGAGCCGAGCGCGCCGTCGCCCGCGGGACGGCCGCGGGTGAACACCTGGACCACGCCGCCGATCGCCAGATCGCCGTAGAGCGCGGAGCCCGCTCCGCGCATCGCTTCGACCCGCTCGATGTCCGCGGCACGGAGCATCCTCCAGTCGACGACCCCGGACTCGACGTTCGACACGGGCGCTCCGTCGATCAGGAGCAGCACGTACTCGGCCTCACCACCCCCGAAGAAGCCGCGCGACGAGACCATGGGCGTCGCGCCTGGATCCGCAGCGAAGAGCACGTGGAACCCGGGCAGGTGCGCCAGGATCTCGGGCAGATCGGCCGCTCCGAGCCGCTCGATGTCGTCGCGCGTGAGCACGGTGAGGGCGACCGGGACGTCGTCGCGCGCTTCGGGCCCGCGCTCGGCGGTCACGACGATCTCGACCGCGGCGCTCGTTCCGGCTACGGGCTCTTCTCCCAACGTCGCGGCGAGCAGCGCAGCCCAACCGAGAGCGAGCGGGCTCACTCGACGGGCTCGATGCGAAACACCTTGCCCGTCTTGGGGAACACCTTGGCGCTCTTCTGCTCCGGGACGAACACGCCGAAGTCGAGGATGTAGACCATCCCATCGGGACCGATCTTCACGTTGACCGGCCGTTCGAGGCCATCCTTGAGGTCGAGCGACGAGGCCGGCTGGCTGACGCCGGTTCCGTGGTTGCGGGCGAACACGGTGCGTCGTCCGCTCGCGAGATCGATCGCCTCGACCTGGAACCCCGCGCGCCGATCGGCATGGACGGGATCGGTCGTCGGCCGGAAGTCGCCCATCTCGCTCACGAGCAGCTGACCGGCCCACGGAGCGAGCGGGCCGTCATCGTCCGGGACGGTGTCCATCCCGCCGAGCGCCGCGTGTGGCTCGAGCGCGGCGACGAGCAGCGAAGGGTCGGGCGGCTCGAGCCCGCTGGCCGCGAGGTCGATGAGGTTCGTGAGCCGATTCTGCGGCGCGCCGAAGTAGCGGGCCGGCGCGCGATATCGGTCGTCCGTGATGGCGACGAGCGCAGCCGAATAGTCGGGCCAGCCGTACCACGCTCCCTCCCGCAGCCGGTAGATCGCGTCCGGATCGTCGAGGATCGGCCGTGTCGAGCGCACGTCGGCTCCCTGGCTTCCGATCAGGAGCTGACCGTCGCCGTCGAACGCGAGGGCCACGGGGTTGCGGAACCCCCACGCGAGCCGCTCGGGGGTCCTCGATCCCGGCGCGAGCTTGTATACCGCGGTGCTGCACGGGGTACGAGCCGGTATGCGCGTCGCGCCCGACCGGCCGTAGGGCTCGAACGCACCCGTCGTCGCCATGTCGCTCTCGTCCTCGGACAGACCGTTCGGCTCGACGAACGATTGCGCGGTGAGAACCAGGCTCTGGCACGGGAAGTCGCGAACCTCGGGATAGAGCTTCAGCCACTTGCCGTTCACCGGGTCGTACGACGAGACGACGCCCGAGTTCGTCGCGCTGCCCACGCCGAAGTACAGGTTCCCGTCGTCGTCGAACACCAGGTGGTTGACGTCGTGATCGCCCGCGGCCGGGAGACCCCGCAGCACGGCCTCGACCTCTCCACCCGTCGGCGGCACGCGGCTGATGCCGAACGTTCCGTCCTGCTCCTCGTGGGAGAAGTAGAGCCAGCCGTCGTGAAACGTGAGCCCGACGGCGATCTTCCCGGTCGGCGCTTCGTCCCCCCCCAGCGGGACCTCCTCGAGCCCATCGTCGTATACCGCGAGGATCCGCAGCTCGAGCGTCGGCACCGGCACGGTGTACGACTCGAGCACGTACATCCGCCCCTCGTCGTCCCACGTCATCGCGCTCGGATAGTTCAGGCCCTTGACGACGAGCATGGCCTGGAGGCCCGGCGGGACCTCGATCGAGGGGCACGGTTCGTAGGTCGAGCCCAAGCGGCGGGCTTGGTCGGCGGCGCGAAAGGCCAGGCGGTTGCATCCGACGACGAAGACGAGCAGCAGGGCGACGAGCGGGAGCGCAGGAGTGTTGCGCCGAGTGAGCATACGACCCCCTTGGCGAATCGCCCACGAGCAGGGCAAGCCCCGTGCCACGGAGGGCCCTCCGGGAAGTCGCTCGTCGCGTACGCGCACGCTCCGGCGTACGGCAAAAACGGGAGCGCCCGATGTAAGTCAGGGTGCGGGCTTGCAGAGCTCGAAGCGCTGCCGAGCGTGCTCGAGCCGCTCCTTGGCTCGCCGCACGCTCAGCTCGGCCAGGATCACGTCCGGGCGCGTCGCTACCTCGCCGGCCCGCAGCGAGTGCACGCTGGCCAGCACCTCGCGCTCGTACGCCAGATCGATCTCCGCCGCGCTCTGCTCCTGGCCGATCGCGTCGCAGTCGGCGCGCAGGTACCGAGCCCACGCCCGGGCGATGACCTTCGACCCCTCGTCTCCGGGCGCACGGCCGCTCGCAAGCGCGGCGCAGTAGGTCCGATACCGCTCGAGGTGCGCATCGTAGCGGTCGAGGACGAGCCGCAGGCGCTCGACCTCGATCTTCGCCCGGTCGCGCTCGTGTTTGCCGGTCAAGTACACGAGCCGCTCCACGCCTTGGATCTTCCACAGGCTGTCGAGGAGCCCGAAGATCTCCTCGCGGGCCGCGTAGTCGGCGCGCGCGAGACGGAGCGCGAGGTCGTGGGCCTCGCGCTCCCGCTGATCCTCGTGCAGGAACAGACGACACAGCGGATGGTGTGGGTCGTCGGCCGCGGCCGACCCCAGTGCGGCCCACGCCGTCACGAGCAGAATCAGTGTGCAGCGCGCCATGCGTCGATCCTCCACCGGACCGAGATCCCTCAGTGTGCCGGCTCGAGTGCGATCAGGTCAGTCTGCCGACTTCCCGGCGCGCGAGCAAGCCGATCAGATGTCGATCGGCGGGACGCGCTTCGGAGGACGGGGGAGCACGGCCTCGTCCCGCGCGACCTTGCGGATCGCGTCCGCCAGATCGTCGAACGATCCGCCCTTCACGAGGAACCCGGTCGCGCCGGCCCGGATCGCCGCGTCGACGATCGCCGGGTCGTCGTACGCGCTGGACACGAGGAACCGCACCTCGGGGAACCGCTCCCGCAGGGCGGGGAGCGCCTCGAGCGGCCGGCGCCCGGGCATCGACAGGTCGAGCAGGACCACGTCCGGCCGTAGCTCCTCGATTCGCTCCTCGAGCGCGTCGATGCTCTCGAGCGCCCCGATGTCCTCGAGGTCCGGGTAGCCGCGCATCACGAGCGCGAACAGCCGGCGGATCTCGGCGTGATCGTCGACACACAGGACGCGAATCGTGGCCTGGCTCATGGCTTCGATCCGTCCGTCTCGGGCACGGTCTCGCGCCGGTCCCCCACGACCACCGCGACGATCGACACGAGTCCGTCGGCGTCGAACGGCTTGGCGATGTGCGTGTGATACCCGGCGCGTAGGACGCGCATCCGGTCCTCGTGGCGCGCGAACGCCGTCAGCGCGACCGCCGGCGTCCGATCCCCCGACTCGCGCAGCTCGCGGATGAACTCGAAACCGTCCTTCCCCGGAAGCCCGAGATCGCACAGCACGATGTCCGGCCGCTCGCGGCGCAACGTCGCCAGCGCCTCGTCGACGGTGCGAGCGGTGAACACCTGCGCGTGGCACTCCTGGAGCACGCGCCGGAGCAGGTCGAGCGAGTCCGACTGGTCCTCCACGGCGAGGACCTTGACCCCGCGTAGGTCGGTCTCCGCCTTTCGCGCGGGCTTCGCGGCATCTCGGGCGTCGGTCGGCGCGAGATCGACGATCGGACCGATCGCGAGCGGCAGCTCGACGGTGAACGTCGCGCCCGTTCCTTCCCCGTCGCTGTGCGCGAACACGCTGCCCCCGTGCAGCTCGACCAGGTGCTTGACGATCGACAGCCCGAGCCCGAGGCCGACGAACCGGCGGGCCATCGACGAATCGGCCTGCCGGAACCGCTCGAACACGTAGGGCAGGAACTCGGGGCTGATCCCCTGTCCCGTGTCGCGCACGATGATCTGCGCCCGCGAATCGATCTGCGCCACGTCGACGTGGACCACCGAGCCCTCGCTCGTGAACTTGACGGCGTTCGACAGGAGGTTCCACAGCACCTGCTGCAGGCGGTCGGGGTCGCCGTGGGCCGGATGCGTGAGCGCCGAGACGTCGGTCTCGATGCGCACCCCCTTGGACTCCGCGGCGCTGCGCACGGCGTCGACCGCCCCACGGACGACGTCGGCCAGATCGAGCGGCTCGAGTTGCAGGTGGATCTTGCCCGAGATGATCCGGCTCGTGTCGAGGAGATCGGCGATCAGGCTCATCTGGGCCCTCGCGTTGCGCCCGATGACCGGGATCGCCTCGTCGACGAGCTTCGATTCCCCGGGGTTGCGCTCGATCAGCTGGATCCACCCGAGGATCGCGTTCAGTGGCGTGCGCAGTTCGTGGGACAGCGTGGCCAGGAACTCGTCCTTCACGCGGGTCGCAGCCTCGGCCTCCCGTCGCGCCTCCCGCTCCCGCTCGAGGAGCAGCTCGCGCTCCTCGAGCGTGGCGACGAGCCGGGCTTCGCTCTCACGGAGCGTCTGCTCGTGGCGCCGCTTGTCGGTCACGTCGTTGGCCATGGCCGCGACGAGCGCGACCTTCCCGTGCTCGTCGAACGACAACGGGAAGCGCCGCCATTCGAACACGCGAGCCGCGTGTCCGTCGTCGGTGGATCGCATCTCCTCGAGCGAGACCTGGGGCTGGCCGTGGTCGCACACGGCGCGGAGGTTCTCATCGGCCGCCCGACGCAGGTCCTCGGGCAGCGCATCGCCGTGCGGTCGGCCGAGGATCGAGGGCAGCGAGACCCCGAGCGCGGCGGCCATCGCCTTGTTCGCGTAGACCACGCGCCCGTCCGCGTCGGTGACCCACTTGCTCGTGGGGCTTTCGTCGACGAACGCACGCAGGATCGCGTCCTTCTCCCGCTCGCGCTCCAGGCTGCGCTGAGAGAGCCACGAGGTGAGCGTCGCGACGAGGACCCCGAACATGAAGAATCCGACCTGCAGGACAGCCGTGCGATCCCAACGCGTGGCGAGCTGCGGGCGCATGAACAGGACCAGCACGCCGAGCCAGCCGAACAGCGCGGCGGCGAGGAACGGTCCCGGGCGAACGAGCAGGACCAGGGGGAACAACGTGAGGAACACGGTGGCGAACGGGAACTGGTCGCCGAGCCACGGGCTCAGGAGATCGCGGGCCAGGAGCGCAGCCGCGACCGCGCCAAGGGACACGGCGTACTGGGCCCACAGCGGGAAGTCCCGCGTCTTGCCCGTTGCGCGTGTCAGGTAACGGCCGGCCGCATATGACGTGGCCACGACCCGTCCAGAGTACCATTGGGACGCGCTCTCTCCGGGAACCAGGAGAACGCCTGGCTCCTGGGATCGGGCGATCACCTGGCCTCCGATCGACCGACCGGACTCGTCCACGGCACAGCGGTTGCAGCCTCGGGACGCGGGAGTGTCGCCGCGTGGCGTTTCGTCTGTCTCGCTCTCGTCCGGTCTCGGCTCAGCTGCAGCGGATCGTGCGGCACGAGATCGATGCGGCGCTCGCCGAGCTGGCGCGCCCGCGGGTCGACGCGCGGGCGATCCACGAGGCGCGCACGAGCGTCAAGAAGACGCGGGCCGTCGTGCGTCTGTTGCGGGACGCGCTCGGCGCGCGCTATTCGACGGAGAACGAGCGCTTGCGCCGGGTCGCGCGGTCGCTCGCGAACCTGCGCGACGTCGATGCGAGCGTGGAAACGCTCCACGGGCTGAGACGCCGTTACCGGACGCTCGTCACGCCGCAGGTCGAGCGCGCCGTGCGGCGCGGCCTGGGGGCGCGCCAGCGCCGAGCGCGACATAGGGCGAGCGCGATCGTCGCTCGAGCCCGGCGCGGCCTGCGGAAGTCGAGGCGCTCGGTTCCGCGGGTCGTTCGTCGAGTCGGCAAGCGCCAGGCGTTCGTCGCCGGAGCGACGCGCGGCTATCGCCGCGCGCGGCGCGCGCTCCGAGGTCTCGGGCCGGAGTCCGGGGCCGCGCGGTTCCACGAGTGGCGCAAGCGGGTCAAGGATCATTGGTACCACCTGCGGCTGCTACAGGGTCGGCACGCGGGAGCGCGAGGCCGGGCTCGGACGCTCGAGCGTCTCGACGATCTCCTGGGCGACGACCACGATCTGGCAATGCTCCAGGCGCTCCTGCTCGACGGCTCACGACGTGTCCGGGGCGCGCGAGCCCAGGCGCTCGTGCTCGGTGGAATCGCTCGGCGACAGGCCACGCTCCGGCGCCGGGCCCTGGCGATCGGTCGTCGGACGTTCGCGCTCCGTCCGAAGAGGTTCGAGGCGCTCGTGGACCGCTGGTCCCGACTTCCCCCCTAGGGCAGCTCGACCAGGACCAGCTCCGGCTCGTCGAGCACGATGCTCGGGAACTGCTCGCGATCGAGCATCTGCGCGGCGCGCGGTACCTGGTCTTCGAGATAGCTCGAAAGCTCACGCGCCAGGATCCGGCGGTCGTGGTCGAGGTCCGCATCGCCGCCGAGACCCTTGAACAGGTAGTAGCTGAACAGGCCATGGCCCTGCTCGGCGAGCGCGCTCGCGATCTGGCCGCGCGAGCCGGCGGAATAAACCGAGAGACCGGACGGTGCGCGGGACGCTTGCTCCACGACGAGCGGCCGCGCGTCTTCCAGCAGCGCGGCTCCCTCGCGCGTGAGCCCGGCGAAGCACACGTCGAGGAATAGCGTCGTTCGCTGCGCGCCGAGAGCCGCGATCCGGTCCATCATCTCGTCCAGGGGAAACGCGGTTTGCCGGAGGTAGTCCGGGTCGCCATCGGACGGGAGCAGGTACGGCGTGAACTTCTCGAGCTCGGCCATCCCGTGGCCGGCGAAATAGACGAAGATCTCGGTGTCCGGTGCGCTGCGTCGTGCAAGCCAGCCGTCCTTGCCGAAGATGCGCTGGAGCTGCCCGAGCGTGACCTCGCGATCGAGCAGCAGCTCGATCCGCTCGGGCGGGATCCCCAGGGCGTCCTGGAAGTACCGGGCCGCGGTCTTGGCGTCGGCCGCGGCAAACGTCGCGGGAGGTCCATGGGCCAACGTCTCGACGCCGAAGACGACGGCCAGGGCCGATGGACGCGACGTGCTCGAGCGCGGGACGCTCCGGTCGACGTCCGACACCGGCGGTGGCGCAGGTGTCGTATCGGCCAGGGGAACGCTGACGACCGCCGCCGTGCCCCGCGCGCCCGCGTGGTCCAGCGTCACCTGGAAGCTCAGCGTCGCCGCGCTGCGATCGGCGTAGCAGCGATAGACGAACTCCCGCTCCGCGCCCGGAGCCAGCTCGCCGAGATCGATTCTCGATGCGGCGTCCTGCGCGGGAACGACACCGCGCCCGGGCTCGATCCACGCCATCACGCTGTGTGCGGTCTCCTGGCTGACGTTCTTGGCGCGCAGCCGAACGCCGACGATCTGCTCGCGAGCCAGCGGAGGGGCCGCGCCTTCGACCGTGCGCTCGTCGAGCAGCACGACGTCGGGCCCGATCGCTGCCGCCGAGGAGGCCGACGGATCGTCGGCCGACGGATCGTCGGGCGCCGGATCGTCCTGTAGCTCGTCCTGCAGCTCTTCCTCGAGCTCGGCTTCCAAGGCGATCGGCTCGCGGCCCCACGGATCCTCGACCGGAATGCTCGGCTCGGTCGGGGGCGCGCTCGTCGGGGGCCTGTTCGTCGGGGGCGTCTTGGCCGGTGGTGCGGCGGCGCGTGGACCCGCGAGCCAGTCCTCGATTTCGACCTGGACGCGCCGGCCCTCGATCTCGAGCTCGATCGCCGTCGCGTCCTGGGCCACGAGGACGGAGAAGCATGCGGGCCCCGTCACGGCCGAGGCCCGGAGCGCGCGGTGCCGCTCGATGCCCACGAGGACACAGTCGACCCACGGGCCCCACGCCCGGCGGTAGCGTGGCGATTCGACGCGCGTCGTGGCCTCGCTGAACCCCGGCTGGGTTTCGATGCACAGCTCGATCCGCGCACGCTCGCCTGCGTCGCTCACACCGGTGAAATACAGCTCCAGGGCCGGATGCTGCCATTCGACGCGCTCCCGGGCCTCGACCGGGCGGCTCGCGAAGACGCAGACGAGCAGGATCGCGACGGCCCACAGGGCGGAACGAGGGTTCGACATCGCTACCTCCTGATCTCGTATTCCCAGAGCGACTCGGCACGGCGGGCGACCGGGATCTGCAGCAGCCAGCGGTTGAGCGCCGTCAGCGACGTCCCGGCCGACCCGTCGGCGGCGAGCTCGTTGCCCTCGGTCCGATCCAGATCGAAGACGATCGGGTCGAGCGTGGCCACGGCGAGGAGCCGCTCGTGCTCGAGCTCGCGTCCCTCGGCGAGCCGCGCGCGGATCGCGAAGCGATCGGACTCGGAGGGGATACGTACTGCTGTCCCGGCATCGATCGGGTGCGGGGGCCGGAACCGGTTGGGGAACAGGACGTCGAGGCTCCCGTCTGCGCCTACGCGGATCAGCGTCACGTAGCACGGGCGCGACGCCGTGACCTCGACGGCCAGGAGCTCGCCATCGCGGTACACGTTCGTGTCCGGGAGCGTCGTGACCTCGAGCGTGAACCCCGGGTCGCGTACGCCTTCCTCGAGCGCGACCTCGGCGACGAGGAACGCCTCGTAGACTGGGGTCTCGCCGTCGAGCCGCGTTCGGTAGGTGACCTGCTCCTTGACGATCCGGCCCTCGGTCGAGGTCTGCACGAGGAACGAGAACGCGTCGCTCGACGCGCCGTCGAGCTCCGAGCGCATGCGGATCTGCTGGGCGGCGACGCGGATCCCGGTCGCCTGCGCGACCGCTTCCTCGCGCGCGCGCTCGAGCGCCTGCCGTCGCGCCTGCTCCGGCGTCCGGTCGATGCCGACGACCGATGCCGACACCTCGACGACGCGGGTCTCCGCTCGAGCGACCGGTGCGGCGGCGAGCCAGGCGAGAAGGGCGCAGATCGTGAGCGTGGAGCGCCGCCTAGCGCTCATCGACCGAGGCCTGCTTGCGCTTCCACTCCTCGAACGCCTCGACCTCGCGGTCGAGGTCTTCGTACGCCTTGGACGCCCGGACACGCGTGTGCAGGCGCTCCTGGGACCGGATCTTCTCGAGGAACCGTGCGTTCGCCTCGCCGATCGGCATCTCCATCATCACGTAGGCCTGGTAGCTCGTCTTCTGATGGTCGAGCTCCTGCTTGGCCATCCGGGTGCCGTTCAGCGAGTCAGAGACGACGGTCTTGCTGACCTGGCTGAACATACCGAGCAGCTCCGCGTCCTCGTTGAGCCCCGTCTCCTCGACGAACCGCTTGGACAGCCCCTTGACCCGCAAGTCGAGCTGCCGGGCGATTTCCACGCGGGCGTCCTGCTTGGCCTTGTCGATGGCGGTCTGCAGGTCCCGCGACGTCGCGGTGGCAACTCCGATCAGCCTGTCGTTGTCCTTGGGCGGGTCTTTGTACCAGCCCGGCGCGTCGATCTTCGCGACCGGTTGGGGTTTGGGCGCCTTGTGCTTGGGTCCGCCGCAGCCGACGGCCACTCCCAGCAGAACCAGCGCGACGAGCATCGTTGTTGTCCGGCCCATGGTGTCCTCCTCTGGACGCAGGTCGAGTGTCCTCTCGGGGCAGCGTGGTCGTCCTGTTCGGGGGACAGCCTGAGGCCCACGGTCGCCCGAGGCTTCCCGTTCTCGTGCAGATCTGGCTTCCCCTCGCCCGCGTAGCTTTGGTTGCGTACCCCCGAGCTCCGCCCAGCGGGAAAGGAGCAAAACGCGAGCCAGGGCCTGGACGCCATGATGCGCCCGGCCGTGCGGGCTAGAGTGGTTGCGCATGGCCAGCTGGGACGACGTGCGCCGGATCGCCCTTGCGATGCCGCAGGCGATCGAGCGCGCGGAGAACGGACTCTCGTGGACGGTGCGCGACAAATTGTTCGCGTGGGAGCGCCCGCTGCGCCCGGCGGACCTCCGCGCTCTGGGGGACCACGCGCCGAAAGGGCCGATCCTCGCGACGCGCGTCGAGAGCCTGCTGGCGAAGGACGCCCGGATCGAGGGCGACCCCCGCGTGTTCTTCACGACGCCGCACTTCGCCGGGTACCCGGCGGTCCTCGTCCGGCTCGGGGCGATCTCGCGCCGTGCGCTCGAGGATCTGATCGTCGAGGCCTGGCTCGCGCGCGCCCCGAAGCGCCTGGCCCGGCAATACCTGGACGCATCGAAGCGCGACCGCTGAGACTCAGCCTAGCTCGATCGGGCGCCGTCGATCCGTTGCTTCTCGTCCACCGCCGCTGCGAGCGCCTGGAACAGCTGGTGCGTCGAGACCGGCTTCACGAGGTGCGCGTCGAACCCGGCCAGCGCCGTACGCTCGCGGTCCTGCTGCTGGCCCCATCCGGTCAGGGCGATCAGCGTCACGCGCGAGCGCCGCGGTCGCTGGCGAAACTCCCGCGCGACCTCGTAGCCGTCCATTCGCGGCATGCCCAGGTCGAGGAGCACGATGTCCGGGTCGAACGTCGCGGCCACGGCCAGCGCCTCCACGCCATCGTGCGCCGCGCGGACGTCGTGGCCCGCGAGCTGGAGCTGCAGCGCCAACGCCTCGGCCGCGTCGTGGTTGTCGTCGGCGACGAGGATGCGCTGCGGCGCGAGGACCGGTACGGGCTCGGGCTCGGCCGTCGAGCGCACGGCGACCGCCGCGGCGGCCTGGACCGGCAACCGGACCGTGAACTCGGATCCGCGCCCCGGACCCTCGCTGTGCACGGTGACGGTGCCGCCGTGCATCTCCGTGAGGCGCCGTACGAGCGCCAGGCCGATCCCCAGGCCGCCCTGCGCGCGCTCCGATCGCGAGTGCACCTGCGTGAACAGCTCGAACACCCGGGGCAGGAGATCGGGGGCGATGCCGATCCCGGTATCGGCGACGCGGATCACGGCCTGCAGACCTTCCCGGCGGGCGCTCAGGCGGATCCGCCCTCCGGGGTCCATGAACTTGGCCGCGTTGTGCAGGATGTTCGCCATGACCTGGACGAGTCGCGTCTTGTCGCCCTCGACGCTGATCAGCTCGTCCGGCAGATCGATCTCCAGCGTGTGCCGCTGGGCGTCGATCGCCGGGCGTGCGGTCTCGACCGCCCGGGCCACGATCGCGCCGAGCAGCACCGGCTCGAGCTGCAGCGTGATCATGCCCCGCGTGATGCGCGACACGTCGAGCAGGTCGTCGATCAGGTTGACCAGGTGCTCGACCTGTCGCTCGATCACGTCGCGGGCCTGCTCGCGCTGCGCGGCGGTCAGCTCGCGGAGCCGCAGCAGCTGCACCGCCGAGCGGATCGGCGCGAGCGGGTTGCGCAGCTCGTGGGCCAGCATCGCCAGGAACTCGTCCTTGCGGTGATCGGCCTGCTGGAGCGCCTGCGTCGTCGCCTCGAGCGCGGCGGTGCGCTCCGAAACGCGGGTCTCGAGCTCGCTGTTCAGCCGCTCGAGCGCGCGGGTCTTGCGAAACAGATCGGCGAACACGCTGACCTTGGCCCGTAGGATCTCGGGCACCACCGGCACCGGTACATAGTCCACGGCGCCGACCTCGTAGCCCCGCACGCGGTCCAGGTCGTTCATCAGGACCGCCGAGACGAAGATGATCGCCGTCTTCTGGAACCGCGGGTGCTGCCGGATCATCGCCGCCAGCTCGTACCCGTCGAGCTCGGGCATGCAGACGTCGACGAGCACGACGGCGATCTCGTTGTCCAGCAGACACTGCAGCGCCTCGCTGGCCGAGGTGGCTTTGATCAGCTGCTCGCCGAGGTCGCTGAGGATCGTCTCGTACGTCAGCAGCTTCGCCGGCTGGTCGTCGACGAGCAGGATGTTGACCCGATCGATGCGCGTCACCTGCGGCAGCGCTGCGTCGCTCATCGATGGAGCCACATCCGCAAGGCGGCAAGGAGCTGCTCCGTGTTCACCGGCTTCGCCAGGTAGTCCGACGCGCCGGCCTCGAAGCACTTCTCGCGGTCGCCCTTCATCGCTTTCGCCGTCAGGGCCACGATCGGAAGCCGCCGCAGGTCCGGGTTTTCGCGGATCTTGTGCATCGTCTGGTAGCCGTCCATCTCGGGCATCATGATGTCCATCAGGACGATCGACACGCCGGGCGTGCGCTCGAGCAGCGTCGTGGCCTCGCTCCCGGTGCTCGCGGTCAGGACCTTCATCCCGCGCCGCTCGAGCACGCTCGACAGGGCGAAGATGTTCCGCACGTCGTCGTCGACGACGAGGACCGACTTGCCGACGAGGTCGTCGTCCGATCGATGCAGACGTTCGAGCATCGTCTGCTTCTCGGGTGGTAGCTCGGCGAACACGCGGTGCAGGAACAGCCCGGTCTCGTCGAGCAGCCGCTCGGGCGACTCGACCCCCTTCACCACGACGCTGCGCGCGAGCAGGTGCAGCTGGGCATCCTCCTCGGCCGACAGCTCGCGACCGGTGAACACGACGACCGGGATGTCGGACAGCGCGGCGTCGCGGCTGATGCGCTGGAGAACCTCGAAGCCCGACATGTCGGGCAGGCGCAGGTCGAGAACCACGCAGTCGCAGGGTTGTTCGGTGAGCGTGGCCAGAGCGGCCGTGCCGCTGTCGGCGGTGACGATGTCCAGGTCGTCGTGGCCCAGGAGCTCTTGGATGCTCTGCTGCTCGATCGGGTTGTCCTCGACGACGAGCAGGCGTTTGCGGCGCGGAGCGACGTACGCCTGGAGCCGCGAGATCGCCGCGTCGAGACTGTCTCTCGTGGTGGGCTTGGTCAGGAACGCGAACGCGCCGCGCGCGAGCCCGTGCTGGCGGTCCTCGTCCAGGCTGACGATCTGCACCGGGATGTGTCGCGTCTCGGAATCCTGCTTGAGCTGGCTCAGCACCGTCCAGCCCAGCATGTCGGGCAGAAACAGGTCGAGCGTCACGGCGGTCGGTCGGAACTGGCGCGCCAGCGCGAGCGCGTCGACTCCGCGGGCGGCGACGAGCGCCTTCAGTCCCTTGTCCCGTGCCAGGTCGACCAGGATCCGCGCGTAGTGCGGATCGTCCTCGACGATCAGCAGCGTCGGATCGCCCGGCTGGACGTCGTCGCGATCGTCGAGCACGACCTCGACCGGGCGCTCGGGCGCCCGGACCACGGAGAATCTCGCGGGCGCAGACACGGACACCGCGCTCGCTACCTCGCCGTCCTCCGCATGCGCCGAGACGATCGGACCGACGTAGCGCAGCGGCAGGTACAGCGTGAACGTGCTGCCGACGCCCGGCGTGCTGCGCAGCTGGATCTCGCCCCCCAGCAAGCTCGCCAGCTCGCGGCTGATCGCCAGCCCCAGGCCCGTGCCACCGTACTTGCGGCTCGTGCTGGCGTCGGCCTGCTGGAACGCCTCGAACACGATGCGCTGCTTCTCGGGCGAGATGCCGATCCCGGTGTCCGAGACCTCGAACGACACGACGCCGCTGGCCTGGCTCAGCCCCGGATGGGTTGCGCTCCAGCCAGCGGTTGCCGCCGAGACGTTGAGCCGCACGCCTCCCTGGGACGTGAACTTGAACGCGTTGGACAGCAGGTTCTTCAGCACCTGCTGCAGGCGCTTGGCGTCGGTGACGATGCTCCGTCCGAGCCGCGAGTCGACGAGCACATCGAAGCCGAGGTTCCGGCTCTCGGCCTCGTGGCGGAACGTGCGGATGACCATGTCGAGCAGGTTCGAGAAGTACACCTCCTCGGCCTCGACGGTGACCGTGCCGGACTCGATCTTCGACAGGTCGAGGATGTCGGCGATCAGGTTGAGCAGGTCGGTGCCCGCGCTGTGGATCGTGCGCGCGAACTCGACCTGCTTCGTCGACAGGTTCCTCTCGGGGTTGTCCGACAGCTGCTGGCCCAGGATCAGGATGCTGTTGAGCGGCGTGCGTAGCTCGTGCGACATGTTGGCCAGGAACTCGGACTTGTACTTCGAGGTCAGGGCGAGCTCGGCGGCCTTGTCCTCCAGCGCCCGCCGGGCCTGCTCGATCTCCTGGTTCTTGCGCTCGACCTCGACGTTCTGCTCGGCGAGCTGCTGGGCCTTCTGCGCCAGCTGCTCGTTCGTCTGCTGCAGCTCCTTTTGCTGCGTCTGCAGCTCTCCGGCGAGCTGCTGCGACTGCTTGAGCAGACCCTCGGTCTGCATCGTGGCCTCGATGCTGTTGAGCACGATGCCGATGCTCGCCGTCAGCTGCTCGAGGAACGTCAGGTGCGTGGGCGAGAAGTCGTTCAGCGACGCCAGGCCGAGCACCGCCTTGATCTGGCCCTCGAACACGACGGGGAACACGACGATGTTGCGCGGCAGGGCCTGGAAGAACACCGAGCCGACGGGCGTCGTGTCGCGCGGGACGTCGGACACGAGGAACCGGCGCTTGTCTCGCGCGCACTGGCCGATGAACCCCTGGCCCAGCCGGAGCGTCGGCGGATACGGGCTCTCGTGGGCGTCGGCATAGCTCGCGAGGATCCGCAGGCTCGTGGGCTCGAGGTCCATCTGGTAGATCACGCCCTGGTGCGCGTTGATCAGCGGCACGAGCTCACCGAGCAGCAGCTGCCCGACGGCGGTCAGGTCGCGCTGGCCCTGCAGCATGCCGGTGAACCGGGCCAGGTTCGTCTTGAGCCAGTCCTGCTCGGTGTTGCGGTCGGTCGTCAACCGCAGGTTGTCGATCATCGTGTTGATGTTGTCCTTGAGCTCGGCGACCTCCCCGCGGGCGTCGACCTGGATCGAGCGCGTCAGGTCGCCCTTGGTCACGGCGGTCGCGACCTCGGCGATCGCGCGCACCTGGGTCGTGAGGTTCGCTGCCAGCAAGTTGACGTTCCCCGTGAGGTCCTTCCACGTGCCCGCCGCACCGGGGACGTTGGCCTGGCCGCCGAGCCGGCCTTCGACCCCGACCTCGCGCGCGACCGACGTGACCTGGTCGGCGAACGTGGCCAGCGTTCCGGTCATGTCGTTGATCGTGTCCGCGAGCGCGGCGACCTCGCCCTTGGCCTTGACCGTCAGGTTCTGTTGCAGGTCGCCGTCGGCCACCGCCGTGACGACCTTGACGATGCCGCGGACCTGCTCGGTCAGGTTTGCGGCCATGACGTTGACGTTGTCCGTCAGGTCCTTCCACGTGCCGGCGACGCCCGGGACCTGGGCCTGGCCGCCCAGCAGGCCCTCGGTGCCGACCTCGCGGGCCACGCGCGTGACCTCGGCGGCGAACGCGTTGAGCTGGTCGACCATCGTGTTGATCGTGTTCTTCAGCTCGAGGATCTCGCCCTTGACGTCGACGGTGATCTTGCGCGACAGGTCGCCGCGCGCGACCGCGGTGGTGACCTCGGCGATGTTGCGGACCTGCGTCGTCAGGTTCGCCGCGAGCAGGTTGACGTTGTCGGTCAGGTCCTTCCACGTTCCGCCGACGCCCGGAACGACCGCCTGCCCCCCCAGGCGGCCGTCGGTGCCGACCTCGCGGGCCACGCGCGTCACCTCGGCGGCGAACGAGCGCAGCTGCTCGACCATCGTGTTCAGGGTCTCCTTGAGCAGCAGGATCTCGCCGCGCACGTCGACCGTGATCTTCTTCGACAGGTCGCCGCTGGCGATTGCGATCGCGACCTCGTTGATGTTGCGGACCTGGCCCGTCAGGTTGCTGGCCATGAAGTTGACGTTGTCGGTCAGATCCTTCCACGTGCCGGCGACGCCCGGGACCTGGGCCTGGCCGCCGAGCTTGCCCTCGGTGCCGACCTCGCGGGCCACGCGTGTGACCTCGGCGGCGAACGCGTTGAGCTGGTCGACCATCGTGTTGACCGTGTTCTTCAGCTCGAGGATCTCGCCCTTGACGTCGACGGTGATCTTGCGCGACAGATCGCCGCGGGCGATGGCCGTGGCCACGTCGGCGATGTTGCGCACCTGGGCCGTCAGGTTGTTGGCCATCGAGTTGACGCTGTCGGTCAGGTCCTTCCACGTGCCGGCGACGCCGAGCACGTTGGCCTGCCCCCCGAGGCGCCCCTCGCTGCCGACCTCGCGCGCGACGCGCGTGACCTCGCCGGCGAACGCGTTGAGCTGGTCGACCATCGTGTTGATCGTGTCCTTGATCTCCAGGATCTCGCCGCGCACGTCGACGGTGATCTTCTGGCTCAGGTCGCCCTTGGCGATCGACGTCGCGACCTTGGACACGTCGCGCAGCTGCACCGTCAGGTTGCCGGCCATCGCGTTGACCGAGTCGGTCAGGTCCTTCCACGTGCCGGCCACGCCGGACACCTGGGCTTGGCCGCCGAGCTTGCCGTCGGTGCCGACCTCGCGGGCCACGCGCGTGACCTCGGCGGCGAACGCGTTGAGCTGGTCGACCATCGTGTTGATCGTGTTCTTCAGCTCGAGGATCTCGCCCTTGACGTCGACGGTGATCTTGCGCGACAGGTCGCCGCGCGCGACCGCGGTGGTGACCTCGGCGATGTTGCGGACCTGCGTCGTCAGGTTCGCCGCGAGCAGGTTGACGTTGTCGGTCAGGTCCTTCCACGTGCCGGCCACGCCGGGCACCTGGGCCTGGCCGCCGAGCTTGCCCTCGGTGCCGACCTCGCGCGCCACGCGCGTGACCTCGCCCGCGAACGCGTTGAGCTGGTCGACCATCGTGTTCAGCGTCTGCTTCAGCTGCAGGATCTCGCCCGACACGTCGACCGTGATCTTCTTCGACAGGTCCCCGCTGGCGATGGCCGTGGCCACGTCGGCGATGTTGCGCACCTGGGCCGTCAGGTTGTTGGCCATCGAGTTGACGCTGTCGGTCAGGTCCTTCCACGTGCCGGCGACCCCGAGCACGTTGGCCTGGCCGCCGAGCCGGCCCTCCGTGCCGACCTCGCGCGCCACGCGCGTGACCTCACCGGCGAACGCGTTGAGCTGGTCGACCATCGTGTTGATGGTCTCCTTGAGCAGCAGGATCTCGCCCGAGACGTTGACCGTGATCTTCTTCGACAGGTCGCCGCCGGCGATCGCCGTGGCCACGTCGGCGATGTTGCGCACCTGGGCCGTCAGGTTGCTGGCCATGAAGTTCACGTTGTCGGTCAGGTCCTTCCACGTGCCGGCGACGCCGGACACCTGGGCCTGGCCGCCGAGCCGGCCTTCCGTGCCGACCTCGCGCGCCACGCGCGTGACCTCGCCGGCGAACGCGTTGAGCTGGTCGACCATCGTGTTGATCGTGTTCTTGAGCTCGAGGATCTCGCCGCGGACGTCGACGGTGATCTTGCGCGACAGGTCGCCACGGGCCACGGCGGTCGTGACCTCGGCGATGTTGCGCACCTGGTCGGTCAAGTTGCGGGCCATGGCGTTGACCGAGTCGGTCAGGTCCTTCCACGTGCCGGCGACGCCGGGCACCACGGCCTGGCCGCCGAGCCGGCCCTCGGTCCCGACCTCCTGGGCCACGCGCGTCACCTCGGACGCGAACGACCGCAGCTGGTCGACCATCGTGTTGATCGCTTCCTTGAGCTGCAGGATCTCGCCGCGGACGTCGACCGTGATCTTGCGCGACAGGTCGCCGCTGGCGACCGCGATCGTCACCTCGGCGATGTTGCGCACCTGGGCCGTCAGGTTGCTGGCCATCGAGTTGACGCTGTCGGTCAGGTCCTTCCACACGCCGCCGACGTCGCGGGCCTGGGCCTGACCGCCGAGCTTGCCGTCGGTGCCGACCTCGCGCGCGACGCGCGTCACCTCGGACGTGAACACGCCGAGCTGCTCGATCATCGTGTTGACGATCGTGGCCGAGCGCAGGAACTCGCCTTGGAGCGGCCGGCCGTCGACGTCGAGCCGGACCGTCTGCAGCAGGTCGCCCTTGGCCACGGCGGCGAGCGCGCGCGTCACCTCGGTCGTGGGCCACAGCAGGTCGTCGATCAGCGTGTTGAACGATGCCTCCATCTCGCCCCAGGCGCCGCTGCGCCGACCGAACTTGACCCGCTGGCGCGTCTGACCCTGCCGGCCGACGACCGTGCCGACGCGCTCGAGCTCGCTCGCCATCCGGGCGTTCGACGCCACGATGTCGTTGAACGTGTCGGCGATCTTGCCGTTCAGCCCGGTCCAGTCGCCGGGCAGCCGCACCGAGAAGTCGCCGTTCCGCACGGCCTGCAGGGCCCGCAACAGCTCGGACAGCTCGGTGTTGGGTGGGGTCGAGGCAGAAGGAGGGGAAGGGACGTTGTCTGTCCGCACGATCGGCTCCACGTTCGATCGGGCAACGCGACCGCCCGGCGGCAACCGGCCAGCGGGCGGCCTCGGGTGTTCTCCGCAACTGCTCGAAGATCTTACGCGCAGTTCCCGAGCTTCGACAGCCGAAACCGATCGAGGAATCACCGCATCCCGTGTGAGGGAATCGCCCGATGCGTGTGACCGAAGAAGTGTGCCGGATCTCGTCAGCGCGGCGCGTGGCGATAGCCGCCGAACTCGACGGCGATGCCCCGGCCTTCGGCGCGCGCTCGGGCGTGGATGTGGTGCGCCGAGGCCAGGTCCTCGACCGCGATACCGAGCGACTTGAACAGCGTGACCTCGTCGCGCGTCGCGCGGCCCGGGGCCCGCTCGAGGAGCACGTCCCCCAGCTCGCCGACGATGTGGGTCTCGTCGATCGCGCCCTCGCGCAGCGGGATCAAGATGTCGCCCGCTTCGTTGAGCGCTGACTCGCGACGGTCGACGTACAGCTTCGCTCGCCGGACCGCCGCGGTGTCGAGCTCGCGCGTCGCCGCCAGGCACGCGCCGACCGCGTTGACGTGCGCGCCCGGGGCGATCCAGTCGCCGCGGAGGATCGGGATCGGGGACGCGGTCGTCGTGCAGATCAGATCCGCGCCGCGAACCGCGTCCTCGACGGTGTCGGCGCGCTCGACGCCGTGACGCCGGGCGAACTCCCGGGCGGCGTGCTCGTGCGGGCTGAACACGCGCACGCGGCGCAGCGCGCGCACCGTGCGCATGGCCTCGAGGTGCGACTCGGCCTGGACGCCCGATCCGAGGATCGCGAGATCGGCCGCGTCCTCGCGGGCCAGGACGCGCGTCGCCAGACCGCTCACCGCCGCGGTGCGGATCGCGGTGATCGAGCTGGCGTCGATGATCGCAAGGAGGCTCCCCGTGTGCACGTCGAACAGCAGGACCGCGCCCTGATGCGAGTCACGCTCGGTCCCATGGTTCGCCGGAAGGAAGCTGATCGCCTTGAGCCCGAGCGCCGCGGGACTCGCCAGGTACGCCGGCATGAGCCCGAGCAGGCCCGAGCGGTCGGGCATCCAGACCATCGAGCGCAGCGGCAGCAAGCAATCGCCCCGGGCCAGCGACCGCAGCGCCTCGGCCATGACGTCGATGCACTGGCCCATCGGTAGCAGGGCCGGCACCTCGGACTGCGGGATGATCAGCGTGGTCATTGTTCTCGGGCCTCCGGGGAAGACCGTACCACGAAGGATCGGCACGGCGGACACCCTCCTAGACGCAGGAGGACCAGGCCATGAGGCGCTCGATCCTGTTGTGCCTCGGGGCGATCGGTTGCGCCGGTGTGACCGGTGCGGCCGAGAAGCCGTGGGTCGTGCGGTTCGAGCCGATCTACATGGAAGCTCATGGGCACGATCCGCACGTCTTGAACGTTCACGAGATCGCGACCGGTCCGCCGCAGGTCGACGACGTGACCGCCGTGACCATGGACACGGACGCAAGCGTGGCGTACCGGGTCGCGTTCGAGCACCGGGGGGACAGGTGGACCTGGGGCGCCGAGATGTTCGCGTTCCTGACGTCCCAAGCCGCGCCGCGGCGCACCGCGGCCGCGGGGAGCGGCGGGATCGATCAAGTCGTGTTCGAGGTCGCCGACCAGGAGTTCGTCTCGACCGGTCCGGGCCAGGCGCTGTTCTACGAGACGCTCGAGGATTCAGACCTCGAGATGTGGACGATGGATCTCTACGGGACGCGGGCGCTCGCCCCGGCGTCCGATGGCGGCGGCGGTGTTCGCCTGCAACTCGGCCTGCGGCTCGCCGACTTCGACAACGACCATTTCCAGCTCGTGGGGATCGAGAACGACTCGGGAGCATTCCTCGGATCCTCGGCGAACTACGATCGGATGATGGGCCCCCTCGTGGGCCTGATCGGCGACTGGGTCGTCGGCCGGAGCCGGATCGTCGGCTACCTGGGCCAATCGGTCGTGCTCGGCAGCGCCGTGCGGACCTCGTCGACGCAGACGTTCAGCGGGTCTCCCGGCTCGCCGACGTTCTTGACCGACGACACGTTCCGGCTCCACGAGGACGTGGCGATCCCGATCACCGAGCTGCGCCTCGCCTGGCGCTACCGGATCGGCACGCGCTTCCTGTGCGGGCTCGGCGCCAGCGCCTCGACCTGGCACGACGTCCCTGTGCCCCCGGGCCACGCGCCGGTCGCTGGCGGGGACGAGCTGCTCGACAGCGCCACGATCGTGCTGACCGGCCTCGAGGCCACGCTCGAGATCCGCTTCTGACCCGGACCCCCTAAGGCGAGCTATTCGCTAGAGTAGTCGGGCCCGCGCCCATGGAGGGCGGGGTCCAACACCCCCGGTCGACTAGACGGAGGGCCGCCTCCCGCCGTAGTTCGGGCGGAGGCGGAAGGCCGTCGTCGTACGCGTCCGGGGACGCGAGCCTGGCCGATGCCGCATCCGCCCGACGAGCCCGAGCTGCTCCGCGCCGCCGCGGCCGGGGACCGGCGGGCGTTCGACGAGCTGGTTCGACGCAAGCGGGAGCGTGTGGTGCGCACGGCGTATCAGATCACGGGCCAGTGGGACGACGCGCTCGACGTCGCCCAGGGGGTGTTCCTCAAGGTCTGGCAAGGGCTCGACCGCTACGACGCGCGCCATGCGCTCGATACGTGGCTGTACCGGATCACGGTCAACGCCGCGATCGACCAGCTACGGGCCCGTGGCGCGCGCGGGGGACTGCGGGCCGTACCCGATCTGGACGCCGACTCGATCGCCGGGCCGCCTCCGACCGTCGAGGCGGATCTCGATCGGCGGGCGCTCGAGCGGGCGTTCCTCGAGCTGGCCCAGGAGCTCGCGCCGCGCCAGCGCGCGGTGTTCGTGCTGCGCGAGATCGAAGGGCTCGACGCGGAGGAGATCGCCGAGGTGCTGGGGATCGCCGCGTCGACCGTGCGCAACCATCTGATGCAGGCCCGGCGGATCCTGCGCGAGGGGCTCGAGCGGCGTTACCCGGGGCTCGTCCCCGGCCGACCCCGAGGAACGACCGGCGAGGGACAGACGTGACCGCGCACCTCGAGTCGCGAGTGATCGATCGGTTCGACGATCTCGATCGCGCCGCTCGGGCGGCCGCGGTCGAGCACGCAGCGGGATGCGCCGACTGCCGGGCCCGGCTCCTGGCCGCTGACCCGACCCGCGCGTTCGCGCTGCTCGCCTCCGTGCCGATAACGGCCGGGCGGCTCGAGCGTCTCAGCGCAGATGTCGGCCGGGAGATCGACCGGCTCGGCGGACGGTCGAGCTCGCGTGGGCGCGCGATCGGCTCGATCGCCGCGTCGGTGGCCCTCGCGGCGGCGCTCGTCGGCCTGGTCGGCGATCGGGGCGCGCCCGCGACCGTCGAGCGCGTGGGCGTCGAGCCTCCCTCGGCGGGCGTCGAGCCGGCCTACGGCCGGGTCGACCTGCTGTCCTCGCCCGGCGAGGCGCAGGTGCTCGACCTCCGCGTCGGCGGAACCCAGGTCGTCATGATCTTCGACAAGGACCTCGAGCTGTGATCCGGCGCATCGCCGTCTGGCTCTTCGCCCTCGGGCTCGCCGTGCCTCCCTCGGGCGCGCAGGCTCCGGCGTCTCCCGCGATCATGGCCCGGGCGTTCGTCGTGCATCACCGCCCGCTCGCCGACGCGGCGGACATCGTGCAGCCGATCCTGTCCGCCGACGGCAGCGTGAAGCTCCAGCCGCGGTTGAAAACGCTCGTCGTCGAGGACCGCAGCGACGTCCTGGCCCGCGTGGCCGGGCTGCTCGCGAGCTTCGATCTCCCGCCGCGCAACGTCGAGGTCACGCTGAGCCTGTTCCTCGGAACGGCGCAGGAGCGCCCGGGGCAGAGCGTCGGGGCGTCGAGCTTCTCGCGCGAGGTGCGCGGCGTGCTCGAGACGCTGGGTGATTTCACGAAGTGGACGTCGTACGAGCCGCTGGGCAGCCGGGCCGTGATCGCGGTCGAGGGCGGCGCGCCGATCGTGGCCGACCTGTCGGACGAGTACCGCGTCGTGTTCACGGTCGACGCGGTGCAGATCGAGCAGCGCGCGGTGACGTTCAAGCGCTTCTCGCTGCAGCGCCGACGGGTCGACGCCCAGGGCAAGGAGACGCGCGAAGACCTGTACACGGCGGGGATGGTTCTGCCGCTCGAGCGTCTGCAGACGGTCGGCGCGGCGTCGGACCCTGGATCGAAGCGTGCGCTGTTCCTGACGCTCCAGGTGCGGGAGAGGTAGGGTGCCGGACTTCGTTTGCCGCGTGGCCACCGCGACGGGCGAGATCGTCGAGCGCACGTACAGTGCGGACGACGAGGGCGCGCTGCGTCACGACCTGGAGAACCAGGACCTGCTGGTCCTGAACCTCCGGCGCACGAACTCGCTCGTCGATCAGGTGGCGCGGACGTTCCGCCTGCGCGGCTCGATCTCGCAGCGCGACTTCCTGGCGTTCAACAAGGAGTTCGTGGCCCTGATCCGGGCCGGCCTGCCGATCCTGTCGAGCCTGGAGATCCTGACCGAACGGCGCAAGAACCCGACGTTTCGCCGCGCGCTGGTCGACATCCGCGAGCGGGTCAAGAGCGGCGAGGCGCTGTCCGATGCGTTCACGGCCCACGGCTCGCTGTTCCCGCGATTGTACTCGGCGAGCCTGGCTTCGGGGGAGCGGTCGGGCGAGCTGGGCACGGTGATCGCGCGCTTCGTCGACTACTCGGCGCGGGTGCTCGCGATCCAGCGCAAGGTCGTGTCGGCGCTGATCTACCCGGCGATCCTGCTGACCCTGTCCACGGGCCTGATCGCGCTGATGATGTTCGTGATCATCCCCAAGTTCAACGAGTTCCTGAAGGACTTCGGCCAGGATCTCCCGCTGTTGACGAAGCTCGTCGTCGGTCTCGCGATGCTGTGCCGGTCGTACTGGCACGTGATCCTGCTGGCGCTCGTCTCTGGCATCGCGACGCTCGTCCTGTGGACGCGCACGCCGGCCGGGCGAGCGTGGTTCGACGCGCTCAAGCTGCGGGTCCCGCTCATCGGGCGCGTCATCGGCGACTACGCGCAGAGCCGGTTCACGCGGACGCTGGCCACGCTGCAGGCCGGCGGGATCCCGCTCGTCACCTCGATCGAGCTCTCCGGCGGGCGCGGTCGGCAACGTGATCTACGAGCGCAGCCTGGCCGACGTCGCCAATCGCGTGCGCGAGGGCAGCTCGTTGTGGGAGTCGCTCGACCGGACCGGGCTGATGGCCGACATCACGATCCAGATGGTCAAGGTCGGCGAGTCGACGGGTGCGCTGGTCGAGATGCTGAACCACGCATCCGACTTCACGGACGAGGAGATCGACACCCGGCTGAGCCGCCTGGTCACGTTGATCGAGCCGCTGATGCTCGTGTTCATGGCCGTGATCGTCGCCGGCGATGCTGCTCGTCGATCTACCTGCCGCTGATCCGCGTGTACGGCGCGGCGGTGTGAGCGGAGGACCGAGCGGGATGGCCGAAGACGACGCGCGCGCGGGCCACCGAGACCGTGGTGCCCAGCGGGGACGACGTCCTGTCCGAGGAGCTCCAGGCCCGCGCGCTGGCCGAGCGGCTGGGCCTCGAGTACGTCGATCTCGGCACAGTTCGAGATCGATCCCGAGCTGTTCCGCTCGATCCCCGTCGACCTGATGTTCCGCTACAACTTCGTGCCGCGCCGGCGCACGGACCGCGGCCTGTCAGTCGTCGTCGCCGATCCGACCGACGTCCTGATGATCGACGAGCTCGAGCTGCTCCTGGGCACGTCGATCGAGATCGTGCGTCGGGCACGCAGACCGCGATCCAGGAGATCCTCAAGAAGAGCGAGTCGTCGCAGCGCGTGCTCGAGGAGGCGACCGAGGAGTTCCGGATCCAGATCGTCACCGAGGACGAGGAGACCGGCGAGGAGACGCTCTCGCATCGACCAGCTGACCTCGGACTCCGTCGCCGATCATCAAGCTCGTCGACTCGACGATCTTCAACGCCCTGCAGCGCCGCGCCTCGGACATCCACGTCGAGACGCGCGACCGGCGAGGTCGTGATCAAGTACCGCATCGACGGCGTGCTCTACCAGGCGATGGAGCCGATCGACAAGAAGTTCCACTCGACGATCATCTCGCGCATCAAGGTCATGTCCGAGCTCGACATCTCGGAGAAGCGCGTCCCGCAGGACGGCCGCTTCAAGCTGCGGGTCAAGGGCCGCGACCGTCGACTTCCGCGTCTCGATCATGCCCTCGGTGCACGGCGAGGACTGCGTCATCCGCATCCTGGACAAGGAGTCGACGAACGAGAGTTCGCCTCGCTGTCGCCTCGACGTGTGCGGCTTCGAGGAGCGGGACCTGCCCGCGCATGCGGCGGTTCATCAAGGAGCCGTACGGGATGGTGCTGGTCACCGGGCCCACCGGCTCGGGCAAGACGACGACGCTCTACGCCGCGCTCTCCGAGATCAAGAACGAAGAGGACAAGATCATCACGATCGAGGACCCGGTCGAGTACCAGCTCCCGGGCATCACGCAGATCCCGGTCAACGAGAAGAAGGGCCTGACGTTCGCGCGCGGCCTGCGCTCGATCCTGCGCCACGACCCGGACAAGATCATGGTCGGCGAGATCCGCGACGCAGGAGACGGCGCAGATCGCGATCCAGTCCGCGCTCACCGGCCACCTCGTCTTCACGACCGTCCACGCCAACAACGTGGTCGACGTGCTCGGCCGGTTCCTGAACATGGGCGTCGAGCCCTACAACTTCGTGTCGGCGCTGAACTGCATCCTGGCCCAGCGCCTGGTCCGCCTGATCTGCCAGTCGTGCAAGCAGGCCGGTGCAGGCCACGGCGCGCAGCAGCTCCTCGACTCGGGCCTCGATCCCCCGGCGCTACGGCGAGTTCACGTTCTACGAGGGCCGCGGGTGCATCGACTGCAACGGCACGGGGTACCGCGGGCGCACGGCGATCGCCGAGCTGCTCGACATGTCCGACCGCATCCGGGAGATGATCCTGCAGACGCCGACCGGGATCGGAGATCAAGCGCGCGGCCAAGGAGGAGGGCATGATCTTCCTGCGCGAGGCCGCGCTGGGCAAGGTGTTCGCGGGCAAGACGACGCTGCACGAGATCAACAAGGTGACCTTCGTCGATTGAGGGGCGCGTGACGGTCAGCGTACGAGGGATCCTGGAGCGCATGCGCGGCATGGACGCCGAGACCTGGCTCGGTCTGCGCCCGCCGTATCCGCCGGTCGCGGTGTCGTTCGAGGCCGACGACGCGGTGCTCGTGCGCCTCAAGCGCGGCCGGCGCGGCGCGCGCTACGAGGCCCACGCCCGCCGGGAGCTGGAGGCCGATTCGGTCCCGACGTCGATCTTTCACGCCGTGACGCGCACGCCCGAGACGCTCGTCGGTCGGCTGCGCGAGCTGTTCGAGGCCAGCGGCACGAAGCCCGGCCGCGTGTCGCTCGTCCTGCCCGACAACCTGGCCAAGATCAGCCTGCTCGTGCTGCCCGAGCGACCGGGAAGCGCGCGCGACCTCGAGGAGCTCGTGCGGGCGCGGATGCGACGCGCGGTGCCGTTCCGGCTCGAGGACGCACGGATGAGCCATCAGCTGCTCACCGGCGAGGGTCGCGAGGTGTCGGTGCTCGTCGTGCTCGTGCGCCGGGCGCTGGTCGAGGGGCTGGAGCGGGCGATCGAGGCGATCGGGGGGCGCGTGGGGCTCGTCGACGTCGCGACGTCGAACCTGGTCAACCTGTGCCACCACCGGATCGCCGACGCTTCGAAGGACGGCTCGGACGTCGCGCTGTTCAACGCCGCCGGACGGTACTTCTCGCTGGTGATCTTCCGTGGCGGCCGGCTGATCTTCTTCCGCTGCAAGTCGTTGGGCGAGGACGGCGCGGGTGCCAGGGCCAACGGCGAGCTGACGCGCGAGCTCGCCAGCTCGCTGTCGTACTACCGGGAGAAGCTGGCGGGCCAGGGCATCTCGACCCTGTTCGCCCGGACGGTCGACGGCGCGGGCGCGGTGGCCGAGACGCTCGGGACGATCGAGCCCCAGCGCGTCGTGCCGATCGATCCGCTCGATGGGATCGATCCGCGCAAGGCGCCGACGCTCGATCCGGGGCTCGCGCAGCGGCTCGCTCCGGCGATCGGGGCGGCGATGGGCCGGAGACGCTGAACGTGCAGTGGCTCGACGTCAACCTGGCCACGAGCCCGGCGCGCAACACGACGCTCGTGTGGAGCTTGCACTCCGTCGCCGCGCTCGTGCTCGCCGTCGCGACGTGGGCCAACGTGTCGACGTATCGTGAGCAGCACGCGCGGGGCCGGGAGCTCGCGGGCCAGGTCGGGAGCTTCGCCAAGCAGCAGCGCGACCTCGAGACGCGCGCCGGCCGGGCGCGGGCGGCGATCCAGAACTTCGACGTCCCGGCGCTGCACCTGCAAGCGGCGAAGGCCAACCAGATCATCGACTGGAAGGCGTTCTCGTGGACCAAGCTGTTCAACATGATGGAGAAGATCCAGCCCGGCGGCGTGCGCATGAACAGCGTGCGGCCGGTGTTCTACGGGGCGGGCGACAGCGACTCGCGCTCGTCGGGCGCCGACGGCTCGGGCGTCCCGGTCTCGGTCGAGGGCACGGCGCGTAGCTTGGACGACATCGGCGAGCTGCAGCAGCGGCTGCTCGACGATCCGCGCTTCGCGTTCGTCCTGCCCGAGCGCTTGGCGCGCGCCGACAGCGGGGAAATCCTGTTCCAGCTGCGGTTCCACTACCGGCCGGACCTGCCCGCGGAGGAGCCGGCGGCACAGGCTGCGGCCAAGGCGTCCGCGCCCGCGAGTCCGCCACCGGTCGAGGTCGAGGACGAGTGGGGCGACGTGTCGAAGCGAAAGCAGGGCTCGCCGTGAGCCGGCGGCCGCTCGACGTCGGGCAGCGCATCCGCGCGATCGGGATCGCGCTCTCAGCCCTCGCCGTGTTGAACTTCGCGTTCTGGCTCCTGTTCACGCGCCCCGGGATCCGCGAGTCCGAGCGCCTGGAGGTCGGAACCGACCCGCAGCGCCGTGAGCTCATCGCGCGCCGGGCCGAGGTCGAGAAGCAGGAGAAGTTCCTGGCGCAGCTCGAGAAGACCCAGGCCAATCTGAAGCGGTTGCGCAGCGAGATCCTGGCGACGCGCGAGACGCGGATGATCAGCGCGCAGTTCGAGGTCGCCGAGCTGTGCGAGCGGTTCGGCATCGACTGGGAGACGGTGAGCATCGACAACGAGCTGCTCGTCGGCGAGGAGCTCGACCGGATGGTGATGACCGTGCCGCTCGAGGGGGGCTACGCGAACCTGCGGCGGTTCCTGCAGGCCGTCGAGTCGTCGGAGCAGTTCCTCGTCGTCGAGCAGGTCGGCCTCGCCGAGGCGCAAGACGGCGGGGTGATGCTCGAGCTGAACGTCGCCATCGCCACGTACTTCGACGCCCCCGAGGTGCGCGCGCGCAACCATGCCGAGAAGCCCAAGCGCAGTGCGGTCCGGAGCGGTTGATGGCCCGCAGCCTCACCCGTCGCGAGATCATCCTGGCCGGTGCGCTGGTCGCCGTGGCCGTGGGCGTGTCGTACTACACGGGGAACGATGCCCCGGAGAACCGCAGCGCCGCCGACGCCCCGGGCAAGGCCGCCGCATCCGCCGTGGGCCCGGCCCCGGAGGTCCTGCTCGCGGTTCTCGACCGCGAGATCCCGGACTACGACGCGCACGGGCGCAACCTGTTCCAGTACTACGTTCCGCCGCCACCGCCGGCGCCGCCGCCGCCACCGCCGCCGCCGACCCCCGTGCCCACACCGGTCGTCGCGACGCCGGTGCCGGTCATGCCGGCGCAACCGTACGAGCCGCCGAAGCCCAAGCCGCCGCCGATCGGGTTCACGTACGTCGGCTCGCTCGGTCCGAAGAACTCGCGCATCGCGGTGCTCGAGGTCGGGAGCGACATGGTGCTGGCCCGCACGGGCGACGTGGTGCAGACGCAGTTCCGGCTCGTCGGGTTCGGCTACGAGACGTTGGTCATCGGCTACGTCGACGAGCGGTTCCGCGGTCAGACGACCGAGCTCAAGCAAACGCAGGGGACGCAGGCCTCGCGGAAGCGCTAGGCGGAGGGGCACGTGGCTTCACGGATACAGCACGCATTGCGGGTCGTGGCACTCGTCGTCGTCGCCGGCGCGCTCGTCGGCTGCGCCGCGTCGAAGGCGTACCAGCGCGGCGAGCGCGCGATGCGCGCCGAGCGCTACGACGAGGCCGTGCTGGACTTCAGCAAGGCCACGACGCTCGATCCCGGCAACACCAAGTACACCGTGGCGCTCGACCGGGCCAAGCTCGATTCCGCTGCCGATCACTTCCGCAAGGGTCGGCGCTACGCCGAGAACGCCCAGCTCGAGCTGGCGGTCGCCGAGTTCCAGCAGGTGCTCGTCCTGGCGCCGGGCCACCAGCACGCCGCGACCGAGCTGCAGCGCGCGCTGCGCGAGATCGAGCGCCGGCGCATCAGCGCGTCCGAGATCGAGCAGCTCAAGGAGCGCGCGCGACGGCGCGACGTCGGGCCGCCGCTGCTCGACGCCCGCACGAACATCCCGATCCTCATGAGCTTCAAGGAGGTCGCGCTGAGCAAGATCTTCGAGGCCATCGGCAAGGCCTCGGGGATCAACTTCATCTTCGACGACAAGGTCGAGATCGACAAGCCGCTGACGATCGACATCGGGAACGTCACGCTGGAGAAGGCGCTGGACATCCTGATGCTCCAGACGAAGAACTTCTACAAGGTCATCGACGACTACACGCTGCTGATCGCCCCCGACACCCGGCCGAAGCGCCAGGAGTACGAGGACCAGGTGATCCGCACGTTCTTCCTGAGCAACGCCGACACCAAGACAGGTCACGACCGTCCTGCGCTCGCTGCTCCAGTCGCGGCAGATCGCCGAGAACACCGAGCTCAACTCGGTGACGATCAAGGACACGCCGGACGAAGGTCGCGATCGCCGAGCGCATCGTCGAGGCCCACGACAAGTCGCAGCGGCGAGGTGCTGATCGACGTCGAGCTGTTGCAGATCAATCGCAACCTGGCCGAGACGCTGGGCATCGACCTGAGCTCGAAGCTCCTGTCGCTGCAGTTCCGCGACGGCGACGAGCGCGTGCCGCTGAACAACCTGGACATCCTGCAAGCCAGACCGGCAACTGGACCGTGGGTATCATCCCCAGCGTGACGCTCGACTTCCTCAAGAGCGACTCGGACACCAAGGCCATCGCCCAGCCGCAGCTGCGCGTGTCCGAGGGCGAGCAGGCTCGAGCTCTTGATCGGCGACCGCGTGCCGATCCCCACGACGTCGTTCAACACGTCGCAGACGGTCGGCGGGAACATCGTCCCGATCACGTCGTTCACCTACCAGAACGTCGGCATCACGCTGCAGATCGAGCCCCGCGTGCACCACAACAAGGAGATCACGCTGCAGGTCCAGGTCGAGGTCAGCCAGATCACCGGGAGCGTATCGACCGGCACGGGCGGCCAGGAGCAGCCGATCATCGGCACGCGGCAGATCCAGACCGTGATCCGCCTGCGGGACGGCGAGACGAACCTGCTGGCCGGCCTGATCGCAGCGCGAGGACTCGGACACGATCAGCGGCGTCGCCGGGCTGGGCGACATCCCGGGATCTGCGACGTGTGTTCGGCAAGACCACGCGGACCGAGAAGCGAGACGGACATCGTGATGACGCTCACGCCGCGCATCGTCCGCATCCCGGACATCAACGAGGAGGATCTGGCCGACGCTGTGGGTCGGGACCGAGGAGAACATGCAGCTGCGCGGTCCGGCCCGGCAGTCGCTCTACGCCGGCCCGTTCGGCGGCGGCGCGCCGGCCGAGGCCGAGCCGGCGAGCGTCGAGGGCGCCGAAGGCGACGCCCAGCGCGAGGGCGGCGGCCTGAGCCGGATGACGAGCTCGCCCGACGTCGAGCGCGAGCGGGCGACGGCCAACGCGCGGGCAGCCGGTCGCCCCGACACCGCAGCAGGCCCAGCCGCCCCAGCCGCCCGTGGATCCCGCCGCCGGCTGGCGAGGAACAGCAGCCACCTCCGGAGGAGGAGCCGCCGCCCGGCGAGGAGGACGAGGAGCAGCCGCCCGAGGAGCCGCCTTCGGGCCCGGCGATCGTGCGCCTCGTGCCGATCAAGCCGGTCTTCCCCGTGGGCGAGCACGTGGTCGTGCAGGTCGTGATCGACAGCGCGAAGAACGTCGGCTCGACGCCGTTCCACCTGCGCTACAACCGCCGGTGTGCTGCAGCTACCGTCGCGCCGGCGAACGGAGGGCCCGTTCCTGCGCGGCGACGGGGCGAACACGGTGTTCCTGCCGAGCGACACCGGCAGCGGCGGCGAGATCGTCGTCGGCCTCTCGCGCATGGGAGCGCCGCGAGGGCGTGTCGGGGGCGGGCACGCTGGCGACGTTCCAGTTCGACGGCGATCGCCCCCGGGGACTGCGGGTTCGGCTTCACCGGGGCGAGCGTGAAAGACCCGCAGGCGCGCAACCTGCCGGCGGCTTCCAGACCGCGCCGGTGCGGGTGCGAGCGTGATGACGCGCGCGATGACGCGCGGGCGGCGGGCGGCCGGGTTCACGCTGGTCGAGCTGGTCTGCGCGACCGCGATCATGCTCGTCCTGGCGTCGCTCGCGCTCCCGGTCGCCAAGACGATGGTCAAGCGCCAGAAGGAGCTCGAGCTGCGCCAGGCGCTGCGCGAGATCCGTGAGGCCCTCGACCGGTTCCAGTTCGATACGCAGCGCTACCCCGGGATCCGGGCCAAGCACCTCAACGCGGCGAACGAGGAAGGCTACCCCGAGGAGCTGAAGCTGCTCGTCGAGGGCGTCGACATCGGCGACGCGGCGGGCAGAAGATCAAGTACCTGCGGCGCCTCCCGATCGATCCGATGACCGGCAACGCCGAGTGGACCACGCGCTCGTCGCGCGATCGAGCCCGGATTCGCTGTTCACGGACGGCATCAACATCTTCGACGTGCGGTCCAAGAGCGACAAGATCGGGCTCAACGGGACGCGTACAACAAATGGTGAGCATGCGGCGCAAGCAAACGCTCGCGGGTTCACGCTGATCGAGCTGCTGATCGTCGTGGCGCTGATCGGGATCATCGCCAGCATCGCGGTCGGGCAGTACCGCAAGTCGATCGTGCGGGCCAAGGAAGCCGTGCTGCGCGAGAACCTGTTCACGATGCGCACGCAGATCAACAACTTCTTCGCCGACAAGGGAAGCTATCCGAGCAGCCTGCAGGCGCTGGTCGAGGCCAGCTACCTGCGGGACATGCCGGTCGATCCGATCACGCAGAGCAGCTCGACGTGGCATGACGAAGTTCGCGGAGATGGACGACACCGACATCTCGACCGAGCCGGGGATCGCGGACGTACACAGCGGCGCCGAGGGGACCACGCTCGACGGCACGCCGTACGGGGAGCTGTGACAACCGTGGAGGCACGCATGAACCGCACACTGACCGCGCTCGCGACGCTCGTGGCCCTCGGGCTCGCGCTCTCGGGATGCGAGAGCACGCCCCTGACCGCCGACCCCGAGGGCGAGATGAAGCTCAGCGCGAACCCGACGACGGTGGTCATCGACACGTCGGCCGGTGAGAGCGAGGGGCAGACCTCGATCCTGGCCCAGATCCTCGACTCGGCCGGCTTCCCGATGGAGGACGTGGCGGTCACGTTCTTGACGAGCGGCGGCTCGCTGCAGTCGTCGGCCGGCGGCACGCCGGTGGCGGTCAAGACGAACGCGAACGGCGTGGCCGTCGACGTGCTGACGCTCGACCTGCAGGACCCGGCGTCGATCGAGGTCGGCGCGGCGTCGGGCGCGCTGTCCCAGACGGTGACGATCACGAAGACGGTCAGCCAAGGCAACACGCCGCCGAGCGCCGTGATGTCGATCGATCCGGAGGACGGCCAGGTCAAGGGGCAGACCGTGACGTTCGACGGTCGATCGTCGAGCGATCCGGACGGCGCGATCACGTGCTACCAGTGGACGATCGACTCGAACCTCAACGGCAGCGACGAGGTGATCCAGGGCACGACCGAATCGGTCGTCACACGGACGTACGTGACCGAGCAGCGCCTGACCGTGACCCTCCGGGTCACCGACGACGCGGACGCCGGGACCACGTTCTGCGCCGCGGGCGCGGGGACCGCGCCGCCGTCGCGGTTCAGCGCGAACACCGACTTCGTCAGCGGCTACGAGATCGCCTGCGCCCTCGACCCGCCCACGGCATTGGCCGGAGCCGACCAGGTGGTATCGGCCGGCGGCGGATCGGTGATCGTTCAGCTCAACGGGACCGCCGTTCAGACGGACGCGGCGATCGTGAGCTTCGCCTGGGACTGCGCGAACGGCACCCCGCCGCAGACCGGACAGGCCGTGTCGTGCACGTACACGAACCAGAACGCGCCGAACAACACGACGTTCACGGCGGAGTTCCGCGTGACCGACGCCTGCGGCCTGGTGGGCACCGACCGGGTGAACATCGTGGTGACGCCGTAGTGCGAGGCCGGCCGAAGGACCGCGCGCAGGCCGGCTATCTGATGGTCGGCATGGTCGCCGCCGTGGCGATCCTGGTCATCTTCTCGGATCTGGCGTTCCAGAAGTGGATCGACGTGCTGCGCCGGGACCACGAAGCCGAGATGATGTTCCGGGCCCAGGACCTCGTGCGCGCGATCCAGCGCTATCGCCGCGATCACGGCGGCGCGCCGCCGATGAAGCTCGAAGACCTGATGCAGCCCGGGCCGCGCAACCAGTACTACCTGCGGCAGCTGTGGAAGGACCCGCTGGTCAAGGACGGCAAGTGGGGCTTGCTCTACGCCGGGCCAGGAGGGGAGATCGTCGATCCCAACTCCCTCGCGGAGGAGGATCCGTTCGCGCCGCAGGGCGGCTCGGGCTTGAAACCGTTCGGGAGCCCGAGTCCGCAGGGCGGCGCGTTCGGCAATCCGTCGACGAACCCCGGGGCCCCGGCGGGGCTCCAGCCGGGCGGTGCACCGGGGTTCCCGCAGGCGCAGCCGGGCGGCGCGACGCCGTTCGGGATCTCGAGCGGCGGCGGCGAAGACAAGAACGCCGGCGGCAAGCAGCTCGCCGGTCTGCCGATCGCCGGCGTACGGTCGCTGTGCAAGGACGATCCGTTCCGCGTGTACAACGGCCAGACCGAGTACAGCAAGTGGCTGTTCTCGTACCTCGATCTCGAGCGCACGCAGATCCCCGGAGGAGCTCGCGCGGGTCAAGGGCAGGCCGGTGCGGGCGGGTTCCCTCAGCAGCAGCCTGGCACGGGCGGGTTCGGTCAGCCGCCCGGCGGTGGAGCGGGCGGTCAGCCGGGCAGCAAGTTCAAGCCGTTCGGATCTGGATCCGGCAACACGTTCAAGCCGTTCGGCAAGGCCAAGCCTCCGCCGAAGAGTGGCGGGAGCTGAGGGCTGCTATACTCGGCGCTCACTTCCGCGCGCTCGAGCGCGGGCTTTCCCTCGCGAGACGGCATCGATGATCCGCAAAGAGCGACTGGCCAACGGCTTGACGCTCTTGACCGAGTCGATGCCCGACGTGCGCTCGGTGGCGATCGGTGTCTGGCTCCGTCGCGGGAGCCGCCACGAGCCGGCGCGGCTCAACGGGATCTCGCACTTCATCGAGCACCTGCTGTTCAAGGGCACGGAGAGCCGGTCGGCCAAGGCGATCGCCCTGGCCATGGACTCGATCGGCGGACAGATGGACGCGTTCACGTCCAAGGAATACACGTGCTTCTACGCCAAGGTGCTCGATACGCACGTGCGGGACGCGGTCGACCTGCTGTCCGACATCGTGCAGCGGCCGGCGTTCGACCCGACGGAGCTCGAGCGCGAGCGCGGGGTCGTGCTCGAAGAGATCCGGATGGTCGAGGACTCGCCCGACGAGCTGGTGTACGACCTGTTCACGGATCACTTCTACCCGCGCCAGCCGCTCGGCCGGCCGATCCAGGGCACGGAGCGGACGGTGCGCGCGCTCGGCCGCGGCCAGCTCCTGCGCTATTTCCGCGAATCTACCGTCCGGGAGACATCCTGATCGCCGCCGCGGGCAACCTGCGCCATGCCGACATGGCGCGTCTCGTGCGAGCTGCGTTCGGCGCGGCTCGAGCGCGGTCCGCGGCGCAGCGAGCGCACACCGCAGCCGCGGGTGCGCGGCGGCGATCGTGAGCCGGCGCAAACGCGAGCTCGAGCAGCTGCACCTACTGCTCGGTCTCCCCGCGTTCCCCGAGAGCTTCCCCGGGCGCTACGCGCTGTTCGTGCTGAACACGATCCTCGGCGGGACGATGTCGTCGCGCCTGTTCCAGACGATCCGCGAGGAGCGGGGCCTCGCCTACAGCGTCTACTCGGCGGTGAACGCGTTCCTCGATTCGGGCATGCTGACGGTCTACGCGGCGACGAGCCCTGAAGCAGGCGCGGACGTCGCTGCGGCTGGTCGCCGCCGAGATGCGCTCGCTCGCCGAGAGCGGACCGACGTCCCGAAGAGCTGACGATGGCCAAGGAGCACCTGAAGGGCAGCCTGATGCTGGCGCTCGAGTCGACGTCGAGCCGCATGTCGAAGCTCGCGCGGCAGGAGATCTACTTCGGCCGGCAGGTGACGAGCGAGGAGACGCTCGACCGCGTGAGCCGGGTCACGGGGCCGGAGGTTCGAGCGGTCGCGAGGCGCCTGTTCCGCGGCCGGCGACTGGCCCTCGCGGCCGTGGGCCAGATCGATCGGCTGCGCGTCGACCGACGGACCCTCGCGCTGTGAGCCGGACGGGGGCCGCCCCGGTCGAGGTGCAGGTCCGGCGTCTGGCCACTGCGTCCGACCTGCCGCTGCCCGTGCGCGCGACCGCCTTGGCCGCGGGGGTCGATCTGCGAGCGTGCGTCGACGGCGAGATCGAAGTGTCGCCTGGGGCGCGGGCGCTCGTGCCGACGGGCATCGCGATCGCGCTGCCCGACGGGTACGAGGGCCAGGTCCGCCCGCGCAGCGGTCTCGCGCTCGAGCACGGGCTGACGCTGCTCAACAGCTCCGGGAACGGTCGACGCCGACTATCGCGGCGAGATCGCCGTTCTCGTGGTCAACCTGGGCCAGCATCCGGTCGCGGATCCGGCGCGGCGACCGCATCGCGCAGCTCGTGGTCCAGCGTGTTCCCCGAGACGACGTGGGTCGAGGTCGACGAGCTGCCGGCGACCGAGCGGGGGAGCGGCGGCTTCGGCCACATCGGGCCGCGGATGACGCTGCGCGTCGTGCCGCTCGGCAGCGGCTCGCGGCGGCAACGCCACGCTGGTCGAGCTCGGCGGCACGCGGCTCCTCGTCGATGCCGGGCTCGTCCGCGCGCACGATCGCCCGCGCGCCTCGCCGCGATCGGCGTCGAGCCGCGCTCGCTCGCCGCGATCCTGGTGTCGCACGAGCACCGGGACCACGCTTCGGGCGTCGAGCGCTTCTCCACACGCTTCGGCGTGCCGGTGCACTGCGGCGTACGAGACGCTCGCCGCGCTCGACCTGTCCTACGTGCACGTCTGCGGCGTTGCACGCCGTTTCTTCCCGGGCAGCCGTTCGAGATCGGTGACGTGGTCGTCGATCCGTTCCCCGTTCCGCACGACGCCGCGCTCCCGGTGGGCTTCGTCCTGACGCGGGACGGGACGCGGGTCGGTGTGGCGACCGACCTGGGTCACGCGACGACGCTCGTCGTCGAGCGGCTGCGCGGCTGCGACGTGCTGGTGATCGAGATCGAACTACGACGCCGGACATGCTGCGCGACGGCCCGTATCCGTGGGCGCTCAAGCAACGCGTCGCCGGTCGCCTGGGGCACCTGTCGAACGCCGCGGCGGCCGACCTGATCGCCGACGTCGTCGACGAGCGGCTGCCAGGCGATCGTGCTCGCGCATCTGTCCGAGCACAACAACACGCCGGAGCTCGCCCGGCGCACGGCGGCGGCGGCGCTGGCGCGCACGCCGGGCTGCCGCGCGGCGATGCGGGTCGCGTCGCGGCGCGGGCCGACGCCGGCGATCGTGATCGGACCGGGGGGACGATGATCGACCGCTACACGCGCGACGAGATGGGTCGGCTGTGGTCCGAGGAGCAGAAGTTCCGCAGCTGGCTCGAGGTCGAGCTCGCGGCGTGCGAGGAGCTGTCGGCGCGGGGTCTCGTCCCCGCGGCGGACCTGGCGACGATCCGCAGCCGGGCCCGGTTCGACGTCGCCGCGTATCGCCGAGATCGAATCGCAGCGTCGGTCACGACGTGATCGCGTTCCTCGAGAACCTGGCCGAGACGCATCGGCCCCGCGGCGCGCCACGTGCACTACGGCCTGACGTCGTCGGACGTCGTCGACACGGCCCAGGCGCTGCGCACCGTGCGCGCGATCGACATCCTGCTGCGCGGCATCGACGAGCTGCGGGTCGTGCTGCGGCGCCAGGCCGACGCCCACCGGCGCACGCGGATGGTCGGGCGGACGCACGGGATCCATGCCGAGCCGTACGTGCTGGGGTTGAAGTTCGCCGCGTGGTTCGCCGAGGCCGGCCGGAACCGTCGCGCGCCTGACCCTGGCGCGCGAGGAGCTGCGGCGCGGCAAGCTGTCGGGGGCGGTCGGGACGTACTCGCACCTGGGCCCGGAGATCGAGGCCGACGGTGCTCGCGCGGCTCGATCTCGTGCCGGAGCTCGTGGCCACGCAGGTCGTGCCGCGCGACCGGCACGCGATGCTCATGCGTACGCTCGGCGTGCTCGCGTCGTCGCTCGATCGGATCGCGACCGAGATCCGGCATCTCCAGCGTACCGACGTCCGCGAGGTCGAGGAGCCGTTCGCCGCGGGCCAGAAGGGCTCGTCGGCCATGCCGCACAAGCGCAACCCCGTGCGGCTGCGAGAACGTCTCGGGCCTGGCCCGGGTCGTCCGCGTCGTACGTCCAGGCCGCGCTCGAGGACGTCCCGCTGTGGCACGAGCGCGACATCTCGCACTCGTCGGTCGAGCGCGTGATCCTGCCCGACGCGACGATCCTGTGCGACTTCCTGCTCGACCGCATGCGCGGTGTCGCTCGACGGCCTGCTCGTGTATCCCGAGCGGATGGCCGAGAACCTCGAGCGCACGCGGGGTCTCGTGTACTCCCAGGCCGTGCTGCTCGCGCTGACCGAGGCCGGGCTCGAGCGCGAGAAGGCGTACGCGATCGTACAGCGCCACGCGATGCGCACGTGGGCCGGGGAGGGCGCGCTGCGCGATCTGCTCGAGCACGATCCCGAGGTCGGGGCGGTGCTCGATCGTCGCGCGCTCGCGGTGTGCTTCGACCCCGAGCGCCTGCTGCGCCACGTCGACACGATCATCGACCGGGCGCTCGCCGACACCGAGTAACGGCCGAGCGGTCGACCTATAATGGCCGCGCCGTCGCGCGAGACGGCCGCGAGGGAGACGACGACATGTGCGGGATCGTGGGGATCTTCGGTCATCCCGAGGCCTCGACGCTCGCCTCGCTCGCGCTCTACGCGCTGCAGCACCGGGGTCAGGAGTCGGCGGGAATCGTCAGCGCCGACGGCGGTACGCTCGAGCGCCGCGCCGGGATGGGCCACGTCGCCGATCAGTTCTCGCGCGGGGTCCTCGATGCGCTCCCCGGACGTGCCGCGATCGGCCACGTGCGCTACTCGACCGCCGGCGAGTCGCACGCCGCGAACGCGCAGCCGTTCCTCCTGCGCGACCACCGCGGCCCGGTGGCGATCGGCCACAACGGCAACCTGGTGAACGCGGCGGGCCTGCGCGCCGAGCTCGAGGCGGACGGCTCGATCTTCCAGAGCACGTCCGACACCGAGATCATCCTGCATCTCGCCGCGCGGTCGCGGGCCCCCGACGTCGTGGACGCGCTGGTCGACGCCCTGCGCCACGTGCGCGGGGCGTTCTCCCTCGTGTGCCTCGTTCCGGGGCGCCTGATCGCGGCCCGCGACCCGCTGGGCTGGCGCCCGCTGTCGATCGGGCGGGTCGACGGGGCGTGGGTCGTGGCCAGCGAGACGTGCGCGTTCGACCTGCTGTCGGCCGAGTGCGTGCGCGAGGTCGAGCGTGGCGAGGTCGTGGTGTTCGACGTCGGCGGGTGTCACTCGTTCCGCCCGTTCCCGACCGCGCGGCCCGCGCCGTGTCTGTTCGAGCACGTGTACTTCGCGCGACCGGACAGCCAGGTGTTCGGCGACTCGGTCGAGGCCGTGCGGCAGAAGCTCGGGGCCGAGCTGTGGCGCGAGCACCCGGTGAACGTGGATGCGGTCGTGCCGGTTCCGGACTCGGGCGTCTACCCCGCGCTGGGGTATGCCCGCGCATCGGGTGCGCCGTTCGAGATGGGGCTCGTGCGCAACCACTACGTCGGCCGGACGTTCATCGAGCCGACGCAGCAGATCCGGAACTTCGGCGTGCGGGTCAAGCTGAACCCCGTGCGCGGCCTCCTGCGCGGCCGACGCATCGCCCTGGTCGACGATTCGATCGTCCGCGGAACGACGAGCCGCAAGATCGTGCAGCTGTGCCGCGACGCGGGCGCGGCCGAGGTGCACGTGCGGATCGCCTGCCCGCCGACGATCGGGCCGTGCCACTACGGCATCGACACGCCACGGCGCGAGGAGCTGATCGCCGCGAACCACTCGGTCGACGAGATTCGCGAGCACCTGCGTGCGGACAGCCTGGGCTACCTGAGCCTGGATGGCCTGCTGCGGGCGACCGGGCGCACGGCGGATCAGGCGTGCACCGCGTGCTGGACCGACGATCAGCCGGTGGCGCTTCCGCTGGCCGAGGAGCGGCAGCTGCGGTTGTTCGAGAAGGCTGGACGTTGAGCGTCGTTGCCGTGGGGCAACCCGCCGCGTGGTCCGGACGGGCCGGCCGGCCGATGTTGATCGCCGAGCGGAGACACGAATGAGCCAGGACGAGCCGGAGCCGCCGCCCGAGCTGACGTATCGCGAGGCGGGGGTGGACATCGATGCGCAGGACGACGGTCTGAGGCGCATCCGCGCGCTCGTGCATTCGACGCGCACGCCGGGCGTGCTGTCCGAGCTCGGGACGTTCGGCGGTCTCTACGCCCCCCGGCTCGCGGGCCTCGCCGAGCCGATCCTCGTCGCCACGTGCGACGGCGTGGGGACCAAGCTGCGGCTCGCGTTCGCCACCGGCGCACACGCGGGGGTCGGCCGGGACCTCGTGCACCACTGCATCAACGACGTGCTCGTGCAGGGGGCGATGCCGCTGTTCTTCCTCGACTACTTCGCCACAGGACGCCTCGAGCCGGCCGTTCTGGCCCAGGTCGTCGCCGGGATCGCCGGAGCGTGCCGGGCGCACGGCGTGGCGCTCCTCGGCGGCGAGACGGCGGAGATGCCCGGGTTCTACGCCGAGCGGGAATACGACATCGCGGGGTTTCTCGTCGGCCTCGTCGACCGGCCCCAGCTCATCGACGGGAGCCGCGTGCGGGTCGGCGACCGCCTGCTCGGTCTCGCGTCGGCCGGACTGCACACGAACGGGTTCTCGCTCGCGCGCAAGATCCTGCTCGAGGTCGCCGGCCTCGGTCTCGACGAGCGTGTGGCCGAGCTCGGCGACACGGTGGGGCGCGCGCTCCTCGCCGAGCACCTGTGCTACCTGCCGGCGCTGCGCGAGCCGATCGGCGAGCGTCGGATCCATGCGCTGGCGCACATCACGGGCGGCGGGCTCACGGACAACGTGCCGCGCGTCCTGCCTGCCGGAACCGCGGCGCGGATCGACCGCCAGAGCTGGACCGTCCCGCCGCTGTTCGAGCTGCTGCGCCGGCTCGGCCGGGTGGGCGAGGCCGAGATGCTCCGGACGTTCAACATGGGGATCGGGATGGTCGCGATCGTCGCGCCCGACGACGAGGCCGGCCTCGCGGGACGGCTCGCGGCTCTCGGTCAGCCGTGCTGGTCGATCGGCGAGATCGTGCCGGGCGATCGGGCGGTGCTGTATGCCTGAGGTCGTCCCGCGCCTCGAGGCTGCCTCACGCCGCGAGGCTTCCTCGCGCCGTGTCGCGATCCTGATCTCCGGACGCGGCAGCAACATGGTCGCGCTGATCGAGGCCCTGCGTGCGCGGCCCGGTACGGCCGAGCCGGCGCTCGTGCTGTCGAACGTTCCGGAAGCAAAGGGCCTCGAGCGCGCACGGGCGCTCGACGTCGAGACGCAGGTCATCGACAGCCGGAGCGTCAAGCCGCGCGCCGAGCACGAGCGCCAGGTCCTGGCCGTGCTGCGCGAGAAGTCGATCGACCTGGTGTGCCTCGCGGGCTACATGCGGCTCCTGTCCCCGGCGTTCGTGGCCGCGTTCCGCGGGCGGATCCTCAACGTTCATCCGTCGCTGCTCCCGGCGTTCCCGGGCCTCGACGCGCAGCGCCAGGCGCTCGAGCACGGGGTGCGCGTCTCCGGCTGCACGGTGCACTTCGTCGACGAGGCATGCGACGGCGGACCGATCGTCCTGCAGGCGGCGGTCCCGGTCCTCGACTCGGACACCGAGGACACGCTCGCCGCGCGGATCCTCGAGCAGGAGCATCGAATCTACCCCGAAGCGGTCGAGCTGTGGGCCGCGGGGCGTCTCGTCATCGACGGTCGCCGCGTGTGCGTGCTGCCGCCGCGCTAGGCCGGTCCCCCCGCCTCCCTCCGGGTTCGGATGACCGACGCGACGCGCGAGGCGGCTCTGTTCCCCGCGCTCGACGAGCGCGCTCCGCGACGTGCGAGCGAGCTGCCGCGGGCTCTGCGCCCGCGGGCACGACTCGAGGCTCGCGGGCCATCGTCGCTCTCGGCGGCCGAGCTCGTCAACCTGGCTCTCGGCTCGCCGCGAGCCGCCGGCTCGCCGCGAGCCGCCGGCTCGCCGCGAGCCGCGGACGCGCGGCTCGTTCTGGCGCGCCGGCTCGTGCGCCGGCACGGCCTCGCGGGGCTCGCGCGGCTCGCGATCGCCGGCTGGCGCACCGAGGGCCGGCTCGGCCGCGCGAGCGCCGCGCGGATCGTCGCCGCGATCGAGATCGGACGCCGGGTGCACGTGCGCGACGACGGCGACGCGCGCCGGCGCGTCGCCACGCCGCGTGACGCGTGGATCGAGGTGCGGGAGATCGGCCGCGCCCGGACCGAGCATCTCGTCGGCCTGTACCTCGACGCGCAGAACGGGCTCCTGGCCAAGGAGACCGTGTCGATCGGCTCGCTCAACACGACCCGGACCCACCCGCGCGAGGCGTTGTACCCGGCGGTCGCGCATCTGGCGCTGGGGTTCATCCTCGCGCACAACCACCCGAGCGGCTGCCTCGATCCGAGCCCCGAAGACGTCGAGTTCACCCAGTCGATCCGGCGGGCGGGCGATCTCCTGGGGATCGAGCTGTACGACCACCTGATCGTCACCCGGACCGGCTACACCAGCCTGTGCGAGCGCGGGCTGCTGTGAGGCGCGGACGACCCTGGTAGAATCGCGCCCTTCCGCGAGGTACCGTGACCGCGTCGAACGCAGGATTCCTACCCGTCGACGAGCAGATCGCGCGCTTGACCCACGGTGCGGTCGACGTCGTGACGGCCGACGAGCTGCGGCGCAAGCTCGAGCGCTCGCGGCGTGAGGGCCGGCCGCTCGTGGTCAAGGTCGGCTTCGATCCGACCGCGCCCGACCTGCACCTCGGCCACACGGTGCTCCTGCGCAAGATGCGCCAGTTCCAGGATCTCGGTCACCGGGTCGTGTTCGTGATCGGCGACTTCACGGGGATGATCGGCGACCCGAGCGGCCGCTCGGCGACGCGGCCCGCGCTCTCGACCGACGAGATCCTGGCCAACGCCGAGACGTACCGGCGCCAGTGCGGCAAGATCCTTCTTGCCGACACCGAGGTGCGGTTCAACCGCGAGTGGCTCGGGGCGCTCGGCACGGACGGCCTGGTCCGGCTCGCCGCGCGCTACACGGTCGCGCGGATGCTCGAGCGCAACGATTTCAAGAAGCGCTTCCACGCCGGGCAGCCGATCGCGATCCACGAGTTTCTGTATCCGCTGGCCCAGGCCTACGACTCGGTGGCGCTCGAGGCCGACGTCGAGCTCGGGGGCACGGACCAGCTGTTCAACCTCAACGTCGGGCGTGACGTCATGCCGGGCTACGGTCTCGAGCCCCAGGTCGTGCTGACGACGCCGCTGCTCGAGGGGACGGACGGCGTGGAGAAGATGTCCAAGTCGCTCGGCAACTACGTCGGGATCGACGAGCCGCCGCGCGAGATCTTCGGCAAGCTGATGTCGATCGCCGATCCGCTGATGTGGCGGTACTACGAGCTGTGCACCGACGTGTCGGCCGAGACGCTGCGCAGCATGCGCGAGCTCGTCGAGGACGGGAAGCTCCATCCGATGCGCGTCAAGGAAGGCCTGGCCCTGCGCATCGTGTCCGAGTTCCACGGCGAGCCTAGCGCGCGCGAGGCGCTCGAGGAGTTCAAGCGCGTGTTCTCGGGCGGAAAGCCGCCGGCCGACGTGGTCGAGCACCGATTCGCGCTCGATGGGGGGAAGGCGTTCCTGCCGCGCATGCTGACCGACGCCGGCCTCGCCGCGTCCCGCACCGAGGCCGAGCGGCTGCTGCGTCAGGGCGCCGTGAGCGTCGACGATGCGCGCGTGGCCCCGGGCACGCTCGAGCTCGAGGCGCGGGCGGGCGACGTGCGACTGGTCAAGGTCGGCAAGCGCCGGTTCGTGCGGATCCGTTTCGTCTGATCGACCCGCGTCTTCGCGGCAGCCAGCCGTAGGTCTCGAGGTCCAGCGTTCCGTTCGATCGAAAGTCGACGCCCTCGGACGCGAGGAGCGCGCGCTGTAGTCCCGGAGGCAGGTCGGGCAGCCGCTCGGTCGAGCAGCCGCCCGAGGCGTTCACGACGCGATGCCACGGAACCCCGCGGGGGCAGCCGTGCAGCGCCCAGCCCACGGCGCGAGCCGAGAGCCGTTGCGCGAGCATGCTCGCGATCCAGCCGTACGTCATGACCCGCCCCCGGGGGATGCGCCGGACGACGCGGTACACGCGCTCGTACGCCCGCATGGGCTCGGAGACGAAATCGGAGTGGACCGGCTCGCCGAGAAGCCGTCCGCGTCGTCGGGGTCGCTCGGGAGAGGGTGTCTGGGGCATCGGATCGTTCCGGGACGTTGAGGCGCTCGACGGTGGACTAAGATATCCGAAGAGGAGACAAACGCATGGACGACATCCGGCGAATCCTCGTCACCACCGATTTCTCCGACACGTCCAAGCTCGCCCTGGGACCCGCGCGTACGCTGGCCAAGCGGTTCGGCGCACGGATCGTCCTGGCGCACGTCGTGGAGGACGCCCTGCCGCCGCTCGTGGCCGAGTACATGGCGGTCGGGGTGCAGGAGATCGTGGACCAGCAGGTCGAGCGCGCGCGCGAGCGCCTGGTCGAGTTCGCCCGGGACCAGCTGAGCGACTTCCCCGACGCCGAGACCGTCACGAGCGTGGGCACCCCGCACATCGAGATCGTGCGCCTCGCCGAAGAGGGCCGGGCGGATCTCGTGGTCATGGCCACGCACGGCCGCGGGTTCATCTCCCACGCCGTGCTCGGCTCGACGACCGAGCGCGTGCTGCGCCGCGCCACGTGCCCCGTGCTCGTCGCCCGCGAGCCGCGATCCTAGTCCGCGCCGTCGATCATTCGCAGGTTGCGGCGATCTCGCGCGGCGCGCAGGCCTGCGCCGCCGCTGGGCGCTCGACCCCGCTCGACATCCGTCCCAGCCGGCCCTCGTATCCTTGGGCGCTCGCGGCGATGAGGAAGAACCGGTTGCCGCTCCCCGGCGTGAGCACGTACCACGGATCGCCGATCGTGCCGCAGGTCCGCGGCGCGTGGTCCCACACGCCCTGGCGCAGCGCGTCGAGACTGCCCTCGTACACGGCGTAGTCGGTCGCCTCGCCCGTGCACGAGGGCGACCAGCCGAAAACGAGCGCGCCGGCGAACCCCTTGTCGATCGCGAGACCCGCCGTGGCCCCGGTCCCGTCGGGGACGACGCCGGCGCGGGCGACGTGCGGGGTGACGGTCCACGAGGCGTTCGACGCGTCGGCGCTACACGCCGCGGGAAACGGAGATCCCGCCGTCGCCACGCGGTTGGGGCGGACGACGCGGAACCGGTGGCTCGCTCCGGGTACGTTCGGCACGTTCCACGACCACTGGCCGTCGTTCGCCGTTCCGTCGGCGACACGGGTCCACGTCGCACCGGTGTCCGACGAGTGCTCGAGCGACACGACGCCCGCGTCAGGTCCGTCCTCGGCCGTCGACGACCAGGCCGTCGCGTGCGGTGTTCCGGCCTCCCACGTCTCTCCACCGTTCGGCGTGACGATAGTCAGCCGGTGCGGATAGACGCAGTGCGCGGCGTCTCGATCGTCGTCGCCCAGACGGGGACCGCGGCCGCCGTACGCCGAGCCGCGCATGATCGCGTCGGGAGCGGACGAGTGGCCGAACCCCAGGCCGTGCCCGATCTCGTGCGCGGCGATCTCGGCCAGGTTGTCCGGATCGCCGAGGAAGCATTCGTAGCCGTCGTTGAACACGACGTACATCGAGAGCGCGCTGTGGAACGCGGTGCCGTTGACCGTGCCGCCGAGCGAGCCCGTGCGCCAGTAGCCGCCGATCGCCAGAATCCCCGAGCAGTTGACCGGGTCGGTGATGTCTTCGTACGGATCGCCGAACAGCACGATGTTGAGGCCCGAATTCGCCTTGGCCGGGCTCAGCATGTGCGTCTTCGTGTACACGTAGCCCGTGTCGCCGGCTTGCACGGTCACGCGCCCCTCGGGCACCGCCGTCCAAGCGTCCATCGCCCGCCTGAGCGCCTGGACCGCAGCGAGGTCGTCGGCCAGGGGGTTGCGCGCGGGCTCGACGTTCAATTTGATCGGCGTGCCCTGGTCGACCTGGAACCAGCGCGTCGGATTGAAGCTGGAAAGGGTCGTGAACCGCGCGACGAGCCCGTCGCCGACGCGCGCCTCGTCGCTCCACAGGAGCCGATCGAGCTCGGGCGGTAGCGCGAGGGGCGGCGGAGTGGCGCGCGAGCGCGGGCCGGGACGCCACGGAACGCTCGCCACGACGGCCAGCAGGTCGGCGCGCGGCAGGCGCTCGACGGGCGGAGCCGGCGCGCTCGGGACGAGACCGTGGCCGTCGAGCTCGCGCGTGGCCCAGCGCGCACCGCGCTCGTCTTCGACGACCGAGAACTTGCCGAGGAACATCGAGCTCGTACGCAGCGCACCGTCGGGCCCGGCCTCGAGGAACGCGAGCACGCGCTCGCCCGCGCGATACACGGGCACCGCATCGACCTCGTGGACCACGTCGCCGTAGCTTCCGCCGGCCTCGCGGAGCACGACGCGCTCGAGCGCGTGCGGGCCACGGTGCACCGTCTCGACGGCGATCGTCGTGTACGTGGCGAGGGACCCGGTCGAGGGATCGACCGCGCTGCGGCTCGAAGTGACCGTGCCCTCGACGACGAGCGGGGCGGAGCTCGCGAGCTCCTCGGGCCCCAGGTAGGTCGCAAGCGCGGCCGACACCGGCGCGCCGGCGACGAGCGCGAGCACGAAAGCCAGAGGCGGCGCGGATCGACGACGGCGTGTCACGTGACAAACGTCGGGGCGCGGCGACACCCGTTCAACGACGGATGTGGTAAGGCGCGGACGCCGCCGTCCCGACGAGGCCGACGAACCCGACAACGCCGGCGAAGCGCCGGGGCGGCTTGCCCGCCGATCGCCGCCCGGGGTACCGTGCGCGCCGGAGGTGCGCCGACGTGGAGCGGGATCCATCGACCCTCGACCGGCTCGAGTGCTCGCGCTGTAGCGCCGAGCACGGGGTGACGACGCTCGCCGGGCTGTGCCCGAAATGCCAGGGGGTCCTGCTCGCGCGCTATCGGCTCGACGAGGCGGCACGCACGCTGACGAGGGAGACGCTCGCACGACGCGCCGTACGCGGCATGTGGCGCTACGCCGAGGTCCTCCCGGGATCTCAGGATCCGGTGTCGCTCGGCGAGGGCGGCACACCGCTCCTGGCCGCGCGGATCCTCGGTCGAGCGATCGGCATCGAGCGCCTGTTCGTCAAGGACGAGGGCGCGAACCCCACGGGCTCGTTCAAGGCTCGGGGGATGGCCGCCGCGGTCACGATGGCCCGGCGATTCGGCGTGCGCCGGCTCGCGCTGCCGTCCGCGGGCAATGCGGGCGGAGCCGCGGCGGCGTACGGCGCGCTCGCCGGGATGTCGGTCGACCTGTTCCTGCCCACGGAGACCCCCGCGCCGTTCCGTCTCGAAGCGGCGGCGTACGGTGCGACGGTGCACCTCATCCAAGGGGACATCGCCGACTGTGGCGCGCGCGTCCGCGAAGCCACGGCGAGCGAGGGCTGGTTCGACCTGTCGACGCTGCGCGAGCCGTACCGGCTCGAGGGAAAGAAGACGCTGGGCTACGAGCTGGCCGAGCAGCTCGACTGGGAGCTGCCGGACGTCGTGGTGTATCCGACGGGCGGCGGCACCGGCCTCGTCGGGATGTGGAAGGCGTTCGAGGAGCTCGAGCAGCTCGGGCTCCTCGCTCCCGGACGCCGTCCGCGCATGGTCACCGTCCAGGCCGAGGGCTGCGCGCCGATCGTTCGGGCGTTCGAGTCGGGCGCCGATCGTGCCGAGCGCTGGGACCGGCCGCACACGTACGCCGCGGGCCTGCGCGTCCCGAGCGCCGTGGGAGACTCGTTGATCCTCGCCGCGCTGCGTGCCTCGGGCGGCACCGCGATCGCCGTGAGCGACGAGGCGATCGCCGCGGGCCAGCTCGAGCTCGCGCGCCTCGAGGGCCTGTTCGGCGCGCCGGAGGGCGGGGCGACGGTCGCGGCGCTGCGTCGGCTCGTCGCGCGCGGCGCGATCGCAGCGCACGAGCGCGTCGTGCTGTTCAACACGGGCACGGGCCTGAAGTACCCACATGTGCCAGGCCTGCGCGTCCCGTGAGCCACGCGCACCGCGTGGGCCACGCGCAGCGCGTGGTACACTGCCGCGTTTGTCGGTGAGGCGCGCTCTGTGGCCGACCGGATCTTCGTCGAGGGGATCAAGTTCCACGGGTTCCACGGGTTGACCCGCATGGAGCGCGAGGTCGGGGTGCGCTTGGCCGTCGACGTGACGGTCGAGCTCGATCTCGAGCGCTCCGGACGCACGGACGACGTGGCCTCGACCGTCGACTACCGGCGGCTGCACCGCGTGGTCGTCGACCTCGGCCGGAACTCGTCGCACAAGCTCCTCGAGTCGTTCGCCGTCGCGGTGCTCGACGCGCTGTTCGTCGAGTTCGCGGACGTCGAGCGCATCACGATCCGCGTGCGCAAGGAGACGCCGGTGCTCGACGGGATCGTCGACTCGGTCGGCGTCGAGCTGAGTCGAGCCCAGGCGGGTCGCCCGCGGTGATCGTTCGCCGGACGTTCGAGTTCGAGGCCGCGCATCGGCTGCCCGAGCACCCCGGGAAGTGCCGCGAGCTGCACGGGCACTCGTACCGCCTCGTCGTGGCGGTCGAGCGCGCGGTCGAGCCGCGGAGCGGCATGGCGCTCGACTTCGGGGATCTGAAGCGCGTGGTCGCGCGCGACGTGCTCGAGCTCGTCGATCACCGGAACCTGAACGATCTGCTCGACAACCCGACGGCCGAGCGCATCGCCGAGTGGCTGTGGAGCCGGTTGAGCCCCGGCCTTCCGGGCCTGGTCGAGATCGAGCTCCACGAGACCCGGAGCTGCTCGGTCGTCTATCGCGGGGACTGAGATGGATCGGCAACGCATGGAGCAGGCCGTGCGGTCGTTCCTCGACGCCGTGGGGCAGCGCTTCCCGGGGGACGACCTCGAGCACACCCCGGCGCGGGTCACCGAGGCGTGGGCCGAGGACCTGCTCGCGGGCTACGCGCGAGACCCCGAGGCCGAGCTCACGTTCGGGATCGCGCCCGCCGGAAGCGGCCCGGTCGCGGTGCGGCGCATCGATTTCAGCTCGGTCTGCGTGCACCATCTGCTGCCGTTCTTTGGCTACGCACACGTGGCGTACGTCCCCGGAGCGCGGCTTGCCGGCCTGAGCAAGATCGGCCGCGTCGTCGACGCGCACGCGCGCCGCCTGCAGACGCAGGAGCGGCTGACCGCGGCGATCGTGGCCACGATCGATGCCGTGCTCGCCCCGCGGGCCGTGCTCGCGGTTCTCGAGGCGCAGCACACGTGCATGACGCGCCGCGGCGTGCGCAAGGAGCGGAGCCGGATGACGACGCTCGCCGCGGCGGGCCTGTGGGCCGAGAGCGCGGCGGAGCAGGCGTCGGCGCTCGCGCTGCTCCGCGGGGTCGACGCCGAGGATCATGGGTAAGCTCGTCGAGCGCTGTGTCCCGCTCGCGTGCCTCGTGCTGGTGTTCGGCTCGGCCGTGCGGGCCGAAGCGCCGACGCGCCTGGCGCGCCTGGCCCATCAGGCCGGCGAGCCCGATCCCTTGTATCGCGTGGGGTTCGAGCCCGCCGGGGCGTACGAGGTCACGAGCACGGCGCCGTTCCGGGCCCTCGACCCGACGAGCGGCGAGGACCTGTGGCGTCCGCGGTACGACGGACCGTTGCGCGTGGTGGTCGACGGCGCGCCTCCGGGCGGGGTGCCCAGCGTGTTTCGCGTACAGGTGTCGGCCCTGTCGACCGCCGAGGCCGCCGAGCGCGAGCGCGAGCGGCTGGCGCGCGAGCTCTCGACCGAGGCGGTCGTGCACCGGGACGCCGATCGCGGCACGTACCGCGTGCGCCTCGGGCGAGCCGCGGATCGCCTCGCGCTGCAGTCGCTCGTCGAGCGCGCGCGCGGCGCGGGGTTCGAGGACGCGTGGATCGTCGAGGAGCCCGGGGCGGCCGTGGGGCAGCTGGCCCTGCGGCTCGTCGACGCGGCGTACGACAGCCAGCGCGTCGCCGCGTCGAGCATCGCGATCGTCCCGACCGACGGCGCTCGCTTGTCGGTCGACGGCATCGAGGTGCGCGGGGTGCTCGAGATCCGGACCACCGCGTTCGGCAAGCTGCGGGCCGTGAACTGGCTGGGGCTCGAGCACTACCTCCGAGGCGTGGTGCCGCGCGAGCTGGGTCCCGAGATCTGGCCCGAGCTCGAGGCGCTCAAGGCGCAGGCGGTCGCTGCGCGGACGTACGCCTGGCGCAATCGCGGCCAGTTCGAGCACGAGGGGTTCGACCTGTGCGCCACGCCGCGCTGTCAGGTGTACGGCGGGTCGGCGGCCGAGCACCCACTGTCCGATCGCGCGGTCGCGGCGACGCGCGCCGAGATCCTGCGCCACGCCGGACGACCGATCGTCGCGTACTACACGGCGACGTGCGGCGGGCACACGGAGGACGCCTCGGCGATCTTCAGCGGCGAGTCGGAGCCGTACTTGCGCGGGGTGCCGTGTCGAGCGGAGGGCGATGCGCTGCGCTCGCTGCGCGGCGAGCTCGTCGGTCGCGCGCAGCCGGCGCGGGTCGACGAGACCGGCGCCGATGCGACGCGCGACCTGGCGCTGCTCGAGGTGTCGGGCGTGATCGACGCCGGGACGACGGCCGACGAGCGCGTGACGGCCGAGCGGCTCCGCACGTGGACCGGGCGGCTCGCGCGAAACGCAGGACTGCCCCAGCCCGCCGGTGCGCCAGGTGCCGCGGGGACGCTGGCCGAGGCGGCGGCGGCGATCGTCGACGACCTCGGTTGGCACGAGCGTGCGAAGGTCCTCCTGGCCGAGGCCGACCTCGACGCCGTGCTGCGGGAACCCGAGGCGCAGGCGCGCCCCGAGCGCGAGCGCCGGGCGCTCGCGTACCTGGCCCTGGCCCAGGGCCTGCGCCCGCATCCCGACGGCACGTTCCGGCTCTCCGAGCCGCCCCGCGCGGCGCGGGTCGGTGCGATCCTGGCGCGCATCGGTGAGACGTACCAGGCGTTCGACCTGCGGTCGAGCGTCGTGGCCGGCGTCGGCGCGCGCAGCGTGCGCTTCGTCCGCGAGCCGGGCGAAGTGCGAGTCGACACGGGCACCGACGCGTGCCTGTTCTCGCTCGTCGGCGGGCGCGTCGTCCCGGCGTCGCGCCTCGAGCTGTGGCCCGGGGACCGCGTGCGCTACCGCACCGGCGCGAAGGGGACGATCGATTTCCTCGAGATCACTCCGCCGATCAAGGGCACGTCGGACGACCGCACCGCGGCCGTGTACTCGTGGGAGGAGCGGCGCTCGCGCCGCGAGGTCGAGGCGGCGATCGGCGAGCGCCTCGCCGTCGGCACGCTGCGGGCGCTCGAGGTCGTCGAGCGCGGTGTCTCCGGGCGTATCACCCGGCTTCGCGTCGTCGGCAGCCGCGGCACGGCCGAGGTCCGCGGGTTCGACGTGCGCACGGTTCTGGGCCTGCGCGAGAGCCTGGTCGTGGTCGAAGTACTGCGGGACAAAGACGGCGAGATCGAGACGATCGTGTTCGCAGGCAAGGGCTGGGGCCACGGCGTGGGCCTGTGTCAGGTCGGCGCGTACGGGATGGCGCTGCGCGGGGCGTCGTACCGCGAGATCCTGGCCCACTACTACCGCGGGGCCAGCCTGGCCGGGGATGCGGGCGGGTAGAGCGGACGCCGTGGCGCAGCCGCAGGCGACGGACCTAAATTTGCCCCGTGGACCGCTCCCTGCGCTACCTCGGGCTGTCGATCCTGGCCGCTGCGGCGTGGGCCTTGATCGCCGGCGAGATCGGGTGGATCCTCCCCGTGACGTCCGACGCGTGGTTCGGACCGCTGTTCAAGGTCGGAGGGATCTGCTTCCTCACGAGCCTCGTCCTGACGGCGATCGTGCCGGGGCTGCGATGGGTGCGACGAGGACGCTGCGTACGATGCGGAGCGCCGACCGAGCGCGGGCACACCTACTGCCTCGATCACCTGCGAGCGACGGTGAACGAGACCCGGGACCATCAGCACGCGGGACGGCAGCGCGCGTCGGGCCGCAGCTGACGCGAGTGCTCGTCGTCGTCGGTCCGACCGGCACCGGCAAGTCCGACCTGGCGCTCGAGCTGGCCCGGGCTCTCGACGGCGAGATCGTCGGCTGCGACGCGCTCCAGATCTACCGCGGCCTCGACGCGGCGACGGCCAAGCCCAGCGTCGCGGATCGCCGAACCGTCCCGCACCATCTGCTCGACGAGGTCGATCCGCGGCGAGATTTCTCGCTCGCCGAGTTCGTCGACCGCGCCGAGCGAGCGATCGCCGCGATCGCCGCTCAGCGCCGCGTGCCGATCGTCGTCGGCGGAACCGGCCTGTACCTGCGCGGACTGCTGCGCGGGATCGTCGCGCTGCCGCCGCGGGACGAGCCGCTGCGCTCCCGGCTGCGCGCCGCGGCCGACCGCTGGGGCGTCGAGCGCCTGCACCGCTGGCTCGCACGCATCGATCGCGCCTCGGCCGGGCGGATCGCGCCCGGCGACCGCCAGCGGGTCCTGCGCGCGCTCGAGCTCGGTCTCGGAACCGACCGCACGTGGAGCGAGCGGCTGCGCGACGAGGGCTCGTTCGACTCGGGCGTCGAGCGCTTCGCCACGCTCAAGCTCGGTCTGACGCTCGAACGCGCCGCGCTGTTCCGCGCGCTCGACGAGCGCGTGGTGCGGTTCTTCGATGGCGGGCTGGTCCAGGAGGTACGCACGCTCCTGGCCTCGGGCGTCCCGGCCGGGGCGAACGCGCTCAAGGCGATCGGCTATCGCGAGGTCGTCGAGGCGCTCGCCGCCGGCGTCGATCCGCTCGACGTCCTGCCGCAGGTGCAGCGCAGCACGCGACGCTACGCGAAGCGCCAGCTCACGTGGTTCCGGCGCGAGCCGCGGGTCGAGTGGCTCGACGCGGCTTGGCCGCGCGAGCGGATCGTCGAGCGTGCGCTCGCGCTGTGGCACGCGACACGCATGGCGTGAGCGACGAAAGAGCGACCGCGTCACGTGGTATACTCGCGCACGCCCGAAGACGGTGGAGGGTCCCCGAATGGAAGGCGAGGCCCGCAACCTGCAGAACGACTTCTTCAACGAGGCGCGCAAGTCGCGCAGCGTCGTCACCGTGTTCTTGGGCAATGGCAAGAAGCTGACCGGCCGGATCAAGTCGTTCGACAAGTTCACCGTGCTGCTCGAGAATCAGTACGGCGAGCTGATCCTGTTCAAGCACGCGATCGCGACGGTGACGACGGCACGGTTTCCGGCGGACGGGCCGGGGGAGCCGGAGCGTCGCGCGGTCCACGCGGGAACGGCCGGGCCGGGCGGGTCGTCGGACTAGGCCGCAGCGGCTGCGGCCGCGGCGCGACGCCGTCAGCGGCGGAAGAACCCCCGGCGCTCGGACTCGGCGGCCGCGGGCTGCGCGGGTCGCGCGGCGTTACCCGATAGCTCGCGGATGCGTGCGTTGAGCCGCTCGATCTTGGCCTCGTACTCCTGTCGCACGAGCTGCAGCTGCTGGGCCATTCGATCGTGCTCGGCCTGCACGCGCGCGGCCTCGTCCGACGTGCCGCTGCCCTCGGTCTGCTGCGACCGGACCTGTTGCTCGAGGCGCGCGATCTCGGCCTCGCGCTCGGTCAGCTCGCCGCGGTGCCGCTCCTCCTGCTCCTCGTAGGCCTTCTTGATCTCCTGCAGCTCGAAAATCTTCGAGAAGTCGCTCAACGGTTCGGTCACGGCCCCATCCTCCTGTGCCTCCTGTGCGTCCTTCGCTCCGGCGGCGTACAGCAGCTTGCGCAGGATCAAGTCCAGGTCGCCGGGGTTCGTGCTCGACGCGAGCGCGGCCTCGAGCGAGACCACCCGGTTCACGACGAGCGCGGCGAGCGACTGATTCATCGACTGCATCTTGTGGTACGAGACGCTGTTCTCGAGCTCCTCCTCGAGCGCTTCCAGGTTGCCCTCGAGGATCAGCTTCGACACGCGCGGCGTGCGCAGCAGGATCTCGATCGCCGCCACGAGGCCCTTGCCGTCGGCGCGCTCGACGAGCTTCATCGACACCACGGCCTGCAGCACGGCGGCCAGCTGCTGCCGGATCTGCCGGTGGTTGCCCTCGGGGAACGAGTCGACGATCCGGTCGATCGTCTGCACGGCGCTGTTCGTGTGGACCGTGGAGAACACCAGGTGCCCGGTCTCGGCCGCGGTGAGCACGGTCTGCATCGTCGCCGCGTCGCGCATCTCGCCGACCATGATCACGTCGGGGTCCTGGCGCAGCGCGTTGCGCAGCGCGATGGCGAAGCTCGGCGTGTCGGTGCCGACCTCGCGCTGGGTCACGGCGCCGACACCGTCCGAGAGCAGGAACTCGATCGGGTCCTCGACGGTGACGATGTGCACGAGGCGTGTCGTGGCGATCAGCCGGATCAGCGCCGCGAGCGTCGAGGACTTGCCCGAGCCGGTCGGGCCGGTGATGAGCACGAGACCCTGGGGCAGCGTGGCGAACTGCGTGAGGACCGGGGGTAGGCCCCAATCCTCGAGCGTCGGGAAGTCGAACGGCACGCGGCGGAACACCGCCGAGCGGGTGCCGCGCTGCTGGAACACGGAGGCGCGGAACCGGGACAGCCCGGCCAGGCTGTAGCCGAAGTCGATCGCCTGCTGCGATTCGAGCACCGGTCGCAGCTGCTCGGGGACGATCGCGTCGAGCAGCTGGCTGATCACCTCGGGCTTCAGCGGCTCGGTCTTGAGCGGGAGGAGCTTCCCCCCGAGCCGCATGAGCGGCGGGCGCATCGGCTTGATGTGCAGGTCGGACGCCTGTTGCTGCACCATGAAGCGCAGGAGGTCGTCGATCCGCAGCGGGTTCTGGCTCATTGCCCCACGTCGTCGGGCGCCCGGCTCGCGAGACGCCCCGAACGGTGGCAAATATGGGGAGGGGCCGGCGGTCAGTCAAACGCGGGCGTGCGATACTCCCGCCCCGGCCGCGAGGGGATCCAGCGTTGGACGACCTGCCGCTCGACCTCGACCCGGGCACCCGCGAGGTGCTCGGCTTCGACTTTGTCCTCGCGTGGATCGCCGAGCACGCTCGGACCGAGCCCGGCCGCGCCCGGATTCGGGCGACGGTGCCGTGGTCGGCGGTCGACGCGATCGCACACGAGGTCGCCGCCGTGCGCGAGGTGGGCCAGCACCTGGACCGCGAGGGTCCGCTCGTCCCGTCCGGCCTGCCTGATCCGGGGCCGGCCCTGGCGGCGCTCGCGGTCGAGGGCGCGGCCCTCGGCGCCTCGAGTCTGTGCGACATCGCGCGCGTCGCCGTCGCCGCGACCGACCTGGCGCGGGCGCTCGGCCAGCTCGACCGGACCGCGATGCCGAAGCTCCACGCCCGGTCCGCCGGGCTGCCCGATCTGCGCCGCGAAGCGCTGCCGATCCTCCGGGCGATCGACCCCGACGGCTCGATCCGCGACGACGCGAGCGACGAGCTGCGCGAGGTCCGAGCGTCCCGGCGCAGACGCACCGAGCGGCTCGAGCGACAGCTCCTGTCGTTCGCCCGCGAGCCGAGCAGCGAGAGCGTCGTGCGCGACGACTTCGTGACCGAGCGCAACGGGCGGTTCGTGATCCCGATCCGCACCGATTCCCCGCGCCCGGTCGCCGGCATCGTCCACGCCTCGTCGTCCTCCGGCGCGACGCAGTTCGTCGAGCCGCTCGAGGCGGTCGACGCGAACAACGAGATCGTCCGGCTGCGCGAGCGCGAAACGCGCGAGATCGAGCGCCTGCTGCGCGCGTTCAGCCAGGGCCTGGCCCGGCGGCGCGACGACCTGATCCGGGCGATCGACGCTCTGGCGTGGCTCGATGCGCTGCAGGCCCGCGCGCTCTTCGGCCGCGAGATCGATGGCGTCCTGGCCGAGGTCGGCGCGGCGGAGCCGATCGACATCGTCGAGGCCCGACATCCGCTGCTCGAGCGCCGGCTCGCCGAGAGCGGCGGCGCCGAGAGCGGCGGACGCTGCGTGCCCCTCGACCTCCGACTCGACCCGGCCGATCGCGTGCTCGTGCTCTCGGGGCCGAATGCCGGCGGAAAGACGGTCGCGCTCAAGACGCTCGGCCTCGCCGCGCTCCTCGCGCAAGCGGCGATCCCGCTCCCCGCGCGCGCGGCGCGCCTGCCGGCGTTCCGGCAGATCCGGGCCGACGTCGGGGACCGCCAATCGATCGCCGCGGACCTGTCGACGTTCACCGCGCACGTCCGCGCCGTCGCCGGCTATCTGCGCGACGCCCGCCCCCCGTGTCTCTTCCTGCTCGACGAGATCGGCACGGGAACCGAGCCCCGCGAGGGTGCGGCGCTGTCTCTCGCGATCCTCGAGCAGCTCAGACGGCCGGGCTACACGGTCGCCGTGACGACGCACCAGGCCGAGATCAAGACCTGGGCGTTGACCGAACCGGGCGTCGAGAGCGCGGCGCTCGAGTTCGATCCGATCGAGCTGCGACCGACGTTCCGGGTGGTCGCGGGCGCAGCCGGGATCTCGGCCGGGCTCGACATCGCGCGTCGCGTGGGACTCGATGCGTCGATCGTCGGGCGCGCCCGGACCTGGCTCGGAGACACCGCGGCCCGCAGCGAGGATCTCGTGACCCGGCTCCGCGAGCGCGCGGCGGAGCTCGACGTACGCGCCGCGGAGCTCGAGGCGCTGCGGGTCGCGGCACTCGAGTCCAACGAGCGTGCCGAGCGAGCGCGGGTCGCGGCGCTCGAGAGTGCTCAGCGCGACGCGGCGGCGGCGCTGGCCCGGGCCCTCGCCGCGTTCGACGCCGAGAGCCGGCGGGCGATCGCCGAGATCGAGGCCCGCGGCGCGCCGCCGCAAGCGGTCCGGGCCGCCGAGCGGCGGTCCGGGCGCGTGCACGAACGCCACGCGGCGCTCGAAGCGAGCGTCGGACGCGCGCCCGGGGTCGGGCGGGAGCCGATCGACGCCCCGGTCGAGGGCCAGCGCGTGCACGTGGCGTCGCTCGGACGGGACGGGCGAGTCGTCGCCGTGCGCGGTGCGCAGGTCGAGGTGCTGCTCGGCCAGGTGCCGTTCACGGTCTCGCGCTCGGACCTGCGGGCGCCCGACGCTCCGGCCGACGAGCCGAAAGCGTCGACCCGCGCGTCACGCCGGGAGCCGCCGCGCGCGCGCGTCCCCTCGACCGAGGACGACCCGCCGACCGAGATCCTGCTGCTCGGCTCGTCGGTCGAGGATGCGCTCGAGCGCCTCGACGCGTTCCTCGACCGTGCGGCGCTCGCGGACCTGGCGGAGGTGCGCGTCGTGCATGGTCACGGCACGGGACGCTTGCGCAAGGCGGTTCGCGCGTTCCTCGACCGCCACGTTCACGTCAGCGCCCACCGTCCCGGTCAGGACCGCGAGGGCGGCGACGGGGCGACGGTGGTGACGCTTCGCTGACCGGCTCGCCGAAGGCGGTGAGCCAGTCCGCCAGGTCCTCGACCCGCTCCGGCTTCTCGGACCCCGGCGCATCGGACAGGCGGCCGCGGAACCGATCGCAGCGTTCGACCCGCGCCCCGAGGTGCCGGCACCGGTCGCCCAGCGATCGGTCGCTCGTCACGACGACCCAGCCGCGACGATCGGTCTCCTGCGACAGGAGCGCCAGGATGACGTCGTCGGCCGGCGTTCCAGGCCCGGAGAAGCGCACCTCGCCGGGGAACCCCGCGTCGTTGCGGGCCAGACCGTCGAACACCACGACGGCGCGCCTCCCGCGCAACGCCCGTTCGACCTGGCCGGCGAGCGCCCGGCGCTCGGCGTCCGAGCGCGACCGACCGGGCCACGTGCCGAGCAGGTTGTCGCCGTCGATCAGGAACGGCACGCGCGTTAGCTCCGCGCGCGCGGCGACAGCTCGCGCAGCCCATCCGCGGCGTCGCTGTGATCGGGGTCCCAGCGCAGCGCCTCGCGGACATCCCCATCGCGTCCTCGGGACGATCGAGGCGCCGGTACAGGTCGGCGAGCGCGAGGTAGCCGTCGACGAGCGCCGGATCGAGCTCGACCGCCTTCGACAGCGCGACCTCGGCGTCGGCGCGGCGCAGCGGATGGAGCGCCAGCACGCGACCGAGGTCGAGATGGTACGTGGCCTTCGACGGGTCGAGCTGGATCGCGTTCTCGAACGACCGCACCGCTTCCACGTACTGCCGACGCTCGGTGAGCCGCAGACCCCGGATGTGGTTCTGCTTGGCCAGGTAGTGCACGTCCTGCTGCGGATCCTTGCGCGCCCCCTGGACCCGCTCGGACGCCTCGTCGTCGTACTGCTTGCGGCGCTCGGGGTCGATCAGCGTGTTGTACGCCTCGGTGACCTGGCGGAAGTAGTGCTCGATCTCGCCGAGCATGTCGCCGAGCGGACCGGTCCGGAAGCGGTCGGGATGATAGCGGCGAGCCAGGAAGTAGTACGCATCGCGGATCTCGGCGGGCGCGCCGTCGGTCTTGACGCCGAGCACGGCGTAGTGGTCGGCGCCGAGCGCGCGCCCGACGCGCGCCTGGGCCTCGTCCCGGCTGACGACGTCGGCCCGCGCGCCCCGAGCCGCTTGCGATCCGTCGGCCGGCTCGAGCGCCCCGATCAGCAACAGTCCGTACACGGCGCGCAGCGTTGCGGCTTCGTCTTCCGGATTCGGTCCGACGATCTCGCCGAGCCCGCGGGTCTCCTGACACCGGGCGAGGACCTTCTTCGCGGCTTCGGGCACGACGATCCCGCCGAGCCGGGCGTCGACGTCCGCCGCCGCGCGGATGCGCATGCCGGGCGGCCCGATGCGGATCCGCAGCACGTCGATCGGGCGCACGGGCCGTAGCGCGTGCGCGAACACGAGCGGCAGGCACGGTTGCGGGGCGATCAGCTCCGCTCCCAGGTCCGGCGTCCCGCGCTCGAAAGCGGTACTCGGCATCGGCGGCGTCGAGCGCGCGAAGGAACAGCTCCTGGTTGCGCTCGCGCAGCACGCGCTCGATCGCCTGGCGATCGGCACGCGGACGCTCGGCGAGGAGCGCTGCGATGCCGCGCCGCTGGCTCAGCGCTTCGGCGCGCAGCGCCGCACGCTCGGTTCCTGCGAGCAGCTGCTCGCGCACGAGGTGTGCCTCGACCTGCTCTTCGATCGCGTTCGATGCGACGTGCGCCAGCGCGCCGTCGATCACACACACCAACCGCCGGCCCTTGCCGCGTACGCAGCTCAGAACGCCCGAGCCGCGCTCGTGGGCCAGGGTGGCCACGGTGCGCGCGGGCTCGGGATCGAGATCGACCGCGCTGCTCACGGGCGGTCCTGGGCCAGGAGCGACCGGCCCCACTCGTTCAGCAGGGCCGCATAGCCCGCGCCGTACACGTGCTCGAGCGCCGCGTCGATGTCATGCCCCTGGGCCAGCTGATCCAGGACCTCGACGAGCGAGTCGAACCCCTGACGCTCGACGAGCGAGCGGGTCAGCCCGAGCGCCAGGTCGTAGCGGAACGGGATCGCGCTCCAGCGCGCCTCGGGTGCGCCGTCGAGCAGCGTGCGGAGTGCCTGCGCGTCGGCCGCCGTCAGCGAGCGACCTTCGGCCAGCTGGGCCAGGCCTTCGTGCAGCCAGCGCGGTGCCGCGCCTCGCGACTTCGAGTGAACGATCGCGTGGGTCAGCTCGTGGGCCAGCAGTCGCTCGGTCGCCGGTCCGACGCGCGTCAGGCCGCCGAGCGGCACGCGAATCTTCCCGTCGTACACGCCGCCGACCCACTCGGGCGACAGGGTCACCGCACGGAACGCCTCGCGGGGCAGCAGCTGGACCACGATCGCCGCGAGCGGCGTGTACCGATACTTGTCGGTCAGCGTGCCGTGGAGCCGCTCGAGCAGCTCGAGGATCCGGTTCGCCAGGTCGACGTCGACGTCGCCGTCGTACCGCAGCTGGAAGTGCGACGACACGGCGAAGTCGTAGTGCCGCGAAGCCGCGAGCTCTCGCTCGGCCCGCAGGATCCTGTCCCGCAGGCGATCGGACGGTGCGAGCTCGAACGCGCGACGGTACTCGCGGAGCGCGTCCTCCACGCGCTCGTCGCGGTCGAGGAGCACGCCCAGCGCCTCGTGGAGCCCGGCGTACTCCGGATCGAGGATCAGGCCCTCGCGCACCACGGCGAGCGCCGACCCATCCGCACCGAGTGCCATCTGGGCCAGCGCGTAGCCCACCCGCGCGTCGGACGCGAGGGGCTCGTCGCCCACCACGTCGAGATACAGCGATGCCGCGACCTCGAAGTTCCGCTGCTCGAACGCTGCCTTGGCCTGGGCCAGCCGCGGCTTCACGTCGCGCAAGCTCGGCCGCGGTGCGACGGGTGGGGCCAGCGTGGTCTCGCGCGGCTCCGCGGCGGCCCGGCGCTCGATGCGCTCGACCAGGCCGCGGGGATTCCGACCGTTCCGTCGCCGGTCTCGTACACGATCGTCTCGCCCTCGATCCACCAGCGATCGGTGTCGATCGCCCCGCCCGACGCGAGGTGCAGCCGATCGGCGGTCGCGCTCGTCGCCGCGGCGAGACCGAGCGTGACCAGCCATCCGGCTCGACGGGTCATGGCACGACCTGGGCCACGCTGACCGGGCGCGGCGCCGAGGTCAGGTCGCTGAGGGCTCGGGGGACCGACCGATCGCCCGCGGCCTGGTCCGCGCTGCGGTAGGCGCCGTAGCACAGGCGATGGCACGACCGGCCGTCGATCGTCGCGGCGAGCACGTACAGCCGCCGATCCGCGGCCAAGTCGGCGAGGATGTCGCGCACGTTCTCGTCGCGGCACATCACGGCGAACTGCAGAGTGAACGGGCCCGCAGCGCCGAGCCGCCGAGCGTCGGCCCGGGCGCGTTGCGCCAGGTCGACCGGGGGAGCGATCTCGACGTCGGGCGTGGGCTCGGCCGGTCGCGCCACGGGCGCCAGGGGCTGCGCGACCGCGGGCGTGGAAGCGGGCGGCGGGACGACCGACGGCCGCGGGATCACGCTCGAGGTCGAGGTCGAAATCGAAGTCGCCGCCGGGTCGCGCTCGAGCCACGCGGCGAGCACGAGCGGGGTCGCGATCGCGCACACGAGCGCCGCGGCGTGCAGCGGGTGCGCCGCGGTCTTCGGATCCGCCGTTTCGCGCGAGCCTCGCATGCCAGAGTTCCGCCGGGTCAGGGGGAATATAGGCCCGTGGCGTGCCGATCGGCCAACGCGGCGGGCCCGGTCACCGGATCAGCCGCAGCGCCCGGCCCCAGCGGCCGTGGAGCGCGATGTGCCAGAACTTGCGCAGCGTCGAGCCGATCGTCACGCGGCCCGCGGCCTCGCCCGGCGTCGGCGGTGCGCTCGTCGACAGCAGCACCAGGAACGCGCGACCCTTGATCAGGTCCCGCGGCACCGTGCCCCATTCGCGGCTGTCGGCCGAGTTGTTGCGGTGGTCGCCCATCACGAAGTACTGGTTCGGCGGGACGAGGGCCTGCGGGTACGACTGACGTGTACGGTACAGCGGGTTGACGTACGGCTCGTCGATCTCCTGGCCGTCGATCCGGACGTAGCCCTCGTGCACCTCGACCGATTCGCCCGGCAGGCCGATGACGCGCTTGATGAAGTCGCGCTCCGGCTCGTCCGGATGCATGAAAACGACGAGGTCGCCCCGCGCGACGTCGCGCACCGGCAGGATCGTGCGCTCCCACGGCCACGCGGTGGGGGAGAACACGAACCGGTTGACCAGGATGTAGTCCCCGGGAAGGACGGTGTCCTCCATCGAGCCCGACGGGATCTCGGACTGCTGGAAGACGAACGCGCGGAGGAACACGAACACGAGCGAGCACACGAGGATCGTCTCGCCGTACTCGCGGAGCGTGCTCTTCGGTCGCTCGGCCCACGTCCGGCGACCCGCGGAGACGGCGGCGCTCCGGTTCCCCAACTCGCTCCTCCTGGCGCAGCTCAGCGGATCAGGTCGAAGCAGCGTCCCCAGCGCGAGCGCGGAAAGAAGAACACGACCTTGTCGAACAGCGACCGTACCTGCCGGCGCACACCCGCGCCGTTCTCCTCGCCGTTCTCGGGGAACGAGTACCAGATCAGCAGCGCGCGACCCTTGACCAGGTCGCGATGCACCTGGCCCCAGTCCCGACTGTCGTACGACTGGTCGCGGTGGTCGCCCATCACGAAGTAGTGGTTGTCCCGCACCGCGATCGGGCCGAAGTTCACCGTACCGTGGCGGCGGTACTCGTCCTGGACGTACGCCTCGTCGAGCTTGCGGCCGTTGACCCACGCGTAGCCCGCGCGCACCTCGACGACGTCGCCGGGGATCCCGATCAACCGTTTGATGTAGTCGGTCTCCGGCTCCTGGGGCTGCTTGAACACGATCACGTCGCCGCGCCGAGGCTCGCGCACGGGGAGCAGGGCCCGCTCCCAGGCGAAGTCGGTCGGAGCGTAGACGAATCGATTCACCATGATGTAGTCGCCCTCGAGCAGCGTGTCGCGCATCGAGCCCGAGGGGATCTTGGACTGCTGGAACACGAACGCGCGCGAGAACACGACGAAGATCACGCAGACCAGGATCGTCTCGAGGTAGTCGCGGACGAGCGATTTCGGCGCGACCGCGGGCCGGGCGTCCGTCGTCGCACCGAGCGGCGGAGAGAGAGTCTCGCTGGCGCTGGTCATCCGGGTCACGGTACCACGTGGAAGGGAGAACGGGACACTCAACTGCTATGATCGGAGGCGCACGCCGCGCACGCCGCCCGCCCCGGCCGGTGCGCCCGGAGGTTCGCGCATGATCCCACGCCGGCCGCGGTGCCGAATCGGGCTCGTTGCACTCGTCGCACTCGTTGCGCTGGCCTGCGCCTGCACTCGCCCGGCCGGCGATCGCACGGCCGAGGCTGCGCCGTTGCGCAGCGGCGACCCGGCGCCGGATTTCGAGGTCCGGGACCTGAATGGCGCGCCGGTCAAGCTCTCGGCGCTCGCCGGGCGCGTGCGGCTCCTCGATTTCTGGGCCACGTGGTGCCCGCCGTGCCGCAACGAGATCCCGATGCTCAACGACCTGCACCGGCAGTACGCCGATGCCGGTCTGACGATCCTCGGGCTCTCGGACGAGGATCCGGAGGCCGTGCGGGCGTTCGCCGAGCAGGTGCGCATCGGCTACACGAGCCTGGTCGAGGCCAGCGACGTGGCCGAGCGCTACGGCGTGCTCGGGCTCCCCACGGCGTTTCTCGTCGATCGCGAGGGGCACATCGTCGAGATGTATTTCGGCGAGAAATCGCGCACCGACCTGGAGAAGCGCATCCGCACCGCGCTGGGCCTCGAACCGACGGTCCCCGACGCGGTCTGACGCCGGATGACGCGCCAGGCGCGCACCCTCATCGTCCTCGGCCTGTTCGGCTTGTTCGGCGTCGTGGCGCTCGGGGTCATGGCCCGACGCTACGGGACGCTGCTCGAAGCGCGCGTCGCCTCGGGCGCCGCCTCGGGCGCCGCCTCGGGCGGTTCCGCGGCGCGGACCGCGGACGAAGCCGAGCGGCGGGTCCGCGCGTTCGTCGTGGTCCGCGAGCTCGTGGCCGACGAGGTCGGCCGCTCGCACGACCGGCCTGTGCCTGAGCGCCAGGAGCGTCTCGAGCGCGTCCTCGCGCATGCGCTCGACGCCGAGCGCCTGGACCGCGAAGAGTACGAGCGTATCGCGTCGATGCTGCGCACGTGGGAGCGCGCCGGGACCCCGCCCGCCGCGCCGTACCTGTCGCCGCTGTCGCGACGGCGCGCGTATCTCGACAGCCTGCCCACGGGGCCGCTCGAGGCGCCGGGACCCTGACCGGTCAGCCGGCCCGCTCGCGCTCCGCGCGAGCCAGCTCGCGCTCGAGGCGCTCGAGCCGATCGTCGAGCCGCCGGATGCGGACCAGGCTCGCCAGCACGAATGCGGCCAGGCCGATCCAGATCGTCGCGTAGGCCCAGAACAAAAACGCGTAGTTCTTCACGTGCGACCTCGGGCGAGGGGTCAGCCGTTTCCGAGCCGTTCCACGGCGTCGAGAGTCCGATCCTCGACGCGCGCCAGCCGATAGCGCAGCGCCAGGAGCAGGGCGAACAGCAGCAGGAACGCGAGGATGCAGAACCGGAACGTCTCGGACATGCCGGGCGCGAGGGCTCGACCCGCGCCAGGGCGGAACAGCACCGGGTGCTGGCCGCGCCACCAGTCCACGGCTTTGTACACGATCGGCACGTCGAGCGCGGCGACGATACCCACGACCGCCGCCAGGCGCGCTCCCTGATCGCGGTTCGTGGCGTACGAGCGGACCATCTGCCCCCCGACGAGCAGGAGCCACAGCAGGAGCGTGGTCGTGAGCCGCGCCTCCCAGGTCCACCACACGCCCCACGCCGGCTTGGCCCAGATCGGTCCGGTCACGAGGACCAGCGTGCAGAACAAGATCCCGACCTCGCTGGCCGCACGGGCCAGATCGTCCCACGCACGATCGCGGGTCCACAGGTAGCCCACCGACCCGACGAGCAGCGCGAACACGGCGAGGAACGTCATCATCGCGAGCGGTACGTGGAAGTAGAAGATGCGCTGCGGCGGGCCCATGACGCGCTCTTCCGGCGCGTACAGGAACACGAGCCAGATCGCCACCCCGAGCGCCACGGTCGTCGCCCCCCACAGCACGTACAGCCATCGATCGCGCAAGCGCCCTCCGCCGAGACTCATTCCTCGAGCACGAACTCGAACGTCCCGAGCGCCACGAGGAAGTACAGCACGTCGAACCCGATCGTCGCCGCGAGCCACGTGCGGCCCTCGGGACCCAGCCGGCCGGAGTCCAGAACCGCCGCCGTGCACTTGACCGCCGAGACGAAGACCGGCGCCGACGCCGGGAACAGGAGCGTCGCCAACAGCGCCTCGCCGCGTCCGACGCGGGTCGCGATCGCGGCGAACAGCGTGCCCAGCTCGGTCAGCCCCAGCGCGTGAGCCGCGAGGACGAGGGCCAAGGGCAGCCCGACCGCGCGCAGGTCGAAATCGAAGAACACCGCGGCGAGCGCGACGACGACGACGTGGAGCAGCGCGGTCTTGACCAGGTTCGCCAGGAGCTTGCCCGCGAACAGCGCTCCGCGATCGACCGGCGCGAGGAACAGCGCGGTCAGCGTGTCGCGGCGCCGTTCGAGCTCCATCGACCGTGCCACCGTGACCACCGTGGCGAACGCCAGGACGGTCCAGACGATTCCGGGGACGATCTTCTCGACGCCGAACTCGCGTGCCGCGGAGAACCCGAACGCGAAGCTGAACAAGACGAGAACGATCAGCGAGAACACGAGCGCCGCCGACAAGCCCTCGAGCGTGCGCCATTCGAGCCGCAGGTCCTTGGTCGCCACCTCGAGCGTGGCCCGTACGAAGCCCGGCGAGGTCACGCGGCGCCACGCCGCGGCGGCGCGGCGCGCTCGAGATACGCGACCTCGAACGCCCGCGGATCGGTGTCGGCCGATCGTCCGTGGTCGACGATTCGACCGCGGGCCAGGAGGACCCAGCGATCGGACAGCTCGAGCCCCTGGCGCAGATCGTGGGTCGTCAGGACGACGGTCCGGCCGCCGTCGCGCAGCCGCGCGAGCGCTCCACAGAGCGCCCGGGTCCCCAGCGGGTCGAGACCGGTGAACGGCTCGTCGAGGAACACGATCTGTGGGTCGTGGACCAGGGCCCGCGCGAGCGACGCGCGCTGCTGGAGTCCGCGCGACAGCGTCCCCACCGGGTCGTCGGCTCGCGCGGCGAGGCCCAGCGTCTCGAGCAGCGCGCTCGTGCGGGCGCGCGGGTCCGCCGTGCCGTACAGCCGGCCGAAGAACTCGAGGTTCTGCCGCGGCGTGAGGTCGTCGTAGAGGTACGAGGCGTGCGAGATCGAGCCGATCCGCCGCCGGATCTCGCGGTCGTCCGAGCGCGGGTCGAGGCCCGCGATGCGCAGCGTTCCAGCGCTCGGACGCAGGCCGAGGCTCAGGATCCGCAGCAGGGTCGTCTTTCCCGCACCGTTCGGACCGAAGAGCGCGAGGCGCTCGCCGCGGGCCACGGACAGCGTAACGCCATCGAGGGCCACGACCGCGCCGAAGCGCCGCGACAGATCGTGGGTCTCGATCGCGGGCTCGGGGGCGGGGTCCTCGCTCACGGCGGGGGTTCCGGAGCGGCGGCCCGCGGGGAGGGCACCGCGACGGGACGAACGCCGCGGCGCGCCTCGTCGATCGCGTCGAGCTGGCGCATCACGTCGACCGCCTCGGACGAGAGCTTCGCGTGGAGCTCGGCGTAGTCCGGCTCGTCGATCCGGCGCGCCGCACGGTCGTCCTCCAGGTCGCGCAGCGCGGCGATCAGCATCTCGCGCCGGCTGGCCAGGTCGCGCTCCTCGCTGTGCACCGCGCCGACGCGCTCGGCCTCCGCGGCATCGCGCCGGAACAGCGGCGCGAGGACGAACGCCACGACCGCCGAGGCCAGCAGCAGGACGAGCACCACCGTCACCGGAGCTCCTCGATCTCCCGGCGCAGCCGCTCGCGGTACGCTCCGTCGTCGGGCCGCACCGGCGCGGCCGGACCGGCGGCCGACTTCGCGGCGGCGGCGGCCGCCGCCCACCTGCGGGCCACGAGCAAGATCGTCACCAGGGCCACGACGAGCCCGGCGAGCGGACCGATCCACGCCAGCAGGTTGAACCCCCGGGCCACGGGCGCGATGCGGATCGACTCTCCGTGCTCGGCGACGTAGCGCGCGATCACCTGCTCACCCGACTGGCCCTGGTCGACGAGCGCCCGGATCTCGTCCCGCATCTCGGCGGCGCGCGAGCACGCGCAATCGTGGACCGACTGTGGATGACAGCCGCAGTCGCACAGGATCGTCTTCGCCGCGTGCTCGTACTCGGCGGCGCCCGACGCGAGAGCGACCGGGACGACGGCGAGGATCACGGCGACGGCCAGCGCCGCAGGTCGCGCGCGCGACCGGTCACGCGACGGCAACGGATCGCTCCTCGAGGGCCATCGCCGCGTCGAGACGCCGCCGCTCGCGGGCATCGGGCAGCACGGCCAGATGCGCGCCGAGCACGAACACGAGCCCGCCGAGCCACAGGAAGTTGACCATCGGGTTGACGAACACGCGGAAATTGGCGCGCCCCGTCGCCGCATCGATGGCCAGCGGGATCACGTACACGTCCTCCGCGAACCGCGAGGCCGCGAGCGGAGACATCGACGAGTGGATGCCCACCTCGGTCGACAGCGTCTTGACCTCCCGGCCCGCCTGGCGCTCGAGCAGCGGGACGAGGCGATACAGCGCCGCGACGCCGTCCTGGTACTGTGGCGACTTCGCTGCGCCGAGCGCTTTCACGTGCTGGAACGCCTCGCGTAGCTCGGGGACCATCATGTTCGGATGGAACCGCTGCTCGGTCTCGAGCTGGCCGATCGGCTTGCCCGTCGCCGCCTCGAACAGCGACAGCGTGGCCTGCGCGCCGAAGTAGTCGTCGTGGGCCACGAGGCGGTAGCCGTCGTAGCGCAGCAGGTAGTCCTCGACCTGCAGCGGCTCGCCCGGCGCGAGCTCGCGCACCGTTTCGATCTGGTATGCCCCGGAGGCGGCGACGCCGAAGAACACGAGCACGATGCCGACGTGCACGATGTACCCGCCGTAGCGCCGCTTGTTGCGCCACACCAGGCGTCCGAGGGCCACGGCTGCCGATTCGCCGTAGTTGAGGACGCGCACCCGCGCCCCGCGCCAGAACTCGATCGTCACGGTGGCGAGCACGAACGCGCCGAGGCCGAAGCGTGATCGCCGGGTAGAACGTCTTGAGCGCGGAGAACGCGGCCTGGACGTCGAGCCGAGAAACGGCGGCGAGGACGGCGCCCGACGCGGCGACGTACGCCCGCGCGTCGAGAATCAACAGCAGCAGCAGGACCCACGTGCCGACGAGGCCGGGGAGGACGAAGCTCCGCAGCAGGTTCTCGCGGCTGGCCTTGCGCCAGGCGATCAACGGGCCGATGCCCACGAGCGTCAGCAGCAGCAAGGCCCACGGGATGTTGACCAGGTTGAAGATCGGCGGACCCATCGTGACCTTGCGCCCCGTCGCCAGCTCGGACAACAGCGGGAACGTGGTCAAGAACAGCACCGTGATCGCCATCCCGACGAGGATCAGGTTGTTGAACAGGAACGACGATTCGCGCGACAGGAGCGACTCGAGGCGGTGCTCGGTGCGCAGGCTGTCCAGGCGCGACACGAGGAGCAGGAGCGAGCCGAAGAACACGAGGGCCAGGAACACACCGAACGCCGGGCCGATGTCCGACGTGGCGAACGAGTGCACGGACGACAGGATGCCGCTCCGCGTCAGGAACGTGCCGAAGATCGACAGCGAGAACGTCAGGATCACGAGCAGCGCGTTCCACACCTTGAGCATGCCCTTGCGCTCCTGGATCATCACGGAGTGCAGGAACGCCGTGCCGGTGAGCCAGGGCATGAGCGACGCGTTCTCGACCGGATCCCAGGCCCAGTAGCCGCCCCATCCCAGCTCGATGTACGCCCAGTACGCGCCGAGAAGGATGCCCGTGCCGAGGAAGAACCAGGCGAACACGGTCCAGCGGCGGGTCGTGCGGAACCAGATGTCGCCGGTCCTGCGGGTCACGAGGGCGGCGATGCCGAACGCGAACGGGACCGTGAACCCGACGTAGCCCAGGTACAGGCACGGCGGGTGGATCATCATCCAGTAGTTCTTGAGCTGCGGGTTCAGCCCGACGCCGTCGGGGCGCATGGCCGAGGTCAAGAAAGGTGGCTCGATGAAGTTCAGCAGGACGAGAAAGAACGTGGTCGTTGCGCCGACCACGGCCGTGGCCCACGGCATCAGTGCCCGGTTCTTGCGCCGATTGGTCCACACCATGAATGAGGACATGGCCGAGAGGAACAGCACCCACAGCAGCAGGCTCCCGGCCTGGCCACCCCACAGCGCGCCGATCTTGTACGGCAGAGGCTGGGACGAGCTGGAGTAGTGGTACACGTAGTCCAGCCGGAAGTCGTCGGCCAGGAAGCCCGAGACGAGACACGCGGCGGCGAGGGACAACAGGCCGAACGTCGCCAGCACGGCGCGCTCGGCGCTGAGCTGCAGCCCGCGGCCGCGGACGCGCGCCCCGAGGAGCGCGGCGACGACGGACCACGCCGCACAGACGAGCGCGACGAACAGTCCCCAGTGACCGATCGAGTTCGTCAGGTCGCGCAACACGGTCAGTTCGATGGACGCGGAACGAGGTCGGTGTGATCGGGCATCGGCTGGCCGTCCTCGAGCGCGGCTTCGTACTTGGACGGACACTTGGCCAGCAGGGTATGGGCGTCGAACGTCCCGTCCGCGGCCAGCTGGCCCTCGACCACGACGTTGGCCTCGTCGACGAACGTGTTGGGCACGATGCCGTGGTAGCGGATGGGCAACAGCGCGGTGCCGTCGGTCATGACGAACGTCACGTCCTGACCCGTCGCGGCACGGACGATCGAGCCCGTGTCGACCTTGCCATTGATGCGCAGCCCGGCGGTGCCACGCTCGGGGTGGGCCACGAACTCGGCCACGGTCAGGTAGTAGGTCGCGCCCCCGCTCATCGCGACGATCAGCAGACCACCCATCGTGGCCACGATTCCGCAGCCAAGAATGAGGAATTTCAGGCGCTTGCGGTCCACTGCGGTCGGCCCTCCTGCCGGTCGGCATGGTAGAGGCGGGTCGAGCGTCATGTCAATGAAGCTAGGAGTCCGCTCGGTCCACTGTTTGCCCGCCGGCACCCTCCCCGTATACATTCTCCGGGCGCATTTTTCCGGTGCGCGTGGGGGAGCCGACGTGCGGGAGGTCCGCGAGCTGATCGAGACCGAGCTGCGCAAGCTCGAGCACGAGTATCGGATCGAGCTGCCGCGCGAGATCCGCACGGCCGTGGCCATGGGCGACCTGCGCGAGAACGCCGAGTACAAGGCCGCGCTCGAGCGGCAGACCTACGTGCGGGCCCGCATCGGCCAGCTGCGCCAGCGGCTGTCCGAGCTGAACGCGATCAACCTGTCGGCGGTCCCCCGCGATCGCGTGGGCATCGGGTCGAAGATCACGCTGCTCAACCTCGATACGGACGAGGAGCTGACCTACGAGCTCGTGTTCCCCGAGGTCGCCGACCTCGAGGCCGGCTGGATCTCGATCGCCTCGCCGATCGGACAGGGTCTCGTGGGCCGTGCGCCGGGCGACGAGGTGTGCGTGCGCATCCCGTCGGGCGAGAAGCGGTTCGAGATCCTGACCCTACGCACGCTCCACGACCCGAAGTAGCCCATCGTGGTGCGGAGAGTGTTGCTCGCGTGCGCTCGCGGGCGGTCGGGCACGGACCTGTCGCTGACCACAGATGAGCACGTGGCTGCCTGAGGTTTCGGTTTCCCGGCCGTTTCAGTCCCACGCCTCGGCACGCTGCCTGCTCGATTCTCCGACGTGCACTGGCCAATTCAGCCACTCGAGATCCAACGGCGCTTCGCACCCCCGTTCTGCCCCCATCGGACCTGCTTCCAGCACCGTCAGCCCGATCCGAGGTGCTTCTCCTACAAGCGGGACGGCTCCTACGTGCGAGCCGACGGCCGCTGCGTTCCGCGCTACCGCTGCCACACCTGCCACCGGTCGTTCTCCAAGCAGTCGTTCGCCACTTCGTACTTCCTGAAACGCCCCGAGCTGCTTGTCCCCGTGGCCCACGGACTCGTCAACGGTGCCGCCCACCGCCAGATCGCTCGCATGGTCGGCTGCGCCCCGTCGACCGTCACACGGCTCTCGGCTCGCCTCGGTCGACACGCCCAGCTGCTCCAGGTCCTGGCGCTCCTTCATCTGCCGAGCACCGATACCGAGGACACGATCCTCGACCACACCGTTTGAGGGTACACAGGATCAGCCGATCGCCGTCGGCACGCTGGTTGGCCGCGAGTCCTGGTTCGTCTACGGTGTCGACGCCAATACGCACTGGCGTACCGGGCGCCGCTCGACCTTCCAGGAGCTTCGCCGCCAGGGCCGACCCGACCGCGACATCCGCGGCGGCTACGAGGGCTCGGCCGCTCGATTGCTCGAGCTACGCTTGCGTTTCGGGCCCCAACAAACCCGCCTCGCGATCCTGACCGATGACCCCGAAGCGTACGCTCGAGCGATCCGCCGACGAGGACTCGAGAGCCGTATCGAGCACGTCGTCCTGCCCAACCCCGAGCGGGGGCCCAAGGGCGCCCCGCGCTCGCCCCAGGCGATCGCGCGCGACCAGGCGATGTTTGCCAACGACCTGCTCCATGCATTGCTCCGCCACTGCCTGGCCCACCATCACCGCGAGACGATCGCCTTTCCGCGGCGCATTGTCGCGGCGCTCGACCGGATCTTCCTGTTCTGCGGCTGGCGCAACTTCATCAAGGGCGTGTCTGAGCGCAAGCCTGACCCGACGACGCCCGCGATGCGCAAGGGCCTGACGCGCGAGCCCTGGAGCTGGAGGCGGTTGCTCGCGAGGCGGCTCTTCCCTGAGCGCCTGCCTGTGCCCCCATCCTGGAGCGAGATCTACCGTCGGGACTGGACCACGCCCGGTTTACCGTCCAATGCCCGGCACGACCTACGGCTCGCGTTCTGAACGCTGCTCGACCCCCCACACTCGATCATCTCGCCCTTCTGCCCGCCGCAGAGCAACAATCTCCGCACCACGATGCAGGCGGGCCAGGGTCCACAGGATCTTCGCGCCCGCGCGGACCGATCCGACGAGCGTCCCCGAGATCTTCGAGCGCCCGATGCGTGGACGGTACGAGACCGCGACCTCGGCGTACCGCGCGCCGGTCACCGCGGCCTTGGCCTGCATCTCGACGGTCCAGCCGAAGCCCGGATCGCGCATCCCCAGTCGGGCGAGCGTCGACCAGCGCACGGCGCGGAACGGGCCGAGATCGGTGGCCTCGAGGCCGTAGAGTCGGCGCAGCAGGAACGCCGCGAGACGGTTGCCGAACCGGGCCTGCGGCGTGAGCGCACGGCGCGAGTCGGGGCGCAGCATCCGCGATCCGACGACGAGATCCGCCCGATTCTCGACGATCGGCTCCACGAGCTGCGGCAGCTCTTCGGGATGGTCGCTGTAGTCCGCGTCGAGGAACGCGACGACGTCGGGCGGCCCGAGGCGCCCGAGCTCGGCCAGCCCCGCGAGGCACGCGCTTCCGTATCCGCGGCGCGGCTCGTGCACGACGAGCGCACCCGCGGCGCGGGCGACCTCGCCTGTGCCGTCGCGCGAGCCGTTGTCCACGACGATCACCCGGCGCACGCCGGGCGGAAGCGCCCGTAGGACCAGGCCGATCGCCTCGCGCTCGTCGAGCGCCGGGAGGACGACGTCGACGGCGGACCGGCCCACGAGCATCGGTGTCCTATTATGCCAGGCCGTCGCATGCTCCGAGCCGAGACGCAGCTGCGCTTCCTCAAGGGCGTCGGACCCCGACGCGGGGAGCAGCTCGCGGCGCTCGGCTGTGCCACGGTCGAGGACCTGCTGTACATCCTGCCGTTCCGCTACGAGGACCGGCGGTCGTTCCATCGTCTGGCCGAGCTCGCTCCCGGCGGAGCGCCGGCGACGCTCGCCGTGCAGATCGTCGAGTCGCGCCTCGTGCGCACGCGGCGGCCGGGCTTCACGATCTTCGAGGCCCAGGTGGCCGACCCGAGCGGTCGCTGCCGCGTCGTCTGGTACAACCAGCCGTACCTGGCGCGTGTGCTCGCGGCCGGACGCCATGCGGTGCTGTTCGGCGCGGCAACCCACGGGCGGCGCGGGCTCGCGCTCGAGAACCCGGACTACGAGATCCTGGACGAGGAGGACGGGGAGGGGATCCACACCGGGCGCATCGTCCCCGTGTATCGCAAGCTCGGCGACCTCACGTCGCGACGCGTGCGGCGCCTGACGTTCGAGGCCCTGCAGGATCTCGATCCGAGCTCGCTGGGCGAGACGGTCCCGGCCGACGTGACCTGCCGCCACGGCCTGCTCGCGCGTCTGCGCGCGCTGCGCGAGATCCACTTTCCGCCGGCGACGGCCGATCCGTCGGCGCTCGAGGCCGGGTGCACCGCGGCCCAGCGCTCGCTCGCGTTCGAGGAGATCTTCCTGCTGCAGCTCGCGCTCGCGCTGCGCCGCGAGGGGTTGCGCGCACACGGTGCGCGGCATCGCCTACGAGGTCCCCGACGCGCTGCGCACCAAGCTCGCGGCGCATGCTGCCGTTCAAGCTCACCGATGCGCAGAAGCGCGTGCGTGCGCGAGATCGGCGCCGACCTGCGCACGCCGCACCCGATGAACCGGCTGCTCCAGGGCGACGTCGGCTCGGGGAAGACGATCGTCGCCGTGCTGGCCCTGCTCGTCGCCGTCGAGAACGGCTGGCAGGGCGCGCTGCTGGCGCCGACCGAGATCCTTGCCGAGCAGCACTACGCGAGCCTGCGCCGGATCCTCGACGGCGGATCGATCGACTGCCGCGTCGCCCTGCTGCACGGATCGCTGCGGGCCCCCGAGCGCCGGCGCGTGTTCGCCGACCTGGCCACGGGCTTCGCCCGTCTCGCCGTCGGGACGCACGCGCTGTTCGAGCGTGGCGTCGACTTCCAGCGCCTGGGCCTCGTCGTCATCGACGAGCAGCACCGGTTCGGCGTGCTGCAACGCGCCGCGCTCGTGGCCAAGGGCACGCGGCCCGACGTGCTGGTGATGACCGCGACGCCGATCCCGCGCTCGCTGGCGCTGACGCTCTACGGCGATCTCGACCTGTCGGTGATCGACGAGCTCCCGCCCGGCCGCACACCGGTGCGCACCGTCGTGCGCACGGAGGACGAGCGCAAGCGCGTCTACGAGCGGCTGCGGCTCGAGCTCGAGCGCGGGCGCCAGGCGTACGTCGTCGTTCCGCTCGTCGAGGAGACGGAGGGCAAGGACCTCAAGGCCGCGATCGGCCCACGCCGCGGAGCTCGAGCGCGAGCTCCCCGGGCTGCGCATCGGTCTGGTGCACGGGCGAATGAAGGCCGCCGAGAGGGACGCGGTGATGCGCGCGTTCCGCGAGGGCCAGGTCGCCGCGCTCGTGGCCACGACGGTGATCGAGGTCGGCGTCGACGTGCCGAACGCCAGCGTGATGATCATCGAGCACGCCGAGCGGTTCGGGCTGTCGCAGCTGCACCAGCTGCGCGGGCGCGTCGGCCGGGGTCCGACCGCGTCGCACTGCGTGCTGATGGTCGGCGACGAGGGCGGGCGTGCCGCGCGCGAGCGCCTGGCGATCCTCGAGCAGACGACCGACGGCTTCCGCATCGCCGAGCGCGACCTCGACCTGCGCGGTCCGGGCGCCGTGTTCGGCACGCAGCAGCACGGCCTGAGCGACCTGCGGTTCCTCGCCGCCGTGCTGCGGGATCCGGAGCTGCTCGAGACGGCACGCGAGGAAGCGCGGGCCGCGGTCGCCGAGCCCGACGCGAGGCGCGAGGCCGAGCTGCGCCTGTCGGCCCTCGGCGGGCGCTGGCGCCGACGACTCGACCTGGCGCAGGTGGGCTGAGCCGGCCGAAGGCTGGAGCACCATGTACGATAGGCGCGGTCGCTCGACGTCCGAGCGCGAAGGAGATCGCATGAGCCGAACGTGGATCGCCGTTCTCGCTGCCGTGCTGTTCGCCGCAGCGCTCGCGGTCGCCGAAGAGCCGGCCAAGCCCGATCCGGCCGCCGAGCGGCAGAAGGGCACCGAGTTCCTGGCCCAGCTGGATGCGCAAGAGGGCGTGCAGAAGAAGGCGAGCGGGCTGCGAATCAAGATCGCGCACCCCGGAGAGGGGACGAGCCCCTCGGCCAGCGACACCGTCAAGGTCCACTACAGCGGCACGCTGCTCAACGGCGAGGAGTTCGACAGCTCCTACAAGCGCGGCCAGCCGGCAACCTTCGCTCTGAATCGTGTCATCGCTTGCTGGACGGAGGGGCTACAGCTGCTGAAGCCCGGCGGCATGGCCACGCTGTACTGTCCGTCCGAGATCGCCTACGGCGACCGGGGCTACCCCGGGGTCATCCCACCCGGGGCACTCTTGACGTTCAAGGTCGAGCTCGTGGGGATCGAGGGCGGCCAGAACTAGACTTAGTTCGGGCTCTGCATCATCCGCAGGAAATCGGCGTTGTCCTTGCTCTTCGACAGCTTGTCGATCAGGAGCTCCATCGCTTCGACGGGCGACATCTGGTTGAGGATCTTGCGCAGAATCCACACCTTGTTGAGCGTCTCCTTGGCCAGGAGCAGCTCTTCCTTGCGCGTTCCGGAGCGCTCGATGTCGATCGCCGGGAACACGCGCCGATCGACCAGGCGTCGATCGAGGTGGATCTCCATGTTGCCCGTGCCCTTGAACTCCTCGAAGATCACGTCGTCCATCCGCGAGCCGGTGTCGATCAGCGCGGTGGCCATGATCGTCAGCGAGCCGCCCTCCTCGATGTTGCGCGCCGCGCCGAAGAACCGCTTGGGCCGCTGAAGGGCGTTGGCGTCGATTCCGCCCGACAGCACCTTGCCCGACGGCGGCTGCACCGTGTTGTACGCCCGCGCCAGGCGCGTGATGCTGTCGAGCAGGATCACGACGTCCTTGCCGTGCTCGACGAGCCGCTTGGCCTTCTCGATCACCATCTCGGCGACGTGCACGTGCTGCTGGGCCGGCTCGTCGAACGTCGAAGCCACGACCTCGCCCTGGACCGAGCGCTGCATGTCCGTGACCTCCTCGGGCCGCTCGTCGATCAGCAGGACGATCAGGAACACCTCGGCGTGGTTCTGCGTCACCGAGTTGGCCAGGGACTGCAGCAGCATCGTCTTGCCCGTCCGCGGCGGCGCGACGATCAGGCCGCGCTGGCCCTTGCCGATCGGGGTCAGCAGATCGAGGATCCGCCCGGACACGTTCTGCGTCTGTGTCTCGAGCCGCAGCTTCTCGAGCGGGTACAGCGGGGTCAGGTTGTCGAAGAAGATCCGGTCGCGGATCCGGTCGGGATCGTCGAAGTTGACCGCCAGGACCTTGATCAGCGCGAAGTAGTTCTCGTCGGCCTTGGGCGGTCGAACCTGCCCCGAGACGGTGTCACCGGTGGTGAGTCCGAAGCGCTTGATCTGCGACGGCGAGACGTAGATGTCGTCCGGACCCGGAAGATAGTTGTAGTCCGGATGGCGCAGGAACCCGTAGCCGTCCTGCAGGATCTGCAGCACACCCTCGGCGAACACGAGCCCGCTGCGCTCGGATTGGGCCTTCATGACCTCGAAGATCAGCTCCTGCTTGCGCAGGGACGTCGAACCTTCGAGACCGAGCTCCTTCGCCGCTGCGAGCAGGTGCTGGTTGTCCATCTTGTACAGCGAGTTGAGGTCGACGACCTTCTCCGGCGCCTGACCCTCGGCCACCGCCACGGAACGATCCTGCGGCTCGCTCTCGGGCAGGTCCACGGGCTCGGCCGGCGCCACGGGGTGGGGCTGCGGGCGCCTGGGCCGCGAGCGGTCGCCACCGGGGCCGCGTCGTCCGCGCATTCGGTCTTCGGGCATGGCGCCTCCTCGGGCTGGCTTGCGGTCTTACCGTTGTGTCCCTTCGTCCGACGGCGCGCCATCGCGGGAGCCGCGTTCACGGACCATCGGAGAGCGGGGTTCGCGCCGGAGGGCGGGTTGCACTCGGTCGACCGGCACCCGGACTATACCATGGGCCCGAGCGACAGGTCCAGGATCGCTCGCGCCGTCGACTTTGCGCGCAGAGTCGCTGTCGGGCGAGCCAGCTCCTCGACCAATCGACCGAAGCTCGCGCGATCGTCCACGTCGTACCAGCCGCCGATCTCGGCGAGATCGACGCCGGCAGCCCGGGCGCGCTCGCGGGTCCGCTCGAGGACGAGAGCGGTGCCCCACGGAACGTCGCGGAACAGGGCCGGCGCGGGCCGGCACGACCCGACGAGGACGTACCCGCCGTCGTCGGCCGGCACGACCACCGCCCCGCCCACAGCGGTCAACTGGTCGAGCGCCTCCTCGACCAGATGGGACGGGAGCGTCGGGCTGTCGGCGCCGATGACCACGGTCGCGCTCGGACCGGACTCGCTCTCCCGCTCGAACACGGCCGCCAGGCGTGCGCCCAGGTCGCCCGCGACCTGCTGCGACAGGCGCACTCGCGTCCGTGACACGAGCGTGGCGAGGTCGGGGCCGGCGTCTCCGTCGGCACACCATTCGACCTCGTGGTCCGCGGGAAACGAGGCGAGAAACGCGATCTGGTCTTCGAGGAACGCGCGATACACCGTGAGCGCGGCGCGGTCGCCGATCGCGGCGGCGAGCCGCGTCTTGACCGTGCCCGCGCGAGGGACGCGGGCGAGGAGGACGATGCGGCGCCGCACGCCGCGATTGTAGCCGCTTGCTCGGCTAGGACACCGCCGCTACAGTCGGTGGCTCGGCGGAGGTAAGGCGTTGGCGCAACGCATCGGGCTCGTGCTCGCGGGGGGCGCCGGTCGCCGCATCGGCGGGCCCAAGGGCGAGCTGCTGCTCGGTCCGACCTCGCTCGCGGAGCGGGCGAGCACGATGCTCTGGCCGCTCTGCGGCAGCGTCCTGATCAGTACGCGGCCCGGCGAGCGCAATCCGGCCCCGGGGTTCCCTGCGCTGCCCGATCCGCTGCCCGCCGGCCGCGGACCGCTCGTGGGGATCGACGCGGCGTTCGACGCCACGGCCGACGCCGACCTCCTCGTCCTCGCCTGCGACTATCCGCTCGTCTCGGAAACGCTGCTGCGCCGGTTGCTCGACGCCGCGGGTCCCGCGGACGACGTCGTCCTGCCGAGCGACTTCGCCGGTCGCGACCATCCGCTCGTCGGCGTGTGGGCCCGCTCGGCCGCACCCACGGTCCGGTCGGCGGTGCGCGAGGGTCGGCTGCGCGTGCGCGGGCTCCTCGCCGACCTGCGCGTCCATCGGCTCGGCCCGCCCGATCTGCGCGACCTCGATCTCGATCGCGTGCTGTGCAACCTGAACACGCCCGACGATCTGGCCCGATTCACCGCATGGGGCGCCTGAAGACGCGATGCCCAAGCTGACGCACCTCGATCGATCGGGCTCCGCACGCATGGTCGACGTGTCGGCGAAATCGCTCACCCGGCGCCGCGCGGTCGCCAGCGCCGAGGTAGTGTTCAACGCCCGGGCGTACCGGGCGCTGCGCGATGCACGGCTGGCCAAGGGGGATGCGCTGGCCGTGGCGCGCCTCGCCGGGATCCAGGCCGCGAAGCGCACGAGCGAGTGGATCCCGCTGTGCCACGCGGTTCCGCTCGATGCGCTGACGGTCGAGATCGAGCTCGTCGATTCGACGCGCACCGCGCGCGTCACGACCGAAGCCAGGACGCGCTGGTCCACCGGCGTCGAGATGGAAGCGCTCGTCGCCGCGAGCGCGGCGTGCCTCGCGCTCTACGACATGGCGAAGGCGCTCGATCGGGCGATCGAGATCTCGGGACCCCGCCTGCTGCTCAAGGAAGGCGGCCGCTCGGGGCGCTACCGCCGTCGCTGACGCTTCCGGGGTCGACGGCGCGAGCGAGCCATTCGAGGTACGCCGGATCGCCGCGCTCGATCGGTAGCGCCAGCACCTCCGGGACCTCGTACGTGTGAAGCTCGCGGATCGTGGCTCGCACCGCCTCGAACCGCTCGGCGGTGGTCTTGATCAGCAGCGGGCGCTCCTCTTCTTCGACGATGCGCCCGTCCCAGCGATACACCGAGCACGCGGAGCCGAGGACGGTCACGCACGCGGCGAGCCGGCGCTCGACGAGCGCGCGCGCGATCGCTTGGCCCTGGGACTCCGAGCCCGCCGTCGTCAGAACGAGGAGGAAGCGCTGGTCGGTCATCTGCGGCTCCACGTCGTGCGGTCATTCTAGCTCGCGCCGGGGGGCGCGTATCTCGCTGAAACGGCGTGGGTTCTCTCTTGAGCCGCTCCGAACGTTGCGTTAGAGTGAACGCCGGAGCGGAGCCGAGGAGCGCATGTCGACCCAGGGCGGCGGCCGGATCGAAGACATCGTGGCGCGCGAGATCCTCGACTCGCGGGGCAACCCGACCGTCGAGGTCGACGTGATCCTGGAGCACGGGATCCTGGGCCGCGCGATGGTCCCGTCGGGTGCGTCGACCGGCTCGCGCGAGGCGCTCGAGCTGCGCGATGGCGACGCCCGGCGGTATGCCGCGAAGGGCGTGCGCCGGGCGATCGAGAACGTCCACAAGTCGATCGCGCCTGCGCTCTCGGGGATCGAAGCGGTCAACCAGGTGTTCCTCGACGAGGCGATGATCGAGCTCGACGGGACACCGAACAAGTCCAAGCTCGGGGCGAACGCCATCCTCGGCGTGTCGCTCGCTGCGGCGCGCGCGGCCGCCGAGTGGCTCGGGCTCCCGCTCTACCGCTACCTCGGCGGGTGCAATACGAAGGACCTGCCGGTCCCGATGCTCAACGTCCTCAACGGCGGCGCGCACGCGGACAACAACATCGACGTGCAGGAGTTCATGGTCGTGCCGGTGGGCGCGCCATCGTTCGCCGAGGCGCTGCGCTGCGGCGCCGAGTGCTATCACGCGCTCAAGGGCGTGCTGAGGAAGCGCGGCCTTCAGACCGCCGTCGGCGACGAGGGGGGCTTCGCGCCGAACCTGCGGAGCAACGAGGAGGCGCTCGAGGCCCTGGTCTCCGGGATCGAGGCCGCGGGGTACCGCGCCGGGCGCGACGTCGTCCTGGCGCTCGACGTCGCGGCGTCCGAGCTGGTCGAAGGTAACCGGTACCGCCTGGCCGCCGAGTCGAAGAAGCCGCTCGACGCCGCTGCGCTCGTCGCGCTGTACGAGACATGGGTCGCGCGCTACCCGATCGCCTCGATCGAGGATGGAATGGCCGAGGGCGACTGGAGCGGGTGGAAGCAGCTGACGACCGCCCTCGGCTCGCGCGTGCAGCTCGTGGGCGACGATCTGTTCGTCACGAACGCCGAGATCCTGGGTCGCGGCATCCGCGAGGGCGTGGCCAACAGCATCCTGATCAAGCTGAACCAGATCGGCACGCTGACCGAGACGCTCGACACGATCCAGCTCGCGCTGCGCTCGGGCTACACGTGCGTCGTATCGCACCGCTCGGGCGAGACCGAGGACTCGACGATCGCCGACCTCGCCGTCGCGCTCAATCTCGGACAGATCAAGACCGGCGCGCCGTGCCGCGGCGAGCGCAACGCGAAGTACAACCAGCTCCTGCGCATCGAGGAGGAGCTGGGGGACGACGCGCGGTACCCCGGGCGTGCGGTGTTTCCGCGTCTCGCTGCGCTGCCGGCCCGCGCGACGAAGGCCCGGGGCAAGCGTGCGCGCGCGCGCTAGGCGATGATGCGGATCGAGCGCGGCAAGCTACTGCGGGGCGCGCCGTACCTGATCTACGGTCTGTTGTTCGTTGCCGGCGTGATCGCCGCGCTGGTCGGCGACAAGGGGTACCTCGACCTCAGGCGGCTGCGCGCGGAGAGGACCCGGGCCGTCGCCGAGCTCAAATTGGATCGCGAGCGCGTCCTCACGTCGCGCCGCGCGGTCGACCAGCTGCGCGGCAACGGCCTGGCGCGCGAGCGGATCGCCCGGGAGAAGCTCGGGCTCGTCGAGCCCGGCGAAATCCTGATCCTCCTGTCCGACGATCCGCGGGCGAAAACTGCACCGCGGTTCCCGATCGTGCCCGCGCCGAGCGCGCCCAAGGCGGCCGAGCCACCTGTCCGGCCGACCCCCGTGCCACGTGCGCGAACCCGCCGCCGCTGACCTGACTTGATCGAGCCGTGTCGTTTGCTATACTGCGCCGCGCTCGTGATCAGCGAGCGCACCCTGGTGCGGGGTGGAGCAGCCCGGTAGCTCGTTGGGCTCATAACCCAAAGGTCGCAGGTTCAAATCCTGCCCCCGCTACCAACAACCCACGATAGGTCATGGACTTGCAGGCTGCGCCGAACGGCGCACGCCTGACTTGTGCCGAAGTTGTGTCTTTTCACCGCGTCGGTCTCGATCATGGGGGCAAATCTCTGATGCCTGGACTCCCTTAAACAGGGGCCGGTCCCGCGCGACCGTTGCCAGGAGGAAACGCATGCGTACCACTTGGATTATTCTCATATTTGCCGCGGTCGGACTGTTCGTAGCGTCGGCGTCGGTTACGGCGACGACAGCGCCGACAAACAACGTTACGACGTGCTCACACCCAAACGCATCGACAGAACTACCGCCGTTGGAAGACGAATGGGTGAAAACGCCGGTGCCTCAAACCTCGCGGGCGTGCCAATGGTACGATCCAGGCGGGTACCCGATCGGGCTTTATGTCACGTACTACCCACCAGACACGCCTGCGTCGGGTGGTTACAAGTGCGAGGGATATTGTACCAACCCGTCCGACAATCGTTGTGGATCTTACTACACAATAACCTACCCGGATGGTTTGGTTGCCGCGAATTGTCAGTGCTATTTCGGGGACTACTGAACCGCCCCGGCTTTCCTTGAGACCCTATTTCTTGAGAGGCTCGGCCTCGTCGGGGTCGTCGTCGTCTTGCGCGCCACGGGCCTGCGCGATCATCTCGCGATCCATCGCAATGCGTTCCGCCGCTTGCGCCGCGGTCCACGACTGGTCCAGTGGAAAACCTGCCGGGGAAAAGTCTCGGTTCGTCACGCCGACACCGCTGGGCCGCGTGTCGCTTCGATCGCGAGCGCGAGTCTTATCAGCCGACGAAGAACGGCGGCGATCGGGCGATCCTCTCGTTGTGCCAGCGCGTGAATCGCGGCGGCCTCGTCCGCCGTGAGTCTCGTGCTGATCGTGTTCCCGAGGTTCACCGCTACCAACTGCCGATTACGAGCTCTCCTGACCGCGGGACGCGGCGGCCGCCGCGGCGGCGGCAGCCAGCAAGTCCGCCATCCGTTCGTCGTGGGACCCGTAACGCGCCCAACCCTCGGCGTTGGACCGATAGCGGTGGTCCTTCTTCGCCAGGTCGGCGCCGTGATCGATGAGAAATCGCACGGCGTCCTCGTTTCCCTGGATGGCGGCTTCGTGCAGGATGCTCGCCGGCTCGTGTGTGCCCCAGTTGGTGTTGATGTCGGCGCCACGCTCGAGCAGGAATGACGCAATCTCGAACTGTCGATTCAGAACCGCCCAGGCGAGCGCGATGTCCAGCACCTGCTGCGTGGTCACCGGTCCCCAGCCCAGGTCGGTAGCGTTGAAATCCGGATCGCTGCCAGGGTGGTGGTGCGCCGGCGATCCGAGGGCAGGCTTTCCGCTTGCGTCGAACCACCGCGCCACCGCGGCGGTGTTACCTACGCCCGCCGCAAACGGCAGGTCGTCGGGCAGCGGCCAGATGCGCGTCAACATCGGAAGCAGGTGCGCATTTCCGTAGTCGAGCGCCCAGGCGAGGGCCGACGACGGCGGTGGAGGCTTGATGCGCAGTAGCGCGGGATCGCGCTCCAGCAGCGTGGCGATGAACGCGTCCTTCTTCTTCCCGTAGCTGGCCGGCCCGATGAGCCCAGTCTGCACGTGCACGAACGCCGGTTGAAGCACCCACGGTTCGTCCTCGAGCCAACTGCGGAACGCCGACAGATCGTCGTTGTCGAGCGCGCTCCTCAGCTGAAGAACCACGAACGCCCCCCACGGCTCCATCTCCGGCCCCTTCTGCCACAGGCTTCCCGGATGCTGGATCAGGAACTCGACGAATGCCTGCCGGTTCTGCCAGCGATCGATGCGCCGGCCCAGATCTGGATCGAGCGCGACCGCGCGCTCGAGGAGCTGCAACGCAACGCCCGCGTGCCCGAAGCGACAGGCGCTCAGCAGCGCGCGGCCGATCAGGTTTCGCTCCTCCGGCGATTCATCGAGCCGAGCGCGAGCCGCCTCCTCGTCGCCGAGCGCGGCGAGAACGGGGAGGGTGCGCGGCAACACGCCCTTTCGCGCGAAGAGATGCAGCATTCCCGCCGCGCCGGTCCGGATCACGTGCTCCCACGTCGAGCGGTCGGCCGTCGCGCCCGCGTCGATCAGGCGCTCGGCGGCAAGCGGGCGGTTGTAGATCCTCTCGCGCTCCGGGTCCGAGCAGTCCATCGCGTAGGACGTCGTGGCGTCGAGCAGCGACTGTCCCTCCGCGCTGCGCCACGTCACCAACGCCGGGTACTGGGACAACAGCGCGCGCAGCCGCTCGTCGTCCTGATCGTGAATCGCGACCTTGGCCGCGGACGCGGCCCACTCGAGCGGTCGACCCAAGCGTTTCTCGACCTCCGCCTTCAGATCCGGCCATCCGGCAAATCCGTACTCTCGGGCGATCACGAGCTGCGCATCCCGGTTCGAGAGTGGCAGCGCGCGCCGTGGCAACTGCGCGTGGACGCGAGCGATCGCTTCGCCGTTTCCGGCGGCCGCGTCGCGCGCCAGCTTCTTCGCTTGCTTGCGCAGGGAGTCGAGCGAGGGGTGGGCGGGTAGATCTCTAGCGGACATGGCGCCTCCTTTCACGAACCGCCTGCGCCCGCTGCGAGATCAGGCTGAAAGAAGGCCAACCCACTGCTGCTTCAGACGACGACAGGTGGGAATGCTTCCCTTGCCGCGGGCGGGTGGCGCCCTGTCAGGCGCGCTCGGAGGGAAGTATCGCGGGGACGTACGCGCGTGTCAATCGGCGCGAAGGGACAGCAGGCGCTCTCCCGCGGCCTCGATGCCCGGAAAGCGATGCAGGGTCTCGAGCATCAGCGGGATGCTGCCGATCCGGTGCGGATAGTCGCTACCGGGGACGACCCGATCGACGCCCGCGAAGTCGATCGCCAGCCGGACCGATCCGGCGTCGAAGTTGACCGTGTCGTACCAGAAATGCCGCTTCAGATACGCCGTCGGCGGCTCGTCGATGTGCTGGCGGCACTCGGGAAACGCGCGAAAGCCGCGGTCGAGGCGCTCGGCCAGATACGGGATCGTGCCGCCGAGGTGCCCGAGGAGCCAGCGGATCCGCGGGTAGCGCTTGAGGACACCGCCGAACACGAGCTTCGACGCGGCAAGCGTCGTGTCGAACAGAAAGCCGTTGAGCGGCATGAGCCAGTACTCGCGCATCGACTCGACGCCGACGGGATGGGTCGGATGGATCATCAGAACGGCAGCGCGGTCGTTGGCCGCCTCGTACACCGGGAAGAAGCGCTCGTCGTCGAGGCCGATGCCGTTGACGTTGCTGAACAGCATCGCTCCCGGTAACCTGAGCTGGTCCATCGCGCGGATCAGCTCCGTCGCCGACGCCGGCGGATCGCACAGCGGCAGGGTCGCCAGCGCCGCGAAGCGCGTCGGTCGCTCGGCCTGGACGTGCGCGAACGCGTCGTTCGTCAGCGCAGCGAGCCGGATCGCGATCGGGGTCGCCTCCACGTGCGTGCCCGGCGTCGTGAGGGAGACGACTTGGACGGCGACACCGTGCTGATCCATCACCTCCAGGCGATGCGCGATGTCGCGGTGTCCCCGGACCACGACGTTGTAGTCGCCGGGATAGTGGAGGAGCGGGTTGCCCTCGGCGTCGTGCGTGACCTCGATCCGGCTGCCGAGCCGGCTCAGCGCGGCGAGGTAGGCCGGCGGGTAGTAGTGGTTGTGGAAGTCGACGATCACGGGCGAGACCTCCTGCGGTACGACCAGGCACCATACACCGGCAGACCGGCGATCACGATGCCCAGGCCAAAGACGCTGTCGAGCGGTGCGGACAGGACCTGCAGAGCGGCCACGACCAAAGCCCCGGCGACGAACAGCAGCGGCACCACCGGATAGCCGACGATCCGATAGGCCGGCCGGTAGTCCGGCCGATTCCGCAGCCGCAGCAGTCCCAGGGCCAGGATCGCGAAGAAGATCCACTCGGTGTAGATGACCCGCGAGAACAGGGCCGAGTACGTGTTGGTCAGCGCGAGGAGCGAGGCCCAGATCGCCTGCAGCACGATCGCGCGATGCGGCGTGCCGAAGATCGGGTGCACGGCGCGGAGCCAGGGAAAGAGCAGGCCGTCCCCGGCCATGGAGAAATACACGCGTGGCCCGGTGAGCACGATGCCGTTGAGCGCGCCGAAGGTCGAGACGAGGACGAGCAGAGCCATCAGCAGGGCCCCGCTCCCACCGAACAGGACGTCCGCCGCGTCGGCCGCGACGCGGGTGGATGCACGCACCGCATCGAGGGGCAGCACCCGGAGGTAGATCGCGTTCAGCCCGGCGTAGCAGGCGGTGACGATGACCACGCCGAGCACGAGCGCCCGTGGGATCGTCCGCGCCGCATCTTTCGTCTCACCCGAGGTGTAGGTCACCATGTGCCATCCGCCGTAGGCGAAGAGTCCGGCGGCGATCGCGAGAACGAACCCCTGGGGCTCGATCGCCCCCGCGCTTGCGACCACGGGCACGCTGCCGCGCCACGAGCAGTCCGGCGGCGATGATCGCGGCGATCGCGAGCAACTTGGCTGCGGTGAACAGGATCTGCACGAGCCCACCGAGACGCACGCCGCCATAGTTCACGGCCGAAAGGACAAGGATCACGGCCACCGCGGCGAGCCGTTGGCCGAAGGGCGTGAGCGGCACGAGCAGAGCGGCGTAGCGCGCGAACACCACCGCCAGGGCGGCGATGATGCCCGAGTGCATGCTCCAGAACATCGCCCAGCCCCACAGGAAGCCGAGCGCCGGCGAGTAGGCCTCCTTCAGGTACACGTAGACGCCGCCGGTCCTCGGATAGGCCGACGCCAGCTCGGCACAGACGAGAGCCCCGGCCAGGGTCAATGCCCCCGCTGCGAGCCAGGCCAGGACGATGCCGGGGACCGAGGGGATGCGCTGGGTGATCTCGGACGGCTGGACGAAGATCGACGCGCCGATGATCGTGCCGACGACCATCGCCGTCGTCGGGGTCAGTCCGAGCGCGGGTCGTAGCTCCGTCTGCGACACGGCTGCGGATTCTACTGCGCGGTGGCCCGCAGGGTGGGCCTGTTCGCGCACTCTCGCCGCTCCGTCAGGAGCGTCGTGGGCCGCGCCACAGTGTGAACGCGTGGCAGGGCGCTTGCTGTGCGTCCTACCCCAGGAATGGGGGAGCGATGGGTGAGATCGACCGGGTCCTCGAGCTCCTCGAGCGCTACGACCGCCCGGGGCCGCGCTACACGTCGTATCCGACGGCGCTCGAGTTCGAGTCGAGCTATGACGAGGCGGCCTACCGCTCCCGCCTCGCTTCCGCCGACGGGGCCACGGACGAGCCCCTGTCGCTCTACGTGCACCTGCCGTTCTGCGCCGAGCGCTGCTCGTACTGCGGCTGCAACGTGGTCATCACGCGGCATCGCGAGATCGCCGATGACTACCTGGCGCATCTGCACCGCGAGGTCGACCTCGTCGCCGCGGCGCTCCCGCACCGGCGCCGCGTGTCGCAGTACCACTGGGGTGGGGGAACGCCGACGTATCTCTCGGTCGACCAGATCCGTGCGCTACACGAGCGCATCACGGCCAGATTCGAGATCGAGCCCGACGCCGAGTCGGCGATCGAGATCGACCCGCGGGTGACGACACCGAGCAAATGGCGGTCCTGCGCGCGTGCGGCTTCAACCGGGTATCGATGGGGGTCCAGGACCTCGATCCCGACGTGCAGGCGGCGATCCACCGCAACCAGACCGAGGACGAGACGCGCCGCCTGTTCGACGTCTCGCGCGAGCTCGGCTTCGCCTCGATCAACGTCGACCTGATCTACGGCCTGCCGCGCCAGACGGCCGCGGGCTTCGAGCGCACGATCGACCACGTGATCGCGCTCGCTCCCGATCGGCTGGCGATCTACTCCTACGCGCACATGCCGTGGCTCAAGGCGCACCAGAAGCGGATCGACGAGGCTGAGCTCCCCGTACCACGGGAGAAGCTGCGCCTATTCTGCATCGCGCGCGACCGGCTCCTCCAGGCGGGCTATGTGGCGATCGGGATGGACCATTTCGCGCGACCAGAGGACGAGCTCGCCCGCGCGGCTGCGCGGCGTAGGCTGCACCGGAACTTCATGGGCTACACGGTGCGGATGGGTAGCGACCTGGTCGGCCTCGGGATCACGGCGATCGGCGACGTCCGCGGCAGCTTCGCGCAGAACGCGCGCAAGCTGAAGCCGTACTACGAGGCGATCGACCTCGGACAGCTCCCCGTGGAGCGCGGGTACGTGCTGAGCCCGGACGACCGGATCCGTCGGGACGTCATCCTGCGCCTGATGTGCAACTTCCACGTCGACGTCGCCGAGATCGAGCGGGCGTTCGCGATCTCGTTCGCCGACTACTTCGCCGCCGAGCTGGCCGAGCTTCGGGCGCAGGACGGGGCGGTCGAGCACGGTTTCGTGCGAATCTCACCCGCAGCGCTCGAGGTGCTGGGGGACGGGCGCCTCTTCGTGCGCAACGTGGCACTGGCGTTCGACCGGCACGCGCGCGACCACGCAGGAGCGCGCGCGTTCTCGCGCACCGTTTGAGTCAGACCACGCTGCGTGAGTCAGGCGACCCAGCGCCGGTCCGCGCGCCTGAGCTCCCGACCGAAGCTCAGCCCGAACGCCGCCCGCATGGCGCGGCGCCGCAGCTCGCCGCGCCAGTACCGTCGTGGCCGATCGACGAACCCCCGGCACTCCTCGGGGAGCAGCACGAGCGAGACGTGGACGTTCGGGGCGACACCGATCGGGAGCCCGCGCTCCATGCACGCCTCGTAGAGCCGGCGGAACACCGGGACGAGCTCCTCGGCCTTCGGCGGCGGCACGTCGCGATAGTCGGTGCCGGCGAGCGGCCGGAACACGCAGACCGTGGGCACCGCGCCCACGCTCGTGATCCAGTCGATCGCGGCGATCGAGTCGGTTGCCGGTTCGAGCCCGGCGATGATCTCGCCCTGCACGACCCATGGCTCGAAGCCGCGTCCGGTCGGCCCGACCTCGCGGGCGCAGTACGCCACCGCCTCGAGGTACCGGTCGAGCCCGTACTCCCGGTCTTTGCCCGGACAGACCGTACGGAAGCGCTCGCGGTTGAACAGCTCGAAGCAGAACGACACGCGGTTGACGCCCATGCGCCGGAGCTCGTGGTACCGCCGCAGGTCGTGATGCGGCGGCGTCTGGACGCCGATCAGCAGGTTCGTCGCCTGCTTTACCCGCGTGATGTACGGCTCGAGGATGTCGAGGTACGTGTCGCCCGCGTAGTGTCCGGTGTTGAAGTCGACATACGTGATGCCGGACTCGGCTCGGGCGGCTTGCACGACCTCGACGACCTCGTCGACCGACTTCGTGTCCGCGTCGTCGGCTCCGAGGTTGAGGCCTATCGAGCAGAACCGGCACTGCGCCTTGGGCGCCTCGAGCCAGTAGTCGCACACCTTGGCCGGATACACCCCGAGGTACGTTCCCTGGAGCGATCCGATACGGGTCATCGACTTGCCGGTCGTCGTGCGGTCGTCGTACCACGCTGGGCGCGGCGAGAGGGCGACCGGCGCGACCGGACCGATCGCGTCGTGCTCGATCCACAGTCGGTCGTCCCGGCTCGTCAGGTGGTACGGCGACGAGCGCGCGAACGGCTCGAGCACGGGCACGTTCGTCCACAGCCCGCCGGGCAGGATCAGCTCGAGCCCCGAGCCGAGGCCGGCGCGGGTGCGCAGGATCCGCCGGCCGCTGCGCTCGACGAGCCGCTCCTCGTCGAAGCGCAGGCCCCGGCAGTACAGCTCGAGCTTGAGCAGCGCCGGATTGCGGCGGACGTCGGTCTCCACGGGCGGTGATCGAAGCACGCGGCGTGCCGGCGCGTCACGCAGAACAGGAGCGAAACGGTCGAGAGCGCTCGGTGGGACGGTTGGCTGTTAACCACCGGGTCGCAGGTTCGAGTCCTGCCTGGGGAGCCAGGTAGTTAACAGCCCAAAAAACCGCGTTTTGTGGTTAACAGCCCATTTCGAGGGCCCGTGCCTCGCGCGAAACTCCGCGGACTTCCGCGCCGGTGCCGCGACGAAGGTAAGCTCTCCGCATCGTGGCCGTTCGTCGACGAACCGTGGACCGGGCGAAGGTGGCCCGGGTGGCTCTGTCGCTCTCCCGCGACGGAGAGAGCGTGTGATCGCCAGCGGGGAGTGTCCAGCGGTGGCCGACCCGCGCATGGAGACCGTCGAGTACCACAACGTGAAACCCGTGCATGCGGTGCTCGGATGCGGCCCGCGACGGGGATAGGATGGGAAACGACAAGGACGAGACATACCCCCGCGAAGACCATTGCGACTGTAGTGTCGCGGTGCGCCTCACGGTCGCACAAGTAGGTTCTGCCATGCACGATGAATCGCCCAGACAGGAGCCGACGGAGCGGCCTTATTCTGGCAATCTGAATCCTTCGGAAGCCGCAACGGCGATGCAAGCTGCGAGATTGAACGCGCTGGAGTTGTTGGACACCGCCGAGATCCTCCATGACCTGAAGCGCTTCGCTCACTCTGTCGCCTTCTCGACGCTGGCCATTGAGGAGGCCGGGAAGGTGCCACTACTCATGATGATCTGCCTCAAACGCGGTGAGCTTCCGGTGCTCTGGCGAGCGTACAGGCGACACCAGGAAAAGACGCGCACGCTAAACGTCGGCATAGAGGCCAGAGTCTTGGCCTCATTCCCTGGAGCCTCTCCCGAAGAGGCCAGGGAAATTGGGGACAGCGGACCAACTCCGAAGGAACTGGAGACGTGGAAGCAACGGGCGATTTATTCTGACTGCCTGGAGACGGTCGATGGTTTCGTCTCCCATCTGCCGAGGAACCTCATGGCGTGGCGGCGTCAGGCGTGGGAACGACTCTGCGAGGCACGCGCACTCATCTACGCGTTGAGGGACTTTCCGCCCGAGGAGTTGGAGGTGTGGATGAAACACGCGTCACAGGCACCTAACGAGTTGGACTTCCCGAGCCTGTTGAGATTCGTTCACGATGACCTACTCGGGAAACGGCTTATCAAGAAAGGGCAATGGGCGTCGCTGTTCAAGTTCTTACAACAGTACGAAGACAACGACAAGAAGGAAACCTAGCCCCAAGATCTGAGGCCACGGCTCCGCGGAAGACGCGAGATCCGGGTTGATCGTTACCGACAAGTTTCCTATCGGCAGGGGCTGTGAGGACTTGCGTCGCCGGAGCGTATCCGCCGACACAGATTCAGAGCTGGAAGAATCGAGGCCAACTCGTCGACTGTCGCAGTTTGTGCAGCACTTCGCCGTTCGACCTCATGACGTAGACCCATACCGCATCCCCAGTGCGGGCCGTTACGAGGTAAAGGGCATCGGGGCGCCCGTCTAGCCGTCCCTTCGTACCCGGGCCTGGAGTCAAGACGACCACTTGGACGCTGACTTGGAGCTCGTGCCCAAGGTCGTCGAGGTCGCTGATTACCAGTAGGACTGCGGCGCGCTCGTCTATCCTTGTGGGCTGACGTCGCGTGAGAATAGCTCGGAGGCGTTTTCCGACCTTGACCCACGCGTCGATGTTCTTCTCGATCTTATCCCCCATGAAGAACAGAGTTCCGAGCGCAGCCGGTCCAAGTAGCGACTTCCAATGGAGGTCGGAGAAGAGCTGGACGAGTACGCTTGGTAGGTCTGCTGCAATCCCGACGTCAGTGCCGAGGACAAGCGCAGCCGGGTCCGAGTCGGTCATCTCCCTCGCGATTTCCATCTGAAAGCGCGTTGGATCCCAGTCATCGGCATCGTAGTACGGGTCAGCGAACAGCAACTCCACGATCCACCCCCGAGCTCCAGCGAGCTATGAACGCCGCGACGCCGGGATCTCGTTAATCGCCGCACCCCGGCAGCACCTCCGGGTCCCTGCCGGCGAACACCGCTTCTCAGTTCAAGGGATGCGAAACCGCCTGACGTCGCCCTCCTGTTGAACGACCAGGCCCGCGTGCGTGGACCGGGAAAGGGATTTTTCCACCTCGGCAAGCGGCTTCGACAAGGACTTGGCGATCGCCGCGGGGTCGACCCATCCACGGCTGTTTCGGAGGTACACAAGAACGAGCGCGTCCAGATTCGCATCGGCCTTTCCCGGCGAACTCGGGTCGTCGCTCACCGCCGCCTGAAGGGACTGCATCAGTGGTTCGAAATCCCCCCAAATCAGAGACAGCTGTTCGGGCGGCAGCGCTCGGATGCGCGGCTCCTGTCGTCCCACCACAAACACGGACAGTTCAACGACCGCTCCTGGCTTGAACGCTTCGGGCGGGTACTGGTAGCTTCCGTAGAAAGCCACGTCGTTCATTCGATCCACGCCGATCTGAAGAGCCAAGACATTGGGTACCCGTCCCGGATGAATAGGACTGACCACGACGCCATCGCGGCGCAGTTCCATCCGGACGAAGTCGGTCTTGAACCGGTACCGGCCAGGCGCGCTGACGCCGAGGAGAATCTTCGCGGCAAGACTGCCGCCCGTCATGGCGATCTCCGGGACCGCCTGAATGGTGACCACGGGCCGGAAATCGCCAACGTATCGTCGCCATTCGTAGAAGTCTTGGCCAGGCGTATACGGCTTCGTTGTCGCATCGTTTCGCGTGCGCCGTGCGCGCTGGTATGCGGCTTCCTTCTCTGCCGCGAGTTCCAAGGCAGCGATCACAACCGGGGTGACAAACTGCACGTCAACTCCGCCGGGGAATGTCCCATCGGCCGTTGAAAGTGACGAGCGGTTCCGACACCGGTTCTACGCGACCTGCTGGGCACTGTCCAGCGTGTTCTGGTTGACGATGGCTTCGAGAGCGGCGATCAGCTGAGGCATCTCCTTGTGACCCCTGACGCGGCGGAATCGCTTCTCGGCCTCGGCGAGTGCGGTCACGCACCACCGACGGGCCATCGTTCCACTGCGCCAGTTTTTGACGTTGCGCACGACCCGCTGGATCGTCCCCTGGAGATTCTCGATCGGATTCGTCGACCGCAGCGTCCGCAGCAGCCCGCCACCGAGACCGAGCCGGATCACCGTGAGGGTTTCGTCGAGTCCCTCACGGATCGATCGGGCAGCGTCGGGATGATCGTCGTCGAGACGCGTGGCCAACTGCTGCAGGCGATGCCGAGCCGTGTCGACCTTACCCGACTTCCACGCTCGGACGATCGCAGCCTTCACCCACGCACGACGGTTTTCCGGGAGGTGCTCGGCGACGTTGCGCAGCTTGTGGATCTGGCAGCGCTGCACAATCGCCCACTCGCCAAACGTCGTTCGAATCGCCTTGCGCAGCCCCTTGCCGCCGTCGATCACGAACAGCCGTGCCCGCTCGACCACCAGCCCCCGATCGATGAGGTCCCGGAACAGCGAGCGGCACACCTGCTCGCTCTCGGTCGTCCCCACGGCGACGCCCAAGACGTGCTTCTTGCCCGACGTGTCGATCCCCAGCGCGACCAACAGCATGTGATCGCCGAGCGCGGTCCCGTCGATCAGGAGCACCGGCAGGTCGATCCCTTCGAGCGAACGCGACAGGAACGACTGGGTCTGCTGCGTCGTGCGGGCCTGGAACTGTCGGCTCACGCTCGATCGGCGAGTCCCACGTGCCGACACACCCGCCGGCAACGGCTCGAGGCTCCGCTCGTAGCCCCGTTGGCTGACCCCGAGCAGGATCTGCTCGACGACACGATCCCGCAGCGGATCCTCGTCGGCCATTCGACGCCAGGTCCCCAGCTCAATCTCCTCACCCTCGATGCTTCGGATCCGCGGCTTCTTCACGCGAATCTTTCGCCCTCCGAACACCAGACGGCCCTCGTCGTGTCCGTGTCGGTAGGCTCGCCGATCCGGCATCGGCTGGTGCTTGGGGCCACAGATCGTGGCCCGATCGTCCTCCAGCATCTCGGTGAACACCTCGAGGCCGGCGGTCAGGACGAGCTCGCGCAGCGCCGTTCGGGCGTCCAGGATCACCCCGACGAGCCGAGATTGTCTCGTCGGAGCCGACCTCCCCGGGCCAAACGTGCCTTTCGCGGAAGCCTTCCTCGTGCGATTCTTCCTCATGGCGGTGGTCTCCTTGTTTCATGCAACCCGATGATGTCATCGGGTCGGAGACCGCCGTCAACTTTCAACGCTCAGAGGGACATCGCCGCTCCGCCGGCCTCCGCGTGATACCGCGTCGGATCGATTGCCCGTCCAAGGGCAGCCTTGCGTAGTGCATCCGGAGGGAACGTGTAGTCGGATGCGACCGGCAGCCGCTGCGGAGATGGTGGCGGAGTGCCCGGTAGCGCTTCAGCTGCAGCTCGAATGAGGCCGGAGCAGAGGTGAACCCGCACCGCTCCAGAGATGCCAGGACCGATTCGACCGCTATCCATGAACGTGTTCACCCCGACGACCTCACCCAACATGTTGAACAGAGGCCCTCCCGAGTTGCCGGGGTTGAGATTCACATCTGTGTAGATGGCGTCCTGTTCGATCTTGCTTGCGATGCCTGAGGTCAGCACGCCCTCCGCGTGTAGCGGGCTTCCGATGGCGACGACGCGTTCACCGACGGAAACAGGCGATTCGCTCTGACCCGATTTGGAGAGCGGCAACGGCTGAATGTTCTCGAGGATGTCGGGGTGAACACGCAAGACGGCGAGGTCCTGTGTCTCGCTCTTCGCCACCAAGCTGGCCGGGTACTTCCGTTGTGGGTCCATCTGCACGGCCAAGTACTCGGAGTTGCGCACCACGTGATGGTTGGTGATGATCAATCCTCGCCGATCCACAAGGAAGCCGCTGCCGTGACCGTGTTCCGACCAGATCGTGAAGACGCTGTCACGAAAACGGCGGTAGAGTTGAGACTCGTTCCCCTCGATCGTCGCCGGTGCGGGCAAGCCATCGGCGATGGTGGCATTGTCGTTCGAGAGCTCCAACACCGTCTCATCGCCCGCCTGAATGCTGAACGGGACTTCCCACGTGATAGTTCGCGATTCGAAGTCGAGAGACTCCACAGTTCGGAGGAGGTAGTTCCCCGGAGGAAGCGAGAGCCTGGCACGGCCGTCGAAGCCCGTCGTCAGCTGCTTCTTCTCGGTGGATCCGGCTGAGTCGACAATCACGAAGGTCCGCTTCGGCACCGGCTTCAGGGACAAGTCCGCTGCCACCAGCATCACTGTAAGTTGCAACGTCCCGGAGGGGGCCGACGCCTCGTCCGTCGTAACGTCGCTCGGAACCTGGTCGGCCACAGCGGCGGTCGGCTGTCCCGGTTGGCTCGCCCATGCAGGGGCAAGGAACAACCCCGCGGCGAGGACCAGACTGCGCATCGTTGTCCCTCCCATCAGCACTACGGACACGGATTCGGATTCGGCCGTGGAGTTCCCGCGCTGTTCGTCCCAAGGCTGCTCTCGCCGCCGAACACGCCGGTCGTTAGGAAGAACGCTGCCTGCCCCGGCAGAGGATCAACGTCGTCGAGCGCCCAGGGGTCGGTCAGCCCGCAGTGCCGGCTGGCGAGTAGGTTCGATCCCGGCAGTTGCGTGTACGGCCCGCCGCTGCGCAGAACAGCTAGGTCGCCGCGGTACGAGTTCCAGGTCGTGTACCCGGTCTCCTCCTGCCACTCCACGTAGTCGTTCTGGTGGAACAGGATGTAGATCATCCCGTCGTCGAGGTCGCAGAGGTCGCCCTCGACGTCGTCGTCCATGTCGGTCTGCGCAGGGTTCCAGCCGAACAGGCAGTTGTCGCAGGCGTCCCCCGCGGCGTCACCGTCGTAGTCGTCCTGGAACGGGTTGTAGTCGAGGCGGCAGTTGTCGCAGGCATCGCCTCGAGCGTCCAGGTCGGCGTCCTGCTGCCCCGGGTTCGAGGCGAACGTGCAGTTGTCGCAGGAGTTTCCAACGGCGTCGTGATCGGTGTCGAGCTGGGTCGGGTTTGCGGCTTGCGGGCAGTTGTCGCAAGCGTCACCGATCGCGTCACCGTCACCATCCGACTGTCCAGGATTGGAAGCGGTCGGACAGTTGTCACAGCCGTTACCGACCCCATCCGAATCCTGGTCGGTCTGCTGAGTGTTGGAGATCGATGCGCAATTGTCGCACGCGTTTCCAACGCCATCGGAGTCAACGTCGGCCTGATCGGCGTTGGACACCGCCGGGCAATTGTCGACCGTGCAGACGCTCACCGGAAAGCCAGGGTTTCCGTACCCTGGTCTGACCCCCGATTCGGCTAGACACTTTTCGCGCCCTATGATGGGCGCCGAAAGGTGGGCGAGATGGGGGAATTCAAGCGGAAGTCGGATGGTCGGCGGATCTTCACGTCCGACTTCAAGCGAGCCACGGTGGCGCGGATCACCTCGCAGGAGAAGACGCTCGCTGAGATGTCGCGCGAGCTCGAGATCGCACCGGCGGTATTGCGGAACTGGATGCGCTTGGCCGACGGCGGGAGTCGAGCCGCCGTCGACGCCGGCGAAGAGGTCGTGCCGGTCAGCCGGGTGCGCGAACTCGAGAAACAGGTTCGCGACCTCCAGCGCCTGGTCGGCAAGCAAGCCATGACCATCGAAATCCTGGAAGCTGCGCGAGAGGTAGTAAAAAAAAGTCCGCGCTTGTTCAAAGGGTCCAAGCGGTGACCGGCCATTCGACGACGGCGGTCTGCAGGGCCCTTGGGGTAGCGCGAGCGACCGCCTACCTGCGGCCGCGTCCGCGCGTCGGCCACTTCTATCGGCGGGCCGAGGACCGGGAGGTCCTCCTGCAGATCATGTCGGTGGTCCGGGAGCGCGCGAGCTACGGCACGCGGCGAACGCACACCTTGGTCAATCGTCAGCGCCGGCTGCGCGGTGAAATGCCTTACAACCGCAAGCGAATTCGTCGTGTGATGCGCATCAACCAACTGACGTTGCCCGGCAAGATTCGTCGCCGTGATCGCCCTCATACGGGTCAGGTCCGCATGCCGACTTCGAACCAGCGTTGGTGCTCGGATGGCTTCAACATCCGTTGCTGGAATGGTGATCTCGTACGTGTTGCCTTCGCCTTGGATTGTCATGATCGGGAAGCGCTTGACCACGTCGCAGCGGCCCGCGATCTCAAGGGCCAAGACATTCGCCTGCTGCTCGACAGGGCTCTGTGGTCCCGCTTCGGAGAGCGCACCTTGAAGACCCCGATCGAGATCCAGTGGCTCTCGGACAACGGAGGCCCCTACACCTCGTTCGAGACCGTGCTGTATGCGCAGGAACTGGGTTTCAAGCCCGTCACAACCCCGGCCTACAGCCCGGAATCGAACGGCATGGCCGAAGCTTTCGTCAACACGATCAAGCGCGACTACGTTGGAGGCGCAGACCTGAGCGATGCTGAGACCGTCCTCAGGCAACTGCCGGCCTGGCTCGATGACTACAACCGAGTGGCTCCGCATTCAGCCCTCGGAGGCCTTGCACCCTTGGAGTACAGGAACCGAAAAGAACAGACCCAAAGTGTCTAGCGAATCGGGGGTCAGACCACGGACGGGATCGAGGAATCGGCTGGTCCGATTGGCGTGGGAAGTGCCCGCGGTGAGGGAGCCGACGCGGGCGGCGGGGTCGCTGACGGCGAGGCGGGAGCGCCGCCAGTCCGCCGCCTGAAGGTGCGGCGGAAGGCACCGATTCGTCGAGCGCCGGAGCCGGAGACGCGGTCGACGCTGACGGCGGAGGAGCGGTTTCTGGTGCTCGACGCGTGGAAGCGGTCGGCGCTTCCGGCTTCCGAGTTTTCGAAGATCGTGCAGGTTTCGCCGCACACGCTGAATGCGTGGCGTCGGCGGTTCGATGCCCTGGGGCCCGAGGGGCTGTCGGACCATCCGCGTGGGATGCCGAAGGGGAGCAAGCTTCCCGAGGCGACGCGGCGCGCGATCCTGCTGATGAAGGAGACCCATCCCGACTGGGGCTCGGAGCGGATCCACGCGATGCTGTTGCGGGGCGAGGGCTTCGCGGCGTCGGCCGGTGCGATCCTGCGCGTGCTCGAGGAAGAGGGGTACGAGGCGGCCGAGCTTCAGACGCGGCCGCACCCGGCCGAGCCGCGCAGCTTCGAGCGGGCGAAGCCGAACCAGCTGTGGCAGACGGACCTTTTCACCTTCCTGCTCAAGCGCGAGAATCGGCGGGTGCACCTGGTCGTGTTTCTCGACGACCACTCGCGCTTCGTCGTGGGCTATGGGCTGCACGCGACGGCGTCGGGTGCGCTCGTGCGGGAGGTGCTCGAGGCCGGGATCCGCAACTTCGGTGCGCCCGAGGAGGTGCTGACGGACAACGGGCCGCAGTACGTGACCTGGCGCGGGAAGAGCGCGTTCACGAAGCTGCTCGAGCGGCGCGGGATCCGGCACGTCGTGTCGCGACCGCGCCATCCGCAGACGCTGGGGAAGACCGAGCGTTTCTGGGGCACGCTGTGGCGGGAGTGCGTCGAGGGGGCGGTGTTTTCGTCGATCGAAGACGCACGGCGTCGCGTCGGGCTCTTCATCGATTCCTACAACTTCCAGCGACCGAATCAGGGGATCGAGAATCTCGTCCCTGCGGATCGGTACTTCGAGGCCGCACCCGAGGTGCAGAAGGCGCTCGCCGAGCGCGTGGCCGCAAACGCTGCGGACCTGGCGCGGGACGGGATCCCGCGGCAGGCGTTCTACCTTGCGGGCCGCGTCGGAGGGGAAGGGATCTCGCTGCACGGCGAGGGCGGACGGGTGATCCTGACGCGCAAGGACGGGACGCGTGAGGAGGTCGATCTCGAAGCGACGGGCCGTCGTGGCGAGCCGGGCGAGAGCTTCGAGTGGCCGACGCCCGTGGCCGTGACGTGCGGTCCCGAGGTGCTGCTCGACGGTGCGGAGCTGGAGGAGGCTCGCCCGACGAGCGAAGACGCGGTGACGACCACCGGGTCCGCCACTACGACGCCCGACGCGGAGCCCGCGTCGTGAAGCGGCGAGCCTGTCGATCGGCGAGGAAGCTCCGGGGCAGCAGTGCAGCGAAGCGGCTTGCGGCAGGGATTCTCGAGGGCCTCGCGGGACTGCGCGGACCGCAGGAGGCAAGCGAAGCGCTCGGGATCTCGATGAACCGCTACTACCAGCTCGAGGAGCGTGCGCTGCAGGGGCTCGTGTCGGCGCTCGAGCCGCGGCCGCGCGGCCGGCGCCGAGGCCCCGAGGCGATGCTCGGGGTGCTCGAGCGCGAGAAGGCGCATCTCGAGCGCGAGCTCAAGCGCGCGCAGGCGCTCGTGCGCTCGGCGCAACGGACGGTCGGTTTGCCGCCGTTGCGGCGGGAGGAGAAGACGAAGGCGGAGCCCGACGGAAAGAAAAAGCGCCGTACGCGCCGAGCGATGGTGCGTGCGAGCAAGGTGGTCGAAGCGTTGGTCGAAGCGTTGCAGGAGACGGTGACCGAGGCGCCGTCGGATGCTTCTCCGGCAGCGGCCGAGTCGAGCGTGGCCTCGTGAACGTGTAGGGGGAGCCATGGGACGTCGACCTGGTGGTGTGGAGCAGGTGGGTCGGCTCGCTGGGGACGCGGAAGCCAAGCGCCGGCTGCGCGTCGTGCTCGAGACGGTGTCGGGCGAGCGGACGATCGAGGAGGCTTGTGCCGAGCTCGGCGTGAGCGAGTCACGGTTTCACGAGCTGCGGCGCGCGGCGCTCGAGTCGGCACTCGAGGGCCTGGCTCCTGGAGCCTCGGGCCGGCCGAAGCGCGAGGCCCAGGCCGTCGACCCCGAGCGCCTGGCTGCGCTCGAGCGCGAGAACGAAGAGCTACGCTTCGAGCTGCACGGCTCGCTCGTGCGGACCGAACTGGCGCTCGCGATGCCGCACGTGCTGACGGCCAAGGCACGCTCTGAGATCAAAAAAAAAGCCCGAGCCGCACGACGGCTCTTGCTCGGTCGATCGGACGGCTCTGGGAGCGGCACATGAGACGCATCCAGACCGTGCTCGAAGCGCGCGAGCCGCGTCGGCTCGAACGGGAGCGGCGCGGTCCGCGCCGGCAACGACGCCGGCGGCGGGCCGAGAGGCTCGTCCGCGTCTCGGCGCTCGTGTTTATGCGGTGGGCCCGCAGGCGTGGGCTGTCCTTGACCCAGGCCGCCGAGCGGCTGGGGCTCGATGCCTCGACGCTCGGCGTGTGGCGCCAGCGCTGGACGGAGAATCGGCTCGAGCCGCAGCCGCGAGGTCGCCCAGTGGATCCGGTCGATCGGGCTCAGCTGTGGGACTTCCTGGCGATCTTCGGCCTGATGGGACCGCAGGTGGGGCTCCCGACGCTCCGGAGTCTCTGCCCGGACATGGCCCGTGCGGCGATCGTCGAGATGCAGCGTCGCTGCCGCGACATCTACCGGCGTCGGAAGGCCTGGGTCGTCCACATGCTGCGCTGGACCCGGGCTGGTGCCGTGTGGGCCATCGACTTCACCGACCCGCCGGCGCCGATCGAGGGCCTGTACACCAAGCTGCTCGTCGTGCGTGATCTGGCCTCGGGGAAGGTGCTGTGCGCCATGCCGAGCCTCAGCGAGAAGGCAACGGTCGTGGTCTGGGTGCTCGAGTCGCTCTTCCGCTGCCTGGGCCGGCCGCTCGTGCTCAAGAGCGACAACGGATCGGCCTTCGTCTCGCAGGAGGTCCGGGATCTCCTCGAGCGCCATGGGGTCCACGCGCTCTACTCGCCCGAGGGAACGCCGCGCTACAACGGTGCCGTCGAGGCCGGAATCGGCTCGATCAAGGTGCGAGCCTTCTGGCGTGCCGCGACGAACGATCACCCGGGCGAGTGGACGTGTGACGACGTCGAGGCCGCGGTGCGCCAGGCCAACGAGACCGGTCGACCGCACGGCCTCGGCTTTCCGACTCCGCAGGAAGCGTGGCTCGCGCGTCTCCCGCTGACCGACACCGAGCGTGTGCGCTTCGAAGAAACCCGCGCCCGCTTCGCCGCCGAGGAGTACACTCAGCGTGGACTGCTGCCGATGGCACACCTGCAGCATCGTGAACAGGCATCGATCGATCGCATCGCGCTCAGCCGCGCGCTTATGGACCAGGGCTTTCTCTTTATCCGAAGGAGGCGAATTACTCCACCAGTTTCGGTCTTCCGACAGAGAAAGATTTCGTGAGGAGCACAACGGCTATCAGGATCCGTGCGCAGGAATGGGACCGATGTGCAAGGTCGAGTTCGAAGGGGATCCGGAGAAGGTTAAGAAGGTGGAAGGGGAGATCGAGGCGAGGGCCGCATCTGATCCGGATGGCTTTGGTAAGAAATGGAAAAAGATGAAGGACCACAAGAAGAAGACTCTCGTTATCAAGGTCGAGGACAACGTCAGCGATGTAGACGTCGACCTCATTGACCAAACACACAGCACCGGAAAGAAGACGGTCCTGAGGCTCGATGTTCGGGATATCGACAAAGTCGTTGGTCAGAGCGGCGCATGGGACGCGCAGTACGGTGTAACGGCTGCGGAGCAGATCGCCCACGCAATCATCGACGGGATCTCATTCGCGTTCAACGGCGGTAACTACGCTCTCGCACACAAGGAGGGCCTGGGGTACCAGAACAACGAACTGCGCCTTCCCGCCGGGAAGGAGTACATCAACTCCATCTCCACCCAAGCTGGATCCAACATCATTACCATCCGTTACAGGGATACAACAGCGGGAGGCATTGACCTTCGATGAGACGTATCGCGAGAATTCCCTTCGGTGCAGGTCTCTTGTGGGCATCCGTGTGGATCAATGCGCCAGGCCAGGCAGCTGACGTGTTGTGCCAAGGGCAATCGTTGCTCGACGCAGGTTGGGTGTGGTCGGATGTTGTGTTGCGCGCAACAGTCGAGCGCGTGGATGAATGCCCACCTGGTGCATCTGGTGCGTTTGCTGAGGCCGCGCAGTATGTCGAGTATCGCGTGACTCGTGTGTTCAAGGGAACTCTTCCTGACGAGCGTCTTCACGTCGCCCACCACATTGTCAGCGGTGCGGCGTTGGTATCGCCGGATACACCGTGCCTTCGTGAGACAATCTTCCACGAAGGCGCTGACCTCGTGGTATTTGCAAGGTGGGACTACCAGCAGGAGAGATTCGAGACCTATCACCCGTCCTACGGTGTAGTGCCCGCACGTGATTCCGCAGTGACACACCTTGCGCGCATCAACGATGAGTGTGCCACAGCGTTCTCCAGTGAAGGACCTAGCACGACCGCAGCCCGCGATGAGAAACACCGGGTGAAGAACCTGGTACCGTGTATCGGTGAACAGTCGTCTAGACGCGCCAGGCGCTTCTTGTCCTGTCTTCTTGGATCCGAGACGGAGGTCACTGAGAGAAGCGTGGCGCCGGGAGGAATGTGGGCGGCAACAGAAATATCGAACGGTTACGCCACCGAGGTCTTGATTGAGCAGCGCGAAGCGGTTTGTCCGCCTAGGTTGCTGAGTAGCCGTGGCGTCAGACTTCAAGGCGGGGAGATCGCTGCAGATCACGCGGGGGCGGCATCAGTAGTGTGGCTGGACGGGGACCGCCTGGTGTTTCTCGACAGCCCAGATTCCTTTCAGGCGAAGAACGAAGTCTATGAGTACTCGACCGTCAAGGGAGTGTTGAAAGCGATTGCGGTGGATGGGAAGCCCCGACGGCTCTATGCAGAAGATGGTCAAGTGCTTTGCGCTATTGAGCAAAAGGAATCTGGCAAGGCAGAAGCAGTAATGCTCGACGTAGGTCGAAGCGGGAAGGAGTGAGGAGACGGCTGTAGCGGGTGTGCCACGCCAGCGATTCTGGTACGACACGATGACGCGGTGAACAACGATGGATTCGACGAATCGATCGATGATGGCGACGAGGTCGGCGGCCGCGGCACGTCCTCGGAGGCCTTTGTGCCACGCCAGCGATTCTGGTACGACACGATGACGCGGTAAACGGCGATGACTTCGACGAATCGAACGACGAAAGCGACGACGTCATGGTCCGCGGTAGGTCCACGGAGGCTTTCGAGTCGTCGAGAACAGGGCCGATTCGCACGTCGCCGTTGTTGTCGCGAACCGAATCGATTCCTCCGGCTTCGACTCGCTACGCCGCGCGTGGTCGAGTGACTCCCCCGAGGTAGCCATGAGTGAGTCTGTCATGTTGTTGTGGTTCCTACTCGCGGCGACGACGCGCGAACCACTTGCCCAGGTGCTTCTTGCCACCGGAGACGGTCACGCAGGCATGACGTACACGGTCGACAAGTCGTACGCAGTCGACACAGAGGATTTCGTATACGTGTTTGCGAATGCCTCTGTGGCCATCAAGGACATTGCCGACAGCGGAGAGACGCTCTGGCTGCGATTGCGCATCCCACGTGATGGAGCCGCCCCATCCGGGGGATTTGAGGGCGGACTCTGGAAACTGACGGCTCTCCGCCCGTGCCACGAGCGTGGGATTGTCCGGGGCGGAACGGCAAAGCTTGAGACGGGCGGTGAGGGTGGTGTCTGGACGATTGAGATCGAGTCGGAAGGACGCGAATGGAATTGTGAAGCCCCAGATGGACGTCAGGAGCCCGTGACTCTGAAGCTCCGAGGGAGCGTTGTGAGGAGAACAGGAACGCAGGCTCGGAAGGAGTTGTGGGAGCAAGTCCGGGGGAAGTTTCCAGAGCTTATTCACTGGCACGATGATCTGTACGAGCCCGGTTGGTGAGTCTCGCCTGAGGTGCATAGCGCCAGCGATCTTTGCTGCTGCATCGAGCGAGAACGGCCAGGCCGGTGCGTGCGGCAGCCGCTCACTGTAGGCCGCGAACCCCACTGCCGACTCCCCGGTCGGCGAGAGCATCGTCACTTGCCTTGATTTCGGTGGCTCTCCTGTTTTGAAATCGAAGTCACCTGGGGAGCCAGGTAGTTCGCCGCCCAAAAACCTGCGTTTTGTGGTTAACAGCCGGCTTTCGAGCCTCGGGCAACCCTGCGCGAAACGGCGCGGACTGTTCACAGGTACGGTGACGGCGTAGGCTCTCTCTCCGGAACCCCGGTGGTGAACGAGGCGGGAGAGGCCGGACGGGCTCTCTGGCTCTGGTCGCTCTCGGCTCAGGAGGATTTCAGCACGAGTTGCCCCGAACGTCGGTGTACCGCCGAGTACGTCCCATGAGAGAACTCGACGTGATCCAGCGGGATCTACTCGTCGAGGGCCTGGAGGACTACGTCGGCCTCTGGCAGGTCGCAAAGCACGTGCACCGCCTGTACGGATCGCTCCCCGCGGAGCGGGTTCGCGACGTTTCGCTCGAGCGACTCCGTCCGCTGATTCTCGAGGGGTTGATAGAACCCGGTTTGCCGGCGGAGGGTGGGAACTTCAGCTCCTGGGACGAGGATGCCAAGACAGCGCTCGACCGAATCGAATTCGAATGGCGCAGGCTTGGAAAAGACCCGAACATCTGGGACATCTGTTGGTTCAAGAACACCGAGAAGGGAAATGCACTGGCGCGAACTCTCCACGAGTAGGCGCATCCTTCTGTTGGCCTATGTGCTCGGCGCTGTCAGGCACCAGCGATTCTGGGTACGGCAAGATGACGCCGACGCCACGGTCGGCGAGAGCATCGCGGATTGGCTTGATTTCGGTGGCGCCCCTACTCGCACCCCGGCAGCACCGCCGGGTCCCTTCCGCTCAGCACGCCGTTCGTCGCCTTCCGCCCGTACCGCCGCTGCCCCTGGTGCGTGACCGCGGTGACGTAGTACCGGCCATGGCCCGGTGCCGGGTCAGGCAGCGGGTCCGCAACGGCCAGGTAGTCGCCCACGCTCGGCGGCGTCGAGGGAAACCCGCACTGCAGCGGCTGCGCCTGGCTCCAGTCGCCGACCGTCGCCAGGTCGCCGTAGTACGTGTCGAAGTAGTCGGCGACGGGGAGGCCCTCGGGCATGTAGGGGACGCGGAAGCTGAGCTCATTGGCAACAGGGGTGTAAGTCTGAAGGACCTCGAAGAGCGTGGTCTTCCCCCGGTTTGACGCCGCGCTAGTTTAGCGGGATATGATCCCGCAGGAGGTGCGGCATGGGGGCGAGGGCGAAACGTCGTCGCTTCACGCGAGACTTCAAGCTCGAGGCCGTTCGCCTGGTCCGTGAGGGCCGGACGCAGAGAGCGGTGGCCGAAGAGCTTGGCCTCAACGCGAATCTGCTCGGCCGGTGGATCAAGCAGCTTGGCATCGATCCCGAGCAGGCTTTTCCGGGCCAGGGGATCCTGAAGGCACGCGACAAAGAAGTCGACGACCTGCGTCGAGAGAATGCTCGCCTGCGCGGTGAGCTGTCGTTCTTAAAAAAAGTCTCGGCAGGCTCAATCGGTCAATGCAACGCTTCAGTAAAGACCTCGAGAGGAGTTTTGAATCCAAGCGTCCTCCGGGGTCGGGTGTTCAGCTCGCGGGCTGTGTTGTTTAGGTTGGCCTGAGACCAGCCGTCAAGTCGAACACCCTTTGGAAAGTACTGTCGTAGCAAGCGATTGGTATTCTCGTTGGTTCCACGTTGCCAGGGACTCTGCGGATCGCAAAAGTAGATATCTAGGTTTGCATCGACGTTCAGCTGGACATGCTGAGCGAGTTCAGTGCCGCGATCCCACGTGAGACTGTTGGTGAGTTCGTCGGGAAGCCGTCGAATCTGTCGCGCGAGAGCCTTCCGGACGGTCGCTGCATCTTTTCGAGGCACCTTGACCAGAACCGTGTACCGCGAGGTGCGCTCGACGAGCGTTGCGATGTGCGTGGTGTGCTCCTCACGAAATCTTTCTCTGTCGGAAGACCGAAACTGGTGGAGTAATTCGCCTCCTTCGGATAAAGAGAAAGCCCTGGTCCATAAGCGCGCGGCTGAGCGCGATGCGATCGATCGATGCCTGTTCACGATGCTGCAGGTGTGCCATCGGCAGCAGTCCACGCTGAGTGTACTCCTCGGCGGCGAAGCGGGCGCGGGTTTCTTCGAAGCGCACACGCTCGGTGTCGGTCAGCGGGAGACGCGCGAGCCACGCTTCCTGCGGAGTCGGAAAGCCGAGGCCGTGCGGTCGACCGGTCTCGTTGGCCTGGCGCACCGCGGCCTCGACGTCGTCACACGTCCACTCGCCCGGGTGATCGTTCGTCGCGGCACGCCAGAAGGCTCGCACCTTGATCGAGCCGATTCCGGCCTCGACGGCACCGTTGTAGCGCGGCGTTCCCTCGGGCGAGTAGAGCGCGTGGACCCCATGGCGCTCGAGGAGATCCCGGACCTCCTGCGAGACGAAGGCCGATCCGTTGTCGCTCTTGAGCACGAGCGGCCGGCCCAGGCAGCGGAAGAGCGACTCGAGCACCCAGACCACGACCGTTGCCTTCTCGCTGAGGCTCGGCATGGCGCACAGCACCTTCCCCGAGGCCAGATCACGCACGACGAGCAGCTTGGTGTACAGGCCCTCGATCGGCGCCGGCGGGTCGGTGAAGTCGATGGCCCACACGGCACCAGCCCGGGTCCAGCGCAGCATGTGGACGACCCAGGCCTTCCGACGCCGGTAGATGTCGCGGCAGCGACGCTGCATCTCGACGATCGCCGCACGGGCCATGTCCGGGCAGAGACTCCGGAGCGTCGGGAGCCCCACCTGCGGTCCCATCAGGCCGAAGATCGCCAGGAAGTCCCACAGCTGAGCCCGATCGACCGGATCCACTGGGCGACCTCGCGGCTGCGGCTCGAGCCGATTCTCCGTCCAGCGCTGGCGCCACACGCCGAGCGTCGAGGCATCGAGCCCCAGCCGCTCGGCGGCCTGGGTCAAGGACAGCCCACGCCTGCGGGCCCACCGCATAAACACGAGCGCCGAGACGCGGACGAGCCTCTCGGCCCGCCGCCGGCGTCGTTGCCGGCGCGGACCGCGCCGCTCCCGTTCGAGCCGACGCGGCTCGCGCGCTTCGAGCACGGTCTGGATGCGTCTCATGTGCCGCTCCCAGAGCCGTCCGATCGACCGAGCAAGAGCCGTCGTGCGGCTCGGGCTTTTTTTTTGATCTCAGAGCGTGCCTTGGCCGTCAGCACGTGCGGCATCGCGAGCGCCAGTTCGGTCCGCACGAGCGAGCCGTGCAGCTCGAAGCGTAGCTCTTCGTTCTCGCGCTCGAGCGCAGCCAGGCGCTCGGGGTCGACGGCCTGGGCCTCGCGCTTCGGCCGGCCCGAGGCTCCAGGAGCCAGGCCCTCGAGTGCCGACTCGAGCGCCGCGCGCCGCAGCTCGTGAAACCGTGACTCGCTCACGCCGAGCTCGGCACAAGCCTCCTCGATCGTCCGCTCGCCCGACACCGTCTCGAGCACGACGCGCAGCCGGCGCTTGGCTTCCGCGTCCCCAGCGAGCCGACCCACCTGCTCCACACCACCAGGTCGACGTCCCATGGCTCCCCCTACACGTTCACGAGGCCACGCTCGACTCGGCCGCTGCCGGAGAAGCATCCGACGGCGCCTCGGTCACCGTCTCCTGCAACGCTTCGACCAACGCTTCGACCACCTTGCTCGCACGCACCATCGCTCGGCGCGTACGGCGCTTTTTCTTTCCGTCGGGCTCCGCCTTCGTCTTCTCCTCCCGCCGCAACGGCGGCAAACCGACCGTCCGTTGCGCCGAGCGCACGAGCGCCTGCGCGCGCTTGAGCTCGCGCTCGAGATGCGCCTTCTCGCGCTCGAGCACCCCGAGCATCGCCTCGGGGCCTCGGCGCCGGCCGCGCGGCCGCGGCTCGAGCGCCGACACGAGCCCCTGCAGCGCACGCTCCTCGAGCTGGTAGTAGCGGTTCATCGAGATCCCGAGCGCTTCGCTTGCCTCCTGCGGTCCGCGCAGTCCCGCGAGGCCCTCGAGAATCCCTGCCGCAAGCCGCTTCGCTGCACTGCTGCCCCGGAGCTTCCTCGCCGATCGACAGGCTCGCCGCTTCACGACGCGGGCTCCGCGTCGGGCGTCGTAGTGGCGGACCCGGTGGTCGTCACCGCGTCTTCGCTCGTCGGGCGAGCCTCCTCCAGCTCCGCACCGTCGAGCAGCACCTCGGGACCGCACGTCACGGCCACGGGCGTCGGCCACTCGAAGCTCTCGCCCGGCTCGCCACGACGGCCCGTCGCTTCGAGATCGACCTCCTCACGCGTCCCGTCCTTGCGCGTCAGGATCACCCGTCCGCCCTCGCCGTGCAGCGAGATCCCTTCCCCTCCGACGCGGCCCGCAAGGTAGAACGCCTGCCGCGGGATCCCGTCCCGCGCCAGGTCCGCAGCGTTTGCGGCCACGCGCTCGGCGAGCGCCTTCTGCACCTCGGGTGCGGCCTCGAAGTACCGATCCGCAGGGACGAGATTCTCGATCCCCTGATTCGGTCGCTGGAAGTTGTAGGAATCGATGAAGAGCCCGACGCGACGCCGTGCGTCTTCGATCGACGAAAACACCGCCCCCTCGACGCACTCCCGCCACAGCGTGCCCCAGAAACGCTCGGTCTTCCCCAGCGTCTGCGGATGGCGCGGTCGCGACACGACGTGCCGGATCCCGCGCCGCTCGAGCAGCTTCGTGAACGCGCTCTTCCCGCGCCAGGTCACGTACTGCGGCCCGTTGTCCGTCAGCACCTCCTCGGGCGCACCGAAGTTGCGGATCCCGGCCTCGAGCACCTCCCGCACGAGCGCACCCGACGCCGTCGCGTGCAGCCCATAGCCCACGACGAAGCGCGAGTGGTCGTCGAGAAACACGACCAGGTGCACCCGCCGATTCTCGCGCTTGAGCAGGAAGGTGAAAAGGTCCGTCTGCCACAGCTGGTTCGGCTTCGCCCGCTCGAAGCTGCGCGGCTCGGCCGGGTGCGGCCGCGTCTGAAGCTCGGCCGCCTCGTACCCCTCTTCCTCGAGCACGCGCAGGATCGCACCGGCCGACGCCGCGAAGCCCTCGCCCCGCAACAGCATCGCGTGGATCCGCTCCGAGCCCCAGTCGGGATGGGTCTCCTTCATCAGCAGGATCGCGCGCCGCGTCGCCTCGGGAAGCTTGCTCCCCTTCGGCATCCCACGCGGATGGTCCGACAGCCCCTCGGGCCCCAGGGCATCGAACCGCCGACGCCACGCATTCAGCGTGTGCGGCGAAACCTGCACGATCTTCGAAAACTCGGAAGCCGGAAGCGCCGACCGCTTCCACGCGTCGAGCACCAGAAACCGCTCCTCCGCCGTCAGCGTCGACCGCGTCTCCGGCTCCGGCGCTCGACGAATCGGTGCCTTCCGCCGCACCTTCAGGCGGCGGACTGGCGGCGCTCCCGCCTCGCCGTCAGCGACCCCGCCGCCCGCGTCGGCTCCCTCACCGCGGGCACTTCCCACGCCAATCGGACCAGCCGATTCCTCGATCCCGTCCAACGATCCGTTCGACATCCCGTCCTCCCACTCGCGGCCTCCCGGCCGCTCGAAGAAGGAGGGAATTCCTCCACCGATTTACTGCATCATGTCAGGAAAGATTTCGGGAAGCAGGACAACCGACACGGCGCAATGCGGCGGCGGGAGCTGTGTCTCTTTCCCGTCGAGCGAGAACGCGACGACGTTCTCGATCCGAACGCATGGCTTCTACATCGAGGAGTTGCTGCGTGGCTCCGTCACCTACCATCGACTGATCGTCCCGTCGCCGTTGGCACACGGCGGCCCGGCCGAGCCTGGTTCGTCTCCCCTGGCCTCGAGCGGCGAGATCGGAAAGCCGGAGCTGCCCTACGAAGCGGAAATCGTCGGCGTCGTACGGGGCGCGGCCGGCATGACCGTCGGCTCGGTGACGTTGCCCGGAACTCCCGACGACTTCCACATCATGACCAGCTTCAACGGTCAGCCCATGCGGGTCCTGCCGGTACAGGTTCCCATCCTGGACTGCGAGGACTGTTGTTCCGTCGATCCGCAATTCGAAATCGACCAGGACTTCTACGACACCTTCCCGAATTTCTTTCCAGAGAGCCACGTCAACGGCCGGTGTCTGGGCGGCGCCGACGACGGAAACCCATGCCACCTCCAAACCCACTGCGACGGCGGAACCTGCACGCTTTCGATGGGAGCCTGGATGACCCTCAAGGTGGGACGTGTCCAGGTGAACCTCGCACAGTACCGTCCCGTGGACAATACACTGCGCGTGATGAAGCAGGTGACCGTGACACTGGACCATTCGGGAAGCCCTCTCCCGAGCTTGCAAAGACCGGACACGCTCGAACTGTCCGTCTCGGACGAGATGGACAAGATGTTCAACATGGTCATCAACTTCAACCAGATTAAGGGCGCGTTCAATCGGCTGGCTCAGATCCACTACCTCATCGTCCACCACGAGGACTTCCCCGCTGCTGATATCGACCTGCTGGCGGATCTGAAGACGCAGCAGGGCCTGCAAGTCAGCCGGATCAAGGTGATCAATGCAGGCCCTGCCGGTGCCGGCGAGGTTGGTCGCGATGCGAACGAGATTCGAGCGGCGATCAAAGGTTTCTTCAACAACACCCGGTCCTTGGCCATCCCCTACGTGCTTCTGGTCGGCGATGCCGACAAGGTCCCCTCGATGCAGTACACGACGATCGAGGAGTATTCCAACACGGTGCCTCGCACAAACACGTGCACGACGGACAAACAGTACGCCGACGTCAACGGAACCTGTGTCGGCGGCGGTTCGAAGGGGCAGCCGTGTAACGACTCCGCGCAATGCCCTGATGGAGCCTGCAAGGGTCGGTGCCAGGGCGGCGGCAACAACGCCAAGGCCTGCGATCTCGCCGTGCCGGGAGATTGTCCGCAGGGAACCTGCCTCGGAGACCGCGTCCCCGATCTCTACCTCGCCAGGATCGCCGCCGACAACGCGGGCCAGCTCAAGGACATCCTCAAGAAGATCGTACGTCACGAGAGTGCGCCCCTCGTGGGCGAGTGGCCCACGAGGGCGCTGCTCGTGGCCCATCCGCTGGTCAGGCCCGACATTATCCCGCCGCCCTACGCCCACGAGTATCTCGGCAACCAATGCCAAGCCAACATGCGGGAGATGGGGCCGTTGGTGGTCACGTGGGCTCCGGGTCGGGCAACCACGAGTGGCGTGTGCGCCAGCAGTCCGATGACCGCGTGTACCATTCCCGCCACCAACGGCTGCGGCACCGCCAACTACTGCGCGAACGATCCCCGGGTCGTCAAGAGCGGTTGCGCCAACAACGCTGGCTGCGTGAACTTCCCCGCTCCCGCCAACTGTGTGGCGCAAACGTGCGACCCCGACCCCGTATCGGGCCCCGGCCCACAGCCCTCCTGCCCCGCCCCGGTGGCTGACAACACGACCGTCGAGACGGCGGTGAACGGAGGCGTCGGTGTCGTGGGCTACCGCGGTCACGGGCTGCACGACAGGTGGCACGGGTGGAGTCGGGCGGTGCCGGGCGCGCAGGCGCAGGATTGGAGCAGTGGCGGCCTCGAAAACGGTTGTGCGAATCCGGTCGTCTTCGCGATCTCGTGCCTGAACGGCCTGTTCGACCGTGCTTGCACGGGCGGCGCGAGAAACAGCCGCCCGTGCCTGGTCAACGCCGACTGCGGCGGCGCGCCAGCAGTCTGCGCGGAAGTCGACGGGATGGGAGAGGGCTGGCTGAAGGGAAACAAGAGGGGAGCCGTGGCCCACTATGGCGCTGCCGATGTCACCGCAACGGACGTGAATCACGACTTGAACCAGATGGTCTTTCGCGGCGCCTTCAACCGCCAGTGTCTGGGTGGCAACAGACCTCGCGGGCGGTGCATAGACGTTGGGGATTGTGGCCCGGGTGGTGTCTGTCTCGAACAGATGTCCCTCTTCGCACCGATCTACATGAAGGCCGAAATGGAGATCATACGGGCGCACGGCGACGCCGGAATCGATACCGCGATGCAGTACGAGCCGATGGGCGACCCCCACATGCGGGTGCGCAGCGCGGCGGTCCCCGCGCCGGGGCCGGCGATCGATGCTCCCGTGGAGGGCCTCGGCTCATTCGGTGGATCGGACTACGACGGCGACGGGTTCACCGAATGCGCGGACTGCAACGACGCCAATCCCGCGATCAACCCGGGCGCGTTGGAGACCTGCGACGGTCTCGACGACAACTGCGACGAGATCATCGACAACGCCTGTCATTGTAGTGGCGGGTCGTTCCCGACCATATACGCGACGAGCAAGACCACGTTCAGCTGGGGCACTTCGATGCTGTACCAGCAAGCGGGCGGAGTGAATACGGGTCTGGCTAGCTATACCGACACGCTGGCCACCAACCCCACCGACGTCCAGGCGACGGCGTCAGGGTGCTCGGCATCCTGTGAGGCCACCGTCACCCCAGCGGCAGGAACGTTCCGCTGGTACTTGTTTCGCGTTGCTGGTTCGAAGACCCCGCTCGGATTCTGCAACTCGATCACCTGGGGACCGGATGGGGCCGATCCGTCGGCTGCCCTCCGCGACGCAGTTCTGCCCTAGCCGTGAAGCGGGGCGCGCCTTTCTTTGAGTACCTCTTGGTCGCACCGTTTAACGAGCCAACCCCACACAAGGAGGTCTGTCGTGTCGCCTACGCGCCATACTACTCACCTGGCCGCCTTCCTTCTGCTTCCATTCTTCCTTGTGATCGCTCCGGCCGTAGCAGACACTCCAACAGGCGAATACTGTGCCGTAGTGCACGGCGAGAAGACCGTACTTACCATAACTCCCACTGCTGGCGGTACGAGGTTCACTGGAAGTCTCGGGAGCCAGCCAATCTCCGGCACATGGAGTGAGCCGGCGCAGAAGAAGCATGGCGGTCTCCGACCGGCCCGTGCCTGGACCCGCGGCGTAGGATAATCGTCATCGAACCGAGGCCACCGAGCGCGGGTAAGAAGGGTGCGGGCGCGCCGTGCCGGGTTGCGCAGCGGTATCGCGCCGATCTATATTGATCGCTACCGATGGCGAAGAAGCGTTCGAAGAAGCCTCAGCGAGTGTTGAGCGGCGGACGCAAGCGGGTCCTCGTCGTTCTCTTCGTGCCGAGCGTCGAACGAGACGGTGCGACCCCGATCGACCAATCGCGATGGATCGACTCGTCCCTGGAGATGTTTGGTCGAGTCTTCGGGGGCGCGACCGCCTATCCGAAGGCCAAGGGCATTTGGCGCGACGACGAACGCGGCGGCGCACTCGTCAAGGATGAGCCGGTCGTCGTCCATTGCTACACCACGCCTGATGACATCCAGGACGGCCGTAAACTCGCCGAGCTAGGCAGCTTCTGCAAGAGGATGGGGCGCGAGGCTCGGCAGGGAGAGGTCGGCCTCGTGGTCGGCGACGAGTACTTCGCCGTCCGCGACTTCGGAAAGGAGTAGACGATGAAGAAGCGGCTCGACATGCACAAGATCGCCAAAGCCCTGGGTGCAGAACGTCGGGGCAAGGTGATCTCCACGGGGGGGTACTACGGCGCGATGCAGGTGCTGGCCGACGTCGAGGCCCGCTTCCGGGTGCCAGCCGGTGGCGGGCGGCCGACGGATCCCGCCTGGACGGAGCGTCGGCTCTTGCCCCTCGCGCCGCGAACCCTGAAGAAGCTCGAGGAGATCTCGGCCAAGGTTCGGGAGCATGGCATGAACGTCGAGCCGATGCAGCTCGCGGCTCTTCTGATCGAGAAAACGGCCGAGCAGCTCAGCGAGGATCAAGCCGAGGAGCTCGTCCGCCCGCGGCGGCGCGCGAGTCGCTGAGCCGCCGCCCCTCGTCTCGGCGAGAGCATCGCGGATTGGCTCGATTTCGGTGGCTCTCCGGTTGTGAAAAACGACCTACCTGGGGAGCCAGGTAGTTCGAAATTTTCCAAAACGGGCCGAGAGCCGGCTTTCGGGACGTCTCGAAGGTCTGCGGACTTCCGCGCAAACCCGGCGACGGCGTAAGATCTCGGGATCGTGGCCCGTCGCCTCCGGGTCGCGAGCGGGCCAAGAACGCGATCTGACCTTGTCCTCCTTCCCGAAATGTTTCCTGATTGGGTGCAGTAAATCGGTTGAGGAATTCCCTCCTTCTTCGCGACGTACTGAACGAGCTCAGGGAACCGGTTCACGCAGCCGAATCAGCGCGACCAGGAGGCTAACGGTCAGCGGCCTGACAAGGAGCCGGCGAGTGGCCTGGGCGGTACGGTCAGGTCTCGAGCGACGCGGCGGTCGGTTCCGACGACTCGGGGGGGAAGACGAGGAAGAACCGCGAACCGGTCCCGAGCTCCGACTCGACGCGCACGCGTCCGCCGTGGAGCCGCATCAAGTGCTTGACGATCGACAGACCGAGGCCCGTTCCGCCGAGCTCGCGCGATCGCCCGCGCTCGGCCTGGTAGAACCGCTGGAACACGCGGTCCAGGTTGTCCGTCGTAATCCCGATCCCGGTGTCCTCGACGATCAATGTCGGGCCCGCGGCGTCGCGCGTTCCCCGAACGACGACCGTTCCGCCCTCGCGGTTGAACTTGATCGCGTTGTCCACGAGGTTGCCCAGCATCTGCTCGAGGCGCCGGCGGTCGGCGTGCACCGGAAACGGACCGTTCAGCGCGGAGGACAGCCCGACCTTGCGCGATACGGCGAGCGGCGCGAGCGGCTCGAGGATCTCGCGCACGACCTCGGCGGCGTCGACCGACCGGCGCTCGAGGCGTACAGCACCGGTCTCGATCAGCGACAGGTCGGTCAGATCCTCGATCAGCGCAGCCATGCGATCGGCGTGGCGCCGGGCGATCTCGAGGAACCCGCGCGCGTGCTGCCGATCCTCGATCCCGCCGTCGAGCAGGTTCTCGACCGCCGCACGGATCGAGGTCAGCGGCGTGCGCAGCTCGTGCGACACGTCGGCCACGAACTCTTGCCGTAATCGCTCGAGCGCCTCGAGCCGGGTGACGTCGAGGAGCAGGACGAGCGCACCTCCGCCGCCGGGGCGGCCGCTGGCGTCGATCGGCACGGCGCGCAGCTCGAAGGATCGGTCGGATCCCGGCAGGTGCACGACGGTCGGATCGGGGCTCTCGCCGTCGAGCGCCGCCGTCACGTCGCGCACGAACGCCGGCTGGCGCACCGCCTCCTCGAGACGTGAGCCGCGAGGGTCGTGGTGCAGGTCGAGGATCGCCCGCGCGGCGTCGTTGGCCAGGCGCAGCCGCCGATCGGGGCCGACGAGCAGCAGCCCCTCCCGCACGCCGGCGACGACCGATGCCAGCACCTGGCGCTCGCGGTCGAGCTCGGCCAGACGCTCGACCTGGGCCGCGTGCATGCGGCGCAGGCCGTTCGCCAGGCGCTCGATCTCGGCTCCCGCGCGCGAGACGGCGGGGACGACCGAAGCGTTCGGGGTCGAGCCTGCGCTCTCGACCACCGCGGCCAGGCGCTCGATCGGTCGCGACAGCCGGCGCATCCCGCCGTAGCCCACCGCCAGGACCACGAGCATCGCTGCGACGACCGCGGCGACGAGAGCCGGGAACGGGGCGGCGACGATCGCATGGAGCTCGCCGAGCGGCAGCGCCAGGCGCACGTAGCGCACGGGGTCGACGTTGCGAGCGACGCGGGCGCTGTAGAAGTACGGTACGTCCGTCGATTGCGAGGTGCGGACCGCGCGCCCGGCCCCGCCGATGCGTGCGGAGGCGATCTCCGGCCGCTCGAGGTGGTTCTCGAGCTCGCCGAGGCGGTCGGGTGCGACCGCGGAGTCGGCCAGGACGCGGCCGTCCTGCGCGATGATCGTCACGCGCACACCGAGCGCCGAAGCGCTACGCGCCGCGAATACGCCGAGATCGACCGCCGGCCCGAGCTGCTCGAGTGCCGCCACCACCTGCGCGGTCTCGGCATCGATGCGGTCCATCGCCCGGGCGCGCAGGGACGAGCGCAGGATCGCGCCCGCGGCGACCCCGAACGCGAGCGATCCGGCGAGCGCCGCCACCGCCATGGCCACGAGGCCGCGGTGGCGCAGCCTCACGGCAGGCTCCGCAGGCGGTATCCCACACCGACGACCGTCTCGATCGCTTCCGCGGCCGGATCACCGAGCTTCTTGCGCAGCTGACGGATGTGCACGTCGACGGTCCGCGTCTCGCCCGGGTGATCGTAGCCCCACACGCGCTCGAGCAGCTGCTCGCGGGTCAACACGAGGCCCGGGCGCCGGAGCAGCTCGGCCAGCAGATCGAACTCCTTGCGCGTCAGCGTGATCTCGCTGTCGGCCACGTGGACCCGGCGCCGGGCCTCGTCGAGCGAGACGGGACCGTTGACCAGCGGTCGCGGCGGGTCGTCGTTCCCGCCCTGGGAGCGGCGCAGCAGGGCCCGCACGCGGGCCAGGAGCTCGCGCAGCGAGAACGGCTTGGTCACGTAGTCGTCGGCCCCGCGCTCGAGCCCCGCGATCTTGTTCCGCTCCTCGACGCGCGCGGTGAGCATGATGATCGGCACGTTCGCCGTCTCGGGCGTCGTGCGCAGCGCTCGACACACCTCCATTCCGTCGAGCCCCGGGAGCGCCAGGTCGAGCAGCACGAGCTGGGGCGGATCGTGGCGCGCCTCGCGCAGCCCGCGCTCGCCGTCGGCGGCGATGGTGACGCGGAACCCACCCTCGCGCTCGAGACAGTAGCGCAGCGACAGGGCGATGTCCGGGTCGTCCTCGACGATCAGGACGCGCGGCGTCATCTCGGGTCCTCGGGTTCGTCGGCGACGATCCGGTGCTTGATCACCCGCGCTTCGGCCATGAACACGATCTGCTCGCAGATGTTCGTCGCCTGATCGCCGATGCGCTCGAAGTACTTGGCCACGAACGTCACGCGCAGCGCGCGGGAGATCGTCCGCGGGTCTTCCATCATGTGCGACAGCAGCACCCGGAACGCCTGCTCCATCCACCGGTCGAGCTCGTCGTCCATCCGGATCACGCGCCACGCCGCCCCGGCGTCGCGCCGGACGAACGCATCGAGGGCCCCGCGCAGCATGGCCTGGGCCCGCTGGGCCATCTGCGGCAGGTCGACCAGCGCCCGCAGCGGCGGCTCCTCGATCAGCTCGAGCACACGCTCGGCGATGTTCACCGCGTGATCGGCGATGCGCTCGAGGTCCGGTGTGATCTTCATCGCCGTGGTGATGAAACGCAGGTCGCCGGCGAGCGGCTGGTTGCGCGCCAGGAGCTCGATGCACATCGAGTCGATCTCGAGCTCGGCCTCGTCGATCGCCACGTCCCCGGCGATGACCTGGCGCGCGAGGTCCGGATCGCGCTCGCCGAGCGCGCGCACCGACTTGCCGATCGCGTCCTCGGCCAGACCGCCCAGGCGAAGGATGCGCTCGGCCAGCTGGTCGAGCTGCTCGTGGAAGTGGGTCCCGCCGTGCTCCATCGGTTCCTCGTCCGCGGCGATCAGCCGAACCGCCCCGTGATGTACGCCTCGGTCTGCAGCTTGATCGGGTGGATGAACAGTTTCTCCGTCTCCTGGTACTCGACCAGCCGGCCGAGATACAGGAACGCGGTGTAGTCCGAGACGCGTGAAGCCTGCTGCATGTTGTGGGTCACGATCAGCAGCGTGTAGCGCTTCTTCAGCTCGATCATCAGCTCCTCGATCTTGGCCGTGGCGATCGGATCGAGAGCCGAGCACGGCTCGTCGAGCAGGATCACCTCCGGCTCGACGGCGATGGCCCGGGCGATGCACAGGCGCTGCTGCTGGCCGCCCGACAGGCCGAGCGCGCTGTGGTGCAGGCGATCCTTGACCTCGTCCCACAGCGCCGCCGCGCGCAGGCTGCGCTCGACCCGCTCGTCGAGCGTCGCCCGATCGCGGACCCCGTGGATCCGCGGACCGTAGGCCACGTTGTCGTAGATCGACTTGGGGAACGGGTTCGACTTCTGGAACACCATTCCCACGCGGCTGCGCAGCGCGTTGACGTCGACGACGCCGTCCTGCAGGTCGACGCCGTCGAGCAGGATCCGGCCCTCGACGCGGACCTCGTCGATCAGGTCGTTCAGCCGGTTGAAGCAGCGGAGCAGCGTCGACTTGCCGCAGCCCGACGGGCCGATGAACGCCGTGATGCGATGCGGCGCGACGCGCATCCCGATCCCGAACAGCGCCTGGGTCGCCCCGTACCACAGGCTCAGGCCCTGGGTCTCGAAGATCGCGCGCGGGATGTCGGGCGCGATCGCGGGATCGTCCTGCACAGGCCCCGCGGTCGGCGGAGCCAGCGGGTCGACCGCCGGACGCTGGGCGTTCGGTGCGGGCACCTCGGTGTCTCCCTCAAACGGCGCTGCCACTGTACTTCCTCCGCAGATGGTTGCGCACCGCGATCGCCACGAGGTTCATCAGCGTGACGACGCCGATGAGTAACAGCGCGGTGGCGAACACGAGCGGCTTCGTGGCCTCGACGTTCGGGGTCTGGAACCCCAGATCATAGATGTGGAACCCCAGGTGCATGAACTTGCGCTCGAGGTGCACGAACGGTGGCGTACCGTCGACGGGGAGCGTCGGCGCGAGCTTGACCATCCCGACGATCATCAATGGCGCGACCTCGCCGGCGGCGCGGGCCATGGCCAGGATCAGCCCGGTGAGGATCCCCGGCGCCGCCGCCGGGACGACGACGCGCCAGGTGGTCTCGAGCTTGGTCGCCCCGAGCGCCCGCGACCCGTCGCGCACGACGCGCGGAACCGCGGCCAAGCCTTCCTCCGTCGCGACGATGACGACCGGCACGGTCAGCAGGGCCAGCGTCAGGCTGGCCCACAGGATCCCGCCCGTGCCGAAGGTCGGCGTGGGCAGCGCGTCCGGCGCGAGCCAGCGGTCGAGCGAGCCGCCGACGAGGTACACGAAGAACCCCAGCCCGAACACTCCGAACACGATCGACGGCACGCCGGCCAGGTTGTGAACGGCGATGCGCACGAGGCGCAGGAGCGGGCCCTGGCGCGCGTACTCCCGCAGGTACAGGGCGGCGAGGACGCCGAGCGGCGCCACGACGAACGACATGATGAACACCATCATCACCGTGCCGAAGATCGCGGGGAAGATTCCGCCCTCGGTGTTCGACTCGCGCGGCGCGGTGCTCACGAACTCGAGGAGCCTCGCGGCGTACAGGCGCAGCACGTCGAATGCACCCATCCGGTTCGGCCGGAGCGCGCGCACGACGTGGCCCGCCGGGATCTCGCGACGCTCGCCGTCCGCGGTTTCGACGACCAGCGTCTCGGCCAGCCACTCGGAGCGCAGCGCTTCGAGTCGGAGCGCCAGGCTCTCGTACGTGGTCTGGGCCCGCGAGCGCTCGCTCTCGAGCGCCGCGAGGCGCGACGGATCCTCGCGCTCCGCGCGGCGCAGCGACAGGCGCAGCGTCTCGATCCGGCGGTTGATCGCGGAAATCTCGCCGTGCTCGAGCCGCTCGATCGCCCGGGCCTCCTCGTGCTTGCGCTCGAGGAGCGGAGGCAGCGCGAGCCAGGCTTCGGACGGTCCGTCGGCGAGGGTCTGGCCCGAACGGTCGAGCGCGACGAGGAACCCGTAGAAGCTACCGTACTCCAGCCGCTCGAACAGCGCGGCGTCCGCGGGCCGGTCCGAGCGGAGGATGGCCGGCGATTGGACCCAGACGAAGTCGAGCCCGGCCACGTCGCGGTTCCCGACCTCGAGGCGCGAGCGCGTGGATCCTGTGGGTCCGTCGGGCAACGGCTCGACGTCGTGCACCTCGCCGAGGATCTTCCGGCCGTCGTCCATCTCGAGCAGGACGAGCGGGCGCTGCCAGAACGCGCCGATCCCCCCGGCGGCCAGCACGCCCAGGACGCCCAGCACCAGGACGACGTTCAGCGCGAGCGCGGCGCAGCACAACGAGGTCAGCCCGTCGCCGATGCGGTCCCGTCGCTTCGTCGAGCGCTGCATGGCTCAGAGCTGCGCGTAGCGCCGGCGCAGGCGCTGTCGCACCAGCTCCGCCGCCGTGTTGGCCGCGAACGTGAAGACGAACAGCAGCAGCGCGGCGAGGAATAGCGTTCGATACAGCGTGCCCCCGTGCGGCGCCTCGGGGATCTCGACCGCGATGTTCGCCGACAGGGTGCGGAACCCGTTGAACGGGCTCCAGTCGAGGATCGGTGTGTTGCCCGTGGCCATCAGCACGATCATCGTCTCGCCCACGGCGCGGCCGAACCCGATCATGATCGCCGAGAAGATCCCCGGGCTCGCGGCCGGCAGCACGACGCGCACGACCGTCTGCCACCGCGTCGCCCCGAGGGCCAGCGACCCCGAGACGAGCGTCGGGGGAACGTTGCTGAACGCGTCCTCGGCGATCGAGAACAGGATCGGAATGACGGCGAAGCCCATGGCCACGCCGACGACCACGGCGTTTCGCTGGTCGTACGCCAGGCCGGTCGTGCGCAGGAGCCAGTCGGAGAACGAGCCGCCGAACGCCCAGACCTCGAACGACGGACCGAGTGCGAGAGCGCCGACGAGCGCCACGCCCGCGGCGGCGATCTGGACGATGAGCTCGCTGCCGGGGGGGAGCCGCCGCCGCAGGCGCACCGGGGTCGCGCGCCACGCCGCGCCGGCGACGAGCGCGAGCGTGGGCACGAGGACCAGCAGGAGCACGAGCGCGGGCATGTCGCGCTCGATGCGCGGGGCGAGCCAGAGTCCGGCGAGGAACCCGAGCACGACGCTCGGCAGCGCGGCCATGATCTCGACGGTCGGCTTGACGATGGCGCGAAGGCGGTGGTGCAGGAACTGCGACGTGTACATCGCGCCGAGCACGCCGAGCGGGATGGCCAGAACGAGCGCATACACGGTGCCCTTGAGCGTGCCGACGGCGAGCGGGATCAGGCTCAGCTTGGGCTCGAACTCGTCCAATCCGCCCGTCGACTGCCAGACGTATCGTGGCCCGGCGTATCCCTCGTAGGCCACGCGCCCGAGGAGCGCCTTGGCGCTGATCTCGGGGTGCGGGATGTCGAGGACCAGCTCGTCGAGATGCGTGCCGGCGAGGATGTACAGCGCGTCGGCCTTGGGCGCGTAGAACGGCAGGGCCGCGGCGCCTCGCTCCGCTCGCCCCGTCCACAGGACGCGCTCGGAGGTCGAGTGGTAGATGGCGAGGCTCCCATCGGCGGCCGAGGCGGCGAAGCTCCGCGTGCGCGGCGAGGCGGCGATCGCGACGATCGGTGCCGACTGCGCCCCGAACGCATGCAGGCGCGCGAGATGCTCCCCGTCGTCCGCCGGCAGGACGCTCCACACGGAGATGCTCCCGTCCGCATGACCGGCCACGAGCGAGCGCTGGCCCAGGAGCAGCGCCAGGGCCGTCACCGCGGAGCGGCACGGCGCGACCTCCGGCGCGGAGACGGTGGTCCCCTCGAGCCGGAACCGGACCAGACTCGACCGATCCGCACCGTACAGGTTGCGACCCGCATCGTCCAGGATCAGATGCTCGAGCGGGATCGAGAGCGCAACGTCGGCGTGCGTGTCGGCGGCCTGGAGCTCCTCCGTCAGCGGGTTGCGCTCCACGGTCCGACGGGCGACGACGAGCCTTCCTTCGGCGAGGACCGCCGCCGCGACCGCGCCGCCGTCCGGCGTGACGGTTGCGGTCCACGGGCCGAGCGGGCGGTGCTGCGGGTCGAGATCGAGGACCGTGGCGACCGGGGTCTCGACCTCGATCCGGCGCGTCGAGCCGTCGAACGACTCGCCGAAGTGGACCGTCTGGATCACGACGCGTCCGTCGGCCGTCGCCGCGGTGATGGTGCCGCCGGGTCGCACGACGATCTGCTCGAGACCGGCGTAGGGAGCGCTGCGCTCCTCGATCTCGTCACCGGTCGTCAGATCGACGAGCACGAGCGTCCCGTCCGGGCGGAGCGCTGCGCCCCGCTCGCGGTGCGGATCGACGACCCACGCCACGACGCCCGGGGGCTCGAGGTCCAGGCTGCGGCCTCGCTCGATGCGCGGTCGAAACGTGAGCGGCGCGACCTCGACCACGATGAACAGCAGGATCCCGAGAACGCTCGCGACGATCGCCAGCCCGCCCGCCGTCACCGCGACGCGAGCCGCGCGATCGGCGATGAGGCGCCGTCGCGGCGTGTGCCGCATCCCCGGCTACTCGATCCGCGCGCGTTCCTGCGCCAGCCGCGGAGCCGGGAGCGGCAGGTAGCCGTCCTTGACCACGAGCTCCTGGCCCTCGCGCGACAGGACGAAGCGCACGAACTCCCGGACCAGCGGATCGAGCGGCTTGTTCGGCGCCTTGTTGACGTACAGGTAGAGGAAGCGTGCGAGCGGGTACTTGCCCGAGAGAACGGTCTCGGAGTCGACACCGTAGTACGGCGCGCCGGCCTGGGACGCGATCGACAGAGGCTTGACGCCCGAGGTCCGGTAGCCGATGCCGCTGTATCCGATCCCGGACCGGTCCTCGGCCACGCCCTGGACGACCGACGCCGAGCCCGGCTGCTCCTTGACGGCATCGCGGTAGTCGCCCTTGCACAGCGCGACGTCCTTGAAATAGCCGTAGGTCCCGGACGCCGAGTTCCGGCCGTAGAGCCGGATCGGACGGGCCGCCTCGGGCCCCGTCGCTCCGAGCGCGCCCCACGTGTCGATCGCCGCCGGGTGGCCGCACTTGCGAGTGATCGAGAAGATCGCGTCGACCTCGGGCAACGTCAGCTTGTCGAGCGGATTGTCACGGTGCACGTACACGGCGAGGGCATCGACGGCGGCCCGGATCTGCGTCGGCTTGTAACCGTACTTCTTTTCGAACTCGTCGATCTCGCTGGCCTTCATCTCGCGGCTCATCGGCCCGAGCTGGGCCGTGCCCTGGATCAGGGCCGGAGGAGCGGTGGACGAGCCTTTGCCCTCGACCTGGATCCGCACGCCGGGGTACAGCTGGCCGAACGCCTCGACCCAGTAGGTCATCAAGTTGTTCAGCGTGTCCGAGCCGATCGAGTTCAGGTTCCCCGCGACGCCCGAAGCCTTGGAGTATTTCGGCACCGCGGCATCGACCTTCCCCGACTGGGCCAGAGCGGCCGGGGCGCTGGCGAACAGCACGGCCGCGAGCACCGAGCGCAGCATGATCATCGCCGTTCCTCCTCGCGCCACGGGAGCGCGCGAAGGCCGTTGTAAAGTCGGGGGGTGTTACGGACGTAAGCTCAGTGTTAGGTCGGCGTAAATTCGTTCGGATTCCCGTTCCGCGCTACACTCCGACGCGGATTGAGACGTGTTGCGCCGCTGGCCGTCGTTCTCTTGAGCCTGGGCTTCGCGTCCCCAGGGGCGCACGAGGAGGCGGGGACGAGCGACCGTCGATCGACCGGCGAGCTCCCCGGAGACGCGACCCGTCCCGCGGAGCTCGAGCGCGCGCTCGAGGAGCAGCTGCGGTCGCGCGGACCGGGATACCGTCCACGGACCCGCCACCTGCGCGAGGACGGCGGCCCCAAGTACAGCAACCGGCTGCTGCTCGAGTCGAGCCCGTACCTGCTGCAGCACGCGCACAACCCGGTCGACTGGTACCCCTGGGGCGCGGCGGCGTTCGAGGCGGCGCGCCGACTCGACCGACCGCTGCTGCTGAGCGTCGGTTACTCCACCTGCCACTGGTGCCACGTCATGGAGGAGGAGTCGTTCGAGGACCCGGAGATCGCGGCGTTCCTCAACGCGCACTACGTGGCGATCAAGGTCGATCGAGAAGAGCGCCCGGACGTCGACGCGATCTACATGACCGCGGTGCAGATGCTGTCGGGGCAGGGGGGCTGGCCGATGACGGTCTGGCTCTCGGGCGACGGCGCGCCGTTCTTCGGCGGGACGTACTTTCCCCCGCGGGACGGTGACCGCGGCGCAGGGGCCGGCTTCTTGACCGTGCTGCGCGAGCTGTCCGGCGTGTGGGACAAGGATCGCGGACGGCTGACGACGAGCGCACGGTATCTCACCGAGTACCTGCGCCAGCCGGCCGCTCCCGCGGGCGACGTTTCCCCGGCTCGCACGATCGACCTCGCGCTTCAGAGCTATGCGGCGAGCTACGATTCGCGCGCCGGCGGCTTGGGCCACGCGCCGAAGTTCCCGAGCAGCCTCCCCGTACGCCTGCTGCTGCGCGCGGCCCAGCGGACGGGTGACGAGCGCTGGCGTCGCATGGCTCTCCACACCCTGACCGCGATCGCCCGCGGGGGGATCCACGACCAGATCGGCGGCGGGTTCCATCGTTACAGCGTCGACGCGGCATGGCGCGTGCCGCACTTCGAGAAGATGCTGTACGACAACGCCCTGCTCGTGCTCGCGTACCTCGAAGGCCACCAGGCGAGCGGCGACTCGTCGTATGCGACGGTGGCCGAGCTGACGCTGGGCTACCTCGACCGCGAGATGTCCTCGCCCGACGGCGCGTTCTACTCGGCGACCGACGCCGACAGCGCGCGACCCGACGGGGAGCGGGAGGAGGGCTGGTTCTTCACCTGGACGCCGGACGAGATCCGCGGGGTGCTCGATCCGCCTTCGGCCGCGCTGATCGAGCGGCATCTCGGGGTCACGAGCGCCGGCAACTTCGAGCGGCGCAACGTGCTGTACGTCGCCGAGCCCGTGGCGCCCGAAGCGCTGCCGCTCGTCGCCGAGGCCCGGGATCGGCTGTACCGCGCGCGCCGGGCACGTCCCGCCCCGCTGCGGGACGAGAAGGTGCTCGCGTCGTGGAACGGTCTGGCGATCTCGGCCTTCGCGCGCGCCGCGCTGGTCCTCGATCGCCCGGTGCATGCCCAGCGCGCGGCCCGAGCGGCGCGGTTCGTCCTCGGTCGCATGCGTGTCGGCGGACGGCTGCGGCGCGTCGATCGACCGACCGAGCGTCCGTCGCCCGCATTCGTCGACGACTACGCGTGCTTGATCGCGGGTCTGATCGACCTGTACGAGGCAACCGCGGATCCGGCATGGCTCGGCGAGGCGATCGCGCTCCAGGAAGCGCTCGACCGGCACTACTGGGACGAGGCGTCGGGTGGCTACTTCCGGACGAGCGACGATCACGAGGCGCTGCTCGTGCGCGAGAAGCCGGACCACGACGGCGCGGAGCCGTCCGGGAACTCGGTCGCGCTGCTCAACCTGCGGCGGCTCCACGCGCTCACGCTCGACGACCGGCACCGCGTGCGCGCGGACGCGATCGTCCGCGCGTTCGCCCGGACCCTGACCGGCCAGCCGACGGCACTGGGCGAGATGCTCTTGGGTCTCGAGTTCGGCCTCGCCGGTCCGCGGGAGATCTTGCTCGTCGCGCCCGACCGCAAGTCGGCGGAGCCGCTCCTCGCGGCGGTGCGCTCGTCCTACGTCCCGGCGAGCGTGCTCGCCTGGACGACCGAGGACGAGCGCGCGAAGCACGAGCGTTGGGTCCCCGCGTTCGCTGGCAAGCGTGCCCTCGATGGCCGCGCCACGGCCTACGTGTGCCGGGGCGGTGCGTGTCAGCTTCCGATCACCGACGCGCGCGAGCTCGCGCGTCGGCTCGCCGAGCGGGAGAGCGTCGACGTGTCTCCCGGCGCAAAAGATGCGGGAATTCGGCCGCGAAACGATTGATCCGCTGCGGGAAAGCCGCTAGACTACGCGCGCCGGCGCGGAAATCCCCGCACGAATCGCTCCGACCGAAGCGGAGCCGGCGCGAGTCGGGGCTCCATGGAGGTCGACCGGGAATGGCCAAGGCAAGCTCGAAGAAGGCGATGACGAAGAGCGATCTGCTGAACGCGATCGCGGGCGAGACCGATCTCAAGCGCCGGGACGTGTCGTCCGTGCTCGACTCGCTGTCCAAGCAGGTCAAGAGGAGCCTGGGCAAGAGCGGCGCGGGGATGTTCACGCTGCCCGGACTGGTGAAGATCGAGCGCAGGCACGTTCCTGCGCGTAAGGCGCGGAAAAACGTGCCGAATCCGTTCAAGCCCGGCGAGTTCATGGACGTCGCGGCCAAGCCGGCGACGACCAAGGTCAAGGTCCGGGCGCTGAAGAACCTGAAGATGATGGTGTGAGCCGGACGCTGGGCCCACGCGGGCTCGCGCGTGAGCGCGGGATCGGTGGGCCCGGCGGTCGGCCCGCCCCGTTCGCGTCTCAGGATCCGTCGTCGAGCAGACCGCGCTCGCGCATCCACGCTTCGTTCAGCTTCGACAGGTAGCGCTCGCCCGAGTCGGGGAACAGCGTGACCACGAGGGCGTCGTCGGATAGCTCGGCGGCGACGCGCCGCGCGCCCTCGGCCGCCGCACCTCCCGACGAGCCGCAGAAGATCGCCTCGCGCCGAGCGAGCTCGAGCACCGCCCGGTACGCCGATCGATCGTCGATCGTCACGATCTCGTCGATCGTGTCCCACCACACGGTCGAGGGCATGAAGTCCTCGCCGATGCCATCGATCAGGTACTGGTGGATCTGGTCGGACGGCGGGAGCTCACGGTGCCGGTGGTAGTACGCGTAGACGCTGCCCACCGTATCGACTCCCACGACCCGCACGGCGGGATTGCGCTCCTTCAGGTAGCGCGCGACGCCGCTGATCGTGCCGCCGGTGCCGACGCCCGCGACCCAGTGGGTGACGCGACCTTCGGTCTGGTCCCAGATCTCGGGACCCGTCGTTTCGTAGTGCGCCTGCGGGTTGGCCTCGTTGTAGTACTGGTACGGCAGGTACGCGCCGCGCTCGTCACGGATCCGCTCGGCCATCTTGTAGTACGAGCGCGGATCGTCGGCCGGCACGTTCGTCGGACAGGTGATGACCTCGGCGCCGAACGCCCGCAGCAGCGCCACCTTCTCCTGGGGGATCTTGTCGGCGGCCGTGCAGATCAGTCGGTAACCGCGCAGGGCGGCGACCAGGGCCAAGCCGAGTCCCGTGTTGCCGGACGTCGGCTCGACGATCGTGCCGCCCGGGCGCAGCAGCCCTTGACGCTCCCCGGCGTCGACGAGCGTCACGGCGATGCGATCCTTGACCGAGCTGCCCGGGTTGAACGACTCGACCTTGGCGGCAACGAGCGCCCCGCGCGGGGCGAAGCGCCGCAGCTTGACGAGCGGCGTGCCGCCGATCGTCTCGAGGATGTCCTCGTGCATGCCGCTCGTGCTACGCATCGTAGGTCAAGCAGCGGGCCTCGCGCGTCCAGTAGCCGGTCCCGGCGTCGACGTACACGTTGCAGCGCTCCATCTCGCCGGCATACACGTGCACGCTCACCGACGACCGATCCGAGAGCGCATTGCCCAGGATGTGGTACTCGAACGGCGGAATCAGACACCCCGCATCCCCGACACCCGCGCGCACGACCTTCTGTCGCGCGAAGCGCAGCCGCCCGTCCTGCTCGTCGAGCAGGTCGAACTGCTCGACGCGCAGGGCGCCGTCGACCACGCACTCGACGCACCACATGCCCGCGTGATCGTGCAGCGACGTCTCGCTGTCCCGGGCCCCACGTCATGACGACGATCGTGTAGCCCGTCTGCGGATCGCGGTGCAACAGCCGGCGGGCGTACGCGTCCGGACGCACGGACGTGAAACGCTCGGGGAGCGCGAGCTGCCCTTGGCGCGTCGCCGACTGCAGTGCCGTCTGGACCGCGCTCGTGATCTCGTCGATCGATCCAGCGCGCATCGCCGCATCGACGGCCTGTACCAGGCGCGTGCACGTCTCGCTCATGGCCTCCCCCGGGGCGCGACCGCGAGCGGTCCGCCGCGAGCCGTGCAGTATACTGCTCGCCGATGCCGGCGCCCCACCTGCTGTTCCTCGGCACCGGCAATGCGTTCAACGAAGATGGTCGCGGCTCGGCGGCGCTCGCCCTCACGCTCGAATCTCGTGCCGCGGTCCTGGTCGACGTCGGCCCGACCGTGCTCGCGGCGATGGCCCGTGCGCGGTTCGCGCCCGCCGGCGTCGACCGCCTGTTCGTGACGCACCTGCACGGCGATCACGTGGCCGGATGGCCGTTCCTCTTGCTCGACCTCGTGTTCCGGGCCCGGCGGACGGCGCCGTTCTTCGTCCATGGTCCTGTCGGCACCCGCGATGCGCTCGAGACGTTGAGCCGGACGTGCTACCGCGAGGTGGACGAGCGACGGGAGTTCGACGTGGTGTACGACGAGATCCCGGTCGCGCCGTTCGTCGGCCGACCGGCGGGACCCGAGCTGACGTTCGACGGGGTCCCGATGGACCATCACCCGACGTCGATCGGGTACCGCTTCGACGTGCGCTGCCAAGCGTCGCACCGGCGCGTGGCCGTGACCGGCGACACCCGCTGGTGTGGGGGTCTCGAGGAGCTGGCCCGCGGGGTCGACCTGCTCGTGGCCGAGTGCACGAGCATCGCACCGGTGGCCCAGGCGCATCTGTCGCTCGACGAGATCCGCGCCGCACGGGCGCGCCTCGCGGCACCCCGCATCGCCCTGGTCCACCTGAACGATGCGATCGCCGAGCAGCTGGCCCTCGACCCCGTACAGGGCGCGTTGCCGGCCCACGACGGCCTGACGCTCGCCCTCTGATTCAGCGCAGCTCGAGCTCGAGCGCTGCCGCCGCGGTGGCCACGCGGCGGGCCCACTCCGCGCCGAGGAGCGCTGCGCCGACGCCCGGTCGCACCGGGCGCACCATCGGCGCCGGCTCGAACGTCACGATCGCGCCGGACCGTGCATCGCGCACGCGTCCGCGGTCGAGAGCGTCGCACGCTTCGACGAGCCGCAGGCCGCGCAGCGCATCGCGCAGCGCGTCGAATCGCGCCTGGTGCGCCGGCTCGACGAAGCGGAACTCGGTGGCTGCGAGCACCGCGACGTGAAAGTGCGCCGGAACGACGGTCACCCCGTCGAGGCCCAGACGCTCGCAGCCCAGGACGAGCAGCGCCACGACGTCCGGAAGCAGTCCGAGCCCCGGATGGCGCTGACCCGGCAGGGGCGGGCGCTCGGGGCGGAACGGCCGGGCCGGATCCTGGAGCAACAGCCAGTCGACCGCGAGGAACGCGCGGCCCGGCACGAGCCTCTCGTCGCGGCGCAGACGCAGCTCGACCAGCGGATCGCTCGCTTCCTCGACCGGGAAGATGCGCAGCGTGCTCGTCCCCGCGGCGTCGACCTCGGTCGCGAGGCGCAGCGGTCCGCCGTGTGCCGCCCGCACGCGATCGAGAAACCCGTACCGTTCGAGGGCGAGCTCGAGGCCGTGGCTCGAATAGAACCCGAGGAACCGGCGCAGCCGCCTGCGCGCCAGGCCCGGATCGATGTCCTCCTCGGTCAGGCCGAGGTCCTCCGTGTCCGGCTCGCTCGCGAGATCGAGATCGCGCAGGGCACGTCCGACGCGCCGGTAGGACGCGAGCGCCTCCGCGGCCCGCCCCGGCGGCTCGACCGGTGCTCCGGTCACGAGCGTGGCGAGGGACCGTGCGGTGTGACGCCACGCACCGTCGCCGTACCCCCCGGCGAGCAGGATCACGAGCGGCACGGGATCGGTGCCGCGCAGCAGCTCGAGGACGAACCGGTCGCGCTCGACGAGCGCGGCGGGCCCGACCCGCCAATCGCCGAGCGCATCGTCGATCGCCGGGTCGGTCCCGGCGAGGTAGAACGCGAGCTCGGGCCGGAAGCGGCGCACGACCGGTGGCAGCGCATCCCTGAGTGCGGCGAGGTAGCGCGCCTCGTCGACCTCGGCGCCGAGCGCGATGCTCGTCGACTCGACCGCGTCCACCGGAGCGAGATGCCGGTTGTGGATCGAAAACGTGTGGACCGTGGGGTCGGCGGCGTAGAGCGCGCGTGTGCCGTCGCCGTCGTGCAGGTCGAGATCCACGACCAGGACGCGCAGCGCGCGCCCGTGGGACCGCAGGCTCGCGATCGCCACGGCCACATCGTGGTACACGCAAAACCCGTGTCCGCGGTCGGCTCGCGCGTGGTGGAACCCGCCGCCCAGGTTCACGACGGGCGTCGGACCGTCCACGGCCAGCCGCGCGGCGAGCGTGGTCCCGCCGCACTGCTCGCGGTGCGACAGCAGGAACGCGTCTTGCGCCCGATCGCCCGGATCGCTGCCGACGATGGCCACGAGCGAGCCCGGCGCTTCGAGCGACTCGAGGTACTCGTCGGCGTGCACGCGCCTTAGCGCCTGGACCGTCGCCGGACGCGCCCGGTGCAGATCGGCACGCCGCACGATGCGCCGCTCGACGAGGAACCGCAGTACGCGCTCACCGCGCCGCGGGTCGAGCGGCGGGCCGGCGAGGCCCGTCGCGTAGTGCGGTCCGATCACGAGCCGCAGCGAGCTCGCGCGCGGTCGAGCGAGGAGCCGGCGCAGTCGCGCGCGGATCCGCCGTGCGACCGTCAGGCGAGGCTCCGGAGGAACTCTTCGTAGCGCACGAGCTTGCGCCGCACGCGTCCGACCGCTTGACCGGACTCGATCTCGAGCGCGTCGAGCTGGCGCCAGTCGTCGTACGAGACCCAGCGTACGTCGCGCTCGCGGAGCAGGGCCTCGAACGCGGCGCGCTCGGGCGCCGGCGGTCGCGCTAGCAGACCGGTGTCGCGATCGGCGAGCATCTGCTCGACCGTCTCGGCGGCGTCGGGCTTGTTCGTCCCGATCACGCCGCTCGGACCGCGCTTGATCCATCCGGCGACGTAGAGCCCGGGCAGGGGCGCGCCGTCTGGGCCGCGCACCCGCCCGCGATCGCTGGGGATCGTTCCGCTGCGCTCGTCGAACGGGAGGCCGGGGAGCGCGACGCCGCGATAGCCGACCGAGCGGAACACGAGCCCCGCGGGGAGCGTCTCGGTCTCGTCGGTCGCGATCGCTCGCACGTCCCCCGACGGATCGAGCGCGAGGCGCGTTCGCGCGAGCCGGATCGCCGCGACGTCGCCGCCCGCGCCGGCGAGGATCTCGATCGGCGAGAGCAGGAACCGCAGCTCGAGGAGCCGGCGCTTTTCGGGCTCGCTCCGCCCGGCGTAGCGCTGCAGCAGCTCGATCTTGCGCAGCGTGCCCTTGTCCGGCGCCGGCCCGAGCGACTGGCGCGTCGCGGCGTCGAGCTCGACCTCGGCTTCGACCGTCGACGCGCAGGCGTCGGACAGCTCGCCCAGCTCCTCGACCTCGGGGGGCGTGAACGCGGCCTGCGCCGGCCCGCGGCGCCCGACGAGCACGACCCGGCGCACGCGGCTCTCCGCGAGCGCGGCCAGCGCGTGGTCCGCGATGTCGGTCGTCGCGAGCTCGTCGGTCGTGCGACACAGGATCCGCGCCACGTCGACGGCGACGTTGCCGACGCCGATCACGACCGCGGTGTCCGCACGCAGGTCGAACGCGCGGTCCACGTAGTCCGGATGCCCGTTGTACCAGGCGACGAAATCGGTCGCCGGATGGCTTCCCGGAAGGTCCTCGCCCGGGATCCCCAGCCGCCGGTCGGTCTGCGCTCCGGTGCAGACCACCGTCTGGTCGTAGTGCCGCTCGAGATCGGCGCGACCGACCGTCGTGCCGTACTCGACCCGACCGTAGAACCGCACGCGTGGGTCGCGCGCCAGGCGGTCGTAGACCGCGATCACGTTCTTGATCTTCTGATGGTCGGGCGCGACGCCATACCGCACGAGGCCGAACGGGGCGGGCAGCCGATCGAGCACGTCGACCTCGACGTCGAGGCCCTTGCGCTGCAGCAGGTGCTGCACCGTGTAGAACCCGGCCGGCCCCGAGCCGACGACGGCCACGCGCAGCGGACGAGCGCTCGATCCTGGACGATCCATGCCGATCCTCGCTCGAGAGCCGCGGATTATACCTGCAACCGGCGCGCCGTTCGCCGCTCGAATCGGGAGCGCGAGTGTCATCGATTCGCGAGGCGCCAGGCGACGACGACGACGATGCCGACAACGCTTCGGACGCCGCAATTCCTTACGCAAATCGGCGTGGCCCGGGCCCCGACGGCCAGCCTAGATTCCCCCACGCCGAGAGAGCAGCACACGCGCTGGCAAGCTCGGCGAAAGAGAGCCGACCATGCGAGACAGCCACGATGCCAAGACCTCGATCCTGTCCCAGTACTTCTCCGAGATCCGCAACTACCCGTTGCTGACCAAGGACGAGGAGAAGCATCTGGCTCGCGACATCCAGCGCGGGAGCCGCGAGGCGCTGCACGAGCTGGTCGAGTCGAACCTGAGCTTCGTGGCCAAGGTCGCCGCGGAGTACCGCTCGCTCGGCCTGCCGTTCGAGGATCTGCTCAACGAGGGCAACGTCGGGCTGATCGAGGCCGCGCAGCGGTTCGACGCGACGAAGGACACGAAGTTCATCAGCTACGCGATCTGGTGGATCCGCAAGTCGATCCTCAAGGCCTTGTCCGAGCAGTCGCACACCGTGCGCCTGCCGTACTCGCAGATGAAGAAGGTCAAGGAGATTCGCAAGGCCGATCGCGCCCTGCGCAAGACGCTCGGACGGCGGCCGACGCGCGAGGAGATCTCGCGCCACCTGGACAAGAGCGTCGCCAAGATCGACCGCGTGCTGCAGCACACGGCCCACGAGGTGAGCCTCGACGAGCCGATGGGGGAAGATCAGGACACGTCGCTCGCCGAGTGCATCGTCGACGACGGCCGTCCATCGCCCGAATCCCGCATCCTGGACCACGAGCTGACCGATGGCGTGGGCCAGGTGTTCCGCGCGCTGAACGACCAGCAGCAGGCGGTGATCGCCCACCGGTTCGGGCTGCACGGCGAGCCGCCGCTCACGCTCCAGGAGACGGGCGAGCGCATGGGGCTGAGCCGCGAGCGCGTGCGCCAGATCGAGTGCCAGGCCAAGGAGCGCATGCGCAAGGCGTTCCAGCGCCTGCGCTCGATCGACGCGCCGCTGCGCAAGCCTGCGGGCGCCGGCCGCCCCGCGGTCGCGGTGCAGCGTTCGCCTCGTTCGCTGCGCTAGCCGGCGGCCGAGCGTTCCCGTATCCTGGGGCCCGTGCGTGCGCGCCGGGTCCATCCACCGATCGCCCTGCTCCTGCTCGTCGCTCTCGGTTGCGCGTGCTCGACCGCGCCGACGCTGGACGATCGGCGGCCGCCCGAGGCCCCGGCGGTCGAGTGGGCCCTCGCGATCCACGGCGGCGCGGGCGCGCCCGATCGGTCGCTTCCCGAGACCGAGAAGCAGGCGTACCTGGCGAGCCTCGAACGCGCGCTGCGGCTCGGCCAAGCGATGCTCGAAGGCGGCGGGGCGAGCCTCGATGCGGTCGAGGCCGTCGTGCGGGATCTCGAGGACGATCCGCTGTTCAACGCCGGTCGCGGCGCAGTGTTCAACGCCGACGGTGTCGTCGAGCTCGATGCGTCGATCATGGACGGTCGGACTCTCGGCTGCGGTGGTGTCGCGGCGGTGAAGACGATCAAGAACCCGGTCTCGCTCGCGCGCCTGGTGTACGAGCGGACGAAGCACGTGCTGCTCGTCGGGCCGGGTGCCGAAGCGTTCGCCGAGCAGATGGGTGTCGAGCGCGTTGGCCCGGACTGGTTCTTCACCGAGCCGCGCTGGCAAGAGCTGTTGAAGCACCGCGCGGCCGCCGCCGCGGCGGCGGACGCCGCCAAGTCCGCCGCCAAGGCGGGCGGCGGAACGGTCGGCGCGGTGGCGCGCGACCGGCAGGGGAACCTGGCCGCGGCCACCTCGACCGGCGGCCGGACGGGCAAGCTCTCCGGCCGCGTGGGCGACTCGCCGGTCGTCGGGGCCGGAACCTACGCCGACAACGCGACGTGTGCGGTCTCGGGCACCGGGATCGGTGAGGAGTACATCCGCCACGCCGCCGCGTACAGCGTGTCGGCGTGGATGCGGCACAAGGAAGTGCCGCTCGACGAGGCGCTGCGCCGCGTGATCGACGAGGAGCTCAAGCCGGGCGACGGCGGGTTGATCGCCGTTGACCGCGACGGACGGATCGCCATGCGCTACAACACACCGGGGATGTTCCGCGGAGCGGCCGACGCGGGCGGCCGGTTCGAAGTCCACATCTGGGAGTGAAGCCGCGATGAAGACGCTGCGCAGCTACGTCGGTGGCCGCTGGCACGAGGCCAGAGCCGGGTTTCGCAAGCTCGTCGATCCGTGCTCGGAGGAGCCGATCGCTCGCGCGTCGAGCGACGGGATCGACTTCGCCGAAGCGCTCGACGCGGCGCGCCGCGCGGGCGCGGAGCTGCGCCGGCTGTCCTTCGCCGAGCGCGGCGCGATCCTGAGCCGGGCGTCCGCTGCGCTCCACGAGCGGCGGGACGAGCTGATCCAGCTGTCGCTCGAGAACACGGGCACGACGCGGCGGGACGGGAAGTTCGACATCGATGGAGCCACGGGCACCCTGGCGTACTACGCGGCGCTGGGGCAGGAGCTCGGATCGGCGCGTCACCTGGCCGACGGGGAAGGCGTGGCCCTCGGCCGCTCGCCGCGCTACTGGGGTCGGCACGTGCGCGTTCCGCTCCACGGCGTCGCGGTCCACGTCAACGCATTCAACTTCCCGGCCTGGGGTTTCGCCGAGAAGGCCGCGTGCGCGATCCTCGCCGGCATGCCCGTCCTGACGAAGCCCGCCACGTCGAGCGCGCTCGTCACCGAGCGGGCGGTCGAGATCTTGATCGAGGCGTCCGTGCTCCCCGCCGGTTGCCTGAGTCTCGTCTGCGGAGGGCCCGGGGATCTCTTGGACCGTCTGGGACCGCAGGACGTGGTCGCGTTCACGGGCTCGGCGGCGACGGCGCGAACGATCCGGGCGAACTCGCAGCTCGTCGCCGCGGGGACGCGGATCAACGTCGAGGCCGACAGCCTGAACGCCGCCGTGCTCGCCCCGGACGTCGAGCCCTCGGGCGAGACGTGGGGCGCGTTCGTGCGCGACGTGACGCGCGAGATCACGCAGAAGAGTGGGCAGAAGTGCACCGCCGTGCGGCGCATCCTCGTGCCGCAGCGTCGGGTGGCGGAGGTCGAGGGCGCGCTCGTCGCCGAGCTGACACGTGCCGTCGTCGGCAACCCACGCGACGAGAGCGTGACCGTCGGGCCCCTGGCGACCGTCGATCAGCTGCACGACGCGATCGACGGCGTGCGGCGCCTGCGCCAGGTCGCCCGCCTGACCCACGGCACGGGAGAGCGCGTCGAGGGCGTGGGCAATCCGTCCGCGAAGGGCTTTTTCTTCGGACCGACGCTGCTGTCGGCCGAGGATGCGGAGCGGGCACGCGCGATCCACGAGCACGAGGTGTTCGCTCCCGTGGCGACGATCCTGCCGTTCTCGGGCGAGCCGGAGAGCGCAGCCAAGCTCGTCGCCCTCGGCGGCGGCACGCTCGTCACGTCGATGTACACCGACGACGAGCGCTACCTCGCGGACTACCTCGTCCTGGGCGGCGCGACGACCGGCCGGCTCTACGTCGGCTCGGAAAAGGTCGCGCCGCAGCTCGTCGGCTCGGGGCTCGCCCTCCCGCAGCTGATGCACGGCGGACCGGGACGTGCGGGCGGGGGACAGGAGCTCGGCGCGTTGCGCGGGCTCGAGCTGTACATGCAGCGCGTGGCTCTCTCCGGCGACAAGGCGATCGTCGAGCGCCTCGTCGCCGGTTAGGCCTACGTCAGGGGCAGGGATCCGGTGCCGGGTGCTCGGTGCCGTCGCTCTGGAACCCGGTCGTACCCTCCTCGTCCAGCCGACTCGTGCTCGCCACCAAGTAGTAGTAGCGACCGCCCGGTCCGGGCACCGAGGCGTCCGTGGCCGCCTCGGCGCCGACGACTCGGGCGAGACAATCGCCCGCCGTGAGCGCGAACGGATCTCCGAGGCTGCGGTACACCGCATAGGAGATCGCGTTCGGCTCCGGGCTCCAGCCGAGCATCGTCTTGTTCAGGAAGGCGAGGCCGCGCACCTCGCCGGGCGGTGCCATGCCGGCCGCATAGCCGGCGCTGACCCGATAGCTGGCGCTCGACCACGCCGCGCGGGCCACGGGATCGCCGATCGTGTCGAACGTGAGTCGGAAGGACGGAGCCACGAGCACGATCCCGTCGTGCGGATCGCCTCCGGAGTTCAGCGAGTGCTCCTCGAGCCGGTAGCTCGTGCTGGTCTGGGCGAGCGCCGAGCTCAGCGCGGCGACGCCGATGAGCAGAGCGATCGTGCGGCGCATGGCTACCTCGCCCGCGCGGAAGGCTGTCCGACGAGCACGCGGATCGTGCCGATGCCGGCGTTGAGCGGCTCGAGCGCCTTGCCCACGATCGCGCCGACACCGGGCTCGACCATGCGCATCGCCGCCCCCGGCGTCGGCGAGCTCGTCAGCAGATCGCCTGGAACGATCGCGCCGTAGCCCGCATCGACGCGGACCTCGACGATCGTCGCGGCAACTTCGACCGTGTCGTCCGTCGACGCCTGAACCGCGATGCCGATCGCGTCGGCGTCGGCGCCGACGTCGGCCCGCTTGACGCGGCCCGGCTGCTCGGGGTCGAGCGACACGACCTCGCCCGCAGCGATCGGTCCGCTCGCGGGGAGCACGTGCGACCACGCGGGTCGCGCCGTAGGCACGAACGGTCGATCGACCTCCAGCTCCCGTGCCGGCGGCGCAGGTGTCGGTGCGCTCGGCGGGAGCGCGGTCGACGAAGCCGCACCGGTCGCTCCACCTTCGGGTCCGACGAACGTGCCTTGGGGCGTCGACATCGGTTTCTGCAGCTTGTGCAGCGCCTCGACCGATCCGTGGCGCTCGGGGTCATACACGCCGACCGCGTCGCGTAGGTGTCGTCCCCGCGAGCGCTCGAGCGCCTCCTCCGATCGACCCTGGGGCCGCATCGACGTAAAGCGCTCGAGGGCGTTGAAGCGTCGCAGCGCCGCGTGCTCGTTGTACGTCTTCTCGTGGTCGCGCATCGACGGGATCGGCGACTCGACCTGCTTGGGCTGGACGATCGCCTGCTCGTCGAAGCCGAGGCGCAGGCCCCACACGATGTAATCGAACGTTGCCGTGGAGCCGGCCGGGCCGCGCACGACGATCTCGCTCGTGCTCTTGTCGGTCACGGCCAGCGGCACCGCCTCGTCGACCGGTGTCACGTAGGCGGTCAACCCGACGTCCGGATCGGCCACGAGAGCAAACGTCTCTCCCAGGGTCACGCGCGCCTGACCGCCCGCGAGTCGCGCCGTCCCGCGCGTGTAGACCGCGACCTCGTCGCCCTCGGGCGCCGCGTAGACGATCACCTTGTCCGATTCGTACGGGTGGTTCTGCACGAACGAGACCGAGCCCGAGCCCTGAACCTTGTAGGTCGAGTAGGCCGTGCGGACCCACGCCGAGGAATCGGTATCGTCGAAGTAGCCGCCGCCGAAGTTGCCGTACCCATGCACGCCCTCGTCCCCATAGCTGAGGTACGCTTCGCCCGTCCATACGCTGCGAAAGTGGCCGCCGACCTGGCCCCAGGCCTCGATGCCGAAGCCGTTCGAGCAGACACGGGTATCCGACGTCGACGGACCGTCGTTGCAGTGCATGGCGGTCGTGTCCTTGGCGATTTCGACGTAGTGGCGGCCGTTGTTCCCGGTGATCAAGGCTCCGTCGTTGAGATAGCCGTTGGCTCGCAAGGCCCACGCCACGCCCGGACCAGCCGGCGCCGTGTTCTCGAAGTACGCGGCGTCCCAGCCGTAGCCGGCGATGGGTGTGTGCCCGTAGCCAACCCATGTCCGTGCGGTCCACGGGGTGTGCTCGAAGTAGCCCGCCGCTCCCGCCTGGGTCGTGGCGATGGCGTCGATCGCCGCGTGACCCGCATCGGGGCTCTCGAGACGCAGCGCGCCGCTCTTCGTCTGCCACGTCGACGACGTATCGAGGTAGAAACCGGACTGCGACCCCGCGAGCTGATCGGCGACCTGGGCATGACCCGCGTTGAGCGCGTAGGCCGACGAGACGACCCGCGTGCGCGGTGCCAACGTCTCGCTGCCGATGCGCACCTTGACGAACACGTTCGACAGCGCGACGAACACCTGGTCGAGACCGGTGAAGGTCCCCGGTCCGCTCCCGTCGCTCACCGATCCGCCGCCGAGCTCGACGGAGAACAGGCCACCTGCGACCGTGATCGCGCTCCCGTGCGCCGCGTCGTGCGCGTCGATCAGGATCTGGTTTCCGGCGCTCGCAGCGTCGTAGAACGCGAAGACCATGTCGAACGTCCCGTCGAGCGGCTTGTCGTTCGCGCCGCGCAGAACACCCTGATAGTTGATGAGGGCCGGCGGGTCGGCAGCCAGGACCGCTCCGGCCGCGGCCAGGCTCAGGATCCAGATCTTCGTGCGCATGATGCCTCTCCTGTGCTCTCGCCTCGTGTCAGACGTTTCCGAGCAGGTCCGTTACAGGTCTCGTCACTCGGAAACGGGACCGGCGGCCCCACCGAACGGATTGCGTGGTAGATTCCGCCGCAGGGCGAGAGGGAAGCGGGTTTGGCCGACCGGTTCGAGACCACGCGCTGGAGCCTCGTTCTCGCAGCCGCCGGGGGCAGCGAGGGCTCACGCGAAGCGCTCGAGTGGCTGTGCTCGACCTACTGGTATCCGATCTACGCGTTCCTGCGGCACCAGGTCCGGGATGCCGAGGAGGCCCGCGACCTGACGCAGTCTTTCTTTCTCAGCCTCCTCGATCGAGACTCGCTGCGCACGATCGACCCGCGCCAGGGTCGCTTTCGCGCGTTCCTGCTCGCCTCGGCCAAGCACTTCGTATCGAACGAGCGCGCGCGCGCGGAGGCTCTCAAGCGGCGGAGCGACGACCCGGCGTTCCAGGTGCCGCTCGACGGCGCCGAGGCGCGCTATTTGTCCGATCCGGCAGCCGGCTTGAATCCCGAGCAGGTGTTCGAGACGCGCTGGGCCCTGGCGATCCTGGGCCGTGCGCTCGAGCGGCTGGGCCAGGAGTACGAGGCGTCGGCGAAGGGTCCCCTGTTCCGGCGCCTGAGCGGTCACCTCGCCGGGGGCGAGGAAGCGCCGTACGACCGGATCGCGCGCGATCTCGCGATGAACGAAGGCGCGCTGCGTGTGGCGCTCCATCGCATGCGCAAGCGACTGGGCTCGCTGCTGCGCAGCGAGGTGGCGCAGACGGTCTCGACCGAGTCCGAGGTCGAGGGTGAGGTCCGCAGCCTGCTCCTGGCCTTGGGGCGCGCATGACCCGCGCCGGATCGTGCAGCTCGTGCGGCGGAGCCCTGGCGCACGCGCACGGCACGCGGGTCTGCCCGCGCTGCGCCCTCGGATTGGCCCTCGAGAGCGAGTCGAACGCCGTCGAGGCGTCGGTCGAGCGACGCATGGGATCGTTCCGCCTGACCCGCGTGCTCGGCGAGGGCGGGATGGGCGTCGTGTGGGAGGCCGAGCAGGAGGAGCCGGTTCGGCGGCGCGTGGCCCTCAAGTGGATCCGCCCGGGGATGGATACGGAGCAGGTGCTGGCGCGCTTCGAGGCCGAACGCCAAGCGCTGGCGTTGATGAGCAGCCCGCACATCGCGCAGGTGTTCGACGCCGGCCGCTCGGAGGACGGGCGTCCGTGGGTGGCGATGGAGTACGTCGAGGGCCCGTGGATCACGAGCTACTGCGACACCGAGCGCCTGCCCATCGCCGCGCGCCTGGCGCTCTTCGTCGAGGTCTGTCACGGCGTGCAGCACGCGCACCAGAAGGGTGTGATCCATCGCGACATCAAGCCGTCGAACGTGCTCGTCGAGGCACGGGAGGGTCGGCCGGTCCCCAAGATCATCGACTTCGGTCTGGCCAAAGCGATTGGCGCCCAGCTCCTCGACCACTCGCTCGTGACCCACTTCGGCCAGAGGGTCGGAACTCCGGGCTACATGAGCCCGGAGCAGAGCGGACCCGCAGGGTTCGACGTCGACACTCGCACGGACGTGTACGCGCTCGGCGTGCTGCTGTACGAGCTGCTCACCGGACGTCTGCCGATCGAGAGCGAGACGAACGACATCGACGATCTCCGGCGACGTATCCGCGACGAGGATCCGCCTCCGCCGTCGGCGCGTATCGCGGCGCTAGAGGCGGAGGTTGCACGGGAGACGGCGCGGCTGCGGCGGTCCGAGCCCGCCTCGCTCGTGAGCACGCTCTCGGGCGACCTCGACTGGATCGCGGCTCATGCGCTGGCCAAGGATCGGGCGCTGCGCTACGGCACACCCGACGAGCTCGCGGCGGACGTGACGCGGCACCTGGCGCACGAGCCGGTGCTCGCCGGTCCGCCGAGCCTGTCGTATCGCGCGCGCAAGTTCGTGCGGCGCCACACCGCGGGCGTCGCCGTCGGCGGAACGATTCTCTTGCTGTTGACCGCGACCGCGATCGGCACGTCGTTCCAGGCCGGGCGGATCGCGCGCGAGCGCGACCGGGCCAACCGCGAAGCCCGCACGGCCCGCTCGGCTCTGGGCTTCTTGACCGAGACGTTCCACCTCTCGGACCCCGAGCAGGCCCGTGGGGCGACGATCACGGCGCGCGAGATCCTCGATCGTGCCACGGCCAAGCTCGAGCCCGAGCTCGGGGACAGCCCCGAGGTCCTGGCCGAGATGACGCTCACGATGGCCCACACCTACAACAACCTGGGGCTGTACGAGCAGGCCGAGCCGCTCGCGCGCCGCGCGGTCGAACTGCGCTCGGCGATCTTCGGGCGCTCGCATCGCGAGACGCACGCGGCGATGCTCGAGCTGGTCGACGTGCTCGAGCGCCGCACGTCGCTCGACGAGGCCGAAGCGCTGATCGGGGAGGTCCGAGCGGGCGATCCGACTCTCGCGGCGCGCGCGCGGTTTCTCTCCGGCAGAATCCTCGGGGATCGGGGGAAGCTCGAGCAGGCCGTGCCCGAGCTCGAGGGCGCGGTCGAGGAGCTCGGTCGGACACTCGGCCCCGAGGCGAAGGACACGCTGCATGCCACGCTCGAGCTCGGGAATGCGCAGTCGCGGCACGGGCGCTACGCCGAGGCGGCCGAGCTCTTCCCCCGGCTCCTCGAGGCGCAACGCCGGACGCTCGGCCCCGATCATCCGGACGCGGCGTCCACGCTCAACAGTATGGCGATCAACGCGCGCCGGGCCGGACGTTACGCGGAGGCCGAGCCGGCGTATCGCGAGGCGCTCGGGCTGCTCCTACGAGTCCAGGGCCCCCAGCACCCGGACGTGCTGGCCACACGCACGAACCTCGGCCAGCTCCTCGTCGAGATGGAGCGGTTCGACGAGGCCGAACCCCAGCTGCGTGAGGCGCTCGACGGCCGGCGAGCAATCTTCGGCGCGACGTCGCCGATGACGCTCATGAGCCTCTCCGAATGGGCCCAGCTCGCGTTCCGGCGGAAGGACTACGACGCGGCGGAGCACCGGTTCGGCGAGGCGCTGGCCGGCTTCCGCCAAGCCTACGGCGACGACCACCCGGAGACGATCCGCGTGCTGAACAACCTGGGCCAGGTGCTGCGGTCGACGGGACGGCTCGCCGACGCCGAGGCGACGTTCCGGACGAGTGTGGCCCGGGCGCGAGCCGTGTTCGGCGAAGGCCACCCGAATACGCTGGTGACCCAGTCGAACCTGGCCGAGACGATCGATCAGCGCGGCCGCCACGAGGAGGCGCTGGTGCTGCTCGTCCAGTCGCTCGACGGCCTGAGACGCGCATTTCCGGACGGCCACGCGCTGATCGGCCTGACCGAGCGCAAGCGCGGAGCCTGCCTCCGCCGGCTCGGTCGCGACGCCGAAGCGGAGCGAGCGCTCCTCGATGCGCACGCGATGCTCACGGCGAAGGTCGGCCCGGAGCACTCGAACACGAGAGCCGCCGCGGGCGACCTCGTCGCGCTGTACGAGGCCTGGGGCAAGCCGGAGCTAGCCGCCAAGTGGCGCAGGTAAAGCCGCGGAGCTCGCCGCCGCACGGGCGCGCAGCTCGGTCGCGAGCCACAGCTGGAACGTCGCGGAGGAGATCGCCGCAGCCAGCAACAGGCCGACGACCAGGCCGTGGAGCGGCGCGAACCCCACGGCCGTCGCCGCCTGCGCGCCGAGCCACGCCAGCGGGCCCGTCAGCGCGAGGTATCGCAGCGCGGCCATGATCAGACCCGGTCGACCGCGATTCAGGCCCTCGAAAGCCGGGCGGCACAGCAGGAACGGCGCGCCCGCGAGGCACGCGAGCGGCACGAGACGCAGCGCGAACAGCGTGTAGTGCCGCGTGACCGGCGACTCGGTCAGCCACTCGGCGACCCACGGAGCGATCGCGAGCATCACCGGCGCGACGACGAGCACCGTATACACCACGAGCGCGACGTAGACCTGGCCGAGCGATCGGCGGATCGCCGCGACATCGCCCTGGCCCCACCGATGCGCCACGAACGGCAGCACCGCGACGCTCGTGGCGATCACGGGCTGGAGCGCGAACAGCACGATCCGGTAGTAGATCGAATACGCGGCGATCGCTTCGGTCGCATGGTCCAGGCGCGCCAGGAGACCGTTGACCACCGCGCCCTCGAGCGCGACGAGCGTGAACGTGATCGACGCCGGGAGCGCGAGCGCGAGGATCGCGCCGTACGGGCGCGGATCGGGCTCGGCTCCGGGGGTGGCTCCCGATTGGACGCGCCGCCGCTCGTGGCGCGCGGCCTGGATCAGCGCGTAGGTCAGGCCGCCGAACCGCCCGAGCACGGTCGACAGCGCGATCCCGAACACCCCCCAACCGAAGCCGAACACGAACAGCACGTTCAGGCCGAAGTTCAGCACGTTCGTCCAGATCCCGGCCCACATCGTCGAGCGCGTGTCCTGGTGCGCCTTGACCAGCGAGTCCGGGATCACCGACCAGAAGACGGAGAACGCCGAGCCCCCGATCAGCACCGTCCCGTAGACCTGGAACGCGCGGGCCGTCTCGGGCGCCAGGGACGAGCGCGGGGCCAGGAGCCAGATCAGTGCGCCGAGCCCGAAGAACACGGGCGCCATGGCCAGGACGAGGCGCCAGCAGGCACGCTTGTACTGCTCGATGCGCGCACCCTGGCGCGCACCGAGCGCCCGGGCCAGGGCCGAGGTCAGCCCGGTCGAGAGTCCGACCCATACGGCGAGCATCAGGAACTCGAAGGGGACCGCGAGGCCCACCGCAGCGACGGCCGCGTCGCTCAGCGTCGCGGCGAAGATGGTGTCGACGAACGTCACCGCGGCCCGCATCCAGAACGACACGACGAGCGGCGCGGCCATGCGCAGGAGCGTCGGCGAGCGCGTCACGCGGCGACCAGGAGCGCCCTCGGCCAGACGTCGATCGTCGACCCGCCAGCCGCGCACGGACCGATCGGCTCCCCGTCCGCGTGCACGATCCACGACGGGGAGCTGTGCAGGCGCGCGGCCGACATCCGTACCGAGTGCACGGCGGGATGGTCGAGGTGCCGTCCGCTGTACACGCGCGGGAACAGGCGCACGAGCGTCGAGAGCGGTAGGGGGCGAACGACGACGAGGTCGAGCGCGCCGTCGTCGAGCCGGGCCGCCGGTGCGATCCGCATCCCGCCGCCGAACCACGGGGTGTTGGCGAACGCGGCGATCACGACCGGACCGCGGAAGCTCGTCTCGTCGCCCGTGATCTCGATCGGTTGGGGCACGAACGAGGCGAGCGCCCGGAGCGTCGCGGCGGCGTAGGCCAGCTTGGCCGGGAGCCGCCGGAACGTCGACAAGCGCCGGTTGACCTCGGCATCGAGGCCGATGCCCAGCACGCAGGCGAACGGCAGACCGTCGATGCGCCCGAGGTCGATCGGGCGCACACCGGCGCGGAGCGCGAGCCGTCCGGCGTCGAGGGGATCGCTCGGCACGCCGAGCGCGCGCGCCAGGTCGTTGCCCGTTCCGATGGGAACGATGCCGAGCGCGCAGTCGGTGCCCGCAAGGCCGCGGATCGCGTGGTGCAGCGCTCCGTCGCCTCCGGCGACGAGGACGCGCTCGAGGCCTTCGGTCGCGGCGAGCCGGGCTTCGGCGGTCATGGCGGCCGACGACGGGACCTCGCGCAGTTCGAGCGGCTCCTCGCGCAGCAGCTCATCGATGCGCCCGCGCGCGCGCCCGCGCGCGGCGAGCGGGTTGAGCAGGAGCCGCGGCGCGAGCTTCACGGGCGGGCGAACGTCAGGAGCGGACGAGGCGCAGGGCTTTGATCTCGCTGCAAGAGACCGCCTGGGGACCGACCTCGACGATGACGAACGGTGGGTCGCTCGCGATCGTCCCCGACGGTCCACCGTCGAGCTGCACACGATAGCGCCCGGGGTCGAGACGGTCGACCTGCCAGGCGCCCGACGCGTCGATCGGGACCCGTGCGGCCTCGCGCAGCAGGCTCGACGGACCGAGAACGACGACCCAAGCGACCTGGGCCAGCGCCGGCCCGCTCACACTCCCGCGCAGCGCCGCGGCCACCGAGGCGGTGGCCACCGCAGCGGTGGGCGTCGGAAACGGCGTGGGGCTCGGGCTCGGCGGTGGCGGAATCGGCGGAGCGGGGCTCGGCGACGGTGTCGGTGTCGGTGTAGGGCTCGGCGTCGGCGTCGGCACGGGAGGCACGGGCGGTGGGGGCGTCGGGATCGGCGTCGGCGTGGGCCGCGGCGTGGGAAGCGGCCACGGCGTGGGCTCGGGGGTCGGCGTGGGGAGAGGCGTCGGTGTCGGCCCGGGCGTGGGGCTCGGCTCGGGCGTCGGAGTCGGCGGAGGAAGGTCGATCGACGCGGCCACGAGCGCCACGGCCTCGGCGGGAGGATTCGCCGGGCGGGCCGGTGGTGCGAGTGCCGCCACGGGGATCGGCTCGGCGGCGTTCGTGCGCCCGACGCCGATGACCAGGGCGTCCGCGCCTTCGGTCTCGCGGTCGAGTCGCAGCGGCCCGAAGCGCAGGCGCCACGTCCGACCGTCTTCGAGGGCCGCGAGCACCTCGCTCGCATCGGCCGACACGGCAAGCCCCCGGACCGGTGCCGGCACGGTCGTCCGCTCGCGCACCGGCATCTGCTCGTATGCTGGCGGATCGGCCAGATCGACGAGCAGAAGCTCCGTCGCTTGACCGATCAGCACCAGGTCGTTCCCCAACCCGACGACCGAGCGGTTGCTCCCGGGCACGCGGAACAACGGCCCGCTGCGCAGTCCGGCCAGGCGGAACGAGCGGATCTCGTCGTCCGCCGCGACGAGCAGCGACTCGGCACGGGGCCAGAGGGCGAGGCAACTGGCGCTCGGAGGAAGGAGCCGCTCCTCGCGCGCCTTGCGCTCCGCGAGATCGATGAGCACGAGCTGCGCCTCGCCCGGCGACTTCTTCCCCGGACGATGGGCGATCGCGTAGAGCTGTCCCGCATCGGTCCACACGAGCGCCCGCACGTTGCCCGACAGGGTCAGCTCGGTCGGTGGATCGACGCTCTTTTCGTCGTACACCCGGACGATCGACCTGGGGTCTTTCCCCGATGCGCGTAGGGCGACCGCGGCACGAGCCGTGGACGGATCGAGCGCGACGGCGAGCGCATCGTCGGACGACGGGACGCGCGCGAGCACCAAAGGTGCGACACCGCCGGCGACGCGGATCTCGCGCGCGGCGGGGGAGAGAGCGGCGCTGGCCCATGCGAGCCCGACGATCGCGATCGTGGCCGCACGGCTTGCTCGCATCGCTGCTCCTCTCTTCGAGCATGCCAGGGAATGACCGACCTCGCAACGTCCTGGCCTTCAGCTACCATGAGCGCGATGCCCGAGCCCGCGATCCGCTGTCGAGGTGTGGTCAAGCGATACGAGGCGGTCGTGGCCGTCGATGGTCTCGACCTCGAGGTCGAAACCGGCGAGTGCTTCGGGCTCCTCGGTCCGAACGGGGCGGGCAAGACCACGACGGTCGAGATGCTCGAGGGGCTGATCGCCCCGGATGCGGGGTCGATCGAGATCCTCGGCACGACATGGCGCAAGGACGGCCGCGGGTTGCGCGAGCGCCTGGGGATCCAGCTGCAGGAGACGCAGCTCGCGGACAAGCTGTCGGTGCTCGAGACGATCCAGCTGTTCCGCAGCTTTTACCGTGCGGGACACACGCCGGCCGAGGTCCTCGAGCTCGTGGGCCTCGAGGAGAAGCGCGACGCGTGGGTGCGCAAGCTGTCGGGCGGACAGCGGCAGCGCTTGTCGCTGGCCTGCGCGCTCGTGTCCGATCCGGACATCCTGTTCCTCGACGAGCCCACGACCGGCCTCGATCCGCAGTCCCGCCGCCGGGTATGGGAGGTGATCGAGGCCGCGCGTGCTCGGGGCGGCACGGTCGTCCTGACCACGCACTACATGGAAGAGGCGGCGCGGCTGTGCGATCGCGTGGCGATCGTCGACCGTGGGAAGGTCATCGCCCTCGGCCACCCGGACGAGCTCGTGGCGTCGCTCGGCGCCGAGCACGTCGTTGAGTTCGCGGCCGCGGGCGCGGTCGATCGGGACGCCCTGCGGGCGCTCGACGGGGTCAAGAACGTGGTCGAGAGCGGCGGCTCGATTCGCCTGACCGTCGCCGCGGTGCACCGCGCCGTGCCCGCGCTCCTCGCGCAGCTCAACCGCACGGGCGTGGCCCTCGAGCGTCTGGCCACGCATCACGCGACGCTCGAGGACGTGTTCGTATCGCTCACCGGCCGCCATCTGCGGGAGGGGTAAGCATGCGCTCCCACCCACTGCAGCAGCTGGTCCTGGCCAAGCTCCGCGAGCTGTACCGCGAGCCCGAGGCGCTGTTCTGGATCTTCGTGTTCCCGGTGCTCCTGGCCCTCGCGCTCGGCGTCGCGTTCCGCTCGGGGGCGCCCGAGCCCCTGCCCGTGGCCGTCGAGGACGGGCCGCAGGCGGCGCAGATCGTCGGCGCCCTCGAGGCGTCTCGCGACCTACGGCCCGAGGCGGTGGCCCGGGAGGACGCGACGCAGCGCCTGCGTGCGGGGCGGGTCGCGCTGGTCGTGGTTCCGGGCGAGCCCGTGACCTACCGCTACGATCCGACACGCCCCGACAGCCGCCTGGCGCGGCTCGCCGTCGACGATGCCCTGCAGCGCGCGCAGGGTCGCATGGATCCGGTCCGCGTCGAGGACCAGGTCCTGACCGAGCGCGGCTCGCGGTACATCGACTTCCTGATCCCCGGGCTCGTGGGGATGAACCTCATGGGCACCGGCATGTGGGGCATCGGGTTCTACATCGTGAACGCGCGATCGAAGCGCCTGCTGAAGCGCCTCGTGGCGACGCCGATGCGTCGCACGCACTATCTGCTGGCCCAGATCGGGGGCCGCCTCGTGTTCCTCGTGCTCGAGGTCGGGGCGCTCGTGGGCTTCGCGCGCCTCGCGTTCGGCGTGCCGCTGCGCGGATCGATCCTCGGGCTCTCCCTCCTGTGCGCGCTCGGCGGCATGACGTTCGCCGGGCTCGGGCTTCTCGTCGCCAGCCGGGCCCGCACGATCGAGGGCGTATCGGGACTGATGAACCTGGTGATGCTCCCGATGTGGGTCCTGTCGGGGATCTTCTTCTCGACGTCGCGGTTCCCCGAGATCGTCCAGCCGCTGGTGCAAGCGCTCCCGCTGACCGCGATCATCGACGGCCTGCGGGCCGTCATGCTCGAAGGCGCGGGGCTCCACGCGGTGTGGGGCGAGATCGGGATCGCCGCGGGCTGGTGCCTCGTGAGCTTCGTCGTGGCCCTGGCGCGGTTCCGCTGGTGCTGACCGTCAGGTGCGCTCGGCGGTCAGCGGCTCGTACGCCAGGTACGGGCCGAGCCAGCGCTCGACCTCGGCCATGCTGACACCCTTGCGCGCGGCGTACGACTCGACCTGGTCGCGACCGATCCGGCCGACGGCGAAGTACCGCGCGTCGGGGTGCGCGAGATACACACCGCTGACCGACGCGGCAGGCAGCATGGCGCAGCTCTCGGTCAGCACGATTCCGGTCGTCGCCTGCACGTCGAGCAGGCGCCACAGCGTGCGCTTCTCCGTGTGGTCGGGACACGCCGGGTAGCCCGGAGCGGGTCGGATCCCGCGGTACCGCTCGCGCAAGAGATCGGCCGGGGCGAGCCGCTCGTTCCGGCCGTAGCCCCACGCGTGCCGGGCGATCTCGTGCACACGCTCGGCCAGCGCCTCGGCCAGCCGATCGGCGAGCGCCTTGGCCAGGATCGCCTGATAGTCGTCGTGCGCCGCCTCGTGCTCGCGCACGATCTCGTCGAGGCCGTATCCCGCCGTCACGGCAAACGCCCCCACGTGGTCGGGGAGACCGGTCTCGCGCGGGGCGACGAAGTCGGCGAGCGCGAGGCGCGGACGGCCGTCGGTCCGCTGCTGCTGACGCAGCGTGTGCAGCCGCGCCTCGACGACCGAGCGCGCGGGGTCGGCGAACACGAGCACGTCGTCCCCTGCGCTTGCCGCGGGGAAGAATCCGTAGGTCGCCCGGGCGGTGAGGCGGCGCTCGTCAACGATCCGCGTCAGCGCGCGCCGCGCCTGGTCGTACAGGTCGCGCGCCGCCGAGCCGTACCGGGGATCGTCGAGGATCCGCGGAAACACGCCCTTCAGCTCCCACGCGTGGAAGAACGGTGTCCAGTCGATGTACGGCACGAGCTCGCGCAGATCCACGTCGTCGAGCACGCGAGCTCCGAGGAACTCGGGCGCGTCGATCGGCGCGCGGTCCCAGTCGAGCGCAGGCTTGGCCGCGACCGCCTCGGCGTAGGTCAGCAGGTCGCTCGGCTGGGCCGTTGGCCCGCGATCGCGCAGCGCCCGCTGCGCGGTCCGCACCTTCTCGGCGAAGGCCGCGGCCGACGACTCGCCGGTGAGCTGCCCCACGACATCGACGGCGCGGGACGCGTCGGCGACGTGCACGGTCAGCGCGTCGTACGCCGGCGCGATGCGCAGCGCGGTGTGGCGCGGGCTCGTCGTCGCGCCGCCGATCAGGAGCGGCAGGCGCAGGCTCTGGCGCTCCATCTCCTCGGCGACGTGGACCATCTCGTCGAGCGACGGTGTGATCAGGCCGCTCAGCCCGACGAGATCGGCATTCTCCTCCTGCGCGGTGCGCAGGATGCGCTCGGCCGAGACCATGACGCCCAGGTCGACGATGCGATAGCCGTTGCAAGCCAGGACGACGCCGACGATGTTCTTGCCGATGTCGTGGACGTCGCCTTTGACCGTGGCCAGGACGACCTTGGCTCGACCGCTCGCGGCGGCGGTGGCGCCGGACTCCATGAGCGGCTCGAGGATCGCCACGGCCTTCTTCATGACCCGGGCGCTCTTGACCACCTGCGGCAAGAACATCTTGCCCGCCCCGAACAGCTCGCCGACCACGTTCATCCCGGCCATCAGCGGCCCCTCGATGATCGACAGCGGCGTGGGGTAGTGGGCCAGGGCCTCGGCGATATCCGTATCGACGTGCTCGTCGATCCCGTGGACCAGGGCGTGTGAGATCCGCCGATCGAGCGGCTCGTCGCGCCACGCGCGGTCGCGCTCGCGTACGGTCGCCGGGCCGTGCACGCGGGCGGCGAGCTCGAGGAGCCGCTCGGTCGCGTCGGACCGGCGGTTGAGCAGCACGTCCTCGACACGCTCGAGCAGCTCGGGCGGGATCTCGTCGTACACCGCGAGCTGTCCGGCGTTGACGATGCCCATGTCCATCCCGGCGCGGATCGCGTGGTACAGGAACGCGGCGTGCATCGCCTCGCGCACGACGTCGTTGCCGCGGAACGAGAACGACACGTTGCTCACCCCGCCCGAGACCTTGGCCAGCGGGAACCGGCGCTTCAGCTCGCGCACGGCCTCGAAGTACTCGACGGCGTACGAGTCGTGCTCCTCGATCCCCGTGGCCACGGTCAGGATGTTCGGGTCGAACACGATGTCCTGCGGCGGGAAGCCGACGTCCTCGGTCAGGATCCCGTAGGCCCGGGACAGGATCTCGACCTTGCGCTCGGCCGTCACCGCCTGGCCCTGCTCGTCGAACGCCATCACGACGACGGCGGCGCCATAGCGCCGGACCGTACGGGCCTTGTCCCGGAAGTCGTCCTCGCCCTCCTTGAGGCTGATCGAGTTGACGAGCCCTTTGCCCTGCAGGCACTTGAGCCCGGCCTCGAGCACGGTGAACCGCGAGCTGTCGACCATGATCGGCAGGCGCGCGATCTCGGGCTCGGCGGCGACGAGGCGCAGGAACTCGCTCATCACGGCTTCCGAATCGAGCAGGCCCTCGTCCATGTTCACGTCGAGGATGTTCGCCCCGCCCTCGACCTGCTGGCGCGCCACGGCCAAGGCGTCCTCGAGCCGGCCCTCGCGGACGAGCCGCGCGAACAGGCGCGACCCCGTGACGTTCGTGCGCTCGCCGATGACCAGGAAGTTCGAGTCCTCGCGGGCCACGAGCGGCTCGAGCCCGGACCAGCGGGACCGCGGGTCCGGAGCGACGGGCTCGTGCGGCGGGATCCCGCGCAGCGCCTCGGCCAGCGCGCGCACGTGCTCGGGCGTCGTGCCGCAGCACCCGCCGGCGATGTTGAGCCAGCCAGCCCGGGCGTAGTCCCGCAGCACCGCCGCCATGTGCTCCGGCGTCTCGTCGTATGCGCCGAGGTCGTTGGGCAGTCCCGCGTTCGGGTAGCAGTGGATCGGTAGCGGAGCGATACGCGCCAGCTCCTCGAGATACGGTCGCATCTCGGTCGCGCCGAGCGCGCAGTTGAGCCCGACGCCGAAGAGCGGCGCGTGCTCGATCGAGATCCACGCCGCCTCGACCGTCTGCCCGGACAGCGTCCGACCGCTCGCGTCCGTGATCGTCAACGACGCCAGCACCGGCACGCTCGTCCCGGTCTCGTCGAACGCTCGCGCGATCGCGTGCAGCGCGGCCTTGAGGTTCAACGTGTCGAACGTCGTCTCGGGAACGAGCAGATCGACGCCGCCGGCGAGGAGTCCGCGGGCCTGCTCGTGGTACGCGCGCTCGAGATCGTCGAACGACACGGCACGGAACCCCGGGCGCTCGACGTCGGGGGACAGCGAGGCCGTTCGATTCGTCGGGCCGATCGACCCGGCGACGAAGCGCGGCGTGCCCGTGCGCGACTCGACCGCGGCGGTCGCGCGGCGCGCGATCGACGCTGCGGCCTCGTTGATCGCGAACGCCTGGCCCTCGAGCCCGTAGTTGGCGAGCGAGATCGCGCTGGCGTTGAACGTGTTGGTCTCGACGATGTCGGCCCCGGCGTCGAGGTACCGCACGTGGATCCGCTCGACGATCGCGGGCTGGGTCAGACACAGCAGGTCGTTGCAGCCCTTGAGCTCGCGCGGGTGGTCGCGGAACGCGGACCCGCGGAATCCGGCCTCGTCCAGCCGCTCGGCCTGGATCATCGTGCCCATCGCGCCGTCGAGGATCAGGATCCGCTGGCGCAGCAGGCGCTCGAGGGTCTCGCGCTTCGACATGGCCAATGCCCGGGAGGCAGGATACAGGCTGTCAGTCGCCGTTGCAGTTCTCGAGTACGAGCCGGCAGCGCGGGCACACGAGCTTGCACCGGACCGCTACCCCGACCACTCCGCACACCGGGCAGAGCGGCCGCGGATCTGCCGGACCTCCCGCCTGCGCCGGCTCGGTCACGCGGCGTGCACCCGCAGCGTCTCGCCCACGCTCGTCAGCATGCGCCGCAGCTCGTCGTAGTCCGGATGGCGCATGCGCAGCCAGGCGTTGGCCATGTAGCCGGCCTCGACGGGCTGTGTCGGGGAGCCGGCGGGCGGGAGATGATGGTCGATGATCGCGTCGCGGTAGCGGGCGAAGATCCCGTCGGCCCCCGAGTAGCCCGAGATCCTGCCGTCCCGCTCGGGCCGCAGCGTGACGATTCCCGCGGCGTAGCGCCGCGACGGCGTCTCGGCCGGACCTTGGCCCAGGATCGCGCGGGCCCACTCGTGGTACAGGTCCATCTCGTTTCCCGCGCAGTACAGATCCCACGCGCCGACGCCCGGCGGGCGGCAGCCGATCTCCGAGAACGTGAGCCCCTGCGGGCCGAAGAACCATTCCATGTGCGTGGCCGACGTGTCGATGCCCAGCGCCTCGATCACGCGCCGGCCCATCGCGCGCACCTCGGCGTAGCCCGGCGCGTCGAGCCGGTTCGTGGCGATGAACTGCGGCGAGATCCAGCGCTCGCGCATCGCCTCGAGGACGTTCGGGTAGTAGTGGCTGGCGAACTCGTGCACGACGTGCCCGCCGCGGGTCAGCGTGTCGAAGAACCCCTCGTGGCCCTCGATGAACTCCTCGAGCGCGACGGACCGGCCGTCGCCGACGCCCGCCTCGCCGAGCGCCGAATCGAGCTCGGCCGACGAGTCGACGCGCCGCGTGCCCGAAGCGCCGGCAGCGTCGCGGGGCTTGACGATCAGCGGATACCCGACGCGCTCGGCGAACGCACGGGCTTCGTCCCGCGAGTCGGTGCCGGTCGACTGGGCGCAGGGGATGCCGGCCTCGCGCAGCGCCTGCTTCATCGCCGGCTTGTCGCGGCACAGGAACGCGGTGCGCAGGCTCGTTCCCGGGATCCGGCACGCCTCGCGCACGCGGGCCGCGGGCAGGATGTGGGCCTCGACCGTGGCCTCGAGCCGATCGACCCACTCGCGGCGCTGCACGGCGACGACCGCTGCGTGGAGCGACGGCTCGTGCACGACCGATCGGACCTGCTCGTACGCGTGGAGCCAGCCCTTGAGCTCCGCATCGAGCGCGTCGACCGAGCGCTCGCCGATCCCGGTCACCCGAGCACCGGCGCGGGCGAGCCCCCGAACGAACTCGCGCTGGTTCCGTGGAAACGCGGGCTCGACGAACAGCACGTGCATGTCTTCCTCCCGTGCGGCGTCAGTGCCGGGCGAGCCAGGCATACGCCTCGACGTACCGCCGGGCCTGCGTGTCCCACGAGAAGTCCCGCGACATGGCGTTGCGCATCAGCCGGATCCAGGCCGCGCGATCGCGGTACGTGTCGAGCGCCTGACCCATGGCCCAGCGCAGGCCGTCCGCAGCGTAGTGCTCGAACACGAAGCCCGTGCCGCGGCCGGTCGTCCGCTCGTACGGCTCGACCGTGTCGGCCAGCCCGCCCGTGCGGCGGACGACCGGAATCGTGCCGTAGCGCAGGCTGAACATCTGATTCAGCCCGCACGGCTCGTAGCGCGAGGGCATCAGGAACAGGTCGGCCCCGGCCTCGACCAGGTGCGCCAGCTCGTCGCTGTAGCCGCGGTAGTACACCGCGCGTCCGGGGAACTCGCGCTCGAGCCGCGCGAAGAACGCCTCGGACTGGGCCTCGCCCGTACCGACCGCCACGAAGCGCAGGTCGGTCGTCCGCAGCAGCTCGGGCAGGACCGGAACGCACAGCTCGAGCCCCTTCTGGGGCGCGAAGCGCGAGACGATCCCCGCGAGCGGCGCGCCGTTCGCCGGGCCGAGTCCCAGCTCGGACAGCAGGTGGCGCTTGTTCGCCGCCTTGCCCTCGAGGCGATCGGCCGAGTACCGCTCGGGCAGGTACGCGTCGCGCTCGGGGCTCCACACCTCGTAGTCCACGCCATTGAGGATCCCGACGAGCGTCCCGCTGCGCGCGCGAAGCAGCCCGTCGAGACCCATCCCGTACTCCGGCGTCTGGATCTCGCGCGCGTAGGTCGGGCTGACCGTCGTGACCAGGTCGGCGTACACGAGGCCGGTTCGCAGCAGGTTCACGCGGCCGAGGCGCAGGTCCTCCGGGTCGAGCAGGTGCGCCCACTCGGCGAGGCCCAGGTCCTGGATCGCGCGCGCCGGGGCGATCCCCTGGTACCCGATGTTGTGGATCGTCAACAGCGTCCGCGTGTCGGAGAACAGCCGGTCCCACGCATACACGCTGCGCAGCAGGAGCGGAAGGAGCGCCGTGTGCCAGTCGTGCACGTGCAGGACGTTCGGAGCCCAGCCCATGCGCTGGCACGACTCGAGGACGGCGCGGCAGAATAGCCCGAACCGTTGCGGCTCGTCGGGGTCCGAGGTATAGATGTGCGGCCGCGCGTAGAGCTCCGGACAATCGACGAAATACGCGGCCGGACCGCCATTCGCCAGCGGCCGGGTCCACAGGGAGAACGTGTACGTACGGCCGCCCATCGGTACCGCCACACGGGTCGCGAAATCGACGGGCTGCATGGCCGTGCGGTCGATGCTCGCGTACAGCGGCAGGAACGGGCGCACGTCGTGGCCCAGGCGATGGAGCACGACGGGGAGCGCGCCGCCGACGTCGCCCAGACCGCCGGTCTTGGCGAACGGAGCGATCTCGGACGCCGCGTAGCAGATGCTGAGCGGAGACGACATGGCGAGAAGGCCCGCATGCTACCACACGGGCGGCGCATGACGGGCCCGCCGATCTCGGTCGCATTCGTCGCGCCGTTCTTCGCCGAGACGACCCTGCGCTTCGTCGATGCGACCACGCGCCTGCGGGGCGTGCGGGTGCTGCTCGTGAGCCAGGATCCCGGAGATCGCCTGCCGCCCGGTCTCCGTGCGCGCCTCGTGGCGCACGAGCGCGTGGGCGACGGTCTCGACCCGCAGGCGATCCTGGATGCGATCCGCCGCGCCACGCCGGCGCTCGGCGTCCCGCCGTCGCGGGTCCTCGGCGCGCTCGAGCAGCTGCAGGTGCCGCTGGCCGAGGTGCGCCAGGCGCTCGGCGTTCCGGGTCTCGGCGTCGAGGCCGCGCGGAACTTCCGCGACAAGGCGCGGATGAAGGACGTGCTGCGCGCGGCGGGCGTGCCGTGCGCGCGGCACCACCTGGCACGGAGCGCGGACGACGCGCGCGTGGCGGCGCGCACGATCGGGTATCCGCTGGTGGCCAAGCCTCCGGCGGGCGCCGGCGCGCGCGGGACGTTCCGCGTCGAGAGCGAGGCCCAGCTCGCCGACGTGCTTGGGACGGCCCCGCCGACCGACGCCGCACCGCTGCTGCTCGAGGAGTTCATCGTCGGTGACGAGCACTCGTTCGACGCGGTCAGCGTGCGCGGACGACCCGTGTGGCACTCGCTGACGCACTACGCGCCCGGGCCGCTCGAGGTCCTGCGCAACCCGTGGATCCAGTGGACGGTGCTCCTGCCGCGCGAGGTCGACCACCCGCGGTACGACGACATCCGGGCGGTCGCCGCGCGAGCCCTGGCTGCGCTGGGCATGGGGACCGGCCTGTCGCACATGGAATGGTTCCGCAGGACCGACGGGAGCGTCGCCGTGTCCGAGGTCGGCGCGCGACCGCCGGGGGCCCAGTTCACCACGCTGATCTCCTACGCCCACGACGTCGACTTCTACGCCGCGTGGGCCCGGCTCCTCGTGTTCGAGGAGTTCGATCCGCCACCGCGGCGCTATGCCGCGGGCATCGCGTTCCTGCGCGGGCAAGGCGCGGGTCGCGTCACGCGGATCGCCGGCTTGGGGGAGGCGCAGGCCGAGCTCGGTCCGCTCGTCGTCGAGATCAAGCTGCCCAAGCCGGGGCAGCTCCCGGGCTCGAGCTACGAGGGCGAAGGGTACGTCGTGCTGCGCCATCCCGAGACCGCAGTGGTCGCGCGCGCCCTGGCGCGGCTCGTCCAGCTCGTGCGCGTGGAGCTCGCGTGACGAACGTGCTGATGCTGTCGCCCGGCTTTCCGGCCGAGATGCCGTGGTTCACACGCGGGCTGGCCCGCGCCGGGGCGCGCGTCCTCGGGATCGGCGACCAGCCCCCGGGCGCGCTGCCGGAGGAGGCGCGCCAAGCTCTCGCCGACTACGTCCGGGTCCCGAACCTGTGGGACGAGACGGCGATGCTCGACCACGTGCGCGAGATCGATGCGCGAAGCCCGATCGACCGCATCGAATGCCTGTGGGAGCCGGGGATGATGCTCGCGGCCAAGCTGCGCGAGGCGCTGGGCCTCCCGGGTCTCGACGTCGAGCGCACGACGGCGTTCCGCGACAAGGAAGAGATGAAGCGCCGCCTCGACCAGGCCGGGATCCGGACCCCGCGCCACGCCCGCGCAGCGTCCGACCGCGAGGCCGAGGAGGCGGCCGAGCGCATCGGCTTTCCGCTCGTGGTCAAGCCGATCGCCGGTGCGGGCTCGGCCGACACGCACCGCATCGACGACCGCGCCGAGCTCGCGGCGATCCTGCCCCAGCTGCGACATGTGCGCGAGCTGAGCGTCGAGGAGTTCATCGACGGCGAGGAGTACACGTTCGACACGATCTCGGCCGACGGCCGGATCCTGTACTGGAACACCTCGTGGTACCGGCCGCGCCCGCTGATCGGGCGCACGGTCGAGTGGATCAGCCCGCAGACGGTCGCGCTGCGCGACGCCGAGCGCCCGGACCTGGCGGCCGGGCAGGCGATGGGGCGGCGGGTCCTCGACGCACTCGGGTTCCGCACCGGGTTCACGCACATGGAGTGGTTCCGCACGCCGGCGGGCGAAGCGGTATTCGGCGAGATCGCGGCCCGGCCGCCGGGCGCCCGGTCGGTCGACCTGATGAACTACGCCTGCGACTTCGACGCGTTCGCCGCGTGGGGCGAGGCGGTGTGCCGCGGGCATCTGTCCCAGCGCGTCGAGCGCCGCTACAACGCGATCGTCGTGTTCAAGCGCGCGCGCGGTCAGGGTCGCATCGAGCGCATCGAGGGGCTCGAGCGTCTCGTCGCGCGCTACCGCCCGTACGTCATGTGCGTCGATCTGCTGCCGGTGGGGAACCCGCGCCGCGACTGGAAGCAGACGCTCCTGTCCGACGGCTTCGTCATCGTGCGCCACCCCGATCTCGACGCGGCGCTCGAGATGGCCGACCGGTTCGGCACCGACCTGCAGATCTTCGCCGCGTAGGCCCCGGCCAATCAGTCGCGCTCGAGCGGGTGGATCAGGCAGTGCGGGCCGCCGCGGGCTCGCGACAGCTCGTGGCTCGAGACGAGGATGCACACGCGGCCCGCGTCGTCGAGGTCGATCTCCTCGCGGCCGAGGAGCAGGTCCTCCGCCCGGACGACGCGGAAGCCCACGCGATCGAGCTCGTCGATCGTGGCCACGTTGCGGTCGTAGGTCAGGATCACGCCCGGCGCGAGCGCCATCGCGTTCGCGCCGTCGGTCCACTGCTCGCGCTGCTGGGCCACCGGATCGCTCCCGCCGCAGCGCACGGGCGTGAGCTCGACGCCGCGCTGCGCGAGCTGCTCGAGGAGCGAGTCCGCGGGGCGGGGCTCGAGATCGGTCGCGCGCAGGTCGATCTCGAGAACCTGCGCCTGCTCGCTCCCTCCGGCGAGGATCACCGGCGCATGGACGAGGCACAGGTCGCGATCGATCGGCGTCAGGAGCGTGTCGAGGTGCATGTACGCTCTGCGGCGCGGGATCTCGACGACCTCGAGCCAGCGCGGGCCTGCGGGGCGCGCGGCGAGCGCGCGGGCCAGCGAGTCGATTCCCGGACGGTTCGTGCGCTCGGACCAACCGACGGCGACGACGTCGGACGAGAGGACGAGAACGTCGCCGCCTTCGAGGTGCGGCGCCTCAGGGCCGCGGGGCACACCGGGCTCGTCGCGAGGGTCGTGGAGCACGGGCGTCGTGACGAGGTCCGGATGGTACGTGAACACGGCACGCGCGAGGAGCGCCTCGCGGTGCCGGGCCGCCGTGGCCATCGAGCCGAAGACGACCGCGTCGCCGAGGACGACCTGCGGGTCGCGCTGGAAGCACCAGTTCGGGATCGGCGCCACGACGAACAGGTCGTCCGCGTCGCGCCCGGCCTGGCCCGGCTCGCGGCGCATGCCGCCGACGAGGATGGCGGCGAGCTCTGGGGCCTCGCGCTCGCGCAGGTCGTCGCGCAGGGTCACCGGCAGATCGCCGAGGACGCCGTCGACGAGCCAGCTCCGCGCGTCTCCCGCGCCGAGCGCTTCCTCGAGCAGGTCTTGCGCGTCGAGCACCTCGACGCCGAGAAGCTGCAGCACGCGCCGCAGCCGGGCGAACTCGGCCCGCGCACCGTCGCCGAACAGGATGTCGTCGAACAGCAGCTGTTCCATCATCGCCGGGACCATCCGGTCGATCTCCGGTCCCGGCTCGTGGACCAGCGCGCGGCGCAGGCGTCCGACCTCGGACGTGACACGGAGCATGGAGCGGCTCCTCGAGAACGGCGGCGGGTTGTACCACGTCCCGCATTCGCTCGGCTAGGGTGCGAGGCGGCGGCGGCCCCAGCTTCCGTCCGGGGCACGCTCGTACAGGATCCGGTCGTGCAACCGGTGCGGCCGGCCGTGCCACAGCTCGATCGCCCGCGGGACGAGACGGTACCCGCCCCAGTGCGCAGGGCGGGGGACGACCGCGGGAAACCGGAGCGCGGCACGCGCCGCCTCGGCCTCGAGCGCCGCGCGATCCGGGATCTCCGCGCTCTGCGCCGAGGCCCACGCGCCGAGCTGGGCCGCGCGCGGTCGGGCGGCGAAGATCGCGTCCGACTCCTCGGCCGACGTGCGCTCGAGCGGGCCCTCGGCCCGCACCTGGCGCTCGAGCGGGATCCAGCTGAACACGAGGCTGCCCCACGGGTTGGCCTCGATCTCCCGACCCTTACGGCTCCGGTAGTTCGTGGCGAAGACGAAGCCCCGCTCGTCGACGCGCTTGAGGAGCACGATACGCGCCGACGCACGACCCTCGGGCGTCGAGGTGGCGAGCGTCATCGCCGTCGGCTCGGGCAACCGCGCCTCGACGGCGAGATCGAGCCAGCGCTCGAACGCGACGAGCGGATCGGCGGGCAGCTCGTCGTCGATCACGCGCTCGGGGCGGCGGCGAGGATCGCGGACGTGGTCTGGTCCGAGTAGCGCGCGAAGTTCTCGCGGAACATCGCGGCGAGCCGCTTGGCCTGCGCGTCGTACGCACTCTTGTCCGACCACGTCTGGCGCGGATCGAGGATCTCGCGCGGCACGTCGGCGATCGCCTGCGGCACGCCGAGGCCGAACACCGGGTCGCGCGCCAGCTGCCCCGTGTCGAGGCTCCCCGAGAGCGCGGCCCGCAGGATCGCCCGCGTGTGCGGGATCGCGATGCGCTTCCCGACGCCGTACCCTCCGCCGGTCCATCCGGTGTTGACGAGCCAGACGTTCGGGCCGTGGCGCCGGATCTTCTCGCCCAGCATGCTCGCGTACTCTGCCGGATGGAGCGGCAGGAACGGCTCGCCGAAGCACGCGCTGAACGTCGCCTGCGGTTCCTTCACGCCCCGCTCGGTCCCCGCGACCTTCGCCGTGTAGCCGCTCAGGAAGTAGTACATCGCCTGGTCCGCGCTGAGATACGCGACCGGGGGCAGCACGCCGAACGCGTCGCAGCTCAAGAACACGACGTTGCGCGGATGACCGGCGCGCCCGTCGGCGACGATGTTCGGCAGGTGCGTGATCGGATACGCGCCCCGCGTGTTCTCGGTCGAGGCGTCGCTGTCCAGGTTCAGCTCGCGCGTGCGCTCGTCGATCACGACGTTCTCGAGCACCGTGCCGAACTTGTGCGTCGCGGCCCAGATCTCGGGCTCGTGCGCTCGGTCGAGCCGGATGACCTTGGCGTAGCAGCCGCCCTCGAAGTTGAACACGCCGTCGTCGCTCCAGCCGTGCTCGTCGTCGCCGATCAGCGGACGCTCGGGATCGGCCGACAGCGTCGTCTTGCCCGTGCCCGAGAGACCGAAGAACAGGGCGACGTCGCCCGATCGTCCGACGTTCGCCGAGCAGTGCATCGGCAGCACGCCGCGCTGCGGCAGGAGCCAGTTCAGGATCGTGAACACGGACTTCTTGATCTCGCCGGCGTACGCGGTGCCGCCGATCAGCACGATGCGCCGGGCCAGGTGGAGCAGGATGAACGCCTCCGAGCGCGTGCCGTCGCGCGACGGCTCGGCGCGGAACCCCGGCGCGTGCACGATCGAGAACTCCGGTCGATGGGACCGTAGGGCCTCGTCGTTCGCCGGTCGGAGCAGCAGGTTGCGCGCGAAGAGCGCGGCCCATGGCGATTCCGTGACCAGCCGGATCGGCAGCCGGTGGCCCGGGTCGGCGCCGCCGTACAGGTCCTCGACGTACAGCGCGCGGCCCGCCAGGTGGGCCACGACGCGGTCGTACAGCGCGTCGAACGCCCGGGGCTCGAACGGCTGGTTCACCTTGCCCCAGGCGATCCGGTCGGTCACGCCGGCTTCTCGAACGACGAACTTGTCCCTGGGCGAGCGGCCGGTGTACGGGGTCGTGTCGACGACCAGCGGACCCGTCGCCGCGAGCCTGCCGGTGCCCGCGCGCATCGTCTCTTCGTACAGCGGCGCCGTGCCGAGGTTGTATTTGACCTCGCGCGCGGCGGCGAGACCGAGCGACTCGAGACTGACCGATCGGCTCAACTCACTCATGTCGGGACCTTTCGCTGGGAAGGGTGGAGGACAGAATAGCGCGGCCTCCCCGGGCTTGGAAAGGGACGCGGGACGCGGGGAAGCGGACCCCGGGTCGACCGGACACGGGGCCCGCGCGTAGTACATTTCCTGACGAGGAGTGCCGTGCCGAGAGTTGCGAACAGCTGGTGGACCGGCGCGTGGCTCGCGAGCCTGGTCCTGGTTTCCCCGGGGCTCGCTCAGCCCGCGCCGTCGGCGGCGCCGCCCCCCGCGCCTCGAGCGCCCCAGGCGCCCGCGGCCGAGCCACGGCCCGCGGCCGAGCCACGGCCCGCGGCCGAGCCGCGGGGCGACGGCTGGCTCGGCGTGTGGCTCGCCGATGCGGTCGACGGCGGAGTCGAGGTCGTCGCCGTGTGGCCCGGCGGTCCCGCCGACCGCTCGGGCATCCGCTCGGGAGACGTGCTGATCGAGGCGGCGAGCGTCGCGATCGGGAACCGCGACGATCTGTCGCGCGCGATCTCCCACCGCGGATCCGGCGACGATCTGCCGGTCGTGGTCCTGCGTGGCGACGACGAGCGCAAGCTCGTCGTCCGCCTGGGAGCGAAGAAGCCGCAGCCGGCGGACCCCGCGCCCGAGCCGCCGCTGCCGCCCGTCGTCGCGCCGAACGCGGCGCCGAGCCTCGCCGTCGACGTCACCGCGGCTGTGGGCCTCGAGGTCGAGGGCATGACCGCGGCGTTGCGCCGGTACCTCGGCGCACCCGAAGGGGCGGGGGTCCTCGTGACCCGTGTTGCCGCCGGCAGAGCCGCCGAGCTCTCGGGTCTGCGCGTCGGGGATGTGATCGTGCGACTCGGCGATCAAGAAGTATCGAGCGCTGGGCAGGTCCGGGTTACCCTGATGCCGTGGAGGCTCGCCCAGCCGCTCCCGACCCTCGTCGTGCGCGAGCGCAAGCCCGTCCAGCTCGAGCTGCGTGCGGTGGCGCCGCCCGCAGCGCCCGACACCGGCGCTGCCGCGCGCGACGCGCGTCGGCGCAAGATCGAGGCCGAGATCGCGCGCCTCGAGCGCCGGATCGCGGAGCTGCGCGGCGAGATCGCCGCGCTCGACGCGGGCGACTGACCGCGCTCGCGCTCGTGCTGGCCGTGCGATCGGCCACGGCGAGCGAGGAGCCCCGCGTCCACGACCCGTCGCACGACACGAGCCTGCGTGCCGATCTGCCGCCGCTCGTGCGCCTGGCCGTCGACGCGACTACGCCGCCCGACGCCGATGCGCGTGCGGTGCTCCGGGCGGTGTACGAGATCAGCGCGCTGCGCGAGCTCGAGCTGGGCACGCTCGCGGTGCAGTCGGACGCGCGGTGGTTCGCCACGTTCTCCCACGACGATCGTCCGGGGGCATCGATCGTCGAGCTGCGTCGGTGGCCCGGCGACACGGTCGTCGCGCTGTACTCGGTTGAGCGGACCGGCGAAGAGTCGTCGTGGCCGCCCGTTCCGGGTGCGCGACTCCAGGCGTTGGCCGACAGCGCGGAACCGACGTGGAAGGGGACCGTGGACGACGGCAGCGGTGCGCGCCCCGCGCTGTGGATCGAGCGTTCGATCGAGCGCGCGGAGAGCCGCCTCGCGGCGCTCGTCCTGCTCGGCGACGCCGGTCTGGGGATGGCCGCGGTTCCGACCCTCGAGGCCGAGGCGCGGTTCCTCGTCTCGCGGGTCGAGGTCCGTCCTGCGGCGTGGCGCCAGGAGACGCCGCTCTCCGCGGGAACCCTCGTGCGCGTCCCGAGCGCTGGGCTCCCGCCGCGCGATCACGACGAGACCGCCGATGCGTGGCAGGTCGTGGTCGGTGCGGGCTTCACGCTCGGCCTGCCGCCGGGGTTTCGCGCGTATCGTCTGGACCTGGGCGTTCCGGCGGCCGAGCCGGTCCCGGGAGCGCTGCTGTGGTTCCGTGGACGGTTCCGCGACCGCTCGGGAACGCTCGTCGCGGTGGGCGATGAGCGACGGTACGGCTACGTGGCGGCGATCGAATCGCCGTCCCAGGCGTGGAGCACGGGCGGAAGCGGGCCGCGCGGTGCGCCCGGAGCGGCGCTCGCCGTGCGACCGGTTCCGGCGCCCGAGATGGCGCAGAGCGTCGGAGCCGCGGCAGCGAGCGTCGAGCGCTGGCGCGAGCCGCGCTTCGACGGCGACTGGATCGTGTTCAAGATTCGCTACGATGCGCTGGGCGTCGAGATCGGGCTTCCGGTGCTCGGCGGACGCCGCTCGCCGAGCCTGTTCTGGATCGGTCAATCGTTCCGCCCGGAGGGCTGGCCCGCGGCGCCGCCGCCCGTCGATCCGGCGCAGCGGTTCGGCATCGACTTCGCGCGGCTGACGCCCTCCGGCCGCAAGTCGACGCCGTGGGTCGAGGGATACCTGCACGTGCCGGGCCTGCGTGCCGACGTATCGCGCGGGCTCGTTCCGTCGGCGTCGCTGCGCTCGACCGACGGGTATCCCGTGCGCTTCCAGGACGAGGACGGACGGGCGCTGGCCACGCTGCGCCGGCTCGCGGCGGCCGAGATCGAGGCCTGGATCGCTTCGCGGTCCGGAATCGTCGAGGTCGCGAAGCCCGCGCGGTATCGGGCCTCGCGCGTCGTCGCCGACCGGGACGGAGCGCAATTGTTCGTCGATGCGGCGGGTCAGGGGTTCGTGTTCGAGCTCGAGCCCGAGGCGAGCGCGGAGATGCGCGAGCGCTGGCGGATCATGATGCAGTCGGTGCGTCTCGACCGGAAGTGACACGGTCGCCAGCGACGAGCCGTCGGACGAGCGCATCGAACGACGGCACGGTCGGTCGCCCCGTGCTCCGCAGCTCCTCCGGGCTCGACGAGCCCCCACACACCAGCACGACCGCTACACCCGCGCGGTCGGCGGTCTCGACGTCGAGCGCCATGTCGCCGACGTACAGCGCATGCGCGGGCGTCACGTCGAGCACGCGCAGACAGTGGTGCAGCATCCGCGGGTCGGGCTTCGTCGTACCGACGAGGTCGGGTCCGACGATGCACGAGAACCAGCGAGCCAGGTCGAGCGCCGCGAGGATCGGGCCGGCGAACGCCGCGGGCTTGTTCGTCGCTACGGCCAAGCGGTACCCGTGCTCGGCCAGTGCGCGGAGCCCCGCGGCGACGCCCGGCAGGGCCGTGGTCCGGGCGACGGCGATACGCGCGTAGCGCTCGCGGAACGTCCGCACGGCGGCCGGAACGTGCTCCGGCCCGACCTGGGACTCGAGGAGCGATTCGAGCCCGTGCCCGACGAGGCCCCGCACGACCGTCTCGACGAGCGGGCCCATGCCGAACGCCGCGCGTGCGGCGTTCAGCGACTCGGCGATCGCGCCGTAGGAGTCGATGAGCGTGCCGTCGAGGTCGAACACGACCCCGCGCACGCTCGCGTCCGACGGACGGCGGCCCTCACTCACGGAACGCGCGCGACAGCTTGTCGTGCAGCCGGTGCAGCGTGCTCGCGTGGCGCTTCAGGTTGAACCGGCCTTGATCGCAGTTCGCGCACCCGCCCGACGTGCGGTACCGCGTGCGGATCGCGCAGTCGATCGACGGATACCACAGCTGGTAGCGCTGGCAGAAGAAGTCGTCTCCCGGATCGCGATGCGTGCATCGCGCCGTGCTCGACGCTCCGTCGTCGTCGTCGTCCGTCGCGGGAGGCTCGGGCTCGAGTCGGCTCACGAACGGGAGAATACCACTTGGTGCTATCGTTGCACGCGACGCGACGACGAGGTGCACCGTGCGGTCGTACAACGTCGGGATTCTCGGTGCGACGGGGCTCGTCGGCCAGCGGTTGCTCGCGCGTCTCGACGGACATCCGTGGTTCCGCGTCCATGCGCTCGGTGCTTCCGAGCGCTCGGTCGGTCGGCGCTACGGCGACGCCGCTCGCTGGACGCTGTCCGCGCCGCCGCCGGCCGCGGTGCGTGACATGGTGGTCGTGCCCTGCGATCCCGCCGCGATGCGCGGCACGGACCTCGTGCTGTCGGCGCTCGACGCCGACACGGCCCGGGAGGTCGAGCCGCGGTTCGCCGGCGCCGGGATCGCGGTGATCAGCAACAGCTCGGCGTTCCGGATGGACCCCGACGTGCCGCTGCTCGTTCCGGAGGTGAACGCCGCGCACCTGGCGTTGCTCGAGCGCCAGCACGGCCGGTTCGGCCGCGGGTTCCTCGTGACGAACCCCAACTGCTCGGTCACCGGGCTGGCCATCGCGGTGGCGCCGCTCGAGCGCGCGTTCGGCGTGCGACGGATCGTCGTGACAACGCTCCAGGCGATCTCCGGGGCCGGAGCCGAGGGTCCGCGGGCGATCGACCTCGTGGACAACGTGATCCCGCACATTCCGGGGGAGGAAGAGAAGATCGAGGTCGAGCTGACCAAGATCCTCGGGACGCTCGTCGACGGCCGTGTTCGCCCGTGCGCCGTCACGGTCTCCGCCCACTGCCACCGCGTGCCGACGCTCGATGGGCACCTCGAGGCGCTGTCGATCGAGCTCGAGCGCGAGGCGAGCCTGGACGACGTGGCGGCGGCGCTGAGCGGCTTTGCCGGCGACCCCTGGGCCCGCGGACTGCCGTCCGGACCCGCGGCTCCGATCGTCGTGCGGAGCGAGCCCGACCGTCCGCAGCCGCGGCTCGATCGCGACACGGGCGGCGGGATGACCGTGGTCGTGGGACGGATCCGACGCTGCCCCGTGCTGGGCCTCAAGCTCGAGATCCTGTCGCACAACGCCGTGCGCGGCGCGGCCGGCGGGACCCTGCTCAACGCCGAGATCCTCGCGTCGCGTGGGCTTCTCCCGCAGGGATCCGCGGCGTGAGCTTCGAGGGCGGAGCGGTCGCGTGAGGTACGCGCTCGTGGGCTGCGGTCGGATGGGCGATGCGATCGACGCGGTCGCGGCGCGGCGCGGCCACACGCGTGCGGCCGCGATCTCGCGCGAAGCCGCAGCACGGCTCCCGGACGTCGCCGAGGCGCAGCGCCTGTCGAACGGGGCCGAGGTGGCGTTCGAGTTCACCGCGCCCGAGGCGGCCGAGGCCAACGTGCTCGCGCTTCTCCGCGCGAACGTGGCCGTCGTATGCGGCACGACCGGCTGGACGCCAGGGCCGGCGGTCGAGCGCGCCGTGTCCGAGTCTCGGGTCGGCGCCGTCGTCGCGGCGAACTACTCGCCGGGGATGTGGGTGTTCAGCCGCCTCGTTCGGCACGCCGCTCTCGAGCTCGGCCGACTCGACCAGCACCGCCCGTGGATCCTCGAGATGCACCATTCCGGAAAAAAGGATGCGCCGAGCGGGACGGCACTGCGTCTCGCGGCGGAGATGCTCGAGGTCGACCCGCGGCTGCGGCGGATCGTCGCGGGCAACGCCGACGGCGGACTGCCCGAGGACGCGCTGCACGTGGCGAGCCTCCGCGCGGGGCGCGAGCCGGGCGTGCACACGGTGGGCTTCGACGGTCCGCTCGATCGGATCACGCTGAGCCACCGGGCCGCCGGCCGCGAGGGCTTCGCGCTCGGAGCGGTGCTGGCCGCGGAGTGGCTCCGCGGACGGAGAGGACTCCACGGCATCGCGGACGTGATGGAAGCGCTCCTGTCGGACGAGCGCGGAGGGCGTGCATGAGCGACAAACGGAGCGTACGTCTGCGTGGCGCGATCACGGCACTCGTCACGCCGTTCGATGGGACGGGAAAGATCGATCGGGATGCGCTGGCGCGGCTCGTGCGCTGGCAGGTCGCGTCGGGAATCCATGGCCTGTGCCCGTGCGGGACGACGGGGGAGGGCGCGACGCTCGACGAGGACGAGAGGGCGCAGGTGGTCCGGATCGTCGTCGAGCAGACGGCGGGGCGGGTTCCGGTGATCGCCGGTTGCGGGACGAACGACACGCGCACGACCGTCTCGGGCGCGCGCGCAGCAGAGCGCTCGGGCGCCGACGCCTTGCTCGTGGTCAGCCCGTACTACAACAAGCCCAACGCGAGCGGCCTCGTCGCGCACTACGAGGCGGTGGCCAGCGCGACCGAGCTGCCGGTCGTCGTGTACAACGTTCCGAGCCGGACCGGACACAACCTGGGGGCCGAGATGTGTCTGCGGCTGGCCGAGATCCCCGGCGTGATCGCGATCAAGGAGGCGTCGGGCGACCTGGAGCAGATGGCCACGATCCTCGCGTCGCGGCCCGCCGGCTTCGCCGTGCTCGCGGGAGAGGACGGGCTGGCGCTTCCCGCGATCGCTCTCGGAGCCGACGGGCTGGTGTCGGTGCTGTCGAACGAGGCGCCGTCCGAGACGGCGGCGCTCGTCGAGAGCGCCCTGGCCTCGGAGCTCGATCGGGCGCGGGCGCTGCACTTCCGTCTGCTGCCGCTCATGCGGGCGAACTTCCTCGAGACGAATCCGGTGCCGGTGAAGGCCGCGCTGCATCGCCTGGGCGCGTGCGGCCCGACGCTGCGGCCGCCGCTCGGGCCGCCGTCCGGGCCCACGTTGCGAGCGATCGACGACGCGCTCGCCCGCGCCGAGCTCGGCGGGATCTCTGGGTGAGCGTCGACGCTCTGCGCCAGGCCGTCGAACGATTGACGGGCCTCGACGATCCGCCGGCCGACGAGGCGCGGGCGGTCGTGGCACGGCTGTTCGACCTGCTCGAGGCCGGAACCGTGCGCGCGGCCGTGTGCGCCAGCGGGAGCTGGGAGGCCCAGGCCTGGGTCAAGGCCGGGATCCTGCTCGCGTTCCGCTGCGGGCGGAACCGCTCGGACCACGTCGGGTCGGCGTTCCACTTTCGCGACCGGGACACGCTTGCGACCTGGGATCCCGGCGAGCGCGACGTGCGGATCGTGCCCGGCGGAACGACGGTGCGCCGCGGAGCGCACCTCGCGCCGGGTGTGGTGGTGATGCCGCCGGCGTACGTGAACGTCGGCGCGTACGTCGGGCGCGGCTCGATGATCGACAGCCATGCGCTCGTCGGATCCTGCGCGCAGATCGGCGAGAACGTTCACGTCTCGGCCGCGGTGCAGATCGGCGGTGTCCTCGAGCCGATCGGCGCGCTCCCGGTCGTGGTCGAGGATGGGGCGTTCCTCGGCGGGGGCTGCGGTCTGTACGAGGGCACGCGCGTCGGACGCGCGGCGGTCCTCGCGCCGGGCGTGGTGCTGAGCCGTGGCGTGCCGCTGTACGACCTGGCACACGGCACCGTGCATCGCGCGGCTGCAGGCGGGCCGCTCGAGGTCCCGCCGGGAGCGGTCGTCGTGCCGGGCTCTCGCCCCGCGGCGGGCGAGTTCGCACGGCTCCACGGCCTGCAGCTCGGCGCGCCGGTCATCGTCAAGTACCGCGACGCGCAGACCGCGGCCGCGACCACGCTCGAAGAGGCGCTACGATGAGCATCCGCGCTCGCGCAGCGCCTGGACGGTGTCGATCGCACGCTGATCCGCCGGATCTTCGATTCGGCGCCTGCGGGCGCGATCAACTTCGGGCTCGGGCAGCCCGATCTCCCGACCGCTGCCGAGCGCGGCGCTCGCCGGAATCGCGGCGATCGCCGACGGACGTACGGCCTACACCGCGACGGCCGGGTGATGCCGAGCTGCGCGCGGCGATCGCCGCGCGCTACCCCGGGTTCGCCCGCGGGCCAGCGCTCGGTGGCTCGTCACCGTCGGCTCGCAAGAGGCGATGTTCGCCGCGTGCCTCGGCCTTCTCGACCCGGGAGACGAGCTGCTGTACCCCGAGCCGGGCTATCCGGCCTACCCGGTCGTGGCCCGACTGGTCGGAGCGCATCCGGTGCCCTACGCGCTGCGTCCCGAGCGCGGCTTCCGGCTCGATCCCGACCGCGCTCGAGGCGTGCCTCACCCCGCGCACGCGGGCGGTGATCCTGTGCTCACCCTCGAACCCGACGGGGACGTCGATCGGCGCCGACGGACCTCGCGCGGGTCGTCGCGATGCTGCGCGAGCGCGGGGTGCCTTGGATCTCGGACGAGATCTACGCCGGGCTGTGGTACGGATCGCCACCCGCGGCCCCCTGGCGCCTCGTCCCCGACGGCGGGCTCGTGATAGCGGGGCTGTCGAAGGACGCGAGCATGACGGGTTGGCGCGTGGGCTGGATCGTCGCGCCGGACGACACGATCGCGCGGCTCAACGCGGTGCACCAGTACCTCGTGACCTGCGCCCCGTCGATCTCGCAGCGCGCCGCGATCGCGGCGCTCTCCCCCGCGGGACTCGCCGCGCAGGAGCGATACCGCGCCGCGTTCGCCGAGCGGCGCGACGTGATGGGCGCCGCGCTCGACCGGCTGGCGCGCGTGCGCTACACGCCGCCCGACGGCGCGTTCTATTTCTTCGTCGACGTCTCGGCGTATGGCGACTCGCTCGACGTGGCCCGGCGGATCCTCGACCACCGGCAGGTGATCACGATTCCGGGCCAGGCGTTCGGAGCGAGCGGAGCGGGTTGGCTGCGCTTGTCTTTCGCCGCCGACGTGACGACGATCCGGACGGGGATGGAGCGGATCGCGGCGGAGCTCGCCGCGATCGCGCCCTAGTTCGGGCCGGGGTTCGCCGCCTCGCTCGCCTGGTGCGACTGCAGCAGGCTGTCGAGGTGCAGCGCCCGATCGCGCACCCGTGCCACGCGCGCCGCATCGTCCTGGGGGTAGCGGTCGATGTACTCGAACAGCGTCGCCAGCTCACCCACCGTCGTCACCGGGAGCAGCGCGTCGATCGCCGTCGCCCGGAGTGCGACGTCGTCCGCGAGCGTCGCTTCGCGCAGCGTTTCGAGGGCCAGGCCACCGATCGTGGCCAGCGCCCGAGCCGCCGCGCCCCGACAGTCCACGGGTCCCGAGCGCATCTGCTCGCCGAGGAAGAACCGCGCGCGATCGTCGTGGAACTCGGCGAGGCTACGGATCGCCACACCCAGGAGCTCCGGGTGCTCGAGCGCGCGATCGATCATCGGCAGGAGCGCCGGTCGATAGAACCGTTGCTCGCGCATCGCGTACATCGCCAGGCGCGCCGTCTCGGGCGAGCTGGCCCACAGTCCCGAGTCGATCGCCGGGACGAAGTCGGCCGGTCGGCCCGCGGCGACGACGAGGCGTGTCTCGAGCAACGCCGACAGCACGTCGGCACCGAAGACGGCGGGTCCGTACTCCAGTCGCTCGCGCAGCGCGGGGATCGCCGTGTCGCCGTACTGGATGAGCTCGGCGCGAGCGACGGCCGCAAGAGGCGGATCGATTTTGCGATCGTCGGGCCACGCGAGGCGCGCGAGCGTGGTCGCCTGGTCGGCGAGCGCCGGCCGCGCGGCCACGGCCTGACGCATGCGGGCGATGGCGTCGTCCCGCTCGTCGGCGACCGCGACGGCGGATGCGCCGACGGCGAGGACGAGCGCGAGGGCGGAGCGCGGCGTGCGAATCACCCGCGCAATATACCCACGCCGAGGCGGGCCGGCCACGACGGCGGGGCTCACCCGGACCGGCCTTCCGGGTCCCACAGCTTGCGGAACCGCGCGAACAGCCCGTCGGCGGCCTCGGTCCGACTCGCCGGCCGGATGCGCTCGGCGACCGTTCGCGCCAGGGCGTCGAACGCCCGCGCGCTTGCCCCGGAATCCGCGTCGAGCGCAACGGGACGGCCCTCGTCGCCCGACACGCGGACCGCAGCGTCGAGAGGGATTTCACCCAGGAACGGCACGCCGAGGCGCTCGGCCTCGCGGCGCCCACCTCCATGCCCGAACACGTCGGTCCGCGCGCCGCACTCCGGGCACGCGAAGAAGCTCATGTTCTCGACGATCCCCAGGATCGGCACGCCGACTTTGCGGAACATCGCCACGCCCTTGATCGCATCGGCCAGGGCGACGTCCTGCGGCGTGGTGACGATCAGCGCGCCGGCGAGCCGCACGCGCTGGGACATCGTCAGCTGGGCGTCACCCGTCCCGGGTGGCATGTCGACGACCAGCACGTCCAGCTCGCCCCACTCGACGTTCGACAGCAGCTCGTCGATCGCCTTCATGACCATCGGGCCGCGCCAGATCACCGCCGAATCCGGGTCGACGAGGAACCCCAGCGACATCAAGCGCACGCCGTAGCGCTCGAACGGCGCGAGCCGGCGCGGGCCGTCGGCGAAGCGCGGGCTCTCGCCGAGCAGACCGAAGAGCAGGGGAACCGAGGGGCCGTGGATGTCGGCGTCGAGGAGGCCGACCGCGAGTCGCTGGCGGGCGAGCGCGACGGCCAGATTCGCCGCGACCGTCGATTTCCCGACACCGCCCTTGCCCGACGCGACGGCGATCGTGGCCCGGACGCCGGGCAGGAGCCCGGGATCGGCGCCCGCGGCAGCGGCGACGCTCGTCTTCCGTGCGGGCGCCTCGACGACCGGCAGCGCTGGGCTCGCCGCGGCGGCCCCGACGCGACGGATGCGGACCTCGCCGACCCCGCGTACGTCGGCGAGCCGCTCGCGCACGTCATGCTCGACGCGCTCGGCCACACCCGGCGCGGGCGCCGTCAGGACGAGGTCGAGCTCGACCCGTGCACCGCTGACCCGGACATCGCGGACCACACCCAGGGACAGGACGTCCCGGGTGTAGCCCGGGAACGAGATCGACTCGAGGGCGGCGAGGACGTCAGCTTCGACGATCGCCATGGGTCGGGCGACTCCTCGACTCAGAACCCGAGGCCCAGACCGAAGAAGAACCCCTCGTAGTACACCGAGCGTCCTTCCTCCGCCACGGCCTGGAAGTTCGTGCCGCTGGGCGCGGCGACCCGGATGTCCACACCGACCCCGTCGTATCTCGCGCTGCGGTACCCGCCGAACACCTCGAACGCCTTCCAGAAGCGCCAGCGCAGACCGAGCTCGGCCTCGATCACCGACGCGTTCGCCGACCGGCCCTGCGTCTCGACGCCGACGGAGAGAAGCTCCTGCGTGATGGTCGGGGTCGGCGGTGGGCTCGTGAGAATGTCCGGGAAGTTGTCGTACGGCGGGTTGAGGAGCGTGCGATTCCCCAACGAATCGGTCATGACGTAGAACGCGTTCGACGAACGGTAGGCGCTGTCGACGTCGCCGCGCAGGGCGGCGACCGTGAACCCACCCTCGAGACGCAGGCGGTTCCCGGAGAAGAGCGGCACGGAGACCTCGAGGCCCCCTTCGACGCCGCGACCGTCGAACTGCGACGAGACGACGGCGCTGTCTTCGAGTGGATCCAGATCCGGCCGCGGTTCGGGGACCAGCGGCGGGAAGAGCGGCGGCAGGAGCGGCTCGAACGCGAAGTAGTCTGCGCTGATCACCCGGTGGTGCGACGTCTGACGATACCCGACGAACCAGCGGCCCTGCACGCGAGTCGAGTCGAAGGCCGTGCGGATGTAGTCCAGGCGCAGCTCTTTCAGATTGGTCTCGGCGGTCGCCGAGTATCCGTCGGCCAGTCCGTCATTGCCAAAGCCCGCGACGACCGGGAACGCGAGGAGCTCGCCGAACACGAACGACCCGGGCGTCGCCTCCGTGGTCTCGACGATGGAGTCGCTGGCCCACCATGTGCCCCGAATCCCGCCATTCCCGTCCGGGAACTCGACCGCCAGGCCGTACCGCGCGCTCGACTCCGTGCCGAAATCCATGTCGTCGATCGTCGTGCCGAACGGATCGTTCGGATCGTTGACGCTCACCGGCTCGAACTCGAGCCCCGCGGGGAGCGCGACCCAGTTCGAGATTTCGGCGCGGAACCGCAGGCGATCCGCGGGCTCGGTGACGGGCTTCGCCGCCTCTTCCTGGACCGGAGGCGGCTCGGCCTGCGCCTCGGGCGCCGGAGTCGGATCGGGCTGGTCGTCCTGCGCCGCGACGCACGTGGTGCCGAGCGCGAGGACGAGCGCGGCCGCGGCGAGCCCCTGGCCGAGCGTTCTCGAATTCTGGATCATCCCCGCCCCCTCGAAGCCGGATCAGAACACGCGGAACGTGAACGCCATACCGGCATTGGGGCCGTCGGCGGGATCGGTCGCGAACTCCCCGTTGACGACCACGGCCCGGCCTTCGTTCGTCAGGCCCGCGACGAGGGCGACACTAGCTGCACCGGACATCGGAACGCCGTCCTGGAACGACGTCGTCGCGCGGATCGCCTTGACCGTCACCGTGTCGCCCTTGCGCAGGGTGAACGTGAGCGGATACTCGGGCCCATCGACCGTGTCGATCCGCGCCGGCCCGTAGAACACGAGCGAGCACCGTCCGTTGCCAATCCCGTGCGACAGATCGACGTCGCTCACCGGGTTGCTCGTCGCCGCCGCCACCGCGGCGTCGGCCGCCGTGCGGCGACGTCCGTTTTCGAACTTGTACGTGTTGCCATCGCTCACGATCGGCGGCTCGGGGTTTGGAATCCCCGGCAGGTTGGGGATCAGCGTGTCGTAGCTCGTCACGTTCACGGTCTCGTCCTCGGTCGCGGCCAGGGACGTCACGAACTCGCGCACCGTCTCCCCGTCGCGCAAGATCGTGACCTCGATCGTGAACCCGAACGGCACCGAGCTAGCCTGAACCGTCGCGCCGGCGTCCTTGCACCACAACCAGAAGTCGCCCTCGCCGTCGCCGTCGACATCGTCGGCCACGTCGTCGCCGTCATTGTCCCGGAACATGTCGAAGACGTTGTAGACGGGGACCGACGCGCCGAGGGCCCGCATGGTCAGGACGAAGGTCTGCTCGTTGAGCTGGAGCGGCTGGGTCGTGTCGCACGCGCCGGCAAAGATCCCGAGCAAGGCGAGCGAAATCACCTGCCGAGCGCCGCGCATCGGGACTCCTCCTCCCTGCCCTGGGCCGAAACGAACCGACAACCTACCCGACCCACCCTGGGTCGTCAAGATGTGTGCCGATCCGAGCGTGCCTCGTTGCGGCAAATCGTCCGCGTTCCGACGACGCTGTGGTACCATCGCGCGCGCTCGACGGAGGACCCATGTCGCGACCATCGACCGCGGAACAAGCCGAGCTCGAAACGCGACGCGTCACGCGGGTCTATGCCGCGCTCGCGCGCGTGTACGACGCGGGGTTCGATTGGGCGCTCGGCCCGGGCCGGCAGCGTGCCCTGAGCGGCTTGGGACTGGCGGAAAACCATCGCGTCCTCGAGGTCGGGGTTGGGACGGGGCTATCGCTCCCGCACTACCCGCCGGGATGTCGCGTCACGGGGATCGATATCTCCGAGCCGATGATCGAGCGGGCCCGCGAGCGCGCCGACTTCCTCGGGCTCGGGAGGGTCGACCTCCGACTGATGGACGCGCGCGCCCTGCGCTTCGGCGACGCGACGTTCGACCACGTGATCGCGCCGTACGTCATCTCGGTCGTGCCCGAGCCACGCAAGGTCATGTCCGAGATCGCGCGCGTGTGCCGACCGGGGGGGACGATCGCCGTGGTCAACCACTTCGGGAGCACGGGACGGGCGTCCCGGGCGCTCGAGCGGCTGCTGACGCCGATCACGCAGTGGGTCGGGTTCCGGATGGACCTGCCGATCGACGTCGTGACCGACACCCCGAGGCTGGTCGTGCGCCGGGTCGAGCGCGTCAACCTGTTCGGGATGTGGCGGTTGGTCGTTCTCGAGCGATCGGCCGGCTGACCGCTCGGGGCTCGGCCGAGTCTCAGTGGTCGGGCTCGAGCCGCGGAGCCGGGCCGACCTCGCCCTCGAGCTCGTGGACCCGGCGCGTCTGATCGACCACCGCGCGGAACTGCTTGTCGATCGCCTCGGTCGTCACCGCGTTGCGGGTCAGCATCTCGAGCGCCCGGACTTTCTCGCGTAGCGCGTCGATCTCGAGCCCCCGTCCGTGCAGCTCGAGCGTCGCCTCGCGCAGCCGACCGGCCTGGGCCTCGGCATCGTGGCGCAGTCGGCGCACGCTCTCTCTCGCACCCTCGAGCTCCCGGTTCCGCGACTCGATCTCGGCCTGCAGCTCCATCGTCCGCAGCCCGCCTGCGCGCATCATCCCGTACTGCACCAAGAGCTGCTCGTGCTTCATCTGCAGCTCCTGGAACAGCACGAGCGGCACGACGTCGCGCAGGAGCGCCGGCCGACCCTCGTCCTCGCGCGCCGGCGCGATCGACGACGACGGGGTGCCGCGGCGCACGAGCGCGCGCGGTGCGTCGAGCGGTCCGAGATCGAGTCCCGCCGCCGTGAGCTCGTCCTCGGACACCGTGTATTCCGGACCGAACCTGCCGTCGCGCTTGTCGGCCTGGAGTCGGCCAGCGCGGATGTAGCGTCGCAGCGTCGTGACCGATACGCCCGCGCGCTCGGCCGCTTCGCGGAGCGTCATGCGTGCCATGCTAGGTGCGCCCCATTCGAATCGGCCCCCGGTGCCGCGCGTCGCGATTCGTCGCGCGGCTCTCGGTTCTACCACGGTCCGGATGCGGGCGACAAGTCCGCAGCGACGATTGCCACGCGGTGCGGCCTGCACTATCCTCGCCGCTTCGCGGGTCGAGACGAAAAGCGATGGGTGAGACGGAAGCGCCGCGGCCGCACTGGGCCGACGAGGTCGCGGAGCAGGTCGTACGGAGCGGCCGAGCGGTCGTCCTGTCGACCGGGATCTCGCCCTCGGGTGAGATCCACATCGGCAACATGCGCGAGGTGCTCACCGCGGACGCGGTGTATCGCGCGCTCGGCGATCGGGGTGTGCAGGCCGGGTTTCATTTCGTCGCCGACTCGCTCGATCCGCTGCGCCACGTGTATCCGTTCCTCGATCGCGCGCGCTACGAGCCGCTCGTGGGTCACGCGCTGGCGGCGATCCCGTGTCCGTGTGGCGCCCATCCGTCGTACGCCGAGCACTTCCTGGCGCCGTTCGTCGCCGCGCTCGGCGAACTGCGCGTCGCCGCGGAGATCCTGCGTGCCGACGTGCTCTACGCTTCGGGCGCGATGACGCCGTGGGTCGTGCGCGCGCTCGAGCAACGCGACGCGATCGCCCGGATCCTGCACGAGGTGACCGGCAAGGAGGTCGGTGCGGATTGGTCGCCGTACCAGCCGGCGTGCGCGACGTGCGGGCAGCTGCACCGTGTGCGCGTGCGCGGATTCGATGCGCGGAGCGGGACGGTCGCGTACTCCTGCGCGTGCGGAGCGGAAGGTCAGGTGTCGATCGCCGGGGGGGGAAGCTGACGTGGCGCGTCGACTGGCCCGCGCGGTGGTGCGCCCTCGGCGTGACCGTCGAGCCGTTCGGCAAGGACCATGCGACGCGCGGCGGGTCGTACGACACGGGCGCGAGGATCGCGCGCGAGGTGTTCGGGCACGAGCCGCCGCATCCGATCCCGTACGAGTGGATCCGGTTGAAGGGCCAGGGGGACATGTCGTCGAGCCGGGGCAACGTCCTGTCGATCGGACGCGTGCTCGAGATCGTCCCCCCCGAGGTTCTGCGCTACCTCGTGATGCGCGAGCGACCGTCACGGACGATCGATTTCGATCCTGGCCCCCCGCTCCTGCAGCTGGTCGACGAATTCGACGACGCCGCTGGCGACGAGCGAGCGGTCGAGCTGTCCCGTGCCGGCGGGTTCCGTCCGGTGGGCGTGCCGTTCCAGCACCTCGTGGTCGTGGCCCAGGCCGCGCGGTTCGACACGTCGCGCGTGCTCGACATCCTGCGTCGCTCGGGATATGCGTCCGCCGACCCCGAGGCCGTGGCGAGCCGTGTGGGCTATGCGCGGAGGTGGCTCGACGGCTTCGCCCCGGAGGACGTACGGTTCGAGGTGCAGGATCGCTTGCCCGACGCCGCGCGCGAGCTCCCCGAAGCGACGCGCGGCCTGCTGGGTCGGCTGGGGCAGACGCTCGACGACTCGATGTCGGCCGAGACGATCCACCGCACGATCTACGAGCTCGCCGCGGCGTCCGGGACCGTCACGCCGGCCGAGCTGTTTCGCGGGGTCTACGTCGCGCTCCTGGGCAAGCCGCGCGGACCGCGGGCCGGTTGGTTCATCGAGCTGCTCGGACCGTCGTTCTGCGCCGCCCGGTTCCGCGAGGCCGCCGCCGCCGCGTGAGCCGGAGCTATTCGTCCTTCGGCTCGGCAGTCGTTCGCCCGTCGGTCGCGGTCGACTCCAGGCGCTCGGAGGCACCGTCGACCATCCGTTCGAGCACCGCGCGCTGGATGCGCCACGCCGCTTCGAGCACCCGCAGCGTCGACGCACCGTGGACTCGCAGCGCGTGCGCCGCGGCGTCGGGCGTCGGCGACGGCTCGGGACTTGGCGCCAGCGCGCCGATCGCGTCGCGCAGCAGGCGCAGGGCCTCCTCGACCGCGGCGCGCTCGTGCAGGCCCAGCTCGCTGACCCGCCGCGCGAGCCCGAGGACCTCGCTCGGCAACCGCTCGCGCGCCTCCGATCCGTCCTCCCAGTGGTGACCGGTGAGGATCCACTCGATCGTCGTCCGCCCGATGCGCGCGATCTCGACGAGCCGTCGGGGCTCGGGAACGACCCCGCGCTCGTACTTGTGCACCGCGGACTGCGTCGTGCCCAGGCGCGCCGCGAGCTCCCATTGCTTGAGGCCGGCGGCCGCACGGATCTGGCGGATCCTCTGGCCCATCGCGCGTTTGTCGAGATCGTCCATCCGCCGGGTCGGCCCCCAAGCCCCATCGCCCCGGTTTCAAATATGGAAGACCCCTCGCGCGAGGCAAGGCGCCGCCCGAATCGCCGTCAGGCGGGGGGGGAATTCGCCTGTGCCACCCGGTGCGCCCGACGCTCGTCGACCGCCAGGAGCAGAACCAGTCCGGCGAGGAAGAAGGGCAGCACCCCCAGGACGGCCGTGCGCTGGCTGGCCCAAAAGCTCGCGATCCCGAACACCAGGAGCGCGGCGACAGAGCCGATCTTGCTGCACAGCACGTAGAACCCGAAGAACTCGGAGACGCGCTCGGGCGGCGCGATCTGCGCGAGGAACGAGCGCGCGACCGCCTGCGTGCTGCCCATGCCCACCGCCATCCCGCAGGCCACGAGCCAGAACGCGCCCGCGGTCGTCACGAACGCCGCGACGAGAACGAGGACGACCCACAGGACGAGCGTCGCGGCCAGGGTGCGTCGTGCGCCGAACCGATCGGCCGCCACACCCGCGAGAAGAGTTCCCGGGGCGGCGACGAGGTTCGTGACCACGAACAGCAGCACCAGAGCCCGACCCTCGATGCCGAACGACACCGCGGCATAGATCGCGCTGAACTTGATGACCGTCTCGATCCCGCCGTAGAAGCACAGCGCGGAAAACACGAACAACGCGGCGTCGCGATAGCGCCCGAGCTGGCGCATCGTCTCGCGCACGCGGCCGAAGCCCACGCGGGCGTACGCCGCGAGAGACGGGAGCGCGCGGCGGACACCGCGCTCGGGCAGGAGCGCGAGTGCCGGGAGGGCGAACGCGGCGAAGAACACGGCGACGACGACGAACGACACGCGATAGTCGTGCACCGCCTCCGGCACGAGGCCCGAGGCGTCGCGAAGCGGACGCGAGATCCACGGCGCCGTGGTCACGAGCGCGAGGAGCCCGCCGAGGAACCCGATGCCCCAGCTCAGACCGGAGACGCGCCCAATCGTGCGCGGCGTCGACACGTCGGCCAGGCACGCGTTGTAGAACACGTACCCGCCCTCGAACCCCACCGACCCGACGATCAGGATCGCCATCCCCAGACCCACGTCTCCCGGCCCGACGAGGGCCAGCGCGGCGCAGGCGACGACGGTCTGCAACGCCGTCAGGGCGAGGTAGCGGCGTTTTCGTCCGGAAAAATCGGCGAGCGCCCCGAGGATCGGCGCGCCGAGGATCAACAGCGCCTGGGCTCCGACCTGGGCCAGGCTCCACAGCAGGTCGGCGCGGCCGCTCGCTCCGGCAACGACCTGGCGGAAGTACACCGAGTACGCGACGGTGCTGATGAGCGTCGTGTACGACGAGTTCGCGAAATCGAACAGGCAGTAGCCGAGCACCTGGCTACGCTTCGGTTCGAGGGCGCCGTGCGTCATCCGCGCGGCCGCTCTCCCCAGCGCAGCTTGCGTCGCAGGACGTCGAAGAAGCTCCGCGGCGCGGTTCGCACGAGGCGCACCGGTCGCGGGTGGCGATCGACCCGCACCGCGTCGTCGAGCGTCAGCGGGAATCCGATCTGCCCGTCGAGCGTGAGATACACGGCCTCGCCGGTGCTGCGCAGCACGACCTCGACGGACACGCTTCCGGGCACGACGAGCGGCCGGTAGCTCATGCTGTGGGGACAGATCGGGGCGATCACGACGGCAGACATCCGCGGGTCGAGGATCGGCCCGCCGGCCGACAGGTTGTACGCCGTCGATCCGGTGGGGGTGGCGACGATCAGGCCGTCGGCCGTGTAGGTTGCGACCGGATCGCCGTCGACCAGCACGTCGAGCGTGATCATCCGGGCCAGCGCCGTCTTCGCGATCACCGCGTCGTTGAGCACCGCGTACACGGCGTCGGCGTGGCCTCGGCGGGTCGGCCGCACGCGCAGGGCCTCGCGCTCCTCGAGCGTGACCCGACCCTCGAGCGTGGCCTCGAGCCCGCGGAACAGCTCCTCGGGCTGCAGCTCGGTCAGGAACCCCAGGCTGCCGAGGTTCACGCCCAGGATCGGCAGGCCGAGCGGTGCCGCGACGCGGGCCACGCCGAGCAGCGTTCCGTCGCCGCCGACGACGACCGCGAGATCGATGTCCGCAGGCAGCGCGTCGAGGGGCACACCGTCGGTCCGGCCGAGCGCCACCGCCGTCCGCAGCTCGAGCACCGCCCGGACCCCTCGCGCGTCGAGCCAGCGCGCGAGATCGTCGGCCAAGCGGCGGGCCTCGGAATGGGACGCCTTGCCCACGACGAGCACACGTCGGATCGGGCCGGGGAGCGTCACGCGCGTGAGCCTAGTCCGTCGGGCGGGCCGGGCGCCAGGGGGCCCGGATCCTCGCCGAGCGCGGCCTCGACGAGCAGCGAGAGGTCGTCGGCGGGCGGCGTCATCCCCTGGAGCCGCTTCAGGTGCAGCAGGAACTCGCGGTTGCCCGTGGCGCCGCGAACGGGCGACGCGATCACGCCGCGCACGTGCCAGCCCGAGGCGCGCGCGCCGTCCGTGACGCGCAGCAGGACCTCGCGGTGGCGCTCGGGGTCGCGGACGACCCCGCCGCGACCGACCTGGCCCCGGCCGACCTCGAACTGCGGCTTGAGCAGCGCCACGACGTCCCCTGCGTCGTCGAGACACGCCGCGACCGCCGGGAGCACGAGAGCGAGCGAGATGAACGAGACGTCGATCGTGGTCAGCGACGGGAGGAACGGGAGGTCCTCGGGTCGCAGGTGCCGCGCGTTGCGGCCCTCGATCGGAAACACGCGCTCGTCGGCGCGGAGCGAGCAGTCGAGCTGGCCCCGCCCGACGTCGAGCGCGATCACCCGTCGCGCTCCGGCTCGCAGCAGCGCCTCGGTGAACCCACCCGTCGATGCGCCCACGTCGAGCGCATCGCGCCCGCGCGCGTCGACGGCGAACCGCCGCAGTCCGGCCTCGAGCTTGACGCCGGCGCGGCTGACGAACGACCGGCCCGCCGCGAGCTCGAGCGGGGCGTCCGTGGAGACCTGCACTCCGGGCTTGTCGATCCGGGTCGCGCCGCTGTGCACGCGGCCGGCGAGGACGAGCGCCTGGGCCCGCGCGCGCGTCGGTGCGAGCCCACGCTCGACCAGCAGCTGATCGACCCGCGCGCGGCGCGTCGGCATCAGCGCGTCCGTGTGACGGCGAACCGGGCGAGCGCTTCGAGCGGCTCGGACCACCGATCGACCGAGGTCAGCGGCTCGAGCGCCCGCTCGACCCACGCTTCGGCGCGCTCGCGCGAGACGTCGAGGCCGAACAGGGCCGGATAGGTCGCCTTGCCGACCTGGCGATCCTTGCCCGGCGTCTTTCCCAGGTCCTGCGCGCTCGCCGTGCAGTCGAGGAGGTCGTCGGCGATCTGGAACGCCATCCCCAGCGCATGGCCGTACTGGCCGAGCGCGGCCCGCGCGGCCTCGTCCGCCCCGGCGTGGATCGCGCCGACCTCGGCGCTCGCCGACAGGAGCGCTGCGGTCTTGTGCGCATGGATCCATTCGAGGCGCTCGGGGTCGGGGGCGGTTCCCTCGGCCTCGAGATCGGCGATCTGCCCGCCGACCATCCCGCTCATGCCTGCTCGGCGGGCCACGATCGCCGCGGCGTGCATCCGCCGTACGGCCGCCGGATCGCCCGCCGGCCGCGTGGCCAGGATCTCGAACGTCAACGTGTGCAGCGCGTCGCCGGCCAGGATCGCCGCGGCTTCGGAGAACGCCCGGTGCACGGTCGGGCGTCCGCGCCGCAGATCGTCGTCGTCCATCGCCGGAAGATCGTCGTGCACGAGGGAGTAGGTGTGCAGCAGCTCGAGTGCGCTCGCGGGCTCGAGCACGTCCTCCACGCTGCCGCCGCACGCCTCACACGCCGCGATGGCCACGATCGGGCGCAGCCGCTTGCCCGGGGCGAGCACCGCGTGGCGCATCGCCGCCGCCACGGTCGAGGCCGGCCCGCTCGGCACGGGCAGCAGCCGCTCGAGCGCCGCGTCGATCCACCGCCGGCGCTGGTCCAGGTACGCGTCGAGGTTCACGAGCTCCCCGCTCTCGCGGCTCACACGGCGTAGCGTACCGCACGGGTCTCGCGGATCAAGGTCACCTTGACCGGTCCGGGGTAGGCCAGCTCGCGCTCGATCGCCCGCGCGATCTCCTTCGACAGCGCGAGGGTCCGCTCGTCGTCGACGCGCGTCGCATCGACGAGAACGCGCAGCTCCTTGCCGGCCTTCACGGCGAACGCGCGCTCGACACCGTCGAACCGCCGCGCCAGGTCCTCCAGCCGCCGCAGGCGCTCGAGGAACACGGCCAGGTTGTCCTTCCGCGCGCCGGGGCGAGCTTCGCTGATCCGTCGCGCGGTCTGCACCAGAGTTCCCTCGAGGCTCCGCTCGTCGGACTCGGCGTGGAGCGAGCGGATCGCGCGGACGACCTCGTCCGCTTCACGGTACTTCGCGCACAGGTCCGCGGCGACCAGGATCGGATGGCCCTGCACGCCGTCCTCGACCTGGCCGATCTCGTGCAGCAGCCCCGCACGCAGCGCCACGTCCGCGCGCGCGCCGACCTCGTGGGCCATGTGCGCCGCGATGCGCGCCGTGTCGCGGCAGTGGATCAGCAGGTTCTGCCCGTGCCAGTAGTGGAACCGCATCCGACCGATCAGCTTGAGCAGCCGCGGATGGACGTCCGAGATCCCGAGCCCGAACGCCGCCTCTTGGCCCCGCTGCTCGACGACGCCCTCGATCTCCTCCTGGACCTTCTGCACGACCTCCTCGATCCGTGCCGGATGGATCCGGCCGTCCTCGACGAGGCGATCGATCGCCAGGCGTGCGACCTCCCGGCGCTGCGGATCGAACGACGAGATGAGGATCGAGCGCGGCGTGTCGTCGACCACGAGGTCGATGCCCGTGGCCATCTCGAGCGCGCGGATGTTCCGCCCTTCGCGGCCGATGATCCGGCCCTTCATCTCGTCGCTCGGCAGCTCCACGTAGCGCACCGTGGTCTCGACCACGTCTCTCACGTTCGCCCGCTCGGCGGCCCGGATCAGCAGCTGGACCGCCTGGCGCTCGGCCCCGTCGCGCGCCTGCTCCTCGATGCGCCGCGCGAGGCGCTCGCCCTCGGCCCGCGCCTCGGCCTCGATGCTCGCGATGATCTCGCGCCGCGCCTGCTCGCGACTCAATCCGGCGACGCGGTCGAGCTCACCCAGGGCGCGCTCCCGGCCCTCGCGGGCCTCGGCCGCGGCGCGCGCGGCCGCGGCCTCGACGCGCTTCGCCTCCTCGAGGCTGCGGTCGAGGCGGGCCCGCTCGCGCCCGACCTCGGACACCCGGCGCTCGATCTCGCGGCCGCGCTGCTCGAGTCGCCCCTCGCGCTCGTCGAGCACGCGCTCCCGTTCGTCCGTCTCGGCCTGGGCGGCGAGCAGCTTCTCCTCCGCCGCGACCAGGACCTCCTTCTTCTTGTTCTCGGCGTCTGCCGCCGCGTCCTGCAGCAGCGCGCGTGCGGCAGCCCGGGCGCGCGTCAACACGCCGCGCGCGGCCCACGCGGCGCCACCCACGACGCCTCCCGCGACGAGAGCCGCGAGGACGATCAGACCGGTCAACCTTTCCATCGCCACTCCGCGACCGCGCACCCCGACGGGCGCACTCTCCAGTCGTGCGGACTGTGGCGTTCGGGAGACGACGAGCCGAGTCGAGGAGCCCCGCCTGGGTCGTGTGGGCGATCAGCTTGAACCGGACTTGCCAGGGGGGGAGGCCGGCGCCGCTTCAGGCTTCCTCCCGGAGGAGGCATGCACACCGCGACGAACGCGGCGTTCCCCGATATGCGAGTGTTGGCTCAAACCCAATGGACCCATCACGCGCCCCGCAGGGCGTGCACCCGAGCGCACGCTCCTCGGTTTCTCACCGTTCCACCACGCCACCGCCGTCCGCACGGCGGTCGCCCTACGCGCCGAGCGCCTCGTCGAGCAGGGCCACCATTCGAGCCAGCCTGCGGTCGTGCTCCTCGTCGACGTCCCGGGAGCGGGTCCGCTTCGATGCCGGCGCGCCCCGGCTGGCTTTTCTGTAATCGTCAGCAAGGTTGAGCGAGGCGAGGATCGCGACCTTCAGCGTGTCCGCCGTTCCGGTGGCCGCTTCGACCTCGCGCATCTTCCCATCCACGAGCTCGGCCAGCTCGGCCAGATACGCCGGGTCGCCCTCGCCGCGCAGGCGATACGTGCGCCCCAGGATCTGGACCGCGGTCGTGCCGTCGGGCTCGACCGATCGCTCGCCGCTCATGGCGCGGCCTCGCCGGTCACGGCGCGGCCTCCTCGCCCCGCAGGTCGCGGGCCACGGCCTCGAGTACCGCGATCGTGTCGCTCCGCTCGCGTGCGAGCCGCGCGTCGTCCCGATCGACCAGCGGCCGGACCTGAGCTTCGAGGCCCCGCAGCCGCGCGCGCAGGTCGGCGTTCTCGGCCTCCAGGCGCTGGCGCTCCGCGCCGAGCTCCCGCAGACGGCGTGCCGCACGCTGCACCCGCTCTTCGAGCTGGACCAGGAACTCGCTCATGCGTCGGCCATTGTAGCAGGACGGGTGCGGCGCGGCGGTCTCAATCTCCGCGCAGCCGGATCCCTTCGAGCGCGCCGATCGCCGCGACGAGCGCCCTACGGTAGGCCTCGATCTCGGCGTCGACGAGCGTGCGCTCGGTGGGGGACAGGACGATCCGCACGGTGACCGAGACGTCGCCGGGCGGGAGCGGCGGCCCCTCGTACCGGTCGATGACGTGGATCTGCACGGGTGCGGGCGCCGGAACAGCGTCCAGAGCGGCGGCCACCTCGCCGAACGATCGATCGCGTGTCATCTGGAGCGACAGGTCGCGCGTCACGGGCGACAGCCGCGGCACGGGGCGGAACCCGGGACGGGACGGGCAACGCGCCGAGCGCGTCGAGGTCGACCTCGGCGATCCACACGGTGCGTTCGAAGCGGCGTTGGCGTGTGGGGTGGAGCGCACCGCCGCGCGCCACGAACGTCCCGTCGGGCAGGCTCCAGGTAGCGGATCGGCCGGGTTGGAATGCGTCGAGAGCCGCCGCGCGAGGCTCGGCCCGCTGCCCGGGGCGGATCGCGCTCAGCACGTGCTCGATGACTCCGGCGACGTCCGAGTACGCGACCTCCCGCGGAGGGTCGGACCAGTGGACCGGTCGAGCCGCACCGCACCACGCGAGCGCCGCGAGAAGCCGCTCGCGGGGCCTCGCGCCCTCGGACTCGAACCAGAACGCCCGACCGACCTCGAACAACCGGACATCGGCGGTCCCGCGCCGTTGATTCGTCTCGATCGCCTGGAGCAGCCCGGGCACGAGTGATCGGCGCAGGTACGCGAGCGGCTCGGCGATCGGGTTGGCCAGTCGTGCGGGGGCCGGGGCATCGGCCGGCACCAGCCCATCGTCTTCCCCGGCACCGATCATCGCGTAGCCGAACGCCTCGTGGAACCCGAGCCGGGCCAGGATCGCGCGCGCCGACTCCTCGGGCTCGTCCGCGAGCGCTCCCGGGGCCGGGTGCGGCAGTCCGGCGAGCGACACGGGAATCGCGTCGTAGCCGAGATGGCGGGCGACCTCCTCGACCAGATCCTCCTCGCGGTCGACGTCCACGCGCCAGGACGGAACGGTCACCTCGAGGACACCGTCCTCGACGAACTGTGGCTCGAACCCCAGCGCCGCGAGAGCGCCGACCGCCTGCGCCGTCTCGGGGGAGTAGCCCAGGAGCCGCCCGATGCGCGACAAGCGCAGCCGCCGCGCCGCACGCGGCCGTGGGGCAGGGTAGACGTCGACGATCGCGTCGGGCGCGCCGTCGGCCAGCTCGACGAGCAACCGCGCGGCGAGCTCCTGCGCGGCGAGCGGAGCCGTGACGTCCGTGCCGCGCTCGAAGCGCCAGCTCGCATCGGTCCGTAGACCGAGGCGCCGCGCCGCGCGCCGCACCGCCACCGGGTCGAACCACGCGGCCTCGATCAGCACGTCCCGCGTTCGCGCGCCGATCTCGGA
>CAWGOF010000002.1:42500-1014030 GCA_963824225.1 uncultured Acidobacteriota bacterium | reverse complement strand
GCTCTGTGGTCCGATGGTGATCTTTGACCCAGCGACCGGAACGCGTGCCACAAGCCAGCCGGAACCGCAGGGGCGCCGCCCCGCTTTTCGGGTTTCGCGGACGGTCCCGTCTCGTGGGGCGGGTTGCGGTGGTTCAGCTGGCCGTTGTACATGCTGCCGGAGAAGGATGCCGATGTACGCCAGCAAGTGCTGCTTCACGGCTTGTTCCATCGCATTCAGCCCGAGCTGGGGTTCATGGCGAGCGACGGCTTCAACGAGCATCTCGATACGCTCGAAGGGCGCGTCTGGATGCAGCTCGAATGGCGAGCGCTCCGCCGGGCGGTCGAGTCGAGCGAGAGCGGCCGGGCCGAGGCGATCGCCGATGCGCTGGCTTTCAGGCGCGAGCGCCGCCGCCTGTTTCCAGGCGCGGCAGACAACGAGCGGCGCGACGAGATTCGCGAAGGGCTTGCCTCCTACACCGGCGTCGCGGCCTGGGCCAATTCGCCCGCGGATGCCCACCGTGCCGCAGCGTCAGCGCTCGCAGGAGGCGAATCGCAGACGTCCTTCGTCGGAAATTTTGAAGCCGCGTCCGGACCGGCCTACGGTGTGCTGCTGGACGATCTCCTGCCGGGATGGCGCCGACAGGTTCGTGCCACCTCGGACCTTGGCGACTTGCTCGCCTCCGCAACCAACAGGCCAATGACGACGGATGTTGCCGTGGCAGCGGCGCGCTACGATGGGGCAAAGCTGCGAACGGCAGAGGAGGTGCGCGATCGGGCGCAGCAGGTCCGCGTCGCCGAGTTGCGTCGACGCTTCGTCGATGGGCCCGTGCTGACGATGCCTGCCGGGGGCAGCGGGACCAGCGACACCACCGGCAGCGTCGGCATTCCGGGAGCCGGTACCGTGTTTTTTCGCAATTTCACCCTTTCCGCTAAATGGGGAAGTCTCAACGCCAACGACGGCGTCTTGCGCGCTGCCGATGGGTCCACACTGTCCGTACCGGTTACCGGGCCGCTCGAAGGGACCACCCTGCAGGGGGACGGCTGGAGCGCCACTCTGAACTCCGGGTGGGTGTTGCAGCCCGGACAGGGCCCCGGCTCGTTTACGATCGTGCGCGAGAGCGCACGACCAGAGAGTAGCAGTGACAAGTCTCGCGCTGACTGAGGCGGACAACGTACCCTGCGCGCACATGCCGCATAACACCGGTTGCAGCGGACGGCGCTGCACCGCCGCTGAACCCGAGCGTCTAACCAAATGAGTACCGAATGACCAAACTGCTGGTGGCATGTCTCGTTGCGTCGTTGGGAAAGGCTGAGAGTTTGCCGCGCGCCAGGGCGCAACAGTTGCCAGCCCAATTCGCGAACGTCGACCCGCAACTCTACGAACGGTACGCCGGCAACTATCAGCTCGCGGCTAACCGTGTTGTCTCGATCGGTCCGTTCTATGAAAACGGGGATCGGTTGACGTTTTATGATTCGAGCACTCGCCGCGTCGGCGTGCTGTATGACCTGTCCGCCACCGATTTCGTCTCCGGCGTGATGCAAGGTAGTGAGTTCCTCGCCGGGAACGTCCGCGTGACCTTCACCAGGAACCGCGAGGGCGTGGTCACGGGACTCACGTGGCGGGAAGGCGACGCTTCGCTCATCCAGGCTCGGAGAGTCAGCCCACATCGCAATGAGGAAGTGGCGTTCCGCAATGGCGAGGTCGTTTTGCGAGGTACGCTGACATTGCCCGCGAACGCGGCGCGGTTCCCCGTGGTCGTCCTGCTGCATGGCTCCGGCCCGGCACGCCGACCCCTGGGAGTGTGGCAATACTTTCTCGCCCGCTACGGCATCGCCACGCTCACGTTCGACAAGCGCGGCGCCGGTGCTTCGACGGGGGACTGGCAAACCGCCAGCTTTGAGGACCTGGCGGGCGATGCCCTTGCTGCCGTGCTGTTTCTTCGCGCGCGCAAGGACATCAATCCTCGCCAGATTGGCTTGTGGAGCAACAGCAACAGCGGGTGGGTCGTCCCCATTGCCGCCGCTCGCTCAACCGATGTGGCGTTCATCGTGAGCCGTGTCGGTTCGGCATTGCCGCCATACGAGAACGTTCTCTACGAAATCGAAAACGAGGCACGTCGAATCGGCCTTTCCGATCTGGAAATCGGGCAGGCCATCGCTTTGCGCACGCGGTACAATCAGTCGCTCATCACGAATGCAGGCTGGGAACAGCTGAAAGCTGATGCCGAGAGAGCGCGCACCGAACGCTGGCTTGACGCCGCGCGCCTCCGCTGGATGCTCACACTTCAGGTCCCGCCCGATGCGGCCACGCTGCGAAGCCTGCGAAATCCGCTTGTCATAGATCCAATCCCGTTTTGGGAGCGTGTGACATGCCCGGTCCTTGCGCTCTTCGGCGAACTGGACATGAACGTACAAACCACGCGGAGTGTGCCGCTTCTCGAGGCGGCCTTGAAGCGGGCCGGGAACAAGGATGGCACCATCGTTGTGCTACCGGGGGCAACTCACGGTCTTGCAGAAGCAGCAACGGACAGCACCCCGGAGGCCAGGCTGAACCGACGGTACGCGGCCGGGTACATGGATCAGATTATCAGCTGGCTCCAGCGCAATATCGATGCTCGAAAGTGATGTCGAAAGGAACGTCGCAATGTCGAAGGTGATCGCACTCATGTCCCTGTCGCTCGACGGCTACGTCGCGGACCGCAACGATGGCGTGGCCGAAGTATTCGACTGGTACTTCAACTCGGGGGACGTCGAATTCCACACCGGAGGGTCAGACCCCATGACGTTCAAGGTGTCCGGGCCGAGCGCCGAGCACCTTCGCCGTCTCACGTCCGGACTTGGTGCCATGCTCACCGGTCGTCGCACTTTCGAGGTGGCCCAAGGCTGGGGCGGAAACCACGCCTGGGGGCCAGCCTTCGTACTCACCCACCACATCCCCGCCGGATGGCCGCGACCCAACTCGACTGTCCACTTCGTGACCGACGGCATCGAAAGCGCCGTGAACCAAGCCAAAGCCGCCGCCGCCGGGAAGTCCGTTGGGGTCCACGGCGCTGACACCATCCAGCAGCTCCTGAATGCTGGCCTCCTCGACGAAATCCACGTCGACATCGCGGCGGTTCTTCTTGGCTCCGGAGTTCGACTCTTCGACCGCCTCGCCGGCACGCCAGCCGTCCTTGGCAACCCGACGGTGATCGCGGGCGTCGGCGTTACACACCTGCGCTACCCAGTACGCAAGGCGTAGTCCTCGACTGAAACGGGGTTGCTATGGTCGCTCGGCGACGTTCGGGGTATCGTTTCCTGCGTCGAGTTGGAGGTGTGCCATGCCTCGCGCCCGCCTCGTTCGCCTGCCACTCCGGTGGCGCCCCTCGACACTCCCGATCGCCATCCTCGTCGCCATCGCCCTGTTCGCGGAGCCGCGCGTGGGCGCTGCTTCGTCCATCACGTCCAGCATCCTCATCGATCCCAGTGGGAGAGAACAACGCGGACTTTTTCGGCACCGCGGTCGCCTGGGTCGGCGACGTGAACGGAGATGGCTACGATGACCTCCTCATCGGAGCGTTCCGCTACCCGGAAATCGGCAGTGTCGGGAAGGCGTATCTCTACTTCGGCGGGCCGGCGCTCGACTTGGTGGCCGACCTCGTCATCTCTCCTCCGGCCGGCGGCGCGGGGTGGTTCGGGGTCAGCGTCGCCTCGGCCGGTGACTTCAACGGCGACGACTACCCGGACTTCATCATCGGGGCGCAGCAATCCGGGTACGAGGGCAAGGCCTTCATCTACTACGGCGGGCCGTCGCTCGACGCCGTGCCGGACCTCACCCTGATCGGCGAGTCGACGGGGTCACTCACCGCGTTCGGCGCCTCCGTCGCGTCGGCGGGAGACGTGAACGAGGATGGCTTCGACGACGTGATCGTGGGCGCACCGTGGTACGGAAGCGGCGGAAACCAGCCCGGTCGCGCGTACGTGTTCTTCGGAGGCGCCGTGCCCGATGCGGTCCCGGACCGCGTGTTCTCGGGCGTCGGATTCTACGATCAGCTGGGCTCCGTGGTCGGCAGCGCCGGGGACATGAACGGCGATGGACACCCCGACGTGTTCGCCTCCGCTCCGAACAACCAGCGGCCGCAGTCGGTGCCGGCGCCATCTACGTCTGGTTCGGAGGGCCGGCGTTCGATACGATCTCCGATCTCACCCTCCTCGGTTCCGGGAGCAACGAGCATCTGATGAACGCGGCGAACGCGGGCGATGTCAATGGCGACGGGTTCTCGGACCTGATCGGCGCCGGGAGGAGCCAAGTGCGCGTCTGGTTCGGCGGCTCGTCTCCCAACTCGGTCGCGGACCTCACGCTCGCGCGCACCTACGCCAGCGTCGCCGGCGCCGGGGACGTGAACGGCGATGGGATCGACGACTTCGTGGTCGGCGCCCAACACGACGTCAGCCGGCGGCCGTGTGTCCGTCTTCTTTGGTGGAAGCGCCGTCGACACCACCGAGGACCGGTACTACGTCGGGGATGACCCCGGCGCAGCCATCGGCCTAGTCGTCGCGGGTGGGGGACACGTGGACGGCCCCGGCCCCCCGGATCTGATCGCCAGCGCCAACTGGGACCCGGAGGCGATTGGCTACAACAAAGGGCGCGTCTACGTCTTCGGGAACTCGAGCTCGTCGACCGACACCTGCCCCTGGCAGACCGATGGAGCCGGATGCAACGACGGCGACCCCTGCATGGGCGGGGAGGTGTGCGGCGGCGGTGTCTGCGGCGGCGGTACGCCGGTCCTCCCGCGGGCGGTCAACGGCAGCGTTGGGCTCGTTCGAGACGGATCGGGGACGACGATCAGCTGGAGCGACCCGCCCGGCCCCTACAGCGTTTACCGCGGCACGAGGAGCGGCGGCTCTCCCTGGGCCTATAACCAGAGGTGCCACGACTCGCACATCGCTGCATCGAGCGCGACGGATTCGGACAACCCCTCGATCGGCACGATGTTCTTCTACCTGGTCACGCGCGTCGACGCCTGCGGAGAATCGATTCCCGGGCAGGACTCTGGCGGACAGCCGATTCCCAACCCCTCCCCGTGTCGCTGACGCTGATCGTTATGCGGACAGGGAAGGGCTGGCGCTGAACGTTCCGAGGGAGGATGTCTTAATGCCCCACGGCAAGATTCGCTCTCTATGAGGAGCCGCGTCGGTAGGTGTTGGCGCGTGGTGGGCTCTGGCTGAACGAGGTCGCGCCGAGCTCGGCGATCGCCGCCCGCTCAATCAGGAAAGGAGCCCTATTGCCATGAAACACATCTCGATCGGCGGACTCGACGTTTCCCGCATAGGACTCGGCGCCATGTCGATGTCTGGCTACTACAATATCGGGACTGGCAGCGACACCGAGTCCATCCGCACCATTCACCGGGCACTGGATCTGGGCGTCACTCATCTCGACACCGCTGAGATCTACGGCCCCTACCTCAACGAGGAACTGGTTGGTCGGGCCATCAAGGGCCGCCGCGACCAAGTGGTGTTGGCGACGAAGTTCGGCATCGTCTCGCACTCCGGTGGCGGCCCTGGCGTCCTCGACAGCAGCCCGGCGAACATCCGCGCCGCGGTCGAGGGCTCCCTGAAGCGGCTCGGCACGGACCACATCGACCTGTACTACCAGCACCGCGTCGATCCGAACACCCCCATCGAGGATACCGTTGGCGCCCTGGCCCAGCTGGCCGCCGAGGGCAAGGTCCGACACATCGGCTTGTCCGAAGCCGGCCCGGCCACGATCCGCCGCGCCCACGCCGTGCACCCTGTCGCTGCCCTCCAGACCGAGTACTCCCTGTGGACCAGGGACCCCGAGGCCGAACTGCTGCCGCTGCTGCGCGAGCTGGGCGTCGGCTTCGTTCCCTACTCGCCGCTCGGCCACGGTTTCCTCACCGGCGAGATCCGGTCGCCCGAGCAGCTCTCTGCCGACGATTGGCGAAAGACCAACCCGCGCTTCACCGGCGAGAACTTCAAGCGCAACCTGCGCATCGTCGACGAGGTTCAAGCCGTTGCCTCAGAGGTGGGTGCGACACCGGCGCAGATCGCCCTGGCCTGGCTGCTCGCGCAAGGCGACGACATCGCTCCGATTCCCGGCACCAAGCGGGTCGTTCGCGTCGAAGAGAATGCAGCCGCCGACAACGTGAAGCTGAGCGCCGAGCAATTCGAACGGCTGAACAACCTCACGCCGGCCGCCGGCGAGCGTCACGACGAAGGGAACATGGCCGTCATCGACCGCTGACCACGCCACGAGGCACGGCGATCACGGATGTTCGGAATCTTGCTTCGGACGTATATTCTTGGGCACTCGGCGAGGTGCAATGAGATGACGTTTCGAGTTGAGGTCGAGCAAGAAGCCGACGGCCGCTGGATCGCTGAAGTTGTCGAGCTGTCCGGCGTCATGGCCTATGGTGCTACACGCGAGGAAGCGCTCTCGAAGGTCCAAGCACTCGCGCTTCGCGTAGTCGCAGACTGACTCGACCGCGCTGCATGAGCACTTGGCCGAGCACCCGTGCTCGGTCACAGTCGTTAGGCAGACAACATTGAAGTGAACGGGTGAATGGTCCAGCGCCCGGCGACGATCGAAGCGGAGAGACTGCTCCTTGTCGTGCTCTTGCCACATGAGCTTGAACTGCTCGTCGCTGGCGATGCCGGACGGGCTGGTCGTTTGGCGGGTGTGAACTTCCCACCAGGGTGGCCGGCGGAACGCGAGGCGAGGGAGGGCCTGTCCTGGCACCTACGTCATCTCCTTGCCGATACGACCCATATTCCATGGCGGATTCGCCTGATCGTCGAGCGCTCCTCGCGATCTGTCGTTGGCTCGATCAACCTGAAAGGGCCGCCAAGCCGTGACGGTGACGTCGAGATCGGCTGGGGTGTGGTCGAACACTGTCGAAGGCGCGGATATGCGCTGGAGGCGGCGGCCGCTGTCGCGGAGTGGGTACTTGCTCAGCCTGGGGTGAACTCGCTCAGCGCTACTGTACCCAGCGACAACGTAGCATCACAGCGGCTTGCCGCGAAGCTGGGCATGACGCTCACAGGCGACACTCGACGAAGCCTGCCATTATGGAGACTGAAAACCGCATAACAACGGTGTTGCTCGCGAGCCCGACACGAAGGGCTGTCTAGGCATCATGAACCGCATCGCTTGTAGCCTCTTGATGGCGACACTGTGGTTCGCATCAGCGCAGACGTCCCGTGCGGGCGATAGCCTCGGCGCAGCGCAAGTCGATGCGATCTACCCGGATATCGAAAAGCTCTACATCGATCTGCACCGCAATCCGGAGCTGGCGTTTCAGGAGCAGCGCACGGCGGCGACGCTCGCGGCGCGCGTCAAGGCATTGGGGTATGAGGTCACGACCGGCGTCGGCGGCCCCGGTGTCGTCGCGCTCCTCGAGAACGGCCCGGGTCCGGTCGTGATGCTGCGCACCGAGCTCGATGCTCTGCCGATCGAGGAGAAGACGGGCTTGCCGTTCGCAAGCACCGTGAAATCGAAGAACGATGCCGGGGAAGTCGTGCCGGTGGCGCACATGTGTGGACACGATCTGCACATGGCGGCGTGGGTGGGCACGGCCGAACTCATGGCGAAGTACCGCGAGCGCTGGCACGGCACGCTGATGCTGGTCGGGCAGCCGGCCGAGGAAATCGTCGCTGGCGCGACCGCGATGCTGCGCGATGGCCTGTTTAGGCGCTTCCCGAAACCGGAGTACGCGTTGGGCATGCACGTCGAGCACGCCTTGCCGGCCGGCGTGATCGGGTTCCACCCCGGTTATTTCCGCGCCAACTCGACCGGTCTCGACATGACGGTGTACGGCAAGGGCGGCCATGGCGCGTTTCCGCAGAGCGCGATCGATCCGGTGGTACTCGCCGCGCGCATCGTGCTCGGCCTGCAGACGATCGTGTCGCGCGAGAACAATCCGGCCGAACCCGCCGTGATCACGGTCGGCAGCATCCACGGCGGCAGCGCCTCCAACATCATCCCCGACCAGGTGAAGCTCCAGATCACCGTGCGCTCGCTCGACCCCGCAGTCCACAAGCGCCTGCTCGCCGCGATCGAGCGCCAAGCGAAGGGCGAAGCCCTCGCCGCAAACGCCCCGAAGGAGCCGCTGATCGAAACCAAGTCCAACACCGACGCCGTCTACAACGACCCCGAGCTGACCCGGCGCATGGTCGCCGCCGCGCGCGCCGCGCTGGGGGCCGACCAGGTGGTCGAGATGCCTGCGCAGATGGGCGGAGAAGACTTCTCGCAATTCGGACTGGCGGGCGTGCGCGCCGTGTTGCTGCATGTCGGCGCGGTCGATGCGGCGAAGCTGGAAGCCTCGCGCAAGTCCGGCGTGCCCGTCCCTGGGGTGCATTCGCCGTTGTGGGCGCCGGATCACGAGCCCACGATCAAGGCAGCGATCGGCGCGGAGACGGCGATCCTGATGGACTTGCTACATGGCAAATAGGCTACCCCTGAAAGGAGTTGAGAACGATGACACGGCTGATACTCAGTGCGCTGTTGGTTCTGTTGCCGTCGATCTGCCTGGCGCAGGGCAAGGGGAAGCCGGCCGATGAGGCCGCGATCCGGCAGGTACTCGCCAAGTCGCGCGAATCGGTCGAGAAGCGGGATGCCGACCTTCGAGCGGGTCTATATACCGAGGATGCCGTGTTCTACAACGCTTTTGGCGTCGAGCGCGAAGGCCGCGAAGCGATCCGTGAGTTGTGGGGGCAAATCTTTGCGAGTGGCACGTTCAACCAAAGCACGTTCGAGATTACCAAAGAGAGGATCAGATTCCTCAGCCCAGACGTTGCCGTCGTCGACATCTTCGAAGAGGTGACCGGTCAACGTGCGCCCGAGACCGGCAGGGAGCTACCCGCTCGATCCGTGCAGCTGACCCTCATCATGATGAAGAAGGAAAACGAGTGGTTCATAGCCTACTACCGCGCTGGCGATGTGCGCACGGACTCTATCGCTCGATGAATCCCCTCGACCACGATGAGCGGTCCGGGTGGTAGGATCGGCCCATGGCCGGCTCGCGCGGGAGGAGAATTCTCGACGGCGACGTGTTTCGTCGGCTCGTCGTGGCCCGCGATTACATCGACAGCCGGTACAACCGGCCGCTCTCGCTCGACGAGATGGCGGCGCAGGCGGGGATCTCGCCGTTCCACTTCCTGCGCCTGTTCACCAGGGCGTTCGATGAGACGCCGGCGGCCTACGTGCGGCGCCTGCGGCTCGAGCGGGCCAAGGAACGGCTGGCGCGTGGCGCCGGGGTGACCGACACCTGCTTCGACGTCGGCTACGCCAGCGTCGGGTCGTTCAGCCTGCTGTTCTCCCAACGGTTCGGCCGTCCGCCGTCCGAGTGGCGGCGGAACGTACGCAGCACGATCGCGGTGCCCGAGGCGTTCGCGCGGCTCTACATCCCGTGCTGCTTCCTGCTCGGCTGGGGTGCCGGACGGCCGTCCGTCGCAGAATCGCAATTCCCGAGAAGCGCGCCCCGATCCTTCGCGTAACACTGACGCGGTCGAAAAGGAGGGACGCCGCATGCTCCAGAAGCTGTCGCACGTCACCGTCTGGGTGCTCGATCAGGATCGAGCCGCCGACTTCTACACGAAGAAGCTCGGGTTCGAGGTCCGCACCGATCAGAAGCTCCACGGCTTCCGCTGGCTGACCGTCGGCCCCAAGGGTCAACGGGAGATCGAGCTGATCCTCCTGCCGGTCGCGCCCGGACCGCTCCTCGATCCGGCCACGGCCGAGACGCTGCGCGAGGTAGTGCAGAAGGGAGCGCTGTGCGTCGGCGTGCTCGAGACCGAAGACTGCAAGGCGACCCATGCGGAGCTGGTGGAGAGAGGGGTCGAGTTCCTCGGTCCGCCGGCGGAGCGACCGTACGGTATCGAGGCCGTGTTCCGCGACGATTCGCGGAACTACTACAGCGTCGTCGAACGGCCGCGCTGAGCACCGTTCGTCGCCGCTCAAGGTGCGGCCACCGAGAGCGGGAACAGCGCACGGAGGATCTCGTCGTCCTGGCCGCGCCAGCCGGCCCAGCCGGGCGAGTAGTCGGCGACCTGCTCGACCACGTGGACCTGGGCGGCGCGCAGCTGACCGACCAGCTCGCGACTGGCTTCGGCAGCGCGGCGACCGGGTCCCAGGTCGTAGTCGCGATTGCTGTAGACGACATAGACCAGCTCCGGTTTGGGTCCGGATCCGGCGATCAAGGCGGGCAGCCGCTCCTGGGTCGGCGCGATGGGATAGAAGCTCTGCACCGCCGTTTGCCGGAACACGTCGGGCCGCAGGAACGCTGCGACCACCGCCGCGACGCCGGCGCTGGCCGGCCCCATGATCGCGCGGCGGCCGGGGTCGGTACGATAGTGGCGATCGACGTGCGGTAGCAGCTCCTCGACGAGGAACCGCGTGTAGGCCTCGGCCTGGGCGCCGCCGTACTCGGGACCCTCGGCACGCGGCACGAGCACGGCGATCAACGGCTCGACGGTGCGGCCGACGAGGTTGTCGAGCGTGTTCTGGATCAGTCCCCCGCGCACGAGGTTGTCGCCGTGGTTGGCCACCAGCACCGGGTAGCGCTTGCCGGCGTCGCGGCCGTAGTCGGGTGGACGCCATACCTGAACCTCGCGCGTGTTGTTCAGGATCAGCGACCGGAACGGGAACTTGTCCAGGGTGCCTCGCGGCGCTCCTTCGGCGGGGGCCTCGATGTGCGGCGACGGGGGCCAGCCGGGCATGCGCAGCTCGGACGCTACTCTCGAGCCGTTGTTGACCGAGTACGGGTTGCGCGGATCGGGGGACGGGTCGCCGTAGTCGATGATCAAGCCGTAGGCATACTGGCCCTTCGGATCGAGCTCGAAGGTGCGGAAGAACAGGTCCGTCCCGGGCAGCGCGTGAAGGCTGAGCTCCTGGTCGGGCGGGACCACGTCTCCGGTGACGGCGACGTCCTTCGCCTTCCCTCGCCAGACGACGTGCACCAGGTCTTGTCCCTCGATCAGCGGGGTGGACTCGACCTCGGCGAAGCGCCGATCGACGACGGCCTGGCGCTTGGCCTGCGGCATCTTCTCGACCGACCCGATCCACTTCCCGAACTCTCCGCGGAGCCGCTCGGGCGCGGCAGCCTCCGCCACCTTGGGCGTTGCAGACGCGTCCACGCGAACGGCCGCCACGTGCTCGAGGTTGCGCACGACGAACAGCCCGTCGGCAAAGGTCGGCACGGCGTAGTTCCCGTTCTCGAGCACCGGCACACGGGCCACCTCGCGATAGCCCGCGGGTGACGGCTCGACGAGGAGCAGCTCGCCGGAGCGCGTCGCGATGGCGAGCAGCCCATCGACGGCGGAGAGGCCGAAGCTGGCCCCCTCCCTCGAGCGCCACACGATCTCTCCCGTCGCCACGCTGGCGCAGGTGAGGACGTTTCCGGTGAAGCCGTAGAGGTGGTCGTCGACGAGCACCGGCAGGGCGAACGTGTTGGCGAAGGCGCGCGTGCGCCACAGCTCCTGCACGCCGCCATCGGTGTAGCGGTACATGCGCGCTCCGTCGCCGAACTTGACCAGGAAGCGCTCGCCGTCGACGACCGTCGGATGAGCGGACTCCTGGGGCTCGTCGCCCTCGGTGTGCCGCAACTTCCACAGCACCTTGCCGTCCGCGGGGTCGAGGCCCTGCAGCCAGTGGTTGGTTACCACGAGGAGCTGCCGCCGACCGCCGAGCTCGGCGAGCACCGGCGTCTGGTAGCTCACCGAGTCGTCGCCGGACGCCCAGAGCGTCTTCCCCGTCTCCCGGTCGAAGGACGTGACCGCGTGTCCGTCGCCTCCCGTCGCCACGATGACCTGCTGACCCAGCAGCAGGGGCGAGCTCGTGTAGCCGTAGAACGGGACGGTGGAGTTCCTGGCGTCGAGTACGTGCCGCCACTTCACCGAGCCGTCGGCGAGGCGCAGCGCGACGAGCTGTCCGCGCGGGCCCAGCGCGAACACGACGCCGTCGCTCACGGTCGGCGTGCCGATCGGCCCGTCGTCGGACCCGTCATGCCCCGCGTACTTCGGGCCGAGCTCGTGACGCCACAACGGCTTCCCGGTGGCCAGCTCGAAGGCCGCGACCACGTCGACGCCGCCGTCGGTGTGCATCGTCACCGCCGTTCCCGACTCGATCCACACGTTCGAATAGCCGGAGCCCAGCTCTCGGCTCCACGCCACCTGCAAGCCGAACTTCCCCTCCGGAACATCGCCCGCGAACCGCGGGCCGGCGGAGCCGGGACCCCGGAACTGCGTCCACGCCCTCGACTCGGCGCCGTAGACGAGCGGTGCGAGCAACAGCAACGGCAGGCAGCTCCAAGCGTGTACCTTCACGGCCCCAACCCTCCGCCCCGCTCCAGGTTACGCGATTCGCGTCCGGCGGTTTCGCGCTGACCGTGAGCCGGGAATCGCCGTATAACCGTGTGCGGCCAAACCGGCCGGGAGGGAAGGGGCGTGGGGCGCAGGCTCGCCGCGCTGGCGAGGATCTCGCTCGGGACGACCCTCGTCCTGCTCGTCGTCGACTCCGTGGGCAGCCGCGTCGCGCCCCCGTCGCGGCTCTTTCGTCTGCGATCGAGTCCGGGTGCCCCGATCGTCGTCGAATGGGATCGTGCCCGCGTGCGCGAAGCGGCGCGAGGAGCGAGGCGGCTCGAGGTCTTGCGGTTCCCTTTGGGCTCTGAGCTCAGCGTCGACCTCGAGATCGAGCCCTTCGAAGTCGCCGGGCCGCGGACGCGCTTCGTTCTCGGACGCAAGGGGGCCCAGGACGAGCCAATTGCGTTCGATCCCGCCGCCGTCACGCTGTTTCGCGGGACCGTCCAGGGCCTTCCCGGCTCGCACGTCTTCCTTTCCGTGTCCGATCGAGGGCCGGTAGGACACGTCGATTTCGGCGCCGGCGGCCGGCGCTACGGCATCGCGCCGCTGTCGGCGGACCGCGCGCAGGTGTTCGAGATGACCGGGGCGGCGAGCAGGCAGCCCGGCGTGCCGCTGTGCGGCGTCGAGTCACCAGGGGTCAGGTCTGAGGGTCAGGTCTCGCTGCGAGACCTGACCCTCAGACCTGACCCCGCAGGAGCCGTCGGCCCGACGCGGGGGTTGAAGCAGCTCCAGCTCGCCGTCGAGACCGACCACGAGTACTACTCGCTCTTCGGCGACACGAACGCGGCGCTCACGTATCTGATCCAGCTCTACGCCCGCGTGAGCGACATCTACATCCGCGACGTCGGCACGCGGGTGGAGCTGGTCTACGCTCGCCTGTGGGACACGCCCGACGATCTGTTCAACGTCGTCGAGCCGAGCCCGCTAGCGGCGTTCCGCGACACCTGGAACGCCACCATGTCGTCCGTGACACGCGACGCCGCGCAGCTCATCTCCGGCCGGCGCGACTACCCGTTTGGCGGCGAGGCGTACCTTACGGCGCTTTGCTCGAGTAGCGCCTACTCGGTCGCCGGCTACATCCTCGGCTTCTTTCCCGACCCGTCCCGGCCCAGCGTCTATGCCTACGACGTCGGCGTCGCGGCGCACGAGCTGGGACACAACAGCGGCACGCGGCACACGCACGACCAGTTCATCGATACGTGCCAGAATCCGACCAGCCAACCGCAGCGCGGGACGATCATGAGCTACTGCTCCCAGACGTGGAGCGGGATGAACGCCAACGAGGACGAGTACTTCCATGCGGTGTCGCAACAGGCGATGGAGGGCCACCTCGGCAACTCGGCCTGCGTGGCGAACGACTGCAACGTCAACGGCACCCCGGACGCGATCGACATCTCGGCCCATACGAGCGCCGACGAGAACCGCAACGCGATCCCCGACGAGTGCGAGGACTGCAACGCGAACGGGGTGCTCGATTCGATCGAGCTCCTCTTGGGGAGCCCCGATGTCAACGGGAACGCCGTCCCGGACGAGTGCGAGCCCGACTGCAACGGCAACGACGTCCCCGACGACGCGGACATCCTCGGCGCGAGCACCGACCTGCACGGCAACGATATCCCGGACGAGTGCGAGGAGGACTGCAACGCCAACGGGACCTCGGACTACAGCGAGATCATGGCCTCGATGCCCCTCGACGTGAACCGCGATGCGATCCTCGACTCGTGCCAGGACTGCGACCTCGACGGGATCCCCGACCTCGTGGAGCTGGACTTCGCGCACGTCGCCTGGGTCGCGAGCGGTCGCACGACCTCGGAGCTGCGCGCGTTCCATCCCGACACCGGTGTTCTCATGCGGGTCTCCGCCGCGTCCGCCGGAGCGCTCGCCGACCGAGCGCAGGACCTGATCGTCGCGCCGGGCGACCGGGTCCTCGTCAGCAGCGCGGACGACGACCGGGTGATGGAGTTCAACCGCGGTGGGACGTACGTAGGTGACCTCGTCCCGCCAGGCGCCGGGGGCCTCTTGTCGCCGACCGGGATCACCGTGACCCCCGACGGGACAACGCTCCTCGTGGCCAGCGGGAGCGGGGGCACGAGCAGCGTCCTGGCCTACGACCTTGCGAGCGGCACACCCCTGGGGCCGTTCGTGCCCGGCTTCTCCGGGGGACTGCTGTGGCCCTTCGGGCTCGCCTTCGGTCCGAACGACAATCTCTACGTCACGAGCGGTACGAACGAGGTGCTGGAGTACGACGGCGCGAGCGGATCGTTCGTGAGGGCCTTCGTTCGGGCCGCGGACAACGGCGGCCTGAGCCAGCCGCGGGGCCTGACGTTCAAGCGGGACGGCAATCTGCTGGTCGCGAGCTATGGAACGAACGAGGTGCTCGAGTACGACGGCCGAACGGGGGCCGCCCTCGGGCGATGGGCGCGGTCCGGCACGGCCAGCGTGCTGGAGCAGGTCAGCCCGTGGGGGATCCGGATCGGCCCGAACGGCAACGTGTTCGTCTCGCGCACGGGGACCGCCTTCGGCTCGGGAGGGAACGCGGAGCACGATGACGATCACGGCCGCGATCATGACGACGACATCGTCAACGGCGGCCGCGGCCATCGCAACCGTGGCGAGCTGCATCTGACCAACGCGCAGCTCTACGAGTTCGACGCCCGCACCGGGAACTTCCTGCGGACGTACATCGGCGGCAACGACCACGGGCTGCTGTTCCCGACCGGCTTCGACTTCCTGTCCTCGGGCGCGGACTGCAACTTCAACCTCCGTCAGGACGACTGCGACATCGGCTCGGGAGCCAGCGCGGATCTCGACGCGAGCGACGTCCCCGACGAGTGCGAGGTCGATTGCGACGGCAACGGTACGGTCGATCGCCTCGACCTGGTCCCTCACGGCGCAGCCCTCGATTGCAACGCCAACGGGTCACCCGATGCGTGCGACATAGGGGCAGGGCTCAGCGCCGACTGCACGGGCAACGGGATCCCCGACGAGTGCGAGCCCGACTGCGATGGCAACCTCGTCGCCGACTCGTGCGACATCGCCGCCGGTTCCGGGATCGACTGCAACGGCAACGGCGTGCTCGACGGCTGCGACGTCATGGACGACCTCGAGTCGAGCTCGGGGTGGGTCGTGGGAGCGCAAGGAGACACGGCCAATTCGGGAGTCTGGACCCTCGTCGATCCGATCGGGACGAGTGCGCAGCCGGCGGACGACCGCACGCCAGGATCGGGCCGGAAGTGCTTCGTGACGGGGCAGGGGATCGTGGGCGGCGCTGCCGGAGCGAGCGACGTCGACGGCGGCGTGACCTCGCTGTCCACCCCTGTGCTCAACCTCGGTGGCTACGGCGAGACCGAGATCGGGTACTGGCGCTGGTTCTCGAACAGCACGGGTGGGAATCCGCAGTCGGACACGCTCACGGTGCGCATCTCGAACAACGGCGGTGTGAGCTGGACCACGGTCGAGGTCGTCGGTCCCTCCGGTCCCGGGGTCTCCGGCGGCTGGATCCGTCACACGTTCCGCGTGGCCGACTTCGTCGTGCCCACATCGAACGTCGTCCTGCGGTTCGTCGCGTCGGACACGGGAGGAGATACGGTCGTCGAAGCGGCGATCGACGATCTGATCGTCGTCCGGAAGTCGTCGGCCGTTCCCGGCGAAGTCGGCGGGCTCGCCTTGAGCCCGGCCTCCGGCGCGACCCAGCTGGCCTGGACGGCGCACGGTCCAGGTACGGTCTACGACGTCGTTTCGGGGGAGCTGTCGCAGCTGGCAGCGGAGCAGGGAACGTCGGGGGCCGCGTGCCTGGTCAACGCCTGGAGTCTCTCCGCGTGGGACGACCCGCGCCCCGCTCCGCTCGCGGGGCAGGGGTACTACTACCTCGTGCGCGCCGAAACGTCCTGCCTCGCCGGCACCTACGGGTTCGCCTCATCAGGAGCCGAGCGTCTCCCGGCCTTGGATTGCCCCTAGCGTCTCGACCGCGCTCCGCAGCCGTTCTGAATTCGAGACGATCCCCGGCACGCTGGTCGAGACGATCCGAACGATCGGGTCGTCGGCTCGATCGTGAATCCACGCCCGACGATCCGGCCGGGCGAGAGCCACCCGGTGTCCACATGCGATGCGCCGAGCCGCTGTGCCGTGGCCCGCAGCCGCGGCTTCCGCGTCAACGCCAGGAGCACGTAGCCCACGACGGGTGCGGCCACGACGAGGAAGATGAACAGCTCCCGGGAGGGCACCGGCCGAGCTTGCCACCCCCTCGTATGGGAGAATGGCGCATTCACCAGGAGCGCGAGCGATGGGCGTCGTCGTCCGAATGGAAGGGGATGTCTCGATCGTCGAGATGTCCGGCGAGTTCACGCTGGGGAAGGGCGTGTCGCGCCCGCTCGACCTTCACGGGCACCGACTCCAAGATCTCGGTCACACGCTGAGCGAGCTGCTCGGGGCCGGCCGCCACCGGATCGTGCTCGACATGCACAAGGTCCGGTTCGTCGACAGCGCCGGGCTGGGCGAGCTCGTCGCCTGGAAGAAGCGAATGATGGAGGTCGGCGGCGACGTTCGGCTCCTTCGCCCGCGGGACCGAGTGCGGGAGCTGTTCGTCCTCACCACGCTCGCGAGCGTGTTCCAGATCTTCGAGGACGAAGCCGAAGCCGTCGCATCCTTCCAGTAAGGCGGCATCGAGCGCACGGGGCGGTCCTGCCCCTAGAACCGGTACCGCAGCTGGAAGCTCAGGATGTGGTTCGCGTAGTTCTTGAAGTCGATCCCCAGGAAGATCGAGTTCGACGATCCCGGATCCGAGTTGGGCTGGCCCATGTACGGCTCGTTGAAGTCGCTGGCGAAGTTGTCCTCGTGCCAGCTCTCGTACGTGTACAGGAGCGCGTACCCCAGGTTCGTGCGGGCCATCCGCTCGAGCATCAAGTTGACGAGGTTCAGCCGGGCATCGACCTCGGGAAAGCTGGTCAGCGTCGTGTCGCCCGACGAGGCACCGCCGGGGACGAAGTCGGTCGTGATCAGGCTCGTGCCCTCCGAGCGCGACGCGTCGCCCCGTAGGTTCCACGTCTTGTCGGCGCTGATGGCCCAGCGGAACCCCGCGCTCACCGTGTCGTAGTCGTCGTCGGCCGCGCTCGACCAGTTGTCGAGCGGGTCGTCCGTGCCCACGCCGCCCGAGACGTTGCGGTACCGGCTCGCCAGCGCGTACTCGAAGTTCTCGATCGTGTAGTCGGCATAGACATCGAAGCGCGGAGCGGCGCTGTACGTGAAGCCGATCGAGTACGAGTCGCCCTCGTTCTGCGTCCGTCCGGCGAGCAGGATGTCGTAGGTCTCGAGCACGGTGTCGAAGTTGCGGTCTTCCTGGACCGTGAACGACGAGCCGATCGGCTGGCCGGTCTCGGGGTCGAAGTAGTCGTCGTCGTAGAACGTCGCCTCGAAGTGCACGCCCCAGTTCGCCGCGGGCGTCGCGTCGACCTGCAGGGCGTAGGCGTTCCGGTCCCGATCGGTCCAGTAGTACCGGCGGCTGCCTTCGTTGAACGGTGCCACGTACGGCTCCCCGGCGGGGAACGACTCCTCGAGGTAGTGCGCGTCGTACTCGTCGGCTCGGCGCTCCTGGAACCGCAACGTGCCCCGCAGGGCAAGCCAGTCCGCGGCGTCGTAGTCCAGCGTCAGCTTGTACGTGTCCTCGGTCGCGTCCTCGACCGCGCTGAACTCGCGCTCGATCTCCTCGCGCTCGAAGCTCAGCGCCGCGTCGAACCGGCGGACGGGCGTCCAGCCGACCTGGCCACCAAGGGCGGCGCGCGAGTAGGCGTAGGGCAAGCTGCGGCGCGGGAGCCTGTCGTCCAGCACGTCGTTGTCGTTCAGGTCGCACGGGAGGTTGACGTTGCCGCACAGGGGGAACTGGTAGTCGGTCGTCACGGTGTCCTGGAACGTCAGGCTCGGGCGTTCGGTTCTCCAGCTCGTAGGATCGCCACCAGGCGCTAAAGCGCCAGGCCGGCGACGGCCGGGAGACGAGCCGCAGCTGCGCCGATGTCGTCTCGTGCTCGCCCGTCGAGACTCGTCGGCCGGCAGCGGGCTCGCAATGAGCAGCGAGTTGATCGTCATGGGGAGGAACGGGTCGTCCTGCGTCGTCTCGGTCCACGAGTACGTGGCGTCGAGGCGCGTCCGGGCGGCGAGGTCGACCCCGCCGGTCAGCCCGACACGGCGCAGCTCGTTGTCCGTGGCGAACGTCAAGCGTCCCTGGGCCGGGTTGGCCGTGTTGGCGTTGACCAGCTCGTCGACCAGGAACAGCTGGTCGTCCCACGTCAGCCCCTTCGTGCCGCTCTCGAAGTTCGAGGCCGCAAGCTGCACGCCGACGTGGAATCGAGGGGCCACGTACTCTGCGCTCGCCGTCGCCGTGTCGGTCCGGAAGTCGAGCGGTGCCGCGACCTCGGCCGGGGCCAGGCTGAAGTACATCCCCAGGTTCTGCGGTGTCGACCCGTCCCGCCGCTCCCGCGCGGCCGTCGTCCGGAAGATCCAGTGCCGCGTCGGGGTGAACTCGAGCGCGACCTCTCCGAGCTCCCGCTGATGCTCGAGCAACACCTCGGGCGCGCTGCTTTCGATCGCGCTGTTGATCACGAACCCCTTCGAGCCGGGATCCCACAGGCCGTCGCCGTCGAGATCGCCGCCGGGCAACGCCGATGCGGGCGCGGCGCGCACGGCGCTCTGGAACGAGTCCTCGAGCGTGAACAGCGCATCCGAGTTGTTCGCGAACAGCATGAACGCCTGGTCGGTCCAGCGGCGCGGGTTCTCGGTCCAGCGCACGGCTCCGCGCCACACGTCGCGCCGGCCGAACTCGACCGCCAGGCGCTGGTCGTCCTGCGTCGTGTCGATCGCATCGAGCTCGAAGAACCATCCGGGCCGCGGCGTCCAGGCCAGGAACACGCGCCCGACGACCAGATCGTTGGGCACGTCGCGGAACTCTTCGAACTTGGCCGAGTCGCGGTTGTCGGTCGCCGCGTAGTACTGCGGACCGACGATGACCTCTCCCTCGAGCGTATCGCCGTCTTCGGCGAACACGGAACCGAGCCCCAGCGCCAGCCCGAGGACCAGGACCGGCAGCGTCCGCGAGACCCTGCACGTCGTCATTGCAACCCCGCTAGCGCATCAAGCGCGCCCCGGCCGGGTGGTTCGAGCCGTGGATCTGGGAGTGGCAGTTCATGCATCCGCGATCGAACATCCGGCTGCCGGGGAAGAACTCGGCGCCCGCCCCGGCATCCGAATACGGCTGCGTGGGATGGCGCGCCTCGTCATGGCACTGCTGGCACAGCCGTGGCTGCTTCGCGATCTGCATGCGCGGGTGCAACGAGCCGTGCGGGTCGTGGCAGTTCATGCAGTTCTCTTTGACCGGCGGGTGCTCCCACAGCATCGGCGAGCGCTTCTCGGCGTGGCACGAGTAGCAGTTCTCGTTGATCGACTCCTGGCGCAGGAGCGCCGGGCCGGTCGAGCCGTGGGCGTCGTGGCACGAGCTGCAGCTCATCTGCCCCTCGCGCATCGGCATGTGCGACGAGCGCATCAGCGCCGCCTTGCGCTTCAGGTGGCACGTCCCGCAGGTGTCGAACTCAGTTTCCTTGGCCAGCAAATGGACCGGCGGCGGGCCCTCGTGGTGCACCTGGTGACAGGTCAGGCACGAGAGGCCGCGCCCCTCGTGGGCGCTCCCGCGCCAGCGCGCGTGCTCGTCGCGGTCATGACACGTCAGGCACGCCGCGGTCTGGTCGGTCGGCGACAGCGCGGGGAACCGACGGATCTTCGTCGCGTCCCCACCGGCCTCGACGTGCGCAGCCCCCGGCCCGTGACACGACTCGCACGAGGCCGCGCCGTCCCACGTCGCGACCGACGTCATGCCGTGCGCAGTTTTCGCAAGTCCCAGGGCCTGACTCTCGTGGCACGTCGCGCAGGCGTCTGCACCCGCATAGCCGCTCGGTGCCGGCTCCTGGGCCGCCGCGACGGCCGATCCCAGGAGCGCTGCGAGGATCATCAGGTGCGCACGGCAGTGGCTCATCGGACACCCCTCGAGGCCGAACGAGAGCAACCACTATGCCATGGCGCGAGCGGCGAAAGAAGGTTCTACTCGCGGAGCCCGCGCTGACGGGCGCGTGTTATCACGCAGCTCGGTGCGGCTCTAGACCACGCGCACGCGCGACGTAGAATCTCGGCGGGGGTAGGTCATGGCAACCGAGGCGCGGTCGATCGGTCCCAAGTACGTCTTCGATCACGTCGGCACCCGCGCACGCGTGATGTTCTACATCGGCGTGTTCTGCCTGTTCGCACCGTTCTCTTTAATCTACGACCTGGCGACCCCCAGGGGCGTGCCGTGGCACACGCTGGCGATCTGGACGATCTACGGGGGCATCACGTCGGTCGGCTGGGCCTATGCGTTCACGCGCAACCTGCGGTTCCTGTGGATCTGGGTTCCGCTCTCGTTCCTCGTGCCGCAGGTGTTCGGGCGTGAGTTCTACACGCGATCGGGCGCCCAGGCGCCGCTCATCGCCCAGGCGTTGACGATCATCTGCATCATCATCCTGGGCTACGTGTTCTTCATCGTGTTCATCTCGGGCGAGGGCGCCAAGACCCTGCGCCTGCGGACCGAGATCAACCTCGCGCGCCAGATCCACGCCCACCTCGTTCCGGCGATCGACCGTACGACCGACCAGGTCGAGCTGTACGGCGTGTCGATCCCGGCGTCCGAGGTCGGCGGGGATCTGATGGACGTGTGCCTGAGCGACGGAAAGACCGGGCTGTACGTCGCCGACGTGACGGGTCACGGGGTCTCGGCCGGTCTGTCGATGGGTATGATCAAGAGCGCGATCCGCATGAAGCTGCGCGACGAGCCGCGGCTCGGCGAGCTCGTCAGCGGGCTGAACGACGTGCTGGCCCAGACCCAGCGGCCGGGGATGCTCGCGACCCTCGCCGCGCTCGAGCTGCACGCCGACGGCACGGCACGCTACGCCCTCGCCGGCCACCATCCGATCCTGCACTACCAGGCGGCGGCGCGCGTGCTGGACAAGCTGCCCAACGCGAGCCCGCCGCTCGGGGCGATCGAGGGCCGGAAGTTCGCCGACGCCACGGTCCAGGCCGCGCGCGGCGACCTGTTCGTGATCCTGACCAACGGCTATGTCGAAGTGTTCGCGAAGGACGGCGAAGAGTTCGGCCAGGAGCGCATCGACCGCCTGGTGACCGAGCACGCCGATCGGCCGCTGCGCGAGATCCACGACGCGGTGCTGAGCGCCGTGCGGGCGTTCGGGCCGCAGACCGACGATCAGACGCTGCTCTTGGCGCGTGTCAGGTAGGGTCGAATCGAGGACTAGAAGGGGGTCGACGGGCTGACGTCGTCTTCCTCGTCGTCGCCTTCGTCTTCCTCGTCGTCGCCTTCGTCTTCCTCGTCGTCGCCTTCGTCTTCCTCGTCGTCGCCTTCGTCTTCCTCGTCGTCGCCTTCATCGTCCTTGCCGCCGTTGCCGCCGTTGCCGTTGCCGTTGCCGTTCCCGTTGTTGCCGTTGTTCCGTCTCCGACCGGCGGGCGGGTTGCCGGACCACCACGGTTGCTTCTGCAATGTGCTGGACGCGAGGGACCCGCTTGCCGCGGCACGCTGGCGTACCTGGTCGCGCCAGCTCTCGATCGCGCCGGTGACGTCGCCGGGCGCGACGAGCTCCGACCTCTCGAGGCGACTGTTCTCATTGGTGCGGGCAGCGGCGGCCGCTGGCAGCGCCAAGATCGCCAAAAAAACGACCACCCCCGCCAACCCTAGCTTTCGCATTTGCCTCTCCCCGGTGCCTAGTCTCGATGACTGGAATCTTACTGCGATCGAGCGAGCTGACTAGACAGGCAAAGTCCCGATTTCCGCGGACCCGACGGGGTTTTCTTGATTTTCCACCAGAGGGACCGGGCTACACGCCGCTCCCCGGGAACCAGACGTAGAGCATGCAGTACACGAGCACGCCGGTGCAGGACACGTAGAGCCAGATCGGCAGCGCGAAGCGCCCGAGCGCGCGATGGCGCTCGAACTCCTTACGGTACGCGAACCACAGCATGCGCACGGCGAGCGGGACGATGAACGCCGCCAGGAGCGAGTGCGACAGCAGGACGCCGAAATAGAGCGGCCGCGACCAGCCGGTGCCGCGGAACGGCATCGAGCCGACGTTGAAGTGGTAGATCACGTAGGACAAGAGGAACACGCACGTCACGCCGACGGCGGAGATCATGCACGTCAGATGGGCCCGCACGAGCTTGCGCCGGATGCACAAGAGCCCGGCGACGAGGAGCGCGGCGGTCGTCGCGTTGAGCAGGGCATGGAGCGCGGGGTGCCGGTTGAGCGACACGAGGAAGAACGCGTCGCCGACGACGGCGCGGAGCGGCCGGTCCTCCCCGGTCTCCGCGACCTCGCGCACGCGGCGCGGGCGTCCGAGCCGATCGACGGTGACGGCAATCGCCCCACCGCTCGCGAGCGCGTCGAGCCGCGCGAAATCGAGCCCCAGGTGCTCGGTGGCGAACGCCCGCACGGCCGATTCGGGATCGGCGTCGATCGCGTTCCCCTGGCACAGGACCCAGCGCTCGCGACCCACGGCGGCCTGCGGGCGCGGCGGCCACGTGCCCTCGGCGTCGAGGACGAACGTCACGAGGCTCGTGCGCTCGGGCATGTCGTCGTGCAGCTGCGCCAGGTGCTCGAGCGTCGCCGGGCAGGCCTCGAGGCAACGCCGGCTGATGAAGCTCGCGATCCATACCTGGTCCTGAAGCTCCAGCAGCTCGAACGCCCGGCCTCCGGTGTCGCGCGTCGTCAGCTCGGGGAGCGCGCGGCCCGGGGGCTGGACGTTGAGCACGGCGAGCACCAGGCTCGCGACGAGCAGCGCTCCGCAGGTGATCGGGATCCAGCCGCGCGTCATGCGCGAGCGATCCGCGTCGTCCGCACGCGAAACGCGGCGAGGTACGACCGCGTGCGATCGGCCGCGCGCTCGCCAGAATCGATGCAGTCGGGGACGCCGACGGCGCCGATCACGCTGCCGGCGACGAACAGGCCGGGGTGTCCGCCCACGCGCTCGCCGATGCGCGCGATCCGCGCGCGATCGCCCACCGCGTACTGGGGCATCGATCGCGGGTGCGCGTGCGACCGGGCGAGCTCGGGGGGGCCGTCGATTCCCAGGAGCGCGGCGAGCGTGTCGTGCGCCGCCGCGATGCGCGCGTCGTCGCCGCGCCGGAGCACGTGCGGATCGAGCGCCCCGCCGAGGAACGCGCGCAGGAGCACGCGGTCGGCCGGCGCGCGCCCGGGGAACTTCTCGCTGACGTAGCTGCAGCCGAGGATCGGCAACCGTTCGGTGCGCGGCACGAAGAACCCGAAGCTCGAGAGCTTGGTCCGTACCTGCGACGCGCGGTACAGGAGGTGCACGGTCGCGCACGATGCGTAGTCGAGCGTCGCCACGTCGCGCGCGAGCGTGGCGTCGGTCTCGGCCAGCACGTGGGCCGTGGCGAAGCCCGGAGCGGCGAGGATCACCGCATCGGCCGAGAGAGTCGGCCTCCCGGGCACCTCGACGCGCCAGCTCCCGGTCCCCGCTTCGGGCACGACGCGCTCGACCGGCGCACCGAGCACGAGCGCGCCGGGCGGGAGCGCGGCGACGAGCCGGTCGACGAGCCGTTCCATCCCCCCGCGGAGCCACACGAACCCGGGTCCACTCGCTCCACGCCGGGCGCGTGCCGCACGGCGCAGCCCGCGCACCACGCTGCCGTCGCGGAGCTCGAGATCGAGGAACCGCGGCATCGTCGCTGCCAGGCTCAGCCGATCCGCATCCGCGGTGTACAGGCTGCCGATGATCGGCTCGGCCGCGCGCTCGAACGCCTCTCGGCCGAGCCGCCGCGTGACGAACGAGCGCAGGCTCTCGTCCGAGGCGGTCGTCGGCCGGCGGGGCACGAGCGGCTCGGCGAGCATGCGCAGCTTGCCGCGCCAGGAGAAGAGGCGCGAGCCGAGGAGCGGGCGCAGCCGGGCGGGCGCGAGGAGCACGAAGCCCGCCGGCAGATCGACCAGTCGGCCGCGGTGCACGATCTGCATCGTCGGGCGCGGCGTATCGAGCCGCACGACGTCGTCGCCCAGGCCCAGGCGCTCGCACAGCGCGAGGCCCGCGGGTTTCTGGGCGATCATGCTGTCGGCGCCGGTCTCGAGCACGAGACCCGCGCCGCTCTCGGTCCGCACCAGGCCGCCCGGCCGCGGGCCTGCCTCGAGCACGCGGACCTCGATTCGCGGCAGCCCGTCGCGCGCCGCGGCGAGCAGCGCGTGCGCCGCAGCGAGACCCGTGATCCCGCCGCCCACGATCACGACGCGCCACGTGTCGCGCGCGCCGGGAAAGTCGATGAGCGTGGCGCTCACGCGCTGCTCCGAGCGCGCGCCGCCGCAGCGGCGGCCGCCGCGCTCGTCCCGGCATCGAGCCAGCGCGTGTGCTCGCGCACGATCGCGAGCAGCGCGTCGGTCCACGTGTCGCTCGCGTTCACCGCGGGCGCCAGGGCCAGCTCCTCGCCGCCGTTCTCGATCCACGTGGCGCGCCCGCGGATGCCGATCTCCTCGAGCGTCTCGAGGCAGTCGGCGACGAACGCCGGGCACAGCACGACCGCTCGCCGGCCGCCGGCCCTGGCCTCGCTCGCCAGCACCTCGTCCGTGTACGGCTGGATCCATGGCGTCCGCCCGAGGCGCGACTGGAAGCACACGACGCGCTGGCGCTCCGGCACTCCGAGCGCGTCGCCCAGGAGCCGCGCGGTCGCGAAGCACTGCGCGCGGTAGCAGTGGCGGTTGGCCTCACGGATCTCGGCGCAGCAATCGGCGCGCGAGAGGCAGTGCGTGCCCGTCACGTCGCTCTTCCTTATCTGCCGCTCGGGGAGGCCGTGGAAGCTGAGGAACACGCGATCGGGCGCGATCCGGTCGAGCACCGGCCGCGCGGCCTCGGCACACGCGCGGAGGAACGCCGGGTGATCGTAGAACGGGGGAACGACCTGGACGAACGGCGTGTTCCAGCGCTGCGAGATCTCGGCGCTCAGCTTCTCGATCGACGAGCCGGTCGCCGACGAGCTGTACTGCGGGTAGAGCGGGAACACGACGACCCGCTCGACGCCGCGCGCGATCAGCCGGTCGAGCGCCGAGCCGATCGACGGCGCGCCGTAGCGCATCCCCAGCTCGACCGGGATCGTGGGGCCCAGGCGCGCCGCGACCTTGGCGGTGAGCGCTCGCCCGTGCACCAGGAGCGGCGAGCCCTCGGGGGTCCAGATCTGCTCGTACGCGTGGCCCGACCGGCGCGGCCGAAACGGCAGGATCAGCAGATGCACGAGGAGCCAGCGCCGCCACGCCGGGACGTCGATCACGCGCGGGTCCATGAGGAACTCGCGCAGATACGGGCGAACGTCGGCGGGCCGCGGGCTCTGCGGCGTACCGAGATTGACCAGCAGCAGCCCCGCGACGCTCACTCGTTCTCTTCCGGAGCGGGCCATTCTAGCAGCGGGTTGCACGCATCGGCGCGCACGAGGAGCGCCGTGCGATACGCTCCGTCGAGGCCCGTGGGGTCGGGGTCGAAGTAGCCGCGGATGCATCCCGCGCCGTCGACGACGACGACCTTGCCCGAGTGGGCGATGTCGATGAGGCCACCGGCGTCGGTCACCGGCGGGCCCATGCCGAGGCGCAGTCCGCGATCCACCAGCGCCGCGACGTCCGGTCGCGGCCCGGTGACGAGCGCCCAGCGCTCGTCGTCGATCGATCGCGCGCTGGCGTAGGCCCGCAGGATCTCGGGCGTGTCGTGGTCCGGGTCGACGGTGACGCTGACGATGCGCACGCCGGTCGCGCGCGCCCGAAGCAGCCGCTCGGCCACGGTCTCCACGTCGCTCATCAGCTTGGGGCAGATCGAGCCGCAGCGCGTGAAGAACGTGTTCGCGATCCATACGTGGTCGACGAGATCGGCGCTGCCGTAGGGCTGGCCCCCGGCCTCGACGAGCCGGAACTCGGGGACCCGGCCGAGGATCGGCGGCCGCACGGGAGGCGGGAACAGCGCGCGCAGCGCGGTGAGGATCACGATCCCGGAGATCGCGATCCAGACGTACGGGCTGCGAAACAGCGAGCGCCGGCGTTCGACCGGCAACCCCGGCGCGGGTTCGGCGGGTGTCGACACGCGGCGGATTCTAGCCGAGACCCCGTTTCTTCAGGATCCCGGCGAACCGGTACTGCCGCAGGTTCTGCCGTGCGTTGAGCAGGATCAGCAGCACGAGCACGAGGCGCACGCGCATCGGCGCATGCGGGTCGACCGACGCGCGGTACGCGGTGAAGCCGAGGAACAGAAGCGCGATCGCGACGCCGGCGATCGCGAGGCCGAGGAACAGACGCTGCCGGCGGATCGCCCGCTCCCCGAACCGGAGTTCTTCGGGCGTGAGGATCAGCGCTTTCGCAGCTGGTGGTCGACCGACCAGCGCCCGCCACCGAAGATCAGCATCAGGAACAGCAGGAACAGGACGAGGGCGGTGAACTGGAAGTTCTGGTTGTGACCGAAGATCCCTTCGCGGCCGTACACGACGAACGCCGCGCCGAACAGGATCGGGAGCTGGAACATCGCCGACACGCGGGTCAACAGGCCGACCGCGAGCAACAGCCCGCCGCCCAGGTGCGCCAGCGGGATGTAATGGGCGATGAACGTCTCGAGGAAGTTGAACCGGAACTGCACCGTCTGGTGATCGCGCAGGATCTGCATCAGGAAGTCGGTGTCCTGCGTGAACTGCAGGCCCTTCACGAACAGCCCGATCCCGAGGTAGATCCGCACCAGCTCGAAGCCCACGTCACGGTGGGCCACGGCCCATCGCTCGACGGACCGGAACGACTCCATGGCGGCCCTCCTCGACCGTTCGTGGCGGCGGCGGCGTCAATCGTCCCAAGAGCGCCACGATGTTGTCAACGGCTATGATCGCCCCCGGGGACGGGAGGAGCGCCGATGTCCAAGGATGCCGAGGATCTCGCCGGGCCGGTCGAGGGCGCAGACGGCGTGCTCGTGATTCGTGGCCCCGGGAACTCCCGGAGCTGGAACGGGATCCGGTACAAGGTCGGGATGTCGGCGAAGAACGTCGGCGCGAAGAAGCTGTCGATGAACGTGGCCACGATCCCGCCCGGCGGGGTCGCGGCGGCCCACATTCACGTCGGCTTCGAGGTCATGCTGTACATCCTCGAGGGCCGTGTACGTCACGAGTATGGCCCAGGACTCCGCCTGTCGGTCGACAACGAGGCCGGGGACTTCATCTTCATCGAGCCCGGCGTGCCACACGAAGTGTTCAACCGCAGCGCGACCGAGCCCGTGGTCGCCGTCGTCGCCCGGTCGGACGCCGACGAGTGGGAGCACATCGTGCCGTACGATCGAGGGGAAGGCTGACCCGGCCGCGAACGTTGCCCAACGGAAACGGGCGATCGTTGCTCGGTCGTTCCGGCCGGCGTACGATCCTCCCATGACCGTCGAGGAGCTGTCGAGCCTGACCGAGGACGAGTACCGCCACGAGCTGCAGGCGGGAGTCCTCGTGGCGGAGCCGCCTCCGGGCTTCGAGCACGGATGCGTCGTGGCGCGGATCGTCTCGTTGCTCGACGGCTGCGTGCGCCATCATGACGCCGGCATCGTCACCGCCGGCGACTCGGGATACTTGCTCGCGCGGAATCCGGACACGGTGCGTGCTCCCGATCTATCGTTCGTCTGCCGCGAGCGGCTTTCGCAGTTGGGTATCCCGGTCGGAGTTTTCCCCGGGGCGCCCGACCTGGCCGTCGAGGTGCGGTCCCCGGGGAACACGGACGCGGAGCTGCGCGCGAAGGTCGAGGACTACCTCGCCGCGGGGACGCGGCTCGTGTGGATCGTCGATCCTGCAGGGCGGCTCGTGACCGTGCATCGTGCGCTCGAGCCTCCGCTCGTTCTGCGCGCGTGCGACGATCTGGACGGCGCGGGAGTGGTCCCAGGCTTCCGCGTTCGAGTCGACGAGCTGTTCTCCGCCCCTTGACCCTCCCCGACCGGGCCGTCTAAACTCGCCGACCGCCCCGGCGACTCGGGGCCTGGCGAGGGGTAGCCGGCTTGGCGCAGTTGTTCCCGAAGCGGGCGAACTACCTCGCGCTGATCCTCGCCGTGGCCGGGCCGCTCGCGGGGACGCTTGCGGTCGCTGGCGTCTGGTACTACGGCTCGCCGCGCTACACCGACGTGGGCTACAGGCCGAACCAGCCCGTCCCGTACAGCCACAAGCTGCACGTCGGGGAGCTCGGGCTCGATTGCCGGTACTGTCACGCGACGGTCGAGACGTCGTCGACCGCGACCGTGCCGCCAACCCAGACGTGCATGAACTGTCACCGGCTGGTCCAGAAGGACAGCGCCGTCCTGGCGCCGATCCGGGACAGCGCGGCTTCCGGGCGGCCGATGCGCTGGATCCGCGTGCACAACCTGCCGGACTACGTCTATTTCAACCACGCGGTCCACGTCCGCGCGGGGGTCGGCTGCGCGAGCTGCCACGGCCAGATCGACCAGATGGTCGAGGTGGCGCAGGCCGAGCCGCTCAGCATGAGCTGGTGCCTCGACTGCCATCGCAACCCGGCGCCGCACCTGCGGCCGGTCGAGGCGGTCACGGACATGGAGTGGTGGCCCCCGGCGAACCAGAGCGAGCTCGCGGCGTCGATCGTTCGTGACAAGAAGCTCGTCCCGCCGGTCGACTGCTCGGGATGCCATCGATGAGCGAGCCCCGAACCAAGCGCTACTGGCGGAGCCTCGACGAGCTGACGGGCGACGAGCGCGTCCGTGCGTGGCTCGAGCGCGAGTTCCCGGAGGGCGCATCCGAGCTGCCCGAAGGGGTGACGCGCCGGCAGATGCTGGGCTTGCTCGGAGCGTCGCTGTCGCTCGCCGGCCTCGCCGGCTGCCGGCGGCCGGTCGAGGAGATCGTCCCGTACGTCAGCGCGCCCGACTCGGTCGTTCCGGGGCAAGCGCGCCGCTATGCGACGACGATGCCCGCAGGTCTCGGCGCGATCGGTCTCGTCGTCACGAGCCGCGAGGGACGGCCGACCAAGATCGAGGGGAACGAGCTACATCCGTACTCGCTCGGCTCGTCGAGCGCGTGGGCCCAGGCCGAGATCCTCGAGCTCTACGATCCCGACCGTGCGAAGAGCGTGCGCTTCGGCCAAGAGGCCAAGACGTGGGACGACTTCGTCCGCGCGTGGGGCGAGATCGCGACCGAGCACGCGGCCGACAGGGGCGCCGGGCTCGCCGTGCTCTCTCCGCCTTTCGCCGCACCGACGCTCGCGCGGCTGCGGACCGAGCTCGAAGCCCGGTTTCCGCGCGCGCGCTGGGCGACCTGGCAGGCGCTGAGCGACGAGAACGTCCAGCGGGGGATCGAGGCCGCGAGCGGGGCCGTGCGGCTTCCGGTGTACCGGTTCGACCTGGCCCGCGTCGTGGTCGCGCTCGACTGCGACTTCCTGTTGACCGAGTCGGACGCGGTCCGACACGCCGCGGACTTCGCGGCCTCCCGCCGCGTGCGCAAGCCGGGCGACCCGATGAGCCGGCTCTACGCCGTCGAGGCCGTGCACTCGCTCACCGGCGCGAACGCCGACCACCGACTCGCGCTGCCCACGTCGCGCCTGGCGAGCTTCGTCGCCGCGCTCGCCGGCCGCGTGGCGGGCCACGGCGGAGCGGTGCCCGAGGGCGTTCCCGAGCGCTGGCTCGACGCGGTGGCCCGCGATCTGACGGCGAACCGGGGCGCGGGGCTCATCGTCGCCGGCCGGCGCCAGCCACCGGCGGTCCACACGGCAGTCCTCGCGCTCAACGCCGCGCTCGGAAACGTCGGGACGACCGTCGGCTACCGCGAGCCGGTCGATGCCGCGCTCCCCGACACGCCCGCGCTCGTCGAGCTCGTGACCGCGATGCGCGGCGGGCTCGTCCAGACGCTCGTCGTTCTCGGCGGGAATCCAGCCTACGACGCACCGGCCGATCTCGACTGGGGCTCGGCCGTCGGCCACGTGAGGCGCGTCATCCGTCTCGGTGCCCAGGACGACGAGACGTCGCGACCCGACGGGTGGCACATCCCGGCGGCGCATTTCCTCGAGAGCTGGTCCGACGCCCGCGCGGCCGACGGGACGCCGAGCGTCGTGCAGCCGCTGATCCTGCCGCTCTTCGGCGGCAAGAGCGCGGTCGACGTGCTCGGGCTCGTCGCCACGGGGCAGGACGCGCAGGCGTTCGATCGCGTGCGCGAGACGTGGAGCAAGATCTTGCCGCAGGCGTCCTTCGAGCGGACGTGGTTCGACGTGCTGCACGACGGATTGTGGAAGGACGGCGCGCTCGCGGCATCGGCGATCGAGACGCGCGTCCCGGTCGCGCCGGCGAACACCTCGGCCGGGTCGGGGATCGAGGTCGTGCTCCTGCCGTCGCCCGCGCTCCTCGACGGGCGCTACGCGAACAACGCCTGGCTCCAGGAGCTGCCCGACGCGCTGACCAAGATCACGTGGGACAACGCGGCGCTGATGAGCCCCAAGACCGCCGAGCAGCTCGGCGTCACGGGGCAGCAGCTCGTCCGCGTGACGAGCGGCCCACGCGAGATCGTGCTCCCGGCGTGGGTCGTTCCGGGGATGGCCGATGGCACGCTCGGCATCCCGCTGGGCTACGGGCGCACGAAGGCCGGCCGCATCGGGACGGGCGTCGGCGTCGACGCGTACCCGCTGCGCACGACCGACGCGCTCGACCTCGTCGCCGCCGAGGTCGCGGTCGCGGGTCAGGCGCCGGAGATCGCGCAGACGCAGGACCACGGCCGGATGGAGGAGCGTCCGCTCGTCCGCGAGGCGACGCTCGAGCGGTTCGGCGAGCATCCGGAGTTCGCCCAGCACGTCGTCGAGGTGCCGGCGAGCCGTTCGATGTGGACCGATCGGAACTACGTCGACTCTCCGCAGTGGGGCATGTCGATCGACCTCTCGTCGTGCACCGGGTGCAACGCGTGCGTCGTCGCGTGCCAGGCCGAGAACAACGTGCCCGTCGTCGGGCGCGAGCAGGTCCTGCGCGGCCGCGAGATGCACTGGATCCGGCTCGACCGGTACTTCGCCGGTGATCCGGCGGGCGACGTCGATGTCGTGTTCCAGCCCATGCCGTGCATGCAGTGCGAGAACGCCCCGTGCGAGCAGGTGTGCCCGGTCGCCGCGACCGTGCACGACGCCGAGGGGCTCAACGTGATGGTGTACAACCGGTGCATCGGCACGCGGTACTGCTCGAACAACTGCCCGTACAAGGTGCGGCGGTTCAACTTCTTCAACTACACGAAGGACACGCCCGAGATCCTGAAGATGGCCCAGAACCCCGAGGTCACGGTGCGCTCGCGCGGCGTGATGGAGAAGTGCACGTACTGCACGCAGCGCATCGAGGCCGGGAAGGTCGCGGCCAAGCTCGGCGGACGGACGCTCGCGGACGGCGACGTCGTGCCGGCGTGCGCCCAGGCCTGCCCGACGCGCGCGATCACGTTCGGTGACATCCTTGATCCCCAGAGCGCGGTGGCCCAGCGCAAGGCCGAGCCGCGGAACTACACGCTGCTCGAGGATCTGTTCACGCGCCCCCGCACCTCGTTCCTGGCCAAGCTGCGCAACCCGAACCCGGCGCTCGTCGACGCGACCCACCCGGCCGAGGACCACCCGGCATGAGCCTGGCGCGTCCGGTCCTGCTCGCGCTGGCCGGGCTCGCGCTGACCGGCTGCGTGCGCGGCTGCCCGTCGTCGCGTCCGCCGATCCACATCAATCCCAACATGGACGACCAGCCCAAGTACCAGCCGTTCGAGTCCAGCCGGTTCTTCTACGACGGCAAGGCGATGCGCGAGCCGATCCCGGGCACCGTGGCGCGAAACGACGTGTGGGCCCAGGACGCGTTCCATACGGGCAAGGATGCGGGCGGCGCGTTCGTTCTCACCTCGCCCGTCGAGCCCGACGACGCGCTGCTCGCGCGCGGGGCCGACCGGTATCGGATCTACTGCTCGCCGTGCCACGACCCGCGCGGAAACGGTCGCGGCGTCCTGTACGAGCGCGGGAAGGTTCCGACGCCCTCGCTGCACGAAGAGCGGATCCGCGCGCTCCCGGACGGCGAGATCTTCGACGTCGTGACCCTGGGCAAGGGGCTGATGCCGTCCTACGGCTATCCGATCCCGCCGGCCGATCGATGGGCGATCCTGGCTCACGTGCGGCGCTTGCAGCGCGAGCGCGCTGCAAGCGAGGCCGCGCTCGCTGCGAGCCAGGCCGCGCTCTCCGCGTCGGGCACGCCGTGACGCGCGGCAAGCTCCTGCTCGGCGTGATCGGGGTGCTCGTGGCGCTCGTCGTCACCGTGCGCCTCGCCGAGTGGCTGATGCACCGCGAGTACCGGGCGCCCGAGCGTATCGACCGGGCCGAGACCACGCCGCGCGACCAGGGCCTCGCCGACGAGCGTGCGGCCGAGGAGAAGGCCGACCAGGCCAAGCCGTACGCCGCGCCGGACTACCGCGCGTTCCCGATGATCGGCAGCCGCGTGTTCGTCTGGTCTTTGGCCCAGCTGCACCTGCTGTTCGCCGCGTTCGTGCTCGCCGTGCCGCTGTTCGCGTTCCTGATCGAGCTGATCGGGTATTTCACCGGCGATCCGCGCTATGACAAGCTGGCCTACGAGTTCACCAAGCTGCTGTCGGCCGCGTTCTCGCTCACCGCGACCTTCGGCGCGTTCTTGACGTTCGCCCTCATCGCTCTGTATCCCAAGTTCATGAACTACCTGATGGAGGTGTTCTCCCCGACGTTCCTGCCGTACGTCCTGCTGTTCTTCTTCGAGGCCGCGTTCCTGTACAGCTACTACTACGGCTGGGGCAAGTTCTCGCCGCGCGTGCACCTGTTCCTCGGCTTCATGCTCAACCTCGTCGGCACGGCGATCATGCTCATCGCCAACGCCTGGCTGACGTTCATGATGTCGCCCGCCGGCGTGTCGGAGAAGGGCGCGCTCCTGTCGTTGCACGACGCGTTCTTCAACTACACGTGGATGCCGATCAACATCCACCGCGTGATCGCGAACGTCGCGTTCGGCGGCTCGATCGCCGCGGCGTACGCCGCGTTCAAGTATCTGCAGGCCAAGACCGACGAGGAGCGCGCGCACTACGACTGGATGGGCTACATCGGCAACTTCGTGGCCATCAGCGCGTTCCTGCCGCTGCCGTTCGCCGGCTACTACCTGGCCAAGGAAATCTACGGCTACTCGCAGACGATGGGCCTGACGATGATGGGCGGCGCGTTCTCGTGGCTGTTCATCATCCAGGCCGCGCTGATCGGCAACCTGTTCCTCGGTGCGAACTACTACCTGTGGCTCGGGATGGGCCGCATCGACGGGGCGCAGAACTACCAGAAGTTCATCAAGTACCTGCTGATCGCGATCGCGCTGTGCTTCGCCGTGTGGGCCACGCCGCGGTCGATCATGACCTCGGTGTCCGAGGTCCGGGCGATGGGCGGCTCGACGCACCCCGTGCTGGGCTACCTCGGCGTGATGTCGGCCAAGAACACGGCCGTGAACATCCTGATCCTGTCCACGTTCATGAGCTTCCTGCTGTTCCGGCGCACGGGCAAGGAGCCCACGGTCTCCTGGCGCCGTGCGGGCAACATCTTCCAGCAGGCGATCTTCTTCGGCACCGCTGTGATCGTGATCTTCTACGGCGTGTACGGGTACTTCGTCGAGGCCAGCGTGCGCATCAAGTTCTCCGTGCCGCAGGTCACGTCCGTGCTCCTCGCGATGGTGCTGATCACCGTGATCGACGTGTTCCTGTACCGCGGCTCGCGCAAGACCGGCGAGGTGCGCTGGGGCAAGCTCCCGCCGATCTCGCAGTACGTGCTGATCTTCATCGCCGTCAGCTTCACGTGGCTGATGGGGCTGATGGGCTACGTGCGCTCGGGCCTGCGGCAGCACTGGCATGTGTTCAGCGTGATGCGCGACGAGTCGGTCGACGCGTTCACGCCGACCCTGGGCTTCGCCACGCAGGTCGTGTCGGTAACCGTGCTCCTGTTCTTCGCGTTGATCGGCTTCGTGTTCTGGATCGCGAGCCTGGAGGACAAGCCCGCGCACGGAAAGGCCGAGAGCGCATGACCGTGCGCGTCCCGCTGATGCTGCGCATCGGGCTGCTCGTCGTGGGCACGACGGGGCTGTATACGTACATCGGCCAGCTCGTGCCGCAGAAGCAGGTGCTGGCGCCGGTCGTGATCGAGCTGCCCAAGGATCTGACGACGCAGGACATGCTCCCGATCGGCGAGCAGATCTTCCTGGGCAAGGGGCTGTGCTCGACGTGCCACACGATCGGCAAGTCGGGCGCGCTGCGGTTCCCCGATCTCTCGGGCATCGGGGCTCGTGCGGCGACGCGGATCCCGGGCCTGAGCGACGTCGAGTACCTCGGCATGTCGCTGTACGAGCCCGACTCGTTCATCGTGCCCGGGTTCAACCCGGGCATGCCGACGATGAACAAGCCGCCGATGGACCTGACCGACCAGGAGATCCTGACGGTGATCGCGTACCTGCAGAGCCTCGGCGGAACCCCGAACGTGACGCTGGAAACCAAGCTGAAATGGGCGGCCGAGGGGGGCTCCTGATGCTCTCCTGGGGCGGGTTCAACTGGCACGTGATCGCCGCCATCGTGGCGCTGATGCTCGTGCTGCGCTGGCGCCGGGTCGGAATGCTCGCGTGGACTGCGGCCTGGGCGGTCGCGTTCTGGCTCTTCGTCACTTTCGCTTTCGAGAAGCCGGTTCCGTCGTCGGTCGTCAAGCTGTACTCCGGGATCGCCGCGGCGGCGCTGTTCACCTACGTGACGTCGAGCCGCGAGCGGGTCGCCGCGGTCACGGGACCGATCGTCAAACTGATCGTCGAGCGGCGCTACCGTCCGGCCCTCGTGGCGCTCCTCGTGCTCCTGCCCGCTCTCGCCGCGTACAGCGCGTGGCGCGCGGCCACGGTGCCGCTCGAGGCGCCGGTGTTCGGCCGGACCGTCCATCCCGCGCCGCCCGAGTCGATCAAGGTCCACGACGAGGAGATCGACCTGATCCGCGCGGTCAACCCGTACGGCGAGCTGAAGGCCGGGGACCCGACGAAGTACGCCGAGCACGCGGCGAACGGCCGGCGCGTGTACTACGAGAACTGCTTCTTCTGCCACGGAGACGCGATGGCCGGCGACGGCATGTTCGTCTACGGCGTGACGCCGCAGCCGACCGACTTCGCCGACGCCGGCAACCTGCCGAACCTCCAGTCGTCGTTCGTGTTCTGGCGCATCGCGAAGGGCGGGCCCGGGCTCCCCGAGGAAGGCGGGCCGTGGGACACGGCCATGCCGCGGTGGGAGCAGTTCCTGACGAACGACGAGATCTGGGACGTAAACCTGTACCTCTACGAGTTCACGGGCTACGCCCCGCGGGCCCTCGAAGAGGTGCACGAATGAGGCGCGTCCTGTCGCTCGTTGCGCCGCTCGTTGCGCCGCTCGCTGCGAGCGTCGTCGTCCTCGCGGCGGGCGATGCCGAGACCGGCAAGGCGCTCTACGACAAGAACTGCGCGCAGTGCCATGGCGACAGGGGCGACGGCAACGGGATCGCCACGCCGCGCGTCCTGCCCAAGCCGCGCGACTTCACCTCGGGCAAGTTCAAGGTCCGCACGACGCCCAGCGGCTCGCTCCCGACCGATGCCGACATCGCGCGCTCGATCCGCTACGGGTTTCCGTACACGTCGATGCCCGCCTGGCCGAAGTTCTCGGACGACGAGGTCCTTAGCCTCGTGGCCCACGTGAAGTCGTTCGCGGCCGACGCGTTCGCCGACCCCGAGCGGCGCAAGGAGCCGTACGAGATCCCGGATCCCCCGTCCTTGAGCGACGAATCGGTGACCAAGGGCCGCGAGCTGTACCTGCAGAACGGTTGCGTGCAGTGCCACGGCGACCAAGGGCGCGGCGACGGGCCGTCGGCCCCGACCCTGCAGGACGACTGGGGCAACCAGCTCAAGCCCGCGGACCTGACGATGCCGTGGACGTTCCGCGGCGGCCCGACGCGCACAGACATCTTCCGCACGTTCACGACCGGGATGAACGGCACGCCGATGCCGGCGTACGCCGACTCGATCGCCGTCGACGACCGCTGGCACCTGGTGAACTACATCGCGTCTCTGTCCGGCGGCGCCGAATCGCCGGGATACACGAACCTGATGACGGTCCGGTTCGTCGAGCGCGATCTCGACCTGTCCCAGGGCGCCGCGCTGTTCGACGGCGCGCCGAAGGCCCGGTTCCCGCTCGTGGGCCAGATCATGGAGCCGGTGCGCAACTTCCACCCGCTCGTGACCTCGCTCGAGGCCCAGGCCGTGCACAACCGGCGCGAGGTCGCGATCCGGCTGACGTGGCACGACCTGCGCGCCGAGCGCACGGGACGCAACGGTCCGGCACTGCCCGTGCCGATCGAGGAGGAGGCTGCAGCTGCTGCGGCCACGGGAGGCGAGGCCGAAGGCGACTTCTGGGGCGAGGCGGCGGCCGAGGCCCCGCCCGCCTCGGCACAGGCAGCTGAGGCCGGGGGCGACTTCTGGGGCGAGGCCGCCGCGGCGCCCGTCGCCGCCGCAGCGGCGAGCCAGTTCTCGGACGCGATCGCGCTGCAGCTGCCCAAGGAGACCCCGACCGGGATCCGCAAGCCGTACTTCCTGTTCGGCGACTCGGCGGCCGCCGTCGACCTGTGGTTCGTCGACCTGGCGCAGTCGCAGGTCCAGCAGTTCGTCGGCAAGGGGAGCGCGAGCCTCGAGCGCGTGATGGCCGACCAGATCGACACGCTCGCGAGCTACGACAACGGCGAGTGGTCGGTCGTGTTCAAGCGCTCGATGGCCGGCGAGGGTGGCGTGCCGTTCGTCCAGGGCCAGTACCTGCCGCTCGCGTTCTCGGTGTGGGACGGCGGGAGCCGCGAGCGCGGGAGCAAGCGTGCGCTGTCCCTGTGGCAGTATCTGTACGTCGAGCCGGCGGTCCAGGCCTCGACGCTCGGACCGGTCGTCCGCACGGGGCTCCTGATTCTCGTCGTCGAGCTCGTGATCGTCGGGCTCGTGCGACGCAAGCACGCGCTGCGGCCCGCGGGTCAGCCCGCGGCCGGAGCGGTCCGCAGCGCATCCTAGGAAAGCGAGGAGAGTCACCATGTACCGATCGATCTACGTGCCCGTCGACAACTCGGACTACTCGAACCAGGCGGTGGCGCGCGCCGTCGAGATCGGCCGCGCGTACGGCGCGCGGATGGTCGGGAGCCACGTCTACGCCGCGCGCATGCACGACTACCGGTTCAAGCAGATGGAGTACACGCTCCCCGAGGAGTACCTCGAGGAGAACGAGCTCGAGCGGCAGCGCAAGATCCACGACAGCCTGATCACGATGGGCCTCGAGCTGATCTCGGACTGCTACCTCGAGCACATGGATCGGCAGTGCAAGGACGGCGCGCTCGAGTTCGAGCCGCGGCGGATGGACGGCAAACACCACGTCGAGATCCTCAAGGACCTGGAGCAGGTGCCGTGCGACCTGGTGGTCCTCGGCGCGCTCGGCGTCGGCCGCGGCCGGGACAGCCAGATCGGCTCGGTGTGCGAGCGCGTCGTGCGCCACGGCAAGGGCGACGTGCTCGTGATCCGCCGTCTGCCCGAGGAGACGAACGGTCACGATCGCGACACGATCCTCGTGGGGATCGACGGCAGCCCGCAGTCGTTCGGCGCGCTCGTCACCGCGTGCGAGCTGGCCCAGCGCTTCGGCAAGAAGGTCGAGGCGATCGCGGTGTACGACCCGTACCTGCACTACGCGGTGTTCCACGGCGTTGTCAGCGTCCTGACCGAGCGTGCGGCGAAGGTGTTCCGGTTCGAGGAGCAGAACCAGCTCCACGAAGAGGTGATCGACACGGGCCTGGCCCAGATCTACCAGTCGCACCTCGACGTTGCCCAGACGGTCGCCGAGTCGCGGGGCGTCGAGCTGAAGAAGACGCTGCTCGACGGCAAGGCGTTCCAGAAGGTGCTGGACCATGCGCGCAAGACCGACCCGTGGCTCCTCGTCGTCGGCCGGATCGGCGTGCACAGCCCGAAGGACGAGCCGGGGCTCGGGAGCAACAGCGAGAACCTGCTGCGCCTCGCCCCGTGCGACGTGCTGATCACGACCCGGCTCGAGGTGCCGGAGCTCGACGTCCGTGCCGAGCGCAGCATCCGCTGGACCCCCGAGGCCGAGGAGCGAATGAAGCGCGTCCCGCCGCTCGTCGAGGGGATCGCCCGCACGGCGATCTATCGCCTGGCGGTCGAGCAGGGCCACAGCGTGATCACGAGCGCAGTTCTCGACGACGCGATGGATCGCTACATGCCCAAGCGCGCGGCCGAGATGACCGAGCGCCTCGCCGAGGCCGTGGCGTTCGACCGCGCGCGGACGGGGCAGGTGTCGATCTGCCGCGCCTGCGGCGTCAGCGCGTCCGAGTCCGAGCCGGTGAAGTGCGGCGTGTGCGGGAGCACGACGTTCCAGGTCGTGACCGAGGACATGCTGGCCCAGATCGCGGCGCTCGAGGGCGGCGTCGAATCCGAGGCAACGTACGACGGGAAGACGCTGCAGTGGACCCAGGACGCCAAGCGCGCGCTGTGGACGATGAAGGACGCGTACCGCAGGCGGCGGGTCAAGGCGCGCGTCGAGAAGGGCGCTCGTGGAAAGCGCCTCGGCACGATCACGCTGGCCTTCGCCCGCACGTACATCGAGGACGAGACGGGCGAGCCAATGCCGGTCGACAACGACCTGACGCAGGCTCCCGAGGCTGCGCTGGCCGACGGCCTCAAGCTCGTGGCGCGCGACGAGAAGAAGAACCCGCTGCTCTCGCGCTGGGCCTGGACCCCTGATGCCGTCGAGCGGATCCTGCGCGTCCCCGCGGGCTTCATGCGCCAGCGCACGCAGGCCCGGATCGAGGAGCTGGCTGTCGAGCGCACGGTCGACACGATCGACCTCGCGCTCGTCGAGGAAGGCATCACGCTCGGCCGCGCGTTGATGGAGCAGGTCGTCGCCGGCTACGACGAGGCCCGCGTGCAGCAGAAGCCCGCGGCCAAGTCGAGGCCAAGCCCCGACGCCTACCTCAACGAGGTGAGCCCCTACGGGGTCAGGTCCAAGGGTCAGGTCTAAGGGTCAGGTCTCGAGTTGGCCGGCTACCGCTTCTGCCGCACGGACGACGCCGCGGCGCTCGTCCAGGCGTGGAACGCGTGCTACCGGGTCCACTTCCCGGACCTCGTCCCGCTGACCGAAGAGGCGTTCCGGCGCCTCGTGCGCGAGCTCGACCTGTGGACGTCGAGCTGCATGCTGGCGAACGAGGGCGACCCGCCGATCGGCGTGCTCTTCGCCTGCAAGCGCGAGACCGAGAGCTTGATCCACTCGATCGGCGTCCTTCCCGAGTTCCAGCATGCGGGGCACGGGCGCCACATGCTCGCCTCGCTCGCGAGCAAGCTGGCGATCCTCGGCCCGCCGCGGATCCTGGCCGAGGTCCCGGCGACCGCCGCCGCCGCGTGCGAGTTCCTCGAAGCCTGCGGCTATGTCCGCGAGCGCACGTACACCGACCTCCTGCTGCAGCGCCGGCCCGATCCGCCCCAGGCCGCGGACTTCGTCGTCGAGGTCACGGCCGACGAGCTGCTCGACCAGGGCGTCGTCCGGCAGGTCGACGGCGTCGCCTGGCACCGCGCACCGGCATCGATCGCCCGCCGCCGCGGCGAGCTGCGGGGTCTCGCCCTGGCAGCGGACGAGCGCATCGAAGCCCACGTGCTGTACCACGCGCCGCAGGCGGCCGGCCCGTGCGAGATCCTGGTTCTCGGTGCAGCGGCGCCCGATCGCCGCGACGCGCTCCTCGGGCTCCTGATCCAGACGCTCGCTTCCTCGCGAGAAGGACCGGTCGTGCTCCGCCGCACGATGCCCGACGAGGTGCCGTTCGCCCTGCTCGAGGGTTTGGGATTCAGGCCGGCAGGCAAGACCCACGCCTACGCGCTCGACGCACGGGCGGAGAACCGGTAGACCGAGGCGCGCTTTCGCCGTATCGTCCTGTGGGGGGACCGCTCGTGAGGCAACGCCTCCGGGTCGCGCTGGCACTCTCGCTCGTTCCGGCGAGCCAGCTCCTCGCGCAGACGAGCGAAACGAAGCGGGTTCACGCTTCCGCGTTCACCGAGGGCGGCGGGGAGCGGAGCTCCGAGAACTTCCGGCTGCACGACGATGCCGTGGGTTTGCCGGGCGTGGGGATCTGCGCCGGGGCTTCGTTCGGGACCGTCTCGGGATTCGTCACCGATCAGGTGTTCGACTTCTCTGCGCCGTCGATTCCGCTGGTCAACGACGGCTCGTCCGGCGAGCTCGACGAGACGACCGATGGCGCGCAGCTCTGCGCGAACTGGAGCGCCTCGGACGCACAGTCGGGCGTCTTCTCGCATGCGGTCGCGGTGGGAACCGTGCCGGGCGCGTCGGACGCCGCGGGTCCGACCTGGATCGGGGCGAGCCCGTCGACCTGCGTCGCCGGCTCCTTCGCCCGTTGCCACACCTACTACCTCACGATCACCGCGCGGAACGGTGCCCACGTCTCGAGTGCGCCGGGAACGAGCGACGGGATCTTCGTCGACGATCCCGCCGATGCTGACGGCGACGGAACCGGGAACGACTGCGACGCGGACGACGACAACGACGGACTGGCCGACGCCGCCGACCCCTGTCCGTGCGATCCGCAGAACGACGTCGATGGCGATGGTCGCTGCGCGAACCTGCCGACGTGCGGATCCGCGGTCGACAACTGCCCGCTGGTCTTCAACCCGGGCCAGAGCGACCAGGACGGCGACGGACAGGGCGACGCGTGCGATCAGCGGTGCGAGCTGTTCGCATCGCTCGCTCCCGGCGCGGACTGCACCGTTGTCCAGGACTGCGTGGACCACGCGCCCAACGGCTGCACCGTGCACGTTTCGCCCGGAACCTACGTCGAGAACCTGACGATCCTCAAGCCGCTCGCGCTCGAGGGCGCCGGGGCGGGCCTGTCGATCCTGGATGGCGGTAGTGGAGCGGCGGTCGTCGAGGTCGGACCGTTCGTCTCGAGCGGCGGCGTTCAGATCTCCGACCTGTCGCTCGTCGGGGCCGCGGTCGGCCTGCGGGCCCAGCACGACACCCTGCTCGGCTCGAGCGTCGTCGATGGCAGCACGACCGGAGTGCTCGTCGCGCCCCCGCCGTCCGGTCCCGCGCCGCGCGTCGTCGTGCGCGAGTCGCGAATCCAGAACGTCACGAGCGCCGGCGTCGAAGCCCAGATCGGCAGCGTCACACTCTTGAACACGCTCGTGCACGATTCGGGCGGGGACGGCGTGCGGGTCGGCGCCTTGGCCTCGGCGATCGTCGATTTCTCGACCGTCACCCGCTGCGCCGTCGGGATCAGCGTGCTGAACCCGGCCCCCGCGGCGCTGCAGCTGACCCACAGCATCGTGTTCGGAAACGCGTCCGACGAGATCAGCGGCGCGAGCTGCGCCTCGATCGCCGCGACGGACACCGAGCCGGCCTGCTGCGGCGCGAACGGAAACCTCTGCGCGGATCCGTTGTTCGCGAACGGCGCCGCGGGTGATTTCCGTCTGCTCGCGGGCTCGCCGGCACTCGAGGCGGCACTCGCGCCCGCGGCGTTCACTGGCGCCCCGTGCTCAGACCATGACGGGAACCCGAGAATGCTCGACGTCGACGGCGACGGGATCGCCGCGGCGGACATGGGAGCGCACGAGCGACAGGCCGCGATCGGCGTTCCGGGCGAGGTGCAGGGCCTCCGGTTCCTCGACAAGACGCATCTCGACTGGTCGCTCGAGGCCGGCTCGACGGCGTACCAGGTGCATCGCGGATCGCTTTCGAGCCTGGGGTACGCGTATCCGCTCACGTGCCTCGGGAGCGCCGCGGCTCCGTCGTTCGTGGTCGCGGAGGTTCCGTCCTCGGGGACCGGCTACGTCTTCCTGGTCTCGGGCACAGCGGCCGGGGGCAGTCAGGGGACGCTCGGATTCGGCACGTGCGTCGAACGCTCGAATTTCAACCCGTGTCCGTGAGTTCAAGGTAAGGTAAGGAAGGGGCGACGCCATGGACAAGCAATCGACCCGCAGGCCCGCACTCGGGGTGTGGCTCGCGCTCTGTCTCGTATCCGGATCGGCGCTGGGCCAGGTTCCGCCGCTCATCGCCTACCAGGGGAAGCTGCTCACCTCGGCCGGGAACCCGGTACCGGACGGCGACTATTCGATGGTGTTCCGCTTCTACGATGCGTGCGCGGCGGGAACGCTTCTCCTGACCGATACGCACGGCGCGGTGCCGACGAAGGACGGGATCTACTCCGTGCTGCTCGGCGGCGGCGTCCTGACCGCGGGTGCCGATCCCGACCTCGCATCGGTGTTCCAGAAGCACACGAGCGTCTGTCTCGGCATCCAGGTCGGCGCGGACTCGGAGATGTCGCCCAGGCTCCCGCTCGTGAGCGTTGGGTTCGCCCTGCAGGCGGCACACGCTGACAACGGGGACGACACGGCGATCTTCGGAGACGGTTCCGGTGGCTCGGTGACCCTGACCACGAACACGACGCTCACGCGCGACGCGTTCTATGGCGATCTCGTCGTGAATCCCGGCGTGACGCTCCGGACCGCCGGCTACCGGCTGTTCGTCCGCGGAACGCTGACGAACAACGGAACGATCACGCAAGACGGCTTTCCGGGTGGTGGGATCTCGCCGCAGGCGGCGAACGGAGCGAACGGCGGAAATGGAACCGCCACGACCGGAGGCACCGGTGGCGCGGGTGGCGCGACCGGGTTCCCAGGGCCGGCGGGCCAGGGCACAGGCACGCAATTCAACGGCAGCCCTCTGCCCGGCGACTACGGCAATAACGGCGCGGCCGGGGGCACGGGGGGCCCGGGCGGAACGGCTCCTCCTGTCAGCAACCCCCTCTCCGGCGCGGGAGCAGGCCAACCTCCTCAGACCCCGGAGAACGGGAATGGGACTACGCAAGGGAACTTCGTCGGCGTGCCTCCTGGAGTCGCGGGAAGCCAGGGCAGGTCCGCCGGCGCCGGCGGCCCGGCGGACGTGACGAGCGCCGCCGGATGCGCGGGCATCTTCGGTGCCAACGGCACAGGAGGCGCCGGCGGTGTTGGCGGCCTCGGAGGAGGGGCTTTCCCCACCATAAACACCCTCGCAGGTCCGCACCGCTCGAGCGCAATGATCGAATGGGGTGACGCGAACCGCCAGTTCACGGGGGGAAGCCGACCTGCTGCGAGCGGCGGCAGCGGGGGCGGCGGCGGCGGGGCTGCGGGCCGCACGTGCAACAACCCCGCGGGGAGTGGCGGCGGCGGGGGCGGCGGGGGGCGCGGGGGCGGCTCAGGCGGCACCGGCAGCCCGGGCGGCGTGCTGGTGATCGCCGCGAGCAAGATCGTGAACTCGGCATCGGGGATCCTCAGCGTGGTGGGTGGACTCGGCGGCCCGGGCGGTAACGGCGGCAACGGCGGCAACGGCGGCAATGCGCCGGTCGGCGTCGGAGGCGGAGGATCCGGAGGAGGAGGCGGCGGCGGTGGCAATGGCGCGAACGGTGGCAACGGTGGCTTCATCGGCCTCGTCTATCGCACGTTCGAGAACCTGGGCCAGATACGCCTCGACGGCGGAGCGGGCGGATCCGGAGGCGCGGGAGGAACGGGGGGCGCAGGTGGCACGGGCACTACGCTCAACGGCGTGGCAGGGGGAAATGGCACGGCCGGGTTGAACGGGACGGCCGGTAATGCAGGAGCGCTGTTTCAGATCAAGCTTTGAGCGCCTCGCCGATACCGTCGCACAGCACCTGCAGGCAGCTCGGATCCACGACGAACGACAGCTCCCCGGTCAGCCGACCCGCGATGTAACGGAACGTCGCCGTCGGATGGCCGCCCGACAGCGTGTCGTCGCGATGACCGAGACTCAAGGTGAGGCTCTGGTCGAAGAGCCCGCCGACGTCGCACACGACCGACAGCGGATGACGAGCCTGCTCCCCGATGGGCAACCGCAGCCATTCGCCGAGATACGAGCACAGGCGCTCGAGGTCGGCGACGCGGATCGCGAGACCCCGGAACAGCAGACCGTAATCCGGCGCTGCCGACGCTTCGCCAAGCCCGTCACCGAAGTACTGACCCTCGAGCCGGACGTCGCAAACGAGCGCGCCCTCGGTTGCACGTACCTCGCGTACGTCCCAGCGAACCGTCTCTCGTCCGGAGCTGGAGCTCAGTTGCCAGAACGAGGGCGGCATGAACCGTGATCCTACCATCGTCGTTGACAGGGCAATCGAGGGGTGGACTCCGGTGGGTGGTAGTGTGGAAGCGAGATGCGCATAGGTGGCTCGCACAAGGTTCGCTGGACCATCGCGTGCGTGTTGGCAGTTGTCGTGGCCTGTGGCGGCACTACGAAGCGAGACGCGGCCGCGCCGTCGAACGACGGGGCAGGCACGGGATCGGACGGGAGCACGGAGGCAGGCCTCGGCGTCGCTGAAAGCGCGGACGTCGGCGCGGCAGCGGACGCTCCTCCAGCGTGTGGTAGTTGGAGCTCTACGACGCTACCCGGGGTGCGCATTGAGTTTGCGACCCAAAGATGCAGCCGGACGCTGGAGGAGGCGGCAAGCGGACTCCGCATCGACTATTTCGTGGTGGTCGAGGAAGACCTCGATGGGGTTCAACCGGTGCCGCAGGACGAGGGGGAATGTGACGGACCTGGGCCAAGCGGGTTGATCCTGTTCGAGGAGCTACGCGGCGACGGTCAGCGTTACTGCCGCTGTGACGAGGGGTTGTGTCCGGGGTCGGTTCAGGAGTGGATCAAGCTTAGGAGGGGCCGCTATCCAGCGGCGTTCGAATGGGACGGACGAAACTGGTCTGGACCGAGCGATACGGACGCGGTCAAGGGGGCACCGTTCCCGGCTGGCCGCTTCACCTTGGTCGTCAGCGCCGTTGGGACTTGGCGGGACGGGGAGCGCGCTGTCGACTTTCGAGTGATCGGCTCGTTCGAATTGAATCTCGTCGAAGGAAGCTTGTGACGCGCAGCCGACGCGCCCCATGGTCTACTTCGGTTTCGGTGGCTCGGTGCTCTTCCGTTGGGGTTCGACCTTCTTGAGATCGTAGCGGAAGTTCGGATTGTCTTCGAACGGGTCCGGCGAGTCCTGGGAATCGGGATCGTACCCGGCCAAGGTCAGCGTCCCATCTTCGATCTTGAATATGGCGACGACCTTGCGACCGATATCGTCCTTTCGCGGGCACCCGGTGATCGTGGCATGGAGCTGCTGGGGGTACTCTCCTGCGGGTAGCGTGAACGTCGTCTCGTACCACTCGTTCGGCTTCGGCCCCTCGTAGCGCAGCGAGTTGCCGGCAATCGCAACCGAGTATTTGCCCGCCTGGCCTATCTGAACGCCCTCCCATGATCCTTGGAGTTGTGCCTGCGATGCGCGCGGGGGTGCGGCGAGCTGCGCACGAACGAGCGCACAGGGCACGAATAGGAAAAGCGCCGCGATGCAAACCACTCTATTGACTGTCATGCTCATCTCACGCACATCAAGAGGTGCAGACGCGAGCCCAAATAGTACATCGGTGATCACGGGTGCGCTCGGCTGTTCCAATCGGACAGGCCGATCGCGACCTGGATCGGTCGGTCCTTCGGGCCGGCCCGCGCCTCGCTGAGGGGTGCCGCGGCCAGTGCAGGGGCGCTCAGCCCGTGGGCTCCGGCGATGGACAGGAATTCACGTCGCCGCATCTTCCGTTCCCTCCTGCAAAAACTTGTCAAGCCCCGTTGCGGGCCGCTCCTGTAAACTATCGCCGTGCGACGACTTCTCAAACTCGATCCACGCGGTGACGATCCCGCCGAGGAGGCGGCCGATCTCGAGTACTACCGCTCCCTCGACACGGCGACGCGCTTCCGGATGACGATCGAACGGTCGGTGCTGCTCCTGAGGTTGGCCAATCGGGATGGGCAAGGTCGACAGTCTCCTCCGGTGTCTAAACGACGCTGAGGTCCGCTACGTCGTCATCGGCGCGACCGCCTTCGCGGCCCACGGCTGGGTTCGAGCGACGGCGGACGTGGACCTATTCGTCGATCCGGCACGCGCAAACGTGGAGAAGCTCCGCGGGGCGCTCGCCGCGTTCGGCTACGACGTCACCGACGCGAGCGTCGAAGACTTCCAACGCTACAAGATCCTCCTGCGCCAGTACGACCTCCCGCTCGACCTGCACCCGTTCGTCGAGGGGGTCGCCTCGTTCGACGAGGTTTGGCAACACCGACTCGTAGCGGACATCGGTGGCGTGGCAGCTCCGTTCGCCAGTCTCGACGACCTGATCCGGATGAAGCGCGCTGCCGGTCGACCCAAGGACCTCGAGGACCTGAAGCACCTCGAGCGCCTGCGGGAGCGCGACGCGTGAAGTCCTACTACGACATCGTCGGCGACGGCGGCTCGCGGATCCTCGAGCAGGTCGCGACACACCGCCGGCGTATCGAGGGCGCGCTGGCCGACGTGCGACACCTGGTCGCGGTCGGGTCGGGGAAGGGCGGGGTCGGGAAGAGCACGCTCGCGCTGGGCCTCGCGCGGGCGGCCGCGGCGCGGGGCCTTTCGGCCGCGATCTTCGACGCCGATCTCAACGGTCCGTCGCAGGCGCACCTCGCGGGCCTTTCGGGCGCGCCCGCGGTTCCGGGGTCCGCGGGCATCGTTCCGCCGCGCGATCGCTACGGCGTGGGGATCGTGTCGCTCGGAAGCTTTCTCGCGCCGGGCTCGGCGCTCGAGTTCGAGAGCGTGAGCCAGGGCGAAAGCCAAGTGTGGCGCGCGGCGCGGGAGTTCTCCTCCGCGGGGGAGCTCCTCGGCTCGATTGCGTGGGGCAGGCTCGACCTGTTGCTGATCGACCTGCCGCCGGGGGCCGAGCGGACGGTGCAGTGGGCCGAGTTCCTCGGCGCGCGGACGTCGCTCGTTCTCGTCACGCTCCCTTCAGGCCTGTCGCATGACGTCGTGGCGCGCACGGTCGATGCGCTCGGCCGCACGCCGAACCGCGTGCTGGGCTACGTCGAGAACATGGCCGGCTACGCGTGTCCGGGCTGCGGCGAGGTCCGGCCACTCTTCGAGCGCGGGGAGGGCGTCGCGCTCGACGTCCCGTGCCTGGGGAGCGTGCCGTTCGAGCCGGGGGTCGGCGATGCGGCCGACGGCTCGGCGGCCCGCGCGATTCGCGCTAGTCTGGAGCGCGTTTTGTCCGTCCTCGAGGAGGGCCGATGAAGTTCCTCTGCGTCCCGTGCGACACACCGATGAAGCTCCTGGCGACGCGGGGGCCCGACGCCGGGTCGATGTCGCTCGTCTACTCGTGTCCGGCCTGCGGGTACGAGATGGCGATGCTGACGAACCCGCTCGAGACGCAGACGGTGGCCTCGCTCGGCGTCTCGGTCGGCAACGATCAGACGGCGGCCGCCGGGCAGTCGAAGTGCCCGTTCAGCGGGATGGTCCGCGGCGAGGAGACGCCCACGGCGGTGGCCGAGACAACGGCGTTTCCGTGGACCGAGGACGCGCGGGCCCGGCTCGACACGATCCCTCTGTTCGTCCGCCCGATGGCCAAAACAGGCATCGAGAAGTTCGCCCGCGACCGGGGCTACCCCGAGGTCGACGCCACGGTGCTCGACGAGGCGCGGCAGTTCTTCGGCATGTGATGGACCAGACCGAGACCTTCGTCCGGCCGTACGTCGTCTCCTGGAACCTGACCTACCGCTGTAATCTCGCGTGCGAGCACTGCTACCTCGACGCCGGGCCGCGGCCGGCGCTCGAGGACGCGGCGTTCGCCGACCGCGCGGAGCTCGACACCGACGGCTGTCGCGCGATCGTCGACCAGATCGCGGCCTTCGCCCCCGAGGCGCTGACGATCCTCACCGGCGGCGAGCCGCTTCTCAGACGTGACATTCTCGACATCGCCCGCCACGCGCACGCACGGGGCCTGTGGGTCGTCGTGGGCACGAACGGCGTGCGGATCACGGAGAACCTGGCGCGGATCCTGGCCGACGCGGGTGTGCGCGGGATGGCGCTGTCGCTCGACGCGCTCGATCCCGAGCGCCACGACGGTTTCCGCCGCGTCCGCGGGGCCTGGCACAACACGGTCGAGGGTGCGGAGATCCTGCGCTCGGCCGGTCTCCCGTTCATCGTCCAGACGACCGTCGCGCGACACAACGTGGCCGAGCTGCGTGCGATCGCCGACTTCGCGCACGATCGGCTCGGAGCGCGCGTGTGGAACCTGTACTTTCTCGTGCCCACCGGGCGCGGGCAGTTCGTGTCCGATCTCGCGCCTGCCGACTACGACGGTGTCCTGGGTGAGCTGCAGCGGATCCAGCGCGCGTTCGCCGGGCGGATGATCGTCAACGCCAAGTGCGCGCCACACTACGTCAAGACGCTCCTGGCCGACGATCCGCAGGCGTTGCTCACCCGGCAGTACGCGGGCGGGGCCGGTGGCTGTCCCGCGGGAACGCACTACCTCGGAATCCGCCCGAACGGCGACGTGACGCCGTGCCCGTACCTGCCCGTGTTCGCCGGCAACCTGCGGCACGAGAGCCTGTCGGCGTTGTGGGATGGCTCCGAGCTGTTCCAGGCGATCCGCCGTCGCGCCGGTCTCGGTGGGCGTTGCGGGGCGTGTGAGCTGCAGAGCCGCTGCGGCGGCTGCCGCGCCCGGGCCTACGGGATGACCGGCGACTACCTGGCCGAGGACCCGCTGTGCACGCACGTCCCGGGCACGTTCGCGATCGAGGATCTGGCGACGTCGCCACCCGCCGTGGTCTACGGCGCGGCCGCGGAGCAGGAGCTCGTCTGGGACCCCGAGGCGCGCGAGCGCATGGGCCGGATCCCGGCGTTCGTTCGCGGCATGGTCGTTCGCGCTGTCGAATCGCACTGCCAAAAGGCCGGGATCGCGCGTGTGACCGTCGAGGAGCTCGAGCGCATCCGCGCCCGCATGCCGACGCCGAAGCTGTTCGGCGCGCCGCGATGACGGAGATCCGGCGTCTCGGTTTCGTGCTTCTTGCCCTGCTGCCGACGATCGCACACGCTGGCCCGGTCTCGCGGCCAGCCATTCCCGAGCGCTTCGCCGGCGCGGCTGCCGTCGTCCTCGAGCAGGAGGTCGGCTGGGACGTCTCGCTCAACAAGAGTGCGAAGCGTGTGCGGAAGCGAGTTCTGGTCCTCCGCGATGCGGGAAGCGATCAGGCGGACCAGTTCTTCTATTACGACAGCAAGCTCTCGGCCGTGAGGAGCTTGACGGCTCGCACCGTGCAGCCCGACGGCACGATCCTGCAGGTCCCCCAGGACCTGCGACACGACCTGGTGGCGTATCGCTCGGGGACCAGCGAGGTGCGGGTCGTGCTGTTCACGTTCCCCGGAGTGCGCGTGGGTTCCATCCTGGAATGGGACTACCAGATCGATTCTGACCAGTCCAGGCACCTCGAGTGGTGGGACGTCCAGGAAGACATCCCGGTGCTGCATGCGGGATTCACGATCTGGTTCCACGACTTCCCCACGATGCAGCTCAGCGTAGGACCCGCGGCGCGAACCCCATTCTCGACGTGGTGCCGGAACGTGCCGCGAAAGGCCGAGACCGGCGAAGTCGTCCGGCGCTACGAGTGCACGGACCTACCGGCCTTCGAGCCCGAGGATCTCAGTCCACCGCGCTACGAATCGCAGCTGCGAATCCTGATGTCATGGCGCCCGGTCCTGTCCAAGCCTATCGCGCCGATCATGTGGGACGATCTCGGTACCAGGCTGCGCGACCAGATCCGTCGGCTGTCGAAGGATGTCGGGGGCGCTCGCGGTGTCGTGTCGGAGCTGCAAGCCGGGGTCGCCTCCGAGAGCGAGCTGGTGGAGCGCGTTCATGGATGGGTCCGGACGAACCTCAAGGTGCGTTCCGCGGTCCCCGAGGACGACCTGCAAAAGGGCCGGGGTGAGGCCGCTACCGTGGCCGAGATATTCGAGCGTGGAGGCGGGACGCCAAACGAAGTGGCGATCGCTGCGATGGTGCTGCTGCGCGTCGGCGGCGTCGAGGCCCAACCGGTCCTCGTCGGTGACAGGACGAGCGAGCGCATCGACTGGTCGTTCCCGGATTCCCCGTCCGATCCGCACGTGTTGCTCGAAGTCACGGTGGACGGAAAGACGGAGTTTCTCGACCCGGGATGCGATCTCTGCGGCCCCGGGATCGTCGACTGGCGCTACTGCGCCGGTGACGGCAGCGGCGTGCGCGTCGATCCGGAAACCGCAGCGGTCACCGGGGTGGACATCCCACCGGTCGCAGCCCTGGAGAACTCGGAACATTTCAAGGAGCGGATTCGACTGCAGGAAGACGGCGGCGCCTCGGTCGAGGGCGACGTTCGCTGGTTCGGCCAGTTCGACCTGGTCATGCGGCGACAATGGTTCGACATGACGCCCGCGGGGCGGCAAGAGACGGTGCGGGAGGAGATCGCCGGCGACGTCGAGGGGTTCGAGGCGCGTTGCTCCGACCCGAGCGTCCCTGGCGAAGCGCTGGTCGCGAGCTACCGGTACGACCGGAGCGACATGGCGTTAGCCGTCGGCGAGCGGTTGCTTCTCACGGCACCCGACCCGTTCACGACGAGCCTGATCCTCCCCATTCAGGAGGAGCGATTTCTCCCCGTGTGGTGGCTCTTTCCCTACAGCGTCACGCAGGAGACCTCGTTCGCCTTGCCCGACGGGTTCTCCGTGCCGAACGTGCCGCCTCCGATCGAGCTGCGAGGCCCGGGCCTCGAGTTCAACGGCCAATGGGTCTCCGAACCGGAGGCCGGCCGCGTTCGATGGGAAGGACGGCTGATCTACGAGCGGATCTCCATCGAGCCGTCGGACTACCCGGATGCTCGCGGCTTCGCAACCGACCTGGCGAGCTCGTTGCGCAAGGGCATCGTCGCGATTCGTCGAGGCACGGTCGCCGCGAAGGATGGGCCATGAGCATCCGAGACCGCCTGCTCGTACTCGGGATCGGCCTCGGAATCGCCACCGTACCGACGACGCCGCCCGTGGGGGCTGCGAGCCTGCCCTCGTGGGCCGCAGAAGTCGCTTCGACGGCGGTATTGGAGGCCCAGGCTGACGAAGAGGCCCTTGTCCTGCTGGACGACTGGACCATCCGACTCAAGGGCGGGAAGCGATCGGGAAGGCACCGAACCGTCACACGCGTCCTCAAGGAGCAGGGGATACGGCATGCGACGTTCACGGTGGCACGCGGATCGTTCGATCGCTTCGCGGGACTCCGAGTCTGGGTCGCCGAAGGGAGGGGCAAGACCACGACGTACGGCGAGGACGAGGGGATCCTCTATACCGCGGCGGAGCGGAAGGTTCTCGACGAGACCGAGGTTGTCGTGGTCAGCCCGCCGGGCGTGGGCCCCGGTACGACCGTGGCCGTCGAGTACGACTGGGAGTCGTCCCCGGAGATCCTGCAGGATGTGTTTAAAGTGCAGCGGGAGATCCCGGTGGTCCAGGCCCGAATCGCGCTCGCGCTGGGCGAAGGTTGGCGCGCGCTCGTCCGGACCTCGTCGGACAGATCGACCGCGCCCGAAGAGGTGGCGGACACGAAGTCGTGGGTGTTCCGCGATGTCCCGGGCCGTCCGGTTCCGGAGCAGGACGGAGCCCCCGCGCCACGCAGAACGCAGCTGGCCATCGACTACGCTCCGGCAGGCGGTTCGTTCGGTTTCCGCGACTGGCGCTCGACCGCCGGTTGGGTCGAACGGCTGTTCGACGTCGGCGCCAAGGGGCCGCTCGTCGCTCGCGCGGTCGGGGCCGTTCGGGACGGTGAAGGCGATGCCGTCGACCGCGTGGGGAGCTTCGTTCGGCGCATGCGGTACTTCTCGGTGTCGATCGGTTGGGGTGGGTACCGTCCCCGCGCGCCGGAGGTCACGCTCGCGCGGGGCTTCGGCGACTGCAAGGACAAGTCGATCCTCATGGTCGCCATGCTGCGCGACCTGGGAATACCCGCCGTGCCGATTCTGACCACACCGTCCGATGTCTCCCGCATCGACGGCGATCTGTCCGGGCCGCGACAGTTCAATCACTGCATCGTCGGGATACCGTGGGAGGGCCGGGAGCGGCGTCCCGGTGTCGCCATCGTCGACGACCCCGACCGAGGGCCGATCCGGGTCTTCGACCCAACGATGCCGGCGGACTCGGCCCAGGACATCTCCACCCGACTGGAAGGGGCGCAGGGGTTGCCTGTCGGCCTCGGATCCGAGGGGCTCATCGTCTTCCCGCACAGTGGCGCTGGCGACAACCTGGACGAGGAGAGGATGGTCTGGGCCCTCGACAGGACAGGCGGCGTGAGCATCCAGGGACATCGCGTCCTGGGCGGCGTGCGGCGCGCGATTCTCGAGGACGAGGATGGTCGAGTCGTGGCGGCCGAAGAGTTCCGGCGCTCGCAGTACAGCCGCCTGTCCGATTCGTTCCCCGGCCTGTTCGATCTTCGAATCGAGGGCCCGGCGACGCCGGCGGCCGGCGACTGGACCTACGCTGTCCGGTTCAAGCACGCGGGCCCGCTGCACGAGTTCGATGAGCTGCGCGTGGTGCGACCTCCCGAGCTACGTTCGCTCGGGATGTTTCCGCTACCCGACACGGACGACGAGCAGGTCGTGTATCAGCCGTACCTGGCGGTGTTCCGTCGCGTGGACGAGATCGTCCTCGACGGGCAAACGGTCATCCAGCTCCCGGCAGCGCTCGAGCTGGCGAACGCCCTGGGCCGCGTGACCGTGCGGGCGGACGCGCGACCCGATCGCGTCGTGCTCGAGCGAGAGGTTCGGGCGCTGAGCCTGGAGATCGACCCGACGAAGCGCGCGCAGGTCCTGGAGCTGAGAAGCGCCCTGCGGCGGGCCAACCAGGTGTCCGTGGTCCTCCGCCCGACCGACGCGCCCGCTCCGTCCCCCTAGGCGCGAGCGCATGGGCCGGATCCCAGCAGGTTGACGAAGTAGCTTCCGGAAGCTACCTTGGTCCCGTGCGCTCCGTCGGCCTGAAGGTGCTGAAGAATAAGCTCAGTGAGTACGTGCGCCTGGCCGCCGGTGGCGAGACCGTCCTAGTCACCGATCGCGACCGTGTCGTTGCCGAACTAGTTCCGCCCCATGAGAGCCGCAGCGGCTTCTTGGCGGATGCGACACTAGCCGAGGCCGTGCGCCAGGGGTGGCTGACGCCTCCGGCGCTTGCGGCTTCCGGGATCCCGCCGCGTCTTCCGGTCGCGACTCTCGGAGAGTTGTTGGCAGAGCTCGAGGCGGACCGGAACGCTCGTTGATCTACCTCGATACCTCTGTGGCGCTCGCGCACTTGCTGGCCGAGGACCGGCGGCCGGCCGATTCGCTGTGGCGTGAGACGATCGTATCGAGTCGACTCCTCGAGTACGAGATGTGGACCAGACTCCACGCCCGTCAGTTGGCGCACTCCCATGGGGAGGCTCTCCGAGCGCTGCTGGGGCGGGTCGCCCTCGTCGAGCTCGCGCGCCCGGTTCTGGCTCGGGCGATTGAAGCGTTCCCGATGCCGGTGCGGACACTTGATGCGCTGCATCTGGCCTCGATCGAGTTCCTTCGAGGCCAGGGGCAAGCTGTGGCGTTGGCGAGCTACGACGCTCGGCTCACGGCCGTCGCCCGTGAGCTCGGCGTTCCGCTGGCGAACGCGTAACCGCCTACTGCCAGAACGCGTCGCCGCCCTGGGCCGGGGCCTGCTGCGCGAGCCACGCCGCGTACTCCTCGGGCGTCTCGACGGTCAGGAACCCGCGCATCGTCGAGTGGCCCAGGCCGCACAGCTGCGCGCAGGCGATCTCGTAGACGAACTCGGGGTTCCCGACGCGCTCGCGCATCTCGGCGGTCGTCACCGTCGGCGTGAACCACACGGGAATCGACATCCCGGGGATCGCGTCCTGCTTGGCCCGCATGTGCGGGACGCCGAAGCTGTGGATCACGTCCTTGCTCGACAGGTGGATCACGACCGGCTTGCCGACCGGCACGTGCAGCTGGTTCAGCGTGGTCACGTCGTCCCTGCCCGCCGGATCGTCGGCGTCGAGGCCCAGGGGGTTCGACTGCGGATCGACCTTGTGCGGATCGGTCTTGCCGAAGACGCCGTCGGCGCCCGGGTAATGCATGTTCCACGCGAACTGCTCGGCGACGACGCGCACGATCGTCGAATCGGCGGCGGGCGGCACCTGGTCCACGCGCTGGGCCCACAGCGGGATCGAGAACCCGGCGAGCAGGATCACCTCGGCCACGAACACCGCGCCCTCGAGCCATGACGAGGCGTGGCTGCGCACGCCCACCGGATCGGCCTTGGGGTGGCGACCCGCGCGGAACCGGTACAGCACGTAGGCGAAGAACGAGCCCCAGCCGATGAACAGCACGAGCATCAGCCAGTGCACCAGGTTCAGCGTGTGGTCGAGCGCCGCACCCTCGGCCGAGGCCAGCTGTGGCAGGTAGAAATTGATGTCCGGCATCCGGTTCCCCTCAGTCGGCCCAGCGCACGTCGCGGTGCTTCGCGCGGTAGCGCTTGGCCCGCCGGTGCAGGTACACGAAGAACGCGACGAACGCGATCTGGATCGAGAGCACGAGGCCGAACAGCAGCCACACGCCCATGCGCGCGGCGTCGACCATCGGCCCCTCGGCCTGGCCGTAGCACACCGAGCACGCCTCGGCGGCCCGCGCGCCGAGGAACCACGTGGCCAGGACCACCGGCAGACCGTGCAGGTTGCGGCGGCGGCGCTCCCGCTCCTGCTCGGCGGTGCGGATCTTGCGCTGGAACCACGCGCCGTACGCGATCAGCCCGACGCCGACGACGAAGCTCCCGATGCCCATTGCCAGGTAGCCCGGGGTCCCGGCGCTCGACGCCCGCAGGCACCACCCGCCGAACACGAACGCCAGGATCGTCGCCGCGGCGACGAACAGCAGGTGGAACGCGCGCAGCGACACGGCTCGAGCCCTACACGTGCGCCTGGTCGAGGAGCGACGTGATCAGCGGGATGAACAGGAGCACGAAGAACAGCCCGACGGTCATGATCAGCACGGCGTAGACCAGCTTGCGCTCGGAGATCAGGTGCATGAAGAAGCACGCGACGAGCGTGCCCTTGACCGTGGCGACGATCAGCGCCAGGGCGATCGCCCCGGCCGTCGGCAGGTGCAGGTAGTAGATCCCGACGGTGACGAGCGTCAGGACCATCAGCGCCACGAACACCATCACGTAGGTTCGAACGTGGCGGTCGATGTCCGCGGCGTGCCCGTGCTCCATGGCGTCTCCTACAGCAGGTACAGGACGGGGAACAGGAAGATCCACACCAGGTCGACGAAGTGCCAGAACAGCCCCGCGTGCTCGACGCGGTTCGTCAGCCACTGTGGATTCTTGTGCCACAGCTTCGAGCCCGGACCGGCGAAGTACGCGTTGATCACCATCCCGCCGAGCACGTGGAACGCGTGGAGCCCGGTGAGCGTGAAGTAGATCGCGAGAAATGTGTTCGTGCTCGGGTACAGGTGGTGCTCGAACTTGGCGTTGTACTCGATGGCCTTGATGACCATGAACGCGCCGCCGAGGGCCACGGTGACCCAGAGGAACATCCGGGCCTTGGCCAGGTTCCGGCGCATCAGCGAGGCCCAGGCCATGACCATCGTGACCGACGACGTGATGAGCACGACCGTGTTCAGCGTCGCCAGCGGGACGTTGAGGATCTCGGCGCCCTTGGGCCACTCGTGGGCCCCGACGCGCAGCATGATGTACGTCGCGAACAGGGCGCCGAACAGCATGACCTCGGAGGCGAGGAACAGCCAGATGCCGATCTTGCCGCTCGTCAGCCCCGTATCGGGGCGCGCTTCGACGGTGTACGGGATCTCCATGTCCGCCTCACGCTCCCACGGGCTGGTTCTGCGGGCAGAAGTCGCGCGGGGCGCCGGGGACGCTGTACTCGTACGGTCCGCGGTGCACGACGAGCGGCTCGGTGAAGTTCCCGTGCGGTGGCGGCGACGGAGCCTGCCACTCGAGCGTCGTCGCGTTCCACGGGTTCGCGCCGACCTTCTCGCCGTGGCGGATGCTGCGGAAGAAGTTGATGAAGAACGGGATCTGCGCCAGGGCCAGGCCGTACGCCGCGTGCGACATCACCTTGTTCAAGCCCATCACCGGATCCGAGAAGTCGTAGGTCTCGCCCCCGTCGGCCAGGCGCCGCGACACGCCGGCCATGCCCTGGATCATCATCGGCATGAAGATCAGGTTGATGAACACGAGCGACGGCCAGAAGTGCAGCTTGCCCAGCGTCTCGTTCATCCGCCGCCCGGTGACCTTGGGGAACCAGTAGTACACGCCAGCGAACAGGGCGAAGATCGTCCCCGGCGCGACCACGTAGTGGAAGTGTCCGATGACGTACAACGTGTCGTGCAGGAACACGTCGGGCGAGCTCAGCCCGAGCGGCAGGCCGGTCAGGCCGCCGATGCCGAACATCGGCAGGAACGCGAGCGCGAACAGCATCGCGGTGTTGAACCGTATCGCCCCGCCCCACAGCGACAGGATCAGCGCGCTGAGGATCGCGACCGACGGGATCGAGATGATCATCGTCGTGGTCTGGAAGAACGACGCCATCGTCGTGCCCATGCCGGTCAGGAACATGTGGTGCGCCCACACGATGAACGACATGAACCCGAGGAACACCAGCGAGTACACGAGCGTCCGGTAGCCCCACAGCGGCTTGCGCGTGTTGTTGGCCACGACCTCGGCGACGATGCCCATCGCCGGGAGGATCAGGACGTACACCTCGGGGTGCGCGAGGAACCAGAACAGGTGCTGCCACAGGAGCGGGCTGCCGCCGCCCGAGACCTCGAGCACCTGGCCCGAGACCACGAGCCCCGTGGGCAGGAAGAAGCTCGTGTCGGCCAGCCGATCCATCAGCTGCAGCACCGCCGCGGCCTCGAGCGGCGGGAACGCCAGGAGCAGCAGGAACGCCGTGACGAACTGGGCCCAGCAGAAGAACGGCAGGCGCATGAACGTCAGGCCCTTGGCCCGCAGCTGGATCGTCGTGACGATGAAGTTGATCGAGCCGAGGAGCGACGACGTGATCAGGAACACCATGCCCAGGAGCCACGCCGTCTGACCCATCGGCGCGATGTTGGACAGCGGGGCGTAGGAGGTCCAGCCTGACTGTGCGGCGCCGCCGGGGAGGAAGAAGCTGACCAGCATGATGATGCCGCCGAGCACGTAGCTCCAGTAGCTCGCCATGTTGATGCGCGGGAACGCCATGTCGGGGGCGCCGATCTGCAGCGGCAGGACGAAGTTGCCGAACCCGCCGACGGCGAGCGGCACGACGCCCATGAACACCATGATCGTGCCGTGCATCGCCCCGAGCTGGTTGTAGAAATCGGGAGCGATCGCTCCGCCCGGCGCGCGGATCTCGCCGAACAGGTTGCCCAGGAGCGGGACGGCGACGCCCGGATACGCGAGCTGCCAGCGCGCGATCATCATCAGGCAGAAGCCGAAGAACAGGAACACCAGACCGGTCACGGTGTACTGGACGCCGATGACCTTGTGGTCGGTGGAGAAGACGTACTTCCACCAGAACGACTGCTCTGCGTGATGCTCGGCGGCGTGGGCCCGCTCGTGCAGTGTCTCCATCCCGCGTCTCCTCGGTCCGGCTTACTTCGCCGGCGCGGCCATCGTGAAGTCGACCGTCTTCTTCTCGTCGGCCGTCACGGTGACCGACACCGTCTTGGCCGGGAGCTTCTCGTGCCACGCCTCGATCTGGTACGTGCCCGCGGGGAGGTTGTCGATCTTGAACGTCCCGGCGGTGCTCGTGACGCTGAAGAACGGGTGGGTCATCACGGAGACCCAGCTGCCCATCCACGGATGGACGTCGCACTTGACGCGGAACACGTCCTCGGCCTTGTCGAACGTGTGCTCGAACTCGGTCATCGTCGCCGGCATCGCCCGGTTGAACTCGGTGTTCGTCTTGGGCAGCGCGTGGACGTTGTGCAGCAGGCCGTCGGAGTTCTTCACTTTGAGCTTCTGGCCGACCATCATCCCCAGCACGTGCGGCTTGTACTGGCAGCCTTGCTGGTCGATCACGGCCGGGGTCGCCGGCGCGGGGTAGGTCTTGCCGGCCGGCAGCCCGCTCTTGACCCGCACCAGGACGTTGGCCACCGTGTTGCCCGAGCCGAGGACGAGCATCTCGTTGGCCACGGCGGCCGAGTGCTTGCGCATGCAGTTCGGGTCGGCGTCCATGGCGACGGGCTTGAGCGCCGGGGCCGTGCCCTCGAACTTGATCGTGCCGCTCAGCGTGGCCGCGCTGGCCATGCCGGCCAGGACCACCGCCAGAGCCGAGCAGAGAACGGGACGGATCCGACTGCGCATGGACGCCTCCTATGGGTCAGCGGGGGAGACTATCAGAGGCCCGCCGTGGGAAACAAGATACAGGATCGGTCGGCCGGGGTCAGGGGGACGACCCGGCTCAGAAGTTCTCGAACGCCACCGACTCGGGCAGGCGCGGGTCCTGCAGCGGGACGAGCGGCCGGCGCGTCAGGAGCCAGCCCGCGGCGCCGGCGAACAGCCCGAAAACGGCGAGGAACGTCGTCAGGTCGAGCACGGTGAACCGGGGCCCATTCTCGTGCAGCGTGGGCATGACCAGCCAGTACATGTCCACCAGGTGAACGAACAGCACCCACACCGCGCCGGCGACGAGCAGCGGTGTGCGGCGCTTGATCGTCCGGGGCATCAGGTACAGGAACGGGACGACGAAGTGCCCGATCGCGAGGAGCAGCGTGACCGGGAGCCACCCCGAGTCGATGCGCCGCAGGTACCACACCGTCTCCTCGGGGATGTTGCCGTACCAGATCAGGAAGAACTGGGCGAACGCGATGTACGCCCAGAACACGATGAACGTGAACATCAGCTTGCCCACGTCGTGGTAGTGCTCGGCCGTGATCACGCCGCGCAGCACGCCGGCTCGGCCGAGGGCCGCCGAGACCACGACCAGCAGCGAGAAGAACGACACGACGCAGCCGGCGAACACGTATACCCCGAACACGGTCGAGTACCAGTGCGGCTCGAGCGACATGATCCAGTCGATCGCGGCGAAGCTGACCGACAGCGCGAACACGATCAGCGCGGGCCCGGCAAGCGCGGTCAGGCGCCGGGTGATCCGCTCGTCGCCCGTGTCGTCCTGGCGCCGGGAGCCGCGCAGGTACACGACCGCGAGGACGCTCCAGACCGCGAAGTACAGGGCCGCACGGAGCACGAAGAACCCGCGCGCCAGGTACGGCGCCTTGGCCGCGAGCAGCGGATCGTGGGCCACCGCTTGCGGGTCGCTCCAGTGGTACAGCTCGTGCAGCCCGAGGAGCACCGGGACGAACAGGACGGCCAGCACGGGCAGCGTTCCGGCGACGCCCTCGGCCAGGCGCCGTACGGCGACGCCCCACCCGGCCTTCGTCGCGAAGTGCACGAGCACGAAGAACAGTGCGCCGAGCGCCAGCGTCAGGCAGAACACGAACGCGACGAGCCACGAGAACCACAGCTGGCGGCCCGAGCCGCCGAGGGCGAACGAGGCCAGGGTCGCGAGCGCGCCGACGGCCAGCGCCACGAGCGGCATGCGCCGCAGCGCGCTGCCTTCGGGCACGGTGACCCGGGCGGTCTCGAGGGCGCGGGGGACGATCACGGTCGCCTCATGACGACGCGAGCAGCTCGACGTCGAGCGCGCCGAGGTCCTCGAGCGTCCGGACCGTCGCCTGGGCGTCGAACTTCGGATCCCACGACTCGATCGACACGAAGAACCCGTCGTCCGTCACGCGCTCGAACGTCCGGGAGGCGAACAGCGGGTGGTGGTGCATCGGCAGCCGGTTGAGGCCGAACATCCCGAACACCGCGCCGAGAGCGCCGAACAGCACGCCGACCTCGAACGTCACCGGGACGAACGCCGGCCACGAGAACAGTGGCTTGCCCGAGATCACGAGCGGGTACGCCTGGGTGTGGACCCACCACTGGAGCAGCATCGCTCCGGCGGCGCCGCTCAACCCGAGCACGAGCACGATCCATGGCAGCCGCGAGTCGCGCAGACCCATCGCCCGGTCGAGGCCGTGGACCGGGAACGGGCTGTGCGCGTCCCACCGCGTGAAGCCCAGGTCGCGGATCCGCTCGCACGCGTGGACCAGCTCGCGCGGACCGGCAAACCGCGCGAGCGCGCCGTAGTACGGGCCCGGGGGCAGCTCGGGGAGGAGCGGCAGGCGCCGCAGCGGCAGGCGCCGCAGCGGCGGGCGCCGCAGCGGCGGGGTCACGTGGTCGCCTCGCGCACCGGGGACTTCGAGACGTCGAGCACCACGTGCTCCTCGCCGTGGTGCGGGTCGGCCTCGGGCAGCACGCCCTTGACCTCGGCCGTGGCCACGATCGGCAGGAACCGCGACGAACAGGCAGAACATGGTGAAGAACAGGCCGAAGCTGCCGAGGAGCGCGAGGAACGTCCCAGATCGTCGGCGTGTACATGTCCCAGCTCGACGGCAGGAAGTCGCGGTGCAGCGACGTGACGATGATCACGAACCGCTCGAACCACATGCCGACGTTGACGAAGATCGACATGACGAACAGCATCGCCAGGTTCGTGCGGGCCTTCTTGCACCAGAAGATCTGCGGCAGGATGACGTTGCACGACACCATGATCCAGTACGCCCAGGCGTATGGCCCGAACGCGCGGTTCAGGAACGCGAACCGCTTCGTACGGGTTGCCGCTGTACCAGGCGATGAAGAACTCCATGCCGTAGGCGTAGCCGACCATGCTGCCGGTGACGAGCATGATCTTGGCCATGTTGTCGATGTGCCGGATCGTGATCAGGTTCTCCAGGCCGAACGCCTTGCGCGTGATGACCATCAGCGTCAGCACCATGGCGAAGCCGGAGAAGATCGCGCCGGCGACGAAGTACGGCGGGAAGATCGTCGTGTGCCAGCCCGGGAGCTGCGACACGGCGAAGTCCATCGACACGATCGAGTGCACCGACAGCACGAGCGGCGTCGCCAGACCGGCGAGGATCAGGTAGGCGCGTCTCGTAGTGCTGCCAGTGGCGGTTCGAGCCGCGCCAGCCGAGCGCCAGGGCGCCGAAGATCCGTCGGCGCAGGAGCGTGCGCGCGCGGTCGCGCACCGTGGCCAGGTCGGGAATCAGGCCGACGTACCAGAACAGCAGCGGACACCGTGCCGTAGGTGCTGACCGCGAACACGTCCCACAGGAGCGGGCTGCGGAAGTTCGGCCACATGCTCATCTGGTTCGGCATCGGGCAGCATCCAGTACGCGACCCAGATCCGGCCGACGTGGATGCCGGGGAAGATCAGCGCGCACATGACGGCGAAGATCGTCATCGCCTCGGCCGAGCGGTTGATCGACGTGCGCCACTTCTGGCGGAACAGGAACAGGATCGCCGAGATCAGCGTGCCGGCGTGGCCGATGCCGACCCAGAACACGAAGTTGGTGATGTCGAACGCCCAGCCGACCGGGTTGTTCAAGCCCCAGATCCCGATCCCCTCCCAGAACAGCCAGCCCGTGGCCAGGCCGAGGAGGCTCAGCAGGCCGAGCGACGGCAGGAAGAACAACCACCAGCCGAGCGGCGTCGGTTGCTCGAGCGGATCGCAGACGGCGCGCGTGATCGACGGGAAGTCGTGGCCGCCGAGGATCAGCGGCGCCCTGCCCCGTACCGGATCGAGGTCGGGAGTTTCCTCGGTAGAGGCCATGGGGCCGCCAAGACTAACAGCGCGGCTCGGCACGGGTCAACTGTGCAATCATGCCAAGGGTCGAGAGATGAGCCGAAAGCGCTTCGCCGTCGCCGCGGCCGCGTGCGCCGCGATCCAGCTCCTCGCTCCCGCGGCCAGCGCGCGGGTCGTGCGGACGACGTTCCTCGCCGAGTCGCTCGTGTCGAACCGCGCCGGCGAGAGCGCGAGCCGATCGGTGACCGTCATTCTCCCACCGGGGTACGACGAGGCGCCGAGCGCGCGCTACCCGGCGGTCTACCTGCTCCACGCCTGGGGTGTGGGTCCCGAGAGCTGGCTCGGCCAGGGGTACGAGGGGCTCGACGTGTCGGTGGCGCTCCGCACTGCGATCGAGGCCGGACGGATCGGCCCGATGATCCTCGTCCTGCCCGACGCCCGGACCAAGCTCGGCGGGAGCTGGTACGTGAACTCGGTGACCGGCGGCGCGTGGGAGGACTTCGTCGCCCGGGACGTCGTGGCCCACGTCGACGCGACCTACCGGACGATCCCCGAGCGCGGGTCGCGCGCGATCGGTGGTCAATCGATGGGCGGCTACGGAGCGCTGCGCATCGCGATGGACTACCCGGACACGTTCGGGTCGGTCGCGGGGATCAGCGCGCCGAACCTCGTCGAGCCGAACCCGTTCGGCGAGGACGCAGCAAGGGCGGCGGTCGAGCTCGAGGGCGGCCTGAGCGCCAACCCGTCGCCGTTGGCCCGCGTGCTGTGGTCGAAGGCCGTCGCGTTCAGCCCGATGCCCGGCCGAGCGCCGTTCCAGGCCGAGCTGCCGTGGTCGATCGTCGAGGGCAAGCTCGTGCAGAACCAGGCGGTGTGGGACCGCTGGCTCCAATCGGCGCTCGTGCGCAGCGTTCCACGCCGCGCCGCCGATCTGAAGCGTTTGCGGATCGAGCTCGACGTGGGGGACCAGGACCCGCTTCTCCCGGAGTCACGCTCGCTCGTCCTGGCGCTCGGCGCGGCCGAGGTCGACCACGCGTTCTACGTGTTCCCGGGCGATCACGTGCGCGGGGTGCGGGCGCGGTTCGAGTCGGGCGTGCTCGAGTTCTTCGACCGCGGCTTCCGCCCGAAACGCCCCGAGCCCACGCCGGCTCCCACCGGCTCCTAGCGCGTCGGCTCGGCGTTCGCACCCGGCGCGCCGCGCGCCGCGCGGAAGAACGGCGCGAGGGCGAGCACCCCGAGGCACCACAGGAACAACACGAGCCCGAGAACTGCGCCGTTGAGCAGGAACATCCCCTGGGCCGACAAGCGATTGAAGCTCGTGATCACCGCCGCCGGCACGGTGATCTGGAACACGCGGAAGAACCACTGCGCCGAGCCCAGGCCCAGGAGCTCGCAGGCGACGAGCAGGAGCACGAGACCGAGGCGGGATCGCGACATGGAAACCTCGCGGGGCGCGAGTGTACATCGACGACGGGGGTCAGGTCTCGGTTCCTGGAGCCCCGCGGTCGCGCTTCGTTCTCGCGCGGGCGCGCTTGGCGGCGAGCCGTCTCTCCCGCTCGGCGCCGGGAACTCGAGAGGCGACCCGCTTCCGGCGCGGGCGGAGCGCGTCCGAGAGAAGGGTCGCGAGCCGGTCGAGCGCCTCGCGCCGATTCGCGGACTGGCTCCGGTGGACGCCACACGTGATTCGGAGGCGGCCGTCGCGCGTGAGACGGTGGCCGAGGCGCTGCTGGATGTGCGCCTTCGCCGCTGCGGGCAGGGACAGCGAGCCGAGGACGTCGAGCGTCACCGCGACGCGCGTGCTGACCTTGTTGACGTGCTGCCCGCCGGGACCGCCGCCGCGCGACGCGGTCCACTCGAGCTCCTCGAGCGGGATCCGGACACCCGGGGCGACGTCGAGGGTCCGCATGGGGGCCGAGGTCAGAGGGCGATCATCCCTTCGATATGGCGGGCCGACCGGTACAGCGCGACGACCTCGGCGCTCGACAGCATCCAGATCCGGGCGGTGAAGCACAGGTAACGCCCGTGGCTCGAGTCGCGGATGCTGTACTCGTGCCCGGCGAGCAGCCGGAACATGGCGCAGATCTGGTCCTTGGGCACGATGAACTTGAACACGTAGGGGCAGGGCCAGTCGTGGAACTCGTCGAGACGCCTCCGGAACCGGTCCCAGCTTGCTGCGTCCATGGAAAAACCCCTGACGGCGGACCCTCCGAACAAGATACGTCGCGTGCCCCCGGCGCGCCCCCGGGTGGGGCGGTCGCGTCCGGCGGGAGCTAGAATCCCCGGCTTCGCAAGAGGAAAAGGAAGCACGACGTGCCGTCCGGGGCAAGCTGCGCTCGCGTTCCCGCTGCCGGACTCCTGACCGCGGCGTTCGGTACGACCGTCGCCATGTGGGGGGTCGGCTATCTCGGGCGGCTCCCGGGTATCGAGCTGCCGAGCCCGGTGCTCCTGGTCGCGATCCTGGCCTGCCTGCCGGTCGGAGGTCTGCTCCTCGGGCGGCAGGGCGGCACGGCGCTCGATGCGGCGACGGCCGGGGCCACGACCGGTCTGCTGAACCTACTTGTCCTGGGAAGCCTTCTCTCGGCGGCGAGTGGCGGGGGTGCTCCGTCGTGGCTCGTCTGGATCCCGGGCTCGATCGGCGCATCCGCCGCGCTCGCAGCCGCGGGAGCCGCGCTCGGCACACGCGCGGCACGACCGCCCGAGCCGGCCGCCGCCTGGCTCCCGCGTTTCGCCTGGGTCGCCGTCGGCGCGACGCTCCTGCTTCTCGGCGCGGGGGGCCTCGTCACGAGCGCCGAGGCGGGCCTCGCGGTCGCCGATTGGCCCACGTCGTTCGGCTACAACATGTTCCTCTATCCGTTCTCGCGCATGACGGGTGGGGTCTACTACGAGCACGCGCACCGGTTGATCGGCGCGTTGGTCGGGCTGACAACGGTCACTCTCGCGTTCACGGTCGCGCGTCACGAGGCTCGACGTGCGGTTCGCTGGTTCGCCTGGGCGCTCGTCGTCGCGGTCGTCGTCCAGGGAACGCTGGGCGGGATGCGGGTGACCGAGCGGAGCCTGGGACTCGCGATCGGTCACGCGATCCTGGCGCAGCTGTTCTTCGCCGGGCTCGTCCTGCTCGCGACCGTCACCTCCCGGGGCTGGATCACGGCAGAGCCGGCGGAGGGCGACGACCGCATGGACCGCGTGGCCGGTTGTGTGCTCGTGGCGCTCCTCGTGGTGCAGGTCGCGCTCGGCGCAGCGCAACGCCACCTGGGGCGCCTCCTCCTGCTCCACGTCCTCGTCGGTGTCGCGGTTGTCATCCCGTTCACCCTGCGCATCGCGATTCGTACCGCGGCGAGCGCCGGGAACCCGGTCCTGCGCCGCCTCGGCTCGGCCCTCGGCGTCGCCCTCGCGATCCAGGTCACGCTCGGGTTTGCCGCGTGGATCGCCACGGCTGCGGTCGAGGCCGGGAGCCTGTCGCGGGTCTTCGACCTGGCTCTCGCCACGGCGCACCAGTGGTTCGGCGCCATCCTCCTGGCCACCGCGGTGATGCGCCAAGGGTGGGCCGCGCGAACCGCTCCGGGGCGGTTGTGACCCACCGCCTTTGGCCGTATATCCATGCCGTCCGCGTCCCCCCGTCGGCACGGCGCGGCGCTGCCCGATCGTCGGAATGAGCTACAAGTATTTCAAGCTTGCGTGCGCACTCGCGGCCCTGGCACTGGTGGCCGGGCCGGCGAATGCCGCCGTCGTCATCAACGAGATCCTGTACCACCCCGAGTCGGACGACGACGGTGAGGAGTACGTCGAGCTACACAACACCGGCGGAGCGTCGGTCGATCTGTCCAACTGGTGCTTCGACGGGCTCACGTACTGCTTCCCCGGCGGGACGACGATCCCCGCGAACGGGTTCCTCGCCGTGGCCCACACGGCGAGCGAGTTCCAGGCGACGTACGGCTGCGCGACCACGCATCAGTTCGGACCGAGCGGGACCACCCTCGACAACGGCGGGGAGCGGATCGCGCTCCTCGACGCCACGCTCGCCGTCATCGACGAGGTCGTGTACGACGACGCGCCGTCGTGGCCGTCCAAGGCCGACGGCCTCGGGCCGTCGATCGAGCTGATCGACCCGACGCTCGACAACTCGACGCCCCGCAACTGGCACGCGTCGAACCCCGACGGCGGAACGCCGTGCCTCGTCAACAGCCGGCGTGCGACGGGGCTCCCGCCGTGGGTCCAGAACGTCCAGTTCCCGCTGAGCCCGGCCGCGAGCACGCCGGTTCTCGTGACGGCGCAGATCCTGTCGGCGACGACGACCCAGCTGACCTACCGCATCGGCTTCGGGTCCGAGGTCACGATCGGGATGTTCGACGACGGCGCGCACGGAGACGGCCCGGCGGCCGACGGCACGTACGGTGCGACGATTCCGGGCCAGGCGGTCGACGCGCTGATCCGGTTCCGGATCTCGGTATCCGGGCCGAGCGGCACGATGACCTATCCACGGGACGACGACACGGTGACGTACGTCGGCACCGCGGTGCCCGACCCCGGCGTGACGACCGGCCTGCCCAATCTCCGCTGGTTCATCGATCCGGTGGACTACGCCGATGCGCTGGCGCACAAGCTGACCGACGACACCGAGCCGTGCGTGATCGTGTACAACGGCCGGCTGTGGGATGCCGTGCAGGTCCGCGTGCGCGGCCAGTCGCAGCGTTTCTGGCCCAAGCTGAGCTGGAAGCTCTTCTTCCCCCAGGGGCACGACTTCGAAGCCCCGGACCTGCTCGAGCACGCGGTCGACACGATCGATCTCCCGGCGTGCTACGCCGACAAGACCTACACGCGCGAGTACCTGGCCTGGACCACGTGGGGCCAGATCGGTGGACTGACCCAGAGCATCTTCCCCGTGCGGCTCGAGCAGAACGGTCAGTTCTTCGGCCTGTACATGTTCCTCGAGGCCCCGGATTCGGACTGGGTCGTGCGCTCCCGGCTCGACCCCTCAGGCGCGCGATACAAGGCCGGCGACTCGCTCCGCTTCTGGCCCACGATGGCCGAGATCGTGCCGTTGTACGACAAGGAGTCCCGGCTCGACGAGGACTACTCCGACCTGTACTCGTTGATCACGAATCTCGAGGTCCTGGGCGGGGCGTCGCTACGCAACTACGTGCTCGACAACGTCGACATCCCGGCCCTGATGAACATGGTCGCGTTCGAGGTGATCATCCATGGCAACGACTGGGGGGACAAGAACTACTTCCTGTACCGCGACACGAACGGCACACAGCGCTGGGCCACGTATCCGTGGGACCTCGACCTGACGTTCGGCCGCAACTGGATCGGCACGTCGCTCAACGACACGATCTGGGCCGACGTGGACTTCGTGACCGGCAAGCCGGTGTACGTGTCGCCGAGCTTCCCGATCATGGGAACGCGCGACCACCGGCCGTACCAGGAGATCTACAACCAGCTGGTCGAGCGCGTGTTGACGCAGCCCGACCTGCTCGAGATGTTCCAGCGCCGCCTGCGCAGCGTGATGGACCAGATGCTTCCCGACGGTCTGTACGAGGCGATGATCGACGCGCACGTCGCGCAGATCGCGCCCGAGGCCGCGACGGACGCCGCGCTGTGGGGCCAGTACGGGACGCCGCAGAGCGTGGCCACGGCGGTCACCGCGCTGAAGCAGCAGTACCTGGCCAAGCGCCGCCAGCACCTGTTCGTGACCCACGCGCTGTGCCACATCCCGCCGCCGCAGTCGGCGGCCCCGCGGGTCGTGATCAACGAGATCATGTACAAGCCGGTGGGCGGCGAGATCGACGAGTTCATCGAGCTGCACAACCCGTCGACCACGGAGGCGGTCGACATCTCGGGCTGGCGGCTCGAGGGCCTGTCGCTCAACATCCCGGCCGGCACCGTGATCCCGAAGAACGGCTACGTCGTGTTCGCCAAGCAGGACACGCGGTTCCGTCAGATCTACGGCACCGGCAAGTTCGTGGCCGCGCAGTACAACGGCTCGCTGAACGACCTCGGCGAGACGCTCGTGCTCAAGAACCAGTACGGCGGCGTCGTCAGCTCGGTCACGTTCGACGAGGTCGCGCCGTGGCCCGCGGGAGCGAACGGCGGCGGCAAGGCGCTCGAGCTGATCGATGCGTCGCGCGAAAACGGCAAGGTGGCCAACTGGGGCGCGAGCACGGCGAACGGGGGAACTCCGGGTGCGGCGAACAGCATCAAGGGCAGCCTGCCCACGCTCCCTGCGCTGTTCATCAACGAGGTGCTTCCGGACAACGCGACGATCAACACCGACGAGATGGGCGAGGCCGACTCGTGGATCGAGCTGCACAACCACGGGAGCACGACGCTGCAGATCGGCGGCATGTACCTGGCGAGCAGCCTGGGCACGCCGACGCAGTGGGCGATCCCGGGCGGCACGAGCCTGTGCGCCGGGTGCTACATGCTGTTCTGGGCCGACGGCGAGACCGGGGAGGGGCCGCGGCACACGAACTTCACGCTGAGCGCGCTCGGCGGGACGGTCGGCCTGTTCTCGTCCACCGGGACGCTGATCGACTACATGCCGTACGGCGCGCTGCCGGCCGACACGTCGACCGGGCGGTTCCCCGACGGCGGGGCCGACCTGCGGGTCCTGTCGCTCGTGACGCCCCAGGCGGCGAACAACGTGCCGGCGACGCCGATGATCCTGAACGAGTACAACGCGGTCGATCCGGACAAGTTCCTGGCGTCGAGCAACTCGGACTCGCACTTCGGCCGGATCGTCGGCAACGGCGGCGACTGGTTCGAGCTCGTCGTGACGGGCGACCACGTCGACGCGCGGAACTGGCGCCTGCGCGTGTCGAACGACACGGGCGCCCCGACGGAGCAGGTGACCACGCTCGTCCTGACGAATAGCTCGATCTGGTCCAACCTGCGGGCCGGGACGATCATCACGGTCGGCGAGGACCAGGCGGACAACGTCAGCTACGACCCGGGCAACGGGGACTGGTGGATCCACGTCCGCGCCGGAACGAGCGGAAGCGGGCAGTACATCAGCGCGCTCGATTTCCCGGTGTCGAACAACAACTGGCAGCTGACGATCCAGAACTCCCTGCTCCAGACGGTGTTCGGACCGGTGGGCGAGGGCGTGTTCCCCGTGAGCGGCGTCGGCGGCGACGAGGTGTTCAAGCTCGAGGAGGACCCGACGCCGTTCCTCACGCCGCTCGACAGCTACAACGACGGCACGTCGAGCACGTTCGGCGCACCGAACCTGTTCGCCGCGGGAACGTTCGTCCAGGACTTCTCCGGCCTGCGCGACGTCGGGTTGATCGGCGCGTGCACGAGCCCGGACGCGGACGGCGACGCCACGTGCGACGGCTCGGACAACTGTCCCGCGCTGGCGAACCCGACCCAGGCCAACGCCGACGGCGACTCGACAGGCGACGCGTGCGACCCCTGCCCGCAGGACGCGCTCAACGACGCGGAGGGTGACGGCCGCTGCGCGAATCTGGACAACTGTCCGTCGGTGGCCAACGCGAATCAGGCCGACGCGGACACGGACGGCGTGGGCGACATCTGCGACAACTGCCCGGCGGCGTCGAACGGCACGCAGGCCGACGGGGATGCGGACGGACTGGGAGACCCGTGCGATCCGTGTCCCGGCGACACGGCCAACGACACGGACGGCGACGGCGTGTGCAGCGCGATCGACAACTGTCCGTTGACCTCGAACGCGAACCAGGCCGACGGCGACGTGGACGGGTCGGGGGACGTCTGCGATCCGTGCCCCGTCGATCCGAGCAACGACATCGATCTCGACTCCCGCTGCGCCAACGTCGACAACTGCCCGACCACGACGAACCCGACCCAGACCGACGGCGACGCGGACACGCGCGGGGACGTGTGCGACAACTGCCCCGTGGTGTCGAACACGAATCAGGCCAACGCGGACGGCGACGCGTTCGGCGACGCGTGCGAGACGGACGACGACGCCAACGGGATCCTCGACGGCTCGGACAACTGCCCGGTCGTGTTCAACCCGACCCAGACCAACAGCGACCCCGACGGCCAGGGCGACGCGTGCGACGGCGACGACGACGCGGACGGCGTGCTCGACGGCGTGGACAACTGCCCGCTCGCGGCGAACGGAAGCCAGACCGACGGGGACGGGGACCGGGTCGGTGACACGTGCGACTGCCGCCCGGCGAACGCCTCGGTCGCCGGCGTGCCCGGGCACGTCGGCACGCTGCTGTTGGACAAGACCGGTGGTACGCGCCTGCGCTGGCTGCGGGCGCAGGCGGGCTACCTGTCCCACGTGTATCGGGGCTCGCTCGCCGCCGGCGGGACGTTCGCGTACAACGAGACGTGCTTCAATACAGGGAACATCGACCTCGAAGCGAACGACGCCGCGGTGCCCACCGCGGGCGCGATGTTCTGGTACGTCGTCGCCGGCGCCAACGACTGCGGCCACGGGCCGGACACGCTGCCGAAGTCGGGCGTGCCGCGTTTCGCGCCGACGCCCTGTACGAACGGCGCCGGAGACGCGGACGGGGACGGCGTAGACAATCGCCTGGACAACTGCCCGCTGGTCTCGAACGCCCCGCAGACCGACACGGATGACGATTTCTGGGGTGAGCTGTGCGACAACTGCGCCAGCACCTCGAACGGCGACCAGGCGAACCTGGACGCGGATGCCCTGGGCGACCTGTGCGACACGGACGACGACGCCGACGGCGTGCCCGACGTCAGCGACAACTGCTCGCGCGTCACGAACGGGACGCAGGCCAACGCCGACGCGGACACGTTCGGCGACGCGTGCGACACGTGCACCGACACGGACCACGATGGACGGCGCGATCCGGGCTTTGCCGCGAGCACGTGTCCGCTCGACGCGTTCCCCACCGATCCGCAGAACGACGTCGACGACGACGGTCTCGGTGCGCCGAGCGACAACTGCGACGAGTCGGCGAACGCCGACCAGGCCGACGCGGACTTCGACGACATCGGCGACGTGTGCGATTTCTGTGCCCTCGATCCGCTGAACGACTTCGACAACGACGGGATCTGCGCCGGGACGTGCGCCGAGGTGCTGATCGACCTCGATCTGTCGAGCCGGATCGAGACCGTGCTCGTCGCCGACGGCTCGACCGCGAAGTACAAGGCCAACGCCACCGACCCGGGGATCGGCACGACCTGGACCGCCGAGGCGTTCAACGACACCGCGTGGTCGAGCGGCCCGTACGGCATGGGCTATGACGTCGACGGCGCGGCGTCGAACCTGATCGACACGACGGTGCCGGTCGGGACCGTGTCGATCTACACCCGGGCGACGTTCTCGATCGCGAACGTCAGCCAGGTGCTGAACCTGTGGTTCGGCGTGGACTACGACGACGGCGTCGTGGCCTGGATCAACGGGGTCGAGATCTATCGCTCGCCCGAGATGCCCGCCGGACCGCCGGCGTACAACGCGGATCCCACGGCCCACGAGGCGAGTAACGGGCTCGTCCCGGACTACGGCGAGCTGATCGACGTCTCGATCGCCGGGATCCCGGCGCTGCACACCGGGACGAACGTCCTGGCCGTCGGCGTGTGGAACCGTGTGCTGACGAACCCGCCGTCGACCGACCTGGTCCTCGTGCCCAAGCTGAGCATGAACCGCAGCCCGACGATGCGCTACAAGGCGAACGCGGTGAACCCGGGCATCGACGCGACGTGGATGACCGAGGCGTTCAACGATTCGACCTGGTCGCGCGGCGACTACGGCGTGGGCTACGACACCTCGAGCGAGGCCGCGGGGCTGCTCGCGACGGTCGTTCCGGCCGGCAACGTGTCGATCTACACGCGGGCACTGTTCGAGATCGCGGACGTCACGCGGCTCGACCGCGTGATCCTGGGTGTCGACTTCGACGACGGGGTCGCGGCATGGGTCAACGGCACCGAGGTGTATCGGACCAGCCTGCCCGCAGGGCCGCTGGCGTGGAACACGGCGGCCACGTCCCACGAGTCGAGCAACGGCGCGACACCGGTGTTCTCGCAGATCGACGTCACGACCACGGCGCTGCCCGTGCTGCACAACGGCACGAACATCCTGGCGATCGGCGTGTGGAACACCGATGCCGCGTCGAGCGACCTCGTGCTCGTGCCGAGCCTGACCGTCAACGGTCTGGGCACCGACAACTGTCCGTACGTCTCGAATCCGACCCAGGCCGACGGGGACTTCGACGGCATCGGCACCGCGTGCGACAACTGCCCGAGCGTGGCCAATCCGCTGCAGGCCGACGCGGACCACGACGGCCTGGGCGACGCCTGCGATCCATGATGCGGCCGAGCGCCGGATGTCGTTGAGACAGCGGCTGGCCGACGATCTGAAGGTCGCGATGAAGGCCGGCGACCGCCCGCGCATCGAGTGCTTGCGCATGCTGCGGGCCCGGGTGCTCGAGCACGAGGTCGCGCTGCGGCCCGAGCGCGGTGCGGACCACCAGGCGCCGGACGACGAGGTGCTGCAGGTTCTGTCGGGATACGCCAAGCAGCGCCGCGAAGCGATCGACGAGTTCCGCAGGGGCGGGCGCGACGACCTGGTGCGGCGCGAAGAAGCGGAGCTCGAGATCGTGCAGTCCTACCTGCCCCGACCCCTCGATGCGGCGGAGGTCCGGGAGATCGTGCGGGCGGCGATCGCCGAGCTCGGCGCGACCTCGCCCAAGGACCTCGGCGCGGTCATGAAGCGTGTCGTGCCCGCGGTCCAGGGACGAGCCGATGGCAAGGTCGTGAGCCAGATCGCGCGAGAGCTGCTCGAGACCCGGCCGTAAGCGCTACCGTTCGTTGACTTCCCGGTCCCCGGCCCTATATTCGCCCACACCTCGGGCAGCGATGCGGACGGGAGTTCCAGCGTGAAGCGCAATTTCGTCGTCGTCGCCGCGAGCGCCCAGGTGCGCGAGGCGCTCGCCGGTGAGCTACGGGCGCTGGGCTACACGGTCACCCGCGCGACCACCGGGGCGGCGGCGGAGAAGATCGTCGGCAGCGTCGCCGTCGATGCGGTGATCATCGAGTCGCACCTTCCCGACCGGCGGCCCGAAGAGCTGCGCGAGCGGCTCGTCGAGCTGCGTCCCGAGTGCCGCGTCGTCGTGGTCACGAGCTTCGACCAGGTGCGCAACACGCCCGAGCAGCTGCGGTTCGGCTCCGACGACTATCTGCTGCGCGCGGAGCAGATCCTCGAGCTGCTGCAGGCGCCGTATCAGGCGGCGCGCGAGGGCAGCACCGCCTCGACGGCCAAGCGCGAGCGTGCGGCCCTGCTGCATGTGATCGACGTGCTGGTCAGCCTGCTCGAGCTCGACGACCGGCATTTCGGCGGGTTCTCGCACCACGCGATGCGCCTGGCGCGGGCCGTGGCCGAGGAGCTCGCGGCCGACGAGGAGACGGTCACCGAGGTCGCGCTCGCCGCGCTGTTGCGCGACGTGGGCAAGGTCGACGTCGAGCCCGACCTGCTGAACGAGTCGGGCTGGTACTCGGACGAGCAGCGGGAGCGCATGAAGACCCACGTCGCCGCGAGCCTCAAGCTGTTCGAGCACGTCGACTTCCCGTGGAAGATCCTGCCGATCATCCGGCACCATCACGAGCGCTACGACGGCGCCGGTTACCCGGACGGTCTGCGCGGTCGCGACATCCCGATCGGCGCACGGATCGTGTCGGTCGTCGACGCGTTCGTCGCCGTGACCTCCGGGCGCAACCACCGCGGCGCGTTCGACCCCGAGCAAGCGCTGGGGCTGATCGCCGGGGAAGCGGGCAAGCAGTTCGACCCGGAGGTCGTCGAGGCGCTGCAGAAGGTCCTGGACAAGCGGCGTGCGGCGGGCGCGCGGGGCGAGCGACCGGCGGTCATGCTGGCCAACGTGCGCGACGAGTTCCGCAAGGTGATCAAGATGGGCCTGGTCAACGAGGGTTGCGACGTGCGCGAGCCCGAGGGCCTGGCCGCGGCGTCCCGCGAGCTGTTGAAGGACCGGCCCGAGCTCGTTCTGGCCGACGTCGACGGCGATCGCGAGGAGGTGTTCCGGTTCCTGCGCGAGATCCGCGAGAACCCGGTGACGTGCCGGCAGCCCGTCGCGTTCCTCGCCCGGCGCCCCGAGCGGCTGCTCAAGCTGCGCGCGCTGCGCGACGGCGTCGACGACTTCCTGGTCAAGAGCGACGACCTCACCGAGGTCGTGGCCCGGGTCCACAACATCCTGACGCGCGAGGCCGCGCGACGCGACGGACGGGCGACCGTGCATCGCCGCGGCATCACGGGCGATCTCGAGAACCTGGGTCTCGCGGATATCGTCCAGACGCTGGTCGTCGGGCTGAAGACCGCTCGGGTCACGGTGACCTCGGACAACCGCCAAGGACAGATCTGGTTCGAGAACGGTGCGGCACGCCATGCCGAGCTCGGCGACCTGAAGGGCGAGGCCGCGTTCTACGACTTGATGCGCTGGTCCTCGGGCGAGTTCGTCATCGAGCACGGCGTGCGGACCCGCGAGCACACGCTGCACCGCGACGCGATGTTCCTGGTGATGGAAGGGTTGCGGCTCCTCGACGAGGCCTCGACCGACCTGCCGCCGCGCCTCTGACGCGCCGCGTCTGACGCGCCTCCGCGCGAGCCCCTGCTAAGCTGGTCTCGGCAGGGGAGTTCCCGACTGACCGAGCACCTCGACGAGCTGTTCGACGCCGTGCGCCGCGCGTGCACGCCCGAGCGTTGGTCGCGCGGCATCGAGCTCGCGCGCGCCGCCGCGGTGCGGGCGGAGCGCGCCGATCCGGAAGAGGCCGTGTTCCACGTCGCCGGGCGCGGCGGCCGCGCGCCGCGCACCGTGCGTCTGTTTCCGAGCGACGCAGACTGGGAGTGCGCGTGCACGCCGGCCGGCGTGGCGTGCGAGCACAGCGCGGCGGCGGTGATCGCCTGGAAGCGCGCCCGGGACTCGAACGAGGACCTGGCGCACGTGTCGCCGGCCGGCCGCGTGGCCTACCGGTTCCGCCGCGCCGGCGCATCGCTGGTCCTCGAGCGCTGGATCGTCGCGGGTGACGAATCGCGGCGGCTCCCGGGGACGCTCGGCTCGGCGATCGCGGCCCGCGAGCCCGGCTCCATGCTCGTCGCGACGCAGGCCGATCTGGCGGTCGATCTGTGCCTCGGAACGCATCGCGACGGTCCCGTGCCGCGCGGCCTCGCGCCGCGGCTCCTCGCGCGGCTCGCGGGTCTGACCGACGTCCAGCTCGACGGTCGCGAGATCCAGGTCTCGGCCGAGCCGGTCCTGCCGGCGGTGTGGGTCGAGGACCAGGCGGACGGCTTCCGCCTCACGCTGCGCGACGATCCCGTGGTCCGCGAGCGGTTCCAAAACGGCTTCGTGCTGTGCGGCGACGTGCTGCGTCCGGTCGGGGATGCCGCGCTGACCGGGCGCGAGCTGAACGAGCTGCCGGGCGGCAAGTACGTGCCGGCCGACGCCGCGGCCGAGCTGGCCACGTCGGTGCTGCCGTCGCTGCGTCGGCGCGTCCCGCTCGTCGTGCGCACGAAGCGCCTGCCCGACACGGCGCCCGTACCGCCGCGGATCCAGATCCAGACCACGGCGGTCGGGGAGACGCTGTCCGTGCTGGCGACGCTCGTCTACGGCGACCCGCCGCGGGCGCGCGTCGACGGCGATCGCCTGGTGCACCTCGAGGGGCCGGTGCCGGTGCGCGAGGAGGCGGCCGAGCGACGTCTCCTCGGTCAGCTGGCCCACGAGCTCGGCCTGACGCCCGGCGTGCGCGTCGAGTTTACGGGTCCGGCGGCGGTCCTGTTCGCCGCGCGGCTCGACCGGTTCCGCTTCGAGCCCCAGGGCAACGATCACGACGCGTTCCGGCGCGCGGCGCCGCTCGCACCGCGGGTGCACATCGACGACACGGCGTTCGACGTGACGTTCGAGAGCAAGCGTCAGGACGGCTCGGTCGGCCGCGCCGATCCGGCCCGCGTGCTGCGCGCGTGGCGCGACGGCGCGACGCTCGTGCCGCTCCTCGACGGCGGCTGGGCCGAGCTACCGCGCGCGTGGCTCGAGCGCCACGGCCACCGCGTCGCCGACCTGCTCGCCGCGCGAGCCGAGCAGGGACGATTGCCCGCGTGGTCGCTCCCGGACCTCGCGGCGCTGGCCGAGGCGCTCGACCAGCCACCGCCGCCGTCCTTCGGCCGACTGCGCGAGGTCGTGCACGGGTTCGACGGAATCCCCGAAGCGCCGCTGCCAGCCGATCTCGGCGTTGCGCTGAGGCGCTACCAGAGGCAGGGCGTCGACTGGCTCGCGTTTCTCGGACGAGCGGGCCTCGGCGCGCTCCTGGCCGACGACATGGGGCTGGGAAAGACCGTGCAGGCGCTGTGCGCGCTGCGCGGCCGGACGCTCGTCGTCGCACCGAGGAGCGCGCTCCACAACTGGGCCGACGAGGCGCGAAAGTTCCGCCCGGGGCTGAACGTGGCCACGTACCACGGGCCGGCGCGGAAGATCGACCCGACCGCCGATCTGACGCTCACGACCTACGCGATCCTGCGACTCGATGCCGAGCGGCTCGCCGGCGAGGAATGGGGCACGGTCGTGCTCGACGAGGCGCAGGCGATCAAGAACCCGGACAGCCAGGTCGCGGCGGCCGCGTTTCGCCTCGGCGCGGGGTTCCGCGTGGCCCTGACCGGGACGCCGGTCGAGAACCGCCTCGAGGAGCTGTGGAGCCAGATGCATTTCCTGAACCCCGGGCTCCTCGGCGGCCGGCGCGACTTCGACGAGCGCTACGCCGCGCCGATCGCCGTCGGCAAGGACGATGCGGCACGGCGGCTGCGCGAGCGCATCCGGCCGTTCCTGCTGCGCCGGATCAAGAGCGCGGTCGCGCCGGAGCTTCCGCCGCGCACCGATTCGGTCCTGCGCTGCGAGCTCTCGGCCGAGGAGCGCGCGACGTACGACGCCGTCCGCGCGGCGACGGCCGAGGACGTCGTGCGCCGCCTGTCCGCAGGCGGCAGCGTGCTCGAAGCGCTCGAGGCGCTGTTGCGCCTGCGCCAGGCGGCGTGCCATTCGGGGCTCGTTCCGGGGATCGAGGCCGCAGGGTCGTCCAAGGTCGATCTGCTGCTCGAGTCGCTCGACAGCGTGCGGGCCGAAGGGCACAAGGCGCTCGTGTTCTCGCAGTGGACGTCGCTCCTCGATCGCATCGAGCCCGCGCTTAGCGGCGCCTCGATCGCGTTCACGCGCCTCGACGGCTCGACGCGCGACCGCGGAGAGGTCGTGCGGCGGTTCCAGGAGCCCGACGGACCGCCGGTGCTCCTCGTCTCGCTGAAGGCCGGCGGGACGGCGCTCAATCTGACCGCCGCGGACCACGTGTTCCTGCTCGATCCGTGGTGGAACCCTGCGGTCGAGGACCAGGCGGCCGACCGCGCGCACCGCATCGGGCAGACGCGGCCGGTGTTCGTGTATCGGTTGGTCGCCGAGAACACCGTCGAGGAGCGGATCCTCGAGCTCCAGGCGCGCAAGCGTGAGATCGCCGAGATCGCTCTCGGCGGCGCGGCCGTCGCTACCGCGCTGACGCGGGACGATCTGCTGGATCTGCTGCGCTGACGAGCCGACGCGTCACGGGTGGTGGTGACGCAGCAGCGCCTCCATCTCCTGCAAGCCCCACTTGTTGAGCAGGACGATCGTGGCGTGCGGTCGCAACGCCGGCGGCAGGATCTGCAGGGCTTCGTTCTTGCTCTCGACATCCACGATGATCCAGCCCTTGTGGACCCCGTCGGTGCAGCCCCAGTCGGCGTGGGTCAGGTAGTGCGAGCCGGTCGTCAGCAGGATCTTCACGGCTCGGGCGCAAGCGATCGTCTCGGCCTCGTGCGGGACCTCGATCAGGAATCTGGGCACCTGAACCTCCGGCGACGATCGTAACCCGTCGTGGCCGAAAAACGAAGCCCCCCGGCGGGCCTCGACGGCTCGCCGGGGGGCTATCCGATCGCAAACCCTATCGCTACCGACCGTGGCGCGAGCCGAACGGACGCGTTGTGAAGTCCTTCGTCCGAAGGGCCCGGCTGTTCTGGTTCCCGTTGTTGGCATCGAGCGGGCAGTCGGCGTTGTTCGCGTCGTCGAGCAGGCCGGCCTGCGCGATCATGGTGTCGCGGTCCTCGGTCGCGAGCGCCGCATTGCACAGACCGATGACGCCCGTGACGGAGTAGTCGATCGCGTCGTGCGCTTCGTTGAGTACCGCCGCGACGCACGCGCGGAGCAGGATGCGGGCTCCGCCGATCGCTTCGTCGCCACCCTTGTACGACAGGGCGGTGAGGAGCGTGTCATCGGCCAGCGTCGGGAAGTGAGACGCCTGGGCGAACACCGACCCGACCGTCTGGTCCGGCGAGTACACCTGCCACTGGTCCGTTTGGTTCTTCCACCACCCGGGTGTGCAGCCGTCACCTTCCTCCTCGATCAGGCAGTCGGCGCTACAGCCGTCGCCGTCGACGTTGTTGCCGTCGTCGCACTCCTCGCCCGCGTCGAGGTTGCCGTCGCCGCACTCTTCGAGCTCGCAGCTCTCGTCGCAGCCGTCGCCGTTGGTGTTGTTGCCGTCGTCGCACTCCTCGCCCGGATCGAGGATGCCGTCGCCGCACTCCTCGAGCTGGCAGGACGCGCTGCAGCCGTCGCCGTTGGTGTTGTTGCCGTCGTCGCACTCCTCGCCGGGATCGACGTTGCCGTCGCCGCACTCGGGCTCGATGTCGCAGTTGGCGCTGCAGCCGTCGCCGTTGGTGGTGTTGCCGTCGTCGCACTCCTCGCCCGGATCGAGGTTGCCGTCGCCGCAGTCGGGCTCGATGTCGCAGTTGGCGCTGCAGCCGTCGCCGTTGGCGTTGTTGCCGTCGTCGCACTCCTCGCCGGGATCGAGGTTGCCGTCGCCGCACTCTGGGCCCTGCTCGAGCTCGCAGTTGTCGCTGCAGCCGTCGCCGTTGATGTCGTTGCCGTCGTCGCACTCCTCGCCCGGATCGACGATGCCGTCGCCGCACTTCTCGAGCTCGCACACCGCGCTGCAGCCATCGCCGTGGATGTTGTTGCCGTCGTCGCACTCCTCGCCCGGATCGAGTACGCCGTTGCCGCAGTCGCCGAACTGGGCGCTTGCTGGGAGCGCGCCCATGAAACAGCCCAGGACCAGGACCAGTCCGAGCATACAGACATGCCCCATCGATTCTCTCATCCTGCGTTCCTCCTAGTGTCCCACCGGTTCGTCTGCCCCTGCCAGAGGCATGGTCAGACAGCGCGGTGAATCCGTCAATCGACAATGTCGTGATTTCCCGCAGATTCCGTTGCTGGGACGAAACGCGTATTTAGAATCCCGCGGCGAATCAAAACAACCCGAGACGATTTAGCTCGGGTCAACACCCGAGCGATAGCGCGCAGGAACGCTCGCGAACGCGCGAAGGAGCGCCCGGACGAGAGCATCGACGCGTGATTCCACGCAGAACAGCGATACGCGTAGCAGCGATCCCGGCCTCGGCAGCGACACGCCGCGCACGCTGAAGCTTCGCCGGATCTTCGCCGATGCCGTCGCCCACGACCGCGCAGATACGTTGCTGGGGCGAAACGCGCATGGAGAATGCGCGCTTAGCGTTCAGGAACGCTCGCGGAATGCGCGATGCAGCGCTCGCACGAGAGCATCGACGCGTGACTCCTCGCAGAACAGCGATACGCGCAGCGGCGACGTGCTCATGGCGACGATCTCGATCCCGGCCTCGGCAGCGACACGCCGCGCACGCTCGAGCTTCGCCGGATCTTCGCCGATGCCGTCGCCCACGACCGAAACGGCACCCACGCCCTCGAGGATGTCCAGGCTCGACTGCAGGCCCGCGCGAATCGAGGGCCAGTCGGGAACGTCGGCCAACCCGAACCACAGATCGGCCGACTCCATGTCGGTGTCGAGGTGCAGGGCGGGCACCGAGGCGGCCACAGCGGCTTCGAGCACGCGATCGATGCAGTTCTCGCCCTCCGCCCGCACGCGCACGAGCTGCTTCTGCCCGGTCACGCCCACGGCGTCGACGTCGGCCGCGAGACCCGCCAGATCGATCCGCGTGCCGCCGCCGTACTTGGCGGTGGCGCGCGCGTAGAGCGCGATGCCGGTGCGGCGCGCGATCTCGACGCAGCCTGCGTGCAGGACCTTGGCGCCGTGGGTCGCGAGCTCGAGCATCTCGTCGTGCGAGATCGCCTCGAGCATCTCGGCGGCATCCACGATCCGCGGATCGGCGGTGTAGACGCCGTCGACGTCGGAGCAGATCTCGCAGTACTCGGCGCCGAGCGCTGCCGCGAGCGCGACGGCGGTCGTGTCCGAGCCGCCGCGGCCGAGCGTCGTGATCTCGCGCTTGTACGACACCCCCTGGAACCCGGCGACGATGACGATCCGGCCGCGCTCGAGCTCGTCCTGCACGCGGATCGGGCGGACCTCGATGATGCGCGCGCCCGAGTGGCGATCGTTCGTGATGATGCCCGACTGCGAGCCGGTGAGCGAGATCGCCTCGTGGCCCAGCTCGCTCACGGCCATCGACAGCAGCGCCATCGCCGCGCGCTCGCCGCAGGTCAGCAGCATGTCGAGCTCGCGCCGCGACGGCGAGGCCGAGATCTCCTTGGCGCGCTGCAGCAGCTGATCGGTGGTCTTGCCCATCGCGGACACGACCACGACCACGCGCTTGCCCTCGTCGTGCGTCGCGACGATGCGCTGCGCCACCCGCCGGATCGACGGGACGTCGGCGACGGACGAGCCGCCGTACTTCTGCACGATGATCTTCGCGTCGGTGCCGCTCTCGTTCATGGACGCCTCTCGCGCGAGATGGTACCCGCCTTTCGGTTACCGGGTCCCGGAATCCATCAAGCGCGTCCGACCCATCGGGCGACGAGCGGGACACGTCCCGGAGGTCCCGGGCCGATCCGCTGGGGGGTGGAGATGCGTTTGCTAACGTCTGCGCTGTTCGTCGGGTTGACCGCTACGGGCCTCGTCGGTCCTCCCATCCTGGCGCAAAGCAAGATCGTGTTCAGTCCGCGAGAGCGCCAGGACTACCTAGGAGTCCACATCTGCCCGGATGGAAAGCAGGTCAACGGAATACACGTCGCGAATAACGTGTATCGCTGCACGGGCACGGTCGGGTTGACGCAGGGTGCACTGATCATCGATGGGGACAATGAGCCACCGACCGCGTGTGAAGTGTCGGACGGTTCGGGCAACAAGCTCGCAATGCACTGCTGCCCCTCAGGCACGGCGATTGTTGGTGTACACATCGGAAACAACTGGCTCGTTTGCGGCGCGCTTGACCAGCAAGCCATCGCCACGTACGCGGGCAAGCTCGGCGTCACGCAGCGGGTCGATCCACCGCCGACGGGTCACTACCTCCACGAATGCCCGAAGAACATGCCGATGCTCGGGTTCCACGAGGGTCGCAACTTGCTGCTGTGCTTGGCTGTGGGTCCCGAGTAGTCCGCTCGGCCGCTACCGCAGGGAGGTCGGGCGTGCACGGACGGCGTATCATCCGCACCGCATGTCGCGGAGTGTGCGCCGGAAGCCCCGTGTTCCCCGCGTTCTCGTGGTCCACGAGGACGAGGCGGTCGTCGTCGTCGACAAGCCCGCGGGGCTGCTGTCGATCGCGACCGAGCGCGAGCGCGAGCGCACGGCGTTCGCCCAGGTGTTCGAGCTGTTGAAGAGCCGGAAGCCGAGGGGCCGCCCGTTCGTCGTGCACCGCCTCGACCGCGAGGCCTCGGGGCTGCTCGTGCTGGCCAAGACCGAGGACGCCAAGCGGGACCTGCAAGCGCAGTTTCACGATCACTCGGCCGCGCGCAGCTACGAGGCGGTCGTCACCGGGATCGTCACCGTCGAGCGCGCGACGCTGCGCTCGTACTTGAGAGAGAGCGCGGCGCACACGACGTACGAGACGAAGCCGGGCCAGGGGAAGCTCGCCGTGACGCACGTGGTGGTCGTGCGCTGCAACCCGGCGCGCGGCCGCACGCACGTGCGGCTCGAGCTCGAGACGGGCCGCAAGCACCAGGTGCGTGCACAGCTCGCCGCGTGGGGCCACCCGATCGTCGGGGACCCGCGCTACGGTGAGAACGAGCGGGAGGCCGCACCGCGCCTCGCGCTCCACGGGACGCGCCTCACGTTCCGGCACCCGCAGAGCGGCGAGCCGATCACGTTCGAGTCGCCGTTACCCGACGCGATCCGGCGGATGGTCTAGGCTTCGCGCTCACGCCCCGCAGCCGCGAACCACACGGTCCCCAGCGCGCCGAACGCCGCGGCCGCTGCGAGGTTCGTGGCCGGGGACATCTGCCACAGGAACGCCCCGCCGAACGCGGCGAGCGACACGATCGTGTCCCGGATCAGGTAGTAGAGGCCGAACGCCCCGGCGCGCCGGTCGGCCGGCGCGCGGTCGAGGATCAGCGCCTTGCGCGCCGGCTCGCCGAACTCCTTGAGGCCGCGCAGCACGAACACCGGGACGAGCCAGGCGAACGAGCGCGCGCCGTAGAGCGCGAGAGGGAACAGGGCGAAGAACACGAACGTGACGAGGACGAACGGCGCCTTGCCCGCGCGGTCGGCCAGGGTCGCGACGGGCAAGTAGCAGAACGCGGCCGTCGCCATCTCGATCGCCGTGAGCACGCCGAACTGCCAGGCGGTCACGGGATCCTCGATCGTCTTCATGCACCACACCACGACGAACGCCTGGGGGATCTGCTCGCAGAACCGGATCAGCACGTCGGACACGAGGAGCGCCCGCAGCTCGGGCGAGAACGCGCGCCACAGGGCCCGCGGGTCGGCGGGCGGGCGAGCCGCCCCGGCGAGCGGCGCGTCGTCGTCGATCCAGCGCTGCTGCACGACGAGGGCCACGAGCGCCATGACGATCGCCGCGCCGAACGCCAGCCGGATTCCGCGCACCTCGCCGAACGCCGCGATCAACGCTCCCCCGGCGATCGGGCCGATAGCCATCGGAACGCGGCGCACGAGCGAATGCATCGACACGCCCATCGTGCGCTGGGCCTGCGGGAGCGCCTGCGCGACGATCTGCATCGTCGCCGGCAAGGACAGCGCGGACCAGGACAGGAACAGCACCGACGCGGCGATCACGACCGGCCACGTCGGGGCGAGCATCGCCGCGCCGTAGCCGGCGATCGCGATCGCGTTGAACGCCCCGAGCGCGCGCTTCGCACCGACGCGCTCGGCGAGCCATCCGCCGGGGTACGAGTACACCGCGTTGAGCAGGTTCTGCAGGCCGCTCAGGATGCCGATCGCGAGCGTCCCGCCGCCGAGCGCGACGAGGTAGATCGGGAGGAACCGCTCGGACATGCGCTCGCCCATGCCGACGAGCACGACCATGCCGAGCATGCCGAGCATGCTCCGCCTCAGGCCCAGGGACTCGCTTGCCGAGCGGAGACGGCTCATGTCGAAAACGAAACGTGGGACAGCTTACGTGCTTGCCCCAAATGAGGCAGAAACGAAGAGTGTCCCCGTTTTCAGTGGATCCGCGGGGGCACGCGCTGCGGCGGGCGGAACGTGATGTCCTCCCACTCGCCCTCCTCGACCACGTCGAGGCTCGGATTGCGTGCGCGAAAGAACGCCACGATGCCTTGCACGAGATCGTCGGGCGTCGATGCGGCCGAGGTCACGCCGACCGCGCGGATGCCCTCGAGCCACGCCGGGTCGATGTCTTGGACGCTCTCGATGCGCCGAGCGTTGCCGGTCAGGTCCTCGGCCAGCTCGAGCAGGCGCATGCCGTTGCTGCTCTTGTCGCTCGTGACCACGAGGAACAGCTCGACCTTGCCGGCGATCGAGCGCACGGCGTCCTGCCGGTTCTTCGTCGCGTAGCACAGGTCGTCGCGCGACGGGACGACGAGCGCCGGAAACCGATCCTTGAGGATGTCGATCGTTCGCGCAGTGTCGTCCACGCTCAGCGTCGTCTGCGTCAGCACGACGACCCGCGACGAGTCTTGGACCTCGACCGTGTGCGGGTCGGCGAGCGCGGGGTCGTGCTTGCGGTTGCCGACGACGCTGACGACCGTGGTTCGCTCCGGAGCCTCGCCTCGCGTGCCGACGACCTCCTGGTGCGTCGTCGAATCGCCGATCAGCAGGATGTGGTAGCCCAGCCGCGCGTACTTCTTGGCCTCGCTGTGCACCTTGGTCACGAGCGGGCACGTGGCGTCGATCGTGTGCAGGCCCAGCCGATCGGCGGTCCGGCGCACCTCCGGGCTCACGCCGTGGGCCGAGAACACCACCGTGTCGGACAGGCGCCGGCCGGAGGCCGCGACGCGATCGTCGAGGGCGCGGATCTCGTGCAGGTCCTCGACGAAATGCACGCCGCTCGCGTGCTCCAGGCGCTCGACGACCGTGTCGTTGTGCACGATCGCGTGGTACACGGTGAGCTCGCCCAGGTCGGCCTGCCGCATGCCGGCGGCGGCGCGCTCGACCGCCTCGATCGCCATCACCACGCCGGCGCAGAACCCGCGCGGCTTGGCCAGAAACAAGGTTTCTACCACGACGGCGGAATTATAGACTCCCGCGCGGACCCTCGTGCCGCAACCCACGGGATCGATCCGCCGTACCAGTCCAGCGAGCCGTCCAGCCTGCGGTACGGGCCGTTCGGGGCGCTCGGGCGACCGGCCAGCCGGGAGCCCGCGCACTCCACGCTCGCGCTCGGCTATCGTGGGGCGGAGCCGAAGGACGAGGAGGGGGGCCATGACCACCGGGACAGTCATCGAAGCTCGCGGTCTGCGCCACGTGTATCGCTCGGGCACCGTCGCGCTCGACGGCGTCGATCAATCGTTCGGCACCGGGCTCTACGGTCTGCTCGGTCCGAACGGGGCGGGCAAGAGCACGTTCATGCGCATCGTGTGCACGCTGCTCGTGCCCACGTCGGGCACCGTCACCGTGCTGGGCCACGACGTGCAGAAGGAGCGCACCGCGGTGCGGCGCGAGCTGGGCTACCTGCCGCAGGAGTTCGGCGCCTGGCGGCTCGAGCGGGTCGAGGAGGTGCTCGACACGCTGGCGCGCATCGCCGGGATGAAGGACGCTCCCGCGAGGCGCAAGCGCATCGAGCAGGTGCTGAAGCAGGTCGGCCTCGAGTCGGTCGCCGATCGCAAGGTGAAGAAGCTCTCGGGCGGCATGGTGCGACGTCTCGGCGTGGCCCAGGCGCTGCTGAACGAGCCCAGGGTCCTCGTCGTCGACGAGCCGACGGTAGGCCTCGACCCACAGGAGCGGCTGCGCTTCCGCCAGCTGATGGCCAACCTGGGCCAGGACCGGACGATCCTGCTCTCGACGCACATCGTGGCCGATCTCGGCGCGAGCTGCCGCGACCTGGCCCTGATCGACGGTGGGAAGATCGTGTTCCGCGGCAGCCCGGCCGATCTGGTGGCCCGTGCGCGGGGCCAGGTGTTCCAGATCGAGGAGCGCGGTGCCGCTTCGGTCGAGAGCAAGTTCGAGGTCGTCTCGCGCGTCCGCGAGGGCGAGGTGACGCACCTGCGGGCCGTGGCTCGGGACGGCGCGTTGCCGCCGGGGGCCCAGGCGGTCGACGATCCGACGCTCGAGGAAGCGTATCTGGCGTTCATGGCCGCGCGCGGCCGAGCCGAGGTCGCCGTGCTCGAGGAGGCGTCATGATCCGGCTGGGAACGATCCTCGCGCTGGCCCGAGCCGAGCTGCGGCTGACGCGGCGGCTCGTGCGCTACTGGGTGTTCGTCGGGCTGGCCACGCTGCTCGGGGCGCTGTCGTTCACCCAGTTCTTCGTCATCCATCGGCTGTTCTCGGCTGGCTCGGCGTCCGCGGCGGCGGCGAACCCACGGTTCTTCGTCGGCAACTTCGGCTCGAACTTCACGCTCATGTTCCTGCTCGGCGTGATCTTTCTCGGGTTCGACCTGCGGGCGCGCGACCGGCGCGACCGGATCGTCGAGGTGCTCGACGCGACCCCGTCGAGCAATCTGGAGCTCGTGCTCGGGCGGGCGCTCGGGCTGCTCGTGGCGTCGTGGATCCCGATCGCCGTCGTGACCGGCCTGCTCGCGATCGTCGCCTACTTCGTCACGCCGGCGCTGCACTTCGGCTCGATCGTGCAGCTCCTGACCTTGATGGTCGTTCCGGCGTACGTGTTCGCCACCGGCCTCGTGTACACGGTGACGCTGCTCGTCCGGAACCGCGTCGTGGCCGCGGTGGTCACGATCCTGCTCATCGTCGGCGTGTTCGTCGGCGGGATCTGGTTTACGCGCTTCTCGCTCGCGCCGCTGCTCGACGTGACGGGCGGGTTCTCGGTGGGCTTCCCCTCGGACGTGGCGCCGCGCCTGTTCGACCTGATGACGCTGGTCCAGCGCACGGGCTACGCGCTGATGGGCGTCGGCCTGCTCGTCGCCGCGGCCGCGATCCATCCGCGGCACGACGACGGCTCGCGGGGCCGGCGAGGTGTCGTCGCGGCGGCGGTGTTCGCGGCCGGACTGCTGCTCGTGGTGTGGAACGTCCGCGACAACTTCCGCGCGCTCGCCGTTCGGCAGGGCTGGCGCGCGGCGCACGAGGCGGTCCGGAACGATCCCGTGCCCGATCTCGAGTCGCTCGTCGGTCGAGTCGACGTGCGGCCGGGCAAGAGCCTCGGGCTCGAGCTCGACTTGCGGTTCCGCGCCCCGGCCGAGCGCGGCCTCGCGGTTGCGCGATTCTCGCTGAACCCCGGCCTGCACGTGCGCGAGGCGCGCCTTGCGGGAGGGTCGTCGGTCGAGTTCGCGCACGCGAACGGTCTCCTCGAGCTGAAGCCGTCGCCCGCACTCGGTCCAGGGCAGGAAGCGACCGTGCACCTCGCGATCGACGGCGCGCCCGACGGGCGCTTCGCGTACCTCGACTCGTTGACCGAGCTGTACGACACGAAGCTCTCGGAGGCCCAGATCGTCGTGCTGGGCTACGAGCCGATCGAGTTCCGGCGCTCCCACGTCGCGCTCTTGCCTGGAGCCCGCTGGCTCCCGAAGAGCGGCCCCGACGTGGGACGCGACGATCCGCGCACGCGCGGCGAGGACTTCTTCGACGTCGATCTGACCGTCACGCTGCCCGCGGGCTGGCTCGCTGCGGGACCCGGCCGACGGCAGGACGCCGCGTCCGCCGACGACGAACGGGTCGCGTTCCGCTTCGCTCCGCCGGCGCCCGTGCCCGACGTCGCGCTCGTCGCCGGGCGCTACGAGAGCTTCGCGACCGACGTCGAGGGCGTACGGCTCGAGCTGCTCGTCGACTCGGACCATCTGGCGAACGTGCATTACTTCGACGACGCGTCGGGCGAGATCCACGACTGGCTGAGCAAGCGCCTGCACCAGGCGGCCGAGGTCGGCTTCCCGTACCCGTACGACGGGTTGACGATGGTCGAGGTTCCGGGCGAGCTACGGGGGTACGGCGGCGGCTGGCGCATGGACAGCACGTTGATCCAGCCCGCGATGGTCCTCGTGCGCGAGTCGAGCTTCCCCACGGCGAACTTCGCCGCGGCGCGCCGGGGCATCGAGCGCCAGCGCGACCAGGAGGGTGGGGTCCCGCGGGCCAAGCTGCGGATGCTCGAGATGTTCTTCGAGAACGATCTGAACGGCGGGAACCCGTTCGTCGCCGTCGCGCGCAGCTTCTTCGGGTTCCAGACGTCCGGGAGCGGGGCCGAGGCCGTGCCGCTCGACTACGTGTGGGAGAACCTGACCAGCGAGCTCGTGGCCGAGCGTCACGGGTTCTTCTCCGTGCACTTCTTCAACCGGCAGTTCGGCCAGGAGTTCGCGCTCGCCGGTCAAGCGATGCAGGACCCGAACCGCGTGAGCGACCGCTACGTCGACGTGCTGATGCATCGCATCGTGTCGACGAACGAGGTGTGGGACACGGTCAGTGGGGTGAGCCTGCGCGAGCTCGACCCGCGCAAGGACCCCAAGCGCACGCTCAACGTGCTGGCGCTCAAGGGCGGCGCGATGGCCAACTCGATGCTCGACGACCTGGGCCATGCGGCCACGGGCAAGCTCCTCGGCGCGCTGCGCGAGGAGCACCGCGGCTCGACGTACGACCGGGCCGCCGTGCTCGAGACCGGCGGGCGGGTGGGGATCGACCTGTCGGCGTGGCTCGACCTGTGGATCGACCAGACCGAGCTGCCGGGCTTCTTGCTCGGCGACGTCAAATACTACCGGCTGCCCGACGAGGGCGCGTCGCCGCGATACCAGCTGCGCGTGGTCGTGCGGAACGACGAGCCGGCGGACGGCCTCGTGCGCCTGGAGTACCGGACGGAGACGCCGGGCGCGCAGAGCGCGCGACGCCCCGAGCGTCAGCGCAGCGATCCCGTCCGCGTCGCCGGCCGCTCCGCGGTCGAGATCGGCCTCGTGACGTCCGAGCCGCTCAGCGCCGTGCGCGTGGCGCCGTACCTGGCGCTGAACCGCGACCCGTTCAACGTGCCGCTGCCGACGCTCGACGCGCAGAGCTTCGTGAACGAGCCGGCGCTCGCGGGCGCGCGGCCGGCCGAGTGGGTCGTGCCGGCCGACGGCGCGATCGTCGTCGACGATCTCGACCCCGGCTTCTCGGTCGAGGAGTCGGGCGATCGGGGCATGCTCCGCGTCGCTGGCCGCGGCGCCGCGGCGAACCTCGACGCGGGTCTCCCCGTGGCGCAGGACGGCGGGCGCGGCCTGCGCTCGCGGCGCTGGTCGCGGATGGTCTACGCCGACGCCTACGGCCGCTACCGCCACACGATGGCGGTCGTGCGCAAGGGCAGCGGGACGCGCGGGGCGACGTTCGCCGCCGTCCTGCCCCGCGGTGGATCGTGGGAGGTCGAATATCATGTGCCGGGCTGGCGCCGCGGAGCGGGCGGCGGGACCGGGCCGTCGCGCGGCAAGTGGCAGCTCACGATCGAGGGGGGCTCGGCACATCAGACCGCGTCTCTCGACGCCGACGCGGCGTCGGTCGGCTGGAACTCCGTCGGGCGATTCGATCTCGCGGCCGGCGACGTCAAGGTGCGGGTGAGCGATGAGACGGACGGCGAGTACGTGCAGGCGGACGCGATCCGGTTCCGGCCGGCGGTGGGTGCGGCCCCCGCGGGCAGCCTCGTCTCCTCGACCCGCTGACCGACGGTCGATCCTCCGGCTCTGCGCGTCGGCGCTCGCCGGCCTGGCGCTCGTCGCGTGCTCCGGCGGAGCCGCGACGACGCCGGTCGAGTTCCGCGTGCCCGTCACCGTGGCCGCCGTCGGCACGGGCGCGGTCGAGGACCGCGTCGTGGCCACCGGGACCCTGCGGGCCCGCGAAGCCATATCGCTGCGCTCGGAGACAGGGGGGCAGCTCGAGATCGCCCGTGGCCCGGGCGGCCAGCGTTTCGTCGAGGGCGACCGCGTGCGCAAGGGTCAGACCGTCGCCGCGATCCTGGGCGAGGAGGTGCGGCTCGCCGCGCGCACGGAAGCGACGCGCCAGCGCTACGAGTCGGCCCAGCGGGACTACGAATCGAAGCGCGAGCTCCACGCCGAGGGGCTGCTGTCCGCCGAGGCGCTGCGGCCGATCGAGACCGCGCTCGCCGAGGCCAAGCTCGAATGGGAGCGCAGCCGGCTCACCGAGGCCCGCTCGCAGCTCGTGACGCCGATCGACGGGGTGATCCTGTACCTGGCGCGCGACGATCGCGGGCTGCCGCTCGCCGACGGCCAGCTCGTCACGGTGGGGTTCGTCGTGGCCCAGGTCGCACCGACCGACCGCCTCGTCGCCGACGTCGATCTCGTCGCCGGCGACGTCGCCCGCGTCCGCGTGGGAATGGTCGCCCGCGTGCGGCATCCCGACACCGCGACCGAGGGGGTGACCGGTCGCGTGTCGCGCCTCGCCCCGACCGTGGATGCGACGACGCGCACGCTGCGCGCCGAGGTCGCCGTCGACAACCCGGCGGGCGTGCTGCGGCCCGGCATGTTCGTCGAGGTCACGGTGATCGCCGAGCGCCGCGAAGGCGTCCCCATCGTGCCCCGCGAGGCCGTGGCCGAGCGCGGCGGGCGCAAGGTCGTGTTCGTCCTCAACGGCCAGAAGGTCAGCCGGCGCGAGGTCGGCCTGGGGCTCGGCGACGATCAGGTGATCGAGATCCGCGAGGGCGTACAGCCGGGCGAGAAGATCGTCGTGCGGGGACTCGAGACCCTCAGCGACGGAACGAGCGTCCGCGTCTCGGGAGCCTGAGCCCATGCTCGCCGTGGCCCGTATGGCGACGCGCCGGCCGGTCGCCGTGAGCGTGGTCGCCGCCGCGCTCGCGATCCTCGGCTGGACCGTCTGGGGCACGCTGCCCATCGATCTGCTGCCCGATCTCGAGAGTCCGACGATCGTCGTGTCGATCCGCTCGGGTGACCGGCCGCCCGAGGAGATGGAGCGGATCTACGGCGAGCAGGTCGAGCAGCGCCTGTTCGCCGTGCGCGGGATCCGGTCGATCGAGCAGGTCGCGCGCACCGGGCGGATCGTGGGCACGGTGGGCTTCGACTGGGACGCCGACATGGATCTCGCGGTCGTCGACGTCGAGAAGGCGGTGGGCCCGATCCGCTCGGACCCCGACGTCGACGAGGTGCTGGTCCGGCATTTCGACCCGCGCCAGACACCGGTGCTCACGCTGGGCCTCGTGTCGGCCGAGGGCGGGCCCGACCTGGCCGAGCTGCGCCGGATCGCACGCCGGCAGGTCGCGGTTGCGCTCGAGCGGCTGGAGGGCGTGGCCGAGGTCCGCGTCACCGGAGGACGCGAGCGCGAGGTCCAGGTACGGGTCGACCGCACGCGGCTCGATGCGCACGGGATCACGCTCCTCGCGCTCGAGTCGCGGCTGCGGGCGTCGAACGTCGACATCAGCGCGGGCACGCTCGAGGAGGGCGAGCGCGTCTACCTCGTGCGCGGCTACTCGCGGTTCAGGCGCCCGGAGGACGTCGCCGCGGTCGTGCTGCGCTACGGCGCGGACGCCACCGGCCGCCGCGTGCCGGTGCGCGTCGGCGACCTGGCGACCGTCGTCCTCGCCGACCACGAGATCGACCACCTGGTGCGCGTCGACGGCCGGGAGGGCGTCGGGCTCGCGGTCTACAAGGAGGCCGGGGCGAACACGGTCGCCGTGGCGCGCGACGTCCGGGCCGCGCTCGAGCGCACGCGCGAGGATCTGCCGCGGATCGACGTGCGGCTCATCGCCGACGAGGCCGGGCTCGTCGTCGACGCGATCGAGGACGTCGAGAGCTCGGCGCTGATCGGCATCGCGCTCGCGGTCCTCGTGCTCCTCGCGTTCCTGCGCTCGGCCGGCCCGACCGTGATGGTCGGCACCGTCGTTCCGGTGTCGCTCCTGGCCACGCTGTTCCTGATGGGGCTCGCGGGCCACGGGCTCAACGTCATGACGCTCGGCGGCTTGGCTTTGAGCGCGGGGCTCCTCGTCGACAACTCGATCGTGATCGTCGAGAGCATCTTCCGGCGCCTGGGCCAGGGCGCGTCGACCGCGGACGCCGCGGCGCACGGGACGGCCGACGTCGCCGGGGCGATCGTCGCCAGCACGCTCACGTCGTGCGCCGTGTTCCTGCCGATCCTGTTCGTCCAGGGCCTCGCCGCGCGCCTCGTCACCGGATTGGCCTTCACCGTGGTCGCGGCGCAGCTCGTGTCGCTGGCGATCGCGGTCACGCTGACGCCGGCCCTCGCGCGCTGGCTCTTGCCGCGCACGGGATCGGCCGGCGCCGACCCGGGCATCGCCCGCGTCGAGCGGCTCGTGGCGTGGCTGATCCGCCGCCCGGTGACCGTCGTCGCCGCGTCCGTCGCCGCGGTCGTCGTCGCGCTCGCGCTCCTCGCCGGCCTGGGGACCGAGCTGCTCCCGCCCGCCGATCCGCGCCAGTTCGCGCTGCGCCTCGTCGGTCCCGCGGGCCAGCGCGTGGAGGCGACCGAGCGCGTCGTCGAGGCGGTCGAGCAGATCCTCGGCGAGGCTGCGGGCGACGACCTCGCGGCCATGCTGTCCGAGGTCGGCCGGCTCCCGGAGGACGACCGGTTTCCGCGGGAAGAGCAGGCCGAGGAGAACACGGCGCGCATCGTCGTGCGGCTGCGGGCCGGAGGCCACACGGGGGGACAGGTCGTCGAGCGAGCGCGCGGCGCCGTGGCCGGCCTCGCGGGCGTCGAGCCGTCGTGGGAAGTTTCGGGGTCGAGCCTCGCGCGTGCCCTCGGCACGACCGGACCGCCGATCGTCGTCGAGATCACCGGCCAGTCGCTCGACGACCTGCGCGCCGGGGCCGAGACGGTGCGCGTCGCCATGGACGGGCGGCCCGGACTGTGGAACGTCCGCTCGTCGTTCGAGGGCGGGCCGCCCGAGCTGCGCGTGGTCCTCGACCACGCGATCGCCGACGGCCTGGGCGTCGACCTCGATACGCTCGGCGCGGCGCTCGCCTCGTCGCTCGACGGGCTCGACGTGACGGCGATGACGCTGGGCGACGAGGAGCAGCAGATCGTGGTCAAGCTGCCCGAGGTCCGGCGCGCCGGGCTGCTCGACCTGCCGGTGCGCACCGCCTCGGGCGCGCTCGTCGGCCTGGGGGACGTCGCGCGTATCGAGCACGCGGTCGGCGCGCGCGAGATCTTCCGCCTCGACCAGCGGCGCGTCGCGCGCGTCACGGCGCGCATCGCGCCGGGATCCGACTTCCCGACCGCGCGCGGGGCGACCGAGGCCGCGCTGGCCCAGGCGCAGCTTCCTCCGGGGCTCACCGCGCAGTTCGCCGGGGAGGAGGCCGAGCGGGCCCGGACGTTCTCCGAGCTGCGCCTGGCCGCGATCCTGGCACTCGTGCTGCTGTTCATGGTCCTCGCCGGAACGTTCGAGTCGCTCGTGCACCCAGCGACCGTGCTGGCTGCGGTGCCGCTCGCGCTCGTCGGCGTGGCCATGGTCCTCGTGCCGATCGGCCGGCCCATCGGCGTGCTCGAGCTCCTGGGGCTGATCGTCCTCGCCGGTGTGGCGGTGAACGACGCGATCCTGCTCGTCGACGCGGCGAGCCAGCTGATCGCGGGCGGGATGCCGCGCGAGGAGGCCCTGGCCCGCGCCGCCGGCATCCGGCTGCGGCCGATCCTGATGACCACGGCGACCGCGGTGCTCGCGCTCCTGCCGCTGACGATCGGCGCCGACGAGGCCGCGCGCCTGCGCAGCCCGATGGCGATCACGATCGCCGCCGGGCTCGTCCTGTCGATGGTCGCGTCCTTGACCGTCATCCCGTGCCTGTACCTGGTGCTCGACCGGCTGCGTCCCGGTCGCGGCTCACGGTCGAGCGTCGCGTGAGCCTGCACACACTGCCGGTGCGCCGGCCCGTGGCCACGGCGATGCTGTTCGTCGGGATCTTCCTCCTCGGGCTCGTCGCCTGGTGGCGCATCCCGGTCGAGCTGATGCCGCCCGTGCAAGGCGACGAGCTGTACGCGTCGTTCGTCCGGCCGGGCAGCGACCCCGAGATCATCGAGCGCGAGATCCTGCTCCCGCTCGAGGCCCGGATCGGCGAGCTGCCGCACGTCGACGAGACGTGGGCCGAGATCCGGGGATCGGCGGGCAGCCTGACCGTGCGGTTCGAGCCCGGGACCGAGCTGAAGGTGCGCGAGATCGACCTGCGGCGCTTGGCGGCCGAGCTCGTGCGCTCGCAGCCTCGCGGCACGGCGATCGAGGTCAGCACGCTCGACCTGTCCGAGCTGAGCCAGTTCGTGCTGTTCGCCCAGGTCACGGGCGGAACCGACCGCGACAGCCTGCTCGATTTCGTCGAGGAGCGCGTGGTGCCGCGCCTGCTCGCCGTGCCCGGCGTGTCGCGTGTGCTCGCCGGCGGCGGCGCACCGCGCGAGATGACGGTGCGCATCGATCCCGACCGCTGTGCGGCCCACGGCGTGCAGCCCGAGGAGGTCGTCCAGGCGCTCTCCCGATCGGTGCGGCGCTTGCGGTTCCTCGGCGGCCTCGAGGACGAGGCCGGACGCACGGCGGTGATCCTCGACGGCCGGCCGCGCGGTCCGGTGTCGCTCGGCGATCTGCGCGTGCGAACCGGCGCGCCGGTGCTGCTGCGTCACGTGGCGGACGTCGGGCTCGGCACGGGGCGCGAGGAGCGCGTGTTCCGCGTCAACGGCAAGCCCACCGTGGCGCTCGTCGTGTTCCAGGACGAGGGCGCGAACCTGGTCCGGCTGGGCAAGAACCTGCGCCGCAAGCTCGACGAGCTGCACGCCGAGTTCCAGGACTACGGCCTGGGGTTCGTCGTCAACTTCGACTCGGCCGCGCTCGTCGAGGAGCAGCTCGACCGGCTCGGCGCGCTCGCCGGATCGGGCTTCGCCGTCTCGCTCCTCGCGCTGTATCTGTTCCTGCGCCAGTGGCGTGCGGTCGCGGTGGTCGCCGTGTCGGTGCCGGCGAGCCTGCTCGCCGCGCTCGCGCTCCTGCACGTCGGGGGCCAGTCGCTGAACCTGATCACGCTGTTCGGTCTCGCGGTCGCGATCGGCATGCTGATCGACAACAGCATCGTCGTGTACGAGGCGGTCCAGCAGAAGCTCGAGCACGGGGCGAGCCTCGATGGCGCGGTCGAGCAGGGCCTGAAGCGCACGCTGCGTGCGATCCTCGCCGCGAGCGTGGCCAACACCGTGGTGTTCATCCCGATCCTGTTCGCCGATTTCGAGCAGTCGGTCGTGCGCTCGCTGCTCCAGGTGCTCGCACTCGCGATCTCGCTCCCGCTCCTGGCGTCGGTGCTGGTGGCGATCGGCCTCGTCCCGTTGCTCGCGCGGCGCTTCGCCGCGCCCGCGGCGCTGGCCCGCATCGACGAGCTGCGGCACCGTCGCGAGCGGTATCGCGGCGTGGTCGAGCCCGACCGGGCGCGGGGCCTGTTCAGCGGACTCCTGGTGGCGATCCTGCGCCGGCCCGGCGCGTGGCTCGCTGGCACGGCGTTCGCCGTGTTCGTCACGCTCGTGGCCACGACGTTCTGGCTCGCCTCGGCCGGCACTGCCCAGGAGCCGCCCGAGGCCGACACGGTGCGGCTCGACGTGGCGATCGAGAGCGGCGGATCGCTCGACGTCGCCACGAGCGCGTTCGCGCGGCTCGAGGATGCGGCCGAGCGCATCGGCGGCGTCGAGATCGTCGAGAGCATGGTCACCGAGGACGGGGGTGCGCTCACCGTGCACTTGCCGCCGAAGGAGCGTCGACCGGTGGGCGTGAACGCGGCCCGCGTACGCGAGGTGGTGCGTACCGAGGCCGCGGAGGTCCAGGGCGTGACGATCGATCCGCCCCGAACGGGCGGGGGGGGTGGTGGCGCCGGCGGCGGCAACGCGATGGCCACGCTCCTCGGCCAGGTCGCGCCGGAGATCGTGCTCTCGGGCCCCGAGGCCGAGCCGCTCGATGCGCTGTCGCGCGATGTCGCGGAGGTCGTCGAGTCGATCCCGGGGGTCGAGAGCGCGCTGCCCGCGACCGACCGCGGGCTCGACGAGATCCGTGTGGCGCCCGACGCGATGGCGCTGGCGACGTTCGGCCTCACGCCGGACCAGATCCTCCCGGCGCTCGGCGTCGTGCGGCGCGAGGGCGTCGTCCTGGCGACCGGCTTCACCCAGGCCGACGGGCGCGAGATCCCGCTCATGGTACGGCGCGTCGAGACGGGGAAGCGCGAGTTCGAAGAGCTGACGCGTCTGCGCGTGTCGACCTCGTCGGGCGTGCTACCGCTCACGGCCGTGGCCGACGTGCAGCGCATGCCCGCGCCCGCGGTGATCCGCCATCACGACGGGCGGCGCGAGACCACGGTGACGTACCGGCTCGAGACCGAGGTCGCGCGCAGCACCCCGAGCCGCCAGGCGGTCGAGGAGCGCATCCGCGAGGTCGTCGGCGGGCTGCACCGTCCGTCGGGCACGACCGTCGAGGCGCCCGACCCCGAGTCGACGTTCAGCTGGTTCCGCAAGATCCTGATCCCGGTGGTGCTGATCCTGTACGCCGTGCTCGCGATCACGTTCGAGTCGCTGACGCTCCCCGCGCTCGTCCTGCTGTCCTTGCCCCTGACGCTGATCGGCGCGACGTGGGCCCTCGTGCTGACCGGGACGCCGCCCGACACGATGGCCCTCGTCGGGGCCCTGGCGCTGATCGGTCTGACGGTGAATCCGGCGATCCTGCTCGTCGACCGGATGCAGCAGCGCGCGTGGTACGGCGGGCTGGGGGCCGGTGCGGCGGCGCTCGCCGCGGTGCGCGAGCGCACGCGACCGATCCTGATGAGCACGACCACGGCGGTCGTCGGGCTGTGGCCGCTGTCGCTCGTCACCGGCGCGGAGAACGAGATCTGGCCACCGTTCGCCACGATCGTGATGGGCGGGCTCGTCACGTCGACGGTGCTGACGTTGCTGCTGATCCCGGTGGGGTTCGTGTTCCTGCACCGGCTCGATCGGCTGTTCGGGCGCCTCGGCCCGTGGGTCATGATCGGCTGGGGCCTGGCGACCGCGATCGTGGTCGCACCGCTCGTCGCCACGGGCGTTCTCGAATCGCTGACCTGGCAGGTCGTGACGACGCTGCTCGTCGCCAGCGCGCTCCTCGGCTTCGCCGTGCTCGTCGTCCGGCGCGACGATGTGCCCGAGCCGCAGAGCGCCGAGGGTCCTCCGGCGATCGAGGTCCGCTACCTCGAGAAAGTCTATGGCCGTCCGGGCCCGATCGGCCGGGCGTGGCGCGCGCCGGCGCGCTTCGCCGAGCGCGTGCTCGCGCTCGGGGGCCAGCCGTTCGATCCGCGCCGCGCGCGCGATCGGATCGTCCCGATCGCGATCGTGATCGCGGGCGCGGTGTACCTCCTGCGGACGGTCGGCACCGTGTTCTGGCGCATCGCGTTCGCGTTCGTCTGCGCCGCGCTCGTGAGCTGGCTCCTGCGCGAGGTGCGGCGCGCGCGCGGTCGGACCGAGCCGAACGGCACGGTGCTTCCCGGAGGTCCGGAGAACGCGGCGGCGGCGATGATGCCGTGGACGGCGCTCGCGTACTGCGGGCTCACGATGTACGCGTTGCCGCGTTCGGCGGGCGATCCGGTCGAGCTCGCGCTACCTGTCCTCGGCATCCTCGTCGGCGGCGTCGCGCTGCTCCAGGCCGGCCGGCACACTGCGCGCCGCGTGGCTCGCGGTGCGATCGTCGATCGCGTCACCGCCGGCCCGCTGCGCCGCGCGCGCACGGTGTGGCGTCGGGCGAGCCGGGCCGCGCTGGGCTTCGACCTGCCGCGGCGCGAGGTTCGCGCGCTCGCCGGGATCCACTTCCGCGCCGAGCGCGGCATGATCGGCGTCCTCGGTCCGAACGGCGCCGGCAAGACCACGCTCCTGCGCAACCTCGCCGGGATCCTCGATCCAACGACCGGGGCGATCTGGGTCGGCGGCGTGCGCCTCGGTCGGCTGCGCCGGCACCTCGCGCGGTGGGTCGGCTACCTGCCGCAGGAGTTCGGGCTGCCCGACGATCTGACGGCGCGCGAGTACCTCGAGTACTACGCGCTGCACTACGAGCTGCACCCGGCGGCGAAGCGCAAGGAACGGGTGGAGCGCCTCCTCGGCGAGGTCGGCCTGGGCGAGCGCGCGGGCGAGCGGATCGGATCGTACTCGGGCGGGATGCGCCAGCGCGTCGCGGTGGCCCGCACGCTCCTGCGCCTGCCGCCCCTGATCATCGTCGATGAGCCGACGGTCGGACTCGACCCACGCGAGCGGATCCGCTTCCGCAACCTGCTCGCGCGCCTGGCCGAGGGGCGGATCGTGCTGTTCTCGACCCACGTGGTCGAGGACGTCGAGGTGGCCTGCGAGCGCGTGATCGTCCTCGCGCGCGGCCGCATCGTGTTCGACGGGCAGCCCGCGGACCTGGCGCACGCCGCCGTGGGCCGCGTGTGGGTCGCGCGGCTCGGACCGGCGGAGCAGGAAGCGCTGCCGCCGCGCGCGCTCGTCGTCGACCAGGTGCCCGAGGTCGACGGGACGTCGCGCTTGCGGATCCTGCACTTCGAGCCGCCCGTGGGCTCGGCCGAGGCGGCCGACCCGAGCCTGCAGGACGGCTACCTGTGGCTCGTCGGCGGGGCGTCGGCGTGAGCCGCCCGCGCCGCTCGCCCGGTGACACGCTGCGCCTGCTCGCGCTCTCGGCACGCATGCTCGCCGGGCGGCGCTACTGGCTCGCCGCGCTCGCGCCGTTGCTGTGGACCGCGGGCGCCGTGTTCTGGGTTCTCGTGGGCTGGCGCGAGGACGACTACACGGCCGTCGACGCGCAGAACCTGCTGATCGCGCTCCCGCTGACGATCCTGGCCATCGGTCTCGGCGTGCGGATCGTCGCCGGGGAGATCGACCGCCGCACGCTCGAGATCGCTTACACCGTGCCCGGCGGCGCGCACCGTGTGTGGCTGGCCAAGCTCACGGCGGCGACGATCCTGCTCGTTCTCGCCGAGCTGCCGGTGGCCCTCGGAACGTACCTGTTCTGCACGGAGTTCGAGGCCGGTGCGCTCTACGGCGCGTTCCAGGGCGCGCTGTTCTTCCTCGTGCTGTCGATGAGCCTGGCCACGCTGTTCCGCAGCGAGACCGCGGGCGCGCTGGTCAGCGTCGCCGTGCTCCTGCTGTGCTTCCCGCTCCAAGGGGGCACGCTGCGCCTCTCCCCGTTCTGGAACGCGGCGCGGCTCGTCGACGCCGATCCGGGCCAGGTCCTGGCCTGGACGACCCAGAACCGTATCGGCTTCGCGATCCTGATCGCGCTCGTCGTCGTGCTCGGCTTCGGGCGCGCCGAGAATCGCGAGTCGCTGCTCGGGGCGTGAGCCGCGTCACGCGTAGGGTTGCCGATCGACAACGACCTGGCGCAACGCGCCCTCGCCGAGTGCCGTACAATCTCGGGATGGCGCAAGCTGCACACACCGGGACGATGAGGGCGGAGCATCTCGAGGTCATGCCCGACACCGGGTACCGGCACGAGCTACAGACCGGGCTGTTGCTGTCTGAGCCGCTGCCTGGTTTTCGTCATGGGCATATCGCGTCGACGATCGCGTCGCTGTTGCGAGATCATGCTCGGCGATCGGGGCTGGCCGTGCTGGTCGTCGTCGAGACCGGGTTCATCCTTTCCCGCGCGCCTGACACCGTGCGAGGACCCGATGTGGCCGTGGTCACACGCGAGCGCGCCGAACGGGCCGGCGATCTGAGACGTCTCTTCCCCGGCGCTCCCGATCTCGCGGTCGAGGTGCTCTCGCCGAGCAATTCACCGGCGGAGATTCACGCGAAGGTGGCCGACTACCTCGCGGCCGGCACGAGGCTCGTGTGGGTCGTCGATCCGGAGACCAAGACCGTCGCCGTCTACCGCGATCTCCTGACACCACGAACGCTCGAGGCGATCGACACCCTGGCGGGCGAAGAGATCCTGCCCGACTTCCGCGTCGAGGTGGCCGACCTGTTCGAGGTCTGACGGGTCAGCTCGGGAACTGCGGGACGTGCTTCGGATGGGCGGCGACCCGGGCAAGCCAGGCCCGGATCTGCGGCAGCGGCTCGAGGTCGAAGCCGCCTTCGTGCGCCGTGTGCGTGTAGGCGTAGAGCGCGAAGTCGGCGATCGACAGCAGGTCGTCGACGAGGAACGTGTGCCCGATCAGGCCGCGCTCGAGCGCTTCGAGCGCCGCCTGACCGCCGGCCATCACCTGCGGCATGATCGTCCAGCGCGGGTGGTCCGGCGCGAGGTGGTGCCGAATGAACCGGGCCACGGCCACCGTCGGCTCGTGCAGGTTCTGCTCGAAGAACATCCACTGCAGCGTCTGCGCACGATGGTACGAGTCGCGCGACAGGTACGGAGTTCCGTCGGCCAGGTAGAACAGGATCGCGTTCGACTCGGGCAGGCAGCGCCCGTCGTCGAGGACGAGCATCGGCGAGCGGCCCGCCGGGTTGTTCTCGATCACCTCTTCGGGCATGTCGCCCAGCACGTCGACCGGGATCCGCTCGTAGGGCCGGTCAAGATGGGCCAAGAGCAAGCGGATCTTGTAGCTGTTGCCCGAGGTGTCCGAGTCGTAGAGTCGCAGCATCGCTTCCTCCACCGCCCCGCCGAAGTCTAACCGACTCAGCGCAGCAGCCGCACGAGGTCGCTGTGCCGGTCGGTCCACAGCGGGATGCGCCGGTAGCGCGCCGGATCGCCCCGGAACAGCTCGAGCCGTCGGTTGTCGCGCAACGGCTTCGTCTCGGCCACGAGCCGCTCGAGGAACTCCGTGTCGCGCGACAGGACCATCCAGCTCGACCGCGTGACGAGGCCGCTCTTCGGGGGCTCGAGCTGCTGGAACTGCAGCGCCGTGAAGCCCAGGGAATCGGCCAGCTGGTACACGACGGGCGTCAGGTCGAGCGAACGGTTCGACAGGTGCGCGGCGATCACGCCGTTCGGGGCGAGGTGCCGCTCGTACAGCACGAACGCCTCGCGCGTCAGCAGGTGCACGGGGACGGCGTCGCCGCTGAACGCGTCGAGCACGAGCACGTCGAACGCTCGAGCCGGCTCGGCCGCGAGGCGCACCCGGGCATCGCCCAGCACGACCTCGCAGCGAGCGCGAGAGTCCGCGAGGTACGTGAACCACTCCCGCGCGACCCGCTCGACGTCGGGGTCGATCTCGTAGAACCGGAACAGGTCTCCCGGGCGCCCGTACGCCGCGAGCGTGCCCACGCCGAGCCCGACGAGGCCCACGCGCCGCCCGGGGCTGCGCTCGAGCGCCGTGAGAACGGCACCTCCTCCGCCGTACGGCGTGTAGTAGGTCGTCGGGATCCAGCGCCTCTCGGGCGTCAAGTCCTGGAGCCCGTGAAGCGTCGAGCCGTGGTAGAACCGGCGGTGGACCGCCTCCGGTCGATCGCCCCGCACCTCGATGACCCGCAGGACGCCGAAGAAGTTGCGGTGCACGAAGCTCGCCCCACGCACGAGCAGGGCCGACTGGTAGACGAGGAGCAGCACGAGCGCGACGGTCGCCCCGAGCCAGGCGACGATCGCACGAGGTCGCAGGCGCCCGTCGACGAGCCGTGTCACGCCTGTCAGGACGACGATCAGCGCCATCGCCAGGTGCAGCTCCTCGGACAGCCGGAACGTCGCCGGAGCGACGACGGCGACGAGGATCCCTCCGAGCGCGCCGCCGAGTGCGATCGCCAGGTAGAACGCCGTTGTCCGGCTCGCGTGCGGGCGCAAGCGGTACAGCTCGCCGTGGCACACGAGACACGCCACGAGGAGCCCGCCGTTCAGCGCCACTACGGTGCCGATGAAGGACAAGCCCCGACCCGCCTCGCCGAGCCCCGGGCCGCGATGCACCGCGACGTACACGAGGGCCAGCGCCACGGGCAAGATCCACGTGGCCAGCCGCCGCGGATAGCCCCGCGATCCGGCGAACGTCACGATCAGCGTGGCCAGGTACACGCCGAGCGGCAGCATCCACAGGAACGGCACCGCGGCAACGTCGATCGTCAGCTGCTGCGTGATCGCCATGAACCACGTCACACCGCACGCGGCCCAGGCGATCCACAGGCCGACGCGAGAAGCGCGGAGCGGCTCGGAGGATGCCACGCTCGACGCGACGGCAGATCCGCGCGCCGGCGAAGATCCGCGAGCCGAGTGCCACGCGCACCACCCGACGAGGAGCACGAGGAGCGCGAGCGCCGAGCGCCACGCGCGCGCCTGATCGTCGAGCGCGAGCGCCGGCTCGACCGCGAGCGGATACACCACGAGGGCCAGGAGCGATCCCGCGTTCGACCACGCGTACAGCCGGTACGGCGAGCGCGCGGGCCACAGCCGCGCGTGCCACGCCTGGAGCAGGGGCGACGTCCCGGCGAGCGCGAGGAACGGGGCACCGACCGACGCGAGCGCAAGGATCAGGATCTGCAGGACCGGCGGCCGGAGCGTGTCGGGCGCCCCACCGCTCGCGACCGGCAGAATGGGGAACGCCAGTCCAAGGGCCAGCAGACTGACGTGGGCCGTCGCCTGCACGCGCGAGCCGAGGCGCACGGCGAGTCCGTGGGCCCACGCGTAGCCCAGAAGCAACAGCGTCTGGAACACGAGGAGGCATGCGGTCCAGACCGCCGGCGCGCCGCCGAACCGGGGCAACAAGCTCTTGCCCACGATCGGCTGGACGAGGAACAGCAGGAACGCGGCGAGGAACACAGCCGCCGAGAACACGGCGGCCTCGATTCGTGAGGGGTTCAGGTGTGGCGGAGCCGACGGGACTCGAACCCGCGATCTCCGGAGTGACAGTCCGGTGTGTTAACCAACTACACCACGGCTCCGCGCCGACGCCTCGAAACCGTCACAGGTTAAACCACGGAGCAGATGCCGTCAACGATCAGTGCGTGGTCGCCGTGCTCGGTCGGGCTTCGATCGCGACGTCGAGCGTTCTCGTGCTTCCGTCGCGGAACACCTCGAGCCGCACCTTGCGACCGATCCCCGAGAGGTACAGCCACTTCTGGAAATCGAGCACCGAAAGTAGACGATTCCCGTCGATCGACACCAGGCAATCACCAACACGGATTCCGGCGCGGGACGCGGGGCTCGGATCGAACACGTCGTCGATGCACACGCCGGTGCGCGGCAGGCGCGGCGGGGGCGTGCCGGCGTCGCGAGCCTTCTTGTGGATCGTCGCCAGCTCGAGCACCGAGCAGCCGAGCCACGGCGAGCGCCGGCTCTCGGACACGGCGAGCGCATGGCCCACGTTCATCGCGAGACCGATCGGCAGCGCGTACTCGACGCCGCGAGGGGCGAGGGCCACTCCCCCGGGCGGCGGCAGGAGCATCCCCACGACGCGGCCGCGAATGTCGACGAGCGGCCCGCCGTACGCCTCGCGATGCACCGCGAGCGAGGCCTGCAGGAGCGTGGCGGTCAGCTGCTCCTGGTAGCACGCGCGCTGGGCGTTCGCGGCGAGCGTGCCGACCGAGTACGCGCGGTCGGGACCCCACGGATCGCCGATCCCGATCGTCCAGTGCCCGACGCGCACCGCGTCCGAGTCCCCGAGCTCGACCGGGGTCACGACGGGCGGCCGTTGCGCCGACACGACGTCGAGCGCCAGCACGGCCAGGTTGATCGAGGGCTCGGCGCCGACGACGCGGCTGAGCACGTGCTGACCGTCGGCCAGCTCGACGTCGATCACCTCGGCGGGCGCTCCGTTCGCGCGCGTCACGTTGGAATGGCACGTCAGGATCAACCCTTCGGGCGCGGCGAAGCCGCTCCCCGAGTGTGCCCGGTCGAAGCCCGGATAGAGCGCGAGCGCGTAATCGGCCGCACGCCAGGCCTCGGCGGGGGCAGGGGACGGCGCCGGTGCACCGGCCTTGCGCTCCGCCGAGCGCTCGAACACCGAGACGGTCACCACGCTCGGCAATACGCGATCGGCAACGCGCGCGAAGGCGTCCTGGAGTCGTAGCGCCGTGCTCAGCGCAACGTCGTCGCCCGTCTCCAGGGGACGACCCGCGACCTGGGCACCCACCGGACCGCCCGCTCCCGGAGCGGCGGCCTCGGCCGGATGGCCGCGGAAGTAGTCGATGTCCGCGAGCACGGCCGTTTTCCCGTCGCGGGCAAGCCGCGCGATCAGGTCCTCGGTCGAGTGCCGCGCCAGGTCGTCGATCGACAGGGGAAGCGCCGGCCGCACCGGCTTCGGCGCGAAGTCCTCGCGCAGCGTGAGCACGAAGAACGCGACGTCCCACAGCTGCCCTTCGCCGAGCGCGCCCTCGAACGACGGCATCCCCGTGCCGCCGACGCCGAAACGCGTCGCCCCGAACACCTGGTGCGGCGACACGAGGTTCATCCGTGCCTCGCGAAACGAGCTCGGCGGCGGATCGAGCTCGGGGTCGGCGAACCCGTCGCCCCCGCCCGCAGGACCGTGGCACGGTGCGCAGTTGTCGGCGAACAAGCGCGCGCCGAGCGCGAGGTCCGGAGTCGACAGGGGAAACGAGCCCACCTCGCCGCCGGCCATCAGCTTCGACAGCAGGTCGCTCGTCTGCGCCCGTACCGCGTCCCACGGCGCGAGGTCGCCGATCAGCCGCTCGAGGCGCACGAGCGCCACGCACGCGCCCTCCGGGATGTGGGCGCTATCGAGCTCGCCGCAGTGCTCGACGAGCGTGCGCGAGAAGCGAACCATCTCCTCGTACTCGAACGGGTCGGCGATCACACCGTCGTCGACCGCCATACCGTAGTCCGCACCGACGTACTCGAGGAGGAACAGGAGCCGATCGACCGACTCGCGATCCGCCGCGGCGGCGGCCGCCGCGGCAACGGGCAGCGCCGCAGCCGCGACGGCGACGACGGCGGCGGCGCCGACGACGGCGGCGCCGACGACGGCGAGGAACGAAGCTCTCACGGCGTCTCGAGCTCGTAGGCGCCGGCATCGGGTGCGCCGCGGGGCGCCCGCGGGCGCCCGTTTGCCGGGTGAACGTACTCGAAGGTCGGGACCCGCTCGGCGTCGGATTCGGTCGCTACCGTGCCCCGCGCGTCAATCGCCGGCGACTCCGGCTGCAGGTGCCAGTCGAAGCCGGCGCGGTCGACGAGCAGCGCGTCTCCCGTCACGACGTTCCCACCGCCGTCGGTGAGCCCGTCGAGCAGCTGGCTCCCACCGGTCAACAGGTTGCGGATCTTCGTCAGCATGCCGAACTCGCGGGCCACGACGTTGCGCGCGGCGATCGCCGATCCCGTGGCGATCTCGCCCGGCCCGACGAGCACGTTGTTCAGTAGGCGCGCGGGCGACGGGTCAGCGTTGCGCACGAAGGTCCCGGCATGCCGGTCGTTGACGATCGTGTTGTTCACGACGTACAGCGTCCCGCTCGAGCCGGCCACCTGCTTCTCGACGCCGTAGCTGATGATGATACCGTTCTCGGACTCCGGCCCCTGGTGGATCAGGTTGCCCAGGACGAGCGCATCGCCGCCCTCGGCGACGTCGACCGCCAGGCTCGACCGACCGTCGCCCTCGTCGCTCAGCCGGTTGTACAGGATGCGCGTCGTGCGCGCCCGGCTCTTGACCAGGTGGCCGACGTTCGCGTGGTGCACGTAGCAGAAGCGCAGCGTGAAGCTGCGCTCCCGACCGACGTAGAGATCGTGGGTCTGACCATCGCCCGCGCCGTTGCGCCCGAACTCCGAGCGCTCGATCAGCACGTCGCCATCGGGCTTGCCCGAGGTCAGGATCCCGTTTTCATTGTCGTGGAACGAGCAGCCGAGGATCGTGAGCCCGCTGCCCTCGAGGCGCACACCCGCGCCGTTGCGGTCGCTGACCTTCGCACCCGAGAATTCGATCGACTCGATCTTCGTCCGATCGCCCTTGAGGACCCAGATCGCCTTGCCCTCGGCGGCTTTCCCCTCGGCCCGCAGGTGGGCCATGCCACCGACGCCACGAAGCGTCAGGTCGCTCTGGGTCCAGATCGCGGCATCGCCCGCGTACGCGCCGGCGTCGATCTCGACGACATCCCCGTCTTTCGCCGCGCGCGCAGCGTCGCTCGGCCGCGCGAGCGCGCGTCCGGGCCCGACCTGCAGCACGCGTGCTTCGGTCGCGACGGCGCTCGTGAGCGCCAGGGCGACAATGCCCGCGATTCGTGTGGCGCTCGTCCCACGCACGGGTCAGGAGGTTGCCACGACTGGCGGATCGCCGTCCAGCGTCACGGCGAGCCGGCTTCGACCTGCTGGCGCTGCTTCTCCTGCTCGGCGAGCGACGGCACACCGAGCTGGCGCCGCAGCGGATCCGACACCAGCGTGCGATCGTACGGATCCTGCGTGAGCCGGCCCTCGGGCTTGGTCCGGAACTGGGTGCCGTAGACCTGCGGCTGGCCGATCGCCTGCAGGTAGCGGTCGAGCGTGGCCGACGCGATCCACAGCGCTCCGTTGTTACCCTTGGCCACGGCGACGAGCGCGAGCGTGTGGGCCAGCAGATAATCGCCTGCCTTCTCGCCGTGCTGGAACACGAACGCGGCGCGCGCGAAATCTTCGCCCGTGTGCAGCTTCCCGCCGTCGAGGAGTGCCTGGGTCGCTGTGCGGCGCGCGGCATCGGCCGGGCCGACGACCGACCAGTCGATCGCTCGGGGATCCTTTCGAGCGGCCTGGTCGGCCTCGAAGATGCGCGCCATGTCGGGACTCGAAACATCCGAGTCGTCGGGTCGGTAGGTCCGATCGAGGACCCAATCGGTCGCGATCGTGACCGGGGCCAGGACGCGCTCGAGCGGCCAGGGATCGAGCGGCACGCCGACAAACGCGAGCGTTGCCCGGTCGGCGCCGGTCAACCGGAGCTCGATCTGCTCCTCGTCTTTCGCGTCGTCGGGGTTGGCGAAGGTCAGACGCAGTACGTCGTCGGCGATCGTGCTGCTCACCAACACGTAGCTCACCGCGGGAAGGACGATCTGCGTGAACGAGTCGGCGTCTTTCACCTCGAAGTGCTTGGGACGCGTGAGGCGTCCGGCGACCGGCCCGGTTGCCTTGTCGCTCACCGACAGATCGAGCACGAGGAAGTTCCGATCGCCGAGCTTGAACACCCAGTGCCCGGCGTAGTCCGAGGCTGGCCGGGCCGAGGCCACGTCGGCGAGCACGATCGTCAACAGCACGGTGCCTAGGCGGGTCGGCATGGGCCCTCCATCAAGCAGGCCCGGCTCTCCCGGCGAGCAGCGGGACGATCTTGACGATGGCGATGGTCAGCGGGATGGCCAGCAGCGCGCCGAGTGGACCGAGCACGAACATCCAGACCAGGAGGGAGAGCACGATCACGAGCGGCGAGATGCCCAGTCCCTGGCCCATGACCTTGGGCTTCACCACGTTGTCCGCGACCAGGTTGATCACGAAGAACACCACGGCCAGCATGACCGCGCGGCCGAGGCCGTGCTCGAGCAAGGTCACGAGGAACGGCGGGACGAGCGAGATCAGGAAGCCGAACGGCACGAAGGCGAAGAGGAACGAGAACACGGCCCAGATCACCGGGAAGTCGGTGCCCACGGCCAGCATGACCAAGAAGTTCACCACGGCCGCGGCGGCGCCGAGCAGGCCGTTGAGCCCGACGAACAGGCGAATGCTGCGACCGACCTCATCGAGGCGCACCGACCACTCCGAGGCCCCGCGCCCGGGCGGAACGAGCGGCAGCTCGAGCAGGAACAGCGCGATGAGGATCAGCACGAGGAAGCTGTTGCCGAGCGCGCCGAGCGCTCCGCGCGCGAGCCCTTGCACCAGCGACAAGATGCGCGCAGCGTCCGGCTTGGGCAGCGACGCGGTGTCGATGCCTCGCGCGGCGAGAGACTGCTCGATCGAATCGACCATCGCCGAGAGCTGCGGGCCGTACTTCGGCGCCTCCTCGGCCAGCCTCCCGAGCGAAACGGCGAGCGCCAGGACGAGCCCCGCGCCGCCGACCAGCACGATGAGCAACGTGAGCACCACGGCCAGCGGGCGACTCAGGCCACGACGCGTGAGCAGATGCGGGATCGGGTACACGGTCATCGCGAGCAGCAGCGAGACCAGCACCAGGTCGACCGTGGGCGCTGCCGCGCGCAGCCCGGCCAAGATGATGACCAGCCCTGCGCCGATCAGGACGACGCGCTCGAGCCGCGGGGATTCGGCCGTTGTCACGACCCGGGAGGATACACCCAGAACCTTGCACTTACGTCGATCCGCCGACTCGCGTTAGCATCTCGCGATGCAAGAGTCGCGTTCCGGCCTCGCTCCGTGGAACCGGGCGGAGCTGCCGGCCCCGCCCCCGCCGCGAGGCCTCTCGCTCCTGGCCGTCATCGGTCCCGGCGCGATCCTGCTCGGTCTCTCGATCGGTAGCGGCGAGTGGCTGATCGGCCCGGCCGCGTTCGTCAAGTACGGGCTGTCGCTGCTGTGGGTCACGAGCGTCGCCGTGTTCCTGCAGACGATCCTCAACACCGAGCTGATGCGCTACACGTTGTATACCGGGGAGCCGGCCGTCACCGGCTTCATGCGCACGCGGCCCCATTCCACGTTCTGGGCCTGGTTCTACACCGGGCTGTTCTTCCTGCACGCGGGCTGGCCCGCCTGGGCCGCGAACGCCGCAGGCGCGTTCTTCTTCCTCGCGTACCGCCGACTGCCCGGGCCGGGCGATGCTGAGACCGTCTACGCGTTCGGCGTGGCCACGTTTCTCGTCTGCGTGCTGCTGTCCTGCTCTTCGGGCGCCGCATCGAGCGCACGCTCGAGCTTTTGAACTGGGTCCTGATCGTGTGCATTCTCGGCGGGATGCTCCTGTTGTGCCTGATCTTCTTCGCGCCGGGGCTGTGGGCCAGCGCGCTCGCCGGCTACTTCGCCTTCGACACGCGCAGCGGCTCGTTCACGTTCCTCCCCTCCGGCGCCGACTGGGTCTTGATCGGCGCGTTCGCTGCGTACTCCGGCGCGGGCGGCGTCAGCAACCTGATGCTGTCGAACTGGGCGCGGGACAAGGGCTTCGGCATGGGGCAGGTGGTGGGCTTCATTCCTGCGGCGGTCGGCGGCGCCGACGTGAAGCTCGCGCACACCGGCAGCGTGTTCCACGTGAACGACACGAACCTCTCCCGCTGGCGCGGCTGGTGGCGCATCGTCCAGGTGGATCAGTGGTGCGTGTTCTTCGTCGGCGCGCTCCTGGGCATGGGCTTGCCGGCGATCCTGTATTCGACCTTCATCACGCCGGGGCGCGACATTCGCGGCCTGGCGATCGCCGCCGAGCTGGCGTTCGCGATCGGCGATCGAGCCGGGCCGGTTCTCGCCGGGCTCGTCGCGCTGATGAGCGCGTGGGTGCTGTTCAAGACGCAGCTCGACAACGTGGACGGCATGGCGCGGGCGCTGACCGACATCGTGTGGACCGGCAACCGGCGCGTCCGCGCTTGGCGCGGCGGCGACGTGCGCGTCGTGTACTACGGCATCATGGCCCTGATGGTCCTGTGGGGCATGGTCGCGCTCCGCCTGGCCCACCCGATGGTCCTGCTGCAGATGGCGGCCAACATCGCCGGCCTGGTGATGGTGATCAGCGCCCTGCACATCTTGTACGTGAACCGCACGTTCCTCCCGCCGGAGATCCGGCCACCGCTGTGGCGGCAGATCGCGCTCGTCGGCCTGGCGCTGTTCTACGGCTTCTTCGTGTGGCTGTGGCTCCTGGGCGGCATCACACCCGATCCATCCAAGGGCTTCCTGTTCACGCTCCTCGGGCGGCTCGGCCTGTAAGATCGCTGCGCCAGAGCAACCGCAGCAGCCATCGGTTACACTGCCAGCACCGCTAGATGAGTACGACGGCGAAGCGGGCCGCCAGGAAACCGACCCTCCTCGCAGGTGGCAACCCTCAGATCGCGAAGGCCGAGGGCGATGCCCCGCTGCAGGCCTACATCGCGGCGATGCCGGGCTGGAAGAGCGGCGTCGGACGTCGCCTGGACACGCTCATCGTGCGCACCGTTCCGGGCGTGCGTAAGGCGGTCAAATGGAAATCGCCGTTCTACGGAGTCGAGGGCCAAGGCTGGTTCCTCCGTCAAGGTGGCCTTCTTCCGCGGCACGTCGCTGCGTCCAGTCCCGCCCGGCGCCTCCAAGCACAAGGAAGTGCGCTACCTCGACATCCACGAGGACGACCAGCTCGACGAGGCGCAGCTGGTGACGTGGATCCGGCAGGCGGCGGCCCTGCCTGGTTGGGTGCCGTAGACCCCTCAAGGGAGGTAACTGTCATGAGTAGAAAAGAAACTGGATCGTCCCCCATCGCCGACGGCATCGTCAGCGTGCACGGCGTCCGATATCAGGTGAAGGATGTCGCTCGGGCTGTGTCCTTCTACACGGAGCATCTCGGCTTCAAGCTCGAGCATCAACAGCTCCCCGCATTCGCCAGCGTGTCGCTCGGAGCGTTCATGTTGCTGCTCAGTGGCCCCGGAGCATCGGGATCTCGTCCGGTGCCTGGCGGGACGCCCCAGGAGCCGGGCGGATGGAACCGAGTGGTTCTTCGCGTGACCGATCTTCCGGCCCGGATCGAGGCGCTGAAGGAGGTCGGGGTGAGGTTTCGCAATCAGATGGAAGTCGGACCCGCAGGCCGACAAATCCAGGTGGAAGACCCCGACGGGAATCCGATCGAGCTGTTCGAGCCGGCCCGGTAAGGCGGCCCACCGCTCTTCGTCGGCGAAGTGAGCTCGTCGGGCACATCCCGTTCGTCGCCGTTCCGATCGTGGCCTCGTGTACGATTCCGGAAGGTCCCACAGCCGGAGGAGTCGATGGTTGAACAGCGCGGCGGCTGGTTCGTGAAGAACGTCAGGGGCGCCACGTGGGTCCGGAACGAGGCGTTCGGCAAGAAGTGCCTGTTCGACGCGGGCGATCTGTTCCCGCAGGTCGGGATCCACATCTTCCTGCTCGAGCCGGGCAAGCCGAGCTGTCGCTACCACCGGGAAGAGGCGCAGGAGGATTTCTTGATCCTGGCCGGACGGTGCAAGCTGCTCGTGAACGACGAGGAACGCGAGCTCGAGGCGTGGGACTTCGTCCACTGCCCGCCGGGTGTGAGCCACGTGTTCGTCGGCGCCGACGGGCCGTGCGCGCTGCTCGCGATCGGGTATCGGCCCGGCGAGGACAAGGAGCAGCTGTTCTATCCGGCCTCTGCGCTGGCGCGGCGCTACAACGCCGAGGCCCCCGAGCCGACGCCCGATCCCGAGGTCGCGTACTCCGATGTCGAGCCGCGCGTCAAGATCGATCCGCCGGAGTGGCCGATCGCGTAGCCTGCGGATCCGGATACCGCACGGACGCCCGCTTCGCGCTTGCCTTCCGCCGCCCTTCCGGGTATTCAGGTGCCAGCGTTCACGGAGGGGATGGGACCATGCTCAAGCTTCGGTTCCTGGCACTCGTCGTCGTCGCGGTGCTCGTCGCCGGCCGAGCCAGCGCCCAGTCGAGTACAAAGTCCGGTATGATCGACGAGGACAGTAGCGGAGCGGAAATCGCCCAGAAGTTTCACGACAACGGTTGGAACACGGGCGGGTTCTTCTGCAGGATCGGCTCCCTGATCGTCTGGCCGGAGTCCGGGCCATGCCTCAATCGCGAGGTGCGGAGCACCTTCAGCGTCCTTACGGGCGGTGGCGTGACGAGCACGCCGCACGCCTACGCGTATCACGTGTTCTGCGGGGAGGGGAACATCATACGGCACGAGCTCGCGTTCGACGGCTCGGCGCTGACGCCGATCGACAGTGGCACGTTCACGTTCAACCTCACCGGCGGCGACACGATTCGGGTCGTCACGACGGAGGGTGCAATCGGCGTCCCCACGCTGTCGGAGTGGGGCCTGATCCTCGTCATGATCCTGCTCCTGACGAGCGGGGCGATCGTCATCTGGAGAAGAACGGTCGCCTGACGTGGGGGAGAAGGACCAGGCCGCTCCCAGCGTCGTCCGCTTTGTGGCCTTATCCCTGATCTACCTTGGCGCCGGCGTGCTGGTTGCCGGCGCGACGCCTGTCGAGCGGGCGTTCATCGAGCCGTGGACCCGCTGGAATGCATGGGGCGCTGCGGCGTTCGCCAGCATTCTTGGAGTGCAAACCAGCGCGGTGGGCACGCAGGTCAGCAGCGGGGGCATCAGCCTGAACGTCCTGAACGGATGCAACGGGGTGCACGCGCTCTTGATCCTCGTTGCGACGATGCTGGCCTTCCCGGCTCCTTGGGGCCGGAGGCTGCTCGGCGTCGTGGTCGGCACGCTCGCTGTTCTCGGCTGCAATGTCGTGCGCCTGGTGACGTTGATCGTCGTGGCGCGCTACTTTCCCGCGAGGCTCGAGCAGCTCCACATCTACATCTGGCAGCCGCTGATGGCCCTGATCGCCTTCGCGTTGTTCTTCGTCTGGGCGACCTGCTTCACGCTGAGCGGCCCGAAGTCAGCGACGACAGGCGATGCGACCTAGAGTTCCTCTGGCGCTCCTTCGGCGCGAGATCCTACGCGCCTGCGCAGCGTACTTCCTGTATCTCGTGTTGCAGCCCGTCTGGAGCCGATTCGGGCTGCGCGCGCTCTACGAGTCACTCGTGCTTGCTGCGGCCGGAAGGTTGTTTTTACCGATCCAGCACTTCGACGTGCTGGCGACTCTCGACAACCTGTCGATCGTGAACATCGATTTCCTCGTCGTGCTCGTGATCAGTCTGTTCCTCGTCTCGTGGCGCATGCCGTGGGCCGAGCGAGCCAAGCGCTTCGGCGCGGCGCTGAGCGTGATCTTCGCGCTGCACGTCGCGGCCGTGATCCTGGAGATCAGAGTCCGGTCGGCTCAGGATCTCTGGGCCCAGCAACAGCTCTTGATCTTGCTTCCGTGGGAGTTCCGCGTCGTCGAGCGCTTGAAGTACCTGCTCTACGACGTCGGACTGCAGCTCGGGCCGTTCGTGATGCTCGGGCTGACGGCGACGTGGAACGGACTTGCCGACCGCCCGCGTCGGAAGGATACGAGGACCCCGAACGTGTTCTGGCGCCGCCGGATTCTCGCTCTGGCGTGCGGGAGCGCGGTGGTTGTGGCCGCCGCCGCGATCTGGCGCTGGCAGCGTGAGTCGAATCCGCTGCACATCGCCGCGCATGCCCGACTGGGCCACATCTACTGGGAACATCGCTCGCTCCATGCGGCGGAGCAGCAGTACCGGATCGCTCTGGACGGAAACACGAGTGACCCCGACGTCTACTACAAGCTGGCCGTGCTCGTTTCCCAACGCGCGGATCGGCGCCAGGCCACGGATCTTCTGCGTCGCGGCCTCGGGGTCGCGGGGGATCCCGCTTGGCAACGGCGGTTCCGCGAAGCTCTCGCCGCTCAGGCCAACGCGGCGCCGGCGTCACTGGAGCGCGCGGCCGAGTGACCGGTAAGGGTTCCCCGGCACGTGGTGGGCGGTGCAGGGCTCGAACCTGCGACCCCCTGCGTGTAAGGCCGAAAGAGAGGTCCCGATAGTGCCCGTTTCCTGGGGAATTCGCACAACGCAGCAACGTGCCACCGCTCCCCACCGGGGCAACCTGCACCATGGATTACACCACGGAGAGGCTCTTGCTGGGGTGACGTAGAATCGGTCCGTACGCGGCCCCGCACGTGTTGCAACACGGGCGGTGTGTCCCGCCGCCAGCGGGGCCGCACAGTTTCAAGGGACGCCTCGGAGGGACTCGAGGGTGACTGCCAAGACGCGATCGCGGGAGCCGCGAGCTCTTCCCCTCATCGACGCGATGCAGACCTACCTCGACCAGCGCGACTGGCTTGAGGTGCTGCTCGCCGGCTCGATCCGACACCCGCACTCCGAGCTGACGGTCGTGCTGAACGGCAACGATCGTCCGATCGTCCAGGTCAGGACGAAGGGAGCCCCCACGAGTCGCCATGGCTGGGACCTCTTCAAGGACAAACTGCTGAGCGGCGAAGTCAAGGCAACGGGCTGCCGGAACGGGCTCGACCGGGTGACGATCGAGCCGGAGCAGTGGGAACACCTCGAGCCGAGGTGCGTAAACCTGCGGCACCCGAGATTCCGACTGTACGAAGGGGCGATCCACCCGAAAGAAGGGCCCACGTTGCCACCCATGTTCTTCTCGCGCGCCGACAAGGAGCTGGAGGAGAAGCGCCGACGAGGCGGGTACGAAAGAGATGTAAGGCCTGCGCTGGAGCGCTACAACGACGCCGTAGAGCATGGTGAGAGGCCCACCGAGGAACTACCCCCGATCGTCCAAGAACCGCACATCATCGAGTTGCGGGAGGTCGGCGACCGGATCCACGATGCTGACACGGAGGGCACCTTCTTCGATCGCGTCACCGGCACCGAGTTCCCTCATGTGCGCTTCCTCGGCAAACCCGACAAGAGCAGCATTCACACCGGCTTCGCGGGGCGGCCCACCCCTCGTCACCTGATCGAAGGAGAGCTGGCCCGCCGCGCCGCGGCCGGGCAGCTGAAAGAAACCATCAAGGCCGACGCGGCAGCCCTTTGCGAGTGGTTTTCCAAGGCCTACCCCCAAATGGCTCTCCCGAAGCCTGGGACCGTTGCGAACTCAATCCGTAAGGTCTGGCGCCAAGCTAAGGCCCACGCACGAAATTAGGCGGCAGATGTAATTTCGTGCTTCGGCTCGGCGCGTGTCGCGACGCGGTAATGTTCAGCCATGGGCCACCGCGCAGGCACATTAGGCACCACCCAGGAACTTGAGCCGCTCACAGTCGGGCTTGACGGCGCTGCTGCCCTGACAGGTATCGCAGCGGAGACGTGGCGCTCGTTCGAGCGACAGGGATTGATTCAGGGAGTTCGGGTCGGCCGGCGACTCCTGTTTCGCGTCGCTGACCTCAAGAGGTTCCTCGACGACCGAGCAGGCATCCGTCGGCCGGCTGCTCAGCGAGCCCGGGGTCGCCGAGGCCGCTTTGCCGCCGAGCGGAGCGCGGGCGGCACGACATGAACCGCTCCAAAACACCCGACGTGATCGACTTCGGCGTGACCGCCGCGGCCCGAGCTCGGGCGATCCTGTGAGCGCCGCGCGAGGCAGCGCTACCGAGCTGATCGGCGATGAACACGACGCGCCGCCGACCCGACCCGAGCTGTCCACGCGCAGGTGGTGACGATGACCGACGATCTCCCGGATGAATTGAGGCCGAAGCGGGCGGTTGTCTTTCGCGCCTTGCAACTGATGCGAAGTCCCGAGTGCAGGTTGTCGCAGGGGGCCCGACACTGCTTGATCGTCCTCGCCGACCATGCACGCCAGAACGGGGTCTGGGCCGAATGCTGGCCGAGCCAACGGACAGTAGCCGGCGCGATGGGAGCCTCCCGTCGAGCCGTGCAGAACTGGATCGATGAACTACGCGGGGCGGGACTGGTTGACACGCTCGACCCCAACGAAGATCACCGCCATCTCCACAGCACGTGCTTGTACCGTCTGTACCTCCCCGAGATAGACGTTGTGCGCACCAAGTGCGCCGGGAATGCGAACGACGTGCGCAGGGGTGCGCACGACATTCGCTCCAGTTACGAACGACCTGCGCAAGTAGTTGCGAACGACGTGCGCACAGAACCTCTGAATCAGGAACCTCCGAGAGAACCGCCGAGAGAAGCTCCCACGGAACAGGTGCGAGGCCCGCTCGCACCGTTGGTCGGGGAGGGGCGCGAAACGACCCAACGCGAACCAGATCTCGGGCCCGAACGAGCTCGTGAGCTGCGGGACCTCCTACGCGCGGCGGTGAAGGGGAATCGGCGGAACGCGACACGCCAGGCGGGGTTGCCGCGTCAGATTGAAGGCTAATGCGACGAATGGGCTACAAAGGACCACCGGCGGGAGCGTCCGGAAGGCACGAAGCAGCACAGCAGCGAGACTCGACAGAGAAGGAGCCAGGATTGACGACAACGATCGAGCCCGGACTGGCGCCAGAGGGGGCTCAGAACCACGTAGAGGCCCGGTCATGCACGGACGGCCCCGTGGGAGCCGCATGGGCCGTGAGAACCCGAGGCGGCAGGCGGCCCGGGGCCGGAAGGCCGCGCGGCTCGCGAGACGTGCTCCCGCGAGGGGCCGTCCGTGCAATCCGACTGGCCCGGCAAGCCGAGCTCTCGGATCCGACCGCCCAGGAGGCCCTCGGGGTCATCATCGCGGTCATGCGTGGCGAAGTGCGGGGCCGCTACGTGGGCGTGCGCTTGGCCGCTGCCCGCGAGCTGCTCGATCGCGCCCGGGGGCGTTCTGTTCAGCAGGTCAAGGTCAAGGCCACCGCCACGGTCGACTTGGTGCAACGGATCCACGAGGGCCGGCGACGGGTGCGTGAGGCCCGAGAGCGCCTCGAGTCCGCCAACCCGGTACTGCTCGCGGGAGGTTCCCCCCTCCCCAGTGAGAATCAGTGGGAGTAGGAGCGCACCCATAATACCGCTGCTGCTCTGCATGATCGACGCCTTCCTGCGCAAGGTGAGAGCGCAACCCAACGAGTTGCACGGAATTGCCCGTTACCTCCTCAAGTGGAACCGACCGCAACCGATTCAGCGTCTCGTGCGGCCCACCCCATCCGAGTTGCCCGAGACGGGCAGCGTGCAGGGCGCGAAGTTGCTCCGCTCGGCGCTCGTCCCGTGCCCGAGGGTCCCCTCCTCTGCCGCGGCGCTGACCCCCGAGACGACGTAGGACCACACCTCGCCTGGCGCCGGAGTTCCTGAATCGCTGAACGCTCGATCGCTTGGATTCGGATCCGAGACACACGTCCCGAAGCTCGTATACCCGAACGGCGACACCCGACGGTAGACCCGGTAGCTCGGGACGCCGAGGTTGTCCCAGGTGAAAGCGGTCTTGCTCGACCAACGCAGGCCGGCAACGTCGCCCGGAGTCAGCGTCGTGTTGGTCTCCTCGAACGCGCCCATGTCTGGCTGCGCCAGGCCGTTTCCATCGTAGTCGCGCAGGCGCAGGCCGCCGGCCAGGTCCGTGGGCGGGAAGCCGACGTAGAGCATCGGGTTGTCCCCGCCATCGAGACACGGCGACCCCGTCTGCGGCCGAAACGCCGCGTCAAGCAGCGGATTTGCCGAGACGTTGCCGTTCTGCCCGGCACAAGCCGGCGCTGTGTCGGTGTTCGTGACCCCCGTGCACGGAACCGCGACGAGGTCCCCGCCATTCCCGTAGACGACGCTCTCGGCGAGAGCGACCGTCCCGGCAGCAGCGTTGTCGATCCCGAATGCGTTCGCCGTAATCGTGGCGAACTGGACGTCGAGGAAGCCGGCCGAGCCGGTCAGGATCGCCGTCCCGCCCTGAGCCATCAGGACGTTGACGAGGTGCACCACGCCCTCGGCCCGGACTCCCACGCCGCTGACGCCCTGGAACCACCCGCGACCGAGATCGAGCGTCGCGCCAGGGGCGACCCGGACCGCGTTCATCACCGACGGCCCGAAGATCACCCGGTTTGCAACGTGCGCTCCCGACTGCAGATCGAGCGCCGTCCCAGCGATGTTCCGGAACGTCAGGTCCTCGATCCGTGTTGGCACGAGGGAACGGATGCCGTCCTGCGCCTCGATCACGAGGTTGCGGAAGACGACCGTCCCGCCACTGGACGTCGACCGGACGTCGAACGCCGGTCCAGTCGCCGAAGAAACGACGACCTCGGGCCCCGGTGCACCGACGAAGGTGAAGGCCTTGCCCTCGTCGACGACGATCCCGCCTCCGGTACCCGGGCGGATCTCGATCACAGTCCCCGACTGCGTCGCGTTGTCGACCGCCGTCTGACCGCTCGAGTAGTCGCAGCCGGACGGGCAGACGGTGACATGGGGGTTCGTGTCGCACGCGTCACCGACGCCGTCGCCGTCTCCATCGGCCTGGGACGGGTTCGGAACGGTCGGGCAGTTGTCGGAAAGGCCACAGACGAGGTCGAGGTCAACGTCAGCGCCCGCCACCAGCGTCCAGTCGGGAATGGACGGCCCAGGCTCCAGATTGCCCACGTTATCCCGTGCGGAGCTGTAGAAGTCGTAGGTGTGGCCACAGGCTACCGTGAACGGCGCGGATGTCTCCGTCGTGTTCACCTGCCACAGTGCGTACGGCTCACCGTTGTCGGAGACGTAGACCGCGTAGTCCTTGAGGCCTGAACCACTCGCATCATCCGCTCCATCCCAAGTGATCTCCCAGTCATTCGGGCTCCCAGGGATCGGGACAACGGCCGTCACCTCGCTCTCCGGCACTCCGTTGTCGATCGTGTTGAGCCAGGTGTTCGTCACGATCGGAGCGTTCGTGTCGAACACGATCGTTGCGTCGTTGGTGATCTGAGTCCCGGTCGGCAGCCCGGCAGCGGCTTGGATCGTGAAGGAGACGTGTCCTTCGCCTCGACCATCTTCATCGTTCGGATCGTCGGGCGGCAGTAGCCCTGCCAGAGGATCGAGCGGAAGATCACCCGTCAGCGGGTCGATGGTCTTGAGACGCCACTCGATCTGGCCGCTTCCGGTGTTTGTGACCGTGATCTCGACGAGGTGGCTCGAGTTGTTCAACGGCACGGTCGTCGTTCCCGACGACTGCCCGGCGAGGCTGTTCACGAGCTGGAATCCGAACGCGACCTCCCCTAGCGTGAAACTCGTGTAGTCGAGATCGGGATCGAGGTTGTCTATGATCACGATCTCCTGGGCCGGCGCCGCAACGCTCGCCTGGTTCTCGAAGAAGATCGTGTACGGCATCGAGGGCGCCCCGCTCAGGAACGTCTGTGGACCGTAGCCGGGAGAGCCCACCTTCTCGTTCGGATCGCCGGACCACAGCTCCTCGTAGGGGTCATGGTCATAGTCGCGGCAGGGATCACCCGCCGCGGCTGCTGCCGTGAGCAACTCAGCGCTGACTACACCGTTATGGGGGGGGGCTTGTGCGCTACACAAGAGCTGAGGATTCACAGGGATGGGAGTCAATAGCGGTACGGGAGTTGGCGTCGGTGTAGTTGTTGGAGTCGGAGTAGGCGTAGGTGTCGGGTCGTCCGGCTCGAATCTCTTCCTGGGTTCCTCCCCAAAGCAGGCCATGTAGCAATACCCCGCTGTCGTCCATTCGCCCCCCAGGTCACACGCTACACAGAACTCCGGATCAGATCCCGGCGGGCAGATGTACTCGCATAACGTAACGACAGGGTTGTAACCAACACATCTCTCAACGCAATCCTCCAGGTCCTCGCCCGGCTCCCTGAGGGTTGGACCTAGCCCACTAGGGTCAACAAGGGATACCGGCCTGTTCCGGACGTAGCTGTAGAGATTGGTTCCGCGGGCGACGCCCGCTGGGTCCTCGGCCAAGAAGCGGCCCAATTCGGCGTCGTACACCCGCGCGCGCATGAATGCGAGTCCAGTGTCATCAGCTCGCACGCCTTCGCGACCCACAAACTGATACGGGCTTGCAATGGACTCCGACGACGACCGCAGCGCACCGAATGGCTCGTAGGCGTAGGTGTTCGCTACGGCACCCTGGTCATCGGTCAACAGGCACGTATTCCCGATCGCGTCGTAGCCGTAGAAGTCCTGGGCGCCGAGGCCGTCCTCCTTGCTTACCAGCCCCGAGCCGTGGACGTACCGCGCCACCAAAGTCCCATCGGTCGCGTACTCAGCGACCACGTCGACGAGGCCGGTCGGGTCGTGGAGCCAGGTCGTCACATCGCCATCGTGGTTCTGTGCCACGCGATTCCCGAGTGCGTCGTACGTGTACTGGAACGTCTCGTTGGTCGGCGTCACGACTTGGATGAGTCGGTTGTCGTTGTCATACGCGTAGGTCGTCGTTCCCGTCGCGTCGGTCTTCGAGTCGAGGTTCCCATCGTCGTCGTAGTGATAGGTCGTCGCTCCGACCTGCAGGTACTGGTTCATGCTGTTGGTCGTGTAGATGCTCTCCACCCCGTCGTCGACGACCGAAGTCCTGTTCCCTGCCGGATCGTACTCGTAGATGACCGTCCGTCCGTCCGGGAAGGCGACGCCCGTGAGCTGGCCGATCGCGTCGTAGGTGTAGGTCGTCCCGCCCTCGAGCGTGGTCATTGACTCGCGGCGGCCGGCTTCGTCGTACGTGTAGGTGAAGCTCGCCTGGACCCCGCTTGCCGGTCCATGGTGCACGATGCTCGTGAGCTGTCCCTCAAGGTCGTAGCCGTACACCGTGTACGTTCCGTTGGCCTTGTCCTCCCGCGACCGACGCCCGGCGGCGTCGTACTGGTAGGTGACGATCGGAACCCCGCCTCCGTCGGTCAGCCCGGAGAGCCGCCCCGCCGCGTCGTAGACGTAGTTGACGGTGAAGCCGTCCTGCCCGGTGCGCTGGGTGCGCTTGCCCGCGTCGCCGTAGCTGAACGACAGCCACCGTCCCCCCGGGTAGTCGATCCGCGTCATGAAGTCGCGGTCGTCGTACTCCATCGAGATCGTGCCAGTGACGGTGTCCGAAGCAGTTAGCAGGTTGTTGTGGCCGTCGTAGGTGTACGTGATCGCCCGCCCGCCCGGGTAGGTCTTCTGGGCGAGGCGCCCTTCGATGTCGTAGGCAAACGTGATGGTCTGGTTTCTGCGGTTCGTGGTCGAGGCGACGGTTCCGTCGGGGTTGTACGTGGCCTTCCGAAGCAGGAGGCTCGGATCCGGATACTTGATCTCCGTCGTGTTGCCGCGGGTGTCAGTCGTGTAGTCCGTCAGGTTCCCGCGCTGGTCCCTCATCCAGTCGAGGCGACTGAAGTCCGGAGTCCAGCCGAAGAGGAGTGAGTTCCCAAGGGCGTCCTGGATCTGCCGAACATTGAGCTTCGAGTCGTAAGCGTACTGCGTGGTTGATCCGTCGGGCAGCGTCGCCCCTTTCACGCCGGTGTCGGCGCCATAGCCGAAACGCGTCGTGCGACCGAGGGTGTCGACGAACTCCAGGATCTCGCCTTCGAATCCGACACGGACCACGTAGGTGCCGCTCGCAGCGGTCGTGATGCGGACTTCGCCGGGATCCACATACGCGTATTCGAGTCGGCCGATGCCGGCGCCTTGCTCCTCCGCCGTCAAGCGGCCGCGTGCGTCGTACTCGAAACTCCTCTGGGTCGCGTCCGGGTACGTGATGCTCGTGATCGAGTGATCGGTCGGCGCGCCGGTAGAAGGGGTGTAGGTGTACTGGGTCTCGCGGTCGCCGTAGACGGTCACGGACATCAATTGCTCGCCGCTGCCGTCGTAGACGTAGTGGACCTGGTGGCCGGCGTGGTCGATCAGGTCAGTGACTCGCCCGTCGGTGGAGTACGAGACGTCGATCCGATAGCCGTTCGTGTGCTCGATCCGACTCAGTCGGCCCGTGTCGTACGTGAAGCTCAGCCGGTTCCCGTTGCTGTCTTCCTGGTACTCCAGGACGCCCGCGGATGAGAAGGCCGACGTTCTACCGTCCTTCTCGCGGAGTAGCCAGCCGAAATCGGCGCGCCGAGTCAGTACGCCAGGATCCCCGACGTTCGATACCCAGGCGCTCTTCGAGGCCACGAATCCGCGACGCTGTTCGCCCGGACCCCGGACCTCGACGCCCCCAGGGGCCGACTGCAACGTCATTTGGTAGTTGTGCGACCAGCCACGGCCAAGCGGGCCGAGGCGGAACCGCTCCTCCAGCGCGACCGGATAGGACCGGGAGAAGACGAGCGGCAGACCCGGTGCACCGATGGCGAGATCTGTGGCGCCTTCCAGGGTCGTCTTGGGGACGATCCGTCCCTTAGCCCGCAACATCTCGAAGTTGAACAGGTCACGGACCGAGTAGACCTTGCGGCCGTAGGATGCGAGGTACCTCGCATCCGCCATCAGGGCGTTGCGGTAGTCCGCCCGTGTCTGTCCCACCTGGTCCATGACGTTGGCCCAGATCGCGTCCCACGCATCGTCGGCGATGTCATCGGGCCGCATCTGCTGCTCCATGCCGACCCAGTCGATCGGTTCGCTGTCGACGGGCATCTCGGACAGCACGAGATTGAACTTCGCATGGGCTGCGGTCTCAGCCGACCGGAAGTAGATGGGGATCCGATAGATCGAGCCGGGCGGGATCGTGTCGATGGCGCCATCCGGCCCCAGTGCCAGCACCTGCAGCGGGTCTGTCGAGTATGGCTCGAGCTCCGACACGCGGAGGGCCGCGTTGCTCGTAGCCTCGACGATGAGTAGCGGAGCGGGAATGTCGACGTTGCCGCGGTTCTCGTAGATGACCTCGGTGGCGTAGTTGCGAAACGGTCGGACTGGGATTGGGAAGACGACGCAGCGTGAACCAGAGGTCTCACTGCCGGCCGTCACGGCAGCCCCGACAGGAGCGGTCGGGAGCCCAGCAGGCTGGAAGCATTCGATCCGTTCTTCGTCCCGCATTACGGTGACGAGCGTCCCTTCGCCTCCCTGCTCCACAGTGAAGGCGCTGAAGGCGGTGATCGGGGTGCTGAACGGGTTGGTGACGACGATGTCCCAAAGGCCGGCTACAGCACCTTGCAGGTTGAACGTCGCTGTCAGGCGCGTGCGTGCAGGAGTCCCCGCGATAGCGGAAGCGACAATTGCTGGCTGGCCGGCCCGCTGTAGGCGCGCGTCGGCCAGAGGATCGAGGTTGCAGCCTGTGATAGTGACAGTCGTGGCCCCAGCATTCCCGCCATGATTCGGCAGGACGGAGAAGATCTTCGGCACAAAGCAAGGTGTGTGTTCGGTTACCACGACGGAACCGTCGGTCCCATCGTTTCCGCCGCCGGTGGTCAGTCCCCGACGAGCCGTAGGAAGGGAGCCTGAGAAGAGGTTGACATCTCGCTTGAGGAGCACGCGGCCGCCACCACCTCCGTGGAAGCCATTTCCTCCGTTGGCGGAGATCGTGCCGGCGCCTTCCAACTCGGCGCAGTCCAGTCGAACGGTTCCGCCGCTCCCGCCGCCTTGAGCGCCGACTCCCGCTACCGCGTTACCGCCGTTGGCGGTGACCGAAGTTCCGGTCGGGATGACACAGCGGTTGGCCTCGATCCAGACCAACCCACCGCCGTTGCCGCCTTGTCCGGAAGCTTGGGACGTTGAGCCGCCGCTCCCGAGATGAGTCGGATTCTGATCGCTGCCGTACGTTGGATTAGTACCCTGCCCGCCCCCAAAGCCGCCGTAGGAGCCACCGGCACCGCCGGTGCTCATTGGTCCTGGAGGGTACGTCTGGCCGTCGTTGCTGGGGTTGCCGCTCTGGCGGCCGCCAAGAAGACCAATCGCATCGGCGCGTACCGATGCGTTGTTTTCGAGACGCAACTCCTCGCAGATGAGACGAGGCACGGCCGAGTTGCTGGTTTGAAGCGAGGCTCCCCGGATTACGACGTTACGAAGAGCGTTGATTCCCGCTCCGAAACGCAGTGGAGTCGACAGGCCGGAACTAACGCTCCCGTTGTCGACGATGAGGTCTCCGTGGGCTTGTGCGTTGTCCTTGAGGTAGATCGTCCCGGCCGATCCGTTGTTCGTGACGTTGCCACCACGGGCCGAAATGTTGGCCACGGGAAGCGTGTCGGTGCCGTAGAAGATCGCAATCCGGCCTCCACCCGCGGCACCCGAGAACACGCCGTCGCTCGGGTTGGACACTCCGTTGCCACCGATGGCTTGAATCGCACCAGAACCCGACAAGCTCGTGACATCCAGTCGAATCGAACCCCCAGAACCGCCACCCGAGATCCCTCCAGAGCACCCGCCGATCCCGTTGCCGCCATTGGCGCGAATCGTGCCATTCACAACGAGCGTCCCGGCACGGATCGTCGCTCGGCCACCACCGTTGCCACCGCTCACAGCACAGCCACCTCGGACGCCACCACCACCGCCCGATCCCAGCTGCTGTGGCAGCTCGAGCAGGCCGTACGGCAGGTTCGAAGCCATGCCGAGATTGCTCGCTGAACCGATCCCACCAAAGCTCGCTCCAGCCCCAGGGGTGTTGCCGTTGGGCGTCCACAGCCCCTGTGCGCCAGACACCACCACACCGCTGGAATTGAAAGCCTCACCATTGGGATCGAACTGCGATCCGTTGTAGCCGCCTCGCAATCCCCTCCCGTTGAGATCGATCAGCCCCCCAGCCTGTACGTCGATCGTTCCGCCAACGTCCACTGCCAGCCCAGCCAACAACCCCACCGAATGCGTCACCACCCCACCCGTCTGAATCGTCAGACTGCCGATGGCATCGCCCGATGCGCCCAGCGATCCGTCCTTGACCAGTGCGACGCCAGCGCCAACGGTGGCGGTGTTGGATGTAATGTCGAGTCGGCTACCAGCACTGAGGTTCACGGTCCCCGAGACGAAGTTGCTGGGCGTGAAGGACGCAATACGGAAGGTCGTGCTGTTGAGAATGTTAAGGACGCCAACACCCGACAAGATGAAGTCCGAGGCCGTCGGAAAGTCGAGGGGGATGCTCGTGTTCAAGGTCGCCGCGTTGACGCGCACGCTGTTTGCGTTGAGCGTCATGCCGACGTTGAGGTTCAACACCGCAGAACTCTCGACGTTGATGTCGAAACCGCTCGAGTTGGTTACGACCAGGGTCATGCCAGTTCCGAGGCTGAGCACCGAGCCGTTCGTGACAGACAGCGGTTGCTCAAGGGTCAGAGTCGCGAACTCGCTGCCGGTCACGCTCACCTTGGCGGCGTTGCGAACCACCAAACTACGGAACGACGACAGCGCAGTGCGCATTGGGGTTGATAGGTTCGAGCCGATGCTCCCGTTGTCGACGATGAGGTCTCCGTGGGCTTGTGCGTTGTCTTTGAGGTAGATCGTCCCGGCCGATCCGTTGTTCGTGACGTTGCCACCACGGGCCGAAATGTTGGCCACGGGAAGCGTGTCGGTGCCGTAGAAGATCGCAATCCGGCCTCCACCCGCGGCACCCGAGAACACGCCGTCGCTCGGGTTGGACACTCCGTTGCCACCGATGGCTTGAATCGCACCAGAACCCGACAAGCTCGTGACATCCAGTCGAATCGAACCCCCAGAACCGCCACCCGAGATCCCTCCAGAGCACCCGCCGATCCCGTTGCCGCCATTGGCGCGAATCGTGCCATTCACAACGAGCGTCCCGGCACGGATCGTCGCTCGGCCACCACCGTTGCCACCGCTCACAGCACAGCCACCTCGGACGCCACCACCACCGCCCGATCCCAGCTGCTGTGGCAGCTCGAGCAGGCCGTACGGCAGGTTCGAAGCCATGCCGAGATTGCTCGCTGAACCGATCCCACCAAAGCTCGCTCCAGCCCCAGGGGTGTTGCCGTTGGGCGTCCACAGCCCCTGTGCGCCAGACACCACCACACCGCTGGAATTGAAAGCCTCACCATTGGGATCGAACTGCGATCCGTTGTAGCCGCCTCGCAATCCCCTCCCGTTGAGATCGATCAGCCCCCCAGCCTGTACGTCGATCGTTCCGCCAACGTCCACTGCCAGCCCAGCCAACAACCCCACCGAATGCGTCACCACCCCACCCGTCTGAATCGTCAGACTGCCGATGGCATCGCCCGATGCGCCCAGCGATCCGTCCTTGACCAGTGCGACGCCAGCGCCAACGGTGGCGGTGTTGGATGTAATGTCGAGTCGGCTACCAGCACTGAGGTTCACGGTCCCCGAGACGAAGTTGCTGGGCGTGAAGGACGCAATACGGAAGGTCGTGCTGTTGAGAATGTTAAGGACGCCAACACCCGACAAGATGAAGTCCGAGGCCGTCGGAAAGTCGAGGGGGATGCTCGTGTTCAAGGTCGCCGCGTTGACGCGCACGCTGTTTGCGTTGAGCGTCATGCCGACGTTGAGGTTCAACACCGCAGAACTCTCGACGTTGATGTCGAAACCGCTCGAGTTGGTTACGACCAGGGTCATGCCAGTTCCGAGGCTGAGCACCGAGCCGTTCGTGACAGACAGCGGTTGCTCAAGGGTCAGAGTCGCGAACTCGCTGCCGGTCACGCTCACCTTGGCGGCGTTGCGAACCACCAAACTACGGAACGACGACAGCGCAGTGCGCATTGGGGTTGATAGGTTCGAGCCGATGCTCCCGTTGTCGACGATGAGGTCTCCGTGGGCTTGTGCGTTGTCCTTGAGGTAGATCGTCCCGGCCGATCCGTTGTTCGTGACGTTGCCACCACGGGCCGAAATGTTGGCCACGGGAAGCGTGTCGGTGCCGTAGAAGATCGCAATCCGGCCTCCACCCGCGGCACCCGAGAACACGCCGTCGCTCGGGTTGGACACTCCGTTGCCACCGATGGCTTGAATCGCACCAGAACCCGACAAGCTCGTGACATCCAGTCGAATCGAACCCCCAGAACCGCCACCCGAGATCCCTCCAGAGCACCCGCCGATCCCGTTGCCGCCATTGGCGCGAATCGTGCCATTCACAACGAGCGTCCCGGCACGGATCGTCGCTCGGCCACCACCGTTGCCACCGCTCACAGCACAGCCACCTCGGACGCCACCACCACCGCCCGATCCCAGCTGCTGTGGCAGCTCGAGCAGGCCGTACGGCAGGTTCGAAGCCATGCCGAGATTGCTCGCTGAACCGATCCCACCAAAGCTCGCTCCAGCCCCAGGGGTGTTGCCGTTGGGCGTCCACAGCCCCTGTGCGCCAGACACCACCACACCGCTGGAATTGAAAGCCTCACCATTGGGATCGAACTGCGATCCGTTGTAGCCGCCTCGCAATCCCCTCCCGTTGAGATCGATCAGCCCCCCAGCCTGTACGTCGATCGTTCCGCCAACGTCCACTGCCAGCCCAGCCAACAACCCCACCGAATGCGTCACCACCCCACCCGTCTGAATCGTCAGACTGCCCGATACCGTAAGTAGCGCATCGACGGTCAACACACACCCGGAGTTGACGAAGACGTTGTCGTACGCCGTCGGAACGGTGATCGGAGGCATGGCGGACGAACAGACCAGGTCAGCCGCTCTGAGCTTCCCAGCGCTGGCAACGAAAAGCAGGGCCAGGGCTGCGCATCGTGCGAGGTCGCGTCGTGTTCGCAGCCTTCGAACATCGTGCACCTCGTCCGCCGACGCCGTCGACGGAACGGCGCCACGCGTCGAAGGCCAAGAGTCGCGACGTCGAACTGCGATAACGGTCGAGGCGTGCTTCATGATCGCCACCCAAGCGGCAGGAGCCGCAAGCGAGATGCTACTGCGGTCGACGCGGCAGGCCGCCGGAACGACGGGAAACGTGGCACTTGGCGCTTTCCTCGCGGATCTCACGAGCCGAATGGGAACAGGACGTTCATCGGTCAACCCTGCGTCCGACAGCGGGCGCGACCAAGGCAGCCCATTCCAGGCGGTGAATTGCCCCTCTCCCCGAGAAACCTGCTCGTTCTTAACCCATCGCCACCGGCGGAGTCGACGCCGAGCCTCCCCTTACGGCGGTTCCTGATCCGGACTACAGGAACGGTTACAGCCCTTGCTCCGAGAATGGGCCGCCGCGGGTAGAATCTGGCCAAGCGTAGGAGGGGCGGGGTTGAAGACCGGTGAGGGGACGGGCCATCCAGCCGACCCTGGCAGGAGATTCCCAACAACGCGCTGGACTGTCATACGGGGGGCGGTCACCCCGGGCACGGAACAGTTCCGCGATGCCTTCTCGGCGTTCTGGGGGCGCTACAAGAAGCCGCTGCAAACTTTCCTACGAGCGGAGGGCCATTCCGCGGACGCGGCGGAAGAATTGCTTCAGGGGTTCTTGACCGGGGTCGTTGCAGGGACCCTACGCGGTGCCGATCCCAACGAAGGCCGCTTCCGCAACTATTTGCTTCGGAGCTTGGAGAACTACGTCTTCACCGTAGATCGCAGGAACACACGCCTGAAACGGGGCGGGGGGGCTCCGCACCTTTCGCTCGAGGTCGAGGACTCCTCGGGTGAGCGGCGCTTCTTGGTCGAACCCACAACTACAGACGACCCCGGGCAGCAGTACATGCGAGCCTGGGCTCTGCGCGTGCTCGACCTGACGCTCGAGCACCTCAAGGAGGGCTATCGGTCCCGGGGAGATCTGTCCACGTTCGAGGCGCTCGAGGGACACCTGGCACACGACCGTGGGGAGGAGTCCTACAGGGAATTGGCCGAGCGACTCGGGCGCCGTCCGGAGACCGTGAAGGTCCAGGCCACGAGGATGCGGGATCGTTTCCGGCAGGAGCTGCGCAACGTCGTGGCCGAAACCGTGGACAACGATGACGCCATCGACGGCGAGATCGCGCACCTTTTCGCTGCGCTCGAGAGAGAGCCACGCCAACCGTAACCTCGACGGAAGAACGGATCAGGAGGTCGTGTGGAATCCGGGGATAGTCGGGGCACCCTGCCCGCATGGGTGTGTGAGAGCTGCGGCCTGACCATCAGACCTCGGGACTGGGCGCATCCAGTCTGCCCGCGCTGCGCGCTTCGCGCGGTCGTTCAGCCTAGCGACGCAGCGGGTCCTTCGCAGCGACGTCTGCCCGGCTCGATCGGCCCCTACCGGATCCTGAGACTGCTTGGCGAAGGAGGAATGGGCGAGGTGTACCTCGCCGAACAGGATCGCCCGATTGCGAGGAGGGTAGCGCTCAAGGTAATCCGTCCCGGCAGCGCGCCGGAAATCCTCGCCCGGTTCGAGCACGAGAGGGGAATCCTGGCCCGGATGGAGCACCCCTCGATCGCGAAGGTTTTCGATGCGGGCGCGACCGAAGACGGACGTCCCTACTTCGCAATGGAGTACGTATCCGGTCCTCCGATCACGGAGTACTGCGACGCGGAAGGCCTCGAAATCGTGCAGCGGCTCGATCTCTTCCGCAGCGTCTGTGACGCGGTGCAGCATGCCCATCAGAAGGGCATCATCCACCGCGATATCAAGCCCAGCAACGTGCTAACAACCATCGTCGACGGGAAGGCAGGCCCGAAGATCATCGACTTCGGCATCGCCAGAGCGGTTGGGCGCGGACCCCTGGCTCTGCTAAAGGGCACGGGACACGGCATCGCGATCGGGACGCCGGAATACATGAGCCCCGAGCAGACAAGGGGCGCCCAGCACGATGTAGACACGCGGACCGATGTGTATTCGTTAGGCGTCCTGCTCCACGAGCTGCTCGTGGGTGTGCTGCCCTTCGGGCCCCGGTCGCCCGAGGACCCGGCGGCCGTGGAGTTGATTCGTTCCATCCGCGAGATGGACGTTCCACGGCCAAGCGACCGTCTCGGTCAGTTGGCAGACCACGGAACGACCGTCGCGCGGCAGCGCGGAACGGATGTTCCGAGCCTGTGCCGAAGATTGAGAGCGGAGCTGGACTGGATCATGGTGCGGGCTCTCGAGAACGAGCCTGAGCGCCGGTACCCATCCCCTCGGGAACTGTCGGCGGACATCGGCCGCTATCTGGATGGCGAAGCGATCGTCGCCCGCCCTCCGAGCACGCTCTATCGCCTGGGGAAGCTCGTCCGCCGACACCGGGCCGCGGTCGGACTGACCGCGTCGGTCTTTGCGTTCCTGGTTGTGCTCTCAGTGGTCTCCTCAATCCAGGCAGCACGGATCGCGCGAGAGAAGGCGCGCGCGGATCGCGAAGCCGAGGCGGCGCTTCAAACCTCCGAGTTCTTGATGGGGCTCTTCCGGGTGTCCGACCCGCTGAGCGGCGAAGGGAGGTCGATCACCGGCCGGGAGATCCTCGCCCGAGGAGCTCGGAACGTGAGCGAAGAACTCTCAGACCATCCCGAAACCCGAGCCCGGATGATGGACACGATCGGAATGGTCCAGCGCAGCCTGGGGCTCTACGACGAGGCACTCCCGCTGTTGCAGGAAGCACTCGAGACCCGTCGGACGGCGGGGCCGAGTGATTCCGTCGAAGCCGCCACGAGCAAGCTACACGTCGGGCTCGTGCTCCACGACCTCGGGAAGCTCGAGGATGCGGAGCTCCTCATCCGCGAGAGCCTGGCAACCCGAAAGCGGCTGATCGGAGAGGACGCGAAAGAGACCGCCGAGGCGTACTACGAACTCGGCAGGTTGCTCTACGACCTCTCGAGGTACCCCGAGGCCGAGGAGAACCTGCGGCGGGCGTTGGAGACCCAGGAGCGCGTCCTCGGGCCGGACGAACGGGAGGTCTCGGCGACCGCGAACTCGCTGGCCATGGTGTACGACTCCGCCGGGAAGCCCGACGAGGCGGAAGCACTCTACCTGCGCGCGATGGCGATCGACGAGAGGACGTTCACGCCCGAGCACCCCGGTCGTGCTGAGGTGTACAACAATCTCGCGGAACTGTACCGGGTTCGCCGCCGGTTCGGAGAGGCGGAACCGTTGTACCAACGGGCTCTGACCATCTTCCAGAACACGCTGGATCCAGACCACCCCAACATCGCCACGGTCCACAACAACCTCGGATTGCTGTATCGGGCCCAGGAGCGGTACACCGAGGCTGAAATCTCCTACACCCGCTGCCGCGAGATCCTAGTCAAGCAACTGCCCCGAGAACACCCGTACGTGATCAGCAGCACGAACAACGTGGGAATCCTGAGGTTCATGCAGGGCAAGCTGGACGAGGCTGAGCCGCTGCTGAAGGAAGCCCTCGCTCTCCGGCAGAAGAACCTCGTCGCCCCTCATGCCGATATCGCGGAGAGCCTGTTCAATCTCGCCCTTCTGTACGATGCACGCCGCGACTTTGCTCGCGCGGAACCGCTGTTCCGGGAATCACTGCAAATGCGGGAAGCCGTGCTTCGTGCCGACCACCCACTCATCGTCAAGACGCTCGAAGCCTACGCCTCGATGCTCCGAAAGGGCGGGCGAGCGGAAGAGGCGGAGACGCTCAAGGCTCGCGTTGAAGGAATCCGCAAGGCGCCACGCCCGGCCGACACGCCGCCCGCGCACTGAGCGCGAGTTGCCCCCGTCAGGAGTCCAACCTGGGGCCAACGATCCGGCGTGTAGGACAGCGATCGGGATCAAGGAGTGCCCGTCGCCATGGCCAGGATGGCGCCTCCATTCCGAGTAGCGTGGGCCCTGGTGACCGTTGCCGCATGCTTGTTGCTGATCGGGTCCCTGGCGTGTCTGGGTTCGGACGTTAGCGGACGATCCCCAGATATCGAACGACGAATCGTCAGGACGCCGGTGCCGAGCAGCACGAGCCAACTACGAACCCAACGGGGCGGGGACACACGCCTACGGTAGGCGTCAAGGTTCAATGCTCTATCCCCCTAGCGGCACAAGGTTCGCCCCGCTATTCGCGGCGAAGAAGAACCTTGACATCAGTGATGGGGTTGGGCGGGGCGCAGCTGTCAAAGCACGAGCAGTGGACGCGCGCGCGTGAGCCGTACACGTCAGACCAGAAAACCGCCGAACCCGTTACTAGGAACTCGACACCCGTCGGATAGGCGGTGTGTCCGTCGCCTTCAAAAAATGTCCACTCGAAGTTACAGCGCCACTGCGCCCAACCTGCCTGCGCGTAGATCTTGACGCCAACCCTGTTGAAGGCGTCAACCTCGAACTCGTCAGAAGAGTATGAGCCATCGTTCCACGTCGCGGTGTCGAGCAGATCAAGCAAGACGGTGTGCGTGGATTTGACGCGCAGATCCCCAGCCGCGTCCACTGGGAAATTGACGACCTGAACCGCAGTCGTCGTGGCCGGGCTCGTCGTGTCACCCGGTTGCTGCGGCACGACCGACCGCGCGGCCACCGCGAGTGAAACGACGGCCACGGCCGCCAGGGCTACGCCATACACCTTCTGCATTGGACCTCCCTTCGATGGTAGGAACAAACTGCTCTGCGTTATACGACGAACCGGGCCGGCTAGGAACGGGGCACGGCGGACACGACCGGTCGGTTGTCGTCGGCGGGCCACACATCGGCCGAGAGCCCCAGGAACACCGCCCGCGCCAGGATGCGCCGCCGCCACTCCGCCGCCTCGTCGGGGCTCGTCGAGCGGCCCTCGCAGATGGACACGAGGAACAGCGCGTCCGGGACCTCGGCCGGGCTCAACTCCGCGACCCTGGCTGCGATGCGCTCGGCGTCCAACGAGCGGGAGTGTACATCGAGAGGCGCTCACATGGGTAGACTGACAAGCCAGGCAAGTAGTACTGTTCCGCTCAGTAGGGGCGGCGAGTGACGAACAAAGAACGCATCATTGAGAAGGCCCTCGAGATCCTCGAGGCGGAGCCCCACGGCATCCGCTATTCCGAGCTAGTGCGGCGAATCAAGGATGCACTGGGCGAGATTCCCAAGAACACGATTCACGGGAACATCTGGAATATCGACGTACAGCGGCCAGACGCCGTGTACAAGCCCGCTCGTGGTTTATACCTTCACACGAGATTCCGTACATCCTCGGTCGAGCCAGCGAAGCCGATCGCCCCCAAGGTCAAGGAGGAACAATTCTACGAGCCGTTCGGCGATTGGCTCGTGAATGAGCTGGAAGAGTGCACCAAGGCCATCCCGGTGGGCGGTAACACGTTCAGGGACAAGTGGGGTACCCCCGATGTCATCGGCATCCGGGAGCCGAAGAAGAGCGACATTATCAAGTTCGACACAGAGATCGTCTCTGCGGAAGTCAAGATCGATACGACCGGTCTGATTACGGCATTCGGTCAGGTGTGCGCATACCGCCTCTTCAGTCACAAGTCGTACATCGTAGTTCCCACCGAGTCGCCAGAAGACGATCTCGCGCGCCTCGATACGCTGGCTCGCATTTTCGGAATAGGGCTGATTCTGTTCGACGCCAAGACCCCGAGCGAGCCGAAGTTCGAGATACGAGTGCGCGCGACGAAGCACGAGCCGGATATGTTCTATGTGAACAGGTACCTCAAACTCATCGAGGACGATCTCTTTTCATGAAGTCCCCGGCCCGGCTGAGGCTCTGAGGCCTCAGGCGGAGAGCGGGGGTGAGGGCCGGGGCGCCGCAGCGGCACTGGGTCACCCTCTCCGCCACGGAATCAACAGCAGTAGGTCCACCTTGAAGATGTGTCACGTACCCGAGCGAGGAGATGGTCGAAGAAGCTGCGGGGATGGCGTGCTGACGGCGCGACGGCCCCCTTTTGACATGAACTGTCTTCTTCCGTAATGGGTTTCGCGGTATATAGGGCGAAGCCCGGCGAGGGCCGATCGCCGCTCGCGGTCTTTCCTGATGCGTTCCCGGGGGCTGGAATGTGGATACGAAGTCTCGGCGGCGCGCTTCTTGCCGTTCTAGCCTGCCTTGGTTCCTCCGATAACACCTGGGCGGACAGCTTCGTGGGCGGTCCGCTCTTGAGCAGTACGACGTGGGGCGTGTCTGGGAGTCCGTACATCGTGTATCAGCAGGTCACGATTCCGTCTGGTGTGACGCTGACGATCGAGCCTGGCGTGGTGGTGAGGTTTGCGGGTCCGTACGGGATCGCGGTGACGGGGATCCTGGGCGCTCAGGGTACGGCCGGGAATCCGATCAGCTTCACGTCGGGGCAGGCGAGCCCCAGCCCTGGGAACTGGACGTCGATTCGTCTCAGCGGTGCGGAGTCATCGGCGTCGCAGCTCAGCCACTGCACGATCGGGTACGCCGACAGCGGCCTGATCCTGGACAGCTCCTCGGCGACGGTGTCCTACGTGACTTCGTCCAACAACGGCAGCAACGGGTTTGTCGTCACCAACGCGAATCCCACGCTGACGGGGATCACCGCTTCGAGCAATCCGACCGGTCTATACCTCCAGAGCTCGTCGCCGACGATCACGCAAGCGACCCTCTCGAGTAATTTCTACGGCGCCTACCTGCTGTACGGATCCTCTCCGACGATCTCCTTCTCGAGCATCGTCAACAACAGCAGCATGGGTATCATCGTCGACCCGGGAGGCACGAGCCCGGCGCCGACGGTCAACCGCTCGAGCCTCTACGGGAACGGCAACTACGCCGTCTACCTGTATGGTGCAGCCAACTCCAGCGCGGTGCTCGACTTCACGGAGAACTGGTGGGGGACCACCAACACGACCGCCATCAACGGCTCGATCCGCGATCACTACGACGATCCCAACGCCGCCTACATCGACTACATCCCGTTTCTGGCGTCTGCTGGGGGCGACCCTGTGACCGACAGCTTCGTCGGCGGTCCGATCTTGACGAGCACGACGTGGGGTGTGTCTGGGAGTCCCTTCACGGTGTACCAGTCGGTGACGGTGCCGTCTGGTGTGACGCTGACGATCGAGCCTGGCGTGGTGGTGAGGTTTGCGGGTCCGTACGGGATCGCGGTGACGGGGATCCTGGGCGCTCGGGGTACGGCCGGGAATCCGATCAGCTTCACGTCGGGGCAGGCGAGCCCCAGCCCTGGGAACTGGACGTCGATTCGTCTCAGCGGTGCGGAGTCATCGGCGTCGCAGCTCAGCCACTGCACGATCGGGTACGCCGACAGCGGCCTGATCCTGGACAGCTCCTCGGCGACGGTGTCCTACGTGACTTCGTCCAACAACGGCAGCAACGGGTTTGTCGTCACCAACGCGAATCCCACGCTGACGGGGATCACCGCTTCGAGCAATCCGACCGGTCTATACCTCCAGAGCTCGTCGCCGACGATCACGCAAGCGACCCTCTCGAGTAATTTCTACGGCGCCTACCTGCTGTACGGATCCTCTCCGACGATCTCCTTCTCGAGCATCGTCAACAACAGCAGCATGGGTATCATCGTCGACCCGGGAGGCACGAGCCCGGCGCCGACGGTCAACCGCTCGAGCCTCTACGGGAACGGCAACTACGCCGTCTACCTGTATGGTGCAGCCAACTCCAGCGCGGTGCTCGACTTCACGGAGAACTGGTGGGGGACCACCAACACGACCGCCATCAACGGCTCGATCCGCGATCACTACGACGATCCCAACGCCGCCTACATCGACTACATCCCGTTTCTGGCGTCTGCTGGGGGCGACCCTGTGACCGACAGCTTCGTCGGCGGTCCGATCTTGACGAGCACGACGTGGGGTGTGTCTGGGAGTCCCTTCACGGTGTACCAGTCGGTGACGGTGCCGTCTGGTGTGACGCTGACGATCGAGCCTGGCGTGGTGGTGAGGTTTGCGGGTCCGTACGGGATCGCGGTGACGGGGATCCTGGGCGCTCAGGGTACGGCCGGGAATCCGATCAGCTTCACGTCGGGGCAGGCGAGCCCCAGCCCTGGGAACTGGACGTCGATTCGTCTCAGCGGTGCGGAGTCATCGGCGTCGCAGCTCAGCCACTGCACGATCGGGTACGCCGACAGCGGCCTGATCCTGGACAGCTCCTCGGCGACGGTGTCCTACGTGACTTCGTCCAACAACGGCAGCAACGGGTTTGTCGTCACCAACGCGAATCCCACGCTGACGGGGATCACCGCTTCGAGCAATCCGACCGGTCTATACCTCCAGAGCTCGTCGCCGACGATCACGCAAGCGACCCTCTCGAGTAATTTCTACGGCGCCTACCTGCTGTACGGATCCTCTCCGACGATCTCCTTCTCGAGCATCGTCAACAACAGCAGCATGGGTATCATCGTCGACCCGGGAGGCACGAGCCCGGCGCCGACGGTCAACCGCTCGAGCCTCTACGGGAACGGCAACTACGCCGTCTACCTGTATGGTGCAGCCAACTCCAGCGCGGTGCTCGACTTCACGGAGAACTGGTGGGGGACCACCAACACGACCGCCATCAACGGCTCGATCCGCGATCACTACGACGATCCCAACGCCGCCTACATCGACTACATCCCGTTTCTGGCGTCTGCTGGGGGCGACCCTGTGACCGACAGCTTCGTCGGCGGTCCGATCTTGACGAGCACGACGTGGGGTGTGTCTGGGAGTCCCTTCACGGTGTACCAGTCGGTGACGGTGCCGTCTGGTGTGACGCTGACGATCGAGCCTGGCGTGGTGGTGAGGTTTGCGGGTCCGTACGGGATCGCGGTGACGGGGATCCTGGGCGCTCGGGGTACGGCCGGGAATCCGATCAGCTTCACGTCGGGGCAGGCGAGCCCCAGCCCTGGGAACTGGACGTCGATTCGTCTCAGCGGTGCGGAGTCATCGGCGTCGCAGCTCAGCCACTGCACGATCGGGTACGCCGACAGCGGCCTGATCCTGGACAGCTCCTCGGCGACGGTGTCCTACGTGACTTCGTCCAACAACGGCAGCAACGGGTTTGTCGTCACCAACGCGAATCCCACGCTGACGGGGATCACCGCTTCGAGCAATCCGACCGGTCTATACCTCCAGAGCTCGTCGCCGACGATCACGCAAGCGACCCTCTCGAGTAATTTCTACGGCGCCTACCTGCTGTACGGATCCTCTCCGACGATCTCCTTCTCGAGCATCGTCAACAACAGCAGCATGGGTATCATCGTCGACCCGGGAGGCACGAGCCCGGCGCCGACGGTCAACCGCTCGAGCCTCTACGGGAACGGCAACTACGCCGTCTACCTGTATGGTGCAGCCAACTCCAGCGCGGTGCTCGACTTCACGGAGAACTGGTGGGGGACCACCAACACGACCGCCATCAACGGCTCGATCCGCGATCACTACGACGATCCCAACGCCGCCTACATCGACTACATCCCGTTTCTGGCGTCTGCTGGGGGCGACCCTGTGACCGACAGCTTCGTCGGCGGTCCGATCTTGACGAGCACGACGTGGGGTGTGTCTGGGAGTCCCTTCACGGTGTACCAGTCGGTGACGGTGCCGTCTGGTGTGACGCTGACGATCGAGCCTGGCGTGGTGGTGAGGTTTGCGGGTCCGTACGGGATCGCGGTGACGGGGATCCTGGGCGCTCAGGGTACGGCCGGGAATCCGATCAGCTTCACGTCGGGGCAGGCGAGCCCCAGCCCTGGGAACTGGACGTCGATTCGTCTCAGCGGTGCGGAGTCATCGGCGTCGCAGCTCAGCCACTGCACGATCGGGTACGCCGACAGCGGCCTGATCCTGGACAGCTCCTCGGCGACGGTGTCCTACGTGACTTCGTCCAACAACGGCAGCAACGGGTTTGTCGTCACCAACGCGAATCCCACGCTGACGGGGATCACCGCTTCGAGCAATCCGACCGGTCTATACCTCCAGAGCTCGTCGCCGACGATCACGCAAGCGACCCTCTCGAGTAATTTCTACGGCGCCTACCTGCTGTACGGATCCTCTCCGACGATCTCCTTCTCGAGCATCGTCAACAACAGCAGCATGGGTATCATCGTCGACCCGGGAGGCACGAGCCCGGCGCCGACGGTCAACCGCTCGAGCCTCTACGGGAACGGCAACTACGCCGTCTACCTGTATGGTGCAGCCAACTCCAGCGCGGTGCTCGACTTCACGGAGAACTGGTGGGGGACCACCAACACGACCGCCATCAACGGCTCGATCCGCGATCACTACGACGATCCCAACGCCGCCTACATCGACTACATCCCGTTTGCCGCCGACGGGAGCATCTGCCACCCGGCTCCGATGGGGGTTGTCAGTTGGTGGCCTGGCGATTCAACGGCCGACGACCTGGCGAGCACGAATGACGGCACGCCGATGAATGGCATCGGCTTCTGCGCGGGACGGGTCGGCACGGCTTTCTGCCTCGACGGTGTTGATGACTACGTAGAGTTTGGTGACTTGCCGAGTCTGCAGCTCCCGAGCCTCACCCTCTCAGCTTGGGTCAAGAGAACCGGACCGGCGACGGGGACCTGGCCGGACCTGCAGATCATTGTGGGGCGCGCCGGCCTCACGGGTCTTCCGAGCACAGATGGGGCCTACCTGAGATGGTTCGAAGGCAATGCAAACTTCGTGATCGTCGACTCCGCCGGCTCGGTGCTCGACCTGCGCGGGACGACACCGCTTCAAGACGGTGAGTGGTACTTGATCACTGGTACTTTCGATGCCGCGACGAGGGCGACGCGACTCTACGTGAACGGGTTCCTCGACGCGCAAGGCGCAACCACGAGCGACCTGCCCGCCAACACGGTCCCGTGGCGCATCGGTGCCTCGTCTTCTGGGCTCGAAACGTTCCATGGTTCGATCGACGAGGTCCAGGTGTTTGGCCGCGCGCTGGCGCCATCCGAAGTGAGCGCTATCTTCGCCGCCGATTCCGCTGGTCTTTGCAAGTGCATCGACACCGATGGGGATGGCTACGGCGTTGGAGGCGGCGTGGACTGTCCAACGAGTACCGAAGAGGACTGCAACGACGCAGAATCGGCCACAAACCCAGGAGCAATCGACAGCGATTGCGATAACGTCGACGAGAACTGCACAGGCCAACCCGATGAGGGCTACGTGCCGGTGCCCACCGGTTGTGGCGTCGGGGCGTGCACGGCTGTGGGCCAGACCTATTGCCAAGGCGGAGCTGTACTCAGTGCTTGTACTCCCGGCGTGCCGAGCGCGGAGACCTGCAACGCGATCGACGACAACTGCAACGCCCTCGTCGACGAGGACGCCCTCGGCGAGGACACCGACGCGGACGGCATCCACAACCTCTGCGACAACTGCAGGCAGCTGGTCAACCCGACCCAGCTCGACACCGATCACGACGCCGTCGGCAATTCCTGCGACAACTGCACCCTCGCCAGCAACCCTGGCCAACAGGACACCGACCTGGACGCTCGAGGCGATGCCTGCGACAACTGTCGCCTCGACTACAACCCGTTCCAGGACGACTACGATGCCGATCGTGCTGGGGACGCCTGCGACAACTGCCTGTTCGATTACAACCCGGCGCAGACCGACCTGGACCACGACGTGGAAGGCGACCTATGTGATCTGAACGACGGCGTGATCTATATCCTGTTCCACCAGCCGGACTACGTAGAGTGGCAGGAGGAGACCGGACTCACGACCTGGAACTCGTACCGCGGGGACCTTCAGGTCCTGCGCGCGGGCGGCCCGTACACGCAGCTGCCCGGCTCGAACAGCCTCGCCAGCCGCCACTGTGGACTGACCGATCCGTGGGCGCTCGACGAGGCTGATCCGCTACCTGGCCAGGCCGCGTTCTTCCTGACCACCGGGGTGTTCGGCGGCGAGAGCGGCCTAGGGAAGAACAGCTCGGGAGTCGTCAGGCCGAACGCAAACCCGTGTCCATGAAACATCACGATGTGCTGCCACGCGTCCGTAACGGTGGAGGTTTCCGGTTCCCGAGGCCGTGTCTCGATTTGCAGTCACTGTAGGAAGCTGACACTGGACCGATGCGGCCGCACTAGCTACTGAAAGGGTTCTACGGCAGATCGCTCTCAGCTTCCCGGATGCGAGCTCTTTCGGCTTCGACGGTAGCCGCTCGCACTTCGATATCAGCCCACTCGCGCACTCGCCGGAGGCGGTGATCTCGAAAACGCCGCGCCGTCGACGCCTCAACTTCATGCTGAGACGCGATGTCACCGAAATACATCTGCAGGCTGTGGACTCCGGCGCAGAACTCTTCGAACGCGCGGTCGTCCGCCTCGAACTTCTCAAGCACCCACTCTGTCAACTGAGGAACTACTGGGCGTCCCTCGTTATCGAGGTAAGGTGGCGGCAAGTGACGCGCCAGCCGCCTCACGCCCTCGACTCCCGTCCCCTCCACCCAGGACTGAATCACCGGGACCGGGAGCGCTTTGATCAGGTCGTCGTACTTCCCGACAAAGAAGCGCCATCCCTTCCCCGGATCCAGCATCGCGGCCCCGAGGGCATCCATGACTGCATCGGGTTGGCTCTTCGCGAGTGCGGTGAGCACCTCTCTCGCGGGCTCCTCAACGCTCAGATCGTCACTGAGAAGCAATGCGGCTGCCAGCCGAGCTGCGCGAGTCGCGTCCGTCCTACCTAAGGCAATTACCAACGAACTCCACCAACGTCCTGCAGGAGCCTTACCAAGTGGGCGAGCGCCAAGCAGCCTCCATGCGAGCGACACCAGCTCAGGGCTAATCACTGTCCCGCTGTCTCGCTCGCTTCGGTTCGGTAAGCGAAGAAACAGCATGTCAAGTCCAACGCGCTCAGCGACTTCATCGCCTTGCTCGGAAGCCGTGGCGAGACGTTCGAGAAGCGGGGTCACCTCATCGTCGGACAGCTCTCGCCCAAGGCCGTAAATGAAGTTTCGATCCGACAGATACGCCGCCGAAACCCGCTGCGCATCAAACAATCGCGTCACTCGCTCGATCGCCGACACTGACGCACCCGCGCTCATGGCGAGTTCGGCAGCAGCTGCGGGAACACGCTTTTCGAGGTCATCGAGCCACGCATTTACGGCGGCCGCGTGCTGTGGGTTCGCGCCCGACAAGCCATGGACAAACCCACGGGCCACCGCTGGAGCGGGACTACTGTTCACAAGATCGCGAAACACGCTGAGGAGTGACCCATCAGCGTCGCGCAGGCCAAGCGCCTCGCCCAGTTCTCCCGCCGAACGCGCTGAGTCTCCTACGAGCCAAGGCAGTTCTCGAATCAAAGCCCTTGGATCCTCCATGAGCAGATCGGCAAGGTCGTTCAGTTCGCGGGAAAAGCTGTACTCATCTCCGGCGGCCCCGTTGTCGCGCGCCTGAACCTCCGCGTGGATCCGACTTCCGGCCCACCTGTCTTTGCCAACCGTCGACACAACCCTCGCATGCAGGTCCCTCGTTGCAAGAAGCTGCCGCCAGGCAACGACTTCTTCACGAACAAGTGCCCTTGCCGGAGTCGGTCCCTCGTCGCGCTCCTCTTCCAGCGGAAGGTCATAAGCAAGTGCTTCGTCAAGTGCTTCGACGAGATGAGCAAGCTCATCGTCCGTAAGTTGAATCGACGAGAGGATGTCGCGCAGCTTCTTCAAGAATCCGCGCGCGACAAGCCAACGAGTCCAACGTATTGCGGTCTTTGCACCGGTTGTGCGAAGGTCCTCCGACAGCACAAAGCTCTCCAAGACTAGGTCAAGAGCCGCGCTGTAGCAGTCACGCTCCTCTTCAAAAGTCCGTGGACGCCAGTCCTCAGGCGCGATCCTACCCGCCACAACCGGTGGCCCCAGTATCTTGATCCCGTGATGATCAAAGATCTCGTGGAGCGCCGAAGCCGCGAGACTTCGAACCATCGCATCCGCCGAGTGCAAGTGCTGTCGAAGGCGCGCCAGACGGTCGCTAAAGGGAACGCTGGTGCCGGACAGATACACCCGAAATAACGCTCGCCAGATCGCAGTCGAGTTGTTGCCAATGCCTGGCTCTGCTTCAGCAAGTGCAAGTCGAAGAAGCGTGCGCTCCGCGTCATCGAAGTAGTCGGGAAAGCGAACGAGGCCTTCCGCAAGCCAGACAAGTTTCCGCCGAGGACCCCAACCACCTCCCAATCCATTACCAGAAACACCCGCGAGCGCCTCGAGAGAGGCCTGTTCTATGAGACGCCTTAGACGTGGCAGGTACTGACTCGGCTCGGTATTTACGAGGGCTGTCAGTCGTCGGACTACGTCGATGTCTTGAAGCTGCTCAGGTCTGACGCCTTCGACCCAGTCTCGAAAGTGTGCGGCGCAAGTACGCCGCACCTCCTCCGACGCGCTCTGCAATGCCCGGTCGAGGAACGGCTGCACCATGCGGTCGGGCACGCGCTGGAAGAACTCGACCGGCTGACGTGCCCATCTTCTCCAGGCTTCCGCAAAGGACACCTTGGCGACGAGTTCGGGCGTAACGTAGTAGTAGCGACCGGCCTTCGCTACAAACCCCGGCCCCTCATGAATTGTGTCGAGGGCGCGTTCCACCGCCGACCGAGAAAGGTCCAACATTACGCACAACGCATCGAGCTCCTCACGCACCTCGGACGCATACCCGACCTTCGTAAACAGTGCACACGCCGCCAGGGCCTCCTGCTGTTCGGGCGTTAGACGTCGCCGCAGATACTCGTCGACCCGCGGAACCACGGGCCCAAAGCCGCCCACTTGCGCGATCTGCGGGTCGTAGGCGCAAAGATCAGCGGCTAGGCGCGGAAAGCCGTCCGCCGCTCGTGCGTAGGCGCGACGCCGCTCCGGAAGGACATTGGGATAGTTGTCGTCGAGGACTCTCCCGAGCAGCGCAGGCGGCATCTTTCCAAGAACCAGCTCTGGACCTTGGCCCAGTGTGCGCTGCCCCGTGTTGTCGATGCCCACGACTCTAACGCGATTCCGGTGACCCCGTAGAATGTCTTCTAGGCGCAGCTTGGCCTCCAGGCCGCATTCGTCCGCTACTAGTACTGCTCGCGTGCTCTCGTCGTTGGCCAGCGCGGTTGCAACCCGTATCGCAGCATCCTCATCGCTACTGTAAACGACGAGTGCTTCAGCACCCTGAAGAGCCGCCACCACCTCGTACACTAGTCGCGTCTTTCCGACGCCTGCCTCCCCTTGGAGCGAGACGACCGCTTGAACTGCAGGCGCCGACAGGCTTACGTGGCGGGTCAGCGTTTCCCTGGCGGACTGCCAATCGGGCACATCGACGAACTGACGGGTGGCGTCGAGAGCGTTCTTCTTCCATGCCTCCAGGTGAAGGATGCTGTGCCCCAACCCTGGCAGGAAGTACTTTAGGACGAGGCCCGGGTAACGAGACGCCCACTCCGCAATATCGTCCGCGCTGACAATTCTTGCCTCCGGCGTATCCGCACGAATCGCGCGCGCCGCTTGCGTCAGTCGGCTTTCCCAATCTCGCCGAGTCGGGTGCTCGAAGGAGTCCGCGATTGCCAGCCGAAACGCGTAGCCGTCCTCGATGCACGCTCGAACCGCGGTTCCCTGGAGCAACGAGTCGCGCTCGACATTCCCTCGCCGCCGAGCCTTGTACTGCCAGCAGGTAGCACCTGTCGAGAGCCAACCAGTCGGGTCACCCGGCACGCCTCTTCGGACCGAAGTATCGACACCGCCATCTCGAGTCGTCGTCTGAATGGACGTTTCGATATCCGAGTCGACAAGCCCGTATACGCTTCCATGAGCTCGCAGGAGCGCGTCGACAAAGGCCGTGAAGGGTTCCCCGCCGCCGCCTTGTAGGCTCTGGATTTGACGACCGGTAACGCGAAACATCGTGGCCTTCGGCGAAGGCTATCAGCGACGCCAGCTGTGCGCAATGCTCGAACCCGTGACACCAAACACGACTCCAAAGCAGGAGTCTCCAGGAGCATCACGCCAATTGACCTTCATCGGCGGGAAGCTCGACCTCCGACGACAGTAGGCGCAAGCCCTCGCGTTCTCCGAGCAGCCTCGCCTCGCGGGCACGTTGCCGACCGGCGTGAAGCCGGGCAACGACATCGACGGCGCTGGATAGCTGGGGCAAACGGCCGCCGATCGTCCAGAGCTCCTCGTTCTCGGTCTTCATCTTGTTGTACGGCTTGTCGGCCACCCCGCGCACCGGTACATCGCGATCAGGAGCGCCGCCAACGCATCCCTGGGAGATTTTGACCACGGTTCAATTCGTCGTCTCGTCGTCGCCGCGGATCTCGACGAGCTCAAGGCCGGGACGCCGCTCGAACGCGACCAGCTCGGCTTCTGCGCGCGCCTGGTCTTCCTCTCGCGCGGCCCGCGCGGCGGCACCGCGCTGCCGGCCTTTTTCGATCTGCGGCCTCGACCGTCCTAGTTGACAGCCGTAGAAACTGCGTTAACAATAACTACTGTGAGTCCAAGGCGCCGCAAGCCAGGGCCCAAGCCGAAGCCCGCCCGCGAACGAAAGACCCTCGTGGTCGGCGTGCGCCTGACGGCCGAGGAGTACGAGCGCGTCGCCAAGCTCGCTCGGGCCGAACACGTGCCGCTGGGAGCGTGGGTCCGGGGACGCCTGCTGAAGGCGATCGACGCTGGGGCGAGCCTAGAGGCAACGATCGAGAAGCAAGCCGAGGCGCTCGAGGAGAGCCGCATAGTGCTGCAGGAGGTGCGACGGCTATACCAGCCGGCGATCTCGCGTTACAAGAGGTCCGGCGACCGTGACTGAGACGGGGGACGCCGAGATGCTGAGCACTCGTTCGTGTCGTGGCTCGTGCAGGCGGGGGTCCCCTTGTACGAGGTACAGGAGCTGCTGGAACACTCCGCTATGTGTCCCATCGAATCACTCTGTGCGATTCGAGGCGCGCGGAAAGGAGGGCTGACGTTGGCGATCAAGAGACACGCCTGCAAGGACGGCGCGACCGCGTACTACGCGGTCTACTTCAACCCGGACGGGCGGCGCACGTCCGAGCTCGTTCGGACGGTCGATCCCGACGCTTCACCACGAGAGCACGAGCAGGCTGCGACGGCGGCTCGCGCGCAGGCTCACGCCCAGCGCCGGGCGGTGAAGAATGGGGACTGGAAGGACCCACACAGCGACACCGTGCGCCCGATCTCGTTCGAGGACCTCGTCGATCGGTTCCTCGATGTGTACCGGACGAGGTCCGGGCGGATCGACTATTACCGCGACCGGCTAGCGCACGCCGTCGAATACTTGGGGGCGAGTAGGGCCGCCCGCACCGTGACCCCATCCGACGTCGAGCGGTACCGCAACGCGCGCACGGAGCTCGTCGGCCCGAGCACGGTCCGGAAGGACCTCGTCTCGCTCTCGACGTTGTTCCGCTGGGCGCGTGGTCATGGCTACGTCCGCGACAACCCAGCTGACCGAGACCGGGTCAAGCGACCGTCGGAGCCCCGGATCCAGCGCGGCTACCTGAGCGACGACCAGGAGCGCGCGCTCCTCAAGCACTGTTCGCCGGCGCTCGGCCGGGTCGTGCGGTGGGCCCTCGGCACCGGGATGGACCGACAGGAAGTGCTCTCGCTGAGCTGGGCCGAGGTGGACGAGCAGGCTGGGGTCGTCTATGCCCCGCGGTCGAAAACCGGGGTTGCACGGGAGATCCCGCTCAACGACACGCTGCGGAGGCTCCTGCGGCAGGCCCGGAAGGTGCAGAACATCGCCGGCGCGGGTCGTGTGTTCCTGGGCGAGGACGGGAAGCCGTGGGACCTCGAGGCGCTCAAGACGGCCCTCCGTCGGGCCTACGGGGCCGCCGGGGTCGAGGTTGCTGGGCCGTTCAAGATCCTCCGGCACACGTTCGCGTCGCGCCTCGCGATGGGCGGTCAGACCGCGCAGGCGATCGCTCGGCTGCTCGGCCACAGCTCGACGACGGTGACCGACACGTACATGCACCTGTCGCCAAGGCACCTGCGGGACGTCATGGCGACGCTCGACCGCCCGACGAAGATAGAGAAAGCGCAGGGAGCCAGATCGTCCAGCCGACCTGCACCACGACCTGCACCACGAGAAGGATGTCCTCGTAACTGGTGGGCGGTGCAGGGCTCGAACCTGCGACCCCCTGCGTGTAAGGCAGGTGCTCTACCAGCTGAGCTAACCGCCCGGACCGTGGCTCGCATGGTACGGCGGACGAAACCGCCGTCAAGGCCGCTCGGTATAATGCCCGTTCGATGGTCTCACGCACGGCAACGTTCGCTTGCGCGATCGCGCTCAGCGCGGTGCTCGGCGCGCAGGAGCAGGAGCCCGCGCCACCTGCGCCGACACCGTCGCCTGCGCCGGCAACCGAAGCTGCACCTGCGCCCGCGTCGGCTTCGGCGCACGCGAGCCGGCTCCAGGGCAAGGTGTACCTCGGTCGCAACCGCAACGTCACCGGCGCCGTCGTGCGCGTCGCCAAGGATGGCGACCCGAGCCGCGTGTGGCTCACCTCGACCGACGACAAGGGCGTGTTCCGCGTCGACGGGCTGGGCGACGGGAGCTACGGCGTGCGCGTCGAGCGCGAGGGGCTCGAGCCCGTCGAGAAGTCCGGGATCGGCGTGAAGTTCCCGTTCCGCGCCGTCGTCGAGCTCGTGATGAAGCCGGCGGCCGCACCTCCGGCCCCGCCGGCCGGCGCGGCGGCGTCCGCATCCGATTCCGCGCCGTTGCGCCTCACGGGCGTCGTGCGCGACGTGGCGCTCGATGCGCTGGCCGAGGCCCGCGTGCGCGTCGTCGATCCGACGGGCCGCACCGATCCGCGTGTCGCCACCACCAGCGCAGACGGTGCGTTCGGTTTCGACGACCTCGCCCCGGGCGACTGGGCGATCCACGTGCGCGGCGTCGGGCGTCTGCCGATCCGCCTGCGCCTGGCCCTCGGCGCGGACACGACGCTCGACGCGATGCTCGTGCAGCAGCCGGCGACCTACGTTCCGTCACCGCTCGAGCTGATGCCGCCCGAGGAGCCGATCGTGCCCCAGGCGTTCCTGCAGCCCGAGCTGCGGCCCGCGAAGTAGGCTACTCCGCCAGGAGCGAACCGTGCGTGTGCTCGCCGTGGTCTGTCTGACGCTGACGACCGCGCTTCCCGCGGTCGCGGACCCGGTGACGATCGGCGCGGCGCGGCTCCTCGACGTGGAAAGCGGCACGATCCTGAGCGACCGCGTCGTCGAGGTCGAGGACGGCCGCATCAAGGACATCACCGCGCGCCGCCCGGGACGGACGGTGACGCACGACCTGGGGGACGTCACGCTGCTTCCCGGGCTGATCGACGTCCACGTTCACCTGATCGGGCGCGCGGAAGAGACGCCCTACGAGCGCCTCGTCGAGTCGACCGCCCGCGCGGCGATCGAGGGTGTGGCCAACGCGCGGGCCACGCTCCGCGCGGGGTTCACCACCGTCCGGGACCTCGGCGCGCGCGACGCCGCAGACGTCGCCCTGCGCGACGCGATCGCTGCGGGCCGCGTGCCGGGTCCGCGCATGCTCGTCGCCGGGAAATCGATCTCCTCGACCGGTGGGCACGGCGACCTCAACGATCTCCCCGAGGACGTCGTGGTCCAGCGCATCTCGGGGATCGCCGACGGCCCGGACGAGATCCGCCGGCGCGTGCGCGAGAACTGCAAGCGCGGCGCGGACTGGATCAAGGTGCTCGCCACGGGCGGCGTGATGTCGGAAGGCACCGACCCGACGAGGGCCGACTACTCGGAGGACGAGCTCCTCGCCGCGGTCGACGCCGCACGGAGCAAGGGGAAGGATGTCGCGGTCCACGCCCACGGCACGGAGGGGATCCGGCTCGCGATCCTCGCCGGGGCGCGCTCGGTCGAGCACGCGTCGATGCTCGATTCGGCGACGATCGATCTCGCGCGAAAACGTGCGACGTTCCTCGTCCCGAACCCGGTGACCAACGCCTGGATCCTCGACCGCGGCGCGGCGGGCGGCTACCAGCCGTACCAGATCGAGAAATCGCGCCAGGTGTACGAGCGCAAGCTCGAGAGCCTGCGCCTGGCGATCCGCGCCGGGCTGAACGTGGCCTACGGGACCGACAGCGGGGTTCAGCCCCACGGCCAGAACGCGAGGCAGCTCGCGGTGTTCGTCGAGGCCGGCATGTCCCCGCTCGACGCGCTGCGCTCGGCGACGCTCGTGAACGCGAAGCTCCTGCGCCTGGACGGGCGCGTCGGCACGCTTCGCGCCGGCGCGTTCGCCGACCTCGTCGCCGTCCCGGGGAACCCGCTCGACGACGTCCGGGTCGTCGAGCGCCCGCAGTTCGTGATGAAGGACGGACGCGTCGAGCTGCCGTGAGCTTCAGGCCGTGAGCTTCAGGCCGTGAGCTTCAGCCCGAGCTGCGCACCGCGAAGTAGCCGCGCCGGGCGCGGATCTTGAGATCCTTGCGCTGCGGGTCGACGCGGATCCCGATCCAGTGTCCGTCCCAGTTCTTGTTGGTCGTCGAGTACGACACGTAGTACTGGCGCCCGAGCTCGGCGGCGATCTTCTGGTACACGCCCGACAGCTCGTCGGCCCTCTTGACCACGAACGACTTGCCGCCCGTGACCTCGGCCAGCTCCTTGAGCACCGCGCGATCGAACGAGCCGTCGCCCTCGATGCCGATCGTGTACAGCATCGTGTTGTTCGACTTGGCCTCCTCGAGCACGCGCTTGTAGCCCAGGCGGCTCGACGTGTCCTCGCCGTCCGATAGCAGGATCATCGCCTTGCGGCCGTCGATCTTGCCGATCTTGCGGTACGCCGCGTGCAACGCGTCGTACAGCGACGTCGCCCCGAGCGGCTCGGTACTCTGGATCGCCTGCTTCAGCGCGGCGCGGTCGGAGGTCAGGTCCTGGATCAGGAACACGTTGTCGTCGAAGTCGATCACCAGCGCCTTGTCGATGTCGCGCAGCGTATCGACGAACGCGCCCGCGGCGAGGTGCACCTGCTCGATCTTGTCGCGCATCGAGCCCGAGGCGTCGATGACGAACGCCAGCGTGATCTCGCGGTTCTCGGCGTAGAAATCGATGATCTCCTGCTGCGCGTCGTTCTCGAACAGCCGGAAGTCGGCGCGGTCGAGGTCGGTGACGAACTCGTCGTTCTTGTCCGTGGCCGAGATCCACATCAGCACACGGTCCACACGCTCGATGTTCGAGAACTCGAGCTTGCGCGTCACCGAGACGTCGCTGACCGACACCCCCTCGACGTGCCAGGCCACGACGCGAATGATCCACGACCGCGCACTCTCGCCGAACGCGTGGAAATACTCGTACGGCGCCTCGCGATCGACGAACACGACCTCCTCGTTGACCATGAACTCGACGCGGTCGACGAGCGCGGGGTCGTCGATCTCGATCTTGGCCGCGATCTTGGTCTTGCCGTAGACGACCTCCTGGTTCACGGGCTCGGTGATCGTGACCGAGAATCCACGCCGGCGCTCGGCGTCCTGCGCCAAGAGCAGGGTCGCCGCGCCGAGCACGATCAGAGCGAGCGCGGCGCGCTTCATGGCGCGGCTCCGGATGCGGGGACCGGCACCGGCACCACCGCGGGCGCCGGCGTGGCCGCGGGCGCGACGAGCTGCGGCGCGAGCTGGGCCAGGATGCGGCGCACGCGCTCGGCCCGCTCGCCCTGCGCGCCGCCGTCGAGGAACTGCTTGTACGCCGCGATCGCGCCGGCCGTGTTGCCCGTGCGCAGGTACGCGTTGGCCAGGAACACCTTCGCCGTCTCGTTCTTCGGATCGGTCGCGAGCGCGCTCTCGAACGCCTCGATGGCGCCCGTGTCGTCGCCCAGGAGCGCGAGCGTGACCCCGTCGTTCAGCGCGGCGACGGGGGTCGGATCCTCGGCCCGCAGGGCGGAGTAGATCTCGTGCGCTTCGCGGAACCGGCTCGAGCGGAACAGCAGATACGCCAGGCGCTCGCGCTGCGCGTGGTCGGGCGGCAGGCTCTGCTCGAGCTCGATCGCTGCGCTCCACTGGCTGCGTAGGGCGTAGATCCGGGCGAGCCGCTCCCGATCGGCCGCAGACGCGCTGCCCGCGCCGAGCCGCTCCTCGAGCCCCCGGACCTCGGTCTGCTCGGCCAGGATGCTGTCCTTGAGCAGCTTCAGCCGCGTCGTTCGCGGCGCGTCGAGACGCGGGTCGGCGAGCGCTTGGTCGAGGCGCCGCGCCGCCTCGTCGTACATGCCCGCGCGCCGGGAGATCTCGGCCAGGCCGGCGAGCGCCTCGGGCTGCGCGGCATCGAGGGCCAGGGCGGCGCCGAACGAGCGCTCGGCGGCGGCGGTCGAGCCCTCGCCGAGCTGCAGCAGGCCGAGGGTCGCCGGATGCTCGGCGTTCTTCGGCTCGAGCTCGCGGGCGCGCTGGATCGTCGCGATCGCCTCGTTCGACAGGCCGAGCCGCCCGTACGCCAGAGCCAGCCGGTTCAGCCCGGCCGCGAAGTCCGGCCGCGCCGAGACCGCCTCCTCGAGCAGATGCACCGCCTCCTCGAACCGGCCCTGACGCAGGTACAGGTCGCCCAAGTGCGTGTACGCCGGCGCGAACCCGCGGTTCGACGCGATCGCCCGCTGGAACGTCGTGACCGCGAGATCGATCTGTCCCCGGCTCTCGCGCACGCGGGCCAGGCCGTCGAGGGCGTCCGCGTATTCAGGGCGGAGCTTCAGCGCGCGGAAGTACGCCGCGTCGGCCTCGGCCAGGTCGCCGATCTTCCACTGCGCATCGCCCAGGGCCACAAGCGACTGCAGGTGCACGGGGTCCAGGTCGAGCGCGATGTTGAGCGACTCGACCGCCTCGACGTACCGCCGATCGGCCGAGAGCGCGAGGCCCAGGTAGAAGTACGCGCGGAACGAGTTGAGCGCGAGCCCCGAGGACTCGCGGAGCTTCTCCACGGCCGCGGCGTAGTCGCCGTTCTTGTACGCCGTTACCCCCTCGTTGAGCAGGTCGTACGACCGGCGCCGCACCTCGGCGGCCCGCCCGGCCAGGATCGGGGAGCCGAGGACGAGCAGTCCTGCGATCGCGAACGCCACGGAACCGCGCCGTTTCACGCCTTCAGTCTAGCCAGGAGCACCGGCCGGAGCTACCGGGTGGTATCGCCTCCTGCGGCGTATACACTGTTGCTTCGTGCGTGCAGCACCCGCAGCCGTCGCCCTTCTGGCCTACGCCGCGGTGGCGTGCGGGTGCTCGTCGCCCGCCGCGCGACCGGAGGCCCCGGCACCCGGCCGGCCGGTCGAGGATCGGACGTTCCGCGGGACGCTCGAGCCGCGTTGGCTCCTGACCGGCGAGCTCGAGGCGCTGCGCGCGGAGTGGATCACGGTCCCGCGGACCACGACGTTCCAGATGCCGATCCGCTGGATGGAGGCCGACGGCCGGGAGGTCGCCGTGGGCCAGAAGGTGCTCGAGCTCGACAACTCGGCGTTCGCGACCGACCTCGAGCAGAACCGTCTGGCCGAATCGAAGGCGCTCAACGACCGGATGCAGAAGGAGGCCAACCTCGCGGTCGAGATCGCGGACCGGCAGATCGCCCTCGAGCGTGCGCGGGTCGAGCGCGAGAAGGCCGCGCGACGGGCCGAGGTGCCGGCCGACCTCGTGACCGGGCGGCAGTACCAGGACCTGCAGCTCGCGCTGGCCAAGGCCGAGGTTGCGCTCGAAAAGGCGCGCGAGGACCTCGACGGCAGCCGGCGTGCGGCGGGCGCCGAGCTGTCGGAGCTCGACATCGCCCTGGCCAAGGCCAAGGAGAGCGTGGCCCTGGCCGAGCGAGCGATCGCCGCGCTCTCGCTCACCGCGCCGAGCGCGGGGATCTTCGTCGTCGACGGCGATCCCGAGGAGGGGCGCAAGCTGCAGATCGGGGACACGGTGCGCACGGGCCAGGTCGTGGCGATGATCCCCGATCTCACGACGATGCAGGTGCGAGCGGCGCTGAGCGACGTGGACGATGGGCGCATCGCCCCCGGGATGCGGGCCCGGTGCACGCTCGATGCGTTCCCCGACCGCGTGCTCGACGGCGAGGTCGTCGAGATCTCGCCGATCGCCAAGCCGTACCGGCGCGACGACACGCGAAGGAGGTTCGACGTCGTCGTGCGCATCGACGGGTCGGACCCCCGGACGATGCGGCCGGGAATGTCGGTGCGCGTCGAGGTCCTCGGCCCGGCGCTCGCGGGCGTGCTGCTCGTGCCGCGCGGGGCGATCGACTTCAGCGGCAGCGCTCCGCGGGCGAGCCTGGCCTCGGGCGCGATGGTCGAGGTCGGCCTGGGTCCGTGCGACGCGCGGCACTGCATCGTCGAGTCCGGGCTCGACGAGGGCCAGCCGATCGGGCGGCGCTCGTGAGCCGCCGCGCGTGGGTCGCGATCCTGGGCTCGGTCGTAGCTCTCGCGGCGGCGGTGTGGATCGGCCGGGCGGTGACGGCGGGCGACGTCTCGGGCACGGTCACGGTGCACCGCGGTGACCTCGTGCTGTCGGTCGAGGTCGAGGGGGTGCTGAGCGCGGTCGAGGCCTCGCGGATCACGCCGCCGCCGATCCGCGACGTGTGGGAGTTCAAGATCACGAGCCTGGCCCCCGAGGGCCAGGAGGTTCAACAGGGCGCGCCGGTCGTTTCCTTCGATGCGAACGACCTGCGTCAGCGGCTCGAGCGCCAGCAAACCGAGAGCGACGCCGCCCGCAAGCAGATCGAGAAGACGGAGAAGAGCCTCGCGGTCTCGCGCGAGTCGGACGACCTGCGGCTCGCCGAGGCCGAGGCCCGGCTGCGGCGGGCCGAGCTGACGCTCGCCGCGCCGCCCGAGATCGTCAAGGCCCAGGAGCTGGCGCTCGAGCGGCTCGATCTCGATCTCGCGCGGCTCGAGCTGAAGTTCCTGCGCGAGCGCGCGGCGGCGGCCCAGCGCTCGGCCGAGGCCCAGCTCGCGGCGCTGCACAACCAGCTCGATCGGGCGGTGAACCGGGCCGAGGAGATCGAGGCCGAAATCGAGCACATGACGCGCCGCGCGCCGCGCGCCGGCACCGTGATCCACGTCGCGAACTGGGACGGGACGAAGCCCAAGATCGGCGACTCGGTGTGGCGCGGGCGCGAGCTGGTCGAGCTGCCCGACCTGCGCGCGATGCGTGCCGACGGCCGGGTCGACGAGGCCGACGCCGGACGCCTGGCGGTCGGGCAGCGCGTCACGCTCAGGCTCGATGCGCACCCGGACGTCGAGTTCCACGGCCGCGTCTCGTCGATCTGGAACACGGTGCAGCGGGCGTCGTGGAACAGTCCGCTCAAGGTCGCGATGCTGGCGATCGAGCTCGACGAGACCGATTCGCGGCGGATGCGACCGGGGATGCGGTTCCGCGGACGGATCGAGATCGAGCGTGCGCCGGGCGTGCTGCTGGCCCCGGCCGGAGCGGTCTTCGCCTCGAGCGACGGGCCGGTCGTGTACCGCGAGTCGCTCACCGGGTTCGAGCGCGTGCGGGTCGAGGTCGGCCGACGCAACGCCACGGACGTGGAGGTCTTGCGCGGACTCGACGAGAACGACCGCATCGGGCTGACCGAGCCGCAGGACGAGGACCGCGGTTGATGCGTCGCCGAGTGCTGATCGGATCGAGCCTGGCGCTCGTCGTCGTCGGCGGGGCGCTCGTGGCGCTCGTCGTGCGCGGGCTCGGCTCGGGTGCGGGCGACGTCCCGACGACGCCGGCCGTGCGCTCGGACTTCGTCCACCGCATCTGGGCCGACGGCGTGGTCCAGGCCGCCGATGCCACACCGCTCGGCCCTCCGCCGATGACTCGCGGCCAGCTGCGCATCGCCTGGCTCGCCGCCGACGGCACGCGCGTGAAGCCCGGCGACGTCGTGATCCGATTCGATCCGACCGACCTCGAGACGCGGCTGCTCGAGGGCCGCACCGAGCGGGCGACGGCCGACGCCCGGATCGAGCGCACGCAGGTCCGCGAGGCCAGCGCCGGCAAGAACCTCGAGCGTGACGCGCACATCGCGGGCGTCGAGCTGGACTACGCCCAGAAGTACCAGAGCAAGGATCCGGACGTGTTCTCGCGCGTCGACATCGCCAAGTCGAAGATCGACGCCGACCTCGCCGCCGCGCGCAAGGAGAACGCCGAGGACGTGCGCGGGATCAAAGGCGAGCTGGCGGAGGTCGAGATCGACCTCCTGGGGATCGAGCGCCGCAAGGCCGATCTCAAGATCGCGCAGGCGCAGGGCGACCTGCAAGCGCTCGAGGTCCGCGCGCCGCATGAGGGGATCTTCACCCTGCGCGACCAGTGGGGCCAGCTGCCGCGCGTGGGTACGGTCGTGTGGGGTGGGAACGCGGTGGCCGAGCTGCCGCGGCTCGAGGCGCTCGAGGCCAAGGTGTTCGTGCTCGAGGCCGACGCGGGAGGGCTCAAGGCCGGTGTTCCGGCAACGGTCGTCGTCGACGGCCGCCCGGACCGGGTGCTGTCGGCTCGCGTCCGGTCGGTCGACACGTTGGCCCAGCCGCGGAGCTTCGAGGTCCCGGTGCAGTACTTCGGCGCCGTGCTCGACTTCGACGACCCGGCGGCCGCGACGATCAAGCCCGGCCAGCGCATCGCAGGCCACGATCGTGCTCGAGCAGCGCGACGCCGCGGTCACCGTCCCGCGGCAAGCGGTGTTCGAGACCGAGGGCCGCTCGGTGGTCTACGTCCGGCGCGGCGCGCGGTTCGAGCCGCAAGACGTGCGCCTGGGACCCGCGGGTCTCGGACGGCAGGTGATCGAGGACGGAATCGCGCCGGGCGATCTCGTCGCGCTGCGCGACCCCACGCGGGCGGCGACCGGGCGCGCGACGAGCGGGAGGGCAAGGACGCTTCCGCCGTCGCCGGCGCGCCGCGGCGGACCGGTCCTTGAACCCGCTCGAGGCGTTGCGCGGCGCGCTCGACAACCTCGCCGCGCACAAGCTGCGCTCGGCGCTGACCATGCTCGGCATGATCTTCGGCGTCGGCGCGGTGATCGCCATGCTCTCGATCGGCGCGGGCGCCGAGCGCCAGGCGCTCGAGATGATCGAGCGGCTCGGCATGCGCAACGTGCTCGTGCGCAGCCGAAGCTCGAGAACGACGAGCTGCAGGAGATCCGCAAGAAGTCGCTCGGCCTGTCGCTGCGCGACGCGCGGGCGATCCTCGAGGCGGTGCCCGGGCGTCGCTAGTCGTCGCCCCGCGGGTCGAGATCGAGCCGTACAAGGTCCTCGCCCCGCGCGGCAAGACCGAGGCCAAGGTGTTCGGCGTCGACCATCGCCACGCCGACGCTGACCCGTCTGCCGCTCGCCGAGGGCCGCTTCCTCGACCCGCGCGACGAGGCCGACCACGCCCAGGTCTGCGTCATCGGGTCCGGCGTGCGCCGCGACCTGTTCGGCTACGATCCCGCCGCTCGGGCAGCGTTCAAGATCAACGACGTGTGGTTCGAGGTCGTCGGCGTGCTGGCCCAGGCGACGGGCAGCGGGACGTTCCAGGGCGTCGCGCTGGGGAGCGCGGACGACGAGATCTACCTGCCGGTCACGACCGCGCTGCGCAAGTTCGACCGCGATCCGCTCGAAGCGCCGCTCGACGAGATCGTGGTCCAGCTCGACACCGAGCGAGTCGCCGACGCGCGGCCGGCGCGGCGATCGGCGACGCTGCTCGACCGCCTGCACGGCGGCGCTCGACGACTTCGGACCTGTCGTGCCCGAGGCGCTGCTCGACCAGAGCCGGCGCACGCAGCGGCTGTTCAACATCGTGATGGGCTGCATCGCCGGGATCTCGCTGCTCGTCGGCGGGATCGGCATCATGAACATCATGCTCGCGACGGTGCTCGAGCGGACGCGCGAGATCGGCGTGCGCCGCGCGGTCGGCGCGCGGCGCACCGACATCCGCTTCCAGTTCCTGATCGAGGCGTTCACGATCTCGCGTCGCTCGGCGGCCTCGCCGGCGATCGCGCATGGGCGTCGGCGATCGCGCGCGGCGTCGCGGCCTACGCCGGCTGGCCGACGGTGGTCACCGCGGTCTCGATCCTCGCTGTCGACCGGCGTCTCGGTGGCCGTCGGCCTCGTGTCCGGCATCTACCCCGCGGTGCGCGCGGCGAACCTCGACCCGATCGACGCGCTGCGCTACGAGTGACTCTGCGCTAGCGCGCGTCGCCGACCGGCTCGGCCAGCTCGTGGATCACGCGCCGCATGCGCGGCTCGGTCAGGACGATGTCGAACTGCGAGTCGCGACGGAACACATGGATCTCGGTCGTGCCGAGATCGCCGAAGGTCGCCGTGCAGCACGCGCCGAGCGCCGAGAGTTGCTCGCGGCCCACGAGCGGCTGGCTGCACGAGACGCCCGACACGCGGGGCAGAAGCGGCACGACCGCCGCGCACTCGAAGCCCGCGCACTCGATCGAGTGCGGAGCGTCCGGGCCCAGGTCCGGGCTCCCGTCGAACGCTAGGACGATCGCCGTCTCGAACGGCCCGAGGGGCAGCGCGGCGAGGATCACGAGGAACAGCGTCGCCAGGGCGACGAGTGCGCCGGAGATCAGCAGCCCGAGCTTCATCTGGCTCCTCCGGCTCTTGGTTTACACGAACTTCCGGCGCAGCGGTGGCGGGGCGATCGGGCAAGCGGACTGCGGACGGTCGAACAGCTTGCGGCGCGTGCGCGCGACGACGTCGTAGGCCCCGTCGCGCAGCGGTCGCGGAACGGCCGTCGCCGCCTCGGCGAGCAAGCGCCAGATCCCGCCCAGGCGCTTGCCGGTCCGCAGCACGGCGGTCGAGCGCGTGAACAGCGCGCGGTCGGCCGACCGGAGCACCACGCTGTCGGGGAGGAGCGCGCGATCGCGCTCGGCGATGCTCTCGCGGAACGTGTCGCTGCCGAGCGGGGAGAAATGGAACCGATCCTGCCGCTCGTCCTCGGCCAGGACGAACCGCACGAACGCGTGGCACACGCCGCACGTGCCGTCGTAGAACACGAGGTCGCACGCCGCGGGCTCGCGCGGCGCGATCCACCGCGGCTCGAACGCGACGAGGAGCAGGGCGCCGAGGCCGAGGAACGGCCGCTCGTCGACGGCGAGCGCGACGCCGAGCGCCGAAGCCAGGAGCGCCGCGATCCAGGCGAAGCGTCTGAGGCGCGGCAGGAGCGCGAGCGGCGCGACGGCGAGCGTCAGCACGCCGACCACGGTCGCGCGGGGGCCCTTGGCGACGATCTCCGGAAGGATCCACTCTCCGCTCCACTCCGGACGCCACACGACGATCCCGAGCCCGGCGAGCGCGATCGCCAGCGCGATCCAGTGGGCCGTGTGCACGACGTCGTGCATGCGCCAGCCGTTCCCCGGATCGATGCGCCCGAGAGCGTCGATCGAGCCGAACGGTGCCGCGGGCAGGAACCAGTGGAGCACGAGGATCCACGCGCTGAGCACGGCCCCCGGTCCGAGCGTTCCCGGGACGACGGCGCCCAGCGCCCCGCCCGAGACGAGGATCAGCGCCGCCGCGGCGCGATCGCGCAGCCCAAGGGCGAACGCCAGGCTGAACACCGCCCCCGCGAGCGCCGCGACCCATGCGCCCGCCGGCTGCGGCTCGCGCAGCACGTCGACGAACACGATCGCGAGGTACAGGCCGAACCCCGCCCGGAACAGGCTGTACTGGCCGCCGGTCCATCCGTTGCGCATCGTCAGTCCTTGCCCGCGAGCGTGTCGAACGTGGCGCGCACGACGCGAAACGCGTAGGTCCGGCCGTCTCGCGTGGGGACGAGCTGGCGCCAGGCCTTCGGCGGGTCGAAGCGGAACGACGGCGTGCGGTGCCGGCTGCGCAGCAACCGCAGGTCGCCCGCGGAGTCGGCGTGGTCGAGCCGCACGACCAGCTCGCGCAACCCCTCGGTCGGAAGCACCGGCCCGTCGAGGTGCCGCGTGTGCTTCCACCACACCATCTCGTCGACGTTGTCGAACTCGTACTGCGGCGCGTGCGCGAACGTGGCCTCGAACGGCTGCGGCCGGCCGGGAATCGGCAGCAGGTCGACCGGCTGCACGCGGGCCTCGGGCCCCAGGCGCTCCTGGATCGATGCCCGCGGGAACAGCTGGGCCGGCCGCGGGCGGAGGTCCGCCGTGAGCACGCGGCGCACGCGGCCGTCGGCAGGCAGGATCACGTACCCGCTCTCGACGTCGCCGACGAATACGCTCGCATCGGGGGACTCGATGTATCGGCGGGCGGTGCCGGCGATCAGCGCGGCATCGAGCAGCGCTCCCGCGCGCTCGATCTCGTCCGGTCCCGCGGCGCGGGCCAGCTCGGCCGATGCGTGCGCGACGTCGAAGCCGTCGATCGGGCGCAGGAGCCGAAGCACCAGATCGAGCGCCGTCGCCTGCGCGGCCCAGCCGGATCGCGCGGGCATGCGCGCCCGGCGGTACGGCGGGACACCGAACGCGCGCAGGAGCTCGTGAGCCCGTGGCGTCTCGCTCGCCGCGAGCGCCGACGACTCCCAGAGCAGCGACCGGAGCGTCAGCTCGGGGTAGATCTCGGCGAGGCCGCTGCGCCTCCCGTCGCGATCGGGATACGCGAGGCACGGGGCGCCGGCCGTCGCCAGCCCGGCGAGGAGCGCATCGCCTGTGACGCGGGCGCCCGTTGCCGGTGCACGCGACCAGGCGTGGATCCGCGTGCCGAGCCGGCGCTGCACGAGCAGCTCGATGCGGCGCGGTCGCGCGGGCTTCGCCGGGGCGACGACCGGGACGTTGACGCCCAGGACGAACGGCTCGCCCGCGGCGAGCTGGGCCACGCCGGAGGCGATCGCCGGGACGCTCGAGACGCGCAGGGTCGTGGCGATGCGCCCGTGGGGGTCGAGGGACACGAGCGTGTGCTCGGCCGCGCCCGGGGAGCCCTCCCGACTCAACTCGACGCCGAGGATTCGCACCCTGGGTCAGCCCAGCTCTTCCTCGATCACCCGGGCCAGCTCGGTCGCGAGCCGCCTCACGCTCCGCGCGTCCTGTCCCTCGATCATCACCCGGGCGACCGGCTCGGTTCCCGAATAGCGCAGCACAACGCGGCCGCATCCGTCAAGCGCGGCCTCGGTCGAGTGCACCACGGGGCCGATGCGCGGGTGCGCCCGCAGATCGGGCTTCGTGCGCACGCGGACGTTGATGATCTCCTGCGGATACGGCTGGATGCCGTCGAGGATCTGGTCGAGCGCCGGCCCGTCGACGACCGCATCGAGGAGCAGGAGGCCGGTCAGCACGCCGTCGCCGGTCGTGGCGAACTCGCGGAAGATCACGTGGCCCGACTGCTCGCCCCCGAGCATCAGGTCCTCGGCGACCATCTTCTCCAGCACGTACTTGTCACCGACCGGCGCGCGATGGAGCCGCACGCCCTCGCGCCCGAGCCGCTCCTCGAGCCAGAAGTTGCTCATGATCGTGGCCACGACCCCGTCGCCGCGCAGCCGTCCGTCACGCTTGAGTCGCGTGCCGGTGACGAACAGGATGTGATCGCCGTCGACGATACGGCCCTTGGCGTCGACGGCCAAGCACCGGTCGGCGTCTCCGTCGAACGCCAGACCGATGTCGGCCCGCCCGTCCCGCACGCGCTCGCTCAGGGCTTCGAGATGCAACGAGCCGCAGGCCAGGTTGATGTTGCGGCCGTTCGGCTCGACCCCGATCGTCTCGACCTGCGCGCCGTAGTCCGCGAGCACGCGCGGGGCGAACGAGCACGCCGCGCCGTTCGCACAGTCGACGACGACGCGCAGCCCCCCCAAGCGTCCCGGCGCGAGGATCGATTCCAGGCGCTCGACGTACCGCGCGAGCAGCGTATCGTCGGCGACCGGTCGTGCGCCGCCGTCGCCCGGATCATCGACGCCGTGATCGAGGAGCAGGGCCTCGATGCGCTGCTCCTGCGAGTCGGGCAGCTTCGCCCCGTCCCGTCCGAACGCCTTGAGCCCGTTGTCCTGGAACGGGTTGTGGCTCGCCGAGATCATCACGCCGGCGTCGAAGCCGCACGAGCGCACGACGTGCGCCAGGCCCGGCGTGCTGATCACGCCGGCATCCACGCCGTCGATCGCCCGCGCGGCCAGGCCGATCGCGACCGCGTCGGTGAGCCAGCGCCCCGACTCCCGCGTGTCTCGCCCGAGCGCCACGCGGCCGGGCTTCCCTCCGTCGAGCAGCACCTGGCCCAGCGCGACGCCGAACCGGCGCACCGTCGCCGGGTCGAGCGGCGGCTCGCCGGCCACGGCTCGAATGCCGTCCGTTCCGAACAACCGTTTCACGGCTCCCCCCGCTCAGTCCACGCTGACCATCACGGAACGTCGGCTGATCGACTTCACCAGGATGCGCATGCGGTCGCCAGCCGGAATATTCTCGAAGACCACCCGTACGTCAACCGCCCGCGGCCCGCCCCGCCTGACCAGGCCCGTCGCATCGGCCACCGGACGCACCTGCGACCGGGCGAGCTTCTCGATCAGCTTCGGCGGACCGGAGAGCGTGATGTCCAGCGTTTCGGGGAGTGCCGTGACGCGGCCGGCCGCGCCCACGACCTCGACCGGCAGGCCCTCGAGCGTCCGTTCGGTCGCCCGCGCGTCCACGACGACCCGCACCTCGAGCGGCCGCGGATCGGTGACCCGCACGCGCGGCCGGTCGAGCACCACGCCCACGCGGGCGACGAACGGTGCGGCTCGGCCGTCGAGGCGGATCGGGCTCGTTCGTAGGACCTCGAGATCCGCGACCTGCGCCGCCGGACCCACGACCGACAGCACCTCGGGCGTGATCTCGGTCCCGTACACCGTGTAGCCGCTGGCCGGCCGCCCGAGGAACGTCGGCTCGACCGGGACGTCGCGCGCCAGGCGCCGGTCGAGCTGGAGCCGCAGCCGATCCGGACGGACGAAATCGATCTCGATGCCGCTCGGCACGCCGACGAGATCGTTGGGGGAGAGCAACAGATCCTGGTCGCCCGGCGTCGCCTCGGACAGGTCGACGCGCAGGGCGATCGGCACCGGGTCGAGGCGGCGCATCCGGCTCTCCCGGCCGCGCAGCCGAACCGAGACGGTCGTCGGTGCGTTCGTCGAGACGACGAGATCGTGGCCCAAGCTCAGGTCGAGCGGCACCTGCAGGTCCTGCAGGATCCAGCGCTCGCCGGCGACCGAGACCCAGATCGCGAACGCCAGACCGAGCGCCAGGAGCTTGAGCGGCCAGTTGGCCAGCACGCGCTCAAACATCGCCGGGCTCTTCCATCGCCGTGCCGCGAACCGGCGCGCGCTCCTTGGCCGCGGGCCCGCCGCTCCCGAGCAGCGCCGCGCGCAGCGCGGCTTCGAGGGCCCGCGCGTCGAGGCCGGTCGTGATCCGCCCGTTGTCGGCCAGGCTGACCGTGCCCAGCTCCTCCGAGACCACGATCGCCAGGGCGTCCGACTCCTCCGTGATCCCGATCGCTGCGCGATGCCGCGTCCCGTACGTGCGCGACAGGCTCGGGCTCGTGGTCAACGGCAGGTAGCACGACGCGGCACGGATCCGGCCGTCGCCGATGATCACCGCGCCGTCGTGGAGCGGCGAGCGCGGCGTGAACAGGTTCAGCAGCAGGTCGTAGGACACGCGGGCGTCGAGCGCGATCCCGGTCTCGGCGAACGTCCGCAGGCCGACCCCGCGCTCGAGCACGATCAGCGCCCCCATGCGCTTGCTCCCGAGCGAGGCGCTGGCCAGCGCGACCTCCTCGATCAGGTTCTCCGTGAGGCGCCGGGGCAGGAACGCGCTCAGCGGATTGCGCCCGAGGTGCGCGAGAGCGCGGCGGATCTGGTTCTGGAACACGACGATCACGAGCAGCGGGATGTACAGGAGCAGGTTGCCCAGGATCGTGTGCACGGCGTGCAGCTCGACCAGGCCCGGCGCCGTCGCCACGTAGAACAGCGCCAGGGCCGCGAGCGCGAGGATCACGTTGACCGAGCGCGTGCCGCGGAGCAGCAGGAGCAGCTGATAGATGATCGCGGCGAGGAGCAGGATGTCGAGAGCGGCCCACAGGCCGAGGTCCTGGACGTGCAGCGCGGCGTACAGGCGATCGACCATCGGGGCCTCAGGCTCCGCGGACCGCGTCGACCATCCGCACGACGCGCACCGTGGCTCGCACGTCGTGCGCCCGGATCACGTGGGCTCCGTGCGCCGCGGCCAGCGCGGCGACGGCCAGGCTCGCCTCGAGCCGCTCTTCGACCGGCAGGTCGAGCACCGAGCCGACGAAGCTCTTGCGCGACGCGCCGACGAGGATCGGGCGCCCGATGCGCGCGAGCGCGGCGAGCCGGCGCAGGATCGACAGGTTCCCGGCCGCCGACTTGCCGAACCCCAGACCCGGGTCGACGAGGATCTTGCCCTCGGAGATCCCGGCCTCGACCGTGCACTCGACCGCGCTCCCGAGGAACGCGGCGACCTCACCCATGACGTCGCGGTACCGCGTGTCGGCCTGCATCGTGCGCGGCGTCCCGCGCATGTGCATCAACACCGCCGGGACCCGGCGCTCGCGCAACAGCCCGAGCATGGCGGGATCGCCGAGCGCCGACACGTCGTTCACCATGTCGGCGCCCGCGTCGAGCGCGGCTCGTGCAACCTCGGCCTTCGACGTGTCGATCGACAGGCGCACGGTCGAGCGCGCGCGGATCGCCTCGATCACCGGGACGACGCGAGCGATCTCCACGTCCGGGGCGACCGGGTCCGCGCCCGGACGCGTGCTCTCGCCCCCGACGTCGATCAGGTCCGCACCCTCGTCCGTCATTCGTGCCGCCGCGTCGACCGCTTGCGCGGGCTCGACGTACCGTCCGCCGTCGGCGAACGAGTCGGGCGTGACGTTGAGGATGCCCATCACACGCGTGACGGCCCCGAGCGCGAGAACGCCGCCGTCGGCGAACCGGATCTCGAAACCCGAGCGGTCGTCCACCCGCCTTCAGGCCGGTTGCTTGCCCGGCTCGGGAAGGACGCCCGGACCCCGGGCGGGCTGCTCCTGGTTTCCACTCGACGCCGAGGCGGCCTCGGTCTCGCGCCCTGCCGTGACCCGCGCCGGGAGCGTCTCGCCGCGCACGATCGCCGCGACCTGCTCGGCGTCCAGCACCTCGTGATCGAGCAGCGCCTCGGCCAGCCGCGTCAGCGACGCTTCGTTCGCACTGAGGATCGAGCGCGAGCGCTCGTAGCCCTCGACGACGATGCGCTTGACCTCGTGGTCGATCTCGACCGCTGTGGCCTCGCTGTAGTCCCGGTGCTGGGCGATCTCGCGGCCCAGGAAGATCTGCTCCTCCTGCTTGCCGAAGGTCAGCGGGCCCATCTTGCCCGACATGCCCCACTCGCAGACCATCTTGCGCGCGATCTCGGTCGCGCGCTCGAAGTCGTTGCCCGCTCCGGTGGTCAGCCGACCGAGCTTCAGCTCCTCGGCGACTCGTCCGCCCATCAGCACCGCGATCGTCGCCTCGAGGTAATCGCGCGAGTACGTGTGCCGATCGTCGACCGGGAGCTGCTGCGTCACGCCGAGCGCGCGCCCGCGAGGGATGATCGTCACCTTGTGCAGCGGATCGGCGTTGGGCAGGAAGAACGTCACGAGCGCGTGTCCGGCCTCGTGGAACGCCGTCGCGCGCTTCTCTTCCTCGCTGATGATCAACGACTTGCGCTCGGTGCCCATCAGGACCTTGTCCTTCGCGATCTCGAAGTCGTCCTGCGCCACGGCCTTGCGGTTCTTGCGCGCCGCGTGCAGCGCGGCCTCGTTCACCAGGTTGGCCAGGTCGGCGCCGCTGAAGCCCGGCGTGGCGCGCGCGATCACGCTCAGCTCGACGTCGGGACCGAGCGGGATCTTGCGCACGTGGACCTTGATGATCTCTTCTCGGCCGCGCACGTCGGGCCGCCCGACGACGACCTGACGGTCGAATCGGCCGGGGCGCATCAGCGCGGGGTCGAGCACGTCGGGGCGGTTCGTCGCGGCGATGAGGATCACGCCCTCGTTCGTCTCGAATCCGTCCATCTCGACGAGCAGCTGGTTCAGCGTCTGCTCGCGCTCGTCGTGCCCTCCACCGAGGCCCGCGCCGCGATGGCGTCCCACGGCGTCGATCTCGTCGATGAAGATGATGCACGGCGCGTTCTTCTTGCCCTGCTCGAACAGGTCGCGCACGCGCGACGCGCCGACGCCGACGAACATCTCGACGAAGTCCGAGCCCGAGATCGAGAAGAACGGGACGTTGGCCTCGCCGGCGATGGCCCGGGCCAGGAGCGTCTTGCCCGTTCCCGGGGGACCCATCAGCAGCACGCCCTTGGGGATCTTGCCGCCCAGCTTCTGGAACTTCTGCGGCTCGCGCAGGAAATCGATGATCTCCTGCAGCTCTTCCTTGGCCTCTTCGACGCCGGCCACGTCGCGGAACGTGATCTTGCGCCCCTGGGACGAGGTCAGCTTGGCCCGCGACTTGCCGAACGACAGCGCCCGGTTGCCCCCGCTCTGCATCTGGCGCATGAAGAAGATCCACACGCCGAGGAACAGGAGCATCGGCGACCAGGTCAGCAGGAGCGTCAGGAACGAGCTGTCGCGCGGCCGCTCGGCCTTGACCTTCACGGAGTGGTCGCGCAGGAGCTGGCTCAGCTCGTCGTCCTTGACCACGTAGGTCGAGAACTGGTCGATCGAGTTGCCAGAGAGCTGGATCCGCTCCTTGAGCGTCCCGCGGACCTCGTAGCCCACCGCATCACCGATCAGGGTGACGTCGTGGACGTTCCCCCGGGTCAGCTGCTCGTAGAACTGCGACTGCTCGAGGGTCCGGCGCTGACCGCTCGCCGTGTCGAAGATCTTGTAGCCGATGACGATCGCGGCGATGACGACGAGCCAGATGACGATCGTCTTGAGATGAGTGTTCAAGTCCGCCGACCTCCGCCGCCGACTGGGGCGATCCACCTACGGAGATACCAGGTCAATTGCCCCGTCTTCAATATATAGAAGACCACCCCGACCTGCCATCGCGATCATGCTCGCGCAGCCATTTCGGGCGGCCCGATGCCGATCCGGTTGGCCCGCCGAACGGCGATCCTGCGTCCCGGCAAATGGACCTCGGCGGGCCCATGCGCGAGAGCCAGCCGGAGCAGACCCTGCACGTGACGGGCACCCACCCGACGCGGATCGACGCCGGCATGTTGCAGCGCGATGCGCGCGATGCGCCGAGCGAGCACCGGACTCTCGGCCGCGAGCGCGACGGCGTCGAGCGATACCCCGCCGTCGCGCTCGGGCCGCGCGATCTCGGCGAGCCGTCGCTCGGCCGCGGCGTCGAGGTGCAACGCGTCCTCGCGGAACCGCTCCGCGGCCTGGACGATCAGGCGCGCCGAGCGTGGGTTGATCGCCTCGGCCAGGACGGGGACCACGAGCCGGCGCACGCGATTGCGATCGAACCTCAGGCTGCGGTTCGACGGATCCTCGCGGTACGCGATCCGGCGCCGCGCGAGCCACGCTCGGAGCTCCGCGCGCTCGATCGCGAGGAGCGGGCGCACGAACGGTCCCGGGCCGGACCGCGCCATGCCGGTCAGGGCCGTGGCGCCGGCCCCGCGCGCGAGCCGGAGCAGCACCGTCTCCGCCTGGTCGTCGAGGGTGTGGCCCGTCGCCACGTGGGTCGCGCCGACCGTGGCGGCGGCCTCGAGCAGGAACGCCCGCCGCACTCGTCGAGCGGCCTCCTCGGGCGATTCGTCGCGGCGCCGGGCCCGGCCCACGTCCCGCCGATCGGCAACCCAGGTCAGGCCGAGCCGCCGCGCGACCCGCTCGACGAACCGCCGATCGGCTCCCGACCCGCGGCGCAGCGCGTGATCGAGATGGCCGACGACGAGACCGAGATGCAGGCTCACCGCGTTGCGCGACAGCAGATGCAGGAGCGCGATCGAGTCCGAGCCGCCGGAGACGGCGACGAGCACCGTCGCACCCGCGGGCACGAGCTCGCGGATCGACCGATGGAACGCGATCTCGACTCGGTCGCCCACCGGCCGAACCATACCAGTGATCCGAGCGACGCGCGTGGTAGGCTCGGCCGGTGAGCCGTTGTCCGAGCTGCTCGAGCCCTCTGCAGTCCGGAAGCCGGTTCTGCGGATCGTGCGGCCGAGCTCTCGTGCCGTCGTCCGAGCTCGCGACCGAAGCGCTCCGCGGGCGGCCCCTGCCGGCACAGCCCGCGCCGCCCGACGCACGGTTCCTGCCCGGCGCCGTGCTCGCCGGTCGCTATCGGATCGTCGGTCTCCTCGGCCGCGGCGGGATGGGCGAGGTCTACCGCGCCGACGACATGAAGCTCGGCCAAGCGGTCGCGCTCAAGTTCCTGCCGCTCGGTTTCGACGCGCATCCCGATCGCCTCGCGCGGTTCCTCGGCGAGGTGCGCACCGCGCGTCAGGTCTCGCACCCCAACGTGTGCCGGATCTACGATGCAGGGGAGGCGGATGGGCAGCACTTCCTGTCGATGGAGTACGTCGACGGCGAGGACCTGGCCTCGCTCCTGCGGCGCATCGGTCACCTGCCCAAGGACAAGGCGATCCAGATCGCGCGCGAGCTGTGCGCGGGGCTCGCGGCGTCGCACGAGATGGGTGTGCTGCACCGCGACCTCAAGCCGGCGAACGTCATGATCGACGGGCGCGGCCATGCGCGCATCACCGACTTCGGACTCGCGCGCGCGGCCGTGCGCGTCGAGGGCGCGGACGTGCTCTCGGGCACGCCGGCCTACATGGCGCCCGAGCAGCTCGCCGGACGGGAAGTCACCGTCCGCAGCGACCTGTACTCGCTCGGTCTCGTGCTGTACGAGCTGTTCACCGGCAAGCCGGCGTTCAAGGCCAGCACGGTCGCCGATCTCAGGCGCCTGCAATCGGAGACGGCGCCGTCGAGCCCGTCGAGCTTCGTCGAGGGGTTCGATCCGGCGGTCGAGCGGGTGATCCTGCGCTGCCTCGATCCGGATCCGGCACGCCGACCGGCCTCGGCCCTCGCGGTCGCGGCGGCACTCCCCGGGGGCGATCCGATCGCCGCGGCCCTCGCCGCCGGCGAGACGCCGTCTCCGGCGATGGTCGCCGAGGCCGCGGCCAAGGGCGCATCGTCACCGGTGATCTCGTGGGCCGCCCTCGTCGTATTCCTCGTGAGCCTGGCCCTCGCCATCGCGCTCGCGCCGGATACGACGCTCATCGGAATGGTCACGCTCGACAAGCCACCCGAAGTTCTCGAGGAGCGCGCGCGGGAGATCTTGGTCCAGGCCGGGCACGACCGGAAGCCGGCCGATAGCATTTTCGCGTTCAAGCCGGATCCCGCGTATCTCGAGGAGTTGTTGCACCGGGACACGTCGGGAGACGCGCGGTGGAGCGCTCTCCGATCCTCGCCCCCCGGCGGGGTTCTGTTCTGGTATCGCCAGAGCCCGCAGGAGCTCGAGCCATTGAGCGCAGGATCGGTGCTCAACTGGATCGCTGATCCCCCGAACACCGCGCCAGGGATGGCGCGGGTCGCGCTCGATCCCGATGGCCGTCTCGTCTCGTTCCTCGTCGTTCCGGGCGAGCGCGACGAGTCTCGACCGTCGCGAGCGGAGCCCGACTGGGAGCCGCTGTTGCGAGCGACCGGCGTCGATGCGAGCACGCTCAGAACGGCCTCGCCCGAATGGGCGCCGCCCGTGCATGCCGACCGCCGGGTCGCGTGGACCGGATCGTGGCCCGGAAAGCCCGACCTGCCACTGCGCATCGAGGCCGCGGCCGCAAGCGGCCGCCCGGTTTCGCTCCGGATCGTTCTCCCGTGGACCCGTCCCGCAGAACAACCGCCTGAGGCGGTCGGCGGCTTCGTCCGCGTCGCAAGGCTCGTGGCCGCGTCCTGGTTCCTCATCGTCGTCATCACGGCCTCGCTCGTGGCGCTGCGGAACGTCCGCCGGGGTCGCGGCGATCGACGCGGCGCGCTGCGGTTCGCGCTTTATCTCGGCGCCGTACGGATGGTGTGGTTCCTGGGTGCACATCACACCGCATCGCCGGCCGAGATCGGCCGGTTCATGGGCCATCTGTCGTACGCGATGCAGCGGGTAGGCCTGGCCTATGTGTTGTATCTGGCGATCGAGCCGTACGCCCGGCGATTGTGGCCCCGGATGCTCACGTCCTGGGTCCGGGTGCTCGAGGGACGGTTCCGCGATCCCCTCGTGGGTCGGGATCTGCTGCTCGGGTGCGCGGTGGGCGCGCTGATGGCGTTCTTCGGGCGTCTCGGCGCTTGGATCCCGGCGATTCTCGGCGGATCTCCGATCCTACCGATCTCGAGCGGCTGGACTCTCGAGCCGCTCCGGGGAACGGTGCCAGCCCTCATGAGCTTCGCGGCGATCCACACCGTGCAGCTGTTCGAGATGTTCATCCCGTTGACGATGCTGCTGATCTTCCGGCTGCTGCTGCGCCGTACGGGGCCGGCGCTCGTTGCGGTCTCGCTGCTCGCGCTGGTGATCTTCCTGCCCGACGCGCCGAACTTCGTCGGCTTTGCCGCGGCAGCCGGCGTGACCTTCCCGATCGTCTGGCTCGTCCTGTTCCGGGGAGGACTGCTGGCCTTTGCCGCGGCGTTCACCGTTTCCTCGCTGATCGACGAGCTACCGCTGACGCCGCAGCCCGCCGGATGGTATGTCGGGACGACGCTCCTCTCGGTGGCGGTCATTCTTGCGCCCGCGCTGTTCGGCTTCTGGACCTCGCTCGCCGGACGACCGCTGATCCGGGACGCGATCCTCGAGCCCGCCGTGCGGCGCTGAGCGCAGCGCGAGCGGTTACGCCAACGCACGCCAGCCGCGCAGCACGCGCAGGCACGGCGGAAGGAGGTACGCTCCGCCGCACAGGCGCCCGAAGCCGACCGAGAGCGCGGCCGCGGTCGCTCCGACCAGCTCGAACCCGTGCACGGTGAGCTGAAGCGCGACGGCGAGGGCGACGACCTCGACGACGGTGCCCCACGTCACGGGCAGAAGGTTGCGCGCGTCGACGAGGATCGCCCGCTCGAGCGACAGGAGCACAGCGAGGCCGGGGATGACGACGAGAAGCCGGGCCGGCGTGTACGCAAACCCGATCAGCTCCGCCCCGAGGCCCGAAAGATCGGACAGCCAGACCGTGGCGCACGGCGTGAAGACGATCAGCGCCTGCCCCACCGAGGTGGCCAGGGCCAGGATCACGGCGAAGCGTGCGAGGGGTGCGAGGTTCGACCGGTCGCGCGCCAGGAGCGCGATCGCCACTTCCTGGTACGCCAGCCCGAAGCTGCGGAACAGAAACGATAGCGAGTTGACGACCGGAAGCACGGCGAGCGATTCGAGCGGGAAGCGCGCGTGGCCCATGAAAAACGTGGTCGTCGGCTGCACGGCGATGCCAAGGGCCGAGGTGAGAGCCAGGGGAAAGTAGAACGACACGACCGAAGCGAAGGTCAGCGGGGCACGTGTCGGGTCGTCCGACCCACGGCGCAGCTCCCGCACGACGGGTCGGGCCATGAGGCGACAGGCGAGCGCCTCGACGACGACACCAGCGCTCAGCGCGACGGCGCCGACCTTCGCGCCGGGGAGCCCGCCCACGTGGGCCAGCACGACGGCCGACGTGGCCATCGCGCCGAGCCGGGTGACGGTCCCGTACGCCACGAGGCGCGGACGGCCGGCCCGGATCAGCACACCCTGGTAGAACCGGCGGTAGCCGATCGCCGCCGGCCACGGCGTGAGCAAGAGCAGCGTTTCGCCGCTCAACCGCGCGACCGTGAGATCGAGCTCGAGCAGCCGGCGGGCCAGAGCCTCCCACAGCGGCGTGAGGACGAGCAGCAGCATCGTCCCGCTGACCAGGACGTTCAGCGCCATCGTGAACGCGCGGAGCTTGCGGAACGACTGCGGGCCCTCGACGAGCGCCGTCGAGGCGCTGAGCAGCATGATCACCGGGGACTCGACGAGCATCGCCACGGCGAAGGCCACGCCGAAGGCCGCCAGGTTGTGCGCCGGCTCGGTCAGCCGCGCGATGACCGCGGCGAGGAACGGTCCCTCGAACGCCATGAGCAGCCACGTGGCCGCCAGCGGAACCCAGAAGTGGAAGATCCGGCCGAGGCCGACCGGCGCCGCAGGCTGTCGCATCGGACGGCAGTTATAGACCAGCGGTCAGCGGCTAGCGCTGGATTTTCAGTCGAGGGATTTCCACATGAAGCGCAGGGAAGTATCGGTCGGCACCGGCAGGCCACCCATCGTGGCCGGGTCGTAGCGCCATTGACACATCGCATTCATCGCACCGTCCACCAGCTCGGGAAACGCCGGAAACGGCCGAGCCGCGACGACCCCGATGATCGAGCCGTCCTTCCCGATGATCGCGGAGAAGAGCACCGATGCGCTGACCTTCCACTCTCGCAGTACGGGAGGATTGGCCGGCCTGACCATCGTTCCGGGTACGAGCGTCGCCCCGACGAGCCCCGGCGTTCCGGTCCACGCGACGTCGGACGGTGGCTCGGCGAGGAGTCCGCAACCCGACTGGCCCGTCGGAAGGAGTCGGCTCGTCGGGATTCCACGAGCGTTGTTGAGCTCGTCGTCGGTGAGCTTCCCGGGGAGCTTGAACGAGCCGCGGGCAACGCCCGACCGATTCAGGACGGCCACGACCGTGGGATCCGCACATCCCTCCGCCAGGACGAGGCCGCTCGCGCGCTGGGCGGTTGTCATGCACGCCACGTGAAACTCCGCTTGGCCAGACACGACCCACCACATGCTGACCGCCGCACGGACGAATCCCGTCGGGCCCACGCGCAACGCAGGGTCGATGGCGAACCGGCCGTCCAGGACACCGGCCCGGGCGGTCTCCTGGAACGACCGGGCCTGATCGAGCGTCAAATCCACCCCGGGGTACGCGGAAAGCGCGTGGTCCACCACGCGAATCAGCGCGGCCGGCGCGGGCTCGGCATCTACGACGGTCCCGTCGTGACCTACGGCGAGTCGCACGCGAACCGACACGACGGAATCCACAGGCAATCCGAACGCAGCGCCGCCAGGCACCTCGGGCAAGGCCAGCTCGACAGGGGTCAGGCGACCTTCGGGCAGCTTCTCGTTCAGCGCGTGGCCGGGGATGGGAACCAATCGCTCCGCCGCCCCGAGGATCGGGCACAGGAGGATCGCGCCGCACGCCGCGATCTGCACCAAGGTCTTCACGGTGGCAGGGTAGGGCGTGGTTCGACGGGCCGATCGAGCACGCGCTTTCCGCTGCTGCGCGCGCCCCGCGTGTTCGCTCAACCGCCCGAGCGTTGGGCGATGCGGCGCTCGATCTCCTCGGCCTTCGCGGTGTCGCCGGCCTTGCGAGCCGCGGCGGCCCAGCGCTCGAGGATTTTTGGCACGGCCGCGCTGTCCGCTCCGCCCGCGGCCTCGAACTCCTCGACCGCTTGCTCGTAGGTCCGTGCCGCGTCGGCGGGCCGCCCCAGATCCTCGAGCACGACCGCCAGGTTGAACCGCAGCGTGCCGCGCTCGGAGTGGTTCGGCTCGTTCGTGCTCTCCTGCAGCGCGATCGCCCGCCGCATGACCGGCTCGGCCTCGCTGGCGCGACCGCTCCGGCGCAGCACGACGCCGAGCTCACCGAGCGTCGCGACCATCATCGACGGCGCCGCATCGGTCCGCTTCTCCAGAATCGCGAGCGAGCTGCGGTACAGCGCTTCGGCCTCGGCGAGCTTGCCCGCCGTGCGCAACGCCTCGGCGAGGTTGTTCTGGCTCAGCGCGACGCGCTCGGCGTCGGGCCCCAGATTGTTCGTCCACACCCGCACCGCTTCACGGAACAGCTCGATCGCCTTGTCCGACTCGCCGCGCGCGCGGTACACCTGGGCCAGATTGGTCAGGGCCATGGCGCGGTTCGGGCTGTCCGCCATCCGCTGGTTGTCGATCCCGCCCACCGCCTCGGTGAGCAGCTTCTGCGCGCGATCGAGATCGCCTTGGAGATAGGCCGCAAGCCCCATGTTGTTCAGCGTCTCCGCGACCTCGGGCGCCGTGCGGCCGAGTGCGGCCTCGCGGATCGTCACCGCCTTCTCGTATTCGGCGAGCGCCTCGGCGAGCTTGCCCGACTCCTGGTACAGGTGCGCGATTCGATCGTAGGTCCGGGCCATGCTGACGTCCTGCGGTCCGGCGATGCGCGCGTGGGCCGCAGCCATCGCGCGGAAGCTTTCGATCGCCGCATCGGTCCGTCCCAGCGCCTGCTCGACCTCGCCTCGACCGGTGAGGGAATCGCGGAGCTCGACGTCGTTCTTCGACTTCTGTGCGGCCTGCGCCGCCTGGTCCCACAGCTTCAGCGCTTCCTCGAGCCGACCGGACTCGGTCGCCTCGCGCGCCTTCCCCATCAGCGTCGGGATGTCGGGCTCGGCCGCGCAGGCGAGAGCGGCCACGGCGAACGCGAACACGGCCCACGCGCGGATCGAGGGGGTCAGCATGCGCGAAAACATACCAGCGAATCGCGCCGCCGGGTAACGCGCCGTTGTCGCTGCGTTTCGGCGTACAATCCCGGGCAGGATCCAGCCGGGGGGGTGTTCCCGTGCGCGCCGTGGCCGCTGTCGGGCTCGTGCTCGCGATCGTCGCCGTATCGACGGCCTCGCTCGACGCCGATGGGCCGCGCGAGGCTCGGGTGCGGCAGGCGCTGCGCGGCGTCTACCTCCACGGCGTGACGGACGAGCTGGCGCACGAGCTGCTCGGGGCGGACGACGTCGACCTTCTGCTCCGCCTGCTGCACGATCGGGAGTTCCCGCGCCGGGACAACGTCGTGGCGTTCCTGACGTATCTGGGCGATGACCGCGTGGTGCCGGACCTGCAGCGCTCTCTCGCCGAGCCGCTCGTGGGTGTCGAGCGGCCGGAGGACGACCGTGCGCGGCTGCTCGTGCCCCAGGCCTACGGTCACATCGCCGCACGCGGAGGCGCGGTCGCCCTCGGCGAGCTCATGCGTCTGACCTCGCCCGGATCGGACCTGACCGACCTGCGCGCGGGTTGCGTCGGTCGTCGCGCCATCGGTCCGTGCGTGACGGACACGGTCGAGATGGCGCTGCTCGGGCTGGGGCTGTCGCGGCGGCCAGAGGCAGCGCTCCGGCTGCGCGAGATCGCGACGGGAACGGTGCGGCTCGACGGCCACGCGCGCGACCTGGCGCACGTCGCGCGCCGCGACCTCGACAGGTTCTCCTCGACCGGTCGATCCAGCGAGCCGATCGCCGAGCCGAGCTTCGAGAGCACGGAAGTCGCGGACACGACCTGCGGGTTCCACGACTCCGCGATCGCGTATCGCAACCATCCGAACGTCACGAGCCCGATCGACAACACGCAGCTGCAGGCGATCTTCGGCGCGGCGAACGTCAAGGCCCAGCAGGCGGACTTTCCGGACGACGTCGCGTGCTGTGTTTCCATGTCGGTAGCCGGGGCCGGGGGCACGTTCGGGACCCCGACCGATGGACTCGACATCATCGACAGCCAGCTCGAGCTGACGCTGGTTCTCAACCTCCCCGCGGCGCGGGCCAAGGTCGTGCGAGCGATCAACGTCTGCTTCGACGGCTCCGTCACGGGCACGAACTGGATCGGCTGCGCGTGGATCAACGGCAACGGCTTCGTCGTCGTACGGTTCTCGGACCCCGTGAACGAGGGCATGCTGTGGATGCACGAGTACGGTCACAACGTCGGCCTCGGCCACTCGAGCGACTCACGCGCGGTGATGTTCCCGGCGATCAACCCGGGTGGCGTGCTGACGCCGGCCGAGTGCAACCGGTACCATTCACCGAACCTGAACGCCGGGATCACGCCCGTGAACCTCGGGACGTGCAACGACGCGGACGGTGACGGGTTCGACAACACGTGCGACAACTGCCCGAGCCTCGGGAATCCGGGCCAGGAGAACGCGGACGAGGATGGCCTGGGTGATGCCTGCGACACCTGTCCCGAAGACCCTGCCAACGACGTGGATGGCGACGGCGTGTGCGGAGACGTCGACACGTGTCCGTTCGTCCCGGACGCGGGACAGCAGGACGCGGACGCCGATGGCGTCGGCGACGCGTGCGACAATTGCCTGAACGTCGGGAACCCGAGCCAGCAGAATCTGGATGGGGATGCGCTGGGCAACGCGTGCGACAACTGCCCGCTGCAGACGAATCCGAGCCAGGCCGATACGGACGGGGACGGAACGGGCGATACGTGCGACAACTGCCCGCTGGCGACGAACGCGGGCCAGGGCGACGGGGACGCGGACGGCGACGGCGACGCGTGCGACAACTGCCCGACGCTCGGGAACCCGACGCAGGCCAACTCGGATGGGGACGCGCTCGGTGACGCGTGCGATCCGTGTCCCGTCGATCCGGCGAACGACGGCGACGGGGATGGCTTCTGCGCCCAGGTGGATAACTGCCCGACGCTCGCGAACGCGACGCAGGCCGACTCGGAGCTCGCTCCGCCCGAGACGATCGTGCAGTACGCGCAGACCGTCACGGCGAGCAGCGAGTGGACGGCCGCGGACTACTCGGCGATGCAGGCGGCAGGAGCGCCGGAGCATCCCGCAGAATGTGCCGACGTGCCGACGAACTGGTCGCCGCTCACGGACACGAGTGCTCCCGAGTGGCTCGAGCTGCGCTACCCGATCCCCGTGCGCGCGACCTCGATCGCGGTCCACGAACAGGTCGAGGCCCCGTTCGTCACGTCGGTCGAGTTGCGCGACGTCGACGACGTGTCGCGCACCGTCGGTTCGGGCGCGGACACGACACCCTGCGGTTCCACGCTCGACGTCTCGTTCCCGTTGCGCTCGTACTTCGCGGACACGGTCGTCGTGCGCACGGCGGCGCCGGGCTTCGAGGAGATCGATGCGGTGCGGCTCGACGGTCTCGGGCGCGCGCCCGTCGCCGACGCCATCGGGGACGCGTGCGACAACTGCCCGGCGGTCGCGAACGCGGCTCAAGCCGACGCCGATGGCGATGGTGCGGGCGACGCGTGCGACTGTGCGCCCGCGGATCCCGGCTCGACGGGTCCGGGGGAAGTGACCGGCGTGCTCGTCCAGAAGCCCGGACCGGGTATCGCGCGATTGACCTGGTCCGCGATCGCGGGAGCCCAGTCCTACTCGGTGACGCGTGGGGATCTGCTGGCCGTCGACTCCTGGATCTATGGGCCGTGCCTGGCGCAGGCGATCGCGGTGACGTCGTACGACGATGCCGCGCTGCCGGCGACGGGCCAGGGCTACCTGTATCTGATCCAGCCATGGACGCAGGCCTGCGGCGCAGGGACATTGGGGTACGAGTCCTCGGGCGCCGAGCGGCTCAACGCCGACCCCGCGCGCTGCGAGTGACCGAGCTGTAGCGCACCCGGCGAAAGCGCGCGTCGACACTCGTGATGCGGCCCTCCAGGTCGTGGGGTGCCCGCGACGCAGCGTGCTAATCTGCGCCGAACCCGAGGAGCCGATGTCGACCAGCGCGGGGCCGGAGATCGAGCAGGCGCTGCGCGAGCGGAGCTTCGGGCGCCTGCGCTCCGTGCTCGATCCTCTCGAGCCCCGCGACGTCGCCGAGGCGATCCACGGGCTCGATCCCGAGGACCGGGCGCTGGCGTTCCGCATCCTGTCGCGCGACAAGGCGGCGGACGCGTTCGAGTACCTCCCGGCCGAGGCCCAGGAAGAGCTGCTCAAGGCGCTGGGGAACGATCACGTGACCCAGATCCTCAACGACATGTCGCCCGACGACCGGACCGAGCTGCTCGAGGAGCTTCCGGCGGCGGTGACGAAACAGCTCCTCGCGCTGTTGACCGCGGACGAGCGCAAGCAGGCGGTCCAGCTCCTCGGGTACCCCGAGGAGTCGATCGGCCGCCTGATGACCCCCGATTTCATCACCGTCCGCTCGAACTGGACGGTGCAGCACGCGCTCGACCATATCCGGCGCAACGGCGAGGACAAGGAGACGCTCAACGTCATCAACGTCGTCGACGACGACGGGCGGTTGATCGACGACCTGCGCGTGCGCAAGCTGCTCCTCGCGGATCCCGAGGCGCACATCCGCGACCTGTGCGACGGCAGCTTCGTCGCGCTCAAGGCCATGGACGATCAGGAGACCGCGGTACGCGTGTTCGCGGAGTACGACCGCGTGGCGTTCCCGGTCATCGACTCGCGGGGCATCCTGCTCGGGATCGTCACGGTCGACGACGTGCTCGACGTGGCCCAGGAGGAGGCGACCGAGGACATCCACAAGATCGGCGGCTCGGTCGCGCTCGACGACCCGTACATGGAGATGGATCTGGCGACGCTCGTGCGCAAGCGCGCGGGCTGGCTCGCGCTGCTGTTCCTGGCCCAGCAGGTCACCGTGAGCACGATCGACCTGTTCTCGGGCCAGCTGGCGCGTGCCGCGGCCCTCGTGCTGTTCATCCCGATGATCGTGTTCGAGCGGCGGCAACAGCGGCTCGCAGGCGGCGACGTTCGTCGTGCGCGCGATGGCGCTGGGCGAGGTGGCCCTGGCCGACTGGTGGCGGGTCATGCGGCGCGAGATCCTGTGCGGACTCGTCCTGGGCGGCTTCCTGTCGGTGCTCGGCGCGACGCGCATCGCGCTCGGCCATCGCGTGTTCGACTCCTACGGCGACCAGTGGGCTGCGCTCGCGCTCGCCGTCGGCCTGTCGCTCGTGTGCGTCGTGCTGTGGGGCGTGCTGATCGGGTCGATGCTGCCGTTCGTGTTGCGCCGCTTCGGCTTCGACCCCGCGGCCTCGTCGACGCCGTCCGTGGCCACGATCGTGGACGTGACCGGCATCGCGATCTACCTGCTGCTCGGAACGGCGATCCTGGTGTGACGTCGATGCGCGTCGGGTTCCTGCAGTTCCGTCCACGCTTCGGCGAGCCCGCGCGCAACGCGAAAACGGTGATCCGGGCGCTGCGACACGCGGAGGCCGATCTGATCGTGCTCCCCGAGCTCGCGTTCAGCGGATACTACTTCGCCGGGCGCGCGGAGGCGCGGGCGCTGTCCGAGGAGCCGAAGCGATCGCTCGCGCTGGCCAGCCTGCTCGACCTGTGCCGGGAGAAGAAGCTCCACGTGGTCACCGGGTTCGCCGAGCGCGCGCGCGACCGCGTGTTCAACAGCGCGCTGCTCGTCGGGCCACGCGGAATCGTCCACACCTACCGCAAGGTCCACCTGTTCCACGAGGAGAAGCGCTGGTTCGACCCGGGGGACAGGCCGCTCGAGGTGCAGTCCTTGCGCGGCGCGCGCGTGGGCATGATGGTGTGCTTCGACTGGATCTTCCCCGAGGTGACCCGCACGCTCGCGCTCCAGGGCATGCAGATCCTGGCCCACCCGTCGAACCTGGTGCTCGACCTGTGCCAGCGCGCGATGTTCGCGCGCTCGGTCGAGAACGCCGTGTTCACCGTGACCGCGAACCGCTGGGGCACGGACGAGCGGCCCCACGGCACGCTGCGGTTCACCGGGGCGAGCCAGATCCTCGGGCCGCGCGGCGAGCTGTTGGCCCGGGCGCCCGTGCGCGGCACGTGCTTGCGCGTCGTCGAGCTCGATCCGGCCCGCGCCCGGAACAAGCGCATCACGCGGCGCAACGATCTGTTCGGTGATCGCCGGCCGAAGTTCTACGAGCTCGGATAATCAGCGGGCGAGCAGCTCGGCGACGGGGATCGAGAGGCCCGGCAGCACGTCTTCGCCGTCGAGGACGCCGTCGCGCTCCACGCGACGCGGCGCGAGCAGCGTCCGGTACGTCGTCACCGTCTCGTGCGCCGGATCGACGACCCATACGAGTCTCGTTCCGGCGGCCAGGTACTCGGCGACCTTGGCCCGGATCTCGCCGGGTCGATTCGAGGGGGACAGGATCTCGACGGCCAGATCGGGCCCGCCGCGGAGGTACGAGCGAGGCGCTTCCTCCGCGTCGAACCGCTCGTGTACGACGAACGACACGTCGGGACCGCGGAGCGTATCGGGATCGCGCGAGAGCACGTACCCGGTCTCGGTCAAGACGACACCCAGGCCGCGTTCCGCGACGAACTCGCGCAGGATGCTCGCGAGCTGCGCCTGGATCTGAGCGTGGCGCGGGAAGGGTTGAGGCTCGGCCACGAGAATCCCGGCCTCGAGCTCGTGCCGCTGGCCATCTTCCGGCAGACGCAGGTACGTCTCGACGGTCCACAGCGGCTCGCGGCGCGCATTCTCCATGTCGGGAGAGTACGGCGTGGGAGAGAAAGCGGCAAGACTCTGGCGACCCAGTCGGTCGCGAGACCGCAACGCCACACAGCCTCGCTATACTGACGCGGCACGGGAGGCGTATGGGCTCGCGTCCGCCATCGACCGCCGAGCGCACGGTGACGCGTCGCCTGTCGCGTACGCGAACCCACGCCGGAGCCGGTCGGGCCCCGGAGTCGCTGGCACCGTCCGCGGTCCTGATCAGCCCCGAGTCCGGGCTGCAGTACCGGATCGAGCGCCGCCTCGGCGAAGGTGGGTTCGGCCAGGTGTACCTGGCGCAGCGCCTCGGGCGCTCGACGATCGTGCCCGAGACGATCTGCATCAAGGTCAGCGCGCGCATCGACGGCTGGCTGCGCGAGGCGTACTTCGGCCAGCTGCTCGACAAGCACCCACGGGCGATCCGCGTCTACGACGTGTTCCCGCTCGTGCGCCCGGACGGCGCCGTCCTGTACTGCCTGGTCCTCGAATGGGCGCGCCACGGTGATCTCAGCGCGTTCCTCGAGCGCGACGGCCGCGGCTGGCCCGAACCGGTCGCCCGGCGCGAGATTGCGGGGATCCTCGAGGTGCTGGGCAAGCTGCACCGTGGCCAGATGCTGCATCGCGACCTGACGCCGCTGAACGTCTTCGTCTGCGACGAGCCGCGGCTCAAGCTCGGCGACTTCGGCATCGTGCGCCAGCAGAGCGACAGCCGCGGGATCAACGCGCGCACGATGAACACGCTCACCGCGCCGAGCGACATCCTCGCCGGTCAGGCTCCGAAATGGCAGGCCCGCGACGACGTGTACCAGGTCGGCCAGCTGCTGGCGATGCTGCTCAAAGGCAACGCGCGATCGCGCATTCGAACGGGCGACGTGCGCCACCTGCCGTGCAGCGACGCGCTGAAGGAGATCGTGTACCGCTGCATCGGCGAGCGCCGGAAGCGCTACGAGAGCGCGAACGAGATGATCGAGGCGCTGCATACGCGGGCACCCACGCTCGCGGCCGGCGCGCTACGCTCGCTCGACGGTGTGCACATCGCGTTCACCGGCATCCTGAGCAAGCGCCGCAGCGAAGCGGCTCGCGCCGCGCGCCGCGCCGGGGCGATCGTGCATGGCGGGCCGTCGGCGCGGACGACGGTGATCGTCCGCGGCCGTCCCAATCCGCTCCAGGCCGCGGGCAAGGACGGCGGGCTCAAGCTGATGGAGCTGAAGCGGCTCCGCGAGAAGGGGCACCGCATCAAGCTGCTCGACGAAGCCCGCTTCTGGCGTCTCGTCGAGCGGCCCCGACGGCGGTCGTAGCGGTGACAGTATTCCGCTTGTCGACGTTAGCCGGTTACGCCGGTGGGGCATCAGTTCTGCGGAAATCTTGTTAGGAGGATCTGACATGAGGCGAACCAGCTCAGTCTTGATCCTGGTCGCGGGGCTCGCCCTCAACAGCGAGCCGATCAATGGTTGTTCGTGTACGCAGAAGGAGGTCGCTTCCTACTTCGACGCAGCGCAAGCGGTCTTCATGGGCTACCCGACCACAGTGCGGTTGGACCAACATCCGGCCGGGCAGAAGGAACCCCTTGCGAACTTGATTCTCCGTCGAACCGTAATCGAGTGGCACGTGGAGAAGTGGTGGAAAGGAGAGGCCGCGACGACAGCAATCGTGTCCACCGGGATGGGCGGGGGCGACTGCGGGAGCGACTTCCGTGTCGGCACGCGGTACATCGTATTCGCGGCAGAAACCCGGAACGGGCTCGCAACCTCGATCTGTTCGGGCAACCTGTACTTCGCCACGGCCGGCCGCAAAGTCGGGGAGCTGGATCGATTGGCGAGTGCAGGAGAACCGCAATAGTGAGCGGACCGCCTAACCACCGGAGGCGTTGCCGTTCCGCCAACCCGGCCCGCAACTGATCCGGAGCGTTTTAGACGACCGGAACCAGCGATGAGCACGATGCAAACCGGATCGGAATCTCGACTGCGGTGCCCGTCCTGCGGGAACAGCGTTCTGCCGGAATTCAGCGCGCCACCGGGAGTGGCGTTGTGCCCGGGATGCGGCTCACTTCTGCGCCGGTCCTCCCGTGGCATGGTCGCAGTTGGGGCGAGCTCAGAGACGCTTATGAGAGCAATCGCTTCACGGGTGGCAGACAACGACAGCATTCGCCAGGGAGCGGAAGATAGAGTTCGCGAGGTGATCGCGAAACGGCTGGGGATCGACAGAAGCTCGTTGCCAGTAGGTGTGCCGCTTTCCGACCTCGGTGCGGACTCTCTCGACGTAGTGGAACTCATGATGGCTCTCGAAGAGGAGTTCGGGATCGAGATCAGCCTTGACTAGCTGGTCGTCTAACCCGCGCCTGGACGCGCCGCACTCCGGCGTCATGGCGCCTGCGCAAGGCCGCAAGCGCCGCGCCACCGGGCGCGTGCGTCAGGCGCAGCGTCAAGACAACGAGGGCGAGACGTGCTCATAGAGGCTGCGATTATGTCGCTTCTGGCGAGCCAGGTTCCCAGCTCGCATCTCGACTCCCTCGACCAACGGCTACGCGCGTTCGGGGCAGCCGTTGATTGCGGCCGGGTTGGGTCAGGCGGGTCCAATCGTGCCGCCGTGAACCGTTGTGTCCGTGAGAACTTCGTCAAGAACCGACCGTTCTTCGCTCGGTATGATGGGGTTGGCGAGGACTCCACGATCGCGACGGGAATCGTCCTCGAGAAGGCCCCAGGGGGTGTGTACATCATCGGCTTCGACAGCATCGCCTGCACTCCAAGCAACTGTGAGAAGTGGTGCGGCACCGTCGCGCATTTATGTCGCCAGCCCAAGCTCCTCACGCGTGGCGAAGATGGCCTTCGTTTGGTGTGCAGAGATGAATACGAGTGGTGACCACGGCGGCTTGACGCCTGACATGGCCCTGAAGCTGACGGTCCACGCTGTCACGGGTCGTGCTTGTGCGCGCCCCGCGCCAGCGCGTCCCGCAGCTTACGGCCGTCGTTGACACCACGGGATCCGATCAGGAGCGGAGCCCATGACCAACGAAGACTTCTGGTCGCGACTAGCCCTGTTCGTGTCAAAGAGCTCCGTTGTGGTGGACCGACCCAAAGGGAGTACGCATCCGCGCATTCCGCAGCTGGTCTATCCCCTCGACTATGGCTATCTGAGGGGCCTCCGGTCGGGGGATGGCGACGGAGTTGACGTGTGGATAGGAAGCCTAGCGCGTCCGGTGATCAGCGGGATCATCTGCACGATCGACATAGGCAAGCGCGATACCGAGGTGAAACTCCTGCTTGGGTGCACTCGGGCAGAGCAACGGCGGATTCTGTCGCTTCACAACTTTGGTGACCAACGAGCCCTCTTCATCAAGGCCGAGGCTACCCGAAAAGCCCCTCCTCGCCGGAGGCATGCAGGAGGCGCCGGGCGATGAATCGATCCGTCCGGTCACCGGTTGAAGCGACTCGGTTACACGGGATGACATCTACTTCGAGGATTCACACGGCGGGCAGCCCTTGTCGAGGACGATCTTCCACGCTCCGTCGGCCTCGCGACGCCACACCGAGTTGAACGTGCCGATGCGCTTGCCCTCGGGGTCGTAGACCGGGCCGCTCGTCATCGCGAGCGTACCCGAGTCGAGCACCTCGACCTCGGCCGGCTCCCAGGCGAACGGCGCGCGCGGGCCGTCGAACCAGCGCTTCCAGCCCTCGGCGACCGCGGCCTTGCCACGCAGGACCCCGCCGTTCGAGAAGAACAGCGCCTCGCCCGCCAGGTGCGCGGTGAACGCCGCATGGTCGCGGTCGGCCATGCTCTTGGCGAACGCGCTCTCCGCCATACGGACCTGCTCCTTCAGCGCAGCGTTGCTCGTCGCCGGGGCGGGTCCCGCGAGGAGCGCGACGAGAGCGAGCGGGAGCAGGTGGGGCATCATGGTCTTCCTCCGTACCGGGCCTAGCGCGCGCTCCCGGACACCACGAACCCGGCCCAGTAGTACGGATGCTCGTACGGTCGAGCGCCGTCGCGGCGCAGCGTGCGCAGCGCCGACTGCGCGCGCTTTAGCGCGAGCGGTGCGTCGCCGTGCTGCGCCAGCTCGCGGTACATCGCGCGCATGAGCAGTGCTGTGCTCGCGTCCTCGACTTCCCACAGGCTCGACACGACGCGCCGCGCGCCGCGCCGCTGCACGAGCGCGCTCAGGCCGTCGATCTCGCGGCCGTCCTCCGCGGTCGCGCCGCCGATACCGGTCTGGCACGCGGACAGCGTCAGCAGCTCGATGCCGTGGAAGTCGAGCGCGGCGAGCGCGTCGAGCGTCAGCTTCGAGCCGTCGCCCAGCACGAGGTACGAGCGCATCGCGTTGCCCGGGCGGAGATGGAAGTGCGTGCCCAGGTGCAGGACCGAGAAGTCGCGCCGGCCCTCGAATAACGTACGGAACCGCGACTCGGTGAACGCCAGATCGGCGAACCCCTCGCCGCGCAGCGCGCCGCTTCCGGTGCCTGGCGTCGGGCAAGCGGCAACGGTCGCGGTCAACCCGGTGATCGGGCCGTCGATGATCGAGCACAGCTCGTCGGCCACCGCGGGCAGCGCCTGATACCCCAGCACCGCCTGCGTCGTTCCGAGGCCGCGCACGCGCCACGCATCCTGCGCGCCGCGCGCACCGGCAGTCCGATCGGCGTCTGCGGCGAGGGTCTCGATCGCATAGCTCTCGCCGAGGTAGTGCTTGCCGTCCCACAGCGCGGCGAACGGTAGATACCGCAGCGCTCCGTCGAGCCACAGCACGAGCCGCGCGGCGCCCGCAGCCCGCGCGGCGTCGACGACCGGCCGGGCCAGGAGATCGTAGAGCGCGCCGGACTCGGCGCGCACGTCCTCGCGGCGCTCGATGCGGTCGAGGAGCCGCCCGATGTCGCGGCGCAACGCCGGTCCGTCGAGCGCGATCCGCTGCTCGGACCACCGGCCGCCCGCGGCGACGAGGATCCGCACGTGCTCGTCGGTCAGCACGTAGTACGCGACCGCGCTCTCTCGGCCGAACCGTGCGAGGTCGGGCGGCTCGACCGGGGGCGCGGCCGCGCCGGGCCCCGCTCGTCCTGCGCGCTCCGAGATGAACCGGCGCATCCGCTCGGTCCGCGCGGCTTCGGCCTCGGCGTGGCCCGCGAGCAGCGCGTCGAGCCGCGCGCGCTCCTGCACGCTCAGGCGCCCGGCTTCGCGCAGCCGGCTGAGGCGATCGATCTCTTCCCCGTCGCTTCCGCCCGCGAGCAGCTCCTGGTACTTCGCGGCGAGCGCCTGCTCGTCGGGCGTGAGGGCCAGGCCGCCGTCGTCCGCATCCGCCGGCACGGCGCGCCGCGCGAAATCGTACAGCTCCGCGGACTTCAGCAGGCCCAGGACCTCGAGCCCCTCGTCGATGCGCCCGGCCTCGAGCAGCCAGTCGGCCACCGTGCGATAGACCGCGACCTTGTCCAAAAGGAACGCACGATCGAGGCTCCGGTCCTCGCCGAGGAAGTAGCCGCGCATGCGCTCGATCTGCACGATCGATTGCTTGCCGAAGAAGATGGCGAGCGCGGGATCGTCGCGTTCGCGGACGAGCCGCGCGACGCGTATCTGGGCCCGCCACAGCGGGTCGGGGGTGCCGAGAGCTCCTGCTGCGGCGAGGCCGCGCAACGCGAACGTGTAGGCCGCCTCCGTCTCCCCGCGGCGCTCGGCCAGGCGGCTCCCGTTGTCGAACACCGCCTGGCGCAGCCCCGGCTCGGTCCCGGCAGGCCCCTCGACCCGCCGCGCGGCCTCGTCGCAGTCCGGCGCGTCGTTCGCAGCTTCGTCGATCTCGACGCGACACAGCGCGTTGAGCACCTGCAGGATCGTCGGGTGCGACTCGGGCAACCGGGTACGGAAGAGCGTCAGCGCCTCGTCGAGCCTCCCGCGGGCGCCGGACCGACCGACGCGCAGGCTCGCGTCGGCGCGGGCCAGGAGCGCGCGTGCGCGCTCGGTCGAGAGGGTCGCGTCGCTCCCCGTGGCCTCGAGCGCCCGATCGAGCGTGCCCATCGCCGCTTCGACGTCACCCAGGTCGAGCTCGAGCAGTCCGAGCCCGCGCAGGTAACCGACGACGACCGGACGCTCGACATCGTTCGGGTGCTTTTCGAGGATCGTGCCCGCGCGCTCGTAGATCCGCAGCGCCTCGGGCAGCTGGCCGAGAGTGCGGTCGATCTCCGCGAGCAAGCTCAGCACGCGGACGAGCCACGGAGCGTCGGGCCCGAGCGTCGTCTCGGCGACCTCGAGCGCGCGCCGGGCCAGGACCTGCGCCTCGTCGGGCCGGCCCCGCGCGTGGAGCAGGGACGCGAGCTGGGTCAGCGCCGACAGGTGATGGCGCTGGAGCGGGCCGTGCTCGGATTCGGAGAGCCGGATCGCCTCGCGCTGCGCGTCCTCGCTGGCCTCGAACTCGTCGAGGCGCTCGAGGATCCGGCCGAGCAGGACGTAGGCCGGGACGAGCTGCGGGGCACCGCCCTCGAGCTGCCGCTCGATCTCGATCTGGCGCTCGGCGTGGCGCCGGGCGGTGGCGAAGTCCTCCTCGCGCAGCGCGAGGTTCGTGTAGGTGTTCTCGATCGCCGCCGCGGCCTCGCTCACCGCGGCGTGATTCCGCTCGAGGATCGCGAACGCTCGATCGAGCGCCGCCCGGGCCCCGGCGAAATCGCGCAGCGAGACCTGGACCTGGGCCAGGCCGACGAGGACCTTCTGCAGCTCGATCTCGTGCGGGCCGGGCGAGATCTCGCGGATCCGCAGCGCGTTGCGCCAGGCCGCGATAGCGTCGTTCATGCGGCCCTGGCGGAACGCCGTCCACGCGTGGGCCACGTGGATGTCGGCCAGCTCGACCGCGTTCGGGCCGAGCCTGCGCTCGAGGATCGACTGCGCCCGCTCGAGGAGCGGCAGCGCCTCGGCGTGCTTGTCCATGTACGCGATCAGCGGTGTGGCGAGGGAACCGACCCACCAGGCGAGCTCGACCGAGTCCTCCCCGCGCTCGCGGGCGACGCGCGGAATCGTCGCGCACAGCAACCGCACGGCGGCGGTCGGGTCGGTCTCGGCCAGCGCCTCGACGCGCGCGCGAAGCTCGGTCAGCGGGGTCACGTCGTCCGGCGGGAGCGGATCGATCGAGCACGTTTCGGGGAGCGTCACGCCTTGCGCCCCCGCGCTCCCCGCCAGGGCGCAGCACAGGAGAGCCACGGCGAGCGCGGGACGGGGCGCGGTCATTGCGGGACCGGAGCGGCGATCTCCACGCGCAGAACCCCGTCCTCGGGGAGCGGAATGGCGTTCCGCTCGAGCACGGCCCGCACGTCGACGGGGATCGGGAGCGGCAGATCGGCGTCGATCCCCGCGCGGCCGAGCCGCTCGTAGGCCGTGGCCTGCACGCCGGCCACGCGGAGCTCGTCGACGATCTGGCGCTGTCGCAGGAGCGGGTCCGGCGCCTCGAGGCGCACGATGCCGTCCGCCGAGCGCACGACCTCGGGTGGACCCGCAGGCCGCAGCCACAGACCCAGCGTCAGGGCGAAGCACGCGAGGGCGGCGACGGCGAGAGCGCCGCGCAGCGGCGTCCAAAAGCCGCTCCACGCGCTCGTCCGGCGCCGCGGCACGAGGCCCGCGCGCATCGCGCGCTCGATCAGCTGCGCCTCGCGCGCGGGGTCGCGCAGCCGAACCGACGGGTCGTCGAGGACGGTCCGCGCGAGGACCGAGACCCGCAGCGCATCGGCCTCCCGTGCCGCCGCCGAGTCATCCGGTCCGGTCCGACCGGCGAGCGCCGCGAGCCATTTCGAATCGTCGTCTTCGCTCATCCCTCGGTCCTCGCGCCGAACGCCAGCTCGTACCACTCGGCGAGATGCGTGCGGGCCCGCTTGCGGCATTGCGACACGAACTCGCGCGTCGCGCCCGGTGTCCGTCCCAGGAGCTCGGCGATCTGCTCGTTGCGCAAGCCGTCCTCCACGATCCACGCGATGACCGCGGCGTGCTCGGGGCACGCCTGCTCGAACCGGGCCCACGAGCGGGCGAAGCACTCGGCGAGCTGCTTCCGGCGCAGCTCGACCTCGGGAGCCGGCACCCGCTCGGCCGACAGCGCGGCCACGCCGCGCGCGACCTCCGTGCTCATCGCCCCGTCCCGCTCGATCGGCACGTCGCGCTCGCCCCGGCGCAGCCGGTCGAGGATCGTGTGGCGCAGGATCGCCCGGATCCACGACAGCAGCTCGGATTCCCCGTGGAACGTCGCGCAGCGCTGCCAGACCTTGATGAACGTGTCCTGGACCAGATCACGCGCCGCATCGGCGTCGCGCACGCTGCGCAGGCAGTCCCGGTACAGCACCGCGTAGTACGAGCGGTCGAGGAGCCGCAAGGCATCCTCGACGGCCTCGCCGCCTTCGCGACAGGCGCGCACGAACGCGAGCTTGTCCACTGCTTCTCCGACGACTCACGGAACGTCGATCCGGTGCGCATAATCTACTCTCGACTCGACGCCTCGACGGCGCGGGAGGGTCCCACCGTCAGAGACGGGCGGACCGGGCCCGCGTCAGGTCGGCCTGGCCGCGGACGGCCCTAGCCGCCGACCGCTTAGCCGCCGATTCGGAACGCCGCGACGGCGAACGGGATCCCGCGGCCGTCGAGACGGCGGGCGACCGCGCGGACGAGCTTGGGCCACTCGGCGCGGCCGGTCCACGTCTCGGCGCGCACGCGCCGGCTGCGCAGGGGCCGGGCGAGGAGCCGCGCGGCCCATTCGGGTCGCTCGCGCCCCGCGGGGTCGAGGGCCACGCCGACGACCTGCCCCGCGTCGCGGTACACCGCGAGAACGCCGAACGCCTCCTGACCCGCCTCGCCGCGCACGTCGAGCAGACCGACCCGGCCGAGATCGCTCTCGTCGAGCCAGGCCAGCACGCCCTCGACCAGCGGGTGGCCCGAGGCGAAGAAGTCGATCCCTTCGTCGCGCACCGCCTCGTCGCGGTCGAACGTGCCGAGAAAGCTCGACCGCGGCGCTACGCCGGGGAGGCTCTCGACCCGCGCGCCGTGCGACAGCTCGATCGAATGCCGCGTGCCGTCCCGGTGCGGCTCGACGTGCAGATCGAGCCGGGCCGCCGTGCCGAGGACGACCTCCTCGGTCAGCTCCTCGAGATCGGGCGGGACGCGGGCCAGGATCGCCTCGGCGTTCTCCGGCTGGTACGGATCCCGGTGCAGGGCCTGATGCGCTGCCGCGCGCACCCGCTCCCACGCACGATCGGCGTCTCCGACGATGCGCGCGAACCGGTCGGCGCCGAACGCCGTGAGATCGGCCGGCGCATCGAGCGCCAGCTCCTCGATCGCGGCCTCGACCTCGCCCAGCTCGCGCTCGACGCTACCGAGCGGTCGCTCGAGCAAGCCCAGCGACTCGTAGAGCGCCGCGACGGTGGCGGCGATGCCTCCAGGGGGACGGAAATAGGCGATCTCGACCGGCACCTCGCGGCCGATGCGGTCGAGCCGGCCGATCCGCTGCTCCACGGTCATCGGGTTCCACGGGAGGTCGAACAGCACGAGGCGCGTGCAGAACTCGAAGTTCCGGCCCTCTCCGCCGCATTCGGTCGATACCAGGAGCGACGGCCCGGTCGGGAGCCGGAACTGTGCGACCTCGATGTCCGCCTGCCCTTGCGACAGGTCCTCGTGGAACGTCCCGGTGCGCAGCTGGGCCAACCGGCTGAGTGCCGCGCGCAGCGCCTCGAGCGTCGCTCTCCCGCGCACGAACACGAGCGTCTTGTCGCCGTCGTCGCGCCACGCCGGACCCTCGCGCGCGAGCCACGCGATCCGCGGATCGCGGTCCAGGGCCTCGCGGGCGAGACCCCGCGTCAGGTGGTCCTGCGGCGCGAGCGCCTCATCGACCGCGGCGCCCGACTCGAGGGCCAGCCGGATCCGCCGGGCCTTCTCGCGCCGCGCGACGGGCCCGTCCGCCGGCTGTGCGCGCAGAGCGGCCTCGAGGCGCGCCTGCACGTCCCAGGCGGCCGCGGACAGATCGATCGGTCGCGGCACACGTGGCGGCAGTCCGCCGATGTCCGCGCGGCGCGTCGCGCTCGTGCACGGCGGAAGCGGGTCGTCGCGGTCGATCCGGGCCTCGAGCCGCTCGTCCTCCGGAAACTCGCCAGGTCGGAGGATCTGCAGCAAGCGGAAGAATCCGTGCGCGTCCTCGTCGAGCGGTGTCGCGGTCAGGAGCATCACGTGCCGTCCGAGATCGGCGATCGGGCGGATCGCCCGGTACGACGGGTCGCCCGGGTGTCCCGGCGGACGCCTCAGGCGGTGCGCCTCGTCGACGATCAGCGCATCGATCCGCGACTCGACCGCTTGCTCGACGAGGCGCGGGCTCGCGGCCAGCCGCTCGAGGCTCACGACCGCGGCGGGGTAGGCCTCGAACGGATTGAACCCCGAGCCGTAGTCCCGGTCCACGTCGGCGAGCCGCTTGTCGTCGAGCAGGACGAACACCCGGTGGTACTTGCGCCACAGCTCGCCCAGCCACTGGACGGTCAGCGTCTCGGGCGCCACGACGAGGACGGTCGTGGCCCGCGCCGTGCGTAGCAAGTGGTTGAGGATCAGGCACGCCTCGACCGTCTTGCCCAAGCCGACCTCGTCGGCCAGGAGCCAGCGCACGGGATCCGACCGTGTGGCGCGCTCGGCGACCCACAGCTGGTGCGGAAAGAGCCGGATCCGACCTCCGAGGAACGAGCCCAGGCCGTCGGCCTCGCGCCGCTCGGCGAGGCGCAGCGCGTCGAGCCGCAGCGCGAGCGCGTCGAGGTCGTCGACGTCGCCCACCGCCAGGCGATCCCACGGCGAGCTGTCGTCCTCGAGCGGCCACAGCTCCGCCGCTTCGACGCGCCGTCCGTCGTCGAGCCGGACCCTTGACTCGGTCTCGACCTCGTCGACGACGGCGGTCGTGCCGGTCGAGCCCACGCGGACACGCGCGCCCGCACGGAACTCGAGCGGTCGCAGGGCGTCCGATCCAGCGGCGATGCGCATGGTCGTGCCTGATCGCGGGAACAGCACGACCAGCGTCCGGCCCTCGACCCGCTGCACGACACCCACGCCCAGCTCGGGGTTGTGCCGGTGGGTCAGCCGCGCGCCCTCGGCCCAGCTCGTCAAGCGCCGGCTCGACCCCGTAGCACGGGAACGAGGCCGCGCCACACGTCGCCGTCCATCGCCAGCAGGCTCGCCAGGTACAGGTCGACGTCGGCCTCGGCGTGATCCTGATACGCCCCCTCCGCCGCCTGGGCCAACAGGCCCGACTCGGGCGGACGCAGGTCGTGGTCGTCTCGGATCAGCCCGTCCTCGTTCGGAATGCCCAGCCGCGTCAGGAACTGCTCGAGCAGCGGGCGCCGGCGATCGAGGTGCAGCGCGAGCAGGAGCGAGGACGCGAGCGAGTCGTCGGGCCGCACCTGCCCGATCAGGTACTGGACCCGGCGCTCGATCGGCAGCCGGCGCACGGCGATCTCGCGGAACCGCAGCCGTGCGGCGATCGCCAGGTCGGCGTGGCCTCGTCCGACCTCGCTCGAACGCTCGCCGCGGTACAGCGACTCCGCGGCTTGGCGTCGCGTGTCGGCGTCGAGCGCGGCCCAGACCCGCGCCGGCGCGAGATCGTCGAGCGCCAAGCGATCGAGGAGCCCCATGCGCGCTATTCTATCCGCGCTCATGGGCGCGCAAGCATCAGGCGTGACCGCGTTCGCGCCGGCGACCGTCGCCAATGTCGCGGTGGGCTTCGACGTGCTGGGGTTCGCGCTCGACGGCGTCGGCGACCGCGTGACCGTGCGGATCGCCGACGACCAGCCCGAGCCCGTCGTCGTGGACCGGGTCGACGGCATCGTGAGCGACGTGCCGACCGATCCGCGGCGCAACACCGCCTCCGTGGCCCTGCGAGCGATGGTCGACGACCTGCGGATCGAGCGCCGCCTCGGCGTCGCCGTGCACAAGGGGATCCCGCTCGGCTCGGGGATGGGTGGCTCCGCGGCGTCCGCCGTGGGCGCGGTCGTCGCGGCCGATCGGCTGCTCGACCTCGGGCTCGACCGCGCTCGGCTCCTGGGCTACGCCCTTGTCGGGGAATCGGCGGCCAGCGGTGCGCCGCACGCGGACAACGCCGCTCCGTGCCTGCACGGCGGGTTGACCGCGGTCGTCAGTCGCGATCCGCCACGCATCGTCGACCTGCCCGTCCCGAGGAACATCGCCTACGTGGTGGTCCATCCGCGGCTGCGCGTCGAGACGCGCGCCGCGCGCGCGATGCTCGCCCACCACGTGGCGCTCGGGACGTTCGTCGAGCAATCGATGCGCCTCGCGGGTTTCGTCGCCGGCTGCTACCGGGACGACCCGGGTCTCGTCGAGGCCTCGATGGTCGACCTGATCGCCGGGCCACAGCGGGCGCGGCTGATCCCGGGCTTCGACGAGGCACGGAGCTCCGCGATCGGGTCGGGCGCGTTCGCGTTCGCCATCTCCGGCTCGGGTCCCAGCGTGTTTGCCTGGGTTCGCGGCGGAGCGTTGGCCGAAGCCGTGGCCGAGGAAGTGCGCGAGGCGTTCCGGCGCAGCGGCCTCCCGGCGGAAAGCTGGACCGGCAGGCTGGGGTCGGCGGGAGCGCACATCGTCGACGGCGCGAACGGGTCGGCGTGCGATTCGTGAGCACGCGTGGGCGTGCGCCCGCCGTGTCGTTCTCGACGGCGCTCGGCCAGGGCCTCGCCCCGGACGGCGGGCTGTATGTTCCCGATCGCTTCCCGGCGCTCGATCCGGAGCGGGTCGGTGCGGCGGCGACGTTCGCCGATGCGGCGGCCGTCGTGCTCGAGCCGTTCCTGCACGACGATCCGCTCGGGCCCCAGCTCGAGGAGCTGTGCCGTCGCGCGTTCGACTTCCCGGTCCCGCTCGTGCCGTTGGGCCAGGCGACCGCGGTGCTCGAGCTGTTCCACGGACCGACGGCGGCGTTCAAGGACTTCGGCGCCCGGTTCCTCGCCGCGTGCGTCGAAGCAAGATCTACCGAAGGCGACGACCCGCGGCCCGTGACGGTCCTCGTCGCCACGTCGGGCGATACGGGCGGGGCGGTCGCCGCCGCATTCGCAGGGCGCCCACACGCGCGCGTGATCGTGCTCTACCCGAAGGGCGGCGTGTCGCCACGGCAGGAGCACCAGCTGACGTGCTGGGTGGCAACGTCCAGGCGTTCTCCGTCCGCGGCACGTTCGACGACTGCCAGCGCATGGCCAAGGCCGCGTTCGCCGACGAGACGATCCAGCGCGAGTCCCGCCTGACCTCGGCGAACAGCATCAACATCGGCCGCCTGCTGCCGCAGGTCGCGTACTACGCCGCGGCGTCGGTGTGGCGCGTCCGAGAGACCGGCGCGCCGCCGGGGTTCGTCGTCCCGACCGGCAACGTCGGCAACGCCGTGGGCGCGTTCTGGGCCAAGCGCATCGGCTTCCCCGTGCGCCGCGTGGCCTTGGCGACGAACGCCAATCGCCCGATCGTCGACTGGTTCGAGACCGGCGCATGGCGTCCGCGCCCGTCCAGGCCGACCCTGGCCAACGCGATGGACGTCGGCGATCCGAGCAACATGGAGCGGCTGTTCCACCTGTACCGCGATCGGGAGGCGCTCCTCGCCGACGCGACCGCGGTATCGGTCGACGATGCGACGATCCGCGGGGCGATCGCCGAGGGGCCGCTGCGCTACGGCCGGGTGTGGTGTCCGCACACGGCGACGGCGATCCACGTGCGCGAGGGGCTCGGACCCGCGGACTGGGTCGTCGTGGCCACCGCGCATCCGGCGAAGTTCGAAGCGATCGTCGAGCCGCTCGTCGGGCGGACGATCCCGCCTCCACCGCGGCTGGCCGAGCTGCTCGACCGTCCGACGCACTCCACCGAGATCGGCCCCGAGCTGGACGACCTACGCCCGCATCTCGCGGCGTGAACGGCTATCCGCCGCTCTTGAACAGCAAGACCTCGCGGCCCCCGCGGCGGTACTCGACCCGGTCCATCAGCTCGCGCATCAACAACAGGCCGCGGCCGTGGTGCAGGTGGAGCCGCTCGGGGTGGCGGGGGTCAGGCACGTGGGACGGATCGAATCCGGACCCCTGGTCACGCACGAGGACCAGCAGGCCGGAGCGCGGCCCGCCATAGCACCGGACGAACACGCGCTTCGCCTTGTGCCCGCCGTTGCCGTGGAGAATTGCGTTGGCCAACGCCTCGCGAACCGCGATCTCCAGGTCGGCGCGATTCTTCCCCAGGCCCTCGACCTTCCGCGCGATCGCCATCACGGCGCGCACGGCTCGGCCGAGCGCGGGACGCGTGCTCGGAAGCGACGCGCGGACCCGCATGGGGAACTCGCTGCGACGGAACCGTAACGGCTCCGAGCGGCCGGCCCCGTGAACGTCCGGTACGCTCACCCACTCCCCCCGCTGACGTACCCCGCCAAGGCGCGGAGAGGATACCGCGAACCTCGGCCGGTCGTCCCGGATATGTACGAGGAGAAGCGGGCCGGGTTCGACCCGCCGCTTGCCACCCCGGAGGCCGTGTCATAGCCTGAACGCGCTCCCGGTGGAGGTTCCGTGGCCCGGCGCTTCTGGCTCCTGAAGTCGGACCCCGACACGTTCGGCCTCTCGCACCTGAAGGCCGCGCGCGACCAGACGACGATGTGGGACGGCGTGCGCAACTTCCAGGCCCGGAACTACTTGCGTGACGAGCTGGCGGTGGGCGACGGTGTCCTGTTCTATCACTCGCAGTCGAAGCCTCCGGCCGTCGTGGCGACCGCGCGGGTCGTCCGCGCGGGCTATCCCGATCCGACCCAGTTCGACCGCAAGAGCAAGGGGTACGATCCTCGGTCGCGAGCCGACGCTCCGCGATGGTTCGTCGTGGACGTGAAGCTCGATCGCCCGCTCGACCGGCCGGTCACGCTGCCCGAGATCCGCGACACCGCCGAGCTGCGCGACATGGTCCTGGTCCGCCGAGGGCGCCTGTCGGTTCAACCGGTCACCGCCGAGGAGTGGCGGGTCGTCACGCGTCTCGGCCGACTCCGAGCGGGGAGAGAGCGATGAATCGATCCACGTACCTGGCCCGGCGGCAGGCGCTGATCGCTCGGCTCGGCCCGGGCCTGATCGTCGTCCGCGGTCAGGGGCCGAATGGCGCCGTCAGCCCGAGCTTCCTCTACCTCACCGGACTGGCCGAGCCCGCGGGGCTGCTCGTCCTCGCCCGCGACGGCGTGCGGGTCGGTACGGGGCGCCAGCATCCCGGGCCGGACTACGTCCGGGGGCGGATCGTCGAGCAGGTGCTGTTCCTGCCCCCCGGCAATCCGCTGCTCTCGCGCTGGGGCGAGGACAGCCCGGTGCCGCTCGAGTCGGTGCGTGCGGAGGACCTGGGCGTCGATGCGCTGTGTCCGACGAGCGAGGCCACGGCGCTCCTCGGCGCGTGGCTCGGCGCCGCGCGGACCCTGTTCGTCGTGCGCGGGACCCCCGCGTCGCTCGCCGCGGAATCCGACCCCGACGCGGCGTTCTGCGAGCGCGTGCGCCAGCGGTTCCTCGACGTCGAGCTGCGCGACGGCACGGCCGCCGTGCACGAGATGCGCAGGAGCAAGGACGACGCCGAGGTCGGCGCGATCCGTCGCGCGATCGACGTCACGGCCGAAGCGTTGACCGCGGTCGCACGTAGGCTCGGCCCCGGAGTTCGCGAGCACGAGATCGAAGCGGAGATCGTTCGGACCTATCGGGCGCGCGGGGCGACGCACGCGTTCGCGCCGATCGTCGGCACGGGCGCGAACGCGCTGAAGCTGCACTACGAGAAGAACACCGGGACGCTCGAGCCGGGCCAGCTCGTGCTCGTCGACACGGGCGCGACGATCGATGGCTATCGCGCGGACATCACGCGCACGCTGCCGGTTTCGGGCACGTTCTCCGGCCGTCAGCGCGAGATCTACGACGCCGTGCTCGCGGCCCAGGATGCGGCGATCGCGCTGTGCCGCCCCGGCGCGACGCTCGGCGAGATCCACGCCCGGGCCCACGAGACGATCGCTGCCGCCGGGTTCGCCGAGCATTTCATCCACGGGATCGGACACCATCTGGGGCTCGAGACGCACGACGTCGGCGACGTTCACCGACCCCTCGAGCCCGGTTGCGTGCTGACGATCGAGCCGGGGATCTACGTCCCCGACGATGGGATCGGCGTGCGGATCGAGGACGACGTGCTCGTCGCGCAGGACGGCCCGGTCGTCCTGAGCTCGGCGATCCCGCGTTCGGCCCAGGCGGTCGAGCGCTGGATCGCGGAGGCGCGTCGGTGAGCGAGCTACCCCCCGGCGTCGCGCCGGCCCGCGAGCCGACACCGGCCGAGAGCGCGTCGGGGATCGTGCTGCGCCGCGGGGCCTCCGGGGCGGTCGAGGTGCTCCTGGGCCTGCGCGCGCGGAGCACGCGGTTCATGCCCGGTCATCTCGCGTTTCCCGGAGGGCGCCTCGACCCCGCGGACCGGCCGGGCGAGCCCGGCGACCGCGCGCGCTGCGCGTCCCGCGAGCTGCGCGAGGAGACGGGGATCGACGTGCCCGTCGAGCGCTGGATCGATGCCGGCGAGCGCGTGACACCGCCGATGTTCCCGGTCCGGTTCCGCACGCGGTTCTTCGTGGCCGAGCTGCCCGACCTGACGCCGCCGAGCCACCCACCGGCCCCGGACGAGATCGAGGCGCTCGAGGTCGCGAGGCCAGCCGACGTGCTCGAGGCCTGGGCCCGCGGGACCGTCCGGCTGCCGCCGCCCGTGCTGCCGATCCTGCGCGTCCTCGGCGAGATGGATGGGCGCACGCCGGACGAGATCGCCACGGCTCTCGTCGCGGCCAACGCGGGGGAGGAGCTTGCGCCGCGCGTCGAGTTCTCGCCCGACATCTGGGTCGTGCCGCTCCGCACGGCGACGCTGCCCCCGGCGACGCACACGAACGCGTGGCTTCCGGGCGGTCGGTCGTTCGCGATCGTCGACCCGGGCTCGACCGAACCCGGAGAGCTACGCCGACTCTACGAGGTCGCCCGGCGACGGAGCGCCCTCGGTAGTACGCCGCGGGTCGTGCTCTTGACCCATCACCACGCGGATCACTCCGCGGGCGCGCTCGAGGTCGCCCGCGAGCTGGGCCTGCCCATCCGGGCCCACCGAGCCACGCTCGCTGCGCTGGGATATGCGGGGGCAGATGTCCAGCCCGTCGACGACGGCACCGAGATCGACCTCGACGGCATGGTGCTGCAGGCGCTCCACACGCCGGGCCACGCGCCGGGCCATCTCGCGTTCCTCGTCGTCGGTCGCGGCGAGCTGATCGCCGGCGACCTGGCGAGCAGCCTGTCGACGATCCTGATCGATCCGCCGGGGGGCGACATGGGCGCGTACCTCGACTCCCTGGACCGCATCGCCGCTCTCGGCTGCACGCTGCTTCCCGGGCACGGCGCGCCGGTGGCGGCCCGCGCGATCCCGCAGCTGATCGCGCACCGACGCGAGCGTGAGCGCAAGGTGCTCGCCGCGACCTCGTCTCGCGGTCCATCGATCTCCGCGATCGCCCGCGCGGCGTACGACGACCTGCCCGACGCACCGGCCGCGCTCATCGAGCGCCAGACGCTCGCGCACTTGCTCGACCTCGAGCGGCGCGGGCGTGTCTCTGGAGCGACGGCCGCCGCCGGGGCGGCGGGGTCGCGGAGCAGTGGCTGGTACGGGTGTTGGCCGAAGGAGGCGCCTCATGACCGCCGATTCCACAACCACGGCGCGCGACATCGAGCGCATTCTGCGCGAGCGGCTCGCGCCGACGCAGCTCGACGTGATCGACGAGTCGATACGTCACGCGGGTCACGCCGGGGCGCAGGAGGGGGGACACTTCCGCGTCGTGATCGTCTCGCCGGCGTTCGCCGGACGCAGCCTCGTCGAGCGCCACCGCATGGTCAACGCCGCCCTCGAGGGTCTGTTCGCCGGACGGATCCACGCGCTGGCGCTGCGCACGCTTGCGCCCGAGGAGGTTCCGAGGCCCGGCGGGACGGCGTGACGCTCCGTCGCGCGCTCGCGGCGCTCGCGCTCGCGATCGTGTCGAGCGCCTTGCTCCGCGCGCAACACCCCGATCCGCCGAAGCAGCACGGCGTGAGCTGGGTCGCCGGGCGCGACGCCGTGACCCCGCGCGACTTCGATCGACTGGTCGAGAACGGCGTGAGCTGGATCGCGCAGAATCCGTTCGGCTGGCAACGGGGTCTCGATACGCCCGAGGTGCGCCTGGCATCCCACGGTGGATGGTGGGGCGAGCGCGACCTCGGGATCCGCACGACCACGGCGCTCGCTCGTGCTCGCGGCATCCGGACGCTTTTGCGGCCCCACGTGTGGCTCACCGGCGTGCCCGAGGGCACGTGGCTCGGGGACGTGGCGATGAAGAGCGAGGACGACTGGCAGCGCTGGTTCCTGTCGTACGAGACGTTCATCCTGCACTACGCGCGCCTGGCCGACGAGCTGGGCATCGAGGCGTTGTCGGTCGGAGCCGAGCTGCGCCTGGCGACGACGACCCACGAGGCCGACTGGCGGCGCGTGATCGCGCGCGTGCGCGAGGTGTACCACGGCCGGCTGACCTACGCGGCCAACTGGCACGCCGAGTTCGAGCAGATCGGGTTCTGGGACGCGCTCGACTTCATCGGGATCCAGGCGTACTTCCCGCTGGGGGACGAGCGTGCCCCGAGTGTGTCCACGCTCGAGGCGGCGTGGCGGCCGCACCTGGCGGCGATCGAGCGCGTTGCGCGGCGCGTCGGCAAGCCGGTCGTGTTCACCGAGATCGGCTACCGCAGCGCGCCCGGGGCGACGGCGCGACCGTGGGAGTGGCCGACCTCGTCGGGTGTGCCGGCGACCGAAGCGGGCTTACGCGTCCAGGCCGATGCGTACGAGGCGTTCTTCCGTACGTTCTGGCGCCGCGACTGGTTCGCCGGGGCCTACATCTGGAAATGGTTCCCCGGGCTCGAGCTCAAGCCGGGGGCGAGGACGTCCGAGTTCTCGCCGCAGAACAAGCCCGCCGAGCGTGTCCTGGCCCGTTGGTACAGGACCCCCGCGTAATCAGCTCGGGTCGCAGGCGTCGCCCAGCCCGTCGGCGTCCTTGTCGGCCTGGCTCGGATTCGCCGCGAACGGGCAGTTGTCGCAGTCGTTGCCGACGAAGTCACGCTCGGAGTCGAACTGTAGCGGGTTGAACGCGACCGGGCAGTTGTCGGCCGAGTCCTCCGTGCCGTCGAGGTCGCGGTCGAGGCCGATCGCCGGACACGCGGTCGCCGGGCTCACGGGCGTGCCGTTCGACGCCACCCCTGCCGGCGAGTCGCCGCACAGGTTGCGCGCCGAGACGAGGTAGAACACCGTCTCGCCGGCCGAAGGTATTCCGTCAGCCAGATCGAGCACGTGGGCCACCGTGTCGGGCGACTCGCAAGTCAGGTCGTAGTTCCACGGCGCGCGGCTCAGCCAGGAGCCGCGGTACACGTTCGCCAGATGGCCCTGGTAGCTCGGGAGCCAGCGCAGACGCACACCCGTGCCTTGACGCGAGACGCGCAGCGTCGCCGCGATCGGATCGGGTACCATCGACACGCCGCGCAGCAGCGGCTGGCAGTCGCCCTCATCGTCCGTCCCGTCGTTGTCGTCGTCCGGATCGATGTCGCCGCACGCGTTATCGCCGTCCAGATCGTTGAGCGGGTCGAGCGGACAGTGATCGCACGGGTCGCCGTCGCCGTCGCCATCCTGATCGACCTGCGACGGGTTCGTGTGCTGCGGACAGTTGTCCAGGTTCGCGCACAGGAAGTCGTTGTCCGCATCGTTGAGCGCGTCGAGTCGGCACGGATCGCACACGTCCCCCAGCCCGTCGCTGTCCTGGTCGACCTGGTTCACGTTCGGGTTGTACGGGCAGTTGTCGTCCGGACACTGATTGATCAGGTGCTCGGGGTTGCCGAAGCCGTCGTGGTCGGTGTCCTGACAGAAGTCGCACGCGTCGCCGGTCCCGTCCTCGTCGGCGTCGAACTGCTGGGCGTTCTGCGTGTTCGGGCAGTTGTCGCACACGTCGCCGTCGCCGTCGCCGTCTAGGTCCGCCTGGTTCGGGTTCGTCGCCGCCGGGCAGTTGTCGATCGCACACGTCGTGGCGGGCGAGCCGGGATCGCCGAAGCCGTCCCCGTCGGGGTCGGTGCACGGATCGCAGGCGTCACCCGCCGCATCGAGGTCGCCGTTCTGCTGACCGGGGTTCGCGACCGTCGGGCAGTTGTCGGTGCTGCCGCAGACGCCGTCGGCGTCGACGTCGTTGACCGCGTCGAGCGGGCACACGTCGCAGTCGTCGCCGAGGCCGTCCGAATCCGCGTCGGTCTGTGCCGGGTTCGCCGTCGTCGGGCAGTTGTCGACGTTCGCGCACCGTTCGTCCGCGTCGGCATCGTTCGCCGGGTCGAGCGGGCACGTGTCGCACGCGTCGCCCAGGCCGTCCGTGTCGGCGTCGATCTGCGTCGGGTTCGCCGTCGTCGGGCAGTTGTCGAGCGCACACGTATTGCCGGGGAAGCCCGGGTTGCCGCTGTCGTCGTGGTCCGTGTCGGTGCACGTGTCGCACGCGTCGCCCGAGCCGTCGGCGTCGAAGTCGGCCTGCAGCGCGTTCGCGGCCGTCGGACAGTTGTCGACGTCTCCGCACACTCCGTCCGTATCGGCGTCGTTCGCCGGATCGAGGCTGCACGTATCGCACGCGTCGCCCAGGCCATCCGTGTCGGCGTCGGTCTGTGGCGGGTTCGCCGTCGCCGGGCAGTTGTCGAGCACACACGTGCTCGACGGGTAGCCCGGATCGCCGAACCCATCGCCGTCGACGTCCGTGCAGCCGTCGTAGGCGTCGCACACGGCGTCCTGGTCCGCGTCGTCGCCGACCGAGCATGCGCACGACAGCGCCCCGGATCCGATCGTCGGATCGCGCGGAGCGAGCTGCGCGCCGCCCTCGTTCCACGTGCCGGTCTGTCCGGCGCAGTTCGACGCGCGGACCAGGTACACGAACGCCTGATTGGGCAGCGGGACCTCGGGATCGACGGCCTGTGTGTCGGTACCGTCGTCCTCGATGCACCCGCGCGCCGCCGCGCCGAAGTCGCCGCCGCTCGTGCGCAGGCTCGCCAGATCGCCCTTGTACAGGTCGTACAGCACCGCGGCCGGGACCGGGCTCCAGGTCATGGTCGTATGGTCGCCGAGCAGGTGCAGCGACTGCGTCGCGCCGGGCGGACCGTCGTGCGCGCAGACCGCGTTCGGGCTGAGCATCGTGTCCGCACCCGATACGTTCGACACGGCGAGCCGCACCGAGAACAGCCCGGGCGTGGTGTACGGATGGACCGGGCTCGGCGAGGTGCTGTCCCAGCTTCCGTCGTTCTCGAAGTCCCAGCGCCAGGTGTCGGGCACGTTCTGGGACGCATCGGTGAACGCCACCGCGAACGGGACCTTGCCGGTCGTTGGCTGGGCCGAGAACGCGGCGACCGGGGGCAAGATGACCGGACCCTTGAACGTCGTGAAGTGGTCGAGGATCTGACCCGCCGTGCCGATGAACTTCAGATCGAGCCGCGGACCGTTGACGTCGAGGATCACCGATCCGAGCTCGTTCCACGATACGAGCATCGCCACGTGGTCGAGCGTCCCGCCGCTCGTCTGGCCCGACGAGCCGCACACGGTGTGGACGATTCCCGAGTACGGCGTCGTCGTCGCCGGCTTCTGGTACGGTCCGTCGCCGTCCTCGCGCCCGTCTCCCGCATCGACCTTCATCGACGCGTCGAACGTCGACGACAACCCGTAGTGCCCGACGATGGGCCACGAGCGCTCGTAGCTGTGACTGTGACCGGTCAGCGTCAGGTCGACGCCGTACTCGTCGAGGATCGGCACGACCCACTGGCGCATCTCGATCTCTTCGATGTCGACGTCCGAGTCGTGCAGGCCCTTGCTGTACGGCGGGTGGTGCCAGAACGCGATGATCCACTCCTGGTTCGTGCTCGCCAGGTCCTGCTGCAGCCATACGAGCATCGGCGCGAGCGGCTGTCGATTCGTGTCCTGCGAGTCGAGCACGACGAAGTGGATGTTGGCGTAATCGAACGAGTAGTACGCCTCGGTGCCCGAGGGCACGCCGCCGGCCTGGGCCTGGGCCGGCAGGGAGAAGATGTCGTAGTACGTTCCGTACTGCGTTTCCGAGTCGGCCGAGTTGGCATCGTGGTTGCCCAGCGTGGGCCAAAGCACGGACTTGCGCAGCATGTCCGGAAACACGTCGAACAACGCCGCCTGGTAGTCCGCCTCGCTGCCGTTGGGGTAGGCGTTGTCGCCGAGCATGAGCCACAGGTCGGTGCGCGTCGACCCGGTCAGGGCGTAGTACGCGTCGCGGACCGCCCGCACGTTCGCGTCGGCGGTCCCCGAGTCCCCGAGGATCCACACGCGCGTCGGCTTCGCGGTACCCGACGGTGGAGCGGTCCAGACGAAGGAGTCCGCCGTTCCGCCGCCGAGGATCTGGCTCGACGATCCGACCGCGTAGTAGTACCGGGTGTTTGGAGCGAGACCCGAGAGCGTCACGATGTGCTCGCTCACCGGCGCAGCGTCGACCACGCTCAGCGACAGGTTTCCGGGGTCGGTTCCGTAGACCACGCGCGAGTCGGTGGGCAGGTCGGTGCGCCAGCGCACGATCGCGCCGCTCGACGTTCCGCTCTGGAGATACGGGCCCCGGACGAGCGTCGGCACTCCGTTGGCCAGGAGGCGGGCGGCCACGACGAGATCGCTCGAGTCCGGCCCGGTGTTCCACACACCGATGGCCAGCACGTTCGTGCCGCTCCGCAGGGCTGGGAGCGCCGCCGCGCCGATGTCGAAGTACGTGTAGGACGGAGTCGGACCGTTCCCGGCCTCACGCGCGGGCGCCATCGCGTTCCACGCCGGCGGTCCCGCCGGCATCCCGGGCGAGCGGTACACCTCGGCGCCATTGATCCACGCCACGATCCCGTCGTCGAAGTCGATGCCGAGGAACAGGTTCCCGATCCCGGCGAGGCTCGCGACGTCGAACTCGGTGCGCGTGTACACCGAGAGCGTTCCCGCCGCGATCGGGCTCGCGATCCAGGCCTCTGAGCCACCGGGCTGCAAGTCGTAGCCCACGCCGAACTGCCCGACCGTCCAGGTCGAGTCGTGGAACGTGCGCTCGATCCAGCTCGTACCGAGGCCCGGATCGAGGAGGTTCGGCAGGTACCGTACGGAGCTCGTCTGGTCGACGAAAACGGTCTCCGCTACCGGGTCGACGACGACGGTTTCCGCCGCCGCGGGAAGTGCAAGCACCCCGACCCACGCGGCCCAGGCGATCGCCAGGAGCCGGCCCATGCGTCCGACGCGCCCGGCGCTACTGAGCCGTGATCGCTGCATCGAGTCGCTGGATCGCCGCGCGGGCCTCGGACTCGAGCTGCGCTACCGCCTTGGTCCCGCGCCGCGCCGAGGGCAGCGTTTCGATTGCCGTGAGAGCTTGCCGATACGAGTCCCGGGCCTCGCCCTTGCGGCCCGCGGCCTCGAGGATCGTGGCCCGCCGGATCAGCCAGGGTTCCTGGCGCACCGACTGCTTCGCCAGCTCGTCGACGCGCTTGAGCGCGGCTTCGAACCCGCCACGCTCGATCTCCAGGTCGATCGCGAGCAGCTGGAGCGTGACCGGATCTCCGAGACGTGCCCGTCCCTCGTCGAGGCCCTGGATCGCCCGGGGCAAGTACTCGGGACCTGCGGCCTGCAGCGCACGGGCGCGCTCCAGGTACTGCTCGGGTCGGGGTTCCCGGTTGCCGCCTTCGATCGCGCGCGTCAGATCCTCGGCCGCCGGCAGCGGCTGACCGAGAGCCATGAGCGCTCGGCCTCGAATCGACAGCGCCTCCGCGTCCGTGGGCCTCTTTTTCAGGTACCGATCGAGGTACGGCTTGGCCTGATCGGGCTTGCCCGTCTCGAGCTTCAATCGCCCGAGGCACATCTCGGCGATCAGCAGGTCCGGATCGAGGGCCAGGGCCTTGAGGAAGTCGCCTTCGGCGGCGGGCCAATCGCGGTGGACGCGGTGCAGCTCACCTCGCCGAATGTACAGGTTTGCCGTGTTCGGCTGGGCCGCGATCAGCTCGTCGACCCGGGCGATCTGCTCGTCGATCCCCGCGTGGGACCAGAGGCGTGTTTCGACACTGGTGCCGAGCACCAGCGCAGCGGCCGCGATTCCTACAATTCTTCGCATCGGGGTCATGGAAATGCCCCCTATATGTACGCCCATTCTTGAGAGTGTCCACCGGACCAAGGTGTCGCGAGCGTGAACTGTCGGCCCGGGAATGCTAGCAGCCGCTGCCAGGGAAGACCGCAGCGTTGGCGTCGTCGCAGTCGGTGCCCGCCGTGACTCCCGGCGGGGGCGATGCCTCGCCCCAGTCGTCACCATCCCCGTCGAGCCGACACGCGCCGGGCGGTGACTCGTTCGGCGCGGCACCGGGGAAGGTCGCCGCCGACGTGTCGTCGCAGTCGGCCGCAGTACACGTGTTCCCCGCGCCGCCGGCGGAGCCGTAGCCGTCGCCGTCCGCATCGATGCACGTGTTGGCGCAGTCGGGCGTTCCGTCGCCGTCGACGTTCGCCGCACAGTTGTTCGTGCAGCTCGCGACCGAGTCGTCGCAGTCGCTCGTCACGCACCAGCCATCCGAGTCGGTGTCGGTGCAGCTCGACGTGCAGTGGTTGTTCCCGTCGTTGCAATCGGCCGCCGTGCACGTGTTCCCCGCGCCGCCGGCGGAGCCGTAGCCGTCGCCGTCCGAGTCGATGCACGTGTCGGCGCAGTCGGGCGTTCCGTCGCCATCGACGTTCGTCGCACAGTTGTTCGTGCAGCTCGCGACCGCGTCGTTACAGTCGGCGGCCGTACACGTGTTCCCCGCGCCGCCGGCCGAGCCGTAGCCGTCGCCGTCCGAGTCGATGCACGTGTTGGCGCAGTCGGGCGTTCCGTCGCCATCGACGTTCGTCGCACAGTTGTTCGTGCAGCTCGCGACCGCGTCGTTGCAGTCGGCGGCAGTGCACGTGTTCCCCGCGCCGCCGGCGGAGCCGTAGCCGTCGCCGTCCGAGTCGATGCACGCGTCGGCGCAGTCGGGCGTTCCGTCGCCGTCGACGTTCGTCGCACAGTTGTTCGTGCAGCTCGCGACCGCGTCGTTGCAGTCGGCGGCAGTGCACGTGTTCCCCGCGCCGCCGGCGGAGCCATAGCCGTCGCCGTCCGAGTCGATGCACGCGTCGGCGCAGTCGGGCGTTCCGTCGCCGTCGACGTTCGTCGCACAGTTGTTCGTGCAGCTCGCGACCGCGTCGTTACAGTCGCTCGTGACGCACCAGCCATCCGCGTCGGCGTCGGTGCAGCTCGACGTGCAGTGGTTGTTCCCGTCGTCGCAGTCGGCCGCGGTGCACGTGTTCCCCGCGCCGCCGGCCGAGCCGTAGCCGTCACCATCCGCATCGATGCACGCGTCGGCGCAGTCGGGCGTTCCGTCGCCGTCGACGTTCGTCGCACAGTTGTTCGTGCAGCTCGCGACCGCGTCGTTGCAGTCGCTCGTGACGCACCAGCCATCCGCGTCGGCGTCGGTGCAGCTCGACGTGCAGTGGTTGTTCCCGTCGTTGCAGTCGGCCGCGGTGCACGTGTTCCCCGCGCCGCCGGCCGAGCCGTAGCCGTCGCCGTCCGAGTCGATGCACGTGTCTGCGCAGTCGGGCGTTCCGTCGCCATCGACGTTCGTCGTGCAATCGGTCGTGCAGCTGGCCTTCGTATCGTCGCAGTCGCCGGCGCATACGCGGAAGGTGTCGGCGTCGGCATCGGCCTCGTTCGCCGGGACGCCGCTCGCGCAATCGTTGTCCATGCCGTCGCAGATCTCCGGGTTACCGGGGAACCGCGCGGCGCTCGTGTCATCGCAGTCACCCTGGCAGATCCGGTAGGCGTCGCCGTCAGCGTTCGCTTCGTTCGCCGGGATCCCGTTCGCGCAGTCGTTGTCCAGACCGTCGCACAGCTCGGTCGCACCGGGATACACGTCGTTCCGCGTGTCGTCGCAGTCGCCGTTGCAGATCCTGTAGGTATCGGCGTCGGTATCCGCTTCGTTGGCCGGGACGCCGCTCGCGCAGTCGTTGTCCAGGCCGTCGCACAGCTCGGTCGCACCGGGGTACACGTCATTCCGCGTGTCGTCGCAATCGCCGTTGCAGATCCTGTAGGTGTCGGCGTCGGCGTCCGCTTCGTTCGCCGGGATCCCGTTCGCGCAGTCGTTGTCCAGGCCGTCGCAGATCTCCGGGTTGCCGGGGAACCGCGCGGCGCTCGTGTCGTCGCAGTCGCCCTGGCAGATGCGGTAGGCGTCGCCGTCGGCGTTCGCTTCGTTCGCCGGGATCCCGTTCGCGCAGTCGTTGTCCAGGCCGTCGCACAGCTCGGGCGCGCCGGGGTACACGTCGTTGCGCGAATCGTCGCAGTCGCCGGCGCATACGCGGAAGGTGTCGGCGTCGGCATCGGCCTCGTTCGCCGGGACGCCGGCCGCGCAATCGTTGTCCATGCCGTCGCAGATCTCCGGGTTACCGGGGAACCGCGCGGCGCTCGTGTCGTCGCAGTCGCTCGTGACGCACCAGCCATCCGCGTCGGCGTCGGTGCAGCTCGACGTGCAGTGGTTGTTCCCGTCGTTGCAATCGGCCGCGGTGCACGTGTTCCCCGCGCCACCGGCCGAGCCGTAGCCGTCGCCGTCCGAGTCGATGCACGTGTTGGCGCAGTCGGGCGTTCCGTCGCCATCGACGTTCGTCGTGCAGTTGTTCGTGCAGCTCGCGACCGCGTCGTTGCAGTCGCTCGTCACGCACCAGCCATCCGCGTCGGCATCGGTGCAGCTCGACGTGCAGTGGTTGTTCCCGTCGTTGCAATCGGCCGCGGTGCACGTGTTCCCCGCGCCACCGGCCGAGCCGTAGCCGTCGCCGTCCGAGTCGATGCACGTGTTGGCGCAGTCGGGCGTTCCGTCGCCATCGACGTTCGTCGTGCAGTTGTTCGTGCAGCTCGCGACCGCGTCGTTGCAGTCGCTCGTCACGCACCAGCCGTCCGAGTCGGCGTCAGTGCAGTCGGTGGTGCAGCGAGAGTTCGCGTCGAGGCAGTCGGGCGCGGTGCACGTGTTCCCCGCGCCACCTGCCGTGCCGTAGGTGTCGCCATCCCGGTCGATGCACGTGTCGGCGCAGTCGGGCGTGCCGTCGTGGTCGACGTTCGCCGTGCAGTTGTTCGTGCAGCTCGGGACCGAGTCGTCGCAGTCGCTCGTTACACACCAGCCATCCGCATCGGCATCGGTGCAGTTGCTCGTGCAACGGTTGTTCCCGTCGTTGCAGTCGGCCGCGGTGCACGTGTTCCCCGCGCCGCCGGCCGAGCCGTAGCCGTCGCCGTCCGAGTCGATGCACGTGTCGGCGCAGTCGGGCGTTCCGTCGCCGTCCACGTTCGTCGTACAATCGGTCGTGCAACTGGCCTTCGTGTCGTCGCAGTCGCCCTGACAGATGCGGTAGGCGTCGCCGTCGGCGTTCGCTTCGTTGGCCGGGACGCCGTTCGCGCAGTCGTTGTCCAGGCCGTCGCAGATCTCCGGGTTGCCGGGGAACCGCGCGGCGCTCGTGTCATCGCAGTCACCCTGGCAGATCCGGTAGGCGTCGCCGTCAGCGTTCGCTTCGTTCGCCGGGATCCCGTTTGCGCAGTCGTTGTCCAGACCGTCGCACAGCTCGGTCGCACCGGGATACACGTCGTTCCGCGTGTCGTCGCAGTCGCCGTTGCAGATCCTGTAGGTATCGGCGTCGGTATCCGCTTCGTTGGCCGGGACGCCGCTCGCGCAGTCGTTGTCCAGGCCGTCGCACAGCTCGGTCGCACCGGGGTACACGTCATTCCGCGTGTCGTCGCAATCGCCGTTGCAGATCCTGTAGGCGTCGCCGTCGGCGTTCGCTTCGTTCGCCGGGATCCCGTTCGCGCAGTCGTTGTCCAGGCCGTCGCAGATCTCGGGGTTACCGGGGAACCGCGCGGCGCTCGTGTCGTCGCAGTCGCCCTGGCAGATGCGGTAGGCGTCGCCGTCGGCGTTCGCTTCGTTCGCCGGGATCCCGTTCGCGCAGTCGTTGTCCAGGCCGTCGCACAGCTCGGTCGCACCGGGGTGCACGTCGTTCCGCGTATCGTCGCAGTCGCCGTTGCAGATCCTGTAGGTATCGGCGTCGGCGTCCGCTTCGTTCGCCGGGATCCCGTTCGCGCAGTCGTTGTCCAGGCCGTCGCACAGCTCGGTCGCGCCGGGGTACACGTCGTTGCGCGTGTCATCGCAGTCGCCCTGGCAGATGCGGTAGGCGTCGCCGTCGGCGTTCGCTTCGTTGGCCGGGATCCCGTTGGCGCAGTCGTTGTCTCGGCCGTCGCACAGCTCGGTCGCGCCGGGGTAGACGTCGCTTCGCGCGTCGTCACAGTCGCCGGCGCATACGCGGAACGTGTCGGAATCGGCATCGGACTCGTTCGCCGGGATCCCGTTGGCGCAGTCGTTGTCCCGGCCGTCGCACAGCTCGGTCGCGCCGGGGTAGACGTCGTTCCGCGTGTCGTCACAGTCGCCCTGACAGATGCGATACGCATCGCCGTCGGCGTTGGCCTCGTTGGGTGGGATGCCGTTCGCGCAATCGTTGTTGCGACCGTCGCACAGCTCGGGCGCGCCGGGATAGACGTCGTTCCGGGCGTCGTCGCAGTCGCCCTGACAGATCCGGAACGTGTCGGCGTCCGAATCGGACTCGTTCGCCGGGATCCCGTTCGCGCAGTCGTTGTCCAGACCGTCGCAGATCTCGGGGTTACCGGGGAACCGCGCGGCGCTCGTGTCGTCGCAGTCGCCTTGGCAGATGCGGTAGGCATCGCCGTCGGCGTTCGCTTCGTTCGCCGGAATCCCGTTCGCGCAGTCGTTGTCCCGGCCGTCGCACAGCTCGGTCGCGCCGGGGTAGACGTCGTTGCGCGTATCGTCGCAGTCGCCCTGACAGATGCGGTAGGCATCGCCGTCGGCGTTCGCTTCGTTCGCCGGGACGCCGTTCGCGCAGTCGTTGTCTAGACCGTCGCAGATCTCGGGATTCCCCGGGAACCGCGCGGCGGTCGTGTCGTCGCAGTCGCCCTGGCAGATGCGGTAGGCGTCGCCGTCGGCGTTCGCTTCGTTCGCCGGAACACCGTTCGCGCAGTCGTTGTCCCGGCCGTCGCACAGCTCGGTCGCGCCCGGGTACACGTCGTTGCGCGTGTCGTCGCAGTCGCCCTGGCAGATGCGGTAGACATCGCCGTCGGCGTTCGCCTCGTTCGCCGGAACGCCGTTCGCGCAGTCGTTGTCCAGACCGTCGCACAGCTCGGTCGCGCCCGGGTACACGTCGTTCCGCGTGTCGTCGCAGTCGCCGCTGCAGATCCTGTAGGTATCGGCGTCGGCGTCCGCTTCGTTGGCCGGGATCCCGTTCGCGCAGTCGTTATCCCGCCCATCGCACAGCTCGGTCGCGCCGGGGTAGACGTCGTTCCGAGAGTCATCGCAGTCGCCCTGACAGATGCGGTAGGCGTCGGCGTCGGCGTCCGCTTCGTTGGCCGGGATGCCGTTCGCGCAGTCGTTGTCCAGGCCGTCGCACAGCTCGGTCGCGCCGGGGTGCACGTCGTTGCGCGTGTCGTCGCAGTCGCCGTTGCAGATCCTGTAGGTGTCGGTGTCGGCGTCTGCCTCGTTGGCCGGGATCCCGTTTGCGCAGTCGTTGTCCCGCCCATCGCACAACTCGGTCGCACCGGGATACACGTCGTTCCGCGTATCGTCGCAGTCGCCCTGACAGATGCGGTACGCGTCGCCGTCGGCATTGGCCTCGTTCGCCGGGATGCCGTTCGCGCAATCGTTGTCCTTGCCGTCGCAGATCTCGGGGTTGCCCGGGAACCGCGTGTTGTCGTCGTCCGCGCAGTCGACGTTGCACGACGAGCCGTCGGTGTCGGCGTCGAAGATGTCCGGAGTGGTGGCCGAGCAGTCGTTGTCCTTTCCGTCGTTGCACGTCTCCGGATGCCCGGGGAACCGGGTCGGGTCGGCGTCGTCGCAATCGACGCTACACAGCGAGCCATCGTCGTCCGCGTCGGCCGACTCCGAGACGCCGCAGCCGCACAGCCCCGGCGCGATCTTGCTCCCGTCGGTCGGACAGCCATCGCACGAGTCGCCGCTCCCGTCGAGGTCGGCGTCCGCCTGCTGCGGGTTCGGGACGCTGAGGCAGTTGTCTCCGGCGTCGCACGCGCCGTCGGTGTCGACGTCGGGTCCGTCGTCCGACAGCGCCGACTGTCCGCTCGTGCAGTCCTCGCAATCGTCGCCGTCCACGTCGCCACACACGAACCGGTCGAGCGGGGCCGTGTCCGCGACGTCGTTGACGCCGTCGTCGTCGTCGTCCGCGTCGCACACGTTGCCCTGGGCGTCGTGATCGGTGTCGAGCTGGCTCGAGTTGGTCGACGACGGACAGTTGTCGATCGTGTCCGGCACGCCGTCGGTGTCGATGTCCGGCCCCTCGCACGCGTCGCCCAGGCCGTCGTTGTCGGCGTCCGGCTGCGGCGGCGGGTTCGACACCGCGAAGCAGTTGTCGCAGGCGTTGCCGACGAAGTCGTGATCCAGGTCCGCGAGCGTCGAGTTCGAGTGCAGCGAGCAGTTGTCGCGAATGTTTGGCACCCCGTCGAAGTCGTCGTCGTCGCCGACCACCGGGCAATGGTTCGGGATCACGCGCTCGGCACCCGCGCTCGTCTGTCCTGCCGAGCTCTCGTCGCACTGGTTCAGCGACGTGATGAGGTAGAAGAACATCGCGCCCGCCGCCGGGTTGGCCGAGTCGAACGCCTCGGATGCCGCATCGTCGGCGCGGAAGCACGTGAGCGTCGACAGCGAAAGCGCCGTCCCCGCCGTCCGCAGACCGCGGTACACGTTGAAGCTGTGGGCCTGCCAGCCACGGTCCCAGCGCAGGCGCGTCGGGCCGATCTTGCTCAGCCGCAGCGACCAGTTGACGATCGCCGGCGATCGCGACACGCCGCCGTGGTTCGGGGCGCAGTCGCACACGTCGCCGAACGAGTCCGAGTCAGCGTCCGCCTGGTTCGCGTTGGCGTCGTCCGGGCAGTTGTCGAAGTTGTCGCACCACCCGTCGTCGTCGAAATCGTTGCGCGGGTCGGCGTCGCACGTGTCGCACACGTCGCCGAACGGATCGCCGTCGCGATTCTCCTGCGCCGGGTTGGACACCTGCGGACAGTTGTCGGCATCGGCGCACCAGCCGTCGGCGTCGGCGTCCGTGCAGTCGATCCGACACAGCGGGAGCTGGTCGTTGCAGTCCGGCGCGTTGCACGTGTTGCCCGCGCCGCCGGCCGTGCCGTAGCCATCGCCGTCGCGGTCGATGCACGTGTCGGCGCAGTCGGGGAGCGCGTCGGCGTCGACGTTCGTCGTGCAGTCGTCGGTGCAGCTCGCGCGCGTGTCGTCGCAGTCAGTGTTCAGGCACCAGCCGTCGCCGTCGGCGTCGACCGGCGTCGAGGGGCACGGGTCGCACACGTCGCCCAGCGCGTCCCCGTCGCCGTTCTCCTGGCCCGGGTTGAAGTCGTCGGGGCAGTTGTCCTCGCTGGCGCACAAGCCGTCTTCGTCCTGGTCGTCGGGGCAGTCCGGGCCCTTGATGATCGTGAACTGATCGCGCACCGTGCCCGTGCTGTCGAGGAACCGTGCATCGAGCCGCCGGCCGTCGACGTCGAGCACGACCGATCCGAGCATGTCGAACGACACGACCATCGCCGGGTGGTCCAGGCTGCCCCCCGTGGTCTGGCCCGCGCTTCCGGCCACGGTGTGCACGATCCCGCTGTGCGGGACGGGAGCGAGCATCGACTTGAGGTACGGGCCGGTCCCGGTCTCGCGGCCGTCGCCGGGGTCGACCTTCATCGACGGGACGAGCGTGCTCGAGCTGCCGTAGTGGCCCTCGATCAGATACGACCGCTCGTAGTCGTGGCTGTGACCGGTGAACGTCAAGTCGACGCCGTAGGCGTCGAGGATCGGAACGACGTTCTGCCGCATCTCGACCAGCTCGAGGTTGTCGACCGGATCGTCCGAGTCGTGGATCCCCTTGCTGTACGGCGGGTGGTGCCAGAACGCGACGATCCAGTCCTGGTCGGTCGCCGACAGGTCCGCCGCGAGCCACGTGAGCATCGGACCGCCGGGCGTCCGATCGCTCTCCTGAGAATCGAGGACCACGAAGTGGATGTTCCCGTGGTCGAACGAGTAGTACGCCTCGGTCCCCGAGGCGATGCCGCCGGCTTCCGCCTGGCTCGGCAGCGTGAACGCCTCGAAGTACGGCCCGGACTGCGTCAACGACTCCGCGCTGATGGCGTCGTGGTTGCCGAGCGCCGGCCACAGCACCGCCTTGCGCAGCATGTCCGGGTAGATGTCGAACAGGCCGTGCTGATAGTCCGAGTCGGTGCCGTCGGGGTAGGCGTTGTCGCCGAGCATCAGCCACAGGTCGGTGCTCTGCGTGCCGACATACGCGTAGTACGCGTCGCGCACGGCCTCCGCGTTCGCGTCGCCGGTTCCCGAGTCGCCGAGGATCCAGGCGCGTGTCGGCTGCTTCGTCCCGATGGTCGGTGGCGTGACGACGAACTGCGATGGACTCCCGCCGGCCAGCACGGTCGTCGGCGTCCCGACCGAGTAGTAGTACCGCGTGCTCGGCGACAGCCCGGTCAGCGTCACGATGTGCTCGGTCGTGGTCGCGGCGTCGGTCGTCGATTGCGTCAGCGTGCTGGGCGTGGCGCCGTACTGCACGCGACTGGCTGTCGGAACGTTCGTGCGCCAACGCACGACCACGCTGTCCGGCGCGCCGAGCTGCAGGTACGGGCCGCGAACGATCGAGAGTGTCGGATCGGATACGAGCTTCGGCACGAGCACGAGATCGGTGGACGTCGGGCCGCTGTTCCACACGCCGATCGCCAGGACGTTCGCGCCGTCGTGCAGCGCGGGCTTGCCGATCGTCGAGATGTCGTAGAACTCGTAGCTCGGCGTCGTGCCGTTGCTCGATTCGTGCTCGGTCGCCACGGAGTTCCAGCTCACGGTGCCCGTGGGCATGTTCCGCCGCAGCACCTCGACGCCGTTGATCCACGCGACCACGCCGTCGTCGTAGTCGATCCCCAGGAACAAGGTCTGAATCGACGACGCGCTGGCCACGGTGAACGGGACGCGCGTGTAGACCGACAGCGAGCTCGTCGGGACGACCGTGCCGAGGAGGCCCGATGCCTGTCCGCCGGTATCGAAGCCGATGCCGTACGAGCCCGAGCTCCAGGGGCCATCGTCGTAGCTCTCCGCGGTCCACGCCGTGCCGATGCCCGGATCGGCCGCGTTCGCGCGGTATCGCGGGACGGAGCTCGGCCCGACCAGCACGGACTCGGCCGACGCGTGGGACGTCAGTCCGAGCGCAAGCACGGCGAGGGCGATACGCAACACGTCCTCCCGCGCACCGCGCGAGCGGTGGGTGTCTAGACTGCGGGCTGAGCCCATGACCCCCCTCGAACTCTGGTTCTATATACACGTGTTTGGAACGCCAGGTGGCCAGGAAGATTCACGAATTCCGTGCGTGTGCGTGCTCGCGGATGCCACCGGGCTGTGTCATATATGCGGCCGCTGGAGGGCGCGTGAGCGCGAGAGCACCGAGCTTTTTTCTGCAACGGGTGGTCCTGGCGGTCGTCCTCGTCGGACCGGCAGCGGCGCAGTCGCCGACCCCCGCGCCCGACGCCGCGGCGCCCGGCGCCGGGGCCGGGGCCGAAGAGCGGCGGTTTCTCGGGCGTGTACGCCAGCTGACGTTCGAGGGTCGGCGGGCCGGAGAGGGCTATTTTTCCCCCGACGGCCGGAAGCTCGTGTTCCAGAGCGAGCGCGAGCCGCGGAACCCGTTCTTCCAGATCTACCAGCTCGACTTCACGACCGGGGACACGACGCGCGTCTCGCCCGGGTGGGGCAAGACGACCTGCGCGTTCTTTCGCCCCGGGACGGACGAGATCCTTTTTTCTTCTACGCACCACGATCCGCGGAGCCGGGATGCGCAGCGCGCCGAGCTGGAGTCGCGTACGGCGGGGAAAGAGCGCCGTTATGGGTGGGACTACGACCCGGAGATGGAGATCTACGTCGTGCGGCCGGGGATCGTGGCGCCGGTCCGCCTGACCGAAGTGCTCGGCTACGATGCCGAGGCCAGCTACTCTCCCGACGGGACGACGATCGTGTTCGCCTCGAATCGCGAGGCCTACACGCACAAGCTCGAGGGCGAGGACGCACGACGGCTCGACACCGACCCGGCGTACTTCGCCGACCTGTACACCATGCGGGCCGACGGAACCGACCTGCGACGTCTCACGCAGACGCCGGGATACGACGGCGGGCCGTTCTTCCTGCCCGACGGCAAACGGATCCTGTGGCGTCGGTTCGAGGAGAGCGGTCTCGTCGCCGATGTGTGGACCGCGAGCGCCGACGGCTCGGGCGCGCGGCGGGTCACCGATTTCCGCTCGATGAGCTGGGCGCCGTACGCCGATCCGTCGGGCGGTTACATCGTGTTCACGTCGAACAAGCTGGGGTTCGAGAACTTCGAGCTGTTCGTCGTCGACGTCGAAGGAAAGAAGGAGCCCGTGCGCATCACGTACTCGGCCGGGTTCGACGGTCTCCCCGTCCCGTCGCCCGACGGCAAGCGGATCGCTTGGACTTCGACGCGGCATGGACAGGAGAAGGGGCAGATCTACCTCGCGGACTGGAACCACGAGGCCGTGGTCGAGGCGCTGGCCGCGGCCCCGCCACGAGCAACGGCCGCGAGCTCGGAGGGCCGACCGTGAACGACCATCGACGCAGCGCCGCGTCGGCGCTCGCGGCCGCGCTCGTCCTCGCGCCGCTCGCCTCGGCCGAGCCGGCGCCCGTGCTCTCGCGCACCGTGAAGTTCCTGGCGTCGGACGACCTGGCGGGGCGCTTGACCGGCTCCGCGGGCGAGGAGCGGGCCGCGCGGTACATCGCCGGCGAGCTCGAGCGCATCGGCGCTCGACCGCTTCCGGGAAAGACTGGCTTCGTGCTGCCGTTCGAGTTCACGTCGGGAACGAAGGACGCGGGCTCGAGCCTGGCCCTCGCCGTCGCGGAGACGCCGGAGTCCGAGGCGTTCCGCGGCGCCGAGCGCATCCGCGCCCTGTCGTTCTCGGACAGCGGGAGCGCTGCCGCCGAGGTCGTGTTCGCGGGGTACGGCATGGCCACGCCGGAGATCGAGGGCGGGGCCTACGACAGCTACGTCGGGATCGACGTCAAGGACAAGATCGTCGTCGCGCTGCGCTACTCGCCGGAGGACGTCGACCCGGATCGACGCGCGTTGCTCGCGCGGCATTCGGGCCTGCGCTACAAAGCCCTCGCCGCGCGTGAGCGCGGAGCCAAGGCGCTGCTCGTCGTCACCGGCCCGCGGTCGGCGAATGCCGGCGAGCTCGTGCCGATGTCGTTCGACGCGGCGCTCGGCGGCTCGGGGATCCTCGCCGCGAGCATCAGCGGTGCGGTCGCCGAGCGGTTGTTCGCCACCGTGAAGGGGAAGACCCTCGAAGCGGCGCAGGCCGCGCTCGACACCGGCAACCCTCACGTCACCGGCTTCGCCATCCCGGGTGTGCGCGCAACGCTCGACGTGCGGGTCGAGCGCGAGAAACGCACGGCACACAGCGTCGCCGGGGTGCTCGCGGCGTCGGGCGACGCCGCGTCGCCCGACGCATCGGCGCCCTCCTACGTCGTCCTCGGCGCGCACCTCGATCATCTCGGGCGCGGGGACCACGGAACGTCCCTGGCCAAGGACGACGAGCGCGGCGAGATCCACTACGGCGCGGACGACGACGCGTCCGGCGTGGCAGCCGTGCTGTGCGCCGGAGAGATGCTCAAGATGATGGACCGCCGGCGCCCGGTCGTCCTCGGCTTCTGGTCGGGTGAAGAGATCGGCCTGCTCGGATCGAGCCAGTTTCTCAAGGACGCGCCGATCCCGACCGGCGACATCCTGGCGTACGTCAACTTCGACATGGTCGGTCGGATGAAGGACGGACGGCTCAACGTGCAGGGCATCGGCAGCAGCCCGGCCTGGCGCTCGATCGTCGAGCGGGCCAACGCCGTGGTCGGGGTCGACGTGCGGATGAAAGACGATCCGTACCTACCGACCGACACGACCTCGTTCTACCTCGCGGGGATCCCGGTCCTGGATTTTTTCACCGGCTCGCACGAGGACTACCACCGTCCGACCGATCGAGCGGAGAAGATCGAGTACGAGGGCCTCGAGCGCGTCGCACACCTCGGCGCGCTCGTCGCGGCGAAGGTCGCGGCGCTCGACGAGCGGCCGGCGTACACCAAGGTCGAGCCCAAGACCGACCCCGGCTCGCGCGACGGGCTGCGCGTATTCACCGGGACGATCCCGGACTACACGACGGAGGTCGATGGGCTGCGGCTCAGCGGGGTCGTCGACGGCGGCCCGGCCGAGAAAGCCGGCCTGCGCCAGGGCGACGTGATCGTCGAGTTCGCCGGTCAGCGCGTCGCCAACATCTACGACTACACGCACGCGCTCGAGCGGGCCAAGATCGGCCAGCCGGTGCGGGTCGTGGTCGTGCGGGACGGCCAGCGCCTCGAGGTCACGATCACACCCACGGCCAGGAAGTAGACGGTACTCTTACCTGATAGAATCGGGGCTCCGATGACACCTGAAACCGTGCCGACCGTCGAGTTCGGCCCGCGAGACGTGGTCGACGCGTCGCTGTCCGAGCGCGTTCGCGGCCTCGTGGGCTCGGAGATCCTGCGCATCGCCGCCGAGATCCGCGCGCTCGTCGCGACCGGCCGATCGGTGTGCAACCTGACCGTCGGCGACTTCAACACCCGGTACTTCCCGATCCCCGCGCGCTTGCTCGAGCTGGTGCAGGAGGCGTACGCCAAGGGCGAGACGAACTATCCGCCGTCGGACGGCGTGCTGGCCCTGCGCCAGGCGGTCGCCGAGTTCACCGCGCGCCGCTGGGGCGCCCGGTATCCGGTCGAGTCGGTGCTGATCGCGAGCGGCGCGCGTCCGATCCTCTACGGAGCGTATCGCTGCGTGCTCAACCGCGGCGACCGGGTCGTCTACCCGGTCCCGTCGTGGAACAACAACCACTACGCGTGGATCGCCGAGGCCGAGTCGGTCGTCGTGCCGACGAGCGCGGAGGACGGGTTCATGCCTCGGGCGGAGCAGGTTGTCCCGCACCTCGGGACGGCGCGGATGCTGTGCATCAACAGCCCGCTGAACCCGACCGGCACGGTGATCGGCGAAGCCACGCTGCGCGCGATCCTCGAGGCGGTCGTCGAGGAGAATCGCGCGCGCACCCGCCGAGGAACGCCGCACCTGTTCGTGCTGCACGACCAGGTGTACGCGTGGCTCGTGTTCGGGCGAGCGAGACACCACATGCCGACGACGCTCGTGCCCGAGTGCGCGCCGTGGGTCATCAGCCTCGACGGGATCTCGAAGGGCCTGGCCGCGACCGGGTTGCGCGTGGGCTGGGTCCTCGCCGCGCCCGACGTGATCCAGCGCATGAACAACCTGATCGGCCACATCGGGGCCTGGGCCCCGCGCCCCGAGCAGATCGCGGTGGCCAAGTTCCTGGCCGACGACGCGGCCGGCGCCGAGTTCGCCGAGCAGATGAACGAGCGCGTGCGCGTGCGTCTCGAGCGGCTGCACTCGGGGATCGCCGAGCTGCGCGGCGCCGGATACCCGGTGTCGAGCATCGAGCCTCAGGGCGCGATCTACCTGTCGCTCCAGCTCGACGTGGTCGGGCGCACGATCGACGGTCAGCCGATCCGCGACAACGAGGCGATCCGCAAGCTGCTCCTCGACCGCGCGGGCCTCGCCGTCGTGCCGTTCCAGGCGTTCGGCCTGCCCGAGGAGACGGGCTGGTTCCGCCTGTCGGTCGGGGCCGTGTCGCTCGACGACATCGACGCCGCGTTTCCGCGTCTGCGGGCCCTGCTCGACGCTCTCGACTGAGGTTCCCGATCGGGAACGTCGGGCTCGCTCAGCGATCCTACGAGCGGTGTTAGGATGACCAGCGGCGAGCCTGTGCGGGGGCTGGTAGCGGCGCGTGGAGTTGAACCACGGACCTAGGGGTTATGAGTCCCTCGCTCTACCGCTGAGCTACGCCGCCGACGAGCGCCCTACTCTAGCGATCGATCCGAGGCCCCGCAAGCGCGTCGGCTCGGACGGAGGACCCGTGGACGCCAAGTGCCACCAGTGCGACAAGACCTCGGTCGAGGTGGTCCTCGGGCGGTGCCCGATCTGTCACAAGCATTTCTGCGAGGAGCACTCGCACGTCTGGAGCGGCCGGTCGTTCTGCAGCCGTGGATGCGCCGATCAGTTCTTTTTCGACGACGAGGATTGAGCCGATGAAGCTCGCCGACGCGCCGCCGAAACGTCAACGCGCCGGGTTCCCCACGGCTCGTCCGCGCCGCCTCAGGCGCTCGGCCGGGCTGCGCGACCTCGTGCGCGAGACGACCCTCGAGCCGACCGATCTCGTCTATCCGCTGTTCGTGCAGGCTGGCGCAGGAGCGCGGAGCACGATCCCGTCGATGCCCGGGCAGTTCCGGTTCTCGGTCGACCGGCTCGTGGACGAGGTCGGCGCAGGCCCGCGAGGACGGCGTGCGGGCGGTCCTGCTGTTCGGCCTCCCCGAGCGCAAGGACGACCTTGGCTCCGAGGCGTGGGACGACGAAGCGCCGGTCCAGCAGGCGGTCGGCGCGCTGAAGCGCGCATACCGCGACGTGACCGTGATCACCGACGTCTGCCTGTGCGAATACACGAGCCACGGCCACTGCGGCGTCGATCGCGGACGGCGACGTCGACAACGACCCGACGCTCGAGCTCCTGGCACGGGCCGCCGTGTCGCACGCGAAGGCCGGTGCGGACGTCGTCGCGCCGTCGGACATGATGGACGGCCGCGTCGGTGCGATTCGCCGGGCGCTCGACGACGCGGGGCACGCGACGGTCGCGATCCTGTCCTACGCCGCGAAGTACGCATCGGCGTTCTACGGTCCGTTCCGCGAGGCCGCCGGCTCGACGCCGCAGTTCGGCGATCGGCGGTCGTACCAGATGGACCCCGCGAACTCGGACGAGGCGCTGCGCGAGGTCGGGCTCGATCTCGACGAGGGCGCGGACATCGTGATGGTCAAGCCGGCGCTCGCGTACCTCGACGTGATCCGGCGGGTCAAGGACACGTTCCGCGTCCCGGTCGCCGCCTACAACGTCAGCGGCGAGTACTCGATGCTCGTCGCCGCGGCCGAGCGCGGCTGGATCGACCGCGAGCGCACGGTGCTCGAGGTGTTGACCGGCCTCAGGCGCGCCGGGCGCCGACATCCTGTTGACCTACCACGCCCGCGAGGCGGCGCGCCTGCTCCGCGGATGAGCAGGACCGCAGGAAAACGCCTGTTCGCCGAGCGCGAGCTCGTCGTGCGCCCGAGCGCGAACGCCCGGCTCCGCGCCCTGGCGGACAAGGCCAAGACGCCGCGCTCGGCGGTCGAGCGCCGGACCGCGGAAGACCAGGTCCTGATCACCGAGCTTCGCACGATGGCCGGCGATCTCGCGGCCCGGTTCGGCCTGCGGTTCCGCGCGATCGACGCCGAGAAGCCGGGGATCGTCGCGCACTACGGCATCTGCTACGCCGACGGCCGGATCCGCATCCGGCTACGCCACGCCCGGACCGGTCGTCCGCTCAAGCGCTCGAGCCTCGTCGACACGCTGTGCCACGAGCTCGCGCACCTGCGGCACTTCGACCACTCGATCCGCTTCCGCCGCATGTACCTCGAGATCCTCGACGTGGCGCGGGAGACCGGGTACTACCGGCCGGGACCCGACGACGGTCGGCCGCGACAGCTCGCGCTGTTCTCCGCGAGCGCATGCGGAACCGGGCCGACCCGGGGAGCGACGCGCCGTGCGTCGGGTTGACGAGGCCCGGCGCTACATCGCGGGCGGCGTGAACAGCCCGGTCCGCGCGTTCCGCTCGGTCGGCGGCGACCCGCTGTTCATCGCCTCAGCCGAGGGCGCGCGCATCACCGACGTCGACGGGAAGGAGTATGTCGACTACGTCCTGTCCTGGGGCCCGCTGATCGCCGGCCACGCGCATCCACGCGTCGTCGCTGCGCTGCAGGAGCAGGCCGGCACGGGGCACCTCGTTCGGTGCGCCCACCGAGCTCGAAACGGAGCTTGCGCGCGCGATCTGCGAGCGCGCGCCGGGATGCGAGCGCGTGCGCTTCGTGTCCTCGGGCACCGAGGCCACGATGTCGGCGATCCGTCTGGCCCGCGCGGCGACCGGACGCGACGAGATCGTCAAGGTCGACGGCTGCTACCACGGCCATGCAGACTCGCTCCTCGTGCGCGCGGGCTCGGGTGTGCTGACGCTCGGCATCCCGGGGAGTCCCGGCGTTCCCCGGGCTCTGGCCGAGCTGACGCACGTCGTGCCGTTCAACGACGAGCCGGCGCTCGCGCGCCTGCTCGACGCGCGCGGCGCCAAGATCGCGTGCCTGATCCTCGAGCCGATCGCCGGGAACATGGGCGTCGTCGCGCCGCACGATGGTTACCTGCGCGCCGTACGCGACCTGACGACCCGAGCACGGCGCCCTGCTCATCGTCGACGAGGTGATGACCGGCTTCCGCGTGCATCGCGGCGGGGCCCAGGCGCTCTACGGTGTGACCGGCGACCTGACGACGCTTCGGCAAGGTGATCGGCGGGGGACTCCCGGCCGCCGCCTACGGCGGCCGGGCGGATCTGATGGGCCAGCTCGCACCCGACGGCCCCGTGTACCAGGCCGGCACGCTCTCGGGCAACCCGCTCGCCATGCGCGCCGGGATCGAGACGCTGGCGATCCTCGACGCGCCCGGCGCGTACGAGCGCCTCGAGGCCGCATCCGCGCGCCTCGAGCGCGGGCTCGTCCAGGCCGCACGCGACGCCGGCGTGCCGATGACGCTCAACCGGGTCGGCTCGATGCTCACCGGGTTCTTCACCGACCGGCCGGTCGTCGACCTGGCAACGGCGGCGTCCGCCGACACGCAGCGCTACGCCGCATTCTTCCACGGCATGCTCGAGCGCGGGGTGTACCTCGCGCCATCCCAGTTCGAAGCCGCGTTCCTGTCTCTGGCCCACACGGACGATGAGATCGACGCGACGATCGACGCGGCGCGAAGTGCGCTCGCCGCGCTCGCGCGGTAGACTGCGAGGGGAAGAGCAACCGATGCTGACGCTCAGGTTCCACGGTCACTCGTGCTGGGAGATCGCGGACGGTCAGCACACGGTGCTGATCGACCCATTCTTGACCGGAAACCCCAAGGCCGACGTGCGGGCCGACTCGTTCCGCCAGCTCGACGCGATCCTGATCACGCACGGTCACGGCGACCACCTGGGCGACGCGGTCGCGATCGCCAAGCGCACGGACGCCCTCGTCGTGTCGAACTTCGAGATCACGACGTACTGCACGGCGCAGGGTGCAGAGGGTCACCCGCTGCACATTGGCGGCGGAAGAACGTTCCCGTTCGGTCACGTCAAGCTGACGATCGCGCACCACGGCTCGACCGGCCCGAACGGCGAGGCGCTCGGCAACCCGACGGGCATCGTGCTGACGATGGGCGGGAAGAAGGTGTACCACGCGGGCGACACCGGAGTGTTCCTCGACATGAAGCTGATCGCCGAGCTGAACGGACCGCTCGACGCAGCCCTCCTACCGATCGGCGACAACTTCACGATGGGGATCGACGACGCGGCCAAGGCCGCCGAGATGCTCCAGGCCAAGGTCACGATCCCCATGCACTACGACACGTTCGAGCCGATCCGCGCCGACGCGCACGCGTTCGTGGCCAAAGTCGAACGGCTCGGGCTTCGGGCGGTCATCGTCGAGCCCGGCGGAGCCCACGAGATCTAGGCGGCTGGCTCGCCGTTCGCTCGAACGGCTGGCGCCAGCCCGGCGGGTAGGGGATGCACGTCCGGGTGGAGCGCGTGAGCCAGGATCTCCAGGCTGTCGACGAGTCGCGGGCCCGGGCGGCTGAAGTACTGCGAGCCGTCCACGACGTACACGTGTGAGGAGCGCACGGCGGGCAATGCTCGCCAGCCCGGGATCGACCACAACGCCGGTACGTCCTGCATCGTACGGTCGACGCCGAATCCGCAGCACGCGATGAGCACGATCTCCGGCTGAGCGCTCAGCACTTCGTCCCACCGCAGCGTTCGAGAGGGCCGTCCCTCCTGGCCCAGCACCTCGATGCCTCCGGCTAGTCGGACGAGCTCCGGATTCCAGTGGCCGCAGGAGAACGGTGGGTCGAGCCACTCGAGCACGATGACTCGCGGGAGGTGACTCAGCCCCGCCGTACGAGCCGCGACGCGCGCGACGCGATCCTGCAACCCTTGGACGACTTCATCTCCTCTCGATTCGACGCCTGCTGCCTGGGCCACCTGCGTGATGGACTCGAGGACGTCCGAGAGAGTCTGCGGCTCCAGGTTGACGACGCGCGGACTGCCGGGGAGCGAGCAGGCTGCTGCGCGAACCTCGTCCTCGGCCACGGCGCACACGTCGCACAGCGCCTGGGTGACGATCAGGTCCGGTCGCAACGATTCGAGCACGGGCATGTCGAGGGAGTACAACGCCCGGTCCGCTTTCAACTTCTCGCGCACGAGGCCATCGATCTCGGCGCTCGACGCCTCCGTGGGGATCAACGTTCGAGTGACCTTCGGCAGCCGCGCGACGAAAGCGGGGAAGTCGCACTCGTGAGTGACGCCCACGAGCTGGTCATCGAGACCCAGCGCGCAAAGGATTTCCGTGGCGCTCGGGAGCAGAGAAACGATTCGCATAAGCCAGTTCTATACCACGCCGGGGCGTCGACGCCGTGCGCTGGCAGGGGACTTGCAACCTACGGGCGATCGCCGTGTGGGTTACGTGGAAATCCCGGTCCGCGTTGCAGGTTTGCGCAGCCACCGTGTGCTGCGTGGTAACTCTGACACCGCCGACCGCCGGGGACACCGACAAGCCAGGTGCAACGCTCCAGGATCAGGTGTCCGTGGGCTATGTGTACGTCCCGATCGTCGTGCGCTCGCAGGACGGGTACGTCCGCGATCTCAAGCGCAACGATTTCCGTCTGCTCGTCGACGGCCGGCCCGCGGCGTTCGACACCTTCGAGACCGGCGCGACCGCCCCCGTGAGCCTCGTCATCCTGCAGGACCTGTCGGGGAGCATGGCCAACGGCGGGAAGCTCGACGAGAGTCGCGCCGCGGTACGGTACCTCTTGGACCACGCGCGCGCTGGTGATGAGTTCGCTCTCGCCTGGTTCGCCGGCGGCGTGTTCGAGATCGACGTGCCGTTCACGAGCGACGTCGCCGTGTTGCGCGAGGCGGTCGACGCGTGGGAGGCGTACGGCAAGACCGCGCTCCAGGACGCGATCGCGCGGCTCCCGCGGATCCTCGGCGAGCGCCACGGCGTGAAGCGCGCCGCGCTCCTCATTACGGACGGCGTGGACAACGCGAGCACGATGGATGCCGAGCACGCGCGCCAGCTCGTGCGCGAAGCCGAGCTGCCGGTGTACGTCCTCGGCATGGGCGCCGGGCAAGCCTCGGAGGGCGACGACCTCGAAGAGGCGTATCGCCTCGCCGACATGCTCAGCCTGCTCGCATCGTTCACCGGGGGTCGCTATCACTCGCTCGGCCGGCCCGAGGAGCTCGGGCCAGCGTGTGCGGAGATGCTCGAGGATCTGCGTCACCAGTACGTCCTGGGCTTCAGCGTGGGCGGGGCGGGCCGGGCCCGGGAGCATCGGCTCGAGGTGCAAGTCGAGGGCAGCGGCAAGCGCGCGTTGAGCTTCCGCCACGGGTACTACGGCCTCGACCCCGAGGTCCCCGCGGCCGCCAACGGAAGGAAGAGATGAGAGTCGAGTTTCACAACGCAATCGTCCATTCCCCAAAAGGAGGGTGTTCCATGCAGGGCACGAACCGGATCGCGCGCACGATGGCCGTGATTGCGCTGGGCCTGCTGATCGCAGGCACCGGCTGCGCAACGAAGAAATTCGTCAGGGGTGAGGTGGGCCAGGTCGACGAGCGGGTGGAAGGTGTCGAGACGCAGGTCGAAGACGCCCAGACCCGACTCGTGGACCACGACGCCCGGATCACCACGACCTCGAAAACCGCGCAGGAGGCGCTCGATCGCGCGGTCGCCGCGGGCAAGCTGGCCGAGGGCAAGTTCCTCTACGAGACCGTGCTCTCGGACGACAAGGTGAAGTTCGGCTTCAACAAGAAGGAGCTCTCGCCCGAGGCGCAGGCGGCGCTCGCGGAGTTCGCCAACGAGCTCAAGGCCGCGAACAAGAACGTGTATATCGAGATCCAGGGACACACGGACCAGGTCGGCGCCGAGGCGTACAACGAGGACCTCGGCCAGGCCCGAGCCGACGCAGCGCGGTACTACCTGTCGAAGCAGGGCATCGCGCTCCACCGGATGAACTCGATCTCGTACGGCGAGTCGGAGCCGGTCGCGGACAACCAGTCGCGCGAGGGCCGGGCGCAGAACCGCCGGGTCGTGCTGGTGGTGTTGCAGTAGCTCGAGGACGGGCCGGGGAGCGCGAGGGCTCTCCGGCCTCCCTACCGCCGTCTGTGCCAGCGCCACGCGGTGGCGATGATCGTCTCGAGCCCGCCGAGCCGCGGGGCCCAGTCCAGGACGCGCCGGGCCTTCTCGGAGCTACCAACGAGCGCCGGTGGATCGCCGGGTCTGCGCGGCGCAACGCGCTGGGGGATCGGGCGGCCGGTGACACGCTCGGCGGTGGCGATGACCTCGCGGACCGAGAAGCCGGCACCGTTGCCGAGGTTGAACACGTCGCCGGGTTGACTGGCGGCTAGGTGCTCGAGGCCCAGCACGTGCGCATCGGCGATATCCGACACGTGGATGTAGTCGCGGATGCACGTGCCGTCGGGCGTCGGGTAGTCGGTGCCGCAGATCAGCACTGCGTCCCGGCGTCCGAGTGCCGCATCGAGCACGAGCGGGATCAGCCGCGTCTCGGGATCGTGCCATTCGCCGATCTCGCCGGAGGGGTCGGCTCCTGCGGCGTTGAAATATCGGAACACGACCGAGCGTAGACCGTGCGTCCGCTCGCGCTCGGCGAGCATGCGCTCGACGGCGACCTTGGTCTCCCCGTACGGGTTGATCGGCCGCTGCGGGTGCGTCTCCGTGATCGGCAGCTCGTCCGGGATGCCGTAGGTCGAGCACGAGGACGAGAACACGATCTGGGACACGCCTGCTGCGGCCAGCGCTTCGAGCAGCACGCGTGTCGCGTCGACGTTGTTGCGCCAGTAGCGCTCGGGCTCGCGTACCGACTCCTCGACCGACGCATAGGCCGCGAAGTGCATCACGGCGTCGACCCGGTGGCGCGCGAGAACTCGATCGACGAGCGCGCGGTCGGCGACGTTTCCGACGATCAGCTCGGCGCCCCGGACGAGCTCGGCGTGGCCGCGCTCGAGCGTGTCGAGGACGACGACGCGCGCGCCGTGCTCGACGAGACGCTTGACCGTGTGCGAGCCGACGTAGCCCGCGCCGCCCGTGACCAGGATCGCCACGCGGTCAGTCGACGCGCAGCTCGAGCCTGGTGTAGGCCGCGAGGATCTTCTTCGCCCCGTAGTCCGAGAAGAAGATCGTCAGCTTGAGGCCCTTGCCGTCGCCTTCGCGGTCGAGGATCTGGCCCGAGCCGAACTGCGGGTGCCGGATCCACGCGCCCGGTGCGAGGCCGTCCGCCGGCGGCGGGGCGGTCCGCGACTGTCGAACGGACGGCTTGGGCGCCGCGGCGGTCCTCTTTGCCGCCGCGTGCGCGGCGGAGGATTGGGACGCTCCGTAGGCCCGGTAGCCCGACGAGCGCTCGCTCCACGCCTCGCGCAGCGCGCCGGCGAGCGGCGGGACCACCTCGCGAACCAGATCGGTCGGGATCTCGTCGAGGAACCGCGACGGCGGGTTCGGGAGCAACGCGCCCTGGATCCGCCGGAACTGCGCGCACGCGAGGAACAGCCGGCGCTTGGCCCGCGTCAGCGCGACGTAGCACAGGCGGCGCTCCTCCTCGACGTCCTCCTCGTCGTTGCTCGACATGGCGTGGGGAAACAGGTTCTCCTCGAGCCCGATGAGGAACACGACCGCGTACTCGAGCCCCTTGGCGCAGTGGATCGTCATCAGCGTGACGCCGGGGCCGCGGCCGACCTCGTCGGCATCCGAGACGAGCGCCAGGCGATCGAGGAACGACAGGAGCGACGGCTCCTCCGCCTCCTCGACGTACTCGACCGCGGCCGAGACGAGCGCGCGGACGTTCTCGATCCGGTCCTGAGCCTCGCCGGGGAACGCTCGCGCGAGATGTCCCGCGTAGTCGACCGCCTCGGTGATGTGCTCGACCAGACCCGCGACCTGGCCGCCCGCCGCCTTGTGGGCGACCTCGGCGACGAGGTCGAGGAACGCGGTCAGTCCGCGCGCCGCACGACCCGTGATCTGTCCGTCGGCGACCGCCCGGGCGGCGGCCGCGAGGAGCGGCTCGCCGTTCGCGCGCGCCACGGTCTCGATCCCCTGGAGCGTCGAATCGCCGATCCCGCGCGTCGGCGTGTTGACCACGCGGCGAAACGCGACGTCGTCCGCCGGGTTCACCGCGAGCTTGAGGTACGCCAGGAGGTCCTTGATCTCCCGGCGCTCGTAGAACTGAACCGAGCCGACGACGCGGTACGGGATGCTTTCGGCGCGCAGCCGCTCCTCGATCTGCCGCGATTGCGCATTCGTGCGGTACAGCACGGCGACGCCTTCGTAGGACGTCTCGCTCGACAGCTGGTCGATGCGCTTGGCGATCCACGATGCTTCGCCGCGGTCGTCGATCGCCCGGCACAGCTCGATCTTCTCGCCCGACGGGTTCGAGGTCCACAGCGTCTTGCCCTTGCGCCGCATGTTGTTCGCGATCACGGCGCCGGCGGCGCGGATGATCGTCCCGCTCGAGCGGTAGTTCTGCTCGAGGCGGATCGTCCGCGTCCCCGGGTGGTCGGCCTCGAACTCCAGGATGTTGCGGATCTCGGCGCCGCGGAAGCGGTAGATGCTCTGGTCCTCGTCGCCGACGACGCACACGTTGCCGTGGCTCGCGCCGAGGTGGCGCACGAGGAGGTACTGCGGCCGATTCGTGTCCTGGTACTCGTCGACGAGCAGGTGCAGGCACCGGTCGGCGTACGCCCGGGCGAGCTCGGGGTGGCGATCGAACAGCTCGAGCGTCTTCACCAGCAGGTCGTCGAAGTCGACGGCGTTCGAGCTGCGCAGCGCCTGCTCGTACTCCTCGTACACCCGCGCGGCGAGCTTGGCGTCGGGGTTGAACGCGCGGCGGGCGTAGGCCTGCGGGCTCTCGAGCGCGTTCTTGGCCCGGGAGATTCGGCTCAGGACCGAGCGTGGCGTGCCGGAGGACGACGGATCGGCCTCCTCGGACTTCAGGATGCGCTTGATCAACGCCAGCTGATCGTCCGTGTCGTAGATCTCGAAGCCCGGCCCGATACCGATGCGCGCGCCGTCGCGCCTGAGGATCCGCAGGCACAGCGCGTGGAACGTGCCGATCCACGCTCCTCGGCTCTGCGAGCCGAGGAGGCGCTCGACGCGCTCGCGCATCTCGCCCGCGGCCTTGTTCGTGAACGTCACGGCGAGGATCGTCTCGGGCGGGACGCCCGCTTCGCCGATGAGCCAGGCGATGCGGTGCACGATCACGCGCGTCTTGCCCGAGCCCGCACCGGCGAGCACGAGGAGCGGGCCCGCGCCATACGTCACGGCCTCGACCTGCTGCGGGTTGAGGTCGTCGAGCCACGACGATGCTGGGGCGGAGTATTGCGACACGTGAGTGCTCGGGCGCTTCATTCTACTACCTCTATATAATCCCCCGATGCGCCGTGGGACCGATGTCGGATGGGTGCTCGCGCTGTTCTTCGGCTCGGGCCTGTGCTCGCTCATCGACCAGGTCGTATGGGTCCGGCTGCTCAAGCTGACGTTCGGCAACACGGTCTACGCGTCGAGCGTCGTCGTGTCGGTGTTCCTCGGCGGGCTGGCCCTGGGGGCCGTGCTCATGGGGCGCTACGCCGATCGGCTGCGCGACCGTCTCGGGTGGTACGCGGCGCTCGAAGTCGTCGCCGCGATCTCGGCGCTCGCCGTGCCCGTGGCCCTCGGCCTGGCGGACTCCCTGTACGTGTGGTTCTTCCGCAGCCAGTCTCCGGGGCGCGGAGCGCTCCTCGCCGTCCAGGTCGTCGTCTCGGCCGCCGTGCTGCTCGTTCCGACCCTGGCGATGGGCAGCACGCTGCCGTTGCTCGCGCGGCACGTCGCGGCGACGGAGCAGGACGCGGGGCGCCTGGTCGGGCGCCTGTACGCGGTGAATACGCTCGGTGCGGCCGCCGGGTGCGCGCTCGCGGGCTTCGTCCTCGTGCGCTGGCTCGGCGTGTGGGGCGCGCTCTACACCGCGGCGGCGCTGAACGCCGGTGTCGTCCTGGCCGCGCTCGCCCTGCGCCGGCGGGCACCGCGGGCGCCCGAGGTCGAGGTGTGCGGGGCGCAGGTCGAGCCGGCCGCATCGACGCCCGAGTCGCGCGTCGCGTTCTTCCTCCTCCTCGCCGCGCTGTTCACGAGCGGGTTCGTCAGCATCGGCTACGAGATCGGCTGGATCCGCAGCGTGATGTTCCTGCTCGGCGGCGACACCTACGTCTTCTCCTCCGTGCTCACCGTGTACCTCCTGGGCAACGTCCTCGGCGCCGCGATCGGCAGCCGGATCGCCCCGCGCCTGGCGCGGCCCGCGGCCGGCTTCGCCGTGACGCTCCTGCTCCTCGGCGTCTCGGGCGTTGCGTACATGCCGGCCCTCGTCGCCTGGGCCGGGGAGGCGCTCGGCCCGCTGACCGGCTTTGCCGAGCGCGCGGAGAAGGTCGTGCCCGTGTCGAAGGTGCTCATCGGCCCCGTGGCCCACAGCTTGAGCCTGTTCCTCGTGCCGGCGATCGTCATGGGGCTCGGATTCCCGCTCGCCCTACAGGCCTGGGCCGCGCGCGTGCGCCTCGTCGGACGCTCGACGGGCGCGGCGTACGGCGCGAACACGGTCGGTGCGGTCCTCGGCGGGATCGTCACGGGCTTCGTCCTGATCCCGTCGTTCGGCGTCCAGATCTCGGTCACGACGCTCGGCCTCGGCGCGGCGTGGGTCGCGACCGGACTGTGGGTCGCGAGCTGTCGTCCGGCGCGGCTCCGTCGCGCCGTCGTCCCGCTGCTCGCGCTCGGGCTGTCCTGCGCCGCGTTGTTCCTTCCGGGCAACCTCCTGCGCCAGGTCATGAGCCGCAGCCCGTGGTTCTCCTCGGCGCTCGAGACGATCGACGTGCGCGAAGGCGTGACGACGACGGTGACCGTGCATCGCAATCGCGTGCGCGGGACGCTGCACCTGTACGCCTCGGGTCAGGCGATCGCCGGCGACACGTTCGCGCTCCGCGGCGACCAGAAGGCGCTGGGCCATTTCGGTCCGCTGCTCCATCCGCACGCCCGCCGCGTGCTGTCGGTCGGGTTCGGCTCGGGCGAGACGACGCGCTGCCTCTCGTATCACGATCTCGAGCGCATCGATTGCGTCGAGATCGCGCCGGAGGTCGTGGCCACGTCGGTGGCCCATTTCCCGCACCTCAACCTGGGCCCGCGGCTCGACGACGAGGTGCACTTCGTGTTCATGGACGCGAAGAACTACCTGCACCTGACCGGCGAGACGTACGACGTGATCGTCAACGACTCGATCCACCCGCGGAACTTCTCGGAGAATGCCTCGCTCTACGGCCGGGAGTACTTCGCGGCCGCGCGAAGCCGGCTCGCCGACGACGGTCTGTTCGTATCCTGGCTCCCGACGTACCACATGTCCATCGGCATGTTCGACAGCATCCTGGGCACGCTGACCGACGTGTTCCCGCACGTCAGCGTGTGGTATTTGACCCAGCACTGGGCTCCGCTCCTCGTGCTCGTGGCGTCGGACGCTCCGCAGCAGTTCGACGCCGCGGGGATCCAGGCCCGGCTCGAAGACCCCGAGGTACGGGACAGCCTGGCGGTGATCGGGATCCAGGACGCGATGGACCTGCTGAACTGCTACGTCGGCGACGAGACGGATCTGCGGAAGCGCATCCCGAAGTTCGCGGTCAACAGCGACCTCACGCCGTTCGTCGAGTTCAACACCGACCCGTGGAACTCGATGGACGAGATGATGCGGCACTACGTGCTCGAGATGCGCAGCCTGTCGATCTTCGACCACGTGGATGCGCACGCGCTCGGACCCGCGGAGTCCGAGCGCTGGCTCGCCCGGTTCCGCGCACGCCACGAAGCCGCGGGCTACCTGCTCCAGGCGTCGGCGATCGAGTACAACGAGCTCGAGCAGCTCCTGCTGTACAACCGCGCGCTCGAGGTCGCTCCGGACGACCCGGCGGTGCTGCGGGCCCGCACCGCCGCCGATCGCGACCTGCTGATCAAGGGGCTGAAGATCCTCGGCGAGGACGGTCCGGACCGCGCGCTCGCGCTCGCCGACACGATCCTCAAGCTCCACCCGCGGTCGGTCAGCGCGTGGCTCGTGCGGGCGCGCACGGCCCGGCGCGTCGGAGATCTCGAACGCGCGCTCTACGCCTCGCGTGCCGCGCTCGCGCTCGGCCCCGACGACCCCGAGGCCCAGCGCAATCTCGACGACGTGCTCCAGGCGATCCGCGAGGCCGGGGGGGCGGCGCCAGCTGCGGCGGCGCCGGCTGCGGCGGCACCCGCCGGGGCTACTCGACCGTGACGCTCTTGGCCAGGTTGCGCGGCTGATCGACGTCGCAGCCACGCAGCAGCGCGATGTGGTACGCGAGGAGCTGCAGCGGTAGGACGGTCAGGAGCGGCGCCAGCAGCTCGTGCGTCCGCGGCACGCGGATCAGCGCGTCGACCTTGCGCCCCAGGTCGTCGTCCCCCTCGTCGGTCACGGCGATCACGACGCCCGAGCGCGCCTTCACCTCTTCGATGTTCGACAGCATCTTCTCGAACACCGAGTCGCGCGGAGCGAGCGCCACGATCGGCATCGACTCGTCGATCAGGGCGATCGGTCCGTGCTTCATCTCGCCCGCGGGATACCCCTCGGCGTGGATGTACGAGATCTCCTTGAGCTTGAGCGCGCCCTCGAGCGCGATCGGGTAGTTCACGCCGCGGCCGAGGTACAGGAAGTCGCGGTGGTGCTGGAACCGGCTGGGCCAGCTCGCTCGATCGCCGAGTCGTCGGCCAGGTACTGCTCCATCTGCGCCGGGATGTGGTACAGGTCGCGCGACGATCGCGCGCAGCTCGTCCTCGCCGAGCGTTCCCGCGCACGTGCCCGAGCTTCAACGCCAGGAGCGTGAGCGCGACGAGCTGGCTCGTGAACGCCTTGGTCGAGGCGACGCCGATCTCGGGTCCCGCGTGCGTGTAGATCGTGCCGTCGCGCCTCGCGCGTCAGCATCGAGCCCCGCACGTTGCAGATCCCGAGCGGCTTGGCGCCCGCGGGCCTTCGCCTCGCGCAGCGCGGCGAGCGTGTCGGCCGTCTCGCCGGACTGGCTGATGAACAGGGCCAGCGTGCGCTCGTCGACGATCGGCCGCCGGTAGCGGAACTCGGACGCGTAGTCGACCTCGACCGGGATGCCGCGCGAGCTGCTCGATGAGGAACTTCCCGACGAGCCCGGCGTGCCACGAGGTGCCGCAGGCCACGATCGACATCCGCGTCGCCGACGCGCAGGTCGTCGTCGGAGAGCCCGATCTCGTCGAGGAGGATCTGCGACGACTCGAGCGAGACGCGGCCGAGCAGCGTGTCGCGCACGGCGCGCGGCTGCTCGTGGATCTCCTTGAGCATGAAGTGCTTGTAGCCGCCCTTCTCGGCCATGATCGGATCCCACGGGATCGCGCACCGGCGATCTTGTCGTAGCGTCTCGCCGTCGCGGCCGAGGAACGTCAGACCGTCGGGCCGGATCACCACGACCTCGCCGTCGTCCATGAACACGACGTCCTTGGTGTGCATCAGGATCGCCGGGATGTCCGAGGCGACGAAGTACTCGTCCTTGCCGACGCCGACGACGAGCGGCGGGCCGAGCGCGTGCGGCGACGAGCGTGTCGCGGATCGTCGGCGCGACATGGCGACCAGGGCGTAGATCCCGCGCAGCTGGGGCAGCACGCGCGCGGAACGCGTCGAGCAGGTTCGCCGCGCGGTCCGACTTGCGCTCGTCCTCGATCGCGTGGGCCACGATCTCGGTGTCGGTCTCGGTGACGAACCGGTGGCCGCGGGCCTCGAGCTCGTGCTTCAGCTCGAGGTAGTTCTCGATGATCCCGTTGTGGATGACGACGAGGCGGCCCGTGCAGTCACGGTGCGGATGGGCGTTCTCCTCGGTCGGCCGGCCGTGCGTGGCCCAGCGCGTGTGCCCGATGCCGTAGCGTGCCGTGGATCGGGCTCTCGGCGAGCACGCTGCTCGAGGTCGCGCAGCTTGCCCGCGGCACGCCGGACGCCGAGCTCGCCGTTCTGCCGCGACGACGGCGATGCCGGCGCGAGTCGTAGCCGCGGTACTCGAGCCGGCGCAGCCCCTCGATCAGGACGTCGACCGGGTCCTTCGGACCGATGTACCCGACGATGCCGCACATGCGGTGCCGCCCCTCCTCCGCCGAGCCCGGAGCGAATATACGTCGCCGGCTGGCAGGGATCCAAGAGCGCGCGGGTCAGGGCCGGCGGGACTTCGCGCGCCTTCCGGCCTGGGCCTGCTTGCGCCGCGCAACCCAGCCCGGATGTTGGCCTGCTGCGGCCGCGGCGATCGCCAGCGCGCCCGGCGGCACGTCCTCGGTGACCGTCGTCCCGGCGGCGACGTACGCGCCGTCGCCCACGCGCACGGGCGCGACGAGCTGCGTGTCGCTGCCGATGAACACGCCGGCGTCCCAGGCGTCGTCTCGATGCTTGTGCGTCCCGTCGTAGTTGCAGGTGATCGTTCCGGCGCCGATGTTGCAGTCCGGACCGATCGTCGCGTCGCCCAGGTAGGCTCAGGTGGCGGGCCTTGCTCCGGCGTCCGAGGCGCGTCTTCTTCAGCTCGACGAAGTTCCCGACCTTGCGCCCGGCCTCGAGCCGCGCCGCGGCCGCAGGTGCGCGAACGGCCCGAGCCGCACGCCGTCGCCGATGCGGCTGTCGCGCAGCGACGCAGTGGTCGAGGATCTCGACACCGCTGCCCAGCGACCATGTCGGTCAACCGCGTGCCCGAGCGGATGACGCAGTCCTCGCCGATCGACGATCGGCCCTCGATCGAGCACGTCGGGATAGAGCGACCGTGTCCCGGCCGATCGTCGCTCGCGGATCGATCCACGTGCGCGACGGGTCGAGGAGCGTGACGCCCGCGGCCTGCAGCTCGTCGGCCTTGCGGGCGTAGAGCGCGGCGCTGGCCCGCGCCAGCTCGGCGCGCGTGTTCACGCCCGAGCACCTCCGACGCGGCGTCGTCGTGGCGCAAGCGCCTCGACCGCGGCTCCACCGCGCGACAGCTCGCGCACCGCGTCGGTCAGGTAGTACTCGCCCTGCGCGTTGTCCGGCCGGACGCGCTTGCAGCGCGCGCACGAGCAGCGCCGGGCTCGGCGCAGTAGATCCCGCAGTTGATCTCGCGCGATGCGGCGCTCGGCCGCCGGTAGCGTCGCTTGTGCTCGACGATGCGGGCGACCCGCCCGTCGGCGTCGCGGACGATGCGCCCGTACCCCGCCGGATCGTCGAGCTCGGCGGTGAGCAGGGTCAGGGCGCCTTCGCGTCCGGTGCGTGCGATCGACCAGCGCGCGCGAGCGTCGTCGCGCGCAGCGTCGGGCAGGTCGCCGTTGACGATCAGCAGCGCGACGGGCCGCCGCGGCCGCGTCCGACGCGGCCGCGTCGCGCGCGCTGCGATCAGGACGGCGTGGCCCGTCCCGCGCTGCTCGCGCTGGAGCGACGAACGTCGTCGCCGGCCCCATCGAGCGCCGCACGCACGCGATCGGCGTCGTGGCCCACGACGACGACGGTCTCGACCGGCCGCAGCGCGCGGGCCGCGTCGAGCGACGTGCGCGACCATCGGCCTGCCCGGCGACCGCGTGGAGCGAGCTTGATCGTCTTCGAGCGCAGGCGCGTTCCCTGTCCGGCGGCCAGGATCAGGACGCGTCAGGGCATGGCGCCGAGCGCGCCACGCTCAGGCTCCGGCGGGCTCGGCTCGATGAGGTCGATGAACGCCGGCTCCTCGCGGATCGGCTCGAAGTCCGGGTCGTTGACCGCCTGGAACCGCACGCGCGGCTCGGCCTGGATCGCACGCCTGAGCTCGGCGACCGCGGCGTCGGGATTGCGCCGCAACGCCGCAGGCCGACGCCCGGGCGTACAGCGCGCGCACCGAGCTCGGATCGTCGGTCAGCGACGCGCCTGTCGAGGAGCGCGATCGCGGGCCTCGTCGAGGCTGTCCGGCGTTCGCCGCGCGACCGCCGCGATGGTAGCCGCTCGTCCGCGTTCGACGGCTCGGGCGGCGGGCCGGCCAGGCTTGCGCGCGCAGATCCGCGCGTAAGTGCGGGCCCGCTCGGTCAGGCTCGGCTCGTCGGCCGCGGTCGTCGCGACCACGAGTGAAGCTGCGCTCTGGCCTTCGGCGTGCTGGCCCTGGTGCATCAGGTCGAGCGCCGCGGCGTACGCGGCGATCGACTGCGTCGTAGCTCTCCTGTCGGACGGGAGCGCTCTGCTCTGCGGTCTTCTTGGTCGTGGGCATGCTTGCGCCGCTGCCTCCGGTTCGGGTCCGGGTGACGATAGCGACACGCGCGACTGCGCGTTCGGCCCGGACTGCGGGTTGGCCGGCGCATGATAGCGGCGGGACGGGCGAGATTCAACCGCCCCCGGGGTTGGTAGGATGCGGGCGTGCGCGGGTTCCTCGGTCTGGGCAGCAATCTGGGCGATCGCGCCGCGCACCTGCGACAGGGCCTGAGCGCCCTGTCGCAGGCCGGGGTCTCCCGCGCGCCGGGTCTCCTCGGTCTGGGAGACCGAGCCGGTGGACGCTCCGGCGGAGCCGCTGGTTCCTCAACATGGCCGCCGCGGTGGACCGGGACGCGCCCGCCGATCGACGCTGCTCGACCTGCTGCTCGCGCTCGAGCGCGCGCGCGGGCCGCGTCCGCGACCGTGCCCGACGCTCCGCGCGACGCTCGACCTCGACCTGCTGCTGCGTCGGCGAGACGCGCTGCGGACGAGCCGCGCCTGACGCTCCCGCATCCGCGGATGTGGGCGCGGCGCTTCGTGCTCGCGCCGCTCGCCGAGATCGCGCCCGACGCACTCGACCCGCGCACCGGTCGGAGCGTCGCCGACGAGCTCGCGCGCTCGCCGATCCCGCGGTCGTGCGGCGCCTCGGCAAGCTTGCCTCGCTCGGAGACGCCCCCCCTATAATCCGCGCGACCGAGGAGCGCCCACTTCCATGAAGTTCCGATCGATCGCCGTCGAGGGTCCGATCGGCGTCGGCAAGACCTCGTTCGTCGAGCTCTCGGCCAGGAAGTTCGACGCGCACAAGGTTCTCGAGCGACGTCGAGAACCCGTTCCTACGCGAGTTCTACCAGGACAAGGCCGGCGCGGCGTTCCAGGCCCAGCTGTTCTTCCTGCTGTCGCGCTACCGCCAGCTGCAGGAGCTGACGCAGCGCGACCTGTTCCACCAGATCACGATCTGCGACTACATCTTTCCCAAGGACAAGATCTTCGCCTACCTGAACCTGGACGACAGCGAGCTGCTGATCTACGACAAGCTGTACGCGCATGCTCGAGCAGCAGACGCCGAAGCCCGACCTCGTGATCTTCCTGCAGGCCGAGACGCGCGCGCCTGATCGAGCGCATCAAGCGCCGCAACCGCGACTACGAGTCCGAGATCTCCGAGGCCTACGTCAACGAGGTCAACAAGGCGTACAACTACTTCTTCTTCCACTACACGCAGACGCCGCTCCTGGTGATCGACACGAACGCAGATCGACTTCGTGCGGCACGAGGAGCACCTGGACGAGCTGGTCGACGCAGATCCGCAAGATGGAGCGCGGCGTGCAGTACTACCGCCCGTTGGGCTCGTCGGCCTAGAGCCCCGGCTGACCGATCCCTCGACCGCGCGAGCGGCGGGGAGAACAAGGAGGCCGCGATGACCGCCCCCCGACGCATGACCGTTCCCGCCTTCCGCGCGCCGCAAGGGCCACGGCCCCCCGCTCGTCGTGCTGACGGCGTACGACGCGCCGACCGCGGCGGCCGCCGAGGACGGCGGCGTCGACGCGCTGCTCGTCGGCGACTCGCTCGGCATGGTGCGTGCTGGGCTACGCGACCACGCTGCCCGTCACGATGGACGACATGATCCACCACGCGCGCGCCGTCGGGCGCGCGCGGCGCGAGCGCGCTGCTGTCGTCGACATGCCGTGGATGTCGTACCACCTGGGGCCCGAGGACGCGCGTGCGCAACGCCGCGCGGTTCGTGCGCGAGGCCGGCGCCGACGCGGTGAAGCTCGAGGGCGGCGCGAAGCGGGTGCCCGCGATCCGCGCGCTCCTCGACGCCGAGATCCCGGTGATGGGGCACCTCGGCCTGACGCCGCAGTCGGTGCTGCGCATGGGCGGCTACCGGTGCAGGGCACGCGGCGAAGACGAGGCGCGGATCGCTCGCTCGACGACGCCCGGGCGATCGCCGAAGCCGGCGTGTTCGCGATCGTGCTCGAGGGGATCCCGGCCGAGCTCGCGGCGCGAGATCACCGCGGACGGTGCCCGTGCCGACGATCGGGATCGGCGCCGGCGGCGCGTGCGACGGCCAGGTCCTCGTGATCCACGACCTGCTGGGCATGCTCGCCGGCCCGCGCCGCGAGTTCGTGCGGCGCTACGCCGACGTCCGCGACGATCCAGGTCGAGGCGATCCGCCGATGGGCCGACGACGTGCGCGAGCGGCGGTTCCCGTCCGATCGCGAGACCTACCACTAGGAGGCGACATCGTGGAGCTCGTGCGCCGCTCGCACGCGATGAAGGAGATCGCTCGCCAGGCCCGCGCGCCGCGGGCGGCGCATCGGCTTCGTGCCGACGATGGGCGCGCTGCACGACGGCCATCTGGCGCTCGTCCGCGCAGCGCGCGAGCGGACCGATCTGTGCGTGGTGTCGATCTTCGTCAACCCGACGCAGTTCGGTCCGGACGAGGACTTCGCGCGCTACCCGCGGGACCTGGTCAAGGACGCGGACGTGTGCATCGGCGCGGGCGTGGACTACGTGTTCGCGCCCCGACGCCGAGGATCTGTACCCGCCGGGCGCACGCACGTTGGTCGAGGTCGCAGGTTCGTCGAGCCGCCTCGAGGGCGCGAGCCGGCCGGGCCACTTCCGCGGCGTCGCCACCGTGGTGCTCAAGCTCCTCGAGTCGTCCAGCCCCACGTCGCCGTGTTCGGGCAGAAGGACGCGCAGCAGGCGTGCGGTCGTGCAGCGCATGGTCGAGGACCTGCGCCTCGATGCGGAGATCGAGATCGTCCCGACGATCCGCGACACGGACGGTCTCGCGCTGTCGAGCCGCAACGCGTACCTCTCGGCCGACGAGCGCGCGGCCGCTCGCGCGATCCCGCTGGCGCTCGCCGCGGCGCGCGAGGCGCACGGTGCACCCGGCGCGACCGTCGATGCGGTGGGCGCCGCAGCGCGCGGCGTCCTCGACGCCGAGCCGGGGATCCGCGTGGACTACGTCGAGATCGTCGACGCCGACACGTTCGAGCCGGCGACGTCGCTCGACGGTCCGCGCCTGCTGCTCGTCGCCGCGTACAGCGGGCGCACGCGGCTCCTCGACAATACGGCGCTGTAGATGCCGCGACGCAAGCTCGCACTCGCGGCCTCTCTCGCGCTCGCGTCGCACGGCGCGCTCGCGGTGGACGGGCCGCTGCGGACGTATCGCGGGGCGGCCGATGCGTCGGCCGTCGTGCGCATCGACGGCGCGACGATCCTCGTGGGCGACGACGAGGACAACGTGCTGCGGCTCTACGACGCCGAAGCGGGCGGACCCCCGCGCCAGGAGCTCGACGTGTCGAGCTTCCTCGGGCTCGATCCTGACGACGAAGCGGACATCGAGGCCGCGGCGCGGATCGGCGACCGCGTGTACTGGATCACGTCCCACGGCCCGTCGAGGCACCGCCAGCGCTTCTTCGCCATTCGCGTCGAGAACGCGGGTGACGGCACGCTGCTGCGACCTCTCGGGCGGCCGTTCGACCAGCTCCTGCCCGCGCTCCGCCGGGCGCTGGCCGGAGTGCTAGCGGACGCGGATTTGGCCGCAGTGAATATCGAGGGACTCGCCAGCTCGGCCGACGGGCGATCGCTGTGGATCGGGCTGCGCGCGCCGCTCGTCTCGGCGAGGGCGATCGTCCTGCCGCTCGCGAACCCCGGGGCGGTCGTCGAGCAGGGCAGCTCGCCTGAGCTCGGGCAGCCGATCCTGTGGGATCTCGGCCAACGGGGTGTGCGGGACCTGCTGTGGTCCGCTTCACGCAAGGAGCTTCTGGTCCTCGCCACAAGCGACGGTGCGAGTCCACCGGTGCTCTACCGCTGGTCCGGGACGTTCGGAGATCCGCCACGAGAGCTCGGCGCGGCTCGGCCCGCGGCCTCGGCCGCAGCCGCGGACATTCAACCCGAGGCCCTCGTCGAGCGCGCGGACGGCACACGGATCCTCGTTCTCTCCGACGACGGCGAGCGGCGCGTCGAGGTCCCGCCGAGCGAGTGTCGCTCGAGGTTTGACGCTCGCACGGGCACCTGCCCGAACAAGCGTCTGCGGGACCCGGGCCGCAAGACCTTCCGCGGCTTCGACGTGGCGCGCTAGGAGCCCGTCCGAGTAATGGACCGAACAAACATGTTTCCGTTCTCGCGGGGGTCGGACATCAACGTCTCGGGTTTGACCCGGCCTGATCGGTGGGCTGGGACGGCTGGGCGGCGGCGGTCGTCCCGATGCTGCCAGTCGCCGGGAACACCTCGGCCCGTTTCATACCGTCGCCAAAGCGGTGTGCAGCTTCCGCACGTTGTGCGCCAGGCACACCAGCGCCCACTCCTGCCGTACACGCTGCACACCTCGCCGCAGGAACTGCCGAAACCCGCGCGCTTGCTTGATCTGTCCGATCACGGGCTCGGCGAGAACCTTCCGTCCCGCGTAGATCCGACGGCCTCGCTTGCTTTGGAGCTTTCTCGCCATGCGCTCTCGCACCGTCAGATTCTTCGGCGGACGGCCCCGCGGAGTCGGCGGCGGTGGCCCGTGCTTCTGCTTCTGCGTCGCGATGAACGGCTCAATCTTCTTCGCTTCGAGAGCTCGGACATTCTCCTCCGACCAGTAGCCCGCATCGGCGAGCACCTGCTCGGGCAGACTCCCCAGTGCGTCTTCGATTCGTTCCACCGCAGGAATCAACTCGTTCACGTCCGGCGCGGTCGGCGTCACATCCTGCGACACGATGATCTGGAACTCCTCATCCACGGCCACCTGCGCGTTGTAGCCCTGAATGAATCCGTCGGGTGTTCGCTGAATCCGCGACTCCGGATCGGTGAAGTTCCGCTGCGCCTTGTCCTCGGGCTTCGCGTGCTCGGGGTCCATTCCTTCGGCCTCGGCCTTGCGCCGCGCCTCGGCCTCAAGCGCGGCCCTGGCCTCACGGATCTTCTTCAGCCGACCCTGATGCGTGGCCAGCTCCGCCGGCAGCTCGTCGCCGCGTCGATCCCGGCCGTATTTCCGGTCCTCCTCGGCATCGATCCGCTCCGCGTGCTGCAGCAGCTCCTTCACCATCCGCCGCGTCTCCGATTCCTTCTGCTTCATCCGTCCGTAGCTCATCGCCTTGTGCTTCGATGCGTTGGCCTTGATCTTCGTCCCGTCGATCGCCACACGACCCAGCCGCACCAGGCCCGACTCCCGACACACTTGAAGCACCTGGTCGAACAGCCCGGCCAACGCCGCACCGTGCCGCTTGCGAAAGTCGCTGATCGTCCGGAAGTCCGGATCGTTGCCCGCCGCCAAGAACCGAAACGCCACGCTGTCCTGCAGCGCTCCGGCCATCCGCCGCGACGAGTACACGCCCGTGCAGTACCCGTAGACGAGCAGCTTCACCATCAGCCGCGGGTCGTACGGTGGGTAGCCCCGCTCCTCCTCGTAGCTGTCCTCGATCGTCGACAGGTCCAGCGTGTCCACGACATCGCTGACCAGCCGCGCCAGGTGTCCCTCGGGCACCCAATCCTGAAGCGACGGAGGCATCAGAAGCAGTTGATCGGGCTCGTAGGGTCGGAAGGTCTTGGCCATGACCGCATTATCCCAAGACTCGGGCAGGGCCAAGCCGGGAAAACACAATCAAGTCCGATTACTCGGACAGGCTCCTAGCCGGGCGCCTAGCCCCGCCGCTCCTGATCCGCGAGCAGCTCGCGCCACACGCGCTCCGCATCGCGCCGCGTGTCGTCGAGCGAGCCCGACGTGTCGATCAGGTAGTTGGCGACGGCGACCTTGCGCTCGATCGGCGCCTGGGCGGCGAGGCGCATCTCGGCTTCGCGGCGCGTCAGGCCGCGCAGGACGAGACGGCGGATCTGGCTCTGGGGATCGCAGCGCACGACCACGAGGCGGTCGAGGTCGCGGAACATCCCGGTCTCGACGAGCAGCGCCGCGTCGAGCACGGCCACGCCGAAGCCCACGCTCTCGAGCTCGCTCATTCTCGCTGCGGCCTCGGCCCGGACGCACGGATGGACGATCGCGTTCAGGTCCTCGAGCGCGCCGGAGTCCGCGAACACGATCCCGCCGAGGGTCGAGCGGTCGATCTGGCCATCGGCATCGAGGATCCGACGCCCGAACCGCACGACGACCGCGTCGAACGCGGGGCCCTGCGGCGAGACGACGTCATGGGCCACGGTGTCCGCGTCGATGACCGCGGCGCCGAGCTGGGTCAGGAACCCCGCGACCGTCGATTTCCCCGCGGCGATCCCGCCGGTCAGTCCGACGCGAAGGATCACCGGCATGCGGCGTCGAGCGCGTTTCGCAGGAGGAGCGCGATCGTCAGCGGGCCGACGCCTCCGGGCACCGGCGTGAGCCAGCCCGCGCGGGTCCGCGCTTCGAGCGGATGCACGTCGCCCGTGAGCGTCGCGCCCTTGTCGCGCAGGGTCGCCAGGCGCTGCGGATCGTCGCCGAAGAGCGCGCGGCAGGTCGCCTCGTCCTCGACCCGGTGGATCCCGACGTCGACGACCGCGGCCCCTTCCTTGATGTAGCTCCCCGTGACCATCGCGCGGCGGCCGATCGCGGCGACCAGGATGTCGGCGGTCGAGGCGATCTCGGGCAGGCCGGTCGAGCGCGAGTGGCACACGGTCACCGTGCACTGCTCGCGCAGGAGCAGGAGCGCCATCGGCTTCCCGACGATGTTGCTGCGTCCGAGGACAACTGCGCGGCGCCCGGCGAGCGGCACGCCGTTCTCCTTCAGCAGCTCGATCACGCCCGCCGGCGTGCACGGGACGAAGCCCGGCAAGCCCAGGAGCAGCCGGCCGGCGTTCTCCGGATGCAGGCCGTCGACGTCCTTGCGCGGATCGATCGCCTGGACCACGCGCTGCGAATCGACGCCCGGGGGCAACGGCAGCTGCACCAGGATGCCGTGGACCGCCGGGTCGTCGTTCAGCCGGGCCACGGTATCGAGCACGGTTGGCTCCGCGGCGTCGCCGGGGAGGCTCTCGACCGTCGAGCGCATGCCCGCTTCGCGGGCCGCCTTCTCCTTGTTGCGTACGTAGATCTGCGATGCCGGGTCGTCGCCGACGAGCACGACGGTCAGCCCCGGCACGATGCCGCGCTCGCGCTTCAGGCGCGCGCACCCCTCGGCTACTTCCGTGCGGATACGCCGAGCCGTGGCCGTCCCGTCGAGCCGGCGCGCGGCGTTCGTTCCCGTGGTCATGCTCCGCGCTCGTTCTTCGGTGGCCGGCGATAGTGCGCGGCGAACAGCACCGCCTTGCCATCCGTCTTCGTCAGCTCGATGTCGATCTGGTAGCTCTTCGTCCGCGGGTCGACGATGTGGTACACGAGGAGCCCGGCGAGCGTCGCGCCCGCGTCGACCGTGCGCGCATGCTCGAGCACCGCCGGGCCGACCCGCTCGTACGCGTCGGGCAGCTCCATCCCGCCGTCGTGGTACATCGACAGCAGATCGCTCAGCCCGACGGGGTACAGGATCTGCTTGCGGTTCGTGGTCAGCCAGCTGTTGACCGGGTTGAACTCGAGCGCCTCCTGGCCTCGGTTCTCGATGTGCACGAGGTAGGACAGGAAGCGCGGCGGCGCGTCGGCCGGCGCGGCGAACGGGTCGATCGACAGTCCCGTCACGTGGCCGATGAAGTTCCGGCGCTCGGTGTCGTCGACCTGTCGCAGATGGATCGTGACGTCCTTCGTCTCGAGCGTCCACGTCTGGCCGCGCAGCACGACCGGCCCGGGCTGGCTCGTGTCGGGCACGAGCACGGGCGGTGGCGCGGGCGTGCTCGGGTCCGCAGGCGCCGGGCCCGCGAGGAGCGCGAGGAGCACGAGTACGCCGCTCAGCACGCCGCGCACGATAGCAGAACCGAGGCCGTGGAACCGACTGGTAGAATCAACGCGGCATGGGCTCGACATCGATCGTCATCCGCGGTGCGTCCGAGCACAACCTCAAGAATCTCGACCTGACGCTGCCGCGCAACCGCCTCGTCGTCGTGACCGGCGTGTCCGGGTCGGGCAAGTCGTCCCTGGCGTTCGACACGCTGTACGCCGAGGGCCAGCGGCGATACGTCGAGTCGCTGTCGGCGTACGCCCGGCAGTTCCTCGAGCAGATGGAGAAGCCCGACGTCGAATCGATCGAGGGCCTGTCCCCGGCGATCTCGATCGAGCAGAAGACGACCGCGCGCAACCCGCGCTCGACGGTCGGCACGGTGACCGAGATCTACGACTACCTGCGTCTGCTCTACGCCCGGGTCGGCCGGCCGCACTGCCACCAGTGCGGGAAGCCGATCGCCTCGCAGTCGGTGCAGCAGATCGTCGATTCGGTGCTGCAGCTCCCCGAGGGGACGAAGGTCCGCGTGCTGGCCCCCATCGTGCGCGGGCGCAAGGGGATCTACAAGAAGGAGCTGGGCGACGCGGCGCGCTCGGGGTTCGTGCGGGCGCGCGTCGACGGAGTCGACCGCGAGCTAGGCCAGGAGATCGAGCTCGACAAGCAGAAGAAGCACACGATCGAGATCGTCGTCGACCGGCTGGTCGTGCGCCCCGACCTGACGGGTCGGCTGACCGATTCGGTCGAGACGGCGCTCGGCGTCGCCGACGGTCTGGTCGTGATCGACGTCTCAGGCAAGCAGGACCTGCTGTTCTCGCGCCACCTGGCGTGCCCGACGTGCGGCGTGTCGGTGCCCGAGCTCGCCCCGCGAATGTTCTCGTTCAACTCGCCGTACGGCGCGTGCACCGAGTGCGGCGGTCTGGGCGTCAAGAAGTCGTTCACCGAGACCCGGCTCGTGCTCGATCCGGACAAGACGCTGCGCGACGGGGCACTGGCCTGGGGCGATGCCAGCTGGTACCAGATCCTCGAGACGAGCCTGTTCCGCGCGTACAAGGTCGACCCCAAGCTCCCGTACAGGAAGCTTTCGCCGAGCTTCAAGAAGGTGCTGTGGCACGGCGCGGGGGACAAGGAGTTCGACTTCCGCTGGCAGGGCTCGCGCTCGACGTACGAGTTCCGCAAGACGTGGATCGGCATCCTGGCCACGCTCGAGCGGCAGTATCGCGATACGGCGTCGCAGGCGCGACGCGAGGAGCTCGAGGAGCTGATGGCCGTGCAGCCGTGCGCGGCGTGCGGAGGGAAGCGCCTGCGACCCGAAAGCCTGGCGGTGAAGGTCGGGGGACAGGACATCGCGTCCCAGACCCGCGCGTCGGTCGCCGAGGCCCGGCGGTTCCTCGATCAGCTCGAGCTGACGGACAAGGAGCGCCGGATCGCGGCGCCGATCCGCAAGGAGATCGGCGAGCGTCTGGGGTTCCTCGAGAACGTCGGCCTGGGCTACCTGACGCTCGATCGCTCGGCGACCACGCTGTCGGGCGGCGAGAGCCAGCGCATCCGCCTGGCGACCCAGATCGGCTCGCGCCTGACCGGTGTCCTGTACATCCTCGACGAGCCGTCGATCGGGCTGCACCAGCGCGACAACCGCCGGCTCCTCGACACGCTGCGCAAGATGCGCGACCTGGGGAACACCGTGATCGTGGTCGAGCACGACGAGGAGACGATCCGCAGCGCGGACTGGGTCGTCGACCTCGGTCCCGGCGCGGGCGAGCTGGGCGGCGAGGTCGTGGCCCAGGGCACGCCGGCCGAGATCGAGCGCTCGCGAGAGGTCGCTCACCGGCGCGTACCTCTCGGGCCGTGAGGCGATCCACGTGCCGGAATCGCGTCGTGCGGGCGACGGGCGCTCGATCGCCGTCGTCCAGGCCACCGAGCACAACCTGCGCGGCATTACCGTGCGCTTTCCGCTGGCCCGGCTGACCTGCGTCACCGGCGTGTCCGGATCGGGCAAGAGCACGCTGGTGAACGAGATCCTGCACCGCGGCCTGGCCCGCGCGCTGCACGAGGCCGAGGCCGAGCCCGGGGCGCACGTGCGGATCGACGGCATCGAGGCGATCGACAAGGTGATCGACATCGACCAGTCGCCGATCGGCCGGACCCCGCGCTCGAACCCGGCGACGTACGTCGGGCTCTTCGGTCCGATCCGCGAGCTGTTCGCCCTCGTGCCCGAGGCGCGCATGCGCGGGTACGCCCCGGGCCGGTTCTCGTTCAACGTCAAGGGTGGGCGCTGCGAGGCGTGCGAGGGCGACGGGGTCCTGCGGATCGAGATGCACTTCCTGCCCGACGTGTACGTGACGTGCGACACGTGCCGCGGCAAGCGCTACAACCGCGAGACGCTCGAGATCCTGTACAAGCAGCGCAGCATCGCCGAGGTCCTGGAGATGACCGTGCACCAGGCGCTCGAGTTCTTCGACGCCGTGCCGCCGGTGCGCGAGAAGCTCGCCGACGCTGTACGACGTCGGCCTGGGGTACATCCGCCTGGGCCAGGCGGCGACGACGCTCTCCGGCGGGGAGGCGCAGCGCATCAAGCTGTCGAAGGAGCTGTCGCGCCGCGCGACGGGGCGCACGCTGTACCTGCTCGACGAGCCGACGACCGGCCTGCATTTCGACGACATCAAGAAGCTGCTGACGGTCCTGAACCGGCTCGTCGATCAGGGCAACACGGTGATCGTGATCGAGCACAACCTCGACGTGATCAAGACCGCGGACTGGATCATCGACCTCGGTCCCGAAGGCGGAGACGGCGGCGGGCGGATCGTGGCCGAGGGCACGCCGGAGCGCGTCGCCACGATCCGTGGATCGCACACCGGAGAGTTCCTCAAGCGGCTCGTCGCACCGGAGCGCGCGACCGCGAAGACGGTGGCCACGCGCCGCGCGCGGCGAGTTGACACGGCCAAGGCGGCTATCTAACCTGGCCCCTCGATGTCGATGCTGAAGGATCGTCTGGCGTCCAAGATCCCCGGAATGCGGGAGTCCGTGCGCCGGCTGCAGACCGATCACGGCGAGCGCAAGATCTCGGACGTCACGATCTCCCAGGCGTACGGCGGGATGCGCGGCGTCAAGGGCCTCGTCACCGAGACCTCGGCGCTCGATCCGGACGAGGGGATCCGCTTCCGGGGCTACAGCATCCCGGACCTCGCCCGGCTCCTGCCGCGCGCCGCAGGCGCCGAGCAGCCGCTGCCCGAGGGCCTGTACTTCCTGCTGCTGACCGGCGATGTGCCGACGAAGGCCCAGGTCGACGAGATCTCGGCCGCGTGGCGCAGCCACGAGACGTTGCCCGCGCACACCCAGCGCGTGCTCGACGCGATGCCGGTCGACAGCCACCCGATGACCCAGTTCGCGCTGGGGATCCAGAGCATGCAGGCGGACTCGATCTTCGCCCGCGAGTACCGCGAGGGCCGGGCCAAGACCGAGCTGTGGGACCCGATGTTCGAGGACGCGATGGTGCTCCTCGGAAGGCTACCGGTGCTCGCGGCGTACATCTACCGCCGGTCGTACAAGGGCGGGCGCCACGTCCCGCCGGCGGCTCCGGGCCTCGACTGGGCCGCGAACCTGGCGCACATGCTGGGGATCGACGCGCCCGAGTTCTCGGAGCTGATGCGCCTGTACATGACCTTGCACGCGGACCACGAGGGCGGCAACGTCAGCGCGCACACGACGCACCTCGTCGGGTCGGCGCTGTCCGATCCGTACCTGTGTCTGGCTGCCGGAATGAACGGCTTGGCCGGGCCGCTCCACGGTCTGGCGAACCAGGAGGTCGTGCGCTGGATCGTGGAGCTGAAGCGCCACCTGGGCCACGCGCCGACGCGCGACGAGCTCGTGCAGTACGTGTGGGACACGCTGCGCGCAGGACACGTCGTCCCGGGCTACGGCCACGCCGTCCTGCGCAAGACCGATCCGCGCTATCTGGCGCAGCGCGAGTTCGCGCTCGCGCACCTGCCCGACGACCCGAACTTCCGCATCGTGGCGATGCTGTACGAGGTCGTGCCGGACATCCTGCGTGAGCACGGCAAGGCCAAGAACCCATGGCCCAACGTCGACGCGCACTCGGGGTGCCTGCTCGTGCACTACGGCGTCGAGGAGTACGACTTCTACACCGTGCTGTTCGGCGTGTCGCGGGCGATGGGCGTGCTCGCGTCGCTCGTGTGGGATCGCGCCCTCGGGCTGTCGCTCGAGCGGCCGAAGAGCGTGACCACCGAGTGGCTGCTCGCGCAGGTGGAAGGCGCGAGCTGATCCGTCGGGCGCCCGAAGCGCGACTCGACCCCCAGGCGATGCTCGAGACGGTGCCGCGTTCGATCGCGCGCCTGTTGCGTCAGGCCGCCTGGGCGCCGATCGCCGTGGTCGTCGGGCACGAGGTGGCCGCGCGCACCTTCGGCCACGAGCCGGTCGTCGATCCGATCATGCACTTCTCGGGCGGGATGGCGGCGGCGTACTTCGTCCGGCGGGCCTGCGCCATGTGCCCCCGGCTCCTCGGCGTGCCGACACCGCTCGGCGCCGACCTGCTGGCGTTCGGCATCGCCTGTGCCGCGGCCCTGTTCTGGGAGTTCGGCGAGCAGTTGTGCGACATCTACCTCGGATCGCACGCGCACACGAGCGTGACGAACACGCTGCGCGATCTCGAGCTCGGGGTCGCCGGTGCGGCCACGTTGCTCCTGGTCCGGCGCTTCTTGACCGCGGGATCCGGTCGGCCGCCTCAACCCGCGTAGTCGAGACTCGAACCGCCGTATACTTAGGCCAGCCACACCGGGGGGTGTCGTGCGACGAGGCCTAGGTCTGGCCTTCGCGTTCGCGGTCACGGTGCCGGGTCATGCCGCGGCGCCGTCCGTGGTTCCGCGCTCCGAGCGCTGGATCGAGCGTTCCCACGCTTCGGCGCGGGCGGAGCCGGTGGACCTCGGCGACCGGAGCGCCGAGGCGGCGCGCGCTCGCGCATTCCTGAAGCGCTTCGGCGGCACGTGGGAGATCGCGATCGATCGGCGTACGGGGCGCGCCGTGCGCGTCGCCGGATCGGGGATCCCGTGGATCGCGGGTCGGGGGAACGCGCTCGAGACACGCGGTGCGATCGATCTCGCGAGCCTCGAGCTGCAGGGACGACGGTTCCTCGCGGACGAAGGAGCGTGGCTCGAGCCCGAGGTTGGGGAGCTCGTGCTCGATCGCCAGGCGAGCACGCTCGGCCGCGACGGGCGCGCGATCGGACTGCGCTTCGCGTGGCACGTCGCGGGGGTGCCAGTCGAGGACGCGGCGGTCTACCTGCACATCAACTCGGGAAACCTGGTGCAGTTCGGAGCGCCGCTCGTGGGCCACGCGCCGGGCGACGCGCGGCCGGTCGTGACCGAGCGCCAGGCGATCGAGCGAGCACTCGATCATGGCGGGGATGCTGCGGCGTACGAGCTGCGTGGCTCGCCCGCGCTTCGGTTCCAACCCGAGGAGAACGGCGAGGAGCTGCTGACCTATCGCCTGGTGTGGGTCGTGCGGTATCGCGTGCCGGGCGAGATCGAGACTTGGGAGGCGCGGGTCGACGCACGAACCGGCGAGGTCGTGTCGTTCGTCGATTCGAACCGCTACGGCCGCGTCGTGGGGAGCGCGTATCCGCGGAGCTGGTTCGAGCAGAACGAGACCCGGGTGCCGATGCCCTACGCGAACGTCACGACGGAGCAGGGCGCGTCCGCGAGCGACTTCGCCGGCGCGTTCTCCTATTCGGGCGGACTCGCGACCGCGGTTCTGAGCGGCCCGTGGGTCGTGACCGATTGCGCGGGCTGCGCGAATCCGTTCGACCCGCTGGCCACCGTGGGCGGGGGGACGGGAAGGCTCGACTTCGGCTTCGGCGGAGTCGACGCGACGGGGAACGGGGCGTCGACGCCGGCCGATCGCACCTCGTACTACCACCTGAACCAGGTGCGGCGGATCGCGAAGGCGTGGCTTCCGGGGCTCGCGTGGCTCGACGAGGTGCTGGTCTCGCACACGAACTACCCGGCGACTTGCAACGCGTTCTACGACGGGGACGTGTACTTCTTCCGCGCCGGCCAAGGGTGCGGCAACACGGGCGAGGTGTCGGACATCGCGTACCACGAGTGGGGGCACGGTCTCGACTTCCACACCGCGGAAGGAGACGGGGCCACGGGCGAGGGCACGGCGGACGTCGTGTCGATGCTCATGACGCACAGCGCACTGATGGGGCCGGGCTTCTTCACGGACGGCAGCCCAGTACGGAACCTCGATCCGAACGGTCCGCGGGGCCTGTTGACCACGTCGAACATCGGGACGAAGTGTCCGCAAGTCGGCGAGCTCGGGCCGCTCGGGTTCGAGCTGCACTGCGAGGGCGAGATCCTCGGACAGACGGCGTGGGACCTGGCGTTGGCGCTCGCGGCGCGGCACGGAGCTCGGACCGGCTGGCGCGAGGCCGAGCGGCTGTTCTTCACGTCGTCGCCGTTCGCCGTGGGATATCTACCGACGTCGTTTCCGTCGGTCTACGACGCGTACCTCTTGGCCGACGACACGGACGGGAATCTGAGCAACGGGACGCCGAACGGGACCGACATCTTCAACGCGTTCTCGCGGCACGGAATCGCGGGGCAGAATCGCGGAGCCTCGCCGTACTGCTCGCGGCCCGCGCAACCGGTCGTGACCGTGACTCCAGGTTGTGACCGGATCGATCTGTCCTGGACGAGCGTGACGGGGGCCGCTCGATACGTGGTCTTGCGCCAGGAGCCGGGCGTCGAGGCGCTGTTCGAGGTGGCGACCGTCGTACCGCCCGCGCCGCGGACGTACTCCGACCACGAGATCGTGCCGGGCATCCCCTACGGCTACGTGGTGCTGGCCGAGACGGCGTCGGGGTGCGAGTCGCGGATCGAGAGCCCGATCAGCTCGCAGGCGGTGGCTCAACCGATGCTGACTGTCACGGCCGCCACGGTTCAGGACACGAACGGATCGGGATACGCGGATCCGGACGAGGAAGTCGATCTTTCGATCGAGCTCTCGAACGTGGGGACCGCGGCCTCGGGTGGGGGCTCGGGGACGCTGACGTCGACGTCCGCGGTCACGCTGCTCGATGCGACCGCAGCCTGGCCGGGGATCGCGCCGGGGGCGAGCGCGGCGGGCGAGGATGCGCTGCGCTTCCGCGCCGTCTCGCCTCAGGCGGCGTGTGCGGACGTCTTGCGCATTCGGCTCGATCCGAGCGCGGGCGGGTCATGTGCGCAGGAGCCGTCGTGGATCGACGTGACACTCGGGAACCCGCAGGGGGTATGCGAGCCCTCGCCGCCGTGCGCGACGCCACCGACGTTTGCGGGGCTGTCGAGCGTCGTGCCCGGGCCAGGGTGCGGGCAATCGACGTTGAGCTGGGCGGCGGCGACGCGCAACTGCGTGAACTCGTCCGTTCGCTACGACGTGTATCGCAGCACGAGCGTGGCGTTCGCTCCCGGGCCGGAGAATCTCGTTGCGAGCGGGATCAAGCCGACGAGCTACGTCGATACGGGACTGTGGGGCGGAGTGACCTACTTCTACGCCGTGCGCGCCGCGGACTCGCTCGGTGGCGCCGAGGGTAACTCGATCCGGCTCCCCATCGTGCCACCGAGCGGTCCCGACGTCGGACCGCCGGCGTTCACCGGTCCCCAGTCCGTGTCCCCACGTCCGGGATGTGGCGTGATCGGGCTGTCGTGGCTTCCGGCGACCGAGGAGTGCGGTCCGGTCACCTACGATGTGTATCGCAGTCCCGACGATCCGTTCTTCTTGCCTGGACCGCCGACGTTCGTCGGATCGACGACGAGCACGACGTTCGAGGACTCGGGACTGCCCGCCTACACCGACTTCTGGTACATCGTTCGCGCGCGGGACAGCGCCGGCAACGAGTCGGGTCCCGACACGGTGTTCGCGGTGCAGTCGAGCGGCATCGACCGCACCGTCCTGCGGGGGAGCTTCGAGCTGTCGGACGACGGCTGGACGTTCGATGGGCTCTCGACCGCGACGAGCGGCAACTGGGAGCTGGGGAACCCCCACCCCGCACCGCCGTTCCAGTCCGGAGACTGCCCGGACGGGGAGCGTTGCTGGATCACCGGACTCCAGTCCACGCAAGTCAACGGACAGCAGAACGACGTTGACGGTGGATCGACGATTCTGCTCACGCCTAGGCTCGGGGAGCTGAACGAGCCGGTGCTGTCACCTGCGTTCGAGTACTCGTATTGGGTCGCCGGGCACCCGTCGACCCGTCTGCGCGTCGAGTTCAAGCCTGGAAACGTCTTCAACCCGCCGTTCCAGCCGTTGACCGAGCTGGCACCGCTCGCGACGCCGATGTGGCGCAGAATCCGCCATCCGTTCGAGATCGACGGCTGGTTCGACGCCGGGCACCAGTTCCGCTTCGTCCTTTCCGCCTTCAGCCTCAGCTCGAGCGACGAGGCCGGAATCGACGACTGGGCGATGATCGATCAGGGACGCGAGTGCATCGGCTGCTCGACACCTCCGCAATCTCTGGGCTCGATTCGTGGTCGCCGCCATGGCGAGGACGTCGTGCTGGAGTGGGATCTCGGAGCCGGTGCGCGCTTCGGCGTCTACGTCGCAACGACGCCGGGGTTCACCGACGGCGTTCGCGTGGGCTCGACGAACGCGCTCTCGTTTACCCACGAGGGCGCGGCGGTTGCGCCCCAGGACCTGTACTACCTCGTGAGCGCATTCGACACCTGCGGAAACGAGTCGTCGCTGTACTGAGCGGAACCGCTCACCCGAATAGCACGACGAGGGTTTCACCCGGTGCCAAGCTCGACCATCTCGCGATCAGCTCGTGCGTCGTCGCGCGCACGCGCTCGAGCTCCTCGTCGCTGATCGTCGGCTCGCCGCCGAGCTGCGCGTTCAGCGCCGCGGCCGACCAGCTCGCGGACCCGGCGCGCTCGAGGTCGAGGATGCCGACGAGGCGCTCGATCCGCATGGCTTCGTCGGGGATCGCCCCGCGCGCTCCCTTGCCCGTCGTGTCCTCGATGTCCCACCCCGCGGCCACGAGGCCGTAGAACCCGCTCGTCGCGCCCAGCACCGACTCGACCGCCAGGTGCGCCAGGTCGTGCACGGGGAAGAACGCAGCTTGCCGCCCGCGGTGGTGCTGCCACGTCGTCGAGCCGTCGGCTCGGACGCAGCGCAGCACCGACCCACCGTCCGGCCGCTTGGTCATCTCGATCCGCAGCTCGGCCATCGTCGCCTCAATCGCTCGGGGCCCAGATCGAGCGATAGACCTTGAACGTTCCGTCGGGCTGGCGGCGCAGGATCCGCATCACGTGGTAGCTCGAGCTCTCGACCGCACCCGTTTCGCGACCGCGCATCGCGCCGCGGATCGTGCCCCACTCGATCGCCCGATCGTCCCGGATCTCGAGCTCGTCGAACTCCATGACGTAGTCCAGGACGTCGTGCGTCGGCGCGACGTCGGATATGCCGATCCCGCACTGCCGGGGCGCTCCGGGCGGCAGCATCACCGCCTCGTCATCGATCACCGTGCGCAGCGTCGTGAAGTCCTGGGCTCGCGCGGCCCGGGCGTCGCGCGCCCGCAGCTCGTCGATCGCCGCGCGGTCCTCAGGCGACACCGCGGGACGGCTGTCCCGCAGCTCGAAGTGCGCGGCTCGGGCGTCGAACCGCAGCAGGAGCGCGCGCGCGGCGGGCGGGACCACTGCGACCTCGTGGTCCTGGCCCGCGAACGCGCGCACGGAGTCGAGCGTGGCGAAGCGCAGGATCGTCACGAACTCGACCTCCGTCCCGAGGTCGCGGCGCAGGAGCTCGAGCCCGTGGTAGCCCGGGAGCTCCCGCGCCGCGATCCCGGCGAAGATCTCGTCGCGTAGCAAGCGCTCGTAGGCCTCCGCGTTCTCGCGGGTCGTGAAGCCGTGCCACACGCGGCGGATCACGATGCGTCCCCGTGCGCCGCGCGCCTCTGTCGCAGCCGCGCGTAGGCCTCGACGTCCCCCGGGCGCGCGCAGTCGCGGTCGATGCGCGCCCAGTCGGGATCGTCGGCGTCGAGACCGAGGACCTCGAGCGCGCGCGCCTCGCACACGAAGAACTGATCGCGATACGGGAACAGGTAGCCGCCTTCGGCCTCGAGCGACCACCGCGCGTCCTCGTAGCGGGCGAACCAGCGGTTGAGGAACGCGCCCATGCCGCGGGGATACCACACCACGGCCTCGGCCGGCGCTCGATCGAGAGCGGCCTTGAGCGCGGGCCACGACGGCTGGCCGTGCTCGAGCGCGATCACCGTCAACGCGTGCTTGAGCCGGGCCCGCTGCGCGAGGCGCGGCGGATCGCTCGCGCACGCGGCGAGCGTGGCCAGCCGACCGAAGCGCGCCGCCGCGGCGGTCGAGCGCGCCGGATCGTCGGAGCGGAGCTGGCGTAACAAGAGACGCGCTCGCGCGCGCAGCTTCGAGAGCATGAGGCACCCCCAGGGTCTACGCTGCGCGGGGCCCGACGGTTCGCAGCGGCCAGGGAGCTCATCCGATCCACCCTGGATCTTCGGGGGTGAGCGCGGCTCTTCTTCGGGCGCGGGCGCCCCCCGGGCACCCGGCCCGATCGTAGCAGAAACGATCGGATCAGACCGCGGGCCGCGCGGGCTCGTCGTTCAGCGACTTGACGAGGCCGGCGTAGCGCTTCTCGATCCGGAACCCGTAGGCGTAGAAGTACTCGGGCCGGAAGAACCCGGTCGTCACGGTCTTCACGCCCGCAGCGCGCAGGCGATTGAACAGCTCGGTCATCAGTCCGTCGGCGACGCCTTTGCGCCGCCAGGCCTCGGCCACGACGATCTTCTCGAGGTGCGCGGTCTCACCGCCCTCCTCGACCTCGTAGTAGATGCCGCCGAGGATCTGCTGCCGGTCGTTGATCGCCACGAGGTACCGGTGCTCGGGCCGGAAGTGCACGTCGAGCTTGGCCGCGAGGAACAGCCGGTGCAGGCGCCCGACCTCCTTCGGGTTCAGGGCATGGCGCACCCGGAATCGACCGCCTTCCTGGTCCTCGAGGTTGACCACGATCTCGCTCTGCGGCCGGCCGCCGAGGTCGCTCGACACGAAGTTCGCAGCGTCCTCCGGACGCAGGTAGGGGAGCGACAGGCGGGCCAGGAAGTAGTCCTCGGCTTCCGTCACGCGCAGGCGTGCCCGTTGCTCGGCCACCGCGTCGATCAGCTCGTCGCCCACGAGGTCGCGCTGGCGCAGCTTGCCGATCAGCTCGTCGAGGCCCGCGATCAGCTCGGCGCTTCCGTCGCGCAGCACGGTCTCGCGGAAGAACCGCAGCCGCGTCTCGGGATACTCGTGGGCCAGCGACTGCAGGCCGTACGTCTCGTACAGCTCCTGTAGCGTGCGGGCGCGGGCGACGGGGGTCGCATCGGCGGAGAGGCGCTCCCAGCGCAGATACCGTTCGACCGCGAAGTGCAGACGTCGCGGCAAGAACCCACGCCGGCGCACGCTGTCGACGAAGCCGTCGAGGGCGCGGAGCAGCTCTCCATCCTCGGGAGCCGTGGCCGAGCCGCGCGCGGCGTCGAGGAGCTCGAGCCCGGCGTCCTCGCCGAACACCTCGAGCACCGCGGAGAACACGATCTCCGGACCGACGAGGCCTCGGAGCTCGGGATACTGCTCCTCGGCCGGCCGCACGAACTCGTCCTTGAACGAGCGCAGCATCACGAACAGGCCGCGGTGCGGCCGGCGCCAGGTGAGCGAGACGATGCGCACACCGGTGTGGAAGTCGTCGGTCGGCACGACGATCCCGGTCATGCTCGGATCGGCGATCTCCCAGCGCCGTCCGGTGCGGCGCCAGAAATCGACGTACCCGGCGAGCGCCGTCCACGCGAGGAACGGCCAGATCTGTCGGAACCGCTCGCGCTCCTCGGGCCGGCGCGACAGACGGCGCAGGGCGCGGGCCAGAGTGTCCCCGGTCACGAACTCGGCGCTCCACAGGTCCTGACGCTTCCAGTAGCCCCCGAACTCGGCGACGAGCGGCTCTTGCCCCGCGGACTCGCCGCTGAGGATCAGCCAGCGGATCTCCTCCGCCACCTGCTCGACGGTCAGCCCGTGGTTCAGGCTGATCGCCAGGTCGTAGCCGCCGTGGAACCGGGTCTGGATCGTGAGGCGGTACGTGGCCTTGTCCGGCCGCGCGCCGAGGGGCCGGACCCAGATGCCGCCCGGCGGGATGTCGTCGATGCGCAGCAGGATGCCCTTCGAAAACAGGAACGACGCCTCGCGCAGGAGCGGCGTGTTCTTGATCCCCGAGAGCAGACGCGACCGATCCGGCTCCGGGACCTCGTCATCGAACACGACCACGTCGTCCCAGCCGTACTCCTGACCCGTCTCGGGGTCGACGGCGATGCGCGCGTTCGGGCCGAGCCACGCCCGGAACCCCTTCTGCAGCGTGTCCGCGGCCTCGTCGGCCTCGGCGCGCACCACCGCGTCGGCCGCGAACAGCCCGGTGCGCAGGAGGAACGCGCGAAGTCGGCGATACGTTGCCGGATGCGCCGCGCCATAGGCCGCGAGGAACCGCAGCAGCGCGGCAGCCCGCGGCACGGCGACCGCGGCCGCCGCAGCGTCGGCCGACGCAGCGGCGGCCGACGCGCTCGCGGCCTCGCGCGCGAGATCGACCAGCGCGTCGAGCTTGGCGTCGGGCAAACGACGCTTGACCAGGTCGGCGCGCGTCTCGGCGTCGATCAGCTCCGCGTCGCGCGCGAGGAACCGCTCGACGACCGCGCGGAACCGCGATTCGCGCTCGGCCGGAACGAGGAGCTGGAACGCACGGCGCGCGACCTCGCGATCCGCCTCGGCGGCGCGCGCGAGGACGACACGCACCGGCTCGGCCAGCGACTCGTCGGTCGAGGCCACGATGCGCCCGAGGAGCTTGATCGCGCCGAGCGCGAGCGCCGGGTCCGCGGCATCGAGCAAGCACGCCGCGAGATGCACCGTCTTCAGATCGTGCTTTCCGTGCCGCAGAGCGTCGGCCAGGGCCGCGCGGTCGGTGTCGCGCGGCGCGTACGGCTCGGGCCGGCCGACCCACGCCATCCCGTCGGCCGCTCGGCCCGGGCGCACGCGCTGCGCCAGGTCGATCGGGACCGCCTGGACCAGCGCGTCGTTTCCGAGCCACAGCCGCGGCGTGGTCAGCACGACCCCCAGGTTGAGCGGGCCGTCCGGAGGAAACCGATAGACGCACGAGCCGACGAGCGCCTCACCCCGCGCGGTGCGCCGGGCCCCGAGCGGCGGTGCGCCCGGCAGGGCCAACGTGTCCTCGGTGACCCGCAGGTCGTTGGCCGTCAGACCGAGGACCTGGAACATCCAGTTCGTGACCGTCAGGTCGAGGCCTCCGACGTGCAGCACGGTGCGGCGGTACAGCTGGCGCAGCACCGGCTCGAAGTTGCGTACGACCTGCGGCCGGCGCGGCGTGCCCTTCTCGGTCAGCTCGCCCAGAGCCGGGTCGAGGTCCCGATCGATCACCGCGAAGTCGACGATGCGCTCGTACGGCGCGAGGAATCGGTTCACCGATACGACGATCGAGCGGTAGTGGTCCTTGACCTCGTGCGGCTCGAGCCCGTCGAGGTGTCGCGCGCGGTACTCCGGGTGCGGCCACAGCAGCAGCGTGTTGTACTCGCGATGATCGCCGACCAGGAACGCGCGTCCGACCGAGTCGAAGTCCCGGAACAGGTTCTCGATGCGCTGGGGCGCGATCGTCTCGCCCTTGATGTTCTTGTAGATCTCCTTCTTGCGGTCGACGAGCCGGAAGTATCCGTCGGCATCCTGCGCCATCAGGTCGCCGGTGTGGAACCACCCCTCGGCATCGAACGACGGAGCGCTGCCCGGCGTATCGAGGTAGCCCAGCATCACGTAGGGCCCGCGGACGATCAGCTCGCCATCGGGCGCGAGGCGCGCCTCGATCCCGGGGAGCGGCACGCCGAGCGAATCGTCCTTGTACGCTCCGGGGGGCGTCATGAGGATCCCACCCGTGGCCTCGGTCATGCCGAAGCCGCTCAGCAGCTCCACGCCTTGCCGCTGGAAGAACCGGAACACGTCGGCATCGAGGTGGCCCGCGGCCGACAGGCCATACCGCAGCCGGCCCCCGGTCACGCGGCTCGTGGCCTGGGCCAGCTCGACGTCGGTGGCCGACGCGGGGTCGGCCTGCTCGGCGATCGTCTCGTGCAGCTGGATCCATTTCTTGGGCACGCTGATGAACACAGTGGGCCGGAACCGCCGCATCCCGCGCACGAGCGCGTCGACGTCGGGGCTCTCGAGAAAGCAGTACGTCGCGCCCCAGAACACGCAGCCCAGCATCTCGAGGAACCGACCGAACGTGTGAAACAGCGGCAGGAAGCACACGAGCGTGTCGTCCTCGCCGATCTCGGGTAGCGCGAGCGCCCGCGCGAACCGCTTGAACACGAGGTTGCGCTGCGAGAACCGGATGCCCTTCGGCGTCCCGGTCGTGCCCGACGTGAACATGATCGTCGCCAGGTCGCCGGGCTCGACCCGTGCCGCGCGCTCGGCCCGCGTCGTCGCCGGAACCTTGTCCCCCCGCGCCACGACGTCGTCGAGCGCGAGCACGCGGCCCGATGCGCCGGGGACAGCGCCGCCGGAGACAGCGCCGCCGCGGACGGCGGGATCGAGCGCCACCACGTGGCGCAGGTGCGGGAGCTGGCCGCGCTGGGCCACGACCTTGGCCGCGAGCTCCGGTCCCAGGGCGAACACCACGTCGCACTCGGACTGGCGCAGCATGTAGCCCACGTCGGTCTCGGTCGCGTTGGCCGGGATGATCACGTCGACGATCCCGGTCGTCAGGCACGCCAGATCGACGAGGATCGCCTCGATCCGGTTGTGGCTGAGGATCGCCACGCGGGCCGGTCGTCCCTCCTCGAGGGCCAGGATTCCGCGGGCCAGCGCCTCGACGCGCGACGCGGTGAGTCGCCAGCTCAGGACGCGGGAGCCGCCGGCCTCGCTGACCTGGAACAGCACACGCGAGCCGTACGCCCGGACGCGCTGCTCGAACAGTGCCCCGACGGTGAACGCCGAGCCGTCGATCGCCGCGAGGATCCGCGCGGCCCAGGCGTCGCGCTCGCCGGGCTCGATGTGCCGCAGCACGCTGGGGCGGCGGACCAGGTCGAGGAGCGCCCAGACCCTGTCGCGTGAGTCGGCGCGCGCCACCGCGCGATCGAGCAGCGCGGCGATCCGTGCCGGGCCGAGCCGCTCGAGCAGATCGTCGATCGCCATGGCCGAGCCCAGGGCGTCGAGCGCCCGCTCGTCGGCCCGGCGCGCGTCCTCGGGCGCGAGGCTCGCCGAGCGGTCGAGCGCGTCCGCGACCTCCGCTCCGGGTGCGTTCGGCATGCCAGGAGCCTCCGGGGTTGCCACGGCCAGCGTCGCAGCGGATTATAGGCGGCCGCGAGGAGGTCCCGGTGGTAGAACGCCACGTCGCCGTCGTGCCGGTCGGCAAGCTCGGCACCGAAGAGATCGAGCCCGCCGTGCGTACGGTGGCCCGCACGCTCCGTCTGCCGATCGAGCTCAAGTCGCTCGCGCTGCCGCTGCCCGCAGGCGTCGGCGATCGCGAGCGGGGACAGTTTCGCGCGGCCGTGCTCCTCGCGAGCCTGCGCGCGTCCTACGCGCAGCTCGGGCCGGGCCGCATGATTGCCGCCGACGGTCCGGACACGCCGGCCGCGCCGCGCAAGCCCGACGTGGTCGTGTTCGTCACCGACGCCGACCTGTACACGTCGTCGTCCGAGGCGGCGTTCACCGCGCTCCTGCCGGGGAAGGGGCTCGGCGTCGTGTCGGTGCGGCGTCTGCGCGAGGCGTTCTACCGCCGCTCGGCCGACCCGAACCGCCAGCGCGCCCGTCTGACCAAGGAGCTGCTGCGCGCGATCGCCCGGCTGCTCGCGATGCCCGAGTGCCGCACCCCGCAGTGCGCGCTCGCGCCGTCGGCGATGCTCGCCGACGTCGACCTCAAGGACGACCGGCCGTGCCGCGCGTGTCTGCAGCGCTGGTTCAAGGGCACGGTGGCGATCTAGGCGCCGTTCGGTCCTGGTAGACTGGGACCTCACGGGAGAGCGCCGCTTGGAGTCGTGGAACGATCGAGCCAAGGACGTCGTCGTCGTGATCCTCGGCGGGGGCCGGGGCGCGCGTCTCGATCCGCTGACCCGCCTGCGCAGCAAGCCCGCCGTGCCGATCGCCGGCAAGTACCGGCTGATCGACGTCACGATCAGCAACGCGATCCACTCCGGGATGGAGCGGATGTACGTGCTGACGCAGTACAACTCGACCTCGCTGCACCGGCACATCGTCCGGACGTACAAGTTCGACATCTTCTCGCAGGGCTCCGTGCAGATCCTCGCTGCGCAGCAGACCCCGACCGACGATCGCTGGTTCCAGGGCACGGCCGACGCCGTGCGCCGCAACCTGCGGATCCTCAGCTCGAGTCGCTCCGACCTCGTGCTGATCGTGTCCGGGGATCACCTGTACCGGATGGACTACCGCGCGATGCTCAAGGAGCACCTGGAGAACGGGGCCGACGTGACGATCAGCGTGCTGCCCTGCTCGGCCGAGGAGATCGCGTCGTTCGGCGCCGTGCGCGTCGACGAGCAGGGCCGGATCGTCGAGTTCCGCGAGAAGCCACAGGACGCCGAAGCCCGCGCCGGGATGGAGGTGTCGCCGACGCTGCTCGAGCGCAACGGGCTGTCCGCCGATCGCCCGTACCTGGCGTCGATGGGCGTGTACATGTTCGATCAGACGGTGCTCGGCGAGTCGCTGGACAACGACCTGGCCGACTTCGGGCACCACGTGATCCCGCGCTGCGTCGAGAAGTTCCGCGTTCACTCGTACCTGTTCAAGGGCTACTGGCGCGACATCGGCTCGATCCGCTCGTTCTACGAGGCGCACATGGACATGGTGCGTCCCGATCCGCCGTTCCACTTCTACGATCCGGACTGGCCGTTCTTCACGCATCCGCGCTATCTGCCCGCGTCGTCGCTCACCGGGTGCCGGTTCAACAATGCGATGGTCTCGGACGGCGTGATCGCCCGCGAATCGGTGGTCGAGGACTCGATCATCGGCGTGCGGCAGACGATCTCGAAGGCCACGATCCGCCGCTCGCTGCTCATGGGCGCCGAGGATTTCCCGCCCCGGGGTCCCGCGGGATCGCCGCCGGTCGGGATCGGCGAGGGCACGCTGATCGAGAACGCGATCATCGACCTCAACGCGCGCATCGGTCGCGAGGTGCGGATCGTCAACAAGCGGTCGGTGCTCGAAGGCGAGGGTCCGGGGTGGGCGATCCGCGAGGGCATCGTCGTCGTGGCGAAGAACGCGGTGATCCCCGACGGCACGACCATCTGAGCTATCCTGTCCGACATGCGGGTCCGTACGACGTGCAACCGCGATTGCCCGGACGCGTGCGCCATCGTCGCGACGGTCGAAGACGGCCGGATCACGAAGCTCCAGGGTGATCCGAGCCATCCCGTCACGCAGGGGTTCCTGTGCTATCGCACGAGCCGGTTCCTCGACCGGCACTATGACCCGGCGCGGCTGACACTGCCGCTCGTGCGCCGGGGCACGGAGCTCGTGCCGGCGTCATGGGACGAGGCGCTCGATCGCGTGGTCGAGGCGCTCGAGCGCATCCGTGCCGAGTCTGGCCCGGCCGCGATCCTGGAGTACCGCAGCGGCGGGTCGCTCGGGCTGATGAAGCACGTGACCGACTACTTCTTCGAGCGCTTCGGGCCGGTGACGATCAAGTCCGGCGACATTTGCTCGGGTGCCGGCGACGCCGCGCAGCAGATCGATTTCGGCGACGAGGACAGCAACGACCTGTTCGACCTGTACAACAGCCGGACGATCGTGCTGTGGGGCAAGAACCCGTACGTCAGCAACGTGCACCTGCTGCCGGTGCTCAGACGCGCCCGGGAGAACGGGACGCGCCTGGTGCAGATCGATCCGGTCCGGCATCGTGGCGCCGACCTGTGCGACGTCGTGCTGCAGCCGCGCCCGGGGGGCGACGTCGCGCTCGGGCTCGGCGTGGCCCGGCAGCTGTTCGAGCGCGGGCTCGTCGATCCCGAGGCCGCCGCGTACTGCGATCACCTCGATCGGCTACGGGCGACGTGCTTCGGGCGCCGGCTCGAGGAGTGGGCCGAGCTCGCCGACGTCGCGCCGGCCGCGATCGACGACCTGGCGCGGATCTTCGGAGACGGACCGCTCGCGATCCTCGTCGGATGGGGGATGCAGCGCCGGTCGAACGGCGCCGCCGCGGTGCGGGTCCTCGACGCGCTGGGGGCGATCTCGGGCAACATCGGACGGCCCGGCGGCGGCGTGTCGTTCTACTTCAAGCGCCGCGGCGCGTTCGACCTGTCGTTCGCCCGTGGCGCGGCCGCGCGCGCGATCCCCGAGCCGCTCCTCGGTCCGGGCATCCTGGCCGCGCGGGACCCCGAGATCCGCATGGTGTGGATCACGTGCGCGAACCCGGTGGCCATGCTCCCCGAGTCCCGCACGGTCGAGCGGGCGCTCCGGTCGCGCGAGCTGACCGTCGTCGTCGATTCGTTCTTGACCGACACGGCGCGTGCGGCCCATGTCGTGCTCCCGACGACGACGATGCTCGAGGACGAGGACCTGGTCGGGGCGTACGGCCACCACTGGCTCGGCGCCGTCGAGCCGGTCGTCCCACCGCCCGACGGGGTGAAGACGGACTACGAGATCGTGCGTGAGCTGGCCCGCCGCACCGGCCTGGGGGACGAGTTTGGCGTCGACGCCCGAGCGTGGCGCGAGCGGCTCCTCGGACTCGTCGCACCGCACGGCGTGACGCTCGATGCGCTGTCTCGGGGTGCGATGCTCAACCCCTTGGCACCGAAGGTCGTGTTCTCCGGCCGCAAGTTCGGCACGCCGACCGGACGCGTGAACCTGGCCCACGACGTCGACCCCGAGCCGCCGCGCCCGAGCGCCGAGCGGCCGCTCCTGCTGATGGCCCTGTCGACCGAGAAGGCGCAGAGCTCGCAGTGGGCCGGTCGCCGGGAGGGACCGGCGACCGTCACCGTGCACCCGATCGCGGCGAACGGGTTCGAGGACGGCCAGCTCGTGCGGCTCGAATCCGCGGTCGGCTCGCTCGTGGTCCGGCTGCGCTTCGATCCGCGCCAGCGGACCGATGTCGCGCTGACCGTCAAGGGCGGCTGGCTCTCGGACGGGCGGTGCGCGAACGAGATCGTGCCCGCACGAACGACCGACCTCGGAGGCGGCGCGGCGTACTACGACACGCCGGTGCGGCTCCTGCCGCTCGCATAGCTCGCGCATCATGCCGGCCCACCCGTTCGATCCTCCGCGAGGAAGAGTCGAAACGCTCGCGATCGATTCGCGGGCGCTCGTCGGGAACCTGCTAGGGGACCCGGTGCGGCGCAGCGTGGCCGTCTACCTGCCGCCGGGCTACGACGAAACGCGCACGGAGTATCCGCTGTTCGTGGTCCTCGCGTCGTTCACCGGGAGCGGGCTCGGGCTCGTCGGCTGGCGTGCGTTCGGCGAGAGCCTGCCGCAGCGCGTCGATCGCCTGGTCGCCGCGGGCGCGATGGGCCCGGTGGTCCTGGCCCTCCCGGACTGCTTCACGTCGCTCGGCGGGAACCAGTACATCGACTCGATCGCGGTCGGCGGCTGGGCGACGTTCCTGGTCGACGAGATGCTTCCGGCGCTCGGCGAGCGGTTCCGTGTGCGGCGCGATGCGGCGGGTCGAGCGCTCGTCGGTCGATCGAGCGGTGGGTACGGCGCCCTGGTCCACGGCATGCGCCGCAGGGGCGCCTGGGGTGCCGTCGCGTGCCACTCGGGCGACATGGCGTTCGACCTGGTGTACCGACCCGATCTGCCGAAAGCGCTCGATGTCCTGGCGCGCCACGGCGGGTGCGTTCGCACGTTCGTCGAGCACGTCCGTGCGGCCCAGCGCGTGGCGCCCGACGAGACGACCGCCCTGATGATGCTCGCGCTCGCCGCGACCTACGATCCCGACCCGCGAGCGCCGCTCGGCGTGCGGCTGCCGGTCGATCCGCACACGTGCGAGATCCTCGACGAGCGCTGGGCGGCCTGGCTGCGGCACGACCCGCTGCGGCTCGTCGAGGAGCGCGAGTGCCAGGAGAGCCTGGGACGGCTGGGCGGTCTGTTCATCGATTGCGGGACGCGGGACCCGTACGCGCTGCACTACGGGGCGCGGGCCCTCGTACGGCGGCTGTCGGCGCTCGGGATCCCCCACGTGCACGAGGAGTTCGACGACGTCCACTCGGGGATCGACTACCGGATGGACCGTTCGCTGCCGTGGCTGTACGAGGCTCTCGGCTCGAGCTCCTGAGGGCTACAAGACGTCGCGCGTCCACGCGATCCAGCGCTCGTACTTCGCCGGGAGATACGCCCCTCCCGCCCCGCGCTCGACCACGACGGCCTCGGCCGCGGCGAACGGTGTGAGTCCCGCGGCGAGCCTAGCGGCGCCCACGAGCCCGGCGTCCGGGATCTCCAGGCGCTCGATCGATCGACCGAGGAGCGTGGTCAGCCCGCGCGCGACGAACGGCTCGCGCGCGAGCCCTCCCGCGAGGATCACGCGACGAGCGGCCGGTGCGCCGCCGAGATCCCCGATGATTTGCCGCAGGCGGAACAGGAGCCCCTCGAGCACGACGCGGCGCTGCGCCGGACGGTCGAGCGATCGGGCAGCATCCGAGAAGACGAGTCCGATCTCCGGGCGCCACCACGGCGAGCCGACACCGGCCACGTCCGGGAGGCACAACGCATCGGGGGTCGGGTCCGTGCCCGGCAGCTCGGTCGGTCCGGCTCCGAAGCGATCGACCGCGTTGCCCGCGCCGTTGACCGTCCCCTCGTGGGCCCACAGCGCCGTTCCGTCGGCGAGCGCGAGGATCGGAGCGAGCAGGTAGCCCGGCGGCGCGGGTCGACGATCGGTCATGGGGTGCAGCACGAAGCCTCCCGTGCCGACGGTCACGACGAGCACGTCGCGCGCGCGCGCCTCGTCGAACAGCGGAAGCACGGCCGCCGCCTGGTCGGCGATGCTGGCGCACAGGAGGAGCCCGCCATCGAGCGGCACGGCGCGCCCCACGGTCGGCTCGACCTGCGGGAGGATCGACCGCGGAACGCCGTAGAGCGCCAGCAGCTCGTCCGACCAGTCGCCGGTCGTCAGGTCGAGCATCGCCGTGCGCGCAGCCATCGTGCGGTCGATCCGGTGCGCCCGTCCGCCCGTGCGGTGCCACACGAGCCAGGAGTCGAGCGTGCCCCAGAGCGTGTCGTCGCGCGAGAGCAGATCGCGCCACTCGCCGCTCGCCTCGACCAGGGCACCGAGCTTCGGACCGACGTAGTGCGCGGTCGGGACGAGGCCGGTGCGGCTCGTGATCTCGCGCGCTACCGCGCGATGGCGCGCACACCAACCGGCGGCGCGCCGATCCTGCCACGAGACGAGCGCGGACCGTGGATCCCCCGTGCCGCGATCCCACAACAGGAACGTCGAGCGCTGCGTCGCCAGGCCGAGCGGGGTCCCGCACGGGACGACCCGCTCCAGGTCTTCGAGCAGCTCGTCTGCGGCCCGGACGTAGGCCCACGCGTCGCCCTCGCGGATCTCGCCCGATCCGCTGAGAGGCGGCGCCGGAACGGACCGGCGCGTCTCGAGCGAGCCGTCGGCGCGCAGGAGGGCGGACTTGAGCAGCGTGCTTCCGAGGTCGACGCTCGCCGCGATGCAGGCGGCGTCCGTCACGTCGCGGCCCGCAGGGTCGCGACCACGTCGCGCAGCCAGCGCGGGCGATCGGACATCACGCCGGCGGCTCCGGCGGCGAGAGACCGCTCGACGGCGGCTTCCGTGTTGCACGTGTACGTGAACAACGGAACGTCCCGGCCGCTCACACCGGCGGCGAAGGCCGGAGTCAATTTGCGCACATCGACTGACAGGGCGTGGAGCTTGTCCAGCCGCTCGCGCAACGGCCGCGTGAGCGTCGGCGGGGGGGCGAGGTTCAGGACGAGGCGTATCCGCGGCGCTACGCGCGCGGCCTCGTCGAGCAACTCGTGGTCGAAGCACAGGACGAAGGTCCGGTCCTCGAGCTCGCGCTCGTGCAGGAGCTGGGCGACCGTCCGGGCGAGCCGACAGCCGTCCTCGCGCGTCCCGCGAAGCTTCAGCTCGATCAGGAGCTCGACCTCGTCGGCGTAGCGATCGAGGAGCTGCGCGAGTCGGGGGATGCGCTGGCCCTTGTAGGCCGCGCCGAACCACAGGCCGGCGTCGAGGCGGTCGAGGTCGCTCGCGTCGAGCGCGGAGACGCGCCGCAGGCCGCCCCCGATCTTGCGCAGCGAGCGGTCGTGATACACGACCGGAACGCCGTCGCGCGACAGCTGCACGTCGAGCTCGAACGCATCGGCGCCCTGGCGCCGTGCCTCGTCGAACGCCGCGAACGTGTTCTCCGGCCTCTCCGCCGACGCCCCTCTGTGCGCAATGAAAAACGGGGACACTCTTGGTTTCTGCCTCATTTGGGGTGACCCGAGTTTCCCAGCGAGCGGAACGGCGTGTCAACCGTGCTCGGGCAACTCCCGTCGGGGCCGGCCCGGCAGGCGAACGGACGATTCGAGCCCCAAGCGGACCACCGTCAGCTCGGTCCATCCTGAGTCGCCGAACGGACGACCGCGACGCCCGCTCGTGCGCAGGGCCTCGAGCTCGGTCGCGGTTCCGGGATCGTTGACGAATCCGATCCAATCGACGAGCCGTCCGACGGGGGGCTCGGTCAACCGGGGCGCATCGCTCGCCACGAACTCATGAAGGCTGGACCACGGCCAGTCCTCGGCCCGGCAGACGAGCCCCGCACGCAGCGGATTTCGCTCCACGTAGCGCAGGACCACGTGCAGGTGGCGATCGTGCTGGATCGGAAACGACTTGTAGCGTCCCTGCCACAGTCGACCCGTCGTGCCGTGTCGGCCGTGGTGCCGCCGGACGTGAGACGTGAGCAGCCATTGCATCCAGCGTGCTAGCTGGCCGTCCGCTTCGGGCCACACCACGAGGTGGAAGTGGTTCGGCATCAGGCAATACGCGAGGAGCCTCATGGCTTCGCGATGAGCGCCCAGTAGATCACGGAACACACGGTAGTCGGCCGCCGCGTGAAACACGCGCGACTTCGCGTTTCCACGGTTGATCACGTGGTAGCACAGACCACCAGGGGCAACGCGCCGAGACCGGGGCACGAACGTGCCGGAGGGAGGCAACGACCCGGACGAAATGGAAACCTAGGTCGACCGACCGCGCCGCGGGGCGCCCTTCGGGTTCTTCTCGTTTCCCTTCCGCAACTCCTGTGCCTCATTTGAGGCCGAAATGGAGAGTGTCCCCGTTTCCGGCAGGAGGCGGGCGCGGGTGAGGGCGTCGTCGCCGAGCTTCGACCGCACGAGGTCGGCGGCGCGGGCGGCGCGGCGCGCGCGATCCGTGGCTGCGTGTCCGAACAGCGACGATTGTCCCGCCGCCGCGGGCTCGAGGTTCGAGACGCCGAGACCGAGCAAGCGCACGCCCCGTCCGCCGAGCGGCACCTGCACGCGCAAGGTCTCGCGCGCCGCGTCGAGGAGGGGCTCCGCCAGATCGGTCGATTGGCCGAGCGTCCGGGAGCGGATCCACGTCGTGTAGTCGGCGGTGCGAACCTTGATGCGCACCGTGCGCGCGACGAGACCTTCACGGCGCAGCTGCCGCGCCACCCCCTCGGCGCGGGCGAGCAGCTCGCGATCGATCGCCCCGGGCTCCTGCAGGTCCTCGCCGTACGTCCGCTCCTCGGAGATCGACTTCGCGTCGCGGTCGGGCTCGACGGCGCGCTCATCCGCTCCGCGGGCGAGCGCGCGCAGATGCGCCGCCATGCGCTCACCGACGATCGTCGCGAGGCGCGTCTCGGCGGCCTCTAGCACCGCCCCGACCGTCTCGATCCCCGCCGCGCGCAGCGGCTTCGCCGTCTTCGGTCCCACGCCCCACAGCCGCTCGACCGGGAGCGGCCACAGCCGGGCCGGCACGTCCTCGAGCGCGAGCCGCGTGCAGCCGTCGGGCTTCTCCAGATCCGATGCGACCTTCGCCAGGAACTTGTTCGGCGCCACGCCGGCCGACGCGGACAGACGTTGCTCGCCGCGGATCCGGTCCTTGAGCCGGCGTGCCGTCACGAGGCCCGCATCGAGATCCGGTGCCACGCCCGTGAGATCGACGAACGCCTCGTCGATCGACAGCGGCTCGACGACCGGTGACAGCTCGTCGAGCAGCCGGCGGATCTCGGCCGACACCTCGGCATAGCGCGACATGCGGCACGGCAGCCAGACGCCGTGGGGACACAGGCGCGCGGCCGTGACCGACGGCATTGCGGAACGGACGCCGAACCGGCGCGCCTCGTACGAGCAGGTGGCGACCACGCCGCGGGGTCCCGGGTGACCGACGATCAGCGGGCGGCCGACAAGTCGTGGATCGTCTCGCGCCTCGACCGACGCGTAGAACGCGTCCATGTCGAGGTGCAGGATCACCCGGTCCGTCGGTCGCTCCTCAGTGCGTGCCGGCGGGCGTGGGCGCGGGCGCAGTGCCGCCTTCGAAGCGCGCTGTCGCCGGGTTCCAGCTCAGCCGATCCCGATGCTCGGTCCACCACGCGGCCCACGCCTCGGGCGACAGGTTTTCCTGCACGTCGGTCACCTGGCGCAGGAAGATCCGCGCCGTGATGTCGGGGTTGCACATCGCCGCCGGATGGGTCACCGGGTCCGTGGGCAGCTCCTTCACCCCGACCTTGGCTAGACAGGTTTGAATCAGCGCGTCCTTGGCCGGGCTGGGGGCCAGCGAGCGGATCATCACGTCGATCGCCACCGGGTCGAACAGCTCCTCGTCCTTGTCATTGGAGGAGCGGAACGGTCGCTCGAACGGCGTCGGCTTCTCGCCCGCGAGGTAGCTCTTCCACGTACGCTTGAGCGCGGCGAGCTCGTCGGCGGTGGCATTGGGCTTTACGTAGCCGAAGCTCGTCTCGGTCACGGTGCGCAGGATCCAGTTCGCCCGCCCGGCGACCGTGAACACGTCGTCGTACACGACGAATCCGCGTCCGGGGAACACGAGGTCGCCCGATCGGATCCGGTCCCACTGGATCAGGCGATACGTCGATTCGAGGCGCGTCAGCGTCGAATCGGTAAGCTGCGCGACGACCTGGGCCAGGAACTCGGCGTTTCCAGCGTGCTCCTTGGCCCCCGATACGACCTCACAGGCCTCGGGCCACGTCTTCAGCTCGCGGTTGAGCTTGAGGATCTCGTCGGTCGTGCGGTTCGTCGCCGCCTCCCACCGGCGCTTGGTCATGCCCTCGAGGTCTTTGGGGTTCCACATACCGAGCGGACCCTCGGCCCGAATCGTGGCGCCGGTCAGGCTCAGAACGACGATCCACGGAGCGATCCTGCGGGTGCGTGTCACGACTCCTCCCGTGTCACAGACAGCAGGTTGTACTCGCAACTCGCTCGACCGGCAACCCGAGCCCCGGATTCCGGGCCGCTGCGGGCCGGCGCGGCATAGAATCGGGGCGGGGGTGACCCATGGGTCGGACCGCCCAATGGACCGTCGACGGCGGGATCGCCATCCTGCGCTTGGCTCGGCCGCACGGCAACGCGATCAACGCCGAGCTGGTCGCCGATCTGCACGCCGCGTGCGCCGAGCTCGAGGCGAGCGATGCGGTTGCGGGCGTGCTCCTCGGCGCATCAGGGAAGCTGTTCTGCCCGGGCCTCGACCTGACGGAGCTGGTCGAGCTCGACCGCCAGGCGATGACGCGGTTCGTCACCGACTTCAATGCCTGCGTCCTCGCGCTCTACGGCTTGACGAAGCCGGTCGTCGCGGCGGTCGCCGGCCATGCGGTCGCCGGCGGGTGCGTGCTCGCGATGACCGCGGATCGTCGCGTGCTGGCCGAGTCCGCGCGCATCGGCCTGAACGAGGTGCGCGTCGGCGTGCCGTTCCCGTTCGGCGTGGCCCGGATCCTGTGCGAGCAGGTGCCGCGCGCGCAGCTCGAGGAGATCGTCCTCCTGGGGAACAACTACGAGGGGCCGGATGCCGTGCGCGTGGGCCTGGCGCACGAGGTGCACCCGGCCGAGCGGGTCGAGCCGCGCGCGCTCGAGCTGCTGGCCGAGTTCGGCACGCGCGATCTCAACGCCCTGCGCGTAACCAAGCGCTACCTGCGCTCGGAGACGATCGCCTCGATCCGGGCCCACGAAGCGGCGCACCTGGGCGATTTCCTCGACGGGTGGTTCCGGCCGTCGACGCGCAAGCGGGTGCTCGCGATCGTCGAGGACCTCAGGCGCCGCTAGGGCATCGCCGGCTTGCTCGGCCGGATCCCGGACCCCACATTCCATCAGGCGTAGTTCGAGGCGACGTTTCAGATATGTAAGTGGTCGCGGGGGCTGACCACGCGGAGCTCTGTCGCCATGCCTCATAGGGCGTTGTTCCGTCGGCCCCCGGCGAGAGTGCGGCTCGTTGCCACGCTGTGTGCCGGTGCGCTCCGTGCGACCGGCGCCGCGGCCGAAGGGTCGCTCGCGGTCGACGTTGTCGTCGGCGTGGACACGAACCCGCTCGAGATGCAGAGCGACGGTCCGAACGGAGCGTACTCGGAGGTCCGCGTCGGCGCGGGCGCCGCGGTCCCGCTGAGCCAGCGCCTGGCCCTGCGGCTCGCCGGCTCCGTGGCCGCCCGGGCCTACGGGTCCTCGACGGCGGATGCGGGAACGACCGCGGGCTACGGACGCGCCGGTGTCGACTGCGTCCTCGGCCCGATCGAGCGCCGGCCGGTCGTCGTCGGCGTGGGCCTCCTCGGCGCGGTCGACCGCTCGACGTTCACCGATCGGGCGACCGGCCGCGTCTACACCGTCGAGGCCGAGCCCGCGACCGCTCCCCAGACCGCGATCGCCGTGCCCGGACGGTTCGACGCGAACACGACCGGCGCATTCGTCGACGCGAACGTCAGGCTCGCTCGCCGCGTGAGCGCCTTCGTGTCCTCGACGCTCGAGTCGACCGACTTCGTCGAGGAGTACGGCGACCGGACCGCGCTCGACTCTCTCGACTACCGGGCCTGGACCGTCGAGCCCGGCGTGCGTCTGTCCGTCCACCGCATCGCCGCGCTGCGCGTCTCGGTCGCGGCGAGCGGTCTCACGTACGACGAGCAGCCGGCGCTCGAGGACGACGGCCGGCCCGTGGCGGGCGTCGACCGCGCCTACCGTGGCACCGACGTGCGCGTCGCGCTGACCGTCGCGCCCTCGGCGCGCTGGGCGTTCGATTTCGGCGTGCGAGGCGGCCCGCGGACCGATACGTACGCGGGGTACTACGACCTCGATGCGCTGGGCACGTCGCTCGGGGCAACGTATCGCCCGAGCTGGCGCACGCGCGTCGAGCTCGTCGCGTCGTCGCGCGGCGTCGAGTACGACCATGCCCCGGTCGCGACCAGCCCCGAGGGCCAGCTGCGCGGTGGTCGCGTGGACCGATTCGCCGGACGACTCGACTTCGACCTGACCCGTCCGACCACGCTCTTCGCCGAGTCCGGCGTGGAACGCGTGGACAACAACGACGCTTTGTTCGCCCACGACCGGAGCTGGCTGGCGCTCGGCCTGCGCTACCGGCCGTAGCCCGCGGAGGACCCCATGCTGAAAGGACGACCGGATGTGATGGCCCTCGTGGCGGTGATCGCCGCCGTGGCCGTGGTGGCGCTCGCTGCTCCCGATCCCGGCGGCACGATCCGGACGGTCGACTGGAAGGCGGTCGCGGCGTCCGGGCGTGTCGAGACGCGACCCGACGACGTGGCGCCGTGGCTCGCGCTGCGCCGCGGTGACCGCGTGCACGCGACGAGCGTCGTGCGGACCGGCACACGATCGCACGCGACACTCGTCCGCGGTGCGACGATCGTGCTGCTCGACCCGCAGAGCCAGCTCGTGCTGCCCAGCGCCGAATCGAGCACCGGCCCGTCGAGCGTGTTCCAGTCGAGCGGCAGCGTGATCTACCAGGTCGAAGGCGTTCGCGAGAAAGGCTTCCGCGTCGAGACGCCGTACCTCGTCGCGGGCGTCAAGGGCACCGAGTTCCTGGTCTCGGTGCAGGACGGTCGAGCCTCGGTGACCGTGCGCGAAGGCGAGGTCGAGGTCACGACCGCACGATCGGCCGAGCGTCAGCGGGTCGGCGCAGGCGAGACGATCGTCGTGCACGACGCGGCCTCGAAGGGCGGCGTCGAGCGGGTCGACCGGCGCGGCGTATCGCCCGACGGCAGGGCTGCGGCGGGTGAGGTCAAGCACCTGGCGTGGAAACAGTCTCGGCGGCTCGACGAGGCGCGTCGCGAGGTATCGTTCCTGATCGATCCTCGAGCGCGGCGTGCGGCTCAGGAGGTCGACGTTGCCGCGACGAGCGTGCTCGTCGAGCCTGCGCCGGCCGACGATCCGGTCGTGCAGCACCAGCTCGAGCGGACGCTCGAGGAGCCCGTGGTCGACAAGGCCGACGAGCTGATCGAGGATCTGACGAACGATCCGCTGCGGAAGGACGACGGCTCGAAGCACGCGACCCCGCCCCCGGCCCCGAGCCCGTGAGCCACGTCCGCCGTTTCGCGCCCCACGCCGCGCTCGGCGGGGGGATCCTCGTTCTGTACCTGGCGGGTGGCCTCGAGACGCTCGACCGCCGCCTCACAGACGCGCGCTTCTCTCTGGTCACGCGGGATGCGAGCTCGGCGGTCAGTGTGGTGATGATCGATCCGCGCAGTCTGGTCGAGCTCGACGTCTGGCCGTGGCCCCGGGGGTACCACGCGACGATCCTCGAGCACCTGCTCGCCGCCGGTGCGACCAAGGTCGCGTTCGACGTCGACTTCAGCTCGCGATCGACCGCGGAGGAGGACGTCGAGCTCGAGAAAGCGCTCCAAGCGGCGGGCGGGCGCGCCGTGCTCCCGGTGTTCGGCCAGCGCCACGACGGCGGACTCCCCGGCGGTCGGATGGCCCTGACCCGTCCGCTTCCGCAGTTCGCGCGCCACGCGCGCCTCGCCGCGATCAACGTCGTGCCCGACGCGGACGGGCTGACGCGGCGCTACCCGCGCGGCGGCCAGTATTTCGGCCAGCCGGTTCCGTCGCTCGCCGTCACGGTCCTCGACGGCTGGCAGGCCGACGGTGCGTTCCACCTGGACTTCGGTATCGACGCGGCGACGATCCCGCGTCTGTCCTACGTCGACGTGCTGACCGATCGGTTCGACCGCCAGGTCGTCGCCGGGCGGGTCGTCGTCGTCGGGTCGACGGCGGTCGAGCTCGGCGACCAGCTGTCCGTGCCGCGGTACGGCACGCTGCCCGGCGCGCTCGTGCAGGCGCTGGCCGTCGAGTCCGTGGCCCAGGGCCGCGATCTGGGTCGGGTCTCCCCGGGGCTCGCCGTTCTCCTGGCGCTCGGGGTCGGGGCGCTGATCATCGCGGTCGGCGAGCGGCTCAGCTGGCGCGTGGCGCTCGGGTGGACGGCCGGGATCGTCGTCGGCCTCCTCGGCGCGTCGATCCTCCTGCAATGGATCGCGGGCGTGCTGCTCGATGTCGCGGCACCGGCCTTGACCGCGATCGGCGTGGCCACGCTGGTGCTGGTCCAGCGCGTCGACCGGCAGACGGTCGGGCTGCTCATGATGAGCCGTCAGGTCCGCGAGAGCGAGCACCTGATGCGCCACGTGGTCTCGCACGGCTTCGATGCGATCGTGACGCTGCGCGACGACGGAGCGGTCATGACGTTCAACCACGTGGCCCAGAAGATGTTCGGCTGCACCGAGGAGCAGGCGCTCGGCCGGAACATCACCGAGTTCATCAAGCTGCCCCACGCCGAGACGCGGGCCCGCGGGCCCGCGGACCCCCGGAGCCACCGGGCGCTGTACGAGACGGACGGACGCTCGGCCGACGGACGGCGATTCCCGATCGAGCTGGCCGTGACGTGGATCGTCGCCGAGGGCGCGCGACGTCGCGTGATGTTCCTGCGCGACATCACGGAGCGCAAGGCCCAGCAGGAGGCGCTGCGGTACCAGGCGACGCACGACGTGCTCACCGACCTGCCGAACCGGAACCTCCTGCAGGAGCGGATCGAGGAGGCCCTGGTCGCCGCGCGGCGACAGTCGTGGTCCGTCGCGTTCCTGCTGCTCGACCTCGACCGGTTCAAGGAGATCAACGACACGCTGGGGCATCACGTCGGCGACCTGCTGCTGCGCAAGATCGCCCGCCGGCTCGAGGGCTCGATCCGCGAGTCGGACACGATCGCCCGTCTGGGCGGCGACGAGTTCGCCGTGCTCCTTCCGGCCACTGGGCTCGAGAAGGCGCGGCAGCTCGCGCGGGCGCTGATCCAATCGCTCGAGGAGCCGTTCCAGGTCGAGGGGCTGTCGCTGCAGGTCGAGACGAGCGTCGGGATCACGATGTACCCCGAGCACGGCAACACGTCCGCGGTGCTCGTGCGCCGCGCCGACGTGGCGATGTACGTGGCCAAGCGCGAGCGCACGGGCATGGCGCTCTACGACCCGGACCAGGATTTCACGAGCATCCGTCTGCTGGCCCTGACGAGCGATCTGCGTCGGGCGATCCAGGACGGCGAGCTGTCGCTGCACTACCAGCCCAAGATCTCGGCTCGCAGCGGGCGCGCCGCGGGCGTCGAGGCGCTCGCGCGCTGGCGCCATCCCGCGCACGGGGACATCCCGCCGGACGAGTTCATCGGTCTCGCCGAGCACAGCGGGCTGATCCGGCCGCTGACGCGCTGGGTCATGGATACCGCGCTCAAGCAGTGCGCGGAGTGGCGCCGCCAGGGGATCGAGCTGCCGCTGTCGATCAACCTGTCCGCGCGCAACCTGCTCGACGAGGATCTGCCCAAGACGCTCAACGACCTGCTCGGCGCCACGGGTCAGCCGCGCGGGACGCTGACGCTCGAGATCACGGAGAGCGTGATCATGGAGGACCCGGTCCGGGCCAAGGAGGTCCTGACCGAGCTCCACGAGCTGGGCGTCACGATCTCGATCGACGATTTCGGCACGGGCTATTCGTCGCTCGGCTACCTCCGCAACCTCCCGGCCGAGGAGCTGAAGATCGACCGCTCGTTCGTCGAGGAGATGGACCGGCGCCCCGAGGACAGCAAGATCGTGCGCTCGACGATCGAGCTGGCGCACAACCTCGGGCTGCACGTCGTCGCCGAGGGCGTGCAGAGCCGGCAGGTGTGGGAAGAGCTGAAGCGCCTGGGCTGCGACTACGGCCAGGGGTACTTCTTCAGCCGGCCGATGCCCAAGGAGCGCGTCGCCGAGTGGTACCGCGAGCGCGAGGCGCAGGCGTTCGAGGCCACGGTGGGCGAGGCGAGCTAGGCCAGGCCGATCCGCTCGTAGCGCATGTTGCGGCGCATGGCGACGAGGCCCGCGTCCTGGATCGCCGCGACGATCGCGGGCTCGTCCATCGCGTGCACCGTGCCCGCGGCCGACACGACGTTCTCCTCGATCATCGTGCTGCCCATGTCGTTCACGCCGAACGCCAGGGATGCCGCACCGACCTTCGGTCCCTGCGTGACCCACGACGCCTGGACGTTGTCGATGTTGTCGAGGAACACGCGGGCCACGGCCAGCGTCCGCAGGTACTCGGCGGTCGTGACCTCGTTGCCGCCGAGCTCGGTGTTCTCGGCCTGGAACGTCCAGCCGATGAACGCGGTGAACCCGCCCGTGCGGTCCTGCAGGTCGCGCAGGCGCACGAGATGCTCGATCCGATCCGCGCGCGTCTCGATGTGGCCGAACATCATCGTCGCCGTCGAGCGCAGGCCCTGGCGGTGGGCCTCCTCCATCACGCCGAGCCACTCGTCGGCCGAGCACTTGTTGCGTCGCGAGCGCTCGCCGGACGCGGTCGACGAGGATCTCGGCGCCACCGCCGGGCACCGAGTCGAGTCCCGCCGCACGGAGACGCGCGAGCGCCTCGGGGAGCGGGAGGCGCGACGAGCGGTAGATGTGGACGATCTCGGGCGGCGACAGCGCATGGAGCCACAGGTCGGGAAACGACGTCTTGAGGCGGCGGAACAGGTCCTCGTACCACTCGATGCGCAGATCGGGGTTGTGGCCCCCCTGGAGCAGGATCTGCTTGCCGCCGAGGTCGTAGGTCTCGCGGATCTTGCGCTCGATCTCCTCGACCGGCAGGACGTACCCTTCGGCGTGGTGCGGCGGCCGGTAGAACGCGCAGAACGTGCAGAACGCGTTGCACACGTTCGTGTAGTTGACGTTGCGGTCGACGATGTAGGTGACGACGCCGTCCGCGTGCTTGCGCCGGCGCACGACGTCGGCGAGTGCACCGAGCGTGGTCAGCCGCTCGTGCTCGAGCAGCAGGAGCGCCTCGTCGGGGCCGATGCGCGCACCCGCAAGCACGGCGTCGGCGGCGGCATCGAGAGCCGGGCGTCGATCGTTCGTCATCCACCCGTTCCCAGGCGGCTCGCCGTCTCGTGACACTCGGTCCAGCGCGTCAGCGCCAGGCGCAACACCGGCGCTCGCTCCACGAGTCCGAGGCGCACGGCCGAGCGGAAGAACCGTCGGATCGCGTCGAGCTCGGCCGCACCGAGCCGGTGCTGGATGTTCTCGCGCAGATACCGCCGGCACAGCTCGGGATCGCGTCGTCCACGCCAGGTGTAGGCCTCGGCGATCGCGTCGATCGACCGCGTCCCCTCGCGCCGCGAGGCGTGGAGCACGCCGTAGAGCTCGCGATCGATCACGCCCGCTCGCCCAGCCCACGCGGCGAAGACGAACGGCAGTCCGGTCGTCGCGGTCCAGGCCTCGCCGAGGTCGATCACGGTCGCGTCCGGAGACGGCGGCTCGAACAGCGCCTTGTCGCCGATGCGCACGACGGCGTCGGCGTCCGGGATCGCACCCATCGACCACCGCCGGGCGCACGCGCCAGACGTCGGCTAGGAGCACGCGGACCAGGACGTTGCTCGTCCGCGATTCGGGATCGAGCGCGAGCGAGCGGATCGATTCGACCGGGCAGCGCGAGACGAGCAGCACCGAGCGTGCGGGTCCGCGCGTCGTGATCCCGAGACCCGGGACGATCTCGAGGTCCGGAATGCGCGCGAGGTCGACCACCGGGAGCAGGCCGACGTCGAGGTCGCCCGCAGCGAGGCGCTGCGATAGCTCGGACGGCACGTGGTGCGAGAGCGCGATCCGTTCGCCGCCGAGACCGCGCTCGATGCCCCAGACGAGCGGCCGCGCGTTCAGGTAGTCGACCGAGCCGATGCGCACGCGGGACACGGCAGCGGCTCAGGCGGCCGCGTGCGCGTCGAACCGCTGCGATCTCGCCATACAGGCGTCGCGCTGGATCGGCACGCGACCGGCTTCGCGGATCAGGCGCAGCAGCTGGACGGCAGTCGAGGCCCACGGGCGTCTTGGCCCCCGCCATGTGCACGATCTTCTCCTCGACGACCGTGCCGTCGATGTCAGTCGGCGCCGAGGTTCAGCGCGGTTTGGGCCACGCGGGGCGTGATCATGATCCAGTAGGCCTTGATGTGGTCGAAGTTGTCGAGCATCAGCCGCGACACGGCGATCGTCATCAGATCGTCGAAGCCCGTTGGCCCCGGCAGGTGCGCCAGCTCGGTGTTCTGCGGGATGGAACGCGAGCGGGATGAAGCACATGAACCCGCCGCGTCTCGTCCTGCAGCGCGCGCAGGCGGACGAGGTGCTCGACGCGCTCGTCGAGCCGTCTCGACGTGGCCGTAGAGCATGGTCGCGTTCGAGCGCAGGCCGTGCTCGTGGGCCACGCGCACGACCTCGAGCCAGCGCTCGGCCGAGATTTTCTTCGTGATAGATCTCGCGGCGCACGCGCTCGACGAGCACCTCCGCCCCGCCGCCGGGGAGCGAGCCCAGACCCGCAGCCTTGAACTCGTCGAAGATCTCGTCGAGCGGCTTGCTTGAACCGCTTGGAGAAGAAGTCGTACTCGGCGGCCGTGAACGCCTTGACGTGCATCTCCGGGCGCGTCGCCCGGATCCCCGCGATCAGGTCGGTGTAGAACTCGTACGGGTAATCGGGGTTGTGCCCGCCGACGATGTGCACCTCGGTCAGCGGCTCGGCCAGGCGCGCGCGGACCTCGTCGAGGCACCGCGACAGGTCCCACGTCCAGCCCTGGTCCTTCTCGCGGTACGGCCGGTAGAACCCGCAGAACTTGCAATCGACGGTGCAGACGTTCGTCGGGTTCAGGTGCATGTTGCGCACGAAGTACGCGGCGTCGCCGTTCTTGCGCTCGCGCACGATATTGGCCATCGCGCCGACCGCCATGAGCGCCTTCGATTCGAACAGGCGCACCCCGTCGTCGAAGGTCAGGCGCTCTTCGCGCAGCACCCTGTCGTACAGGTCGGTGAGACCGGCGGCTTCGACCAGCGCTTCGACGGCTCGGGACACGGGCGCCTGCTCCTATCGCGCGAGCGACGGCCGCATCTTAGGACGGCGGGCTGGAGCCGGTCAAACCAGGGAAAACCACCGTATACTCCCGGCATCGGGGGGCATGCGACGGATGAACCTATCTCGTCGGATTTGGCCGTTGCTTCCGTTGGTTCTGACGATCCTCGCGCCGGGGGTCGCTGTGGCGGCGGACCTCGATGGCGACGGCGTCCATTTCGAGAACGGGGATTGCAACGACGCCGACCCCGCAGTTTACCCGAATGCGCTCGAGCTGTGCGACGGTGTCGACAACGATTGCGACCAGGAGACCGACAACGACCCCGTATGTGACGGGACCTGTGATGCAGCGGAAGTCGTCCTTGGTGTCACACCGGTCAGCGACCCGGGATCGCGCGCGTTAAACCCGTCGATGACGTGGGATGGAACCGCATTCGGCATCGCATGGTGCGATCAGCGAACCGGAGCCGTAGGAGTGTATTTTGCGCGGGTCGACTCCCAGGGCAAGCGGATCGGGAACGAGACGCTCGTCGCGGCCATGCCGCTCGGTTACATCCCTCAACATGCTTCCGTCGTTTGGACGGGCTCCGAGTTCGGTGTCCTGTGGGACAACAACGCCGACCTGTTCTTCGCGCGACTCGACGCGTCTGGAGCGGTCATTGCAACCAACATCCAGGTTACGACGGATCCCGACACACAACGCTTCGCGAGAATGACATGGTCCGGACACGAGTACGGCGTGGTGTGGACCGATCAGCGCGAAGAAGGCGAAGAAATCTACTTCACCTCGCTCGGCCCCGAGGGGAATAAGCTGCAGAACGATGTTCGGCTCTCCAATACTCCGGGCCTGTCCGGGTCGCCTACCATCGTGTGGACAGGAGCGGAGTTCGGTGTCTTTTGGGAAGAGTGGTCCGCTTCCTGCTGCCAACCTCGGAACCTCTATTTCGCCCGTGTCGGGCCGAACGGACAGATCCTGGCGGGAGGCGTCCCCATCACGGCGACCGCAGGCATAGCGGAACGCCCGACGGTTGCCTGGACTGGTCACGAGTACGGCTTGGCCTGGTTGGACAACGTGACGGGCAACCAGGAGATCTGGTTCCGGGTGATGAGCGAGGCCGGATCGACCCTGATCGGCGACATCCGGTGGACGAACGCCCCGGCCGATCGCAGTAGCCCCGCGCTGGAGTGGACCGGAACCGAGTTCGCAGTCGCTTGGTCCGATACGCGGGACAACCATCAGGAGGTCTACTTTGCGCGCTTCGATGCGGAGGGAAACCGGCTCGGAGGCGATCTACGGGTGACATCCTCTCCGGAATCCACAGGTCCCAACCTCGCATGGACCGGGAGTCAGTTCGGAATCGTCTGGTACGGGAATTGGGGGGACTTGCCGAGGGCTCGATTCGCCCGCGTCGGCTGCAACTGCGTGGACGTGGATCTGGATGGGTTCACGTCGTGCAACGATTGCAACGACGCGAACGGTCTCGTGTACCCGGGGGGCGTCGAGAGTTGCAACGCGATCGATGACGACTGCAACGAGTTGATCGACGACGACGCGCTGGGCGAGGACACAGACGGGGACTCCGTCCACAACCGGTGCGACAACTGTCGCCAGGTCGTCAACCCCGCGCAACTCGACACGGACGCCGATGGGAACGGCAACTCCTGCGACAACTGTGTGTTCGTCAAGAACCCGAGTCAGAGCGATCCGGACCTCGACTCCCGCGGCGATCCGTGCGACAACTGCCCCGGCGACTACAATCCGTTCCAGGACGACTTCGACGGTGACAAGTCCGGAGACGTCTGCGACAACTGCGTCTTCGACTACAATCCGTCACAGACGGATCTGGATCACGACGTCGAGGGCGACTTCTGCGATCTCGACGATGGGATCATCTACACCCTGTTTCACCAGCCTGATTACGTGGAGTGGCAGCAGGAGGCAGGCTTCACTTCATGGAACTCGTACCGTGGGGATCTCGGCGTCCTTCGGACCGGCGGCCCGTACACGCAGTTGCCAGGCTCAAACCTGCTCGCCAGTCGGCAATGTGGGCTGACCGACCCGTGGGCGTTTGATGGCGACGATCCGCTGCCCGGCAAGAGTGCGTTCTTCCTGACCACCGGAGTATTCGGCGGCGAGAGTAGCCTTGGGACCGACAGCGCGGGGAGCGTCCGGCCGAACGCGAACCCCTGTCCGTAGCGGCGCTCCTCTGCGGTCACCGACCTCGAGCGAAAGCGCCGACGGCGTACGCGTTGCCGAACCCATGCATCACCGCCACGATCCACAGATTGCGTGCGCGATGGAACACCAGCGCGAAAACGAGGCCGATCGCAAAGATGGCGGCAAACATCGGCACCGCGATCGACGGCTTCGAGGAGAAGTACTGGTAGTGCTGCGGCCCGAAGGCATAGAGCGTGTTGCTGACGAGAATGCCGGCCCACGCGCCCCAGCGTCGCACGAGCTCCGTCTGCAGGAGTCCTCGGTAGAGCACCTCCTGGTAGAAGCCATAGACCAGGTACGGAACGAATACGCTCGACAGCACCGAAGGGTCGCTCAGGACCGCACGCAGCCGGCTGCCGAACAGGATCAGGAACACGACGTTGACGAGCACCAGGACTTCGACGAAGTAGGCCTTCTCGGTGGCGTTCCACAGTCCCCAGCGACGGAAGCCGATCTGATCCCACGTGACGCCGGCGAAGACACGAGTCGACGCCAGAGCCAGGAACAGGTAGATGGCGACTTCTAGCCCGAGGGGCAGGACCGACAGCTGCAGCGGTTGTCGAACGAGCCGGATGGCCTCGAGTCCCACGACGATGAGCAGGAGGCGAGCGCCCGCAGCGCTTCCGTACGTGACGGGCTCACGCTCTCTGTCGAAGAGGAAGACGTGACCTCGCCACAGAGCGCCGGCCGAAATCAAGCTGCCCCTCAGCCTTGGTTCGGCGGTCGCGAGGCACCCTGCTTCGAGGCCAGCCAAGCCCCCAGCGCAGCGAGGCCGCCGACGACGGCGATCGCGCGCAGCACGCGGAACAGCGCGATGAACCAGGCGATACCGAGACCGAGCGCCGGCCACTGGACCCACCAATGGTGCGGCGAGCTCATCCAGTTGATGACCACCAGAAGAACCAAGATGCACGGCGCGATGAACAGGAACTTGATCGACTCGAGCGTGCGGATCATCCCCCGGCCCTCCTCGCCCTCAGGATACGCCGGACGCCGGTCCAGGGTTCCCACGCCCTGAGTGGTACCATACCCGCTCTCCTCGGAGACTCACGCCATGTGCGGCTTCGTCGGGGTGATCGGCTCGAAGTCGGCGGTCCACGAGATCTACGATGGACTGCTCGCCGTGCAGCACCGCGGCCAGGATGCGGCGGGCATCATCACGTACGACGGGGCGCGGTTCCACATCAAGAAGGGCGAAGGGCTCGTCCGCGACATCTTCTCCGCGGCGAACATGGAGCGGCTGCGCGGATCGGTCGGCGTGGGCCACGTGCGCTACCCGACGGTCGGCTCGGGCGGCGGCGAGGACGCACAGCCGTTCACGGTCAACTTCCCGTTCGGGATCGTGATGGCCCACAACGGCAACGTCGCGAACTACGACGAGCTGCGCGGCGAGCTGGCCCACGACGCCCTGCGCCACCTGTACTCCGGCTGCGACGTCGAGGTCGTGCTGAACGTGTTTGCCGACGGCATGGCCAAGGCCGGCGGAGACGGGTTCACGCTCGAGGCGTACCACGCGGGCGTACGGGAGGTGTACCGGCGCGTGCGCGGGGCGTACAGCGTCGTCGGGTTCGTCGCCGGGCACGGCCTGTTCGCGTTCCGTGATCCGTACGGGATCAAGCCGATCGTCGTCGGCCGGCGCGACGACGAGTCCGGCACCGCCTGGGCCGTCGCATCGGAGAGCGTCGTTCTGACCGCGATGGGCTACGAGCCGCTGCCGCCGCGGCCGCCCGGCGAGGCGCTGTTCATCGATCTGGCCGGTCGGATCCACGTCGAGCCGCTGGCCGAGCCGCACCACCACCCGTGCGTGTTCGAGTTCGTGTACTTCGCGCGGCCCGACTGCTACCTCGAGGGCATCTCGGTGCACGCGTCGAGGCTGCGCATGGGCCGGCGCATGGCGCGGCGCGTGCGCGAGGCCGGCCTCGACCCGGAGGTCGTGATCCCGGTGCCCGACTCGGGCTGCACGCCCGCGTTGGCGCTCGCCGACGAGCTCGGGCTGCCGTATCGCGAAGGGCTTGGTCAAGAACCGCTACGTCGGCCGGACGTTCATCATGGCCGCCGACGGCGAGCGTCGCACCTCGATCCGTCGCAAGCTGAACACGATCGAGGAGGAGTTCCGCGGGCAGGCCGTGCTGCTCGTCGACGATTCGATCGTGCGCGGCAACACGAGCCGGCAGATCGTCGCCCTCGCGAGGTCGGCCGGCGCGGCCAAGGTGTACTTCGCGTCGATGGCGCCGCCTCTCGTCCACCCGTGCGTCTACGGCATCGACATGAGCACGCGGCGTGAGTTCGTGGCCCGCGATCGCTCGGCCGAAGACGTCGCGCGGTGGATCGACGCCGATGCGGTCGTGTACCAGAAGCTCGACGATCTCGTTTCCGCCGTGCGCGAGGGACGACCCGAGATCGAGCGCATGTGCCACGCGTGCTTCTCGGGCGACTATCCGACGGGCGACATCACGCCGCAGATGCTGCTGCAGATCGAGCAGGAGCGAACGCTCCAGGGCAAATAGGACCCGGAGGAATTCGTTACCGGGCCGGAACGTGGCCCGGGCAGCGGGTCGTCGGTGCCCGGGGTAGACTGACCGTCATGACTGCCGAAGACCTGTATGGCCTTCCGTCGAATGGCGGGCACTTCGAGCTCGTCGAGGGCTCCCTGCACTCGGAGCCCCCGCCGGGCGTCGAGCATGGGCGGGTCGAGGCGCGCATCGTGACCCTCGTTTCTTCGTTCGTGCGCTCGAACGGCCTGGGGACCGTGTATTCGGGCGACCCCGGGTTCCTGCTCGCTCGCGCTCCGGACACGGTGCGCGGGCCGGATCTCGCGTTCGTGGTGAGCGATCGCAAGGAGGCGCGCGATCGCATACCGGGGTACATGCCCGGCGCGCCCGACCTCGCGGTTGAGATCCGTTCGCCGAACGACCGCGTCGCCGACGTGCGCGCCAAGGTGGCGGATTATCTGGCCGCGGGGACACGCCTCGTGTGGCTCGTCGATCCAGACACGCGGACGGTCCGCACGTATCGCACGCTGCTCGAGCCGCGGGTTCTCGGTGTGGCGGACGAGCTCGATGGGGAGGACGTGCTACCCGGGTTTCGTGTGCTGGTCGAGGAGCTGTTCGCGGACTGAGCGCCCCGGGCGAACCGCTTCGCCCGAGGCGCCCTTCTAACGCGTCCTCACGGCGGGCAGACGGTGACGATCTGCGGCGTGGCGCAAGCGCCCAGGCCGACCGGTCGTTCTCCCGTGATCGTCGCCGTCCCGTACGAGCCCTCCTCGAACGGGTTGTGCGCGACCAGGAGATAGTACGTGTCGCCAACGGCCGGAGTGATCTCCTCGGTGAGATTCGCGCCGTCGTCGATGCAGTCGATCGATGCGTGCGAGTACCAGGACCCGAGCGTGCCTTCGTAGATGCCGTAGTCGGTCGCCCCGTCGGCGCAGCTCGCGGCCCACGTCAGGACCAGATCGCCCGGCGTGGCCGACTTGCCCACGAGCAGTGTCGTCGGAACGGTCCCCGCGCGCGCGAGGCTCGCGATGCCGTCGACCTCGCTGCTGATCGGCCAGCCGATCAGCGGCTCGTAGAGCGCGAACATCGCGCCATCCCACGACACGAGCTGACCCGGAACGTAGGTCACGAGACCCGGAGGACCGAGGTCGGTCGGTACGTCGAACGACAGGAGGAGCAGGCCGCCCGCCGTGTCGGCCCCGATGACGTTGATCGATTGCGGGATACCGAAGCCGGCGACCGATGCATCGAACGCCGGGTTGCCGGCGCCGAGGGCCCAGCCCCCGCACACGCCGAGGCCTGTCGGCACGAACCGGACCAGGTCCGCGGGATCGAACGTGGCCGGAAACGCGCCCACGTTCGTCGGTACGTCGAAGCTCACGAGGAGGCTTCCCATGTCTCCTCCTTGAAGGAACACGGCGTCGACGTTGACGCCGTCCGGGATCCCGACCGCGGCTCCGGACAGGCACAGGCTGTACGTGCCGCTCGCGCCGTCGTAGCGCACGACGTCGCGCGGCTGCGCACCGCCGGGCAGCACGCCGCCGAGATCCGATGCGGATTCGACGGAGAACAGCCAGCTTCCGAGCCCGTCCATCTTGTGGATCGCGTCGATCTGCGGGTTGCCCGGAACCGTGAGCGCGAGCGTGTAGCTCGGCACCGTTCCGTCGTACAGCACGGCCTCGAACGGCTGGATCGTCGTGCCGCTCGCCGTCTCGTCGGTCGGCACGTCCGCGGAAACGTAGATCGGCGATGCAGCGCGGGCCCACGGGACCGCGAGGCACAGCCCGATCGTGCAGATCAAGAGTGTGCGTCTCATCACCGCCTCAGAACACCGGGGGTCCGGGGATCAGGTTGTCGCCGTAGCTGTCGTTCCCCACGGCGCCGGCGTCGCACGAGTCGGGGAAGAATAGGGGAGGGCACCCCGCGGCCGGACATCCGGCGCCTCCAGCGTTCGCTCGCGCCATGTTGCGGCCGAACGTGTTGAAGCCCGCCACCGCTCCCGTGAATAGGAGCCCGCACCCGCCGTTGCCGTTGAGGGCGTTGTTCTCGATCTTGTTCTGCGAGCCCGTGACGAACAGCCCGTGCCCGCCCGACGCGGTCACCACGTTGTCGAGCACGAGATGGCTGCCGTTCGGCAGGGCCGGCCCGGCGGCGCCGATGTTGATCCCGTTCCCGCCCGAGCTGAACACTACGTTGTTGTACAGCTTGTTCCCGCGGCTCGGCGGGCGCACATCGATGCCTGTACCATCGGCTTCCTGGATCGTGTTCAGCGAGATGATGTTCCCACTGCCAAAAAGCGAGATGCCGAACCCGCCCCCGCCGACCGTCGTGCCCTCGATCGCGTTCTCGACGATCGACATGGCCGAGGCGTTGAGCACGATGATCCCGGAGCCGGTTCCGCGGATCACGTTCTTCTCGATCGTGCCGCTCCGGATACCCGGGCCGTCGACCGCGATCCCGGGCATCCCGAGCGCACCGACGACGACGCAACGGCGGATCACGACGTTGTCGACACCCATCGCGTGCAGCGCCCCGGGCGCGCCGCCTGCGGCATCCTGCGATCTCAGATCCTCGAGGATCAGCTTGCGTCCACCGGCGGCCGTCGTGTCGACGCTCGAGATCCCACCGATGAGCGTTCCGTTGTGGATCCGCGCCTCGGAGAACGCCGAGACCAGGACCACGGCGAAGCCGCCGCCGGGCTCGGTCAGCGTGAAGCCGTTGAGGTCGAGATCGACGTTCGGCGACGCGATCTCGATGACCGGCGCGGCGCCGGTTCCCATGATGTTGCGCGTGACGATGTACTTGCCGTCCATCGCCAGGACCGACGGTGCGAAAACCGGGATCCGGCCTTCGGCGGCGAACGCGGGCAGCGCGGCGAGCGCGCAGACGACGAGCATGGTCGAGACGAGCAGGCGAGACTTCGACATGATCCGGGTCCTCCTTTGCGTCGGCCTGCGAAAGGCAAGACCCGTGCCCGCACGAAATCCAGCGTACGGACGTGCACCGACTATCGCTTCGGATAGCGCGGACGCGCTCGGGCTATCCGATGCGATAGCATGGGCGCGACGATGAACGGCTTCGACATCGGTGTGCTCGTGCTCGCGGCCGCGGCGATCCTGGCCGGCCTATGGAACGGACTGGTCCGCATTCTCGTCGGCCTCGGCGCGCTCGTTGTCGCGTTCCTCCTCGCCGCGCGGTTCCACGACGGGCTGAGCGCCCGCATGCCGAGCTTCGGCGGGCGGCCCGAGGCCCGGAGCATCGCGGCGTACGTGCTGGTGTTCGTCGCCGTGCTGCTCGCGGCGGCGGTCGTCGCGTGGCTCGTGCGACGGTTGCTCCAGGCCGTGGCGCTCGGGTGGATCGACCGGCTCGGCGGTGCAGCGGTCGGCCTCGTGTTCGTGCTGTTGTTCGCTGCATTCGTCGTCGTTCCGGTCGTCGCGTATGCGCCGGCGGGCCGTACGCTCCTGGCCGACTCGACGCTCGCTCCGTACGTCGAGGTGGTGGCCGATCTCGCGTCGCGCCTCGTCCCCGCGTCCCTGCGGTCGCGCTACGAAGGCCATGCCGAGGAGCTGCGGCGCCGGTGGCGCGAGCGGCACGTGGCATGAGCGATCCCGCGCCGACCGAGCGGTTCACCGGCGCCGAGCGCGACGCCCTGCGTCCGTATTTCACGGATCTCGACGGTCCGGTGTTCGCGCTGGTCAACCTGCCCGAGGTGGTCAAGGGCGCGCTGTTCGCGCGCTATTCGCGCTCGGCGAAGTCGTTGCGCCGGCTGTTCCTCGACGAGTTCGCGGGGCAGGTCGCGGACGCGGCCGGACCGCCGCCCAGCGTGGGAGTCGAGCGGGCCGAGCAGCTCTACGAGCGCGTGTTCCTCGAGTACGGGGACGATTCGGTCGCGCAGCTCGGGAGCGTGCACGTGGCGTGCGAGGACGTGTCGAACGTGGCGACAAAGGTGCTCGAGTGGGGTCGGCTGATGGCCTACCTCGAGCAGTCGACGCGCTATGTGCCGTACACCGACCGGCCGGGCGGGCGGTTCCGGTACCACGTTCCGGCGGAGCTCGAGGACCCGGCGCTCCGCGAGGCCTACGTCGGCGCGCTCGACGACGCGTTCGGCACGTACGCGGCCTGGCTCCCGCGGATCGAGCAGCACTGCGCGCGTGCGTTCCCGTGCGCGCCGGGCACGGCGCCCGGGCCGTGGAAACGGTCGATCCGTGCGAAGGCGCTCGACGCGCTCCGCGGCCTCCTGCCCGCGGCGACCCTGGCCAACGTCGGGATCCACGGGACCGGGCAAGCCTACGAGGCGCTGCTCCTGCGGCTCAGGACGCATCCGCTGGCCGAGGCCCGGGAGCTCGGCGCGCGAATGCTCGTCGAGCTGCGCAAGGTGATCCCGGCGTTCCTGCGGCGCGTGGATGTCGAGGAGCGCGGGGTCCGCTGGTCGCGCTATCTGCGCGACGTGCACGACGAGACGGCGCGGGTCGCGCGCGATCTCGTTGCCGGTGCCCGACCCGCGGCGCAACCCGACGTCGTGCTCACGGAGTACGACCCGGAGGGCGAGGTCAAGGTCGTCGCCGCGGCGCTCTACGCGGTCTCTACGCTCTCGGACGCCGAGCTGCTCGAGCGCGCGCGGGCGATGGGACCGGACGACCGGGCGCGCGTGCTCCGCGCGTACGTCGGCGAGCGCGTGAACCGCCGACACAAGCCCGGTCGGGCGTTCGAGCGCACGCGCTACCGGTTCGACGTGCTGGCCGATTACGGAGCGTTCCGCGATCTCCAGCGCCATCGGATGCTGACGCTCGAGTGGCAGCCGCTGACGCCGCACCACGGCTGGGTCGCCGAGGCCGCGGTCGAGGAGGCCGGCGCGCTACCCGACTGGGTGCGCGTGATGGATCGCACGGCCGCGGTGCACGGCCGGCTGTGCGCCGCGGGTCTCGACCTCGCCGCGGGCTACGTCGTGCCCATGGCGTATCGCATCCGGTTCTACATGGACATGAATGCCCGCGAGGCGCTGCACGTGATCGAGCTGCGCACGGCGCCGCAGGGCCACGCGTCCTATCGCCGCGTGTGCCAGGCGTTCCACCGCCTGATCGGAGACGTCGCCGGGCACCGCGCGATCGCCGACGCGATGCGCTTCGTCGACCACGGCACGGTCGACCTGGAGCGCCTGGACGCCGAGCGCGCCGCGGATCGTCGTCGCAGCATATGAGCGCCCAGCGCGACGAGGGCTGGGGAGCGGTGCCGGTGCGCCCCCCGGCCCCACGGGCGGCTCATGGGCTCAGTGGCTGCCGCTCGCCAGGGCGAGCAGGCGTTTGAACGCGCGCTCGATGTGCGCTTTGGCACGCTCCTCGGTCGCGGCCGAGGTCTCGAGCGTCACCGTCGCTTTCCCGCCGCTCGAGGTCGCCGGGCGCGTGGTCACGTGGACCTCCGGGAACTCGCCGGCCAGACGCTCGAGCAGCGGCACGAGCGCCGCTTCGTCTCCCGTCGCGGCCTCGACCTCGCGACGCGTGAACCGCACGCGGGCGCCGAGGTCGGTCAGGACCCCCAGGGCTTCCTCGAGCATCGGCCGCAGCTCTTTCCCGGCCCCCGGAAGACAGACGACGGCTACGCCACCGGTCAACCGGCAGATCACCGCCGGTGCGATCCCGACCGCATTGGGGATCAAGCGCGCGCCGACCGGCACGCGACAGAGCTTCTCGCGCATGCGGTTGAGCCCTGCCGATTCGACCGCGCCCGCCGCGTGCAGCCGGCGGTACGCCCGCTCGATCTGCTCCTGAGCCAGCGGATGCAGAGTGAGCGGGAGCCGCAGGACCCGAGCCACGGCGGACAGCGTCTGGTCCGAGGTCCCCGGTCCCAGTCCGCCCGTGATCACGACCACGCTCGGGTTGCGGGACAGGGCCTCGGCCAGAGCGGTCGCCACGGCGGCTTCGGCGTTGTCGACGAGCGTGACCCGGTCGACCGAGCATCCGCGCTCGAGCAGCGCGCGGGCGAGGGTCCGGACGTTCTGGTCCGACAGGTCGCCGCGCAGCAGCGCACGGCCGACGCACAGGACCTCTGCCCGCAGCGGTCCGACGCGGTCCGGCCGCAGTCTGGGAGCCGGGGTGATCGACCGTCTCGTGGCGCGGGCCACGGGGCGTCTCGATCGAGCCGGCGCTCTTCGAGCCGGGCTTCGTGAGCGCAAGGTGCGTGAGCGCAAGGTGCCACGGACTATAGCGCAGAGGCCGCGGGACGGCCGCGCTCGGGCTCAGTGCGGCAGGAACGGAATGACGATGCGCTGCCCCGGATGAATGACCGTGCGGGTGTCGAGGCGGTTGATGTGCAAGAGATCCGCGAGTCGAACGCCGTAGCTCGTCGCGATGCGGACCAACGTCTCGCCCGGTCGCACGACGTGAACGCCGTCCGATTTTCGCGGGCTGCCACCGACCAGGAGCTTGTCGCCCGGACGGATCAGCGTGTCGCCGGGGCTCATGGAGTTGAGCGAGCGCAGCTCGTTGATCGACAGCCCGTGCATCCTCGCGATCGTGAACAGCGTCTCTCCCGGGCCGACCTCGTGCTCACGGGACGCCGCCGCCGCAGTCGCGGACCCGGCCTCGCCCGTCACCACGAGACGCTGGCCCGGCTGGATCACCGTCGAACCAGCGGGCATGCCGTTCCACCGGCACAGATCGGCGACTTCGACCGCGTAGCGCGTCGCGATCGCGGCGAGCGTGTCTCCCGGTCGGACCACGTACTCGGTCGACCGACCCTCCGGGGCGTCCGTGCTCGCCGGGGCGACGGGCGGGCGTTCGGTCATCGTTCCACGCGGGAGCCAGACGGTCGCATTCGCCGGAATCGACAGATCCGCACGCAGCGCGCGTGCCGTCCACGCCGGGTTGAGCGCCGCGAGCTCGTCGACGGCCAGCCCCAGGCGGCGTGCGATCGCCCGCGGCGAGCTCGCGCGGCTCAGCGTCGTGCGGTCGTGGTCGAGCGGCGGCTCGAGCGCCAAGCCGTCGGGGAAGAACTTCCCGGGCTGGCTCGCCACCTCGACCGCCGCCAAGAACTCCGGATAGAAGTTGCGCGACGCGAAGCCGAACAACCGACCCTCGTACTCGAGGAAGATCTTTTCGTAGTCCTGGCCCAGTGCGGCCACGGCCTGCGTCATCCCGCCCACGCCGTGGTTGTACGACGTGAGCGCGAGAGGCCACCGCCCGAGCTTGGCGTACGCGTCCTTCAGGTACCGGGCCGCGCCGCGGGCGGCGAGAACCGCGTCCAGGCGCTCGTCGAACGCGGACGTGACGTGCATGTAGCGCCGGCCCGCCGAGCGCGTGAACTGCCACGCACCGACCGCGCCGGCCGACGACACGGCGTGGGACTGGAACGACGACTCGACGTGCGGCAGGAACGCCAGCGTCTCGGGCACGCCTTCCTCGCGCAGCGTCTGACGTATCAGGGCATCGTAGCGCTGGCTGATCTCGACACCCCGACGGAACCGCTCGCGTACGCCGCGCTGCGTCCGCAGGCGGTCGCACGAGCCGCGGATCGCCTCGGAGCCCGCGTTGGTCGTCACGAGCAGCGCGAGAGCCTTCTGGTCGTCGTCGAGCGGCTGGCCGGCTTCGAGCGCGGCCTCGAGCAAGCGCAGTCTCTCGCGCCAGCCCTCGACACGGGCCTTGATGAAGTCGCGCTGCGCGTCGCTGTAGCGCTCCTCGACCCTTCCTGGAAGTAGTGCGATCTCGTAGATCAGTTCGGGGCGCTCGGAATCGTGGATCACGACCTGTCCGAGGCCCCACTCGCTGTACACCCGGACCCAGAACCGCACGTTCCCCTCGATTGCCGGATAGCGGGGGAAGTCGGGGGAGGATGGAGCGTCCTCGCCGCGAGCGGGGATCCAGGCAACGAGGACGACGCTCAAAACTGCGACGACGATGTTGCGGAGATTCACCGGATGCTCCAGGCCGGAACGCAGAGAAGAGTAAGAATACTGGGCTCCGGCCGCAACGGGTTTCTCCCCAGATTTGCTGCAAAAGTTCTGCGCGGCGGAAGAATTAGAACTATGGCGCGCTGTCCGGCGGTGGGCCATCTCACTCACATTTCGGTTGACAGAACGGAGGGTGCCCGGTATCGTTCGTGTTGCACCCGGAGCCTTATGACCATGAGCAAGCTCGACAGCTACACGCGCCCCGAAATTCTGACTCTGGACTCCGAGGAGCTCATCGGTCACCTGGGTCCGGCCCAAGGCTACGCCGCCGATGCGCGAGGCGAGACGCCGTTCGATACGCTGTCGCCGCGCGGTCGTCCCGGCGGTCTGCGCCGCAAGTAGCTCGCGGCCTGCGGGCCCCTGCGGGCCAGCGCACGCTAGGGTCCCATCGAGTCTCCGCGCGCGGCATCTCGGCTGCGCGCGGCTACGCCCGGCGCCAAGTACAGCTGGGTCAGCTCGGCCTGCAGGTATTCGAACGCTTCTTCGGGTGTGTCCGCGACCCGGAACAGCTCCAGGTCCTCGGGGGAGATCGTGCCCCAGCGCACGAGCGCGTCGAAGTTGACGACGTCGTCCCAGAACGCGCGGCCGTAGAGCACGACCGGAATGCGCTTGCCGAGCTTGCCCGTCTGGGTCAGCGTCAGGACCTCGAACAGCTCGTCGAGCGTGCCGAAGCCCCCGGGGAACACCACGAGCGCCTTGGCCAGGTACACGAACCAGAACTTGCGCATGAAGAAGTAGTGGAACTCGAACGTCAGCTCGCGAGTGATGTAGCGGTTGGCCGTCGACTCCATCGGCAGGCTGATCCCCAGCCCGACCGAGATGCCTGCGGCCTCCGAGGCGCCGCGGTTCGCCGCCTCCATGATCCCCGGACCGCCCCCCGAGCACACGAGGAACCGCCGCGCCGGCTGCGTCAGCTGCTTCGACCACGCGGTGAGCAGGCGCGCGAGCGCGCGCGCTTCGTCGTAATACCGGGAGAGCGCCAGGGCGCGCTCGGCGGCCTGGATCCGTGGCGCGTCGCCCGAGACCCGGGCCTCGTCCGCCGCGGCGCTCGCTTCCTGCTGCGGCAGGGCTCGCGACGACCCGAAAAACACCACGGTATCGGCGACGTTGTAGTGCGCGAACCGCGACTGCGGCTCGACGTACTCGGCGAGGATGCGCAGCATCCGCCCATCCCGGCTATGCAGGAAGTCCAGTTTCTCGTACGCCTTGCCCATCGTCGTCGGTCGCTCCTTTCGGCCGCCGGAGTATAGCGCCTCGGCGCCGTCTATACTGCCTCCGTGCTGCGCGACGCGTTCGATCGAGTGCACGACGACCTGCGGATCTCGGTCACCGACCGCTGCAACCTCCGTTGTGCCTACTGCATGCCGGAGGAGCCGGTTTGGCTGCCCCGCGAATCGCTCCTGCGCTACGAGGAGATCGAGCGCATCACGCGCATCGCGGTCGGGCTCGGAGTGCGCCGGGTCCGACTGACCGGCGGAGAGCCGCTGGTGCGCCGTGACCTACCGGACCTCGTGCGGCGGCTCGCGCTCCTCGACGGGACCGAGGACCTGTCGCTGACGACGAACGGCTTGCTCCTCGAGCCCGCGGCCCGAGCGCTGCGCGCCGCGGGCCTCGATCGGATCAACGTCAGTCTGGACACGCTCGATCCGCGGCGCTTCGCGCGCATGACGCGCCGCCCCGCGCTCGACCGCGTACTGGCCGGGATCCGTGCTGCGGCCGAGGCGGGCCTCGAGCCGATCAAGGTCAACACGGTGATCCTGCGCGGCATGAACGACGACGAGATCGTGCCGCTCGTCGAGCGCGCGCGGAACGAGGGCTGGGAGCTGCGGTTCATCGAGTTCATGCCGCTCGAGAACGGCGAGACGTGGGACCGTTCGCGCGTCGTGACCGGTGCCGAGATCCGGGCGCGCATCGCCGCGAGCTGGCCGCTCGAGCCGGATTCGGCGGGCGACGCGCACGCGCCGGCGACGCGCTGGCGCTTCTCGGACGGCCTCGGCGCCGTCGGGTTCATCGACTCCGTCAGCGCGCCGTTCTGCGCGTCGTGCAGCCGCCTGCGCCTGACGTCGGACGGGCATCTGCGCGTGTGCCTGTACGACGACGACGAGACCGATCTGCGGACGCCGCTCCGATCGGGCTCGACCGATGCGGAGATCGCCGCGCTGTTCCACGCTGCGCTCAGGCACAAGGGTCCGGGAGGGGCGCTCGACCTCCTGGCTCGCGGATCCGGCGTCAGGCTCGCCCGCACGATGCACCAGATCGGCGGCTGACCGGACGTCGCGTCAGTCGAGCGGCTTCCGCGCGACGATCCCGGCGACCGCGCGCACGCGACCCGTGGTCCGGGATGGACCCGTGGTCTCGTGGTACCGCAGGATCTCCCAGCCGTCGAACGCACGGCGCAGCTCGCCGGGCTCGAGCAGGTGCTCCGGGTCGGTCGGCGGTCCGAACTGTCTCTGCCCGACCGTGAACGTCTGGTAGATCACCGCCCCACCCGGGACGACGCCGTCACGAATGTCGTGGAACAGCGGTCGGTGCAGGTAGTTGAACACCACGATCAGGTCGTAGGTCTCGAGGGGCAGGATGTACGTTCCGTCCTCGACGTTGCCCGCGATCGCCCGGATCGGCGCGCCGAGACGCCGCGCGGCGGCGCGCGCCTGTGCGACCGCACGCGGATCGGCATCCACGCCGTCGACGTCGAACCCCCGCGTGGCGAGGTAGATCGCGTGGCGGCCCTCACCCATCGCGACGTCGAGGGCCAGCCCCTTGGGCAGCAGGTCGAAGTTCTCGACGAGGAACGGCGACGGAGCGATCGGGTGCGCCGCGTGACCGTGCGCCTCGCGACCCTGCTCGACCGGCCCGGGCCACGCGTCGAGGCCGCCCTCCAGGTTGTACAGCGGGGCGACGTCGTGCTCGGCCAGGAGCCGGCACGCCGACACGCTGCGCATGCCCTGCTCGCAGATCACGGCGATCGGGCGCCCGCTGTTCGGTAGCTCGCCGATCCGCTGCTCCAGCTCGTGCAAAGGAATCAGCGCCGATCCGGCGATGTGCCGCTCGTCGTACTCGGTCGGTGTGCGGACGTCGAGCAGGTACACCGCGGTACCCAGAGCGAGCATGCGGTACAGGTCTTCCCCGCCGATCGTCTCGTATCGTTCCCGAGGTGGCAAACGAGGACCCCCTAGCACCGCGGCACCATAGCGCGCGGCCCGGGGCTTTTCCAGGTCGCGTCAGGCGAGGCGCGCGGGATACGGGCAGTGCGCGCGCAGCGTGCAGCGCTCGCACGCCGGGCGTCGGGCCTGGCACACGCGGCGGCCGTGCCAGATCAGCGCGTGCGAGGCGAACGTCCACTGCGCTTCGGGCAAGAGCGCCTGCAGATCGGCCTCGATCTTCAGCGGGTCGTCCGAGCTCGTGAGCTCGAGTCGCCCGGCCACGCGCGTCACGTGCGTGTCGACCGGGATCGCCGGCCGGCCGAACCACGTGCCCAGCACGACGTTGGCCGTCTTGCGCCCGACGCCCGGGAGCTCGACGAGGTGCTCCATGCGATCCGGTACCTCGCCGCCGTGGCGCTCGACGAGCGCCCGACCGAGCGCGACGAGCGCCCGCGCCTTGTTGCGGAAGAACCCGGTCGGACGCACGAGATCCTCGACCTCCCGCTCGTCGGCCCGCGCGTAGTCCGCCGCGCTCTCGAACCTGCGGAACAGCGCGGGCGTCACCTGGTTGACGCGCTCGTCCGTGCACTGCGCCGACAGGATCGTGGCCACGAGGAGCTCGAGCGCGTTCGTGTGGTCGAGCGCGCAATCGGCGTCGGCGTACGTCCGGCGCAGCTCGCGGACGATGAGCCGGGCACGCTCCGCCGTCGCTGCGCGGCGCGCCGTCGCCGCGGCCATCAGCGGGCGACCGTGTAGCGCAGGTACAGCTCGTCGTCGATGCGCCGCACCTCGTCCAGGCAGAGGCCGCGCCGACCGGCCATCGCGAAGCCCGTCCCCTCGAGCAGCGTCGGTGCGCTCCGTCCGCCGAGGAGCCACGGCGCGACGGTCACGTGCAGCTCGTCGACGAGATCCTGCTCGACCAACGCCCAGTTCGTCTCGCCTCCACCCTCGACCAACAACCGCTCGACCCCCAGCTCGCGCAAGCGCTCGAGCACCACGCGCACGTCGACCCGGCCGCGACCGGCGCGCCAGACCTCGGCGCGCGAAGACAGCTCCCGGACGCGCTCCTCGGGCGCGTCCTCCACGGTCGCAACGATGCACCGACCCCCGTGCGTCGCGTCGAAGAACCGCGCGTCATGGGGCAGGTCGAGCCGCGCGGAGACGACCACGCGGTCGAGGCCGTCGGGTTTGCCCAGCGATCGACGGTACGCTCGCATCGCCTCCGAGCGCACGTGCAGCGGAGGATCGTCGGCCCGCAGCGTTCCCGCCCCCACGAGCAGCGCGTCGGCCTCGGCGCGCAGGCGGTCCATCTCCTCGCGGTCGTGACCCGAGGTCAGCGCCGGGAGCTCGCGGCCGGCCGACGTGATCTTGCCGTCCACGGTCATGGCCATGTTGACGTACACGAACGGTCGCATCACGCACGGTAGGTCGAGACGGTCACGCCGTCGCGGATCGGGAGCAGCACCGTGTCGAACTCGTCGGACTCGTGGAGCAGGCGGGTCAGCTCGCGGATCCCGCACGTTTCGGGATCAACCGCGTGCGCCTCGAGGACCTTGCCGAACCACAGCATGTTGTCCGACACGAGGAGCCCGCCGGGACGCAGCGCGGCGGCGGCGCGGTCGTACACCCGGGGATAGTCGGGCTTGTCGATGTCGTTGAACACCAGATCGAACTCGCCGCCGACGCGCTCGATCACGTCGAGGGCGTCACCGACCTCGACCTGCACGCGCTCGCCCAGCCCTCCGCGCTGCAGGAACTCGACGGCCTCGGCCGCTTGGCCCGGGCTACGCTCGGTGAGCACGACCTTGCCCGACGGCCCGACGCCCCGCGCGAGCCAGAACGCACTGTACCCGAAGCCCGACCCGAGCTCGATGACTCGGCGCGCGCGGATCGCTCGACACAGGAGCTGCAGCAGCCGCCCGACGATCGGCCCGACGATCGGGAACTCGCGCTCGGCGGCCAGGAGCTCCATCTCGCGCAGGATCGGATCGCGCGGGCTCACCAGGTCACGGAGGTACCGGTCGACGGCCGGATCGACGATATCCACGCGGCCTCCCGTCTCCGCTCTCCCGTGCACAGGTGTCGCGGTCCGGGTATCGTAACGCAACGCTCGACGAGGCGGGAGGTACGGATGGGCGAGCCCTCGACGCTCGCGTGGCGCGCGCGCGACGCGGCGTGGACACTGCTCCGTGAGCACACGACGAAGCCCGGGCTGATCGGCCATGCGCTGGCCGTCGAGGCCGCCCTGCGCGCCTACGCCCGGAAGCTCGGCGGCGACGAGGAGGCGTGGGGCCTGGTCGGCCTCTTGCACGACTTCGACTACGAGCGCTGGCCCGCGCCCGAGGACCATCCGTTTCGCGGGGTCGCGATCCTCGAGGCCCGAGGCTACCCGGACTGGTTCCGCCGCGCGATCCTGTCCCACGCGAGCTACGCCGGGGTCCCACGCGCATCGACGCTCGAGCACGCGCTCTTCGCGTGCGACGAGCTGTGCGGGTTCCTCGTGGCTTGCGCGCTCGTCGCGCCGGACCGTGCGCTTGCCGCGGTGCGCGTCGAGTCGGTGCGCCGGAAGCTCAAGTCCAAGGGTTTCGCCGCGAGCGTCTCGCGGGACGACATCGTCCAGGGCGCGGCGGGTCTGGGCGTCGACCTCGACGAGCACATCGGCTTCGTCCTGGCTGCGCTGCAGGGCGTCGCGCGCGAGCTCGGCCTGGCCCACGAGCCGACGCGCGAGCCCGCGCCGTAGGGCCGGACTCTGGTATAAAGGCCCGCACGCCTGGGGGGCCCGGATGCACGTCGATCACCCGCACGTCGCGCTCGCGCGGACGCTGTGGACGGCCGTGGCGGACGGCGATGCCGAGTCGGTCCGTCTGCTCCTGGCCAACGACATCGTGTGGCGGTCGATCGGGAACCACCCCCGAGCCGGAGAGTACCGGGGCCACGACGGGGTGCTGGACTATCTCGCGAGCGCCGGCGAAACGGTCGACGGTCTCCAGTCGTCGCTCCACGGGATCTACCTGGGCGACGACGGCGCGATCATCTGGTACCACGTAGACGCGCGGCGCGGGCGCAAGCGCCTGTCGATGGAGTTCGTGCTGCGGCTCCGAATCCGCGACAGCCGGGTGACGGAAGCGCTCGTGGTGCCGGTCGACCAGCGCAAGAACGACGCGTTCTGGAAGTGAGATCGCGCGCTAGGACTCGGGTTCCGCTCCCAGCTCGCGCAGACGACGGTACATCGTGGCCCGCGAGATCCCGAGGAGCCGGGCCGCATGGGCGCGATTGCCGGCCGAGGCCCGCAGGGCCTCACGGATGATGCGCTCCTCGCTCGTAGCGAGAGGCTCGGGACCCGCGCCGATTCGCGGTCCGGTCGCCGCGCGCGGCCGGAGCGACGGATCGCCGTCGAGCAGCTGCCCCGTGATCGGACCGTCGCCCGCGAGCACGACCGCGCGCGCCACGACGTTGGCCAGCTCGCGCACGTTCCCCGGCCACTCGTGCCGCTCGAGGCGCTCGCGCGCAGCCGGCTCGATCGGGGGCAGCGGTCGACCGCGCTCGCGGGCTGCGCGGGCCAGGAACACGTCGGTCAACCGTCGCACGTCGCCGGGCCGGTCGCGCAACGGCGGAAGCTCGACGGTCAGGACCTGCAGGCGGTACAGGAGATCCGAGCGAAATGCGCCCGCGCGGGATGCGGCGTCCAGGTCGCGATGCGTCGCGGCCACGACGCGCGCGTCGACCCGCTGAGCCCTGTCGGCCCCGACGCGGCGGACCTCGCCCGTCTCGATCACGCGCAACAGCTGGGCCTGCATCCGCGACGACATGTCGCCGACCTCGTCGAGCAGCAGCGTTCCGCGATCGGCCTGCTCGAACAGACCGGCGCGCGCGCGCTCGGCGCCGGTGAACGCACCCCGCACGTGGCCGAACAGCTCGGCCTCGAGCAGCGTCTCGGGAAGCGCGGCGCAGTTCTCGGACACGAACGGCCGGTCGCGCCGCTCGCCGTGGAAGTGGATCGCCCGGGCCACGAGCTCCTTGCCCGTCCCGCTCTCCCCGGTGATCAGCACCGGAAGGTTGCTCTGGGCCACGACCCGGATCCGATCGAGGACCCGACGCATCGGCTCGGAGTCCGACACGAGCTCCGAGAGCCCGGCGCCGGCCGCGGCCTCGGCACGCAGCTCGCGGTTCTCCCGGCACAGCGTCGCCCGGGCCTCGACGTTCTCGAGCGCCAGGCCCGCGTGGTCGGCGAACGCCTCGAGAAACTTCAGGTCCTCGGCGTCGAACCGGCCACGCTCGCCACGATGGTCGACGTACACCGTGCCGATCAGCGTCCCACGCGATCGCAGGGGCACGCACATCAGCGAGCGGATCCCGTACAGGCTAACGCTGCGCAGATCGGCGAACCGCTCGTCGCCCGCGGCGTCGAACGCCAGAACGGCGCGGCCCGCCGCGGCCTGGGCCACGACTCCGCGACTGAACGTCTCCGCATCGGCCAACGTCTCGCTCTCGAGGTGCCGGGCCGCGCGCACGCGCACCGAGCCGTCGCGGGCGAGGAGCAGGATCAAGCCCCGATCGGCGCGCACGACCTCGAGCGCCATGGACAGGATCGCCGGCAGGAGCGCTTCGGGGTCGGTCTCGGAGTTGAGCCGGCGGATCATCTCGTAGATCGCGAGGAGGCGGCGGTCCGCGACCGCGAGGTCCGCGTGCCGGTCGCGCAGCGCCGCGAACCGCGCATGGTCCGCGAAGGCGCGCCGCAGCCCGGGATCGTCGATGCGGGCGCACGCGGTCTCGAGCAGCGCGAGCCCGGCGCGGCGGGCGAGCGCCCGGTCGGCCTCGGGCGACGCCCGCGCCGCGATCGACCACGCCTCGGCACCTTCGCCGGGCGCATCGATGCGCTCGGCGAAGGCGGCGGCGTCCCGCGCGGTGCGAATCGCGTCGTCGATCCGCCCGTCCTCGAGCGCCGACCGCGCCCGAGCAAGCTGCTCGCGCAGCCCGACCCAGTCGGGATCGAGATCGCGCGACGGGCCTACGTCGCTCGACCGCTCGACGAGCGCGAGCGCGTGGCCGCGGAGCGCGGTGGCGAACGAGCGCAGCAGCCGATCGTCGGTCAGGCGCGCGATCTCGTCGACCGCTTGCCCCCCGTCGAGCGCACGGTCGAGTCGTCCGCGGGCGAGATCGTGCGCGGCGAGCCGTGCCCGTGCGCACGCGTCGGCGCGCGGGTCTCTCGGGGAACCGTCCGCCACGGCGTCGAGTGCCGAGAGTCGTGCGCGCAGCCGCTCGCGCTCGACCGCGAGCTCGAGCCGCTCACCGCTCGTTCCGCGCCACACCGCCTCGAGCGCCCGCTGGGCTGCGCGCAACCGTCCGGCCCCCGCGAGCGCGCGGGCGTGCACGAGTCGCAGATCCAGCCGGCGCGGGTCGCGGCGAGCGACGTGGGCCAGGCCGAGTCGGGCCAGGGCGGCAGACGCCGCGGCGTCGCCGCGCTCGACCGCCTGGGTTGCCGCGCCTCGGGCACGGTCGAGCGCGTCGTCGATCCGGCCCGCGGCGACGAGCGTGCGGATCGCGAGAGACTCGGCCCCCGACGCCGAAAGGGCCTCGGCTCCGCGGCGTAGCCGGTCGCACGCCTCCGCGTCGAGCGCCGGAAGCGCGCGTCGGGCGAGCCGCGGGATACGCGGCGCCCACATCCCGTCGCGCTCGGACAGCCAACCGACGATTCGCAGCTCGGCCGCGGCGAGCCGCGAGACGTCCGGATCGAGGCCCGCGAGCCTGGCCGCGACGTCCTCGGGCAGCGCCGCATCGACGGCGCCGAAGAGGGCGGCCAACGCGGACGCCGCGAGAGACAAGCTCGTCGCGATCCCGTCGCTCTCTCGATCGACCGCGGCGAGGAGCGCGGCCGCACCGTAGCGGCCGTCGGCGCGCCTGCCGATCCGTGCGGCCCGTGCGTCGAGCGTCCGGTCGACCCCGTCCGCGCGCGCGGCGAGAGCGCGTAGCATCTCGCGATCGAGGCCCCGGAACCGCACCACGGCCACGCCGGGCCACGGCTCGGTGCCGAGTCGAGCGGGTCGTACGGCGGCGACGACGCGTGCGTCGCGAGTCCGGGCCAGCCGAACCGCGTCGGCGGCGTCGACCGGCTCGTCGAGCCACACGAGATCGGTCCGGCCGTCGAGCCGCGCGCGGAGCGCGATCCAATCGAGGACGCGCTCGACGCCGTCGTCTCGCACGCACGGCACGAGCACGACGCGCGGGCCGTCCGCGCGGTCGACGAGCCGGGCGATCTCCTCGCACTCGAGCTCGAGACCGGGCGGGCGCGCGGATGCGATCCGCGCCGCGCGGCCCGCCGGCGTCTCGGGCGGCCCGTCGAACCCCGTGGCGTCGGCGAGCCGGACGAGCGCTTCGTGAGCCGAGGTTGGCCGTCGGGCCGGGTCGAGCGCGAGCAGGTGGTCGAGCCACACCGCGAGCCACGGCGGCGCTCCGGCCGGTGCGGCGGGGCGCGTCCGCCGGCCCTCGAGAACGACGGCGCGGGCGTGCAGCGGATCGTCGCCGATCCGCAGATGCGGCCGGCCGTGGAGCGCATGGAACAGGACCGCGCCGAGCGCGTAGAGGTCGGTGGCCGGGGACCACGGCCGCCCGTCGAGCGCCTCGGGCGCGACGAAGGGAAGCGTCGCCGCGCATCCCGCGAGGTCCACGGGATCGAGCGGCGGTGGAAGGAGCACGAGCCTCGAGCCGAGCCGCCGTGAGTCGCGGATGCGCAGGCTCGACGGCAGCAGGGCCGCGTGGGGTAGCCCCAGATCGTGGAGCAGCGCGAGGGCGCGCAGCGCGTCGACGGCGAGCTCGGTCAGGACCGCCGGTCCCTCACGCTCGACCGCCGTGCGGACGGTCGACGCGGGCGGCGCATCCCACGCGGCGAGCGGCAGGCTCGGATGACGAAGCGTGGCCAGGGCCAGGACGGCGCGCGGCCGGGGCTCCTCGGCGGACATGGGTAGAATATATACACGCCGGGAGGGAAAAATGAGCGCCCGAAAGAAGCTCTCCGAGGACGAGATCGAATCCCGGCTGCGGGATCTCCCGGGCTGGTCCCGCGCCGCGGACAAGCTGCACCGGGAGCTCCGGTTTCCCGACTTCTCCACGGCGTTCGCGTTCATGACCCGTGTGGCCTTCGTGGCCGAGCGGATGGACCACCACCCCGACTGGTCGAACGTCTACAACCGCGTCACGATCGACCTGCAGACCCACGACGTCGGCGGGCTGAGCCAGCTCGACTTCGACCTCGCGGCCGAGATCTCCCGCATCCATGGCTGACGCCGCCCGGCGCGGCGCCGCCCGGCGTTGCGCCGCCCGGCGCTCCGCCGGCCTTGTCATCTTCGATTGCGACGGCGTGCTCGTGGATAGCGAGCCGATCGCGGCGGCCGTGCTCGGGGAGGCGCTGCGTGACGAGGGCCTCACGATGACGGACCACGACGTGCGCCACACGTTCCTCGGTCTGACGTTCGAGCGAACGATCGAGATCGTCGAGGAGCGTCTCGGACGACCCCTGCGCTCCGATTTCGCCGAGCGCGTGCAGGCGCGGACGTTCGACGCGTTCCGCCGCGGGCTGTCGGCGATGCCGGGAGTCGACGAGGCGCTCGACCGGCTCGAGGTGCCGTACTGCGTCGCGTCGAGCGGCGAGCCGGAGAAGATGCGGCTCACGCTCGGGCTGACCGGGCTCCTCGGCCGGTTCGAAGGACGGATGTTCAGCGCGTCCGAGGTCGCGCAGGGGAAGCCGGCGCCCGACCTGTTCCTGCACGCGGCGCGATGTATGGGCGCGTCGCCACACCGCACGATCGTGGTCGAGGACAGCATCGCCGGCGTGACCGCGGCGCGCGCGGCGAGGATGCGCGTCTACGGCTACGCTGCCGCAGGCGACGGCGCGGCGCTCGAAGCGGCCGGAGCCGAGCTGCTCGACGATCTCCGGGACCTGCCGCGATGGATCGAGGAGGACCCATGAGTCGGGAACATACAAGCCGACACCCGTTGTTTCTCGTCGACGTGTTCGCCGAGCGGCGCTATGCGGGAAACCAGCTCGCCGTGGTCACGCGTGCGGCGGACCTCGACGCGCCAACGATGCAGGCGATCGCGCGCGAGATGAACTTCTCCGAGACCGCGTTCGTGTTGCACGACGAAGCGCGCGGCGGCGCGTTCGACGTGCGGATCTTCACGCCGCGGGAAGAGGTGCCGTTCGCCGGCCACCCGACGATCGGCACGGCGTGGGTGATCCGGAACGAGCTGCTGCAAGCGGCTCCGGCGGGCGTCACACTGCGGCTCGGTGTGGGCCCGATCCCGGTGACGTTCGAGGGCGACCTGGTGTGGCTCGAGCCGCGCCAACCGGAGTTCGGGCCGCAGGCTCCGCGGGCGACGCTCGCCGCGGTCCTGGGGCTGTCGCTCGACCAGATCGACGAGGCGTACCCGATCCAGGCGGTGTCGATGGGTCTGCCGTTCTGGATCGTTCCGCTCGTGAGCCTCGACGCGGCCCGGGGCTGCCGCCTGAGCCTCGACGCCTATCGCGCGTTCGTGCGTGACGCCGAGGCCAAGGGGATCTTCGTCTTCGCCCGCGAGACCGAAGACCCCCAGAACGCGATCCACGCCCGGGTGTTCGTCGAGTGGTACGGCGTCCCGGAGGATCCGGCGACGGGCAGCGCGAACGCGTGCTGCGCCGCGTACCTGGCGGAGCACCGTGTGCTCGGCCAAGGCGACGTCGCCGTGCGCGTCGAGCAGGGGATCGAGATCGGCCGGCCGTCGATCATCGAATTGCGCGCTCGCAAGCGTGACCGACGGTTCGACGTGCGCGTGGGCGGCCGCGTGGTCCCCGTGGCGCGGGGCGAGCTCGACGAGTCGCCTTGACTCGCTCTCAGTCCGGGAGCCCGAGGCTCGGATGCCAGGCGTAGAGCACGCTGCCGTCCTTGATCTCGTCGATCAGCTGGTGCGCGATCTCGAGCCGGATCGCCGGGCAGCCGAGACTGCGGCCCAAGCGGCCCAGGCTCCGTGCGACCCCGGCGTCCACGTACGGCGCACCGTGCATGACGATCGCGCGCTCCTCGGCACGGTCGTTCAGGCTCGGCTCGATTCCGCGTAGGCGCAGCGAGTAGCCGTTCCGGCCGTCGTAGACGTCTCCGGTCACGAACGCGCCAAGCGAGCTCATGTACGTGCCGGCCTCGTTCGAGAACGCCTGGGCCACGTCCCCGCCGGAGTTCCTGCCGTGGGCTACGAGCTCGTTGAACAGGACCTGGCCTGACGCGAGATCGAAGACCCACAACCGCTTCTCGGTCGAGGGCAACCCGTAGTCGATCACGCTCAGAAGCGAGCTGCGCACCTCGCCGCGGGCGCGCAAAGACTCCCAGGACTGGAGCGCGGCGCGCAGAGCTTCCGGGTTCAGGCTGGGGGTCGCGCTCATGAGGTCGCTCGCGAGGTTCGCGGCGCACCACTCGGAAGGCGGCGCGGCGGCCGCCGGCGCGATGGCGACGAGGACGAGAAGGACCGCAACCCCGATCGGAAGGAGCTTCACGAAGCTATCTTATAGGGCCGATTCCGCCGTCTGTCAGGTGGCCGAAGGTGAATTTCCGGCAACACGGTCGAGCGCGGCGCGCTGGGTCTTGTCGAAATCGTAAATGTCCTGCCCGAAATGTAGCTGGCCCTCGGCGTCGGTCCAGGCGGTCCAGTAGAAGATGTGCACCGGGATCTTAGCCTCGAGCTCGATCCGCCGCTCGTCCGGCTCGGCCAGGGCGTCCTCGATCTTCTGCTGGACCGGGTCGCTCGTGATGCGGTTCGCCAGCTCGAGCGCGTTCTGGACCCGGACACATCCGTGGCTCAGATCGCGGTCCGTCCGACCGAACGCCCCACCCGCCGGTGTGTCGTGCAGGTAAACGTGAAAATCGTTCGTCAGATCGAACTTGAGCCGACCGAGGGGGTTCTCCGCGCCCGGATCCTGACGTAGCCGGTACGGAAACCGCTCGCCGTCGAGCTCGTCCCAGTCGACGCGGCGCGGGTCGACCTCCCGCGCCTTCTCGCCCGACCCCTCGAGGACGCGGATCCCCTTGCGCGCGAGCGCATTCGGGTCCTTGCGCAGCTCGGGAAGGAGCTCGGAGACGGCGATGCTCTCGGGCACGTTCCACGGCGGGTTGACCACGATCGCGACGATGCGGTCGCTGAACACAGGTGTCGGCGTGTAGGCCTTGCCCGCGATGACGCGCGTGTGCCACGGAGCGACCTGGCCCTCGACGAGCTCGAGCTCGAAGCCGGGGATGTTCACCAGGACGTACGGGTGGCCGAGATCGCGCGGGACCCAGCGCCAGCGCTCGAGGTTCAGCTCGACCTGCCGGATCCGCTCGCCGACCGGAACGTTCAGCTCGGCGAGCGTGGCCTCGCTCACGACGCCGTCGGGCTCGATCCCGTGGCGCGCCTGGAAGCTCCGGATCGCGCTCGCGAGCGATGCATCGGGGGACGCTCCGTCTTCGCCCAGGCGTTGGCGCAAGACGGCGACCCGAGCGTCTCGCGAGCCGGCCTCGATCTTCGGCCCGGGTGGGATCGTCGGCCAGCCGCCTGCGGCCTCGATCTCGCGAAGCTCGCGCAGGGACCGACACAGCCGCTCGTAGCCCGGGTGCGGAGGCGGCAGGGAATCGAGCAGCTTGGCGAGGTCGTGGCTGGACAGCGCTTCGCTCAGCCCGGCGACCGGGTCGACCTCGGGAGGGTTGGTGTGCCAGTCGCTCGCGACCTCGTCCGGGTGCAGTCGGCCCGTCGAGACGTCCGCTGCGTAGCGCAGGAACGCCGCCGTCGCCAACAGGTCGAAGTCCGCGACGCGACCGGCCACGTCCGCTTCTCCTTCGCGGAGCTGCTTCGCGAGCGCTTCGAGCCGATCGACCGAGTAGTCTCCTGGGTCGAGGCCGTGGTCCGTCGCGCTCGACAGCGCTTCGAGGAGCGTCGTCGTCTCGGGGACGAGCTTGCCCGAGGCGTCGGACCACGCCGGCTGGTAGGCGCGCTTCGCGTAGAACTCGGCGATCGTCTCGCGCGACGGGAAAGCGGTCGCGCCGGCTGGCGCGACGCGGAGATTCCGCAACAGTTCCGAACGCACCTCGTCGGGGGTCGGCTCTTGGGGGCCCGTGTCGAACACCGACTCGAGCCGCGCCTTCATGCGCTCCGGGAACGGATCGTCCCCGCGGCAGCCGCCGAGGACGATCAGTGCAACGGCAACCAGCGTCATCGGGCTACGCACAATCGTACCTCCTGCTCCGTCTTGGCCCGCATTCCGTATTCAACCTGCGTGCCCACGTCGTCGGGCACGGAACGGCGGCGTCTCTCGCGAGGACAGCGCTCCGCTTGCCCCTTCTTACAGCGCTCGCGCCCGTTCTTGCTATGCCTCCTGTATGCTGCCAAGCCGGAGGACGATCATGGAACGATGGCTCGGACCGTACGCAGAAGCGATCTACGCGGTGACGCGCGTCGTCGTCGGTGTCCTGTTCGCGTGCCACGGAGCGCAGAAGCTGTTCGGCGCGCTCGGTGGGCAGAGCCAGCTCGGGAACCCGCTGATGGTGACCGCCGGTGTGATCGAGCTCGGCGGTGGCCTCCTCGTCGCCCTCGGCCTCTTCGCCGGCTGGGCCGCATTCCTGGCGAGCGGCCTGATGGCGGCCGCCTATTTCATGGCCCACGCTTCGGGCGGGTTCTGGCCGATCGTCAACAAGGGCGAGCTCGCCGTCGTGTACTGCTTCGTGTTCCTGTACATCGCGGCCAGGGGCGCGGGCCGCTTCAGCCTCGACGCCGTCCTCCGCAAGTCGGGGTCAGGCCTCGACCCGGTTGCTGTTCATCGGTAACGCGGGGGGCCCTCGACGTCGATCAGGACCTGGCGGCGCGCGAGCGTGCGCAAGCGGTCGACGACGTCGTCGGCGCTCGGGAGATCGGTCGGGTCGAACGCGACGACGCGCTCGTGAGCCACGAGCCACCGGGCGACGATCTCGCCGTCGAGGTCTCGACCGCCGGCGTCCGGCGCCTGATGAAAGAACCGCTCGTCGAGCAGCGCCGCGAGCCGCGAGAGCCCGCCGCCGCGCCGGCCGATCGGCACGCGGGCAACGAGGCGTCCGGCTCGCACGAGGAACACACGCAGCACCGCCGGTGGCTCGGCCGGCTCGACGATCAGGAGCGACTCCAGGCTCAACCGGCGGCCGTGGCGGTGGACGTCGCGCACGACGTTCGCCGCCGGCCGATCGCGACGGATCTGCGCCGCCTCCCGCAGCATCGCCTCGAGATCCGAGCCCGACGGGCGATACTCGATGCGCCACAGCGTGTCGAGCAGGCGCCGCACACGCGCCGACGGCCGGGCGTGGAAGTACGAGGCGACGCGCCGCGCCAGGTTCGCCGACTTGCCGACGTACGTCAGTCGGCCCGTGGCGTCGTAGAACCGGTAGGTTCCCGGCGCGTGCGGGATTCCGCTCAGGAACGACTCGTCGAACGCGAAGCGCGTGAGATCGGATGCCGTACGATCGGCGTTGCGACGCGACCTCAGCGCGACGAGCGACTCACCGCGCCGGCGCAGTCCCCGGAGCGCCGCGTCGAGCGCCGCCGCGACGTCGAGCGGATCGCTCGTGTCGCGCCAGCGGATCCCCAGGTGGCCGAGGAGCGTTCCCAGGCCGTGGCTCGCGCGCAAGCCGAGGCGGTCCCGTGCGACCTCGCGCAGCGAGACGACGGCCCCGATCGGCCGTTCGAGCCAGCGCTCGAGCGCGCCGATCGCTCCTCGGGCGTCATGGACCACCGGCACCGCGCCAGCGAGGAGCCGCGTCAGCGCCTCGCGCAGGCTCGCGCCCGCCACGTCGATCTGTCCGGCACACGTCCCGACCACGCGTCGACCGCGCATCCGCACGGCGGTGAGCGCGACGATCCGGGGCGACCGGCCGGTCGAGCGGTCGATCGCGAGTGCGAGGAACACGCGATCCGGATCGCGCGGACGCTCCTCGCGCCCGTGAGGACTGGGCTCGGCGAGCGCCCACGCGCCGTCCGCATAGCGCAGTCGCCGGTCTCCGGCGAACGCGGCCTCGAGCACGCGGGTGGCGGTCGGCTCGCTCGTCGAGCGGGTCGCCAGGACCTCGCGCGCGAGATCCAGGCTCCCGACCGATCCGCCACGGCTGCGCAGCACCCGGACCGCCCGCTCGGCGGCGAGCGACGCCGGGCCTGCGTGCTCGGTCACTCCGCGCGCGCGGTCACGCCGCGCCCTCCTCATCGTCCGACGGCGCCGCGAGCGGTCGAACGCCGCTCGCCTCGAGGTAGCCTCGTCCGTGGGCCGCGGCGTACTCCGCGCATTCGCGGACCTTGCGCAACAACGTGGCGCAGCTTCCGCCCTCGCCGTGCTGCGAGGCGACGCGGATGATCTTCGCCCCCTCGGTCTGCAGGAACGAGAGCAGCCCCGGCACGTCGCTCGGCGCGACGAACGCCCCGACATCGCGTCCGTCCCGCAGCTCGGTCGCCATGCCGTCCCCCAGCTCGGGGAACATCTCGATCGCCCGGGCGAACAGGCGGCGGCACGTCACGATCACCTCGGGCGGCGGAATGTCGGCGGCGCGGCACACGGTCTCGATGCCGTCCACGTCCTGCGCGACCCAGAACGGGTTCGTGCACGCATGGAGCTCGATCGCACGCCACGGCAGCTCGCGACCGAGCACCTCGCGCGCGGGAACGCGCCGGCCCGTCGCCGGACCCCAGCTCTCGCCGTCACGGGCCGCGCGGGCGAGCGCGTGGACCGCCTTGAGTCGATCGAGCAGGTCGGCGCGGTACGCCATGTCGGCGGACGGCGGCGCGAGATCAGACAGCTCGAGCTCGTGCGGCAGCGTGCGGTCGATCCGCACGAGCTGCTCGAGCAGCAGGGCCTCGACGGCGGCCGGACCGTCGGCCTTGCGGAACTCCTCGACCAGGTTGGCGACGTGATCGGCCGAGCCCTCGGTGATGAGGAACGGCCGGCCGTGCAGGTGCAGGTCCGGATCGATGCGGCTCGCGACCAAGGTCGCGAAGGGATCGGGCTTCTGGTCGAGCTGCTCGAGACGGGCCCGGACCTTGGTCCACATCGAGCCTTCGGTCGGCGGAGCCGGAGGGACGAGACGCTCGAGCACCGCGACGAGCGCGCGGCGATACGGCTCGATCTGCGTCTCCGTTGCCCGCATGCGCCGCGCATCGGCCAGGAACGGCTCGGGGTTGATCTTCTCGCCGACGACGAGCGGGGCGATCACGTCGTCGAAGAACCCGACGTCGACCGGATGGAACGAGATCAGGCCGCGCACGGCGAGGATTGTAACCCGGCGCGTGCGATAATCGGACCATGCGCGCGAGCGACGACTGGGCCCGCCTGCGACGCTGGTACTGCGCGTCCCCCAACACCGGGATCGACCTCGACGTGAGCCGCATCGGGTTGACCAACGCGGTCCTCGACACGCTCGGACCCGGTCTCGAGCGCGCGTCCCTGGCGATGGCCGAGCTCGAGCGCGGGGCGATCGCCAACCCGGACGAGAATCGCCGCGTCGGTCACTACTGGCTGCGCGACGCCGATCTGGCCCCCGATGCGGCGACCGCGTCGATGATCCGCGCGACGGTCGACCGCATCGTGTCGTTCGCCGGCGCGGTGCACCAGGGGGGCATACGACCGGAGCGTGCCGACCGGTTCGCCCGGATCCTGGTCATCGGGATCGGCGGCTCGGCGCTCGGCCCGCAGTTCGTCGCGGACGCGCTGGGCAGCCCGGACGACCGGATCGTCCCGAGCTTCCTCGACAACACCGATCCCGACGGCATCGATCGCGTGCTAAGAGCCCTGGGGCCCGACCTCGCACGAACGCTGGTGATCGTGATCTCGAAGTCCGGCGGCACGCCCGAGACGCGCAACGGCATGCTCGAGGTCGAGGCGGCGTACGGTCGCGCGGGCCTCGACTTCGGCAAGCACGCGGTCGCCGTCACGGGCGAGGGCAGCGCGCTCGACCGCTACGCCACCGAGCGGCGGTTCGTCGAGCGCTTCCCGATGTGGGACTGGGTCGGCGGTCGCACCTCCGAGACGTCGGCCGTCGGACTCCTGCCCGCAGCGCTCCAGGGGATCGACGTTCGTGCGCTCCTCGCCGGCGCGGCGGCGATGGACCGGGCCACGCGGCGCACCGAGCCGCGCGAGAACCCGGCGGCGCTGCTGGCCCTGGCCTGGTATCACGCCGGGAACGGCCGCGGCGCCAAGGACATGGTGATCCTGCCGTACAAGGATCGACTGGCGTTGCTCAGCCGATACCTGCAGCAGCTCGTGATGGAGTCGCTCGGCAAGGAGCGCGACCTCGACGGGAAGCTCGTCGAGCAAGGGATCGCCGTCTACGGCAACAAGGGCTCGACCGACCAGCACGCGTACGTGCAGCAGCTACGCGACGGCCTGCCGAACTTCTTCGTGACGTTCGTGCGCGTGCTGCGCGACGGTCCGGGTCCGGGGATCGAGGTCGAGCCCGGGACGACGTCGGGCGACTACCTGAACGGTCTGCTCCTTGGCACGCGCCGCGCGCTGACCGAGAACGGGCGCCCGTCGCTCACGATCACGATCGACGAGGTCACCCCGCGCACGGTCGGTGCGCTGATCGCGCTCTACGAGCGCGCGGTCGGGCTCTACGCGAGCTTGATCGACGTCAACGCGTACCACCAGCCGGGCGTCGAGGCGGGCAAGAAGGCCGCAGCCGAGGTGCTCGAGCTGCAACGCCGGATCGAGAGCACGCTCGCCGAGCGGCCGGGCGGGGGAACGGCCGAGGAGATCGCCGCGGCCGTCGGTGCGCAGGACGACGTCGAGACCGTGTTCCACGTTCTCGAGCACCTGGCCGCCAACCCCGGGCGCGGCGTGAGCCGGAGCCCGGGAGCCGACCCGTTCACCGCGACCTATCGCGCGGGCTAGCGCCTCGGGCGTCGTGTACGAGCTGCCAGCCGCCCGGGTAGCTCACCCGGACGACGCAGGGCGCGCTGTGGCAGCATGCAACTCCAGGATTTCAGACTCATGGCTCCAGAGGTCTTCGCGCAGCTTGGCTGCCAAGTTCGCCGGATCCTCCTCCCAATTCGGCTTAACCCAGCGTCGGCTCGCGCGAAGCGGAAGAGCCCAGAGTCCATGCCGAGTCTCGGCGCTGAAAGCGGAATTGATGGTCAGCGGGGTCGACGAGCCCCTCGCTGAGAACTCTAGTTCCAATTGAGAGTAGTGGACATTCCCCGTCGGCACGAGCCCGAGCGTGAACCAAGTCCACATCTGCGGCGTGCCACACCTGATCGAGTCAGTACTGCTCTTGATCGTCACTGCGAGGTCGCTGTCCGAATGCTCGCCGACCGTCACGCTACGAAACACACCACTTCTACGCAGCAACTCGGCCGCGAATTGGACGTCACCCGGGTGTTCCCCGACGACGTGAACAGTGAGAGCATTCAGATCTGAATCCCACAGCGCCGCCGCAGACGTGGATCCGAAGGGCCGAATCGCAGTGATTCCGCATCCGGCAAGCGGGAAAAGCAGCACCAGGCAGAGTCCGAATCTTGCACACCGCATCGAGCCTTCCTGCCTACTCAGGTGCCCCCGCCGCATCAAGTTCATTCTGTCAGTGATCCCAAATGCACGGCTAGCCCGCGCGAGGGTCCGGCGCGGCCGTTCCGTCCGTTGCAACGGCCGTGACGGGACCGACGGTTGGGTTCGAACGGTTGTTGGACCGCGGCTCGCCCGCGCCCGATGTTGTCGTCGCCTCCTTCGGGCTCGGAAGGCCCGAGATCCGCGCGTCATGTGTCACGTCGAAGGTCGTCAAAGAGACCTCAAGGAAACGAAGCTCTCCCGAGGCCGCGTAGAACACTGCGACCGAGGAGGGTGACATTACCGCGTGTCCGAGTACTTTATCGACAGCACGTTTGACCACCGTGAAGGCACCACCCTTCGGATTCGACAGGGCTATGGACGACAGGTCATTGGCCGTCAGCTTGCGATCATCGTTCGTATCCTTGTCCACGAGCTGGTAGAGAAAGGCCAGAACTGGTCGGTTTCGTTCCGTGCCGTGCGGCTCGACGAGCGCGTCCTCTTCCGTGATCAGCCAGTCGTTGCTGTCCACGAGCCACTGCACCTGCCGGCTGTTTGGGTCGTAGAACAAGAAGTTCCGCGTAGCGCTCGCGGACTTCGAGCCATACGCGAATGCGTACTCCTGCTCGCTCAGAAGAGGGGCACGAAAAACGTCAGCCCCCGCGACTTCTTGAAAGTGGCCAATCTCGAAATTGGCTCGATCGACCTGTTGATCTGCGAGATTGACCACGCGGCCGGTTTGGCGTGCTCGCGTGACGTCTCTTGCTATCTCGATCGCGACGTACGACAGTGCAAAAACTGAGAGGACGCCTACCGCGAAGACGATGACGGCATTCGCACGCCACAGAATCCGGAAGAACCGTGTCGCTCTCATGCGAGGGGATCACCTCCGTCGGTCTACTTCTGTCGGGCTGAACGCGGGATGACAATTGGCGCGGTCGGCCGGCCCGGCGCGCCGTTCACGCTCTAGGGCGCCTCCGCCCGCCGTTCTTGCCCTCGGCCCGCCCGAGCTCTTCCATCAGATACGCCGCGGCCTCGATGCCGCGATAGAACTGGTCCAGGTCGAGCTTCTCGTTCGGCGCGTGCAAGTTGTCGTCGTGGAGCCCGAAGCCCATGAGCACCGCCGGCACGCCGAGCTTGCGCTCGAACGACGCCACGATCGGGATCGAGCCGCCCTCGCGCACGAACACCGGTGCCTTGCCGAAGGCACGCTGCATCGCCCGGCCGCCAGCGGCGAGCGCAGGGTGGTCGGTCGGCGCGACCCACGCCGGTCCGCCGTGCAGCTCCTCGACGGTGACCTTGACCGCCTTGGGCGCGATCTTCTTGAGATACGCCGTGGCCTTGCGGGCGATCTCGGACGAGGTCTGGTCGGGCACGAGGCGCATCGAAACCTTGGCCCGCGCCTCGGCCGGGATCACCGTCTTGGCCCCATGGCCCGTGAACCCGGCCCAGATGCCGTTGATGTCGAGCGACGGCCGGGCCCACATGCGCTCGAGCGCGCTGAAGCCCGCTTCGCCGAAGAGATCGGGCGCGCCGATCGACCGCTTGAGCACGCGGTCCGAGTGCGGGAGCTTGCGGAACGCGCGCCGCTCGGCCGCGGTGAGCTTGCGCACGCGGTCGTAGAACCCGGGGATCGTGACCTTGCCCTTGGCGTCCTTGAGCTTGGCCAGCATGCCGACGAGGGCGTTCGCCGGGTTGATCACGGCGCCGCCGAAGCTCCCCGAGTGCAGGTCGCTGTCCGAGCCGCGTACGGCGACCTCGAGGTACGTCAGGCCGCGCAGGCCGTAGACGATCGACGGTAGCTTCTTGCTGAACATCTGCGTGTCCGAGATGACGACCGTGTCGCAGGCGAGCTCCCGCGTGTGGCTCGCGAGGTACGCCTCGACGCTCTCCGAGCCGACCTCCTCCTCGCCCTCGAGCAGGAACTTGACGTTGACCGGGCAGGTGCCGGAGGTGCGCAGGTGCGCCTCGAGCGCCAAGACATGCGTGATCAATTGGCCCTTGTCGTCCGAGCTTCCGCGGGCGTAGATCCGGCCGTCGCGCACCGTCGGCTCGAACGGCGGCGAGTGCCACAGCGCGATCGGGTCGACCGGCTGGACGTCGAAGTGGCCGTAGACGAGGATCGTCGGGCGGCCGGGTGCGCCGAGCCACTCGCCGTACACGATCGGGTGGAACGAGGTCGGCTCGGTGACGACGCGCGTGCAGCCCGCACGCTCGAGCCGAGCGTGCATCCACTGGGCCGCCCGCTTGACGTCGGCGGCGCGCGCCGGATCGGTGCTGACCGACGGGATCGCGAGGACGTCCTTCAGCTCGGACAGATGCTGCTCGCGATGCTCCGAGAGATACGTGCCGAGCGCGGACATGGAGGCTCCTCCTGAAAGCCGGGATTGTACGGCATCGGGCCGGAGCTATGCGGACCGAGAGAGCCCACGATGCTCGGCCAGCCGATCGAGCGCCGCGAGCGCGGAACGACCGGACCCGGCGCACGCGGCACCGCTTTCGATGCCCGACTTGGCGATGGCCAGGAGCTCTTGTGCCACCTCTTTCATCGACCGCTCGCCGAAGCTTCCGTCGAGACCCGCGTGCGCCGCCGAGTCGAGCGCCTGAGACCACGATTCGTGTTGCGCCACGCTCCGTCCGAGGTCGAGCGCGGCGTCGAGCGCCGGGTCGTGGTACAGGATGCCGGTCCACAGCGCGGGCACGGCGAACGCGAGATCGTCGGGCTGCAGGTCCGCGCCGCGCACCTCGATGTACGTGTACGCCCGGACCTCGGTGAAGATCGTCGACAGGTGCGTCTCGAAATCCGCGAGCTGCGCCGCGCTGCAGCCGGTCCGGCCGAGCAGCTCGCCGAACGGGACGCCGCCCGCCGGCACCAGCCCGCGCCCGCGGTGCAGGAGCATCGTCGGCACGCGAAGCACCTGGTCGAGCCAGGCGTCGAGCGTGAAGTCGGCGCCGAACATCTCCTTCGGCATCCCGCAGCGCGCGGGATCGGTCTCGCGCCAGATCGCCTGGCGGAAGCTGGCCTGGCCGGTCGGCCGGCCATCCGCGTTGCGCGAGTTGGCGAACAGCGCGACGGCGATCGGATCGAGCACCGTGGCGGCCTTGAACTTCCGCCGGAAGTCCTCGGCGCTCGCGTAGTCGAACGAGCAGTGGATGCTCGCGGTCTGGGCCATCATGCGCTCGGCCAGTCGCCCGCGCGCGGAGAGATACGGGCGCATGATCCCGTACCGCGCCTTGGGCATCCAGGGCACGCGGGACACCGGCAGCTCCGGGTCGACGCCGAACGCGAGCCAGCGCACGCCGGCCGCGGCGCCGCACACCTCGAGTGCCGTCAGGTGCGCGTGTAGCTCGTCGGCCAGGCCGTCGAGCGACTCGAGCGGTCGCGACGACCATTCGACCTGTCCGCCGGGCTCGAGCGAGATGGTGCCCCACTCGCCGTTGATGCCGATGCGGTGCTCGCCTTCCCAGATCGGCGAGCCGCCGCGGCGAAGCTCGAGGCAATCGAGCACGCGCAGGACGCTCGGACCCGCACCATCGTAGGGCAGCGCGTCCCCGGTGGCCGAATCGCGGCCCATCTTCTCGATCTCCATCCCGACGCGCCAGTCCGCTCGCGGAGTCTGCGCGCGCAGGAAGTAGCCCCGTAGCTCGTCTCGCGTCAGACGGACCGTGTCGCCGATTCGCACGCCCACCTCCAGGCGGGCCGTATTGTAGTGTTGCGCGCGGAGGGTCCATGGCGCGGACGTCCCGCATGCTGACGATCGGCCCGTTCCGCCTGCAGCTCGACGGGCTCGACGCCGAGCTCGCCGCGCGGCTCGAGCACCGGTGGGGACCGTTCCTCGCACCGTCCGCGGGCGAGCCATCGGCGACGGTCGAGATCGGGTCGAGCGACGGTGTCGCGCTGCTCCCGGCCCCTCGCCCGGCCGAGCGGTACCGGATCGAGCCCTTGCCCGGCGACCGCCGGGGGATCACGTCCTACGGCTTCACGCTGACCGAGCGTGCGGATCGACCCCGACGGTGGGACCTCGACCTGGCGCCCGAGGCGCCGGAGCCCGCCGAGCGCCGCGTCGAGAACGGGGTCCGGTTCGTCACCGCGTGTCTCGCGCTCGATGCGGGCGGCCTCGCGCTCCACGCCGCGGGCGTGCTCGTGGCCGGCCGGGCGTTCCTCCTCGCCGGTCCGTCCCGCGCCGGCAAATCGACCGCCGTGGTCCGCAGTCGGCCGGCGGAGAGCCTGGGCGACGACTTCGGCGTCCTGGTGCCCGACGGCGGCGGCTGGCTCGTTCTGGCCGTGCCGTTCGACAACGCCGAGCGGATCGAAGCCCACGCTCGCCGCGGCTCGTTCCCCCTCGGCCGCGTGTTGCGCGTGCTGCAGGCCGAGCGGACGTGGATCGAGGAGCCGGCGCCGCTCGCCGGGGCCGCGTCTCTCGCCGCGGTCGCCGCGTTCCCATGGGCCGTTCCGGCGATGGGGGCCGTGCTCGCCGAGCGGGTCGAGCGGCTCGCCGCGGGCGGCCGCTTCGCCCACCTGCACTTCGCCCTCGACGCCGATCTGTGGACCTTGCTCGCCGCCGTCCCTTGACCGCCGGTCTCTTGACCGCCGCCGCGGCGCTTGCCTACGATGCTGGCGCCCGCGCCTGCGGGCGACGATATTCGGTCGCGGGGTCCGAAGCCACCGACGATCCAGGCGGCTGAGCTCGATGACGCAGTCTCCAACGCCGCGACTACTCGGCCGATGCGCCGGCTCGGCGCCGGGTCCGACCATCCTCGTCCTCGCCGCGGTCCATGGCAACGAGCCGGCCGGGGTCCGTGCGGCCGAGCGCGTTCTCGGTGGCCTGGCGCGCTGCGCCGCCGACGTGTGCGGCGAGATCGTGTTCCTCACCGGCAACCGTACGGCCCTCGCGCGGCGCGTGCGCTACGTCGATGCCGACCTCAACCGGGCGTGGACCGAGGAGCGCGTGGCCCAGGCCTGCGCGGTGCGCGGCGAAGGTCCGGTCGAGGCGCGCGAGCAGCGCGAGCTCCTGAGCGCGATCGGCGAGGTCGTCGAGCGCGCGCAGGGCCCGCTGTACTTCGTCGACATGCACACGAGCTCGGCTCCCGGTCCGCCGTTCGTGACGGTCGGCGACACGCTGCGCAACCGCTCGTTCGCCCGCGCGCTCCCCCTGCCGCTGATCCTCGGCCTCGAGGAGCAGATCGACGGCTCGGTGCTCGAGTTCATGAGCGAGCGCGGCTTCGTCACGCTGGGGATCGAGGCCGGCCAGCACGACGCGCCCGAATCGATCGATCGTCTCGAGGCCGTGCTGTGGCTCGCGCTCGTCGCCGCGCGGCTGATCCCCGAGCGCGCGGCGCCCGACGCGCAGCGCCACCGGGCGCTGCTCCGCGCGGCGAGCCAGGGCGTGCCCCCGGTCGTCGAGGTCAGCTACCGCCACGCGATCGACGAGGGTGACCATTTCCTCATGGAGCCAGGGTTCGTCAACTTCCAGCCCGTGCTCAAGGGCCAGCTCCTGGCGCGCGACCATTACGGGCTCGTGCTCGCGCCGCGGCGTGCGCGGATCCTGCTGCCGCTGTACCAGGGGCTGGGCGAGGACGGGTTCTTCTTGACGCACGAGGTGCGTCCGATCTGGCTCGGGGTATCGCGCGTCGTGCGCCGCATGCGGCTCGCCGGGCTGCTCCGCGCCCTGCCGGGCGTCCATCGAGCGCACGGACGGCGCGGCGTGCTCGTCGTCGACACGCGGCTGGCCCGCGCGTTCCCGCTCGAGGTGTTCCACCTGTTCGGCTATCGAAAGCTGCGCTGGGCCGATGGCGAGCTCGTGGTCAGCCGCCGGCCGTTCGACCTCGCGCCGCCACCGCGCGTCGAGATCCCGTCGCCCGGGCTGCGGGCTACTTGACCTCCCACGTGTTGCCCGAGCGGATCGCGCGCGTCAGGTCGCCCGCGCCGCGCGCCGCCGTGACGTCGAGGATCTGCCGCCGCATCTCCGCGTCGAACGACGGCTCGGTGACCCGGCGCAGCACACCGATCGGCATCGGTCCGTGGGGCGGCTGCAGCTCGGCGAGCATCGTGGCGTAGGCGATCGGGGCGCGCTCGTCGTGCACGAGCAGGTCCTTCTCCGTGACGCCGTTCCCCAGCGTCACGACCTCCGGGTCGAACGGTCCGCGCAGCCGCACGCCGCGGTCGGCACTCTTGCCGAACACCAGTGGCTCCCCGTGCTTCAGGTGCAGCAGGTTGTCCTCGCGCAGGCCCTTCTCGCGGATCGACTCGAACGCACCGTCGTTGAAGATGTTGCAGTTCTGGAACAGGTGCACGAATGCCGTCCCGTGGTGCCCGTGCGCATCGCGCAGCGTCTCGCGCAGGTGCGGTGTGTACACGTCGATGCTCCGCGCGACGAACGTCGCGCCCGCCCCGAGCGCCAGCGCGACCGGATTGAACGGCCGATCGATCGAGCCGAACGGTGTCGACTTGGTGCGCTTGCCGACCTCGGACGTCGGGGAGTACTGGCCCTTGGTCAGCCCGTAGATCCGGTTGTCGAACAGCAGGACCTTCACGTCGACGTTCCGGCGCATCAGATGGATCACGTGGTTGCCGCCGATCGACAGCGCGTCGCCGTCGCCCGTGACGATCCACACCGACAGGTCCGGGTTCGCGACCTTGATCCCCGTCGCCACCGCCGGCGCGCGGCCGTGGATCGTGTGGAATCCGAACGTGTTCATGTAGTACGGGAACCGGCTGGAGCAGCCGATGCCCGAGACGATGACGAACTTCTCCTTCGGCACGCCGAGCTCGGCGAACGTCTGCTGCGTCGCGCTGAGGATCGCGTAGTCCCCGCAGCCCGGGCACCAGCGGACCTCCTGGGTCGACGCGAGGTCTTTCTTCGTCAGGGTCGGTGGCACGCTCATCGCCCCTCCTCGATCTCGACGATCTTGTCGAGGATCTCGGCCGCGGCAAACGGCAGGCCGCGCACGCGGTTCAACGGGATGACCGGCTTGAGGTACCGCCCCTGCAACAGCAGCGCGAGCTGTCCCAGGTTGATCTCCGGGACGAGCACGCGGTCGTACCGCTCGAGCAGCTCGCCCAGGTTGCGCGGCATGGGGTTCAGGTGTCGCAGGTGCAGCTGGCTGACGCGCAGCCCGCGCTGGCGCGCCCGGCGCACCGCGCTCGTGATCGAGCCCCAGGTGGAGCCCCAGCCGATCACGAGCAATCCGCCCGCGGGATCGCCGACGACCTCGGCGAGCGGGAGGTCGTTCGCCACGCGCGCGACCTTCTCGGCGCGCAGGTGGACCATCCGCTCGTGGTTGTCCGGGTCGTAGGACACGTCGCCCGATCCCTCGCGCTTCTCGAGGCCGCCGATCCGGTGCTCGAGCCCGGGCGTTCCCGGGATGGCCCACGGCCGGGCGAGCGTCTCGGGGTCGCGCGAGTACGGCTCGAACCCCGCGGGGTCCGTTCGATACGACACGGGGATCGGATCGAGCGCGGTCAGATCGGGCAGGCGCCACGGCTCGGCGCCATTGGCGATGAACCCGTCCGACAGCACGATGACCGGCGTCATGTGCCGCACGGCCAGGCGGCACGCCTCGTACGCGACGTCGAAGCAGTCGGCCGGGCTCCTGGCCGCGAGCACGATGCACGGGGCCTCGGAGAACCGGCCGTGGACCGCGAGCAGCAGGTCGGCCTGCTCGGTCTTGGTCGGCATGCCGGTCGACGGTCCCGCGCGCTGGATGTCGACGACGACCAGCGGAAGCTCGGTCATGATCGCGAGCGTCAGGAACTCGCTCTTCAGCGCCATCCCCGGGCCGCTCGTGGTCGTGATCCCGAGCGCGCCGGCGAACGCCGCGCCGATCGCCGCGCCGATCGCCCCGATCTCGTCCTCGGCCTGGAACGTGATCACACCGAAGTTGCGGTACGTCGACAGCTCGTGGAGCACGTCCGAGGCCGGCGTGATCGGATACGAGCCCTGGAACAGCGTCAGCCCGCTCGAGCGCGACGCGGCGAGCAGCCCGAGGGCCAACGCCTGGTTCCCCGAGATGTTCCGATACGTTCCGGGGACGAGGCGCGCCGGCGGCACCTCGTAGGCGCTGGGGAACACCTCGGTCGCTTCGCAGTACGCGAAGCCGGCCTTCAGCGCCCGCTGGTTGGCCTCGATCATCGGCGTCTTGCCCGCGAACTTCTTCTCGATCCAGCGCAGCGTGACGTCGATCGGACGGTTGTACAGGAAGTAGGTCATGCCCAGCGCGAAGAAGTTCTTGCACCGCTCGACCGTCTGCGCCGGAAGCCCGAGCTCCTTGAGCGCGGCCTTCGTCAGCCGCGCGAGCTCGACGCGAATCACCTGATAGCCGTCGAGCGAGCCGTCGTCGAGCGGGTTCGTCGCGCAACCGGCCTTGCGCAGATCGACTTCCTTGAACGAATCGACGTTGAGGACGAGGATGCCGCCGGGCCGCAGGTCGCGCAGGTTCGCGCGCAGGGCCGCGGGGTTCATCGCCACGAGCACGTCGGGCTGGTCGCCCGGCGTGAACACCGCCTCGGACGCGAACTGGATCTGGAACCCCGACACGCCGGCGAGCGTGCCGGCCGGCGCGCGGATCTCGGCCGGGAAGTCGGGGAACGTCGCCAGGTCGTTGCCCGCCGCCGCCGTCGCGGCGGTGAACTGGTTCCCCGCCAGCTGCATGCCGTCGCCCGAGTCGCCGGCGAAGCGCACGACGGCGCGATCGAGCGTCTTGCGCGCGGACTCGGTGCCGACCGGGCCGAGTTGTGTGGTCATCGTGCCGCCGCCTCTGCAGGGGTGGGGCACCATTATGCTCCACGGCGGGAGCGCCTTTCAAACCAGATGGGTCAGTTGCAGTCGGATAGCTGCCGGCGCAGCCAGGCTACGCGGCCGCGCACCGATTCGGCGTCGCGCGCGTGCGGGGTGCGCTCGAGGTAGCACTCGAGGTCGGTCAGCGCCGCCCCCGGCCGACCGAGGTGGGCGTTCAGGAACCCGCGGTCCCGCAGCTCCCCGGCGTCGGTCGGGTTGAGCAGGAGCAGCCGCTCGACGATCGACAGCGCCCGCTCGTAGTCCTCGGCCTTGACGTAGATGTGCTTCAGGTTGAGCAGCATGCGCGCGATCATCGCGCGCTCGTCGGTACCCCGCAGCATCTCGCGCCGGAACAGCGACGGCCGGCCCGTCGTGCGGGCCACGAGCTGGCGGCAATCGTCCTCGCTGATCACGCTTCCGCCGTGGAACGCGTCGACGATCATCGTGCGACCGCCGAACGTGGCGCGGGACACGAAGTGGCCCGGAAGCCCGACACCGCAAGCCTCGAACCCGCCCGCGCGCGCGACCTCGATCCACAGCATCGACAGGCTGAGCGGGTTGCCCAGACGCCGGTCGAGCACCTCGTTGAGAAAGCTGTTGCGCGGATCGTTGTACTCCTGCTCGTTCCCGCGAAACTGCAGCTCGTCGAACACGAGCGAGCGCAGGGCGTCGAGGCGGGCGAACGGGTTCGTGATCCCGTCGGCGCGCCGCGCGGCCTCGGCCGCGACGATCCGGATCCGGCCGGCCTCGCGGTCCACGTCGAGGTCCGGGTACTCCTCGGCGGCGATCCACAGACCGGCCTCGACGGCGTCGAACCCCTCGGTTGAAACGAGGAGGCGAGCGAGGCTCCGGCGGACCTCGACGCGCTGCTGACGGCTCACTCCGGCTCTCCCCACCCTCTCGCGCCGCTGGGATTCGGCGACGGCACAGACGCCCAGAGGTTACGAACGGCGGGCGTCCCGTGCCACAGGCTTAGCCCATCGGCGACGGCCCGGGTCCCGGCTGACCGCCGCCGCGTCCCCGACGACCTCCGCGTCCGCGACGAGTTCCCGAGCGTCGGCCGTGACCGCCCGAGGCCGCGGGCATCAGCTCGTCCGAGCGCACGCCGGTGGGGACCACGGGCTCAGCGGGCTGTTCGTCGCGCGGCGTTGGCGGCGCCGACGCCGGCGGCGGCGCCGCCAACGCGGGAGCGGAGTCGCCGCTGCGCGCGTCGGGCGGACCGGTCTGGCCGTCCGGACGGGGCTCCCCGGGACGGCCGCGCCCGCGACGTCTGCGCCGCCGGCGGCGCCTGCGGCGCCCTCCGGGCTCGCCCCCCTGGTTCGCTGCGGGATCGCCGTTGCCATTGGCTGCGACCTGACCCTCGGGAGCGTCGACGCCCTCGTCGTCATGGTCTCCGTTCACGAGCTCGTCGACCTCGCCGTCCTCGTCGTCGGTGACGGGAACCGTCGACGCGGCCGCCGCGGCCGGCGGTGCCGCGGCCGGCGGCGGCATCGCGGCCGCGCGCGGCGCGGGGGCCACGGGGATAGGTGGCGGCGCCGTGGACGGCGGCGCCGGGGCCGGCGGCGCCGCGGCCGGCACGGCGGCCGGCTCGCTCCGGGGCTCGTACGGCTCCGATACGGTGGGGGTCTCCGATCTCTCGCGCGCGTGGACCTCGAACTCGGTCTCGTGGCGCCGCATCCCGAGGCGCGGCAAGACCTCCAAGTCCAGGTCGTTCCGGCGCTCGACGCGCAGCAGCTCCTCGCGCTTGTTGTTCAGGAGCCACGTGGCGACCTCGGGGGGCAGGCCGAGGCGGATCGACGCCGAACCCGCCGCGGGCGCTTCGCGTCTGCAGCTTCCGCAGGGCCGACAGCCCGGCGGCCTCGACGTTCTTGATCCAGCCGTAGCCGTCGCAGCTCGGGCACGTGCCGTACGACGCATCGAGCTTCGCGCCCTTGATGCGCTGGCGCGCCAGCTCCATCAGGCCGAGCTTCGAGATGCTCGTCACGTCGCAGCGCGCGCGGTCGCCGCGCATCGCGTCCTTCATCGCCTTCTCGACCCGCTTGCGGTTGCGCGCGGCTTCCATGTCGATGAAGTCCATGACGATCAGCCCGCCCAGATCGCGCAGCCGCAGCTGCCGGGCGATCTCCGCCGCGGCCTCGAGGTTCGTCAGCGTGTTCGTCTCGTCGACGTCGCCGTGGCGCTTGGTCCGCGCGCTGTTCACGTCGATCGCGGTCAACGCCTCCGTCCCGTCGATCACGACCTCGCCACCCGACGGGAGCGGCACGCGCCGCTTGTAGATGTGCTCGATCTGCTCTTCGAGGTTGAACTTGTTGAACAGCGGCCGGTCGCCCGCGTACAGCTTGAGGATCTTGGCCCGCGTCGGCATCACGTCGCCCACGAACGCCAGGGCCTTCTCGTACATCTCCTTGCCGTCGATCCACACCTCGTCGACGTCCGAGGTCAGGAAGTCCCGCATCGTGCGGATCACGAGATCCGCCTCGCGGTACACGAGGCTCGGGAACTCCGCCGTGCGCGATCCGCGCTGGACCGATTCCCACAGCCGGAGCAGGTAGCGTAGATCGCGCTGCAGCTCGGTCTTGCTCACGCCCATGCCAGCCGTGCGAACGATCAGCCCGAACCCCTCGGGGGGCTCGAGCTCCTCGACGAGCTGGCGCAGGCGCTCGCGCTGGCTCGCGTCGTCGATCTTGCGCGACACGCCCGCCGAGTCGACGCCCGGCATCAGCACGAGATAGCGCCCGGGCAGCGAGAAGTACGTGCTGACCGTCGGTGGCTTGCCGGAGAACGGCTCCCGCACGACCTGGGCCATCAGCTTCTGTCCCGGGTGCAGGTGCTGACCGATCCGACCGTTCTTGCCTCTCTCGCCGCGCGCCGGGAGGAGCTTGAAGTTCACCTCGTCGAGCGGCAGGAACCCCTTGAGCTCGGGTCCCAGGCGAACGAACGCCGCCTCGAGCGTCGGATGGACCGTTCTCGACGATCGCGTTGTAGATATTGCCCTTGAGCGTCGCTCGGCTGGTGGTCTCGATCTCGTAGTCCGCCAGGACCCCGTTCTCGAGGATCGCGACGCGAGACTCCTCGACGTGGGTCACGTTGACCAGCATCACCTTCGACATGCGTTCACGAGTCCTCCCGCGGGGGTCGGCGCTCCCTCAGGGCGCCGGCCGACGCGCGCGGTGCGTGCGGATCACGAGGTGCGCGTGGATTCGCGTGGTTCCTCTGGGCCGCTGTACTGTGCCCGCCGGCGCGGGGCTTCGGCTCCGTCACGGCGGCATCGGGGGGAGCGGCGTCGCCGGGAGCCGCGGCCAACGCCCCCGGGGGCCTCATCGCCTCCCGCGGCATCGGCGGCCAGCCCGGACACTGTAGCAGGTCGAGACCCCGCATCCCAACGATTCTTGACTTCATCCGAGGCGATCACGAGATTCTGAGGCGGCCGGCGGAACTTCGGCGCCGGCGGAGGCACGTCCGCAATGCGACGACGGGGGCTCGATTCGCACACCGCTCTCGGTGTCGCGCTTCTCGGCGTCGCGCTCGGAGGGAACGCGTGCACGCCCGCGCCGCCGGCCGAAGCGCAGGGCCGCGAGCGGCCGGTCCGCGGCGGAACGCTGCGCATCGTCCAGGAAGAGCCGTTGTCGCTCGATCCGCGCGACAGCTCGTCGGTCTACGACTCGCTCCCGGTCAACCAGATCTTCGACACGCTGGTCACCGTCGATCCGTCGATGACCGTGCGTCCGGGTCTCGCCGAGACGTGGACGATCTCGCGCGACGGCACGGAGTACGTGTTCACGCTGCGCCACGGCGTGAAGTTCCACGACGGCACGTCGCTGACGGCCGACGACGTCGCGTTCTCGCTCGAGCGTCAGATCGGCTCGGACACGAGCCTGGCCTCGTCGTACCTGATGGTGATCGACGGCGCGCCCGAGTTCGCCCAGAAGCGCAGCGACGAGATCCCGGGGATCGAGATCGTCGACGCGCGGACGATCCGCATCCGCCTGGCGCGGCCCTACGTCTCGTTCCTCGAGGTGCTGGCGATCGACAATCTGGGCGTCGTGCCGCGGGCCCTCGTTCGCGAGCGCGGTGCCGCATTCGCCCGGTTCCCCGTGGGAACCGGGCCGTTTCGCTTCGTGTCGTGGAATCCCGGAGATCGTCTGGTGCTCGAGGCGAACGAGACGTACTTCGCCGGGCGGCCGCACCTCGAGCGCTTCGAGATCCATTTCTTGCGCGCGTCGGAGACCGATCTCGGCGCCGCGCGATTCCTCGGCGGCGACGTCGACGTGATCGAGCCATCGGCCGATCTGCTGCCCGCGCTGGCCCGCACGCCCGGCGTCGTGCTGCACCGGTACCAGGTGCTGAGCCTGTCGTTCCTGGGCTTGAACGCCAAGAGCCCGCCGCTCGACCGCCCATGGCTCAGGCGCGCGATCGCGCACGCGATCGACCGAGAAGCGCTCGTGCGCGAAGCGGCCGAGACGCGCCGCGAGGCCGCGGGCATCCTGCCCCCGGGCATCCCGGGATACACACCCGAGCCGAAGGCGCTGGCCTACGATCCGGACGAGGCGCGGCGCATCCTCGCCAACGCCGGCCACCCCGGCGGAGCGGGGATCCCGCCGATCCGCCTGGAGAACCCGTCGCGCAACCAGACCGCGGCGCGCGTTCTCGGTCAGATCCGCGACGACCTGGCCGCGGTCGGACTCTCGCTCCAGATCGTGCCCGTCACCTGGCCCGAGCTCGGGACGCATCTCGACAACGGCAGGGCGCCGGCGTTCCTCCTCGGCTGGGTCGCCGACCTGACCGACCCCGACGCGTTCCTGCGCTCGCTGTTCGAGGCCGACGGCTCGGGGAACTACTTCGGCCACCGCAGTCGCGAGACCGAGCGGCTACTCGACCTCGGAACGAGCGAGCGCAACCCGGAGACCCGGGCCCGGATCTATCGCGAGCTCGAGCGACACATCCTGAACGAAGCGCCGATCGTGCCTCTGTACCACACGATGGGGATCATCGCGACGCACGACCGCATTCGCGGCCTCAGCCCTTCGCCGCTCGGCCTCGCGGAGCTCGAGATGGAGAAGGTGTGGCTGCTGCCGGAGGAGCGCCGGTCGTGATCCCGGCTCCGGTCCGGCGGCGAACGCTCGAGCAGAGCTTCGCCGTCACGACCACGCTGCTCGTCATCCTGGTGATCGGCGCCACGACGCTCGTCGTCCAGCAGCGGATGCGCGGAGCGCTCGAGCGCGGCCTCGCCGGCCGCGGCCTGGCGATCGCGCGCAGCATCGCGGCCGTCGCGACCCCGTCGCTCCTGGCCTACAACTACGCCGCGCTTCAGCTCGCGGCGAACGGCGCGGTCGAGGACCCGGCCCTCGTGTACGTCGTGATCCACGACAAGGAGGGCGGCGCCGCGGGCGTCGCCGGCTCCCCGCCCTCGGCCGCGTCGATGACTCGATCGCCGGCCGATCATCAGGAGGCGACGACGCGGCAGATCCCGGTGCGGACCGACGACAAGCGCCAACTGACCGTGCTCGAAGCGGTCGTGCCGGTTCGCGTCGAAGGCGTCGCCGAGCCGTGGGGCACGGTGCGCGTCGGCCTGTCGTTCGATTCGGTGGAGTCGGAGCTGAAGCGCCTCGAGGTCGGCCTGGGGATCTCGGGCGTGCTGCTCGCGCTCCTCGCGATCGCGGTCAGCCGCTGGATGGCCCGGCGCACGACGGCGCCGCTGCGCGAGCTCGTCCAGGGCACCGTCGCGCTGTCGCTCGGCGACACGACCTACCGCATCCCGGTGTCGGGCGTGCGCGAGATCGCCGAGCTCGGCCAGGCGTTCAACAAGATGATGGACCGTGTGCAGGAGAAGGCCGCGGAGTCCGAGGCGTACCAGAACCAGCTCGGCGCGCTCAACGCCACGCTCGAGCAGCAGGTGAGCCAGCGCACGCGAGCCCTCGAGGAGTCGGAGGTCCAGTACCGGACGCTCGTGCAACACTCGCCGGACTCGATCCTCATCGTCCAGGGCGGTCAGGTACGATTCGTCAACCAGGCGTTCCAGGAGACGTTCGGTATCACGAAGGACCGCGCGGCGAGCCCGAACTTCCGACTCGAGAGCCTGTTCCCGACGGCCCACGCGACCGTCGTGGCCGAGCGCATCCGGGCGTGGGAGGCGGGCGAGCCCGCGAGCCCGGCCGAGATCGAGGCCACCGACGCTCAGGGCCGCGCGCGCGAGCTCGAGCTGCGCGGGAGCCGCATCGAGTACCTCGGCCGACCGGCGGCCGAATGCCTACTGATCGACATGACCGAGACGCGTCGCCTGCGCGAGAAGCTGAACGACACGGAGCGCCTGCGCTCGCTCGGCGAGCTCGCCTCCGGCGTGGCCCACGACTTCAACAACCTGCTCGGTGCGATCCTCGGACGAACGCAGCTGCTACGCCGGAAAGAGTTCCCGGCCGAGGTCGACCGGGACCTGGCGGTCGTCGAGAAAGCGGCGATGGACGGGCGCGAGACGGTGCGCCGGATCCAGGAGTTCTCCCGGCTGCGCACCGATCGACCGCTGACCCCGGTCGACCTGGGGCAGGTGATCGAGGACGCGATCGAGATCACGCGCACGCGCTGGGAGGCCGATGCCGCGCGGCGCAACGTCAGCCTGCAGGTCGTCGGCCGCTGCGACCCCGTGCCGCCGATCCTGGGCAACGCGTCCGAGCTGCGCGAGGTCTACACGAACCTGATCATCAACGCCGTCGACGCGATGCCCCAGGGCGGACGGCTGACCCTGCGCTGCATCCCGCGCGAGGGTGCCGTGTACAGCGAGGTCGAGGACAACGGCGTGGGCATGACCGAGGAGATCCGGCGCCACCTGTTCGATCCGTTCTTCACGACCAAGGGCCAGGGTGGCACAGGCCTCGGGATGAGCGTGGCCTATGGCATCGTGCGCCGGCACGGCGGGACGATCGACGTCGCGTCCACGCTCGGTCAAGGGACGAAGTTCTTGCTCGAGTTCCCCAAGTGCGACGACGCGGCGCTCGACGTCGATGCCGACGCCGGCGCGGCGACGACCGAGCCGGCGCGGCCGGGACGGATCCTCGTGATCGACGACGAGCCGTCGATCGCGCAGCTCCTCGAGGACGCGCTCGCGAGCGAGGGTCACTCGGTACAGATCGCGCTCTCCGGGCGCGACGGCCTCGAGATGTCGGCCGTGTCCGAGTACGACCTGGTGATGACCGATCTGGGCATGCCCGACATGTCGGGCTGGGAGGTCGCGCGGGCACTGCGCGCGTCTCGCCCGAACCTGCCGGTGGTCCTCGTCACCGGCTGGGGCACCACCCTGAGCCCGGACGAGGTCGCACGCACCGGCATCTCGGCGGTCCTGCACAAGCCGTTCGAGATCCGGGAGCTGCTCGAGATGACGCACTCGGTGCTGCGCCGGAGCCCCGTTCCCGTCGAGCGCTGAACCGCTATAATCCCGCCCTTCCAAGGGAGCGGGTGATGACGGCCGATCGCGTCCTGCGCATCGCCAACGGACAGGGGTTCTGGGGCGATTCGGTCGATGCGCCCGTGCGCCTGCTCGACGAGGGGCCGCTCGACTACCTGACGCTCGACTACCTGGCCGAGGTCACGATGTCGATCCTGCAGAAGCAGCGTCGGCGCGACCCCGAGCGCGGCTACGCGACCGACTTCGTCGACCTGATCCGGCGCGTGCTGCCGACCCTGCGCGAGCGCGGGGTCCGCGTCGTGGCGAACGCCGGCGGCGTGAACCCCGGCGCGTGCGGCCGGGCGCTGGCCGAGGTCGCGCGTGCGGCGGGCGCGCACGGTCTGCGTGATCGGCATGGTCACGGGCGACGACATCCTCGACCGCCTCGACGAGCTGATCGACTCGGGCGTGCCGCTCGCGCACCTCGACGACGGCCGCCCGCTCGCCGACGTGCGCGACCGCGTGCTGTCGGCCAACGTGTACCTGCCGTCGACGGCGATCGCCGAGGCGCTCGGCCGCGGCGCGCAGATCGTGGTCAGCGGCCGGACGACCGACCCGGGTCTCGTGCTCTCGCCGCTGCTCGCCGAGTTCGGCTGGGCGAAAGACGCGTGGGATCTCCTCGCCGCGGGCACGGTCGCCGGCCACATCGTCGAGTGCGGCGCCCAGTGCACCGGCGGGAACTTCTCGCGCTGGTGGGAAGTCGAGGGCTGGGACAGGATCGGCTATCCGGTGCTCGAGTGCCACGCCGACGGCACGTTCGTCGTGACCAAGCACGAGGGAACGGGCGGCCTCGTCACCGTCGACACCGTTGCCGAGCAGCTCGTGTACGAGATGGGGAACCCCGCGCGCTACCTGACGCCCGACTGCACGGTCGACTTCCGCTCGATCCGGCTCGAGCACGCGGGGCCCGACCGCGTGCGCGTCTCGGGCGTAAAGGGCGGCCCCGCGACCGACACCTACAAGGTCTCGATCGCGTACCTCGAGGGGTACAAGGCGGTGGGGACGCTGACGATCAGCGGTCCCGACGCGTTGGCCAAGGCCCGCGTGTGCGCGGACGCGCTGTGGGGCCGCCTCGACCGGGCGGGGGTCACGTTCACGCGCACGATCACCGAGTTCGTGGGCTCGGGCGCGTGCCACGGGGCGATCGCCCCGGCCCCCGAGCATGCGCCCGAGGTCGTCCTGCGCGTCGGCGTCGAGGACGCGAGCCAGGCCAAGGTCGACCGGTTCGGCAAGGAGCTGGCCCCGCTCGTCACCTCGGGTCCGCCCGGCGTGACCGGCTTCGCCGGCGGCCGACCCAAGGCCACGGAGGTCCTGGGCTACTGGCCGGCGCTCGTGCCCAAGGACCGCGTGCGTCCCGCGGTCGAGATCGAGGCCGTGCCGTGAGGCGCGTGCCGCTCTACGCCGTGGCCCACGCCCGCTCGGGCGACAAGGGCGACGGGTCGAACGTCGGCATCCTGGCCTACGACGAAAGAGGCTACGAGATCCTGCGCGCGGCGCTCACCCCCGAGCGCGTGAAGCAGCACTTCGCGGGGATCGTGCTCGGAGCGGTCGAGCGGTTCGAGCTGCCGAACCTGCGCGGGCTGAACTTCCTGCTCCACGACTCGCTCGGGGGCGCGGGCTCGTCGAGCCTGAAGACCGACGCGCAGGGCAAGACCCACGCGATGGCGCTCCTGCGGATGGTCGTCGAGATCCCGGACGACTACGAGCCGCCGCGCCCCGGCCCGCAGGGCGCGCTCGCGCCCGGAGGAGAGCTATGAGCGAGCTGCGCTGGGTCCGGATCGAGAGCACGCACACCGACGTGCGCACGCTCGTCCTCGATCGGCCGCCGGTCAACGCCCTGGGCCGCGAGCTGATCGACGACCTGACGGTCGCGCTCGCGCGGGTCAAGCGGGACGAGGCGGCGCGCTGCCTCGTCGTGCTCCCCGCGGGCTCGCACTTCTCGGCCGGCGCCGACCTCAAGGAGCGCCGGACCATGACCGTCGACGACGTGCGGCGCTTCGTCCCGCGCATCGCCGCCGTGTGCAATGCGCTGGCCGAGCTGCCGATCCCGACGATCGCCGCCGTGCGTGGCGCCGCTGCCGGCGGCGGCTGCGAGCTGGCCCTGGCCTGCGACCTGCGGATCCTCGCCGCCGACGCCAAGATCGGCCTGCGCGAGACCGCGCTCGCGATCCTCCCCGGCGCGGGCGGCACGCAGCGGTTGCCGCGCCTCGTCGGCCCGGCGCGGGCCAAGCGCTGGATCTTCTCGGCCAAGCTCCACGACGCGAGCGAGGCGCTCGCGGACGGCGTGGCCGATCGCGTCGTCCCCGAGAGCCGCCTGGAGAGCGAGGCGCTCGAGCTGGCCGAGACGATCGCGGCCAACGGACCGCTCGCCGTGCGCCTGGCCAAGCGGGCGATCGACGGCGGCGCCGACCTGCCGCTCGCCCGCGCGCTCGAGCTCGAATGGGAGTGCTACGCGCGCACGCTCGAGACGAAGGATCGCGGGGAAGCCCTCGAGGCGTTCGCCGAGAAGCGCCCCCCGCGCTTCGAAGGACGCTGAGGGCGCAGGCGCAGCCACCAGCTACAATGCCGGTCACCGTGCTCACGTACCGCAGCGTCCCCGTCGATCCGCCGCTCGTGCTCGCGCCGATGGCCGGCGTGACCGACCGCCAGTTCCGTCTCGTGCTGCGGCGCCTCGGCGGCATCGGCCTCGTGACGATGGAGTTCATCTCGTCCGAGGCGCTGACGCGCGGGAACCCCCGCGCGCGCAAGCTCATGCACTTCGTCGACGAGGAGCGGCCGATCTCGATCCAGGTCTACGGCTCGAACCCCGAGCGCATGGCCCAGGCGGCGCGGATCGTCGAGGAGATCGGCGCCGACGTGTGCGACATCAACATGGGCTGCCCGGCGAACAAGATCCTCAGGGGTTGCTCGGGCTGCGCGCTGATGGGCGACCTCGACCTGGCGCGCCGGATCATCGCCGAGGTGCGCCGCGCGATCGCGCTCCCGCTGACGGTGAAGTTCCGCGCCGGGGTTCGGGAAGACGCGCTGAACTACGTCGAGCTGGGAAAGGTCTGCGAGGGCGAGGGCGTCGATGCGGTCGCGCTCCACCCGCGCACCGCGAAGCAGATGTTCACCGGGCGCTCGGACTGGAGCCGGATCGCGACGCTCAAGCGCGCGCTGTCGATCCCGGTGATCGGCAACGGCGACGTCACGACGGCCGAGGACGTCGTGCGCATGCTCGACGAGACGGGTTGCGACGGCGTGATGATCGGCCGGGCGTCGATGAAGAACCCCTGGATCTACCGCCAGGCGCAGGCGCTGCTCGAGGGCCGGACGCCGAGCGAGCCGACGCTCGACGACCGGCGCGACCTGATCCTCGACCACTTCCGCCTGCTCCTCGAGCAGGAGCGCGACGAGACGTTTCGCATGCACAAGCTGCGGACGTTCACCGGTTGGTACACCAACGGATTGCCCGACGGACGAAAGCTGCGGTGCCAGATCGCCTCGCTCTCGGACCCCAGCGCGTTCCTCGATGCGGTGGAGCGCTTCTTCGCGGACGTGCAGGTCGCGGCCTAGACGTAGGACGGAGGAGGGGGAGCAAGCATGGACCTCAAGGCGATCCAGGCTGCGCTCGAGCGAGCGCAGCTCGACGGCTGGCTGTTCTGCGACTTCCACCACCGGGACCCGCTGGCCTACAGCATCCTGGGGCTCGACAAGAGCGGCATGACCACGCGGCGCTGGTTCTACTTCCTCCCGTCCAAGGGCGAGCCGATCAAGCTCGTGCACAAGGTCGAGCCGCGCAAGCTCGACGCGCTGCCCGGTGAGACCCGGTTCTACCTCGCGCACACCGAGCTGCGCGACGGCTTGGGCGCGATCCTGACCGGCAAGAAGCGCGTGGCCATGCAGTACTCGCCGATGAACAACATCCCGTACGTCGGCATCGTCGATGCCGGAACGATCGAGCTCGTCCGCTCGTTCGGCGTCGATGTCGTCTCCTCGGCCGATCTGGTCCAGCGCTTCGAGGCCGTGACCGGCGAGGAGGGCTACGAGAGCCACTGCGCCGCAGGCGACGCCGTGCAGCAGGTCAAGGACGACGCGTTCAAGGGCATGGACGAGGCGCTGCGCAAGGGCCAGCACATCACCGAGTACGACGTGCGCGAGTTCATCCTCGCCGGCTTCGAGAACAACGGGCTGACCTCGGACGGCGACGTGCCGATCGTGGCGTTCAACGAGCACGCGGCCGACCCGCACTTCGAGCCGACGAAGGCCAACGCCAAGACGCTGCACCACGGCGACACGATCCTCGTCGACGTCTGGGCCCGGAACCGCCCGCCGGGCAGCATGTACTACGACATCACGTGGTGCGGCTTCGCCGGCCAGAACCCGCCGGCGATGTACGCCGAGATCTGGAACACGGCGACGAAGGCCCGCGATGCCGGGCTCGAGCTCGTACGCCAGCGCTTCGCCGACCACAAGCCGTGCCACGGCTACGAGGTCGACGACGCCGTCCGCGCGGTGATCACGGAGGCCGGCTTCGGCCCGCACTTCGTCCACCGCACGGGCCACAGCGTCGGGAGCGCCAAGGTCCACGGCAATGGCGCGAACATCGACAACCTCGAGACCAAGGACGAGCGCGCGCTCGTTCCGGGCACGTGCTTCTCGATCGAGCCCGGGATCTACCTGGCCGAGCGCATGGCGGTGCGCGCCGAGATCGACGTGTTCATCCGGCCGTCGGGCGAGGTCGTCGTCCACGGACCGATCCAGCAGGAGCTGATCCGGATCGGGTAGGCCGGCACCGCTAGCCCCAGACAACGCCGGGACCTAGCTTCTAGGTCGTGCGCCTTCGCGGCATGCTCCTGATCCTGCTCGCACTCCAGACGGTGGCGTGCTCCCACCGAGCCCTGACCGTCGGCCCGCGCCGGCCCAACGTGATCCTGATCACGATCGACACGCTGCGCCGGGACCACGTCTCGGCCTACGGCTACCCCCATCCGACGACACCGTTCCTCGACTCGCTCGCGGCGCAGGGCGTGCGTTTCGACCGCGCGTACGCCACGTCGTCCTGGACCGTGCCGACCGTGGTCTCGATCCTCAGCTCGCTGTACGCGATGACCCACGGCGTGCGTCATGGCGGGGTCGACGAGGCGGGCGCGGTGGTCGCGCAGCCGACGCTCGACCTCGAGATCGACATCCTGCCGGAGCTGCTGCATCGCGCCGGCTATCAGACCCTGGGCGTCACGGCGAACGGCCACCTCGACGGCCGTCTCGGCTTCGCCCGCGGCTTCGACTGGTACCACTGCGCTGGATTCATCGAGGGCGACGGGCTGCGCGAGCCGCTGCGCGAAGCGCGCGAGCGCATCGACCCCGAGCGCCCGTACTTCCTGTGGGTGCACTACCTCGACCCGCACGCGCCGTACGACACGGAAGGTCCGAGGCTCCGGGAGTTCCTCGGGACCAAGCCGGACCAGGCGATGCTGGCGAAGGTGTGCTCGCTCGAAGCCGCCGAGCATTTCCAGACGCTCGACCTGGAGCGTCAGCCCGAGCTGCTGAGCTACGTGAAGGCCTGCTACGACAGCGACATCCGCTTCACCGACCGCCTGGTCGCGAGCCTGTTCGATCGGTTCGACGTCGGACCGGACGACATGGTCGTGATCACATCCGACCACGGCGAGGAGTTCAAGGAACACGGCAGGTTCGGCCACGGTCACGCTCTGTTCGAGGAGCTGCTGCGCGTGCCGCTGATCGTCCTGCTCCCCGGCCGCGAGCACGCGGGCACGGTGGTACGGACGCGCGTCAGCCTGATCGACCTGATGCCGACGATCCTCGACGTCGCCGGCATCCGCTCGCCGAAGCACGCGCAGGGCAAGACGCTCCTCAGTCTCGTCGGCCGCAGACCGCAGGAAGACCGCGTCACGTACGCCTCGACCGCCAAGGTCGACGAGATCCGCACCGTGATCGTCGGCCGCTACAAGCTGATCCACCCCGTCGACATCCCCGGCCCGGACAAGCTGTTCGACCTCGAGGCTGACCCGGGCGAGCAGCACGATCTGCTCTCCGAGCGCCCCGAGCTGGCGCGCGACCTGCGCAAGGCGATGGCGATCGTCCGCATGAGCCGCCGGCGCCCCGGGGCGACCCTGGACAACGTGCCGATCCCGCCCGAGCGGATCGCGGAGCTGCGCTCGCTCGGCTACTTGCGCTGAGACCGTCCCGCCCGGTAGTACGATTGGGTCCGTGGGCGGCTCGATGAGTACGCATAGAGCATCGCCGGAAGATCTGGCCTTCGCGCAAGCTTTCGAGGCGTGCCAAGTTGCGCCCGAGGCCTTCAACCATCGGGCACACGTTCGCTTGGCCTACATTTACCTGTGTGAGGCCCCGGTTGATGCGGCCGTCGATCGCATGAAGAGAGCGCTGCTGGCCGCTCGTCGTCCGCTGGCATGAGGCACCGCCCTGGGGGGCGCGGTGGACGCTGCTATTCCTGGCGGTCACCGTGTGTGTCGCCGCAGCGGGTGTGTTGGTAACGTGGATCATCTTCGTCTAGAGGCACCGCGGTGCGGACGAGCGGAAACGAAGGGGGGCGGCCATGAGCAACACTAGGCGAGCGGCGAAAGCTTCGCTCCTGGCGGCCGCCCTGATGCTGACCCCGGTCATCCGGGGCGGCGCCGAATCGTCAGAGGATGCACAGAGGACCGTCTTCGAGGCGCGGTATGCCGCGGTTAGGGCCGCCATGACTGCTCGTGATGCCGACACGATTGCCGCTCTCCTGACGGCGGACTTTGTCAGCGAGGACGCCGATGGGCAGGTCTCCTCGGCGGCAAAGATGATACGGGATGTGCTTGCTCTGCCGAAGGATCCACAGAAGGTGAGCAGTACAATCGTTCTGACTGTGGAGGTTGCCGATGACGTTGCCACGGTCACTCAGCGCTATCGAATGACAACGGTGCGCATTCCTGCGGCCGGGGCGCAAGAACAGCACATCGAGGTTGTGACAGAATCAACCGATACATGGGTCAAGCAGTCAGGCGCGTGGGTTCTCAAGAAGACCGTCACGGACACCCTTGACTACACGATCGATGGCAAGCTCGTTGTCCACAAAGTTCATGCGCCGCGTCGTCGTGCCTAGGCACGCGCTGACCGAGGTTCGCGAGTACCCCGACGGGTACGTCCACGCAGCGGGTTCTCGTGGCGGAGACGAAGGACGGATGGCGCGTACTCGACCTTGTGAGTAGTCGCCCCCTCGGGGGTACCTGATTCCGGCGAAACGATGTGAAACGGATACGGAAGGTCGCCGCTGTCGTCATCGCAGCTCTTGTCGGTGTCGCGATCCTCGGAGCGATCTATGAGGCCGTCGAGCGCAGGCACGACCGCGAGCGACTTCCACGCGTCGGTCAGGCCATCGACATCGGCGGCCGGACTCTGAACATTTTCTGTTCCGGGACCGGAACGCCGGTGGTGATCTTCGACTCGGGCGCGGCCACCTTCGGCTTCGTTGCATCGTTCTTGATCTTCTTCTGCCTGTTTGCCGGTGCCGGGGCAGTGCCCTTCGCTTCGGGTCAAGGAACGTTGGGTGGGCTACTCTTCATCGCGCTCGTGCTCTCTCTGGTGTTCTCCGTGGCGTTTGTAGTGGGAATCATCGTTCAAGAGAGATACGCCCGTCTCTGGCGTCGGCTCGCGGAGCGGTTGCAAGCGAGTCGACGACCTTGAGGCTCGAGCCGTGGCGGGGCTGGCGGACCGAGGATGAGGAGATCTCTCGTCTCATGACCAATGATTCGCCGCCACGGGTTCTACCTCCGGGCGGTATCCTTCAACCCATCATGCCAACAACTCGGGCCCTACTCCGCTTTCACCGCTACGCCGGGCTCGTGGTCGGGCCGTTGATCATCTTCTTCGCCATCTCGGGTGCCTGGCAGGTGTACCGCTTGCAGCAGGACCGCAAGGATGGCACCTACAAGGCACCCGTGGCGTTGCGTGTCGCCTCCGATCTGCACATGGCCGAGGACCTTGGCTCCTCGCGAGCTGCAACCGCCTTCAAGGTCGCAACCGTTCTAGTTGCCGCGTTCCTCGCAGCCACGACCTTCGTGGGAATCATCGTCGCTCTTCGCATGACGCGCCCGCGCTCGCTTGCGGTTGCCTTGCTATTGGTCGGTGCCGCCGTGCCACCCCTTCTGTACTTTCTCGCGAGGTGAGGTAGGGCCGAAGAGCTTCCCTCGAGCAGTTCCGACCGATCGGTCGTGTTCCCTGTAGAATGTCTTCGGCACTGGGAGGCTGGCGACGCGCCGGCGGGGCAAACACACGGAATCGATACCGGCCGTCAGAAAAGACATTGCGGTCCGGCGCGCCGAAGAAGCGCTACGCGCAAGCGAAGATCGCTTTCGTATGCTCGCCGACAACATTTCCCAGCTCGCCTGGACGTGTGACCGGCTCGGCAACGTCACCTGGTACAACCGGCGCTGGCTCGACTACACCGGGTTGTCGTTCGAGCAGATGAAGGGCTGGGACTGGTCGAAGGTCCAGCACCCCGATCACCTCGCGCGCGTCGTCGCGCGCGTCCAGCGCTCGGCCGACACCGGTGAGCCCTGGGAAGACACGTTTCCGTTGCGCGGCAAGGATGGCGCCTATCGCTGGTTTCTGTCCCGCGCCCTGCCGATCCGTGACGTAGCGGGCGAGGTCGTCTGCTGGCTCGGCACGAACACCGACGTCGACGCGCAGGTGCGTGCCGAGGAATCGTTGCGCGAGGCCGACCGCCGCAAGGACGAGTTCCTGGCGATGCTGGCCCACGAGCTCCGCAACCCCTTGGCTGCGATCCGCAATGCGGTCCAGATCCTGCTGCGGTCGGACGCCGACGCTCGGACCGCCCGATCGGCGTCCGAGATCCTCGACCGACAGGTCGGGCACATGGTGCGGCAGGTGGACGACCTGCTCGACGTGAGCCGCATCAGTCGCGGCAAGATCGAGCTGCGCAAGGAGCGAGCGGAAGTGGTCACGATCGTGAACCATGCGATCGAAGCCATGCGCCCGCTCTGCGACAGCCTGGCTCACGAGCTGACCGTCACGCTGCCGCCCCATCCGCTGTATCTCGACGGCGATCCGATCCGGCTGGCTCAAGTCATCGGCAACCTGCTGAGCAACGCCTGCAAGTTCACCGACAAGGGCGGCCGCATTTGGCTCACGGTCGAGCAAGACGGGGAGCAGGCGGTGATCCGTGTCCGGGATACGGGGATCGGCATCGCCACACGACCAGCTTCGCGGAATCTTCGAGATCTTCGCGCAGGTCGATACGTCGCTCGAGCGGTGGCGCGACGGGTTGGGCCTCGGTCTGACCCTGGTCAAGAACTTGGTCGAGATGCACGGAGGCACGGTCGAAGCCACGAGCACCGGCCTCGGTCAGGGGAGCGAGTTCGTCGTGCGTCTGCCCGTACTCGCTGGCTCGTCAGCGGCTGTGCCGCAAGCGTCCCCGGGTGTTCAACCCGCGGCGACCGTGCCTCGTCGCATCCTGGTCGTCGACGACAACCGCGACTCGGCCGAGACGCTCGCGATGCTGTTGACGTTGATGGGCCACGAAGTGGACACCGCCTACGACGGACTCGAGGCGGTCGGGCAGGCGCAGACGTTTCGAGCCGACGTCATCTTGCTCGACATCGGCATGCCGCGCCTCAACGGCTACGAGGCTGCCCGGCGCATTCGGGAGCAGCACGGCCAGCGTAGTCCAAGACTCGTGGCCCTGACCGGCTGGGGCCAGGAGCAGGACCGCCGCCGCTCCGAAGAAGCGGGCTTCGACGCACACCTGGTGAAGCCGGTCGACACAGCCGCCCTGACCAAGCTACTGGCGGAGTGGGCCGCCGGCTGATCAGCGCTTGGGCTTCTCCGGGGGAGCGCGAACGTAGCCGTTTGCGCCGGCTTCTGCTTGTACTTCCGGTACAGCTCCTTGTGCCGGTCGTCGAGGTCGACGCGACGGCCGTCGATCCACACGTCGGTCACGTGGCGCGAGAGCGAGTCGAGCGGGTCGCCGTCCGAGACGAAGAGCGTCGCCGCCTTGCCCACGTCGAGCGAGCCGAGCTGCGAGTTGACGCCGAGGATCTCGGCGGCGGAGAGTGTGATCGCCCGCAGCGCCGCGTCCGCGGGCAGGCCGAACGCGATGGCTTGTGCGGCGTGGAGCCCGAGGTTGCGCACGCCCCACGAATCGCCCGTGTCCGAGATGCAGAACTTCACGCCGGCCTCGTGCAGCACCGTCGGGGCGCGGAACGCGGCATCGTACGGGTCGTCCTCGCGGCGCGGCAGGCCGAGCGCGCCGCCGAGGATCACCGCGACATCCTGCTCTTGCAGCTCGTGGGCCAGGCGCCAGGCGTCGGCCGCGCCGACGAGGACGAGACGCACCTTCTCCTTCGCGGCGAAGGCCAGCGCCTCGCGGATCCCGGCGTACGTGTCGACGTCGATGAACACCGGCTCGTGCCCCAGGACCACGCCGCGCATCGCCTCGTGGCGCACGTCGAGGTCGACGGGAGTCTCGGCGCCGCGGTTCGCCAGGTACGCCCTGGCGTCGTCGAACGCGCTCGCGAGACGCGTCAGCGACTCGCGGCGCTCCTTCTCCAGGTCCTCGCGGCTGCGCCGGGCTTCGCCGAACGGGTTGCGGCGCGGAAGCACGGGCCAGGTGACCGCCATGCCGTAGGTCAGGCGAACGGCGGAGTCCTCCTTCGTCCAGCCGTCGAGGTAGGTCACGAACGGTCGGCCGCGCAGGAGCGACCCCGCGGGCATCACCTGCACCGTCGTGATCCCGTGGTTGCGGATCGTCGGCAGGAGCTCCGAGTCCGTGTTGTACGCCACGTGGGCTGCGGCCTCGGGCGTGATGCCGCCGACCTCGGCCATGTCGTTCGTCGCGCGCACGGCGCCGATCTCGATCAGCCCCAGCGTGGTCGCCGGCGCGATCAGCCCCGGATAGATGCGCTTGCCCGTGACGTCGACGACCTCGGCGTCCTTCGGGGCGTCGATGCGTTGTCCGATCTTGGCGATCTTCCCCTGATCGAACAGCAGGTCGGTCGCCGCCAGGGTCCCGTGGGAGACCGTGTACAGGTCGCCGCCGCGCAGGAGGACGGGCTTGCTCTGCGGCGTGCCGGGGACCTGGTCGCTCGCGTGGATCGTGAGGCCGCTCGCGAGCGCGGCGAGGAGGAGCGTTACGGCGCCGTTCCTATTCATTCCAGGTGTCCTCCACGTCGTCGCAGTGCCAGCCCCGGCGCCGCCGCTCCTGGCCGTCGTCGCCCCGGCGTTTCGGCGGTTTCATCTTCAGCGCCTTCTGCACGAGCGCGCGGCGCTCGGCTTCCGCGGTTTCGCGCATCGTCCGGTCGCGCTCGATGTCGAAGTACTCGACGCCCTCGATCCAGGTCGCGTCCGGCCGGCTGTAGGCCGACAGCGGCGGACCGTTCCAGATCACGAAATCGGCGTCCTTGCCGACCTTGAGGCTCCCCACGCGGTCGTCGATGCGCAGCTGCTTGGCCGGGTTGAGCGTGGCCAGGAGCAGCGCCTGCTCGGGCTTCATCCCGCAGTACAGGACCGACTTGGCCGCCTCCTGGTTCAGCCGGCGCACCGTGTCGTCCGAGTCCGAGTTGATCGACGTCGTCACGCCGCGATCGGTCAGCAGGCACGTGTTGTACGGGATCGCGTCGTAGACCTCGAACTTGTAGGCCCACCAGTCGGAGAACGTCGACGCCGACGTGCCGTGGGCCGCCATCTCCGGCGCGACCTTGTAGCCCTCGAGGATGTGCGTGAACGTCTGGACCCGGAAGTCGAGCTCCTCGGCGAGGCGCAGCATCATCAGGATCTCGGACTGTACGTAGGAGTGGACGTGCGTGAAGCGCTTGCCGTCGAGGATCTCGGCCAGCGCGTCGAGCTGCAGGTCGCGCCGCGGCGGGACGGTTCGTCCGCGCGCGTCTTGCTTGAGCGCGGTGTAGGCTGCGAGATCGGTCTCGCGCTCGCGCGCGGCGAGGAACGAGTCGCGCATGATCGACTCGACGCCCATCCGCGTCTGGGGATAGCGCGTCGAGGGCTCGCGCGAGTTCGACTGCTTGACGTTCTCGCCCAGCGCGAACTTGATCGTCGGCGGGGCGTAGGCCACCTTCAGCTCCTCGGCCGAGGCGCCCCAGCGCAGCTTGATCGCCTGGCACTGCCCGCCGATCGGGTTGGCCGAGCCGTGGAGCAGGTGGGCCACCGTCGTCCCGCCGGCGAGCGCGCGGTAGATCCCGACGTCGTCGGGATCGACGACGTCGCCGATGCGCACCTCGGCGGTGACCGCGTGCGAGCCCTCGTTGACGCCGCGGGTGATCGCCAGGTGCGAGTGCTCGTCGATGATCCCGGGGCTGACGTGCTTGCCCTGGGCCTCGATCACGCGGACGTTTTTCGGGGCGTCCAGGTTCTTGCCGATCTTGGCGATCTTGCCGTCGCGCACGAGCAGGTCGGTGCTCTCGAGCAGGCCCTCCTTCTCGGCCGTCCACAGCGTGGCGCCGCGCACGAGCACGTCCTCGCGCTCGGGCTTCTTCTCGAAGCCGAACGCGTTCGACGGCACGCTGATGTGCGACACGAGCTCTCGGTCTGCGGCCTCGGCGCGCTCCTTGCGCTCGCGCTCTCGCGCTTCCTGTGGCTCCTCCTCGGCCGTGCCGGGCTTGGTCTCGACCTGGGCCGTGATCGAGCTCCCGCTCGGCATGAGAATCGTGGCGACGAGCTGGGCTTCAGCCGCGTGGATGCGGAACCGATGGACGCCGGGGAGGTCGAGCTTGTCGAGATCGGCGTAGAACGTCAGCTGGTCCCGGGCGACCGTCACGCCCTGGACGTCGACCGAGTCGTCGCCGCGGCGCAGCTTGCCCGACAGATCGTCGATCTTCTTCCCGCGCAGCGCGAGCTCGAGCTCGACGTCCGCCTGCTTCAGCGCGTGCACGCCACGGAAGTCGAACTGGTCGACGGGCAGCATCTCCTTCGCCTTGCGCCCCTCGATCCACACGCTCAGGATCCGCGCCTCGCCCGCGAGCACGTCGCCGTCGGCGACGAAGAAGTCGGCGCGGTGGCCGGGCTCGAGCGTGCCGGCGAGGGCCGCGACACCGCACAGCTCGGCCGGCACCGTCGTCAGCGCGGCGAGCGCGGTGCGTGGGGAGAGACCCCGCCTGATCGCGCGCCTGACGTTCGACAGGAAGTCGTCGTCCCCGGAGAGGCCGTTCCCGGTGAACGCGAAGCGCACGCCGTGCGCTTCGAGCACGGCCGGATTCGACGGCGCGCGCTCCCAGTGGCGCAGCTCGCCGAGCGTCACCTCGAGCTCGGCTTCGGGCGTCGCGACGTCCGGGGTTTCGGGCCAGCGCACGGGAAGCACGATCGTCGGGTGGAGCGCTGCGATCTCGTCGATCCGCCGGTACTCGCCGTTGCTCCCGACGTGCAGGAACGTCAGGCCGAACTCGCTCGCCACGCGCGCCGCGCGCAGGAGCGACAGCTCGTCCTCGCTCTCGAACACGAACGGCCCCGCATGGCTCGCGAGCGCCGCGAGCGCGGCATTGACCTCGGGCCGCGGCTGCGCCCGGTTGCGCTCCCAAGCGGCCTGCGCGTCCGCGTACCAGCGCGCGTCGAGGAACGTCTGACGCAGGAGCGCGATCGACCCCATGAGCGAGGACGGGTACGCCTGGCGCGACGAGCCCTTGTCGAACGCGGCGAACTGCGGCCCCCGCGAAACGAGAACCAGGTCGTTCGGCCGTCCGGCGCCGAGCGACACGACGAAGCCGCGCCCGCGCAGGATCCCGTCCCGGCGCACCGACTGCACGGTCGTCACGCCACGCTCGAAGAGCTTGGCAGCGGCGTCGGCGTCGGGCTCGAAGCGCAGCACCCAGTCGCGCTCGGCGTGGATCGCTTCGTTCCAGGCGTTCGTTCCTACGCGCTCGGCCTCGGGCTGCCCGCGCCCGCGCGGCGCGTCGGAGTCGGCCCGGGCCTCGCCCTTCAGGCCATAGCTCGTGTACGGGTCGATGAACCCGGGGTACACGGTCTTGCCCCCGAGATCGACCTCGTCGGCGCCCGCGGGGACGCGCACGTCGGGCCCCACGGCGACGACCCGCCCGTCGTCGACGAGAAGCGTCGCGCCGTCGATCGTGCGGTCGGGAGAGACGACGACGCGCGCGTTCCTGAACGCGCGAAGTCGGGGGTCCTCGTCGCGGATGCCGAGAACGGGCGTGGTCGACGAGCCGGACCGGCCGTCCGAGACGCCCAGGAACACGAGGAGCACGGTGACCACCGCTCTACGCAGTCGGTGCATGGATCGGGACCCTCCTGCCGGGAACTCCCAGGTTACCAGGAGTTCACCCATTCGCGGACCCCGGCGACGACCTCGGCGGCGACCTGGCGCGCTTCCCCGGGGAACAGGTGCGTCGTCGCCGGGACGACCCGCAGGATGGCCTGTGGCCGCGTGCCCGCGAGCGCCGCCCGGACGGCGTCGGGGCCGCCGAACTCGTCCGCCTCGGCCTGGACGACGAGCAGCGGCCGCCCGAGGGCTCTGATCGCCTCGCTCACGTCGTACAGCTCGACCGGCACGCCGAGGGCGATCACGCCCGCAATCGAGCGGTCGCGCACGGCATAGCGCAGGGCGCACCACGAGCCGAACGAGTAGCCGCAGACGAGGGACGGCGCCGCGTCGCTGAGGCCGCGGAGCCAGGCTACCGCGGCGGCGACGTCCTCCACCTCGCCCGGCCCGCCGTCGTGTCGGCCCTCGCTTCCCCCGACACCGCGGAAGTTGAACCGCAGCGTCGTCATGCCGGTCCTGTGCAGCTCGCGCTCGGTGTGGAACACGACCGCGTTGTCGAGCGTCCCGCCGAGCTGGGGGTGCGGATGGGCCACGACGACCGTGGCTCGCGGCCGGTCGGCGACGCGCAGGGCGGCTTCCAAGCGACCTGCGGGACCGGGGATCCAGAGCTTTCGCACCTCGGACACGCGCTCGATGATAGGCTCACCCGGTGCCGCCCCTCGCTCCTGGGACGATCGCTCCGTCGTTCGAGCTCGACGGCTCGGACGGCCGGGTCCATCGACTCGCCGATCACCTGGGCCTGCGGCCGGTCGTTCTGGCCTGGTTCCCGCGCGCGTTCACGTCCGGCTGAACGGCGGAGTGCAAGTCGCTCCGGGAGAGCGGCGCGAAGATCCGCGAGTTCGACGTCGCGTACTTCGCTGCGAGCACCGATTCGGCTGAGAAGAACCGGCAGTTCGCCGAGTCGCTGGGCCTCGACTACCCGATCCTGAGCGACCCCGAGGGCCAGGTGGCCGGTGCCTACGGCGTCCTGCGCGGCTCGTCGGCCGCGCGCAACACCGTCTACATCGGCGCGGACGGCCGGGTCCTGCTCGTCGACACGGCGGTGCGCTCGGCAACGGCGGGCGAGGACGTAGCTTCGCACCTCGCGGCGCTCGGCATCCCCAAGACCTGATTCCTCTCTTTCAGGCGTTACCGGCGCGGCCCGACGGCGGTATGTTTCTCCTCGTGCGGCTCGAGCGGTTCGATAGCCAGGCGATGGGCCGGCCGATGCACGTGTGGTGCTTCGGACACTGGGGTGCGCCGGTCCTCGTCCTGCCCTCGGCCGCCGGCACGGCGCACGAGTGGCACCAGGGCGGTCTGATCGATGCGCTACGGGGTCCGATCGACCAGGGCCGCATCAAGCTCTACTGCACGGAGAGCAACGTCGCCGAGAGCTGGGCCGACTGGGACGGGCATCCGGAGCACCGGCTCGATCGGCACCGCGCGTTCGAGCGCTACGTGCTCGACGAGCTCGTGCCGCGGATCCGCGACGACTGCAAGACCGAGGGGATCCCGATCGCGCTCGCCGGCGCGAGCCTCGGCGCGCTCTACGCCGCGACGTTCGCGCTCAAGTACCCGGAGACGTTCCGCTACGCCCTGTGCCTGAGCGGCCGGTACGACGCGGCGTGGCTGACGAACGGCTTCACGAGCACCGAGCTGCACTACAACAACCCGATGGCGTTCGTCCCGCGGCTCGACGGCGAGGAGCTCGCGCGTGTCCGGCGCTCGACGCACCTCGACCTCGTCTGTGGCCGCGGCGCGCACGAGGGAACGAACGTCCGCTCGACGATCCAGTTCGGGCGCGTGCTCGCCGAGCAGTCGATCAGCCACCGCCGCGAGCTGTGGGGCCGCGAGGTGGCGCACCAGCCGCAGTGGTGGCGCATCCAGGCCGCCCACTACCTCGGCCAGCGCTTCGCCTGAAACGGGGACACTCTCGGTTTCCTGCGTTCCCGCTGCACAACCGAGCTCGGCACGCACGGTCTGAGATCGATCGATACTTTCCCGGTGTGGCGGCGCCGGCTGGTCGGGTGGCTCTGGATCGGAGCCTGGCTCACGGTGCTGACGTCCGTTCACGCTCCGTGGTCGGACCTTGGCGGGATCGTCTCCGAGCGAACGCGATGGATCGAGCGCGTGACGCTCGGAACGTGCGCGATCTTCGGCGCGTTCGCGGGCGCCGTGGGCCGCGAGCGGTCGACCCGCCCCGGAGGACCGAGCCACGCCGCGCTCGTGCGGTGGATCTGGATCCCGCCCGCCGCGGCTGCCGCAGCGGTGGCCGCGGTCGCCGCGCTCGCTGGGCGTTGGGCCGAGACGCTCATCGCCCTCGTCGGGATCCTGTCCTACTGGGCCGGGCTCGACGCGGCGTTCGGGGCATGGCCCCTCGCGTGCGGGGCGCCGTACTCGTTCTCGCGACCGATCCCGGTCGAGGAGCGGGAACAGGACGCGCCGCTCGAAGAACCTTCCGCGTAGCCCCGGATACGGCGACGTCGTCGAGCTCCGCAGGGCGGACCCACCGCAGATCGGGCGATCGCACGGCGAACGGTTCGAGCAGCCGCGCCGGGTGCACCTCGATCCGCAGCACGGTCTCGAGGATCCCGTGCGTGTGCCGCGCGACCGGCTCGCCGAGCTCGACCGCGAGACCGTGACGGTCGCGCAGCTCGCTCCGCAAGCGATCGGCGCCGGCCTCAGCCGACGAGCCGACGACGGCCGGCACGTCCCACGTGCCGCGCAGCGGGCTCGTACCGCCGGGCTTCTCGAGCAGCACGCGGCCCCGCCTGTGCAGAACGGCCACGGCGACGTGCCGCTCGACGGGGGCGCGGCGAACGGTCGGGCTCGGGTAGCGGGCGATCGCGCCTCGGGCACGCGCCGCGCACGACCGCGCGAGCGGGCAGACCGCGCACGCCGGGACCTCGGCTCGACACACGGTGGCCCCGAGCTCCATCAGCGCCTGGTTCAGATCGCCAGGATCGGGACCGGCGACGAGACGGCCCGCCAGGTCCCACAGCCGGCGCTCCTCCCTGGCTCGCCCGAGGCGCCGCGCGTCGATCGCGAACACCCGCGCGAGGACGCGACGAACGTTGCCGTCGACGATCGGCTCGGGCAGCCCGAAAGCGACGCTGGCGATCGCCCCGGCGGTGTACCGCCCGACACCCGGGATCTGGCGCAAGAGCGCGGGGTCGCGGGGCAGCCGTCCAGCGTGGCGCTCGACGAGCACCCGGGCCCCGGCGTGGAGCGCGCGGGCGCGCCGGTAGTACCCGAGCCCGCTCCACGCCGCGAGCACCTGCTCCTCGCGCGCCGAAGCCAGAGCCGCGACCGTGGGGAATCGAGCGAGGAACCGGTCGTAGTACGCGATCACGGTCGCGACGCGCGTCTGCTGGAGCATGACTTCCGAGACCCAGATCGCGTACGGGTCGCTCGTCCGGCGCCACGGCAGGTCGCGCCGACTCTTGCGATACCAGCGAACGAGCGGCCGTCGAATCGACGAGACGTCGAGCGCGGTCACGAATGACGCGGGGGATCGATGCGCAGCCGCTCGACCGCCCGGCCGCCGAGAACGTGCTCGCGGAACAGCTCGTCCACGTCGTCGAGCGTGACCCCGCCGTACCAGACCGCCTCGGGATACACGACGATCGTCACGCCGAGCGCGCACTGGTCGAGGCATCCCGCGCCGTTGATCCGCACACGGCCCTTGAGCCCCGCGTCGTGAGCCAGCTTCTTCAGCCGATCGCGGATCTCGACCGAGCCCTTGGCCGCACAGCACCCCTTGGGGTTGTCCTCGGCGCGACGGTTCTCGCACACGAACACGTGCCGCTCGTACGGGACCATGCGCGCATTGTAAGGCGGGTCCTCGCCCATGCTAGCATGCGCCGCGAATCAACCCGGAAGGAGCGTCCCCCGATGCCGGTCGAGAACCTCGAGCGCGTGAAGGCCCGTGAAGGCCGCCTGAAGAAGCGATTGAGCGACAAGGGCGGAACGCTCGAGCCGGCGAAGCTGCGCGCGGCCAAGAAGGGGCTGCGCCGGGTGCAGCGCAAGCGCCGGCGCCTGTCGGGTGCGGGGAAGAAGGCCGGGGCCAAGGGCTCAGCGCCGAGCTGATGCTGGTCTGGCGGCGCTCGGCGTCCCAGCGGATCGCGCGCTGCGGCGTATTCGACCTCGACCGTGTCGAGTTCGCTCCGCCCGAAGGCGGACCGGCGCGACCGTTCCACGTGCTCTCGGCCCCGGACTGGATCAACGTCATCCCACTCACGGACGACGGGCACGTCGTGCTCGTACGTCAGTACCGCTTCGGGATCGAGGCCGAGACGCTCGAGATCCCGGGCGGGATGTGCGATCCCGGCGAGAGCCCCGAGGCCGCCGCGCGGCGCGAGCTGCGCGAGGAGACCGGCTTCGATGCCGGCTCGCTCGAATCGATCGGCTGGGTCCACCCGAACCCGCCGCTCCAGACGAACCGCTGCCATTCGTTCATCGCGCGTGCGCTCGCTCGCGGACCGCAGAGCCCCGACCCGTGCGAGCGGATCTCGGTCGTCGAGGTCCGAGCGAGCGAGATCCCGAGCTTGGTCCGCGACGGTCGAATCACCCACGCCCTGGTGCTCGCCGCGTTTCATCTGGCGAGCCTGCGTTAGAGCGCAGCGTCCGGGCGAGGAGCCGGTCGACGAGGCCGGGAGCGAAGCGCCCGGCCCACGCCAGGAGCTTTCCCTCGATCGTCAGCACGTGCTTGCGGCGTCGCGAGCGGGCCAGGGCCACGATCGCGTCGGCGACCGACTCCGCCCGGTGGCGGCGCAGTCGGACACGGCGTTGGCTCGGGCCCTCGCGCAGCAGGCGGGCCTGGAACTCGCTCTCGGTGGTCGTCGGGCAGATCAGACCGACGGTGACGCCCGTCCCGGCGAGCTCCGGCCGCAGCGCGTCGCACATCCCGCTCAGCGCGAACTTGCTCGCCGAGTACGCCGAGTAGAACGGGATGCCGCGCTCGCCGACGACCGACGAGACGATCACGATCCGGCCCGTCCCGCGGCGCAGCATCGCCGGGAGGAACGGACGGATCGAGCGGTAGACGCCGAACACGTTGACCTCGAATACCGCGCGCAACGCGGCGTCGGTCGTGTTCTGGAACAGCGCGTCGAGACCGATCCCCGCGTTGGCCACGATCACGTCGGGGGTGCCGATCTCGTCGAGGATGCGCTGCGCCGCGCAATCCATCGCTGCGCCGTCGGCGACGTCCCCCGCTACGGCGACGAAGTGTGCGGGGCCGCCGAGCTCCGAGGCGACCGCCGCGAGCCGCTCGGCCGAGCGCGCGAGACCGATCACCCGCGCGCCCTGGGCGACGAACGCCCGGGCCGTGGCGAGGCCGATGCCTGCCGAGGCGCCGGTGATCAGGACGAGCTTGCCGTCGATGCTACGGACCTTCCCAGCCGCACGAATTGACGGCCCGCACGCGATAGTAGCAGGGTGCGGGGGAGCTCCGGGCGCCGACGTGGACGAAGCTCGCGCCCGCGGGCGATCCGACGAGCACGGCGGTCGAGAGGTTGCTGTCGCCCGAGCAGTACACGTGGTATCCGTCGGCTCCCGAGACCGCGGTCCACTGCAGGAGCAGGTCCGAGGCCCCCGAGCGGGCGACGGTGAGCGTGGGCCCGACATCCTCCGGGATCGGATCGCCCGGGCAATCGGGTGGCGTGCACGAGTCCTCGTCCCCCGGAGCGAACGGGTCGCCGACGACGAACTGGAACGTCGAGTCGTTCGTTCCGCCCGCGTAGCTGGCCCGCACGGTCATCGGGATCGGCTGGCCGCAGATCGCCAGCGGCGAGAGCACGACCTTGAAGTGCGGGAGGAGCGACTCGCCGACCTCCTGGGACGGGAGATCGACGTACGGCGCAGGGCCGCCGATGACGCTCGCGAGCGACAGGTCGCCGCTGTAGAGCTGACCTTGGAGGCTCGTCGCCGTCGTCGTCCTCAAGTTGAGCAGCGAGAGCGGAACGGTCACCGTCTCGCCAGGCTCGGGCGAGCCGTCGCCGTCGCCGAACGAGCCCGCGTCGTCGACGCTGTGACCCGCGTAGCGCAGGATGCCCGTCGTCGACGCAGCCTGGACGTTTCCCGTGGCGACGAGCGCGTAGCCCTGGGGGCCGTCGTTGACGCTCGTGCCGTGCACGCTCACGAGCCACGTGCCGATCTCGGGCGAGGGCAAGAGGACCTCTTCGACGTTGTTCCGTGGGTCGGCCTGCCCGCCCGTCGTCGAGTGCTCGGTCACCCCATCGAACGCGTTGCCGCGGTACCGCAGCCCGGACGGCGAGATCACCTCGAGGTCGAGGTCGTTCACGGTCGCATCGGATGCGAAGAGCGCCGCCGCCTGGTCGGTGTACGCCAGCGTGACCTCGAGCGGCTCGGCCGACGACGTGACCTGCATGACGAACGCGTCTTGCTCGGTCGTCTCGAGCCCGTTCGTGTTGCGCACGTCGGCCAGGGCGAGCAGACGCCGCGCATCGCCGGCGAAGTACAGGCCGTTCTCGAGCAGCACGCGGCCCCAGCCCTCGGTCGTGTTGCCCGGAAATCCGATGAGCGTCGTCAGGTTGACCGCCGAGTTGATCAGCACCGCCTTGAGCAGGGCGCCCGACGGCACACGCGAGTTCGCGACCTGCGGCGCGCCCGTCGGATACCAGCCTTCGACGAAGTACTGCCGCGCGAGCGCCGCGGCCCCGGCCATCGCCGGCGAGGCCATCGACGTCCCGGAAAGCGTGCGCACACCGCACGCCGAGAGCTCGCGCGCCGAGGCGATGCTGCAGCCGGGGGCCAGGATCTCGGGCTTGCGCCGGCCGTCGCTCGTCGGGCCCGCACCGCCCTTGCAGAACGTTTCGGCCGACGCGCCGTTCGAGGTCGCGGCGACGGCCAGAGAGTTCTTCGCGTTCTCGGGCGTGCGCAGGCTCGTGAGGTTCGTGACCGCGAAGAGGACGAGCGAGTCCTCGAAATCGTGGGCGAAGAGATCGATGTCCCGGCTCCACGTCGTGTAGCTCGTCGAGCCGTCGTCGCCCCACGAGTTCGTGTGGACCCGCGCGCCGTCCGTGTGGGCCGCGGACAGGAACCCGTACAGGTTCGACGGATCGCCGTCCGAGCCTACGACGTCGAGGACGTTGGTGAACGACAGCTTCGCCGCGTAAGCGTGCCCGGCCGAGTCGAGCGAGCTGTTGACCGGGAACGAGTTCCCGGCGGCGATGCCCGCGGTGTGCGTTCCGTGGAAGTCGGCTCCGAGGCCGGTCGTCGAGCGATAGGCCACGACCTTGCGGTGCGTCGGGCCGGGCGTGTTGTTCACCGGGTCCCGGAAGAAGCACGACGACATGTCCATCGGGAAGTCGATCAGCCCGATGATCTGGCCCTCGCCGTGCAGGCCGTGGCCCCACACGGTCGTCGAGCCGACGACGTTCGTCTGGACGACCCACGTTGCGCTGTTGTTGCGCGGCGTGATCTCGCCGGCCTCCTCGATCCACGACACGGCCGGGATCCGGGCCACCGCCTCGATCTGGCCGATCGTCGCCCGCACGTCGAGCCGCGCCGTGTCGCTGAACGCGGCGGCGCGCAGCACCGTGGCCCCCGTGCCCGCGACGAGGCGCGACGCGCGCGGGAGATCCTCTCCCGGAAACAGGTCGACCGTGGCGTGGAGCACGCCCCCTGCGCGACGGGTGCCGTCGGCGAACGGGCGCACACCGAGGTCGGGTGCGAGTTTGAACCCCGGCTCGATCGCCCCGAGCCAGCGCACGCCAGCCATCGCGCGCAGGTCCGCCGCCCGGCCGTGTCCCAGACGCACGACGAACGCGCCGTCGGGCACGTAGGCGAGCGGCGTCGCCCCGTGCGCGCGAAGACGGGCCGCCGTGCTGCGGTCGGCTCGACCGTCGAGCTGGACGATGAAATACCCGTCGAGCGGCTCGTCGGGCAGACGGAGCCGCGCCGGTAGATCGGGGACGTGCACCCGAGGGTCGAAGGCCCGGACGCGCAACCGGATCTCGCGCGCCTCGCCGCCGTCAGCCGGCTGCGCCGCCGCGTGAACGGTCGCACAGATTGCGAGCGCGGCCAGCAGGCCGAACGGGAGCCTCACGCCACCATCTCTCCGGGTCGAACGCGTTGTCGGGCGGACGTAATTCTACGAACAATCGAGCGCCGCGGCTGGAAGGCGAGAGTCAGGCGAAAGTCAGGGCGAGCCTGCCGACCCGCTCGATCTCGGCCTCGACCGCATCGCCCGGCACGACCGGGCCGACGCCGGCCGGCGTGCCGGTGAACAGGAGATCGCCCGTCTCGAGCGTGATGTAGCGCGAGGCGTACGCGACGAGGTCCCGCACCGGGCGGAGCATCGTCGAGGTGCTGTCGCTCTGGCGCGTCGTCCCGTTGACCGCGAGCCGGATCGCGAGGCCCGAGCCGTCGCCGACCTCGGCGGCGGGCTGGACGAGGGAGACCGGCGCCGAGCCGTCGAACCCCTTCGCCAGGTCCCACGGATCGCCCCGGCGCTTGGCTTCGCGTTGCAGATCGCGCAGGGTCAGGTCGATCCCCACGGCGTAGCCCAGCACGTGCTCGAGCGCCCGCTCGGGCTCGATCGCTCGACCGGGCTGGCCGATCACGACCACCAGCTCTACCTCGTGGTGCACCTCGCCCGCATCGCGCGGCAGCGCGACCGTCTCGCCATCGTGCACGAGCGCGGTCGGCGGCTTGAAGAACAGCACGGGGGTCGTGTCCGTCCCGCCGAGCTCCCGGACGTGCTCCCCGTAGTTGCGCCCGACGGCGAGGATCTTCCCCACGCGCAGGCGCTCGCCCGTCCCGCGCATCACGACGAACGGTGTGCGCGCCCGGGGGGCGACCTGGCCCGGCCGGTGGGGCCACAGGTGCCAGCTCCCCGACGCCGTGGCGATCAACCGGCCGCCGGCGTCGTGCACCTCGCCCGTGGCGAAGGCGACGCTCCGGCCACGGCGCACGACACGGCCGACCGCCACGAGGCGCCCCGTCCCTGCGCCATCGAGGAACTGGAGCGTGAGCGACGTGGTCGCGCACCACCACTCGCTCGGGATCGCGGACACGACCGCCGCTCCAGCGCGCTGTCGAGCAGCGCCGCGACGACGCCTCCGTGCGCCACGCCGCGGTTGTTCAGGTGGTGCGGGCCGAGCTCGAGGGCCAGCTCGACCCCACCCGGTTCCCGCCGCACCACCTCGGTGCCGAGGTACGCGTTGAACGGCGGGATGCGCATGCCCGAATTAGAACACGTATTGGCCCATGGCGAAGACCGTGTTGTGGTCCACGCCCGTGAGCCCCAGGAAGTTCTCGACCATCCGATAGTTGGCCATGAACTTCAGGTCGTGCTTGTGCAGGTAGTAGCTGAAGCCGACCGTCGTCCGGTCGAACGTGTCCGCGTAGTTGTCGGCGTCGAGCGAGTCCCAGCCTGCGGCGATCTCGAAGTGGTTGCCGGGGAACATGTAGCCCGCGCCGACCGACAGCTTGTCCATATCGGTCGTGCCGTCGAGGTACAGGCCGCCGGTGAACGCGGGATCGACCGTGTCGCCCGAGATACGCTGCCACTCGACGTCGGCCGAAAAGCCGCGGCCCCGCACGCCGCCCGAGACCTCGAGCCCGTTCGCGCTGTCGAGATCGGGCCGATCCGGATCGAGCGCGACCCCCGTCGTGGGATCGGTGTACGTGTTGTTGTCGTCGTCGTTCTGCCAGGCGTAGGCTCCGACGCTGACCGTGAGCTTGAACGACTCGGAGTGAAAGTCCGCCTGGTCGAACTTGATCTCGCCCAGCGGGTGGAAGTCCACGCGACCGGACACGATCAGACCCTGGTTCCAGTCCGCCTGGTCGTTCGCCGGCGTATCGAGGTCCATCGTCGAAGCGTTCGGATCGTGGTTCTCTGCGCCGACCCCGATGCGGTAGCCGACCTTCTTGTCCGCGAACGCCCCGTCGAGGCGCAGGCCCAGCACGCGGTCGGGGGTCCCGAAGTTGTGGTCGCCGGCGATGTTGCGCTCGATGAGCTGCAGCTTGGACGACGAGGTCAAGAACCCGCGCGCGAAGCCGTGCTTCGCGTTGCCGATCGTCAGCTGCAGGCTGCCGGTCTCGAAGCCCGAGTAGACGAAGAACGCATCCTTGAGCGCGATCTCGTCGCCGTCTGCCGCCTCGCCGAAGTCGAACTCGATCTTGGCGTCCCAGCCCTTGGAGATCGTGCCCGCCAGGTACGGCCGCAGGCGCCGAAAGAACAGCCGGTCGGCCGACTGCACCTCGGTCGAGCCCGAGTTCCCGACGATGCACGGCCCCGGCCCGTCGCAGTCCGGATCGACGAGGGCGTACTCGAGCTGGATCAGCCCGCCGACCTCGATCTTCCTGTCCCCGTCCTGGTACACGACGACCCCGGCCTGGCTGACCCCGGCGAGCGCCAGACCGCCGACGGTTGCCCCGAGCCAACTCCTTCTGCCTCCCATGCCCTATCTCCCTTCGGGAACTTCGTCCCGGTGCAGAGCGCCGCAGATTATGGCGAATGCGTGAACGGACGGTAACGAGCAAGTTAGGAGTTCGTAAGATGGGGACCCGGGAGTCAGAACCTGGCGGCGGGAATCGCGTAAGATCCTGCGATCAGAGGAGGACAGGAATGAACCGCAGAGTCTTTGGCGCGCTCGCCGTGTGCGCGGCGGGCGTGGCGGCCGTGCTCGCGACCGGCACCGATTCCGCAGCCGAAAACACCGCGCGAGACTGGCCGCAGTTCCGCGGCGTGCGACGCGACGGCCAATCGACCGAATCGGGCCTGCTCAAGTCGTGGCCCGACGGTGGGCCGAAGCAGGTCTGGCGCCAGCCCCTCGGTGACGGCTACGCGGAGATCGTCGTCGTCGGCGACAAGCTGTACACGGCCTACGCGAAGGAGATCGACGGCGAGGCCAAGGAGTGCGCGGCGGCCTTCGACGCCAAGACCGGCAAGGAGCTGTGGCACACGCCGATCGCCAAGCGCTTCGACAACGAGTTCGGCAACGGGACGCGCTCGACACCGACGGTCGACGGGGACCGTCTGTACCTGCTCGACGCGACCGGCGGCTTCGTCGCGCTGGCGACGGCGGACGGCAAGCAGCTGTGGAAGGTCAACCTGCCCGAGACGTTCGGCAGCGCTCAGCCGAACTTCGGCTTCGCCACCTCGGCTCTCGTCGACGGGGACCAGGTCGTGCTCGAAGCGGGTGGGCCCGAGGGCAAGTCCTACGTCGGGCTCGATCGCGCGACGGGGAAGGCCAAGTGGACGGTCGGGACCGGTGGCCGGCAGCCGGGATACAACTCGCCGCTCTTGGTCGACCTGGGCGGCGGCCCGCGCTATGTGTACATCGCCGGGGGCAAGATCGTCGGCCTCGACCGTGGCGGCAAGCAGGTATGGACCCAGGACTGGCCGCGTGGCGAGACGCACGCCATGCCGGTCTTCGTCGCCCCGGATCGGATCTTCGTCTCGGGGGCCGAGGGCGTCGGTGCGGCGCTCTTCCGCGTCAAGGAAGATGGCTCGAGCGCGACGGTCGAGGAGCTGTGGAAGCAGCCGGCGATGCGCAATCACTTCAGCTCGTCGGTCGTCCACGACGGCCACGTCTACGGCTTCGACAACGCGACGCTCAAGTGCATCCGGCTCGAGGATGGGAGCCTGGCCTGGGCCAAGCGCGGCCTGGGCAAGGGCTCGTTGATCTATGCCGACGGACATTTGCTCGTGCTTTCGGACGCGGGCCGGCTGTCGTGGGTCGAGGCCAGCCCCGAGGCCTATGCCGAGGCCGGGAGCGTCCAGGCTCTCGAGGGTCGGTGCTGGACCGCGCCGACGATCAGCGGAGGCCGGGTCTACGTACGCAACTACACCGAGATGGTGGCGTACGATCTGCGCGGGTGAGGGGAGATGCCATGAGACGCTCTGCGATCGGGCTGTCGGTGTTCGTCCTCGCGCTGGGGGTTCCGGGTGCTCGGGCCCAGACGCTCGACGAGGTGGTGGCCAAGCACGTCGCCGCGCACGGCGGCGCCGAGGCGTGGGCCAAGATCCAGACGATGAAGCTGACCGGGGACTGCGCGGCGTTCAGCCTCAAGACGCCGTACACGATGTACCGCAAACGTGAGAACGGCTATTACGTGGACCACGTGTGGAACGGCCATCGGATCGTCATCGGCTCCGACGGCAAGACGATCTGGTCCGACAACGGCTTCGCCGATCAGGGCGCGGTCGAGCTGAGCGGCGCGGACCTCGCAGTCCAGCAGGGCGAGCTGTGGTTCGTCACACCGATCTTCGAGTACCCGAAGAACGGTTACCAGGCCGCGCTCCTCGGCCCGGCCGAGCTCGACGGCGTGCCCGCGCTCGCGCTCGAATTGACGCGTCCCGACGGCGCCAAGGAAAAGTGGTACCTCGATCCGAAGACGTTCCTCGAGATGGGCCGCGAATCGCCGGGCTCGGACTTCGGCCGGCCGATGCCCCAGCGCACGTACTACGACGATTTTCGAAAGGTGTCGAACGTAGTGATCCCGCACCGAGTCGAATCGCAGTGGTACACGCGGGAGCGCATCTTCACCGTCAAGTCGGTCGAGCTGAACGTGCCGGTCGACGACGCGATGTTCAAGCTGCCGCCGCCGCCGGGCATGGCCCCGGTGATGCCGCTGGCCGGGAAGTTCCAGGTGGCGACGTCCCAGCGCGACAACCCGCAGGCCCAGTGGACGGAGGGCAAGCGCGAGTCGAGCGTCCAGAGCGCCATGGGCGGAGCGCTGCTCGAGGAGCGGTTCACCACGGACGGGAGTGACGTGGTGCGCACGCTGTCGTACGATCGTTTCCGCAAGCGGTATCGCCTGACCGAGATCTCGGCCGAGTCGCGGACGATGGACGTCGAGGAGGGCGAGATGGCCGACGACAAGATCACGCTGTCGAACGAGAAAACCGGCACGACGCTCGAGATGTTCGGCACGACGATCCACACGAAGACCGTGATCCACAGCATCACGGCCGACGGGTTCCAGATCGACCGCGACGTGTCGACCGACGGCGGGAAGAACTGGTTCACCGCAGCCAAGGCGGTATACACGCGGGCGGCGGAGTAGCGAGAAATGCGTGCGCCGGTCGGTCGGGTCGCGCTGGCCCTCGCAGCTGCGGCCGCGGCCGCCGAGGCCGCACCGCCAGGGGTCAGCGAGATCCGGCAGGCCGAGCGGCAGTCTCAGACGGCGATGCGCGCGTTGCAATCGGGGAACTACGACAAGGCCGGCGAGGGGTTCGCCAAGGCGCTAGCGCTCGCGCACGACTATCCGCCGGCGCACATGGGCCTGGGCCACGTCGCGCTCGCGCGCAAGGATTTCGCGGGCGCGCTGCGCGAGTACACATCCGCCCGGGACGCCTATGGGCAGTACGGCGACGCGCTGCAGCAGATCGAGATGGAGCGCTACGCCAAGACGCAGGACGAGATCCGAACGCTGCAGGACCAGCTGCGCGACATGCACAACCAGGCGCGGGGTCCCGACGCGGAGGACGGGCTCTCGACGAACCAGCAGAACATGGAGCGCACGATCGAGCAGCGGATTCAGACGCTGCAGGCGGTACCGCTGCCGACGGCGTCGGCCGACCCGGGCCCGCCGGCGGACGTCTACTTTCACATCGGCAACGCGCTGTTCCGCCTCGAGCGCTACGACGAAGCGCGCGTCGCCTGGGAGACCTGCGCGCAGAAGAACACGAAGTTCCCGCTGGTCCAGAACAATCTGGCGGTGCTGTACATGAAAGCCGGGCGGTTCGAGGATGCGCGCCATGCGGTGGCCGAGGCCGAGCGGCTGGGCATGCAGGTCAATCCCGCGCTAAAGCAGGACATCGACCGCCTGGCGGTGCAGAAGCACTGACGCGGGCTCAGGTCAGAGCCGGCACCGCGACACGGTAGAAGCTCCACAGCACGAGCAGCACGCCCAGAACCGCCATCCCGCCCCACGTCACGGCCGCGCCTCGTCCGCGGAACGCGCCTGCGCGCACGACGAGGCCGAGGAGCGCGCCACAGGCCAGGCCGCCTGCGTGGTTCAGGTGATCGATGCCAGTGCCGGGGATCAGGCTGAACACCAGGATGTAGACGAGGTAGCGCGTCATCGCCGCGCGCAGCGCGGTGCCTCGCGCACCGCCGGTGCGCCAGCCGTGGACCAGGAGCAGGCCGATCAGGCCGAAGATCGCGCCCGAGGCTCCGACCGTGTTCACCGTGCGGACGAACTGGCTCAGCGCGCTTCCGGCGATCCCGCTCAGCAGGTAGGCGACCCAGAACCGCTCGGTCCCGAACTCCTCCTCGACCAGCGGCCCGAGCTGCACGAGGACGTACGAGTTGAAAAAGAAGTGCAGGATCCCGCCGTGGAGGAAGATCGGCGTGACGATGCGCCACCACTCACCCGAGAGCGTGGCCACGCTCCATCCCGAACCGAACACGTAGAGCAGGCGACCGTCGAACGAGGCGAACAGGCCGCCCGGGCCCTCACCACCCTTGATCTGCGCGAGGAGCGTCAGCAGGAACCAGAAGCCGTTGGTCAGCAACAAGAGCGACGTGGCCGCGGTGATCCCGGGCAGCAGGTTGGCCACGACGCGGCTCACACCGGGCCCGCGAACGCTCGCCAGATCGGCGCCGCAGGCTTCGCAGCGCGAGGCCGAGCGCGAGACGAGCGCTCGACACGCGGGGCACATCTTGTGCTTGGCGCGCGCCGAGCGCACGACCATCCCGCCCCGGGCCCCGGCTTCGGCCAAGCGCACCCGATGCCGGTTCCAGCGCCAGCGCAGGCGCGTGCCGTTGAGCCCGAACGAGTCGAGCATCCGCGCCGCGAGGTCGACCGCTCGATCGAGCGCGCCCGGGCGCGGCTCCTCGGGCGACGGGTCCACGCTCAGCGTCCCTGGAACACCGGGCGCTTGCGCCCCAGACTCGACAGTCCCTCGAGCGCGTCGGCCGTGCGGAAGATCTCGATCAGGTGCTCGAGCTCGAGGCGTAGCCCGGCCTCGAGCGGCAGCGTTCCGGCCTCGTCGATCAGCCGCTCGGCGAGCGCCAGCGCGAGAGGCGCCTTGAAGCCGACCTGCTTGACCGCCTGCGCGAGCGCCGGATTGCCGTGCGTGTCGATGCCGGCGGAGCGGATCGCCTCGACCGAGTTCGCAGCAAAGAACGCTTCGAGGGCCGCCCAGTCGCCTTCGGCGGGTTTGCGCTCCGGGCGCTGCTGCGGCTCGGCCAGGATCGTCCGGATCGCATCGTCCAGGCGCTCGTAGGGCACGACCGCGTCGACGAGGCCGATCGCCGCGGCGTCCTCGGCCGAGACGGTCCGACCGGTGTGCACGAGCAGCTTGGCCAGCCCCGGCCCGACGCGGCGCGGGAGCCGCTGCGTGCCGCCGAGACCGGGGTAGATCCCGATCCCGGTCTCGGGAAACGCGAACGACGCCCGCGGTGCGGCGACGATCCAATCGCACGCCAGCGCCAGCTCGAGCCCGCCGCCGAGCGCGAGGCCGTGGACGCGCGCCACGACCGGCTTGGGCGATCGATCGATCGCGTCGAGGAGCGCGTGCCCGGCGACCGTGAACCGCAGGAGGCGATCGAAATCGCCCGACTCGATGTTGCGCACGAAGAAGCGGACGTCGGCGCCGGCGATGAACGCCTTGCCCGCGCCGGCGATCACGATCCCGCGCACGGCGGGATCGCGCGCCGCGCCGTCGACCGCCTGGCGCAGCTGCGTCACGACCGTCTCGTTGAGCGCGTTCATCGCGTCCGGCCGGTTCACGCGCAGCGTGGCGATGCCGTCGCGATCCTCGCGATCGACGAGACGGAACGCGAACGGCTGGTCGGCCGACGCCTGGTGCGACAGCAGGCGCGGCGTCTCGAGGCCGAACCGCTGCGTCAGATCGCCGACGAGCGCGGCCGCGCGCCGCACGCCCTGGCGGTTCATCAGCTCGAACGGTCCGCGCGGCCAGCGCAGCCCGACGCGTGCGCCGATGTCCGTGTCCTCGATCGTCCCGACGCCCTCTTCGACGAGCTGGGCCGCGACGAAGAACGCGACGGCGAGCATGCGCTCGCGCACGACCTCCGCGCGCGACGGATCGACCGCGCCGTCTGTGGGCCAGAGCTGTCCCGACTGCACCTGGCGCTTCAGCCCGTCGGCCGGGGCGTAGAACGGCCCGAACGTGTCCCCCAGCGTGCGCGCGGCGTGGAGCGCGATCGGGATCCCGGTCACGTTCATCAGCTCGAACGGTCCGATGCCGATGCCGAACGTCTCCTTGCACGTGGCCTCGATCGTCGCGATGTCCGCCGTCCGTGCATCGACGAGCCGCACGGCCTCGTTGAGCCACGGCACGAAGTACCGGTTGACGACGAACCCCGCGGCGTCGGCCGAGCGGATCGGTGTCTTGCCGATCTGCTCCTGCAGCGACCAGGCCCGACGCACGATCTCGGCCGACGTGGCCTGGCCCGCGATCACCTCGACCAGTCGGTTCTTCGCCGGATGGTAGAAGTAGTGCAGGCCGACGAGCCGCTCCGGGCGGTTCAGGCGCTCGGCCATCTGGTTCACGAGGAACGACGACGTGTTCGTCGCCAGGATCGCGTCGGGGCGACAGGCGCGCTCGAGGCGCTCGAACACGTCGCGCTTGACCGCCAGGTCCTCGAACACGGCCTCGACGACCAGGTCGGCGTCGGCCAGGCGCGTCATGTCGCTCGAGCCGTGGATCCGGGCCTCGATCTCCTCGACCTGCGCGGGCTTCAGGATCTTGCGCTCGACGCCCTGCTCGAGCGTCGAGCGGATGATCGAGCGCCCCCGCGCGACCTTGTCGTCGTCCAGGTCGACGAGGACGACATCGAACCCCTCGCTCGCCATCTTCTGCGCGATGCCGCTGCCCATCGTGCCTGCGCCGACGACGCCGAGCGTGCGAAACGTCCGTGTAACCATCGTCTCACTCCGCGATTCGATCGGGCGACAGTGTAGCAGCGCGGGAAGCGCGACTCAGAGAACGACGAGCGAGACGAGGCCCGCGCCGCACAGCACGAGCGCCACAGCACCGGACGGCCGCGGCTTGCCGGCGAGCCCGGCGAGCAGAGCGACCGAGCCGCCGAGCACGACGAGGCACGCTGCCACGACGTGGGATGCGCCGTCGACGAGCGCGAACGCGGCGGCCCCGAGGAACGCGATCTGGCCCGCGAGGCGCGCGAGCGCGCGGCCGGTCGATCGGGAGCCCCGCGATTCGATCCGTCCGGCGACGAGCAGCAGGAGCCCGCCGACCGTCCCGGCCCCGGCGGCGATCGCGGCGGCCGCGGCCGCGGCGGCCGCGGCCGCGGCGGCCGGCAGCGCGGCGCCGGTGACCCAGGACAGGGCGGCCGTCGCGCCTGTGCCGACGACGGTCCACGGGAGCGCCCGCCGGCACGCGGCCGTCGCGGCGAGCCACGCCGCGCGTCGCCGCCGCCGCGGCGGCCGCCGCCTCGTCGCCCTGCGCGCGAGCCGCGGTCCGAGGATCGCGATCGCCAGATCGCCGAGCGCGATCCCCGCGGCGATCGCTCCCGCGAGCCCGACGACGGCGGATGCGTGCAACATCGGATATCCTTCGCGCACTTCACGAGGCAGGCATGCAGACGATCCTCGTTGTCGGCGCGGGCACGATGGGCCGTGGCATCGCACAGGTCGCGGCCGCGAGCGGCTTCGACGTGCGGCTGCACGATACGACCGAAGAGCTCGTTCGGCGAGGCATCGACGGCATCGCCGCGACGCTCGACGACGGGATCAGGCGCGGCAAGGTCACGCCGGAGCAGAAGGCGCAGACGCTCGGCCGGATCGTGGCGCGACCCGACCTGGTCGTGGGAGCGCTCGACGTCGACGCCGCGATCGAAGCCGCGCCCGAGTCGCTCGAGCTGAAGCGCGAGATCTTCGCCGCGCTCGGCCGCCTCGCGCCCCAGACCGCGCTCCTCGCGAGCAATACGTCGTCGCTGCCGATCGGGCGCATCGCCGAGGCCGCGACCGTGCCGTCGCGCGTCGTCGGTTTGCATTTCTTCAACCCGGTCCATCTCATGGCTCTGGTCGAGGTCGTGCGAGCCCAGGCGACGTCCGAGGAGTCAGTCACCCGCGCGGTCGCGCTCGGCCGGGCGATGGGCAAGGAGCCGATCGTCGTTCGCGACACGCCGGGCTTCGCCTCGAGCCGCCTCGGTGTCGCGCTCGGGCTCGAGGCGATGCGCATGCTCGAGCAGGGCGTGGCGTCGGCCGAGGACATCGACAAGGCGATGACGCTGGGCTACCGCCATCCGATGGGCCCGCTGCGGCTGACCGATCTCGTGGGCCTCGACGTGCGCCTGGCGATCGCCGAGCACCTCGAGCGCGAGCTCGGATCCGAGGCGTTCCGGCCACCGGCGATCCTGCGCCGTTTCGTCGCCGAGGGGCGCCTCGGAAAGAAGACCGGCCGCGGGTTCTACGACTGGTGAGACGGAAGGAGGCGCTCATGGTGAACGAGTCGGACATCCCCTGGGATCCGGAGTCGCACGGCGAGCGATTCGCGCTCCGCAGGAAGCAGCTGGGCAAGGCCGCGGGGGGCCGGGAGATCGGCTGCAGCCTGTACGAGATCCCGCCGGGGAAACGCCCGTTCCCGTACCACTTCCACACGGCGAACGAGGAGGCGATGTACGTGCTCGCCGGCAGCGCGACGCTGCGCCTCGACGGGCGCGAGCTGCGGGTTCGAGCCGGCGACTACGTCGCGTTCCCCGTCGGCCCCGCCGGGGCGCACCAGGTGATCAACGACACGGAGGAGCCGGTGCGGATCCTGATGATCTCGACGATGATCGAGCCCGAGATCTCGGTGTACCCCGACTCGGAGAAGATCGGCGTGTTCGCCGGCTCGGCCCCCGGTGGCGACCCGACCGTCCGCAGCGTGTACGCGTTCCTGCCGCAGGCGGCAAAGGTCGACTACTGGTACGACGAGGAGTAGGCGCCGCAAAAAAAATGCGCCCGGACCGGGGGAGGGTGGCCTGGGCGCCGAGACGCAGGACACCCTCAGTGTACACCCTGCTATCTACGCCGCCTCTTTGATCGCCGTCACAATGTCCTGGATCGCCTTGCGACCGTCGGCGAAGTACATCAGCGTGTTGTCGAGCGCGAACAGCGGGTTCGGGATCCCGGCGAAGCCCGGGCTCAGGCTACGCTTGATCACGATCACCGTCCGGGCCTTGTCCGCGTCGATGATCGGCATGCCGGCGATCGGGCTCGATGGATCGGTCCGCGCGATCGGGTTCACCGTGTCGTTCGCGCCGATGACGATCGCGACGTCGACCTGCTCCATCTCGGGGTTGATCTCTTCCATCTCCTTGAGCTTCTCGTAGGGCACGTCGGCCTCGGCGAGCAGCACGTTCATGTGGCCGGGCATGCGGCCGGCGACCGGATGGATCCCGTACTCGACCTGGCTGCCGCGCTCCTCGAGCAGGTTCGCGAGACCCCGCACGGCATGCTGCGCCTGCGACACGGCCATGCCGTAGCCCGGGATGACGACGACACGGCGCGCGCCGTCGAGCACCATGGCCACGTCTTCCGCCGTCGCGGTTTTGATCTTGCCGCCGTACACGTCCGTCGATGCCGTAGCCTTGGGTCGTCGCGCCGAACGCGCCGAACACCACGTTCGTGAACGAGCGGTTCATCGCCTTGCACATGATGATCGCCAGGATGAACCCCGACGAGCCGTCGAGCGCTCCGGCGACGATCAGCAGCTTGTTGTCGAGCACGAACCCCATCATCGACGCCGAGAGCCCAGCGTAGGAGTTCAACAGCGCGATCACCGTCGGCATGTCGGCGCCGCCGATCGGCATGATCAGCAGCACGCCGAAGATCGCCGCCAGGCCGCAGGAAGATCGGGAACAGCCACCACGCCTCGGGATGCAGCACCAGGTAGCCGCCGATCCCCACGGCCGCGGCGAGGATCGACAGGTTGAACACGTTCTGGTTCTTGAACGTCAGCGGCGCGCTGGGCAGCAGCTCCTGCAGCTTGCCGAACGCCATCACGCTCCCGGTGAACGTCAGGCTCCCGAGCAGCACCTCGAACCCCAGCATCGCCATCGTCAGCTTCGAGATGTGCTGGTACTCGAGCGCGTAGTGCGCGGTGCCGACGAGCGCCGCGGCGAGCGCGCCGAAGGCGTGGGAGATCGCCGTCCGCTGCGGCACGGCGGTCATGGGCATGAACACGGCCAGCGGGACGCCGATCAACGACCCGAGCACGATCCCCACGAGGATCCACTCGTAGCTCACGATGTTGTGCCCGAGCAGCGTACCGACGATCGCGAGAAACATCCCGATCTCGCCGACGATCACTCCGCGCCGTGCGGTCTTCGGCGCGCTGAGCCACTTCAACGACAGGATGAACGCCGCCGCGGCGACGATGTACGCCACGTGGATGAACCACGTGTCGATCGACTCGATCGCGTTCATGGGGTCCCCGGTCGGCCGGGCTCGGCGCGCTGGGACTTGAACATCTTGAGCATGCGGTCGGTGATCAAGAACCCGCCGACGATGTTGCTCGTCGCGGCGACGACGGCGACGAACCCGAGCCACATGCTCAAGGTCGACTTCGCCTCACCGGTGATCTCGATCGCGGCGACGACGGCGATCGCCGAGATCGCGTTGGTCAGGGACATCAGCGGCGTGTGCAGCAGGCGTGAGACGCGGCGGATCACCTCGAAGCCCAGGAACGTCGCGAGCATGAACACCAGCACCCCGGTCCACAGGTCGGTCACGGGCTTCCTCCTCGTCCGACGAGCGCGCCGAGCCGCTCCTTGACCTGCGGGTGGACGACCTGGCCGTCCCGGCAGGTCAGCGTCTGGCGCACGATCTCGTCGTCGCGATCGACACGCAGGTCACCCTTCTCGAGCAGGTTGATCACGAACGCCGCGATGTTCTTGGCGAACAGCGGGCTCGCGGTCTGGGGCATCGTCGACGGCAGGTTCGTCGGGCCGTGGATCGAGACCCCGTCGACGTCGATCCACTCGTCGGGCTGCGTCAGCTCGCAGTTCCCACCGGTATGGCCCCGCCGCGCCGCGAGATCGACGATCACGCTCCCGCGCGGCATGGCCCGCACCATGTCCGCCGTCACGAGCAGCGGTGGCTTGGCGCCCGGAACGGCGGCGGTCGTGATCACGACCTCGCTCTGCGCCACGACCGACGTCAGCAGCTCGCGCTGCCGGCGGTAGAACTCCTGGTCCATCGCCTTGGCGTAGCCGCCCGTGCCCTCGGCGCTCTCGATCGGGAGCTGCACGAACTTCGCGCCGAGCGACTCGATCTGCTCGCGCACCGCGGCGCGGATGTCGTACGCCTGGACGACCGCCCCCAGGCGCTTCGCCGTGGCGATCGCCTGCAGGCCGGCCACGCCCGCGCCGACGATGAACACCTTGGCCGGCGGAATCGTCCCCGCGGCGGTCATCATCATCGGGAACATCCGCGGCGCGTGCTCGGCGGCGAGGAGCACCGCCTTGTAGCCCGCGACCGTGGCCTGGGACGACAGCACGTCCATGCTCTGCGCGCGGGTGATGCGCGGCACGAGCTCGAGCGCGAACAGGGCGACGCCGCGGTCGGCGACCGCCTTGACCTGGTCGAGCGCGGTCAACGGGTCGAACGTGGCGATCAGCACCTGGTCGCGCCGCAGGAGCGCCAGGTCGTCCCGCCCGTGCTCGGGGTTCGCACCGTAGCCCCGGACCTGCACGATCACGTCGGCGGTCCGGAACACCTCGGCACGGTCGGCGGCGATCCGCGACCCCTTCTCGGCGTACGCCGCATCAGGGTAGCCGGCGGACCCGCCGGCCCCCGGCTCGACGATCGTCTCGACGCCGGCCTTGGCCAACGCCGGTAGCACGCTCGGCGTCACGGCGACTCGCCGCTCCCCCGGGTACGTCTCCTTCACCACTCCGACGATCATGCGTTCACCTCTCGTCCGGGGGCCCATTCTACAGAACGGTCCGACTCGGCACCCCCCCATGCCGTGGAGCCGGTTGGTCGGTTGCCGTCCGAGGGTCACCGGGAACCCCTCCCGAGTTGCATTCGCCGAGCGGATCGGTCACCGTCCGCACGCGCGATGGCCAGCTTCGTCAAACGCACGGCGATCGACGTCCCACGGGAAGCGCTCCAGGCGTGGCACATGCGTCCCGGCGCCTTCGAGCGCCTGACACCTGCGTGGGCCGGGCTCCGGGTGATCGAGGGCGGGAGCGCGGTCGCGCCCGGGTCGCGGGCCAAGCTCGCACTGTCCTCGGGTCCCGTGAGCTTTCCGTGGCACGCGCGCTACGAGCTCGACCCGGCGGGCTTCCGCGACATCCAGGACCACGGGCCGATGCGGCGCTGGGTCCACACGCATCGGTTCCTCGATGCTGCGGACGGCTCGATCCTCGAAGACGCGATCGATTACGAGCTTCCGCTCGGCGCGCTCGGGCGCCTCGTCGCCGGCCGCCGCACGGCGCAGCGCCTCGAGCGCCTGTTCGCCTACCGGCACGCCGTGACGCAGGCCGATCTCGAGCGTCACGCGGCCGCGAACACCGAGCCGATGCGCGTCGCGATCAGCGGCTCTTCCGGTCTCGTCGGCTCGGCGTTGACGACGTTCCTGACGACGGGCGGCCACGCCGTCCTCCCGCTCGTCCGGCGCGCGCCACGACCGGGAACGGGCGAGATCCTCTTCGATCCGCAAAAACGCGCGATCGATTCCCGAGCGCTCGAGGGTGTCGACGCGGTCGTGCACCTGGCGGGCGAGAGCATCTCGTCGCGCTGGACGCAGAAGAAGAAGGAACGGATCCGCGCGAGCCGGTTCGACGGGACGCGGCTCGTCGCCGAAGCGCTCTCGCGTCTCGATCGACCGCCGCGCGTGCTCGTCAGCGCCTCGGCGATCGGCTACTACGGCGACCGCGGGGACGAGGAGCTCGACGAGACGAGCGCCGCGGGTCGAGGGTTCCTGCCCGAGATCTGTCGCGGGTGGGAGGAGGCGACCCAGGCCGCCGAACGCGCCGGGGTCCGCGTCGTCCACCTGCGGATCGGCATCGTGCTCGGAGCGGGGGGCGGCGCGCTGGCCAAGATGATCGTCCCGTTCCGTTTCGGTGTGGGAGGGCCGATCGGTGATGGCCGGCAGTGGATGAGCTGGATCGCGCTCGACGACCTCGTCGGGGCGATCCATTTCGCGATCGCGAACGACACGCTCGCCGGCCCGGTCAACGGCGTCGCTCTTCGACCCGTGCGCAACACCGAGTTCGCCCGCACGCTCGGGCGCGTCCTCAGGCGCCCGGCGGTCCTACCGCTGCCGGCGATCGCGGTTCGAGCGCTGTTCGGGCAGATGGGGGAGGAAGTGCTTCTCTCGAGCATGCGCGTCGTGGCCACGAGGCTCGCCGGCGCCGGGTTTCGCTTGCTCCACGAGACCCTCGAGGATGCGCTGCGGTTCGAGCTCGGCCGCTGACCTACCGCGTCCAGTGGGCGTGGAAGTCGTAGGTCGCCTGCTCCACGAGCTGCTCGACGAGCGCGGCGTACACGCGCTGCGGATCGTCCGCTCCGACGGCGACCCCCTGGCCGCTGGCCAGGCTGAGCTGGCCCACGGAGTCGGTCGCCCGCGCGGAGCCGCTCCAGATCGACGCCCCCGTCGACGCCTCGATCAGCCGCACCGCGAGGGTCGCCTCGACGAGCGCGGCGACGCTTCCGGCCTTCAGGCTCGAGTCGATGCGCACGCTCGGGCGCTGCTTCGTGATCGTCAGCTCGCCGACGAGGAGCGTCTGGACGCCGTGCTCCCGGCCGAGTGCGCGATACGCCTCGGCATCGAAGCCGCCCTTGTCGATCGCCCCGAGGTCGACCATCCGCACGAGGCCCTGGTCGCGCCGCGCGGACTCGGTGAACCGTTCGGTCGCCAGGTCCGCGAGAGCGCGATCGGCCGACGAGCGGAACTCGATCACGCCGATCGTCTCGTGCTGACTCAGGTCGACGCGCGGCGGGACCCGCACCGACGGGCTCTTCTGCGCGGCGCAGCCGATCAGGGACCCGAGCAGCAACAGCACACCGATGGCTTTCGAGGCGGTCGTCATGGGCGCACCCTCCGTCACGGGAACATAGGTTCCGGGGGTGCGGGCGGCCAGGAACGGTGCGCGCTCTATCGGCGACCGAGGAAATCGAAGCGCACGAACTCTCCGTCGGACAGTGTGATGAGTGTGCGGGTCTCGATCGTCCGCGTGTCGGGGAACCGGAAGCGCATCGTCTTGAGCGTCGGCTCGTCCATGATCGTGCCGGCGAGGGGCGAGAACTCGATCGTCCGCTCGTCGACCCAGTCTCCGTCGTGGTCGTGCACCTCGCCCATCGAGTCCACGCACATGGCGTGCACCGACTTCTCGACCGGGTCGAAGGCCACGAGGCAGGTCTGGGCCAGCGGGCCGCTCGACGACTTGCCGCTCATCGTGCACGACACACCCGCGCCGAGAGCGATCTCCTTGCACTCCATCGTCCACGGGAACGTCTCGGGGGGATCGTCTTGACCCACGGCCGTCATCCGGCCGCTCCACGAGCCGACGAGCGCGGCGACGGTGCGGCGGACCTCGGAGGCCGGATTCTCCTGCGCCACGGCCGGGATCGCCGCACCGATGCACACGAACGCGATCCAGCTGCGCATCGAGCGGAGCATACCATCCGCGGTTGATCTACCATGCGGTTCATGTCGAGCTCGACGGCGACGGGCGTCTGGGCGCGCTCCCTGACCGAGGGCATCCCCGACCCGCTTCCCGCATCGCGGCCCGTCGATCCGACGGTCAGCCATGCGCCGGCGCGCCGGCAGGTGCTCAACCGCACGGAGCGCGAGCTGGCGCTGGCCAACGCGCTGCGCTACTTCCCCGCGCATCAGCACGCGGAGATCGCGCCCGAGCTCGCGCTCGAGCTCGCCCGTCACGGCCGGATCTACATGTATCGGCTGCGGCCGGACCACGCGATGCAGGCTCGACCGCTCGACGAGTACCCGGCGCGCAGCCGGCACGCCGCGGCGATCATGCTGATGATCCAGAACAACCTCGATCCGCGCGTGGCGCAGCACCCGCACGAGCTGATCACCTACGGTGGCAACGGCACGGTGTTCCAGAACTGGGCCCAGTACCGCCTGACGATGAAGGCCCTGTCCGAGATGACCGACGAGCAGACGCTCGTCCTGTACTCCGGGCATCCGCTCGGGCTCTTCCCGTCGCACGCCGACGCGCCGCGCGTGGTCCTGACCTGCGGCATGGTGGTCCCGGCGTCCGGCTCGCCCGAGGAGTACGAGCGGCTCGCCGCGCTCGGCGTCACGTCCTACGGCCAGATGACCGCGGGCAGCTTCATGTACATCGGGCCGCAGGGCATCGTCCACGGCACGACGATCACGCTGCTGAACGCGGGGCGGAAGTACCTCGGAACGTCGGACGCCGACGGCCTCGCGGGCCGCGTCTACGTGACCTCCGGTCTCGGCGGCATGAGCGGAGCGCAGGCCAAGGCCGCCGTGATCGCGGGCGCGATCGGCGTGATCGCCGAGGTCAACCCGAAGGCGCTCGGGAAGCGCAAGGATCAGGGCTGGGTCGACGAGGTCGAGACCGACCTCGACAAGCTGCTCTCGCGCATCGACGATGCGCGCGCGCGAGCGCCGCGCGGTGTCGATCGGCTACCTGGGCAACGTCGTCGACCTGTGGGAGCGGCTCGCGGCCGCCGGCAGTTCGATCGACCTCGGCTCGGATCAGACGTCGCTGCACAACCCGTACGCCGGGGGCTACTACCCGGTGGGGCTCGCTGTCGATGAGGCGAACCGCAAGATGCGTCGACGACCCCGCGGGGTTCGCCGAGCTCGTGCGCGCGTCGCTGTGCCGGCAGGTCGAGGCGATCAACGACGCTCGCCGCGGCGCGGGATGCGGTTCTGGGACTACGGCAACGCGTTCCTGCTCGAGGCGTCGCGCGCGGGCGCCCGCGTCACGCGAGCGGACGGTGGCGTTCGTGCTATCCCGTCCTACGTCGAAGACATCATGGGGCCGATGTGCTTCGACTACGGCTTCGGACCGTTCCGCTGGGTCTGCACGAGCGGAGCGCCGGCCGATCTGCGCGAGACCGACCGCATCGCGAGCGAGGTGCTCGACGAGATGGCGCGCGAGGCGCCGGCCGAGACGCGGGCCGCAGCTCGAAGACAACCGGCGCTGGATCCGCGAGGCCGAATCGCACCGGCTGGTCGTCGGCTCGCAGGCGCGCATCCTCTATGCCGACGAGGATGGCCGCAAGCGTATCGCCGTCGCGTTCAACCGGGCGATCGCCGACAAGCGGATCTCGGCCCCGATCGTCCTGGGGCGCGACCACCACGACGTCTCGGGCACGGACTCGCCGTACCGCGAGACGGCCAACATGCGTGACGGCAGCCGCGTGTGCGCCGACATGGCGGTGCACAACGTGATCGGCGACGCGTTCCGCGGGGCCACGTGGGTCGGCCTGCACAACGGCGGCGGCGTCGGCTGGGGCCAGGCGATCAACGGTGGCTTCGGCCTGGTCCTCGACGGCTCGGCCGATGCCGAGCGCCGGGTGCGATCGATGATCGCGTGGGACGTGACGAACGGCGTCGCGCGCCGGGCGTGGGCCGGAAACGACGGGGCGCGATTCGCGATCGCCGGATCGATGGCCAAGGAGCCCCGGCTCGACGTGCGGTTGCCTGCCGACGCCGAGCCAGCGCTCGTACGGGACGCGCTCGATCGCGCCGAGGCCGAGCGTTGACACGCGGAGAGCACGAGCGGAGACTGACCGGTCGGACAAAGGAGCGCGAATGATCAAGCACACGTTGATACTGGCGTCGATCCTCGCGTCGGTCGCGATCGCATGCGCCGACACGGCGCCGCAGGAGAAGAAGGCACCCCCGCCGCCGCCGCCGCGACCCACCGCGACGACGGCACCGGCGGGCAAACCCGTCGAGGCCACGGCGACGATCGAGGCCAAGAGCGGGAGCAAGGTCAGCGGCAGGGCACGGTTCGTCGAAGAGTCCGGGTCCGTGACGTTGACGCTCAACGTCTCGAACGCCCCGCCCGGCGAGCATGCCGTGCACCTGCACGAGACGGGCGACTGCAGCGCACCCGACGCCGCATCGGCCGGAGCGCACTGGAACCCCGGGCACGCGAACCACGGTCGTTGGGGCGAGTCGCCGTTCCATCTCGGCGACATCGGCAACCTGCACGTCGGGTCGGACGGCACCGGCTCGTTGATCCTCACGACCGACAAGTGGTCGATCGGCACCGGCGACACCGGCGACGTCCTGGGCCACGCCGTGATCGTTCACGAGAAGCCGGATGACTTCAAGACACAGCCCACCGGGGCTGCGGGCGGGCGGATCGGTTGCGGAGTGGTCCGGCGCTAGCCGGCCAAGGGAGGACCGTGTGAGCGTGTACGTCGACAAGCTGATGAACGATGTGAAGGCCAAGAACCCGGCCGAGCCGGAGTTCCACCAGGCGGTCCAGGAAGTCGCGGAGTCGCTGGTCCGCGTGCTCGACCGCCACCCCGAGTACCGCCACGCGAAGATCCTCGAGCGCATCGTCGAGCCCGAGCGCGTGATCATGTTCCGCGTGCCGTGGCTGGACGACCGCGGCGAGGTGCAGATCAACCGCGGCTTCCGCATCGAGATGAACAGCGCGATCGGCCCCTACAAGGGCGGCCTGCGCTTCCACCCGTCGGTCAACCTCGGCATCCTCAAGTTCCTGGCGTTCGAGCAGGTGTTCAAGAACTCGCTGACCACGCTGCCGATGGGCGGCGGCAAGGGCGGCTCGGACTTCGATCCCAAGGGCAAGAGCGACAACGAGGTCATGCGCTTCTGCCAGAGCTTCATGACCGAGCTGTCCCGCCACATCGGCCCGAACACCGACGTGCCGGCGGGCGACATCGGCGTCGGCGGCCGCGAGATCGGCTACCTGTTCGGCCAGTACAAGCGGCTGCGCAACGAGTTCACCGGCGTGCTCACCGGCAAGGGCCTGAACTGGGGCGGCTCGCTGATCCGGCCCGAGGCCACCGGCTACGGCTGCGTGTACTTCGCCGCCGAGATGCTGGCCACGCGCGGCGAGACGCTCGAGGGCAAGACGTGCCTCGTCTCCGGGCAGCGGCAACGTCGCGCAGTACACGGTCGAGAAGCTGCTCGAGCTCGGGCGCCAAGGCGGTCACGCTCTCCGACTCGAGCGGCTACGTCTACGACGAGGCCGGCATCGACCGCGAGAAGCTCGCGTTCGTCATGGAGCTGAAGAACGTGCGCCGCGGCCGCATCCAGGAGTACGCGGACAAGTACAAGAGCGCGGTCTACACGCCGATCGACAGCCGAGCCGCGATCACAACCCGCTGTGGGACCACAAGGCCGACTGCGCGTTCCCGAGCGCGACGCAGAACGAGATCAACGGCAAGGACGCGGCGAACCTGCTGAAGAACGGCGTGTACGTCGTGGCCGAGGGCGCGAACATGCCGACCGACGCTCGACGGCGTACGCGCAGTTCGTCGACGCGCGGATCCTGTACGGGCCGGGCAAGGCGGCGAACGCCGGCGGCGTCGCGACCTCGGGGCTCGAGATGGCGCAGAACAGCATGCGCTTCGCTGGACGCGCGAAGAAGTCGACGAGCGCCTGCGGCTGATCATGAAGAGCATCCACCAGGCCTGCGTCGACGACGGCCGAGCGGTTCGGCACGCCCGGGCAACTACGTCAACGGCGCGAACATCGCCGGCTTCCTCAAGGTCGCCGACGCGATGATGGACCAGGGAGTGGTCTGACGGTTTTCTAGCGCGGCTCGGCGGGTGGCCATCGGGCCACCCGCCACATCCTTCTCATTGACGCGCGGCCCCACTCGGCGTACATCGGACCCGTCAGCAGAGTGGGGACGTCATGCGTCGAGGTCCTCCACGTCCGTCCATCCCGGTCCTCCAGAACGCCCCACCTCGGCCGCCGATGCCCCAGACGGGCTCCCTTTTCGGTAATTACTGTGGGAGGTAGACCATGAGTACGAGGAACGTGGTCTGCATCGTCTCTCTCGGCCTCCTACTTGCCTCCACCGCGTCGAGCGCGCCTCGCGAGCTCTCGTTCGAGGAGCGCGTGGCCGCGACGACGGCGATCGAGCGCGTTTACTACCGGCACCAGCTGGAAGCGCGCGTTCCGTTCGAGCAGGCGGTGCCGCGCGATGTCCTGGAACGGAAAGTCCGCCTGTATCTCGACCAGTCCGCAGCTCTCGAGCGGCTCTGGCACACACCGGTCACGGCGGAGATGCTCGCGGCCGAGCTCGGTCGCATCGAGCGGTCGACGCGGTTCCCCGAGCGCCTGCACGAGGTCTACTCGGCTCTCGGGAACGATTCGATCCTGATCCAGGAGTGCTTCGTCCGGCCGTCCTTGGTCGACAGGCTCGCCCGGAGCTACTTTGCGTTCGACGGTCGGATTCACCATTCCGCCCGGATGGAGATCGACGCGATCGCGAGCGCGCTCGATCGCCGGACGCTCGATCCGCGGTCCGACCATCCGCGGCGCGTGCAGCTTGACGGGGAGCGAGGTGGGTCACCTCGCGGATCGTCCGTCACGGTCGAGGAGCGGCGCGAGGAATTCGTGCTCGATGTCTCATTGCCGCACGATGGGCAGGTCCGCTACGCCGTGCCGAAGCGCAGCTGGTCCGACTGGTGGGCGGAGGTCGCCCCTGATCTCGACGGGCTCTTCGTCGAGACGGTGGCCGCGCCCGCAGCGATTGCCGGCTCGTCGTGCCCCGCCGCGAACACGTGGGACCCCGGTATCCTCGACGATGGTCCGCGCAATCGCCAACAACACGTGGCCGTTTGGACCGGTAGTCTGATGCTCGTGTGGGGCGGCGTCGATTCGGGTTTGTTCAACAACACGGGAGATCGCTACGATCCGCTCACGGATACGTGGACGCCGATGTCGCTCGTTGATGCGCCAGCTCCACGAGGCGGCGCCAAAGCGGTCTGGACCGGGAACAAGATGGTCGTGTGGGGCGGAAACGTTGGCGGGGGCGGGCGGTACGACCCGGTTGCCGACGACTGGGATCCCGTCTCTGAACTCGGGGGGCCGCCGAGCAACGAATCGCAGTCGGCGGTCTGGACGGGGACGCGGATGATCGTGTGGGGTGGCGGCTCGTCGAACACGGGCGGCCGGTACGACCCGGTCGCCGACACGTGGACGCCGACTTCCACGATCGGTGCGCCCGAGGGCCGTTCGAATCACAGCGCGGTCTGGACGGGAACGCGGATGATCGTGTGGGGTGGGGATGGCGCCGGGCCGGGGGACCTCGACACGGGCGGGCGCTACGACCCGACCACGAACACGTGGCAGGCGACCGAAACCCCCGGCGCGCCGTTCCCGAGGGCGTTCCATTCGGCCGTGTGGACAGGAACACGGATGATCGTGTGGGGCGGAAACGCCTTCGGGGGCGGGTCCTACGATCCAGTCAGCAACACGTGGGCACCGATCTCGGACGTCGCCGCGCCCGGCCCGCGCAGCTTTCACAGTGCGATCTGGACCGGAAGTCGGATGGTGGTGTGGGGCGGTACGAGCGGCGGTTCAACCGACACGGGTGGGCGATACGACCCCTCGACCGACACGTGGCAGCCGACATCCGGGACGGGAGCACCGTCGCAACGTTATTCCCACACCGGGGTCTGGACTGGAGCGCGGATGATCGTGTGGGGTGGGACCCGAGGTGCGAGCGGAGACGGGGCGCTCGTCTCAGGGCGTCAGTACGATCCCACCACCGACTCATGGACTCCGGTATCCGTGGGTGGGCCAGGGCCGCGCTACGAATTCCCGAGCGTGTGGACCGGCTCGCGCCTCCTGGTCTGGGGTGGATTTGACGACTCGGATCGTGTGACTGGAACGGGTCACACCTACGACCCGTTGCTCGACACCTGGACGCCGATGAGCCAGGTCGGTAGTCCGACTCCACGCGGTGAGCACGGCGGCGTTTGGACCGGGCAGCAGATGATCGTCTGGGGGGGGCAAAGTTCCGTCGGCAATCTCAATACCGGCGCTCGCTACGACCCTGTCGCCGACACCTGGACCCCGATGTCGACCGTCCAGGCACCGGTGGCACGCGAAGCCGTCGCCGCGGTGTGGACGGGCGAGGAGATGATCGTCTGGGGCGGTGACTTGGGTGGCCAAGTCGGGACGCGGACCGGCGGTCGGTACGACCCGTCGACCGACACGTGGGTCCAGACCTCTCTCGGCACCGCGCCGAGCGCCCGCGTGTATCACAGAATGGTCTGGACCGGCAGTCGAATGATCGTGTGGGGCGGCGTGGGGAACGACTTCCAACTGACCAACACAGGTGCCCAATACAACCCGGTGACGGACAACTGGGCACCCACGTCGACTGTCGGGGCGCCGAGCGCACGGATCATGTTCTCGACGGTCTGGACCGGGAGTCAGATGGTCGTCTGGGGCGGATTCTCCATTTCCCCCAGCATGCCGCTGAACTCCGGCGGTCGGTACGATCCGGTCAACGACACGTGGCAACCGACGAGCCTGCTGTCGGTACCGACATTCCGTGAACGCCACGGCGCCGTGTGGACCGGGCTACGCATGATGGTGTGGGGTGGACGTGGTCCGTCGGGCGTTCTCCTCAACACAGGCGGGTTCTACGACCCCGATGCCAATGCCTGGACCTCGACGACGTCGACCGGCGCGCCCGCGCCCCGGGCCTTTCCCGGCTTCGTTTGGGCTGACGGCCTCGCGATCGTCTGGGGCGGGGGGAAGCTAGCCGGAGAGAGCGGCAAGAGCTTCGGGACTGGCAGTCGGTACGCCGTCGACAACGATCTGGACGCCGTAGCCGACGTCTGTGACAACTGCCCGCTCGATGCCAACGCCGATCAAGCGGACCACGACGCCGACGACGCCGGCGATGCTTGCGACGCCGACGACGACAACGACGGCTTGCTGGACGCAGGGGACAACTGCCCGCTCGCAGCCAATGCAGGCCAGCAGGATGGCGATGCGGACGGTGCGGGCGATGCCTGCGACAATTGCGCGACGATCAGCAACGCACTGCAGGCCGATCCAGACGCCGACGGCGTCGGCACGCTGTGCGACAACTGCCCCTCGGCCGCGAACTCACAGCAGGGCGACACCGACCTCGATGGAGCGGGCGATGCCTGCGACTGCCGGCCCGAGGATCCGAACGACCGCGAGCCCGGTGAGGTGCAAAGTCTCGTCGTCTCACGCGCTGGAGCGGTCACCACGCTCACCTGGCTCCCCACGCCCGGCGCGGACAGGTACACGGTGACGCGAGGCAACATCGCAGCACTCGGATCGGGCTACGGGAGCTGCCTTGACGAGGACGTCGTCAGTACGTCCTTCGACGACTCGACGACTCCGGCTCCAGACGAGGGCTTTGCCTACCTCGTTCAGGCGCAAAACTTCGATTGCGGCCTTGGCACACTGGGCTTCACCTCGGCCGAGCTGGAGCGGAGTCCGGGCCCTGGCGCCTGCGCGGGCGTGAACATCAGCGACGCGCACGCGGCGTCCCAGGCACCGGTGTTCGGCACCGTTTCGGGGAGCTTCACGGCGACGCAGTCATCGAACGACGTTGCGCAGACGATCACCGAAGTGTTGAGCAGCGGTGGGAGTCCATCGACGCGCTTCAGTCAGCTGGAGCATCGGTGGAGCTTCACGGTTGCGGCGGGGAGCACGAAGGAGCTGCACGTCGAGGGGTTCCGCAGCTCCTCGACCGACGGCGACGACTTCCGCTTCGAGTGGTCGACGAACGGCGGGGCGTCCTTCACGCCAGTCACGATGGCGAGCCTGCCGCTCGCCGACGGCGACACCGACCTGGTCGGTAATCTGCCCGGAGCGGTGTCCGGGAGCGTGCTGATCCGTGTCGTGGACACCGATCGCACGGCCGGACACCAGACGCTCGATTCGGTCGCGCTCGACGAGGTGTTCATTCGGTCGATTCCGTGAGATTCCGGCAGCAGGTTACTGTGGGAGGTCGACCATGAGTACGAGGAACGTGGTCTTCATCGTGTCTCTCGGCCTCCTTCTTGCCTCCACTGCGTCGAGCACGCCTCGCGAGCTCTCGTTCGAGGAACGGGTGGCCGCGATGACGGAGATCGAGCGCGTCTACTACACCCATCGGCAGGGCGCGACCGAGGCGTTCGAGAAAGCCGTGCCGCGCCGGGTCATCGAGGAGAAGGTCAACCGCGTGATCGCGCAGTCGCTCCTCCTCGAACGGCGGTATCGCGACCCGATCACGAGCGAGATGCTGCGGAGGGAGCTTGAGCGCGTAGCGGGGAAGACGCAGCTTCCCGAGAGGTTGCAGCAGGTCTACGACGCCCTGGGGAACGATCCCGTCCTGGTCGAGGAGTGCCTGATACGTCCGGCACTCGCAGACAAGCTGGTCCGTAGCTTCGTCGCGGCAGATGAATCGCTGCAGGCCGATCGGCGCGCCGAAGCTGAGCGGCTACGGCGCGAGGCGCTGCGAGGGACGCTCGCCACGGAACATGCCTCGGACCGTTGCGGCGTGACCCGGATCACGCGCGAGTCGGCGGGAGAATCGTTCGATGCGATCCGCGGCCGGGCGCCGGCCAAGATCGGCGAGGTCGGGGAGCTCGAGGAGGGCGAGGACGCGTTCCGCTTCGGTGTCGCCTCGAGCGAGGACGCCGACGGAGTGACTCTCGAGCTCTGCGAGGTACCCAAGCACACGTGGGACGAGCTGAGATCGGGTCTCGGCGGCGAGCTCTCGACTGTTGCATTGGATGACCTGCCGTTGCCGGAGCCGGTAGCCGCTCCGACGCCGTTCTCGCCGCGTGCGTGTGCTGCTGCGGACTATTGGAATAGCGGCAGTCTGTCGGACACCGCCCCGCCCGTCGGCACGACCAACGCAAGGGCGGTGTGGACCGGCAGCGAGATGCTGGTCTGGGGTGGTCAGATCAACTTGGCGAGTTCGCTTGTCAATTACGGCACGCGCTACGACCCACTGATCGATCACTGGAGCCGTATGTCCACCGCCGGCGGACCTGGTGCGCGGGCCGACTACACGGTCGTGTGGACCGGCACCGAGATGATCGTCTGGGGCGGCGCGAACGCGCAGGCCTACCTAGGTACCGGCGCGCGCTACAACCCGCTGAGCGACACGTGGACGCAGATGAGCACGACCTCGGCGCCGTCCCCGCGCAGCCTCCACGCGAGCGTGTGGACCGGCACGGAGATGGTCGTCTGGGGCGGACAGGTCCTGGACTTCCAGGGTCTCTCGGTTGGGACCGTGAGCGGCGGACGCTATTCGCCGGCGACGGACAGTTGGAGCACCACGAGCACGGTGGGGGCTCCAAGTGTCCGCTATCGCGAAGCGATGGTCTATGCCGCCGGTCGAGTGGTGATCTGGGGCGGTAGGGCGCTCGACGGCTTTGGAACGCGTCTCAACACGGGAGCACGTTATGACCCGACGAACGACACCTGGCTCCCTACAAGCTTGACCGATGCTCCCACGGCCCGGGAGCCGGGGGCCGCGGCCTCGACGGGAACGCAGGCGTTGATCTGGGGCGGGGACGGGTTCGCCACCGGCGGGATCTACGATCCCCTGGCCGATACGTGGACCCTGATGAGCACATCCGGCGCACCGGTGGGCAGAACGGCTCCGGGCTCCGTCTGGACCGGCAGCCGTTTGATCGTTTGGGGCGGGACGGCGAGCGGAACGCCTGTGAGTAGCGGCGCCACCTTCGATCCAGTGGCGAACAGTTGGTCGCCAGTTACGACAACCAACGCTCCGGCAGCGCGCCAGCGTCACGTCGCCGTGTGGACCGGATCCCGGATGATCGTCTGGGGCGGCGAGGCCGCTTCGAACTCGTTCCTCGATTCGGGAGGACGCTATGACCCGGCCAGCAATTCCTGGACTCCGACGGCCACCACGGGCAATCCAGCACCGTTTGAAGGCGCCCAGGTCTGGACGGGGACCGAGCTGATCGTCTGGAGCGGCATCGTGACGACGTTCGCTCCGGACCGGGGGTATCGCTACAACCCGATGCTCGACGTCTGGACACCGACGTCGACGGTCAACGCCCCCCTGGGGCGCAGGGGACCGGCGGCGATCTGGACCGGCTCCGAGATGATCGTGTTCCAAGGGTACGTCTATTCCTCCGCCGCTGTGCGCAACGATGGTGGACGGTACAACCCGTTGACGGACAGCTGGACCACGCTGCCACCCGTCACGAACCTCTTCCATGGCGCTTCGTCGTTCGTTCTCTGGACCGGAACGCGGATGCTGGTTTGGGGCGGGCAACCGCCTTCCGGCTCCTCTTATTCACGTGCAGGTGCGATCTATGACCCGCAGGCCAACGCCTGGACACCCATCGCGTCGTATCCCTACGTATCTCGTGGCAGGAACACTGCTGTCTGGACCGGCTCGGCGATGCTCCTGTGGGGCGGCGAGATACACGACTTTAACGATAACTACACGTATTTCGCCGACGGCGCGCGCTACGACGTTGCGTCGAACACCTGGCAGATGATCGTCGGCTCGGGCGCGATCGGACGTTGGGGTCATCGTGCTGTTTGGGACGGGAGCCGACTGTTGATCTTTGGCGGCTTCTGGGGGAGCCCCGGCAGCCCTCCGGCGCAGAGCTATGACCCTGTAGCGAACACCTGGTCGCCGATCGCGACGACCGGGGCACCCACCGTCGCGTTTGCCCCACAGAATCTGTGGACCGGCAAGTGGTGGCTTCTCGGCGTGACGGGCACACCGTACACGGGGTTCCTCTACGATCCCGTCGACGATCAGTGGCAACCGATGACGTCGGTCGACGGCCCGACCTCGACCGTTTCCACGAACCCGGTCTGGACCAAGAGCGAGATGATGTACTGGGTGAACGGACGCGGAGGCCGCTACGTGGTCACCGCGCCCGGAACGGATAGCGACGGCGATGGCGCGAGCGATGCCTGCGACCTTTGCCCGGGCTTGGTGAATCTCAATCAGTCCGACTTCGACCACGACGGGCTCGGGGATGCTTGCGACACGGATGCGGATGGCGACGGCGCCGTCGACACGCACGACAACTGTCGCTTGTTGGCGAACCCGTCTCAGGCCGACGCCGACGCCGACGGCCGCGGCGACGCTTGCGATCGCTGCCCGGCCGTTGCGAACCCGAATGGGCTCGACAACGACGGGGACGGTGTGGGCGATGCCTGCGATCAGGATGACGACAACGACGGAGCGCCCGACCTCTCCGACAACTGTGTACGCTCTCCCAATCCCACCCAGGCGGACGGCGACGCGGATGGCGTCGGCGATTTTTGCGACAACTGCAACTTTACCGTCAACACCAATCAGCTAGACAACGAGGCCGACGGGATCGGCGATGCCTGCGATTCCGATGACGACAACGACGGCGACATCGACACCTCCGACAACTGTATTTTCGTGTACGACCCCACGCAGGCGGACGCGGACGCAGATGGGCTAGGCGATGTGTGCGACGAGTGTCCCGTCGATCCGGGTCCGGGCGCCGACGCCGACGGCGACGACCTCTGCGCCAGTGCCGATAACTGCGACGCGATCTTCAATCCAACTCAGGGCGACGGGGATGGCGACGGCGTTGGAGGCTACTGCGACAACTGTCCGTCGTTGGCCAACGCGGCTCAGATCGATGCCGACGCGGACGGTGCAGGCGACGCCTGCGACTGTCAGGTCGAGGATCCGAGCGACAGGCGGCCGAGCGAGGTGACAGGGCTCGCTCTGTCTCGTGCGGGTTCGGTGACGACGATCGCGTGGTCTCCCGTGGCGGGGGCCGACTCCTACGCGATCACGCGCGGAAGTCTGAGCACGCTCGAATCGGGCTACGGGGCCTGTCTCATCCAAGGATTGACCGGGACGAGCTATCCCGACTCGAGCGATCCGACTCCGGGCCAGGGCTTTGCCTACCTCGCTCAGGCGCAGAACTTCGACTGCGGCCTGGGCACGCTGGGCTTCACGTCGGCCGAGCAGGAGCGGAGCCCGGGTCCCGGCGCCTGCTCGGGCGTCACGATCGCGGACTCGCACGCTTCGGCGGAGACCGCGGTGTTCGGCACCGTGTCGGGGACCTTCAGCGCCACGCTGACGTCGAACGATGCGGTCGAGACGATCACCGAGGTGTTGAGCACGGGTGGGAGCCCCTCGACCAAGTTCAGCCGGCTCGAGCAACGGTGGAGCTTCACCGTCGCGGCCGGCAGCGCGATCGAGCTGCACGTAGAGGGGTTCCGCAGCTCGTCGACCGACGGGGACGACTTCCGGTTCGAGTGGTCGACGAACGGCGGCGCGTCCTTCACGCCAATCCCGATGGCGAGCCTGCCGCTCGCCGATGGCGACACCGACCTGGTCGGGAGTCTGCCCGGAACGGTGTCCGGGAGCGTGCTGATCCGTGTCGTGGACACCGATCGCACGGCCGGGCACCAGACGCTCGATTCGGTCGCGCTCGACGAGGTGTTCATCCGCTCGATCCCGTGAGACGCCGGTAGACCTGTTGACGGCAGGCCGTTCTCGGCGTACATCGGAAGCGCCAGGAAGGGGGGACGTCATGTCGTGGTGCGCTCCTCACCAACCGGCGGCTCGTTGTCTCGGCCGTCCCCGACACACAAGCTCGCCCACAGACATCCCGGGGTGGCGTTTCCGTCGCGCTCGGACTCCTTTCTCTTTGCAGGCTCTGGGAGGTCGGCCATGACTACCGTCAGGCTCGCCGTCGGCGTCACCTTCCTCGGGGTGTTCCTCCCCGCGTTCTCGGGCCAGCCTCGCGAGCTGTCGTTCGAGGAGCGCGTGGCCGCGACCACGGCGATCGAGCGGGTGTACTACGCCCATCGGCAAGGCGCGACCGAGCCGTTCGAGACAGCGGTCCCGCGCCGCGTGATCGAAGAGAAGGTGAACCGCGCGATCGCGCAATCGCTGCTCCTCGAGCGCCGCTATCACAGCCCGATCACGCGCGAGATGCTGCGGCGAGAGCTCGAGCGCGTGGCGGCGAGCACGCAGCTTCCCGAGCGGCTGCTGGAGGTCTTCGAAGCCCTCGGAGACGATCCGGTGCTAGTACAGGAGTGCCTGATCCGTCCCGCCCTCGCCGACAGGCTCCTGCGGAGTCTCGTCGCGGCCGATGAAGCGCTGCAGGGCGATCGCCGAGCCGAAGCAGAACGACTGAGCCGCGAAACGGGGCTCGAGCTCGAGGAGAGCGAGGACGCGTTCCGGTTTCGCACCGTCATCGACGAGGACACGAAAGGAGTGACTCAGTCGCTCTGCGAGGTCCCCAAGCACACGTGGAGCGAGCTGCGATCGGGCGTTGGCGGTGAGCTGCGGACGGTCGCCTCGGATGCGCTCCCGCTGCCCGACCCGTTCCTCGCGTCGAGCGCCCTCGATTCCGCGCCTCGTTCCTGCGCGCCCGCAGACTACTGGGATACGAGCAGCCGCCTGACCGATACGTTCCCGCCGGTTGCGATGGTGCTACCGAGCGCCGTCTGGACCGGCACCGAGATGCTGGTGTGGGGCTACCAGCTCGGCAACGGACAGCGCTACGATCCGTTGATCGATCACTGGAGCCGGATGTCCACCGTGAATGGCCCGGGCGCGAGGTATGGTCACACCGCGATTTGGACCGGCACCGAGATGATCGTCTGGGGCGGAACGCAAGGGAACTCGTCGGGCCCTACCGTCCAGGTCAACACGGGTGCGCGTTACAACCCGCAGACCGATACCTGGACACCGATGAGCACGGTCGGCGCTCCCTACGCCCGCAGCGGTCATGCGAGCGTCTGGACCGGCTCACGGTTGGTGGTCTGGGGTGGGGACGCGCAGTCCGATCCCGCAGGCGCGAATACCGTGACGGGTGGACGGTACTCTCCGGCGACCGACAGCTGGACATCGACCAGCACCGTCGGCGCACCGAGCTCGCGCTCGTACGCGACGGCTCAGTACGTGGCCGGCCGCGTCGTCATCTGGGGCGGCGGCAGCATCACGGGCGGGCGCTATAACCCGACGAGCGATACCTGGCAGCCGATGAGCACGTCGAACGCCCCCAACGCAGGGTTGCCGGCCGCCTCGGTCTCGACAGGGTCGCAATTGATCGTCTGGGGCGGCGGGGGAAACGACAATCTGGCCACGGGCGGGATTTACGATCCCGCGACCGACAGCTGGACGTCCACCAGCACGACCGGCGCCCCGCAGGGACGAAGAGAGACGCAGGCTGTGTGGACGGGGAGCCGGATGATCGTGTGGGGCGGGTTGGCTTCCTTCACGGCGTTGAACAGCGGAGCGAGCTTCGATCCGACGAGCAACAGCTGGTCTCCGCTCACGACGGTCGGTGCGCCCGAAGCGCGGCAGCAGCACGCCGCCGTGTGGACCGGTGATCGGATGATCGTGTGGGGCGGAAGGAACTCGTTCAGTGGGGGTCAAGCCAAGGTCTTCGAGTCGGGCGGACGCTACGATCCGGTCGGCGACTCCTGGACACCCACCGCGACCTCGGGTAATCCACCGCCGCAAGACGGCTCCCAGGTCTGGACGGGGAGCGAGCTCATCGTCTGGGGTGGCACGGGGACACTCGGCCCAGACCTGGGATATCGCTATGACCCGGTGCTCGACGCCTGGACACCGACGTCGACGGTCAACGCCCCGAGTGGGCGCACGAGACCCGAGGCGATCTGGACCGGATCGGAGATGATCGTCTTCAATGGCACCCTCGAGGCCACCCACAACGTGGAGAACGACGGCGCGCGATATAACCCCTTGACCGACACCTGGATACCTCTGCCGCCGGTCACCAACCTATTCAACGGTCAGAATGGGGTGTCAGTGAACAAGGTAGTCCGCTGGACGGGAACGCGCATGTTGGTGTGGGGCGGGGATACCGTCTACCACTCGTTTGTCCAATATGGGTTGACCGGTGCGCTCTACGATCCGCAGTCCAACACGTGGACGCCCATGGCGATCTATCCCTTCGAGCCGCGTCGACAACGGAGCGCGGTCTGGACCGGGTCGGAGCTGCTGGTGTGGGGCGGCAACACCTTGGCCCCCGTCTCGATGGCTCCCACGAGCTACGCCGATGGAGCGCGCTACGACCTGGCGACGGACACCTGGCAGATGATCGACGGCTCGGGAGGTGCGGTCGCGAGGGCATCCCACCAAGCCGTGTGGGATGGGAACCGGATGCTGGTCTGGGGTGGGGGATGGAACGACCCCGGTATACCCCCGCCGCAGAGCTACGATCCGGTCGCCAGAACGTGGGCTCCGATCTCCTTGGTCGGTGCGCCGGCCATCGGCGCGACCGTTCGGCAGAGCCTGTGGACCGGCAGGTGGTGGCTCCTTGGCTTCGACGGGTCACCGTACACCGGCTTCCTCTACGACGCCGTCGACGGCCACTGGCAACCAGTGACCCAGGTCGGTGCCCCGAGGACCACCCTGGCGACGAAGCCGGTCTGGACGAAGGCCGACATGATGTACTGGGCCAGCGGGACCGGTGGCCGCTACGTGATCACCGCTCCCGGAACGGACAGCGATGGCGACGGCGCGAGCGATGCCTGCGACCTCTGTCCGGGGCTGGTCAACCTCGACCAGTCCGACTTCGACCACGACGGGATCGGTGACGCTTGCGACCCCGACGCGGACGCGGACGGCGTCGCCGACACCCAGGACAACTGCCGACTCCTCTCGAACCCGTCGCAGGCCGATTCGGATGCCGACGGTCGCGGCGACCCGTGCGACACCGACGGGGACGGAGACGGCGTCGATACAGGCGACAATTGCCCGACCGTGCCGAACGCGAACCAGGCGAACACGGACGGGGACGCCTTCGGCGACGCCTGCGATTCGTGCACGGACACCGATGGCGACGGCTCCGGCAACCCGGGATTCGCCGCGAGCACGTGTCCCCTGGACAACTGCCCGACGGTGTCGAACGCGAACCAGGCGAACGCGGACGGGGATGCCTTCGGCGACGCCTGCGATTCGTGCACGGACACCGATGGCGACGGCTTCGGTAACCCGGGATTCGCCGCGAGCACGTGTCCCCCGGACAACTGCCCGGCGACCGCGAACGCGAGCCAGGCCGACTCGGAGCTCGCTGACCCGACGTCGTTCGCCCAGTTCGCGTCGATCGTCACGGCGAGCAGCGAGTGGACGTCGACCGACTACTCGGCCATGCAGGCCGCGGGTCCGCCCGAGCATGCTGGTGAGTGCGCCGAGGTGCCGACGAACTGGTCGCCATCGACCGACGTCACCGATCCGGAGTGGCTCGAGCTGCAGTACGCCGCGCCGGTGCGCGCGACCGCTGTCTCGGTGTTCGAGCAGGTCGAGGCGCCGTTCGTCACCGCGGTCGAGCTGCGCGGGGTCGACGATGCCCTGCGGACCGTGTGGTCCCAGACCGACGCGACCGCGTGTGGTGCCACGCTCGACGTCTCGTTCCCGTTGCGGCCGTATTTCGCCGACACGGTCGTCGTGCGCACGGCTGCAGCGAACTTCGAGGAGATCGACGCGGTCCGGCTCGTGGGCCTCGGGCGCGCGCCGCTCGCGGATGGCATCGGCGACGCATGCGACAACTGCCCCGGCGCGGCCAACCCGAACCAGACCGACTCGGACGACGACGGCGTCGGCGACGCCTGCGACTGCGCGCCGGGGGATCCCGGCTCGGCCGGTCCGGGCGACGTGGCGGGTCTCGTCCTCGGCAAGCCGGCACCGGGCGTCGCGCGCCTGTCCTGGACCGCCACGGCGGGCGCTCAGTCCTACTCCATCACGCGTGGCGATCTCGCGAGCGTCGACACGTGGATCTACGGACCGTGCTGGGCCGAAGGGATCGTCGGCACGACGCACGACGATCCAGCCGTCCCGGCCTCCGGGGAGGGCTACCTGTATCTGATCCAGCCCTGGACGACCGCGTGCGGTGCCGGGACACTGGGCCAGCAGGCGCCGGGTGTCGAGCGGCTCAACGCCGACCCCGCGCGCTGCGAGTAGGAAGCAGTAGCGCATCGGGCAACGAGACGGTCGCCAACGCGGGTTATTCCCGCGCGCGTTTCAGTAACTCCAACGCGGCGTGCGAGATCGTCCGCTCGTACGCTTCTAGACATGAACCGGTGGCTCCTCGCGCTCGAGTATGGGGTTCTCGCCGCAGGTCTCCCGCTGGTCTACGTCGCGGGCTGGATCCCGCTGTCACCGATCCCGGCGCTGTGGCTCATCACCGGCATCTGTCTCATGGTGCTCCTCGTCTCGGGCGACTTCGAGTGGCGCAGCCTGTGGAACACCGACCAGCTCGGCCGGCGCCTGCTCTACGCCTCCGTGCCGTTCGTGTGCACGGCGCCCCTGCTCCTTCTGATCACCGCGCAGATGGCCCCCGATCGCTGGTTCTTCCTGGCGCGTCAGCGGCCGGGGATCCTCGCCATGCTGCTGATCCTCTATCCCGTGCTCTCGGTCGTTCCCCAGGGGATCGTCTATCGCGCGTTCGTGTTCCATCGGTATCGGGGCATCTTCCGGTCGCCCTGGACGCGGATCCTGGCCAGCGCGTTCGCGTTCTCGGCGGTACACGTGATCTTCGAGAACTGGGTCGCCCCTGTCCTGACGCTCGTCGGGGGGGTGTTCTTCGGCTGGACCTACGAGCGCACGCGGTCGAGCCTCGTCGCCAGCGTCCAGCACGCGCTCTTCGGCTGCTTCCTGTTCACCATCGGCCTCGGCTTGTACTTCTTCTATGGCGGACCCGCCGGCTGAGTCGTAGGGTGCTTTCCACGTCCGTGAGCTTTGCGGCGCGTGGTATATCTCTCGGGCGAGACTCCAGGGGAGGATCGGTTGCGGGCGGGCAGACCTACGGCCTTGGTCATCGGCCTCGTCTTGCTCTCGGGCACGACGGTCGCCGCGACGGCCGAGGAAGAGCCGCAGCCCGCCACCGCCGCCACCGCCCTGGGTCAGCTCGCGGCCTCGATGGCGCCCGGGACCTGGGCCGAACTGTCGACGCTGAACATGGTGCCGACGCTCGCCGCCGACGGCCTGGGTGGGTCGATCCTCGACTACGCCGAGGACGGCGCGTGGGATCCCGTCTCGCAGCAGTTCTTCTTCATCGGCTGTGACCATCCGGTCGACCAGAACGGCGATCTGGCCCGCTTCGTCGCGTACTCCGCCGTGACCAACTCGTGGCGCGTTTTGCCCGAGCCGTACTGGTTCCCCAGCGAGATCATGCACGGCTACGATCACAACGCGATCGACGCCGGACGAGGCATCTTCTATCACCGGCAGTACAGCCAGCGAGAGGTCTACCGGTACGACATCGCCGCGGGCTCGTGGTCCCAGCTGCCGTCGGTCCCGGTCGGCGTGATGGGCTACTCGGCGTGCTGCATGGGCCTCGAGTACTTCCCCGAGATGAACGGTCTCGTCCTCGCCGGCAGCGTCACGACCGGGTTCCCGGAAGAGGCGTACCTGTACAGCGACACGACGGCCCAATGGTCGCGCATCGCCTCGGGCACCCCGATGGGCACGTACAACCACTTCGTCGAGTACAACCCGGTCCACAAGGAGGTCCTCTACGGCGGCGGCAACGGCAGCCGCGAGCTGTACTCGATCTCGGAGACTGGGGCCGTGACGACGCATCCGCTCGCGCCGATCCCCCTTGGCATCCTGGCGGCGATCGTCACCGTCGACCCGGTGAGCGGGGACTATCTCGTCCTGGGGAAGAACGGCGAGTTCTACAGCTACGACGTCGTCACCGAGACGTGGACGAGCCTGCCCGGCCCGGCCCCGGTCTTCTCCCCGGTTCGGGGTGACATCAAGATCTGGCAGACGCTCGCCACACCGGTCGGCACGCACGGCGTCGTGATGTTCGTCAAGTTCTACTTCCAGGACCCCGTGCCGCTGGCCTGGGTCTACCTGTACAAGCACGCTCAGGGGGGGACGTCGGACACGATCGCCCCGACCGCCCCGACCGCGCTCGACGCGAATGCCGCGGGAACGAGCCAGATCTCGCTCCAGTGGTCGCCTTCGACCGATGCCGGGGGGAGCGGCCTCTCGGGCTACCGGGTCGAGCGCTGCCAGGGCACGGGGTGCGCGTCCTTCGCCGAGATCGCCACGCCAGAGACGAACACGCTCGTCGATACCGGCCTGACGCCCAACACGAGCTATCGCTACCGCGTCCGGGCCGAGGACGGCGCGGGCAACCTCGGCGGCTACTCGAACGTCGCCGGTGCGGCCACGCTAGCGCCGGCGGCGACTTCGGGCCTCGTCGCAGCCTACGGGTTCAGCGAAGGCACGGGCTCGACCGCCGCCGACGCGTCGGGCAACTCCAACGCCGGAGCGATCACCGGGGCCGTGTGGAACGCGACCGGCAAGTTCGGCAGCTCGCTGACGTTCCAGGGCGGGAGCGACGTCGTGCTGATCCAGCCCTCGACGTCGCTGAATCTGTCGACCGGCATGACGCTCGAGGCCTGGGTGTATCCCACCTCCCTGCAAGCCGGCTGGCGCCCGGTCGTCCAGCGTGCGCCCGACGCCTACCTCCTGCACGCCGGCTCGACGCAGGCGCCCCTGCGCCCGGTGGGAGGCGGCACGTTCAACGGCGTCTTGACCTACATCACCTCTCCCGCGGCCATCCCGGCCAATGCCTGGAGCCACATCGCGACGACCTGGGACGGTACGACGCTGCGCGAATACGTGAACGGGATCCAGACGAACAGCACGCCGCGCAGCGGCGTTCTGCAGACGACCGCGACGGGTGCTGCGGCGATCCGGATCGGCGCCAACACGTTCAACGAGCGGTTCATCGGGCGCACCGACGAGGTGCGGATCTACAATCGCGCGCTGTCGGCGGCCGAGATCGGGGGAGACATGAGCTCACCCGTGGGTGCGGCAGCTGCGGTCGGCCCACCGGGCGTTCCGGACGGTATCTCGGGAGCTCCGATGAGGGTCGGCAAGGTAGGCCCGTCGGGCAGTTCGCTGACCGTGTCCTGGGACTCGTCGACCTGCACCGGCGCTTCGGGCTACCGCATCGTTTACGGGGGCGGATCGCAGCTTCCGACCGCCCTTGGCGGCGCCTTCGCCGTCGCTGGGACGGTCTGCTCCGCGTCGTCGCCCTACAGCTGGGCCTCGCCGCCGACGACGATCGACCCCGGCGGCCTCGTCTGGTGGATCGTGACGGCCGTGGACTCGACGGGCGTCGAGGGCTCCTGGGGCCTCGACGGGCTCGGCAGCGAGCGCAACGGGCCCGGCCCCGGAGGGTCGTCCGGGTCGTGCGGGACGACGTCGAAGAGCGTGTCCAACCACTGCGGCCAGTAGTGCGCCGGGCGGCCGGACAGAACGGACGTATCTGATACGGTGGTGGGCCCCCTCCACCCGAGGGGGCGGTTGGGGCTCCTGCGTGCGCGTCAATCCGAGGTTACGTGCGGCCCTGATCGCGATCGGAGCGATCTCGCTCCTGTCGCAGACCGCGGCGCAGACGTTCTCGGATCCGGGCTTCACCTCCGAGCTCGTGACGACCCTGCCGGCGTTCAAGCCGGTCGGGCTCACCTGGGCCCCCGACGGCCGCGTGTTCATCTGGCAGAAGGACGGCGTGGTCCGGATCCTCAAGAACGGAACGCTCCTGCCGACGCCGTTCATCGACATCAGCTCCCAGGTCAACACGTACGTGGACCGCGGCGCTCTCGGTCTCGCGCTGCACCCGGACTTCGCGAGCAACGGCTACGTGTACATGCTGTTCAGCCGCGAGGAGGGCGCGAACCCCAACGACAGCGGTCCGAAGGTGTCGCGGTTGATCCGTGTCACAGCGAACCCCGCGAACCCCGACGTCGCTCTCCCCGGGAGCGAGGTCATCCTGCTCGGGAGCATCGGCACGCCACCGTGCGCGAACTATCCCACGGGCTCTGACTGCATCCCGTCGGACAGCAACACCCACAGCATCGGCACGCTGCGCTTCGGGCCCGACGGCAAGCTGCTCGTGGGGAACGGTGACGGGGCCGACGCGGGCGGCGTCGATCCGCGCGCGCTGCGGGCGCAGGATCTGAACACCTACTCGGGCAAGATCCTGCGGATCAACGACGACGGTACGGCACCGGGTGACAACCCGTTCGACGACGGAACGAACTCGATCCGCTCGAAGGTCTGGGCCTACGGCCTGCGCAACCCGTACCGGTTCAACCTCGACCCGGCGACGGGAGAGATCTACCTCGGCGACGTCGGCTGGAACACGTGGGAAGAGGCGAACCACGTCCATCGGGGCATCAACTACGGGTGGCCGTGCTACGAGGGGTTCCTGCCCACGGTCGGGTATTCGACCCAGCTCGGCGATTGCGGCCTGCTCCCGCCCGCGGCGGTCGATTTCCCGCTCGTCGCCTGGGCCCACGAGGATACGTCGCCCGCGCTTCCGGGGTACGACCCGAGCTTCCTCGGCAGCGCGGCGATCGGCGGGCCGATCTATTCCGGCGCGGTCTATCCCGAGCTGTACCGCGGCAACTTCTTCTACGCCGACTACGTGGGAGGGTGGATCCGGCGGCTCGTGATCGACCACGGACACGAGATCGAGGCGAACCTCGTATTCGCGACCGGCCTCCAGGGCATCGTGTCGCTCGAGCAGGGGCCGGACGACCTGCTGTACTACATCGTGATCACGTCGGGTCAGGTCCGGCGGATCCGATTCAACGGGCCCGTCGCCCGCATCACCGCCGCGCCGACCTCGGGCTACTCGCCGTTGACCGTGAGCTTCGACGGCAGCGGCTCGCTCAACCCGGGCGGGGGAGCGCTGACCTACCTGTGGCAGTTCGGCGACGGCCAGACGTCGACGCTCGCGAACCCGCAGCACGCCTACGACGCCACGGGAGTCGTGACCTACACCGCGCGCCTGACGGTCACCGACACGGCGGGGAAATCATCGGCTGCGACCCAGGCGATCACCGTGGGCAGCCTTCCGCCGACCCCGGCGATCGCGGCTCCGGCCGACGGGGCCGGCTACTCGCCGGGCCAGGTGGTCGCGTTCCAGGGCTCGGCCGTCGATCCGGACGAGACGCTCGGCTCGAGCGCGCTGCACTGGACGGTGCTCCTGCATCACAACGATCACGTGCACGTGATGCTCGAGGTCGACGGCGCGACCGGGAGCTTCGTGGCCCAGTACCACGGCGTGGGGACGTACTCGTACGAGCTGCGGCTCACGGCGACCGACTCGAGCGGTCTCGCGAGCACGACGTCGATCGATCTGCCCGTGCTGCCCGACACGACCTCGCCGTCGGCGCCGAGCGGCCTGTCGGCCACGCCGCACGGCGCGTCGCGCATCGACCTGTCGTGGAGCGCGGCGAGCGACAACGCGGGGATCTCCGGCTACCACATCGAGCGCTGTGTCGGTGCGAGCTGCAGCGGATTCGTCGAGATCGCGGCACCGGTCGGCGAGGTGACGTCGTTCAGCAACACCGGCCTCGCGGCAGCGACGACCTACCGGTATCGGGTTCGCGCGGCCGACGGCAGCGGGAATCTGGGCAGCTACTCGAGCATCGCGGCGGCCCAGACCGCCGCGGGCAACGGGCTGCTCGCCGCCTACGCGTTCAACGAAGGGCAAGGTGGCACGGCGGCCGACGCGTCGGGCAACGGCATCACGGCGACGATCGTCGGCGCGAGCTGGTCTCCGGGCAAGAACGGGACGGCGGTCGAGTTCAACGGCGCGGGCCAGCTCGGCTACCTGGCCTCGTCCTCGGTGCTCGACGCATCGATTGGGTTGACGATCGAGGCCTGGGTCTACCCGACGGTCGCGCAATCCGACTGGCGCGCGATCGTGCAGCGCGAGACCGATTCGTACTTCCTCCATGCCGGATCGGGAGGCACCGCGCTGCGGCCGGCGGCGGGAGGAAAGTTCGGCGGTGCGCTGCACTACATCGTGTCGCCGACCGCGATCCCCGTCGGCGCCTGGTCGCACCTCGCATGCACGTGGAACGGATCGACGTTCCGTCTGTACGTCAACGGTGCCGAGGTCGCCGCGCAGTCGTGGACCGGTACGTTGCAGACGACCGCGGGCGGGGCGGGACCTGTGCGCATCGGAACCAACGTGCCCTACGGCGAGAACTTTCTCGGGCGCGTGGACGACGTCCGGATCTACGACGTTCCGCGCAGCGCGGCCGAGATCGTCCAGGACATGAACACGCCGGTCACGGCGGTGGTCGACACGACGCCGCCGACCGATCCGACATCGCTCGTCGCCAACGGGGCGAGCACGAGTCGGATCGACCTGACCTGGGCCGCATCGACCGACGCGGGCGGGAGCGGTCTCGCGGGCTATCGGGTCGAGCGCTGCGAGGGGATCGGGTGCACCGGCTTCGCCGAGATCGCGACGCCCGGGACCCACGCGTACTCGGACAGCGGGCTCCCGGCGGCGACGACCTACCGTTACCGTGTCCGCGCTCGCGACGGCGCGGACAACGCGAGTGGCTACTCGAACGTCGCGAGCGCGACCACGCTTCCGCCGGACTCGATCGCCCCGAGCGTGCCCGGCCCGCTCGGCGTGATCCCGGGAGCGTCGGGGCAGCTCCTCGTCTCCTGGGGCCCGTCGACCGACGACTTCGGTGGGAGCGGCATCAGCGGCTACGAGCTCGAGCGTTGCGCGGGAACGGGTTGCACCGGGTTCTCGCCGGTCGCCACGGTGACCGGCACGTCATTCGCCGACGGCGGGCTCGGCCCGCTAGCGACCTATGCGTACCGCGTGCGGGCCGTCGACAACGCAGGCAACTCGAGCGGCTACACGGCGGCTCACGAGGGCACGACGACAGCCGCCCCGACCGGGCCGGTGGCGGCCTACGGGTTCGACGAGGGTGCGGGCGCGACGGTCGGGGACGCGTCGGGGAACGCCAACACCGGGACGATCAGCGGAGCCGCGTGGAACACGACCGGCAAGTTCGGCGGCTCCCTGACGTTCAGCGCGGCGAGTCACGTCGTTGTCGTTCCGGCGTCCGCATCCCTCGACTTGAGCACCGGGATGACGCTCGAGGCCTGGGTCTACCCCACGAGCGCGCAAACCGGCTGGCGCGCGATCATCCAGCGCGAGACGGACGCGTTCTTCCTGCACGCGAGCACGGATGCGGGAGCGTTGCGCCCCGCCGTAGGGGGCACGTTCGGCGGCGCCCTCACGTACTTCGGCTCACCGAGCGCGATACCCGTCGACACGTGGAGCCATCTGGCTGCGACGTGGGACGGAAGCGTGATGCGCCTCTACGTGAACGGGACCCAGGTGGCGAGCCAGCCGCAAGGGGGCGCGTTGCAGCGGACGTCCACCGGTGCGGGGAGCGTCCGCTTCGGCAACAACGTTCCGTATGGCGAGCGATTCATCGGGAGGATCGACGAGGTCCGGATCTACGATCGCGCCCGCACGGCGGGCGAGATCGCGACCGATATGGTCACCCCCGTCGTGGACTCGACACCGCCGACAGCCCCGGCGTCGCTCGGCGCGACCGTGAACGGGCAGTCGGAGATCGATCTGAGCTGGAGCGCATCGACCGACACGGGAGGAAGCGGCCTGGCGGGCTATCGTGTCGAGCGCTGCACCGGTGCGGGGTGCATCGACTTCGGCGAGATCCAATCCGTTGTCGCGAACGCCCATGCGGACACGGGCCTCGAGGCCGAGACGACCTACCGTTACCGAGTCCGCGGGCGCGATGGCGCGGGCAACCTGAGTGGATATTCGAACGTCGTCGAGGCGACGACCGCTGCACCGCCGGACACGACGCCGCCGAGCGATCCCGCGTCCCTCGTCTCGACGCCCACGAGCCCGACCCAGATCCAGCTCGTCTGGGTCGCATCGACCGATGCGGGAGGCAGCGGCCTCGCCGGCTACCGTGTCGAGCGCTGCCTCGGAGCGGGGTGCGACGACTTCCTCGTGATGCGTTGGCCGCTCGCGAACACGGTCACCGACACAGGCCTTTCGGCACAGACGACGTACCGCTATCGCGTGAGCGCGATCGACGGTGCGGGCAACCCGAGCGGGTACTCGAACGTCGTCGAGGCCACGACCCCGGCGTGGTCCGCTTCGTCTCCGCCCAGTCGACCCCCGAAGAAACCGTCGCGGTGAACCTCGGGTCGTCGTCCTCGTAAATCTCCAAGTGCTACGCTGCCGCCGATGAAGACTCGTACCAAGATCGTCGTCGTGCTCGGGACCGTCGTCCTCGTCGCCTCGACCGCCGCCTGGATCGTCCGCCGCAACGGGCAACGCGGCGTCGAGGTCGAGGTCGGCAAGGTCGAGCGGAAGGAGATCGTCGCGACCGTCCTGGCCAACGGCAAGGTCCAGCCGCTGCGCAAGGTCGACATCTCGGCCAACATCGCCGGCCAGGTCGTCAACCTCGCGGTCCGCGAGGGCGAGACGGTCGTCAAGGGCGACTTCCTGCTGCAGATCGATCGGGCGCAGTACCAGGCGTCCACGCGGTCGAGCGAGGCCAACCTGCAGTCGCTGCTGCACGACCGGGCGGCGGCCCAGGCCAACCTCGAGCAGGCGCGCTACGACTTCGACAAGGCGCGCAAGTCGTTCGACGAGCAGCTGATTCCGGAGGCCGAGCTCCAGCGGGCGCGGTCGGCGTTCGACGCGGCGGAGGCCAGCTCGAGCGCGGCCGAGCAGCGCGTTCGAGCAGGCGCGCGCCGGCGTCGAGGGCGCGCGCGACACGCTGAGCAAGACGACGATCCGTGCGCCGATCGGCGGGGTCGTCACCGCGCTGCCGATCCACGAGGGTGAGGTGGCGGTCATCGGCACGATGAACAACCCGGGCACGGTGCTCCTGACGATCGCCGACCTCAGCGAGATGGACGCCGATCTGGCGGTTGACGAGACCGACCTGCCGCGCCTCGGCGTGGGCCAGAAGGCCAAGCTGACGATCGAAGCCTATCCGGACCAGACGTTCGACGGCGTCGTGCGCGAGGTGGGGTCGAGCCCGATCCGACCGGGCTCGGACGCGGCGACGCGGACGGGGAGCACGACGACCGAGGCGATCGACTTCGAGGTGAAGGTCACGCTGCTCGCGCCGCCGCAGAACATCCGGCCCGGCTTCTCCGTGACCGCGGAGATCGAGAGCGGTCGCGCCCAGGACGTGCCGGTCATCCCGCTCCAAGCGCTGGTCAGTCGCAACCCGGAGGGCAGTCCGGGTCCCAACCCCAGTCCCAGTCCGGCCGCGGCGCGGTCCTCGGCAAGGCAGGAGGTCGAGGAGGGTGTCTACCTGTTCGCCGATGGCAAAGCCCGCTTCGCCAAGGTCGAGACCGGCCTCACGGGCTCGCTCGAGATCGAGGTCCGCTCGGGCCTGAGCGAAGGGGACCAGATCATCACCGGACCGTTCCGTGCGCTGCGCGAGCTGAAGGACGGCACCGTCGTGCGGGTCGCGCCGCCGAAGCCGGAGCGCAAGAAGTCGTGAACCGCCTGATCGAGGCGGTGCGCGTTGCCCTCGATGCGATCTGGAGCCACCGACTGCGCAGCGGCCTGACGCTCCTCGGTGTCGTCATCGGTGTGGCCACGATCGTCACGGTGGTCTCGGTGATCTCGGGCCTCAACCGCTTCGTGCGCGAGGAGATCTTCTCGCTCAGCCCGGACGTGTTCATCGTGTCCAAGTTCGGCATCATTCGCGGCCGCGACGAGTTCCTCAAGGCGCTGCGCCGCAAGGATCTCAGCCTGGCCGAGATGGAGCGCATCCGTCACCTGTGCTCGTCGTGCAACAGCGTCGGCGCCACGATTCAAGGCACGAAGTCGCTGCGGCGCGCGGACCGCCGGCTGCCCGACGTGCAGGTCACCGGGGCGACGTCGAACCTAGCCGAGCTGTACAACCTCGACGTGGTCGAAGGCCGGTTCTACACCGAGTCCGAGGTCGGGAGGGCTGCCCCCGTTGCCGTCATCGGCTGGGACGTGCGCGATCAGCTGTTCCCCGGGATCGATCCGATCGGTCGCAGCCTGAGCGTCGAGGGCTATCCGCTGCAGGTCGTCGGCGTGCTGAGGCGGCAGGGCAGCGTCCTCGGTCAGAATCAAGACAACATCGCGTGGGTCCCGATCGAGCTGTACGACAAGCTGTTCGGCCGCAATCGGTCGATCGACATGTGGATCCAGGCCCAGGACCTGGCCTCGCTCGAGCAGACGCAGGACGAGGTGCGGATGCTGCTGCGCCGCATGCGCGGCGTGGCCCGCTCGGCCGACGACCCGTTCGGCATGGTCACCGCGGAGGCGTTGCAGGTGCTGTGGAACGGCATCTCCGCCGCGGCGTTCGCGATGATGGTGCTGATCGCCGCGATCTCGCTCGTCGTCGGCGGCGTCGTGATCATGAACATCATGTTGATCTCGGTCGCCGAACGAACGCACGAGATCGGCTTGCGGGCGGCGGTCGGCGCGCGACGCCGCGACATCCTGCTGCAGTTCCTGCTCGAGGCCGCGATCCTGGCCGCGGCGGGAGGCCTCGTGGGGATCGCCATCGGCTCGGGGATCTCGGCTACGGTCGCCGCTCTGTCACCGCTCCCCACGCTCGTGCGACCGACGCTCATCGCGGTTGCGCTGGGCCTGGCGACGGCGGTTGGCGTGGCGGCTGGACTCTTCCCGGCGTGGAAGGCCTCGCGCCTCGATCCGATCGACGCGCTGCGGACGGAATGATGCGCACCCCCGGGCGGATCCGCTCGACGTTCGAGGCGATGCGGCTCGCCGTCGGGACGCTGCTCGCGCACAAGCTGCGCTCGTCGTTGACGATCCTGGGCATCGTGATCGGCGTGACGACCGTGATCGCCATGGCCGGCGTGATCTCGGGCTTCAACCGCAACGTGATCGATTCGTTCCAGGCGTTCGGCTCGACGCTCGTGCAGTTCCAGAAGTACGAGCCGCGCTTCGGAGACCACAACAGCTTGCCCGAGGAGCAGCGCCGTCGGCGCGACCTGACGTGGGACGATGCGATGGCGATCAAGGACCTCGCCCCGTCGATCGCCGCCGTCAGCCCCGAGCGCTACCTGTTCGAGGGCGCGGCCGAGCTCAGCGTGCGCTATCGCGGTCGCGAGGCGAACACCCCGACCGTCGCCGGCGTGGTCGAGGACTACCAGCTGGCCAACAATCATTTCGTCGCACGCGGTCGGTTCATCACCGACGCCGACGTGGCCCACGCCACCGAGGTGTGCGTCATCGGTCTCGACCTCGTCGAGGCGCTGTTCCCCAACGAGGAGCCGCTCGGAGCCCAGGTCTCGTTCCGCGGGCGGAGGTTCGAGGTCGTCGGCGTGCTCGAGTCCAAGGGCTCGCGGTTCTTCAACAGCCAGGACAATTTCTTCCTGATCCCGTTCACGACGTTCGACCGCTACTTCCCGTGGGTCAAGAACGGGCACGGCGACACGATCCACATCGCCACGGTGCCCAAGAAGCCCGAATGGGTCGACCGGGCGATCGAGGAGGGGACGGCGATCCTGCGCCAGAGGCGGCACCTGCGCTTCCATCAGGAGAACGACTTCGCGATCATGACGCCGCAGCGCACGATCGAGCAGTTCAAGCAGGTGACGTCGGGGGTGTACCTGGCGATGATCTTCATCTCGGGGATCGGCCTGCTCGTCGGTGGGGTCGGCGTGATGAACGTCATGCTCGTTGCCGTGACCGAGCGCACGCGCGAGATCGGGCTGCGCAAGGCGGTCGGCGCGCGGAAGCGCGATCTGCGCGAGCAGTTCCTGATCGAGGCCGCGACCCTGAGCGGTGTCGGCGGCGTGCTCGGCATCGGCATCGGCCTGGCCGCGGTCGAGGCGATCAAACGCTCGGGGCTGCTTCCCGCCGTCGCGCCGTTGTGGGCCGTGATCCTGGGCTTCCTCGTCTCGGTCGGCGTCGGCGTCGTCTTTGGCTTCTACCCCGCCGTGCGCGCGTCGCGCCTCGATCCGATCGTCGCCCTGCGCTACGAGTAGCGCCCGTCTCCGATCCGCAACCGGCGCGTACGTTGGGTTCAGACTTCCCGCGACGAGCGGGCGCTACGTGCGGATGTCGCGTAGATTCATCATGGTTCTGACTTGGAAGTGTCGAGAAACGACCGTGGCGTCCCTCACGCTCAAAGGAATCCCCGACGACCTTCTGCGGCGGCTGCGCGGCGCCGCGGCGGAGAATCGGCGGAGCCTCAATCGTGAAGTGCTCGACCGTCTCGCTCGAACGTTCGAGACCCGCCCGGTCGACCCCGAACCCTTACTGGCTCGAGCCGATGCTCTGCGTGTGCGCCTGGCGCTGCGTCCGCTCAGCGATGCTGCAATTCAGCGCTTCAAGCGCGCCGGTCGGTCGTGATCGTCGTCGACACCAACGCCGTTGTGCATCAGTCGCCTAGTCGCACGGTCAGCGCCGAGCTCTAGCTTCTCGCGGGCGTCCGGATCGTTCGCTCCCGACATACCGAAATGCTACTCTGCCGACTTCCTCCCGGAGGTCGCTGTGCCCGAGTTCATCTACGTCATGAAGGGCGTACGCAAGGTCGTACCGCCCCAGCGGGAGATCCTCAAGGGGATCTGGCTCTCGTTCTATCACGGAGCGAAGATCGGCGTTCTCGGCCTGAACGGCGCGGGCAAGAGCACGCTCCTGCGCGTCATGGCCGGCATCGAGCGCGACATCGACGGCGAGGCGTTCCCGGCCAAGGAGATCAAGGTCGGCTTTCTGTCCCAGGAGCCCGAGCTCGATCCGGCGAAGAACGTGCGGGAGAACGTCGAGATGGGCGTGGCCGAGATCAAGACGCTCCTCGATCGGTTCAACGCCGTGAGCGACCGCTTCGCCGAGCCGCTCGAGTCGGACGAGATGGACAAGCTGCTCGGGGAGCAGTCGCGGCTGCAGGATCGCATCGACTCGGTCAACGGGTGGGACCTCGAGAGCCGGCTCGAGCTGGCGATGGACGCGCTGCGTTGCCCGCCGGGCGATGCCGACGTCCGGGTCATTTCCGGCGGCGAAAAACGCCGCGTTGCGCTCTGCCGACTCCTGCTCCAGCGGCCCGACCTGTTGCTGCTCGACGAGCCGACGAACCACCTCGACGCCGAGTCGGTGGCCTGGCTCGAGCATCACCTGAAGGACTATCCGGGCACCGTCGTCGCCGTGACCCACGACCGCTACTTCCTCGACAACGTTGCCGGCTGGATCCTCGAGCTCGACCGCGGAGCGGGCATCCCGTGGGAGGGCAACTACAGCTCGTGGCTCGAGCAGAAGCGCGACCGGCTGGCCAAGGAGGAGAAGCAGCAGGAAGCGCGCCAGCGTACGCTCGAGCGCGAGCTCGAGTGGGTCCGCATGGCGCCGCGGGCCAGGCAAGCCAAGAGCAAGGCCCGCCTGAAGGCGTACGAGACGCTGCTGCGCGAGGACACGGAGCGCCGCACTGAGCTCGAGCAGATCTACATCCCGGCCGGCCCGCGCCTGGGCGACGTGGTGATCGAGGCCGAGCACCTGTCGAAGGGGTTCGGCGACCGTCTGCTGATCGACGATCTGTCGTTCCGCCTCCCGCCGGGTGGGATCGTCGGCGTGATCGGGCCGAACGGTGCGGGCAAAACGACGCTGTTCCGCATGATCACGGGCCAGGAGAAGCCGGACTCGGGGACGCTGCGCCTGGGCGAGACGGTGAAGCTGGCGTATGTCGATCAGTCGCGCGACGAGCTGCCCGGCGAGCAGACGGTATGGCAGGCGATCACCGATGGCCAGGACATGATCCAGCTCGGCGCGCGGACCATGCCGTCTCGGGCGTACGTCTCGGGCTTCAACTTCAAGGGCGCGGACCAGCAGAAGCTGGTGAAGCAGCTCTCGGGCGGCGAGCGCAACCGCGTGCACCTCGCACGCATGCTCAAGAGCGGGGCCAACGTGCTCCTGCTCGACGAGCCGACGAACGACCTCGACGTCGACACGCTGCGCGCGCTCGAGGAGGCGCTGCTCCAGTTCGCCGGCTGCGCGGTCGTGATCAGCCACGACCGGTGGTTCCTCGACCGAGTCGCCACGCACATGCTGGCGTTCGAGGACGAGAGCCACGTCGAATGGTTCGAGGGCAACTTCCAGGACTACGAGGAAGACAAGAAGCGCCGCCTGGGCCCCGACGCCGTCCAGCCGCACCGGATCAAGTACAGGAAGCTCACGCGGGACTGAATCGGGCGGCCCTCGATTACACGGCACGGCATGGGACTCGCGGCTGCCCCGAGTACGCAACGCCGCAGCGGCGGTGTTCGCACATGCATCCCGGGAGCGCCATTCATGAAAAGCGTCCTTTGCTCTCTACTCAGCATCATCGCCTGCGTGTTGCCCTTGTTCGCGCAGAACGCGAAGCAGCCCAAGAAAGAGTTCCAGGCGCTGTACAAGGAAAGAGCCGAGGCATCGGAGAGCAGGAACGTGGATCGGATGCTGGACTACACCACGGCGGACTATCTCGTAAAGCTCAGCAACGGCCAAACGATGACCCGGCAGCAGTTGGAGGCCAGGCTGCGCACGTACTTCGACTCGGGACAGCTCGTGAAGCAGTTGAAGTTCAGCAACACAATCAAGAGTGTTCAGATCGACGGCGACACCGCCATCGTTGTGGTGGAGCAAGAAGACAAACGGATTCAGATTCGCAGCGATGGAAAGCCCCACGAAATCGAGGCCAACGTCATCCACAAAGATACCTGGGTGCGCCAGGGAGGAACGTGGAAGCTGAAACTGACGGAGGAAGGAGAGCAGACGAAGTTCACCGTAGACGGCGAAGCGGTGAAACCGAAGTAGCCCCGACTCGCCGCTTGCCAAGAGCAGTCCGAGCAGCCACTACGTCGTCGGCTTGCGCATATCGGAGGCTCCGACCGTGATATTGAAGAACGCGCGCCATTCGGATTGCGTGCTTCGCGGCTCGGTGAATCCGGTGTAGGTCGTCCGGCGCCCGTACCACCAGTAGCCGGCCCCCAAACCGAAACGTCGCGAGAGCGGGATCCGCCCGCCCGCGTGCAGAAACTGGAGCCGGCTCTCGTCGGACACGCCGTCCACGGTCCACACGCGGATCTGGCTGTAGTCGATCGATGCCAGCTCGAGGCCGCGATCGTTGAGGACCTTCGCGCCGATGCGCAGGCCCGCGCCCGGAGCGTAATCGTAGGTGCGCCCCGTCTCCGGGTCCGCGAAGTCGATCGTCTGGATGCCGGCCAGCGGAATGAGGATGGCAGAGAAGTCGGTCGTCGCGAACACGGGGTGGCCGGACCCGTAACGGGACAGCAGGCCGACCCCGAACATCTGGGCGCCGAAGACCTCGGCCTCGTTGTCGATGTACGCGTACTCCTGGCTGACGTTGAAGATGTGGCGCGATTGGGAGCCGGCCGCGCTCCAGTCCCAGCCCTTCAGCAGGCCGCGCTCCTCGAGCCGCGTCAGCGTCGTGCCTCCGGGCGTGTTGAGATCCATCTCTCCCCAGAACGTGTCGAACGGCTTGTCGATGTCCCCCGCGAACGGATCCCCGTAGCGGGCCGAGAGCGAGAGCGTGGCCTGGCTCAAGCTCACGTCGTCGGCCGAGACCTGCCGGTAGCCCAGGTCTGCCGCGGCGGCGAACCCCTGCGGGAAGCGCTCCTCGGGATTGTCCTGCTGCCCGGCCATGTCGCCGCGCACGGCGCGGTTGAACGCGCCCACGGGATTGATCAGCGCCGCCCCCAGCTCGCGCCAGAACCGCACGCCGCCCCGCGCGGTGTTGTCGAGGATCATCGCCGACAGACGGTGGGCGACCTCGCCCCGGGTCATGCCGCCGAGCGTCGTGTTCACGAGGTCGTTCGTCGACGGCGGCGTGGTCTCCATGCAGCACTCCCAGGCGAGGCTGCCTGCAAGAGCGAACGCCCCCGAGGCCCAGTATCCGAACCCGTTCGACCGTGCCGCATTGAAGAACACACCGCCGTGGTACGGGTGGCCGAACTGGTTCACCAGGAAGTCGTCGTGGTCGTAGACGAATCCGGTGTCGAAGTTGTCCTTCACCGTGTCCCACGAGATGCGCGCCCATTCCTGGTCCGTGACGTAATAGTCGTAGGCCCAGGGGATCAGCTCGAGCAGGGCGACCTCCCCTGCGGCGACCCAGAAGCGCCGCGGCGGAGGTGGGGCGACAGGAGCGGGAGGCGGCTCCGGCGCGACGGCCGGCGTCTTCCCCGCGGAAGGCGCGGGCGAAGGTTCCGGTGAAGGATCCGGCTCGGCGAGCGCAGGGGCGGTGGACAGCAGGGTCGAGAAGAAGAAGACCGCGGGTGCGAGCCTCACCGGAACTCCATGCTCGCCCCCGCAGCAAGAACGGTGCCCGTGAGGGATCAGTCGGGGCGGCTCAGGACCTCTTGGAGCTGCTGCAGGAACGGACGCTGTCCCGCGAGGATCTTTCGCTGGGCCTCGGCGATCGAGAGCCATGCCGCGCGATCGATCTCGGGGTAGGTCTGCAACCGGCCGGAGCGCGGAGGCCACTCGATCGAGAACGTGTTGCTTCGTAGCGCCTGGGTGTCGAAATCGCCCGCTGCGGCAAACGCGTGGACGATTTTACCGCTCGGCTGACGCAGGGGATCGAGGGCGATCAGCTCGCCTGTGACCTGGCCACCCGTCTCTTCCTCGAACTCCCGCCGGGCCGCCGCTTGCGGGTCCTCCCCCTCGTCGAGCTCGCCCTTCGGGATCGTCCACGCGCCTTCGTCCTTCTTGGCCCAGAACGGTCCTCCCGGATGGACCAACAGCACCTCGAGCCGTCCGTGGGTGCGGCGATACAGCAGCAGGCCCGCGCTGTGCTTCGGCATGCCCGCACCGTAGCAGTTGCCGGCGCCGCGGTCTCGGTATATAACGTGGCCACATATGGGTACCAACGCGCTCGATCGGGAGCTGAAGCGCGGCAGCAGCGAGCTCTTGATCCTCGCGCTGCTCGAAGAGCGCGACCGGCACGGCTACGACATCGCGCGGCTGATCGACGAGCGGTCGAGCGGCGCGATCTCGTTCCACACCGCGTCGCTCTATCCCACGCTGTATCGACTCGAGGCCACGAAGCTGATCACCGGCCGGTGGGTCGAGAAGCACGGGCAGCGCCGGCGGCGGTACTACCGCCTGACCCCCGCCGGGCGGCGCAGGCTAAGGAGCCAGCGCGACGTGTGGGACAGCTTCTTCGCCGCCCTGAACCGCGTCGCCGGGATCACGCGCGCGTGACGCGCGCGTGACGCACGAGGGAGGAGCGATGGACTGGTTTGGGCGCGTGCGGTCGGGGCTCGGTGAGGATCCCCCCGAGGCCGACGTGCTCGCGGAGCTCGCGGACCACGCGCGGGAGGCGTACGACGCGGCCCGCGCCGAGGGCCTGGCTCCCGCCGAGGCCGAGCGTACCGTCGACGAGCTGATCGCCCGGTGGCGCGACGATGCCCGAGCGCTGCGCCGGCCGCTCGGCCGGCCCGCGGCCCCACGCGCTCCGGCCCCCACGGAGTCGTGGCTCGCCGGGGCGATCCAGGATGCGCGCTACGCCGTGCGGCTCCTGCGCCGCCAGCCGGGCCCGTCGTTCCTCGTGATCGCCACGCTCGCGGTCGGCATCGCCGCCGCAACGACTCTGTTCAGCGTGACCTACGGCGTGCTGCTCCGTCCGCTCGTGTGGCCCAACGCGGATCGGCTCGTCGTGCTGCGAGAGACGCGCGGTGGACACGCGCCGCGCTTCGGCGCGCTCAGCAACGCCGCGTTCCTCGCCTGGCACGAGCAGGCCGTGACGATCGAGCGCCTGGCGGTCTGGTCCCAGCGCACGGTGACGCTCGAAGGGGATTCCGAGCCCGAGCGCGTTCGCCTCACGGCCGCCTCGGCCGGGATCTTCCCCGCGCTCGGCATCGCGCCGCTCGTCGGGACGGTGTTCTCCGAGCGCGACGAGACCGCACCCGTCCTCGTCCTTGGCGAGCGGCTGTGGCGGCGGCGTTTCGGCGCGAGCCCGGACGCGATCGGTCGATCGGTGAGCGTCGACGGGCAGCCGCGTACGGTGATCGGCGTCGTAGCGGACGCCGTGGCGTTTCCGGACCCCCAGGTAGAAGCGTGGATCCCGACGCACGTGGCACCCGTCCAGGGCGACAGCCTGTCGATGTTCGAGGCCATCGCGCTGCTGCGCCCCGGGGCGACGCCGGCGCAGGCCGCGACCGAGGGCACGGCGCGCGGCCGATTCGCCCCCGAGACGAGCATGACGGCGATGGCGATCTTCGGATCCACGGGCGCGCCCGAGATCGCCGCGGTGCCGCTCGAGCGCACGTTGACGGCCGACGTCCGCCGACCGCTGGCCTTGCTCCTCGCCGCGGTCGGCTTGCTCCTCGTCACCGCCACGGCGAACATTGCCGGACTGCAGCTCGCGCGGGCGACGTCGCGGCGCGCCGAGCTCGCGATCCGCGCGGCGATCGGCGCGGATCCGGCGCGGCTCGCGCGCCAGCTCCTGACCGAGAGCTTGCTCCTCGGCCTCGCGGGCGGCGCGGTCGGGCTCGCCTTGGCCGCGCTGTTCCACCGATCGCTGCCCGCGCTCTTGCCCAGTGGCTTCCCGCGCGCTGCGGACATCGACCTCGACGGGATCGTCGTCCTCGTCGGGCTGGGGCTCTCGGTGCTCATCGGCCTCGCCTGCGGCGTCCTGCCGACGTCCACGGTGCGACGGGCCGGGGTGCACGGCTCGGCGATCCGGCAGGGGATCGCGGCGAGCCAGATCGCGATCACGAGCATTCTCCTCGTGGGTGCCTCGCTGCTCGGGCGCAGCTTCTGGATCCTGACCCACGCCGATCGGGGCTACGAGCCGTCCGGCGTGCTGACGGCGAGCCTCGCGCTTCCGTCGTCGCGGTTCACACCCGAGCGGCGGTACGAGATCGTCGATTCGATCCTCGCGCGCCTGGGCGCGTCGCCCGGCCTCGGCATTTCGGCGTGGACGTCCGAGCTGCCGCTCTCGGCCGGCGGCTCGACGGCCGCGTTCACGCTGCGCTCGCCGATCCTGAACGGCGAGTCCGTGCAAGCGTCTCCGCGCCTCGTCAGCGCCGACCTGTTCTCGGCGCTCGGGATGCGCGTATCGAGCGGCCGGGGGTTCGACGAGACGGACGGACCGGCGTCCGAGCCCGTGGCCGTCGTCAACGCGGCCTTTGCGCGGCAGTACCTCGGTCCGGCTCCGCTCGACACGCACGTTCCGCTGGGCGTGGGCTACATGGATCCGGAGATCGAGGCCCGCGTCGTCGGCGTGGTGGACGACGTGCGATACGTGTCGGCCGGCGATGCCACGCAGCCCGAGATCTACTACGTGTACCGGCAGATGCGCGGCCGCGTGCTCGCACCGGTCGCGACGCTCGTCCTGCGGCCCACGGTCGACCGGGGGACGGCCGCCGCGACCTTGCGCTCGGTCGTGCGCGACGTGGATCCGGGGCTCGTCCCGGATCGGATCGCCACGCTCGACGAGCGTGTGGCCCGTGTCGTCTCCCGGCCCCGCCTGTACGCTGTGCTGCTCGGCACGTTCGCGGGCTTCGCGCTCCTGGTCGCCGGCGTCGGACTGTTCGGGGTGCTTTCGTTCACGGTCAGCGAGCGCATGCGCGAGCTGGCCGTGCGCTCGGCGCTCGGTGCGAGGCCGGTCGACCTCGTGCGCACGATCGTCGGCCGGGGTCTGCGCCTGGCGGGGCTGGGCCTCGGGGTGGGTCTCGGGGTCGCGCTCGCCGTATCCCCGGCGATTCGGGCGCTGCTCTACGGCGTGAAGGAGCACGACGCCGTCACGTTCGTCGTGGTGCCGGTCGTCGTGATCGCGATCGCGCTCCTGGCGTGCGCCGGACCCGCGCGCCGTGCGGGGCGCGTCGATCCGGTGCGCGAGCTGCGCTGCTAGGCGGGTTCGGGCGTAAGATCCGTCCGTGAAGCTGATCCAGATCCCGTTCAGCCACAACTGCGTCAAGGCCCGACTGGGCCTCGAGCGCAAGGGTCTGCGGTACGAGGTCGAGAACATCCGGCCTACCGACCGCAGCAGCGTGTTCCGTCAATCGAGCCAGGGCCTCGTCCCGGTCCTGGTCGACGGCGAGCGCATCGTTCCGGACTCGACGGCGATCCTCCTGTACCTCGAGGAGCGCCATCCGGAGCCGCCGCTCGTCCCGCGCGACCCCGCGCGGCGCGCGGAGTGCCTGGTGCTCGAGGACTGGGCCGACCGAGCGTTCATGGAGCTGTCCCGGCGCATCGCGTACCACACGGTGCTGAGCACGCCGGGGCTGTTGGGGTCGATGTTCTTTCCCGAATCCGTGGGCCTGAAGCGCCGAATCCAGGAACGAGTCGCCAGGCGCCGCGTGGCCCAGCGCTTCCGGATCAGCGACGAGCGCTACCCGCGCGACGTGGCCGAAGCCAAGCGCGCGGCCGCTCTCGCGGTCACGCGGCTCGGAGCGGCAGGCGGTCTCCTCGGCTCCGAGCTGACGATCGCCGACCTCGCGCTGGCGGCGATGAGTGCGCCTTTGGCTGCCGATCCGGCCGTGGCGGGAGACCCGGCAGTGAGCCGGCTCCTCGAGTGGGGCGAGCCGATCGTCGGTGCACAGGTTGCGGCGGCGTACCGCGGAGGCGCACGCCTGTAACGCTCACGGCCGCTTTCGGAGCAGCCGTCCCACGGTGCGCCGCGCCTCGTCGAGTCCGAGCCAGCCGGCGATCGCGAAGTACAGCACGCCGTAGACGCCGAGGATCACGGCGCCGCGGAGCGCCGGCTCGAACGGCGGCAAAACCGCGTCGAGCCCGCGGCCGACGGCGGCCGCGACGACGGCGGCCCCGTACATCCGCAGCAGAACGGAGAGCCCGGGACCGAACGATCCGATGCGCCGCTTCAGCGCGCTCCACAGCAGACCCCACTCGACCCAGGCAGCGGCACCGGCGGCGAGGCTCAGGCCCAGGGCGCCGAGCGGCCGCCCGTGCCACGCGAGATGGGCGTCGAGCGGTCGCATGAGCGCGTAGCCCAGGCCGCCGCCGATCAGGACGCGGGTCGCCGCGAACATCGCCGGCCGCCGTGTGTCGTGCAGCGCGAAGAACGTCGACGAGAGCAAGCGCGTGCTGGTCGAGGCCTGCAGCCCCAGGGCATACCCCGCGAGCACGATCGCCGTGACCGCGGTGTCCTCGGCCGTGAACAGCCCGCGCTGGTACAGCAGCGCCACGATCACCTGGCCCAGCGCGAGGAACGCCACGAGCGACGGCACGACGAAGAACGCCATGCGCCTGAGCCCAGCGCCGACCCGCTCGCGCAGCCGCGCCGGATCGTCGAGCCTCTGGCGCGCCAGGTCGGGAAGCTCCGAGGCGGCAACCGACATGCCGAACAGGCTGATCGGGAGCAGGTAGATCGTCGTCGAGTAGGACAAGATGGCGATCGCGCCGATCGACAGGAGCGAGCCCAGCGCCAGGTCGATCCACGCGCTGATCTGTACCACCCCGCGGCCGAGAACCGCGGGCCAGGCGTTGCGCAGGATCTCCCGCGTCGCCGCGAGGCGCAGGTTGGACCAGCGGAAATCCAGATCGCGCTCGAGACGAATGAGCCATGGGAGCTGCACCGCGAGCTGCAGCACGCCACCGACGAGCGCGGCCCACGCCAGGGCGATGACGAGGTGCCCCAGGTCCATCCGGCCGCCCAGGACGAGCAGCGCAGCGATCATCGCCGCGTTCCACAGCACCGGCGCGACGTACGGAACGAGGAACTGTCGGTGGCTGTTGAGGATCCCGAGGGCCCACGCCGAAAGCACCAGGACCCCGGTCATCGGGAAGATGATCCGGACCGTGGCGATGGCCAGCGTCCGGCGCTCGCCCTCGAACCCGAACAGGAACACGTCGACCAGCAGCGGGGCGGCGAAGATCCCGATCAACGCGAACGCACCCGCGATGGCGAGGAGCAGCGCGAACGCCGCGCCGGCCACGCGGCCAGCTTCGTCTTTCCGGCCCTGGTGCAGTAGCTCGGAATAGACCGGGACGAAGGAAGCGCTCAGCGTCCCCTCCCCCAGCAAGTTCTGCAGAACGTTCGGAACCCGCAGCGCGGCGCGGAACACGTCGGCGAAGAGCGACGCGCCGAAGTAGCGCGCGAAGACGGCGTCGCGGATCAGTCCGGAGATGCGGCTGAGGAAGATCCCGATCGCCACGTGGCGGGCATAGCCCGCCGCCTGAGGCCGCTCGACGCGCGTGGACATCGCGCGAAGCTAACCGAGCCGTTTCGTCGAAAGCAAGCTGGCGAAACGCCGTATGATGCGGTCACGGGGAGTGCCACATGAAGCGGATGCGCTGCCTGACGGCGGTCCTGGCCTGTGTCGTCGGCCTCGGTCTGACCGCGGCGGCCCACGCCGCAGCGGTCGTCCGGATCCGGGCGACGAGCATCAACGACCTGCTGCGCGACCTCGAGATCCTGGCGACGAGCACGCATGCGGCGTTCGATCGCGAGCAGGTGTTGCAGCAGCTCGCGGCCAGCCTCGGCGTTGCCGATCTCTCGTTTCTCGACCTGACGCGGCCCGTCGTGATCGCGATGCCCGACGAAGGCCGGGCGTTGAGCGGGGCGAAGGGCTTCGTGCTCGCGGTTCCCGTCCGCGACGGTGCGGCGGCTATCGACGCCGTCGCGCACCGTTTCGCCGAGCGCACGGTCGAGGGCGGGCTGACCGTGCTCCGTCTGGCTCCGACACCGGGCGCCGAGGGCGGGCCGACGCTCTACGCCGTGGTGCGCGGGCGCACGCTGATCGTCGGCCAGACACCCGAGTGCGTGCGGGCGCTCGATCCGGTGGCTGCGGCGTCGGGCGACGATCTTCCGCCCGGCTCGCTCACGCTCTCGCTCGAGGTCGAGCCGCTGCACGACGAGCTGCAGGCCGGGCTCGCCGCGGCCCGAGAGCAGATGAAGCATCTGCCGGTGCCGATGCCGCAAGCGCAGGACCCTGGCGCTGCGCCTGCAGCGGAGACGCTCGCCCCGATCGAAGTCACCGAGGGCGTGACGCCGCCACAGCTCCAGGACAAGATCACGCCGCGCTATCCGGAGGAGGCGCGTCTTGCGCGAACCGAGGGTCGCGTGATCCTGCGCGCCGTCATCGACGAGAACGGCAACGTCCGAGACGTATCGGTCCTTCGGTCGAGCGACCCCGTGTTCGACGACGCCGCGATCGAGGCGGTCGAGCGCTGGAAGTACGCGCCAGCAGTGCAGGACGGACGCCCGGTCAGCGTGTATTTCACCGTCGTCGTCGAGTTCAAGCTGCACGGTCCGCAGGGCCCGATGCCGGTCGAGGAGGCTGGTGCCGCGCCCCAGGCGCCGCCGTTCGATCCGCGCAAGCTCGAGCCGCTGTTCGACCTGTACATCGACTTCCTGCGCGACACGATCGACTCCGTCTCGAAGCTGCAGATGTCGATCGAGGTCAAGGATGGCTTTGTGATCGTGCACGGCCGAGGGACCGAGCGCACGGGCTCGACGCTGGCCGGGTTCATCGCCGCACAGCAAGACGCGAGGCTTCCCACGATCGGCCGCATGATGCCGGCCCACGCACCGATCCTCGTGGCCGGTCGGCTCGACTGGACCGAGCCATCCCGCGCATGGCTCAAGGGGTTTCTGCAGGGGTATCGCACCGCGCTCCAGAGCTTCCTCCGTGCGGCAGCGCCGTCTTCGTCCGAGCAGGACGCGATGCTGATGCAGCACATGGATCTGTGGACCTCGGACGAGATCATTGGCTGCCAGCGCGGCGACTTCGCGTACGCGATGGATCGGTTGGCCGGCGACGTGCAGATGCTCCATGTGTGGGGCGTCTCGAGCGCCGAACGCTGCCGCGGAGCGCTCGCGTCCTTGACCGCGCGGGCCAAGTCGATCTCGGGTGGCAAGGCGCTCGTCGAGCAGGAGGTCCTCGAGCCCGAGATGGTACCCACGTGGGTCTACCGCTTCCGCCCGCCCACGCCGTTCGGCGGCGAAGGAGCGCCCACGAACGCGGAGATGACCGTTCGATTCGCCGAGGTCGGCGACATGGTCATCTCCGGAAGCGACGAATGGGCGGCACGGGCGATCCGCGAGGCCGCTCAGGCGCGAGAAGGATCGGTCCCCGGCCGCGGCGGCCTGTTGCTCGCCGACCTCGGCCCGCTCACGCCGCGGCCCGGTGTATTCGGCCGCATGCAGCTCGGCACGATGATGCGCCAGGAAATCGAGAAGTCACAGGGGACGACGGAGGTCGATCGACGCCCGGCGAAGCTGATCGAAGCGCTCGAGGGACCCGCAGGCGCCATCCCGTTCGCCATGCACTTCGAAGACGGCGCCGCCATGCTCGAGTTCGCCGTGCCGCTCGCCTTGCTCGAAGCGTTCGCCGAGCACGCGCCCGAGCCCGAAGAGGAGCCCGAGGACGAACTGGACGAGGACGAGGAGTAGTCCGAGACCCGCCCGTCAGTCGCCCGAGCGGATCGTCAGCACCGAGATCTCGGGTGGAACGAGAAACCGCACCGGCAGGATGCTCGTCCCGAGCCCCGTGCTCACGAACAGGTGCCGGCCCTGTTCGACGTGGTGGCCCGCGGCGTAGCGCTGGCCGTAGCGCGACGGCACGAGCGGGCGACCGATCAGCGGCACGTAGACCTGCCCGCCGTGCGTGTGGCCGGCGATGGTCAGAGCGACGCTGTCGGGGATCTCGGGGAACACGTCCGGGTTGTGGGTGAACGCGAGGATCGGCGCGCCGTCTGGCACCGTTTGGAGCGCGCGCCGTACGTCGTGCGGCGCCTCCCAGAAGTCGCCGATCCCGGCGAGCCAGAACTCGCACGCGCCGGATCGCACGGGGACGGCTCGGTCCTCGAGCACGGTGATCCCGTTCGCCTCGAGTGCGTGCTGGACGCGCGCCGCATCGAGCCACCAATCGTGGTTGCCCAGGACGGCCCACACACCGCGCGGAGCCGAGAGCGCCCGGAGCTCCTGCGCGATCGTTTCGGGCGACGCGAACTGGCCGCCCACGACGTCGTGGATGACGTAGTCGCCGGCGAGCAGCACGAGGTCTGGTTGCGCTCGCTCGGTCAAGGCGACGATCTCCCGCAGCTTCTCGATGCCGTTCATCGGCGAGCCGACGTGCAGGTCGGCCAGGACCGCAACGCGGAGTCCGTCACACGTCGCGGGCCATCGCGGAACGGAGATCGCATAGTCCTCGTTCCGCAGGAGGCGCGGCTCGATCAGGAACCCCCAGGCGAAAGCGGCAACGAACAGCGCGCCACTGACGATCGACGCTCGGACGAGCGCCGTTCGCACGCGGACGGGGATCTTGCGCACCGGCGACGATTGTCGCTCTCGATGCCCGTCCATGCCAACGTCCTAGGGCGAAGGTACCAGGATGTCGGCGACGCGCGAGGCCAGCCGCTCCAACCCGAGCATCCCGCCGCCCTCGAGGTTCGTCAGGATCACGACGGCGAAGCGCTCGCCCGGCAGGAGGTACAGCGTGCTCGTGACGCCCTTCTGCACGCCGCCGTGCCACACGACGCCGGTCCGGCCTTCGATGCCGTCGACGTACCAGCCCAGACCGTACGGGGTCTCTTCGCCCGCGGTGGTTCGCTGGCGTGTCGCCATTCGCTCGAACGTCTCGGGCGATACGAGCACACCGCCCTGCACCGCGATCGCGAACGCAGCCAGGTCCTCGACGGTCGAGACCAGCCCGCCGCCAGGAAGCTTGTAGCTCGAGTCCATGAAGTCCGAGTTGCGCACTTCCCCGGTCGGAAACCGTCCGGAGAACGACTCGCCGATCCCCAGGCGCGTGTACCCGCGCGCGCGGTTCGGGATGATGTCGTACACGCTGTCGGTGCGTGTCTGGAGCATGTGCGCCGGTCCGAACACGTTCTCCCGCATGTAGTCCCCGTAGGCCTGGCCCGCCGCGCCCTCGATCGCGACACCCAGGAGCGCGTACCCGAACGTCGTGTAGGAGAATCGCGTGCCCGGCTCGGCGTCGAGCGGGTCGTTGCGGAAGATCTCGAGGGCGTCGGTCAAGCGGCCGTAGTACCGTGCATTCTCGGGCTGTCCCGAGAAGTCGCTCCGCAGGTAGTTGCGGATCCCCGCCAGGTGTCCGAGGAGCAGGCGCGCCGTGATCGGCCCGGACTTCTCGGGAAACGTCGGCACGTACGTCTGGATCGCGGCGTCGAGGTCGAGCTTCCCGCGCTCGACGAGCTGCATCGCCGCGATCGCCGTGACGGGCTTCGTGACCGAGGCGATCCGATACACGGTCGAGGCTCGCGCGGGCACCCAGTTCTCGACGTCGGCCATGCCGTAGCCGTCGGACCAGCGCAGCTGGTTGTCCATCACGACCGCGATCGACAGGCCGGGGATGCGCCGCTCGGCCATCAGGGTCGAGATCTCCTTCTCGATCGCCCCGATCGCTTCGATCGGCGCGATCGCCGTCGGTCCGGGTGTCGTCGCGGCCTCGAGGATCGACGAGGCGCAGAGCAGAAGAATGCCAAAAAATTGGCGGTTCGGGGCGAGCGTCATGGGTTCCTCCATTCCTGTCCGTCGTCGCTATTCCGAGAGGGCGGTTTCGGCGGCCATGCGCACGGCCACGTGGGTGTCGCTCAGCCGGCGGCGCAGCGCGTCCCGGCTCTCGGGCGTGCGCACGCGCTCGCAGAGCTCGACCGCGGCGAGCCGTACCTGCCACGCCGGATCGTCGAGCAGCGCGAGCATCCGGTCCGTGCTCGGCGCAGCGGTCGTGCGCGCAAGCGTGTACGCCGCAGCCGCGCGGACGCGCCATGCCGGATCGTCCAGTCGATCGGTGAGGGCCGCCGCGGCCTCCGGGGCGTCGACGAACCCGAGGTTCGTCGCGGCGTACGCCCGAACCCGCCAGTCGTCGTCCGCGAGCGCCGCGATCAACGGCGCGATGACTCGATCGGTGTCCGCGATCGACAGCGCCCAGGTCGCGCGCTCGCGCACGAAGTCGAGCGCGTGCTGCTTCTCGTGGCCCGTGGCCTCGGTCAGCCGGGCGAACGCCTCGGCCTCCCGCGAGTCGCGCGGGCGGAACGAGCGCGCGAGCGCCCGGCGCTCCTCGGCCGGGGACATCGAGACGCGCTCATCGAACGGGTCCGTTTCCGCGCCGCTGGCGGCTGGGCTCGCCTGGAGCCGCGCTCCACCCAGCACGAAGGCGACGAGGAGCACGCTCACCGATGCGGCGACGATGAGCGAGCGCGAGCTCGAGCGCTGCGTCGACGGGTCGAGGATCGCCACGAGCCGGCGCTCGAGCTCCCGCGCCTCGGCCATGGCGTGCACGCCGGCTCGACGGGACATGCCGGAGGCGAGCGTCAGGAGCAGCTCCGCGTATCCGACACACGAGCCACCGGCGGTGAGGACGGCATCGTCGCACGCCCGCTCCGATTCCGCGCGCATCCGGTGCGCGACGAGCCACGTGCCGGGATGGAACCACAGACCGGCGCACACGAGGTCGGCGAGCGCCCGGGTGAGCGCGTCGTGACGGCGAACGTGCGCCAGCTCGTGGCGCAGCGCGGCGAGACGCGCGTCCGTCGACCACGTGCGGGCGTCCGTGGGCAGCGCGATCAGCGGGCGGAGCGTGCCCCACGTCGCCGGGACCGACAGCTCGTCCGTCTCGATCAACCGCACGCGGCGGCCGAGCCTGTCGTGCACGCTCATGCGCTCGAGGGCTGACGAGCGAGACACGACTCGGCGCAGCGCCGCCCGACCGAGGACGAACCGTACACCGAGCGTCGCGACGCCGCCGAGCCAGACGAGGATCAACGCGTCGAACGTCCCGAAGCGGCCCGCGCTCTGCGCTGCCGATGGCGACGCCGGGCTCGCGCTCGCCGGTCCGGGCGACCGAGCCGGTACGACGAGCGCCGCGGTGGACGCCGCGAGCGCCGGCGGCACGGGAAGCGCCAGATCCCACCTCGACGAACGGAACGGCGAGAGCGCGATCAGGCACACGCCGACGAGCACGACGGTCCACAGCGCGTGACGAGCCGCCGCGCTCGAGCGCCGAAGGCACGAGGCGGCGAGCGCCCCGAGGGCGACCAGGAGTGCGACCTTCCCCGCCACGACGGCCAGGGCTACGACGATCGAGGTGGAATCGGCGATCATCCGCGCCGCTTTCGCGCCCGCTCGATGAGCGCGCCGAGCCGGTCGAGCTCGTCTTCCGATAGCGGCAGCGGGAGGTCGAGCAACGCCGCCATGGCCTGGGACCGCGAGCCGTTGAAGAAGGTCTGAAGCACGTGGTGCAGCACCGTGCGGTTGGCCTGGTTCTGCGGGACGACGGGCGCGTACACGTGCCGCAGCCCGTCGCGCGAGTGCCGCAGATGACCCTTGCGCTCGAGGATCCGCAGGAGCGTGCGCACCGCGGTATCCGTGGGCGGATCGGGAAGGTTCCGGCCGACCTCGGAGGCCGACGCGCTGCCGAGCCGGTAGATCGCGTCCATGATCTGTCGCTCGCGCCGGCTCAGCTCGCTCGTCAGGCGCGAGGCGGGATCCGGGCGGGGGACGACACGCTTCGGCATGACCGCCAAAATACTGGCGGGTCCCCCGACTGTCAAGACGGCCGCCCGCACGCGAGTTCTTACATTCCGTCCCGACCGCGCAGCGAAAACACGGGTCACCTGCCGGGTCGAACTCTGGTACGGGCGTTGCAGATTCGCTGGGCCAGTGCGTTCCGCTCGCGGAACCGCACGTCGGAGGTATGCCATGAAGCGAGCGATCTTGTTGGTGGCGATCCTCGGAGGCTTGGCTCTCGCAGCGCCCGCGATGAGTGCCACGCCTGCTTTTTCGGGTTTCACGCACGCCGTGCCGGCGGATCTCGTGGGCTCCGTGCTCGCCGGCATCCAGGACGAGCCCAAGCCGCCGATCGACGTCGACGTCAACATCAGCAAGGACAACGATCGCTGGGCCGTGAGCCCCGTCTGGCTCGCGATCGGCGGCATCGGGCTGCTGGTGCTGATCCTGTTGATCGCGATGGCGGTTCGCGGACGGGAGACGACCGTCGTCCGTCAGTGACCCGGTCTGGGGCCCGTGTGGGGTCGGCGCGGTAGAATCGCAGGCTCATGCGAGTCGCGGCGCTCTACGACATTCACGGGAACCTCCCCGCGCTCGAGGCCGTGCTCCACGACGTTCGACGGGCGGGGGTCGACCAGATCGTCGTCGGCGGCGACGTGCTGCCCGGTCCGATGCCGAGCGAAACGCTCGTGTGTCTCCGCGACGTCGACGTGCCGCTCGAATGCCTATCGGGCAACGGTGAGCGCGAGGTGCTGGCAGTTCGCCGAGGCGCGCCGTCGGCGACGCTTCCCGACCAGGCGCGCGAGGCCCTGCAGTGGACGGCGACGCAGCTGACCGCCGAAGACGAACGCTGGATCGCCGGCTGGCCTCAGACGCGATCCTGTTCTGCCACGCGACGCCGCGCAACGACACCGACATCTTCACGCGCTTCACGCCCGAAGCGCGACTCGTGCCGATTTTCGAGACGATCGGCGTGCCCCTCGTCGTGTGCGGCCATACACACATGCAGTTCCAGCGGGTGATCGGTCGGACGCGCGTCGTGAACGCGGGCAGCGTGGGCATGCCGTTCTCGGGCCCCGGCGCGTTCTGGCTGCTCCTCGGACCGGGGGTCGAGCTGCGGCACACGTCCTACGACCTTCTCGATGCCGCCGAGCGCATCCGCGCCACCGCGTTTCCGCAGCGCCGGGAGTTCGCCGAGCGCAACGTGCTGCAGCCGCCCTCGGAGGCCGAGACGCTCGAGTCGTTCCGCCGGATCGAGCTCGGGCGGTAGGAAAACGGGGACCGTCCCCGTTTCGGGGACCGTCCCCGTTTCAGTGCAGGAGTGTGCCGCCCATCTCGCCCAGGATGCGCGCGAGCTCGGTCGTCTCGACCGGCTTCACGAGGTGCATGTCGAAGCCCGCGTCGCGCGACCTCTCGCGGTCGCTTTGCTGGCCCCAGCCGCTGATCGCGACGATGCGCAGGTCGGCGCCCGGATGCATGGCCCGCAGCCGTCGCGCGACCTCGTAGCCGTCGAGATCGGGCAGGCCGATGTCGAGCAGCACGATGCGCGGCCGGTACTCCGCCACGCTGCGCAACGCCGCGGTGCCGTCGTGCACGACGCGCGTCTCGTGTCCCAGGGACCGGAGCAGCATCGCGAGCGTCGCCGCGGCATCGACGTTGTCGTCGACCACGAGCACACGCTGCGCCGTACCCGTCTCGACCGCATCGGCAGCACCCTCGACGACGGTCCGGTCGGGGCTCTCGATCCGCGGTAGGCGCAGCGTGAACTCGCTACCCTTGCCCGGCCCAGCGCTGCGTGCCGCGAGCGCGCCACCGTGGAGCTCGGCGATCTTGCGCGACAAGGCGAGCCCGATCCCCAGGCCCGCGCCGACGCGCTCGAGCACGGGTCGCCCCTGGACGAACATGTCGAAGATCGTGCCGAGCTGATCGGGCTCGATGCCCTGGCCGTCGTCGCGTACGCGCAGCACGGCGTCGCGGCCTTCTTCGTCCACGTGCAGCCAGATTCTTCCGCCGTGCGGTGTGTAGCGCGCGGCATTGTTCAGCAGGTTCGTCGCCAGCTGGGTCAGCCGGTGCAGGTCCCCGCTGACGTACACGCGCTCGGCCGGAAACGCGACGTCGAGCGTGTGCTGCGCGGCCTCGATGAGTGGCGCCGCCGTTTCCAGCGCGTGGCGCGCGACGTCGGCCAGGTCGAGCGGGACGCGCTCGATCGGGATCGCGCCGCGGGTGATGCGGGCGATGTCCACCATGTCGTCGACGATGCGCGTCAACAGCGCACTCTGGCGGTCGAGCGTCTGGAGCAGCTCGTCGTGCAGCGGGTCGTCGGACTTCGTGCGCGCCAGGACGTACACGGCGGCCCGGATCGGCGCGAGCGGGTTCCGCAGCTCGTGGGCCAAGGTGGCGATGAACTCGTTGAGGTGCCGCGTCGCCTTCTCCAGATCCTGCAGATGCCGGCGGTGGGTCAGGTCCTGGGTTACCTTCGCGAACCCGCGCAGCCGGCCCGCGTCGTCGTACATCGCGCTGACCACGGCACGGGCCCAGAAGCGCTCGCCGTTCTTCCGCATGCGCCAGCCCTCGGCCTCGGTATGGCCGTCGCGGCGGGCTCGCGCGAGCTCCTGCCACGGCCGCCCCGCCGCAATGTCCTCGGCGGGGAAGAACCGCGCCATGTGCTTGCCCAGGATCTCCTCGCGCTTGTATCCGTGGATGCGCTCGGCAGCCGAGTTCCAGCTCGTGACCAGCCCTTCGGGATCGAGCATGAAGATCGCGTAGTCCACGACGCCTTCGATCAGCAGACGGAACCGCTCCTCGCTCCGGCGCAACGTCTCTTCGTACTCGCGGCGGTCGGTCAAGTCGCGGGTGATCTTCGAGAACCCGAGCAGCTGGCCGGTCGGGTCGCGCAGCGCCGTGATCACAACATTGGCCCAGAAGCGCGAGCCGTCCTTCCGCACGCGCCAGCCCTCGTCCTCGAACCGTCCCTCGGTCGTCGCGATCGTCAGCTCGTGCTGCGGCCAGGCGCTGTCGATCGCCTCGCGGGTGTAGAACGCCGAGAAGTGCCGGCCGATGATCTCGTCTTCGGTGTAGCCCTTCAACCGCTGCGCCCCGAGGTTCCACGACATGACGTGGCCCTCGGGATCGAGCAGGAACAGCGCGTAGTCCCGCGCTTGCTCGACGAGCATCCGGTACAGGCCGGTGTCGACGGTCGACTTCTTCGGCGGCGTCACGTCGGACTCATGGTTCCACGAACAGTGTATCGCGCTCGGGACGACACGACAGTGTGACTCGCGGCCTCCGGTGATCACCCGAGTCGAGTGACAGGTCATTTGCAGCACTTGGAACGCCTGCGCGCCGCGACATAGAATCGATGGCTCGAGAGCCAGGAGGGGCGGAGCTCACGTTGAGGACCGTCGGTTCGAGGAGCCCGTCCACGTGGCTCGCGATGTTAGCGCTCGCCCCGCCGGTGCTCGGCGCGGCGTGGGCCAACCAGACAAGCGACCTGGGCGATCTGTCGCTCGAGGAGCTGTCCAAGATCGTCGTCTCGACGGTCAGCGGCCGCGACGAGCCGCTATCGCGCGCCAAGAGCTCGGTGTACGTCATCGACGCCGAGGAGATCCGGCGCTCCGGAGCGACGACGATCCCCGAGGCGCTGCGCCTGGCTCCGAACCTGCAAGTCGCGCGCACGAGCGCGAATGGCTACGCGATCAGCGCGCGCGGGTTCAACAACGTCCTGGCGAACAAGCTGCTCGTGCTCATCGACGGACGATCGGTCTACACCCCGACGTTCTCGGGTGTGTTCTGGGACGCCCAGGACGTCATGCTCGAGGACATCGAGCGCATCGAGGTGATCAGCGGTCCGGGAGGCGTCCTGTGGGGCGCCAATGCGGTGAACGGCGTGATCAACATCCTCAGCAAGCGCGCGAGCGAGACGCGGGGCGGTGTCGCCGTCGCCGGCGCCGGGAACACGCAGGCGCTCGTCGAAGGCCGCTACGGTGGCGCCTCGGGGACGTACCGCGCGTACGTGAAGGCATCGCGCCTCGACGACACGAGCTTTCCGGACGGCACGGAGAACACCGACGGAACCGATCGGATCCAGACCGGGTTCCGCTCGGACTGGACCAGCGGGACGAGCGGCTTCACCGTGCAGGGCGATGTCTACGCGGCGGAGGACGAAGGCGAGCCCGAGCCCCAGGAGCTGCGTGGGGCCAACGTGCTCGGCCGCTATACCCTCGACCGCGGCGACGGCGACCGGCTGCGCGTGCAGGCGTACTACGACTACACGTCGCGCCGGCAGCAGACGCTCGACACGGCGGACCTCGCGTTCGAGCAGGTGCTCCGAGCCCGGAACGCCCACAGCGTCATGTGGGGCGGAGGGTTGCGCTACGTGCGGGACCGGATCGAGAACACGGCGGCGCTGGCGATCCTACCGGCGGACAAGGACCTCACCAGCTGGAACGTCTATGCCCAGGACGACATCCTGTTGCGCGACGACCTGGACCTGGCGATCGGCATCAAGGTCGACCGCAACGCCTACACCGGCGTCGAATACCTGCCGAGCGCGCGACTCGGCTGGCGCTCTTCGGAGAACGACCTGCTGTGGGCCGCCGTGTCCCGTACGGTGCGCACGCCGTCGCGCTTCGACCGCGAGCTGTTCCTGCCCGGCGCTCCGCCGTTCCTGCTCGCCGGCGGACCGGAGTTCGAGTCCGAGATCAGCTACGCCTACGAGCTGGGCTACCGGGCCCAGCCGATCCACCGGTTCTCGTGGTCCGCGACGGCGTTCTATACCCAGCTGGAGCACCAGCGATCGATCTCCCCCGGCCCCACCGCCGCCTTCGTGGCCAACGACCGCGAGGGGCACTCGGCGGGGATCGAAGCCTGGGCCGCGTACAGCGTGACGGACCACTGGCGCGTCACGGGCGGCTACACGTATCTGGGCATCGACCTGCACGTGCGCTCGGGCGCCGTCGACCTGCAGCCCGAGTCGAGCATCGGTGCGGATCCCCGGCACTGGTTCAAGCTCCGCTCGGCGCTCGATCTGGGCCGGGCGTGGGAGATCGACGCGTTCCTGCGGCACTACGACGAGCTGGACGACATCGACGTGCCGGCCTACACCGCCGTGGACGCGCGCGTGGCGTGGAGCACCTCCGACAGCGTCGAGCTCTCGCTTCTGCTGCAGAACGTGTTCGACGACGAGCACATCGAGTGGTCTCCGGGAGCCGAGTTCGAGCGGGCCGCGTTTCTCAAGGCCCGGCTGCGGTTCTGAGTGCCCGCGCTGCGCCAGCTGGCCCGCGCTCTGCTCTGCGCGCCGATCCTGCTCGCGCTCGTCGCGTCGCCGGCGATCGCCGAGCTCGAGCAGGAGGTCAAGGCCGCGTACCTGTTCAAGTTCCTGACGTACGTCGAATGGCCGCCAGCGGCCCTCGGCGACGGCGCACCGCTCGTGATCGGCGTCGTGGGCGACGACGACGTGTACGTGTGCCTGACGAAGATCGCTTTCGGGCGTGAGGCGCAGGGTCGGGCGGTCGTGGTGCGTCGGCTGGCCGTGGGTCAGACGCCGGACGGCGTGCACCTCTTGTTCGTCGGACGCGCGGCCGCGGCCCAGTTGCGCCGGCTCGGCCGCCCCGTGGGGATCGCGGTCGTGAGCGACGCCGCGGGGGCGCTCGAGCGCGGGGCGATGATCAACTTCCTGCGCATCGGCGACAACGTGCGGTTCGAGGTCGCACCCAAGGTCGCCGAAGGCCGCGGATTGCACATCAGCTCGCGCATGCTCGCGGTGGCCGAGCGCGTCAAGGCCAGGCGCTCGTGAGACTCCCGGCCTTCCTGCGTCGGTCGGTGCGCCACAAGCTCACGGCGCTCGTGCTGACGAGCACGCTCGCCGCGCTGGTCGTGACCGCGGTCGCCCTGGGCTACTACACCGTGGAGGATTATCGAAAGCGCGAGCTCGCCGACGTGCGCACGCTGGCCGAGATCGTCGGCCGTGCGAGCGGCCCGGCGCTCGCGTTCGACGATCGCGAGGAGGCGACGCGGGACCTCGAGCTGCTCAGCGTGCGCAACGTCGTCGAGGCCGCCGCCCTGTACATGGTCGACGGGGAGCTGTTCGCGTACTACGTGCGCAGCGGCGACGCCGCGGACGTTCCCGCGCACCCGGGAGAGCCGGGCGAACGGGTCGCGGGGAACCACCTCACGGTGGTCCATCGGATCGTCGAGGGCGGCGAGACGGTCGGAACGCTCGTTCTCCAGTCGCGGTACGAGGTGCGAAGGCGTCTCGTCGCCTACGTGCTGATCCTCGGGACGGTGATGGCCGGCGCGCTGGGGACGGCGCTCGTCGTCTCGGCCTGGCTCCAACGGGCGGTGAGCGAGCCGATCCTGCGCGTCGCGGCCGCCGCCCGCGGCGTGATCGAGCGCCGCGACTTCTCCATGCGCGCCGGACGGACGACGGAGGACGAGATCGGCACGCTCGCCGACGCGATGAACCGCATGCTCGGGGACTTGGAGCGCGAGATCGGCGAGCGCCGCAGCGCCGAGGCGGCGCTGCGCCTCGCCGACCGGCGCAAGGACGAGTTCCTGGCGACCCTGGCCCACGAGCTGCGCAACCCGCTGGCCCCGATCCGCAACGCGCTGCACCTGCTGCGCCTGGCGCATGTCGAACCGGCGACCCAGGACGAAGCACGCGCGATCATCGAGCGGCAGATCGACCAGGTGATCCGGCTCGTCGACGACCTGGTCGAGGTCTCGCGCATCACGACCGGCAAGCTCCAGCTCCGCTTCGAGCGCGTCGACCTGCGCCAGGTCGCCGAGGCGGCGATCGAGGCCGCGGAGCCGATCGTCCGTGCGCGGGGTCACCGGCTCAGCCTCGAGCTGCCCCCGCCGGGGACGACGATCGAAGCCGACTCGACACGCCTCGTGCAGGTGTTTCTCAACCTGCTCAACAACGCCGCGAAGTTCACCGAGCCGGGCGGGCGCATCGAGTTCTCGCTCGACGTCCAGGAGGGCGAGGTCGTCGGCCGCGTGCGAGACAACGGCGTCGGCATCGCGGCCGAGATGATCGAGCCGATCTTCGAGATGTTCGCGCAGGCCGACCGGTCGCTCGAGCGCACCACGGCCGGGCTGGGGGTCGGCCTGTCGCTCAGCCGCCGGCTGATCGAGCTGCACGGCGGCACGATCGAGGCGCGCAGCGCGGGCGCCGGAACCGGCGCGGAATTCATCGTGCGCCTGCCGGCGCGGCGCCTCGAGGCCCCGGCGAGCGCGGTCGAGGCCGACGGCGGAGCCACACGCTAGGCCCCGTTGGGCGTGCGGAATCGGTTCGAGTATATTCTTCGGCACGGGTGGTCGAAGGAGTTCCGTGGCGACCAAGGACGAAGCGAGGTACCGAATTCTGGTCGTCGACGACAACCGCGATTCGGCGGAGTCGCTGGCGCTGCTGCTCAAGTACATGGGCCACGAGACCCACATCGCGCTCGACGGAGCGCAGGCGGTGGCATCGGCAGCGTCCGTTCGCCCCGACGTCGTGCTCCTCGACCTCGGCATGCCGCGGGTCAACGGCTACGACGCGTGCCGCCAGATCCGCGCGGAGTCCTGGTCCCAGGGCATGCTCCTGATCGCCCAGACCGGCTGGGGCCAGGACGAGGACCGGCGACGCACGGAAGAGGCGGGGTTCGACGGTCATCTCGTCAAGCCGATCGATCCGGACGCGCTGCTCGCGCTCGTAGCCTCCCTGTCCGCCGTCGGGCCGCGCCCGGCCGGAGCGGGCGTGGGGATCGTTCCGGGGCCGAGCGACGTGGGGCCAGAGAGCCCGAGCGCCCGGAAGACCCGCCCCAGCTGAACCGTCCCGGACGCCGAGGGACCGACCCCGTGACAAACGAGGTAAGTGTAAGCTTGTACTGGCAATCCGCCCCTGGTCGCGGAGCGCGCGGCGTGACGCGAACGCGACCGGCGGATCTCGAGGACCCATGAAGAACCTGTGGATCATCGGGACCCTGGTGACCGTCGTGCTGCTCGGCGCGCCACCCGCCCGATCGGATGCGAACGAGAGCTTCGCCGAAGGGCAGCGGCTGTTCAACGAGAAGAAGTTCGAGGCGGCGCTCGAGCAGTTCAAGGAGGCGGACGCCCTGGTCCCCAACGAGCCCCGCGTGTACTCGTGGATCGCCGCGTGTCTGAACGAGCTGGGCCAATACGCCGAGGCCGAGAAGCGCCTCCTGCGGGCGCTCGAGATCATCCGCGAGACCCAGAAGCAGGACGCGTCCAAGCTCGTGACCGTGCCGCCGATCGACGTCGGCTACTTCCAGCTCCTGGCGCTGATCCAGACGAACCTCCACCAGTTCGAGAAGGCACGCAAGACGCTCGAGACCTACACGTTCCCCGACGACGGGAGCGAGGACGCGAAGACGACGAAGCAGGCGCTCGAGGCGTCGAAGCAGACCATACGAGCACGGATGGTCGCGATCGGGTCCGAGTGCCTGCGTGCGGGCGACGTCGAATGCACCCGCCAGGCGCTGACCCATGCCGACGCTCTCGTCCGCACGACCCAGTCGCCGCGCGAAGCGCTCGCCAAGAACGCCGTGGCCCGAGCCGAAGGCGAGCCCAGCGGGACCGACGCGGAGAAGGCCAGCCGAGCCAAGCTGTTCGACACGGCGGTGCAGGCCACCCGCTTCTGGCTTGAGGAGTCGCCGAACTCGCTCGAGGCACAGCGGTTGCTCGCCAAGGCGCTCGTGGGCGGCCGGACCAAGGCCGGTTGCGAGGAAGCGACGAAGATCCTGACCGCCCTGTGGGACGCGTCGCCCGATCCTGCGCAGCGCGACAGCACGATCCAGCTCGAGTTGGCCGTGGCCCAGGGGAATTGCCTCGAGCGCTGGGAGCCGGCGGTCGCCGCCGCGTCGTCGTTCATCGCGCTCAACCCGGACGATGCGCGCGGCCAGGGGTACTGCGTCCGCTCGTACGCGCAGTACCAGCTCGGTCGCTGCGCCGAGACGATCGAGGACGGGAAACACTGCAAGAACGCGGATGGCACTCCGAAGGCTCTCCGACAGGTCGAGCTGTGCGAGCAGCACATGGCCAAGGTCGAGACCAAAAAAAAGGAGGAGGGCGAGCGCGCCCAGGCAGCGGACCTCGAGCGCCGGTGCTCCCACCTGTACGAGCGCGTGAAGTGGGCGCGCAGTCCGCTCGGCGACATTGCGCTCGGCGACCTCCTCGACGTGCTCGACGACTTCCAGAAGAGCGAGGCCCAGTGCCGATCGTTCATGGACGCGGCCGAGAAGAAGTACTCGGGCGAGAGCTTCACCTCGCCCGTCCCCGCGATTTGCGCCTCGGGGGCCAAGATCGCCAGCCGTCCGTACAACATCAGCTCGCGTACGAAGGACGACCTCGAGGGGCTGCGCGCGCAGACGCTGCAGCTCAAGAAGCAGTGCAAGTCGTCGTGGAACGCGGCGCAGGCGGCGAGCGTGGAGAGCGGGCTGCAGATCATCGAGCAGGCGCTCGCGCGATTGTGAACCGGGGATCTCCGCGCGCGGCTCCCCGGGGATGTCCGGACCCGCGGCTGACGCCTGGGTCGATCGATCGCGGGTGCGCCCGGCGCCGCCGGCCCTGACCCCGTCCGCTAGAGCATCGATCGATCCCCCGCCATAGGGAACGTTCCTGGTCCCGTCGAGCGAGTGGCGCGCCCCGCGCGTGGGCGTCATGCGCGCCGCGTTGTAGTCTGCAACCATGCGAATCGCGCAGGTCGCACCGCTGTACGAGAGCGTGCCGCCGAAGTACTACGGCGGAACCGAGCGCATCGTCTCGTATCTGACCGAAGAGCTCGTGCGCCAGGGGCACGACGTCACGCTGTTCGCGAGCGGGGATTCCGTGACCGCGGCGCAGCTCGTGCCGGCTTGCCCGAGCTCGCTGCGCCTCGACCGCAGCTGCGAGGATCAGCTGGCGCATCACGTGCTGATGCTCGAGCACGTCGTGCAGCGCGCCGCCGAGTTCGACGTGCTCCACTTCCACGTCGACTACCTGCACTTCCCGTTCTCCCGGCGCCAGCCGACGCCGCACGTCACCACGCTGCACGGCCGCCTGGACATCCCGGACCTCGTCCCGCTGTACCGCGAGTTCAACGGCGTTCCGCTGGTCTCGATCTCGGACGCGCAGCGCGAGCCGTTGCCGTGGGCCAACTGGCTCGCCACCGTGTACCACGGTCTGCCGCCCGACCTGTACCGGTTCCGCGGCGAGCCCGGCGGGTACCTCGCGTTCCTCGGACGGATCTCGCCCGAGAAGCGCGTCGATCGGGCGATCGAGATCGCCCAGCGCGTGCGGATGCCGCTGCGCATCGCGGCCAAGATCGACGCCGTGGACCAGGCGTACTTCGAGCGGGAGATCGAGCCCTTGCTCGACGATCCGCTCGTCGAGTACGTGGGCGAGATCGGCGAGACCGAGAAGGACGAGTTCCTCGGCAACGCACAGGCCCTGCTGTTCCCGATCGACTGGCCCGAGCCGTTCGGGCTGGTGATGATCGAGGCCCTGGCCTGCGGCACGCCGGTGATCGCGTACCGCCACGGCTCGGTTCCCGAGGTCCTCGATGACGGCGAGCCGGCTTCGTCGTCGACGAGCTGGAGCAGGCGGTCGACGCGGTCCGTCGCATCCCGTCGCTCAGCCGACAACGGTGTCGGGACGTGTTCGAGGAGCGGTTCACGGTCGAGCGGATGGCCCGCGACTACGTCCGGGTGTACGAGCAACTGATCGGGCGATGACCGACGAAGTCCTGCGGATCTCCGACTCGTTCTATATCCTGTCCACGTCTGCGCGCATCGACGACCGGACCTGCGTGCTGAAGCACGGCGACACGTTCGCCGTGTTCGATCGGTTCGGCGACATCGAGGAGACCGGGACCGGCGACCTCGAGGTGTTCGGGATCTACGACCACGACACACGGTACCTGTCCCGGTTCCGGCTGCGCCTGGCCGGCAGCCGCCCGCTGCTGTTGCGCTCGACGATCAAGGACGACAACGCGCTCCTGACCGTCGATCTGACGAACCCCGACGTGGAAGGGGCGGTGCGGATCCCCCGGGGGACCGTGCACGTGTTCCGCGGGCGGGTCCTGTGGAACGGGGCTTGCCACGAGCGTCTGCGCGTGCACAACTACGGGCAATCGACGGTCGACCTCGTGCTGGCGCTCGATTTCGGCGCCGACTTCGCCGACATCTTCGAGGTTCGCGGCGTGGTGCGCGAGCGGCGCGGACGAAGGCTCGACCCGCTCGTGACGGAGGACGCGGTCGAGCTCGGGTACGAGGGGCTCGACGGGCGGTTGCGCAGCACGCGGCTCACGTTCGATCCGCCGCCGACGAGCCTCGACGCCTCGGCCGCGCGGTACGAGATCCGTCTCGGACCCCGCGCCGAGGCGACGTACCGGCTGGCCATCTCGTACGGGGCGGACGCCGCGATCGCCGAGCGCCCGGCGACGTCGTACGAGCTGGCGTCCCAGCAGGCGGCGGACACGTTCGCGCGGGCCCGATCCGAGGAGCCGCAGATCCTGACGTCGAACGAGCAGTTCAACGACTGGCTGAACCGGTCGCTGGCCGACCTGGCCATGATGCGCACGGACACGGCGTACGGCCCCTATCCGTACGCCGGCGTCCCGTGGTTCAGCACCGCGTTCGGCCGCGACGGCATCATCACGGCGCTCGAGTGCCTGTGGTTCGATCCGGCGGTCGCGCGCGGCGTGCTGCAGTACCTGGCGGCGACCCAGGCCGACGCCGATAGCGCCGAGCAGGACGCCGAGCCGGGGAAGATCCTCCACGAGACGCGGGCCGGCGAGATGGCCGCCACGGGCGAGGTCCCGTTCGGTCGGTATTACGGCAGCGTGGATGCGACGCCGCTGTTCGTCATGCTCGCCGGCGCGTGCTACGAGCGGACGGGAGACCGCGAGCTGATCCGGACGATCTGGCCGCACGTCGAGCGCGCGCTCGCGTGGATCGACCGGAGCGGCGACGGCGACGGGTTCCTCGAGTACAACCGGCGCTCGGCCCGCGGGCTCGTGCAGCAGGGGTGGAAGGACTCGCACGACTCGGTGTTCCACGACGACGGCGAGCAGGCGGAAGGGCCGATCGCCCTGTGCGAGGTCCAGGGCTACGTGTACGCGGCGAAGCGCGCGGCAGCGATGCTGGCCAAGGTCCTGGGGCACGAGGCCCGCGCGAAGGAGCTGGCGCTCGAGGCCAAGACGCTGCGCCAGCGGTTCGAGGACCAGTTCTGGTGCCCCGACCTGTCGACGTACGCCCTCGCGCTCGACGGACGCAAGCGCCGGTGCCGCGTGCGCTCGTCGAACGCCGGGCACTGCCTGTTCAGCGGGATCGCGAGCCGCGACCGCGCGCGGCGGGTCGCGGCGTGCCTGACGAGCGAGGCCTCGTTCTCCGGCTGGGGCATCCGGACCATCGCGACCACCGAGGCGCGATACAACCCGATGTCGTACCACAACGGCTCGGTGTGGCCGCACGACAACGCGCTGATCGCCGCGGGGTTCGCGCGCTACGGCCTCAAGTCCGAGGCATTGAAGATCCTCACCGGCCTGTTCGACGCCAGCCTGTTCTTCGACCTGCACCGGCTGCCCGAGCTGTTCTGCGGCTTCCCGCGCCGCCCGGGCGAGAGCCCGACGCTGTACCCCGTGTCGTGCGCCCCGCAATCGTGGGCCGCGGGCTCGGTGCTCCTGCTCCTGCAGTCGTGTCTGAGCCTCGAGGTTCGAGCGGCGGAGCGGAAGGTCGTGTTCTCGAACCCGATCCTGCCCGAGTTCCTGCGCGAGGTCCAGATCATGGGCCTGCGCGTCGGCGAAGCGAGCCTCGACCTGGCCCTGACGCGGCACCGCGACGACGTGGGGATCAACGTGCTGCGCCGCGACGGGCCGGTGAGCGTGGTCACGGTCAATTGACGCGGCGTCACCGCGGTTCGATCTAGAATCGGGACGGAGCGGCGACGATGAGCCCGAGCCAGCCCGATCTGTACGGTCCGATCCTGCGCCCGCGGTTCCACGACCTGATGCGCAGCCGGGTGCAGCACATCCTGCTCGTGTCCAGCCTGTACGACTCGTTCATCCTGACCGAGGACGGGCACCTGAACGAGGCGCTGCTGCGCCAGTTCCTCGAACTGAACCTGACCCACAACCCGGACATCGTTCGCGTGTCGAGCGGCGCCGAGGCGCTCGCCCTGGCCACGACCGACCCGCGGTTCGACATGATCGTGGCCTCCGTGCAGGTCGGCGACATGCACGCCGGCGAGCTGGCGACGCGCGTGCGCGCCGCGGGGCTCGACCTGCCGGTCGTGCTCCTGGCGTACGACAACCGCGAGCTGACCGACTTCCTGGCGCGCCACGGCCGCGGGCACCTGACGCGCGTGTTCCTGTGGCAGGGGGACGTCAGAGTGCTCCTGGCGATCGTCAAGAGCGTCGAGGACCAGCAAAACGTGGCCCACGACACGGGCCGGATGGGCGTGCCGGCGATCCTCGTCGTCGAGGACAACATCCGGTTCTACTCGTCGTTCCTCCCGGTGATCTACGCCGAGCTGACGCGGCACACGGAGAGCCTGATCACCGAGGGGCTGAACCTGTCGCAGAAGATGCTGCGCATGCGCGCACGGCCGAAGATCGTGCTGTGCGAGACGTTCGAGGAGGCGTGGGCCCATTTCGACGCGTACAGCGACAACATCCTGGGGATCCTGTCGGACTTCGAGTTCCCGAAGGACGGCCGGATCGATCGCAGCGCCGGCGCCGAGCTGGCCGAGCGCGTGCGCCGCGTGCGCCCCGACGTTCCGATCGTGCTGCAGTCGAGCATCCCGGAGAACCAGGCCGAAGCCGAGCGGCTGAAGGCCGACTTCCTGCTCAAGGGATCGCCGGTCCTGCTGCACCGGCTGCGGCAGGTGCTGGTCGACCTGTTCGGTTTCGGCGACTTCGTGTTCCGCACGCCGGACGGGACGGAGATCGCGCGGGCCAAGGACCTGCCCTCGCTCGTCGAGAAGCTGCGCAGCGTACCGGCCGAGAGCATCGCGTTCCACGGCGAGCGCAACCACTTCTCGATGTGGCTCAAGGCGCGTACGGAGTTCGCGCTGGCGGACAAGCTGCGCCCGCGCAAGGTCGCCGACTTCCAAAGCCTCGAGCACCTGCGGCAGGACCTGATCCGCTCGATCACGCAGTACCGGCTCGACCGCGACCGCGCGGTCGTCGCGGACTTCGACCGCTCGCGGTTCGACGGCTCGGCGAGCATCACGCGCATCGGCGGCGGCTCGCTCGGAGGCAAGGCTCGCGGGCTCGCGTTCGCCAATCGGCTGCTGCGCGAGTCGGACGTCGACGCGCGGTTTCCCGAGATCTCGGTCGTCGTCCCGCAGGCCGTCGTCCTGGCGACCGACGTGTTCGACGAGTTCATGGAGTCGAATCGCCTCGCCACGCTGGCCCTCGATCCGACCCCCGAGGCCGAGATCGAGCGCCGGTTCCTCGAGGCGCCGCTTCCCGAGGCCGCGCGGCGCGACCTCGAGGTCGTCGTGCGTCACGTGACCGGGCCCCTGGCCGTCCGATCGTCGGGCCTGCTCGAGGACTCGCCGAGCCAGCCGTTCGCCGGCGTGTACCGCACGGTGATGATCCCGAACCTCGGATCGGTCGACGAGCGGCTGGCCCAGCTCGTCTCGGCGATCAAGCGCGTGTACGCGTCGACGTTCTCGCGGCGGGCCAAGTCGTTCCTGGCCATGACGCAGTTCCGGCTCGAGGAAGAGAAGATGGCCGTGATCCTCCAGCGCATCGTCGGGAGCCCGCGCGGCGGGCGGTTCTACCCCGATTTCTCCGGCGTCGCGCGCTCGCACGACTTCTATCCCACGCCGCCCGCGCGGGCCGACGACGGCGTGGCCGCGGTCGCGCTGGGGCTCGGCCGGGCCGTCGTCGATGGCTCGCCGTGCATGCGCTTCTCGCCGCGCCATCCGCGGTGCGCGCCGAGCTTCGCCTCGCTCGACGACGTGCTCGAGAACTCGCAGCGCGAGTTCTGGGCCCTCGAGCTCGGCCGCGCGGACGGGGCGACGGGCGAGGAGGGGGCGGAGCTGACGCGGCACGGCCTCGACACGGCGGAGGCCGACGGCGTGCTCGCGCTCCTCGGATCGACCTACTCGCCGGACAACGACGCGGTGTCGGACGGCGTGTCGCGCCCTGGCGTACGCCTGGTGAGCTTCGCGTCGATGCTCAAGCACGACGCGTTCCCCCTGGCCGACCTCGTGCACACGGTGCTCGAGATCGGGAAGGTCGGAACGCAGGGCGACGTGGAGATCGAGTTCGCGGCGAGTCTGCCGCGGGACGGTGGGCGGCCGGAGTTCGGCTTCTTGCAGCTGCGGCCGCTCAACCTGGCCACCGTGCACGAGGAGCTCGAGATCGGTCACGTGCGCTCGTCCGACGTCGTGTGCCGCAGCAACATCGTCCTGGGCCACGGCAAGATCAGCGGGATTCGCGACGTCGTGGTGGCCGACCCCGAGCGGTTCGACCGCGCGAAGAGCGTCGAGATCGCGCTCGAGGTGGCGCGGCTGAACGCGGCGCTGCAGAGTCGGGGCGTTCCGTACCTGCTGATCGGCGTCGGCCGCTGGGGCTCGCTCGACCGGCACCTCGGGATCCCGGTGACGTGGAACCAGATCGCCGGAGCACGGGTGATCGTCGAGGCCGGGTTCAAGGACTTCCGCGTGACACCGTCGCAGGGTACGCACTTCTTCCAGAACCTGACGTCGTGCAACGTCGGCTACTTCACGGTGAACCCGCAGATCGGCGAGGGGTACGTGGATTGGGAATGGCTCGCGGCGCAGCCGGCGGTCGGTGACACGGGCTTCGTGCGCCACGTGCGGCTCGCGGCGCCGCTGACGGTCAAGATCAGCGGCAAGACGGGCGAAGGGGTGATCCTCAAGCCCTGAGGGGAGAGATGACGCAGGACGAGAAGAAGCGGCGTGCCGCACAGGCGGCGCTCGAGCAGATCGAGGCGGGGCAGATCGTCGGCGTGGGGACCGGCACGACCACGAACCATTTCATCGACGGCCTGGCCGCGCTGCGCGACAGGGTGCGCGGCGCCGTGCCGAGCTCGCGCGCGACGGCCGAGCGGCTGCGGGCGATCGAGATCCCGCTCGTCGATCTCGCCGAAGCGGGGCGCCTCGCGCTCTACGTCGACGGGGCCGACGAGGCGACACGGCGCCGCGAGCTGATCAAGGGCGGCGGCGGCGCGCTGACCCGCGAGAAGATCCTGGCCCAGGCCAGCGAGCGCTTCCTGTGCATCCTCGACGACGCGAAGATCGTGACGACGCTCGGCAAGTTCCCGCTGCCGGTCGAGGTGATCGAGCTCGCGCTACCGCTCGTGGCCCGAGAGATCGAGGAGCTCGGCGGACGTGTGGTCGAGCGCGATGGCTTCGTCACCGACAACGGCCACCGCATCCTCGATGTCCACGACCTCCCGCTCGGCGATCCGCGGGCGATGGAGGAGGCGCTGAACCAGATCCCCGGCGTCGTGACGAACGGACTCTTCTGCCGGCGCCCCGCCGACCGCCTGCTCATCGGCACCGCCGACGGCGTGGAGGAGGTGTGATGCGCGTCAGAACTTCCAGCCCAGCTCCATGCGGTAGGACAGGAAGTCCGGCGAGCTCGAGTAGCTGCCGAAATCCTGCCAGTTGTTGTTCACGCCGACGCGGAAGAAGAACGTCGGCTTGGGCTCGATGCGCACCCCGGCGCCGAGTCCATAGAGGAAGCCGGTCTCGCTCGCCGTGTCCTGGTACGTCGTGCAGATCTGGCCGTACCACGGATCCCACCAGCAGCCGGTCTGCGGCGGACCGGTCGGGATGTTCGAGTCGATCCAGTTCCAGCCGATCGTGCCCGAGATGTACGGGGTGATCGTCTTGGGCAGGATGTTGTAATTCGCGCTGATCTGCGTGCTGCCCACGTCCAGGTTGCCCGTGGCCGAAACGCTCGGTCCCGGCGGGAAGTCGGCGCTCGCGAAATCGACGCGGTAGTTCGCGTTCAGCCAGGAGAACTCGAAGTTCAGGTTCAGCGCCTCGCTCATGTTGTAGCCGAAGCCGAAGCCCCAGCCGAGATCGCTGTTGAGGTCGATCGTCGTTCCGCCTTCGAAATCCAGCACCTCGCCGTTCACGTAGCGCACGGGCAGCGTGAACTCCCAGTGCCCCGTACGATCGCTTTGCTCGGCCGCCGATACCGCGCCGCCCGTTCCGAGCACCGTCGCGACCACGCACAGGAGCAGAATCCGACCTGACATCTGACGCATACACGACCCTTCCTTTCGTGGAATCCCATGAAACCAGGATGGCCAGGCTACGCCTTCGCGCCGCTCCTTGCAACGGGCGGTCAGGGCCGAATCTCGACCTGCGGATGACGCATCGACACGGCGAGGCCGCGGTCGCGTCGGAACGTCGTGCGGCTCGCATGCAGGGTCAGATCGACGAAGTCGTAGTCGCGTACCGATTCCGGGCGCGCGAGCTCGATCGTCACGCCGCCGTCGACGAAGGACGCCAGATGCCGGGTCTCGACCACGGGCTCGTCGGCCTCGAGCCGGATCTCGACGTCGAGTGGGTAGAGCCAGGGCTCGTCGATCAGACCGAGCGTGACGCGCACGGTGGTTTGCCCGGCCGGCGCGGGGAAGCTGTAGATCCCGCGATCGAGCATGAAGTCGGGATCGACCCCGAACATCAGCGGGCCGAGGTTCTCGATCGCGTTCTTCCGTGCGTCGGCGAGCTTGCCTCGGACGAACGCCGGATCGTAGGTCTGTCCCGGGAAGTCGATCGCGCGGTCGAGCTCGACCGGCTCGCCGTCGACGAGCTGCGCCGCGATCAGCGCGTTGAACAGGTAGCTCGCGATCAAGCGGTGTCCGGCGACGGTCGGATGCTCGCCGGGGTCGATCGAGCCCGGCAGGCGGTGCTCGCCCTTCAGGTAGTCCGGCGGCTGCGCGATGTAGCGCGGCCGGAAGTCAGCGAGCTTCGCGTAGTACGGTGACAGCCCTTCCCAGTCAGCGAGGAAGTAGGTCAGCGTCGGGATGCCGCGGGCCTCGATCCGATCGAGCTCTCGATTCATCTGCCGCAGCACATCGATCCAGCGTCTCTCGGTCGAATAGGAGTGGCGGAAGATCGCCTGGGAGGCAAAGCCCTGCGTCACGAGCTGCCCGTCCCTCACGGCGAACCGATCGTCGATGTCGTTCGGCGTGGGGCAGACGATCACGAGGTCGGGACGCACGACGGGCAGAAGCTGCTGCAGCGCGGCGAGGAGGTTCCCGGCGTTCCAGCCGCTCATCGACAGGTTGTAGACCTGCCAGCGCGCGCCGCCCTGGTTCAGCATGCGCTCGAGCTGGCCGCCCCACGTCTCCTCGGACGGCACGAACGGTCCGAACGTCCAGGAGTCGCCCGCGATGACGACGCGCTTGACTCCGCTCGGCACGGCGCCCACGGGAGCGCGGAAGCCCAGCTCGTTCGTCGTGAACGTCGCCCCGAGGACATGCTCGTACTGCCTTCCGGGCACCATGTGATAGAAGCCCGGCGAGCCGGAGAACGGGAACTCCCGAAACACGGCGGGCGAGGTGCGCTGCATCTGGTCGACGAGCGCGAGCCGCTCGCGGACCGAGAGGGTTTCCCAGCGGACGCCCGAGGTCTTGGTCCACACGATGTAGCTGCCGAGGGTCAGGCACAGAACGGCCAGACCGGAGGCGGCGCCGAGCAGCCATCTCGTGAGTCGCGCGTCCTGGTCCATAGGCGTTCTCCTGCGGGCCCGATCGGCGGCGCGCCATGGTACACGGGAAGGAACGCGAGTCGCGACGCGCACCGTGCGTGTGCTCACGCAAGCAGCGTGAGATGACCACCTGCCACGTGGAGCAATCGCTGCGCCGATCGAGGCGCAGCGTGGCACTGACCTTGCTGTCTCTCTGGGCGGAACGTCCGGCTCGGAGGGGATGCCATGCAGCACCATTCACGACTGCGTCTGTCGCTTGTCGCCGTGCTATCGATCGCCGCGCTCGGTGGGGTCACACCCGCACGAGGCGCGACCGTCACGCTCACGCCCGTGAAGGACAACACGCTCTACGAGCCTATCGCGCCGGACGGCTTCGCCGATCGAAGCGACGGCGCGGGACCCGACCATGTTCACGGGCAAGGTCAAGGACGCGGACGCCGACCCGGGTCCCGGAACGCGCGTCGCGCTGCGGCGCGCCGTGCTCGAGTTCGACATCGCCGGCGCGATTCCGCCTGGAGCCACGATCGACAGCGTGCAGCTCACGCTGTACTGCGACAAGGTCGGGCAGAACACGAGCTTCAACGTCAGCCTGCACCGCGCGCTGTCGGAATGGGGCGAGGGCACCTCGAACACCGGGAACTCGCAGCAGGGGCGCGGCGAGCCCGCGACGACGAACGACGCGACCTGGCGCCACACGTTCTACTCGACCCAGTTCTGGACGCTTCAGGGCGGCGACTACGCGCTGACCGCGAGCGCGACGGTCGCCGTCGGAGGGTCGGGCACGAGCTACACGTGGGGCTCGACGTCCGGGATGGTCGCCGACGTCCAGGCCTGGCTCGACGAACGCCGTCGCATGAACCACGGCTGGGTCATCGTCGGCACGGAGACGCAGATCCAGACCGCGAAGCGCTTCGCGACGCGCGAGAACGCGACGGTCAACAACCGCCCGCGGCTCGTCGTCAACTACACGCCGCAGACGGTCCAGGGCGCGTGCTGCAACGGATCGACGTGCGCGCTGACCGCGCCGGGAGCGTGCGTGCCCCCGGCGGTGTACAAGGGCGACGGCACGACGTGCAGCCCGAACCCGTGCCGTCGTGCTGGTCGGCGCGTGCTGCGCCAGCAACGGCACCTGCACGCAGGCGACGCAGTCAGCGTGCGTGGCCGCAGGCGGCGGCTACCGTGGCGACAGCACGACCTGCGCCGAGGTCGAATGCCCGATCGTCCTCGACGCCGTTCGTCGACCCACTTCCGATCCCGCCCGACGCGACGCCGGTCAGTGGCACCGCGGGCGGTGCCGCGACCTACGACCTGTCGATCGAGGAGTCGCAGGTCATGCTGCACAGCGAGCTGCCGCACCGACGACGGTCTGGGGCTTCGACGACGGCACGCACGGGTGCCGGGTTCCTCGGCCCGGTCATCGAGGCCCGCACGGACCAGCCGGTGACGGTGAACTGGATCAACGACCTGCGCGAGTTCGGCACGGGCCAGCTGCGCACCTCGCACTTCCTGGCGGTCGATACGAGCTGCATCATGGGCGCCGAGAACGCGGCCAAGGTCGTGCCGCACCTCCATGGCGGGCACGTTCCCGCGGCGGTCGACGGCTATCCCGAGTGGACGTTCGAGCCGGGCGATCCGGCCGTGCCCTACGTCTATCCGAACAACCAGCAGGCCGGGTTCCTCTGGTACCACGACCATGCGCTCGGCGTGACGCGGCTCAACGTGATACATGGGTCTGGCCGGTCTGTACTTCCTCCGCGACGCGGTCGAGGACGCGCTCAACCTGCCCGCGGGCGAGTTCGAGATCCCGCTCGTGATCCAGGACCGCAAGTTCAATCCCGACGGCTCGTTCAACTACCCGGCGGTCTGGGAGGACCACTTCTTCGGCGACAAGGTCATGGTCAACGGCAAGGTCTGGCCGTACCTCGACGTCAAGCAGGGCAAGTACCGCTTCCGCATCGTGAACGGCTCGACGTCCCGCGTGTACACGCTGGCGCTCTCGCCACCGAGCGGCACGCTGACGTTCACCGTGATCGGCACCGAGCTGGGCCTGCTCGCAGGCACCGGTCAACGGCGTGGGCCAGCTGACGATCGCGCCGGGGGAGCGGTACGACGTGTCGTCGAACTTCGCCGGCTCGAGCACCGGGCGACGAGATCGTGCTCGAGAACGGCGCCGGGGCGCCGTTCCCCAACGGCAGCGTCGACGTCACCGACGTGATGAAGTTCCGGGTCATCGCCGCGACGGGCGACACCGATGCGCTGCCCGCGACCCTGCGACCGATCTCGCACATCGACCCGGCGACCGCGGTCGCGCACGCCGCGACTTCCGGCTCAAGAGATCGGGCGACGACGGCTGCGGCCGCCAGCCCTGGACGATCAACGACCTCGGCTGGCACGACATCACGGAGTACCCGGAGCTGGGGACGGTCGAGATCTGGCGCTTCGTCAACGACTCCGGCGTGTCGCACCCGATGCACATGCACCTCGTGGCGTTCCAGGTCCTCGACCGAGACGGGTTCACCAAGGGGCCGGACGGCGAGATCATCCCGAGCGGCAACCCGCAGGCGCCGCCGGCCGAGGAGAACGGCTGGAAGGACACCGCGCTCGTCGCGCCGAACCAGATCCTGCGCGTGATCACGCGCTTCGAGGACTACAAGGGCAAGTACGCGTACCACTGCCACATCCTCGAGCACGAGGACCACGAGATGATGCGGCAGTTCGAGACGGTCCTGTGCGGCGACGGCGCGGTCGATCCGACCGAGATGTGCGACGACGGCGGCCTGAGCAGCCTGGACGGCTGCGCCCCGTCGTGCGACGTCGAGGAGTACGTCGGGCTCGCGGGCACGGCCGCGGGTGGCTCGGTGACGATCGTCGTCGCCGGGAGGGCGATCGCCGTGACCACGTCGCCGGGTCAGACCGCCGGCCCAGGTCGCGCTCGCGCTCGCGGCGGCGATCAACGCCGATGCGACGCTCCAGGCCGCCGGGATCAGCGCGGGCGCGCGTGGGGACCGCGTGATCGTGCGCGGCGACGTCACGAGCGTGTCGATCGCCGACGCGGGGCTCCAGTCGAAGGTCGAGCTGCGCGTCGAGAAGACGCGGCTGTGGTGGGGCACGATCGCCGGAGCATCGAGCGCCGACGTCGTCCGCGGGAGCCTCCAGGCGCTGCGGGCGACGGGCGGCGACTTCGCCGCCGCAGCCGTGACCGAGACTTGCCTGGCGAACAACCGGGTCGAGACGTTCCTGGCTGCACGCGGAGTCGCCGGCCGCGGGCCAGGGCGTCTGGTACCTCCTGCGACCGCAGCCCGGTGGCTCGTACGACACGGGATTACCGTCGCAGATCGGCAGCCGCGACGGCGAGATCGCGGCCTCGGGCAACGGCTGTCCCTAGCTCGGACGTGGCACGCGGTAGGTGACGGTCAGAATGGGACGACGCGTTGGATCGGGCTCCTCGCGGCTGGCGAACCCCTTCGCGGTCTGACGCGTCGTCTCGTCCCCCAGGACGATCCAGCCGAAGTTGTGCAGCGGAGCAGCGAGCCACAGCCGCACGTCCTGGCTCAGCAGCTCGTCGTCCCAGGTGAAGTAGCCGGTGTCCAGGACCTCGCGCTCGGCCGATACCCGACCGACGAACTGTCCGCCGGCGTGGATCCAGAACTCGGTGTCCCAGAACGTATGGAGCCAGGTGACGTCGCCAGGCTCGGCCAGCGCACCCGATCCGCCGGCGCTAGACGAGGGGCCCTCACCCCAATCGGCGAGCGCGCGATGGAGACGGATCACGCGCGGCGCGGCGTTGCTCGGGTTGAGGTACAGCTGAACGACGGCGCTCTCGATGATCGCTTGCCGCGGGACGACCGCCGCGACGTCGAACCGCACGAGCGCGCGGCGGATGCTGTTGTCCACGAGGTTCGTGCGCCCGACGAAGAACGCAGGTCCCGAGCCGTTGGCCAGCACGCCGTCCGGCTCCTCGATCAGCGTGGCGTCCCCGCTGGCCTCGAGCTCCACGGTCTCGGCGAGAGCCGGTGAGCTCGTCAGCACCGCGAGCAGCAGCAGCGTCGCTCGTTGCGTCATGTCCCGCCCTCCGGCCGGAAAAGTACGCGAATCGTGTTGCCTCGACATGATTCGGTTGATGGTCTAAATTATAGTCATGATTCGGATCAACATTCACGAAGCCAAGGCGCGTCTGTCCGAATACCTCGCTCGCCTAAGGCGTGACGAAGTGATCGTCATCTGCAAGCGGAACGTGCCGATCGCGGAGATTCGAGCCGTGCCGGCCGCGCGCACGAGCCCGCGTCCGGTCGGTCTCGCCAAGGCCGAGCTGAAGGTCCCGAGCTCGTTCTTCGATCCGTTGCCCGAGGAAACTCTGACCCGCTTCGACGGCCGCGACGCGGAATGAGGGTCCTGCTCGACACGTGCACGTTCCTGTGGATCGCCATCGATGCGCCCGAGCTGTCGGAGCGCGCGCGGGACGTCTATCGCAGCTCGGAGAACGACGTGTTCCTGAGCTCCGTCTCGACGTGGGAGATCGCGGTCAAGCACGGGCTCGGGCGGTTGCCGCTGCCCGAGAGCGCGGAGACCTACATCCCGGCGCTGCGCCAGCGGCACGGGATCGCGCCGCTCGCGCTGAGCGAGGAGGCGACGCTCTACCTCGGGCGTCTCCCCGCGCTGCACCGCGATCCGTTCGATCGCATGCTCGTGTGCCAGGCGATCGTCGAGGGCATGGTGCTGCTCACGCCGGACGAGTCGATCACGCGCTACTCGATCCGATCGATGTGGTGAGGTGTCCCTCGTCTACGACTTAGCTCGGCCTGGCGAGCAGCGTCTTCAGGTCCTCGAACCAGTGGAAGGTCAGCTTGACCATGTTGCGGCCGTTCGCGACCGAGCCCAGCTCGCCCTGCACGAGCAGGAATCGGCTGCCGTCGGGAGCGACGTCCCAGTCGGGCTGGACCCCGGCCGGCAGCTCGAACATCTTCTCCGGACGGCCGACCTCGAACGACCCGCCGCTCGCTTTCACCGGCACGCGGAACGTCTCCCGGCCGCGGTTCTGGTAGAAGATCGTTTGGCCGTCGCGCGACCAGCGCGCGAACTCACCACCCTGGGCCGAGACCTGCCAGCGCCCGTCGCCGTCGAGAGGCCGGACGTAGACCTCCCAGCGCCCCGACTCCTCGGAGTCGTAGGACACCCACCTGCCGTCGGGGGAGAACACCGGGTCGCCGTCGGACGACGCGGTCTGGAACAGCTTGCGCGGCTTGCGATCGCCTTCGAGAGGCAGGATCGACGAGTCGCCGGTCGGCGACAGGAGGTGGAAGCCGAGGAACCGCCCGTCGGGCGACGCCGAATAGACGTCGGCCTCCTCCGTCGATTCGAACATCGACTCCTCGGTGCCGGTGCCGTCGGTGCGCTTGCGCAGGATCGACCACTTCCCGGCCCGGTTCGACGTGAAATAGAGGTACTGCCCGTCGTGGGACCAGACCGGGTAGAGATCGCGGCCCTCGTCGAACGTCAGCCGGGTCTGCGTGTCGCGCTCGAGATCGTGAACCCAGACGTCGATGTTGCCCTCGGAGATCACGCTCACCGCGATGCGCCGGCCATCGGGCGAGAGCCGCGGCGGTGTCTGATACTCGCGCTGCGTCTCGGTCACCGGCGTCGTCCGCCCCTGGCGATCGGCCCACACGAGCGTGTTGCGCGCGCCTGCGGCCTGGCCCGTCAGGAAGACGATCGTGCCGTTCGTCGAGACGTCGTACTGGCCGCCGCCCTCGACGCTCGTGCCGATGTCCTGGAGCACCGGTGCGGGCAGGGCGGTCATCTTCTGTGCCGCGAGGTCGAACGGCGCGGCGAACAGCGTCCGGTTGTTCAAGTACAGCACGTGGCCCGAGGCCGAGTAGCGGGCGTAGGTGCCGCCCTCGTGGACGACGGTGCGCTCGCCCGTCTCGATGTCGACGACCTCGATACGTCCCGTGTTGCGGTCGCCCGTCTTGTACGAGTTGAACAGCACGCGTTTTCCGCCGGGCAGGAACTGCGGCCAGCGATGGCTGACCTCGCCCTCGCCGAGCTTCGTCAGCTCGACCGGCGTTCCGCCGGCGGCCGGTAGCTGCATCAGGCCGCTCGCCGGGTTGGGCGCGAAGACGATGGCGCCGTTGTCGCCCCACGTCGCACCGCGGCTGAGGGCTACCTGGCACAGCACCAGAGGTGTGCCGCCCGCGATCGACACCTTCTTCAGCGACTGCGGCGTGACGAAGCCGATCCACTGGCCGTCGGGCGAGAAGAACGGGTTGTACGCCGACTCCGTTCCCGCGAGCGGCGTGTCCTCGAAGCGTCCCAGATTCCGCAGGTACATGCGCGTCGCTGAGACGTCGCTCGCGGTTCCGATCACGTAGGCCAGGAAGCGCCCCTCGGGTGACAGGGCGACGGCACTGCCCTGGATCTGCAGCAACGGCTGGTCGCCGGTGACGAGGGCCTCGAGCCTCAGCGGAAGCGGGGCCGGGACAGCAGGACGCAGGAACCACAGCACCGCCGCGGTCACGAGCGCGGCACCGAGCGCTGCGGCGCCAGCCCACACGAGCGGTCTGCGCGCCGCACCGGGGGCAGCCACGGCGACCGCCGGGATCTCCGCCTTGCCCGACTGGATCTCCTCGAGCGCCACGCGGGCGTCGCCGATGTCCCGCAGGCGGTGGCGCGGGTCTTTCTCGAGGCAGCGCTCGATCAGGCGCTTGAGCGCGGGCGGCGTCTTGGGCGGGAGCGTCGCGAGATCGGGGTCGGTCTTCAGCACCGCCGCGATCATCTCGGACGCCGTCTCGCCGTCGAACAGCCGGCGCGCGCACAGCATCTCGTAGAGCACGGCGCCGAAGGCCCAGATGTCGGTGCGGCGGTCGACCGACTTGCCCTTCGCTTGCTCGGGGCTCATGTACGCCGCGGTCCCGAGGATCATGCCGACGCGCGTTCCGGCCGACGTGACCGTCTGTGATACCGCGCCCGATCCCGAAGACGTCGGGTCACCGCCGAGCGCCTTGGCCAGGCCGAAATCGAGGATCTTGACCTGCCCTTCGTCCGTCACCTGGATGTTCGCGGGCTTCAGGTCGCGGTGGACGACCCCGTGCTCGTGCGCGGTCTCCAGCCCCTCGGCGAGCTGGAGCGCGATGCGCACCGCCTCGTCGATCGGGATCGGTCCCTCGGCGATCCGGCGTCCGAGGTCCTCGCCGCCGACGAGCTCCATGGCCAGGAACCGCGTGCCGCCCGACTCGTGCAGCCCGTAGATCGCCGCGATGTTCGGATGGTTCAGCGACGCGAGCAGCCGGGCCTCGCGCTCGAAGCGCCCCAGGCGCTCGGGGTCGTGGACGAACAGATCGGGCAGGATCTTCACCGCGACGGGACGGCCGAGCGTGGTGTCGAGCGCCTTCCACACGACGCCCATCCCGCCCTCGCCGATCTTCTCCGCCAGGCGGTAGTGCAGCAGACTCTTGCCGGACTCGAGCGACATCGCGCGCCACCTCGTGGGGGAGAGAGACTCGTGGGGGCATCTTAGCCTGCCCGCAAGCGTATGCTAGGCCGGAACGAGGTGCGACTTGCTTCGACGTCGCTGCTGGCTCCTCCTCTCCGGCCTGGTCTCGACCTTGGCCTCCGGCCGACCGATCGATGCGGCGTGCACGGCGATGGCCGATCCGATTCCTGGGCCGATCGCGGCGAGCCCGTTCACCGTCCGGCTCGCGGACGTCGCCTCGACGCTCGTGTTCCCGGTCGACGTCGCGGACCCCGGTGACGGCAGCGGGCGCCTGTTCGTCACCGAGCGTGCGGGGCGCGTGCGCATCGTCCAGAACGGGACGCTCCTGCCCGTGCCGTTCCTCGACATCAGCGCGACCACGACGCTCGATGCCGGAAGCGCGATGTCGAGCATCGTGTTCCATCCCGATTTCGCGGTCCCGGCGAGCGCGGGCGAGCGGAAGCTGTACACGGTGTCGCAGGAGCCGGCGGGCTCGGGCGTGGCGGACTTCGGCGCGGCTTCCCCCGTGTCGCATCAGAGCGTGATCTACGAGTGGCGGGCCAGCGCGTCGAACCCGAACGTCGTCGATCCGTTCTCCAAGCGCGAGGTCTTGCGCGTCAACTCGAAGAGCACCGTGCACAACGTCGACGAGCTGGTGTTCGGACCGGATCGGTATCTCTACGCGTCGAAGGGCGACGACGACATGACCGCCGCGGGTGTGCTCGACGGGACGACGGTCGACGGATCGGTCCTGCGCATCGACCCGGGGAACCCGGGTCCGAACGGCAAGTACGGCATCCCGCAGACGAACCCGTTCCTCGGCGCGGACGGGAGGCTCGACGTGCTGTGGGCCTACGGGTTCCGCAACCCGTGGCGCATGTCGTTCGACCGCAACACCGGCGCTCTGTACGTCGCGGACATCGGCGAGGACGACATCGAGGAGATCGACGAGGTCGAGCCCGGGAAATACTACGGCTGGAACGACAAGGAGGGCTCGTTCGCGTTCCTCGACTTCCACGGCGTGACGAACGACGCGAGCTGCGTGCCCGTGGGGTTCGCGGGCGTCGACCCGATCGCCCAGATGGACCACACGCAGGGCGATCGATCGATCGTCGGCGGCGTGGTGTATCGCGGCTCGTTGCTGCGGCCGCTCATCGGACACTACGTGTTCAGCGACTACGTCAGCGGTCGACTGTTCGCGATGGCGCCGGATACGGGTGTGATCCGACGCGTGGCGATCGATGCGGCGGGGGCGCCGCTCGGTCCGGGCGTGATCACCGTGGCGGAAGACGCGGCAGGGGAGCTGCTGCTCGTCACCGGCCTGGACATGACGGCGACGGGACGACTGACGCGTGTGGCCTCGCTCACAGCGACAGCGCCCGGTCCGCCGCCCGGCGTTCCGGACGGATCGGCGGGCGGCGAGTCGCTGCGCGTCGCCAAGCTCGACGCCGCAGGCTCGAGCCTATCCATCTCGTGGGACACGACCGGTTGCGACGCACGCGGGTACCAGATCCTCTACGGCACCGGGTCCGGTCTGCCCGCGACCCCCGGCGGGACCTACGCGCTCGCGGGCGCGCGCTGCGACATCGGGATCACGTCGCCCTTCGTCTGGAGCCCGTCTCCCGGCCCGGTCGATTCGAGCGGTCTGATCTGGCTGCTCGTCGTGGCTCACGACGCGATCGCGACCGAGGGCTCGTGGGGCAAGGACGGCGCGGACCTCGAGCGGAGCGGCCCCGGAACCGCTGGAGCCTCGCTCGAGTGCGGCATCACGAGCAAGGTCGCGAGCAACGCCTGCGGCCAGTAGGTCAGTAGCCCAGGGCGCAGCCCCCCTCGCACCGCCCCGAGCGCGCCATCGTAGCGTAGGATGGGTCAGGGACCGGGCGGCTCGTCTTTCCGGCCGGCTGGACGTCTCAAGGGGCGGATGACCACGCTAGGAGGTACGTCGGAATGAGCTTCGAAACGAATGTGCGCCGGGCCCTGGCGATACTCGCCGTGGGGCTCGCGGTCGTTGCCCTGGGCGCCTCCGTCGCCGGCAGCCGGGACCGGGACGCCGACGAGGACGAGGACGAAGTCGAGACGCCGGAGCCGCCGGACGCCCCTGGCATGTACTGGGTCCATGACGAGGCCGGCGCGTACCTCGGCGTGCAGACGGAAGAGGACACGGAGAGTCCCGACGGCGGAGCGCGGATCACCGAGGTCATCGACGGGTCGCCCGCCGATCACGCGGGTCTCGAGGACGGCGACGTCATCGTGTCGTTCGACGGCTCGACCGTGCGCGGTCCGGGTGGACTGGCCAAGCGGATCCGATCCCACGACGCGGGCGACAAGGTCTCGATCGTCGTGCTGCGCGACGGCAAGAAGAAGACGATCGACGCCGAGCTCGGCGAGCGCAAGCACTCCTGGGCGTTCGGGCCGGGCAACTACACGCTGCAGAACCTCGAGGATCTGAGCCCGGAGATCGAGGAAGGGGTCCGCGAGGGCCTGAAGGGTCTCGAGAAGATCAAGATCCCGGAGATGTACTGGAACCAGGGGCTCGGCATGATGCGGATGGGCGGAAGGGCGCGCCTCGGTGTCCAGCTCGTCGAGGCGACACCCGAGCTGCGCCAGCATTTCGGCGGCGACGGCGAGACGGGCGTGCTCGTGAGCAAGGTCATCAAGGGGATGCCGGCCGAGCACGCCGGGATCCGGGTCGGCGACATGATCGTGGCGATCGACGATCAGCCGATCGAGAGCGTGGAAGACCTGCGCGAGGCCCTGGCCGACCGGCAGGGAGACACGTTCGGCGTCGAGGTGATCCGCAACGGCGATCGCACGCGCGTCGAGGTGTCGCTCCCCGACGAGGACGAAGAGGACGATTCGGCCGGCCCGCGCGCGTTCCTGGGCCCGCCGCCGCCGCTACCGGCGCCGCCGGCTCCGGCGCTGCGTGCGGTTCCGGCGCCGCCGGCTGCGGCGCCGCCGGCTGCGGCGCCGCGTCCGGCTGTGGCACCGCGGTCCGCACCCCGGCCGCTGGCCCAGCCTGCTCCGCCCGCGCCGCCCCAGCCCCCGGTTCCGCCGCTTCCGCCCGCCCCGGTCGTCTGACGCACGGTCGGAATCCCCGTCTTGCCACCGGCAGGACGCGTCCTGCACCGGCAGGACGGGGCGAATTGCCCGGCCGGCCCGGCCACGGCTAGAATCCGCCCATCCCACAGCGGAGGGGCAGCCATGCGCAACGTATCGCGTCGCACGCGCGAGCTCGGCACGGAGAACGCGTTCGTGGTGCTCGGCGAGGTCGAGCGGCTCCTCGCCGAGGGCCAGGAGATCGTGTCGTTCTGCATCGGGCAACCTGACTTCCCGACGCCCGACAACATCCGCCTCGCCGGCATCCGCGCGATCACGCAGGGCAAGACCGGCTACACGCCGTCGCCCGGCATCCCGGCGCTGCGTCAGGCCGTCGCGCGGTACTTCAGCCGGACACGGGGGATCGAGGTGCGGCCCGAGGACGTCGTGTGCGGCTGCGGCGGCAAGCCGTTCATCGGCTATGCGATCCAGACGCTCACGGACTACGGCGAGGGGCACGAAGTCGTGTTTCCGAACCCGGGGTTCCCGATCTACTCGTCGCAGGTCGCGGCCTCGGGCGCCGTGCCGGTACCGCTCGCGCTGCGCGAGTCGCGCGAGTTCAACTTCGACCTCGACGATCTGAAGCGCAAGATCAACGATCGCACGCGGCTGCTGATCCTGTGCAGCCCGGGCAACCCGACGGGTAACCTGCTGCGCCGCGCCGAGCTCGAGCAGATCGCCGACATCGTGCGACCGCACGAGAACCTGTGGATCTATTCGGACGAGGTGTACAGCGGGCTCGTGTACGACGGCGAGTTCGCCTCGATCGCCGCGATGCCCGGAATGCAGGAGCGCACGATCGTCGCCGACTCGGCGTCGAAGACCTACGCCATGACCGGCTGGCGCATCGGCTACGCGGCGAACGCGGCGCTCGCCCCGTACTTCACGCGCTGGGTCACGAACACCGACTCGTGCCCCCCGCACCCGAACCAGTACGCGGTCGTCGAGGCGCTCGACGGCCCGCAGGACGACGCGCGGCACATGCGCGACGTGTTCCTCGAGCGTCGGGATCGGATCGTCCGGGGCCTGAATGAGCTGCCGGGCTGGCGTTGTCTCTCGCCCGGCGGCGCGTTCTACGTCTGGCCCAACGTGACCGAGGCCTGCCGCATGGTCGGGGCCCAGGACAGCGAGGATTTGCGCAAGCGCCTGCTGCACGAGGCCGGCGTGGCCGTCCTCGCCGACATCCATTTTGGCACGCGCGTCGAGGGCGACGGCGAGCACGTGCGGTTCTCGTACGCCTCGTCGTTCGAGGCGATCGACTCGGGTCTCGCACGGATCGCGGATTTCATGCGCAAGAACCGGCGCTGAGCACGGGGAGGATCGACGTGAGCACGAGCACCGAGTCGCCGGTCGAGCGCCTGTACGCCGAGGCGCAGCGGCACTTCGCCGACTGGGAAGTGGCCAAGGACCTGGTCGACGAGATGATCGACCTGATGCTGAACTACCGGCAGAGCGGTCACCCTGGCGGCTCGCGGTCGAAGGTTCACCTGCTGCTTTCGCTGCTGCTGTCGGGCGGGATGCGCTGGGACGTCCTGCGTCCATGGCGCCGGTTTTCCGACCGGTTCGTGCTGTCGGCCGGGCACACGATCCCGCTGATCTACGCCACGCTCGCCGTCTCAACGAGTCGCTCCGCGTGCGCCATGCGCGCACGCAGGACCCGCGGTTCGCGTTCCCGCACGCGGGCAAGCATGCGCTGACGTGGGAGGACCTGCTCCTGCTGCGGCGCCGCGGCGGCCTCCCCGGACACGCCGAGATGGAGGGCAAGACGCTGTTCCTCAAGTGGAACACCGGGCCCTCGGGGCACGGCATGCCGCCCGCCGCCGGGCAGGCGTTCGCGCTCAAGCGCGCGGGAGCGAGCGAGGTCAAGGTGTTCGCGGTCGAGGGCGAGGGCGGGCTCACTCCCGGCGCGAGCCACGAGACGCGCAACTCGGCGTGGGGCCTGGGCCTCGACAACCTGGTCTTCCTGCTCGACTGGAACGACTACGGCATCGACGACAACGCCGTGTCGTCGGTCGTGCACGGCGCGCCGGTCGACTGGTTCGCCCCGTACGGCTGGCGTGTTCTGGGCACGGAGCAGGGCTCGGAGTGGGCCGAGGCGACGCGCGTCGTGCTCGAGGTCACGCGCGGCGAGAACACCGAGCGTGTTCCGACCGTCGGGTGGTTCAAGACGCGCAAGGGCCGCGGCTACCTGGTCTACGACAACAAGTCGCACGGCACCCCGCACAAGATGAACAGCGAGCAGTTCTGGGAGCTGCGCAAGCAGTTCATGACCAAGTACGGCGTCGCCGTACGAGGGCGTCGATGGCCCGCCGCCCGAGAACGCGGCCGCGTGCGGGCGCAGGCCGAGGCCAACCTGCGTGCCGCGATGACCGTGATGCGCGAGCATCGCGGCGTCGCCGACTATCTGAGCGATCGGCTCGTCGAGCTCGCGGAGTCGGTGCCCGACGAGCTGCCGGGGTTCCGCCTCGGCGGCCGCCGGGCGACGATCTTCCAGGACCCGCGGCTGTGCGACTTCCGGAGCTACCCCGAGTCGATGTGGGCCAAGCCCGGCGCCACGCAACCGAACCGCGCGGCGCTCGCCACGTGGGGCGCGTGGGTCAACTCGTTCGCCCGCAAGGAGTACGGCCGGCCGCTGTTCATCGCCTGCTCGGCCGACCTCGCCGAGTCGACCAACATCGTCGGGTTCGTCGCAGGGCTCGGGCGGCGTCGAAGGCTGGGGCTGGTACGAGCGCAACAAGAACCCCGAGGGCGTCGCTCCTGCCGCAGCAGATCACCGAGTTCACGAACGCCGGGATCTCGGTCGGGATCGCGTCGGTCAACCTGGCCGCGGATCCGATGGCCGAGTTCGACGGGTTCTGGGCCGCGTGCTCGACCTACGGCTCGTTCTCGTACCTCAAGTACGGGCCGATGCGCCTGTTCAGCCAGCTCGCGCAGGACTGCGACCTGAAGGTCGGCAAGGTGATCTGGGTCGCCGGGCACTCGGGCCCCGAGACCGCCGAGGACTCGCGCACGCACTTCGGCATCTTCGCGCCCGGCGTGACGCAGCTCTTCCCCGACGGCCACGTGATCGACCTGCACCCGTGGGAGTACAACGAGGTCCCGGTCGTGCTCGCCGCGGCGCTCGCAGACCTCGGCCCCGATCGTCGCCCTGCACCTGACGCGCCCGAACGTCACGATCCCCGATCGCGCGGCGCTCGGCATGGCCTCGCACTTCGAGGCCGCGCGCGGCGCGTACCTGATCCGACGCTACGCCGAAGACAAGCCGAAGCACGGAACGGTCTTCGTCCAGGGCACGTCGACGACGAAGAACGTCGTGCAGGCACTGCCGGAGATCGACAAGGCCGGCTGGAACGTCAAGATCGTCGCGGCGATCAGCCCGCAGCTCTTCGCCCTGCAGGATGCGGCGTACCGCGAGCGGATCGCGCCCGTCGGCGATCGGTGGGACGCGATGGTGATCACCAACCGCGGCCTGCGCCTGGCGTTCGACTGGATCGACAACGAGGTCGTGGCCGAGTACTCGCTGACCTCCGACTGGGACGACCGCTGGCGCACGGGCGGTACCGTCGACGAGGTCGTCGACGAGGCGCACCTGTCACCGAAGCACGTCCTCGAGGGGATCGAGCGGTTCGTCCGCGAGCGCGACCAACGGCTGCGCACCCTCCGTTCCGCCGTCGACGCCGCGGAGCGCCATTGAGATGCTGGGGTCAGGTCTCGGGGTCAGGTCTCGGGGTCAGGTCTCGGTGCCTGACCCTTAGACCTGACCCTTAGACCTGACCCCGAGACCTGACCCCGAGACCTGACCCCACCCACATCGTGTAGCACAGGGCGTGGCCCTCGAGGGCGACGACGCCATCGTCGCGCGTCACGGTCGTCCGCAGGCGCGTGATCGGCTTGTCCGTGCGCACCTCGAGCACCTCGACCTCGCCCGTGATCGTGTCGCCGGGCCGCACGGGCGCGCGGAAGCTCCAGTCGACGTGCAGGAACACGGTGCCCGGGCCGGGCAGGTCCTCGGCTACGACCGCGTTCAGGATCGCGCTCGTGACGCCGCCCTGGACGACGATGCCACCCATCTTCGTGCGCCTCGCGGCCTCGGCGTCGTAGTGCAGCGGGTTGCGGTCGCCTGAGATCTCGGTGAACCGGACGATGTCCGAGTCGGTGACGGCGCGCGAGCGGCGTGCGCGCTGCCCGACCGTGGGCGCTCCCGCGGGCCACGCGTTCATGAGCAGGGGGGCGGCGCGGAGACGTCGAGCAGGTCGCGGGGGTCGGGGACCACCCCTGAGTCGCCGTACGTTCCGGGAGAGCACGCGTTTCCGGCGCGCACGAGGTAGTAGTACGCGTTGCCTGGCGGCGGGTCGGGTCGCGCGTCGGTCGTCGACCTGGTGGTCACCGTCCCGAGCGTGCACGCGTCGGCATACCCGGCGGTCGCGCGAAGCTCCTGGAGCTGTCCGCTGACCACGGTGTACGTCGTGCCGCTGCCCGCGACCCCGGCCTGATCGTCCCATCCGAGCTGGAGTGTCGCGGCCTCCGACACGCGGAGCTGCCGAACCTCGCGGGGCGGGGCCCAGGCGCCGGCGTTCCCGTCGTTGCAGTCGCACGCGCCGGGGACGAGGTCGCCGTCGACGTCGCCGCTGACCGGGGTCTGCGGCCGGATACGGTAGATCGCGTTGAACGTCAGCGATAGCACGTACACGAACCCGTCGGGTCCGTTCTCGATGTCGGTCACGACGCCGAAGTTGGTTCCGAACGCCAGCTCCAGCTGGTCGCCGAAGCACTCGTCGTTGCCGTTGTCGGCGACGCGATCCTGGAGCCCGGGGCTCGAGAACGCGAGGTTCGTGCGGGCGCCGTCGAGCTCGAACTCCTGCACGGTACCGCAGTTGGCGTTGCCGACGAGCAGCCGGTGCTCGTGCTCGCAGCCCATGCGCCGGCTGGCGACGAACGCGAGGGCGGCCGGTGCGATCGGAGCGATCCACGTGAACTCGGGGTCCGAGTAGGCCGACCCCGGAGCGACCCACAGATCGCTCGTGTCTCCCGAGCTCAGCGCGTCCGGTCCCATGATCGGGTTCCAGCCGCTGTTGAAGCCGGGCGTCACGCGGTTGATCTCGTCCATGTCCTCAGCGCCGTTCTCCGTGTCCCACAGCACATCGGTCACCGGATCGAACGTCAGGCCGAACGAGTTGCGGACCCCGTAGGCGTAGTACCGGTTGAGCGGGTTCTGCGCGTTCGCGGCGTCGTAGAACGGGTTGTCGATCGGCCCGCGCCCGGAGCGGTCGACGCGCAGGATCACCGACGTGTCGTCGGGGTCGGCGCCGGTCGGGTTGTTCTGCAGCTTGCCGGTGTGGTTGAGGTCGCCGATCACGGCGTACAGTCGATCGTCGGGACCGAACAGGATCACGCCGCCGTTGTGGTTCGGGCCGGGGGTGACCGGCAGATCGAGCACGAGCACCGGAGTGACCAGGGCCGATCCGGTCCACGTGTACCGGTAGACCCGGTTGCCCAGCGGCGGTCCGTCGTCGATCGTCGCCTCGGTGTAGTACAGGTACACGTACCGGTTGTGCTGGAAGTCCGGATCGAGCGCGATGCCGAGAAGCCCGCGCTCGTTCACCGCGTTCACGGCGAGATTGAGGACGGTCGACACCACGCCCGAGAGCACGCGATACACGCGGCCGGTGTCCCTCTCGAGCACGAGGGAGTCGGTCGGTGTCAGGATCACCATTCCCGTGGGGCCAAACGGGCCGGTCACGACCGTCTCGACCGTCAATGGGGAAGGGACCGTCTGCGCCACGGCGAGCGTGGTCAGGAGCGTCGCCGACGCGGCCACGAGACCGAACGACAACGTCCGGGCGATCGGCATGGGCACCTCCGCGGCGGGGAACCCAGTATGGCCCAACTCAGCTGCAGGCGGGGGGCGAGGAGGCGTCGAGCATGTCCCGCGGATCGGGGACCATGGCCGAGTCGCCATAGGTCCCGGAGGAGCAGGCGTTCCCGGCGCGCACGAGGTAGTAATAGGCGTCGCCCGGCGGCGGGTCAGACCGCGTGTCGGTCGTCGACCGCGCGGTGAGCGTCGCGAGCGTGCACGCGTCTGTGTATCCCTGCGCCGTGCGCAGCTCGCTCAGCTGTCCGCTGACCACGGTGTAGGCCGTTCCGCTCCCTGCGACACCCGCCTGGTCGTCCCAGCCGAGCTGGAGCGCCGCCGCATCCGAGACCCGCAGCTGCCCGACCTCGGCTGGCGCGGCCCACGCACCGGCGTTTCCGTCGCTGCAGTCGCACGCTCCTGGCACCAGATCTCCGTCGAGATCGCCCCCGACCGTCGCCGGTGGCCGGATGCGGTAGATCGCGCCGTTCAACGACAGCACGTACACGAAGCCGTCCGCGCCGTTCTCGATGTCGGTGACGACGCCCCAGCCGGTGCCGAACGCGAGCTCGGCCTGATCGTTCGCGCACCGGTTGGCGCCGTTGTCGGCGACGCGGTCCTGCAGCCCCTGGCTCGTGAACGCCAGGTTGGCGCGCGCGGCGTCGAGCTCGAACTGTTGGAGCGAGCTGCAGTTCGCGTTGCCCACGAGGAGCCGCAGCTCGTGCTCGCAGCCCAGGCGGCGGCTCGCGATGAAGCCGAGCGCGGCCGGCGCGATCGGTAGGACCCAGGAGAACTCCGGATCCGAGTACGCCGATCCCGGAACGACCCACAGATCACCAGGGTCGGACGTGCTGCGCGCGTCGGGTCCCATCAACGGGCGCCAGCCGCTGTTGAAGCCCGGGTCGACGCGGTTGATCTCGTCCATCGTGTCCGGTCCGTTCTCCGTGTCCCACAGCACGTGCGTCGCCGGATCGACCGTCAGGCCGAACGAGTTGCGGACCCCATAGGCGTAGTACCGGTTGAGCGGGTTCTGCGCGTTCCCCAAGTCGTAGAACGGGTTGTCGACCACGCCGCGTCCCGAGCGATCGACGCGGAAGATCGCCCCCGTGTCGTCGGGATTGGCGCCGGTCGGGTTGTTCTGCAGCTTGCCGTTGCGGTTCAGGTCGCCGTTGATCAGGTACAGCTTGTCGTCGGGCCCGAACAGGATCACACCGCCGTTGTGATTGGGGCCCGGGGTGACCGGCAGATCGAGCACGAGCTGCGGTGCGACGAGCGCCGAGCCGTTCCACGTGTAGCGGTAGGTGCGGTTGGCGAGCGCCGTGCCGCCGTCGGTCGCGGCCTCGGTGTAGTGCAGGTAGACGTAGGCGTTGTGCGTGAAGTCCGGGTCGAGCGCGATGCCGAGGAGCCCGCGCTCGTTCTCCTCGTTCACCGGGACGTCGAGCACGGCCGAGGACTGGAGCACGCCCGAGAGCACGCGCCGCACGCGGCCGTCTTCCTTCTGGATCACGAGGATGTCGTTCGGCGTCAGGAACGCCATCCCGGTCGGGCTCGAGAGGCCGGTCACGACGGTCTGGACGGTCAAGGGCGAGGGGACCGTTTGTGCGAGCGCCGACGAGGTCAGGAGAATCCCCGACCCGGCCAGGGCCAACCGACGGGCGAGCGGCATGCGACACCTCCTGCGCGCGGTTGCCGCGTGCAAGGCCGCTGCCGTTCGCCGAAGTGTGAGAGGCCAAGCCTCCATGAGCCGCGGGCATGTCTCGACGGGCAGGAACGACACATAGGCGTGGCCAGTTTGCACAAATAGTATCCTTCGGGCATGGCGACCAAGCCGATCGATGGGCGTGTGGTCGTGGGCCACGTGCATCTCAGGGTGTCGGACCTCGAGCGCGCGATCGCGTTCTACAGGGACGTCCTGGGCTTCGCAATCACGCAGCGCATGGGATCCGAGGCCGCGTTCCTGTCGGCCGGCGGCTACCACCATCACATCGGGCTCAACACGTGGGACAGCCGCGGTGGATCGGCCCCTCGACCCGGCAGCACCGGCCTGTACCACCTGGCCCTCCTGTATCCCGACCGCGCGGCGCTTGCCGAGGCGCTCGGGCGACTCGTCGATGCGGGGATCGAGCTCGACGGCGCGGCCGACCACGGCGTGAGCCAGGCGCTCTACCTGCACGACCCGGACGGCAACGGCATCGAGCTGTACTGGGATCGCCCGCCATCCGAGTGGCCGCGCGACGCGGCGGGCCAGCTGGCGATGTACACGCACCCGCTCGACGTCCGAGCGCTGTGGAGCGAGCGCGACGCGGGGTAGCGAGCGGGATCAGCGGAACAGGGTCGGATCGAGGAGCGCGGTCGGATCGAACGGGTCGTCGCCGATCTTCGCGCCCCAGTGCAGGTGCGGTCCCGTGACCCGCCCCGTGTGACCCGAGCGGCCGACGAGCGCGCCGGCGACGATCTCCTGGTCTTCCTCGACGTCGATCGACGAGAGGTGCGCGTAGACCGTGAACAGTCCGCCGCCGTGGTCGACGATCACCGTGTTGCCCGAGTAGTAGAGATCGGCGGCGAGCGCCACGATCCCCGGCCCGGCGCAGCGCACCGGCGTTCCGTCGGCGGCGCGCAGGTCGAGACCCGGATGCGGGGCGCGAGGAGCATCGTTGAAGAACCGGCGCAGGCCGAAGGTCGAAGTCGGCTCCCCGGGGACCGGGCGCACGAACGGCTCGGTCGAGAGCGGCAGATCGCGCCTCCGCGCATAGACCGCCTGCGTGCGCTCGCGCTCGCGCTCGAGCCGTTTCTGGACTTCGGGCGGAGGCTCGACGAACTCGGGCGCGACCTTGAGCCGCTCGGACGGAAACTTCTTGGCCACCACGGTGACCGAGTGTGTGGCCGAGACGGCACGCCCCTGCGGATCCTCGGCACGCACGTCGATCGCCGCGGGACCGGGCGCCTGGTCGAGGCGGATCATCGACCAACCGCTCCAGCGCTCGCCCGTGTCTGCGGCGCCGGCACGCACGAAATGGACCGCCGCGCCGAGCATCTCGCCGCCCAGAGTGCGCAGCGGGCCGGTCGATAAGACGTCGATCCGCAGCGGCTCGCCCGGCGCGATCGAGCGGGCGCGAACTTCGATCGTCAGCTCGGGCGCAGGCACGGGCGGGGGATCCGCGGCCCGCGTGCAGCCGGCGAGCGTGAGAACGAGCGCGAGCGCGACCACGTGGTGCACCGGACCTACTTCGTCTTCTCCGAGCTGCCCTCGCTGACGAGGGTCCAGCCTCCGGTCTCGCGCTGGAACTCGAACGTGAACTTCGTCGTGGTCGGCGTGGGGTGGTTGATGGTGTAGCGCGATCGGATCACCTGCCGGCCCATCGCGCGCTCGTTGCCGAACGTCCACCGGCCGCCCGACGTCACGGAGCCTTCGGCCAGGTGCGACCCGCCGCCGCTATCGATGCTGTGGTACTGGTAGGCCGCAGCCTCGGGATCCCAGCTCAGCGTGCTCATGCTCTGCGTCTTGCCCTGCGGCGTGTCGGCGGTCGACTTGCACACGAGGTGGAACCCACCCTCGAACCAGTCGCACGTCTCGGTCCACGTCATCTTGCCCGCCGGTCCGAACGGGCTCTCCTTCACGTCGGCCTTGCCCTTCCACGTGCCGACGAAGGCGCCGAGCTTGGCCACCTCGGGTCCGGGCTTGGACGGTTTGGCATCCTCGGCCACGATCGGAGCGATCGCGACGGCGAGGGTCAGCGACACCGGGACGACGAACGGGGATACGCGCATGGTCTGTCGACCTCCTCCGCTTTCGAGCCCGACCACGATACGAGCGCTGCGGAGTTGCGGCAACGGCCCCGTTGGGATATATACCGGTCGGCCTCAGACGGCCATACGCCCCGCATGACCAGCCCAACCGGCACGGACCAGAGCGGCATGCCCTTCGGCGCGGTGTTCGGCGCGATGTACTTCGCGCTGTACGCCGCGTGGCTCCTCGTCGGCGTGCCGGCCGACACCGTGCCGTTCGCACCACGCACGTTTCTCGCTGTGGCGTCGAGCGCGCTCGCGGTGGCGCTCGCCGGCCGGCGCGGCTGGGCTCGGTGGGCCGGGGCTCTCGGGGCGATCGCGACGGCGGCGATCAGCCTGCGCTCGGGAGGCTTCGACCTCGGCCCCATGGCGCTCGTCGCCGTGCTCGGCGCGATCCTGACTCTCGCGCTGCTCCTCGTCCCCAAGACGGGCGAGCTTCGCGCTCCGCGCGGTGCGGGGCGCGGCCTGGCTGCGGTCCTGGGTGTCTCGGTCGTCGGGTTCGTCCTCAGTGTCGGGCTCTTCGGAAGCGCGGCTCCCGATGCCGCGGCTCGCGCCGAGCGCGCGCCGAGCGGCTCGGCGCGTGCGACGGCCGGTACGCCGAAGCCCCAACCCAGTCGCGTGCCGTGGACCGACTTCGGCACGGCGCTCGAGCGCGCACGCACCGAGAACAAGCCGATCCTGGCCACCTTCGTCACCGACTGGTGCGGCTACTGCCGCAAGATGGATCAGACGACGTGGCGCGACGCCTCGGTCATCGAGCGCTTGGCCGAGGTCCTCGCCGTGCGCATCGATGCCGAGGATCGACAGGAGCGCAACGGCTACTCCGGCGCGGCCCTCGCCGAGCGTTACGGCGTGCAGGGCTTTCCGACGCTCGTGGTCCTCGACGCGTCGGGGCGCCTGGTCTCGCGCACGAGCGGTTACCAGTCGTCGGGCGATCTCATCGACTGGCTCGATCAGGTGCTCGGCCGCGCACGGCCCCAGCGCTACGCGTCCTATCCCGTTCCCGGCTCCTGATCCGCCTCGAGGGTTCCGATGTACCACAAGCGGCTGTTCATCCCCGGGCCGACCGAGGTCCGTCCGGAGAACCTGGCGGCGCTCGCGCGCCCGCAGATCGGCCACCGCTCGGAAGAGTTCCGGACGCTGTACCGGGCGGTCACGGGGAAGCTCAGACGCCTGCTCCACACCGAGGGCAAGGTGTTCCTGTTCACCTGCTCGTCGACCGGCGTGTGGGAAGCGGCGATCCGCAACTGCGTCTCCCGGCGCGTGCTGTGCTGCATGCAGGGCGCGTTCTCCGACCGTTGGCACACGGTGGCGCGGGCCAACGGCAAGGACGCCGACGAGCTGCGCGTCGACTGGGGCCGGGCGATCCGCCCGCAGGCGATCGATCGCGCGCTGGCGACCGGCAAGTACGACGCGATCACCGTCGTGCACAACGAGACGTCGACCGGTGTCATGAACCACCTCGACGAGATCGCCGACGTCGTGCGGCGCTACCCCGACGTGCTGTTCCTCGTCGACGCCGTGTCGTCGATGGCCGGCACGCGCATCGACGTCGACGAGCTCTCGATCGACGTGTGCCTGGCCGGCCTGCAGAAGGCGTTCGCGCTCCCGGCGGGGCTGGCCGTGGCCAACGTGTCCGCGCGGGCGCTCGACCGGGCCCGGACGATCGAGCACCGCGGGTACTACTTCGACTTCCTCGACATGCTCAAGTACGACGAGCGCTCGGAGACCCCGGCCACGCCGGCGATCCCGCAGATGCAGGCCCTCGACGCGCAGCTCGACGACATCCTCGCCGAGGGCGTCGACGCGCGCGCCGAGCGCCACGCGACGCTCGCGCACATCGTGCAGAGCTGGGCCCGGCACCACTTCGCCGTGTTCGCCGAGGAAGGGTTCGAGTCCCAGACCCTGACCTGCGTGTCCAACACGCGCGGGATCTCGGTCGCCGACCTGAACCGGCAGCTCGCCCTGCAGCATGCCGCGATCTCGAACGGCTACGGGACGCTGAAAGAGAAGACGTTCCGCATCGCGCACATGGGCGACACGCAGGAGTGGGAGATCCGGGGCCTGCTCGCGACGATCGACCGCATCCTGGGGCACTGAGCGGTTGGATCGCCGCTCGACCCAGCGCGCGCTCCGCATCTGTGCGGAAGAGATGGTCCGGGCCCAGCGCGAGATGCGCATCCCCGGACATCCGCGGCCATTCTACGTGTCGTGCCTGCTGCGCGACGACGAGAGCTGGCGCATCGAGGCGCGCTACGGCTCGCTCCTCGGCGACGTGCACGAGCGGCACCGCAGCGCGTTCGTCGACGTGCGCGTTGGCTCGTATCGGGCGGACCAGGTGCGTGACGGCGGCCTGGGCGACAACGACAAGGAAGCCGAGTCGTTCGACTACGTCGACCTGCCGTACGGCAGCGGGGAGGACGGCCTGCGCCACGGCTTGTGGCGCCTGGCCGAGGCGCGGTACCGCGAGGCCGCGGAGTCGCTCTTGTCGAAGCGCTCCCACGCGCTGAACTACCTCGACGCGGGCGCGACCCCGGCGTTCGAGCGCCGCGAGCCGGTCGTCGACCTGCGCTACCGCTCGTTCCCCGAGGTCGATCGTGTGAGCTGGGGCCGGTTCGTCGAGCAGGTGTCGGGCGGGATCCGAGGCCATCGCGAGATCCATGACGCGCACGTCGAGTTCGAGGCGCAGCACACGGTGCGCTCGTACGTCGACGCCACGGGCAGCCAGCGCATGGAATGCCACGTCGTGTGGGCGCTCGAGTGCTACCTGTGGATGCTCGCGGCCGACGGCACCGCGTTCCCGTGGACGATCAAGCACAACGTCAGCGATCCAGACGAGCTGCCCGACGCTCGGCGCTTCGCGGCCGAGATCGCGGACACGGTGGTCACGCTGCGCAAGCTCGCGCGGGCCAAGACGATCCGGTCGTTCTGCGGTCCGGCGCTGCTCGAGCCCGGTCCGGCGGGGCTCCTGCTCCACGAGGCGGTCGGACACCGGCTCGAGGGCAACCGGCTGCTCGCGGCAGGCGAGGGCCGGACGTTCGGCGACTCTATGGGCAGCGAGATCCTGCCCCCGTTCCTTTCGGCGTACGACGACCCGCGCCTCGCGCGCTTCGAGGGCCGCTCGCTCGTCGGGCACTACCAGTTCGACGACGAGGGCGCGACGGCCGAGCGGGCGAGCCTCGTCGAGCGCGGCCGGCTCACGGGGTTCTTGACGACGCGCACGAGCATCGGGCCGCGGCACCGCTCGAACGGCCACGCGCGTAACCGGTACCACGAGCGGCCGATCAGCCGCATGGGCGTGCTCGTCGTCGAAGCCGATCCACGGGCGGCGCTCGACGAGCCGGGGCTCAAGCGTGCGCTCGTGGACGAGATCAAGCGCCAGAAGGCGCCGTTCGGCGTGCGGATCGTCGAGGCCACGAACGGCGAGACGGTGACCGACGCGTACAACTTCCAGGCGTTCCTCGGCGAGATCAACCTGGCGACGAAGGTCTATCCCGACGGCCGCGAGGAGCGGATCCGCGGCGTGAACTTCGTCGGCACGCCGCTCAACGGGATCCACGCGATCGTCGCCGCGGGTCGCGCGCTCCACGTCGACAACTCGTACTGCGGTGCCGAGTCGGGGTTCGTGCCGGTGACGACGATCAGCCCGGCGCTCGTGCTGTCCGAGCTCGAGCTGCAGAGCAAGCCCGAGTCGCGCTACACGCCGTTCAGCTTGCCCCTGCCCTGGCGCGTGGGCCCGCGCTCGAGACCGCGCCGCCCGCGGCGGAAGAGAACTGGGGTCAGCTCTAAGTCGCTGCGCTCGTAACACAGGAGCGCGCCGAGCGGTCGACGATCTGCGGCGTCGCCGGGTCGGGGCGCGCGGCGCTCGCACTCACCGTCGCGCCTCGTGCGCAGCGAGATGAGCGGCCACCGCTGCGCCGCGATCGTCCGCCCGTGCTCCGCCGTGTCGCGGAGCGCGTCGAGCGACTCGGGCAGCGTCACCTCGGCCACGAGTCGCAGACCCTCGGCCTCGAGGTCCTTCTGGAACCTCTGCCGTCTGAGCCACCGCGCGGCCTGACGTACGCACGCCAGGATTCGGTTCCCGATCATGGCGTCGATGCTCTCGCAGCGCGGCCAAAGAGCAGCTCGATCATCGGTACGCTCGTGGGACCATCGGGCTCGCTCACCGGCTCGGGCGGGACCGAGAACGGCTCCTGCTCGAACGCGCGAATCGATGTCGTGGTCATGGCGACTCCTCCGATTACGTACGCCAGGACGGGGTTGCAAGCGGCATGCCTTCGACAATCACGGCGAAAAGGTGCGCTTGCTCCCAGTGATCGTCGCCGAAACAGGACGTCGAGTAGTTTCTACCAATCGATCGGTTGCCAATCCGCAACGCACACGCGGGTTCGCGGCTTGTGCCGCGGTTCGCACGCGGTCGACATTCCCTGTGGCTCGTGTGCCTCCTCGAGGAAAAGAGTCATGCGTGGATCGACGATTGCCGCCCTGTTGTGGCTCACGATCGTTCCGGTCGGCGCCATCGCCGCAAGTAGACCGCCTCAACCGACACCGGAAGCGCTCCATCCGCGGGTAGATCGTACCGGCTACCTCAAGAAGCGGTTCGTCGGTGGGCCGTTCCAGGTGATTCCCGAAGCGGTGCTCGAGCAGGACCTCGGGAGCGACGCTCCGTGGGCCATCGGCCGGCGAGCGTTCGTGGTGCTCGGGCCGCAGGGATACTCGTGGCGCTTCCAATACGATCGAGCGTCGGGCGTTCCGACCTACCGGCACCACGTCAAGGGAGGGCCGGGATCCGAGATCCTCGAGATCGACGCGCCCGAGGCGATGGCGTTCCAGCCGGCGAAGGACATCCTGTACGGTCAAGGCCTGATCTGCACGAACGCCGGAACGTGCAAGATCCCCGGCTGTCACTGCTGCATCGTATGCTACTGCGGTCTCGAGGGGGCGATGTGCGACACGGACGACACCGGGTTCTACAGCCAGTTCGAGCGTCTCGATAGCGCGCACGAGGTGGAGCTGCGCTGACCGCACGAGGAGGATCCGACATGCATCTGCCCACCGCGTTCGCCGTGGTCGTCGTGGCGCTCGCCGCGTCTACACCGGCGCCGCAGAAACCCGAGCCAGAAAGCGGACCCCTCGTCCGCGTCGTGTGGATCGGGTCCTCGACCTGCGGGCCGTGCAAGGCGCCCGAGGTAAAGCAAGCGCTCGCCGCGGCGACCGACGCTGCACGGGCCTGGGCCGCGAGCCACGGTCACGACTTCGTCTCGACGGGTGTCGCGACCGACGAGGACGTGGCGCGGGGCTACGGGTTCCTGTCGCACCACGGTCGCTTCGACGAGGTCGTCATCGGCCACGGCTGGCTCAACCTCGGCGTGACGACGTTCGTCGTGCCGTACGTCGGCGAGCCCCTGGCGACGCTCGGGATCCCGCAGCTCGTCGTGTCGCTCGAAGACTATCGGCTCGAGGGGTCGAACATCAGGCAAGCTCGCGCGCCGCGCATCGCGTTCCGCTCCCTGGGCTCGCTGATCCCGCGCCACGCCACGGCGGAGAACGTGCGCGCGGCGCTCGACGAGGCGACGGGACGGTGAGTCAGAGGCTCGCTCGAACGCGAGCGCCTTGGCGCGCATTCGCGAATCCAAGAACTGGCTCCGCGCCGAGAGGGAGGCGATAATGCACGAGCATTTGGACCTCGCGACCCAGGAGGCGGAGATGCCATCAGGCCGAGCTTCGGCGAAGCGCGGGCACACAAAGACGGGAAAGGCCCAACCACCGAAAAAAGGCGGTGCTGGGCCGATCGTTCGCGATCACAAGGAGGGGGTTTCGAAGGGAAAGTCCCCAGCGCGCCGCGCGCGGGGTGATCATCCGCGATAGGGAACCGCGCCGACACTCACGCCGCGGCGCTGTCCGACGTGATGCGGCCGTCGCGCATCTCGATGCGCCGCGCCGCGCGGCGGGCGAGCGCCGGGTCGTGCGTGATCACGACGATCGTGCGGCCCTGACGCCACAGGTCCTCGAACAGCGACATGATGTCGGTGCCCGAGGACGAGTCGAGGTTCCCGGTCGGCTCGTCGGCGAGCAACAGGTCGGGCTCCATCGCCAGCGCCCGGGCGATCGCCACGCGCTGCATCTGGCCCCCCGAGAGCTCGGTCGGCTTGTGCTCCATGCGGTCAGCCAGACCGACGCGGGACAGCAGCTCCTCGACGCGGCGCTTGCGCTCGGCCTTGCGTACGCCGCCGAAGAGCAACGGCATCTCGACGTTCTCGAACGCGCTGATCTGCGGCAGCAGGTTGAAGTTCTGGAACACGAAGCCGACCCGGCGGTTGCGGATCCCGGCCAGCTGCTCGCGCGAGAGCCCGGCGACGCGCTCCCCCTGCAGCTCGTACGTTCCGGTCGTCGGGGTGTCGAGGCACCCGATCAGGTTCATCAGCGTCGACTTGCCCGACCCCGACGGGCCGACGAGGGCGACGAGCTCGCCCTTGGCCACCGTCAGGTCGATGCCCGAGAGCGCTTCGACCTTGATCTTGCCCGTGTCGTAGACCTTCCGGATCCCGTCCATCCGGATCACGCGCGCGGGCGCGGTGCCGTTCTTCGTCTCATTCATAGCGCAGGGTCTCCGCCGGATGCACCGACGCCGCGCGACGCGCCGGGAAGTAGCCCGCCGCCAGGCCGATCAGGCCGAGCACCGCGGCGTTGACGAGCGCGATCGCGGGCGAGATCGTCGGCTTGCCCAGCATCTCGATCGCTTCGTTGCCCGCGGTCGGGACGAGGCCGAGGAGCGCGACGAGTACGGTGGCCATCACGAGCCCCAGCATCCCGCCGAGCAGCGTGTACACGAGCCCCTCGAGCACGATCGGCCCGGTGATCCAGCCGCGGCGCGCGCCGAGCGCCATCTTCACGCCGATCTCGCGCGTTCGCTCCTTGACCACCGCATACATGATGTTGGCCACGCCGATCCCGCCGATGACGAGCGTCAGCGCGCCGATGATCCCCAGGAACACCTGGATCCCGAGGAGCATGTTCTCCATGACCTTCGACGTCTCGACCGTGTCCCACGCGCCGATCGCGCGCTCGTCCGACGGATCGAACGCGTACTTCGCGCCGAGCGTCTCGCGCACCGAGCGCAGCACGGCGGGCATGTGCTCGGCGACGTCGGGCTGGACCACCAGGTTGGCCAGGCGGTCGCCGCCGAACTGGGCCTGGAACGTCGCCAGCGGGATCACGGCCTGGCTCGCGTCGGGGCCGCCGTACGTGCCCATCTGCAGCTTGCGCTCGAGCACGCCGACGACGGTGAACGGGACGTTGCTCACGAGGAGCGTGCGGCCGATCGGATCCTCGTCGCCGAAGAGGTCGCGCGCCAGCTCCCAGCCGACGAAGATCACACGACGCCTTAGCTGCTCGTCGAGCGGTCCGAGCCACCGGCCTCCCGACCGGGCGATCTGGTTGCGCAGGTCCCCGTAGGACAGGCTCGCGCCGGTGAGCCGCGCGTTGACCGTCTTCTTACCGTAGGTGAACGCGGCGCTCCAGCGCCGCATCTCGCCGCTGACGCCGCCGAGGTACGGCACCCGCTCGTGGATCAGCGCCACGTCCTCGACCCGCGGCCGGACCGGCCGGCCGGCCGGCAGTCCCTGCCACGGCTTCGTCGTCTCGCCGGGCCACAGGACGGCGATGTTGTTCCCCAGCCCGGACTTGGCCAGGGTGATCTGGCGCTTGAGACCCTCGCCGAACGCGAGGAGCAGCACGAGCGACAGCGAGCCCCAGGCGATCGCCGCCACGGTCAGCACGGCGCGCTTGCGCTGGACGCGCGACGAGCGGGCGAAGAGCTGCAGCACGAGCCACGGGCGGGGCATCGTCACATCTTCATCGCGACGACGGGGTCGAGCCGCGCCGCGGAACGGGCGGGGAAGTAGCCGGCGATCAGACCGATCAGGCCCAGGAGCCCCGCGGTCGAAACGGCGACGAGACCCGACACGCGCGGGACGCCGACGTACTCCTCGAGGCCGAGCGACGGGAATGCGGCGCAGATGCCGTGCGTCAGCACGAGGCCGACGAGGCCGCCGATCGAGGTCACGAACAGCGTCTCGAGCAGGAACTGGCCGAGGATCGAGCGCGGCGTCGCGCCGAGGGCCATCTTGATCCCGATCTCGCGCGTCCGCTCCTCGACCACGACGTTCATGATGTTCGACACGCCGATCCCGCCGACGACGAGCGTCAAGGAGCCGACGACACCGAGGAACAGCTTGAACGCGAGCATGAACGTGTCGAGGAACCGCGCGCCCTCGGACGTGTCCCACGCCGAGAGCGCCTCCTTGTCCTGGGGGTCGAACCGATGCTTGCCGGCGACGATCGACAGCACCTCGTCGGTCGCCTGCTTCGTCTGCGACACGTCCGCCGCGGTGAACACGAAGTTGTCCAGGATCTTCTGCCCGGTCAGCGCGCGGAACGTCGAGCCCGGGATGAACAGCATCCCCTTGTCGCGCCCGCGGTACGACGAGTCCTGGCTCTTCGGGACCATGACACCGATGACGGTGAACGGCGAGCCGTGGAGCCGGATCATCTGCCCCACCGCGCTCGACCCGCCGAACAGCGTGGTCGCGAGCTCGTCGCCCAGGAACGCGACGCGGCGCTTGTCGCGCTCGTCGAGCGGATCGAGGAACCGGCCGCCGGCCTGGGGGATCAGGTTGCGCATCTCGCCGAAGCACGGCCGCACGCCCGACACGTCGACAGCCAGCGTCTTCGGACCGACCTGCAGGCGCAGCGTGTCCGAGTACTCGTCCGAGATGTGGCCGACGAGCTGCGCGCGCTCGACGACCATGTCGATGTCGTCGTGGTTCAGCCGCACGGGGCGGCCCTTACCCAGACCCTCGAACGGGATCGACGTGCGCGAGGGCCAGGCGATGACGATCCCGTTTCCCAGGCCGACCTGGTTCTTCATCAACTGCTTGTGGAACCCGTTCCCGAACGCGAGGAGCAGACTGACCGCGACCGTGCCCCACACGATCCCGAGCACGGTCAGGAACGTGCGCAGCTTCTGCGCGCGCACGTCGCGACCGAGCTCGCGCAGCACGCGTGCGGGGCTCATCCCGGACCTACCCGAGGATCTCGCGCGGCGGCCGCTGGACGACCTTGTCGCCCTCGGCCAGGCCCGACACGACCTCGATGTTCAGGCCGTCGGAGAGACCCGTGACGATCTCGACCTTGCGCGGCTCGGCTTCGGGCTCGGCGCCCGGGATCTCGACGAACGTCTTGGCCCCGTCGCTCTCGAACAGCACCAGGCGCTCGGGAACGAGCAGGATGTCGGTCTTCTCCTGCAGGATCAGGTCTGCGTTCGCCGAGTAACCGGCGCGCAGCACGACGCCGTTCGTCGCGTCGAGCTCGATCTCGACCTCGAACAGGCGCGCGCCGTTCTCTTCTTTGGCCTGCGGGGCGATGCGGTTGAGCTTGCCCGTGACGGCCGCACCGGGGAGCGCACCGACCTTCAGCCGCGCCACGGCGCCGAGCGCGAGCTTGCCCACGTCGATCTCGTCGACCGTGCCCTTGAACATCAGGTCGCGCATGTCGGCGAGCGTCGCGAGCTCGGTGCCTTCCTGGAACGAGGTCAACGGAACGACCGGGTCTCCCGGATCGACCTTGCGCTCGAGGACGATGCCGGCCGCCGGCGCGCGGATGATCGACTCCATCTGTCGGCCGCGGCCCTCGAGTCGGCCCTCGCGGATCAGCTTCATGTTGTCGGTCGCGCGTGCGAGCTCGATCCTCGCCAGCTCGAACGACTCGCGGTCGGCGTCGAGACGGTCGGTCGCGATCACGCCCTGCTGCGCCAGCTCGGAGGCACGGTTCCAGTTGGCCTCGGCGCGGTTGAACGCCGACTGCGCCGAGCCGAGCCGGGACTCGGCCTCGAGCAGCTCGCTCGGCGTCGGATCGGGGGCGATCTCGAACAGCGGATCCCCCGGCCCCACGCGGTCGCCGACCTGGACCAGGCAGCGCCGCACGATGCCCGAGATCTTCGATTTCACGTGGAACCGTACGCGGGGCTCGATCCGCCCCACCGCCACCGCCTTGTCGGTGATCGACCCGCGGGCGACCTGCACGGTCTGGAAGCCGCCGTCCCCGGACTCGCGGCCCTGGAGCCAGCTGTAGCCGCCGAACACGATGGCGGCGAGGATCGCCGCGCCGACGAGGAGCTTGAGGATTCTGGTCATCGAATGATCCCCCAGACCGAAGCGACGCCCGCCGCGCGCAAAAGGTTCCGTGTCGCCCAAATGGAACGAGCGGCCGGCCGGAAAGTTTCGGCGTTTAGCGTCCGAGCCGCGCGAAGGCTAAGCTATCCCGCTTCCTTTCCGGAGGTGGTCCATGGCGTGGCTCGCATACGCGTTGCTGACGGTCGTCACGTGGGGCGTCTATGGCGTCCTGCTGCACAACGGGCAGATCGCCATGGGCGATCCGGCCAACGGCAGGTACAAGGCGTTCCTGCTCGTCGGCGTGGCGTACTTCCTGACCGCGGTGCTCGCGCCGCTCGCGGTGCTGAAGCTCAACGGCGCGCACTGGGCGTTCCCGATGCGCGGCGTGAGCTGGTCGCTGATCGCGGGGATCACCGGTGCGGTGGGAGCGTTCGGCGTCCTCCTGGCCTTCGGGGCCAAGGGCTCGCCGGTCGCGGTGATGTCGATCGTCTTCGCCGGTGCGCCGATCGTCAACGCGGTAACGGGTCTCGTGCTCCATCCGCCGCACGACGGATGGGCGTCGATCCGCTGGCCGTTCGTGGCCGGGATCGTGCTCGCCGCCGCGGGCGGCTGCCTCGTCACGCTGTACAAGCCGGGGCCGGCGCCGGCGAAGCCGGCCATCACGCGAGCGGCGACCACCGGCGCAACGCAATGAGCTTCACTCTTTACAGTTTTTTACCCTCTTGCGCCGAACTTTCGCCCGGCCCCGGCGTACAGTCGTCTGCCTGCCCCGGACCAGCGGGCGGTGGTCCGTTCCGTTCCAACAGGAGTGCGTGATGGTAGGTGCTTCCTTGGGCAAGCGGATCGTCGGCACGTTGGTCCTCGCGCTCGCCGTGGCTCCGATCCTAGCCGAGGACTGGCCGAGCTGGCGCGGGCCGCGCCAGAACGGAACGTCGACGGAGAAGGGCCTCGTCTCCACGTGGTCGAGGGACGGGGAGAACCTGATCTGGAAGGTCCCGCTGATCGGACGCTCGACGCCGGTCGTCATCGACGGTCGCGTGTGCGTGATCTCGCGGACCGACGACGCGCGGAATCTGCGCCAGGAGCGCGTGGCGTGCTACGACGCGGAGTCGGGGCGTCAGCTCTGGGAGCATCGATACAACGTCTACCACACCGCCGTGCCGTTCAATCGCGTGGGCTGGGGCTGCCCCGCGGCCGACCCGGAGACCGGGAACGTCTACACGCTGGGCGTCGGCGGGCGGCTCCACGCCTACAGCCCGAAAGGCGAGCTGCTGTGGTGGCACTCGCTGGCCGAGGAGTACGGCCGGCAGTCCGGCTACGGCGGGCGGACACAGAGCCCGGTCGTCGACGGCGACCTGGTCATCGTGCTCGTCGTGAACACCGGCTGGGGCGCGCATGCCCCGCCGCGCGATCGGTACCTGGCGTTCGACAAGCGTACGGGCGACCTCGTGTGGGTCGCCGCACCCGGGCAGGCGCCGAAGGACTTCAACAATCAGTCGGTGCCGGTCGTGGCCGACATCGCTGGCCAGCGCATGGTGATCAGCGGCGCCGCCGACGGGCGAATCCACGCGCTGCAGGTGACAACCGGCCAGAAGGTGTGGGAGTTCGAGCTGAGCAAGGTCGGGATCAACACGGGCGTGATCGTCGACGGCGAGACGGTGTACGCGACCCAGGGCGAGGAGAACCCCGACGAGGCGACGATGGGACGCGTCGTGGCTATCGACGCCACCGGGACCGGCGACGTGAGCAAGTCCCACGAGCGCTGGCGCGCGAACCTGGTCGCGGTCGGCTACGCGACGCCGACGATCGGCGACGGGCGCCTGTACGTCGTCGACAACGGGGCGAACCTGATCGCGCTCGACGCCAAGACCGGCGCGAAGCTGTGGACGTACAGCCTGGGCACGGTGGGCAAGGGCTCGCCGGTGCTCGCCGACGGCAAGATCTACGCCACCGAGGTGAACGGCCGGTTCCACATCCTCGCACCGGGCGCCGACGGCGCACGCGATCTCGACCAGGAAATGATCACCATGCCCGAGGGGCGGCACGCCGAGATCTATGGCTCCCCGGCCGTGGCCTACGGTCGTGTGTACTTCACGGCCGAGGACGGCCTGTATTGCCTCGGTGACAAGACGAAGCCGTTCCTCAAGTCCCAGGCGACCTCCATCGTGCGCGTGCCGAAGGGCGAGGGGCCGGTCGCGACGCTGCAGGTCGTGCCGGCCGAGATCCTCATCCGGCCGGGGGAGACGGCGCAGTTCCGCGCGCGCACGTTCGACGCCAAGGGGCGACCGCTCGGAGAGGTCCAGGCGTCGTGGACGCTCGAGGGTCTCAAGGGCACACTCGATCCCGCATCGGGGAAGCTCGCAGTCGACCTCGCGGCCCCGTTCCAGGCCGGAGCGGTGAAGGCCACAGCCGGGGGGGCGAGCGGCAGCGCGCGCGTGCGCGTCGTGGGCGATCTCCCGTGGAGCTTCGACTTCGAGGCGATGCCCGATGGCAAGGCGCCCGCGTGGTGGGTCGGCGGGGGCAATCCGTGGGAGATCCGCACGGTGGACGGCAGCAAGGTCCTGGTGAAGGTCGTGCGGGACGTCGGACTCCTGCGCAACGAGGCGTTCTTCGGCCCGTCGACGCTCGCGGGCTACACGATCCAGGCCGACGTCTTCTCCGAGAAGAAGGGGCGCAAGATCCCCGATATCGGCATCATCGCCAACGGCTACATCCTGGATCTCATGGGTGGAAGCCAGCAGGTGCAGATCCGATCGTGGGCCTCCGAGCTGCGCAACTCGAAGGACGCGGCGTTCCCGTGGGAGCCCGGCACGTGGCTCACGATGAAGCTCCGCGTCGATGTGCGCAAGGATGGCTGCCACGTCGCCGGCAAGGTGTGGCCGCGCGGCGAGGCCGAGCCGGCGGCGTGGACGCTCGAAGTCGACGATCCACTGCCGATCGCCGGCGGCAGCCCGGGGCTGATCGGCTACTCGCCGGTCGAGATCTTCTACGACAACATCCGCGTCACGAAGAACGAATGAGGGGTGCGATGACTCGGGACACGCGATCGATCGTCTGTGTGCTCTTGGTCGCGACGGCGGCGAGCGGGATCCTGGCCAAGGACCCTGAGCCGCCGGCGATGTTCGGCAACACGGCGGCGCGCAACATGGTCTCGCCCGAGAAGGGTCTGCCGACGAAGTGGGACCCGGCGACGGGGCTGAACGTGAAATGGAGCCAACCGCTCGGCTCCCAGAGCTACGGCGGGCCGGTCGTGTACGGCGGCAAGGTATTCGTCGGCACGAACAACGAGCTGGGCCTCAACCCCAAACTCAAGGGGGACCGCGGCAACTTGATGGTGTTCCGCACGTCGGACGGCCAGTTCCTGTGGCAGTCGACCCATCCCAAGCTGCCGCAGGGGCGCGTGAACGACTGGCCGCTGCAGGGCGTCTGCTCGGGGCCCGCGGTCGAGGGCGAGCGGCTGTACTACGTGTCGAACCGCGCCGAGCTGATCTGTGCCGACACCGAGGGGTTCCGGGACGGAGAGAACGACGGTCCGTACACCGACGAGTCGGAGATGCAGCCCGGCCCCGAGGGGCCGAAGAAGCTGGCCAAGACGGGCGAGACCGACGAGGACATCGTGTGGAAGCTCGACATGATCGGCGAGCTCGACGTGTTCCCGCACAACCTCGCCGCCGGGAATCCGCTGCTCGTGGGCGACCTCGTGTTCACGATCACCGGCAACGGCGTCGACGAGGGACACATCAACGTCCCGTCGCCCCGGGCGCCGAGCTTCATCGCGGTGGAGAAGAAGACCGGGAAGCTCGTGTGGGAGGACGCGTCGCCCGCGTCGAAGATCCTGCACGGCAGCTGGTCGAACCCGTCGCACGCGACCTTCGGGGGCAAGCCGCAGGTCGTGTTTCCGGGCGGCAACGGCTGGCTCTACTCGTTCGAGCCGCTGACCGGGAAGCTGATCTGGTCGTTCGACATGAACCCGAAGGACTCGGTGTACGAGCTGGGGGGGCGTGGCACCAAGAGCTACGTCATCGGCATGCCGGCGACGCACGACGGCGTGATCTACATCGGCGTGGGCCAGGATCCCGAGCACGGCGAGGGTCCCGGGAACTTCTGGGCCGTGGCTCCGGGCTCGCAGACCGGCGATCTGACGGGGAAGGCGCTGTGGCACGTGGGCGGCGAAAACTTCGGCCGCACGTTGTCCACCGCGGCGATCGAGGACGGGTTGGTCTACGCGGCCGACCTGAGCGGATTCGTCCGCTGCTTCGACGCCAAGACGGGGCAGAAGTACTGGCAGTACGACGCGCTCGCGGCGATCTGGGGCTCGCCGTTCTACGCCGACGGCAAGGTGTACATCGGCGACGAGGATGGAGACGTGGCGGTCCTGCGTGCGGGCAAGAAGCTCGAGCTGCTGCACGAGGTCAACATGGGCGCAGCGGTGTACACGACGCCTGTGGCCAAGGACGGAGTCCTATACGTGATGAGTCAAGACAAGCTGTTCGCGATCCAGGACGGGATCGCCCCCAAGGCACCGGCCAAGCCGGCACCGAAGAAGGCCGAGGGCTGAGCCGACCATGACCCGCGAGCAGGCCCAAGAGAAGCTCGACGCGCACGTCCGGGAGATGGTGCAGTGGCACTTCGATCCCGACACGGGCTGTCCGTTCTGGCTCGAGCACGCGTCGCGTCTGGGCTTCGACCCACGTCGCGAGATCTCGGGCTACGCCGACCTGAAGGTCCTCGGCCACTTCCAGGACGAGTGGCTGCGCGGCGGGCCGATCCGGCGCTGGGTCCCGCGGGGTCTCGCGGGCCAGCCGCTCTACGTGTTCGAGACCGGCGGCTCGACCGGCGTGCCGAAGAGCCGGATCAACATCCTCGACTTCCAGACCGACTACGAAGAGTTCGGCGACTGGCTGTCGGACGACGGGTTCCCGCGCGGCGCGGACTGGCTGATGCTCGGCCCCACGGGGCCGCGGCGACTGCGTCTGGCGATCGAGCACCTGGCGCACCACCGCGGGGGCGCGTGCTTCCACGTCGACCTCGATCCGCGCTGGGTCGCCAAGCTCGTGGCCGCCCGGCGCTGGAAGGACATGGAGGAGTACAAGGCGCACTGCATCGACCAGGCGCTGACGATCCTCCGTGCGCACGACAACGTGCGCTGCGTGTTCACGACGCCCAAGCTGCTCGAGGCGCTGTGCGAGAAGGTGTCCTTGGTCAAGCTCGGGATCCGCGGGATCTTCTGCGGCGGCACCGAGATGACGCGGCAGTTCCACCGCTTCGCGCGCGAGGAGCTCGTCCCGGGGATCGACTTCGTCCCGACCTACGGCAACACGCTGATGGGTCTCGCACGGCCGAAGCCGTTCGATCCGGCCGACGACTGGGCGATCACGTACTACCCGCCGCTGCCGCGGGCGGTGTTCGAGATCGTCGATCCGCAGGACTTCGACCGCACGGTGGGCTACGGCGAGCGCGGGCGGGTTTTGCTCACGACACTGACCCGTGAGTTCTTCATGCCCCGGTTCCCCGAGCGCGACGAGGGCACGCGGGCTCCGGGCCATCCGGGCTGCCCGTGGGACGGCGTGAGCGACCTGGGGCTCCTGTCTTCGCTCCAGGCGACGGTCGCCGTCGGGGTGTACTGATGCTGCACGTACCGATCCTGCGCGCCGGGAGGACGTATCGGAGCGCGGACCGGATCGTGCTGACCGACGTCTCGACGGGCGCCAAGGTGGCCGAGGTGAGCCAGGCCAACCCCGGGTTGATCGCGCACGACCTCGCGGGCCGAGCGGCCCGACGGCGCCGTTTGGCCGAGCGCACCACCGACGAGCTGCTCGCGGCGTGCCGCCGGGCGGCGACGATCTTCGCCGAGGGCGAGGTAGAGGGGCAGTCGGCCGAGGAGTACGTGCGCGCGCAATCGGCGACGACCGGGATCCCGCAGTCGCTGTGCCGCGCGAACATGGAGAAGGTGCGGTTCGTCCTCGCCGAGATGGAGCGTGTGCTCGGCGGCCTGACCCGCGGCCTCGATCTGCACGCGCTCGATGCGGGGTTCGGGACGCAGGACGGTCGCACGGTGAGCTACCTCGGGCAGGCCGACGTCCTCGGTGCGGTGCTTCCGAGCAACTCGCCCGGCGTGCACGCGCTGTGGGTCCCGGCGATCGCGCTCAAGGTGCCGCTCGCGCTGCGGCCGGGGCGCGAGGAGCCGTGGACGCCGCTCCGAATCGCCCGGGCGCTCATCGCGGCCGGTGTCCCCGACGAGGCGTTCTCGTTCTACCCCGGGGACCACGCCGGCGCGACGCAGATCCTGCTGCGCTGCGAGCGCTCGATGATGTTCGGCGACGCGCAGACGGTCGCCCCGTGGGTCGGGGACGGCCGGGTCCAGGTGCACGGGCCGGGATGGAGCAAGGTGATCCTGGGTCGAGACAAGGTCGACGCGTGGGAGTCGTACCTCGACCTGATCGTCCGGTCGATCGCGGACAACGGCGGCCGATCGTGCGTCAACGCTTCGGGGGTCCGGGTTCCGGCCCACGGCCGAGCGATCGCCGACGCGCTGGCGCTCAGGCTCGCGGCGATCGAGGCCCGACCGCTCGACGATCCCGCGGCGCGCCTCGCGGCGTTTCCGAATCCCGAGGTCGCGAGGCGCGTCTCGGCGTTCCTCGACGAGCAGCTCGCGCGCGGCGGCGCGGTCGACCTCACGGCGGCGCATCGCGGTGGCGAGCGCGTGGTCGAGGTCGGCGGCGCGACGTTCCTCTTGCCCACGCTCGTGTGGTGCGACGATCCGGCCCACCCGCTGGCCCAGACCGAGCTGTTGTTTCCGTTTGCCAGCGTGGTCGAGGTCCCGGAGGCCGAGCTCGCAGCGTGTCTCGGCCCGACGCTCGTGGCGACGGTGATCACCGATGACGCGGAGCTGCGGGCTCGGCTCATGGCCTGCCGGCACGTCGACCGGTTGAACTTGGGTCCCGTGCCTACCGGTCGCGTGTCGTGGGACCAGCCGCACGAGGGCAACCTGTTCGAGCACCTGTACCGCCGGCGCGCGTTCCAGTCGGCCGTCGCATGAACGGCCCGCTCATCGGCGCGCACCCGGCGGACCTCGCGGCGTGGACCGACGAGCTCGACGGGACGCGGGTCGTGTTCGGGGATGGCGCGCTCGACGGATTGGGGGCCGCCGCACGGGAGTTCGGTATGCGCTCGGTGCTCCTCGTCACGGACGCCGGGATGCGCGCGGCCGGCTACGTCGCCCGAGCCACACGGACGCTCGAGGCCCAGGCGCTGCGCGTCGCGGTGTTCGACGAGGTGGCCGAGAACCCGTCGACCGCGCTCGTCGAGGCCGGCCGGCGAGCGGCCGAGGCGGTCGGTGCCGACGGGCTCGTGGCCCTGGGTGGGGGCAGCGCGCTCGACTGCGCCAAGGGGATCAACTTCCTCGTCACGAACGGCGGCCAGATGGAGGACTACTGGGGCCGCGACCGCGCGACGCAGCCGATGCTGCCGTCGATCGGCGTGCCCACGACCGCCGGCACCGGCTCCGAGGCCCAGCGCTTCGCCATCATCTCGCAGGACGGAAGCGGCACGAAGATGGCCTGCGGCGACGCCAAGGCGCGCTTCCGCGTCGCGATCCTCGACCCCGAGCTGCTGGCGACGGCACCCGCCGTCGTGCGTGCGACCTCGGCGGTCGACGCCGCGTCGCACGCGGTCGAGAGCCACGTGACGCTCGCCCGGACCGCGCTGTCGGACCTCCTGTCCCGCGAGGCCTGGCGGCTGATCGACGGCGCGGTCGAGCGCTACCTCGCCGAGCCGCAGGACGCCCTCGCCCGGGCGTCGATGCTCCTCGGGTCGTTCCTCGCCGGGGCGGCGATCGAGCACTCGATGCTCGGTGCGGCCCACGCGTGCGCGAACCCGCTGACCGCGCGACGGCACGTGACGCACGGCGTGGCCGTCGGCGTGATGCTGCCGCACGTCGTCCGCTACAACGCGGCCGACGCGCCCGAGCGCTACGACACGCTCGGCGCGGGGTCGCCCGAGCGGCTCATCGAGCGCCTCGCACGGATCCAGAGCGCCGCCGGACTCCCCGCGCGCCTCCGCGACTGCGGGGTCCTGGGCTCAGACCTCGACATCCTGGCCGACGATGCGGCGCGGCAGTGGACGGCGGGCTTCAACCCGCGACCGGTCGACCGGGCGGCGCTGCGGGAGCTGTATGCCGCGGCGTACTGAGCTCGCCATGCATGGCGCCGCCATGCATGGCGCCGTCGCGCTCGCGCTGGCCGTGACCGCTCTGGCGGCGGCGCTCGCAGCGGCGAGCGGGGGTCGCGACCGCGACTGGCCGATGTTCCGCGGCGACGCCCGGCAGACCGGTGCGGTCGAAGAGCCGCTCGCGGCGACGCTCGAGACGCGCTGGGTCCGCGAGATCCCGGACGGCATCGAAGGCTCGGCGGCGATCGCCGGCGACGCGGTGTACGTCGGGGGGCTCGACGGCAAGCTGTACTCCCTCGATCGGGAGACCGGCGAGCCGCGCTGGACCTATGCGGCGGACGGCGAGATCAAGTCCACCCCGGCGATCGCCAACGGCATCGTGTACTTCGGTGATGGCGCCGGAGGGTTCCACGCGGTCAACGCCCGCACGGGGAAGCGCGTGTGGCGCTTCGAAGCGCAGGCCGAGATCGTGTCCTCGGCCAATCTGGCCGGCGACCGCGTCGTGTTCGGGTCGCACGATCAGTTCGTCTACGTCCTCGGCGCGGCCGACGGCAAGCTGCTGTGGAAGCACGAGACCGAGGGCTACGTGTACGGGACGCCGGCGATCGACGGCGAGCGCGTGATCCTCGCCGGGTGCGATGGGTTCCTGCGTGTGCTGCGCCTCGCCGATGGCACGGAGATCCGACGCACGCCGGTCGGCGCGTACGTCGGGGCGAGCCCGGCGATCGATGCGGGCCATGCGTACTTCGGCACGTTCGAGAACCAGGTCGTCTCCGTGCGCCTCGACGACGGCGCGATCGGCTGGCGCTACGAGCATCGCGAGCGCAAGTTCCCGTACCTGTCCTCCGCGGCGATCGCCCGCGACCGTCTCGTGGTCGGCGGCCGAGACAAGATCGTCCGCGCGCTCGCGCTCAAGGACGGCCACGAGCTGTGGACCTACACGGCCCAGGGCAAGGTCGACTCGTCACCCGTCATCGCCGGCTCGCGCGCGTTCGTCGCCTCGGCCGCGGGCGAGATCCTGGCCCTCGACCTGCAGACGGGTGAGGTGCGCTGGCGCTTCGACACGGGCGCAGGCGTCGTCGCTTCTCCGGCGATCGCCCGCGGGCTCCTCGTCCTCGGCACGGTCGACGGCCAGCTGTACTGCTTCGGCGAGAAGCGCGCAGGAGGGAGCCCGTCGTGACCCAGGGAGAGCCGGCGACGAGCGTGGGACCGACCCCGGTGCGCACCGACGTCGGCAGCAACTTCGTCTCGAACTACCCGCCGTACTCGTTCTGGAGCCCGGAGTACCTGCCGGCGGTCGAGCGGGCGCTCGACGCGCCGCCCGGAGCGGCCGCGCCGCCCGGAGCGGCGGTGCCGCTCGGGCTCTACGTGCACGTCCCGTTCTGCCGCAAGCGCTGCAAGTTCTGCTACTTCAAGGTGTTCACGGACAAGAACGCGCGGCAGGTCGACGAGTACCTCGAGGCGCTCGAGCACGAGTCGCTCATGTACGCAGCGCGCCGCGCCATCACCTCGCGCTCGGTCGCGTTCGTGTACATCGGCGGAGGCACGCCGTCGTTCCTGTCGTCGAGCCAGCTGCGCCGCCTGTTCGCCGCGCTGCGTGCAGCGTTCGCGTGGGACGCGGTCGAGGAGGTCACGTTCGAGTGCGAGCCCGGGACGCTGACGCGGCCGAAGGTCACGGCGATCCGCGAGGTGGGGGTGACGCGGCTGAGCCTGGGTGTCGAGAGCTTCGACGACGCGATCCTGGCCGAGAACGGCCGGGCGCACCTGCGGCGCGAGATCGAGCGCGCGCTGCCGTGGATCCGCGAGGAGCGGTTCGACCAGGTCAACATCGACCTCATCGCCGGCATGGTCGGCGACACGTGGGACACGTGGCGCGACTCGGTGCGCCGGGCGATCGAGGTCGGGCCCGACAGCGTGACCGTGTACCAGATGGAGCTGCCGTACAACACGATCTACTCGAAGAGCGTGCTCGATGGCCGCGACGTCGCGGTCGCCGACTGGTCGCTCAAGCGCGAGTGGCACGACTACGCGTTCCGCGAGCTCGAGGCCGCGGGCTACGAGCCGTCGAGCGCGTACACGATGGTCCGGCGCGGGGCGGGCGCGCGGTTCGTGTACCGCGACTCGCTGTGGCGCGGCGCGGACCTCGTGGGGATCGGGCTGTCGTCGTTCTCGCACGTCCAGGGCGTGCACTTCCAGAACTCCGCCGGCTGGGAACCGTACGTCACGGCGATCCGGGCCGGGCGCCTGGCGGTCGAGCGCGCGTTCGTGCCCGACGACGACGAGCGCTTGACGCGCGAGACGATCCTGCAGCTCAAGCGCGGGTGGATCGAGCCGCAGTACTTCCGCGAGAAGTTCGGCGTCGACGTGCTCGAGCGGTTCGGCACGGCGATCTCGGGCCTCGTCGAGCGGGGCCTGGCCGACGTGACGAACGGCCGACTCGAGCTGAGGCGTCCCGGGCTGCTCGCGGTCGACCAGCTGCTGCCCGAGTTCTACGCCGAGAAATACCGGAACTCTCGCTACACGTGATCGAGTCCGAGGGGCCATAGGGGGATCGACAAAGCCATGCGGAGCAGAATCCACGCGATCTGGTGCGGCGCCGCCCTGGTGCTGGCCGCGACGTCGCTCGTCGTCCACGCCGAGGAGCCGGCGAAGACCGACGAGACGCAGAAGTCGGACGATCCGTCGGCGCCCGACGACCCGCGGTACCGCGTCCCCGAGCCCGAGTACGTCGAGGTCGACCTGTCCTACATCCCGACGTCGAACACGATCGCAGCCAAGCTGCCCCAGGAGCTGCGCCTGACCCCGGCCAACGTCGGCTCGGTCACCAGCGTCCTGCTGCGCGAGCAGGGGGCGTTCGACCTGAGCGACGCGCTGCACAACATCAGCAGCGTCAACGTGCAGTCGAACGGCGGCGTGCACGACTTCTTCCTGCTGCGGGGCTTCGACTCGCTCAGCGGCGGCCTGGTGATGACCGACGGGGCGGTTGAGCCCGAGGCCACGCACTACCCGATGTACAACGTCGAGGGCGTCGAGGTGCTGAAGGGCCCGGCGGGCTTCCTCTACGGCTCAGATCCGCTCGCCGGCGTCGTGAACCTCGTGCGCAAGCAGCCGCTGCCGAGCGATGCGCTCGAGGTCACCGGGTCCGTGGGCAGCTTCGCCACGGGCCAGGCCACCGTCGACTGGAACCTGTCCAACGCCGACGGCGGCCAGCGCTTCCGCCTGAACGGCCTGTACTACGAGTCGGACGGCTACCGCGATCAGACCGACCGCCAGCTCGCGGCGATCAACCCGGGCTACGCGATGCGTCTCGGCGACAAGTCGACGCTGAACTTCAACCTGGAGTACGCCGACGCCGAGTACAACCCGGACAGCGGTCTGCCGCTCGTCAACGGCGCGATCCCCGAGGTCCCGCGCCGCCGGTCGTACCAGACCCCGTTCGATTTCTCGGACCAGGAGATCACGCGGTTCCAGGTGGACTACGAGACGAAGCTGTCGGACGTCGTGACGCTGCGCGACAAGCTGTACGTGCGCGACGTCGACTGGAACACGCGCGGCACGCAGTTCGGCGGCGTCGTGCCCGATGGGACCGGGAGCTTCGAGGTGATCCGGTTCCAGACGACGCTCGACGACGCGCAGACGTTCTACGGGAACCAGCTCGAAGCGCTGCTCGAGGCCGACACCGGCTCGGTGCACCATGCGATGCTGGCCGGGCTCGAGGTCAAGCATTTGGCCGACGAGTTCGACATCGGGGTCGTCCCGCCCGACGACCCGTCGTCGCCGTTTCCCGGCCTGCCGACGATCGACCTGTTCACCCCGGTCGAGACGGCGGTCGAGCTCCAGCCGTTCCCGTTCCTCGTCGGCGAGTCGACGAGCCTCGTCGTCGCCCCGTACTTCGTCGATCAGCTCGAGCTGTCGCCCGAGGTCCGCGTGTCGATCGGCGCGCGCTACGACTGGATCTCGCGGGACGACGAGCGCACGGCGACGAACCCGCCGGTCGCGGAAGCGGTCGACCGCGAGGACGGCAAGCTCAGCCCGATGCTCGGCGTGGTGTGGTCGCCGACCGACGACCTGTCGCTCTACGGCAACGCGTCCGAGGCGTTCGCTCCGGCCGGCGTGCGCGTGTTCGGCGAGCTCGAGCCCGAGGAGAGCCGGGGCTACGAAGCGGGGGTCAAGAAATCGTTCCTCGACGACGCGCTGAAGACGACGCTCGCCGTGTACCAGATCGACCGCGAGAACGTGGCGATCCCCGACGACAACGGCGTGACCCAGCAGGCGGGCGACCAGCAGTCGCGGGGTGTCGAGATCGAGCTCGCGGCCGAGCCGCGGGAGCGCCTGCGCACGTTCCTGGCCTACGCCTACACGGACGCCGAGCTCGTGCGGTTCACCGAGCGCACGATCGTCGGGTTCGACGGAACGGGGCAGCCGATCTTCGGGACCGTCGATCGCTCGGGCAACACGCCGGCGTTCGTCCCCGAGCACCTGCTGAGCCTGTGGGTCAGCCAGGGCTTCGCGTCGGGGTTCAACGTCGCCGGAGGCGTGCGGCTCTTCACCGACCAGTTCATCGCCGAGGACAACCAGACCGAGATCGACGGCGCGCTCGTCGTCGACGCCACCGTGTCCTACGACTTCCGGCACTGCCGGCTGAGCCTGTTCCTCAAGAACCTGACCGACGAGGAGTACGAGATGCGGGGCTTCGGGTCGACCTCGGTGATCCCGGCCGACGCGTTCAGCGCGGCGATCGGGTTCGAGTTCCGCCCGTGACGCCTGGATCATGAGGATCGCGTACCTCGCCGCCGGGGCCGCGGGGATGTACTGCGGGAGCTGCCTGCACGACAACGCCCTGGCCGCGGCGCTGCTGCGCGCCGGGCACGACGTCGCGCTCGTCCCGCTGTACACGCCGCTGCGCACCGACGGCGAGGGCGTGGCGATCGATCGCGTGTTCTACGGCGCGATCAACGTGTATCTCGAGCAGCGCTCGGCACTGTTTCGCCACACGCCGTGGCTCGTCGATCGGCTGCTGGCCTCGCCGGGGCTGATCGGCTGGGCCACCAAGCACTCGGGCTCGGTCGACGCGCGCGAGCTCGGCGAGCTGACGGTGTCGGTCCTGCAGGGCCGCAAGGGCCAGCAGAAGAAGGAGCTCGACGGCCTGGTCCGGTGGCTCGAGCGCGACATGCGGCCGGACGTCGTGCACCTGCCGAACGCCCTTCTCGCGAGCCTCGCCGGGCCGATCCGCGAGGCGCTGGGCGTCCCGGTGTTCTGCACGCTCCAGGGCGAGGACCTGTTCATCGAGGACCTCGAGGAGCCGAGCTACGGCACCGTGCGCCGGCTGCTCGTCGAGGTCTGCCGCGACGTCGACGCGTTCGTCGTGCACAGCGAGTACTACGCCCGGACGATGGCCGAGTACCTCGGCGTGCCGCGCGAGAAGATCCACGTCGTGCACCTGGGCCTCGAGCACGACGCGATCGACGGCGAGCGCAGCGCGCCGTCCGAGCGGCCGTTCGTCGTCGGCTACCTGGCACGCCTCGCACCGGAGAAGGGGCTGCACCTGCTGGCCGGGGCGTTCCACGAGCTCGCGCACGAGAAGGCACCCGGAGAGGTGCGGCTGCGCATCGCCGGCTACCTGTCCGAGCGCGACCGGGCGTACAAGGAGGGGATCCTGGCCCAGCTCGGCGACTGGGGGCTCGGCGACGCGGTGGACGACGTCGGGGAGCTCGACCGCGCGGGCAAGGCCGAGTTCCTGCGCTCGCTGCACGTGCTGTGCGTCCCGACCACGTATCACGAGCCCAAGGGCCTGTTCGCGCTCGAGGCGCTGGGCCGCGGGGTGCCGGTCGTCCTGCCACGCCACGGCGCGTTCCCCGAGCTGATCGAGGCCACGGGCGGCGGCGTTCTGGTCGAGCCCGAGGACGCGGCGGCGATCGCGTCCGCGCTGCGCGCGCTGATGGACGATCCGCCGCGCCGCGAGGCGCTCGGGCGGCGCGGGCGCGACGTCGTGCGGCGGGACTACACGGACGACCGCACCGCCGCGGCGCTCTTGAACCTGTACACGACTTCCCGGCAGAATGCGCAGCGTAGCTGAACGGGGACCATGCACGAGTTCCGCACGCGACGCAGGATCGAGTTCGTCGACACCGACCAGGGCGGGATCGTCCACTTCTCGCGGTTCTTCGTGTTCATGGAGACGGCGGAGCACCAGCTCCTCGAGTCTCTCGGCACGAGCGTGGATCTCGTGATCGACGGGCGCCACGTGGGCTGGCCGCGCGTCGAGGCCAAGTGCTCGTACGAGAGCCCGGCGCGGTTCGGCGACACGCTGGACATCGTGGTGCGGGTCGTGCGCCGCGGACGCACGTCGATGCGCTACACATTCGAGTTCCAGGCCAACGGTCGCGCGATCGCCCGGGGCGAGATGACCTCGGTGTGCTGCGAGCTCGAGCCGGGCCAGCCGATCCGGCCGATCCCGATCCCCGAGCCGATCGCATCCCTGGACCTCGATTGACGATGGAGCCGCGGCTCCGGCTGGTCGACGTGCGCAAGACGTTCGACGGTGGCGCGGGCGTCGTCGAGGTCCTGCGCGGGATCACGCTCGACGTGCTCGCGGGGCAGGCCCTGGCGGTCACGGGGCCGTCGGGCTCGGGGAAGAGCACGCTGCTGCACGTCGTGTCGGGGCTCGAGCCGCCGAGCGCGGGCCGCGTCGAGATCGACGGCCAGTCTCCGCACGGCCGGCCCGAGCCCGAGCAAGCGGCGTTCCGCAACCGCACCGTGGGCTTCGTGTTCCAGGACTCGCACTTGCTGCCGCAGTACACGGTGCTCGAGAACGTCCTCGTGCCGACGTGGGCCCAGCGAGCGGGCGACCGCGCGGGCCAAGACGCGAGGGCGCGGCAGCTGCTCGAGCGTGTGGGCCTGGGCCACCGCCTCGCGCATCGTCCGGCCGAGCTGTCGGGCGGCGAGCGCCAGCGCGTGGCGGTCGCGCGCGCGCTCGTGAACCGACCGAGCCTGCTCCTGTGCGACGAGCCGACGGGCAGCCTGGACGGGGCGAGCGCGCGAACCGTCGCCGACGTGCTGTTCGAGCTGCACCACGAGGAGCGGACGGTCCTGCTCGCGGTCACGCACAGCCTCGATCTGGCCGCGCGCTTCGGCCGGCGCATCGAGCTCGTGGACGGACGGTGCGTCGAGCGCTGATCCACTACCGGTCGATCCATCTGGCGGTCGCGGGTGGAGCGGCGGTTGCGACGGCCGTGCTGACCGGCGCGCTCGTCGTCGGGGACTCGGTGCGCGGCAGCCTGCACGACCTGACGCTCGCCCGCCTCGGCGCGATCGACTGGGCCCACGTCGGGGAGCGGTTCCTGCGCCCCGGGCTGGCCGACGACCTGGCGCAGGCCGACGCGCTCGGCGAGCGGTTCGACCGGCCGGTCGGGGCGATCGTGCTCCACGGCACCGTGCTTGCCGCCGAGTCGCGACGCCGCGCCTCGGGGGCGACGATCCTGGGGGTCGACGAGCGGTTCGCCACGCTCTTCGGCGGCGCGGCCGCGCCCGACGTCACGGCGAGCCGTCCGTTCCCCGCGGTCGCGCTCAACCGCGCGCTCGCGGCCGAGCTGGCGGTCGAGCCCGGTGACGCGGTGCTGCTCGGCTTTCCCCGCGCGACGAGCGTGCCACGCGACGCGCTGATGGGCGAGCGCGACCCCGAGGACGTCCTGGGTGCGCTGCGCGCGGTCGTGAGCCAGGTGCTCCCGGATGAAGGTTTCGCGCGGTTCTCGCTCGAGCCGCACCAGCGCGAGCCGCTCTCGGCGTTCGTCGCGCTCGATGTGCTCGCGCGCGCGCTCGGCGAGGACGGGCGGGTCAACGCGCTGTTCGTCCACGCGCGCTCGGGCGAAGCGGATCCGAACGCGTACCTTGCGGCCGCGCTGACGCTCGACGACCTCGGCCTCGTCGTGAGGCCGAGCGCCGACCACCCGGTGGTCGGCGATCACCTGGGGGTCGTCGACCACCTGGTGGTCGAGAGCCGCGAGCTCGTGCTGCGCCCGGCGGTCGAGCGCGCGCTGCACGAAGCGGCAGCCGAGGTCGGGCTCCCGGCGCAGAGCGCGCTCACGTACCTGGCGAACCAGATCGTGGCCGGCGATCGAGCGGTTCCTTACTCGACCGTCGCCGCGGTCGATCCGCTACCCAACCGGCCGTGGGCCGCGTTGGCGAGCGACACCGGCGGGACGCTCGCGCCGCGGGACGACGACGGCATCGTCCTCAGCACGTGGGCGGCCGAGGACCTGGGGGCCGGCGTGGGCGCCCGCGTGCGGCTCTCGTACTTCGAGGTCGGGCCGCGCGAGGAGCTCGTCGAGCGCGACGTCGAGCTGCGCGTCGACGGCATCGCGGCGATCGCAGGGCTCGCGTCCGATCCGGCGCTCACGCCCGAGTTCCCGGGCATGACCGGGGCCCGTGACATCTCGGCCTGGGACCCACCGTTCCCGGTCGACCTGGGCCGGATCCGGCCGCAGGACGAGGCGTACTGGGATCGGTATCGCGCGCTTCCCAAGGCGTTCGTGACCCGGGCCCGCGGTGCGGCGCTGTGGACCAGCCGCTTCGGCAGCGCGACCTCGGTGCGCATCGGCGTTCCGCCGGGCTCGACGCCGGCAGCGGTCGAGGCCCGGCTGCGGGATCGGCTCGTCGAGCATCCGGGGCCAGCGGCGCTCGGTCTCTCGTTCGAGCCGGTCAAGCGGGAAGGGTTGCGGGCGTCGGCCGGCGCGACCGATTTCGCCGGACTGTTCGTCGGGTTCAGCCTGTTCCTGATCGCCTCGGCGACGATGCTCGTCGGACTGCTGTTCAGCCTGGGGGTCGAGCGGCGGGCGAGCGAGGTCGGGCTGCTCCTCGCCGTCGGCTACACGGTCGCGCGCGTGCGACGTCGTCTGCTCGCCGAGGGCGCGGTGGTCGCGGGTCTCGGTGCCGCCGTCGGCCTCGTCCTCGCCGTCGGCTACGGGGCGGCGATGATGGCCGGGTTGCGCACGCTGTGGCGTGCCGCCGTCGGCTCGTCGCGCCTGACCCTCCACGTCGAGCCGCGGACGCTCGTCCTCGGGTTCGTCCTGTCGATGCTCGTGATGCTCCTGGCGATCCGCCTGCGCCTCGGCGCGCTCAGCCGGGCCCCGGCGACCCAGCTCCTGTCGGGCGCGTTCCGCGTCGCGCCCGCGGCGGGACGCGCGCGCCGGGCGCGATGGATCGCGATCGTCTCGACCGCGCTGGCGCTCGGCCTCGTCGCGTTCGCGTTGATCGCGCGACGCACCGACGATCCGACGCTGGCGTTCGGCGCGGGCGTGCTGCTCCTCGTGGCCGGCATCTCGGCCTTCGCCGCGTGGTGCCGCGCCGCGCACCGCGCGGCGCGCCGCGGGCACCGCGCGGCCTCGGCGGTGCTCTTCCGCATGGCCGCGCGCAACAGCACGTCGAGCGCGGGCCGCAGCACGCTGTCCGTTGCGCTCGTCGCGTCCGCGGCGTTCGTGCTCGTCGCGGTCGCGGCGAACCGTCGCGAGCTCGGCACCGAGCTGCGCGCGCGCGATTCCGGAACGGGAGGCTTCGCCCTCGTCGCCGAATCCACGGTGCCCGTACACCAGGACCTCGGCCGGAAGCCCGACCTGGTCGAGCTGGGCTTCGACGACGAGGAGATCGCCGCGCTCGGAGACGCGCGGATCGTCCCGTTTCGCCTGCTGCCCGGAGACGACGCGAGCTGCCTCAACCTGTACCGTCCGGAGAAGCCTCGCGTGCTCGGCGTTCCACGGGAGCTGATCGACCGCCACGCGTTCCGGTTCCGTGCGACGATCGACCTGCCGGAGGGCGTCTCGAACCCGTGGGAGCTGCTCGAGCGGTCCGAGGAGAATGGTGTCGTGCCGGCGATCGCCGACGCGAACTCGGCCACGTGGATCCTCAAGCTCGGCCTGGGCCAGGATCTCGTCGTTCCGGACGAGCTGGGGCACGAGGTACGCCTGCGGCTCGTCGGCCTGCTCGACACGAGCGTGTTCCAGAGCGAGATGCTGATCGGGGAGGACGCGTTCCTGCGCCACTTCCCCGGTCGGACGGGCTACCGATACTTCCTCGTGGATGCCCCGCCCGACGAAGCGGACGGGATCTCGGAGCTGCTCGAGCGGCGTCTCGGCCCGTACGGGCTCGACGCGGTCTCGGCGGGCGAGAAGCTCCGCGGCTACCAGGTCGTGGAGCACACGTACCTGGCGACGTTCCAGCTCCTCGGCGCGCTCGGCCTGTTGCTCGGCACGGTCGGCCTGGGCGTCGTGCTCTTGCGCAACGTGCTCGAGCGGCAAGGGGAGCTGGCGACGCTGCGGGCGATCGGCTTCAGACGCGCGCGCATTGCGGCGCTCGTCGTGGCCGAGAACGCGTTCCTGCTGGTCACGGGCGTCGGGCTCGGCGCGGCCGCGGCGCTCGTCGCCGTCGCGCCGAAACTCGCGTTGATCGACGTGCCGTGGGGCTCGCTCGTGCTGCTCCTGGCGATCGTGCTGGCGACCGGCATGGCGGCGAGCCTCGCCGCCGTCCGCGGCGCCCTGCGCACCCCCCTCCTCGCCACCCTCAAAGCCGAATGAAAACGGGGACACTCTCCGTTTCTGCCTCAAATGAGGTAGACCTGACGTGATGCGAGATGTGCGGCATCTGCGGTAGGGTCGCGCTCGACGGCGCGCCGGTCGATCGCGCGCCGATCGTCGCGATGCTCGAGCGGCTGGTCCACCGCGGGCCCGACTCGGCAGGACTCTTCGATGCGCCCGGCATCGCGGCGGGGATCCGGCGCCTGGCCGTGATCGACGTCGCCGGGGGCGATCAGCCGATCTCGAACGAGGACGGAACGGTCACCGTCGTGCTCAACGGCGAGATCTACAACTTCCGCGAGCTGCGTCAAGCGCTCGAGGCGCGGGGCCACCGGTTCCGCACGCGCTCGGACACCGAGGTGCTCGTGCACCTGTGGGAGGAGGACGGCGCCGACCTCGTGCAGCGCTTGAACGGCATGTTCGCGTTCTGCTTGCACGACCGGCGCACGGGCGAGACGATGCTCGCGCGCGACCACCTGGGGATCAAGCCGCTCTACTGGACCGAGCGCCAGGGCACGCTGACCTTCGCCTCGGAGATCGCGGCGCTCCTCACGAGCGACACCGCAGCTCCCGAGGTCGACCACGACGTCCTGATCGAGCTGTTCTGTCTGCAGTTCCTGTCGGGCGATGCCACGCTGTACCGCGGCATCCGCAAGCTCCCGCCGGGTCACGCGCTCCACGTGCGCAAGGGCGAAATCGAGATCCACCGGTACTGGGACGTCCCCCCGTCCGCACCGCGCGACGGCCAAGACGACCGGACGTTCGAGGACGAGCTGCGCCGGTTACTCGACGAGGCCGTACGCGCGCAGCGCGTGGCCGACGTCCCGCTCGGCGTGTTCCTGTCGGGCGGCCTCGACTCGAGCATCGTCACCGCGCTTCTCTCCGCACAGTCCGAGCGGCCGGTTGAGACGTTCTCGGTCGGGTTCGACGGGGACGCAGCGCTCGACGAGCGCGAGTTCGCCCAGGCCGCCGCCGTTCGGTACGGCACCGCGCACCACGAGATCGTCGTCTCACCGATCGACATCGCGACCGAGCTGCCGGGCCTCGTCGAGCATCTCGCCGAGCCGGTGCTCGACCCCGCGCTCCTGCCGACGTACCTGCTCTCGCGCTTCGCGCGCGAGCGCGTGACCGTCGTGCTGACCGGCGAGGGCGCAGACGAGCTGTTCGGGGGCTACAAGCGCTACGCGTACCAGAAGCGGTTCGGCTGGCTCGGAGCGCTCCCCGGCGTGCGGCAGCTGGGACGCGGCGCGCTGGGCGAGCTGCTTCCGCGGCGCATCGAGCAAGCGCTCGGCGCAGCGAGCGAAGGCGACCCCGCGCTGAGCCACATCGAGTGGGCCTCGGTCCTCGGCTCCCGCGTGGCCCAGAGCCTGTTCGATCGCGATCGGTTCCGGGCCTACGAGGAGCGCGTGGCCCAGCGGTTCGCGCCGTACTTCGACCGCACCGAGCTGCGGCTCGCCGACCAGCTGCGCGCCGATCAGAGCGAGTGGCTGCCGCACAACCTCCTGTCCAAGGTCGACCGGGCGACGATGGCCGCATCGCTCGAGGCCCGCGTGCCGTTCCTCGACACGCGGATCGTCGAGTGGGCCGCGGGCCTCCCCGACGATCAGCGCATCCGCGGCCGGGTGACGAAGCGCGTGCTGCGCGAGGCGTTCCGCGATCGCCTCCCCGCGCGCGTTCTCGAGCGGCCGAAGCGCGGCTTCGACCTGCCGCTCGCCGCGTGGATCCGGGGACCCTTGCGGCCGCTGATCGAGGAGCGCCTCGCCGAGTCGAGCCTCGACCGCTGGCCCGGGCTCGACCCAACGGCCGTGCGGTCGATGGTCGACCGGCACCTCGCGGGCCAGCAGGACTTCGGCCTGCCGCTGTTCAACCTGCTGTCCGTGATGCTGTTCCTCGACGGATGCGCCGAGCGCCGACGGACGCTACGTTGATCGCGGATGGACTCGCCGCGCCACAGGATCGCCCACGTCATCACCCGCCTCGAGCTCGGCGGGGCGCAGCAGAACACTTTGTACTCGACGGCGCACCACGATCGCGCGCGCTTCGACGTGTCGCTGATCGCCGGCGCGGGTGGAATCCTCGACGACGAGGCGCGGCGCATCCCCGACGCGCACGTTGACATCGTCCCGTGGCTCAGTCATCCGGTGTCGCCGGCTCGCGACTTCAGGGCCCTGTTCCGTTTGCGCCGCTGGCTGAGCGAGCGCCGGATCGAGCTCGTCCACACGCACTCGTCGAAGACCGGGATCCTCGGCCGCTTCGCTGCGCGGCTCGCCGGCGTGCCGGCGATCGTCCATACCGTACACGGCTGGAGCTTCAATACCACGCAGTCGGCGGCGAAGCGCGCGATCTACAGGGAGCTCGAGCGCCATGCCGCGCGATGGACCGACCGCCTCGTCGTCGTCGCCGCGGCCGATCGGGACAAGGGACTGGCCCACGGCATCGGACATCCCGAGAGCTACACGATCCTGCGTAGCGGGATCGACTCGCGAGCGTACGAGCGTCCGCCGGGCGGCCGAGACGCCGCGCGAGCGCGACTGGGCTACGGCCCCGAGCACGTCGTCGTCGGGACCGTGGCGTGCCTCAAGCCGCAGAAGGCGCCGCTCGATTTCGTGCGTGCGGCGGCCATCGCACACGCGCGCGAGCCGCGGCTGCGGTTCGTCGTCGCCGGAGACGGCGAGCAGCGCTCCGCGATGGAGCGGCTGATCGCCGAGCGCGGGCTCGGCGACGTCGTTCAGCTCCTCGGCTGGCGCCAAGACGTGGCCGAGCTGCTCCAGGCGCTGGACGTGTTCCTGCTGACCTCGGTGTTCGAGGGGCTTCCGCGCTCGGTGCTGCAGGCGATGGCCGCGGGCGTGCCGGTCGTGGCGACGGCGGTCGACGGCACCCCCGAGGTCGTGCGGGACGGCGAGACCGGCCTGCTCGTTCCGCCGCGTCAGCCCGAACGCGCAGCCGAGCGCGTGCTCGAGATCCTGTCCGATCCCGCCCTGCGCAATCGCTGCATCGCCGGCGCGCGTCGCGTGCTGACGAGCGAGTTCGACATCCGGCGCATGGTGCGCGAACTCGATCGCCTGTACCTCGAGCTGCTCGAGCCTGCGGCCGAGTCGGTCCGATCGCGAGAGGTCGTGCGCTCGGCGTAGGGTGGGCGGTGCCGAGAGAACCGGTCGAATCTCGACACCGCCCGGGGACAGCGCTTCAGGTCAAGGCTCGCAATCGTCACCGATCCCGTCATTGTCCGCGTCTTCCTGACCGGGGTTGCTCGTCCGCGGACAGTTGTCGTCACAACTCGCGGTGGCACCGCCGACGCACGGATGGTCGCCCGCCGTGCCGGAGCCGTCTCCGTCGTCGAAAACGCCATCGCCGTCGACGTCCGGATCGCAGCTATCGCCCAGCCCATCTTGGTCGAGATCGTCCTGGCTCGGGTTCGAATCCTCCGGACAGTTGTCGCAGACATCGCCGTGCGAGTCCGTATCGGCATCGCCTTGCGCCGGGTTGTATTCCACGTCGCCCGGTAGCACCGGCGTCGGAGCGCAGTTGTCGACCGCGTCCCTGGTGCTGTCCCTGTCGAGGTCCATCTCGGGATCGGGACACATCAGCGGGTTGCCGGCGGAATCGAGCGCGAACGGTCGTGGAGTGCCGGAAGAGTTGGTTCCGAGCGAGCTCTGGCTCGCACCGACGTTACATTTCGCCGACACGAGGTAGTAGAACAGCGAGAATCGCCGCGGGTTGAGTGGCTCCATCGCCGTCGTTCCGGTGCTCGAGCGCATGCACTGTTGGTTGTACTCGAACGAGCGACCCTGCACTCCGTACCCTCGGTACACGTGGTACCGGCTGATCTGGGGCACCGCCGTCCAGCTGATCTGCGTGCAGTACGTGTCCGGCGTCAGCGGGTTCCCGTCGCAGTCGCCGATCGGTCCGCGAGCGAGCCGAACGGTGTTCCCGACCGCGGGCACGGGCGACGGGCACTGACATGCGTCGCCCACGCCGTCGCTATTGGTGTCCTGCTGGCCCGGATTGCTGACCTCGAGGCAGTTGTTGGCGCAGTTCGATACGCCGTCCCGGTCGCAGTCACCGCCCTCGTCGGTCGCGCCGTCGCAGTCGTCGTCGAGCCCGTTGCCGCAGATCTCGCACCCGGGGCCGCGATTCGGGAAGCACGCCAGGCCGGGGAACTCGCTCACGCATTGGAGCGTGCCGAATCGACAGACGCCGAACGCCGCGCCGATGAAGCACGCACCGCCGCCGCCAGGGTTGTTCTCGTCGATCAGGCCATTGCAATTCTCGTCCTGGGCGTTGCACTGCTCGGCCACGCCGCCGAGATTGTCGTCGACGATCGCGTCGCAATCGTTGTCCAGGTCATCGCATAGCTCGGGCTGCGGCGTGCCCGGCGTGCACGAATCGACACCGCCCGAACAGACGCCGGTGGCCGCGCACTCGCCAACCCCGCAGGACGTCGCGAATTCATCGACGATCGCGTCGCAGTCGTTGTCCAGACCGTCGCACACTTCCGGCTGGGGGATCGAGCACGGATCGCAGGCGTCGCCGAGCCCGTCTTGGTCGACGTCTTCCTGGTTCGGGTTCGCGTCCTCCGGGCAGTTGTCGCACGGATCGAGGACGGAGTCCCCGTCGCCATCGGCGGCGATCGTCTGCGTGACGGTGTTCGTCAGAACGGCATCGTTGAGATCGAACACGATCCCCGCCGATGCTGCGATCTTCGTGCCGGGTGCCAGGCCCGCCCGCGGACGGAGCGAGTACAGGACATAGCCCTGGCTGCCTTCCGGATCGGACGATGCTGCGGGCAAGTTGATGTTCTCGAACGTCCAGACCAGTTGCGGGTGATCGGTCAACTCGACGCGAGTCAACGGATGGCTCGTCCCGACGATCTCGAGCGTGGACAGGTCGAGTGCGGGATCGATCGAGTTGTGGACCACGACGTTGATCGCCGGAGCCGTTCCCGTGTTCTGGAATCGCGTGAGATAGGTGATCGTCTCGGTCCCGGCCAGGGAGTTCGCCGGTCCGCAACCAGGCGGGAAGGCCTGCAGGTCATTGGGATCTATCGAGCAAACGTCCTTCGACTGCCGCGTCAAGGAGCTGTTTCCCGGGAACGGATCGGGGATCCCCCCGGCCAGCTTGATCTCGGCGGTCGCCCCCAGGGTGTCGCCCTGGGGAGGTTCGACCTCCAAGCTCGCGCACACGGTACACTGGGTCGCCTTCGGAAACGGCGAGATCGTCCACGTCAGCGTGCCCGTCCCGACCACCGGCGCCCCGGTGGGCGCGCTGCACGACCCCGCGGTAAACGTGACGAGGGAACTGTCGTTCACTTGAGGAGCCACCGGAAGCGTGAGCGTGAGTTGCGCACCACTCTCGTCGAACGAACCCGGGTTCCCGTATGTCGCGCAATAGCTCGTCCTGCGGTTGGCCGGAACGCTCGGCGAACTGCAGGACGACCTGTACGGCTGGGTGAATGTCAGGTAGAGGCTTGCGGACAGGTCTCGGACCGGGTCCCGGACGAAGTCTCTGTTGGGTATGTCAGGGTCTGTGGCCACAATCGGGCCAAGGTTGTAGCTCGGGGGCGAGGGAGTCCAAGCTTCGCCCGGAACAGTTGTGACGCTCACACTCCACGTGCCGGGTCCCAGCCTCCGGCTATAGGTTCCATCGGCCGCCGATAGCGCGATCTTGAACTGGCCAGTAGCCGAGTCGTCGAATCGGACGTTGCGCTGGGAAAAAGGGGTATCGAGCGTCGGTCCATCGTAGGCGCCGTTGCCGTTGTCGTCCGAGTACACTCGACCACTCACCACGACCGCTTCGAACGGAGGCGTGTAGGGGAACACCTGCTTCGTTACCGTGACTGCGTAGCCCTCCCCCGGAATCAGAGGGAACGTGGTTCCCGTGGTGCCGTTGTAGCCGGCGAAGGTCTCGAGCGATCGAATCCATCTCGCCACTTGGAGGACCGTGCCGGCGCCACCCTGGGAGTTGATGTCCTGGATGAGATCGAGGGCATCATTGAGCGGTGTATCGAAGGGCAGCGATATCACGTGCGTGCCCGACCGCGAGTTCGGTCCGGTGGGGTAGAGCGGTATCGCTAGCGAACCGTCGCTGCCTGTGAGCGTCACGGTCGCTCCGGTCGACTTGCGGATAAAGAACGCGGACCCGGAGGTCGTCGCGATGCAGAAGCACGGGGAGCCGCAGTTGGGCTCCTGAGCCGGCGTCACGATGCACTGACCGCTCATGTTCGAGGCGTTCGCTTCGCAGCAGCTCGTGCCGTCCCACTTGTAGATCCGATCGAGCAAGGTTGCGGGCTTGCCGACCCACTCCACGTTCGCGGAGCCGCCGAATGCGGAATACAGCTCCTCGGCGTTTGTGACCGAAGGGCTCGTGACCGTGTGCGGAAGCGAGATGACGGATGTTCCCGACGGCAAGTTGTAGTTGAAGCTGGCCGCGAGGATCGTACCGAGAACACCGACGAGCCCGATGGCGACGAACACCAGACGATGCCCTAACAACAGGCTTCGATTCCTGTCCATGATCCCTCCCCCGTGATGTGAGTCGTGTGGGGCAACGCTGACAGGAGTGTCAGCGCCCGTCTGTTCACAACTGCTCAATCGGGTGCGGGATTTCGTCGCCTGTTCTGCGTAGGGGTGGGCGACGTCGAGCTGACGAATCCGATCTCGACGCCGCCCGGTGCAGAGTGTCGCGCGACTCATACGCAGGGGCTCGGACGCTAGGCTTAGTCGCGCGAGCCAAGGGTGGCAGGCGCGGCGCCCGCTGTCTGTTCAGAACTGCTCACCTAGGAAAAATCGCGCGAGAGCGGCCTCTTCTTGGTTGCACCGTGGCGTCAGTCGTCCGGCAGGATGCTGCGGAGCGAGCTGCGGACCTTGAGGCCGCCCTTGTAGTCGATGAAACCCAGCTTGCGGAACTTGTTCATGAAGTAGCTGACTCGCGAGCGTGTCGTACCGATCATGTTGGCCAGAGTCTCCTGGCTCAGCTTCACGTTCACGCGCTCCGGTTCGCCTTTTTTGTCGGAGCTGGCCAGAAGCAGGAGCACGCGCGCGAGCCGCTGCTCGCTGGAGTTGGCGATCTGGTCCGCCAGATCCTCCTCCAGTCGGATGTTGCGCGACAGTAGATGAGCGAGGAACGCATTCCGGAACTTGGATTGCTTCTGCAGCGTGCGGTTCACCTCGGCTTTCCCCAGCCAAAGGACCGAGCACTCGGAGAGCGCCACGGCGATTGCCGTCCGCAACGGCCGGTCTACCAGGCAACCCTCGCCAAGGAAATCACCGGGACCCAAGATGCCGATGACCGCCTCCTTTCCGTGAGCGGAGACGACGCTGAGCTTCACGTGTCCTTCCTGAATCTGGCCGACGGCGTCTGCCGGGTCGCCTTGCGAAAAGATGACTTGGCTCTTTCGGTATCGCGCCGACCGCCTTTCCTCTGAGTCGCCAAGCGGTCTGTTCTTCGCGTTCATTCCCCAGTCAAGCGCTCCAGGCTTGAAGTTTTCTTAACTCGCCCGGTGCGATCCGTCTGGGGCGCCTAACGACCGAGGCGGCCGACCCTAAGCCGCGGCCGCCACCGCGCGCACGAACGCCTCGATCAGCGGGTGCGACCGGCTCTCGAGCGCGGCGCGCTCGGGCTGGTACAAGGTGGCGAAGAAGAACGGGTGGCCGTCGAGCTCGACCGCGCGAACGTCGCCCGCATCGTCGCGAGCGGCGACGTGGAGCGGCCCGCGCTCGAGTCGATGCGCGTGCGTAGGGGAGAGGCCGTAGCTGCAGTGGTAGCCCTCGTCGGCCTGCTCGCAGCCGTACATGCGGGCCAGGCGCGTGCCGGGGGCCGGTCGGATCGAGCCTCGACGCTCGACGAGCGAGCAGGTGAGGGGAGCGATCAGCGGGTCCGCGGCCTCGGGCTCGAGCTCGGCATGCGCAGGGTGCTCGAGGCCCCACACCGACTCGGCATACTCGAGCAACGCGTGCTGGAACCCGCCGCACGTCCCGAGGTACGGGACGCCCGACTCCCGGGCGTGGCGGATCGCGGCGATCGCCCCGGCGGTGTTCCGGTACGGGCTCGCCGGCACGCACCACAGGCCGTCAAACCCGGCGAGGGTCGCCCGCATCTCGCCTGTGAGCCGCGGGGTGTCGATCCACTGCCAGTCGACCGGGGCGCCCGTGGCCTGGCGCGCCAGCTCGAGCGCCAACGGGATCGCACGATGGGCCGTGACCGAGGGATCGGGGTCCCCGATCAGGCCGATTCGGGCCGGCTTGTCCATCGGGCGCTCCGTCGCCACATTCTAGCGTCAGGGGGGGAGGGGTGGACATGACGGTACCGGCACCGGTTCGCGTCGAACGCTGGCCGACGGAGCTTCCGCTCTTCGCGCTCGTGGTGCTCGCCGCGGCCGGCATCTGGCTCATGCTCGCGATCTCGATCATCGGGATCGCGTACGCGGCGCTCCTGGCCGTGTTCTTCTTTCTGACGCACGTCGCCTTCGTGGCCTACGTCCGCGGGAGCGCGGTGCGCCTCGGCCCCGAGCAGTTCCCCGATCTGCACCGGCGCGTCGAGGAGCTCTCGCGCTCGGCCGGTCTGCGCGAGCCCCCTGCGGCGTATCTCATGCAAGCCGGCGGGAGCCTGAACGCGTTCGCGACCAAGCTGTTCCGCTCGCGGATGATCGTCCTGTTCTCGGACCTGCTCGACGCCTGCGGCCCGGACGACGGCGCGCGGGACTTCATCGTCGGCCACGAGATCGGCCACATTCGCGCGGGACACCTGAACTGGATGTGGATCATTCTTCCCGGCATGCTCGTGCCGTTCCTCGGCGGCGCGTACTCACGTGCTCGGGAGCGGACGTGCGATCGATACGGCGCCGCGCTGAGCAACGACACGCCGGGCGCCCTGCGCGGGCTCTCGGTGCTCGCCGCGGGAGGGCCGCGGGCGCCCCAGGTGAACCTCCAGGCGTGGGCGAGCCAGCGCTCGGACCTCGACACCGGGTGGATGACGCTCGCGTACTGGCTCGCCGGCTATCCGCCGCTGTGCGAGCGCATCGCGCTGCTCGATTCATCGTTGGGGCCGACCGGTCGGCGCGTGCGCGGCCCGGCCCGGGCGTTCGCGATCCTGTTCGTGTGCGCGCTCATCCCCGTGGCCGCGGCGAGCTTCGCGATCAACAAGATCGCGCCGGCGTTCCGTCAGGCGATGGCCGAGGCGGCGCGTGCGAATGGGACCGCCAGTCCGTATGCGAGCACGTCGAGCCGCGGCGTGTCCCAGGAAGCGCTGATCGAGCGCGACACGCTGGAGCTCGCGCAGCTGGCCCAGATCGTGCTCGACCGCGACGGAGCGCTACCGGTCGATGATCTGGCGCTCTACGAAGCCTGGGCCCGCGAGCGGCCGGAAATGGACGTGCCCCTCGATCCCTTCGACGGGGCGCGCTACGGATACGAGCGCCACGAGGACGGGAGCTTTCTGCTGTGGAGCTCGGGACCGGACGGCGAGAGCGACACGGACGACGACATCGTCCGCCGCTGGCCCTGAGACAAAACGGGGCACCCGAGTGGGTGCCCCGACGATCGCAAACGACCTAGTAAGGATCTAGTAGCGGTTACGGCCGCCGCCACCGCCGCCACCGCCGCCGCCCGTCCGCTCCCGAGCCTCGTTGACGGTCAGCGGACGTCCACCGAAGTTGCGGCCGTTGAGCGACTGGATCGCTCCGTCCGCATCCTCGCTGTTCGCCATCTCGACGAAGCCGAAGCCCCGGGGCCGGCCCGTGTCCCGATCGGTCACGAGCTTGACCTCGGTCACGGTGCGGCCGTTCTGGGCGAACAACTCCCGGATCTGGTCCTCGTCGGCGCTGAACGGGAGGTTGCCCACATACAGTCTGGTACCCATGTCTCGAACTCCTGGCGCGATCCAAACGGTGCGCCGATCCCAGGTCCTGGCCGCCGACCCGAGACTACGGGTCGGTCACGTCGGTTTCGGCGCGTCATGCTTTCGTTTCTGTACGAGAGAATGTCGACCGGGACCTGGGCGCACGGTAGGCCAGGCTCGCGGTTCTGTCAAGGTCGCGGCGGCCGCCGCCGCGACGGCCGCCGCAGCGGCGGGCTCCTCGACCGTCAGCCGCTCGTTCGCGCGGACTCTTTCGGCTCGCGTGGTGCGTCCCGAAGGCCAGCGGACCTCGACGCGATCGACGACCGTCGCCGCTCCGAGGCCGAAGTGCGCGATCGGAAGCGTGGACGCGGCGAAGCCGAGGTCGCGGCGGATCTCGCGCACCTGGCGCCGACCACCGGCCTCGACCGTCACGCGGGCGCCGATGCCGTCGCGGTTCTTGCCGCGGCCGGCGAGCGCGACCTCGAGCCACGCGCCCCTCGCGCCGTCGTTGCGCAGGAGGTCCGGTGTGTCGCCGAGGTTCGTGACCAGCAGGTCGAGGTCGCCATCGGCGTCGAGATCGACCGGGGCCAGGGCCCGGCTGCTCTTGACCACGGCGAAGCCCGGCCCGGCGCGGGTCGAGATCTCCTCGAACGTCCCGTCGCCGCGGTTGCGGTACAGACCGTTGCGCTGGCGGTACGACGTTCCGACGTCCCGCTCGTCGACCTGCGGGTACACGTGACCGTAGGCCACGATCAGGTCCTCGAACCCGTCGTGGTCGACGTCCGAGAACGCCATGCCCCAGCCGAGGTAGAACCACGACGGCGAGCCGATGCCCGCAGGGAACGAGACGTCGGTGAACAGGTTGTCCCCGTCGTTGCGATACAGCGTGTCGTGGTCGTGCGAGAAGTTCGTCACCGCGACGTCGAGCCGCAGGTCCGCGTTGTAGTCGCCGACCGCGATGCCCATGCTGGCCTGCTCGTGGCCCTGGTCGTTGTACGCCAGGCCGGCGAGGATCGCGCCCTCGCGGAACTTGCCGTTCCCCCGGTTGACGAAGAACACGTTCTGCAGCGAGTCGTTCGTCACGTACAGGTCGTCGTCGCCGTCGTCGTCGGCGTCGAAGAACCGCGCCCCCAGCGCGTAGCGCGGCTCGTCGGGCACGAGGCCGGACTCGCGTGTCGCGTCCGTGAACTTCGGGACGCCGTCCCCGTCGGCGTCGCCATCGTTGCGGAAGTACACGCCGTCGGCCGGAGCCAGGTTGCGCGGGCCGCAGAACACGGCGAGCCCCTTCCACGTGCACGGCGGGGCGCCGTTCGGGCCGCGCTGTCCGCGCGCCGGGTAGCGCGCGAAGTCGAACTCGACGTAGTTCGCGACGTACAGGTCGAGATCGCCGTCCCCGTCGGCGTCGCCCCACGCCGCCGAGACGGAGAAGCGCGGGTCGTCGACGCCCGCGGCCTTGCCGATCTCGGTGAACGTGCCGTTCCCATCGTTCCGGTACAGGCGGTTCGGACCCCAGTTGAGTAGGTAGATGTCCGAATCGCCGTCCCCGTCGTAGTCGGCGACCGAGACGCCGAGGCTCCACAGCGTGTCGCCGAGCCCCGCGCTCGTCGTCACGTCGGTGAACGCGGGCACGCCGTCCCGATCGGGATCGCCGTCGTTGCGCAGCAACCGGTCGGGCGGCCCGGCGGTCGGGCTGGCCCGCGTCGCGCCCTGGGCCAGGTACAGGTCGGGGTCCCCGTCCCCGTCGTAGTCGAGCCACGCGGCGCCCGCGCCGATCGAGTCGATGATGTAGTCGACCGCCGGATCGCCGCCGACCTGCGGGATCTCGAGCGCCGGGATGCGGCGAGCGATCTCCTCGAACGCGACGCCGGGAAACGGCGGCGCGGGCGTGCTCGCGGGCGCGGGCGAAGGCGAGGACGACGACGACCCGTCGTTCGCGCCGCGGCACGCGGCGAGCGAGAGGGCCAGGAGCAGGGCCGCGACGATCGGCCTCATGGCTCGTCGCCCATCTGGATCGGCTCCTTGCGCCGCGCGCGCAGCAGCTCCTTGTGGGCCTGGAGCTCGCGCTCGGCGTCGGCCGGCCGGTTCAGGTGGCGGTACGCGAGGCCGAGCTCGTGGCGCGCCTCGGCGTGGGCCGGAAGCGCGTGGACGACCTGCTCGAGGATCGCCGCGGCCGCGGCGTAGTCCTCGGCGCGGAACCGCAGCGTACCCAGGTAGAACAGGCAGTCGCCGCGTGTCCGCGCGGCCTGCGGATCGGCCGACGACACGTCCAGACAGCGCCGGAACGCGCGCTCGGCCTCGGCGTCCCGGTTGAGCTGCCTCAGGACCCAGCCGTGATGGTACAGGGCCAGGAGGTAGTCCGGATCGATCTCGAGCGCGCGAGCGTACTCGGTCTCGGCCTGAGCGAACCGCCCCTCGCGGAAGTACACGTTGGCCAGGTTGTTCCGGGCCTTGGCGTTCCGTGGCTCGAGCTCGAGGACCTTCTCGTACGCGACGATCGCCTCGCTCCACGCGCGCTGGCGTGCCGCGGCGCGCCCGAGGAGGAACCATGCATCGACGTGGCGCGGATCGATCTCGGTCGCCCGGCGCGCCGCGGCTGCCGCGGCACTCCAGCTCTGCTGGCCGAACGCGGCCTGGGCTCGGCGATACTCCTCGTCGGCCGAGCCCGCTGGCGCGCAGGCCGGCGTCGCGGCGACGCTCGCCGCGGCCCACGCGAAGAGCAGGACGAGGGCGCGCGCGCGCGCGGCACGGGTCGGGGGACGGATCATGATCGAGGCCCGGATTATACGCACGCGGTGCAGCGGCTCTACGGGATCGGCGTGCGCGCGACGGCGAGCACGTGGCGGCTCTTGCGGTCCTGGACGAACGCGACCGCGCCGAGGTTCGCGCGGTTCCACCGCGATCGCAACGCGAGCTCGGGCGTCGTGATCCGCAGCTCGCTCTGGCCCTCGCGGACCTGGCCCACGACGTCGAGCTGGCGCACGACCCCATCGTGTCGCAGCCTGAGGCCCGCGTTCTCACCGGTCCGCACGTCCGCCGCGAGGCCGTGCTCGACGAGCGCGAGCAGGACGTCCGCCGGTCCCTGGCCCTTTGCGCTCGCGAGATCCGGGCTCACGATCTCGAACCGGACCGATCCGACCGGCGGCCCGTCCTTCGCGACGATCGCGCGCAGCGTCAGGTGCGCTCGCGGATCTTCCGCCGCGGCGCGGATCGCGCCGAGCGCTGCGCCCTCGTTCCCACCGACGAGCTGCCGCCGGCCGGCGATCACGAGCTGCGGCGTGTAGACCGAGTCCAGGCCGAACGTGCGCCCGTAGGCCCGTTGGCGCTCGGTCGCCCCGGGGGTCGTGAACGGATCGGTCCAGCCGAGGTCGTTCCAGTAGTCGACGTGCTGGGCCAGCACGATCACCTCGACGCCGCGGACCGGCTGCTCGGCGTCGAGCCGCGCGAGCAGCGCATCGGCCGGCGGGCAGCTCGAGCAGCCCTCGGACGTGAACAGCTCGACCAGGACCGGTGCGGACGGGGCCTCGCCCGCTCCCGTGCCGAGGAGCAGGAGCAGCGGAACGACGATCGACACACGTGAGCCGGGCACGCGGGTATTATTCCACCCCCGGTCGAAGATCGACGAGGCCAGCTTGCGTGTCCCGTTCGTCGCCCTGGCGGCGGTCCTGCTCGCTCTCGCCGCCCTGGCGTGCGGCGGAACGTCGGTCTCGGGGGAGGGGTCCGCGAAGCCTTCCGGTCCCACACCCGGGCATCTGCGCATGATCGCCGCCCTCGACGAGGTCGAGGCCGCGTCCAAGATCGACAACCCGTTCTTCGGCCGGAATCAGGTCGACGATCTCGAGCGGCAGCTCGCCGCGCTCCCCGACGGCGTGCCCGACTTGCGCCGCTGGCTGTTCCACGGCCTGCTCGCCAAGCACGAGATGCGCATCGGCCATCCCGAGAAGGCCGTCGAGCACGCGCTCGCCGCGTACCGCGAGCTCGACGTGTTCCGCGGCGAGATCCCGCAGGACAAGGCGCTCGACACCGTGTTCCAGACCGGCGTGGCCTACCTGCGCCTGGGCGAGGTGCAGAACTGCGCTCAGCGCCACACGAGCGATAGCTGCATCCTGCCGATCCGCGGCCAGGGCGTCCACGTCGTCACCGAGCCCTCGACGCAGGCGCTGCGCTACTTCTCCGAGGTCCTCGACAAGGCGCCGCGCGACAGCGCGCCCTACCTGCGGGCACGCTGGCTGCTCAACATCACGCTGATGACGCTGGGCAAGTATCCCGAGGGAGTGCCCGAGCCCTACCGGATCTCGCCCGCCGTGTTCGAATCGGACGAGCCGTTCCCGCGTTTCCGCGAGATCGCGCCCCGGCTCGGCCTCGGGACCTTCGATCTCGCCGGCGGATCGATCGTCGACGACTTCGACGGCGACGGTCTGCTCGACCTCGTCGAGTCCACGTCGGATACGGGCTCGCCCGTGCGCGTCTTCTGGAACGAGGGCGGGCGCTTCGTCGACGGGACGAAGGGCGCCGGGCTCGACCGCATGCGCGGCGGCCTGAACATCGTCCACGCGGACTACGACAACGACGGCGACCTCGACCTGTTCGTCCCGCGCGGCGCCTGGCAGCGCGCCCATGGCAAGCACCCCAAGTCGCTCCTGCGCAACAACGGCGACCGCACGTTCACCGACGTCACCTACGAGGCGGGGCTCGGCGACTCGCTGTGGCCGTCCCAGACCGCAGCGTTCGCCGACTACGACCTCGACGGCGACCTCGACCTGTACGTGGGGAACGAAGCGGACCAGAACGTGCCGGCGCCGAGCCAGCTCTTCCGCAACGAGGGCGGCGGACGCTTCGTCGAGGTGACCCAGGCCGCGGGCGTCCCGAACGGCCTGTACGCGAAGGGCGTCGTGTGGGGCGACTACGACGGCGACCGCTACCCCGACCTGTACGTGAGCAACCTCGGCGGCCGCAACCGCCTCTATCACAACGAGCGCAACGGCACGTTCGTCGACGTCGCGAAGGCGGCCGGCGTCGAGCGGCCGATCGCCTCGTTCGCCTGCTGGTTCTGGGACTACGACAACGACGGCGCGCTCGATCTGTACGTTGGGGCCTACGGTGGGATCAACGTGCCGCCCGATCTGGCCCACGTCGTGGCGAGCTACCTTGGTCTGCCCACGCCGGCCGAGCGCGGCATCGTCTATCGCGGCGACGGCAAGGGCCAGTTCGAGGCCCGCGACCTGCCGCGAGTCACGCACCCGATGGGTGCGAACTACGGCGACCTGGACAACGACGGCTACCTCGACTTCTACCTCGGCACCGGCTACCCGTACTACGAGGGCCTGATGCCGAACATCCTGTACCACAACGTCGGGGGCAAGAAGTTCACCGACGTGACGACCGCCGGCGGCTTCGGCCACCTGCAAAAAGGTCACGGGGTCTCGTTCGCCGACCTGGACCACGACGGCGATCAGGACGTGTTCGCGAACATGGGCGGCAACTACCCGGGCGACCTGTTCGCGGACGCTCTGTTCGAGAACCCGGGTTTCACGGCCCACTGGATCAAGCTGAAGCTCGTCGGCACGCGCTCGAACCGCTCGGCGATCGGGACGGAGATCCGCCTGGTCGTCCGCGAGAACGGCGTGCGCCGCGAGATCCATCGCGTCGTCTCCTCGGGCGGCAGCTTCGGCGGAAACCCGCTGCGCCAGGAGATCGGTCTCGGGCGGGCCGAGCGGATCGACAGCCTCGAGGTCCACTGGCCGGCGAGTGACGCGCGACAGACGTTCCACGACCTCGGCGTGGACCAGATGCTCGAGATCACCGAAGGCGCGGACGCGCCGAAGAAGGTCGTTCTGCGTCCGGCGAAGTTCCAGCTGGAATAAGATTCCGCGATGCGACCCCGGCCGCTCGCGGACCTGCGCAGGCTCGAGACGCTCCTCCGCGAGTACGGCGGCGAGCTCGGCGGGCTCAAGCGCGAGCGCCTCGAGCGCCTCGAAAGACGGAGCCTGAACCGCGCGGACGAGGTGCGGCGGCTCCACGAGTGTCTGTGCTTTCTTCGCGCGTACCCCGACGATCGTCCGACGCTCGCGCTGGTCGAGCGCATGCTCGCGGGCTTCGCCCGGCGCCCCGACCTGCGCCGACATCGCGAGCGGCTCGCCGGGACGGGCATCGCCGGCACGCCGATCGACTTCCGGTTCTACTGGCGCATGGCGCGCTTTCTCGTCGAGCGCTGGCCCGAGCGCATCCGGATCGACTGGCCAGAGCTCGAGCAGGAGCGCCTCGGCGAGATGCTCCCGCTGCTCGCGGCGTACGGCGAGACGCCGGCGTTCGACGAGCACGAGCGCTCGCCCGAGGAGTGGCTGCGCCGCATGCGCGGGCCGAACGAGACGGACGCCGGCTGCCTCGTGCGATTGTTCGGCGGGATCGAGGCCTCGGACTTCTGGCGCGAGCGCCTGTTCGAGGAGATCGACACGCCGTTCCGTCTCGAAGCCGGACCGACGACGCCATCGCGCACGCGTGCACGGTTCGAGCGCTCGCCCGTGGTGTTCCGCACGGCTCCTTTGGCCCGCAAGCGACCGGATCTGCAGCACGAGATCGACCGCCGGCCGCTTCGCTTGCGGACGCTCGATCTCGACGACGGCCAGCGCATCGTCGACCTCGCGCGCGAGGCGCTGGTCACGCGCAGCCGCGACCTCGATGTGTTCGCGAACGCCGACGCGCGCGACGTGCGGATCGTGGAGTGCGGCTCGGGGCTCGAGCTCGCCTGCATCGGCGTGCTGCCCGAGCGACGCCTGCTGCTCGAGGCGGTCTACGGGATGCTGATGCTGCAGAACGGGGTGCCGATCGGCTACTCGCTGGCGAGCGCCCTGTTTGGCTCGTCCGAGATCGCGTTCAACGTGTTCGACACGTTCCGCGGCGCCGAAGCGGGTCAGGTCTTCGCGCGCGTATTGGCGACGGTGCGCTGGCTCTTCGGCTCGGACGCGTTCTGCATCGATCCGTTCCAGCTGGGCCACGCGAACGCCGAGGGGCTCGGCTCGGGCGCGTGGTGGTTCTACTACAAGCTCGGCTTCCGGCCGCAGGACGCGCGCGTCCAACGGATCGTGCGCGCCGAGCTGCGGAAGATGCGCGTGAACCCGCGACACCGGTCGAGCGCGAGCACCCTGCGCCGTCTCGTCGTCGCCGAGATGTACTGGTACGCGGGAAAACCGCGCGCGGATGTCCTCGGTCGCCTGTCGCCCGGCGCGGTCGGCGATCGGGTCACGGCGCTGCTGGCGCGGATCGCAGGGGGAGACCGCAGGAAGGGGCTGCGCGTCTGCGTGCGCGAGGCGCAGGCTCGCCTTGGAGCGCGCGCGCCGCGTCTCCGCAGCGCCGAGCGTATGGCCTGGGATCGCTTCAGCCCGCTCGTCTACCTGCTACCGGACGTCGAGCGCTGGACGTACGCTGAGCGCCGCGACCTCGTCCGCCTCATCCGGGCCAAAGGCGGCCGGCGCGAGTCGGACTACGTGCGCCTCTTCGACGGCCACGCCCGGTTCCGCGCCGCCGTCCGCGCGTGGAGCCAGAAGGCCTGAGCCTGCCTCAGCCGCGAGCCGTGGTCGCGCTCGCGATCGCGTCATAGACCGAGAGGGCCCACACGACGGCCGGTGCCGTCCATAGCACGGCGGGCTGCGTGATCGTTTGCAGGATGTCGGGCACGATCACGCCAAGCTGATCGAGCTTCTTGACGATCGGGCCGGCTTGCAAGAGCCACAGCGCGGCGATGGCCCAGTCCGTGGCCACGAACACGACCGCGCGGGTCCGCGAACCGGCGAGGATCTGGCCCGCCCCCGGCAGCACGGCCGAGGCGATTCCGGTCACGACCGGATGGGCCGCGCGGTAGCCATCGGCGGGACCGGCGGTGAGGATCGCCGTCAGGTGCAGGAACGCCAGCACGACGTACAGCCCGCCGAGCGTCCAGACGGCCACGACACCCGGGTAGCCGAGGACTCGAAGCGTGGACATCGTTGGGTCGAGCGTCGCCACGAGGGCCCAGCCGAGCGCGCCGATGAGACCGGTCCAGGTCAGGAAGAACATCCCGGCGCCGGCCCTCCGGCAGAACAGCTGGCCCAGTCCGGGGACGATCAGCGAGAGGAAACCCGCCGCGTCGATTCCGTCGCCCGATGGCCCCGAGCGGTCGTTGTAGCGGACGCGGGCCTCGGTTCGGGCGGCCGGGGCGCCGCGTCGCGTCGCGTCGCTGGCCACGTCGACGTTCCCCAGGTCGTACACCGACGAAAACTGACTCATGGCAGCTCCCTCCCCGGCGGAAAGCGCTGCAACCTACCGGCCAGGGCGAGAGAACTAGGAAACGGCCGCGGGTGGTTCGATCGTCCGACCGATCCGCAATCGCGATGACGATCCTGGAACCCGACCGCGGTCAGCCGCGCTTGCCCGGCCGACCCTGCCGTGCCGCACAGGCCTGGATCTTCCCGCGGTTGCCAGCGTCGAGGACGCCCGCCCCCTCGAGCTGATGCGTCCAGCTCGCGACGCAGCGCATGACCGCGCCGTGCGTCGACCGGCTCTGGCACGAGTGGACCAGGTCCGCGATCGTGCAGCCGGCGTCGAGCGTGCGGTTTCGCACTCCCGAATCGCACGTGTCGACGATCACCGTGTCCCGGAAATCGGAGTCGGGGCAGGCGTCCCAGCCGATGTCGGCAAGCAGGCCGCTCGTCAGGTCGACCGTCACGAGCGGGTTCGTCAGCTCGCTCAAGAACGGCTGCATCAAGAGCGGCGGCGAGGCGACGAGGTCCCAGTGCGCGACCGACGAGCCGGGCTGGACCGGGTTCGGGGCGTAGAGCCGGACGTTCCCGTCGTTGTCGGCGCCCTGGAGCCAGACGTCGCTCAGCCGGATCTCGGCTTCTACGCCGGGAAGCGCCGCGCGGATTCGCAGGCCATCCGATTGCCTGATCCCGATCGATGGGATGACGATCGTCGGGTCTTCGTCCCCGCCCATCGGCGGAAAGCCGTCGGGGAAGATGTTCGCGACGGCGACACCGACGGCGCCGACCGCCTGGGCCGCGAGCGTCTTTTCCGCAAACGAGCAAGTGCCGCGGTCGATCAGCACGATCGTTCCGGTGTAGTCGCCGACGAGCGGCTGGCACGCGTCGGTCGGCGTGCCCGAGCCGTCGTCGGCGAGCACGATCGGGCCGCGCACGCCGTTCGCATCGATCGCCGGCCCGTAGAACGCCGCCTGCCCCTCGATCTCGCCCGCGAGCGCGTCGGGCGCGAGGATTCGGAGCGCCGGACGCCGGTCGAGCACGTCCTTCGCCTGGGCCAGAACGTGCGGGCCGTTCCATACCAGGCGGCCCGAGTGCGTGGCCGACTGCTGGCGGTGGGTCGGAAAAAGATCGTTCCACGACGCTCCGTAGAACGTGTCGAACGTGTACGTCCCATAGGCGTCGTCGAGCCCGTCGGGCGCTTCGCCCGTCAGCTCGCTGATGAAGTTCTGGAACCCGAGCCCGTGGGCCAGCTCGTGCATCAGCACCTCGAGCACGTCGACGCTGTCCGTCTCCGCGCCATCGAGGCCGTAGTACCAGCCGACTTGCTCGAGGCAGGTCGGATCGTCGTCGAGCGACGAGTTGAAGATGGCGTAGATGTCGTCGTTGAACGGCGGCTCGAGGAAGCCGGGGTCGGGCGGGCCGGGCGAGAGGTCGATGTGGGCAAAACGGTTCGCCAGAGCCGCCGGAAACCAGGTGTTCGCGGCGGGCGCTCCGGGGAAGTCGTGGAAGATCGTCAGCGGTGCCGCCGAGCCGAGCAGTCCGCCGAACGACAGGCAGAAGAGCGGCTGGAACGTGGCCTGGACCACGATGTCGACATCGCTCGGGATTCGCTCGCCCCACAGGCGCGCTGCCACCTCGAGCGCGATGCGCCGCTGCTCGCCGAGCGTCGTTCCTGGGTTCCTACCGACCGGCGCGACGGGCGTCGGGTCCTCGAGACCGGTCCCCGGTGGATCGACGCTGTGGACGACGATCCGCGCCGCGTGCGCCGGAACGGTCGCGAGCGCCGAGGTAGCGAAGAGCCATGCCGCGAGGCGCGCGCGCTGCGACTTCATTCGTGCGCCGGTGTCGCGGCGGGCTCGAGCACCGCGCGCACCGCGGCCCGCGGGCCCTTCGAGCAATCGATGCGCGGCTTGCCGTCTCTGTCGATGCGCGCCGTCGTGAAATGGACCCGCTCCTCGTCGAGGACGACCCTGCGCGTCCCGTCGCGGCGGACGACCGCGGCGCTGCCTTTCGCGGCCGCGAACTTCTGCCGCAAGTCGTCGACGATCCGATCGATCTCCTGGTCCGTGACCGGGGTCCGTGGCGCGACGGGCGGGCGCTCGGCGGCGAGAAGCAGGGGCGCGAGCAGGATCGACGCGGCGAGCGCTCGCCGCATCCTGGGCCTGCGGCTCGTCTGCATGACGGGAAGATGCCTCGAACCCGGGAGCCCGGCAACCCGAAAGTCGAGCATCGTGATGCGGAGATTGTTGCTGCTTGCGACCGCTCGAACGCGTCTTGCCGGGCGGGCTTCTGCTCCCAGGGCTGTCCGACTTGGTAGCCGCGGAAAGTCCAGGACAACTCGTTATGGAGCAAGAGCTTGCAGCGGAGCAGCAACACTCTGCGCACCACGATGGGCTCAGTACGCGGGGCCAGGCGGGGACGATCGGACGGCAACCGCCGCGGCGATCGCGGCGACGAGGAGCACCACGGCCCCGGCGGCCAAGATTCCGGCCCACGGCGAGCGCTGGGTCAACGATCGAGGAACGGCGCGGGCGGCGAACGGCGCCCCGAGGAGCAGGAGGGCGCTCGCGCGCGGGAGCTCGGAGTAGAACGCCCCGCACACCAGGAACCCGGTGAGGAGCGTGACGAGGGCTAGGATCGACGTGTGCCCGATCGGATGGCGCGGCGACCCGAGCGAGGCGACGAAGCCACCCCCGGCCGCCGCGGCGGCGGAGCCGGCGATCTCCCCGAGCGCCAGGCTTCCCGACAGCGCGAGTGTGGCCGCAAGCCCCGCGAGCGTGCACAGGATCGCGGCCCACGCCGCGCGCGGATCGAGTGCTGGCAGAACGCCTTCGAGACCGAGGCACACGCCGAGAGCGAGGCCGAAGAGCCCGGCGACCCAGCTCACCGCCGCGGGTCCGGTCCACTGGTACGTCATCATCGGTCTGAGCCACAGGACGAGCGCGACACCGAGCACCGCGGCGCGCATCACCCAGCCCGGCCAGCGCGGCGTCTGCGCGGGCCGCCGCGGCGTCTGCGCGGGCCAGTGCCCGAGCGCCGACACTGCGAGCGCGGCGAGCGCGGCGTACGGGATCCACTGCTCCGCGGTGCGGGCCGGCACGGCGGGCCAACCGAGGAACCCGACGTGGCCGCAGACGTAGCCCAGAACCAGCGCGGCCCCGGCGAGCCAGCCCAGCCGATCGACCGCCGCCCGGCGCCCGGCCGCCACGATCACGGCGGCGAGGAACGCCGGAACGACGAGCCCGAGGACCAGCGTCGTCGCCGGGATCATCCCCGGTCCGCGCCTACTGCCGCACGCCCTCGATGCTCACGAGGATCGTCACGTCTTCGCCGAGCGCGCCAGGCATGAACTTGACGTCGTAGTCGCTGCGCTTGATCGTGAACGACCCGTCGAATCCGCTGCGGTAGCCGCCCCACGGGTCCTTGCCCGCTCCGACCTGGGTCACGTCGAACGCGACCTCCTTGGTCACGCCGTGGATCGTGAGATCGGCGGTCACGCGCATCGTCTTGTCCCCGGTCTTCTTCACCGACTTGCTCTTCATCGTGAGCACGGGAAACTGCTTGACGTTGAAGAAGTCGGGGCTCTTCAGGTGCTGATCGCGCTTCTCGTTGTGCGTATCGACGCTCTCGGCCTTGATCGTGACGTCGAACGACGACGCCGCGGGGTTCTCGGCATCCACCACGTAGGTTCCGGACACGTCCTGGAACCGTCCGTGGAACGTGCTCACCCCGAGGTGCGTGATCCGGAACAGCACCGCCGAGTGCACGGGGTCGATCGAATACGTCTCGGCCGCGAGCGCCGCCGGGACGGCGAGAACGGTGAGGACCGCAACACAGACGAGACGGCCGATCCTGAACGTGCGCATGCGTGGAACCTCCTGTCGAGCTCGCCGACGGGGCGAGGGCGCACCAGTATTCCACACCGACCGGGGGTCTGCCGCGGCGGTCGGCTCGCGGTACACTCTCGCCGAGGCGGAGGAACCCGTTGAGGCGGATCTCGTGGCTCGTGGCGCTCGCGGTCGCCCTGGGTGGGTCAGCCGTGGCCGCGGACCGGGTGGTGCCGCGGACCGAGGGACCCTGGGCGACGGGTGCGGACGGTGAGGACGAGCGGTTCCTGCTCGAAGCGCGGATCGTCGCGGTCAAGGACCTCGGCACCGGCGTCACGCACCCCAAGAAGATCACGCTGACGCGCGGCGAGCGCACGGCGTTCGGCGTGTGGAAGAGCGTCGACGTGGAGAGCACGAGCCCGTCGTCGACGCGCACGCGGCGGGACGATCTGTTCTTTCGCGATCGCTGGCAGCACGAGGTCGCGGCGTACCGGCTCGATCGCTTGCTCGGCCAGGGCCTCGTCCCGCCGACCGTGGCGCGCGAGCTCGAGGGCCACGCGGGCTCGCTCCAGCAATGGGTCGACGACGCGTTCACCGAGCGGCAGCGCGTCGAGCGAGGCGTGGCTCTCAGCGATGCCGCGAGCTTCGGCGTGGCGTCGACGCGCATGCACGCGTTCGACGCGCTGATCTACAACGTCGATCGGACCCAGGAGAACGTGCTGATCACCGAGCCCCACAGCCGGCTGTGGCTGATCGACCACTCGCGCGCGTTCCGGCTGACGCCGCGCCTCCCGGCGCTCGGGTCCCACGGACCGCTGGTCGTGCCGCCCGAGACGCTCGCCGCGCTGCGGGCGCTCGACGTCGACGCGACGCGCGCGGCCCTGCGGGGCCTGCTGACCGAGCGGCAGATCGCCGGGCTCCTGGCCCGGCGCGAGCGGCTCCTGGCGCTCGGCGCGGCCGCGGTCGCGCCGGCGGCCGATCCCCGGTGACCCGCCGCCTGCTAGCATGGGGCGCACCCCGATGAACCGAGCTCGCTCGTCCGCCACGCGACGCGCCCTGGTCCAGGGCGAAGGGAAAGTCGACCTCGGACGCGAGGCCGCGCTGCGCGACTACCGGATCATGGTGCGCAGCCGGCAGGCCAGCCTCCTCGGTCGCAAGGAGGTGTTCGTCGGGAAGGCCAAGTTCGGCATCTTCGGCGACGGCAAGGAAGCCGCGCAGGTCGCGATGGCCCGCAGCTTCGTCGACGGCGATTTCCGCAGCGGGTACTACCGCGATCAGACGTTCATGTTCGCGACCGGGATGTCGTCGGTCGAGGAGTTCTTCGCCCAGCTCTACGCGAATCCGGATCTCGACGCCGAGCCCGCATCGGCCGGACGGCAGATGACCGCGCACTTCGCCACGCGCAGCCTGGACGATCGTGGCCGGTGGAAGCGGCTGACCGAGATGCGCAACTCGTCGGCCGACGTGTCGCCCACGGGATCGCAGATGCCGCGCCTCGTCGGTCTGGGCTACGCCTCGCGCCTGTACCGCGAGATCGAGGCGCTCAAGCGGTTCCCCGAGTTCTCGCGCAACGGCGACGAGGTCGTGTTCGGGACGATCGGCAACGCGAGCTGCGCCGAGGGGCTGTTCTGGGAATCGGTGAACGCGATCGGGATCCTCGGCGGACCGGTCGTGCTCGCGGTGTGGGACGACGGGTACGGCATCTCCGTGCCGAACGAGCTCCAGCTCACGAAGGGCGACCTGACGGAGCTGCTCCTGGGGTTCAGGCGCTCGACCGATTCGAGCGCGGGGTTCGACGTGCAGCGCGTGCGCGGCTGGGACTATCCGGCGCTGTGCGAGGCGTTCGCGCGAGCGACCGAGCTGGCCCGACGCGAGCACGTGCCGTCGATCCTGCACGTCGTCGAGATGACGCAGCCGCAGGGTCATTCGACGTCCGGGAGCCACGAGCGGTACAAGGACGCGGCGCGCCTGAGCTGGGAGGAGGAGTTCGATCCGCTCCGCAAGACGCGCGAGTGGCTGCTGCGCGAGCGGCTGGCCGAAGCCGACGAGCTCGACGAGCTCGAGGAGCAGGATCGCAAGGCGGTCGCCGACCTGCGCGAGAAGGCGTGGGATGCGTTCGTCGCGCCGATTCGGCGCGAGCGCGACGAGCTCGTGACCGAGCTCGAGCTCGTTTCCACGGGCCGGCCCACGGTGCAGGCGATCGCCGACGGGTTGCGCAAGGCGCCGAGCCCGCTGCGCCGGGACCTGATGCGCACCGTGCTCGACGCCCTCGTCGCTCTGCGCGGGGAGCCGTCGCGCGAACGGGCGGGACTCCTCGCCTGGCGCAGCCGGTTGGACCGGGTGCAGGACGAGCGCTACAGCTCGGGCCTGCACAGCCGGTCGACCGAGGCCGCGCTCGACGTCCCCGCGGTCCCGCCGACGTACGGCGCGACGGCCGAGGTGCTGCGCGGGTTCGAGCTGCTCAACCGGTTCTTCGATCTCGCGCTCGCCCGGGACCCCCGCGTGATCGCGTTCGGCGAGGACGTCGGCAAGCTCGGCGACGTGAACCAGGGGTTCGCCGGTCTCCAGGAGAAGCACGGCGAGCTGCGCGTGTCGGACACCGGGATCCGCGAGGCGACGATCGTCGGCCAGGCGATCGGCATGGCCATGCGCGGCCTCCGGCCGATCGCCGAGATCCAGTACCTCGACTACGTCCCGTACGCGCTGCAGATCATGTCCGACGACCTGGCGACCGTGACGTATAGAACGCGGGGCGGACAGAAGGCGCCGGTGATCGTGCGCACGCGCGGTCATCGGCTCGAGGGGATCTGGCACTCGGGGTCGCCGATGGCCGGCATCCTGAACCTGGTCCGCGGGATCTACGTCTGCGTGCCGCGGGACATGACGCGCGCGGCCGGGATGTACAACACGCTGCTTTCGGGCGACGACCCGGCGATCGTCGTCGAAGTGCTGAACGGCTACCGGCTCAAGGAGCGGCTCCCCGACAACCTGGCCGACGCGACGGTGCCGCTCGGCGTCCCGGAGCGCCTGCGCGAGGGCACGGACGTGACGATCGTGACCTACGGCGCGTGCTGCCGTATCGCGCTCGACGCGGCGGATCTCCTGGGGACGGTCGGGATCGACGTCGAGATCCTCGACGTCCAGACGCTCTTGCCATTCGACCGGCCGGGCGCGATCTCCGAGTCGCTGCGCAAGACGAGCCGCGTCGTGTTCCTCGACGAGGACGTGCCCGGCGGCGCCTCAGCGTACATGATGCAGCAGGTCGTCGACGCGCAGGGCGGGTTCTGGACCCTCGACTCGGCACCGCTCTGCGTCTCGGCCAAGGCGCACCGCCCGGCCTACGGCTCGGACGGCGACTACTGGTCGAAGCCCCAGCGCGAGCACGTGTTCGAGGCGGTGTACGGCCTGATGCGCGAGTCGGCGCCGCGCCGGTTCCCCGAGCTGTTCTGACGTTGCGCCGTTCGCCGAGTGGGTGCATACCTTCCGGCATGCGCGCGGTGCTCCTCGGCCTGGTGCTGCTCTTCGCCGTCGGCTCGCCGTACGGAGCCGAGACCCTGGGTGTCGTCGATCTCGACGGGCGGGACGTCGACCCGCTCGCGGGCGACGCCGCGGTCACCGTGCTCCTGTTCACGCGTACCGACTGCCCGATCGCCAATCGCTATGCGCCCGAGGTGCGACGGCTGAGCGAGCGGTACGCCCCGCGGGGTGTGCGGTTCTGGCTCGTCTACCCCGATGCGCGAACGAACGCCGAGGCGATCCGTGCGCACGTCGAGGAATACGGATACCCGATGGCCGCGCTGCGCGACCCGCACCACACGCTCGTGCGGGCGGCCGGCGCGCGCGTGACGCCCGAGGCCGCGGTGTACGCCCGCGGGCGTCTCGTGTATCACGGACGTATCGACGATCGGTTCCCCGGCTTCGGCCAGGCGCGGGAGACAGCGTCGTCGCACGATCTGGCCCTCGCGCTCGACGCCGTGCTCGACGGCCGCGAAGTCGCGACGCCCGTCACCGAGGCCGTGGGCTGCTACCTCGCCGACCTGGACTAAGGAGTGGGGTCAGGTCTCGATTCTTTGTGTTCGATATCGCTTCGGAAACGCACCGCACACCAAGAATCGAGACCTGACCCCATCAGCCGGGCTCGACGTGCACGAGGACGTCGAGGATGCCGAGGTCCGACTCGCGCAGCGCGTGCTTGACCGCGTGCCCGATGCGATGGCCCTCGGTGACCGGCAGCCGGCCGTCGACGACGACGTGCAGGTCGACGAGCCAGCCCGGACCGCTCCTGCGGGCGAAGCACTTGTCGATGTCGCGTACGCCGGCGACGCGGCGCGCGGTCTCGCGGATCCCGCTCTCGACCTCGGCCGGGGCCGCCGCGTCCATCACGTCGGCCACGGCACGGCGCGCGAGGCGCACGCCGTTGTAGCCGATGACCCCGCAGGCGAAGAGCGCGGCCCAGTCGTCGAGGCTCTCCCAGCCCTTTCCGCCGACGAGGGCCAGGCAGATCCCGACGAACGCCGCGGCCGAGGTCAGCGCGTCCGACCGGTGGTGCCAGGCATCGGCCTCGAGCGCCGTGCTGCGCAGCGCCCGCGCAATGCGCGAGACCCAGGCGAAGAGCGCCTGCTTGACCAGGACGACCGCCGCGAGCACGGCGAGCGTGAACGGCGCGGGCGCGTGCTGCGGGGTCACAATCTCCCGCACGCTCTCGACGGCGAGCCCCAGGGCCACGAGCAGGAGCGTCAGCGAGACGGCGAGCGCGGCGAGCGCCTCGGCCTTGCCATGGCCGTACGGATGGTTGTCGTCGGGCGGCAGCGCCGCGATCCGCAGGCCACCCCACACGACGAGCGAGCTGAAGATGTCGAGGAACGACTCGACGCCGTCGGCGATCAGCGCGTACGAGTTGCCGAGGAGCCCGCCCGCGATCTTGACCGCGGCGAGCAGCGTTCCGGCCGCCGTGGCCACGAGCGCTGCTCGGCGGCCACGGCTCAGGTCGGCGCCGGAGGTCGCCATTCCGTCTCGTCACTCCTGGCTGCCGTGCGATGATCGAGGCCGGTCATGTCTCCATCGCCACGTCCAGCAGCCGCCGCAAGCTACCACGCCTGGCACGTCGTGATCGCGTCGCTCGCGGTCGCGGCGGTCGTGGGCTGCGTGTACGTCGGTCAGCACGGCTGGGAGCTGGCGGAGTTCGACTTCGACCGACCGGGCGATGCGGAAGGCTGGGTCGCCCGAGGGGGGATCTCGGCCCTCGAAGTCGGGGACGGGCGGCTCGTGATCGTCCCGGCGACGCGCGATCCGCTGCTCGTGTTCCCGGCGCGGTTTCCCGCGCGCAGCGTCGGATGGGTGCGGCTGCGGATCCGGTTCGTCGCCGAGGCGGAAGTCGCGGCGGCCGCCGGCGCGGGGGAGTACGAGGCGCTGCATCACGAGCTCACCCTCGCGTGGACCCGCACCGACGGGACGGCGGAGCCCGAGGCGTCCGTGAGCGCGACCGCGCTGTACGACGGCTCGTTCCACGATTGCGACCTCCCGGTCCGGTCCCACGACGCGTGGCGCGGCGAGATCGGCTCCTTGGTTCTCGACGCGCTCGACGCGCGCGCGCCGCGCGTGCGGATCGAGATCGATCGCATCGCGCTCCTCGGTCACCGGCCGACCCCTGCGGGCTCGTTCCCCGTGCTGCTGACGCTCGCGGCGCTGTGGGCGCTGAGCGCCTGGCTCGTCGTCGGCCGACCGTCACGCCCCGTTGCACGCGTGCGGAGCGGCCTCGCACGGACTCTCGTGGCGTGCCTCGCCCCGGCCACCGTGCTGTTCCTTGCGGAAGCGGTGCTGAACATGCTGAGCTTCGAGCGGCCGTTCGAGAGCCCGGTCGTCCAGGTGCTGGTCAACGAGGCCGAGGATCCGACGTATCGGGATCTGTTCCGCTACGACCCGCGATGTCTGTTCACGCAGCGGCCGGGGGTCGAGTACCGTCGCGGCGAGCCGATCAATAGCTTGGGCCTGCGCGGCCGGCTGCCGGCGCGCGAGCGGACGCCGGGAACCCCGCGCGTCGCGACGTTCGGGGACTCCTCGACGTTCGGGCTCGGACTGCCGCTCGACGAGACCTATACCGCCCGTCTCGGGGTCGCGCTCGGTGCCGAAACGGTCAACGGGGGCGTGATCGGCTCGACCGTCGTGCAGGGACGCGCGGTGTTCGAGAGCCTCGTGCGCCCGTACCGTCCCGATGTGATCACCCTGGCCTACGGCGCGTTCAACGAGCATTACCCCACCGTGCTGTCGGACGTCGAGCGCCTCGAGCTGAACAAGCAGCTCCCGCGCGCGGTGTACGAGGGCCGGCGGTTCCTGCTGGGCCAGCTGAAGTGCGCCCAGCTCGCCGGGTCGTGGCTCACGCGCGACTTCGCCCCGAGCGGCTGGGAAACGCGGCAGGTGCCGCGCGTGAGCGCCGCCGAGTTCGCCGCGGCGCTGCGCGGCTTCGTCGACAGCGCGCAGGCCGCGGGCGCGTGTGTCGTGCTGCTGTCGTTTCCGCGGCGGGCGGAGGTCGAGCGGGACTACCCCCAGCTCGCCGAATACACCGCCGGGATCGAGGGGGTGGCGTCCGAGCTCGGTGTGCCGCTGGTCGACCTGCGCGGTGAGTTCCGCGCGTTGCCCGACGCGGGCGAGGCGCTGTTCCTCGACGGCACGCACCTCAACGCGCAGGGGAACGCGCGCGTTGCCGAACGGCTCGGGGGCCCGATCCGCGCGTGCCTGGCCAGCGCGCGCGTGCGCGGCGGCGGCGTCACTTCTTGAAGTCGGCCGGCGTCTTCGCCAGGAACTTCTCGGCGTCCCACGACGACAGGATCACGGCGTGGCTCGCGCCGTCCCGCCGCGCGTAGCGCTGACCCTCGGTGCCGGGTGCGGCCGCACCGATGCGCAGCACGACCGCCTCGCTCGCCCCATCTTTCGTCTTGGTCAGCTCGACCGTTGCCGCCGGCTGGTCGAAGCCCAGCTCGGGCTTGTCCGCCTGGCCCGCGGGCTCCGTGGCCAGGATCCCGAGTACGCCACGCAGCCACGTGTCGACCTTCGACGCGTCGGCCTCGCCCGCGGGCTGGGTCATCGACCACGTGGCGCCCGACTTGGCCAGCTCGATCGTCGATGTGCCCGAGCGGATCGACACCTTGGTGACGTCCTCCGCCGGGACGTCGACGAGCTTGCGGTCGATCCACGAGCCGGCGTCGGGGCGGATGTCGTACGTCCGCAGGTCGCGCACCTCGTACACGCGGTCGTCGCCGGCCACGCGGACGTTCGTCGCGCCGTAGCTCGGCGACGAGCCGACGAGCAGATCGACGACCGGGTCGTTGCCTGTTGCCGGGTAGACCTTGATCCGGCGCTCGGCGCCGTCGTCGGTGACCTTGAGCGTCTCGTGGTACCGGCTGCTCGTGACGATCGGCCGCCTCACCTGGAGCTTCTGCAGGTCGGTGAGCAGCGTTTCGACCTTCGAGGGGTCGGCGGGATAGCCGTCGGCCTCGTCGAGCGTCCACGCTCCACTGGTCTTGGCCAGGTGGAGCGTCTTGCCCGCGTCGCCGCGGATCTCGATCCGTCCCACGGTCGCCGGGTCGAGCGTCGGCACGAGCGCCCGCGGCTCGCCGGCGCCCGCGCGCTGCGACCCGGAGTACAGGATCGCCAGCACGGCGCACTGCGCGACGAGCGTTCCACCGAGGATCCATTGCGTGCGCGTCATCCCTCGACCCTCCGTACCGTCGCCCCGACCGGCACCTGGACCACCGGACGCGACGTCCGCCTGCGCCACAGGCGGAAGCTCCCGAACGTCAGGAGCGCGCCGAGCGGAACGAGGTAGTTGACGAACTCGATCGTCAGCTCGTCACGCTTCTCCACGTGGTCGAGACGGCGCACGCCGGCGGCACGCGAGCGGATTCCGATCAGGTCGCTGTCCAGGTTCATCCAGTCGATCAGGTTCTGGGTGAACGCCAGGTTCTCGACGAAGAACCCGCTCTCGCCCGTGCCGAGCGCCTGGGCCACGAAGTCGGACAGGAACGCCGAGTCCCCGATGACCGCCAGGCGCGTCTCGGGCGAGCGCTCGAGCACCACGTCCTTCGTCGCCGCGGGGGCGGTGCCGTCGGGCGCTGCGGGCGCGTCGGCCGAAGGAGCGGACTTGCCCGAGAAGTAGCTGGGGAACCGTCCGGACAGCACGACCGCGAGGGGGCGAGCCTCGAGGCCCTCCGTGGGCACCTCGTAGTCCACGTAGCCCACGCGCGTCAGGTCGTCCGACGTCCACGACCGCGGAGAGGATCGCAGCACGTCCTGCACCTCGAGGTCGCCGGTCTTCGTCTTGTCGATGGAGAGCGGGCTGCCCCAGTAGATGCCCACCGCGCTCAGCCGCGACGTGATCTCGCGGTGCTGGAACCCGTCCTCGCGCACCTCGACCAGGTACGGGTACGGGGCCATGCGCCACGTGCGCATCATCCCGAGCGGCGTCATCCGCACCTCGGGGATCGGCAGCGGCTGGTTGCGGTCGTCGAGCAGGAGCGTGTTCTGAATCTGCACGCCGTAGCTCTGAAGCCAGTCGGCGAGACCGCTCTCGACCGGCACGACCTGCAGCCCGTTCTGGTCGAACTTGGCGTCGTACGCGCCGGCGCAGATGATCGTCCGTCCGCCGCGCATCACGTACTGGTCCAGGTTGTACGCGGCGCGCGGCGGCAGGTCGCGCGGCTTGAGCACGACCAAGGTGTCGATGTCCGACGGCACGCCCGCGGGCCCGTCGAGGGTCACGCTGCGCACCTGGTAGTCCCGGCCCAGGTACAGCTTCACCTGCTCGAACTCGGGCGGCGGCTGCTGGGGCATCCGGCCCTGCATCTGCAGCTGCATCATGACCTCGGGCGGGATCGCCGGCTCGGGGGTCACGAGGCCCACCGTCTTGAGGAACCCGGGCGACAGGCGCCGCAGCGAATTCTCGACCGACTCACGGATCTGCGCGGCCGATGCCTGCTCGGTCGCGAGCGCGAGCTGCTCGACGCGGTCGCCGCACTCGAGGAACCCGTACAGGTAGAACTGCGTGTCGCCGAACAGACCCAGCGCCATCGGCCGAACCTGGAACTTCTCGACCGCGGCCTGGGCCTCGGGGCCCGTGCTCGGGTCGACCTCCACGTACTCGAACCGCTCGCCGCCCTTCTGCTCCAGCTCCTCGGCGGCCTTGCGCAGCGCATCGGGCACCGACTTGAGCACGTCGGGCAGCGTCGCCTGCGTCAGCACCGCGGTCAGGCGCACCGGGCCCGGGGCCCGCTCGAACAGCTCGGCCGTGCCGCGGAACCCGTACACGACCTTCTTGATCGCGCGCGTGAGGTCGTACTCCAGGTTGCGCAGGCGCACGTCGACGTCGCCGTCGGGGAGCGGCTCGATCTCGATCAGATCGTCGAACCCGTAGCGCACGTACTGGTCGCCGTACTTGATCACGATCGCGAAGTACGCGTTGACGATCCCCGACTCGTACTTGGACGCGAGCCGAAACGGCGTGCTCTGCACGCCGTACCGGTCGGTGGCCTCCTGCTCGAGCTGCTCGTCCTCGCGCGGATCGACGATTGCGACCTGGACCTTGCCCGCGGACACGGCGGCGTACTCGTCGAGCAGGTCCGAGATCTGCGGCACGAGCGGCGCGAGCTTGGGGTGCGTACGATCGGAGAAGAAGCCGTAGAGCAGCACGTTCTCGTCGAGGCCGGCCAACAGGCGCTCGGTCGCCGGCGAGATCGAGTACCGCCGGTCGTCGGTCAGGTCGAGCCGGGGTGCGCGCCATCGCGCCAGCAGCAGGTTCAGCGCGACCAGGTTGAGGCCGATGAGGCCGAGCGTCAGCGCGAGGGACGGGAATCGGGAGCGCGAAGCAGGCATCGTCCGACCTCCTCAGGCGAAGCGGCGCGCGCGGAGCGCGACCACGCAGGCGGTCAGGAAGAACAGGGTCAAGGACGCGTAGTACGCGAGGTCGCGCAGGTCGATCACGCCGCGCGCGATGCTCTGGAACCGGCTGCCCGTGCCGATCGCGCGCAGCACCCCGGCGGTGCGGTCGGGGAACAGGCCGGCGAACCCCTCGACGCCGAGGCCGTACAGGCCGAGGCACACGACGAGCGCCAGGATGAACGCCAGGATCTGGTTCTCCGTCGTGGCCGACACGAACTGGCCGACCGCCAGGTACGCCGCGCCGAGGAGCAACGCGCCGACGTACCCGCCGAGCACGGGGCCCCAGTCGAGCTGGCCCAGGCTATCGACCGTGATCGGCAGCACGAGCGTCAGCCCGAGGCCCGCGGCGAGCAGAGCCCAGCTGGCCAGGAACTTCCCGGCGACGAGCTCGTGCTCGCGCGCCGGCAGCGTCAGCAGGATCTCGACCGTGCCCTGCTTGCGCTCCTCGGCCCACAGCCGCATCGTCAGCGCCGGCACGAGCAGGACCATCAGCGCCGGGATCGAGTCGAACAGACCGCGAACGTCGGCGCGGCCGCGGGAGAAGAACGCGCCGAGGTTGAAGAACGTGAACAGCGCCGCCCCGGCGAACACGAACAGGAATACGTAGGCGATCGGCGAGTTGAAGTACGAGCGCAGCTCGCGCCCGGCGACGGCCCGGATGCGGTTCATGGGTGCGCCTCCACCGGGGTCTCGCCCAACTCGCGGAACACCTGCTCGAGCGACCGATCGTCGCGCCTGAGCTCGCGCAGCGCCCAGCCCTCGCGCCGCACCAGGTCGCCCAGCGCTTCGCCGATGTCGCGCTCGTCCGTCAGCTCGAGGCGGAACGTCGTGAACCCGTCGGTCGCCGCTTTCGGCTGGACCCGCGCCACGTGCGGCACGCGCTCGAGCGTCGCTCGGGCCCGGGCTGCGTCGTCGGCGCGGATCGTCAGCACCTGGACCCGCGACCGCGTCAGCTCGCCCAGCGTACCGTCGGCCCGCACCACGCCGTCGAGCAGGATCACCGCGCGATCGCAGGTCGCCTCGACCTCGGGCAGGATGTGCGTCGACAGGATGACCGTCTTGGTCCGGCCCATGCGCCGGATCAGCTCCCGGACCTCGACGATCTGGTTCGGGTCGAGGCCCCCGGTTGGCTCGTCGAGGATCAGGATCGGTGGGTCGTGGAGCAGCGCCGACGCCAGGCCCACGCGCTGGCGGTAGCCCTTCGACAGGTGGCCGATCGGCCGCGTCAGCACGTCCTGGATCGCGCACTCGCCGACCACGATCTCGAGCCGGCGCCGGCGCGTCGGCGCGTCGAGCCCTCGTACGTCGGACATGAACACCAGGTACTCCTGGACCAGCATGTCGTGGTACAGCGGCGCGTTCTCCGGCAGGTACCCGATGCGGCGCTGGACCTCGATCGGGTCCTCCGTGACCTCGAAGCCGTCGACCTTGGCCGAGCCCGACGTCGGCACGAGGAACCCGACGACGATCTTCATCGTCGTCGTCTTCCCCGCTCCGTTCGGCCCGAGGAGGCCGACGACCTGGCCCGCGTCGATCGAGAAGCCGACGCCGCGCAGGGCGTGTGTTTCGCCGTAGTGCATGTGCAGGTCCTGCACCTCGATCATCCGTCCTCCGCCGTATTGAGAAGACCCTGCGACCGGGGGTAAGCAGAGCCGCCGGCGTTATAGCCCCGGCATTCCGCGGCTGTCAAATCACCCCAGGCGGGCCAGGACCGCGGTCAACAGGTCGTAGAACCGACCGACCGAGTCGATCCGCACGCGCTCGTCCGGCGAGTGCGGGGCCTCGATCTGCGGCCCGAACGAGACCATGTCCATGCCGGGGTACTTCTCACCCACGATCCCGCACTCGAGGCCCGCGTGGACGGCGCCGACGCCCGGCGCGCGCCCGGTGCGCTCCTCATGGACGCTCTTCAGGATCGCGAGGAGCGGCGAGCTGACGTCGGGCTTCCAGCCCGGGTAGCCGTCCTGCTCCGAGACCTGAGCCCCGGCGAGCGTGGCGATCGCCCGGATCTTGCGGCGCAGCGCGGCGAGCGCCGAGGCCACCGAGCTGCGCGTGCTCAACAGCACGGAGAGCTTGCGGCCGTCGACCGCGACCGTGGCCAGGTTATCGCTCGTCTCGACGAGGCCCGGGATGTCGAGGCTCATCATCAGCACGCCATGCGGCAACCCGGTCAGCAGCGCGAGAGCCCGCGCGGTTGCGTCGAGGGTCCACACGCGCGCGGGAGCGACACCGTCTGCCACGGTCGGCGTCAGGCCCGGATCGGCCTTCGTGTACTCGGCGCGGATCGCCTCGGTCTCAGCGGCGATCGCCCGTCGCACGGGCTCGACGCTCTTCGCGTCCGTGACGAGCGTCGCGCGCGCCTCGCGCGGGATCGCGTTGTGGGCGTTCCCGCCGGAGAACGCGGCGAGGCGGATCGGGCCGGCGCTCGCTGCCGCGTGGAGCGTGCGCGCGAGCAACGCGACCGCGTTCCCGCGCTGCAGGTGGATGTCGATGCCCGAGTGGCCGCCGCGCAGGCCGTGCAGCCGCACGTCGAGCGCGCGGGCGCCCGAGGGAGACGGCTCGTCGTCGAGCGTCAGCTCGATCCGCGTCGTCGCTCCGCCGGCGCAGCCGATCGTGACGATCCCTTCTTCCTCGGAATCGACGTTGATCAGCCGGCGGCCCGCAAGCAGGGTCGGCGAGAGCCCGCTCGCGCCGGTCAGCCCAGTCTCCTCGTCGACCGTGAACAGGAGCTCGAGCGGTCCATGCTCGAGGTCGTCGGCCTCGAGCACGGCGAGCATCGCCGCGACGCCGATCCCGTTGTCCGCCCCGAGCGTCGTGCCCGTGGCCTTGAGCCATTCGCCGTCGCGCCGCGGCTGGATCGGGTCGCGCTCGAAGTCGTGGGTCACGTCGTCGTTCTTCTCCTGGACCATGTCCAGGTGCGCCTGGAGGATCGTGATCGGGACACCGGCCCGTCCCGGGCTCGCCGGCTTGCGCACGACGAGGTTCCCGACCGAGTCGACGTCGTGGGCCAGGCCGCGGGCGCGCGCGAGCGCGATCACGTGATCGCGCATGCGTGCCTCGCGCTTCGAGCCGCGGGGGATGGCCAGGATCTCGTCGAAATGCCGCCACACGGCGCGCGGTTCGAGCTCGGCAACGAACGTCATGGTCTTCACTCCGGGATCGATCGGGTCGCTCAGTATACTGGCGCGCTCGGGGGGGCACGAGCATGGAGCCGCGCAAGACCCAGCGCATCATCGCCGGTCTCGTCCTGATCGGGCTCGGCCTCGCACTCTACGGGTTCGAGCTGTACGAGCGTCTCGGCCGGACCGCGGTGATCTTCATCGCCGCCGCCGCGTTCCTGTGCGCGTACCTGGCGAGCCGGACGCTGGGGTTCCTCGTACCGGCGTGTTTGCTGCTCGGGGTCGGAGCGGGCGAGCTGCTCGAGCGGCTGACCGATCTGCACGCGGCGTCGACGCTGTGGCTCGGCATCGGATTCCTCGGGACCTCGGCGTTCGTCTGGATCTACGAGCGGCGCCGTGCCGTCTGGCCGCTCGTCCCCGGGACGCTGCTCGTGCTGTTCTCGGTGCCCCGGGCGTGGTGGATCCTCGACGTGGCCCAGCGCTACTGGCCGCTCGTGCTCGTCGCCATCGGGCTCGCGGTGCTGATCGGAGCGTTCGCGGGTGGCAAGCGATCGTCGAGCGCCTCGGGCTAGAGGCCTGTCCGACGGGTCTCGGACGACAAAGCCGGGGAAGCGACGGAAGTCCCGGTCGTTGGTCCAGACCCGCGCACGCCCTGCTCGCGAAGCAGCGCCGGAATCACCGGAAGCCGTCCATCAGGTCGAACAGAGCGCTGCGGTCATCCAGGTCCACGCCCGGGAGGGTCTCACCCTTCTCGGGAGTCCAGCGCAGCTTGTAGCCGGTGCGCTTCGGCTTTTCCGACAGGTAGCTGCGCAGCGCGGCCTCGATGACATCCCGCAGGGATATCCGCTCGTCGTCGGCGCACTTCTTGGCGCGACGGAGCAGCTCGTCTGCGATCTCCACGGTCGTGCGCATGCGCGAGAGCATACACACGAGGATGCGTTGCTACAACGCCTCAACGCGGCCGATCGATCTAGGACAGGACGTGGAAGCGGTAGGAACGCGCGCCTTGGTCTGGCCGACACGCGTTCGGGCTTGTTAGTCGGCTTGAGCTCACCGCCGAGGGTGCGGATCCTGCCTTCGCTCGCGAGTAGTCTGATCGTAGATCTCCGCGATCACGGGACCCGCTCTCTTCCAATACTCATCCCATGAGCCAGCATCCGTTGTCTCTGCCTGCTGACGAAGGGCGTTCGTCATAGGGAACGATCCGGTGTACAAGTCAGGATGAAGCTCATCGCACAATTCATTCACGTAGCCCTCTGACTCAAGGATCTTGTCAACCGTGGTTTCTACGCCGTACCACCCCGCAAACGGAAAAGTCCGCTTCAAGCGAGAAGTGAGGAAGTCACCAACGGTGGTTCTGCTGAAGTAATCTCCGCCTGATACACCGATCGGTCCGTGGTCCCGCGCTAGCCTGAGGAGGAGTGCTTTTTGGGAGGTCGCCTGCAACCCGACCAGAACATCCGCAGCGTACTGTCTTGATGCAGGCGACGTGTCGCGTGCTAGTCTCTGAACCGCTGGTATTGCAAATCCCCTCAAACAGAGTAGATCGCGAACGGCCGCGCGAGCGGCGCTCGGTGCGGGCAGAGGAGAGCTCGGAGACCGCAAACCCAGCGCTCCAGAATCATATCGCTCTGCGTGTGCAAGGACCTTGGCGACTCGGTAGCCATCCTCGATCTCGGCCTGGGCCAGATCGACCAGCTTAGCGTGGCCCTTCAAGTCGTCGGGTTGAAGGGACTTCAGCAATGCGACACTGAGGACCGCACGTATTGTCTCCCGCAGGGGAGGTGCGGCGTCGGTGGCTAGTGCCTCCAAGTATGGCAGAGCTGTGGGCCCCAGCCGTGCCAGTTGGGCTGCAGGCTCGCTGCACTTGCCGGACACTTGCAGTTGACCGGCCCACTTCTGCAGTTCGTCGTTCCCCGCAACGCCCGACGAGCAGCCGGCCCAAAGCACGCCGAGCAACACACTCAACCTTGGCCAAGGTGCCATGTGCCGCTTCACTTGGACCCTCCAAGCTCCCGTTTGATCAAAGCGCCCGTGGCTCAGCGGGGCCGATCGATCCACGATAGGACGTCGAAGCGGTAGGACAGCGCGACGGCGACCGCGCGACCCTCGGGCAGGATCTCCTCCAGGCTCCGATCGACGTGCCAGTGATCGGTGCGGTAGGAGCCCTTGACCAGCAGGTCCGGTGTGAAGCGCCAGCCGACGCCCGCCTCGATGCCGTAGAACGTCGCGTTGCTCGCGATCCAGAACGTGCTGTCGATCGGCATGATGTACGGGTAGTCGTTGCGCTCGATGCGCGCGGCGGTGAACAGGCGCGGGGTCCACGCGTACTGCGGCTCGAGGTACCACGCTTGGCCGCGGGGGTCTGAAGTCGTGGTCGGGACCTCGTAGCGCGAGAACGCCACGTCGCCGTTCAGCTCGAAATGCCCGCGGCTGAACTTGAGCTCGAACCCGTAGATCTCCTGGTCGAAGTCGCGCCACGCCGCGCCAGCCGGGAGCGCGAACTCGACGCTCGGGCCGAGGTACGGACCGGCGGTGGCGTACCCGCCGATGCGGAAGCCGATGAACGGCGTCACGCCGAGGGCGACGCCCGGCCGCCACGCTGCGCCCGCCTCGGGGACGTAGTTCTCGTTCGCCATCGGGCCGTCGATCCAGGCCACGCGATAGTCGAGGCGTGACACCTGGCCCGTGACGACGATCCCCAGCGGGTACGACACGTCGTAGCTGTCGGGCGCCCCGATCAGCGGGTTGACGTCCGAGAACGAGCGGTCGCGGAAGTTGCCGAACGGCGACCCGACCTTGCCCACGTCGACGAGGAGCCGCAGTCCCGGAGACGGAGCCCAGCGCAGCAGCGCCTGGTCGACCTCGCTCTCGGTCTCGCCCGTGGCTGTGCCCGAGCCGCCCTCGATCCGGCCCACGACCTGCGCCGTGAGCCCGGGCATCAGCTCGCCCGCGACCCACAGCCGCAGCTGGCCCACGCCGCCCGGCTCGCCCTCGTTGCGGCTCAGCACGCGCGAGGCGTCGTCGGTGTCGAGGAGGACGAGGTCCTGCAGGCCGTGTACGATCCAGCGCTTCTCGACGGCCGCGTGGGCCGATCCGTCGACGGCAAGCGCCGCCAGGAGCGTGGCCGCCAGCGCCCGCCGGTCAGCGTGGAACGTGCAACGCATCGAGCGTCTCCCGCATCGCCTCGACGTACTGCTCGATCGAGAACGGCTTGAGCAGGTAGCGCGCGCCCGTCCGATGCACGAGGTCGAGCTCCGCACCGCCGTCCATCTCGCCGGTCACGAACACGAAGCCGTGGACCGCCGATGGACGGTTCGACTCGACCCAGCGGAACAGGTCCTGGCCCGACACGCCGGGCATCTTGAGGTCGGTGACGATCAGGTCGAACCGGCGCCGCTCGAGCGCACCGATCGCCGCCGTGCCGGACGACACCGCGACGACCTCGGCGCCCAGCGACTCGAGGATCTCCTTCTGCAGGTCGACGATCGTCGGCTCGTCGTCCACGACGAGCACGGACGCCGCGAGCTGGGCTGAGGCGCCCGGCGGCTCGACGACCGCCGTCGCGGCGGCCGCCGCCGCGGCGGCCGCACGAGCCGGCTCGCTGCGCGGGTCGGTCAGCGGAAGCGTGATGCGGAATCGCGCGCCGCCCTCCGCTCGATTCTCCGCGCGGATCTCCCCGCCATGCTTCTCCACCACCGCATACGCGATGCTCAGGCCGAGGCCTGTGCCCTTGCCCACCTGCTTCGTCGTGTAGAAGTGGTCGAACACGAGCTTCGGGTTCTCCATGCCCGGGCCGGTGTCCTCGAAGTCCACGAGCACCGTTCCAGCCTCGACGGTGGTGCGGACGACGAGCTGCCGCGCCGCGCCGCCGCCGGTCTCGGTCAGCGCGTCGTACGCGTTGTTGACCAGGTTCAGGAACAGCTGGTGCAGCTCGAGCTCGTTGCCCGCAACCGCGAGCTCGTCCGGAGCGAGGTCGAGCACGAGCTCCATCCCGGCGGCGGCGAAGTCGTGGCGCCGGACCTCGATCGTGTCGCTTAGCACGGCGTGCACGTCGATCACCGTGCGCTCGCCCGTGTCGCGGTGCGAGATCTTGAGCAGGTTGCGCACGAGGGCCGAGATGCGCTGGCCCTCGCGGCGGATCCGCTCGACGCGCTCGCGCGTCGGGGGCGCGAGGTGCTCGTCGCGCAGGAGCAGCTCGAGGTTTCCGACCACGCCGGTCAGCGGGTTGTTGATCTCGTGCGCCGCTCCGGACAACAAGCGTCCGAGCGCCGCGAGCTTCTCCGACTCCTTGAGCCGCTCGAGCCGATCGAGGTCCGCGCGGGCCGCGAGGAGCAGCCGGCGCTCGTGCTCGGCGAGCGAGCGCATCAGGTGGTCGTACGCCAGATGCAGCGTCTCGACCTCGGCGCACGAGCTCTTGGCGTCGAAGCGCCGGGAATGGTCGCCGCTCGACGCCACCGAGCGCATGAACCCGACGAACGCCTCGAGCGGTCGGAGCACGGAGCGCGACATCCACCAGCCGGCGATCCCGGACAAGAGCACCGCGGCGCAGCCCCAGGACAGGAGCGCGATCCCGAGCAGCCGATTCGAATCGCCGAGCGCGCGATCGAGCGAGTGCAGCAGGTGCAGCTCGAACGGTCGGCCCGCGGGGTCGGTCCCGAGGACGACGCTCGTGCGGACGAACTCGGTCGCTCCGAGCCGCGCGACCGACGGCTCGCCGCGGTCGAGCGTGTCGGACACGAGCGCGTGCCGATCGGCGGGATCGAGCGGCGCACGGAGCGTCGATCCCACGACGTGGTCGCCGGCCAGGACGACGAAGTCGCAGTCGAACGACCGGTGCAGCTCGCGTACGAACGCGTCGTCGATCCGATCGCCCACCGTGAGCGTCCCGATGACGAACCCCTGGAGCACGATCGGCACGCTGCCCACGCGCAGCCAGTCGTCTCCGAGCTGCCACACGGCCAGGTTCTGCGGACCGACCGGCCCATCGACGTCGAGCGCGTGGCGCACCGCCGGGTCGGCCCCCAGATCGCCGCCGGGGGCGGGCCGCGGTCCCGCGCGGCCGCTCGTCGCCAGCACGCGGCCGGCGCGATCGGTCACGACGAGCAGGTCGCGCTCGAGACCCGCCGCGACCTTGTCCAGCTCCTCCTCGATCGTGGCCAGGAGATCGGCCCGCGCGGGCGCTCGCGGGCTGGCCTCCGAGGCGTAGGTCTCGATCGCCGCGCGCAGGGTCGGACTATCGGTCATCAGGCTCGACGTGCGCAGCAGCTCGTCGAGGCCGCGCTCCTGGAGGTGCAGGATCGTCCGCTGGTGGTGCGCGAGCGTCTGCGCCAACAGCTCCTTCGTATGGCGGCGCAGCGAGAAGCTCAACAGGAAGAACCCGAGGCACACCGCGACCGCGGTCAAAAGCGTGCTGAACGCGATCAGCCGGGCGCCGAGGCTCGCCGCGCGCAGGCGTCGAAGGACGCTAGCCACCGTCCGTCGTCTCCAGCTCGAGCGGAATGTCGAAGTCCGCGCGCATGACCTGCCCGACGTCGACGCGGATCGGTCGCGCGGCCGCTCGCGCCCGCTCGTGCCACGGGACGACGCGGTAGTCGCCGGGCGGGATGCCCCGGATCGAATACTTCCCGTCGCGACCCGGTGTGGCGAAGTACCGATTGTCGAGCACGACGATGATCGCGCTCATGTCCGAGTGGATGTGGCAGAACACCTTGACGACGCCCGGCGTGTCGAACCGCACCGACCGCGACGCACCGCTCGGGTAGCGTCCGAGGTCGAACGACTGGGCCTTGGACAGCGAGAACACGTTGTGGAACACGGCGTCGCGGTTCGGGAACTCGACGGTCGACCCGCGAACGACGGCCAGAACGTGCGGCTCGAACTCGAGTCCGACCTGCTCGATGCGATACGGCTCGGCCGGGGCGACGAGCGCCGGGGCCGACGAGGGCACGGCCTCGAGGTACACGACGACGCGTGACATCTCGTCGGCCAAGGAGCGCGGCGCGCTGCGCTGGGCCGCGCGCAGCGGATCGGCATACAACGGAAAGTTGACGCGCCGCGGGGTGAGCTCGGCACCGAGGGTTACCGTGCCCTCGAGATCGCCGCTCGCCCGGTCGGTCGCTCGGGGCGAGTCACCGATCGCGGCCCAAGCGCAGACGAGGAGCAAGGCGGTCGCGGACGCACTCCGGGCCATCGCGCTGCTCCTGTCCCCCCCGACTTGCTCGAATATGGTCCGGGGGCCGGGCCAGTTCAACCCGGCCGAGCCGCGCGCGCCGGCCGGGTTTCGCGGGCTTTTCCGGATACTCAGCCGAAGAGCGGGGGCCCGGCGTCGGGTAGCCCTGGGTTTCCCACCCGAGCACACCGGCGGGCGTCAGCGATAGATGTCCTTCCGGCTGCCGACCTTGAGCACGATGATCAAGAGGCGATCGGCCGCGTTCGAGGTTGCGGATCTGCTTCTCCGCCGTTGCGGAGATCTCGACCCTATAGCTTGCCATCCCGCTTCAACGCCTTGAGCAGATCGGCCAGCGGGCGCGTCGGTTCGAAGCGGATTCGCTTGAGGTCCTCGACGTCTTCCAACTCGTCCAGCTTGTCGATCAGCGCTTCCTCGATGAATCGATTCATCTTGAGCCCGCGTGCCGCGCACAGCGCCTCGACCGCCTTCTTGACCCGTCCATCGATTCGCGTCGCCAGTTGCGACTGAGGCATGGGTCACCTCCGACAGATATCTCTTGCTAGAGAATGCTAGCTGTCAAGGCTCTGCGATCGCCTGGGCTAGATAACGCCCGGTCGGCCCGGAGGACCGGACGACGTCCTCGAGCCGTCCCTGGGCCACGACGCGGCCGCCCTCGGCACCCGCGCCCGGGCCGAGGTCGATGACCCAATTGGCGGCCCGGATCACGTCGAGGTGGTGCTCCACGACGACCACCGTGTGGCCTGCGTCGACGAGGCGACCGAGCAGGCCGAGCAGCACGTCGACGTCCTGGGGGTGGAGACCCGTCGTCGGCTCGTCGAGCAGGAACACGCGCGGGCCGTCGCCCCGCGTGCCGAGATGCGCGGCGAGCTTGAGCCGCTGCGCTTCGCCCCCCGAGAGCGTCGGCGCGGGCTGACCGAGCCTCAGGTATCCGAGGCCGACGTCCGCGAGCGGCCGCAGCGCGCGCACGACGTCGCGCACGTCGGCGTACACGGCGAGCGCGTCGTCGACGGTCAGCTCGAGGATCTGGGCCACCGTCCGCCCGCGATCGCGCACGGCGAGCGCGCCCGGTCCGAAACGCGTCCCCCGGCACGACTCGCACGGGACGAGGATGTCCGGGAGGAAGTGCATCTCGACGAGGATCGATCCCGCGCCCTCGCAGGTCTCGCACCGGCCGCCGCGGCCGCGGCCGCCGCGGACGTTGAACGAGAAGTACCCCGGCTTCAGCCGCCGAGCCCGAGCCTCGGGCGTTGCCGCGAGCCGTCGGCGGATCGCGTCGAACGCCTGGACGTACGTGACGGGATTGCTGCGCGGACTACGCCCGATCGGCGACTGATCGACGAGCTCGACCCCGGCGAGCCCTTCGACGCCTTCGAGCGAGCGGTAGGGCCCGGTCTCGATGCGCGGACCCGAGAGCGCCGAGCTCAGGGCTCCATGGAGCGTATCGTGGACCAGGCTCGACTTCCCCGATCCCGACACACCGGTCACGACAGTCAGGGCGCGCCGGGGGATGCGCGCCGTGACGTCGCGCAGGTTGTGGATCGACGCGCCGTCGAGGACGACGAACCCCGACTCGGGAAGCGGGCGATGCGCGATCGGCGGGCGGGGGCCGGGAGCGAGGTATCGCGCCGTGGCCGAGATCCCGGGTGGCAGTTCGGCCGGTGGTCCCTGGTACGAGACGCTGCCCCCCGCGGTCCCCGCGCCGGGCCCCAGGTCGATCAGCCAGTTGGCGCGGCGCATCACCCGCGGGTCGTGCTCGACGACGACCACTGTGTTCCCCAGATCGCGCAGTCCCTCGAGCACACCGAGCAGCCGGTCGACGTCGAGCGGATGCAGGCCGACCGACGGCTCGTCGAGGACGTACAGCGTGCCGACGAGCGCCGAGCCGACGGCACGTGCGAGCTGGATTCGCTGCGACTCGCCTCCCGAGAGCGTGCGCGAGGGCCGCTCGAGCGTCAGATAGCCCAGTCCGACGTCGACGAGAAACCGCAGTCGACGCTCGAGCTCGCGCACGACGGGCGCCGCGATCTCGCGGGCCTGCGGCGGTAGATCGAGACGCTGAAGCCACGTCAGCACCTCGTGGATCGGCCGCGCGCCGAGACGCCCGAGGTTCTCGCCGGCGACGCGCACGGCGAGCGCCTCGGGACGCAGCTTGGTCCCGCCGCAGCTGCGGCACGGCCGGTACGCGCGGTAGCGCGCGAGGAACACGCGGACATGTACCTTGTACGTCCGGCCCTCGAGCCACTCGAAGAACCCGCGAATCCCGTAGAACCCTGCGCCGCCCTGCTCGATCAGCCGGCGGTGCTCGTCCGACAGCTCGCCGTACGGGACGTTCCACGGCAGCCCGAGCGGGCGGCCGGCGCGCTCGAGCTCCGCGTACGCCTCGCGGTACGCCGGCTTGTTCCACGGATCGACCGGCCCTTCGCGCAGCGTGCGGCCGCGGTCGGGGACGACCCGCTCGAGATCGAACTGCACGCTGCGACCGAACCCCTGGCAGTCGGGGCACGCCCCGAGCGGCGAGTTCGGCGAGAGCATTCGCGGCTCGGGTGCGCGGATCTCGCGGTCGCAGTCCGGGCAGTGCAGCCGCGCCGAGAACCGCAGCGCGCGACCGTCGGCCAGGCGCACCGTCGCCCGGTCGTGGCCGAAGCGGTACGCGGTCTCGACCGCCTCGGCGACGCGCGCGCGCCGCTCGGGATCGAGCGTCAGGCGGTCGACCACGACCTCGACCGGTCCCGCAGGCTGGCGGGCCTCGGCGAGCGGCGTGACCCGACCGTCCTCGACGATGCGGCGGAACCCGTCGCGCTCGAGGTCGGTCACGGCCGCGTCGGTCGCGGCCGCGTCGGCCAGGAACGTCACGATCGCCGGCCCGCCTCGAGCGGTCACGACCTCGGCGACGTGGGTCGGGCTCTCGCGCAGCACGTCGCGCCCGCAGCTCGGACAGGCCGGGATGCCGACCCGCGCGAAGAGCAACCGCAGGTAGTCGGCGATCTCGGTCGTCGTGCCGACCGTCGAGCGCGCCTGGGCCGCGGGCACCGCGCGCGCGAGCGCGATCGCCGGGGGCAGGCCGTCCGCGACGTCCAGATCCGGCCGGGCGATCCGATCGAGGAACTGCTGCTGGTAGGTCGACAGGCACTCGACGTAGCGCCTGCGGCCCTCGGCGTACAGCGTGTCGAACGCGAGCGAGGACTTGCCCGAGCCCGAGACGCCGGTGATCACGGTCAGTCGATCGCGCGGGATGTCGACGTCGATCGACTTGAGGTTGTGGACCCGGACGCCCCGCAGGCGGATCGCCTCGGGGTATGGCGCGCGGTCGCGCGAGACTGCGGTCAGACCGGGAGCCAGAACGACCGGGCGCGCACGAGCTCGGTCGATCCGGGGAGCGTCAGCGCGTCCGGCGATTTCGTGTAGAAGCACAGCCCCTTGTGACCGCACAGGTAGCGATGGCTCCGGTGAAACATGGTCGGGGGCGCGTGCACCACGAGCGGCGCGTCCTGCCGCTCGACGAGGCGCGAGAAGTCGCGCGGCTCGACACGCACGACGGCACCCGCGGACTTGATCGCCTGGATCACCGCTGCCGCTGCCGCGGCGCCTGCAGCCCCGTTCGACATCATCGTTCCTCCTGGGGGCTGAGGATCCTAGCAGGTCACGGCGGGACGGTCGCGATCCGGCCGATCATCGCCAGCGGCTCGCCCTCGCGAACGGGCGGCGTGGCGACGACGTACAGGATCTCCCCGTCGAACGGCGCGCGCAGCTCGACCAGCCGGTTGCCGAAGAAATCGGTCACGTGGCCCAGCACGGTGCCCGCGGCGACGGTGTGGCCGCGCTCGACCGCCGGCTCGAACATGCCGGTCGCCGAGCTCCGGAGGACCTCCGTGCGGTCGAGATAGATCGGCCGCTCGACGAGCTCGGCCGCGCCGTCGAGGATCCCCAGGTGTCGCATCACGTTCATCGCGCCGCGCTCGATGCGCTCGATCGACTCGTGGTCGGTCATCCCGAGCCCGCCCGACTCGGTCGTGATCGCCGGCTTGCCGCGCGTCGTGGCGGTCGTCGAGCAGTAGACCGACGCCTGCGGGTCGGTCGGACGCTCGCGATCGACGACGATGTGATCGAGCCCGAACGCGAGCGCGAGCTGTCGCGACGCTTCGACCACCTGGGGGTCGGCGGCGCCGCGTCCCAGTACGTGTACGGCCGCAGCGACTCGTTGCCGTCGCCGCAATGCAGGTCGAGCACGAAGCCCGCCCGCTCGATGACCTCGACCGTGATCGTGCGTGCGATCCGCTCGGAGACGCTGCCGTCGGCCTTTCCGGGGTACATGCGGTTCAAGTTCTTCCCGTCGACCGGACCGTAGTACACCGTGCGGCCGAGGAACGACGGCACGTTGGCCACGTGGACCAGGATCACCGTGCCGGCGAGCGACGCCGGATCGAGGCGCGTCCGCAGCCGCTTCAGCGCGACGATCGGGGCGTACTCGTACCCGTGGTTCCCGGCGATCAGCGCCAGGACCGGTCCGGGCCGCGCACCGTGCGCGACAGTGACCGGAACGAACGTCGCCGCGTCACTGCCTCCCGGAACGGGAACGAGACCCGAGGCCATCTCGCCCGGGCGGACGACGACCGGGCCCACGGTGAACGGCGCGCGGGGCTCGGCCCCGACGGTCGGCTCGGCGCCGACGGCCGCGCCGAGGAGCGCTGTGAGCAACACGAATCCAGCTCCGATCATCACACCCCTCCCCGCGCCGCGGCTCCCCGCGCCGCGGCTTCGTTCAGCGCGGTCGCCAGCTTCGGTCCCGCGCCGTCGTCCTCGTGCTTGAAGTACACGAACGCCTCGTCCCAACCTTGCGCGGCGATCCGTGCGGCCCAGCGCTCGAGCTCCTCGTCCGCGTACCCCGGCCGCCGCAGCCTGAGATAGCCGAAGCGTGCCGTCGGGACGATCTCGGGGTCCGGACCGTCCTCCACGTCGGCGACGACGAACGCGCAGCCGCGCTCGCGCAGGGCCGCGACGATCTCGTCGTCGAACCACGACGCGTGCCGAAACTCGAACGCCGCTCGCAGCCCGGCGGGCAGGAGTTCGAGGAACGCCGTTAGCCGCGCGGCGTCCTTCTTGAGGAACGGCGGGAGCTGGAACAGGATCGGGCCGAGCGCGTCTCCGAGCACAGCAGCGGCGCCGAGCAGGTAGGACAGCGCCTCCTCGCTGCCGGCGAGCCGTTGCTGATGGGTGATCCGGCGCGAGGCCTTGAGCGCGAAGGCGAAGCCCGCCGGAACCTGCTGGCCCCAGCTCCTTAGCATCTCGGCCCTCGGCATGCGGTAGAACGTGTTGTTGATCTCGACGGTGCTCAGGCGCGCCGCGTAGTACGCGAGCATCTCGCGGTCGGCGAGATCCGGCGGGTAGAACGGCCCCTTCCATTCCTTGTACGCGAAGCCGCTCGTTCCGACGAGGAGCCGCATCCTTAGCTAGCGCGGGTGCACACGGCGGCGCAGCAGCCGATCGCCGCCCGACGCGGCGAAGCCGTGACGGCAGAGCCACGCGGTGACGCGATCCCCGTCCGGATGAGTCGGGCGTACCTGGTTGTACAGGTAGTTCAGGCCGCGGTCGGCCGCCTCGCGCTCGAGGCCGTCGAGAATGTACGCGCCGACCCCGCGCCCGCGGTCGTCGGGGGCGACCGCGAGCAGGACCTCGGCGTCGCCCCACGTGCAGTCCATCCAGCCGTACCCCAGGACGCGGCCGTGCTCCTCGACGCGCCACCATTCGCCGGGTAGGATCTCGCCCGGGCGCCGGTCGAACGCGTCGAGCGCCCCGGCTTCCGCACCCCCGACTACCGCCGCCTTGCCCGCGTCCCACTGCGCCGGGTTCTCGCGGATCCAGTCGAGCTGCACCATCGCCCCTCAGCTTAGGCCGCGTAGTCTGCCAGGCGCACGGGCAAGCGCCGCGCGCCCCAGCGTCCTGCGGGACCGTCGAACCGACCGGCGCAGGCGGTTCCGCATCGACCGCAGCGTCCATCGTCCGTGAGGTCCCACGCCAGGATCGTGTACCAGTCGCGAACGACGAGCGCCGCCCCGCAGACGTGGCACGATGTCGTCCCACCCTCGCGGTCGTGGACGTTGCCCGTGTAGACGTAGCGCAGCCCGGCCCGGCGCGCGATCTCGCGGGCGCGGATGAGCGTCTGAGGCGGCGTCGACGGGACGTCGCGCATCTTCCAGTCCGGGTGGAACGCCGTGAAGTGCAGCGGGACGTCGGGCCCGAGCCGCTCGACGATCCACTCGGCCATCGCCTGCGTCTCATCGGGCGAATCGTTCTTCCCCGGGATCATCAGGTTCGTGATCTCGAACCACACGCTCGTCTCGTGCTTCAGATACGCGAGCGTCTCGAGGACCGGCGCGAGGTGCCCCGCGCACACCTTCTCGTAGAACTCCTCGGTGAACGCCTTCAGGTCGACGTTCGCCGCGTCCATGTGCCGGTAGAACTCGGCCCGCGGCTCGGGGCACATCTCGCCCGCGGTCACGGCGACCGTGCGGATCCCGGCCTCGCGACACGCGGCGGCGACGTCGATCGCGTACTCGTGGAAGATCACCGGATCGTTGTACGTGAACGCCACGCTCCTGCACCCGAGATCCGCTGCGGCGCGGGCGATCGTCTCGGGCGATGCGCTGATCGGCCAGCGTGTCGATCTCGCGCGACTTGCTGATGTCCCAGTTCTGGCAGAACCGGCAGCCGAGGTTGCACCCCGCCGTGCCGAACGACAGCACCGGCGTCCCGGGCAGGAAGTGGTTCAGCGGCTTCTTCTCGATCGGATCGACGCAGAACCCGCTCGACCGGCCATAGGTCGTCAGCACGACCTCGCCGCCCTCGCAGGCCCGCACGAAGCACATGCCGCGCTGGCCCTCGCGCAGCTTGCAGAACCGCGGGCACAGGTCGCACTGCACGCGGCCGTCGTCGAGACGGTGCCAGTACCGCGTGGGGACGATGCTCGTTTCGATCGCGCTCGCGCTCATGGCACACGACGATTATAGGCGCGTCGCTGGTATCCTGGCCCGACCATGGGATTGTTACCGGGCGTCGAGGTCGAGACGGGCGCAGGGCCCGCGCGCCACGCCGTGATCTGGCTCCACGGCCTCGGCGCCGACGGCCACGACTTCGAGCCGCTCGTGCCGTACCTGCGCCTCGATCCGGAGCGCGGCGTGCGGTTCGTGTTCCCGCACGCCCCGAAGCGCGCGGTGACGATCAACATGGGCCTGATCATGCCCGCGTGGTACGACATCCGCGACCTGACGCTCGAGGGCGACGTCGACGAGAGAGGGATCGCCGACTCGACGGAGCAAGTTCGAGCGCTGATCGCGCGGGAGAACGAGCGGGGGATCGAGACGTCGCGGATCGTTCTCGCCGGCTTCTCCCAGGGTGGCGCGATCGCGCTCCACGCCGGGCTGCGCCATCCGGAGCGGCTCGCGGGAATCCTCGCGCTCTCGTGCTACCTGGTACGCGGGGGAGAGCTCGCGACCGAGCGCAGCGCGGCGAACGACGAGACGCCGATCTTCCAGGCCCACGGCACGCACGATCCGATGGTTCCGCTCGAAGCGGGCCTCGCGGCGCGCGATCGCCTGCTCGAGCTGGGCTACGCCGTCGAGTGGCACACCTACCCGATCGCCCACGAGGTCGGTCCGCACGAGATCCAGGACGTCGGCCGCTGGCTCGGCCAGACGCTCGCCTGAAACGGCCTGAAACGGGGACAGTCCCCGTTTTTTCAACTCGTGTATCCTGGCCGACTTTCGCGCGGGGGAAACCGATGACGGCAGCGGCACGCACGGCGTTGCTCACGGCGGCGGCCGGTCTCGGCGGAGCACAGCTCGTCGAGGCCGAAGACGCGCCGATCCAGGACAACAGCTTCCTCGTCGAGGAGGCGTACAACCAGGGGCCCGGCGTCGTCCAGCACATCAGCAGCTTCGTGCGGAACGAGGATCGCGGCTGGGCGTTCTCGTTCACGCAGGAGTGGCCCGTGCCGGGTCAGAGGCACCAGCTGAGCTACACGCTCAACTGGGCCCGGGTCGAGCCCGAGGGACAGGACGAGACCGGCTTCTCGGACGTGCTGCTCAACTACCGCTGGCAGGCGCTGGGCTTGGGGGAGGGACCGGTCGCCTTCGCCCCGCGGTTCAGCCTGCTCCTGCCGACGGGCGACGAGAACGACCTGCTGGGCCAGGGCCACCTCGGCGCGCAGGTCAACCTCCCGCTCAGCGTCGAGCTGTCGTCTCGCGTGGTCGCCCACGCGAACGCCGGTGCGACGTTCGTCCCCACGGCGCGGAACGAGGCGGAGGAGGAGGCCGATCTCTGGGCCTACAACTTCGGCGCGAGCGTGATCTGGCTCACGCGGCCGAAGTTCAACGTCATGCTCGAGGCGATCTACGTCCGCGCCGAGGAGATCGTGGGAGACGATACGACGGCGAGCGCGTCGACGACGATCGTCAGCCCGGGTCTGCGCTGGGCCATCGACTTCGAGTCAGGGCTGCAGATCGTCCCCGGCGTCGCCGTACCGATCGGGGTCGGCTCGAGCGCGCACGAGGAAGCGGTGCTCGTCTACCTCAGCTTCGAGCACCCGTTTCGCAAGTGACCCCGGTTCCGCTTGCCGCAGGCGCTCTGTCACAGTAAACACATCGCAGATGGAAGAATCGGAGGCAGGGGAACCACGGCCGTCTCAAGACGAGCTTTTCCTCCTCGTCTACGACGAGCTTCGCGCGCTCGCGCGCCGCTATCTCGACGGCGAGGCGTCGCCGGGATCACTCCAACCCACGGCCCTGGTCCACGAGGCGTACCTGCGCCTGGTGAAAATCGACCGGATGCGCTGGAATGACAAGGCGCACTTCTTCGCCATGGCCGCGACCCAGATGCGCCGGATCCTCGTCGAGCGAGCCCGAGCCGCCTCGGCCCGCAAGCGTGGCTCGCGACCCCGCCAGATCACGCTCGACTCGGACCTCGGCTCGAGCGAGGGCTCACCGCTCGAGATCCTGGTGATCGATGAAGCGCTGCGCCGGCTCGACGAGCGGGACGCGCGTCAGGCCAAGATCGCCGAGATGCACGTGTTCTCGGGCATGCAGTCGGCCGAGATCGCGGAGGCGCTGTCCATCTCCGAGAGAACGGTCCGCCGTGACTGGCGCGTCGCACGGGCGTGGCTGACCCGCGAGCTGCGCCAGGGGGCGCAGCCATGATCCAGCCACATCACGACAAGCTCTCGGCGATCTTCACCGCCGCGCTCGACCTCCCGCCAAAGGAGCGCGGGCCGTATCTCGATCGCGCATGCGCCGGTATGCCGGGGCTACGCGAGGAGGTGGAGTCGCTCCTCGCGCACGACGGCGACGCGGCGTCGATCCTGGACCGGATCGCGCCCTCCCGCACGCTCGCTGCGCTTCCCGAGCGCATCGGCCCCTACCACGTGCTCGAGAAGATCGGCGAGGGCGGCATGGGAGTGGTCTACCGCGCCGAGCAGCGTCTGCCGGTCCACCGTCAGGTAGCGGTGAAGCGCGTCAGGGCTGGCTTCGAGACGCAGCAGGCACTCGCCCGCTTCGAGCTCGAATGCCAGAACGTCGCGCGAATGGAGCATCCGAACATCGCCCGCATGATCGACGCCGGAAAGCACCGAGGATGGGCTGCCCGTACTTCGCGATGGAGTACGTCGCTGGCGAGTCGATCATGCAGCACTGCGATCGCCGCAACCTGTCGATCGACGCCCGTCTCGCGCTGTTCCTCGAGGTGTGCGAGGGCGTGCAGCACGCCCATCGGCACGGCGTGATCCACCGCGACCTGAAACCGTCGAACGTCCTCGTGACCGAGGTCGAGGGACGACCGACGCCGAAGATCATCGATTTCGGCGTGGCCAAGGCGCTCGAGGCCGATCCAAGCCGGGAAGGCCCGATGCACCGCCGCGGGTCAGCTCCTCGGCACGCCGGAGTACATGAGCCCCGAGCAGGCCGCGGGCAGCGCGGACGTCGACACACGGGCCGACGTGTACGCCCTGGGCGCGATGCTCTACGAGCTGCTGGTCGGTCAACGGCCCCTGGTGCGAGACGAGGACCCGGCGCGGCCGAGCGCCAGGCTGGCGACGCTCGGTCCGGCCACGGCCGAGATCGCCCAGAAGCGATCCGCCACCCCCAAGCAGCTCTCGGCACAGGTTCGGGGCGACCTCGACTGGATCGTGATGAAGGCGCTCGAGCGCGAGCGCGACCGACGCTACGGCTCGGTCACCGACCTGGCGCGCGACCTGAGCCACTATCGGTCCAACGAGCCGGTGACGGCGCGGCCGCCCACGCTGCTCTACCGGACGCGCAAGCTCGCCCGGCGCCATCGCACCGCGACCGCGCTGATCGCTGTGCTCGTTCCGCTTGGAATCGTGCTCGGAACAGCCCTCGCGATCCAGACCCGTCGCGCCATGGTCGAGCGCGATCGGTTCGAGCGAATGGCGAAGTTCCTGATCAACCTGGTCGACAACCCTTCGGAGAGCGTTACCGGAAGATGGGTGACACAAACTCCGGAAGCGATCCTCGTCGAGGGGTTGAAAAAGATCGAGACCGACCTCGATGATCCCCTGGTGCAAGCGCGCACGTACTTGGCGATCGGCCGCACGCTGCGCAGCATCGACGCCAGCAACCACGCGGAGACCGCAACCGTTCGCGCACGCGAGCGGTTCGAAGAGCCTGCTCGGCCCCGAGCACCCCGAGACGCTTGCCGCGCAGACCGAGCTGGCGCGCGTTCGAGCCTGGCTTGGACACCTCGACGAGGCGGACCGCCTGCTCGCCGAGACGCTCGCGGTCCAGCGCCGTGTGCTGGGCGATCGGTACGCTGAGACTGTCGACTCAATGCTCGAGCTGGCTCAGGTGCGCAACCTCGAGGGACGGCATGAGGAAGCGGCGGCGCTGTTCGACGAGGCAGCGCGAGCCCTCTCCGAAACGGTCGGCGCGAGTCACTCGCGCACGCTCCTGGCGCAGAGCCTCCTGGCCGCGATGTACGTGGTCTTGCGGCGCCTCGATGAGGCCGAGCCGCTCCTGAACCACGTGCTCGAGAACGTGGAGTCGCTTCCCCGAAGCGAGCGTGGAATTGCCGTCTACTACCTCGGCAACGTGCGGGCGCAACGCGGCGACCGGGTTGGGGCGATCGCGAAGCTGCGTGAGGCGTTCGAGGTCTACGGCTTCACGTATCAGTTCGACTCCGATTGGAGCTTGGCGTCCTTGTTCGACGATCCCGAGTTCATCGATCTAGCGAAGCGTGTGCGCGCCAAGGATCCGCACCTGTGGGAGAGTCGGCAGTTGGAGGCGACTCGCCTGGCGGGAGAACGCCGCTACGACGAAGCGGAGGATTTGCTGGTGGCTCTGATCCGGGACGCACCAAGCGAGGGGCACACGGAGAGCGCAGCCTGGAACCTGGCCACGGTGGTCTATCTTCCCCAAGGCCGCTACGCCGAGGCCGAGCGGTTCATGGAGATGTCGATCGATGTGGAGCGTCGTCGCGGCCCGATGAGCTGGGTCAGCCTGCACGGCCTCGCGATCGCCCGCTTCGGCAAGGGCGACCGTGCGGGGGCGAAGGCCGCAATCGACGAGGCGATCCACATGGTCGAAGCGGGCCCCGATTCGCCGCCGAGTCCCGTCCCATTCTTGTTTCGGAGCTACCGCAGCGCGATGGACGGTGAGGAAGAGGAGGCGCTGCGCCACTTGACCAAGGCCTACGAGCGCGGCCTTACGGGCGTTCCGCTCGTCGAGTCCAAGCTGTTGCTCCGCCGGCTGCACGGCAACCCCGAGTTCGAGCGGCTGCGGCGGCGCATGGCAGAACGGGCGGAGTATCCGTGAGGCCGTGCGGGCCTAGCCCGCACGGCTTTCAGGAGGGCTCAAATGCCCTATTCGTCTCCCTGGCACGATGGCTTCGCAAGCGCACTCCCTGTTCAGAAGCTCGCCGCGTTCTCACTCACACGCGGCTAGTTCACATGGAGTTGTCGCGACACTCCCAACTCTGATCGACATTGGCGCAGATGTTGCCAGGCGTGATCGCCTCGCAGGCGCAGTTCTTGATCCACACTCCGTCAGGGCAGGTAAAGTGCTGCCCGAGGGTGGTAGCACACTCGGTCAGCCCCGTGTTCGTGTACGTGCACTCTTCCGGAACCACTGGTTGACACCCAGTGCCCTCGCACGGTGCGCTCGCGGGACACGCGGCAATGCAAAGCTGCTCTGCTTCCCGGCAGAGCTCATCCGCGTCGCAGGATGGACCCGGAAATACGCAGCGCCCCTGCGAGTTGCACGTCTCAACCCCGTTGCACCAGAGATCGGGCTCTTCACAATCTTGCCCGGTCTCGCAGCTGCAAAACGCTGGCGGGAAAAACTCACATTGATCCACAATATTGGGATCCCCGCCGCAGCTTGTCAGCAGCCCGGCTTCGAGTTCGCAACTGTCCGGGATGCCGTTCGGCTGACAGTCCTCTTCAAGTTCGCTCGCGATCTCGCATGAATCGGGAACGGCGTTGCCGTTGCAATCGCCTGCGGTCTGGGCTTCGATATCGCACACATCCGGGACACTGTTGCCGTTGCAGTCGTCGAGCGGACACGCGATCCCGTGTTCGACGAACCCGTCGCAGATCTCGCTTGCATTCGGCGTGGAGTTGCACAGGTCGCCGTCGTCGTCGTCGGCGGTCAACACCTCGAGTACGGTACGGTGCCCCGCCGGCTGATTACGCTCGTCCTCCGGGACGTACATACCTGCTCCGGGAATGCGGGAGTAATCGGGACCCAGCGTGATCTGGGACCAGTCCGTGAACAGCTGCTGAGCCATGGAGAGTCCAGTGGACGCACCGTAAGTAGCTTGAAGCTCCTCTTTGATGTCCCACCAGACCCCGGCGAGCAACTGTCCGCACAAGTGAGGCGCCAGGTCTTCCGCGCAAGGGAACTGCTGATTGGCGGTCGCGATGTTGCGCCAGCTTTGCGGCTGCGCATTCGGAACGTTGATGTCTATGTAGATGTCTTTAGCGATTACGGGGTCGTTGTAGTTTAGGATAGCGAACGCGTCACCAAAGCCCTCGGCGAACGCTCCCGGGATGTCAATTCCCAGACCAAAGTGCACGAAGTGGCCGAACTCGTGGGCGATAACGGTCGACATCGCAGTATTCTCGCACTCGATGTCGATGTCGATGTCCGGCGGAAGCTGTATGGAGGTTTGGCCGCTGCGATCGAGAATGATGCTGTTGGTTACGGCGTCGTATTCGCCGTTGCAAACGTGATCACGGTTGACGCGTGCGGTGATGGTCGCATGAATGGGTGCGAAGTTTGGCTGCCGAGATGAGTAGAAGTCATGAGCCCGGAGAGTGTGGATGAAGGCGTTCGTTTGGGCGGTGCCGAATTCGGTAGCCGGCGAGTTGTACACCAGGTTGACGGGCGATTGGTTGCCCGCGCCCACGACGTGGAGCTCTGAACCAGCCTCGTTGAGAACGATGAGGGTTTCGCCGATCAGGTCCGTGGACGGGGCCTGTGAGTTGTGAGGCCGTGCGAGCTGGTATCCACCGCTGGAGTTGGTATACGTGCTGCCGCCACCCTGCACCTGAACCTTGACGCCCGCAACCGCTGTCTGTGTCGGCGGATTGGTCGGTAGATCAGCGCTCAGTCCTGGGGTGGCGTAGCCGGTGACCGTACCGACGATTGTCTGGTGGTGACTAAACAGAATGTTACGGACGTGCATGAGTTCGCCCGTCGACGTATCCACATAGAACGTAAATGCGCTATGGGTTCCGTCTATGGTGCCGCTTCCGCGCAACTTCCAGACCAAGACCGGCGGGGCGGGGTGTGCATCGCCCGTGAACACGACGAGTTCTGGTGTCGTCCAGTTCGCAAGCCGGTCGTAGGGGGGTGTGGCACGCACTACCGATGCCGCCTCCTTGGCGCTCATTCGTACCCGTGGCAGTTTCGCGCCGCCGAGATCGCGCAAGTGACTCGACACGGATGTGACCGTGTCGGGAACGCCGTGCCGAACGATGAGGTTGGCTCTTCCGTTCTCAACCGGTACTCCATCCAACGTTTGAACCATTCGGACTACGGTGAACCGGCCGCCCACCACATTGCTGTCCTTGACTTCGAGGTCACTTCGGCCGATGCCCAAGGCAGCCCCGTAGCGGAACGCCCAAGCACGGGCAGCCGACACGGGATCGGGGCCTGTCGTCATGGGCCCGACAATCACCTTCGTGCCGGGATTCAATTCTCGGACCAAGGTATGTGGATGGTCCTGCCGTAGATGACGCATGGAGGCGTCGGCCGGCCCGCGGTTGGCCTCTTGGGTCGACGCAGAGGTCGCGAATACGATCGCCGATAGGGTCAGCAGCGAGATGGAAATGTGACGTTCAGACACAACACCCTCCTCAAGAAGAAACGGCAACGAAACGGAATCCACACCATCCCAATACCCGACTACACACGACGCAGAAACCGTCCTCGCAGGGACACGGCTGATATCGCTGCCCGAGCAATACGCCATCCCTGCGTTTCCAACACCAGAAGGCGCAAGAAAGCGGCTTGGGCGGACAGACCGCACGTTTTTCTTGGTCGCTCCATGGGTAACCGCCCCCGGTCGTGCGAAGTCCTCGCCGCGACCATCTGGGATCGCCGGTAGCCCCGCGCGCTCTTAAGGCGCAGGAACGCCATTTCGGAGGTCACACTTGACATACCGTACATTTGTACGGTACACTCCTGGCATCGAACCGGGAGGCTGTCATGGGACGCACCCCGCCGGGGGAGACTCGCGAAAAGATCCTGCGCTTCGTTCGTGAGCGGCTGCTGTCGGGGCTGCCGCCGACGCTGCGGGAGGTCCAAGGCGAGTTCGGCTTCCGCTCGGTCCAGACCGCTCGCGAGCATCTCGAGGCGCTCGTCGAAGCGGGCCTGCTTTCCAAGGAGACCGGCAAGGCCCGGGGCTACCGGCTCCCGGCGACGCGTAACGAAGCCCCGACGATTCTCGTGCCACTACTCGGTCGCGTGCCGGCGGGTCCGCTCGACACGGCGGTCGAGGACCTCGAAGGCTATCTGCCGGTCCAGGCTCGTCGTTCTGCGGGTGAGCTGTTCGGCCTGCGCATTCAGGGCGAGAGCATGCGCGACGCCGGCATCTTGTCCGGCGACGTCGTGGTCGTGCGCCGGCAGTCGAGGGCCGAGGCGGGCGACATCGTGGTCGCCCTCGTCGGCGACGAGGCGACCGTCAAGCGCTTGCGCTACCGCGGCAAGCGCGTCGAGTTGAAGCCCGAGAATCCGGATTTCGAGCCGGTCGTGGTCGATCCCTCCGAGGTCAAGCTCCTCGGCAAGGTGATCGAGGTGCGGCGCTTCCTCGACCGGTCATGAGCGCGCAGACGCTATCGCTGCTCGAGCGGCCGGCACCCGTCGCTACCGTTCCGGCCGAGTGGACGCTCGCTGCCTTTTCCGGTCGTCTGGCAGAGATCTCTGGCGATCGGGCGACCGCGTCGCTGACGCTCGTGTTCCGTTTGGTGCTCGAAGCGCAGCGGCGCGGCGAGCCCGCGGCGTGGATCTCCGCGCGCGCCGGTCTTTTCTTTCCGCCCGACGTGGCCGAGACCGGGGTCGACCTCGATGCGCTCGCCGTCGTGCGCGCACCCGGCGCGCTCTCCGCTTCCCGTGCTGCCGGTCACCTCGTGCGCTCGGGCGGGTTCGGCGTCATCGTGCTCGATCTCGGGACCGACCTGGGCATCCCGCTCCATGCGCAGACGCGTCTCGCGGGCCTGGCCAAGCAGCACGGCACGGCTCTCGTGTGCATCACCGAGAACGATGCCTCCCGTCCCTCGCTCGGCTCGCTCGTGTCGCTGCGCGCGCACACGGCGAAGGCCCGGGACGGTGTGGACCGGTTCCGCTGCGAGGCACGGATCCTGAAAGACAAGCGGCGCGGTCCGGGCTGGAAGCACGCGGAGGTGTGTCGTGGACCGGATGGCGTGTGTTGATCTCCCGGCCCTCCCACTCCAGCTGCTGCTGAGGCGCAACCCGGACTGGCGCGGGTGTCCCGTGGCCGTGGTCGACGACGATCGGCCGCAGGGCAAGGTGCTGTGGGTCAACGAGCGCGCGCGCGAGTCGCGTGTGCTGCCCGGGATGCGCTACGCCGCGGCGCTCTCGCTCGCGCGCGGGCTGCGTGCGGCGGTCGTGCCGCGATCCGAGATCGAGTCTGCGATTGCAGATCTCGGCGAGCGGCTGCGGCGCTTCACGCCTGGCGTCGAGCCCGCTGTTGCAGAGCCAGGCGTCTTCTGGCTCGATGCACGGGGGCTCGAGCGGCTCCACGACTCGCTCGCCTGCTGGGCTGCGCTGATCCGCGCCGATCTCGAGAACGCGGGGTATCGCCTCGCGCTCGTCGTCGGCTTCGGGCGCTTCGGCACGTACGCGCTGGCCCGCGCCGGCCGCGGGGTCACGGTCCTGTCGAGCGCGGTCGAAGAGCGCGAATTGGCACGCCGTGTGGTGCTCGACCGGCTGTCGCTCGAGCCCGCGGTGCGCGATGCGCTGGCGAAGCTCGGCGTGAACACCGTCGGTGCGTTCGTCGATCTGCCGCTCGACGGCATCGCGGTGCGCTACGGCCCGGCTGCCGCTGCGCTGCACAAGCTGGCGTCGGGCGATCTGCGCGTTCCGCTCCAGCCCGATATCCCGCTGCCGCAGGCGATCGAGCGGTTGTTGCTCGACCATGTCGAGACAAACCTCGAACGGCTCGTCCGGACGATCGAGCCGCTTCTGGCCGCACTCGTTCGCACTGTGACCGATCGTGCGCGGGCGATCGCCAGCATCCAGATCGGTCTGCGCTTCGAGCGCCTGGGCGATCACGTCGAGACCGTGAAGCCTGCGGCACCGACGCTCGACGTCGCGCAGCTCCTCGACCTCATCCGCCTGCGGCTCGAAGCGGTGCGCCGCTTGCCCGACGGCGTGTGCGAGATCGCCCTTCTGGCCGAGGAGGCCGAAGCGCCGCCGCGACAGGGGAGGCTGCTCGTCGAGGACCGACCGCCGCGCGACCTCGATGCGGCGAACCGCGCGCTGGCGCGTGTGCGCGCCGAAGTCGGAAATGCTGCGGTCGTGCGGGCCCGTCTGCGCGATGGCCATCTCCCCGAGGGCAGCTTCGCCTGGGAGCCGCTCGACCGGCTGGCCGAGCCGCGTCCGCGACCTGCATCCGCAGGCCGCCTCGTACGGCGCATCTTGCCGCGGCCCGAAGCGCTGCCGCCGCGCGAGAGACACGAGCCCGACGGCTGGATGTTGCGGGGTCTCGATCAGGGCGCCGTCGTGCGCGTCGAGGGACCGTACGTCGTGTCGGGCGGCTGGTGGATACGACCCGTGCATCGCGAGTACCACTTCGCCGAGACGCAGAAGGGCGAGCTGCTGTGGGTGTTCTACGACCGCGAGCGCCGTCGCTGGTTCCTGCACGGGAGAGTCGAGTAGGGAAACGGGGACACTCTTCGTTTCGGCCTCAAATGAGGCACAAACGATGAGTGTCCCCGTTTCGGTCGTGTAGTATCCGCGGGTGCGTCGCCTGGCGAAGCGTCTCGCCGTGGTCCTGGTCATCGTGGCGTCGGGGGTCACCCTGCGCTACACGCTGTTCCGTCCCAAGCCCGTTCCGGTGACCGTGTTCGTCGTCGCGCGCGGGCCGGTCGAGGACACGGTGACGAACAGCAAGGCCGGGACGATCATGACGCGCCATCGAGCGAAGCTCAGCCCGGCGCTCGGCGGCCGGGTGGCCGAGGTGCAGGTCGAGACGGGTGATCGCGTCGTCGCCGGGCAGGTACTGCTGCGGATCGACGACACGGAGTACCGGGCGCGCGTGGTGCAGGCCGAGCGCGCCGTCGCTGCCGCGGACGAGGGCGTAAAAGAAGCGTGTCTCGCGGCGGAGCTCGCGGTGCGAGAGCTGACGCGGGCCGAAGATTTGGCACGCGATCGGGTCGTGTCGGAGCAGATGCTCGACCAGTCGCGCAACCGCAAAGACGCGACGGCGGCGTCGTGTGAGGCGGCGCGGGCGCGCTCGAGCCAGCTCGCGTCCGAGGTCGATGTCGTGCGCACGGAGCTGGCAAAGACGGTGCTCCGGGCCCCGTTCGACGGCGTCGTCGCCGAGCGAACGGTTGAGCGCGGCGAGTGGATCTCGCCGTCGCCCCCCGGCCTGCCGATGCCGTCCGTGATCGACCTGATCGATGCCGAGGCGATCTACATCAGCGCGCCACTCGACGAGGTCGACCGCGAGCGGGTCAAGGTCGGTCAGGCGGTACGGGTCACGCTCGATGCGTTCCCCGGACGATCGTTTCCCGGGCGGTTGACCCGTGTCGCGCCGTACATCCTCGACGTCGCGGAGCAGAGCCGCACGTACGAGGTCGAGGCCACGCTCGATGACGCGGCGTTCGCGAAGAGCCTGCCCCCGGGCGGGTCGGCCGACGTCGAGGTGATCCTCGAGGTGCACCCGGACGTTCTCCGTGTGCCAGCGTACGCCGTTCTCGAGCGTAAGCGCGTGCTCGTGCTCGACGAGGATCGTCTCGTGGCCCAGGCCGTGACGGTCGGCCTCGAGAACTGGGAGTTCGCCGAGATCACCTCGGGCCTCACCGAGGGCCAGCGCGTCGTCGTGTCGCTCGACCGGGCCGAGGTCAAGGAGGGCGCGCGGGCGCGCGAGGCGGCCACGGCCCTGAAATGATCTCGCTGACCCGTGTTTCCCGGACGTTCGAGGTCGGGGGCCGACCCGTCGAAGCGCTGCGGGGGATCGACCTCGAGGTGCCCGCCGGCGACTACCTGGCGATCATGGGTCCCTCGGGATCGGGCAAGACGACGCTACTGACGATCCTCGGGTGTCTCGATCGACCGACCAGCGGTTCGTACCGCCTCGACGGCCAGGAGGTCGCGGGGCTCGACGACACTCAGCTCTCGCTCGTGCGGCGGCACAAGATCGGCTTCGTGTTCCAGACGTTCCACCTCGTGCCGCGGCTGACGGCGCAGGCCAACGTCGAGCTGCCGATGATCTTCGCCGAGGTGGCCCAGGCCGAGCGGGCCGAGCGGGCCCGGCGCGCGCTCGACGCCGTGGGGCTCGCCGAGCGCGTGGAACATCGCCCGGACCAGCTGTCGGGTGGCGAGCGCCAGCGCGTGGCGATCGCCCGCGCGGTCGTGATGGGCCCGTCGATCTTGCTCGCCGACGAGCCCACGGGAAACCTGGACACGAAGTCGGGACGCGAGGTGGTCGAGCTGCTCGAGCGCATGAACGCCGATGGGCTGACGCTCGTCGTCGTCACGCACGATCCGGAGGTCGGCGCGCGGGCGCGACGCCAGCTGCGCCTGGTCGACGGTGCGGCGGTAAAGGAGCCGGACGCTCCCGGTTGAGGCTCAGGCCGGGGACACGCAGGCCGCGAGCAGCTGGCGGATCTTCGGCGAGACGAGATCCGGGTCGAGCACCGGTGCCGTGTCGATCCGGGTCAGGGCACCGTAGGCCGCGCAGGCCTCCTCGGCGTTGTCGAACGCGACGTAGACGAACGCGAGCAAGCGCAGGAGCGAGCGGCGCTCGGCCGCGGTGCCGTGCAGGGTCACCGGCTCGCGCAGCTCCTCGAGAAGGGCGATCGCGTCGTCGAACGCGCCGCGACGGAACTCGTCCTCCGCCGACGCGAGATCGGCGCCGAAGACCGAGACGGGCGTGGCGGGCTCGGGAGACGGGATCGGTGCGGGCGTCGGCGTCGGCGGCGGTGCTGCGACCACTGCGACCGCAGGCGGCCGCGGCTTGGGCGTCGGTGCGGGTGGCTTGGCCTTCACGGGCGCGCGCTGTCGAAACGTGGTGAGCGGCACGCGCACCGGGGCTCCGACCGCCAGGCGCCGCGGATCGTCGAGGCCGTTGAACTCCTGGAGCAAGCGGCCGCGCGCCGGATCACCGTAGTAGCGCTCGGCCAGGGTCGCGAGCGTGGCCCCGCGCTCGAGCTTCGTTTCGAGCACGACCGGGAACACGAGCTCCTGCCCGACGCGCAATGGCTCGTTCGGAGCAAGCCCGTTCACCCGGGCCACGGCGCGCCAGCCCGACGTGTCGTTCATGTATTTCTTCGTCAGCGCCGACCACGAGTCGCCCGCCCGCACGCGGTGCACCTCGCAGAACGGAACGCGCAGCGTTTCGCCCGGGTGAATCATCGCGCCGCGACGTCCGTTGTAGGCGAGGAGCAGGTCCCCCAGCCGCCGGTCCCCGTACTCGCGCTCGGCGATCGCCGACGCCGACTCGCCGGCCTGGACGACGTGCCGGCGCTCGCCCGCGGCAGCGTGCGAAGCCGCGACCACGGTCGCGAGCGCGAGCGCGACGAGCGCGATGCGGCTCACGATGCCTCGCGTTCGACGAAGTCGTGGCGCACGACGAGCTCCTGTCCGGGCCGGACCTCGATCGTCTGCTCGGCCCGTCCGAAGCGGCTATGCTCGAACACGACCTTGTGCGTCCCCGGCGCGACGAGCACCGGGTCGGCGCGTGGAGTGAAGAACGGCGCGGCTTCGCCGATGCGCACCTGCGCCCACGGCCAGGCGACGACGCGCACGCGCCCGGCCGGCGGAGCGGGCTTGGCTGCGGGCGCGAGCTTCGCTCGCGAAGGCGCGGCGCGCATCTCGGCCGCCGCTGCGGCGGCCGCCGCAGCGGCGGGGCGCTCGCTCGGCCGCTCAGGCGCTCGTGAGCCGAGATGCCCGACGACGAGCACGAGCGTTGCGACCCCGGCGAGGATCGCCGCGGCTGTTGCCGCGGGCTTGAGGCGCGGCGAGAGCCCCGCGGCACCGGGCGTGGTCTGCGGGATCGGGCGCGGCGCCGTCGTCTCGTCGACCACGGCGAGAACGCCGCGTTGCCACAGCCAGATGGCGATCTCGCGCCGGCAGTCGGCCGAGGAGAGTGGGCCGACGAACCGCTCGAGCCGCCGGCGCACTGCCGTGGCCGATCCGATGCGTCGAGACGGACGGCCGTGGAGACATGACCGCACGAGCCAGTCGAGCCGCAGGGGTATCGATCGATCCCGGGTCCGCGGCGCGACGTACGTGTCGTTGCGCATGCGGTCGAGCAGCGTGTCGCCGGCGCCGGCCTCGGACTCGCGGAACGGCGGGTCGCCGACGAGCATCTCGTACAGCAGCATGCCGAGCAGGAACAGATCGCTGCGGTAATCTACGTTCTCGCCCAGGATCTGCTCGGGGGCCATGTAGGGTAAGGAGCCGACCATCGTCCCCGGACGCGTCAGGCCGTCCCCGCACCCCTCGAGCGCGATCCCGAAGTCGGCGATCTTGACCTCGCCCCCTGCGCCGAGCAGCACGTTCGCCGGCTTGAGGTCTCGATGCACGACGCCGCGGGCGTGGATCTCCTCGAGGCCTCGCGCGACCTCGAGCGCCACGAGCGCCGCGAGGCGTGGCTCGAGCTTGCGCGTCCTGCCGAGCACGGCGGCGAGGTCCTCGCCGTTCACCAGCTCCTGAGCGATGTACAGCGCGCCGCGAACTTCGAAGCAGTCGTACACGGCGACGACGTTCTGGTGCTGCACGGCGGCCGCGGCGCGGGCCTCGCGCTCGAACCGCTTGCGCGCGCTCGCGTCCGAGACCAGGTCCTCGCGGATTTTCTTCAGCGCCACCAGGCGATCGAGCATCGGCTGGCGGGCCAGGTGCACGACGCCCATGCCGCCCTGCCCGATCTCGCGCAGGATCTCGAAGTTGCCGACCTTCTTCGGCTGGGGCGGCACAGCCGGCTCCTTGGCCACTCGTGTTCCGGGGCCGAGCTCAGACGTCGACGGACAGCTCGTACGCGTCGGGCGCGGCCGAGCGGGCCTCGATCAGGATCTGGAACGCCCACGTCCCGAGCTGCAGGCGATCGCCGTGGTGCAGCTCGGCCGACGGGACGACGGTACCGTTGACCGAGATGCCGTTCGTGCTCCCCAGGTCGCGCACCATGAGGGCGGTACCCGGCGCTTCGAGCACCGCGTGCTGGCGCGACATCGCGCGGTCGTCGAACGCGTGGTCGACGCCCGGCCCTCGGCCGAGCACGATGCGCTCGCGGTTCACGGCGTAGGAAGTTCCGGCCGCGGGGCCGGCGACGGCGACGAGACGCACGTCGAAATCGCGCAGGAGCTGTCCCGTCGCTCCCCGCGTCTTGGCTGGTCGGTCGAGACGCTTCGTGAAGCCGTCCTTCATGTGAGGTTCCTCTCGCCCAATCCCCTGGGGATGAGGTAGGCCCCAGGACGGGGGAAGTCAAGCGCAGCCGCTGCGCTTGACGGAAGCTCGAGCGGTCCGCACATTCGACGTCGATGTCCCGACCGGTGCTCGACAGCATGCAGACCGCCGAGCGCGAGCGCACGAAGCCGCCGTTCAACGCGCCTTACGTTTTCGTGCTCGCCGTCGTCGACGGAGACGACCCGACGCTGACCCATCGGATCGAGCGTCGCGAGACGGTCATCGGCCGCGAGGTCGAAGCGGACTTCGTCGTCGAGGACGAGACGATCAGCAAGCGCCACTGCGTGCTGCGGGTCGAGGCGTCGGTGTGCACGATCGCCGACCTGGGGAGTCGCAACGGGACGCGCATCAATCGGCGCCAGGTACGCCCCGGGACGGCCCAGCGTGTGCGGCACCTGGACGAGATCGAGATCGGTGGCGTGCGGCTGCTCGTTCTGGCCGGCAAGTTCCGCCGTGCGACCGCGCCAGGGCCAGCTCAGGCGCAGGGAGCGGACTTCGATCCTGCAGTCGAGCCCTGACGAGCGACCCTCCGACCCGTCGGTCCGCTACACTCCCAGACGTCATGAACGCGCCCGACGTGCTGCGCTTCTCGACCCGTGCGCTCTCGGGCCACCGGCTCCGCTCGGGCCTCTCGCTCACCGGGGTGGCGATCGGTGTCGCCTCGGTGATGCTGCTCACGAGCCTCGGGGAGGGGGCCCGGCGGTACATCGCCGGCGAGTTCGCGGCCCTGGGCTCGAACCTGATCATCGTCGTTCCGGGGAAGACCGAGACCGAGGGCGAAGCGCCGCTGTTCAGCGAGGCGGCGCACGACTTGACACTCGCCGACGCCCATGCGCTCGCGCGACGGTCGCCGCGGATCATGCGCGTGGCCCCGATCTCGCTCGGCACGACAACGGCCTCGCACGGTGGCCGGATGCGCGAGGTGACGGTCGTCGGCACGACGGCCGAGTTCCAGAAGATCCGCAAGATCCAGGTGTCGATCGGGCGGTTCCTGCCCGACGAGGAGGTCGACCGCAGCGCCCGCGTGTGCGTCATCGGGGCGACGATCGAGCGCGAGCTGTTCGACGGTGCGAACCCGCTGGGGGAGGTGCTGCGCATCGGCGAGGAGCGGTTCAAGGTCATCGGCGTCAACGCGCCCCGCGGCATGTCCCTGGGCATGGACCTCGACGAGATCGTCGACATCCCGGTTTCGGCGGCCCTGGCCCTGTTCGACGAGCGCAGCCTGTTCCGGATCTTCGTCGAGGTGCGGACGAACGAGGAGGTCGAAGCCGCGGCCGACGACATCGTGTCGATCCTGCGCGAGCGCCACGATGGCGTCGACGACGTCACGATCATCCGGCAGGACTCGGTGATCGCGTCGCTCGAGAAGATCCTGAACGTCCTCACCTTTGCGCTCGCGGCGATCGCCGCCGTCTCGCTCGCGGTCGCCGGGATTGGGATCATGAACGTGATGCTCGTCTCGGTGAGCGAGCGCACGGCGGAGATCGGGCTCCTGCGGGCCATCGGCGCGGCGCGCGGGCAGGTCCTCGCGCTGTTCCTCGTCGAGGCGACGTTGCTGTCGGCGATCGGGGGCGTCGTGGGGATCGTCGCCGGCTACGGGCTTGCGGCCGTCGTACGCGGGATCTGGTCCACGTTTCCGGCGCATCCCCCGGGCTGGGCTGTTCTCTCCGGGGTGATCGTGGCGGTCGCCGTCGGCCTCGGGTTCGGGGCGATCCCGGCGCGGCGCGCGGCGCGCCTCGACCCCAAGATCGCGCTCGCTGGCCGCCGCGCGTGAAGACCGCGGACGTCGCCCGCCTGGCCCTCGGGTCGATCGCCGGCCACCGCCTGCGCTCTTTCCTGACGATGCTCGGCATCCTGATCGGGATCGCGTCGGTCATTCTCTTGACGTCGATCGGGGAGGGGGTGAAGCGCTACGTGTTCGACCAGTTCACGTCGTTCGGGACGAACATCATCACGACCCATCCGGGCAAGGTCGAGACGAGCGGGCTCCCCGGTGCGCTCGGGACGACCGTGCGCAAGCTGACCGTCGAGGACGCGGAGGCGTTGCGGCGCATCCCCGAGATCGAGGCCGTGGTCCCGCTGATCGCCGGCACGGCGCGCGTCGAGGGCGCGGGGCGCGCGCGGAACGTGCTTGTCGTCGGGGTGAATCACGAGGTGCCGCTCGTGTTCCGGTTCGAGGTGCGCCAGGGGGCGTTTCTGCCCCCCGGCGACCCGCGGCAGGGCGGAACGGTCGCCGTGCTCGCGCCGAAGCTCAAGCGCGAGCTGTTCGGCGACGCGAATGCGCTGGGCCAGCACGTGCGCGTCGGCGGACGACGGTTCCAGGTCATCGGCGTGATGGAGCCCAAGGGCGAGCTCCTGGGGTTCGACCTCGACGACCGCGTCTACATCCCCGTGTCCCAGGCCGAGACGCTGTTCAACCGCGACGGGCTGTACGAGATCGACGTCCGGTTCGCGCTCGGCGCCGACGCGCTCGACGTGCGGGACAAGATGCGGGCGCTGCTCACCGAGCGCCACCGGGGCGAAGAGGATTTCACGGTGACGACCCAGACCGAGATGCTCGACGTGTTCGGGCGCGTGCTGGGGATCGTCTCCGTCGCGGTCGGCGGGATCGCCGGCATCTCGCTCGTCGTGGGCGCGATCGGCATCCTGACGATGATGTGGATCGGTGTGAACGAGCGGACGTCGGAGATCGGCCTCGCGCTCTCGATCGGTGCGACGCGCGGGCAGGTGCTGTCGTTGTTCCTGGTCGAGGCCGCGTTGCTGTCGACGATCGGCGGGGCGAGTGGCGTCGCGGTCGGGGTCGGCATCGCCAGGCTGAGCCAGCTGCTGCTTCCCGGGCTCCCCGTCGACACACCGTTGCGCTACGTCGTGGCGGCGATCCTGGTCAGCCTGGTCGTGGGTCTCGCGAGCGGCGTGCTCCCGGCGCGACGCGCGGCACGTCTCGATCCGATCGAGGCGCTGCGGACGGAGTGACGATCATCAGCGGCCGCCGCGCCACAGGTTGGCGAGGTCGATACGCAGCCCCGGCCAGTCCGGATGAGTCAGGGTCTGATCGCGTTCCACGGTCACGATCCGCTCGTAGGCTCCTTCGCGCTCGCGGAAGCACTCGATTCGCTGCTCGTCCGGATCCACGATCCAGTAGTGTGGGATGCGGAGACGCGCGTAACGCTGCGCTTTGACGGTTCGGTCGCTGTCACGCGTGGTCGGCGACAGCACCTCGACCGCGAGAGCCGGCGGTCCCTCGATTCCGCGCTTCGAAACCTGACATGGATCCTTCGCGACCAAGACGTCCGGTTCGACGACGTCGCGCTCCGTGAGGATGACATCGACGGGAGAGATGAACACTTCCCCGATGCCGCGCTCGCGGCAGTGCTCGACCAAGCTCAGGGTCAAGCCGAGGACGATCCGCTGGTGATCCGGGCTCGGTGCCGGTGTCACGCAGAGCTCCCCGTCCAGCAGCTCGTAGCGCTTGCCGTCGTCGGGGGTGGCCAGCAGGTCTCGATAGTCGAGCTTGTTCTTGGCCGAGTTCTGCACGCCCGTTCACCCCTTCGACGGGAAGCGTATGCCGGACAGCGGAAGCTGGCAAGACGACGGGTGGTCACTCATTTCGAGGATGGTTCGTCGACGAGCCGATCGCCCGGCCTTCGGCCACTCGTACCGTCGCGATTCGGAAACGCAGGAGCGTACGCCAGAATTGCCGAGCCAGCAGCCCGATTCGTTCCGTTTCGACAACCTCGCCGTCGTGCCTACGGACACTCGCCCGACGATGCGTCGATCCCTGGATCGCGGCTTCCGGGCTGATGGCTCACGTCTTCGTCGTACGTGCCGCGCGCGAGACACGCCGTGTCGACCGCTCGCAGGATCACGAACTCGCAGGCGTCGTCCGTGGCCGGCGCGCCATACGGGTCGACGAGCGCTAGGATCGGCATGTCGTCCGCGATGCACACGTCCTCTTCCATCGGGATCGCATCGAGCGCGGCCGCGAAGTCGCCGCCGGTCGAGCGCAGCACGTCGAGATTGCCGCGGATCACGTCATACCAGCTCGCGTCGCCTGCGGTCCAGGACCACGTGACCTCGTTGGTCGGTGACTTCGCGGCCTCGATCCACCCGCTGTAGGTCGGCGTCTCGCACACGTGCGGCGCGACGACCTCGGCCGACGGAGCGCTCGCGCCGCCGGCGTCCGGTCCGCCGGTGTACCGCGCCGTGATCACGTAGTAGTAGGTCGTTCCGGGATCGAGCCCGGTGTCGGTGAACGACAGCGAGCTCGTGCAGCCGACAAGCTCGTACGGCCCGCCGGGGTAGAGCGACCGCTCGACGCTGTAGCTCGACGCGCCCACGGAGGCGATCCATGTGAGCTGGGCCTCCGTAGGGTTCCGGGTCGCCGCGACCCCCTGGGGTGGTCCCAGGTTCACGAGCAGCGTCGTCGACGCCGCATGGACGAGCGAGCCCGAGGTCCCCTTGACCGTCAGCGACAGCGCATACGGCACCGCGCTCGTCGTCGTGTTCATCGTCAGGGTCGATGTGCCCGAGCCCGTGATCGTCGGCGGGCTGAACCCTCCGACCGTGACGCCCGCGGGCAAGTTCCCTTCCGTGAACGCGCTGAGCGTCACGGTGCCCGTGAAGCCCGCACGAGCCGTGATCGTCACGCTGAACGTGGCCGACTGGCCGGGTTGGATCAACCGGGACTGCGGATCGACCGCGATCTCGAAGTTCGCGGTCGCGGGCAGGACCTTGATCTTGCGCGTCGGTGGGCTGGGGTCCGTGTTGTTGTTCCCGTCGACGAGCGTAAGAGACGCGATGTACTCACCGACCGCAGAGTACGTAACAGCGGGCGGATGCTGCAGCGTCGAGCTGGCCGGCGTCCCGCCCGGGAACACCCAGCTGTACTTGGTCGCCACGCTGCTCGTGTCGAACGTCACCGACTGACCCGCCGTGATCGTCTTGTCGGTCGTGGGCAGGCTGATCGCGCCGTCCGGTGGAGCCGCGCCGAACGGGCTCAGCTCGACGAATCGCGCGATGGACGGGACGCCCGCCGTGTCGAGCAGGAACAGCATGTAGTACCCGGGTGGGGCGATGTTCCCGTTCGGTGGCGTGGTCAGAGGTCAGCGTCCCCCCGTCGCCGCAGGCCGGCTGGGGTGACGGTCCGCACAGACCGACGACGCGCTGCTCCATGTCGAACGCGTGGGTCGTCGAGCCCGGCCGTACGAGCACGGCCGCCGCGATCGGGTTCGCGCTGGTGTAGGTCACGGCGAGCGTCGCTCCGTAGTTCACGAGCGGCGGCGCGACGTCGACGATCGCCGGGCGATCGGTCGTGATCAGGCGGTCTTGGAATCGTAGAGATACGCCGGCCTGTAGATCTCGATCGCGCCGAGATACTTCCCCGCGATCCCCGGGGTTGCTGCCCATGCTGGCCACGGTTGCATCGGGAAGAAGCAGTGCGCTCGAGTGATACAGCCGGGAGTAGGACGCCGTCCCGGCGGATGCCATCGAGCCGGTGACGCCGCCGCCGGGCGGGGCCCAGGTGTACAGGTCGGCGTTCTTGCCCGGTGTGTCCGGGGCCTCGTCGTTGACCGACCCGCCCGACGCCAGCACCCGGCCGTCGGGCAAGAGGACGGTATTCAGCTGTACGCGCCCGGTCGACATGTTCGGTCCGGGGCTCCAGGCCGGCGTCGCCGCCGACATGTCGATGACCTCGGTCGTGCTCGTCGCCGGACTCGCGCCGCCGAGGCAGACCACACGCGGCGTGTAGCTCGGCGGCAGGAGCGGCAGGAGCGCACAGCCGCCGTACGAGCGGTTGCGCGTGGTCAGCGCGCTCGCGGTCCACGTCGAGGTCGACGGATTGAAGATCCAGCCCGTGGCGTTACGGCCGCCCGACCCTTGCCCCGTGTAGAACACGCGGCCGTCCGGCAGCAGGAACTGCCGCGGAAAGAGCGGCGGCGTGAACGGCTCGACGATCGGCGCACCCCAGCCCGCGCCGGAGGTCAGGTCGTAGATCTCGGCCGTCGTGTTCGTCGAGCCGGTCGAGCCGAGTCCGGAGATCGCCATGATCCGGCCATCCCCGAGCGTCGTCGCGGTGGCGTACCAGCGGCCGTCGGCCATGCTGTGCGATTGGACGAACTGCCCGGTCAGCGGATCGAAGATCGAGGCTCGGCGCTCGCCGTTGAACGAGTAGTCGGCAGAGCCGCCGACGATCAGCGTGCGCCCGTGCGGCAGCTGGGCCGTGCCGGCGCAGAACACGTCGTAGTACAGCTGGTCGACGACGAAGCTCGACTCGTCGACGCCGGTCGGATCCCACAGTGCGCGGCGGTACGCCGCCGCCCCGTTGGAGTGGTGCGCGGCGTCGTTCTCCGATCCGGCGACGACGAGCACACGACCGTCGCGCAGGAGCGTCACCGAGATGGGGTTGATCGGCATCTGATACGGCAGGGTCGTCCACGTGCCGGTGACGTGCGGAACGTTGTCCGGGCACGTCTGCGCTTCGACCGCGGCGCCGCAGGCCAGGAGCAGACACGGGAGGAGTACGCGTCCTGCGTGGTGGCGGTGCATCGTCTCTCGCCTCAGAACAGCTCGAGGAACGACGCGAGGTCGTCCTTTTCTTGCTGCGTCATCTGGAACTGGAACACGTCGTTGTAGTGCTGGATCACGACCGGGAGGGTCGTGGCCGAGTTGTCGTGGAAGTATGGCGCGGTGTGCTTGATGCCACGCAGCGAAGGGGTGTCGAACGCGTTCAGGTCGCGCAGGTCACCGGTGATCGCCGCACGGCCGGGATCGGGCGTGTAGGTCACGGTCACCGTTCCATCGGGCTGGTGGAACGCGAGGCGCAGGAGCGGCAGGTTGAGCGCGTTGACGTCGCTGACCAGCACGTTCGTGAACTGCGGCGTCGGCTGGCGCGGGGTGTGCGCCAGCTCGCCGTCGTGGCAGCGCTGGCACCGCAGCTCGAACGAAGCCCGCCCGCGCGCAGCCGCCGGACTGTGCACCGGGATCGAGAACCCGGGCGCCTTGGCCAGCGGATCGCTCGCGTCGTCGAGCGCGCGCAGGCGCAGCGGGTAGTACAGCTCGCTCTCGAACGCCACGAGCGCGTCGAGCTCTTTGCTCAGCGGCCGGCGCCGCGGCTCCATGTGATCGTCGATCGCGCCGAGCGCCTGGGCTTGCAACGTCAGACCTCGACCGTCCTGCAGGTACGGGCCGCTGAGCGCGACGTTCGCGATCGACGGCGCGCCGCGCCAGACGGTGATCGCCCGGCGCTCGGGGTGATCCTCCCAGACGATGCTCGGGTGGAGCGGGACCGTCACGCGGAACAGCGCGTGCTCGAGCAGCTTCGTGTAGTCACGCCCGTCTCCGTCGTCGCTGTCGATCGCGCGGAACAGCGGATGACTCGGATCTTGCCGATAGCGCTCCTGGGCCAGCGTGGGAGACATCGTGAACTCGGCGCGCGGATCGTGACACGTGCCGCACGTCCGACCGTTGCCCCCGAACGTCTCTTGAAAGAAGGTCTGTCGGCCGAGCTCGTAGGACACGCGGCGCGGAGCGTGCTCCTCGGCGGCGGCGACGAGCCACAGCGCAACGAGCGCGACGAGCGCACCTGCGCCCAACACGTACCGCCGTGGCCCCCTGGCCATCGCCGCACCTCCGCCCGATCTGTCGAACTGCCGCGTGCCGGTCGCTGTTCCTATACGACGTGCTGCTGCCCACGACCATACAAGGGTTCAGTGCCCGAAACCAGAGGCTGGACGCGGTTTCTAGCGCTCGGCGAGCTGCCGTTCGAGCGCGGCGACGAACCGGAAAACGGCGTGGGGCGCCTGGGGGAAGAAGAGCGAGGGCTCGATCAGCTCGAGCTCCATCAGGAGCGGCGCACCGCCGGGGCCCGGGGCGACGTCGACCCTGGCGTAGACCGGTGTGCCGGGGATCGCGTCGACCGCCCGCCGCGCCAACTCGGCCTCGGCCGGCGAGACGGCAATCGCCTGGGAAGAAACCGCCTCCGACTCCCCGGAAAACCGCGGCGTCTTGCGCACGGCGTGCGTCACCACGCCATCGATCCATACGATCGCGCGCTCGCCGTACCCCTCGACCGACGGCACGTAGCGCTGGATCAGCACGTCGCGCTCGGCCACGAGGCCGCGGAAATGGCTCTCGCCTGCATCGAGGTCGCCCGGACCGACGCGCAGCGTGCGGAACGATGCGGCCGAGATCGCCGGCTTGACGACGAAGTCGTCCCATCCGCGTGCGCTCCGGATCGCGTCGAGCGTCTCGGTCGTCCCGCGCGGGACCAGGATCGTCTCCGCGATCGGCACTCCGCGCCGCTCGAGCTCGAGGAGATACCCCTTGTGCAGGTTCCAGCGGACGAGGGGTAGCGGGTTGCACAGACGAGATGCCCGAGCGGCATGCTCGGCCCACGCGAGGAATCGCTCGGGGTATTTCGGGTAGTTCCACGTCGAGCGCGGCACCGTCAGACGGGCTTGCGACCAGTCGGCTCGCGGGTCGTCCCACGCCAGCCATCCCGCGTCGATCCCGGCGGCTCGGAGCGCGGCATCGAGCGGCGCCGCGTCGTGGTCCGGCTCGGGCAGAGAAAGGCAGGTGGCGAGGGCGACGTCCATGGATCTCCGTTCCATACATTTGTATGGTATACTCGGACTCCAAGACTCAGGCCAGCTCCATGACGCCCTACGCGCCGCTCTGGTGCAAGAGCAACTTCTCGTTCCTCGAGGGGGCGAGCCATCCCGAGGAGCTGGTCGAGGAGGCGCGCCGCGCTGGGCCTCGCGCGCGCTGGCGCTCACCGACCGCGACGGCGTCTACGGCATCGTGCGCGGCGCACGTCGAAGGCGCGCGAGCTCGGCGTGCAGCTGATCGTCGGCGCCGAGGTCATCGATCGACGACGGCTCGTCGCTCGTGCTCCTCGCGCACGACCGCGCGGGCTACGCGAACCTCTGCCGGCTGCTCACGCGTCGGCCGCCTGCGCTCGGAGAAGGGCGAGAGTCGCGTCGAGCTGGCGCGAGGTGTGCGAGCACGCCGCGGGCCTCCTCGCGCTGTGGGGCGGCGAGCGCAGCCTGCTCGCCGGCGAGGCCGAGCCGGTCGTCGTCGCGCGCGAGCTGCGCGACGCGTTCGGCGATCGCCTGTACGCGCTGGTCGCGCGCCACCGCCGCGCCGACGGAGCGTGCGCGCGGAGCGCGCGCCTGCGCGCAGCGCGCCGCGCGGCTCGGGCTGCCCGCTCGTGGCCGCGCCCGAGGTGCTCTATCACACGCCGGCGCGGCGCGCCGCTGCAGGACGTGCTCACCTGCATCCGCCACGGCGTCACGCTCGCGACGCCGGGCCGCTGCTCCGCCCAACGCCGAGCACGCCTGAAGCCGCCGCACGCGTTCGCCCGCGCTGTTCGCCGACGATCCGGCCGCGGTCGCGCGCACGCTCGAGATCGCCGCGCGCTGCACGTTCTCGCTCGGCGAGCTCCGCTACCGCTATCCCGCCGAGCGGCTGCCCGACGGCACGACCGTCGTCGCAGTGGCTGCGCGAGCTCGACGCTTCGAAGGCGCGCGCGAGCGCTACGGCGGCGACGATCCCGGCCGACGTCGCGCGCGCAGCTCGACAAGCGAGCTCGCGCTCATCGACGAGCTCGACTACGGCGGCTACTTCCTGACGATGTACGAGATCGTGCAGTTCTGCCGCGAGCAGCGGGATCCTGTGCCAGGGCCGCGGCTCCGCCGCCAACTCCGCGGTCTGCTACTGCCTCGGCATCACCGCGGTCGATCCGGTGCGCATGGGCCTGCTGTTCGAGCGCTTCCTCTCGCGCGAGCGCGCCGAGCCGCCCGACATCGACCTCGACATCGAGCACGAGCGGCGCGAGGAGGTGATCCAGCACGTCTACGCGAAGTACGGCCGCGACGCACGCGGCGATGGTGGCGAACGTCATCCGCTACCGCGCCGCGCTCGGCGGTGCGCGACGTCGGCAAGGCGCTCGGCTTCGCCGAGACCGCGCTCGATCGCGCTGGCCAAGCTGCTCGCGCACTACGGCGACGTCGACGGCCGAGGCGCTCGCGCAGGCCGGGCTCGATCCCGGAGCTGCCCGCGCACCAGCACCTGCTGCGGCTCGCCGCCGAGATCCTCGACTTCCCGCGCCACCTCTCGATCCACCCCGGCGGCTTCCTGCTCGGCCACGAGCCGGTGCACGACGCTCGTGCCGATCGAGAACGCGACGATGCCCGAGCCGCACCGTCATCCAGTGGGACAAGGACGACGTCGAGGACCTCGGGCTGTTCAAGGTCGACCTGCTCGGCCTCGGCGCGCTGCACCAGCTCGCACCTCGTGCTTCGACCTGCTGCGCGAGCACCGCGGCGTCGAGCTGTCGATGGCGACGATCCCCGCCGACGACGCGGCGACCTACGACATGATCTGCGCGCGGCGACACGGTCGGCGTGTTCCAGATCGAGAGCCGCGCGCAGATGGCGATGCTGCCGCGCCTGCAAGCCCGCGCACGCTTCTACGACCTCGTGATCGAGGTCAGCATCGTGCGCCCGGGCCCGATCACCGGGCGGCATGGTGCATCCGTACCTGCGCCGCCGCAGCGGGCGAGGAGCCGGTCGACTACCCGCACCCGTGCCTCGAGCCGGTGCTCGAGAAGACGCTCGGCGTGCCGCTGTTCCAGGAGCAGGTGATGAGGCTCGCGATGGTCGCCGCCGACTACACGCCGGGCGAGGCCGACCAGCTGCGGCGCGACATGGCGGCGTGGCGCCGCAGCGGGCGCATCGAGCAGCACCGCGAGCGCCTGATCGCGCGCATGACGGCGAAGGGCATCGCGCCCGAGTTCGCCGAGCGCGTGTTCGAGCAGATCCGCGGCTTCGGCGAGTACGGCTTCCCCGAGAGCCACGCCGCGAGCTTCGCGCTGATCGCGTACGCGACGGCGTGGCTGCGCGTGCCATCACCCGGCGGCGTTCACCTGCTCGCTGCTCAACGCGCAGCCGATGGGCTTCTACTCGCCGGCGACGATCGTCGAGGACGCCAAGCGCCACGGCGTCGAGGTCCGTGCCGATCGACGTGCACGCACAGCGCGCTGGGACTGCACGCTGGAGAACGGGGACGCGCGGTCTTCCGTGCGCATGGGGCTGCGCTACGTGAAGGGGCTGGGCGAGGCACAGGGCCGGCGCATCGTCGACGCGCGCGCGAGCGCGCCGTTCGCGTCGATCGAGGACTTCGTGCGAGCGCACGCGGCTCGACGAGGGCGCGCTCGGCCGGCTCGCCGAGGCCGGCGCGCTCGACGGCGCTCGAGCCGAGCCGCCGCGAGCGCGCTGTGGCAGGCGCGCGGCTGCGCGCACGGACGCCCGCGGTACCGCTGCACCTGGCGCACGCGGAGCGTGCGCCACGGTTCGCCGCTCTCGACGCGCTCGAGACGATCGGCTGGGACTACCGCGACGACGAGCCACAGCACGCGCGGCCATCCGCTCGGGCCGCTGCGCGCGACGCTCCGCGCGCGCAGGCTCCCCGACGCGCGCGGCGGTCGCGCGATGCGCGACGGCGCAGCGCGTGCGCTACGCCGGGCATCGTCATCTGCCGCCAGCGGCCGGGCACGGCCGTCGGGCGTCGTGTTCATGACGCTCGAGGACGAGACCGGCTTCGTGAACGTCGTCGTCTGGAGCCAGGTGTTCGAGGCCCACGCGATCCTGGTGAAGACGGCGAGCTTCCTCGGCGTGACGCGGCAAGCTGCAGGTCCAGGACGGCGTCGTGCACCTCGTCGCCGAGTCGTTCTGGATCCCGCGCGTCGAGCGCCAGCCCGCGGCCGGCGCGAGCCACGACTTCCACTGACCTGACGTCGCGCACCGCGGGTCGGAGTTGACGCATAACGCGCCTGGTAATACCTTTCGGCCTGGAAGGTAAGTATGCGCGTCATCACGCTCAAGATGCCCGATGATCTCGCCGCTCGGCTGACTACGCTCGCCCGCCGGCGCGGCGTGAGTCGCTCCGAGCTGGTCCGGATCGCACTCGGCTCCTATCTCGGCGGCGACGGTGGACGCTCGGCGAACGCCGCGGACCTGGCACTCGATCTGATCGGTCGCTTCCGCGGCCCCCACGATCTGTCGCACCACCCGAGGCACGGCAAGAGCTTCGGCAAGTGAAGCGTCGCGTCCTCCTCGACACCGGTCCCCTCGTGGCACTGCTCAACCGGTCCGACCGGTACCACGCGTGGGCGGCCGAGCAGTGGACCTGCGCGGATGCGCCGTTGTTGAGCTGCGAGGCCGTCGTCGCGGAGGCGTGCCATTTGCTTCGCGCGTGCCCGGGTGGCGGTGCCGCGGTGGTCGAGCTCGTGCGACGCGGAGCGATCGCCCTGCCGTTCTCGCTCGCCGAGGAGAGCGCCGCGGTCACGCGAATGCTCGTTCGATACGCCGACGTGCCGATGTCGCTCGCGGATGCGTGCCTGGTCCGCATGGCCGAGACCCTCGGATGCCCGGTGATGACGATCGACGCCGACTTTCGCGTCTACCGGATCCACGGGCGGAAAGTGATCCCGACACGGATGCCAGCGTAGGGAGGGCTCCGGGTTCGTCCACGTGATCGCCTGGAGCCGCGTGTACGAGCGATCCTGGTGAAGACGACGAGCTTCCGCGGCATGACGGGGAAGCTCCAGATCCAGGACGGCGTCGTGCACCTCGTCGCTGAGGAACGAGAGCAGTGCCGCGCACGTCCGCCGTCGCCGTGGCGGCTCGGTTCCCACGCCGGTTCCCGTCTATTGACAGCGTGCGGGATCGGAGTTCAGCCGCTCGGCGCCCGACGACTCGTGACCCAGGGTGCCTGCGCCGCACGCCGAGGTCCAGGGCTGGACCAGATACGAATAGCCCTGGCCCGATGCCGGAATGGCCGCGTCGTCGTGCGTCGTACCCACGATCCCCTGGGCCAAGCACGGGCCGTAGATCCACGAATCGACGGTCAGCAGGTCGCCGCGCGTGATCGAGTAGGACTGCGCCCCCGAGGCCGCATTCCAGGCGAGCCGAGCGACGCCCGCGGCCGGCTTCGACAAAAGCAGCCCCCCGACCTCACCCGGCCCGATCGAAGCCGGGTTCGACGGTGCGCAGTCGCACGCGTCGCCCACGCCGTCTCCGTCGCCGTCCGTCTGTCCCGCGTTCGGATTGCCCGCGCAGTTGTCGCACGCGTCGCCGACCCCGTCCGGCACCGGCGACCGGCCCAGACCGTCGAGGCGCACCGCATCGATCTGCTCGAAGCCCGGCTTCGCCGTCCGGACCACGACCGTGTCCGCGAGGAACGGCTGCAGCCCAAGCGGCACCTCGAGCGACGTCCCGCACGCCGTCGTGTCGGTCGACGCCCACACCGTCCGCAGTACGTCGTCCACGCCTCGCAGCTGCACCTGCGTCACGAACGGCGCCTCGATCTGCTCGAACACGCCGATCCCCGTCGCCCGCACCGGCACCTCGTACACGAGCTCGATCCACTCCGGATCGCTCGCGTCGGTCGCCGGGGACCAGTTCGTCGGCACTTCGGTGCACTGATTGAAATGCTCCCGGATACCCGTGGCCTGCAACGCCGAGTAGTCTCCGTTCGACGTCCACTGGCTACTGGCCGTCGCGCTCGTCGCAAACTGCCCGACCGCGGCGGGATTCGCGAGCTCCGAATCGGCCTGGCTCCCGTTCGAGTGCGTCGGGCAGTTGTCCTCGAGCGCGCAGACGCCGTCGCCATCCGGGTCGTTCCCCGGGTCGAGCGGGCACGCGTCACAGGCGTCGCCCAGCCCGTCACCGTCGCTGTCGGGGAAGTACTCGGCACCGTCGTTGCGGGTCAATCCACCTCCACCCCAGACGATCATGCTCCCGCCGGTCCAGACCGCGGTGTAACCGCCGCGATTGACCGGAGCGCCGGTGGTGGACATGAGCTGCCACGAGTTCTGTACCGGATCGAACACGCCACCCGGTTGTGCCACTGTTGGGGAAGAATTGGTCCCGGCCCACACGAGCATCCGGCTGCCGGTCCACACCGCGGAGCGATCCCCGGTTGGATCGTCGACCTTGGAGATCGGACTCCAAGTGAAGGTCTGAGGGTCATAGATCCCTCCGACGTCGGTTACTCCATGGGCCTCTCCGCAGTGAACCACGAACAACTGACCGGTCCAGACGCCGGTGCAACGGCGTCCGGGCGCGGGAGAGTTGGGCCCGACCCAAATGTAGAACCAGGAATCGGTCGCCGGATCGTAGCGACCTCCATCGCTGAAGCTGCCGCCGCCCCACAGGATCATGTCGTGGCCTGTCCAGTCGACTGCCGGTCGGTTCCGAGGGGTCGCCTGGGTGAACGGCGCCGTCTGCGTCCACGTGTCCTGTGCCGGATCGTAGCGGCCCCCGTACGACTGTGACCCACCCCACGCGACCATCTCGGTCCCGGTCCACACGACCGACGGGCCTTCGCCCGACAGTCCCGTGAAGCTGCCCGACGGCGTCATCCCGCGCCACGTATCGGTCAGCGGATCGTAACGACCTCCGGTATGGAGTGCATTGCCCACACCAGGACCCGATCCAGCCCACGCGATCATCTCGGTCCCGGTCCATACGGCGCAGTGCCGCGTCCTGGCGGATGGGGCTCCGACCATCGACGTCGGTGTCCACGTCGCGAGCGTCGGGTCGTACCGCGCGCCGGTGTTGATCGGGCCGCCGAAAGCGTCGCCGCCCCACACGACCATCTCGTTCCCAGTCCAAACCGCGGTATGGCCCGAGCGCGGTGCGGTCGTCGTCATCGGGATCCACGAGTCGGTGGACGCGGCGTATTGCGCGCCCGTGTAGCCCGACTGGCCCTCGCTTGCGCCGCCGCCCCAGACGAGCATGCGCGTGCCGGTCCAAACGGCGCTATGGGCGATGCGTGCCGACGGTGCTCCAACCAGGGAGATGTCGGACCATCCGGTGGCCGGGTCATAGCCCGCCCCTGTGTTCTGTGCGGGTCCTCCTCCTTCGACAAGAGTGGTGGCGCCGCCCCAGACGAGCATTTTCGAGCCGGTCCACACAGCGGTGTGCAACGCTTTGGAGGGAGATCCCGTGGTCGGCGCCGCCGTCCACGAGTCGCTGGCTGGATCGTAGCGGCCGCCCGTCGCCACGGCGGTGCCGGAATATACGAGCGCCCCGCCATGGACGATCATCTCGCCGTTGGCCCATACCGCGACGTGCCCGACGCGCGCGGCAGGTGCCCCGACGGTAATCGTGGGTGTCCACTGATTCAGCGCCGGGTTGTATCGACCGCCGGTGTTCGTGAATGTGTTGTTCGAAAAAATAATCCCGCCCCAGACGACCATCTCGCTGCCGGTCCACACGGCGGTGTGCTGTCCGCGGCCGGCGGGAGCGCCGACCGTGGTCGTTGCCGTCCAGGTGTTCGTCGCCGCGTTGTACCGGGCCCCCGCGTTCGTGTAGTCTACGGAACCGACCCGCCCGCCCCACACGATCATCTCGGTTCCGGTCCACACCGCGCTTCCCCCGGATGAGAAGGCTGGACCTCCCGCGGACGCCATCGAGGACCAGGTGTCCGAGACGGGGTCGTACCTTCCCCCGTTCTGCTGGCTGCTGTTCCAGACCAGCATCTCGGAACCAGTCCAAACGCCGACGTAGGGCGCACCGAGCGTGGTATCTCCCGGCGGCGTCGGTGCGCCTGCAGTGGCGATCGAGGCCCAGCGATCGATCAGCGGGTCGTAGCGATTACCGGGAGGTCGGTTGGTCGGCGGGCCGAACACGAGCATCTGCGTCCCGGTCCAGAACGCCAGATGATTTTTACGGGCGGCGGGCAGGTCATCCAGGCCGTCGGTACGCCAGGCGTTCGATAAGCACTCGGCGACGTCCGGGAGCATCGGCGGCCGCTCGTCATGCGCGACGGATCGAAACCGCTCGATATCGAGGCTCGGTCGTGTGCGCGACCACCACTCGTCCCACGACGCCTTCTGCACGACATAGGTGGCGAACGTGCCGGACGTCGCGTCGTCGGTGGCCACGCGCAGCTCGAACGAGTCGGCCGTCTCCTCCACGGGGCCGACCGCGCCCGGTCGGGTCGAGCGGTCCGCGTCCCGCGCTTCGACGACGCGACGCGGATGGTCGAGACGCGGGTCGAGCGCTCCGCGGGCGAGCGATTCGCGCAGCGCTTCCGCCTCCGCACGAGCGGCGGCATGAATGTTCGCGTCGTAGCCAAAGCGCCCGCGCGCCAGGTGCTCGGCGAGCTGCGGTCGCACCAGGCACTCCTGGATCAGGAACGGATCATCTCCCAGCGCGCGGTAGAGCTCGCGCAGTCGATCGGGGTAGCCCGTCGACCGAGCGATGCGCTCCCACTCTCGCGCGAGCGCCTCGGCCGTCAACGGAGCGTTCCAGATCTGCTCGAGCGCGACCGATCGCTCCATGTACGTCCGGACCTTGCGCTCGAGACGCTCCGGGCTCGCGATCTCTTCGAACGGTGGGCGTGTGCCGACCTGGTGCGCGTAGTACACGCGCTCGATCGCCCGTTGGGCCGCGACGCGCTCGTCGAACGTCAGCGTCCGGGGCGCAGCGGAAACGGAAAGAGTGCATGGTGCCCCCCGACGCCAAGCGTTCGCTGGACTCCGCGCTCAGGGACAGGGGTTCGTGTTCGTCCGCGGCACCCCCGAGCTGTTCGTGCCGAGGCTAGTCTCCACGCCCCCACTCTTCCCCGTGACGATCCAGAACGCCACCTCGCCCACGCCCGGTGCGCCGGGCTCGGCATCCGCGGGGCTCGCCAGACCGCAGTCGCGCTGGGCCAGAGGGTTCGACCCCGGGATCTGCGTGTACACCCCGCTCGCCTTCAACACGGCGAGCGAGCCGCGGTACGAGTTCCAGGTCGAGAAGCCAGTCTCCTGCCGCCACTCGACCAGGGCCGGGCCGTTGAACACGATGTAGATCAGCCCGTCGTTGAAATCGCACACGTCGCCTTCGGCGTCGTGGTCGGCATCGGCCTGGCTCGTGTTCGGATCGAGCAGGCAGTTGTCACAGGCGTCACCAGCACGATCTCCATCCGTGTCGTCCTGCGCCGGGTTCGCGTCGAGCGGACAGTTGTCGCACGCGCTCCCTCGCGCGTCCGCATCCGGATCTTGCTGGTCCGGGTTCCCGACGGTCAGGCAGTTGTCGCACGCATTGCCGACATGGTCGCCGTCGGCGTCGGTCTGGCTGGGGTTCGAGATGGTGCGACAATTGTCGCACGCGTTCCGCACTCCATCGGAGTCGGTATCGACGCCGAGCGCGTCGTCGTCAATCAGGACGTTGCAGTTGTCGTCGATCGCGTTGCACGCCTCGGCCGCACCCGGATGGATCCCGGCCGCCGCATCGTTGCAATCGCCTTCGCAAACGAGCCAGGTGTCAGCATCCGCATCCGCATCGGGTGTGCCGGCGACCGAGGGCCAATTGGGATCGTTGCAGTCGTTGTTGACCCCATCGCAGCGCGCCGGTGCGCCGGGATAGACCTGGGAGTTCGAGTCGTCGCAGTCGGTGCAGCTCGTCGTGCCGTCGAGGTCGCCGTCGACGTCCGGTGTCTGAGGACACGCGTCGCACGCGTCGCCGATGCCGTCTGCGTCCTGATCTCCCTGCCCCGCATTGCTCACGAGCGCGCAGTTGTCGCACGCGTCGGACAGGCCGTCGGCATCGCTGTCGGGGAAGTACTCGGCGCCGTCGTCGCGCTGGTTGCCCGTCAGCGGCCCGCCACCCCAGACCAACATGCTTCGGCCGGTCCAGACCGCGGTGTGATAGTGGCGATCGGACGGTGCGCCCGTTGTGGTCATGACGCTCCAGGAGTTCGCTATCGGATCGTACACGCCGCCTGCAGCGGGCGAGTTCGCGACCCGGCCGCCCCACACGATCATCCGGCCACCGGTCCAGACCGCGGTGTGTCCCCAGCTGCGCGTCGGCTCGTTGGCCGTGGACATCGCGGTCCAGGCGAACGTCTGAGGATCGTACGCGCCTCCGACATCCGAGCTCGTATGGGGCTGCCCACCGAAGACGAGGAACGACTGACCGGTCCAGACCGCCGTGTGGTCGATCCGCTGAGTGGGAGAGTTGGGTCCGACCCAGATGTAGAACCAGCTGTCGGTCATCGGATCGTAACGGCCACCGTCGCTGTACAACGTGGAGGGGTTCTGCGTCTGGCCACCCCACACGATCATGTCGTGCCCGGTCCACGCACCGGACGGGTTCTGCCGGGGGACACCTCCGGTGAACGACGCCGTTTGCGTCCACGTGTCCTGGACGGGATCGTAGCGTCCCCCGTAGGCGGCGGACCCGCCCCAGGCGATCATCTCGGTCCCACTCCAGACGACCGCCGCGCTCACCCCGGCGAACCCCGAGAACCCCGGCTGGCTCATCCCGCTCCACGTGTCGGAGAACGGGTCGTAACGCCCGCCGGTATCGAGCGCCGGGCTACCAACGCCGCTTCCACCCCACACGATCATCTTCGTTCCGGTCCACACGGCATAGTGCCTCGTCCGCGCCGATGGGGCTCCCACGGTCGAGGTCTGTGTCCACGTTGCGAGCGTCGGGTCGTACCGCGCGCCGGTGTTGGTCGGGGGGCCGCTAAACGTGAGCGTGGCACCGCCCCACGCGATCATTTCGTTCCCGGTCCACACGGCGGTATGGTCGCCACGCGGTGCGATCGTGGTCATCGCGATCCACGAGTCGGTCGATGGGAGGTACTGCGCACCCGTGTTGCTTCCGCCGCCCCAGACGAGCATGCGTGTGCCAGTCCACACCGCGCTGTGTCCCGAACGTGCCGACGGCGCACCGGACGGGGAGATGTCCGACCAACCGGACGCGGGATCGTACCTCGAGCCGGTGCTCTGGGAGCCTCCGAAGTGCGTGACGTTGCCGCCCCAGACGATCATGCTCGAACCGGTCCACACGGCAGTATGGAACGCTCTCGTCGGAGCTGCGGTCGTCGTCGTCGCGGTCCACGAGTCGCTCGATGGGCTGTAGCGGCCCCCGGTTGCCACGGCGCTGCTCGAATAGACCAGGACGCCGCCGTGGACGATCATCTCGCCGTTGGCCCAAACCGCGACGTGCCCGAACCTCGCCGTGGGCGCACCGGCGGTGCTCGTGGAAGTCCACTGGTTGAGCGACGGATTGTACCGACCGCCCGTGTTCGTGTAGGTATTGTTCGAGAACGTGATCCCGCCCCACACGATCATTTCGCTGCCGGACCACACGGCGGTGTGATCGCCGCGACCGCTCGGGGCGCCGACCGTGGTCATCGGAGTCCAGGCGTTGGTCGACGGGTTGTAACGCCTTCCGGTATTCGTGTAGTTCGTGAAGTCGGTCGTGCCGCCCCACACCAGCATCTCGCTCCCGGTCCACACAGCCTTGGCGCCACTCGCTACGACCGGACCGCCAGCCGCGAGTGGAAACCAGGTATCGGTGACCGGGTCGTAGCGTCCACCGCTCGCGACCTTACCGTTCCACACGATCATTTCGGACCCGGTCCAGACGCCGACATAGAACGGGTTGACTGAGGTGGGCGCGCCGACCGGCGTGATCGACGTCCAGCGGTCGATCAATGGGTCGTAGCGATTCCCCGGTGGCAGGTTGTCCGGGTAGCCGAAGACGAGCATCAGATTGCCGGTCCAGAACGCGAGGTGCCCGGTCCGAGGCGCCGGTAGGTCGTCCAGGCCGCCGGAACGCCAGGTGTTGGGTGTGCACTCGCCGGCAGTTCCGGCGGCGACGTCCGGAAGCATCGGCGGTCGCTCGTCGCCCGCGATCGCGCGGAACCGCTCGATGTCGAGGCTCGACCGTGCGCGCGACCACCAATCGTCCCATGAGACCTTGGGGATCACGTACGTCGCGGCCGGCACCCGCACCTCGAACCCGTCGAAAGTCTCCACCACAGGGCCAACCTCACCCGGCCGGGCCGACCGGTTCGCGTCGGGCGCGTCGACGATCCGCCGCGGATGATCGAGGCGCGGGTCGAGCGCACCACGCTCGAGCGCGTCGCGCAGCGCCTCGGCCTCTGCGCGCGCCGCGGCATGGATGCTCGGGTCGTGGGCGAACCTCCCGCGTGCGAGATGGTCCACGAGCTCGGCGCGCACGAGGCACTCTTGGATCACGAAGGGGTCGTCTCCCAGCGCGCGGTAGAGCTCGCGCAGCCGATCGGGGAAGCTCGTCGACCGCGCGATGCGCTCCCACTCCCGCGACAGTGCTTCGGCGGTCAGCGGCTCGCTCCAGATCTGGTCGAGTGCGACGGATTGCTCCAAGTACCTCCGGACCTTGCGCTCGAGACGATCAGGGCTCGCGATCTCGTCGAACGGCGGGCGCGTCCCGACCTGGTGCCCGTAGTAGACCCGCTCGATCTTCCGCTGGGCCTCGACACGCTCGTCGAACGTCAGCTCCCGGGAAGCTGCGGCGAACAGCGGGGTAAGCGTCACGCCGAGAAGGGCCAGACCGAAAGCGAAAGTCGCGCGATGGATCACGACGGTCTCCTGAACTACGGGCAGGGGTTCGTGTTCGGCCGCGGCACGCCTACGCTGTTCGTGCCGAGGCTGCTCTCCAAACCTCCGTTCTTTCCGGTCACGAGCCAGAACGCGACCTCACCCACGCCGGGAACGACCGCCTCCGCGTCGGACGGGCTCGCGAGATCGCAGTCGCGCTGCGCCAGCGGGTTCGAGCCCGGAGCCTGCGTGTAAAGACCGCTCGACCGCAAGACGGCGAGTGAGCCGCGGTACGAGCTCCAGGTCGTGAAGCCGCTCTCCTGCTGCCATTCGACCAGATTGCGACTGTTGAACAGGATGTAGATCAGGCCGTCGTCGAGGTCACACAGGTCACCTTGCCCGTCGTGGTCGTCGTCCGTCTGGTTGGGGTTGCGCGTCGACACGCAGTTGTCGCAGGCGTTGCCCACGCGGTCGCCGTCTCCGTCGCTCTGGCTCGGATTGGAGACGGTGCGGCAGTTGTCGCAAGCGTTCCGCACGTTGTCGCTGTCGGTGTCGACCCCCAGCTCGTCCTCGTCGATCAGCGCGTCGCAATCATCGTCGATCCCGTCGCAGATCTCGACCGCTACGGGATGTACCGCGGCAGCGCTGTCGTTGCAGTCGCCTTCGCAGACGAGCCACGTGTCGCCGTCCGCATCCGCATCGGGCGTTCCGGTGACCGAGGGCCAGCCCGGGTTGTTGCAGTCGTTGTTGATGCCGTCGCAGAGGGGCGGCGCGCCCGGATAGACCTGCGCATTCGAGTCGTCACAGTCCGTGCAGGTCGTCCTGCCGTCGTGATCGAGATCCACGTTGGGCGTCGCGGGACACGCGTCGCACGCATCGCCGAACCCGTCTCCGTCCTGATCCTGCTGTCCGGCGTTCGGTGTGAGCGCGCAGTTGTCGCAGGCGTCGGACACGCCGTCGGCGTCGCTGTCGGGGAAGTACTCGGCGCCCAGGTTGTCCGGACCCCTCGCGTCACCCGTCGTCGCACCGCCGCCCCAGATCAACATGCTCCGACCGCTCCAGATCGCCGTGTGATTGGAGCGATTGGGTGGTGCGCCGGCTGTGCTCATCACGCTCCAGGAGTTCGATGTCGGATCGTACAGTCCTCCCGGGGTTGTGATCGAGCCACCCCATACGATCATCCGCCCGCCGGTCCAGATTGCGGTGTGCCGGTAGGCTTCGTTGAAGCCCGTCGGCTGATTGAGCGTGGACATCGCACTCCAGGTCGACGTCTGAGGATCGTACCGCCCTCCAACGCCCGCCCCGGGCGCAGGGCCCTGCCCGCCGAACAACAGGACCGATTGGCCGGTCCACACGACGGTGTGGTCGACCCGGGGAGTGGGCGAGTTGGGGGCGATCCCGATGTAGACCCAACTATTGCTGGTCGGATCGTAACGTCCACCGTCGCCGAAGTAGGTCGATGGGTTGTCGTTCCAGCCACCCCACACGATCATCTCGTGTCCTGTCCACACCGCCTTCGTATACCGCCGCTGGGTCCCGGGGAACGGCGCCGTTTGCGTCCACGTGTCTTGGACGGGATCGTAACGTCCACCGTAAGCCACGGACCCGGTCCAGGCGCCGCCCCAAGCGATCATCTCGGTCCCGGTCCAGACGACGGCGAGGAGCGACCCCTCTATCCCCGAAAACCCGGGCTGGCTCATGCCGCTCCACGTGTCGGTGAGCGGGTCGTAGCGACCGCCGGAATCGAGTGGCGTGTTGAGTCCGGCAACGTCCCCGCCCCAGACGATCATCTTGGTTCCGGTCCACACGGCATAGTGAGCCGTTCTTGCTGACGGAGCTCCCACCGTCGACGTCGGTGTCCATGTCGCGAGCGTCGCGTCGTACCGTGCACCGGTGACGGGAAAGTCACCGCCCCACACGATCATCTCGTTCCCGGTCCACACCGCCGTGTGTTGGCCCCGCGGGGCGACCGTGGTGATCGGAAGCCACGAGTTCGTCGACGGGACGTACTGCCCGCCCGTGCTAAGCCTCGAGAACGCGGTACCGGTCACTTCGCCGCCCCACACGAGCATGCGCGTCCCGGTCCACACGGCGCTGTGTCCCGACCGTGCCGGCGGCGCACCGGTGGAGGAGATGACCGACCAGCCCGACGTCGGGTCGTAGTTCGCCCCCGTGTCTTGCGGGCCTCCGAACTGCGCCAGGTTTCCGCCCCACATCAGCATGCTCGAGCCGGTCCAGACCGCTTTATGGCCCGATCGCACCGGGGCCCCGGTGTTCGCCGTCGCCGTCCAGGAATCGCTCGACGGACTGTAGCGTCCCCCGGTTTGGACCGCGACGGCCGAATAGAACTCGACGCCGCCGTGGACGATCATCTCGCCGTTGCCCCAAACGGCGACGTGACCGACCCTCGCCGTCGGCGCAGCGAACGTGCTCATCGAGGTCCACTGATCGAGCGCCGGGTTGTACCGACCGCCCGTGTTCGTGAACGTGTTGTTCGAGACGATGATCCCACCCCAGACGATCATCTCGCTCCCCGTCCACACGGCGGTATGAAACCCGCGAGCGAGGGGAGCGCCGGTCGTGGTCATTGCGGTCCAGGTGTTGGTCGAGGGGTTGTAGCGTTTGCCCGCGTTCGTGTACGAGCCACCGCTACCGCCTCCCCACACGATCATCTCGCTCCCCGTCCATACCGCCCTCGCCCCAGACCCGAACTGACCTCCGCTGGCCATCGGGCTCCACGTATCGCTGACCGGGTCGTAGCGTCCGGCGTTGCCCGTGGCGCCGTCCGTCACGAGCATCTCGGAACCGGTCCAAACCCCGAAGTATCTCGGTAACGACGATGTCGGGGCTCCGGTCGAGCTCATCGACGTCCAGCGGTCGATCAGCGGATCGTAGCGGCTGCCAGGATGGGTCTCAGTTCGGATGGCCCCGCCCGAGTCACTTCCGTAGACGAGCATCAGGTTGCCCGTCCAGAATCCCAGGTGGCCGGTCTTGGCCGAGGGCTGGTCGTCGAGCCCCCCGGCAATCCAAGTGTCCGGTGTGCACTCGGGGCCAGTTCCGGCGGCGACGTGTGCAGGCATCGATGGCCACTCGTCACGCGCGACGGCGCGGAACCGCTCCATATCGAGGCTCGACCGGGAGCGCGACCACCAGTCATCCCATGTCGTCTTGGGGATGACGTAGGTCGCGGTCGGAACGCGCAGCTCGAACCCGTCCCTCGTCTCCTCGACCGGCCCGACCTCACCCCGGCGAGCAGATGTCGAGTCGACCGCGCTAGGGGTGCGCCGTGGATGGTCGAGACGAGGGTCGAGCGCTCCACGTACGAGCGAATCGCGCAGCGCTTCGGCCTCCGCGCGGGCAGCGGCATGAATGCTCGCGTCGTAGGCGAAGCGCCCGCGCGCCAGGTGCTCGACGAGCTCTGGGCGAACGAGGCATTCCTGGATCAGGAACGGATCGTCTCCCAGTGCGCGGTAGAGCTCGCGCAGGCGGTCGGGGAAGCTCGTGGACCGGGTGACGCGCTCCCACTCCCGCGTCAGCGCCTCGGCCGTCAGCGGTGCGTTCCAGATCTGCTCGAGCGCGACCGATCGCTCCATGTACGTCCGGACTTTGCGCTCGAGACGCTGTGGGCTCGCGATCTCGTCGAACGGTGGGCGTGTGCCGACCTGGTGCGCGTAGTACACCCGCTCGATCGCCCGTTGGGCGGCGACGCGCTCGTCGAACGTCAGCGTTCGGGGCGTAGCGGAAACGGAGAGAGAAGAGAGGAGGAGGACGAAGCCGGCGGTCGAGATACGGTGCATGGCGCCCCCCGACGACCAGGCGTGCACTGGACTCATACGCCGAGGTTGGAACGGGGTCAAGCTGCAAGAGGGGCCCGCCACCTAGCCGTCGCGGGCGAGGCTCAGCGCTACGCAGCCGGTTTCCCGAGGGCCCGGACCTCGGACAGCGCCCGATCGACATCCTCTTCGGAAGTGAGCAGACTCGGCGCAAGCCGGGCATAGCGTGTCCGGTAGGGCGAGACGCTGGCGACGATTCCGCGCTCGCCCAGGCGTCGAGCGACATCGAACGGGGCGATCCCGGTGACCTCGAAGCACACGATCCCCGCAGAAAGCTTCTCGTCCCGCGGAGTGTGCAGGGTCACGTGGCGCATCTCGCTCAGGCCGTCCTTGAGTCGAGTATTGAGCTCGTGGATCCGCGTGGCGACGCGCGACTTGCCGAGCGCCAGGTGCAGCCGGAACGCCTCGTCGAGCGCCCAGCGGTGCTCGAACGACTGGAACCCGCCCGGAGTCATGGCCACGGACGGCGGGAGGCCACGGGCCGGGCGCTCTCCCATCCACATCAGATACGCCTCGGTGTCGAACGTCGGGATCGTGGCTTGTGCCGCGGGCCACGCTTCTGCACGTCCCCACACGAGCCCCGTGCCGCGCGGACCGAAGATCCATTTGTGGCAGCCGGCGACGAAGAAGTCGCAGCCAAGCTCTGGCAGCCGCACATCCTCGACGCCGAAGCCATGGACGCCGTCGACGCACAAGAGCACGTCGCGCCCGCTCGAGCGCGCGTTGCGATCGCGCGGATCGGCAGCTTCACGCCGCTGACCGAGTGGACCCACGTGAGGGCGACGACGCGCGTCTCGGGTCGCACCGCGCGCACGAGGCGCCCGACGATCTCGTCCTCGCTCGCGCTCGCGGGCCGGTCGTAGAGCGGCACCTGGCGCACCGTCGCTCCGGTGCGCTCTGCCCGCAGGCGCAGCGACGTCTCGGTCGAGTAATGGTCGTGCGTCGTCGTCAGGATCTCCTGCCCGGGCCGCAGCTGCAATCCGCCGTAGAGCAGACCGAGCCCCATCGTCGTGCTGTCGGTCAGCGCGATGTCGGTTGGCTGACCGCCGATGTAGTCGGCGGCGGCCGCCAAGACCGCGGCCTCGAGCCGCTCCTCGTTGTCGAAGAAGTAGCCCACGGGCTCGAGGTCGAGCGCGCGTCGGTGGCGCTCGATCGCCTCGCGCACGGGGCGCGGGTGCGAGGCCAGGAAGAACCCCGTCATGTGAATGAGCTTCGGGTCGAGCTCGAACAGGGCCCGCACGGCCGGCCAGCCGTCGAGGGACGCCCGTACCGACGCACGCGCGGCCTCGGCGGCTCGAGCGAGCGCGGTCGCTCCGACCGCCAGGCCCGTACGAACGAGGAAGTCGCGGCGCTCCACGGACCTACTCTACGACAATCGGTTGCGGTAGTCCTCGTAGCCGAAGCGCCGGACGACGGACAGAGTCCGAGTCGCCGGATCCTGCGTGGCGATCGACGGCAGGCGCACGCCGTTGAACGTCGTGGTCTTGACCATCGTGTAGTGCGCCATGTCGAGGAACACGAGCTTGTCGCCGATCGCGAGCGGCCGGTCGAACGATGTAGTCGCCGATCACGTCGCCGGCGAGGCACGTCAGGCCGCCGAGCCGATACGTGTAGCGCTTCTCGCCCGGCGTCGCCGGCGTCGACGATCACGCGGGCGGTACGGCATCTCGAGCACGTCGGGCATGTGCGCCGTCGCCGACGTGTCGAGGATCGCGATCGTCCATCGCCGTTGTCGACGATGTCGAGCACCGTCGTCGACGAGCACGCCGGTGCCGAGCGCGATCGCCTCGCCGGGCTCGAGGTACACCGTCGACGTTCCGACGTCGCTCGCGGAACTCGCGACGAGCGCGCACGAGGCAGCTCGCGATCGTAGTCGGGCCGCGTGATGTGGTGCCCGCCGCCGAAGTTGACCCACTTCATGCGCGGCGATGAAGTCGCCGAACTTCGCCTCGACACGCGGCGAGCGCGCGCTCGAGCGCGTCGGCGTCGAGCTCGCACAGCGTGTGGAAGTGCAGCCCGTCGAGCCCGTCGAGATCCGCGCCGGCGAGCGTTGCGCGCGCGTCGTGCCGAGCCGCGAGCACGGCCGGCACGGATCGTAGAGCGCGACCTCGACCTCCGAGTGCTCGGGGTTGACGCGGATCCCGCAGGACGGCGGCCGTGCCGCGGCGCGCTCGATCGCGTCGCGATGCCGCTGCCACTGCGCGCGGCGAGTTGAACACGATGTGATCGGCGAGCGTGACGAGCTCGCGCAGTCTCGCCGTCGGAGTACGCCGGCGCGTAGGCGTGCACCTCGCCGCCGAGCTCCTCGCGCGCGAGCCGCGCCTCGTGCGAGCGAGCTCGCCGCGACCCCGCGAGGTACGCCGCACGAGCGGGAACGTCGTCCACTGCGCGAAGCCCTTGAGCGCGAGCAGGATCGTGCAGCCCGCGCGCTCCTGCACGTCGGCGAGGATCGCGCAGATTGCGCCTCGAGCGCGCCGAGGTCGACGACGAAGCACGGCGTCTCGAGTCGCGACGTCGATCGCCGCGCGACTCGCTCCGAGCACGCTCCTGCGCATCTCTCTTCGACGTGCCAGGGCAGGCCGCGCTTGGCCGAGCGTCGTCGAGGAACGGATCGGGATCGAGCTGCTCCATGTTGAACACGCCGGCGCCCTTCCACTTGCCGGTCACCATCATCACTGCGCCGGTCACCGCGGGCACGCCGGTCGTGTACGAGACCGCCTGCGCGCGCACTTCCTTGTAGCGTCTCGGCGTGGTCGCAGATGTTGTAGATGAAGCAGCGCTTGCGCGGCTTGCCGTCCTTGATGCCCTCGATCAGGCAGCCGATCGACGTCTTGCCCGTGTAGTTCGCGGCGAGGATCGCCGGATCGGGCAGCAGCGCGCTTGAGGAACTGGATCGGGACGATCTTCTTGCCCTCGAACTCGACCGGGTCGATGCGCGTCATGCCGACGTTCTGCAGCACGCGAGGTGCGTGAGGTAGCTCTCGCCGAACGTCATCCAGAACCGGATGCGCTTGAGGCCCGCGGATGTTCTTCACCAGCGACTCGAGCTCCTCGTGATAGAGGAGGAAGCTCTTGCGCTCGCCGACGCTCGGGGTAGTCGAAGATCCATCGACACCGACAGCGGCTCGGTCTCCTTCCACTCGCCGTTCTCCCAGTAGCGGCCGCGCTGCCGTGATCTCGCGGATGTTGATCTCGGGGTTGAAGTTCGTCGCGAACGCCTTGCCGTGGCTGCCGGCGTTGCAGTCGACGATGTCGACGTGTGGATCTCGTCGAACAGGTGCTTCTGCGCGTAGGCGCAGAACACGTTGGTCACGCCGGGATCGAAGCCCGAGCCGAGCAGCGCCATGCGGCCGGCGTTCGTGGACCGGTCCTGGTACGCCCACTGCCACTTGTACTCGAACTTCGCGACGTCGGGCGGCTCGTAGTTCGCGGTGTCGAGGTAGTCGACGCCGGCCGCGAGGCACGCGTCCATGATGTGACAGGTCCTGGTACGGCAGCGCGACGTTGATCAGCAGGTCCGGGCGTACGCGCTCGAGCAGCCGCACCGTCTGCGCCACGTCGTCGGCGTCGACCTCGGCGATCTCGATCTCGCGCCCGCGGAGCTCGCGCACCTGGTCGCGGATCTTCTCGCAGCGGGCGAGCGTGCGGCTCGCGAGCACGATGCGCTCGAACACGTTGGGGACCTGAGCGCACTTGTGCGCGACGACGCCCCCGACGCCGCCGGCTCCGACGATCAGGACGTTGCTCACGGAAGACCTCCGGCCGCGCCGCGACCGAGGGTACCATACGCGGATCGCTCGTCAGCCGTCGAGCGCGCCGAGGAGCGCCGCGAGCTCGGGCGCCGCGTCGTGGTCCACGATCGCCAGCACCTCGTCCCCGACCTCGAAGCGCAGCGAGCCGCGGGGGATCAGGATCTCGCCGTGGCGCAACACCGCTGCGATCACCGACTTCTTCGGCAGCGCGAGCTCCTCGATCGTCATACCGACCGCGTGCGCGCCGGGCGGGATCTTCTCCTCGACGAGCGAGTAGCGGCCGCGGCGCAGCTTCAGCAACGTCATCATGTCCCCGAGCGACATCTCCTCCTCGATCAGGCTGGCCAGGATCTGGGCCTGGTTCAGCGCCACGTCGACGTGGAACCGCTCGTCGAACAGCCAGGCGTTGCGCGGGTTGTTGATGCACGCGATCGTGCGCGGCACCGCGTACAGCTTGCGCGCGAGGAAGCACAGCGCGAGGTTGTCCGCGTCCGTGACCATGCTCGCCGCCACGACCTGGGCCCGGCGGATGTCGGCCTCCTCGAGCACCTGCGGGTTCGCGGCGTTGCCCTCATGGATCACCTGGGTCGGGAGCTCGCGGTGCAGGTGCGCCAGGACGTCGCGCCGGTGCTCGATCACGCGAACCTCGTGTCCCTGTGCGATCAGCGTGTGGGCCAGGGTCGCCCCGGTGCGGCCGCCGCCGGCGATCAGGACGAACATCACTCGCTCCGTGCGTCGAGCCGCCGACGCAGCGCGGACAGACCCTCGGGCGTCGCGCTGATGTGCAGGACGTCCCCGGTCTCGAGCGGCGTGTCCGGTCCGGGCAGGGTCGCCCGGCCCCCGCGCGTCAGCGCCACGGCGATCGAGCCCTCGCCGACGAGCAGCGACACGAGCCGGCCGGACCACGCGTGGGGCACGGTCAGCTCGTGGATCTCGACCTCCCCGTGGCCCGCCGACAGCACGCTCGGCGCCGATCCGTGGAGGATCAACTGCTCGATGCGCCGCGCACCCCACGAGGTCGAGCTGACGACTTGCGAGCCGAACGCCTCGTGCATCGGGGTCCAGCTCGGGGCGTAGCTGCGCACGACGACGTTGCGGATCGAGAACGCGCTGCGCGCCACGCGGGCGACAACGGCGTTGACCGGATCGGAGTTCGTCACCGCCGCGAGCGCGTCGGCCTTGTCCGCGCCCAGGCGCTGCATCACGCCCTCGGCCAGGACGTCGCCCTGCACGGTGCGACCGCGATAGTCCGATCGCAGGTTGTCGAACGCCTGCGCATGCTGATCGACGACGGTGACGTCGTGGTCCTGGTCCGACAGCCTGTAGGCCAGCTCCGAGCCGAGACGTCCACATCCGACGACGATGACGCGCATTCAGCTGCTCCGCTCCTCGGCCAGGCTCTGACGGACCTGGTACGGCACGCTCGTGATCACGATCCCGGGACGGAACAACAGGGCCATGCGCAGGAACACCGCGGTCTGCGCGTGCAGCAGATTGTGCCACGAGCGGTGCGGAACGAACTGCGGCACGACGATCGTCAGCACCTCGTCGCGCTGGCGCTGTGCGGCGACGACCTCGACGTAGTCGAGGAGCGGCTCGAGCAGGAGCCGGTACGGGGACTCGAGCACCACGAGACGGACGCCGTCGCCCCAGCGCTCCCACTCCTGTCGCATCCGGGCCACTCCTTCGGGGTCGCTCGACACGTGGATCGCGGTGACGTCGTCCGACAGGGAGCGGGCGTAGCGCAGGGCGGCCAGCGTTCCACGGTGCACGCTCGACACGGGAACCAGGATGCGCTGGCGATGAACGCGCGGCGGAGCGCCGTAGTCGTCGAGCGACAGGCCGGTCGCCAGATCGCGGTAGTGCCGGTGGATCGCGAAGAACCACGCCACGAGCACCGGCATGAGCAGGATCACGATCCACGCCCCGCTCGTGAACTTCGTCACCGCAAACACGACGACGACGACCGCCGTGCACAGGGCGCCGAAGCCGTTGGCCAGCATCTTGAGGAGCCAGTTACGATCCGGCCGCAAGACCGACCCGCGCTCGCGCACCGACTCGCCGGGCGGCAGGCGCCCGATCTTCCACCACCGGCGGGTCATGCCGGCCTGGGCCAGGGTGAACGACAGGAACACCCCGATCGCGTACAGCGGGATCAACGCGGTGACGCTCGCACGGAACGCGACGATCAAAAGGCACGCCGCCGCGGCGAGGACCAGGATTCCGCGCGAGTACACCAGCCGACTCCCGCGGTAGGTCAGCTGACGCGGCAGGAAGCCGTCCGCGGCTTGCAGGGCGCTCAGGCGCGGGAAGCCGTTGAACGCCGTGTTGGCGGCCATCAGCAGGACCAGCATCGTGACCGCGATCACGAACAGGTACGGCACACCGCGGCCCTCGAGCACGGTACGGGTCACCTGGGATACGACGGTCTCCTGGCCCGACGGCAGCGCCCGGACGTGCACGGCCAGGACGGTCAGGCCGACGAATAGCGTGGCCAGGATGCCGGCCATCCACAGCAGCGTGATGCCGGCGTTCCGGCTGCGCGGCTCGCGGAACGCCGTGATCCCGTCGGCGATCGCTTCCATGCCGGTCAGCGCGGTCGTTCCGTTCGAGAACGCGTGGAGCACGACGAACAGCGACATGGCGGCGGCATGACCGTGGGCTTCGAGCGGCGGCGGGTCGGTGACCGCTCCGAGCTGCCCCGAGGCCAGGCGCCACAGGCCGACCGCCACGATGGCGAACAGCGCGATCAGGAACGCGTAGGTCGGCACGGCGAACACGGCGCCCGATTCGCGCACCCCGCGCAGATTGACGAGCGTGATCACCGAGACGAGGGCGACCGCGATGAGCACACGGTACGAGAACAGTCCGGGAAACGCCGACGTGAGCTGCGCCACGCCGGCCGAGACCGAGACCGCGACCGTGAGCACGTAGTCGATCAGGAACGCGGCCCCTGCCGTCTGCGCCGGGACCTCGCCCAGATTGTCGCGCGAGACGACGTAGGCGCCGCCACCCCCGGGATACGCGTGCAGGATCTGCTCGTAGGACAGGGTGACGATCGCCATCAGCAGCACGATGGCGATCGCGATCGGCAGCGCGACGCCGAACGCGACCGTCCCGACCGCGGCCAGGACGACCAGGATCTCCTGGGTCGCGTACGCGGTCGAGGACAGCGCGTCCGACGAGAACACCGCGAGACCGACCGCCTTGCCGATCGTCTCGTGCTCGGCATCGGCGGTCGCCAGCGGCCGCCCGATCAGCCACGTGCGCCAGGACCGTCGCTGCCGGCGTCGTTTCGGCGCGCGGTGCGACGGCACGGCAGATGTCGGTGCGACGGTCGAGTCGGCCACGGCGGCGGATGGTAGAACCCGCGCTCCGGGGGTGTCAAACACGAAGGCCGCCGGGGTTCCGGCGGCCTTCGTCGAGCGTCAGGATCGGGTCGGACCTACCAGCAGGTCGCGTTCTCGCCCGAGGTCTCGTCCGAGCCCTTGTTCTTGTTCTCGCACACGCCGAAGCTCGGGTACATGAGCGAGGATGGCTGGTTGGTGTGGCACAGGCCGATGACGTGCCCGAACTCGTGCGCCGACACGGCGTTGAGAAAGAACGCCGAGCCCGCGGCGCACGGGCACTGGCCGCCGCCACTGGTCCAGCGGTACGTCGTCGTGTGGCGCACGTCCGCCTCGTACAGGTTCGCGAACAGGTTCCCGCTGCAGGAAACGGTCCGCGTGCGATCGTACTTGAGGTAGTTCGTGATTCCGAGCGTCTGCCCGCCGAGGTTGGCCCAGCCGACCGTGTTCTGTCCGTCGCGCTTGTTGGCCGCCTTGGTCGTCGTGCCGGCGTAGTGGATCGCGCTCCACGGCGTGATCCCCGAGGTCACGGCGCTGTCCAGCTGCGACGAGCTGATGCACTGGCCGCTCGTGACCTTGCCGCTCGCGTTGTAGAACACGTCGGCCGACGATGGCCAGCGCACACCGGTCAGGCAGTACGCCATGACTCCGGGCGCAGCGACCGCACAGATCAGTGCGACGAGAAGGGTCGTGCCGAGAATCGTGGTGCGGCGCATGGTTACCTCCCCCCTGTCGCGGCTTCGCGCAGCAACGGCTGGTCGAACTCCGGACGTCTTTCGGCCCACGAGACGCGGGAGCGCATGTCGCGCATCGAGACCGGTCCCATCTCGACCTCGTCTCCGCCGTAGACCTCGAGACCGTCCCGGACGGCGCGGCGGAACGACGCGTTGCCCGAGCGATCTTCCTGGACGTCCCACGCGCCCATCGACAGCCCGAGCAGGTACGGCCGAGCGTCGACGGATTCGACGAACACGAGCGCGCGCTGGCCGTTGCGGAACGTGGCCTCGCCGACGGCCTCCGAGATCTCGCCATCGACCTCGCCGCCGCGCGTGTGGAACACGACGCGCTCGCCGCGGCGGACGTCGCCCTTCAGAACGTCGGTCACCTGGAGCGTGACCTCGGTCTCGATGCCGTTCGTCGGATGCTCGACGCCGCGCTGCTGCACGACGTGGCCGACGACGACGAACTTCGACAGCCGAGCCTGGTCCTCGATCGACAGACCGATGACCGTGCTCGCGACGGCGGTCGTCGCGGCGAGAGCCGCGGCGGCCACGAAGAGAGCGATCCAGCTCATCCCGTGCTTCGTCATGTATTTCCCCCCAGTGAGGCGTGCGCGTCCTGTATACCCTGGTTCGGTGCACGAAACAAGGACGAGATTGCGGGCCTCAGGCGAGAGCCGGGACCTCGAGCCGCGCGGGCAGACCGAGGTCGGTTCGGGTCGCCACGGCGAGGTCCGAGAGATCGATCGCGACCGCGCGCAGGGCGATGCGCTGGGGACCCAGGTCGACCGTCGAGCCATACAGTCGATCTCCGGCGATCGGCCAGCCCCGCGCCGCGGCCTGGACGCGCAGCTGATGCGGCCGGCCGGTCTCGGGGGCCAGGCGCCACGTCACGAGCCGAGCGCCGGCTCGGGAGAGCTGCCCTGTGCAATGCGCGATCGTGCGGCTCCACTTGCCGCGAGCATCCTCGTACACGCGGCGCTTGCCGCGCCGCAGGCCCGACTCCCATACGAGCGGCCGATCGATGGGCTCGGGCGGCACGCCTTCGGTCCAGGCGTCGTAGGTCTTGCGGACCTGCCGGCTCTCGAACGCGACGCACAGCGCACGATGCGCTTCGGCGTTCCGGGCGAACAGCACGAGGCCCGACGTCTCGACGTCCAGCCGATGCACGATCCAGATCTTGCCCGAGAACTGCCGGGCGACGACGTGCACGAGGCACGGTCGCGGGTCCCGGGCTCCCAGGCGACCGGGGATCGTCAGCATCCCGGAAGGCTTGTCCAGCGCGACCACGTGCTCGGATTCCCAAACGATGGGTGGCCCGTGGATCGTCACGTGATGCCCGATGCGCGCACTATAGCCCGGATGGAGCGGCGTCGTTGATCGCTCTGCGCTGCCCGGTGCGCGGCTGCACGGAGCCGCTCGTCCCCGACGAATGGCTCGCGTTGCGCTGCGCGCACGGGCACGCGTTCGATCGGGCGCGTCCTGGATACTGGAACCTGCTGCAGCCGCAGGATCGGCGCTCGCGGACACCGGGAGACCCGGCAGCGGCGCTCGCCGCGCGGCACCGCTCGATCGACGCGGGGCTGGCCGACCCGCTGATCGCGGAGCTGCGACGGATCCTCGACGCGCAGCCTCGCCCGCAGCGGACCGCGATCGTCGATCTGGGGTGCGGTGACGGGGCGCTCGTCGCGCGCGTGGTCGGCGATCGACCCGTCGATCTGTGCGGCATCGACCTGTCGGTGACCGCGATTCGCAGCGCCGCCCGCGAGCTCGCCGGGGCGACGTGGATCGTGGCCAACGCCGACCGCCGGCTTCCTCTGTGCGACGGCGCAGTCGGCGTCGCGCTCTCGCTGTTCGGCCGGCGCAACGGCCCCGAGGTGCGGCGGATCCTCGAGCCGACCGGCGTGTTCGTGGTCGCCGTTCCCGGAGCGGACGACCTGGTCGAGCTGCGCGAAGCGGTGCAGGGTCGTGGCGTGCTCGCGGATCGCGTCCCGCCGACCGTCGCCGCGCTCCGACCGGAGCTCGAGCTCTCGGATCGGCGCAGCGTTCGCTCGTCGGCCCAGCTCGATGCTCCGGCGCTCGCGGACGCCCTGGCCCTGACCTACCGCGGCGCTCGGCGCCGTGAGCGCGAGCGGGCGAGCGGCCTGCGCGCGCTCCGTGTGACGGTGTCGGCCGAGGTCCTGACGTTCCGCGTGCGCCCGCGCTAGCATCGGCGAGTGCCGTGGGGTAGGATCCCCGACCCTCGGGCCACCCCATGACGTCGCGCCTGGCCAAGGACCTCGACGCTCTCCGCATCGACCGCAGCGTGCGCCCGCCACGCCGTGCGGGACGCTGGATCGTGCTCGGCACGCTCGTCGTCGCCGTCGGGGCCGTGCTGGGCTGGCGCGTCTGGGGTCCGTCGTCCTCGATGGTCGTGCGCGTCGCTGCGGTGCGCACGGAGTCCGGGGGCGCGGGTGGCGGAGCGGTCCTGAACGCGACCGGCTACGTCGCGGCGCGGCGGCGGGCCACGGTGTCGGCCGAGATCACCGGACGCGTGACCGAGGTGAACATCGAGGAGGGTCTGGCGATCGCGGCGGGCCACGTCGTTGCGCGCCTCGACGACGCGACGTACCGTGCGACGCTCGACCTCGCGAGGTCGAGCCTCGATGCCGCGCAGCGCACCGTCGACGAAACGCGAGCCCGGCTGCGGCTGGCCGAGCTGACGCTCGATCGGGCGCGGCGGCTGGTGGCCGAGGGCGTGGCGAACCAGCAGGAGCTCGACCGGGCGTCGACCGAGGTCGAAGCGCTCGGCGCGCGGGCGGGTGTCGAGACGCAGCGCGTCGTCGTGGCCGAGCGCGAGGTCGATCTGCGGCGCACCGAGCTGGCCAAGACGGTGATCCGTGCGCCGTTCGCCGGGGTCGTCATCTCGAAGGATGCGCAACCGGGGGAGATGGTGTCTCCCGCGGCGGCGGGTGGGGGGTTCACGCGCACCGGACTGTGCACGATCGTCGACATGTCGTCGCTCGAGATCGAGGTCGAGGTCAACGAGAGCTACATCGCGCGCGTGCGGGCGGGGCAGCGCGTCGAGGCGCTGCTCGACGCGTATCCGGACTGGCGCATCCCGGCCCACGTGATCACGACGATCCCGGCGGCCGACCGGCAGAAGGCCACGGTGCTCGTGCGCGCGGGCTTCGACGAGCTCGACCCGCGGATCCTGCCCGACATGGGGATCAAGGTCGCGTTCCTCGACGACCGGCCGACCGAGTCGGGAGCCCCGCCGCGCGTGCGGACGTTCGTGCCGCGCGCCGCGGTGCGCGAGGACGGCGGACGGGACGTCGTGTTCGTCGTGGCCGACGAGCGCGCGGAGCGCCGGGCGGTGACGCTCGGCGCGGCGGGCGCGGACGAGGTCGAGGTCCTGGGCGGCCTCGCCGGGACCGAGAGGGTCGTGGTCGAAGGACCGTCCGGGCTGGCCGATGGCACGCGAGTACGCGTCCGTTGACGCGCGCGAGGGAAGACATGGGCGAGGCATTGGTCCGGGCGCGTGATCTGCACAAGGTGTTCCACCGCGGCGCCGAGCGGATCGACGTGCTCCAGGGCGTCGATCTCGACGTCGACGCCGGCGAGTTCCTCGCGCTCATGGGCCCGTCGGGATCGGGCAAGACGACGCTGCTCAACCTGCTCGGTGGCCTCGACACGCCGTCCGCCGGAACGATCGAGGTCGCCGGACAGCCGGTGCACCGGCTGTCCGGGGCCGCGCTCGCGAGCTGGCGCGCGCGCCACGTCGGCTTCGTGTTCCAGCTGTACAACTTGATCCCGGTCCTGACGGCGGCGGGGAACGTGGAGCTGCCGCTGCTGCTGACGTCGCTCTCGCGCACGGAGCGGCGCCGGCACGTCGCCGCTGCGCTCGCGCTCGTTGGACTGACCGACCGGGCGAGCCACTACCCGCGCCAGCTCTCGGGGGGCCAGGAGCAGCGCGTGGGGATCGCCCGCGCGATCGTGACCGATCCGACGCTGCTCCTGTGCGACGAGCCGACGGGTGACCTCGACCGCAAGTCGGGCGACGAGATCCTCGATCTGCTGGGCGCGCTGCATCGCGAGCACGGTAAGACGATCGTGATGGTCACGCACGATCCTCTGGCCGCGGCGCGGGCCAAGCGACGGGTCGTGCTCGACAAGGGTGTTCTCGCCGAGACCGCGGCGTGAAGCTGCTGCCGCTCGTGTGGCGCAACCTCGGGCGCCGCAAGACCCGAACGGCGTTCACGCTGCTGTCGGTCGTCGTCGCGTTCATCCTGTTCGGCTACCTGTCGGCGATCGACGTCGCCTTCAGCATGGGTATCGACATCGCTGGCGCGGACCGGCTGATCACGATCCACAAGACGTCGCTGATCCAGCTCTTGCCGTACAGCTACCAGGGCCGTATCGGGGCGATCTCCGGCGTGAAGGACGTGGCCACGGCGGTGTGGTTCGGCGGCGTGTACCAGGATCCCAAGAACTTCATCGCCCAGATCGCGGTCGAGCCCGAACGGTACCTGAAGGTGTACGACGAGCTCGTCGTCCCCGAGGACCAGAGACGCGCGTGGATCGAGGACCGCACGGGCTGCATCGTCGGGCGCAAGACCGCCGAGCGGTTCGACTTCCAGGTCGGCGATCGGATCCCGATCCAGGGGACGTTCTACCGCAAGACCGACGGCTCGAGCCTGTGGGAGTTCACGGTCCGCGGCATCTACACCGGCTCTCGCAGCGGGGTCGACGAGACCCAGCTGTTCTTCCACTACGACTACCTGGACGAGGCGCGCGAGCACAGCCGGGGAACGACGGGCTGGTACGTGCTGCGCGTCGACGACCCCGAGCGCGCGGCGGACGTGGCCCGGGCGATCGACACGGCGTTCGCCAACTCGGCCGACGAGACGAAGACCTCGACGGAGAAGGCGTTCATGCAGGGGTTCGCGAACCAGCTGGGCAACATCAGCGCGATCCTCGAGAGCGTCATGCTCGCGGTGTTCTTCACGATCCTGCTCGTCGCCGGCAACACGATGGCCCAGTCGGTCCGCGAGCGCACGGCCGAGCTCGCGGTGCTCAAGACGCTCGGGTTCTCGGACGCGCGCATCCTGGGCTTCGTGCTGACCGAGGCGCTCGTGCTGGCCGGCGTCGGCGGGGCGCTGGGGCTGGGCCTGGGCTGGCTCCTGATCACGCTCGGCGGCGATCCGACGGGCGGGCTCCTCGCCGTGTTCGTGTTCCGGCCCCGCGACGTCGTGCTCGGCGCGCTGTTCGTCGTCCTGCTCGGGCTGGCCAGCGGGCTCCTGCCCGCGCTCCAGGCCCGGCGCCTGGTCATCGCCGACGCGCTGCGCCGGACCGCGGCATGACCGCGCTGGCCCAGGTGCTCGCGGTGACGCGGATCCACCTGCGGTCGCTGCCGCAGCGGCTCGGTGCGTCCGCGTCCGCCGCGGTCGGCGTCGCCGGCGTGGTGGCCACGATGGTCGCCGTGCTCGCGATCGCCGAGGGGTTCGCCGCCGCGCTGAGCGGCTCGGGCACGCACGACACGGCGATCGTGCTGCGCAGCGGCAGCGACACCGAGATGAGCAGCCTGCTGACGCTCGAGGACGCGCGGACGATCGCCGACGGACCGGGCGTCCGTCGCGGACCCCGGGGGCCCCTGGCCTCGGCCGAGATGTTCGTCGTCGTCGACGTACCGAAGCGCAGCACCGGCACGCTGGCCAACGTCCCGCTGCGCGGCGTCGATCCCGCGGCGCTCGAGATCCGGCCGAGCCTGCGCATCGTCGAGGGCCGGCCGTTCGAGCCGGGACGCAACGAGGTGCTCGTCGGGGTCGGCGCGGCGCAGCAGTTCGCCGGGCTCGACGTCGGACGCACGCTGCGCTGGGGCGACACGGAGTGGACCGTCGTGGGTCAGTTCGCGGCGGACGGCACGCTGTGGGAGTCCGAGCTGTGGTGCGACGCCCGCGTGCTCCAACCGCTGTATCGCCGCGGAAGCACGGTGCAGTCGGTCTACGTGCGCCTCGAGGGGCCGGACTCGTTCGCCGCGTTCAAGGACGCGCTGACCGCCGACCCGCGGCTCGACGTCAAGGTCCAGCTCGAGGAGACGTACTTCGCCGAGCAGGCCGAGGCGCTGCACACGGTGATCACGAGCCTCGGGTACTTCATCGCGGTGCTGATGGGCGTCGGAGCCGTGTTCGGCGCGGTGAACACGATGTACTCGGCGGTGGCATCGCGAACGCGCGAGATCGCGACGCTGCGTGCGCTGGGCTTCGGCGCGGGGCCGACGGTCGTGTCGATCCTGGTCGAGTCGACGCTGATCGCCCTCCTCGGCGGCGTCCTCGGCGGCCTCGCGGCGCAGCTCGCGTTCGATGGCTACCGCACCTCGACGCTCAACTGGTCGAGCTTCAGTCAGGTGACGTTCGCGTTCGACGTGACCCCGAAGCTCCTGGCCCTCGGCGTCGCGTGGGCCATCGGGATGGGGCTCCTGGGGGGGCTCCTGCCCGCGTGGCGCGCGGCCCGGCTCCCGGTGGCGCAGGCGCTGCGCGAGCTGTAGCGCGCTACTCCACGACCTCGTACAGGAAGCCCTTCAGGTACTCGGTCTCGGGGATCGCCGGCAGCACCGGGTGATCGGGAGGCTGGCCGTAGACGTCGGCGCGCCGCAACGTCCGGTGCGCGTCGGCCGCGGCGTCGATCACGATGCGCTCGAACGCGTCGCGGCCCACGTGGTGCGAGCAGCAGAACGTCGCCAGGCGCCCCCCCGGGCCGAGCAGATGACAGGCCCGGACGTGGATCTCCTTGTATCCACGAGCCGCGGCATCGACGCTCGCGCGGCTGCGCGTGAACGACGGCGGATCGAGGATCACGAGATCGTAGGGCGGCCGGCCGTCCTTGGCGTGGGCCCGGCCCTCGGCTCGCAGCACGTCGAACGCGTTCGCCGCCTCCACGGTCACGACGGAGCCAAGGCCGTTGCGCTCGACGTTCGCCGCCGCGACTTGCGCGGCGGCGTCCGTGATCTCGACCGCCCGGACGCTCGCCGCCCCGGCGGCCGCACAGTGCAGCGCGAACCCGCCGTGGTAGCAGAACGCGTCGAGAACGCGCGCGCCACGCGCATGCCGGGCCACGCGGCGGTGGTTCTCGCGTTGATCGAGGTACAGGCCGCCCTTGTGCCCGCTCGTCAGGTCGACCGCGAAGCGTACGCCGTCGACGTCGACCTCGAACCGCGCGTCGTCCTCGGTGCCGCGCACGATCCGCCGGACCACCGGGAGTCCCTCGAGCGCTCGCACGCTCGCGTCGCTGCGCTCGACGACGACGCGCGGGGCGAGTGCCTCGTCGAGCGCGGCGAGAATCTCGGTCTTCGCGCGGTCCATTCCGGCCGTCAGCAGCTGGACCACGATGCGATCGCCGTACGCGTCGACGACGAGACCGGGAAGGCGGTCGGCGTCGGACGACACGAGACGCAGGCACGTCGCGTCGGGGCACGCCTTTCGGCGCAGGTCTCGGGCCTCGGCGATCCGGTCACGCACGAGCCGCTCGAACGACCGACGATCGGGGCCGCTGGTCAGTCGGCGTACGGCGATCCGGGACGTCGGACTGTAGAACCCCCATCCGAGCGACGCGCCCCGCGCGTCCCGCACCTCGACCGCCTCGCCGGCTTGCACATCGGCATCGACTCGCGCGATCTGACTCGCGAACACCCACGGATGGCCGCGCTCGAGGCGCGGATCGCCGCGGGTCAGATGGACGGCGCGCATGGTCGATCGGGAGCCGAGGCGATCAATCGCGGCTGCAGGCGCCCGGCCCGCGCGGATCGCCGCACGTGCCGCACGGGCCCCCCGCAGGACCCCCGGCGGCGGCCGCCGCGGCGGCGGGGGTCGCGGAGCCACCGACGGCGAACACCGACAGACGCTTCACGAGTCGCGTGGCGCCGCACGACGGGCAAGCGGTCCGTACCCCCGCGCGCACGAGCGCTTCGAACTCTCGCTGGCATACCGCGCACGTGTACTCGAAGATCGGCATGGACGGCCTCCCGGTCGGTCATGCTAGCGCCGCGCGCGGCGACCGTCCAAGAAAACGAAAGGGACCGCGGCGACGCGGTCCCTTTCCAGTCCCGGGACTCGATTCGGGCTCAGAACCGCAGACGCGCCTGGCCCCAGACGCGCAACCCGTCGTCGTCGCCACCGCCGGCGAGCTGGATCGCGTCGCCGGGCATGAAATCGGCGACTCCGATCTCGAACCCCATCTGGCTCGTGTAGGCGTAGGTGTACCGGACGTCGACTTCCTTACCCAGGTCGTCCTCGCACGTCAGGCCGACACACGCTTCCTCGGTCAGCTGGAACATGTGAAACGAGGCCATCAGCCCGTGCCGGCTGCCCCACCACTCGTACCCGGCGTTGACGTTCGTCACGCCGCTCGAGAAGAACACGCCGAACGCCGCATCGCCGAAGCTGAAGAACAGCTCCTCGAGGTCCGAGTCGCCCAGCCGGTTGTTGCCGTGGAAGTCGGGGAACAGGAACAGATAGTCCTCGTGATCCCCATCGTCCGCCAGGCCGGCCGCGTCCTCGTCGTCGCCCGACGAGATCAGCGTGCCGATGTGCACGCGGCTGCGGCCAGTGTCGCCGCAGGCCCAGTTGAAGCCGAACCAGCCCTCGGCCAACCAGGCCTTGTGGTCGGACTCGGCGCCCGACGGGCCGATGTCGCCGTCCTGGACCGCGATCTCGGCGTTCCAGTCGAAACGTGACTCCTCCGCTTCCTCACGCGAGCTGATCGCCCGTGTCGCGCGCGCGCCGAGCGTGAAGAAGTTGGTCTTGTCGAGGAAGAACGCGTCGGCCGGCGTCTGGCTGCGGAACTCGAGCAAGTAGGGCTCGATCTCGATGTGCTCGCCGATCATGAAGTTCACCGTCAGGCCCGAGAGGTCGACGTTGTCGCTGCCGCAGCCGGTGCCGAAGCCGCACCCCTCGTTGTTCTCGCTCAGGACGTAATAGAACGCGCCGAGGTGCCAGGAATCGAAGTCCCACCACGCTCGGGCACCGTCGTACGCCAGGCCGTTGTAGAAGTCGGCGTCGCCCATCTGCAGCTCGTTGCCCATCGCGTGCTCCTGCCGGCCGAGGCGCACGTTGGTGTTGCTGCCGCCGATCTCCGACAGCTGCAGGTAGCCCTGGTACAGGTTCGTGTCGTCGGGATCCGGTCCGGACTCGAAGCTCTGGAACGGCGGGAACCCGGACGCTTTGAACGGCGTCTCGTCGCCGAACACGCCGAAGTTCTGCAGCTCGATCAGCCCCGACACGTCGTCGCTGAACTGGCCGCGCGCGGCGATGCGCACGCGATACGGAAAGATGTCGTACTCGTCGTCGGTGGCTTCGGCCGATACGTCATGGTCGGCGAAGTCGGTGAGGTTGTCGAAGTATTCCCACCGCGCACGAACCTCGCCGGTGATCGTGAACTTCTTGTCGCCCTCGTCGACCTCGTGACTTTGCGCTACGACCGGAGCTAGCCATAACACGAGCGTCAGGGCCAGCACGATGCCTAATCCCATCCGCCTCATTCTTCCTCCTCCACTCCTGTCCAGCCGCCGCGCGGGTCACTTCCCGTCCCGCGCGGTCGCTGCCGGGGGTTGCGTATTCCGCCAGCGGCTGGATCGAAGCCGCGGCTTCTCGGTGGAACCCGAGAACGCGTCATTCATATCACAGCCATGCGCGATCGCGTCACGCAAAAAGACGAGTTGTCGTGGCCGACAACACTGTCGGCGTCGGCCGGCGATGCGTTTCGCGATTCGCGCTATCATCGCCGCCCGAGCGAGCGGGCAACGCCCGTCGAGGAGCGCGCGATGTCGGCCCCGTCCAGCGAGTCCGCCATCGTTCTGACGAACGGCACGTTTCGGGAGATTCACGCGAAGACGGCGCATGGTCTGATACGCGGCCCGAGTCGCTATCGAATCCTCGCCGTCATCGACTCGACGTGCACCGGTCGAGACGCGGGCGAGCTACTCGACGGACAGCCTCGAGGCATCGCGGTTCTCGCGTCGGTCGAGGATGCGCTGCGCACGCTCGTCGAGCGACCCGCTGCGTGCATCGTCGGCGTCGCCACGAAGGGCGGTGTGATCCCGCCCGACCTGCACGGCGATCTCGTCGCCGCGGCTCGGGCCGGGCTGACGATCGTGAATGGCCTGCACCACCTCGTCGGGGACGACGAGGAGATCGCGCGCCTGGCTCGGGCGAGCGGCGCGCGGATCCTCGACATCCGCCGTCCGCGGCCGATCCGCGAGCTCAGATTCTGGACCGGGGAGGTGCTGTCGGTGCCGGCACTGCGCGTCTCGGTGCTCGGGACCGACTGCGCGCTGGGCAAGCGCACGACGTGCAACCTGCTCGAGCAGGCGCTCGGCCGGCTCGAGATCCGCGCCTCGGTGGTCTACACGGGACAGACCGGATGGCTGCAAGGCCGTGAGCACGGGTTCATGCTCGACGCGACCCCCAACGACTTCGTCCCCGGGGAGCTCGAGCGCGCGATCCTCGAGTGCTGGCGCGAGGATCGGCCCGACGTGATCCTGCTCGAAGGGCAGTCGGGGCTGAGGAACCCCAGCGGGCCGTGCGGCGCCGAGCTGCTGCTCTCGGCCGGCACGCACGGCGTCGTGCTGCAGCACGCACCGGCCCGGCGCTGGTTCAAGGGTCTCGAGCGCCTGCAGATCCCGTTGCCCCAAGTCGAGGACGAGGTCGAGCTGGTGCGGCGGTACGGTGCGGACGTGTGGGCCGTGGCGCTGAACGACGACGGGTTGGAACGCGCCGAGGCCGAGCGCGTGCGGGCGAGGCTCGAGCACGAGCTCGAGGTGCCCGTCGTTCTGCCGCTCGGTAGCGGTGTGGAGCGCGTCGCCTCGCGGATCGCGAGCGAGCTGTCTCGCAGGGAGACGGGGCGATGAGGATCGTGCGAGTCGAGAGCTGGAAGGACGCGGTTCCGCTGTCCCGTCCGTACACGATCACGCGCGGGACGCGGCTGGCGGTCGATCTGTTCTTCGTGCGCGTCGTGACCGAGGGCTCGGCGGTCGGGATCGGTGCAGCGTCCCCCGCCGAGGGCGTCACGGGAGAGACGCCCTCGGCGTGCGCGGAAGCGCTCGATACGCCGCGCCTCGAGCCGCTCATCGGACGGGACGTCCGCCATCTGGGGGCGCTGTGCGCGTGGACCGACGAAGCGCTGGCCCGGACACCCGCCGCGCAAGCCGCAGTCGACATCGCGCTGCACGACGCGTTCGGCCGGTGGGCCGGTGTTCCGATCGTCGATTTCCTGGGACGTACCCACGCACCGCTCCCGACGTCCGTGACGCTCGGGATCCAGGCCGCCGAGACGGCGGTCGCGCAGGCCCAGGAGTACGTCGCCGCGGGATTCACGTGCCTCAAGGTGAAGCTCGGGCTCGCGCTCGACGAGGACGTCGACCGGCTGTTTCGCCTGCGCGAGGCGGTCGGACCGGGCGTCCGGATCCGCTGCGACGCGAACGAGGGGTACGACGTCGCGGCGACGCTGCGGTTCGCGCCGCTCCTCGATGAGCTGGACCTCGAGTTCCTCGAGCAGCCGATCGCGGCCGAGGGGCTCGAGGAGATCCGGGCGCTGCCGCGCGGACTGCGCGAGCGCCTGGCGCTCGACGAGAGCGTGCAGACCGATCGGGATGCGATCGACCTGCTGCGGCCCGAGCCGGCGTGCGGCACGTTCGTGATCAAGCTCATGAAGTCCGGAGGCATCGCGCCCGCGCGGTCGATCGCGCGGATCGCCGAATGCTCCGGCCGAACGTTGATGTGGGGATGCATGGACGAGAGCGTGGTGAGCATCGCCGCAGCGCTCCACGCGGCGTACGCGTCGCCGGCGACGCGGTACCTCGATCTCGACGGAAGCTTCGACCTGGCGCGCGATCCGGCGCAAGGCGGGTTCGCTCTCGTAGACGGCCGGCTCGAGATCCGCGCGGATGCCGGTCTCGGCGTCACGCTGCGCGACTGAGGCGGCCTTCAGCGCCCGAGCAGATCGCGAATCGCGTCGACGAGTCGACGCCCCTCGAACGGCGCGGTGACGGTGCGCGTGGCCCCGACGGCGAACGTCGCCTCGAGCTCTCGCTCCGAGCCCTGCTGCGATGCGATCGCCACGATGCGCAACGCCGGTTGCTCGTCGTGCAGCCGTCGAACGAGCTCGACACCGTCGGCGTGCGCGAGCGCGACGTCCGCGACGACGAGGTCGACGAACTGGTGACCCAGAATGGCGACGGCCTGTGACCCGCTGCCTGCAGGCACGACTTCGTACCCCGCGTGCTCGAGGATGCGCGCGAGCGCCTTGCGCGACCAGGCCTCCTCCTCGACGAGGAGAATGCGCCGCGCGATCGGCGACTCTCGTCTGCGCAAACGAAGCGCGCGACGGATCGCTCGATTGATGTCCAGAAAATTCCGCGGGTTCGTTACAAAATCGCGGACGCTCATCTGTGGGAGGACCTCGGGCTCTCTCGACGACGCGATTGTAATCAGTAAACCCCTCCACATTCGAGCGTGCTGCGGTGATCGGCCCGCGAAGCGCAGCCACATTCAAGTGGCAGCAGGACAACGACTTCGCGACGTTCCGGACCTGATCCCGCGGAGAATTGGCCCCATGGATCAGACCCGCTACCTCGTCGTGCTCCTCGTGGCCTTGCTGGCGGCCGCCCCGGTCGGCGCCGAGCCCCGGCGCGGGGGGCGGGTGACGGTCGTGCGAGATACGTGGGGCGTGCCGCACGTGCACGGCGACAACGAGGCCGCTGCGGCCTTCGGTGCGGGCTACGCTCAAGCCGAGGACCGACTCGAGGACGTCCTCTTCGGATACCTGGCGGCGCGGGGCCGCGCCGCCAGCGTGCTCGGCGAAGCCTGGCTCGAGCGGGACGTCGACGCCCGGATCGCCCGCCATGCCGAGGTCGCCCGCGCGCGCTATGGCGAGCTGAGCCCGCGCCTGCGCGGGATCCTCGAGCAGTTCGTGGCCGGGGTCCGGGCCTACATGCACGACCACCCCGAGCGTGTGCCGCGTGGCGCGGCGATTCCAGAGCCGATCGATCCGGTCGCGCGGATGCGCGCATTCGCCTGGACCTGGCCGTGGAGGCAAGTGAAAGGGGAGCTCTCGCGCGAGGGCCGGGTCGTCGAGGACACTCGAGGATCGAACGCGTTCGTGATCTCGCGCTCGCGGTCAGCCGAGGGGGCGGTCCTCGCGCTCATCGATCCGCACCTCCCGTGGGACGCGCTGTCGCGGTTCCACGAGCTGCATTTCGATGGCGGCGCGATCCACGCCTTCGGCTTCGCGATACCCGGGACCCCACTTCCGGCGATCGGACACACGGACGTGCTGTCCCTCGCCGCGACGACCGGAGGACCGGATACGGGCGACGTGTACGAGGAGCGCATCGATCCCGCGGATCCGCTGCGCTACGAGTACGACGGCGCGTGGCGCACCGTGCGGGTGGAAACGTTCGAGATCGACGTGAAAACCGCCGACGGGATGCGGCGCGTCACGCGCACCGTCGAGCGCACGCATCACGGTCCGATCCTGCGGCGCGAGCCGGGTCGCGCGTGGTCCGTACGAACGGCGTACGACGAGGAGATCGGGGTCATCGAGCAGTGGCTGCGCATGCTCGTCGCGCGGGGTATCGACGAGTTCCTCGCGGCGCTGGCCGACAACCAGTCGCCGCCGCAGAACCTCCTGTACGGTGACGTTCATGGGGCCACGCTGTACGTTCGGGCCGGTCGCGTGCCCCGCCGCCCCCCGGGCTTCGTCTGGGATCGACCCGTTCCGGGCTGGATCTCGGCCACGGAGTGGCTCGGGGTGCACCCGGCGACCGACCTCGTACAGCTGCGGGATCCTCGAGCGGGGTTCCTGCAGAACTGCAACGGCTCTCCGGGAACGGTGACCCTCGAGAGCCCGCTGACCGCCGACCGCTACCTGCCCTACGTGTACAACACGCGGACCGATCGGACGAACGATCGTGGACGGCGGCTCCTCGAGCTCCTCGGCGGCGATCCGTCGATCACGGTCGACGACGCGCGCCGCTTCGCCGCCGACACGTCGGTCGTGAGTGCCGCGGGCTGGCAGCGTCAGCTCGCGACCGTGTGGGCGGCGCTCGCACTGCCGTCCGGCGATCTCGCGCCCGCCGTGCGGTTGATCCGTGATTGGGACGGGCGGATCGAGCTCGATCGCGCCGGTGCGACGCTCTTTCGATTCTGGATGCGCGCCTGTCGCGCCGAAGGGTCGGGTGTCCCCGACGATCTCGGGAGTCGCACGCGACCGGCCGACGAGCACGAAGCCGCAGCGCTCGTTCGCGCACTCGACGTGGCTGTCGCCGACATGCGCCGGCGGTTCGGCCGGATCGACGTCCCGTGGGGCGAAGCCCATCGCGCGGGTCGCGGCACCGACTCCTGGCCCGTCGCCGGCTGCAACGCCGACGGGATCGGCACGCTGCGGTCGGTTCGCGCCGGAGAGCCGGACGAGACCGGCGTATCGAAGATGGACGGCGGGTCGCTGTGCACGACCGTCGTCGTCCTGCGCCGCAACGCGGTCGAATCGTGGAGCGTGACGCCGTTCGGACAGAGCGACGATCCAGCGTCGTCGCACTACACGGATCAAGGTCGGCTGCTGTTCCACGGCGCGCGGCTCAAGCCGACCTGGTTCGGCGGCCGCCGGCTGCTCGGCGACCGGCGGCTGCGTGGGAACGTCGAGTCGACGCGCTCGTGGAGCGTGCCACCGCCCGACTGAGGCGCCATGCGGCAGGCCCGCGGGGCGGTCCGTATACTCGGACCGATGGCACGCTCCAGGGCTCAGATCACCGCCTTCGTGGTGCTCCTCGGGGCGATCTCGGGATCCGCGCTCGCCGCGCCGCGCCGCGAGGCGCGCAATCTCATCCTCGTTTCGATCGATACCCTGCGTGCCGACCGCCTGAGCTGCTACGGCAACGCTCGCCCGACATCGCCGCGGCTCGACGCGCTGGCGACGAGCGGGGTGCTGTTCGAGAACGCGTCGGCCGCGGCACCGTGGACGAAACCGTCCCACGCAACGCTGCTCACCGGGCTGTACCCCGGGCGGCACGGCGTGACCGCGATGACCAGCACGCTCGGCGCCGACGTGACGTCGATCGCGAGCTGGCTCGCGTCCCGCGGCTTTCGCACGGAGTCGATCGTCAACATGGGTCTGCTAGCGACGCACGGCTTCGAGCGCGGGTTCGACCACGTTTCCGTATCCGAGCTGCCGAACGGCCAGGTCTCGGGCTCGTCGATCACCGATTCGGCGATCGCGTGGTTGCGCGGCCAGACGCCGAAGAAGCGGTTCTTCCTGTTCCTGCACTACATGGACATGCACAGCGATTACGAGGCCGAGCCGGCCTACCGCGCCGAGTTCGTCTCACCGTACGACGGGAGCCTGCGCGGCACGACGCAGGAGCTGTACCGCATCGCGTCGCGCACGCTCCATCCGTCCGACGCCGACCTACGCCACCTCGTCGATCTGTACGACGCGAGCCTGCGCCAGACCGACGCCCACCTGGGCCGGCTGTTCGACTTCCTGCGGGAATCGGGACTGCTCGACACGACGCTGCTCGTCGTGACGTCCGATCACGGAGAAGAGTTTCTCGACCACGGAGGCGTGCTGCACGGCCAATCGCAGTACCAGGAGCTGGTGCGCGTCCCGCTCGTGCTCCACGGTCCGGGCGTGGCCGCGGGTCGGAGGTTCGCCGAGCCGGTGTCGCTCGTCGACGTCGTGCCGACGGCGCTCGGAATCCTCGGAATCCCCGCGCCCGACGGGATCGACGGCGTGCCGCTGCACCCGTTGTGGCAGAAGCCCGGCCACACGCTGCCCGCGCGGTTCCTGTTCTTCGAAGCCGACATCGTGTTTCCGCCCCCGGCGCCGGGCCTCGTCCCGCTCGGGACGCGCCGCGCCGTGCGCTTCGGCTCGTACAAGCTGCACTACGACACGCAGACGCAACGCGCGCAGCTGTACGACCTGTCCCGGGACCCCGCGGAAAAGCAGGACGTGCGATTGACGCACCCCGAGATCGCGAACGCGCTGCTCGAGCGGCTCACCGAGTACCTGGCGCGGCCGAGGGCCGCCTCGCCGGGTCGCGCCCTGACCGCCGAGCAGCTCGAGGCTCTGCGCTCGCTGGGCTACGTCGGGGGACCCTAGCGCGTGCGCTGGATGCGCCTCGGGCTCGTCGCGACGATCGTGGCCGGCGCGAGTCGGGTCTGGCTCGCCCCCGTCGCGGACCCGCTGCGGACAGAGGAGCCGGACGTCACGTTCAACCGCGACGTCGCGCCGATCGTGTTCCGCTCCTGCGCGCCGTGCCACCGGCCCGGCGGCGCCGGACCGTTCTCGTTGCTCGCGTATGCCGACGTGCGCGAGCGAGCGCGCCAGATCGTGCGTGTTACGCAGTCCCGGTTCATGCCCCCGTGGCTTCCGGACCCCGGCGCGTTCCCGCTCGCCGGCGAACGGCGCCTGTCGGAGGACGAGATCGATCGGATCCGGCGCTGGGTCGAGGAGGGCGCGATCGAAGGACAGGCGGCCGATCTGCCGCCCGCCCCATCCTGGTCGACCGGGTGGACGCTCGGCACGCCGGACCGGGTCGTCGAGCTGCCCGCGCCGTACGAGCTCCCTGCCGAGGGGCTCGACGTGTATCGCAACTTCGTGGTCCCGGCGCCCGCCGGCGCCCCGGGGTGGGTCGACGCGATCGAGCTGCGCACGACGGTACCGCGCGTCGTGCATCACGCGCGGGTGTTCGCCGATCGCACACCGGGATCGCGTTCCGCCGATGCGCGCGAGCCCGGGCCCGGCTTCGTCGGCATGGTGCCGGCGAGCGCGCGCAACCCCGACGGCATCCTGATCGGCTGGACGCCGGGACGAGTGCCGCAGCGCGGGTCGGGCGGGGTGGCCTGGCGCATCGACGAACGAACCGACCTCGTCGTGCAGCTGCACATGGTCCCGTCGGGCCGCCCGGAGAAGGTGCAGGTCGCGCTGGGGCTGTACTTCGCCTCGACCCCGCCCATGCGTCGATCGGTCACGCTGCTCCTCGGCACCCGCGACATCGACCTGGCGCCCGGCGTCGAGGCCCGCGTGGACAGCCGGTACGCGCTGCCCGTCGACGTCGAGGTCGTGGGACTCTACCCCCACGCGCACTACCTGGGACGTGAGATGACCGTCGCCGCAGAGAAGCCCGACGGCACCCGGGTCGTTCTCCTGCACATCCCGGACTGGGATTTCAACTGGCAGGACGAGTACCGCTTCGTCACGCCGGTGACGCTCGGAGCCGGAACGATCGTGTCCATGGAGTACGGGTTCGACAACACGGCGACGAACCCGCGCAACCCGAGCGTGCCTCCGCGACGCGTGACCTACGGCGGCCGGACGACGGACGAGATGGCCGAGCTCGCGCTGCAGGTCGTTCCGCGCGTGGCCCAGGATGGCTCGGTCCTCGAGGCGCACCACGAGCGCTGGGCCGCCGAGCAGAGCGTGGCGTACCGAGAGCGGCGGCTCGCGCTCGATCCCGACGACTACGAGAGCCACGCCGCGGCGGGGTCGGCCTGCCTGTACCTCGGTCGAGTCGACGATGCGATCCGACACCTGAGAGAGGCCGCGCGGCTCCGTCCGGAGGATCCCGCGGTGTGGAACAACCTGGGCTTCGCTCTGCGGACGGCGGGACGGATGGACGAAGCGATCGACGCGCTCGGCCGAGCGGTGACGCTCGCGCCCGACCTGGCCGAGGCGCGCCGCAATCTGGCGCAGGTGCTCGTCGCCGCGGGCCGCACACGCGAGGCGCTGGCGCACTTCGAGCGGGCGGTGGCCCTCGAGCCCGAATCGGCCGAGGCGCTCGCGGCGCTCGGGCGCGCGCTGCACGAGGCCGGCCGCGACGCGGAGGCGATCGCGCGGCTCGAGGACGCGGTGCGGATCGCGCCCGACGACCCGCGCCGCCTGAGCGAGCTCGCCTGGGTCCTGATCGCGAAGCCGGGTCCGAGTGACGCCGCGCGCGGCCGGGCGGTCGAGCTCGCCGAGCGGGCCGCCGAGCGTAGCGCGCGCCACGATCCGGCGGTGCTTCGCGTGCTCGCTGCCGTCTACGCTCGCGCGGGACGGCCGTCCGACGCGAGCGCCGTGGCCCGCGAGGCTTTGGCGCTCGCGCCTGACGGCGCGGACGCGGAAGTGCTGCGTCGGGAGCTCGAGAGCTACGAGCGCGGTGCCCGCTCGACCGTTCCCGGGTCGTAGGCTATTTGGCGCTCGACCCGCCGGCCATTCGCCGTTCGAGCTCCTGCACCCGGCGCCTCAGCTGCTCGACCTGAACCCGCAGCTCCTCGTTCTGCCGGGCGAGCACGGTCGTGCTCGCCTCGGCGCTTCGCGCGTGCTCGACCTCGCCGAGCACCTGCTTCACGACGCGTGCCCGCTCCGCGCTCGCGGCAGGGTCGTCGCTCCGACCGGCGCGTGCCGCGTCGAGCTCCGCGCGCGCCTGGTCCTCGATGCGCGCCCGCTCGAAAAGCGTGCGAGCCAGCTCCAGACGCGCGGCAGGGTCGTCGCTCTCACGGACGCGTGCTGTTTCGAGTTCCGCGCGCAGAAGCTCGGCCCGCACGAGCGCTGACTCGAGACCCTCGCCCCCCGCGGCGCGCGTCCGCTCCATCCGAGCCTGATCGGAGATACGGGCCCGCTCCGCCTCGGCGAGAGCTCGAGACGGCTCGGAAGCGAGGGCCTGCTCGAGCTCGGTCCGCGCGCGCTCGATCGCCGTGCGCTCGAGCTCGAGCTCGCGGCGCGCCCGCTCGAGCTCGGCTCGCTCCGAGGCCGAGGTCGCCGCGGTGGCTGCCGAACGCTGCTCGTCGCCCTGCTCGGCGCGGCCACCCGAGGCCGGGAAGACGACGAGGGCCGCGACGATCAACAGAGCCAGCCCGAGCTGCATCGGTCGCGGAAGCCGCGCCGAGGTCTTGCGGTCGAGGATCATGTTCAACCTCCGTTCGATGGCCGGCGCGGGGGCCGCACCGGTCGCCCAGACCGGCTGGCGCTCGCGCGCAGGGGACAGGTACTCGAGCGTCTTGACCAGACCGAGCGCGTAGTCCGTGGCATGGCCTGGAAGCTGGTCCAGGACCCGCTCGTCGCAGCACGACTCTTCGGCGCGACGCAGCGCGGCCCGCGCCGCATAGACCACGGGATGCCACCAGAACGCGATCGTCGCCGCGAGCTCGACGAGCCGAACCCACGAATCGCGTCGGCGCACGTGAGCTAGCTCGTGGACCAGGATCGCTTCGATCTCACGCGGCTCGAGGCTCTCGACGAGCCCACGCGGGACGACGATCTCGGATCCAGCGAAGCGCGGCAGGACGAGCGGAGAGATCCGTGCCGCGACGACCCGCAGGCGCGGCGCTCGACCGCAGCCCATCCGGGCCGCGTGACGCGCCAGCACGACCTCGAGCGCCGGGAACCGCTCTTCCGAAGAGCCGAGCGCGCGTGCGAGTCGGATCCCGCGGTGGATCGCCAAGCCGAGCACGGACAGCGAGCCCACGCACCACAGCAGCACGGCTAAAGAGCCGAGCGGTACGGCATCTCTCGGCTGGGGGGCGGGAATGGCGAGGCTCGACATGCGTTGGGCGTCCTGTGCGACACCCGGTGTCGACCAGTCGGGCAAGAGATCGACCTGGACGATCGGTGGAGCGACGAGGTCGAGGAGCACGGCGAGCCACAGCGCATGGAGCAGCCTGGGACGCCGAATGCGCAACGCCGCGAGCGCGACCAGCGCACACAGAACCGTGGCGGACGCGGCGTTTCCCAGGAGCACGTGGAGCAGGCTCATCGCGTCCCGCCGTCGCGCCGCCGACGCTCGACGAGCTCGCGCAGCGCACGAAGCTCGTCGCCGCGCAGGCCCGTGTGTCCGACGAGGTGCGTGAGCAACGGGGTCAGCGAGCCCTCGCACAGGTCTCGCGCCGCGCTGCGCAGTCGGCGCTCGATCAGGTCACCGCGCTCGACCGAGGCGGAGAAGACGTTCACGCGCTCGACGCGCCGACGCTTCACACAGCGCTTGACCTCCAGCCGATCGAGGAGCTTCTGCACCGTGGCGTACTGGGCCGGACCCCCGCCGGGATACAAGCGGTCCGCGAGCTGACGGATCGTCGCCGGCCCGAGGGTCCACAGGGCCTTCAGCAGCTCGAGCTCGGTGGCGCTCGGTTCTTCGTGGCGCTCGCGCACGCGGCCTCCTCAGGCATCATGTCTGAGGTGCGTGGGCAAGTCAAGTCGTCTGAGATGCGCGTCCCTGGTTTCGCTTCGGTTTCACCGCGCCGGAACGAACCGGCACGGGCCAGCCGCGGCGAATCGCGGTATGGTTAGGCTCGGCCGTATTCGTCCACCCCGGGGGCATGTCTTCCATGCGTCGAACCTGGCTCGCTGCGCTCGCCGCTCTCGTTCTAACTACCGGACCTGCCTCGAGTTCGCCGCCCGACCCGCAGCGCGAGGCACGCGTGCGGCAGGCGATGCAGGGGCTGTACATCCACGGGGTGACGTCCGAGCTGGCGCACGAGGTTCTCGAGGCCGGGGACGTCGACGTGCTGCGGCAGCTGCTCCACGAGCGGGAGTTTCCGCGGCGGGACAACGTGGTCGCGTTTCTGACGTACCTGGCGGGCGACGAAACGGTGCCGGACCTGCGCCGGTTTCTGACCGAGCCGCTCGTCGGTGAAGAGTCGCCGGAGGACGACCGGGCTCGACTGCTGACGCCCCAGGCGTACGGCCACATCGCCGGCCGCGGCGGGGAGCGGGCGCTGGGTGAGCTGATGCGGCTGACGGCGGCCGAGGCGGAGCTGGGAGACGTGCGGGCGGGATGCGCGGGGCGGCGGCCGATCGATCGGTGCGTGACCGACACGGTGGAGATGGCGCTCCTGGGTCTCGGACTGTCGCGGCGGCCGGAGGCCGCGGTGCGGCTGCGCGAGATCGGCACCGGGACCGTCGTGCTGCGGGGCCACGTGCGCGACGTGGCGCGGACCGCGCGCGAGCATCTCGAGACGTTCTTCCCCGACCCGGCGAGCGGGACCCGCGGTGCGGGCCGCTCGACCGATCCGCGCGATGGGCGGCAGCTCGACCGGGACGCTCCGGACGGGGGGTCCTCGGGTGGAGCCGAGGACCAGGTCGGCCGGAGCGCCGAAGGGACCGAGGCGCTCGACCAGCAGTGCGACTCCCACGACTCGGGTCTGGGCTACCGCAACCACATCGACATCACGAGCCCGATGACGAACACGCGCCTCGAGACGGTGTTCGCCGACGCCGAGGCCCGCGCGCAGGCCTCCAGCTTCGCCGAGGACGTCGCGTGCTGCATCTCGCTGTCGATCGTCGGCTCGGGGAGGCACGTTCGGCACGACCGGGGACGGGCTCGATGCGATCGACAGCTCGGGCGAGCTGACCACGGTGCTCAACAATCCGGCGGCGCGCGTGAAGGTCGTCCGCGCGATCAACTGGTGCGGCGGGCCGGGCACGAACATCATCGGCTGCGCGTGGATCGCCGGGAACGGGATGTCGCTCGTGCGCCTAGGAGGCCTGTCGACCGAGGCGATCCTGTGGATCCACGAGTTCGGCCACAACGTCGGACTGGGTCACCACACGGACACGCGATACATCATGTACGGCACCGATTTCGGAACGAACCACGCGTTGGCGCAGTTCGAGTGTGACCTGTACCACGACCCAGTCGCCCAGGCCGGCATCAACCCGACGAATCTCGGTGCGTGCAACGACGTCGACGGCGACAATTTCGGTGCGGGTTGCGACAACTGTCCGACCGTGTCCAATCCGCCCCAGACCGATTCCGATGGTGACCAGGTCGGCGATGCGTGCGACACGTGTCCGAACGACCCGACCAACGACGGCGATCTCGACGGCGTGTGCGACGGCGACAACTGTCCGTTCGTGGCGAACCCGGGCCAGCAAGACCAGGACACGGATGGGATCGGCGACGCGTGCGACAACTGTCCGACGGTCCAGAACGTGAGCCAGCAAAACCTGGATGGCGACACGCTCGGCAACGCCTGTGACAATTGCCCGATTCACACGAACCAGAACCAGGCCAATAGCGACGGCGATGGGCTGGGCAACATTTGCGACAACTGTCCCAACGTGACGAACCCGAGCCAAACGGACGGCGACGCGGATCAGGACGGGGACGCGTGCGACAACTGTCCCGCCGTGTCGAACCCATCCCAGGGCAACGCCGATGCAGATGCGCTGGGCGACGCGTGTGACGCGTGCCCCTTCGACTCGGCGAACGACGTCGACACCGACGGCGTGTGTGGGGAGGTGGACAACTGTCCGACGAGCTCGAATGCGAGCCAGGCCGATTCGGAGCTGGCGAATCCCGCCGTGGTCGTGCAGTTCGCGGCGAGCGCGACGGCCAGTAGCGAGTGGACGTCGAACGGGGACTACTCGGCGTTGCAGGCCACGGGCATCCCGGAGCATTTCAATCAGTGCATCGAAGCGCCAACGAACTGGTCCCCGGCGACCGACGCGAGCGATCCGGAGTGGATCGAGCTGCAGTACGACGTGCCGGTGCGGGCGACCGGGATCGGCGTGTTCGAGCAGATCCAGGCGCCGTTCGTGACGCAGGTGCAGCTGCGAGGCGTGGACGACGTGCTGCGGACGGTATGGTCGTCGATCGACACGACGGCGTGCGGGACGTCGCTCGAGGTGTCGCTTCCGCTGCAGCCGTTCCTCGCGGACGCGGTCGTGGTCCGGACGGCCAAGCCGGACTTCGAGGAGATCGACGCGGTGCGGCTCGGCGGTCTGGGCCGGTCGCCGGTGCCGGACGGGGTCGGCGACGCGTGCGACAACTGCATCGGCAAGCCGAACGCGGGGCAGACGGACAGCGACGGAGACCACGTGGGCGACGCCTGCGACTGCGCACCCTCGAACCCGGGCTCGACGGGGCCGGGTGAGGTCGTCGGGCTGCTGTTGTCGAAGCCAGCCGCTGGCGTCGCTCGGCTCGCCTGGAATGCGGCCTCGGGGGCGCAGTCGTACTCGATCACGCGGGGCGACCTGCTGACGGTCGATTCGTGGATCTACGGTCCGTGTTTGGCCCAGGGGATCGTGGGTACGACGCACGACGACGCGGCCATTCCGGCATCGGGCCAGGGCTATTCGTATCTGGTCCAGCCCTGGACCTCGGCGTGCGGCGCAGGCACGTTGGGTCACGAGTCGTCGGGCGCCGAGCGGCTGAACTCCGATCCCGCGCGCTGCCAATAGACGAGGAGCGGACGTGGGGCCCGAGCCGGCACGGCGACGACCGACGTGCGCGGTACTGCTCTCGTTCCTCGTCGTTCCGGCGTTTGCGGCTCCGCCGCCCGATCCGACGCGCGAGGCACGCGTGCGGCAGGCGATGCACGGGCTGTACATCCACGGGGTGACGTCCGAGCTGGCGCACGAGGTTCTCGAGGCCGGGGACGTCGACGTGCTGCGGCAGCTGCTCCACGAGCGGGAGTTTCCGCGGCGGGACAACGTGGTCGCGTTTCTGACGTACCTGGCGGGCGACGAAACGGTGCCGGACCTGCGCCGATTTCTGGCCGAGCCGCTCGTCGGTGAAGAGTCGCCGGAGGACGACCGGGCTCGACTGCTGACGCCCCAGGCGTACGGCCACATCGCCGGCCGCGGAGGGGACCTCGCGCTGGGTGAGCTGATGCGGCTGACCGCGGCCGAGGCGGAGCTGGGAGACGTGCGGGCGGGGTGCGCGGGGCGGCGGCCGATCGATCGGTGCGTGACCGACACGGTGGAGATGGCGCTCCTGGGTCTCGGACTGTCGCGGCGGCCGGAGGCCGCGGTGCGGCTGCGCGAGATCGGCACCGGGACCGTCGTGCTGCGGGGCCACGTGCGCGACGTGGTGCGGACCGCGCGCGCGCTCCTGCCGTCCCCCGGGTCACGAGCCACCGTGTCCGGGCGGTCAAGGCGCGCGCCGGACGCGCGGCGCGCGTCGGACCCGCGGAGCCTCGACCGAGATCCCGTGGACGAAGGCGACGGTGGCGCGCTCGTCGCGCGCGATCTCGACCTGCAGTGCGATTTCCACGACTCCGGGATCACGTATCGCAACCACGTCGACCACGCGAGCCCGATCGATCACTCCCGGCTGGCGAGCGTCCTCGCCGACGTGAACTACCGGGCGCAGGTCGAGAACTTCGACGGCGACGTGGCGTGTTGCGTCCGGCTGTCCATCGCCGACTCGGGAGGCACGTTCGGAACGCCCAACGATGGCCTCGATTCGATCGACACGTCGAACGAGCTCCTGCTCGTCCTCGATCACCCGTCGTCCCGCGCCAAAGTGGTGCGGGTCATCAACTACTGCGGAGGTCCGGGGTCGAACATTCTCGGGTGCGCGTGGATCGGCGGGAACGGAATGGCCATGGTGCGGACCGGGTTCGAGGCCGAAGGGATCCTGTGGATGCACGAGTTCGGCCACAACGTCGGACTCGGCCACTCGGGGGACAACCGATCCATCATGTACGGATTCGACACGGGCGCGAACAACGGCCTGACCCAGGCGCAGTGCGACCGGTATCACCAGCCGGTCCCCCAAGCCGAGACCTCGCCGGCTCGCGTCGGCGGGTGCCGCGACGACGACGGCGACGACATCGGGGAAGGGTGCGACGTGTGCCCGCTCGACCCGGGGAACGACCCGGATGGCGACGGCGTCTGCGCGCTCGTGGACAACTGCCCGACGAGCTCGAACGCGAGCCAGGCCGATTCGGAGCTGGCGAATCCCACGGCGCTCGTGCAGTTCGCATCGAGCGCGACGGCGAGCAGCGAGTGGACGGCGGGAGGGGACTACTCGGCGCTCCAGGCGACGGGTACGCCCGAGCATCCGGGTGTGTGCATCGAAGCGCCGACGAGCTGGTCTCCGCTGAGCGAGACGAGCGATCCGGAATGGATCGAGCTCGCGTATCCGGTGCCGGTGCGCGCGACGACGATCGCGGTGTACGAGCAGATCGCGGCGCCGTTCGTGACGCAGGTGCAGCTGCGGAGCGTGGACGCAGCGTTGCGGACCGTGTGGTCGTCGACCGATGCGACGGCGTGCGGGTCGACGCTGAGCGTCGGGCTTGCGCTACAGCCGTTCCTGGCGGGCTCGGTGGTCGTGCGGACGGCGGCACCGGAGTTCGAGGAGATCGACGCGGTGCGACTCGAGGGGCTCGGTCGGGCGCCGTTGGCCGACGGTGTGGGAGACGCGTGCGACAACTGCATCGGCGTGTCGAACGCGGGGCAGGCCGACACCGACGGGGACGGGGTGGGGGACGCGTGCGATTGCGCGCCGACGAATGCGGGATCGGCCGGACCGGGTGAGGTCGTGGGACTGCTGATGTCGAAGCCGGGTCCCGGTACGGGTCGGCTCGCCTGGCCCGCGGTTTCGGGAGCGCAGGGGTACTCGGTGACGCGGGGCAGCCTGCTGGCGGTCGAGTCGTGGGTCTACGGTCCGTGTCTCGCGCAAGGGTTCGCGGGCACGACGTACGACGACCCCGCGGTTCCGGCGCCCGGCCAGGGGTACGCGTATCTCGTCCAGCCGTGGAGCTCGACCTGCGGGTCCGGGACTCTGGGCCACGAGTCGTCGGGGGCCGAGAGGCTCAACGCCGATCCCGCGCGGTGCAACTAGCGCCGCGCCGGCTCAGTGCGGGCTGCAGGACGGGCTGGCGTACGGTCGGGGGTTCGAGATCGAGGACGCGCCGAGGCTGCTCTCGACGAGGCCGTTGTCCACGGATACGAGGAAGTACAGGTTGCCGCCCGGATCGGCGAACGTCGCACTGGCGCTCGGCTCGAAGCACGAGTTCGCGCCGTCGAGACCCGCGGCGCTGAAGATCGCGTGGGTCGTGAAGCTCCCGAGCGTGCCAGCGTAGACGTTGTACCGCACGCCGCAGGCCTGCGCCGGCCACGATAGCGTGAGATTGCCCGCGCCGATCGCGACGCGTAGCGGGCCGGTCCCGCCGGGCACGTCGATCAACGGAGGAGGAGCCACCGCGGCATCGGACGCGCTGACGGTGGACGTCGTGGCTGTCGATCCACAGCCGTTCGCATACCGGACGGCGTACGAGTGGGCCACACCCACGCCCCCGCTCGTGTCGGTGCACGACGACGTGCCGTAGGGCAGCGCGCCCGCGCACGGACCCGTCGCGACCGGGACCCCGTTGCGCAGCACCGTGTACGTGCGCGAGCCGCCGCCATCGCCCCACGCGCTTGGATTGACGGGCCACGACACCGAAACGCCGGAGCCGCGGCACGCGAGGAGGTCGGTCGCGGCGATCGAGCCGAGCCCGGACGGCGCGGCGCAGGTCGGACACGAGCCGGCATCGCAGGCCAGCGTGTCGTACAGGAGCACGATGTCGTCGACGTCCCAGCCGGCGGCGCTGTTCGGCCCACCGACCCACTGCGCTCCGCTGGTGAACCGGAAGCGCACCTTCACCGTCGATGCTCGGTGAGCGTCGAACGCGCTGAGGTCGTACGGGCCTTCGGCGACCATCTGCGCCGGCTCGCTCGCGCCCGCGGTCCACGAGTCGAGCGTCACGAACGTCCCGTCGTTCTCCGCGTCGAACCCGACCTCGAACGAGTCGGCGAGCGTCGCGTTGTTGTACCCGTCCCACGCGTGGTCGAACGCGAGCTGGCCCAGGACGTCGCCCGGCGTGAGATCGTAGGCGAACACGAGGTCGTGCGTCGCCGCATCCCTGGGGATCCCGCTGCAGTCCGCCTGGCCGAGGTGCCACGAGGACGACGGGCTCGAGGTGCGGCACGAGCCGAGCGCCCAGTCCGGTGCTGCGAAGAACGATCGATCCGTGTTGGCCTGGTCGAGATCGAACGTGCTCTCGAGTCCATCCGCATCGAGGGGCAGCTCGATCGTCTCGGTCCAGCTCCCGGCGGCCGAATCCGTGGCGTCGAGCTCGAGCGTCAGCGCTTGACCGCACAGGCTCGCCCCGGTGTCTCCGAGGTGCACTTGCCACGAGACCCCGGCCGTCGCGCCGGCGGCGATCGTGCCCACCGCTTGCGCGGTCGTGGGCGACACGCTCGCGCTGCCCCCGCCCGGCACCGATTGGACGGCCAGCGTCACCGCGACACCCGCCGCCGCGGAGCAGCCGAGGTTGTGCAGGACGACCGACAGCGTCGCGGTCTCGCCCCGGTCGAGGAACCCGTCGCCGTCGCAGCCGCCCGACAGCGTTGCCGACTGCACCTCGATCGACGGCGGAGCGGGTGTCGGTCCGGCGTTGCTCAGGACGAGGGCGAAGTCCTGGTCCGATCCGTCGGCGTTTCCCGGGACGCCGTCGCCTGCGAGCGTCTGGGCTCGGACCTTGACGCCGAACGCCGTGCAGCCGAGCGTGCTGCCGTCGAGCCGCACGCCCTCGACGTTGTTGCGCGTGTCCGAGGTGGCGCTCGTGTTCGAACTGCCACTCGTGAAGTTGTTCCCGCGCCACGTGGTCGCGCCCTGGGTCACGAGCAGATCGAGGTCGTTGACCAGGCACGGATTGCAGTTGATCGCGGCCGGAGGGTCGGTCCACACGAGTGCGGCGCGGACCGGCTCGCCGAACGCCTGCGCGTAGTACGTCGCGGTGAACGCGCCGGCGTCGCCGGTGGACGAGATCACGAAGCTCTGATCGGTAAACGCGCCGCCCGACCCGAGCGACTGCCCGAGGTCGATGCGTCCCCAACCCTCGTCGTTGTTCGGGATGTTGGGGGTCTGCAGATCGGTGGCGCCATTGATCACGATCGCCTTGGCCATCGCCGGAGACGGAAACGCGCCGAACCTGCCGGCGTACCAGTCGAAGACGAGCGCGGCGGCGCCAGTGGCCGCGGGCGAGGCCTGGCTCGTTCCGCTGTAGATGCTGTACGCGTTCGAGCCATCGACACCGACCGACGCGCAGCACGAGCCGCCACCACCGCCGTCGCAGAAGCAGCCGAACGCCCCGAGCGTGGCGCGGGCGCCGGCGACGACGTGGCCCGGAGCGACGATGTCGGGCTTGATCCGGCCGTCCGACGTCGGTCCGCGCGAGGAAAACCCCGCGACGGAGTCCGCGTCGTCCGCCGACCCGCCGCAGCCCGAAACGCCGGGACACAGGCCGGGCAAGTAGTTCTCGGTCGCGCCGACCGTCAGGATGTTCTTTGCGGCGTGAGGTGAGCTGAGCGTGCCGGCGGCCGGTCCGCTGTTTCCGGCGGAGAAGACGACTGCGTAGGGCTGCGATCCCGCGAGGCCCGGATCGGCATCGCGCACGCGAGCGTCCCACGCCTGCGCCTGCGAGCTGTACGCGCCGCCCGCGCCCGAGCCGTCGGTGAACGAGTGGTTGCCCACCTCGGCCCCGCCGGCCGTGACCGCGTTCTGCGCCAGCACGTTGGCCTGCGTGTGATACGACGCGCCGCAGTCGCCCGAATCGAGCGCCTTCTGGAAGTACACGGATGCGCCCGGAGCGACCCCCATGCCCCAGTAGAACCCGCCCGAGTCGACCAGGCCCGTCCCCCCGGGGGGCCGCGGGTCACCGGCGGCGATCGACGTGACGTTCGTGCCGTGCCCGTCGCGGTCCCGATTCTGCGCACACAGCGCCGTGGCGAACTGCACGCGTCCGGCGAGGTCGGGATGCATCGTCCCCAGCACGCCTGTGTCGAGCCCCGTATCGGCCACCGCGAGCGTGACGCCCGTTCCGTCGATGCCTGCCGATTGCAGCCAGGCGCCGTAGCCGGTCGATGGCACGCCGACCGTGAGGTTCCCGGCGGTGATCTGCGCTGCGCGCTCGTCTTCGGGCTCGGGTGGGAACCACCGTTCGGCCCAGTAGACCTGTGGAGCGCGAAGGATGTCGGGCAGATCGCTCGACCGCACGCCTTCGAGGATCGCGGTGTGCAGGACCGCCCACTGGCTCGTCCCCGGACCGTGCGTGAGGTGCGCGAGACGCGCACCGTGGCCCGCGAGACGCTCGATCTCGCGCTCGTAGCCCGGTACGTCGAAAAACACGACACGCAGGGTCAAGACCTCGTCGCGATCGGCCGTAGCGCGAAGGGCCGCATCGCCCTTGTACAGCGCGTGATACTCGCCGGCGAACGACACCCGCTCGAGATGTGCGAGTCGTCCGAGCGCGGATGGATCGGCCAGGACGAGGAAGCCGTAGTGCGCCTGGTACTGGATCGTCCGCGCACCGGCCGCCGCGAGCGCATCCATCCATTCGGGCTTCGGCGGTGCGTCGAACTTGACGAGGAACGGCCGACGGACCTCTTCGCCGCCGGCCTGCGGCGCCGCGCCGCCGGCCGCCCGCCAGCGGGCCGGGATCGCCGGCTCGCCGTTCCGGACGTCGAACCGCTCCGCCCCGACCGACAGGAGATCGGCGTCCGGTACCGCCTGGAACTCGAGCCCCCGAGCGAGGAGCGCCGGGACGGCGGCGGCTGCAACCTCGACGAACCAGCGCCCCCCGTACTCCTCGATCGGCCGAGCTTCGGGTGGAAGGTCGGAAGCCGGCCCGCCGCCCGATCGCTCGATCCAGCCCTTGATGCGCTCCGGTTGGGCCGGCGGTTCGGCAGCGCTCCGGCTCGTCGGCGGCGCGAGGCTGGCGAGACCGAGCCACAGGACCAGGAGCCGGCAGGCTCGCCGCAGGTACCGGGACCGTTCCGGAGCTTTCACGCGCGGGCCTCGCTCGAGTCGCCTTCAATATGCGGCGAAACGGTCCGCGAGACCTCCCGTTGTTCAGCGCCAGGCGCGATAGGTCAGCGAGCGCACCGATCCGGCCAGATCGAGCGGGCCCTGCCCCTCGTTACGCAGCGCGCCGACCAGCTCGTCGGGCAGATCGTCCCCGATCGCCGCGAGGTAGTCGACATCCCGCAGGATTTCGACGTCGCGCAGGCCCGTCCGCTGGAGCATGTCCAGGTAGGCGGCCCGGTCGATCGCGCCGGCGATGCAGCCGACCCAAGCGAGCAGGCTCCGGGCAACCGATTCGGGGAGCGGCCGGTCGAGCACGATATCCGCGACGACGAGCCGGCCGCCCGGGCGCAGGACGCGGGCGATCTCGCGGAACACCGCGGCTTTGTCCGGGACCAGGTTGATCACGCAGTTGCTCGTCACCGCGTCGACGCTCGCGTCGTCGACCGGCAGGGCCTCGAGCCGGCCCTCCCGGAACTCGACGTTGTCGTAGCCCTCACGCGCGGCCGCAGCCCGCGCGAGGGCCAGCATCTCCGGTGTCATGTCGACGCCGATCGCGCGACCCGTCGGCCCGACTCGGCGCGCCGCGAGGAACACGTCGAGCCCCCCACCCGACCCCAGGTCGAGCACGGTCTCCCCGGACCGCGGGTCGAGGTGATCGAGGGGCGCCCCGCACCCCAGTCCGAGGTTCGAATCGGCCGGGGCCGCGGCCAAGCTCACCGCCGCGTAGCCGATCGATCGCGACGCATCGGGTCCCGATCCGCAGCTTCCGCTGCAGCAACCGTCCGCTCGGCCGTCGGCGATCTTCGCGTACCGGTCGCGGACCTCCTGCACCAGCCGCTCGGGGTCGAGCGGCACCGTCTCGTGGCTCATCGGGCCCTCCTTCGTTCAGGTGTCAGATGCGCGAATGCGCCCGGACAGCAGGCCTCGGTCGCCTCGAGCACCGCGTGGACCAGCCCGTCGACGGCGTCCACGGTGGCTCGCCGATCCGGCCGGGCGAGGCGCGCGAGGACCGTCCGGGCGAACGCGATCTCCTGCTGCTCGACCTCGGCCGCCGCCTCGGAGCCCCGGGCGGTGAGCGCGATTCGTTGCGCCCGCGAGTCGTCGGAGTCCGAGCCGCGCCGGACCAGGCCGCGCTCCTCGAGTCGGAGCAGGTTGCGCGTGAGCGTGCTCGGGGCAATACCGAGGCGGCGGCTCAAGTCGCCGAGCCTCTGGGGGCCGTCGCGCCCGAGGGCTTCGAGAGTCGCGGCTTGCGCGACGGTCATGCCGCAGCACGCGACATCGGCGCGCTCGGCGATCGAGAACCGGCGCACGAGCACCTCGATCGTGTCGCGCAGCCGGCGCGCGAGGTCCGCCGCCCGGCGGCTCGGAGCGGACGACGGGCATCCGTCGCACGGGGCCAGGTGACGCAGGCCGGCGGGCGCGGTCGTCTTGCGGCTCACGCAGGATACTTGTATGGTACAAGTATCTTCCCGTCAAGCCCCCATCAACGCCGGCGCGGAAGGACGCGCGAGAAGTAGTCGATCACCGCGCGCTCGGGCATCGTGTCGCCGCCGTCGTGCACGAGGTACTCGAGGCTCGAGCCGCGGCCGAGCGCCTCGTACTGCGCGCGCAGCAGCTGCTCGTAGTGCGCGGGTCCCTGGCGCGCCGACTCCGGGTCCTTCCGCCCGTGGCCCGCGAGGAGCGGGCGTGGGGCGTAGGCCAGCGGAAACAGGTTGCGGTCGCCGAGCGTCAGCAGCCCGGGCAGCACGTGGCACGCGTCGATCGGCTGCGCGCCAGCGTCGGCCGCGAGCGGACCGAGCGTCTTGCGGCCGAAGTCGGCCACGGCGCTGATCCGATCGTCGAGCAGCGCCGTCTGGATCGCGAGCCATCCGCCGAGCGACACGCCGGTCGCGCCGAGCTTCGTGCGGTCGACCCGCGGATGACGTGCCAGGACCTCGGACGCCGCGAGGGCCGCGCGGAGCTGCTCGGCGCGGATCGTCGTTCCGAGACCGAGGAGCGCCGCCGACAGCGCGTCCTCGTCCGAACCGGCGCCGAACGCTCGTGCCAGGTAGCCCGAGTCGACCTTCTCGACCGCTGCGGCCACGAAGCCCGCCTGCGCGAGACGCGTCGCGATCCCGCGCTGATAGCTGTCGAGGTCGAGCACGAGGTCGCGCAGGCCGTGCGTCGAATGTCCCGAGAGCACGACGATCCCGGGTCGGGGATCGGTGCCATCGGGCAGGCAGACGACCATCGGGACGCGCAGGCTCGACTCGACGAGCTCGAGCGTGTGGACCTCCATGCGTACGCCGTGTTGCTCGATCGTGGCCAGCGTTCGGTCGGCGAACCGGCTGGCGATCGGGCTCGTGCTCTTGCGTGTCCCACGAACGACCCATCCATCGAGACCGAGGGCCCGGACGAGGGACGTCGCGACGTCGTCGCGAAACCCAGCGAACGCAGCGGCAGGCATCGGAAAGTCACCGTCCGAATACTTGCGATCGCGCGATTGCCGGCGGGCGGCCACGTCCATGGACGGGGTCACCGCCGGCCGAAGGATCGGGGCCAACGGATCGGGGGACGCGGCCGGAGCGGCGCCAGCGAGATCGGCGAAGAGGACGAACGTCAGCAGCGCCGTTGCGCTCGATCGCCGGTGCCGTTTCATCGGCCGCAGTCTAGCCCGCCTCGGCGGCCGGCCGGGCGCGGACCGTGACGAGCCGACGCATCGCCAGGATGCCCAGCGCCGGGCCGAGGGCCAGGATGCCGAACGCCCAGCGCCACGAGATCGCCTCGGCCAGCCGCGGTACGAGCACGATCGTGACGATCGTCAGCAGGAAGCCCAGCGAGGTCTGGAGCGTGAGCGCCGTGCCGACCGCATGCCGCGGAGCGACCTCGGTCACGAGCGTGCTGAACTGCGCCGAGTCGGCGACGACGAAGAACCCCCAGATGCAGACGACCGGAGCCACGAGCCACACGCTCCCGCCGAACGTCAGGCCCACGAGCACCGAGCAGCCGCCGCTGACGGCGAGGGCGCGGCGCACGAGCCGCGCGCGACCGATCCGGTCGGCCACGATCCCGCCCCACACGCAGCCGGCGCTCCCGGTCGCGATCGTCAAGAACGAGAGCGCGTCGACGGCGAAGGCGTCGACCGACGCACGCAGCCCCAGGCTCGCCGCGAGGAACGCCGGGATCCAGGTCCACATCGCGTACAGCTCCCACATGTGTCCGAGGTAACCCAGGATCGCGAGCCGCGTGTCGCGATGGGCGACGACGACCGACGTCAGGCGCCACGAGAACGGACGCCTTTCGAACGCGTACGGTCCGTCGCGGTAGGCCAGCGCGACGAGCACCGCTCCGACGAACGCTCCGGCCGACGTCGTCGAGACCAGAGCCCACGCGCTGCGTGCCCCGAACGCTCCGACCAGGAACGGCATCGCCTTGCCCAGGGTGAGCGCACCGACCACGATGCCGATCGCACTGCCGCGGCCGGTGCGGAACCACGTGGCGATCATCTTCATCGCCGGCGGGTAGACCCCGGCGAGGAACGCCCCGGCGGCGAAGCGCACGGCGAGCGCGGCCCCGTATCCGTCGACCGCGAGGAGCGCGAGGTTGGCCAGGCCCGCGGCCGCCGCGCACACGGCGAAGTACGCCCGGGCAGGCACCAGGTCGGCCAGGTTGAGGATCGCGGCCAAGGCGGTCCCGACGACGAACCCGAGCTGGACCGCCGCCGAGAGATCGCGGATGCGCGCGGCATCGAGCGCGAGCGTCTCGGCGAGCCGCGCCGTGGCCGCGCTGGCCGCGAACCACACGGACATCGCGAGCACCTGGGCGATCGCGAGGATCGCGAGCATGCGTCGGGCGCGAGCGGGCGGAACGGTCACGCGACGGGCCGGGGATGCTCGGCGAGGTGCACGATCCGACAGTCGATCCCCGCGCGGCTGGACGCGGCGTGGGCGAACAGGTCGGCGATCGCCGGGTCGACGGTGAGATACAGGATCTGCCAGCCCTCGACGACGAGGTCGATGGCCAGGCTCACGAGCTCGCGACGGCGCGGTGGATCGGCCGTCAGGAACGTGTCGTCCCACACGAAGAACCCGGGCTCACCGAGGATCCGCCGCGCGAGCGCCGCGCGCAGCGCGAAATGCAGCTGATCGTGCGTCCCGCGGCTCAGCGCCTCGGCGCTGACGCTCGAGCCGTCGGCGCCGAGGGCCAGGACGGCCGAGTCGACGCGGCGCAGCGCGGTCCAGCGACCGTGGGTCAGTCGGGCGAAGACCGGCCCGGCTCCCGACACCGGATCTTCGAATACCCCATCGAGATGGCCTTCGACGTCGCGCTCGGCCTCTTCGACCACGTCGAGCGCGAGCCGCGCCGCGGCCCGGAGACGCTGGCGCTCGTCCTGCGCGCGCCGCGCGTCCTCGAGCGTCGCGCGGGCCGCGGACAGATCGGGCTCGCCGATCGCCTGGAGCCCGCGCTCGAGCCGGCCGACCGTCTCGCGCTCGAGCTCCGCGACCGCGGACCTAGCGGCGGCGAGATCGCGCTCGAGCCGCGACAGCGCGCCCGGTGTCGGTGCGAACCCGGGATCCTCGGCTCGATGGCCCGCGATCGCTCGCTCGCGCTCGGCCTCCGAGGACGCGGGCAGCACCGCGGCGAGCTCGGCGAGCGCCCGGTCGCGGCGCCTCTCGAGGCGACCCCGGCGCTCGACACGCTCGGCGAGCGCGTCGGCGTTCGGGAGCCCGGTGCGCTCGCGAAGCTCGTGGATCCGTGCGTCGACGCCCAGGAGCGCGCGCTCGGCCTCGGCCTCTTCCCTGGCACACTCCTCGACCTCGTCTTCGGACGCCGCGGCTTGCTTCCGCGCCGCATCGCGCCGCACACGCTCGCGGAGCGCATGGGCCTCGATCTCCGCGAGCCGTTCGAGGACGCCGGCGGGGTCCGACGCATCGATGCCGAGGCGCCGCGCATCCTCGAGCAGCGCCGGGCCCGTGTCCCGCTCCGCGCGCGCGGCCCGCGTCGGGCGCGTCGCGAGCCACAGCGCGAGTCCTCCGCTCGCCGTCACGGCGCCGATCGCGGCGAGCCACGACCAGGTACCGAGGCCGAGGACCAGGAGAACGGCGCCGGCGATCGATGCGCCGACGCCCGCGCGGGCGAGGTGGTCGAGGCTCGGGCGACCGTCGCTTCCCGCGGCCACAGCCGCGGCCGTGGCCACGTTCGCGCGGCGCGCGAGATCGAGCTCGGCGACGTCACGAACGCGGCGTTCCGCCTCCGCGACCGAGCTCCCGGATCCTTCGAGATCGTCGTCGACGACACGGCGCTTCGCTTCGGACCGTCCTCGTGCGAGGCTCGCGGCTTGCCGGCGCGCGGCGTGGCGCGCCAGCTCGACCTCGAGCCCACGCCACGCGCGTGCATCGGCCTCGTTCCCCGGCCCGACGTGGCTGAGCTCGGCACGCAGACGCACGAGCTCGTCTTGCGCCGCCGTGGCCCGCCGCCAGAGCTCGAAATCCGCCGCTGCGCGCTCACGCGCCGCCGCATCCTCGAGGCGTCGTCGCTCGATCGAGCGAGCGCGCAGCTCGGCCTCTCGATCGCCGAGCAACGCGACGTCCGCCAGGAACGTCTGGATCGCCTCGGCGGTCCGGTCCAGACGCTCGCCCGCCTCGGTCCATTCGCGCGCATCGCGATCGGTGGGCGTGAGTCCGGCGCGGTCGCGCAGGTGCTCGCGAATCGCTTGCGCGTCGAAGCCGGTCAGGTGCGGCTTGGCCTCGATCAGCCAGTCGCGCTGGGAGATCCCGGCGCGCCGAGATCCGGCGCGACCCTCGGGGATCACGAGCAGGTTCCACAGGACCGGGTCGTCGCACAGGATCGCGGGAGGCGCGTCGCCGAGCGCGGAGGACAGCTCGACCTCGACCGTGCCGTCGAAGCCCGGAAGGCTTCGCCGCACGCCATCCCAGGACACCGCGTTGGCCCGGCGGAAGCTCCCCCGCAGCCAGGCGTGGAGCGCGTCGACGATCGACGACTTGCCCGCTTCGTTCCCCCCCACGACGACGGTCAACGGTCCGAGCGCCAGGTCGATCTGCCGCAGCGGGCCGAACCGGTCGATGCGCATGCGCGTGAGACGGAGGCTCATCGCGAGCTCTCTCGCGCCGCGGCGACGAGCAGGCCGGCCGCCCGGCGCACGACGTGCTCCGGCGTGCCCTCGCTCTCCGCCCGTCGGCGCAGCCGCACGAGCAGGTCGGCGAGCCACGGCCGTTGCTCGACGACGGCGCGCACGGTGATCGTGTCTCGGACGTCGACCTCGACCCGCCGGAAGCGCGTCTCGACCTCGTGCGCCATGCGCTCGAGCCGGTCCCGCAGGTCCGTCTCGTCGCCGTCGAGGTAGCCGTCGACACGAATCCGCAGGCCGCGGTCGGAATCGCACGGCTCGTCCGGCGCGGGCAGGCTCTCGGCGAGCCGGTGGATCAACGCGTCGACGTCGTCCCACGGGAGGAGCGTCGCCGTGTACTCGCTCCAGTACGGTGTCCCGAGCGGGATCCGGCGCACGTCGCGCACGCCATGGCCCGGTACGAAATCCACGACCACGGCGTGGCGCCGGCCGAGCTCGCCGCGCGTGATCGCGATGGGCGAGCCCGCGTAGCCCCACGCGGCGTCGGCGGTCCATTCGTCGAACGTCGCCCGGGCGTGGACGTGGCCGAGCGCCGCGTAGGCGAAGCGCCCTCGAAGATCGCGCTCGACGATCGGATAGTACGCCGACTCCTGGCCTTCTCCCCCGACGAGAGATTCGAGGCGCCCGGCGTGCAACGTGCCGTGCGCCAGTAGAACCGTCCGCAGCGGATCGGCCTCGAGCCCCGCCAGATCCCGCCCGAGCGTGCTACCGGCGTGATACGGCACGCCGACGATCCGCACGCTCGACGTCGCGTGGTCGCTCGGTTCCCGGACCTCGTAGGGCGGGGTGGCGAGCACGACCGTGCGCCGCCCGTAATCCGAGCCCGCGGGGAACGCCGTGCGCGCGGGATCGCGCGGATCGAGATCGTGATTGCCCGGGACGACGATCGTCGTGCCGGCGAACGCCTCGAGGATCGCGCGCACGCGTCCGCGCAGCGGATCCGACACCTCGGGCGCATCGAACAGGTCGCCCGGTATCAGCAGGAAGTCGGCGTGCTCGGCCGTGGCGACGCGCACGACGGCCCCGAGCGCGTCGAGCCGTTCGGGTTGGTCCGGGTGCAGGTGGAAGTCCGAGGCCTGGACGAAACGCACGCGCGCATGATACCGACTCGTGTCCGTCGAAGCCAATAACTTCTTCATTTGCAACGTGTTGAGAGAAGACGCCGCTGGTGGAACCAAATGCGGCGTCCGCTCGTTTATCAGTTTGATATCATGACGATCTCACGAAGGAGCAGGCCATGAACGAATCGACTCGCAGCCCAATCTCCGGCTACCCGATGCTGGCCCTCGCGATCGCCCTCGCCGTCGGCGGGATCGCGCTCATCGTCCACGGAGTCCGGACCGCCACGCCGTGGTCGTTCTTGCTCGCGGTCCTGGCACTGCTCCTCGCCGCGTTCCTCGGGGTGGGTCTGTTCATCGTCAACCCGAACGACTCGCGGGTCCTCGTGCTGTTCGGCGTGTACAAGGGGACCGTCAAGCGCAACGGGTTTGCGTGGGCCAATCCGTTCTACACGAAGAAGCGCGTGACGCTGCGCGCGCGGAACCTGAACGGCCAGAAGCTGAAGGTCAACGATCGGGCAGGAAACCCGATCGAGATCGCGGCCGTCGTCGTCTGGCAGGTCCAGGACACGTACCGCGCGTCGTTCGACGTCGACGACTACGAGCACTACGTCGTCGTGCAGAGCGAGGCCGCCGTGCGGCACCTCGCGGGATCCTACCCGTACGACACGTTCGAGGACCATGCGGAGGAGACGCTGACCCTGCGCGCCGGCACCGATCAGGTCAGCGAGGTCCTCGAGCGCGAGCTGAACGATCGGCTGGGCCGCGCGGGGATTCACGTCGTCGAAGCCCGGTTGAGCCACCTGGCGTACGCGCAGGAAATCGCGGAGTCGATGCTCAGGCGCCAGCAGGCGTCGGCGGTCGTGGCCGCACGCACGCAGATCGTGTACGGGGCGGTGAGCATGGTCGAGATGGCGCTCGAGCGGCTGTCCGAGCGGCGCATCGTGACGCTCGACGAGGACCGCAAGGCGGCGATGGTCAGCAACCTGCTCGTCGTGCTGTGCAGCGAGTCGGCCGCGGCACCCGTCGTCAACGCCGGAACGCTGTACCAGTAGCGGCGACGTATGGCGCAGCGCAAGTCGCTCGTGCTGCGGATCCGGCCCGAGCTGTGGGAAGAGCTCAGGCGCTGGGCCGACCAGGAGCTGCGCAGCCTCAACGCGCAGATCGAGTTCGTGCTCACCCGCGCCGTCGACGAGCGGCGGCGCGGGCGCCGGCCGAAGGACGAGTCCGAGCCCGGCTGAGGTTGCGCCGGCCCTCGTCCGGCCTCATGTTTTGCCGGCGAGGAGATCCCGCATGAACCGTGTAGTTCCGGTCGGGCTCGTTTTCGCGCTGTGCCTCGTCTGCCTCTCGCCGGCGATCCGGGCCAGCGAAGCGAAGGACAAGGACAAGGAGCTCGAAGCTCGGCGCCAAGCGATCGAAACGATGGCCCTCGAGGCGATGGAGCGGTTGTTCGACGAGGCGCCGGCATCGCGCACGCTCTACGATCGCGCCGCCGGCTTCGCCGTGTTCGACACGTTCAAGGTCTCGGTGCTCCTGTCGGGTGGAGGCGGGGTCGGCGTGGCGGTCGATCGACAGGCCAAGCGGCACACGTACATGAAATCGGGTACGGGAGGCGTGGGGCTCGGCCTGGGCGGCCACTCGTACCAGCAAGTGCTCCTGTTCGAGACCCAAGAGCTGCTCGACCGGTTCGTCGACTCGGGCTGGCAGGTGGACGCAGGCGCCAGCGCAGCGGTCGGATCCGCAGGCAAGGGAGCGACGGCCACGTTCACGCGCGGCGTCGCCGTGTTCCAGCTGACGAACAAGGGCGTCATCGCCGGCGCCGACATCACGGGGACCCGCTACTGGCGCGCCCGCGCGCTGAACGGGGACTGAAGCACCTCGGCACCGCGCGCGGTACACTGCGGGCGTGTCGACCCTCGGTCGAACCACCGCCTTCGTCGCCGCGTGTGCGATCGTTTGCGCCTCGCCGCCCGCACGCGCGGTCGAAGCGCCCCAGCGCGGAAAGCTGCTCGTCGCGGCACGCGGCCTGCGCGACCCGAATTTCCGTGAAACCGTGGTGCTGCTGCTGGGCTACGGCCCCGATGGCGCCATGGGCCTCGTCGTGAACCGTGCAGCGGACGCGCGGCTCGCCGACGTCCTGAGCGGCGTGGGCGATCTCGCGACCGATCGGGACCTCGTCTTCTGGGGCGGACCGGTGAGCGAGGGGGAGGTGTTCGTCCTGCTCCGCGCGGCCGAGCCCCCGACGGGCTCGTCGCGTGTGTTCGGCGACGTGCACGCGACCCGGCAGATCGACGTGCTCCGACGGCTGCTGTCCGAGCACGGCGCGACGCCGTACCGCGTGTTCGTGGGCTACGCGGGATGGGGCCCCGGTCAGCTCGACGCGGAGATCGAGCGCGGCGACTGGCGGGTTCTTCCGCCCGCGGCGGACGCGGTATTCGACGCCGCCCCCGATGCGCTGTGGGATCGACTCGTGCCGCGCGATCCGACCGAGGTCGCTCGCGCTCGCGGCTACTCCTCGAGCACCGGCGGCAACGCCCGTGCAGCGTCGAGCCACGCGCGCACGGTCGGGTGGGCGAGCACGGCGCCGAGGTAGTCCGCGGCCCGCGGAGTCGCGTGCGTCGGCACGCCGTACGCGTCGAGACGCACGAGCGCCGGTGCGTACAGGATGTCCGCCGCACCGAACTCCCCGAGCAGGAACGGGCCGGTCGGCGGAGCGTCCGCACGCGCGCGATCGAGCAGCTCGAGCAGCGCGGCAGCATCCGCCCGCGCCGCCGAATCGGCGGCTGGCCGCTCGGGCCAGAAGCACGTATGGAACGACATTCCGGCGCGCAGGGCGGCGAACCCCGCATGCATCGTCGCGGCGAGCCAGCGCGCCCGGGCTCGCGCTCGCACCTCGGGCGGCCACAGGGCGGGATGACGCGGCGGCGGGAACGCGTCCTCCAGGTACTCGAGGATCGCGAGCGAGTCGGGCACGACGAGCGGCCCGTGGTGCAGCACGGGAACGAGACCGGTCGGCGACACGCGCGCCAGGAGCTCGTCCCCCCGGCCCTCGACGAGCTCGACCAGACGCTCGTCGAACGGGAGCTGCTTGTGGACGAGTCCCAGGTAGGCGCGCATCGACCACGACGAGACGTTCTTCTCTCCGACGTACAGGACGAGCGGGTCCAGCGGGTCCATCGGCACCTCCGAGCGAGCGACCTACTGTACTCGCCTCCCGTGGGGCGCCTCGCTACACTGGAGCGCGCGGTCCGCGCGACGGACCCGGGGAGAGCGGATGATCACGACGGGAGAGTTCAAGCGCGGAGGCCGGATCCTCACCGACGGTGAGCCGTACACGATCGAGGATTTCACGGTCCAGACCCCCTCGGCTCGCGGAGCGGCGACCCTCGTGCGCTGCAAGCTGCGCAGCGTGCTGACCGGTACGCTCGTCGACCGGACGTTCAAGGGTGGCGAGAAGTTCGAGGTGCCGGACGTCGGGTTTCGCCAGGTGCAGTTCCTGTACGGCGACGGCGACTCGTGTCATTTCATGGACCTCGGATCGTACGAGCAGTTCGCGCTGGCCAACGAGCGTCTACCCGGAATGGTCCCGTGGCTGACCGAGGGTCTGCAGCTGTCCTCGGTGGTGTGGGACGGGAACGTCGTGGGCGTCGACCTGCCGCAGTACGTCGAGGCCGAGGTGGACATGGCCGGGGGAGGCTCGCGCAGCGACACCGCGAGCGGGAAGAACCTCAAGGAAGCCACGCTGACGAACGGCCTGAGCATCCGCGTGCCCCTGTTCGTCGATAGCGGCGAGCGGATCCTGGTCAATCCGCGGACGCTCGAGTTCGTGCGGCGGGCGTAGGTGGACGCTCCGGGGTCGCGCCGGTACAATCCGCGCCGTCCGTACTCGGAACCAGAAAGAGGAGATTCGGGCATGAAGAAGACGAGCATCTGCCTGCTGGTCGCGCTCCTGGCCCTCTCGACGTTCGCCGTGGCCAGCGATGACGCAGTGACGGTCGAGGGCAAGATCACCTGCGCCAAGTGCAGTCTCCACGCCGAGGACGCCAAGGAGTGCCAGAACGTCCTGGTCGTCGATCAGGGTGGCGCCGCGACGCAGTACTACGTCGTGAAGAACGACGTCAGCGAGCAGTACGGCCACGCATGCAAGGGCGAGAAGGCCGCCGTGGTGACCGGCACCGTCGCCGAGAAGGACGGCAAGAAGTGGATCACCGCGACGAAGATGGAAGCGCCGAAGGAGAAGAAGGCCTGACCTACGGCAGGCGGCGCGCCAGGACGATCGTGACGTCGTCGGCCTGAGGCTGCCCGCCTGCGTGCTCCTGCACGCGCTCCGCGATCCGCTCGGCGAGCCGTGCCATCGGCTCGTCGAGCGGCGTCCGCCACAGCGCTTCGACCCCCGCCGTTCCGAGCGCTCGCTCCGCCGGGTCCTCGCACTCGTACACTCCGTCGGTCAGGAGCCCGAGCACGTCCCCGGGCTCGAACCGTAACGTGCGAGCCGTCGGGGGCTTGCGCTGCGGGAAGAACCCCATCGGCATCGACGTCGCGCCGATCCACTCGAACGTGCCGCTCGCCGCGTGCCAGTGCAGCAACGGCGCCTGGCCCGCGGCGTGGAACGACAGCTCGTTCGTCCGGGCGTCGAGCAGCCCGAGAAACGCGGTCACCGCGCGATTCGCCGACAGGTCGTCGACCAGCTGGTCGTTGATGTGCCGGTACGCCTCGTCGATCGGCGCGCCCAGGCGCACCGCGATGCGGAGCATCGACCGCACCTGGGTCACGCTCAGCGCAGGTCCGATGCCGTGCCCCGTCGCGTCGCCGAGGAGGAGGATCAGCCGATCGTCGCTCAGCGGGATGAAGTCGAACGTGTCGCCGCCCGTCAGCTCCGCCGGGCGGCTCAGGCCGGCCAGCTCGTAGCCCGGAAGGTCGGGCGCGCTGCGCGGTAAGAGCGCGATCTGGATGTCCCGCGCGAGCGCGAGCTCGCGGTCGAGCTTCTCCTTGGCCACGAGCTGCTCGGTCATCTGCGCGCGGCGGATCGCGACCGCGCACTGTGCGGCGAGCGTCGTCGCCGTGCGCTCGTCGACGGCATCGAAAACACCGTCGGCCTTGTTGAGGATCTGCAGCACCCCGACCAACGAATTGTCGTCGCCGACGAGCGGGACCGCGAGCAGGCAGCGGGTCCGGTACCCCGTCTGCCGATCGGCTTCGGGGTTGAACCGCGGATCGGCGTAGCAGTCGGGGACGTTGACCACGCTGCGGCTCTTGGCGCACTCGCCGGCGATGCCGCGGTCCGCCGGGAAGCGCAGGGTTCCCACCCCGGTCGCCACGGCGGTCACGAGCTCGTGAGCCTGCGGATCGTACAGGAACACCGAGCCGCGATCGGCCCGCAGCACGACCCGCGCCGCATCGACGATCTCGCCGAGCAGGGTGCGGAGCTCGATCGGAGCCGCGAGGCGCCGGGTCACCTCGAGGATCCGCTCGAGGGCCTCCGGCGTCAGGTGTGGTTCGGTCTTGCGAGTGCGCGCCATGCGTGCGTGCCGTCGCGCAAGGCCGCCGCGCGGCGCCTGGAGTATATACTCCGGGCGCCGGCGGCCACGACGGCGAGCCGGTCCGCGATCCCGGGGCGCCGGCGTGCCACATCCCATCGAGATCACCGGTCCGCTCCGCCTGTCGATCGTCCGCACGATCGCCAAGGGTGGCATGGGCCACGTGTACCAGGCGGTCCAGCACGGGGTCGAGGGGTTCGAGAAGACCGTGGCGGTCAAAACGATCCTCGAGCGCTACTCCGGTGACGCCGAGTTCGTCCGCATGTTCATCGGCGAGGCCAAGCTCGTCGCCGATCTCGTGCACCAGAACATCGTGCAGGTGTACCACCTCGGCCGGGCGTCGGAGATCCTGTACATCGTGATGGAGTACGTGGAAGGCGTGAACCTGCGCGAGATCCTGGCCCGTCACACGGAGACGCGACGGCGCCTCCCGCTCGAGCTCGCGGCGTTCATCGCCTCGCGCGTGTGCCGGGGCCTCGAGTACGCGCACAAGCAGACCGGCACAGACGGCATCCCGCTGGGCGTCGTGCACCGTGACGTGTCGCCGCGTAACTTGCTCGTAACCTGGTTCGGAGAGGTCAAGATCGGTGACTTCGGCATCGCCAAGGCGCGCAGCCTGGCTCTGGAAGGCGACGAGCGCCGGCTGCTCGGCAAGTATGCGTACCTGTCGCCCGAGCAGGCGCGGCTCGAGCCGACCGATCAGCGCTCGGACCTGTACTCGCTCGGCCTCGTGCTGTGGGAGATGCTCGCCGGACACCGGCCGCATCCACAGGACGTGCGCTCGCGCGAAGCGTGGCTCGAGCGCGTGCGCACGACGGCGGTTCCGCAGGTCGCGACCGTTGCGCCCGATGTGCCGCCGATGCTCGCGGCGATCGTCGATCGCGCCGTGGCGTTCACCCCCGACGACCGGTACGCCGACGCCGGCACGATGGGCTACGACCTCGAGTACTTCATGTATCACAAGGGGTATGGGCCGACGATCGTGACCCTGGCTACTTATCTGGCAAAGCTGTTTCCGCAGTCGTCGCGCGCGCCGGCGGGCGGGAGCGGGACGAGTTCCACCGACCCGCACGGCGAAACGACCGTCTCCGGATCGCGCCCGCGCCCGCGCCCGCGCCGGGCCGGCGACTGAGGTCGAACGCCGAAAACGCCGTCCGTGCTACCCTTCCGGGCAGAAATGGGCCCGAAACACGTGGTCCCGCAGTGCAACCTGTGCGTACAATCACCAACGCCGGTGGGCATCTGCGGGGATTTATCGTCGCGGTGACGGGGGGAGCCATGCGCAGGACGAGTCGTCTGCCGCACGCGAGGCGCGTTGTGGCCTACGTGCTGATCGCGTCGCTGGCGCTGCCGGCGCTCGAGACGCGCGCCGCCGAGCAAGCGCTCGACCTCGACGGCAATCCGGCGAACGGTGCCGAGAGCCGCGTCGTCACGCGCGTGCTCCAGTCCTACCCGGTCAAGATCGAGAACGTCATCTACAACAACGCGATCGGCAAGTCGTTCGACTTCGACTGGGACGGCGCGGGGCCCGGCGGGTTCGAGGCGTTCGTGACCGCCGGTCCTTCCGTGGGCACGAAGTGGGAGTGGACGACCGTCTCGCAGGTGTACTCGATCCTGAGCCCCGTCGTGTTCCGACTCGACGCGCGAGGCATCCCGGTCGTGTCGAACTCTCCGGGTGGCGTCCGTCCTCCGGGCGAGACCATCGGCGGATCGTTCGTCGTTCCCGGAAAGTCGGTGTTCCCGACCGACGTCACCGTGTCGAGCGCGTCCTTGACCTCGAGCCTGGTGACGTTCTTCAGCCCCGAGAAGACGGTCGCGACGTGCGGTGGCACGTACGCACCGGGGCGCTTCGAGCAGACGATCACGAACCAGACCGGCGGCCCGCTCATCGTCAGCGTCGAGCAGCCCGCGTGCTGCCCCGAGCCGCAGATGACGATCTGCGACGACGGATGTCAGTTCTACCTGACCGACCCGAACAACTGCGGCGGCTGTGGCGTGACGTGCGCCGGCGACGAGTTCTGCTCCGAGGGCTCGTGCGAACCGATCTGCCCCGCAGGTCAAACGCTGTGCGGCGACACGTGCGTCGACCTGACGTCGGACGAGGCGAACTGCGGCGCCTGCGGCGCGGCCTGCGATCTGCTGTACCGCTGCACCGACGGGGCATGCGAGCCCGACTGCCCGCCAGGTCAGACGCTGTGCGGCGACATGTGCGTCGACCTCGAGACCGACGAGGCGAACTGCGGTGCCTGCGGCGCGGCGTGCGACCCGTTCTACCGCTGCACCGAGGGCGCGTGCGAGCCCGACTGCCCGCCGGGCGAGACCCTGTGCGGCGACACGTGCTTCAACCTGCAGAGCGATCCCGACCACTGCGGCGCGTGCGACGTCGAGTGCGCGAACCGGTTCGTATGCTCGCTGGGGGCCTGCGAATCGACCTGCGCTCCGGGACTGACCGTGTGCGGGGACGCGTGTGCCGATCTCCAGACGGACGAGGCCAACTGCGGATCCTGCGGGAACGCCTGCCCGTCCCAGTACCGCTGCACGGCGGGAGCGTGCGAGCCCGACTGTCCCGCGGGCGAGCTGCTGTGCGGCGACCAGTGCGTCGATCCGCTGACCGACCACGGCAACTGCGGCGGCTGCGGGAACACCTGCGGTGCCGACGAGCTGTGCAACTCGGGCTCGTGCCAGCCGATCTGTCCGGGCAAGACGCTGTGCGGTGACCAGTGCGTCGACCTGCAAGCCGATCCGCTCAACTGCGGCGCATGCGGGAACGCCTGCGGGGCGAACCAGATCTGCTCGTCGGGATCGTGCCGAACCTGTCGGCCGCCGACGCCCACCGCGTGCAACAACCGCTGCACGAACACGAACACCGACCCGCTGAACTGCGGCGCGTGCGGCCATACCTGCGACTTCTCGGGCTGTCCCTCGTCGGGCCAGGGCACGTGTAGCCAGGGGCAGTCCTGCGTGTGCAGCCCGGCCGCGGCGACGACGGGCGACTTGCTGCTGTTCTTGCCGGGTGACGCGACATCGCGCGAATCGCGGGCCGACCGTGTCGGTCGCGGCGTCGAACCCGCTCCGCGGTCGACGGCCCGCTCCCGCTCACGCCTAGCGGTGTCGAGCGGTTCGGCGATCGAGGCCCCCGTCTGCGACGTCACGCCGGTCACCGAGACGATCCCGCCCGGCGGGACGTTCACCCGCTGCCAGGCCGGCGCGATCGCCGGCAAGGAGATCTTCACGATCGCGACGATCACGAAGGACGGCCAACCGTTCGGCCAGGGTCCGTGCTCGCTGATCGTTCCGGCACCCGAGGTCGAGATCCCGCCGTTCCTGCCGTCGCCGATCGCGGTGTTCGTCCAGGACACCTCGGGCGACGGTCTGTGCCAGCCTGGCGAGACCTGCTCACTCACCGTGTCGGTGCAGAACATCGGAACGGCGGGGGTCCTGAACCCGATCGGCACGCTGTCGAGCCCACCCGACGAGTTCAACCCGCAGCTGATCGTCCTGACCGGCGATACGTCGTCCTATCCCGACTTCCCGGCCTACGGCGGGGGCGGGGACTGCGACACGCCGGCTGTCGTCGATCCGAAGACCAACACGGTCCCGTTCTCGTTGACCCTCCCGCCCGGACAGGACTCGGACGTCGGTCGCGTGTTCGAGCTAAAGCTGCGCGGGGATCACAACGGACCGACCGAGGCCACGATGCCGTTCGTCCTCGGCATCGGGCGCGTCTGCAACCCGGCGACCGACATCGACGGCGAAACGTACGACGGCCTGGCTGGCTTCCTGGCGCCGGTCAATGCACGCCTCATGCCCGACGGCGGGCCGGTCTACTACTCGAACGGCTCGTTCAACAAGACGAAGACGGTGCCGCTCAAGCTGCAGCTGTTCTGCGGGGGCCAGCTCCTCGTAACGTCGGGCATCGATCCGGTGCCGTCGATCGTCGCCGTCGTGCACCAGACGCTCGGGCCGCAGCCGCTCACGAATGTCAACGGGGCCAACAACGCGAATCCGAACGACCCGGCCTTCGCCTGCACCTCGACCCAGTGCGATTTCCAGCTGCGGACGAAGGACCTTCCGTTGGGTGTGTACGTCATCAGCGTCCGGATGCCCGACTCACGGGTGTTCCGGGCCGGTTTCACCCTCAGGCCCTGAGACCTGAGGGCGCGGAAGTTGACATGGCGAGAGGCAGATCGCGTGCGATCGGGGTCGGGCTGAGCCTGGGGCTGGCGTTGCTCGTGGCCGGGGGCGCCCTGGCCGAGCCGTCGCGCGTGCGACCGCCGCGAGAGTCGAGCGAGCCCGCGGCGAGCCCGCAAGCGCCCGGCGTGCGGACGTACGGACCGGGGGCCACGCGGATCGATCTCGCGGAGCGTCCACGGGAAGAGCGGCCGCTGTTCGGGACGCTCTCGCGGTCGGTCGAGCCGGCGATCGCTGCAACGCGCAAGATCTCGGGCCTGCCGATGGTCGGCTACGTCCGCTCGTTCGCCGTCAGCCCGAACGGGACGTACGCCGTGTACATCGCCGATCAGGAGGTCCTGGCCCGGACCGAGCTGTACAGCGTGCGTGTCGACGGCACCGCGGCGCCGATCAAGATCAGCGCCGGCTTGCCGTTCGGCGCGGGCGACCTCGGCGTGAGCGCGTTCCAGATCACGTCGGACAGCGCGCGCGTCGTGTTCCGTGCCGATGCAAACGCCGGGGGCGGGAACGACGACCTGTTCAGCGCTCCGATCGACGGCGCGAGCGCGGCCGTGCAGCTCAATCTGGCCGCGCAACGGCCGGTCAGCGCGTTCGGCCTCGCGCCGAGCGGCGCCTGGGCGCTGTTTCTCGCGCCCGATACGGCGTTCGGCGGCGGAGGCAGCGAGCTCTACGCGGCGTCGATCGCGACCGCTGCGTCGGCCAAGCAGATCAGCGACGCGCGGCGCACGATCGCCGCGGGCACCGTGGTGTTCGCCGATTTCAGCCCCGACAGCGTGCGGGCGATCTACTCGGCGGATGCGGTGACCGACGGCGTGTACCAGTGGTTCAGCGTTCCGCTCGCCGCCGCAGCCCCCGGCTCGGACATCCAGCTCAGCCTGGCCCTCGGCTCGGTGTCGCTTGCGGCGATCACGCCGAACAGCGCCCGGGTCGTGTACACCGCGGATGAGCTCGTGCTCGGCCGGACCGAGATCTTCAGCGTGCCGATCGGCGGGGGTACGAAGCTCCGTCTCGACGCGGCGATGGCCGGCGACGGCGTCGTGGCGCTTGCGCTCAGCCCGGATGGTACGCGCGTCGCGTACCTGGCCGACCAGACGACGGCGGGCGTCATCGAGGTGTACAGCGCGCAGGTGGCGGTCGCGTCGTCCTCGATTCGGCTCAACACGCCGCTCGCGGGAACGCAGATCGCGGACAGCGTGAACGTGGGTCCCGACAGCGCGACCGTGCTGTACGAGGCGGATCAGAGCGTTCCCGGAACGGTGGAGCTGTACCGTGTGGCGATCGGCGGCGGAGCGCCGGCGACGCTGCACTCTCTCGTCGTTCCGTACGATGCGGGGTACTTCCAGGATCGTGGCACACCGGTTCTCGGACGTCGGGCCGTCTATCCGGTGCTCGGTACCGCCGCGGACCTATACAGCGTCCCGTTCGACGGGAGCGGTGCGTTCGTGCGGCTGAACGATCTGCTGGCTGCCGGGCAGACAGTGCACAGCGCGTTCCTGCCGTCGCCCACGGCGCGGCTGCTCGCGTACGGGGTCGGCTCGACGAGCGCCGGAGCGGCTACGCCACGGATCCACGCCGTCCCGGTCCGCCGCGATCTCGCGCCCGAAGCGCTGAACACGGTCGCGGGCACGCTCGGCGTGCTGGACTACGCGATCGCGACCGGAGAGACGCGTGCCGTGTACCTGCAGGACCAGGACACGTCGGGCAAGCCTGAGCTGTACAGCCGCGACCTCGACTCCGACGCCGACACGGTGATCAACGTCTCCGACAACTGTCCGTTCGTCGCGAATCTAGGGCAGGGATCAGTCATCTTCGGCCAGACCGTTCTAGCGACGACCAAGACGCGGTTCGAGTGGTCGAGCGCCGCCGACGTGCGGTACGTTCGGGGGCCTCTGGCGTCGGTGGGCACGTACGGGACGAACGCGTCGGGAACGCTGGCCGACGCACTGTCGTTCACCGATGCGACGAGCCCGTCGAGCGGGACCGGCTCGTACTACCTGTTCGCGCCGGACTGTCCGGGACGGAGCTATCAGTCGAGCGTAGGCGCGGAGCCCGGCCGCGACACGGCCACGCTGCCCTGAGCCGGGGCGCGACTCACAACGGAAGCTCGAGGCCCTCGTGTGCGATCTCGGTGGCCGGGAACTCCGCTCGGGCGACGTCGAGCACGCGGGCGAGCTCGTCGTCCGAATGCTCGGGGTGATGATGGAACAGCACGAGATGCCGAGCGCGCGCCGCGAGCGCCGTCTGCACCGCCGCGTACCACGTGCTGTGGCCCCAGCCGCGGCGCAGCGCCTCGTACTCGGACTGCATGTAGGTTGCGTCGTAGATCAGGTAGTCCACGTCGCGCGCGAACTCGATCAGCGCGCGGTCGGTCTCCGCGTTCCCGTGCTCGTGGTCCGTGGCGTAGACGATGCGACGCGGGCCGCGCTCGAGCCGGAACGACAGCGACCCATCGGGATGGTTGAGTGGCAAGCAGCTGACCGTGACGTCGCCGACCGTTCGGGGCGAGCCGTCGAGCGCGACGAAGCTCGGACGCGACGGGACGTCGGCCAGCGTGACCGGGAAGTACGGCGGTCGCATCAACGATTCGAGGATCTCCCCGACCGATCGCGACCCGCTGCTCGGGCCATAGATCGTGATCGTCGACTTCGCGTCGTACAGCGGCTGGAACAGCGGCAGCCCCTCGACGTGGTCGAAGTGGTAGTGCGTGAAGAAGATGTGGAACCGTCCGCCGTCCGTGTGTCCGGCGGCGGCCCACGCGTTCCCCAGCACGCGAATCCCGGTTCCGCAGTCGAGGATCACCTGCGTGCCGTCGCCCAGCGCGACGGACAGGCAACTGGTGTTCCCTCCGAACCGCAGCTTGTCGGCGGCCGGCGTCGGGACGGTGCCCCGAACGCCCCAGAACCGCAGTCGGTACGGCGAGAACGCCATGCGCGCCAGAGCCTCCCCCATGCCCGGACGGAACGCCGGATTCTAGCAGCGTCCGCCCGCCTCGGCGTACGGGCGAGCGTTCGAGGCACCGTGCGGCGGGAGAACGCGCTACTATTCCGCACCGAATGGGGCCGGGGTTTACCGACCCCGCACCCCGAGGGGGAGTCATGGCGGTCCTGAACGCTCGACGTCTCGTGCGCCGGCTCGTGCTCGGCGGACTGGCCTGGTGCGTCCTCGTTTCGTGGCCCGCCCTGGCGGCGGACGACGAGTGCGGCAAGCTCGCGTCGGTCCAAAACCACGTCGAGACCAAGGGGTCCGCCGGTGGCGACTGGGGCCCGTCGACGCTGAACCAGTCGCTGCACGCCAAGGATCGCGTCCGGACCGGCGAGCGTAGCCGGGCGGCGATCCTGTATTCGGACCAGACGTTGCACCGCATCAACGAGAAGAGCGAGGTCGAGGTTCTCGCTCCGCAGGCCGGCGACCCCGGCGTGCTGCGCGTGATCGCGGGTCAGCACTACTTCTCGAGCCGCTCGCCGAAGGACTACGGTCGCGTCGAGACGCCGACCGTCACGGCGGCGATCCGCGGCACCGAGTTCGCGGTTGACGTCCTGGCCGACGGCACGACGACGATCACGATGATCGAGGGGCTCGTCGACGCGTCGAACGCGTTCGGCAGCGTGTCGGTCGCGGCGGGCGAAGCGGCGTTCATCGAGCCCGGGCGCGCGCCGACGAAGCGCGTCGTGGTGCGGCCGCGAGATGCCGTGTCCTGGTCGCTGTACTACCCGCGCGTTCTCGGCGGAGCGGACGCGGCGCGGCTCGGCGCGCTCGGTCCGCAGGGCGATCAGCTCGCCCGAGCGGCGGAGCTGCTCGCGGTCGGCCAGGTCAGCCAGGCCACGGCCCTGATCGGCCAGGCCCGCGAGGCCAAGCCCAACGATCCGCTCGCCCTGGCGCTCGGCTCGATCGTCGATCTGGTCGCCGATCGCAAGACCGAAGCGCTCGCCGGTGCCAAGCGCGCCGTCGAGGCCGACCCGAATTCGGCGACGGCCGCGCTCGCGCTGTCCTTCGCCGAGCAGGCCCACTTCGACATCCGCGAGGCTCGCGAGATGGCCGAGGCCGCGGCCCGTCTCGACCCCGAGAGCGCCGAAGCCCAGGCCCGGGTTGCCGAGCTGCGCCTGGCCGAGGGCGATACGTCGGGCGCGCGCGAGGCCGCCGACCGGGCCGTGCGCCGCGATCCGGGCTCGGCGCGCGCGCTCGCGGTCCTCGGCTTCGTACAGCTGGCCGAGCTGCGGTCGAAGGACGCGCTCGGTTCGTTCGAGAAGGCGGTCGAGGCGGACCCGAGCTTCCCGCTCGCGCACCTCGGCCTGGGCATCGCCCGCTTGCGCTCGGACCTGCGGGCGGGGCGCGAGGAGATCCAGACCGCGGTGATCCTCGACCCCGAGACGTCGCTCTACCGCTCGTACCTGGGCAAGGCGTACTTCGAGGAGCGCCGTCCGGGTCCGGCACAGAAGGAGCTGGAGGCGGCCAAGGAGCTCGATCCCGAGGATCCGACCCCCTGGCTGTACTCGGCGATCCTGAAGCGCACGTACAACCGGCCGGTCGAGGCGCTGTCCGAGCTCGGCGAGTCGATCGAGCGCAACGATCGCCGCGCCGTGTACCGCTCGCGCCTGCTGCTCGACGAGGACCTCGCGGTACGCTCGGCCGACCTGGCCGGGATCTACAACGACCTGGGGTTCGACCAGCTGGGCATGGTCACCGCGCGCCAGAGCGCCGACCTCGACCAGTCGAACTACTCCTCGCACCTGTTCTTGAGCGGAACGTACCGCAACCTGCCGGGCTTCGCCCCGGCGTTCCTGAGCGAGACGCTGCAATCGCGGATCTACCAGCCGGTGAGCGTCAACGCGGTGCGCCCCGACACGGTGAACGAGAGCGTCTCGTTCAACGAGTACACGGCGCTGTTCGATCGCCCGCGGCTGCGCGGGTTCGCCTCGCTGCGCTACGGGGACACGGACACCGATCTCCCGACCGCGCTCGATGCCAACGAGCTCGACAGCAGCAAGTCCTCGGGTGGCGACGCCACGGTGACGTTCAACCAGGACCGGCTCGCGGGAGCGATCTCGTACCAGACGTTCGAGTCGGACGGCTTCCGCGTCAACAACGACATCGACAACGAGTCGATTCGCGCGTTCGTCGTCCTCGCGCCGAGCCACCGCGACCAGCTGCAGCTCAACGTGATCGACGGTGCACGGGACACGGGCGACCTGCCGCTGCGTGATTACGCGGCGTTGCAGAACTCCGAGCGGCTCTCGACCGACCTGACGAACGTCGGCCTGGGGTACCACCGCATCCTGTCGCCCGCATCGGACCTGGCGATCTCGGTGATCTACAACGACGCCGAGCAGCACGGGAGCACCCCGCTGCTCCCCGACATCTCGACGACCGCGCGTCTCGAGGGCACGCAGGTCGAGGGCCAGTACGTGCGGCGCCAGACGAACCTGACGTGGACCGCGGGCGCCGGTTACTTCGACGGCGAGCAAGAGGTGACGAGCATCGACAGCGGCGTCGCGACCTCGCTGGGCGTGGGCGATGACCAGTACGCGAACGGCTACGTGTATGCCAAGCTCCGCGAGCTCGGCCCGGTCGAGCTCACGGCGGGCCTGAGCTACGAGGACGTGACGGCGCCGGTGGGCTTCCTTCCGCCCCGCGATTCGCAGATCGTCCCGGCGAACGTGCTGTTCGAGGACGACCAGATCAGCCCGAAGCTCGGGCTGTCCGCGCGCGTGGCCGCACAGACCGTCGTGCGCGCGACGGCGTACTCCCGGCTGACCCCGGCGATCGGACGACTGCAGACGCTCGAGCCGACGCAGGTCTCGGGGTTCAACCAGTTCTTCGACGATCCCGGCGGCACGAACTCGGTCAACTACGGCGTCGGCCTGGACCAACAGTTCTCGCGGCGCGTGTTCCTGGGCTTCTCGGCCCTGCGCCGCGACCTCGAGATCCCCGAGCCCGACTGCGCGGCGCCGGATCCGAGCTTCCGCTGCATCGGCCAGGTCGCGACGGGCGTCGTCGAGCGCACGAGCGACGACTGGCTGGGCAACCTGTACTTGAACGCGACCCTCGGGACGACCTGGGCCCTGGGACTCGACTACGCCTACGAGGAGCGGGATTTCGACTTCACGCAGGTCGACAACCTCGGCGCGTTCAACAATCTCGTCCGCACGCACCGCGCCCGGCCGGAGGCCCGGTACTTTCTGCCGATGGGGTTCTTCGCGCACGCCCGCGCCACGTACTACGACCAGCACGTGGACCAGTTCGACCCCGGTACGGCCGCCGCGGGAACGGTCGACTCCGACTTCTGGATCGGCGACGTCGCGCTCGGCTACCGCCTGCCCGAGCGCTGGGGCTCGGTGACGCTCAGCGTGCTCAACGTGTCGGACCGCGAGTTCGCGTTCTACCATAGCTCGCTCGAGGAGAACGTCGTGCCCGCACGTACGGTCCTGCTCAGCCTGAGCTTCACGTCTCCGTAGCGGTGGCGCGCCCCCGGCGCAAGCTGTCGGTCGCGCTCCTGCTGGCCGCGATCCCGGCCGCGCTGGGGCTCATCGCCGCGTGGTGGCCGCCGACCGTCGACCTCGAGCGGCGCTACGGCCTCGATCTGCTGTTCAAGGTGCGCGGGACGCAGGCTCCGCCGCCGGGGTTGTGCGTCGTGGCGATCGACGACACGTCGTTCCTCGAGCGGGGGCTCAGGACGAACGAGCTGTGGCCGCGCGAGCTGCACGCCGAGCTGATCCGCGTGCTGAAGCGGGAGGGCGCGCGGGCCGTCGCGTTCGACGTTCTGTTCGACGCGCCGCGCGATCCAGCGCAGGACACGGCGCTCGAGCTCGCGGTGTTCGATGCGGGGCAGGTCGTCCTCGGCTCGACCGTCGAGCGCACCAACGACCCGAAGTTCAACGAGACCCGGGTCATCGATCCGCTGCCCGCGCTCGCCGAAGCCGCAGCAGCGGTGGCCTCGGTCGAGCTGCCGCCGGACGACGACGGTGTGATCCGCCGGACGCGTCTCGTGCTCGACGACCGGCCGAGCCTGGCCCTCGGGGCGTACGAGGTCGCGACGGGCGACGCGTCGCACCGCGCCGAGCGGGGGTCCCGGCTGATCGACTACTACGGCGCGCCGCGCACGATCCCGACCGTCTCGATGTACCAGGCGCTCGAGCCGGCGAAGTACCTGCGCCCCGGCTTCTTCCGGGACAAGATCGTGTTCGTCGGCCTGTCCCAGGTCGCGGCGCTCCAAACCGGCGAGGCGAAGGATTCATTCCCGACCCCGTTCAGCGGCGGCGACGTCGGATACGCGTACGGCGTCGAGATCCATGCCACGATCGCCGCGAACCTGCTCGACGGCCGGCGGATCGACACGCTCGCGCCGTCGGTCGAGCGGTGGGTCCTCGTCGGCCTCGCGATCGGCGCGACCCTGCTGTTCCTGTATTTGAGTCCGCCCGTCGGCGCGGTCGTGCTCGTGGGCCTCGAGGTCGTCGCGTGGGTCTCGGCGTACGCGGCGTTCGCCGGTGCCGCACGCTCGATCCCCGTCGTCGTTCCGTCCCTGATCCAGCTGCCGGTGGCCTACGTGGCGAGCCTCGTCTGGTACTACCTGACGACGGTCCGCGACCGCGAGAAGATCCGCCGCGCGTTCTCGTTCTACCTGTCGCCCGAGATGATCCGCCGGATCGCGGACGACCCCGGCTCGCTGCGCCTCGGCGGCGAGGAGGTCGTCGGTACCGCGGTGTTCACCGACATCCGCGGCTTCACGTCGATCGCCGAGGGAATGAGCGCGGGACAGACCGCGACGATGCTCAACGAGTACTTCTCGGCCATCACCCAGACGATCTTCGACACGAGTGGAACGCTGATCAAGTACATCGGAGACGCCGTGTTCGCGCTGTGGGGCGCGCCTCTGCCGCTTTCGGACCACGCCACGCGGGCGTGCCGCGCCGCCCTGGCCATGTCTCGCGCGAGGCCCGGAGGCGCGCCGGGAACCGAGCTCGTCACACGTATCGGCGTGCACAGCGGCCCGATGCTCGTCGGGAACCTCGGGTCGTCCCAGCGGTTCGACTACACGGCGATCGGCGACACGGTGAACCTGGCGTCGCGGCTCGAGTCGCTCAACAAGACGATGGGCACGTGCGCGCTGATCAGCGGCGAGACTCTCGCCGGTACCGATGGGTGCCTGGCGGTCCGTCCGGTCGGACGCATGCGCGTCGCCGGCCGGGCCGAGCCGGTTTCGATCTACGAGCTCCTGGGTGAGAACGGTGAGCCGACGACACCCGACGCTCGAGCGATCGCGCGCTTCGAGGCCGCTCTGGCCGACTTCGGGGCGCGACGGTTCGACGACGCGGCCGCCGGGTTCCGCGATGTGGCCGAGATATGCGGGGGCCACGATGGACCGTCCGAGTTCTACCTCGCGGTGATCTCCCGACTGCGCCAGACGCCGCTTCCGGCGGACTGGGACGGCGTGGTGCAGCTCGAGACGAAGTGAGCGCGCGACCCGCGTTTTCGGCGTACGTTCTCGCCGCCCGGAAGCATCGGCCCGGGCCAAGGAGGACAGGCATGAGAAAGCGACTGCTTGCCAAGGTCATCTCGACCGCGATCGCCGTACTCGTCGGCGCGGCGCTCTACGTCTCGACGCTCCCGGTGAGCCAGGCGATCTTCATCGCCGGGCCGTCGATCTGCACGTACTACAAGGACGCGACGTACAAGAAGGTCGTGGGCTACCGCAGCACCGGTTGCTGTGGTCAGGTCACGAGCTCGGGCATCGTGACCCCGTACTCGCGGTGCGAGCGCCTGTACTGCCTCGACGTCCTCTGCCCGAACTGATCCGGTCGTAGTTCATCCGTGCTCGACGCGCGTTCGCCGCGCGTCGAGCCAGATCCCGGCACCGAGCGCGAGGAACACGGCGAGGCCGATCCAGTTCCCCAGGGCGCCGTCCGCATCGAACGTCGGAACCGTGAACCAGCCCCACTCGGCCGCAAGGTCGGTGAGACCCTGGAGCACGCCGGCGAGCGCGCCGCCGGCGATCAGGCCCGAGGCCACGAGCGTCCCGCGGTCGTTCCGCGCCTTGGCCAGCGCGGCGTCGCCGCGCGCGGTCGCGCGGACGAGCCAGGCCACGAGCGCCCCGGCGAGGATCGGCGTGTTCAGCTCGATCGGCAGGTACATGCCGAGCGCGAACGCGAGCGCCGAGACGCCGAGTCATCTCGACGATGACGGCGATCACGGCACCGACGCCGTAGAGGAACCACGGTGCCTCGCTCGAGCCCATCATCGATTGCACGACCGCGGCCATCGCGTTGGCCTGCGGCGCGGCCATCGGATGTCGGATGCTCGGGCGACGCGACGTAGCCGTAGGTGCGGGCGAACAGCATGATGACGGCGGTCGCGCTGATCGACGCGAGCACGCACCCGCCGATCACGGCCCACTCGATCCGCCGCGGGGTGCCGCCGACCCAGTACCCGACCTTGAACAGCGTGACCATGGAGCCCGTCATCGACAGCGCCGTGCACACGACACCGCCGATCAGCAGCGTGGCCAGCATGCCGTCGGGACCGGCGAGGCCGAGAGTGTGCCAGGACGACCGAGGCCAGGATCAGCGTCGTCAGGGTCATCCCCGACACCGGCGTGATCGAGATCATCGCCACGGCCCACGCCGACACCGCGGCGAAGAGGAACGAGACGCCGAGCGTCAGCGCGAGCGCGACGAGCGTCTTGACGCCGGCGTCCGCGGGTGGCCCGCGAGCACGACGAAGCGGAAGTAGGCTCCGACAGCAGCGTCGTCAGCGCCGACGATGGCGGCAACGACCGGCATCGGCACGTCGTGCTCGGTGCGCGGCGCCGTCGACACGTGCGCCCGTGCCCGACCGCAGCCGACCGAGCTCGCGCCAGACCTGACCGATCGCCTGGACGATCACCGGGGTCATCTTGAGGATCGAGATCACGCCTGCGGCGAAGATCCCGCCGATCCCGATTAGCCGCACGTACGTGGCGAAGATGTCCTCGGCGCCGAGCGCCGACACGGGCGGCAGGCCGGGGAACAGGCCGACGTCGATCCCCGAGCCGAGCCGGGCGACGAGCGGAACGAGGACGAAGTACGACAGGAACGAGCCGGCGCAGATGATCGCCGCGTACTCGACCCCGATGATGTACCCGAGTCCCATGCACCGCGGCCGACGTGCTCAGCGTGAACACGGCTTTGACCTTCTCGGTCACGTAGGACAGGGACGGCACGAGGGCGGTCGTGAACACGTCGCGCCAGGCCCTGAGCGCGAGCGCCAGGAAGTCCAGGACGAGCCCGATCCCGAGAGCCACGAGAAGCACCGCCGCCGGCCCGTCCGCCCTTCTCGCCCGTCACCAGGATCTCGGTCGTGGCCGTGGCCTCGGGGAACGGCAGCTTGCCGTGCATGTCGGCGACGAAGTACCGGCGGAACGGGATCAGGAAGCACGCGCCGAGGACCGCACCGAGCAGCGGCATGAGGAAGATCTGCAGGAACAGGAACCCCGAGCGGCTGTCGAGGCCGAGCATGTAGATCGCCGGCATCACGAACACCGAGCCACCGACGATGATGCCCGCCGTCGCTCCGAGCGCGACGATGCTGCAGGTTTTCGAGGATCGTCGACGGTCGCCGGGCCACGGCGGAAAAGCCGATCGCCAGGATCGCGATCGGGATCGCGGATCTCGATCCCCTGGCCGAGCTTGAGCGCGATGAACGCCGCGGCGGCGGAGAACAGCGCGGTCATCGCCAGGCCGAAGACGATCGAGCGCGACGTGATCTCGGCCAGCGCCCGCGCCGCGGGTACGATCGGCTCGTACCGTTCGCCCGGAGCGAGCGGGCGGTAGGCGTTTTCGGGGAGGCCCGGAACGTTCGGTGCGTCGTTGTCGGCGTTCATCGGCGCACGATACTACGAGCGCCGGTGACGACGATCCGGAGAGCCTCCACAACCCCAAGCGTCCCTTTCTCGGGACTCGCTTTGGTGTATCGAAACACTTGACACCGAGTGACGAATTCGTAGTAGGTATCTGTCATAGGCTCGGGTGTCGGGCACGCGGAAATCAATCCATGTCGACCAGCGCGACCGGGCGTCGCGCGGTCGGGGCTCGGCGGGGCTCGGAAGGGGAAACATGCGTAAGTCAGGTCTTGTGACAGTGGTCGTTGCGCTCGCGCTGACGATCGGCATCTCGGCGAGCAGCTGGGTCGGGGCCGTTGTGGCGCTCGAGTACCAGTTGTCGGGTGCAATTTTCACGACAATCAAGGACGGGAGCGAGGTCAACGCCAACATCTACGACGCCAAGTGCGACCTGCTCGGCGTGTACCTCGATGGCGGCCCGGGACAAGGCGCGCCGCAGCACGCCGCGGGCCTGCCCGACGGCGACTACTTCTACCAGATCACGGACCCGAGCGGGAAGACCCTGCTGAGCACCGATCCGCAGAAGTACCGGCGCCTGACGATCACGGCCGGCATCATCACGGCGCGCGTTGCGCCCCAGGCGGTGGGCGATCACGATACGGGGTTCGACGTCGATCACGGCGCGGTCACGGTCGAGATGTGTCCGTTCCTCGACACCCCGAACAACGGCGGCGAGTACAAGGCGTGGCTCACGCCCGTCGGAGCATTCACCGGTGATCCCGAGCTCGTCGACAACGGGTACGACCCGGGCGGCCCGGGCGAGGAAGACAACTTCCACGGCTTCGTTCCCTCGTTCTCGAAGACCGACAACTTCAAGGTCAAGCAGTCCGCCACGCACAACACCGAGATCGACACCCAGTTCATCAACGAGGCGACCGGGCTGCCGATGGATGGGGTCGGTCTGCGCTGGATCGACACGAACGGGGCGGGGAACAAGAAGTGGTCGTACTACGATCCGCGCATCCGCGTCGATCACTTCGCGCACGTCGAGGCTCCCGAGGTCGGGACGCACAAGATCGTGATCGAGGACCAGCCGGGCTGCCGGATCTACGAGATCCACACGAAGGACAAGATCTACAAGGGACCGGCGACGGTCAGCTTCACGATCAAGAAGAACGACCGCGAGTGGACGAAGTTCATGACCGTGTACTGCATCCCGGACTGACGCTCAGCGCCTGCGGACAATCCTCGGACCGGCGGCGTCCGTCGCTGCGACGGCGACCGCCGGTCATTTTTTTAGGACGCCGGAGACGGCCTGGGCCCGAGCTGCTCGATCAGGAACTGCAGCGCGTGGCCGATCATCACGACCTGTCCCGTGCGTCGGGCCGCGCCGTGGCCTTCCCCCTCGAGCAGGATCAGCCGGGACTTCGTTCCGCGTGCGGCGAGCGCCTCCTGGATCTGGATCGCCTCGCCCACCGGAACGCGCGGATCGTCGACGCCCTGGATGATCAGGAGCGGCGAGCTTCACCCGGTCGAGGTAGGACGACGGCGAGAGCTTCTTCGAGCGCCGTCGGCATCCTTCTCGGGATCGCCGTACTCGCTCGCGCGCAGGATGCGGCGGTAAGGCGCCGTGTTCTGCAGGAACGTCCGCAGGTTGATGATGCCGACGATCGAGACGCCCGCGTCGTAGGTGCCCGCCGAACATCGTCATGCCGATGAGCGTCGAGTAGCCGCCGTAGCTCCCGCCCATGATGCCGACCTTGGGCGCCTTGCCGCCGCGGGAGAACCAGCTTGCGCAGCTCACTTGCCCGCGTCCTCGATGTCGGTGATCACGTCGAGGCGCTTCGGGCCGTTGTCGGCGTCGAGCCACGTCTTGCCGTAGCCGTCGCTGCCGCGGACGTTCGGCTCGACGCAGATGAAGCCCGCGTCGACGAAGAGCTGCGAGCGTGGGCTGAAGCCCGGCCGCGCCTGACCCTCGGGTCCGCCGTGGAACTGCACGACGATCGGGCACGGCTCGGTCTGGCCGGGGCCTCGGGCGCGCACCCGGCGGGTAGCGCACGAACATCGGGATCTTCGTCCCGTCGCGCGCCGGGTAGTGTCGAGTCGCGGCGCCGCGAACTTCGCCAGATCGACCTCGGGTGCGCTCGGCAGCGACCACGGCGTCGAGCGTCTTCGTGTCCCAGTCCCACACGTAGCTCGCTCGCGGCGCCCTTGCCGGTCTCGATGCCGATCGTCACGAACCGGCCGTCGGGTGTGATCGAGCCCGCGCCGCACGTGCTCGGCGTCCTGCGGCACCGGGAACGGCACCTCGGCGTACGTCGAGGCGTCGAAGATCGAGAGGCGCGTGTAGCCCCCGTCGTTGCAGCTCGAAGTACAGGCGCCGTCGCGCCGATCGATCTGCGAACCGGCGACGTCCATCTTCATCTCGGGGCCGATCGGCTCGAGCTCGCTCCCGCGGCCGGAACCGGTACAGGCGCCGGAACTCGCCGAGCTTGTTCGTGCGGACGAGGAGCTCGGCGGGCCGCGCGGCATAGGCGGCGTCGTATTCGGCCTTCTCGTCGTGGCCGAAGAGCGGCGTGAGCGCACGCGTGCGCGAGCTCCACTCGTGGTACTCGGCGGTGAGCGCGCCGGTCGCCTTCGCGAGGAGCAGCCGGAGCGTCCCGTCCTGACCCCTCGTCGTGGTCGGCGATCGTCCAGAGACCGGGCTGGTCGAGGACCCGCTCCGCGCGCTGCCGCTCGCGATGTCGTAGCGGTAGATCGCGTAGCTGTCGGGCTTCATGTCGTTCGCGCGTAGTAGATCGTCTTCGAGTCCGGCGTCGTGAACCCGTAGAGCGCGCGCGTGCCCTTCATCGTGTGGATCGTCACGAGCGCGCCGCCGTCCGCGGGCTGCAGGTAGAGACCGGGGTTCTCCTCGCCGCCGACGTCGCGCGCCAGCACGAGCATCTGCCGTCCGGCGTGATCGTCGCGATCGAGGTCGGGTCCTCGCCGCCAGTCATCTGGACCGGGAAGCCGATCGGGCCGTCGAGGCGCCAGACCTGCGGCGTTCCGGTGACCGCCCAGGTGAAGTAGAGGCGCTTGCCGTCGGGCGAGACCGAGCCCAGGCCGGGGCCCGGACGTCGAGGATCGCTGGATGCGGCCGCGATCACGGCGGGGTCGAGGGCGTCGGCGCGTACTTCGCGATCGTCTCGCGGGACATGCTGTCCGAGCCGAGACCCGAGTACGTCTGGGGTGGAGCGTTTTGCGCCTGGGCGAGCGAAACGACGGCGACGAGCGAAGTCGCCAGCACGCATCGTGACATGATCGAACCTCCGAGCGCCGGTCAGTGGCCGTTGCACACGTCGGCGCAGGTCTTGACTTGTCCGGCGACGCACAGGACATCCGCCGGACAACCGATGTCGCGGCACTTGACCTGGGAGCATTTCGGCAGCTTGACGCCCGAGGTGGCGGCGGCGAGGCCAACGGCCACGGCGGCTGCGGCGAGAACGAGGATCGACGCGGCGATGCGACGCTTCATGAGCAACCTCCCGATCGGTGGATCGGCCCGAAGTATACCGCGGTCCGGTCAGCCTGGCGGGACTCTCGGCAGCTCGTAGAGCGCAACCGCGCCGTGCCGGGCGACGGGCACGAGCCCCTCGGCGAGCCAGCGCCGGAACAGGTCGAGCTCGCCCGGACCGAACCACTCGTCGAAGTGGTACTCCTTCTCGAACCGCTCGAGCTCGCGGAAGCTCACCACGACGTGTGTGAACTCGCCGAGCCGAGCGTTGATCTCGGACACGCTCGTCGCGCCGGCGACGAACCGGGCGATGTCCGGACGGTCGTAGGCCGAGGACGCGAGGGTCGGGCGGGGGAGGAGCCCGAAACGGGCGTCGCCCACGAGCAGGATCCTCGCATCGGGCGGAAGGCGGTGCGCGGCCTCGCGGCCGAGCGCGGCGAGGTGGATCCGATCGGCCTGGATATCCCGGCGGGCCGTTCCGCCGAACAGCGTCGTCTGGGCGCCGTAGTACCGCAGATGCCGGCGCACGCCGTCGACGAGCGGGCCGGCGCACGCGACGGCGAGGGCCAGGGCCAGGCCGAACGATAGGGCGGCGAGACGTGCCCGGCGTATTCCGAGCTCGAGCACGGCCTCGAGAGCCGCCGCGGCGAATGGAACCAGGAGCGCGAACATGCCGAGCGCGTAGCGCACGTTGAGCGACGTGATGCAGTAGCCGCAGTACGCGACGGCGAGCGTGACTGCGAGCCCCCGTCCGCCGACGACCCGTTGGAGGCGCAGGAGGCCGAGGAGCCCGACCACGAGGAGCACGGGGTTGATGCCCGCGGGGAAGCCCAGGTCGGCCGAGCGCGTGAGCAGGTCCCACAGCGCGAGCACGAACGCCGCGGGGCCGCGGTTCTCGAGCCCGCCGTGCGACACCTGCTCGGCGACGAGCTCGGCGCTACGCGCGCTCCAGTACCGACCGCCGAGGATGCCGTAGAACGCGGGGTAGAGCGGGCTCCCGGTCAGGACGAGGCTACGCAGCGTCCACGGCAGGCCGACGAGCATGGCGACCACGCCGACCGTCACGCAGCGCCCGGCGCGCCGGGCGAACCCGCCGGCCGTCAGGCCGAAGGCGCCGAGGCCGAGCCCGGCGGTGGCGGCGAGCGCCGTGTACTTCGCCGACCACGCGGCGCCGGCGAGAAGGCCGATCAGGACCGCTCGCTCGCCGCGGCTCCGCGCGAGCGCTTCGGCGGCCACCGCAAGCGCCAAGCCGACGTACAGGTCGTTTCCGGCGAACGCACCGAGCGACAGCACGACCGGCGTCGCGATGAACAGCGCTGTAGCAGCGAGCGCCGCCGCCCGCCCGCCGCCCAGCCGACCCAGTCGCGCTGCGGCCCAGGCGAGCAGCACGACGCCGATCGCGTTCATGAGCTGCGGGCCGCCGCCACCGCCCAGCGCGAGCGGCAGGACGTACGCCGCATCCCAGCCGGCGGGCATGAACGTGTGGCTCAATCCGGGCAGCGCCGGCCAGCTCCCGGTCAACAACGCCTGTCTCGGTGCGGCGACGTGGAACACGAGGTCGTCGTAGTACACGGTCGGGAAGAGCGCGAGCCGGACGGCGAGAGCGACGACGACCGCGACGATCGCGATCGACAGCGTCTCGATCCAGCGCGTCCCGGAGCTCGGGGGCTCGCTCCCTCGATCGCGCAGCGCCGCGAGCACGCGTCGACCCGAGACGAGCGCGCACGCGCAGGTCATCAACCCCGCGGCCACGATCACGTCGAGCGGCCAGAGCCGCCCGATCGACGACAGGCCAAGCCACGCCAGGCTCTCGGCCGCGATCCCGATCACGAGCCAGCACAGAATCCGTCCGCGACCCCGGTCGTTGCGCAGCGGAACGAGCGTTGCGCCGACGAGTGCCGCGAGCGCCCAGGCCCATGCGGCCCCGCCGATCGAGGCGGCGAGGCTCCCAGGGAACAGATCGCCCGCAGCCGGATTGAACGCCACCATGCCGCGGCATCATAAAAGGGGACACGCTCAATTACTGCCCCATTTGGGGCAGAAAACGATGAATGTCCCCGTTTTCAGCGACCGGCGGGGAGCACGGGGCCGGGCGCGGCACGGATGCGTCCGCGCGAGCGTAGTTGCGCGCGATCTGCTCGCACGCATCCGCCACGGCCGCCCTGTCCTCGAGCCCCGTCGCCGCACGGGCGACGCCCGCGAGCGCGAGGCTGCGGCGCGGTGCACGGGCCAGAGCCTTCTCGTACTGCGCCCGGGCCTCGGCCGGTCGGCCCAGCTCGAGCAGCACGTCGCCGTACAGCTCGTGCGAGGGCTTGACGATCGCCGGCGGGCCGAAATCGACCGGCAGCGCGTCCTCGGCTGCCGTCGCGGTGTCGAGCAGCTCGAGCGCCCGCTCCGGGTGTCCTGCCGCGTGCTCGATACGCGCTCGGAGCAGGTCCCGCAGCACCGCCACGACGACGAGATCGCCCTTCGACACGTCGCTGTACGCGCCGGTCTGGTGGCACAACGGCCCCTGGGCCGCGACCGAGTGCCGGTCGGCGAGGCGCGCGGCTGCCTTCTCGGCGGTCTCGTGGTCTCCGCGCAGGATCGCGGCATAGCCCGTGGCAAACGCGTCGGCGGCCGCGCCCGTCACCTGCGCCTTCTCCGACTCGGCCTCCGGCGGCGCATCGCGGCCGCCGGTCTCGACGATCCACGCCGCGCGCACCGCCGCGAGGTGCCACAGCGCGCGCCCCGAGCCGCTCTCCTCGGCGTAGCCCACCATGCGCTGCATCGCCGCCCGCGCGTCGTCGTACCGTCCGAGCTGGAGGTACGAGTACACGAGCCAGTGCAGCGCGTGGTAGTTCAACGCGTCGGGGCCGAGCCCTTTTTTCGCGCGGCGCTCGACCGACACGTCGACCGCGTTCACGTTCGACTGGACCGAATCGTCCCACCACCCGAGGGCGACGTAGATGTGCGAGATCATGTGCTGCGCGTGCGACGCGGCCGGCGCGATCCGGGCGTACGTCCGGGCGGCGCGTAGCCCGAGCGGAGCGTGGATCGGATCGTCGTACGAGTGGATCAGATAGTGCGCGGCGCCCGGATGGCGCGGGTTCGCCGCGAACACCTCCTCGGCCACCGCCGCCGCGCTCATGTACACCGCATAGTCCCGCACGCCCTGTGCCGTGCCGAGGATCGCGAGCGCCCACAGTGCGCGGGCCTCGAGGTCGTCGGGGTAGCGCTCGGACACGCCGCGCATCGCTTCGGCGTAGGCCCGATCGCGCGTCACCTTGTCGCCCTCGCCGTACAGCGCATCCACCGCCGCGAGATACCCGCGCTCGCGCTCGGTCGGAGCCTTGGCCCTCCGGGCCGTGGGCGTCGGTGCGAGCTTGGCCAGCGCGGCGCGCGCGTCATCGGCGTCCTGCTCGCGCCACAGCGGATGGTTGTGCGTCAGCGCCTCGCCCCAGTACGCCAGGGCAAAGCCGGGGTCCGCGCGCTCGGCCTCGAGAAACGCCTCCCGCGCGTCCTCGAACTCGAAGCTGTGGAGCAAGAGCATGCCCCGGACGAACGGCGTCTGGGCTGCATCGGAGCCGGAGTTCGGGAACCGGATCGACCCGAGGTCGAGCGGCTCCTCACCCACCGCTGTCCCGCAGACCGACAGGCCGAGCGCGAGCGCGAATCGTCTCACGGACACGCCCCGAGCGACGACTCGATCCCCGGATCGCGCGACACGGGCTGCGACCACGTGTCGTCGTCGTACGACTCGGGCCCCTGGTCGTCCGCGAACCGAACGACGAACCAGAACGCCTGGCCCGGCTCGGGCACGTCGTCGAACGACGTGGAGGTCCCGGCGACGTCGTTGGCCACGCAGTGCGTCGCGGCGAGCGAGAAGTCACCGCCTGATGCGCGCAGGACGTCGAGATCACCCGAGACGACGTCGAACCCCAGCGCATCCACGACGGGGAGCCACGACAGCTCGCCCCGATCGACGGCCACGTCGGGCGCCGGGCGCGCGTGAAGCTCGATCACCTTGTCGTAGCAGAACACGCCGTGGAGCGACATGGTGACGTCGATCCTGGGGAACTGTCCGCCCCCCAGCACCAGTCCGCTGTCGAACCGCTCGACCGGTCCGTCGTTGATCTGCAGATCGAGCGTCATCTGGTGCTGCACCGCGAACTCGCCACCGACGCGATAGGTTCCGGAGCCACGCAGGCGTCGCGCGCCGCTCCCGGAGCCGGCGCGCCAGTCGACGCTCGTCACGCGGAAGTACCGGAATAGCCAGTCCGAGCCGGCCGGCTCGAGCACGAACCGGCCCTCGAGGGGCTCGAGAATCAGGATCGGGCACATGCACGGGTCGAAGCACCCCTCCTGGAACGACGAGTCCTTCCGCAGACGGTACCGCGTTGCCGCGGAGCCGTCGGACTGGGCGATCGCCGGAAGGGCGGTGGACAGGACGAGCAGGAGGAACGAGGCGGAAAAGACAGCCCGTGGCCATCTGCGCATGCTCACCCCCTATGTGTGTGTGAGCATGATACCCCGCCCGCCGGAGACGGTCAGGCTCGGACCACACCCCGGCGCACGGCATAGCGCACGAGATCCGCCGTGCAATGCGCGTTGAGCTTCTTCATGATGCGCTGCCGGTGCGAGTCCGCGGTCTTGGCGCTGATCGTCAGGATCGCCGCCGCTTCCTTCGTCGTCTTGCCCTCGGCCACGAGCTGCAGGACCTGGCGCTCGCGCGTCGTCAGCGTCTCGGCCGGCTGCGGCCCCTGCGCCAGGCACGCGTTGACGCGATCGCGCGACGTGCCGCCCGTGAAGTACACGCCGCCGCGCAGCACCTCGTGGATCGCGCTCAACAGGTCGGGTGCGGCCTTGGACTTGAGCACGTAACCGGTCACCCCGACCGCGAGCGCCTCGCGCTGGTACTGATCCTCGTCGAACATCGTGAGCAGCACGACCGCCGCGTCGGACGACGAGCGCAGGATCTCGCGCGCCGCGTCGAGCCCGTTGAGCATCGGCATCGCGACGTCCAGGATCGTGACGTCCGGCCTCAGCTTGGGCCACAGGCGTACCGCTTCGATCCCGTTGTCCACGTCCCCGACGACCTGAATGCCGTCACTCGCCAGGAGCGCGCTCAGCCCCTGCCGGAACATCAGGTGATCATCGGCCAACAGCGCTCGGATCATCTTTTTTGGCCTCCTCTTCCACGGGTACGAACGCACGGATCTCGGTTCCGTGCTCGGGCTGCGAGCGGATCTCGAGCGCGCCGCCCAGCGACTCCAGGCGCTCGCGCATCCCGACGATGCCGAGCCCGTCCTCGCCGGCGGAACGTTGCGCCGGCTCGAAACCCACGCCGTCATCGGCGATCGTGCACGCGATCCCGTCCGGCTCCCGATCGAACCGCACGACGATGCGGTTCGCCCGCGCATGGCGCGCGGCGTTCGACAGCGCTTCTTGGATCACGCGATACAAGCTCGTCTCGATCGCCGGCGGCAGCCGGCCGCCGGTCGACCCTTGCACCTCGACGCCGAGCTTCGTCCGCGCCGCGAGGTTGCCGGTCAACAGGTCGATCGCCGGCTCGAGACCGAGCGTGTCGAGTACCGTCGGTCGGATGTCGTGGCACAGGTTGCGCAGGTCGGTCTCGATCCGGTCGAGCATCTTGCGGATTCCCGCGACGCGCTTCTTGATCTGCGCGGGCGCATCTCGAGTCAACTCCTGCAGCGATAGATGGACCGACGCCAGGAGCTGCCCGGCCTCGTCGTGGAGCGTTCGCGCGACCCGGCGGGCCTCGTCTTCGAGCCTGCGGTTCAGGCTGTCGTTCAAGCGCCGCAGGATCTGGCTATGGCGGCGGTCGGTGTGGTCGTAGGCCGCGAGCGCCTCGACGAGGAATCGTCCGCCCTCGCGGAGCGTGCGCGCAAGCTCCGCGGGCGAGGGGTCGGGCGTCAATGTCGACGCCAGAGCGTCCTCGTGCTGGACGACGAACTCCTGCACGCTCAGTCCGTCCTCGACCGCCTTCGAGCCCAGCCCGCGGGCCTGGCGCAAGACGACGGGCGACGGATCCACGAGATACGCGCGCAAGGAGTTCGCATACTGGATGTCGAAGGGGTCCACCGAGCGGCCCGTTAGTGCAACAAACGCACCAGCCCCAATACGGGCCAAGCCCCAGCGATCCAGCGTGCCCGACGTCCGAGCCGGCAAACCAGGGCGGGAATTCGGGAGCCCGCGGTAAGAACGACACGCTGGTACGGAGAACGCCGGCGCGGGAAAGGGCGGTCAGGACGTGTCCACCGCGCGGACCCGGGCATGAGCAAGTGGGGGTGTGGAGACGGATCCACGCTCGATGGCCGTACGTCCTGACCGCGCACGGAACAGCGTGCGCCCGGCGCGCGAGGAACACCATCCGGCGAACGCACGCTCCTCGATCGGAATACACCTGAGCAACGCGCCGGTTTCAACGGACCGGGTGGTCGACGTGGAACGCCCGCACGCGCTCCTCGAGCGCCGGCATCAGGTCCGGTCCCACCTGGGACACGCAGGCGCGCAGGCCCTCGCGCCGGCAGCTCCCCGCGGTCTCGAGCGTGATCGCGCTGATCCCGTAGGGCAGGAGCTCTGCGAGCAGGTCGGCGCCGTCGTCGAACCCCGGGTAGGCCAGCGTGAAGTAGAACCCGTCGGCCAACGGTGCACCGAGGTCGTTGTCGTAGACCAGCCGGAACCCACCCGAGAGGAAGATCGTCTTCATCGCCTGCGCGCGTCGCGCGTATTCGTGCGCCGGCTCGAACAGGGTCCGATCGCCCGTGTTCACGGCGCGCAGGAGCGCGAGCAGCCCGTGCTGCGAGGACTGCGGAACCGACGCGACGAGCGGGTAGTGGATCCCGTGGACGAACGCGTGGCGCACGATCGGCGTCCCCAGGCGCTCGACGAGGTCGGGCACCCGGCGCTCGGCGAGATCGGGGTGCAGGATGGCGATCGCGATGCGCTGGCCGGCATAGCTGAACACCTTCGAGCAGCTCAGGATGCAGATCGTGTTCTTCGCGTGGCGCAGGACGGTCGGCTGGAACGGGGGCTGGCCCGCCGTCAGGTAGTCGTGCCGCACGTCCATGCCGAAGTACGCCAGGTCCTCGACCGCCAGCACGTCGTGCGCGTCGCACACGCGGCCGAGCCCGGCCAGCTCGTCCTCGGTGAGTGCGATCCAGCTCGGATTGTTGGGGCTCGACCAGATCACGGCGCACATGTCGCCGACCGAGAGAGCCGCGTCGACGGCGCCGACGAGCTTCGCTCCACGGTGGTCGTAGAAGTCGATGCTCTTCGTCCGCACACCGAGGAACCGCGCCTGGTGGCGATTCACCGGGAAGCCGGGCTGGAGCAGGAGCACCGTGTGGCGATCCGCGTGCATGCGATTCGCGAGCGCGAGCGCGAGGAAGCAGCCCTCCATCCCGCCGACCGTCGGCACGCAGCACGACGCCGGGACGTCGAGGTCGAGGAACAGCCGCACGAACCGTGCGGCCTCGTCCTTCAGCTCGGGCACGCCGTCGTAGGGGGCGTAGACGCTCCCGAGCCCGCGCCTGAGCACGGCGATCTCGGCCTCGACGGCGATCGGGCTCGTCTTTAGCCCCGGGATCCCGAACTCCATACGGACGAACGGCAGGCCTGTTTCGGCCTCGATCGCGCTGACCAGCCGGCTCATCTCGCGGATCGAGGCCCGACGCACGTCGAACGGCTGCGCGTCGACGATCCGGCGAACGGTCGCACGGTCGAGCGGGACGGACGGGCTCATGAGCGCCACTGTGGCGTACGGGCCGGCGCCAGGCAAGAGGGCTCGTTACCGAGCGACGCGCTAGACTCTGACCCGCGCCGGAGTGGCGAAATGGCAGACGCGGGGGACTTAAAATCCCCTTCCCGCAAGGGAGTGCAGGTTCGAGCCCTGCCTCCGGCATTCCAAGCCCAACGCTTTTCGGCTACGGGGTCATGTCCGGCCGGGTAGACGACGAGCTCGAGGGCGAACGACGTGAATCCATTCGACGTGTGACCGCTCGAGAGTCAAGCGGTCCCGAGTAGGGTCTTGCCCGATGGCTAGGCCGCCCGAGGCGGTGGAACATGAATCGGGGAGTATTTCGCGTCCCCGCAGTCTCGCAGAGCGGCGTCTTCACCCAACGTACCGAAGGAGAGCAACATGGGCTTCTTCAGCAAGATTCTCGAAAAGCTAGGCATCGGCCACGCGGGCGCAGCACCCCCTCCCGCCCAGACGCCCGCTCGAACACAAACGAGCCCGGGCGCGGTGGTCGTCGCACCACGGCCGCCCCAGGCGGTCCCGCTCGTCGATGTGGTGGCGCAGCTCGAGCAGCGCGCCGCGGCGAACCCTCAGAAGCTGAACTGGCGGACCTCCATCGTCGATCTACTGAAGCTGCTCGACATCGACAGCAGCTTCGCCGCGCGCAAGGAGCTGGCCACCGAGCTGGGCTGCCCGGCGGAGTTGATGGGAGATTCGGCAAAGATGAACATTTGGCTGCACAAGACCGTGCTCGCTCGCATCGCCGCCAACGGTGGCAATGTGCCCCACGATCTCCTGGACTGAACCCCTAGGCCTTGCTTTGGGATCGCGCGGCGTCCACCTCGTAGGTGACGTCCAGGACTTCGAGCGCCCTCTCGCCGGAAGGAACCGACACCCGCACACGATCTCCGACGGTGGCGGACAACAGCGCCTTCGCGATCGGTGAGACCCAGCTGATCTGACCGCGCGCGACGTCAGGTTCGTCCACTCCGACGATGCGGTAGCGCGCCGTCTTGCCGTCGGGCAGGCTCCGGATCGTGACCGTCGCTCCAAACCGGACGACGTCGACGTCTTCGGACGGTGGGCCGACGATCACCGCGGAATCCAGGATGCGACTCAGCTCCTGGATTCTCTCGTGGGGCCGGCCCGCTCGGGATCGATGTCGCTGGCGATCCCTTCTTGTAGCCTCGCGCCTTTCGTATCGACCATGCACCACAAAAAGTCGCTTGGAACTGCGTTTGCAACAACACTACGATCGTGGGCATGACCTTCTTGAAGAGGCACAGGCGAGCCGTTTTTGCCGCCGTCGGTCTCACTGGCCTGGTCGTTCTTGCCGTCCTCGTGTACGCGGCGCGCTTCAACCTGAATTCGTGGAAGTCGGAGATCGAAGCCAAGGCCTCGAAGGCGACGCACATGCAGATCACGATTCAAGGGACCCTCGAGCGCACGCGCTGGTTCCCCTTGACCGTCGTCGTGCACGGTCTGCAATTCCAGCACCAGGACGAGCCGTTCTTGACACTCGCGAACGTGGAATGCTCCGCACTCGAGCTCGGCTCACTCCTGCGCGGCCGTCTGCGCATGGGGACGTGCAAGGTCGACGGGTTCGTCGTCACGATCGTGAGGGACGTCGACGGGCACTTCAACTTCCAGCGCACGACCGAGCGACCGCGGCCTCCCGCGCGTACGAGCTCCGCGACCGCTGTCGTGTTCGCGTCCCGCCTGCTCGTCCATGGTGGTACGTACACATTCGCCGACCGGGGCGGCCCCGCCAAGGCGGAGATCACGGGCATCAGCGCCGATCTGCACAACTTCGCCATAGGTACCCCACACGAGGGGATGCGCCGCGCCTTCTCCTTCAAGGGCGAGCTCGCGTGTGACGCGCTCCGAAGGGACGCGCTGAGGGTCACCCAGCTGAAATCCCCGATCTCGGCCGTTGGCGGTCACTTTCTGCTCGACGACCTTTCGCTGAACCTCTTCGGTGCCGAGGGCGCGGGCACCTTCACCGCGGACACGAGCGAGCGCACGCCCCGCTTCGAACTGAGTCTCGACGTTCCGCGCTGCCGCGTCGAGCGCCTGCTCGAGGAGCTGGGTACGGAGCACTTGCTCGGCGGAGAGACCGCGCTCGCGATGCGCGTGCGCGCCGCCGGCCGCAACAAGGATGAGCTCACGCAGACGCTCACCGGGGAAGTCTCCCTGTCCGGGAATGACTTGCAGACCTACGACCTCGACGTGGACAAGTTCATCCACAAGTTCGACAAGACGCGCGGGTTCAGCATGTTCGACATCGCGGCATTTTTCGTCGCGGGGCCGCTGGGCCCGATCGCCACCAAGGGCTTCGACTTCGGAAGCGCCTACAAGCAGCTCGGCACCGGCCAGGGGACGCTCGATCGGATGATCACCACGTGGCGCATCACTGACGGCGTCGCCCAGGCGAAGGACTGCGCCCTCGCTACCAAGAAGAACCGTGTGTCGTTCGCCGGGAAGATCGATCTCGTGCACGGTGTCTATCAGGACGCCGCGGTCGCCGTTCTCGACGAGCACGGGTGCTCGCGTTACACGGAGACGCTCTCTGGACCGGTTGGCGCGGCGCCGACTGCGAAGAAGACGGTGAAAGCGATCGCCGGCCCGTTTGTCGGTCTCTTCCAGAAGATCCGCCACGCCATGCAGCGGAACGACAAGTGCGAAGTCTGTCTACAGCGGCTCGGTGCCGCACCCCCCGAAGAGCGGAGGCGCGCGCCAATGACGCTCGGCGGACTCATGCATCGAGCGCGACGACGTCGAGCTCCTTAGTCCGCTTTCCAGGCGATGGCCGTGTGGACGGCATCGCCGATCACCGTGAATTCCAGCCGGCGGGAAACTGCGCCGTCGGTGCGCGTTCCAAGAGCCCCGCCTGTCCCTCGAGCGCGCGCGCGGCAACTGTTGCAGCTCGATTAGGGTGATCCCGGGGAGCATCGACCGCGTTGAACGTGTAAGCTCCGCCGTGGCACATGGAGGCGCGATGAACGATACGACGAAGACGATGCCTGAGGCCGCCCGAAATACGGCAAAGACGACCGAGGCCCGAGCCTATGCGGCCGCGTCCGCGAAATCACCCCTCGCCCCGATGAGGATCCGGCGGCGCGAGCCGGGGCAGCGGGACATTCAACTGGAAGTTCTCTACTGCGGGGTGTGCCACTCCGACCTGCACCAGGCTCGAAACGAGTGGGAGACGGCGATGCCGACCGTCTATCCATGCGTCCCGGGCCACGAGATCGTCGGCCGGGTCATGCGGGTGGGACGTGAGGTCCATCGGTTCAAGGAAGGCGACCTGGCGGCGGTGGGTTGTCTCGTCGACTCGTGCCGTACCTGCTCGGCATGCCGGGAGGGGGAGGAGCAGTTTTGCGAGAGCCAGGCGACATTCACGTACAACGCTCCCGACCCGCATCTCGGCGGCGTGACCTACGGCGGGTACTGCGAGAGCCTCGTCGTCGACGAGGCGTTCGCCCTGCGAGTGTCGGACCGGCTCGACCTGGCCGGGACCGCGCCGCTCCTGTGCGCCGGCATCACGACCTATTCGCCGCTTCGGCACTGGAATGTGCGGCACGGACAGAAGGTCGGCGTGGTCGGGCTCGGCGGTCTCGGGCACATGGCGGTCAAGCTCGCCAACGCGTTCGAGGCTAGGGTCGTCGTGTTCACGACGTCGCCGGGCAAGGCGGAGGATGCGGTCCGACTCGGCGCGGACGACGTGGTCGTTTCGAAGAACTCGGCGGAGATGCAGAAACACCTGGGCAGCTTCGATTTCGTCCTCGACACCGTCTCGGCCACGCACGACTACACCGCCTACGTCGACCTCCTGAAGCGCAACGGCACGATGACGCTCGTGGGAGCGCCCGAGACTCCGGCGCCGGTGGGGATCTTCAGCCTGATCTTCGGTCGGAAGCGCCTTGCGGGCTCGCTCATCGGCGGCATCCGCGAGACCCAGGAGATGCTGGACTTCTGCGCCGATCGCGGAATCACGGCCGACGTCGAGGTGATCCCGATCCAGGAGATCAACGGAGCGTTCGACCGGATGATGCAGGGGGACGTGAAGTACCGCTTCGTCATCGACATGGCTTCGCTGCGATAGCCGTGATGCTCTCGCATTCCTCACACGACGTGCGCGGTGGCGCGCTCCGACTGGCCGCGTCGGTCTTGCTGATTCTGATCGGGAGCGGCGTGACGGTCGCGCAGGATCCGGCAGCATCGCCCGATCCCACGATCCACACCGCGACCGACGCGGCGGAGGCCGACGGGGACCCGCCCAAGGACTACAAGTTCAACGAGTAAGACTGGAAGCGCTTCAGCCTGCGCTGGGGCGGCGGCTTCCTCTACGACTATTCGGCCTACTCCCAGGACGACGACAGCAAGCAGCAGCTGGCGATCGCACCCAATGCCGCCCTGCGCGACTTCCGCGTGATTCTGAAAGGGAAGCTCTCATCGCCTACGACTGCAACTCCGACGGCACTGTGCTCGTCGGCGAGATCACCGCCGGGCTGGGTGACCACGCGTTTCGCTGGACTCTCCAGGACGGCCTCCAGGATCTGGGGACGATGCCGGGAGGAATCAGCTCGCATGCGACGAGCGTGAGCGCGGACGGGTCGACGGTCGTCGGCCATGGCAGGACAGGACTCACCGGCGTCCGCGCGTTCCGCTGGACGAGCGCCGGCGGCATGGTGAGCCTGGGCACGTTGTTGGGGAAGACCTCGCGCGCCAACAGCGTGAGCGGCAACGGCCAGGTCGTCGTGGGCATCCTCAGCTCCCCCGACACGGCGATGTTGTGGACGTCGTCGCTCGGAATGGTGGACCTCAACACGTACCTCCCGTCGCTCGGAATCAACCTGACGGGTTGGACCTTGACCAGGGCCAACGGAGTCAGCGGAGACGGGCGAACGCTGGTCGGCACGGGCACGCACAATGGATTGACCGAGGCGTGGGTGGCCCGCCTGCCCTCACCCACTGCCGCGGGCAGCGTGCCCGACGGCGGCGAGGTGCCGGGGATGCCGCTCCTGGTCGGCAAGTCCGGTACCCCCGGCAACCTCGAGCTGTCGTGGGGACGCTCATGTCAGCCCAGCGACTCCGACTACGCGGTCTACGAGGGCGTGCTCGGTAACTTCACGAGTCACGCCCCGCGACTGTGCAGCACGGGTGGGGCGACTTCGGTGGCCCTGACGCCGGGGTCGGACAGCCACTACTACCTCGTCGTACCGCTGAGTCCTGCCGGTGCCGAAGGTTCCTATGGCACGGCGAGCGACGGCAATCAGCGCCCGCCGAGCGCGACCAGCTGCCAGCCGCAGGTCTTCACGAGCTGTATGTGACAGGAGTCCGAGGGCCGAAGCCCGGATCTCCGTCGACGCTTACCTGTTTCAGATGCCGCGCTGGGACCGGCGCCTGCTCATTGTCCTCGACTGGACCGTCGCACTCTTCTTCCGGCCGGACATCACACGGGTTGATTTGCGCGTGGCACGGGAGCAGGTGAAGCAGGCGCGCCACGTGGTGGAGTGGTCCTCAAAACCAGTCCGGGGAACGCGGACTTGGGACCGCTCGCCGAAGCCGCGTTAGCGCAATCGATCCGCTCGTCCATGCACCGTTTGGTGCAAGACTGATGGGAGGAGGTTCACCGTGACAACGCCATCGCATCCGGCGTCCGATCCTCGAATTGAAGCCTGGCCCGCGCTTCCGCTCGAAGCGTGGCAGGACACCGCGGCGACGCTGCACCTCTGGACACAGATCGTCGGGAAGGTGCGGCTCGTGCAGACGCCCTGGATCAACCACTCGTGGCACGTGACCCTGTACGTTACGCCGCGGGGCCTCTCCACCTCGCCCGTTCCGCACGGGACGCGTGAGTTCACGATCGACTTCGATTTCGTCGAGCACCGGCTCCTCGTCCAGTCGAGCGATGGCGGAACCGGCGGCTTCCCCCTGAAGGCGATGACGGTCGCCGTGTTCTACCGGTTCCTGATGGAGGAGCTCGAGAAGCTCGATCTGCGCGTCGCCATCGTGCGGCGCCCGTGCGAGATCGCCGATCCAATCCCGTGCGACCGCGACGAGACGCACGGCTCCTACGATCCCGAGTACGTGAACCGCTACTGGCGGATCCTCGTCCAGGCCGATCGCGTCTTTCGCGTCTTTCGCGCGCCGTTCATCGGGAAGGTGAGCCCCATCCACTACTTCTGGGGCGCGCCGGATCTCGCGGTCACGCGCTTTTCCGGACGCCCCGCCCCCGAGCATCCGGGCGGCATCCCCGGCCTTCCAGACCGCGTGACACGCGAGGCATACTCGCATGAGGTCAGCAGCGCCGGCTTCTGGCACGGTGGCGGCCCGGTTCCGCGCCCCGTCTTCTACTCCTACGCGTATCCGGAGCCCCCGGGCTTCGCACAGGCCAAGGTCAGCCACGCCGAGGCGTTCTACAGCAGTGACCTTCGCGAGTTCCTGCTGCCGTACGACGCCGTGCGAAGAGCATCTTCGCCCGACGAGACGCTCCTCGCGTTCCTGCAATCGACCTACGAGGCCGCCGCCGACCTCGGCCGCTGGGACCGTCCCGCGCTCGAGCGGCGCTCGGACCCGGGCAAGGGGCTGCCTTGGCCGTCGTAGAGTGCGATAGAGTCTGCGCGAGCCGGAGAGCCTTGTGCCCACCAGCCGACAGCTCCTGAAAACCGTCGCTGCGTTCGTCGCCGCACTCGCGCTCACCTGGCTCGTGCGGGAGCCGTCCTTTTCAGACGCACAGATCTACGTCCTGTTCCTCCTCTGGTTCTCCGTCGGTCTGTGGCTGACCGAGGCCGTCCCGCCGTTCTCGGTCGGGTTCTTCATCCTGGCGTACCTGGCCTACGCGCTCGGCTCCAGCCTGGTCACGGATTCGCCCGCGGACGTCAGGATCTACCTCAACACGCTTTCGAGCCCCGTCATCTGGCTGATGCTGGGAGGCTTCCTCCTGGCGTTGGCGATGACGAAGACGAAGCTCGACGCGGACGTCGTCCGCCTCACGAGGAGGGTGTGCGGCACAGACCCGAAGCGGGTCCTGTTCGGCATGATGACGGTGACGATGGTGCTCTCGATGCTCATCTCGAACACCGCCACGACGGCGATGGTCATCGCCGCGCTGATGCCGCTGCTGTCGAAGCTGGGCAAGGAGTCGAAGGTTGGGAAGGCGCTCGTCCTGGGGATCCCGATCGCCGCCTCGACCGGCGGGATGGGCACGCTCATCGGCAGCCCGCCGAACGCCGTCGCCGCGGGGATCCTCGCCGAAGCCGGCAGCCCGGTGGGTTTCCTCCGCTGGATGGGCTATGGCTTGCCGATCGCCGTGTTCCTGACGCTACTCGCGTGGAAGGTACTCGCCCGGGTCTTCATGAAGGAAGCCGGGCCGCTTACGCTCGAGAATCCGCCGGCGGGCGAAACGATCGAGCCCGACTCCCGGGCCAGGCGGATGACGGTCCTCGTCATCGTGCTGGCCACGGTCTCGCTCTGGCTGACGAGCCCGCTCCACCATCTGAGCGCCGCGGCGGTGGCGGCCGTTCCGATCGTCTTCCTTACGATGACCAGGGTCCTCAAGAAGGAAGACATCCGCGCGATCGGCTGGGACACGCTCATCCTCGTGGCCGGGGGGCTCGCGCTCGGCACCGCGCTCCAGCAGACGGGGCTGTTGGACCTGTATGCAAGCCGGATGGCCGCGCTCGAGGTGCCCGACGTCGTGTTCTACGCCGTCCTCGCGTACGCGACGATGCTCGTCTCGAACGTCATGAGCCACACGGCCGCCAGCACGGTCCTCATCCCCGTGGGGATGGCGATCCTGCCGGAGAACGCCACCGAGATCTGCCTCATCATCGGCCTGTCGGCGTCGACGGCGCTCTTCCTGCCGGTCTCGACGCCGCCCAACGCGATCGCCTACAGCACGGGACTGATCGAGCAGAGAGATCTGAGGCTCGGGGGGGCCCTGATCGGTCTGCTCGGTCCGGCGCTGATCATTCTGTGGGTCATGCTGCTTGGCCCATGAACGGACATTCGACATGAAGAAAGCGAAGGCTCTTTCGATCCTCCACGATCCCAGGAAGAACAAGGGGACGGCGTTCACGCCGACGGAGAGAAGGAAATATGGCCTCGGTGGGATCCTGCCGGACGCGGTCGAGACCATGGAGACGCAAATCCTGCGCGTCACCGGGCAGCTCGAGAGCCTCGAGCTGCCGATCGATCAGTACATCTACCTGAACGGCCTGCTCGACACGAACGAGACGCTGTTCTACAGGACGATCACCAGCGACCCGGCGAAGTTCCTGCCGCTGGTGTACACGCCGACGGTCGGGGAGGCGTGCGAACGCCTCGGCCACATCGCGCGGCGACCTCGGGGCTTGTTCATTTCGATCCAGAACAGGAAGAACATCACGAAACTCCTCCGGAACTGGCCGATCGAAGACGTCAGGTTCATCGTCGTCACGGACGGCCAGCGGATCCTGGGTCTCGGGGACCTGGGGATCGGTGGGATCGGAATCTCCATCGGAAAGCTGACGCTCTATACCAGCTGCGCCGGCGTGCCGCCCGAACACACCCTCCCGATCGTGCTGGACGTGGGGACCGACAACGAGAAGCTCCGGAACGACCCGCTCTACCCGGGGTTGAAACAGCCGAGGGTGAGTGGCAAAGAGTACGACGACTTCGTCGACGCGTTCGTGAAGGCCTCCGTCACGGTATTTCCCAAGGTGTGCATCCAGTGGGAAGACTTCGCGGGGGGGAACGCCATCCGGATCCTCGAAAGGTACCGCGGGCGGGTGTGCACGTTCAACGACGACATCCAGGGAACTGCGTCCGTCGCGGTTGCCGGCTTCATCGCCGTCAGCCGCGTGCTGGGACGGCCCTTCAAGGAGCAGCGGTTCCTCTTCCTGGGCGCCGGCGCCGCGGCGTTCGGCATCGCCGATATGATCGCGAAGAAGCTCGAGAAGGACGGGCTCGCCCCGGAGGAGGCTCGGCGGCGCATCTCGATGTTCGACGTGAACGGCCTGCTGGTGAAGTCGAGGAGCGACCTGACCGATCATCAGAAACCGTTCGCCCACGACGGACCACCGTCGAACGACTTCGCGGAATGCGTCCTGAGACTGCGGCCGACCGCGATCGTCGGCGTCAGCACCGTCGGCGGGGCGTTCACCCGTCAGGTCATCGAGAGCATGAGCGCGGTCAACGAGCGTCCGATCATCTTCCCGTACTCGAATCCGACATCGCGCTCCGAGTGCACGGCGGAACAGGCGTACACGTGGAGCAAGGGAAAGGCGATCTTCGCCAGCGGCAGCCCCTTCGCCCCGGTAACCTACAACGGAAAGACGTTCACGCCCGGTCAGGGGAACAACGTCTTCATCTTCCCGGCGATGGGACTGGCCGTCTTCGCGACGGAAGCAACCAGGGTCACCGACGAGATGTTTCTCACCGCAGCGGAGGTGGTGGCGGAACACGTCACGGAGGAGGTGTTCGCCCGCGGGCTGATCTATCCAGCGGTGCAGGACATCCGGGGGTATCGGTGAACGTGGCGGTCAGGATCGCGGAGGTGATTTTCCGGAGCGGCCTGGCGGGCGTGAAGAAGAGGCCGAAGGACATCCGCACGTTCATCGAGAAGAAGATGTATCGACCCGTATACGAGTGAGTCGCACGGGCTCTGGCGGTGGCCGCGTTCGAGCCCTGCCTCCGGCACCAATCGCGGTTGACGTAACCAACTTGCGGACCGGGGCGCGCCGCGGTACGTTCTTACCGGTAAGACGGAGGGTCGAGACGTGGCTACGGTTGCGACGACACGAATGTCCTCGAAAGGCCAGGTCGTCATCCCGGAGGAGGTCCGCAAGGCACTCGGCCTTGAGGTCGGTGCGCAGTTCGTTGTCATGGGTGACGGCGACACCGTCGTCCTGAAGCGGATCTCCGTTCCCGCCAAGAGTGAGTTGCGAGCTATGCTCAGGAAGGTTCGCTCGCAAGCCCGCCGTGCTGGAATCAAGCCCGCGGACGTCGGGGGCGCAGTCCGCCGCGTCCGCCGCGGACGATGAGGGTCGTACTCGACACGAACGTCCTCATCTCGGCGATCTTCTTCTCGGGACCGCTCTCCCGGATCCTTTCCGCTTGGGTCGCTGATCAGTTCGATCTTGTCGTCTCTACGGAGATCCTCGAGGAGTATCGCGAGGTAGCGCGCCGGATCGGTGCGAGGTTTCCCGGCGTAGAGCTGGGCGCTGTGTTTGATCGCATTGCGCTGCACGCGCTTCTCGTTGTGCCTGTGCAGCTCCCTGACGATGCCTGCGCCGATCGGGACGATGTCAAGTTCCTCGAATGTGCGCTGGCCTGTGGGGCAGACTGTGTGGTCAGCGGTGACCGGGCGCTACTCCGGTCCTCGGGGTACGAAGGAATCGAGGTCGTGACGCCGAGGGCGTTCGTCCAACAGCGCTTGCCCCGTTAGGAATAGCAGCGGCCGTCCTCTTGCCGGGGCAGGAACATCTGCCCACGGAGTCCGCGATCACGCCGTAGATCTCCGCGGTGCGCCCGCAACGCGACGAAATGGACGACCTGGTGAGCATCCCCGCGGGGACTTACATTCTCGGTGTCCCATTCGCCGCGAGGATGCCACCCGCCATGTGCGGAATCTGCTCACCCGTCATCTTTCTGGCGCTATCGATTCTCGTGTGCCCGGCTGGTTCGGCGGCCAGCGACGGTCCCCCGACCGCTGATCTCTGTGGCCAGCTCGATTCGTCCTCCCGTCTCGAGGGACTCGAGTACCACGGCATCCGTGCATCCAGAGTTCAGCAGCGCTATCGCTATTCAGGTGGCCTCGATGCACTGTGGGACGGGATTCCAGGGTTCTTCTCCGAACTTGAGCAAGGAGACCCCGCGATCCGGATCGAGGCCGTCGCGCAGCTTGGCCTTGCGAGATCCTGGGCTCCGCCGTCGAAGAGCACGGATGAACTCGTTCAACGGTTGATCGATAGACTGCGGCGCGAGACGCAGGGCCAGGTCGTCGAGGAGATCATCCGGGTATTGGGCCAGAGGGTCGGTACGCCGGGTCTCGCTCCGATCTTGGTTGAGCTCATTCAATGCGATCGCGACCCGGGCCTGCGTTCTGCCGCGCTGGACGTTGCGAACTCGGTTCCGGATCCCGCCATGCTCGAACCTCTCCTTGAAGTATGGAGAACCGACGCGGAACGTGACGACCGTGCAGCGGTGTTGAGGATCCTCGCCCGATTGCGGGACCGGAGAAGCCTGGAAGTCGCCATGGAAGGGCTCAAGGAGGGGTTCGTGGAGGCCCCCGCTCTCATGCGCGTCGTCGGCAGGCAACAGGACGTAGCCGGTGTGATCGAGGTCTACAACAAGTATCCACCGCCTTTGACGATGGTGAGCGGGGGGGTGCTTGAGCTCATCGGAGATCTCGGCGGTCCCGATGCACTCGCGTCGCCCTCCTGTGCAACCCCCGATCGCGTCGGATTGCCCCGATACACGGGGCCGCACGGCGATGCAATGGTTCATCAGCGGCGCATTCCCAGTCCCGAGTCCGTGGATCGAGTGCCGGGAGGACAACGGTGTCAACGCGAGGACGCTTCAGCGCCAAAAGGCTGTGTCGGTTCCGTGCCTCCTCCAGATCTACCACTTCGGCTTGGCGAACACCGGCCTCTGGTCGAGACCCGGGCCCCCTCCCGCGGACGGCGGATGGGCAATCAATGTACTTGGGCAGGTCGACCCGCCCGCCGCGATCGCTCTCTGGCGCGACAAGGTGTCTACAGCGAAGGATCCATGGACACGCTTGGGCGCCCTCGTTCGAGCTGGAGAGCTGGGGGATCCGACAGTCCTCCCCGATCTCGCGCTTGGTCTGGCTGATCCGCCGAATGCGCCGGACTGGGAGCCGTACGAGCGGGACGCCTTCCTGGCGAACGTCGCGGACCTCCTCGCGCAGTACGACTATCGTCCGGCGCTCTCCGTGCTCGAGCATGTGAGCGAACCACCGCGTCCTGACCTCCGATGGCTCTATCTCCACATCCTGCAACTTCGAGGAGATGTGGCAACGCTAGCTCGCAGGACGTGGGACAAGGACGCAGCCGGTTATTTCGCGGTCCGAGCGCTCTACCGCATGCATGCCCGCGAAGCGCTCGCCAGCATCGCCGCTGATCCGAAACATCCTCGGAGCCTTCTGGCTCGCCACTACCTCAACCTCAACATCCGGCTTTGACCCTCGCCCTCACTTTCCCGCGCCTTCGACGAACTCCGCGAACTTCCGGTCGACGAGCTCCGGCTGATCGTCCATGACCAGGATGCCCGCGGCATCGACCACGAGCGTCTCGGTGCGCGGCCGTCCGGAGAGCACTTCTCGCCACGGCTCGACGAAGAACGCCCGGAGGTAGCTGCGCGCGGGATCGGCGCGCAGGGCCTCCGTGAACGTCGGCTCGACGACCAGGAGCGGCCGCTCGAGCTTTCTGTCGCGAATCAGCGCCGCCACCGCCTCCGCGGCCGCGCGCGTCCACGTCTGCTCTCCGTAGCCGATCCCCGCCGCGGGCATCGGCGGCGCGGCGGTCCCTTCGAAGCCCGGAAGGGTAACCGCGAGCATGTGGAAGCGGTCTTCGTTGCGCCGCTGGAACGCCTCGAACGCCGACGCACCCAGGCCGAACCCCGACACGAGGACGACGTCTGTACGTCCCTTTCCCCGCTCGACGACGGCGCCGAGGGTTCCCAGGGGCGCCGTCACGTAGCCCTTCTGGTGGACGAGGTTGTCGAGGGCCGGGTCTTGGGCGGTCGCCGGCTGGGCCGACGCAGTTGTGGCGATCAGCGGCACGACCGCGAGGAACAAGAGCCGCGTCGAGCGAAGTGTCATCGGATTTCCTCCGGGATCTGCGCCTGCAAATGGCTTACGATGCACCGCGGCCGAAGTTGCCGAAAGCGCGACGGACGCGAGAAGGTGGGGGAGTGTGCCGAATTCCGAGGTAGCATCGACCACGATGATCGACTCGCGCGACCTGGGGCGCGCTTGGTGCGCGGCGGTCTTCCTGTTTCTGACCGCAACCAGTGGTGCGCGCGCGCAGGACGCCCCGGCCCCAACGCCTGACCCCACGATCCACACGACCACCGACGCGGCGGAGTCCGACGGCGACCTGCCCAAGAGCGCGTTCGTCAAGTTCAACGAGTACGACTGGGGACGCTTCAGCCTGCGCTGGGGCGGCGGCCTGCTCGTCGATTACTCCGCCTACTCCCAGGACGACGACAGCAAGCAGCAGCTGGCGATCGCGCCCAATGCCGCCCTGCGCGACTTCCGCGTGATTCTGAAGGGGAAGCTCTTCTGGCCGGAGCGCTTGAGCTACACGCTCGGCTACATGTACGACAAGGCCAGGGACGACTGGAGGTTCCGCCAGACGGGGCTGATGCTCAAGATCCCGGAGGCGTACGGCGAGATCTTCGTCGGCCGAACCAAGGAGGGCTTCTCGACCAGCAAGATGATGGTCGGCTACCAGGGCTGGACGATGGAGCGCGCCGCCATCAACGACGCCTTCCTCCCCATCCTGGCCGATGGCATCAAGTGGTCGGGCTACACGCCCGGCGGCAAGTTCGTCTACCGCCTCGGGTTCTTCAAGGACACGCGGACGCAGTACGAGTCGTTCAACAAGAACGACAACCAGTGGGTCGTCCGGGGCGTGTGGCTGCCGTTCCAGGGGACGGACAAGGGCGTCCTGCACCTGGCCGCGCAGTACCGCCGCGGGAAATCGAATGACGGGTTCCTGCAGTACCGCTCGAAGCCTGAGTCGTTCCAGGCGCAGGAGTACGCAATCGACACGGGCCTGTTCGCCGCCGATCACTCGGACATGTACGGGGTGGAGACGTACTACCGACCCGGGCCGACGATGTTCGGCATGGAGTACATCTTCAACCAGGTCTCGGCGCCGCAGTCCGGGGACCCGTTCTTCCACGGGGGCGAGGTGTTCGTCGCCCACATCCTGACCGGGGAGACGCGGCCGTACAACGCGCGCGGCAGCTACTTCGAGCGCATCACTCCCGCGCGGTCGGTGTTTGACGGCGGATCGGGCGCCTGGGAGCTGGTCCTGCGGTTCTCCTACGCCGATCTCGTCGACGGTCCGATCCAGGGCGGCAGGTTCTGGCGCATCACGCCTGTGGCCAACTGGCACATGTCGGAAAACGTTCGGCTCGAGTTCGTCTACGGCTACGGCGTGCTCGACCGCTTCGGCGTGCAGGGCACGACCCAGTTCTTCCAGACCCGCTTGCAGTTCCAGCTCTAGCGCCGGAGCACCACGTCGAGCAGGACGCCGACCCCGATCGAGGTCGCGACCGCGACGAGGCCCGGCCGCATGAAGCTGTGGTTCACGAGGTACTTCCCGATCTTCGTGGTCCCTGTCGAGTCGAACGACACGGCTGCGAGCAGCGTGCCGTAGGTGGGTAGAAGGAAAACGCCGTTCGCGGCCGGATAGAACGCGATGAGCGCCGATGCTGGGAGGCCGAGGGCGACGCCGACCGGCATCAAAATGCTGACCGTCGCCGCGGCGCTGAACAGCATCGACGACAGAACGAAGAGGCCGATCGCGAACGACCACGGATAGCCTTTCACGAGCTCTGCAATTCCGCCGACGATGAACGCACGGTTCCCCTCGAAGAACGACGAGCCGAGCCACGCGACTCCGACGATGCAGATCACGGCGCTGATGCCGCTGCTCATGATGGTCCCCGAGAGCGCCTTCGCCGGGGACGCCCGGAACAGGAGCATCGTCAGGCCCGCGACGGCGATCATCACGATCATGATCGCCGCCGCCATGCTGACCTGGTCGGTCTGGATCCCCTCGGGGCCGGCGACCTCGTACACCGGACGCAGGTCCGGGAAGATCCCGATCAGCACGACGAGGACGATCCCGGCGAGGAACAAGAGCGTCGACCCGCGTGCGTTCGACAGCGCGCGGCCAGTCAGCTCTGCGGCCGGCGCCGCGGCCTGCTTCTTCGTCTCCGCCGCCTGAAGCTGGGCCTGGGCCTCGGGGTCCTCGGCGAGCGGCTTGCCCCGTCGCGCGACCGACAGCGCGCCGACCAGGACGCCCAGGAAGGTCGAGGGAACTGTCACGGCGAGCACACTCGCGAGCGACACGTTCTGCGCCGCGAGCACGCCGATCAGCGCCACGGTTGCCGCCGAGATGGGGGAGGCGACGACACCCAGGAAGCCGGCGATCACACTGATCGACAGCGGTCGCTCGGGGCGAATGCCGGCCTTCCGTGATACCTCCGCGATCACCGGCAAGAGCGCGTAGATCACGTGCGTCGTGCCCGACGCGAAGATCAGGACGTAGGTGACCAGCGGGGCGACGAACGTGATGTACTGCGGCTTCGTCCGCAGGACGCGCTCGGCGACCGACACCAGGTAGTCGAGCCCGCCCGCGGCCTGCATCGTCGCGAGCGCCGTGATTACCGCGATGATCATGCCGATGACGACGCCCGGCGGGCCGCCCGGCGGAAGCCGGAACACGAACACGAAGACGAGGAGCCCGATCCCCGCGACGGTGCCGAGCGCGATCCCGCCGAGCCGCGCACCGACGAGGATGCACGCGAGCAGGAGGGCCAGCTCGACCCAGATCACCGCGGCGCTCGGTCGATCAGTACGTCGTGTACAGCTTCTGGATCTCGGCCGCCGGGCGCGGCTTGAGGAGCGCCAGGGTGAGCAAGATCCGCGACTTCTGGGGGTTCAGCTCGTCGGAAGCGACGAAGCCGAGCTTGTCGTCGTCGACCTCGACGTTGCGCCCGACCGAGCCCGTGGCAACGCGGCTGCTGCGCACGACGATCACGCCCTTCTTCGCCGCGCGAGCCATGGCGTCGAGCGACGCCTTGTTCACGTTGCCGTTGCCGACGCCGGCGATGACGATGCCCTTGGCTCCGGCGGCGACGCTCGCGTCGATCAGGTCGGGCGCCATGTCCTCGTACGCGTACAGGATGTCGACGCGCGGTAGCGCCGTCACTTTCGCGACGTCGAACTCGGTCTGCGTCGTGTGCTTCCAGGGTGGGACGCCGTAGAAGTCGTTCTTGCCATAGTTCGCGATGCCGACGAGCCCGCGCGCCGGCGACAGGAACGTCTGCACCGCCGTGGTGCTCGTCTTGGTCAGCGAGTGCGCGCCGTGGATCCAGTCGTTCATGACGACCATCACGCCGCGTCCCTTGGCGTTCGGGTCGGCGGCGACGCCGACGGCGTTGTACAGGTTGAGCGGCCCGTCGGCGCTGACCGCGGTCGACGGGCGCATCGAGCCGACGAGCACGACCGGCTTGTCGCTCTTGACCACGAGGTTGAGGAAGAACGCGCTCTCCTCCATCGTGTCGGTGCCGTGCGTGATCACGATGCCGTCGACGTCCTTGCCGGCGAGCAGCTCGTTGCAGCGCTTGGCGACCTTGAGCATGATCTCGAAGCTCATGTCCTGCGAGCCGACGTTCGAGATCTGCTCGCCCTTGATGTTCGCGAGGTCGCGGATCCCCGGGACCCCGGCGATCATCGCGTCGATCGTGACGGCGCCCGAGGTGTAGCCGGCCTGCGTGCCGGTGGCGGCGGCGCCGGCGATCGTGCCGCCCGTCGCCAGGATCGTGACGTTCGGCTTGGCCAGGACGGGTGCGCCCAGCAGTAGCAGCAGGAGGGCGGCGACTGCGAAACGGCGTGCGGTGCTCATCGTGTGTCTCCTTCCGTTCACTTCTTCTCGTACAGCGACTTGTCGAGCCCGGTCAGCTTGACCGGGTCGAGGAGTGACTTGATCTGCGCCTCGGTCAGGATCTTCTTCTCGCGGATGATCTCGAGGATGCCCTTGCCCGTTTTCTGCGCCTCGGCGGCGAGCTCGGTGGCCTTCTCGTAGCCGATCACGGGGTTGAGCGCGGTCACGATGCCGATCGTGGTCGCCATGTAGTGCTCGAGCGTCTTCTCGTTCAGCGTGATGCCGTCCACGCACTTCTTCCGCAGCACGTTCGAGCCGCGGAACAGCAGGTGCTGGGACTCCATCACCGCGAGCCCCTCGAGCGGCTCGTAGGCGTTGAGCTGCAGCTGCCCGTGCTGGGCGGCGAGCGTGACGCTGAAGTCGTTCCCCATCACGCGGAACGCGATGATGTTCAGGAGCTCCGGGATCACGGGGTTCACCTTGCCCGGCATGATCGAGGACCCGGGCTGGACCGCGGGCAGGTTGATCTCGAACAGTCCGGCGCGCGGCCCGGACGCCAGCAGGATCAGGTCGCTCGAGATCTTCGCGATCTTGACCGCCAGGCTCTTCAGCGCGGCGGAGTAGACGACGAACCCCTGCTGGTCCCACGTCGCGGCCACCATGTCCGTCGCCGGCACGATCGGCTTGCCGGTGAGCTTCGCCAGCTCGGCCGCGCACTTCTCCGCGTAGCCCTTCGGCACGTTGATCCCGGTGCCGATCGCCGTCGCGCCCATGTTCACGGCGTACAGGTACTTCTCCGCGTCACGCAGGAGCTGGATCTCGCCCTCGAGCGACGCGGCGAACGCGTGGAACTCCTGGCCCACGGTCATCGGCACGGCGTCCTGCATCTCGGTGCGACCCATCTTGACGATCTCGAGGTACGCCTTCCCCTTGGCCCGGAACGACGCGACGAGCTGCTGCAGCTCCTCGATCAGCTTGTCGTTGCGCAGCAGGAACGCGACCTTGATCGCCGTAGGGTAGGAGTCGTTCGTCGACTGCGACTGGTTCAGATCGTCGTGCGGCTCGATCGTGTGGTAGTCGCCCTTCTTCTTGCCCGACAGCTCGAGCGCGATGTTCGCGAGCACCTCGTTCGCGTTCATGTTCGTCGAGGTGCCGGCGCCACCCTGGTACCAGTCGACCTGGAACTGGTCGTGGTACTTGCCGTCGAGCACGGCCTGGCACGCCTTCTCGATGGCCGCGAGCTTCTCGGGCTTCATCGCGCCGACGGCGGTGTTGGCGCGTGCGGCGGCGAGCTTCACGATCGCCCACGCCTCGACGAACCCGGGATAGTGGTTGATCGCCACGCCCGAGATCTGGAAGTTCTCGAGCGCGCGGGCCGTCTGGACCCCGTAGTACGCGTCGGCCGGGATCTGCTTCTCGCCGAGCAGGTCCTTCTCGGTCCTGGTGGGCGGATCGGCGGCGTGTGCGAGAGGAAGGAAGAGCGCGGCGACGACCAGACACGCCATCATCGCCTCGAGCCGGTTCCGTTTCATTCCCGTCCCTCCCAATGCAAAGCTCGCGGCTCACGTCGCCAAGCAATGCGCCCGAACGCAACTGTCGGATCGAACCCGCTAACCCGCGCCGAGCATACACCGGTTCACCAGGCCGAGACGCCGCACCCGTGACTTTCGCGGTAGGATCACGGCGATGGCCGTTCCACGCGAGGGCGGGTGCGCGTGCGGGCAGGTGCGCTATCGGCTCGGCTCCGAGCCGCTCTTCGTCCATTGCTGCCACTGCACGAACTGCCAGCGCCAGACGGGGAGCGCGTTCGTCATCAACGTCATGATCGAGGCCGACCGCGTCGAGCTCCTGCAGGGATCTCCCGTGGCGGTGCCCGTGCCGCGCGATGACGGGTCGTGCCAGCGGATCTTCCGTTGCCCGGCGTGCCAGGTCGCGGTGTGGAGCTACTACACGCATCCGCGAATCTGCTTCGTTCGCGCCGGCACGCTCGATGAGCCTTCGTCCGTCGCGCCCGACGTGCACATCTTCGTTCGGTCGAAGCTCCCGTGGGTCGCGCTACCTTCAGGCGTCCCCGCGTTCGACGCGTTCTACGACCCGAAGTCGCTGTGGCCCGAGGCGATCCGCGCCCGCGTCCGGGCGCTGGCCGGCTAGCCCGCTCGTGTGTCACATTGGTGCCGCTCGGCGACGGGAGGACCTGAATGAGAGCGATCCGCTGTGCTCTTCTTGTAGCGATCGTGGTGGCGGGAGTGGTGGCGATCGTCGGCTGCAGTAGCCAGCCGAGCGCTCCACCCCAATCGAACGCCGAGGCGTCCCCCGAGCCGTCGGCCGCGGAGCGGGAAGCCACGCTCGCGGAGCGTGAGAAGGAGATCGAGCTTCGGGAGAAGGAGAAGGAGCTCGAGCGACGCGAGGCGGCACTGGGCGACAAGCCGAGGCCGGCCGCGTCCAAGCCATCGGCTCCTGCGTCCACATCGGCGCAGCCTGCGCAGCCGGTGCCCCAAGCGGAGCCGGTCGTCGTCCGAATCCCCGCCGGTACGGCGCTCGCCGTGCAGATCACCGAGCCGCTCTCGACCAAGACCACGACGGTCGGGACCCCGGTCGCTGCCCGGCTGGCGGAAGATCTGGTGATCGACGGACGGCGCGTCGCCCGTGCGGGAGCGTCGGTCCATGGCACCGTGGCATCTGTCGTGTCGGCGAAGAAGAAGATCGGCGGCAAGGCCAAGCTCGGCCTCACGTTCGACCGGCTCGAGCTGATAGGCGGCGATGTCGTGACGATCGCCGCGTCGACGCTCGAGGAAGGCAAGAGCAGCACGGCCAAGGACGCCGCGAAGATCGGTGGCGGAACCGCGGCCGGCGCGATCCTCGGTCACCAGGTCGATGGCGACAAGGGTAAGTTGATCGGCGGCATCCTCGGGGGCGCCCTGGGCACGCTCGCCGCATCGAAGACCGGAGCGGAGCTCGAGCTACCGGCCGATACCGTGATCGCCGTCGCCATCGACAGCGACGTCGAGGTTCGGCTCCCGGGTTGACGGACTCGTAGGCGCTTAGAAGTCGAATTGCGCCCGGAACGTGACAGCCTTCTCCGCATCGTAGGAAACGCCGTTCGTCGTGATGGGCGTGTCGAACTCCGTGCGGATCCCGTTCACGAGGATGCGAACGTAGGGATTGAGGATCCACTTGACCATGACCGTCAATCCCTCGGCCTGATTGGTCGAGACCGTGGTCGGGGAAGTGGCGCCGAGCGCACCGGATCCGGCTGGATTGTTGTCGTTGAAATCCGAGGCGTCGAACCGGCTGAAGCGCGCGCCGACCTCCCAAGCACCGGGCCCGCCACCTTCACCTTTCTTGACCGGCCGCTTGGGATTCAACCTCGCGAAGGTCGCGTTGCCGAGGTAGGCGTCGGCGTACGCTTCCCCCGTGATCATCCAGCACAGCGAGAGGTAGTACGCGTCGATGTCGCGGGAGAAGGGGACGCTGGCCGGCGCGAGCACTTCGCCCTCGTAGCGCGCCCGCCACAGCTCGCCCTGGAGCTTGAGCGCGTTCCATGCGAGGGCCATCTCGGCGACGCGGATCGATCGGTCGACGTCCTTCGCGGCGGTAACTCCGCCGACGCCGTTGAACGCCTGGGGCGTGAAGAACGTCGCGCCCACGGCTTCGGTTCGGCCGGTGGCGGCGACGAAGCCGGCGGTGCCGGTGCTGCCCTGCGTGGGGGCGTTCGAGACCGTTCCGTCCTTGTAGCTCGCCGCCAAGTGCGCGACGACCCCGCGCCAGTGGACGAGCGGTGCGACGTTGACCGCGAAGCGAGCGGTAACGTCCTTCCCGCTCGCGCTTGCGTCCTGCGCGCTCCCATTGCGCTCTTCGAGATTGAGCCCGGTCCCGTTCGTGATCGAGATGCCGTAGTACAGACCCTTGCGGGGGATCCCCTGCACTCCGACGCCTCGGTCGTAGTTCAGGTTCTGCAGCAGGTTCTGCGGCAGCCCGCGCTCTTGGAAGTCGGTCAGAACGTCGGGAGCAGAGTTCTCGAGTCCGATCGGCGGCTTGAACTGGCCGACACGCGGCCGGGCCCACGGGACCCAGTTGAAATCGACGTACGCGTTCGTGAGAGTCGCGGTTTGTGACGCGTTCGCCTGGGCGTTCCCGGTTGCGAACTCGCCTTCCACGTAGAACAGGTAGTCGCGATACAGCGTCAGCTCGAGCCCGATCCGCGCGCGGCGGACGCTGAACAGGTCGGGGAGCGCATCTGAGGGCCGGAAGTACCGATAGTCGCCCTGCACACGGCCGGTGAATCGCGCCGTCCAATCGCCCTTCGAGTCCTTGAGCGTCACGCCACCGCTCGGTGGAGCAGGCGTGGGGCCGGGCTGGTCCGCTTCGGCCGCTAGCGCGAGAACGGGGTACGCGATCGTTAGGGCGACGAGTGCGGCTATCCGACACACTGACCGATTCCAGGAACGCATCCGTCCTCCGTGAGCGGTTGGGGGTTGGAACGCGTTATGTTCGGGCAAGAATAATGGCGCTGTCAACGCGGACGAGGCGGGGTCGGAACGTGGTGACCGTCGGCGGCTCGCGAAGCGCTAGTGATCTGGGTGCGCTCGCCGCATCGAAGGCGCTCGACCAGGAGGCCGAGATCTCCGTCGCGTCGTACGTCGTTGCGGGGCGAGGACCACGGCGCCACGCCTAGTCCGGCAGGATCGAGCTCACCGGGACCCGCAGCCCGGGCAGAACGTCGCCACCCTCGAGCTCGCCGTCGAGCTCGACGACGCGTGGCGCAAGGATCGAACGATACTCCGTGACCCGTCGCCGTTGGGGGTCTACGACCCAAACGAGGCGAGTGCCGGCCTGCAAGTAGTCGGCGACCTTGGCCCGGACCTGATACGGACGATTCGAAGGGGAGAGGATCTCGACCGCGAGGTCGGGGGCGCCTTCGAAAAAGCGCGAGTCGTCCATGCCGACAAGACGGTCGCTGCGTACGAAGGCGATATCGGGACCGCGAACCGTATCCGGGTCGCGGGCCAGCACGAAGCCGGCTTCGCCGAACACCTCGCCCAGGCGATGCTCGACGACGTGAACGTCGAGGAGCCGTTCGAGTCGTCGCCGCACACGATCGTGACGCGGCGACGGGAGGGGCTCCGAGAGCAGCCGCCCGGCTTCGATCTCGTGCCGCCGCTCGTCGTCCGGAAGCGACGCGAGATCGGCCGCGGTGTATCGCGTCTCGGGACCCGGAAGAGCCATGCGGAGACCCTACTCCGCCGGGGACGCCTCGTCCAGCCTCGACAACCAGGATCGGTTGCTCGACCGAAACGGACAACGCTCTACCGAACGAACGTCAACACCACCTCGAGGCAGATCAGCGCCACGATCGCGGCCTCGAGCAGCACGAGCCGCCGGTCCCGCGCGACGCCAAGCAGCATCTCGAGCGATTCCTGGAGCACGCGCAGCTTGCTCTCGAGCGCGGTGAACCGGTCGCCGAGGTCGAACTCCGCGCGCAGGTCGTCGTAGATCCGGTCCATCGCCGGGTCGTCCCACGTCGCATCGGGCTTGTCGAGCCGGTGCAGCGTCGACAGCACCTCGCTGCGCCGCCCGACGGCCTCGCCGATGAACCGATGCAGCGGACGCGTGCGCAGGGGCACCTGGCCGCGCTGCTCCAGGCGCTCGAGCATCTGTCCCGTGCGCACGAACAGATCGGCGACGATGCGCTCGTACGTCTCCATCGCCGCGCTCTGGGCCACGATCAGCCCGACGACCGCGGCGCGGGTCGTGCCCAGCTCGTCGAGGACGAGGCGCCCGTGCTCGATCCCGACGCGGGTGCGCGGGACCTCGAGAACGGTGAACTCCTCCCGCACCACGTCGGGCACCAGGCGCGGATGGCGCTCGCGCAACGTGCTCAGCAGCGCATCTCGCGTGCCGGCCTTGACGTCGTGGAACACGATCGCGCCGAACGAGAACGCGAACAGCTCTCCGCCCTCGGGCAGGGTGGCCTGCAGCTCGTGCGCCGTGACGCGTTGGCCCGGCAGGAGCGGCGTCAGCCACTCGAGCGGCAGGTCGTCGACGAACGCCACCGCGACGAACGTGTGCTTCCGCGTGTCTACCGACTGCGGCATCTCCCGAACATGATGCCGTGCGGATCCTGGGTTGCCAAACGCGTCAGCGCGCCGCGGGCGGAATGTTCTGGTTCAGCCGGAACAGGTTCTGCGGATCGTACTGGGTTTTGATCTGCGCCAGGCGCTCGTAGTTCGGACCGTAGGCCCCCTTGCGGACGCGCTGCGCCTCGTCGGCGGGCATGAAGTTGACGTACACGCCTCCGGTCGCGAACGGCGCCGCCGCTTCGTAGAGCCCACGGGCCCAGGCGATGCACGGCTCGTCCTCGGCCGGATCGCTCCAGCGCGTGTGCACGTTGACGACGAAGTTCGCGTCCCGGTGCGGGTACGCCGTGGCATCCCGGGCGACGCGATTGATCGCCCCACCGAGCTGTCCGATGAAGATCTCGCACTGCGGCGATGGCAAGCGCTCGACGGCGTCGAGAAGAACCTCGACCGCGCCGTCGCCCAGCTCGACGAAATCGTGCGACTTCCAGTAGTTGCGCTCGCCGGGGGTCAACAGCGGATCGAACGCCATCTGCCAGCCGGCGAATGGATGCGGGCCCACGACGTCGGCGATCGGCTGCCCGATCGCCCGGAACGGCGCCGCGGCCTTCTCGCCCGCGGCGAGGTCCCCGGCGTGGCACAGCGCGAAGACGACGACCTCCGTGCCGTGGACCTCGGCCGGCAGGAACGGCAGCGGCGGGGCCTTGCGCATCACGACCCAGCAGCACATCTCGTCGGGTGCCTCGGCCACCGCGCGGCGGTACGCCGAGAGGACCTGCCTGGCCTGGGCGAACGGGTGGACGATCAGCCCGGCGATGACCTGCGGTCCGACCGAATGGAGCTTGAGCTCGAACGACGTCACGACGCCGAAGTTGCCACCGCCGCCCCGCAGGGCCCAGAACAGGTCCGCGTTCTCGGACGCGCTCGCCCGCAGCAGATCTCCGGCGGCGGTCACGACGTCGGCCGAGATCAAGTTGTCGATGGTCAAGCCGTGCTTGCGACTGATCCAGCCGAAGCCTCCGCCGAGGGTCAGCCCGGCGACGCCGGTCGTCGAGTTGATGCCCACCGGGGTGGCGAGGCCGAACGCCTGCGCTTCCTTGTCCAGGTCGCCGAGCCGCGCTCCGGGCTCGACGCGCACGGTGCGTGCTTGGGGGTCGACACGAACCGAGCGCATGAGGGACAGGTCGAGCATCAGGCCGCCGTCGCTCACGGCGTTGCCGGCGATGTTGTGCCCGCCGCCCCGGACCGCGAGGAGCAAGCGGTGCTCGGACGCGAGGCGGACGGTCTCGCGCACGTCACTCGCACCGAGTGCGCGCACGATCGCCGCCGGGCGCTTGTCGAACATCGCGTTCCACAGCGTGCGCGCCTCGTCGTAACCCGCGTCGCCCGGAAGACACAGCGGACCGCGCAGTCCGTTGCGCAGGGCGTCGGTGGCCTCGGCCGAGAGGGGAAGCGTCTTCCCGTCGAGCGTCTTGATGGAGATGTTCGGCATATCGCCCTCCGTGCCGGGCGATGATACACGAGCGGTTTGACACGCCGCGCGCGGGGATCGTAGTCTCAGCCCCGGTCGATTCCGACACGGGGGGAACGCGTGGACCAGGCCGCACCTCGCGGCTCGGCGCTCGAGCTTTCGCGCGCGCCCGCGAGCCGCATCGCCGTCCTGGCGGTCATCGCGACGGTGTACTTCGCCGCCGGCAAGGCCGGTCTGACCCTCGCGGTGGTTCACGTCAGCGCTACGCCCGTCTGGCCGCCCACCGGGATCGCTCTCGCGACGTTCCTGCTGCTGGGCTACCGGCCGTGGCCGGCGATCTTCCTCGGGGCGTTCCTGGTCAACTGGACCACCGCGGGATCGGTCGCGACGTCCTTGGCCGTCGCCACGGGCAACACGCTCGAGGGCGTCGCCGGAGCGCTGCTCGTCCGGAAGTTCGCCCACGGCGTGCGCGCGTTCGAGCTGCCGTCCGACATCCTCCGGTTCCTGGTTCTCGCCGCGGGCGTCGCGCCGACCCTCAGCGCGACGATCGGCGTGACCAGCCTGGCGCTCGGCGGGTTCGCGCCGTGGCGCGACTTCGACGCGATCTGGACCACCTGGTGGCTCGGGAATGCGATGGGCGCGCTGATCGTGGCTCCGCTGCTCGTCCTCGCGGCCGTCGAGCCGTGGCCGCGGCTCGACCGGGTCGGGATCGCGGAGCTCGCGGCGCTGCTCGTCGGCCTCCTGGCCACGGCGCTCCTCGTGTTCCGTGGCGTCGTGCCGCTCGCGTTCCTGTGCATCCCGTTCCCGCTGTGGGCCGCGTTCCGCTTCGGGCCGCGCGAGGCCGCGGCGACGAACTGCCTGATCGCGATCGTGGCCGCGTGGGGCACGATCGACGGGCTCGGTCCGTTCGTGCGCCCGTCGCCGAACGAGTCGCTGCTCGAGATGCAGGCGTTCTCGGGGCTCCTGTCGGTGCTCGGTCTCGTCGCCGCGGCGCTCGTGGCCCAGCGCCAGCGCGTCGAGAGCGAGCTGCGTGCGGCGCGAGGCGATCTCGAGGAACGGGTCCGCGAGCGAACGTCGTCGTTGACCCGCGCGATCGAAGCGCTGGAGCACGAGGTCGGCGAGCGGCGGCGCGCGGAGCGCGAGCTGCGCGAGTCCGAGCTGCGCTGGCGTGCGCTTCTCGAAGGCGCCCCCGACGCGATGGTCATCGTCAACGCGTGCGGGACGATCGTCCAGGCCACCGCGCGGGCCGAGACGGTGTTCGGCTTCCACCGTGACGAGCTGATCGGCCAGCCGGTCGAGATCCTCGTCCCGGACCGCGCGCGCGCCCAGCATGTCGACCATCGCCGTGCATTCGCGGTCGATCCCCACGCGCGGCCGATGGGGGCCGGTCTCGAGCTCCACGCCGTGCGGCGCGATGGAACGGAGTTCCCGGTCGAGATCAGCCTCAGCCCGGTGCCGGCGGGCCAGGAGCTGCTCGTCATGGCCGCGATCCGCGACATCACCGAGCGCAAGGACGTGGAGCTGAAGATCCGGCGCATGAACCTCGAGCTCGAGCACCGAGTCAGCGAGCGAACGGCCGAGCTCGAGCGCTCGCACGAGGCGTTGCGGCAGTTCTACTACGCCGTGGGCCACGACCTGCAGGAGCCGCTGCGCACGGTCGGCAGCTACGCCGAGATGCTGGCCCAGCGCGCGGGCGGCCGCTTGGACGCCGACGCGGACAAGCTCCTCGGGTTCATCGTCGACGGCGCGTCCTGGATGCGTCAGCTCCTGCAAGGGCTCCTGACCTACTCCCGTGTGGAGGCGCGTCCGCGGACGATGATGCTCGTGCGGATGGATGTAGCGCTCGACCACGCCGTCGAGAACCTCGCGGCGGCGATCTCGACGAGCACGGCGCGCATCACGCGCGAGCCGCTCCCCACCGTCCCGGCCGACGAAGTGCAGATGGTGCAGCTGTTTCAGAACCTCGTGGGGAACGCGATCAAGTTCCGGCACCCGGGCGGGCCGCTCGAAGTGCACGTCGAGGCCCAAGAACGCGACTCCGAGTGGGTGTTCTCGATCCGGGACAACGGGATCGGCATCGATGCGCGCCAGACGGAGCGGATCTTCGGCATCTTCCAGCGGCTGCACCGGCGCGAGGAGTATCCGGGAACCGGGGTCGGGCTGGCGATCTGCCGCAAGATCGTCGAGCGCCACGGTGGGCGCATGTGGGTCGAGTCCGCGCCGGGCCTGGGCAGCACGTTCTACTTCACGGTGCCCGGTGTTCCACGGACGCGAGCATGAACGGCGTATGGTAGGCTCGATGGCCGATGACTGAGGCGCTGCTGCGGGTCCTGGTGGTCGAAGACAATGCGGCCGACCTGTGGCGCGCGCGGTCTGCGCTGGGCTCGACGCTCGCGATCCGGTTCGAGGTCACCGAGGCGACGAAGCTGTCCGACGCGCTCCAGGCGCTGTCGGCCGGGGAGCACGACGCGGTGTTGCTCGACCTCGGCCTTCCGGACAGTCAGGGTCTGGCGACGTTCACCACGCTGCATGCGCGGCACAGGCTCGTCCCGGTCGTGGTGCTGAGCGGTCTCGACGACGAGTCCTCGGCGCTCGACGCGGTGCGCCTCGGCGCGCAGGACTACCTGGTCAAGGGGAAGTTCGACGACGAGCTGCTGGCGCGCTCGATCCGCCACGCGGTCGAGCGCCAGCACCTCTTGGGCCAGGTCGAGCGCAGCCTGACGTACGTCCGCCGGCTGCTGCTCGACAGCCGCGAGCAAGCCGGCGCCCCCGTGCGCAGGGATCCGCTGGCAATCTGCTCGTGGTGCAAGCGCATCCGCGACGAAGCCGGACGCTGGCAGACGATCGACGAGCTGTTCGCCGATCCCGAGAACGTCCCGATCACCGCGCTGACCTGCCCGGGGTGCGGCGAGCGCATCGAGCAAGCCTAGCCCCACCGCGCCGAGAATTCACGGAGTTCGCGCGCACCGCTCGCACGCCGCACATCGGCGGCCGATACCGTCATCGTCAGCCTCAGGAGGGCTGCGATGACACCCTGGAAGCGCCTCGCGTCGTACTTTTTCTTCCTGTCACTTCTACTCCCGTGCGTGCCGGCGCTGGCCCAGGCCCCGCCGGAAAAGACGCTCTCGCCGTACTTCGTCGTCACGAGCCCGGAGGCGGCCGAGGCGTTTCCCCTGCGCTCGACATCCGTCACGGCGAACGTCAGCGGCGTGATCGCCGACGTCCGCGTCGTGCAGACGTACGTCAACGTCGGACTGGATCCGATCCACGCTCGCTACGTGTTCCCGGCCTCGACGCGCGCCGCGGTCCACGGGTTGACGATCCGCGTCGGTGATCAAGCCGTCGTGGCCCGGATCGCCGAGCGTCAGCAGGCCCGCGCGGAGTTCGAGCACGCGAAGGCCGCGGGCAAGACCGCCTCGCTCCTCGAACAACAGCGACCCAACGTGTTCACGATGAGCGTGTCGAACATCCTGCCGCAGGCGAGGTCGAGGTCGAGCTGCGCTACACCGAGTTGCTCGTCCCCACGGACCGCACGTACGCCTTCGTCTACCCGGCGGTCGTGGCTCCGCGCTACGACGGCCGAGCCGAGGCGAGCGTCTCTCCGACCGAGCGCTGGATCGCGAGCCCGTTTCTCGAGCCCGGCTCGACGACCGCCCCGGGCCTCGAGATCCGCGTCAACGTGTCGGCTGGGCTTCCGCTGGCCGATGTGCGTTGTCTGTCGCACGAGGTTGAGGTCTCGTGGGACGGTCCGTCCCTCGCCCGCATCCACACGATCGATCGGCCAGAGCTCGCCTCGGACCGCGACTTCGCCCTCGAGTACCGGCTCGCGGGCCAGGAGATCCAGAGCGGGCTCCTGCTGTACCGCGGCGCGAACGAGAGCTTCTTCCTGCTGATGGTCCAGCCGCCCGAGATCGTGCGCGCAAGCGACGTTCCGCCGCGCGAATTCGTGTTCGTGCTCGACGTGTCGGGCTCGATGGACGGCTTCCCGCTGCGCACCGCGAAAACGCTCCTGGCCGATCTGATCGGCGATCTGCGCGACATCGACCGGTTCAACGTCGTCTTGTTCGCCGGCGGCTCGAGCACGATGGCCCCGGCCTCGGTTCCGGCGACGCGGGAGAACGTCGAGGCGGCGATCCGGATGATCGATGGGCAGCGCGGCGGGGGAGCCACGGAGCTCCGGGCCGCGCTCGACCAGACGATCCGCCTGCCGCGGGCCGAGGGGTTCGCGCGGACGGTCGCGATCGTGACCGACGGCTTCGTCGCGGCCGAGAGCGAAGCGTTCGAGCTCGTGCGCCAGAACCTCCAGGGGACGAGCTTCTTCAGCTTCGGGATCGGCTCGAGCGTCAACCGCTACCTCATCGAGGGCTTGGCCCGGGCCGGGCAGGGCGAGCCGTTCGTCGTCCTGCGGCCGGAGGACGCGCCGGAAGCCGCGGCACGCTTCCGGCGGTACATCGAGTCGCCGGTGCTCAGCGGAATCGACGTGACGTACCACGGCTTCGACGTGTACGACGTCGAGCCGCAGACGGTGCCCGATGTGCTGGCCGAGCGTCCGGTCGTCGTGTTCGGGAAGTGGCGCGGCGACGCGGTGGGCGACATCGTGCTCACCGGGCGCGCGGGTGCGGGGCCCTACGCGCGCACGCTCCACGTGGAGGACGCGACGGCCGGCGAGGAGCATGCCGCGTTGCCGCGCCTGTGGGCCCGGTCACGCATCTCGCGGCTCGCCGACTTCCCGCTGGGCCCGGCCGGTGCGGACACCGTCGAGCAGGTCACGTCGCTCGGGCTGAACTACTCGCTGCTCACGCCGTACACGTCGTTCGTCGCGGTGCTCGAGCAGGTCCGGAACCCCGGTGGCGCGGGCCGGGACGTCGACCAGCCGTCGCCCATGCCCCGGGGCGTTTCGCACCTCGCCGTCGGGGGAAGCTATGCGGCAGGGTCCGAGCCCGCACTCTCGCTCGTGCTCGGAATCGCCACGCTCGCCCTCGCGCTAGGTGCGCTCCGGCGCGCTCTCGTCTCCTGGGCCCGGACGTGATCTCCGGCTCGCGGCTGCTGCACATGCTGGGCCCGCTCGTGGCCTGGGCCGTCAAGTGGTTCTACAACCGGGCGGGAGCGGAGCAGCTGAGCTGGATCCTCGGGCCGACGTGCTGGCTCGTCGAGCAGCTCACGGGCGTCGCGTTCGAGCGCGAGCGCTACACCGGCTGGACGAGCCACGGCGCGCGGATGATCGTCGGTCCGAGCTGCGCGGGAGTGAACTTCCTCGTCATCGCGTTCGTCACGCTGTTCCACTCGTTCGTCGACCGCTGGTCCGGCTGGCGCGCCAAGTGCCGGTGGGTGTTGGTCAGCGCCGGCGCGGCCTATGGGCTCGCCGTGTCGACGAACGCGCTGCGCATCTCGGCGGCGATCGAGCTGCGCGCGGAAGGCGGCGCTCGAGCCTGGATCACCCCCGAGCGGGCCCATCTGCTCCTCGGTACCGCGATCTACCTTCTGTCCCTGTGGCTGGCCCATCGTGCGTTCGACCGGCTCGTCACGCGCGTCGCGCCGCCGAGCCACGACGGCCGCGGTCGATTCGCGAGCCTCGTGCCCTTCGCCTGGTACGCTGTGATCGCGCTCGGCGTTCCGCTCGCTGGCGGCGCGTGGCACCTGGCGCAGTTCCGGGACCACGCCGCGCTCGTGCTGCCCGTCGTGCTGGCCGCGGCGGCGGCCGCGCTGCTCGCCCGGTCGTGCCGGACCTCGGTGTAAGATCGCGCTCGCAGACAACGGGGTCACGGTGAAGCCGAGAATCCTGATCGTCGATGACGAGCCGGCGATCCTCGACACGATCCAGTTCGCGCTCGAGGCCGAAGGGCTCGCGACCGTCCGCCTGTCGACGGGCCAGCCGGTCGTCCCGACCCTCGCGAGCGAGCCGATCGACCTGATCGTCCTGGACATCGGGCTACCCGACGTCAGCGGTCTCGAGCTGCTGAAGGAGATCCGCCAGCTCGGGCCGACACCGGTCGTGCTGTTGACCGCGCGCACCGGGGAGATCGATCGCGTGCTGGGCCTCGAGATCGGAGCGGACGACTACGTGTCGAAGCCGTTCAGCCCGCGCGAGCTCGTCGCGCGGGTCAAGGCGGTCCTGCGGCGCGCGCGGTCGGACGCGCACGGGCCCCGGCCGGTTGCGGCGAGGGCGTTCGAGGTCGACGCGTCGAAGCGCCGGATCGCGTACCTCGGACAGGTCCTCGAGCTGTCCAAGTACGAGTACGAGATCCTGGCCACGTTCATCCGCCGCCCGGGTCACGTGTTTTCGCGCGAGCAGCTGATGCACCTCGTATGGGAGCAGCCCGAGACGAGCCTCGAGCGCGCGGTCGACGCCCACGTGAAGAACCTGCGGGCCAAGCTGCGTGCGGTCCGGCCCGACGAGGACCCGATCGTCACGCACCGCGGAGCGGGCTACGCGCTGCGGGACGACTCGTGAGGCTCGGCTCCGTCCTGTTCCTGGCCAACGCGCTGATCCTCGCCGTGTGCTTCTCCTACCCGATGTCTTGGATCGCGTCGAGCCTCCGCGTGCGGTACCTCGAGGCGGTCGAGGAGCCGCTCGTCGACCAGGCGAACCTCCTCGCTGCCCTCGTGGGCCGGGAGATGGAGGACGGTCGGTTCGATCCGCGCGGGCTGGCGAGCGTCTTCGACGGCGTGCGCGCGCGGGACGTGGGCGCGCAGATCTACGACATGCGCAAGGACCGCGTCGACATGGAGATCTACGTCACCGACGGCGCGGGCCGCGTGCTGTTCGACTCGGCGGATCCGGAAAGCGTCGGGGCCGACTACTCTCAGTGGCTCGACGTGAAGCGCACGCTCGCCGGGGAGTACGGCGCCCGGTCGACGCGCAGCGTTGCGGACGACCCGGCATCCACGATGCTCCACGTCGCGGCGCCGATCCTCGCTCGCGGCCAGACGATCGGAGTGCTGACCGTCGTCGAGCCCGTGACGAGCATCAACTCGTTCCTCCGCGCGGCGAAGCCCCGCGTCTTCGGTGTCGGCGCAGCCTCGGGCGCCGCGGCGCTGTTGCTCGGGCTCGGGCTGTCGCTGTGGGTCTCGCGGCAGATCGGCCGACTGACGCGCTATGCCCACGACGTGCGCGAAGGGAAGCGCGTCGCCTTCCCGCGGCTCGCGCCGACGGAGCTGCGTCAGATGGGACGGGCGTTCGAGCGGATGCGCGAGTCGCTCGAAGGCAAGAAATACGTCGAGCAGTACGTCCAGACCCTGACCCACGAGATCAAGAGCCCGGTGTCGGCGATCCGCGGCGCCGCGGAGCTGCTGTCCGACGACCTGCCGCAGGCCCGGCGCGAGCGGCTGCTGTCGAACGTCCGCAACGAGGCCCAGCGGATCCACGACCTCGTCGAGCGCATGCTCGCGCTGTCCGAGCTCGAGACGCGGCGCGCCCTCGACGCGGTCGCGGTTCCGCTCGCCCCGCTCGTGCGCACGATGGTCGAGAGCAAGGAGCCGCTCGTCGCGCGCAAGGCGCTCGAGCTGACGCTCGATCTCGACGAGAGCGTCACGTTGCGCGGTGACGCGTTCCTCCTGCACCAGGCGATCGCCAACCTGCTGCAGAACGCGATCGACTTCAGCCCGGCGGGCGGGCGGATCGCGATCCGTACGCGGCGGGCGGGCGAGCGCGTCGAGCTGGCGGTCGAGGATCAGGGACGAGGGATCCCGGAGTACGCGCTCGACCGGGTGTTCGACAAGTTCTTCTCGCTCGAGCGGCCCGACACGGGGAAGAAGAGCACCGGGCTCGGGCTCAACCTGGTCCGGGAGGTCGCGACGCTCCACGGTGGCGAGGTGCGGCTCGAGAACCTGCCGGAGCGCGGGCTCCGCGCGATGCTCCGGCTGCCCGTGCGCGGCTGACCCGCCGGGCTCAGTCCGCGAGCACGCCGTGGAGCACGACGTCGAGGATGTCCTGCGCCTGCATCTCGAGCGAGCGCGCGGGACGCGAGAAGTAATTCGTGAAGATCGTGCCGTAGAGCAGATCGGTCACGACGTCGAGGATCCGGTCGACCGGTACGTCGCGCACGACGCGACGCTCGATCAAGTGCTCGAACAGGCCGCGCCAGCGGCCGAGGTTCCTGTCCCGGTGCTCGAAGTACGTCGGCCGCTTGCGGTCGCGGAACTCGGCGCGCTCTTGGATCAACAGCTCGACGAGCTCGGGATGGGTGTCGAAGAACTGGAGGTAGGCCTCGACCGCGGCGACGAACTGGGCCAGCGGGTCGCCGATCGGCGGGACGCGCTCCTCGATGCACGCGTGGAGCAACCGCATGCCGCGGTCGACCGCGCCGAGGAACAGGTCCTCCTTGCTCGGGAAGTAGCGGTAGACGGTGCCCTTCCCCACGCCGAGCGCATCGGCCACGATCTGCACGTCGGTGCTCGGATACCCGTGATGGGCGAAGACCTGCGTGGCGACGCCGAGGATCTCTTCGCGGCGCCGCGCGGCGAGCGCCTCGTCGCGCGGCCGTCCGGGGTTCCGACCCATGGGCTGCAATCCACCTCCGGTATTAGTTGACGGACTAGTCCGTCACTAGTATGATCCGGGCGCCTCCAACCGGTCAAACCTAAGCATGACCCGTTCGATCCCGGTACGACGCGCGATCGACCGCTCGGCGATCCTGAGCGCGATCGGTCTCGCGCTCCTGTCGGGCTGCCGGCACTCCGCGCCACCCGCGGCGCCGCCACCCGTGGCCGTCGAGATCGTCACGCTCGCGCCCAAGCCGATCGAGCGCACGACCGAGCACATCGCGACGGTCAAGAGCCGGCGCTCCTCGACCCTCAAGCCGATGGTCGAGGGCTTGGTCACGCGCATCGCCGTCAAGTCGGGCGACCAGGTGCGGGCGGGCCAGACGATCCTCGAGATCGACGCGAGCCGGCAGCGCGCCGCGGTCGCGGGCGTCGAGTCGCTGCGCGCGGCCCGGGAAGCGGACCTGACGCTCGCGCGCCGCGAGGCCGAGCGCCAGAAGGCGCTGTTCGAGGCGGGCGCGTCGAGCGCGAAGGACGCGGAGCAGGCGGCGACCGACCTCGAGACCGCGGAAGCCCAGCTGCGCGCGATCGACGAGCAGCTCACGGAGCAGCGCGTCGCGCTCGCGTACTACCAGGTGACCGCGTCGACCGCCGGGACCGTCGGCGACGTTCCGGTGCGTGTCGGCGATCGGGTGACGACCGACACCGAGCTGACGACGATCGACACGGGCGGCGGGCTCGAGCTGTACGTCCACGTGCCGGTGCGTTATGCCGACGATCTGCGCCCGGGCTTGCCCGTGCGCGTCGTCGACGACGAGGGTCGGCGGCTCGTCGAGGCGACGATCGAATTCGTCTCGCCCCAGGTCGACGAGGCGACGCAGACGGTTCTGGCGAAGGCGTGGATCGCCGGCCTCGGCGGCTTCCGGACCGAGCAGCAGGTCCGGGCGCTGATCGTGTGGAGCGAGACCCAGACGCTCGCCGTCCCCGTCGTCGCGGTCTCGCGCGTCAGCGGGCGGACGTTCGCGTTCGTCGTCGAGGACGGCGAGAACGGTGCCGTGGCACGCCAGCGCACCGTCGAGCTCGGACCGATCGTGGGCAACGACTACGTCGTGCTCGACGGGCTCGACCCGGGCGACCGACTGATCGTGACCGGGATCCAGAAGGTCCGGGACGGCGTCGCGGTCGACCCGCGGCCTCGATCGGCCGAAACGCAGGGTTGAGACGGGGCGACCCCGATGCTCACCGACGTCTTCATCCGGCGTCCGGTCCTGTCGACCGTCCTCGCGCTGTTGATCATCCTCGCCGGCGCGGTGTCGATCCCGCTGTTGCCGGTCGAGCGGTACCCGCAGATCACGCCGCCGTCCGTGACCGTCACGTGCCTGTACACCGGGGCCAACGCCGAGGCGGTCGAGAGCGCGGTCACGCTCCCGCTCGAGCAGGTGATCAACGGCGTCGAGGGCATGACGTATTTGACCTCGTCGAGCACGAACAGCGGCGTGAGCACGATCACCGTGTTCTTCGAGGTCGGCCGGGACCCCGACCTCGCGGCGGTCGACGTGCAGAATCGGGTCAACCAGACGACCGGGCGGCTGCCGCTCGAGGTCCGGAACAACGGCATCACGGTCACGAAGAACACCGCCGGTTTCCTCATGGGGATCGGGTTCTTCTCGCCCGACGATCGGTACGACACGCTGTTCCTGTCGAACTACCTCGACCTCCACGTGCGCGACGCGATCAAGCGCATCCGCGGCGTGGGGAACGTGTTGATCTTCGGCGAGCGCAAGTTCGCCATGCGCCTGTGGCTCGATCCCGAAGCGCTCGCCGCGCGCCGGATCACCGCCGGCGACGTCGTCGAGGCGCTGTCGAGCCAGAACGTGCAGGTTGCGGCCGGGAGCCTGGGCGACGCCCCGGCGGCCGCGGACCAGCTGTTCAACCTCAGCGTGCGGGCGGTCGGCCGGCTGAGCGAGGTCCGGGAGTTCGAGGATCTGGTGATCAAGACCGGCACCGAGGGCGCGCTCGTCCGCGTGCGCGACGTCGGCCGTGTCGAGCTCGGCGCCGAGACCTACTCGTCGCGCCTGCGGTTCATGGGTCTCGCGGCGTCGGGCATGGGGATCCAGCCGTTGCCCTCGGCCAACGCGCTCGAGCTCGACCGCGCCGTACGGGCCGAGCTCGAGCGGCTCGCCACGAGCTTTCCGCCGGGCCTCGAATATCGCATCGCGTTCGAGAGCACCTCGGTCGTCCGCGACTCGATCCGTGAGGTGCTGAAGACGCTGGGCGAGGCGATCCTGCTCGTGATCCTGGTGATCTTCTTCTTCCTGCAGAACTGGCGCAGCACGATCATCCCCGCGCTCACGATCCCCGTGTCGCTCATCGGGGCGTTCGCGTTCGTCCGGGCGTTCGGCTTCTCGATCAACACATTGACCCTGTTCGGGATCGTGCTGGCCACGGGAATCGTCGTCGACGACGCGATCGTGGTCATCGAGAACATCGAGCGGCACATGCGCGAGGAGCGCAAGTCGGCGTTCCGCGCGGCGATCGAGGCCATGCGCGAGGTGTTCGGGGCGGTCGTGGTGATCGGCCTGGTCCTCGTTGCGGTGTTCGTCCCCGTCGCGTTCTTCCCCGGGACGACCGGGCGGCTGTACCGGCAGTTCTCGCTGACGATCGCGTTCTCGGTCGTGCTGTCGGTGATCAACGCGATCACGCTGACTCCGGCGCTCGCCGCGCTGCTCCTCGATCGCGAGGCGCACGTCCACGGGCGGCTGTTCTCGTGGATCAACCGCTGGATCGACCGGGGGACCGCGTTCTACGTCCGGGCGGTGCGGTTCACGCTGCGGGCCCGGGTGCTGATGATCACGCTGTTCGTCGTCGGGCTGCTGGCGACCGGGCTCCTGTGGCGCAGCGTGTCGTCGGCGTTCCTCCCCGAGGAGGACGAGGGGTACTTCATCGTCGTGCTCCAGGCGCCGGGCGGTGCGTCGCTCGAGTACACGACCGAGATCGCGAAGCAGGCGGAGAAGATCGTGCTGGCGCAGCCCGAGGTCGCCGGCGCGTTCTCGGTCGCCGGGTTCAGCTTCGGCGGCTCGGCGCCGAACGCCGGGCTGATGTTCGCCCGGCTCAAGCCGCTCGAGGAGCGCGAGGGGCGCGAGCACTCGCTCCACGCGGTGCTCAACCGGATCCGCGGGCCGCTGTTCGCGATCCCCGGTGCGCTGGCGATCCCGAACGCGCCGCCGCCGATCCAGGGCTTCTCCGTGTTCGGTGGGTTCCAGTTCGAGGTGCTCGACCAGTCGGGCGGCGACATCGCGAACCTCGAGACGTCGACGCAGGACGTGATCCGCGAGGCCGCCGCGACCGGGCGCGTGACGAGCCTGTTCAGCGCGTTTCGGGCCTCGGATCCGCAGCTCTTGGTCGAGATCGATCGCGCGAGGGCCCGCGCGCTCGGGGTCCCGGTGCGCGAGATCACCGACGCGCTGCGCGTGTTCCTCGGCTCGCAGTACGTCAACGACTTCGATTTCAACGAGCGGGCGTACCGGGTATACGTCCAGGCAGACCAGGCGTTCCGATCGGAGCCCGCGGATCTCGACCGGCTGTACGCCCGGGCGCAGTCGGGGGAGGTCGTGCCGCTCTCGGCGCTCGTCCGCACGCGGGAGGTCGTGTCGCCCCAGGTGATCAGCCACTTCAACTTGTTCCGCTCGGCGGAGATCAGCGGGACCGGGACGCCGGGCGTCAGCTCGGGCCAGGCGATCGCCGAGATGGAGCGCGTCGCGCGCGCGACGTTGCCCGCGGGCTACGACTTCAGCTGGGCCGGCCAGTCGCTCGAAGAGGTGAAGTCGGGGCGGCAGGCCGGGTTCATCTTCGCCCTGAGCGTGCTGATCGTGTATCTCGTCCTCGCCGCGCAGTACGAGAGCTGGGTCCTGCCGTTCATCATCCTCCTCGGTGTCCCGCTGGCGATCCTCGGCGCGCTCTCGGCGCAGCTCGTGCGCGGGCTGTCGAGCGACGTGTTCTCGCAGGTCGGCCTCGTACTGCTCGTGGGTCTCGCGGCGAAGAACTCGATCCTGATCGTCGAGTTCGCCGAGCAGCTCCGCGCTCGGGGGCTGTCGATCGTCGACGCGGCGGTCGAGGCCGGGCGGATCCGGCTCCGGCCGATCCTCATGACGTCGATCGCCCTCGTGCTCGGCGTGGTGCCGCTCGCGCTCGCGACCGGCGCCGGTGCCGCGGCGCGGAACTCGGTGGGCACGGCGGTCATGGGTGGCATGATCGCTTCGACGTTCCTGTCGGTGATCTTCATCCCCGTCCTGTACGTGCTGTTCCGCACCTGGGTGCCCGGTCGCGTCCGAGGGAGCGAGGAGGTGACGCATGCATGATCGGACCCGAGACAGTTCGATCGCCGCGCTGGCGCTCGCTCTGACGTCGGTCGTCGCCGGATCGGAGCCCGAGGTCGTGTCGTTCGACGAGGCGATCCGCCGCGCGGTCCAGCACAATCACGACATCGCCCGGTCGGTCACGGCGATCCTGAGCGCCGAGGGGCTGCTCGGGAGAGCGCGGGCCCAGATCCTGCCGACGTTCGAGCTGTACGCCAGCGAGGCGCGAGTCGACGAACAAATCGCCTTCGGTGGAAACGTCGTCCAGCCCCAGGACCAGCTGACGGCCGGGGCCACCGCCGCGGTGCCGGTGCTCGCCGCGGCGCGCTGGGCCGCGCGCACGCAGGCCGAGGATCAGGTCGAGGTCGCGCGGGCCGAGGCCGCGGACGTGAGACGGCAGGTGTCGGTGGCCACGGCGCAGGCGTATCTCGCGGTCATCGGCGCGCGCCGGCAGGTCGAGGTCGACGAGCGTGCGCGCGACAACGCCGGGGCCCAGCACGAGTATGCGCAGACGCGCTTCGAGGGCGGAGCCGGGAGCCGTCTCGACGCGCTACGCGCCGCCGACGTGCTCGCGACCAACGAGGTGCTCGTCGAGCGCTCGTATCTTGCGCTGCGCCTGTCGCAGGAAGCGCTCGGCGTGCTGATCGCCGCCGACGGGCCGGTCGACGCCGGCGAAGAGCCGGTGTTCGACGTGCCCGAGGAGCAGGCCGCGCCCGATCTCGGCGCGCGCACCGATCTGATCCTGCGCACCAAGCAGGTCGACGCGGCGGATCGAGTCCTCGAGGATTCGTGGAAGGACTGGATCCCCGAGGTCTTCGCGACGTTCGACCCCCGGTACGTCGATCCGGCGGGCACGTTCCAGGAGTCGAGCTCGTGGCGCGCGGCGCTCGAGGCGCGGTTCCCGCTGTACCTCGGCGGCGAGCGGAAGGTCGACCGCCAGATCCGTCGGGCGGCGCTCGATGCGGCGAAGATCGATCTCGATCAGGCTGAGCTGCGCGCGCGAGCGGAGGTCCGCTCGGCGCGCGACGCGGTCGAAGCCGCCGAGCGCGCCCTGGTCCACGCGGTGGCCGCGGCCGAGCATGCGAACGCCGTCCTGTCGATCACGGATACCGCGTTCCGCGCGGGTGCACGCACGAACATCGAGCTGGTCGACGCCCAGAGACGAGCCCGCGACGCCGAGACCGCGGTGGCCCGCGCCGAGGACGTGCTGCGGCAGGCCAAGCTCGAGCTGCGCGACGCGCTCGGTCTGTTCGGCAACGAGTAGTCGACTCTCAGGTCGATTCCCGAGCGCTCGCGGCGATTCTCACGGAGACGCCGCCCGGTGTTCTCCCGAATTCCACCGATCGGCCTCGACAATCCACGCGAGCGCTGTAACCGTGAGACGTGTTCGGACTCCATTCCTTCATGAGCCAGTACCACCATGCGTCCTGAGCCGGCCGACGCGGCGCGCGGCGCCGCGCTGTCCGACGAAGACGTCGTCCGTCGGATCCTCGATGGCGACGTCCAGCTGTTCGAGATCCTCATGCGCCGGCACAACCAGCGGATGTTCCGCGCGATCCGCGTCCTCGTGCCGAACGACGCCGAGGCCGAGGACGTCCTGCAGGAAACCTACGTCCGCGCGTACCACCACCTGCGTCAGTTCCAGGGTCGCGCACGGTTCGCCACGTGGCTCACGCGGATCGCGATCCACGAGGTCCTGGCGCGCAAGCGCAGGGTCCGTCGGCTGACGAGCCTCGAGAACGTCGAGATCCCGTGGGACGCCTGGCACGACGGCGAACGGTCCCCCGAGGAGAGCGCCAGCTCGGCCGAGCTGCGCGAGGTGCTCGAGCGGGCGATCCACGAGATGCCGGAGAGCCTGCGCATCGTGTTCGTGCTCCGCGACGTTCACGGCCTCGAGACCGACGAGACCGCGGAGTGCCTCGGGCTCTCCGAGGCCAACGTGAAGGTCCGACTCCATCGTGCACGGTCGCTGCTCCGAGCCCGCATCGATCGACGGCTCGGTGCCGACCTGCGCCAGGTGTACAAGTTCGCCGGCGAGCGCTGCGACCACACCGTGGTCTCGGTCCTGAGCCGGCTCGGGTGAAACATGCGTCGATTCACGAAAGGCATGCTGGTCCTCGGTGCTCTGGGCTCGCTCGGAGCGCTCGCGCTCACGACGCGTGCCGATCGGAGCGCGGGACGAATGGCGGCGGCCGCCCGCGTCAGCGACCCGACCGTGCGCAATGCGGTCGATCTCGTGACCCAGGGCCGCGAGGTGTTCCGTCACGACACGTTCGGCGACGAGGTGTTCTGGGGCGACACGCTGCGGCTCCACGAGGGCGTGGCCACGGTCAGCCCCCGCACGGCGCTGGCCGTGGGGTTGAAGGTCGACGTGGCCGCGCTGCCTCGTAACGTGCAGCAAGCGCTGCAGCGCGGGACGATCGACCTCGACGCTCCCGCAACCACGCTCGCGCTCCTGCAGCTCGATGCGGTGGTCGGGGTGACCGGCTTCTTCGACGAAGCGGGCCAGCTCGACTCGATCGGCATCCAGTGCGCATTGTGCCACTCGACGGTCGACGACTCGTTCGCCCCGGGCATCGGCCAGCGGCTCGACGGCTGGGCCAACCGCGACCTGAACGTGGGGGCGATCATCAACCTGTCGCCCGACTTGTCGCCCCTGGCCGACCGGCTCGGCCTCCCCGAAGAGGACGTGCGCGAAGTGCTCGCCGACTGGGGCCCCGGCAAGTTCGACGCTTCGCTGACGCTCGATCGGAAGGCGCGGCGCGACGACGGACAGACCGGCGCCGTGCTGATCCCGCCGGCGTTCGGCCTGGCCGGGATCAACCTGCATACGTGGACCGGATGGGGCGGGATCTCGCACTGGAACGCGCTCGTGGCCAACGTCGAGATGGGCGGGCAGGGGACGTTCCTCGACTCTCGACTCGACGACCCGGTGCAGTTCCCCGTCGCCGCGGCGAACGGCCTGGGACACATCCGCCACGATCCCGACCTCGTGACGTCCAAGCTCCCGGCGTTGCAGCTGTACCAGCTGGCCCTGCTCGTTCCCGCGGGTCCCGCAGGGACGTTCGACGCCGCGGCGGCCGAGCGCGGAGCCGACCTGTTCCGCGGGAAGGCCGAGTGCGCGAGCTGTCATGTGCCGCCGATCTTCACCGACCCGGGGTACAACGTGCACACGCCGGAGGAGATGGGCATCGACAGCTTCCAGGCCGACCGATCGCCGACGCACGGGTATCGCACGCCGCCGCTCAAGGGCCTGTGGACGCACATGAAGGGCGGGTTCTATCACGACGGGCGCTTCGCCACGCTCGAGGCGGTCGTCGCGCATTACGACACGACGTTCGATCTCGATCTCACGGACGAGGAGGCCCGCGATCTCGTCGCGTATCTGAAGTCGCTGTAGGACGAGACCCGACCGCGGGTGAGCGCGGCATGGGGTCCGCGCTCACCCGCTCCGGGACGGTCCGCTACGGGACCTCTGTCGGACGCGTGGGCTTCTTGTTTTTTCCACCTGTCGGAGACGGCGGCGCAGCCAGATCGACGGTCGGAACGACGAACAGCGCGTACGGGGCGGGCTGCGCCGAGCGGTTCGTCAGCGTGACGCTGTACGTTCCGGGCACGATCGACAGTGCCTGCGCCACCTCGGGCACGTGCGACGTATCGACCGCTCGAACGACGACGCCGAGGGGGTCGCGCAGCGTGATCGCCAGATCGTCGGACGCGGTCGCATCGGCGATCGCGGTGAGCAGGATGCTCCCCAGCGGCACCAACAGCGGATGCGTGACGCTCGCTCCGGGAGGGATCGTCCCGCTCGAGCTGCTCTGCGGCTCCTGGTACCGCGCCGGCGCCGGCGCGGCTTCGTTCTCCGTGACGACGAACCCTTCGACGTAGACCATGTCGCGCTGCGGTGTCGGGTCGTCGTTCAGCACGTCGAGACGCAACGTGCTGGCGCCGGGTGGCACCGAGAACGTCTCGCTGAAGCCGAACGTCAGGTCGTTCCGTCCGGAGCTGTCGGGCGCGGACGGATCGGTGGGCGGGCGGTACGATTCGATCCGCCGCGTGTCGTCCGCGACGCGGGCCGTCGCGCTTCCTCCGCGAGGGCCTCGGGCGTAGACGACGCTGACCGTTCCGCCGTTCGTCGAGGAGACGGCGAGCTCGAGGAACGCCGCGGCGTTCCCCTTGTTCGCGCCCACGTTCCGGCAGTATTGCCCGAACGTCGTGCTGCGGTCGTCCGTGATCGCGTGCCAGCCGCCCTTGCGCGAGACCGAGCCGTCGTCGCACGGGACGAAGCGCGTCGCGCCCCCGCCGCCCGCGCGCGTCACGACGAACGCCGAGCGCGCGATGCAGAACGACCCGTCGGGCGCCACGACCGTGACGTCGTGCGGCCCTTCGGGCGCGTCGCCGTCGATCACGATGTGCAGCGTGATCGACGTCCCGGCCCCGTTCGTCGCCCCGGGCCCTTCGCTGATCCCGTCGTCGGCGCTGCCGTCCTTGCCGAAGACGACGCTCGAGCCGGCCTCGAAGCCCGAGCCCGAGATCGTGACGTCGAGGCTCGCGCCCTGCGTTCCGGTGCCGGGCACGACGTCGGTGATCGAGCAGGTCTCGGTCTCGCTCGAGTCGCACGTCCCGGGCGCGAGGAGGCCGGTCACGTGGAGGTCGTCGAGACCCCATCCCGTTCCCTGGATCCCTCCGATGAGCGCCTGGAACGTTCCACCGAGACGGAACCGGATCCGCGCCCCCGGCAGATCGCTCGCCGCGAAGAGGGCGGGATCGGACACCGCCGCACCGAGGTCGACGACGACCGGATGACCGCTCATGAGATCGACCCGCGTTCCCGGCGCGGCGTCGCTCGAGCCGGTCCACGCGGAACGGCCGGCCAGCGGACTCTGGGCTCCGGGATCGAGTTGCCCCGTGTAACCGCCGGCCGTGACGTACGGTCCGAGATCGGTCCACACGTCGCCGTCGGCCGAGATCTCGAGCACGCCGCCGCTGTGATACTCGCCGGGCTGGACCGTCGGCACTTCGGGGAAGTGCGCGAAGTCGTAGTTGTGGAAGAACGTCATCGTGCTCGCGGACGTGACGTGGAGCGGCGGGAGCACGAGACGATCGTCCTTCGGCGTGAGAGGCGGCGAGCCCGGCTGGTCGTCGAGCGCGAGCCATCCCGTCGTCGCGCTCGACGCGGTCGGGTCGGGTAGCGCCTGGAACCCACCGGCGTCGCGCGTCGACGTCGTCTCGTAGCCGGTCTGGGGCGCAGGCTCGAGGTCGTCCGAGAAATCGGGACCCGGACCGAGCGACCCGCGCGGCGAGCCGCTCCGGCGCACGACGTTGTCGTCCTCGTTTCCGCCGTTCGCCGGTCCTGAGCCTCCGGTCGTTCCGTCCTCGGCTCGGACGACGTAGTAGTAGGTCACCCCGTCGGACAGGCCGACCTGGTCGGTGTACCCGAGGCCCGTGACGCCGAGCGCGATCGCGTCGTCGAGCGTGGGCTCGAACGCCGGATCGATGCTGCGATAGACGTTGTACTGGACCGAGGTTCCCGTGCAGCGAGCGCGGGCCGCACTCCACGCGAGATCGAGCGTGCAGGTCGAGGCGAGCGGCATCGACACCGACTCGATCCCGTCGAAGTCGGGGTCGAGGCGACACGCACCGGTCGCCGTGACGGTGGCCACGTTGCTGTCTCCCGACGGGCAGCCGGTCGCCGGCACGGCACGCACCACGTACGCATAGGTCGTCCCGCCCGAGACGGTCGTATCGACGTATGCCGTCTGGGTTCCGGGCACGGTCGCCAGCAGCTCGTCGAACTCGGTCGGCACCGTGTCGCCGACCTCCTCGCGGAACACGAGATACTCGGCGATCGTCCCCGAGACGGGCGCAGCCCAGTTCAGCGCGACCCGGTTCGCCGCCGAGGCCTCGGCGACGAGGCTGCGCGGCGGCGCGGAGAGCGGACAGCACGGGTCGTCGATCGACACGTCGTCGACGTACCAGCCGGGGAAGTAGGTCCCCTCGAACGGTGGCGGCACCGTGATCAGGTTCGCCACGTCCGTGCCGAACAGGAACCGCAGGACGATCCGTGCCGACGGATCGCCGGCGGGAACGAGCGCGCCGAGGAACGCCCGGGATCGAGCCATCGGCGCGAGCAGCCCACCCGTGTAAGCCGGGCGATTGGCCAGCGTGTTGTCGCTGCCCGAAGCGTCGAGAACGCCGTTGTAGCCGTTCTCGTACATCAGCGGGCCGAGGTCCTGGAACGTCCCGACGACGCCGGTCGCCTCATCGACGAGGGCGGCCTCGACGACGCCGCCGTCGAACGCCGCCTCGGTCTGGAACGTGTGGTGGAACGTGAGGATGCTCGACGGCGTGATCGTGGCCACCGTGCTGCGCAGCTCGTAGACGCCGGGCGGGACGGTCACCCCCGGGCTGAGCGACTTGTTGTCCGGGTCGAACGTGTGCCACACGGTCGAGCCCGAACGGGCCTCGGCGGGCGCGGGATCGGAATCGCGGAACCAGCCGCCGCGCTCGGGAGCGAGCGACAGCGTCTGGCCGCTCGAGGTGAACGAGCCGCTCGACAGGCTGTCCGGTCCGCTCTCGACGTCGTCCGAGAACCCCTGGGAGACCATCGACCGGCTCGTCAGAAGCGCGGCTCGCCGGACGGTGTTCGGGTCCTCGTTCCCGCCGTTTGCCGGGCCGCCGTGCCCGGTCGTCGAATCCTCGGCGCGCACGACGTAGTAGAAGATCGTGTCGCTCGCTCCGGGCGCGTCGGTATGGGTCGTGCCGACGACGCCCGTGGCGATTCGGTTCGCGGCGCTCGGCGTGAACGCCGGATCGGTGCTGCGGTACACGTTGTACCGGACCGAGGGTCCGCCGATGCAGCTCGAGGTCGCCGGGCTCCAGCGCAGATCGACGTGCGCGCAATCCTCGGCGTCAGCCGCCTCGACGAGACCGGCGAACGCCGGCGGCGCCGTGCACGGCAACGCTCCACCGAGCACCGTCACGCTCAGCGCCTGGCTCGCCGACGTGCAGTCGTCGTTGCGCGCGGCGCGGACCCGGTAGTGGTACGTCAAGCCCCCGTCGAGGCCGGCGTCGACGAACGTCGTCCCGCTCGTGCGACCGACCTCGACGAACGGCGTCGGGTCGACCGGCGTGCCCGGTCCGGCCGCGCTGCGGTAGACCACGTACTCGGTCGCGCCGTTCGGCGTGATCGTCAGCGTCACCGTGTTCGGGACGAGCGCCGACGCGCTGAACGACGGCGCGCCGAGAGGTCCGCCCGCGGACTCGCACGCCGCGACGGTGGCCGGGACCGCGAAGTCCTCCACCGTGAGCGGCGCCTCGCCGCCGGTCGAGACTGCACCCTCGCCGATCCCGCGATTGGCGAACGTGCGCCAGATCACGTCCACGAACTCGCCACCGGCCGCACGGTCGGCGGCGAGGATCGCGTCCCGCATGTCGACCATCGTCGGGTTGCACACGGAGTGCTTCATCCCGTCGACGACGCGGAACATCGCCGCAAACGACGCGTTCTCGATCGTGGCGCGATCGAGCCGGGCCGCAAGGCCCGATCCGTCGGTCGTGCGACCCTGCGCGTTGCGGACGTTGCTCGCCGGGCTGCCGGCGGGGGCGGTGAACGTCGGGAAGGTCGGCCCGCCGGGGAACGCACGGTTGTGGAACCGGTTGATCATCGACTCGCGCATCTCCCACAGGATCCCGGCCCACAGCTCGCCGATGTCGTGGACCTCGAACGGGATGCTCGGATCGCTCGGCGGACCCGTCCCCAGGAACCGGTAGGTCCAGTCGAGCGGTGTGCGGTCCTGCGGGAAGCGCCGGATGCCGTTCTCGCCCGCGCCGGTCGAGTACTCGACCGCGGCCGCGTCGTCCGAGAGCACCGCGGCGAACCAGTCGCCCCAGCCCTCACCCATGCCGCCCGATTCGCCGACCAGGCCGATACCCAGGCAGTCGACGTTCTCCGGTCCGCCGACGAGGCGGTTCGACAGGCCGTGGCTGTACTCGTGGACGATGACGTCGAAGTCGAGGTCTCCGTCCCGGTTCGGGCCGGTCCACAGGTACATCTGCATCCGCGGGTTCGCTCCGTCCGCAGGCGTACCGAAGTTCGCGTTGTTCGTCCCGGAGCCATCCTGCGCGTCGGCGAACAGGTAGTCGTTCCCGTCGCCGCCGCGGCCGAAGTTGTCCTTCTGGAAGTTGCCCGCGGCCTCGGTGAACCCGAGGTGGTACAGCAGGTCGTGGTACCAGTTCGTGACGTAGAACAGGTCGAGGATCGCGGCGTTCTGGTCGAGCGCCGCATCGCCGCCCTGGCCCCACGCGTTCTGGTACGTGAACGCAGGACCCGTGAAGTCGCCGGTCGTCCCGCCGCTCGGGCGGAAGCCGATCGAGCCCTCGTCGTCGTTCGCCCGATCGTCCTTGGCGTCGACGTTGTTGCCGATCGTCTGGTACTGACCGCTCTGGAGCAGGAACCAGCCCTGGGGTGACTGCGGAGATGTCGACACGGGCAGCGCGTTCGAGCGGAGCGGAGTCGCGGCGTTCGGGAGCGGCAGCACCGTTTGCGCCAGGGTCGCGTTGAGCGGGTCGGCCCCATGGGCCACGGTCGGCGACGTGAGCGCTCCGTTCAGCGGCGCGTTGGCGAAGCCGCGCGGCCTCCCGGTCGGATCGACCGTGTACGGATACTTGCGCGGCAGGTCGCCTGTGCCGCGGGTCGTCGACAGCGGGTGCTCGACGTAGACGAGCCCTCGCGGTGCGGCCGGGCTCGGCTCGGGCGGCGACGACGGCGTGAGTGCGGACTGGTACAGGTTGCGCCGATGGAGCAGCGCACCGGTCTCGGCGTCGACGATGACGTCGTACCACTCGAGGCCGTTCTTCTCGATCAGCATCCGGTACGCCGGGCGAGGTGTCTCACCGAGCGCGTAGATCGTCTTCGTCACGTGCACCTCGGCGCCGAGGCTGTCGGGCTCGAGCACCACCGCGTCGCCGTCCGTTCCGCGGCGGTGCGCGACGAACCGCGCACCGGCGTGAGACGCCGCGGCTTCGGCCGCGTGCTCGGGAGACAGCCGGAACGCGCGTGGCGCGGCGAGACCGGGAAATACGTTCCCGCGCACGCCGAGCACGCGCCCGCGCTCGTCGAGGTGCGTTCCGAGCAAGCCCTGGAATACGGGCACGCCGCCGACGCGCTGCCGGTAGTACACGTGAGCGACCCCGCTGTGCCGATCGACGTAGCTCGTCTGGAGCTCGAGGTCGTCGACCTCCTTCGGGGAGAGGTGCCATGCATCTCGATGCTCGTGCAGGAACGCGCGCGCGATCGCCTCGGGGCTCCCGTGGGCCGGGGGCGACAGGGGGCGCGAGGACTCGAGCGAGCGAGCCGCCCCGCCGCGCGCGTTGAACGTCGCCCGGAGCCGCGCCGCGGCCCGGGCTTCGAGAGCCTGGAGTGCCGCGTGCTGCGCCGAGCCGTGGACGGCGGCGCCGGACTCGGCGATCCGGATCCCTCCGGCCGCGTCGAAGTCGGGCAACGGCTGCGCCGTCTTGTTCAGTCCCCACGACGGTGCCAGGCCGAGCCAGCAGGTGAGGAGCAGGAGCGTGAGACGCCTGAACATCGGACCCCCCCCATGGTGTCGCTCGCGCGACGGGTGCTGTCGTTCGCAGGGGGAGTGTCCGGAGGAGCGGTTGAGGAATCCTTGAACCCGGCGCGGAGTTCGGCAGGTCGAGGAGTCGTATCTCGTTGTGAAGAAGGGGCTTGGCGCCCGAGCCGGCTTTCGAGCTAGCCCGCTCGCTTGGGGCGGGTCGTCTTGGGCCGGTTTCCACCACCGGGCGCGCAGGTCGTGCAGGTCCGCGGGCGGCCCTCGAGGTCGGTCAGCAGGGCGAGCAGGAAGCGGGAAGCGTCGAGACGGCCGACCGGGTCGTCGGGCTCGAACCGCACCCCGCCGGTGACGGGGATCGTATCGATGAACCCACGCTCGAGCGCCACCGCGACGTAGCCGCGGTGCGCGGACGGGATCTGGCTCGCGTCCTCGACCGCGAGCGGCTCGCCAGCGCGTGCGATCGCTTCGGCCTCCCGGCCCGCCGCGCGCACGAGGGACACCGCGAAGTCGAGCCGGTCGACGGAACCCGAGGGGCCGAAGGACGACCCGTTCCCGCCGTCGATCAGCACGCGCGAGGCCCGCGCACCGGCGACGCTCTCGACGTACGGGAAGACGGGGTCGTTCCCGTGCACGTCGGGGAAGCTCGCCACGGCCGGGACACGCTGGGGCACGCCCGCACCGAGCGCGAGCGCGCGCGCGAGCTCGCCGCGCTCGAGGTTGCTCGACGGCGCGAAGAGCGCCCCGCGGCCGATCATCACGCGCCGGCCGACGGCGACGGCCACGATCGCCGCATCCGGCGGTGCGAGCGCGGCCACGTCGGCGTAGTCGGTCACCGCGGTCGACACTTCCTCGCGCACCGCGAACGGCTGATCGGTGAGCCCGGACTTCCACGACACCTCGAGCGTTCCGCCTGGGGGTGTCGGGCCGAGGAGCCGCACGCCGTCGACGCGGCCGAAGAGCGACGGACTGTTGTACGCGTCGGACCGCGAGAGCTCGAGCCCCGTGGGATCGAGGAGCCGTGCGTCGAGATCGGTCGCCCCGGGAAGCGTGCCCCAGGCGATCGAGGCGCGGAACGACACGGCGGCCGCGGGCAGGGTCAACGCGAGCGGCAGGCGCGCGCCGGTCTCGAGCACCTGTTCGACCGTCACCGCCGGCTGATGCTCGATGCGGAACGGCCGCAGATCGAGCCACAGCGGAACGTGCGTGCCGAACGGCCGCGCGGGATCGAGGCCGTGCGTCAGCGCGGCCCACACGTCGAGACGGCCGGCGCCCGATTCGGCGCGATCCTGGGTCAGGATCGGCGTCGCCGTCGCTTGGAGCGAGCGCCGGATGTCGGCCAAGGAGCGCCCGGGGTTCTCCTCGAGCAGGAGCGCGATCGCTGCCGCGACCTGCGGCGCGGCGAAGGACGTGCCACTCGAGACCGTATACCGGGAGAGGTATTCCGGTGGGACGACGGTGCCGCTCGTCGAGTCGGCGACGCCGATCGTGCCGCCGACCGCCGTGATCCCCGATGGCTTGGCCCCGATGATGCCCTCGCCCGGGGCGACGAGGAGCGGGTGGTACAGCAGTTCCTCGAAGATGCCGCGCGAGGAGAACGTCGACAGCCCGCCGTCCTTGCGCACCGAGCCCACGCCGAAGACCCACGGTGCGACCGAGTACGGGTTCAGCGTGTCGGGCGCCGGACCGTGATTTCCCGCGGCGAACACGGCGGCGATCCCCGCGTCGTAGAGCGCCCGTGTCGCGATGTTGACCGGATCGTCGGGATCGAAGAACCCGAGCGTGCCCCACGAGCAGTTGACCACGCGGATCCCGTGCTGGGTCGCGTGGGCCAGCACGTAGTCGAACGCCTCGAGGACATGGATGATGTACAGATCGCCGGCGGAGATGCCGAGAAGCTTGGCCCCGGGCGCGAGCCCGCGGTACAGCCCGGCGCTGGCCTGGCCCGTGCCGGCGGCGACCGAGGCCACGAACGTCCCGTGGCCCAGCACGAGATCGGTGTTCGACAGGCCCTCGACGAAGGACGGCGCGACGAATCCGGGGCCCGGCCACACGCCCGGGTTCACGCGCACGTTCTGCACGACCTTCGCTCCGAGCGGCAGATCGGGATGCGTGGCGTCGATCCCCGAATCGATCACGGCGATCGTCACGCCCGCGCCGGTGAATGGCGCGCCGCCTGAGGTGCGCAGATCCGGATCGAGGGCGGCCTCGTCCGCCCCGATCAGCGCGCGGCTCTCGACGTCGAAGAACGACAGCGTCCGATCGGCCCACACCGAGCGCACGCTCGGTAGCGCGGCGATCGCGGCGATCTGCTGCTTCGTCGCGTTGATCGCGATCATCGGCAGGCGGTCGAACCGCGTGCCCCCGACGACGCCGAGCGCGACGAGCTCCGCGATCTGGGCCGGGCCCGGTGCGACGTGATAGCTCACGATCACACTGATCGACGAGCTGTCGGGCAGGAACGAGAAGCGCGAAAGCAGCTCGAGATCGAGGCTCGCCACACCGGTCGCGGCCGCGTCGGTGAACTCGAGCGCCCCGACGTCGTTCCAGCGCACGCCCCCCACGTCGTTCCAGCGCACGCCAGCCGCGTCGGACCACAGCACGCCACCGACGTCGTTCCAGCGCACGCCACCGACGTCGTTCCAGCGCACGCCCCCCACGTCGTTCCAGCGCACGCCGCCAACGTCGTTCCAGCGCACGCCGCCAACGTCGTTCCAGCGCACGCCGGACGCCTCGGTGACGTAGGGGCCGGCGAGCGCGCGCGGGCCGATCGCGCATGCAAGCGCGAGAGCCACGAGTCGGGTCGTGACCTTAGGGCGCGCGAGCGGCTTCACGGTCGAACTCCCCCGGAGGCAAGACGTATCTGGAACCTACCACCGGGTCCGCGACCCGGCAACGGTCCGAGCTACCGCCGGGGGTCGAGCGGCGGGCGGACGTCACGGCCCAGCGCTTCGCGGTACGTGCGTCGGGTGTCGACGACCGGCTCGGTCCGCAGGCTCTTGGCCAGCGCGTGGGACAGGCGCCGGAACTCGCGCTCGACCGCACCGCGGTTCCCGCGCGAGCCGTGGGCCCGCATCAGGCGGCACGACGCCTGCTCGTCGAGCGGCTCGCGCTCGACGAGCCGCTCGAGGAGCGCGAGCCCCCGCTCGGGATCCCCGTGGGCGAGCTGCAGCTCTCCGGCCTCGGCGAGCGCGCTCGCGAGCTGCGCGTCGAAATGCGTGCGCGGCGTCGCCGCCCAGGCGGCCGGCTCGTCCTCGAGGAACGGCCCGCGGTGCAGCTCGATCGCAGCGTCGTACGCCACGAGCGCCTCGGGCGTCCGCCCGGCCGCGGCGTGGTCGCGCGCGGCCCGCAGCCCGGCCTCGAACCGCTCGGTGTCGATGTCGTAGCGATACGCCGGATTGAGCAGATACGCGCCGCTCTCGTACAGGATGAAGTTCTTCGGCACGTGGTGCCCGTGGTTCAGCGCCCGGCGCAAGAACGAGATCGTGGGATGGAAGTTGCGCTCGATCGCCGTCGGTCGCGCGTCGCCCCACACGGCGTCGACGATGCGCTCCTTGCTCGCCCGGCGACCGCGTGACGACGCGACGAACGCCAGGAGCTGCTGCGCCCGCTTGACCTTCCACGCCCCGGCGGGGATCCGGTGTTCCGGATCGCGGAACACCTCGAGCGGGCCGAGCAGCCGTACGGTCAGGTCGGCACGTGACGTCGCCACGGGCGGAGCCGGAGATGCCGTGGCGCCGAGGCCGGTCGGCGCGCCGGGAAGCGTGCGCAGGAGCGCACCGAGGCCTGGATCGAGCGCCGCGACGCGAGAGACCGCAGCGAAGTAGTCGAGCTCGGACGCGCGACGGAGCGCCGCCGCCGCGGACGCCGACGCGCGCGCGCTGTCGCCGTTCGCGAGAAGCGCCGCCGCGAGCCACAGCTCGGCCAGGCACGCCTCGTACGACCGGCGCAGGTGCTCGAGCGACGCCAACGATTCCGCAAGCCCCGCCACGGCGGCGGCAGGCTCGCCCGCGCGCACGAGGATCTCGCCGCGCGCGAGGAGCGCGAGGGCGATCCCGTCGTCATCCCCTGCGGCGCGCCGGCGCTCCACGACCTCGTCGATGCGCCGGCGCGCTTCGTCGTGGGCCGCGCGGCGCGAGGCGAGGAGCGCCTCCTCCTCGGCGACGTTGTCCAGGAGGTGGTGCAGTCCGAGCTCGAGGAACCGCGCTCGCGCCCCGGCATAGCGCTCGGCGGCGAGCGCCAGCTCGCCGCTCTCCCGCGACAGCGTCCCCTCGGCCTCGAGGATGTCGCCGTCGAGCGCCCGCAGGCGGAACCGCCGCGCGATCTCGGCCGCGTCGCCGAGAAGCCGGGCCGCCTGCGCATAGTCGCCACGCAGCGTGGCGATGCGGCCCAGGTTGAGATAGGCGGCCGCCTCCTCGGGGCCCATGCGCGGGTTGTCCGGGCCGGTCAGGAGCCGGAAGCACTCGGACGCCCGGAGGAAGTCGCCGCGCCGTGCGTGGGGCAGGCCGAGGTTGTGCGCGATCATCAGCGTCAGGTGTTGGTCGCCGGCGCGGCGCGCGTGGACCAGCGCGCGCTGCCAGCCGTCGATCGCCTCGGTCTCGCGGTCTTCGCGGTAGCGGACGATCGACAGCGTGTTCAGGATCAGCGCGACGAGCGCCGGATCCGCTTCGCCTGCCGCGCGGAGCGCACGCTCGGCCGTCGCTGCGGCTCCGTCCAGATCGCCGGTCTTGAGCAACGTGTACGCCAGACCCTGGAGCGTCTCCGCGTGCTCGCCGTTCGCGCCGAGCGCGTTCTCGAAGTGGCCGCGGGCGGCGGCGTAGTCGCCGGCTCGTCGGCACGCCTCGCCGAGCAGATCGTGCGCCAGGCGCGGCTCGAGCCCGCGGGCGGCGAGGAACTCGGCCCCCGTGCGCACCGCATCGAGCATCCCCGAGCGCAGGAGCGCCCGACCGTGACGGTCGAGAAGCGTCGTCACGCCCTCGGCGTCCTCGCCCTCGAGCGCGTGGGTCAGCGCCGGGGCGAGCTCGCCGCGCTCGGCATGCGCCCGACCGAACCGCCGGTGCAGCTCCTGGACCGCCGCCTCGCCGGATTGGGCCCGCAGCTTGCGCGCCAGGAACTCGCGAAACAGCGGGTCGTAGGCGTAGAACTCGCCCTTGCCCTCGAGCGCCGACAGGAACACGTGCTGCCGGGTCAGCCGGGCCAGGATCCCGCGCACGTCGCTCCCCGGGAGCGCCCGGGCGCAGACGTCGGCATCGAGGACCAGGGCGACCGACGACTCGAGCAGGAACCGACGGACGTCGTCGGTCGTCCCCGCCAGCACCTCCTCGCTGAAATAGTCGAAGATCTCGGCTTCGGCCCGTGCGAACACCGATCGCGACAGCCCCGCCGCGCCCGCGCTCAGCGCGGCGGTCTGGCGCAGCAGCTGGAGCGCCGTGACCCAGCCGCGCGTTCGCTCGTGCACGTGGTCGACGTCCTGATCCGAGATCGCGAGTCCGAACACGTCGCGCAGCAACGCCCGAGTCTCGTCCCGGTCGAACAGCAGGGCCGGGCCCTCGACGAGCGCCAGCTTGCCCTCGGCGCGCAACGCCGGAAGGCCGATCTCGGGCATCGAGCGGCCGATGAGGACGAGGTGCAGCGTCCCCGGCAGATAGGCCAGGAGGCGCCGCAGCGCGCGGACGCACGGCTCCGACGGTTCGAGGTGCTCGATGCCGTCGAGGACGACGACGACCGGTCCGCTGAGCGACTCCTCGGCGTCGCGGATCAGCACGTCGACGAGCCGCTCGACGTCCTCCGGTCGCCGACCGAGCTCGGTCCACGCGCCCTCGCTGCGCTCGCCGAGCTCGGGCACGAGGTCGCGCAGGCCGTGCACGAGGTACCGGACGAAGACCCACGGGTCCCGATCGCCGGCGTCGAGCGTGTACCACACCGAGGGCTCGCCGCGCGCCTCGAGGAACCGCGCGACGAGCGTCGTCTTCCCGTAGCCCGGGCCGGCGACGATGGCGGTCGCCTTTCCGGCGAGGCCCGCGGCCAAGCGCTCGGACAGACGCGGGCGGTCGAGGTGCAGGGCCGACGGCGCGGGTGGCAGGAGCTTGGCCAGGAGCAGCGAGGCGAAGCGCGTCACGATCCGCTCCGCGACGTGGGCTCGACGTACCACTCGTCGAGCCGCACGAACAGGCCGCGCGGGCTCGGATCGACGCCGCCGATCCGGTTGCGGACCGCATGCACGCGGTCGCGCTCGAACAGGAACGTGAACGGCTGGTCGCGCACGATGATGCTCTCGGCCCGGCGCCACAGCTCGCGCGCGCTCGCCGGATCGGCGGTGGCGCGCGCCCGATCGATCAGCGTGTCGAGCTCGGGATCGGCGTAGCACCCGTAGTTGTAGCCTCCGCCGCACGCCGCGGAGTGGAACACCGAGTGCAGGTCGACCTTCGTCGCCTCGCGCCACGAGCCCACGAACGCGTCGAACTCGTGCCGCTCGTGGCGCTCGACGCTCGCGCCGAACTCGAAGATCCGCGGAACCGCCTCGATGCCCACGCGTCGTAGCTGCGCGACGATCATCTCGACGATCGACGCGCGCAGCGCCGAGCCCTGGTTCGTGTCGAGCTCGAAGCGGAACGGCGCACCGTCGCGCTCGACGAGCCCATCCCCGTCTCGGTCGCGCCACCCGGCCTCCGCGAGGAGCGCGGACGCCGCGTCGGGGTCGTAGGGCAGGGGAGACAGGGTCGGATCGTGGGCCCACAGGAACGACAGGATCGGTCCCGTCGACGGCCGGCCCGTCGTCGGGAGGAGCCCGTCGAGGATCGCCGGACGATCGATCGCCAGCGTGAGCGCCCGCCGGACGCGCCGATCGCGGAACAGCGGACGCGCCGTGTTCCAGCACACGAAGCCGTAGCCCAGATCGGGAACGCGCAGCAGGCGGATCTCCGGCCGATCGGCCAGTCGCCGTGTGGCTTCCTCGGACACGTTCTCCACGACGTCGATGCCGCCCGTGACGAGCTCGTTCACGAGCGCCGTCTCGTCCGGGATCACCCGGAACACGACGCGGTCGAGGTGGGGCAGCGGAGCGCCGGCGTAGCCCGGATCGCGGGCCAGCTCGAGCAGCGTGCCCGGCTCGTGGCGCACGAGCCGAAAGGGCCCGCCCGTCACCGGCGCGTCGAGATACGCCGTCTTCGGCCAGTCGGCGAACGGCACGCCGGCGTACGCATGCGCCGGGAGGACGTTGCCCTCGAGCGCGTCCATCAGCTGGTACGGCGTCCGGCGCGCGAACCGCAGCACGACCGTCCGCGGGTCGGGGGCTTCGAGCCCGGCGATCTCCTGCTTCACGTCGCTTCCGCCCCAGCCGACGTCGGGGCTCGCCGCCGCGCGCTGCGAAAACATCACGTCGTCGGCCGTGATCGGGCGACCGTCGCTCCAGCGTGCCCCGGGCTCGAGGTGGAACGTCAACATCGAGCCATCCGCCGACACCTCCCACGACTGGGCGAGCGCCGGGCGGAACGTCGGCGGTCCGCTGGTGAAGTCGTCCTGCTCCTTGGCTAGGCGCGGGAAGAGTAGATCGGCGATCTCCTGCTCGAACGCAGTTCTGGCAGTGTACACGTTGAACGAGCTAACATCGCCGCGCACGCCGATGACGACCTGGCCCCCGCGCCGCGCCGCATCTTTGCTCGCCGGCTCGCGGGCGTCGGGCGCGCAGGCGACGAACGTGACGCTCGCGACGAGCGTGACGCTCGCGACGAGCGCGATAGCGCGTCCGGGATTCATGCTCGACGGAGATCGCTCACGACGGACTCGCCGCGACTCTAGCGCCAGGCCCTTGGCGTCACAAGGGCCCAGAGCGTGATCCCGCTGGCCCGGCGCATCGCGCGCCGGCTCCTGCTCGCGCTCCCGCTGGCCTGGGCCGTGCTGACGCTGGTGTTCCTGTTGATCGAGGTCGTTCCGGGGCGACCGTTCGCCGCCGCCGAGGAGCCCGGGCTCGCGACCGAGGCGGCGGCGAAGCTGCGGCGCGCGCTCGGCGCCGACCGCCCGGCGATCGAACGCTACGCGAGCTGGCTCGGGGCGTTCGTCACGGGAGACCTCGGCCTGTCCTACTCGCTGCGCCGCCCGGTCGTCGAGCTCGTGACCGAAGGCCTCGAGAACACGTGCCTGCTCGCCGGAGCGGCGATCGTCGTGCAGTTCGGCCTCGGCACACTGGCCGGCGTCGTCGCCGCGCGGCGGCGCGGCCGGTGGCTCGACCGCATGATCACCGCGGGCGCGAGCGCACTCTACGCGATGCCATCGTTCTGGATCGGAAGCGTGCTCGTCGCGCTCCTCGCCGTGCGGCTCGGATGGTTTCCGCCGACGCAGATGCGCTCGATCGACGCGCACGAGCTGTGGCCGCTCGCTCGTGCAACGGACGTCGCCTGGCACCTCGTCCTCCCGTGCTTGGCGCTCGCGCTCCCTGCGGCAGGCGGGATCGCACTCTACGTGCGCGACGAGGTGGCGGCGGCGTTATCGCGCGCGTTCGCTCGCGCGGGCCGTGCTCGCGGGCTGAGCGAAGGGCGCGTCGTCTGGCGTCACGGTCTGGCCCACGCGCTCCTGCCGCTGGCGCAGCTGCTGGGCCTCGTGCTGCCGGGAGTGCTCGGCGGGAGCGTGCTCGTCGAGGTGCTGTTCGCCTGGCCGGGGATGGGCCGCCTCCTGCACCAGGCGGTGCTCGCGCGCGACGCTCCGCTCATCCTCGGCTGCACGTGGGCCGGAACGATCGCGGTGATCCTGGGAAGCCTCGCCGCCGATCTGCTGTCGGTCGCGCTCGATCCACGCGTTGGCGAGGCCGCGACGTGAGACTCCTGGTTCTCGGCCTCGCCTGTGGTCTGTGTTTCCTTGCGCCATGGCTCGTGCCGCGCCCTCCCGACCTGCAGGAGGACGTGCGCGGTGCGAGCTATCTCCCGCCGCTGTCGCGGGCGTACGCGCTCGACGTGTCGGCGCATCGCGTCCTCATCGTCCAGGCGCTCGAGCGCACGCTCGGCGGCTGGCGCTACGTCCGCGCGGGCGTGCCGGGAGAGATCGCGTCGAGCGCACTTCTCGTGCCACCCGCGCCGCGGTTCTACCTCCTCGGCACCGACGGCCTGGGGCGCGATCTGGCGAGCCGTCTCGCGTTCGGCGCGCGGCACTCGGTAGGCATCGCCGCCCTCGCCGTCGCTCTGGCCCTCGGGATCGGGATCGCCGTCGGCTCGACGGCGGGCCTCTCGGGTGCAGCGTGGGACGCGCTCTCGATGCGCGCGGTCGACGTCGTCATGTCGGTGCCGCGGCTCCTGGTGTATCTCCTGTGTGCCGCGCTCTTCCGCCCATCGACCGTGCTGCTCGTGCTCGTCCTCGGCGCCACGACCTGGACCGGCCTTGCGCGTCTCGTGCGCGCGGAGACGCTGGCCTGGCGCACGAGCGAGCTCGCGCTCGCCGCGCGCGCTGCCGGAGCGAGCCGAGCGCGCCTCCTCGTGCGCCACGTCCTGCCGCAGATGGCACCCCTTCTCGCCGTGAGCGCCGCGCTGCGCTTCGCCGACACGCTGCTCCTCGAGTCGGCGCTCGGCTTCCTCGGTCTCGGGGCACCGGCTCCTGCCGTGTCGCTCGGCGCGATCGTCGCCTCGGGCCGCGATGCGCTCGCGGGCGCGTGGTGGGTCGTCGTCTGGCCCGGGGTGACGCTCGTCGCGCTCGTCCTCGCCGTGCGCTCGATCGCCGCGAGCCTGTTCCGGATCCCCGAGGGTCCGTCCGCGGCCTGAGTCACCCGTGCGCGTGCTGCCCGTGCTGCGCGCCTCCGCTTCCCGCGGTCCAGCGCAGGCGCACGAACAGGTGCACCGAAGCGGGGGAGTCGCCGTACGCGTCGTCGAGCGCACCGGGGTAGTCGTACACGGTGACGTCGACCGCGACCCCCGTCTCGACCGCGTCGAACAGCTCGATCGCTCGGAGGTAGCCCAGGGTCAGCGCGCGGATCGCCGCGAGCTCGACCGGCTGCCCTTCGGGCGGGAGCTGCTTCGTTGCCAGCAGCTGCTCGTCCTTCTCCACGTACTCGGCCCGGCCGAACACGTGGTCCGACCTCGTTACGGCATACGCCGCCTCGAGCAGGAACGAGTCGCTGACGCCGTGCTCCTCGTCGTTCCTGCCCCACACGACGCTCGCAGCAACGGGCCGGTCGCCCTCGGCGCCGTAATGCACCGACGCGGTCGTGCGCGTGACGTCTCCCGGGACGAGCTCCTCGGGTTGCTCCAGTCGCCCGCTCGATACCTGCGCCGACCACCCGCCCCGTAACCGCAGATAGACGCGGCCGGCGAACGAATCGAGCTCGCCGCCCTCGATGTCCCACCGATGGTCGTCCGGCTCGGCGCCGTGGAACGCCGAGGCCTCGAGGGTCCAGGGCCCGTGACCCCCGCCGAGCGTGACGACGTTGTTCGTGATGTGCGTCGAGTCCTGCCAGTGGTGGCCCAGCGGAGCCGCCGGGTTCTCGCCGCTCGATGCGCGGTGCATGAACGCCGTTGGCCCGAGCGCCGGCTCGCCGACCGGTGCGAGCTGGACCCACGCCGCAGAGGCGTCCCCGAAAGGCACGCGCCACGTCGCCGACAGGTTCATGAAGAAATCGTGGGCGTGCTGATGGTCGACGAGCGGCTGACCCGCGAACGTCTCTCCGGTCTGGAACAGCTGCGGCGAGCCCGCATCCGCGACCGTCTGCGGCTCGAGCGAGTTCATCAGCATGAGGGTCAGCCGGCCCGGCCCCAGTCGGTGGTGCCCCATGACCATGTTCCAGTTGGTCGACTCGAGATCCCGGTCGCCCGACGGCCCTCCCTGGTCGTTGAAGACCAGGCGGCCGACGCCTGTGTCCATCCAGGTCCAGCCCGGTGGCGCCGGAGCCTCGTGCTGTGTGGTTCTCCCGGTCATCAGCGCCATGTCCGACTGGTACAGGCGCCGGCCGGTATCGGTCGGCGGCGCGGCCTGCTCCGCGGGCTCGGGAGGATGGCCCTCGTGCTGAGCCGCGGCCGGAGCGACGAGCAAGAGGGGGAGGGTCAACCCGACGACGACGGCTAGCGCCGTCGGGCCCCATCCGCTAGCTCTGGTCGTTCCGCTCAGCCGTAGTACTCGACCTCGATGTAGTCGATGGCACCCAGGTCGCCGTCGAGCACGACGTCGACCGGGAACCAGTAGATGACCTCGTAGCCCCAGTCGTCGATGTAGGCGTAGCCGATCCACAGCGTGACCACGGTACCGTACTGGGCGAGATACGTTCCATCGTTTCTCGACGTGTTCATGGCCATCTGCTTCGTCGTCTTGTACTTCGTCACCTGGACGTCGCCCCGCTCGGCGTGCTTGACCTTGATGCCCTTGACCTTGCCGTTCGACACGTCGGCGGTGGCGGTGAACTTGTCGTGGTCCTGGAGCTTGTGGCTCCCGTTCTTCTTGATCTTGTCGCCGAGCAGATTCTTGCCCGACTGGTGCTTCTGGCCTTTGACCTTCGCCTTGCCTTGCCCGCGCTCCTTGTCCTGCTGCTGATGTTGCGGGTTTCCCGGGTCCTTGGGCTTGTCCTTGCCTTTGTCCTGAGCCAGAGCCACGTTCGCGGCGGCGACGAGCGCGGCCGCCGAGAACAGGGCGGTGACAGATCGCAGCTTTCTCTTCATCGCGCTACCTCCGACGCCCAATTGCGTCCCCCCTAGCGTCACCTGCGCGCGGTCGTGCGCCAATTGGGCAAAGCCCGTAACGTCATCGGGGCTTTCCCCCGCAGCGCTGGCCTGTAGCCACCTGAAGCCTCAGCGGTCGAAGGCCACCGCCGTGGTGTTACCGCCGCAAACGACGACGCCGACGTGCTCCCCGGCACGAGGCAAATGGGCGTCCGACAAGAGCGCCGCGAGCGCGGCCGCGCCGCCCGGCTCGGCGACGATGCGCAGCACACGCCACAGCGCCTCCTGCGCGCCGCGGATCGCCGAGTCGGGGACGAGCACGACGCGCTCGATGCGCCGTTGAACGATGGCGAACGGCAGCTCGCCGACGCGCAGCGGGGCGAGCGAATCGGCGGCGATGCCCGAAGCTTCGGCGTCGACCGGTCTGCCGGCCTCGAGCGCGCGCGTGAGCGTCGGTGCCTGCTCGGGCTCGACGCCGACGATCCGCGGCACGGCCGCGGCTCCGTCGTACCACGCGGCGATGCCGCCGATGAGCCCGCCGCCGCCGACGGCGACGAGGAGCGCGTCGAGGTCCGGCGCCTGCCGCTCGAGCTCGGCACCGAGCGTTCCCTGCCCGAGCAACGTCTCTGGTTGGTCGTACGCGTGGACCGCGAGCGCGCCCGACGATACGACCCAGTCCTCGCTCGCGCGAAGGGCATCGGCGTAACGCTCGCCGCTGACGACGAGCTCCGCACCGTAGCTCCGGATCTGCTCGAGCTTGGCCTTGGACGCGACGGTCGGAACGAAGATCCGGGCCGGGAACCCGAGGCGCTGCGCGGCGAACGCGACGGCGGCGCCGTGATTGCCGCCCGAGGCCGCGACCACTCCTACCTCCGGCACTCGGCGCGACAGCAGGTTGGCGAAGGCGCCGCGAGCCTTGAACGATCCGGCGTGCTGGAACAGCTCGAGCTTGAGCGTCAAGCGCTCCGCAGCTCGGACGCCGAAGTCGCTTGGTTCGACCTCGATCACCGGAGTGCGGCGGATGTGGGGCCGGATCGTCCGCTCGATGCGCTCGATCGACATGCGGTCGACGGTCATCATCGACCGACACTATAGCGGGATACGGCTCACGGAACCCAGGCGTAGCCGACCTTGAAGAACAGCGTCCGACCGGTCTGCACGAGATCGGGCGCGGTCACACCGTTCAGGGCGTCCGCACGATCGTCGGTGTAGCCGGCGTACAGCGCGGTCTGCTGGTTCAGCTTGTACGAGAACAGCAGCTGGTTGAACAGCGTCCGCTCCGGCACCTCGGACGACAGCGTCGGGTCGAAGGTCAACGACTGGTACTGCGTGATCAGCCGTACGAACGCCCGGACGCCGAAGTGGTACACCAGGCGCAGCTCGGTCAGGTTGGCCTGGAACAGCTGCCCCTCGTCGAGATCGAGCGTCCGGTACGCGTGGCTCAGGTTGAATCGCAGGTGGCGCCCCAGGTTGTAGCGCAGCCCGGGGATCAGATCGAGCTGCTTCCCCTGACGAGCGACGCCGGGGGACGGCGCGAACGAGAAGTCGATCCGGTCCCCGTAGTGCGCCTCGAGGTACACGTACAGGTCGTCGGTCGGGCTCATCTCGCCGTAGGTGTTGAGGAACGATTGATCGAACGCCACGCCGTTGAACACCCGGTTCCGGTGGCCCAGATCGACGTTCATGTACGACTGCATGGGTCCCGACAGGTCGATGTACGCCTCGATCTCGCGCTCGATCAACGCGCCCGCGTCATCCGTCGTCTCGTCCCAGTCGCCGCCGAGACCGATCCGGCTGAACACGGCGCCGGCCTCGCCGAACCAGCGATACTCGCCGCCGAGGATCAGCTGCTCGAAGTCGACCTGGGGCAGGAAGCCCAGGTCGGCGCGGAAGTCGCGCCCCAGGCTGACCCACGAGCCCCGCGCGGACCAGTTGCGCGGGTCGTGGCGGTAGCTGAGCGTCATCCCCGTGTCGTCGAACCGCCCCGTGGGCTGGTTGAACGTCGCCGCGATGTCGGCGGGGTACTCGGTCGATGACGCGAGGGCCTGCACGCGCAGCGTGTCGAGCTTCGTCGGCCGCACGAGCGCGTCGACGCCGGCGACGACGTTCTGGTAGTCCCCGGCGTCGCGTGCCGTCACGAGGCCGCCGACGGCGGACGAGCGCCCGACGTCCTGCCGGTAGCGCACGACCCCGGCCAGCGACTCCTCGTCGATCGCGCCGAGCGCCGAGCTCTCGCTTCCGGGGAACAGCAGGTTCGTCCGCTCGTCGCGCGCGACGAACGAGCCCATCGCGCTCGAGCCCTCCTTGCCCGTGACCTTCCCGCCCCACGCCGGGTCGGCCACCGTGCGCGTGTACACGGTCGGCAGCGGCGTGTCGAACAGATCGGACCCCTCGAGGAAGAACGGCCGCTTCTCGGGGAAGAACAGCGCGAACTGCTCGTTCACGTCGAGCCGGGCCACGTCGGCCTCGACCTGCGAGAAGTCCGGGTTCACCGCGGCCTGGAGCGCGAGGCTCGGCCGGAAGCCCCAGCGCGCCGTCAGGCCGGGCTCGTAGTCGGTGTCGGCCTCGCCGAGCGCCGACGCCGGGAAGCTGTCGACCGATTCCGAGCGCGTGGCGGTGAACGTCGGCACGATCTCGAGGTTCCTGCCCGGGGCGGCGCCCGCGAAGCCCGTGATCTTCGACGCCTGGCACAGGTAGCACGAAACGTCGCGCTCGAGGCGGTTGAGGCCGATCCGCACGCGGCGGTCGCGGGGATAGATCCGCAGCAGGTCGAGCCCCCACGTTTGCTCGCCCGAGCCGGGCGGAAAACGCAGCGAGCTGAACGGGATCCCGATCTCGACCGTGTACCCGACCTCGGTGACCTCGCCGGCCGAGCTCCAGATCGTGTCCCACGACGAATCCTCGTTGCCGTTGACGTCGTCCATGACGAGGTCCATCTGCACGCCGAGCGGGTTGACGAAGAACTCGAACGCCCGGCGCTCGTCGTTGAACGTGTCGAGGACGACGCCGATGAAATCGTCCTGGAACGCCGCGTCGCGGTCCGAATACCGCGCACGCACGCGAGCCGGATCGGGATCGACGGCGGTACAGCCGACGTAGAGCTGCGCGGTGTCGTACACGAACCGGCACGTCGTCGAGACGGGCGCGGGCGTGTTCTCGCCGGGGCTCGTCTCGAACGGCAGCTCGAGCGCCAGGGCACCCGTCCAGTCGGGCTCATCGAGCCGTCCGTCGACGGCGATCGGTCCCGTGGCCCGGCCGACCGGATGCGGGTCCGCGGCCTGCGCGGCGCTCCCGCACGCGAGCGCGAGCAGTACGGCGCACGCGTTCCCCCCGGACCGGTTCATCGCATGGATAGAACGCACGACGCCGGGCTAGAGTTTGCAAGCACCGGACTTTTCGCGGCCCTTGACCCCGGCGATCGCCGACCCGTAAGCTCGGCCGGCCGGAAGGGGGGCCTATGAACAAGTACGCGACCGAGCTCATCGGAACGTTCTTTCTCGTCCTGACGATCGGCTGCACCGTGATCCCTGGCGCCGCCGGTGTGATCGCCCCGCTGGCGATCGGCTCCGCGCTGATGGTGATGGTCTACGCCGGCGGCCACGTCTCGGGGGCGCACTACAACCCGGCGGTCACGCTGGCCGTGTTCCTGCGCGGCCGCTGTGCGCTCCAGGACGTGGTCCCGTACTGGGTGGCGCAGGTCGTCGGGGCGATCCTCGCGGCGGTCGTCGTGGGCTACCTTCGCGGGCGTCCCGCCGGCGCGCCGCTCGTATCTGGCGTGGGCCCGGCGCTCGTTGCCGAGTTCTTGTTCACGTTCGCCCTGGCCTACGTCGTGCTGAACACGGCGACGGCCAAGGGTACCGCCGGCAACTCGAACTACGGCCTGGCGATCGGGATGACGGTGATGGCCGCCGCGTTCGCCGTCGGGGACATCTCGGGCGGGGCGTTCAATCCGGCGGTGGCGATCGGCATCGCGACGATGGGCCTCGTAGCCTGGTCGAGCTTGTGGATCTACCTCGTCGCCTGCTTCGCCGGCGGCGCCGCCGCGGCGCTCGTGTTCAAGGCCCTCAACCCGGCCGACAAGTAGCCCCGTGTGGCACCATGGGGCGCGTGCGCATCGACGTCCTCGATCTCGAGTTCCAGGGTACGCCCCACGTCATCGCGGCGTTCCTGCTGCGCGGACCGCGCGGCGCGGCGCTGATCGAGACCGGCCCGTCGACGACGCTCGACACCCTGCTCCGGCGTCTCGACGAGCACGGCGTCGCTCCCGACGACGTGCGCGACGTCCTCGTGACCCACATCCATCTGGACCACGCCGGAGCGGCCGGGTGGTGGGGTCAGCGCGGCGCGCGCGTGCACGTGCATCCGAACGGCCTGCCGCACCTCGTCGATCCGTCGAAGCTCGTGAGCAGCGCCGCGCGAATCTATGGAGACCGGATGGGGCAGCTGTGGGGCGAGGTCCTGCCGGTGCCCGCCGACCGCGTCGTCGCGGTTCCCGATCGGACCGTGCTCGAGCTCTGCGGTGAGCCGATCACGGCGCTCGACACGCCGGGCCACGCGACCCATCACCTGACGTTCGTGCTCGGAGACGTGGCGTTTAGCGGCGATGCGGCGGGGATCCGCCTGCCGGACCAGACGTGGATCGACCTGCCGGCGCCGCCGCCCGAGTTCGACCTCGAGGCCTGGCGCACGACGCTCGGGCGGCTGCGGGCCATGGGCGCCCGGACGCTCTACCGCACGCACTTTGGCCCGGGAGGTGCGGTCGATGCGGAGCTCGACGCGTTCGAATCGCTCCTCGAGGCCGGTGCCGCGTGGGTCCGCGAGATGCTCGAGCGTGGCCTCGAGCGCGACCTCATGGTCGAAGAGTTCGCGGCGCGGATGCGCGCGCGGGCCACGGCCCAGGGCGTCGACGCCGAGACCGCGCGGGCCTACGAGCTCGCGAACCCGCGGTCGATGTCGGTCGACGGGATCACGCGCTACTGGCGGCGCCGGGCGCCGAGCCGCTAGGGCGCGAGCCGGGCGAAGCCGTCGAGGAACAGCCGCTTCCCGTCGCGCTCGACGATCGTCCCGTGCGACATCACGATCCGCCCGAACTCCCAGTCGCTCACCGGCTCGAGCGAAGCGACGAGGGCCCGTCGATCGGTCAGGAAGAACCAGCGGAAGATCCGGGACGGGCCGACGCGCCCGACGACGCCGTTCCAGCGCATCAGGATCCGCGCGAGCCCGGACAGCTCGTCGGTGAAATGAAACACGAGGTCGGTCGCCACGAGCGTGCGCGACGGGACGTGCCACAGGAGCGCCTCGCCGATCCGGGTTCCCTCGACCTGCACCGCGCGCACCTCGCCGGCCCAGCTCGAGGGCCAGTCGTCGCCGATCGTGCCGTTGACGCGCGGGAGCTTCCGCGCGCACGCGTCTCGCACCGGTCGGGGCACGAGTACCGCCGCGCTCGGGTAGCGCTCGGCGTAGAACCGCGCCTCGTCACCGTGCAGGCGGTTCGGGACCACGATCAGCGACACGCGCCCGAGCGGGTCGAGGACGCGGGCGTAGTCCGCGTCGCTCAACCGGATCGCGCTGTGGATCAACAGCTCGCCACACGAATGGCGGACGATGGTCATGCGACGCCCGAGCGGCGATCCGCGCCACGCGCCGTCGATGCAGTACAGGGCTGGGCCGACCTCGCGCAGAGGCCCGTACGGCTCGAGATCCATGCCCGACGTCAGGGTCGGCGCAGGCGCAGCACGCCGTCGGCGTCGGCCAGAGGGGCGGGGGGCAAACCGAACATCAGTGCGCGCCCGTCGAGGTCGAACTGGCCGAACCCGAAATCCTCGTAGATCGGGACCTCGAGCGGGAACTCCGCCGTGGCCGCGGATAGATCGATCTCGCCCGGGTCCTCCACCCCACCGCCGGGCGAGACCCCGACGATGCCGTCGTTTCCGCCGTGCTCGCCGTACCGGAACTCGATCGCGCCCGTGTTCCACATCGTCACCGCGAAGTCGGTGGGCACGGTCCGGCCGAACTCGAACACGTCGTCGAACGTGACGGTCAGCGAGTTCGCGGTCCGGCGGTAGTAGACGTAGCCCCCGGCGCCCGGATCGAGATCGTCCCACAGCGGGGCGATGCTCGGCGGCCCGTTGAGCAGCTCGCTCCGTGTCGGCGTGAAGTCGAGCACCGGCTGCCCGAACGTCAACAGGCCGTTCGAGGTGACGAACACGGAGTTCCACGTCCGCCCGGCGAACGGGAACGCGAATCCGCCGAACAGCATCTCGACCGCGCTCTCGTCGGTGAGCGGAAGCGGAATGCCGGGGAGCGTACGCAGGTCGAGCACGTACCGCCCCTCGATCGGCCCGTCGCCGTTGAAATCGAAGTCCGGAAAGCTCGACACGGCGACGGCGTACATGCCGTCGGCCGGAATCGGGTACGCGACCCGGGACAGGAGACCGACGCCCGAATCGTCGTCGAGCGCGAGGAGGCTCTGGGACGCCATGTCGAACACACCGAGCACCGTGTCGATCTGGTTCCCCGCGCGCGTCTCGGCGACGAGCGTGTCGCCGGCGCGAGCTTGGAATCGGAAGTAGTCGACGTCGCCAGCGGGGAACAGGCCGGTGATGCGCTCGCCGCTGAAGTATGGCAGCGCCACGCGTCGCGCGCGCGCGAGGCTGTCGTTGGGCTCGCTCAGGTCTGGCAGGTCGTTCGGGGCGGTGAAGCGCAGGGACCGGTCGGTCAGGTCGTTCGGCCGGATCGCCTCGAACTGCTCGAACAGCGCGGACCGGTTGCGGGCGTTGATCGTCTGGTCCGCGGACGACGCCAGCTCGCTCAGGTCGCTCGGCAGCTCGTAGCGGCTGGTGAGCAGCCCACCGCAGCTCAGGCCGACCAGGCCATCGATCGCCGTGATCGTCCCGTAGTCCAGGTGGATCTCGCCCGACGACCGTTGCAGCTCGAGCCCGAAGCTGCTGAGCCTCGCCGACTGATACTCCGGAACCTCGTTCCAGCGCACACGGAACTCGTTCGGCGTCGTGTCCCAGCTCACGCTGCCGCCGGCGCTCGGATCGAGGTCGTCCCACATCGCGGCGATCCGCGGCGGGCCGGAGAACAGCCCGGCGGTCGTCTCCCCGGCGCCGTTGCTCGGGCGCTCGAACGTCAGCGTGCCGTTCGAGTTCAGGAACGCGAGCGTGTACTCGCGACCGCAGAAGCGGAACGGGAATCCCAGCGGCAGCTCGGCGGTCTGCTCGTCCCCGAGAGGGAACGGCCCGGGAGCCGGTCGATTGAGGAAGAAGTCGACGTCGCTCACGGTCTGTCCGGCGACGGCGACGATCCCCTGGTACTCCGCCGGGTCGTCGGACTGCGGGTTCCCCGTTTCCTGCGGCCCGTTGTACAGCTCCTCGGGCGCGGGATACGGGAAGAACGGGGTCACGCTGAACCCGCCGGCGAGGAGCCGATCGATGTACACGGCGTACGTCGCACCGGGCGTCAGCCCCTCCAGGCGGTACACGCCGGTCCGCGGATCGGACTGCACGGTCGAGCCGGTCATGTCGCCGGCGATCGACGACACCGCGTCGTCGTACGGGTTCGCGACGTTGCGCGCGACGACGTTGACGCCGCTCGCGCGCGTCAGGCCGTCGACGCGCATGACACGTCCGGTGATCGTCCCGTGAGACGCGGCAAACGACGGCTCGGGATACAGTCGCGACAGCGAGACCCCGTCGTCCGCATGCGGCGTCTCTTGCCCGCCCTCGCGGATGATGAACGGGTACATCGTCTCGATCCGGCCGCGCAGGTCTTCCGGTGGGAAGGTGTCGAACGGCGCGGGCCCCGTCGGGTCGCCGTACAGCGCGATCTGGGCGTTCACCGACGTGTGCGCGAGGTTCGCGTAGTGTCCGAACTCGTGCACCTGGATCGTCAGCATCTCGGACGTCGGAAATCCGAGGATCAGGTTCGGGCCGCCGTTGAGGAACGCATAGGCCTCGACCACCTCGGCTGTCTCGGGGTTGATCCACTCCGGCCCGGCGAATCCGAGCACACCCGACAGGAAACCGAACAGCGAGTTGAAGATCGCCCCGGTCTGGTCGTACACGATCGCGTTCAGCCCGTCGGGTTCGTCGGCGAACAGGTACGGACCGTAGTTCGTCGCGTTCACGTCGACCGGCAAGAGTCCGGCGTTGCGGTAGCTCGCCGTCGACGAGGGCACGGCGGTCCACGCGGCGAATGCCGCGTCGGTCTGGGCGACGGCGGTCGCGGCATCTAGCTTGCCCCATCCGCCGCGGTCGGGATTGTATGGGATCGACCGGCCACCATCGGGCCACAGGAACGGCTGGCCCGAGGAATGCAAGTACAGCGCACCGCTCGCTTCGACGCTGGGGCCGGCGATCGCGAGCGCGATCGCGGCTAGCGCCGCTGCGGCGCGTCTCACGGTCCGCTCGCCTGCGCGGCGAGCGTATCGCGGATCGCGCGCGCCAGGACGTCGTAGGGCAGGGGGCCTGGCGCAACCGCGCGTTCGAGGCTCGTTCCGACGAGGAGCCCCGCGTTCTCGAGCTCGTTCGTCGCCGTCTCCTTGCCCTCAGCACCCGCGACGCGAAAGCAGCCCTGTCCGAGACCGACCGTCGTCGCGAGCCCGAGGCCTGCGGGCCGCGTCGTGAACAGGACGTACGTCGCGCCGAGCTCGAGTTGCGGTACCTCGAACGGCAGCTGGGCGCGTCGCAGGCCATTCGCCTCGACGGGCGCCGACTTGCCCAGCGTGCGGAGCTCGACGACGCGCTCACCCTTGGGCGAGACCGCCACGCCCTTGAACGACTCGTCGACGCGAATGCGGTAGGTCGTCACCGGAACCAGCGCCCCGCCGAGCTGGATCGTGCCCTCGGCGCTCGACAGGACCGTCCCGCGGAAGATCCGGTGGCCGTTCGAGCACAGCTCGCCGAGACCCATGCGCAGCACGGTCAGCCCGAGCGCCCCGGGGGTCAGGAGGAGTCCAAGGAGGATCGCTAAACCGAGCCCTACCGACACGAGCCGCCGCATCCCCGGAGTGTGCCCGGGGTCCGTTGTGGCGTCAACAAGCGGAATCGAGTTGTAACTCCGTTCCATCCCCACCTCGACGGAGCTACCCTATCCATACGGCAAAAAGATGACCGGTGCTGCCGAAGCCCAACGATTGCTCTCCGGCCTCGAGTCGGGCTCGCTGAGCGCGATCGACGCGAGCCAGCTCGTCGGCCGGATCGACCCGGTCCTGGTATGGGCCGTGATCGGATACCTGCGGGCCAGCTACCCGGCCTCCGATCCCGCGGCCTCCGCGGTACTCGACCGCGTGGTCGACCTGACACGGGCCGACGCGGAGGTCGTCGCCGCCGTGCGGGCGGGGGAGGCCGATCCCGTCGCTCGCTGGTTCCTCGACGCGCACGGCTTCGCGGCGTGGCGCGGTCGGGGCCCCGCGATGATCGAGGAGATCGTCGACAAGCTCGAGTCCTGAGCGAGCGTTCCCCGCGCATGCCCGCGAACACCGGCCACGACTACGAAGAGCGTCTCGGCGTCGATCGCGACGGGCGTGCGCTCCTCGAGCACCTGGTCGAGCGGTATCCGCACTCGAGCTCGACCGAATGGCGCGAGCGGATCGAGGACGGCCGGGTCCTCGTCGACGGCCGCTCGGCGCGGATCGGCCAGGTGCTGCGGCGGGGCCAGGTCGTGGTGTGGCGGCGCCCGGCGTGGGACGAGCCCGAGGCCCCGCTCGGCTTCGCGATCCTCTATGAAGACGCCGAGCTTCTCGCGGTGGCGAAGCCGGCGGGTCTCCCGACGCTTCCAGGCGCGGGGTTCCTCGCGCGCACGCTCCTCGGCCTCGTCCGGGCCTACGATCCTCAGGCGTCGCCGGTGCATCGTCTGGGACGGTTCACCTCGGGCCTCGTGGTCTGTGCTCGCACGGGACCCGCGCGGGCCGAGCTGTCGCGGCAATGGGCCGCGCGCACGGTGCGCAAGCGGTACCGCGCGCTCGCCGCGGGCGAGCCGGCGCAGGATGAGCTGCGCATCAACGTGCCGATCGGGCCGGTCCCGCACGCGGTGCTGGGTGCCGTACACGCAGCGAGCCCGAGTGGGAGCGCGGCGTCGACACGGGTGACGGTCGTCGAGCGGCGTCCCGGCGCATTCCTCTGCGACGTCGAGATCGAGACCGGTCGGCCGCACCAGGTGCGGATCCACCTCGCGGCGGCCGGTCATCCGCTCGTCGGCGATCCGCTCTACGGTGCGGGAGGGGCTCCGCTTCCGGGGACGCGCGCGCTCCCGGGCGACCCGGGCTATCGGCTCCACGCGGCCGAGATCGCATTCCTGCGACCGTGTTCCGCTGCGCCGATCACGATCGCCTGCGCTCCGCCGCCCGAGCTGCGTACGCGGTGATCACGATCGAGCGATCGGCCGACTTGTTGTCCACGCTCGCGCTGCTCTTCGCGGCGCTCCTCGCGGGCCTGTTCGCGACACGATGCCTTTCGGACTTCGACGCCTTGTGGCACGTCCGGACCGGCGAATGGATTCTCATCGAGCGACACGTCCCGCGCACGGATCCGTTCGGAGAGATGACGCGTGACGCGCCGTGGGTCGACGTGGCGTGGGGCGCGGACGTCGTCGGGGCGCTCCTCGTGCGGGCGGTGGGGCTGACCGGCTTGCAGCTGTGCATCGCGGCCGTGGTGGTCGGCACGTTCTTGACATGGACGCTGCGCCTGCCGCGCTCGCCCCTCGTTCTGGCCGCCGGCTTGACCTTCGTTCTCGCCGCCTGGCAGAGAACACTCGTCCGTCCCGACGTGCTGGCGTTCCCCCTGGTGCTCGTGCTCCTCGCGCTCGTGGAGCGGCTCGCGAACGGGATCCCACGCACGACGTGGCTCCTCGCGGCTCTCGCCGCGGTGTGGGCCAACGTGCACGGCTCGTTCGTTCTCGTGCCCGCGCTGCTCGTCGCGGCCACGCTGGGCGCCGTGCTCGCCCGTCTCGGCCCCGCGACCGTGCGAGCGCACGCGATCGCCGTTTTCGCGGCCACGGCCGGCTGTCTCGCGAACCCGTACGGCGTGCGGGTGTTCCTGTTGCTCGAGCCCTACGTGCGGTCGGTGCTGTCGACTCTCGGCGTGACACCTCCAGGCGATAGCCTCGGCAATCTCGAATGGGCCGCGACGTGGCGCCTGCTGTTTCGGGACCCGGTGTTCCCGTCGATCCCGTTCGTGCTGATGACGGTGCTCCTCGCTCTGTCGTTCGCACGGGTCGGGACCCGGATCGTCCTGCGGCGTCTCCCGATCGCGCTCGCGCTGCTCGTTCTGGCCCTCGGAGCGTCGCGCAACATCCTGCCGTTCGCGGCGGGCGCCCTGTTCCTCGTCGGCAGGAACGAGCGCGATCGGCCGGGCGCCGCCGCCGTGTCTCGGCCGGGGATCCGGCTCGCGGCCGCAGCGATCGTCGGTGCCGTGGCGGTGCTGTATCTGCAGGCGGTCCTGACCGATCGGTTCTACGTGCAGCGCGACGTCCCGATCCGGACCGGTGTAGGCCCGAATCTCGAGCTCGTGCCCGAGGGGGCGGTGCAATGGCTTGCGGCGCACGCGCCACCCGGGCGCGTGTACAACAACTACGACAGCGGCGCGTACCTGCTGTACCGGCTCTACCCGCACGTACGACCGTACATCGACTCGCGCATGGACATGTTCGAGCACGGTCGCGAGGTCGAGCGGGCCACCCGTGACCCCTCGTCGTTCCTCGCGCTGCTCGACCGCGCCGCGATCGGCACGATCGTGCTGATCCACCCGTCCCGCGAGTCCTTTCTTCTCCCCGTGCTGACGCCGGCTCGCGGCTGGACGCTCGAGTTCCGGGACTCGAACTCGACGATCCACGTGCGCACCGCGGCGCGACCCGTGGCGGCGCGGGCCGTGCCGGTGCCGCTTGAACCGGCGCTCGAGCCCGCCGCGGTCGGCCTGAACTCCGTCTTCGCGCGGTTCAAGCGGACCGGATCGCCCACGTCTGAGCTCACCGAGGCGTTCATCGCCGGCATCCTGGGAGAGCACGAGCACCAGGTGAATGCCTACCGTCGCGCGCTCGCCCGGGCACCCGATAGCTGGCGCGCGCGCAGGATGCTCGAGGAGCTCGGGGCGAGCCCCTAGCATCCATCGTGGTGCGGAGATTGTGGCTCTACGTCGGGCAGGAGGTCGAGATCCGAACTGACGTTCCTTTTCGGATGGTCGAGTGGTGGGTCGGCCGCGTTCAGAACGCGAGCCGTAGTTCGTGCCGGGCGTTGGACGGGAGACTCGGCGTGGTCCAGTCCCGACGGTAGATCTCGCTCCAGGCAGCAGGCACAGGCAGGCGCTCGGGGAAGAGCCGTCTCGCGAGCAACCGCCTCCAGCTCCAGGGCTCGCGCGCCAGGCCCTTGCGCATCGCCGGCGTCGTCGGATCGGGCTTGCGCTCAGAGACCCCCTTGATGAAGTTGCGCCAGCCGCAGAACAGGAAGATCCGGTCGAGAGCCGCTACGATGCGCCGGGGAAAGGCGATCGTCTTTCGGTGATGGTGGGCCAGGCTGTGGCGGAACAGTTTATGCAGCAGATCGTTGGCGTACATCGCCTGATCGCGCGCAATCGCCTCGGGCGAGCGCGGCGCGCCTTTGGGCCCGCGCGCGGGGTTAGGGAGGACGACGTGTTCGATGCGGCTCGCGAGCCCTCGTCTGCGGATCGCGCGAGAGTAGGCTTCGAGGTCGTCGGTCAGGACCGCGAGGCGGGTCTGATTCGGCCCGAAACGCAGGCGTAGCTCGAGCAATCGCGCGGCCGAGCCCTCGTAGCCGCCGCGGATGTCGCGGTCCGGTCGGCTCAGGCGCCGCAGCTCCTGGAAGGTCGAGCGGCGGCCCGTACGCCTGTGCGTATTGGCGTCGACACCGTAGACGAACCAGGTCTCACGGCCGACGAGCGTGCCGATGGCGATCGGCTGGTCCTGGGTGCCCTCGAGTGTCTCGGTGTGGTCGAGGATCGTGTCCTCGGTGTCGGTGCGGGGCAGATGAAGGAGCGCCAGGACCTGGAGTAGCTGAGCGTGGCGACCGAGGCGCGCCGAAAGCCGTGTGACGGTCGAGGGAGCGCAGCCGACCATGCGAGCGATCTGGCGATGGGCGGCGCCATTGACGAGTCCGTGGGCCACGGGGACGAGCAGCTCGGGGCGTTTCAGGAAGTACGACGTGGCGAACGACTGCTTGGAGAAGGACCTGTGGCAGGTGTGGCAGCGGTAGCGCGGGACACGGCGGCCGTCGGCTCGCCGGTAGGAGCCGTGGTGCTTGTAGGAGAAGCGTCTCGGATCGGGCTGACGGTGCTGGAAGCACGTCCGATGGGGGCAGAACGTCGGTGCGAAGCGCCGTTGGATCTCGAGCGGCTGAATCGGCCAGTGCACGCGGGGGAATCGAGCAGGCAGCGTGCCGAGGCGGAGGAGCTGAAACGGCCGGGAAACCGCAAGCTCGGGCAGCCACCTGCTCGCCTGTGGTCAGCACAGGTCCGTGCCCGACCGCGGGCGAGCACGCTCGAGCAACACTCTCCGCACCACGATGCTAGCGATCACGTTCCGGCAGCTCACACCCGGGTCCGCCGCCCGAGCGCGCGAATCGTGCGCAGCACGACCGATTCCCCGGGCGGGGTGTGCTCGATCTCGTGGAACAGTCGAAGCACGATCTCCTCGTACGGGGGCTCGGGCTCGCCGGCCGCGGCGAGCAGATACCGCACGTGGCGCGCGGCGCGGTCGACGAGCTTCCCGTTCGTCGGCGTGACCCACGTCATCAAGTTGCTCTCGTAGCGCCCCAGTCGGCCCATGACGAGCGTCGAATGCATGTTCAGCAGCTGCTTCAGCAGGAGGTGCTCGATCAGCTCGGGCGCACCGCCCACCGGCACGGCGTGACGGCGGTCGCCGAGCTGTAGCTCGATCGCATCCTCGGCCTTGGCGATCCGGAACTCGTGGTGCTCGCGCTCGGGAGCGGCCCCCTGTCTGCGTCCGGCGCCCAGAGGTCCGAAATCGAAGCCCTCGAGGTACGCACGCGTGGCCCTAGGGTCGATCTCCGGCCAGTCGAGCGGTCGCGGCGCGCGGTCGAGCAGCCGCTGCCACGCGTCGCTCGCGTTCTCGGCACCGTCGAGCTGGACATAACACGGCGAGAGACGCACGCACGAATCGCCCGCCCGCTCGAACGCGGGCCAGCTGAACGTCGGGGCGCGCTCGGTCGTGTCGGTGAACACCGTGATCCCGTAGTCCCGCACGCGGTACAGCACGTGGTCGCCGCGGCGATAGATCTCGGCCTCGTCCGTGACGAACCGATCGAGGAACGCGAGACTCGTGTCGCGCAGCCGGGCACCGAGCTCCTGCACGAGCTCGGCCGGAGCGCGATCGGGGTGCAGCAGGGCCACGCCGACCGCGAGCTGGAGCACGGTGCTCGCCTGCATGCGCGTGCTGCCGGCGAGCGCCATCGGGCCGACGTACAGGCACGCCTTGCGGATCCGCGGGTCGGCATGGACGCGCCGGAAGCGCGACTCGGTGCCGAGGAGCGCGTCGTCGGGATTGCAGTACAGGAACCATGGCGCGTTCGACGAGATCGCCGCCGCCGCCTCCGTCGCGCCGATCACGTACGGGGTCTCTCCGCCCTCGGTGCACGCGATCAGCAAGTCGCCGTCGGCGAAGCCCAGCTCACGCAGGTGACGCGCGCCGTGGCGCGGGTCGTCCTCGAACCCCTCGAGCGAGTGCACGAGCGCGACGTCGCCGCCGGCCATGAACGACACGACGCGGTCGACGTCCTGCGACCGGCGCCGCCACAGGTACTCGAGGCTCAGCGCGAGGCGCCCCGTCGCCCCGCAGCCGCACAGGAACACGCGGTGTCCCACGTCGAGCGTCGCCCGGACGCTGCCGGCGAGCGCGGCCATCGCCGGTGCTTGCGCCGCGAGCGCATCGAGCGCGCGAAGATCGACACGGCGCAGCGCCTCGATGGCTCGGGCCAGGTCCGAGCGAGCCCACAGCGCGAGATCGCGCGTCTCGGGATGGGGCTGCTCGGTCGGCAGGCCTCCGAGGTGATACAGGTGCGCGACCTCGAGGAACTCGCGCGCGCGCCGGCTCGAGTGATCGATCATCCGCAAAGGGATGAGTACCAATCCTCGGCCGGTCCGGCAAGCCCCAGTTGTGTCAGGCGCCGTTTCTCCCCGGACGGCCGGCGAGCAAGCGCAGGCTCGCGGTCTCCGGGTCGAGGAGCCAGACCCCCTGAGCACCCTGGACGAGGCGCGCGCCGACGCTCCCGGGCGCGGCTGGCCGATGCTGGGCGACCCACGGCATCGCCGCGACCGGCGCGCCCTCTCCTGTCACCTCCCGCGTTCGGCCCGTGGCCAGGTCGACGAGCATCAGGCGCGAGGCGTCGCCAGGGCTGCGCGAGGCTCGATACACGAGCAGCGTTCCTGGCGCCGCCTCGGCGCCGAGCCAGAACACCGTCCGCGGATCGGTCGCGCCGAGGTCGAACGACGAGAGCGGCTCACCGTCGCCCGAGTACAGCTCGAGCGTCGCCCGGCCGGGGGACCTCTCGACGATCAGGGCGACGCGGCCATCGGCGAGGAACGCCGAGCGGACGGACGGCAGTGGCTCGCTGGCACCGAGCGAGCGGAGCGGCGCCCCGGTCGTGCCGTCGAGCAGCACGATGCCCGACGAGTCGGGGTTCGCGAGGATCAGACGCGCATGTCCAGTCTGCCAGTGGATCTCGGGATAACCGAGGGAGAGGGGCGGCCCGGTCCACGAGGAGAGCTCCCGCCGTTCGACGTCCAGCTCGTGAGCCACGAGTCGCTCGCCGAACACGTAGGCCCGGACGCGGCCGTCGTCGACGAACGTCAGACGCACCCGCCCCCAGTCCTGCTCGGCCGGATCGATGGACGCGGCGGCCAGGATCCGACCGGTGTCGAGATCGTGGACCGCGAGGCTCCGGCCTTGCAGGGTCGCGAGGCGGTTTCCCGACGGCGAGAGGTCGGCGCGGAACGGCAACATGAGCTCGAACGCGATCGACGTCTGGCGGAAGGCCGCATCGGGGTTCTCGAGGTCGATCCGCTCGACCGCGATCGGGCTCCCCGGCGATTCCTGATGCAGCCACACGGCGCGGCGCCCGTCGGCCGAGTACAGGGTCGCGTTGCCCGATCGCAGGTCGCCCGGCCCGAGCCGGATCGATCGGCCGGTCTCCGTGTCGAGCAGGAACTGCGCCTCGAGGCCCGGGCGTCCCGCCGCGCGTCCGTCGAGCGTGACCCACGGCCCAGCAGGCGCGGGCTCCCCCCGCGCCTCGTACAGATCGTCGACGTCCGCGGCGACGAACCACAGGCTGAAGCCGAGCACCGCGAGCGCGACGACGAGGAGCATCGACCACAGCGTGAGCGACTGCACACGGTGCCCGGCGACGAGGTCGGTGCGTCCGCGCGCGATCTGGGCCGCCGAGGCAATCCACAGCGCCGGCACGATCGCCACGACGGCGGCTCCGCCCACGAACGACGCCGTCTGGAACGCGAACGCGTCGTAGATCCGGCGCACTCCGCTCGCCGCGATCCACAGCACGACCACCACGCCGACGAGGTCGAGCGCGAGCCACCTCGAGCGGGACCGGAACGACACGCCCGCAACGTGGGCCAGGCCGACGAGGAGCAGAACCGCACCCACGAGCGGGACAACGAGCGTCCACGTCAGGTTGGAGTGGTCCGGGATCGCGATGTGTCCCGAGACGACAGACGTCGGGGCCACGACGATCGCGACCGCCGCGAGCGTCAACAGCACCGCCGCGCCGAGCCTGCCGGCCCAGATGCCCAGCGCTCCGACCGGTCGCGCGAAGTCGAAGCCCAAGCGGTTCTCCGCGAGGTCGCGTGCCACCGCGGTCGCGCCGAGCAGGATCGACAGGACGGCGCCGAAACCGAGGGCCAGGGCCACGGCCATCGCGTCGCGGGCGTCGCCGGCCTGCACCGCTCGGACCCCCGGTAGGATCGGGCTGGCGAACGGCACGAGCGCGGCGACGGCCGCGGCGGCGAGCACCGCACGCCGCTCGCGCATCTCGCGCATCGCGATGCAAAACGCACCGTACATCACGCCACCTCCGTGCGCTGGCCCGTAACCGCCAGGAAGATCTCCTCGAGAGCGGGGTGCGCCGCATGGCGCGTCTTGAGCGACTCCATCGTCTCGTCGACGACGAGGCGGCCATCGACCAGGATCCCCACGCGGTCGGCGACACCCTCGGCGCTGGCCAAGTCGTGGGTCGTGAGCAGCACGGTCGTCCCGCGATCGGCCAGCTCGCCCACGAGCTCCTCGAAGAACGTTCGACGGCCGGGCACGTCGAGCCCCAGCGTGGGATCGTCGAGTACGAGGAGCGCGGGGGTGTGCCCGAGGGCCAGCGCGAGCGCGACGAGCTTCTTCTGGCCCTTGGACAGGCTGCCGAACGGCTGTCCGAGCGGGATACCGGTCCTTCCGAGGCGTTCCTCGACCTGCGCCCGGTCCCAGCGCGGATAGAGCCGCGAGCAGAACCGCGCGAGCTCGGCGGGGGTCGACGCGGGCGACGCGTCGGGGTCCTCGGCCACGACCCCGGTCCCGAGCATCGCGAGCCTGCGGCCGCGCCAGGCGTCGTGGCCCAGGAGCGACACCCGGCCGGCATTCGGTCGGCGCAGACCGAGGATGCAGCGTACGAGCGTCGACTTCCCGGCACCGTTCCGCCCGAGGAGCGCGTAGACCGCACCCGGAGGGATGCGCAGGCTCACGTTGTCCACGGCGGTCTTGCGTCCGTAGCGCGCGGTCAACCCGTCGATCGCCACGACCGGTTCCTCGCGCACGCTCTCGATCATCGTCGGCCTCCCTCTCCGCTGCTGCGCTTCATCCCGTCCCACGCGCGCTCGACCCCGGCCAGTGCCTCGTCGCGCGAGGCGCCGATCGTGCGCGCGACGGCGACGAACCGCGTGGCCGCAGCGCCGATCTCCTGCTGTCGCTCGGCGGCGCGCATCGCCGGTGGCGCGTCGGCGACGAACGTTCCTTCTCCGCGGCGCACGGCGAGCAGCCCGGCGTCGGACAGCCGCTGGTACGCCTTGGCCACCGTCGCCGGGTTGACCCGCAACGTCCGGGCCAGCTCGCGCACCGACGGCACGGCGCTTCCCGGCTCGACCGCCGCGGACGCGACGAGCCGGCGTACGCCATCCTCGATCTGCTTCCAGATCGGCACGGCGTCCGACGGATCGACCCGCAGGCCTCGAATCATCGCTGCTCGCCCTCGGGCCACTGCAGGAACTGGCCGTCCCCGAACACGATGTCGCTCGAGAAGGTCTGCGTCCGCGTGCCTGGGACGATGGCGTCGTAGGGCCCGTCGGCGACGCCATCCCAGCCGTTACTCACGACGCGGTAGTGCTCGCCGTCGGATCGGTAAAGGAACGTGTTGCCCCACGCGTCGGCGAGTGGCAGAGCCCGGATGTAGAACGGCTCGACCTGCGACCGGATGAACGCCACCGCAACGTAGCCGTCCGTCTTCGGGTACGAGCCGTGATCGATCCCATGCGCCTCGATCGCGGTCCCGATGCTCCGCAGATCCGCCATCGTCCGCTTCTGGCCGCCCAGCCGCTCGAGCCGGCAAATTCGGGTGGGGCAGACCATGAGGTGTCCGCCGCTCCACACGAGGTCGTCTCCCGCGCCCTCGGCCGGAGCGAGGGTCTCGAGCGAATCGTAGGCCCGGTCGGCCACTCCGTCCGCACCGAGGCTGACGACCGCCACGCGCGCGCCATCGCTCGCGAAGCGGAATGGATGGCCCCAGGCGTCGCGTGTCGGCAGCTCGCGGATGTAGACCGGCGACAGGTGCGGAACGAGGAACTCGGCGTCGACGAACCCCATCGACCCTGGGTAGGCGCCGTGGTCGGTCCGATACGCTTCGAGGGACAGCACGACGTTCCCGAGCCAGGAGAGCGTCTGCATCGTGGACCCGTCGAGCGGCGGCTCTTCCGCAGGCGCTGCCGGGACTACGCCGGACAGGGCCAGGACGATCAGTGCTTCTCGAGCTCCGCCCGGGGTCGTCATCGCCGCTTCTCCCTGCGCCACATCGTGGTAGTGTATCGGTGTAGTAGTACAGTAAGGCGGACGGCGGGCCGTGTCAACACGGCGGCCGAAAAGAATCTGCTCAGGGCGCCGAGAGCAGCGCGACGAACCGCGCGACCGCGCGGTGCGGCGCGATGTACCTTGTTCGCATGCCTTCGTCGGTCGAGGTCGGGCACACGCTCCTGTACGCGACGCGCCGGGCCGAGCTCGTCCCGCCGATCGAAGCGCTGCTCGAGCGCGCCGGGATCCCGTATCACACGGGCATCCAGGTGGGGGACGACCCGCAGATCGTGTTCACCGTCGCGGCCGACCGGCTCGACGAGGCGCGCGAGACGATCGCGCCGGCGATCGAGACCGATGCGGACGACGAGCGGGACGCGGAACAGGCGTGGGACGAGCTGCGAGCCGCGGAGGAGCGCGAGCGGCTCGCGGCGACGTTCCCCACCCGTGCGCTCCTCGTCACGCTGGGCCTGGTCGTCGTGCATCTGTGGATCGTCCTCGGTCTCGTCACGAGCGAGCCGTCGCGGGCGCACCTCGTGGCGCTCGGCGCCCTCGTCGGCGAGCGTCTGTCGTCCGAGCCGTGGCGTCTCCTGTCGAGCCTGCTGCTCCATTCGGGACCCCGACACGTGCTGTGGAACGGGTTGGCGCTCGCCGTGTTCGGCGTTCCGGCGATCGTGCGCTGGGGCGTTCTGCGCTCGACGCTCTTGTACCTCGCGGCGGGTGTCGGCGGCGGGATCGTGGCGGTCGCGGCCCATGCTCCGGGCACGTTGATCGTCGGCTCGTCGGGAGCGGTCGCCGGGCTCTTCGGTGCGTGGCTCGTGTCGACCGCGGCCCGCGCGCGCCGCACGCGGCTTTCGCGACGGGCGTGGGTCCGCACGGTCGGGCTGGGCCTCCTCGTCCTCCCGTCGTTCTTGACTCCGGTCTCGACGGACGGTCGCCCGATCAGCGTCGCGGCCCACGTCGGCGGCCTCGTGACCGGGATGCTCGTTGCGCTCGTGCTCGAGCGGTGGAGCGCGCCATGACGCGTGGCGTACGGTGTATCCTGTCGCCACCGCCCAGCTGATCGTCGGAGGGACTCATGGAGTTCAACCCGGATGCCGTAGACCTCGAAGAGGCGTTCTTCGCCGAGCAGAACGCGCGTCTTCTCGAGCGCCTTCGCGCGAAGGCCGAGCGCGCCGAGCGCCACGCGCTGCTCCGCAGCGTCGTGGGCGTGGACGACGAGGAGTTCCTCGACCGGCTGCTGGCGCTCGGGATCACGCCCGAGCGCGCGATGGTCTTGCGCCTCACACCGCTCGTGTTCGTCGCGTGGGCCGATGGGACGGTCGAGCCGAAGGAGCGCGAGGCGATCCTGCACGCTGCGGCGCGTCACGGCCTCGCGGCCGAGGACATGGCGCAGGAGGTGCTCGGCGACTGGCTCGTGCGCCCGCCCGATCCGCGGATCCTCGAGATGTGGAAGACGTACATTCGCAGCGTGTGGACCAAGTTCACGCCCGACGAGCAGGAGAAGATGCGCGACAACCTGCTCGCCGCGACGCGCGAGGTGGCGAAGGCCGCGGGCGGGGTGTTCGGTGTGCACTCGATCTCGGCGGCCGAGCGCAAGGTCCTCGACGAGCTCGAGGCGGTCGTGAGGTGACCACGGAATCCCCGATCGGGCGAACGCTGTCGCACTACAAGATCGTGCGGCGGCTCGGCGCGGGCGGCATGGGCGTCGTGTACGAGGCCGAGGACGGTCGGCTCGGGCGACGCGTGGCGGTGAAGTTCCTGTCCGACGAGCTGCAGCACGACCTGCCGACGCTCGAGCGGTTCCAGCGCGAGGCCCGGGCCGCGTCCGCGCTGAACCATCCCGGGATCTGCACCGTGTTCGCGATCGAGCAGCACGAGCGCCAGCATTTCATCGTCATGGAGCTGCTCGAGGGCCAGACGCTCGCCGAGCGCATGGGGCGCGGCCCGTTCGAGATCGGCGCGCTCCTGGACATCGGGATCCAGATCGCCGATGCGCTCGAGTCGGCGCATGCCAAGGGCATCGTCCACCGCGACCTCAAGCCCGTGAACCTGATCGTCAACGCGCGCGGGCAGATCAAGATCCTGGACTTCGGGCTGGCCAAGATCGAAACGGGCGCCTCGGCGATCGGCGCCGAGGCATCGAGCTCGCGCGCCGAGACGGCGCTCGAGCGCGGGCAGCTCACGGCGGCTGGCACCATGCTCGGCACGCTGTTCTACATGTCGCCCGAGCAGGCGCGCGGCCAGCTCACCGACGCCCGAACCGATCTGTTCTCGCTCGGCGCCGTCCTATACCAGATGGCGACGGGCGAGCTGCCGTTCCACGGCGAGACGCAGGCGCGTCGTGTTCGACGCGATCCTCAACCGCGATCCGCGCCCGCTGACCGAAACGAACCCGGCGATGCCTCAGGCCCTCGGCGCGATCGTCGAGAAGGCGCTCGAGAAGGACCGCAACCTGCGCTATCAGACGGCGACCGAGCTGAAGACCGACCTGCTGCGGCTGCGCCGGAAGATCGATTCGGGGCGCCGCAGCGCGGCCGAGATCGACCGACTCGAAGCCCGGACGGCGGGCCGAGAGGTCGATCGCCGTGCTGTACTTCGAGAACCTGAGCGGCGTGAAGGACGACGAGTACCTGCGCGACGGGATCACCGAGGACATCATCACCGAGCTGTCGAAGATCGACGGCCTCAAGATCTACCCGCGCTCGACCGTCCTCGCGTACCGCGACAAGCCGGTGACGTCGGCCCAGGTCGGCCAGCAGCTCGGCGCGGCCTACGTGCTCGAGGGGAGCCTGCGCCGCGCCGGTGAGCGGCTGCGCATCACGACGCAGCTCGTCGACACGTCGACCGGCTTTCCGATCTGGTCCGAGCGCTACGACCGCGAGATGAAGGACGTGTTCGAGGTCCAGGACGAGATCGCGCGCAAGATCGCCGAGGCGCTGCGGATCAAGCTCTCGCCGCAGGAGCAGGAGGCGATCGCGGCCAAGCCGACCGACAACCTGCAGGCCTACGACCTGTACCTGCGGGGTCGGAGCTACGCCCGGCGGCTGACGCGCCAGGACCTCGAGTTCGCGCTGCAGATGTACGAGAACGCGGTGACCCAGGACCCGAGCTTCGCTCTGGCCTACGCCGCCATGGCCAACGTCTGCGCGTACTACCACGCGCACTACGCGCGCGAGGACGTGTGGATCCACCGCGCCCGCGCGGCGGCCGAGCGCGCGATGGTCCTGCAGCCCGACGTGCCCGAGGTCATGGTGGCCCAGGCGTGGATCCTGTACGCCAAGGGCCAGTACGACGAGATGTCGGCGATCGTGCGCAACGTCATCGCGCGCAAGCGCGATTGCGAAGGCGCGTACTACCTGCTCCTGCGCGGGCTCTACGCGTCCGGCAAGTACCAGGAGGTGGCCAACGTCGCCGACGAGGCGATCGAGTCGAGCGGCACCGACTACAACGTCTACGTACCGATCATGAACTCGCTCGGCGCGCTGGGGAAGGAAGAGAGCCTGCGCAGCGTGCGCCACCGGGCGGTCCTGGCGTTCGAGACCCACCTGCGTCAGGTGCCCGAGGACGCGCGCGCGCGGATCCTCGTGGCGACGTTCTATGCCGCCGAGGGGCGCCAGGACGACGCGGTGCGCGAGGCCAACCTGGCGATGCTCCTGCGACCGAACGAGGCGATGGTGCACTACAACGCCGCGTGTACGTTCGGCATCATGGGGAAGAAGGCCGAGTCGCTCGACGCGCTGACCAAGGCCTGGCGCAACGGGTTCAAGGATTCGAACTGGGCCCGGCGCGATCCCGAGCTGGCTCTCCTGCACGGCGATCCGGAGTTCGAGCGGCTGTATCCCGAGACGCCGGCCTGAGGTTCCGATGTCGATCCGCCCGGTCCGCCGCCTGATCCGCTCGAAGCCGACGCTCGAGGGTGCGGGCGTCCACCTGCGCCGGGCGTTCGGCTTCGGCAACACGAGCGAGTTCGATCCGTTCCTGCTACTCGACGACTTTCGCAACGAGCGTCCCGAGGACTACCTGGCCGGTTTCCCCTGGCACCCGCACCGCGGGATCGAGACGATCACGTACGTGCTGGCCGGAACGGTCGAGCACGGGGACAGCATGGGCAACCGCGGGGCGATCGCCGCGGGCGACGTGCAGTGGATGACCGCGGGGAGCGGGATCATCCACCAGGAGATGCCCAAGGGCGACCCCGCAGGGCGGATGCACGGGTTCCAGCTGTGGGCCAACCTGCCGTCGGCGCTCAAGATGACGCCGCCGCGCTACCAGGAGGTCAAGGCCGCGGACATCCCGCGCGTGCACGGACGACGACGGCACCGAGGTGCGCGTCGTCTGCGGAACTTCTGGGGAACACTCGCGGTCCGGTCGACGGGATCGCGGCCGATCCCATCTACCTCGACGTGACGGTGCCTCCGCGAAAGAAGAAGACGCTTCCGGTCGAGACGACGCGCCAAGCGTTCGCCTACGTGTTCGAGGGATCGGGCAAGTTCTGCAACGCATCGGGGCCGCTCGCGGTGCCCACGGAAGGCGTGGGCTGGTCCGACACCAATCCTCCGACCGAGGCCGACAATCGCTCGCTCGTGCTGTTCGATCGCGGCGACGAGGTCACGGTCCAGGCCGGCGAGGACGGGATCCGGTTCCTCCTGGTGTCGGGAAAGCCGCTGCAGGAGCCGGTCGCCTGGTACGGCCCGATCGTGATGAACACCCAGGAGCAGCTACAGCAGGCGTTCGACGAGCTCGAGCGCGGGACGTTCCTGAAGCCGAAGAACGGCTAGGGCTCGTCCTCCTCCTCCGCCGCGTCCTCGTCTTCCCCCGGCGCGTCGTACCCGCCGCGGAACACTTCGGCCTTCGGTAGGACCTTCAAACCGAAGCGCTTCTCGAGCGCCTTGCGGTCGACGTCGGACGGCGCGCCGAACACGGCGATCGACAGTCGATCGGGCTTGAGGTACTTGTGGGCCACGCGCTCGACGTCGGCCGGCGTCACCTTCTGGATCGCGTCGAGCAGCCGCCGGTCGTAGTCGTACGGCCGGTCGTCGAGCTCGTTTTGCATCAGCCGGGAGACGCTGTAGAAGTCGTTCGTGTACCGGAACACGAAGCGATTCCTCCAGGCATCGATCTGCTCCGCGGTCTCGGCCGCTGAGACCTTGCCCCGGGCGAGCTTGCCGAACTCCTCGACCACGCTCGCGATCGAGCGCTCGACCGACACCTGCTTGGTCTCGTAGCTCGCTCCGACGCCGCCCGGGACCCCGGGGCGCCCGTCATGGAACAGGTAGGAGTAGATGCCGTAGGTCAGGCCCTCGTCCGAGCGCAGCCGCTCCATCAAGCGCGAGCGGAACCCGCTGCCGCCGAGGATGTCGTTGAGGATCTCGAGCGCGGCGTGATCGGCGAGCGGCGCCCGGCGATCGACCGGGAGCTGCTGGGTCAGGCGCACCGCGGGCGCAGAGACCGCTTTCTCCACGAGAAACACGCCCGGGCGCAGCACCGGCTCGCGCGCCAGGAAATCGCGCTTCTTGTCCTCGGCCTTGCGCCACGGCGCGAACGTGCGCTCGAGCAGGTCGAGCATCTCCTGACCGTCGAAGTCTCCGACCGCCGTGACGAACAGGTTGTCTCTGCCGAAGTACCGCTTCCACAGCCGGCGAATCGCGTCGGGTGTGATCGCCGCGACCTCGTCGCGCGACGCCTGGTATCCGAGCCGCGGGTGATCCCGGTACAGGACGTGACTCTCGATCAAGTACGCCCCGTAGTCCGGATAGTCGTAGCGCCGGCGCATGTCGTCGATGTACTGGCCCTTGAGCGTGTCGAGCCGTCCTGCGTCGAGTCGCGGCCGCATGAGCATGTCCATCGCCAGAGCGAACGACTCGCGGAAGTTGCGCTCGAGCGACCAGAACGACGCGCCGCTCTGGGTGCCCCCGACCGCGATGTTGAACGACATGCCCAGCTGCTCCTTGCGCTCGTCGAGGGCGATCGGATCGAGCTTCTCCGTCCCACCCTCGCTCAGCAGGTCCGAGGCCAGGACGAACGGTGCGAGCTCGGCGACGGCCGTCGTGTTCGATCCGCCGAGCCACGCGAGCTCGATGTCCACCGTGGGAGCCGAATGGTCCTCCTTCAGGAACACGGTCACGCCGCACGAAAGGACGACCCGGCGGACGTCCCTGCCGATCTCGGGGATCTTCAGCGTGAGCGGCTTCGCGCCGCCGATCAGGGCCATCGCCTCGTCGAACCCCGCCGAGTGCTTGGCCCCGCGCTCGCTCGTCTCGCCGCCGCGATGGTGCGCGTCGGCCGCCTCGTCGCCCGCCGGAGCGCCCGATGCGCCGGGTGTCTTGCGCACCTCGACCGCGCACGCGCGGGCCTCGGTCAAGTAGCGCTTCGCCGCGGCCTGGACGTCGGTCGCCGTGACCGCGGCCAGGCGTGCTTCGTACTCGTAGAGGTAGTCGACCCTTCCTGCCGCGGCGACCGCCGTGCCGATGCGGTACGCCTGGCCCAGGTTCGACTTGAGGCTGCGCACGCGCGACACCTCGGTCTGGATCTTCGCCCGCTCGAGCTCGTCCGCGGTGACGCCCGCGTCCTGGATCCGCCGCACCTCGCGCTCGATCGCGCTCTCGAGCTCGGCGAGCGTGTGCTCGCCCTGGGCGTAGGCCGAGACGACGAACTCGCCGCTCCACTTCCGAGCATCGTGGAACGTCGCGACGCTCGACGCGATGCGCTCGCCCTGGACGAGCGTCTTGTCCAGGCGCGAGGACGCGAGCCCGCCGAGGATCCGTGCCAGCACGTCGAGCGCGTAATGGTCCGCATGGCCCACGGGCACGGTGACCCAACCCAGGAGCAGGCTCGGCTCGGCGTCGAACTCGACGATCGCGCGGCGCTCGCCCTTCTGCTCGGGCTCGGACGTGATGTCGAGGGCCGGGATCTCCCGCCGACCCCACGGCGCGAAGTACTTCTTCGCCAACCGCTCGACGTCGGCGGTCTTCACGTCGCCCACGAGCACCATCGTGCAGTTCGACGGGGAGTAGAACGTCCGGAAGTACGCGAGCGCGTCCTCGGCCTTGAGCCGGGCGACGTCCCGCGGCCAACCCACGACCGGATTGCCGTACGGGTGGGCCAGGAACATCAGGCGCTCGAGTGCTTCGTAGGCCAACCCTTCGGCCTGGTTCTCGGTGCTCGTGCGCCGCTCCTCGTGGACCACGTCGCGCTCGCTCCAGAACTCACGGAACACGGGGTGCAGCAGTCGGTCGCTCTCGAGCTTGAACCACGTCTCGAGCTGGTTCGCCGGGAGCTGGATGTAGTAGTCGGTCGAGTCGTTTCCGGTCGACGCGTTCTCGGACACGCCGCCTGCGCGCGTCATCAGCTCGTCGAACTCGTTCTTGACCACGAGCTGCTTGTGCTCGGCCGTGACCCGCGCGATCTCCTGCTCGAGCCGGGCCCGCTTGTCCGGGTCCGGGCGCTCGAACGGGCTCTCCGTCCGGTCGAGCTCGCGGTCGAGCTCGTGCCACAGCTCGGACAACCGGGCGAGGAGCGGCGCCTCGGCCTGCGGGTCGAGCGTGCCCACGCGCTCGGTGCCCTTGAACATCATGTGCTCGAGCAGGTGCGCGATCCCGCTGCGGCCCCGCGGATCGGCGGCGCCGCCGACGCCGAACACGTAGTACGCGGCGAACGTCGGGGACGCCGCGCGCTCGAGCACGAAGACGCGCAGCCCGTTGTCGAGCCGGATCTCCCGGATGTCGAGCCGATGTGCCGGTGCAACGACCGGCTCGGGAGGCGCAGGCGTCGCCGCGACGGCCGACGTCCACAGCAGTCCCGCCGCGAGGATCCACGAGAGCGTCGACGTCCTCCGGTTCATGGCGCTTCCGAGCGCGGCGCGACGCGCAGGATCGTCTCGACGAGCCCGTCGGTCTTCGGCAGCTGGCCCACCGCCGGCAGGCGCGGGACGAGCAGCATCCATGCCGGGTTCATCCGGAACGCCCGGGCGAAGAGCGGCAGCGAGTCGTCGGTCCGACCGTTCGTCACGAGCGTCACCGCGTGCCAGAACACGAACTCGTCGTTGCTCGGCACCATGGCCTCGGCCGCCGAGTATTCGCGCAGCGCGTCGTCCATCCGGCCATCTGCCACCGCCTCGTCTCCACGGTTCATCCTGTCGTATGCCCGCGCGAGCCCGAGGATCCGGCGCAGCTCGTCGAGCGGATGGTCCGAGTCGTCGACGCGCAGGTCGATCAGCCGGTCGGTCCACGGCTTGTCCGAGCGCTTCGCGCGCACGACGACGACGGCCGCCGACTGCTTGCCCCGGATGTCCCCGCCGACCGCCTGCGCCGCGTCGAGCGCCGCGAGGAGCCGCTCGGCGAGCGCACCCTGCGCGCGCTCGAACGCCTTGGCCATCGCGGCCGGGACCTCGTTCGACAGCATCAGGTTCGCCTCGGTGGTGAAGCCCATCCCCACGTGGTGGCCCGCGGCGGGGATGCACGCGCTCCCGGTGTGAGCCGCCGCTCGTCCCTCAGCGTCGACGAACGCGACCTGCCGGACCTCGGGATGGGGGTCGCGGGCCACGAGCTCGTGCAGCGCCGTCTCGGCCGACACACCCTTGCGCATCGCGTCGAGCCCGAGCGGCCCGTAGGACGGCTCGACGAACGACTGCGTCGCCACGGCCCCGACCCCCGCTTCGGCCCACGGAACGACCGAGCCCACGGCGAACCAGTGGCTCTGCACGGCGACGCCGAGCTCGCCCGTCGCCGGGTCGCGCGCGACGATCGAGTACGTGGCGACCGGACGCCGCGTGAGCGTCTCGGCCGCGTCGGCCGGGGGGACGAGCGGCAGTAGCAAGGCCACCAGGATCGCGAGTCGGTTCATCTTCGCCTCCGCGGGCACAAAGGATAGCGTGCTGCGCGCCTACCGCGGGGACTGCGCTGCGCTGCGGCGCCCGCCCGGTTCCCGGCCCACACATTGAGCCAGGAGGTCCACTTCCCCGGGGGCAGCCGAGGGATCCGATGTTCGATCAGATGCTCGAGAGCCGACGCGCGGGGATCGCCGTGCGGTCGCCGTCCGTGCCGATCGCGGTGCTGCTCCACGTCGCGCTGTTGGCCGCGGGTTTGGCTGCGTCGTTGCTGGCGATCCGCGAGATCGAGGAGCCAGGCTTTCCTACGGTCTTCATCCAACCGAGGCAGCCTCCGACCGAGCCCCCGCCTCCGCCGGCGGGCGCCGCGGCTCTCGCCGCTCGACCGCAATCGTCCGAGCAACCGCAACTCGAGATCCCGCAGGAGCCGCTCCAACCGCAGGACGTCCCGGACGTCGTGATCGAGGGCCTCATCGACGCGGGACCTCCTGCGGATTCGATCGGCGATCCGGCGGGGACGGGCAGCGGGTCGGGGGATCGCGAGGGCGGCGGAGATTCGAATGGCTCGGACGGCGGCGTCTTCGGGGGAACGGGCGACGGGCCGCTCATCCCGGGGATCCATGGTGTGACGCAGCCCGAGCTCGAAACGAAGGTCCAGCCCGACTACCCCGAGATGGCGCGGCTCGCACGTACGTCCGGGCGTGTGATCCTGCAGGCCGTGATCCAGCCCGACGGCTCGGTCGGCGAGATCCAGGTCCTGCGCTGCAACCGGCCGAATCTGGGCTTCGAGGAGGCGGCGATCGGGGCGGTCAAGCAGTGGCGCTACAGGCCGGCGACGCAGAACGGCCGGCCGGTGGCCGTGTACTTCACCGTGATGGTGGAGTTCCGGGTGAACTGAGCGTCGGGACGGCCCTCAGCGCGCCTTGATCAGCTCCTGGGCATCGGCCCATTCGAACGCCCGCAGCGTCGTCGTCCGCACGTTCCCCCCGGCGGCGAGCGCCAGGAGGATCGATGCGGCGATCTCGTCGGTCGGGGCGTCGACGATCAGCACGCCGTCGTGGCTGCCGATCGTCCAGTACTGCCCGACGACCTTCGCTCCCGCTCGCTCGGCGAGAGCGTTGAACTGGTCCGCCCGGTGCGGCGAATCCTTGATGTTGCGGATCCCCTGATCCGTGAAGTCGAGGAGCGCGATGTACGTGCCCATCTTCGAGCCCTCCGATCGGCGTGGAACGTCGATGGTAGCCAAGTGCGGGCCGCGGGGGAAGGGCCGACGGTCCCGGGACCGTGGCGTATGCTGTGCCCATCCATTTCGGACCCGGAGGAGGTCGAATGAGCGGGGTGCGAGTTCTCGTGGGCACGCGCAAGGGCGCGTTCGTCCTGACGTCGGACGCCAAGCGCGAGCGCTGGGACGTGCAGGGTCCCCACTTCGCGGGGTGGGAGATCTACCACGTCAAGGGCTCACCGGCCGATCCGGATCGGCTCTACGCGTCGCAGTCGAGCGGCTGGTTCGGGCAACAGGTCCAGCGCTCGGACGACGGTGGCAAGACCTGGGAGCCGGTGGGGCACGAGTTCACGTACGAGGGCGTTCCCGGGACGCATCAGTGGTACGACGGAACGCCGCACCCCTGGGAGTTCAAGCGCGTCTGGCACTTCGAGCCGTCGCGCACCGATCCGGACACGGTCTACGCCGGCGTCGAGGACGCCGCGCTGTTCAAGACCGAGGACGGCGGCAAGACGTGGCACGAGCTGGCCGGGCTGCGGGGGCACGGGTCGGGCGCGAGCTGGATGCCCGGTGCTGGCGGGATGTGCCTGCACACGATCCTGCTCGATCCGAGCACGGTGGGCCGGATGTTCATCGCCATCTCGGCCGCGGGCGCGTTCCGCTCGGACGACGCGGGAGAGACCTGGCGCCCGATCAATCGCGGCCTCAGGTCCGAGTACATCCCGGATCCGGTGGCCGAGGTCGGACACTGCGTCCATCGCATCGCCATGCACCCGTCGCGACCGAGCGTGCTGTTCATGCAGAAGCACTGGGACGTGCTGCGCAGCGACGACGCGGGCGAGTCGTGGCACGAGGTCAGCGGAAATCTGCCGACCGACTTCGGCTTTCCGATCGAGGTCCACGCGCACGAGCCGGAGACGATCTACGTCGTACCGATCAAGAGCGACTCCGAGCACTTTCCACCCGACGGCAAGCTGCGCGTGTATCGCAGCCGAACGGGTGGGAACGAGTGGGAGCCTCTGACCCGAGGTCTGCCGCAGCGCGACTGCTACGTCAACGTGCTGCGCGACGCGATGGCGATCGACTCGCTCGACTCGTGCGGCGTGTACTTCGGCACGACGGGCGGGCAGGTCTACGCGTCGGCCGATGCCGGCGACACCTGGGCTCCGATCGTGCGCGACCTGCCGGCGGTGCTGTCGGTCGAGGTCCAGACGCTCCGATGATCCGCGTCGTGCTGCCGGCGCACCTGCGGACGCTCGCGCGCGTCGACGGCGAGGTCGAGCTCCCCGTCGAGGGGGACGTGACCCTGGGCGCCGTTCTCGACGCGCTCGAGGCGCACCATCCCGTGCTGCGCGGCGCGATCCGTGACCACGTCACACACAAACGCCGGCCGTTCATCCGGTTCTTCGCCTGCGCGGAAGACCTGTCGCACGAGCCTCCCGACACGCCGCTCCCCGATGCGGTCGTGCAGGGCACCGAGCCGTTCCTGGTCGTCGGAGCGATCGCCGGAGGCTGACCCCCATGAAATGGACGCTGATCTCGATCGGGATCCTCGCGATCCTGGTCCTCGGGATGTGGATCGTCGGGGCGTGGCTACCGAAGGAGCACGTGGCCACGCGCGCCGCCCGCTATCGGCAACCGCCCGCGGCGGTATGGGCGGCCATCGTCGCGATCGAGGAGATGCCCGGCTGGCGCAAGGAGCTGAAGTCGATCGCACGCCGTCCGGAGGTCGACGGCAAACCCTCGTGGGTCGAGACCTCGAGCCAGGGCGTTCTGCCCTTCGTCGTCGTCGACTGGGATCCGCCGCGACGCATGGTGGCCAAAATCGACGACCCGAAGCTGCCGTTCGGCGGCACCTGGACCTACGAGCTCGCGCCTGCTGCAGGCGGCTCGACGCTGCGCATCACGGAGCGCGGTGAGGTGTACCCCGCGTTCTTCCGGTTCCTCGCCCACTTTGTGTTCGGCTACACCGGAACGATCGAGACGTACCTGAAGAGCCTGGGATCGAAGTTCGGCGAGAAGGTCGAGCCCGAGCCGTAGCGCGGTCTCGGGGTCAGGTCCCGAGACCTGACCCCGAGACCTGACCCCTGGTTCGCGGCGCGCTCAGGACTCGTCGCGCAGGCGATATCCGACGCCGGGCTCGGTGATCAGGTAGCGCGGGCGGGCCGGCACCTCTTCGAGCTTGTGGCGCAGGCCGTACATCTGGACGCGCACGTAGTGCGCGCTCTCGACGGCGCCCGGTCCCCACACCTCGAGCAGCAGCTGCCTGTGCGTCACGACCTTTCCCGCATGGCGTACGAGCAGGCTCAGCAGCTTGAACTCGGTCGGCGTCAGGTGCACCTCGCGTCCCCCGCGTCGCACCACACGGGCCGCCAGGTCGATCGACAGCTCGCCCGCGGTGAACAGCGAGGTCGCCGCACCTCGCCCCGCGCTCGCCGCGCGCCGTAGCACCACGCGCAGGCGCGCGAGCAGCTCCTCGACGCCGAACGGCTTCGTCAGGTAGTCGTCCGCGCCGGCGTCGAGCGCCGCGACCTTGTCCCGCTCGAGCCCCCGCGCCGAGAGCACGATGATGGGCGTGGCCGACCATTCCCGTAGCCGCTCGATGAACTGCAAGCCATCGAGATCGGGAAGGCCGAGATCGAGGAGCACGACCTCGGGTGAGCGCGTGGCCGCATGGGTCAACCCTTCGCCCGCGGTTGCGGCCTCGATCAGCACGAACCCGTGCGTCGGGACGATTACGCGCAGGAACCGCCGGATCTGCGGGTCGTCCTCGACGAGAAGCACGGTCGGGGCGGCGGCGCTCACGGTGCGGTCTCGATTGCGTTCGGCGGCACGCCCTGCACGGGTACGGTGAACCGGAACGCCGTGCCGCCGTCGGGGCGGTTCTCGGCCCAGATCCTGCCGCCATGGGCCTCGACGATCGCGCGGGCAAGTGCCAGGCCGAGTCCCACGCCGTCGCGCGCCCCGGCCGCCGTACCCCGAACGAACTCATCGAAGATCCGCGTCTCCTCTCCGGGCGCGAGGCCCGGTCCGCGGTCCAGGATCTCGACCGTCACCGCGCCGGTCGTCGTGCTCGCGGCGAGCTCGATCGGCGCCCCGGTCGCGCTGTAGCGCAGCGCGTTCTCGAGCAGGTTGACCAGAACCCGCTCCATCAGCACGTCGTCGATCTCGACGAGGGGCAGGTCGTCCGGGACGTGCAGCACGACGTCCCGCCCTCCGATGTGTCGATCGAGCTGATGCAGCGCCGCACCCAGGACCTCCTCGAGCGGCTGCCACTCGCGGCGTAGCGTCGGGGCGCGTGCCTGGAGCCGCGCCATCTCGAGCAGGTTCGCCACGAGCTGGTTCATGCGCTCCGCTTCCTCGTGGATCGTCAGCGCCAGCTCGCTCCGGACCGCTGGATCGAGCCGCTCGGCGCTCGCCACGAGCGAGCTCGCGGCTCCCGAGATCGAGGCCAGCGGCGTGCGCAGGTCGTGCGACACGGCGGCGAGCAGCGTGTTGCGGAGCTTCTCGCCCTCGGCGGCGAGCCGCTGCCGATGCGCGTCGCGCGCGAGGAGCGCGCGCTCCAGCGCGAGCGCGGTCTGGTTGACGAACGTCTCGAGGAGCTGCCGCGCCTCGGCTCCTAGAGGCCCGACGAGTTCGACCGCGAGGACGCCGACGGGCCCGCGGCCGCCGACGAGCGGCAGGTACAGGGCTGTCCCGTGGGCGGGCTCCGAGCGCTCGTGGACGCGCCGGGCGACCTCGATTTCCGTCGGGTCGTCGGCCAAGAACCGGGCACCGCCTCCACGGAGCACGAGCTTGCCATCGTCGTCGGCGAGCAGGATCGCCGTCTCGCCGCCGAACAGCTCCTCGACGTGGCGGCGCACGGCCGAGATCATTCCGTCGATGCTGCGCGTCCCGGCCAGCTCGCGGCTCAGCGAGTACAGCGCGCTCGTCCGCCACTCGCGCTGCCGTGCGACCTTGGCCTGCTCGCGGATGCGCACGGTGAGCGTGCTGATCACGAGCGCGACCACGCCCATCACCGCGAACGTCACGAGATGCTCCTTGTTCGACACCGCAAATGTGACGTACGGGGGAACGAACAGGAAGTCGAACGCCGCGACGCTGGCGATCGCGGCCAGAAGCGACGGCCCACGGCCCCACCGGCTGGCCACGACGACGACGCCCAGTAGGTAGACCATGATCAGGTTCGCCAGGTCGAAGTGCGGAAACATCAGGTGGGCGACCGCCGTGCTCAGCGCGACTACGCCGAGCCCGCAGGCGTATCCGACCCAGTCGAAGGCCTTGACGCTCGAAGCGACGATCGGCATGCCGCCGATCCTAGCAGCGAGCGATTCGGCGGGCATACCACGCGCCTCAGGGCGAGGCCGGCTCGTGGCGGATCGTGGCCTGCTGGATCTGGTACGGGACGTTCGTGATGATGATTCCGGGCCGAAACAGGAGCGCGAGTCGCAGGAACCCTGCGGTCTGGGAGTGCAGGAGGTTGTGCCACGACCTCCGAGGAACGACCTGCGGCACGACGATCGTCAGCGTCTCGTTGCGCTGCCTCTTCGAGGCGATGCCCTCGATGTACTGCAACAGGGGGCGCAGCAGGTCTCGAAACGGAGACTCGACGACGACGAGCCGGACCCCGTCGCCCCACGTCGCCCAGGCCCGACGGAACGTCTCGGTCTCCGCCTCGTCGCCGGCGACGTGCACGGCGGTCACGTCGGTCGACAGCGAGCGCGCGTAGTGCAGCGCGGCCAGCGTCCCCCGGTGCACGGAGCTGACCGGGATCAGGACGCGGTGCCGGTGGATCCGCGGCGGCGCGCCGAAGTCGTCGAGGGACAGCACCGAAGTCAGGTCGTCGTAATGCCGTCGGATCGCGAGGAACAGCACGACGAGGACCGGGACGAGGAACACGACGATCCACGCTCCCTCGGTGAACTTCGTGATCGCGACCACGAGCAGCACGATCGTGGTCAGCAGCGCCCCGAGGCCGTTGAGGAGCGCGTTGCGCCGCCAGCCCGAAACCCGCTCACGCCTCCACTTGACGACCATCCCGGCCTGCGAGAGCGTGAACCCGATGAACACACCGATCATGTACAGCGGGATGAGACGGTGCGTATCACCGCCAAACGCGACGATCAGCACGGAAGCCAGGACGCTCAGCGCCAGGATCCCGTTCGAGAACACCAGCCGATCCCCCTGGTGGGAGAACTGCCGGGGCAGGTAGCGATCGCGGGCCACGATCGACGACAGCCGCGGGAAACCTGAGTACGCGGTGTTGGCGGCCAACACCAGGATCAGCATCGTCGCCGCTTGCACCAGGTAGTACAGCGCACTCTCGTTGCCGAAGATCGCTCGCGCGAGCTGGGACACGACCGTCTCCTGCTCCCGCGGCGAGATCGCATACCCCTGCGCCAGGACGGTGATTCCCAGGAACAGGGTCACGCTGAGCGCGCCCATGACCAGCAGCACGGTGACCGCGTTCCGGCTCTCCGGGGGCCGGAATGCGGAGACGCCGTTCGACACCGCTTCGACCCCGGTCATCGCCGTGCACCCGTTGGCGAACGCGCGCAGGACCAGGAACAGCGTGAGGGCCTGGGTGCCGTTGCCTGCTGGCAGCCCGGCGCCCCCGGGACCGACGGCGGTCGGACCGACCGCGAGCTTCCACAGTCCCGCACCGACGAGCGCGAGGGTGATGGCGATGAAGAAGTAGGTCGGGATCGCGAACAGGCGCCCGGACTCCCGCACGCCGCGCAGATTGCCGACGGTCAGGATGGCGACGAACGCGAGGCCGAGCCAAACGCGCAGCGGCAGCCAGGACGGGAACGCCGAAGTGATCGCCGCGACACCGGCCGACACGCTGACGGCGACGGTGAGCACGTAGTCCACCAGCAGCGCGGCCGCCGAGACCAGGCCTGCGTAGAGTCCGATGTTCTCCTTGGCCACGCGGTACGCCCCGCCGCCGTCGGGATAGGCGTAGATCGTCTGCCGGTAGGAAAACACGACGACGAGGAGCAGCACGGCGATCGTGCCGGCGATCGGCGTCGTCAGCCACAGCGTCGCCGCTCCTGCGGCCACCAACGTGCGGAGGATCTCCTCGGTGGCATAGGCCACGGACGAGAGCGCGTCCGAGGACAGCACGGCGAGACCCGTCACACGGCTGAACCGCTCGTGCTGGGCCAGACGGTCGGGGATCGGGGCGCCGACGAGCAGCCGCTTGACCGACCGCATCGGCGAGTCGACGAGCATCGTGGCCACGTCAGAGTGATAGCGCGCGCGGCGTCAACCCGGCGTCAAGAGCGCCGATGTCGGCGTCAAGGCCGTATCAAGGTTCGACGAACCGCGGTAGGCTGTCGCGATGCGCGACCTGACCCAGGGCTCGATCACGCGGCACCTGCTCGAGACGGCGGGGTTCATGTTCGTCGCGATGGTGTTCCAGTCGTTGTACTTCCTGATCGACCTGTACTGGGTCGGGCACCTGGGGAAGGAAGCGGTCGCCGCGGTTGCGATCGCCGGAAACCTGACGTTTCTCGTGCTTGCCGTGTCGCAGATGCTCGGCGTGGGCACGACGACGCTGATGGCTCACGCGGTCGGCAGCAAGGACCACGATCGGGCGCTCGTCGTGCTACACCAGTCGCAGCTGCTCTCGGTCGTCGTCGGTATCGCGTTCCTCGCGGTCGCGCTCGCTCTGCGCGGGGCCTACGCCCGGACGCTCGGCGCCGACGCGCGCACGGTCGACCTCGCCCTCGCGTATCTGCTGTGGTTCATTCCGGCGATGGCCCTGCAGTTCGGCATGGTCGCGATGAGCGCGGCGCTCCGGGGTAGCGGGAACTTCAAGCCCGGCATGGTCGTGCAGCTGGTGACCGTGATCTTGAACATGATCCTCGCGCCGTTCCTGATCTTCGGCTGGGGCACAGGCCGACCGCTCGGCGTCGCCGGCGCGGCGATCGCGTCGCTCGTGGCGGTCGTCGTGGGCACGGTGTGGCTCGGCTCGTACTTCGTCCGGGACGGTGCGTACCTGAGGTTCACCCGCGGTCGGTTCCGACCCGACACTGCACTGTGGGGTCAGCTCCTGCGGATCGGGCTGCCTGCAGGGGCGGAGTTCGCGCTGATGGCCGCGTATCTGTTCCTCATCTACACGATCACCCGGCCGTTCGGATCGGAGGCGCAGGCGGGGTTCGGGATCGGGCTGCGCATCATCCAGGCCGGCTTCATCCCGGTCGTTGCGCTCGGGTTCGCCGTGGCCCCCGTGGCGGGCCAGAACTTCGGCGCCCACCACGGCGACCGCGTCCGGCGGACGTTCACCGTCGCGGCGACGCTCGCCGTCGCCGTCATGGCGCTGTGGGGTCTCGTGTGCTTCTTCGCCGCGGTGCCGATGCTCAGCGTGTTCAGTAGCGATGCGCACGTCGTGCTCGTCGGCGACGACTACCTGCACGTGCTGTCCTTCACGTTCATCGCCTCCGGGCTGATCTTCGTGTCGTCGAGCATGTTCCAGGCGCTGGGGAACACGATCCCGCCGCTCGGCGCGTCGTTCGGTCGGATCGTGATCACGGCGATCCCCGCGGTCATGCTGTCGCGCACGCCGGGTTTCCAGCTGCGCTGGCTGTGGTACCTGTCGGCCGGGACGGTGCTCGTGCAGCTCACCGCCGTCTTGCTGCTCCTGCGGCGTGAGCTACGCTTGCGCCTGTCCTAGGAGCCGACGAGGCGCACCGATGCCCCGGCCTTCGTCGCGTGGATGTCCTGCGGCAGGTGGCGTCCCGCGAGCCACACGATCGCCTGGTCGGCGAGCGCGGCGCGCAGCTCGCGCACCGCGCGGCCGAGCTGACCGGAGTTGAGGATCGGGGCGTGGCCCGACGCCATCCAGTCCGCCGTCGCCGGGCTCACGGTCTCGTCGACCGCCCACACGACGAGAGGCACGCGCAGGTCCTTCAGGTAGCTGCGCGCCGCCGCCACGCTGTGCTCGCTCCTGTCGTCGCGCGCCGTGCCCAGGACGAGGACGACCGAGCGCGGGGCGTTGCTCTCCGCGGCGTGGAGGCCGGCCACGCACACGGCATCGGCGAGCGACTGGCGCTGCCCCGTTCCCGTGTCGGGCTCGAGCGCCGCGAGGATCCACGGGATCCCGACCTCGGAGCCCAGGTAGCGCGGCGAGAGGTCGAACAAGAGCACCGTCTTTTCGGGCCGCTTGTCGGTGCTCGCCCCCGGGAGCAGGAGCCGTGCCGCGTCGCGTGCCGCGAGCGTTCCCCCGGTGAGCTGGCCGCGCCAGCGACCGCGCAAGTTTCCGGCGCCGAAGTCGCGCACGAGCACGACCTCGGCGGCTCCGCGCTCGACCGCGACGACCGAGACCGGCTGCCCCCTGCTCTCGAACCAGCCCGACATCGTGTCGGCCGAAGGCAGCGCCTGGTTCCACGGGAGGACGATCGGTACCGCGGTCAGCTCGGTCGTTGCTTCCTCACCGATCGCGCTGCCGAACGCCAGCTCCGAGGACGCGACGACTCCGTGCGGAAACACGACGCGCACGGTGAACAGGTGCGTCGAGGCTCGGAGGTTCTTCGGCAGCTCGATCCGGGATGTCGTGGCCGCGATCGGCGCGCCGTCGAGCGTCGCGTCGATCCGCTTGGGGCGGTCGAACTCGAGACTGTTCCAGCTCACGCGCACGGCGGTGGGCGACTTCCCCTGCGATTCGAGCGAGAGCGAGACCTCGGCGCGGTGCCGCGGCAAGTTCACCCACTGCACCACCGTGCCGAGCCTCCGACCGTCCTTCGCCGTCGCGATCGCTTCGAGCTTGTGCGGGCGCAGTGCGGGACCGAAATCGCAGCGCACGGTCCACGGCGGACCCTCGGCCGAGCCGACGCTCGCGCCGTCGAGCCGCAGCTCGACCGCCGCCGCGGAACCCGAGACCGCCACAGTCACGGGATGGATCCCGGTCACGAGACCGAGGAGCAGCGTGACGAACGAGATCTCCACCGCCGGACCCTCTGGCCGGATTATACGCCGTCCGGGAGCGCGAGCTCGACCACGAGCGGCACGTGATCGCTCCACACCATCCAGCGCGCGCCGCCGCGCAGCTCGACGCCGCGCAGGTGAGCGGCGCTCTGCTCGTCGAGCAGGACGTGATCGAGATGATGCGGGCTGGGGAACCGCTGGAGCCGGAAGAACGTCGGCTCGGGCTCCTGCCCCACGGCGACGCGTCGGGACTCGTGGTACGCGCTGACGAACCCGAGCTCGGTCAGCTGCTGCGCGAGAGACGAGGGGCCGATCGCTGAGCCGGGTCGGCGCGCGACCAGCGTGCGGTTGAAGTCACCCGCGACGATCGTCGGCCCAGCGACGAGGATCTCACGCAGCCGCGCGAGACCCGTACCGAGCGGCTCGGGCGTCGTGCGGTTCGATCGAATCCACGGCGGCATCGCCCACACCGCGACGAGACGCAGGCTCGCTGGCCCGCCGAGGCGGACGGGGAGCGTCGAGCCCGAGAGCGGACGATGCAGCGGGTCGATCGTCAGGCGCCACGGCCGGAAAGCCAGGACCGCCAGTCCACGGTCGGGTCGTAGACCGTCCCAAGCGAGATCGCACGATGCAAGGTCGATCGCCCGGCGCAGCAGCACCTCCGGGCACGCGCACTCGGGCACCACGGCCACGTCGGGATCGAGCCGGCGCAGGAGCGCCGCTTTCTCGCCGAGACGTCCGTGACAGTTCCAGACGACGATGCGCAGGCGAGCGATGACCCGACCGAGGGAGGCGCGGGTGCCGGTCGCATGATCGCGCGCGGGCCGCAGCGCGATCGAGAAGCGAGACGGGGGCGAGGGTTGCGAACCCGCAACTACTTCAGCGTCTTGACGTACTCGGCGATCGCCTTGATCTGCTCGGCCGTCAGCTTGCCCTCGTACTTGGTCATCTTGCCCTTGCCGTCGTGGATCACCTTCTCGATCGCCTCGACCGAGGTCTTCTTCTGGTACTCGGGATCGTTCAGGTTCGCCGACCCCTCGGCCATCTTCTTCGCCACGCCGTCAGCGCCGTGGCACATGGCGCACTTCGACCCGTAGAGCGCCTTGCCGTCCGGTGCTTCGGCAGCTGCGGGCAGCGCGAGCGCAAGCACGGCGAGCAGCGAGACGACGAGTACCCTGTTCATCAGCCTGCCTCCCTGTGGTTCCATCGCCCTGGTACGTCGCCCCACGATACCGCAACCGGCCGCGGCGTTGCAGCCGCTTCAGGAGTGAATCGGTCAGTACCCCAGCGCCAGGCCGTGGGTCCGTGGGTCCGACACGCCATGCCATCGGCCGTCGCGGCGCTCGAGCGTCGCCGCGAGGCTGGTCGCGGTCGGATCGACCCAGCGGATCGAGTGGCCGAGCTGCTCGAGCGCGGTCGCCACGCCGGAATCGACGCCCTGCCTCTCGATCATCAGGGCGTCGGGAAGGTGCTGGTGGTGGAACCGCGGCGCGCTCGCCGCGGCGACGATCCCCAGTCCGTGGTCGATGCGCGCGGACAGGATCAAGAACGCCGCCGTGATGATGCGCGGCCCACCGCTCGCGCCGGTGACGAGGAGCGGCTGTCCCTGGGGATCGAGGACGATCGTCGGCGTCATCGACGACAGCATGCGCTTGCCGGGCTCGATCGCATTGGCTTCGCCCTGGACCAGGCCGAAGAGGTTCGGCGCTCCGGGCTTGACCGTGAAGTCGTCCATCTCGTTGTTCAGGAGGAACCCCGCGCCTTCGACCGTCACGGCCGATCCGAAGGAGTCGTTCAGCGTCGTCGTCAAGGCCGCGACGTTGCCCTGCCCGTCGGCGACGGAGAAATGCGTGGTGTGCCGGCCCTCGACGCCGGCACCGAGCCTGGGTGCGACCTCGGCCGATGGTGTGGCGTGCTGCGGGTCGATCGATGCCGCGAGCTCGGCCGAGAACTCGGGCGCGAGCAGCCGCGCGAGCGGAATGTCGACGAAGTCGGGATCGCCGAGGACGCTGTTACGCACGGCGAACGCTCGCCGGAACGCCTCGACCTGCCGGTGGATCGCGGCCGGGGTGCGAAAGCCGAGGCCCGCGAGGTCGGCCGACTCGAGCTGCCGGGCGATCAGGGCCAGGGTGACGCCGCCCGACGACGGCGGGGGCATGCCGATCACCCGATGTCCGCGGTACGTGAACCCGAGCGGCTCGCGCCACTTGACCGCGTACGTGCCGAGGTCCGCGCGCGTGACGATGCCACCTCCGCGAGCCATCTCGGCGCCGAGCGCGTCGGCCGTCTCGCCGTCGTAGAACCCCCGCGCACCGTTCTCCGCGATCCGGCCGAGGGTCCGCGCGAGGTCCGGATTGCGAAACCGCTGGCCCTCGGCGACGGGACGACCGTCGGGCAGGAACAGCGAGGCGGAGCCGGGAAACCGCGCCAGGCGCTCGGCATCGCCGCGCACCTCGGCGGCGAAGTCGGCGTCGATCTCGAACCCGTCCCGCGCGAGGGCGATCGCCGGAGCGACGAGCGCGGCCCACGGTTTCGACCCCAGGCGCTCGTGCGCCGCCCACAGTCCGGCGACGCTCCCCGGGACGCCCGAGGCGAGGTGCCCGGTGAGCGAGCGGGAATCGGGCGTACCGCGCTCGTCGAGGAACATGTCGCGTTGCGCGGCGGCGGGTGCCGTCTCGCGGAAGTCGAGCGCGTAGTCCTGTCCGTCGACATGCGTGACGAGGAACCCGCCCCCGCCGAGGTTTCCCGCCGACGGCAGGACGACTGCGAGCGCGAACGCGATCGCGACGCTCGCATCGACGGCGTTGCCTCCGTCGCGCAGGACGTCGACGCCGACGCGTGTCGCGAGCGGCGCATCGGTGACGACCATCCCGTGCTCGCCCGTTGCCGCGGGCGCATCGAGCGGATAGGGCCACGCCCCGGGCACGTCCGCCGGGGCGGGACCGCTCGGCGCCGGCCCGCACGCGACACACCCGAGCAGGATCAGCGACCAGGTCAGGCGGCGAGGTCGAGTCACCGCGATAGACTAGTCGAACGACCCGACGTCAGAAAGTCCAGCTCAGCCCCGCGGTGAACAGGCGCGGCAATCCGTTGCGCACGACCGGCTCGACCGTCGTCGCGCCGTCCGCGGTTCCCAGGCGCACGCGCTCGAGGCAGCATTCGTTCTGCCGATCGAGGACGTTCGTGACGTTGAGGAACGTCGCCAGCGTTGTTCCGTGAAACACGAACCGTCGGCCGATGCGCGCGTTGAACCGCAGGTAGTCGGCGAGTCGAGCGCTGTTGCGCGGACCGGTGACCGGAGCGATCGAGCCGTCCGCCAGCGCCGTGACCGCGCTCGTCACCGGGGTCGTCGGCTGTCCGGAATGGTAGATGCCGGCGAGGCTCAGGTCCCAGCGCTCCGCCGGGCTCCAGGCCAGGCCGAAGTCGACCGCGTGCCGCTGGTCCCAGTTTCGCGGCACCCAGGTCTGTCCGATCTCGTCCTCGGCCCGCGACAGGACGTAGCTCGCGCGCCAGCCCAGGCGCGCCCACGCTCGGCCGTGGGCCTGGATCTCCAATCCGTCGGCTCGACCGCGCGTGGGGTCGATGCGCTCTCGATCCGGGTCGCCCTCGGGGAAGAAGCCGCCCGGGTCGAACACGTTCTCGAACCGCGGCGCCGGATCGTCGACGAGCTTCTGATACGCGACGACGCTGATCGCCGACGAGCCCGACAGCGTACGCTCGATGCCCAGCAGGCGATGCTCGGCACGCTGGGCCGGGAAGTACTCCTCGACTCCGTCTTGAACCATGAGCTCGTGGATCTTCGGGGCCTGGTCGAAATATCCCCAGCCCGCGCGCAGCGTCGTGCGGTCGCCCCACGCGAGCTCGAAGTTGACGCGGGGCGCGAGCGATCCGTCCCCGGGGACGTAGGAGTGCTCGTCCCAGCGCATGCCGAGCTCGACGCGCAGCGCCCGCGTGAGCTCGATCCGGTCGGCGACGTACGCCCCGAGCGACCGACCGGTGGGGCGCAACTCGAGGTCGCGCGGCTCAATGCCGCTCGACGCGAGCGTGCCGCTCGACGCGGGTGTCGAGAGATAGCGGTACGCGGCGTCGGCGTGCTGGAGCGCCGCGCCCCATTTGACCACGTGACGCCCCGACTCGAGCCACGCCTGGTGCGTCAGACCCACGAGCGCGGCCGACCGCTGATCTTCGACGAGGGCCAGCTCCGGGCTCGACCCGGCACGATCGCTGTCGAGTTGGCTGAGGGACACGACCGTGCGCGTGGTCCAGCGCGGCGACCAGACGTTCTCGAGCGTGACCCAGCCGTAGGCGCTGCGGTACTCGGACCGGAACGTCCCGGGATCGTGGGTCGTTTGTACCGTCGTGCGGTCCCCACCCTCGAGCTCGTCGAAGCTGTGCAACAGGTTCAGGGACACGGTCGTGCGGCCGAGCGTGGCGCCGGCCTTGGCGAAGACGTCGGCATACCGCGGCTCGTAGTTCGGATCGGTGTCGAGCGCGTCGAGCAGAGCGGTCGGGTCGCCACGCCGCGCGGCGACGAGCCACTGGCCGTTCCCGTCGCCGAATCGGCCCTGGCCGGCGAGGCGGGCGTCGTTCGTCGTGTACGCCAGCTCGGCGTGGGTCCGTCCCACGGGTGGGATCGTGTCCATCTCGACCACGCCGCTCATCGACCCGCCGTACTCCGCGGGAAATGCACCGGCCAGGAGCTCGACCGCGGCGAGGTTCCGCGAGTCGATCGCGCTGACCAGGCCCCCCCGATCGAGCAGGTGGAACGGGCGGTACAGCTCGAGCCCGTCGAGCATGATCGACATTTCGTCCACGGCGCCGCCGCGCACGTGGAGCGCGCCACGACCGTCGGCCTCGCTGATTCCGGGAAGTCGCTCGACCGCGCGCAGCGGGTCCGTGTCGAGATCGGGACTCGCGCGCAGCTCCTGGCCGTGCAGCGTGTCGCGGAGCTCGGGACCCCCGCCGCGGGGAGGCGGCTCGTCGCCGTGCACGACCACCGCTTCGGACCATCGGCCCCGCGGCTCGAGCTCGAACCGCACACCCGTGGCGACGCCCGGTCGAACCTGGACGTCCGCGAGGCGCTGCGGAACGAACCCCTTGAGATCGAACACGAGCACGTGGCGTCCTTCGGGCACAGGCTCGATCCCGAACTTCCCGTCGCGATCCGTTGCGGTCGTGGTCGATGTCCCGGCGAGCGAGACGCGCACACCGGCCAGCGGCTCGCGCTTGCCCGCGAGCACGACGACGCCGCGGATCGAGCCGGGGGGCGGTGCGGGCACGACGAGGAGCGTCCCCGCCGGTCCGGCCTGCGATCGCAAGCGATGCTCAGCCAGGATCTCGTCGAGGATCTCGCGTGGCCAGGTGCTCGTCGGCTCGGCGAGGACCCGCATGTCCGGGCGCACGAGATCGCTGCCGTACAGGATCGCGAGGCCCGCGGTCTCGAGCTGCTCGAGCGCGTCGGCGAGGGTCCGGCCGGCGAACGGTGTACGTTCCTCGGCCGGGATCGCGCCGCCCATTCCGAGCGCGGCGCAAAGCGCGAGACCAGCGATCCTCGACGACGAGCGCGTCACGACCGGCCCGGGCTAGTCGGGTGCACACCGAGCACGCCATCGTGGACTCGGTAGTCCAGGCGGCAGGTCGCCAGCACCGACGCCAGAGCTTGCTCGAGCGTCATGCCGTCGATCGACCCGCGCAGGCGGATCGCCGGAGCGGTCTCGGCGAGACGCGGGTTCGCGAACTCGACACGCAGGCCGCGCTCCCGCGCGATCCACTGCAAGAACTCGCCGAGCGTCCGATCCTCGATGTCGAGCATCGGCACGACGTCCGAGATCCAGCCCCACGCGGACTCATCCACCGGTGTGTTCCGCACCTCCGGCGAGCCGCTCATCCGCGCTTGCGCTTCCTCGCCTCCGGCGATCTCGAGCGTCGAATCGCCGCGGTCCCAGGCCACGCGACCTTCCCGGACGCGGACCACGAGCGAGTCCGAGACGAGCCGGGCCTCGAACTGCGTGCCGATGTCGCGCAGGCTGCCGAACGCGGTTCGGACCTCGAGCGGTTCGCCTGCGGCTCCTTGCGGTGACCACGAATCGACGTACAGCGCTCCGCGCTCGAGCACGATCGCCCGCTCGCCCTCGATGCGGAGGCGGGTCCGCTCGTCGATGCGCAGCGAATGCCCGCTCGCCAGACGGATCGCGATTCGCCCCCCGTCATCGGTCGCGATCTCCGATCCGAGCACTACGCTCGCACCGGGATGGGGGAGGCCGGCGATCGGTGCCGACGCGGTCGCCGCGGGCCGGACCCACGCCGGGCCGACACGCGCCTCGATCTGGCCCACGACCGGACGCGCCACTGCACCTGTGCCGCTCGGACGGCGTACGAGCACGCCGGCGCCGACGACGAGCGTCGCAGCCGTCGCGAGCAGCGCCGCGGCCCACATCCGGCGGCGGCGGGCACGCCGGCGCACGACCTGCGTCCACTGCTCGCGAGCGACCGCGCGAACGCGCTCGGCGCAATCCTCGGGGACGCTCGGACGGCGGCCCGACGCCCGGAGCAGCTCGCGTAGCCGATCGTCCGGTTCGTTCATCGTGTGGCCCACACGGCCTCACGCCGCGCGAGGCTCGAGAAGCCGTCCCGGAACGCTTCGCGTGCACGGGTCAACAGCGATTCCGCGGCCTTGGCCGACATGCCGAGGCGCTCGGCGATCTCCTTGACCGAGTGCCCGTCGAGGTATTTCCATTCCAGGGCCGCAGCGTACCGCGCCGGCAGATGATCGAGCGTGACGTGGACCCGGCGGGCGACCTCGTCGCGCGCCAGGCGCTCCTCGGGACCCACGCTCGCGAGGCCCCACAGCGATTCGAGCGCGCCTGAGACCTCGGGGTGCTCCTCGATCAGGTGCACGGTCACCGGCCGCCGCCCGGCGCGCTCGTGGAGCGCCGAGATCTCATGACGACAGAACGTGCACAGCCAGGTGAAGAGCGAGGCCTCGCCGCGGTACGTGTGGAGCTTGGTCACGGCGCGGCAAAACGTCGACTGCGCCACCTCCTCGGCGGCGTCGGCGTCGTAGCGCAGGCGCGTCAGGGCGAAGCGGAACAGCCCGGGGAAATGGTCCTCGAAGAACGCGTCGAACGCCGCGCCGTCGCCGGCCAAGAGGCGCTGGACGAGGTCTCGATCGCTCGCGTGCACCTCGCACCTCCCTTGCCCGGACTCTACCCCGCAGTCCGGGGCCGTGCCACACCTTCGAGCGTGAGAGCCCCGAGCGCGGCCGAATCCTCCGTGGCGGAGGATCGGCGCGCGACGGAGCCTCCCACCCGCAGGAAGGAGACCCGAACCATGCGTCGAATCGCCAAGACCCTGATCCTCGGCTCTGTGCTGCTCCTCGCTACGATCGTGGCTCGTGGGGCTACGCCCGCGGAGTTCACCGACACGTTCCGGCTCGCGGATTGCACGTTCTCCGACTCGGGGCGCAACCCGTACTTCAGCCTGCAGCCGGGCGATCGGCTGGTGCTCGAAGGCGAAGACGACGGCGAGACGGTCGTCGTCCAGATCACGGTCCTGCGCGACCGGCAGTCGATCACGTTCGACACCGCGGACGGGATCCAACGTACCGTCCGGACGCGGGTCATCGAGGAGCGCGAGTGGGTCGACGACGAGCTGGTCGAGGTGTCGCGGAACTTCTTCGCGCGCTGCGCCCAGACGAACGACGTGTTCTATTTCGGAGAGGACGTCGACATCTACGACGGCGGCGTGATCGTCAGTCACGACGGCGCCTGGCGCGCCGGCTCGAACGGCGCGCTCCCGGGTCTGATCATGCCCGGGACGTTCCTGCTCGGCTCGCGGTACTTCCAGGAGGTCGCGCCCGACGTCGCGCTCGACCGAGCGGAGCACATGCGCGCGGGGTTCGAGGTCGAGGTCCCGGCCGGAACGTTCTCCGACTGCGTGGAGGTGCACGAGACGACGCCGCTCGAGCCGCGCGCGCTGAGCGTCAAGATCTACTGCGCGGGGATCGGCCTGGTCGACGACAGCGGGGCTCGACTAGCGGACCTCGAGATCGACGGATCCGCGGATACCGCCGGCACCGAGCCCCGGCCGTCACCGCGCCACCGGCCGGACGCTCGGTGAGGAGCAACAGTGTTGCCATGGTCGCCCTGCTGGCCGGTGCGGCGCACGCGGCCCCGGCCGGTGCCGAAGCCGAGGGTCCGCGGTTCGAGGTCGGGTTGCGCGGTTCGATCGTCACGGCCGGTGGCGAGCCGACCAACGACATGATCGCGTTCGGCGTGTTCGGTCGCTATCGGATCGACGAGAAGTGGCGTCTCGGGTTCGGGATCGACTCGTTCAGCGGCGACTTCGAGCGCCCGTACGAGCTGGTCGGCCTCACGTCGCCCGAGGAGCTCGATTCCGATCTGACGACCCTGCTCGTCACCGTGTGGATCGACCGCCTCTACGGTGCGCCCGAGAGGAGAATGCGCTGGTTCTGGTCGGCCGGGCTGGGCGTCGCCAGCCCCGACGCGGACGAGCTAACCGGGCCGGTGACCGGCGGCGGAACGTTCGACGTCACGGCCGATCCAGGCACGGAGCTCGTGATCGGCGCCAGCGGCGGACTGCGCTGGCGCCTGGGACAGCGGTTCGGGCTCGAGCTCGGCTTGCGCGTGGACCAGCATTTCGCCGACTGGACCGTGACCGATCGCGTGTCCGGTCAGACCGGCACGGTCGACGACTACACGGCCAAGGGGGCGTATCTGGGAGCGGCCTGGCGCTTCTGACTACCAGACGCCCGGGACGAGCCGGTAGCGCACGCGCGCGGCGTAGTCCGCGTAGCCTTCGAGCTCGGCCCGAAGCATGCGGTCTTCGAACGCGGTGCGGCGAACGAAGAGCGCCACGAGCACGAGGTGCGGGAGCACGGCCCACAGCGATCCGAGCGCCAGCGGACCGAACGCGCCGAGGAGCGCGAACGATGCGTAGCCCGGGTGGCGGACGATCCCGTACGGTCCGGCGGTGGCGACGCGGTGGCCGCGCTCGCGCTGGATGCGCACGGCGGGGGAGAAGAACGGGTTCGAGCGCATGGCCCAGTACCAGCCGACGAGCGAGGCGCCGAACACGACGAGGGCCGCCATCTGCACGAGGGGCGGGAGCGGCGGCGACCAGTGGAACCGGGCGTCGAGCCCCGCGAGCACCCACTGTCCGGCGAACATGCTGAACGCAGCCAGGCGCAGGAGCGCCAGGTTGTCGCGCGACGGGGCGTTGGCCGTGTAGCGCTCCTCGATCAGGTCGCGGCGCAAGGTCAGCAGCGAAACGACACCAAACGCGACGAACACGCCGAGGTAGGCCCAGAAGAACGGCAGGTCGATCCGTCCCGCGCTCCCGAACAGGATCAGAGCGACGCCCGCGAGCACGATCCCGACCTTCAGGATCAGCTTGAAGCGCAGCACGTCAGTCTTTGCGAGGGGGCGCCGTGCAGCGCGAGGTGTCGGGATGCCGGGCCACGGTGTCGAGAGCCGCGTCGGGCGTGTCGCGCAGGAACGACGTACCGCGGTACGAGCGGCGCACGAGGTCGCGATTGGCTTCGGGCGTGTAGGGCTCGAGCCGCGTGGAGACGTCGCCCGAGACCCCGGAGTGCACGTCGAGCATGCGCACGGGAGACGCGCACGACAGATCGAGCGCGTCGAGCCGGATCGTTCGGCGCGCCTCGTTCCGGTCGGTGCGGAAATGCACCGTTCGTCCCGTCTGGTCATAGACGATCGACCACCTCGTCGACGATCGCTGGGCCACGCGGGACAGGACGGCGAAAGCGCGGTCGACGGGAGACCCGGTCGCCGGCGCCCCCGCGGCGAGGAGCGTCGCCGCGGTCGCGAACCGCTCGAGCGAGCCTGCGGCAAATGCCGGCGATCCCTGTTGCTCGGGACTCCGGGACCGCAGGTAGCGCAGGCAGTCGTCGTACGTGTCGTTGGTCAGCGCGACCACGGGGAGGCGATCTCCCGTATGCGCGACGAGCCGGCCACCGAGGAACTCGATCGTCGCTGCCGCTCCTGCGGCATCGCTCACGAGATAGTGCAGCGGCGTCGAGCCGTGGATCCGCACGCGGGCGTCGCTCGCCAGCACGTCCTCGACCGTGCGCGCCGTGTCGAGCTGGAACTGGATCCACTCGAGCACACCGAGCGCTGGCCGGCCGTCGGGCGCCGGATAACGGGTGCCGTCGAGCCACATCAGCTCGACGACGAGCCCGGCTTCGTTCATGCCGCCCATCGGGAAATCGCGGCCGAACTGGTTGAACGTCAGGCTGCCGAACCGCGCCGTCCAGCGCGCACCGGGGTCCTCGTGCCCTTGGCGCTCCGTCCCGCGCCGGTTGGCCAGCACCAGCCCGTCGCCGATCTCGAAGTCATAGTTCCGGCCGAACACGACCTTCTCGTCCGTGCGCAGGGAGAACGTCGTGCACGCAGGAACTCCCGGATCCACCGCCGAGAAGACGAGTAGCAGTGCCCAGCCGCGCATCGCGACCAGTCTATCCCGTTCCCCGGGGATCCTCGGGAGTTCGACATCGTGCATCCTACGGGGACGCGCAGACGCCCGGAAAGGGGAGCCGCATGAGGGGGATCGCGATCGGTGCCCTCGTCGTCGGGCTGAGCCTCGCCGTCGGCTCGGCCCAAGCCAAGTCGACGGGCCAGGTCAACTTCTTTCTCGGCCAGAAGTTCCTCGACGCCGGGGACTGGGATCCCGTGGACGAGCAGGGCGAGTTCGGCGTCGTGATGTCGTTCGGCCAGGTCGACTGGCCGGTGCACATCGCGGTCGATCTCCTCGGGTCGACGGACGAAGGCGAGATCTCGGACCCGCTCCTGGGAGAGATCGACGTCACCGGCTCGACCGTCGAGCTGGGTGTGGGCGTGCGGAAGATCTGGTCCAAGAACAGCGTCCATCCGTACGTCGGCGGAGGGCTGGCCCTGGTCAACGCCGAGATCGAGCTCGACTCCAGCTTCGGCGACCTCGACGCCGACGACGACGGGGTCGGAGCGTGGCTCGGCGGCGGCCTGTTCTGGCGCTTGGGTCAGCGGTTCAACATCGGCGGCGACGTGCGTTGGAGCAGCGCCGAGGTGAGCCCGGACTCGATCGACCCGGAGCTCGCGGCCGAGTTGGAAGCCGGGGGGCTCCACATCGGGCTCCTGCTCGGCTTCGGCTGGTGAGCCGGCCTCAGTAGCGCCAGCTCGTCAGATCCGCACCCGGAGGCGCCGAGGCCAGGATCCGGGCCACGATCTTCGGCGCGTAGAGCTGGTGGTACCGCAGTCGCGACGTCGCGTTCGGCCGCGTCGGGTCACCGTTCCAGCAGTGCTCGGCCCGGTCGCCGTAGGCGACCTCTCCGTCGTACGGCGGGTCGGTCGTCCCACGCAGGAACGCTTCGACGCGGTACACGGCGTTGTTGAGGTAGTAGTTGTCCATGTCCCCGACGTAGATGTGGATCTTGCCGCGGAGCTTCGGACCGAGGGTCGCCCAGTCGCGACGCAGGATGTGGCTCAGGTCGTAGTGCTCGCGCCAGTACTCGGCGACTTGGCGATCGATCACGCCCGTACGCTTGTCCCAGATGCGCTGCGGGTAGCCGTCCGGACCCACGGGCGAGTACACCGCTTCCCAGATGTCCCACTGCTGTCCCGAGCGGCTGCGCGTGCCGAGCACCAGCTCGTACCGGTTCGTCTGCTCGAGCGTGAGCTGCACGTGTCCCAGGCCGTTGCGCGCGGCAGGCCGCGGAACGCGGGCCCACGGCCCGCCGAGGAAGTAGGCGTTCTCGTCCTTGTAGATGTCGACGACCGTGTAGTCGCGGAAGTCGATCGGGTCGGGGCACGCGGCCCAGCAGCCGTTGTACTCGTCGGGGTAGAACATCTGCGCCGCCAGCGCTTCCCACCCACCCGTCGACCCGCCGTAGAGGAAGCGCGCCCATCCCGCGCCGAGCGCCCGGTACTTGCGCTCGAGGTGCGGGATCAGCTCGTACGTGATCGCGTCCCCGTACGGGCCGACGTTGGCTGAGTTCACGGCGTAGGAGTCGTCGTAGTACGGGTTCGCGTGCTGCAGCTCGACGAGGATCATCCGCGGGTAGTCCGGGCCGGTCCAGTCGCGGAAGAACTGATGCGCGTGCTCCTCGACCGTGCGGTTGTAGCACGGCCAGTCGAAGCGCGCGCTGTGCTCGCACTTCAGGTCGGGTTCGGGCGGCGTCTCGCGGAACCCCGCGAAGTCGGCGGGGAAATGGCCGTGGAAGATCACGAGCGGATACCGCGCCTGCGGGTGCTCGTCGTAGCCCGCGGGCAACAGCACGTGCGCCCCGAGGTACATCGGGCGGCCCCAGAAGCGCGACAGCCGCTCGCTGCGGATCCGCTCGTGCTTGACGTAGCGCGTCTCGGGCGGGTCGGGGATCGGAGGGATCTCGTGGTCCAGAACGAGCTCGACCGTCCCGCCGCGCGGGTCGATCGGTAGCTTGCGCGGCGTCGAGTACAGGTTGCCCGGCGCACGGCTCCACTGCTGGCCTTCGCCGCGGTCCATCGGCAGCCGGACGACGTGGCCATCGGCACGGTGGAACGTCTCGTAGCGGTGGAACACCGCCTGCACGGTGTACGTCGCGGCCGGAACCTCGGCCAGACTGGCGACGGGAAAGCCCAGCGCCGTCCCGTCGAGCGTCACGCTCGAGGCGGCCCAGCCTAGGACGTCGATGCCGAAGATCTGCTGGGATCCGGGGCCGTCGACGATCTGCAGCCGCGGCTCGGCCGTGTCGTCGGTCGACAGCAGCACGAGCAGCCGGCCATCGAGCTCGACCCGGGGGGCCGCCGCGGCGCGGCGCACGAGAAACCGCAGGGCCGCCGGCTCGCCGGCGCCCGAGGGAGCGAGGAGCGCGCCGAGGAGCGCGACACACGGAGCGGCGATCGTGCGCAACGATGGACCCTCCACGAGGCGACAGGCTCAGGCCGGAGTGGGATCGGCCGCAGCGTGAGCCGGAAGGCGGAACCGGATCGCCGTACCCGCGGTCGACGGCACGATCCAGATCGCCCCGCCATGGTGCTCGAGGATTTGGCGGCAGATCGTCAGGCCCAGGCCGGTGCCCTTGGTCTTGGTCGAGAACAGCGGCTCGAACACGCGGCTCCACAGCTCGGACGGTACGCCCGGGCCCTCGTCGTGGACCGTGATCACGTCGACGCCCGACTCGCGCCGCCCGTCGACCGTGACTCGGCCTCCCTCGGGCATCGCCTGGATCGAGTTGACGAGCAGGTTCGTCAACACCTGCCGCAGCTGGGCCGGGTCGGCATCGACGAAGAACGGCTCGGTCTCGAGCCGCATCTCCAGCCCGATCGCCGGATCGGTCTCGAGCTCGCGGAACGTCCGCCGGACGAGCCCGCCCAGGTCGACCGCGGTCTTGGCTGGGCTCTTGGCCCGGCTCATCTCGAGCAGGTCGGTGATGATGCGGTCCGCCGCTCGGACCTCGTGGGTGATCATGTCGAGCGTCTCGGTCACCTTGGGCACCGGATCGCGTAGCTGGCGCCGCAAGAAGAACGTCGCGTTGTTGATCACCCCGAGCGGGTTGCGCAGCTCGTGCGCGATGCTCGCGGCGACCTGTCCGATCGTCGCGAGGCGCGTCTGGCGGACGAGATCGTCGCGAGTCCGATCGAGCTCCTGCTGCACCTTGCGCCGTTCTTCCAGCTGGTGGCGCAGCAGCTCTTCCCGGGCGCTCCGTAGCTCCGTGATGTCGGTCGCCACGCCGAGGACGAGATCGGCCACGCCGCCCGAGCCGACGATCGGGCGCTTGATCGTCTGGACCCAGCGCACGCGGCCCGTCGCGTCCGTCACCGTCTCCTCCGGGATCCGGCGCTCCTGCTGCGTTTCCATCACCTCGAGGTCCATCTTGCGGAAGAATGCCACCTCGTCGGCCTTCGGATTGAAGTCGGCGTCGGTCTTGCCGATGAGCCCGTCGATCGTCGTGCCGTATGCATCGGCCACCGCGCGATTCACCAGGCAGAACCGACCCGCGCGATCCTTGACGAAGATGAAACACGGCGTGACGTCGAGGACCTGGCGCAGGAAACCGCGCTGGTGCTCGAGCTCGGCCTCGACCCGGATCCGCTCGAGCTCGACCGCGGCCCGCGCGGCGAACGCCTCGAGGATCTCGCGGGTCCGCGCGAGATCGTCGATCGGCCGGCGATCGAGCACCGACAGGGTCCCGATCAGCTCGCCCGAGGCTGCGCGGAGCGGGCTTCCGACGTAGGACTCGATGCCCCAGTCCTCGAGCGATGGCACGCCCGGGAACTCGTCCCGCACGCCTCGACCGCAGGCCAGCGTGCCGGCGCGCTCGAGCACCCGGCCACACGGCGTTCCGTCGAGCGCGTACTCGATCGGCCCGACCCACCCGTCACCGGTCCACGCGGCGAGCGTGCGCGCGACGCCGCGCGGGGGATCGACACCCGAGACCAGCGCGAACGGCGTGGCGACGGCCCGGCTGACGAGGCGCGTGAGCTCGCGGAAGAACTCGTCGCCGCGCAACGCCGCCGTGCCCCGGACCAGGTCCCACAGGACCCCTGCCGGCTGGTTCATCGCGTCCTCGTGCCCCGCCGAGTGTACCAGGTCTGCAGGGCGCTACGGCACGGGCGCGTTCATGTCGGTCGTGACCTCGGCGGCCGAGAGCGCGCGGTTGTAGATCCGCACCTCGTCGATCTGGCCGATGAACCGCTCGCCGTACGGCACGTTGTTGCCGATGCGCACGGTTCCCGCGCCGGCCGAGGTTCCCTGCAGCGTGCCGGTACGCGAGCGCGTCGCGACCTGCGCGCCGTTGACGTAGAGACGCATGATCGTCCCGTCCCACGTCAACGCCAGGTGGCTCCACGCGTTGACGGTCAGGGCGGTCGTGGACGCGAAGTAATCGAGCGCGGTTCCAAATGTTCCGCCGGCGGTCGGCCGGAGCGCCCCGCCGCTGTAGCCCGCGTGCAGGAGGTACGCGTCCCTCTCGCGCTGGATGATCGCGCGCCAGCCGGTCTGCGCCGAGGTGGGGTAGACCCACGCCTCGAGCGTCATCGCGGTGCTCAGGTTCAGCGACGTCGAGCTCGGGATCGACACGACGTGGCCCGTGCCGTTGAACGTCAACGAGCTGCCGAACTTACCCGTGGTGTTCCACGTCGCCCCCGTGATCGTGCCCGTGTTGCCGTTGCCCGACGTGTCGCTGGCCACGAGCCCCGCGCCCTCGTTGAAGCCGTAGGACGCGACGAGCCCGCCGCCCGTGGACGTCTGCGCGCTCGCGATCGCCGAGTAGCCGCTCGGATTCCCCGCGCCGTCGATCGCGCGCACGCGGTAGCGGTAGGTCGTACCGGCAAGGAGACCCGTGTCGACGAGCGCGTTCGTCACCGGCTGCGCGATCTCGGCGAAGCTCGAGCAGCTCGCGCCCTGACAGCGCTCGACGCGATACCCCGCAAGCCCGCTCCCGCCCGCATCGGTCGCCGTGGTCCAGCCGAGCGTGATCTGGCTCGTCCCGTTCGCCGTCGCCGTGAGCGCAGCCGGCACGGTCGGCGTCGTCGTGTCCGCAGGCGCGCTCGTGGTCTGGGTCGCGATGCTCGAGTAGCCACTCGGGTTCCCCGCGCCGTCGATCGCCCGGACGCGATACCGATAGGTCGTCGATGCGAGAAGTCCCGTGTCGACGAACGCGTTCGTCGCCGGCTGCGCGATCTCGGCGAAGCTCGAGCAGCTCGCGCCCTCGCAGCGCTCGACGCGATACCCCGCAAGGCCGCTCCCGCCCGAGTCGGTCGACGCGGTCCAGCCGAGGGTGATCTGGGTCGTTCCGTTCGCTGTCGCCGTGAGCGCACCCGGCACCGTCGGCGGCGTCGTGTCCGGTGGCGCGGTCGTCGTCGCCTCGGCCACGCTCGCGTAGCCACTCGCGTTCCCCGCACCGTCGATCGCGCGCACGCGATACCGGTAGGTCGTCGATGGGGCCAGACCCGTGTTCACGAACGCGTTGGTCGTCGGTTGCGCGATCTCGGCGAAGCCCGAGCAACCGGTTCCCGTGCAGCGCTCGACCCGGTAGCCTGCGAGCCCGCTCCCGCCCGAGTCGGTCGATGCTGTCCAGCCGAGTGTGATCTGGCTCGCGCCATTGGCCGTCGCGCCGAGCGCTCCGGGCACGGTCGGCGGCGTCGTGTCCGGTGGCGCGGTCGTCGTCGCCTCGGCGATCCCCGAAACGCCGCTCGGGTTCCCGGCGCCGTCGACCGCCCGCACGCGATAGCGGTACGTGGTCGAGGCGGCGAGCCCCGTATCGACGAGCGCATTCGTCGTCGGTTGCGCGATCTCGGCGAAGCTCGAGCAGCCCGACCCCGCGCAGCGCTCGACGCGATAGCCCGCGAGTCCGCTTCCACCGGAGTCGGTCGAGGCGGTCCACCCGAGCGTGATCTGGCTCGTACCCGAGGCGCTGGCCGAGAGTCCAGCCGGGACGGTCGGCGCGGTCGTGTCGGGCGGCGGATTCGTCGTGGTATCGGCTACGTTCGAGTAGCCGCTCAGGTTGCTCGCACCGTCGATGGCGCGGACGCGGTAGCGGTAGGTCGCTTCTGGCGCGGACGCCGCGTGCTTGTACAGGTAGACCCAGGCCTGGGACGCCGTGTCGGCCCAGTAGAACTTCACGAACATCGTGACGCCGTAGTTGCTGACCGGTGTGGCGAGGATCTGCCACACGAGGCTCGTCCCGCGAACCGGCAGGTCGAACAGCGGGACGGTGGCCGGCAGCGACGTCCAGCGGTCGGCGACCTCGTCGTAGCTGTAGAACTCGCCACCGCTCCCGAGCACCAGGTACAGACCGCTGACCGGATCGACCGTGACGACCGATTCGAGGATCCCCAGGCCGAACGGCGCGTCCCGTCCGGCGGTGACCGCGCCCGACGCGCTCATCGTGTAGATCTTCCGCGAGCCCTGCCCTCCGCCGAAGAGCACGGTGTGACGCACCGGGTTGTACTCGACGAAGTGGTTGTACGTCCCCATCGGACGCCCGTCGGCCACGGTCGACCAGGTCCCGGTAGCGTCCGAGTACAGGATCGCCTCGTCGGTCGTCGTCTCGTGCGTCGTCCCGGCGAGGACGAGACCGTTCATCTCGGGGAAGTACTCCAACCCTGCGCAGCACGTGTTGTTCGCCAGCACGGCATTCGGGATCTGCGGCAGCGCGCTCCACGCACCGGTGTCGATGTCGTAGCGGTAGACGGATGGCGTCGCGTACGCGCGATGGTAGAACCGGCCGCGAGCGGCATCGATCGCGTTGTGGTCGTAGCCGTGCATGAGGAAGTCCGGGAACCAGCTCGGATCGGGCAGGGTGCGCCACGTGTTCGTCAACGCCGAGTACGCGACGAATCGCGCGAGGTCACCGGTCTGGAAATCGAACGGGTGGTCGCTGCCGATGAACAAGAATTGCTGCGTCACGGGATCCCACGCGCCGTCTTCGGCATAATCGAGGATCGACCCACCGAGGCCGTCGGCGATCAGCGTCGGCACGATGTTCAGCGTCGACACCTCGGCCCACGTCCCGGGCGCCATCGCCGCCGCCACACGGCCGAGCTCGGTCGCGGACGGCGCGGCGGGCGGGAGAGCGGTATCGGCGAACGCGTTCGTCACCGACGTTCCGATCTCGGTAAAGTTCGTGCAGCCCGCGCCGGCGCAGCGCTCGATCCGATAGCCCGCGAGACCGCTCCCGCCAGAGTCGCTCGATGCGGTCCACGTCAGATCGATCTCGCTCGTTCCGTTGGGTGTGGCCAGGAGCGACGTCGGCGCGGTCGGCGGCAGTGTGTCCGAGGCCGAGCCGGTCGTGGCGTTCGCGGTGCTCGAATAGCCGCTCGGGTTCCCCGCACCGTCGACGGCGCGCACGCGGTACCGGTACGTCGTCGATGGGGCCAGACCCGTGTTCACGAACGCGTTGGTCGAAGGCTGCGCGATCTCGGCGAAGCTCGAGCAGCCCGCCCCGGTGCAGCGCTCGACGCGATAGCCCGCGAGCCCGCTCCCGCCCGAGTCGGTCGAAGCCGTCCAGCCGAGCGTGATCTGGCTTGCCCCATTGGCCGTGGCGGAAAGCGAGCCGGGTACGGTCGGTGGCGTCGTGTCGGGAGCCGCGCTCGTCGTCGCCTCGGCGATCGTCGAATAGCCGCTCGGGTTCCCCGCACCGTCGACGGCGCGCACGCGGTACCGGTAGGTGGTCGACGGGGCGAGCCCGGTGTCGACGAGCGCGGTCGTCGAAGGCTGCGCGATCTGGGCGAAGCTCGAGCAGCCCGGGCCCGTGCAGCGCTCGACGCGATAGCCCGCGAGGCCGCTCCCGCCCGAGTCGGTCGAAGCCGTCCAGCCGAGCGTGATCTGGCTTGCCCCATTGGCCGTGGCGGAAAGCGAGCCGGGTACGGTCGGTGGCGTCGTGTCGGGAGCCGCGCTCGTCGTCGCCTCGGCGATCGTCGAATAGCCGCTCGGGTTCCCCGCACCGTCGACGGCGCGCACGCGGTACCGGTAGGTGGTCGACGGGGCGAGCCCGGTGTCGACGAGCGCGGTCGTCGAAGGCTGCGCGATCTGGGCGAAGCTCGAGCAGCCCGGGCCCGTGCAGCGCTCGACGCGATAGCCCGCGAGGCCGCTCCCGCCCGAGTCGGTCGAGGCGCTCCAGCCAAGCGTGATCTGGCTTGCGCCATCGGCCGTGGCCGAGACCGAGCCGGGCACCGTCGGCGGCGTCGTGTCCCCGCCGATCGGCGTGGCCATGTCGGTCGTGATCTCGGACGCCGACAGCGCCCGGTTGTAGACGCGTACCTCGTCGATCCGGCCGATGAACCGCTCGCCGTACGGCACGTTGTTGCCGATGCGCACGGCGCCCGCCCCGGAAGAGCTCCCCTGGAGCGTGCCCGTGCGGGCCTTCGACGCGACCTCGGCGCCGTTGACGTACAGGCGCATCGTCGCGCCGTTCCAGGTGAGCGCGAGATGCGTCCATGTGTTGATCGGGATGGAGCTGCCCGCGTTGAAGTAGTCCAGAGATCCGTTGAACGTGCCGCCCCCGGTCGGCCGGAGCGCGCCCTGGGACGACGCATGGAGCATGTAGGCGTCGGTCTCGCGCTGAAGGATCGCGCGCCAGCCGGTTTGGTTCGCCGTGGGAAAGACCCACGCCTCGAGCGTCATGGCGGTCGACAGGTTCAAGGACGCCGAGCTCGGGATCAGCACGACGTGGCCCGTCCCGTTGAACGTCAACGAGCTCCCATACCTGCCCGTCGTGTTCCACGAGGCACCGGTAATCGTCCCGGTGTTCGCGTTGCCCGACGAATCGGTCGTCGTCGTGCCCGTACCCTCGCCGAGCCCGAACGCGAGGACCAGGCCGGTTGCCGCGGGCGACGAGGTCGAAGCGGAGGTCGAATACGCGCTCGGGTTCCCCGCCCCGTCGACGCCGCGGACGCGGTAGCTGCCCTCGTCGAACGCGTAGGCTGCGAGCAGGCCGCTCGCGACCGCGGTCGTCGCCACGGCGACGTTCGAATAGCTGCCGAGGTTGCCGCTCCCGTCGGCCGCACGCACGCGGTAGCGGTAGGTCGTGGCCGGCGCCAGGCTACCGTCGGTGTACGACGTCCCGGCACCGACCGGTGCCGCGATCTCGGCGAACGTGACGCAGCTCGCGCCGGCGCAGCGCTCGACGTGGTAGCGGTCGATCGCCGCGTCGTCGGTCGAGGCGGTCCACGTCAGGTCGGCCCGCGACGTTCCCCGGGCCGCCGCCGCGAGTCCGCTCGGGGCGGCGGGCGCCGTGGTGTCGGCCAGGATCGGCAGCGTGACCGAGGTCGACCCCGTGAGGCCGCTCGAGTCGGTTGCGGTGAGTCCCAACTCGTAGGAGTAGCTTCCGGCCGGTCCGTGGTACTGCGCGGTGAAGCCGCCGGTCGCGCCGCTCGACTCGAGCATCGTGTGGATGTGGTCGTTGTGGTGCAGGAGCACGGTCCAGCCCAGCGCGCTCGAACCGAGCGTCTCCTCGGGATCCGTCGCCGAGCCCTGGAACGCGACGAGCTGACCGGGGCGGTACCCGGTGCCGTCGCTCGGCACGTCGATCCGCGGCGTCGGTGGGACGCTGCCCACCGTGATCGGCAGGTCCGCCGACGAGAACTTGCCGCTCGGATCGGTCACCGTCAGTCGCGCGTTGAACGTCGCGACCGTCGCCGAGACGTACGTGTGCACGGGGTTCGCGACCGTCGAGGTCTGACCGTCGCCGAACTGCCACAGGTACGACAGGCTCCCGCCGCCGGGGTTGAGCGACTGGTCGCCGGTGAACGTCACGCCGAGCGGGGAGTAGCCGTAGCTCGGAGACGCGGTGGCTCGTGCGACAGGGCCGTTGAACCGGATGCGCCGGATCTGACCCGTGGAGAACTGGACGTAGTACAGGTCGTCGTTCGGACCCTGCTCGAGCGACACGATTCCACCGAGCCCGGTGGCGAAGAGCGAGTTCGAGTGGACGTGCCCGTCCGGTTCGAACGTGAGCCGGCGCACCCATCCCCCGGTGTAGTCCGCGTAGAAATAGCTCCCGCGGTACAGCTCGGGATAGCTCGCCCCCGTGTACACCGGGCCGCCGATCGCCGCGCTGCCGAGGAACGTCGGGTCGTAGCCCGGAAGCGCGGGCGACACGTCGTCATGGGCCCAGGCGACGAGAGGCGGAGTGACCGACCCGGGCGGGAGCAGGCCGCAGTCGCCGAGCTGTGCCGAGTACAGCGGCTGGGCCAGGAACCCCTCGTAGCACGGCCATCCGTAGTCCTGGCCCCGGACCACGCGATCGGCCTCTTCCCACGTGTTCCAGCCCACGTCGCCCAGGAGCACGTCGTTCGTCGACGGGTCGAGCGTGAAGCGGTACGGGTTCCGCAAACCGTAGGCCCAGACCTTCGAGCGGATCGAGTTCGTGCCGTCGTCGAACGGGTTGTCGCCCGGTGCCGTCCCGTCGTCGTTGATCCGCAGGATCTTGCCCGAGTACTGGTTCAGGTCGCGCGCGCGCAGCGCGCGGGCGTCGACCCCTCCCGCGTCCGCCCCGTCGCCGTTGCCGACGAACAGCTTGCCGTCGGGGGCGAACCGCAGCGTCCCGATGCTGTGCGTGTTGCTGTCGGAGGGGATGCAGTCGGAGCCGGTCGGGGAGCTGCTGCACGGCGGGGTGCCGATCGAGCCGAGAAGGATCAGCTCGCTGCCGGGGAGAGCGACGTCGGGGTTCGACGGGTTCGCCGTGACGCGGATGAGGCGTGAGACCTTGGGGCTCGCATCGTTCGGGTTGCCCCCCTCCTCGCGCGTGAACAGCACGTACGCGTAGCCGTTGTTCGCGAAGTCGGGGTGCAGCGCGAATCCCAGGGCGCCGCGATCGACGTACGTGTTGACCTGCGAGCTGATGTCGAGGAACGGCGTCGGTAGGAGCGCGCCGTTCTTGAAGATCCGGACGACGCCGTCCTTCTGCCAGATGAACATGCGGCCGTCGGGCGCCCAGGTCAGACCGACCGGCTTCAACGCTGGAAGCGAGGTGACGACCTCGGACGTGAAGCCGGCATCGCTGAACGCCTGGGCGACAGCCGGCCCGGCGGCGAATCCACCGAGCACGACGAGCAGGGGGAGGGCCGCAATGCGGTGGATCACTCGAGTCGCCTCGCCGGACGCTAGGTCCACCGCGCCGGCACACCACGCCCAACGGTGCGGACCGGCGAGTCGTCATGTTAGGGGCCGGAGCCGACCGCCGACTCCGACCGCTTTATAGCCTGTTCCGAGGGAGCAATCCAGAACAGAATTTCCGTCGCCGAAACATTCGACGCGCTCATCCGTCCTTCGGCATGGCGTTCGTTACCCGGGGAGGAGGACACCGATGTCCGGTCAAGCGATGTCCATGCGGCGTTCTAGGGCGGTCGTGATCACGCTCGTGTGCCTCGGGGTGTGTGCCTGCATCCCGTGGAGGGGGCCCGACGACATCGCGCGGCTCGTCGAGCGCGAGACGGGGGAGCGCTACGATCGCGAGACGGGCCTGACGCTCGGTCGGTGCGGCCTGTCCCTCGCGCGCTGGGTCGTGGACGACGAGGACGTCCCGCTCGATGGAATCCACAAGATCGAGATCGGCGTGTACACGCGCAAGCACACCGGGGGAACGGGAACGCTCGAGGCCTCGAGCTTCCCCGACTGGTCGCCGCTGGTCGAGGTTCGATCGGAGGACGGTGAGCGCGTGCTGCTCCTGTCCGCTCCGCGGGACGGTGAGATCCGGCGCCTGCTGATCGTCGTCGAGGACGACCAGGAGCTGGCGGTCGTCCGATTGAAAGGTCGGCTCGATCGCACGCTCGCCGAAGCGCTGAACATGGCGTTCGACGAGGTCGATCGTCCCGAGCTGGCCGAGCCGACGCTCGCCGCCCTCGAGCGCAAGGCCGGGGACCCGTGACGCCTGGTCCCGAGCGTCCGCGACCGCCGCGGCGGCCGCGGCCGCCGCGCCTGATCGAGTACCACCTGCCCGACGGCTGGCTCGCACTCGTCGGCCGCTCGGACGCGGACAACGATCGCCTGAGCCTCGAGGTCGCCCGGCCGATGGACTACTGGTTCCACGTGCGCGGGATGTCCGGCGGCCACGTCGTGCTCCGCGCAAGAGAGGACGCGGAGCCGGACCGCCGCACGCTCGACCGTGCGGCATCGCTCGCCGTGTGGCACAGCCGAGCCCGCGGTGGCGGCAGCACGCCCGTGACGTGCACGCGGGCCGCGCACGTGTCGAAGCCCGCCGGGTCGCCCGCCGGGACGGTCGCGGTCCGGCGCGAGACGATGCGCAGCGTGCGCCCGCCCGATCCGGAAGACGTCGTCCGCTGGGCCGCCGGGCCGAGCTAGCTGCGCCGCGCCGCGCCCGGCTGGGCCTTGCTCTTCAGCCGGTCGGTCGCCGTCAGGCCCGACACGACCTCGATCGTGATCCCGTCGGACAGACCGGTCGAGACCTCGCGACGCTCGAACACCTGCGGGGCGGTCTCGACCTCGACCCACGCCTTGCCGTCCTCGAACTCGAGCAGCGCCTCCTCCACGGCCAGGACCTGATCCCGGCGGTCGAGGACGATGTCCGCGTTCGCGCTGTAGTTGGCGCGGATCAGGACGTCGGCCTCGGGGGTCACGGCGGCGCGGATCTCGAACTGGATCGCGCCGTTCTCTTCCTTGCCCTTGGGGGCGATGTGCTCGAGCGTCGCCTCGAACTTCGTGTCCTCGATCGCGCCGATCGTCAGCACGAGCTGCATGCCCGGCCGCAGCTTGCCGACCTCGGACTCGTCGACGCGTCCCTTGAACACGAGCTCGCTCATGTCCGCGACGGTCGCGATCGTCGTGCCGTCGTTGAACGTGTTGGCCTCGATGACCGAGCGGCCCTCCTCGACCGGGACCTCGAGCACCGTGCCGCCGATCGTCGCCCGGACGAGCGTCGACGCGCTGTCGGCGGCGCGCGCCGTCGTACCGTTACGGACCACGTCGAGCGTGTCCCGCGCGGCCTGAGCCTCGGCCAGGGCCCGGGCCCGCTCGACCTCGGCCTTGCGAAACGCCTCGTCCGACACGATGCCCTGGGTCCGCAAGGTCTGGAGTCGCTGGTATTCGCGTTCCGCGTTGTCGACGTTGACCCCCGCGAGGTCGACGCGATTCTCGGCCGAGGCGAGCTGGGACATCTGCGGGATGACCCGGATCTTCGCCACCGGATCCCCGCGACGAACCACGCGGCCCGGCTCGACGTACAGCGTCTCGAGGATCCCCGAGACCTGGGGCTTGATCTCGACCTCCTTGCGCGGCACGACCGAGCCCGTGGCCACCGTCTTCTTCACGATGTCGGCGACGTGCGGCGCGGCCGTCTCGTAGAGCACGGGCGGACGCTGCGACTTGCTCCACAGGTAGAACACGGTGCCGGCGAACGTACCGAGCACGAGCACCCCGCCGAGGATCGACGAGCAGTTTCTTCATAGCGAGCCGCAAGGCCTCCACGGTGTTGACGCGAACCGCGCGTATCGCCGGCATCAGGCCGGCGGCGACTCCCGCACAGGACGAGGATCGCCGAGCGCGCGAACGGCGGTGGCCAGGTCGATGCCCGGCCGACGGAAAAACTCCGAGTCCGTGCCGGCGATCGCCGCGGCGACGCCGTCCATCGCCAGCATCCCGGCGATCAGGCCGACGTAGCCCGCCGTCGCCGTCAGGAGCAGGGCTTCGAGGACGATCTGGCTCGTGATCCCGAACGGCGTGGCGCCGATCGCGCGGCGAATGCCGATCTCGTGCGTCCGCTCGCGCACGATGACCAGCATGATGTTGCTCACGCCGATGACGCCGGCGGCCAGCGTCCCGATCCCCACGATCCACACGAGGATCCGGATCCCGACGAACAGCCGAGTGGAACTTGTCGTACTCCGTCGCCATGCTCCACGAGCCGATCGCGCGCTGGTCGTCCGGCGCCGCGCCGTGACGCGCGCGCAGCTCGGCCTTGACCTTCTCCTCGGTGACCGAGGCCCGCACGTCGTCTCGCGACTTGACGGCCAACCAGTCGATCGTTCCGACCGTAGTGGAACGCCTGCTGGAACGTCGTGAAGCGGGATGTGGATCGTCTGCGCCTGCTCGTCGCCGCGCTGGCCGGACTGCAGCGGCCGGAACAGGCCGACGACCTTGAAGTCACGCCCTGGATCGCGATCTCGCGGCCCAGCGGGTCCTCGCCGCTCTCGAACAGGAGCTCGCGCACGCGCGTGCCGATGACCGCGACCTTGCGCCGCTCGGCCACGTCGAGTGGCGTTGACGAACCGTCCGGCGACGAGCGGAACCGTTTGCACGTGCAGCAGCTCCGGTACGTCGCCCATCACGCCGAAGCCGCCGGCCTTGCGGCCCCGGGTGACGTTGTTGCCGGTGCCGTACCCGCCGAGCTGGCACCGCGGAGCCACGATCTCGGCCTCGGCGATCCGCGCATCGAGCGCCGTCGGCGTCCTCGATCGTGAGCTCGACCCCGCGGCCGACCGGGAGCCCGCGGTACGGCTTCGACGTCCGCTGGCCCCACACGAACATCGTGTTCGTGGCGACCCCGGCGAACGAATCGTCCTGCTCCGCGCTCGAGCCCGTTCCCCGATCCCATCATGACCACGAGCATGAAGATCCCCCAGAACACGCCGAACGCCGTCAGCGCGGTGCGCAGCTTGTTGCCCCGCAGCGCGGCGCCGATCTCGCGCCAGTGGTCGCGATCGAGCACGCTCATTCGTCCCTCAGCGCCTCGACCGGACGGATCGCGGCGGCGCGTCGCGCCGGGACGAAGCCGGCGAGCGTACCGGCGATCACGAGCAGCACCGTCGCCGAGAACGCGATCCCCAGATCGACTTCCGGGTTGCGGAACATCTCCTGGCCCTGGAGCGGCTTGGCCGCGAGCTCGAGCACGAGCACGCCGAGGACGAGCCCGATGTACCCCGCGACCCCGGTCAGGAACACCGCCTCCTGCAGCACGAGTCCGACGATCGACGCCGGCGTCGCCCCGAGCGCCTTGCGCACGCCGATCTCCTTCGTGCGCTCGCGCACGGCGATGAGCATGATGTTGCTGACCCCGACGACGCCGGCGAGCATGGTCCCGATCCCGATGACCCACACGAACGACGCGGATGGCGCGCATCAGCCCCAGGACGCGCTCGAACGCCTCGTAGTTGTTGCGCACGAAGATCGCGCGCTTGTCCTCGGGCGCGAACGAGTGACGCAGCGCCAGGCGCTGCCGGACGTCCTCGGCCATGTGCTGGCTCTCGGCCAGCGTCGCCTCGCCGGTCGTGAACATCATCTGGCCCAGGCGGTCCGCGCCGTTGAACGTGCGCTGGGCCGTCGACATCGGGAGGTAGATCTTCGAGCGCTCGCCGTCCGGACCGTCGTCCTCGAACACCCCCACGACCTTGAACGCGATGCCGTTGATCTCTACGTACTGCCCGAGCGGGTCCTGGCCGCGGAACAGGTCACGCTGGACGTTCACGCCGACCACCGCGACCTTGCGGTGCTCGGTGATGTCCGGCTCGTTCAGGAATCGGCCCCGCGATGATCCGCGTGTGCTCCAGGTGCTGGTGGTCGGGGTGGACGCAGCGCACGTCGAAGCTCCCGCTCTCGCGGCCGAACGACACGGTCAACGTCCCGCGGATCCAGAACCGCGCCGGTCAGGTACTCGACGCCCTCGACGTCGCGGCGCAGCTCGTCGTAGTCGCTGTTGCGGAACTGCACCTGGCGGCCGGGACGCAGCCCGCGGTGCGGCACGGTGGTCTGACCGGAGGAGATCCACACGCTGTTCACCGCGTCGTCGCGGAACTGGTACTCGACGCCGTGCCGCAGCCCCTCGCCCGAGCCGAGCAGCAGGATCAGCATGAAGATGCCCCACGCGACGGAGAACCCGGTCAGGAACGTCCGCAGCCGGTTCTTCCGCATCGTGTCGAAGATCTCCTGCCAGGTGTCGAGGCTAAGCATCGGGCCCGGACCCGCGCCGTCGTCGCGCTCGATCAGCCCGTCGCGCAGCCGGATCACGCGCTCGGCCCGTGCGGCGATCTCGTGCTCGTGGGTCACGATCACGACGGTCACGCCGGCGCGCGTGGACCTCGATCAGGAGCTGCATGACCTCCTGCGAGGTCTGGCTAGTCGAGCGCGCCCGTGGGCTCGTCGGCCAGGATGACCTTGGGGCTCGGCGATCAGGGCCCGCGCGATCGCCACCCGCTGCTGCTGGCCCGCCCGACATCTCGGACGGGCGGTGCTCGGCCCACGGACCGAGCCCCACGCGCTCCAGGTACTCGCGCGCCAGCGTGTTGCGCTTCCGCGCGCGCCACGCCCTGGTAGTACAGGGGCAGGGCGACGTTCTCGACGGCGGTCTTGAACGGGATCAGGTTGAACGACTGGAACACGAAGCCCAGCGCGTTGCGCCGCAGCACGGCGGCGCGGGTCTCGCTCAGCTCGGCGATCTACCTGGCCCGTCGAGCCATACGCGCCGGCGTCGTAGCCGTCGAGCAACCCGAGCACGTTGAGCAGGGTCGACTTGCCGGACCCCGACGAGCCCATGATCGACACCAGCTCCCCGGGCTCGATCGTCAGGCATCGATGCCCTTGAGCACGTGCAGGCGAGCCGCGCCGGCACCGTACGACTTGTGGATCCCCTGGAGCCGGATCATGGGCGTGTCTCCCCAGGCTGTTGAACGCTTCCGGCCCCAAAAGGTTTTCGCCGTGGTGCGGAAACCGTGGCCCGCGCGTCGGTTTTCGGGCGGGGAGTCGGACGAGTCCGGACCGCGCCGCTTTCGTGTCCAAACGCATGATGGCACATCGCTTGTGGCCCGCCGCACACGCCGTCGGCCACGCGATCCGCGCTCTACGCTTGCGCAGCGAATCCGAACGGGTGCAGACTCGCGCCAGTTCCGGAGGGCAGCGCCATGGGCCAGTCGCGGATCGTGTGGCTCGGGATCGTCCTCGTGTCGGTCATGGTCTTGCCACGGCCGGCGGAGGCGGGCTGAGGGCCGGCGGGCTGCGGCTCGGTGGGCCGCACGGCGTCGGGGCTCGACGAAACGGAGCGGCTCCTCGGGGAGCAGCAGGACTTCTTCCCGCTGCTCGAGGTGTTCCCAGAGCTGTCGGACTCGGAGGTCGAGCGCTTCGCGGAGCTCGGTCGCCAGGGCGTCGAACGGCAGCGCGCCGGCGAACTCGATGGCGCCGAGGCTGCGTTCCGCGCCCAAGCGGCGATCTACGCGCCGAATCCGGAGCCGTTCGTATCGCTGGCCCAGCTCGCCGCGTCGCGCCGGGCGAACGAGGAAGCGCTCGAGCATGCCCGCGCGGCCGTGGAACGCGGATTCCACGACCTGGACGCGCTCGCGCGCTCGGAGGTCTGGTCGCGACTCAAGAATCACCCGAAGTTCGTGCTGCTGATCGACTCCCTGCCCCGACTGCGCGAAGCCGAGGAAGCCTTCGCCGGGTGGGAGGCGTTCTACACCGACCGGCCGCCCGAGAGCGCTGCGGTGGTCGTGCGACGCCGGGGGCTGCGGAGCGCCGAGCTCGCGCGCATGGCGCCGGCGCTCGGGGTGCGCCCGACCGCGCGCTGGACCCGCCTCATCGACCGCGCCTCCGCGGCGGCGCTCGAGGCCTACGTGCTGGCGCGGCCGGAAGCCCAGGATCTCGCGCTCGCGCTCGACGCGCTCGAGGACATCTACGCCGGCGGAACGATCCTGCGCTGGGCGCGGCTGTCGTCCGACGTGGCCCGCCGGACCGAGCGCGTGGTGAGCCTGTCGCTCGAGCGGTCGCCGCAGGGTGACCGGCGTGCCGGCACGCTCGTCCTCCGTGCGCTCGCGCTCAACGCTCGGCGCGACGAGCGGGGAGCGTTCTTGCCCGGGACGATCGAGGGCATCCGCACCGCTCTCGACGAGGTCCTCGAGCGCCACGCCGACGCACCGTTCGCCGCGGTAGCGGCGGAGGGTCGCGTGCGGATCGAGTTCGACGCGCGCCAGCCCGCGCGAGCGGCCGCCGTCTATCGCTCGTTCGTCGCCCGCAACGCAGCGCGGCCCACGCTCTTGGCCGCGGTGCGCGATGCGCTCGGCCTGCTGGCGCTCGAGGCCGGTGGACTGCCCGAGTTCCGCGGTCCCACGCTCGACGGCACGATCGTCGACCGCGATGCGCTGCGCGGAAGGATCGTCGTGCTCGACTTCTGGGCCACCTGGTGCGCGCCGTGCGTCGAGGGGCTGTCCACGATGCGGCGGATCGCCGAGCGGCACGGCGAGGACGTCTTGCTCCTCAGCGTGAACCTCGATCACGCGGACGAGATGTCACGCGAGCAGCTGGCACGGTGGGTGGCCGAGCACCGCCTGCCGGGCATCCAGCTCCACGACGGCCAGGGTTGGGAGTCCGATCTCGTGCGTACGTTCGGCGTCCGCGAGATCCCCTTCACCGCGGTCTTCACGTCGCACGGCGACCTGGTCGTCGCCGGCGCTCAGGGCAAGCGGCTCGAGCGAGCGATCGAGCTCGCGCGAAGATAGCGCAGCGGGCTCAGCCGGCGATATCGAGCGTCAGCGTGCCGGTCTCCTGTTCGTCCGTGCCGTCGACCTCGACGTGACGGCCCTCGAACTTCCCGTCCTCGATCTGCCCGCGGAACCGGAACGTGCGCTCCTTGTTCTCGTTCTGCACCGTGCCCTGGAGCTCGCCCGCGGACAGCTCGCCGGATGCGGTCCCGGCGTACACGTGCGGCTGGTCGCGGAACAGGAAGTGGAACGCGACGTCCCACGTCCCGTTCCCCGTGGGGGTGAAGATCGCCTCGATGTCGCCCGTATGGTTGCGCTGCGACCAGGTGAACTCGCCCTTGAACGTGCGCGGCCCGTCGGCGCCGCTCGCCGCGCTGGCCGTCGAGGCATCTTTGTGCTGCAGCTCGGTCCACAGGAACCGGTACGCCAGCGCGGACATGAACGCGCGCTGGGCGTTGTTGGCCGCGCCGCCGTGGCCGCCCTCGATGTTCTCGTAGTACGTGACGTCGTGCCCCTGCTCGAGCATCCGCGCCGCCATCTTCCGCGCGTGGCCCGGATGGACGCGGTCGTCGCGCGTCGACGTGGTGAACAGGGTCGGGGGATACGCCGCGTCCTTCCGCACGTTGTGGTACGGCGAGAACGTCTTCATGAACGCCCACTGCTGCGGGTCGTCGGGGTCGCCGTACTCGCCCACCCAGCTCGCTCCAGCCAGCAGCTTGTGGTAGCGCCGCATGTCGAGGAGCGGCACCTGGCACACGATCGCCCCGAACAGATCGGGCCGCATCGTCAGCATGTTGCCCATCAGCAGGCCGCCGTTGCTCCCGCCCATCGATGCCCAGACGGTCGGGGGACGTGACCTTTCGCCGCACCAGGTCCTCGGCGACCGCGATGAAGTCCTCGTACGCCTTGTGCCGGTTCGCCTTGAGCGCGGCCTGGTGCCACTTCGGACCGAACTCGCCGCCGCCCCGGATGTTCGCCACGACGTACACGCCGCCCTTCTCCAGCCACGCCGCGCCGACGGTGGCCGAGTAGCCCGGGAGCATCGGGATCTCGAAGCCGCCGTAGCCGTAGAGCAGGGTCGGATTGCTCGCCGTCGAGCCGGAAGGTCCTTGCGCGCGACCTGGAAGTACGGGATCCGCGTCCCGTCCTTGGACGTCGCCTCGTGCTGGCGTGATGACCAGACCCGTCGGCGTTGAACTGCGCGGGCAGGCTCTTGAGCGTCTCGGCGCGCGCCCTTGCCGATCGTGCCCAGGAGCAGACGGTCGGGCGTCAGGTAGTCCGAGGTCGTGACGAAGTAGTCGTCCGACTCGTCCGGGTCGATCGCCGACACGGCGAACGTGCCGATCTCGGGCAGCCCGGGCAACGGCTCGCGCTTCCACTTGCCGTCCTTGCGTGTCAACACGCACAGCCGGTTCCGTACGTTGTCCAGCTCGTTGAGCAGCACGTGATGGCGCGTCGGCTCGAACTCCTCCAGCGACTTCCGCTCGCTCGGCTCGAACAGCACGTCGAACTTCGCCTTGCCCTTGAGGAACGCCTCGAAGTCGGCGGCGATCAGCGCGCCCGCGGGGTACGTCGCTCGCCGACCTTCCAGTCGCTGCGCAGCGTGAGGAACAGGAGATCGCGATCCAACTGGATCTGGGCGTCGTCGGGCTTCTCGATCTTGATCAGCCGGCCGTTGCGTCGCAGGAACATCTCGGACGTCCAGAACGTGACGCCGCGGATGACGAAGTCGCGTTCGAACCCCGGCGTCAGGTCGCGGAACGCGAACGCACGAACATCCGTCGGGCTTGGCCTCGAACACGATGGGCGCGTCGGCCAGTGCCGTTCCGCGCTTCCACTCCTTGATGATCCGGGGGTAGCCGGATTCGGTCAGCGATCCCGCACCGAAGTCGGTGCCGACGAACAGGCTGTCGAGGTCGCGCCACGACACGGTGGCCTTCGCTTCGGGCAACGTGTAGCCGTCCGCCACGAACGCGCGGGTCGTCACGTCGAACTCGCGCGTCACGGCGGCGTCGGCACCGCCGCGCGACAGCGAGACCAGGCACCGTCGGTATTCGGGCTTCAGGCAGTCCGCACCGGACCAGACCCAGTTCTCGTTCTCGGCGCTTGCGAGCGCGTCGAGGTCGATGACCGTCTCCCATTCGGGCTCGGGCTTGCGGTACTCGTCGAGCGTCGTCCGCCGCCACACGCCACGCGGGTGCGGCCGCGTCGCGCCAGAAGTTGTAGTACCAGGGGCCGAGCTTGCGGACGTTCGGGATGCGATCGTCCGAGTCGAGGATCGCCAGGAGCCGCTTCTCGAGCCCGGCGAACTCGGGGACTGGCTCAGCGTCTTCGTGCTCTCCGCGTTGCGGGTCTTGACCCAGTCGAGCGAACGATCGCCCGTCACGTCCTCGAGCCACAGGTACGGATCGTCGTCCTGGGCCCGGGCATACGGGGTCGGAATCAGGAACAGGAGCAGCATCGCGAGCGCGATCCGACGAGCGAGTCGTGTCATGTCCGGGACCTCTCGGTGTTTGGGAGCCGCGGCCATTCTAGCCTCAGTTCGGCGTTCCCCGCGGCAGGGCGCGGAGTGGTAGTACGATGGGCGCCCGGGAAGGTTCAGCCGTGATCACGCTCGACCGCGAAACGTACATGAAGCGGCGCTATCGCCGCGTCCAGGCGCTGGTGAACCGGCGGGAGCAGGGGCTGGTCCGCGATCTCCTGGCCCGCATCGAGCCGCGCCCGGCGAAAATCCTGGACATCCCCTGCGGTCACGGCCGATTCACGGCCCAGTTCCGGGCCGCGGCGGTCGACAGCGTGGTGTGCAGCGACCTGTGGCAGCGCCACCTCGATGCGCTCGCTGCCGCGGAGCCGCCCGCCGGCACGCCGATCGTCCTGCAGCAGGCCGACCTGCTGGGGCGCCTGCCGTTCGACGACCGGGAGTTCGACCTGGTATTCGATTTCCGCCTGTACCAGCACCTGGCCGAGGCCGCGAAGCGCCGGCACGTGGCCGCCGAGCTCGTGCGGGTCGCGCGCCGGCACCTGATCGTCTCCTACTACCGGTCGCCATCGCTGCACGCGGTCCAGCAGGTGCTGCGGCGCGTGGTCCGGCGGCGGAAGTACAAGGTGCAGTTCGAGCGCGGCCCCGAGTTCCGGGCCATGTTCACCGATCTCGGCTGCCGCGTGCGCGGTGAGTGGGGCGTTCTGCCGCTGATCCACGGCCAGCGCGTCGTGTGGCTCGACGCTCCCTAGTCGCGCGAGGCCTTCCGCAGCCGCAGCAGCATCAGGGCGAGGTCGAGCGCATGCCCGCCCCAGTGCACGAGGCGCCGGGGCCGCGCGGCGAACGCGGCGACCGCTCCGAGCCCGACGAGCCACGGCGCGACGCTGAGCCCGCGGTCGACCCAGATCAAGGGTGCGCTGACGCGCTGGCCCAGATCGCCGAGTGCCTCACGCTCGACGGCGCAGCGACGGACGAGCGCTCTCCGCCGTCGCGCCAGCTCTTCCACGCGGCTCATCGCCGGTCGAGCGCCTGGCGGTCCTTGGCCAGCTCACCCACGCTCGCGTCGAACAGGCGCGGTCGTGCGCGGACCTTGGTCCGCAGGACCACGAGCGCGGCGACGGCGCCGAGCAAGTAGGTCAGGGCCACGAGCCCCGACGCCAGGATCCGGTGCTCCCAGAACACGACGACGACGAGGAACCCGAGCATCACGACCCCGCAGGCGGCGGCGGCCAGGGCCACGAACGTCCAGACCAGCAGCTCCGTGGCCCAGTGCACCTGCTCTTCGATCTCGAGCGCCGCGAGCTCGAAGCGCGTCTGCGCGGCGTCGACGACGGAGGACAGCAGGCGCCGCGCCGAGTCGATGAGCCCGCCCCCGGCCTCGGACGACGTCATCGACGACGCCAACTCAAGAGCACGCCGAGCACCAGGCCGACGCCCGCGGCGATGCCGACGGCGTGCCACGGGTTCGCGCGCACGTACTCATCGGTGGCGCGGGCGGAGTCGCGGACCTTGGCCGTGAACTCGTCCTCGAGCGCGGACAGGCGGGCCCGGGCCCGGTTGACCGCGTTCTGGGCTTGCGCGCGTAGCTCGGCGATCTTCTCTCCAGCTTGCCCCGCGGTCGCCGCGAGCAGCGCCTCCGCGTCGGCGACGAGCACTCGCAGATCCTGGACGAGCTTTTCCGTCGTTCCTTCTGGCATGGCTTGAACCTCCGTGCGAGACCTCACTCGATGCTATGCCAGCGCGCGCTTGGCCCACAAGTCTCCCGCGTAGGGTATTTACCAGGTTCGCCTCCACGCGAAGACCTGAGCTTGCTTCGGTCGGGACGGTCGGTGCAGGCTGGGCGGCGTGACCACGGACCAGCGGGACGCGTGGGCGGCCCTTGCGGCCATCGTAGTGCTCGCCGTGGTGGCCTACGCGCCGGTGCACCGCTTCCCGTACGTCCAGGACGCGTACGCGGCGGTGCAGGCGAACCCGGTGGTGGAGCGCGCGAGCGTCCGGGAGATCCTCGCGTCGGACTACTGGAAGGACACGACCGCACCGACGCACACCCTGTACCGCCCGCTGACCGTGCTGAGCTTCGCGCTCGAGCGCCGGATCCTGGGCCATCTCGATCCCGGCGTGTCCCATGGGGTCAACGTCGCGCTGCATGCCGGCGTCGCATGGCTGCTGTTCCTGCTCGCGCGTGCCCTGGGCCTCGGTCGGCTGGGCGCCGCGTCGTCCGCGCTCGTGTTCGTCGCACACCCCATGTTGCTCCAGACCGTGGCGAACGTCGTTGGCCGCGCGGACGTGCTCGTGGCGCTGTTCGGCCTCGCGGCCGCGCTGGTGTGGGTGCAGAGGCCGGCCACGGCGTGGGGCGAGCGCGGGCGTGCCTGGGGCGCCGCCGCGCTCGTGCTCCTCGCCCTCGCGTCGAAGGAGATCGGGATCGCGGTCCCGCCGCTGCTCGTCGTGCTCGGGCTCGACCGAGAAGCGGCGCCGCGCCGGCGGCTGTGGCGTCGGCTCGCGCCGTATGCCCCGCTGGCGCTGGCCGTCCTGGTCTATCTCCACGCGCGGACGCTCGCGATCGAGGAGTTTCCGGGCGCGCAACCCGTCGCGCGGGAGGACAGCGTACTCGTTGGACTCGCGCCTCACGCGCAGTGGGCCACGGCGCTCTCGATGACCGCGCGCTACGCCTGGCTCTTCGTATGGCCCGCGCGCTCGTCTCCCGACTACTCGGGCACCGCGATCCCCGTCGAGCCGACGCTCCTCGCGCTCTCGCCACTCGCCGGTCTCGCGATCCTCCTCGGCCTCGCCTGGATCGCGGCCCGTTCCCGAGCTCGGGCGGCGTCCGCCGGTGCATGGCTCGCGCTCCTGTCCTATGCGGTGGTCGGCAACCTCGTGGTCTTGAATGCCGCGGGCTTCGCCGAGCGCATGCTGTACGTGCCGGCCGCGGGAGCGTGCCTGCTCCTCGGAGCGGGGCTCGAGGCTTCGACCGCCCGCGTCCCCGCGCGATCGCGTAACGCCGCGCGGAGGATCGCCCTGCTGCTCGTCGCGCTCCTCGTCGTCTGTGGAGCGGCGTGGACGCGACGCGCGCTACCGATGTGGGGCAGTGGACGCGCGCTGTTCGAGCACGCGCGCGTCGTCACGCCGCGCAGCTTGCGCGCGGGGCTCGAGCGTGCGACGCGTCTCGAGGCGCAGGGCCAGCTCGGCGACGCGCTCGAGGCGTGGCGCGAGCTGACCGAGATCGCGCCCGAGTACGGCGGCGCCTGGATGTCTGCGGGTGTGCTCCTGGCGCGGCTCGACCGCCTCGCCGAGGCCGAGAACGCCCTGCGCCGCTCGATCGCGCTCGCGCCCGAGGTCGGCGAGGCGCGCATGAACCTGGGTCTCGTTCTCGTGGCGCGAGGCCAGCGCGAAGCGGCGGATCGGGAGCTGCGGCGCGCCCTGCTCCTCGATCCTTCCCTGGTGAAGGCCGCGGCGCAGCTGGCACACCTGCGCTTCGACGCCGGCCGATACACGGAGGCGGCACGCCTCTATCGCCAGTGCGTCGAGCGCGGGCGCGAGGACCTGCGGGCCAGGTGGCGCGAGGCCGAGATGCGCGCCCGGGGCCCCGGATCAGTGGGACCTTGACCGAGGCGCGCGGGATTCGAGACGATAGGGGGCATGGATCCCGTGGTCTGGACCGTGGTGCACGTCGCCGGCATGCTGATGCTCTTCGCCGCGCTCGGCGGCGTCCTAGCCCTGGCCCAGGTCGCCCAGCCTGCGGGCGCCAAGCTGTTCCGCGCGCTCCACGGCGTCGCGCTCCTCGTGCTGCTCGTCGCCGGGTTCGGCGCGCTGGCCCAGCTCGGGCTCTCGAGCCCCGCCAGCTGGCCCGCGTGGGTCTGGGCCAAGGTCCTGATCTGGCTCCTCTTCGGCGCCGCGCTCACGCTCGTGTCCCGAGCCCGAAGGCGTGCGGGCCTCGTCCTCGTCGGGCTCGTGGTCCTCGGTGCGCTCGCCGCGTGGCTCGCACGGGCCCGGCCGTCTTTCTGACCACGTCCTGAGCACGTCGCGCGCGCGGCGCCGGGGCGTGAAACTAACGCGCGAATCGTCTACCTTCTGCTGCGAACCACCGTCCCCGAGGAGGCCTTTCCATGCAGCCGTTGCGCGATTTCCTGGAGATCCCCTACGACCAGCTCGAAGAGATGAATCTCGAGGCCAAGGCCGACCGCGTGTCGGGCAAGGACGCGGGCAAGGCCCGCGAGGCGCGGATGAAGTACCTGACCGACGAGAAGCGGGTCAAGGCGGTCACCGTGTGCTTCTCGGACCTCGAGGGCCGGTTGCACATGCTCGACTACGACAAGAAGTTCCTGCTCAAGTCGGCGGACAACTTGACGTTCGACGGCTCGTCGATCCGCGGCTTCTCGCGGCAGGCCGAGTCGGATCTGCGCCTGGCGCTCGACTGGCCCGCGTTCTACTGGCTTCCGTCCGACGTGTTCGGGCCGGGCAAGATCCTCGTGTTCGGCGAGGTCCAGGACCGGGACGGCAGCGCGTACGTCGGCGACCTGCGCGCACGCCTCAAGGGCTACTGCGCGAAGCTGGCCAAGAGCAACACCGTGGCCCACGCGTCGAACGAGATCGAAGGGTTCCTGTTCCGCGGGCGCGACGCGGAGCGGCGCTACCGCGACGTCGGGGCGTTCGAGTTCATCTCGACCGGCGGGTACTACCACTCGCTCCCCGGCGACACGCTGCGGAAGTTCATCGACGCGGCCGCCGAGGTCCAGCGCGCCCTGGGCTTTGCCAACGAGAAGGATCATCCGGAGGTCGCACCGTCGCAGTTCGAGATGAACTACGGGTACACCGAGGCCACGGTCGCGGCGGACCAGGTCCAGCTGTACAAGCTCGTGGCACGGCAGGTCGCGGCGCAGATGGAGCTCACGGCGTGCTTCCTGCCCAAGCCGGTCGCCGGCGTGAACGGCAACGGCATGCACACGAACATGTCGCTGTCGAAGGGCGGCAAGAACGAGTTCTTCGCGACCCAGGGTCGGGACGGCCTGTCCGACGCGGCGTGGAGCTTCATCGACCGGATCCTGACGAACGCCAACGACATCTGCCTGATCCTCAACTCGAGCGTGAACTCGTACCGCCGCCTCGACCCGCACTTCGAGGCGCCGAACCAGATCAAGGTCTCGCCGATCGACCGCGGATCGATGGTTCGGATCCCGATCGGCAACGAGAAGTCGGCACGGATCGAGGTCCGGTCGATCGCCCCCGACGCCAACCCGTACCTGGCGATCTACGCTCTGCTGCGGACCGGGCTCGAGGGCCCCAACGATCCCGAAGCGGTGAAGCGCGCGGACACGCGGTTCCTGCCCGACAACATCTACGACGCGGCGCGGCTGTTCCAGGAGAGCGCATTTGCTCGCGAGATGCTGGGCGGCGACGTGCACGCGAAGTTCGTCGAGCTCAAGCTCGCATCGGCCGATCGATGCCCCAAGGCGCTGGGCGCGCGGATCAAGCGCAGCGAGATCCAGTTCCACCACGAGGTCACGAACCAGTACCTGTGGTCACAGTTCTGATCGAGTTCAGGGGGGGCAGGGGTCGGGGTCAGGTCGAGTTCGACCTGACCCCCGACCCTACCCCCCTTGAAACCGGTCAGCGCAGCGCGTCCAGGTGGTCGTGCAGGAACGTGTCGAAGGCGATCGCGTCGCGTCCGAGGACCGATCGAACGTCGCCGGTGACGAGGGCGGCGTGACCGGCACGGTAGTAGCGGCTCAGATCGAGTAGCCACTCGACGTTCCACGGCGGGATCCCGGCGTCGAGCATGCCCGCACGGGCCTGCTCCTCGGACAGCGGGACGTAGCGCACGCGCCGCCCGAGCGCGTTCTCGAGACGCGTCGCGATGTCGTACCAGCTCAGCGCGTCGACTCCGCTGAGCGCGTACGCTCGACCGGCGTGTCCGGGCTCGAGCAAGCAGGCGACCGCGACGTCCGCGACGTCGCGGATGTCGACGTGGCTGATCGCCGCGCTTGCTGCGGGGACGGCGAGAACGCCGTCGTGGCGCAGTGCCGCCCCGTGGTACCGCACGAGGTTCTGCAGGAAGCCGTTCGGTCGCAGGAACGTCCAGCCGAGCCCCGAGGCTTCGAGCGCGCGCTCGATCGGCCGGTGGATCCGCGCGAAGCTGAACGATTCCTCGGCCGCACCCCACACGGACAGCTTGACCACGTGCTCGACGCGCGCGTCGGTCGCCGCACGGACCGCGGCGATCTCGAGCGCAGTTTGCTCCTCTCGCCCCCCGGCGAGGAGGAACAGTCGGTCGACGTCGTCGAGGGCCGCGACGATCGTGTCCGGGCGCGCGAAGTCGCAGCGGACGGCGTCGAGCCCGGCGGCGCGGGCGGCGTCCACCTTGGCCTCGCTCGAGTAGCCGGCGCGGAACGACGCTCCGGCCCGCGACAGGCGCTCGACGACCGCCCGCCCGACCGTTCCGCTCGCACCGCTGACGAGGATCCGGGGTCGGCGCATCAGGGCGTGTCTGCCGGCAGACCCAGGAGCTCGCGGACCGCGGGCTCGAGCTTCGTCAGTCCGGCGGCCCGTCCGACATCGAGGGCCTGCGCCGGGGCCGCGCCGCGGACCCACGCCTCGCGGAGCGCGAGCATCGCGCCGATCCGGTTACCGCTCGCGCAGTGCAGCAGCACGGCACCGCGCGCGCTCGCCGCGCGCAGGGCCGCGTCGAGCCGCTCGACGTTCTCGCGCGTCAGCCCGGTGGCGCCGTCGACGGGGATGTGCACGTAGAGCATGCCGCTGCGCTCGACCGCCGCCTGCTCCCAGGCGTAGCCCGGCTCGGTCGGAGCGCGCAGGTTGATGACCGTCTTGAAGCCCGCCGACGCCGCCTCCGCGATCTGCGGTTCGGACGGCTGGCCGCCGCTCCACACGCCGGGAAGGGCGGCGCGAGCGTTGGGGATCGCGGGTCCATTCGACGCACTCTGGGCCGTGGCGAGTGTCGATCCGAGGACGAAAAGGACGTGGGCGATCGAGATCCACGGACGGCGCATGACGACCCCCTTCCGTGCTCGACGATTCTAGCGCTCGACGCTGTATGCTGGCCCCGGGAGGGGGAAGAAGATGACCGCATCGTCGATCTCGATCGCGCCCGAGGAGCGCACGCTCGCGGCGCTGACCCATCTTTCGGGGCTCGCGGGCTACATCGTGCCGCTCGGCGGTGTGCTCGTTCCGCTCCTGCTGTGGATCGCCAAGAGCGATTCGCCGATCGTGTCGAGCATCGCCAAGCAGGCGGTGCTGCTCAACGTCGTCGTGTGGGTGCTGATCGGCGTGACCGCGATCCTGTGGATCACGATCCTTCTGATCCCGGTGGTGATCCTGTTCTGGATCGCGCTCGGGATCGTCGCGCTGGCGTTGCCGATCTTCGGCGCGGTCAAGGCGTGGGACGGCGTGTACTACCGCTATCCGATCGTCGGGGTCCAGCCGTAGGTCGATCAGCCGATGCGGGCGAGGAGCGCGCGTGCGCGGTCGGCGATGCGCTCGAACCTTTGCTCCGCGAGGTCGACCGGATCGAACAACGATCCGACGAAGCCGACGGCGAAGCACCCGGCGTCGAGGAACGCCTGCGCGTTGTCGGCCGTGACGCCGTTCGTCGGCACGATGCGCAGGAACGGCAGGGGCGCGAGCGTCGCGCGGACCCAGTCCGGGCCGGACGCGGGCGCGGGGAACAGCTTCTGCAGGGGCGCTCCCGCGCGATGGGCTCGGAGCATCTCGGTCGGCGTCTGGCACCCGGGGATCGCGCACACGCCGAGCGTCGCCGCCTCCTCGATCACCTCGGGATCGACGACCGGCGAGACGAGGAACGTCGCGCCGGCCCGCACGGCGGCGCGCGCCGCGTCGACCGTCAGCACGGTGCCCGCGCCGACGGCGACGTCGTCGCGCCGCGAGAACTCGGCGATCCGCTCGAGCGCCCCGGGCGTGTTCAGCGTGAACTCGACGATGCGGAAGCCGCCGCGGATCGCCGCGTCCATCGCCGGTGCCGCGGCGTCGGCGATCGGCGTACGCAGAATCGCCGACGCCTTCAGCCGGCCCAGCCGCTCGACGAACGCTTCCACACGCACGCCGCGATTCTACCCCGCACGACGCGTCACGCGCGCTCGAGCGCGCGGCGCGCCGCGGCCAGCTCGGCCGTGCGGCTCGGATCGACCTCCGGGTACCGCAGGTCGAGGGACGCCAGGGCGTCGATGATCGCCGCCCCGACGACGAGCCGCGTGTACCACTTGGCGTCGGCCGGAACGACGTACCACGGCGCGTGCTTCGTGGCCGTGTGTCGGATCACCGCGGCGTACGCTTCCTGGTACTCGTCCCAGTGCTCGCGCTCGGCCAGGTCGGCCGCCGAGAACTTCCAGCGCTTGCCTGGATCGTCGAGTCGCCCGAGGAACCGCCGGCGCTGCTCGTCGCGCGAGACGTGCAGGAAGAACTTGCGCACGACGGTCCCGTTGCGATCGAGGTGCCGCTCGAACCCGCGGATCGATCGGAAGCGCTGTTTCCACACGTCGTCGCCGATGCAGCGCCGGGGCAGCTTCTGCCGCGCCAACAGCTCGGGATGCACGCGGACGACCAGCACCTCCTCGTAGTACGAGCGGTTGAAGATGCCGATCCGGCCGCGCTCGGGAAGCGCCTTCGTCGAGCGCCACAGGAAATCGTGGTCCAGCTCCTCGGCGCTCGGGGTCTTGAACGAGAACACCTGGCAGCCCTGCGGGTTGACGCCGGACATCACGTGCTTGATCGCACCGTCCTTGCCCGCCGCGTCGAGCGCCTGGAACACGAGGAGCACGGCCCACTGATCCTGCGCGTACAGGCGGTCCTGGAGCTCGGCCAGCGCGCGGATCCCGCTCTCGAGCGTGTCCCGCGCCCTCGGCTTATCCGCCGAGCGCATACCGCCCGTGTCACCCGGATCGACGTCGCGCAGTCGGAACGCGCGGCCGTCGACCACCCGATACGGCCGGGAGAGCTCGCGGGCCCGTTCGACGATGCGATCGAGGGCCGTTCGACCGACCACGACGCTCTCCGGCGCGCGCCTTGCGCGCGCCGCGCAGTCTAGCGTAGATTGCGGGGCGATCGGCACGGACACCGTCGAGCGCAGGAGCGTCGTCGTGCAAGTCGGCATGATCGGCCTGGGCCGCATGGGCGCGAACATGGTGCGACGGTGGCTGCGCGGCGGCCATACCTGCGTCGTGCACGACCGATCGTCCGAAGCGGTGCAGAGCCTCGCCGCCGAGGGCGCGATCGGATCCTCGTCCCTCGCCGATCTCGTCGCGCGCCTCGACGCGCCGCGCGCGGTGTGGATCATGGTGCCGGCCGGCGCGGTCGAGCACGTGCTCGCCGAGCTCGTTCCGCTCCTCGCCCCAGGCGATGCGATCGTCGACGGTGGGAACTCGTACTACCGCGACGACGTGGATCGCGCCGAGCGCCTGCGAGAGCGCGGGATCGCCTACGTCGACTGCGGCACGAGCGGCGGCGTGTTCGGCCTCGAGCGCGGCTACTGCCTGATGATCGGCGGCGATCGCGCGACCGTAGCGCGTCTCGACCCGCTGTTCGCCACGCTCGCGCCCGGACCGGGTGACGTTGCCGCGACCCCCGGCCGAACCGCGGGGTCGACGACCGCCGATCGGGGCTACCTGCACTGCGGCCCTGCGGGCGCCGGGCACTTCGTCAAGATGGTCCACAACGGCATCGAGTACGGGATGATGGCCGCGTACGCCGAGGGGTTGAACATCCTGCGCCACGCGAACGTCGGAGCGGCGAGCGCCGTGGCCGATGCCGAGACGACGCCGCTCGCCGAGCCGCAGTACTACCGATTCGACCTCGATGTGGCCGAGATCGCCGAAGTCTGGCGCCGCGGCAGCGTCGTCGCGTCCTGGCTCCTCGACCTGACCGCCGCCGCGCTCGCGCGCAGTCGCGACCTCGCGGAGTACGCCGGGCGCGTTTCCGATTCCGGAGAGGGGCGCTGGACGATCCGGGCCGCGATCGACGAGGGCGTGCCCGCGCATGTCCTGTCCGCCGCGCTGTACTCGCGGTTCGATTCACGCGGGAACGCCGAGTTCCAGAACCGGGCCCTGTCGGCGATGCGCTTCGCGTTCGGCGGGCACCTCGAGAAGCCGGACGGTCGCTAGCGCCGGGAGCGTCGTGCAGATCGTCTGTCTGCTCCCCGAGTTCGAAGCGCTCGTGCGGTCCGCGCGGTCGAACGTCGATTTCAAGCGCCGGTTCCGCGCGTGGCTCGATGGCCAGGCCGACGGACCTCTGGCCCCGCTCCTGTCGGACATGGTCCGACTGTGGTCGGGGACCGGGACCGGGCACACGCTCGCCGATGCCCGCGCGGTGCTGCGCCGCATCGGTGGGGGCGACCCGACCGAACGCGCTCGCGGTGCCGTGGCGCGGGTCGCCACGGTGGCCGGCGTCGCGCCGGACTGCGACGTCGTCCTGCTCGCGGGTCTGCGGCGGCCCGAGGGGTACAGCCGGTTCGACGAAGGCCGCAACACGATCTTCATCGGCCTCGACCATGCGAGCAACCTGCAGCACGCCGATCACCTCGAGCTGATCCTGGCCCACGAGCTGACCCACGCGGTGCGCGACCCGACGCTCGAAGTGCTCGCGGATTACGACGGCTGGCCGGCGATGACGCACGACGACTTCGTCGAGCGCCACCCGTTCCGCGAGCACCTGGTGAGCGAGGCGCTGGCCACCGCGGTGTCCGAGATCGCGTATCCGGGCAAACCCGAATGGCGCTACATCTATTTCGCGCCGGAAGACCACGCGTGGTGCGACGGCCACCGCCGCGAGATCGCCGACCGTATGCGCCGGGCGCTGGCCGACGCCGAGGACTACGACACGTTCTACGCCCGCGGCTCGGTGACCCCCGACTCGCCCGACTGCTGCGACTACTACTTCGGCCTGCATTTCGGCCGGTACGTCCTGGCCCGCGAGCCCGCCGCTCGCCTGCTGCGCACGCCGTGCACCGAGATCCTGGCGCAGTTCCTCGAGCCGTTCGTGCACGAGTTCGTTGGACCCGCACCGGGCGACCGGGGCCGTCCCGATCGGACGGCCGCGCTTGCGGACGCAAAATCGGCGCTCGACGCCACGCGGGACGATCTCCTCGCCGACGGCGTGCGCCGATTCAACTCGGACCTCGCCGGGCTCTTGACCGCGCGGCCCGGCGCGGCGCGCGAGGCCCAGCGCTCGCTCGAGGCCGCCGTGGCCCGCGAACGGCTCGAGTACGCAGGCGAGCCCCACGACGTCGGCATCGCTCCGCTCGCGCTCTCTGCCGAGGACGAAGCGTATCTGCGGTGGGTCACCGAGCGGCTGCTCGGCACGGCCGAAAAGGTCGTCGAGCTGTATCGCCGGGACCCGGAGGTCCGCGCGTACTTCGGCTTTCCGGCGCATCTCGAACAGCACGCTCTGGGCGAGCCGGCCTACCGGCCGCTCGTGCCGATCGGCCGCTTCGACTCGTACTGGAACGGAAAGCGCGTGCGGTTCCTCGAGCTCAACACGAACGGGACGGCGGCGATCGTGCTGGCCGACCGCATCGGGCCGCTGTTCCTCGGGCTCGACGAGACGCGGCCGGTCGTGGCGCGCCACCGGCTCCAGGCGCTGCCGCTCGTGCGGCCGCTCGTCGATACGCTGCTCGACTGCTGGCGCCAGGCCGCGGATGCGCGCGGTCTGGCCGAGCGACCCACGCACGTCGCGATCGTCGATTGGGACGGACTGCCCACGCGTCACGAGCTCGTGCAACTGGGTCAGGCGCTCGGGGCCGACGGGCTCGACGTCGCGGTCGTCGATCCGAAGGAGCTGACCTACGACGGCGTTCGGCTATCCGCACGCGGACGGGCGATCGACCTTGTGTACCGCCGGCTGACGACGGTCGACATCGTGCGCCATCCGGACGTGCTCCGGCCGTTCCTCGACGCGGCGCGCGACGGTCGGGTCGTCGTCGTGGGGTCCGGGCCGGCCGACGTGGCGCACTCGAAACGCCTGTTCGCCGTTCTGACGCACGAGCGCTGGCGCCGGCACTTCACGATGGAGGAGCGCGCGCTCATCGACGCGCACGTCCCGTGGACTCGGATCTTCCGTCCGGGCCTCACGCTGCACGGCGGACGGCTGCGCGATCTGCGGGAGCTCGCGCTCGCCGAGCGGGAGCGGTTCGTGCTGAAGCCCGCCGAGGGCGCCGAGGGGCGGGACGTCGTGCTGGGCGTCGAGCTCGCCGCCGCCGAATGGGAGCACGAGGTGTCACGGCGCTATGGCGGCTACGACGTGATCCAGGAGTGCGTCGAGGCTCCGGAGCGGACGTTCGTCGTCCCCGACGGAGCCGGCCTGCACGCCGTGTCGCAACACCTGCACCTCGGCGAATACGTGTTCGGCGGAACGCTCGCCGGGTTCCTGGCCCGGGTCTCGACCGAGCTCGTCCTCTCCGCTTCGTCCGACGATCGGGTCGTGCCGTGCCTCGTGCTGGCGGGCGAGACCGAGGACGACCGGTCCTCCGACCTGTCGCATCCCTGATCAGGTGACGCCCGACGGACCGTCGAGCAGGACGCGCAGCACCGAGCGCATCGACAGGAACCCCACCAGGCGCTCTCCGTCGAGCACCGGCAGGTGGCGGTGCCCGTCGACGCCCATGCGGTGCAGGGCCCAGGCCAGCGGATCCTCGGCACGCAACGTCACCGGCCGGTCGGTCATCACCTCGTCGACGCGGGTGAGCACCGGGTCGCGCCCCGGAACGGCGACTCGCGTGCACAGATCGCGCTCGGTCAGGACGCCGATCAGGCGGTCCTCGTGCACGACGAACACGCAGCCCTCGTGACGCTCCCGCATCCGAGCGATCGCGTCCGACACGCTCGCGTCACGGGCCACGACGATCGGCGTCTTCAACCCCAGTTGGGCCACAGGAACGGCGAGCAACGGGTCGTCCGGGTCCATCCCCCACGCGTGAACGTCGAGTCCCGCCAGGTCGAGGCCGCAGTTTGCGCACAGGTCCTCGCCGGCGATGTTGTCGTGGTCGCATTGCGGACAGTGCACCCTCAGGCTCCTTCCGGGCTGCGATACTGCTGGTGCAGACGCGGGGGAAGGTTGAGCGTCTCCTCGGGAAACCGGTCGGTCAGGAACTGCACGAGGTCGTTCGTCGTGAGCAACCCGCGTAGATCGCCGTTCCGATCGACGATGACCAGGTGTCGCACGCGGCTCTCGACCATCCGGGCGATCGACTCGGCCAGCGTGGCCTGACGCCGGGACGTCAACGGCGGCGTGCTCATGACGTCGCGCAAGGCGGTCGGGGCGCGCCGGGCGAGCGTACCGTCCGAAAGCCGCTCGAGAACGTCGCGCTCGGTGAAGATGCCGACCGGCTTCGTCCCGTCGACGGCCACGACCGCGCCGCGGCGCGATCGAGCGAGGAACGGGAGCACCTGCTGCAGCGTCGCACCGGGGGCCAGGCGGGGCGCGGGGAGGGGACCCAGCTCGAGCACACGGCTCCCGGCCAGGATCTCGCGCAGCGTGAGCACGTCCCCATTCTACCCAGACCCATGCGTAGAATGGTTGGGACGGCCGCCCCGGCCGGACGGGAGGCGCGACGTGTCGAGCACCACGCTGAAGATCGAGTCGTACCGGGCCGAGGTGTCCGAGCGACCGGGCGAGTCGCTCCGCGTGCTGATGCAGTTCAAGGAGGCGGGGGTCGGCTTCCTCGCGGTGTCGTGCATCGCCCGGCCGGGCGGGCCGGTCGAGCTGTTGCTCGTGCCCGAGTACGAGGAGATGTTCCGCCGCGCCGCGGCGCGGATTTCGCTCGAGATCCGCGGTCCGGAGCGCGCGTTTCTGTTCCAGGACGGGGACCGAGTCGGCGCCGTGGCGGACAACTTGGCCAAGCTCGCGACCCGCGGGATTCCGGTCGTCGCGTGCCACGCGGTCACCGGGGGCGGCGGACGCTGGGGCATGCTGCTGCACGTCGGGGCAGCGGATTTCGACCGCGCCGCCGAGGCGCTCGGCTTCTGAGACGGGCGTCGGCCGTGCTCGCGGCCGGGCTTGCTGCGGCGCAGACCGGTCCAGTCGACGTGGGACGCGTCGAGCGCGTCGAAGTCCGTTACGCGCTCGTCGACCTGCTGGTTCTCGACGCACGGGATCGGACCGTTCCGGGCCTCGGCGCGACCGATTTCGAGCTGTTCGTCGACGGCGAGCCCGTGCCGGTCGTATCGGTCGACGAGAGCTGCGCGGCGGGTGCGCAGCCCGATCCGCGGAATGGAAGCGGTCCGATGCCGTCCGTCGGCGGACCGTCCGCCGGCGGACCCGCGCGGTTCGTCCACGTGTTCGACTATCCCCATCTCGAGCACCCGACCGAGGTGATCACCGTGGCGCGCGAGGCGCTCGAGCGGCTCGGGCGCGACGACGACGAGCACGTGGTCGCGGCGTTCGCGCCCGGTCTGCGCATCGAATCCCCGCCGGCACGCGGCACGGGCGACGCGCTGCGCGCGCTCGGACGGATGGAGACCGACCGTACGCTCTACGACGGTGCGTACGCCCGGCTCACCGAGCGGGGGTTCTTCCGCTCGCTGGGAACGTTGCTCGACGTGCTCGAGATGTGGTCCGGCGCGAAGGTCGTGCTGCTGTACTCCGGGCCGTTTCTCGTCGATGGGTTCCATCACGACGCCACGCATCGGGACGTGGCGGCGCGGGCTGCGCGCGCGCGCGTCGTCCTGTACACGATCGACGCCGCAGGCCTGCGCGACCCCAAGGGCTTCCGGTACGGGGACCTGGGTGGGCCGCCGACGCTCGCCCGGCTGGCCGTCGAGACCGGCGGCCGGCTGACCCGCAACACGAACGATCTCGGGCTGGCCTACGCCCGGGCACAGCGCGATCTGGCGTGTCGCTACACGCTCGGGTTCTACGAGCGCGCGGAGGATCCGGATCGACCGCGCCGACTGACGATCCGGACCACGCGCCCCGGGGCGCGAGTCGTGCATCCCGAGGCCTACGTCCCGCGATCGAACGACGAGCGCCGAGACGCACGGATCGCCGGGGCGCTCGCCGCGCCCGAGCTGTTCCCGCGCGGCGGCCTGGTGCTCGAAGCGGCGCCGACCGGAGCGGCGGGGTTTCGGCTGGCCCTGCGCCTGCCGGAGTCCTGGGGCCGAAGCGATCGTGCGGGCTGGATCGTCGACTGTCGCGTCGTCCGACGGACCGGCGTCGTCGAGTACGAGACGCGGACGCCGCTCACGGCCGAGGGTCCGCTCGTCGATCTCGGATCGGCCTCGGACCTCGCGCCGCGGACGTACCGGGCGATCGCGGTGGTCTCCCGGGCCGAGAGCCAGACGCCGTTCGCGGTATCGATCGACGTCGACGTGCCCAGTGCGCGCGAGGCTCAGCCGCGGGGGTCGGACAAACCGTAGCGGAACGTCTCGAACCGCTCGCGTCCCGAGACCTCTCCGTAGCGCTCGAGCACCCACCGCACCGACGGGAACGCCAGCTCCGACCACGGGATCGCGTCGAACGCGACCAGGGCGACCTCGAGCGATTCGCAGCCCACCGCGATGGCCGCCGATCGTAGCCGCGCGCGGTACAGCAGATGGATCTGGCTGATCCGGGCCACGCTGTAGACGCCGAGCAGGCCGTCGATCTCGATGTCGGCGCACGCCTCCTCGCGGGCCTCGCGCATCGCGCCCTCCTCGGGCGTCTCCTGCTGCTCGAGGAACCCGGCGGGGATCGTCCAGTACCCGATGCGGGGCTCGATCGCACGGCGGCACAGCAGGATCCGACCGTCCCACGTGGCGACGCTCCCGACGACGATCGTCGGGTTCTGATAGTGGATGAAGCCGCAGTCCCGGCACACCAGGCGCTCGCGCGTATCGCCGTCGGGCACACGCTTGTCGAACGGGAACGGCTTCGTCTCGTCGGCCATCTCGCAACGATACTCCGAGCGCGTATCCGCGCCGAGGGTTTCTCCGCGCTATCGGCGAATTGCGGATGCGTCCGAAGGTGAAGCACGGATCCGTTATCGACGGGTGTTTTTGTCGCGTCGATTCGTGGAGCGGAGTGAGGGTCGTTCGTACTATTCGGGCCATGGATCTGCCTCCGATGGTCGGCGCCGACACGGCATGGATGCTCGTGGCCAGCGCGCTCGTGCTGCTGATGACCCCGGGTCTCGCGTTCTTCTACGGCGGGCTCGTGCGGTCGAAGAACGCGCTCAACACGATGATGATGAGCTTCGTCGCGCTCGGCGTGGTCGGCGTGCTGTGGGCCCTCGGCGGGTACAGTCTGGCGTTCGCCCCGGGCGGCGCGTGGATCGGCGGCCCGGCCCATGTCGCGCTCTCGGGCGTCGACCTCGCGACCCGCGGCACGATCCCGCATCTCCTGTTCCTCGCCTACCAGGGCACGTTCGCGATCATCACCGCGGCGCTGATCTCGGGCGCGATCGTCGAGCGCATGCGCTTCGGGGCCTACGTCCTGTTCATCGCCGCGTGGAGCCTCGTGGTCTACGCCCCGGTGTGCCACTGGGTGTGGGGCGGCGGCTGGCTCGCGAGCCTCGGCGCGCTCGACTACGCCGGAGGCACGGTGGTCCACGTGAACGCGGGCGCCGCGGCGCTCGTCGCGGCATGGGTCCTCGGCCCGCGCAAGGATCACGGCCGGCAGGCGCTCGTGCCGCACAACGTGCCGTTCGTGCTGCTCGGGGCGGCGCTGCTGTGGTTCGGCTGGTTCGGGTTCAACGCCGGGAGCGCGCTCGCGGCGAACACGAGCGCGGTGCTCGCGTTCGTCAACACGCTCCTCGCGCCCGCGGCGGCACTCGTGGTGTGGGTGGCGATCGATTTCGCGCGCTCCGGCCGTGCGACCGCGGTCGGTGCGGTGACGGGCGTGGTCGTCGGGCTCGTGGCCATCACGCCGGCGGCCGGCTTCGTCGGCCCGCTCCCGGCCATGGCGATCGGTGCCGTGGGTGTGCTTCCGAGCTACTGGCTCATCGTTCGGCGCTCGCGCACGGCGCTCGACGACTCGCTCGACGTGGTTGCGGCGCACGGCGCGGGCGGCCTGTGTGGTGCCCTCCTGACCGGCGTGTTCGCCCAGGCCGCGTGGGGCGGGACGGACGGGCTCGTCGGCGGGCGGCCGGCGCAGGTCCTGATCCAGCTCGTCGGCGCGCTCGCCGCGCTCGCGTACAGCGGATGTGCGTCGTGGGTCCTGCTGAAGCTGATCGGTCTCGTCGTGCCGCTGCGGGCCGACGGGCGTCAAGAGGGCGTCGGGCTCGACGTCGTCGAGCACGGCGAGGAAGCGTACGGGTCGGACGCCGGGGCGATCCTGCTCCTGCCCGACGACGGTCCGGCGAGCGTGGTACGCGAGACGAGCCTTCCGCGGCAGACCCCGTCGGCCGTTCGAGGCGAAGCATGAAGCTCATCACGGCGGTGATCCGGCCCGAGAAGCTGAACGACGTGCTCGAAGCGCTATTCCGCTGCGAGGTCCGGGGCCTCACGCTGAGCGCGGCCCGCGGGCACGGCGGCGAGACGGAGCACGTCGTGACCTATCGCGGCGCGACGGTCAAGATGGAGCTCGTGGACAAGGTGCGCCTCGAGATCGGCGTGTCCGAGCCGTTCGTCGAGCCGACGATCGAAGCCGTGATGACCGCCGCGCGCACCGGCGAGGTCGGGGACGGCAAGATCTTCGTGCTGCCCGTCGAGAAGGTGTACCGGATCCGGACCGGCGAGGAGGATCTCGCCGCCGTGACCCCGCTCGCGCCGATCCCCGACGTGTCCGTGTCGTAGGTCCCTCCCGCAAAGCTGCGGCCGCCGCGATACACTGGAATGGCGCACCGTCCGGGCCCGTGGCGGGTCTTCGCGACGGTGTCGGCGGAGGTACCGATGAGCTTCCGTGTACGGGCGGCGTTCCTGCTCGCGCTCGCGGTCGGCGTCGCGACCGTCGCATTCGCGGAGGGCAAGGTCTCGGGCACGATCAAGGACGCGGCCGGGACCCCGGTGGCCGGCGTGGTCGTGAAGCTCGAGCCGACCCAGCCGGGCCAGCCGAGCCTCGAAGCGAAGACCAACAAGAAAGGGCAGTACCTGTTCGCGCTCGTTCGTGCCGGCCAGTACACGCTCCGCGCCACGCAGTCCGGCCAGCGTGTCAGCGCGATCGACATCCAGCAACGTGACTCCGAACGCAAGATGAAGATGCAGAAGGCCGAGCCGGTGGCGGCAGGCGCGCCGATGCCGACGCTCGACATCGGCGGCACCGACGTGCTGGTTTACAACCTCGTGCTGAGCGCCGACACGGCGGGCAGCGGAACGACCGGAACCGGCGTCCCGCTCCTCGGCTCGGGGCAGATCGTCCAGCTGGTCCAAGAAGGCCAGCTCGACAAGGCACGTGGGGAGATCGATCGCGCGCTATCGACCGATCCGACGAACGCACCGATGCTGTATCTGCGAGCGTACGTCGAGATGCAGGGGGGCAACGTCGACGCCGCTCTGACGGCGTCCGACGCGCTGCTCGCCGCAGACCCGGGATTCACCGGCGCACATCTGCTGCGCGGGACGTTGCTCGAGAAGAAGAAGGACGTGAACGGGGCGCTGGCCGAGTACCGGAAGGAGGCGGAAGCCGCGACCGACACCAACGTCCAGCGCGACGCATGGGTTCGCATCGCCATGCTCACGAAAGCCGAGGGCCGGAACGACGAGTCGCTCGCCGCGCTGCGCAAGATCGTCGAGATCGACCCGACGAACGTCGTGGCCTACAGCCAGTTGATCGATCACTACACGGAAACGGGCGACGTCGAGCAGCTCTCGTCCCTGCTTGAGGGCGCACCCGAAGACGTGCGCAACGATCCGACCGTGCACTTCAATCTCGGCGCGGCGCTCTACAACAAGGGTCAGGCCGCGCGCGCGGCCCAGGAGTTCGAGAAGGCGATCGAGCTCAAGCCCGACTTCGCCGACGCGTACAGGCACCTGGCGTACTGCAAGGTGACGTTGAACGATTTCGCCGGTGCCGTCGCTGCAGGAAAGAAGTTTCTCGAGCTGGCCCCGGAGGCGCCGGAAGCGGCCGAGATGCGCGAGCTGGTCCAAGGACTCGAGAAGCGCGCGGCCAAGTGACGGGCTGAGGCGCGCTCAGTCGAGGCGCTCAGCGAGCGCGCGAACGGCCGCACTGTCGGGAAACCGTGCCCGGGCGCGGGCGACGATCTGCCGTGCCTCGCCGAGACGGCCCGCACGGGCGAGCACGAGCGCAGAAGCCACGGGCGCGCGAGGGTCGCCGGGTGCGAGCACGGCCGCACGATCGAGCGCTTCGAGCGCTTCGGTGCTGCGGCCCAGTCGATCGAGCGCCGATCCGAGTCCGAGCCAGACCTCCGGATCGCGCGGCTCCATCCGCCGGGCCCATTCGATCGCGCCGAGCGCTTCCTCGCCGAGCCCCAGCGCGGCCGCCGCGCCGGCGAGGTGGGCGAGGTAGCGCGGATCGTCGGGCACGAGCTCGGTTGCCCGCCGGAACTGCGCGAGCGCACCACGCAGATCGCCGCGGTCGCGCAAGCTCTGGCCGAGGAGATCGTGATACAGGTCGGAGCGCGGCTCGCGCTCGATCCCGGCCCGCAGGAACGGCTCGACGCGGTCGACCTCGCCCTGGGCGCGACGCAGGGCCAGGACCCGCAGGAGCGCGTGTACGAGCAGCGGGTCATCGCTCAGCGCGCGCTCGTAGAGCGTGAGCGCGCCTGCGGCGTCGCCGTCGGCCTCGCGAAACCGCCCGTCGATCGCCGTGCGCACGGCGACCGGAACCTGCGCGGCGTGCCGCGCCGCGGCCGCTTCGGCTCCCGCCCGGTTCCCGTGCGTCAGGCGCAGCTCGACGATCCACAGCACGGTGTGGGGGTCCATCTGCTGCGGGATCGTCGACCAGCCGTCCTCGAGCGCCGCTGCGGCCTCGGCTAGACGGTTCTGGGCCGCCCGGGCTTCCGAGAGCATCGAGTAGGTCTTGGGGAACGGCTGCCGCTCGTTGGCCAGGAGCAGCTCGCGCTCGGCCTCGGCGAACTGGCCCTGCTTGATGTGATACGTAGCCAGGTTCCGGTGATAGAACACCTGCGTCGAAGCTTCCCCGCTCTCTGTGCCATCGGCTCCGGCGCCCGGACCGAGCGACTCGGCTCCGCCGACGTAGCCCAAGGCCTTGAGGTTCGCGATCATCTCGGCCGCCGCCTCGGCGTCGATCGCCGGGGCCTCGCCGTGGTCGAGCGGCGCGCCGACGAGCTCGTACGATCCGATCGAAGCGGGTCGCCCGCCGTCCGATCGTTCGACCGCGGGCAAGAGTCGGCCCGGCATGTCACCGGCGAGCGGCAGGCCGGCGAGCGCGAGCACGGTCGGTGCGACGTCGTACACGCTCGCCGGTCCCGCGGCACCCGGCCGAACGCCCGGGCCGTGGACGATCCAGATGCCCCACGGGCGGTGCCACTCGGCGGGTTGGCCCGTCGTGTACGGCACCACGTCCTTCGGCCGATCGGCTCCCGTGGCGAACCCGTGGTCCGATACGACGACGGTCATCGTCCCGGGGCCCGCGGCAGCCAGGAGCTCGCCGATCATCTCGTCCTGGATCTCGTAGTACCCGAGCACGGCGTCGTGGAACCGCGCGAACTCCGGGTCCGTGGCGAGCGCCATCTTCGGCGCCAGGTAGTGCTGGAACCTGTGGCCCATCATGTCGATCCCCTCGTAGTACACCGCGACGACGGGCAAGCTCCCGCGTAGCAGGTCGAGGGCGATGTGGTGGTACGTGCGCATCGCACACAGCAGCTTGATCGTGTGGACGAGCGGGTCGGATGGAGCCTTCGAGTCCGGATCCGCCTCCTCCGTACGGGCCCGCTCCTGAGCCGCGCGGAACTCCTCGGACTCGACCGGGAACAGTCGCAGGACCTCGCTCCGGTCGAGCGCTGCGGGCGGGACGAGGAGCCGAGCCCGCTCGCGCAGGAACTCCACCGGTGAGGCGAGACCGGCACGCTCCCCTACGGCATCGGGGCCCGACCGCACGACCGTGTGCGCCACGAGCTCCGTGACGAGAACGCCGCGGACCTGCTCGGCCGGATAGCTGGCCCACCAGGCGACCCAGCCCGACGGCACGTCGAAGTCGGACAGGATGTTCCACAGCGCCTTGACCTTGCGGAAGTCGCTGCTGATCGGCCGTCGCGTCCCGAGTCGCTCGTCCTTGACCAGGAAGTCGGCGATGCCGTGCTTGTCCGGCGACTTGCCGGTGGCGATCGTAGTCCAGATCAGCGGCGAGTACATCGGATCGTAGGATCGCAACGGGCCCCACGCGCCCTCGTGCACGAGCCGTGCGATGTGGGGCAGCCGGCCGGCCGCGACGAGCGGGCGAATCGTGCTCCAGTCCGCGCCGTCGAGACCGATCACGAGAACCCGGCCCGACGGCCGGCGCGCGAGAGCGCGAGCCTCGTCGGTCCGCTTGCGCCGCAGGATCTCGTCCTCGATCGTCGACCGGGCGGCGAGGTGCACGAAGTCGATCCCCGCAGGCGCGAGGTCGAGGGCGACGGCGGACTCGAGGATCGTGCGATCGGCGAGCAGATTTTCGACGTCGTGGTGCTCGGCGACGTGGGCGAACGCCGCGCTCGCGCGCTCGGCGAGGGCGGGCGCGAGACCGACGCCGCGGATTCGAGCGGCCAGATCAGCGGCGAGAGCCTGGCCGATCTCGTAGTCGCCCCGGACCTCGAACCGGAGCGTCGAGCCCTCTCGCGTGCGCAGCGGGACGTCGGGGAGCGTGACCGCACCCCGGCGCGGCACGAGCACGGGACGCGCCCAAGGCCAAGCGAGCCGCAGGCCCGGCTCGACCGCGCCCGTCGCCGAGACCCCGACCTGGCCCTCCGGGATGCGAACAAGGCTGAGAGCGACGAATGCGCCGAGCACCATGAGGCACAGTCCGAGGAGCAGGAGGGCCGAGCGACGATTCCGCATCACGACGAGGAGGGTAGACTAGATCCCGGGCTCGCTCGCTCCCTCGGGAACGGCATCCGAGCGCACGACGCGGAACGCCGACGTCGCCTCGGCGCTTGCCGATTGTGGCTCACGCTCGCTCACGCGGAGCCGCAGGACGTAGGCGCCCGCGGGGAGCGGGGCGAGGTCGAGGCCGACCAGACCGGAATGTCCGCCGTCGGCCCGCGGAACGAACGCGTGCAGTCGACCGGGAACCTCTCGCACGAGCCCCGCCGCGTCCTCGACCTCGACCTTCACGTCGATCTTGGGTGCGCCGGACTCCGGAACGACGAGACCGCGTAGCCAGAACAGCACGACGAGTTCGCCCGGAGCAGTGTAATCCGAGCGCGTCGCCGGCAAGAGTCGCACCCCGTCACCGATCTGGAACGGATCGACGGCTCCGGGCCGGGTCTCGACCCGCGCCAGGAGCGGAGAGGCACCCTCGGACGGTGGCGACAGAACGAGCCCGGTGATCCGCAGACCTGCTGCGTCGCTCGGCACCGGTGGAACGATAAGCGGCGTCTTCCACGTCCCGTACTGCGGCGGATCGTTGATCCGCACGATCGCCTGGAGGTCGTAGATTCCGGGGGGGAGGTCGACGCGACCCTCGATGCGGAATGCGCGGCGGACCGCGTCTGCGCCGCCGGCCTTCACGGCGCCGGTCACGTTGCGCGAGTAGCGCGCGATGACCTCCCCGCCCGCCCGCGCCACGAGGAAGAAGTCCAAATCGAGCTTCGCCCCGCCCCCACCGTCCGCCGGGTAGGTCAACGGGCCTAGCGCCTCGGCGACCACGACGACCGGGATCGCGCCCGAGGGCGACGAGAAGGGCAGCGTGGTCGCCGAGGCGTTGAGCGAGATCGCACGGAACGCAGGCGACGAAGCGCCCAGGCTGATCGCGCTCGTCTGAAGCGTTCCGCCGGGAACCGTGTCCCCGTACCGTCCCTTGCGCGACGTGACCTTGTACCCCGGCCGTCGCACCCGGATCGTCAGCTTACGGTACCGATCGCCCGACGGGACCTTCGACACGCGGCACGACAAGCGGTAGAACCGTGTCGACTCCTCCTGGACCACCGCGAACGCCTTCGACAGATCGCTGTGCGTCAACAGGCGCCCGCCGGTCTCGACCGCCAGCACGCCGAGCGACTGGCGACGCGCCCCGGCCGAACCACTCGACATCTGGGCGTCGAGGCCCAGGTCGGTGAGGATGGAATCGTCCAAACCGAGCTTGCTCGCGGCGACGCGCCAGTCGATCGGGCGCGACACGTCGCCGATCGTCAGGTCGTCCCCGACGTCGATCGAGTAGACGGCGACGCCCGACGCGGACAGCGTTCGGATCAAGTTGCGCAGCTTCGGCGTGAAGCCGCCTTGATCGCGCTCGATGTCCCCCGCCGTGGTCATGGGGAAGCCACCCGAGAGGTAGACGAGGATCCGCCGGCCGGGCAGCCCGTCGAACACCTCGGCGACGGTCGTCAACAGCGCGTACGTGTGCTCGCGCTGCCAGTCGAGCTGCTCGTTGGACATCATGGCGCCGCGCTCGAGCCGTCGTTGCGCGTAGTCGACGCCGCCCGTCGAGCGGTACGCGATCACGTTCTCCGCGATCTGATCCGACAGCGCCGAGCTCGGCATCCAAGCTAAGTCGTGGATCGCCGAGGCGATCTGCCCGACGTCGTTCGTGAAGCCGCACTGCGGCCGCAGGGCCAGATCGAGCTGGTACACCGCAGCGATGTCATCGGCCCGCAGCCCCGAGCGTACGAAGGCGAGCGCAGCTCGCTTGGCCTGGCTGAACTTGAGCGCGCTCGTCGTGTTCAAGCCATCGAACAGGAGCACGATGCTGCGCTCCTCGAGCACGGACGGGCGCGGGGATGGCTGGGGGGTTCGGGGCTCGGCCGATGCCGTGCTCGGAGCCGGAGACGCCGGGGCGGAGGGTTCCGCGCCCTGCGATTCGCGGACGAAAGATGCGCCCCACTCGTCGACGGCCACGATCTCGAGGGGGATACCCGCCTCGGATACCTCGAAATCCGCGAGGCCGAGGTCGGTTGCGAGCTGTCCGCTCGCATCGCGCACGACGACGTCGAACTGGGCCAGCCGCACCTCGACACGCTCTACGGTGATGCTCGGCCGCGGCGTCGCGTCCTGCGATCGGACGGTGGTCAGCCCGGCCACGATCGTCACCGCACCGATGAGCAGCGCCAGAGCGGCTGACGTACGGTGGCTCAACACCTTCTCCCGAAGCCCATTCCGGCATCGTACCAGACTCGTCTTTGGCGCCGCGGTCGTGGCGTTCTTAGCGCCCTTGATCCAAGAAAGCGGATCCATGAATTCGGTGGCGTGACTCCTCGGCGTCTCCCTCGGACCAGGAAGTCGAATGGAGTGAATGACTTTCGTGCTGTGGCTGGGCTGGCAGACGCATTGCACCCCTTGTCCGCGGCCAAGGCGCGTGCCTGCCCGGAGGTAGGCCGCGCGGTCGAAGCGACTCAGGAGGAGGAGTGGGTATGAGGCTCAAGTCAAGATTCGCGATGGCGACGATCGCCGTGCTGTTCGGCGCCGCCTTCGCCCTTCCCGTCCTGGCCCAGACAGCGACGACCGGCATCATCGAAGGGACGGTCAAGAACGAGAAGGGCGAGCCGATCGCCGACGCAACGCTGACGGGCACGGCCGGACAGGCGCCGTTCACGGCGCTCACGGATGCCAAGGGGCGCTACGTGCTGCCAAACCTGCCGTCCGGCTCGTACAACGTGCGCGCCGAAGCGCCGGGTCGAGGTGCAGTCGTCCAGGAGGGCGTGTCGGTCAAGATCGGCTCACGAACGCAGCTCGATTTCATTCTGAACACCGGCATCACCGAGGCCGTGACAGTGACCTCGGAGGCCCCGATCATCGACGCCAAGTCGACGACGATCGGTGGGACGTTCGTGATCGACGAGTACGTGAACTACGTTCCTCTCGGCCGGAACTTCACCCAGACGTTCACACTGGCTCCGGGCGTCGCGGACGGTGGGGGCACGGGGGCAGGGAACTACTCGATCTCCGGAGCATCCGGCCTCGAGAACTCCTACGTCATCGACGGCGTGAACATCACGAACACGGGGTACGGCGGGATCGGCTCGTACAACATCGTGTACGGCTCGCTCGGAACTGGCGTGACGTCGGAGTACCTGGAAGAGGTCCAGGTCAAGACCGGCGGCTTCGAGGCCGAGTATGGCCAGGCCACGGGCGGCGTCGTGAATGCCGTCGTCAAATCGGGCACGAACAACTTCGAGGCGTCGGTCGCCGCGTACTACGGCGAGGTCACGCAAGGGTTCAAACAGGTCCACCGCAGCTCGGCTGCAGTGAACTTCGATGCCGACTCGACTGATGACCTCGACGTTGCGGTCCACGTCGGCGGTCCGATCATCAAAGACAAGCTGTTTTACTTCGGCACGCTGAACCGGCTGTGGCACGACGCAGGCGCGACGATCGAGCCGCTCGATCTGGCCACGCCGTTCAACGTCCCGCCCGCCACGCCGGTCGCGAGCGTGACGTACCCGGCGGGTAACGCGACCTATCCCACCGCGCTCGCCGGACCCCAGCTGCAGGAGCGCAGTACCGACAACTGGGCGGCGAAGGTCACGTGGTACGCAAACCCCAACCACCGGGTCGAGCTCAGCGGGTTCGGCGACCCTTCGGACGGCGAGGCGGGCCCCCAGGCTTTCGCCGGCTTGCGCAACCTGCAATACTTCACGTTCGGCGGCGGCCAGTCGGAGATCGAGTACGGGGCCAACAACTACACGCTGAAGTACGATGGCGCGCTTTCGTCGAATTTCTTCCTGCAGGCGCAGGTCGGCCGCCACGACGGGACGTTCCGCGAAGTATCGACGTTCGACGCGACGCGCGTGCGCGACCGACGGCAGGAGCTCGCGTTCCTGGGCGGCGCCGCCGCGAACTCGGCGACCTGGTTCACGGGCGGCACCGGCTTCCTGTCGAACGCCGACGACGTCAACAACCAGTTCAAGATCGCGGCAACGTGGGTCCTCGGGAACCACGAGCTCAAGGGCGGCATCCAGTACGACGATATCGAGTACACGGACGATCAGGCGTACACGGGGCCGTCGGCTGCGTTCGTGATCCCGCTCGACGGCGACGGCGACGGCGGGTACACGGACGGATCGCCGCTCTGCCCGGGCGACAATCCGGGGTTCGACTGCCACGTCATCCTCAATTCGACGTCCGGCACGTTGATCGACTACCGCGGCGGCACGAACTGGCGCTCGGTGCGCGCACGCTTCTATCCCACGCCGCCTCCGACGACGACCGAGGACTTGAACTTCTTCGTGCAGGACACCTGGTCGTTCCATCCCCGCTGGACGTTGAAGGCCGGCGTGCGGGTCACGTCGCAGGAGATCACGGGTTCGGGTGGCTTCACGCTGCCCCTGGCGATTGATCCAGGCACCGGCGCGCGGATCCCCGTGACGACGCCCTACAACGCGGACAGCTACAAGTTCGACACGGAGTTCGCGCCGCGTGTCGGTGTGACGTGGGATGTGCAGGGTGACGGCAGAACGAAGGTCTACGCGAACGTCGCTCGGTACCTGGAGCGCATCCCGAACGACCTCGCGGTTCGCTCTCTGTCCAACGAGGTTGGTATTTCCCGCTATCAGTGGACCGACTTCGACTACATCACCGGCGTGCCGCTCTCGCCGGCGGCCGAGACCAACGCGAACACGACGATCTTCATGCAAGGACTTGAGGTCACCGAGATCGAGGAGGGCACGAAGCTCCCGTACGTCGACGAGCTGTTGCTCGGGTTCCAGCGAGAGCTCGGCAACAACATGTCGATCGAGATCCGCGGGATCTACCGAGAACAGGGGCGTGCGCTCGAGGACGTTCAGTACACGTCGATCGAGTCGATTCAGAATTTCTACTATGCCGATCTCTACGGGTATCCAGAGCCGTTTCCGGCGTTCCCGGTTCACGAGCCGTTCGGGGCGTACGTCCTGGCCAACCCGGGCGAGAATACCCAGATCGGGCCGAACGGCGAGACGATCCCCAAAGCGACGCACGAATACAAGGCGGCCGAGTTCATCCTGAACAAGCGGTTCGGCAACCACTGGTTGTTCTACGGGAACTTCCGGATCTCGGATCTCGAGGGCAACTACGAGGGTCTGTACCGCAACGACAACGGCCAGTCGGACCCGAACATCACGTCGCTGTTCGATTTCCCGTTGTCGCCGCTGACCGCCGCACAGTTCGAAGACGGACAGCTCAACACCGATCGGCCGTTCATGACCAAGCTGTTCGGCTCGTACAAGTGGGACAGCGGGTTCGTGGTCGGTGGTTCGATGAACTGGATGTCGGGTACGCCGAGGACTCCGCTCCTGGCCCATCCGATCTACCAGAATGCGGGTGAGCTGCCGGGCCTCAATCCGGTGTATGCGTGGTACTCGGACCCTGGCGGTGGGCCAGTGCTGGTGACGGGTCCGTCGACCGGTCCTGCTAGCGACCCCAATTTCGTGGCTGGGCCTTTCCTATTTGACTACGACAACGTGGGCCGCGGAGCGTTGGGTCGCACACCGGACATCGCGACGTTCGACCTCTTGCTCGGGTACGATCGGACGTTCGGGAAGGCCGGGACCCTGCAACTCGGTCTGACGGTGTTCAATCTCTTCGGCTCGCGCGAGGTCAACGCGATGGACGACTTCGTGGAGTCGACCGCGACCATCGAGAACCCGGACTTCAACACCGTGCTCGGGTACCAGAACTCCCGGTCCGCCCGGTTGTCCGCTCGCTGGACGTTCTAGTCGAACGCAATCGTTGAGAAGGGGAGGGCCCTGGGTCCTCCCCTTTGTTTCTGACACGCTTCTACGGACAGTTGCTTGGATCGCCTGGACCGGCGCGATCCAGATCGGCCTTGAACGCCGGGTTCGTGACCACGCCGAGCGACTCGGCGCGAGCCACGCAGGCTCGCGCTTGGCTCACGCGACCCGTCTTCCATAGCGCCACGGCCAGGTTGTTGTACGCCGGAGCGAAGGCCGGATCTCGGCGGACGGTCGCGGTCCAGGCGTCGATCGCCTCCGAGCGACGCCCGAGGTGCATCAGCGCGTTGCCGATGAAGAATGGCACCTCGGCCGGCGCGACCTGGATGCCCGATGGGTCCGGGCGTCTGATCATCTCGAGATGTGCGATCGACTGCTCGATTCGCATCGCCGTCAGACCGGGCTCGTTCTCGTTCGTCCCGGCGCGGTTGGCCCGCGCTCGCAGCTCAGTCAACTCCTGGCGCAGGTCGCGGATCCGATCTTGCGCTTCGTCGTACTCGACGAGCCGGCGACGGAACAGTGCCTCCCCGAGTGCGGCGTACCCCCGCTCCGCGTTGCGGTAGGCGGCGAGCGCCTCCTCGTAGGAGCGATCGCGCAGGGCCACGTGGCCCAGTCCCATGTGGGCGTCGGGGTACTGCGGGACCGCCTCGAGCGCCTTGCGGAACATCGGAAGCGCCACGCCGAAGTTACCGGCCCGTAACGCGCGCGACCCCTTCGCGGCGAAATGGTGAGCCTTCAGAATCGCATGGTCACCGGGCTGGGGTTCACCGACCGCGGCGCTGGCTCCCAGCGCCCCTGCGATTGCGAGGACCCCGATTCGTCCGGGAGGCATGCCCACCTCCGCTCGCCCCGATGCCGAGAAATATACGCCGAGTGGTGCCGCGTCGCATTTGCTCGCGCAGCAAAAGACGCGACGGAGTTGCAGCGAACGGAGGGCTACTGTTTGTCCTCGTACTTGGTCAGCTCGTCGAGGAGCTTGCGTGCCTCAGCCACCGCGGGATCCTCCGGGTTCTGGGCCAGCTCGAGGTAGCGCTTGAGCTCTTCGGCCGCCTTGTCCCGCATCTGCAGGCTGATCAGCGTCTGGCCGAGCAGCAAATGCGCCGCGGCGAAATCGTCCTTGATCTGGATCGCCTTGCGCAGATAGGCGGCAGCGGCCTCGAGATCGCCCGCGCTCTGGCGCGCGCTCGCGAGATCATAGAGCTTCTGCGGGTCGTTGGACTTGAGAATGGCCACGCGGTCGAGCAGGGCCGCCGCTTCGTCCTTGCGCCCCGACCGGTTGTACAGGTCGGCCAGCTCTTCCATCGCGCCCATGTGGCCCGGCGCGATCTTCAACACCTGCTCGAGCGCGGCGATCGCGTCCGGGACGCGCTTGAGCCGGATCGACGCCGTGGCGAGCCCGAGCAGGGCATCGCGCCGAACGGGCACCGTTTTCGCGACCTCGAGCTCCTTGCGATAGTGCTCGATCGCGATCTCGAACTGGCCCAGGTCCTCCTGGAGCCGCGCCAGGAGCAGGTTCGCGCCCTCGAAATCGGGCTGGATCGACAGCGCCTTACCCGCGGCTTCCGCCGCATCCTCGGGGCGCTTCAGGTTGGCCAGGATGAACCCCTTGAGGTACCACAGGCGCGCGTCCTCGGGTGCGGCGGCGAGCGCTGCCTCGGCGTCGGTCAGGCCGGCTTCGAATTCCCCAGCCTGGATCCGCTTCACCACCGCCGAGGCGGTCGGGGCCTTGGGGGCCTCGGCCGCCGGTGACGGGGCCGGAGCCGGCGACGGTTCCTGAGCCGCGAGAGAGCACGTCGCGAGAACGAGCACGGGCAGCCCCGCGCACACACGGTTCCGGGTCATCGGATCACCCCTCGGTAGCGCGGTCGGTCAACGGACCTCGAAGCCGACGACGAACGGGTCCGGCTCGCCTTCGACGGATACGAGCAGCCTGAATGTATGGCGGTGCAGACCTTCCGCGGGTATCGGAAAGTACAGGTACATGTGCGTCCACTCGGTCGTACCGAGCTCGAACGAGTCGACGACCGTTGCTCCTGCGGTCGCGCTGCGCGACGGGAAGAACGCGCGAGCCCGGAACTTCGCCGGGTTGAACTTGACCTGCAGCCCCTCGAGGAACGGCTGTGCGAGCTCGGTGTCGTGGGTCGATCGCTCGTAGTTCTGGTTGAACTCCTGCACCGTGACGAGCGGGTAGCGGCTCCCCGCGCTGGTTTCGAGGACGAACGACTCGCGATCGAGCTTGATCGTGCGCCGAGCGCGGTTCCCCAACCCCAGCCCGAGCGCGAACACCGACTCGCCGTCCTTCGCGTACTGCGCCGCCCGGGCATCGACGCCGATGAACGCTACCGCTCCGTCCTCGTAGTACACGAGCGGCAGCATCGTCGGTGACGTGACGGGCTTGGTCGTCGGGTTCGCCGAGACGGTGTTGTTCTTCCCGAGGCAGCCCGGGGCAGTGCACAGCAGGGAAAGCGAGAGCAAGTAAGCCGGCCAGCGCGGTGTCACGGCGACCTTCAATCTCCCTCAAAACAGCATGATCAAAGAAACGCTCGGGGCTGTCAACCGCGCTCGTAGTACCGGACCAGCTTGGCCTCGATCCGTCGAAAGTCGTGGAATCGCCGGAGCTTCCGCAGATCCCGCGCGCGCTTGCCGATCAAGCCCGCCCCCAGCAGCAACGCGACCAGCGGGTTCCGCGGCCGAACGTGGAACGGGACGAGGTTGAAGTCGAACAGCTTCGGTATCGGCTCGACCGACCGCTCCTCGACGACCATCACGTTCATCGCGTGCAGGTCGACGTCGTACAGATCCGCGGCGTGGTACAGATGCACCATCCGGCGGACGTGGTCGAACAGCTGGGGATCCACACGCCCGTTCCTCCGCGTGTAGTAGAAGTAGTACAGCTCACCGTGCAGCAGCTCCTGGAGGAACGCGGACACTTCGGGCGTGGCGACGAAGCCCAGCGGCTCGGCGACGTAGCGCGCGAGACCCGGCGCGCTCCAGAACGCCTGGTTGCGTCCGTGCTCGTAGGCTGCGAGATCCTCGCCGTGGTTCCGCGCGTGCCGCGCCACGGCCTGCGGCTTGTAGACTTTGAGCGCCACGTCGCGCCCGCGCCACGTCGCGCGATACACGGCGCACTTTCCGCCTTCGCCGAGCGGCCCGACGATCGCGGTCCCGCCGAGGCGCGACAGGGCGAGATCGGCCAGCTCACTCCGCGGTTCGGGCCGGCTCACCGAGAACGACCCACTTGTCCGAGAACACGCGGTTCACCGGAATGATGCGCCGGATGGCGAGACCCGCGCTCGCGAACTCCTCGCCCAGCTGGGCCCGCGTCACGCGTTCGAGCGGCTTCGTCGTCAACCCGAGGGCCCGGAACAGTCGCCACTTGACCCAGCGATAGCTGTACCGGTGGCGGTAGTCCACGACGAGCCAACGCCGGGACACGCGCTTCATCTCGCGCAGGATGCGGACCCTAGTTGCCGCATCGCAGTGGAACAGGAACCGGATCGACAGCACGCAATCGACCGCGCCCGTGCGCAGCGGCAGCCGCTCGGCGTCGGCCTGCACGTGGCCCGCGACACCCGCGTGCCCCGCGGCCTTGCCCGCGGAGACGCGCATCATCTCGATCGAGATGTCGCTGGCCACGACGAGCAGTCCCCGATCCGCCAGGGTTCCCGTGAATCGACCCGTACCGCACGGGACGTCGAGCACCGATTCCACGGGGCCGGCCTCGCGGAGGGCGATCTCGATCGCGCGCCACTTGCGGGCGTTGCGGCGGGCCCGCGCGAGCGTGGCGAAGCGGTGCCGATCGTAGTCCGCCGCAACCTCGGGGTCGCGATAGAACTCGCGCTTGTACGCGTACCCGTCGCGCTTCGGCGTGCTGGGATCCGGCGTGGCTCGACGCAGCATCGCCGGCGATTGTAGCAAGACGCGGCGATTGACCGAGCGCTCGTGGAGAACTAGCCTTCGCAGTCACGCGTGGATGCGGGCCGCCGGCGCGGCTCCGGAGGAGAGGCGTTTGCTCCGCGAGGCGGCGTGGCGGTGGGTCGCGATCGGTCTCTTCGCGACCGTCGGGGTCGCGCGAGCCGTCGCGGACTCGGGGGACGTCCTCCGCGAGATCCAGGTCCAGGCCATGAAACGCGGTCGATCGCCGGTCGCGCACTGGGGCCCCGAGGCGGGGCGCTACGTCTCGTGGCGTGACCACACGCTGCGCCTCGTGCCGGTGTACACGTACGGGACCGCCGGCGCGGGTCCGGGAATCGATCTCGACTCGTACACCGGAGCGCGGAGCCGGTACCGGGACCGTGCGGCGCTCGAGCGCCTGTACGGCGTCCTCCCGCGCCGGACGTGGAACGCGGCTGCGGAGTACATGGACCAGACCGACGTCGCGGCTCTCCAACGCGCCGCGCTCGCCGCGGGGCGTCGGAACGTCATCCTCGTCGTGTTCGACGGGATGGATTGGGACACCGCGCGCGCGGCGGCGATTCACGCCGCGGGCGGAGCGAAGTTCGACACGGGACGTGGTGTGGGGCTGCACTTCATGGACTACACGGCGCGTGGAACGTCGGAGTTCGGCTTCGCCGTCGCCTCGCCGTCCGACGATCACCACGCGGGGGTCGTCGATGGCCAGCGCGTGCGAGACGAGGGCGGGGGTCTCGAGGGCGGCTACGACGCGGCCCAGGGCGGGAGGAACCCGTGGAGCCGCGGAACGAACCCCGGGTACCTGATCGCGCGGCGGGACGGTGCGCTCGCGCGGCACGCCATTCCGGATTCGGCGGCCACCGCGACCGCGTTCTGCAGCGGCGTCAAGACCTTCAACGCTTCGATCAACGTGGACCCGCGAGGGCGCAAGCTGCCCACGGTCGCGCACGAGGCGCAGGCTTCGGGCAAGGCGATCGGGATCGTGACCAGCGTGCCCGTGAGCCACGCGACGCCGGCGGCCGCGTACGCACAGAACGTCGACCGCTCGGACTACCAGGACCTGACGCGGGATCTGCTCGGCCTACGGTCGGCATCCCATCCGCAGCAGCCGCTCGCCGGCGTCGACGTGCTGATTGGATGTGGCTTCGGCGTCGTGGCCCAGGCCGACTCCGGGCAGGGAAGCAACTTCGTGCCCGGCAACCGCTACGTCGCCGAGCCGGACCTACGGTCGGTCGACTCGACGCGCGGTGGTCGATACGTCGTGTCGACGCGGGTGACGGGTATGCCGGGGGGCGAGCACCTACGGGCCGACGCCGCGCGTGCGGCGGCGGCGGGCCATCGACTCTTCGGTCTGTACGGCGTCACGGCCGCCGGAGGTCACCTGCCGTACCGAACCGCCGACGGTCGCTACGATCCCGTGGGCGGCCGGTCGGCGGCCGAGAGCTACACCGCCGCGGACCTGCAGGAGAACCCGACGCTCGCGGACATGGTCACCGCGGCACTCACGGTCCTCGAGCGCGACCCCGAGGGCTTCTGGCTGATGATCGAAGCGGGCGACGTCGACTGGGCGTCTCACGACGCGAACCTGGACACCGCCGTGGGCGCGGTGCTCAGCGGCGACGAAGCGGTGCGTGTCGTCACCGACTGGGTCGATAGGAAAAGTACCTGGAACGACTCGGTACTTGTCGTGACATCGGACCACGGGCATTACCTGATTCTGACCCGCCCCGCCGCCCTAGTCGCCGAAACCCCCGATTCTTAACTCCTCGCTCTACAGTGCTTTAGGCCGTCGGCGGTGTTTTCTGGGGCGTTGCGAATTCGTCAGCAGCAACTGGCCTCCAGGGCCTTGCGAGATCGTGGGATAGGCCGTACAACCACCTTGGATGGTTTTCTTTCGAGGGCTCTGCATGAACGGGTATCGACCAGCCGCACGAACGCTCCGACGCTCCCTCGAGCGTGTGGGTGGCGTGTGCGTGATGGTCGCCGCCTTGTGTGGGCCGGCGCGGGCCGGCGAGCTCGATCTGCGGTCGACCGATCTTCCTCCGATACAGCTCGATCGATCGACACTCTCGGTTTCGACGAGGCTGCCGGGTGCACCGCTCGTCGCCGCGCCGCGGCTCGACGCCGCCGCGCGCGTGCAGCCCGATACGCGGGGGTTCTATCGAGCCTATCTCTTGCCGCGCATGACCACGCAGTTCGACCGTCTGCGCGCGTACGGGGTGCCGACGTCGGGACAGGCGCTGTCGGAGTTCATGTTCCTGGACGACGTCACGGAGGCCGCCCAGCAGCGCGCCGAGAAGGGCGTGCGGCGTGCGGTCAAGATCTACCTGCTCGAGACGACCGGCGTCGGCCGCTGGGTCCAGTCGTTCGGCACCGAGTCGAACAAGACCCCGACCGGCGCACCGCGGGCTCAGCGCGCGTTCCGCACGGGGCTGGGGATCGCGCACGGCCTGCCGCGGGCCGAGATGCGCTACGGCGTGGGCCGAAGCGTGGTGCGTCTGGCTGTCGGAGCGGACCAGACGGTGGGCTTCGAGTTCCGTCGTAACGGACACTCGGCCGGAACCGCGGTCTCGGCGCGCTACGACTGGGACGAAGACACCGTCAGCTTCGGCTGGCGCATCGCGTTCTAGCTCGCGATTCTAGCTCCCGACCGACCAGTCCTGCGACTCGATGCGTGGAAAGAGCGGTTCGGGTGCGCCGAGCGCGTGCCCAGCGGGAAGCTCGTGGGTTGCCGAGTCCCACGGCAACGGCGGAGGGGCGAGGCCGAGCATCGCGGCCGATCGAGCCGCGGCGAACGGCAGGAACGGCGCCGACAGCGTGACCAGCGCGCGCACCGTCTGCAGGCACACGTTGAGCGTCGTGCCGCAGGCGGCGAGATCCGTGGTCCGCTGACGCCAGGGCTGTTTGCGATCGAGGTACACGTTCGACGCGCGGGCCAGCCCGAGGATCTCCCCCAGCGCCGTGCGGAACCGGAACGCTTCGAGATGTTCGGTCACGCGCAGCGCATGGTCGCGGATGCGCGCCAGGTGCTCCAGGTCGATGTCCTCCCGTCGTCCGACCTCCGGCACGCGCCGATCGAAGTAGCGCTCGATGAACGTCAGGGTCCGGTGGACGAAATTGCCGTACGCGTTCGACAGCTCGCCGTTGTTGCGCGCGACGAAGTCCTGGGGTTCGAACGTCGTCCGCGCGGTCTCGGGGGCGATCGCGGTCAGGTAGTAGCGCAGCGGATCGGGCGCGAACGTCCGGGCGTACTCGGAGATCCAGATCGCGGTGCCGCGGCTCTTGCTGATCTTCTGCTCGTCCGCGCCGGGGAACCGGATGTTCAGAAACGAGTTGGCCACGACCTGCCACGGTAACGCGTAGCTCCCTTCGGCCATCAGCATCGCCGGCCACACGAGAGCGTGGAACACGACGTTGTCCTCGCCGATGAAGTGCACGATCCGCGTCGCCGGGTCCTTCCAGTACCGCTCGTACGCGCGCCCGTCGCCCCCCTCGCGCTCGCACAGCGCCGCGGTGAACGACACGTAGCCGATCGGCGCGTCGAACCAGACGTACAGCACCTTGCCCGCGGCCTCCGGGTCGTCGAGCGGCACCGGGACGCCCCACGCGAGGTCGCGGGTCATCGCGCGCTCGGGCAGCCCCTCGCGGATCTGGCCCAACGCGAATCGCAGGACGCCCTCGCGCCACGGCGGGCCGTCGTCGCCCGGGGGCTGCTTGCGTTCGAGCCACGCGCGGAGCGGCTCCTCGAACTCGGACAGCCGCAGGTACCAGTGGGTCGTGAGACGCGCAACCGGCCGTGTGCCCGTGACCACGCTCACCGGATCGATGAGTCGCAACGGATCGATGGCCTTGCCGCAGGATTCGCACTGATCGCCGTACGCCTCGGGGAACCCGCACGGCGTACCGTCGTCGCGCGTGTGGTAGCACGTGCCGCGGACGTAGCGATCGGCGAGGAACTGCGCGGCCTCGGCGTCGTACAGCTGCTCGGCGGTCTTCTTGACGAAGTATCCGCGATCGTGGATCCGACGGAAGAACGCCTGGCTCACCTGGACATGACGGTCGACGAACCCCGGCTGGTGCGTTCCGCCGTACACGTCGAACTCGATCCCCAGGCTGCGGAAGTCCTCGAGCTGGCGGGCGTGGTAGTACGCCGTGAGATCCTCGACGCGCTTCCCTTCCTTGCGTGCCGAGAGCAACGACGCCACACCGTTGTCGTCGCTCCCGCACACGAACCGGACGTCGTCGCCCCGCGCGCGCAGGTAGCGGACGTACGTGTCGGCGGGGAGGTACGCGCCGGCGATGTGTCCGACGTGCAGCAGGCCGTTCGAGTACGGGAGACCCGCCGTGACCAGGAACCGTCGCGCCGCCATCGAGCCCCCGTCCCCGCGGAAGGCGCGCGATTCTAGCACGGCGGTGGAACGTGAGCGGCGAGCCAGGCGTGGCGCGGAAGCAGCGCGCCCGCGTGGGCCACGATCGCCCGGGCGATCTCGGGCGGCAGGCCGAGCTGCGTCAGGTCACGCCGGAAGTCGCAGCGCGCGAGGGCAGGGAGGAATCGCACGAGCGCGTCTCCGAAGTGCTGCGAAGCCTCGGCCGGGAGCTGGCACGGCAGGTTGTCGATCGCCAGCACGAGCGGCCCGGGTCCGCGGAACGGCGGTCGCGTGGCGTGGGTCGTGGGGTCGTAGATGTACACCGGCGCACCGGGGTCGGTGATCCGCACCGTGCTCGCCAGGGCCCCGTCGAGATCGCAGGCCAGGTCGGCCAGGAGGCGCAGACGAGGCCCGGAGCCGGCCCACAGGGCGCGCAGATCGTCCCGCGTGACGATCGGCGGTTGGTCCGGGCTCCAGTACGCCCCGTGGACGAGCACCGTCAGGTGCGGCAGCCACCGCGCGAGCCCGCCGGACCTGTGGTTGCGTCGGAAGCGCACGCCGTAGACGGCGTGATGCGAGAGCGCGGGATCGGCCAGCGCCGGCTCGAGCTCGTCGGGCGAGATCTCGACGGTCGGAAGGCGCTCGAAGATCTCGAGCGCCCCGTGCGTCACGTTCCCCGAGCCCGTGAATCCAAAGACGATCGGCCGCAGCGGCTCGGCGATCCCGTCGTGCCGGATCTGCTCGCCGATCCGCGATACGTGGTGCGTGGCCTCGTCGAGGCTCGCGTACTCGTGGGCCAAGCGCACATGCTCGAACGGCGTCGGCTGTCCATCCGCGGCGAAGCTCCGGCCGAGCGCCCACAGCGCATCGATCATCCCCGCGTATCCGGCATGGCGGCCGAAGAACACGAGCCGTCGTCCGCTCGAGTCGACGATCAGCTCGTAGTCCACGAGGGTTGCTCGGCGCTCGAGGAACGCGCCGAGCATCGGCATGTTGTGGGCCTGGGCCTTCGCCGTGTGGGAGAACAGCAGGTACGTGACGCCGGGCCGGATCCGCTCGGGCAGAATCTCCTTGATCCCGAACACCACGCAACAGTCGTCGACGTGCTCGGCGATTCGCGCTCCCGCGCGTGCGTACTCCGCGTCGCCGAAGATTCGTCGCCGACACGACTCGACGGTCACCGCGAGCCCGTGGTGTCGGACGAGCTCGGCCACGTGGTCCGGTGTCAGCGGGGCCCGGCGCTCCCACTCGTTCTTGTCTTCCCGGCGGATCCCGATCCGGATCCCGGGATCGCTCAACCGCCGGCTCCGACCACGGTGCGTGCGGCGTCGGCGATCTCGCTCAGGATCTCCGGCGGCACGCCCTGCTCGGCATCCGAACGCAGGAGCCGGCGATCGGCTCCGGGCTCGACGACCTCGACGACGAGGCCGTGGGCGCCGGCCGCGATCGCCGCGCGGGACAGTGCGAGGACCAGGTGCCAGTCACCGGTCGAGTGGCTCGGATCGACGACGACCGGGAGCGGCGTCAGGTGCCGTAGCGGCTCGAGCACGTTGAGATCGAGAACGCTCCGCGAGTAGCTCCAGTGACACGCGGTCCGGACGCCGCGCTCGCACAGGACGATCTGCCGGTTCCCCTCGCGCGCCACGTACTCCGCGGCGCACAACCACTCCTCGAGCGTGGCGCTGAAGCCGCGCTTGAGCAGGACCGGCACGTTCGCGCGACCGACCTCGGTCAACAGCGGAAAGTTCTGCATCGACCGCGAGCCGATCTGCAGCATGTCGGCGTGCGCGGCGACCTGCTCGACGAGGCGCGGGTCGAGTACCTCGGTGACGATCCCGAGGCCGGTCCGCCGCCGCACCTCGGCGAGGATCTCGAGTCCCGCGAGGCCGAGCCCCTGGAACGAGTGCGGGTTCGTCCGTGGCTTGTACGCTCCTCCACGTAGCAGGTGGACGCCCGCCGCTTGGGCCGCCCGGGCCACCGCCAGCGTTTGATCCAGCGACTCGACCGCGCACGGCCCGGCGATCAGCGTGCGATCCGCACCGCCGATCGTGACGCCCGAGACCACGACCCGATGCGTCGTGGTCCGGCTCTCGTGTCCCGGCCAGTTCCGGCGCAGGACGCCGAGGTCCGGGAAGCTCTGCTCCAGGCTCGCGATCATCGGAGTCGGATGCTAGCACGCCCGCTCTGGTGGATCAGCTTGGCCACGAGGGCGGTCCAACCGGTCTGGTGGCTCGCTCCGAGCCCGGCACCCGTGTCGCCGTGGAAGTACTCGTGGAACAGCACGAGGTCGCGGAAGTGCGGGTCGGTCTGGAACAGCTCGACCGCTCCGTGGAACGGACGACGTCCGTCCGCGTCTTGGGCAAAGATGCGGATCAGCCGACGCGAAAGGTCGGTCGCCACCTCGTCGAGCGTCATGCGCCGGCGCGAGTCGCCGGGACACGCGACGCGGAGACCGCTGCCGTAGTAGTGGTGGAACTTCTGCAACGACTCGACCATCAGCACGTTGACCGGGAACCAGATCGGACCGCGCCAGTTCGAGTTTCCGCCGAACATGCGCCCCGACGACTCTCCCGGCTCGTACGCCACGCGGTGCGTGGTCCCGGCGAATTCGAGCTCGTACGGCCGATCGCGGTGCTCCCGGGACAGCGAGCGCAGGCCGAAGTCGGACAGGAACTGCTGCGGATCGAGCATGCGCTCGAGGATCCGCTCGAGCTGCGGTCGGCCGACGAGGGACAGGAGCCGCCGCCCCCCCTGCCCGGGTGTCCCGAGCGACGCGACACGGCGCACCAGGTTCGGTCGATACCGCAGGAACCACTCCATCCGGCGGCGGAACCGCGGCAGACGCTCGAGCAGATCCGGCTCGAGCGTCTCCACGGCGAACAACGGCGTCAGCCCGACGAACGATCGGATCTCGATCGGCTGGTGCGCACCGCCGGGCAGGGACAGTACGTCGTAGAAGAAGCCGTCGCGCTCGTTCCACAGCCCCGGCCGCTCGTCCGTCCCGTGGATCGCCGCAGCGATGTACAGGAAGTGCTCGAAGAACTTCGTGGCCACGTCCTCGTACGCCGGCCGGCTCCGGGCGAGCTCGAGAGCGATCGCGAGCATGTTCAGGCAGTACATCGCCATCCATGCCGTGCCGTCGGACTGCTCGAGGCGACCGCCCGTGGGCAACGGGGCGCTGCGATCGAACACCCCGATGTTGTCCAGGCCGAGGAAGCCGCCCTGGAAGATGTTGTGACCCTCCGCGTCCTTGCGGTTGACCCACCACGTGAAGTTGAGCAGCAGCTTGTGGAACACGCGCTCGAGGAACTCGGTGTCCGCGCGCCCCGTGACATTGCGCGTGATCTTGTACACACGCCACGCGGCCCACGCGTGCACCGGTGGATTGACATCGCCGAGCGCCCATTCGTAGGCCGGGAGCTGGCCGTTCGGATGCATGTACCACTCGCGGGTCAAGAGCACCAGCTGGCGCTTGGCCCATTCGGGGTCGAGAAACGCGAGCGGGATCACGTGGAACGCCAGGTCCCACGCGGCGAACCACGGGTACTCCCACTTGTCGGGCATCGACACGACGTCGAGGTTGTACAGGTGTGTCCAGTCCGAGTTCCGTCCGCGCCGCCGCACGACGGGTGGTTGCGGGCCCGCGGGGTCGCCGTCGAGCCACAGCTCGACCCCGTAGTGGTAGAACTGCTTGCTCCACAGCAATCCGGCGCAGGCCTGGCGCTGGATCCGGCGCAGATCCGCGGACTGTCCCGGTTGATGCAGCTCGTCGTAGAACCGATCGGCCTCGCGGATCCGCGCCGCGAGCACCCGGTCGAAGCCGAGGAACGGGGCCGCCGTTTCGCGGGGCGTCAGGCGTACGCGCACGACGAGGGAGCCCCCCGGCGCGACGCGGGCCCGAACGCGCGCGGCCGCCTTCGTGCCTCGTCCGCTCGTCGCGACACGATCCGCTCGACCGTCCACGACCGCATCGTGGATCCCGTCCTTCGAGTACGAGTGCCGGTTCACGGCGCCGAACACGCGCTCGACGTTCGTCTCGTTGTCCGTGACGAGGACCTCCGCGGCGGAGGTAGTGCCGGGCGCCTCGACGTACCACGACCGCTCGCCAAGATGAGGCTCGGACAGCCGAACCGTTGCCCGCTGGCCGGCGCTCCGATTCTCGAGCCACGGTCGCGGCCGCTCGTAGCCCCAGGACCACGTGTTGCGGAACCACACGTGCGGTAGGACGTGGAGCGTCGCCTCCTCGCGCGAGCGATTCACCGCGGTGATGCGACACAGGATGTCCTCGGGATCGGCCTTCGCGTATTCGATGAACACGTCGAAGTAGAGACCGCGGGACAGCGCGTCCCCGATCGCGTCGACGAGCTCGAACTCCGGATCGCCGAGCCCGCGCCGGCGGTTCTCGTCGACGAGCCGACCGTACGGATACTCCACCTGGGGGTACTTGTAGAGCATCTTCATGTAGGAGTGGGTCGGTGTGCCGTCGAGGTAGTAGTAGTGCTCCTTGACGTCCTCGCCGTGGTTGCCCTCGGCGCCGCTCAGACCGAACAGCCGCTCCTTCAGGATCGGATCGCGCTCGTTCCACAGCGCGACCGCCAGGCACACGTTCTGGTGGCGGTTCGAGAACCCGCCCAGCCCGTCCTCGTTCCAGCGGTACGCCCGGCTCCGCGCGTGGTCGTGAGGGAAGTAGCTCCAGGCGTCCCCGGTCGCGCTGTAGTCCTCGCGGACGGTGCCCCAGGCTCGCTCGGCCAGGTACGGGCCCCAGTTCTTCCAGTCCGCGGACCGGGACTCGGAGGCCCCCAGGCGTCGACGCTCGGCGGACGCTTTGGGTGCCATGGTCACCTCTACCCAGGTATGTGTCGAAGTGTCGACACGAATGTGTCAGACCTTCGTCGGGTATTTGCCCAGCACGGGCGAAATCACCGCGCGTTGAGCACGAACGACGATGGTATGCCGCTTGCTCCTCTTCGAAAGCGAGCGAGGCGCCTCAACCGTCGCGTGCCAAACGAGCGCCTCGGTGGTCTGTCGCAACCCGGGCTCGGGATTCCGGTCTCAAGAGTCGCCGAGGCAAGGAAACGAGCCCGGGTTGTACCTTTTCCCCCCGACCGATCAACGCCCCGCGCGATTCGGGTACGGGACCCGGGTCGGCCGCTTGGCCGGATGCCGCTCGAGCTCGCTCATGACCTCACGGATCGCACGCTCGAGCTGCGGGTCACCTCCGTCGACCATCTTTGCCGGGTCGTCCACGACCTCGATGTCGGGGTCGATCCCGTGGCCCTCGACGGCCCACTTGCCGTCGAGCGCGTAGAACCCGAAGGTCGGAACGGTCACGGCACCACCGTCGATGAGCTGGGGTGAGCCGCTGATCCCGATCAGCCCGCCCCAGGTACGCATGCCGATCAGCGGTCCGAGCTTCGCAGCGCGGAAGTAGTACGGGAAACAGTCGCCGCCCGAGCCGCTCCAGCCGTTGATCAACATCGCCTTCGGCCCGGTCTGGGCCACGGGCGGCCACTGCCAATCCACTCCGTCCCGGACGCCCCAGTAGTTGTAGAGCGGACGATTCAGCAGCTCGACGAACCGGTCCGGAATCTGGCCTCCGCTGTTGAACCGCTCGTCGACGATCAACCCCTCCTTGGTCGCCTGGCCCGAGAACATCCGCACCAGCTCGGTCTGGCCATCGAGGCCTGTCGACGGGACGTACACGTAGCCCACGCGGCCGTTCGTCGCCTGCTCGACCTTGCGCCGGTTGTTCTCGATCCACGCCAGGTTTCGCAGCCGGAACTCCTGTTCGCCACCGAGCGTCTCGACGAGGACCTCGCGCGCGCCGTCGCGCGTCGGCTTGTCGTGGACGGAGAGGGCCACGGTCTTGCCCGCGAGGCCCTGGAGCGCGGCCCACGGCTCCTTGGTCGTGTCGATCGGCACGCCGTTCACCGCCAGGATGTAGTCGCCGACCTTGACCCCGACGCCGGGCCGCGCGAGCGGCGAGCGCACCTCGCTGTCCCACACGGCGCCGTCGAGGATCCGCTGGATCCGGTACGCGCCGTGGTCCAGCTCGAAGTCGGCGCCGAGAAGCCCGACCGGGGCTTGCTTCGCCTGCTCCGTATCCCCGCCCCCGCGATACGCGTGCGACGCGTTGAGCTCGGCGATCAGCTCGCCCAGCAGGAAGTTCAGGTCCCAGCGCGTGACGACGTGCGGGAGCAGCGCGCCGTAGCGCTTGCGCATCTCGGCCCAGTTGACCCCGTGCATGCTCGGGTCGTAGAAGTAGTCGCGCTCCATGCGCCACGCGTCGTGGAACATCTGACGCCACTCGGCGACGGGGTCGAGCTCCATCGACAGGCCCGAGACGTCGACCGTCTTTTCGAGCTTCTGGTCCGGCGCGATGTCCAGGACGGCGAACTTGTCCTTGGATCCGACGAGGATCTTCTTGCCCTCGGCGGCGACGAGGAAGAAGTCGGCGGTGCCGAGCACGGTCTTCTCCTCGCGCTTCTCGAGGTCGTAGAACGCGATCGGGCTGTCCTCGGTGCTGCTACCGGATCGGGGCCGGCGAATGAACAGGAGCTTGCCCTCGACGGCGGCGAGGTTGTCGTAGTTGCCGGCCTTCGGCGGCAGGACGACCACGCGCCGCTCGAAATCCTCGACGTCGATCTCGACCGGCTCGACCTTCTTCTTGTCCTTGTCGGCCTTGCCCTCGTCCTTGCCCGATCGCTTCGCGTCGTCACCGTCCTTCTTCTCGTCCTTCTTGTCCTTGTCGTCCTTCTTGTCCTTGTCGTCGCCGTCCATGTCGTTGCGGGGCGCGAGAGGGGAGGGAACGTCCTTGCGCAACGGCACGGCACACAGCTGGCTCGTGTTGGCGTAGATCCAGGAGTTGTCCAGGTCGCTGTAGGTCGGCTCGAAGCTCCGGCCGCAGCCGAAGAACAGGTATTTCCCGGCCGGGTCGAACGTCGGTCCGCCGTCGTTGTAGAACCCGGACGTGACCTGGTGCAGCTTCTCGCCCTTCGCGTCGTACAGGAATACCGAGCTGCCGCCGCGCTCGAGCGCGCGCGACCAGGCGATCCACCGGCTGTCGGCGGACCACGCCGCGCGGAACCCGGTCAGGTTTCCGTGGAACATGAACGAGCCCTTGTCGATCTTCTTCTCGCGCTTGGTATCGACGTCGAACAGCCAGATCTGCATCGCCTGGTCGACGAACACGACCTTCTTCGAGTCGGGGGACCACTGCGGCAGGTAGCGGAAGCCCGGACCGAGCGCGCTGAGCACGCGCTCGGTGCCCGATCCGTCGCCCGACCGGAGGCACAGCTCGTACTCGCCCGAGCGGTCGGAGAAGTAGGCGATCCACTTGCCGTCGGGCGACCACGCCGGACTGCGCTCGGCGATGCCCGGGCTGTTCGTCAGGTTCCACGTGACGCCGTGCTCGACGGGAACGCTGAACAGCTCGCCCCGCGCCTCGAACACGACGCGCTTGCCCGCCGGCGACACGCCGGCCGTGACGATCCGGTCGTTGACCGGAAGCTGCCGTGGCTTGAGCGTCGCGCGGTCGGTGACCACGTCGACGTCGACGCGCCGGGTCGTCTCGGTCGCGAGATCGAGCACGTGCAGCTCGCCGCCGACCGAGAACACGATGTCGCGCGGCCCGATCGCCGGAAACGCGACGTCCATCTCTTCGAACCGCGTGACCTGACGTGGCCGGCCCGCCGGCGTGTCCACGGCCCACAGGTTCGCCCGCTTGTTCGCGTCGCGGTCGGACAGGAAGTACAGCGTCTTGCCGTGCCACATCGGCTGGGAATCGGCCGCGACGTCGGCGGTCGCGTTCTTCGACGTGTGCTGCTCCAGGTCGAACAGCCAGATGTCCGGGTTCATCCCGCCGCGGTAGCGCTTCCACGTCCGGAAGTCGGTCGAGAGCGGGACGTACGCCAGGGTCCCGCCGTCGGGAGAGATCGAGCCGAACTCGCCGTACGGAATGGGCAGCTTCTGGGGCATGCCACCCTCGGGCGAGATCTTCCACAGCTGGTTGAACCGGTTCGTGCCGCTCGTTCGGGGGGAGGCGAACAGGATCGCCCGGCCGTCCGGGTACCAGTCGAGGAGCCGGTCGGTATACGGGTGGTACGTGAGCCGGCGCGGCACGCCGCCGTCGACCGGCACGACGTACACGTCGTTGTTCCCGTCGTAGTTCGCGCTGAACGCGATCTCCCGTCCGTCGGGCGAGAACCGGGGAAACGTTTCCTCGCCGAGCGGCGTGCTCAGTCGCTGGGCCGTGCCGCCGGTCTTGGCGACGATCCAGATGTCGCCGGCGTACACGAACGCGATGCGGTCCGCCGATACGTCCGGAAAGCGCAGCATCCGGGCGTCGACGCCGGCCAGAGCGGGGGCGGACCAGGCGGTGAGAGCACAGAGCAGGGCGAACGTCGAGCGCAACGAATACCTCACGGATCTCCTCCCCGGGGACGCGTCGCCGCGGATCGGCGGGCGCGCGAGATGTTACTACGTTCGAGCCCTGGACCCGGTTGCGTGGGTTCGCGAGACCGGGGTCACGGAGCGATCTGGAACACCGTATCCAGGACGGTGCCGTCGACCCAGCGGACCACGGCGACCGGGCGATCGGCGAATCGCGGGCGCTGCGGCTTGCCCCCGCACAGCTCCTCGACCTCGCGCTGGATCGCCTCGATCGGTCGGATCGGCAGGCTCGAGCCGGCGAGCGCGTCGATCAGGTCCCGCCGCAGCGGGTTGATCGCGATCCCGCGCTCGGTCGCCACGACGTCGATGCACTCGCCCGGGCCGGTGACCGTCGTGACCTCGTCGACGATCACCGGGATCCGGTCGCGGAACGACGGGACCGCGAGGATCGTGCAGCCGGCGTCGAGGCAGTTCTGCCAGCCGCCGATTCCGTGGAGCAGCCGGCCGTCCGAATGCGTCACCACGTTGGCGTTGAACTTCACGTCGACCTCGGTCGCTCCAAGCACGACCACGTCGACCATCGAGGCGAAGCTGCCCTTGCCGTGGTAGTTGTACGACGTGAACGGCGAGGTCGCGACGTGCCGCGGGTCCGAGCCGATCGACTGGACACCGTCGAGGTCGAACGTCTGACCGTCGAGGATGTAGTCGCACAGCCCGTCCTGCAGCAGCTCGACGAGGTAGCGCGTCGAGCCGCCCCGCACGAACCGCGCGCGGACGCCGCGCTCGCGCATCCTCTGCCGCAGGGCCGCGACGAACGCCAGCGCGATGCCTCCCGCACCGGCCTGGAACGAGAACCCGTCGCGCAGGATTCCGGCGTCGGCGATCAGCTGCGCCACGTTCTCGGCGATGAGCAGGCGATCGGGGCTGCGCGTGATCTGCGTCGTGCCCGATACGATCTTGCTCGGATCGCCGATCGACTCGACGACCACGACGTGATCCACGTTGTTGCCTTGGATCTGCCACGGCACGCACGGGAACGGCACGAGATTGTCGGTGACGACGATCACGTGCTCGGCGTAGATCGAGTCGGCGAGCGCGAAGCCCAGGCTGCCGCACGCCGAGCGCCCGTGCGATCCGTCGGCGTTACCGAACGGATCGGCCGACGGCGCGGCGATGACCGCGATGTCGATCCGCACCTCGCCGTCCTGGATCGCCTGCCAGCGCCCGCCGTGCGAGCGCAGAACGCCCATCCCGCGCATCTTGCCCCGCGAGCAATACTCGCCGAGCGGACCGTTCATGCTGCCTTCGATGTGATGGACGATCCCGCGGTCCATCAGATCGATCACCGGCTCGTGGCATGGGAACGACGCGCTCGGAAACCACAGCAGGTCGCGGGCGCCCATCCGTCCGGCCGTCTCGAGCGCCGAGAGTGCCACGCGATCGCCGTTCCGCAGGTGGTGATGCGACGAGAGCACCATCCCGCTCGCGAGCCCGCAGCGCTCGAACGCCTCCTCGAGCGAGCCGACCCGCTTGTCGCCGTTCCGCGGGTAGTCGCGGCAGCTTCGGATCGACGGGCCGTGCTTGGCGCCCGTCGGCGCGTGGGCCGAAACGCCGAGAAACGGTGCGGCCGCACGACCGTTCACGGTCGTCGGCACGCGACGGCCGATCGCGTTCGGTACGAGCGCCGGGTCGCTCATGCGGGGAGCCGGCCGGCTTGCCGCGCCTGGGCCACGAGCGTCGTCGCTTGTCGCACGACGGGGGCGTCGATCATCTTGGACCCCAGGCTCACCACCGCCTGGCCTGCGGCCTGGGCCGCCTCGTACGCGGCGACGATCCGCAGCGCGCGCTCGATCTCGGCCGGCGTCGGCGCGAACGCGGCGTGGATCACCGGGATCTGCCGCGGGTGCACGCATCCCATGCCGACGAAGCCGAGCGCGCGCGCGCGCTCGCCCCACCGCGCGAGCCCCTCGAGGTCGTCCACCTGGCCGTACACCGAATCGATCGGCGCGACTCCGGCCGCTCGCGCCGCGTTCACCACCCGGGCGCGCGCGTAGGCCGACTCGTGGCCCTCGGCACTGCGCGGGACGGCGAGATCGGCCGCGTAGTCCTCGAGTCCGAGCGTCAGCGCGACGACTCGCCTGCTCGCCGACGCAATCGCGAAGGCGTGCTCGATTCCGAGCGCCGTTTCGAGGATCGGCAGGATCCCCGGCCCGCGGTCCTCGGCGCCCAGGGCCTCGACCAGCGCCCGATCGACCTCGGCGATCGTCTCCGCGGACTCGACCTTGGGCACGAGGAACACGTCCGGTCGCTCGGGTGCGATCAGCGCCAGGTCCTCCAGTCCGAGGGGCAGCTGATTGATCCGCACCATCCGCTCGGCCCCCGAGAAGTCCACCGTCCGCAGGGCGTTGCGCACGACGAGGCGCGCCGCGTCCTTGTCGTCCGGGTGCACGGAATCCTCGAGGTCGAGGATCACGCCATCGGGTCGATAGAGCCCGGCGTTGATCAGAAATTTGGGCTCGTTTCCGGGGAGGTACAGCCGCGATCGCCGCAGTCGATCGCGAGACGCAATCGTCGAAGGGGGCGGGGTCGTTCGATCACGTGGCGTGACCGGCGTGTCGACCCCCGCGCGGCGGACGGCGGCCTCGATACGCGCGTCCAGGACGAACGGCAGCGCTCCCTGGTCCTCGATCGTCACGCGCGCATGCGGCACGCCGAGGCGGGACAACAGCTCCTCGACCTGTGTCCGAATCGATCCGCCGTAGTACGCCTCGACGCGGGACCGTAACGCGAGGTCGATCCCCCCCGAGGCGCGGGGCTCGACCTCGACCCACGCGTCCGAGCGCACCTCGGCGCCGCGTCGTCCGGCGGCTCCGATCATCCGCGGTTCCCGCGCCCGAGCGCTTCGAGCACCGCGTCGGTCATCTGGGTCGTCGTCGCCGCTCCGCGACGGACCACGTCCGGGCCGCCCGCCAGCTTGCGCATGTCGTACGTCCGGACGCGGCCGTCCCGGACGACGGTCGCAACCGCATCGCGGACGCGCGTTGCGAGCGCAGTCTCGCCGACGTGATCGAGCAGCATCGCCGCGGACAGGATCATGGCGATCGGGTTGACGATCGGCGGATCGAGCTCGGCGTACTTGGGCGCCGAGCCGTGGGTCGGCTCGAACACGGCGACCTCCCGCCCAATGTTCCCCGAGCAAGCGAAGCCCAGGCCGCCGACGAGCCCGGCGAACGCGTCGGACACGATGTCGCCGAACAGGTTCTCGCACACGAGGACGCCGTAGTCCTCGGGGTTCTTCGTCAACCACATCAGCTGGGCGTCGATGTTCGTCGACCACAGCTGGATCTTCGGATACCGGGCGTGCACCTCGCGCGCGACCTCTTCGAACATCCCTGACGTCTCGCGGAGCACGTTCGGCTTCTCGCACACCGTCACCGAGCGGTAGCCGTGCCGTGCCGCGTGCTCGAACGCCGCGGTGACGATCCGACGGCACGCGTCGCGGGTGACGATGCGGGTCGAGACCGCGAGGTCGGGACCCGGCACACCGGCGAACGCCGTCCACTTCGGGTGCGATTCGAGCGCCCGGCGCACGGGCTCCGGTGGATCGGTCCACTCGATTCCCGCGTACATGCCCTCGGTGTTCTGCCGGAACACGACGGCGTCGACCACCGGCTCCTCGAACCCGGCGTCGGTGCGGCGGATGAAGTTCAGCGGATTGCCGGGGAACGAGCGGCACGGTCGCAGGCACACGTCGAGGTCGAACCGCTGGCGCATGGCCACGATGGGCGAGAAGTAGCTCTTGCCCGTGCCGCGCAGCTCGGGCGCGAGCTCGGCATCGGCTTCCTTCTTGGGCTTGGACGTGATCGCGCCGAACAGGCCGAGCTTGTGCTGGGCCAACAGCTCGATCGTGCGGGACGGAAGCGGGTTGCCCTCGCGGATCCAGAACTCCCAGCCGATATCGCCGTGGACGTAGCTCGCGTCGAACCCGACCGCATCGAGGACGCGCAGCGCCTCGGGGAGCACGGTCTTGCCGATCCCGTCTCCGGGCATGGTCACCACGGTATGCTTGGCCATCTCGTCCCTCAGGCGAGCCCGAGCGCTCGCCGCACCTGGTTTTCGACGCCCCCGGCCACGACGAGCCCCTGCGGCACGGTGCCGAGCGCCGGAAAGCGGAACGTCGTGTCGCGCAGCTCGATCGTTCCCGCAGCGTAGTCGACTTCGATCTCGTCGCCCGGCACGATCGACTTCGTCTTCGCCGCGATCTCGGCGGCGAACCAATCGCGTAGCTGCCGGACGAGGTCCGGACACTCGATGCACGGAAAACCGTTGTTGAACGCGTTGCGCAGGTAGGTCTGGGAGTAGCTTCCGGCGACGACGACCGGGATCCCCTTGGCCTGGATCGCGGTGACCGCCTGTTCGCGGCTCGACCCGGTGCCGAAGTTGAAGCCCGAAACGACGATGTCGCCCGCCCGCAGCCGCGCGGCCAGCGCCGGATCGTAGTTCTCGAACACGACCTGGGCCATCGTCTCGGGCGTCATGTCGTCGCGATACGTGTAGTCCTTGCCATAGATCCCGTCGGTGTTGAGGTTGTCCTGGGGCAGGAACACGAGCCGCCCACGCAGGCGCTCCGGGAAACCGGGCAGGATCTCGACCGACTCCGACGGTGGCGGGGCGACGTCGAGCGCGCGGAACGACCGCGCGAGCCGTCGGCCCGCTCCGGGCGTGGGCCCGCAGATCCGCCCGGCGAGCGCCGAGGCTGCGACGACCGCGGGGCTCGCCAGATAGCACCGTGCGTCCCGCGAGCCCATGCGGCCCTTGAAGTTCCGGTTCGTCGCCGAGATGCCCACCTCGCCCGGCTCGAGCAGGCCCGCGCCGAGGCCGATGCACGGACCACACCCCGGAGGCAGGCGCCGCGCCCCCGCGGCGAGGAGTGCCGGCCAATCGCCGCGACGCGTCGACTCCTCCTCGACCTCCCGGCTCGCCGCGGCGATGTAGAACTCGACGCCCGGGGCGATCGTCCGGCCGCGTAGCACGGCGGCCGCGGAGGCGATGTCCTCGACCCGCGAGTTCACGCAGGACACGAGATACGCCTTGTGCACGACGATGTTCTGGGCCTCGAGCTCGGCGAGCGGGGTCGCGATCTGCACCGTGTCCGGGCCGGACACGTGCGGATCGACCTGCGCCAAGTCGAGCTCGATCCGTCCGGCGTAGTGCGCGTCGGGATCCGGACGCGGGGGATCGGTCGCGAATCTCCGTAGCTCGTCGCCCGTGATTCGATGGACGCCGCTTCGGGCGAGGATGTCGCGGCGCTCTGCGAGGAACGCCAGGGTCCGTTCGTCGACCGGGAACCACCCGACGAGCGGGCCCCACTCGGTCGTCATGTTGGAGATCGCCAGACGCTCCTCGATGCTCAGCGTGGCGACCCCCGGTCCCGAGAACTCGACGGCCGCGTTGAGTACCTCTTCGCCGTAGAGGCCGCACAGGGCGATGATCACGTCCTTGCCGACCGCGCCGCGGGGCAGGCGGCCCCGGAGCACGACCTCGATCGTCCGCGGGATCTGCCACCAGAACGTCCCGGTGGCCCAGATCGCCGCCGCGTCCGTGCGCACGACCGGCGTGCCGATCGCGCCTACCCCACCGTACATGTTGGAGTGCGAGTCCGAGGCCACGACGAACGCGCCGGGGACGGCGTACATCTGCTCGACGACGATCTGATGGCCGATCCCCGTTCCCGCGGGGTAGAAATCGATCCCGTGCGTCCGAGCGAACGCCTCGATCGCCCGGTACTTCGTCAGGTTGTCCTCGCTCGTGTTCTGGATGTCGTGATCCAGGCAGAACACGGGCTGTCGCGGGTCGTGCAGGCCGGCCGCGCCGAGCGCCTGGAACTTCTTCATCACCGGCGAGGTGTTGTCGTGCGTCATCACGTGCCGGGGTCGGATCGACACGAAGTCGCCGGCCCGCACCGGCCTTCCGCTCGGGCCCGCGGCCAAGTGACTCTGTGTGATCTTCTCGACGACCGTCTGTCCCACGGTCCCTCCCGATCAGGCGTCGGCGCGAAGCAGGTCCATCAGACGGGTGATCGAGTCGAGCCGCTCGAGGCCCCAGATCGCGTCCTTGACCTGCCGTCGCCGCGCGCCCGACAGCACCGGCTCGGCCAGCGCGTCGAACTTCTCCTCGACCTCCCGGTCGGTCAGCGGATTGCGCGGGTCCCCCTTCGGATAGTCGATCTGCTTGCGCAGCTCCCTGCCGTCGGTCGTGTGCACCGTCACGACGACGCGCTGGAGCTTGGGGAACAACGCCTCGATCTCGGGATCGGCGACGACCTCGACCTTGCGCAGCTGGGCCCGGATCCGGGGATCCATGATCTTGGCGTCGGTGAACTGCAGCGGAGTGACCATCCGATCGGCAATCGCCGCGGCGATCACGTAGGGCAAGCTGTGGTCTGCGGTCTCCTTCGACTGCGGGTCGTACTTCGATGGGTCGGCCAGGATGTCGGCGGCCCGGGCGAGCGACCGGATGTGGACCTTCGCCACCTGCTCGGGCTCCAGGTTGTGCTCCTTGAGGAGGGCGAGAGTGCACGAGATCGGAGCGTGCGTCAGCGCCTCGGTGGGGAACGCCTTCATGCCGCACTGCGTAATGCGCCAGCTCGCACCGAGACCGTCTTCGAGGAGCTCGAGCTTCCAGGACGGCCCGAGGCACTTGACGAGTCCCTCCTTGCCGTCGATCACGTGCTCCGGGCCGGTGTAGCCGCGCTCGGCCAGAAGCGCGGCCAGGACGCCGCTCTGCGTGGCCAGCGGGTCGACCGTGTTCTTCATCATCGTCAGCTTGCCCGCGGTGACGGCCCCGAGGGTCGCCATGCGCGAGCCCGAGATCCCGATCGCGTGCTGCATCGCCTCCCAGCCCAGGCCGAGCATGCGCGCCGCGACGATCGGTGAGACGAACGCGGTCAGCGTCGCATGATGCCAGCCGCGCTCGCGGATCCCGGGGAACGCGGCCTCGCACAGCCGCATCTCGAACTCGTGCCCCAGCACGATCCCCACGACGAGGTCCCGGCCGTCCCGCCGCGCGCGCTCGCCGCAAGCGATCGCTGCCGGGAGGATGTCCGACGGATGGGACGGGTCCTGCTTCCAGTAGATGTCGTTGTAGTCCATGACGCGGACCATCAACGCGTTGAGCAACGACGCGGTGATCGGGTCGATCTTGCGTCCGGTTCCGATCACGGTCGCCGGCCCCGGGCCGGCGTGCTCCCCCAACACTTCGAGCGCGATTCGCACATCGTGCTGCTCGTACCCGCCGAGCGCGCAACCGACGGAGTCGAGCAAGTATCGCTTGGCCTCGTGGACCGCATCGCTCGACAGCTGCTCGTATCCCAGATCCGCGGCCCAGCGCGACATGCGTGCGGTGATCGTGTCGTTCACGACGCCTCCTTGGAGGTCACTTCAGATTCTTGAACGGCTCGTAGCTCATGAAGTCCGCGTGATGCACGATGAACGCCTCGGTCGTGCGGCGCACGAGGTCGCCCTCGGCCGCGTGCGCGGCGATGATGTGGCACACGGCGTCGGGAACCCCGCACGCCAGCGCCAGGTGCACGCCGGTGAACGGATGGCGCAGGTTCTTGCCGCGCTCGCTCTGCACGGCCCGACCGTCGACCTTCTCGTACTCGAGCAGCTTGCCCACGTCGGCCAGGATCGCGCCGGCGATCACCACGTCGTGGTCGATGGGCAACGCTCGTCCGAGAAACTCCTGCATCGCCTCGGCCGACCGTCGCGCGATGTGCACGACGCAGCGCTTGTGCTCCATGAACGTGGCCGGACAGTTCGGAACGAGCAGGGTGAATGGGATCTGCTCCAGGTCCGCGGGAGTGAGCGGGCTTTCCTCGAACGCGCGGATCCAGGTCTGGAGCACGCTCTCGCGGAGTCCGGGGTCCCGGATCCAGGCGATTTCCGGCCACAGCTTCTCGACGGCCGCACGCATGAAGGCTCCTTGGGCGAGCGCTCGGCCGCGCCGCGCGGAACTCGGGGCGAGAGGGAAAGCTCGCGCGGCGGCAGATTAGCCGAGCCCGGAACCAGCGTCCAGTTCCCGGATCAGCGCGAAGCGAGCACGAATGCGGTGACGAGGATGGGCAGGTGCACGAGCGAGTACGCGAACATGCGGCGGGCCCACGCGGCTCCGGCGCGGTCGCCGAGTCCCGGCACGGCGAGCCCGAAGCCGACGAGGCCCAGAGCGGCCGCCGTCGCGCCATAGAGCGGGCCGGCGAGCCCGGCGGGGACGAGGGCCAAGGAGAACAGGACGAGCAGAACGAAGGTCGCGACCAGCCAGCGCCGGGCCGCCGCTTCGCCTTGCACGAGGGGCAGCACACGGATCCCGCCCCGTCGAAAGTCGTCCTGCAAGTACAGCGCGATCGCGAGGAAATGCGGTAGCTGCCACAGAAACAGGAGCCCGAACAGCGCGAGCCCGCGAGGCGCCAAGCCGTCGGTCGCCGCGGTCCAACCCATCAACGGCGGCAACGCGCCGGGGAGCGCGCCGACGACGAGGGCCCACGGGGTGTGGCGCTTGAGGGGTGTGTAGACGGCGACGTACGTGAAGAGCGCCAGGGCTCCCAGCCCGGTCGTCCATGGGTTCGCGACGATCGAGATCGCGGTCAGCGCCGTGGTTCCGAGCGCGGCGCCGAACACGAGAGCGGTTCGCGGGGCCAAACGTCCCGCCGGCAACGGACGGCCGCGCGTCCGATGCATCCGCCGATCGATCTCGCATTCGAGCCAGCAGTTCAGCGTGTTGGCCGACGCCACGAGCGCCGCGGTCGCCACGAGGAACGCCAGCGTTCGGCCGCCGCTCGGCGGCGTGGGCGCAAGGCCGATGCCCGCCGCGGCGGTGAACAGCACGAGCAGCGAGAGACGCGGCTTCCCGAGTGCCGCGAGGTCGCGCAGGCGGCCGATCGAGAGCGTGGCGATGGCTGCGGATTCGATCATCGGGCGCTCGTCACTATAGCGGACACGCGACCCCCGACGCCGCCGGGGTTGCCGAGCGGTCGCGCCGGTCGGATACTAGGCGTTCCCCGGAGGTCCCCATGCGCTCGGTGATCGCGCTCGCCGCCCTGGTGCTCGCCGCGTCTCGCCTGTCGGCCGCCGAGCCGGTCCGGCCCAAGCCCCCGCAGCACGAGTTCAAGGACGTCGAGCGCTGGGCCCGCGAGTTCGAGGCGCCCGATCGCGAGGAGTGGCAGAAGCCCGGGACCGTCGTGCGAGTTCTCACGGTCGAGCCCGGTCTGACCGTCGCCGACATCGGTGCGGGGACCGGATACTTCACGAAGGTCCTGAGCGTCGGAGTCGGCGAGACCGGCAAGGTCTACGCGGTCGACATCGAGCCGCGCATGCTCGACTACATCCGGAAGAGGAAGGACCTCCTGCCGAACGTCGTCACCGTCCAGGCCGCTGCGGACGATCCGAAGCTGCCGGCGGGTGCGATCGACCTCGTAACCGTCGTCAACACGTGGCACCACATCCGGGAGCGCGGCGCTTACCTGGCCCAGCTCCGACCCGCCCTGTCGCGCGAGGGTCGCGTCGCGATCATCGATTGGCGCGCAGGCGACATCCCGGTCGGGCCGCCGGCCGCGGAGCGGGTCCGTCGCGAGGACGTGATCGCCGAGTTCGAGAAGGCCGGGTGGCGGCTCGTCACGGAGAGCGTGGCCCTGCCGTACCAGTACTTTCTCGTGTTCTACCCACCGGCTCCCTGATCGTCTCCCCGCGCCTCTCCGAACGTCTCGGTCTCGAACGCCCACAGCTGCGCGTTTTTCCACCCGGTTCGATCGAGGCCGGCCTTCAGCGCGAGCTGCTCGAGCAGGCGCTCGGCGTCCCAGCGCTGCTCGATCGGCACCTCGGGCAGGAACACGCCGCGGAACGGCCCGCGCTCGAGGATCACGCCGTCGCGACCGAGCTGGATGTCGTGCGGAGCGGCGATCGATCGCCGCGGCCCGAGGACCGAGACGTGGATCCTCAGCCGTTCGAGCTCTGGTAGCTCGAGCGGGGGGAAGCGCGGATCGGCGAACGCCGCCCGCTCGGCGTATTCCGCCACGCCCTCGCGGAGCGGCGCGCTTTCGTCGAGCGTGCCGATGCACCCGCGCAGCCGATCCGGGTCGCCGATCCGCGCGCGGATCGTCAGCGTCACGAACACGGGGGCCAGCCGGTCGATCCCCGAGGGGTCGAGCGGGTGCTCGGGGCCCGGATCGGTCCCGTCCCGACCGTCGAGCCGCCGGACGATCGCCCGGCGAGCGATGGCGAGCAGCGTCTGCCGGACGCTCGGCACGAGATTAGGGAAAGACGATGCTGGCATACGACACCGAGTGTCCGTGGTCTCCCGTGATGCGTCCCGACGTGTCATAGGCCACGAGCGTGCCCCGGGTTCCCGGCTCGAGCATCTCGAGCCAGAGCTCGATCGGCGCGTGCCCGCAGATCGTCGCTCCGGTGCGCTCGAGGTACTGCCGGAACGCGTCGGCGTCGCTCCGCACCACGCACTCGATCGCACCGTGATCGAGCTCGCGAATGCGCTCGGCCACGCGGTCAGTGAACGGAACGTAGCCGAATCGCGGCCCGTAGTGCGTGAAGTCACTCGACACGACGGTGGACGTCCCGGCAGCGCGGACCGATTGCAGGGCCGCGACGACGCTCTCGCGGACCGCGGCATCGCCGATCGCGCCCACGAGGATGGGCAGGACGCGCCAGCCGGGCTGCAGATGACGCTGCAAGAACGGCAGCTCGACCTCGAGGCTGTGCTCGGGGCCGAACGGGGCGTCGTCCCGCCGGACGCCGTTGCATCGAGCGAGTTGCTCGACCGCTTCCACGTCGATCGGCACGTCGCCGAGCGGCGTGCGATACGCGGCGGACTGCGGGACCACGGCCCCGTAGAACGCCACGTGGTGCGTCGGTCCGACGAGCAGAACGCGTGGCGTGTCACGCACGAGCGTGCGGAACCCGAGGCCGGCGACGCCCCCGGAGTACGCGAGCCCCGCGTGCGGCACGACGAGCCCGCGTCCACGCGCCGCCGCGGCCGGGCTGTCGGGCGGATCGAGGAGCCCGTCCACGCGCCGGGCGAGATCGCTCGCGTTCGCCGGGTACCACGTTCCGGCGACGGCCGGGAGCAACACTCCCGCGCGGCTCACGACGGTCCCTGGAGAGTACGGATCTGTCGCTCCAGAAGATCGACCACGTCGCCCACAGAGACGCGCGCCGTATCGACCGTGATCCGGGCCAGTGCGTAGAGTGGCTCGCGCGCGCTCAGGATCCCCCGGAGATCATCCATCGCGGCCGGCTGATTGGCCATCGGTCGACCGTCCCCCTGCGCCACGACGCGACGCCAGTGGTCCTCGGGCTCGGCTCGTAGCCATGCGGTCAACGTCCGCTCGCGCAGCGTGCGCCACGTCTCGGCGTCGTTGACCACGCCTCCGGCGGCGGCCATCACGAGCGGCACTCCGCGGCCGAGGATCGCGTGGACCGCTTCGCGCTCCAAGCGCCGATACGACGCCTCGCCGTGGAGCTCGAAGATCTGATCGATCGGGAGACCGGCCGCATCCCGGATCACCGAGTCCATCTCGAGGAACGGAAGCCGCAGCCGCTCGGCGAGCAGCGGACCGACGGTGCTCTTGCCCGCACCGCGCAGCCCGACGAGGCACACGATGCCATCCGGCGCGGACGGTGGACGCAGCAGCTGATCGACCGACGTGTCGAGCGCCGTCGCGAGATCGGCCAGCCGGCGAATCGAGATGTTGCCGTCGCCGCCCTCGACTCGTGCGAGGAACCGGACCGAAAGGCCCGAGCGCGCTGCCAGATCGGTCGCGACTCAATCCGCGCTCGCGCCGCAGGTCGAGCACGCGTTCGGCGAGCGCACGCAGAAGAGCGTCGCTGGACATGCATGCACTATAGTGCATGAAATCGAGCCGAACCAGCGTCCTATCGTGCAGTATAATCCGCCCGCGAGGTTTGGACTTGGAAGCAAAACTGGGAACCGAAGAGCGGATCGAATTCGAGACCCATCCCGACCGCTACCGCCACTGGAAGCTGTCGCTCGCCGGCGACGTCGCGACGCTCCGGATGGCGGTCGAAGAGCACGGTGGCCTCCGTCCGGGCTACGAGCTGAAGCTCAACTCCTACGACCTGGGGGTCGACATCGAGCTCGCCGACGCGATCCAGCGCCTGCGCTTCGAGCACCCGCAGGTCCGGTGCGTCGTCGTCACGGGCGCGACCGACCGCGTGTTCTGCGCCGGTGCGAACATCCACATGCTCGGCACGTCGACCCACGCGTTCAAGGTGAACTTCTGCAAGTTGACGAACGAGACGCGTCTGTCGATCGAGGACGCTTCGCGCTCGAGCGGTCAGCGCTACCTCGCGGCGGTGAACGGCGCCTGCGCCGGGGGCGGATACGAGCTGGCGCTGGCCTGCGATCGGATCCTGCTCGTCGACGACGGAAACTCGACCGTCAGCCTTCCCGAGACGCCGCTCCTCGGCGTGCTACCGGGAACCGGCGGTCTGACGCGGCTCGTCGACAAGCGTCGCGTGCGGCGCGATCTGGCCGACGTGTTCTGTACCGTGGCCGAGGGCGTCAAGGGCAAGCGCGCCGCGGAGTGGGGTCTCGTCGATGCGATCGCACCGCGCAGCCGGTTCGCCGAGGCGGTCGACCAGCTGGCGCGCGAGATGGCACAGGGTTCGCCGGCCCGGGCCACCACAGGCGTCGATCTGCCCGCGCTGGGCAAGCTCGTCGAGGCCGATGCGCGGCGGTACTCGCGGCTCACGGTCGAGATCGATCGCCCGGCGCGCACGGCGACCCTGACCCTCAGCGGTCCGTCGGGCGACGAGCCGCGGACGATCGACGCGATCCGTGCGCTCGGTGCGGGGTGGTGGCCGCTCGTCGCGTTCCGCGAGCTCGACGATGCGCTATGCGACCTGCGCGTCAACGAGCCGGAGATCGGCCTCCTGCTGCTCAAGACGAGGGGTGACGTCGATGCCGCGCTCGCGGTCGACGACGCGCTCGCCGATGGCGCCGGCGATTGGTTCGTCGACGAGGTGCGGTATTCGATCGCTCGTACGCTGCGGCGCCTCGATCTCACGTCGCGATCGGTGTTCGCGCTGATCGAGCCGGGTTCGTGCTTCGCCGGCACGCTGTTCGAGCTCGCGCTGGCCGCCGACCGGTCGTACATGCTCGACGACGCCGATGCGGGCTGCGTGGTCGCGACCGGTCGATTGCACGACGGCGCATACCCGATGTCCCATGGTCTGACACGACTCGCGGTCCGGTTCCTCGGCAGTCCCGAGCGCGCAGCCGCCATCGTGGGCGAGCCGCGGCGCTACGGGCCCGGCCCGGCCCTCGAGGCCGGCCTCGTCACGATCGTCGCCGACGACATCGACTACGGGGACGAGGTGCGCCTGGCGATCGAAGAGCGCGCGAGCCTGTCGCCCGACGCGCTCACGGGCATGGAGGCGAGCCTGCGGTTCGCCGGACCCGAGACGTGCGACAGCAAGATCTTCGGTCGACTGTCGGCCTGGCAGAACTGGATCTTCCAGCGTCCGAACGCCGTGGGCGACCGCGGCGCCCTGACGCTCTACGGCAAGCCCGAGCGCCCGGCGTTCGATCCACGGAGGACCTGATGCTCCTGCACGAGAAGATCCCGAACAACGTGAACCTGCATCAGGATCGGCGGCTCCTGCGCGCGCTGGAGAAGTGGCAGCCGAACTACCTGCGGTGGTGGAACGAGGCCGGGCCGGCCGATTTCCAGGCCGACCACATCTACCTCCGCACGGCCACGTCGGTCGACGCGAAGGGCTGGGCCAACTTCGACTACGTGAAGATGCCGGACTATCGGTGGGGCATCTTCCTCGCCCTGCCCGAGCACGATCGCCGGATCCCGTGCGGCGACTTCTTCGGCCGTCCGGCGTGGCAAGAGGTGCCGGGCGAGTTTCGCAACGCGTTGCGTCGGATCATCGTCACGCAGGGCGACACCGAGCCCGCGAGCGTCGAGCAGCAGCGGCTCCTCAGCCGCACCGCTCCGAGCTGGTACGACTGCCGGAACCTGTTTCAGGTCAACGTCGAAGAAGGACGCCACCTGTGGGCCATGGTCTACCTGCTGCACGCGTACTTCGGTCGCGACGGGCGGGAGGAGGCCGAGGAGCTGCTCGAGCGTCGATCGGGGGACTTCGACAAGCCCCGCATCCTGACCACGTTCAACGAGCCGATCGAGGACTGGCTGTCGTTCTTCATGTTCACCATGTTTACCGATCGAGACGGGAAGTATCAGCTCCTCGCGCTCGCGGAGAGCGCGTTCGACCCGCTGTCGCGGACGACGCGCTTCATGCTCACCGAAGAGGCACATCACATGTTCGTCGGCGAGACCGGTGTGGCGCGACTGGTCAAGCGCGCGTGCGAGCTGATGAAGCTCGATGCGAACGAGGACGCTCGGGCGCAGGGCGGGATCGATCTCGAGACGATCCAGCGCTACGTGAACTTCTGGTACTCCTCGAGCCTCGACCTGTTCGGCGGCGAGATCTCGTCGAACGCCGCCGACTATTTCGCGTCCGGGTTGAAAGGCCGCGCGAAGGAGGAGCAGTTCGCGGACCACGTCGCGCTCGAGGGCAGCTACGAGATGGAGGTGCCTTCCGCGACCAGCCTCGAGCGCCGAATCGTACCGCTGCGCAACGCGATGAACGAGGTGCTACGCGACTCGTACGTGTCGGACAACCAGCGCGGCGTCGACCGCTGGAACAAGATCATCGAGGAGGCCGGGATCGGCTTCCGCATCCAGCTCCCGAGCCGTCGGTTCAACCGGAAGATGGGCGTGTACGCCGGACGGAGCTATGACGTCTCGGGACAGCCGATCTCGGACGAAGCGTTCGAGGCCAACCGGTCGAAGTGGCTCCCCACCGCGCGCGACAGGGAGTGGGTCCATCACCTGATGGCTCCCACGCCTGGACAGGGTCAAATGGCTCATTGGCTCGCACCGCCGGCCCGTGGGATCGACGGCAAACCGATCGAATTCGAGTACATCCGGCGCGCCTAGCCGAGGTCGCAGGGTCCGTCCAGTGGCACTCATCCGTGCTCGGGCGTACGTTTCTGTAACGGCTTGCGCCGCCCGGCACTCCTGCGGCGCACCGTAGACTCCGTCCCCTCGGGGGGAGAGGTGGCCCATGGAACGACTTCCCGGCCCTACATTGAGCGCAGAAGACGTCGACCGGCTCGTACGCAGCCAGACACCCCTGGTGGTCCAGGTCGACCGCCTGGACGGCACGGAACGCAGCCTGGACGGGTTCCAGTCGGAGTTCGGCGCCGCGATTCGCGTGGTCCGGCTAGCGCAGGAAGACCTGCCCGGGCTGGCGCTCCGCCTGAAGCTCGACTGCCTGCCCAGCGTTCTGCTCGTCAAGGGCGGGACGGTCTTCGACCGCTTCATGGGGCCGCTTCCCCGCCGCCTCGTCGCCGCGCGAGTGCGGGCGATGCTCGAGGCCGCCTAGCCGCTAGGCCGCCTAGCCGCTAGGCCGCCTAGCCGCTAGGCCGCCTAGCCGCTAGGCCGCCTAGCCCCTTGCGCTGAGCCCGCCCTAGACGGTAGATTTTGGTTCGTCAAAACTACTGTACGCATGGTGTCGAAAATGACACCATCCGACGCGGGGAGGGATCGTGCTCGGACCCGCCGGTCGAACGCTCGGCGCCGGACTGCTCGTGATCGGCGCGACGCTTGCCGCGACCGCTCCGCAGCCGTCGCACGACGGCCACGCCGGCCTCACGGGCGATCTCGCGCCGTACCAGAACACGACGGTCGGAGAGCCGACCTCGGGGACGGTCGATCCCGACGCGTACCTGACCGCCGTCGCCCCCAGCACCGTCGAGCACCTCCCGGACGGGACGACGCGGCGCACGTTCGAGATCCACGTGGTGAACAAGGAGATCGAGATCGCTCCCGGGGTGTTCTTCCCGGCGTGGACCTACAACGGGCAGGTGCCCGGCCCGACGCTGCGCGCGACCGAGGGCGAGCGGATCCGGGTTCGGTTCACGAACCTCGGTGACCGTCCGCACGGCATGCACTTCCACGGGTTTCACCGCGCCGAGATGGACGCGTCGATGCCGCACCAGCAGGTCGCGCCGCACGGGACGTTCGAGTACGAGTTCAACGCCGACCCAGTCGGCGTACACCTGTACCACTGCCACGCGCTGCCGTTGACCCTGCACATCCACAACGGTCTCTACGGGTTGTGGATCGTCGATCCCAAGGCCGGCCGCCCCGCAGCCCGCGAGCTGTACATGGTGATGAACGGATTCGACCCGAACTACGACGAGGAGAACGAGGTCTACGCCGTCAACACCGTCGCGTTCCACTACGCGCGCCATCCGATCCACGTCCGGCAGAACGAGCTCGTGCGCATCTACCTGGCGAACATCGTCGAGTTCGACCCGATCAACTCGTTTCACATCCACGCCACGTTCTTTCACTACTACCCGACGGGCACGCAGCTCGAGCCGCGCGACTACACGGACACGATCCTGCAAGGCCAGGCCGAGCGGGGGATCGTGGAAGTGCGATTCCCGTATTCCGGGGACTACATGTTCCACGCGCACAAATCGGAATTCGCCGAGCGCGGCTGGATGGGCATGTTCCGGGTCGAGCCAGCGGAGCCACAGACCGGGGGCGACCGTGGCTGAGCGACGATCGCCGCGCTGGGTCGACGCCGCCCTCGCCGGCGTGCCCGTGCTGCTCCTCGCGGCGGTCGTGTACTGGCTCGTCGACGGCGGCGCGCGGCGCTGGTTCGCCACCGGTCTGCCGCCGGTCGAGAACCTGCACGTCCTGCGTCACCACCTCGCGCCCGACTCGATCGAGCTCGACGTGATCAACGCGGGCTCGGACGCGGCCACGATCGCTCAGGTCATCGTGCGCGGGGCGTTCTGGGGCCACGATGTCACGCCGTCCCGGCGGCTCGAGCCTCTCGATACCGCGCGGGTCACGATCCCGTACCCGTGGAACTTGGGCGAACCGGTCGACATCGCGCTCTTGAGCTCGACCGGCCTGACCTTCCCGTACACGGTCGAGGTCGCTTCGGTCACCCCGGCCCCGACGGTCGACGCGCTCTTGCGCTTCGCCCTGATCGGCGTATTCGTCGGCGTGATCCCGGTCGGCATCGGCCTGACCTGGTTTCCGTTCCTGAGGCGCCTCGGCCCGAGGGCCATCGGGTTCCTGCTGTACTTGACCGTCGGACTCCTCGCGTTCCTGGTGGTGGACGCGCTCGACGAGGGGCGCGACATCGCCAAGGAGCTGCCCGACCTGTACCACGGCACGGCGTTGCTCGTGCTGGGAACGGCAGGCGCGTTCCTCGTGCTGGCGGGGCTCGAAGCCCAGGGCCGCTCGCGGCGCAGCGCCGTGGGCGGCGGACTGTGGGTCGCGACGTGGATCGCCGTCGGCATCGGGCTGCACAATCTCGGCGAGGGGCTGGCGATCGGCTCGGCCTACGTCCTGGGCGAGGTGAGCCTCGGCGCGCTCCTGATCGTCGGCTTCACGCTGCACAACGCGACCGAGGGGATCGCGATCGTCTCGCCGATCCTCGACCGTGGTGCGCGGCTCGGTCGTCTCGTTGCGCTCGGGTTGATCGCCGGTGCGCCGACGATCGTCGGGTGCTGGATCGGCGCGTTCACGTACTCAAAGGTCTGGTCGGTCCTGTTCCTCGGCATCGGAGCCGGGGCGATCGTCCAGGTCATCCTGGCCATCGCCGGGCGTCGCTCGCTGGCCGAGCACCTGGCCCCGGCCCACCTCGCCGGGATCGGCACCGGCTACCTGATGATGTACGCGACCGGCGCGCTCGTGGGTGCCGCGTGAGTCGCTCGGCGAAGCGCGGCTTGCTGAGCGGAGCGACGCTCGCGATCGTCGTCGCGCTCGTGCTCCTCGCTCTCGGTGGCACCGCTCCGTCGGGCCGCACCGCCGGTCCGGTCCGGGAGATCGTGCTCGACGCGCGGGACGTCGCATTCAACGAGATCAACCCGCCGATCGTCCTCCGGCCGGGGGAGCGCGTGCGGTTCGTCGTCCGGAACGGCGACCCCGGTGTCCTGCACTCGATCTCGCTGCCCGGGATCGACTCGACCGTGCGCGACGTGCTCCCGGGTCAGAAGATCTCGTTCGAGGTCACCGTGCCCGACGCCGGACGGTTCGAGTACGTGTGTCCCCAGCACATGCCCCGCATGCGCGGGTCGATCGAGGTCCGACCGGCAATTCCCGCTCAGCCGTAGGGGCAACCACGCGCGGCGCATGCGATGATTCCGGGCTCTTCGGGCGATCGGTGCCCGGTCCGGAGGAGATCGATGACGCTCTCGCGGGTTCTGATCCTCCCCCCGTCCATCGGGATCATGCTCGGCCTGGCGGCGGTCGCCGCGCTCGCCGGCGACGCTGAGCCGTGGCCTGCGCCGCGCCCGCTCGCGAGCGATGTGCCCGCGTTTCGGGCGCCCGCGGACCCGCCCGAGTCGGTTCCGCCGCCGGCTCCACCGCCGAGCGAGCCCGCGGCACCGCTCGGCATGCACGACGCGCTGGCTCTCGCCCTGCTCCACAACCCGCTGCTGGCCAACTTCTCGTTCGAGGTGCGCGAGAGCGAGGCGCGGGCGCTGCAAGACCGCAAGTTGCCGAATCCCGAGCTCGAGCTGCGGGCGTACCGGCTGGAGGACGAATCGAGCTCGGGAACCGTGTCGGAAGACGGCCAGTACCGCGTGATTCTCAGCCAGGAGTTCGAGTTGGGTCGCAAGGCACACCGACGCGGCGCGCTGCGCGACCGCGAGAGCGAGCTCGCGGGCTGGGACTACGAGGCGCAGCGCCTCGAGGTCTACACCGCGGTGTCGTCCCAGTTCGCGGCGGTTCTCGGTGCGCAGCGGCGTGTTGGCTCGTGGAACGAGCTGGTGGTGTTCCTCGAAACGCTGCAGGGCACCGTCACCGGCCTCGTCGAGACCGGAGCGTTGCGCAGCCTCGAGGGTCACGAGGTCGCGCGCCGCCTCGGCGAGGCCCGCATCGAGCTCGCCGCGGCCCACGGCGACCTTCAGGCTGCGCGGTTCCACCTCGCGGCGACGTGGGGCGCATCCGTGCCCAGGTTCACCGAGGCCACGGGCGACCTCGAGCCGCCGGCCGCCCTGCCCCCGATCGAGGTCGTCCTCGATCGGGCGCGGCAGAGTCCGCCGATCGCGCGCTGGGATGCCGAGCTGGCACGAAGCGAGGCCCAGCTGAACCTGGCTCGGGCCGACCGCGTGCCGGACTTGCGGGTCGGTGCCGGCGTGCGCTGGGAGGACGATCCGAACGTTCGTGACTACCTAGTCGACGTCGAGGTGGCGCTGCCGATCCTCGACCGCAAGCAGGGCGACAGGAGGGAGGCGGGCCACGCCGTCGCTCGGGCAAGGGCTGGCATGACGTACGCCGCGGCCGCCCACGGTGCCGTGGTCGCAGAAGCGTACTACGCGGTCCAGGCCGCTGCGGAGCGCGTGCAGCGAATCGAGCGGGAGGTCCTTCCCGCCACACGAGCGATCCTCCAATCTCAGGAGCGCGGCGTCGAGCTGGGACCGACCAGTCTGGACGACCTGCTGGACGCACGGCGCGACTTGGCCCGGACCGAGGACGAGCACTTTCAGGCTCTGGTGGATTACCATCAGGCCCGAGCGCTCCTCGAGGGGCTTGTCGGAAGCCCGCTGGGAGAGGGGGAATGATCGGCGGTTGCCGGAGGGGAGATTCCGCGTAACTTTAGGCCGTTCAGGAGTTGCGGCCGGTAACGGCAGGTCGGTAGCACGGGTGTTCGAGAAGCAGCCACTTCGCGGACCAGACCGCCGGGTCGGTCAGATCCTGCGCTTCCCGCAGCGCTACGAGTACAAGTACGTCGTCGATCCGCACCGCGCGGCCGAGCTGCGCGCGGTGGTCGCGCGGTTCGTCCCGCCCGATCCGTTCGCGGCGGGCCGACCGGGCTTCGCCTACCCGATCTGTAGCCTGTACCTCGACACGGCGGACATGCGTCTGTACCGGCAGTCGCTGACCGGTGAGAAGACGCGATTCAAGCTACGGCTCCGCACGTACTCGGACGACCCCGACTCGCTGGTGCAGCTCGAGATCAAGCGCCGGCTCGATCGGGTCGTGCAGAAGCGCCGCGTCGCGCTGAAGCGTCGCGAGATCGAGCTGTTCGCCGAGCGTGGGACGAACGGGTGGACCCACGGAATCCCCGAGTCGGTCCTGCGCGAGCTCGAGGTGTTCGCCGACCACACGCGACTGGCGTCGGCGCGTCCGCTGCTCAAGGTGCGCTACCTGCGCGAAGCCTACGAATCCGCGGCCGAGCCGCTGCGCATCACGTTCGACACCGAGATCGCGCATGCGCTGAGCCTGGACTGGAACCTGCTCCACGAGGACGGTCGGTGGCAGGCTACGCCGCTGCCTCGGAGCAACGTGCTGTTGCCCGGGCCGCACCGCGAGGATCGGGCCGAGTTCGTCGTGTTCGAGATCAAGTTCACCGATGTGTTCCCGTCGTGGGTCCAGGACCTGGTCCGGCGCTTCGAGCTCGAGCCGCGATCGGTGCCGAAGTACGCGCTGTCCATCGACGAGCTGTTCCGTGTCAGCACGGATCGCGCGCTGCGCGAGGCCGGCTTTCACCTCCCGCGACGGGCGGGCTGAAGCATGCCGTCTTGGTTCGCGCCGTTCGAGACCGGGCCGGCGACGATCGACCTGTCGGTCGCGTCGCTCATCCTGTCGCTGCTGCTCGCGTTCGTGCTCGGCCAGGCGATCGCCTGGACGTACCTCTGGTCGCACAGCGGTCTGTCCTACTCCCGGTCGTTCACACAGTCGCTGCTGTTGATGACCATGCTCGTGACGCTCGTGATGGCGGTCATCGGCAACAGCATCGTCACCGCGTTCGGGCTGCTCGGAGCGCTGGCCCTGATACGGTTCCGCAACGTGCTGAAGGACACGCGGGACACGGTGTTCGTGTTCATGTCGTTGGTCGTCGGCATGGCCGTCGGAACGCAGCGCTACCTCCTGGCCGTGACCGGCACGGCCGCGGCGATCCTGGCCGTGCTGTACGTCAACTACACGTCGTTCGGGTCCCAGGTGCGGTTCGACGGGTACCTGACCTTGCGACTCGACGGCCGGGGCGGGCCGAGACAGGAAGCGCTCGACCTGCTGCGCCGGTTCTGCCGGGAATCGCGCGCGATCTCGACGCGCCGCGCGGGCTCCGAGGAGGAGACCGAGATGATCTTCCGCGTCGGTCTGCGCGATCGGCACCGGGGCGACGACCTGCTCGACGAGCTGCGTGGCGCGCCGGGAGTGACGCACGCTTCGTTGCTCCTGCGCGACGAGATGTCCGAGGTTTGAGGTGGAACGCGAGCCCGATCGCGCGCCGATCCCCATTCCGCCCGAGCAGCGCCGGGAGGAGTTCCGGACACGACGTCTGCCGTTCGTCGTCTGGGGCGCCGCCGTCCTGGTGCTGATCGGGAGCTTCGTCGGTCGAACGGTCAACCACCAGCACATCGCGATCGCGCAGGCGCGCGAGTTCGAGGTCTCGGTTCCACGCGAGGGCGTGCTGACGTCGGTGGGGGTCGATCTGCTCGACCGCGTCGAGCCCGGAACGGTCATTGCATCGCTCGGCGACCCCGAGCTCGAGCATTTGCTCACGGTCTCGGCGGCGACGGTCGAGCAGCTGCGCGACGAGATCGAGTCGGCACGGGTGACGCATCGTGTCGAGCAGAGCCGCGCGCTCTCCGAGTGGGAGACCGACCGCCGGCGGTTTCAGATGGACGTCGAGAACCGGCGGCTCGAGGCTCTGGGTCTGCGCGTCGACGTCGAGAGCGCACGGGTCGAGGACGGGCGCCAGGCGCTCGAGGTACGGCGTGCCAAGTCGCTCCTCGATGCGGGGTTGCTCAGCCAGGGGGAGTACGAGGCGGCGCGCTTGCTGGGCGAGGAGACACACAAGCGGCTGGTCGAGACGGAGGCGTTGCTCGCTCGCACCGAAGACGAGATGCGCGTATCCGAGACTCGGCGTACGGAGTACGAGCACGCCGCCCCCACGGTCGCGGGCGAGGAGCCGGTGGTCCAGCCGTTCCGGAGCGCCGTGGAGGTCGAGCTGCGGCGCCTGGCGGATCTCGAGCGTCAGCGCGAGGCGCTGGTGCTGCGCAGCCCGGTTGCCGGGCAAGTGACCCAGTTGCTGTGTCAAGAAGGCCAGGCCGTGATCGAGGGCGAGCCGATTGCGATCGTGACCGAGGCGACGGTTCAGGAGATCGTGGCCTACCTTCCCGAAAACGACGACGGCGAAATCCAGGCCTCGACGCCGGTCGTCGTGACCAGCCGGGCCAGCGGCACGACGGCCGAATCGGTCGTCGTCCGCGTGGCCGATTCCGTCCAGCCGCTCCCGGCGCGCTTCTGGCGCGACCCGCGCGTGCCGATCTACGGCCGCGCCGTGGTGATCGCGCCCGTCGCCGCGATGGGGCTCGTCCACGGCGAGCTGCTCGACGTGAGGTTCCGCGGGGCCCGCTGAGCCCGGTCGAGACCCCGCGCGACGCTTGCGCGGCGCCCGGCAGCGCGGTACAAGGGTCCGCCACGCCAGCGTGGATGGGGAGGGGCATGCTGCGCACATCGGTTCCGCTCGTCGTGAGCGTTCTCGCCGTGAGCCTGGCCAGCGCGGATGACCGCATCGTCCAGACGGCCGATTGGGCCGACGTCGATCGGACCGCGGAGCTGCCGGCCGATCTCACCGAGCCCGACGGACGCACGCGCTGGGACCTGTCGCGCGTCGTGCTCGGCTCGCGCTGGACGCGGACGGTGCGCGTGGTCGATCGGCCGAACGGTGCAGACTGGATCGAGGAGCGTTCGCCGGGCGGCCCCGGCCGGTCCTCGTCCGCAGCCCCATCGGACCCGACGACGGGCCGCCATGTCGAGCACTGGCTCCTTCCCGAGCGCGACCCGGACCTGGCTCGGCCATCGGTCGGGTTGGCGGTCGAGCTCCTACGCCACGGAACCCGAGGCACGGAGCGGGAATGGATCCGTGTCGAGCGCGCGGGCCTGGGTTGGTTGTTTCTCCCCTCGGGCCCTCGAGAGGTCGTCCTCCAACGCGCGGTCGTGCTTCGCGGCGACCGCGAGGACCAACTCCAGCCGGCAGAGCTGATCCACCGCTGGGTCGATCCTCGCGCGGGCGTCGTAGCCGAGGTGCGCGGACCGGTGACGCCCGACGGGAAGTCCCGCACGCGCATCGACGGGGCTGCGGTCGTCGAGCGACTCGATCAGGCCGCGCTGAACCTGAAGCTGTACATCGACGAGCTCGATCGTCCGATCCGGCACGACGTCCGGTTCGGATGGGACCGCGGCACGGGGACCGCGATCGCGTCGCTCACGCCGCAGGGCTACTCGACGATGCAACAGCTCATCGCTGCCGGCTCGTGGGACTTCTCGGGGAACACGCCGGCGAACGACCCGAGCATCGAACTGGTCTCGTCGATCATGGCCGGCGTGACGGCCGATCAGGCCAGCGCGTTCGGGCAGTGCGGGTTCACGGCGAACGCGGCGCGCAAGATGGGCCGCGAGGACCGGATCAACGCTGCGAACGTTCCGGACAACACGCTGACCGTCACCGAGCGCCAGAACGGAGTGAGCTCCGCCGGCCGGATCCTGCTCATCGCGTCTCACCGGCACGAGGAGCTGGGCGGAACGGGCGTCGAAGGCGAGGCGCGCGTATGCCACGACCCCGGCACGGCGCGCGTGCCCGTGCCGCTGTGGAGCTTCGCCAACCAGGACGCGAACGGCTGGTACGCCGATCTGGACGACACCTGGCAGAGCGACCCGCCGTTCAATTGCGAGCAGATCATCTGGGCCAACGCGGTCATCAGCGACCGTCTATGGGCCAAGTCCGGGACGAGCGCCTCGCTCGGGACCCTGTCGGGCAGGCAGCAGGGCCGCGTGGTATCCGAGGGACCGGTGACCCTTCCATCCGGCCACACGTTCAACGCGCTCGTGGCCCGGACGTGGGTCGAGTACAACCTGTTCGCCGGAAGCTCGTGTGGGTTCGCGCTGCAGGGTGTCCGTACGGTCGTCCACCTGTGGGAGGTGCCGCACATCGGGACGGTCGTGCGGCTCCAGTCGGGCAACAGCGCGCCGTCGGTCGACGGCTTCACGAGCCTGGACGAGACCGACATCAAGTTCGGCCTGTTTCCTCCCCGGGCGATCACGGTCGAGGGCACGACCGCCACGTCGGTCGAGATCTCGTGGGACCCGGGCCTGATCACGGACGAGATCGATCGGTACAAGGTCTACTGGGACACCGATTCCGGAGCTTCGACGCCGTACGCGTTCAACTCGGACACCCACCCGGCGCAGGTCTCGTTCGCCGGAACGAGTGCCGTGATCAGCGGACTGACGCCTGGCGTGCCGTACTTCTTCACGGTCACCTCGGTGCGGGACTACTGCGAGCCCGGACTGTGCGCGAACACCGATTGCGCACCGGCGTGCCCGGAGCCGATCCGAGCCCCTGTCCGCCGGTGACGTGTAGCGTCGTCACGCCGCTCGAGAGTCTGATCTTCCCGACGCAAGTGGCGGGTGGCGCCACGCCGATCCCGGCCGAGGTCAGCGCGTCGCCCGGGGGATCGTGCCAGCCGACCCTCGAGGTCACCGGTGTGACCTTCGAGAAGTCCGGCCCGAGCTACCGCATGTGCTGGACGCCGTCCGCCGACCCGTGTGTTCGAGGATATCGGATCTTCGGGGCTCAGACTCCCGAGTCGGCAGCGAGCTTCTCGACGGTCGTCGCGGACACCGGGTTGACGAACTGCTGGACGTTCGACTCGCCCGAACCGGTACTTCCTCGTCGTCGGCGCATCGGCCGCCGGCACCGGTCCGTGGGGTCACTTCGGGCAGTGATCCCATCGTCGAGTCAGGGGGCGCGGGTGTGTCGCGTCGCGGGCGCAACTGTGCTGCTGGCCCTCGCAGCGTGTCCGACGTTCGCGCAAACGACGTCGGGCGCGCTCGCCGGACGTGTGCGTGGGACGACCGGCGCCCCGCTCCAGGACGCCGTGGTGCAGGCCCGGTCGGCCGCCACCGGACAGGTACGCACCGCCGTCAGCGACGAGTCCGGCGCATATCGCATCGATCTTCTGGCACCCGGCACGTGGAGCGTCGCGGCCCGGCTGGCCGACGGAGCGGTGAGCGAGACGCGGACCGTCGATCTGGGACTCGAGCAGACGCTGCACGTCGATTTCACCGTTGGGACCGGCCTCGTCGAAGGGGTGGTCGTCAGCGCGGAGCCGCCGCTCATCGATCCCAAGCAGGTCGCCGGGAAGCTGCGCGTCACGAGCGAGCAGATCGACGGCCTGCCGCTCGCCGGGCGTTCGTTCACCGATCTCGCGTTCCTCGACTCGTCCGTGCAGCAGGCGGCACCGGGCACGTTCTACGGCGAGCGCGCGGCGACGTTCACCGTCCACGGGCAGAGCGGTCGCGCGAATGCGTTCCTCGTCGACGGGATGGACAACAACGACGACACGAGCGGCACGGCGTTGAACAGCGCGTTCTCGCCGCAGGTGATCCGTGAGTTCGTGCTGTCGACGAGCCAGTACGCAGCCGAGTTCGGACGGGCGTCCGGAGGCGTGCTGAACATCGTGACCCAGCAGGGGACGAACGTTCCCGCGTGGGACATGTTCGCCCAGGGGAGTGCGGCGTCATGGAACTCTTCGGGTGAGTTCGTCGACGGGCTCCCGGCGCAGCCGGCGGTCGACGACACCGGAAGACGCTGGCAGGCCGGATTCGCGACCGGTGGACCGATCCGCCGCGACGAGGCGTTCTATTTCGCGGCGATCGAGCACCAGGCGTCGGACGACGTGGTCCCGTTCACCGGCGTCGATCGCCAGGGCGTCCAGGGCGGTCGTGTGCTCGCGCCGAACCGCGACGACAACCTGTTCGTCCGAACCGACTTCCACCTCGATCCGCGGACGACGCTGATGGTGCGAGTCTCGGGCGATGATCGCACGACGAACGCGCTCAACGTCGGCGGCGTGATCACGCCGGAGGGAGGGTTCCGCATCGACGAGCGGGACGTCCAGCTCGCCGCCGCGCTGACGCGCATCTCTTCCGCAGACCTGCTGAGCGAGACCCGGCTGTTCGCCGGGACGTCGGAATTCGATCAGCAGGCGGAGTCGGCGCGTCCGGGTGTATCCCGGCCTTCGGGCGTGTTCGGCGGGAATAACCTGTACCGCCAGGAGCGCGGCGAGGACAAGCTGCAGCTCGTCCAGAATTTCACCGTGCGCCGCGAACGACACACGTTCAAGCTCGGGCTCGACCTCGCTCGCTCGCGCACGTCGATCGACACTGCGTTCAACCCGAACGGCAATTTCATCTACAACTCCGATCGCTCGTTCGAGCCCGGAGATTGCGGGATCGGGGCCGACGCGTCGGACCCGTTCCTGCCCGACGGAACGGTGCTCGATCCGAACACCGGCCAGCCACTCTGTACCGGCGCCCCGGGGGTCGACGACGACGGCGACGGGACCGTGGACGAGCCGACGAACGTCCTGAGCTATCCGGTCGTGTTCACGTACATCGGTCAGCAGCCGAGTGCGCAGCTCGACGATACGCGGGTCGGCGTGTTCGCCCAGGACACGTTCGAGGTCGGTCCGCGGCTGCTGCTGGACTACGGTCTGCGCTACGACGTGTCGACGTACGTGCTGCCCGCGTCGGCGGCGGTGCCCTCGGTGATCCCGAACGGCAGGGCCGAGCGCGACACGAACAACGTCGCTCCACGCTTCGGATTCACGTATTCGCCCGGAGCGTCCGGCCGGACCGTGGTCCGCGGCGGCGCAGGCATGTTCTACGACAAGCTCGTCCTGGGCTTTCCCGCGGTCGCCGCGATCACGTCGGGCACAGAGATCGGTATGCTGTTCCCGCAGGGGTTCAAGTTCGAGCTCACCGAGGACGTCGTCGAGAGCATCGGGATGGACGCGTTGCTGCCGGAGCTCGTGTTTCCCGACGAGCTGACGCTGCGTTTCTCGACCGACCCGCGGCTCGACACGCCGTACATCACGCTGTTCAACCTCGGCGTCGAGCGCGGGCTTGGTCCCCGCGATTCCATGCACGCGAACGCGATGCGGTCGATCGGGCACCACCTGGCGCTGATGCGCGATCTCAATCCGGTCAGCGGCTTGGTCGAGCCGGGTGACGACTGCACGCCGGCGAACGTGGATCCGACGCTCGACGTCGGCCTCCCGTGCCATCTGGCGGATCCGGCGGTCGGGTCGATCGCCGCGATCACGACCGACGGCCGGAGCTGGTACTGGGGCCTCGGTCTCGGCTGGCGACGGCGGACCGCCGCGGCGTGGTTCTCTGCCGACTACACCGTCTCGCGGGCCGAGAACATGGGGTTCGACCCGCTGAAGGGTGGAATCACGCTGCCACCCGACTCGATCGGCCTGACCGGGGAGCGCGGGCGAGCCGACGGAGACCGGCGCCATCGGCTCGTGCTCGCGGGCGACGTGCCGCTCCCGTGGGCCGGTCTGCGGCTGTCGGGTGTGTTCCAAGTGGCCAGCGGCGTGCCGTTCGACGTCACGACCGGCCAGGACGACAACCTCGATGGGATCCTGACCGATCGACCGACGGGGGTCTCGCGCAACGCGGGCGAGGATGCGCCGCTCGACGCGATCAACGACCTGCGCGAGGCGTACAACGTCACCGTCCCGGCCGACCAACGGCTCGATCCGGTGACCTCGTTGCACGAGCCCACGTTCGCGCAGGTCGACGTGCGCCTGTCGCGGCGGTTCCGGTCCGTGGAACGGACCGGGCACGGAGAGGTGTTTCTCCAGGTGTTCAACCTGCTCGATCGGGTCAACGGCGCGATGATCGAAGGTCGGGTGATCTCGAGGCAGTTCGGTCAGGTGATCACCCTGGCCGGGCCGCCGCGCACGATCGAGCTCGGGGCCAAGATCGGCTTCTGACGTACAATTCTCGACGCAAACGGGAGCGGAATCGCTATGAGCGAGCGCATTTGGAGCGCCGAAGATCTGGTGCGCTTCGTTCAGTCCGAAGACGCCGAGGTGCGGTTCTGGGCCGTCGAGCGCCTCGTGCGCCACTACCCCGACCAGTGCTGCGACCGGATCGCCGACCTGGTGCTCGACGATCACGAGGCCACGCCGGGCGTCGTGGCGCGTCACCTGGGCGAGCACGGCGGTCCACAGCACCATGCGGTGCTGGTCCGCGGGTTCCGCCTGTTGCGGGGTACCACGCCGGCACACTGCCTGCGGGCGCTCGTTCGGCTGACGTACCCGAACGCGGTGGGACTGGCGTCGGATGCGCTGCGGCGGGGCGACTTGAACGAGCCGGTGCTCGGGATGATCGTCGAGGCGCTGGCCGAGCTCGACACACCGGACGCTCGGGAGCAGATCCGCGAGTTTCTCAAGCGACGCCCCGAGCTGTGGGCCGAGCCGGCGGCGCTGGGCGGGATCCTGCGGACGACGACGGGGGACGGACTGCCCGAGGTTCTCGACGAGCTGCTCCGCGTTCTCGAGTGGCGCGGAGCGCACCGGGCGGGCGAGGCGTTTCGCACATTGATGTCTGCGCTGCGAGTCGACGATGCGGCGTGGTGCTTCCGCACCGGGCCCTCCGGACACCTCGAGCTGCGCAAGACGATCAAGGCCGTCGAGTCGGGTTACGACTGCGACATCCTCCAGGCGATGGGCGAGCCGACCATTCAGCCCGATCGCCCAGCGACTCCGCGCCGGGTACTACGCCGAGGTCGTGCGCTCGATCGGGGAATGGACCGTCGCGGCGGCGTCCCGCCTTCCGGTCGAGCCGGGCTGACGACCTTCCCGCACGCACCGCGGCGGCGGCGCGAGCGTTGGCTTCGGACACCGCGCTGGGCGTCGCCGAGCGAACCGGCCACCAGTTCCAGCAGTGGCTCCTCGGGTTCCAGCTGTCGGCCGCGTTTGCCATGGCCCGAGGTCTCAACCTGGAGCTCGATCTGCAGCGTGCCCGCGGGCACCTCGATCGACTGCTCAAGCTCGCCGAGATCGAGACCGCGCACTTGCTCGACGACCTGCCGACCGCGATCGCAGCCGAGTGTCGAGACGATCCCGCGCGCGTGAGGCGCGCGCAGGACTGGTGTCTACGCATGCTCGAGGCCCAGGGTCCGTTCTTCCCCAAGGTGGTGGCGCTCGACCTGCTCGGCGAGCTCGGTGCGGTCCCGTTCCTGCCGGAGATCCTGGGCTACCTGTCCGACGAGAACTCGTACATCTACGGCGCTGCCGAGCGCGCGCTGTCGAGGATGGGCGAGGCGGTGCTCGCCCCCGCGGTCGAGCGCATCGAGAGCGGGGACCTGGACCCCGAGGCGGCCCACAGCCTGCTCGTTCTGCTCTGCGATTTGGGAACCCAGGCAGCGCTCGACGCCGTGACGCGGCACATCGATTGGTTCATGGATGCGGTGGGCGCGGGTCAGACCGCCGAGTGGGTCGGCGTGCTGGGCGTCGAGGAGCTGATCGATCCGTTGCGCGATCGCCTGGACGACGACCCGCCGATGGTCGGTCAGGCGCTCCTGCTCCTGGGCGCGATCCACAACGTGAAGATCCCCGAAGAGGGGGAGATCCTCGAGGCCATCGAGGACGAGCGCGCGCGCCAGGCCGGGGACGGGCGCGACGAGGAAGGCCCCACGGGCCCCGAGCAGGGCGGCGGATCGTACGTCATGTGACGGAGCGCCCCATCCGGAGAAAACCGAGCTTGACACCCCGAAGAACCCGGTCTTATAGACGCCACCGTCGAAGGCGCCCCGCGACGCAGCGGGGCCGATCGGGTAACGAACGAAGGAGGAACGAACCATGACACTCGTGCGTTGGGATCCGTTCCGCGATCTCCTGAGCGCACAGCAGCGGATCCTCGGTCCATTCGCCTCGGGCGAGACGTTCGGCACGTGGGCCCCGGCGGTCGATATCTTCGAGAAAGGCGAGGACCTCGTGCTGCGAGCCGAGGTGCCCGGCGTCGAGAAGAACGACATCCAGGTCAGCGTGGAGGACAATCGGCTCGTGATCCAGGGCGAGCGCAAGCGCGAGGACGAGATCGACGACGAGCACGCCTACCGGCTCGAGCGGAGCATCGGACAGTTCGTCCGCAGCTTCGTGCTGCCCAAGACGGTCGACGCGTCGAAGATCCAGGCCAGCTACACGAACGGCGTCCTCGAAGTGCGACTGCCCAAGGCCGACACCGCCAAGCCCAGGCGCATCGCGATTCAGGCGTGAGCCCAGCCCCCGGTCCCGCCGGCGACCCGGTCCGGCGGGACGCGGGGTCGGTTTGCCGGCGGCCGCGCTCCCGCTGCCGCCCTATACTTTCGGGCATGGTGAAACCACGATGAGTGACGACCCGAGAATCCCGTCCGAGATCGGTGTACTGCCGCTGCGCAACAGCGTGCTGTTCCCGCACGCGATCATGCCGATCTCGGTCGGCCGTCGCAAGACGCTGAATCTCCTCGAGGACGTCGGCGGTGGCACGAAGCTGATCGCCGTGGTCTCCCAGCGCAACCCGTCGGAGGACGACCCCGACCCCTCGGGGATGTACCGCGTCGGGACCGTCGCCCGCATCCTCAAGGTCGTCAAGCTCAGCGGGAACAACGTCAACCTGATCATCCAGGGCGTGAAGCGCATCCGCGTCGAGCGGTTCACCGCGACCGAGCCGTTCATGAAGGCCGCGATCACCGCTCTCGACGAGCGTGATCGAGCCAGGCGTCGAGCTCGAGGCGCTCGTGCGCAGCCTGATCGATCAGTTCCAGCGGCTGGTCCAGGTCTCGCAGAGCATCTCGAGCGATCTGGGCGACATGGTGCTGTCGGCGGGCTCCGGCGATCCGGCTCGTCTGAGCCGACCTCGCCGCGTCGGTGCTCACCATCTCGGCCGAGGAGAAGATCGGGCTGCTCGAGCGCAACAACGTGCGCGATCGGGTGCAGAAGCTCGTCGAGATCGTGACCCGCGAGCTCGAGCTGCAGGAGATCTCGAGCCGGATCCAGTCGCAGGTCGCCGACGAGGTCGGGAAGACGCAGCGTCAGTACTACCTGCGCGAGCAGATGAAGGCGATCCAGCGCGAGCTGGGCGAGGAGGACGACCGGCAGGCCGAGATCGACGAGCTCAAGCAAGAAGATCGAAGCCGCGAAGATGCCCGAGGAGGCGAAGCAAGGCGGCGGAGAAGGAGCTCGATCGGCTGTCCAAGATGCCGCCGCAGGCCGCGGAGTACACGTCTCGCGGACGTATCTCGACTGGCTCGTGAACCTCCCATGGTCGATCGAGACCGAGGACAAGCTGGACGTCCCGGCAGCCAAGTCGTCCTCGACGAGGATCACTTCGACCTGGAGAAGGTCAAGGACCGGATCCTCGAGTACCTCGCGGTGCGGTCGCTGAAGAAGGATCTCAAGGGGCCGATCCTGTGCTTCGCCGGCCCTCCGGGCGTGGGCAAGACCTCGCTCGGGCGGTCGATCGCCCGGGCGATGGGCCGCAAGTTCGTCCGCATGTCGCTCGGCGGCGTGCGCGACGAGGCCGAGATCCGCGGCCACCGCCGCACGTACATCGGCTCGCTCCCGGGCCGGATCATCCAGGGGATCAAGCGCGCCGGGACCCGCAACCCGGTGTTCGTGCTGGACGAGATCGACAAGGTCGGCACCGACTTTCGCGGCGACCCGTCGTCGGCGCTGCTCGAGGTGCTGGATCCCGAGCAGAACGCATGCGTTCTCGGACCACTATCTCGAGGTGCCGTTCGATCTCAGTCAAGTGTGTTCTTCATCTGCACGGCGAACGTCCTGGACACGATCCCGCCCGCGCTCCGTGATCGCATGGAGGTCCTGCGGCTGCCCGGCTACACCGAAGAGGAGAAGGTCGAGATCGCCAAGACCCACATCGTCCCGCGGCAGCTCGAGGAGCACGGCCTGACCGACAGCCACATCGAGGTCACGGACGACGCGATCCGTACGCTGATCAACGACTACACGCGCGAAGCCGGCGTGCGCAACCTCGACCGCGAGATCGCCAACGATCCATCGCAAGGTGGCGCGGCGGCTCGTCGAGGGCCGCGCGGACCGCGTCGTCGTCGATGCGGGCAAGGTCCACGAGCTTCTCGGTCCGGTGCGGTTCTTCCGCGAGCTGTCCGAGCGCACCGATCGCAGCGGTGTGGCGATCGGTCTGGCCTGGACCCAGGTCGGCGGTGAGATCCTGTTCGTCGAGTCGTCGCAGATGCGTGGAAAGGGAAAGATCACGATCACCGGTCGCTTGGGCGACGTGATGAAGGAGTCCGCGCTCGCGGCGATGACTTGGATCCGCGCGAACGCGCGGTCGCTCGGCATCGACGAGAAGCTGTTCGAGACGACCGATTTCCACGTGCACATTCCGGCCGGAGCGATCCCCAAGGACGGTCCGTCGGCCGGCGTGACGCTCCTGTGCTCTCTCGTGTCGCTGTTGACCGGTTTGCCCGTGCCGTCCGATCTCGCCATGACCGGCGAGGTCACGCTGCGCGGGAAGGTGCTCCCGGTGGGCGGCATCAAGGAGAAGGTCATCGCGGCGAAATCGGCTGGGATCGCCCAGGTGATCCTGCCCGAGCGCAATGAGAAGGACCTCGAGGACGTGTCCGAGCCGGTCCGGCGGACGATCCAGTTCCGGTTCGTGCACGACGTTCCCGGCCTGCTGCAGCAGGTGTTCGGAGACGCGCTGCGTGAGCGACGGCTCCGCGATGGCGTCGTGAACGTCGACGCGCCCGCGCTGGCCGTCTCGCCGATCGCCGTGGTCGTGGGGCCGGACGACGAGTCAAGCGAGGGTCGAACGAGCTGACCGCCTCCGTCAGCGCTCAGCCCGAGCGGTCGAGCTCGGGTCGACGCGCGAGAGCTCGCGGAGCGCCTTGGCCGCGACGAGGATGCGTGGCCACTGGGCCCGCGTCAGCTCGCGGTTCGCGGCCCGACTCTCTCCGACGCGCGACCGATCGTCGAAGTACCGCTCGCAGGCGGTCAGGCAAGTCACGAGTCGACCGGGCCACGACGCTCCGATGAGCTCGGGGCCCTGTTCGCGCTGGACCGCCGAGAGCAGCTCGTCGAGCTCGGCCTCGAGCGGCGCGAGCCGCTCGGCCCGCGCGCGGTGCCAGGCCAGCGTAAGCTGCCGGTCTTCGGGCGCGGGTCCTGCCAGCAGCGGATCGGACGAGTCCTTCAGCTCCGCCACCGCGTCGACGGCGCGTGCGATGCGCGCGAAGACGTCGCGCGTCGTCTGAGGGAGCCGGCGGCCCGTGCTCAGGCCCGCGGCGCGCTTGTCGAGATACGCGAGGAAATCGGTCTGCCAGCGGCACGCGTCGACCGGAGACGCGCCGGGGACCTCAGCGACCGCGAACTCCTCGGCCGCGGCCAAGAACGCACGGTGTTCCCCGGGCGCGACGCGGCGTCGGTCGTAGTCCCACGGCCTGGCCGGTCGTGGTGTGGCGGCCGGGACGATCGGCGGAGCTGCGGACGGCGGCGGCGCCGCGGACGGCGCACGCCGGGCCACCGGCTCCGGAAGCTCGATCGACAGCTTCAAGTTCGTCGTCCCCCGGCCGGCAGGGGCGCGCAGCTCGAGGCGCCACATGCCCAGGCCTTTCCTTGCCGGATCGGCGATCGTCGAGAGGGCGAGGGGAGGCGGCCCGGAGCGCCGGACCGCGCCGGTGGGCCCATCGGGCGGCTCGAGGCGCAGCGTGATCGTGCGAAGGGACCGACCCTCGACGCGCACGGCGATCGGTCCCGCGACCCGGACGTCGAGCGCCGCCGAGTAGGCCACCGATTCCCCGTCGGGGATCGCGACGTCGTAGCGCAGGGGCTCAGCCCAGGGTCCCCCAGGGCTCAGCGCGAGCGCGAGCGGTGCTGCGGCACGCGCCACACGGGTCAGGATCGAGCTCCGAGCGCGGTTCACGAGGCTCCTCGGGTCGTTCCCGGCGAATATAATCCCCGCCCCCCGACCGGCCAGCGCGGCCGCACGACCCGTGGGAGCTTCGACATGGTCCGTCTCGATCGAGTCTCGCGTCGATACGGCGCCCGCGTGGTGTTCGAGCAGCTGTCGTGGATGGTGCCGCGGGAGGCGCGGATCGGTCTCGTGGGTCCGAACGGGGCGGGCAAGACGACCCTGCTGCACCTGCTCGCGGGCCACGAGGAGCCCGATGCGGGCGAAGTCCATCGCCCGACGGGCATGGGCGTCGGCTACCTGCCGCAAGAGGTCGAGGCGGTGGCGGATGGCACCGTGCTCGAGGTGGCGCTCGCCGGCTACCCCGAGGTCGCGCGACTCGAGGGCGAGCTCGAACGGCTCGCGGGTGAGCTCGTCTCGATCGCGCCATTCGACCCACGGCTCGCCGAGCGCACGACGCAGTACGGGGAGCTGCGCGAACGGTATGAAGCCCTGGGTGGCGACCGACTCGAGGTTCGTGCGCGGACGATCCTGGACGGTCTGGGGATCGATCGGGCCGCGCTCGATCGGCCGCTCCGACTTCTCAGCGGCGGCTGGCGGATGCGGGTCATCCTGGCTCGGCTGCTGCTAGGCAAGCCCGAGCTGCTGCTCCTCGACGAGCCGACGAACCATCTCGACCTCGCGGCGCTCGAGTGGCTCGAGGGGTTCCTCGCCGACTACGACGGCGCGTTCGTCGTCGTGTCCCACGATCGATTCTTGCTGAACCGTGTCGCCCGCGGGATCGTCGAGCTCGATCGGGGCCGGCTGACCACCTACCCGGGAGACTACGACGCGTACCTCGCCGCGCGCGCCGCCCAGGCGGAGGCCCAGGAGAAAGCCGCACGCGAGCAGGCGCGCGCGATCGAGCGCGTCGAACGGTTCATCGAGCGCTTCCGGTACAAGGCGAGCAAGGCGCGGCAAGTGCAATCCCGCATCCGGACGCTCGAGAAGATCGAGCGTGTCCGCATCGACGCGCCGCGCACCGCGATCCGATTCGGGTTTCCTCCCGCGCCGCGAGCCGGGGACGTCGTCGCGCGACTCCAAGGCGTGCGCAAGACGTTCGGCGATCGAGTGGTGCTGGCCGACGCCGAGCTCGAGCTGCGGCGGGGCGACCGCCTGGCCCTCGTCGGACCGAACGGCTGCGGCAAGACGACCGTGCTCAAGCTTCTCGCCGGACGGCTCGATCCGGATCTCGGACAGGTCGAGCTGGGCCACCATGTGATCCCACGCCTCTACGGCCAGCATCAGCTCGAGGAGCTCGACCCGCAGCGCACCGTTCTCGAGGAGCTCGAGGCCACCGTCCCGCCCGGGGAGCGCGAGCGCCTGCGCACGCTCCTGGGCTGTTTCCTGTTCCACGGGGACGACGTGAGCAAGCGCGTCGGCGTCCTGTCGGGTGGCGAGAAGGCACGCGTGGCGCTGGCCCGGATGCTCGTCCGCCCGGCCAATCTGCTGCTGCTCGACGAGCCCACGAACCATCTCGATCTCGACGGCCGCGAGGTCCTCGAAGAGGCGCTGAACGAATACGACGGGACGCTCGTCGTCGTGTCCCACGACCGGTATCTGATCAATCGCATCGCGACGAAGGTCGCGGGCTTCGACCGCGGCCGGATCGAGCTGGTGCAGGGGGACTACGACGAGTACGTGGCCTGGCGCTCGCGGGCTGCGGATCGCGAGCTCGACGTCGATCCGGCTGCGGCGCGACGCTCCGACCGCACCGCCCGTGCGGAGGAGCGCCGACGCGAGGCCGAGCTGCGCAATCGACGGTACCGCGAACGCCTGAACGCGGAGCAGAGGCTCGGCCCGATCGAGCTGCGGATCGCCGAGCTCGAGCGTCGTCTGGGCGAGCTACGCGCGTTCCAGGCCGCACCGGGACTGTACGAAGCGCCGGCCCGCGCGGCGGAGATCGGGCGTGAGGCTGCGCTGGCCGAGCGCGAGCTGGTCCGGCTCTACGAGGAGTGGGAAGCCGCGGCGGACGATGTCGGCGGGGCGTGAGATCAGGGCTTGCGGCTGCGCTCGAGGATCTGCTGCAGGTGCTCGACCGCGCGGTCGCGCTTCGGCTGGGACAGGCCGAGGATCTGCTGCAGCGCGTCTCCGATGTGTGGGATGTAGCGCTCGATGTACGAGCGCTTCTTGTGCTCGTCGGCCTCGCGCCGGCGCCGCCTGACGAACAGACCCAAACGCCGGCCGATCTCCTGCAGACCGAGACGGATCTCGCGCACGATCTCGGGATACGACGCGACGGCCTCTTTCGACTCGGACGTGAACGGGACCCACACCGAGGCGATGTGCACGGCGAGCAGGAGCGGCCCCACGGGAAGCGCGCCCTTGGACTGCTGGAGTCCGTAGGCTCGCCAATCGATCGACGACGCGGCTTTGGTCATCGCGCACCCCGACTGCAGGTATTGCAGCGGAACGCGGTTGGCGTACCGCACGAGCTCGATCGGCTCCTCGGCCGGCAGGTCCCCGCCGTACGCCAGTCCGACCTCGACCTGGAACGGGTTTCCACGGTACACGGCGGGCGAGCGCGTGACTGCGCACACGAAGTCGGTACGCGTGCGCCGCTCGAGCCCGGCATGGAGCAGCTCCTCCCCGATCGGCGACAGGCACGCCGTGGGGGGCGCGAGGATGCGGACCTTGGGGATCGCGCGGTAGATCAGCTCGACCTGCCCGCCGCTCAATCGCTGCGGACGGGCGTCGCCGTCGACACCGGCCGCGCGACAGATCTCGTTTGCCACGGCCGTGCTGACGCGACTGAACTCGAGCGACAGCATGCTGCGCACGGACCGCGCCTCGGTGTCCTTGCACAGGCGCAGCAGGATGCCCAGCTCGACCCCGTGCGGATGCGGCCGGATCTCGACCGCCTCCTTCGGTAGCTCCGTCGCGACACGCTCGAAGCGTCGCTCCTCGTCGTGCGGCGCGCGATACAGCAGGTCGACGTGCGGGTTGGCCAGCGCGGTTTGCTCGACGTAGTCGTCGACCGATCGCCGGCCCTTCTTGTACACCGCCTCGAGCGTCAGCTCGACCCGAGTTCCGTGCGCCGGCTCCCACTCGATCTCGCACTCCTTGACCACGACCGGCGCGTTCTTCTTCGTGTCGATCGCCAGGTCGAACTGGTGCGCCGGCCGACGCGGTCCGATGCGCGACACGATGCGCACCGGCTGGCCCGTCGTGAGCTGGGCGTACATCCCGGCGGCGGAGATGCCGATCCCTTGCTGGCCCCGCTGCTGCTTCAGCCGGTGGAACTTCGAGCCGTACAGCAGCTTGCCGAAGATCTTCGGGATCTGCGGCCCGACGATGCCCGGCCCGTTGTCCTCCACGGCGACGCGGTACCGGTTCTCCGCGAGCTCGCTGATCTCGATCCGCAGGTCGGGCAGGATGCCCGCCTCCTCGCACGCGTCGAGCGAGTTGTCCACGGCTTCCTTGACCGCGGTCAAGAGCGCCTTCTGCGGGTTGTCGAACCCGAGCAGATGCCGGTTCTTCGTGAAGAACTCGGAAACCGAGATCTCACGCTGGCGCGCGGCGAGCGAGTGCGCGTCCTCGCGGGCCTTGGCCGCCTTCGCTGGTTTGGGTCGCGGGGACGTGCGAACCGGTGCGCGCTCGGCGGAAGGCACATCCCAGGCCAACGCCGCCTGCTGCGGTGCGGAGCCCCGGCTCGTGCGCTTGCCCACGTGAGTATCCCGTCTCGCTCTCGCGTCCGGAGACCAGGCGCCGCATTCTAGCAGCGCTCACGCACGAGGATTTCGGGTAACATCGCCGGCCATGTGCCTCGACCGGCTCGATTCGCGCGATTCCGCGACACAGGCGAGCCGGGGACGGTCGGGAGTCTGGTACGCCGCCGCCGCAGCGGTCCTCGTGCTTTTCGGTGTCGTCGCCCCGCCGCTCGTCGAGTCGTGGACCGGTGTCCGGCCCTCGGTGCTGCGGCTCGTCTACGCTCCGCTGTGCCACCAGATGGGCGAACGCAGCCTCGTGCTGTTCGGTGGCCCGCTCGCGGTCTGTGCCCGCTGTACCGGCCTGTACCTCGGTGCGGTCCTCGGACTCGCCGCGGGAGCATGGCTGTTCGTGGGACGTCCGCGGACGATCCCTCGACCGTGGCTCGCCGCCCTCGTCCTGCCCACGGCGGTCGACGGTGTGCTGGCGGCGCTCGGCGTGAGCCCGCTCGGCGACGTGCCACGTTTCGCCCTCGCGATCCCGGCGGGGTGTGCAGCCGGCGTGCTCCTGGCCATCGGCATCCATGACCTCGTGTTGCTCGTTGCCAGCGGTCGATGGGTCGCGCGCCGTGCGACCGATCCTCGAGCCGTGGAGGAATCGTGATGAAACCTGGATCTCCCTCGATGCTCAAGGCGACGCTGATCGGCGGTAGCGCAGCGGGCGTGCTGTCATCGCTGCCGCTCGTCGGCATTCTGAACTGCCTGTGCTGCAGCCTCGTCGTCGGGGGTGGCTTTTTCGCCGCCTACCTCTATGCGCAGAGCTGTCGGTCGCATGGGGTCGAGTTCCGACCCGGGACCGGAGCGCTCGTCGGTCTCGTGGCCGCGTTCTTCTACGCGATCGCGTCGACGATCGTCGGGATGATCTTCCGACCCGACGTCGACGAGATGATGTCGCAGATGGAGTCGATGGGCCAGAACATCCCGCCCGAGGTACTCGACTGGATGACGTGGGGCATGAAGATCATCGGCACGCCGCTCGGTATGCTCCTGGTGTTCGGGTTCAGCCTCGTGATCGGTGCGATCTTCTCGACGCTCGGCGGGTTGATCGGCGGCGCTGCGTTCAAGGTCGAAGCGCCGGCGTCCCCGGCGTCGAGCGGCGGAACGCCCGGCGTATGACCGGCGGAGAGCGCGCGCGTTCGTGGGGACGACCGCCGGCGAGCGCGCGTTCGGGCTCGGCTTCCGTAGACCGGCGGAATCACCGGCGAATCGCGTGGCGCGGGGTTTGCTCGCACGGGCTGGTCGCGGAGGGAGCGTTGCTCCCGGCCGGAGCGTGCGGGAACGGGACCCCCGCCCGCGACGGATGGTTCCGCCGGGCGCGAGGACCGGGGCGTTCGGAGGAGGCGGCCCCGGTTCTCGGCCCGCATCTCGTGCGCCACGCTCGAGCGCCGTGGTGACGCGCGGGCGTCCGCACTTCCTCGAGGATGGTGCGGCGGCCGAATACGGGCCGGCCCGCGTCGTCGTGCTTCCGGCTCCGTTCGAGGGGACCGTGTCCTACGGTTCCGGCACCGCACGCGGGCCGCAGGCGATCCTCGACGCGTCGGAGCAGCTCGAGCTGTACGACGAGGAGCTCGACTGCGAGCCGTTTCGCTGCGGGATCTGGACCGCTCCGCCGCTGGCGCTCGACGGCGAGACTCCGGAACGGGCGGCCGACATCATCGCGTCGCGGGTCGGCGAGCTGCTCGACGATCGCAAGTGGGTCGCGATGCTCGGCGGTGAGCATTCGATCACGGCGGGCGCGGTGCGGGCCGCCGCGGCGCGCCACCCGGCGCTCCAGGTCGTGCAGCTCGACGCGCACGCCGACCTGCGCGAGACGTACCAGGGGCAGCGCTACAGCCACGCCTGCGCCATGGCCCGGTGCCTCGAGCATGCGCCGGTTCACGCGGTCGGGATCCGGAGCTACTCGAAGGACGAATCCGACCGGATGCGGGCGATGCGGGACCGGTACCGGATCGTCCATGCGTGGGAGATGGGCTCCCCGGAGTGGATCGAGCGCGTGATCGGCGCGGTCGACGGCCGCCCCGTGTATTTGACGATCGACGTCGACGTGTTCGACCCGTCGGTCGTACCCGCCACCGGCACCCCCGAGCCGGGAGGGCTGGCCTGGCGCCCGGTGCTCGCGTTCCTGGCCGCGGTGTTCCGGACGGCGCCGGTGGTCGCGGCCGACGTGGTCGAGCTCGCTCCGATCGTCGGGCTCGCCCATCCCGACTTCACCGCGGCGCGCCTGGTACACAAGCTCATCGGGTGGGCGGCCGCCCGCTTGACACGGTTCGAGGGCGCTCCCTAGGTTCTCCCCACAGGATGATCACCGGGTTCAATACCGACGTGGACCACGAAGGACGCGTATTCCACGTCCAGACCGAGGACAAGGGCCTGGCCAACCCGGTCCTCGAGAGCCTGATCTACAGCCGCGGCGAGATCGTCGAGTCGCGCCGCTCGTCGTACGCGGATCTGGCGTCTCTGGGCGACGGCGCGGAGGCCGAGATCCAGGCGCGCATGGAGTCTCAGCACCAGGCGATGATCCGCGAGATCCGCTGCGGGAAGTTCGACCCCGAGGGGCCCAAGCCGTTCGGCCACAGCATCATCACGAGCCGCAGCTTCGACGAGGTGGTGCACGAGTTCCTGCGCGATTTCGATCGCCTCGACGGCTTGGCCCTCGAGTGGGTCGACGAATCGGTCCTGCAGCAGGGCACGCGCCCGTCGCTCCGGTTGCGCGTGGCCGAGCCGGGAACGCAGCGCGCCGTGGCGAACGTGCGTGTCGCGGTGCGCCTGATCTCGACGCGCGGGGAGCCCCAGACGCTTCATGTCGCGACGTCCGACCCCCAGGGGATGATCGAGGCTCCGATCGCGATCCCCGAGCTCGCGGGTGCGGACATGGCGATCGTGTGCCGCGTCGAAGCCGGAGGCCACCGCGCCGAGCTGCGCCAGATGGTCCATGGCGTGCCGACGCGTCGCCCGAAGGCCTAGCGCCGCTGCCGTTCCTGCTCGACCTCTCGGTCGATCGCCCGCTCGCGCGCGGCGTCGCGCTTGTCGTGCGCCTTCTTGCCGCGCGCGACGGCGATCTCGACCTTGATCCGGCCGCCCTTGAGGTACAGTCGCGTGGGCACGAGCGTCGTTCCGCCGGACTCGGTCTCGCGGGCCAGCTTCCGGATCTCGTGGGCGTGCAGCAGCAGCTTCCGCGGACGGAGCGGGTCGATCTCCTCGCGCCGCGCGTGGTCGTACGGACTGAAGTTCACGCCGACGAGGACGGCTTCGCCGTTCTGGATCCGAGCGTAGCCTTCCTTGAGGTTGACCCGTCGGCCCCGAGCGGACTTCACCTCGGGTCCGGTGAGCACGAGTCCCGCTTCGAGGCGCCGGAGCAGGTGGTACTCGTGGGCCGCCGCGCGGTTCGTCGCCAGGATCGACTCGGACCCGTCCTTCGCTCGTCCCGCGGGCAACCTCGATGCTCCCTGGAAACCGCGAGTATAGCAGCGGTCAGCGCGGCTTCCGCTCGCGAGCCTCGAGCTCGTCGAGCGCACGATGGAGCTCGGCGCGACCGAGCCCGAGTGCCTGCGACGCACGGCGCAAGGCGAGCCGGCGATCGCCGCTGGTCGCGTCGAGGGCCGCGCTCCACGCCTCGCGCAAGCGCTGCGTCTCCGGGCCTTCGAGGTCGTGAGCCAGCTCGGTCGCGCCCGCGAGGACGAGCGTGAACTCGCCGCGCGGCGTCGATCCGAGCACGCGCGAGACCTCGAAGGCCGTTCCCCGCAGCACGGTTTCGTGCAGCTTGGTCAGCTCGCGCGCCACGACGATCGGTCGCGTGCCGAAGATCTCGGCGAGGTCGCGCAGCGTGTTTCCGATCCGGTGCGGCGCCTCGAACACGACGAGCGTTCGTGGCTCGCGCACGAGCTCGCGCAGTCGCCGTCGCCGCTCGGCCGCGCGCGCCGGCAGGAACCCGTCGAATACGAAGCGGTCGCACGCGAACCCGCTGATCGACAGCGCGGCCGTCACCGCCGAGGGGCCGGGGATGGGGACGACGCTCACCCCGGCCTCGAGCGCGGCGCGTACGACAGGCGAGCCGGGGTCCGAGACGGCCGGCGTCCCACCGTCGGTGACGAGGGCCAGGCACTCGCCGCCCTCGAGCCGAGCGACGATCTCGGGCACGCGCCTCTGCTCGTTGAACTTGTGGCACGACAGGAGCGGCGCCGCGATGCCGTGCCGCGCCAGCAGCTTCTGCGTGCGCCGCGTGTCCTCGCAGACGATGCAGCTCGCTTCCCGGAGCGCTTCGAGCGCGCGCGGCGAGACGTCGGCGAGGTTCCCCAGCGGGGTCGCGACCACGAGCAGCCGGCCGGCCACCCTGTCAGCCGGTTCCGCCGCGCGGATAGCGGAAGTCGCGTCCCGGCGCGCGCCCGGACACCTTGGCCACCACCGGGGGGACGCGCTTGAACTGCATCGATCCCACCCGTGCCTGGATCTGGGTCACGAGGTCGGGAGCGAAGCCCGCAGCCGTTGCCGCGGCCGCCCCCGCACGGGCGTCGACGAGGAGCCACAGCAGGCGATCGACCTCCTCGTAACGTAGACCCAGATCGGCCTCGTCGGTCTGGCTCGGCCACAGATCGGCGGATGGGGGCTTGCGCCGCACAGGCTCCGGGACCGCCAGGAATTCGGCCAGCTCCCGAACCTGCGTCTTGTACAGGTCGCCCAGCGGGTTGATCGCCGACGCGAGGTCGCCGTGCAGCGTCCCGTAGCCCAGGAGCAGCTCGGTCTTGTTGCTCGTGCCGAGCACGAGCGCGTCGTGCGCTGCCGAGCGATCGAACAGGCACATCATCCGGGCCCGAGACATCGCGTTGCCCAGACGCAGGCGGCCCGGGTCCCCCGCGACCCGGACGAATCCGTCGATGATCGGCGTGATGTCGAGCGTCTCGAGCGGCGTCGAGAGACAAGCGGCGACCGCCCGTGCGTCGCGCAGGGACTCGGGCGAGCTCAGCCGGTGCGGCATCGCCACGCACATCACGTGGTCCGCACCGAGGCCGCGCACCGCCAGGCTCGCGGCGACCGCCGAATCGATGCCGCCCGAAAGCCCGACCACGACGCGCGACCTTCCGGCCCGCCGCACCTCGATGCGGATGAACCGCGCGAGGATCTCGGCGGTCCACGCAGGGTCGATCCGCAAGTCGACCCGCGGAGCGTCGCGGGTCGTGGTCACGGACCGGCGCCGTCGTCCGGCAGGTCGAAGCGCAACCGTCGCAGGCGGTCGACCTCCCGGTGCACGAAGTCGATGCGCGCATCGCGCAGGAGGGGCGAGACGGTCCGCGCGCTTCGCAAGCGTCCCCCATCGATCGACACGTATTCGACCGCCTCGTCGAGCGCCGCGAGCTCGGCCACGATCTCGCCGAGCGGATCCACGACCATCGATCCGCCGTCGAACGTCAATCCGTCCTCGCATCCGACGCGATTGACGTACGCGACGAACACGGTGTGGAATCGGGCCGTCACCCGCAGAACGTCGCGCCACGTCCGGGCGCTCGTCAGGCCGTGCTCGGGGTGCGCGCCGCGGCTCGGCCCGTTCGCCGAGACGACGACGAGCGCGGCGCCCTGCTGGGCCAGGAGCCAGGCGGTGGGGGAATGCCACACGTCCTCGCACAGCAACAGTCCCACCGTGCCGTGCCGAGTGTCGAATGCGCGCAGGGTGTCGCCGCTCGCGAACTCTCGGCCCTCCTGGAACAGACCGTAGGTCGGCAGGTGCAGCTTGCGATGCACGTGCAGGACCGCCCCGCCCGAAAGGTAGGCCGCCGCGTTGTAGAACCGGTGCTCGCGATCCTCCTCGACGAACCCGACGACCAGATCGAGATCCTGCGAGGCGGCGGCAAGACGCGTCAGCGCGTCACCGTCGCGCCGAACGGCGACGTCGGGCACGAGATCCTGCAGATCGTATCCGGTCAGCGACAGCTCGGGGAACACGACCAAGTCGGCCCCGGCGGCGCGGGCCTGATCGGTGATCTCGAGGTGGCGCGCCAGGTTCGCCCGTACGTCGCCGAGCTTCGGGGCGATCTGCGCCAGGGCAACGGTCCGATTGAGCATCGTGAAGTCGCGGCCCGTTTCCGGAGCGCCAGCACACTACCACACCCCGGGGGGCAGAAGCCGTGGACGCGCCGAAACGGCGCAGTTTGCGGCCCCTTGCGCTAAGTGCGTCAAGTTGGGTCTGTTCGTGGGGTAGGACCCACACCCCGGACGAGCCGTCGGACATGGGGGCCGCCGGCCCCAGGGATTCACCGGAGCCCGGAGAATAGCCGGAATCAGGCCGGAAAATCGGGAAACACCGCGGTCCGCAACTCGGGAGTGGCGCCGAGATCGGCTGCTTGGCTTGCACTGGCCCGGTTTTTTCATTAGCAGAGGTCGCGACTCAACGCGGCGTACGCCCCGGAGGGGGCCGGTGGCGTGCGAACCCGAGAGCGGGTCCGAGCGCGTGAGAATCGCGGGAGAATCCCGGCCATGGCTCGAAAGTCGATGTTCGCCGATCTGATCGAGATGGAAGAAGCGGCCGAGGAGTTCGGTCCGGGAGGTCCTCCGGACAACGAGCCGACGCCGACCGAGCTTCGAGCGCGCCAGCCGGATCGGCCGGGAGGTGTCGAGAAGCCGACCGCCGCGATCCTCCCGATCTATCTGCGCGAGATGGGGGCGACCCCGCTGATCGACGAGCACCAGGAGGTCGATCTGGCGCGCGAGCTCCAAGAGGCGCGCGAGGGACTGGCGCGCATCGCCCTGCGGCTGCCGGCCGCGTGCAAGGTGTACTGCCTCGAGGGGGACGCCGAGGGTCCGAAGCGCGGTCGCGAATGGCCGCTCGACGACCTCGAGCGGTTCTACCACCGGTTGCTGCGCTACGGACGTGAGAATCGGCGCGATACCCGCGTGGCGAGCCTGCTGACCCAGGCGCGGGAGTGCAAGAGGCACGTGAATCACGCGCGCGACGCGTTGATCCTGGCCAACCTGCGCCTCGTGGTGCACATCGCGAAGAAGTATCTGAACCACGGCATCGCGTTCATGGACCTGATCCAAGAGGGCAACATCGGGTTGATGAAGGCGGTCGAGAAGTTCGAGTACGAGCGCGGGAACAAGTTCTCGACGTACGCCTACTGGTGGATCAAGCAGGCGATCGAGCGCGCGATCGCGGACAAGGCGCGGGTGATCCGGATCCCGGTGCACGTCAACGAGAAGATCAAGAAGATCGCCCGCGTGTCGAAGGAGCTGGCCGAGACGCTCGGCCGCAAGCCGACGCCGCAGGAGATCGCGCGCAAGCTGCGCATGCCGGTGGCCAAGGTCGAGGAGATCCTCAGCGTGGTGCCCGAGCCGCAGGCCCTCGAGGACGTATCGTCGGACGACGACAGCCCGGGCCTGCTGCGGTTCATCGCCGACCCGAACGCACAATCGCCGCTCGAGCGGACCGTCGATCGGGAGCTGCGGGAGAAGGTCGAGGGAACGCTGAAGGTGTTGAGCGATCGGGAGGAGGAGATCATCCGCCTCCGGTTCGGGATCGGCCGCGAGATGCCGTACACGCTCGAGGAGATCGGGCGCGTGATGGGTCTGTCCCGCGAGAGAGTGCGGCAGATCGAGGCCACCGCGCTGCGCAAGATCCAGACCGCGGAGCAGAGCCATTCGCTCCGGGAATTCTTGGGCTGAAACGCCGTGCTGCGACGGCAACCCCCGTCGCGGCACCGGCGTCCCAGCTGCGGGGCGCTTACCGCGGCGATCGACCGCGACGTGGGCCAACTCGTTCTTCCGAAGTAAGATAGCCTCCGACCGGGCGCGTCCCGCGGTCCGAGGACGATGACCATCTTCGAGTTGCGTCGCGCGTATCACGACTCGCTGTCCAACATGCGCGGTTGGCTCGGCGACCAGACGCTCTCCGGTCGTCTCACGGTGCTCGATCGGTTGTCGATCCTCGATGCGTGGCATCAGGAGATGATCGAGTTCTTCGAGCGCAACGGGCACTGCTTCACGTGCAGTCGGCGCCTCGAGCGATGCCGTTGTCAGCGCGAGGCCCACTGATCCGGTCGATCGCTTGACAGTCGCGGGCCCGCGCGACAGACTCCAGATCACGTGCCGACGCTGCGAGCGTTCCTTGCGTGCCTCCTCGCGCAGGCGTGCGTTCTCGCACCCGCCGTCGCGAGCGATGCCGTGCGCGACGGCGACCCCGTGTCCCCCCCGGAGCTCTCGCGTGACCAGCTGCTCAAGGACCTCGACATCCACGTCTGGGGTCCGTGGCGGCAGACCGCCGAAGGGGACTACGTCTTCGACGGACCGGTGACGATCGCGTGGCGCCAGTCGCGGATTCAGGCCGACAGGCTGTCGCTGTCCGGCCGGCGGACGATCGAGGCCGAGGGGAACGTGCTGGTCGTTTGGGAAGGAAACCGCCTCGCCGGACGGCGGCTGACGTACGACCTGGAATCGGAGACCGGGACGGTCGAGGACGCCCAAGGGCAGGTGCGGAACGAGTTCATGTTCCACGCCGAGCGGGCGGAGAAGATCGGCGCGAACACCGTGCGGCTCCACGAGGCGCGCGTCACGACCTGCACGCAACCGGTTCCGTACTGGTCGTTCGCGGTGTCGAGCGCCACGATCACGATCGACCAGTACGCGCGCATGTGGAACGTGCGGCTGAAGGCCGGCCACATGCCGATCGTGTACCTGCCGTACCTGCTGTGGCCGGTCAAGGAGGACCGCGCGCTCGGACTGCTGTTGCCGGACTTCCACAGCTCGGACAAGCTCGGGTACTCGATGTCGCAGCAGCTGTTCGTCCCGCTCGGTCGGAGCGCGGACGTGACGCTGCTCGGGACGTACTACACACGGGCCGGGTTCGGCGGCGGCGGTGAGCTGCGGTTCTTGCCCAACCAGTCCGGCTCCGGGCGGCTGTCGGGCTTCTACATCGACGATCAGGTCGCCGGCAAGGGGCGCTACTCTGCGACGTACCAGCAGACCCAGCAGTTCCGGAACGGGTTCCGCATGGTCGCCGACGTGAACGAGGTCAGCGATTTCGACTATTACAGCGACTACGAGCGGGATCTACAGCTGGTGTCGCTGCCGTCGATCGTCGCGCGGCTCGAGTTCTCGCGCAACGGCAAATGGGTCAGCATGAACGCGCGCGAGCTACGTCGGACCCAGCTGTTCAGCGACGGCACGGAGCTGCTCCAGCAAACGCTGCCCGAGGTCGAGTGGCGCGGACGAAGTCGGCAGATCGGGGGGACGCCGCTGTATCTGTCGTTCGAGTCGTCGGTGGCCTCGATCCGCCAGAGTGGGTTCCAGCAGGGCGCACCGGTCGACGCCGATTACCTGCGAGCCGACGCGTTCCCCGAGCTGTCCCTGCCGTGGACCCCGGTGCCGTGGCTCGACGTGACGCCGCGTGTGAACTACCGCCTCACGTACTACACGCAGAGTCAGGTCACGGGGGTCGACGCCGGTGGTGCTCCGACCCGTACCGTTTTGGACGAGAACCTGCGGCGCGATCTGTGGAGCGGCGCGATCGACATCGTCGGTCCGAAGTTCTATCGCCTGTTCGGCGAGGGCGATCACCGCTACAAGCACGCGATCGAGCCCCGGATCTCGTACGGCTATGCGTCGGTGTTCGAGGACCGGGCCCAGGTGCTGCTGTTCGACGAGGTCGACGCGTTCACCGGCGCCGGAAATCAGCTGAGCTACGGCTTGACGACCCGGCTGTTCGGCAAGCGACCGCGCTCGGTCCCGGAGGCCGAGACCGATGTCGAGCGCCCGACGACGCCGCCGGGCGAGGACCTGTTGCCGCCCCTCGTCGAGGAGCCACCGGCCTCGGCGAACGCGCCCGCGCCGCCGCTCGAGTCGCTCGAGGTCGCATCGCTCGAGCTGCGTCAGGCCCGGTCGTTCGACGAGGACCTGAGCACCGCGGACCTCGACGGCGACGCGGTGCCCGAGGCGATGAGCCCGTTTTCCCCGATCCAGCTCGTCGGCCGGTACAATCCCGACCGGCAAGCGACGTTCGACGGCCGAGCGACGTACGACATCCTGCACGATGCGTTCCGCGAGATCAGCTTGTCGGGCGGCGTCCGCAAGCGACTGGCGATCGGCCGCGTGTCGGTCGTGTATCGCAATGGGCTCGGCGTCACGCAGACGGGCCTCGATGCGCTGGGCCAGCCGGTGTTCGAGCAGAACCAGGATACGACGCAGATCCGATTCACGGGCGGTGCTTCGGTCTACCGCCGCAAGCTGTCGATGCTGGTCGACGGCGTGTTCGACTCCCGGCCGTCCAGCGGAGCCTCGCACCTGCCCGAGCGGCGCTGGCGCATTCAGTACCGCACGCAGTGCTGCGCGTTCCTGTTCGAGCGGTTGAACCGCGACTACGCCTCGGGCGTCGACCGCAGCGACTACTATTTCCGAGTCGACCTGAGCGGGATCGGCAAGATCCTCGACGTCAAGTACTGAGCGGAATCCTGATGAGCAGCTCGCTGCCGATCGTGCATCTCGCGCGCCATGGGGAGACGGCCTGGAGCCGGACCGGCCAGCACACGGGACTGACCGACATCCCGCTGACCGAGCGCGGGGAGCGCAATGCTCGGCGGCTCGGCGAGCGCCTCGCCGGCCTGACGTTCGCGAAGGTCTTCTCGAGCCCCCTCGAGAGAGCGTTTCGAACCTGCGAGCTTTCGGGGTTCGGCGACGTCGCCGTCGTCGACCCGGACCTCGTCGAGTGGGATTACGGCGAGTACGAGGGGATCACCTCGGCGGAGATCCGGAAGAAGCGCCCCGACTGGGATCTGTTCCGGGACGGCTGTCCGGGTGGCGAGACCCCGCAGCAGCTCGCTGCGCGCGCGGACCGGGTCCTGGTGCGTATCCGGGCGGTCGAGGGGGACGTGCTCGTCTTCTCGAGCGGCCACTTCCTTCGAGTCCTGGCGGCGCGCTGGATCGATAGCGACCCGGCGGCGACCGGCCGGAAGTTCATGCTGACGACAGCGAGCCTCAGCGCCGTCGGCTACGAGCACGACCGCACCCGTCCCGTGATCCGTCTCTGGAACGACGATCGACACGTCGGCGATTGAGCTCGAGAGCCGCAGGTCGCGGTCTGGTACGCGGCCCATCCGGTATCATGCGGCCCATGCGCCGAAGCGCCACACGAGAAACCTGGAACTTTCGCGGCGTCAGTGGGTTGCGGCGACGCCCGTTGCTCCTCGACATCAAGTACTGACATGGCGCAGCGAGACGGCGCGGGGAGGGGAGGGCGGGGGCCGGTGCTGGTGCTCGGTGCGGGCGGCCTCCTCGGCTCCGCGGTCGCAGCGGCACTCGCCGGTCGCGGCCGGGCGACCGTCGCTCCGACACGGGCCGAGCTCGACCTGACCGCAGTCGACGATCTCGCTGCGCGCGTCGACGCGTGCGCGCCGTCCGCCGTGATCAACGCCGCCGCGTTCACCGACGTGCGGGCCGCGGAGCGCCCGGAGAACGCGTCGGTCGTCTTTGCGGTCAATCGCGACGCTCCGGCACGCCTCGCCGCGATGTGCGCGCGCCGCGCGGTCCCACTGCTGCACGTGTCCACCGATTTCGTGTTCGACGGAACGGCGACGCGGCCGTACCGCGAAGACGACGCCGCGGCGCCGCTCCAGGTCTACGGCGCGTCCAAGCGGGACGGGGAGCGCGCGGTGCTCGACGCGCATCCGGGTGCGGTCGTGATCCGGACGTCGACGCTCTTCGGCCCCGGACGGCGCGAACGGCCGCACTACGTCGACGCGATCCTCCGTCAGGCCCGGGAGCACGACCATGTGGCGGTCGTGGCGACACCGATCGCCTCGCCGACGTATTCGCCGGATCTGGCGGAAGCGCTTCTCGCGCTCCTCGACGTCGGCGCCTCGGGCATCGTCCACGTGGCGAACGCCGGCGGCTGCAGCCGCCTCGAGCTGGCGCGCGAGACGATCCGGGTGATCGGGGCGTCGGTCGAGCTCGAGGAGCGGCCCGAGGACCCCGAACCGCCGCGGCGTCCGCGCTACAGCGTGCTCGACATCGGGCACTACGTGGCCCTGACCGGTCGGGCCTTGCGTCCGTGGCCCGAGGCGCTGGCGGCGTACGTGGGGCGCCGCGGGTGAAGCTCCTCGTCACCGGCGCGACCGGGTTCCTCGGAGGGCGGATCGTCGAGCGGCTCGTCGGGTCGGGACACGAGGTCCGCGCCCTCGTCCGCGATCCCCGGACGCAGCGCGCGGCCGATTGCGGGGCCGAGCCGACGGCAGGCGACGTGGCGGACGGCGAAGCCGTGATCCGCGCGGCGCGGGGCTGCGACGCGATCGTGCACGCCGCCGCGCTCGTCCGGGTGTGGGTCCCGGATCGACGGGAGTTCGAGCGCGTGAACGTTCAGGGCTTCGACGCGGTGGCCCGCGCGGCCGAGGCGCGGTCGGCACGGCTGGTCTACGTGTCGTCGTTCCTCGCCCTTGGTCCGAGCGACGGCACGCCGCTCGACGAGACCGCCCAAGTCGACGTCGCTCGATCCCACAACGACTACCAACGCACGAAGCTCGAAGCCGACCGCCGAGCGCGCGCGCTCGCGCGTGCCGGGCGGGACATCGTTCGCGTGTATCCGGGTGTCGTGTTCGGTCCGGGCCGGCTGACCGCGGGGAATCACGTCGTGCGGCTGCTCGTCGATCACGCGCGCGGCAAGCTCCCCGGGATCCTCGGTCGTGGCGACCGGCGGCAGTGCTTTGCGTTCGTCGACGACGTCGTCGACGGCGTGGTCCGGGCCCTCGAGCGCGCACGTCGCGGCACGGGCTACGTGCTCGGGGGGGAGAACCGCACGCCGCTCGAGCTGTTCCGCGCGTTCGCTCGGGCGAGCGGGATCGCCGAGCCGAAGCGCCGGATCCCGTTCGCGGTGGCCGAGCTGATCGGCCGCGCGGCGCGCTGGCGCGCCGAGCGGTTCGGCGTCGAGCCTGCGCTGACCGACGAGGTCGTGCGCATCTACCGTCACGAATGGGCCTACTCCTCGGCGAGCGCGGAGCGCGACCTGGGGTATCGGATCACGCCGTTCGAGGAAGCGATCGACCGCACGGTGTCCTGGCTCCGCTCGATCGGCGAGATCCCGGCGCGGACCGGACCGTGAGCCGGGAGAGCCCGACCGATCGGCGCACCGAGCTGCGCCGCAAGGCGGTCCACGTGGGCAGCGTCGCGTTCGCCCTGGCGCTGCGCTGGCTCACGCCGACTCAGGCCGCACTCACCGCGGGCACCGCGCTGCTGTTCAACCTGCTGCTGCTCCATCGCCTGTCCGGCCGATCGCTCCTGCGCCCGCACGAGCGCGCGCGGGGTTTTTCGTGGGGCATCGCGCTGTATCCCGCCGCGGTGCTGGCGCTGATCGTCGTGTTCGCCCGCCGGCTCGAGCTCGCCGCCGCGGTGTGGGGCTTGCTCGCCGTGGGCGACGGCATGGCTGCCGTCGTCGGAACTCTCGCCGGTGGCCCGAGCGTCCCGTGGAACCCGCGGAAGCGTTGGATCGGGCTCGTCGCGTTCGCGCTGTGGGGCACGGCGGCGTCGGCGTTCCTGCTGCGCTGGACCCAACGCGGGGTGCTCCATGCCGGCTCGACCGGCGAACCGTGGATCGGCGCTTCGTTCCTCGCCACCTCGACCGCCGACGCCGTGCTCCCTGACCCGGCGTTCCTGCTGCTCGGCTGCTTCGCGGCGGCGCTCGCCGCGGCCTTCGCCGAGTCGGTCGACATCGGGATCGACGACAACATCACCGTGCCGGTGGTCGGGGGGAGCGTCCTGTGGCTCGCCGCCACGGTCGAGCCGGGCCGGCTCGTCGAGAGCGTCGGATCGTGGCTCTCGGATCTCGCTCCCGCGCTGGGCGTGAATCTCGTCCTCGCGTTCCTGGCCCTCGCCGCACGGGCGGTGAGCGTGTCGGGAGCGATCGTCGGTCTCGTTCTCGGGACGTCGCTGTACGCGATGGGGGGTGGTCGCGCGTTCCTGTTGCTGTTCGCGTTCTTCGTCCTCGGCAGCGTGGCGACGCGACTGGGCCTCGCGCGCAAGCGTGCGCTGGGGATCGAGGAGCGACGCGGGGGCCGACGCGGAGCGGCCAACGCACTGGCGAACACGACGATCGCCGTGCTCTGCGCGCTCCTTGCCGGAGCGACCGGCCGCGCGGATCTGGCGCTCGCCGGTCTCGCGGGAGCGTTCGCCACGGCGGCGTTCGACACCGTGTCGTCCGAGATCGGCAAGGCCTATGGCCGCCGAACGGTGCTCGTGACGACGTTGCGTCCTGTGCCGCCGGGAACCGAAGGGGCGGTGTCGATCGAGGGCACCCTGGCCGGCTTCGCCGCCGCGGCGCTCGTCGCCGGCCTCGCGTGGGCCACCGGGCAGATCGCCCTCTCGACGTCCGCGATCGTCGTCGTCGCCGCGTTCGTCGGCGCGACGGTCGAATCGTACCTTGGCGCGCTCGTGGGGCGGGGACAGTCTCTCGACAACCACCTGATGAACTTCGTCAACACCGCCGTCGGAGCGGCGACCGCGGCCGCCCTCGTCGCCGCGGTCGGGACCTAGACGACGTAGGCCACGGCGAAGCCGACCTGGGCGGCCATCATGATCAGGTACATGTGGGTCCAGGACGGGTGGTTCTCGGACTCCGCAAGCGCCTGCGGATCGCGCAGGATCAGCCGCACGGTGTACAGGCCCCACGCCGCGAGCGCGAGCCCGAGGCCCGACAGGACCCAGCGGTTCCCGGTGAGGATCGAATCGGCGGCGTGCCACGGGTTGGGTAGCAGCGCTCCGAGCGGTAGGAGCAGCCACGGCACGACGAAGAACGGCGCGATCATCCGCGCCGCGCGCTCGACGCCGAAGCGCAGCGGAAGCGTGCGGCAGCCCGCCGCCGCATCCCCGGGCATGTCCGAGAAATCCTTCGTCGACGAGGCGCCGAGTAGGAACAGGAAGAAGATCGTCCCGATGAACCACGGCTCGACGTGCGCGACCGACGCGACCATTGACCATCCGGCGACTTTGAGCAGGCACCCGCGCGGGATCGCGATCGTCAGGTTGGCCAGGAACGTATCGGCCTTGGTTCGCCCGAGAGCCGGAGCGCTGTACACGAATGTGAACAGCATGCCGGCGAGGAACAGGAAGAAGCACTCGTGCCGTCCCAACGGCGCGACGAGCCTGTCCCACAGGCCGCCCACCGGGTGGATCACGACGAGCCAGGTCGGCAAGACCGCGAGCGCGTACAGCAGCCCGGCAAACCAGACGCCGTGCCGCAAGGGGATGCGTCCGGTGACCAGCGGCCGGGTCGGCTTGTTGATCCGATCGTTCTCCAGGTCGTAGTACTGGTTGATCGCGTTCGAGGCGGCGTTGAGCAGCCCGGCGCAGGCCGAGCCGAGGAGCACGGTGGCCACGATGGGCCAGGTCCAGCGGCGCGGCTCGCCGAGCAGCACCTGCGGATTCGACGCCGAGCCCCAGGCGGTGATCGCGCCCGACACGACGCCGAGGAGCGGCGGAAGCAGCGTGAACGGACGCGCGAGCTGGACGTACGGGCGGACCCGCTCGACGGTCCCGACGGTCGCCACCGAAAGGAGCTCAGGCGGGATGGTGGCGACCCACGGCGACGCGCGCCGCGCGGAGGACGCGACCGCCGAGACGGTAGCCCGGTTGCAGCACCTCGGTCACCGTTCCGTCGGCCGCTGCCTTGGACACGGGATCGACCCGCACCGCCTCGGCCTCGTTCGGATCGAACGGCACCGCGGCCTCGCCGAACCGCTCGATGCCGGCGGCGAGCAGGGCGTCGAGGAACCGCTTATGCGCGAGCTCGACCCCACGCACGAGTCCCTCGGCCCCGGGGGCCTGCCGTGCGTGGTCGAGCGCCAGCTCGAGATCGTCGACCATCTCGAGCAGCTGGGACACGAGGTCGCCGAACCGACCCTCGGCCTTGCGATCGACGTCGCGCGCGAGGCGCGCCCGGACCTCGTCCTGCTCGGTGCGGAACCGCTTGAACGCTTCGATGTACTCCTGCAAACGTGCCTCGGCGGCCTCGGCGCGCTCGCGATACTCGTCGACGATCGACGGCGTGCGGGTCTGCGTGTCGCGCCGATCGTCGGTCGTATCCGTCTCGTCGGCCGGATCGGCCCAATGTCGGCGATCCTCCACGCGGAACGTCGGCTCCTCGGTCGCCGGCGTGTCCGTCGACTTGGCCGAATCGTCCCGTGGGTTCCGTGGATCGCCCATCGCGCTCACCGACCGAGGAGCCGCCGGATCCGCTCGGGGATCGGGGGATGCGTGCTGAACAGTTTCAGCATGCCGCGGCCCGAGAGCGGCATGACGATGAACATGTGGCTCGTCGCCGGCGTCGCGTCGAGCGGGACGCGGCGCGAGAGCTGGTCCAGCTTCTCGAGCGCGCGAGCCAGGCCGTACGGGTTCCCCGCGATCTGCGCCCCGGTCGCGTCGGCCGCGTACTCGCGCGAGCGCGACACCGCCATCTGGATGATCAGGGCCGCGATGGGTGCGACGATCGCCATCACGAGCAGCTCGAGCACGTTGCCGCCCCGCTCATCCCGGCCGGTGTGAGCGCCGCCGAAAATCGCACCGAAGCGCGCCATGCTCCCGAGAACTGCGATCGCACCGGCGATCGTCGCCGCGACCGAGGCGATCAGGATGTCGCGGTTCTTGATGTGCGCGAGCTCGTGGGCCACGACGCCCTCGACCTCCTCGTCGGTCATCTGATCGAGCAGTCCGCGCGTCACCGCCACGGCGGCATGCGTCGGATTGCGGCCCGTGGCGAACGCGTTGGGCGCGGCTTCGGGCAGCACGTACAGCTTGGGCTTGGGCAGGCCGGCCCGGGCCACGAGTCGGTCGACGATCGCGTGGAGCCGCGGGGCGTCGGCCGGCTCGACCGGCTTCGCGCGGTATCGCGCGAGGACGATCTTGTCCGAGAACCAGTACGACACCAGGTTCATCACCGCCGCGAGACCGAGCGCGATCACCATCCCGCTCGTGCCGCCGAGCAGCCGACCGCACACGACGATCAACCCGGTCAGCAGACCGAGCAGCAACGCCGTCTTGAAATAGTTCGTCGTCGTCATCGGGTCACTCCTGGTTCACGGCCTCCCCGCGGGGCCGGACCTCGGGCCGGATCGGAGCCGCGGTGGCGCGGTCAGTCGGTCGCCACATCGATTCGGCTCGCGCCAGCCTCCTTGCGTTTGGGAAGGACGATCTCGATCACCCCGTTGCGGTGCGTGGCTCGAATGCCGCCCGTGTCGATCGACGGCGGTAGCGCGATCTGCGCCGAGAACGCTCCGTACGGTCGCTCGACGCGCAGGTACGACTCCCGTGCGACCCCGGCGTCGGCGCGGCGCTCGCCGCGCAGGACGAGGCGACCGCCCTCGACGTGCAGCTCGACGTCGGCCGCGTCGACCCCCGGGAGGTCGGCTCGCAGGACGTAGCGATGTCCTTCCTCGAACAGGTCGATCGACGGCTTCCACGCGCCCGCCGGCGTCGAGCCGTCGAGGCCACCGCCCGAGCGGGACAATGCCTCCTCGAACAGCCGCGACACGCGGTCCTGCAGATCGAGCAGGTCGCGGCGCGGATCCCAGCGCTGGATCGCCATGGGGCCGGCTCCTTCGGATCGAGCGACGCTCATTGTACGCTCGATCGGCTCGCGGATGCCTGTTCCGTCGTCGGGACGAGCTCGATCCGATCGTCGTCGGCCGTGACGCGCACGATCGGAGACTTGGCGAATTTCCCGTCGAGAAGTCCCACGGCCAACGGGTCGAGGATCCTGCGCTGGATCGTACGCCGCAGCGGCCGGGCCCCGAACGCCGGGTCGTACCCTTCGGCGCCCAACAGCCGTTTCGCCGCATCGTCGACCTCGAGACGCACGCCGCGTTCGGCGACTTGGCGGGCCACGCGCTCGAGCTGGAGATCCACGATCGCCAGGATCTCCTCCTCGCGCAACGCTCGGAACAGGATCGTCTCGTCGAGCCGGTTCAAGAACTCGGGCCGGAACGCGCGGCGTAGCTCGCGGTCGATCACCGGACGCAGCTGCTCGGGCGTGTCCGTCGCGTGCTCGAGGATGTACTCGGACGCGAGATTCGACGTCATGACCACGAGCGCGTTGCGAAAGTCGACGGTCCGGCCCTTGCCGTCGGTCATGCGGCCGTCGTCGAGCACCTGCAGCAGGACGTGGAACACCTCGGGATGCGCCTTTTCGATCTCGTCGAGCAGCACGACCGCGTACGGACGCCGGCGCACCGCCTCGGTGAGCTGGCCCCCCTCGTCGTGACCCACGTAGCCTGGGGGAGCCCCGATCATCCGCGCGACCGAGTGTCGCTCTTGGTACTCGGACATGTCGAGGCGCACGATCGCTTTCTCATCGCCGAACAACGACTCGGCCAGGGCCTTGGCCAGCTCGGTCTTGCCCACCCCCGTGGGTCCGAGAAACAGGAACGTACCGATCGGACGGTTCGGATCCTTCAGTCCGGCGCGAGCGCGCCGCACCGCGGCGGCGACCGCCGCGATCGCGGCATCCTGGCCGACCACACGTCGGTGCAGCTCGGCCTCGAGGTGCACGAGCCGATCCATCTCACCCTGCAGCAGTCGCGTCACCGGGACGCCGGTCCACTTGGATACGACCGCCGCGATCTCCTCCTCGCCGACCTCTTCCTTGAGCATCGCGCGATCCCGCTGGAGCTCGGCCAGGCGTGCCGTGTCCTCGGCGAGCTGCCGCTCGAGCTGCGGGATCCGGCCGTAGCGCAGCTCGGCCGCGCGCTCGAGCGCGCCCTCGCGCGCCGTGCGCTCGGCCTCGCCCCGCGCCTCCTCGAGCTGCTGGCGAACGCCGGCGATCGCCGTGATCACGGTCTTCTCGTTCTCCCACCGGCGGCGCAGCCCCGCGCCGGTCTCGGCGAGCTCGGCGATCTCGCGCTCGACGCGCCGCAGTCGCTCACGCGAGGCCTCGTCCTTCTCGCGGGACAGCGCCTGGCGCTCGACCTGCAGCTGCAGCGATTTCCGATCGACCTCGTCGATCTCGGCCGGCACGGAGTCGATCTCCAGCCGCAGCAAGGACGCGGCCTCGTCCATCAGGTCGATCGCCTTGTCCGGCAGGAACCGGTCGGGAATGTATCGCGCGGACAACGTCGCCGCGGCGACGAGCGCCGCGTCCTGGATCCGAACGCGATGGTGAACTTCGTAGCGCTCCTTGAGGCCGCGGAGGATCGACACGGTCTCCTCGATCGACGGCTCGTCCACCTGGACCGGCTGGAACCGTCGCTCGAGCGCGGCGTCCTTCTCGATGTGCCGCCGGTACTCCTGCACCGTGGTCGCGCCGATGCACCGCAGCTCCCCACGGGCCAGGGCGGGCTTGAGCAGGTTCGCCGCGTCGACCGCGCCCTCGGCCGCGCCTGCTCCGACGAGCGTGTGCAGCTCGTCGATGAACAGCAGGACCCGACCGTCGGAGGCCTCGATCTCCTTCAGCACGGCCTTGAGCCGATCCTCGAACTCACCGCGGTACTTCGAGCCGGCGATCAGCGCCCCCAGGTCGAGCGCCACGACCGACCGGTCGCGCAGCGTCTCGGGCACGTCGCCCGAGGCGATGCGCCGCGCCAGGCCCTCGACGATCGCAGTCTTGCCGACGCCCGGATCGCCGATCAGCACCGGGTTGTTCTTGGTCCGGCGGCACAGCACCTGCATCGTGCGTCGCATTTCGTCATCCCGTCCGATCACCGGATCGAGCTTGCCGGCGCGGGCGAGCTCGGTCAGATCACGAGCGTAGCGCTTGAGCGCCTGGTACTTGTCCTCGGGGTTCGGGTCGGTGACGCGGCTCGTTCCGCGCACCTCGCGCAGCGCGGCGAGCACACCGTCGGACGTCACCCCGAGCGTCCGGAGCAAATCCGCGACCTCGCCCGAGCCGCGGCCCATGCCGAGCAGCAGATGCTCGGTCGACGTGTAGTCGTCCTGGAACTCTCGGGCGATCTTCTCCGCGCGGTCGGCGAGATCGACGAGCTCGCGTGACGCCGCGACGTCCGCGCCGCCCTGGACCCGCGGGTAGGAGGCGAGCTTGCGATCGACGGCCGCCGCGACGGCGCGCGGATCGGCGCCGAGCCGGGACAGGACCGGCTCGACCACCCCCTCGAGCTGGCGCGCCAGCACCCCCAGCAAGTGGAGCGGTCGGATCTCGGGATGGCCGAGCGAACGGGCCAGGTTCCCCGCATCGCGCAACGCTTCCTGGGCCTTGATCGTCCACCGGTCGAGCTGCATGACACCCTCGTCGAAACGGCGTCCGGTTTCATGGGATGGGCCGGGGATCTGTCAAGCGCCGGAGGCCGGCGGGCGACCGGCTCAGGTCGGCTCGAGGCGGCAGCGGATCAGCAGCCCCGGTGTGGACTCGCCGTCGAGCGCGACGAACGTCGTCGCCTCGTCGCGCAGGATCTCGAACAGGTTACCCGAGATCGTGACCCGCAGCCGGCCCTCGAGGCCGGCGGTCCCGATCCGCAGCGCCTGGGGCGCCGACAGCGAGAAGTCGCCGCTCACGGCATCCTGGGTGTGAACCCCGAGGACCGACGGCACGAGCGCCCCGCCCGCGGCTCGCGCGAGCGCGTCGTCGAGCCCGATCGACGCACTCCCGGCGAACACCAGCGTGTCGAACGCGCCGGGCTGCGCCGTCGGTCCGAGGCCCAGGCGTCTCGCATACTTCAGGTCGAGCACCGGCGACACCAGGCGTCCGCGCTCGACGAACGTGCTGCGGGCCGCAGGCACGCCCTCACCGGTGAACACGTACGAGCCCAGACGATGTGGCAACAGGGGGTCGATGCGCAGCTCGAGGTCCTCGCGCAGCGCCGGCGCGTCCGAGCCGAACATAGGGCGATCGAAGTGCGACTGGCCGTGCGCCACGGCCGAGCCGTCCAGGTTCGTCAACAGGGTCTCGAGGACATACGACTCGACGACTCGCGGATGCAGCAGCACGACATTGCTCGGCGCACGGCCGGTGGGCGCGTCTCGTCCCACGGCGTCGACCAGTGCGGCGAGCCGCTCGAGACGCGCGCAGAACGCGGCGTGCGGCTCGGATCGCCGTGCGCCGAAGCCGTCGCCGATCTCGCCGTTGAACGTGACGTGCCAGCTCGTCGCCGTGCCGACGCTCGATGCATCGAGTCCGGCCGAGGTCACGATGCGCGAGGACCCCTCGGCCGCGGAGAACGACCCGCTCCACGTGCGGAGCCCGCGCACGCGGACGAGCTCGCGGACCGCCGCGAGGCGCTCGCCGATCTCGGTCGCGTCTCCCTGCGCCGCCGCCGATACGCTCGGCGCGTACAGCTCGACCTGCGGAAGCGTCGCGGGCCCGAGCACGTGCGCCGCGTCCGGGTCGTCGTACGCCGCAAGCCGCGCATCGTCGAGCGCACGCTCGACCTGCGCGCCCAACTGCCGCCGCTCCCACGCGCCGCGACTCACGCGACCGTCGCCCCATACCAGGAGGTAGTGCAGCCCGGCCGACACCGACAGCGCGAACGGCGCATGGGCGTTCCCGGCCTGCGCGTCCTTGACCCCCAGCGAGGCCCGGCTCGTCGCGCTCGCATGGATCGACCAGTCCCGCACTCCGGCTGCGCCCGAACGTCGGCGAGCCAGGGCCTCGAGAACCGGTGCGACGTCGATCACCGCCCACCGAGCCGTACGCGCTCGTGCGGCTCGAGCACGAGGAAGAAATGGCTCCCGCCGCTCGACGGGACGCTCTGGCCCCACTTGCCGCACGTCCCGATCGCGTCGAGCTGCAGCGGTCCGAACGCCTCGCGGATCGAGCCCAGCGCTCCGAACATCGATCCGGAGAAGATCGCCGGGCGGTGGAGCGTGGCGCCCCGATCGTCGAGCGCATAGATCGACTTGCACTGGAACACGAAATCGCCGGTCGACGTGTTGACCTGGCCGCCGGCGTAGCCCGACAGGTAGGCGACTCGCGGATGGCGCCGCAGCACCCCCGCGTCGTCGAGCAGCGCGCGCACCTCGAGCGGGCCGTGGTCCTCGAACGTGCCGGGGGCCGAGAGCGGGCGGTCGACCTCGATCCGGATGTTGGACATGCGCGGCTGCGGCGCGTGGCGGAACGACTCGGCCCGCTCGGCGGCGGTCAGCCGCACCCCGGCGGCGGACGCGGACCACGGGTCGGACAGCGCGTCGCACAGGCGACCGTGGTCGACGAGGACCGCGCGTTCGCGGGGCACGCCGTTCGCGCTGAACGGCTGCCACGCGTGGTCGTCCTCGACCGGCTCGTCGACGATCGAGACGTGATCGGCGCCGACCGTCTCGCCGACGCGGAACCGACCGTCCCGCGCGAGGATCGACGAGCGAAACCCGTCGGCCTCGGCGGCGTGGCCGAACGCCTCGTGCGCCAGCCCCTTGGCCAAACCGTAGTCGATTACGAGCGGAAACGATCCGGGTGGATGCGTCGGCGCGTCGGGGAGCTCGACGGACAGGCGTGCGGCGATCTCGGCACGACGCAGGAACAGCGCGATCGCGGACGGCACCTCGAACAGCCGCGGGTCGGGCGAGAACACGGACGCCGACACCGCGTGTCGCGATCCGGCACGCCGTCCGGTCAGGCGGGCCGTCAGCGTGCAGCGCGGCGCGGCGTGCAAGACATCCGTTCCGTCCGAGCGGAACACGCGCCACGCGTCGAGCTCGGCCCCGTATCCGACCTGGGCGGTCGTACCCGGCACGCGCTCCGTGATCTGGCGCTCGAGCTCGAGGAGTCGACACCCGACGGCCGCGAGGTCGATGCGCTCGAACGCCTGCGGATCGTGCGGCACGCGGCGATCGACGAGCGGCGACAGGCTCGGCCAGGCCCCGCGCTCGAGGCCCAGGTGCTCCGCGCTCCTCGAGAGCTCGACGAGCCGGTCGACAAGCGGGAGCGCTGCGTCCCGGCCGAGGTCGTCGTGGCTTGCGAGGAGCGAGTGGCCGGTGTCTGTAATCAGCTGGATCCCGCAGCCGCTCGACGACGCGGACGACGTGCCTTCGATCCGGCCGTCGTGCGCCACGACGCGCCGCCCACGGCGGACCTGCGCGCGGACGATGAGCTCGACCCCGCGCGCGCGGGCCCGGCCGACCAGCGCCGCACCCCAGGGTCCCAGTCGGTCGAGCTCGGCGATCACCGAGCTCGACGGTACCGGCCGAGGCCCGTCGCCGCAAGACCCGCGTTCGCGGTCAGGAGATCTCGATCGCCGCGGACACGCAGTTGTCGACGCAGATCCAGCAGTTCGTGCACGCCTGGGGATTGACGACCTGCGTCCGTCCCTGCTCGTGCTCGAACACGTTCTCCGGGCACACCTGCGCGCACACGCCGGTGGCCTCGCAAATTTCGTAATCGATGACGACCTTCACGATGCGTCCTCGGCCCCCGGAGCGAGAACCTAGGGCTCTCGATCCGGGCGGGCAAGCCGGCGTTGCCGGCGGCGGGTGCCGGGGTGTACGATCGGCGTTCGCTCGACCCCACGTCGTGACCGATTCCATCCGCCAGCGGCTCGAGAAGGCCGAAGATGAGCGGCTCGCGCCGTACGCGCTGCGTTCGCGCGGCGCGACGCGCCGTCACCCGCTCGAGGACGCCGGCCGGGCGATCGACTACCGCACGCCGTTCCAGCGGGACCGCGACCGGATCGTGTACAGCCGCGCGTTCCGCCGGCTGCGGCACAAGGCGCACGGCGGGATCCTGCCGGCGTACGAGGATCACCGCCGCAACCGGCTGACCCACACGCTCGAGGTGGCACAGCTGGCGCGGACGATCGCGCGCGCGCTGTGGCTGAACGAGGATCTCGTGGAGGCCGTTGCGCTGGGCCACGACCTGGGTCAGCCGCCGTTCGGCCCGGCGGGCGCGCGCGCGCTCGACGACTGGATGGCCGGGCGGCTCGACGGTGCGGGAGGCGCGGGGCTCGGCGACCTGGGCGGGTTCTCCCGGGCCGAGCACAGTCTCCGCGTCGTCGATCGGCTGGAGGTCCGGTACGCGCACCCGGGCCTCAACCTGACCGATGCGGTGCGCGAGGGGTTGTACAAGAGCGGTCCCGTCGCGGCGGAGCGTGAGCCCCCGGTCGGCGTGCGCCCGAGCTGTGCTGCGCCGTTCGAAGCCCAGGTGGTCGGGCTGGCCGATCGAATCGCGACCGCGCTGGGCGATCTCGACGACGCCCTGCAGTCGGGTGCGCTGCCGTTGGCCCACGTCGAGCGACTCGCCGCCGTGCGCCACCTGCGCACCAAGCTCGGTCCGGACTACGGCACGCGCGGCGGGAAGTTCCTGCGCTCGGCGGCGATTCACCGAGGGCTGATGCATCTGATGGCGACGGCGAGCGTCCTGGCATCCGAGCGCGCGCTCGAGCGGTTCGCCGAACGGCACGGCGTGCGCACGCACGATGCGTTTCTCGCGGTGCGCGATTCGGCGGTCCGGGGGTCCGAGATCCTGCTGCCCAAGGCGGCGCTCGTGCTGCTCGAGGATCTCGAGGCCGCGCTCGACGTGCGCGTTCGTCGAGGCGCGAGCGCCGACCGGGTCGAGGGCCGAGCGCGCCGCGTGCTGCACGGCCTGCTCGCCGCGTACCACGCCGATCCGACGCTGCTCGACGACCACGTGCTGCTGCGCTACAAGGAAGCTTCCGGTACGCGGTTCCTGCGCGACGTGCCGCGGGTCCGTCTCGACGTCGCGCTCGAGCGCTGCCGCGGCGATGCCCGGTTCACACGCGTCCTGGCTGACCACGTCGCCGCGATGACCGACCCGTTCGCGCTGGCCGAGCACGCGCGGCTGCTCGAGATGGGCGCCGTGCCGATCCCCAGCGCAGAGCAGCTGCGCCGCGAGCGCGGATCGCGATCCGATGCCACGGACGGCGACGGTTGCCCGGCCGTCGAGGATCGACTACGGTAGCCGCACGCTCATGCTCGACCGGGCTCTGGACGTTACCGACCCTGCCGTCGCCGCCGCGATCCGCGCCGAGGTGCGCCGCCAGGCGGACGGCCTCGAGCTGATCGCGTCCGAGAACTTCGTCAGCCAGGCCGTGCTCGACGCGATGGGCTCGGTGATGACGAACAAGTACGCCGAAGGGTATCCCGGCCGCAGGTACTACGGCGGGTGCGAGCACGTGGACGAGGTCGAGCGGCTGGCCCGCGACCGGGCGAAGCAGCTGTTCGGTGCCGAGCACGCGAACGTGCAGCCGCACGCCGGCAGCCAGGCCAACCAGGCCGTGTATTTCACGGCGCTCGAGCCCGGAGACACCGTGCTCGGGATGGACCTGGCGCACGGCGGCCACCTAACGCACGGCCACCCGCTCAACCTGTCGGGGAAGCTGTACCGGTTCGTGGGCTACGGGGTGCGACGGGACGACGAGACGATCGACTACGACGCGCTGGGTGCGCTGGCGCGCGAGCACCGGCCGAAGCTCGTCGTGTGCGGCGCGTCGGCGTACGCCCGGACGATCGACTTCGAGCGCATCGCCTCGATCGCCGCCGAGGTCGGCGCGCGCATGATGGCCGACGTGGCGCACATCGCGGGCATGGTCGTGACCGGTCGCCATCCCTCGCCCGTGCCGCACTGCGAGTTCGTGACTTCGACCACGCACAAGACGCTGCGCGGGCCTCGCGGAGGGCTCGTCGTGTGTCGCAAGTCGTGGTCCAAGGAGCTCGACCGGATCGTGTTTCCGGGGCTGCAGGGCGGTCCGTTCATGCACGTCATCGCGGCCAAGGCGGTCGCGTTCGCCGAGGCGCTCGAGCCGTCGTACGCCGTGTACATCGACCGCGTGCTGGCCAACGCGGCGACGCTCGCCGCGCGCCTCGCGTCTCACGGGTACCGCATCGTATCGGGTGGGACGGACAACCACCTGTTCCTCGTCGACGTATTCTCGCGCGGGATCACGGGCAAGGAGGCCGAGGACGCGCTCGGTCGAGCCGGGATCACGGTGAACAAGAACGCGATCCCGTTCGATCCGAACCCGCCGCTCGTGGCCAGTGGCCTGCGCATCGGCACCCCGGCCGTGACGTCGCGTGGGATGGGGCGCTCGGAGATGGAGCGCATCGGCGATCTCATCGCGCGCGGGCTCGCGTCGCGCGCGAACGAGACGGCGCTGGCGGAGATCCGGACGGAGGTCCGGGAGCTGGCCGCAGGGTTCCCGATCTACGCGTCGCATCCGCGGGCCTCCGTTTCCTGACGCGTCGATGGGCGACGTCCGCCCGTTCTTCGAGCCCGGCGGTACGCTCGAGCGCTCGCATCCGAGCTACGAGCCGCGTCCCGGTCAAGCCCGGATGGCAGCCGCCGTGGCCGAAACGATCGCCTCGGGAGGTCGGCTCCTCGTCGAAGCTGGGACGGGAACCGGGAAGACGCTCGCGTACCTCGTGCCGGCGATCGAGTCGGGCCGCCGCGTCGTGGTTTCGACGGGCACCCGCAACTTGCAGGACCAGGTGTTCCGCAACGAGCTGCCGCTCCTGCGTCAGCAGAGCGGGCTGCGATTCACCGCGTGCCTGCTCAAGGGACGCGACAACTACCTGTGTCGCTACCGCCTCGCGCAGTTCGAGCACGAGCCGCTGCTCGAGGATCCGGGCGAGGGCCGCTGGGTCTCTCGGATCGCCGAGTGGGGCCGTGGCACGACCACGGGGGACCGGGCCGAGATCCCCGATCTGCCCGATGCTCTGCGACTGTGGCGCGACGTCAACGCGCGAGCCGACACGTGCACCGGTCCGCGGTGTCCGGAGTACGAGGCGTGCTGGCTCACCCGGGCCCGCCGCCGCGCGCAGGAATCGCAGCTCGTCGTCGTGAACCACCATCTACTGCTCGCCGACCGCGGAGGCCGGTCGGCGTTCGGCGCCGTCGTCCCGGAGCACGATGCGCTGATCCTCGACGAGGCCCATCGGCTCGAGGACGTGGCGACGTTGTACTTCGGCACGCAGGCCTCGTCGGCCCAGATCGAGGACCTGGCCCGTGCGGCGGAGACCCTCGCCGCGCGCACCGGCGGTGGGGCACGCGGTGGGGGCGGTGCGGCCGATCTGCGCCGGGCCGCGGACGAGCTCCTCGATCCGATCCGGCGGCTCGTCGCCCGGGACGCCGGTCGCGTGCGCTTCGAGCGGCCGGATCGCGGCGGACCGGAGCTCGACGAGGCGTGGGCCGAGCTCGGGCGGGCGCTCGACGGTGTCGTGCGCGAAGCGCCGGCGCGCGACGCGGATGCCGCGGAGTCGCTGGGCCATCGCGTCGACGACCTGCGCGCTCGGCTCGAGCGCGTGCTCGACCGCCGGGATCCGGCGTGCGTGTACGGCGTCGAGGCCCGGGGGCGCGGCGTGATCCTCCACGCGTCCCCGATCGACGTCGCCGAGCCGCTGCGGCGCGAGGTGTTCGACCCGCTCCACGCGGTGGTCCTGACCTCGGCGACGCTGACCGTCCGGGGGAGCTTCGCGTTCTTCGCCGAGCGCCTCGGCCTCGCCGACGCCGATACGCTGTCGATCGATTCGCCGTTCGACCATGCCGCCCAGGCGCTGCTGTACCTCCCACGCGACGTGCCCGAGCCCGGCCACCCGGCGTTCCTCGATCGGGGACTGGCCGAGATCGAGGCGCTGCTCGAGCTGAGCGACGGGCGTGCGTTCCTGCTGTTCACGTCGTTCGCCCATCTGCGCTGGGTCCACGCGGCTCTGCTCCGCACGCGACGCTACACGCTGTTCGCCCAGGGCGATGGAACGAAGGCCGCGCTCGTCGAGGCCTTCCGCATGGCACGGCGCGCGGTGCTGCTCGGCACGGCGTCGTTCTGGCACGGCGTCGACGTCCCGGGCGATGCGCTGTCGCTCGTGGTCGTCGATCGGCTGCCGTTCGCCGTGCCCACGGATCCTCTGACCGCCGCACGGATCGAGAGGATCCGCGAGCGCGGCGGGAACCCGTTCGACGAGTACCAGCTGCCGCTCGCCGTGCTCGAGCTGAAGCAGGGTCTCGGTCGACTGCTCCGCAGCTCGACCGATCGGGGCGTCCTGTCCGTGCTCGACCCGCGCCTGGCCTCGCGACGCTACGGTCGCGTGTTCCTCGACTCGCTTCCGCCGTACCACGTGGTGCGCGATCGCGACCGCTGCGCCGAGTTCTTCCGGGGGGGCGGGCCGTGCTCCGGATCGGCCTGATCTCGGACACCCACGGTCTCGTGCGTCCCGAAGCGCTCGAGGCGCTGGCGGGGGTCGACCGCGTGCTCCACGCCGGCGACGTCGGACGGCGCGAAGTGCTCGACGCGCTCGGGCGCATCGCTCCGGTCGTCGCCGTACGTGGAAACGTCGACCACGGACCGTGGGCCGCCGGACTGCCCCCGAGCGTGACCCTCGACCTCGAGGGCGTGCGGATCCACGTGCTGCACATCCTCGAGGACCTGGACCTCGACCCGGTCGCCGCGGGCGTCCGCGTCGTCGTGTACGGCCACTCGCACGTTCCGTCGATCGAGACGCGCGCCGGCGTCCTGTACGTCAATCCGGGGAGCGCCGGTCCCCGGCGGTTCCATCTTCCGACGACGATCGCCGAGCTCACCATCGACAGTGCGCGACCCCTCGTTCGCAGCGTGGCGCTCCTGGGGTAGGCCAGCGCGCGGCCCGTGGGGCTGGAAGACGTGTCGCGCTACCCGAACCTGCTGGCCGAGCTCACGCGTCGCGGGATGTCGGACTCGGACCTGGCGCAGGTCGCGGGCGAGAACCTGTTGCGCGCGTGGTCGGAGGTCGAGCGCACGGCGACCCCGCTGCAGGTCGAGCGCTGAGACGCTCCGCTCGGCGGCGGGGGCCGAGCCCGGTGCGGCTCCACGCGACGAGCGGCCGGACGAGCGGCGCCGTGCCGCTCGTCAGCGCGGCGAGGACGATCCGCGCGAGCGAGCGGCGCTCGAGGACGAATCCCAGGATGCGGGCCCGGCGCATCGGGCGGCGAAACTCGGCGCTCCACGCCGCCCGATAGGCCCGCTCGATCTCCTCGTCGACGCCGCCGCGCTCGGTGGCGCGCACGACGAACGGCAGCGCGATCTCCGCCGCCCGGAGCGCATGGCTCATGCCTTCCCCGCACAGCGGATCGATCGTTCCCGCCGCGTCTCCGACGGACAGGATGCCCCGGTCGGCCGGCGCCCCGATGCCCCAGTGCAGCGGCCCGACGGCGCGCCACGGCGCGCACGGACGGCTCTCGCCGAGCGCTCTGCGCACGCTCGCCTCGGCAATCACGCGCTCGGCGAACAGCCGCGCCGGATCGCCGCCGGCAGCGCGCAGCGCGCCAACGCGCACGAGAAGACACGCGGTCGTCCGTTGCGCCTCGATCGCGCACAGGCCGACGTAGCCACCGTCGAACGCGTGCAGCTCGACGCAACGGTCCAGCGTCGCCGCGCCGCCCGGCAGCTTCGTCGCGAACCCGAACCAGGAACGATCGCCGGTCCGCCGCCGTCCGGTCGCGCGCGGCGCAAACGCTCGGGCGCGTCCGCTGGCGTCCACGACGACCCGAGCCTCGACACGCTCGGCGGGTCGATCGGAGCCGACGGGACGGACCGCCGCGGCGCGGGTCCGGCCGGCGCGCTCGAGCGGAACCGCGAGATGCCGCTCGAGCACGCTCGCGCCGAGGGTCCGTGCGTGGTCGAGGAGCGTGGCGTCGAGTCGCTCGCGGGACACGCCGAGCCCGGCCCGCCGTCCGCCGCCGAGATCGGGCAGAGGAGCTTCGAGCCGGCCCTGCGGCCCCACCGCGACCCCGCAGCGATCGATCCAGCGCGCGCCGAGCTCGACGAGCGGCGACAGGGCCGAGAGCCGCTCGAGGACGGCGCAGCCCTCGGCCGAGACGAACCCGCCGCATACCTTGTCCCGCGGGAACCGCTCGCGCTCGACGACGAGGACGCGCAGGCCGGCGCGTGCGGCGAGGGTGGCCAGCGCAGCGCCCCCCGGTCCGCCGCCGACGACGAGCAGGTCGAGCGCGGCGCTCATGCCGCGTCCCGCGCATCGATCTCGAGCACGATCCGGTACGGCCAGAGCCGGCGGACGCGAACCGTCCGTCCCCCGGAGCGCCGCGCCGCGCGCTCGAGCTCGTCGGGGGTGAAGCCGCGACGAACCGACAACGGCCCGTCGTGGACGTAGGTCGCGCCGCGTCGCAGCACGCGTCCCGCCGCGGCGATGAACAGCCACGGCACGACGTGGCGTCGCAGGTCGTTCACGATCACCGCGCGCCGCGACAGGGCGCGAAACGCGGCGAGCAACCGGCGCACGGCATCGTCGTCGAAGTGGTGCAGGAACAGCGATGCCGTGACGACGTCGAACGAGCGGGCAGCGAACGGCAGCCGCAACGCGTCGCCGCACACGACCCGCACCGCGGGATCGCCGGCGACCGTTGCGCGCGCCGTCGACACCACGACCGGACTGCGATCAACCGCCGTGACCTCGACCCTCCGCCCGAGCCGGCGGCCGAGCGCCACGACCGCCAGGGGCAGGTCCGCGGCGCCGGTGCCGACGTCGAGGATCTCGAGCGGCCGTTCGGGCCGCGACTCCGCGACGTACGGCTCGAGCGCGCGTAGGAGCGCCCGCGTGCCGCCGAGCCGTCGATTCGTCCAGACCAGGCCGGCCAGCGCGCGGCGCAGCTCGTCCGGCGGGATCCGCGGATCGTCCATCCGCTCGGGATCACTCGCCCGGCGTGGGACGAGAAGCACGGTCAACGATCCGCAGCGCCGAGGACGAGCGCGGCGTTCTTCGAGCCGAAGCCGATGCAGTTGCACAGCGCGGCGCGGGGCTCGGCAGCACGCCCGTTGTGCGGCAGCACGTCGAGGTCGCACTCCGGATCGGGCTCGTCGCGGTTGATCGTCGGCGGCAGGAAGCCGTCGCGCATCGCGAGCAGCGACGCCACGACGCCGGCCGCGCCGCACGCGCCCTGCGGGTGGCCGATCACCGACTTCAGGCTCGAGCACGGCACGCCGGCGGCGTGCGCCCCGAGCGCGAGCTTCACCGCGCGTGTCTCGACCCGGTCGTTGAGCTGCGTCGAGGTCCCGTGGAGGTTGACGTAGTCCACCTCGTGCGGCGCGAGGCCGGCGTCAGCCAGCGCGAGCGCCATCGCGCGAGCCGGCTCCTCGCCGGACTCGTCGAGCCGCACGCGATGGAACGCCTCGCACGTCGCCCCATAGCCCAAGATCTCGCCGTAGATCCGCGCGCCCCGGGCGCGGGCGAGCTCGCGCTCCTCGAGAACGAGCATCCAGCCACCCTCGGCCAGGACGAACCCGTCGCGGTCCCGCGAGAACGGGCGCGAGCCGCGCTCGGGCGCTTCGTTCCACGACGCGGTGAGGATCCGCAGCAGGCAGAACCCGCGCAGGATCCCCGGAGCGAGCGGCGCGTCCGCGCCGCCGGCGATCGCCCGGTCGGCGCGCCCGTGACGGATCAACGACAGCGCGTGGCCCAGCGCATCGGTCGACGACGTGCAGCCGGTCGACAGCACGTGGCTCGGTCCGCGCAGGTCGTGGCGCATCGCCAGCTCGCTGCTGATCGAGCCGGGCGTCGACGACGGGATCGTGTACAGGCTCACCGCCTTGGAGTTGCCCAGGTAGTACTCGCGCCACTGGCGCTCGGCGAACTCGAGCCCGACCCCGCCGCTGCCGACCACCGTGGCGAACGCGCGTCGTTCCTCGAGGCCGAGCCGCGTCGGGTCGAGCGCCGCATCGGTCAGCGCCTCCTGCGCAGCGGCGAGGGCCAGCGCCGTGACGCGCGGGACGTGACGCAGGTCGCGCGGATCGACGTGGTCCTCCTCGCGGAACTCGGGGATCTGTCCCGCGATGCGCGTCGGGAAGTCCGAGACGTCGAACCCGGCGATGCGCCGCACGCCGCTCCGGCCCGCGCGCGTGGCGGCCCAGAACGCTTCGGTGCCGACACCGTTCGGCGAGACCGAACCCAGGCCGGTCACCACCACCCGGCGGTTCATCGGCGCCCGACCTCCGCTACTTCTTCTTGGCCTCGAAGTACGCGGCGTTCTTCGCCGTGTAGTCGCTCCACTTGGCCGGCACGGCATCGCCCTCGAAGATCGCTTCGACCGGACACGCCGGCTCGCACGCCCCGCAGTCGATGCACTCGGCCGGATCGATGTACAGCATCTCCGCCGCATCGAAATTCGGGTCGTTCTTCGTCGGATGGATGCAGTCGACCGGACAGACGTCGACGCACGCGGTGTCCTTGGTGCCGATGCACGGCTCGGTGATCACGAACGTCATATGCGTCCCTCCATGGCTTCAAGCGTAGCGTGGGCCGCGGGCGGCCGACCTTGATCCGGGTCAAACTCCCTCGCTGCGCGCCTGCCGCGCCACCGCGTCCGCGGCCCGACGGGCGGCCTCCGGATCGCCAAGATAGCGATGGCCGAGCGACGTGAGGTGCTCATCGAGCTCATAGACGAGCGGGATCCCGGTGGGGATGTTCAGGGCGACGATCTGCTCGTCGGACAGCCGGTCGAGGTGCTTGACCAGCGCGCGCAGGCTGTTGCCGTGGGCCACGATCAGCACGCGTCGGCCGGCGCGGACCGCGGGTGCGATCGTGTCGCGCCAGTACGGGAGGAACCGCTCGACCGTGTCGGCGAGCGACTCCGTGCGCGGGACGCGGGACGGATCGAGCCCGGCGTACCGGGGGTCGGTACCGGGCCAGCGCTCGTCTCCTGGCGGGAGCGCCGGCGGGCGAACGGCGTAGCTCCGCCGCCACAGTGCGACCTGCTCGTCGCCGTAGCGCCGAGCCGTCTCGGCCTTGTCGAGCCCCTGGAGCGCGCCGTAGTGTCGCTCGTTCAACCGGTAGTCCCCGACCATCGGAAGCCACATCCGGTCCATGCGGTCGAGCACGATCCACAGCGTCCGCACGGCGCGCTTGAGCAGCGAGGTGTAGGCGACGTCGAAGTCGTATCCACCGTCCTGGAGCAGACCGCCGGCCGTCCGGGCTTCGTCCCGACCGGGGTCGGTCAGATCGACGTCGGTCCACCCGGTGAACCGGTTTTCGAGGTTCCACGTACTCTGACCGTGGCGCAGCAGGACGAGCGTGGACACGGATCGACCTCCTGACCGCCCATCGAAGCACCGACGAAGGCGTGCGTCAAGCACGCGGGGCTTCTACCCGGGGCCCGGGTCGTCTACCATCGCCACCGCCGATGACACGCACGAACCCCACGAAACGGCGAGCCGAGAGCCGGCGCCTCGCGCGGCTCCTGGCGCGCGAGCGGGAGCTGTGGGAGTTGGGCGTGCTCCGCGTCGCCGGTGTCGACGAGGTCGGCGTCGGGCCGCTCGCTGGGCCGGTCGTCGCCGCAGCGGTCGTGTTCCCGGTCGGAACGGGGGTGCGGGGCGTCAACGACTCGAAGCAGCTCGAGCCGATCCGACGCCTCACGCTGGCCGAGGAGATCCGCGCCGCGGCGCTCGGCTGGGCCGTCGCGCGCGTCGAGCCCAGCGAGATCGACGAGATCAACATCTACCACGCCGCGCTCGAGGCGATGCGCCGTGCGGTGAGCGCGCTGGCTCCCGCCCCCGAGCGTGTGCTCGTCGATGCGCGCACGATTCCGGGCATCGAGACGCCCCAGGAGAAGTGGATCCGCGGCGATGCGCGATGTCATGCGATCGCCGCGGCCTCGATCCTGGCGAAGACCGCGCGCGACGCGTGGATGGAAGAGTACGACCAGGCGTATCCGGGCTACGGATTTGCCGAGCACAAGGGATACTCCACGGCGCAGCACCGCGCGGCGGTGCGGCGGCTCGGCCCGAGCCCGATTCACCGTCGCTCGTTCACGCTGCCCCAGCCCACGCTGTTCGACCTGTGGTGAGCGCGCGTCGGCGAACCTGCTAGAATTCACGCTTCCGCGCCGCTGCGCGCGCCGCGCGCGCGTCCTGCACCGCGCCGCCGCGACGTCGGGAGACCGTCGGTTGAACATCCACGAGTACCAGGCCAAGGCGATCTTCCGGGCCCACGACGTGCCGGTGCCCGCAGGCGGGGTCGCGCGCACGGCGGCCGATGCGCGGGCGCTCGCCGAGCGACTGGGCGGCCGCGTCGTGCTGAAGGCCCAGATCCACGCTGGCGGCCGGGGCAAGGGCACGTTTCGCGCCCCCGCATCCGCCGAACCGCTGCGCCGGCCGGGGACCGAGAGGCCGTTGCAGGGCGTCGTGGTGGTCGACAGCCCGACCGAGGCCGCGGAGGTCGCTGGCGCGATGCTCGGGCAGCTCCTCGTGACGCGCCAGACCGGCACCGCGGGTCGGCAGGTCCGACACGTACTCGTCGAGGAGGCGATGCGCATCGCCCGCGAGCACTACCTGGCGATCGTGGTCGACCGCGCGCGAGCCTGCCCGGTCGTCGTCGCGTGCGCCGAGGGCGGGATGGACATCGAGGAGGTCGCGGCCCGTCGTCCCGAGGCGATCCTCAAGGTCCCGATCGATCCGCGCGCGGGGTATTCGCCGTGGATCGCGCGCCGCGTAGCCTACGGGCTCGGCTTGAGCGGCGACCGTGCGGCGTCGGCCGTCGCCCTCGTCGGTGCGGCGTACCGGACGTTCGTCGATCTCGACGCGTCGCTCGTCGAGATCAACCCGCTGGCCGTGATCGAGGACGGCCGCGTGCTCGCGCTCGACGCGAAGATGAACTTCGACGACAACGCGCTGTTCCGGCGGCCCGAGATCCGCGAGCTCCGCGACACGGCCGAAGAGGACCCGCTCGAGGTCGAGGCCAGCGCGTACGGGCTGAACTACATCCGTCTCGAAGGAAACGTCGGGTGCATGGTCAATGGCGCGGGCCTGGCGATGGCGACGATGGACGCGATCCAGCACCACGGCGGCAGCCCGGCCAACTTCCTCGACGTCGGCGGTGGCGCGACCGCCGAAATGGTCACGAACGCGTTCCGCATCCTGCTCGGAGACGAGCGCGTGCGTGCGGTGCTGATCAACATCTTCGGCGGCATCATGCGCTGTGACGTCGTGGCCCAGGGGGTCGTGGCCGCGGCCCGCGAGATCGGCGTCGACGTTCCGATCGTCGTGCGCCTGGAGGGCACGAACGTCGAGCGTGGTCGGCAGATCCTGCTCGAATCGGGGATGCCGATGCGCGTCGCGACCGGCATGGCCGACGCGGCGCAGGCGGTCGTCGAAGCGGCGGGGGGCCGCTGAGTGGCCGTCCTCGTCGGATCGGAGACGCGGCTCCTCGTCCAGGGCTTGACCGGCCGCGAGGGTGCGTTCCATGCGCGCCAGGCGATCGACTATGGTACGCGTGTCGTCGCGGGGGTCACGCCGGGCAAGGGCGGACAGAGCCACGATGGCATCCCGGTGTTCGACACGGTCGCCGACGCCGTGCGGCAGACCGGCGCGAACGCGAGCGTGCTGTTCGTCCCGCCGCCCTTCGCCGCCGACGCGATCCTCGAGGCCGCCGCGGCCGAGCTTCCGCTCGTCGTGTGCATCACCGAGGGCATCCCGACGCTCGACATGGTGCGGGTGTTCGCGGCGCTGCGCGGGGGGCCGTCGCGGCTGATCGGTCCGAACTGTCCGGGCATCATCACCCCCGGGCAATGCAAGATCGGAATCATGCCCGGACACATCCATCGCCCGGGACCCGTCGGCGTCGTGTCGCGCTCGGGGACGCTGACCTACGAGGCCGTGGCCCAGCTGACGCAGCTCGGGATCGGTCAATCCACGTGCATCGGGATCGGCGGCGACCCGATCGTCGGAACGAGCTTCCTCGACGCGCTCGCGCTGTTCGAGGCGGACGCGGACACGCGTGCCGTCGTGCTGATCGGGGAGATCGGCGGCACGGCCGAGGAAGACGCGGCGGACTTCGTCCGGCGCCACGTGCGCAAGCCGGTCGTCGCGTTCATCGCCGGACAGACCGCGCCCCCCGGACGGCGCATGGGCCACGCCGGCGCGATCGTGTCCGGGGGCCGGGGGACCGCGGCCGAGAAGATGCGAGTTCTGGCCGAGGCCGGGATCCGCGTCGCCGATTCGCCGTCGTCGATCGGGAGCACGGTTCGCGAGGTCCTCGGCGCGTAGGCCGGACGAAGGAGCGATCGGGATGCGGGAGAGAACGTTCGCGATCATCAAGCCCGACGCGGTCGAGGGCGGCCACGTCGGCGACATCCTGTCGCGCATCGAGCGCGAGGGGTTCCGCATCCTGGCGCTGCGCATGCGGCACCTGACACGCCGGGACGCCGAGGGGTTCTACGCCGTGCACCGCGAGCGCCCGTTCTTCGCCGACCTCACGGCGTTCATGTCGTCCGGCCCGTGCGTGACCCTCGTGCTCGAGCGCGACGACGCGATCGCGCGCTGGCGCGCCGTGATGGGCGCCACCGATCCGGCGAAGGCCGCCGACGGGACGTTGCGCCGCTCGTTTGCCACGAACGTCGAGCGCAACGCGGTCCACGGCTCGGACGCCGCCGAGACCGCGGCCGCCGAGATCGCGTACTTCTTCCCGGCGGTCGAGCTGACGTGACGCCGCTCCGGGCGCTCCGCGCGGCCCGGATCCGTGTAGCATCGGCGGGATGAGCACCCTCAAGCGGCTCGTCGGCTACCTGCGTCCGTACCTCGGGCGCATGGTTCTCGGCGCGCTGTTTCTCACGCTCGCGGGCGGCCTCATGGCGTTCGTGATCGCGACGATCAAGCCGCTCGTCGACCGCGTGCTGATGCCCAGCCTGCACGACGCGCCGGTCGCCGCCGAGCCCGACTTCGTCGACCGGCTTCGCGCCTCGCTGCACCTCGAGTCGCTGCTCGACTGGGCCGCGGGCCACGCGTTCGTCGAGGTTCCGGCCCTGATCGTGCTGATCTTTCTGGTCCGCGGCGTGTTCCTGTACTTCGGCCAGTACTTCACGATCCGCTGCGGCTCGTCGGCGATCCGCGACCTGCGGTCGCGGCTCTACGAGTCGATCGCCTTCCAGTCGCTGGGGTTCTTCCACGCGAACTCGTCCGGTGTGATCCTGTCGCGGATCCTCAGCGACGTGCAGCGGCTGGAGCGGGTGACGACGATGCCGCTGGCCGACCTCGTGCGCGTCAGCGCGATGGTCCCGTTCCTCGTGGGGATCGCGATCTACCACGAGTGGCGCATGTCGCTCGTGGCGTTCGTCGCGTTGCCGCTCCTGGGCTATCCGATGGTCCGGCTCGGTCGCCGGCTACGCCGGGCGTCGACCGCCTCCCAGGAGAACATGGGCCGCGTGACGAGCATCCTGAGCGAGGCGATCGGTGGCGTGCGGGTCGTGCAGGCGTTCTCGATGGAGCGCTACGAGGTCGGCCGGTTCCGGGCCGCGCTCGAGCGGATGCTGTCGGCCGACCTGCGGGCCGCCCGGGCCCAGGCGCTCGCACCGGCGGTCATGGAGCTGCTCGGCGCGATCGTGGGTGCGGTGCTGTTCGGCGTGGCCGGATGGTCGATCTCGCAGCATCGGCTCGGTGCCGGCGACTTCACGGTCGTGCTCGGTGCGTTCGGCATGCTGTTCGCGTCCGTGCGCCGGCTGAACGCGATCTATGCCGAGATGCAGACCGCGGTCGCGGCGGCCGGGCGCGTGTTCCACATGATGGACTGCCGGCGGGCGATCGAGGATTCGTCCGGAGCGCGCGCGCTCGCGCCGTTCGAGCGCGACGTGCGGTTCGAGGCGGTGGGGTTCCGCTACGGGGATGACGAGCCCGTGCTCGCCGGGATCGAGCTCGTGCTGCGCAAGGGCGAGACGGTCGCGCTCGTCGGCCCATCGGGATCGGGGAAGAGCAGCCTGGCCAACCTGATCCCGCGGTTCTACGATCCGACGGCGGGGACGATCTCGATCGACGGGACCGACCTGCGCACCGTGACGCTCGACTCGCTGCGATCGCAGATCGGTCTCGTGACCCAGGAGACCGTGCTGTTCGACGATACGGTGCGGAACAACATCGCCTACGGCCGGGCCGACATCCCGCTCGAGCGGGTGATCGAGGCCGCGCGGGCGAGCCAGGCCCACGAGTTCATCGAGCAGCTGCCGCAGGGGTACGACACGCCGCTCGGAGAGCGCGGGGCCCGGCTGTCGCTCGGGCAGCGCCAGCGCATCAGCATCGCCCGCGCGCTGCTCAAAGATCCGCCGATCCTGATCCTCGACGAGGCCACCTCGGCCCTCGACGCGGAGTCCGAGACGCTCGTGCAGCAGGCCCTCGAGCGGCTGATGCGCGGACGGACGAGCCTCGTGATCGCGCATCGGCTCGCGACCGTGCGCGCCGCGGATCGGATCCTGGTCCTCGACGCGGGACGCATCGTCGAGCAGGGCGCGCATCGCGAGCTCCTCCGGCGCAACGGACTGTACGCGCGCCTGCACGAGCTGCAGTTCCGGGAGGACGCCAGGTGACCTCCCGGGGTGCGAGCGTGGCCCTCCGGGGCGCGCTCCTCGCCGGATCGCTCGTCGTGTTCGGCGCCGGGCTCGGTGCACGGGACCTGTGGAACCCGAACGAGCCGCTCTACGGACAGGCGGTCATCGAGATGGCGGCGAGCGGGGATCTCGTGCTGCCGACCGTCAACGGCGAGCGGTTTGCCGAGAAGCCACCGCTGTACTTCTGGCTCGCGCTCGGGTCGGCCGGCGTGACGGGCGCGGTCGGCGAGAGCAGTCTGCGCATCCCGAGTGTGCTCGCGGGCCTCGTCGCCGTGGCGCTCGTGTACTCGATCGTCGAGCGGCGGGCCGGAGCGCGGCGTGCGGCCATCGCCGCCACGCTCTTCGCCACGACGTTCAGCGTGGCGTGGGCCGCGCGCACGATCCAGATGGACCTGCTCGTGTGCGCGACCACGCTGGCCGCGCTCCATGCGGCGCTCGACATGCCCGAGCGCGCCCCGCGCTGGCTCGCGCCGGCGCTCGCCGGCGCGAGTGCCGGCCTCGGTGCGTTGGGCAAGGGGCCGGTCGGTATCGTGTGCCCGGCGCTCGTGCTGGCCGTCGATGCCGTCGCCGGCGGTCCGTCGCGCCGCTGCCTGCGCCCGCGCTCGATCGCGATCGCCGGTGTCGCCGCGCTCGCCGTCGCCCTCCCGTGGTACGTCACCGTCGCCATGCGCGAAGGACGTGCCGCCCTCGGCGAGCTCGTTTGGCGCCAGAACGTCACGCGATTCCTCGACGCGTGGGATCACCAGCGCCCATGGTGGTACTACGTCGGCGCGCTCTGGATCGAATCGGCGCCGTGGGGCCTGTTCCTCGTCCTGGGCCTCCGGGCCCGGGACCCCCACGCCGGCTCGCGGACGCTCGATCGCCTGGCCTGGGCCTGGCTCGGCGCCATCGTCGCGTTCTTCTCGCTCTCGGCGAGCAAGCGCGGCGCGTACCTGCTGCCCGCGATGCCGGCCGTGGCGATCCTCGCGTCGGGAGTCGTCGACCGCGTGGCCCGCGGGGTGGCGAGCCCCGCACGGCGCCGGACCGTCTGGGTGCTGAGCGCGAGCGTCGCGCTCGTCGTGGCCCTGGCGGCGCTGCTCGCCGTGTCGCGCGCCGCGGTCTATCCGGGGCTCGAGCGTCCCGCGCGCACGATGGCGCTCGTCTGCGCCGCGGGCGCGGCGCTCGTGGCCTGCTCGCTCGTCCAGCGCGATCGCCGGCCCGCCGCGCCGGCGCTCGCCCTGGCGCTGACGCTCGCCGCCGCGTACGCCGTGGCGGGCGCGAGCGTGCTTCCGGCCCTCAACTCGGTCAAATCGGCGCGCGGCTTCTGCGAGGAGCTCAACCTGCGCGTCGGCTCAGGCGCCGCTCTCCGATCCTATGGCTCGTGGCAGTGGCGCGCGAGCTACGTGTACTACGCGCGCCGTCGGATCCCGCGCCTCGAGACGGACGACGAGCTGCGCGCGTACTTCGGCGGACCGGATCCGGTGTTCGTGCTCGTCGAGCGCGGAGCGCTGGCCGATTTCCACCGCGTCGTGGGGTCCGTGGAGCCGATCCTCGGCGCGACGATCGGCTCGAACGCGGCGTTCCTGTTCACGAACCGCGAAGCCACGACACGAGCAGACCTTCCGGACGAACGTACGACACCCACAGGAGCAGCAGCGACACCCCGAGGAGCGTGACGACCATCCACGGCTCGCGGTTGCGTAGCATGCGCTCGGACGACCAGCCGATCGATGCACCGTCGGGGTACGGGCGCAGCGTGGGAAACAGCGCCGGCACCGCGCGGAAGTACCGGTCGTACGCCTCGCCGTGCGTTTCGCGCAGGCGCGTCGGCTCGATCCGCTCCTTGCGCGGCAGGTAGTAGCCGAAGAACACGGCGTAGCCGACGAGCAGGACGAACCAGTGCAGCCCGAACGGCAGGCGGGCCATGATGCACAGGCCGGTGAACACGAGCAGCCGCCCGAGGTACAGCGGATTCCGCGTGTAGCGATACGGTCCCGAGGTCACGAGCTCGACCGTCTTGCGCAGATGCCCCGCGGCCCACAACCGCACGCCCTCGCCGCAGGCCACGAACACGAAGCCGATCGTCACCGACCACGGGGTCGGACGGGCGAGCGTCACGAGGAGCGTGGCGGCGAGGAACACGGCGAGCAAGCGGAGCCGGCCGAGGGTCTTGTTGTACGGCGCCGGCGAGTCCACGTCGGCGCAGCATAGCTCAACCACCCGGCGCTGCAAGCCTGTGCGTCGTCAACAGGACGTAGCCCGATCGCGGATCCGCATCGCGCGCGACCTCGACGAGCCCGGCCGGTGGCTCGATCGCGCGCAGGAACCGCTCCTCGGCGAAGACCCACACCGGGCCGGGCCGCTCGGCGAACGCGCGCAGCTCGTCGCCCGAGCGCAGCACGGTGGCGAACCGCTCGGTGTAGTACAGGAATGGCGGATCGAGTCGCGGGAAGATTCCGTACGGCTCGTCCGGGCCGGCGCGCTGGCGATAGATCGTCGCCAGACCGCGGGCCGACTTGATCGGATCGAACGACGGGAGCACGACGAGCGCAACGAGGAGCCCGGCGATGCCGCTTCCCGCGGCGAACGCAACGCACGCGGCAACGGGCCGACGCATCACGGCGAAGCCCAGCGCGAGCGCGGCGCCGACCGCGAGCGCGGCCACGACGACGGCCGTGCGGGCCGGCAGGGTCGGTCCGACCGCCGTGATCTCGGGCGCCCGGTCCGCGAATCGGGGCAAGGCGAGCGCGAGGGGGATGGCGACGCCGAGCGGAACGGTCAGCGCGGCGAGCGGGACCCCGAGCCACCGCGGGCTCGACCCGACCTCGCGCGCGAGACGGTCGATCGCCGATCCGAGGATCAGCGCGAGCCCGGGGTACATCGTCAGCACGTAGACGGTGCGCTTTCCGGGGGACAGGCTGAAGAACGTGACCGTCACGACGACCCAGGCGAGCGCGAACAGGAACCCCTGCCGCTCCCGGTCCCGCAAGCGCTTCCAGCCGAGCACGATCGCGCTCGGCACGAGGACGCTCCACGGAAAGAACGTGACCGGGAGCACCGCGAGGTAGTAGTACCAGGGCTGGATGTGCCCCGCGGGGTCGGCGAACCGCTCGACGTTCTGCTGGAATACGATCGTTCGGCCGTACGTCGCCCCGCCGAGGAGCACCGCGGGCACGAGCCATGCGCCGACGACGGCCGACCAAACGAGGAAACCCGTCCCGACGCGGAGCTCGCGCAGGCGGGCGCGCTGTCCCGTCGCGACGAGGAACGCCGCGAGGGACAGGAGCGGGGGCACGAGGCCGACCGGGCCCTTGGCCAGAGTCGCCAGGCCGGCGGCGGCGTAGCCCAGGAGCGCCGGCGCGCGGCGTCCGGTCGCCAGACCCGAGAGCCACAGCCGCATCGCGAGCGTCACGAGGAGCACGAGCAGCATGTCGATCTGCGCCGTGCGGGCCTGGAGCATCACGTTGACGCACGTCCCGAACACGAGCACGCCGATCCACGCCGCGCGCCGTGGGAGCCAGAGGCGACCGATGTCGAAGACGAGAGGCAGCGTGAGCACCGCCGACAGCGCGAGCGGGAGCCGCCCGACCGTCTCGTCGAGCCGTCCGGCGATCGCTGCGCCGAGGCACATCAACCAGAACAGGAGCGGCGGCTTCTGCGCGTAGATCTCGCCGTTCAACCGCGGCACGAGGAACCGCTCGAGGGTCGGGGCTTCGCGCATCTCGCGCGCAACCTCGACGTAGCGCGGCTCGTCGGGATTCCACAGGTCGTGCGCGCCGAGACCGGGCAGGAACAGCACGCCGCCCAGGATCACGGTCAGGAGGAGGTCGCGCCGCGCTCGTCCTGGCTCGCTCATCGAGACGGGAGCCGCCCCTTCCCGCGCAGCCGGTCGAGCCACCGGCGCACGAGCTTCCCGCGCCGATACCACCGCGCCGCCGGTCCGCCGACCGCGGTCACGGCGTCCTCCTCGTCCATCCCCGCATGGCGGGCGCGCAGGCGCGCGAGCGCCACGCGGTCCTGATCCCGCAAGCGCTCGAACAGGAACCGGCGCAGCGCAGAAGGATGCGGTCCGAGGACGAGCGCCGTGGCCAGGTCGATCACGTGGACTTCCGCCGCCGGCCCGACGAGAACGTCACGCTGGTGCAGATCCCCGAGCGCCACGCCGCGCTCGTGGAGCGCGCCGAGGATCGCGGCCAGCCGATCGTCCCAGCCCACGGGCGGTCCTGCGGGTCCGATGTCGGCCAGAACGGGCGCGTCGATCCACTCGGTCGCGAGCGCGAACGCGTCGGCGCGGCCGTAGCAGCGTGGGAGCCCCGGAACGCCGAGCGCCGCCTCGTACGCCCGCGCCTCGCGGAGCACGAGCCAACGCCCGAGCGTCTGACGGACGAACAGCGATCTTGCGCGATAGTCTTTGAGCGCGACACGCACGCCGTCCAGCTCATGCACGACGACGTCGGCCTTGGACCAGTTGCGCCCGGCGATCCGGCGCACGACCGGCGCGGCCCGGAGCTTGTGGACGTCGCTCTCGGCCATCGCCCGAGCGCGTGTGTTACCCTTCACGCCGGCCTCGGCCTGGCGTCGCGAGCGGGCCCGAGATCGCAGCTCTTGCGCAACGCGAACCGGCCCAACATACCATGAGCCCTGCGGGCCAGGAGTGGCGTCCCACGCGCGCGGATCTCAGCGCGCCGGGCGTCCGGCCACTGCAGCTCGGCGAGCGGGACAAGGCCGACCTGCTGCTCGTGCCGACGCCCGCAGGCCCGGTCGTGGTCAAGGATTTCCGGGCCAAGGCGTGGTGGGTCCAGTGGATCGGCCGCCTGCAGATCGCCCGGGAGGTGCGGGCGTACCGGTCGCTCGAATCGATCCCCGGCATACCGCGTTTCGTGGGCCAGATCGACGGCCTGGCCGTGGCGATCGAGCGCATCGAGGGCCAGCCGCTCGGACGGGCGATCGACCGCACGCGTGACGGTGCGGAGAAGCTCGAGCAGCTGCGAGCGATCCTCGACCGGATGCACGCGCGCGGTGTGGCCCACTGGGACCTGCGGGCTCGCGACAATCTGCTCGTCGATCGCACGGGCCGCGTGTTCGTGCTCGACTTCGCGAGCGCCGTGCGCCTCCGTCCGGGCGGTCTCGCGCATCGCCTGCTGTTCCGCTGGTGCCGGTTGATCGACGAATCGGCGTACCTGAAATGGAAGCGCCTGCTCGACGCCGGCCCGTACTCGATGGACGAGCAGCGGTTCGTCGACCGGTACCGGACGTGGCGCGCGTTGTGGTTCCATCGACGCAAGGCGTGGCGCGGAAAGGACCGGCCCCGTTCGTGAGCGACGTGGTGCGGCTGAGCGTGGTCGCTCCCGTGTTCGACGAGCGCGAGAACCTCGAGCCGCTCGTGCGGGAGCTGACCGACGTGCTCGCGCCGCTCGGCCCGTTCGAGATCCTGCTGGTGGACGACGGCAGCACCGACGGCTCGGGGGACGCGATCACCGACCTCGCGCGGCGCAGCGCGGGGACCGTGCGCGGGCTGCACTTTCGCGAGAATCGAGGTCAGACCGCCGCGTTCGACGCCGGGTTCCGCGCGGCGCGCGGCACGATCGTGGTGACGATCGACGCCGACCTGCAGAACGACCCGCGGGACATCCCGCGGCTCGTCGAGGCCCTCGAGGCGGCCGACGTCGCCGTGGGCTACCGCCGCACCCGCCACGACGGCTGGCTGCGCCGGATCTCGTCTTCCATCGCGAACGTGGTGCGCAACCGCGTCACGGGCGACGACATTCGGGACACCGGCTGCTCGCTCAAGGCGTTCCGCCGTGAGTGCCTGGCCGGGATGCGGCTGTATTCCGGGTTGCACCGCTTCCTGCCCACGCTGCTGCGGATGGACGGATGGCGCGTGGTGCAGCTACCGGTCGAGCACCGTCCCCGCGGGCGCGGAGCGAGCAAGTACGGCGTGTGGAACCGCGTGTTCCCCGCGCTCGCCGACCTGCTGGCCGTGCGCTGGATGCGGAAGCGCAGGCTCGACTACGAGGTCGTGCGTCATGACCCCTGACTCGGTCCCGGCGAGCTGGCTCGTGCTCGGTTTCTTCGGCCAGGCCCTGTTCTCGAGTCGGTTCGTGGTCCAGTGGATCGCCTCCGAGAGGCGCCGCGCGAGCGTCGTGCCGGCGTTGTTCTGGTGGCTGTCGATCGGCGGCGGGCTGTGCCTGGCGAGCTACGCGGCGTTGCGCCGCGACCCGGTCATCTTCCTCGGACAGGCGGCGGGGCTCGGCGTGTACCTGCGCAATCTGGTCCTCGCCCGGCGCCTGCGCGGCGCGAAGTCGGCTTCGTCCTAGCGCGTCGCACCCTCCGCGTCCAGCCCGGGTCGGGCCGCGAAGTACCCGCGACGCGCGGCGACCTCGACCTTGCGTCGCGGAACGCGTACCTCGATCGCGTGGAACTTGCCGTCGCCCTGCTCGCGCGGCGGCACGTAGGCCAGCGAGTACTGGTTGCGCAGGTCGGTGGCCACGTGCTCGAACGCGCGGCGCAGGGTGCCCGGTCCGGGCGACAGGAACAACCGGCCGCCCGACGCATCGGCGAGGCTCGCGAGCAGATCCTTCAGGGTCACACGCGTCGAGCCGGGGTTCGAGGCCAAAGGTCGCGTCCACTCGCGGGCGTACTCGCCATCGAGGTTCTTCCCCATCCCGATCGCGAACACCATGACGTCGCTCTTGAGCGCCTGGGTCCGGGCCTCGTCGAGCGTGTGCAGGCTGCCCGGGCCGAACCCGCTCGACGCCTCGTCCCGACCGTCCGACAGGAGCACCAGCACGCGCCGGCCGTCGAACGACTCGAGGCGCTTCGACGCGCGCCAGATCGCGTCGTACAGCGCGGTGCCTCCGGCGGCGCGGACCGACGCGATCGCCGCGGCGAGCCGGTCGCGCTCGGGCGTCACGTCCTGCAGGATCTGCACGCGGTCGCTGAACCCGACGACCAAGCCGTCGTCCCCTTGCTGCAGGACGTCGAGTAGTGCGAGCGCACCCTTGCGCGCGCTCTCGATCGGCGCGCCGTCCATGCTCTGCGACGTGTCGAGCACGATGGCGATGCGCAGCGGCCGCTGCTCGGCCGTGAACCGCACGATCGGTTGCTCGACGCCGTCCTCGAGCACGACGAAATCCTTCGCCGCGAGCCCGGTCACGTAGTCGCCCGACGGGTCGCGCACGACCGGGAACACGTTGACCAGATCGACGTCGATGCGGGCGTGGATCATGAGCGCCGTCGTCGAGGACGACGTGTGCACGCTCTCGCCGCCCTCGAGCACCAGGCGGACCTCGAGCCGATGCCCGGTGGCCCCGTCTCCGGCATCCCACGTCGTGCGCCACGGCGGCGCGGTGAGCGTCGCGATCAACCGATCGTCGACGACGATCTCGAGCCGCTCGACGCGCCGATCCGGCGGGACGGTGACGCGAACCTCGATCGTCGTCGTACCGAGCGCCGTCGATCGGTTGCGCGGTGCGACGATCTCGACCGCCGGCTCAGCCGCCCGGTTGCTCGTCCACGCGAGCCACGGGAGCACCGTCAGGCCCACGGCGAGGAACGCCTTCGAGCGCGAGCGGCGAGCGGCTGGGAGAGACACGGGGTTCCTCGGCGCCACGGTGCGCCGGCATCATACCCACCGAGCCTCGCGGACGCCGCTCGGGGGCTACGGTCCGGCGGGAGCGGCGGCGGCCCCCGGTGGCGTCGGCGAGAGGGGCACGGTCGGCACGAGAGCCGGCCGGCCGGCTCCCCGCGCTCCGGCGCGGGTCAGCAGGACGAGGCCCAGACCCGGGATCTCGAACAGGCACAGGAACAGCAAGCGGAGGACGGCGATCGCCACGAGCCCGGGGAACCCGGCCATGCCGAGCCCGAGCAGGATCGCGGCGTACACACCGAACACCAGGAGCACGGCGGCGAACGGCGAGAGATCGCGGCCGAACCCCCGCGCGAAGCGCCGGCCGATCGCGTAGAACAGGCCGGCTACGCCGAGCCACTTGGCGGCCACGAACGCGACGTAGGCCAGCGGGCCACCGATCAGCGTCACCGAGACGAGGAGCAGCACCGACAGCGCGGCGATGTACCCCAGGACGCCGACGAAGAACGCCTGCACGTAGCGCACGGGTGCGTCCTCGGCGATCACCCCGACACGCTCGGGGACGAGGGCGACGAGGAGCACGAGGAGCACGAACACGAAGAGCAGGGCGGCGAGGCGCAGCCAGGCCAGGAGCGTCAGCAGGCCCGGAACATGCATGCCCGGGATTCCGATGTGCACCACGCCGTCGCCGATCGAGACGTTCCGCCGCTCGAGCCCCCCGAGGACGCTCACCACCTGATCCCCGACCCGCGCCCCGTCGAGTGTGAGATCGGTCATCACCCCCACCACCTGTCCTTCGACCTCGCCCGTGGCGCGGAGCGTGCCGAAGATCACGACCGCATCACCGTCGAGCACGCCATCGATGCGCACGTCGCCGCCGATCGAGACGATCGATCCGCGGCGCTCGACGCCCCGCGGGATCTCGACGTCGCCGCTGAAGATCCGCACGATGTCGCCGTGCTCGATCCGGCGCTCGGGCGTCTCGGGGTCGGCCTGCGTCGCGCGCGGCCCACCTCCGGCGTGGGCCGCGAGGACGAGGATCACGGCGGCGAGAGGCGCTCGACGCCGAAGGTCGGTCGACATGTCAGCGTTCCTCCACGGGTCTGACGCGCGGCCGAGCGAGGTCGCGCCCGACGGCGAGAGCGATCGTGGTCATGGCCGCGGTCGCGCCGGCGACGAGCAGCGTCGTGCACACCGGCACGCTGGCCCGGACGAGCGGGGCGAGGGAGCCGAGGGCCCGCGCCGCGGCGTAGCCCAGGTCGAGGAGCCACGCCCCGATCGGCGCGAGCGCGGCGACGAGCGTGAGCGACGTCGAGACCAGCGCTTCGACCATCGCGCGCGCCTGCGCCACGCCGGCGCGCAGCTCGGGCCACGCGGCGACGGACCAGCCGAGGAGCGCGGTGGCGGCGAGGGCCGCGGCCGCGGCGGCCCAGCCGACGGGCACGCGTTCGGCTGCAGGGTTCCGCGTAGCGATCTCGCGCAGGACGCGCGCGCGGACGTCGATCGTCGGGGGCTCCCCGAGCGCCAGCGCCACGAGCCGCGCCGTGAGGTGCGCCTCGTCCGCGGCGGCGTCCGAGCATGCCGAGCATCTCGCGAGATGGCGCGCGAGCTCGGCCGACCGCTCGGCGGAGAGCTGGCCGAGGCCGCGTTCCACGATCGATCTTCGGGCTCGCGCGCAGCCGGTGTTCACGTGCGCGCTCCACCGGCCGCATCCGCTTCGAGCGCCCGCCGCAGCGCGAGACGCCCGCGCATCAGCCGCGTTTTGACCGTGCCGAGCGGCAGGCCGAGCGATCGCGAGACTTCCTCGAGCTTGTACCCTTCGACGTACACGAGGAACAGCGCTTCGCGGTAGGGGGCCTTGAGGCCCGCGAGGGCCCGACGGACGCGCTGCGCGTCCTCGCTCTGTCCGGCCCGCGTCGCCGGGTCGGGTCCCGGATCGGCCAGCCCGGCCGGCAGCTCGGTTCGCCGCTGCTCGCGGGCCTGGCGCCGTCCGCGGTCGATCACGTGGTTCACCGCCAGGCGGTACAGCCACGTGGCGAACGGGTGATCGGGCCTGAACCGCCGCAGGTTTTCGTACACCTTGACGAACACCTCGCTCACCACGTCCTCGACATCGTCCCGCGCTACCCCGTAGCGCCAGGCCACGCTCGCGACCAGCCGCTGGAACCGTCCGACGATCTCGCCGAACGCAGCCGAATCGCCGCGCAGCACCGCGTCGACGAGAGCCAGATCCCGAGCTGCCCCGTCCTCCATGCTCGTGCTGCGCGGGCTGTGGAACGCGATCCGGGCGAGGGAGGTTCCCGAGACCACAGCCAGGATCGACGGAGGGTAGTATAGGGGCGCCGTGGGCGGCGCGAAGGACGGTTCGGACGGGCGGAGGCCCGCAGAGCGGCACCTCGTGCCCCCGGACGACCTTGCCTGGCGCTGCCCGCCGTCCCGGTTCGCGTTCGAGACGACCGACGACCTCGTCCAGTGCCCGATCCGGATCATCGGGCAGGACCGCGCACAGCAGGCGCTGCTCCTCGGACTGTCGATGCGCAGCGAGGGGTACAACCTGTTCGTCACCGGCGACGTCGGAAGCGGCCGCTCGACGATCGTCCGGCGCATGCTCGGTACGCTCGACCGCGGGGTGACACCGCCGCCCGATCTCGTGTACGTCTACAATTTCCAGGACCCGGATCAGCCGCGACGCCTGCTCTTGCCCGCCGGCCAAGGCCGTCGGCTGCGCGAGGCGATGGACGACCTGCTCGAGTCGCTGGCCCGCCAGCTCCCGGCCCTGTTCGACACGGACGCGTACCGCAAGCAGCGCACGGCGATCGTCGATGCCGCCGCGCGCGACCAGAAGACCCGGCTGAAGGAGTTCGAGAAGCGGGTGCAGGAGCAGGGCTTCGCCGTCGTGCAGGTCCAGGCCGGACTCGTGACCCGTCCGAGCCTGGTGCCGGTCGTCGCCGGGAACCCGGTGGACATGGACCAGCTCGACGCGCTGGTCGAGCAGGGGCGGTTCAAGCGCGAGGAGTACGAGCAGCTCGTGGGCCGGCGCGCCGAGCTCGCGGGGGAGATGGAATCGATCGGCAAGGCTCTGCGGGCCTCCGATCGCGAACTGCGGCGCAAGCTCGCCGAGCTCGACCGCGAGATCGCCCGGCCGCTCGTCGACGAGTCGCTGTCCGAGATCGCCTCGGCGTTCGAGACCGACGGTCTCGAAGAGTACCTGGAGCAGGTCGGCGAGGCCGTGCTGGGGCACCTGCCGACCCTGCGCGAGCCCGAGCCGCCGAGCGAAGGGGAGGCCGGGGGCGAGTCCGAGGCTCCGACGGACGGCGCACGCTACCGGGTCAACGTAGTGGTCGACAATGCGAAGACGCAGGGCCGCCCGATCATCTGGGAGACCGCGCCGTCCTACCGCAACCTGTTCGGCACGATCGAGCGCGTGCGCCGGCCGGGGGGCGACTGGGACACCGATCACATGCACATCAAGGCCGGCAGCCTGCTGCGCGCCAGCGGCGGGATCCTCGTCCTCGACGCGATGGATGTGCTCGTCGAGCCCGGTGCGTGGTCGGCGCTCAAGCGCTCCCTGCGCAATCGCACCGTCGACATCCAGTCGTTCGATCCGCTGCAGATCTTCTCCACCGTGTCGCTCAAGCCCGAGACCGCTCCGGTCGACGTCAAGGTCGTGATGATCGGCACGCGGGCGATCTACGGCCTGCTCCACGCGGTCGACGAGGACTTCCGCAAGATTTTCAAGATCAAGTCCGAGTTCGCCATGGACACGGCGCGCAGCGACGACGAGATCGACAACTACACGTGCTTCGTGCACAAGAAGGTGCAGGACGATCACCTGCCGCCGTTCCATCGCGACGCGATCGCCGCGGTCGTCGAGCACGGCGTGCGCCTGGCGGAAAACCGGGACCGTCTGACGACGCGGTTCACCGACATCGCGGATCTCGTGCGCGAGGCCGGGTACTGGTCGCGGGCCGAGGGCGCGCCCCTCGTGCGCGAGCAGCACGTCGATCAGGCCCTCGAGCGTCAGGTGTACCGCGTCAGCCTGCTCGAGGAGCGGCTGCGCGAGCGCATCGCCGACGGGACGCTGATCCTCGAGCTCGACGGCGAGCGCGTGGGGCAGGTCAACGGTCTCGCGCTGTTCGATCTGGGCGATCACGTGTTCGCCCAGCCGTCGCGGATCACCGCCACCACGGCGGTCGGACGCAGCGGGATCGTGGACATCGATCGGGAGGCCGATCTCTCGGGAGCGATCCACACCAAGGGCGTGCTGATCCTCGCCGGGTTCCTGCGCGACCGGTTTGCGCAGGACAAGCCGCTCGCGCTCACGGCGAGCCTGTGCTTCGAGCAGAGCTACGGCGGGATCGACGGCGACTCGGCGTCGTCGGCCGAGCTGTACGCGCTCCTGTCGAGCCTGGCCGACGCTCCGCTGCGACAGGGGATCGCGGTCACGGGCTCGGTCAACCAGCGCGGAGAGGTCCAGCCGATCGGCGGAGTCAACCGCAAGATCGAGGGGTTCTTCGACACGTGCCAGCTGACCGGTCTCACCGGGACCCAGGGCGTGATGATTCCGCGGCGCAACCTGCGGCAGCTGATGCTGCGCAAGGACGTGGTCGACCACGTGCGCCAAGGACGGTTCCACGTGTGGGCCGTGTCGTCGATCGACGAGGGCCTGTCCGTGCTGAGCGGCGCGTATCCGGGTCTTCGCGCCCGCGACGGGCGCTATCCGAAGGACTCGCTGTACGGCCGCGCGGACGCCCGTCTGCGGACGCTCGCCGAGCACGTCCGGCGGTTCGCCACGCCGGGAGACGTCGAGCCGCTGGCCTAGTACGCCCGGGCGAAGTGCGCGCGCTTGGGCGACGGCTCGCCGCACACGATGCAATGGCCCGGCTCGTCGGGCTGGGAGAACGCGAGGCAGCGGATCGTGGCCTTCGTCTCTTCCTTGACGCGGGCCTCGCAGCGCGCCGACCCGCACCAGTGGGACAGGAGGAAGCCCCCGGGGTTCTCCACCTGGTCCTTGAAGGCATCGTAGGTGTCGACCGGGCGCGTGGCCTCGTCGCGCCGCTTGCGCGCGGCCGCGAACAGCTCGCTCTGATATTCCTCGAGCAGCGCCGGGACTCGGTGGGTCAGGTCGGCGAGCGGAACACTCGTCTTCTGTCGCGAGCGCTTGACCGTCATCACCGATCCCGCGCTCAGATCCTTCGGTCCGAGCTCGATGCGCAGCGGGACGCCGAGCATCTCCCACTCGTGGAACTTGAACCCCGGGCTCAGGTTGTCGCGATCGTCGAGGCGCGTGGCGATGCCGGCGCGCTTGAGCTCGTCCTGCACGCGTGACGCGGCCTCGAGGATCTGGTCCTTCGGGTCGTTCCCGCGCCAGATCGGGACGATCACGACCTGGATCGGCGCGAGGCGCGGCGGGAGCACGAGCCCGTCGTCGTCCCCGTGGGACATCACGATCGCCCCGACGAGACGCGTCGACACGCCCCACGACGTGTTCCACGCGTGCTCCCACGCGCCGTCCTCGGTCTGGTACTTGAGCTCGAACGCGCGGGAGAAGTTCTGGCCCAGGTGATGCGACGTCCCCGACTGCAGGGCCCGGCCATCCTGCATCAGCGCCTCGATGCAGTAGGTCCGGACCGCGCCGGCGAACCGCTCGCTGTCGGTCTTGAGGCCCTGGACCACCGGGACCGCCATCCAGTCCTCGGCGAACGACGCGTAGAGATCGAGGATCTTGCGCGCTTCGACCTCGGCCTCGGCCTCGGTCACGTGGGCCGTGTGCCCCTCCTGCCACAGGAACTCGGTCGTGCGCAGGAACAGGCGCGTCCGCATCTCCCAGCGCACGATGTTGCACCACTGGTTCAGCAGGATCGGCAGATCGCGGTACGACTGGACCCACTTGGCGAACATGGAGTAGATGATCGTCTCCGAGGTCGGGCGGATGATCAGCTCCTCTTCGAGAGCGCTCTCGGGATCGGGAACGAGCGTCGTCTTGCCGTCGACCTCGACCGCCTTGAGCCGCGAGTGCGTGACGATCGCGCACTCCTTGGCGAACCCCTCGACGTGGGCGGCCTCCTTGGCCAGGAACGACTTGGGGATGAACAGCGGGAAGTACGCGTTCTGGTGCCCCGTGTCCTTGAACATCCGGTCGAGCGTGCGCTGCATGTTCTCCCACAGCGCGTAGCCGTGGGGCCGGATGACCATGCAGCCCTTCACCGGCGCGTAATCGGCGAGCCGGCCGTGGGTCACGAGGTCGGTGTACCAGCGAGCGTAGTCCTCGCTGCGCGGCGTGATCAGCTTGGCCATGGAGCCGGCGATTATAGCCGAACGGTCGTCAGCGGCCTTCCTGGGCCTTGCCGGTCATCGGGACGAACCGCACCGCCTCCGCGGTTCGACGCTCGAAGCCCTGCGCCGTGCGGGTGACGACGAGCAGCTCGGCCTGGCTGGCCTCCCCGACCGGGATCACGAGACGACCGCCGACCGCCAGCTGATCGAGCAGCGGCTGGGGGATCGTCGGCGGTGCGGCGGTCACGACGATCGCGTCGAACGGCGCTTCCTCGGGCCAGCCGTCGTACCCGTCGCCGATCCGGACGTGGACGTTCGTATACCCCAGCTCGGCGAGCCGCGACGCCGCCAGCCGCCCGAGCTCGGGCAGGATCTCGATCGTGTACACCTCGCGCACGCACTCGGCCAGGACCGCCGCCTGGTAGCCCGAGCCGGTGCCGATCTCGAGCACGCGCATGTCCGGTCGCGGCCCGACGTGCTCGGTCATCGCGGCCACGATGTACGGCTGGGAGATCGTCTGCTGGTGGCCGATGGGGAGCGGTCGATCGATGTACGCGTGCGCGCTGAGATCGTCCTGGACGAACCGATGGCGCGGCACGCGACGCATCGCCGCCAGCACCGCGGGGTCCCGGATTCCGCGGGCTTCGATCTGTTCCGCGACCATCGCGTCGCGCGTCGCTCGGTACGGATCGTCCGGCTTGGCTGGCGGCGCCACACGCCCTCCGTCGCCCACGCCACAGCCGAGACTCGCGAGGACGGAGCAGATCGCGAGACCCCGCAGGGTCGGTTGAGCGTCGCGCATAGGTCGTCCTGGATCTAACCGTACCGAGTGCGCGCGGGGCCTGTCAAGCCGCCGACCGTTCTCTGTACAATGCTGGGCGGATCGCGACTTGTCCGGGTTCGCCGCCGACACCACCTTGTACCCCTGTGGCGCTCGGCCGGGGCGCCTCGCGGTCGTCCGCGCCCCGCGGCGTGGGGAGGTTCGCGCGCGCGTGCTCGATTCGCTGGCCCTCGAGGGCGAGGAACGCCCGGACCGGGTCGTCTGATGCGCCACCGATTCCAGTTCAAGGTCGGTGTGGCGCTCGGCGGCGGCGCGGCCCGCGGGCTCGCGCATCTCGGCGTCCTGCGGGCGCTCGAGCGGGCCGAGATCCCGATCGACATCGTCGTCGGGACGAGCATCGGCTCGATCCTCGGCGGAGCGTATGCGGCGCTGGGGAACGCCGGCCTGCTCGAAGCCCGGGTGCGCCAGGTGCTGACGAGCGACGGGTTCCGCAAGAACCGCTTGCTGTTCCTGCGCGAGACGCGCCGCGAGCGCGGCGGTGTGTTCTTCTCGATGGCCAACCTGGTGCGTCGCGGGATCTTCTTCGGTGTGTCGAACCTGCGACCGTCGTTCCTGTCCGCCGAAGAGTTCGCGAGCAGCATGGCCGCCGTGCTTCCCGACGTGGCGATCGAGGACCTGCCGATCGTGTTCGGCGCGGTGGCGCTGGACATCCGCTCGGCCGAGGAGGTCGTGCTGCGCACCGGCAACCTCCGGCAAGCCGCGGCGGCGAGCGCCGCGATCCCGGGGATCCTGCCGCCCGTCCGCATGAACGGTCGCACGCTGATCGACGGCGGCTGGGTCGACAAGATCCCGGTCGTTCCGGCGTTCCATCTCGGCGCGGACGTGGTGATCGCCGTGGACATCACGGCCGATCTGAGCAACGTGCGCGATTTCCGGCGCGGCGTCGACATCATGGTCCGGGCGAACTCGATCAAGGACTCGGTGCTGGTGGCACACTCTCTGCGCATGGCCGACGTTGTGATCGAGCCCGACGTTGGCGACGTCCACTGGGCCGACTTCAGCGCGTTCGAGCGCTGCATCCAGGCCGGGGACGAGGCGGCGATGGGCGTCGTGCCACGGCTGCGCGAGATGCTGCGTCACGAGCGGCTGTTCTCGATCGTGCGACCGGGACCCGGTCGCAAGCTGGCCGAGCTGCACATTGAGGCCGGGGGCCACGGGTTCCGGGTCGAATGATCGACGGGAGGATGCGGATGGACCCACGGAAGAAGCACCGCGAGCACGTGCACATGCTGGGGATCGGGGGGACCGGGATGACGGCGCTGGCCGGCCTGCTCCACGAGAGCGGCGTCCGCGTGACCGGCTCGGACCGCCAGCTCTACCCGCCGACGTCCACGCTCCTCGAGCGGCTGTCGCTCGAGGTGTACGTGGGCTTCGCGCCCGAGCACCTCGTACCCGCCCCGGACCGCGTGGTGATCGGCAACGCGATGAGCCGCGGCAACGCCGAGGTCGAGGAGGTCCTCGACCGGCGGCTGCCGTACGTCTCGATGCCCTCGATGATCGAGGAGCGCTTCCTGCCCGGTCGACACTCGGTCGTCGTCGCCGGCACGCACGGCAAGACCACGACGTCGTCGATGCTGGCGTGGGTCCTGACGCGGGCCGGGCTCGACCCGGGGTTCTTGATCGGCGGGGCCCCGCTCGACTTCGAGTTCCCGTTCCACGTGGGGACCGGCGCGCCGTTCGTTCTCGAGGGGGACGAGTACGATACGGCGTTCTTCGACAAGGGCCCCAAGTTCATGCACTATCGGCCGGACACCGCGCTCCTCGGCGCGGTCGAGTTCGACCACGCCGACATCTACAAGGACCTCGAGCAGGTCACGACGGCGTTCCGCCGATTCGTCGGCCTCGTGCCTCGGCGCGGGCTGCTCGTGGCGAACCACGATGCGGCGACGACGCGCGAGATCGCGGCTGCCGCGCCGTCGCGCGTGGCGAGCTACGGATTGTCGCCCGACGCGATGTGGCGCGCCGAGGCGTGCACCGAGGGACCGGCCGGCGGGCGGTGCCACGTGCGGCGCGCCGGCGAGCCGTTTGCGGACCTCGAGCTCGGCGTGCCCGGCCGGCACAACTTGCTCAACGCGCTGGCCACGCTCGTCGCGGCCGACGACCTGGGCGTGCCCAAGGACGAGATCTTCGCCGGGCTCGCGTCGTTCCGCGGCGTCCGCCGACGGATGGAGGTCGTGGGCACCGCGGCCGGGGTCACGGTGATCGACGACTTCGCGCACCATCCGACCGCGATCGCCGAGACGCTGCGCTCCGCGCGATCGCGCTACGCCGGTCGCCGTGTGTGGGCCGTGCTCGAGCCGCGCTCGTGGACCCTGCGCCGCAACGTGTTCCAGGCTCGGCTCGCCGAGTCGTTCGACGCCGCGGACCATGTGCTCGTCGCCGCCGTGTTCGGCGCCGCGGCTCTCGACCCGGCCGAGCGGCTCGATCCGGATCGGCTCGCCGCGGCGATCCGCGAGCGCGGACGCGAGGCCACGTTCCTCTCGGGGGCGGACGAGATCCTCGATCGACTGGCCAAGGAAACGCGGTCGGGCGACGTGGTCGTCGTGATGTCGAACGGTGGGTTCGACGGCTTGCCCCGGCGGCTCGTCGAGATACTCGCCTCCCGCCGGGCAGCTGCGACACGCGCGTGAGCCCACGTCTGTGGATCGTCGATCCGTCGCTCCGGTGGCCCGAGGACCAGGGCGTGGCCGAGGTGCTCGGCGACTGGCCGGGTGAGAGTCGCGTGTTCCGTCCGGCACTCGTGCCGGGTGACGGACCAGGTCCACACACGGGGTACGACGCGGACGGCGTCGTCGTTCTCGGCTCGGCGGCATCCGTTCACGACGCCATGCCGTGGATCGGCGAGCTCGCGACGTGGCTCGCGCCGGTGCTCGACGGACGGAGCTCGATGCCCGTGCTCGGCGTGTGCTTCGGACATCAGCTCGTGGCGCACATCGCCGGTGGCGAGGTCGACTGGATGCGGCCCGATCACGGGAAGACGCTCGGCGTCGACGCGGTCGAGCTGCACGACAGCCGGCTCGTCGAGCCGACGGGCCCGCTGCGTGCCGTGTTCAGCCACCGCGAAGAAGTCCGTGTCGCGCCGCCGGACTATCGCACCGTTGCCTGGCGCAAGCCCGGTGTGCTCGATGGGCTCGAGCACGCGCGCCTGCCCGTGTTCACGTATCAGTTCCATCCCGAGGCGCGGGACGAGTTCGCGGTGCGCGCGGGGATCGACCCGCGGGACATCGATGCGCAGGTGATCGATGGGACGCGGCGATTGCTTTCCGCGTTTCGCGATGTCGTGCGACGGAGCGCCCGGCAGGTCTGACAATCGGACGGCGAGCCGGCGGAAGATTCCACCGGCTCGCCGCGGGCGCCGGCCGAGGGGGAGCCGGGCCCTGCGATGGCTCGGTGAGCCAACGCACCAGAACCTTGGAGCGTGCTACCTGCGCCCTTCCTTCCCGCGGTCGCCCGACTCGCGGGCCGATTTACCACCGCCCGACCCGCGACCCGTGGCGCGCGGACTTGCCGCTGGCCCAGCGTCGCGACGCTGCGGCGCCGGGGGCCGCGCGGACTGCGTGCCCGATCGCGGCTGCGGCGGAGCCGCCCGCGGCGCGGATGGACGAGCGGTCGGACCGACGCGTCCACCACCGGTCGCGCCGCTGGGACGTGGCCCGCTGGGACGCGGGGCGGTCGTGACCCTGCGGCTCGGTCCAGGCTGGGGAGCCACCCGATCCCGCATGTCGCGCTCGACGTTCGTGCGCGGGGCGGTCGTGACCCTGCGGCTCGGTCCGGGCTGGGGAGCCACCCGGTCCCGCATGTCACGCTCGACGTCCGTGCGCGGAGCGATCGTCCTGCGTTGCGGCGCGGGACGCTGTGGCGCCGAGCGCTCCGGCACGTCACCGTTCGCTCCCGCACGCGGGGCGCCGAAGGAGCTCCGCGGTGACGGGCGCGGCGAGGCCGTGGGTCCGGCCGAGGCCCGCGGAGCGGTCGACGGGCGCGGCCGCTGCGGAGTTGCGGGGCCGGCCGAGCTCCGCGGAGCGGTCGACGGGCGCGGCCGCTGCGGAGTCGCCGTGCGACGCTCCGTCCCGGTTTCAGGTCGCGGCCGAGGCGCCGGCGAGGCCTGCTGTCGCGTCGCTCCCGGGGCGTCGCGCGTCGTGCGGGGGCTGGCCATGCGCTGATACAGGTCGCGCACGCGGCGATCCGCATCCGCCGTGCCGTTCCGGTCGACCGACGCCAGCGGTCGAGCCGTGCGTCCGTTCGGAACGGCCGCCCGTCCGCCGGCCTGCGTCAGCTGACGCGGGAACCGCGCGGCTGCACGAGAGCCGGCCGCGACCTGCCCGCGTTGGTTCAGGGTGCTGCCGCGGCTCACCGCCAGGCGACCCCGATCCGCGACGAGCCGACGCTCGACGTCGCGCACGTTCTCGGTCGGCCGAACGCCGCGCTCGATCGCCTGCACGCGCGACGCGCTGATCGCTCGCGCGTCGCGAGCCGCTTGGAGCCGCACCTCGGGCGAGCGAACGAGTCGCGTCGGTGAAGCGTACGGAGCACGCGCCACGACGACATGGCTCTGCACGTTCACGGTGTTGTACGGCACGGCGTACCGCGCGCACGAGCCGTGCCCGTAGAAGTGCGAGTAGTTCACGAACGTCCAGCAGCCCGGGTCGTAGTAGCCGTAGTACGGCGTCCGGATGTATACGGGCTGGTTCCAGTAGCCCAGCGGAGCCCAGCCGATGTGCACGGAGCCCCACGACCAGGCGACCCACGCCCCGGCGAACACGCGTCCGGGGACCCAGCACCAGCCGTACGGACTCGACCAGGCCCAGCGGCCGTAGTGGTACGGCGCCCAGCCCCAGGGCTCGGAGCCGACCCAGAAGTAGCCGCTCGGACCGTACGACCAGTACCCGTCGTTGTACGGGCGCCAGCCCGAATACACGCCGGTGGGGTACCAGACGTAGCCGTAGTCCGGGGTGTCGACCCAGCGGCCGTGGGACGACAGCTCGCGGTAGTACGGCCGCACCTCCTGCGGCACCTCGCGATACGCCTCGTCGTCGTAGTCGGCGTCGTAGTCGTCGTGCGAGGCGTAGGCCTGGTCGCGGTCGGCGCACCAGCGATCGAAGCCGTCACGACCGAACGAGTTGAACGCTATGGCCTCGTCCGGATACTCGTCCGGGCGGACCGCGGTGCGCATCCCGCTGCGCACGACGACCGATCCGCCCGAGCCCGCGACCTCGACGACACCGCGCACCGACGCGACGTCGGTCGTCCCGTCGGGTGCGACGTCGACGCGCACGTCGCCGCCGTCGACGGCGTACACCGACGTGGTAGGCGTGTCGAAGCGCAGCTCCTGGTTCTCGGCCAGACGGCTGATGACGCGCGCGGTACCTCGAGACAGCTGGAGCACGGTGTGGTCCGCGACGTCGGCATACGGATCAGGCAGGGAAACGAACGTCAGCTCGGTGTCGCCGTCGAGTCGGACCAGCGTGCCTCCGGCGAGCTCGATCTCGACGCGCTGCCCGGGGTCCGTACGAACCACGTCACCCGGGAACACGGGGGAGTTGCGCTCGGCGCGACCGCCCGGCTCGTCGTCGTTGGCACGCTCGATCGTGAGGCCGTTGTCCGCTTCCCGGACGCGCCCGTAGGTCCCGGGGTCCTCGATCGTCGATCCGTCTTGAGCGCTCGCCAGGCCAGCGAGGCCCCAGCACGACATCAGGACCAGCGCGACCGCGCCGAGGACTGAAGTACGTGTGGTTTTCATGGCCTTTACCTCGGCGGGCTCGAGCCCGCACGGCCCGTACACTGCACCGTGCGTGCCAGGCCCAATCTCCCGAAGTAGGCGCGTTCGAGGGTCCGGCGTGTCCTCGCCAAGGGGACCGCTGTCCCCCCAGGGCGACAGCCCACGTTTCTTGACCCTCCGGAAGACCGGATGCTACCGTCCCCTCGATGGCGCTGCGCACCATCGTCCTCTACCCGGACCCGATCCTGCTGCGGCCGACCCAGCCCGTCGAGCACGTCGACGACGAGGTTCGGACACTCGTCGACGACATGGTGGAGACGATGAACGCGGCCCCGGGGATCGGCCTCGCGGCGAACCAGATCGGCGTGTCGCAGCGGGTTTGCGTCGTCGACCTCACGACGGGCGAGCAACCGGGCTCGCTGCTCGTGATGATCAACCCGCGCGTGCTCGAGTCCAGCGGCCGGCAGACCGCCGAGGAAGGGTGCCTGTCGTTCCCCGACATCACGATCGAGGTCGAGCGCGCCGAGCGGGTGCGAGTCGAGGCGCTCGACCGCAACGGTCAGCCGTTCGAGCTCACCGCGGACGGGCTGCTCGCTCGCGCGATCCTGCACGAGTGCGAGCACCTCGACGGCCAGGTGTTCCTGCGCAACCTGTCCGCATTGCGGCGTGAGATCGTGCGCCGCGAGATCCGCAAGCGCATCGAGGCCGGAACCTGGAACGCCGCGTGAGGATCGTGTTCTTCGGCACGCCGCACGCGGCGGTGCCGGCCCTCGACGCGCTGCTCGACGCCGGACACGACGTCGCTCTCGTCGTGACGCAGCCGGATCGTGCAGCCGGACGCGGCCGGCACGTGGCTCGGCCGCCGGTCCTCGTCCGGGCGGCCGAGCGCGAGCGGCCCGCCGTCCAACCGAGCGGCGTGCGCGGCCCCGAGTTCGCGGAACGGCTGCGCGCGCTGCGGGCCGAGGTCCTCGTCGTCGTGGCCTACGGGCGCATCCTGCCGCCGAGCGTGATCGATTCCGCGCCTGCCGGTGCGATCAACCTGCACTTCTCCCTGCTCCCGGCGTATCGCGGCGCCGCGCCCGTCCAGTGGTGCCTGGCGCGCGGCGACACCCGCAGCGGCGTAACCACGATGCGGATGAACGAGCGCATGGACGAGGGTCCGATCCTGCTGCAGGAGCCGGTGGCGATCGATCCGGGGGAGCACGCACCGGCACTGACCGCGCGTCTCGCCCGGATCGGGGCCCCGCTGCTCGCGGAAACGCTCGACCGACTGGGCCGCGGGGACCTCGTGCCGCGCGAGCAGGATCCGACCGCGGCGAGCCTCGCGCCGCGACTCGTCCGCGCCGACGGATGGATCGACCCGGCGCTCCCGGCGCGGGCGATCGAGGGACGCATCCGCGGTTTCGACCCGTGGCCCGGGGCGTGGGTCAGGTGCCGCGGGCGGCGGCTGCGTTTCGTCGACGGATCGGCGATGGACGGGCCGCCATCGTCCGCTGCGGCAGGCACGGTGCTGAGACTCGGGCCCGCGGGCGTCGCGATCGCGTGCGGTGAAGGATCGGTCGTGTCGATCTCGGCGCTGCAACCCGAAGCGGGGAACGCGCTCGCGGCGAAGGACGCGGTCAACGGCCGCCTGATCGGCGTCGGAGATCGCATCGAGCGCATCGAGCCGAGCTCCGAAGTCGGAGTCCCATGATGCGCGCCGGCCTGGTACGCTGGGCGCGATGAAGCTCGCCCTGCGCTTCCCCCGGGCTCGCGGCCGGTTCGTACCGGCCGCGCTGTGGATCACGTGTGCGCTGGCGGTCGGTGGCGCGGTGTTCATGACCGCGTTCTGGATCGCCGTGCGCTCGGCCGCGCGCTCGAACGAGGTCGACGTCCCGGATCTCACGGGCCTCGACCTCGAAACCGCGCAGGCCAAGGTCGATCCCGCGGGGCTCGTTCTGCAGGTCGCCGACGAGCGGCACGATCCCGCGGTGCCGAGCGGACGGATCATCGAGCAGGTGCCCCTCGCCGGATCGAGCGTGCGACGCGGGCGCAAGGTCAAGCTCGTGCTGAGCCGCGGCGGGGAAATGCTGACCGTGCCGAGCCTGGTCGGACGGCCGATCCGCGCGGTCGACATCGATCTGCGGCGCGAGGGCTTCGTCCCGGGCGAGCTGGCACGTGCGCCGTCCTACGACGCGCCATCCGGTACCGTGCTGGGGCAGGTTCCGTCGGCCGAGACACCGGCCGTGCCGCAGGCCCGGATCCACCGTCTCGTATCCGACGGACCGCCGGCCGCGACGTGGGTCATGCCCGACCTGACCGGCATGACGCGCGGCGAGGCGGAGCGCTGGATCGCGAGCTCCGGGTTTCGACGCGGGGCGGTGCGACGCGTTAGGATGGAGAGGCGTGCGCCCGATTCGGTCGTCGGACAGATGCCCCTCGCAGGATACCCGCTGCGGTCCCGCGACGTCGTCGACCTGACCGTCTGTGAGTAGAGCAGCGCAAGGAGGAGCCGTGGCCGCGGTTCTCGCGCCGTCGATCCTGTCCGCGGACTTCGCGCGTCTCGGAGCGGAGGTCCAGGCGGTGGAATCCGGCGGCGCGGCGATGATCCACGTCGACGTGATGGACGGTCGGTTCGTACCGAACATCACGATCGGCCCGGTCGTGACCGCCGCGGTGCGGCGCAGCACGCGCCTGCCGATCGACTGTCACCTGATGATCGAGGATCCGGAGCGGTACGTCGGCCGGTTCGTCGACGCGGGGGCCGATCTCGTGTCGGTCCACGTCGAGGCCGTGCGCCACCTGCATCGCGTGGTGGCCCAGATCCGCGAGGCCGGGGCCAAGGCCGGCGTCGTGCTGAACCCGGCCACGCCGCTCTCGGCACTCGACGAGATGCTCCACGAGGTCGACCTGGTGCTGCTGATGTCGGTCAACCCCGGCTTCGGCGGCCAGCACCTGATTCCGACGGTGCTCGACAAGGTGCGGCGTCTGCGCGAGCGGATCGATCGGTCCGGTGCGGACGTGCGCATCGAGATCGACGGCGGCGTCACCGAGGAGAATCTCGAAAGCGTCGCCGCGTCCGGGGTCGACGTCATCGTCGCCGGCTCGGCGGTCTTCGGGTCGGGAGACCCGCGTCGCGCGACCGAGCGCATCGTCCGGCGGCTGGCCGAGTGGGCGGAGCGTGGCCGAGTCGCCTGAGCACGACGGTGCACCCGCCTCGGTCACTCGACTGCGCGTGCGCTACCCGGAGACCGACCGTATGGGCGTGGCGTACCACGCGCACTACCTCGTGTGGTTCGAGCTCGGACGGACCGAGCTGATGCGCGAGCTGGGCTGCCCGTACGGAGAGCTCGAGGATCGCGCGGCGATCTTCTTCCCGGTGATCGAGGTCGGTGTGCGGTATCTGGCCTCGGCGCGGTACGACGAGGAGCTCGAGGTGCGGACGCGCCTCGTGTCCTCCGGGCTCGCGCGTGTGCGGTTCGAGTACCGGCTGATCCGGCCCGATCCGGAGCGCGTGCTCGCGACCGGCTTCACCGAGCATGCGGCGGTCGGGCCCGACGGGCGCCCGCTGCGCATGCCGAGCGAGCTGCGGAAGCGCCTGCGGCCCGGCGGCGCGGGCGGATCGTCGTGAGGCGGCACGAGCGCCACGCCTGGGGTGCCTGCGCTCTCGCGGTCGCCGGGCTCGTCGGCCTAGCGCTCGCTCCGGTCGAGGCCAAGCGCAAGTCGGTGCAGGCGACCGCGCCGCCGACGGCCCAGGAGAGCTATGACGCGGGCATGCAGGCGCTGGCCACGGGCGACGAGCGCAAGGCCCTCACGCTGCTCCAGGCGATCCAGTACACGGGCGACGAGCGCACCGAGCTCGAGCCGAAGGTCCGCCTGGCGATCGCCGATGCGACGTTCTACCAGGGCTACGCGATCGCGCGCATCGACGCCCGCTCGCTGTACAGCGATTTCGCCACGCTGTACTCCGACCATCCCGCAGCGCCCTACGCGCTGTTCCAGTCGGCGATGTGCTCGATGTCCGAGATGAAGCACCCGTCGAAGGATCAGGTCGACACGCAGCAGACGATCGCCGATCTCGGCGAGGTCGTGCGCCGCTATCCCTCGTCGCCGTGGGCCACCGTGGCGCGGGTCATGAGCCGGATCGCCGAGGCGCGGCTCGCCGAGGCCGAGTTCCTCGTCGGCCGGTTCTACGTGCAGCGCAAGCGCCCGCTCGCGGCGATCGCGCGATTTCGCACGGTGCTGGACAAGTATCCGAGCTACCCCGAGCGCGACAAGGTGTACCTGCACCTCGGTCGAGCGCTGCTCGCGAGCAAGAACGACGTCGAGGCGCGGATCTACCTGGACAAGCTCGTGCACGACTACCCGAACGGACCGTATGCCGACGAGGCGCGTCGCGAGCTGGCCCGGGCCGGGGGTCAGCTCGAGCTGGGTGTCACCGGATCGCCTTGAGATCGGCGAGGACCGCGCGCGCGGCGTTCCATCCCGGGGCACCGGTCACTCCGCCGCCAGGGTGCGTGCCCGCGCCGCACAGGAACAGGCCGCCGATCGGCGTCCGGTAACGCGCCCAGCCGAGCAGCGGGCGCGCGACGAACAGCTGGTCGAGCGCGTGCTCGCCGTGGTACGGGTGTCCACCGGTCAGTCCGAGCTCGGCCTCGAGCAAGGACGGCGTCACGACCTGGCGCGCGAGCACGAGGCTCGGTAGGTCGGGCGCATACTCGGCGAGGGTCCGGACCACCGTGTCGCCGAGCGCCGGGGCGATCGCGCCCCAGTCGCTCGTTCGCAGCTCGTACGGCGCGTACTGCACGAGCGCCGACAGAACGTGAGCCCCGGCCGGCGCGAGCGTCGGGTCGCTCGTGCTGGGGATCACCACGTCGAGGTACGGTCGCTCGGAGGCTCCTCCGTACTTCGACGCATCGAACGCGCGCTCGATGTCGTCGATCGTCGGCCCGACATGGATCCGGCCGCCGAGGAGCGCCGGATCGACGCCGCGGAAGGTCGGCAGGCCGGCGAGCGCCAGATTGACCTTGGCCACCACGCCGTGGGACCGATAGCTCCGGATCCGGTGGACGAACGTCGGGTCGAGGTGCGTCGGATCGACGAGCTGGAGGAACGTCGATTGCGGATCGAGACCCGAGACGACGGCGCGGGCCGGGATCCCGGTCCCGTCGGCGAGCACCACGCGGTCGACGCGGCCGCTCTCGACGCGGATCTCGACGACTGCCGCGCTCGTGCGGACCTCGGCACCGGCGTCCGTCGCCGCGGCGGCGAGCGCCTGCGTCAGAGCGCCCATGCCCCCACGCGGGAACGCGGCGGGGAGCGAGGCGCGCCCGTCGAATCCGGTCTGGAGCAGGAGGCCCGAGGCCGTTCCCGCGGACCACGGGCCGGCGCAGCAGCCGTGGATCCCACGCGCCGCGAACAGCGCCCGGGCGAGCTCGCCGTCGAACCACTCGGCGACGAGATCCGCGGCGGCCATCGGGCCGAAGCGCAGCAGCCGGTAGCCGTCGCGCCGTCCCAACCGCCGGAAGTCGCGCGCCCCCCGAACGAGACCCCACAGGTCGGCCCGCGACGGCGTGTCGATGTCGGGCGGCGGCGAGGCCAGCATCGGCCGCAGGAGCCGGCCGATCTTGGCGAACGTCTCGACGAACTCGCGATACCGCGACCCGTCCGCTGGCGCATGCCGCGTGAGCTCCCGAGCGGTCGTCGCGGTGTCGTCGTGGATCGCGAGCCCACCACCATCGGGCGCGAGAGCCAGGTTCCGGACCGCCGGTCGCAGCCACGTGAGACCGTGCCGCTCGAGTCCCAGAGAGTCCCGCACCTCGGGCAACAGCGGTCCCGCCGCGTGCGCGAAGGTCGAGCAGCGAAAGCCCGGGTGGATCTCGTCGGTGATCGATGCGCCGCCGACCGCGGCACGCCGCTCGATCAGGATCGGCCGGACGCCGGCGCGGGCCAGACGCACGGCGGCGACGAGGCCGTTCGGCCCGCCGCCGACGATCACGACACGCCGCTCGTCCCGGCCGCTCATCGTCGGGAGTCGGCGAGGATCCGCCGCGCAGCGTTGAGCCCCGGCGCGCCCATGATCCCTCCGCCCGGGTGCGCGCCCGAGCCGCCGAGGTACAGGTTCCGAATCGGCGTGCGGTACGCCGCCCATCCCGGCGCGGGCCGCAGGAAGAACAGCTGCTCGAGCGTCAGCTCGCCGTGAAAGATGTTGCCCTCGGTCAGGCCGAACTCGCGCTCGAGATCGAGGGGCGTGAGCACCTGACGATGCAGGATCAAGTCGCGGAGGTTCGGCGCGTGCTCGGACACCGCGTCGAGAACCGCGTCTCCGAACGCGTCGCGCTGGTCGTCCCAGTTGCCGTCCTTCAGGTGGTACGGGGCGTACTGCACGAAGCACGACATCACGTGCTTGCCCGGCGGCGCCATGGACGGGTCGGTCAAGGTCGGGATCACGATGTCGACGTACGGCTTGCGGGAGAACTGGCCGTACTTGGCGTCGTCGTACGCTCGCTCCATGTAGTCGATCGACGGGGAGATCGAGATCGCCCCGCGCAGGTGCGTACCCGGACCGGGCAGCGCGCGGAAGCTCGGGAGCCCGTCGAGGGCCAAGTTCACCTTGCCCGACGAGCCGCGGAACTTGTAGCGCCGGATCTCGGCCAGGAATTCGGCATCGAGGTGCGATTCCCCGACGAGGCCGAGAAACGTCAGGCGCGGATCGACGCTCGAGCACACGGTCGTGGCCTCGATCTCATCGCCGTTGTCGAGCACGACCCCCGCCGCGCGGTCGCCGCGGATCAGGATTCGTGCTACGGGCGCGCGGGTCCGGATCTCCGCGCCGGCCTCGCGCGCTGCGTCGGCGATGGAGTTCGAGATTGCGCCGGTTCCCCCGCGCACGAGGCCCCATGACCGGAACGCGCCGTCGATCTCGCCCATGTAGTGGTGCAGCAGCACGTACGCCGTTCCGGGCGAGCGCACGCCGAGGAACGTGCCGATGATCCCCGACGCCGACATCGTGGCCTTGAGCACGTCGGTCTCGAACCACGGATCGAGGAAGTCGACCGCGCTCATGGTCATGAGCTGGACCTGGTTGTGCCGGTCGAGCGGCGGCAGCGCCCGGAAGCGCTGAACGAGCCCCAGGAGATCGCGCAGACCGGCGAGGCCCGGCCGCGCCGGGTCGGGTGGGGTGAGTCCCAGGATCGGCTTGACGAAGCGCGACATCTCGACCATCGCCCTCGCGTATTCGTCGTACGCCTCGGCGTCGAGGCGCGAGTGCCGCGCGATCTCGCGTCGGGTCTTCGCGTGGTCGTTGACCCGCCACAGGTAGTTGCCGTCGAGCATCGGCGTGAACGTGCCGTCGAGGGGCAGGATCTCGAGCCCGTGACGCGGCAGGTCGAGCTCGCGGATGATCTCGGGCCGCAGCAGGGACACGACGTACGAGCACACGGAGAACTTGAACCCCGGGAACACCTCCTCCGTGACCGCAGCACCTCCCAGCACATGGCGCCGCTCGAGCACGAGCACACGGCGTCCCGCACGCGCGAGGTACGCCGCGCAGACGAGCCCGTTGTGCCCGCCGCCGATGATGATCGCGTCGTACTTGGCGCTCGACGTCATGCGTGCCGCCTGCCGATCCCGTGGTGCCGAAGGGCCGAGAGGATACCGTATAATCGGCCGTCCGCGAAAACCGCGAGACGCTGCTCGCCGCGAGGTGGCCGTTGCCGATCGGGACCGCGCTGCACGCCAGGACCCTGACCCTGTGCGAGAGCCTGAACTACCGCGACTGGGCCGGGTACTGGGCCGTGTCGAGCTACGAGCCGCACCACGAGCACGAGTACAACGCCGTGCGCAACGCGACGGGAATGATCGACGTCACCCCACTGTTCAAGTATCGCGTCACGGGGAAGGACGCGACGCGGCTCGTCGATCGCGTGATCACGCGCGACGCGCGCAAGATCCAGATCGGGCAGGTCGTCTACACGCCGTGGTGCGATGAGCACGGCCACGTGGTCGATGACGGGACGGTCACCCGCGTCGACGAGGACGCCTACCGCTGGACCGCTGCCGAGCCGAACCTGCGCTGGCTGCGGCAGAACGCGCTGGGTCTCGACGTCACGATCGAGGACGTATCGGAGCAGATCGCCGCGCTCGCGCTCCAGGGACCGACGTCGGCCGCCGTGCTGCGCGACGTCTCGGACGTGCGCATCGATTCGCTCAAGTACTTCCGAGCCACGAGCGGCCGGATCGCCGGCGTCCCGGTCGACGTCTCCCGCACCGGCTACACCGGCGACCTGGGGTACGAGATCTGGATCCCGTGGGACGACGCGCTACGCGTGTGGGACGCGCTGATCGAGGCCGGGCGGCCGCACGACCTGAGACCCACGGGACTGCTCGCGCTCGACGTGTGTCGGATCGAGGCCGGCTTGCTGTTGATCGAGGTCGACTTCCGCGGCAGCCGCAGCGCGCTCATCCCGGGCCAGCGCTACACGCCGCACGAGCTGGGGCTCGGGCGCCTGGTGCAGCTGGACAAGGCGAGCTTCGTCGGGCAGGCGGCGCTCGCGCGCGAGCGCACGACGGGTCCTGCGCGGCAGATCGTGGGGCTCGAGCTCGACTGGCCCGAGCTCGAGGCGCTCTACGACCGCGCCGGTCTCGCGCCGCAGATCCCCGCGGCCGCGTCGCGGGTTGCGGTCCCGGTGCGGGACGGCCGGGGGCGCCAGATCGGCAAGGCGACCTCGACCACCTGGTCACCCGTGCTGAAGAAGCTGATCGCCCTGGCCGCGCTCGAGCGAGGCCACACCGAGCCGGGCGTCCGCGTGCGGATGGAATGGACCGTCGAGGCCGTGCGCCACGACGTCGGCGCGACCGTGGTACAGACGCCGTTCTTCAACCCCAAGCGCAAGACGGCGACGCCGCCCGCCGGCCGCGGACAGGAGAAGGTGGCGTGACGCTCGACGAGATCGTCGCGTCCTACGATCCGAGCGCCCCGCTCGACGAGGCGTGGACGATCCCGGCGTCGTGGTACGTCGACACGCGCGTTGCGGACCTCGAGCGCCGCACCGTGCTCAGCCGCGGTTGGCAGCTCGTCGGTCGTGACGATCAGGTCGCCGAGCCCGGGAGCTACCTCACGGCGAACGTGGCGGGGGAGCCGGTCGTCGTGGTCCGCGGCGAGGACGGGACCCTGCGCGGGTTCTTCAACGTGTGCCGGCATCACGCCGCCGAGGTGATGACCGAGCCCCAAGGCAAGGCCCGGGTCCTGCGCTGCCCGTACCATGGCTGGACGTACGGGCTCGACGGAAGCCTCAGGGGCACGCCGGACTTCGCCGGTGTCCGATGCTTCGACCGCGCCGAGAACGGGCTCGTGCCGCTCGAGGTCGCGGTGTGGGAGCGCTGGGTCTTCGTGCGGCTCGAGCCGGGCGGGCCGGCGCTCGCCGATGCGCTGGGACCGGACCTCGTGCAGCAGTTCGCCGAGCTGAAGCTCGATCGGCTGCAGTTCCTCGAGCGCCGGCACTACGCGTTCGAGTGCAACTGGAAGGTGTTCGTCGACAACTACCTCGACGGCGGCTACCACATCCCGTTCCTGCACAAGGGGCTCGACTCGGTCCTGGACTACGCGAGCTACAAGATCGTCAACGGCGAGCGATTCTGCCTGCAGCACAGCCCGATGGTTAGCGACGGTGCCGAGGCCGAGACGGGTGCCGTGCGCACCGGCGATCGGGCGCTGTACTACTGGATCTACCCGAACTTCATGGTCAACTGGTACGAAGGGCTGATGGACACGAACCTGGTGATCCCGCATGGCGTCGACCGGACCGAGGTCGTGTTCGACTTCTACTTCGCCGACGTCGGCTCGGACGAGGCGCGGGCCAAGAACCGCGCGAGCATCGCCGTGGGCGATCGGATCCAGGCCGAGGACACGGCGATCTGCCACTCGGTCCAGCGCGGCCTGACGTCGAGAGCGTACCGTGCCGGGCGGCTCTCGGTGCGCCGCGAGGCCGGCGAGCACCTGTTCCACCGATTGCTCCACGCCGACCTGACGCGCGGGCTCGCCGACTCGCGACTCTGACGATGGCTCAGAACAGGCGTTGTCGCTCGACGATCACCTCGTCGGCCAGGCTCGGGTAGGACTCGACGAGCGTCTGCGGAGCGAGGGGCCGCGTACCGGTCAGTCGGTGCTTGAGCTGCAGCGCGTTGACGAGCGCCTGTCCGCGGAAGTGGTTGTTCTGGACCACGATCAGCTCGGCCGATTGCTCGGCCATCTCCCGCGCGACGTGCGCCAGGTCGTCGATCTCCTGGCCCGCGTACAGGTAGTCGTAGCGCGCGTCGCGGCCGGCATCCTCGCGGAACCAGTTCGCCGCGTTACGTCCGTGGAGCCTCAGGTATCCCAGTTGCCCCAGGACGCGTGGCGTGGCGCGCGCGGTCGTGCCGACCCGCGGCTGGTCGACGACGCACCAGCCGGCACCGAGGCCCGAAAGCCACTCGAGGGCCGCGGCCTGCTCCCACTCGCGACGCCGCACCTCGACGATCCACGGCCAGCCGCGGAGACCCTCGGCGATCGCCTCGAGCTTGGCCCGGCCCGCCTCATCGAACCGGAACGAGTGCGGGAACTGGACGAGCAGGCCCAGGAGCCGACCCTCGTCGAGGAGCGGCCGCAACCCGGTGAGCGTCGGGTCGAGCGCCTGGGGCTCGGGCACGCCCGGCTCGTGCGTGATCGAGCGGTGGATCTTGGCCGTGAAGCCGAGCGCCTCGGGTGCGCGCCTGAGCCACGAGCGGGCGGTGTGCGGTGACGTCGGCCGGTAGAACGTGCTGTTGACCTCGAGCACGTCGACGTACCGGCCGAGGAACGCGAGCCGGTCGATGTGTCGCACGTGATTCCACGGGTACACAGGACCGACCCAGTCCGGGTAGTCCCAACCGGCGACGCCCACGCGGATCATCGGTTAGCGGCGGCCGAGAACGTGCAGCACGATCGTGAGCACGATCGACACGAGCAGGCACGTCGCGAGCGGCAGCACGAACGTGAACCGTCCACGCGAGACGACGAAGTCGCCGGGGAGGCGGTGTACACCCGCGCGATCGAGAAGCCACAGGACGATCCCGACCGCTGCGATCCCGAGGCCGAGCGCAATCGCGACTCGTCCCACGCCGCCCAGCGTCCACGGCACGTGCACGACAGCATTGTACGCGCGCGTACAGAGCGCGATGGTATCGTGCGGGCGCATGAGGGGCAGGCTGGCGAAGCGTCGCGCGAGGCGCGACGGCCACGCGCTCGACGCGATCTTCCGTCCACGCTCGGTGGCCGTGATCGGGGCGTCCCAGCACCGGCGCACGATCGGCCACGAGATCCTGCACAACCTCGTCGACTTCGGCTTCGCCGGTCGCGTGTGGGCCGTGAACAAGAACGCCCAGGTCGTGCATTCGATGCCGGCCTACCGCTCGATCGCCGAGGTGCCGGATGCGGTCGACCTGGCGGTCGTCGTGGTCCCGCGGGACCAGGTGCTCGACGTCGTCGACGCCTGCGGCAAGAAGGGCGTGCGTGGCGTGGTCGTGATCACCGCCGGCTTCCGCGAGGTCGGCTCCGCGGGTGCGGCGCTCGAAGGCCGGCTCAAGACGCTTCTCCACCGGCATCGGATGCGCATGGTCGGACCGAACTGCATGGGCGTGATCAACACCGAAGCCGACGTGCGGCTCAACGCAACCTTCGCTGCGACCGTCCCCGCGGCGGGCACGGTCGGTTTCGTCTCGCAGTCCGGGGCGCTCGGCGAGGCGATCCTCGCCGAGGCACAGGCGTCGGGTCTCGGCGTTGCGATGTTCGTCTCGATGGGGAACAAGACCGACGTATCGGGCAACGATCTGCTCGAGTACTGGGAGCACAACGATGACGTGCAGGCGATCCTCCTGTACCTCGAGTCGTTCGGAAACCCGAGGAAGTTCACCGATCTCGCGCGCCGGATCACACGCAAGAAGCCGATCCTCGCGGTCAAGGCCGGCCGTAGCGCCGCGGGCGCGCGCGCCGCGTCGTCGCACACCGGCTCGATCGTCGGCCTCGACGTGGCGGCCGAGTCGTTGCTCGAGCAGTGCGGCGTGCTGCGCGTGTCGTCGCTCGAGGAGATGTTCATCCAGGCCGCGGCGCTCGTGAACCAGCCTGTGCCCAAGGGCGAGCGAATCGCGATCGTCACGAACGCGGGCGGGCCGGCGATCCTGTGCACCGACTCGCTCGTGGCGCGGGGTGTGCGCATGGCCGAGCTGCGCCCGAAGACCCGCGCGGCGCTCGGTCGCAAGCTTCCGCCCGAGGCGGCGACCGGGAACCCGATCGACATGATCGCCTCGGCCGACGCGTCGCGATACCGGGCCGTCCTCGACCTCGTCAAGCGCGACCCCGGCGTCGACGGGATCGTCGCGATCTTCGTCTCGCCGATCATGATCGACGCGTACGAGGTCGCGCGTGCGATCGCCGAGGCGGCCGACGGCACGAAGCCCGTGCTGTCGGTGTTCATGGGCAAGGAGCGCGAGGGCGAGGCGGTCGAGGAGCTCGTGCGCCACAAGGTGCCGGTGTACCGGTTCCCCGAGGAAGCGGCCTCGGCGATGGCGGCGCTCGTGCGCTATCAAGAGTTGCGCGATGCGCCGCAGGGGCAGCCGGTGCGGTTTCGCGTCGATCGCCGACGCGTGGCGCGCATCCTCGCGTCGGCGCGCCGCCAGAAGCGGACCACGCTCCACGGGTCCGAGGTCCGGGCCGTGCTCGAGGCCTACGGGTTCCCGATGGTCCCCGCGCGTCCCGCGACGAGCGTCGCCGACGCGATCGCGGCGGCGCAGGAGATCGGCTACCCGGTGGTGCTCAAGGTCGATTCCGCCAAGATCCTGCACAAGACCGAGGTGCGCGGTGTGCGTCTCGACCTGCGCGACGCGGACGACGTCGGCGCGGCGTACCGCGACCTCGTTTCACGGCTCGGGCGGCGGGACCCGAAGCTCAGGATCCAGGTGCAGAAGATGGTACGCGGCGGTCGAGAGGTGATCCTCGGCATGGCCCAGGACGCGCAGTTCGGGCCGCTCCTGATGTTCGGACTTGGCGGCGTGTTCGTCGAGGTGATGCGCGACGTGTCGATCCGCATCCATCCGCTGACGGACGTCGGCGCGCGGCTGATGGTCGAGCGGATCCGCGGCTTCCCGCTCCTCGCGGGCGCCCGGGGAGAGCCGCCTGTGGCCCGCGAGCGCATCGAGGAGTGCCTGCTGCGCTTATCGCAGCTCGTGGGCGACTTCGAGTCCGAGCTCGCCGAGATCGACGTCAACCCGTTCGTGGTGACGGAGCGCGGCGAGGACTCCTACGTCGTCGATGCACGGGTGATCCTGACGCAGGCGACTCCACAGGCCAAGCCTCGAGCGCGGCGTGGCACTTGATCGGGCTCGCATTCTTCGGGGGATTGAAAGCGCCAGACAGGACGCGCTTGTGGCCCTCGACGACGTCGCCGCGTATCTCGCGGGTCGCACCGATCTGGTGCGCGTTTACCCCGACGCGAGCTGACGAACGGTTCCCGTTCTAGATCCACCGCGACAGAGCGCCGGCGAGCTCCGGGGGCAGCTTGAGCGCCCGGGGTTCGACGGCACGCTCGGCGAGGGTGGTCATCCATGCGCGCGAGGTCTCGATGTCGTGGAGCGAGACGAACGTCTCGCCGTCTCTCTCGAAGATCCGGTACCGACCCACCGTGATACGCAGCGGCTCGCTCTCGCCGTGGAGGTCGAGCAGGATTTCTGCACGCTTGCCGGTCGTGTCGAGCCGTAGCTCGCGAGCCTGGCCGTACGGCGCGAGGAGCGTGCCGTTCAGGATCGGCAGCGCCAACGCCTCGATCAGCCGGTCCTTGGCGCCCATCGGTCAGCTTCGGGTGCGGCGTCGATCCCGGCGATCCTGCACCAGTACGTCGAGCACGAGCCACAGTCCGCCGCCCGCCGCGGCGAGGAAGCACAGCATCGCGATCCCCGGGTAGCCGAACAGGCGAAACGACGTCTCGACCTGCATGAGCAGGGATGCGCCCACGATCAACGCCGCCAGGACCAGGCCGGTCGTGATGCGGTTCGCGATCTTCTGGAACGCCTTCAGCAGCACGTCGGTGTCGGCCGCCTTCACCTTGAGCTCGAGCTCGGCATTCCCCACGGCGTCGAGGATCCGGTTGAGGCGGTCCGGTAGGCCGAACACGAAGTCCTTCAGCTCGAGCGCCGGAGTCAGCAGGTTGCTCGGGGAGATGCTGTTCCACATGCGCTGGGTCAGGATCTGCGAGACGTGACGGCGCACGGCGGCATTGGGGTCGAACCCCGGGGCCAACGTCCGGCCGATCTGATCGAGCTGCAGGAGCGTCTTGCCCAGGAGCGTCAGGTTCGACGGCGGGTAGAGACCGGTCTCGGCGCCGATCCGTGCCATGCCGAGCATCGTTTTTCCGATGTTCATGCGCTCGAGCGTCGTCTCTCGCTGGTCGGCCAGGAACTGCCCGGCCCGGCGTCGGAACTCGGGCTCGTCGAACCGATCGGATCGCTCGCCGATCTGAACCGACACCTGGACCGCGGTGTCGGCGTTCCCTTCGCTGAGCGCGAGGGTCAGCTTGAGCAGCTGCTCCTGCATCGCGGTGGTCGTTCGCCCGACCATGCCGAGGTCGAGGAGCGCAATCCGACCGTCGTCTGTCAGGAACACGTTGCCCGGATGCGGATCGGCGTGGAACAGCCCGTCCACGAGGATCTGCTTCAGGTACGCCCGAAACAGCTCGTCGGCCAGCGCGTCCCCGTCGATGTCGATGCGGGTCAAAGGGCTGAGGTGCGTGATCTTGGTCCCCCGCACGAAATCCATCGTCAGCACGCTCCGTGTCGTGTAGTCGCTCACGGGAAGCGGCACGTGGATGCGCTCGAAGCCGCGCAGGCTCTCGGCCAGCCGAGCGAGGTTGCTCGCTTCGCGCTCGTAGTCCAGCTCGTTCAGGATCGTGGACTTCATCTCGTCGACGATCCGCCCTAGCCGATAGCGCTTCCCGAACGTCGTGTGGCCGTCGAGCAGCGCCGCGAGACCGGCGAGGACGTCGAAATCCTCGACGATGCGCTGGCGGATCCCCGGGCGCTGCACCTTCACGACCACGGGCCGGCCGTCGCGCATGGCGGCAGCATGAACCTGGCCCAAAGATGCCGCTGCGAGCGGCACGCTGTCGAACGTCGAGAACGCCTTCGACAGCCGCACGCCGAGCTCGGTGCGCACGATCTCGTCGACCTCGTCGAACGAGAACGGCTGCACGTTGTCCTGCAGGCGGGCCAAGGCGTCGAGATAGCGTGGAGGGAGCAGGTCGGCGCGGCTCGCCAGGAGCTGCCCCAGCTTGACGAACGTCGGACCCATGCGCTCGAGGTCTTGCGCGAGCTCCTCGGGGCTCGCGCCCCCGTCGTGCGGCGGCGCGTCGGTCCAGCCGTCCATCCGCTCGAGCTCACGGGCCACGTCCGCGCGACCGTACTTCCAGAACAGACGCAGGACATCCTTGTAACGCTTGAGATGCGGTGGCTTCAGCGACAGTTTCATGGCTTCCATGGTCGGTGCAAACGACGTTCTTCGCCGCTTGGGCGCATCGGGGAAACACCCGTCTTGCGCGCTCGGAGAAGCCCGGGCCCGTCGTGCGGAGAACGGCGATCGGAGCTAGTCGAGAAAGAACTGGATCGTCGTGACGACCCGAACCTTCTTGTACTCCGGAGAGAACGCGTCCCGATCCTCGACGCTGAACAGTCCTTGCTGTGCGTTTCGGATCGCCCCGACGGCACTTGCCGAATCCTTGGCGAACTGCTCGGCCGCGCGCCGAGCGTCCTGCGTCGCGGTCGCGATCATCTCGGGCTTGAGCTTGTCGAGCCCGGTGAACAGGTACTGCGTGTTGTACTCGTAGCTGCGGATCAGGGCCACGCCCTGGGCGACGAGCTCGCCAGAACGAGAGCTGGCAGCACGTACGGCCTCGATCTTCCCCGTCCGCAAGGTGACCACACCTTCGGCGGAGTACCGCTCGAGAGGGCGACCGTCCGAGCGCATCCCCTGTGCCTCGCGGTCGGTGATCCGCGGGGCCGCGTGGGAGATCTCGTCGGCGGAGAAGTCGCGCTTGAGGAACGCGGCCACTTTTCCGGCCGATTCGTCGATGCGGCGCTGCAGCGTGGCCAGGTCCTCGGCTGTGACCGTGAACACGACCGGCCAGAGTGCCAGGTCCGCACGCACCTCTCGTTCGGCGAAGCCCTTCACCGTGACGAAGCGCTCGGTCGCGCGGGCGCGGAAGATCGCATTCCCGACAAACCACCCGGCGAGCGCGAGCCCCAGCGCGACCGGGATTCCGACGAGAGCGGCGGCCGTGTTTCGATCGCGCACCGCGGGCTAGAACATCACGTAGATGAACGGGGACACGTCGCCGTCGTCGTCGCTTCGCGGCTCGAGATCGGGCATCAGGGCGAGCAGCTCGTCCACCACCGGAGCGAGGAGCGGGTCGTCGGCCCACATCCGGCGCAGCTCGCGTCCAACTTCCTCCGGGGTCCGGGCAGCCGTGATCTCGAAATCGTCCTTGGTCATGGACGTCGACGTTCGGAGCGTGTAGTAGCTCGACGCTTCGGGGTCGGGGCCCCGGGGAAAGAACGAGCGCCCCTGCGCGCGGGCCTCGCGGGCCAGCGGCACGAGCGTCTGCTCGAAGAACCGCTGCAACAGCTCGTCCCGCCCGTCAGTCGAGCTCATAGCGCGTTCTCCAGTCCTCGTCGTCCTCGAACTGCGGCTGGTCGGCTTTGAGGAGGATGCAGTCCTCGAGGACGAGCATGTCCATCTCGGTGCGCATGAAGCAGCGAGTAGGCATCCTGCGGCGTGCAGACGATCGGCTCGCCGCGCACGTTGAACGACGTGTTGACGATCACGCCGCAGCCGGTCAGGGCGTCGAACGCGGCGAGCGTGTCGTAGAACACCGGATGGTCGTCGCGGCTGGACGGTCTGGATCCGGGCGCTGTAGTCCACGTGCGTCACGGCCGGGATGTCCGATCGCGGCTGGTTGACGACCTCGAGCATGTCGTCACCGGTCCCGGACCGACGACGGGCAGCCGTCCGTGCGGCGGTCACGGCGCACCGGCGCGACGAGCAGCATGTAGGGGCTCTCGCGATCGAGCTCGAAGTAGTCGCGCGACACTCGGGCGCGAGCACCGCGGGCGCGAACGGACGGAACGACTCGCGGATACTTGATCTTCAGGTTCATGACGGACTGCATCTCGGGGCGGCGCGGATCGCCGAGGATCGATCGCGCGCCGAGCGCGCGCGGCCCGAACTCCATGCGGCCGTTGAAGAACCCGACGACCTTGCCCTGCGCGAGCGCCTGCGCCACACGCGGGGCCAGCTCTCGCGTCCGCGACCCTCTCGTGCGGCAGGCCGCGCCGCGATCAGGAACGCCTGCACCTCGTCGCTCGGGAACCGCGGGCCGAGGTAGCTCCCGCGCTGGGCGTCGCGCCCCGTGGGGTTGCGCCGGCGCGGGACGTCGAAGTACGCGTGCGAAGCGAGCAGCGCTGCGCCGAGCGCGCCGCCGGCGTCTCCAGCCGCGGGCTGGATCCACAGATCGTCGAACGTGCCCGACCGCAGTAGCCGGCCGTTCGCCACGCAGTTGAGCGCCACGCCCCCGGCGAGGACGAGATGGCGCATGCCGGTCAGGTCGCGGGCGTGCTGCGCGAGGGCCAGCACCGCCTCCTCGAGCACGTGCTGCACCGAGGCGGCGAGGTCCATCTCCCGGCGCGTGATGCGCGACTCCGGCTTGCGCGCCGGGCCGCCGAACAGCTCCTCGAATCCAGCGTTGGTCATCACGGTGCCCGTGAGGTAGCCGAAGCGCTCCGTGTCGAAGGCGGAACGATCCGTCGGGTTTGATGTCGATCAGGTGCTGGCGGATCGTGTCCGCATGCACCGGTCGACCGTACGGGGCGAGGCCCATCAGCTTGTACTCGCCCGAGTTCACCTTGAACCCGCAGAACTAGGTCATCGCGCTGTACAGCAGGCCGAGGCTGTGGGGGTAGCGGATCTCCTTGATCAACTCGATCCGGTCACCGTGGCCGGCGCCGATCGAGGTCGTCGCCCACTCGCCGACGCCGTCGATCGTGAGGATCGCGGCTGCGTCGAACGGCGAGGGGTAGAACGCCGATGCCGCGTGCGACATGTGATGCTCGGTGAACAGCACCTTGACGTCCACCCCGAGCGCTTCGCGAATGTACTTCCCGACCAGCGTCTTCACGCCCAAGAGCGACGGCGCGGCCTTCCGCCACTGCGGCTCGCTCGCCGGCGCGAACTCCAGGATGTTCTTGAGCACGCGATCGAACGTCAGATACGGGTTGTCGTAGAACACGATCGCGTCGAGCTCGGCGGGGTCGATGAACCCCTCCTCGAGACAGTAGTTGACGGCGTGTCTCGGGAACCGGGCGTCGTGCTTCTTGCGCGAGAAGCGCTCCTCCTGGGCCGCCGCGAAGATCTCGCCGTCGCGGACGAGGGTCGCGGCGGAATCGTGGTAGAACGCGGAGATCCCCAGTACGTGAACGGGCATCGTCGTCCTGTCAGGAGCGCGCGACCGCGAGGACGCGTTCGACGGCCGGAGCGAGCGAGCGCGCGAGCGCCTCGTGCCCGTCGGCGGTCGGATGGACGTCTTTGGGGAAGCGGAAGCGTCGGCGCGAATCCGCGGTGTAGGCTCGCAGGTCGGGCAGAGGATCGTGGACGAGCCAACCGCGGGATCGCGCGAGCTCGCGGAACCGCATCTGGTACGGCTCGGGATCCGCGAGCTCCTCGACGTAGTGATACAGCGGGATCAGGAACACGAGCACGGGCGCCCCCGCGTGCGCCATCCACTCCTCGAGGATGGACCGCAGGAGGAGCCAGGCCGGGTGCGACGCGTCCTGGTACTCCGGACACGGCTGGTACGACGACAGCTTCTGCGCCACGTCCCGGAGTCCGAGCGTGTTCACCAGACCGCGCAAAGCCGGGTACCGCCCTCCCTGGTTGAGCGAGCCGCGGTCCGCTTCGGGGACCGCGGCCAGGTCCACGGGATCCCGCGGGACCGGCACGTTCTTGAGCAGCAGCGATCCGTCGCCGTTGCGCTCGAAGTACGGCTTGGCGAAGAACGCCATCTTCCCTCGATCGTCGAAGTACGGCCGGTACTTGCTGCCGACCCGGCGGATGTTCTCGACCTGCAGCGCGATCACGACGAGGTCCTTTTCGATCCCCTGCGCGTACTCCTGAAAGCACAGGTACTGCTGGTCCGTGCCCGAGCCGGGCAGGCCGAAGTTATACACCTCGAGTCCGGGCACGAGCCGCTCGAGCCAGTCTCCGAAGCGGGCCTCGTTGCGCACCCCGTCCCCGGCGGTGAACGAATCGCCGAACAACAGCACGCGCTTCCCACCCGGCGGCTTGGCCGCGAGGAACTCATGGCGGCAGCGGAACCCCTGCGAGTTGACGTAGACGAGGTACCCGCCCCCCTCGTGAAGGACCCGCGTCTTGAGATTCGGGATGAAGCGATACCCGATCCGGGGATGGTATTCGAACTGCTGTCGGACCATCTACGCCATCCTGTCCCGGGCGCCAGGAACACGGAATTCGTCAAGATACGACGCGAGGCCTACGGGCGCTAGAATTTGCGTCCCGGCCGGGAAGACGGCATGTTCTGATTCCGTTTTCGGCCGGCGACCGTGAGCACATGAACATGAACACCACCGCGAAGGACTCCGCCCGATCCCTCGGCGCACAGCCGCGTCCGGCCACGAGCCACCGGCCCCTGCGGATCGCCGTGAACGGAACCTCGGCGGTGACCGGGGGAGGGGTGACCTACCTGCTGAACTTGCTTCCGGCGCTGGCCGCCCTCGGAACGCCCCACGAGTACGTGGTGCTTCTCGGAGCCCACCAGCGCAAGCTCGCGCGGGAGCTCCCGGCCAACTTCCGGTACCGCTGGATCACGTTCGGCCGTCCCGTCTCGGCACGCCGGAAGCTCTGGGAGCAGACGGCGCTCCCGCTGCTCCTGCGGTCGGAGAAGATCGACGTGCTGCTCGCACCCGCGGACGTTGCGCCGCTCCTGGCGCCGTGCCCGGTCGTCCTCGCGGTGCGCAATCCCAACCCGTACTGGGGCCCCCGTGGGTCGAACTGGAAAGCGAAGCTCCGGGACAGGATGCTGCGGCTCGTCACGCGACTGTCCGCGGCGCGAGCTTCGCGCGTGTTCTTCGTATCGGAGCACTCGCGCCGGCGCATCACGCCGTTCCTGCGGTCCCCCGTCGAGCGGACGAGCGTCGTGTACCACGGCATCGGTGAGGAGTTTCGCCTGGAGCGGGGAGCGACGGAGGCCCCGGGCGCTGCGATCGCCGAGGGACGGTATGTCCTGTCGGTCTCGGCGGTCCGGATCCACAAGAACTTCGAGACGCTCATCCGTGCGTTCTCGCAGCTCGTCCGCGAGCCGGGCTGCTCGGACCTGCGGCTCGTGATCATCGGAGCGGTCATCGATCCCCCGTACTTCGAGCAGCTGACGAGCCTCGTGCGGGAGCTGGCGCTCGACGGGTCCGTGACGTTCCACGGGGAGATGCCGTATGCCGACCTGCCCGCCGTGTACCGCGGTGCGCGGCTGTTCGTGCTCCCGTCGCTCGCCGAAACGTTCGGCCACCCGCTGGTCGAGGCCATGGCGTCGGGGGTACCCGTCGTGGCGACCGACCTCGAGATCATGCGCGAGATGTGCGAAGACGCGGCCGGCTACTTTCGCCCCGGCGATCCGGGATCGCTGTTCGCGGAGATGCGCGAGCTGCTGTCCAACGAGACGCTGCGCAAGGACAGGATCCGGAGCGGCCTCGCGCGGGCCCGGCAGTTCTCGTGGGACCGCACGGCCCGGCAGACCGTCGACCTGCTCGAGATCGCCGCCGCTCGGAAACCCGTGACGCGCGGCTGAATCGCCGAACCGGCTCGCTCAGAGCCCGATCACGTCGCCGTCCTCGGCGACACCGTACCCGGCCTGGCGAATCTCTCGCGCCGCGGGCGACCGTCGATCGACCGCCGGGTTCGAGTGGTTCAGGTGCGTGAACACGATCCGCGGCTCGACGCGTGGATCCCGCGCACCGAGGCGCCCGAGCGTCTCGCGGATCGGAGGATGGCCGATCGATCGGGCTCCGCGATCGGGAAGCTCGTCGACGGAGAAGAACGTTCCGTCGAGCAGCGCGACGGACACACCCTCGAGGCGCCGCTCGAGCGCAGGATCCCAGCGGTCCCACGCATCGGTGTCCGGGACGTACAGCAACGTTCGATGCGGTCCCTCGATGCGCAGGCCGACGGTGTCGGCGTGCTCGTCGCGATGCGGAACGAGGAACGGCACGAGAACGAGATCGTCGGCCAGGCGCACGCGCTCCCCGGGCTCGAACGGGACGAGCACGATGTTGCGTCGGGTGACGAGATCGGCCCACGGTGCGCTCGCTGCGAGGTGCGCGGCGAGCGCAGCGGTGCAGTGAACGGCGACCTCGCGCGTGTGCAGCGCTTCGAAGCCCAGGAAACCGAGGCCGGTCACGTGGCCGAAATGCGCGTGGGTCAACACGATTCCGTCGATCGGTGCGCGATCGACCGCTCCCGCCCGCCGGCCGCGCGCCACGCGTAACCGCTCGATCTGTTCGCCGAAATCGGGCGTCGCGTCGACGATCCAGGCTTGGGCGCCGGCACCACGGACCAGCGCGAGACTCGCCACGGCACGGGCGCCCCGGGGGTTCCGCCGCGCCGCGGCGCACCGCGCGCACGTGCAAGACACGTGGGGCAGTCCTCCGTCCTGCGCGGTCCCGAGCACGAGGACGCGAGGCCCGGACGCGGCACGCCGCTCGTCCGCGCGGTCGGCCGCGAACCACCAGACCGACAGCACGGCACAGGACACCGAGATCGCACGTCGCACGCGGCGATGGTAGCAGCGTCCGAAGGTGGCGATCGCTCGACCGCGCGGGATACACTTCGTCACGTACCCCGCGCGGAGGACCAGCGTGCAACACCGGCCGACGATCGTCGGCACGACCGTTCTGGCCGTGCGCCGCGGGGAGCACGTCGTCCTCGCCGCCGATGGCCAGGTCACGCTCGATCGCTCGGTCGTGAAGACCGGTGCGCGCAAGATCCGGCGGCTCGCCGACGGTCGAGTGCTCGCCGGGTTCGCCGGAGGTGCGGCGGACGCGTTCGGTCTCCTGGCGCGGTTCGAGGAGAAGCTCGCCGCGCATCAGGGGCAGCTCGAGCGCTCGGCCGTCGAGCTGGTGCAGGACTGGCGTGCCGATCGCGTGCTCCGGCGCCTCGAAGCGTTGCTGCTCGTGGCCGACACGCGACGCACGTTGCTCCTGTCCGGCACGGGGGACCTGATCGAGCCCGACGACGGAGTGCTCGCGATCGGCAGCGGATCGGTCGCCGCAATGGCCGCCGCGCGGGCGCTCCTGGCGCACAGCCCGCTCGAGCTCAAGGCGCTCGCCGGCGAAGCCCTGCGCATCGCCGCGGCGATCGACCTGTACACGAACGACCGGATCGTGATCGAGGAGCTGGGGCCGTGACGCCGATCCTGCCGCGCGTCCTCGACGCCGGGGAGGCGGCGCCCGATCTCACGCCGCGGGAGATCGTGGCCGAGCTCGATCGACACGTCGTCGGTCAATCGAACGCCAAGCGCGCGGTAGCGATCGCCCTGCGGAACCGCACGAGGCGCCGGAAGCTCCCGCCGGAGATCGCCGCCGAGGTGACGCCGAAGAACATCCTGATGATCGGTCCGACCGGCGTGGGCAAGACCGAGATCGCGCGCCGTCTGGCACGCTTGTCGAAGTCGCCGTTCGTCAAGGTCGAGGCGTCGAAGTTCACGGAGGTCGGCTACGTCGGGCGAGACGTCGAGTCGATGGTCCGCGACCTGGTCGAGATCGCGATCGATCAGGTCGGGCAGGAGCGGCGCGCGAAGGTGCGCCACGGCGCGCGTGCGGCCGCCGAGCGCCGGCTGCTGGACTTGCTGCTTCCGCCTCGGCCGACAGCGCATCCGACCGACGCGGCATCGGCGTCGCGAGCTCGAGCCGACGAGGAGTCCTGGGCTCGTAGCCGCGACGCCATCCGGCGCCAGCTCGAGGCCGGGGACCTCGAGGAGCGGCTCGTCGAGGTCGACGTGAAGGTGGCACCCCCGATGCCGATCCTGCGGGTCGGCACGACCGGAGGGGACGAGCTCGACGGCTCGCTACGCGACATGCTGCCCGGCCTGTTCGGACCGCGCTCCGAGCGGCGCAAGGTCACGGTGGCCGAGGCGCGCGAGGCGCTGACGCGCGAGGAGGAGGACCGGCTGGTCGATCGCGAGCAGACCGTTCGCGAGGCGCTGGCGCGCGTCGAAGAGTCGGGGATCCTGTTCATCGACGAGCTGGACAAGATCGCCGGGCGGGAGGGCGGACGGGGTCCCGACGTGTCCCGCGAAGGGGTGCAGCGCGATCTGCTCCCGGTGGTCGAGGGGACGCTCGTTTCGACGAAGTACGGCCCCGTGCGCACCGACCACATCCTGTTCATCGCCGCCGGAGCATTCCACGTCGCCAAGCCCTCGGACCTGATCCCCGAGCTGCAGGGGCGATTCCCGATTCGGGTCGAGCTGGATCCGCTCGGTCGAGAGGAGCTCGTGCGGATCCTGTGCGAGCCCGAAGGCTCGCTGCCGCGACAGTACACCGCGCTCCTGGGCACCGAGGGGGTGGAGCTCGAGTTCGTCCAGGACGGCATCGAGGCGCTGGCCGACATAGCGGCGACGGTCAACGAGCGAACGGAGAACATCGGCGCGCGGCGGCTGGCCACCGTCGTCGAGCGCGTGCTCGAGGACCTGTCGTTCCGGGGTGCCGAGTGTGCCGGGACGCGGGTCACGGTCGATGGCGCGTACGTGCGCGAGCGGATCGGCGACCTGGCGCGAGCCGACGACCTGTCGCGGTTCATCCTGTAGACTGAGCGCTCGTCGTATGGCGCGCGTCGGACTCGTCCTCGCCGGTCTATCGGTCGCGATGCTCGTCGTGGCGTGCGGCAAGAAGGGGCCGCCGCTGCCCCCGGCGCCGCGGGGGCCCCTTTCCGCTACGGCGATCGAGGCCCGGCAGCACGGGGATCGCGTCGAGGTGTCGTTCGCCGTTCCGGAAGCTCGTGCGCCAGGTCCCGCGGCGGCGATCGCCCGCGCCGAGCTCGTCCGCGTGACCTACGCTCCGGGGGGCGCTCCGGCGCCCGACCCCGACGTGTTCCGGCGCCGTGGCGAGATCGTCGCGACGCGGGCGAGCGTAGGGATCGAGGCGCGGACGGTGGTTCAGCTCGTGGATCCGCCGCCGCAGGGGAGCGACACGACCCCGGGCACGACGCTGCGCTACGCCGTGCGGCTGTACGATCAGCGCGGGCGGATGTCCGGGCTGGCAGCGGCACCGGATCTCGTCCTCGCGGCGGTACCGCCCGCGCCGACGGGCGTGCGCGGCGAGCCGACGTCCGACGGGGTGCGCCTCTCGTGGGACGCCGCTCCGGATACCCGGTACAACGTGTATCGTGCGAACGAGGGCGCCGAGGTGCCGTTGCGGCCGCTTCACGATCGTCCGCTGTCGGTGGGCGAGTATCTTGATGCCACCGCACCTTCGGGCGCGCGGCTCGTGTACACGCTGCGTGCGGTCGTCGGGGAGCCGCCCCCGTACGTCGAGAGCGCCGACGCGACGCCGCTCGCGATCGAGGTGGTCGATCGGTTCGCCCCGGCGGCGCCGCGCGGCCTCGTCGCGGTCCAGGAGGGTCTGGCGGTACGTCTGTTCTGGGACCCGGGGGCCGAGCGGGACCTGGACGGGTACCGCGTGTATCGGCGCGACGCGCGCGACGCGCCGTGGACGCGCATCGGGCCCGACCCGATCGACCGCCCGTTGTTCCTCGACGAGACCGTGTCCCCCGGCCAGACGGTCGGATACCGTGTGACCGCCGTCGATCGCGCGACCCCAGCGAACGAGAGCGATCCGTCCGAGGCGGCCGAGATCGTGATCTCGAGCGAGCCGGTCCGTGCGAACGAGCCCGGACCATGAGCACCGGCGTGCGGGCGACGAAGATGTCCGGGGCCGGCAACGACTTCGTCGTGCTGGGTCACGACGCGGCCGCCGCGCTCGGCGCTCGTCTGGTCGACTGGACGAGGCGCGTCTGCCGCCGCGGCGATTCGGTCGGAGCGGATGGTGTGCTCGTGGTCGAACGAGCAGGGCCGGACCGTATCTCGGTCCGCTTCCTGAACCCCGACGGCAGCTCGGCGTTCTGTGGCAACGGGAGCCGCTGCGCTGCGCGCTTTGCTCAGCTCGAGGGTCTCGCAGACGCGCGCATGACGCTCGTCACCGCATGGGGCGACGTGCCCGCTCGCGTGGACGGCGAACGCGTGACGCTCGAGCTCCCCGCACCCATCGATCTCGGACCGGTCGCGGTCGACGCGGTCGGACGGGAGTTCCACGGTCGCCTCGTGCGGGCCGGCGTGCCGCACTTCGTGCTGCAGGTCGACGAGGTCGCGTCGGCGCCGCTTCACGAGTGGGGCCCGGCGCTGCGCCGCCACGATCGGTTCGCTCCGCAGGGGGTGAACGTCGATCTCGTCGATGGAACCGGCGGCGAGCTGCGGGTCCGGACGTACGAGCGGGGTGTCGAAGGCGAAACGCGGGCCTGCGGCAGCGGTGCGGTCGCCGCCGCGTTCGCGCACCGACTCGCCGGGGGTCCCCAGACGATCGCGATCGTACCGGCGAGCGGCCGTACGTTGTGGGTCGACCTACCGGGACCCGAAGCCGCGCCACGCTCGGCCGCGCTGTCGGGAGATGCGCGGCGAATCTTCGACGCCGTCGTGTCGGGCGAAGCGGAGACCTGACGCCGGACGGCTCATTTGGGCGCGATCGACGGAACGTTCCGCTTCGTCCGCTGCTCGTCTGCCTCGCGCAGCACCTTGTCCACGAGCAGCTTGTGAAACGGAGGGCTCGCCTGCAGGTCGTAGTACTCGGCGAATCGGTGTGACTGCAAGACGAAGTTGGGGATGTCCTCCCACGGAACGCCATCGCGCAGTCCTGCTTCGACCTGTCCACGGACCCACGCCAGCCCGTCCCGGAAATGCGACAGATCGGCCGCCGTTCCGCGGGGGCCACGCAGGGCGACCAGCGTGTCCGCGTTCATGCGCGCGATCTGGTTCAGCGCCACGATCCATCCCGTGAGGTCGCCATCGGCGGCTGCATACGGGTTGCTGTCCATCGCGATCAACGCGCCGACGTAGACGGTCCCGCTCCGTGGCAGCTGAGCGATCAGGTCACCGGAAGAGTGGGCCTGGCCGATCGGAAACAGGGAGATCGGAACCCGCGCGTCGGCGAGCGACATCGGACCATCGGCCACGACCACCGGGAGACGCAGCGCAGGGGCAACCCACGCCGCGGGCGAGGGCGCGGCAGCGCGGAGCTCGGCGCCGGGGTCGAACGCCTGGTCCTCGAGCGCACGCCGGCACCCGCCGGACGCGATCACGACGGTCGTCTCGGGGAACGCCGCCGCGCCGCCGAGCGACTCGACGTGCGGGTGGGACACGACGAGGAACCGGATCGGCCGCGGGTCGATCGCGGCGATCGCCACGAGCAGCTCGCGTGCAGCGCCGATCGTCGGCTGCGCCTCGAACACGAGCGGGCCGTCCTCGCGCAGCGCGACGAGCGAGTTCGTACGGTCGATCGACGGGACGCGCGGGCGCATCAGGACGACGTTCTCGGCCAGCGATTCGCCGACGAAGCCCGACGTCGGGGCAGCCACGGCATCGCCGGCCAACGCCACGGCGGCGGCGAGGCCCACCGCGCGCAGCGAGTCCGAGATCGGCGAGGCTCGTCCCATCGGCGACCGAGAAGATACTACCGGGACTGCGGGACGGCGAATCGATCGGCGCGACAGCTAGTCGATGCGGGGCATGAGCGTCTCGTCCCCACCGGCGAGCACCTCGACATACGCCGCGCGTAGCACTTCGAGCGCCGTCCGCCCGAGCGCGCCGTAGCGCTTCAGGAACGCTTCCTTGCCGCGCGTGAGCTGGTCGGACAGCCGATCGACGAGATCGCGCTGCCGCCGCCCCAGGATCACCGCTTCCTCGTTGTACAGCCGGATGTCGGTGGCCACGAGCCGCGCGAAACGTCGTGCGGCGTCGAGGCTCGCGTCGTCGATCGCGGGCTCGCGTCGCGCTTGCATCGCGGGGCCTGCGGCGCGCGCCGAGCCCTCGGAGACGGCGAGGGGCGCCGGTGCCTGCTCCGGAGCGCCGGTGCGCCGCCGCAACACGTCGAGCTCGAGCTGGAGCTGCGCCAGGCGACCGAGGACGCTCAACAGTGCCGGCTGCCAGGGCAGTTCGTGCGACTGGCGCTCCACGACGACGACGGCGATCGGCCGATCCTTGACACGAATCGCCATCCCGACGCACTCGGCGGGCGCCGGTTGCCCGTAGCCCGGGCACACACCCGCGGCGTCCGGCTCGTAGATCGGCAGCTCGCTACCGAGCACCCGGCCGAGCCAGCCGTCGGTAAGGCCCGCGGAACGGCTGCGCAACGCGCGCGACGCTTCCTCGGCGAACCCGCTCGCGCCCCACCCACGGACCTCGTCCTTGCGGATCACGTAGATCGAGCCCCGCGGCGCCACGAGCCGGATCGCCTCGAGCAGGCTCTTGAACAGATCGGCCGGGCCCTGGGGCGCGGACAAAGCGCGGACGTGACGCTCGAGGTCCTCGAGCGACACCGTGTCCAGGCTCATGGACCGGGCTCCGGCCACCTGAGACCTTCAGTGTCCGCGCAGCCGTGGATGACGCAGCAGCGGAACGAACTCAGGGAACCCGGAGAGCAAACCGCGGATTCCGGGGGCGACGTGGAGCGCATCCGCCAGGTCCTCGATCGCTTCCTCGGTTCGACCGGCCCGAGCGAACACCGACGCCCGGTTGATTCGGTAGGTCGGGCGGCGAGGCTCGAGCCCGACCGCTCGGCCGTACGCCTCGGTCGCGTCGTCGAGCCGTCCCAACTCCTCGAGCGCATTCCCCAGGTTGTTCCACGACACATCATAGTCCGGCTTCAATTCGAGCGCGCGACGATAACAGACCAGTGCTTCGTCTCGCGTTCCGACGCGCAGCAGAGCGTTGCCCAGGTTGTTCCACGCCTCGTGATCGTCCGACCGGCGCTCGACCGCCTGGCGATACGCTTCCGCCGACGCCGTGTCGTGACCGATATCCGAATACGCGTGGCCCAGGTTGTACCACGCTTCGTAGTCGTCCGGGATCAGATCCGCGGCACGCCGATACCCCACGATCGCGCGATCGAGATCTCCCACCGACGCGTGGGCATAGGCCAGACCGTACCAGCCATCCGGCGCATCGGGGCACAGGGCGAGGGCACGCTCGTACTCTTCGATCGCCTCCGTGCTCTTCCCTAAAGCCACGTGCGCGTTGGCGAGGTTCAGCCAGATCTCGAACCGATCCTGTCGCAGCGCGACGGCCCGACGGTAGCAGTCGACGGCACGCTCGTGATGCCCGAGCTGTAGGTGGACGTTCCCCAGGTTGTTCCAACCCTCGGCCAGCCGCTCGTCGCCGGCGAGCGCCCGCCGATACGCGTCCGCGGCCTGCTCCGGCTCGCCGGTGGCCTCGAGGATCCGTCCGATCTCGAACCACGCCCGCGCATCCTCCGGCCGGCGCTCGAGCGCCTCGTACAGGACCCGCGTCGCCTCCTCGAACTCCCGACGTGTCGAGCGCACGCTGCCGAGGAGGACCCAGGCCTCGAACAGATCGGGGTCGAGCTGGGTCGCCCGCTCGAGCACGGAGGTCGCGCTCTCGAGGTCTCCGGCGGCGCACCGCTCGCGAGCTCGCTCGAAGAGCATGTGCGCCTCGACACCCGTCCGCTCGCCCCGCTCTCCGGGGGGCGCGGGAAGTGCGATCTCCATTGGGCGAGGATGCCCGTGACGCCGGCCGACGTCGCGCGCACTCGTGGGCCCGCGACTACCTTCCGCTCGGTCCAATCCCCCCTCGAGCCGCTGCGCCATCCGATCACCCCCGGCGGAATCTAGGTTGGTGGAGACCGGCGGCGCACGGAATCAGTCGCGGCGCCGCGGCTGCCGCCGAAGCGCGCGTGGTGTATACGACAAAATGCCTCGGAAGAACATCGTTTACGGACCGCCTTCTAGTTATGTAGCATGAGGCCGTGGCTCGGGTCAACGGGATTCCGTTGCGCAATGTCCGCATGGACCCAAAACAACTCCGACGAATCGACCCATGAGCCGCCACGGACGGGTTCGCTAGCGCCGTTTCTCGTAGAATGGATCGGGCCGCCGGGCGTGAGACGCCTCATGTTCAACCGCCAGACCCTCGCCAACTCGGTCACGATCGACGGCCACGGGCTGCACACCGGAGCTGCGGTGCGACTGCGGCTCGTGCCCGCCGATGCCGGCACTGGCGTCGTATTCGTGCGTCTCGACGCGGGGGGTGCCGAGATCCCGGCGAGCCTCCGCTACGCCGGCCCGAGCCACTACGCCACGACGCTAGACCGGGACGGCCTGGGGGTCAGCACGATCGAGCATCTGACCGCCGCGCTGTCGGCGCTGCTCGTCGACGACGTCCGGGTCGAGCTCGACGGTCCGGAGGTGCCGATCCTCGATGGATCCTCGCGCCCGTTCGTCGATGCGATCCTGCGCGCGGGTCGCCGCGAGCTCGCCGAACCACGGCAGTACATCACGCTCGTGCGCCCCGTCACGGTGGTTCACGAGGACAAGCGGATCGCCGCCTACCCGTGTCGCGAGTACCGGGTCACGTACGCGCTCGAGTTCGACCATCCAGCGCTGGGCTATCAGGAGCTGACCGCCAGTCTGTGGACCGAGGAATCGTTCGTGACCAAGCTCGCTCCGGCGCGGACGTTCACGTTCGCCCGTGACGTGGAAGCGCTGCGGCGCCGCGGGCTGGCGCTCGGCGGTTCCCTGGAGAACGCCGTCGTCCTGGCCGAGGACGGCATCCTCAACCCCGATCTACGCTTCGACGATGAGTTCGTGCGTCACAAGATGCTCGATCTGACGGGGGACCTGTCGCTCCTCGGGCACCCGTTGCGCGCTCACGTCGTGGCCTACCGGGCGGGACACGACCTCCACGCCAGGCTCGCCCGGGCGATCTGGGACGACCCCGCGGCGTGGTATCTCGCGCCGTGGTCCGAGGAGTCTCCCAACCTGGGGCACGCGGCACGAGCGTGAAGCCCGCCCCGAGCGGACGGATCGGGATCGCCGCGGCCATCGGCGTGCTCGCCTGGTCGGTCGTGAGCGCGGCCGGTCCGCAGATCGAATCGCTGGCCGCGCGGTGGGATGGCACGGCCGCCCTCGTCACGTACCGGGTGACCGACGGCCTGACCGACGACGCGCGCGAGCGTATCCAGTCGGGCATCCCCGTGCGGTTCCGCCACCGGATCGAGCTGCGATCGCCGCGCGCCGTACCGATCTGGCCGTCCCGGGAGCTCGGCCAGACCACGGTCGACACCCAGGTGGACTACGACTCGCTGACGCAGCGGTACCGGCTGAGGCGCGACATCCGCGTGCGCGGGGCCGAGCGCCCCGAACCGATCACCGAGGAAGCGGTGACCGATTCCGCGGAGGAGATGGAGGCGTGGATGACGCAGCTCGTCGACGTGCGCGTGCCGCCGTCCAGCGGTCACGCATCGGGTGAGCTGCGCGTCCGCGTCGACGTCACGCTCGATCGGCGCTGGGTGCTGCTCGTGTTTCCGTCGACCGTGGACGCCTCGGCAACGACCGGGATCGTGGTGCCGGATTGAAGTGGGGATGGCGAGCGCCCCGCTGGGGCGCGTTCGTGTTGATCGGCCTCGCGGCGGTGTGGGGCCTGTACGCGCTGCTCGATCGCCTGGCGCGGGTCGGGCCGGAGCAGGGCCTCGACCACCTGATCCTGCCGATCCTGTCGCTCGCGCTCGTGGGTCTCGCGCTCGCGCTGACCGTCGTGCTCGTGCGGAACCTCGTCGTGCTGATCGTCGAGCGCAAGCGCGGCATTCTCGGAGCACGCCTGCGGTCGAAGCTGGTGTTCTTCTTCCTGGCGCTCGTCCTGGCCCCCGCGCTCGTGCTGTTCGTCGGCTCGGCCCAGGTCATCAAGCGGTCGGTCGAAGCGGTCCTGCGCACGCCGCTCGAGGAGCTGACTCGTCGATCGGGAAGCCTCGTCGAAGAGTGGAAGAGCTTCTTGCGCGAGCAGGCGCTCGACCTCGCGACCTCGATCGCCGTCGACGTGGGCGCCGGACGATCGGCGGGCGAGGAGCAGATCCGGGAGCGCACCCGACGCTGGCAGCAGCGAGCGGAGCTGGTCCAGATCCGGGTCGCCGTGGGGCCGCGAGTCATCGCCGATCTCCCGGCGCAGGCGTCATGGCTCGACGCGCGGCATCGCGCCGAGATGGACGCGCGACTCGAGTCGCTCGTGCAGGACGTGCGCCGCGACGGTCGTGCCGCGACGCGGATCGACTACGTCGGCGACGGCCTCGTGGCCCACGCCGCGGTTCCGCTCGTTCTCGACGAGGGTCGGCAGGGGATCGTCTCGGTGGGAATCGTCGTGCCGAAGGCGCTCGCCGGTAATCTCGAGGGCGTGGACCAGGCCGAGCGCGTCTACCGCCAGTTCCGCGTCAACAACCGCCAGCTCGTGCGCCTGTATCTGACGCTCATCGGTCTCGTGTTCCTCGCCACCCTGTTCGCCGCGACGTGGATGGGGCTGTACCTGGCGCGTCGGATCACCGGACCGATCCAGGAGCTCGCGGTGGCGACGCGCGAGATCGCCGCGGGTAACCTGGATGTCCGGGTGCGGGCAGAGATCGGCGACGAGATCGGGATGCTGGTCGAAGCGTTCAACGAGATGGCCGGTGAGCTCCAGGAGAGCCGCGAGGTGATCACGCGCTCGACCGCCGATCTGCGGCGGTCGAATCGCGCGCTCGACGAGCGTCGCCGGTACATCGAGACGTTGCTCGGGAACCTCTCGACCGCCGTGCTATCGCTCGATCCCGAAGGACGGGTCACGACCGCGAATCGCGCGGTGCGGGGAATGCTCGGCCTCGGTCTCGCGCCCGGCGACGACGCGGCGGCCGCATTTCGCCGAGCCGGCCTCGCTCCGCTGGCCGAGCTGCTCGAGCCGGGGGAGGACGGACCGGTCGAGCACCTGCAGCGCGACCTGAGCCTCGATCGTCCGGGCGCGGCCCGGCAGGTCACGGTCCACGTGTCGCAGCTGCGGGGCGCCGCCGGGGAACGGCTCGGAACGCTCGTGATCGTCGACGATCTCACGGAGCTGCTGCGGGCGCAGAAGACCGCCGCCTGGCGCGAGGTGGCCCGACGGATCGCCCACGAGATCAAGAACCCGCTGACGCCGATCCAGCTCGCGGCCCAGCGTCTGCGCAAGAAGTTCGCCGAGGGCGCGACCGACCTCGGGCAGGTCCTGCCCGAGGCCACGGCGTCGATCGAGCGCGAGGTCGGCGTGCTGAAGCGGCTCGTCGACGAGTTCTCGCAGTTCGCTCGGCTGCCGGAAGTCGCTCCGCGAGAGGTCGAGCTCGTCGGAATCGTCGAATCGGTGCTCGCGCTGTACCGCGGGCTCGGAGACGTGCAATGGGACGTGCACGTCGACCCATCGGTCGGACGCGTGTCGATCGATCCGGACCAGATCCGTCGCGTGCTCGTCAACCTCGTGGACAACGCGGTCGCCGCGACGCAGGCCCGGGGCACGATCCGGGTCCACGCTCGGCGCATTGCGGCCGAGCGCGTCGTGCGACTCGAGGTCGCGGACGACGGTCCGGGCGTCGATCCGGCACACCAGGATCGGTTGTTCATGCCCGACTTTTCGACGAAGAAGCGTGGCACCGGTCTGGGGCTCGCGATCGTGTACAAGATCGTCAAGGACCACCGCGGGACGATCCGTCTCGAGGGCAACGAGCCCCGCGGGGCTCGGTTCGTGCTGGATCTGCCCGCCTAGGCGTGGAGGCTACTCGATGGGCGCGTCTCGCATTCTGATCGTCGACGACGAGCCGGGGGTGCGGTCGGCCCTCGAGGGGATCCTGGTCGACGAGGGGTTCCACGTTCGGGCCGAGCCGAGCGGGGAGCAAGCGCTCGAGCGCTTGGCGCAGGAGGCGTTCGATGCGGTGCTGCTCGACGTCTGGTTGCCCGGGATCGACGGTCTCGAGACGCTGGTCCGCCTGCGCCAGCGGGGCTCGGACGCCGAGATCGTGATGATCTCCGGCCACGGCACGATCGAGACCGCGGTTCGCGCGACGAAGCTCGGGGCGTTCGACTTCATCGAGAAGCCCCTGTCGCTGGACAAGACGCTGCTCGTCCTGCGGAACGCGCTGCGGCAACGGCGGCTCGAGCGCAGCAACCGGCACCTCCTCGAGCAGTTGGCGCGAGACACCGAGATCCTTGGAACGAGTCCGGCGGCCGAGCGGCTGAGGCGGACCGCGCGGCTCGCGGCCGACTCCGACGCCCCGGTGCTCGTGTGTGGCGAGCAGGGGAGCGGCCGTGAGACCGTGGTCCGATACATCCACCGCGCGGGCCGCCGCCCCGAGACGCCGTTCGTCGAGATCCCGTGCGGTGCCCTCGAAGAGAACGCCGCGGACCGTGCTCTGTTCGCCCCGAGCGCGGACGGGGGACGGCTCGAGCGCGCCGAGGGAGGCAGTCTGTTCCTGGAGGACGTGGACCGGCTGGCCGCCGCGCTGCAGCGACGACTCGCCGCGACGCTCGTTCGAGATGCCGGGCGCGACGGCGGGTGTCGGGTGCTCGCCTCGGCCCCGCCGGAGGCCCACGGGATCGAGCCCGAGCTCCTGCAGTACCTGGACGTCCTGCGGGTCGACGTGCCGAGCCTTCGCGAGCGGCGGGACGACGTTCCGCTGCTCGTGGAGCGGTTCCTGCGCGACCTGGCGCGGGAGTACGGCCGATCGCCGAAACAGCTCGCGCCCGACGCTCTGTCCGCGCTGAAGGGTCACGACTGGCCGGGGAACCTCCGGGAGCTGCGCAACGTGGTCGAGCGCCTGGTGGTGGGTCTGGCCGGCGATCGGATCACGAGCGGCGACCTGCCGTCCGCGCTCGCCGGTCGGACCGAGCTCGGCGTGGACCTGTATCGAGACTACGCGTCGTTGGCCGACGGCGTGCGCGCATTCGAGCGGTACTACACCGCGCGCGTACTGGCGCAAGTCGACGGGAACGAGGACGAGGCCGCGCGACGGCTGGGGGTCAGCCGCACCGCGCTGCGCGGGATGCTGGGCCGGGAGTAGCGCGCGCGCACCACCCGGCCACGACGAGGCCGAGCACGCCGCTCGCCGCCAGCACGATCACGAGCAGCGAAAGCCCCAGGGCCACGCCGAACACCGCTTCGTCGACGACGGTTTGCGACAGAACGGCCGGGACCGCGGTGGCCAGGACCCGCACGGTCAAGGCGGCCATCGCGAGGACCGGAGAGCCCGTGTCTCGCGGACCGTCGAGGTCCACCGTCGGCGCGGCGAACCACGGTGTCTCGGCCGCCGGGAGCGCATGCCGTGCCACGGAGCCGCCACACAACAGCATCAGGCCGGCGAGGCAGGCGAGCTTGAGCCCGCGCAGCACGCGGATCGGCGCCGCACGCCGCCGCGGCGGGGCGGCGGGCAGCGTGTCCATGACCTCCCGGACGAACGTCTCGTCGACGGCGAGATCGACCAGCTCGCGCTCGAGCAGCACCGCGAGCCGTCGCTCACGAGCGAGGAGGATCTTGCACGCCGTGCACCGTGGAAGATGGCGCGCGGCCTCGATCGCTTCCGCGGGATCGGCTTCCTGCTCCGCGAGACGGTACAGCAGTGGACGGATCCGATCGCACGTCATCTCAGCTCTCCGCCTCGAGCACATCGGCGAGCGCGGCCCGCAGGACCTCCCGCGCCCGGAAGATCCGGTTCTTGACCGTTCCGAGCGGCAAGCTCGTGATCCGCGCGATCTCGTCGTACCGGCAATGCTGGCGGTGGCGCAGCAGGATCAGCTGCCGATACTCGGTCGGCAGACGACGGATCGCGGCCTCGATTCGCACCTGCAGCTCGCGAGCGCGCAGGATCTCGTCCGGCGTCGGCTCGTTCCCGGCGAGCGATCCCGGAGGTGCCTCGGCCGAATCGTCGGCCGTGTCACCGGGAAGGTGGCACGTCCGCGGCTCCTTCCGCCGCAACAGGTCGATCGCGCAGTTCGACGCGATCCGGTACAGCCACGTGGTGAAGCGGAATCGCGGGTCGTAGCTCGCGAGCGACACGTAAACCTTGAGGAACACCTCTTGGGCCAGGTCGAGCGCGGCGTCGCGCTGCCCCGTGATGCGGTACAGGTGACTGACCAGAGCTCGCTGGTGCCGGCGAACGAGCGCCTCGAACGCCTCGCGCTCGCCCGCGAGGGCCCGCTGCACGAGCAGCTCGTCCGCGACCCCGGCACGGGCCGCCTGGGCGGTTCGGGTTTCGACCGGCTGAGGCTTCAAAAGTGGCAGGCTCTCCGCGACCCTAATACGTGCCGGCGGCCGGTTAGTTTCCGGGGGCGAGCGTAGCACGGGGCCGGCGGTGAGCCCACGCCGCAGCCTCCGGCCGATTTCACGTGGTAGGATCGCTCGCATCCGTCGCCCGCTGCGGCGCGGCCGGTGCGACGGGGACGAACACCGCCATGAGCCGACGGCAGGGTGCTCCGTTCTGGGCCCAGGCGGATCGGGACCGCCGCCTGGCGGAGTTGGCTCTCGAGCCCGACCCGAATCGGCTCCTGGCTCGCCTGGCGGAGTTCGGCCACGGCGACCTGCCCGCGCACGCGGCGCTGCTCTACCGGGCGACGACGCTCGACCTCGCCGAGCCGGAAGCCGAGGCCCTCCTGCGCGCGATCCTCGAAGGCCGGGCCCGCGCGGCGAGCGCTCTGGGTCGCGATCCGGGTCTCGTCTGGGCCGCACTCGACTACGGGTGCAACGTGCGCGCCCTGTTCGGCAGCCCGGCGGTCGTCGACGCATCCCGTTCCGGAGCGGCAACGGCCGGCAGGGACGCCCGAACTGGCGTTCTCGACCGCAGCGCGGTCGAGCGTGAGATCTCCCGCGAGCTCCGTCGGACCCTGCGCCACGGACGGACCGCCGCGATCCTCGTCGGGGCACTCGATCCGCCGGGGGACCGCTCCTCGCGCGAAAGTTCCGACGCGCGGTCGGCGGCGCTCGACCGTTCGTTGCGCAGCCTGAGACGTGCGCTGCGGGAATCGGACGTGCCGGGGCATTCCGGTGAGGACGAGTTCGTCGCGCTGCTCCCGCGGACCGATCGCCTCGCGGCGACGGCGGTGGCCGAGCGATTGCGACGCCGGATCGCCGAGGACGCAGCCGAACAGCCGGAGCACGGGTGCGTCGCTCGTCGAACGCTGTCGATCGGGATCGGGTGCGTTCCCGAAGACGCGGCCGGAGTCGAGGGCTGGCTGCACGCCGCGCGCAGCGCCCTCGCGCATGCGCGGGACCAGGGTGGGGATCGCGTCGTGGCCCACGCGCGGGAACGGCGGTCCGCCGTGAGGATGCGGGCGCGGTCGGCCCTCGCCGCGACCCTGCTCGCCCGGGACGGAACGACGAGCCCGGTGCGCATCGTCGAGGTCGGGCCCGACGGGATCGTGATCGATGGCCCAAGCGAGTGCGCGGTGCACGAGCTCGTCCGCGTGCGCATCGAAACGCCCCGCGCGTGGGTCGCCGAGGGTCGAGTGGCGCGGTGCGTCGCGGGCACCGGTCGGACGGCGATCGCACTGGCCGAGCGGCTGCCGCCGAGCGTTCTCGGCGAGATGCTCGACGGTCGAGGGCGCGAGGGGATCGAATCGTGATCACGCGACAGGAGGCGGAATCTCTGCGCCCCGAGCTGCTCGGCCTCTTGGCCGAGGACGCGCACGACGGTCCGCTGCTGTCCGAAGGGCTCGATCGGCTGGGGCGCGACGGCGGGGCGAGCCCGCACGCGGCGCTGCTGCTGCTGCTCACCGGCCTGCCGTTCGAGGCGTCCGAGGCTTGCCGACACTGGCAGGCGATCGTCGAGCGGCGGCGTGAGCTCGGCCGATCCCTCGGTCGCGACCCCGGGGCGAGGGTCGCCGTGCTCGACTATTTCGTGCACGAGAACCGCATGCTCGTCGAGCCCCGGCTGATCGACCTCGAGCTCGTCGATGCAGCGGAAACCGATCCGACGCGAGACGAGCGATCCGGTCTGGCCTCCGACCGCGCGTTCCGCACCGCGGTCGAGCGCGAGGTACGCCGGGCCCGGCGCTACGGCGAGCGCGTCGCGCTCGTTCTGTTCGACCTCGACGATTTCGCGGCGATCAATCGGAGAGTCGGCGCGACGATCGGCGATCGACTCCTGCGCGAGGCGGCGTTGCTCCTGTCGAACGGCATCCGGGACATCGACCTCGCGGCACGACCCGGAGAGGACGAGCTGGCGGTCGTGTTGCCCGAGACCGATCGCCACGGTGCGACCCTCGTGGCCGAGCGCTTTCGCCGCGAGGTCGAGGCGTTCTTCGCGTCGCGCGAAGCCGCCGGTCAGCCGGTCGGTCTGACCATCTCGGCCGGGGTCGCGGAGTGCCCCGAGGACGCGCGCGACGCAGACGCGCTGCTGCGCTGCGCGGCACAGGCCCTGTACCACGCGAAGGCCGCTGGCCGGAACATGGTCGAATCGTACCGGGGCGAGCGCAGGCGCTTCCGGCGCGTCGATCTCGCCCCCCGACGGGTCGAGATCGAGGTGCTGGGTGCGGAGCCGCCGAGCCGCGGGCGGATCCGCGACGCGTCGCGCGGCGGGATCCTGTTCGTTGGCCCCGAGGCGTTCGATGTCGGCGCGGCGCTCGAGGTCCGGCTGCCCGCGGAAGCCGCAGCCCGACCGGCCGACGGGCTGCGCGGCACCGTGGTCCGCGTCGACAGGCTTGCGGCCCCGCTCCCCGTACCCGGGGCCACGCTGCCCGATCGATTCGCGATCGGCCTCGCGCTCGGCGAACCCGCGCCGGACGGAGTCGAGGACGGGGTCGACCTGTTCCGGGGCCGACGAGAGGGCGCCGCGCGTGGTTGAACGGGCCGGTGTGTCGGGGGCGATCCGCCGGGTGGCGAGCCTCGACCTGTCGACGTGGTGGGGCAGCGCCGCGCTCGTCGAGCGGAGCGCAGGCGCGGGAGCACCCGAGGTCGTCGCGACGGTCGAGGACCTCGTGGCCGAGTCCCATGCGTCGCACGTGTTGGGCATGCTCGAGCGCATCCTGGGCGAGTCGGGCTGGTCGAAGTCGAGCCTCGACGGTTTCGTGGCCACGCGCGGACCCGGATCGTTCACCGGTGTGCGCATCGGCCTCGGAACGATCCGTGGGCTCGCGATCGCCTCCGGGCGGCCGACCGCCGCCGTGCCTACGCTCGATGCCATGGCCCAGGCTCACGGTCCCGCCGAGCGCGACCGGATCGCGATCCTGTCCGCTGGCCGCGGCCAAATCTTCGCCGCGCGGTACGACGCACGATCGAGCCCGCCGCGGGCGATCGGTGAGCCCTGGCTCGGCGATCCGGCGGAGCTCGCGGGTCTGCCCGACGGCCCCGGGATCTTGATCCCGATGCGCGGACAGGAAGAGCTGGCTCGAACGATTGCAACCGTGCACGGCCACGCATGCGGCAAGACGGCGCACGCGGTCGCCGCCGCCGCAGGATGGCTGGCCCTGGTCCAGGGGGCGTTCGACCGTCCGGCCGATCTCGCACCGATCTACCTGCGCCCACCGGTCGTGGAGGACGCTCGCGATGGGGAGTGAGCCGTCGATCCGGACGATGCGAGCGGAGGACCTCGAACCGATCCTCGCGATCGAGCGCGCGTCGTTCCCGACGCCGTGGAAACGCGAGCACTTCCTGCACGAGATCGTGCGCAACCCCCTGGGGTGGAATCGTGTCGCGGTGCTCGGCGATCGGGTCCTGGCCTACGCTTGCCTCTGGCTCGTCGACGACGAGCTGGCGATCAACAACCTCGCCGTGCATCCGCTCGAGCGCGGCCGGGGCGTCGGAGGCTGGTTCCTGAGACGGTTGATCGCCGAGGCCGCCGCCCGGGGCTGCACACGGGCGACGCTCGAGGTGCGTCCCTCGAACGTAGCGGCCCGGCGGCTCTACGAGCGCCACGGGTTTCACGAGACCGGGCGAAGGCGCAACTACTACGCCATCGAGGGCGAGGACGCGATCGTCATGACCTGTGTCCTCGCGCTCGTGGAGCCGGGGGAGCCGCGCCGGGTATAGTGCGCGGTCGGGGGAAACGTGCGGATCGACCGCGATGGTGTGTGGTTCTGCGTCCCGCTCGCCGCGTTGAGCGTGGCGGCGATCTGGGTCCACCCGCTCGTGGCGTTCGCGCTGCTCGCCCTGACCGCGTTCGTGACCTGGTTCTTTCGCGATCCCGATCGCGAGCCACCGTCCGACCTGCACGTCGTCCTGAGCCCGGCCGACGGTCGGATCCTCGCCGTCAACGACCGGAAGATCTCGGTGTTCATGAACGTGTTCGACGTCCACGTGTGTCGTGCCCCTGTCGCCGGAACCGTTCTCGGTGTGCGGCGCACACCCGGCCGCTTTCGGGCCGCGTTCCGCGACGACGCTCCCGAATGCAACGAGCGCCTGGAGATCGAGATCGACGCGGAGGAGGGGCCGGTGCGGTTCACCCTCGTGGCCGGTCTCATCGCCCGTCGGGTGGTAGTTCGCGTCGCGCCGGGCCAGCCGCTGGTCGCGGGGCAGCGCGTCGGCCTGATTCGATTCGGATCGCGTGTCGACGTGGATCTGCCGCCGGGCGCCGAGCCCGTGGTCCGGCGCGGGCAGCGCGTCGTCGCCGGGCGTTCGGTCCTGGCCCGGCGTCGGCCGCCTGCCGGCCCACCGGGCACGTTTCCGTTATAGTGATGACGCGGCCAGAACGGCCAGAATCACGACCGGATTCGGAACGGAGCCATGCCGAGATCGACTCGATTGCGGCGCGGTATCTACCTCTTACCGACGCTGTTCACCATCGGGAACCTGTTCTGCGGCTTCTACAGCCTCGTGCTGACGTTCCGCAGCGAGTTCGAGCGGGCCTCGCTATTGGTCATTGCGGCGGGGATCCTCGACGGGCTCGACGGACGCATCGCGCGAATGACCGGAACGTCGTCGCCGTTCGGGAACGAGTTCGACTCGCTGGCCGACATCGTGTCCTTCGGTGTGGCCCCCGCGCTGCTCGCGTACCACTGGGCCCTCGTTCCGCTGGGCCGGATGGGCTGGCTCGTCGCGTTTCTGTTCGTGGTCTGCGCCGCGATGCGGCTCGCGCGGTTCAACATCCAGAGCAGCGCGACGGACAAACGGTACTTCGCCGGGTGTCCCTCGCCCATGGCCGGCGGCTCGGTGGCCTGTTTGTCGTATGCGTTCCCCGGAGTCGACCAACAGCGCTGGATCGCGCTGGCCGTCGCGACGCTCGTCACGACCCTCGGACTCCTGATGGTCAGCCGGTTTCGGTATCCGTCGTTCAAGGGTTTGGGGCTGCGCAGTCGCCGATCGTACCTGTACGTCCTGCCGATCGCCGCGACCCTCGTGGGGATCGCCGTGGCGCCCGCACCCGTGATGCTGGGCGTGGCCGGTCTGTACCTCGTCGCCGGTCCGGCGACGTACCTGTGGAACGCGTTGAACGCCAGGACGGGCCCGCGAGAGCGGCCGAGCGAGCCGGTCGCCGATGAACCGCTCCTGCGCTAGCGCGCCGCGGGTTGGCCATGGCACGGACTAGGGGCGCGGGCAGCGCCCGCATCGCCGTCGTCGGCGCCGGCTCGCCGGACGGCAGCCGGATCCGCGAGGCCCTGTTCCGAGCAGGGGTTCCGGGAGCGCGCGTCGCGCTGTACGGGGATACGGGCGGCGAAGCGGTGCTCAGCGACTACGCCGACGAAGCGCGATTGATCCAGGAGATCGATCTCGACGAGATCGCGGGCCGCGAGGTCGTGTTTCTGTGCGAGGCCGGTTCGAGCGCCGCCGCCGTGGGAACGCTCGTGGCCCCCGATCGGACGGTGATCGACCTCGTCGACGCCCTGTCCGATCCACGGCGACGCATCGTGCGGCCTGCGGGGCCGGAGCCGACGCTTCCGACCGAGGGGGCGATCCTCGCGGTGCCGCACGAGCTGACCGTGCTCCTGCTCGATGTCCTGCTCCCGCTCGAGCGCGCGCTGGGCGTGGACGAGGCGACGGCAATGGTGCTGCGCCCGGCCGCGGACTTCGGCGACGCCGGCCTCGACGAGCTACGCGAGCAGACGATCCGCCTGCTCAGCTTCGAGACCGTCCCGCGCGATGTCTTCGCGCGCCAGCTCGCGTTCAACGTGCTGCCGCTGGCCGACGTCGAGGATCCGGCGTTCCGCACGGAAAGGCGTGTGGCGAGCGAGATGCGGCACCTCCTGGACTGGCCCACCGAGCGGCTCGCGCTCCGCGTCGCGGTGGTCCCCGTGTTCCTGGGACACGCGGCCCAGCTGCGTGTGCGATGCCGCGGTACGGCGGCCGACGCACGCGCGGCCCTCGACGATCACGGCGTGCGATCGACCGGCGGCGGACGCGCCGCGCCGCGGACTCCGCTCGAGGCTTCGGCCGAGGGAGCGACGACGGTCGCCGACGTGTCGGAGGACGGGAACGGTGGGCTCTGGGTCTGGGTCGTCGCCGGGGAGCTGCCGGCGCGTCGTGCCGACCTGGCGGTGCGCGCCGCGCTGACGGTGACCGAGCCGTGAGGCGGTCGGTCTGGACCGCCGCACGCGTCGGGTGCGCGGCTCTCTCGTTCGTATGGGCCGCGCGGCTCGGGGTCGAGGCGGCCGATGCCCCGACCGCGGAAGGTGGTGGACCGAGCGCTCCCGCCGCGGCCGCGCTCGCGGCGGAGGTCGGCGTCGAGCGCTCGATGCTCGAGGAGGATCTGGCACGGTTCCGTGCCGCTGGCCGACGCCGGACCACGAGCTTGCCCCGACTCGGCGATCTGTACGCGGCCCTCGACGCCGCGCTCTCCTCGACCGAGCCTGGAGCGCCCGAGCGGGCGCGAGCCGTTCTCGATCAGATCGGCCCCGAGGAGGTCGAAGGTGCGCGCGCACGGGCGGTCGAGCGCGAGCTGGCTGAGCGTATCCTCGGGCGGATCCGACGGATCGCGCTTCTCGAGCAGCAGATCGCGGCCCTCGACCGGCCGGACGAGGGCGAAGCGGGTCCGGTGACCGGCGTGTGGGAGGTCGTGTTGCTGCCGTTCTCCCAGCGCGGGACGTTCACGCTCAGGCAATCGGGCACGATCGTGGGCGGAACGTACGTGCTCGACGGTGGCTTCCGCGGCAGTCTGCAAGGGACCCTGGTGAACCGCAAGCTGTTCCTGGTGCGGATCGACTCGTCGCTCGGTCGCTCCATGGAGCTCGAGGGGTTTCTTGGCGCCGATGGAAAGTCGATTCGGGGGAGCTGGCTCAACTACGAGCTCGCGGGCACGGACGGTGGAACCGGTCCGTGGTCCGCCCACCGGCGCTGAACGGCATGGCCCGGCGCTCGCTCTCGGCCCGCCTGCCCTACGAGCTGCATCTCGCGTTGCGGTACCTGCGCGTCCATCGAGGCCGGACGTTCCTGTCGGTCATCACCGTGATCTCGGTCGCCGGCGTCGCGGTCGGGACCGCCGCGCTGGTGATCGCCCTCGCGCTGATGAGCGGGTTCGTCGAGGACGTGCGGTCGCGGATATTCCGCGGCGGTGCGCACCTCACCGTCGTGCCGGCGGTGAGCCATCGGGAGTTCGACGGCGCGCCCGACCTGATCGCCCGCACGGAGCAGGTCAACGGTGTGTTGGCCGCGGCCCCGATCCTCTACGCCCCAGCGATGCTCGTGCGCGCGGGCGTCGACCTACCGGCGTTCGCCGAGGTTCATGGTGTGGAGCCGGAGAAGCAGGCGCGGGTCACGGACGTGGACCCCGCGGCGGACCCGTATGCGGCGCTGGCCGAGCGCGGCACCAGTGGACGGGCCGGCATCGTGCTCGGCCGGGAGCTCGCGCGACGGCTCGGCGCCGCGGTCGGTGACCCCGTGCGGCTGATCGTGCCGCACGTGACGCTGTCTCCGTGGGGCCCGGTACCGTACTCCCAAGTGTTCGAGGTCGTGGGGACCTACGCGTCCGAGCACTTCGACGAGGACGCGCAGCGGGCGTATGTCGGAATCGACGACGCGCGCCGCCTGCTCCACGCTCCGGGCCGCAGCTCGTGGATCGAGGTCCGGCTGCGCGACTGGCGCCGGCTGCAATCGTCCAAAGCGACTCTGCGCGCGGCGCTCGGGGCGGAGTGGATGGTCGTCGATCTCATCGAGCAGAACCGGGCTCTGATCCGCGCGCTGAACACCGAGAAGCTGCTCGTTGTTCCTGGCGATCGGACTGATCGTCGTCGTCGCGGCCCTGAACATCGTATCGACGCTGATCCTGATGGTCTCGGACAAGGTCAAGGAGATCGGCACCCTGTGCGCGATGGGCGCCGAACCCCGCGGCATCGCGACGGTGTTCGTGCTGCAGGGGCTGATCATCGGGGCCGTCGGGACCCCGCTCGGGCTCGTCTTCGGAACGACCGCGGCGCTGGTGGCTCGATCACTACCACCTGATCCCCCTCAATCCGGAGGTGTACTACCTGTCCCACGTCCCGTTCGCGCCGCGAACCGTCGACGTCGTCGTCGTCGGCTTGGCCGCGCTCGCCGTATCCCTCGCGGCGACGCTGTACCCGGCGTGGAAGGCGGCCAGCTCGATCCGGTCGAGGCGATCCGGCATGAGTGAGACCGTTCTGGGCGCCTTCGGGCTGTGCAAGTCGTACGGCCGCGAACCGCAGCGGATCGAGGTCCTCCGGGGCCTCGACCTGACGATCGCCGCGGGCGAGACGGTCGCGGTCGTCGGCGACTCCGGCGTCGGGAAATCGACGCTCTTGCACGTCCTGGGCGCCCTCGACCGTCCGGACTCGGGCCGGCTCGTGCACCGCGGACGGGACGTGCTGGGCCTCGACGGTCGGGCGCGGGCCGAGTTCCGTAACCGCGTGGTGGGGTTCGTGTTCCAGTTCCACCATCTGCTGCCGGAGTTCACGGCCGTCGAGAACGTGGCCATGCCGCTCCGCCTGGGTCGATCGACCACCGACGTCGAAGCCGCGGCGCGCGAGATCCTCGGGCGGCTGGGCCTCGAGTCCCGGCTCACCCACCGGCCGGCCGCGCTTTCGGGCGGGGAGCAGCAGCGAGTTGCGATTGCGCGGGCGCTGGTCGGTCGGCCGGAGATCCTGCTGGCCGACGAGCCGACCGGGAACCTGGACCCGGCGAGCGGAAGACGTGTGTTCGCACTGTTGCGCGAACTGCAGGTCGAGCGTTCTTTCTCTCTCGTGCTCGCGACTCACAACGAGCGGCTGGCCTCCGGGTGCGATCGCGTCCTGCGCCTGGAAGACGGACGCTTGGGAGTTCTCGAAGGTCGCGCCAGGGACTGGTTCTTCGCCGGGCCGGAGTCCGAAGAGGCACGAGGCCCTGTGGTATAGTTTTTGAGCTTTTTCCCGGGAATTCCTCGGCACCGAGGGCTTTCGACCATGTTCGAGAAGTTCACCGAAAAGGCCAAGCGGATCCTGTTCCTCGCCAAGCTACGAGGCGAGCCAGCAGGGTGCGAAGGTGATCGGGACCGAGCACCTGCTGCTCGGCCTGCTGAAGGAAGGCGAGGAGACGACGCGTGAGCTGTTCACGCGGGCGAACGTCTCGATGGACCTGCTGCAGACCGAGCTCGAGCGCCGCGGCCCGGCGCGCGAGAAGCTCTCGACGTCGGTCGAGATCCCGTTCAGCGAAGAGGCCAAGAGCGCCCTGCAGTACGCCGAGGAAGAAGCCGAGCGGCTGATGCATCCGCACGATCGGAACCGAGCACATCCTGCTCGGGCTGCTGCGCCTGGAGGACTCGCCCGCCGGCCGGCATGCTGGCCGAGCGCGGGATGCGGCTCTACGCCGTGCGCGAAGACGCGGTCAACATCTACAAGCGCCGAGCGATGCCGAAGAAGAAGAAGGAGACGCCGTTCCTCAACGAGTTCTCGCGCGATCTGTCGGAGATGGCCGAGCGCCGCGTGTTCGATCCGCTGATCGGTCGCGACGCCGAGCTCGAGCGGGTCGTGCAGGTCCTGTCCCGGCGGCGCAAGAACAACCCGGTGCTCTTGGGCGAGCCGGGCGTGGGCAAGACCGCGATCGTCGAGGGACTGGCCACGCGGATCGTCGACGGCGAAGTCCCGCCCTCCCTGCTGCAACAAGCGCATCCTGGCCCTCGACCTGTCGCTCGTCGTCGCGGGCACGAAGTACCGCGGGCAGTTCGAGGAGCGGCTCAAGGGGATCATCACCGAGCTGACGTCGCTCCGACGACGTGATCATCTTCATCGACGAGATCCACTCGCTGATCGGCGCGGGGTCGGCCGAGGGCTCGCTCGACGCCGCGAACATCCTCAAGCCCACCCTGTCGCGCGGCGAGGTCCAGTGCATCGGCGCGACGACGCCGCGCGACTATCACAAGTACATCGAGAAGGACCGCGCGCTCGTCCGGCGGTTCCAGCCGATCACAGATCCGGCCGCCGAGCGAGGACGAGACGTTCGCCATCCTGGACGGGGTGAAGGAGCGCTACGAGCGGTTCCACGGCGTGCGCTTCTCCGCCGATGCGATGCACGCCGCCGTGTTCCAGTCCAACCGATACATCACCGACCGGTTCCTCCCGGACAAGGCGATCGACGTTCTGGACGAGGCCGGGGCGCGGGTCAAGCTGGCCAAGACGCACCTCGTACGCCGAGATCAAGAAGCATCGAGCGCGAGCTACGCCGCGCCGTCGAGGGGATGAAGAGCGCGCTCGCGCGCAAGGACTTCGACGAGGCCGTGGCGTACCACGACGAGGAGGTCAACCTCAGCGCGGCAGCACGAGGAGCGCAAGCAGCGTCTACGAAGAGGAGTGCAACCGGATTCTCGATGTGACGCGGGCGGACGTCGAGGAGGTCATCTCGCGGTGGACCGGGATTCCGATCCAGTCCGTGGCCGAGGACGAGGCCGACAAGCTCATCACATGGAGGACTACCTGCACCAGCGCATCGTCGGTCAGGACGAGGCGATCTCCGCCCTGGCCCGGGCGATCCGCCGCTCGCGGGCGGGCCTGAAGAACCCGAATCGGCCGATCGGGTCGTTCGTGTTCCTCGGCCCGACCGGCGTGGGCAAGACCGAGGTCGCGCGAACGCTGGCCGAGTTCCTGTTCGACTCGGAGCGGGCCCTGGTGCGCTTCGACATGTCGGAGTACATGGAGAAGCACGCGATCGCGAAGATGATCGGCTCGCCCCCGGGCTACGTGGGTCACGAGGAGGGCGGCCAGCTCACCGAGCGCATCAAGCGTCAGCCGTACAGCGTGATCCTGCTCGACGAGATCGAGAAAGTCGCATCCCGACGTGCTGAACATCCTGCTGCAGGTCCTGGAGGACGGCGTTGATCACGGATGCGTACGGCCAGCAGGTCGACTTCAAGAACACGATCGTGATCATGACGTCGAACATCGGCTCCCAGCACGTCGCGCGGACCGGCGGCAAGATGGGGTTCAAGAGCGAGGATCGGGAGCAGGCGTTCAAGGACCGCCGCGACCTGGTGATGAACGAGGTCAAGCGCACGCTGAGCCCGGAGTTCCTGAACCGGCTCGACGAGATCATTGTGTTCGACGCGCTGGCCGAGGATCAGCTGCGGGCGATCGTGCGCATCCTCATCGATCGGCTGAACCGTGGACTGGCCGATCGCCGGATCCAGGTCAGCGTGACCGACGAGGTCTGCGCGTGGCTCGTGATGACGACGTGTCAGGACCGGTCGTTCGGTGCGCGCCCGTTGCGTCGGGCGATCCAGCGGCACATCGAGGACGCGCTGTCGGAAGCGCTGATCCAGGGCCGGTTCCACGAGCCCGGTCCGATCGAGGTGTTCCTCGACGGCTCGCGGCTCGAGTTCCGTCAGGTGCTGGAGCCGTCCTCGCCGTAGCTCTCCGGCGTCCTGCGACGCCCCGCGTTCCGCGGTAGAATGGCGCGCGTCCGGTCGGCGGCCGGACTCCGCTGCGTACGCCGTCTCCGGCGTGTGCGGGCGACGAGCGATTCCCCGAGCCCCCGGTCGATGGCACGAGCGAGCGAGGAGCGAGCGACGAACAGCGAACATCGGTGCGCCCGCGCCCGGTCGCTCGGGCTGCCGCGCCGGCGTTCGCTGGGACTCCTCGCGCTGGTCGTGGGCGCGCTGGCGTTCGGTGTTCCCCGGGCCCAGGAAGGCACGGTCGAGGACATCCAGGTCCAGGGCCTACGGCGGATGAGCCCCGAGGCGTTCCGGCACGCCCTGGGGATCGAGCGCGGTGACCCGTACGACGTCGCCCGGGTGCGCCAGCGGTTCCGCGCGCTGTGGGGCCTGGGCCTGTTCCGCGACATCACGTTCGAGGTCGAGCGGGGCAGCACGGGTGGAACGGTGCTGGTGATCAAGGTCGAGGAGCGTCCGGTCCTGTCGTCGGTGACGTACGAGGAGAATCCGGTCCTGACGCGCACGGCGATCGAGGATCGGCTGCGCGAGCGTCAGCTGACCCTGCAGCTCGGAAAGCCGATCGACATGGGTGCCGTGTTCTTCGCCCAGACGGCGATCCAGGACCTGCTGGCCGAGAAAGGACACCTGAACTCGCAGGTCAAGGTCGACGTGCAGAGCGTCACCGAGACGACGCGGGCCGTGCGCTTCGGCATCGTTCCGGGAGGCAAGACGCGGATCCGCTCGATCGAATTCGTGGGCAACGAGGTGTTCTCGGACGGGAAGCTGAAGGGCGCGCTGAAGCTGACCCAGGAGCGGCAGTGGTACTGGCCGTGGTCGGGCAAGAACCTGTACCACCCGGTGAAGTGGGATCAGGACGCGGGAGCGTTGCGCGACCTGTACCAGAGTCGAGGCTACCTGGACGTGGAGGTCCGAGCACCGGTCGTGACCGTCGAGGAGCCCAAGCCGTCGAAGTCCAAGTCCAAATCCACGGCCGAGCCGAAGGTCGAAGCTCCGCCCACGCCCACCCCCGAGCCGGCCCCTCCCGCACCCAGCCCGAGCCCGACCCCGGCCCCCGATTCCAAGGCGGCCAAGCGTGCGGCGAAGGCCGAGAAGAAGGCCCAGGAGGCCAAGCGCTGGGTTCGGCTCCAAGTGCCGATCGTCGAGGGGCCGCCGTACACGCTGGGCCAGGTGCGCATCACCGGTGCGAGCGTGATCCCCGAGACGATCGTGCGCCAGGCGATTCCGCTCCACGAAGGCGACGTCCTGGACAACGGCAAGCTCGAGATGGCGGTGGATCAGATCACCAAGGCGTACGAGAACCGCGGGCACCTGTACGCGCAGGTCGTGCGACGGATCGAGCGTCGCCCGGGCGAGAACGTCGCCGACGTCGCGATCGACATCGACGAGGACAAGCCGTACTACGTGTCGCGTATCGATTTCACCGGCAACACCGCGACGCGCGACGCCGTACTCCGCCGCGAGGTGTTGTTGACCGAGGGCGATCTGTTCAACCGAACAGCGCTCGACCTGTCGAAGGCCAAGATCAACCAGCTCGGGTACTACCAGATCAGCGGAGAGCCGACGGTCGAGCCGGTGGAGGGCGAGTCCCGGGTCCACGTGCGGTTCGCCGGCGAGGAGCAGGGTCGAAACGAGATCCAGATCGGCGGGGGCTACAGCGGCGTCGACGGCGCGTTCTTCAACGGCGTGTACTCGACGCGGAACTTCCTCGGCCGCGGCCAGGTCGTCTCGGTCGCGCTGCAGATCGGCGGGCGGTCCAATCGATTCCAGATCTCGTTCCAGGAGCCGTGGTTCCTCAACCGACCGTACCGCTTCGGTGCGAGCGTGTTCCGGCAGGACGTGGATTACGGCTCGACGCTCAGCAGCACCAGCTCGGGCGCCGGACTCGTCCTGGGCAAGCGTCTGAGACGGTTCGGGAGCATCGACCTGTCGTACCGGTTCCAGGACGTCACGTCCGAATCGGTGCTGGTCGGAGGCCCAACGCCGACGACGCTGGTCACGACGACCCAGGTATCCAGCCTCACGCCGCTCTACACGTTCACGACGATCAACAACCCGTACCGTCCGACACGTGGCCGGTCGTTGACGACGAGCCTGCAGATCGCCGGCGGGCCGCTGGGGGGCGACACGTCGTTCCTCAAGCCGATCGTCGTGTTCACGGGGTACCGGCGCTCGTTCAGCCGTTCGCTGTTCGCGCTGCACGCGCAGGTCGGGGCCGTCCGGGAGTGGCAGGGCGGCAGCCCGCTGACCGGCTCGAACATCGAGGGTGTGCCACGGTTCGAGCGGTTCTGGCTCGGGGGCGAGACGCTTGGGCCGCGCGTGTTCGAGACGCGCAGCATCACGCCCGTGCGGTACGTCGAGCTCCAGGATGGGGTGATCGTCGATGTCCTGGGTGATCCGCGGTTCGTATCGGTCGACGATCTGGTGACCAGCGGCGGGATCCCGGTTCCGGTGGAGATCGGCGGGGATCGGTACTACCTCGCGCAGTTCGAGCACGTGTTCCCGATGAACGAGCAGGTCGAGATCGCGGCGTTCTTCGACATCGGGGACACGCTGGCCGAAGACCAGTCGTTCAACTTCGACACGGTGCGCGCATCCGCCGGGATCGAGCTACGATTCCACCTGCCGATCTTCCCGGTGCCGTTGCGGTTGATCTACGGCGTGCCGGTCCGGGAGCTCGAGACGGACCGGACGAGCAATTTCACGTTTTCGATCGGGCGAAGCTTCTAGGGCGCCCGCAAGGAGAGGCGAGAATGGGCAGTGCGAACGTGCTGGGAACCGGCGTGGTACTGGCGGCGCTGATGGCCGCGGGCGCCGGGGACGCGAGGGCGCAGGCAGCGCTGAAGATCGGGGTATTCGATTCGCAACGAGTATCCGAGGAGACCACCGAGGGCAAGCGGGTCCAGGCCCAGCTGACGGAGGCCAAGACGCTCAAGCAGCGGGAGATCGAGGACGAGACGAAGAAGATCCAGGAGCTGCAACAGCAGCTGGAGCAGAAGGGGCTGTCGCTGTCCGAGGAGAAGCGCACGACGCTCGAGATCGACATCCGGCGGCGCATGCTCGAGCTCGAGAGCCGGAAGGACATTGCGACGCGCGGGTTCCAGCTCGAGGTCGCGGCGGCGGAGGCCCGGTTCAACGAGAAGCTCCGGGGGGCGATCGCCGACTTCGCGAAGCAGGAGCAGTTCACCGTGATCCTCGAGGGCGCGAACGTCGCGTGGGCCTCGACTTCGGTCGACGTGACGACGGCGCTGATCGACACGTTCAACCGGCTGTTCCCCGCGACCCCGGCGGCGTCGCCCTGATGGGGCATAATCCGCGGGCGGAGGGGAGCGTGGGCGGACCGTTGCGGCTCGACGAGATCGCGGCGCGCGTCGACGGGATCGTCCACGGCGACGGGGCGCTCGTGATCCACGGGGTCGAGACGCTCGATCGTGCCGGTCCGACGGACCTGAGCTTCCTCACGAACCCGCGATACCGCAGGGCCGCGGAGGCGAGTCGGGCCGGGGCGATCCTGGCCCGGGCGGACGCCGGCCTCTCCGGGCGCACGTGGCTCGAGTCGGCCGATCCGCACTTCGCGCTCGCGCGGATCCTCGACGCGTTCCATCCGCGCCCAGCATGGATCCCCGGAGTGTCGGAGCGGGCGTCGATCGCCCCGACCGCGCGGCTCGGCCGGGACGTGACGATCGGGCCGTTCGCCGTGATCGACGAAGCGGCGGAGCTCGGTGATCGCTCGGTCGTCGCCGCCGGCGCGGTCGTCGGTGCCGGCTGCCGGATCGGCGCGGAGACGGTGATCCTGCCGCGAGCCGTGCTGTACCCGGGGACGCTCGTGGGGCAGCGGTGCCTGATCCACGCCGGCGTGGTGCTCGGGGCCGACGGGTTCGGGTTCGCGACCGCGGCGGGGCAGCACCACAAGGTGCCCCAGGTCGGGCGCGTCGTCGTCGAGGACGACGTGGAGATCGGCGCCAACACGACGATCGACCGGGCGATGCTCGGCGAGACGGTCGTCGGTGAGGGAACGAAGATCGACGACCTGGTGATGGTGGCCCACGGCGTGCGGCTGGGGCGCGGGTGCCTGATCGCCGCGCAGTGCGGCATCGCCGGGAGCTCGCGGCTCGGCGATCGGGTCACTCTGGCCGGCCAGGTCGGGATCATCGGGCACCTCGAGATCGCGTCGGGAACGATCGTCGCGTCGAAGGCCGCGGTGTACAGCGACGTGGAGCAGGGCGGACTGATCGGCGGGATCCCGGCGACCGAGCATCTGCGGTGGAAACGGTCCCAGGCGCTCGTGGCGCGTCTGCCCGAGATCTGGGCCGAGCTGCGCGATCTGCGGCGCCGCGTTTCGGAGCTCGAGGCCGAGCGGGCGCCGTGAGTCGAGGGGGCGGCGAGATGGACATCGCGTACATCCTCAGCAATCTGCCGCACCGGTACCCGTTCCTGCTCGTGGATCGGGTGCTCGAGATCGAGCCGCGGCGCCGCATCGTGGCCCTCAAGAACGTCACGATCAACGAGCCGTTTTTCTCCGGCCACTTCCCCGGTGCGCCGATCATGCCCGGAGTGCTGATCCTCGAAGCCATGGCCCAGACGGGCGCGGTGCTGCTGCTGCAGGACCTCCCCGATCGGAGCAACAAGCTCGTGTACTTCACCGGGGTCGACGGCGCGCGCTTCCGCCGCACGGTCGTGCCGGGCGATCAGCTGCGACTGACGATCGAAGTGTTGCAGCTGCGTGCGCGCGCGTGCCGCATGCGGGCCAGCGCGAGCGTCGACGGTCAGCTCGCCGCCGAGGGCGAGCTCATGTGCGCGCTGGCCGAGCGAACCGCGTGACGATCACGATCGACGCGCGGGCCGTGGTCGCGAAGGATGCCGAGCTGGGCCCGGGAGTGCACGTTGGACCGTTCTGCGTGGTCGGCTCGGGTGTGGCGATCGGGCCGCGGACGCGGCTCGAGTCGCACGTGGTGGTCGACGGCCCGACGACGATCGGTGCGGACAACGTGATCGCGGCGACGGCCGCGTTGGGTGGCGCGCCGCAGGACGTCAAGTACCGCGGGGCCCCGACCCGGCTCGAGATCGGTGACCGCAACCGGATCCGCGAGGGGGTGACGCTCCATCGCGGTACCGAGCACGGCGGTGGAGTGACGCGCATCGGAGACGACAATTTCTTCATGGTGCACGCCCACGTGGGCCACGACTGCCAGGTCGGGAGCCGGACGACGTTCATCAACGGGGCGACGCTCGGGGGGCACGTGGAGGTCGGGGACGGGGCCACGGTCGGCGCGTTCAGCGCCGTGCATCAGTTCTGTCGGGTCGCCCGCTTCGCGTTCCTCGGCGGCGGAACGCTGCTCACTCAGGATGCGCTGCCATGGGTCCTCACGGTGGGGAATCGGGCGCGGGCGGTGGGGTTGAACGTCGTGGGTCTCAAACGCTCCGGATACCCGCAAGCGACCATCGATGCGATCCGGCGGTGCTATCGCCTGCTGTTCCAGTCGAAGGTCACCCTGGCCGACGGGCTGTCTCGCGCGGAAGCGGAGCTGGGCCACGTGGCCGAGGTGCGGTACTTCGTGGATTTCGTGCGATCCAGCCGGCGTGGCGTATGCCGGTGAAGGCGCGCACCGCGGTCGTCGGTGTAGGCCATCTCGGTCGGCACCACGCTCGGCTGTACGCGGCGCTGCCCGAGGTCGAGCTGGTCGCCGTCGTGGACCGCGACGCGGATCGCGCACGGGCGATCGCCGCGGAGTACGGCTGCGTGGCCCTCGAGCGAGTTCAGGATCTCGTCGGTCGGGTCGACGCGGCGAGCGTCGCGGTGCCGACGGCGTTCCACCGGGCCGTCGCGGTCGAGCTGCTCGAGGCGGGGATCGACGTGCTGATCGAGAAGCCGCTCGCTCGCGAGATCGGCGAGGCGGACGCGATCCTCGACGCGGCGGCGAAGACGTCACGCCTCGTCATGGTCGGACACACCGAGCGCTACAATCCGGCGGTCCGGGCGCTGTTCCGCGCGGTCGACGCGCCACGGTTCTTCGAGATCCATCGGCTCGCGGCGTTCTCGGCGCGCAGCACCGACATCGACGTCGTGCTCGACCTGATGATCCACGATCTGGACCTGTTGCTCGAGCTCGATGGCACGGAGGTCGCGTCGATGGATGCGGTCGGTGTCGCTGCGCTGACCGACAAGGTCGACATCGCCAACGCCCGGATCCGGTTCGAGTCCGGCTGCGTGGCCAACCTGACTGCGAGCCGGATCTCGGCCGAGCCGCTGCGACGGATCCGGCTGTTCCAGTCGCGGACGTACCTGTCCTGCGACACGAACGCGCGTCGCGTCGAGCGCTACCGATTGGTCATGACACCCGGAGGAGCCCCATCGATCGAGCACGACGAGCTGCCGGTCGAGCCCGGCGAGCCGCTGGCTCTCGAGCTCGCGGCGTTCGTCGGCGCCGTGCGCACGCGCGAGCGGCCGTGGATCGATGGGCTCAAAGCGCGTCGGGCTCTCGTATTGGCGCACCGGGTTCGCGACGCGTGCGCGCTTCGCTCGTGACCGGAACGACGGCAGACGCGGCGATCGCTCGGTTCGTGGCCGCGCGGATCGCCGAGGGCTGGATGCCCGGCGCATCGTGGTGGGTCGAGGCCCGGGGCCAGGTTGTCAGTCGCGGGGTCTCCGGGCTCGCCATACGCGAGCCGTCGTCCGCGCCCGTGCGCGAGGACACGCCGTACGACGGCGCATCGCTGACGAAGCCGCTCGTCACCGGTTTGCTCCTCGCGATCCTGGACCACGAGGGCGTGCTCGACGCCTCCGAGCCCGTCGGGCGCTGGGTCGAGGAGGCGCGTGGGTCGCCGCTGGCAGCGGTGAGCCTGCTCGAGCTGGCGCGCCACGAAGGCGGACTGCCGGCGTGGCTCCCGCTGTACCTGCGAGCCGAGGACCGTGCGGGATACCTGCGGCAGATCGCCCAGGCGGCGCGGGCCGGCGAGCGCGGCCACTGCGTGTATTCCGATCTGGGCTACATCGCGCTCGGTGTGGCGATCGAGCGCGCGGGCGGCGCGGATCTGGCCCGGCTGTTCGACTCGCGGATCGCCGGCCCGCTGGGGTTGCGGCACACGGGCTTCGCCGGACCGCCGCGGTCCTTCCCCGACGCGGCGGCGACCGAGCGCGGCAACGCGTACGAGCGTGAGCTCGCAGGCGTTGCCGGTCGGGGCTACGAGTGGCGGGATCATATCGATCGCGGCGTCGTGCACGACGGAAACGCGTGGGGGCTCGGCGGCGTCGCCGGACACGCGGGTCTGTTCCTCACGGCCGAGGAGGCAGCGGCTCTCGCGCGCGAGATCGTCGTCCCGCGCTGCCTCGCGCTCGGCCCGCGTGGGCGATCGCATCTGCTTCGGGCGCCCACCGCCGGCGCGCGGACGGCGGGATTCGTCCCCGCCGAGCAGTCCCAGGCCGCCCGGGGCATCCTGCCGTGCGGCAGTCCGGGTCACACCGGCTTCACCGGCACGTCCCTGTGGCTCGACCCGTCCACGGAGGGTGTCTACGTGTTGCTGACGAACCGCGTGCATCCGACCGTCTCGTCGCGCAACTTCCAGTGGTTGCGCCGCGCGTTTCACCGGGTCGTGCGCCGCAGCGTTCGCGTGGCGTGACGGCGTGGCGGCACGACGGGTCCTAGAATGGTCGATGGCGGTCGAGCGGGCGTGCGGAACGGAGAAATGCCTGAAGAGGTATCGCAGGGCCCGCGCTTCGCGCGCGGCATCGCTCTCGGGGTTTCGCTGTTCCTGCACGTGCTGCTCGTGACGCTCGGCTGGTGGTTCCCCGCCGCATCCGAGGTCTCACGAAAGAACCCCGAGCCCGTGCCGCAGGACAGCGTGCTGAACTTCACGTTCGTGCCGCCTCCGAGCGAGATCGCGAACCCCAACCCATCGGGACAGGTTCCGCAGGTCACCGTACCGCGTCCCGTGCCGCCAGCGCCGAAGAAGCCCGCGGGCGGTCCGCGCACGGCGGGAGAACCGACCGGGCGAGACGCGGCAACCGCGACGTCGCCGACCGACGGCGGGCGCGAGACGGGTTCGGGCGAGGTGCAGAACGAGATTCCGCCGGATCCAAACGAGGAGAACGCGCGTCCGCGTCCACCGCTCGATCTCGGGCGAGCGGTACGGGACTTCGGCGAGACGCTCGACCAGGTGCCGCGGAACTCGCGTCGTGGGACCGGAGGCACGAGCACGTTCGTCCCCGAACCGGGACAGTTCCCGACGACCGGCTACGGGCTCGGGAACCTGGCGTTCGAGACTCGCGATTTCGATTGGAGCGACTACGGTCGACAGATCTACATCGCGATCTGGCGCGCATGGCACAACCGCCTGTACCAGACGGTCGACGACTTCGAGAAGTGGGCCTACGGAAACGGATGGTTCCTGGACCACGAGAATCGAATCCGGTTCGTCATCGAGCGATCGGGGCAGGTGACGGGGATCGTCATCGAAGCCGAGTCCGGCTGCGTCCCGCTCGACGCGTCGGCCACGCAGGCGCTGGCCGAAGTGATCCTCCCCCCGCTGCCCGAGGACTTCCCCAAGCAGCGCGAGGTCGTACACGCACGGTTCCTGGCCGAGGGCTCGATCCGCGAGATGCGCCCCAGCCTCGCGCGACTCAAGCACTACGGGCTGTTCTGAGCGCAAAGCGTGTTTGCTATAGTCCGCGTGGATGACCGCGTCGTTTCGACAGTTCGCACTCGCGCCGGAGATCCTCGCGGCACTCGATGACGCGGGCTACGAGCGTCCCACCCCGATCCAGGAGCGAGCCCTGCCTCCGCTCCTTGCCGGCCGCGACCTCATCGGCGTGGCCGAGACCGGTACGGGCAAGACGCTCGCGTTTCTACTGCCGATCCTGCAACAGCTCGATCGTGGAACGCCGGACCCTCGAGCGGTGGTCATCTGTCCGACGCGTGAGCTCGCACAACAGGTAGCGGCGGAGGCCGAGCGGTTCGGAACGCGGCACGGCATCCGAATGAGCCTGGTCTACGGCGGTACGTCGAGCGGCGAGCAGAAGAAGAAGCTCGCCGCAGGGTGCGACCTGTTGATCGGGACACCGGGCCGGCTGCTCGATCTCTTGCAGTCGGCGTGGGTTTCGCTGCGTCGGGTCCGTCACGTGGTTCTCGACGAGGCCGACCGGATGCTCGACATGGGGTTCATCCACGACGTGGACGCGATCCTGAGACGCACTCCGGCGAGCCGTCAGACGATGCTGTTCTCCGCGACCGTTCCGGACGCCGTCCGGCGCCTCGCCGAGCGGTACCTCCACGATCCGGAGATCATTCGGATGCACGCCGGGACGCGAGTCGCCCGGAGCGTCGAGCACCGATTCCTCGAGGTCAGCGAATCGGCGAAGGTCAGTCGCCTGCTCGATGTTCTGGCCCGCGAGAAGCCGGGGAAGACACTCGTGTTCACGGCGACACGCGAGGGTACGTCCGAGCTCGCCGCGGCCCTGCGCCGCGGGCGACATCACGTGGTCTCGCTGTCGAGCCTGCTGTCGCAGGCCAATCGCGAGCGGGCGCTCGAGGCATTTCGCACGGGTGCGTGCCCGATCCTCGTCGCGACGGACGTCGCGGGCCGGGGGCTCGACATCCTGGACATCGACCTCGTGGTGAACTTCGATGTGCCGCTGCAGCCCGAAGACTACGTGCATCGCATCGGTCGGACCGGCCGCGCCACGCGGGCCGGGAAAGCGATCACGTTGGTGTCCGAAGCCGACGAACGGCGAGCCTCGCATATCGAGCGCTTGCTCGGTGAGACGATCATCCGCGAGCGACCGACCGGAGCCGTGCCGCGGGCGAGCGCACCGAGCGCACGACGTCGGCGCTCCCGCCGGCGCGGCGCGCGCGGACCGTCCACGGGTCGGCAGGGGCGAGGCTAGCGGAACGATCGACGGGTTGGCTGGGATGAAGCGCTCCGCTCGAGCTGCCCGAAGGACGAGCCACCGGGCGAGTCGTCCCGCAGGGCTGCGGATCGTCGCCGGATCTCTGAAGGGCCGACGAATCGTCGCGCCGACGGTCGGATGCGTCCGGCCGACCTCGGAGAAGGTTCGTGAGGCGCTGTTCGATATCCTCGGTCGATCCTTCGACGGGGGCCGCGTGCTCGACGCGTTCGCCGGCAGCGGTGCGAACGGGTGCGAGGCGATCAGCCGGGGAGCTGGCGAGGTCGTGTTCGTCGAATCCGATCGCCAGGTGGTGGCGGTCCTCCGCGCGAACATCGACGCTTTGGGGATCGAGAGTCGATGCCGCGTTCTCGTATGCGGCGCCGAGTCGTGCGCAGGGCAACTCGAGGCGCTCGCCCCGTTCGACGTGATCCTCGCCGATCCGCCCTATGAAACCGACCTGGGGCTACGGTTCCGTAGGTTGGTGGCCGACACACGCATTCTCGCGGCTCATGGCCTATTTGTCCTCGAGGGTCCATCGCGGGCGGCCCCGAGTACGGAGGTAGCCGGACTGCGAAGCGTACGCACTGCCGTGTACGGCGACACGCGCCTAGATTTCTACGAGCCTTGTGAGCCTTGAAATCCCGCTTGTCGGGATTATATTTGGCCGCGGCGTGCCGCTGAAGGCGAAAGGTTCGAATACTTCTCTTAAGTCGCCGACGGTGGAGTGGGGACGCGAGGCTTGACGAAAACTCGGAATTCCTTGACTTCCATAAGACCCTCCGAGAAGATGAGCCTAGGTTCTTTCGCGCACACGCCGAGGAGATCTGGATGAGAAAGTCGGTCACGACGGGGTCGTCGGCCGTCGTGGGCCTGCTGGTCCTGGCCCTCGCGGGGGTGAACGGACCCGGGGCTCAGGATGCGGCGACGCGGCCGCCAAAGAACCTCAAACAAGTCGGGGACCACTGGACGGCTTGGGATCCTCCCGCGGCGGGACCGGATGCCTACGTCATTCAGAAGGGCGACACGCTGTGGGATCTGGCCGGGAAGTGGCTCGGTGATCCCTTCCTGTGGCCTCAAGTGTGGGATCAGAACCGCTACATCCTGGACAGTCACTGGATCTACCCCGGCGATCCCCTGGTGATCCCCGGCAAGCCGGTGGTCATCACGCAAGAAGGTCCACCTCCTGGCGAGGAGGTCCCGGTAGAGGAGGGGGCGGGCGAGGGCGAAGGCACCGAGCCAGCCGCAGCGGTTCCCACCGCTCCGACCATGATGCTCATGGCCGATGCATCGGACCTCTACTGCTCGGGATACATCGATCCGGATCATCAGGATCAAGCACTCCGCGTTCTGGGGAGCGAGGTGATCGAGAAAGAGCACCCCGCGCAGGGCGACGTGATCTACCTCAACCAGGGCCGCAACCAGGGGATCGTCGCCGGCGCCGAGTACGGTGTCGTCCGGCCCGTGGGCTCGGTGACGCATCCGACGACCGACCAGAACCTGGGCTCGTACCTCCGGCGACTCGGGAAGGTGCGTGTCATGCTGACCCAAGAGGACACGTCGACGGCCGTGATCGAGTTCTCGTGCGAGGACGTCCAGTTCGAGGACCAGCTCCTGCCGTGGCACGAGATCCCGGCACCGAAGCGAGCCTCGATGCCCCCGTTCAATCGCTACGACGTGACGCCGTCCGGCGGCCCGACGGGCGCCGTCGTCTCCCTCGGCTACGAGTACCTGAATGCCGGCAGCGGAAACATCATTCACACCGATCTGGGTCTCGCGAGTGGTGTCCAGCCGGGTGACGTGCTCCTGATCTATCGGCAGCGGCCGAACCTGCCGCGAACCCACATCGCTCAAGCCGTCGTGCTGACGGTCGAGACGACGTCCTCCACCGTCAAGGTGTCGGGCGCCGTGCGGGAAGCGTTGCTCGGTGATCAGGTCGAAGTGCTGCGCTAGCTCGGATCGGGTCGCGACGCGAGGACGAGGCGGGCGGTTCGGGCCCGCCTCTCACGTTTCGGGCGATCAGTTCCGATGACCGCCGCCGGGTCCACCGCGATGCGACCGTCCGGGACCCCCGGGGCGACCGACGGGGCGTGGACCACGACCGCGTCCGCGATCGTCGTCGGCTTCGCCGGTCCCGGAAACTCCGACCGGTTCGATCGGATCAGGGGGCAGCAGCCCCTGCTCCTGCAGCGCAACGCGGCGCGATAGCCGCACACGTCCCTGCGCGTCGATGTCCACGACCTTGACCACGGTTTCGTCGCCTTCGTTCAGCTCTTCGCGTACGTCCGCCAGCCGCCGATTCGTGATCTCCGAGATGTGCAGCAGTCCCTCGACCCCCGGAAGAATCTCGACGAATGCCCCGAAATTCACGACCCGCACGACCTTCCCGACGTACGTCTTGCCCAGCTCAGCTTCGGCCGTGAGCTCCCGGATGATCTCGAGGGCTTGCTGCGCTGCGGCCTCGTCCGTGGACGCGATGTCGATTCGCCCATCATCGTGAATGTCGATCTTGCAGCCCGTCCGCTCGGTGATCGATCGGATCACCTTGCCCCCCGGGCCGATGACCTCGCGAATCTTGTCCTTGTCGATTGTGATCGTCAGGATCCGCGGCGCGTAGCGCGAGAGGTCGGCCCGCGGCGCCTCGAGCGCTCGGCCCATCTTCTCCAGGATCTCAAGTCGTCCGCGGCGCGCCTGCTCGAGAGCGGCACGCAGGATGTCGCGGCTGATCCCGGCAATCTTGATGTCCATCTGCAGCCCGGTGATGCCCCGGGCCGTTCCCGCGACCTTGAAGTCCATGTCGCCGTGATGATCCTCGGCTCCCGCGATGTCGGACAGGACGACGGCCCGATCTCCGACTTTCACGAGGCCCATCGCGATCCCCGCGACGGCCGACCCGATCGGAACGCCCGCATCCATCAACGCCAGCGACGCCCCGCACACGGTGGCCATCGACGACGATCCGTTGGACTCGAGGATGTCGGACACCACACGCAGCGTGTACGGCCACTCCGTCTCGCCCGGAATGAGCGGTGAGAGCGATCGCTCGGCGAGCGCTCCATGGCCGATCTCGCGTCGACCCGGTCCGCGGAGCGGGCGCGTCTCGCCGACGGAGAACGGCGGAAAGTTGTAGTGCATGAGGAACCGCCGCGTCGACTCGCCCTCGACGAAGTCGAGGCGCTGGGCATCGCCCGAAGTCCCGAGCGTCACCGTTACCAGGGCTTGCGTTTCGCCGCGCGTGAACAGCGCCGAGCCGTGGGTCCGCGGAAGCACCCCGACCTCGCACGTGATCGTCCGGATCTCGTCGAACCGGCGACCATCGAGACGGATGCCCCGCTCGAGGATCTCCTCGTGCAGGATCTCGTCCTGCAGCTCATGCCAGAACCGTCCGACGAACGCACGTTCTTCGTCCGCGCTGTCGGCCAGTGAGGCCAGGAGCTCGGCGCGGAGCGCATCCACCGTGGCGTAGTTGCGCAGCTTGCCCGGGATGCGCATCGCCTCGGCGAGCCGGGCCTTCCATTGCTCGCGGATCCGGTCGGGCAACCCGTCCGGCGCGTTGCGGACCGGTGCCGGCCGGAGCGATCGCCCGCGGTTGGCCGCCAGCTCGCGCTGCGCGGCGACGAGCAGGCGAATCGCGTCGTGGCCCCGGAACAGGGCCTCGAGCATCACCTCTTCCTCGACTTCCTTGGCCCCGGCCTCGACCATCACGATCGCGTCGTCCGATCCGGCGACGACGAGGTTGAGCCGGGACGTCTCGAGCTGCTGGAACGTCGGATTGATCACGAACTCGCCGTCGGGCATCAAGCCGACTCGAACGGCAGCGATGGGACCGGGGAACGGAATATCGGACAGCGTCAGCGCACACGAAGCTCCGGTGATCGCGAGCACGTCCGAGTCATTCGACTGATCCGACGACAGCAGCATGCCGATGATCTGGGTCTCGAAGTTCCAACCATCGGGAAACAGCGGCCGCAGCGGACGGTCGATCATGCGCGACGTGAGAACTTCTTTCTCGTTCGGCCGGCCTTCGCGGCGGAAGAACCCGCCGGGGATCTTGCCTGCCGCGTACGTGCCCTCCCGGTAGTCGACGGTGAGCGGGAGGAACGAAACTCCCTCCCGCGGCGTGCGTGCGGCGACAGCGCTCACGAGGACGACCGTGTCGCCGTGGCGAATCACGACCGAGCCATCCGCCTGCTTGGCCAGCCGACCGGTCTCGAACGTGATCGGGCGGCCGCCAATCTCCACTTGCTTGGTCAAAGTCAATGTCGTGCCCTCGCGAGGGTCGGCGCCGAACGTGGCCCCGGCATGATGAGCGGCGATGGTCCGCGAACCGGTGTGGGGCGGGACCCGCGCGGTCCGCACATCGCCAGACTTACTTGCGGAGTCCGAGCCGACCGATGATCTGTTGGTAGCGTTCGACGTCCTTTTGTCGCAGGTAATCCAGCAGCCTGCGGCGCTTGCCGACCATCTTGAGCAACCCCTGCCGGGAGTGATGATCCTTGGCGTGGGTCTTGAAATGGTCGGTGAGATGCTCGATCCGACGAGTGAGCAACGCGATCTGGACCTCGGGGGACCCGGTGTCGGACGCGTGCGTACGGAACGTGGCGATGAGGTCGGTCTTGCCGTCGCGGGACAGTGTCAACGTCGATCCTCCTCCAGAGCCGCCGTCCGGCGCGACGAGCGGCCCAGATCAGGGACCCCATGAAAAGCCGGGCGGAGAGCGTAGCACACCGCGCTTTGGGCGGGCAACGCGCTCAATCGGCTGGGTCGGCCCCGGGGTCGCGCGGAACGAGGACCACCAGGGGGCGCAGCACGCCGCCATCCAGCTCCCCGATGCCGACGAGTTTCCCGTCTGCCGAGACGCTGCGCACTCCGGTCGGCTCGTCGTCGTCCCGGGTCTCGATCGCCAGGCCGCACGCAAACCGACGCAGGTCCCCCGGCCGCACGATCCGATAGTTCGGCGCCTTCAGTGGAACCTGGTCGAGATGTACGAGGCGCGCCGCCAGGACGGCTGCGCCGTCGGGGGCGGAGCGATCCGGAGGGACGATCGCGTCGTCGATTCGCAAGGGACCGATCGCGGTTCGGCGGAGGGCGGTGACGATGGCGCCGCATCCCAGACCCATCCCCAGGTCGCGCACGAGCGACCGGACGTACGTGCCGGCCGAGACGACCGCGTCGAAGTCGAACGTCTCCTCGTCCGTCGAGGGTCGGACCGCGAACCGGGACACGAGCACGGGGCGCGCGGGCCCCTCGACCGTGGGCTCGGCACGGTTCAGTCGGTAGAGTCGCCGACCACCGACGTGCCGGGCCGAAATCGCGGGCGGAGTTTGCAGTTGCGGGCCTTCGAGCGTTGCCGCTCGTTGCACGACGACCGATGCGGACGGTAACGGACCCGCGAACCGGGTCCGCGGTGGCGCGGTCGCATCATCGGTCAGGGACGTCATTCCGAGCCGCAGGGTTCCGACGTAACACTTCGGCTCGTCCGGCAGGAACCGCGCCAGACGAGTCGCCCGCCCGACCAGGATCGGTAGCAGTCCGCTCGCGGGCGGATCGAGCGTGCCCGTGTGCCCGACGCGCCGCACGCCGAGCAGGCGTCGAATGTGCTGCACGACATCGTGACTCGTCGGGCCGATCGGCTTGTTGATGAGCAGCAGACCGTCCGGCCCGTTCAATCCGGAATCCCGTCCGAATCGTCTTCCGGAGGGTCGTCGCTTGCGCCCGCGAGCAGGCGATCCACGCGCAGCCCCGTCGTCGTCGATCGATCGATCTCGAACCGCAGCTCCGGGGTGTAACGCAGCCGCCCTTCCCGAGCGAGCCCGTGGCGCAGGAACGAGCGAGCGCGATCGAGAGCTTCGAGCGCCTGCTCCTCGTCCCCGAGGACCGAGACGTAGACCCGCGCGTGGCGCAGGTCGGGGGACAAGACGACGTCGGTCAACGTCACGAAGCCGACCGCCGGGTCGCGCAACTCTTCGCGAAGGAGCCGTGCCAGGTCGTCACGGATCTGCTCGGCGACCCGTTGCGGACGGTGGTGGCTCACTCCCAGCCCTCGCTCCAGCCCCGCGGCCCGCCATCCGCCGGCTCGAGGTATTCCGCGACACCGTTCAACACATATCCCGGGATCTGTCGCTCGGCCTCGCGGCGCAGCGCGTCGAACAGCTGCTCGAGCACCTCGCGACGCTCGGCGATCGACACGACCGCCAGGCTCGCGCGCTGCCAGAGATCGCCGTGCTCACCCGGCTCGGACACGGCCACGTTGTACCGGGAGCGGAAGCGGGCCTTGAGGCTCTGGACGACCTGGCGCTTGCCCTTCAGGGAGCGCATGCCCGGAAAATGTAGCTCGATCGTGTAGAATCCGATCACCACGCCGTACGCCTCGTTCGTCGCCGCGCGGTAGGCGAGGCGCGGTCACGTGGACCGCGGTCCATGTCGGGAACTACAGACTCTCCGCCAGGACCTTCTCCATCATGAAGCTCTCGATGACGTCGCTTTCCTTGAGGTCGTTGTAGCCTTCGATCCCGATACCGCACTCGTAGCCCTGCTTGACCTCCGAGACGTCGTCCTTGAACCGCCTCAGCGATCCGATCCGACCGGTGTAGACGACGACGTTGTCGCGGAGCAATCGGACCTCGGAGCTGCGCGCGATCTTCCCGTCGATCACGTAGCACCCGGCAATGACGCCGATACGCGGCACGCGGAACAGCTGCCGGACCTCGGCCTGTCCCAGAACCTTCTCGCGGAACGTCGGCTCGAGGAGGCCGAGCATCGCCTTCTTCATGTCGTCGACGAGGTCGTAGATCACCGTGTACAGCCGGAGCTCGACGTGCTCTTCCTTGGCCAGCTCGGCGGCCGTGCGGTCGGGGCGGACGTTGAACCCGACGACGATCGCGTCCGACGCTGCGGCCAGAAGCACGTCGGCCTGGGTGATCGCGCCGATCGACGAGCGCAGGATGCTGATTCGCACCTTGTCCGACGGCAGGTCCGCGAGTGTCTTCTGCAACGCCTCGAGCGACCCCTGCACGTCGCCCTTGAGCAGGATCGGCAACTCCTTCACTTCGCCGGTGGCGATCTCGTGGGCCAGGCTCTCCAACGTGCGACGGGCCGTGACACGCTGGCGCTCCGCACGAAGCTTTTCCTGACGGAACGCGGCGATCTGCCGCGCCCGCGCCTCGTCGCCCACGGCTTGGAACGAATCGCCGGCGCCGGGCTCCGTGGCGAACCCCATGACCTCGACCGGCGTAGCGGGGCCCGCTCGATCGAGGCGATGTCCCTTGTCGTCCACCATCGCGCGGACCTTGCCATACGCCGACCCGGCGATGAACGGATCGCCGATCCCCAGGGTCCCTTCGAGAACGAGCACCGTGGCCAGCACGCCGCGCGCGCGATCGAGCCGTGCCTCGAGCACGACGCCGGCCGCGGGACGATCCGGTGCGGCCTTCAGGTCCTTCAGATCCGCGACGAGCAGAATCATCTCCAACAGCTCGTCGAGGCCCTGCCGCTTCTTTGCCGATACTTCGCAGGAGACGATGTCGCCACCATACGATTCGACGAGCAGACCGCGCTCCGACAGCTGCTGTTTCACCCGGTCGACGTTCGCGCCAGGTTTGTCGATCTTGTTGATCGCGACGACGATCGGCACGGCGGCCGCCCGTGCGTGGTCGATCGCCTCGAGCGTCTGCGGCTTCACGCCATCGTCCGCGGCGACGACGAGAACCACGATGTCGGTGGCCTTCGCGCCGCGGGCCCGCATCATCGTGAACGCCTCGTGGCCCGGTGTATCGAGGAACGTGACCTTGCGGCCCCGCGCATCCACCTGATACGCGCCGATGTGCTGCGTGATCCCACCAGCCTCCGTCTCGACGACCTTCGTCACCCGAATCGCATCGAGAAGAGAGGTCTTGCCGTGGTCGACGTGGCCCATGACCGTAACGACGGGAGGTCGGGGACGCAGATCGGCCGCGACGACTTCCGGGGCGCCGAGCCCGGGCTCGGCCGCGGCGGGGGACGCGACGCGCTGTGCCTCCTCCTCGAACGTCAGGATTCGTGCTTCCGAACCGAACTCCTTCGCGACCTCGATCGCCAACGCTGGGTCGAGAGGCTGGTTGATCGTGGCCAGCACGCCGCGCGAGATCAGCTTGGCAATCACGTCCTTCGAGCGGCGGTTGAGCTTCTCCGCCAACTCCTTGACGGTCACGCCCTCGGACAGTGTGATCTCGGCTGGAACCGGCGCCAGGTCCTTGGGGATCGACCGCGCCGGCAACGGCACGGCTTCTCGCTCCTTCTTCTCCTTCTTCGTCGGCTTCTTGGGCGCGATCGGCGCACGATCGGTCGGAGCGGGCGCCGGCGGCGGGGTGCCCGGCGAACGAGCGGGGGACGGCGGCGGCGCATAGGTCGGGGCCGGCCGCGGCCGGCCGAGGACGGTGCCCGGCGCGGGAATGCGGCGAGCCGGGAACACGCGGGGCTTCCGAATCCCAGGGCCGATGGTGCCGCCCGCGCCGACGCCCGGGCTAATGGATGTTCCGGCCTCCGGCGCCGCTGACACCGTTGGCCGAAGGGGCCGCGGGCGGCGCGGAATGCCCAAGGGACCGACGGACGGAGTGGGTGCCGCGGCGATCGGCCTCGTCATGGATGGAGGAGCCGCGGCCGGCGGAGCAGCCGGTGCGATGGCCGGAGCGGGTGGCACGGCGTCAGGTGCCGACTCCGCCGACTCGACGACCTCGAGCGGCGGCACGGGGACGGCTTCCTCGGACGTGGGAGACGTGCGCTCGACGTCCGTCGCTTCGGCCTCGGACTGATGTTCGGCGATACGCCGCCGTTCGGCCTCGATCGCCGAGGTCACCCGTACCCGTATCACGGCCGCGACGTCTTGACTCAGGGTGCTGAGGTCGGACTTGACCTCTTGACCCATACGATCCAGGAGCTCGAGGATCAGCGCGCTCTGAACCCGCAGCTCCTTCGCCAACTGGTACACCCTGACCTTATCCATATCCATTGGGGTCCGGGGCAGGCCGAAAGCGCGCCCGCCGCTCATTCTCCTCGATTGAGTTCCGTCTCGGGCAGTGCGCTCCGCTCCACGACGTCCGACTCGGGTTCGTCCGCCGTGGCAGATTCCTCGTCGGCGATCGCGGCGTTCGCACGCTCCGCGGCACGTTGCGCCTCGAGCGCTTGCTCAGCCGCGTCGTGAATCGCGATCGCCGTGTCTTCGTCGACCCCGTCGATTGCCGTGAGGTCATCCATCGAGGCCAGGGAGACCTCCTCGACCG
>CAWGOF010000002.1:0-37500 GCA_963824225.1 uncultured Acidobacteriota bacterium | reverse complement strand
ATAAGTCGAGCCGTAGCGAAAGCGAGTCCTAATAGGGCGTCTAGTTGCAGGGAGTAGACGCGAATCCTGAGTGATCTACCCTTGGCCAGGGTGAAACGCAGGTAACACTGCGTGGAGGCCCGAACCGGTGTCGGTTGAAAACGACTTGGATGAGCTGAGGGTAGGGGTGAAAGGCTAATCAAACCAGGTTATAGCTCGTTCTCCCCGAAATAGCTTTAGGGCTAGCCTCGGGCCATTACACGTGGTGGTAAAGTACTCGATGGACTAGGGGCCTTACAGGTTACCGAATCCAACGAAACTCTGAATGCCACGTGTCCACAACCCGGGAGTCAGACGGCGGGGGATAAGCTTCGTCGTCGAGAGGGGAAGAACCCAGACCGCCAGCTAAGGCCCCCAAGTATCATGCTAAGTGGGAAAGGATCTGGAGTTGCGGAGACAACCAGGAGGTTGGCTTAGAAGCAGCCATCCTTTAAAGAAAGCGTAATAGCTCACTGGTCAAGCGACTCTGGGCCGAAAATGTAACGGGGCTCAAGCATGATCGCCGAAGCTGCGGCTTCTCCGAGTTCGCTCGAGAGGGGTAGGGGAGCATTCCGTGGGCTGCGAAGTCACACCGTAAGGAGTGGTGGAGCGCACGGAAGAGACTCTGCCGGCACAAGTAGCGAAAAAGTCCGTGAGAATCGGACTCGCCGAAAGTCTAAGGTTTCCTGAGGAAGGTTCGTCCGCTCAGGGTTAGTCGGTCCCTAAGCCGAGGCCGAAAGGCGTAGGCGATGGATAGCAGGTCAATATTCCTGCACCGATTGGAAGGCGTTTGTACGAAGGGGTGACGCAGAAGGATAAGCATACGGACGACTGGAAGTGTCCGGTGGTGACGTAGGTGGATCCTCTAGGCAAATCCGGAGGGTCGTCAACACCGAGGGTAGCCAGTGACGTGCGGCTTCGGCCAAAGCAGAGCTTGCCGACTCCACACTGCCAAGAAAAACCTCTAAGGAGTCTTCCAACCGACCGTACCGCAAACCGACACAGGTAGACGGGGAGAGAATCCCAAGGCGCGTGAGAGAACGCCCACTAAGGAACTCGGCAAAATAACCCCGTAACTTCGGGAGAAGGGGTGCCCCGCCAGGGCAAGGGACTTCGCGTCCGGAGCCCGAGGGGGTCGCAGTGAAATGGCCCAGGCGACTGTTTACCAAAAACACAGGACTCTGCTAAGTAAAAAAGACGACGTATAGGGTCTGACGCCTGCCCGGTGCCGGAAGGTTAAGAGGAGGGGTTAGCCGCAAGGCGAAGCTTTGAATCGAAGCCCCGGTAAACGGCGGCCGTAACTATAACGGTCCTAAGGTAGCGAAATTCCTTGTCGGGTAAGTTCCGACCTGCACGAATGGCGTAACGATCTGGGCGCTGTCTCGGTGGGCGGCTCAGCGAATCTGTAGCACCGGTGAAGATGCCGGTTACCCGCAGTTAGACGGAAAGACCCCGTGCACCTTTACTATAACCTGGCAGTGGACTTCGGTGCGGCATGTGCAGCATAGGTGGGAGGCTTTGAAGCGTGGGCGTCAGCTTGCGTGGAGCCAACGGTGAGATACCACCCTTGCGGTTCTGAGGTTCTAACCCAGGGCCGTGAATCCGGCCCGGGGACATTGTTAGGCGGGTAGTTTGACTGGGGCGGTCGCCTCCTAAAATGTAACGGAGGCGCCCGAAGGTTCCCTCAGGCTGTTTGGAAATCAGCCGTAGAGTGCAAAGGCACAAGGGAGCTTGACTGCGAGACCTACAAGTCGAGCAGGTGCGAAAGCAGGGCTTAGTGATCCGGCGGTTCTGTATGGAAGGGCCGTCGCTCAACGGATAAAAGGTACGCCGGGGATAACAGGCTTATCTTGCCCAAGAGTTCACATCGACGGCAAGGTTTGGCACCTCGATGTCGGCTCATCGCATCCTGGGGCTGAAGCAGGTCCCAAGGGTTCGGCTGTTCGCCGATTAAAGCGGTACGTGAGCTGGGTTTAGAACGTCGTGAGACAGTTCGGTCCCTATCTACTGTGGGCGCAGGATACTTGATGGGATGGTTTCCTAGTACGAGAGGACCGGAAACCACGGGCCTCCAGTGTTCCAGTTGTCCCGCCAGGGGCAGCGCTGGGTAGCTGTGCCCGGAAAGGATAAGCGCTGAATGCATCTAAGCGCGAAGCCCACCCAGAGATGAGGTATCCCTCCGCGTAAGCGGCTAAAGGCCCCTCGGAGACTACGAGGTTGATAGGCCGGGGTGTAAGTGCAGCAATGCATTGAGCTTACCGGTACTAATCGGCCGTGAGGCTTGACCATATTCCGCGTTTTTCGATGCTCAGCGTCGCGCAGCGGCGCTCAGCCCAACTGCTCAGCTGTATTTCTGTTTCCCGGTGACCATAGCGAGAGGGTCACACCCGTTCCCATTCCGAACACGGCCGTTAAGCCTCTCAGCGCCGATGGTACTGCGTGGGCAACTGCGTGGGAGAGTAGGACGTTGCCGGGATCAATCGTGGGCTCGCGGCTTTCGCGGGCCCTTTCTTTTTCTCGGTCACGCTTGCCCGCGACGAATCTTCAGCACGGGCCGGCGGGAACGCTTGACCCGCTCTGCGCGCCAAAGTATAAAAGCCCGTTCGCGGAACCGGCACGAGCGCGCACGCCGACGGCCAAGAGGGAACGGTGAGACGAGTTGGACGAACGCTGTCACTGTTGGTTACCGCCACCCTCGTGGCGGGGTTCGTGGGTCGTCCGGCGCTCGCCGAAGACGTGGAGAAGAAGTTTCGAATCAGCGCCTCCGTCGGCATGTACAACGTGCAGGACGAGGTGCACAGTGACGCGGCAAACAACCTGATCCTCTTGGCACCCGATCTCGAGATCGAGACGCTGTATCGGGACCCGCGTAACGATTCGGCGGCGTTAGGCAACCTCGAGATCAAGTCCGGCGCGATCGTGTCCGCCCAAGCACAGTACGCGCTGAGCAAGATCTTCCTCGTCGAGGCCTCGGCCGGCTACCAGAAGACCGATGTCGGCAATGTGGAGGTCCAGGTGCAGTTCCTGGGACTGGATCTCCCGGACATCGAACGCGTGCACTTCGACGTGTTCCACATCCCGGTCGGGGAGATCGAGGAAGTCCCGGTGCAGCTGACGTTCCTCGGTCGATTCCGGCCGCGGGCGTCCTTGAACCCGTACTTCGGCGCCGGGTTCGGCTACATTTTCCAAGGGTTCGAGCCGTCGTCGCAATTCAACGACCTTTCGGTCACGATGGACTCCCTTCGTGGCGGCTTGGCCACGGTCAGCCCAGACTTCCCTGGCGACCTCAGCTTGTCGAATCCGGGCGAAACAGCCGATCTGTCCGGCGCCACGGTCGACATTCGCGACACCTGGGAGTGGCACCTGGCCGGTGGAATGGAGTATTCGTTCAAGCGTAAGTGGTCGGCGTTTTTCGACATGCGCTACTCGTTCGCGGCGCGATCGATGGAGGTCGGGTTCAATGGCGGGACCGACCTCGGCATCGCCGTACCCAACTACACGACGTTTTCAGGGCGCGTGTCCGAGGTGTTCGGCCCGATCCTGATCGGCTCCGGTGGCTTGATCGACGGCGGCAGGTTCGTCCCGCTGCCTGGCCAACCGGGGAACACGGACTGCGCCACCGATCCCGGGCGCTGCGAATTCGTGCGCGAGCCCGACGGGACGAAGGACGCAGGCTACTACTACGCTCAGGGCGGCAAGGTGAAATACGACGCGTTCTCCCTGGTGCTCGGAGTGCGCTACACGTTCTAGAGCGCCCGATTCCGCTGCCGCACGAACGCCGCACGGGTATCCCCGTGTGGTAGAATTCGATCCACGCGCGTGAGGCTTCCCGATGTCCGGACACTCCAAGTGGAGCACGATCAAGCACAAGAAGGCCGCGCTCGACGCCAAGCGGGGCCAACGGTTCACCAAGATCATCAAGGAAATGACCGTGGCCGCCCGGATCGGAGGCGGTGACCCGGAGGCGAATCCTCGGCTCCGCACGGCCGTGCTCGCGGCGAAGACAGCGAACATGCCCGCCGACAACATCAAACGCGCGATTCAGAAGGGAACCGGCGAGCTGCCGGGCGTCCAGTACGAGGAAGTCGCGTACGAAGGCTACGGCCCGGGCGGTGTCGCGATCTACGTCGAGACGCTGACCGACAACCGCATGCGGACGACGCCCGAGATCCGGCACCTGTTCACGAAGCACGGCGGTAATCTGGCGGAGCCGAACAGCGTGGCGTGGATGTTCGAGAAGAAGGGCTGGTTCGTCGTGCCCGCCTCCAGTACATCCGAGGAACGGCTCCTGGAGATCGTTCTCGACGCCGGTGCGGACGACCTCAGCCAGAGCGGCGAGCAGTTCGAGATCTCGACCGCGCCGGACGTGTTCCAGGCGGTACAGCGCGCTCTCGAGCAGGCTGCCGTGACCGCGACCGAATCCTCGCTCGTGCTGCAGCCGAAGAACACCGTGGAGCTCGAGACCAAGAAGGCCGAGCAGTGCTTGCGGTTGCTCGAGGCGCTCGAGGAGCAGGAGGACGTCCAGAACGTCTGGGCCAATCTCGCCGTGTCCGATGCTGCGGTTGGAAGCAGCGCGAATTGACCCGGCTCCGCAGCTAATGCGGACACTCGGCATCGATCCTGGATCCCTGGCGACGGGCTGGGGCATCGTATCCGGGTCGCCGACGCAGCCGACGCTTCTCGCCTGCGGCGTGATCCGGATGCCGCCGCACGCCGCGCTCGGCGTCCGGCTGGCACGGCTGCACTCGAGCCTCGTCGAGGTCCTCGCCCATCACGAGCCGGACACCGCGGCGGTCGAAGCGCCGTTTCACGGTGTGAACGCGCGGGCATCGTTGCAGCTCGCGCACGCCCGCGGCGTGGTCTTGGCGGTCGTGTCCCTGGCGGGGCTTACGGTCGCGGAGTACGCGCCCGCGACGGTGAAAAAGACGGTCGCGGGCAACGGCCGCGCGCCCAAGGAACAGATCGGTGTCCTGATGGAGAGCCTGTTCGGTCGTGCCAGCACGGAGCACGGCCACGACGTGTCCGACGCGCTGTCCGTGGCGCTGTGTCACATGGCCAACGAGTTCCAGCTGCGGCGGATCCGATCCGTCTCGGGCTAACCGGGCGGGGAGCCGCCGAGTCGCGCCACGCGGGGTGCCGGTGATCGCCAGGCTCACGGGGACGATCGTCGAATGCAAGCCGGCGCATGTGATCCTCGACGTCCGTGGTGTGGGCTACCGGCTCGGCGTCTCGGTGCCTACGTATGTTGCGCTAGCCGAGGCGGCGGCCTCCGAGGTGACGCTCCACGTCCACACGCACGTCCGTGAGGACGCGCTGCAGCTGTTCGGGTTCGTGGCGGAGGAAGAGCGAGCGGTGTTCGAGGACCTACTGACGGTATCGGGTGTGGGCCCGCGGCTCGCCTTGGGTATTCTCTCGGGAATCGGCGCGTCCGAGCTCCGGGCATGCGTGGCCCGTGCCGACGTCGGACGGTTGCACAAGGTACCGGGCGTCGGGAAAAAGACCGCCGAGCGGCTGATGCTCGAACTGCAGCACCGCTGGGACGCTCCCCGAGCGCGGACGGCCGCAACGGAGGTGTCCCCGAGCCGCGGGTCCCCGCGTGATGATGCCGTCTCGGCGCTAGTAAATCTGGGGTACGCTTCGGACGCGGCTCGCAAATCGGTCGACGCGGCGCTCGCGGGTCGAAGCGACCCCGTGGATCTCGGAGCGGTGCTGCGGGACGCGCTGATGCGGCTCTCGCGGTAGGAGTCTCGACTAGGCCATGGAAGAGCGAATCGTCGCCGGAGCCGCGAGGGCCGAGGACCAGGCGGTCGAGGGGTCTCTTCGACCGCGAAGCCTCGACGAGTACGTCGGTCAGGAGAAGATCCGGGCCAATCTCTCGGTGTTCATCGAAGCCGCGCGGGGCCGTCGGGAGCCGCTCGACCATACGCTGCTCTATGGGCCCCCAGGCCTCGGGAAGACGACCCTGGCGCACGTGATCGCGCGGGAGATGGGATCTCCGATTCGCGTCACCGCGGGTCCGTCCATCGAAAAGGCCGGTGACCTCGCGGCGATCCTGACGAACCTCCAGCCGGGAGAGGTGCTGTTCATCGACGAGATCCACCGGTTGGGCCGGGCGCTCGAGGAGCTGATGTATCCGGCGCTCGAGGACGGGGTCCTCGACCTCGTGATCGGGTCCGGGCCGGGGGCCCGCACGGTGCGACTCGAGCTACCGCCGTTCACCCTCGTCGGTGCGACCACGCGGTTCGGTCTACTCTCCCCGCCGCTCCGAGATCGGTTCGGCATCGTTCATCACCTTCACTACTACCCGGCCGAGGACCTGTACCGGATCGCCCAACGATCGGCCGCGATCCTGGGCTTGGACATCGATCGGGAGGGTGCCGAGGAGATCTCACGCCGCTCTCGGGGAACGCCGCGGGTGACGAACCGGCTGTTGCGTCGAGTGCGGGATTTCGTGCAGGTCGAAGGAGGGTCGGTCATCACCGGCGCCAGTGCTCGAACGGCCCTCGAGAGACTCGAGGTGGACCGCTACGGACTGGACGAAGTCGATCGCCGCATCCTCGTGTCGATCCTGGACAAGTTCGCTGGCGGTCCGGTGGGGCTTGCGACGCTCGCTGCTGCGGCCGGAGAGGACCCGGGGACAGTCGAGGAGATCTACGAGCCGTTCCTCATGCAGATCGGGTTTCTCGAGCGCACCCCGCGCGGTCGCCGCGTGACGCGGCGGGCAAGCGAGCATCTCGGACGGCAGCGGGTGCCCGGTACCCTGTTCTAGGCGCGTTTGCCTCCACTGGGCTGTCACCGGCCGGCTTCGGGCCAGCGGCCGAGGCTGATGAACGGTGCGCCCCCGACGAGGCGCCAGCCCTCCTCGGCGAGGTGCGGCGCGAACGGTGACAGGGCGATAGCTAGGTCCCGCAGCAGTCCGCCGAGGACCGACCGATCCGGAGCCGACAAGCGTTCGCTCGCAACGCGCTGGAGCGCGTAGCCGGCCGTCCGCTCGACGAGTCGCGCCAGCGCGTCGAGCGCCCCTCGCGGCCGGTACTCGTCGATGAACCGGCCGATCCGACGCAGCTCGTTGTCGGCCTCCTGCCGCAGCTGGCGCGCCGCGCGCCCGGCCGCCGCGCGCCCGGCCGCCGTGGGCTCCGCGCCCGCGGAATCGATCGCGCCGGCGCACGCCGCGCACAGCCGGTGGAACTCCGCCAGGAACGCCTCCGCCCGCGCCAGCATCGAGTCGGTGAACGAAACGGGCTTGTTGGGGTTCGCGGCCCCCAACACAGCGACTCTCAGCGCGTCGGCGCCGTGTCGGTGGAGCAGCCCCCCCGCGCCGACGGCGTTGCCCAGGTGCGTGCTCATCTTGCGACCGCCGGCCAGGACCATGTCGTGCCCGATGTAGCTGCGGATCGGCTCGGCGCCGTCGAGGACACCGAGACGCGCGAGTTGCAGACCGAGGAACCGGTGGAGGTGCAGGTAGAAGAACGTGTCGTAACCGCTGTGGAAGCGATCGACCGGCATCCAGGCGAACGCTCCCCGATCGAAGGAGAAGGCTGGGTCCAGCCCGGAGGCCGCGGCGAGAAAGCACCAGATGTCATCGAAGTAGCAGTCGAGCGTGTCGGTCTCCCGCCGTCCGGCCCCGCCGCACGCGGGGCAGCGAGCCTCGGCGAAGGCCACGCAGTCCGCGAGCGCACGCGGGCCGAGCGACCAGTCGAGACCGTCCGGCAGGAGGACGGGCAGGGCAGCCGGATCCACGGGCACGGCTCCGCAGGCCTCGCAATGGACGATCGGGATCGGAGTCCCCCAGGCGCGCTGGCGTGAGACGATCCAGTCGTGGACCCAGCGGCCCGTCGCCGATTCACCCGCGATGAACCCGCGGAGCAGGTTCTTCGCTCGCGGACTCCAGTCCTCCAGCCGGCTCAGGGTCCGGAGGAGCTCGTCGGAATCGCGTGACAGGGAGACGCACCACTGCGGAGTGCGACGCAGCTCCACCGGCCGCTCGCAGCGCCAGCACGCGTTATCGATCACCTGCATCCGGGCCAGAGTCGTCTCGCACCCCGGGCACCACGGAAGGTCGGTCTCCCGGCGCTCGACCAGGCCGATATCCATCAGCTTCAGGAACAGCCACTGGGTCCAGCGGTAGTACGCCGGGTCGCTCGTGTCCTGGACGCGGTCCCAGTCGTAGCTGATCCCCAGCCGTTGCAGCTGCGAGCGGATGCGCCGGATGCACGACCGCGTGAGCTCGCGCGGCGACACGCCCTGGGCGAGCGCGGCAAGCTCGTTCGGCAGCCCGAACGAATCCCACTCGGTGCAGTACAGGACGCTCTTGCCGAGCAACCGCTGGTAGCGCGCGGTCATGTCGCCGAGCGCGTAGGTCCGCACGTGTCCCAGGTGCAGCTCGCCGTTGGGGAACGGGCCGCTGTCGTAGTTGTAGAAGCGCGGGCCCTCGGGGCGTGCGGGGGCCCGGAAGCACCGATGCTGCTCCCATCGGTGCTGCCACCGCGTCTCGACGGCGCGAAAGTCGTAGGCCCCGACGCACGCCCGGTCCGGTCGAGCGGCCGGTCGAGCGGGCGAGTCCCGCCCGCCGCCGGGGGATCGTTCGGGGTTCCGCCTGCGCCGGCGACCTGGCTCGATCGGCTCCGTCACCGGTTCCTCCAGACGCCCGGGGCGGAGGGTACGCCCGACGGGAATCGAACCCGCTCCTCTGGCTTAACAGGCCAGCGCTCTGAGGTCGATCCAGTCGAGCCGGAACGTTGGAATAGGGCGCGTCGACCTCCGACGTGCCGCACGATACGCCGGTTCCGTGCGCGCCCATCGTTCCGGCTCGCGTGGGCCGCCTGTCCCCAATGAGCTACGGGCGCCCAGGCTCGGAGATCCAGACCGCTCCGATGGAGTCGATTGTAGGCCAGCAACGCGACGACGTAGAGCCACAATCTCTGCACCACGCTGGAAACAAAAAGGGGAGGGGCCGAAGCCCCTCCCCTCGAGGTCGGACTGGTCTTGTCCTAGGGCAGGACTGCGTCGCGGCTGGCCGCGGACGGGTCGGTCCCGCTCGGTCCCCAGGTGACCGAGTTACAGAAGCCGAGCGGCGTCTTCGCGCCAGAGACGCGGAACAGGTACCAGCGGAACGTCCCTGACGCCGGGGCGGCGTTCGCCTCGCACGTTGCCGAGCAGGACGATGCCGCGGCCTGAACGTCGGTTGGATTCGACGCCAGGGTGTCGGTGTAGGTGGTGAGGCCCGCGTTCGTACCGCCGGCCTGTTGGTACGTCAACGACGTGCCCCAGCTCATCGTCGTCTTGTTCGGCCACAGGACCGTCGGGAACAGGTTGTCTGTCGGGCAGGCAACCGGGACCGTGACGGAAGTGCTGGCCGCGCAGGACGGTAGCGAGGAGCAGCGGACGTCGACGGCGTACTTGGTCGTGTTGGCCGGAGCGTCGATCAGGTCCGGGTTGTCCGTGAACGACCGCAGGATCGTGTCTTGCGGGTCGGCGCAGTCGTTGTCCGCCGAAACGCAGAACCGATACTGGATCGTGCCGTTGAGGCACTTGTCCGCCGTCGATGCGACTGCGCTGAGCGACACGACCTGTCCCGGCGCCGGCAGTCCGGTCGGATCCGCGACGAGGCTCGGCGTGACGGTGTTGCACAGGGCACCGCAAGCTACACCGGCAAAGGCGTCGGTGTCGTTGACCACGGTGGCGGGCAAGCTCAGGGTGTTGGTGATCCGCACGTCGTCGATCCACCAGCCGTCGTCACCCGGATTCGGGTTGAACACGAAGATCTGCTCCCAGGTCTCGGCTCCCTGAGCCTTCAATCCTGTGACCTGGTAGCGGAACCGGATGCTCCGACCGCGGAACCGGAACAGGCTGACCTTGGACTCGACCCACGTGCCGATACCGCTCGCGCCGTCGAGGCCGGGACCCTGTCCGTCACCCGTGTTGCTCGGATTGAACGCCAGGCCGGTTTCGCCCATGTGCGCGTACGAGAACTGCGGGTAGCAGCTGCTCGACGGGCCGTAGATACGGAGCGAGTCCGGTGGACGCGTGCTGACGTTGTCCTCGTTGTTGCCGTCGTCGACCGGGTCGAAGAAGCAGTTGAAGTAGTTGTCTTCCGACTGCTCGTCGTAGACGTTGGTGTACGGCTCGAGCCGGATCCAGTTGCCGACGGGAGCGCCGACGGCATTCGCCAACTGGAGAGAGACCCAACCGCGATCGGCTGTGCGGCCGGGCTGCGCGTTGACGTTTCTCCAGTCGAGCAAGCTGACCTGGTGCTTCCAGGACAGCTCGGGCGGTGTGCCCTGGAAACCGAGGTGCACCGGGTTCGTGTTCCCCGTGCCGTCCAGGGTACCCATCGGGGTGGTGTTCATGTTCGCCGCGGCGCCGAAGACGCCGTAGTACAGCGAGTTGGTCCCCGTGTAGCCACGACCCAGGTCGATGTCGGCCGGATCGTCGATCTGCCAGTGGTAGCGGTCGGCCGACGCCGGCGATCCACCGAGGTAGCAGGTCGTATCACCGAACGAGTTCGCCTGTGGGTCGTCGGGATTGTGCATCTGACAGCGGTAGCCGTCGGACGCGGCCAGGCTGTGTCGGCCGAGGTCCGTGTTGTACGTGGTGAAAGACGCTAGACCGCTCGGCACCTCGAACGACTCGAAGTACTGGCCGGTCGTCGTGCCGCCTTGCAGCTGCGCGTCGAGGTCCAGATCGAGCGTGATCGTCTGCGCCGAGGTCGTCGTGTCGAAGCCCTCGCCGGTGATGATCAGCGAGAACGTGGCCGAGAAGTCATCGAGCGTGTTGAGGCCGGAGCCCGCGCGATCGACATTCGCAACCTTGAACACGAACGGATCCACGGCGTTCGCCTCGCCCCTCGGCGGGATGTCCCCGACGAACGAGGACGCATCGAGGATGCAGTCCACGCGGGACGAGGTCGTCGCCGCTCGAATGCTGACGGCGTTGGCCGGCCCCGCACCAAGGTTGGCCACGTGGAGGAGGACCGACACCGTCTCGTTCGTGTCGGCCCAACCGTCGTTGTCGCCGTTGTCCGTCAACGCCGCGTCGATGACGAGAACCGCCCCGGCGTCGAGGAACACGGTCGTCGAGCTCGTGATCCGGCCCCACTGGGCCGGATCGACGTTGTTCTTGCAGATCGAGCCCGTGCCGTCGTTGCTGTCCGTGTACGACACGGTGACGAGCGGGTTCTCCGCGCCCTGGGCCGCGATGAACAGAACGCCGGCGACGTTCGCGACGTTCGAGATCGGGATCTCACCACGGTACTCCGTGGTCGACCCGACCTTGTTCGCGATGACCTTCTCGCCCAAGGTCTCGGCCTGGGACGATGCGGTCACGATCACGTCCGGGATACCGTTGTTGTCGCAGTCGTTGTCGTCCGTGCCCGTGGGGCAGTCGTTTGCCGCGGCAGGCGACGGCTCGAGAACGCTGATGAACACGACCGCTCGGCCCTCGAAGAAGTTGCCGGCCGTGACGTCGATGACCGCGCACTGTCCGTTCGTCGCGCAGTTCGTCGCGTCGGCAACGACGCTGAACTCACGCCACATCACGAGCACGTCGTCGACGCCGAGACCGTACCCGACCGCCGGATCGGGCTCGTCGGGTGAGTCCTTCTCGTCGTTCCGGATGGCGATCGCGGCTTTGAAGAAGTCGCCCGTGTCGCCGTAGATGTCCTCGATCGTTCCGAACCGCATGTCCGGTCCGTTGACCGTGTTCATGTTCATGTTGCGGATCGGGCCCGCGGCCGTGACGAACTCGTCGACCAGCGCGTCGCCGTCCTGGTCGATGTCATCGTCGTACGGCTTGGGTAGACCGAGGGTGTCGAGCGCGCCCTGGACCGCGGCGCCTCCGCCGTCGACCCCGCCGCCCTCGAAGTAGCACGAGTTCTTGGCCCGGCGGCTGTTGCCCAACGAGCCGTTGAGGCTTGCGGTGCTGGCCTCGACCGCGCAGTTCTCGGTCACCGGGCCCGGGCTGTAGCCCGGCTGGCATAGGCCGCCCGGGCACCCGGCGTTGTTGACGCACGCCTTGGCATTGTTCGTGCCGCCGTTGCACACGTTCGGCGTACACGTGCCGCCGCCAGGACACTGCGCGTTGTTGACGCACGCGTTGTTCGCGTTCGTTCCACCGAGGCAGCGGTTCCGGATACGCGAGGAGCACAGCTCCGCGAATACCGGATATCCGTCGGTCAGGAACGCGTTGTTCGTACCGAGGTTGGCGTCGTAGTCGCCGCGCAGGCCGTTGAGGAATGCGAAGTCGATCCGGGTATCAGCCGGCTCGAGCGCACGCGAGTTGTTGTCGATGTCCCAGTCCATGCGGGCGTTGTCGTCCTGCATGCCGACCGAGAAGTTCCACTGGAAATCGACGAACTCGACCGTGTGGGTCGCGCCGTTGACCTTGGCGATCTCGGGCGTCTCGAGGACCTCCATCCAGGTCCGCTGACCGGTCGAGCCACCGACGTTCTCCATCGATTGGCACTGACCGGGGTTCGTTCCCGTGAACAGGCACGAGGCATCCGTGGTGCCACCGATGCGGCCCGTGTGCCACGCTCCGCCGGCACCGGTCGGGTTGGCCACGCAGGTGCCGGTACCGATCGGGCAGTCGGCGTCCGTGTAGCACGCGAGGGTCGCGAGGATCGAGCAGTTGCCCGGTGCTCTCGTCACCCAGCCGCAGCCGCCGCGGATGTTCCACGACCGGTTGAGCGTCGTGTCCGCCGGGTCTCTCTGCTCGACCGACTGGCACAGTCCGAGGGTGCCTCCGGGGCAGTCCGCGTCGCGCACGCAGCCGATCGTCACGTTGTTGGTGCACTGCTTGTCGTCAACGCCGTTGAAGTTCTTGTCCTCACCCCACTGCGATACCACGCCGGGGCCGATCGTCGCCTCGTCCGTGTTCGCCGTGAGGCCGCTGACGAACCCGCCGTCCGTGATGTCGAAGTTCCATGGCGAGTTCAGCGCCAGGTTCTTCGTGCCACCGGCCGTCGCGTCCGACCATACGAACGCCTCGAACCGGTAGTCGCTGGTGAACGTTCCACCGTTCAGGTAGATCGGCTGCGGGTCGTTGACCTGTGCGGGCTGAGCGACCTGTGACGGCAGCCAGCTGTTGATCCGCTCGTTGTTGTCCCAGTCGCGGTACTCGGTGCCTCCCGTCGGGAAGTCGGTCGAGTAGTACAGCGACTGCTCGTCGGCATTGAGTGTCTGCCGGCTGAGCGCGAGGCCCTGCGTCGTCTTGCCCGACGTGTCGGCGCGGACGGCGAGGACCATCTCGACCACCGGGCTGTTCGCGACCGGGCAACCCGGGTTGGCGACGGCGCAGGCGATCGAGCTGGCCATGGCGATCGAGAAGTTGCCGGTCAGAGCCGCGGTCGACGGAAGTGCACCGACGGTCTGCGGCGTGTTCAGGATCGACATGTACCGCAGCGCGGCGTTGCCCTGGGTCTGGTCGCAGCGCACGTTGTCGTCACGGTTCGGGTCCGGGCAATCCGTCGACCCGGGACGGCAGTCAGCCGGGCTGTTGACGTCGGCGATCACGCAGCGCAGCTCGACGTTGGCGTCGACGAGATCGATCGGCTCCTGGGACGCGTAGGCGAACTCGAAGCTGATGTTCTCGCCGGCGTCCATGTACTGGTCCGGGGCACCGAACTCGCGCTGGCCGCGGCGGTTCGTCTCGCAACCGCCGAGGACGTTGAATGCCGTGTCGCGACCGAGCTTGGCAAACACGATGTTGCCGAAGCCGACGCTCGTGCGGCAGTTCACCCGAGCTTCGCTGATCCGGGTCTTGTTGGCTGACGGGTTTCCGGCACCGTCGACGTCCACGTAGCTGACGCGGATCGTGTTGCCGTTGCGCACGTCGAGCGCGCCGTTGTTGCTCTCGGGGTTCGTGCGGTCGGTCAGGAACAAGTTGGCCGCCTCGAACACGAAGCCGCCACCCGGAACCTGCGTGAACGGGACGCCGGTCTCCGTATCGACGACCGTGGCGCCCTGGAGGACCTGGACGGTGGTCCGAGCCTGGGTCGTCCCCGCGGTCGGCGTCAGGTCACCGGCCTCGGCGAACTCGGTCACGGTGATCGTCGGAGCCTGGTTGCACACGTACTGCCGGTCGTCGAGCGCGACCGCCGAGCGGTTGCAGACGCCGCCGGCGACCACCAGGGCGTAGCGCTGCGTGCCCACGCCGCCACCCGCTGCGCTGACGCGGACCTGCCACGTGCCGAGCTCGATCTGTGAGTTGGTCTCGAGGCCCAGCGGATCAGGAGACAGGTAGACCGCCTCCGTCGGATTCGCCGTGTCGCGAGCCGAACGGACACAGGCCGGGATCGACCACTCACGCTGCGTCAACGTCGAGACCTCGCCGTTGATGTCGGCGCAGTCTTCGGTGCCGACGTTCAGCACGCCGTCCCGGTTGTTGTCGTCCGTGAAGTAGTTGCCCCAGTACACCTTGCCCGACGGCGCCTGAATTTCGAGGTTCAGGTTGTTGACGAGCGTTCCGTCTTCCAGCCCGTCGACCGGGTCCATCCACGCCAGGGCGACTCGCAGCTCCTGGCTGGTATTGCAGACCTGGAACGTGCCGTCGTCGGTGTTGGCGACGGTGGCATCGATGACGCCGTTGGCCTCGGCAGGGATGGCGAACGCGATGTCGCGCCGGCCACCGACGAGACCGCCGTCGTGGATGATCATGCCGTTCGGGCTGAGCGGCCAGCTGGCCAGCGGCAGCGCGTTGTCCAGCTCGATGCGGCCGTAGCCCTGGTCGTTGTTGAACCGATAGCGGAACGTCAGGTTGTCGCCGCCGGTCCCGAGGAACCCGACGCCGTTGAGGAAGTCAGCCGAGGCGATCAGCGTGGCCTTCACCAGGGAGCCCGACGCGTCGAGGACCTGATCCGCCGCGTTCGACACGTTGTCGGCGCGGCCGTCCGGGTAGAAGCCCTGGGCGAGGTAGTCACGGACCACGAGCGCGGCGCCGGCCGCGGCGGCCGAGGCGAAGCTCGTGGACTGCAGACCCGAGCGCCGTGCGCACTCGACCGGATTTGTCTGGTTGTTGTCGTTCGTCAGGCACGCGTACTCGGAACCGATACCCGTCGTGCCGATGTCCGCACCCGGCGCCATCAGCAACGGCGCGATGCGACCACCGGTCGCGGGACCGGTCGACGAGAACAACGGCTTGTTCTCGGCGTTGGTGTTCGTGTCGGCGCCGAGGTCGTCCGCGTTGCGGCTGGCGCCGACGACGACCGCGTTCTTGGTCGTCCCCAGGTCGTTCAACGTCTGGGGGTCAGGAATCGTGTCGGTATTCGCGTCTGCGCCGCTGTTGCCGACCGCGACGAACACGATCGCGCTGGCCTTGTCGTTCAAGAACTGGTCGATATCGACCGACTGTGCGGTGTACGCCACATTGACCGCACCCCAGGAGAAGTTGAACACACGCGCGCCGCGCGTGTCGTACGCTTCGCCCATCGACCCGGTCGCGCCGCCGTTGTAGAGATCGCCCGGGGTGACCGTGTTCTGGTGCGGGTCGGCGCACGACGTCTGGGCCGGCGTCAGCTGGCCGTCGTAGGCGACGAGCACTGCGCCCGGCGCCACGCCGTCCACGCGCCACGCGTTGCCGTTGTTGTCGCGGAGGAATTTCGCGGCGCCGTACGACACGGGCACGCGGGTCGCAGCGCCGAGCGCCACCGATGCCACGACGTGACCGTGCGTGAAGCCGCCCTTCTCACCTGTGTCGCAGCCCGCCGCGTCGCCGAGCTGTCCGACGCCGAACGGGTTCGTCGGGCCGTAGAACCGAACCTTCCGGTGCAGGGCGCCGGGCGTACCGGCGTCGGTCGCCGTGTTCGACAGATCCCCGGCGTCGAGCTGGATGCCCGTGTCGAGGATCATGAGCACCTGAGGCGACGTGCCGGGCCGCGCGTTGCCGCTGCCGTCGATGCCGGCGTCCGAGTACGGCACCGCGCCGGTGCTCGGGCCACCGCCGAGGCGACCGGTCTGCATGACCGCGGTCGTCTCCTCGCCCATCGGCCGCGCGGGAATGTCCTCCCACACGCGACGCACCGCCTCGATCGACGCGAGGTCGCCGAGCTTGCCGCGGTGCAGCTGGGCCTTGATCGTCGTGTCGCCCTGGATTTCGGCCACGGTCCCGCCGAGGCGACCGATCGCCTGCGCGACGGCTTGTGCCGACTCGCCAGGGAACACACTGATCGTCAGGTTGTAGACCTCGGAAATCGCCGTCGCCGGATCGACGAGCGGCGTACGGCCGATCGTCGGATCGAGCTTGAACGCCGCGTGATAGGGCTCGATCGCCACGACGCGCGACGACTTCGACAGCTCGGCGTACGTCGCGGGCGTCAGCCGCGCAAGCAAGCCGGCGGTCGGAACGTTGCCGATCACCGCGCCCCCGCGCGTCTCGACCATCCGGCGAACGTCCTCGAGTCCGCCATACGGCAGCTCGGCCGGATCGGCGAGCACGATGAAGTACTGCACGCCTTGCTGACCAAGCTTGTTCGCCGATTTCAATTCGGCAGGAAGCTGGCGCAGGCCTTCCGAGACGCGGAAGGACCCCACCGGCGTCCGTAGCACGCCACGCCCATCGAGGGCCGCGGCCTCCACGTCGCCGTAGTACGGTCCGCTCGCGTAGGGCCACACGTAGCTCGAGCGCGTGAACTGGACGTCACGCCCCAAGGGCTGCTCGCCCGCGTCGGGCGACGCTGGCCGCAACTCTCCGTCGCCAGTGGGCTCAGGCCCGTTCTCGGCGAGCACCTGCGAGAGCGGTAGAAGAATCATGCTGGCTGCGGCTGCGATCAACAAAGTGATCCGCAAGCCCGTCAGGCTCCGACTGCGCATACCCTCCTCCTGCAGTTGAATGGACAACTGAGCAAGGCGTCCAAACCCGTGGTACACATTCCCCCCTGCGGGATGCGCATCTTTTACGGTGACCCCCTGGCGTTGTCAAGGAGAACGCCCCCCGCGAGTGCGGGTGATTCTCCGCGGCAAACGTGCTAATGTGCCGCGCTGTCACAGCCGCGCGGCACACCTCTCCGATAAGAATTACGCGTATGACGGGGATTCTCGCGGCGAAGAAGCAGCGCGCGCAGCGTCTGCTCGAACGCCACGACCGGGTCATCGTCGCCCTGTCGGGCGGCGTCGACAGTGCCGTCCTTCTCGCGCTCGCGGTCGAGGCGCGAGGTGCATCCGACGTCGTTGCGGCGACGGGAGTATCGCCCTCTCTTGCGCACGTGGACCTCGAGTCCGCACGAACGATCGCCCGTCGATTCGGGGTGCGACATTTCGAGTTGCCGACCCACGAGATGCGGATTCCCGAGTACCGCGCGAACGCCGGGGACCGGTGCTACCACTGCCGGCGCGAGCTGTTCGGCGTGCTGACAAGCCTCGCGACCGAGCTTGGCGGAGCGGCGATCGCCTACGGCGCAATCGCCGACGATCGTCGAGCCGACCGACCGGGGATGCGGGCCGCCGACGAGCGCCACGTCTTGGCGCCGCTGCTCGAAGCAGGAATGAGTAAAGAGGATGTTCGCGCGCTGGCCCGGGCCGTCGGACTCGACGTGGCGGAGAGGCCCGCTGCCGCCTGCCTGGCGTCCCGCCTCGAGGCCGGGGAGGTCGTGACCGTCGAGGCCCTGCGCCAGATCGAGCACGCGGAAGCGGGGATCCGGGCCCTGGGCTTTCATCAAGTCCGGGTGCGACACCACGGGAGCGTCGCACGCCTCGAGCTCGACGAAGCCGGGCTGGATCGCATCTGGCAGGCTAACCTGAGGCAACTGGTGTGTGGCGTTCTGCGGGAGGCAGGTTTTCGGTTCGTGACCGTGGATCTCGAGGGCTACCGCCCGGCGGGGACGTTGCCTCTAGCGCACGACCCCGAGTCGTGACAGCGGCCAGTACCGATACACGACGCGGCCGGTCACCCCGCCCGCCGGGAGCTCGCCGAGCTCGCGACTGTCGAGGCTCGAGCGCCGGTTGTCACCCTCGAGCCACAGAGTTCCTCCCGGCTGCCGGTCGGGCGGCCGGGTACCCCGCTCGTCCGGCCTTCCGACCCTCTTGACGAGCAGCGAACGGCTGGGCCCCGGGGCTTCGATCACGACGACCTCGGCGGGTCGCGGTGCTCGCTGACGATATGTCCAGAGATCCACGAGCACGCGATCCCCCTGGCGCAGCTCCGGCTCCATCGACGGACCCGACACGGCGACCGGCCGAACGAGGCATTCGGTCCACGCCAGGAACTGGAGCGCCAGAAGCGTCAAGATCGCGACCGGCCACCGGGGCCACCGGTCGAGAGGCTCGATCATCCGCAACGAGACCGCGGGTCGAGCGCGTCGCGAACGCCCTCGCCGACGAGGTTGCAGGCGGTCGTGGCGAGAAACAGCAAGAGCGCCGGGAAGAGCGCCGGCCACCAAGCGGAGCGGATCTCTTCCCGTGCGTCGGCGAGGAGCGAGCCCCACGTGGGTGTCGGCGGGTGGACTCCGAGCCCCAGGAACGACAGGCCGGCTTCGAGCACGATGGCAGCCCCGACGGCGAACGCGGCCGTCACCAGGACCGGAGCGACGGCCGACGGCAGGACGTACCGCGACATGATCCGGAGATCGCCTGCTCCAAGCGCGCGCGCCGCGGCGACGACGTCGCTGCCACGCAGCTTCGCGAACTCGGCTCGAACGTATCGCGCGACCGGCGTCCACCCGGTGATTCCGATCACGATCGCCACGCGCATCGACTCCGAGAACCAGGACAAGAGCCCCGCGGCCGAGGACAGCAGGGCCAGAGCCAGGAGCAACGCCGGAACGGCGAGAGTGGCCTCGATGGTCCGCGACACGATCGCGTCGAGGAGTCCCCCGCGAAAGCCGGCGATCGCACCGAGAGGAACGCCGACGAGCATCGCCAGCGCGGCGGCGACGATCCCGACCGACAGCGACACCCGGGCGCCGTGGAGCAGGCGTGCCAGCAGGTCGCGACCGAGCGCATCCGTGCCGAGCCAGTGCCGGCGAGACGGAGGCTCGAGCACCGCCTCGAGGTCGATGTGGTTCGGCTCGTGCGGAACCGGAGCCGGAAGGAGCGCAAGGACCTCCGAGGTCCGCGCCGGCGCACCACCGAGCAGTGCCCGCAGCGCCGGCGACGTGAGACGGCCTCGTTCCCGCGCGAGCCACGGCTGCGACGTGGCCAGGAGCGGCGCTGCGGCCCCCGCGAGCCACAACGCGACGAGTAGCGCGAGCCCGCAGCGAAACCCGAGGGACACCCGGCGATCAACCACGGCGCAATCTCGGGTCGGCGAGCGCGTAGGCCACGTCCGAGGCGACGATCCCACCGAGTGTGGCGACACCGGCGAGCAACGTGAGCCCGAGGAGCACGGGGAGGTCACGCTGCAACGCCGCATCGACGAACAGCCGTCCGAGGCCCGGAACGGCGAAGATCGACTCCACGAGCACCGATCCGGAAACGAGCCCCGGCAAGAGCAGTCCGGCGAGAGTCAGCATCGGGATCGATGCCAGGCGAAAGCCGTGACGCACGAACGCCGTCACGGGGCCGAGACCTCGCGCGCGTGCCGCGAGCGTGCTCTCGGCGGAGGAGTGCTCGAGCAGCGTCGATCGCACGAACCGGGACAGGAACGCCAAGCTCCCGTAGGTCAGGCACACGACCGGGAGGACCATGTGCCAGAATCGATCGACGGCGAGGCCGAGCGAGCCGCTCGCGGCAGCGTCCGGGCTCTCGAGCCCGGCGAGCGGGAGCCACCCCAGCTGCACCGAGAACACGAGCTGCAGCAGCATCGCACCGCAGAACGCCGGCAGGGCGTGGACGACGTACGTCGACACGCCGATCGTGCGGTTGAGCCAGGAGCCGGGGCGCCAGGCGGCGAGCGCGCCGAGCGGAACGGCGAGCAGCACGGACAGCGTCAATGCCGCGAGATTCAGGCTCACCGTCGTGCCGATGCGCTCGCGGACCTTGACCAGAACCGGGCGTCGATCGTGGAACGACGCACCGAAATCCCCGCGCGCGACCCCGGCGAGCCACAGGGCGTACTGGCGTGGAAGCGGCTGGTCCAGGTGGTACAGCCGTTCGAGCTCGGCTTGCGCCTGCGGGGACAGGCGGGGGCCAGCTTCCTCGTTCTCGGCCAGCGGCGTTCCCGGGGCGAGCTGAACGAGAGAGAACACCAGCGCGGTCAGGAGCAGGAGCGCCAAGGCCCCGGAGGCGATCCGTCGTCCGATCGCGCGCAGCACGCCTGCGCCTAGCGCTCGGGCGCGGCCCAGCGCCACACCCGCGGGCCGCGGGTCGTCCGCCAGTAGTCGAGAGGGGACGGCGTTACCCCTTCGAGCCGCCGATCGTGCAGCACCGGCGTCGAGAAATAGAACGTGCAGGAGACCGCCTCGAGCTCGTAGAGCCGCCGCTGCAGCGTGCGGTAGGCCGCCCGGCGCGCCGCCTCGTCCCCGATCGATCTTCCGGCTTCGAGGAGCCGATCGACCTCGGCGTCCGCGAACCCGAACACGTTGTACGCGGCGGTCGCCGTCGAGTGGAACAGCCCCCAGAACTGATCCGGCTCCGGCGTGAACGACAGGCTGTAGGACGCGGCATCGAACTTTCCGGAATTGCGCAGCTCCCGGAACGCCTGCCACTCGAGCTGACGGATCTCGGCTCGAACGCCGAGCGTGGCCCAGGACTGCTGCTCCCATTCGGCGATCTGCCGCGTCAGCTGCATCGACCCGACCGGGAGCAACAGAGTGAACCGGAACGGAATACCTCCGCGATCGCGAGTTCCATCGCCATCCGAGTCGACCCACCCGGCCTCGTCGAGGAGCTCGGCCGCGCGATGCGGGTCGTAGGGTCGCGGTTGCAGATCCGGGTCGGCCCACACGGTATCCGGATGGAAGGTCGTCACGCCGGGACGGGCGAGGCCGCGGGCCACCGTTCGGGCGAACGACTCGCGGTCGAGCGCATAGATCAACGCTTGGCGCACGCGCGGATCGTGGAAGTACGGTGTGCTCGGCGCCTGGTTCCACACGAGAGGCCAGACGCTCAACGTCGTGAACGAGAACGCCGTGAATCGCGCAGCGTCGGCCGACGACCGCGCTTCCTCCCACAACGCGGCTGGAACGCTCAGAACGTCCAGCTCGCCGTTCAGCAGCGCCTGGTACGACGTGGCCGCATCAGGATAGATCCGGAACACGAGACGGTCGATCGAAGGACGGCCGTCCCAGTAGTCGTCGTTGGCTTCGAGCTCGATCGCCTCCCCGGGCCGATACGCGACGAACCGGAACGGACCGCACCCCACGGGGTGCTGGACGAACGTGCCGGCGAGCAGGTCGCGGTCCGCTTCGGCAATGTGTCGTGGAAGCAGGGGCACGAGAAACGCCTCGAGCGAGCCCGGGCTCGCGGCGTGGAACCGCGCCCGTACCGTTCGCGGATCCGGCGCGTCGATCGACTCGAGATCCCGGAACAAATCGGCGAACGTGCGGTTCTCGACCGCCGGATCTCGGGCCCTCTCGACGGTGAACACGACGTCGTCGGCGGTCACGGGCTTGCCGTCGTGCCACCGAACGCCATCCCGGAGCCGGATCTCGACCTCGGTCCGATCGGCCGACCAGCGAGCGGACTCGGCCACGCGGGGCACGAGCCGCAGGGCCGGGTCGTACTGGAACAGTCCGTCGGTGATCTGCAGCGCGACGATCTCGGTCGCTCGATCCCACTTGCCGATCAGCGACATCGACGCCGGATCCTGGGCCAGCGCCGCGTGGACGACGCTGGGTCGGGACGTTGCGGAGGGCGGCGAGTCGCCCGTCCCGCTGCATGCCGCGCACACGAGTGCCGCGAGCACGACCCACCGACGGATCACGGCGCTCCCGGGATTCCGGCCTCGGCGCGGTTGCCTGCCGCGTCGGTGGCACGGACGACCGCCGCGGGGGAGTCGCTCGCCCGCCGCATCTCGAACGCCTCGACGCCCGAGTCGCACACGCCGTCCTGCGCACGGAGCGCCGCTCGAACCTCGCCCGCGACGACCCACTCGACGCGTCGGACCTCGGAGTGCTCGTCTCGCACGGAGATCCGCAGACGATCCGGTCCGCTCTCCTGCCACTCGATGCGCGGAGGGGTGCGATCGACGATCAGGGCGTGGGGCGCTCCCGCCGGAACGGAAGCCGCGGCGTCCGGCGGATTGCCTGCGGCGTCATTGGCGATCGCTCGGACCTCGTACCGTCCTTCCGGGATCTTGGACGTATCCCACACGCGTCGATCGTCGCGCCATCCGCTGCGATCGTCGCTCGGTGCGGTCGGCGGCTCCCAGACGGCGGGCGACCATTCGCCGCGCCCGACGGGACGGTACTCGAGCACGAGTCGCACCGGGTCACCGTCCGGGTCCAGGGCCTCCCAGCGAAACGTCGCGCTCGTCGACACGATCCAGTCCGTGCCGTCGAGCCGGAAGCCGCGGAGCTCGGGCGGGCGGTTGTACGGCTCGTAGCGCAACGTCACGTCGCGGATGCGCGCGCTTTCGTCCTGCGTAGCGGGGAACCGGGCGCGCCACTGTAGGTACCGGCCGTCGGGGCTCGGCACCGGGCTCCCGTTCCCGTCGACGAGAGGCGCACCCCAGGCGCTCCACGTATCGTCGGGGTCGCGGCTGTTGCCGGTGCGCGTCGCGATCTCGGCGCGGGCGGCGCCGTCCACGGTCCACCGCAGGACACCCCAGCGCGCCGGTCCTCCCGCGTCGACCGGTCGCGACACGAACGTCGAGGGCTCGTTGCGCGGACCATCGATTCGGTACACCGCGGCGGGGTTGCTCGTGGCGACGAACACCGAGTTCGATGCGCGGATCATCCGGGTGATTTGCGCTTCGGGCAGCGTGGCCAGGAGCGCGACGTCGCCGGTCGAGTCCACGCGGTACAGACGGGCCGGCTCTCCGGTCCCGAAGAGCGTGCGGCCGCCGCCATCGGGCAGCACGCAGAACGGGGTGCTCGCGGGTGACTCCCACAGCGTCTCGATCCGCCCGTCGGGCCGCACGCGCACGAGCGTACCGCGAGGCTCGTCGGATGCCATGACGCCGGGCCTCGGCAGGCCCTCGATGAACCCACGCAGCACCGGGCCGCCATCGTCGTCCAGCGATCCCACGGCCTCGTCGGTTTGCCCGACGCGAGTTCCATCGGGAAGCTGGATCATCACGGCCGGAGGTTGGTACTCCCGCTCGGCCGCGCCGGCCAGGGCCGCCACGACGCCGCCGTCGGTCTCGCTGGCCAGGCCCACGATCTCGGGAAGCTCCATTTGCAGCAGCACGCGCGCGTCGCCGGTGGCGCCGATCCGATGGGCCAGGCCGCGTCCGGCGCCGCCGGACAGAATCGCGCCGCCGGGCGCGATCTGGAGCGAGACGATGTGCGCGTCGTCGCCATCGAACAGGGTCTCGGCCGCACCCGTGGGTCCGACGCGCAGCACGAGGCCGCGCTCGCCCGTTCCGGCGTAGACCGTCCCGTCGGCCGCGGTCGCGAGCGCCCACACGTAGCGCTCGCCCGTCTCGCACCACACCGTGCCCTCGCCCTCGCGGGTGATCCGATAGATCCGGCCACCCGGGGCGGTTCCCGCGAGAAGCGCTCCGTCCTTGGCAAACGCGAGCGCCGTGACGAGCGGTTCCGGCGTGTGAAAGTGCACGCTCGACTTGCCGTTCGCGGTGAGCCGCAGCACGCTCCCCTCGGGACCCGTGCCGAGGTACAGCGAGCCCGTGGCGTCGGCCGCGAGCGACCAGATCTGGCCCGGCTCGGTGGGCAACCGGGAGTCCCCGAGGCGCACCAGTCGGGGGGCCGGGAACAGCACGCCACGCGCGGACAGCGCAACGCCCTCCGCCGTGCCGTCCTGCAGCTCGCGCGGGGCGACGCTCCAGGTCGCCGTGCGTGCGAACGCCGGCGCGACCACGGCGAGGAGCCAGGCACCGAGGATCGCGCTGCGCCGCGGCCTCACGGCGCCACCACCTCGAGCTCGATCGTCGCGGCTCCCTCGACCGCGAACTGGGTCGGGATCGTTTCCTCGAGGACGCTGCGCTGGGGCACCGGCAGGAAGTCGCCGCGCTGGCGCGGGTTCGACAGGATCTGGGCCACGGATGGCGGAAGGTTCGGCAGGCGCGAGCCCCCGAGCAGCGCCCCGGGATCCTCGCGGGTCGCGGTAATGAACACGCGATCGTTGCGTCGGAGCTGGTTGATGATCCGCACGAGCTGAGCGAGGTCGCGTGGGATGATCGGTTCGTGTCGACTCTCGGCGCGGCTCGCCATGGTCGCGCCGGCGACGTTCAGCAGGATCGGACCGGGAGGAGTCTCCTTGGGGATCGGTACCTTGTGCGACAGCACCACGTCCCGTCCGCGATACGGTGCCAGGACGACGACCGCCTCGACGACATCGCCGGCGCGGGCGCGGTACCGATCGAGCGACACCCTACGGATCTGCGCGGTGCGAGGCTCGATCTCGTGATCGAGGCGCAAGTTGATGCCGTTGATATCCGGCCGGCTCCAGGCATTGTTCATCAATAGATAAAGGATGTACGCCGGCACGCCGGTCCCGAAATCCGTGGCCTCGGATCCGGAGAACACGTTGTCCAGCTCGACGTCGGTTCCGCTGCCGAGCTTGATCACCGAGCCGTCCCCGATGCGGACCGTCGCCGTTCCGATCGTTCGCTCGCGGCCGGCCAGGATGCCGCTGAGTGAGACGTAGAGCAGGAGCGGAGATAGCAGGGGATCGTCGGCGATGTCGAACGAGTACACTCGGTCGATCGCTCCGGCATGTGCCAGCTCGAGCCGAACCGGTATCATGTGCGGTCGGACGCGCAAGCTGCCCAGCACGCCGCTCGAGCGGTCCTGCCGCAGCGCACCCACCTCGGCGAGCGGTGTCGCCATGCGTGAGGACTGCTGGACGTTGGGCAGTAGGGCCTGCACCGACGCCCCGGTCAGCGGTAGATCGACCGCTCCGAGGGCGAACAGCGGGTGGCCGAATGCGAGAACCTGATCGCCGTCGACCCACGTGACCGTGCCGGTGGCGGTGAACTCGATGTCGCCGCGCACGAGCTGGATTCCGACCGCCGAGCCCGCCTCGAGCTTGACGGCGCTCCGCGAATCCGAGGTCGATCCTCCGGCCTGGAGCGGCACGAGGCCCGCTGCGGTGAGCTGCGGGACGATCCTGCCGAACCCCTCGGCACCCAGGCCGGCGATCGACAGCGGCAGCGCCGCGCGAAGTGTGCCGGCCGGCCGAGCGAGCCGGTTCCCCAGGTCGTCTCGAAAGAACGTCGCCAGAGAGCGCGCCGAGTTCAGCCGATCCAAAGCGTCGGCCCACCGGCCGAGCGAGGCGGTTCGCTGCGATCGCGCCGCCGGCCGCGCGTGTACGATCGCCAGCATCTCGTGGATCGGCGTGATGCCCGCGATCGCCTCCTTCGAGAACCCCCAGCTGTAGGCCACGGCGCCGATCAGCTTGCCGTCGACGAACACGGGGCTCCCGCTCATGCCGGCGAGCACGCCCGTATCGGCCAGCGGTCCTCCGTTCAGTCGCGCGAGGATCAGGTTCTGATCCGGTCCGATGTTCGGCAGCGTTCCGAGGATTTCGACCTCGAACTCGCTGATCGTCGTCCCGCGGAACACCGTGCGACCGACGCCGCGCATGCCGGGCTCGATCCTCTCGAACGGCAGGGTCTCGACTTCTGCGCGCAACGATCCGCAGAGGATCGTCGCCAGACACAACGGGACGAGGATGCGTAGCGCAGTGTTCATCGGCGCGAACCGGGAGAATACCACGCCGAGGATCGGCGCCCGGCTCCCGTCACATGCGCTCGGGGACCGGCACGCCCAGCGTGTCGAGCAGGTCGCGCATCCCGTCGTGGAACGCTTGGACGATCGCGGTTCGAGTCACGCGAACGGCGTCCCGCGGCTCCTGCGCGACCGGATGGCGATGGTAGAAGGAGTTGAACGCCTGGGCCAGCGCATACGCGTGCTTGGCCAGTGTCGACAGCTCGAGCGTCAGAACGGCCTGCGCCATCGCCGCGTCGACCCGCACGAGGGACAGCACGAGACCCCAGTGCTCGGCCACCGTGTCGGCATCGAGCGCCGCCAGATCGACGCCGCGCGCCAGCGCGTCCCGGGCTGTGGCCTCGCTGCCGTGGCGCTCAGCGACCTTGGCCAGGATGTTTCGCGCGCGAACCACCGAGTACTGGAGGTACGGACCCGTCTCGCCGTCGAACGCCAGCGCGGCATCGAGGTCGAACGCCACGACCCGATTGCGCGAGAAGCGCAGCATGTAGTACCGCAGCGCGCCGACCGCGATCGGACGGGCGAGGTCCTGCACCGCTTGCACGTCGAGCTCCGGGTGTCGTGTCCGGATCTCGACCGCGGCCTTCTCGATCAGACGATCGAGCAGGTCGTCGGCCCGAACGCCGAGCCCGCGACGACCGGCCATCTCGAGGTACGGTCGCGCCAGATCCTCGGCGCCCAGCGGATGCTCGGGAAGCAGCTCGCGCACGGCGCCCGGCGTCAGCGCCACCATCTCGTAGGCGAAGTGGACCGAGCGATCGGCCTGGTCGTCGAAGCCGAGCGCACGCAGACCCTGCGCCACGACGCGCTGCAGGTAGGACTGCCGCGTGTCGATGACGTTGTAGACGGTGCTCGCGTGGCCGAAGGCCGGCGCGCCGGCCACCCCGTCCACCGCGCAGGTGCTCCACACGTCGTAGTCCGGCCCGACCGGGGCCGGGGCGAACGGGCGGTACGAGAAGTCGCGGCCCAGCAGGCCGAACTTCCACATCTGGTACGCGATGTCCTTGCCGACGTAGGTCACCGTGCCGTTCGAGCGCACGATGACCTTCTGGTCCTCTCCCGCGCCCTCGTCCACGCCGGGGAGGTCCATGACCCAGCATCCGGCGTTGCGCCCGTCCTCGACGCGCCGGATCGCATTCGCTGCGCGCAGGCGCTCGAACGCGTCGTCCCAGAATCGCAGGCGCAGGATGTCGCTCTCGCGCGGCAACAGGTCGTAGCGCACGCCGATCCGGTCCATCGTCGCCAGGTGATGGCCGACCATGCGCTGCGCGACCTGGGCCGCGAGTCGCGCTGTGTCGTTGTCCCCGTGCTCCATCGCCAGGAGCACCGCCTCGCGCAGTGCCAGCCGCTCGCGGTCCTCCTCGTAGAAGCGGGTGACCTCGGCGTACAGGTCCCACGCCAGGTAGTCGAAGCGCTGGCCACGCTCCCGCAGCCGCGCATCGGCGTAGCGCTCGCGAACCTCCGGCAGACCCTCGCGGCGCAAGCTCTGGAACCCGACGACCAGATCGGCGACCTGCACACCCGTGTCGTCGATGTAGTTCTGAATCTCGACGGTTCGGCCGAGCCGGCGCAGGCAGCGCACGAGCGTGTCGCCGAGGACCGCATTGCGCAGGTGCCCGATGTGCGCGGCCTTGTTCGGATTGATGTTCGTGTGCTCGACGATGATCTTCTCGTCGCTCGAGGGCGCGTGGCGCCGCGCGGCCTTCCGGGCGACGTACGCACGCACGACCGCCGTACGGTCGAAGAACGCGTTGACGTAGCCCGCGCCCGCGACCTCCAGGCGATCGATCGCGCCCCGCGGGGCGAAGCCAAGGACGAGTCGCTGCGCGATCTCGCGCGGAGGCCGCCTCAGCGATCGCGCGAGATCGAAGCACACGGCGGTCGCGAGATCTCCGAGCTCCGGCGACGGGGGATAGGCCACCGGCACGTCCGCGACCTCGGCGCCGAAGGCGGCCCGAGCTGCGTCACGGATCGCGTCGCGAAACTCCGACTCTGCGCGTGCCGGATCCACGGGTTGGGCTCCTCGACGCGAGGCGCCCCGGGCGGCGCACGCTGCGCGGCGGGCGCACTATAGCCCAGCGCCCGAACGGCGTCAGCGTGCCGGTCGAGGACCGAGGACCGAGCGGGATGCCGCGGCGATCCCTTCGTTCGTGATCCCTTCGATCCGATACGCGTAGGTCCGCGTGGGATCCGCGGTGCGATCGAGAAACCGGTACGCCGCGGGCGCGCCGCGATCGCCCATCGCGGGGATCCACACCGGGTTGATGACGACCTCGAAACCCGAGTCGACGTCGGCACGGACGACGTTGAATCCGACCAGCGACTGCTCGCTCGACGTCTCCCAGGTCACGAGCACGCCATCCGCGTCGGTCGCCGCGGCGTCGAGCGACGCGAGGTCGAACGGAAAGCGCGGCTCGTGGAACGCGGTCAAGGAGTACCGGTGGGCCGCGCCGTCGGCACTGTCCAGGTTGCGCACGAGGAGCAGGGCCTCGTGGATTCCCGGGAGCGGTACCGTGACCTCGCCGAGCCCGTCGGGGCCGACGCTCAACGGGACGCGCCGCAGCGTTCCCCGGTCCGCCACGAGCAGGAGGTCCACCTCCCACGTCGCGAGGAATTCACCCTCGAACCGCACGTGCAATCCGCCGCGCGATTCCTCGGGCATCAGGAGCACGTGCGAGGCTCCGAGCGGTGCCACGGCGGAGGACTCGCGGATCGCGAGCGCCGGGAGCCCTTGCACCGTCGTGGCGAACGCCGGCGGATCGAGTCGTCCGGCAAACGGGAAATGCCGGGAGTCCGCGCGGTTGCCGACGAGGATCGACCACAGGTGGAACTCGCGAAACGCGGCGCGCAGATCGTCCATGGCGGATCGGCGCAGCGCGGAGTCGAGCGCCGAGGCGGGAGGCAACCGTCCGAGATCCTGGATCGTGGCGCGCACGGCGGCGAGCCCGTAGGCGTCTTCGACGAACGCGAGCCACAGGGCGTTTCCCGGACCGGCGGTTGCATTTACCGCATCGAGGCCGAGGTGCAGCGATCTCGAGCGCTGGGACATGGCGGTCGTCGATTCCAAGTCCGGTGTTCCGTCGATCGAGAGCAGCGTCCACGCGGCTACCGCCTCGGCCCACCGCGCGGGGAACGTCGGGCTGCTGCTCCGCGCGACGGCGTACGCGTACAGCCGGATCGCGGCGCGACGCGCGCCTTCGGCACCGTCAGTCGGTGTCGCATCGAGAACGATCGACGAGGTCTGGCCCGAGTTCGGGATCACGTATCCGTCGACCCGATCACCGAGCTCGGCCAGGAGCACGTCGGTCACGAGCGGTCGAGGCAGCTCGAGCTGCCGGAGCAGCAGCCCCCGCGCCTGCCAAGCACCCAAGGCGACGCCCTCGACGATGTCCGGCACGCCGTTGCCCGAGCCGTCGGTCGGGTCCGTGCGATCGACGCTGCCCGCCGCGGTCGTGTAGCGGACCCGCAGATCGTCGGGGCCCGGAAAGACCTGCTCGTCCACGAGCACGGTCCCGCGAGCGAGGAGCGCCGCGCCGCGCCGGATGCCGATCGGTCCGACGCGCGCATCGGTCGTCAGCTCGATGACGCGAGTCCGCACGCATGGCCCCGCAGTCGAGCCCCCGGGACATAGCAGCGCGACCGCGTCGCTCCGCGAGCCAGGTCGCGGCTCCGGGAACGGGGCAGCGGACACGTCGAGGCTGACGAGCACGCTCGCCACGAGCCATGGAACGGCGCGCGTACCTCGACGACGAACGGACCTAACCATTCCGACTCCGGAGGGTGCGGTCGGACTTGCCGCGCTCAATATAGGCGTGAGTTCGAAACCCGTCAAGCGGAACTCGTTGCAGCCAGGTCAGTTAGCCGGTTTCCGTCCCGCGCCTGGAATGCCGGGCATCGTCGAGGCGAGGTCGTGGGAAGTCTCCTGGGGTGGGTCCCACGCGCAGACGATCACGCTGATGTTGTCCTCGCCGCCCTTGAAGTTAGCTTGATCGACGAGTCGTCGGCACGCACGCTCGGGATCCCCCGCCGAGTCGGCCAGCGTCCTCAGGATCTCGGGGTCGGTCAGCATCGTGTTCAGGCCGTCGGAGCACAGGAGGTAGACGTCCCCCGGTCGGACGTCGGCCTCGCGGAGGTCCACCGCCAGGTCGGTCCGGTTGCCGAGGGCCCGGGTGACGATGTTGCGCATCGGGTGACGGTGGGCTTCCTCGTCGGTCAGGAGGCCCAGACGTACCTGCTCGCTGACCCACGAATGGTCGAGCGTCAAGCGCTCGAGCTGCCCGCCTCGCAAGCGGTACGCCCGGCTGTCGCCAACGTGGCCGATGATCGCCCGATCGCCGATCGCGATCAGGGCCACGATCGTCGTTCCCATTCCACGCCACTCGCCGCGAGTCACGACCGAGTCGCAGATGCGTCGGTTCCCCTCGTGGAGCGCGTCGGCCAGGCGGTCCGCGGCAACCCGAGGATCCTCGGTCGGGAGCCCGCCGGAGCCCAGCGTATCGCGCAGGCTCTCGATCGCCAGACGCGACGCGACCTCGCCGGCGGCGTGGCCGCCCATCCCGTCGGCCACGGCGTACAGACCGAGCTCGGGGCGCACGAGCAGCGAGTCCTGGTTGTTCTCCCGTCGCCGACCGACGTCGGTCAGCCCGAAGGCCCTGGCCCTCATCGAGTGCTCCCGCGCGCGGCCGGGCGCCGGCGCTCGGGCTGCCGACCGGAGCGCAGCTCCTCCAGCTTGGCCGTCGCGGCGGGCTCGCCCGGCTCGATCTCCAGCACCGATTCTAGCTCGGCCTCGGCCTTTCGATACTCCCCCGCACGAACGAGCGCGAACGCGAGGTTCAGCCGGGGGACCAGGTTGGTCGGGCTGAGGGCGGCCGACACGCGGAACGCCTCGAGCGCCTCGTCGAGGTGGTCGAGCTCGCACAGGACCACGCCGCGGAAGTTGTGCAGGTCCGGGTACCGTGGGTTCCGCTCGAGCGCCCGATCGAGCTCGGTCAGCGCTCGATCGTGCTCCTCGGCCTTGAGCCACTCCAGCGCCTTCTTCAGGCAATCGTGCGCCACCTCGGGCAGCGCGAGCAGAGCCTCCTGGAACTGTTCCGCCGCCCGTTCGGTCTCGCCCTGCGCCACGAGCGCCAGGGCGCGCTCGAACGGAAGCGCCGTGCGCTCGTGCTTGACCGAGAGCGCGTTCCGGAATGCGGCGACCGCCTCGTCTCGGCGATCCTGGCGCAACAGGCAGAACGCGAGCGCGACGTGCGCCTCGAGATACCGCGGATGGCACTCGATCGCCTTCCGGTACTCGGCCACCGCGCCTTCGGGCCGTTTCAGCTCCTCGAGTGCGTGCCCGAGGCGGAAATGGATGTCGGGATACGCCGGGCTGACCTCGGCGGCTCGCGCGAGCTGCTCCACGGCCTGGTCGTGCTCGCCCTTGGCGTGCAGCCGCTGTGCCGATTCGAGCAGCGACAGCGTCAGGTAGTACCGCACCGTGCGGCGCTCCGATTCGCGCAGCCCGTCGTCCTTGAGCGCCTTGCGCAGGAAGTCCACCGCTTGGGAGTACTCGTTCCGGTAGTAGTGGTACACGCCGGACTTGAGATGGTAGTTCCCCATCAGGTTCTGGATCTCTTTCAGCAGGCGCATGGCGGTCCCCCTGACGGTGTCACTTGCGCTTGAGCAGGACCGTGGGCTTCTCTCGTGTTTCGACGATCCGCTTGGCCATCCGGCGAATCAGCTCGGGCACGTCGCGATTCTTTGCCACGAGCTTGAGGTCGTGGTTCGACAGGCGCGACACGAGGTTCGTGGCCACGCCCGGAGGCGTGCGCGGGTTGTTCACGAGCGACGTTACGACGACGTAGCTCTTCGTCCACTCGCGGCTCGTTCCGATCGTCCGCAGCACCTCTTCGACCACGTTGCGCATGCGGGCCATCGACTCGATCTCCTGGTTGGTGAGCCGTCCGTTGCGCAGCACCGCCAGGGCCACCGATCGATTCGAGTCGCGCACGAGGATCAAGCGCTCCTCGCGCCCGCCCTTCATGGCCAGGATCGCTTTCTGGGCCGTGTTGAGCAGCAGGATCTTGGCGTAGGTCGTGCGAAGGGCGGTGTCCTCGGACGTCGCGAACTCCTCTCCACCGAGGATCTCGCTCGTCGACATGAGGTCCCCGACGTCGACGTCGAGGAGCCGCGCCGCCTCGCCGAGGGCCGCGCTCTCCGGTGTCTCGGCTTCGTCGGTCGTCGGATCGTGCTCTTTGTGGTTGGCGATCCGCTCGAGGACCTCGAGCAACCGGACCCGCTGATCCGGACGAAGGGCCGGGTTCCCGAGCACGGCTTCGATGACCGTCGTGCGGGCGAGCAGCAGCTGCTCGTTCGTGAGCACCAGATCGAGCACGGCCGCCGTTCCGGTCGAGCCGAGCAGCACGAGGGCGTCGGGCGGTATGGCCGGATGGAACGCGAGGCGCTCGGCCAGCGCCTCGTCGCGCGCAGCACGACGGGCGAAGTGCGACAGCACGTCGGCGCCACAGGTGGGATCGCCCAGCACCTCGCACAGGGCGGCCTGATCGATCGACTTGAGGCTCGACTCGGCCGCGGCGGCGATCTCGGGCACGGGATCGCGCAGCAGGAACACCTGCAGTCGCGTCAGCATCGTGCGGGGCAGCGGCAACGCACCCCTCGCCGCGGCTGCGCGCACCGGAGGTGGCGCCTGGCCCTCGAGCACGCGCGCGGAGATCGGATCGAGCGCGAGCGTGTCACTCATCGGCGGCACTCACGACGGTGGCGGTCGACCGCGCGGCGAATCGGGGAAGGGTCGGATCGCGGAGGACGTCCCACATGAGGTACCCGAAGACCGCGAGGATGCCGGTGGCCACGATGAGCAACCCGTACCGCACGAACGTGGCGCTTCGTGGTCGGCTCGCTTCGACGGGTTCCGGGATCGTCGACGTCGGGCTGGGGGGGATCGCCCGTGCCGTTGCCGGGCGCGCGGGGGGAGTCGCCGCCGCGCGGCTCGCCGTCCGCGGAACGCCGCGCATCATCGGGCTGGGCGCCGCGGGCGCGGCCTCGGTCGGCGGTTCGGTCTGCGCGCGCTCCTCGAGGATGTATGCGTTGACCATCGCTTCGGGGTCGACACCGATGAACTGCGCGTACGCCCGCACGAACCCGCGGTTGAACACACCGCCGGGAAGGTGCGCGAAGTCGTTGCGCTCCATCGCCTCGAGGTATCGAATGTTGACCTTCGTAGCCTCGGCGACCTCGCGCAGGCTGATCTGCCGCAGCTCCCGTTCTCGTCTGAGCTCTTCCCCGAACGACATCGCGCTCCCGCCTATTCGTAACCCATCGGCGTCGATCGGCTCAAGTCATTCACGAAATCGCGGCCGGCCCGGAGGCGCACGAGCGGTGGTACGTCGGGATCGCGGGCCAGCCCCTCGAGGTCCCGGACGCCGAGCCCCGCAACCGCACGGAGCGCGGTGCGCGCCGGCGTCCGAGCATTGCGCGCCAGCGCCAAGCGTACCGTACGACGGTCGGACCACGGCTCGCAGTCGCCGACCGTGCTCAGCACGGTTGACCGGGTCCGAGGATCGCTGGCCACGCGCACGACGTCGGCCTCGACGACTCTCGGGTTCCACAGGGCCGCGCGAGCGACGTCGGGCTCGGTCACGGCTCCCAGGAGCGCGGCGAGCACCGGTCGCGTCGCGCGCCGCGCCACGCTGATCCGCTCGCCACGCGAGAGACCAGCGATCCGGACGATGAGCAAGCGCTCGGCCTCCCGCCGGCGCGGTGCGGCGACCGCCGGGTCGGCGGCGAGGCGCAGCAGATCGCCCCACGGCGAGTCGTCGAGCGCGCCGCGTCGCACGCCGTTCCCTGGTTCCCGCTCCCGGCTCATTCCGCGCGCTCCTCGGGCTGCCCGAGCAAATATATAGTGCCGAGCCCAGGAAGTGCTGCGGGGGCCGGAACCCGCCGCCGCGGAGGCCGACATGGAGCCCGAGACGATCCTCATGTTGCCGGTCTGGTACGCGGTGTTCCTGCTCTCGGCGACGTGCCACGAGGCGGCCCACGCGTGGGTCGCTCTGCTGGGCGGCGACCGCACGGCCTACCTGGGGGGGCAGGTGAGCCTCAATCCGCTACCACACCTTCTGCGCGAGCCGTTCGGCACACTGGTCGTCCCGCTCATCAGCTATTTCCTCTACGCCTCGGCGGGCAACCGCTGGATGCTGGGCTGGGCCAGCGCGCCCTACGATCCTGCATGGGAAGAGCGACATCCACGCCGCGCCGCCCTGATGGCTCTCGGCGGTCCGCTGGCCAACCTGCTGCTCACGCTCATCGCGCTGCTCGTTCTGCGACTCGGTCTCGAGAATGGCGTTTGGACCGCGCCCACGCCCGACGAATTCGCATCCGATCACCTGGTGGTCGCGCCGGTGGGGACCGTGTGGGGCGGCATCGGTCGATTCTTCTCGGTCCTGTTCACGCTCAACCTGGTTCTTGCGGTCCTGAACCTGCTCCCGCTTCCACCGCTCGACGGAGCGTCGATTCTCGCCGGGTGGGTCCGGCCGTTCCGCATGCTGCGAGCGCAGTTCCTGACGAGTCCGATCGCGGGGATGATCGGGCTGCTCGTTGCGTGGCAGGTGTTCCCGAAGGTGTTTGGGCCGATCTACGTCGCGGTGCTCGGCTGGATCTACGGCTGAGCTTACAAGGAATGCCGAGCGACGGTCGGCTCGCGCTCGAGCCAGTCGGCGTAGCGCTCGACCGCTTGCCGTAGCTTTGGCCGCAGGTCGATCGGCACGGGCTCGCGGCGCGGGTTGTTCATACGCTCCGGATCGATCGCTCGGCCGCGATGAAGCACGGAATAGTGCAGGTGCGGTCCGGTGGCGCGACCGGTCGAGCCGACGTAGCCGATCACGTCGTTCTGCCGCACGACGGTCCCGGGCCGAACACGAGCGGCGAACGCCCGCAGGTGGCCGTAGACCGTCTCGTAGCCGTTCGGATGGCGGATTCGAACCGCCTGACCGAGCGGCCCCTGCCAGCCCACGCTCGTCACGCGACCGTCCGCCGCAGCGACGACGGGCGTCCCGGGCGCCGCCGCGTAGTCCACGCCATGGTGCGGCACGACGCGGCGCGTGACCGGGTGGAGTCGCGCGTTCGAGAACCCGCTGCTGATGCGCCGATAGCTCAACGGGCTACGAAGGAAGCTCTTGCGCAGCGGGTTGCCCTCGGCGTCGTAGTACTCGGCACCGGCCTCGCCATCGACGAGGAACGCGTGGGCCCGCGCGAGCGTGCCGAGGTAGCTCGCGGCGAGGATCCGACCGGCACCGACGAGCTCGCCGGGAGCGTCGGCTGCGCTGCCGAAGGGCGGCAGATCGTCGGGGAGCGCAGCCAAGCGCCGGGTCTCGTAGACTACGCGCACCTCGTCACCCGGACGCGGATCGACGTGGAGGTCGACGTCCCACTGGAAGATGTCCGCGTACTCCGCGGTGAGCTGTCCCGCACGCGGCGCCCGAGCCAGCGCCTGGGCCACCGAGTCTTCGACGACCCCGCTGACGACCTCGACGTCCGTCGCCGTCGGCAGATCCACCTTCTCGATCGCCACCTCGAGATCCGGACCGAGCTCGAGCCGCACGAACCACGAGGCGTCGGTGCGCACGCACACGCGGCGCACGACGCCCGCCGCGTCCCGCAGCGCGAGCAAGCCGGTGTGCGGCGCCATGCGCCGCGGATCGAGGTACACCTGGAGCGCGCGGAGAACCGGTCCGACGTCCGCATCGCGCAGCCCGAGCCGCCCCAGGGCGCCAGCCAACGTGCCGCCGGTTCCGAGCGACCCCCGAGTCGGCCGAAGGGCTGGAGCTGTCTGACCCGGGACGGCGGCGACGCCGGCGACCGCGTCGATCGCCGTTTCGCCAGGCGTGTACGTCAGGTGGGCCGACAGGACGGCCGCCGCGACGATCGCCGCGGCGCCAAGTCCGAAGAGAGCCCAGGCTCTCGCTCGGGGAGCCAACCCCATTCCACCTCTCGCTCGAAGCGACGCGCGAGCCCGACCGGGCCGCGCCGCGTGCGGCCCCAACATACACGATTCTCACGCCGCGAGCACGTGAATCGAGACTGTCGTATTCTTTCTTTCATGCTTGCCACGAGAGTTCTGCGGCTCGCGATCGGGTGGTCGGTGCTCGCCAGCTTGGCGAGCGGCGAGCTCGCCGCGGCACCGGTCACCGAGACCGCGGCGCCCGAGGTCGACGTCGGCACGTTGATCCGCGGGGCGACCGCCGAAGCGGTGTTCACCCTGCGGAACACGGGCGACGAGACGCTGCGCATCCTGGGCGCGGAGCCGGGCTGAGGCTGCACCGTCGCCTCGTTCGACGAGGCGATCCCGCCCGGGCAGGCGGGACGAGTTCGGGTGGTGCTGCACACGGACAAGCTGCGCGGCGCGCTCGGGCGTCCGATCACCGTTCGAACGAACGATCCGGCCCGCCCGGTCGTGATGCTCACCGTGCGCGCGAACGTGCTCGCGAGCGTCGAGGTCTACCCGTTCGAATCGGTGCACTTGAGCAATCGCGGACCGAGCTCCGCGCGCTCGACGCTGTTGATCAAGAAGGACGCGACCGAGTCGGGTGAGCTGAAGATCGCCAGCCCGCAGGCATCCGTGCCGTGGATCACCGTGCGCACCGAGAAGCTGACGGGGGAGCGCCCGGGGGCGACCGGGATGCCGACCGGCAAGCCCGGCGACTGGATCGTCGAAGCCATGCTCGGCGACGTCCCGGGCTACGGCCGTCACACGGCCGAGCTGGTGCTCAATACGGGGCTCGGGCGGGAGCCGGTCGTCCACGTCCCGGTCACCGTCGACGTGTTGCCGCCGGTCACCCTGTCGCAGGAGAGCTTGTCGATCCCGTGGCCCGCGGCGGATGCGACGGCGGCCCGCGGGACGGTGCTCGTGCAGCTGCGCGCGGGCCTCGACCCGACGCGGCTCCAGGCCGAGGGCGACCCGCCGTCGCTCGCGGTCGAGCTCGAGCGTGCGGGGCCACGAGGGTTCAGAATCGCGGCGCGCTGGACCGAGTCCCGGCCGCCCGAGGGCGCGGTCGTGCTACGGATCGGCAGCGAGAGCGTCCGGATCCCCGTCGTGGCGGGTCCCGGCGCGGGCCAGTAGCCGCCGGGTGTTTTCCGCCTCGGCGGTCGAGCTCGGCGAGGCGGACCAGATCGCCAGCGCTCGCTCGAGCATCGTCCGTGCCTCGGCGATCTGGCCGTCGTCCAGAAGCGTCGCGCCCAGGTTGTGCAGGGTGACAGCGAGGCGTGGCTGTCGCGCCCCGAGAAGCTCGACCCACAGGCTCGCGGCTCGCCGATAGGCGTGGATCGCCATGAGACGGGTTGCCGCGGAGGCGCTCGACGTCGCCGGTGCCGTCGAGGGCGCGAGCCCGCAGCAAGCTCGCTCCCGTCGGCGGCAGCTCGGTCAGCACGCGGGCGTAGGTCTCGCCAGCCCGCGGGAGCTCACCCCGCGCGACCACCCCTCGGCAGCATCGAGATCCGCGGCCCAGCGCGCGACCTGCTCGGATCGCAGCGTGCCGGCGTGCGCCCCGAGCGCGAGCGCGAGGACGGCCACGGCGAGTACGGTGTTCCGCGCCACACGGAGAATATGACCCTCGGGACGCGGGGGACAAGCTCGGCGCGTCTGGCGCTCAGTCTCCTCCGGACTCGCTCGTGTCGACCCAGATCCGGACTCGCTCTCCGTCGCCTTCGATCGTCACCAGGTCTGCGCCGCCGTGATCGGCCAGCGCCTCGAGCGCCGCCGCGACGTCGAT
>CAWGOF010000001.1:0-528744 GCA_963824225.1 uncultured Acidobacteriota bacterium | reverse complement strand
CGCACGACCTGGGCGAACGCCGCGGGATCGTGCACCGCGAGATCGGCGAGGATCTTGCGGTCGAGCGTGACGCCCGCGATCTTCAGTCCGTGCATCAGCCGGGAGTACGACATGTCGTGCTCGCGCGCGGCGGCGTTGATGCGCACGATCCACAGCCGCCGGAACTCGCGCTTCTTGGCTCGGCGATCGCGGGAGGCGAACGCCATCGACCGCTCGACCTGCTGCTTCGCGATGCGGTACAGCTTGGATTTCGCGAGATAGTAGCCCTTCGCCCGCCGCAGGATCTTCTTTCGCTTCAGTCGCCGCTTGTTTCCTCGTTTGACGCGCGGCATCGCTCCTCTTGAGGGCCGTCGGCTCGCGGCCCGACCGGCGGGGGGCCGGATCCACGACCCGGCGCGCCACTTGAGAGGGCGCATGCTCGACGCGCGAACTCACTTGTTGTACGGCAGCATGCGCGCGACGCGCTTCTGGTCCGCCGGCGAGACGATCGCCGGCATGTCCAGCTGGCGCTTCCGCTTGGTCGCCTTCTTGGTCAGGATGTGGCTCTTGAAGGCCTCGACCGCTTGATCTTCCCGCTGGCGGTCCTCTTGAATCGCTTGGCGGCGCCGCGATGGGTCTTCAGCTTGGGCATGGGTTCCCCTCCTAGATCATGGCTCGTTGCCCTTCGCACGATCCGAAGCCGCGCCGCGGTGCTCGAGGAACGCGTCGAGCGCCATGCGCGCCCTGGTCGCCGCCGCGGCGCGAGCGCACGCGCGACCGTCGCTCGCGCGCCTCGCGGTCGCCGACGACCAGCATGAACGGCACCTTCGGCAGCTGGGCGTCGCGGATCTTGGCGCCGATCTTCTCGTTGCGCACGTCCGCCTCGGCGCGCAGGCCCGCGCTCGCAGCGCAGCCTGGCCTCGCACCGGCTCGCCGTAGTCGTCGGCGCGGTCGGTGATCGTCAGGACCCGCACCTGCTCCGGCGCGAGCCAGAACGGGAACGCGCCGGCGCAGTGCTCGATCAGGATCGCCATGAAGCGCTCGAGCGAGCCGAGCATCGCGCGGTGGATCATCACCGGCCGCTGCTCGCTGGTCCGTCGGCGTCGACGTAATCGCAGGTCGAAGCGCTCGGGCAGCGACGAAGTCGAGCTGGATCGTCCCGAGCTGCCACTCGCGGCCGATCGCGTCGCGCGACGACGAAGTCGATCTTCGGCCCGTAGAACGCGCCGTCGCCGGCGTTCGACCTCGTACGCGATGCCCGGTCGCCTCGAGCGCCTGCGGCGAGCGCCGCCTTCGGCGCGGTCCCACATCGCGTCGTCGCCGATCGACGTTCTCCGGGCGCGTCGACAGCGCGATCGCGGCGCCTCGAACCCGAACAGCTCGTAGCAGTCGCGGATCATCTGCGCGAGCGACGCCGACCTCGCGCCTCGATCTGGTCCGGCGTGCAGAAGATGTGCGCGTCGTCCTGCGCGAAGCTGCGCACGCGCGTCAGGCCGGCGGTCACGCCCGATCGCTCGTAGCGGTGCAGCCGGCCGAAGTCCGCGAAGCGGATCGGCAGCTCGCGGTACGAGTGCGTCCTCGCGCGTAGAGCAGGCAGTGCGCCGGGCAGTTCATCGGCTTCACCGCGTACTCGCGCTCCTCGGCCTCGGTGAAGTACATGTTCTCGCGGTAGTTGTCGTAGTGCCCCGAGCGCTTCCACAGCGTCGACGTCGAAGATCTGCGGCGTGATGACCTCGTGGTAGCCGTAGCTGTCGGTACAGCTCGCGCATGTAGCGCGACGAGGCGCGTTGTAGACGACCGCGCCCTTCGGGATGGAAGAACGGGCTCGCCGGCGCGTCGGGTGGAAGCAGAACAGCTCGAGCTCGCTTGCCGAGCCGGCGATGGTCGCGCGCCTGGCCTCCTCGAGCAGCGCGAGGTGCTCGCTCGAGCTCGGCCTGCGGTGAAGAACGCGGTGCCGTAGATGCGCTGCAGCATCTTGTTCTTCTCGTCGCCGCGCCAGTAGGCGCCGGCGACGCGACGAGCAGCTTGAACGCGCCGAGCCGGCCGGTCGACGGCACGTGCGGGCCGCGGCAGAAGTCGATCCACTCGCCCTGGCGGTAGAGCGAGACGGTCTCGCCCGCCCTTGGTCGTCGCGAAGTACATCTTGTACGGCTCGCCCTCGCGCTCGAAGAAGCGCGATCGCCTCGCGCCTTGCGGCAGCTCGATGCGCTCGATCGGCAGGTCGCGGGCCACGATCTCGCGCATCCGCGCCTCGATCGCCGCGCAGGTCGTCGTCGGAGAACGGCTCGGCGCGGTCGAAGTCGTAGTAGAAGCCGTCCTCGATGACCGGCCCCTGGCCGATCTTGGTTCCGGGAAACAGCTCCTGCACCGCCTGCGCCGTCGCGTGCGCGGTCGAATGGCGCAGGACGCGCGAGCGCCTCGGGGTCCTTCGGCGGTCAGGATCTCGATCGCGGCGTCCGCGACGATCGGGCGGCTCAGGTCGACGAGCTCGCCGTCGACCTTGGCCACCATGGCGTCCTCGGCGAGGCGCGGGCCGATCGACCGCGCCACGTCGCGCGGCGTCGATCCCGCGCGGAACGTCACGCGACGCTCCGTCGGGCAGCGTGACGCTGCACTGATGGTCGACCCGGACATGCCGGCCCGACTCCACTTCCGGCACCTGGTAGGCGCGGGCGGTTTCGAACCGCCGACCTCTACCGTGTCAAGGTAGCGCTCTCCCACTGAGCTACGCGCCTGCGCCGCGGAAACACCGGTTGCGGCAGCGAGGAGACCGACCCGCGCACGAGCCGCGCAGGGTAGCACCCTCCCCAAGGTGTGTCAACCAAAGGAGTTCCGCGCGGCCGACTCAGTTGTCGGCACGCGTTTCTCCATTGATTCCGCGCGGTGCTTTCGTTACCATCGACGTCTGCTCGAACCGGCCCGCGAGGACAGATCTCAAGCGGTGAGCTCGATCGGGCCATCCCGCTGATCCCGGGCGCGACGGAGAGAGCTGACTCCATGACCGACTGGAAGGCCTCGCTTCGGGCCGACCCGATCCCGTGGCTGCTCGAAAACGCGTGTGCCCCGATCCGGTATCGGGTGCTCACCGAGTTGCTCGACCGGCGGCGCGACGACCCGCAGGTGGTCGAGTTGCGCAAGGACGTCGTCAACGACGCCGCGGCGCGCAAGCTCGAGCGGACGCAGCGCAAGGACGGGTCGTGGGCCGGCACGGTACACGCGGGCGACCCCCGACGGTTCCAGGCCTCGATCGAGAACGGTCTGTGCCGGCTGTTCGAGCTCGGCTGGGACCGGGACGCCAAGGCGGTACGCACCGCGGCGAAGACGCTACGAACGTATCTGACCGCCAAGCGGGACGTGCCGTTCTTCGAGTTCACGAAGGCGATCAAGGCCGACGAGCGGCGCGAGCAGTACTTTCGCTGGTATCTGCGGATCCTGGCCCTCGGCCTCCTCGTGCCCGCGGGCTACGTCGACGACCGCTCGCGCCTCGCCGTGCTCGAGCTCCTCGACCTGACGGCCGGGTTCGTCGACAGCCCGGTGTCGCGCAACCCGGTCGAGGAGATCGGGGCGAGCCTGCCGCTGATCCGCTCCGCCGCGTTTCGCCAGAACTACGTGTTCCTGCCCGACCTGTACATCCTGCGGGTGTTCGCCCACTCGCCGTGGCTCCTCGACGGCGAGATGGCCAAGATGCGGCTCAAGAAGGTGTTCGACTACGTCCTGTCGCCGACGTACCAGGCGCTCGCCCCGGGGCTCGGTCTCGTGCGGACGGCCAAGGGCTCGTTCCCCAAGGGCTCGGGGATCCGGATCCACGCGTCCCGAGCACTACCAGAAGCACGGGCACGTGGACGAGCTGCTGATCGTGCTCGAGTCGTTTGCGCGCCTCGGTCTGATCAACCGCTATCCGCTGTTGATGGCGCACCAGGAGTGGATCCAGTCCCAGCAGGGGAAGGAAGGGCGCTGGAACCTCCCGACCAAGCTGATCAACGAATCCAGCCGCTGGACGAACGCTCATGCGCCTCGAGCACGACTGGCGCAGCCCGATCCGCAAGGAGGCCGACCTCACGTTCCGTATGCTGCTGATCCTCAAGAACCAGTGGGATCGGCAGATGCGGATGCTCGATCGGCGCGACGATGGCTACCCGATCTAGGACGGCGCGTCACGCCTCGCGGTACTCGGGGTTCACGAAGCGCGTGAACTCGCGGATGAAGTGCAGGTGCACCGTGCCGGTCGGCCCGTTGCGCTGCTTGCCGATGATCAGCTCGGCCTTGCCCTTCGAGCGTCGGGATCGTCGCGTCTTGTAGATCTCCTCGCGGAACAGGAACATCACGACGTCGGCGTCCTGCTCGATCGCGCCGGACTCGCGCAGGTCGGAGAGCTGCGGCCGGTGGTCGCCCGCTGCGCTGCTCGGGCGCGCGCGAGAGCTGCGACAGGGCGAGGACCGGCACGTTCAGCTCCTTCGCCAGCTCCTTGAGCGAGCGCGAGATGTCGGAGATCTCCTGCTGCCGGCTCTCGTAGCCGCCCGCGGCCGCGCATGAGCTGCAGGTAGTCCACGACCAGGAGGTCGAGCCCGTGCTCGCGCTTCGAGCCGGCGGGCCTTGGCCCGCATCTCCAGTCACGCCCACGCCCGGCGTGTCGTCGATGAAGATCGGCGCGTCGGACAGCGTGCCGTAGATCTCGATGATGCGCGTGCCATTCGCTCCTGGCCGACCCGTCCGGTGCGCAGCCGGTGGGCGTCGACCGGCCCTCCGCGCACAGCATGCGCAGGAAGAGCTGCTGGTGCGACATCTCGAGCGAGAACACCCCGACCGTCTTGCCCGTGCGCGCATCGCGGCGTGGGCGGCGCATGTTCAGGGCCAGCGCGGTCTTGCCCATCGAGGGCCGCGCGGCGAGGATCGACCAGATCGCCGGCTGGAGCCCCGCGGTCATCTCGTCGAGCTCGGGGAAGCCGCGTGGCGATGCCGGTGATCGAGCTCCCGCCGCTCGGTCAGCTCCTCGATCAGCGCAGGCTCGCTCGGCGATCACCGACAGCGGGAGGAAACCGCGGCGCAAGCGGCTCTTCGGCCACGCGGAAGATCGCCTTCTCCGCCTCGTCGAGCAGCTCCGTCGGTGCTGCCCTCGGGCGCGCAGCGCCGAGTGCAGGATCCCCTGCGCGGCCCGGATCAGCTCGCGCAGGACCGACTTCTCGCGGACGATCCGGGCGTAGTGCTCAACGTTGCGCGGAGCGTGGAACGCCGTCGAGCAGCGCCGCCAGGTACGCCGGCCCCCCGCACTCGTCGAGCTCGCCGCGCGACGCGAGCTGCTCGCTTGAGCGTGACGACGTCGAGCGCCCGGCCCGTCTCGACCATCTCGCCGAGCGCGCGGAAGATCTTCTGATGCCGGACGGCGTAGAAGCTCGCCGGCGTCAACAGCTCCTGCGCGCGGTCGACCTGCCGGTTGTCCAGGAGGACCGCGCCGAGCACCGATCGCTCGGCATCGTCCGAGTGCGGAAGCACCGCGGAGAGAGTCTCGGTCGCCATGTGCTTGGAATGGCCCGTCGTGATCGACGGGCCGATGGTACCACAGCCCGAGTCGCGGCTCGTGACTCTCGCGCGCACGACCCTGCTAAGCTGGGGCGCATGGTCGGTCGACGAATCACCCGCGCCGCGCCGCTCGCGCTCTCGCTCGTGCTGGCGAGCGGAGCCGCGTCGGGGCGGGTCGCGCCCGAAGGTCGTCATGCTCGGGTTCGACGGCGCGGATGCCCGGCTCGTCGAGCAGTACATGGCCGCGGGCGAGCTGCCCAACCTGGCGCAGCTCCGCGCCGACGGCGGCTACGCGCCGCTGTTGCCGACGAACCCGCCGCAGACGCCGGTCTCCTGGTCGTCGTTCGCCACCGGCACGTCGCCGGGTGCGACCGAGATCTTCGACTTCCTGCGGCGCGATCCGGAGACGTATCTGCCGGACTTCGCCATGGTCCGCGAAGGACGGCGCACGTTTCTGCGTCGGCGAGTGGAACGCTCTCTGCGCGGCGGTCGCCGTGTTCGCGGTCACGCTCGTGCTCGGGCTCTTCGCCTCGCTGGCCCTACGGATACGGGCCGGGCTCCGCGTGGCGGCCGCCCTGGCCGTGGCGCTCGCCGCGGGGGCCGTGGCCCATGCGCCGGCCCGGCGCTGGCTCCCGGTCGAGGTTCCGAGCGTCCAGAACCAGCGCCAGGGCCTGACGATGTGGGAGATCGCCGCGCGCGCCGGGCGCAAGGTGCAGGTGATGCGCGTGCCGGCGACCTTCCCGGCGGAAGACGTGAGCCCGGGCCACATGGTCTCGGGGCTCGGCGTGCCGGACATGCGCGGGCGGATCGGCACGCCGAGCTTCTACACGTCGAACCGCGACTTCCGGCGCGGGGACAACGAGTTCAGCCTCGAGCTGATCACGCTCTCCGGGCGGCGCGGACGCATCGAGACGAGCATCGTCGGCCCGCGCAACAAACCGTTCTACGACTACGCGGTCGACCGCGCGGTGACGCAGGTCGATGCGACGCTCCCCGACGGCGCATCGTCGCGCGAGCGCCGCGATGCGGTCGACGCGGCGCGCCGGCGGACCAAGGACGCTCTCGACGCCCGCGGCGTTGCCGAGCGGATCGATCTGCCGCTCGTGCTCGAGGCCTCAGACACGAGCGTGCACGATCACAGCTCTCCGGTCGCACCGAGACGCTGCGTTCCGGAGCGTGGAGCGACTGGTTCGAGCTCGATTTCCCGGTCAACCCGCTCGTCGACCGGATCGCCCCGCTGCGCGGGATCGTGCGCTTCAAGCTGCTGTCTCTCGACCCGCACCTCGAGCTGTACATGTCGCCGATCAACTTCCATCCGGACTGTCATCCGGTCGCGTTCAGCTGGCCTCCGGACTACTCCGAAGAGCTGCGCCGTCGATTCGGACTGTACAAGACGATCGGCTGGCCCGAGGACACGTGGTCGCTCCCGTCGGGCGTCGGCGACGAGCAGCTGTTCCTCGAGGACACCGAGTTCACGCTGGACCAGCACGAGGCGATGCTCTACGGACTGCTCGAGGACGGCGGGGTCGACCTGTACATTCAGATCTTCTACTTCACCGACCGGATCGGGCACCTGTTCTGGAGGTTCCTCGATCCGGGTCATCCTTTGTACGACGCGGCGGAGGCCGCGCGGTGGGCCCCGCGGATGCTCGAAGCGTACAAGAGGATGGACGCGATCGTCGGCCGGGCGCGGGAGCTCGCCGGGCCCGACGCACTGTTCCTCGTGTGCTCGGACCACGGCTTCTCGTCGTTCCGCCGCGGCATCAACTACAACAACTGGCTCGTGGCCAATGGCCTGATGACGCTCAAGGACCAGCCGACGGACGTGGCGACCCTCGAGAAGCTGTTCGAGACGCGCGACCTGATGGGCCACGTGGACTGGTCCCGGACCAAGGCCTACGCGCTCGGGCTCGGCAGCATCTACGTCAACCTCGTCGGCCGGGAGCGGCAGGGCACGGTCCTGCCGGGCCCGGAGTACGAGGAGGTCCGGCGCAAGATCAAGGACGGGCTCGAGGCGATCGTCGACCCGCAGACCGGCCTCCACCCCGTGGCGCGCGTGTCGACCCGCGAGGAGATGTACGGGCAGTTCGATCCGGACGTGATCCCCGACCTGCGCGCGGCGAACGCGCTCGACTACCGCGTGTCGTGGCAGACGAGCCTCGGCGGGTTCGGGCCGACGCTGATCGAGGACAACCGCAAGGCGTGGTCCGGCGATCATTGCTCGAACGATCCGGATCTCGTTCGCGGGATCCTGTTCGCCAGCCGCCCGCTCAACACGACGAACCCGCGGATGATCGACCTGATGCCGACCGTTCTCGCGGCGCTCGGGCTCGAGCCGCCGCCCGGAGTCGAAGGCCGTTCGCTGCTCTAGGCCCAGAGCGCTCGCGGCGCTGTTCGTGCTCGTCGCGCTGCGGATCCCCGCCGGCGAGCAGGCGGGGGAGGAGCCCCTCGAGCGCATCCAGGCCGACCTCGAGCGCCTGGACCGCGAGCAACGCGCGCTCGAAGGACAAGAGCACGGGATTCTCGGGGAGCTCCGGCGCGTCGAGCTCGACCTGCGTCGGGGCGAAGCGGTGCGCGAGCGTCTGGCGCTCGAGGTCGTGGCGCTCACGACCGAGCTCGAGGCGCAGGCTGCGCTCCTGGCCCAGCTCGAGACGCAGCAAGCCCGCCGTCGGGGATACCTCGCGTTCCGCCTGCGCGAGCAGTACAAGGACGGGCCCCAGCTCGAGCTGCGGCGCCTCGCGGCCCGCGGCGCGGGGGAGGCCGGGCGTGCCGGCGGACGATACGTCGAGTACCTGGGCGAGCGCGATCGGCGGTTCCTCGGCGACTACCGCGCCGAGGTCGAGCGACTGACCGTGGCCCGGTCCGAGCTGACGCAGCGCCGCGCGCTCTGCGAGGGCCGGCGCGCGGAGGCCGAGGTGGCGCAGGTCGACCTCCAAGCCTCGCGTGCGACGCGCGAGCGGCTCCTCGCGCGGATCCGCGACGATCGGGCGACGCGCGAGGGTGCGATCGCCGAGCTCGAGCGCGCGGCGCACGAGCTGACCGAGCGGGTCGAGGGGCTCGGGCCGACGGCGCCGGGTTCGACCCTCGACGTGCACAAGTTTCGCGGGCTCCTCGACTGGCCGGCCCGCGGTCGGGTCAGCGCCGAGTTCGGGAACGTCGTTCACCCGCGATTTCGCACGACGGTGCCCCATCCGGGGCTGGATATCGAGGGCGGAACGGACGAGGAGATCCGGACCGTGTTCGATGGGCGAGTCGCGTTCGCGGCGTGGATGCGAGGGTACGGATTGACGGCGCTCGTCGACCACGGGGGCGGGCTGATCAGCGTGTACGCCCATGCGGCGGTGCTGACGGTCGAGACCGGCGAGATCGTCGCCCGCGGCCAGGCGATCGGCCGGATCGGCGACAGTGGCTCCTTGCGCGGAACGTATTTGTACTTCGAGATCCGCGAGGCCGGCGCTCCGGTCGACCCCCGGGGCTGGCTGCGCCCGCACTGAGCCCGTTGCCGCCGGGCGTTTCCGACGGTAGCTTGTGAGGTGCGGCGCCTCGAAGCCGCGGTGGTGCTGCATGAATCGACTGCGCTCCGTCGTGCTCCTCGCTTCGATCGGGGTCGTCCTGCTGCTCGTGGGCGGCGGGCTCGTAGTCAACGTCGGTGCCGCCGAGAGCTCGTACCGCCAGGCGGTGCTGTTCGCCGAGATCCTCTCGCAAGTCTCGGACAACTACGTCGATCCGATCGACCCGACCGTCCTGCTCGACGGGGCCTACGAGGGCATGCTCGCCGGCCTCGACCCGAACGGCGCGTACCTGAGCCCGACCGAGGTCGCGGACTGGAAGAAAAAGCGCCCCGACGGTCTCGTCGGCCCCGGGTTCTCCGTGCTGCGAGTCGGTCGCGTGCTGCAGGTCGTGGCCGTGGAGCCCGGATCGGGCGTCGAAACCGCCGGCCTGAAGATCGGCGACCACCTGCGGAGCATCGACGGGGCCCTGACCGCCGACCTCTCGCTCGGCCAAGCCCGCAGGCGGCTCGAGGGCGAGGCCGGAACGGTCGTGCGCCTCGAAGTGCTCCATCCTGCGGACTCGTTCCGGCGCGAGATGATCGAGGCGGTCCGGCACGCGCCGCGGGCCCGTGGGTTCGCGCTGTCGATCGACAACGGAATCGCGATCCTGCGGATCCTCGACCTGCGCGCTCTCGATTCCGCGCAGGTGGCGACCGAGCTCGAGCACGCGCATTCGTCGGATGTCGACCAGCTGCTCATCGATCTGCGGTTCGTCGCCGAGGGTGGACCTCACGACCTGGGTCCCGCCGCGGGCGGACTCGCCGGACCGATCAAGCTCCGCCTGAGGGATCGAGCCGGAAAACTCCTCGACTCGGTCGAGCAAGCTGCGGCCAAGCCGGTCTGGCCCGGGTCGGTCGCCGTGCTCGTGAACGGAGCGACCGCGGGCGGGTCCGAGGCCCTGGCGCTGTTGCTGCGGATCGAGCGCAGCGCACGAGTTTACGGACAGGCAACGTACGGGCTCGGCTCCGAGCCGAAGCTGTACGAGCTGGACAACGGTGCCGGAGTCCTCATGTCCTCGGCGCGCTGGGAGACCGAGGTCGGACAGACCTGGAACGGCGACGGCGTCGCGCCCGACGAGGTGATCGAAGGCAAGGGCGACGACCCGGTCGCCGCCGGCGCGGACCAGCTGCACCAGGTCCTCGAGCGTCTCCACGCCCAGGCCGCGCAGCCGGTCCACGCGAGCTGAGCCTCGCGCCGGTCCGTCCGGACGCGCTCCCATCCCACGACAGCCCGTAGAATCGGTGGCTGAGCCGCACGACTCAGCGTAGTTTGATTCGGGCGGGCATCATCCGGAGCGACGGGATGGATCGGGCGACTCGGGCATCAGGGGATCGAATCCACAACCGCACACGCGCAACCTCGCCGATCGTCCTCGCCGGCGTCGTGCTCCTGGCGACGGCGGCGCACGCGGCAGACGAGGGCGACAAGCGCGGCCAGGTGTTCGCGCGCTTCATGCGCGCGGTGCTGGCCGAGCAGCGCGGCGATTATCGGAGCGCGGCGGCCGAGGTCCGCCGGGCGACCGAGACGCTGCCGCGCTCGCCCGACGTGCTCGTCGAGGGCGCGCGTCTCCTCGAGCGCATGGGACGTGTGGCCGACGCCGAGGCGCTGGCCGAGCGCGCGCTGACGATCGACGCGAGCGATCGCGATGCGCTGACCTTGCTGGCCGACTCCGCGGCCACGCGCGCGCTCCGTGGCGGGAAGAGCGACGCCGAGAGCCGGACGCTCGCGCTTTCGCGCTACGCACGATTGATGGCCCTCGGCGAAGTCGACGACGAGACGTTGGAGCGCGTGGTGCAGCTGCACCTCGACGCCGGAGATCGTCCGGCGGCGATCGCCATCGGTCGCACGCTCGTCGCGCAGAAGCCCGGCGACGCGCACGCGGTCGGCCTGCTGGCGCAGATGCTGCTCGAAGAGCGCGAGAGCCGCGAGGCGCTCGAGGTGCTCCTCGCCTTCTTGGCCACGCACCCGGGTGACTCGCCGCTGATCCGCGTCGCCCAGGAGCTGACACGCGAGCTCGAAGCGTGGGACCTCGTGGAGCGCGCGTTCAGCGTGCCCGAGGGTTCGGGGCCTCACGCGCTGGACGTCCAGCGCCTGCGCGGAGAAGCGCTGCTGCGTCTCGACCGCGTCGAGCCGGCGAGCAAGGTGCTCGCGGACCTCGCGGAGCGCGATCCCGAGGATCGCGCCGTGCGCTACCACCTGGCGCGAACGTACCGTCGGATGGGGCGTCTCGGGGAGGCGTCCGACCTCGTGCGTGCGCTCGCCGACGCGGAGGACAAGGACGGACGCATGCGGCTGCTCCTGGCCGAGATCCTCGACGATCAGGGCGCGAGCGACGCCGCGCTCGTCGAGTATCGGACGGTTCTGCAGCAAGTCAGCGCCGCAGCGGACGACGCGGCGGTGCGCGACGCGATCCGTCGGCGGATCTCGGTGCTCGAGCTCACGCGCGGCCGGATCGACGCCGGGCAAGCCGCACTCGACTCGCTCGAAGCTCCGGGCTCGGCCGAGTCGGTCCTCGCGCGCTCGCGAGCCGCGCTCGCCCGATCCGATTGGGACGCCGCGCGGGAAGCGGCGCGACAGCTCCGCGCACTCGGGGATACGGGAACCGCGGCGCTCGTCGAGGCCGAGGCCTGGCTCCGTGCGGGACGCCCGGTGCGAGCCGAGCCGAAGGTCGCCGAGGCGATCCAGGCGATCGGCCCCGGCGCACGCGTGCGACTCGCCGAGCTGTATCACGAGGTCGAGCTCGAGGACGAAGGCGCCGCGTTGCTCCGAGCGTGGGCCCAGGCCGAGCCGGAGAGCGCGGAGGCGCGCTACCACCTCGGGAGCTACCTGTCTCGCGCCGGAGATTTCCCCGCCGCCGAAGCCGAGCTGCGCGAGGCGTTTCGTCTCGATCCGGCGCACGCCGGAGCCCTGAACTTCTTGGGGTACAGTTGGGCCGAGAAGGGCGCGCACCTCGAGGAGGCGATCGGCCTCGTACGACGCGCGCTCGAGGTGGATCCGTGGAACGGCGCGTACCTCGATTCGCTCGGCTGGGTCCTGTACCAGATGGGGCGGTACGCCGAGGCGAAGCAACCGATCGAGCAAGCCGCGCGAACGTTCCCCTACGATCCGACCGTTCTCGAGCATCAGGGCGACCTGTACGAGCGGCTCGGGGATCGCGAGGCCGCGATCGTGGTCTGGGAGCGTGCGCTCGCGCTGGCGCCGGAGCGGGCGATCGCGTTGCAAGAAAAGATCCGCGGACAGATCGAGCCAGCGCAGGCGGCGGTCGATACGACCGACGACGACGACGCCGGTGCGGCGGCCGCTTCCGCCCCGACATCCGGTCCCACGCCGCGTCCCTGAGCCGCCGTTCCGGCGCCTGCGCTCTGCTCCTCGGGCTGGGTCTCGTCGCTTGCGCTGGCGTGCAGCGCCGGCCGATCGACCCCCACGCACCGGCGTTCGGCGTCTACCGCGCTCGGGTGACCGACGGCGAGACCGGCGATACGCGAAAAGCGCGAGCCCTGGTCTTCGCCGCGCTGCCCGACCGACTCCACGTCGAGGTCGTGTCGAGCATCGGCACGACCCAGATGATCCTCGACGCCGGGGTCGGCCGCGTCGCGGTCACCCTCCCGCGCGAGCGCCTGAGCTACGTCGGTCCGGCCGACGATCGCGCGCTCGAAGCCCTCGTCGGGGTGCGTGCGTCGCCCGACTGGCTCGTGCGCGCGCTGCTTCTCGGCGAGGCCGAGGGCCGCGATCTCGAGCGCGAGGGCCCGACCGGGGTCGTCCCGGAGCGCCTGCGGCTACGGACGGAGAACGGAGCGCTCGAGCTGTGGCGTCGCGCGATCGAGCCCGTGCGCGCCGACGTCGCTCGATTGGGCACCGGGGAGGCACCCGAGGGGATGGAGCAACGGCCGCTCGACGAGCTGCTCGAGAATCCGTCGCGCGCTCGATCCGGACGCCCGTGAGCGCGGTCGCTCCGCTCATCGCCCGCTGCCCGGCCAAGATCAACCTCGGGCTCCGCGTCGTCGGCCGGCGAGCCGACGGCTACCACGAGCTAGACACGGTGTTCCAGGCGATCGATCTGTGGGACACGATCGTGTTGCGCCCGGCGCTCGACCTGACGTTGACGTGCGACGATCCGCGCCTGCCGAGCGACGCGACGAACCTCGTGCACCGCGCAGCGTCGCTCGTGCGCGAGCGGGCGGGTCGGGGCGCTCCGGGCGCGGCGCTCGAGCTGCGGAAGACGATCCCCGTCGAAGCAGGCCTGGGTGGCGGGAGCTCCGACGCCGCGGGCGCGCTGCAGCTCTGCGCACGGCACTGGGGGGTCGATCTGACCCCGGCCGAGTGGCACGATCTCGCGCGCGGTCTGGGAGCCGACGTGCCGTTCTTTCTCGTCGGCGGCACCGCCCGCGGCACGGGCCGTGGCGACCGCATCGAGAGCCTGCCGTTCGTCGGAACGCTCGCGCTGGTCCTCGGCCTTCCACCGTTCGGCGTATCCACCGCCGAGGCGTTCCGAGCGCTCCGAACCGTGTTGACACTCGATTCGAATGATGTTAGCTTTCGGCCGGTTTCTGGCCTTAAGTGGAAGGGGCCCAACGACTTCGCGCGAATGGGGAACGACCTGGAGCGCGTAGTTTTCCCGCGCTGGCCCGCGCTCGCCGAGTTCCGCGACGACATGATCGCGCGCGGAGCGAGGCACGCGAGGCTCAGTGGAAGCGGGTCGACGGTGTACGGGGTGTTCGCCGACCAAGCGGAGGCCATGGGGGTCGCGCGCGATCTCGAATCGCGTTACGCGGGATGGCGGGTGCTCGTGACCCGGTCGATCGACGCCGCGTCCCATGTGGTCCCGCCCGCGGGTCGGTGAGGCGAACGAGGGGGGCGTCGATGGAGATCACCGAGGTCAAGGTGTTTCCCGTTGCCGAGGACAAGCTGAAAGCGTTCGTTTCGATCACATTCGACCGGTGCTTCGTCGTGAGCGACATCAAGATCATCCAGGGAGGGAACGGGCTGTTCGTGTCGATGCCGAGCAAGAAGCGCAAGAACGGCTCGTTCCGCGACATCGCGCATCCGCTGGACAACGAGACACGGCGGCGGATCGAGGAGCAGATCATCCACGAGTACCGCGAGGTCGTGGCTCACGCCGGCGGCGACGCATCCACACCGCTGCGCGAGCTCGGCTCGGCGGCCTCGTTCGGCGCCGAGGACGACATCGCCTCGCGGCGCATCGCGGCACGGCCCTACGCGCCGCGACCGTTCGATCAGCCCTGACGGACGGCGCCCCGCGGGTCGCCGCCCGGCGCTCGACATGCGATGGGGCGTCGCCAAGCGGTAAGGCACCGGTCTTTGGAACCGGCACTCGGAGGTTCGAATCCTCCCGCCCCAGCCAGTGCGCGCGGAGTCGAACGGGGAGCCGACGGCGATGAAGAACGACCTCAAGCTGTTCAGCGGCAACGGCAACCCGGCGCTGGCCCGGGCGATCTGCGAGTACCTCAAGCTGCCGGTCGGCCAGTGGCGGCTCGAGCGCTTCGCCGACGGCGAGGTCTACTGCCAGGTGCTCGAGAACGTTCGGGGCACCGACGTGTTCGTGGTTCAGCCCACGTCCCCGCCGGTGAACGAGCACCTCATGGAGCTGCTGATCGCGGTCGACGCGCTCAAGCGCTCGAGCGCGGCCCGGATCACCGCCGTCCTCCCGTACTACGGCTACGCCCGTCAGGACCGCAAGGACAAGCCCCGTGTCCCGATCTCGGCCAAGCTCGTGGCCGACCTGCTCCAGGCCGCAGGGGTCGACCGGGTCCTGGCCATCGACCTCCACGCCCCGGCGATCCAGGGGTTCTTCGACCTGCCCGTGGATCACCTGCTGGCCGCCCCGGTCCTGCTGGACTGGATCGAGCGGCAGCGATATGCAAACCTGACGATCGTCTCCCCGGATGCGGGCGGCGTGGAGCGCGCTCGGTTCTACGCCAAGCGCCTGGGGGTCGAGCTGGCGATCATCGACAAGCGGCGCGTGGAGAAGAACGTCGCCGAGACGATGAACGTGATCGGCGACGTGCACGGGCGGACGTGCGCGATCGTCGACGACTTGGTCGATACGGCCGGGACGCTGGTCGGCGCGACGCGGGCGCTCCTGGCCAACGGCGCGACGGCGGTGATGGCGTGCTTCACGCACGCGGTGCTGTCGGGGCCGGCGATGGAGCGGCTCGAGCGACTGGAGATCGAACGGGTGGTGGTGACGGATACGATCCCGCTATCGCAGGACAAGGCACGGGATCCGAAGATCACGGTGCTCTCGGTGGCGCCTCTGCTCGGGGAGGCCATCGCGCGCATTCACAGCAACAGCTCCGTGAGCTCGTTGTTCGTATAGGAGCAGGTCGATGGCCGACAAGCGAGACGCGATCGTGGTCGAGGTGGACCGCCGGGAGCCCCGCGGGACGAACGTGGCGCGCCGCCTGCGCACGGCGGGACGAGTTCCGGCGAACGTGTACGGGCTCGGCCGACCGCCGGTCGCGCTGGCGGTCGATCCGCGCAAGATCGAGCACGTGCTGCACTCGCCGAGCGGGCGCAACACGATCTTCACCCTGTCGCTCGAGGGCGGCCAGCAGACGCGCTCGGTCATGCTGCGCGAGATCCAGCGCCACCCGGTGACCGATGCGCTGATCCACGTGGACCTGCTGCGCTTCGATCCGACCAAGCGCATTCAGGTTCGCGTCCCTGTGCGCCTGATCGGCACGCCGGTCGGCGTGCGTCTCGAGTCGGGGATCCTCGACTTCGTGCACCGCGAGATCGAGGTCGACTGCTTGCCGGCGAACATCCCCGAGCACCTCGACGTCGACGTGTCCGAGCTGCACGTGAACCAGCACGTCTCCGTGCGCAACCTGGTCGTGGACCCGGACCTCCGCGTGCTCGACGCGCCGGACACGATCCTGGCGGTCGTGACGTACGCCAAGGAAGAGCTGCCCGCCGCCGAGCCCGCGGCCGCCGTGGCAGCCACGGAGCCCGAGATCGTGGGCAAGGACAAGGAGAAGGAAGGCCCCGCGGGCGACGAGAAGCCGGAGAAGGAGAAGAAGTAGCGGCCCGCCACGGCCGATCGGGTCTTCGCAGTGGATGGGCTGACGATCGTGGTCGGGCTCGGGAACCCGGGGGACGCGTACCGCGCGACCCGCCACAACCTTGGCTTTCGCACGCTCGACACGCTTGCCGCGCGCACGGGAACCCGGCTCGAGGCCACGGGGGTCCTGCGCGCCGAAGCGTGGTGGGGTGAGGCACGCATCGAAGGGCGAGAGGTCGTTCTGGCCAAGCCGCGGACCTACATGAACCGCTCGGGCCGCGCCGCAGCGGCGCTGTGCCGGGCGTTCGCGGCCGAGCCGCGGGAGCTCGTGATCGTGCACGACGACGCTGACTTGTCGCTGGGCCGCGTGCGCGTGCGCCGCGGTGGGGCGAGCGGGGGGCACAACGGTCTGCGCTCGTTGATCGACGTGCTCGGGACACCCGAGTTCGTTCGCGTGCGCCTGGGCGTGCGTGGCGCGGAGCGCGGTGCGTCCGACCTCGCCGACTACGTGCTCGAGCCGTTCGCTCCCGAGGAGCGCGCCACGGCAGCCGAGCTGGCGGAGGTCGGAGCCGATGCGGTGATCAGCCTACTCGCCGCTGGCCTCGATACGACGATGAACCGATTCAACGGGCGCAACGTCGCAACCGCGACGGACCCGGGGAACGACTGACGGGCCGACCGACCGGACGGCCGGGGGGACGAAACGGTTATGGAGATCTGGGTCACCGCTGCGCCCGTGCTGGGCCTCGTCGGGCTCGTGTTCGCCTACGCGGTCTATCGGATGATCGTCCGCGGCCCCACGGGGACCGACCGGATGCGCGAGATCGCCGCGGAGATCCAGGTCGGGGCGATGGCGTTCCTGCGCCGGGAATACTCGATCCTCGCCGTGTTCCTGGTCGTGGTGGCGGGCCTGCTCGCGGCGTTCATCGATTGGCAGACCGCCGTCGCGTTCGTGTGTGGCGGCCTGTGCTCGGTCGCCGCGGGCTTGGCGGGCATGACGGCGGCGACGAAGGCCAACGTGCGCACCGCCGCCGCCGCCAAGGACGGGAGCTCGTCACACGCCCTCCTCATGGCGTTCCACGGCGGCGCGGTCATGGGTCTCGCGGTCGCGAGCCTCGGCCTCATCGGCGTCGGTGTGTTCTTCCGGATGTACGGCCACCCCGAGACCGCACAGATCATCAACGGGTTCGCCATGGGGGCGTCGTCGATCGCGCTCTTCGCCCGCGTCGGCGGTGGGATCTACACCAAGGCCGCGGACGTCGGCTCGGACCTCGTGGGCAAGGTCGAGGCCGGGATCCCGGAGGATGACCCGCGCAACCCGGGCGTGATCGCCGACAACGTCGGGGACAACGTCGGCGACGTGGCCGGCATGGGCGCCGACCTGTTCGAGTCCTACGTCGGCTCGATCGTCGCGTCGATCGCCATCGGCGCGACGCTGCTCCCGGACACGCTCGCCGCCCTGCGTGCGCCGAACGCGGCGCCGGACTCCGACCTGCAGGCGATCCTGATGACGCTGCCGCTCGCGCTCTCGGCGATCGGGCTCATCGGCTCGATCGCCGGGATCCTGTCGATGCAGGTCCTCAAGGCGCTCGACGCGGCCTCGGCCCTGCGCAACTCGACGTTCATCGCCGCGGCGCTGTTCCTCGCCGGGAGCTGGTGGCTGATCTGGTCCTACGACGTCTCGAACCAGGTGTTCTGGGCCGTGTTCGCCGGGACGGTCGTGGGGATCCTGATCGGGTTGAGCACCGAGTTCTACACCTCGGCCGGCCCGGTCCGGCGCATCACCTCGGCCAGCAAGACCGGACCGGCAACGAACATCATCAGCGGCCTCGCCGTCGGGCTCGAGTCGACGGCGGTCCCGGTCCTGCTCATCTGCCTCGCGATCTGGATCGCCAACGCCGTTGCCGGCCTGTACGGCATCGGGATCGCGGCCGTGGGGATGCTGGCGACGGTCGGGATCACGATGTCGGTCGACGCCTACGGCCCCGTGGCCGACAACGCGGGCGGGATCTCCGAGATGGCCGGCCTCGGGCCCGCCGTGCGCTCGATCACCGACAGCCTCGACTCGCTGGGCAACACGACCGCCGCGATCGGCAAGGGGTTCGCGATCGGCTCGGCTGCGCTGACGGCGCTCGCGCTCTTCGCGGCGTTCAACCAGGCGGTCGATGCGGCACGCGTCGCCGCGGGTGACCAGCCGCTGACGATCATCCTGACCGATCCGGGGGTCGTGATCGGCCTGTTGATCGGCGGGATCCTGCCGTTCCTGATCGCCGCTCTGACGATGACCGCGGTCGGACGCGCGGCGCAGAAGATGGTCGAGGAGATCCGGCGGCAGTTCCGCGAGATCCCCGGCCTCCTCGAGGGACGACCGGGGGCCAAGCCCGACACCGCGCGGTGCGTCGACATCTCGACGCGCTCGGCGCTGCGCGAGATGATCGCCCCCGGCCTCGTGGCCGTCATCGTTCCGGTCGTGGTCGGCTTCACGCTCGGTCCGGCTGCGCTCGGCGGCGTGCTGGCCGGTGCGACCGTCACCGGGGTGCTCCTGGCCCTCTTCATGGCCAACGCCGGTGGCGCATGGGACAACGCGAAGAAGGCGATCGAGAAGGGCGAGGTCGAGGGCGAGCGCAAGGGCTCGGACGCGCACAAGGCGGCGGTGGTCGGCGACACGGTCGGCGACCCGTTCAAGGACACGTCGGGGCCGGCGATGAACATCCTGATCAAGCTCATGTCGATCGTCGCGCTCGTGATCGCTCCGCTCCTGGCCTAGGCCTGCGCCATCGGATGGCGCGCCATCGGATGGCGCAGGCCCTGGGGGGATGGTATGGTGCCGCGTCCCTAGCAAGAGAAACCGCGGCCCCGGTGGCCGCAGCACCCCTCGCTCCCGCATCGGGAGCGGTCGACGCCATGGGGAGGTGCCGATGCCGACCTACGAGACCCTGTTCATCACGCCGCCGAACCTGCCCGAGGACGAGGAGCGCACCGCGGTCGACGCGTTCGCCCTCGTCGTCGCCGACGGTGGGGGGCAGATGGTCGCGAACGATCGCATGGGTCGGCGCCGCCTGGCGTATCCGATCCGCAAGTTCGACGACGGCGTGTACGTCCGGTTTCTGTACGACGCGGAGCCGCCCGTCTCGCGTGAGCTCGATCGGCGCATTCGCCTGTCGGACAAGGTGCTGCGCAGCTTGACCGTGCGCCTCGAACCGAAGTGGGCTGTCGACGCCAAGGACGAAGCGCGCCGGGCGGCCGAGCAGCGCGTGCTCGACGCCGAAGCGGCGGCGCTCGCGGCGGCGGCCGCGGAGGCCGGGGTCAGCCCGACCACGACCGACTCCCCGGACGGCAACGAACGTCCGGCGGGACGAGTGGGCGGGGAGGACAGCGAGAATGGCTAACGGTGGCGATCGCGGCGATCGTGGTGGTGGCGGTGGCGGCGGATTCGGCGGTCGGCGGCGGTTCCTGTTTCGCCGACGGAAGTACTGCAAGTTCTGCGAGTCCAAGGCGGGCTGGATCGACCACAAGGATCTGAAGACGCTGCAGAGCTACGTGCCCGAGCGGGCGAAGATCCTGCCCCGGCGCATCTCGGGTACCTGCGCTCCGCACCAGCGTATGCTGATGCAGGCGATCAAGCGCGCCCGGATGATCGCGCTGATCCCGTTCACGAGCGACTGAGCCCGGGAGACGCCATGAAGCTGATCCTCCGCGAGCACGTGGACAAGCTCGGCAACCGCGGGGACGTGGTCAACGTCGCGCGCGGGTACGCGCGCAACTTCCTGCTGCCCAAGGGCCTGGCCTGGGAGGCCACGGCGGGCTACCGCCGACAGCTCGAGCAGCAGAAGCGCGCGTGGGTTGCGCGGGACGCCCGCGCCGCCCAGGAGGCCACGGCCCTGGCGACACGGATCCAGTCGATCGAGATCGAGACCACGCGGAAGGCCGGCGAGACCGGCACGCTGTATGGCTCGGTGACCTCGACCGACATCGCCGAGCTCCTGGCGGCCAAGGGGCTCGTCATCGACCGGCGCAAGCTCGTCGTGGGCGATCCGATCAAAGCCGTCGGCGAGTACGAGATCGGCGTGCGCCTACATGCCGCGGTCCAGGCCAAGGTCCGCTTGCGCGTGCTCGGCGAGAGCGCGGCCGACTGACGCATGACCGGTGCCGCCGAGCGAGCCGTCGGGAACAGCTCTTCGAGCGCCGGGAGCTTCGCTCGGGCCGGTGTCGCGGTCGCCGCAGCGTGGTTCGTCCCGGGTCTCGGGCACGTGCTCCTGGGGCGCGCCCGCCGGGGGATCCTGTTCGGCGTGATCGTGTGGGCCAGCTTCGGGCTGGGCATGGCGCACGACGGCCGCCTCGCGTTGCGCGACCCACGGCAGCCGGTGCTCTCGGGGCTGCAGATCGTGGCCAACCTGGGTGTCGGGCCGGCGGACGTGCTGGCGCGGATCGCAGTCTACGGCGCCCCGACGTACTCGTTCCAGGGCGTTCCCGGTCCGCGCGCCGGCGATCCGATCGAGGAGACGTTCCGCAATCGCGCGCGCACGGGCGTGTCGATCTACGGCACCGCGTACCTGTGGACCGCGGGGCTGATGAACCTGCTGCTCCTGTTCGACGTGTGGGACATCGCGCTCGGGCGACGCTCGTGATGCGCAGCCACTTCCTGCACATGATCCTGTACTCGACGCTCGTCGCCGTGTTCTTCGCCGTGCTCGTACGCGACACGCCGAGCGAGCGCCGGCGTCTCGGCGGGCTGCTGTGGCTGGCGATGGTCGCGGGCGGGCTGGGTCTCGCGTACGTCATGTATCCGTTCCCTGGATGACGCGGTGAAGCGACGGTACGCCATCGTCCCGGGAGACGGGATCGGCGTCGACGTGACGCGCGAGGCGGTCAAGGCGCTCGAGGCCGCGGTCGCCCCGGAGCACGTCGAGCTCGAGCTCGTGTCCTACGACTTCGGCGCCGAGCGCTTCCTGCGCACCGGCGAGACGCTGCCCGAGGGTGCGCTCGACGAGTTCCGCGCGGCGCGACGCCGTGTTCATGGGTGCGTTCGGCGATCCGCGCGGTCCCGGACATGCGCCACGCGCGCGACATCCTGCTCGGGACCCGCTTCGCGCTCGACCTGTACGTGAACCTGCGCCCGGTTCGATGCCTCGACGACCGGCTGTGCCCGCTGCGCGGACGGACCGCGCGCGGACGTCGACTTCGTCGTGTTCCGCGAGAACACCGAGGGCGCGTACGTCGGAATGGGCGGGATCTTCAAGAAGGGCACGCCGGACGAGATCGCGATCCAGGAGGACGTCAACACGCGCAAGGGCGTCGAGCGCATCCTGCGCGCCGCGTTCGATCACGCCGTGCGCCACGGGCGCAGCCGGGTCACGATGGCCGACAAGTCGAACGCCCTGCGCTTCGGCCACGATCTCTGGCAGCGTGCGTTCGCCGAGGTCGCGTGCGGACTACCCGGGCATCGAGGCCGACCACCTGTACGTCGACGCCCTGGCGATGCAGATGATCAAGGACCCGTCGCGGTTCGAGGTCATCGTGACGTGCAACATGTTCGGCGACATCGTGACGGACCTCGGGGCCGCAGCTGCAGGGCGGCCTGGGCATGGCCGCGTCGGGCAACCTGCACCCCGGCGGGCCGGCGATGTTCGAGCCGGTCCACGGCTCGGCACCCAAGTACGCCGGCACCGACCGGGCCAACCCGTTCGCCGCGATCCTGACCGTGGCGATGATGCTCGACCACACCGGGCTCGCCGCCGCGGCGCTGCGCGTCGAGGACGCCGTCCGCGCGTGTCTCGTCGGCGGGGAGTGCACGGCCGACCTGGGCGGAGCGCTGGGCACGGCCGCTGCGGGCGACGCGGTCGTGCGGCGCCTTTCCGCGCGCGCCTGAGGAGGGTCCGATGCCCGAGCTCGTGCGCTACGCGGTCGCTCACGGTGTGGCGTGGATCGAGCTGCACGCGCCGCCGGCCAACACGTACACGCACGCGATGATGCGCGAGCTCGACGACGCGATCCTGCGCGCGCGGTTCGACGTCGACGTGCACGTGCTCGTGCTGCGCGGTGCGGGGGAGAAGTTCTTCTGCGCCGGCGCGGACATCCGGATGCTCGCGGACGCGGATCCCGCGTTCAAGTACCAGTTCTGCCTGCACGCGAACGAGACGCTGTGCCGCCTCGAGCAGACACCGAAGCTGGTCCTCGCCGCGCTGAACGGGCACACCGTGGGCGGCGGGCTCGAGATCGCGCTGGCCGCCGATCTGCGCGTGGCCCGCCGCGGAGCCGGACGCATCGGTCTGCCCGAGGTCTCGCTCGGCGTCCTGCCCGGCACGGGCGGCACGCAGCGCCTGGCGCGCGTCCTGGGCAAGGCCCGCGCGATCGAGCTGATGGCCACCGGCCGGCTGATCGAGTTCGACGAGGCGCTCGCGCTCGGGCTCGTCGAGCGGGTGTTCGAGCCCGAGGAGTTCGACGCCCAGGTCGCCGCGCTGGCGCAGCAGTTCGTGCCGCCGTCCGCGGCGTCGCGCGCCGTCGGGCTGATCAAGCGCGCCGTGCAGTCGGGAGCCGAGATGAGCCTTGCCGAGGGCCTGGCGCTCGAGCGCGAGCTGCAGCAGCGCCTGTTCGAGTCCGAGGATGCGGCCGAGGGGCTCGCGGCGTACCTGGGCAAGCGCGCGCCGCGGTTTCGCGGCCGCTGAGGCGTCGCGAGCCTCGCGTGTCCGGCGCCGCGCGGATCCTCGTCGTCCAGACCGCGTACCTCGGTGACCTCGTTCTGACGACGCCGCTCGTGCGCGAGCTCGCGCGCGCGTGCCCGGGGGCGGAGATCTCCCTGGTCACGACGCGACTGGGGGCGGACGTGTTCCTCGGCCTGCCCGGCGTACGCGAGACGATCGAGTTCGACAAGCGCCGCAGCGGACTCGTGGGACTCGTGCGCCTCGCCGCGCGCCTGCGCGGCACGCGCTTCGACGTGGCGCTGCTGCCGCATCGCTCGAGCCGCAGTGCGAGCCTCGTCCGTCTCGCGGGCATCCCGCGGCGCATCGGCTTTGCCGGCGCTCCCGGCGCATGGGCCTACACCACGCGCGTGCGGCGGGACACGGCGCAGCACGCCGTGCGGCGGTACCTGGCGCTCGCCGAGCCGCTCGGCGGAGACCCGGCAACGGCCGACGCGCGCCCGGTGATCGGCGGCGCCTCGCGCGCGCGCGGCACCGCCGAGCGGCTTCTCGACGCCTGCGGCGTGGCGCGCTCGCCGTTCGTGGCGCTGGCCCCTGGATCGGTCTGGCCGACGAAGCGCTGGACGTCGAGCGGATTCGCGGCGCTCGCGCTGGCGCTGCGCTCGCGGGGAATCGAGCCCGTGCTCGTCGGAGGCGTCGAGGATCTGCCGGCATGCCACGCCGTCGCCGCCGCCGTGCCCGGAGGGCTGCGCTCGCTCGCCGGCCGGACGACGGTCGCCGAGCTCGCCGCGATCCTCGCCCGGGCCGCGGCCCTCGTGGGAAACGACAGCGGTGCCTCGCACGTCGCCGCGGCGGTCCGAACGCCGGTCGTCGCCGTGTTCGGGCCGACCGTGCCGGCCGCCGGGCTCGCGCCCGTGGGCGACGAGCACGTGATCGTCGAGCGCGACGGCCTACCGTGCCGGCCGTGCAGTCCGCACGGTGGCCGGCGTTGCCCGCTCGGCCACTTCCGCTGCATGCGCGAGATCGACGGTCCGCGCGTGCTCGATGCCCTGTTGCCGATCCTCGCTCGGCGCACCGACCGACCCGCGGCGGAAATCGCTTCCTAGGTCCGCCCGGGGTACGCGTCGAGGGCCCGGGCGAGGATGCGCATCGCCCGGCCCAGGGGCTCGGTCCCCAGGACGTACGCGATCCGCGCCTCCTGCCGTCCGAGCCCCGGCGTGGCGTAGAACCCTTCGGCCGGCGCGAGGAGCAGGGTCTCGCCCTCGAGCTCGAACTCGCGCAGCAGGAACACGCAGAACTGCTCGGCGTCGTCGACGGGCAGGCGCGGGCAAACGTAGAACGCGCCCTCGGGGCGCCGCACCTCGACCCCCGGCATGCCCGAGAGCGCCTCGAGCACGAGGTCGCGCCGCCGCTCGTACTCGCGCACCACGCCGCGGACGTAGTCCGCCGGCACCGCATCGAGCCCCAGCGCAACCCACTGCCCGAGCGTCGGCGGGCACAGCCGCGCCTGCCCGAACTTCAGCACCGCCGCGAGGAGCGAGCGGTTGCGCGTCGCGATCCAGCCGATGCGCGCGCCGCACAGCGACACGCGCTTGGACAGGCTATCCGTCACGACGACCTGCTCGTCGAGGCCGTCGAGCGTGAGCGCCGAGTGGTGCGATCGACCGTCGTAGGTGAACTCGCGGTACACCTCGTCCGACGACGAGGTACAGCCCGTGGTCGCGGCACACGTCCGCGATCGTCTCGAGCTCCCGATCGTGTAGACCGTGCCGGTCGGGTTGTTCGGCGAGCAGCAGGACGATCGCGCGCGTGCGCGGCGTGATCCGGGCCTCGATCTCGCTGCGCGGGGGCAGATGGTAACCCGTCCTCGGCGCGCGTCGTCACCGGGACGGTGCGTACGCCGCACGAGCCCGGCGAACCCGCTGTAGTTCGTGTAGAACGGCTCGAAGACGAGCACGTCGTCGCCCGGGTCGGCGATCGCGGCGAACGTGAACAGCAGGGCCTCGCTGCCGCCGGTCGTGACGAACAGCTGCTCCGGCGTGAGGTCGATCCGACAGCTTGGCGTAGATACCGCACGAGCGTATCGACGAACTCGGGCAGCCCGCCCGACGGACCGTACGGCACGTTCCGCCCGTCGAACCGCGCGAGGCGCTCGAGGATCTCGGGCGGGGAGGCGATGTCCGGCTGGCCGATGTTCAACGGAAGTAGACGCGTCGGCCCGCCGCGCGCGCGCGCTGCGGCGAGCGGCGCGAGGCGCCGGATCGGGGACGCGGGCATCGCCTGAGCGCGAGCCGAGAGCGCGGGCACGGGACGCATCGGGCGCAGTGTAGCCCACGGCCGGAGAGGCGCGAAAGCCGCTCCGGAACTGCTAGACTCACGTGCCGCCGGAGGATCCGCGCGTGTTCCGCAGCGTGCTCGTGGCCAACCGAGGGGAGATCGCGCTGCGCGTCCTGCGAGCCTGCCGCACGCTGGGCATTCGCGGCATCGCGGTGTACTCCGAGGCCGATCGCGACGCGCCGTGGCTCGAGCACGCGGACCGCACGATCTGCATCGGGCCCGCGCGCGCCGAGAGCTCGTATCGCAACGCGGACGCGATCCTGCAGGCCGCCGAGCAGACGCGAGTGCGCAAGCGATCCATCCGGGCTACGGCTTCCTGTCCGAGAACGCGACGTTCGCCGCGCGCTGCGAGCAGCAGGGGATCACGTTCATCGGTCCGCGCCCGGCGGCGATCCGTCGGATGGGGGACAAGGTCGAGGCCCGGCGCACGATGGCAGCGCGCCGGGCTCCCGGTGCTCGCGGGCTCGCGGGGCCGCCTGCGCACGGCGGCCGAGGCCTGTCGTGCGGCGGACGCGATCGGCTACCCCGTGCTGCTGAAGGCCGCGGCCGGGGGCGGCGGGCGCGGGATGCGTCGCGCCGACGACGCCGCGGCCCTCGAGCGCGCATTCGACGAAGCGTCGGGAGAGGCGCGACGCGGCGTTCGGGGATGCGTGGCCTGTACCTCGAGAGGCTCGTCTCGCCCGCGCGGCACGTCGAGTTCCAGATCCTGGCCGACGCGTTCGGCGCCGTGGTGCACCTCGGCGAGCGCGAGTGCTCGGTGCAGCGCAAGCACCAGAAGCTGATCGAGGAGACACCGTCGCCCGCGCTCGACGGACGGACCCGCGCCGCGCTCGGCGCGGCGCGTGACGCCGCGCCGTAGCGGCGGTCGGCTACCGCGGCGCCGGGACCGTCGAGTTCCTGCTCGACGCGGCGGGCGATCTGTCGTTCATCGAGATGAACACGCGGCTGCAGGTCGAGCATCCGGTCACCGAAGCGGTCACGGGCATCGACCTCGTGGCCGAGCAGATCCGGATCGCGGCGAACCGCCAGCTGACCCTGGCCCAGCGCGACGTGGTGTCCACGGGTCATGCGATCGAGTTCCGCATCAACGCCGAGGACCCCGATCACGGCTTCCGGCCCGACCCGGGAACGATCACGGCGTTCGCCGAGGCCCGGACCTCCGTGAGCGGCGCACGACTGCGCTGGGACTCGGCGATCGCGGCCGGGGTACCGCGTGCCTCCGCACTACGACTCGCTCCTGGGCAAGCTCGTCGTCCACGCGGCCGATCGCGCCGGCGGCGCTCGCCGCGGCCGACGAGGCGCTGGCCACGCTGTCGATCGGCGGCGTGCACACGACGATCCCGTTCCACCGCCGCGTGCTCGGCTCTCGCGAGTTCAAGGACGGCGCGTACGACACGTCGATCGTCGAGCGGCTGGAGTCGGTCCCCGGCCCGGCCGGGGCCCCCGGCGCCGCCGGGCGGCGATCCTGACATGGCCAAGGTGCTGCTCGACCCGATCGGTGCGCCGCGCGAGACGTTTCTCGACGAGCCCACGTGGCTCGAGCAGCGGCGACGGATGGACGAGCGCGGAGCGGCGCTCGATGCTCGCCGGGCCGCGGTGCGCGCCGGATGGGGCGAGGCCTACGCCGGTCGGGTCCGCGAGAAGCGGGAAGCGCACGACGTGGGAGCGTATCGAGCGCCTGCGCGATCCGGAGAGCCCGATCCTGCCGATCGGCACGCTGGTAAACGACGGCCGCACGTTCGGAGCCGAGGCGCGCACCTCGCCCGGCGCGGGCGTGGTCACGGCGTTCGTGCGCGTCGAGCGGCCGGTGGGTCGTCGTGATCGCGAACGACAATACCGTGGCCTCGGGCTCGTGGTGGCCGCAGACGCCGGAGAAGATCCAGCGCGCGCAGGAGATCGCGCTGCGACTGCGGCTGCCGGTCGTGTACCTCGTCGACTGCTCGGGGCTGTTCCTCCCCGAGCAGGCGAACACGTTTCCCGGGTCGCGCTGGTGCGGGCGCGATCTTCCGCATGAACGCGCTGCTCTCGGCCGCCGGCGTGCCGCAGATCGCCGGTGTGCACGGCGACTGCATCGCCGGCGGCGGCTACATGCCGATCATCAGCGACATCGTCTACATGACCGAGCAGGCGTACATGGTGATCGCCGGTGCGGCGCTGATCAGCGGGGCCAAGGCGCAGCAGATCGACCTCGCTGTCGATCGGCGGTCCCGACGTCCACGTGCACCTGTCGCGCTGCGCCGACCACCGCGTCCCGGACGACGACGTTCTTCTCGTCCGACTGCGCGAGGAGGTCGCACGTCTGCCGGGGACGGCGTGCGCGTACTACCGCTACGGAGCCGACCCCGCGCCGCCGCGATTCGATCCGCGCGGAGCTCGACGGGCTGTTCCCCGTCGATCACCGGCGGAGCTACGACATGCGTCAGGTGCTGGCGCGTCTGACCGACGACTCGCTGCTGTGGGAGGTCTGGCCCCACGTCGGGCCGGAGATGATCTGCGGCATCGCGCGGATCGACGGGCTGTACGCCGGCCTCGTCGCCAACAACCCCGAGCTCACCGCCCACCCCGAGCGGCGGACGGAGCATCGGCCGGGCGGGATCCTGTATCGCGAGGGCATCGCCAAGATCGTCGCAGTTCTCCCGCGCGTGTAACGACGATGGGATCCCGCTCGTCTGGCTCCAGGACATCTCGGGGTTCGACATCGGCGCCGAGGCGGAGAAGCATGGGCTCTTGGGCTACGGCTCGAGCCTGATCTACACGAACTCGACGAACAGTGTGCCGATGTTCTCGCATCCTGCTGCGCAAGGCGTCGGGCGCCGGGTACTACGCGATGGCCGGTATGCCGTACCGGCCGGTGCTGCAGCTCGGCGACGCCGATCACGCGCCTCGCGGTGATGGAGGGTCGGACGCTGGCCATCGGGACGTACCGCACGCGACTCGACGAGCAGTTCGAGATCGTGGCCCCGACCGAGGACGAGCGCGAGTCGATCCGCGCCGGGATGCGGCGCGTCGAGGAGCGGATCGAGGCCGACATGGACCCGTTCGGTGCTGCAGCACGGCGCGACATCGACGAGATCGTGAAGCCGTCCGAGCTGCGCGGGTACCTCGAAGCGGTCGTCGGGATGGCGTATCAGTCGACGGGCTATCGGCGGATCAAGAACCCACGGATCTGGTCGTTGCACGATCTCCAGGTCCTCGCCCGATGAGCGCCAGCGATCCGCACGTGCTGTGGGCCCGCCTCGAGACCGAGCCCGCGGGACACCAGCGGATCCTGTCTCCGGCGGTCGGGCTGTGGATCGATCCACCGGACGCCGGCGCGCTCGTCGGCGCCGGAGCCGCGATCGGACGGCTCGAGTGCCTGGGGCGACGGCTTCGGCTCCTCGCACCCGAGGGCGCGGCAGGTCGCGTCGCCGGCGCGCGGCGCACGCGCACCGTCGTCGCCGTCGAGTACGGCGAGCTGCTGCTGCGTCTCGCGCCGATCGATGCCGCGGCCCTCGACCTCTCGGACGCTGCGTCGCCGATCGCGCCGGGCCACGGCCAGCTCGCGCACGGAACGCTCGCCGTCGTCGCGCCGTCGGACGGCGTGTTCTACGCCGCCCCGTCGCCCGGTGCCGAGCCGTACGTCCGCGTCGGCCAGCGCGTGCACCTCGGGCAGCCGATCGGAATCGTCGAGGTGATGAAGACGTTCCATCAGCTGACCTACGCCGGCGCGGGGTTTCCGCAGCACGCCGAGGTCGTGGAGGTGCGGGCCGCGTCGGGCAGCGACGTGCGCGCCGGCGATCTGCTGTTCGTGTTCCGCTAGCCCGGCGGTGCGCTCGGCGGGGCCGGCTCGCGCCACACGGTCTCGAGCAGGACGAGCGCCGCGTCGGTCGAGCGGTAGTCCTGGCGCGCCACCACGAGGCGTCCGTCGTCGAGCACGAGAGGTGCTCCGACGATCGTCCGCTCGGCACCGGCCTCGTACGTGCACACGGGCTCGCCCGTTCGCGCATCGAGCGCCACGAGCGCCGACGGCTCGTCGGTCACGGCGAGGATGAGCGCTACGGGCGAAGCTGTGGCGCTCGAGCTCGTGCCCCCGGGCGAGCCGCTCCACAGCACGAGCCGCGACGCCACGCGACCCGATACGGGGTGGTCCCACACACGCTTCCCGTTCTTGCGCCGCACGCCGTACACGACGTTGTCCCGCGCGGCGAAGAACACGCGATTCTCCGTGATCACGGGCGGCGCGATCGCCGAGCCGACGAGCCGCAGCCGGAACTTGCGGTTCCAGCCGTCGCGGCAGCGCCGACACGCCGTCTCGACCACGAGATGACCGGTGTCGAGGACCTGCGCGCGGGTCGTCCCGTCGGTCGACAGCCCGAAGCTCGGTTCTTCGGGCACGGGCTCGGGCGCCGGCCCGCGGACCGTCTCCGCGAGCCCGTCCGTCGTGCTCCACGGCACGAGCACGACCCCGCCGGCCGCGCGCACGCCCACCGCGCCCTCGCGGTACGACGGTCCGGTCCCGTCGAGCGGGCCGGGCACCGCGACCTCACTCCGCGCGACGAAGACGAGCGGCGGCGGCGGAACGTGCGGCAGGGGCGCCGACTCGAGCTCGCTCATCAGCTCCGTCGCCCGGTCGTCGACGCGCTGGGCCGGAACGGGCGGCGCGACCGCGACGACGACGAGCGCCGCGCCCAGCGCACGACGCGTCGTCGAAACGAACGAGCTGCGGTCCACGAATCGATTGTACCGTGCGAGGTCGAGCCCGATGTGGTACAAGTGCCGCCTTTCCGTCGTGTGGGGACCATGAGCGAGCGCTATCGAGCTCTGCGCGGTACGCACGACATCCTGCCCGGCGAGATCCCGCGCTGGGAGTTCCTCGAGCGCACGGCGCGCGACGTGTTTGCGCGCTACCGGTTCCGCGAGATCCGGACGCCGCTGCTCGAGGCCACGCGCCTGTTCGTACGCTCGGTCGGTCCGGGCTCGGACATCGTGCGCAAGGAGATGTACACGATCGAGCGTGGCGACGACTCGATGAGCCTGCGCCCGGAGGGCACGGCGCCGGTCGTGCGGGCGTTCGTCGAGCACGCGCTGTACCGCGACGTCGCCCGCGGCTATCCGGAGCGCTACTTCTACCTGGGCCCGATGTTTCGCCACGAGCGGCCGCAGAAGGGTCGGCAGCGCCAGTTCCATCAGATCGGCGCCGAGGTCCTCGGGGCGCCCGAGCCGGCGGGCGACGTGGAGACGATCGGCCTCGTCGACCTGTTGCTCGACGAGCTCGGGATCGCGGACCGCGAGCTCGTCCTCGGCTCGGTCGGCGACCGTACGTGTCGCGAGCCGTACACCGCGCGGCTGTCCGAGTGGCTCGCGCCGAGGTTGCCCAGCTTGTGCGACGACTGCCGGCGGCGGGCCGCGGAGAGCCCGCTGCGCGTGCTCGACTGCAAGGTCGAGCACGATCGAGCGATCCTGGCCGACGCACCCACGCTGCTCGACGGTCTGTGTCCCCCGTGCGCCGAGCACTTCGGCGCCGTGCGCTCGGGTCTCGACGTCGCCGGCGTGCGGTATCGCGTCGACCCGCGCGTCGTGCGCGGCCTGGATTACTATCGCCGCACCGTGTTCGAGGTGCTCGTGCAACGTCTCGGCGCGCAGAATGCGATCCTCGGCGGTGGGCGCTACGACGGTCTGGTCGAGGAGCTCGGTGGACCCGCGGTGCCGGGGTTCGGCTTCGCCATGGGCATGGAGCGCGCGGTCCTGCTGCTCGACGATACCCGTGTCGCGCCGTTCCGGGCCGATGCGCTCCTCGTGCCGCTCGTTCCCGACGCGCTGTCCGCCACGCAAGCGCTCGCGGCGCGCCTGCGCCGGGCGGGCCTCGGGATCGTGGTCACGCTCGTCGAGCGCCCGCTCGGCGCGCAGCTCAAGCGCGCGGAGCGCGAGGGCGCGCGGTTCGCCGTGTTCTTGGGCCCCGACGAGATCGCCCACGCGACGTTCGGCGTCAAGGACCTGACGAGCGGCGTGCAGGAGACGCTCGACGAGCGCGGCATCCTCGCGCGCCTCCGAGGAGCACCATGAGCGACGATCCGACGCTGTTCCGTCGCACGCGCGGTTGCGGCACCCTGGGCCCGGCCGACGCGGACGCCGGGCTCGAGGTCGTGCTGACCGGCTGGGTCCACCGGCGGCGCGACCTAGGCCGGCTGATCTTCCTCGAGCTGCGGGACGCGACCGGCGTCGTGCAGGTCGTGTTCGACCCGTCCGAATCCGCCGAGCGCCACGCGGTCGCCGAGTCCCTGCGCGCGGAGTCGGTGATTGGAGTCGGCGGAACGGTGATCCGGCGCTCGTCACCCAACCCGCGCCTTCCGACCGGCCTGGTCGAGGTCCGGGCCACGGCGATCGAGGTGCACAATCGCGCCGAGACGCTACCGTTCCCGCTGGCCGAGGACGGCGACGGGACGGAGGCGAACGAGGAGGCGCGCCTCACGCACCGGTACCTCGACCTGCGGCGACCGCGCCTGCAGAGCGCGCTGCGGCTGCGCCATCGGCTGTCGATCGCCGCGCGGCGCGTGCTCGACGGCGGCGGGTTCGTCGAGATCGAGACACCGATGCTGACGCGCTCGACGCCCGAGGGAGCACGGGACTACCTCGTGCCGAGCCGCGTCCACCCCGGATCGTTCTTCGCCCTGCCGCAGTCGCCGCAGCTGTTCAAGCAGCTCCTGATGATCGCGGGCTTCGACCGCTACTACCAGTTCGCGCGGTGCTTCCGCGACGAGGATCTGCGCTCGGACCGCCAGCCGGAGTTCACGCAGATCGACCTCGAGATGTCGTTCGTCCGGCCGGACGACGTGTACGCCGTCGTCGAGCCGCTCGTCGTCGCACTGTTCCGCGAGATCGGTGTCGAGATCGAGGCCCCGTTTCCGCGCCTGTCGTACGCGGACGCGCTGGAGCGCTACGGCACCGACCGGCCGGACGTGCGGTTCGGACTCGAGATCCGCGATCCCGACAGCGCGGTACGCGGCACCGGGTTCCGCGTGTTCGATGCGGCGCTCGACGCGGGCGGGGCGGTGCGCGGCATCGCGGTCCCGCAGGGCGCCGCGGCGTCGCGGAAGGACCTCGATCGGTACACCGAGTGGGTCCGCGAGGCCGGCGGCGCCGGTGTCGTGTGGATCCGTGTCGACCCGGAGAAGCTGGCCTCGTCGGCACTGCAGGTGCTCGGTGCCGAGCGCTGCCGGGCGATCGCCGAGGCGGTCGGCGCGCACGCGGGGGACCTCGCGCTCCTCGTCGCCGATCGACTTCCCGTCGTGCGGCGCGTGCTCGGGAGTCTGCGGTCACGGATCGCGGTCGAGCGGGGCCTGATCCCCGCCAGCCGGTGGAGCTTGCTGTGGATCGAAGGGTTCCCGCTCCTCGAATGGGATCCCGAGGCCGGCCGACACGTCGCCGTGCATCACCCGTTCACGGCGCCGTCGTGGGACGACCTGCCCGCGCTCGACGACCGGCCGGGCGAGGTCCGGGCGCAGGCCTACGACCTCGTGCTGAACGGGACCGAGATCGCCGGCGGCAGCATCCGAATCCACCGCCGCGACGTCCAGCAGCGCGTGTTCCAGGCCCTGGGGATCGACGCGGTCGAGGCCGAGCAGCGCTTCGGCTTCTTGCTGCGCGCGCTCGACGCCGGCGCGCCGCCGCATGGCGGGATCGCGTTTGGGTTCGACCGGATCGCGGCGATGCTCTCGGCATCGGAGTCGATCCGGGACGTGATCGCGTTCCCCAAGACCACGAGCGCGTCGTGCCTGTTGACCGGCGCACCGGCCCCGATCGACGAGCGGCAGCTCGCCGACCTCGGGCTCGGCTTCCGCAGAAAGTAGAACCCTAGTTCCTTCAACGGGTTAGGCCGGTGGGGAGCAGCGGCGAAGGAAGGCCTGTGCTAGCGTTTTGGACCGGGAGGAACGGTCGGGCTTGCTTTGCCCACCCGCGGGGGCGACCGTTCTCGCGGTGAATCGCTCCGGTCCGACGGAGCCGGGGAGGAGTCGCAAGACGCGGTCGTGGGACACGCCGGGGCGTCGCGCGAGCGGCGTCGTGCCGGCCCGCGAGCGAGCGTCCGGTCCATGAACACCATCACCTTGGACCCGCGCTTGATTGAGGCGATCGCCGCCCACCACGACGAAGCGCTGCGGCTCATCGAGAACCAGTTCCACGTTCGGCTCGCGGCCCGCGGCAACGAGGTCACGATCGCGGCCGAAGGCGAGCCCGACGGTGACCGCGTCGCTGCGGTCACGGACCTCCTGCGCCAGCTCGCGGGGCTGAACGACCGCGGGGTCCCGCTCGGACGCAACGAGCTGCGCACCGCGGTCGCGCTCAAGCGCCGCGATCCCGGCGTGCGGCTGTTGGACCACTTCGTCGACGCCCGGATCGACACGTCGGTCAAGAAATCGGTCGTGCCCAAGTCGACCAACCAGCTGCACTACGTCGAGTCGATCCGGGACAACGACCTGGTGTTCGGCATCGGCCCGGCCGGGACGGGCAAGACGTACCTCGCCGTGGCGATGGCGGTGTCGCTGCTGAACGCGAAGCCGCGTCCAGCGCATCATTCTCGCCCGACCGGCGGTCGAGGCCGGCGAGCGGCTCGGGTTCCTGCCCGGGGACATCGCGGCGAAGGTCGATCCGTACCTGCGACCCGCTGTACGACGCGCTGTACGACATGCTCGAGCCGTCGCGGGCCGAGCGCCTGATGGAGCAGGGAGCGATCGAGGTCGCGCCCCTGGCGTTCATGCGCGGTCGGACCCTGAACCACTCGTTCATGATCCTCGACGAGGCCCAGAACACGACGCCCGAGCAGATGAAGATGTTCCTGACGCGGATCGGATTCGACTCGAAGGCCGTCGTCACGGGCGACGTCACGCAGATCGACCTGCCGGCCCAGCAGGTATCGGGGCTGGTCGAGGTCGCGCGAGATCGTGGCCGGGATCCGCGGGATCGAGTTCGTCACGTTCGACGAGAACGACGTGGTGCGCCATCCGCTGGTCCAGCGGATCATCCTGGCCTACGACCGGCACGATGCCGAGAAGCGGCAGTCGGCGACGCGGGACGGAGGGAACGGCGCGCGATGAGCGCCGACGGTCCCTCGCCCACTCCGAGCGCCTGGCGAGCTCCGCGGCTGTCCGCCGCCCGGCGGCAGCGACTGCGCCGGATCGTCGATCGCACGCTCGGCGCCGACGGTCTGTGGGGCGCCGCGCTCGTGGGGACGTGCCTGCTGCTCGTGCTGCGTGCCGAATCGACGCCGCCCGATCCGGAGACGTTCCGTGTGGGCGCGCCGGCGCCGGTCGAGGTCCGCGCGACCCACGACGTCGACGTCGTGGACGAGCTGGCGACCGACGAGCGTCGCCGCGAGGCGCGGGCGCGCGTCCCCGACGTGTACGTCCACGACGTCGCGCGCGGGCGCGCGCTGGTCGAGCTCCTGGCCCGCGTGTTCGAGGACGGCCGCTCGGGGCTAGGCCCCACGGCACCCGACGCGCCGGGGGCCAGCCCCTCGGCCGTCGACGCCCGGGCGGTGCTCGAGCGCCTGCGCTTCGACCCGGCCGTCGAGCGTGCCGCAACGACCGCTCTCGCGAGCGCGCTCGACCACCTGGTGATCGGCAATCGTGCGCTGCTCGAGCGCGAGCCGGCGATCCTGCTGCTGCGCGTTCCGGGTCACCGCGAGCAACGCGTCCTCGACTACGCCGGGTTCGTCGACATGGACCAGGCGCGGCGCGAGGTCGCCGAAGCGGTCGAGGCCGGCCTGACGCTCCGCGCCGCGGACGAGCGTGCGCTCGGCTCGCTACGTCGCCTCGTTCGTCGACGCGAACGTGCACTTCGATTCCGAGGAGACGCACGCCCGACGGGAAGCGGCGGCCGCGGAGGTGGCGCAAGTGAAGGTCCGCGTGGCGCGCGGGGACGACGCTGGTCCGCCAGGGCCAGGTCGTGACCGCGCGGACATCGAGCGGCTCGACGCGGCGAGCCGCGCCTCGTGGGCCCGCGGCCGACGGATCCAGGTCGCGGGATGGCTCGTGCGTGTTCGGAACTGCTCGCGTTCTTCCTCTGCCGCTACGCGCCTACCACCAGCGGCGGTTCCGCAAGGTCCGCGCACCTGCACGCGCTGTTCGTCCTGGTGCTCGCTGGCCATGCTGGTCGCCGCGCGTGCGATCCCGTGGATCGTCGAACGGATCTTGACCGGGCTCGGCCCGCCGTTCGATGCGCCCGCGAGCCGCTGTACCTGGTCCCGCTCGGCGCGGGCGCGATCCTCGTGGCGCTCCTGGCCAACGGCCGCATCGCCACGGTGTACGCCGGCTTCACGGCCGTCCTGTTCGGCGCTCGTCACCGGCTGGGACGCGTACGCCATGACGTGGGCGCTGCTCGTCCAGTGCGCCGGGATCTACGCCGTCTCGACCTACCGCGAGCGCGCCGCGCTGCTGCGCGCCGGCCTGGTCGTCGGCGGCGCTCGGAGCCGTCGCCGCGCTGGCGCTCGACGCGCTGCGCAGCGGCGCCGAGCCGCTGCCCGCGGCGCTGTACGGGGCGGCGCTGGCCTTCGTCGGGTGGCGCGGTGGGCGTCGGGCTGCTCGTCTCGTTCGCGCTTCCGCTGCTCGAGGGGCTGTTCAGCGTCCTGACCGACATCCGGCTGCTCGAGCTGTCCAACGTCGAACAACCCGCTGCTGTCGCAGCTCGCGCGTCAAGGCCCCCGGCTCGTACAACCACTGCCTGGTCGTCGGGACGCTGGCCGAGGAGGCGGCGCAAGGCGATCGGCGCGAACTCGCTGTTCTGCCGCGTCGCCGCGTTCTACCACGACGTCGGCAAGATCCGCGAAGCCGGAGTACTACGTCGAGAACCAGCGCGGCGTGAACCCGCACGATCGCGCTGCACCCGTCGATGTCGGCGCTGATCATCGCCGCGCACGTCAAGGACGGCGATCGCGCATGGCGCGCGAGGCGGGGCTGCCCGAGCAGATCGTGGACATCATCCCGCAGCACCACGGCACGCGGCTGATGACCTACTTCTACGAGAAGGCGCAAGCAGGCGGCCGCGCCGGCGACGCGAGCTCGAGCGACGACGACTTCCGCTATCCGGGGCCGAAGCCGCAGACGAGGGAGGCGGCGATCTTCATGCTCGCCGACGGGGTCGAGGCCGCGGCGCGCACGGTCGACGAGCCGACGCCGTCGCGGCTGCAGGAGATGATCCGCCAGGTCACGCAGCGCGATCGTGCTCGACGGCAGCTCGACGAGTGCGACCTCACGTTCGCCGACCTGGAGCGCGTGCAGCGATGCGCTGCTGCGCCGGCTCGTGAGCATGCACCACCAGCGCGTCGACTACCCGGGGTTCGATTTCGGGCGACCGCCGGCGGCGCCGCCGGCGTCGAGGCCGGCCACGTCCGCCGATGAGCGTCGAGCGTCGAGATCGTCGAACCGCCAGCGTGCGCGGCGCGTCGATACGCGGGCCCTGGGCGCGTTCGTCGATCGGCTCGTCGCCGCGCATCCCCCGGTGCGGGGCGACGCGCTCGCCGTGTGCCTCGTGTCGGACCGCGCGATGATCGGCCTGAACCGCGCGCTTCCGCGCGCAAGGACGCACGACGACCGACGTGCTGTCGTTCCCCGGCGATGGCCGCCGGCGTCCGGACGGTCGGCGTCCATCTCGGCGACATCGCCATCTCGGTGGCCCAGGCCGCGCGGCAGGCGCGCGGGCCGCGGCATGCGCTGGCCCGGGAGCTCGAGCGCCTCGTGCTGCACGGCTATCTGCACCTGCTGGGCTACGACCACGAGCGCGACGACGGCGAGATGCTCCGTCTCGAGCGCCGCCTGGCGCGCCAGCTCGCGCGATGAGCGAATCGCCGCTCGGCACCGTCGCGCTCGTGTGCGGCGTCGCGCTCCTGATCGTCGATCTCGGCGCTGTCGGTGGCGATCGAGGCGATCGCCGGCGCTGACGCGTCCGGCGCTGCGCCGGATGGCCAGCGAAGACGCCGCAGCTCGCGTTCCTCGAGACCGTGGCCCGAGCGACGTCCCGCCATCGCGCCGCGGCGCTGCTCCTACGCTCGGTGTGTCTGCTCGGTGCGGGACTCGGCTTCACGCTCGCCGCAGCGGGGCTCGGCGTCGCTCGAGGCCCGACGGTCGGCATCGGCGCGGCCGGGATCGTGGGGGCCGTGGCCCTCGAGGCCGGTGTGGCGCGTGCGCTCGCCGCCCGCGATCCGCGCCGCGCGCTGCGCACGACGGCTTGGCTCCTACGGCTCGCCCACGCGGTGTTCCTGCCGCTGCTCGCGCCGCTCGGGCGCCTCGAGGAGCGCCTGCGCGCCGCGGCCCCCGGCGCGGCCGAGTCGACCGAGGCGGTGCAGGAAGAGGAGGTCGAAGCGCTGATCGAGGTCGGTGAGCGCGACCGGTCTCCTCGAGGCGACCGAGGGCGAGATGATGCGTGGCATCGTCGATCTCGACGCGACGCTCGTGCGCGAGATCATGACCCCCCGTACGGACATCGTCGCGCTCCCGGCCGACACGCGGGTCGCGGCGGCTCGCACCCGATTGCTCGAGGTCGGCCACTCCCGGCTCCCGGTGTTCCGGGATTCGATCGACAACATCGTCGGCATGCTGCACGGCCGCGACCTGTTCCAGGCGTGGGACGAGCACGGCGAGGATCGGCCGATCGCCGAGTTCGTCCGGCCCGCGGTGTTCGTGCCGGAAACGCTCTCGGCCGCCGAGCTCCTGGCCGAGATGCGTCAGCGCACGCATCTCGTGGTCGTGGTCGACGAGTACGGCGGCGTCGCCGGCCTGGTCACGCTCGAGGACGTCCTGGAGGAGATCGTCGGCGACATCCGCGACGAGCACGACGCCGAAGCACCTCTCGTACGGACGGAGAACGACGGCTCGTGGGTCGTCGACGCGGTGGCGCACGTGGAAGAGCTCGAGACGTTGTTCGGCGTGGAGTTCGGCGACCGCGACTTCGACACGGTCGGGGGACTCGTCGTGTCGAAGTTCGGGCGCGTGCCAACGGCGGGCGAGTCCACGTCGGTGCACGGTCTGACGGTCGAGGTCCTCGCGGCCGACGATCGCCGCGTGCAGAGCGTCCGCGTGCGTCGATCCGGATCGGAGGTCGGTTCGGCGGACACCCCGTGACCGAGGACCGAGCGTCGGCCGAGCGTAGCGGGTTCGTGGCCCTCGTGGGATGGACGAACGTGGGCAAGTCCTCGCTGCTCAACCGGCTCGTGGGCGTCGACCTCGCCGCCGTCGGTGCCGCGGCCCAGACCACGCGCCGGCGCCTCGTCGGCGTGCTCACGCTGCCCGATCGGGGCCAGCTGGCGTTCGTCGACACACCAGGCCTGCACGAACCCCGCCACCGCATGAACCAGGCGATGGTCGAGATCGCGGCCCGATCGGCGGCCGAGGTGGACGTCGGGCTGCTCGTCGTCGATGCGGAGTGCGGGCTCGGTCCGGGGGACCGGCGCGCCGCCGATCTCGTGATGCGGACGACCGAGAACCGTGTCTGCGCGCTGAACAAGGTCGACCTCGTGCGCCCGCGCACGGAGCTCCTGCCGCAAATGGCCGAGCTCGCCGCGCTCGGGTTCGCCGACGTCGTGCCGGTCTCCGCTCGGACGGGCGAGGGTCTCGAGACGCTGGTCGACGTGCTGCTGTCCCATCTGCCTGGCGTCCCGCCGCCGTATCCGGCGGACTTCCTGACCGACCAGCCCGAGCGCGTGCTCGTCGCGGAATGGATTCGCGAGCAGCTGCTGACCGAGCTCCGACAGGAGCTGCCACACGCGACCGCGGTCGTCGTCGACCACTGGATCGACGCCGATTCGCGCACGCTCGAGGTCGCGGCGTCGATCCTGGTCGAGCGCGATTCGCAGAAGAAGATCGTGATCGGGCGGGGCGGGTCGCGGATTCGCGACGTGGGAACCGCCGCGCGGCTCGAGATCGAGCGGCGTCTCGGGCGGCCGGCGATCCTGCACCTCGTCGTTCGCACGCGGCGCGACTGGCGCGACGACGAGCGGACGCTGCGCGAGCTCGGGCTCGCCTGAGACACGGCCGCGCGCCGTTCCGTGCGCGACGATGTGCTAGGATCGGCCCCTTTTCCGAGCGCTCCATGAGGCAGCTCACGGACGAGGGCTACGTTCTACGAACCCAGCCGCTGGGCGAAGCCGATCTGATCGTGAGCTTCTTCACCCTGGAGCACGGCAAGGTGCGCGGCGTCGCCAAGGCGGCGCGGCGCAGCCGCAAGCGGTTCGGGGCGGCGCTCGAGCCGCTGACGCGCGTGCGCGTCGCCTGGACCGACGCGCTGCCCGGACGTGAGCTGTCGCGGATCGACGGCGTCGAGGGCCAACGGTCGTTCGCCACGATGCAGAGCGATCCCGCGCTGCAGGCCGCGTGCGCCGTGGTGATCGAGGTCGCCTCGGCGTTCGCCCGCGAGGAGCAGCCCGATCCCCCGGTGTTCCGGCTGCTCGGCGCCGTCCTCGACGCGCTCGACGCGCGGGTCCCGGTGCTGCCCGTCCTTCGATACTTCGAGTACTGGATGGCGCGGATCCACGGCCTGCTCCCCGCGCTCGACGCCTGTGCGAGCTGCGGCACCTCGATCGTCGCTCCCGAGCCCGCGTTCGTCGATCCCACGAGCCGCGTCGTGTGTCGCGCGTGTGACGCGACGTCCGAGCGACGGGGCCGGCGGCTCTCGGCCGAGGATCTCGCGTTCTGCGCCGCCGCGCGCGTCCGGCCACCGGACCAGGTGCCCGCCCCGCCCACGCTCGGGCGACCGGACGGGGCCCTCGAAGCGCTGCTGCGCGGAACGCTCGAGACGTTCGCCGAGACACGGTTCCGCAGCTATCGGCACCTGCGTGCGGCCCTCGGAGCGGCGGACGCCTCGTGACGACGTTCCAAGATCTGCTCCACGCGCTGCACCGCTACTGGGGCGAGCGCGGTTGCGTGCTCGACCAGCCCTACGATCTCGAGGTCGGGGCCGGAACGATGCATCCGGACACGTTCTTCCGGGCCCTCGGGCCCGAGCCGTGGCGCGTCGCCTACTGTCAGCCGTCGCGCCGGCCGGCCGACGGACGGTTCGGCGAGAACCCGATGCGCGTGTACAAGCACTACCAGTACCAGGTGCTGCTCAAGCCCGCGCCGCTCGACGTGCAGGACCAGTACCTCGACTCGCTGCGTGCGTTCGGCGTTCGGCCGCAGGAGCACGACATTCGCTTCGAGGAAGACAACTGGGAGGCCCCGACGCTCGGCGCGGCCGGCGTGGGGTGGCAGGTGCTGATGGACGGGATGGAGATCTCCCAGTTCACGTACTTCCAGCAGGTCGGGGGACAGGAGCTCGCCCCGATCTCGGTCGAGCTGACCTACGGGATCGAGCGCATCTGCATGTTCCTGAACGACATCCGCAACATCTTCGACATCCCGTGGAACGCGAGCCTGTCCTACGGGGACGTGCGCCGCGCCGAAGAGGTCGAGCACTCGCAGTACTCGTTCGTCGACGCGGACGTCGCGCTCCTGCGCCGGCACTTCGACGACTGGGAGCGCGAGGCGCAGCGGCTGCTCGAGCGGCAATCGCCCGCGGGCGAGGGCCAAGCGCTCGTGCTGCCGGCCTACGAATCGACGCTGCGCTGCTCGCACCTGTTCAACGTGCTCGACGCGCGCGGCGCGCTCAGCGTCACCGAGCGCGCGGCGGCGATCGGACGCGTGCGACGCCTGGCCTGCCGTGCGGCCGACGCATACGTCGAAGCCCGGCGGCGTGCGGGCTTCCCGCTGCTCGCGGGCGCGGCGCAGGAGCCGGCGTGAGCCGCGCCCCCGAGGTCGCGCTCGAGCCCATGTTGATCGAGATCGGGTGCGAGGAGATCCCGGCGCGGATGGTCCCGCGCGCCGCCGCCGACCTCGAGCACGCCCTCGTGGGTCTGCTCGACGCCGCGTCGCTCGGGCACGGCGCGACGACCGCGTGGGGCGGCTCGCGCCGGATCGCCGTGCGCTGCGAAGGGGTCGCCGCGCGGCAGCCCGATCGGGACGAGACGCTGCTCGGGCCGCCGAGTCGGGCGGCGTTCGGTGCCGACGGCGCGCCGACGCAGGCCGCCAGGGGCTTCGCCGCGAAGCACGGGATCGATCCACGCGCGCTCGTCGAGATGCGCACGGAGCGCGGGGCCTACGCCGGGATCCAGCGCCGCGTCGCCGGACGGCCGCTGGCCGAGATCCTCGCCGAGCAGCTCCCCGGCGCGGTCCAGGCGATGTCGTTCCCCAAGACGATGCGCTGGGCCGACGGAACGCCAAGGTGGGTCAGACCCGTGCACTGGCTCGTGGCGCTCCACGGAGCCGAGATCCTCCCGATCTCGATGTTCGGCGTGACGGCCGGTCGAACGAGCGCGGCGCACCGGTTCCTCGCAGCGGGACCGATCGTGCTCACGCACGCCGACGAGTACGCGTCCGCCCTCGAGCGCGGCGCGGTGATCGCCGATCCGGCGCGTCGGCGCGCCGAGCTGGCATCGACGCTCGACGCCTTGGCTCGACGGCTCGGGGGCACGCTCGTCCCGGACCCCGCGCTGCTCAACGAGGTCGCCGACCTGCTCGAATGGCCCGGCGTCGTCGGCGGGACGTTCGATCGGGCGTACCTCGACCTGCCGCGCGAGATCCTCGTGACGACGCTGCGGCACCACCAGAAGGCGTTCGCGATCGACGCGCCCGGCGGGGGGCTCGTCGCCGGTTTCCTCGCGGTGGCGAACACCGACCGGGACACCGCGGGTCACGTGCGGCGCGGCAACGAGTGGGTCGTGTCGGGCCGCCTCGAGGACGCGCGCTTCTTCTGGACGGAGGATCGCAAGGTCGAGCTCGCGGCGCGCGGCGCCGATCTCGCAGGGGTCGCGTTCCACGCGCGGGCCGGGAGCTATGCCGACAAGGCCGAGCGCACGGCCGCGCTCGCTGGCGCCCTGGCCCGGGCCATCGGCCTCGATCCGCGGCGCGTCGATCTGGCCGAGCGCGCGGCCCGCCTGGCGAAGAACGACCTCGTGACCGGACTCGTCGGCGAGTTCCCCGAGCTGCAGGGCATCGCCGGGGGCCTGCTCCTTCGCGCCGAAGGTGCCGACGAGGAGATCGCCCGGGCGGTGTACGAGCATTACCGTCCCGCCGGGCCGGACGACCCGCTGCCCGAAACCGAGATCGGCGCCGTCGTCGCCGTGGCCGACAAGCTGGACACGATCGCCGCGCTCCTCGGTGCCGGCGAGCGGCCGTCGGGGTCGAAGGATCCGTTCGCCCTGCGCCGGGCGGGCAACGGGATCCTGCGCATCCTGCTCGCGCGGGACTGGCCGCTGGGCCTCGACGCGCTGGCACGGCTCGCCGGCGGGTCGGACGCGCTGCTCGCGTTCCTCGCCGATCGGCGCAGCGCCACGTTCCGAGATCTCGCGTTCACGAGCAACGAGATCCGTGCGGCGCTGCGCCCGAACGTCGACGCGGCCGCGCTCGGCTGGGCCGCGGGGGACGTGCGCGCGCGACTCGACGCGCTGACCCGCGTGCGCGGCCGCGAGGACTTTCGCAAGCTGGTCCAGCTGACCGACCGGGTCGACCACATCTTGGCCCAGGCGGGACCCCGGCCCGCAGGCCGAGCGTATCGCGACGAGGCCGAGGCCGCGCGGTCCCTCGAGCAGCAGATCGATCGCGCGATCGGCCGCCTCCGGGAGCTCGCGCAGGCCCGCGCGTACGGCGCCATCGTGGACGAGCTGGCCACGTTCATCGATCCGGTCGAGCGGTTCTTCGTCGATTGTCTGGTGCTCGACCCGCAGAACCCGGAGGCCAGCGCCCATCGCCTCGGGTTGCTCGCGCGGCTACGGGAACTGCTGACGCAGGACTTCGACATCCGGGAGCTCGCCGGAGAGGCGGGGAGGAAAGCGTAGTGGCCAAGCTCGTGTACTCGTTCGGCAAGGGGAAGGCCGACGGCAACGCCAAGATGAAGGACCTGCTCGGGGGCAAGGGGGCGAACCTGGCCGAGATGACGCGGCTGGGGATCCCCGTCCCACCCGGATTCACGATCTCCACGCGGGCGTGCAACACGTACTTCCAGCTCGGTCGGCGGTTCCCCAAGGAGCTCGGACCGCAGGTCGAGCGCGCGCTCGCGCGCCTCGAATCGCTGCAGGGCCGGTCGTTCGGCGACGTGTCCGACCCGCTGCTCGTGTCGGTCCGCTCCGGCGCGAAGTTCTCGATGCCCGGGATGATGGACACGATCCTGAACCTCGGGCTCAACGACCGCTCGGTCGAGGGCCTCGCGCGCGTCGAGCGGCGATCGGCGGTTCGCGTTCGACGCGTACCGCCGGTTCCTCGCCATGTACGGCGCGGTCGTGCTGGCGATCGACAAGGCCGAGTTCGAGACGCAGCTCGAGGCGGCCAAGGAGCGCCGCGGCGTGCACGCCGACACCGAGCTCGATGCCGACGATCTCGAGCGCCTCGTCGGGCAGTATCAAGTCGACGATCCGCGCGCGCACGGGACGACCGTTCCCGCAGAAGCCGAGCGCGCAGCTGTGGGGCGCGATCGCCGCCGTGTTCGGCAGCTGGGACAACGAGCGAGCGAAGCGCTACCGTCGCGAGTACGGCATCCCCGACGACCTGGGCACGGCCTGTCAACGTGCAGTGCATGGTGTACGGCAACCTGGGCGAGGATTGCGCGACGGGCGTCGCGTTCACGCGCAATCCGGCGACCGGCGAGAACCTGCTGTACGGCGAGTACCTGATCAACGCGCAGGGCGAGGACGTCGTCGCCGGAATCGCGAACGCCGCAGCCGATCTCGAAGCGCCAGCGCACCGATCCGACGCAGATCGCGCTCGAGGAGCGCATGCCGCGAGCGTACGCCGAGCTGCAGACGATCCGCGCACAAGCTCGAGCGGCACTACAAGGACATGCAGGACGTCGAGTTCACGATCGAGCGCGGGCGGCTGTACATGCTGCAGACGCGCACGGGCAAGCGCACCGGTCTCGCGGCGATCCACGTCGCGTTCGATCTGCACGCCGCGCGGGTGATCGGCCAGCGCGAGGTCGTGCAGCGCGTCGACCCGGACATGCTCGTCCAGCTCCTGGCGCCGGTGTTCGCGCCGGAGGAGCTCGAGCGCGCCCGGCGCGACGGGCGTGTGCTGGCCCGGGGGCTTCCCGCGGGACCCGGGGCCGCGGCCGGGATCGTCGCCTTCAACGCCGAGCGCGCCGAGGCCCTGGCCCGCGACGGGCGACGGGTCCTGCTCGTGCGCACCGAGACGAGCCCCGAGGACATCGGCGGGATGGTCGCGGCCGTCGGGATCCTCACCAGTCGCGGCGGGATGACGTCCCACGCCGCGGTCGTCGCCCGCGGGATGGGCAAGCCGTGCGTCGTCGGCGCGGAGAGCCTGCGCGTCGACGAGCGGGCCGGCCGGCTGACCGTCGGGGGAACGTCGCTCGGCGAGGGCGACGAGCTGTCGATCGACGGCTCGACGGGCGAGATCATCGTCGGGCACCTCGACCCACACCCGTCCGAGATCCAGCAGGTGCTGGTCGAGCGCACCCTGCGTCCTGCGCGCTCGCGGCTGTACGGCCGGTTCGCCAAGCTGCTGCGGTGGGCCGACGGTGCGCGGCGGATGCGCGTGCGCACGAACGCCGACACGCCGGAGGACGCGCGGGTGGCCCGGGCGTTCGGGGCCGAGGGCATCGGCCTGTGCCGCACCGAGCACATGTTCTTCGCCGAGGATCGGATCACCGCCGTGCGCGAGATGATCCTGGCCGACGACGACGCGCAGCGCGCGCGGGCGCTCTCGCGAGCTGCTGCCGATGCAGCGCGAGGACTTCATCGGGATCTTCACCGCGATGAACGGTCTGCCGGTCACGATCCGGCTGCTCGATCCTCCGCTCCACGAGTTCCTGCCCACGCGCGCGGACCAGTTCCGCAAGATCGCCGCCGAGATGGGCGTGCCGGTCGAGGCGCTCGAGGCCAAGGCCAGCCAGCTGCACGAGCTGAACCCGATGCTCGGCCACCGCGGCTGTCGGTTGGGCGTCACGTTCCCCGCGATCTACGAGATGCAGGTCCGCGCGATCTTCGAGGCCGCCGTGCACTGCCAGCGTGCGCGCGTCCGCGTGCTGCCCGAGGTCATGATCCCGCTCGTCGGCACGGTCGAGGAGTTCCGCGCGCTCGCGGCACGGGTCCGCGCGGTAGCCGACGAGGTCCTCGGTCCGCGGCAGCGCTCGCTGCGCTACCAGGTCGGAACGATGATCGAGGTCCCCCGGGCGTGCCTCGTCGCCGACGCGATCGGGGCCGAGGCGGATTTCTTCTCGTTCGGGACGAACGACCTGACGCAGATGACCTACGGTTTCAGCCGGGACGACGTGGCCAAGTTCCTGCCCGAATACGTGGCGCAGCGGCTGCTGCCCGCGGACCCGTTCCAGACGATCGATCCCGCGGGCGTCGGCCGGCTCGTGCGCCTGTGCATCGCCGAGGGCCGCGGGGCCAAGCCCAAGCTGAAGGTCGGCGTGTGCGGCGAGCATGGCGGCGACGCGCGGTCGGTCATGTTCTTCCACGACGCCGGGGCGGACTACGTGAGCTGCTCGCCGTACCGCGTGCCGATCGCGCGGCTCGCCGCGGCGCACGGAGCGCTCGCGAGCCGTGGAGGCTCGGGAACGGCGTGAGCACCGCGCGCTGCGCCTTGACGGCTCCGAGCGTCGGAACTATAGTGGCGCGCCCTTTTTTCGGGGGTTGCTCGGCGCCCCCCCGGAGATGCGTCGGATGAAGAAGTCGAGCAAGAAGGCCCCGCAACGGACGGAGAAGCGGCCCCCCGCACGGGCCGCGGCCAAGCCCGCGCCCGCGCCCCGCCCCGCGCCGAGCGCACGGCCGGCCAAGGTCGAAGTGAAGGCCGCTCCGAAGGGCCCGGCGCCCAAGGCCAAGTCGGCCGCGCGCGCGGTGGTCCCCGCACCTCCGAAGCCCGTCCCGAAGCCCGTGAAGCTCTCGCGCCCGGCCCGCGCCGCCGCGCGCAAGCGTGCGGCGCGGTTCCGTGAGCTGCTCCTGACCCGACACCGCGCGCTCCTCGGAGCGTACCGCAGCGGGAGGGGCAGCACGCGCGAGACGGCGACCGATGGGACCGAGGACTACATTGACTACGCGGTCAACTCGTACGACCGGGACTTCATGCTCTCGCTGACCGAGATGGAGCAGCGCCAGATGCTGCTCATCGAGGAAGCCCTGCTGCGCATCGATCGTGGGGAGTACGGCTCGTGCCTGCAGTGCGGGCAAGAGATCCCGGAGAAACGGCTCGAGGTCGAGCCGTGGGCCCGGCACTGCGTGCGGTGCCAGGAGCTCGAGGAGCAGGGGCTGCTGCTCCAGCAGCAGGGCCACGGCTTCGATGGCGAGTACGAGGACGAGCCGCGAGGAGCCGAGGAGCCAGCGGAGGTCGAGGACGACCACGAGCCGGACGACGATGCGACCGACGATGCCCCGGAGATCGAGCCCGATCGCGATGACGACGACGAGCTGAACGCCTGACCGGGTCGGCCCCGGTGCCGCCCCGCGAGCTCACGTGCCGCGGTTCTCCCCTGGGTCGCACGAAGCGCCACGCCGGGCGCGCGGCCGCCTGCGGGTGCTGCGCCCGATCGCCATCGTCGGCGCGCTGCTCGTCGTGCTGGCCGTGCTGGCGACGCGTCCGCACCTCGAGACCTGGCTCGTCGAGCGCGTCACCGACGCGCTCGAGCGCGAGTACGGCCTGACGCTCCGCGTCAGCTCGGTCGAGCTCGATCTGCTGCGAATGCGCCTCACGGCGACCGACGTCGTCGTCGAGAGCGCCGCCGGTGCTCCGGGCAAGCTGTCGATCTCCGTTCCGTACGCGCGCATCGACCTCGCGTTTGGCTCGCTCGCCGGGTTGCGCCGCGGTCGCGTGCGCATCGACGGACTGCTGCTCGACCATCCGCGGGTCACGACCGACGCCGAATGGATCCGCGCCCGGCGCCCGAAGGCCCAGCGCCGCGAGCCGCTCGCGATCGACCTCGTCGCCCGACGCGTGCGACTCACCGAAGGCGTGTGGATCCACGAAGATCGAGAGCACGCGTTCAACCTGGCGGTCGAGCGGACGGAGCTGCAGGCCAGCGTGGCCAGCGACGGTCGAACGATGACCGGCGATCTGCGCGCCGAGGCTCACGTCACCCACGGCGCGCTCGCCCAGCCGATCGACGCCCGCGTGGCCACGCAGTTCCGGCTCCGCGGGACGCGTCTCGAGCTCCTCGACGCGTCGGTCCGGGCTGCGCCCGGCGAGATCGGCGGCACCGCGGTCGTCGAGCTCGCGGGGCCGCTGCAGGTCGATGCGACCGTGCGCGCGCGGTCCGATCTGGCGCTCCTCGCACGTCTGCTGCCCGCGGGCTCGGCGCTACGCTCGGGATCGCTCGCGGCCACGCTCAGCCTCACGCACGACGCCGGACCGTGGCGCGTCGAGGGTCCGATCGAGGTCCGCGATCTGCGCGTGGCGCGGTTCGACGTCGCGCACATCCGCGGCACGCTGACGATCGACGGCCCGCGGGCCACGCTGGCCGACGTGAGCGCTGCGGTCCTCGGCGGTGCGGCCCGCGGGAAGGTCGACCTGCCACTCGGCGCTGCGGCCGTGGCCACGGTCGACCTGGAGGTCGAGGACATCGACGCGGCCGGACTGTTCAGCTGGCTCGGTGTGCCGCTCCCGGTGCGCGGCCGCACGGCGGGAACGTTGCGTGCGCAGGGCCAGCCCGTCGCCCGCCGGACGTGGAACGGCGAGGGCTCGTTCGCGATCACGGCGTCCGCGGCCGACGCGCAGGGCGTCCCGTGCTCGGGCAGCGGAACGTTCCGCATCGACGACGGACGGCTCGAGCTTTCCGCCGCGGAGCTCCAGACCCCCGACACGACGTTCGCGCTCGACGTGCGCGCCGATCTCGCGGTGCGCCCGATCACTGGTGAGATCCGACTCGACGGCACGACGACCAACGCCGCCACGACCCAGCGCGACGTGCTGCGCATCCTCGCCGCGACGGGCCTGCGGGCGCCCGATCTGGCGCAGCGGCCGGTCACCGGCAGCGGCGCGCTCGCCGCGCGGTTCGCGCTCGGCGGGCGGGCCGAGATCGACCTCGAGCTCGATCTGGCCGACGGATCCTGGGGTCCCGAGCCGTTCGACCGGGCACGACTGGCGCTCGAATCCCGCCCCGGGCGGATCGAGATCCGGGAGCTCGACGTGGCACGGGGCACGGCCCGGCTCCACGGTGCGCTCGGATTCGCGCCCGATCCGCTCGTGGTCCGGACGGTCGACCTCGACGCGTCGGACGTCGAGGTCGCCGACCTCGCGGCGTTGTTCGGGGTCACGACCGATCTGCGCGGACGGGCGACCGGCATGCTGCGCGCGGCGCGCGTGGAGAGCGGCCTCGCGGGACAGGGCGCGCTGAGCCTGTCGAGCGGACGCTGGCTCGGAGAGCCGTTCGACGAGGCGACGGCGGCCCTGCGGGTCGCGGCGGACAAGATCGAGTTCGACGACGTCCGCGTCCACGGGCCGGCGATCGACCTCGAGGGCTCGGCGACGCTCGACCTGACGACCTATCACGTCGCCGCCCGCGTGACCAGCGGTCGAGCGCGGATCGCGAAGCTCGCGGTGTGGCGCGACACGCCGTCGCCGATCGAGGTCGAGCTGTCGGTAAGCGGCCCGCTCGAGGTCGACGAGCACGGGGCGCATGCCGTGTTCGATCTCGCGAGCGACGATCTGCACGTCGGACCGCTCTGGCTCGGGAGCGTCGGCGGCCAGCTCGAGCTGCGGCCGGGCGAGGCCGAGCTACGGCTCGCGGGGCTCGAGCCCGGCGGCTTTCGCACCACCGCGGTCGTGGCGCTCGCCGCGCCGTTTCCGATGCGTGCCGATCTCACGCTCGAGGACTGGTCGATCGACCGCACGAGGAACGCCGACCTCCCGGCGCGCATCCGGCTCGGGGGGCAGTTCGACGCGTCGGGACCGCTCGGCGACCCGGCGACGTGGGACGTGGACGGGACGGTGACCCAAGGGACGATCGAGGTCGGCACCCGGTCGTTCGAGCTCGCGGAAGCGGTGCCCCTGACGATCCACGGCGGCGTGCTCGACTTCGGACCGTTCGGGCTCCGCGGCGACGCCGTCGACCTGCACGGTCGCGTGCGCTACACGATCTCCTCGGATGCCGTCGACGCGACGCTCGACGGAACGATCGACCTCGCGGCGAGCGCGCTCGTCGTCCCCGAGCTGCGGGCCGAGGGCAGCGTGGCCCTGGCGATCGAGGCGCACGGCACGCTCGCCGCTCCGGACCTCGTGGGGTCGTTGCACCTGACCCGCGGACGCCTGCGCTATCTCGGCTTGCCGTATCGGCTCGAGGCGCTCTCGGCCGACGTGACGCTGCGCGGCTCGACCGCCGAGATCACCGCGCTCCACGGGGTGATCGGCGGAGGGGAGGTCGACGGCACCGGGCGCGTCGAGATCGGGGCCGGCGGCGTCCGATCGTTCGAGATCGCGCTCGACGGACGCGGCGTGCGTCTCGAGATACCCGAGGGGTTCGATGGCGTCTACGACGCGCGGCTCGACGTCGGTGGGACGCCCGAGCGGATCCAGGTCCGCGGCCAGGCGGAGCTGCTCCGCGGCCTGTGGTCGAGCGAGCTCGAGGGACCGCAGCTGTTCGGCGGGTCGGGTCGCGAGTATGCACCCGGCGAGAGCTCGGACCTGGCGCAGCGAACGTTCCTCGACATCGACGTCCATGCGCCGAACCGCGTGTGGATCCGCAACCGGCTGGCCGAGATCGAGTCCGCCGTCGACCTGCAGGTTGGCGGAACGATCGAGCGGCCCCAGGTCCTCGGTCGTGTGTTCGCCCTCGAGGGCGGACGCATCGAGTACCGCGGGGTGCGGTACCAGGTGCGGTCGGGCACGCTCGACTTCACGAACCCTGACCGCATCGAGCCGTACGTGACCCTCGAAGCCGACACGAGCGTCGCGGGCTACGAGATCCAGCTCCGCGCCTCGGGCACGCCGGATCGTCTGACGTACGAGCTGACGAGCAGCCCGGCCCTTTCGACCCAGGACATCGTGGCGCTCCTGGCGACGGGTCGGACGCTCAGCGATCTGGACACCGGCACGGTGGGGAGCAGCGGGTTCACCGGCGACGTGGCGGCGAACTACTTCGCCGGCGTTCTGACCGATCCGTTCGAGGACCAGCTGGCGAGCCTCGTGGGGCTCGACACGCTGCGCGTCGACCCGCTGACCATCGATCGTCAGGATCCGACGACGCGCGTGACCTTGGGCAAGGAGATCCGTGACGACCTGTCCGTCCTGTACTCGCACCGCGCGGACCAGGCCGAGGAAGATCTGTACCAGGTCGAGTGGCGGGCCAACCGCCGGGCCACGGTCACGGCCGAGCGGGCGACGAACGGTGGGATCGGGGCCAACCTGTACTACACGCAGCGCTACTGGTGGCGCCGACCGACCCCCGACGCGGCGCCCGGGACCGCCACACCCGCGCGCGCGGCCCCGGGCGGTCCGCGCGTCGGTGCGGTCACGGTCGCGGCCGACGAGCGCTTCGGTCCCGACGAGCTGCGTCAGCGCCTGACGCTGAAGACCGGCGATGCGTACCGCCGAGCCGACGTGTACATCGGCGTCGAGTCCCTGCGCCGCACGCTCGTGCGCCGCGGGTATCTCGAGGCCGAGGTGTTCGTCGATCCGGTCGAGAGCGTGCCGCAGACGTTCGACCTGGACTACCGCGTGCGGGCCGGCCCGCAGTATACGGTCGAGTTCGAGGGCGTGCGGTCGAAGGAGGAGCGCAAGCTGCGCCAGAAGCTCGAGGAGCTGTGGTCGGACTCGCTGTTCGTCGGCGACCTGTACGCCGACTCGGTCGAAGCGATCCGCTCGTTCTACCAGAGCCGGGGGTACTTCGCGGTCGACGTGGAGTACGAGCTCGTCGCCGGCCCGGCGCCGGTCCTGCGGTTCCGGGTCGATCGGGGCGTCGAGGTCGAGGTGTCGCGCGTGGTGATCGACGGGGCGACGGAGGTCGGGGAAGAACGCGTGCGCCGGCAGATGCTGACGCGCCCGCCGGGGTTCCTCGGCCGCAAGTCGTTCGATCCGGCGGTGCTCGAGGCCGACGTGGCGGCGATCCGGACGTTGTACCGGAACGAGGGATACCTGTCGGTCCACGTCGAACGGCCCGAGCTGCGCCTGTCCGCGCGCGGCGACACCGTCGACGTGCGGCTCCAGATTCGCGAGGGGCCACGGTACACGCTGCGCAAGCTCGAGTTCTCGGACGTCCCCGGGATCGCTACGGATCAGCTCGCGCTGTGGACCGGGTTGCGCGTGGGCCAGCCCGTTTCTCGGGGTGTCGTGGCCGACGCCGAGGCCGCGCTGCGCCGCGCGCTCGATCACGCCGGGCGGGGCGGGGCGACCGTGCGCGTCATCCCGACGTTCACCCCCGACGGCCTGGCGGACCTGCGGTTCGAGGTCACCGCCGGGCCCGAGATGCACGTCGCCGCGATCCGCGTCGAGGGCAACTTCTTGACGCGCGACGACACGATCCTCGAGGCGCTCGACCTGCAGGTCGGGGACACGCTGACGCGCGAGGAGATCACGCGGGCCCAGCGCGCGCTGTACCGTCTCGGAACGCTGCAGAGCGTGCACGTCGAGTACCAGCCGTTGCGCGAGGGCGACGACGTGGCCCAGGTCGTGTACGTCCGGGTGACCGAGAGTCGCCCGCTGCGCCTGGCCGTGGGTGCGGGATACAACACCGAGTCGCGCGTGAACCTCAGCGTTGGCTCGTCGTTCGACAACGTGGCCGGACGCGGGCGTAGCATCGGCATGCGCGCGATCGTCAACGCCGACCTGGAGAACTTCCAGCTGTTCGGTCGCACGCCCAAGCTGTTCGGATCGACGACGCCCGGGCTGGCGAGCCTGCTGTGGGAGACCGATAGTCAGACCCCCGGCTTCGATGTCGAGCGCTGGTCGGTCGCCCTGCGCGCCGAGCGCACGTTCTCGCCGCACTGGCAGGGGTACTTGCGCTACGCGTATCAGCTGATCGACGTGTTCGACATCGTGGACCCCGTGGCGGTGCAGCAGGAGCAGCTCGAGGACGCCCAGCTCGGCAGCGTCGAGGGCTCGCTGACCTACGACACGCGGGACGATCCGATCCTGGCGACGCGCGGCCTGCGCGGGACGCTGAACGTCGCCGTGTTCGCCGAGCCGCTGTTGTCCGAGTTCTCGTACATCCGGGGCACGGCCGAGGTGTCCCGGACGTGGACGCTCGCGCCGCGACTGACGTTCGTCTCGGTCGCGCGCGTGGGGATCGAGGACCGGTTCTCCGGAACGACCGAGGTGCCGATCTCCGAGCGGTTCTTCGCCGGCGGCAGCTCGACCGTCCGCGGGTTCGACACCGATCGGCTGGGCCCCGTGTCCGACGACGGGCTGCCCACCGGCGGGGAAGCGATGTTCGTGCTCAACGAGGAGCTCCGGTTCCCGCTGTTCAGCGCACTGCGCGGGGTCGTGTTCTACGACGCGGGCAACGTGTATCGTCGACTGCAGGACCTCGATCCGACCGAGCTGCGACACGTCCTCGGCCTGGGCATCCGATTCGAGACGCCGATCGGTCCGCTGCGCGCCGAGTACGGGTGGAAGCTCGACCGCGAGATGGGCGAGTCGCCAGGACAGTTCTTCTTCTCGATCGGCAACTCGTTCTGAGCGAGAGCTAGAATACGCGCGCTTCGCGCTCGTCACGGGGGAGGCCTGCGTGGGTCGGATCCGCGTCCTGACCGACAGCGTCGTCAACCGCATCGCGGCGGGGGAGGTCGTCGAGCGGCCGGCCTCGGTGGTCAAGGAGCTCGTCGAGAACGCGATCGATGCGGGCGCGCGCTCGATCGGCGTGCGCTGCGAGGCCGCCGGCGTCCGGCGCATCGTCGTCGACGACGACGGGTCGGGCATGGATCGCGACGACGCGCTGCTGGCGTTCGAGAGACACGCGACGAGCAAGATCCGGGACGCCACGGACCTCGACGCGATCCGCACGCTGGGCTTCCGCGGGGAGGCGTTGGCCAGCATCGCGGCGGTGGCCCGCGTGCGGCTCGAGACGGCCGCGGAAGACGGACCGGGCACGGAGGTCGAGCTGGCGGGCGGGACGATCCGCGGGGTGCGCGAGATCGCGCGCGGACGGGGCACGACGATCGAGGTCGCGCGCCTGTTCCAGAACGTCCCGGCGCGGCGCAAGTTCCTGCGCAGCGACGGCACCGAGCTGTCGCACCTGACGCGGGTCGTCACGCGGATCGCCGTCGCGTCGCCCGCGCTGCGCCTGCGTCTCGAGCACGACGGACGCGCGCTCGTGGCGGTCGACCCGGCGCCCGATCTGGCCGAGCGCCTGGCCCAGCTGTACGGCCGCGATCTGGCGCGCCGGCTCTTGCCCGTGGACTCGACGGGTCCCGGGCTGCGCATCGTGGGTTTCGCCGGTCGTCCCGTCGAGGCTGCTCCGCGTCGCGACGGGGTGCTGATCTTCGTCAACGGTCGTCCGGTGCAAGACCGCCTGCTGTCCCACGCCGTCAGCGCAGCCTACGCGAACACGATGCCCGGCGCGCGCTCCCCGTGGGCGTTCCTGTTCCTCGACATCCCACCGCAGCTCGTCGACGTCAACGTGCATCCGCAGAAGGTCGAGGTGCGGCTGCGGCACCCGAGCGACGTGCACGACGGGCTGCGGGATGCGCTCTTGCAGGCGCTCGACCTCGCCGGCCGCGACGCCGTGCCCACGCTCGTCGAGCTGCGACCGCCTCCGGCGCCCGACGTGTACTACGCTCCGGCGCGCGAACCGGCGGTCTCACGGGTTGCCGAGCCGGCGCGCGAGCCCCCACCGCCGATCGGTCCCGCCCTCGCGGACGGTTGCGCCGCGCCCGCGCCCCGCCGTCTGGTGCAGGATGCGCGCGTCAAGCCGCTCGCGCAGTACGACGAGTCGTACATCGTCGCCTCGGACGAGCAGGGTCTGCTGCTCGTCGACCAGCACGCGGCGCACGAGCGGGTGCTGTTCGAGCGGTTCCTCGCCGACGCGCGCGACAATCAGGTCGAGGTGCAGCGGCTGATGTTCCCGGTGACCGTCGAGCTGTCGGCGGCCGAGCTCGTCGCGGTCGAGCGCGAGGCCGACGAGCTGCGGCGCTTGGGGTTCCTGGTCGAGCCGTTCGGGGGCTCGGCGGTGCGCGTCGACGGCGTCCCGGCGCTGGCGGCCGAGGTCGACGCCCCGAGCCTCGTTCGCGAGCTCGCGGGGGAGGCCGCCCGGGCGCGCGCCGCGGCGGCCGACGCGCCCGCGCTGCGGCACCGGCTGGTCACGACCGCGGCGTGCCGGGCGGCGATCAAGGTGCACCACGCGCTGAGCCAGCCCGAGATGCAGCGCCTGCTCGACGACCTGTTCGACGCCCGGAGCCCGACGACCTGCCCCCACGGCCGGCCGGTCGTGTTCCGGCTGCCGCATGCCGAGATCGAGCGCGCGTTCCGGCGGCGCTAGCCGCCCGGCTTTCCTTTGGAACTCCCGTTCCTATATTGATAGCGAGGTCCCGGTCGAGCCGACCTCGGGCCCCAGGGGTGTGAGGCGTTGAGCACGCAGTCCGCGATCGACGCACCGGTCGTACCGGAGCTGTTCCGCGACCTGTACGAGAACGAGCGCACCGGTGTGCTCACGCACCGCACGGAGCGCGCGTGGCGTCGGATCCTGTTCTCCCGGGGCCTGATCCAGCTCGGCGAGTCGAGCGTCGCCGAGGAGGGGCTCGGCGCGCGGCTGGTCCGCGAACGGCTCGTGTCGACGGGCGCGCTGGCCGAGGCCGAGCGCGACGCGAAGGGCACGGTCGCGCTGGCGCTCGCGCTGGTCAACCGCGGTCTGATCGCCAAGGACCCCCTGCACCGCGCCGCGCGCGACGTCACGGCCGGGATCGTGCGGGCCGTGTTCGCCGAGGAGAGCGGATCGACCGAGTTCGAGGACCTCGACGACGTCCCGCAGCTCTACGACGCGGACGTCCCGAGCACGCTGACGCAGATTCTTTCCGGCTTTGCGGCGCTCGCGCGGTTCACACCGATTCGCGACGCGATGTGGACGATCGCGAATCCGCTGCGGCTGCGCCGGCCGACCCCGCTACCGCTCGATCGGTTGGTCCTGAGCCGCACGCAGGGCTATGTCCTGTCGCGCATCGACGGCTCGTCCTCGCTGTCCGACGTCATCACGACGCTTCCAGCGGGCGAGGAGGACGGCGCGGTGCGATTCCTGTTCGCGCTCCTGACGCTGCGCGTCGTCGAGTACGATCCGCCGATCGCCGACGGCGCGTTCCGCACGGCCGACCTGCTGCGCGATCACGCCGACCGCGCCGCTCTCGAGGCGCTCCAGGAAACGATGGTCCGCCAGTCGTACGTGCGGATCCGCGGTGGAAACCCGTACGACGTGCTCGGCGTCGCCTCCGATGCGCCCCGCCCGGTGATCGAGCGGGCGTACGAAGAGGCCAAGGCGCTGGTGCACCGGGACCGTCTGACGCCCAAGATCCGCGAGCGCTTCCGGGCCGAGCTGGCGGTGATCGAGAGCCGGCTGGTCGAGGCGTACCTGAATCTGACGCAGGCCGATCGCGGGGATCGGCCGTCCGACGCGCCGAGTCGGACGACCGATCGTCCCCCGGTCGACGTCGACTCGCTGCTCGTGCGGCCCGAGCTGGACAAGACGCGGTCCCGCGTGGCCCAGGACGAGGCCACGCGCGTCGCCGAGAGCTACCACGCCAAGGCGCGGCAAGCGGTGCGCGCGGGCGACTACCACAACGCCATCCAGTACGCGAAGCTGGCGATCTCGTACCACGCCGAGGACGCGCGCCTGTACTTCCTCCTCGCCGAGTGCCAGGCCCGGAACCCGGAGGCGCGCTGGCAGCGCATGGCCGAGGAGAACTACACCCGCGCGACCGAGCTCGACCCGTGGAACGTCGAGTACCGGATCCACCTCGGTCGGTTCTACAAGAAGCGCGGCCTGCCGCTGCGCGCGCGACGGCAGTTCGAGGAAGCGCTGAAGCTCGTGCCCGAGCACGACGTAGCTTCCCGCGAGCTCGCGGCGCTGCGCTAGCCGACCTCGGCCCGCCGCTGCTATAGTTTTCGCGGTCCTCCACAGCACCGGCACGGCCCATGCGTCTCGACTTACGCGATCTCGCCCCGGAGGGGGTCCGCTTCGACGGACCTGTGGCGTTGCCCGACCTGCCGCTCCAAGGGGACGAGCGGGTCGTGATCCACGAGGCTTCGATCTCCGGATCGGCCGTGCGCGGCACGTTCGGCGTCGACCTGCGCGCGCGTCTGCGCGCACGCCTCGAGCTCACCTGCGTGCGGTGCCTCGAGCCGTACGAGATGCACGTCGATCTGCCGTTCGAGCTCATCCTGTCCGGCGCGCCGCGCGAGCCGCGTGCGGAGGAGCGCGGGTCGGTCGGGGACGTGCCCGACCCGGAGGCGTTCTACCCGATCACGGACGGGATCGCCGACCTCGTGGCCGTGGCCCGGGAACAGGTGTATCTCGCTTTGCCCCTGAAGCCCGTGTGCTCGGCGGACTGTCGGGGGTTGTGCCCCACTTGCGGCGCCAACCGAAACCGCCTAGAGTGCGGCTGCCGGAACGAGACCGCCGACCCGCGCCTCGCTCCGCTGCTGGACATTCGCAAGCGCCTCCGTGATCGGTGAGCCGGCGCCATCGGATCGAACGATGCCAAATCCAAAGCGACGACATTCCAAGGCCCGCCGGGACAAGCGCCGGGCCCACGATGCCCTGGCGCTGCCCGCCGTTTCCGTGTGCCCGAACTGCCACGAGAAAAAGCTGCCCCACCGCGCGTGCCCGCACTGCGGCCAGTACAAGGGTCGCGAGGTTCTGCCTCCGCCGGAGGTTTGAACCGTCTCCGCACGACGACCCGTTTAGGATAGGATCGGCAGGCCGCGGCCCCCGTATCGGCCCTGACCGACGCGCGGCGGAGCCACGAGAAGGAGCAGCATGTCGGCCGTCAGTGCGGTGATCAGCGGCACCGGGATGAGCGTCCCCGAGCGCGTGCTGACCAACGCCGAGCTCGAGGCGATGGTCGACACGTCGGACGAATGGATCGTCACGCGCACCGGGATCCGTGAGCGGCGCATCGCCGGCGACGGCGACTCCCTCGCGAGCTATTGCGTCCTGGCGTCGCGGCGCGCCCTCGATGCCGCGGGCGTCGCACCGACCGACGTCGACCTGATCGTCCTGGCGACGGTGACGCCGGACATGCCGATTCCGGCCACCGCGTGCACGATCCAGCATGAGCTGGGCTGCACGAGCGCCGCGGCGTTCGACCTGTCGGCCGGCTGCTCGGGATTCATCTACGCCCAGTCGGTCGCCAAGCAGTTCATCGTCACCGGCCGCTGCCGACACGTGCTGGTCATCGGAGCCGAGCTGTTGAGTCAATTCCTCGACTGGCACGATCGTTCGACGTGCGTGATCTTCGCCGACGGCGCGGGAGCGACGGTGCTGAGCGGCCGGAGCGCTGCCGCGCGGCGTCCTCGCGTCATCGATGCACTGCGACGGCAGCATGGCCGACTACATCTGCATGCCCGGTGGGGGAGCGCTGCATCCGCCGAACCGGCCCGAGACGCTCGACCGGCACCTGCACTTCATCCGCATGCGCGGCAACGAGACGTTCAAGATCGCCGTGCGCTCGATCGACGAGGTGTCTCGCGAGGTGCTCGACGCCGCGGGCCTCGCCCCGGCCGACGTCGACTGGTTCGTCCCGCACCAGGCGAACCAGCGCATCATCGACGGCGGTCGGAGCGCGGCTCGGCATTCCCGCCGAGCGCTGCTTCGTGAACATCGAGCGCTACGGCAACACGTCGGCGGCCTCGATTCCGATCGCGCTCGACGAGGCCGTGCGCGCCGGACGGATCCAGCGCGACCACGTCGTGCTGATGGCCGCATTCGGAGCCGGCCTGACGTGGGCCGCGTCGGTGGTGCGCTGGTGAGCGGCGTGGCGCTGTTGTTTCCCGGACAGGGCTCGCAGCACCCGGGCATGGGACGCGCGCTGGCTGACGCGTACCCCGAGTCGCCGTGCGGTGTTCGACGCCGCCGACGCCGCGCTGGGCGTCGAGCTCGCACGCACGTGCTTCGACGGGACGCCGGACGAGCTCGCGCGCACCGAGACGACGCAGCCCGCGATCCTGACCGTGTCGATCGCCGCCTGGCGCGCCCTCGCCCACCGCGGGCTCGCCCCGCGCGCCGCCGCCGGACACAGCCTGGGCGAGTACACGGCCCACGTCGCCGCCGGCACGCTGTCGTTCGACGCGGCCGTGCGCTGCGTGCGCGAGCGCGGGCGGTTCATGCAGGAGGCGGTTCCGGCGGGGGTCGGCACGATGGCCGCGATCCTCGGTCTCGACGGCCCGGCGGTCGAGCGCGCGTGCCGCGAGAGCGCGGGCGACGAGGTCGTCGCGCCGGCCAACTGGAACGGACCGGACCAGATCGTCATTGCCGGTCACACGCCGGCCGTCGAGCGCGCGATGGCCCGGGCGCTCGCCGCCGGCGCGAGACGTGCCGTGCGGCTACCGGTGAGCGCGCCGTTCCACTGCGCGTTGATGGATCCGGCCGCGCGACGCCTGGTCGCCGTCGTCGACACGATCGAGTTCGGCCGGCCCGCGTTCCCCGTGTACACGAACGTCGACGCGCGACCGATCGAGGATGGCGCGGCCGCGCGCGATGCGCTGGTGCGCCAGGTCGCGTCGCCCGTGCGCTGGCACGAGCTGGTCGAGCACGATGATCGCCGACGGCTTCGACACGTTCGTCGAGTTCGGCCCCGGCCGCGTGCTCGCCGGCCTCGTGCGACGCATCGACCGCCGGGCCCGCGTGTTCGGCGTCGAGGATCCCGCAGGGCGTGGCCGCGGTCGCTCCACGCGCTGGGGGCCGCGGCGTGAGCGCGGTGCTCGACGGACGCGTCGCGCTCGTCACCGGCGGGTCGCGCGGGATCGGGCACGCGATCGCGCGCGCGCTCGCCGCGGCGGGCGCGCAGGTCGTGCTGACCGCTCGGACGCGCGACGGAGCCGAGAGCGCGGCGCAATCGATCGACGGCGCGGCACATCCGGTACGGGGCATCGCGCTCGACGTGGCCGACGACGAGTCGGTGGCTCACGGCGTGGCCGGGGTCATCGCCGAGCTATGCTAGAATCCCGCTTCTCGTCAACAACGCGGGGATCACGAGCGACAATCTCCTCCTGCGCATGAAGCCGGAGGATTGGGACCGCGTCCTGCGAACGAACCTCACGGGGATCTACCGGATCTGTCGGGCCATCGTTCCCTCGATGGTCAAGGCGCGATACGGGAGGATCGTGAACGTCTCGTCGGTCGTGGCGCACGTGGGCAACCCCGGACAGGTCAACTACGCCGCGGCGAAGGCCGGGCTCGAGGGCTTGACGCAGAGTCTGGCGCGCGAGCTGGCCTCGCGGAACGTGACCGTGAACTGCGTCGCCCCGGGGTTCATCGACACCGACATGACGCGGGCGCTCGACGACGCCGCAGCGCGAGCGCTGGCTGGCTCAGGTCCCGCTGGCTCGCCTCGGCACGCCGGACGACGTGGCCGCCGCGGTCGCGTTCCTCGTCGGGCGCGGGCGCCGATTACGTTACCGGAATCGACCCTGGACGTGAACGGCGGCATGTACATGTAGCGGATCCGGGTGCCGCGCACGGCCGGGATCCCGAGGAGGAACGAGCGATGGCGTCGGTCGAGGAACAAGGTCAAGCACATCATCGTGGAGCAGCTCGGCGTGGACGAGGACGAGGTGAAGCGCGGAAGCGTCGTTCGTCGACGATCTGGGCGCGGACTCGCTCGACGTCGTGGAGCTCGTCATGGCCCTCGAGGAGGAGTTCGGCCTCGAGATCTCCGACGAGGACGCCGAGAAGCTCAGCACCGTCCAGCAAGCCATCGAATACATCAAGACGCACGCCAAGAGCCTGAGCCGGCACCGCGCTCCCCGGAGCGCGGGCACGGCCCGATCGACATGAGACGCCGCGTCGTCATCACCGGAATCGGTCTCGTCTCCCCGCTCGGCCTGGACGCGCCGACGACGTGGGCCGCTCTGCTCGCCGGTCGAAACGGGGTCGGTCCGATCACCAAGTTCGACGCCTCGGCGATGTCGAGCCGCATCGCCGGCGAGGTCCGCGGCTTCGATCCGCTGGCGCTACCTCGAGAAGAAAGAGGTGCGCAAGATGGACACGTTCATCGCACTACGCGGTCGCGGCGACGCGCGAGGCGCTGCGCGACGCGAGCTTCACGATCGACGCCGGCAACGCCGAGCGCGTTGGCGTGCACATCGGCTCGGGCATCGGCGGGCTCCCGCTGCTCGAGGAGATGCACCGCGAGCTGCTCCAGCGCGGTCCCCGGCGTATCTCGCCGTTCTTCATCCCCGGTATGATCCTGAACATGGCCGCGGGCAACGTGTCGATCCTCGTGGGGGCCAAGGGACCGAACCTGGCGCTGGCCACGGCGTGCGCCACCGGAACCCACGCGATCGGCGAGTCGATGCGCCTGATCCGCGAAAGCTACGCTGACCTGATGATCGCCGGGGGAACGGAGGCCGTGATCACGCCGCTCGCCGTCGGTGGATTCTGCGCGATGAAGGCGCTGTCCACGCGCAACGACGATCCGGCGCACGCGAGCCGCCCGTTCGACGCCGACCGCGACGGCTTCGTGATGGGTGAGGGCGCGGGGATCTGCCTGCTCGAGGAGCGCGAGCACGCGCTGGCCCGCGGAGCACGGATCTATGCCGAGATCGCCGGCTACGGCCTGTCGGGCGATGCGTACCACATGTCCGCGCCGTCGATCGACGGCGACGGCGCGATCCGCGCGATGCGCGCAGCGCTGGCCGACGCCGGGGCGACCGCGGCGCAGGTCGACTACATCAACGCGCACGGTACGTCGACGCCGGCCGGCGATCGCGTCGAGACGATGGCGGTCAAGACCGTGTTCGGCGAGCACGCCGGCAAGCTCGTGTTCGCCTCCACGAAATCGATGACCGGCCACCTGCTGGGCGCGGCGGGCGGGCTCGAGACCGCGGTCACCGCGCTCGCCGTGCTGCACGACCGGATCCCGCCGACGATCGAACTACGAGCGTCCGGACCCCGCATGCGATCTCGATTGCGCGCCCAACGTCGCCCGCGAGCGCGTCGTGGGCGCCGCGCTGAACAACTCGTTCGGCTTCGGCGGGACGAACGCCAGCCTGCTGCTGCGCAAACACGCTCGGTGACCGCCGTGAAGGCTCTGGTCGGCCTCAAGCACGTCCCGGACACCGAGAGCAAGATCCGCGTGGCCCCGGGCCAGGCGGGGATCGACGAATCCCAGATCACGAAGTGGATCGTCTCGCCCTACGACGAGTTCGCGCTCGAAGCCGCGCTGCGCCTGCGCGAGGCCGGTGCGGTGAACGAGGTGATCGTCGTGTCCGCGGGTCGCGGCGCGGCCCAGGCGACCCTGCGCCAGGGCCTGGCGATGGGTGCCGACCGGGCGATCCTCGTCGAGGACCTGCGGCTCGAGCAGGCCGAGGCGCTGACCCGTGCACGGGCCCTGGCGGGGGTGGCCCGGGCGGAGCAAGCGCGCCTCGTGCTGCTCGGTCGAGTACGGGGTCGGCACGGACGAAGGCCAGACCGGGCCGATGCTCGGCGAGGTCCTGGGCTGGCCGCACGCCGGCGGCATCTCGGCGCTCGAGCTGACGGGCGACGAGTTCCGCATCGAGCGCGCCGTCGAGGGCGCGGTCGAGATCCAGGTCGGCCGCCTACCCGCCGTGCTCACGTGCGACAAGGGGCTCAACGAGCCGCGCTACCCGACGTTGAAGGGCATCATGCAGGCCAAGAAGAAGCCCCTCGACGTGCGCACGGCGATCGACGTGGGGATCGACGAAGCCGAGCTCGCGGCCGGCTCACGCGTGCGATGGGACGCGCTCGAGCTCCCGCCCCCGCGCCAGCGCGGACGGATCCTCGCCGGCGGTCCGGTCGAGGCGGCGCGGGATCTCGCGCGGCTCCTGCGCGAAGAGGCCAAGGTGATCTGATGGGCCAGGACGTCCTCGTGTTCCTCGAGCGCCGCGACGTGACGCCGACGCGGGCGACGCTCGAAGCGCTCGGCGTGGCGGGACGCCTCGCCCAAGCGCTCGGCGGAACGGTGCACGCCGCCGGCGTCGGTCCCGAGCGCGAAGCGGCGGTCGAGGTCGCCGGTCGCCACGGCGCGCGCATCGTGCACTGGGTCGATGCGCCCGAGCTGCGCCTGTACTGCGTCGAGGCGTACGCCGGGATCCTCGCGAGCGTGGCCGAACAGGCGAGCGTCGCGCTCGTGCTCCTCGCCGGGACGGCGCTCGGGCGGGACCTCGCGCCGCGGGCCGCGGCGCGCCTGAACGCGGCCTGCGTGACCGACCTCGTCGAGATCGACGTCGATGCCGGGGGAGCGCTGCGCGGCCGCCGCCCGGTGTATTCCGGAAAGGCTGTGGCCAAGGTCGCGGTCTCGGACGCGCGGCCCATCGTGGCCACGCTGCGCCCGAACGTGTTCGGCGTGGCCGAGGCGCGCGAGGCGCAGACGCCCGAGGTCGTCGCGCTCACGTGCCCGATCGCGCTCGACGCGCTCGGCGTGCGGACGATCGAGGTCCGGCGTGCCGGACCCAAGGAGCTCGACGTCGCCGAGGCCCCGATCGTCGTTTCCGGGGGCCGCGGGCTCCAGGATCCGGCGAACTTCGCCCTCGTCCGCGAGCTCGCCGACGCGCTCGGCGGCGCCGTCGGTGCATCGCGCGCGGTCGTCGATGCGGGCTGGATCCCCCACGCGCACCAGGTGGGGCAGACCGGCAAGGTGGTCTCGCCCGCGCTGTACGTCGCCTGCGGCATCTCGGGCGCGGTGCAGCACCTGGCCGGCATGTCCACGGCCAAGACGATCGTGGCGATCAACAAGGATCCGGACGCGCCGATCTTCCAGGTCGCGGACTACGGCATCGTGGGCGACCTGTTCGAGGTCGTGCCGGCGCTGACCGAGGAGATCCGCCGGCTGCGGGGGACCGAGAGCTAGACGCGAGCCGCGCTCAGACCTCGGGGTGGAAGAACGGCTTGAGGCACTGGATCCGCTCCTCGTAGTCTTCGGGATGCAGGTACCAGGTCGCCGCCGACACCGACGACAGGAGCGAGTTCCCGTCCTGCGGCGTGAAGCAGTAGCCCACGATCTCGGTGCCCCCGTTGCGCACGGCGAGCGTCGGCAGCGCGACGACGCAGACGTTCAGGATCCGTCCGTAGTGCCCGTGATCGCGCCCGAACGAGAACACGGCGTTCGCCGACGACTTGTAGGTCACGGCGATCCGGTCGTTGCGCTCGATGCGCTCGGTCAACGCCTCGAGCGTCGTCGTGCGCCGCACGCGGATGTCGAAGTAGATCGTGTGCATGTACTGCGTGTTCAGCTTGAGCGCGCTGGAGAACAGATTGAGGTCGTAGCCCAGCGTGTGGAACAGGTGCCACGCGTCACGCGCGTGATGCGTCCCGAACCGCTCGTCCTTGTGCTTGCCGACTTGCGGCGACGGGGCGAAGCTCCCGTCCTGGGAGATGTCGTTGGCCCGGCGCATGCACACGAACCGCCCCTCGACCAGGTTGTCCGGTCCGCCGTCGGCCAGCGCGAGCGTGTGGATCAGGATCGACAGGTTGTGCGTGTTGCACGACACGACCTGCAGGAACTGATCGCTGCCGCGGACGAGCGCCGCGTCGTTGATCCCCCGCGCGTACGGCTTGCCGAAGCCGAACTCGCTGCCCTGGGCGATGAACCCCTTGGTGTGCGCGGTGAACTTCTCGTAGTACTCGGCCTTGTTCTGCACGCCGACGCCGCTCGGCGTGCAGTCGATCACCACCGACGCTCGACGCAACGCCTCGACGGCCTCGAACGTCGGCTGCATCCCGAGGTCCTCGAACGCCTTGTGCGCCCCATCGTCGACGCACAGCTTGGCCCCCCGGCGCAGCATCTCCAGAACCTTCGAACGGTCGGTCAGCAACGCGGTGCGCTTGTGGAACGTGACCTCGTCCACGCCGAGGTCCTGGCGCAGCAGGGTCAACAGGCCGATCAGCGGCTCGCCGATCGTCCCGGTACCGATCACGTGCACGATCGCGTTCGACGACATCACGCGGCCCCCTGTCGGTGTGGCCGGACTATGCCACCGCGCTCACGAGGCTGTCAAATCCGCGGCCGGTCGACCGGCGCGCCTTGACACGCTCGTTCGCCGCTCTCTAGAATCCGTCGGCGCCCCCGTCCCTCCGCACCTGGAGCGCCCCATGGGCGAGCACGAGAGCTGTCCGATCCCGTCGATGGCGGTGCGCGAACTCCTGACGGATCGCGGCGCCGAGCATCTCGAGCTGTCGCTGTTCTCCGGGGCCGGCGGCCTGGACAACGTGATCAACCGGCCGCGGATCCAGAAGCCCGGTCTGGCCCTCGCCGGATTCCTCGAGTACATCCATCCCGGACGGATCCAGATCCTCGGCAAGTCGGAGTTCACGTTCCTCAGCGAGCGTCCGCCGGCCGAGCGCGCGCGCATCGTGGCCCAGCTGTGCCGCGAGGGTGGGAGCTGCTTCGTCCTCACGTCGGGCCTCGAGCCGACGACCGAGATGGTCGAGGAGACGGATCGGCACCGCGTGCCGCTGCTCGGGACGCCGCTGTCGTCCTCGGCCGCGATCGACCATCTGACGCGGTACCTCGAGGATCGGCTGGCCCCGCGCATCGTGATCCACGGCGTGCTGCTCGACGTGTACGGCCTCGGCGTCCTGCTCCTCGGCGACAGCGGCGTGGGCAAGAGCGAGTGCGCGCTCGACCTCGTCGTTCGCGGGCATCGCCTCGTGTCGGACGACGTCGTGGAGATCAAGCGCAAGGGCGGCACGCTCGTCGGCACCGGTCCCGAGCTCACGCGCTACCACATGGAGCTGCGCGGCGTCGGGATCGTCAACGTCAAGGACCTGTTCGGCGTCGCCGCGGTGCGATTGACCAAGTTCGTCGAGTACGTCATCCGGCTCGATCCGTGGCGCGCGGGCAAGCGCTACGACCGGCTGGGTCTCGACGACCAGTCGCACGAGATCCTCGGGATCCCGCTGCCGTACGTCGAGATGCCGGTCGGGCCGGGCCGCAACCTGTCGGTGCTGATCGAGGTCGCGGCCCGCAACCATCTGCTGAAGCTCAAGGGCTACCATCCGGCGCGCGAGCTGGCGCGGCGGCTCGGGGAACGAATCCACCGGGAGCGCCGGGACGCTGACGAGGAGGAGCTGCGCTCGACCGTCCCGCCGGGCGCACCGGAGGAAGGGGAGCCCTGAGTGTCCGAGCCGCGGCTGGTCGTCATCACCGGCCTGTCGGGGTCGGGCAAGTCGCTCGCCGCCAAGAGCTTCGAGGACCTGGGTTTCTTCTGCGTGGACAACCTGCCGGTCGGGTTGATCCCGCCGTTCTGGGAGCTGATCCAACGTAGCCGGGACCAGATCCCGCTCGCGGCGCTCGTGATCGACGCACGCGAGCGCGGGTTCCTCGATCAGGTCCCGGAGACGCTCGAGTCGCTGCGGCGCTCGGGCGTGCCGGTCGAGATGCTGTTCTTCGACTGTGCGGACGAGACGCTGCTGCGCCGGTTCAGCGAGACGCGCCGTCCCCATCCGATGGCCCGGCCCGGCGCGACGCTCGAGCAGGCGATCGCCGCCGAGCGCTCGGCCCTCGCCCGCCTGCGCGAGCGCGCCGACCGGATCATCGACACGTCGGCCTACACGCCGCACCAGCTGCGTGCGTTCCTCAAGAGCGCCTACGGGACGACCAGCGACACCGACGCCCTGAACGTCAACGTCGAGTCGTTCGGGTTCAAGTACGGCGTGCCGGCGCAGGCCGACCTCGTGTTCGACGTGCGCTTCCTGCCGAACCCGTACTTCGTGGACGAGCTCCGACCGCTCGACGGACGAGCGGCGGAGGTGCAGGCGTATCTCGATCGAACGCCGCTCGCCGAGGATCTGCTGCGCCGGATCCAGGACCTGCTGGCGTTCCTGATCCCGCACTACCGGGCCGAGGGCAAGACCTACCTGACCGTGGCCCTCGGCTGTACCGGCGGCAAGCACCGGTCGGTCGCGCTCGCCGAGCGGCTGGCCCGTCGTGTCTCCGGCAGCGGCGTGGCCAGCACCGTGAACCACCGCGACCTGGGCAAGGAGTAGCGGTCGTGATCGGGCTCCTCGTCGTGTCCCATGGGCGATTGGCCGAGGAGCTGGTCGAGGCGGTGCGAACGATCGTCGGATCGGTCGACGCGCTCGAGGCGGTGTCGATCGGCTGGGACGTCGAGGTCGCGCGGGCGACGCGGCTGATCGAGGACGCGGTCCGTCGCGTCGATCGCGGCGCAGGCGTGCTGATCTTGACCGACATGTTCGGCGGCACCCCGACGAACCTCGGCCTGTCGCTGTACGAGCACGGCCGGATCGAGATCGTCACCGGCGTCAACCTGCCGATGCTGGTCAAGTTCACGAACCTGCGCGGCGAGCTCGACCTGCACGAGGTCGCGCGGCGCATCGCGAGCCAGGGCCGGGACGCGATCCAGGTCGCGTCGAGCTTCCTCGACGCCGCGGGGAGCCGCGAGCCTCGCACGTGAAGGAGATCGAGGTCCAGATCGTCAACCGACTCGGACTGCACGCGCGCGCCGCGGCGCGCCTCGTGCACGCGGCGAGCCGCTACCGCTCCGCGATCACCGTGCGTCGCGGTCGATCGCGCGTCGATGGCAAGTCGATCCTCGGACTGTTGACGCTCGCCGCGGCGCGCGGAACGAAGCTGTGGATCACGGGCGACGGGGCGGACGCCGACGCCGCGCTCGACGAGCTCGCGCGGCTGGTCCACGACCGGTTCGGCGAGGACGAGTAGGTGGAGCGTCGGTTGAACGGCGTCGGTGTCGCGCCGGGAATCGCGATCGGCTCCGTGTACCTGCCGCATGCCGAGGAGGGGCCGGTCGTTCCGGAATCCGCACCGCCCGAGCGGCTCGAGCTGGAGGTCGACGCGTTCCGCGCCGCTCGCGCGCGGGCCGCGGACGAGCTCGCCACGCTGCGCGCGCGCGTGCAGACGGAGATCGGCGAGCGGTTCGCCGGGATCCTCGACGCGCAGCTGCTGATCCTCGACGATCCGGCGTTCGAAGCCGAGGTCGTGCACCGGATCCGGATCGGACGGGTCTCGGCGCGCTGGTCGATCCAGTCGGTGCTGGGCGAGCACGCGCGACGCCTTTCGGCGGTCGAGGACCTGTACCTGCGCGAGCGCGGCGGGGATCTGGACGATCTCCGGCGGCGCCTGCAACGGCTGCTCCGCGTGCGGGACGAGGACGCGGTGCGGCGACCGGAGGACGGACCGTGGGTCGCCGTGGCCCACGGCCTCGGCCCGTCGGACGCAGTCGACCTGGCGCGCCGGGGCGTCGTGGGCCTGGCGACCGACGTCGGGGGCCGGACGTCGCACACCGCGATCCTGGCCCAGGCGCTGGGCGTCCCCGCGGTGGCCGGACTGCGCGACGTGAGTCGCGCCGCGCGCCCCGGCGATGCGGTCATCGTCGACGGGGACCGGGGCGAGGTCGTTCTGTCGCCGTCCCCGCCCACGCTCGTGGCGTCGACGGCTCGGCGCGCGGCGTGGGTCGAGCGCGAAGCGCGGGCCGCGGCGAGCGACGGAGCGGCTCCGGCCCACACCGCCGATGGCGCGACGGTCGTGTTACGAGCGAGCATCGAGTTCCCCGAAGAGGCCGCCGCGGCGCGACGCTTCGGTGCGCTGGGCATCGGCCTGTATCGCTCGGAGTTCCTGTTCCTGGCCCATGCACCGACGTTCCCGACGGAAGACGAGCACCACGCGACGTACCGCGCGCTCGCGCGGAGCCTCGCCCCGCACCCGGTCGTCGTGCGGACGCTCGACCTCGGGGGCGAGAAGTACTTCCACGACGTGCTCGACCGTCGGGAGACCAACCCGGTTCTGGGCCTGCGCGCGGTCCGCCTGTGTCTCTTGCGCCCGGACGTGTTTCGGCCGCAGATCCGCGGCCTGCTGCGCGCGGCGGTCGAGCCGAACCTGCGCGTGATGCTGCCGTTCGTCACCGCGCCGGAAGAGATCCGCGAGGTCCGGCGCCTGTGGCACGAGCAGGCCAGCGAGCTGCGCGCCGCGGGCCAACCGGTTCGCGAGGATGCGCCGATCGGCGTGATGGTCGAGGTCCCGTCGGCGGCGATCGCCGCGGACGTCCTCGCCCGCGAGGCCGACTTCCTGAGCGTCGGAACGAACGACCTGATCCAGTACGCGCTAGCCGTCGACCGGGGCAACGAGAGCGTGAGCTACCTGTACCGTCCGGACCACCCCGGTGTCCTGCGTCTCGTGCGCTGCGTGGTCGAGGCCGCCGCTCGGCGCGGGCTCGCGCTGTCCGTGTGCGGCGAGATGGCCGCCGACCCGGCGTACCTGCCGCTGCTCATCGGGCTCGGCGTGCGGGAGCTGTCCGTGCAGCCGCGCTCGCTGCTCGACGTCCGCGAGGCCGTGGCCCGGATCGACTCGGTCGAGGCCGAGCGCGCGGTCGAAGCGGCGCTCGCGTGACCCGGTTCCGGCGTTTCGATGTGGTCGGCCGTCGCCGATGGTCGTACACAACCACGTCACGCGAGCGCGCTCAGGCGCCGGGGAGGGGTCGGTGAAACGCGTCGACAAACCTTGGGGCTACGAGCTGCGCTTCGCGCACACCGAGCGCTACGCCGGGAAGCTGCTGTTCATCCGCGCGGGGAGCCAGCTCAGCCTGCAGTATCACGAACGGAAGGACGAAGCGTTCCTCGTGCACGACGGGACGCTCGAGCTCGTCCTCGGCCGCGGAGCCGAGCAGCGTGTCGAGCGGCTGGGGCCCGGCGAGTCGCGGCACATCGTGCCCGGCACGGTGCACCGGTTCCGCGCCGTGACCGACACCACGCTGTTCGAGGTGTCGACGCCCGAGCTCGAGGACGTGGTGCGCCTGGAGGACGACTTCGGCCGCGCCGGAACCAGCGACGCCTGATCCACCGATGACCCTTGCCCGGGGCCCGCGGGCGCGCGTATAGTGCTCGAGGCCGCGACGCAGCGCGGAGGCGCGAGGTGGGAGAGCTCCAGGAAATCCCGGACAAGCCGTTCTTCGGCACGAGTGAGGTTTGCCGGCTGACCGACACGCAGCCCTACGTGCTGCGATTCTGGGAGAGCGAGTTCCCGCAGCTCGCCCCGGACCGCGCGCGCGGCGCGCACTCGATGTACCGCCGGCGCGACATCGACATCGTGCTGAGGATCAAGAAGCTGTTGTACGAGGACGAGTTCACGATCGAGGGCGCGCGGCGGCAGCTCGAGCAGGAGCTGACCGGCGCGACGAGCGGCGAGTCGGAGTCCGAGCCCTCGAGCGAGGCCGCGCCGGCGCGCAGCGGCCCGCCCACGCGCGCGCTGGAGAGCGGGGATACCGTTTCGCGCCAACGCTACGACGACGCCGTCGAGGAGATCGAGCTGCTGCGATTGCGCCTGCGCGAGACCGAAGCGCGCGAGCGACGCGCGGAGGTGCTTGCGGAACGCGCCGATGAAGCCGCGGCGGCCGATCGGCGGCGCATCGAGAGCGCCCTCACGCGCGTCGATCGATTGATCGCGACTCTGTCTCGAACGCCGGCGACTTGAGACGGCGCGGGGAGGACGATGAAACGCGGTTCCTGGGTCTCCGTGTTCCTCCTCGTGGTGGCGGATCCAACGTGGGCCGATGACCGCATCGGCGTCGACGACTTCCATACGGCCGTGCCCGGAATCATCGTCGAGGAGGTCCTGCCACCGGTGTTTTGGGAGAGTTGCAGCGATTCGGCGTTCACGCCCGACCTGCGGTGCAACTTCGTCGTGCACGCATCGGGCCCGGACGGTGCGATGTACACAGTCACCACCGACCCCGCCCCGACCAACGCGCTGTGCCTCGAGGAACCGTGCGTCCGAACGGCGATTCTGCGCAACCGAGCGACGTCGGCGTACACCACGCTCGCGTACTTCGACCAACGCCTCGATTCCAACGGTCTCGACATTCACCAGGGCGCCGTCACGGGCCTGTACATCGATGTCGCGAACTGCAACCTCTACGTGCGGCTCGAGACCTCGTGCTCGGCGTTGGGTGGATGCGATCTCGACCCGCGCAGTTACTCCGTACTCCGCCTTCGGGGACTGAAGTCGCCGAGGTGCCTGATCCCTTGAGCGCCTTGACGGCCTGTTGGGCCTTCCCTACCATGACCGCGCTCGCGCGGTTTTCGCTGTCGGGGCGTGGCGCAGCCTGGTAGCGCACTTGCTTGGGGTGCAAGTGGTCGTCCGTTCAAATCGGATCGCCCCGACCAACTGAGTCGATCGTTTACGGGCCGCTCTCGGGCGGCCCGTTTCGTTCTCCGCGCGTGGTACCATGCGCCGTCTTGCGCCCGCGGTCGTTCGGAATCCACTCGAATCGTCCCTCACGAGGCCGAGCTTCCCGGTGATCCTCGTCACGAACGATGACGGCTATGACGCGCCGGGACTCCTGGCGCTGCTCGAGGCGGTATCGGCGCTCGACGACGCGGTCGTCGTCGCGCCGGAGCGCGAACAGAGCGGCTCGAGCCACGCGTTGACGCTATCTCGACCGCTGCGGATGCGGCAGGTCAGCGAGCGGCGCTACCGGGTCGACGGCACGCCGACCGATTGCGTGCACCTGGGCGTCGAGCGGCTGACCGGCGGCCGCCTCCCGCGGCTCGTGGTCTCGGGCATGAACCGCGGCCTCAACATCGGCGACGACGTCACATACTCCGGCACCGTGGCCGGTGCGCTCGAGGGCACGCTCCTGCACGTGCCGTCGATCGCGTTCTCCGTGGCGATCGACGAGCACGGTCGCGCGGATTTCGAGCCCGCGATCCCGCTCGCGCGGCGCCTGTGCGCGACCGTTCTCGAGCACGGCTTGACCGCGGGTGTGCTGCTCAACGTCAACTTCCCCGCGACCGCACCGTACCGCGGGATCCGGGTCACGCGGCAGGGGACACGGACGTACCGCGCGACCGTCGTCGAACGGCACGATCCGGCGGGTCGACCGTACTTCTGGATCGATTCGGTCAGCGCGACGCCGACCGGCGAGCCGGACGGCGATCACCTGGCGATCCGTGACGGATACGTGTCGGTCTCGCCGCTGTCCTCGAACCTGACCCACGAAACCTCGCTCGCGCGCATCGAGGCCTGGCGCTTGCGGCTCGACTGAGATGGCCGAGCCCACGCCCCGTCGTCCCGCGCCCGCCCCACCGGCCCAGCGCCGGCTCGTCGACGATCTGACGCGCCGCGGGATCGCACACCCTCGCGTTCTCGAGGCGATGCGCTCGATCCCGCGCCGGGCGTTCGTTCCCGAAGCGCTGGGTGAGGCCGCGGGAGGCGAGGCCGCGCTGCCGATCGGGGAGCGGCAGACGATCTCCCAACCCTGGACCGTGGCTCGGATGTGCGAGCTCCTGGAGCCCGACGGCACGGGTCGAGCCCTCGAGATCGGGACCGGGTCGGGGTATCACGCGGCGGTGCTGTCGCGGTTGTTCGAGATCGTGTACTCGGTCGAGCGGATCCCGGCGCTGGCCGAGCGCGCCCGGCGCACGCTGCGCAGCCTGGGGATCGAAAACGTGCACATCAAGATCTTCGACGGGACCTACGGCTGGAGCGAGTTCGCGCCGTACCGCTCGATCGCCGTCACGGCCGGCGCGCCCGAGGTTCCGGATCCGTTGGTCCAGCAGATCGAGGAGTCGGGCCACCTGCTGTTGCCGCTCGCCGCGCCGGGAGACACGCGCTCGCAGGTGTTGACGCGCCTGACGCGGCGCGGATCGGGTCTCGTTCGAGCGGAGTTCGATCGCGTGCGCTTCGTACGGCTCGTCGGCCGGTTCGGCTGGCCCGAGTGATCGGCGATTGCGGGGCCCGGGGCGAGTTGGTAGGATTCCGCGTCCTTTGGCCGGGTTCGGGGCGTAGCGCAGCCTGGTAGCGCACCTGCTTCGGGTGCAGGGAGTCGCAGGTTCAAATCCTGCCGCCCCGACCACTTACCTCCTGGTGGCTGACACGATGGGTCTGCGCGATCGGCTGAGACGCTGGCTCGTCGAGGACCGGCCCGACCTGCTGCGCATCCTGCGCCTCGTGCGCTACGAGCTCGCGATCGCGCGGACCGATTGGGCGGGGCGGCTCTCGCTGGCGCAACGCGCGAGGATCCGCCGCTTGCGCGGCGAGAAGCGGCTGCGGGTCCACGTGGCCAGCGGCCGCAACGTGATCCCGGGCTGGATCAACGTCGACGCAACCTCGGGCGTCGACGTGCAGATCGACCTGCGGCGCAAGCTTCCGTTCGCCGACGATTCGGCCCAGCTGATCTTCAGCGAGCACTTCCTCGACCATCTGCAGTTCCCGCACGTCGCCACGCGGTTTCTCTCCGAATGCCGCCGGGTGCTCGAGCCGGGCGGACGGCTGCGCGTCGTGCTGCACGACACGGAGATCCTGGCCCAGCGCTTCGTCGCCAAGGACGCCGAATTCTTCCGTGTCGCCTCGAACATCGACGCCCCGCCGAACGAGGCGCTGAACCACCTGTACCGGTTCAACGAAACGCACCAGTTCCTGTACGACTTCGACACGCTCGACGCGCTGTTGACTCGCTGCGGTTTCTCGCGCGTCATCCGCTCGACCTACCGTGGAAGCGAGATCCCCGAGCTGAATCTCGACCTGGACTACCCGGATCGCCCGATCCAGTCGCTGTACGTCGAGGCGGTGAAGTAGCCTGAGCAGCTGGCGCAGCGTCCTCGCCGAGATCGAGCGCACCGGCACGCGTCTCGGGCGCGAGCGCCAGGGGCTGTGCTCGATCGAGGGGCTCCGGCTGCACGAGCGTGCGCTCCGCGCGGGCGTGCGGATCGAGGCCGTGCTCGCCTCGGCTTCGTTTCTCGCGTCGTCCACACCACGCGTGCGCCGGCTCGTCGACGATCTTGCGCGGGCCGGTATCGAGCCGCACGTCGCGCCCGACGAGGTCCTGGCGTCCGTGACCGCAGGCCGCGGGCTCGGCGCGGTGGTCGGCCTCGCGCGCATTCCGGACCCGCCCGTGCTCGACCTCGCTCTCGCCCGCAGCGCGCTCGCTCGCCCGGTGCTCCTCGGCGCGGTCGGGATCGCCGATCCGGGGAATACAGGCGCGCTCGTCCGCACGGCGCATGCGAGCGGCGCCGCAGCGCTCTTGACGACACCGCCGACCGACCCCTGGCATCCGCGGGCGATCCGTACGTCGATGGGCAGCGCGTTCAAGCTTCCGATCCTCGAGCATGTCGCTGGCGGCGCGCTCCTGGCGGCTCTCGGCGCGGCGGGTGTCCGCGTGTGCGCAGCGGTCAGCTCGGGCGGCGTCGAGCTGCCCAGGTGCACGTTCGGCACAGGCCCGTGGTGCGTGCTCGTCGGCAGCGAAGCGTTCGGACTGCCCGAGGAGGTGCTGTCCCAGGTCGCGCTCCGGGTCACCGTGCCGATGGTCCCCGGTGTCGACTCGCTGTCGGCCAGCGCCGCGGCAGCGGTGCTGCTCTACGCCGTGGCGCACGGTCGCGCGCTTGCGCCCGGCCCGGACCTGCCCTAGGATGACGCCTTTCGCGAGGCTCGGCGATGCCGCTCGGAGGCGACTCCCCAGCGGGCGAAGAGATCGGGCGGCGCTGGATCGTCTCCGGTCGAGTTCAGGGCGTGGGCTTCCGGCATCACGTGTGGACGGCGGCCCAACGACTGTCCGTGGTCGGCGACGTGCGGAACCTGCCCGACGGTCGCGTGGCAATTCGCGCGCGGGGTCGAGCGGCGGCGCTCGACGAGCTGCTCGCCGCGGTCCGTCGCGGGCCGCGGTGGGGACGGGTCGAGGCGATCGAGGAGTCGACGCTCGAGCCGGACGCCCCGTTCGACGAGTTCAGCGTTCGGTGACCGGAATCCAGGATGCTGGCAAGCGAGATCAAGAAGATCGTGCGCGAGGTCCCGAACTTCCCGAAGCCGGGCATCAAGTTCTACGACGTCACCACGCTGTTCCGCAGTGCCGAGGCCTTCGGCGCGGTCGTCGAGCACATCGTGGAGCGGTTCCGCGGCGAGCGGATCGACGCGGTCGCGGCGATCGAGGCCCGTGGGTTCGTGCTGGGCGCCGCGGTCGCGCGGGGGCTCGAGGTCGGACTGATCCTGGTCCGCAAATCGGGCAAGCTGCCGCTCGTCACCGAGTCCGAGACCTACGCGCTCGAGTACGGTGAGGCGTCGATCGAGGTGCATCGGGACGCCGTGGAAGAGAAGCAGCAGATCCTGGTCGTCGACGATGTGCTGGCGACCGGAGGGACGGCGGCGGCGGTCGGGCGGATCGTCGCCCGCCTCGGTGCACAGGTCGTGGGCTACGCGTTCCTGCTCGAGCTCGACTCGCTCGGTGGTCGCCGGACCCTGGGCCAGCAAACCCCCGTGTTCTCCTTGGTACACTACGCGTGACGCAAGCGAACGATCAGGCCGGGACGGGCCTGTAGCTCAGTATGGATAGAGCAGGAGTTTCCTAAACTCTTGGTCGGGGGTTCAAGTCCCTCCAGGCCCACCAAGATCGAGGATCAAGATGGCCGCTGGGATCTCACGCAAGGCGCTGAAGCGCGACGAGCTGGTCGAGGCCACGCTCGGAGCCGGAGAGTGGATCGAGAAGCACGGACGCACGGCTGTGATGGCCGGCATCGTGATCGTCCTCGCCGGCCTCGGAATCCTCGGTTGGCGGACGTACCAGGATCGCCTTCGCGCCCGCGCCGCGGCGACCTTGGCCGAAGGCGAGAAGGCGTATCGCAGCGCCGAGAGGGCCGGCTTCGCCACGGCGGAGCTCGAGCGCGCGCTCGGGGAGTTCGGCCGCGCCAGAGAGCTCGGCGGCGCCGCGCCCGCGGGCCGGCTCGCGACCTACTGGCACGCCGCCACGCTGCTCCGACTCGGCCGGTCGGCCGAGGCCGCAGCCGAGCTCGAGCCGCTGGGGTCGAGCCCCGACACGCCGCCGACGCTCGCCGGAAGCGCCAAAGCGCTCGCCGCCGACGCGCTCATCGCCGCGGGTGAGCGGGAGCGGGCCACGGCGCTGCTCGAGGAGCTCGCGTCGGCCGATCCCGAGATCTTCCCCGCCGATCAGGCGCTGCAGACCCTGGCGCTGTTGCGCGAGCGGAGTGGCGACAGCGACGGCGCACGACGGGCGTGGCAGCGGATCGTCGACCGGTTCCCCGGACGGGCGACGGCCGCCGAGGCGCGCGAGCACCTCGGGCGCTGATCAGAACGGGATATCGTCCTCGTCGAAGCCGGCCTCGGGCTCGGCCGTCGCGTGGGCCGGCGTACGCTCGGGCGCCTCACCGCTCTCGGTCGGACGGACGCCGAGCATCTGGAACGTCTGCGCGCGGACCTCGGTCGTATACCGCTTGTGGCCCTCGCGATCGGTCCATTCTCGCGTTTGGAGCGAGCCCTCGACGTAGACCTGTCGACCCTTGCGCAGGTACTGACCCGCGACCTCGGCCGACTTGCCCCACACCACGATGCGGTGCCACTCGGTGCGCTCCTTGCGTTCCCCCGACGCCTGGTCGGTCCAGCGGTCGCTCGTGGCGAGCGGGAAGTTCGCGACCGGCGTTCCGCTCGCGGTGTACCGCACCTCGGGATCGCGCCCGAGATTCCCGACCAAGATGACCTTGTTGACACTGGCCATGCGCGATCCTCCGGAAGCCGCGTGCGGCGGTCGATTCTATCAGACCCGGTCCGGGCGGCCGCGGCCCATGGTAGCGTGACGCGGGCGGATCGGGAGCGGGCGACGAGGGGTGGCGGTTGCGATTCCGAACCTCGAGAAACGCCGCATGAGGGTCCTGCTGCAGCGCGTCCGGCGGGCCGAAGTGCGGGTCGACGGCCGGACCGTCTCGAGCATCCGCGCGGGACTGCTCGCGCTCGTCGGCGTCGAGCGCGGCGATACGACCGAGGACGCGACGTACCTGGCGGACAAGACGGCCGAGCTGCGCGTGTTTCCGGACGAACAGGGCCGGATGAACCGCTCGGTCCTCGAGACCGGCGGTGCGGTGCTCGTCGTGTCCCAGTTCACCCTCGTCGCATCCACCCGCCGCGGTCGCCGCCCATCGTTCGACCACGCCGAGGAGCCCGAGCGCGCGGCTCCGCTCTGCGAGCGCTTCGGCACGCGACTGCGCGAGCGCGGCCTGGACGTGGCCGCGGGCGTGTTCCAGGCGCACATGGAGGTCGACCTGGTCAACGACGGCCCGGTGACGATCCTGCTCGATCCGCCGCCCCGGCGGCCGCCGCAGCGGCGACCGCCGCCGTCGGGTGAGGCCCCGTGAAGCGCCGGCGCAAAGTCGATCCGGGGCCGCGGCCCGGAAGCGACGTCATCGCGCGGTATCTCGACCATCTGGCCGCCGAGCGCGGTCTCGCGGCCAACACGCTCGCGGCGTATGGACAGGACCTCGAGCGTCTGCGCGGCGCCGTCGAGCCGGCGCGACAGCTCGCGCGCACCCGGCACGAGGACATTCTGACAGTCGTGCAGCGCATGCGTGTGCAGGGCCGATCACCGCGTTCCGTCGCGCGCTGGATCGCCGCCGTGCGGGGGTTCTTCGCATTCCTCGTGGCGCAGCACGAGATCGAAGAGGATCCGACGGCGCACGTCGAGGCGCCGCGGATCTGGCGCACGCTGCCCAAGGTGCTGTCGTCCGAGGAAGTGGTGGCGCTCCTCGCGGCTCCCGGCCACGCGGCAGGCGCCCGCGGGCTCCGCGACACGGCGATCCTCGAGGTCCTCTACGCCACGGGGCTGCGCGTCAGCGAGCTCTGCCACCTGCACCTGGGGGACCTGCACCTCGACGCCGGCTACCTGCGGTGCTGGGGCAAGGGATCGAAGGAGCGCGTCGTCCCGCTGGGCGGCGAGGCCGACGCCGCGGTCCAACGCTATCTGGCGCAGGGACGTCCGGACCTTCTGGAATCCCGCCGCACGGACATCCTGTTCGTCAACGAGCGCGGCGCCGGGCTCACGCGGCAGGGCGTCTGGAAGATGATCAAGCGCTACGGCCAGCGTGCGGGGATCGAGCGCGGGCTCTCGCCGCACGTCGTCCGGCACTCGTTCGCCACGCACTTGCTCGAGAACGGCGCCGATCTGCGCGCGGTCCAGATGCTCCTCGGCCATGCCGACATCACGACGACGCAGATCTACACCCACGTGAACCGGGAGCGCCTGCGCCGACTGTACGAGAGCTTCCACCCCCGCGCTTGACGGTCGCACGGGCTTCGACTATCCCTTGGCGCGCGAGGAGGCGGCTTGGACGAGGACCACTTCGAGGAGCCGATCGTCGATCTCGAGCGGCGCATCGAGTCGCTGTCGGGCGTGGGCGACGACCCGGCGACCGAGCGCCAGCGCCAGCGGCTGCTGAAGCAGCTCGAGTCGCTACGGGCGAGCGTGTACGCCGCGCTGACCCCGTGGCAGAAGACGCTCGTCGCACGCCATCCCCGCCGGCCGTACACGCACGACTACGTCGAGCACCTGATCGAGGGGTTCGTCGAGATCCACGGCGACCGGAAGTACGCCGACGACCCGGCGATCGTGTGCGGCTTGGGCACGTTCCGCGGCCGAGCGGTGCTCGTCGTCGGACACGAGAAGGGCCGGGACACCAAGGAGAAGATCCACCGCAACTTCGGCATGCCGCGGCCCGAGGGGTATCGCAAGGCGCTGCGCGCGATGCGCATGGCCGAGAAGTTCCGTCGACCGATCCTGACGTTGATCGACACGCCCGGCGCGTACCCGGGTATCGGCGCCGAGGAGCGCGGGCAGGCCGAGGCGATCGCGGTCAATCTGCGCGAGATGGCCCGCCTGCGCGTTCCGATCGTCGTCACGGTCACGGGCGAAGGCGGAAGCGGCGGAGCGCTCGCGCTGGGCGTCGGGAACCGCGTGAACATGCTCGAGTTCGCCACGTACTCGGTCATCAGCCCCGAGGGCTGCGCCGCGATCCTGTGGCGCGACCCGGGGCGGAGCCGGGACGCGGCTCAGGCGATGCGGTTGACGGCGCAGGATCTCGTGCGACTGGACGTGGTCGATCGGATCATCCCCGAGGTCACGGGCGGCGCGCACGTCGATCCGGTGGGCCAGGCCGCCCGCGTGGGCGAGGTGCTCGAGGAGCAGCTCCACGAGCTCGACGCGCTCGGTCCCGACGAGCTGGTGCGTGCGCGCTATGACCGGTTCCGGCGCATGGGCGTATTCGACGTCGGCTGAGGCTCAGTCCGGGCCGCGGGAGTCGAGCGCCTTCACCTCGTTCCACAACCGGTCGAGCGTCTCGAAGCCGACGTCGCGCACGTCCCGGCCCTCGCGCTCGAGCCGCTCTTCGATCGACGCGAATCGCCGGGCGAACTTGCGATTCGCGTCCTCGAGCGCGGCCTCGGCGTCGACCGAGAGCTTGCGAGCGAGCATCGCCACGCTGAACAGCAGATCGCCGACCTCCTCACGCACCGCGGCGGTGTCGCCGCTCGCTACGCCGGCGCGCAGCTCGGCGAGCTCCTCGTCGACCTTGCCCAGCACCTGCTCGGCGCTCGACCAGTCGAAGCCCACGCGCGCGACCTTGGTCCCGATCCGTTGGGCCTTGGGTAGGGCGGGGAGCGCCGTCGGGATGCCGCCGAGAACCGAGGTCCCTGCGCGGTCGGGTCGCTGGGCCTTCTCTTCGCGCTTGATCTCCTCCCAGCGCCGCAGGACCTCCTCCGAGCTCGTGGCGACGTCGGCACCGAACACGTGCGGATGGCGGCGGATCATCTTCTCGACGATCCCCCGTACGACGTCCCGGGCGTCGAACTGGCGTTCCTCCGCCCCCAGGCGGGCCAGGAACACGATCTGCAGCAGGAGATCCCCCAGCTCTTCGCACAGGCCGGGGCCGTCCCGCCGGTCGAGGGCGTCCACGGCCTCGTAGCACTCCTCGATCAGGTAGCCGCGCAACGAGTCCCACGATTGCTCGCGGTCCCACGGACAGCCGCCGGGCTCGCGGAGTCGGTCCAGGATCCCGACCAGCGTCTCGAATCGGTCGACGTGCTCCATCGGCGCCTCGCTTGACTTGGGTCGGTGCCGACCGCATGTTGCGCTTCGCCCGCCGTTTTTGGGCCTGTTTGATGGCCCGAAACGCGGAATGGTACCATCCGGCGCCGACCGCGGTCCCGGGGGAGCCATGGGTAGCAAAGATCGTGACGAGGAGCGAGGAGGCGGGACCGGAGCCAGCGGTATCAAGGTCACGGATCGGCGCCTGTTCACCAGCGAGGGGAAGCTTCGCCCGGAGGTAGACGAGGTCGAGGAAGCGACGGCGCCCCAGCGACCCGCGGCTCGCGAAGTCGACCCGCCCACGCGCGAGGGGCAGCCGGCGGAGCAGGAAGGGCCGGCGTTCGAGCGGCGGCCGCTCGACGAGCCTTCCGCCGTCGACTTCACGATGCTGATCAACGCCATGGCCCAGCCGGCGTTGATCTACCTCGGCGAGATTCCACACCCCGGCACGGGGCGTCCCGAGCTGGACCTGGAACAGGCCCGGTTGCAGATCGACCTGCTGGACATCCTGCGGATCAAGTGCCGGGGCAATCTCACCGACGAAGAACAGGCGCTGCTCGACCGCATCCTGTACCACGTACGGATGCTGTACGTGAATCGCTCGGCTCAGCCGCGGCGCTGACCGCCCGCTTCGGCATCGGCCGGGCGATCACGATGCTCGGTCTGGCCCTCCTGCTGCCCGACGTCCACGCCTCCGAGCAACCGATCCGTCTGCGTCCCGCGGCCGAGCGCACGCAGGCCACGCCCGATCACGACGCGTTGAGCGTCGTCGCCGGGCCGCGCCGGGGGTTCGACTACGACGCGTTCGAAGCCCGTCTCGAGACCCTGTGGTTCCAGCGCAACGCGGTCGTGACCGAGCGCCGCGATTCCGACGCGTCGCAGCAGACTCGGCAGATCCGCTCGTTCTGCACCGAGGAGGGGGTCGGCCGGCTCGAGCCGCTCGGGTCGGCGCTGCTCGTCGAAGCCGACCGGTTCCGGCACCAGGGGGACTACGGCCGCGCGCTCGACGCGCTCGACCTGGCCGATGCGCTCGATCCCGACCGGGCGCAGACGCACTGGGGCCGGGCCCGCGTCCTGTGGGAGTCGCGTCGCAGTCGGCTCGCCGCGGTGTCGCAGGCCTCGTCCGCGTTCGGGGCCGCGCTCGTCGGTTCGGTCCACGACCTGACCCTGATCCAGCCTCTGCCGCTCATCGTCGTCGTGACCTTGGCGCTCGGCTTCGTCGTGCTCGCGGTCGCGATGGTCCTGCGGTACCAGGCACCGCTGCGCCACGAGATCGAGGAGTGGCTCGCGCACTCGGTGCACGAGCGCGTGGCCCGCGCCGGCGGACTCGCCGTCCTGCTCCTGCCGCTCGTCCTCTCGCTCGGTGCGGCGTGGCTCCTCGTGTACTGGCTCGTCGTGACGTTCCGGTTCATGGGTCGGGCGGAGCGCGTGATGACCCTCGCCGCGCTCTCGACCCTCGCCCTGCTCGCGCCGGCGCACCGGTTTGCCGCGTCGCTCTACGCCACGGCGACCGACCCGGTGGTCCGCACGACCCTCGCCGCCGCCGACGGGGCCTACGCTCCCGACGCGATCGTCAAGCTGCGCGGACTGGTCGACGCCCACCCGGAGGATCCGGTGTACCGGTTCCTGATCGCCGGCCTGTACAAGAACGGGCGGTATTTCGAGGAGGCGTTCGAGGAGTACAAGCAGGCCCTGACGCTCGACCCGCGCATGGTGTCGGCGCACATCAACGTCGGGAACATCTTCTACACGACGGGCCAGTATGCCGAGGCGATCGCCAACTATCACCGGGCCCTCGATGTCGACTCACAATCGCTCCTCGCGCTGTTCAACCTGCATCTCGCACAATCCGAGGCGTTCCGGTTCCGCGAGGCCGAAGACAGCCTGGCGCGGGCCCGGGCGATCGATCCGAGCGAGCTGGCGCGATTGTTCAGCGTGGGCCACGAGGGATCCGAGCGGGCGAGCGTCGTCGATGCGCGGGTGCACGGCGCGTCGGTGTGGCGCACCGTCCTCGACGGGCGGATCGGCCGCCCGGACACGTCCACGGCCCCGCGCACGACGCTCACCGCGGCGCTGAGCAGCGAGACGTCCGTCGGTGCGTTCGTTGCGCTCGCCGTGTGTCTGCTCGCGCTGTGGCCAGCGTTCCGCGCCTCCTGCCGGCGCTGCACGCGCTGCGGCCGGCCGTTCTGCGCCGCGTGCAAGACCGGGCGGGACAGCCCCGACCTGTGCAGCCAGTGCGTGCACCTGGTCGTCGGCGGCGATGGGCTGTCGCGCGAGACCAAGCGCCGCAAGACGCACGAGATCGAACGGTTCGCGCGCCGCCGCCGCTGGGTCCCACGGATCGTCTCGTGGCTCGTGCCCGGAGCCGGCGAGCTGCTGCACGGTCGAGTGGTTCGCGGCATCGCGCTCGCGAGCGTGTGGCTCGGCGCGTGGATCGTCTTTCGGCCCGCGCTCCTCGCACCGCTCGAACGGCTGTTGCGGTTCGACACCGGCCTGCACGATGCGCTGCCGCGCCCGGTGCCGCTTCCGTTCGCCGTCGACCCTCCGGCCGTGCTCGCGACGGGCGTCCTCGTGTTGACGTGGATCGCGGCCAACGTTCGCGTCCGGCGCACGCGCGAGGCCCGGAGCTAGGATGGCGCTCCAAGGCACGATCAAGGACTTCGGGCTGGGCGACATCTTCCAGCTCATCGGGATCCAGCGGAAGACCGGGATCCTGACACTCGAGAACGGTGCGGATACGGTGACGATCCGGTTCGTCGACGGACACGTCGTCGGCGCGGACATGCGCGAGCGCAGCGTCGAGGAGCTGCTCGGTAGGGTGCTCGTCCGCAGCGGGCGCATCACCGACGAGCGGCTCGAGGAGGCGCTGCGGATCCAGCGCCGCACGCTCAAGCGCCTGGGTCATGTCCTCGTGGACCAGCGGCTGATCTCGGTCGACGACCTGATCGAGGGGCTGCGGACGCAGTCGTTGCAGATCGTGTACCGCCTGTTCCGCTGGCGCACCGGGTCGTTCCGCTTCCGCTCGGCCGAGCGCCTGGACTACGACGAGCGCCACTTCCTGCCGATCAGCGCGGACACGATCCTCATGGAAGGCGCGCGGATGATCGACGAATGGCCGATCATCGAGCGCCGCGTCCGGTCGGAGCGCACGGTGTTCCGGCGTCTCCCGGCGGCCGACGCTCTGTGTGCGAGCGCGGATGCGCTCGGCGATCAGGCCCCGGGCGACGCATCGACGTCGCGCGATGAGCGCACGGTCCTCGAGCTGGTCGACGGTAGGAGCACCGTGGGCGAGATCTGCGAGCGCTCGACGGTCGGCGAGTTCGACACGTGGCGAGTGCTCGCGGACCTGGCGCGGCGCGGGCTGATCGCCGAGGCGACGATGCCGAGCCTGGCGGCGGCGATGCCGCTCGGCCGGGGCTGGCTCGGCTCGGCGGTCGAGCTGATCCTGTGCGGCGCGATCCTGGCCCTGGCCGGTGCGTCGTTCGTTGCCGACCGGCGAGCCCCGGCCGTTCCGTGGTCCGCGTTCGGGAGCTCGGCGACCCAGGATCTCCTCCGGAGCCACGCGTCCCAGATCCGGCTCGAGCGGATCGAGCGCGCGATTCGGCTGTTCTACCTCGATCGGGGTTCGTTCCCCGCACGTCTCGACGCCCTGGCCGGCACGCCGTACCTGGCCGCCGAGGACCTCGTCGACCCGTGGGGCAGGCGGTTCGTGTACCAGCTCGACCCGGGTGGCTTCCGCCTGTTCGCCCTGACGGCCGACGGACTCGCCGACCCGCAGCGGACGCTGTCCCACCGGTTCACGACCCTGCAGCGGACGATGCGTCCGGGGGCCCCGACCGTCGTTGCGCCCGAGCCCTGATCCCACCGCTCCGCGCTTGACAGGGCTCGAGCGCGGTCTTACTGCTGCGCCGTTCGACGGCCCGGCTGACGGGCAGGAAGGTGGCAAAATGCCGAAGATCATCGGGATCGATCTGGGCACCACGAACTCGGTCGTGGCGGTCATGGAGGGCGACAAGCCCACCGTCATCACGAACCAGGAGGGAAGCCGGCTGACACCGTCCGTGGTCGGGTTCACCGACAAGGGCGACCGGCTCGTCGGACAGGTGGCGAAGCGCCAGGCGATCACGAACCCCGCGAACACGGTGTACTCGGTCAAGCGGTTCATGGGCCGAAAGTTCCAGGAGGTCGCGGGCGAGATCCGCGAGGTTCCGTACGAGGTCATGGCCGCCGAGAACAACGATGCGCGGATCAAGATCCGCGACCGGCTGTTCTCGCCACCCGAGATCTCGGCGATGGTCCTGCGCAAGCTCAAGGAGGCGGCCGAGGCGCACCTGGGCGAGAAGGTCGAAGCCGCCGTGATCACGGTCCCGGCGTACTTCAACGATGCCCAGCGCCAGGCCACGAAGGACGCCGGGCAGATCGCCGGGCTACGGGTCGAGCGCATCGTGAACGAGCCGACCGCGGCCGCGCTGGCCTACGGCCTGGACAAGAAGAAGGACGAGACGATCGCCGTGTTCGACTTCGGCGGCGGGACGTTCGACATCTCGATTCTCGAGGTCGGCGACGGCGTCGTCGAGGTCAAGGCGACGCAACGGCGACACGCACCTCGGCGGCGACGATCTCGACCAGCGGCTGATCGAGTGGATCACGGCCGAGTTCAAGAAGGACCAGGGGATCGACCTGTCGCAGGACAAGATGGCCCTCCAGCGCCTGAAGGAAGCGGCCGAGAAGGCCAAGTGCGAGCTGTCGACGACGACCGAGACCGAGATCAACCTGCCGTTCATCACCGCCGACGCCACCGGGCCCAAGCATCTGCAGCTGAAGCTCAACCGGGCCAAGCTCGAGCAGCTCGTCGAGGACCTACTGGCCGCGGACGCTCGAGCCGTGCCGGCAGGCGTTGCGCGATGCCGGCCTATCCCCGAGCGACATCGACGAGGTCGTGCTGGTCGGCGGCTCGACGCGCATCCCGCGGGTCCAGGAGATGGTCCGCGAGCTGTTCTTCGGAAGGAGCCGCACAAGGGCGTGAACCCGGACGAGGTCGTGGCGATCGGCGCGGCGGTCCAGGCCGGCGTCCTCGGCGGGTCGACGTGCAAGGACATCCTGCTCCTCGACGTCACTCCGCTGTCCCTGGGGATCGAGACGCTCGGGGGCGTGTACACGAAGCTGATCTCGCGGAACACGACGATCCCGACGCGCAAGAGCGAGATCTTCTCCACCGCGGCGGACGGTCAGACGTCGCGTCGAGGTGCACGTCCTGCAGGGCGAGCGCGAGATGGCGCGGGACAACAAGACGCTCGGTCGGTTCCACCTGACCGACCTGCCGCCGGCGCCGCGCGGCGTGCCGCAGATCGAGGTCACCTTCGACATCGACGCGAACGGCATCGTGCACGTCACCGCGAAGGACCTGGGTACCGGGCGGGAGCAGAAGATCACGATCACCGCGTCCTCCGGCTTGACCAAGGACGATGTGTCGAGCGCATGGTCCACGACGCCGAGAGCCATGCGGCCGAGGACCGGCAGGCGCGCGAGGCGGTCGACGCCCGCAACCGAGCCGATCAGCTCGTCTACCAGGTCGAGAAGACCCTGGCCGACAGCGGGCGCAAGGTCTCGGAGGCCGATCAGGCCGAGGTGCGGAGCGCCGTGCAGGCCGTGCGTGACGCGTTGGCGCAGGGCGAGCCATCGGCGATCGCGGCGGCGAGCGAGCGGCTCGAGCGCGCGTCGCACCAGCTGGCCGAGGCGATCTACCGGGCGCAGCCGGCCCCCGACGGAGAGTCCGGATCCGGCGGCTCAGGGCCCGCCTCGGGTGACGGAACGTCATCGACGCCGAGGTCGTCGACGTCGAGACGGCCGGAGGGCGGAACTTGAGCGGCAATCCCGGCGGGGATCCGCTGCAGCGAGATCTCGACCGTGCGCAAGCGGCTGAACGAGCTGTTCGAGTCGCGCCCTCGCACGCACGGACTTCGACGCCGAGCGCGGCTCGACGCCTGGGTCCCGGTGGCCGACGTCGTACGAGCCGCGGGTGACCGGTTCGTCGTGCACGTCGAGCTCGCCGGGGGTCGATCCGCGGACGATCGATCTGCGCATCGCGGGCGACGGAGCTCGTGGTCGGGGTCAGCGCGAGATCGAGCCCGAGAGCGCCGGGCGGACGTTCCACCGCGTCGAGCGCTCGTACGGCCGGTTCGCGCGCCGCTTCCCGCTGCCCGTCGGGCTCTGATCCGGGCCGGGTCCAGGCGCAGTCCCGCGCACGGCGTGCTGTCGATCGAGTCCCGCTCGGCGGATCGCCCGAGCACGGCGTCGTCCGCGTGCCGATCGGCTGACCGAACTCCGGACCCCGAACGGCCCCGTGCTATACTCCCGCTCCTCGTCGGGAGCCGAATGGAACACGACCGCGAAGAGGTCCGCAGCTCCGGCTCCGAATCCCTCAAGAAGTACCTCAAGGAGATCTCGCGCCTCCCGCGGGTGACCGCCGAGGAGGAACGCGAGCTCGGGCAACGGATCCAGAAGGGCGACATGCAGGCGCTGCAGGCGTCTCGTCGAGGCCAACCTGCGCTTCGTCGTGTCGTACGCCAAGCGCTACCGCGGCTGCGGCCTGTCGTTCCTCGACCTGATCAACGAGGGCAACATCGGCCTGATCGAGGCCGCCAAGCGCTTCGACCCGGACAAGAACGTCAAGTTCATCACCTACGCGGTGTGGTGGGTCCGCCAGGCGATCATCCATGCGCTGTCCGACCAGAGCGGCGCGTTCCGCCTGCCCCAGAAGCAGGCCAACCTGCTGTACCGCATCGGCAAGGCCCAGGCGAACCTGCGCACCGAGCTGAAGCGCTCGCCCTCGACCGAGGAGATCGCGACGAAGATGGAGGTCACGGTCGAGGAGGTCACCAACGCTGCTCCAGGTGTCCGACGACAACATCTCGCTCTCCGCGCTGATCGACGAGGAGCACGACTTCCACCTGTCGGACAAGCTCGAGCAGGACACGATCCCGGCGGCCGACCTCGTCCTGCTGAAGAACTCGCTGCGCGGCCTGCTGCGGCAGGCCGCTGGGCGAGCTCGACGCCAAGGAGGAGCGCGTCCTGCGCCTGCGCTTCGGCCTCGACGGTGCCGAGCCCAAGACGCTCAAGGAGATCGGCGAGATGATGAACCTGTCGCGCGAGCGCATCCGCCAGATCGAGGCCCAGGCGCTCGACAAGCTTCACCGCTCGCAGAAGTGCCAGCAGCTGCGCGGCTACCTGAACTGAGGCGGAGCGACGAGGATGCGCGGCGAGCTGCCCGACGCTGCCGCGGGACCGGGTTCGAGCTCCGCAGCCACGAGGACGGCGTCCGGTGACCGCCGCTCGTGCTCGTGCGACGCCGCCGAGCGCACCGGAGCGCGCTGCTGCGCAGCGCCGCGCATCCCGCGGCGCTACGACCACTGCACGTTCGAGAACTTCGAGGTCCACAACCCGAGCCACGAGATCGCGCTGCCGCGAGGCGCGGCAGTGGGTCCGCGGCATGGCCGGCGATCGAGCACGGCCGCGGTTTGCTGTTCGTCGGCCCACCGGGCACGGGGAAGACGCACCTGGCCGTCGCGCTGGCGCGAACGCTGGTCGCGGAGCAAGAACGCCCGTGTGCTGTTCTGCGAGCAGCGCGAGCTGCTCAAGGCGCTCCAGTCGACGTTCGATGACGCGGCGGGTCGGAGCGAGTCCGACGTTCTGGCGCCCGTACTCGACGTCGAGGTCCTGGTCCTCGACGATCTCGGAGCGGGCCGGACCACGCCGTGGGGCCGCGACGTGCTGCACGACCTGATCACCGCCCGGTACAACCAGGAGCTACCGCTGATCCTGACCACGAACCTCGCACCGGGGGACGAGCCGCCGGCGCGTGCGTCCGGGCGCACGGCCGACGCGGCGCTCACGCTGCGCGAGCGGCTCGGCGACGCCCTGATGTCGCGGCTGTACGAGATGTGCCAGATCGTCCGCGTGGCCGGCAACGACTACCGGAGCTGGGTCATGCGCGCCAACCTGCGGAGCGTCGCTCCGGAGAGCGGAGCGCCATGAGCCCGACGTTCGAGAATCTGACGTTCGACGACGCGGAACCGCGGCGGCCTGGATCACGGTCAACCGGCCCGACGAAGCGCAACGCGCTGAACCGACGTACGGTCGTCGAGATCGGCGCAGGCCGCGCAGCGCGCCCTCGCGCGACCCCGCGGTTCGGCGTGATCGTCGTCACCGGGGCGGGGGACAAGGCGTTCGTCGCCGGCGCGGACATCGCGGAGATGGCGACGCTCGGCCCGGTCGAGGCCCAGGCGTTCTCGCGGGCTGCTGCAGCGAGACGCTCGATTCGCTCGAGCGCTCGACGAAGCCGGTGCTCGCCGCGGTCAACGGCTTCGCGCTCGGCGGCGGCTGCGAGCTCGCACTGGCCTGCCACGTGCGCATCGCCGCCGACACGGCGCGGTTCGGGCAGCCCGAGGTACAGCTGGGCCTGATCCCCGGAGCCGGGGGTACCCAGCGCCTCGCGCGGCTCGTCGGCCGCGGCCGGGCCCTCGACTTGATCCTGCGCGGTGCGACGATCGACGCCTCCGAGGCGCTGCGCATCGGCCTCGTGGAGCGCGTCGTGCCCGCCGCGTCGCTCGTCCAGACGGTCGAGCAATACGTCGAAGAGCTGTGCCGCAACTCGCCGCTCGCCCTGGCGCGAGCGCTCGAAGCGATCGTTTCGGGGGCCGAGGTGTCCCAATCCGAGGCCCTGCGCACCGAGGCCGCGCTGTTCGCGTTGTGCTTCGCGACCGAGGACATGCGCGAGGGAACGCAGGCGTTTCTCGAGAAGCGGGAGCCGCGGTTTCCGGGTCGATGACGGCCCAGGCGCGCATTCGAGTCCTGCGGGCCATGCTGCCCGCCGCGCTGTTGGTGTTCCTGACCCTCGTCGTCGTGTCGCTCCGCGAGCGACCGTCGGCGCACGTCCTGCCCGAGGTCACGGATCTGCCGAACGGCCGATCGGGGAAGGGGTTCCAGGGTCGGTGGCTCGAAGACGGAAAGACCGCGCTCGATGCGCGCGCCGGGCTGCTCGAGGAGCGCCCCGGCGGCGGCTACCATCTCGAGAACGTCGAGCGCCTGGCGATCGCGCGCGCCGACCGCGGACCGCTCCTCGTCGAGCACGCGCGGTCGGCCGACGTGGAAGGCCCGGCCGGGGAGCGCCGGATCCACGTGCGCGACGAGGTCGTGGTCCTCGACCCGCAGGACGAACTGCGGTTCTCCCTGCCGTCGATCGAGTTCGACGAGGTGGCGGGGATCGCCGAATCGGGCGGGGAGGTCGCGCTCGACGGTCCGGGGGTCCGCGGCCGCGCGGCCGGACTGCGCTACGACCTGCGCGGCGGACCGAGCGAGCTGCGCGAGCCGACGTTCGAAGACCAAGGCGGCGGGCGCGCGCGCGCTCAGACCGCGCTCCTGCACGACGGCGTGCGCGACGTCGAGCTGCGCGGCGCCGTTACGGGCGAGCGCGGGCTCGAGCGCTTCTCGGCCGACACGCTGCACGTGTGGCGCACGGCCGACGGCCGGCCGCGCCGTGTGGAGTCGCGCGGCAAATCCCAGGCTCGCGTGCGCACGACGGGCGACGTGTACGTCGATCTGGGAGCGGCGTCGATCGACGCGGAATGGGACGACGCGGGACGCCCGTCGCGTGCGCTGCTCGATCGCGATGCGACGCTCGTGCGCGGGGACCAACGGATCTCGGCGGATCGAATCGACGTCGCGTGGGACACGAAGTGCGCGTGCTTCACGCTACGCGCGGCGGGCAGCGCGTACCTGCGCGCGACCGTCGCCGGCGCCCCGGCGTGGCTCTCCGCCGAGAAGCTCGACGCCTCCGCGGATCGCACGCTCGCGCTCTCCGCGGCTCACGCGGACGGACACGTCCGGTTCGACTCCCAGGGCACGCGCGCCGAGGCCGACGCCGGAACGTTCGACCCGGGGCCCAACGGCGGCACGATCGAACTGACGGCCCTCGAGCCGCGCAAGGCACGCCTGGCCCGCGATCGGACCCGCGTCGCAGCCTCGCGTATCAGGACCGACGCGCGTGGAGCAACGCTCGAGGCCGAGGATCGTGTGGAGGCCACGCTCCTGCCGGCCGACGCGAGCGGTGGCGCGGCGGTGCCGGTCTCCGGGCTGTTCCGCGGCGACACGGCGGTGTCGTTCGTCGCCCGATCGCTGCGCAGCGAGAAGTCGGGCGCCCGGGTGTTCCTGCGCGACGGGGTGCGGGGCTGGCAGGGCGAGCGCAGCCTGTCCGCGGACGAGCTCGACCTGGACCAGGCCGCGCGCACACTCAGTGCCCGGGGTCACGTGACGACGCGGATTCCTCGCGACTCTGCGAGCAACACCGTCTCGGCCGACGACTTCCTGCAGGTCACAGCCGAGCGCCTGGACTACGACGAGCGCCGGCGGGTCGGCGTGTACAGCGGCCGCGTGCGCGCGTCCTTCACCGAGGGGTGGGTCGAGGCCGACCGCGTCGAGATCGCGCTCGCCGACGCCGGTGGAGTGCAGGCCATCGACGCCGCGGGATCGGTGCGCATCGAGTTCCGCGCCGCGTCGAGCGGGACGACCGACCTGCACGTGGGCACGGGCGACCGGCTGGAGTACCGGCCGGCGGAGAGCACGGTGCGCCTGTTCGGCGACAACACACCGGCGAGTGTGCGGCGCGTGGGAACCCCGACGGCCACGACGACCGGACGAGTCCTGCGCTACCGACTCGACCTTGGTACGCTTGAGGTGGAGCCGGGGCCGCGAACCCCGGCCCGGATCCGCGGTGGCTGACCGTAGCGGCGCCGTGGTGGCCGAGGGAGCGCCGATGACGGACGCGGAGACGGGCACGCCCGAGCCGGATCGACCCGCGGGTCTCGAAGCCCGCGGACTGGTCAAGCAGTACAACGGGCGTGTGGTCGTCGACGGGGTCTCGGTGGCGATCGGTCCGGGTGAGGTGATCGGTCTGCTCGGACCGAACGGCGCGGGCAAGACGACGTCGTTCCACATGATCCTGGGTCTCGTGCCGCCACGGCGCGGCGCCGTCGTGCTCGATGGCACCGACGTGACCCACATGCCGATGTATCTGCGGGCCCGCTGCGGCGTCGGCTACCTGCCGCAAGAGCCGTCGATCTTCCGGCGCATGACCGTCGAGGAGAACCTGCTCGCGATCCTCGAGCTGCGGCGCGCCACCGTCGAGCGCCGGCGTGAGCGCTGCGAGGAGCTGCTGCACGAGTTCGGCCTGACCGCGATCGCGCGCTCCCGCGGCTACTCCCTTTCCGGTGGCGAGCGCCGGCGCGCCGAGATCGCCCGCGCGCTGGCCAGCGAGCCGCGCTACATGCTGCTCGACGAGCCGTTCGCCGGGATCGATCCGATCGCGGTCCACGATCTCCAGCGCATCGTGGTCCGGCTGAAGGAGAAGGGGATCGGCGTGCTGATCACCGATCACAACGTGCGGGAAACTTTGCAGATCACGGATCGCGCATATATTATCAGCCAGGGTCGCATCTTCCGGCACGGGACCCCCGCCGATCTCGCCGCAGACGCGGAGGTTCGGAGGGTGTATCTCGGTGAGCACTTCAAGCTGCACTGACGCGAGCTGACGCTGCATGGCCCTCGAGCAGAAACTGAGCGTCCGCATGAGCCAACGGCTCGTCATGACGCCGTCGCTGCAGCAGGCGATCAAGCTCCTGCAGATGTCCAAGCTCGAGCTGGTCGAGGAAATCCAGCAGGAGATGCTCGAGAACCCGGTGCTCGAGGAGGCAGATCGAGGACCGAAGCACCGAGCGAGCGCAAGGAGGCCGAGCAGGCGGCCGAGCCCCGAGGAGAGCGACGCGCCCGACCCGTTCGACGAGATCGACTACGAGTCGTACTTCCAGGACGTCGACAGCAGCTACGCGCCGCGCACCGCCCCGCGAGGTCGGGGAGGACCTGCCGTCGTTCGAGACCACGCTGACGAACGTCCCGAGCCTGGCCGACCACCTCGTCTGGCAGCTCGACATGGCGACCTCGGACGAGACGCTGGCGCAGATCGGCCGGGCGATCATCGGCAACCTCAACGAGGACGGCTACCTGCGCGCCAGCGTTGAGGAGATCCAGCAGCATGGGTCGCGTTCCCGCGCGAGCGAGGTCGAGCAGGCGCTGCGATTGGTCCAGGGGTTCGACCCGTCGGTGTCGCGGCCCGCGACCTCGTCGAGTGCCTGTGCCTGCAGCTCGACCATCTGGGACAGACGGAACGCCGGCCGAGACGATCGTGCGGTACCACATGGACAAGCTGCAGAACCGGCGGTTCAAGGAGCTCGCCGAGGTGCTGGCCCTCGACCCTGGAGGATCTGCAGGCCGAGATCGAGATCATCCGCGGGCTCGATCCGCGCCCCGGCCAGAAGTACAACGCCGAGAAGCAGCCCTACGTCGTTCCCGACGTCTACGTGGTGAAGATCGACGACGAATACCAGATCGTGCTCAACGAGGACGGCCTGCCGCGCCTGCGCATCAGCCCGGTCTACCGGCGCATGGTCGAGCGCGAGGTGCCGAGACCGCGGCCGATGCGAAGGAATACGTGCGCAACAAGCTGCGCTCGGCGTTCCGGCTGATCAAGAGCCTCGAAGAGCGCCAGCGCACGATCTACAAGGTCGCGCGAGTCGATCGTCAAGTTCCAGAGCTAGTTCCTCGACTTCGGCATCGAGCGTCTGCGGCCGCTCGTGCTCAAGGACGTGGCCGACGACATCGGGATGCACGAGTCGACGGTCAGCCGCGTGGTCAACAACAAGTACATGCACACCCATCGCGGCGTGTACGAGATGCGATTCTTCTTCCACAGCGGGATCGTCGTCCACGCGCGGCGAGGCGGACGTGTCGTCGCTGACGGTCAAGGACAAGATCCGAAGGATCATCGGGGCCGAGGATCCGCGTCATCCGCTGTCGGACTCGGCGATCGTAGATCTGCTGACCCGGGACGGCCTGCAGATCGCCCGGCGCACCGTGGCCAAGTACCGCGAGGAGCTCAAGATCCCGTCGTCCAGCTCGCGCCGGCAATCGTTCTCGTGAGCCGGGCCGCCGGCCCGGCGAAAGGAGTGCTTCGATGCAACTCGACATGACCGGCCGACACTTCGAGATCACACCCGAGCTGCGCGAGTTCGCCGAGGAGAAGCTGGCCAAGCTCGAGCGGCTGCTCGATGGACCGATCGAGGTCCATGTCGTCCTGGGGATCGAGAAGCATCGTCAGTTCGCGGAGATCCAGGTCAAGTCCCGCACCGGATTGTTCTCCGGAACGCACGAGACCCTCGACCTGCGGGCGTCGATCGCCGAGGTCGCGGACAAGATCGAGCGCCAGGCCCTGCAGCACAAGGAGAAGGTCACGACGCACAAGCAGCGCCGTGGCCCGCGCAGCCCGGACGTCGCAGCGGCGATCGAGGCCAATGCGTCCCCCGAGGACTCGAGCGCCGGCACCGACGGGCCGCCGCGCATCGTGCGCCGCGATGGATACCGGCTGAAGCCGCTGACGCTCGAGGACGCGCTGTGCGAGCTCGAGGGAACGACGGAGGACGTCCTGGTGTTCCGCGACGCCGAGACGGATCGGGTGGCCGTGGTGTACCGCCAGCGCGACGGTAGCCTGGCTCTGGTGCAGCCCGAGTTCTGAGGTCCGCCCGTCGTCTTGACCCTGGGCCGCTGCACTGGTAAGTTTCTGACGCTCATGGGGTTCGACGAGCGCGAGCGCGATTTCACGACCGTTTCGGGGATGCCGATCGAGCGTCTCTACACCCGGGACGATCTCGGCTCCGCGGACGAGCGAGGCTCCGGGCGAGTTTCCGTTCACGCGCGGGATCCACGCCACGATGTACCGCGGCCGACTCTGGACGATGCGCCAGTTCGCCGGGTTCGGCACCGCGAGCGACGACGAACGAGCGGTTCCGCTACCTGCTGGACCACGGCCAGACCGGCCTGTCGACCGCGTTCGACCTTCCGACCCTCATGGGCCGCGACAGCGACGATCCCCTGGCCCGCGGCGAGGTCGGCCGAGAGGGCGTGGCGATCGACACGCTGGCCGACATGGAGACCCTGTTCGACGGGATCCCGCTCGACCGCGTGTCGACCTCGATGACGATCAACGCTCCGGCCGCCGTGCTCTTCGCGATGTACCTCGCGGTCGCCGAGCAGCAGGGCGTGCCGTTCGCACGCGCTCGCGGGCACGCTGCAGAACGACATCCTCAAGGAGTACATCGCCCAGAAGGAATGGATCTATCCGCCGCGGCCGAGCCTGCGCATCATCACCGACCTCATGGCCTGGGCCGCGCAGAATGTGCCGCAGCTGGAACACGATCTCGATCTCCGGCTACCACATCCGCGAAGCCGGATCGACGGCGGTGCAGGAGCTCGCGTTCACGCTGGCCGACGGATCGGCGTACGTCCAGGCGGGCATCGACGGCGGGACTCGACGTCGACGACGTTCGCCCCGCGGCTGTCGTTCTTCTTCAACTCGCACAACGACTTCTTCGAGGAGATCGCCAAGATGCGCGCCGCACGGCGGATGTGGGCGCATGTCATGCGCGACCGGTTCGGCGCGAAGAACCCGCGCTCGTGGATGCTGCGCTTCCACACGCAGACCGCCGGGTGCTCGCTGACCGCCCAGCAGCCGTACAACAACATCGTGCGCGTGACGATCCAGGCGCTGGCCGGCGTCCTCGGTGGGACGCAGTCGCTGCACACCGACTCGCTACGACGAGGCGCTGGCGCTTGCCGTCGGAGCGAGGCCGTGACGGTCGCGCTGCGGACGCAGCAGATCCTGGCCGAGGAGTCGGGGGTCGCCAACACCGTCGATCCGCTCGGCGGCTCGTACTTCGTCGAGGCGCTGACCGACCGGATGGAGCGCGAGGCCGTGGACTACATCCGAGCGCATCGACGCGCTGGGCGGGATGTCGCGGCGATCGAGGCCGGCTTCCCGCAGAAGGAGATCGCCGACGCGTCGTACCGCTACCAGCGCGAGGTCGACGCGGGCCACAAGACGATCGTCGGCGTCAACCGCTACCGCTCGACGAGCGAGGCGCGGCCAGAGCTCCTGCGCATCGGCGAGGAGGCCGAGCGCGAGCAGCTCGCAGCGTCTGGCGAGCGCGTCAAGTCGAGCCGGGACGCGGGACGCGTCCGCGACGACGCTGGCCGCGCTCGCCCGCGGCCGGCGAGGGTCGGACGAACCTCATCCCGCCGATGCTCGACGCCGTGCGGGCCTACGCGCACCGTGGGCGAGATCGTGTCAGGCGCTCGTGCCGGTGTTCGGCACGTACCAGGAGGTCTCGGTCCTGTGATGGAGCGAGCCGCGCGACGACTCCGCCTGCTGGTCGGAAAGGTCGGGCTCGACGGCCACGATCGTGGGGCCAAGATCATCGCCCGCGCGTTCCGCGACGCCGGCTTCGAGGTGATCTACACCGGACTGCATCAGTCGCCGGAGATGGTCGTCGAGACCGCGATCCAGGAGGACGTCGACGCGATCTCGCTGTCGATCCTCTCGGGCGCGCACAACTACCTGTTCCCCCGCGTGCTCGAGCTGCTGCGAGCGTGGGGCGGCGGACATCGCCGTGTTCGGCGGCGGAATCGTCCCCGAGGAGGACATTCCCGCGCTCGTCGCCGGCGGCGTGCGCGCGATCTTCACGCCGGGCTCATCGACCACCGACATCGTGGAATGGGTCCGGACGAACATCCACCCGCGGTCGATCGACTGAGCGGCCGAGGGACCACGACGTGCAACGAACGATTCTCGTCGCCGACGTCAGCTCGACGATCCGGCGGATCGTCGAGCTGACGTTCAGCGACACCGACGTGCGGGTCGAGAGCGTGTCGAGCGGCCGCGAGGCCCTGGTGCGGATCGACGGCCTGCGCCCGGATCTGGTCCTGGCCGACGTCGCGATGTCCGAGCCTTCGGGTTACGAGCTGTGCCGAACGATCAAGGCTCCTCGCGACCGGTTCCGGTGGTGCTGCTCACCGGCTCGTTCGACCCGTTCGACCGCGAGCGCGCCCGCGAGTGCGGGGCGGACGGCCATCTGGTCAAGCCGTTCGAGTCGAGCGTCCTGCGCGAGCGCGTGGCCGAGATGCTGCGGCCGCCGGCGCAGCACGAAGCGCCGCCGCCGCCCACCGAGCGAGCCGCGGTCGAGCCGGTCCGCCCGGATCCGCTCCCGCCGGCCGATCCTGCGGGCCCGCCCGAAGCATGGGTCGACGCGGTCGCGCGGGAGGTCGTGGCCCGGCTGTCCGACCGCGTCGTGCGCGAGGTCGCCCGCGAGATCGTGCCGCGCCTGGCCCGGGAGATGATCCGCGAGAGGATCCGCGAGCTCGAAGCGCGCGACGACGGGTAACCCGAGGGAGCGTCCGATGGACCGCGAGTTCCGGCCCCGCGACGTCGAGGCGCGGTGGCGTGAAGAATGGGAGAGCCGGGGCGCGTTCGTCGCCGACCCCGGATCGGGCCGTGAGCCGTTCTGCATGGTCATCCCGCCACCGAACGTCACGGGCAACCTGCACATCGGCCACGTGCTCGTGTACACGCTGCACGACGTCGTCGCGCGCTGGCGAGCGCATGCACGGGAAGGACGTGCTGTGGCTTCCCGGGACCGACCATGCCGGGATCGCGACGCAGATGGTCGTCGAGCGCGAGCTGGCCAAGGAGGGGAAGACGCGCCACGACCTGGGACGCGAGGAGTTCGAGCGCCGCGTGTGGGCGTGGAAGGATACGTACGGCGGGAACATCACGCGCGACCTGCGGCGTCTCGGCGCGTCGTGCGACTGGACCCGCGAGCGATTCACGCTCGACGAGGGGCTGTCCCGGGCGGTGCGCCTCGTGTTCGTCCGGCTGTACGACGAGGGGTTGATCTACCGCGATCGGTACATCGTGAACTGGTGCCCGCGCTGCCGCACGGCGTTGTCGGACCTCGAGACCGAGCACAAGGACACGGACGGACGGCTGTACACGATCCGTTACCCGGCAGCCGACGGCTCGGGGCCCGGCGTCCGCGGTGGCCACGACGAGGCCCGAGACGATGCTCGGTGACACCGCGGTCGCGGTGCACCCCGACGACGAGCGGTACGCGGACCTCGTCGGCCGGCGAGTCGAGGTCCCGCTGACCGGTCGGGACGTGGTCGTCGTCGCCGATGCGTTCGTCGACCCGGCATTCGGCACCGGCGCGGTCAAGATCACGCCGGCCCACGACCCGAACGACTTCGCGCTCGGCCGCCGTCATGGCTTGCCCGAGCTCGCCGTGATCGACCCCGACGGCCGGATGGGCCGAGGCGGCGGGCGCGTACCGGGTCTCGATCGGTTCGAGGCCCGTGCCCGGGTCGCCGACGACCTGCGCGCCCGGGGCGCTCCTCGAGCGTCGAGGAGCCGCACCGAGCACGCGGTCGGCCAGTGCCAGCGCTGCGCCACACCGGTCGAGCCGCTCGTCTCGACGCAGTGGTTCGTGCGCATGGCCGAGCTGGCCCGCCCGGCGATCGAGGCCGTCGAGACCGGACGCACGCGCTTCGTGCCCGAAGCGTGGTCCAAGACCTACTTCGAGTGGATGCGCAACATCCACGACTGGTGCATCTCGCGCCAGTTGTGGTGGGGCCATCGCATCCCGGCCTGGTACTGCGACGGGTGCGGCACGATGCTCGTGGCCGTCGATCCACCCCGCGCGTGTACCGCGTGCAGCGGCACGCTGCGCCAGGACGAGGACGTCCTCGACACCTGGTTCTCGTCGGCGCTGTGGCCGTTCTCGACGATGGGTTGGCCCGACGAGACGCAGGACCTCGCCCGGTACTACCCGACGCAGCTGCTGATCACGGGCCACGACATCATTTTCTTCTGGGTCGCCCGGATGATGATGATGGGGCTGAAGTTCCGCGACGAGGTGCCGTTCCGCAACGTGTACATCCACGGTCTCGTGCGCGACGACCAGGGCCGGAAGATGTCGAAGTCCAAGGGCAACGCGATCGATGCCGCACGAGATCCAGGAGCGCTACGGCACCGACGCGGTGCGGTTCACGATGGCGATCCTCGCCGCGCCGGGCAACGACATCCCGCTGGCCGAGAAACGCATGGAGGGGTACCGCGCGTTCGCGAACAAGCTGTGGAACGCATCGCGGTTCGTCCTGCTCCACATCGCGGACGCCACGACACGCCCGAGCCGTCCGAGCTCTCTCGCCGAGCGCTGGATCCTGTCGCGCCTGGGGGCAACGATCGCCGACGTCGAAGCGGCGCTGGTCGCGCTGCGGCTTCGACCGTGCCGCGGATGCTGCTGTACCACTTCGTGTGGCACGAGTTCTGCGACTGGTACATCGAGCTGGCCAAGCCCGACCTCGCGCAAGGCGCGCCCGAAGCCCGGGCGCGGTCCGCCCGATCGACGCTCCATTCGGTGCTCGCGACCGTGCTGCGGCTGCTCCATCCGTTCATGCCGTTCCTGACGGAGGAGCTGTGGCACCGTCTCCCGGGCGAGCGCGGGCTCCTCGCGCTCGAGTCGTGGCCCCAGACGTCGGACGTCCCGCGCGACGCCACGGCCGAAGCCGACGTCACGCGGCTCCAGGAGATCGTGGTCAAGATCCGTAACCTGCGCGGCGAATGCCGGATCGAGCCCGGGCAACGTATCCGCCTCCTGCTCCACACCGAGGATCGGCAGCTGCACGGGCTGCTCGAGGCCGAGGCTGCGCGCGTCGGCACGCTCGTCCGCGCCAGCGAGGTCGAGATCGTGGCCGCGCTCGATCCGTCGATCGTCGCGGCACGCGGGGTCGGGGGGGGCGTGCAGATTGCGATCCCCCTCGCCGGCCTGCTCGACCTCGAAGCCGAGGGCAAGCGCATTCGTCGCGACCTCGCGCGCGTCACCGCGGACGTCGCGGGCCGCGCGCGCAAGCTGGCCGACAGCCGATTCCTGGCCGGGGCGCCCCCCGAGATCGTGGACAAGGAGCGCCGGCTCCACGCCGAGCTGCTCCAGGAGCAGGCCAAGATCGAGCGGCACCTGACGACGCTCGGCCTGAGCCCGAGCGACTCCGGATGATCGCTCCGCCCGCGGACGTCGTGCGTCGTGCCGTGGCCGCTGCGCTCGACGAGGATCTCGACGTCTCCGGCGACGTGACCAGCCTCGCCATCGTTCCGGCCGCCGCACAGGCCGTCGGGAGCCTGGTCGCGCGCGAGCGCCTCAAGCTCGCCGGGATGCCGCTCGCCCGCGCGGTGTTCGAGGCCCTCGAGCCCGGGGTCGCGTTCACGGTCCTGTGCTCGGACGGCGAGACCGTCGAGGCCGGCATCGTCGTCGCCCGCGTCGCCGGATCGGCGCGGGCGATCCTCGCCGGCGAGCGCACGGCGCTGAATTTCCTCATGCGCCTGTCGGGGATCGCGACCGCCGCTTCGGCCGCGGTCGCCGAGATCCGGGGCACGCGGGCGCGGATCCTCGACACGCGGAAGACCGCTCCGGGCCTGCGGATCCTCGAGAAGTACGCGGTCGCGACGGGCGGCGCGGACAACCACCGGATGGGGCTCCACGACGCCGTGCTGATCAAGGACACGCACCTGTCGATCGTCGGGTCGATCGCCGATGCCGTGGCGCGGGCGCGAGCGGCGGGCCATCCGGCCGAGCGGATCACGGTCGAGGTGAGCAGCCTGGCGCAGCTCGACGATGCCTGCGCGGCCGGGGCCGGTCGCGCGCTCCTCGACAACTTGTCGGTCGACGAGGTCCGGGACGCCGTACGACGGGCACGCGGCCGCATCGTGCTCGAGGCCTCGGGGGGCCTGGGCCCCGGTCGGCTCCGCCCGTACGCCGAAGCGGGCGTCGACTTCCTCAGCCTGGGCTACCTGACGCACTCGTCGCGCGCGATGGACTTCGCGCTCGACGTCGAGCCCGGCCCCTGACTCTGCCACCGCTCGACGGCTCGCGCCTGGCGCGCCGCCTCGCCGGAACGACGTGGATCTCGCGGCTCGTCGTGCTCTCGACCGTCGACTCGACGAACGACGAGGTGCGGCGCCGTAGGATCGAGGGCGCGAGCGGACTGGTGGTCGTCGCCGAGCATCAGAGCGCGGGGCGTGGCCGACGTGGACGCCCGTGGCACTCGCCCGCCGGAACGGGGATCTACGTGTCGGTGCTTCGGTCCACCCGGACACCCGTCGACGAGATCACGCGCTACACGCTGGCCGCTGCGGTCGCGGCGTGCGAGGCGTGCCGGGCGGTCGGCGCGGACGGGGTGGTCATCGAATGGCCGAACGATCTGGTCCATGCCGGACGCAAGCTCGGCGGGATCCTGTGCGAGCTGCGTTCGAGCGGCCCGGACACGAGCGACCTGGTCGTCGGCGCAGGGATCAACGTCCTCGATCCGCAGCGTCCGTTTCCCACGGACGTGGCGTCCCGTGCGACGTCGCTCGAGCGCGCGAGCGGCGCTAGCATGCCCGACCGAGAGGAGCTGTTGGCCGCCTATCTCGAGCGTCTGGGCCTGGCGTTCGACGAGATCACGGTGGGAGGCTGGCCCGCGCTGCTCGACCGGTGGTCGACCCTCGCACCGTCGGCGCGCGGGGCGCGGGTCCGGGTCGGGATCGACGGCGCGGACGGATCGGTACTCGGCACGACGACGGGCGTCGCCGACGACGGGACGCTGCTCGTGCGACAGGACGATGGGCGGACCGTGCGGGTCCGCTCGGTCGATTCGGTGTTCTTCGACGGGGAGTGACGACGATGCTCCTGGCCATCGACATCGGAAACACCCACACGGTGCTCGGGCTGTTCGACGGGCGAACGCTGCGCGCCGACTTCCGGCTGGCCACGCGGAAGGACGCGACCGCCGACGAGCTCGGCGTGGTGCTGCGCTCGCTGTGGAGCGAAGCGGGCATCGAGCGCGCGGCGATCTCGGACATCGTCGTCTCGTCGGTCGTGCCCGAGCTCGACGCGGTGTACTCCGCGCTCGGCCGGGCGCTCGGAATCGGCGAGCCGCTGTTCGTCGGGCCGGGGATCAAGACCGGGATGCCGATCCTCTACGAGTCGCCGCACGCCGTGGGCGCCGACCGGATCGTCAACTCGGTCGCCGCGCTCGCCCGGTTCGGCGCGCCGGTGATCGTGCTCGACTTCGGGACCGCGACAACGTTCGACGTCGTCGGTCCGGGTGGCGAGTATCTCGGCGGCGTGATCGCCCCCGGCCTGGCGCTCTCGGCCGAGGCACTGTTCGCTCGCGCGGCTCGACTCCATCGTGTCGATCTGCGCCGGCCGCCGCGGGTGATCGGGCGCAACACCGAGCAGAGCGTCCAGTCCGGCCTGTTCCATGGGTACGTCGGGCTCGTCGAAGGGCTCGTTCGGCGGATCCGCGCCGAGCTGGGCCAGGACGCGCCGGTCGTGGCCACGGGTGGGCTGGCCCCGATCTTCGCTCCCGAGCTCGCGCTGCTCGCCGCGACGGATCCCGGGCTCACGCTCGACGGCCTGCGACTGCTGTGGGAGAAGAACCGCGGATGAACGTTCTGTTCGTGTGCAGCGGGAACATCTGCCGCAGCCCCGCGGCCGCCGCGTGTTTCCGACAGCGCATCGCCGAGCTCGGGCTACCCGGGCTCTCGGCCGATTCCGCGGGGACGCTGGGCATCGAGGGTCAGCCGATCTGCCCCGACGCGGCCCGGGTCCTCGCCGAGCTGGGGGTCGAGAGCGCGGCGCACCGCTCGAAGAGCGTGCGGACGGCCGACGTTCTCGGAGCGGACTGGATCGTGGCGATGGAACGGAGCCATCTCGCGTGGCTCGCCCAGCATCGTCCCGGGGGCGCGGCCCGGCGCGCGCTTCTCCGAGCGTTCGAGCACGGCTCGTCGCTCGACCCCGATCCCCCGGACCTCGAGGATCCGTACGGCCAGCCGATCGAGGTGTACCGGCTCCAGGTACCGCTGATCGCACGCTGCGTCGACAACCTGTTGGCGCACCTCCTCGCGCCGTCGTGAGCGCATTGCGCGACGAGCGGGCTCGCGCCCGCTACGCCCGCGCGATCGAACGGCGGCTCGCCGAGCGCGAGGAGCGCCCGATCGTGCTGTCGCCGCGCGACTGGACCCGCATCTCGGGCTGGCACGCGGCGGGCGTCCCGCTCGCGCTCGTGCTCGAGTCGATCGACGCGGCGTTCGAGCCCAAGCGGCGCCGCGCACGCGCTCGGCCCCGTAGCCTGGCCTACGTCGCGACTCTGGTCGACGAGTCCTGGCGCGTCGTCCTCGACGGCCGGCGCGCGCCGGCCGCGCCGGAGCGATCATCGATCCCGCTGGACCGGCTCACCCTTTGGTGTAGGTACCGCGACCGCACGCCGCCGGACTCAGCGCTGCGAGCGCTGCTCGACCGGTTGCTCGAAACGGCCGCACAGGGGGCACAGCCCGAGACGCTCGACACGAAGCTCGACGCGGAGCTTCCCCGCGCAGTTCCGCCCGATGTGGCGAGCGAGGCGGAGCGAGCCGCCGAGCGCTCGGTCGCCCGTCTACGCGGCCGCGTTCCCGTGGAAGAGATCGAGCGGGCGCGGTCGCTCGCCGCGGTCTCGTGGCTCCGGCAGCGCCTCGGGCTGCCACGCCTCGTTTCCTGATCGCAACGGCGCGACCCCACAGCTCCGAGCTTTCACCCCTCGCCGAGCGCTACGCTCGCTCCGTCCCACGCGTCCTGGTGTGCCCACGTGCCGTCCGTGTCCGTGCCGCGGCCGGCCCTTCGCCCCTGCATCGCCTGGCTCGCCGGCGCCGGGCTCGGCGCGCTGTGGCAGCCCGGCGTCCGCCTGGCGCTCGCGTCGGCCGCGGCTGCGCTCGTGCTCGGTGCGGTGGTCGGATACCGCACGCGGAGTCTTGGCCGAGCTGCGCTCGTCCCGCTCGCCGGGGCGGGCCTGGCCCTCGGAGCCCTGTCGCTCGATGCGCATCGCGAGCGCGTGGCGTCTCTCTTCGGGCCGACCGAGGACGTCCTCGAGACCGAGGTCCGCGGAGCGCTCGCGCGTGCTCCCGAGCGCGCGTTCGACGGAACTCGCGTGATCGAGCTCGACGGCGCGCGGACGAACGACCCGGCCATGCCTCGCGTCCGGCTGCGGCTGCGCGTCGCGAGCTCGACCGCGGCATCCGAGGTCGACGCTCTCGTGCGCGGTGATGTCGTGCGCGTGTGGTGCCGTCTGGTCCGGCCCGGCGCGCCCCGTCTGCGCGACTCTCCCGATCCACGTACCCGCTCTGCCGCACGGGGTGTCGTGGCGCAGGGCTCGGTCAAGAGCGCCCGCCTCGTGGTGCGCGAGCACGCGGGGGGCGGGGGACGACCGCTCATCGATCGCTTGCGTCGTGCCGCCCGGGTACGCCTCGATCGCGCGCTCGGACCTACGGGGCCGGTGCGTGGCCTGACCGCGGCGATGCTGCTCGGCGATCGCGAGCTCCTCGAGCCGCAGGCGTTGCGCGCGTTGAGGGATTCGGGGCTCGTGCACGTGGTGGCGATCAGCGGCCTGCAGGTCGGGCTCGTGGCCCTCGCGCTGGCCGAGCTCGTGCGTCGTAGCCGGCTCCCGCGGGCGCTCGTCTTCGTCCTCGCACTCGTGTTGCTCACGCTCTTCGGCGAGCTCGTCGGCGCCGAGCCGTCGGTCCTGCGCGCGATCGGGGCCGCGATCGTGCTCGCCGCCGGACGAGCGCTCGGCCGAGACGGAGACCCGTTGAACTCGCTGGCCCTCGTCACCGCTGCGCTCGTGGGCCTCGCCCCGTGCTCGATCGCCGACCCGGCGCTGCAGCTCAGCGTCGCGGCGACCGCGGGCATCGTCCTCGGCGCGCGGCCGATCGCCGATCGGCTGCCGCTGCCCCGGCCACTCGCCGTGTCGTGTGGCGTGACGCTCGGAGCGTATGGGGCGACGCTCCCGATCGTCGCGTGGTGGTTCGGTCGCGTGGCGCCGATCTCCGTTTGCACGAACCTGGTCGCCGCACCGCTGTCCGCCGCGGCGCTCGGGCTCGGCTACCCCGCGCTCGCCCTGGCCGACGTCCCCGTCGCCGGTACGGCGCTCTTGCGTCTCGCCGGGCTGCCGAACGAGCTGCTGCTCGCGATCGCCGCCCGAGCGGCCGAGCAACCGGGCGCCGGGGTCGTCATCGCGCCGCCCGGCCTCGCGACGATCGCCGCGTACTACACGGCGCTCGGGATCATCGCGCGCCGTGGGGCTCCGCGAGCACCGGGCGTACGAAGCCTCGCGCGCCTCGTCCTCGCCCTGGTCGCGCTCGCGATCCACGTGGGCTCGCCCGCTCCTCCGCGCCTCGCGCACGCTCCCCAAGCCGCCGTGCTCGACGTCGGTCAAGGGCAGGCGGTGGCGCTGCGCGGCGCGGCGGCCGAGGTCGTGCTGGTCGACGCCGCCGGGAGCACCGATCCACGCTACGACCCGGGGGAACGCATCGTCGTCCCATGGCTCGTGCGCAACGCCGCACGCCGCGTCTCGATCCTGTCGGTGAGCCACGAGCACGCGGACCACGCGGCCGGTGCGTTCGCCGTCCTGCGCGACCTCGAGGTCGGCGAGCTGTGGCTACCGATCGGCTGGGAGAAGAGTCCGCGGCTCGCCGCTCTCGCCGCGCTCGCACGTTCCCGCGGCGTGGCGATCGTCCTCGCCGAGCGGGGCATGAAACGGATCGGCCCGCCCATGCCGATCGAAGTCCTGGGGCCGGCCCGTGTCGATGCGCACCTCTCGGCCAACGATCGGTCGATCGTGCTGCGGATCGGGGCGTCCCCGTGCCGCTTGCTCGTCCCGGCCGACCTCGATCCGTCGGGCGAGGCGTCGCTCGTCCAGAGCGGTCTCGACGTCACGGCTGAGGCTCTGGTCGCATCGCATCACGGAAGCAGGAACGGATCGAGCCGCGCGTTCCTCGACCGCGTGAAGCCGCGATGGGCCGTCGTGTCGTGCGGCGTGCGCAATCGGTTCGGCCATCCGCACCCCGAGAGCCTGAGCCGCCTGCGCCAGGTCGGCGCGCGCGTCCTGCGCACCGATCGGAACGGCACCGTGACGTTGTCGTGCGGGCCTGCGGGGCCCGAGCCGATCACGGACCGACGATTCGCAGCGGGAGGGGGATGAAACATGCGAGCCAAACGACGAACAGGAGGACGGCAAGCAGGGTCCGACCGCGGCCGAGCGGCACGAACGGGTCGATCACCGGTGGATGACGATCGCGCATCCACGCCAGGATCAGGATCCACACGCCGTAGGCCGGCACTTCGCGCTCGACGACCGCCTGGTACAGGACGAGAACGAGCAGGCCGCCGAGCGTCCCGAAGGCCAGCCAGCGATGCAGGCGGCGCGAGATCGCGAACGCCACGTGGCCCCCGTCGAGCTGGCCCACGGGGAACAGGTTGAGCGAGGTGAAGAGAGCCCCGACCCATCCGGCGACGATGAGCGCGTTCGCCTCGGGGGGAGCCTGGTGCGGCCAAAGCCGCGCCAGCACGTCCCAGGCCAGGGGCGCGCCGAGCACGAGCCCGGCGGACTCGGGCGCCGCGGTCTGGGGCGTCGCCGTCCACAGTCCGACGATCAGAACGGGCAGCGCCACGGCCAGTCCTGCGAGAGGTCCGGCGGCGGCGACGTCGAACAGCGCGCGGCGATGGGGGATCAAGCCGCGGATGCGCAAGACCGCTCCGAACGTGCCGAGCGGCGGCGGGCCGGGAAGGAAGAACGGCAGGGTTACCGGAATGCGATACCACCGGCAAGCGACGAAATGGCCCATCTCGTGGGCCCCCAGGATCGCGAGCACCCAGAACGCGTAGGGCACCCCGGCACGGAGCACCTCGAGCCAGCCCCGAATGCTCGCCAGCGCTTCCGGGCCGATGTCGGGCGGATCCCAGATCAGTCCGCCGGCGAGCGCCAGGCTCAGCATGGTGAGCAGGAACAGCAGGAGATGGAGACGGATTCTGGGTCGCGGGACGGCGGTGGTCGGGGAGGGTTCCACGAGCGGGATCGATCGTTCCGGAGTATACCCTAGGAGGCGGTGTCTCCCGGCGGCGACGCGCTGGCCTCGACCGAGGACACTCGGGGGGCGGCGCAGGCCCCGGGAGCGACGGAGCGTCCCGGTACGGGGCTTGCAGCCCGAAGACCCTGGACGACTCTGGGAGGCGCGTATGAAGCCGATGGCCCGCATCCTACCGGCGCTCGGGCTCGTCGCTGCGCTCGTGATCCCGTGCGCGCCCGCGGTCGATGCGGGGCGCGGCGGTGGCGGTCGTGGCGCGGGCGGTGGCGGCGCGCGGATGTCCGGCCACGCAGGCGGCGCGCGTGGACCCTCGATGCGATCGGCCGCTCCACGGACGGGCTCCCGATCCGCGGCGCCGGCCCCACGATCGTCCAGCGGCGCTCGCCCCTCACCGTACGGCACGTCGGGCCGTAGCGCCTCCGCGACCGCGACGCGGACGCCGACCGGCGACACGGCAACGCGGGCGCGAGGCACGGCGACCTACGGCTATGGCAGCAACGGCTACCCGTATTACCCGTACTATCCGTACTACCCGTATTATCCGTACTATCCCTACTACGACTACCCGTACTGGTCGTTCGGCGTGGGCTTCGGCTACGGGTACGGCTACGGCTACGGCTACGGCTACCCGTACTACTCCTCGCCGACCGTCTACGTGTCGGGCGGTGGCGACGGCGTGACCGGTGGGTACACGGACGGTGTGTACACCGAGGGTGAAAGCAACGAGGTGCCCGCGGGGCCGCCGGCAGTGATCGAGACCCGGATCCAGCCGAAGAAGACCGAAATCTGGATCGACGGGCAGTTTCGCGGCGAAGCGCGGGACTTCAACGGCACGTGGGACTCGTTGACCGTGCCGTCGGGCGACCACGTGGTCGAGCTACGCTTGGCGGGCCATCAGTCGATGCGGTTCCACATGCGGACCGAGCCCGGTGTGCGCTACGTCATCGAGGAAGAGCTGCCCGAAGGTAGCGGGATCGTCGAGCGCGGGACGCCGAGCGTCGAGCGCGGGGCGCCGAGCGCTTCGAGCCCTGCGGAAGAGCGCGAGCGCGCGGCGATGGAAGAGCTCGACCAGGAAGTCGAGCCCCGGCAGGCGCCGCAGTTCCGGCAGGCTCTCGAGCCCGAGCCCTCGAGGACCGGGACGCTGCGTCGCGGCCTCCTGCGGATCACGGTCGAGCCGCCCGACGCCGCGGTCTATCTCGACGGCGAGTTCCTGGCGAGCGGCGATACGCTCGGCCGGCTGCACGGCGCGCTTCCGGTCGCGGTCGGCGAGCACGTGATCGAGGTCACACGGCCCGGGTTCGGATCCCAGAGGCGAAAGGTCGTCGTCGAGGAGGGGAGCGAGCCGACGGCGGTCGACCTGGTGCTCGAGCGAGGCCGCGGGAACGAATAGCTCGGTGCGCTAGCCCAGCGCCCGCAGGCTCTTTCCCGGCTTGAACCGGATCGTCTTGCCCGGGGGGATCCGGACCTCGCGGCCGGTCCGCGGGTTCCGGCCGATCCCTTTCTTTCGCGGCTTGACCTGAAACACGCCGAAGCCGCGCAGCTCGATCCGCTCGCCCTTCAGCATGGCCACCTTCATCGCCTCGAACACGGCCTCGACCGCCTCGACCGCCTTCACCTTGGTGATGTTGGCGTCCTCCGAGACGCGATTGATGATGTCGGCCTTGATCATGCCCCGTGCCCCCTCGGACCGATGGCGCAGTCTACGTGCCGGTCCGTCGGAGTGTCAAGCAACCGTCGGCCATAACCCCATATCAGCAAGGAACTTAGCGCATGGTCTGTGCTAGGGTGCGCGCATGTCGTGCCCCGTGGTCGCGATCGTCGGCGCGCCGAACGTCGGGAAGAGCACGCTGTTCAACCGGCTGGTGGGGCGGCGCAAGGCGATCGTCGGAGATTCACCCGGCGTGACCCGGGATCGGGTTTACGCCGAGGTCTCGGACGTTCCGACACCGTTTCGCCTGGTCGACACCGGAGGCCTGGTGCCCGACGGCGACGGACCGTACGCCGCCGAGATCGAGCGCCAGGTGCGATTTGCGATCACCGAGGCCGCGTGCCTCGTGTTCGTCGTCGATGCGGTCGCGGGTCCGACCGCGCTCGACCGCGACGTCGCGACGATCCTGCGCAAGAGCGGTCGGCCGGTCGTCCTCGCGGCGAACAAGATCGACACGCCCAAGGCCGAGCCGCTGATCCACGCGCTCTACGAGCTGGGTCTCGGCGAGCCGGTCGGCGTGTCGGCCGAGCACGGCCTCGGTACCGACGACCTGCTCGACCGGATCGACGCCGCGCTGCGCTCGTCGTCCATCGGCGCCGCCTCGGACGCTCCGGCACCCGAGGAGATCCGCCTGGCGCTGGTCGGCCGTCCGAACGTCGGCAAGTCCTCGATCCTCAACCGTCTGGCGGGGGAGGAGCGTGCGGTCGTCAGCGAGACTCCCGGTACGACCCGCGACGCGATCGACACGCTCGTCGTGGTCGAGGGCCTGCGCTACCGGGTCATCGACACGGCGGGCATGCGCCCCAAGTTCCGCACCGGCCCAGCGGTCGAGCGTGTCGCGGTCGATCATGCGGCGCGCAGCATCGCCCAGTCGCACGTCGTGATCCTCGTGCTCGACGGAACGTTGCCGATCTCCACGCAGGACGCGCACATCGCCGGCCTCGTGCTCGAATCTCGGCGGCCGCTCGTCGTAGCGGTCAACAAGTGGGATCGCGTCGAGGGCCGTGAGGAGGCCGTGCGGCGGATCGAGGACGAGATCCACGAGCGCCTGGCGTTCGCCCGTGGCGTGCCGATCGCGTTCCTGTCCGCTCGTACCGGCCAGCGCGTCGGTCGGCTGCTCGAGCTCGCGGCGCGGCTCCACGCGGCCGCGGGACTGCGTGTGCCGACGCCCGAGCTCAACCGCTGGCTGCGCGACGCCTGCGGCCCGGATCTCGAGGTTTCCGGGCGCGGCGACTTGCGCGTGTTCTACGCGACGCAGATCGGTACGCACCCGCCGCGGTTCGTCGTGTTCTGCAACGATCCGCGCAAGGCCAGCGCCCCGTTCCGGCGCCACCTCGAGGCGTCGCTGCGCGAGCGGTTCGGCCTCGCCGAGGTCCCGGTACGCCTCGTGTTTCGCGGCCGTCGAGATCGGAGCGGCGCCGCGTGAGCCGCGCGCGCCGCCTGCTCGACCTGCTGTGGGCGGCGCTCGTCGGGTTTCATCGGGACCGCTGCCTCGACCACGCCGCGGTCGTCGCCTGCTACGGCCTCCTGTCGCTCGCGCCGTTCGTGTACCTCACGAGCGTCCTGGTGCGAGAGCTCCTGCCCGGTCCCGATCCGGTCCGGCAGGCCGTGTTCCACATCTCGCCGCTCCTGGCCGCGGACGCGGCGAACGCCCTCTCGCGGCTGATCGAGCACGACCTCGCGACGAGCACGCCGGTGATCGCGCTGGCGCTACCCGGTCTCGCGTGGTCGGCGATGGCCGGACTGCGGGCGCTCGAGCGAGCCATGAGCCACGTCCTGTCGCCGGGCCTGCGGCGGAGCGCGGTCGGGCTGCGGCCGCGCGTCCTGGCGCTGGTGTTCGTCATCGGTGCGGCTCTCGGTGCGTCGCATCTCGTCGACGAGTTGGTCGTCCGGGCCGGCGCCATGCCGCCCGGCCCGACCCGTCTCGCGTCTCACGGGATCCTTCTCGCGGTACGGTTCGTGACGCTGACCCTGCTCTACCGCCTGCTACCGCGCGGCGGGACGCGCATCCGGGTCGCGCTCGCCGGCGTGTGCGTCGCCCTGCCGCTGTGGGAGGTGGCACGCGGAGCGTTCGGCGCCGTTCTCGTGCGCCTGACGAGCTTCGGCCTCGTGACGGGGACGCTCGCCGGCATCGTGACGCTCCAGCTCTGGTTCTACGCGGCCACCGGGATCGTACTGCTGGGCGCCGAGTTCGCCGCGGCGGTCCAGCGGGCCGCTCCGGCGACCGCCGACGCTTGACCGTCTCCGGGCCCGGGACTATGTTCCGCGACGGTCGACCGTTCCGCGCGGCGCGAGGGGATGCGCCCGGGGTTGGGGGTAGCCGCCGATGGTGCTGTTCAACTACTCGACGCGTGAGCTCACGGCCAAGATCGTGTACTACGGGCCGGGCTTGTGCGGGAAGACGACCAATCTCCAGTACGTCCACGGAACGCTTCCGGACGACGTCAAGGGCAAGATGCTGTCCCTGGCCACGAAGACGGACCGCACGCTGTTCTTCGACTTCCTGCCGATCGACCTGGGTGAGATCCGCGGGATGAAGACCCGGATCCAGCTGTACACGGTGCCGGGGCAGGTGTTCTACAACGAAACGCGGAAGCTCGTGCTCAAGGGCGCGGACGGCATCGTGTTCGTGGCCGACTCGCAGGCCGCGATGCTCGGGGCGAACGTCGAGTCGTTCCGCAACCTGGAGGAGAACCTCAAGGGCCACGGGCTCAAGCTGTCCGAGCTGCCGCACGTGATCCAGTTCAACAAGCGTGACCTGCCGAAACTGTCGACGATGGAGGAGCTGAACAGCGCGGTCAACCGGTACAACGCGCCGTTCTACGAGTCGGTGGCCACGACCGGAATCGGCGTGCAGGACACGCTCAAAGCCATCACCAAGCTCGTCCTGCTCCATCTGACTCGCAAGTACGATCCGAAAGCCGCGCCCGAGCGCACGGCGCACGCTGCGCCGGCACCCGTCGTCGCCGCTCCCGCGCCGGCACCTGCGCCGACGCACACGGCGCGCCCGCGTCCGGCCGGAAATGCCGCGGGCGTCGCGACCACGCGCTCGATCCCGCTGTCCGACTTCAAGGATCCGCTGTCGCGCACCAAGACCGATCCGCCGCGGCCGAAGCAGGACGTCGCAGCGACGCGCCGCATCGACGCTGGCGACGACGCGATGTTCGGACCGCAGGAGATCGACGCGCTCGTGAGCGAGGTCGGGAGCGCGGACGAGCCGATCGATCTCGTCGCATCGGACGCGATCTCGGTCGCGCCTCCCGCGGTCTCACCTGCCGCGGACGAGTCGTTCGACCTGGGGAGCGGCTTCCCCGATGCGGAGCCGGTGGCGTTCGACGCCCCGGCGAGCACGCCCGCCCGAGCGGCCGGCCTGTCCTTCGAGGTCGATCATCGAAACGACCCCGACTGGCGCGTCACCGGCCGTGCGCCGCAGCCGGCACGAGCGGCGAAGCCGCCGGCCCCGACCCCGGTCGCTCCAGCGTACGAGCCACCGGCGGTCGAGAGCCAGCCCGAGGAAACGTGGGACCTCGGCGCGCTCGACGAGCCACGGCTCGAGATCGACGCCGTCGAGGCCCCGTCGGTCGGGATCGATGCGGCACTGTCCATCGAGCGGTCGCAGCCCCAACCGTTGTCGGAGCCCGTCCGCGTCACCGATCTGTTCGACGACCCGAGCATCGAGGTCGCGCGGCTCGCCGCGGGCGAGCGGCGCGAGATCCTGATCCCGGTCGAGCTCGCCGAGGGCGCGGCGAAGAAGCGGTTCACGCTCGCGATCCAGCTGCGACTCGATCCGGTCGACTGATCCGAGGGCGCTTCCGTGGCCCGCGCGAGCTTCCGGACGTACGCGGACCGCTGCGAGAGCTCCATAGCGACCCCGCGCGGACCACGTTACCATTCGAGCATGGCTCGCTCGCTTGGCGCTGCCGAGGAATGGGGGCGCGTGATCGCCGGTCTCGCGGTCGCAATCGCTGCGATCGCAACGATCGCCTCGACCGGTGCGCGGACGGACACGGCCGTGCCCGATCCGCGGATGTCGTTCGAATGGACGCTCGCTGCACCGGTAGTGGTCGGCGGGACGAGCCTGGGCCAGGACGGGCGTCAATTCGACGTGGTGGTGACCAAAGTCCTGCGCGGCGACCTGCGCGTCGGCGAACCGATCCGCGTCGACGTGCGCGAAGCGAATCGCGAGCGCGATCGCATGCTCGACCCGAAGGCCCAGCGCCTCGACGCGGGGGCGAGCTACGTCCTGCTGCTCGAGCCGCTTCCGGCGACCGACGGAGATGCGGAGAAGTCGCGCCGGTTCGGCCTGGTGCGCGGCGTCGACGGCGTGTTTGCGCTGCCGGCCGAGGGGCGCGACGCCCTCCTCGCGGCCTTCGAGCGGTTCATCGCGATCCAGGACGCCCGGAGCGAGGCCGTCAAGTGGTCGGCGCTCGACGAGATGCTCGGGGAGACGAACCCGCTGCTCCTGGCCGCGGCGCTCGATCAGTTCCTGAAGTTCCGTCGGGGCACGGCGGCACAGGCGCCCGCGCTTCCGCCGCTGCTCGACCACCCCCAGTCCGAGATCCGGGCGCAGGCGGCCCGCCTGGCGGGCCAGATCCTCGACCGCACCGCACCCACCGGAGAACCGTTGCCCGACGAGGAGGAACTCCGCCTGGCCCTCGTCGCACGCGCCCGTCGCGACCCGACGATCTCGGTGCGCATCGCGGCGACCCAGGCGATCGGATCGCTCGGCGATGCGGCGGCCGAAGCGGTGCTGCGCGAGATCGCCGCCAGCGATCCGGAGCAGGCGGTGCGCTACGCGGCCGAGGTGCTGCTCCTCGATCACGCCGCGACCCGCGCGCCCGCGAGTCCGGGCGAGGGAGGCCCGCGTTGAGCTCCGCACCACCGGTCCCCGCGGCCAAGAGCCCGTTCCACAACTTCACCGTCCGCTTCCGGGCTGGCGAGCGCGTGTTCAGCGAGGGCGATCGCGGCACGACGATGTTCATCGTCCAGGCCGGCGCCGTCCGCTTGTTCCGTGAGACCGACGGACAGGTACGCGAGCTCGGTGTGATGGAGAAAGGCGACTTCTTCGGCGAGATGTCGATCCTCGAGGGCATGCCGCGCACGTGCCACGCCGAGGCGCAGGAGTCGGTCGAGCTGATCGAGATCAACGAGCATGATCTTCGACAAGATGATCAAGGGCAACATCGAGATCGCGATCCGCATGCTGCGCAAGCTGTCGATCCGTCTGCGCGAGGCCGAGCGTCGCATGGAAGATCTCGAGCGATCCGGCGTTCGCCCGGCCGCGCGGCCGCGCACGTCCGGATCAGGCGCCGACGCCAGCGCCCCTACGGCCGCGCCCGAGTGCGGCCGGCGCCTCGAGGTCGAGGGCCACGGAGCGGTGTTCCCGCTCTCCGGCGCCGAGACGATGATCGGCCGGTTCGATCCGGTGACCGAGATGCGTCCCGACGTCGATCTGAGCGAGCACGATATGAAGCGCAGCGTCTCGCGGCGCCATGCACGGATCCTCGACACGCCCGACGGACCGGTCGTCGTCGAGGAGGTCGGGGCGCTCAACGGCACGTTCGTGAACGGAACCCGCCTCACCGCGGGCCAGCCGCACCCGCTCGCCGACGGGGATCGTCTGGGCTTCGGCATGGTCAAGCTCGTGTTCCGCGCATGAGCCGCTCGGTCGCGCTCGGCATCCTGCTCGTGACGACGGTCGTCCTGCCCCTGGGCCCGGGGCCGCGTGCCGCCTCGGCCGCGCCCGAGCCCGCGCGGTACAGCCTGGCGGTCGACGTCGCGTTCGGCGCCCCGCCCGGACCCGAGAGCACGCTGCGACGAATCGTGGAGCAGGTGCTGGCGCGGCTCGCCGGAACGCCGTGCTTCGCCGCGGTCGACACCGTGCCGCTCGAGACGCCACGGGATCTCGTGCTCCGCGTGCGGTTCGACGATTTCGAGGACCTGACGCACAACGAGTCGAGCATCGCCGAGCGCGTCTCGCCCAACGCGAACCCGATGGAGATGGCGAGCCGCGTCGTCGCCACGGTCTCCGCGCACACACGGATCGAGCTGCGGCTCGCCTCGACCGACGGGCCGCTCGTGCGCTCGCGCACGTTCCTCGCCGCGGAGTCCTGGCGCCCGCAGGGCGGCGAGGATCCGCATGCCGCGGCGGAAGACCGGTTCATCGAGCGCGTGTCCGAAGAGGTCCAGACCCTCGCGTGCAAAGGCGGTCCGGGGAAGCTCACCCGCGCGATCGAGAAATCCCGCGCCGCGCGTTGATCCACGCGCGCGCGGCGTGGTACTCTTCGGCCTTCGATTTCTCCGCCGATGAGCGACCCCAAACGCCCGCGCGTGCTCTCCGGGATGCGGCCCACCGGCCCGCTGCACCTGGGCCATCTCGTCGGCGCGCTCGACAACTGGGTCGCGATGCAGGACGAGTTCGAGTGCTATTTCGCGATCGTCGACTGGCACGCCCTGACCACCGACTACGCCGATCCATCGGCGATCCCGGCCAACGTTCGCGAGGTCGCTCTCGATTGGCTCGCGGCGGGGATCGACCCCGAGCGCGCGTGCCTGTTCGTCCAGTCGGACGTCAAGGAGCACGCCGAGCTGCACCTGCTGCTGTCGATGATCGTGCCCCTGCCGTGGCTCGAGCGAGTTCCGACCTACAAGGAGCAGCAGGAGGAGCTGCGCGGGCGCGATCTGCACACGTACGGGTTCCTGGGCTATCCGCTGCTGCAGACCGCCGACATCCTGATCTATCGGGCGCAGCTCGTTCCCGTGGGTGAGGACCAGGTTCCGCATCTCGAGCTATCGCGCGAGATCGCCCGGCGGTTCAACCACTTCTACGGCGAGGTGTTCCCCGAGCCGCAGGCGCGCCTGACGCCCGCCGCGCGGCTGCTCGGGACCGACGGACGCAAGATGTCCAAGTCCTACGGCAACGCGATCTACCTGCGCGACGACGCGGCGACCGTGCGGACGAAGATCGATTCGATGCTCACCGATCCGCAGCGCACGCACCGGCACATCCCGGGCAACCCGGAGATCTGCCCGGTGTTCGCGAACCACAAGGTGTTCTCGCCCGCCGCGGTTCGATCGTGGGCCGACGCGGGCTGCCGCACCGCGGCGATCGGCTGCCGCGACTGCAAGGGCGCACTGCGCTCCGAGATCGAACGGCGCCTCGAGCCGCTGCGCGCGCGACGCGCCGAGCTCGCCGCGGACCCCGCGCGCGTCGACGGCATCCTGGCGCGCGGCGCCGCGCAGGCCCGCGGCGTCGCCGCCGAGACGCTCGGCGGCGTGCGCCGGGCGATGCACATCGCAGGACCGGCGTCGTGAACCCCGAGCTGCAGCCGGCGGCCGAAGGCTACCGCGTCCGCGCCGGACAGTTCGAGGGTCCGCTCGATCTGCTGCTGCACCTCGTGCGGGTCAACGAGGTCGACATCCTCGACATCCCGATCGTCGAGATCACCGACCAGTACAACGCGCATCTCGAGACGATGCGCGAGATGAACCTCGACATCGCCGGGGAGTACCTCGTGATCGCGGCGACGCTCGTGCACATCAAGTCGCGGATGCTGCTCCCGCCCGACCCGTCGACCGACGACGCGGACGCGGAGGATCCGCGAGCGGAGCTCGTTCGCGAGCTGCTCGAGTACCAGAGGTACAAGCAGGCCGCGGAGACGCTCCAGGCGCTCGACAGCCGCCAGCAGCTGATCTGGACGCGCGACGACGTTCCGGCGGACTTCCGCGACGAGGAGATGCTCACGGTCGACCTCTTCGACCTCGTCCAGGCGTTCCGCGAGCTGCTCGGGCGGTTGGGCGAGGAAGCGCGGATCCACATCCGGCGCGACCACATCTCCGTGGCCGAGAAGATCGCCTGGCTGACCGACCTCCTGGAGCAGCGACGGACGATCGACCTGCTGGCGTTGTTCGAGGATCTCCCCACGCGCGTCGATCGCATCGCCGCGTTCCTGGCCGTGCTCGAGATGCTGCGCCTGCAGCTGATCGTCGCGTACCAGCGCAAGCGGCTGGGCGAGATACGCATTCGACTCAACGAGGAGAGCGCAACGTGAGCGACAGCGATCCGCCGGCGAGTGCCGATCCGCAGTCCGACGAGTGGCTCGTTCCCGCCGTCGGAGCCGCGATCTTCGCGTCCGAGGAGCCGGTGCCTGCGGCCGAGCTCGCGCGGGCGTTCGGGGGGATCGCCGTGGACCACGTCGAGGCCGCCGTGCGGGCGCTCGAGGAGAGCCTGGAGCACAGCCGGTCCGGCCTGCGGGTCGAGGCGGTGGCCGGAGGGTTTCGACTCGCCACGCGGCCCGAGGTCGGCACGTGGGTCCGCCAGTACATGCGTCAGCGCAATCGCACGCGCCTGTCGCCGGCGGCGATCGAGACCCTGGCGATCGTGGCGTACCGGCAGCCCGTGACGTTGCCGGAGATCCAGGCGATCCGCGGGCGGGACCCGTCCGCCGCGCTGAAGACGCTCCTGGACAAGAAGCTCATCCGCCCGCTCGGGCGCAAGAAGGTCGTGGGCCACCCGCTGCTGTACGGGACGTCGAAGCAGTTCCTGATCCACTTCGGCCTCAACCGTCTGGGTGACCTGCCGTCGATGGAGGAGTTCGGCGAGCTCGCCGGTCTGGCCGCGGACGAAGCGCTCGAGATCGCGCGCACGACGGCGGAGGCGGAGGAGCCAGCCGCCACCACGGGCGAGGAGATGTTGCCGCTCGAGGAGGGCGACGTCGCAGACGAAGATTGGGGCGCGGACGATCCGACCGAGGGGGGACATTGAGCCTGCGGCTGAACCTGGCGCTGGCCCGCGCCGGCGTTGCGTCCCGCCGCGCGGCGGACCGGCTGATCTCCGAGGGGCGCGTCCGCGTGAACGGACACGTCGTGACCACGCTCGGGTCGCACGTCGACCCATCGCGCGACCACGTGACCGTGGACGGCCGGCCGCTCAGGACGCCTCCGACCCGCCGGACGTACCTGATGCTCAACAAGCCGCGCGGATGCGTCACGACGCTATCCGATCCCGAGGGCCGGCCCACCGTTCGGGGTCTGCTGCGGGGCGTGACGGTACGTGTCTTTCCCGTAGGACGCCTGGACTACCAGTCGGAAGGCCTGCTCCTGCTCACCGACGATGGCGACCTGGCGCGGGCGCTGATGCACCCGTCTTCCGGTGTCACGAAGACCTACCGCGCCAAGGTTCGCGGGGTCCCGGGGCCAGACTCGTTGGCCCGGCTCGCACGCGGAATCCGTGTCGACGGTCGGCCGACGCGACCGGCCCACGTGACGCTGATCCGTCGCACCGGCTCGACCGCTTGGGTCGAGCTCGTGCTGCACGAAGGCCGGAAGCGCCAGGTGCGGAAGATGCTCGAGGCGGTCGGCCATCCGGTGCAGCGGCTGCGCCGGACGCGCTACGACGGTCTCGAGCTCGGGACGCTGCCCGCGGGTCGATTTCGTCCGCTGACCGCCCGCGAGGTGTCCCAGCTGCGGAGCTCCGCCCGCCGGCAGGCACCTCTCGCTCCTCGTAATTGACTGATACGACGGTCCTTCTTGACAGTCGGGGCTCTCCCCTCTAGCATGGTGGCTTTGTCGGCGTAGCCAGCCCAGGCGTCCGTCTCCTCGCATCCGTGACGGCGAGCCGCGCTACCCGACCGCGAATCGGCTCGAGGAGGTTCCAACCGTTCCATGAATACCCAGCAGGAAGAGCACGATGCCCCCGACGCCGCGGGGTCCCAGGTCCCCGACGGGCGTCCCACGACCGACGACGCCGAAGCGCACGACGCCGTTCCGACGCGGCCGCGAATCGACGTCGAGGAGGTGGACGACTTCGCCCAGGTTCTCGCCGACTTCGAGTCGCAGGCCCATGCGATCAAGGAGGGGGAGGTCGTCAACGGGCGTGTCCTGCGCATCCTCGAGAAAGAGGTCATCGTCGACATCGGCTACAAGTCCGAAGGCGTGATCGAGCTCCAGGAGTTCCGCGGGCCGGACGGCCAGCTGCACGTGCAGGTCGGCGACACCGTCGACGTGCTGCTCGAGCGCACCGAGGACAGCGACGGCTACGTCGTGCTGTCGAAGGAAAAGGCCGAGCGCATGAAGGTGTGGGACGAGGTCGAGCGGGCCTACGACACGGGCGACGCCGATCCTCGGCCGCGTCGTCGACCGGATCAAGGGTGGGCTCAAGGTCGATATCGGGTTGCCGGCGTTCCTACCCGGCTCCCTCGTCGACGTCCGTCCGGTGCGCAATCTCGAGAGCCTGATCGGTCACGAGTACCGCATGCGCGTGATCAAGGTCAACAAGCGCCGCGGCAACATCGTGCTGTCGCGCAAGGCCGTGCTCGAGGTCGAGAACGCGGAGAAGAAGAAGCGCACGCTGGCCGACCTCGAGGAGGGCAAGATCCTACGCGGAGCGGTCAAGAACCTGACCGAGTACGGTGCGTTCATCGATCTCGGCGGGATCGACGGTCTGCTGCACATCACCGACATCTCGTGGGGCCGCATCACGCACCCGTCGGAGAAGTTCCAGATCGGCGACGAGCTCGACGTGATCGTGTTGAAGTTCGATCGCGAGCAAGGAGCGGGTGTCGCTCGGGTTCAAGCAGCTGCAGGACGACCCGTGGGACAACGTCCACGGCCAAGTATCCGCCGTACTCCCGGATCCGCGGTAAGGTCGTCAGCCTGACCGACTACGGTGCGTTCATCGAGGTCGAGGAGGGCGTCGAGGGCCTGATCCACGTGTCCGAGATGTCGTGGACCAAGCGCGTCAAGCACCCGTCCAAGCTGCTCAACGTCGGCGACTGGGTCGAGTGCGTGGTGCTCGAGATCGACCAGGAGGGACGCCGCCTCTCGCTGGGCTTGAAGCAGACCGAGCCGAACCCGTGGGATCTGATCGGGTCGAAGTACCGGGTCGGTGATCGGCTGAAGGGCGTCGTGCGCAACCTGACCGACTTCGGGGCGTTCGTCGAGGTCGAGGAGGGGATCGACGGGCTCGTGCACATCTCGGACCTGTCGTGGACCAAGCGCGTCAAGCATCCGAGCGAGATCCTGAACAAGGGCGACGAGATCGAGGCCGTGATCCTGAAGATCGACTCGGAGAACCAGCGCCTGTCGCTCGGCATCAAGCAGCTCCAGCCCAACGCGATCGAGGACTTCTTCCATACGCACGGCATGGGCGACGTCTTGCTGGGCAAGATCGCGCGGATCGCCGAGTTCGGGGCGTTCGTCGAGTTGTTCGAGGGCGTCGAAGGACTGGTCCACGTGTCCGAGATGGCGAACGAGCGCGTCGAGAATCCGCAGGACAAGTTCCAGATCGGTCAGGACGTCCGGGTCAAGATCCTCAAGATGGACCCCGTCGATCGCAAGATCGGCCTGTCGATCAAGGCCGCGCTCAACGAGCCCGATCCGGAGTCGGTCCAGGCGTACTTCGACGGTCAGGCGACCGACGGTCGGGCGACGCTGGGCGACGTGATGGATCCGGCGCTGTTCGGGGGCAGTCCGCGTCGACCTCGTTCCGACGACGACGCGAACGACTAGACGGTCTCGGCCCGCCGCCGCCTTCGCTCGGGGAGGGAGCATGACGAAGGCCGATCTTGTCGACGAGGTGGTGCGCGTCTCCAGCGTGTCGCAAGAAGCACGCCGAGATCATCGTCAACACCGTGTTCACGTCGATCGTCGATGCGCTGCAGCGCGACGACAAGATCGAGCTGCGGGGGTTCGGCAGCTTCCGTCGTACGTCGCCGACGCTCCCGGCAGGGTCGCAACCCCAAGACCGGCGACCAGGTCGACGTGCCGGAGAAGCGCATCCCGTACTTCAAGCCCGGCAAAGAGCTCAAGGACCTGATCAACGACGGTCCGGCTCCGCTGGCCTCTCCGAGCGCACCCCGCGACGCGTTGGACGGCCCGTGACCCGCTCCGCGGCCAACGCCCGCAGCCCCCGGTACCACATCGAGACCTGGGGCTGTCAGATGAACGTCCACGACTCGGAGAAGCTCGCCGCGGCACTCGAGCGCGAGGGCTATGCCCGGGCTTCGGGGATCGACGATGCGCGACGTCGTGCTCCTGAACACGTGCTCGATTCGCGAGAAGGCCGAGGAGAAGGTGTTCTGCGAGCTCGGTCGACTCCGCAGTTGGAAGCGCGTCGCGCCCAACCGCGTGCTCGGCGTGTGCGGATGCGTCGCCCAGCAGGCGGGATCGCGCATCTTCGCTCGCGCGCCGTACGTCGACCTGGTCCTCGGGCCGCGTGCCACGGGCTCGCTTCCGCGGGCGCTGGCGCTGGCCCGCGAGGCGCCGGGCGCGACGCGGTTCCTCGATCTGGAGCAGCGGGCCGACTCGGTGCGCTTCCCGTTCGACGAGATCCGCCGTGACGGCCTGTCTCTCGGCAAGGCGTACGTCACGGCCCTCGAGGGCTGCAACCACCGCTGCACGTACTGCGTGGTCCCGCGAACGCGCGGCCCCGAGATCTGCGCGACCGATGACCGAGATCGTCGCCGAGATCCGCGCCCTCGCCGGGCGCGGGATCGTCGAGGTCGAGATCCTCGGCCAGACGGTCAACGCGTACCGCGATGCGGACGGGAACACGCTCGCCGATCTGCTGCTCCACGCGGCCGAGGTCCCGGGAATCGAGCGTATTCGCTTCACGACCTCGCACCCGGCTCAGATGACCGAACGGTTGATGGACGCGATGCGGGACGCGCGGCCGAAGGTGTGCCCGTATCTGCACCTTCCGGTGCAGTCCGGCAGCTCGTCCGTGCTGCGGGCGATGCGCCGAGGCTACGACCGCGAGGGATACCTGCGCAAGATCGATGCGCTGCGCGCACGGATCCCCGAGATGCGCTTCGGAACCGACCTGATCGTCGGCTTCCCGACGGAGAGCGAGGCCGACTTCGACCTTACGCTCCGGCTGCTCGATGCCGTGCCGTTCGATACGGTCTACTCGTTCGCGTACTCCGAGCGCGCCGGAACGAAGGCGGTCGAGCTGGGTGACGCGGTGCCGATCGAGACGAAGCTCGACCGTCTCGCTCGGCTGCAGGAGCGGCAGCTCGCGATCCAGGAGCGACGCAACCGCGAGTGGATCGGACGGGACGTCGAGGTGCTGGTGGAAGGACCGAGCAAGAGGGGAGACGAGCGTTGGTCCGGTCGGACGCCGGAGAATCGCATCGTGCACTTCGACGGTCCCGCGGCCGTCGGCAGCTTCCTGAACGTTCGCGTGACCGGCTCGACGGCACTATCGCTGCGCGGCGAGCCCGTGGCGCCGCTTGACCGGCCAGGAAACGCCCATATATAGTGCCCGCCACGCGGGTCGCGCCGAAGGGAGAGCACGGTCCATGCCGGTCGAGATGAAGATCAAGGGCCTGATGATCGACCCGGTGTCGAACATGCCGATCATCATCCTCAAGGATGCGACGGGCGATGCCGTTCTACCCATTTGGGTCGGTATCTTCGAGGCAAATGCGATCGCCGTCCGGCTGGAGAAGATCGTCTCCCCGCGGCCCATGACCCACGACCTCTTGCGCAATGTGATCGAGGAGCTCCGGGCGCAGATCCACCGGATCGTCATCACGGATCTCAAGGACAACACGTTCTTCGCAAGCATCCAGCTCACCTGCGAGGGTCGCGATCTGACCATCGACGCCCGCCCGAGCGATGCCATGGCGCTGGCCTTGCGGGCCGACGCCCCGATCTTCGTCGAGCAGTCGGTGCTCGACAAATCGTCGTCGGCGGACGGCTCGGGCGACTCGGAGGAGACGGAGCGCCTGCGCAAGTGGCTCGAGACGGTCGACCCCGAGGAGCTCGGCAAGTACGAGATGTAGCCGGGCCCCCGTTCTTTCGCTTTTATTTCGCCACAGGGTTCCGGTTGACAGGCGCCCCCGGGTGTGCGTAAACTCCTGCCGCAACGGCAGGGGCGCTGTATCCGGGATGGCCGACGACTCCGACCCCAATATCCTGTGGTTACTTCAACGGCCGAGAGGCTAGGCGGGGGTATGACCACTCGAGTCCTCGTCATCGCGAACCAAAAGGGCGGTGTCGGCAAGACGACAACCGCCATCAACCTCGCCGCGGCATTGGCCCAGCGTGGCCGAAAGACCCTGCTCATCGATCTCGACCCGCAGGGCAACGCGACGATCACGTTCGTCGATCCGCATTCGCTGACCAGCTCCAGCTACGACCTGCTGATCGAGCCTGGGGTGACAGCGGCGGACACGATCGTCGGAACCGGCCTCGACGAGCTCGATCTGATCGGAGCTCGCATCTCCCTCGCCAAGGCAGAGACCAAGCTGATCGGCGAGTTCGACTCCCACTACCGGCTGAAGGACAAGCTCGGGCCCGTGCGCGGGCTCTACGAGTACGTCGTCATCGACACGCCGCCGACTCTCGGCGTGCTGACGGTGAATGCCCTCGTCGCGGGCACACACCTCCTGGTCCCGATCCAGTCGTCGTACTACGCGCTCGAGGGCACAGACGATCTCCTCGATACGTTCGAGAAGATCCGCGCCCGTCCGAACCCGGAGCTGCAGTTCCTGGGGGTCGTCATCACGCTGCACGACCGGCGAACGAACCTCGCACGCGACGTCCGCCAGCAGATCCGGGGCGTATTCGGTGACAAGGTACTCGAGACGACGATCTCGAGGAGCGTGCGTCTCGAGGAGTCACCGGCGTACCGACAGAGCATCTTCACGTTCGCTCCCAATTCCACGGGTGCATCCGAATACTACCGTCTGTCCGAGGAGGTGATCGGCCGTGTCTAGACCCAGAGGCCTGCCCGACGCGATGCGCATGCGCCACGACAGCTCACTTCGTCGAGGAGATCACCGCGCAGCGGTCCGAGAGCATCGGACGAATGATCGACGCTCGACGCATCGAGCCCAACCCACACCAACCACGCAAGGACTTCGGCGACCTGTCGGAGATGGTCGCATCGGTGAAGGAGAAGGGCGTTCTCGAACCGATCCTGGTGCGGGCACACGAGGGCAAGTACCAGATCATCGCCGGGGAGCGCCGGTTCCAGGCCGCCCGTCTCGCGGGCCTGCAGCGCGTCCCGTGCATCGAGGTCGACGTCGACGCTCGCGGCATGCTCGAGATCTCGCTGATCGAAAACCTGCAGCGTCGGGATCTCACTCCGTTCGAGGAGGCCGCGGCGATCCAGCGGCTGTGCGATCAGTTCCGATACACGCACGAGGAGATCGCGCGCAAGCTCGGCAAGTCTCGGACCGTGATCACCGAGGCACTGAGCCTGAACCGCATGCCCGAGGAGGTCCAGGAGCGATGTCGGCAAGCCGACATTACGAGCAAGTCGATGCTCCTGCAAATCGTGCGTCTGCCGTCGCTCGAAGACATGCATAAGCTCGTCAACAAGATCACCGGCGAGGGCTACACACGAGAGCAGGCGCGACAGTTCAAGCGTGAAGACGGTCCGCCCCCACCGAAGAACTTCACCTACCGTCTGCACCCAGAGGATCGTCCCTACCAGTTCGTCGTGCGCTTCGATCGTCCCGAGGTAGAGCGCTCCGAGCTGATCGCCGCCGTTCGCGAGATCCTCGAGCGCCTCCTTCGTGAGACCGAAGGGGAGTCGTCCCCTCGCGTTTAGCGCCCGGCATCATCCCCACCGACCCTGACCCCGTACCGGAACACCCCGCACCCGTAGCGCCGCCTGGCGCTCGGGTGCCGCTACCCGGATGCTCCCTTCACCGGCGCGCCGGCTGGTGGCGCAGACTTCAACCTCGCCGGAGCGAGTCGCTCGCTCCAGGCTATTCGGCCGGCCACCGCCGCCAGGATCCAGCTTGGTCGGGAGGCCCACTCCTTGGACGAGCGGATGCTCGTCTGTCTGGGTCGACGGCGCGTCGCTGAGCCGCCTGGCTTGCCGTGCATGGACGTCGCAGGAACGGAGGCATGAGGGCTCGGCCTCGGCCAGCTCCGCGCCAGCCAGAGCCGCTGAACCTCGGTCTCTCCGAGCCCTTCCATGGAGCAGGCTTCGTCGGCGCGCCGACTCGCCGAGCGGGACCACTCAGGCCACGTCCGACGGTGCTGCTGGGTCCCAGTGCTCGCCTACGGCGAAGTTCGAGCTTCGCAGGAGCGCCTGGCTGCGCGGCTTGCGACCCGAGGGCGCAGCACCACCGGGCGGAGCTCGGTCCGGCGCGGCTCCGAGCCAGCCAGAGCCATCTAGGAGGCCACCAAGATCCAGCCATGACGATCCATCCTCGGGTCGAGAGGCTTAAGCGAACCTGACGGAGACGATGAGGCACGTCGTGCCTCGCGTCTCGATCTTGTCTAGCTGTCGGCAGGCCGACAACCGCGGCGCGTCATGAGAGTTCGACGGTCAGAGCAGAGGCGAGGCTTCGACTGATTGGAGGGTTTCAGCGGTTGGCCAGGGCGTGGTCCGCCTACAGACCGCCCCGTTGGTTACATAATGTATCTTATCGGACGTTGCCCGAATGCCTTGGCTTGGGCCTCGTTTCGCCATCCGCGCTGCTAGACTCGCCTTGATGTTGGTGCGCCGAATCACACGCTACCTGGGTGCCGAGGTTCGGCCGCCGATGCTCCTGGGCCTTGCTCTGTGGACCTTCGTCCTGCTGATGAATCACTTCTTTTTCGTCGCCGAGCGGGCCCTGGCGAAGAATCTGGACCTCGACGTGACGGCCCGACTGTTCTTCGTCGGGGTGCCAGCGATCCTGGTCCTGACGATTCCGATGGCCGTCCTGCTGGGGTCGCTCGTGGCGATCGGCCGGCTCTCGGCGGACCACGAGTGGGAGGCGCTGCAGAGTGCGGGCCGGGGACCGTGGACCCTTCTGGCTCCCCTCCTGGTCCACGGACTCGCCGCCAGTCTGGCCTCGTTCTACATCTTCTCCGAGCTGACGCCCCGGGCGAACTACATCCGCCGGGAGCTGCAGGGCCAGATCCTGTTCTCCTCGAGCCTCGCCGCCGACCTGAAGCCGCGGGTGTTCTACACCGAGCTGCAGAACACGGTTCTGTTCGTAAACGACATCGGTGCGGGCTCGCGGGCCCGGCTGTCCGGCGTGCTTCTGGTGCGGCACGATCCACGCCGGTCGAACTACGACGTGATCCTCGCCGCATCGGGGGACCTGTACCCGTCGAGCGACGGGTCCGGGACGTTGCTGTTCGACCTGTACGACGGTGTGATCCACCATTTCGACTCGGCCGACCCATCGAGCTACTTGCTCAGCAACTTCGAGCACCTGCGCGAGCCGTTCGCGCCTCCGGAGTACTTGAAGAGCTTCCGCGAGCCGCCGCAGCGCGTCGTTCCGGACATGCGCTTCGGTGAGCTCCTTGCCGAGTACCGAGCCGCGCGACGCGACCTGGCGAAGGCCGAGCAGCAGACCTCGGCGACCGAGCCGCGCACGCGGGCCCAGGACCTGTTCCTGCCGCGGCATCGCGAGCGCGTGTCCGCCGTCGAGCTGAACTCGCGGCTCGCTCTCCCCTGTGCGTCGCTCGTGCTCTCGGCTCTCGCCTTGCCTCTCGGGATCCGCCGAGCCCGTTCGGGGAAGGGCGCCGGGTTCGCGCTGAGCCTCCTCGTGATCGTCGTGTACTGGGCCGTGTTCACGTTCACCCGCGACCAGGCGCTCGCGGGACGCGTGCCTCCGAACCTCGGTCCGTGGATCGCGAACCTCGCACTCGTCGGATGGGCCGCGCTCGGCTTCCTGCGCATGCGTCGCCCCCGGGACTTCGACACGGGCCCGTTGGAGTCGATCCGCCGGTTCGTGGCGCGCGTCGTTCAGATGCTCCGGCGCAAGCGGCCCGCGGGCGCGCTCGACGGTGAGGCCGCCCCTGCAGGCGTCGATGCGCTCGAGGGGCTCGGCGGAACGTCCACGCGGTTCGTGCGTCGCGTGGACCAGTACGTGGCCTCGACCTATCTTCGGCTGCTCCTGCTGGCGCTGTGCGCGGCGTACATGATCTTCGCGCTCGTCGAGCTCAAGAAGCTGACCGACGGCATGCTGCGCACGCACGCGCCCGTGACCCTGCTCCTGAGCTACTTCCCGTACTTCCTGCCGAGCGTGCTTCCTCTCGTGTTCCCCATCGCATGCCTCGTGGCGGCGGTCGTCGGGTTCAGCGTTCTCGCCCGGAACGGTGAGCTGACTGCGCTGCTGGCCGGGGGGCACAGCCTGCGGCGCTCGACGATGCCGGTCCTTGTCGTGACCGCCGCACTGTGCGGCGTCGTGTATCTCGTGCAGGACTCGATCGGCCCGGTCGCCAGCCGCCGAGCCCAGGAGATCGAGGATCGCCTCCTCGGCCGCGCCCCGAAGACGTACGGCCTGCCGCCGGGCGGACGCTGGAGCTTCGGCGCCGAGGGTCGCAGCCTGTACCACTATCGTCTGGCGGACAATGATCGACGCACGTTCCAGTCGTTCACGGCGTTCGCGATCGACCGTACGGCACCGCGAATTCTCGATCAGCGATACGCCGAGCGCGCACGCTGGCTCGGCGCACACGACTGGGAGCTCGAAGGTGGATGGTATCGCTCGTTTCCCCGCGACGGGAAACCAGGTGAGTACCGCGTGCTCAGCGGCACCGAGCACGTCGTCCTCGACGGACCGACCGAGCTGACGAGCCTCCAGCTCAGCGCCGGCTTTCGCAAGGACGTCAGCGAGCAGATGTCGTTTGCCGATCTTCGGCAAGAGATCGACGATCTCGACCGCGGCGGCTATGACACGACACGCATGCGGGTCGCGCTGCACGGGAAGGTCGCGCGAGCCGTGGCACCGGTGGTGATGGTGCTCCTCGGGCTGCCGTTCGCGTTCCGGATCGGGCGGCGCGGCGCTCTCTACGGAATCGGCGTCGCCCTGATCCTCGTGATCGTGTACTGGGCCGCATTCGCGGTGTTCAACGCACTCGGTCTCGAGACGGTCCTCGCGCCGTGGATCGCGGCGTGGACGCCGAACGTCGTCTTCGGCCTCGTCGGAACGTACCTGATGCTGTTCGTCCGGACCTAGCTGTCCCCTGCTCGCACGGATCGCGCGACCAGCACCACTCCGACGCCGACCGGAAGCCGTAGGCCGCGCGCGAGCACCGTGCGCTCGACCGCGCACGCCGCCCGGACGATCGGACCCAGGGGAAGCGGTGGATCAGCTAGCTCGCCGACTGTTTCGTCGGCGCCAACCGGCTCATCGAGTCGTCCCCGGATTCGGTCGATCGACGACCCGACCAGCGCCGGAACGGTCGACACGGCGTTGAAGTGGCTCGCGAAGCGCACGTCGAAGCCCGCGCCGCTCACGAGGTGCCGGAGCGCGCGCAGGCGGAAGCGGCGGGCTCCCCGATCGACGAGATCGTGACGACGCCTCAGGATCGGGAACGCGGGCTCGGTGAGGACCAGCGTGCCTCCGGGACGCAGGACGCGACGGATGTCCCGCAGTACGAGCGCCACGTCGGTCACCCACTCGTGGTACAGCACGTTGAACGCGGCGACGAGGTCGAAGCTCGCGGGAGCGAACGTCCGACCGAGCCGCATCGCATCGGCCCGGACGAGCAGCGCTCGACGGTCCTTCGCTCGGGCGAGAGCGAGCGCGAGGGCCGAGCGGTCGACGGAAACGACGACCGCCGCATGCGCGGCGAGAAGCGCCACGTTTCCTCCCGTGCCGCAACCCAGGTCGAGCGCCCGCTCGTGCGGCCCCGGCGCGTGGCGCACGAGCAACCGCGCTACGAGGGCCCGCCGGTGGACGAACCACCAGTGGCGGTCTTCGATCTCGGCGGTCTGCCGGTAGAACGCATCGATCACGGAGGCTCGCTCAACTCGCGCTCGACGTACGCCCGCAGGTCGGCCTGTCGCGGGTCGAGAGTCAGCGACCGCTCCCAGACGGTTCGCGCCTCCTCGCGCCGACCGGCCCGGCGGTACGCTTCTCCCAGGTAGTTCAGCGCCTCGACGCTGCGCGGTGCGAGCGTGCGCGCGCGCTCGAGCCGTTTCAGCGCCTCGGCGGTCCGGCCGGCCTCGAGCTCGAGCGCGCCGAGCTTGATCCACGGAGTTGCGCCGGTCCGCGCGTCCTGAGCCGCGCGCTCGAGCTCGGTGCGCGCGTCGTCGAGTCGCCCGCGCAGGCGGTGTACGAGCGCGAGGTTCATGTGAGCGTCGCCGTATCCAGGATCGAGCGCGAGCGCCCGGGCCAGGAGCTTCTCCGCGCTGTCCAGGCGCTCGGACGTGATGTCCAGGCCCGCCAGGTTGTTCAGCGGGGAGGGATACTTGGGGTTCGCGGCCGCGGCGCGATTCCAGTAGTCGGCTGCCGCATCGAGCTCGCCCCGCGCGTAGTGCCAGCTCCCCAGGTTGTTCAGCACCTCGGCGTGGTTCGGGGCCTTGGCCAGCGCGCGGGCATACAGGTCGCGCGCCTCGTCCATTCGCCCCTGGTCCTGATACACGAGCGCCAGGTTGTTGTACGCACCCATGAAATACGGATCGGCGTCGATCGCCTTGCGATACCACTCGGCCGCGTGCTCGAGATCGCCCCGCCGCCTGAGTAGCGTCCCCAGGTGATTGCGCGGGAGCGCCGCGTCGGGATCGATCTCCGCGGCGCGGCGGTACTCGCGCTCGGCCGCCGGGAGATCGCCCTTCCGGTCGAGAACCCGACCGAGCGAGGTCCGCAGGTCCGCGGCGTCCGTCTCGTGCTCGAGCACACGGCGCAGCAGCGCCTCGGCTCCGGCAAGATCGCCCTGCTCCATCCGGATCTCTGCCAGCAGATGACCTGCGCCGCGGAACGTCGCCGGATTCGAGACCGCCGGCTCGACCTCGCGAGCCGCCTCGTCGAGCCGGCCCTGGGCCCGGATCGCCAGGGCCAGGTTGACGCGCAGCATCGGCACATCGGGGTTCTCGGCCAGCCCGGCCCGCAGCTCGCGCTCGGAATCGGCGAACCGGCCCTCGGCCAGGAGCGCCACGCCCGTGTTGTTGCGCGCCGTGGCCGAGCCGGTCTCGACCGCCCCCGGGCTCACGTATCCGAGGCTCTCGAGCTTCTCGAGCAGATCGGCGGCCGCCGGGTCGTCCCGCGCCTCGGCGCGCAGGTCCTCGCGCTGCGGGTCGTCGAGGCGGAACCGCACGGGATTTGCGGCGACGAATTCGGGCTCGAGAGCGTCGGCCAGCACCCGGCCGGGCCAGCTCTGCGGCACCGGCTGACCGAACAACGCCAGGACCGTCGGCGCGATGTCGTAGACGCTCGCTTCGTCGAGCCGCACGCCCTGCCGCACGTGCGCGCCGGAGAGCACGAGCACGCCGAACCGCCGGTGCCAGTCCGCGGCGGCGCCGTGGCCGATTCGCGAATCGGTGGTCTGCGGCCGCGTCTGGTCCGACGCGAACCCATGGTCGCTGAGAACGAGCACCGTCCACTCGGGCCCGCGACCGTCGAGCAGGGCCCCGAGCTGCCGGTCGGCTTCCTCGTAGTATCGATCGACGATCGGACCGAAGCGCTCCACGTCCTGCGGATCGATCCCCGGCAGGGGCGGCGGACGGAACGGCATGAACAGGTGACCGACGGTGTCGGTGCCCTCGAAGTACACGACGTCGAGACGCGGCTTGAACTCGGCCTCGAGCGCCCGCGCGATCCCGGCGTACGTGCGCGTCGAGGCCAGCGTGGTGCGCAAGCCTGTGAGCCGCTCGCGCTCCTCGGCGTCGAAATCGCGCTCGTCGCGCCGTGTACCGCCGAGGTACGGCTTGACCTCGGCCCACGCGACGCTCGCGGGCTCGACGAGATGCGGACGGATCGACGGATACAGCGCGGGCGGCCAGGTCTTCCCGCTCGCGTCGCTCGGGTCCGAGCGGTAGCCGAATAGCTGGTACGCCACGCGGTCCGAGACGAGGTAGCCCCGCACGGCATCGGCGGGCCACGAGGCCCACCAGCCGACGACCCCGACGTCGAGGCCCGCACGCGACAGGATCTCCCAGAACGTCGGGACCTTGCGCTGCACCGAGGTCACCGGCTGCTTCGCGCCCCCGGTCGGCTCGTCGACGAGGAAGTCGAGGATTCCGTGACGGCTCGGCTCGACCCCGGTCGCGATCGTGGTCCACACGACGGGCGAGAGCAGCGGGCTGATCGACAGGAGCTTCGCCCGGACGCCATGCTGCACCAGCCGATCCAGGTTCGGCATGCGACCGGCGGCGAGGAGCGGGTCCGCGATCTCCCAGTCGAGCCCGTCGAGGCCGACGACGAGCAGCCGGACGTCGGTATCGCGCTGCGGCGTGCTCGCATCCGCGGCGAGGAAGTCGACCGAGTCGAGCGTCAGCCGACGCAGCTCGAGCCCTCGCGCGCCAAGCGCGCTCGCGAGTCCGGCCTCGAGCTCCCGCGCCAGGCCCGACGGATCGGCCCCGCGCTCGCTCCCCGGTCGCAGCGTCGCCGCGGCCTCGCGAACCGCGTCGACGAGCGCGCCGCGTATCCCCTGCCCGCGGGCGGCGCGATCGACCTCGCGCCAGCGGCCGGGTTCGGCGCGCAGCGTGATGAACCCGCGGAAGCCGTAGCGCGTGCCGTCGCGCGCCTGAACCTGGGCCTCCTCGGCCTGCGGCAGGGTCAGCTCGATTCCATGGCGCGGATAGCGTGAGAACCGCACGAGCCCCGGGGGCGCGAGCGTCATCCCGTGCTCGACGACCCACGACGGTCCCCAGGGTCGTATCGCCGCGACCGCGAACGTGTCCTGGCCGACCGTTCGCAACCCGGTGGCGAGCCAGACTCCGAGCGCCAGGAGGCCGAGCCCCCGGGCCCGCGCGCGAGTCAGACCTTGACGTCCGCGGCCAGGCTCTCGGCGACGCGGGTCAGCTCCCACGTGAAGCCGGGCTCGGACCGCCCGAAGTGGCCGTACGCTGCCGTGGCCCGATAGATCGGCCGGCGCAGGTCCAGGTGCTCGATCATGCCCCGAGGCGTGAGGTCGAAATGCTGGCGCACGAGCTCGGCCAGCCGATCCTCCGGAGCACGCCCGGTACCGAACGTGTTCACCATGACCGACACGGGCTCGGCCACGCCGATCGCGTAGGCCAGCTGGACCTCGGCGCGATCGGCCAGGCCGGCGGCGACGACGTTCTTCGCCACGTAGCGCGCCATGTAGCACGCCGAGCGGTCGACCTTCGTCGGGTCCTTGCCCGAGAACGCGCCCCCGCCGTGGTGGCCCATGCCGCCGTACGTGTCGACGATGATCTTGCGTCCGGTGACTCCCGCATCCCCCTTCGGGCCACCGACGACGAACTGCCCCGTGGGATTGACGTACACCTTGGTTCCCGCGTCGAGCAGCTCGGCCGGAACGACCGGGTCGATCACCATGGATCGCACCGCATCTTCGATCCGGGCATGCGACACACCGGGCTCGTGCTGCGTCGACACGACGACCGCCTCGACGCGCCGGGGCATGCCGTTCTCGTACTCCACCGTGACCTGCGACTTTCCGTCGGGGCGCAGGAAGTCGACGAGCCCGCCGCGCCGGCACTCCGCGAGGCGCCGTGACAGACGGTGCGCGAGCATGATCGGCAGCGGCATCAGCTCGGGCGTCTCGCGACACGCGTAGCCGAACATCAGTCCCTGGTCGCCGGCCCCGCCGGTGTCGACACCCATCGCGATATCCGGCGACTGCTCGTCGATCGACGACAAGACGGCACACGTCTCGTAGTCGAAGCCGAACCGCGCGTCGGTGTATCCGATGTCGCGGATCGTCCGTCGCGCCACGGCCGGCAGGTCGGCGTACGTGTGGGTCGTGATCTCCCCGGCGATCAGGCACAGCCCGGTGGTGACGAGCGTCTCGCACGCCACCCGCGCGGTCGGGTCCTGGGCCAGGATCGCGTCGAGCACCGCGTCCGACACCTGGTCCGCGATCTTGTCCGGGTGACCTTCGGTCACCGATTCCGACGTGAAGAGATGCCGTCCGGAGTGCGCCATCGAATCTCCCGCAACCGCTCGCGCGTGCCGCAAACCCTACATGCTATCAGCCGCCCCCCGGAACGTTCAATTGGGGCCGCCCCGGCCGGCGCATCGGGCCGGAGTCCGGTCCCACGAGAGCCTTGCTCTGGAACCGGAGCCGGTTCGGACCGACCACGGCCTCGACATCGAGCGCAAACTGCCGGCTCGGAGCGACGCGCAGGGTCGATTCGGCCAGGGCGACGAGCCGGTACGCCCCGGGACGGGCGACCTCGAAGTACAACCGGGCTTCTCCGCGGTGGGCTTCGACGGTCCGCAGCAGGCGGTCGACCAGCTCGTCATCGAGGGCCGGGGCGTCGAGACGCACTTGGACCGACTCGACCTGCCGCTCGCGCAGCCGATCGAGCGGGCACAGCGCGTCGGCCATCACCCGCACGCGGTCCTCGTCGATCTCCACGCGCCCCGTGACCATCACCAGCGCCTCGGGCGCGAGGACCGCCTGGCACGCGGTGTAGGCCTTGGGGAACACGAGGATCTCGACGCTCCCGGTGAGGTCCTCGAGCGACACCGTGCACCACCACTCCCCCTTGCGCGACTTGCGCCGTCGCGGCTCGTTCAGCACGCCGCCGATCGCCACCTCGGTCGCGGACTCGGCCTCTCGCAGCGTCGCCGTCGTGTGCGTGCCGAACTCGTCGAGCAGCTCGCGATAGCTGCTCAGCGGGTGGCCCGAGACGTAGAACCCGAGCGATGCCTTCTCCCCGGCGAGGCGCGTGCGCTCGTCCCAATCCGGAACGTCCGGCATCTCGACCGGCGGCGACTCTGCATCAGGGACGTCGCCACCGAACAGGCTCGTCTGCCCGGCCTCGCGCTCGGCGCGCCGCTTCTGTCCCAGGTCGAGGCTCGCATCGATCGCGGTCTGCAGCGCGGCGCGCGACGCGCCCAGTCCGTCGAGCGCTCCTGACTGCACCAGGGCTTCGAGCACGCGCTTGTTCACCTGGCGCGGATCGACCGCCTCGCACAGCTCGTACAGCGACTCGAGGCGCCCGCGCGACGCGCGCGCGTCGAGAATCGACCGGATCGCGCCCTCGCCGACGTTCTTGATCGCCGACAACCCGAACCGGATCCTCGACCCGTCGACGGTGAAGTCGAGGCCCGACGCGCGGACGTCCGGTGGCAGGACCTCGATCCCCATCTCGCGGCACTCGCCGATGTACTTGACCAGCTTGTCCGTGTTGCTCTTGTCGTTCGTCAGCAGCGCGGACATGAAATGCACCGGATGGTTCGCCTTGAGCCACGCGGTCTGGTACGCCACGAGCGCGTACGCCGCGGAATGCGACTTGTTGAACCCGTAGCCGGCGAAGAACGCCATCAGGTCGAACACCTTCGTCGCCGGCTCGGCACCGATGCCGCGGGCGCGCGCGCGCTCGACGAACCGCTGCTGCTCGGCCTCCATCACCTCGGCCTGCTTCTTGCCCATCGCCCGGCGCAGGATGTCCGCCTCGCCCAGCGAGTACCCGGCGAGCACCGACGCGATCTGCATGACCTGTTCCTGGTACACGATCACGCCGTACGTCTCGCGCAGGATCTCTTCGAGCAGCGGATGCGGGTAGCGCACCTTGACCTTGCCATGCCGACGCTTGATGAAGTCGTCGATCAGGCCCCCGCCGATCGGACCCGGACGGTACAGCGCGTTCAGCGCGATCAGGTCTTCGAATCGCTCGGGCTTGAGCCGGCGCAGGATGTCCTTCATCCCCTCGGATTCGAACTGGAAGATCCCCGCCGTGCGTGCGCGGCCGAACAGGTCGTACACCCGAGGATCGTCGAGCGGCAGCCGATCGAGGTCGACGCGCACGCCCGTCGCGGCGACGATCGACGCCACGGCATCGTCGAGCAGCGTGAGCGTCTTGAGCCCGAGGAAGTCCATCTTCAGCAGGCCGATCTCCTCGATCTCGTCCTTGGCCCACTGCGTCGTGACCTCGTCGCCCTCCTTGCCCCGATACAACGGCGCGAACTCGACGATCGGCCGCGGGGCGATGACCACGCCCGCGGCGTGCGTCGATGCGTGGCGCGTCAACCCCTCGAGCCGCCGCGCAACGTCGAGCAGCTCCTTGACCTTCGGATCCGCCTGGTACGCCTCGCGCAGCGGCGGGACCTCCTCCATCGCCATGTCGATCGTGACTTCCTTGCCCGGCTGCGCCGGCACGAGCTTGGCGATGCGATCGACCTCGGCGTACGGGATCTCGAGCACGCGACCGACGTCGCGGATCACCGCGCGGGCGGCCATCGTCCCGAACGTGATGATCTGCGCCACGTTCGGTCGGCCGTACTTGCCGGTCACGTAGTCGATCACGCGCTCACGCTTGCGGAAGCAGAAGTCGATGTCGATGTCCGGCATGCTGATGCGCTCGGGGTTCAGGAAGCGCTCGAACAGCAGGTCGTACTGCAACGGATCGATATCCGTGATGCGCAAGCAGTACGCCACCAGCGATCCGGCGGCCGATCCGCGACCGGGGCCGACCGGGATCCCGGCCTCCCGGGCGAAGCGAATGAAGTCCCAGACGATGAGGAAGTACCCCGCGTAGCCCATCTGCCGCACGACCCGGATCTCGACGTCCAGCCGCTCGCGGTAGTCGGAGATCGGATGGCGCAGCCGGCCGGCCGCACACTCCTCCTCGAGCCGCGAAAGACGCTCGGCCAGCCCGTCCCGCGCCACCTTCTCGAAGTACCCGGCGACGTCGAAGCCCGCGGGGACCGGGAAATCGGGCAGCTGGAGCGGCTGCTTCTCGAACGCGAACCGGCAGCGCTCGGCCACCGCCGCCGTGTTCTCCACGGCCGCGGGCAGCCCGGCGAACAGCTGGGCCATCTCGGCCCGCGACTTCAGGTAGTGCTGACGCGTGTACGCCGAGCCCTTGCGGTTCGACACGGTCGTGCCGGTCTGCAGGCACACGAGCACGTCGTGGGCCTCGTGATCTTCGGGGAGCAGGTAGTGGCAATCGTTCGTGGCCACGAGCGGGATCCCGAGCTCGCGCGCCAGGCCCGGCAGGAGCTCGTTGACCGCATGCTGCTCGGCGATACCGTGATCCTGGAGCTCGAGCCAGTACCGGCCCTCGCCGAACAGGTCGCGGAACTCGGCGGCGGCGCGCCGCGCCGCGTCGAACTGTCCCGCGCGCAGGAGCGTCGGCACCTCCCCGGCCAGGCACGCCGACAGCGCAACGAGACCCTCGGAGTGCGTCCGCAGCAGCTCCTTGTCGATCCGCGGACGGTAGTAGAACCCCTCGAGATGGCCCGCCGTCGCCAGCTTGACCAGGTTCTTGTACCCGACGTAGCTCTCGGCCAGCAGCACCAGATGGAAGTAGTTCTTGTTGCCCACTCCGGGCACGACCGACGCCTGGCGCTCGTGACGCGCGCCCGGCGCGACGTAGGCCTCGATCCCCAGGATCGGATGGATCCCGTGGCGCCGCGCCTTCTTCGCGAAGTCCATCACGCCGAACAGGTTGCCGTGGTCGGTGATCGCGAGCGCCGTCTGCCCGTCCGCGGCGGCGCGGGCACACATCTCGTCGATGCGCTGCGCGCCATCGAGCAGCGAGTACGTCGTGTGGTTGTGCAGGTGAACGAACGAGGGCGGGACCGACGCCATGGGCGTCATCCTATCACGGGCGTCGTCGGTCACTCCCACTCGATCGTGCCGGGCGGCTTGCTCGTGACGTCGTACACCACGCGGTTGATCCCCGGCACCTCGTTCACGATGCGCCCCGAGACGCGCGCCAGGAGCTCGTGCGGGAGCCGCGCCCAGTTGGCGGTCATGAAGTCGGCGGTCTCGACGGCGCGCAGCGCGACGACATGCTCGTACGTCCGGTAATCGCCCATCACGCCGACGGTGCGGACCGGCAACAGGACGACGAACGCCTGCGCCGTGGCCCGGTACAGGTCGGCGCGCCGCAGCTCGTCGAGGAAGATCGCGTCGGCCTCCTGCAGCATGCGCACGCGCTCGGCCGTTACCTGGCCCACGATACGCACCGCCAGGCCCGGGCCGGGGAACGGGTGCCGCTCGACGAACGCCGGATCGAGCCCGAGCTCGATCCCCAGCGCTCGCACCTCGTCCTTGAACAGATCGCGCAGCGGCTCGACGAGCGCCAGACGCATGCGCTCGGGGAGTCCCCCGACGTTGTGGTGCGTCTTGATCGTCGCCGACGGGCCGCGCACCGACGCCGACTCGATACGATCGGGGTAGATCGTGCCCTGGGCCAGGAACCGTGCGTCCTCGAACTCGGACGCCGCCTCCTCGAACACCTCGATGAACGTCTCGCCGATGATCTTACGCTTGCGCTCCGGATCCTCGACGCCCGCCAGGCGGGACAGAAACCGCGCCCCGGCGTCGACCTGGCGCACCGGGATGCCGTAGCGCTCGCGGAAATCGCCGACGACCTGCTCGGCTTCGGCCTTACGCAGCAGGCCGTTGTCGACGAAGATGCACGCGAGGCGCGGCCCGAGCGCGCGCTCGAGCAGCACGGCCATCACCGCCGAATCGACCCCGCCCGACAGCCCGCACACCACCCGCCCGTCGCCCACGCGTGCGGCGATCTCGGCCACGGCCTGCGTCACGAACGAGCGGATCGTCCAGTCCCCACGGCACCCGCAGACGTCGAACAGGAACTTTCGCAGAATCGCACGCCCGTGCTCCGTGTGCTCGACCTCGGGGTGGAACTGCACGCCGTACCAGCCTCGCGCCGGGTCCTCGACCGCCGCAAACGGCGCGCTCGGACTGCTGGCGACGGTACGAAACCCGTCCGGCACGGAGTCGACTCGGTCGCCGTGGCTGGCCCACACGCGTTGATCGCGCGCCAGATCGCCGAACAGCCGCGCGTCCGCTACGAGGACCTGGATCGTCGCCGGGCCGAACTCGCGCTCGGACGCCGGCTCGACCCGGCCGCCGCGCGCGTGCATGATCCACTGCATGCCGTAGCAGATCCCGAGCACCGGGACACCGAGCTCGAGCACGCTCGGATGCGGAACGGGTGCGCCGTCCCGCCACACCGAATCCGGCCCCCCGGACAGGATCACGCCGCGCAGCGGTCCGCCGCGGTCGAGCGGCAGACGTGCGTCGAACCGCAGGACCTCGCTGTACACGCCGAGCTCGCGCACGCGGCGCGCGATGAGCTGCGTGTACTGCGAGCCGAAGTCGAGGATCGCGACCCACTCGTGCCCGCTCATCGGCCGGGCCCCAGGACGCGGTCGGCCAGCGACTCGAGCACCGCACGCGGCGCGAGCGCCGTGCTCTTCAGCGCGCGGTCGGCAGCGAGCAGCTTCGCGGGCGATGCGAGGAGCTCGTCGAGAGCGAATCGTCCGAGGCCGACGACGAGGTCGGGCTCGAAGCGCCAGGCGCGCGTCGTCTGCAGGATCTCGCGCAGCGGACGGCGCGCCGTGGACAACGCCTTGGCCTGCAGCAGGACCCGGGCGCGCCAGGCGAGCGCGCCGAGGATCTTGAGCGGCGCCTCGCCCGCGTCCACGTTGCGCCGCAGCGCGGCGAGCGCCGTCGCCCGGTCGCGCCGCGTCAGCGCCTCGGCCGCGGCCCAGCCCGAGACGAGCCCACTTCCCGCGGCGACGTCGAGCACGACCGGAACGTCGATCACCGTCCCGGCCTCCTCGACCCACGCGGCGATCTTGTCCAGCTCGTGCTCGATCCGCTCGAGATCGCCCGCCGTCAGCTCGACGAGGAGCTGCGCCGCTTCTGGGGCCAGGCGGATCGCGCGCTCGCGCGTCAGCTCGCTCAGCGCCTGCCGTGCGAGAACCAACCGCGCCTCGCCCTCCGGGAGCACGAACTCGAGCACCCGTCCGACCTGGGCCAGCGCCTTGTGCAGCTTGCGCCGCAGGTCGAGCGCCGGCGCCCGCACGATCAGGTGGCTCGCCCGCGGCGGCGCGGCGGCGTAGTCGGTGAGCGCGAGGAGCGTCTCGTCGTCGGCCACGAGCGCGGTGACGTCACGCACGAAGACGACCCGCCGGGGCGCGAACATCCCGACCGAGCGCGCCGCGGACACGACCACGGCCACATCGACCTTCTCGTCGCCGAACGCGGTGCGGGCGAACGCCGGATCGAGGTCCGTCTCGAGGGCCGCGAGGATCGCGCGCTGCGCGCGGTCGAGGTGGTACGCATCGTCGCCGGTGAGCACCGTCAGCCCGGCGGGCCAGCCCTGCCGGGCCTCGGCGTCGACGCGCGCGACGAGCTGCCGCGAATCGGAGCGTGGTGCGGACTTGGCCACTCAGAACCCCTCGAGCATCGACGTGACCAGCGTGTCCGCGGCTTGCCGCGCCAGGAGGTCGAGCGCCGCCGACTCCTGGTCGACGAACACGCCGGAGTCCGGGACGTCGAACGGCTGCTTGAAGATCAGGCCGCTCTGGCTCCACAGCACGACGTCTCCGGCGCGCTCGCGCAGGGTGGCCTGGAGCGTCACCGTCGCCTCGACGCGCGACTGGCGTCCGGCCGACGTGAACTCGACGGGCGGCGTGCGGTACGAGGTGATCGCGCCCTCGAGCACGGCGTCGGCCGTGGTGGTGTCGGCCACGAGCTGGTACCGGCCGCGCCGCGACAGCTCGCGCGTCAGCGCCTCGGTGATGCGCTGCTCGATCTCGGGCCGCTCGGTCTTGTTGGTGAACGGCTGCACGGCGATCGAGCGCACGTGGCTCGGGAGCACACCGGCGCCCGTGCCGGACAGCCGGTAGCCGCAGCCGACGCACGCCGCGAGGGCCAGCGCCGCGCCGACGGTGCGGAGCGTCACGACACCACCAGGTTGAGCAGCCGATCCGGAACGTAGACCACGCGGTCGAGCGCGCCCCGGTCGACCCACGCAGCGACGCTCGGCTCGTTGCGGGCGCGCTCCACGGCGTCGGCCTCGGCGCACCCACGGGGCACCGTCAGACGGCCGCGCAGCTTGCCATTGACCTGCACGACGAGCGTCACCTCGTCGACGACGAGCAGCTCGCGATCGACGGTCGGCCAGCCGGCCTCGAGCACGAGCCCGGTGCGTCCGAGCCGTTCCCACAGCTCCTCGGCGAAATGCGGGGCCAGCGGCCCGAGCAGACGCGCGAGCACCTCGAACGCTTCGCGCACGGCCCACGCGATCCCGGGCGCCGGGCTCTCGCGCTCGGTCAACGGGACCGTCTGGTTGATCAGCTCCATGATCGCGGCGACCGCCGTGTTGAACCGCATCCGCTCGCCCAGGTCGTCGGTCACGCGACGGATCGTGTCGTGCGTCTTGCGCCGCAGCGCGAGCGCCTCGCCCGCCACGTCCGCCGGCGGCGCGCTCCCGGTCTCGGGCAGCCAAGCCCGCGCCCGCTCGAACGCCCGGGCGATCCGGGCCAGGAACCGCTGGCACCCCTCGACCCCGGCCTCGCTCCACTCGAGGTCCTTCTCCGGCGGCGCGGCGAACAGACAGAACAGGCGCGTCGTATCCGCCCCGTAGCGCTCGACCATCCGATCGGGATCGACGACGTTGCCCTTGGATTTCGACATCTTGGCGCCGTCCTTGATCACCATCCCCTGGGTGAACAGGCGCCGCACCGGCTCGTCGATGCGCACGAGCCCCAGATCGCGCATCACCCGGGTCCAGAATCGCGTGTAGATCAGGTGCATCGTCGCATGCTCGATGCCCCCGATGTACAGATCGACCGGGATCCAGCCGGCGATCGCCGCCCCGTCGAACGGAGCGCGATCGTTCCCTGGGTCGAGGTATCGGAAGAAGTACCACGACGAGTCGACGAACGTGTCCATCGTGTCGGTCTCGCGACGCGCCGGGCCTCCGCAGCGCGGGCAGCGCGTCGCCACGAACGACTCGACCTTGGCCAGGGGCGATCCGCCCTCGCCGGTGAGCGGCGTGTCGGCCGGCAGCTCGACCGGCAGCTCGGCGTCGGGCACCGGGACGATACCGCAGCGCTGGCAGTCGACGACCGGGATCGGCGTGCCCCACATGCGCTGGCGCGAGACGCCCCAGTCCTTGATGCGGAACACCGTCTCGGCGCGCCCGAACCCGGCGCGCTCGGCGTCCTCGATCATCCGCCGCGTCGCCTCGGCCGACGCCAGACCGCTGTACGGCCCGGACTCCACGAGACGACCCGGCTCGGTCATCGCCGCGTCGAGCGTCGCGCCCGCGCCCGACGCCTCCCCGTCGCGCCGGATCACCGTCGTCACCGGCAGGCCGTAGGCTCGAGCGAACGCCAGGTCGCGCTCGTCGTGCGCCGGGACGCCCATGATCGCGCCGGTGCCCACGTCGGTGAGCACGAAGTTCGCGACCCACACCGGGATCTTCTCGCCGCTGAACGGGTGGATCGCCATGCGCCCGGTAGAGATCCCGAGCTTCGCCGCACCCTCGGCGAACCGCTCCTCCAGGCTCCTACCCTGCTGCTCCTCGACGAACGCGCGCACCACCGGCTCGGCGGCCGTGCCACGCACGAGAGCCTCGACCTCCGCATGCTCCGCGGCGAGCGCGAGATACGACGCGCCGAAGATCGTGTCGATGCGCGTGGTGAAGATCTCGATCGACCGGTCGTGCCCCTCGATCGCGAACCGCACGCGCGCGCCGCTCGATCGACCGATCCAGTTCTCCTGCATCGTCCGGACCTTGTCGGGCCACGACCCGAGTCCGGCGAGCCCGTCGAGCAGCTCCTGAGCATACGTCGTGACGCGCAGGAACCACTGGTCGAACTCGCGCAGCCGCACCGGCTGGTCGCAGCGCCAGCACCGACCGTCGACGACCTGCTCGTTCGCCAGCACGGTCGCGCACGTGGCGCAGAAGTTCAGCCGCCGCCGCGCGCGGTACGCCAGTCCGCGCTCGAGCATGCGCAGGAAGAACCACTGGTTCCAGCGGTAGTACGTCGGATCGCACGTCGCGATCTCGCGCGTCCAGTCGTACCCCATGCCGAGCCTCTGGACCTGCGCGCGCATCGCCGCGATGTTGCGCTCGGTCCAGCGCCGCGGATCCTCCCCGTTCTGGATCGCCGCGTTCTCGGCCGGCAGGCCGAACGCGTCCCAGCCGATGACGTGCATCACGTTCCGGCCGCGCATGCGCTCGAACCGCGCCACGGCGTCGCCGATCGCGTAGTTCCGCACGTGGCCCATGTGCAGGCGGCCGCTGGGGTACGGCAGCATCTCCAGGCAGTAGAACGGTCGACCCGCGCCCGGCGGCCCGGCGGCCCGGAACACTCCGGCGCGGTCCCAGCGCTCCTGCCACTTGGGCTCGACGATCCGCGGGTCGAATGCGCTCATCGACCGTCCTCGGGCCGCTCGGCGGCGGTCCCGCGCTCCACGCGCTTGCGGATCGCATCGAGGATCCCGTTGATGAACGCGCCGGACCCGGCGCCCGAGAACTTCTTCGCGATCTCGATCGCCTCGTCGATCACGACGGCCGCCGGCGGTGCCGCGGGCGAGACCATCTCGTACAGGGCGAGGCGCAAGACGTTGCGGTCGACGGCGGACATCCTTTCGAGCCGCCAGTGCTCGGCCGCGTCGACGATCCACTCGTCGAGCTCGGATCGCCGGGACCCCACCCCCAGCACCAGCGCCTCGCTGAACGCGCGCATGTCCGGAGCGACCTGCCGCTCGGCCCAGAACTCGCGAAACACCTCGGCCGGGGCCGCGCCGGTCAGATCGATCTGGAACAGCATCTGCAGGGCGTGCTCACGCGCGCGCCGACGCTGGCCCACGGCGCGAGCCTACCCATCCAGGCGGCGGAACAGCTGCGTCATCTCGATCACCGCGAGCGCCGCGTCCCAGCCCTTGTTCCCGGCCTTGGCCCCGGCCCGATCGATCGCCTGCTCGACCGTGTCGGCGGTGACGAGACCGTAGGCCACGGGCACGCCGCTGTCGCGGGCGATCTGACCCAGCGCTCGGGTCACCTCGGCGGCGAGCAGATCGAAGTGCGGGGTCTCACCGCGCACGAGCGCGCCCAGGGCGACGAGCGCCTGGTAGCGCCCGCTCGTCACGAGCTTGCGCGCGGCCTGCGGCAGCTCCCACGCGCCGGGCACGCGGACGACGGTGCGATGGTCGGCCGTGCAGCCGTGACGCTCGAGGCAGTCGATCGCACCGTCGAGCAGGCGGTCCGAGACGAACGCGTTGAACCGCGAGACGACGAGCGCGACGTCGATCCCTCGACCGTCGAGACTGCCTTCGTAGGTCCGCGACATCGGGCCTCCGCGCGGGCGTTTCGGGGGACGGAACGGTGCAGCGGGTCGGAGACGCAGTATAGGAAACGCCGGGGGAAACGGTCAAGGAATCCCCGACCGGGCTACGCTGGGTCGTGTCCCCGGAGAACGCGCAGCCGCTCGCGCGCCGCGGCCGGCATCGCGTCGAGCGGCGTCAGGATCGCGTGCTCGAGCGCGCGGCCGCAGCCGCAGCGTTCGCGCGCGCGCGGCGTGTCGCGGATCGCCTGGCGCAGGATCCCCGCCGCGAGCTCGGCGTTGGCCCGCAGGTTGTCCAGGACCGCGGCGACCGAGACGTCGTCCTCCTCCTCGTGCCAGCAGTCGTAGTCGGTCACGAGCGCGAGGGTCGCGTAGCACATCTGCGCCTCGCGGGCCAGCTTGGCCTCCGGCAGGTTCGTCATGCCGATCACGTCCACGTCCCAGTCGCGGTACAGCCGGGACTCGGCGCGCGTCGAGAACGCGGGCCCTTCGATGCACAGGTACGTCCCGCGTTCGTGCACGCGGCCGCCGGCCGCCGTCCCGGTCTGCGCGAGCACACCGTGCAGCTCCGGGCACACCGGATCGGCGAACGACACGTGCGCGGCCACACCCTCGCCGAAGAACGTCCCGTTGCGGTGCACCGTGCGGTCGATGAACTGATCCACGAGCACGACGTCGCGGGGGCGGATCGACTCGCGCATGGATCCGACCGCCGACGCGGCGAAGACGCGCGACACACCGATCGACTTGAGCGCGTACAGGTTCGCGCGATGCTCGATCTCCCCCGGGAGCAACCGGTGGGTCCGACCGTGTCGGGCCAGGAACGCGACCTCGCGGCCGTCGAGCCGGCCGATGCGCAGCGTGTCGGACGGGTCGCCGTACGGCGTCTCGACGCGCACGTCCCGCGGACCCTCGAGCGCGGCGAGGTCGTACAGTCCGCTCCCGCCGATCACCCCGATCTCCGCGCGCGTCGCGCTCACCCGCTGCTCCCGTCCCGCGCCCGGTCGGCGTCGAGCACGTCCTGAACGCGGCGGCCGGTGCGCCGCTCGAACCGCTCGGCGAGCGACGGCAGGTTCCCGCTCGATCGATCGAGCAGGATCTTCTCGATGCGAGCCATCGGCACGAACAGGATCGACGGTCCGACGACCGGCTCCTCCGCCCGCTCGACCTGCGCGACCCAGTCGTCGAACGAGCCGAGGTCGACGCCCTCGATCGTCAGGCCCGCCGGATCGAGTCGCCGTAGGACGCCCCACAGCTTCTCGGTCGGATCGTGGAGGTAGGCCAGCACCGCCACACCGGGACGCAGGTCGGGCGCCGACGCCTCGTCCGGCGCGGACTCGAGGAGCTCGACGAGCACGCCACCCGCCGCGCGCGGATGCAGGAACGCGACGCGCCGCCCGCCGGCCCCCAGGCGCACGCCGTCCCCCACCGGCGTGATCCCGCGCTCGGCCAGGCGCGCGAGCGCCCCGTCGAGATCGTCGACCGCGAGCGTCAGATGGTGGATCCCTTCGCCCCGCGCCGCGAGCGAGCGCGCGATCGGTGAATCGTCCGCCGTGGACTCGAGCAGCTCGATGCGCGAGTTGCCGACGGGCAGGAACGCGACGCGCACGCGCTCGGAGGCCACGGTCTCGATCCCCAGCACGGGCAACCCCAGCGCCTCGGCCCAGAACGCGAGCCGCTCGGACAGTCCGCGCACGGCGATCCCGACATGGTCGATCCGACGGATCATCGCACCTCCACGCGCGCCAGCACGCGTTCGACCGCCGAGTACGGATCGAGACCCCGCGTCGCGACGAGGTCGACGAGCTCGGCCATCGCCGCCCCGGGCAGCGCGCGGTCGACGACGCGGGTCAGGAGCCGCTCGCCGAGGATCGCGAGCAGTCGGGTGTGCGCCCGATCGCGCCGGCGCGCCATGCGCCGGGGTGCGCCGATCGAGGCCTGGAACGTGTCGAGCGCGGCGAGCAGCCCGTCCGTCCCTTCGTCGCGCACGGCCACCGTCGACACGATCGCCGGGCGCGGGCGCTCGCCCTCGTCGACGAGATCGAGCATCGCCTCGAGCTCCGCCGAGAGCCGGTCGGCCCCCGGCCGATCGGCCTTGTTGATCACGAACAGGTCGGCGATCTCGAGCACGCCGGCCTTGATTGCCTGGATGTCGTCCCCCATTCCCGGGACCAGGACCACCACGACGACGTCCGCCGCGCGCACGACCTCGACCTCGTCCTGACCGACGCCGACCGTCTCGACGAGGATCGGGTCGTAGCCCGCGGCGTCGACCAGATCGAGCGCGTCGTTCGTCGTCCGGGCGAGCCCACCGAGGTGTCCGCGCGTGGCCATCGAACGGATGAACACCGACGCGTCGGTTCCGTGGCGCTGCATGCGCACGCGGTCTCCGAGCACCGCGCCACCCGAGAACGCGCTCGACGGATCGACGGCCACGACCCCGACGCGCCGATCGCGGCCGCGGTACGCCGAGACCAGCCGGTCGATCAGGCTCGATTTCCCGGCGCCAGGCGCGCCCGTGATCCCCACGACCGTCGATCGGCCAGCGTGCGGAAACGCGGCCTGCAACAGCGGCACCGCGGAGGGTGCCTGCTCCTCGACCGTGCTGATCGCGCGCGCCAGCGCTCGGACGTCCCCCGAGCGCAGCGCGCCGACGAGCTCCACGGCGCTCACAGTCGCTTGAGCAGCTCGCGGGCGATGACGAGGCGCTGGATCTCGCTCGTCCCCTCGCCGATCGTGCACAGCTTCATGTCCCGGTAGTACTTCTCCACCGGGAAGTCCTTGACGTAGCCGTACCCGCCGAAGATCTGCAGCGCGCGATCGGCGACCTCGACGCCGATCTCCGACGCGAACAGCTTGGCCATCGCGGACTCGCGGGTCGTCGGGCGGCCGAGGTCGCGCAGCCAGGCCGCCCGATACACGAGGAGCGCCGCGGCATCGATCCTCGTCGCCATGTCGGCGAGCATGAACTGGATCGCCTGGAACTCGGCGATCGGCCTGCCGAACTGCTCGCGCTGCGCGGCGTAGGCCAGCGCCGCATCGAACGCTCCACGGGCCATCCCCAGGGCCAGCGCGGCGATCGAGATCCGGCCGCCGTCGAGGATCGTCATCGCGTTGAGGAACCCGGCACCGGGCTCGCCGATCAGCTGATCCGGTCCGACGCGGCAGTCCTTCATCACGACCTCGGAGGTGTCCGAGGCCCGCAGCCCCATCTTGTTCTCTTTCTTCCCCGGCCGGAACCCCGGATGGCCCTTCTCGATCACGAACGCCGAGATGCCGTGCTTGCCCTTCGTTTTGTCGGTGACCGCGAACACCACGATGATGTCGCCGACCGATCCGTGCGTCGTGAACGTCTTCGATCCGTCGAGGATCCAGTCGTCGCCGTCACGCCGCGCGATCGTCCGCGTCCCGCCGGCGTCCGAGCCCGCCGTAGGCTCGGTCAAGCTCCAGCCGCCGATCTTCTCGCCGCGGGCCAGGGGCGCGAGGTACCGCTGCTTCTGCTCCGGGCTGCCGAACAGGTACAGGTGATTGGCCGCCAGGCCGTTGTGTGCGGCGACCGAGATCCCGACCGAGCCGTCGACGCGCGACAGCTCCTCGACGACGAGCGCGTACTCCATGTACCCCAGCCCGGCGCCTCCATACTCCTCGGGGAACAGGATGCCCAGGAGCCCGAGCTCCCCGGCACGATGCAGGATCTCGCGCGGGAACTCCTGCGACTCGTCGTAGCGCATGACGTGCGGCCGGATCTCGCTCTCGGCGAAGTCCCGCACCGTGTCGCGCAGCAGCGTTTGATCGGGGGTCAGCTCGAAGTCCACGGCGAGTCTCCGGACGCGGGCCGCGCATTATGGCATACGGCGCGCGCGCGCCCGGCGCCACGTCCGGGCCCGGCGTTCACGGCACGAGTCCCACCGCATCGCGCTCGACCCAGCCGCTGACGTTGTTCGGCAAGCGGACGTTGACCCACTCGGAGCGCTCGCCCCACACCTCGAGCGCGAGCCCCTCGGGCACGGTCGCGAGCTGGGCGTTGTTCCCGCCGGGACCCGCGAGCACCGGGGCCTGCGGCGAGAGGACGATCGCCACCTGGTGCGCGACGAGACGTCGGTGCGTCACATAGCCCGTCGTCGTCAGGAGCGCGAGCCCCGCGAGCAGGACCGCCAGGACCCAGCCGTGTGCGGCGCGAAATCGTCCCGGCTCGGCGAGGCCCCAGGCCAGGACGCCCGCGGCGAGCCAGAACAGCCCCAGCGCGGCCCAGGCCAGCCGTGCCGGCCCCAGGCGATCGAACGCGCCGCGGGCCCACGTCAGCGCCGCGGGCTCGGGCTCGTCCGCCGCGTGCGACTCTCCGGCGCTGGCCCGCGCGAACTCGAGGTTGGCGCGGATCTCCGGGTCGGCCGGGTCGAGCCGCCGGGCGCGCTCGAAATGCAGGATCGAGCTCCCGAGCCGATGGCGACGGAACTCGGCGTTCCCCAGGTTGAACTCAACGCGCGGGTCGGCGATCCCTCGGGCCAAGAGATCTTCGTACACCTGCACCGCCTCGTCGTACCGCCCGGAGTCGTACGCCCGCCCGGCGCGCAGGAACGCCTCCTCCGGCGACTCGGCGACCGCGGGCGCGACGAGCGTCGTGGCGATGCCCGCGAGGAGCGCGAACCGGACGAGCCGCCGCGTCACCACGCACGCTCCAGCGCCTCGACGATCGTCGTGGCGTCCTCGAACAGCTCGGTCCGGCGCTCGGTACGGCTCGCCGCGGGAACGAATCGCGCGAAGTCGCACGATTCGAGACACGTGCGGAAACGCCGGCGCAGCGCGTCGTCGACGCCACGCGCCGCGAGAAGCGCATCGGCCTCGTCGTACGTCATGCCGGCCGCGCTGCGATCCAGCCGATCCGCGGCGTACTCGACGAGCGCGCGGGCCAGATCTTCGTGGAACGCGGTCGGGTCGGCGTCCACCAGCCGCCGCCGCACGCCGCGCAGCCGCGACCGCGCGCGCCCGAGCGCCCGCCGCGCGCGCACCTGCCCGCGATCCTGGCGCCGGCGCGCGTGGCGCCGGCCGACGATCACGAGCGCGGGCACGAGGAGGACCGGCAGCGCGACGAGCGCACGGAACCCACCGCGCTCGTGGACCGGCGGCTTGTGCCGGAGCAGTCGTCCATCGAGATCCTTGAGGTACGCGAGATCGCGCCCCTCGAGCTGGATCGCCCCGCGCGCGACGCGCGGCGCATCCCCTGCCGCCCCGCGCTCGACCGCGAGCGCGCCGGGGCTCGAGGACAGGACCTCGTACCGCTCGGTCGCCGGATCGAAGAACGGGAACCGGAGGTCGGGCAGGCGCAGGTCGCCCGGTCGCAGCGGCACGAGGATCCATTCCCACGTCTTGCGCGAGCGAATCGTGTCCCCGATCTTCGTCGTGGCCTCGGTGACCTTGGGCTCGAACAGCTTCACCTCGGCCGGCGCCTGGAGTGCCGGAGCATCGACCGCTTGCAACACCCCCGTGCCCTCGACGGTCGCACGCAGCGCCACCGCGTCGTCCACGGCGGCCCGATCGCGATCGAGCGCGACCGCGAGCGTGTAGCGTCCGACCGCGCCGCCGAAGTCCGGCGGCGCTCCGGGCGGCAGCTGGCGCACGTGCAGCGACAACGGCTCGGACTTGCGCACGATCGTCTCGCGCAGCCCGAAGGAGAACAGGTCGAACACGTCCCCCGAGCGCGTGGCGGCGCGGAGCTGCAGGACGTACGGCTCGATCGTGTACGTACCCGGTCCGGGCGCGACGAGCACCTTGTGGTCGACGGGATAGGCCGCGAACGTCTGCTCACCGATCCGTCGGCGCTGCGGCTCGCGATCGTTCTGGATCTCGATCGTCTCGGACCAGAACCGGTCGAACGACGGCCGGGAGACCCAGCTCGGATCGGACACCGCGCGCGACGCGAGCAGCGTCACCGTCAGGGCAACGGGCTCGCCGACCCACACGTCGTCCTGCCCCAGCCGGGCCTCGAGGAACACGCTGTCCGGCGCGCGCGCGGCGCCGGGCGGTGCGGCAGACCCCGCGGCTGAGACCTGCACGGCGAGCGGTGCCGTCCGGTACGCCTTGCCGTCGATCTCGAGCGCGAGCGCCGGAATCTCGAATCGACCCGGTCGCGTGGCCACGAGGACGTACGTCAGCTGGAACGTCGACGTCACCTGGCCGTTGACGAACGACATTTGGCTCGTGTGGTTCGGCCCGCCAACGAGGCGCAGATCGGCCGTCCCGCGGAACGCGGGCAGAGACACCTGCGGCTTCCCCGCGCCGTCGATCTGGAGCACGAGCTCGAACGGCGCGGAGTCGCGGATCTGCCCCTCCGGGCGGACGAACGCCCGCACGGTGGTCCGCTCGCTCGGAGCCTGCGCGGAGAGCGGAAGCACGCCAACCCACAGCGCGCAGGCGACGAGAAGACCCCGCCTCACCAGTCCTTCTCCCGCGCCGGGTCGCCGGCGCGCGCCGCGAGCTCGGCCTGCTTGCGCTGTGCCTCCCGCTCGGAGTGGGCCGCTCCGTCGAGCAGACGCGCCGCCTGCTCCGGCGTCATCTCCCCCGGTTTCGGCGACGGCGAGCTGCCGTGCGTCCCCGGGCCCGTCGAGGGCGAGGGCGAGGGGGAGCCGCTCGCTTTCCCCGGGTCGGTCGACGGGGACGGCGAGGGGGAGCCGCTCTGCTGGCCTCCGGGCGGCCCCTCGGGCTTCGACTCGGGCTTCGACTCGGGTTTCGACTCCGGATTCGGGCGCGACTCCTGCTCGAGCGCCCGCAGGGCCAGCTCGAGGTTGCGCTTCGCGTCCGCGTCGGTCGGGACCTCCTCGAGCGCCCGGCGATAGTTCTCCGCGGCCTTCGAGAACTCCTTCTGCTGGAACCTCGCGTTCCCAAGGTTGTACGCGGCGAGCGGCCGCAGCCCCGGTCCGGCCGACGCGAGCGCGCGCTCGTACGCCTCGGCCGCCCCGTCGTACTCCCCCTGGCGGTACAGCACGTTGCCGATGTCGTAGTGCAGCTCCGCCGCATCGGGGGCGGCGACTTGCGCTTCGGTGTACTGGGCCAGGGCCAGGTCGAGGTCGCCCGCGAGGTAGTGCTCGTTTCCGGCCTCGGTCTTGCGGTGCGCCGGTCCGCCGAGCGGCGTGAGCAGCGCGGCCAGGACGACGATCGAAGCGGCGTTCTGCCCGATCATGCCGTGCTCCCCTCTCGCGCCCGCCGGCGATCGGAGACGAGCGATTCGGCGACGAGCACGACGAGCGCCACGAGCAGCGGGATCTGGAACCGCTCCTCGTACCGCGAGCGCAGCGTCGTCCCGTACTCCGCCGATTGGAGCCGTCCGAGCGCGGCGGCGATCTCGTCGATCTCGACCTCGGTCGACGTGCTGCGGAAGTACTGTCCGCCGGTCGCCAGGACCAGCGGCTCGAGCACCTGCTCTTCGAGACGGGTCGTCACCACACGGCCCGCGCGGTCCTTCTTGTATCCGCCGCGGCGGCCGCCCTCCTCGATCGGAATCGGCGCGCCGCGCGGCGAGCCGCAGCCGACGACGAACACGGCGATCCCGTCCCGGTGCAGCTCGGCCGCCGCCTCCTCGACACCGCCCTCGTGGTCCTCCCCGTCGGTGAACAGCACGACCGCCCGTCCGCCCGCGGCGCTCTGCCCCGGGCCGTCGGCGAACGCACGCCGCGCGGCCCGCAGACCGTCCGCCAGCGCGGTGCCTCCGCCGTAGGCCGCCTGGGGCTCGATCGAGTCGAGCAGCAGGCGGACCGCCGCGTGGTCCGGCGTGCGCGGGCACACCAGGCTCGCCTGACCGGCGAACGTCACGAGCGCCACCCGATCGCCGGGGATCCGGCGCAAGAGCGAGTCCACGGCGTGGCGCGCGTACGCCAGACGGCTCGGTGCGATGTCCTCGGCCGCCATGCTCAACGAGTGGTCGAGCAGCAGCACCACGTCGACGCCCCGGCTCTCGACCGGCTCGATGTGCACGCCCCATTGCGGCCGCGCCGCGGCAACGATCGCGGCCCCGAGGCCCACGCCGAGCAGCAGGCGCTTCACGATGCGCCGGTGCCGGCCGACCTGGCCGCGAAAGCGTCCGGCATACTCCGCCCCCCCGGCGAACCGCTCGAGAGCCCGGCGCCGCGCGCGCACCGAGGCCAGGCTCAAGAGCGCGAGCGCGGGCAGGGCCAACAGGGCGAGCAGGATCTCCGGGCCCGCGAAGCGCATCAGGGGAGCCTCCGCAGCCGCGTCGCGCCGAGGAGCCGCTCGCCGAGGAGCAGGCCCACGGCGGGCGTCAGGAGCCACGGGAACAGCTCACTGTACAGGACGCGCACGCGACTCTGGATCTCCGTCTTCTCGAGACCATCGATCGTCTGGAACGCTTCCCGCAGAGCGTTCGAGTCGGTGGCGCGGAAGTACTGGCCGCCCGTCTCGCTCGCGATCTCGCGCAGCAGATCTTCGTCGATCTCGACCGGCTGCAGCACGCGTTGCCACCCGCGCGGCCCGAAGTCGACCGGGATCCACGCCTGGCCCTCGGTGCCCACACCGATCGCGTACACCTTGACCCCCAGGGCCCGCGCGGCCTCGGCCGCCGCCCGCGGCCCGATCTGCCCGCGATTGTTCACGCCGTCGGTCGCGAGCACGACGACGCGGCTCGCGGCGGTCGACTCCCGCAGTCGGTTCAGCGCGGTCGCCAGACCCAGGCCGATCGCGGTCCCGTCGAGATCGGGCGGCGCGAAGTCGAGGGCGTCGACGAACTGGTCGAGCATCTCGTGATCCTGAGTCAACGGGCAGCGCGTGGTGGCGGTCGCCGCGAACGCGACGAGACCGATCCGGTCCTGCGGGCGTCCGCGGATGAACTCGCTCACGGTGCGCCGGGCCACCTCGAGCCGGTTCTTGGGCAGCAGGTCCTCGGCCCGCATCGACCCCGAAACGTCGAGCGCCACGACGATGTCGACACCGTACGTCGACACCGACTCGATGCGCTCGCCGCTCTGCGGGCGGGCCAGCGCCACGACGAGCAGAACGAACACGAGACCCCGGGCCCACGGCACGGCGCGATCGACGCGCGTCCACAGGCTCGAGCCGAGCGCGCAGCGCACCGCGGCACCGGGCAGGGCCAGACGCGCGTCGGTCCGCCCGCGGCGCCGCGCCATCCACACCGCCGCGGCGACGGCCAGCGGCAGGAGCGTGAGGAACCACGGTGCGCCGAATCGGAACGTCATGCCGCGCCTCGCCCGGCTTCCGGCGCCCGCCCGGCATCGGGCGCCCGCCCGGCTTCGGGCGCCCGCCCGGCATCGGGCGCCCGCCCGGCATCGGGCGCCCGTGTCGCGTCGACCAGCGCGTACACGTTCTCGACGACGGTGCGCCACGCGCTGGGCTCCGGACGACGGCGCGCGAATTTCACCAGGTCGCAATCGATCAGGATCCCGTTCGTGTGGTCGGTGGCGTCGGGTGGAGCGCCCGACCGGCGCAGGAGATCGTGTACTTCCTCGGTGGTGCGCTCGAGCAGATCCACCCGGAATCGGCCGGATAGATACGTCTTCACGATCCGCCCGACCTCGGCGTAGAACTCGTCGATGTGCCCCTGCTCGGCCAGCCGCCGCTCGAGCAGCTGCTGCAGCTCACGGTACACCCACACGTGGGCCGGCTCGCGATGGAACGGGTCGTCCGGGACCGGCACGGCGGCGAATCGACCGGCGTAGCGTCGATGGAGCCACCACACCACGGCCGCCCCGAGCAGCAGCACGCCGAGGAGCGCGAGCGCGACGTACAGGGCCCGGAAGTCGGGCGCGACCGAAGCCGGCGGCTTGAGGTCTGCGATCTCGCCCGGCGACTCCGCCGGGCCGGGGCTCAACACGCTCCGAACCTCGATCGTCACGGGCGCGCTGCGCAGCTCCGCGACGTCTGCACCCGCACGCAGCCGGATCACGATCGGCGGAACCTCGAGCGATCCGGTCTCGAACGCCGCGAGTGTCGCCGTCCAGCGGTACTGCCGCGTCCCATCCGCACGGGTCTCGGGCGCGGCCCACGCCTCCCCGCTGACGGCGAACGGACCGAGCCGTGGACCGACCGTCAGCGGCTCGACCTCGGCACCCGCCTGGACCTCGACGGTCAAGGTCGCCGTCAGCTGATCGCCCACCGTGGACACCTGCGGCTCGACGACGAGCGCAGCGCGCCCGCTCGGTTCGGCGACGGACGGCGCCATCAGGAGCGCACCCCACACCGCGACCGCCACCGTCGCCCGCGCCGTCACGCCGAGGCCATCGCTGCGCGCCGGGCGCGGTCGTGAAAGAAGCGCACGAGCGGCGTTTCGTACGGCTCGCCGGTCGACAGCTCGAGCAGATCGACCCCCGCGTGACGCAGCGACGCCCGACGGTTCTCGCGAGCGCGGCGCTCCGCATCGGCGTACGCCCGTCGAACCGCGGCGCTCCCGCTGTCGATCAGGCCGACGTCGCCGGTCTCCGGATCCTCGACGTGCAGCAGACCGACGTCGGGCAGCAACCCCTCTCGCGGGTCGGACACCGCGATGGCCACGACGTCGTGCTTGCGGCCGACGCCGCGCAGCACGCGCTCGTAGCCGTCGTCCTGGAAGTCCGAGACCACGAACACGACGGCGCGCTTGCGCACGACGCGCTGCAGGTACTCGAGCGCCAGGGCGATCCGCGTCCCGCGCCCGGCGACGCTCGGGGGTCACGAGCTCGCGCAGGACGCGCAGACCGTGCTCGCGTCCCTTGCGCGGCGGCAGGAACCGCTCGACGCGGTCGGTGAACAGCAGGAGCCCGACCCGATCGTTGTTGCGGATCGCCGAGAACGCGAGGAGCGCCGAGATCTCGGCGGCCAACTCGAGCTTCGTCGTCCGCGCGGTGCCGAACTGTCCCGACGCCGACTTCGTCGACGACCAGCATCACCGTCAGCTCGCGCTCCTCGATGAACTTCTTGACGAACGGATGTCCCATCCGCGCCGACACGTTCCAGTCGATCGTCCGCACGTCGTCGCCCGGCTCGTACTCGCGCACCTCGGCGAACTCCATGCCCCGGCCCTTGAACACCGAGTGATAGCTGCCGGCGAGGCTCTCCTCGACCAGCCGGCGCGTCCGGATCTCGAGGCGCCGGACGCGGCGGATCACCTCGCGAGGGGTCACGGCACCTCGACCGCGTCGAACACGCGCTGGACGATCTCCTCGGCCGTCACCGATTCGGCCTCGGCCTCGTACGACAGGATCAACCGGTGCCGCAGCACGTCGTGCCCGATCGCCTTCACGTCCTCGGGCGTCACGTAGCCGCGCCCGCGGAGGAAGGCGTGGGCCCGCGCGGCGGCCACGAGGTACAGCGTGGCGCGCGGCGACGCCCCGTACTGCAGCAGGCCCTCGAGGTCGAGCTTGTACTCCTGCGGTCGGCGCGTCGCGTGCACCAGGCGCACGACGTAGTCCTTGATCCGGTCGTCGACGTAGATCGCGTGCAGCGTCGTGCGGGCCCGTGTCGAGATCGCACGAGCTCGACGACCCGCGAGACTCGCGGGATGCTCGGACCGCCCATGCGGTCGAGGATCTCGCGCTCCTCCTGCGGCGTGGGGTAGTCGACCCGCAGCTTGAGCATGAACCGGTCGACCTGCGCTTCGGGAAGCGGGTACGTCCCCTCCTGCTCGATCGGGTTCTGGGTCGCGAGCACGAGGAACGGCTGGGGCAGCGGATACGTCGTCTCGCCGATCGTCACCTGGCGCTCCTGCATCGACTCGAGCAGCGCCGACTGGACCTTCGCCGGCGCGCGGTTCACCTCGTCGGCCAGGACGAAGTTCGCGAACAGCGGTCCCTTGCGCGGGGTGAACGCACCGTCCTTCTGGTTGTAGATGAGCGTGCCGGTCAGATCCGCGGGCAGCAGATCGGGCGTGAACTGGATGCGCTGGAACGTCCCGCCGACCGCCCGCGCCAGACTCTCGACGGCGAGCGTCTTGGCCAACCCCGGGACGCCCTCGAGCAGCAGGTGACCGTCGGCCAGGAGCCCGATCGACCATGCGGTCGAGGAGGTACCGCTGACCGACGATGACCTTGCGCACCTCGCTGAGCAGGCGGTCGATCACCGCCGCCTCACGCTGGACCCATTCCTGGACCGCCTGCACGTCCTGCATCGTGGTTCCCTTCGCGGCCCGGATCCGCACCCCGAGCCGGTGTCGACGCCCGTACCTGTTTGTCTCCCAACGAGTTACGGATTCTAGGAGCGGCGTCCGCAGGGTGTCAAACGCGCTCGGCGCTCGAGCCGGCGTGGCGCAGGACGAGGCGTCGGATCTCGTCTTTCGGCGCCGCACCGACGAGCCGGTCGGCGATCCGACCGCCGCGGAACACGAGCAGCGTCGGGACGCTGAGGATCCCGAACCGGTTCGTCAGATCGCCGCTGTCGTCGATGTCGACCTGCGCCACGGCCGCGCGCCCCTCGAGCTCCTCCGCCAGCTCGTCGAGCCATGGGGCGATCGTCTTGCAGGGCGCGCACCAGCTCGCGTGGAACTCCACTAGAATGGGCCCGAGTCGGCGTTGGATCTCGCGATCGAACGTGTCGTCGTTCAAGAGGAGGATGCGATCGCTGGCCACGGCGACGGACGACCCTCCGGGCGGGAGCGCAGGACAGGTATAGCACGCACCAGGGGCCCACGACGTCCGCCCCTGGGCCAGCACTTCCTGGCCGACCGACCGACGATCGCGCGCATCGTCGACGCGCTGGGGGTCGAGCCGGGCGAGCTCGTGGTCGAGATCGGGCCGGGCCGTGGCGCGCTGACCGCCGAGCTGATCCGGCGGGGCGTGCGCGTCGCCGCGATCGAGCTCGACCGGCGACTGGCCGAGCAGCTCGGCGAGCGGTTCGACGCCAGCCGGCTACGCGTGGTCCACGGCGACGTCCTGAGGCACGATCTGGTGCACGTCGCCGCAGCGTTCGACGCCGGCTCGCCGCCCGACCTGATCGTCGTGTCGAACCTGCCGTACTCCGTGTCGAAGCCCGTGGCGCAGAAGATCGTGTCCGAGCGTGCGCGCATCGCGCGCGCGGTGCTGATGTTCCAGCGCGAGGTCGCCGAGCGCGTGCGGGCCACGCCCGGGAGCCGGGCCTACGGTCCGCTCTCCGTGCTGTGCGGGGAGGCATTCGTGATCGAGCGGCTGTTCGACGTCTCGCCCCGCGCGTTCCGCCCCGCGCCCGCGGTGTCCTCCACGGTCACGCGCTGGATCCGGCGCACGGGTGATGCCGCTCTCGATCCGGCGCTCGAGCCCGCGCTGCGTCGGGCTCTCGCGGCGTGCTTCGCCCGGCGCCGCCAGACGCTGCGCAACAACGTCCGCGCGGCCCTCGGATCGGACGACCGTGCGGCCTCGGTGCTCGCGGCCGCGGGGCTCGACCCCACGCTGCGGGCCGAGCAGGTCGATCCATCCGCGTTCCTGCGCCTGGCGCGCGCGCTGCGCGACCAGCGTTTGGTATGATTTCGGCCGAGGATCGCCTTGGCGACCCAGCATCTCGAGGTCATCCCGCTCGGCGGTCTCGGCGAGTTCGGGATGAACCTGATGGTCTACCGTCACGCCGGCGAGTGCATCGTCGTCGATGCCGGCATGATGTTTCCCGGTGAGGCGCACCTCGGCGTCGACGTGGTGGTGCCGGACCTCGCGTTCCTCGACGGGTGCGGGACGATCCACGGTGTCGTGCTGACGCACGGACACGAGGACCACATCGGCGCCGTCCCGTACGTGCTGGCCCGGCACGACGTCCCGATCCTCGCCCCGCCGCACGCCCGCGGTCTGGTCGAATCCCGCCTCGCCGAGCATCCATCGATCGACGCCCCGCGGCTCGTCACGCTCCCGGCGGACGGCACACCGACCCGTCTCGGACCGTTCGTGATCGAGCCGATTCGGGCGGCGCATTCGATCCCGCAGTCGAAGATGCTCGCCCTGCGAACGCCGGTCGGCACCGTGCTGCACACGGCGGACTTCAAGATCGATGCCGCGCCCCCCGGCGGAGAGAGCACCGACCTCGCGCACCTCGAGCGGCTCGGCGACGAGGGCGTGCTGGCGCTGTTCTCCGACTCGACGAACGCCGACCAGCCCGGAACCTCGCCGAGCGAGAGCGTCGTCGTGGGCGCGCTCGACGCGATTCTCGCGACCGCGAAGGCCCGCGTGTTCGTCACGTGCTTCGCCAGCAACGTCGAGCGGCTGGCCCAGCTGGCCCGGCTCGCCGTGCGTCACGGCCGGCGGATCACGTTCGTCGGATCGGCCCTGCGAAACCAGGTCGAGGTCGCCGAGCGCCTGGGGCTGATCGCGTTCCCGCCCGGCGTGCGCGTGACCGCCGACGAGGTGATGGCCCTGCCGCGCGAGCAAGCGCTCGTCGTGGCGACCGGGTCCCAGGGCGAGCCGGCCTCGGCGCTCGCGCGGATCGCCGTGGGCAAGCACCGCTTCGTCCAGCTCGACGACGGCGACCTCGTGGTCCACTCGGCGCGCGAGATCCCGGGCAACGAGAAGAGCATCGGCCGGATGCTCGATCACGTGGCCCGCCGCGGCGCCGACGTGATCACGACGCGCGACGCGCCCGTCCATGCCTCGGGTCACGCGTCGCGCGACGACCTGCGCCGAGTGATCGAGCTCGTGCGGCCGCGGTTCCTCGTGCCGATCCACGGCGAGTTTCGACATCTCCGCGCGCACGCGCGGCTTGGCGTCGAGTGTGGGCTTGGCGTAGACTCCGTGCGCTTGATCGAGTCGGGCGACGTCGTGGCGTTGTCCGCGGACTCGCTCGAGGTCGTCGATCGCGTACCGGTCGGTCAGGTGTTCATCGACGCCGCGCTCGACGAGGTGGACGAGACGCTGATCGAGGATCGCCGCCGCAGCGCGGGCCAGGGCATTCTCGTCGCCGTCGTCGCGGTCGATCGCGGGGGCGACCGCTCGCGGGATCAGGCCGAGATCGTCAGCCGTGGGTTCGTCCCCGATGCGCTGGGCGAAGAGGGGTTTCGCGTGGACGCCGAGCGCCGCGTGCTCGCGGCGCTGGCCGAGGCGACGGCCGAGGAGCGACGGGACGAGGCGATGCTCAAAGCACGCATCCACACCGAGCTGAAACGGTTCGTGCGTCGGCGCACGCAGCGCAAGCCGCTGATCATCCCTGTGCTCGTGGAGCTCTGACGTGGCCGGCGCACGATCCGCACCCCGTCCGCACCCGCGGATCCACGAGGCGGCGAGCGTCCTGTGCTGGGCGATCGCGCTGGCGCTGGCACTGGCCCTCGCGAGCTATCGGGCCTCCGACCCGACGTGGTTCACGCGGCAGTCGGCCGCGCACCCGATCGAGAACCGTATCGGCCGCGTCGGGGCCACGTCGGCCGAGGCCGCGCTCCAACTCTTCGGCACCGGGGCGTACGTCCTGCCGTTCGCGCTCGCGGTGCTCGGCTGGTCGGCGTTCCGCCGGCGCAAGACGGTCCGCCCCTCGGGCGGCGTCCGCCCCTGGGGCGGCGTCCGCCCCGGTCCGTGGCGCCTGGCCGGATACGCCGCGATCGCGGTGCTCGTGCTGGCCCTGGCCGAGCTGCTGTTCGGCGAGATCGCGATCGATGGCCAGCGGTTCCTGCCCGGTGGGTACGTCGGTCTGCGCACGGCGGCGGCGCTCGCCGCGCTCTTCGCTCCGACCGGATCGATCCTCGTCGCCGGTACCGCGATCCTCGGGCTGACGATCCTGCTGTCGCGGTTCTCGATCGCCCGCTCGGCCGAGCTGGTCCAGGGGGCGTCGACCCCCGCCCTGGGCCTGATCGGTCGCGCGCTCGCGGCCGTACGCCGCCGGGCCGCCGAGCGCCGCCGGGCCAAGCCCGAGGCCCCGGTCGCCCCGGCCGCTCCCGAGCCTGCGCCGGCAGCGCGGCCCGCGGTCCGACCGTCGATCCGCTTCGAGGCCCGCTCCCCCGAGGCCCCGGACGAGGCCCCGGTCCCGGCGGTCGCCGAGCGCGCCGTGCCGCCCCCCCGACCGCGGCAGTCTCGGCTCCCGATGGACCAGGGTCAGCGCGGCTACGCACTCCCGCCGCTCGACCTGCTCGCTCCGCCCGAGCCCCAGGACCGCGAAGACGAGAAGGAGCTCCTCGAGCGCGCGCGGATGATGACCGAGAAGTTCCGGGAGTTCGACCTGTCGGGCAGCGTCGTGGCCATCCACCCCGGCCCGGTCGTGACCACGTTCGAGTACAAGCCCGACGCGGGCGTCAAGTACTCCAAGCTCACCGGCATGCACGACGACCTGGGTCTCGCGCTGAAGGCCGAGTCGGTGCGCATCGATCGCACTCCCCGGCCGCTCGACGGTCGGGATCGAGGTCCCGAACCGCCGACAGGAAACGATCTTCCCCCGCGAGCTGCTCGACTCCGAGCGCTATCGCGGCGTCGCGCTCGAAGCTCACGCTCGCGCTGGGGAAGGACATCCACGGCGAAGTCCACGTGGCCGAGCTCGACCGCATGCCGCACCTGCTGATCGCCGGGGCGACGGGCGCGGGCAAGTCGGTCGGCGCTGAACGGAATGATCGCCAGCCTGCTCTACAAGGTCGACGCCCGACGACGTCCGCTTCATCATGATCGACACGAAGATGATCGAGCTCGGGATCTACGCCGAGATCCCGCACCTGCTGATCCCCGTGGTCACCGAGCCCAAGCACGCCTCGGCTGCGCTGCAAGTGGGCGGTGCGCGAGATGGAGGCGCGCTACCGCAAGCTGGCCGCGGTCGGCGTGCGCAACATCGCCCAGTTCAACACGCTCCTGGCCGACGAGCCGGGACGCACGATGGACGACGAGCGCGGCGGCGAGCCCGTCCCCCTCCAGCACCTGCCGTACATCGTCATCGTGATCGACGAGATGGCCGACCTGATGATGGTCTCCTCGGCCGACGTCGAGGAGTCGATCATGCGCCTGGCGCAGATGGCGCGCGCCGTGGGGATCCACCTGATCCTGGCGACCCAGCGCCCGTCGGTCGACGTGATCACGGGCACGATCAAGGCCAACTTCCCGTCGCGCATCGCGTTCCGCGTGTCGCCAGCGCGTGGACTCACGGACGATCATCGACCAGCAGGGCGCGGAGCAGCTGCTCGGGCGCGGCGACATGCTGTTCCTGCCCACCGGCTCGGCCCGCGTCCAGCGGCTGCACGGCGGGTACATCACGGAGCCCGAGATCCACCGCATCACGGCGTTCCTCAAGAAGACCGCGGCCAAGCCGGTCTACGATCGAGTCGATCCTCGAAGACCCGCACGAGGCCCGAGCCGGCGCGGCTCGACGAGGCGCGCGACGAGATGTTCTTCGAGGCGGTACGCACGGTCGTGACCAGGAAGGGAAGTGCTCGATCACGCTGATCCAGCGGCGCCTGCAGCTCGGGTACGCTCGCGCCGCGCGGATCGTGGACATGATGGAGCGGGAAGGCGTCGTCGGTCCCGGCGAGGGCAGCAAGCCGCGCGAGGTCCTCGTCGGACCCGAGTACTTGGAGAGCCTGGCCGCGCAGCGCTGACGTGGCGAACCGAGACCCCTCCAGGCGTCCCGCACGCGACCCGGACCGCACCGTCGTCTGGGCGTTCGGCGCATCGATCCTGCTGCTCGTGCCGCTGGCCCATTGGCCGCTGGCGCACAGCGCGTACATCCAGGACGATCGGCTGGCCGTCGAGGCGAACCCGATCGTCGAGCGCGGCGACGTGCGCGAGATCTTCTCCACCACGTACTGGGAAGGCGTCGAGGGCGCAGACAACAGCCTGTACCGCCCGACCGTGATCGCGACGTATGCGCTCGAGCGGCGGGTCGTCGGCCGGCCTGACGCACGCATCGCCCACGCGGTGAACGTGGCGCTGCACGCGGCGGCGACGCTGGCCCTGTTCGCGCTCGTGCGGCGGATCGGTGGGTCGCCCAGCGTGGCGTTCGTATCGGCGATGCTGTTCGCGGTGCACCCGATCCACGTCGAGGCGATCGCCGGCATCGTGGGTCGAGCCGAGGTCCTGGCGGCCGGCTTGTCGTTCGCCGCGCTGGGCCTCGCGACACGGGCCCTCGACCCGCGCGAGCGGGTCGGCGTGCGGCGCGGGTTCGCGTGGACCGCAGGCGCGGTCGTGTTCCTCGCGCTGGGGGCCAAGGAGGTCGCGCTCGCCGCGCCGCTCTTGATGCTCGCGCTCGTCGCGCTCGAGCCGCGCCCACCCGCCGACACTCGGTCCGCGTGGCTCGTCGATCGCCTCGCGGCCTGCGCCCCGACCGGCGTCGCGGTTCTGGCGTACGCCGTCCTGCGGATCGGCGCGACCGGCGCGGTCGCGGGGCTCCAGGAGGTCCATCCGTTCGACAACCCGCTCGCTGCGCTCGACGGCGCGGAGCGTGCGTTCACGGCGCTCGCGATCGTTCCGCGCTACGTCTCGCTGCTCCTCGTACCGCTCCGGTTGACCGCCGACTACACCGCTCCGGCCGTGCCGATCGAGACCACGCTGTTCGCCGCGCGGCCGCTCGCGGGCCTGGCGATCCTCGTCGTGCTCGTCAGCGTCGCGCTGGCCCCGGCCGTGCGTTCGGGCGTCTCGGCGCGCGTCTGCGCGTTCGCGAGCCTGCTGTTCCTCGTGCCGTACGCCATCGTCGGGAACTTGCTGTTCGACATCGGTGCGGCGGTCGCCGAGCGGCTGGCGTACCTGCCGTCCGCCGGCGTGTGCATCCTCGTCGGTCTGGGCCTCGGTCGCGCCATCGAGCGCGGCGGTCCGCCGCACGGGTGGCGTCGCCACCTGGCGATCTCGGCCGCCGTGCTGCTCGTCCTGGCGCTCGCCGTGCGCACGTGGACCCGCTGCGAGGACTGGCGCGACGAGGAAACGCTGTTCGGCGCCGCGACCCGGGTCCGTACGGCGAGCCCGCGGGCGCAGCTGATCCTCGGTCGGATCGCCGCTCGTCGCGGCGACCTCGAGGCCGCTCTCGTCGCGCTCGACCACGCGCTCGCCGCGTACCGGCCGCTCGTCGCGGCATGGCTCGAGCGCGGGTCGGTGCTCGGCCAGCTCGGCCGGATCGACGAGGCCCGCGAGTCGTTCGCGCGGGCGGTCGAGTTCGGGCCGCTCCATCCGGCGGGTCATCTGAATCTCGGGATCGCCGAGAGCCGCCTGGGCCACGTCGGTCGAGCGAGCCGCGCGCTGCGCAAGGCCCTCGTCCTCGACCCGACCCTGGACAAGGCGTGGGCCCAGCTGGGCAACCTGGCCCTGGCACGGGGCGATCGCGCCGAGGCGGCCCAGGACTACCGCCGGGCGATCGCGCTCGGTCGTACCGACCTCGAGCCCCGGCTGGCCGAGGCGCTCGCGAAGCCATGACATGAGGCGCTGGACGACGATCGCCGCCTGCGCGATCCTCGGGTGCACCGCGCCGCATCCGGACCGGATCCCGTCGACCGGATCGGCCGCGGCGCCGAACGTGACGTGCGCCGGCGACGCGTTCCTCGTGTCGTGGATCGAGGGGCCCGGCGACGCGCCCCGGCTCGCCATCGCACGCCGCGATGCGCGGGGCTGGACCGCACCGCTCCCGGTCATCGAAGGCCGACCGCTGCTCGTGAACTGGGCCGACTTCCCCGCGGTACTGGCGCTCGACGAGGGACCGCTCGTCGCCCAGTGGCTCGAGCGCTCGCCGGGGTCGTCGTTCGCGTACGGGGTCCAGATCGCCACCTCGTCCGATGGCGGTCGGACGTGGAGCCCGTCGTACCGACCGCACCCGGACGTCCCGCAGGCCGAGTTCGGCTTCGTGTCGCTCGTCGACGACGGACACGGGTTCGCCGCGCTGTGGCTCGACGGACGCGGGATCGACGCCGCGGGGTCGGGCACGATGGGCCTGCGACTGCGGACCTGGCGCGGCGGCGCCGGGAACGGCGGCGCCGGGAACGGCGGCGCTTGGAGCGACGAGCGCACGATCGACGACGACGTGTGCACGTGCTGCCAGACGTCCGCGGCTTCCGTCCCCGGAGCGATCCTCGTCGCGTACCGCGACCACACCGGGCCGACGCGCGACGTGTCGGTCGTGGCCATCGAGGATGCGGGTACGGTCCGCCGCGCCGCGTTCCCGCAGGACGGCTGGACGGTCGCCGGCTGCCCGGTCAACGGTCCGGCGCTCGCCGCACGTGACACGGCGGTCGCGGTGGCGTGGTACACGGAAGCGTCCCCTGCGCCGCGCGTGCTGCTCGCCGTGTCGACCGATGGCGGGTACGACTTCGGCGAGCCCGTGCGCGTCGACGACGGGTCGGCGCTCGGCCGAGTCGATGTCGCGCTCCTGTCCGACGATCGAATCGTCGTGTCGTGGCTCGAAGGCGCAGCCGAGGGCGACGCCGAGGTCCGCGTGCGATCGTTCGAGCTCACGGGACGGCCGGTCCATGCGTGGTCGATCGGCCGCGCGCGCGGCGCGCGGGCCTCGGGGTTTCCGCGTCTCGCGGCGTGTGGGGGCCGGATCGGCGTGGCCTGGACCGCCGCGGACGCCCCCGACGGACCGCGGCTATCGATCCTCGATCCGGCCGATCAGCTCCCCGCGACCGTCAGTGCGAGCGTCATGGCCTGGGCCACGCGCGCCGGGTCCGGCGCCTCGAGGAAAGCGCGACACGCCGCTACGCCGTGAGCGCCCGCGTGCACGAGCTCCGGGATCCGGGCCACCGTGACGCCGCCGATGGCCAGCACCGGGATCCCCGCAGCGTGGCGAGCGACCGTACGCACGAGCTCGATCCCGGCACCGGGATGGCCGAGCTTCGACCGCGTGGGGTAGATCGTGCCGAGCAGCACGTAGTCCACCTGCTCGCGGCACGCGCGCCGGACCTCGTCCTCGTCGTGCGCCGAGCGGCCGAGCGTGCGCGATCGGTCCGCGGTCGTCGCCAGAGCGGTGGGCGCGGCGGCGGGTAGGTGCAGCCCGACGCCCAGGGCCCGCGCGAGCTCCGGACGGTTGTTGATCACGATCGGCGTCGCCTCGGGAAGCGCGGCACGCAACGCGTCGAGCAGCCGGGCCAGGGCTCGATCGTCGAGATCGCGCTCGCGGACGTGGACGAGCCCGACCCCGCCCAGGACGGCCTGCGTCACCGCCGGGCGCAGGTCACCGCCACGGACGAGATGCCGGTCCGTCACGAGCATCAGCCGCGGCAGCGCCCTCGAAGAACCGTGCACGCGCCGCGCCGTCAGGCGTCCCGCTCGGTCGACTCGATGCGCCCGTCGTTCGGCGTCGAGCGCTGGCCCGCGAACCGTCGCGGAATCCGTCCGGCGAGCCGGGCGCTTCGCCCGGCCATCGCAGCGTGGCGCATCGCGTGCGCCATGCGCACCGGATCGTGCGCTCGGGCCACCGCGCTGTTCAACAGCACCGCGTCGCACCCGAGCTCGAGCGCCAGGCTGACGTCCGACGCCGTGCCGACGCCCGCGTCGACGATCACCGGCACGCCGGCGCGGGCCACGATCGACTCGATCGCGTGCGGGTTGCGAATGCCGAGGCCCGAGCCGATCGGCGCTCCGAGGGGCATCACGGCGACGCACCCGAGGTCCTCCAGCCGCCGTGCGGTCACCGGGTCGTCGTTCGTGTACGGCAGGACCTGGAATCCGCGGTCCACGAGCGTGCGCGCCGCTTCGACGAGCGCGGCCACGTCGGGCAGGAGCGTTTCGTCCTCGGCCAGGACCTCGAGCTTGACCCACGGCGTTCCGAGCGCCTCGCGCGCGAGCTCCGCAGTCAGCACGGCGTCGCGCGCCGTGTAGCAGCCGGCGGTGTTGGGCAGGATCGCGAGCCCTTCGCGTGTGAGCGCGTCGTACAGGCTTGCTTCGCCGTCGCTCGCGAATCCGACGCGCCGCACGGCGACCGTGACGATCTCCGTCTCCGCGGCGCGCAGCGCTTCGAGCAACACGCTGCGGCTCGGATAGGACGCGCTGCCCAGGAGCAGGCGCGACCGCCAGGAGCGGCCGGCGAGCGAGAACGTGTCGTTGTCGCCGCCCACGCTCAACCTCCCTGGGCCGCGCCGACGACCTCGACCTCATCGCCCGGCGCGAGCGCGTGCTCGGACCAACCGGCGCGGGGGACGACCGCGCCGTTGACCGCGACCGCGATCCCGGGCCGATCGGCGAGCCCCATCGCGCGCAGCAGCTGCGCGACGAACACGACGTCGAGCGGCTGCGCGACGCCGTTGACGCGGATCCCCTGGCCCAGCGCCGTCATCGGCGGACCGCTCCGGAGACGTGCGTCGAGCGCTGCGGCGCGAACGGCGCGAGCTCCGGTGCGTCGCGGCCGGTGAGCAGCGCATCGGCCAGGTACGTGGCCGTCGCCGGCGCGAGCAGCACGCCGTTGCGGTAGTGTCCGATCGCCAGGTACAGCCCGTCGACGTCGGTCGAGCCGATCCGTGGCCGGTGGTCGTCGAGCGCCGCCCGGAACCCGACGCTCGTCTCGACGAGCTCGAGGTCCTCGATCGCCGGGACGACCTCCCAGGCGCAGCGCAGCAGGTCCAGCACCGCACCTGCGGTCGTGCGGCCGTCGAACCCCGCCTCCTCGACCGTCGCTCCGACGAGCAGCTCGCCGTCCTCGCGCGGAACCAGGTACGCCCGCGGCGTGCGCACGACGTGCGACACGAGGCGCGGGCCGCGGAGGCGCACGAGCTGACCCTTGACCGGTCGCAAGCCGGGATCCGCGATCGGCAGCTCGATGCTCCGGAAGCTCCACGCGCCGGCCGCGAGAACGACCTGCCGCGCCGTGTAGCGTTCCTCGCCGGGCCCCGCGCCACGCGTACGCAGGACGAATCCCCCGCCCCGTCGGCACTCGATCGACGCGACGTCCGTGCCCTCGGCGACGATGCCGCCGAGACGGCCGATCGCGCCCGCGAGGGACCGAACGAGCAAGCGCGGGTCGACCTGTCCCTCGTCCGGAACGCGCACGGCGTCGACGACTCGTCCGGAGAGCCGCGGCTCGAGCGCCGTCATCGCCGATGCGGCGAGGCGCTCGACGCGATGGCCCGCAGCCGCGAGCGCGTGGGCCCGCCGTTCGAGCTCTTCCCGATCGTCTCGGCCGAGCGCGACGCACAGCGTCCCGCGCAGGTCGAGCCCGGTCCGCAGACCCGAGACGCGCTCGACGAGCTCGGCGAAGCGTCCGTAGCGCGCGAGGCTGTCGAGCCCCAGACGCACCGTGTCCGCGGACTCCGTCTCGGCCTCGGACACGGGCGCGAGCATGCCCGCGGCGGCCCCCGTCGCGCCGGCTCCCGGCGCTCCGCGATCGACCACGACCACGCGCCGCGCGGGATCGCGAGACAGGAGCTCGAACGCCACGGCGAGACCGACGACACCCGCCCCGACGATCAGCGTGTCGGCTCGCGGGCTCATCCCGACACCCCGCGGGCCGTGTGCCATGCGTGCAGCGGATCCACCGCGCCGCCACCGCGTCCGAGGGCGCAACCGCAGCGCAGGGCGTCGGTCACCAGACGCTTGGCCCGCGCGATCGCGTCGGTCAGCGTCCGGCCGTGCGCGAGGTGCGTCGCGATCGCGGCCGAGAGCGTGCAGCCAGTCCCGTGCGATGCGGCCGAGACGATGCGCTCGCCGTCGAACGTCGTCGTGCCGCCGGCCTCGACCAGGACGTCGACCGCGCGTCCGCCCTCGAGGTGTCCGCCCGTGACGAGCGCCGCGCGCGCGCCGAGACCGACGAGACGCTGTCCGGCGAGCTGCGCTTCCTCCACGGTGCGCACGGGCAGCCCGGTCAGCGCTTCGGCCTCCGCCGCGTTCGGCGTGACGACGGTCGCGAGCGGCAGGATCCGCTCGCGCAGCGCGGCGATCCCCGCGTCGTCGAGCAGCGGCGCGCCGCTCGACGCGCGGGCCACCGGATCGCACACGATCGGTACGCGCGCGCCATCGAGGCCCGCCGCCACGGCGATCACGACGTCGCGTCCGCCGAGCATGCCGGTCTTGATCGCCGCCACGGCGAGGTCATCGAGCACCGCTTCCACCTGCGCTCGGACGATGCCCGGATCGAGCACGACCTGCCGCGTCACGCCGAGCGTGTTCTGCGCCGTCACCGCGACGATCGCGGTCGCGCCCCATCCGCCGCAGGCCTCGATCGTCTTGAGGTCGGCCTGGATCCCTGCGCCGCCCGAGCTGTCCGAGCCCGCGATGCTGAGAACGATCGGTCGCACGGTACGTGGCCCAGGATAGCGCCTCGGCGCGGATTGCAAAAGCCGCGCCGGGCCGGCACAATCGGCACGTGCACTCCCCCGCTCCCGATCCCGTGCTTCCCGTCGACGAGCTACGGCGCTACAGCCGGCACATCGCGCTCCCCGAGGTCGGGCTCGACGGCCAGCTTCGCCTGCGCCAGGCCCGCGTCCTCGTCGTCGGCGCGGGCGGCCTCGGCTCGCCCGTGGCGCTGTATTTGGCAGCCGCCGGCGTGGGACGGATCGGCCTCGTCGACGACGATCGAGTCGACCTGACGAACCTGCAGCGCCAGGTGCTCTACGGCACGAGCGATCTCGATCTGCCGAAGACCGAGCGCGCGCGCCTCCGGCTCGTCGACCTCAACCCCCACGTCGAGATCGTGCCGCACGAGCTGCGCCTCGGCGCGGCGAACGCGCTCGACGTGCTCGGACCGTACGACGTCGTCATCGACGGCTCGGACAACTTCCCCACGCGCTATCTCGTGAGCGACGCGTGCGTGCTCCTGGGCAAGCCGCACGTGTACGGCAGCATCTACCGGTTCGAGGGGCAGGTGAGCCTGTTCTGGGCCGGCCGCGGCCCGTGCTACCGCTGCCTGTACCCCGAGCCGCCGGAGCCCGGGACCGTGCCGAGCTGTGCCGAGGGCGGCGTGCTCGGCATCCTGCCCGGAGTGATCGGCGCGCTGCAGGCCACGGAAGCGATCAAGCTCGTGCTGGGACGCGGCACGCCGCTCCTCGGCCGGCTCGTGCTGTTCGACGCGCTCGAGCTACGGTTCCGCGAGCTCGCGCTGCGCCGAGATCCCGCCTGCCCGGCCTGCGGAGAGAATCGCACGATCCACACGCTGACCGACGCGCCGGCCGCGTGCCGGGTCGACGCCCGCGCCGGGGTTCCGGAGATCGACGCGACCGAGCTGCGGCGGCGGATCGACGCGCCGGACGCACCGCTCGTGCTCGACGTGCGAACCGCCGGCGAGTGGGCGATCGCGCACATCGAAGGCGCGACGCGGATCCCGCTCGACCGGCTCACCGAGCGGCTCGACGAGCTCGACCGCGGGCGCGAGATCGTCGTGTACTGCCACTTCGGCAGCCGCAGCGCCACCGCTGCCGCCGTGCTGCTCAGGAACGGGTTCTCGCACGTGAGGAGCCTCGCCGGCGGGATCGACTCTTGGTCGGCCGACGTCGATCCGTCCGTGCCGCGATACTAGCGCCCGCCTAGCGGCCGCCGCCCGTGCCGGCGGCGAGCTCGATGTCACCCCCGGCCTTGAGTCTCACGACGGGTTGTGCGCCGCCGTTGATGTTCCCCGCGGCGGTGTGCTCGCCGGTCCGCTCGACCGAGGGAAACGCCGAGCGGATCGCCCCGAACGTCGACTCGGCCTCCACGCGGCACGCCGCGCGGGCCGGCAACCGGGCCACGATCGGTCCGGACGCGTTCTCGACGAGCTGATCGCTGCCCGGCGATACCTCGGCCCATTCGACGCTCACATCGTCGCCGTCGGCTCGAACGTTGACCGCTCCCTTGACCCCCAGGACGTGCACCCTGCCGTTGCGGCTCGTGACGTGGACCCCGCCCGAGGCCCGAGCGACCGACACGTCGCCGAACTCGTTCGTCACGGTGACCGCGCCGGCGACCTCCTCGATCGTGACCTCGGACGACACGGCCTCGACCTGGACCGTCGACTTCGCGCGCGAGACACGCACGCGCAGCCCGTCGCCCTGGACCACCGACGAACCGGCGAAATCGAGCAAGCTGATCTCGGCGTCGGCGCTCTTGACGTGGATCGCTCCGGTGCCGCCGCTGCCACGCACCGTTCCGCCGTAGCCTTCGATCGACAGGAAGCCGCGGACGTTCGCGAACTCGACGTCGTCGTCGGTCTCGATCTTCACGTTGCCCGCGCCACCGGTGAGCTTGAACGGCGTACCCTCGAGCCGCGCCTCGACCGTCTGCGCGGGATCGCGCAGCTCGACCGAGCCGCCGGTCGCCTGCAGGTGCAGCTCCCCTTGGGTCCGCCCGAGCACGAGCGGCGTTTCCTCGATCCGCGCGTTGGTGTCGTTTCCGACCGCGTCGATCACCGCACGGCTGGCTTCGAGCTCGAGGACCAGCGCTCCTCCGACCCCGCGCAGATCGACGTCGAGCCCCCGGCCCTTCACGTCGACGTCCGACGCCGCGTTCTCCAGATGCAGCTTCCCCGTCGCCAGATCGATCGACACGGCGCCGGAGTTGCCGCGGACGTCGACGTCGAGGCGCGCGCCGCGGACGTCGAACGCGCCGCCGATTCCCGTGACGACGAGTCGACTGTCCTGGGCTACGACCTCGAGCGCGAGCTGTGGGGCGACGGCGACCTCGACCAGCAGCCGCTCCGTGGCGCCGGGATCGGCGTGAACCAGCCGTAGCTCGGTCGTCCCGCGCCGATCGATCGCCAGGGTGCGCGGCTGGCGCTGGTCATCGAGCGACCGAGCCTCGTAGCGCATCTCGCTCGGCCGCCCGCCGCGAAGCACGAGCGTTCCGGCCAGGCCCTCGATCCGCAGGGTCGTTGCGCCGTGAATCGGGATCGTCCCGCCCGACCCGCTGTGCACGCGCTCGAGCGCCGGCTCGTCCTGCGCCCGAAGCCCGGTCGCGATCGACGCCCACAGGAGGGGCGCGACCAGGGCCAGCCGCGTCCGCGTGCTCCGTCCGTTCGACCTGATCATGGCAGTTCGCCCGCGAGCAGCGCGTCGAGGGCGGCCAGCGCCGCGCACGCCGCGCTTTGCTCCGCCTGCTTCCGGCTCAGCCCCGCGCCGCGACCGAGCACGCGCCCCTTCACCGACACTTCGACCTCGAACTGCGTGGCGTGCGCCGGCCCGGTCGTCGAGACGATACGGTAGGCCGGTGCCCGTCGCAACCGCGCCTGGACCGCCTCCTGGAGCCGCGTCTTGAAGTCGTCGCCGACGACCGAGGCGGTCTCGAACAACAGCGGCCCGACGTGTCGTCGCGCGAACTTGCGTGCCGCCCGGACGCCGCCGTCGAGGTACACCGCGCCCAGCACCGCCTCGAACGCATCGGCCAGGAGCGTCGGCTTGCCGCGCCCACCGGTGCGCTCCTCGCCGCGACCGAGCAGGATCGCCTCTCCGAGCCCGAGTTGGCGCGCGACCTGGGCCAAGGTCGACGTGCGCACGATCGTCTGACGCCTGCGGCTCAGCGCGCCCTCGGCCGCGGTCGGCTCGCGATGGTACAGCCCCTCGGCCACGAGGAATCCGAGCAGCGCGTCCCCGAGGAACTCGAGCCGCTCGTAGTGCGTCGGCGCTCCCCCGCGCTCGTAGCTGTGCGACCGATGGGTCAGCGCGGTGATGAGCAGGTCCCGGTCGCGGAACCGGTGACCCAGGACGCGCTCCAGATCGTCGAGCCGGGCCGGGTCGACCGGGTCATTCGAACGGATCATCCGAGACCTTGTCGAACTGCGTACGCGGGGTCGTGGTGTGCGCGGTACGGTGGTTCTGCTCGACGAGCCACACCTTGAGCACGAGCCCACCGGGCTCGACGTCGAACCGCTCGATCTGTTGCAGCGGCGTCGCCGAGGATGTCCCGTGCGCCCGCCCGTCGCACACGACGAACAGGCCGGACTCTCCCGGGCGCTCGAACACGCGGTAGTGATACTCGTAGTACGGCTCAGGCTCGGTTCCGTACTCCAGGCACGGACCCTCGGCGCCGCAGCGCAGCTCGTGCAAGCCGTCGTGATTGAACCGGTTCGCGCGGAAGCGGTACGTGCCGTCGGCGGCCTTCCAGAACGCGACCTCCGAGCGTCCGTGCTCCCCGAACGTGCGGCGCCAGGTTCCGACGAGACCCGTATCCGAGACCCGGGGCCCGCAGCTCACGATCGACGCGAGGCCGATCGCGAGGCCGATCCACGCCGCCCGCCGCACGCCGATCACGGTGGGGCGTCCTCGACGATCCGGACGAGCTGTGGCGGAACGTCGTACCCGCTCGCCCGGGCTCCGGCGATCGCCGCACGTGCGCCTGCGCGGTCGTCGGCCGCCGCGAGCACCGAGACCAAGTTCGTCCAGCACGCCGCGTCGGCCGTCGGATACGACACGGCGGCCCGGAGCACCGCCGCCGCTTCGGCCAGCCGGCGCTGGGAGAACAGGAGCGCGCCGAGGTTCGCCGACGCTTCGGCCAGATCGGGCTCGAGCCGCAAGCTCTCCCGGTACGCGACCTCGGCCTCCTGCGGCCGCTGCGTCTGCATCAGCACGACACCGAGATTGTACCGGAGCCACGCGTTCGTGGGGGCCGCGACGATGGCTGCGCGCGCGTCCGCTTCGGCCTCGGCGAAGCGGCCCGACTGGCGCCAGGCGATCGACCGGTTGGCCTGTGCGCCCGCCGCGTCCTCCCGGGCCAGAGCGCCCACCGGCACGGCGAGCGACAGCGCCGTCGCCGCGACACCGAGGACGAGTCCCACCCGGCGGCGCGGGCCCGGGCGCACGAGGCCGACGAGCCCTCGACCGGCGGGAAGGACGAGCAGCGCCGCCGCGGGCAGGCGGTAGCGGCTCGAGACGTAGAACAGGATCGGCGTCGCCGCGCAGGCCAGGATCGCGGCCCAGGTCCACGCTCCGCCCGAGCCGCGAACGCCGTGCCGGACGAGCGCCGTGACCGCCAGGCCGAGCAGCACGGCCCACGGCACGAGCGCGACCTCGACCCCGCCCCACCGCAGCACCGGCCGCCAGAAGTTCGGGTCGAGCAGCGGCGGGTAGTCGAGCCCGAACTCGTGGTTCCCGAGGCTCAGGATCGAGCGGCGCACGAGGAGCCCGAGCGTCTCGATCGGCCGCGCGATCCGCGCAGCGAGCGCGGCGCGACCCCAGTACGCGTCGGCCTCGACCGCATCGAGTTGCGTTGCGGTCCGCGCGCGCGCCACGGCCCGCGCCGCGTCGCGCTGCGCCTCGATCGACGCGAGGCCGCGCGGAAAACCCTCCGGCTGGTGGTAGATCCCGCGCGCCCCCGGGCCGTTCCCGTGGTACAGCGTCAGCCCGGCGTTGGACGAGATGGGCACGAAGTGGCCCGAAGCGGCGGCGTTGCGAACCGTCACCGGCAGGATCGCGAGCGCGAGCCCGGCACCGATCGCGAGCGCGCGGCGCGACCGCCGGCGAGCCGCCTCGACGACGATCCAGGCGATCCCGACCAGCAGCAGGTTGGGCCGCGCGAGCGCCGCCGCGCCGGCGAACAGTCCGGCGACGCCGATCGCCGCTTCGCGCCGGGCGGTGAGTCCGAGAGCCAGCGCGCACGCCAGCAGCGCCAGAGCCAGCGTCTCGCCCAGCGGTCGGCTGGCGAAGAACTCGATCGGCGCGTAGCCGAGGAACAGCGCCGCCGCGCCGATCGCTCCGGCCGAGCCGATCGTCCCGCGCGCTCCAATCGCGAGGAGCCCGGCCGTGGCGACCGACAGCGTCTGCTGCACCGCGTACAGCGCGAGCGGACCGTCCGCGCCGCAGCGCATCAGCATGGACCAGGCCCACGGATAGAGCGGCGCGAGGTAGAACGCCCCGGTGGGCCCGGGCGTGCCGTCGGCGAGCGCGCGGGCCCACGCGAAGTACGTCGCGCCGTCGAGCTGCGGCACGGCGTACCACGGGTCGGTGGCCGGCTGAGCCAGCACGTAGAGCGCGCGCAGCACGAGACCGATCGCGAGCACGATGCCGATGCCGATGCCGAAACGCCGATCGGCACGCCCGGGCTCGCTCACGTCGCGCCCCGGCCCAGCGCATCGCGGATCGACGCCGGGAAGCGCGCGCGCACGAACCCTCGACGCGCCGCCGCGTACTCGAGCCCCGTGGCCACGCAGCCCAGGCCGTAGCGCACGCTGCGCCCGAAGTTGATCGACGACGCTTCGGGGGCGTAGCTCGTCGGACAGCTGACCTCGGCCACGACGCACCCGAGCCACAGCACCTGGGCCAGCACCTGGTTGTCGAACACGAAGTCGTCCGAGTTGCGGTCGAGCGGCAGCCGCTCGAGCAGCGTGCGCGAGAACGCGCGGTATCCGCTATGGTACTCGGACAGCTTCGCGCCGACGAGCAGGTTCTCGACGAGCGTCAGCACACGGTTCCCGGCGTAGCGCCAGACCGGCATCCCACCGGACCGGGCCTGGCCGCCGAGGATCCGTGAGCCGATCACGCAGTGGTACAGACCGTTGCCGATCAGCGACGCCAGCGCGGGGATCAGCTTGGGCGTGTACTGGTAGTCCGGGTGCACCATGATCACGATGTCGGCCCGCGCGTCGAGCGCCAGGCGGTAGCACGTCTTCTGGTTCGCCCCGTAGCCGCGGTTGCTCGCGTGCCGATGGACCCGGACCCGTGGTAGCTCGGCAGCGATCTCGACGGTCGGGTCCGAGCTCGCATCGTCGACGAGCACGACCTCGTCCACGCAGTCCTGGGCCATGACCTCGTCGTACGTCCGGCGCAGCGTGCGCCCGGCGTTGTACGCCGGCATGACGACGATCACTCGTTGGTCGCGGTACACGGGCGCACGAGTATATTCCCGGCGCCACGCGGGCGGCTCCCGTAGAATGCGGCCGCCATGCGCGAAGCGCCGCTAGGACGCTCGGCGGTCGTCGCCCTCGAGCCCGTGCACGACGATGTTCGCGCGGCGGTGCGCCGCGCGCTCGCGGCGATCGACTTCCGCACGGTGCTACCGGCCGGCGTCCCGGTCGCGCTCAAGGTCAACCTGGGCTGGGACCTGTTCGTCCCGGGCTCGATCACCTCCCCGCAGGTCGTCGAGGCGCTGGTGCTCGAGCTGCGCGATCACGTCGGCCCGCTGTGCATCGTCGAGGCCGACCAGGTGCTCGAGGACATCGAGCGCGCGGCGCGAGCGAGCGGGATGCTCGCGCTGTGCGAGCGCCTGGGGGTCCGGTGGATCAACATGACCCGCGAGCCGACCGTTCCCGTGGACGCTCCGCAGAACCGCGTCCTCAAGCACATCGACGTCCCGCGGATCTTGACCGAGGCCCGGCTCGTGACGGTGCCGGTGATGAAGACGCACGCCAAGACGGTGCTGTCGGGAGCGCTGAAGAACCAGTGGGGCTGCCTGCCCACGATGCGCCACGCCTACCATCCGGTGCTGGATGACGCGATCGCCGATCTCAACCACGTGCTGCGACCGGCGCTGGCGCTGATGGACGGCACGGTCGGTCTCGAGGGCAACGGCCCCAAGTCCGGCCGCCCGCGCATCGCCGATCGGATCCTGTGCTCGACCGACCCGGTGGCCCTGGACACGATCCAGGCGATCGTGATGGGGCTCGATCCCCGGCGCGTGCCGCACCTCGCGCGCGCCGCCGAGCGCGGCATCGGTACGTGCGATCGCGAGCGCATCGAGGTTCGGGGCCTCGTGCCCGAGCGCTCGGTCGTGCGCTTCCGTCCCGCGCGCCACAACGCGGTGTCGAGACTCGAGACGGTGTTGCGGGCGTCCGTCCTGCGGCGCGTGGTGTTCGATACGCCGATGTTCCGCGCGTGCCTCGTGGGGGCCAAGCTGTACTACCGGGCCTGGACCGCGCTCGTCGCGCCGCGCGTATGGCGTCCGATTCTCGCCCACCCGGTGTACGGTCCGGTGTGGCGCGGACGCGAGCCGGGACGGCGGGCGTGACGACCGACGATCCGGTCGTCGTGCTCGGCGGCGGCCTGGCGGGCATCGGGACCGCGTGGGCCCTCGCGCGCGGCGGCTGTCGCGACGTGACCGTGATCGAGCGCGGTCCCGAGCTCGGCGGGCTCGCCGGCACGCTCGCCGAGGGACCGCGGTTCTACCCGCTCGCGTACCACCACATCCTGCATCGCGACCGCGTGCTGCTCTACGTCCTCGACGCGATCGGCGCGTGGGAGAGGATTCGCTGGCGCCGAATCCGCATGCTGTTCCGGATGTCCAGCGGGTCGTACGACCTGTCGCGTCCGTGGGACTTCGCGCGTTTTCCGCTGTCCGTGGCCGACAAGGCCCGGTTCGTCCGGCTCATGCTCCGGTGCTTCCGGCGCACCGACTGGGCCGACTGGAACGACCGGAGCGCGGCGGAGCTGGTCGACGCGTGGGCCGGTCCAGGTGTGCGACGGGCGATCTTCGAGCCGCTGACGCGGCTCAAGTTCGACCTGCCGTGTCACGAGGTCAGCGGCGCGTGGCTCGGGGCGCGGCTGCATTTCCGCGAGGGCTCGGCGCCGCTGGGCTACATTCCGGGGACGAACTGGACGAAGGTGCTGTGCGACGGTCTGGCCCGGGAGCTCGACGCGCACGGCGTTCGGGCGCGCTGCGGTGTCGCGGTCGCTCGACTCGGCGCCGCGGGGCGCCGCGTGCACGAGGTCGTGCTGACCGACGACACGCGCCTCCCGGCGGCGGTCGTGGTCAGCTCGCTGCCCGTCGAGACGTACCGGACGCTCGCCCCGCACGACGACACGCCGGGGCTCGCCGCGATCCGCTACTCGGCGATCGTCTCGGCGCTGTTCGTGACGTCCCAGCCCGTCGAGCCGGATTTCTACTGGATGAACTTGCCCACGCTCGACCTGAACGCGTGCGGCGTGTTCCGACTCGAATCGCTCAACCCGACGATCGGCGCTCCCGGCGAATCGTGCTTCAACTTCGTCAGCCACAGGCCCGGGCGCCACGATCCGATGCTCGCGCGCGACGACGCGACGCTCCTGGCCGGCTATCGCGACGACTTCCGGAGGATCTTCGGCTTCGAGCTCGAGCCGCGCTGGTCGCACCTCACGCGCATTCCGCTGTACTCGCCGGTGTTCGTTCGAGGGTACCGCAACCCGCCGCTCGAGAGCGCGGCGTGGACCAACCTGTACTTCGCCGGGAACTACCGCACGTTCCCGTCGATCGCGTCGACCGGCACGGCGCTGGGGTCGGGGTTCGAGGCCGGCGAGGCGATCCTCCGCACGCTCGGCCGGACGAGCGGCCTACTCCAGGCGGTCGCGCGGGCCGGGCGCTAGGATCACGCCGAGGAGCGCAGCCCACAGGATCCACGTCGACACGCCGCGGGTGGCGACGAACGCGTCGTGCAGCGTCCGCGGCAGCTCGCCGACGCCGAGGAACGGCGGTGTCGCGGCGCACGGCCAGCCCACGTCGGGCGGAGCGCAGGGCTGGTAGAACAAGAGCGGCACGTACGCACAGGCGAGCGCTGCTCCGGGCCACGCCGCGTCGCGACCGGCGTCGACGACGTACGCCAGGAGCGCGAGGAGCGCGGGCAAGAGCAGCAGCTGATAGTTGACCCAGCCGTTGGGCAGCGCGAGCAGCATCGCCGGGAGGAACACCGCGAGCGCGGCCCCGTCGCTCGGACCCGGCTCGGCCCGGCCGAGCCGGCGCCGTACGGCGCCGATCGAGACGCCCAGCACCGCGAGCGCGACGAGTTGCCCGATCCGCTTGGCCCACCACGGGTCGACCCCGGCCAGCGACACGAGGTACCGGGCGGGTGAGACGTTCTCCGTCGTCGCGCTCGGCAGCTCGGCCAGGAGCGTCGGCAGCACATCGAGCCAGAACGCGCGGTTCTCCTGGCCGCCGATCACGATCCACGCCGCGGTGCCGATCAGCACCACGGTCAGAACGCACACGGCGAGCGCGCGCCAGCGCGCGCGCGCGACCAGGTACGCACCGAGGAACGCGGGATACAGCTTGAGCATCGCGCTCGCGGCGATCGCCGCGCCCAGCGGCCGATCGCGGCCGCGGACGAGCGCCAGCCAACCGAGCGCCAGGAACGCGAGGATCGGCGTCTCGAGCTGCAAGCGCCACAGGGTCTCGAAGAACGGCTCGAAGTTGAGCGCCAGAACGAGACCGAAGGCGACGAACGCCGTCCGGCGCGCCCGCGGCGCGAGCGCGCGCAGGAGCAGGGCCACCGCGGCCAGATACAGAACCACCTGCAGTGCGCGATGACCGACGATCGCCCAAGCCTCGCCGCCCGCAACGGCGACCGGCAACAGCAACATGGCGAACGTCGGCGGGAACTTGTACACGGCGGCCGCGGGCTCCCAGGACTTCGGATCGGCGGCATCGGGGTACAGCACGCCCGTCTCGCGGAACTGTCGCGTCCGCTCGAGAAAGATCGGAAAGTCGACGACCCCCGTCGCACCCGAGCGCTCGACCGCCAGCACGAAATGCAGCGCCGATGCGGCGAGAAGGAGCACCGCACCGGCACCTGCGGCAATCGCGGCTCGGTCGGGCATCCATCCTCCGGCTCGGGTTGACGGCCGCTCGACGCGGTCTGTATCTTGCGCGGATGAGCTCCGCGACCCGCACCGCGCTCGTCGTCGTCTGCGTCTTTGTCGCGGTGGTGCTGGCCTCGGTGTTCTACTCCCGCACGCTGCGTCAGGCCCCGGCCGTCGAGACCGCGCCCCGACCGACACCGGCCGTGACCCAGCCCACGACGCTGCACCCGGCGATCGATGCCGGGCTGCGCGCGCTGCAGGATAACCGGCTGCGCGAGGCGCGAACAAGCTTCGAGAGCGTGCCGTCGTCCGACCCGAGCTACCTCGTGGCCCGTGCGTACCTGGCGGACGGGCTGCTGCGCATGGGGGACGCGGCCGGCGCGGTCCACGAGCTCGAGGAGCTGAACCGGTTGCAGGCCGACACGCCGGCGATCCTCGAGCAGCTGGCGTGGGGATACTACGGCCTCGCCGATTTCGACCGCGCCGAGCTCGCGGCGTTACGGGGCCTCGAGATCGACCCGAACCAGACGCAGCTGCGCTACGCCATCGGGCTGTTCCGCATCGCCGCCGGCCGGACGGTCGAGGCGATCCCGGCGTACAAGCGCGCGATGGAGGCCGACGTCGGTCGCAAGCACGTCACCGTCGCCCTGACCCGGCTCGTCGCGCTGAGCGTCGAGCGCTCCGATCGGCCCGGCGCGCAGTACGCGCTCGCGTTCTTCGCCAACGCGATGCAGAAGCCGGATCTCGAGCGCCAGGGGCTCGAGCGGTTCCTCGCCGCGGAGCCGTCGGGGCCCCTCGCGGACCGCGCGCGGGAGCAGCTGGCGGCACTGCCCACGCCCTAGCGCGAGCGGCCTCCCGAGAAGTACCGGCGGATCGAGTCGACGACGCGATCCTGGTCGTGCGGCGCGAGGTCGTTGTACAGCGGGAGACGCAGCAGGCGATCGGCCACGCGCTCGCTCACCGGGCAGTCGCCCGGCCGTCCGCCGGCGGCGCGGCCCATCGGCGACAGGTGCAGCGGCGAATAGTGGAACACGGAGTAGATCCCGTCGCGCCGCAGGTGCGCGAGCAACCGATCGCGGTCGTCCCGCGTCTCGAGCAGCAGGTGGAACAGGTGGTGCGTGGGCTCGCAGCCCGCCGGCACGTGGGGCAACCGGACTCCGTACCCCTCGATCCATCCGCGCAGCGAGTCGTCGTAGATCTGCCAGCGCTGGCGCCGCTGTTCGCCGATCTCCACACGCACCTCGAGCTGGGCCCACAGGAACGCGGCCAGGATGTCCGACAGCACGAAGCTCGATCCGAGGTCGACCCACGTGTACCGATCGACCTCACCGCGGAACAGCTGCTGGCGATTCGTGCCCTTGTCCCGCACGATCTCGGCTCGCGCCACGAGCGCCGGGTCGTTCAGCACGAGCGCCCCACCCTCCCCGCAGGTGAGATTCTTCGTCTCGTGGAAGCTCAGCGTCCCGAGCGCCCCCAGCGTGCCCAGCGGCCGTCCGTTGTACCGGCCGAACAGTCCGTGGGCGTTGTCCTCGACGACACGGATCCCCCGCCCGAGCGCCAGCTCGAGCAGCGGGGCCATCTCGCAGGCCACCCCCGCGTAATGCAACGCGACGAGGACGCGCGTCCGCGAGGAGACCCGTTCGGCCACACGGGTCTCGTCGATGTTCAGCGTGTCCTCGCGCACGTCGACGAACACCGGTCGGGCGCCGCGCAGCGCGAACGCACTGGCCGTCGACACGAACGCGAAGGACGGAACGATCACCTCGTCCCCCGGGCCGACGTCGAGGAGCAGGGCGCACATCTCGAGCGCGTCGGTGCACGACGGGGTCAGGATGACCCGCGCGGCGCCGAGCTGGGACTCGAGGAGCCGCTCGCAGCGCGCGGTGAACGGACCGTCTCCGCTCGTGTGCATGCCGTGCACCGCCTGGCGCACGTACTCGAGCTCACGCCCGGTCAGCACCGGCCGGTTGAACGGCACGCGGATCGGCGCATCGTGCATCGGTGGGACGCATGGTACTCCGAGACGCGCGGAATGCGGGACCCGCGCCGGCGGACCGTATAATCCGGGCGCCAGCCATGATCGACTCGCAGCGACTCACCCGTTGGTACGACGTCCAAGCCCCGTTCTACCGGTGGTGGCGCAACGACTACGACCACCCGATCGTCGGCCGGGTCGTCGCCGCCTTGGCCGAGCGCGGTCCGCGTCACGCGCTGCTCGACGCGGGCTGCGGAACCGGTCTGTTCGCCATCGGGCTCGTCCGCGCGTTCCCCGGGGCGCGCGTGGACGGGCTCGACGCGTCGGCGGGCATGCTCCGCGTCGCGTGCCGCGAGGCCACGCGGCGCGTCGGCCGCGGCGGCCGCGTCGCACGGCCGGCGTTCGTGCAGGGGGACGTGCGGGCTCTGCCGTACGGCGCCGAGCGGTTCGACGGAGCGGTCCTGGCCGGGGTCCTGCCGGGCGTGGACGATCGGTGGCGCGTGCTGGCCGAGCTGCGGCGCGTACTCGCGCCCGCCGGCCGGCTGGTCGTGGTGGAGTTCGATCGCCAGGCGATGCGCGCGCGAACCCGGGCGTTCGTGCGCGCGCTCATCGCCGGCTACCGCGTGGTGTCGTTCGTCTTGCCGCGCTACCGCTTCGCCTCGAGCTGGAGCCTGGCCCGCAGCACGGTGGACCGTATCGCGCTCGAGGGCCAGGCCCAGGACGCGGGGTTCCGGATCCTGCGCGTCGACGCCGCGCACGAGCATCTGCTGTTCGTTCTCGAGCGAGGCTGACGGCATGTCGCGGTTCGTCCTGGGCAACGTGTTCCTCGCCGCGTCGATCGGCTGCGCCGCACTGAGCCAGGTGCTGCTCAAGGCGGTGCTACGGGGGTCCGACCCGGGCGATCTGCGCGCGCTCCTCGGAGCGCTGTTCGCCTCCGGACGCGGGGCCACGAGCGGGCTCGCGCTCGTGCTCGTGGCCTCCGGCTTCGTGTGCTGGCTCCAGGCCCTGACGCGGCTCGACCTGAGCTACGCATACCCGATCGCCTGTGCATCGATCCTGGTCGTCGCGTTCCTGAGCTGGCTCGTGCTCGGCGAGCCGCTCTCGGCTCGCGCGTGGGTCGGCACGCTCCTCGTGCTCGCCGGTGTCGCGCTCCTGGCCCCGGGCCGCGCATGACCGCTCCGCCCGAGCGGCTTCGTCCGCTCGCCCTGCGCTGCCCGGCGTGCCGACGCGCCGATCTCGCGTTCGGCGCCGACAGCGTCGCGTGCCGGTCGTGCGGGCGGGCGTACGAGCGCTCCGGGGATCAGCTGCGGTTCATCGAGTGCGCGAGCACGCCTCCCGCCGATCCTCTCGATCGGCTAAAGCACCCGTTCAAGCGCCTGCGTCGGACGTACGCCGCTCTGGTGTGGCTCGTCAGCCCGCTGTACTTCGACGGCACGCGCCGCCGCTTCCTCGCGCGCTACGTTCGCGGGCGGCCCGGCGTGTTCGTGAACGTGGGCTCGGGAAACACGATCCTCGACCCGCGCGTGATCAACTTCGACGCGAGTCCGTACGACGGGGTGGATATCGTGTGCGACGCCGCGGACCTGCCGCTCGAGGACGCGAGCGTCGACGTCGTGCTCGACGTGTCCGTGCTCGAGCACGTCCCGGACCCGGCGCGCGTCGTGGCCGAGATCCGTCGCGTCTTGCGACCCGGCGGCCGCGTGTACACCGACGTGCCGTTCGTCGTCGGCTATCACGCGTCGCCGCGGGACTTCACGCGCTGGACCCACGAGGGCGTGGTCCGGCTCCATGCGGGGTTCGAGACCGAGATGCTCGTGCCGAACGGTGGCCCGACGTCGGCGCTGCTGTGGACGTTCCAGGAGTGGGTCGCGGTGACGTTGTCGTTCGGCAGCCAGAGGCTGCACGCGACGGCGTACGTCGCGGCGATGCTGCTGACGTTTCCCCTCAAGTTCCTCGACGTCGCGCTCAAGCATCTGCCCCAGGCACGCAACATCAGCTCGTGCTTCATCTACGTCGGACGAAAGCCGGATCGTGCGGGATGAGTCCGGCCGATCGGGCGCCGTCCGAGACCCGCTTCGCCGTCGTGCTCGCGTGCGTGTTCGCCGCGCTCGCGGCCGCGGGAGCGCTGCGGCACGAGATGTGGCGCGACGAGCTCGAGATCTGGCTCATCGCGCGGGACAGCCCGGATCCGGCGAGCCTGCTGCGCAACATGGGAACCGAGGGACACCCGGCGCTGTGGTACGTCCTGACGTGGCTGCTGTCCCGGCTCACGCGGGCACCCGCGGCGATCCAGGCCCTCAACGTCGCCATCGCCACCGCGGCCGCGGGGCTCGTGGCGCGCCACGCGCCCGCGTCGCGCTGGGTCCGCGCGCTCGTCGTCCTGGGCTACTTTCCGCTGTACGAGTTCACCGTGATCACACGGAGCTACGCCCTCGAGCTGCTCCTGCTGGCCGCGTTCCTGGCGCGACTCTCGCGGCGCCGAGCGATCGACGGCGTCGGGGCGACGCTGCTCGCCCTGCTCGCACAAACGAACCTGTTCGGGACGATCTTCGCCGGGCTCGTGCTCGCGGCCGTGCTCCTCGCGCGGTGGCGCGGCGCCAAGTCGCTCACGGTGTCGTGGGTCGGGGCGTCGGTCGTGGTCCTTGCCGCCGCCGTGGCGTTCGGTCACACGCTCGCGCAATCGCTGGCCATCGGTCCCGATCACGCCGGGGCCTACCGGCCGGGCTGGGATCTGCGCTGGCTCTCGATGTGCCTCGGCACGGTGGCCCGCGGATTCGTCCCGTTGCCCGACTTCACGGCCTACACGAGCTGGAACTCGTCGGCCCTGGACATGCTCCCTCGCGGCGTGGGCGCTCCCGTGGGCGCACTCGTCGGGCTCCTGGCGCTCGGGTCGGCGGCCCGGGCGCTACGTCGGTGTCCCGAAGCGCTGCTCGCGTTTCTCTGTGGCTCGGCGACGCTCCTCACGCTCACGCTGTTCGTCTGGTTCGGGTATGCGCGACACCACGGCCAGCACTTCGTCTGGCTCCTCGCCTGCGCCTGGCTCGCGTCGATCCTCGGCCCGCCCGGCCCCGCGCCCCCGGCACGGACGCGCGCGAGATGGCGGCTCGGCCTCGCCGCACTCCTCGCCGTGCACGCCGTCGCCGGCGCGCACGCGTATCTGCGCGATCTGGCCCTGCCGTTCTCGAATGCCCGCGCGGTCGCGACACACGTGAGGTCGACCGATCTCTGGGACCTGCCGATCGTCGGGAGCCTCGACTACTCGATCGAACCGATCGCCGCGTACCTCGACCGCCAGGTGTGGTACCCCGAGAGCCGCCGGTACGGCACGTTCCTCGACTGGAGCGACCGTCGGCGCCTGGTCCCCGTCACGCAGGCGCTCGCCGACGCGCGGGCCCTCGCGCGGTCCGCGGGTCGCGACGTGCTCCTGATCCTGAGCTATCCGTGGGGCGGCCTGCACGTCGGCGAGCGCGCGCCGATCGGCGACGATGCGACCGCCGTGCTCGTCGCGCGCTTCCGGGGCGCGCTCGTGGCCGACGAGAACTACGATCTGTATCGCGTCGGCGTTGACAGGGCCGAGACGGCCAACGATAATGGAGGACTTGCGCCCGCGTCCGTAAACCCTTACGGCTCCGCAAGATAGCGCATCGCCCCGGAGTGACGGCCACCGTGCAGGAGATCGAGCTCTCGTTCGTCATCCCGGTGTTCAACGCCGAGACCACGATCGGTCCGGTCGTCGAGCGGATCCACGAGCTGTACCGCGATCTGCCGATCGAGATCGTGCTCGTCGACGACGGCTCGACCGATCGCTCGGAGCACGCGTGTGCGGCACTGCTCGAGCGCTTTCCTCGAACCGTCGTGTTCCTGCACCTGGCGCGCAACTTCGGCGAGCACGGCGCCGTGCTCGCCGGGCTCAACCACGCGCGGGGCCGCTACGTCGCGATCCTCGACGACGACGGACAGAATCCACCCGAAGAGGTCCGCACCCTGTACCGGGCGATCGCCGATGGAGGGCAGGACGTGGTCTACGGACGCTACCGCGTCAAGCGGCACGACGTCTGGCGCAACCTGGGTAGCAGGTTCCACGACCGCGTCGCGAACGTCATGTTGCGCAAGCCGCGGGACCTGTACCTGTCGAGCTTCAAGATCCTCAACCGCTTCACCGTCGACGAGATCACGCGCTACAGAGGCGCGTTTCCGTACATCGACGGGCTGATCCTGCGCACGACGCGCAGCCTCGGTCAGGTCGAGGTATCGCATCGCTCGGCCGAGGGCCCGTCGACCTACACCCTGCGCAAGCTCGTGCACGCTGTGGCTGAACATGTTCCTCAATTTCTCGATCACCCCGCTGCGCATCTCCGCGCTGCTCGGCGTGGCCACGTCGATGGTCAGCCTGCTGCTGCTCGTGGCGATCGTGGTGGACAAGCTGTACGTGAACCCGAACGTGACGCACGGCTTGCCGACCGTGCTCGTCGTCGTGACCCTGTTCGCCGGCGTGCAGCTCGTGATCCTGGGGACGATCGGCGAGTACCTGGGTCGGCTGTTCCTCGACCACTCGAGCGCGCCACAGTTCGTCGTCCGCTACGTGCGGCGCGGCGGACGGCGGTCGGTGAGCGAGTCGTGGCGCGGGAAGCGCGTGCTGGTCACCGGCGGGATCGGTTTCATCGGCAGCAACCTGGCGATCCGCCTCGTCGAGCTCGGCGCGCGGGTCCAGCTCGTCGATTCGATGCTCCCGGCCTACGGCGCCGACCTGGCGAACATCGAGCCGGTGCGTGAGCGATTGCGCGTCAACTTCTCGGACGTCCGGGACCGGCACAGCCTGGGCTAGCTCGTGCGGAGCGAGGACGTGATCTTCAGCCTGGCCGGCCAGGTCAGCCACATCGACAGCATGGAGCGATCCCGAGACCGACCTGGAGATCAACTGCCGCAGCTCAGCTCTCGCTCCTCGAATGCTGCCGCAAGGTCAACCCGAGCGTGCGGATCGTCTTCGCCAGCACGCGCCAGCTCTACGGCCGGCCGCGAATACCTGCCGGTCGACGAGCGACATCCGCTGCGTCCGGTCGACGTCAACGGCATCAACAAGCTCGCCGCCGAGATGTACTACACGCTGTACCATCAGGTGCTACGGCATGCGCCACGGTCAGCCTGCGCCTGACGAACACCTACGGCCCGCGGCATGGACCTGCAAGCGATCGCAAGGGTTTCGTCGGCGTGTTCCTGCGTCAGGCGCTCGCCGGCGAGACGATCCGGATCTACGGCACGGGCGAGCAGCGGCGCGACTTCAACTACGTCGACGACGTCGTGGATGCGCTGCTGCTCGCGGCCGAGAGCGACCGCCTGCTCGGCCAGTCGTTCAACCTCGGCCACGCCGAGCACGTACAGCCTGATCGAGTTCGTCGAGACGCTGGCTCGGTTCGCGCCGTTTCGGCTGCGAGCGCGTGCCGTTCCCGCCGGACGCTCGCGGCGATCGACATCGGCGACTACTACGGGGAGTTCGCGGCGTTCGCCGCCGCCACCGGGTGGAGCCCGCGGATCGACCTGGCCGACGGGCTCGCGCGCACGGTCGACTGGTTCCGCGACCCGGGCCGGCGAGCCCGGCGCGGATGATCCCGTTCTTCGACTATCGTCCGGAGCTCGGGGCGATCGCGGACGAGATCGACGCGGCGGTGTCGCGGGTCCTGTCGTCGGGTCGGCTGATCCTCGGGCCCGAGGTCGAGGCGTTCGAACGCGAGTTCTCGACGTGGGTCGGCGCGCGGCACGCGGTCGGCGTGGCCTGCGGGACGGACGCGATCGCGCTCGCGCTGCGCGCGCTGGGCATCGGTGCGGGCGACGAGGTGTTGACCGTGGCCAATGCCGGCGCGCCACCGGTCGCGGGGATCCGGGCCGCCGGCGGCGTCCCGCGCTTCGTCGACGTCGACGCCGAGTCGCTGCTCATCGACCCGGGGCTCCTCGAGCGGGCCCGGACTCCGCAGACGCGCTGTGTGCTCCCGGTGCATCTGTACGGCCGCGCCGTGCCCCTGGAGCCGATCCTGGCGTTCGCCGCGCGCCACGCGCTCGCGGTCGTCGAGGACTGCGCGCAGGCCCATGGCGCACGCCCTGAGGGGCGCCACGTCGGCACGCGCGGGGCGATCGGGTGCTTCTCGTTCTACCCGACGAAGAACCTCGGGGCGCTCGGCGACGCGGGCGCATGCGTCACCGACGACCCCGCGCTGGCCGCACGCCTGCGCCGGCTCCGGATGTACGGGTTCGACGGCGACCGGACCTCGCACATCGAAGGCGTGAACAGCCGCCTCGACGAGCTGCAGGCCGCGGTGCTGCGGGTGAAGCTGCGTCATCTCGATGCGCTCGTTTCGCGGCGGCGCTCGCTCGCCCGAGCGTACGGCGACGCGCTGCGCGGCAGCGCGATCCGGTGTCCGGACGCAACGGCGCCCGACGCACACGCTTGGCACCTGTTCGTCGTGCGCCCCGAGGACCGGGACGCGGCGATCGCCGCGCTCGACCGGGCTGCGATCGGCTTCGGGATCCACTACCCGTGCCCGGTGCACCGGATGGAGGCGTACGAGTTCCTCGGGTATCAGACGGGCGACCTCCCGGTGACCGAGGGCGCCTGTGACTCGGTGCTGTCCCTGCCGCTCTACCCGGGCCTGGACGACCGAGCGATCCCGATCGTCGCCGCCGCGCTCCGCGGCACGGCATGAACGACGGCCGAGCGGCGGTTGGGCTCGACCGGATCGACGCGCGGCACGCCGTGGCCCTCACCGCTCTGGCCGTCGCGATCCGCACGGTCTACCTGCTGCGGCTCGACGTGCCACCGTACGACCCGTGGCGCCATCTGGCGCTCGTGCGCAACCTGCGCGACGGCCTGGGCTTCACGCTGTACGACGGTCAGCCGTACCTCTGGTACAGCCCGATCTGGTACGTCCTGTGCGCGGTGGCCCCGCCCGCCATCGGGCCGCAATGGATCGCCGGTGCGTTCTCGGTGCTCGCCGTGCCGGCCTTGTACGTCGTGGGCCGGCGCCTTGCCGGCCCGACAGCGGCGACGGTCGCGGCCGGGCTGCTCGCGGCCTGCGGCCCCGTCGTCGCGTTCACGTGCCACTACGGGCCGGAGGCGCTCGCTCTGGCCCTCACCGTCGTGGGCCTGGCGCTCGTCGCCAGCCGTCGGGGTACGGCGAGCTCCACCGGCGCTGGGGCGCTCCTGGGAATCGCCATCGTGCTGCGCTCGAATCTCGCCCTCAACGTCTTCCTCGCGCTGCCGTGGCTTCGAGACCCGCGGCGCGCGATCGGCTTCCTGATCGGTGTCGCCGTTCCCGTCGCCGCGTCCTGGTGGCGCAACCATCGGATCCTCGGCGCGCATCCGTGGGTCTTCACGTGGGACGGGCTGGCGACGCATAGCGCCGATTTCGACTGGCTCTCGACCTTCGTCGTCCAGATGCACCCGGCGGTGCAGGAGGGTCTCCGCCGCCTGCACGAGACCGTGATCCCGCGCCCCGAATGGCTGGTCCACGGCGGCCGCCCGAACTGGCCATCGATCGCGTTCCTCGGCACAGGGCTCGTGTGCGCGATCGGGGCGCGCCGCGTGTCGCTGGCCCTCGCCGGGCTCGCGCCCGTGGTGTATTTCCTGTTTCTCGACACGAGCTTGTCGGCGAACTTCTTCCGGATCTATCTCGGCGTATTCCCGGCCCTGTTCCTGTCGATCGGTCTCGTCGCCGAGCGGTTGTCCGCGCGCCAGGGACGGCGCTGGCTCGCCGGGCTCCTCGTGCTCCCGCCGTTGCTCGGTGGCGCGGCGCTGCTCGTGCCGCCGCCGATGGGATCGCTCGAGGCGCTCACTCCGGATGCGAGCCTGCTCACCGAATCGAGGTATCTCGTGTCGAGCGGTGGGTACTGTCCCGAGAGCCTGATCTGGCGCTTCCCGGACCGGCAGTTCCTCGGCCTACCGATCGACGCGGTCGAGCTCCCGGCGTTCCTGGCGGCGTACCCGGCGTACCGTGCCGTGTTGCTGCACGACATCACGGTCCAGCCCGAGGTCGAGCAGGCGCTGCTCGGCGATCCGACGTGGCACGTGACCCGGTCGGCCCTGACGCCGGGGGGGCGTGTCTACCGCGTGCTCGAGAAGAGCGTCCGCTGAAGCCCGAAGGGCCGCGGAGATCCCGCGGCCCTTCGGCGAATCGGCAGCGCTTGCGCGGTCAGCGACGTCGGTCCCGCCCTCGATCCGGTCGCGGATCGGTCAGGCGGTTTCCCGGCTCGTCGGGATCGGCGAACGTCGCACCGCAGTGCACGAGCGTCGAGTTCTGGGACACGTGAGTCGTGATGAACGGCGTCGCGCCCTCGCCGACGATCGCGACCGCGATGTACAGATCCTGGTTGAGCGCCGGATCACAGTCCGCCCGAACCGACGTCGAGCCGTTCAACGCCGTTGTCGGTTGCGGGTTCCCGGCCGCATCGGTCAACGGAACCCACCCGGTGCTTCGAGCGGTCGGGGCCGCAGCGCCGCGCGCCACGACCTGGCCATAGATCCGGAAGCCGCTGAGACACGTCCCGCAATCGTCCTTGGGGAACGTGCCGCCCGTGAGCGTGCCGTGCGTCACCGTGAACGTGACGTCACCCGTCGCTGGGTTCCGCGACGAGGCCGTGATGACGGGCCGCGGGATCGCGGCGAGACGGATCGTCTCGAACGGATCGAGGTTCGTGTTCCCCAACACGTCGCTCCTCGCGCTCAAGGTCGCGAAGAAGCCCGCGCCGTTGTACTCGTCGGTCAGCATCATGCACGTGCAGACCGTCTCCGGAGGGTTCACCGGTCCACAGCCGTCCACGTCGGGCACGCTCCACGTGACGGGCGGGCCGACGACGTACGGCGGGCCGAGCTTGAGGGAGACCCACGCCGGATAGTGGTACAGGCCGTTGGCGAACGTCGCACTGCTCTGCTTGATCCAGAAGTCGGTGGGCAAGAAGCCACCGGAGAATATGCCGCTGTCGTTTCCTACGCCGACAACTGGGTTCCCCGTACCCAGGGACCAGAAGACCCCGCGAAACGTGGGGCTCACCGGCGCGTCGGAGTCCGATTGGTAGCATCCGTTGTTGCCGCAGCGCCCGTCACCGCCGGCCCCACCCCAATCCGGATTCGAGACGAGGTAGCTGTACGTGGCGTCCAAGAGCTGCGATCCGGGACATCCCGCCTGCACGGTGCCCGGGCCGAGCGCCGCGGCCAATCCTGCCGCCGCGACGACTGCGATCCTCGAGATGGTCTTCGTCACGGAAACACTCCTCTGTCGCCGGGGCTACATGATGAACTTGGAGATTCTACCCCGGCGAGGCGCTTGCACCAAGGGGAACTTGGAACGCGGCGCGACCTCGACTCCGCAAAAAAACGAAAGGGGCCGCCCACGCGGCCCCTTCGAGGAGTCGAGAGTACGAGAGCTCCGACTAGCGCTGGTGGTCGCGGCCGCGATCGGGACGCGGATCCTGGCGGCTACCGGGGTCCGCCATGTTCGAGCCGCACGGAACCCGCGTTGCAGAGCGGCCGGGGAAGGTCGAAACGAACGGCGTCGCACCCTCGCCGACGAGCTGCAGCGCCAAGTAGAGGTCCTGCTCAGCGGCCGGATTGCAGTCGCCCCGCACGGCGACCTGGGCACCGAAGCCGGTCGTCCCCTGCGCGGTTCCGTCGGCCCGCGGCAGCACGACGAACGACTGCGGAGAAGGCGTTCCGTTGCGCGGAACGACCGAGCCCAATACCCGGTAGCCCGCCAAACCGGTGCCGCAGGGGAGCTTCGCGAAGACGCCCTCGGCCGGCGAGTCGAGATTGCCGTCGCCGCCCTTGACGCCCACGGAGGCCGTCACGTCGCCCGTGATGGTGTCACGCGCGGAGCCGGTGATCTGCGGCTGCGGAATCGCCGCGAGCCGAACCGTCTGGCCCGTGTCGAAGTTCGTGTTGCCCAGAATGTCCGACTGCGCGCAGTGCGTCGCGAAGTAGCCGGCGCCGTCCCAGGTGTCGCTCAGCATGAAGCACGTGCAGACGATGGCCGGCGGGGTGCCCGAAGGTCCGCAGCCATCCACGTCCGGGAAGCTCCAGGAGACTGGCGCGCCCACGACGTAGTTGTATCCGCCCTTGAGGCTGTTCCACAACGGATAGTGGTAGAGCCCTGCGGCGAACTGCGCACTGACCTGCTTCAGCCAGAAGTCGGTGGCCAGGAACCCACCGGTGAAAATACCGCTGTCGTTGCCCTGGCCGATCGTCGGGTTACCCGACCCGACCGCCCAGAACACACCTCTCATGGCCGGGCTCGCCGGCGGTCCCGACACGGAGTCGTAGCACCCGTTCGCCCCGCACCGCCCGTCACCACCGGCTCCGCCCCAGTTCGGGTTCGAAACCAGATACTGGTTCGTGGCATCGAGGAGCTGGGAGCCGGGGCAGCCGGCGTTCGCCGGGGCCCCGACCGCAGCGACCATGAGGCCAGCTACCGCCGCGATCGCAACCTTGCTCAGAGTCGTCTTCATATCTTGCACTCCTCCTGCGTCCGAGATCAATAGTGCGACGGAACCCATCCGGTCACGTTCGTGTTGACCTGGATGCTGTATCCGTCGCCTGGCAAAAGCGGAAACGCGGTCCCGGTGGTTCCGGAATAGCCCGCGAAGCCGTCGATGCTCTGAACGTACCGCCCGACCTGCACGACCGTCCCGGCCCCGTTGAACGCGTTGATCTCGTTGATCAGCTGGTCGGCGAACGCGTTCGTCGAGTGGTACGGGTAAGCCCAGATTTGCGAGCCCGAACGGGAGACACCGGGTGCCGCAGCGACCAGGTTGATCCCGAGGCCCGGGTTATGCGAGCCGACGATGATGTAGTTCACCGTTGCCGGCGCAGCGGCGCTCAGCTGCGCCAGGTACGACTCGCCGGGCACGAGCGCGAACGCCGTGCCGGTCGTTCCGGAGTAACTGGCGGCCCCGTCGGACGTGCGGAGATACTGCCCGACCTGAGCGATCACCCCCGTTCCGCCCATGTCGTTGATCAGATCCAGCGCGTTCACCAGGTTCGTCTGCTGGTTGTAGGGGAGCGCGAGCCATTGCGCGCCGGTACGCGAGTTGCCAAGCGTCACCGGAACCGCCGTTCCCTGCTTCTCCATCGCGTAGTTGAGCTTGAAGCCCATGTTCGACGCGAAGAGCCCCCCCGCGACCAGCGCGGCGACCGTCACGACCGCGCCGACGAGCAATGCCCTCTTTCTCATGCCAACTCCTCCGCGATCAGTGCCGTTCGGCCGACAGAATCCGGGAGCCCTCACCCTAACGACCCAGGCCACCCTGCCGACGGAACGCCCGACGCGCGCCCGTAAATGTACCGGCAAGAGGTCCTTCGTCAAGGGCGTTTTGGCCCCTTCTTTGCCCACGGATCCGCTCCGCCACACGGCGATTAATTAAATACCTAAACACTTCGGAACCGCTTCGCCTAATCGATGCGATAGAATACGATCGTTTCGTCCGAGTCGAGGGCATCGCGGAACGCGCCGTTCCTCGTCTCGATCACCGTTCCGCTCGCCGTCCGATACGGGATCGAGCGCTTGGACACACGGTGCGGGGTCCCGCCGTTGGCGATGAGAAACTCGACCTGGCCCGACAGCTTCCGCGCTTCGACCCGCAGCGGCGCCGAACCGGCCTGGCGACCTCTGGGGATCGCGACCATCCCGAGCGCCACTGTCAGCAGCACGACGGGAGCAACCCCGGCCCAGGCCCAGCGCCACGTCGGGAAGAAGAGCGCCGTGATCGGCGGCAGAACCGAGCGCGGCTCGCTCCGGCCGATGCCAGCGAGGATCCGGGCCCGGGCCTCGGGGGCCAGCCGCTCGGCTCGCTCGCCCGCGCGCCACGCCGCGACCGCCTGGTCCAGGCCGTCCTTGGCGAAAGCCGAGCGTACGTCGTGGTTCATGATCTCTGTCCTCACCTAACTACTACCGGCGCGAACAGAGGAACGATCAACGGCCGGTCCTTTTTCTTCGAATTCGCCTGCGCCGAGGATACGCGTCAGCCTACGACGCGCGAGACCGAGGTGCCGCCGGACCGTGATCCGCGTGACCCTCAGGGCCCGCGCGACCTCGAGCGTCGATAGGCCCTCGATCTCGCACAGAACGAACACCGAGCGCTCGCGCTCGCTCAGCTCGCCCAGCGCCGCCTCGAGCCTTCGCCGCAGGTGCGACAGCTCCGGGGCCCCAACGCTCACCGAGGCCGGGTCGATCGCCTCCTCGGCCGCCATCGACCATGGGGCCTCGTCGTGGCCGCGCGCCATCCGCTCGCGCCTCCAGTCGTGGGCCACGTTCACCGTGATCCGGTAGAGCCAAGCCGCGAACGAGCGTCCGGCGCGGTAGCTCGTCAGATACCGGAACGCGCGGAGGAATACGTCCTGGGCCAGGTCCTGACGCTCGCTCGACGGAACGCCGAGCAACCGCAGAACGCGCAGGACCGGGCCCTCGTGGCGTCCGAGCAACGCCTCGAACGCGCGCTCGTTCCCGTCCCGTGCCGCGGCGACGAGCTCGTCGTCGGTCGCGCTGCTCGGGCCCGCGGCCATGCCGCCCCCCCGGTCGCCGCCAGCGGGCGTCTCAGTACGGACTGACGTTGCCTCGGATGTCGACCGCAAGGACCGAATAATACCGCTTCGGCTCGACGGGCGTGAGCTCGATCGAGGCATTCGTGGTCGTGGTCAAGAGCGGGACGAGCCCGTCGCGCACCATCTCTCTCGAGAACGGCGTGGTCGACGAGTAGATCGCGTAGTGCGACAGCTGGACCGGCTGATCGCTGACGGTCAGGAGCACCGGGTCCCACTCGAGCCGGATCGAGCCCGGCGCCACGCCCTTCGTCACGGCGAGGTCGGTTCGCGCGGGCGGCTCCGAACCGAACGCTCCAGGGTTCGAGTCGACGTCGACCGCGCGCACGCGATAGTGGCGGTCGCCGGCGAGCGCGAGGCCGCCGACGTCGAGGAACGTCGTGCACGGGCTCGTGCACGACCCGATCTGCGTGAGCGCGCTCCAGCTCGGGGACGTTCCACGGAAGATCTGGTACGTCGTCACGGTCTCGGACTTACCGTAGACGTCGGTCGCCACGGGATCCCATGTGAGGCGCACGTCGTTCCCGCTCTTCGACAACCGCAGGTCGTCGATCAGCGCCGGAGCGCGCAGTCCGAGGCCGAAGATCGGGTAGTCGCTGACCTCGCTCGAGAACGCCGAGCGTTTTTCCGAAGTGTTCGTGGCTGTCACCGCGATGAAGTACGTCCGACCCTCGACGAGCCCGTTGATCGTGGCGTGAGACATCTTTCCGGTCGACAGCGATTCCGTGTACATGCCGCTCGTCGTGCCCCAGTGCACGGTGTAGAAGCCCAGGTCGGTCTCGGGGTTGGCGCTCCACGCCACGACGAGCTGGGTCCCGATGCCCGGATCCTCGACCCCCACGCCGACCGGCGCTCCGGGCGGGTTCGGGTTCGACGGGGTCACGTGCACGCAGTCCGGTCCGCTCGTCGCACAATCCGAGTTGAGGTTCGACCGCGCGCTCTCGAACCCCGACGCGTCCTTGGCCGTGACGTAGTAGTAGTACGTCGTCGTGTTCACGAGCCCGGTATCGTGGAACGACGTACCGGGGACCGACGTCCCGACGCGCGTGTACGTCGGCGGCGAGAGGATCGTGGCCCGGTACACGTCATAGGTCACGCCGGGCGTCGCGCTCGCGGTCCAGCTCACGTCGGCGGCCGCGTTGCTCGGTGTGGCCGAGAGGGCCGAAGGGGCGCCAATGTCGTGCAGCGCCAGGCGCATCGCCGGGTCCCCCAGCAGCACGTAGTACTCGCAATCCTCGATCGAGCCCTGGGTGCAGAGCTGGACCAGCGTCTCGAGCGCGATCACACCGACCTGGCGCTCTTTGCGCGGGCCGAACATCGCGTTCCAGATCACGCTCGTCGACGCGTCGCCAATGAAGTTGAACGACAGACCCGACGGCGCGAACACGCCGATCGCTCCCCCGCCCACCCGGCGCATCCAGTTCTCGCCCATCGTGCTGTCGGTCACGTCGTGAAACGCACCGGTCAAGCAGTTGTGGACGAACAGGAACGGCAGTCGGCCGCCGTTCGTCAGGCTCTGCGTGTCCTGGGACGTGTCGGCCGGCGGGTTGACGCGCTCGTCGAAGAACGCGTCGTCCGACCACACGACCGTGTTCCCGTGACCGATGTACTGGAGCACCGACGTTCCGAGCTGAGCCGGGAACAGCGGGTCGGTGCCGTTGACCGCCGCCTTGATGTCGAAATTGATCGCCTGCGCCGGCTGCACCACGTCGTTGTAGTAGTCGGTCCAGTAGCGCAGGTTGCGACTCGTGTACGGCGCCGGGATCAGCGCCTCGCCCACCCCGTTGATCGTCTCGAAGTCCAGAGCCTCTGCCGGATTGTACCCGGTCTTGCCTCGATCGGAGATGAACAGCATGTGGTCGCGCCACGCACCGGCGGGCAGCGCCTGCTCGTACGACCGGATCTTGTTCAGGATCGTGCTCGCATCGGCCAGCGTGCGCACCGGGATGCGACCGATCATCAGGTCCGCGAGCTGGTCGCCGCCGGCGACCGCGGCCAGCAGGTTGTCGCTCGTGTAGTGCCCGAACTGCGGATCGTCCTGGAACATCACCTGCGTCGGAACGTAGTTGCCCCTCGCCGTTCCTGCCTTGTAGTCGTAGCTCCCGTCGCCGAGGAGCCAGACGTACGTCGGTTTCGGATCGGCCCAGCCCTCGCCCGGCGCGTCGGACAGGACCCAGCGCAGGAACTCGTGGATCGCCTGGGGACCGGGCAGGCCATGGTTGAACTCGTCCTCGACGTCCTGGATCCGAACGACCTTGGAGGAGAGCCCGCCACCCTGGGGGCTCGCGCGGTGCTGCAGCAGGAGGTCGAGCGGACTGCCCGCTGATTCGTCGAGCACCGCAGGATGTCCGATCACGATCAGGTCGGCCTGGTTCGTCGGATCGCGCAGCGTCGACACGGTGTCCGCAGGGAAGTCGGCGCCCGGAACCGGCGTGATCGCCCCGTCGCCGGCGACGAGGAATCGCCGCGGCGTGCCGTTCGGAAGACCCGGATCCTGGTCGACGCGGAATCGGATGCTGAACGGTCCGGCGCCGCTCGGCGCGGCGTTGACGAGACGTCGTGGGACGACGAGCCCGCTCGACGGGTTGCGCGTGATCTCGTACACCTCGGGCGTCGCATCGGCGAGGCCCGACACGATGAACTCCGCGTCGGAGTCGAGCCATTCGAAGGTCAACCGCTCGCCGGCAACGGCGAACGTGCGCTGGTAGTCGACCTCGAGGTAGTCCAGGATCACGCTGTTGCACGGCGAGCCGCCGCACGTCGCGGCCGTGCTCAGCACCTCGCTGCGGATCTCGACCGGATCGGTGACCTGCGCGCCGGAGCCGGGAAACGTCCATGGAAACGAGTGCAGGAACAGCGTGCGTCCGTCGAACGTCGATTCCTGCAGCGCCAGCTGCGTCGATGCGGAGTTGCGCAGCGTCACGCGCGTTCGGTGGTCCGGCGTGACCGTCAGGTCTTCCGTCACGCCGCGAAGCTTGACGCGCACGGCGACCGGCAGCGTGCCCGAGGCGAGGCCGGGCAGGCTCACCGTGTCGGTGCGCGACATGCTCTGCTGCGACGTGACCGTCAACGTCGGCGACCAGTACCACGGATCGGCGCCGCCGAGCGGCCGCCACGCGTCGTCGGTCTCGACGTGTCGCGTGGTGCCAAAGCGCGTCGGGGGAACGCGAACATTGGTCGGCGCGGCATCGACCTGCGGGACCGTCGGTTGCGCGGCGCCGGCGATCGTCAGGAAGTAGGTGTTCGTGTCGGTGAAGTCTCGGGCCTCGAACAGGTCGACCTCGGTCCCCGGAATGTCCGTATTGAGCACGGCCTTGGGCTCGTCGAGGAGCGGCTCGCCGAAGAACTGGATCCACTCTCCAGGCTCGATCAGGCCGTCGCCGTCGTCTTGGATCTGCAGCGGGATCGAGGTCCCCCGGTTCGTCATCGTCCAGATGGACACCGGATGCGCCAGCAGGCCGGTCGGCTGCAGCGCGGCGTGGTCGAGACGGAACAGGCCGTCTTGCCGGATGAGAACGCGCTGGCGCGGAACGGCCTCGGTCGCGCGGGCGACGAAGGACGGCTCGACCTCGCCGCCCACCGGCCGGCTCGAGGACAGCCGGAACGTCCGGCCCTGGTCGTAGTTGACGAATGCGGCGCGATACACGCTCTCGAAGCGCGGGTCCGGATCGCTCGGGACGGCATCGACGTCGACATCCGCGCCGAAACGAACCTCGACGTCGACGTGCGTAGCGATCCGCAGACCGCGCGCGACCGGGTCGTACCGCACGGGCGCAACGTGCAGCTCCACGTAACGCTGATCGCGCAGCACACCGATCGGCCCGAGCCAGGCGATCGACTCGGGGTACGGCGCTCGACTCTCGAGGTAGATCGCCGGGTCGGCGACGCGCCGCTCGCTGCGGGGCTCGGGCGCATCCTCCGAACCGGCCATGTCGCCCCGCCGCTCCGCGACCGCTCGCGGAACGATGTGCTCGAGGATCTGCTCCCCGTCGACGCGCACGACGAGCGTGGGCTGCGCGTCCCGGGGGATGGCAACGAGGTACGTCTTGTGGGGAATGTCAGGGGCTCCGGGACGCCTGGTCCGCGTCCCGAAGCCCTCGATCTCGATTCGGTGGGTTCCGTCCGCCTGGGCATCGACCCGTGGCGCGGGCGTGCTCAGCCGGGCTCGGAACGCGTCAGGCGACCGCTCTTCGCGAGTCTCCTGACGCGATGCTGCGCCGGTCGACCAGACGGCAGACAGAGCGCCGAGAATCCCGACGAGCTTGGCGAATTTCGAGGGAACCATGTTTTACCAGGAACCCCGCCACGCTCACCCCCGTTCCGGCCGTCGCGGTCTGGACCTTTGGGCTCAGCTCTGAACGGGCCCCGTGCCACAGGTGTTGTCATCAGCTTTCGCGCAGACAACGGCCCGAGCTTCGAGCTTTTCCGTGTGAAGGATCGCCGGCCGCTCGTACGACTTCTTCATTCGCCTCCCCCTGGTCGCTATGGGTGATTGCCCATGCCTGAGGTTACTCTACCCACACCGGCCGGACGCACAGCGAGCCCGGCACGCGCGTACATATACCCTGGCACCTAGACCTTTTCAAGCGCTTTTTGCTCGGCGCTCCGGGTCCTGGATCTGGAGCAGCTCGTAATGGCGACGTACCGCCTGGGCGTTGATCTCGGCCTGGGGGTAGACGGCGAGCGGGTCGCCGGTCTGATTCTCCGCCACTCCCAGGCAAAACGTGAAGTACGGTCCGTTCGGGTGCTCGTCCAGCCGGCGACGGGCCTCGACGGACAGGCCCCGCACTTCCTCGAGCACCGGCGACGTGCGCCAGATCGATTCCAGGCTGTCGATTTCCAGGATATTGGCGATCTTGCGCCGGAATGCGACGCATGGGAGCACGTTCCCGTACGGATCGACGGTGAAGCCCGAGCGCCCGGTGCCGCAATTGGCGCCGCCCTCGGACGCACAGTGGTTCTGCCGCGGCGGGAGCTTGCCCCGGTGCAGCTCGCTGTACCACTCGACCCAGTACTTCTGGATCAGGTCCTCATCGGCCCGCAGCGCGAGCGGCCCCAGATCCCCGTCGTCCTTCGGGGTGATCACGGCGTCGAACTTGACGCTCTGGCCGTACCGCTCCCCGAGGTCGCGGATCTCGAACAGCTCGGCTTGGTTGAGACGCGTGATCGGGCACTTCAAGTTGACCTTGAGGCCGGCCTCGACCAGGTTCTCGATCGCCTGCAGCGTCTTGACGAACGAGCCCTGGATGCGCGTCAGAGCATCGTGTGTCGCGGGCCGCGCCCCGTGGATCGAGACCTCGACCTCGAGCGGATCGAGCGCGCGTAGACGGGCGACCGCCTTCTTGTCCGCGAGCAGATAGCCGTTCGTGTACACGCGGAGTGCCATCCCCAGCCGACGGACCTCGCCGGCGATGGCCCAGAAGTCTTTGTGGCACATCGCCTCGCCGCCGGTGAGCGTGCAGTAGAGGACGCCGAACTCCTGGACCTTGCGCAGGGCCTCGAAGATCTGGGGCGTCGACATCTCGCGCTGACCGGTGGGCGAGTTGTAGCAGAACGAGCACAGATGGTTGCAGCGGTACGTGATCTCGATCTGGCAGTTGAGCGGGATCGCCTGCGCGAACGCGTAGTTCAGCAGCCGGCGGTACGGATCCATTCCCGGCGCGGGCTGTGGGCTCACGAGGTCACCTCGTCGGCAAGCATTCCGTGATCCGCGAGATCGCGCAGGAACGTCTCGACGTCGAGCATCGCCTGATCGGCCGGCACGTCGAACTCCCGAGCCACGGCGTCCCGGATCTGCTCCGGCGAGTGCCCACCGTCGAGGAGCGAGAAGATCAGCGCCCCGGCGGGGTTGAGCACTTTCACCTCCGAGCGCGCGGGCAGAACCACGAACCCGCCCTCGTCACCCACTGCGCGGAACGCCGTCCCTTGCGCCCGTCGCGGATACCCAGCCATGGCGTCTCCCGGCCGCGCCGACCCCTGCTGGACCCGGGGGCGGCCGCGGAACGGCCTAAGTGTACGGTCAAGGTCGGGCCCCGTCCACGCACAGCGGTCATCGAAGATAGCCCAACGAGCGCAACCGATCGAGTACCTCGGGGTCCGACTCGCTCGTCGCCGAACGCCGCTCGGCAGGAGGAAGCCGGCCGTAGCTCGGAACCGTCCCGAGCGCGTCCCTGGGTGCGAAGCACGCTTCGGGAGCCCGCCCCGGCATCTCCAGGCTCGCGGGAAAGCCGAGCTCGCGCAATAAAAGAGGGGCGACGTCGAGCTCCGAGATCGGCGGCCCGACGCAGGATGGCTCGGCCCATGGACCACGGACGGATACGAACCCCTCCCGGCCCGAGCCAGACGTCCGGCCCGCATCGGCGACGATCACCGTCGTCGAGCCGGTCGGTTCGAGGAGCGGAGCTAGGCGCCGGTCGAGCGATGCAGCGTATAATTCTAATACTTTCATGGAAGCGAACATCGCCGGCGTCGCGGCCGGCTCGTCGAGCGTCCCGAGCCTGTGCCGCAGGATGTCGATCCCCGGCAGATAGACGAATGCGGCGCTCACGCGGTCGTCCGCCAGGAGTTCGAGCAACCGCTCACAGGCGAAGCCGTCGATCAGGAACGACTCCCAGGCCCAGTCGACCAGCCGAGCGGGAGCGCTGGCGAAGCCTTGGTCGAACTCAGCCCGCAGTCGCGTGCTCTCGGCCACGAAGCCCGCGCGCGCCCGGGCGTAGAGCGCGGACGGCGCGGCATCGCGGTCCCCGGACGAGTCCGTGAGGATCTTCGTCAGGACTCGATCGGTGATCACGTACCGCGCCGCGGTGTCGGTCGACCCGGTGTCGGCCGGTGCGGGCCAGGTGGCCCACCACCCCACGACCGCGGTCCCGACCTCAGGCGCGGCAATCTCCCACACCGCCGGTGCCCGCCGCACTCCGCGAGACGCCGGGACCTCGCGGAGCGGAAGCACGAGACGCCACGCCCGCCACAGTGGCACCGCACCACGGAGCGTCGTCCCGACACCCGGAAGCCTGTCCATCTGGGCGCCGTGCACGCCGTGCACGTCCGCAGGAAGGCCGGTGGCGATCGTGGTCCACACCTCGGCCGGCTCGGCGGTACGTATCCGCCGGAGCGGGAACGTCGCCCCACGCTCGAGCGCGGCCAGGAGTCGCCCGAGAGCGCCGCGCTCGGCGAGGGCCGAGACGAGCCCGCCGTCGAGTCCGTCGATGCCGATCACGACCATGCGCCCCGGAGCGCCCGAGGGTCTAACCGTCACGAGTCCGTGCGGCGCCGGACCGCCGAAGAGCACGCCGCGCGCCGTCAGCGCGAGCGTCCCCGCAATCAACGCACCCACGACGACGATGCCACGCCGCCCGGGACGGCGCGCCGGTACCTCCCCCGTTCGCCGCACGGTTCCGGCGAGAGAGACCAGTCCCGCCAGGTACCCGATGGCGACGACGACCGGGATCGCGACGAGCACGAACAGCACGTCCTCGACGATCGGTCGCTCGCCCGCGCGGGCCCACCACAGCGCGAGGAGGTAGCCAAGCGCGACGATCCCCGTGACGGCCGCGGATCGCGAGGGATCGGCGGCGCTCGAGCGGACGCCACGCTTCCCGGCGAGGAGCGTGACGCCGAGCGCGGTCGCCAGATCGAGCACGAACAGAGCGACCGTCGCGGGAAGGACGAGATACAGCCAGAGGAGTGGCAGATCGGTCGCGCGCTCGAGCGGTCGCTCGGACCACGCGAGCACGGCGGCGAGGAGCGCACCGAGAAACGGTCCGACCACGAGCGCGGCCTTGGCCCCCGACCCGAGGACGCTGCGAAGCGTCGAGCCACGCGCGATCTGGGGTAGCAGAACGAACCGTTCGACGGGGCTAGAGAGATATCCGCGCTCTTGCAGTCGCCGTCGGACCGCGTCGTAGCCCTCGGCGGACAACGTCAAGCGCCCGCGTGGGACGCGCGGTCGACGAGCTGGCGAAACCCGGGCTTCTTCGCCAGCTCGCGGAACTCCTCGGCCTCGGCGAGGCGCTCGAGCTGCACGAAGCCGCGGTCGACCGCCTGTCCGAGCGTGACGAGCGCCGCGTCGTCGTCACCGGCGCCCGCCTGACAGCGCGCCAGGAGCACGCGGAGCGTCCCCGATCCGCTGAACTTCGACACGGCCGCAGGCACCGCCTCTTCGCACAGGCCGGCTCGGCCGAGATCGAACGCGTTGACGAGCCGGTAGTACGCCAGCATCTCCGAATCGGGAAGCTTGGCCACCCCGTTCTCGAACACCTCCTGCGCCTTCTGCTCGAGGCCTTGGGCCTTCAGCGATTGCCCGAGCTGGAAGTACCCCTGGTCGGCATCGGGATACGACTCCACGATCTTGGCCGCAAAGTCCTGGGCCTCGCGCGCTCGGCCGGTATTCACGAGCGTCGTGGCCAGATTGACCAGGCTCCACTTGTTCGTCGGATCGCGCTTGAGAACGTATCGGCAGATGTCCTCGACCTGCGACCACGCGCCCGCGGCAACCCCCGACTGCGCGGCGAGAAGCTCGGCCTCGAGATCGATCATCGCGTGCGGCGGCGGCGCACCCGCCGCACTCCCGCCCGCGCCGCTCGTGACGTAGCCTAGGCTCGCCAGGAGCCGCTCGGTCTCCGGCGCGAGCACGGCCTCGTGCGCTGGCTCGGACGCCGCGCTGCCGGACAGCGGCTCACGCAGCTGGCCCAGCGCCCGGCGCAGCTCGTCGAGCCGCTCGGGCTCGCGGCTCGCCAGGTTCTCGCGCTCCCCTGGATCGCGATCGATCTGATACAGCTCGACGTCGGGCGAGTCGATGAGCTTCCACGCTCCGTGACGGACACCGCGCAGCTCGGCCCAGCCGTAGTTGAGCGAGCCGGCGAGGCTCTCGAAGTACACGTCGCGCAGCTCACCCGAGCCGCGCCCCTCGATCGCCGAGCGCAGGCTGAGACCGCGACCGCTCCGCGTCGCCACCCCAACATAGTCGAGCACCGTCGGAAACAGATCGGCCAGACCGACGGGCTGCGAGACACGGGACGATCGACCACCGGGTGCCCGGACGATCAGCGGCACGTGCTGCGTCGATTCGTAGACCTGGCTCCCGTGGAGTCGCTCCCGGTGGTCGTACAGGCCCTCCCCGTGATCGCCGGCGACGATCAACAGCGTGCTCGACCAGCGCGGGCTTTGCCGCAGCGCGTCGACCAATCGTCCGAGCTGCGCGTCCATGTACGCGATCTCGCCGTCGTACGGGCGCTCACGGTACTGCGAGGCATAGGGAAACGGCGGAGCGTACGGGACGTGCGGATCGTAGAAGTGGGCCCACAGGAACTGCTTCCCGTCGGCCGGTTGGGCGTCGAGCCACCCGAGCGCACGATCGACGATCACGGCGGCCGGGAGTCCCGCGTGCGCGCTCGGGTCGTGCTGCGCTGTTCCGGGGCTCGGCGGATCCTCGAACGTGTCGAAGCCTTGATCGATACCGAACTTGCGACCCACGACGAACGTCGCCGGGAAGCCGGCGGTCGCGAATCCGGCGCCTCGGAGGACCTCGGCCAGCGTCTCGGCGCTCGGCGCCAGCCGGAACACCAGGTTGTAGCGCACGCCGTGGTCCTGGGGATACTGGCCGGTGAACATCGTGCTGTGCGAGGGGAGCGTCGTCGGTACGGACGAGACTGCGCTCTCGAACAGCACACCCTCCGTTGCCAGGCGATCCAGGTTCGGCGTGGCGGCCTGGGCGTAGCCGTAGCAGCCCAGTCGATCGGCGCGCGTCGTATCGAGCGTCAGGATCACGACGCGCGTCGCGAGACGATCTCCCGCGCATCCGGTCACCGCCCCGAGCGCGACCGCACCGAGCAGTGCCGCCGCACCGCGGGTTCCGATCACCTCCGATACTCCCGTAGGACCTCGGCGAACTGGCCGCTCTCGCGCAATGCGCGCAGGTCGGGGTCGGTCTCCATCAGCGCCCACGTGCGGAAGCCCGCTTCGATCGACCGCTTCAAGAAGTCGGTCGACCCGTCGAGATCGCCGGCCAGACTGCGCGTGCACGCGAGGTCGTACAGGATGTCGCCGTCGTTCGACTTGAACGGCAGGATCGCGCGGAGCAGCGTCTCGGCGTCGTGCCACGAGTCGGGCCACACGGCGTGAGCATACCAGTGCAGCATTTCCGGATCGGTGGGGTAGAGCTCGGCGCCGCGCTTCAGCACCTCGCGCCCTTCCTTCTTTCCGCTCGCGGTGAGGACCAGCGCCTGTCCGAAGTCCAGGCGCACCCCAGGGAGGTCGGGCGCAAGAGTGAACGCCTCGCGGAACGCCTCGATCGCCTTGGGCCCCATACCGGCCCGGGCGAGAAATCGGGCGACGAGCAGGGACTCGCCGATCGCGCGGCGCTGCGGCGCATCGAGCGTGCGCGGTCTGGAGGCCTCGGGGGCCGGAGCGAGCCCGCTGTCGGCGAGGATCGCCCGCGCCCGAGCGATCGGGATCTCGGCGCGAGGCGGCCAGGTGCGGCCGGCGAGCACGGAGGCGATGCGCGCGGATTCGGCTGGATCGGATGCCGCGGGCGTCTCGGCGGTCGCCGGGCCCTCGGCCACGACCGTCGAGCCCGCACGACCGACGCGCGCCGGCTCGAGGCCCAGCTGATCGCGCGTGGCCCAGGTCCAGGACACGACGACACGTTCCTTCGGCGCAGCCTCGGTCAGGCTCACGCCCTCGGCGCCCGGATCGAGCCTCAGCCCCGCGGCTGCGGCGATCGTCGCCGGGACGTCCGGGGCCCAGACCGGATCCTCGGCGGGCCGGCTCGAGCGGCGACCGCCGGGAAGACGAAGCACCACCGGGACGCGGAGCGCAGCCGGCGCGAGGGACATGCCGGTCCCCGGCGGATCGGTCGTCCCGCCGTTCACCTCGCCGAGCGTTCCGGCGACGGCCAGCAGTACGCCGTCGAGATCACCCCGCGCGCGCAGAGCAGCGACGACGCGGCCGAGCGCCTCGTCGAAGTGCTCGACGCCCTTCCGCTCAGCCACCAACGCGCCCTTGGCCCGGCCGCGGCGCCGGCGCAGGATCGGCTCGACCGCGCCGGTCACTCGATCGAGGAGCGGCGTCGTGAAATGGAGCCACGCGAAGTAGCGACTCCCGGGCGGCAGCGCGCCGATCCACGCTTCGAAGTCCTGTGTCAGCTCCGTGGGGGGCCGGATCTGCGGCAGCCAGCGCCACGGCGTCGCCGGCACCGGAGGCGTATCGACCGTCGCTGCGAACCCGCGCAAGAGCCCGCTCGACGGTCCGAGAAACGGCGAGTCGGGAAACGCCGCGGTGCTGTACCCGCTCGACGCGAGCGTCGTCGCGAGCGTCGGGACGTCGTCCCGCAGACCCGTGAACAGATCGTCGGTCACGCCGTGCCGATCGGGAGCGAGCCCGGTGAGGTAGGTCACCGCCGCCGGCCGGGTCATCGGATCGGTGGTCCACGCGTGGGGCCACGCGTTCCCGCTCGAGGCGAGCTCGGCCAGCACCGGCGTCGCGCGCGACCCGCCGAACGCCGACAGCTCGTCGGCGACGAGACCGTCGACCGTGACGAGCACGATCGCTCGCGGAGCGTCGGGGGCGACGGCGCCGTCCCGGGCCCCGTCCGGCGCGCTCCCCGGGCACCCGGACGTCAGGATCAAAAGTGCCACCACCCACAGCCAGCGCAGCATGGTGCCGTTCCTCCAGGAATCGCTCAGGATAGCCCAGCGTTCGAGCGCCGTCAGCGGTCGCCGACCGTCACCGGTCGCGGCCGCGAACGAGCTCAGCCAGCGCGACCAGCCGCTCGCGCCGGCGGCCGAACGGCGCGAGCGCGGCGATCGCGGTGTCGATCAGCTCGTCGACCAGCCGGCGTGCACCGTCGATTCCGCACAGGTCGACGAACGTGGTCTTGTCGCGATCGGCGCCCGCGTCCTTTCCGGTGATCGCCGGGCTTCCGCTGTAGTCGAGCAGATCGTCCGTGATCTGGAACGCGAGCCCGAGGTTCTTGGCGTACGCGTGGAGCCCGCGCTGCTCGCGCTCCTTGGCCCCGGCGGCGAGCGCGCCGATCTCCGCCGCGGCGATGAACAGCGCGCCGGTCTTGTGGCTGTGGATGTACTCGAGCCCGTCGAGTCCCAGCCGCGTTCCGGTGGCGACGAGGTCGGCGACCTGCCCCCCGACGAGCCCCTCGGCCCCGACCGCACGCGCCAGACGCGACGCCATCTCCGCGCGTACGGCCGGACGCAGCCGCTCGGTCCGGGCGAGCACCTCGAACGCCGCGTTGAGCAGCGCGACGGCGGCGAGGATCGCATTGGCCTCGCCGAGCGCGCGGTGGACCGCCGGTCGGCCACGCCGCAGGGTCGCGTTGTCCATGCACGGCAGGTCGTCGAGGACGAGCGACGACGCGTGGACCATCTCGACCGCGCAGGCCAGCGGGAGGGCGGTCTCCGCGTCCCCGCGCAACAGCTCGCAGCTGGCCAGCACGACCGCGCCGCGCAGCCGCTTCCCCGGCGCGAGCAGTGCGTAGCGCATGGCTTCGTGCAGCACGGGCGGAGGCGTACCGAGCGGTGGGACGGCGCGATCGAGCGCGTCGTCGATCCGCGCACGGGCGGATTCGAGGAACGATCCGAGGTCGTTCATCTCGGCCGAGGCGCGCTCGTTCAGACCGTGGGCTTGCGCAAGCGGGTGACGAAGAACGTGGACACCCGCTCATGGTACCGGGCGAGCTGCTCGTCGTACAGTCCGTCGCCCTGCGTGGCCGGGAGCACCACGAGGTTACCGTCGGCGTCGACTTGCGCGGGGATCGACTCGTACATGCGCTGCATCGCGTCGGCCAGCGCGCTGTCGCCCGCCGGGACGAGGAACAGGAAGTCGCGGCCCGGCAGCGCTCCGATCACGTCGGAGGCACGCTCGTCGGCCGAAGCACCGCCGCGCATCGCGCTGAACACCGTCCGCGGCAGGAACGCCAGGCGATCGACCGCGAACTCCCATCCCGCGTACACCTGACGGACGAGCCGGAACTGGACGTCGGGGTAGAGCCCGTCGAGCACGAGCACCCGCAGCGCGGGCCGGTCCGCTGCCGCGAGCACCGCCGCGTACGCTCCCATTCCGACGCCGTAGACCCCCACGCGCGTCGTCTCCGGACCGAACTGCCGGACGAGCAGGTCCGCGGCACCGAGCACGTCGCGCTTCTCCTCGAGACCGAGCGTGCTGCGCGTGCCCCCGCTCTGCCCGTGCCCGCGGAAGTCGAACAGCAGGATCGTGAACCCGTCCCCGTGGAGCCGGATCGCCAGATTGAGCAGCGCCGCACGGTTCGAGCCGGCGTCGTGGCACAGGATCACCGCGGACGCACCGGGCGGCCCGGGCAGGAGCCACCCGCTGAGCGGTATGCCGTCGGCCGCGGTGAACTGGACGTGGGTCGCCGGAATGCGCATCGCCGCGAAATCGATCGCCGGCGGGTCGACGCGCTGCGGCATGGTTCCGCGGCGCACCTGGACGACGGTCGCCCCGACCACGACGCCACACGCGACGAGCACGACGAGCACGATCGCGCCCACGTGCGAGCGCCAGAAGCGCATCCGTACCTCTCGATCGGCGCGGCGCGGGCCGCCCGCAACCCTGGGCGAATATAGGCCCGGGGCCTGCGGGCGCCAGCGGCTCAGGCGCTGCGGTAGCGCGCCTCGAGCGCGCGGGCCGCGCGCCGGCCGGCGACGCGCTCCCATTCGGACGACCCGGCTCGGCGCACGCCACGAACGCTCCCGAACTCGCGCAGCAGCTTGGCCGCGGTCCGCGGCCCGATCCCCGGGATCTCGGTGAGCTCGGTCGCGAGCGTGCGTCGCGACCGCCGCCGCCGGTGCCGGTCGATCGCGAACCGATGCGCCTCGTCGCGGATCCGCTGTACGAGCTGCAGGGCCGGCGAGCCGCGGTCGAGCCGCAACGGCTCGGCCGAGCCGGGCACGAACAGCTCCTCCTCGCGCTTGGCCAGAGCGACGACGGGCAGCGTCGGCAGGCCCTCGCGGGCCAGCGCGCCGACGGCGGCTCCGAGCTGGCCCCGCCCGCCATCGATGATCACCAGGTCGGGCAACCGTGCGTTCTCGGCGACGAGACGCCGGTAGCGCCGCGTCACCGCATCGGCGATCGAGGCGAAGTCGTCCGGCCCCTCGACGCGCGGGTGGAACGTTCGGTACTCCGAGCGTCGCGGCCGGCCGCCGTCGAACACGACGAGCGACGCCACGCTGTCGGTGCCGTGCAGGTTCGACACGTCGAAGCACTCGATGCGCCGCGGTGGCTCGTCGAGACCCAGCGCGTCGGCCAGTCCGGCGAGCGCGTCGACGCCATGGCTGTGCGCCGCGCGGAACCGCGCGGCGAACGCGAGCTTCGCGTTGTGCTCGACGAGCTCGAGCAGCGCGCGCCGGTTTCCGCGGCGCGGCACGCGCAGCTCGACCCGGGCCCCCCGACGCGCGCGGAGCCAGCGCGTGACGAGCCCCTTGTCTTCCGGCTCCACCGGCACGTAGATCTCGGACGGCGGCTCGACCTCGGCGTAGTACTGCGACAGCACGCTGCCGTAGAACGACCGCGGCTCGACGGCGAGATCCTCGAACGAGAACTCGCGCCGGCCCTGCACCCGGCCGCCGCGGACCTGGAACAGCTCGAGCACGGCCTGTGGACCTTCGGCATGATGCGCGAGGTAGTCCTGGTCCTCGAGGCCCAGGGACGTCATGCGCTGGCGCACGGCGAGCGATCGGACCGTGCGCAGCGTGTCCCGCAGCCGCGCCGCCCTCTCGTACTCTTGCGCCGCGCTGGCCTCGTTCATCTGCGTCTCGAGCGAGCGTTCGAGGTCGCGGTCGCGGCCCTCGAGGAACAACCGGGCATCGTCGACCGCGGCGCGATACTCCGTGGGGTTCGTCTTTCCGGCGCACGGTGCGAGGCACTGGTCCAGGTGGTAGTACAGGCACGGCCGCCGCTTGCCGTCGAACGGCTCGTTGCACGTTGCGACCTGGAAATAGCGCTGCACGAGCTTCATCGTCCGTCGCGCCGTCGACGCCGGCAGGAACGGACCGACGTACACATCGCCATCGACCTTCGCGCTCCGCACGAGCACCACGCGCGGATACCGGTCGGTCAACGTCAGACGCAGGTACGGGAAGTTCTTGTCGTCCCGCAGGACGACGTTGAATCGCGGGCGCTCGCGCTTCACCAGGTTGGACTCGAGGATCAGCGCTTCCATCTCCGAGCCCACGACGATCACCTCGAGATCGGCGATCTCGCTGACCATCCGCGCGATCCGCGCATCGTGCCGGGCGCCCTCGCGGAAGTACGACCGGACGCGATCGCGCAGCGACTTGGCCTTGCCGATGTAGATCGCCTGGCCCGCGGCATCGCGGTACAGGTACACACCCGGCCGCGTGGGCAGACGATCGATCCGCTCGCCGAAGTCGCGCATGGAGCTATCCTAGACTCCCGACGATGGGGCCGCGCGCAGCGAGCGCACGGCGCCGGGCGGAGTTGCGTGACGTCTGCGGACGGTCTGACATTCGACATGTCGGGGATGATCGTGCGCCTGCGCGGCGCCGATGCCGCGCTCGCCACGGCGATCGGCTCGCGCTGGGCCGCGTTCGGCTCCCACGCTCGACCGGCGTGGCTCGACGTCACGATCGTCGAGGGTCGAGGACCGTTCGGCGGGGGACCGCCCCTCGCGGCCACGCTCGTCGACGAGGGCGAGCCGCTGCGCTACGAGACGCCGGAAGGCCGGATCGCGGTCGATCGTTCGGGCGCAGCCGAGCTCGTCCTCGCCGCGGGACCCGCAGCGGAGCGCCTGTACACGGTCGTGAACCTCGTGCTCGCCGCGCTCGCGTCGACGGCCCCCGTGCACGGCGCCCTCGTGCTGCATGCTGCCGGGATCGTCGTCCGCGGTCGAGGGTTCGTGCTTCTCGGGCCATCGGGGAGCGGGAAGTCGACGTGGTGCGCACTGGCCGCCGGCGCGGCCGAGCCGATCAGCGACGACCTCGTGGGGGTCGACGCGGGCGGATCGACGATCGACGTGCTCGCGCTCCCGTTCCGTCGCACACCGCCGCAGGCCGGTCCGGGCCGCTGGCCGCTCGGCGCGCTGCTCCTCCCGGCGCACGGCTCGACGCCGCGTGTCGATCCCGTCGATCCGCGCATCGCGCAGGCGATGGTCGTGGCGAACCTGCCCCACGTGCCGCCGAGCGGGCGGATTGCCGGACGCGTGCCCGCGCTGATCGACCGGATCTTGCACGGCGTCCCCGTCCAGCGCTTGACGTTCGCTCGCGACGCACGGTTCCTCGACCTGTTGACGCGCTGGGCCTGACGGCCGTCAGCCGGGAGTGGCGTCGAGCACCGCCCGGCGCCGCAGGAACCGGATGCGGTCGCGGCACGTCGCCGCGCGCTCGAAATCGAGCCGTTCCGCGGCGTCGAGCATCTCGCGCTCCAGGCGCTCGACCTCGGCCCCGAGGGCCTCGAGGTCCTCGACCATCGGCTCCTCGGGCTCGGCTTCGAGCGCTACGCTCGAGTAGTCCGCGGCGATCGGCGTCCCGATCAGCTCGTCGAGCGCCCGGCGCACGCTCTCGGGCGTGATGCCGTGCTCCGCGTTGTATCGCGCCTGGATCTCCCGGCGCCGCACCGTCTCGTCCACCGCCCACCGGATCGCCGGAGTCTCGCGGTCGGCGTACAGGATCGCCTGCCCGTGGATGTGCCGCGCGGCGCGGCCGATCGTCTGGATCAGCGAGCTCTGCGAGCGCAGGTACCCTTCCTTGTCGGCGTCGAGGATCGCCACCAGCGACACCTCGGGGAGATCGAGCCCCTCGCGCAGCAGGTTCACCCCGACGAGCACGTCGAATGCGCCGCGCCTGAGGTCGCGCAGGATCCGCACGCGATCGAGCGTGACGACCTCCGAGTGCAGGTACTCGACCCGCACGCCGAGCTCGCGATAGTACTCGGTGAGATCCTCGGCCATGCGCTTGGTCAGCGTGGTCACGAGCGTCCGCTCGTCGCGCGCCGCACGCTCGCGGACCTCGGCCAGCAGGTCGTCGACCTGACCGGCGATCGGCCGCACGACGACCTGCGGATCGAGCAGCCCGGTCGGACGCACCACCTGCTCCACGACCTCACCGCCCGCGAGCGCGAGCTCCCAGCTCCCCGGCGTGGCCGAGACGTAGACCGTTTGCCCGCGGCGCCCCTCGAACTCCTCGAACGTCAGCGGCCGGTTGTCGAGCGCCGACGGGAGACGAAACCCGTGCTCGACGAGCGTGGTCTTGCGCGAGCGGTCGCCCGGAAACATCCCGCGGACCTGCGGGACGGTCGCGTGGCTCTCGTCGACGATCCACAGGCAGTCGTCGTGCAGGTAATCGATCAGCGTCGGCGGGGGCTCACCGGGGAGTCGCCCGGTCAGGTGCCGCGAGTAGTTCTCGATCCCGTGGCAGTAGCCCACCTGCCCCAGCATCTCGAGGTCGTAGCGCGTCCGTTGCTCGAGGCGCTGGGCTTCGAGCAGCTTGCCCGTCCCGCTGAGCTGGTCCAGTCGCTGGCCCAGCTCGGAGCGGATCGACGCGATGGCCCGGCGCCGCTCGTCCTCCGGCGTGACGTAGTGCGAGTTGGGATAGATCGGCTGACGATCGAGCGGCTCGAGCACGAGCCCGCGCAACGGGTCGATCCGGGCCAGCGTCTCGACCGTGTCGCCCCAGAACTCGACGCGCAGCGCGTCGTCGGCGTACGCCGGCCAGATCTCCACGGTGTCGCCCCGTACGCGGAACGCGCCGCGACGGAGATCGGCGGTCGTCCGCTCGTACTGGATCTCGACGAGCTTGCGCAGCGCGGCGTCCCGGTCGATCGCCAGGCCGCGCTCGAGCAGCAGCATCATCCCGTGGTACGCCTCGGGTGAGCCGAGGCCGTAGATGCACGACACGCTGGCCACGATCAGCACGTCCCGCCGCTCGAACAGCGAGCTCGTCGCCGAATGGCGCATGCGGTCGATCTCGTCGTTGATCGTCGCCTCTTTCTCGATGTACGTGTCGCTGTGCGGGACGTACGCCTCCGGCTGGTAGTAGTCGTAGTACGACACGAAGTACTCGACGGCGTTGCGCGGGAACAGCCGGCGGAACTCCTGGTACAGCTGGGCGGCGAGCGTCTTGTTGTGCGCCAGCACGAGCGCCGGCCGGGCGAGCCGGGCGATCACGTTGGCCATGGTGAACGTCTTGCCCGACCCGGTGACGCCGAGCAGCACCTGGTCGCGCCGCCCGTCGCGCACACCGCGCACCAGCGCATCGATCGCCGCCGGCTGGTCGCCGGTCGCGACATAATCGGAGACCAGCTCGAACGCGCCCATCGCCGCCGGGGATTCTACGCGCCACGTGATTCGTGCGCCGGCCCGCGCCCGGGCGCTATGCTATGCGCTGGCGACTGGAGCGGCGCGCGATGCAAGCGAACGAGAATGCGGCGTCCGTGGATGCACGTCCGCCGGCGGAGAGCGCAGCGGTCCCGCGACGTCGGCGGCGCTGGCCGTTCGTCCTCGGGGCGATCGGAATCCTCGCGGCGATCTCCGGCCTCGTGGTCGGCCGGTTCCTGCGGTTCGGCCTGCCCGACGTGCGAGGCCTCGAGGACTACGACCCGCCGGTGATGTCGCGCGTGCTGGCGGTCGACGGGTCCATCGCGGCGACGTTCGCCGAGCAGCGGCGCACGATGATCGAGTTCCACGACATCCCCGTCACGTTCCGCAACGCGCTCGTGGCGGTCGAGGACTCGGGCTTCTATCGCCACCCCGGGATCGACCTCAAGGGCATCGTCCGCGCGCTGTGGAGCGACGTGCGCCACCTGCGCCTGGAGCAGGGCGCGAGCACGATCACCCAGCAGCTCGCACGGAACCTGTTCCTGCACCCGGCGAAGACGCTGGCGCCGGAAGGCCCAGGAGGCGGTGCTGGCGCTCGAGATCGAGCGGCAGTACACGAAGCCCGAGATCCTGCGGTTCTACTGCAACCAGATCTACATGGGTCACGGCCGGTACGGGCTCGAGGCCGCGGCACGGTTCTACTACGAGAAGCCCGCGCGCGAGCTCGCGCTCGCCGAGTCGGCGATGCTCGCCGGCCTGATCCAGCGCCCGGAGGCGCTGTCGCCCCTGCGCAACGCGGAGCGGGCGACGGCGCCGGCGGAACCACGTGCTGCGGCGCATGGTCGAGGAGGGATACCTCGATGCGGCGGAGGCCGAGCGCGCCTCGCGCGAGCCCCTGGGCGTCACGACGTCGTCCGCCGGGAGCGAGACCCTGGCGCCGTACTTCGTCGAGGAGGTGCGACGCTGGCTCGCAGGCGCGCTACGGGAGCTCGCAGCTGTACCGCGAGGGCCTGGAGGTGCGAGACGACGCTCGATCCGCGGCTGCAGGAGATCGCGAACCACGCGCTCGAGCGAGGGCTTGCGCGAGCTGGACCATCGTCAGGGCTGGCGCCGCGTGACCGAGCGTGTCCCCGAGGGCGTCGATCCCGCCGCGTGGGATACACCGCGCTGGCACACCGAGCTGCGCGCGGGCGACGTCGTTCCGGGCATCGTGCTCGCCGAGCGCGGCGACACCGTGCGCGTGCGCGTCGCGACGCACGAGGGCCGGCTCGGACCGGACGAGATCGGCTGGACCGGGTCGAAGAGCGCGGCGCGACTGCTCGATCCGGGCGACGTGATCGAGGTCCGGATCGTCGAGCTCGAACCCGACGGAGCGCTGCGGCTCGCGCTCGAGCAGCGTCCGGTGGCCCAGGCCGCGCTCGTGGCGCTCGAGCCCTCGACCGGTGCGGTACGCGCGCTCGTGGGCGGGTTCGACTTCGCGGCGAGCGAGTACGATCGGGCGATGCAGGCCCGGCGCCAGACCGGCTCGGCGTTCAAGCCGTTCGTGTTCGCCGCCGCCCTGACTCGCGATCGCACGCTCGCCGACCTGCTGCTCGACGAGCCGACCGTGTTCCTCGACCGCTCGAACCCCGAGCCGTACCAGCCCGAGAACTACACCAACGAGTACTACGAGAGCGTGACCCTGCGCAGCGCGCTCGAGAAGTCGGCGAACATCGCGACGGTCAAGCTGCTGACCGAGATCGGGTACGCGCCGGTGCTCGAGCTGGCGCACGACCTGGGGATCACGACCCAGCTCGAGCCGTACCCCTCGCTCGCGCTCGGCGCGTTCGGGATCAGTCTGCTCGAGCTCACGGCGGCGTACGGCGCGTTCGCCAATCAGGGCGTGCTGGTCGAACCGCACCTGGTCGAGGAAGTGCGGGACCGCGAGGGCGTGCTCGTTTCCGCTCCGACCGCTGCCGCGCACGACGCGGTGCGCCCCGAGGTCGCGTATCTCATGAACCAGGTGCTGGCCGGCGTGATCGCCGACGGCACCGGGCGCGCCGCGGCGGCGCTGGGTCTCGATCTGGCCGGGAAAACCGGCACGACCGACGACTGCACGGACGCGTGGTTCGTCGGCTACTCGTCCGAGCTGGCGGTCGGGGTGTGGATCGGGTTCGACGAGCGCAAGAGCCTCGGCCCGCGCGAGACCGGAGCCGTGGCGGCGTTGCCGATCTGGACCCGGTTCATGCAGCGCGCGTACGCCGATCGGCGGCCCCCCGAGTTCCCGGTTCCCGCGGGGCTGACGATGGTCGCGATCGATGCGCACACGGGCCTGAAGGCCAACCACGAGGCCGGCTGCACCGACGTGATCACCGAGGCGTTCGTCGCCGGCACCGAGCCGACGCGCTACTGCACGGCGCGGCACCACGCGCTGTTCGGCTTCCCGTATCCGTTCCGGCGCTACGCGATCGACGACAACGGCGCGCTCGCCGTGCCGTCGAACGATCTCGAGCGCCTGCTGGCCGACGAGACCGACGTGTTCCTGGTCGACGGCGGCTCGCGCCTCGAGGCCCACACGCCGCAGGGCGTGTTCACGTTGCCGCTCGCCGTGCTGCCTGCCGTGCCCGATCCGGCCGACGCCCCGTGGGTCCGCGAGCGTTTCGATCCGCAGGAGTGGCGGGGCAAGGACGGACGGCGCGCGCGCGTCGTCGTGCTCGACGGCGGGCGCTAGCGCGACGACCGGGCGTGGAGCGTCCAGTCCGGCGACGCGTACTTGTCGCGACTCAGCCGCAGCGCGGCCGACCGCTCGGCATCGTCGAGGGTCCGCGCGACGAGCGGCGTCCCGAACGTGCGAGCCATCGCCTCGATCAGCGCGGCGTCGAGCTGCGCCTCGTCGATCGGGTGACCGAGCTCGCGCTCGACGTCCGTGAACCCCGCGCATCGCGGCTGACCGAGCGCGCGTGCGAGCCGTGCGGCGTCGCTGCGAACGAGGATCGTCCCATGCTGTAGGAACGCTTCGCGCCGGCGCAGCTGGGCCGCGCCCACGAGCTTGAGCGGCCCGACCACGATCTCGTGGGCCGTGACGCTCGAGAAGCAGCTCGGTCCGTCGCGCAGGCGCCGCGGATCCGGAGCCTCCCCTGCAGCGTCGGCGCTCGCCGCGATGCCCAGGCTCCGCAGCGCGAGCTCGACCGCCCGCGCGATGGCGCGGTAGGTTTCGACGACCCCGCGATGGAACGGCGGACGGTCGAGCCGCCCGACGACCGCATACGTCCGCTCGTGCTCGTGCAGCACGGCGAGCCCACCCGTCGGCCGTCGGACGAGATCGATCCCGTGGGCCTCGAGAAACCGCGGGTCGTAGGCGCCGGCCGCCGTCTGGCTGCGCCCGAGCGACAACGCCGGGGGCTCGAAGCCGTACAGCCGGAGCGTGGGTCCCGGGGCCGCCGGCGCGGCCTCGAGCAGCGCTTCGTCGACCGCCATGTTCCATGCCCCGTCGCCGGGACGGTCGACGACCAGACTCCAGGCGTCGCTCCGCGCGATCAACCGGGCTCGTCGACCGGCGGCGCGAGCGTCCGCGCGTCGTGCCGGCCCGTGGCCCCGCGGAACTCGCCCGAGCGCAGGCCGTGCTTGCGCAACAGGCGCTGCAGCGCCGAGCGCAGCATGCCGGCGTGACGCGCTGCCGCCGTGACGTTCCCGCCGTGGTACGCGAGCAGCTCGCGCAGGTACGACGCCTCGAACGACGCGACCACCGTGCGCTTGGCCGCGCGGAACGTGGCCGGCGCGACCGACGCTACGCCGGAGTCACGCACGGTACGCTCGCTCGCTCCGTTGCGGATCGACTCCGGGAGATGCTCGAGACCGATGCGCGCGTCGGTTGCGAGCAGCGCGGCATGCTCGATCGCGGACCGCAGCTCGGCCGCGTTGCCGGGCCACGTGTGCGCCTCGAGCATCGCGAGCGCCGGAGCCTCGATCTCGAATCCCGGAAGACGGTTCGCCTCGCCGATCCGATCGGCGAAGTGTCGGGCCAGCGCCGGCACGTCGTCCGGTCGCTCGCGCAACGGCGGGATCACGATCACACGCGGCTCGAACCGCTCGCGCAGCTCGTCGAGGAGCCGGCCGAGCTCGACGGCGCGCGCCGGGATCGTGGGCGCCGAAGCGACGAGTCGACCGGTGTCACCGCTGCCGTCGTCCGCGGCCCGGCGCTCGACCTGGCGCTGGTGCTCGATCGGCAGCGTGGGAAGGTTCTCGAGGTACAGCGTGCCGCACGGGCTCGTCAGAACGGGCTCGGCAAACGCGATCGACGCGCAGGGAGCGATGACGAAATCGAGACCGCTGCGCTCGGACATCGCGTGCATGACCCGCGCCGCATGCTCCTTGCCGACGCCGGGCTCACCGGCGAACCACACCGAAGTCGACTCGCGCGCGTGCGCCGTCAGCGCGTCGATCAGCTCGCGCGTCGCGCGCGACCGCCCGACGATCCCGGCCGCAGAAGCCCGCCGCTGCAGCTCGACGAGCAGGGCCCGGTTCTCTGCCCGGAGCACCACGACGCTGCGCAAGCGTCGCGCGACGGAGCGGAGGCGGGAGAAGTCGAGCGGCTTGTCCACGCTGTCGAACGGGTCGAGCGACGTTTCGTTTTCGTTACCGAGAGCCACGAGCAACAGGCCGGGCTGGGCGCGCCGCAGCGCCGAGACCCACTCCCGCACGGGCGGCGGGCCGAGGTCGGCCGCGACGACGTCGATCGGATCGGTTCGCGGCGTTCCGACACGCGCGGACGACGCGTCGAAGCCGTGCTCGACGAAGGTGGCGACGATCGCATTCTGAACGGCCGGATCGGCGTCGACGACGAGGGCCTTGGGTCGGTCCATGGACGTTCCTCGATCTGCCGAGTATAGCCCGGGCATGTCGAGGAACGAAAACAGAACTCGCGAGGGCGCGCTCAGCCCTCGAGTTGCGCGACGCGCTCCCGCACGTCGCGGAACGACGGGTCGCTGGCGAGCACGCCCCGGAACTCTCCGAGCGCGCCGTCCGCATCGCCCGCACCGAGCAACGCGTCGCCCAGCTCGTAGCGCAGGCTCCGCAGAACGTCGTCGTCTTCCCGGCACGCGGCGATCGCCTCACGATACGAGCGCACCGATTCCTCGAATCGCCCCGCGTCGCGCAAGCACACGGCGAGCATCGCCATCGCCTCGGGCCGCAGATCGGGAGAGCCGAGCACACGGCGGAACTGCTCGATCGATTCGTCGAGCAAGCCCATCTCCTTGTAGGCGATACCCAGGTCGTAGTGCGTGCGATAGTCGTCGCCCTCGATCTCGTCGGCGACGTGCTGGCGGAACGCGGCGAACACGTCGGCCAGCGATTGCTCGGACTCGGGATCGGGCGTCGGGACCGACCGCTCGGGCGCGAGGAGCTCGCTCTCGAGAGCCGCGGTGATCGCCCCGAGGTCGTCGTCCTCGAGGAGCCCGGCGAGTGGCACGTCGCGCTGGACGCTCGGCGCACCGTCCGACAGCGCTCCGACTCGCGCCCGCAGCTCCTCGAGATCCGGGCTGTCGTACCCCAGCGTCGCCAGCGCGTCGATCCGGCGCTTGGCTTCGGCGAGCGATCCGGTCTCGAGCAGCTCCTCGATCTCCCGGACCATGTCCGAGCCCGGCGTGCGCCGGGCCGAAGCGAGCGGGAGCGCGCTGGGGGGCCGCGGAGCCTCGGTGCGCGGAGGCTCCGGGCGCGCGACCGGCGCGGGCACGATCGGCACGGACACGGCTGGTGGAGCTGGGATCTCGGCCGGCCGGTCTTCGGACTCGTCGTCTCCGTCGAAATCGATCGTCACCGCGCGCCCGGCGTCGTACGGCGCGGCCGGCGCGGGCTTCGGTCGCGGCGTCGGGCGCGCCGCGGGCCGCGCGATGCTCGGGCGCCCGAGCACGCCGAGCCGGTCGAGCGCCGCCCGCATCGGCTCTTCGACCGCAAGGATGCTTACGGCTTCGGCCGCCGCTCGCCGAGCGCCGTCGACGTCTCCTGCGGCGCGCCGGGCGAGCGCGAGTCCGACGAGCGCATCGCGCATCACCGGACGCTCGGCACCTTCCCGCAGGATCTCGACGAGCCGCTCCTGGACCGGAACGTGGCCGGGATACCGGTCCGCGATCTCGCGCAGCTGGCGCACCGCCTCGTCTCGCAGACCGTATTTCTCGAGGATCTCGGCCTGCGTCAGCCGTCCGCCGACGAACTCCTCGTCGGTGCGGGACAGCGGAACCGCGGGGGCCTCGAGATCGGTCGGCACGCGCGCCGTGGCCTCGCCCGGCCGCAGATCGGCGGGCGCACCGGTGGCACCTGCGGTCGGCTCCTTCGCGGGTGCCGCGCTGGGCGCGGCACGTGCCACCACGCCGAGCAGCGCCCGGGCCTCCTGCTCCATCGACCGGCTCGCGTACGCACGAAGCAACAGACCGCGCGCCTCCTCGAGCTCCGGCGTTCCGGTGCGGGACTCGCGCAAGCGGTACAGCGCCTCGAGCGCCGGCAGGTGTCCTTGGGCTTCGAGCGCGCCGAGCTGGCGGTACAGTCGCTCCAGGCGCTCGCCGAAGCCCCGCTCGCTCCAGTGCATCAGCACCGTGCCGTACCGCTCCCACGCCGCGGCGTGGGCGCCACGCTCGATCGCCGAGCGGAACAGCTCGACGATCGCGAGATCGGGCACGTTGCGACTCGCCGTGCCGTCGAGCAGCGCCGCGACCTGCGCCGAGCGACCACCCCGGTCGAGGAGCGCGAGACGCGCGCCGACGATCGGAACCACGCCGGCGCCTTGCGGCTCCGCGTTCATCAGGACGGCGATCGCGCCGTCCTGATTGCCGCGAGCTTCGAGGCATCGTGCGACACCGAGCGTCGGGCCGGCCTCGCTCGGGACGAGCTCGGCCGCGCGCCGGAACGTCCGTTCGGCGTCCTCGACCTGACCCCGAGCGAGGAGCCACTCGGCGAGCGTGAGGAGCTCGTGCCCCGCGACCTTGGTCTCGCCCTCGGCGGCGCGGGCCTCGGCGAGGCGCGCCCGGTGGCGCGGGTCCTCGGGCTCGAGCGCGGCCAGGCGCTCGTACGCCTTGCGGGCCTCGCCGAACCGGCGTGCCTGCAGGTGCAGCTCGGCGGCGCGCAGCAGATGGGCCCGGGCCTCGCCCGGAAGCCGCTGCTCGGCGTACAGGCTGCCCAGCGCGAACAGCGACTCCGGAGCGTCGGGCGTGAGGCGCAGAATCTTCTTGTGGATCGCGATCGCCTTGGGCACGAACCCGCCCTTGACGAACTGATCGGCGATCTGCCGGTAGTACACGACCGCGTCGCGGTTCCGGCCCTGCCGGGCCAGGACGTCACCGACGCGATTGAGGGTCAGGATATCCCGGGGCGAGCCGCGCGCGAGGTCTTCGAACTCGAGCAACGCGGCCTGGATCTTTCCCTGTACGAGGAGCCGCTCGGCGGCCTCGAGCTTCTTGCGACGATCCTGCGCCATCGCCTCTTCGGAGGGATCCCCGACGCTCGCAGCGGCCGCGCCGCTTCAGCGAGTCCGGCGCTCCCTGATCCTGGCCTTCTTGCCCGTACGGTCACGCAGGTAGTACAGCTTCGCCCGGCGCACAGCACCGCGCCGCACGACCTCGATCTTTTCCACGTTCGGGGAATGCAGGGGGAAGATGCGCTCGACGCCCACGCCGCCCGAGATCTTGCGCACGGTGAACGTCGCCCGCGCGCTCGAGCCCGAGCGCCGCGCAATCACGTCGCCTTCGAACACCTGGATCCGCGACTTCTCGCCCTCGACGACCCGCACGTGAACGCGCACATGGTCGCCGGGCCGGAACGCCGGCCGATCCTGCTTCAGCCCCTCGGCCTCGACACTCTGCATCAAATCCATGTTCCGATCCCCCATCGCGCCGCCAGCGCCTCAGGAGCCGCCCTCCTCGAGCAGGTCGGGCCGCTTGCTCCTCGTGGCTCGAGGGCCCGCTGCGCGCGCCAGCGCGCGATCGCCTCGTGATCCCCCGAGAGCAGCACCTCCGGCACGCGCCGGCCGCGGAACTCGGCCGGCCGTGTGTAATATGGGGAGTCGAGCCGCCCATCGGCAAACGAGTCCTCGAGCGCCGCCTCGGCTGCCCCAGAACCCCCGGGACGAAGCGCGAGACGGCGTCGATCACGACCAGCGCCGGCATCTCCCCGCCGGTCAGCACCGCGTCGCCGATACTGAGTCTCCTCGTCCGCGAGCCCCTCGCGCACCCGCTCGTCGACGCCCTCGTAGCGGCCGCAGAGTAGAACCACGCGGTCGTACCCTGCCAGTCGCTCGCGCCGACCGGTGGTCCAGCCGGGCGCCCTGAGGCGAAAGCAGGACGATGCGCTCAGCCGGCGCCGGGTAGCGGCCCCGGATCCAGTCCACGGCCTCGAACAGCGGCTCGGGACGCAGGACCATCCCTCCGCCCGCCCCCGTACGGCGCGTCGTCGACCTGGCGATGGGCCCCCACGCCCCAGCGCCGCAGGTCGTGCATCCGCACGCCGACGTGCCCCGCGCGACGCGCGCGCGCGAGCATGCCGTCGAGCAGCGGCCCGGCGAACATCGCCGGGAACAACGTCACCACGTCGAAGTTCAAGCGCCCGAGCCCTCCGAGCCGTCGAGCTCGAGCAACCCCGACGGCGGGCGCACGACGACGGTCCCGGCGACCTCGTCGACGTGCCCCACGAGCGCGGGCACCGCCGGAAGCAACAGCGGTTCGCCGGTGGCCGGTCGGCCGCTCGATGGCCAACAGTCCAGGTCCGGCGGTGGGTACGACGTCGGTCACGCGACCGAGCACGGTCCCGGATTCGTCCATCGCCTGGAGCCCGACGAGCAGCAGCGGATGGAAGCGCTCGCCCGCGGCCACACGCGCATCGGCGGCCGCGGCATGCACGAGCGCACCGCGGAGCTCGGCCGCCGCGGTCGGTCCATCGATGTCGTGCAGCTTGAGCACCAGTCGATCCCGATACGCGCGGGCGCGCTCCACGCGGTGCACCGAGGCCTCGCGAGCCGCGGCGATCGAGGACCACTCGATCGAGGCCGACCCAGAATGCCGCCTCACCGAACCACACGATGACGGTGATCTCACCCGAGTCCCCGCGGTGGCCGCGCACCCGTCCGAGCGGTATGCGGCGAGCGTCGGAGCGCACGTCGGACCTCGCTACTCGATGATCTCGAGCACGACGCGCTTGCGGCGCTTCATCCCCGCAGCGCCGAGCATGGTGCGGATCGAGCGCGCCGTCCGGCCCTGCTTGCCGATGACCTTGCCCAGATCGTCCTGGGCCACGCTCAGCTCGAGCACCGTCGCCTGCTCGCCCTCGATCTCCGTGACCACGACGTCCTCCGGCTGGTCCACGAGCGAGCTTCACGATCAACTCCAGCAGTTCCTTCACGAGCGCTTCCTCGCGCCGGCTCGGGTCCGCGACAGGCCTCAAGCGCCGTGCGGACGCGCGCCGGCGAGCAGGCTCCGCACGGTCTCGGACGGATGAGCGCCCTTGCGGATCCAGTGCGTCGGCCTTGGCGACGTCGATGCGCACCGTCGCCGGGTTCGTGCCCGGATCGTAGGTCCCCAGGCTCTCGACGAAGCGGCCTCTGGGGGTCGAGCGTCGAGTCGGACACCACCACCCGGTAGAACGGGTCTTGCGCGACCCCATCCTGCGCAGGCGAATCTTCAGCACGTCCTGCCTCCTGCGCTTGGCGCTGTAACGCTCGCGCACCGCGTGAAACGCCACACTATAGCCTACCGGCCCCAGAACGGCAGCCGAGCCCCGCAACCTGTCCCGGCCCTTGCCCGGACGCCTTGGCCATCTCGCATGGTCTTCATCATGCGCTTCATCTGGGCGAACTGCTTGAGCAGGCGGTTGATCTCCTGGACCGACCTGGCCCGAGCCCGCGCGCGATCCGCCGCTTGCGGCTGCCGTTCGAGGATCTGCGGGCCGGCGCCGCTCGCTCGGGCGTCATGGAGTCGATGATCGCCATGACGCGCACGATCGCCCCGGCGTCCAGGTCCGCCTCCTGGACCTGCGCCATCCCGGGGAGCATCGACACGATCCCCTGGACAGCGGGCCCATCTTCCGGAGCGTCTCGAGCTGGTCGCGGAAGTCCTCGAGCGTGAAGCTGCGTTCTTGCGGATCTTCTTCTCGAGCGCCTTGGCCTCGCCGACGTCGAACGCCTCCTCGGCCTTCTCGATCAGGCCCAGCACGTCGCCCATGCCCAGGATGCGCGCCGACCATGCGGTCGGCGTGGAACGGCTCGAACTCGCGTCGGGCGCTCGCCGCGTCCCGACGAACTTGATCGGGACGCCGGTGACGTGGCGGATCGACAGCGCGGCGCCGCCGCGCGCGTCGCCGTCCATCTTGGTCAGAATGACGCCGGTCAGGCCGAGCGCCCGGTGGAACTCCCCGGCGGAGCGCACCGCGTCCTGCCCCGTCATGGCGTCGGCGACGAACAGGATCTCGGACGGCGCCAGCACGTCCTTGAGCGCGCGCAGCTCGTCCATCAGCGCCTCGTCGATGTGGAGCCGGCCCGCGGTGTCCACGAGCACGGTGTCGAACCCGTGCGCCGCGCGCTCGAGCGACGCCCGTCGCGCGCCATCTCGAGCGGGCTCTGCGGCTCCCGTCGTGCGCGAACACCTCGAGGCCGACCGGCCGCGCCGACGCGCACGAGCTGCTCGATCGCCGCGGGGCGGTAGACGTCGGCGGGGACGAGGTACGGGTAGCGGCCCGACTTCTTGAGCCAGAGGCCGAGCTTGGCCGTGGTCGTCGTCTTCCCCGAGCCCTGGAGCCCGACGAGCAGCATCACCGTCGGCGGCTTGCGGCGCGAAGCGCAGCGGCGCCGCGCTCGTCCGCCCCGAGCAGCGCCGCCAGCTCGTCGCGCACGATCTTCACGACCTGCTGGCCCGGGCGTCAGGCTCTTGCAACACCTCTTCGCCCAGCGCCTTGCGCGCGCACCGCCGTCCAGAAGCGCCTGGACCACGCCGACGTGGACGTCCGCCTCGAGCAGCGCCAGCCGGATCTCGCGCAGCGTCTGGTCGAGGACGGCCTCGTTGATCCGGGCCTGGCCGCGCAGCTTGCGGAAGATCGCCCTGCAGGCGCTCGGACAGGTCGTCGAACACGCGGGCGCCTCTCCTACACCGATTCCAGCAGGTGGCCCATCTTGGTCTTCTTCGTCGCGCAGGTAGTCGCGATTGTCCTCGTCGGCCGGCGGCTCGAGCGGAACGCGCTCGACGATCTCGAGGCCGTACCCGCGCAGCGCGACGTACTTGCCCATGTTGTTCGTCATCAGCCGCAGGCGCCGGACCCCCAGGTCGTAGAGGATCTGCGCGCCGACGCCGTAGTCGCGATGGTCGGCGCGGAACCCGAGCAGCAGGTTCGCCTCGACCGTGTCCTTGTGCTGGCGGTCCTGCAGCTCGTAGGCGCGCAGCTTGTTGGCCAGGCCGATCCCCCGCCCCTCCTGGCGCAGGTACAGGATCACGCCCTTGCCCTTCGCCGCGATCGCGCTCCATCGCCAGGCTGCAGCTGCGCCCCGCAATCGCAGCGCATCGAGCCGAAGACGTCTCCGGTCAAGCACTCCGAGTGCACGCGCACGAGCATCGGCTCGTCGGGCGACGGCTCGCCCATCACGAGCGCCACGTGCGTCTGGTCCTCCAGCTCGTAGTGGAACGCGTGGATCTTCCACCGCCCGCTCGCCGTCGGCAGGTCGGGCGACGCGACGCGCGCGCACCAGCCGCTCGGTGCGCATGCGGTGGCGGATGAGATCTGCGCGATCGTCACCATCCGCAGGCCGTGCGCGCGCGGCGAACGTCGCGCAGGTCGGGCAGCCGCGCCATGGTGCCGTCGGCGTTCATGATCTCGCAGACCACGGCCGCGGCGGGACAGCCCGGCCATGCGACACAGGTCGACCGACGCCTCGGTGTGGCCCGGCGCGCTTCAGCACGCCGCCGGTGCGCGCGCGCAGCGGGAACACGTGGCCCGGTCGCGCCAGGTCGTCCGGCCGTGTCGCGGGATCCGACGGCGATGCGGATCGTGCGCGCGCGGTCGGCGGCGGAGATGCCGGTCGTGACCTCGCGGCCGGGCCTCGATCGAGACGCAGAACGCGGTGCCGCGGCGCGCGCTGTTGGCCCTCCTGGACCATCAGCGGGATCTCGAGCGCGTCCAGGCGCTCGGCCGGCATCGGCAGGCAGATGAGCCCGCGCCCGTGCGTGGCCATGAAGTTCACGATCTCCGGCGTGACGAGCTCCGCGGCGCAGACGAGGTCGCCCTCGTTCTCGCGGTCCTCGTCGTCGAGGATGACGATCAGCCGCCCGGCGCGCAGGTCGTCGAGCACCTCCTCGATCGAGGCGAACGGGCCCGCGGGCTCGGGATCGACGCTCATGGCTCCACCGCTCGCTTCGCGCGTGTCAGCAGTCTCAAGATAGCGCGCGATCAGGTCGACCTCCACGTTGAGCCGGTCGCCGACCGCGAGCGCTCCGAGCGTCGTGCGCTCGAGCGTCTCGCGGGACGAGGACGACCTCGAACGTCGTCGCCGTACGCGCGGCGACGGTGAGCGACACGCCGTCGAGCGCGATCGAGCCCTTGGGCGCGACGTACGGCCGCAAGGCACGCCGTAGCGCGATCGTCACGCGGCGATCCGCACCCCGGCGCCGCACGGCCCGCACGCCGGCCGTGTCGTCGACGTGCCCGGCGACCAGATGGCCTCCCAGGCGATCGCCCACGCGCAGCGCGCGCTCGAGGTTCACGCGCTGCCGTACGCGCAGCTCGCCGAGCGTCGACCGGGCCAGCGTCTCGGCCACGACGTCGGCCACGATCCGCTGTCCCGTGCGCTCGGCCACGGTCAGGCACACGCCGTCGACCGCCACGCTCGCGCCGACCTGCGTCCCGTCGAGCGGCAGATCCGAGGCCAGCGTCAAGCGCATCGCACCCGTGCGCGACGCGAGGGCCACCACGCGACCGACCGTCTCGACGAGCCCGGTGAACACGCCGCTCAGCCTACGCGGCCGAGCACGAGGAGGTCCGTGCCGAGCGGAACGACGCCGCCGCTCGGTGATCCGCAGCCCGTGAGCCGGAGACGTCGCGCCCGGCAGATCGACGAGCGGCGTCGTTCCACGCGCGCCGAGGAGCGTCGGCGCGACGAACAGCGCGATCCGCTGCGCGAGCCCCGCGGCGAGGAACCCGGCGTGCGTGCGGCCGCCGCCCTCGACCAGGACCGACTGCACGCCGACGACGACGAGGTCGCGCAGCACGCTCACCAGCTCGAGCCCGCTCGACGACTCCGGCACGCGGACCACGTCGGCCACGCCCGAGAGCGCCTCGACCGCCTTTGCCGTAGCCGCCGAGCCGGTGTACACGCGCGGGCGCGGCGCACCGGGCGCCTCGCGGAACACGGCGGCGCGCGGGTCGAGCTCGAGCGTCGACGCCAGGACGACGCGCCAGCGCGGCGCGCGCGCCCCGGCGAGCCGGACGGTCAGCTGCGGATCGTCGTTCCGGATCGTGCCCGCGCCGACGACGATCGCGTCGTGCGCCCAGCGCAGGCGGTGCGCGACGCGTCGGGCGAGCGGACCGGTGATCCAGCGGCTCCGGCCTGCGGCCGCGGCGATCCGGCCGTCGAGCGTCGCTCCGGCCTTGAGCGTGACGAGCGGCAAACGGCGCTCGTGCACCGACAGGAACGGGGCGTTCAGCTCGCGCGACTCGCGCGCCAGGAGCCCGACGTCGACGCGCGATCCCGGCCTGCGTCAGGGCGGCGAACCCGCGCCCGTCGACGAGCGGGTTCGGATCCTGGTGCGCGGCCACGACCCGCGCCACGCCGCTCGCGATCAGCGCCGTCGCGCACGGCGCCGTGCGCCCGTGGTGGGCGCACGGCTCGAGGTTGACGTACAGCGTGGCCCCGCGGGTCCGCTCGCCGGCGGCGCGGACGGCGAGCGCCTCGGCGTGCGGCTTCCCGGCCGCGGCGATGGAACCCGGACCCCACGACGACGCCGTCGCGCACGATCACGCAGCCGACGCGCGGGTTCGGGCTCGTCGCGCCTTCGCCGAGCGCCGCGAGGGCCAGCGCTTGCTCCATGAACGAACGCTCGCCGCGCGCGAACGCGCTCACGGCGCGCGGCCCGAGCAGTCCGTCGACGAACGCCTCGCGATCGAACTCGAGCAGGTCGTCGAGCTGCTCGCCGACGCCGACGTAGCGCACGGGCACGCCGAGCTTGCGCTGGATCGCCAGCGCCACGCCCCCCTTCGCCGTGCCGTCGAGCTTGGTCAGGACGACGCCCGTGATGCGCGCCGCGCCGGCGAACTCGCTCGGCCTGCGTCAGCCCGTTCTGACCGGTCGTGGCGTCGACCACCAGCAGCACCTCGTGCGGCGCGCCGGCGACCTCCCGGCCGGCGATGCGCGCGAGCTTGCCCAGCTCGGCCATCAGGTTGACCTTCGTGTGCAGCCGGCCCGCGGTGTCGACGAGCACGCGATCGATGCCGCGCGACCGCGCGGCCCGCAGGGCGTCGAACACGACGGCCGCGGGGTCCGCGCCTTCGCGCTGCTTCAACAGCTCGACCCCCGCGCGCTCGGTCCAGCGCTCGAGCTGATCGATCGCTGCCGCGCGGAACGTGTCGGCGGCGACGACGAGCACGCGGCGGCCCGCCGCGCGCTCGCGCGCAGCGAGCTTGCCGACGGTCGTCGTCTTGCCACCGCCGTTGACTCCGACGACGAACACGACGTGCGGCGGCGGTGCGGCGACCGGCGGCGGAGCCGGGGGGACGGCGCGCAGGAGCGCCTCCCGAACGGCACCGTGCGCGCCGCCCGCTGCGCTCGACGACGCACCGTCCCGGACGGCGTCGAGGATCTCGGCGGTCAGCTCGGGACCGACGTCGGCGGCGAGCAGCGCGGTCTCGAGCTCGGCGAGCGAGCGCGGATCGAGCGTCCGGGCCCCGATCACCGTCGACAGGCGGCCCGCGATCGCATCGCGCGTCCGGGCCAGCCCGTCGGCGATCCGGCGGAACACCGGCAGGGCCACGTCAGTCCGGGATCATGCGCAGCAGCTCGTCGGCCTGCGCGGCGCTCGGGCTCCCCGGAGCGACCTGGATCGCCCGGTTCAAGCTGTCCCGCGCGCGATCGACGTGCCCCAGCCGGAAATACGCGAACCCGAGCCGGTAGTAGAAATCTCCGACGGTGCGGTACGCCGGCGACGCGACCTCGTACTCGCGCGCCGCCTCCTCGAGCTTGCCCTTGCCGGTCGAGCACGGCGGCGAGCTCGAAGTGCGCCTTGTAGAACCGCGGGTTGATCTCGACCGCCCGGCGCAGCGCGGCGATCGCCTCGTCGTCCCGCTTCTGCGTGGCGTACAGGATCCCCAGGTTGAGATACACGTTCTCGGGGGTCGGATACGCCGCGTCCTCGAGCGCGCGCTTGTACTCCGCCTCGGCCTCGCCGTAGCGCCCCAGCTCGTTCAGCGTGACGCCGAGGTAGTTGTGGGCGTCGGTCATGTAGGGATCGAGCTCGAGCGCCTTGCGGAACGCCGCCTCGGCCTCCGCGTACTTCCCGGCCTGGAACGTCAGCTTGCCTTTCAACGCGTGGACCTGCGCGTTCTCGGGGTGCGACTTGAGCGCCTCGTTCACCACGGCGAGCGAGTCGCCGACGCGCCCGGCGTCCATCAGCGACTGCGCGAGCTGCAGCTGGTCCGACAGGCTGACCTCGCTCTTCTTGGGCTTCTTCTTCGCGTGGATCGGCCCCCCCGCGACCAGCACGACGAGCGTCAGGGCCACGAGCGGAACGAGACTCCGTGAGAGGGCCGACGGGAATCGCTGCATGGTTCGCGCGCCTCCTTCCCGCGCTCCAGACTAGCAGGTCGATCGGATCCGGCTCATCGCCCGCGCCGGGACAGCCAACCCAGAAACCGGCGCCGCGTCGGCAGCGGCGTGTCGACCGGCGGCACCTCGGGCTCGCGGCCCGCGAGCAGCGCCGCCGGGATCTGCTGCACCATCGCTTCGGCCCGACGCTCGCCGACGAGGCTCGCCGCGGCGGCAAGCGCCGTGCAGAGCACCGGCGGCCGGCCGCGCACGTTGTGCGCATCGGACGCGAGCACGTGCACGAGGCCCTTGCGCAGGAGCTCGGCCGAGAACGCGTGCGCCGTGCGGCCGAACTGTCCGAGGATGCTACCGGTCGTGAGCTGACCATACGCGCCGGCGTGCACCACGGCCTCGTACCGCGCGACGTCGTCCTGGAAGTAGCGGATGCGCTCGGGGTGGGCGAACACGACGTCGATGCCGGCGAGCCGCAGCTGGAACACCAGGTTCTCGAGCTCGACCGGGTACTGGCTCAGCGATAGCTCGAGCAGCAGCGTGCGCCCGTTGTCACCGAGTGTCGGTGCGCGCCCGTCGCGGATCCGCGGCACCAGGTCCGGGCACAGGTGCACCTCGGCTCCGGGCTCGAGCGTCACCGGCACGTTCTCCCGCGCCAGACGCTCGCGCAGCCGCGCGACCTCCTCGAGGACCCGCGCCCGGTCGTTGAGGTAGAACCCGTCCCGGCAGTGCGGCGTGGCGACGATGACCCGTACGCCGTCGGCCACCGCGACTCGCACGAACTCGAGCGCCTCGTCCTCGGTCTCGACGCCATCGTCGATCGCGGGCAGCACGTGCGTATGCAGGTCGATCACGTGGAGTTGCGCTCCGGTCGCTCGGGCGATCCGGTCAGGACCTGCCCGGTGCATCGCCCAACGGGAACCGAGCGCGTGCAGTGTACCGCGCCCCGGTGGGCTCGAGTCGGCTCTCGAACAGAACGACCTCGGTCACCGGGATCGGCACCGCGGGACCCGCGCGCACGGTGGGGGCGGAGGGACGACCTCCTCGCGGCGCGCGAGCGAGCGTGAGATGACCCTCGAACGGCCGGCGCTCGGTCGCGAGCCCGCTCGCTTGCGCTGCGCCCTCGAGCGCTTCGGCGAGCTGGCCGAGACGCCGCTCCCCGTCGATCTCACGGACGGAGATCCACAGGACCCGCGGGTGGCGCGCGTCGGGGACGCAGCCGAGCTCGCGGGTCACGGTGTCGAACGCGGCGATCGTCCGCGCGGCGGCGGCAAACCGTTCGCGGGCCGCGAGCTCCGCTCGCTCGTCGATCTCTCCGAGGAATCGCAACGTCAGGTGGAGCGCATCGCTTCGGGTCCAGCGCCAGCCGTCGAGCGTGCGCGCGAGCTCGGCCTGCAGATCCGCGAGGGTGCGGCGGGCCGCCTCGCCGAGCTCGACCGCCAGGAACGCTCTCATCGCTCCGGCCAGCGCCGGATCCGGTCGAGCGCGAAGCTCACCGCGCGGGTGCGCACGAGATCGCGATCGCCGATCCACCGCGTGGCCCAGGCGTGCTCGTCCGTCCGGTCGGCGAGCGCGACGTGGACCAGACCAACCGGCTTGTCCTTCGTCCCGCCCCCGGGCCCGGCGATTCCGCTGATCGCCACGCCCAGATCGGCCGCCGCGCGATCGCGCGCCCCGCGAGCGAGGGCCCGCACGACCGCCTCGCTGACCGCGCCCTCGGCGGCGAGCACGGCCGGGTCGACCCCGCACAGTCGAACCTTCAGATCGTCGGCGTAGGGCAGGAAGCCGCCGCGGAACCAGGCCGACGATCCGGGCACCGACGTCAGGGCCGCGGCGAGCAGGCCCGCCGTGCACGACTCGGCCACGGCGACGGTCCGGCCGGCGGCGAGGAGCCTCTGGCCGACCGCGTGAGCCAGCGTGTCCTCCCCCGACCCGTAGAGATCGTTCCCCAGCCGCTCGATCATTCGACGCTCGACGCCAACCACGCGCTCGAGCGCCTCGGCGGGCGTCCGCGCCTCGGCCAGCAGGTGCAGCTCGACCCCCTCGCGTCCGGCGAGGATCGTCACGTCGACACCGTCGGTCCCGTAGAGGTCGCACAGCGCGGCCTCGACCCACGCCTCGCTGCGTCCGGCGACACGCAGGGCGCGGCGGGCGATCCCCGCGGCCGCGAGGCGCGGCACGACGGCCTGATCGAACATCGCGCGCATCTCCGCGGGAACGCCGGGCAGCGCGACGATCAAGCGGCTCGCGTGCGCCAGCGCGAACCCCGGTGCGCTACCGATCGGGTTCAGGACCCAGTCGGCGCCGGCCGGCCGATCGGCCTGCCGGGCCTGCATGGGCAGGAACGGGAAGCCGCGGGCCTCGAACCGCGCGCGCAGCGCCCGCACGACCTCCTCGTCCCGCTCGAGAGCGCGTCCCGTGGCGCGCGCGACGCCCTCCCGGGTGACATCGTCGGCGGTCGGACCGAGCCCGCCCGTGAGCACGGTGAGGTCGCACGTCGCCAGCGCGTGCTCGACCAGCGCGGCGATCCCCGAGACATCGTCGCCGACCGCGGCACGCAGATCGACGCGCACGCCGCCGTCGAGCAGCCGCTCGGCGAGCCAGCGCCCATTCGTGTCGAGCTTCCCGTGACGCAGGAGCTCCGATCCGACCGTCACGATCGCCGCGTTCATCGTCACGCTCCGCCGGCCCGCGCCGTGCGTGCCAGATCGCTCAGCGTCTCCCCGATCCGCACGGTCAGCGCGTCGATCGACTGCCGCTCGCGCGTCGGTGGATCGAGCGGCAGACCGACGTGCACGACGATCGGCCGCCGCCGCGGGAGCGCCGTGCCGCGCGGCCACGCATCGGCCGATCCCTGGATGTGGATCGGCACGACGCACGCTCCCGCACGTACGGCCAGGAGCGCCGCGCCCGGTCGTATTCGGCCCGGTGCGTCGTCGCGGAACACGCGGCCCTCGGGAAACACGCCGATCACACCGCCCGCGGCGAGCCGGCGCAGCGCCTCGCGCGTCCCGGCGAGCGCGCCGCCTCCGCCGTTCGAAACCGGGATCGCCCGGACCATACGGTACAGCCAGCGGGCCCACGGCCGCGCGTACACCGTGTCGAGGATCAGGAACGACACGGCGCGGGGACACGCGCCGACGATGCACGGCGGATCGAGCCACGACCGATGCGCCGCGACGATCACCGTGGGTCCCGACACCGGTATGCGCTCGAGTCCGACGACGCGGAACTTCAGCCACGGTCGGGCGAGGACGAGGAACACCCAGCGCACGACGGCGTACGCCATGCGCCCCTCACGCCGGCGAGACGTCGTCGGCGGCCGTCCAGAGGTGGCTCGCCGTACCGACGTCGGGAGGGCTGACGATACCGCCCGACACGATCAGCTTGACCCCTTCCTCGACGCTCAGGTCGAGCACCCGCACCTCGTCGATCGGAACGAGGGCCAGCCAGCCCGACGTCGGATTCGGCGTCGTGGGAAGGAATACGGCCAGGCATGCCGTGTCGCGCCCCCCGATGGGTAGCCGGTGGGTGACCTCGCTCGTGACGAAGCCCACGGTCCACGCGCCGCGCCGCGGATACTCGACCGCCACGACTCGCGAGAACGCCTGCCGGCCGCCGGGGGTGAACGCGTCGAGCAGCTGACGCGCGCCGCCATACACCCCCTTCACCAGCGGGACGCGCAGGATGTACGACTCGATCGCACGTCCCAGGCGCCGTCCGAGGAAGTTGCCGGCAAGCACCCCGATCAGATAGACGAAGGCCGCGGTGAGCAGCAGGCCGATGATCGGCACCCCGAGACGGGCGAACCACAGCTCGAGGCCCGGAATGCCCGACCATTCCAGGACCGCGCGGACGTACGGCGTCACGTTCCCGTCGATCATCCGGAACAGCACGCGCAGGAGCCAGATCGTGATCAGCGCGGGCAGCACGAGGATCGTGCCCCGCACCAGCCGGCTCCGGACGTGGGCCAGGAGGCCGACCTTCACGCCTCGGCCCCGAGGTCGACCGTTCGCAGGAACAGGTTCAGGTAGTGGACCATCGAGCCCAGGGCCAGGATCAGGACGACCCACAGCGCCAGCACGCCGAGGTTGCCGTACGGGAACAGCCCGACAAGCTGGTTCGTCAGGATCAGCAGCACGATCGCCACCACCTGGCTCGCCGTCTTGTACTTGCCCCAGCGCGAAGCCGCCATGACCCAGCCGCGCGACGCGGCGATGCTGCGCATCCCGCTGACCACGAACTCGCGCCCGACGATCACGACGATCATCCATGCCGGTGCGAGCCGCAGCTCGACGAGCGCGATGAACGCCGACGTGGTCAGGAGCTTGTCGGCGATCGGATCGAGGAGCATGCCCAGCGTCGTGACCTGCCCCCGCGAGCGCGCGAGGTACCCGTCGAGCCAGTCGGTCGCCGCGGCGACGAGGAAGATCACGACCGCGACGATCTCACGCCACGCGCCGAGCCACTCGACCAGCGATCCGATCCAGGCGATCGAGTCCCCCTGCTCGACGCGCGCGCGAACCCACGCCGTGGCCCACGGCGGAGTGAGCAGCACGACCACGAGCAGCGGCACGAGGAAGATGCGCAGGAGCGTCAGCGAATTCGGTAGGTTGAGGCGCATCGGTCGCCCCCTACGGGCTCGCGAAAAATACCACAGGTCGCCCGCGGGCGGTCGACGCTACTCGATGTTGTCGAACGTGATCGATCCGTCGGCTTGGCGGACGACCTTCACCTTCGCGCGGCTGGGCGCGGGGGAGACCCGCGCACGCCGCGCCGGCTTGCCCAGCGTGCTCTCGATCTTGCGCACGTACTCCTGTGTCTCGCGATACGCCGGCACACCGCCGTGGCGGCGCACGGCGCCCGCCCCGGCGTTGTACGCCGCGAGCGCGAGCTTCACGTCGCCGTCGAACTCGTCGACGAGGCTCCGGAGGTGCATGGTGCCGGCGCGCAGGTTCTCGAGCGGGTCGAACGCGTTGCGCACGCCGTAGCGCCTGGCGGTTGCGGGCATCAGCTGCATGATCCCCTGCGCGCCCTTGGGCGACACGGCGTCGGGGTTGAACCCGGACTCGACGAGCGCGACCGCCTTCACCAGGTCGGCAGACAGGCCGTTCTCCCGGGCCACGGCTTCGATGAACGCGTCGTACTCCGTCGCCGGGAGCGCGGCGCGCGGATGCGCCGTGCCGCTGGGCTTCCCCAGACCCGGAACGGGCTTCGCGCCCGGGCTCGGGATGTTCGTGATGACGAGCTCGCCGTCCTCGGTGTAGTACAGGAGCGTGTCGTCGGCTCGGGCGAGACCCTGCGCCGCGGCGAGCCACACACCGATCGCGATCACCCCGAGGGTCGGTCCGCCTCGCCGCACCGGGCCTCCAGGCGCCTCTCGACCTCGCGCACCGCCTCGGCCAGCGCGTGGTCGAGCTGCTCCGGGGTCCGTCCGCCGGCCTCGGCCATGTCGGCTCGACCGCCTCCGCTCCCGCCGATGAGCGGGGCGATAGCACGGACGAGCTCTCCGGCCGGCGCACGGGCCTTCAGGTCGTCCGTGACCGCGACGAGCAGGGACGCCTTGCCCCCGTCGGCGCGGCCCAGGACGACTACGCCCGAATCTAGTTTCCGCCTCAGGGCATCGGCAAGCTCGCGCATATCGGCCGCCCCGACCCCCTCGAGGCGCTCGGCCACGACCCGCACGCCCGCGACCGACGGCGCGGCCGCGAGGCGCTCGAAGAGCCGCGTCCGGACCGCCGCGACCCGCTGGCGCTCGAGCTCCTTGATCGCCGCGCGCGCCTGCTCGAGGCGCCGGCCGATCTCGTCCACCAGCCGCTCGCGGGACACCGAGAGCTGCGCCTCGAGGCTGCGCACGAGCGCATGCGTCTCGCGGAACCGCTCGAGCGACGCGTCCCCCGTGACCGCCTCGACGCGCCGCGTTCCGGACGCCACGCCGCGCTCCTCCACGAGCTTGACCAGGCCGATCTCGCCCGTGCGCGTCGTGTGCGTGCCGCCGCACAGCTCGAGCGAGAAGTCGCCGATCCGCACGACGCGCACGCGGTCGCCGTACTTCTCGCCGAACAGGGCCATCGCTCCGCTGGCGAGCGCGCCGTCGAGGTCGGCGGTGCGCGTCTCGACCGCCAGGTCGTCGAGGACCTTGGCGTTCACGAGCGACTCGATGTCGGCCAGCGTCTCGTCGGTCAGCCCGGCGAAGTGCGTGAAGTCGAACCGCAGGCGATCCTCGGCCACGAGCGAGCCGGCCTGCTTCACGTGCGGTCCCACGACCTCGCGCAGCGCGGCGTGGAGCAGGTGCGTCGCCGTGTGGCTGCGCCGCACGCGCTCGCGGCGGCGCTCGTCGATCTCGGCACGGACGACCTGGCCCAGGGCCAGCGATCCGCTGTCGACCCGCACGCGGTGCACGATCAACCGCCCCACCGGGCGGCGCACGTCGGTGACCGCCGCCAGGCCGGCGTCGGACCCCACGACTCCGGTGTCCGCGATCTGCCCCCCGGACTCGGCGTAGAACGGCGTTCGCGGGAGGACGAGCTCGCCGACCTGTCCGGTCTCGAGCCGCTCGACCGAGCGACCGTCGGCCACGAGCGCGACGACCGGAACGTCCTCGACCCGCGCTTCGTCGTAGCCCACGAACTCGCTCGCGTGGCGCTCGGCGAGATCGCGCAGGCCGCCCTCGACGTGCTCCGCCGCCTTCCCCTTCCACGACGCCTGGGCCCGCGCGCGCTGGCGCGCCATCTCGGCCTCGAACCCGGGCTCGTCGAGCTCGATGCCCCGCTCCTCGGCCACGTCGCGCGCGAGATCGAGCGGGAAGCCGAACGTGTCGTGCAGCCGGAACAGATCGGTCCCCGGGATCACGCGCCGTCCGCCCTCCGGTTTCAGCCGGGCGATCGATTCGTCGAGCACCGTCAGGCCCGCGGCCAGCGTGTCGGCGAACCGCCGCTCCTCGAGCCGGCCGATCGTCTCGATCGCGTCGGCGCGCCGAGCGCAGCTCGGGGTACGCGGGCCCCAGGACCTCGATGACGACCGGCGTCACCTCGTGCAGGAACGGCTCGGTCAGTCCGAGCTTGCGGCCGTGGCGGATCGCGCGGCGCAGCAAGCGCCGCAAGACGTAGCCCCGCCGGTCGTTCGCCGGGACGACCCCGTCGGCCACGAGCGACGCAGAACGCGCGCGCGTGGTCGGCGATGACCCGCAGCGAGAAGTCCGCCGCGGCATCGTTCCCGTAGGTCACGCCGGCGCGCCGTGCCGCTGCGGCGAGGATCGGCGTGAACAGGTCGGTGTCGTAGTTGCTGAGCCGGCCCTCGAGCACCGAGGTGATGCGCTCGAGCCCCATGCCGGTGTCGATGCTCGGCGCGGGGAGCGGGACGTATCGCCCGTCGGCCTGCTGGTCGAACTGCATGAACACGAGGTTCCAGATCTCGAGGTACCGCTGGCCGTCCGTCGCCGGCGTCGACGGACCGCCGACCGACGTCAGCGCGGCGCCGAGATCGACGTGGATCTCGCTGCACGGTCCGCACGGCCCGGTGTCGCCCATGCGCCAGAAGTTGTCGGCCTCGCCGAGCCGCAGGATCCGCGACGGCTCGACGCCGACGTCGTCGCGCCAGATGCGATACGCCTCCTCATCGGCCGGCACCGCGTCGGTTCCGCCGAACACGGTGACCCACAGCCGATCGGCGGGGACGCCGAATCGCGCGGTCACGAGGTCCCAGGCCCAGGCGATCGCCTCGCGCTTGAAGTAATCGCCGAACGAAAAGTTCCCCAGCATCTCGAAGAACGTGTGGTGCCGCGGCGTCCGTCCGACCTGCTCGAGGTCGTTGTGCTTGCCCGAGACGCGCAGGCACTTCTGGGCCGACGCCGCGCGGACGTAGTCCCGCCGGTCCCGTCCGGTGAACACGTCCTTGAACTGGTTCATCCCGGCGTTGGCGAACAACAACGTCGGATCGTTGCGCAGCGACGAGCGGCGAGCTCGGGACGACCCGGTGACCGCGCTCGTCGAAGTACCGCAGAAACTCGCGCCGCACGTCGCTCGAACTCATGGCTCGCTCTCGTCGGGCGGCGCGACGCCGAGCGCGGCGGCCACGTCGTCCGCGTCGTACCCCGCGCGAAGCAGCGCCTGGTATACGCGCGCCTTGCGCCGCGGATCGGCGTCCGGTCCCGCTCCGCGCCGGTCGATCTCGCGTCGCACCATCCGCGGCGCATCGACACCGTGGACCTCACGGGCCTCGCGCTCGGCGGCTTCGAGCACCGGCTCGGGCACGCCCCGCGTGCGCAGCTCGGCCAACAGCCGCGACGGCGCGTGGCCCAGCCGCTCGGCGCGGCTCACCAGGTACTGCACGGCGAGCGCCCGGTCGTCGACGTACCCGCTCGCCGCGAGTCGCCCGAGCGTCGCGTCGATCACGTCGTCCGCGTAGCCGTCGGTCGCCAGCGCCAGGCGCAGCTCAGACTCGGCACGCGGCCGCCGCGCGAGCAGGTCGAGCGCCCGTCGCTCGGCGCGTCGATCGGTCGTGTCGTGCTCCACCCCGGCCATGCGGCCAGGGTAGCAGAGCGCGCGGGGTCAGCTGCTCGAGAACTCGAACGGCGAGTTCGGATCGCGCGGGTCCACGTCCGTCGCCGTCTCCGTCCCGGCATGCTGCAGCACCGACTCCATCGATTCCGCGGCCATGTCGGACGTCGACTGGATCCCCGCCACGCGGAGCTTGAACTCGTCCGGGTTCGTCGCCTGGCGCAGCGCCTCCTCGAGGCTGATCAGCTCGGCCTTGTACAGGTTGTACAGCGACTGGTCGAACGTCTGCATGCCGTACTGCGACGTGCCGGCCGCGATCGCCTCGTGGATCAGCTTGGTCTTTTCCTTGTTCTCCACGCAGTCGCGGATGTACGCCGTGGCCCGCAGCACCTCGACCGCCGGCACGCGGCCCTGGCCGTCCTTGCGCGGAACGAGGCGCATCGAGACGATCGCCTGCAGCACCGCGCCGAGCTGCAGGCGGATCTGCTTCTGCTGGTGCGGCGGGAAGCACGGAGATGATGCGGTTCACCGTCTCCGTCGCGTCGAGCGGTGTGCAGCGTGGACAGCACGAGGTGGCCGGTCTCGGCCGCGTTCAGCGCGGTCTCGATCGTCTCGTAGTCGCGCATTTCGCCGACCAGGATCACGTCGGGATCCTGGCGCAGTGCCGAGCGCAGCGCGAAGGAGAAGCGACTTCGTGTCGACCTCGACCTCGCGCTGGTTGACCAGGCTCTTCTTGTCGCGGTGCAGGAACTCGATCGGGTCCTCGATCGTCATGATGTGCTCGGTCCGCGTGTTGTTGATGTGGTCGATGATCCGCGGCGAGCGACGTCGACTTGCCCGAGCCGGTCGTGCCGGTGACCAGGATCAGCCCGCGGCGCTCCTGCGTGATCTGCTCGAGCACGAGCGGCAGGTGAGCTCGCGGATCGTCGAGGATGCGCACGGGGATCACGCGCAGGACCAGACCGACCGTCCCGCGCTGCTGGAACACGTTGCAGCGGAAGCGCCCGAGCCCGGGGACCGAGTACGCCATGTCGAGCTCGAAGTGTCCTTGAACTTCTGCTTCTGCCGCGCGCTCATGATGCTGAACGCCATCGCGATCGTGTCCTCCTGCATCAGGCGCTTCTGCTCGACCATCGGTCGCAGCCGGCCGTTGACGCGGATCACGGGGTAGCTGCCGACCTTGAGATGCAGGTCGGACGCGCCCTGGGACGTCGCCACCTTCAGCAGATCGTTGATGTGCATGCGTGTCTCCCTCGCCCGGAGCGACCCGCACGGACGGACCGCGCCCCGGTCGAATCTAGGCCGACCCCCGGGCAAGTCAACTCAGCGCGAGCCGAGATCGCCCCAGCGGTCGACCACGATCGTCACGGCCGCGATCGCCGCCGTGTCGCAGCGCAGCGTCCGCGGGCCGAGGGAGGCCAGGACGTAGCCGCGCGCGGCGGCAAGCGCGCGCTCGTCCGCCGTGAACCCGCCTTCCGGACCGATGGCCAGCGTCAGCGGGCGCGGCCGCTCGGTCGACAGGAGCCACGAGACTGGAGGATGGCCGGGCGCCGGGTCGGGCATCAGTCCCAAGGTGTCGGCGGCGACCTGCGGCAGGTCGTCGACGATGTCGAGCGCCGGCACGCGGCGCCGGCCGCTCTGCTTGCACGCCTCGACGGCGACCCGCCGCCAGCGCAGGAGCCGCGCCGGCGAGGGCCGGCCGCCTTCCGCGCGCTCGACGCGCAACAGGCCGATCGAGGCCACGCCCAGCTCCGTCGCCTTCTGCACGATCCAGTCGGTGCGCTCGGGACGGCACCAGCCCTGGAGCAGGTCGACGGTCAGGGACGGCTCGACCGATCCGTCTTCGCACGGCGCCACGAGCCGGACCACGACCTCGCGCGACGACGCGTGCTCGACGACGGCCGACCACTCGGCGCCCGCACCGTCGAACACGCGCAGCGGCTCGCCCGCTGCGAGGCGCAGCACGCGCCGGACGTGATGCGACTCGTCGGGCGAGAGCGTGATCGTTGTCCCGGGCTCGCCGAGCAGTCCCGGATGATACGCACGCCAGACGCGGCTCATGCGGGACGCACGGCGATCACCGCGGCCCAGCCCGCGTCGCGGCGCACCTCGTGCGGCACGAGCCCGGCCGCCACGAGCGTGGACTCGATCGCCGGCACGTCCGCAACGAGGAACCCCGTGCCGACGAACGTTCCACCCGGCGCGACGCGTTGGGCGATCGTGCGCGCCGCACGCACCAGCGTGCGCTCGTCCAGGTTCGCCACGACGCCGTCCCACCTCGCGCCCGCGGCATCGCTCGCCGTCGCGCAGCGCACCGAGATCCGCTCCGCGAGACCGTTCGCAGCCACCACCTCCTGCGCGACCCGGACCGCCTCGGGGTCGTGATCGATGGCGTCGACGACCGCCCCGCGGTGGCAGGCCACGAGCGCGAGGATCCCGGTCCCGCAGCCCAGATCGAGCCAGCGCTGCCCCGGCCGGACGAGATCCTCGAGCGCGGCGACGCACAGGCGCGTCGACGCGTGCTCGCCGGTCCCGAACGCCCGACCCGGCTCCAGGCGCAGCCGCACGCGGCCGACGGGTGGGTCGCCGTCTTCGGTGCCCGTCGGATCGACCCAGAAGCCGCGACCGCAGGCGAACGGCGCCAGGCCGCGCTGGTACCGCTCGACCCACGGCTCGTCGGGAACGCGCGCGACCTCGACCCGCACGCGACCGGGATCGATCCCCGCACGCGCGAGCGCACGCTCGACCGCCGCGCGATCGGGCACGTGCTCGACGAACACGCGCACCGTCGACCGCCCGCCCGCTCCCTCGGCGACCTCTGCCCCGAGGCTCGCCCGGGCGAAGAGCCCGAGCACCGTGTCCTCGTCGATCGGATCGACCTCGAGGACCAGGACGTGCACGTCCACGGATCAGCCGAAGATGTTGCGGACCCGCTCGAACAGACCGCCGTCGCCCGTCTCCGTGCGCTCGACCTCGGCCAGCTGCTCGAACAGCTCGCGCTGGGCCTTGCTCAGCCGCTCCGGTGTGCGCACGTGCACGGTGACGTACTGGTCGCCGCGTCCGCGGCCGTCGAGCGCCGGCACGCCGCGACCGCGCAGACGGAAGCTCGCGCCCGTCTGCGTGCCCGCGGGCACCGACAGCTTGTCCTCGCCGTCGAGCGTCGGGATCGGGATCTCGGCGCCGAGCGCCGCCTGGGCGAACGTGATGGCGACGGCGCAGTGCACGTCGCGGTCCTGGCGCTCGAACAGCTCGTGCGGGCGGACGTGGAGCACGACGTACAGATCGCCCGCCGCCGCCGAGCCGACTCCGCCCTCGCCGTCGCCGGAGACGCGGATCTGCGTGCCCTCGTCGACGCCCGGCGGGACGCGCAGGCTGATCGACCGTTCTCCCGCGTGAACCCTTCTCCGCGGCACGCCTTGCACGGCCTGCACGATCGCGCTCGCCCGCGCCGCGGCACGTCGGGCACGTGCGCGCGAGCGTGAAGAACCCCTGCTGGAACGCGACCTGTCCGCGGCCGCCGCACGCCGAGCAGCGCTCGATCCCGCCCTTCTCCGCTCGCCGGCCCTGGCACGTGGTACACGTCGCGTGGCGCGCGACCTCGATCGTGGTCTCGATTCCGCGCACGGCGTCGCTGAAATCGATCTCCAGGTCGTAGCCGCAGGTCCTGCCCGCGCGACGCGCCGCCGCGGCGCCGGCGCGTCGCGCCGCCGAACATGCCCCCCAAGCCGAACAGGTCGCCCAGCACGTCGGCGAAGTCGACGAACGCGTCGCCGCTCGAAACCCCTGGAACGGCCGCACCGCCCAGGCCGGCGCTTGCCGAACCGGTCGTACAGCTCGCGCTTCTGCGGATCGGACAGGACGGCGTACGCCTCGGCCGCCTCCTTGAACCGCTCCTCGGCTGCGGAGTCGCCGGGGTTCTTGTCCGGGTGGTGCTTCAGCGCCGCGGCGCGGTAGGCCTTCTTGATCTGCCCGAGGTCTGCGTCCCGCGCCGAGGCCGAGCATCTCGTAGTAGTCACGGTCCGACACGGTCTCACGTCTCCTCCGCCTCTCGACCGTCGGTCGCACCCGAGGCCGAGAATGCACCGGGATCGTACAGGATCACCTCGGAGAGGATTCTACCGATCTCGGCGATCTTCTCCAAAGCCTCGGTGCACTCGGCCGCGCTGCCGGAATCGAGCGCGCGCTTGCGCCGCGTCGAGGATCTCGACGGACGTGCTGCCTGCTGCTCGGCGGGGAGCATGGAGCCGAACTCGTGGAACGTCTTCTGATTGCTGTCGACGAGCCCCTCGAGCCGCGCCCGCGCGCGGATGAACTCGGCGCGGCGCCGGTCGTCGTCGGCGTGCTTCTGCGCGTCTCGATGATCGGCAGCGGATCTCGTCCTCGGTCAGCCCGCTCGACGGCGTGACCAGGATCTTCTGCTCGCGCTGGGTCGCCAGGTCGCTTGGCCGAGACGCTGACGATGCCGTTCGAGTCGATGTCGAACGCGACCTCGATCTGCGTCGCCCCGCGCGGGGCCGGCGGGAGCCCCACGAGCTCGAACTGCCCGAGCGACTTGTTGTGCGCCGCGATCTCGCGCTCGCCCTGCAGCACGTGGACCTCGACCTTGGTCTGGTTGTCGGCGACGGTCGTGAAGATCTTGGACTTGCGCGTCGGGATCGTCGCGTTGCGCTCGATGATCTTGGTGAACATCCCGCCGCGGGTCTCGATGCCCAGCGACAGCGGCGTGACGTCGAGCAGCACGAGGTCCTTGACGTCGCCCTTGAGCACGCCGGCCTGGATCGCGGCGCCGATCGCCCACGACCTCGTCGGGGTTGATCTCGCGCGTTCGGCTCGCGCCCGAACATCTCGGCGCACGAGCGTCGACGACCTTCGGCGTGCGCGTCTGGCCGCCGACGAGCAGCACCTCGTCGATGTCCTCGGGCCGCAGAGCCCGGCCAGGCTGCAGCGCCTCCTCGCACGGCCCCCGCGTGCGTCTCGACCAGGTCCTCGCACGAGCTCCTCGAGCTGCTCGCGGCGTCAGCGTGGTGTGCAGGTGGCGCGCGCCGCCCTCGTCGGCGCTGATGAACGGCAGGTTGATCTCGGCCGACGTCGTCGCGCGACAGCTCGCACTTGGCCTTCTCCGCCGCCTCCTTCAGCCGCTGCAGCGCCATGCGGTCGCCGCGCAGGTCGATGCCCGTCTCGTCGCGGAACTGCGTGACCAGCCAATCGACGATGCGCTGGTCGAAGTCCTCGCCGCCGAGGAACGTGTCGCCCGAGGTCGACTTGACCTCGAACACGCCGTCGCCGAGCTGCAGGATCGAGATGTCGAACGTGCCGCCGCCCAGGTCGTAGACCGCGATGCGCCGCGGCGCCGTTCCCTCGTCCATGCCGTAGGCCAGCGCCGCCGCGGTCGGCTCGTTGACGATCCGCAGCACGTTGAGGCCGGCGATCCGGCCCGCGTCCTTCGTCGCCTGGCGCTGCGCGTCGTCGAAGTACGCGGGCACCGTGATCACGGCCTCGGACACCTCGCGTCCCAGGTAGTCCTCGGCCTGCTCGCTGCAGGTGCGCGAGCAGGAACGCCGACAGCTCGGGCGGCGAATAGTCGTGGTCGCGGATCGCGGATCCACGCGTCGCCGTTCTTCGACGGCACGATCTCGTACGGGACGATCTGCATCGCCTTGGCGACCTCGGCGGATTCGAACTTCCGGCCGATCAGCCGCTTCACCGCATAGATCGGTGTTGTGCGGATTGGTCAGCGCCTGGCGCTTGGCGATCTGACCGACGAGCCGCTCGCCGCGCGCGGTGAACGCGACGATCGACGGCGTCGTGCGCGCGCCCTCGCGCGTGGCGATCACGCGCGGCTTGCCGCCCTCCATCACGGCCATGCAGCAGTTGGTCGTGCCCAGATCGATGCCGATCGCCTTGCTCATCGGCCCTTCGTCGTGCGGCCGAACGCGGGGCTCGCGTCCGACGGGCCCACGGTCACGCGCACCAGCGCCGGCCGTAGCAGGCGCGAGTGCAGCCGGTATCCGCGCTGCAGCTCCTCGACCACGACGTTCGGTGGCAACGCCTGCTCCACGGTGGTGGCGACCGCCTCGTGCAGCGCGGGGTCGAACGGCTCGCCCACCGAGTCTACCGCGACGAGACCTTCCTGGCGCAGCTCTTCGAGCAGCTGCCGGAAGATGAGCGCCACGCCCTCGAACAGCCGATCGTTCGCCTGGCCCGGCTCGCGCGCGAGCGCGCGCTCGAAGTTGTCGAGGACCGGGAGGAGCCGGGAGATCAAGCCCGCGGCGGCCTGACGCTCGTGGGCCTCGCGCTCACGCTCGACCCGTCGGCGGTAGTTGTCGAAGTCGGCCGACAGTCGCAGGAGCCGCTCGCGCATCTCGGTCGCGCCAGGGTCGGCCGCCCGAGGCGTCTGCGGATCGAGGTCGACGACGACCTCCGCGGGCGCTCCGGACGCACGACCGGGACCGGCGGTGCGGACCCGCTCGTCGAGCCCGACGACCTCGAGGATCTCGATCTCGTCGTCCACACCGGGCGAATCCGGCTGGGTCTTGCTGTCCACGCGGTCGTCCCCGTCGGCGTGTCGTGAATCGGCGGCCGCTCGAGCGCGGACCCCGGCACACCGCCGCGAGTCAGAATCTGGGGCGGAGGTCGCGCGCGGTCAATTCCCGGACGCCGCGAGGCGCTGGGACAACAGGTCGGCCAGATGGGTCACGAGGCCGAGCGACCGCGGATAGGCCATCCGGACCGGCCCGACCAGGCCGACCATCCCGATCGCCCCGCTCTCGGTCCCGTAGGTCGCCACGACGAGGGCCCCGCGGGCGAGGGCGGTCACGGGGTTCTCCTGGCCGATGACCACGCGCGGTCCCCCCTCTTCGAGGATCCGGGTCAGCAGGTCGGCCAAGCGGCGCTTGTCCTCGAGCGCCCGGAGCATGTCCCGCAGCAGGTCGAGGTCCGGGAAGTCCGGTAGCCCGAGCAGGTTCGACGCGCCCTCGACGAACAGGCGCGCCTCCTCATCGTCCACCTCGGCCAGCGCCCGGCGGCCGAGCTCGAGGGCCAGCGCCATCAGGCGGTCGTACGCCGCGCGATCCTCGGCCAGGCGCGATTCGACGAGACGCCGCATCTCGGGCAGCGTTCGCCCGGCCAGCTCGTCCGACAGGTACCGCCCGGCGCGCTCGAGCTCGGCGGCGGGCGGAGCGTCGGGCAGCGTCAGCACGCGATCGTGCACGCGTCCGGCTCGATCGAGGAGCAACGCAACGACGCGGCGGTCGTCGAGCCGTACGAAATCGAGGCGCTCGACGATCAGCCGGCGCAGGTCGGGCCCGAGCACGATCCCGACGTGGTGCGACAGGCGGGACAGCTGACGCGAAGCCTCCTCGAGCACCGCGTCGATGCCGCCGGCTCCGGCGAGCGCGTGTTCGATCGAGCGCGCCGCGGTCGGCGCGAGCTTCGGGCGGCCTGCCAGGTGATCGACGTAGAACCGGAACGCCCGATCGGTCGGCACACGTCCGGCCGACGTGTGCGGCTGCGCCAGGAGGCCGCGCTCCTCGAGCTCGGCCATGATCGCCCGGACCGACGCTGGCGACAGCTCGGTCCGCAGGTCCCGCGACACGGCGCTCGAGCCGACCGGCTGACCGCTGTGGATGTGGTGCCGCACGAGCGCGACGAGCACGTCGCGCGAGCGCTCGTCGAGGCCGGTCGGATCCTGGGGCGTTCGCGTCACGACCGTGCCTCCCGCCGCACCGGCCCCGACTCACGCCCCTCCTCCCGCTGGGCCAGGAGCGTGGCGCGCAGGAACCCGTCGAGGTCACCGTCGAGCACGCGGTCGGCCGTTCCGACCTCGTGGCTCGTGCGATGGTCTTTCACCAGCCGGTACGGGGCGAGAACGTACGACCGGATCTGGCTCCCCCACTCGATCTTTTTCTTCACCCCGACCTCGCGCGCGAGCTTCTCGTCGGCTTCCTGCTGGGCCCGCGTGAACAGCTTGGCCCGCAGGATCTTCATCGCCAGGTCGCGATTGCGGTGCTGCGAACGCTCGTTCTGGCACGCCACGACGATGCCGCTCGGCAGGTGCGTGATCCGGATCGCCGAATCGGTCTTGTTCACGTGTTGGCCGCCGGCGCCCGACGAGCGGTACGTGTCGACGCGCAGGTCCTTCTCGTCGATGTCGACGGTCAGGTCGTCCTCGACGTCGGGCAGGATCTCGACCGACGCGAACGACGTGTGACGGCGCCCCTGGGCATCGTACGGCGAGATGCGGACGAGCCGGTGCACGCCACGCTCGCCCTTGAGGTACCCGTAGGCGTTCGGACCGCGGATCGACAGCGTCGCGCTCTTGATCCCGGCCTCGTCGCCATCCTGCCAATCGAGGACCTCGGCGCCGTAGCCTCGGCTCTCGGCCCACCGCGTGTACATCCGGAGCAGCATCTGGGCCCAGTCCTGCGATTCGGTGCCACCGGCACCGGGATGGACCTCGAGGATCGCGTCGGTCGCGTCGTACTCCCCGGTCAAGAGCGTGTCGAGCTCGGTCGCCTCCACGTGGGCCGCGAGCGCGTTCACCGCGCTCGCGAGCTCGGGACCGACCTCCTCGCCCTCCCGGCCCAGCTCGAGCAGCGTCTCGGCCTCGTCGAGCAGGATCTTCAGTCGGTCGGCGACACCGACCGCGGCGAGGAGCCGCGAGCGCTCCTTGCGCAACCGTCCGGCCTGATCGGGGTCGCCCCAGACTTCGGGCTGGGTCAGACGCTCGTCGAGCGCGGCGATGGCCGAGGTCTTGCCATCGACATCAAAGGAACCTCCGCAACCCCTGCACCTTCTCGGCCAGAGTGCGGATCCGCTCCGCGGGCTCCTGAAAATCGGTCGTCACCACCGCTCGCTCCTCGCCCGGAACAGTACCATACGGTCGGCGCGCTACGGCGTGGACGAGACCCAGGCCCCGCGGTAGCCGCGGGTCTTCAAGTCTTCGACCGCTTCCCGGGCCTTCGCCTCGCTCTCGTACCCGCCGACGCGGACCTTGAACAGCGTGTCGCCGGCCGAGGACTCGGCGTACATGCGCACACCGTAGCCTGCGGCCTGGAGCGCGCCGACGAGCCGCTCGCCGGTCGGACGGTCTCGGCCAGCCCACACCTGGACGAGGAACGGGCCGGGGGCGAGCGTCGGTGCGGGCGCCCCGGATGGGGCCGTTCCGCTGCGCTCCTTGCGCTGGGCCTCGCGGCCGGGCTCGAGCGCCTGTCCCGGACGATCGGTGCTGTCGAAGAAGTCCTGCGACGCGCCGACGTCGACCGGCGACTCGGTGCCCTTGCCGTTCGAGCGCGTCTCGCTCGACGAGCCGGGAACGCTTGCGCCCGAGCGCCCGACCTCGCGGCCGAGCCAGAACGCCCCGCCGAGGAGCGCGACCAGGACGACGCCTGCGACCGCGAGGCCGAGCCCCTCGAGCCGGATCTCCCGGACCGCGGAGTCCCGGCGCTCACCCTCCATGGCCATCCGCATCGAGTGCCGCCACGCCGATCGCGTTCTTGCCCGCACCCTTGATGCGCTGCATCGCCCGGTCGGCACGCTCGATCAGGTCGGCCTGCGTGCGCGCGTGGAGCGGGAACGAGGCGATGCCCAGGGACGCCGACATCGGCACGCCCGGCACGACCTCACCCTCGAGGAATGGCCGGGCCGAGATCGCCTCCTTGACGCGCTCGGCCACCTCGAGCGCACCGTGCCACGCGGTCTCGGGCAGGACGATGCAGAACTCGTCCCCGCCGAAGCGGAACAGCTTGTCGAACTTGCGCACGCGACCGCGCACGCGCGTCGCCACCTCGCGCAAGATCCGGCTCCCCACCGCGTGACCGTAGCGGTTGTTGACCTGCTTCAGGTTGTCCATGTCGAGGAAGATCAGCGACACCGGGGACCGGAACCGGCTCGCGCGAGCCAGCTCCTCGGGCAAGAACTCCTCGAAATACCGCCGATTGAAGCAGTGGGCCGTATCGTCCTTGATGACCAGCTCGCGCAGCGCGAGGACCCGCAGCCCGTTGTCGACGGCCGGTCGGCAACGCTCGAGCAGCTCGGCGAGCCGAGCGAGAGCCTCGTCGGTCGGCGGCGCATCGACGCACACGAGCAGCGCTCCCGCCGCACGCCCCGAGCCGTCCCGCACCGCGAGCGCCACGGAGAACGCCGGTCGCGGACCGGGCCAGTCGGGAGCGGCACCGGCGAACGCCCCCAGGCCCTGCGCCAGGCACGGCTCGCTCGCGAGCCAGCTCGCGGCGTCGGCCGCCGGCAGACCGGCGAACGCCTGGAACCGCGGGTCGTCCTCGCCCCCGACGGGCGAGACCGGCGCGAGGATCCGCCCGTCGCCCGCCGCGCCGAAGCCGCACGCGAAGGTCCCGCCGGTCCACGCCCGCGCGACCTCGAGCAGCCCGCGGATCTGGCCCGCGAGCTCCATCTCGCGATGGACCCGCAGCACCGCGTCCTGCAGCGCCGGGTCGTCCCGCGTCGCCGGATCGCGCCTCGTCCGGACCTCGCCTACCGTCTTTTCCGCCGCCCTCACGCTCTCCCTCGCCGTCGCCGGCTACTTGGCGAACGACCGCAGCAGCTCCACCGGGATCGGGAAGATCAGGGTTGAATTTCGCTCCGAGGCGATTTCCGTCAAGGTCTGCAAGTACCGTAGCTGCATCGCCGACGGGCTTCGGGCCAGCTCGTCGGCCGCCCGGGCCAGGGTTGCGGCCGCTTGGGACTCCCCCTCGGCGTGGATGATCTTGGCCCGTTTTTCGCGCTCGGCCTCGGCCTGACGGGACATCGCCTTGCGCATCTCCTCGGGCAGGTCGACGTGCTTGACCTCGACCGCCGAGACTTTGATGCCCCAGGGGTCGGTCTGCTGGTCGAGGATCGCCTGGAGCTGATGGTTGATCTTCTCCCGCTCGGCCAGGAGGCCGTCGAGCTCGACCTGCCCCAGGACCGAGCGCAGGGTGGTCTGGGCCAGCTGGCTCGTGGCGTAGTGGAAGTTCTCGACCTCGACGATCGCCTGGCGCGGGTGCACGACCCGGAAGAACACGACCGCGTTGACCTTCACCGACACGTTGTCGCGGGTGATGACGTCCTGCGGCGGCACGTCGTGGACGATCGTGCGCAGCGACACGCGGACCATGCGGTCGACGAGCGGGATGAGGAAGAACAGTCCGGGGCCGTAGTCCGACCCGCGCAGGCGGCCCAGCCGGAACACGACCCCGCGCTCGTACTCCGGGAGGATCCGCACGGCCTGCGTCACGACGAACAGCAGGAACCCGATCGCGACGATGATTCCGAGCAGGAACGGTTCCATGGAGGCTCCTCAGGTTCGGACGGTGGACCCGAGGATCTCGGGTCCTGCGGGCTCGACGATCAGGTTCAGGCTCTCGACCCGCAGCACGCGCACGCGGACGCCGCGCGGGATCGGTGGGCTCGCGGCGCTCGCGTTCCACGTCTCACCGTGGACGAACACCTTGCCCGCGGGCGCGAGGTCCTCCAGCACGGTGCCGATCTCGCCGAGCATCCCGACGACCGGCGCGCGCTGCGCGCGAACGGCGAGACGCACGGCCACGGCGGCGACGAGCGTCACCGCGGCCGCGAGCGGAACCAAGAACGCGAGCGGCACGCGCAGCTCGGGGATCGGCGCGTCGATCAGCAGGAACCCGCCGAGCAGCAGGCATGCCGCCCCGCCGACCGTGAGCATGCCGAACGACGTCACCTTGATCTCGAGCAGGAACATGAGCAGGCCGAGCGCGACGAGCAGGATCCCGATCGTCGATATCGGCAGGACCTGCGCCGTCAGCGCGAAGAGCAGCAGGCACAGCGCGCCGGCCACTCCGGGGAACACCACGCCCGGATGCGTGAACTCGACGTACAGGCCGAGCAGGCCGCCGAACAGCAGGAGCGTCGCCAGGATCGGCGTGGCCAGGGCCTCGAGGAACCGGTGGCGCAGCGAGAACTGGGTAACCACGAACCCGGCGCCCGCGGTCTCGAGCTTGGTCGTCGTGCCGTCGAAGCGCGTCACGTCCCGGCCATCGAGGGCGGCGAGCAGCGCCTCGCGTGTCGGCACGACGAGGTCGACGATCCTGCGCTCGAGCGCCACCGACTCCTCGTACGACCGCGCCTCGAACACGGCGTCCTCGCAGGCCTGGGGGTCACGCCCGCGGCGCGCGGCGATCGAGCGGGCCAGGGCCGCGAGATCTTGATCCATCTTCTTCAGACCCCGGTTCTCCTCCGCGCTCTCCATCACGCCGAACACCGTCTTGGCCGCGCCCGTACGCGTGCCGGGGGCCATCGCGGCGACGTCGGCGGCGATCAGCAGGAAGAACCCGCCCGACGCGGCCTTGGCTCCCGCCGGGCCGACCCACACGACGATCGGCACACGCGCGGCGAGCATGCGCTTGACCACCGCCTCGGTCGAGTCGACGAGCCCGCCCGGCGTGTCGAGCTCGATCAGCACGAACGCGTCGCCCGCCGTCTCGGCGTCGTCGATCGCACGCGTGATGCGCAGCACGTTGAGTGGGGTCAACGGCGCGTCGAACTCGACGAGCCGGATCGACGGCGCGGCCTCGGCCCACCCTGCGCACACGCACGCGGCGAGCAGGGAGAACACCCACCTCGTCACCCCCCGAGTATACCGGAACCCCTGGGCGCCAAGCGCTGTCTCAGCGCGCGGGCCACGTGCGGCGGGACGAGCTCCGAGACGTCGCCCCCGAGCCGAGCGACCTCGCGGACCAGCCGGCTCGACACGTACGAGTAGGCCTCGCTCGGGACGAGGAACACCGTCTCGATCTGCGGGGCGAGCTTGCGGTTCATCATCGCCATCTGCATCTCGTACTCGAGGTCGGTGATCGCGCGGATCCCGCGCAGGATCAGCCGGGCGCCGACGCGCTGCGCGTAGTTCACGAGCAGCCCGTCGAACACGTCGACCGTCACGTTGTCCCACGGGGCAACCGCCTCGCGCAGGAGCGTCGCGCGCTCGTCGACCGTGAACATCGGCTGCTTGTCCTCGTTGCGCAGGATCGCGAGCACCAGCTGATCGAAGTGGCGCCGCCCGCGCTCGGCCAGGTCGAGGTGCCCGTTCGTGACCGGATCGAACGTCCCGGGGTACACCGCGATGCGCGAAGATGCAGGCGTGGTCATGGACCTCCTCCGTCGAGCTCCCGGCGCCGCGCGGCGAGCACGAGCTCGGCCGCGTGGCGCCGCGACAGCTCGGTTGCCTCGCGGCCGCCGACCATCCGGGCCAGCTCGTCGACGCACCGCGCCTCGTCGAGACGCGCGACCGACGCGTGCGTGCGGCCGCTCACGACGCGCTTGTCGACCGCGAAATGCCGGTCGGCGTAGGCCGCGACCTGGGCCAAGTGGGTCACGCACAGGACCTGGTTGCGCGCAGCGAGCCGGTGGAGCCGAGCCCCGACCGCGTCGGCCACGCGGCCCCCGACCCCCGCGTTGACCTCGTCGAACACGAGCACGCGGCCTCCCGGCGCCGAGCCCTCGGCGACGGCGTGGAGCGCGAGGAGCACCCGCGACAGCTCGCCGCCCGACGCGATACGAGCCAGCGCCCCGAGCGGCTCGCCGGCGTTCGCCGCGAGCTGGAACTCGGCTCGATCGGCACCTCGCGGCGAGAGCGCGAGAGCGCCTGCGGGCCCGGGGATCATGTCCCCGCCCACCGGCTCGTCGAGGCGCACGGCGAACCGCGCCTTGGGCAGCGCGAGCTCGGTGAGTTGGCGCTCGACCGCCGCGGCCAGGCGCTCCGCGGCCGACCGCCGCCGCTCGCGCAGCGCCAGGGCCGCCGTCGCGTACCGCCCCGCGGTCCGCTCCGCCTCGGCCTGGGCCTCGCGCAGGTCGTCGGCGACGCGCGCGAGCGTCTCGACCTCGGCCGCCGCCGACTCGCGGCGCGCGAGCAGCTCGTCCTCGGTCGCGCCGTGGCGCACGAGGAGCCGCGAGAGCGCCGCGTGCCGCGACTCGACCGAGTCGATGCGGTCGGGGCGGAAGTCGACGCGCTCGCGGTACGCGCGAAACGCCGCGCCGACGTCCGAGAGCTCGATCGTGGCCGCCTCGATCCGCTCGGCCAGCTCGCGCACCGAGCCGTCGGTCGCCGCGAGCTCGTTCGCCCGGCGCGCGGCCTGGGACGCGAGGCTTGCCGCGCTCGGCTCGCCGTCCTCGGTCAGCTCGACCAGCTCGTCGAGCAGCCGCGAGACGGCCGCTGCGTTGCGCAGGATCCGCCGCTCGCGGTCGAGCTCCGCGAGCTCGCCGGGGCGGATCTGCGCCCCGTCGACGTCGCGAACGAGCGCCTCGAGCTCGGCCCGACGGGCGGCGCGGCTCGCCGCGGCCTGGTCGAGCTCGCGAACGGCGCGGCGCGCGGCGACGACCGCGGCGTGAGCCTCGGCCGTCTCCGCCGGACCGTCCGGCCCGGCGAACCGGTCGAGGATCGCCAGTTGCCGCTCGGGCGCGAGCAGCGTGCGGAACTCGTGCTGGCCGTGCAGCTCGACGAGTGCCGGCCCGATCTCGGCCAGGAGCGCGAGCGTGCACCGCGATCCGCCGAGCCAGATCCGGCCGCCCGACGGCGCGAGCTCGCGGCGTACGACGAGCTCGGTCCCGCCAGGCTCCCCGAGTCCGTGCTCGACGAGCCATCGGCCCGCCTCGCCCGCGGGCTCGATCTCGAACAGCGCCTCGACGATCGCACGCTCGCTCCCCGCGCGAACGAGCGACCGGTCCCCGCGCGCTCCGGCGACCAGGCTCAGCGCGTCCACGACAATCGATTTGCCGGCACCGGTCTCGCCGGTCAGCACGTTCAAACCGCCGCCGAACTCGACGGTCACGTCGTCGAGGATCGCCAGGTCGCGGATGCGCAGCGTACGCAGCACGGGTTCCGTCGCGCTCCGGAGCGCGTGCTTTGACGCGCGGTGAAGCCGTGCGATAGCATACCCGGCGTTCGTCGTCGCCGCGCCGAGTTCGTTGCGCGCCAGCAAGGAATGAACGTGGCTCCCATCCCGTTGGCCAGTACCGGCTCGGGGCTCGATGTGTGGAGCCTCGTGCTCGACGCCGGGCCGATGGCCAAGTTCGTTCTCGCCGTGCTGCTCGTGTTCTCGGTCGCGTCGTGGGGCATCATCGCCGAGCGCTACCGTCGGTTCCGGCGCGCCGAGGGCACGTCCCACCGGTTCCTCGAGCGGTTCGAGCGCGGCGGCGGCCTGGCCGCGATCCAGGACGACACGCGTGCGCTGGCCGGCAGCCCGGTGGCCGACATCTTTCGCGCGGGGTTCCGCGAGATCAGCCTGAACCCGCCGGCCGCGGAGGGGTTCGAGCCGCTGGGGCTCGAGGCCGTGCATCGCGTCCTGCGCAAGAGCGCGTCGGTGCAGCTCGGCGAGCTCGAGCGCAGCCTCGGATTCCTGGCCACGACCGCGAGCGCGACGCCGTTCATCGGGCTGTTCGGCACGGTGTGGGGGATCATGAACGCGTTCCGCGGGATCGGGATGAGCGGCTCGGCGAGCCTCGCGGCCTACGCGCCGGGGATCGCCGAGGCGCTGGTGGCCACGGCGGCGGGACTCGCCGCGGCGATCCCCGCGGTGATCGGCTACAACCATTTCCTGGGCCGCCTGCGGGCGATGGACCTGCTGATCGAGGAGTTCGTCGCCGACCTGATCCACCGGATCCAGGGTCGGCGGAGCTGAACCGATGGCCATGCAGCTCAGCGCCGGGAGCGGCGGTGCACGGCGCCGCGCCCTCGCCGAGATCAACGTCACGCCGCTCGTCGACGTGATGCTCGTGCTGCTGATCATCTCGATGGTCGCGGCGCCGATGCTGCAGCGCGGCATCCACCTCGAGCTGCCGGCGACGAAGACGGCGACCGAGATCCGCGAGGCCCGGATCGAGGTATCGATCGATCGCGACGGACGGATCCAGATCAACGATCGGCCGATCCACGCCGAGCTGCTCGAGGAGCGCATGAAGGCGCTCGCCGCCTCGGCCCCCGACGAGACGGTGTTCCTGCGCGCCGACCGGCTGCTGCCGTACGGCGAGGTGCTGCTGGTGATGGACCGCATCCGCGCGGCCGGCATCACCCGCGTCTCGCTCGTCACCGTGCCGCTCGAGCGGCCCGATCGGCGCTGAGGGCCGCGCTTGACCGCTGCGCTGCGCGTCACGATCGTCCCTCCGCGGATCGCCTGGGCCTGGCGCACCGCCCGCGGTCGGTTCTTCACCGGTTCGCTCCTCGTGCATCTCGTGACCACGATCGGCTTCGTTTGGCTCCCGACGCTGTGGCGCGGACCGCTCCTGCCGCCCGATGCGCTGACCGTCGAGCTCGTCGGCGGGCTGCCCGAGAGGCCGCCCGCGCCCCCGGCGCCCGGAGCGAGCGCGCCCGCCCCGGAGCCGGAGGAGCCGCCGCCGCCGCCCGACGAGGCGACGCTGGCCACGCCCCCGCCGAGCGCTCCCCCGGCCACGCCCAAGCCGCGCCCGACACCGAAAGCGACCCCGAAGCCCGCGCCCCCTGCACCCAAGCCCAGCGCCCCGGCCACGCCCGCGCCGACGGCCGACCCGGGTCCGGGGACGGGGGCGGGGGCGGGATCGGCCGGCGTCCCGACCGCCGGCTCGGCCGCCGCCGGCGGCTCGGTCTCGGCTCTCGAGGGGCTCGACAGCGCGTTCGGCTGGTACAGGGCGGCCGTGACCCAGGCGCTCTACGCGCGGTGGCAGCGCCCGATCGTCGATGGTCTGACCACGCCGGTCGAGGTGCGCGTGGCGTTCGAGATCCAGCGCGACGGCCGCGTCGCCGACGTGCGGCTCGAGCAGCCGAGCGGCGTGCCGTCGCTCGATCGCTCGGCGCTGCGAGCGGTCGCCGATGCGTCGCCGCTCCCGCCGCTTCCGGCGGGCTTGAGCGGTCCGTTCCTCGCGGCGAGCTTCGTGTTCCGGCTCTACCCCGAAGGTGGTGGATGATGCGTGTGATGGTGTGGCTCGCGCTCCTCGTGTCGGCGTCCGCACTCGCGCAGGAGAGCCAGCGCATCGAGGGCGTCGTCGAGGGTCAGTTCGCCAAGATCGCGATCGCGGTGCCCGATCCCGAGGGCTCGCGCGATGCGGCGATGTCGACCGAGCTCTCGGGAACGCTGCGCGCCGACCTCACGTTCAGCGGCATCTTCGACGTCATCGACCCCGGGCTGTACCGGCTCGTGCCCGCACCCGGCGCCAAGGGCGAGCCGCATACGGAGTGGCTGTCGATCGGCGCCAAGGCCGTCGTGCGCCTACGGATGGTGCCGCAGGGCGACCGGATCGACGTCGAGGCGCGTCTGTACGACAACACCGGCGGCGGCCAGTTGTTCGCTCGACGCTACGGGGGCCAGGCGAGCCTCGTGCGGCGTGTGGCGCATCAGATCGCCGACGATCTGGTGAAGCACTACACCGGCCGGGCGGGGATCGCGCTGACGCTGCTCTCGTTCGTGTGCAAGACGGGGAAGGCCAAGGAGGTCTTTCTCGCGGACTACGACGGCCATCGCGTCCGGCGGATCACGACGTCGAACACGATCAACCTGGTCCCGGCCTGGTCGCCCGACGGCAACGAGCTCGCGTTCGTCTCGTTCCGGGGCAAGCAGCCCGGCGTGTACGTGATGTCGAGCGACGGCAAGCTGGGCCACCTGTCGACCGTCGGCGGCGAGCTGAGCTCGGCGCCCGACTGGGCCCCCGACGGGCGCCGGCTGGCGTACACGTCGGACGTCGACGGCAACTCGGAGATCTACGTCCTCGACCGGAAGGCCGGCCGCAACACGCGGCTGACCCGCCACGCGGGCATCGACACCGCGCCGGCGTGGGCCCCGAACGGCCGGGAGATCGCGTTCACATCGGACCGCTCGGGCAGCCCGCAGATCTACCTGATGGACGCCGAGGGCCTCAACGTGCGGCGCATCTCGTGGGACGGGCCGTACAACGATTCGCCGGCCTGGTCGCCCGACGGCTCGAAGCTGGCGTACGTGTCACGCATCGATGGCCGGTTCGAGGTGCAGGTCCGTGAGCTGTCGACCGATCGCAGCACGCGGCTCACGCGGGGCGCGGGTAACAACGAGAACCCGCGCTGGTCGCCCGACGGCCGGCACCTCGTGTTCGCGTCGAGCCGCGGCGGCACGTGGGACATCTACACGATGCGCGCCGACGGCCAGGACGTGCGGCGGGTCACGAAGGGCAACGACTGCTCGACGCCCGACTGGTCGCATTGAACGACACTGCTTTGCCGCGAGGTTACATGCTGATAGAATTGTCGCTCTAGTAGGAACCTCATTTAAGGAGCTCGATCGATGACCAAGACCGCCCGCCGTGCGCTGCTTCTCCTCGCGCCGTGCCTCGTGCTCGTCTTGCTCGGCTGCCCGAAGAAGAAGCCCGTCGAGGAGCCACCCGTCGAAGAGCCCCAGGCCGCTCCCGCTCCGACGCCCGTTCCGACCCCGGCACCCAAAGAGGTCCAGGAGCCGTTCCGTGAGGAGAAACCCGCAGCACCGGAGGAGCTCACGGCCGACCAGATCCGTGCGCGCGGGCTCTTGCAGACCGTGTACTTCGACCACGACAAGCACGATCTGAGCGACGTGTCGCGGGCCACGCTGCGCACGAACGCCGAGTGGCTGAAGTCGCACCCGAACTGGAAGGTCGTGGTCGAAGGCCACTGCGACGAGCGTGGGACGACCGAGTACAACTTGGAGCTCGGGAGCCGGCGCTCGCGGTCCGTGCGGGACTACCTGATCAGCCTGGGGATCCCCGAATCCCGCTTCCGGACCGTGTCGTTTGGCGAGGAGCGGCCGGCGACGCCGGGCCACGATGAGGCCGCATGGGCCAAGAACCGCCGCGCCGAGTTCGCGGTTGAGTAGCGCGGAGCGGGCCGATGAGCGTCCAACGCCCGATCGTTCTCGTGCTCGCGTCTGCGAGCCTCGTGCTCGCGTCCGTGGGCTGCATCATGCCCGATCAGGTGGCGAAGCTCGAGAAGGACATGTCCGACGTCCGGGCGCGCCTGGCCCGGATGGAGCAGGCGCAGGCCGCGACCAAGCAGGCGGTCCAGGCGGTCGAGCAGAAGCTGACCGACGCCCCGTCGGGCGTGACGCGCGAGGACTGGAGCGATCTCGAGAGCCGCGTGTCGCAGATCCGCGAGGGGCTGTCGACGAACGAGGAGCAGATGGCCGACCTCGGTCGGCGCGTCGATCAGCTGAGCGTCGCGGTCCAGGACCGCGGAGCCTCGCGGATGCCGCAGCCGACCCCGTATCCCACACCGACCGAGCCCGACGCTGCGGCGCCGCCGGGCGGAGCGGGAGCCGAGGGCGCGCTCCCCGATCCGCAGTCGCTGTACAACACGGCGTACGCCGACTACTCGAAGGGCAACTACGCGCTCGCGATCTCGGGCTTCGAGGAGTACCGGACGAAGTTCGCGACGAGCCCGCTCGCCGACAACGCGATGTACTGGATCGGCGAGTGCCACTTCAGCCAGGGCGCGTTCCCCGACGCGATCGCCGCGTTCGACCGACTGCTCGCCGCGCACCCGGACAGCGAGAAGGCCGCGGCGGCGAACCTCAAGAAGGGCCTGGCGTTCCTCGAGCAGAACGACGTGCGCCGCGCGATCGTCCAGCTGCGCTACGTGGTCTCCGAGTACCCACAGACCGACGAGGCCAAGATCGCGCGCGACAAGCTGACGAGCCTGGGCGCCACGACCTGAACCCCGCGACCTTGCGGCCGCGACCCTGCTGCCGCGACCCGTTGACGGGGCCCGGGGGTTGATCTAGAATTCGCGCTTTCTCGGGAATGGAGCCGTATGGCCAGGCACAAGAGCGCCGAGCAAGAGAACCGCAAGAGTCAGGCCCGCCGGCTGCGCAATCGCGCCCGCCGCACCCGTGTGCGGAGCGCGATCCGGAAGTTCCGCGCCGCGGTCGGCGCGGGCGACGTCGAGTCGGCGAAGACGCTCCTGCCGCTTACGGTGGCGCTACTCGACCGCACCGGACGGTCGGGCGCGATCCCCAAGGGCCGAGCCGACCGGCAGAAGTCGCGTCTGACGCTCGCCCTGAACCGTCTCGCCGCCGGCTGATCTAACCCCTCGCGTTCCGCGTCTCGAGCCGGCCGACCGCGGCGCGGCTTTCGTTCGCCAGCGCCGGACCCCACGCCGCGATCGCCGCGATCGCGATCAAGCCGAGGTTCTCGGCGATCTTGGTCCAGCCCACGCGCGTCGCGTCCGCGGTCCCGAAGCACCCGCACTCGATGTCGAGCCCTCGGGCGACGGCGAGGATCACGGCGACCGTGAACACGACGAGCAGACCGAGCGCGGTCCACGCGCCCTCGCGCGACCGCACACGGGTGAGCAGCGTCAGCGCGACCACGATCTCGATCCACGGCAGCGTCAGCGCGGCCAGGTTCTCGAGCGCGAGCGGCAGGATCCGGAAGTTGTGCACCTGCGCGGCGAACGCCGGCAGATCGCCGATCTTGGCCAGGCCGGCCCACGCCAGGATCACGCCGGTCGCGATCTCGCACGCCCGCACCGCGAGCGCCGAGCGGATCCAACGCGTGTTCACGGCGTGGTCCCGGTCTCGGACGGGAACCCGGCGTCGGTCCAATCGGGGTATCCACCCTTGTACACCGCGACGCGCGTCTGACCCGCGGTGACGAGGTCCCACGCCAGGCTCAACGACATCTCGCAGTTCCCGCCGCCGCAGTACACGACGATCGGCCGACCGGCCGTGTCGAGCTGCTCGAGCTTCTGCAGGTCCCCGGCCACCTGATCGTACGGCAGGTTGACCGCGCCCGGGATGTGCCCCGCCGCGTACTCGCTCGGCTCGCGCGCGTCGAGCACGAGCGCGGCGCGGGCGTCGACGTACTGGCGCAGCGCCGTGCGCTCGATCTCGATCGGACTGTTGGACGCCGGGATCTCGGGCAGGGACGCATCGGTCCCGCCGCGGATCGCGCGCGGATCGCTGATGTCGGTCGCGTACGGGTCGGCCGTCGCGGACGACGATCCGACGACCTTGTTCGACGCATCGAGATCGGCCATCCGGTCGCGGGCGACCCACGGCACGCCCCACCGCTCGCGCGCTTCGAGCCCCAGCGCGTTGTAGCCGATGCCCAGCGCCGATCCAGCGACGACGATCCAGACCACGCCGGTCACGGCGCCGCCGCGCAATGTGTGCCCGCGCTCGTTCATGGCTCCTCCCACGTTCGCGACGAGTATCCGGCGCACGCTCGGGCCCCGCCAGGGCTCGACGGGCGTTTTTCCCGGTTTTTTACCGGGACGCGGACGGCCGGCGCGCTCGCGGGCTCTTCGACGCCGCGCGTCGCGTGGCCGCGCGACCGCGCGTTCCGTTGTCCTGCGTCTTCAGCACGTCGAGGGCCGAGATGATCCCCGCGACCTTGCGGCCGCGCCGAACGATCACGCGATGGATGTGCTTGCGCGTCATCAGCCGCCGGACCGCCTCGACCGTCGACTGCTCGGTCACGGCGTGGACCAGCGGGGTCATCGCGTCGCCCACACAGCCCGTGTTGCAGTCCTCGATCTGGAACCCGCGCGGCACGGGCCAGCCCTCGACGCGCGCGCTGTCGTAGAAGCTCGAGTCGCGCTTCAGCTCGTCGTCGCGCTGCAGGCTGTAGAACAGCAAGTCGGTCTGCGAGATCACGCCGGCCAGGTCGCCGTTGCCGTCGACGACCGGTGCCCCGCTGATGCCCTTCTCCAGGAACAGCTTCGCCAGATCGCGCAGATCCATCGACGCCTGGACCGCGATGACGTCGGACTTCATGATGTCGCGCGCGCGCAGCTGCATCAGCCGCATTGTACACCAGCGCGACGGCCCAGAACCGGACCTCTGCGGTCGATTCCCGCGTCAGTGACGCCGGCCGCGCGGCCGGCCGCGCGGCCACTTCTGCCGGGTTCCGCGCGGGTGCCGGGCCTCGTGCCGCGCGGGCGTCGTCCCGTCGGTGCCGGCGAGGTCGACGCGTCGCGCGATCGGGTCGACGCGCGTGACGCGCACCTCGATGCGGTCGCCCAGCCGGAACACCGTCCCGCTGCGCGTGCCGCGCAGCGCATGGCTCCGCGCGTCGTGCTCGAACGCCTCCGCGCCCAGTCGCTCGGTGCGCAGCAACCCCTCGACCAGGTTCTCCTCGAGCGACACGAACAGTCCGAACGGCGCGACACCGGTGACGATGCCGGTGAACTCCTCGCCGGCGCGCGACGCGATCGCCGCCACCTTCTTCCAGCTCAGCAGGTCGCGCTCGGCCGCTTCGGCGTTGCGCTCGAGCCGCGAGCACTCGAGCGCCAGCGCGTCGAGGTCCTCGCCCGGGCCCTTGCGCCGGCTCTTCGCCGCGCGTGCCGCACGTAGCAGGCGGTGCACGACGAGATCGGGATAGCGCCGGATCGGCGACGTGAAGTGGCAGTACGTCTGTGCGGCGAGACCGAAGTGCCCGATGTTCGCGGCGCTGTAGCGTGCCTGCTTCATCGATCGCAGGGCCACCGCGCCGACGACGCGCCCGATCGGCTGTCCGGCCACGCGCGCGAGCAGCGCCTGGACGTCGCGCGGTGCGAGCACGTCGGGATCGGGCCGCCAGTCGATCCCCAGCGCATCGGCGAACTCGGCCAGGGCCTCGACCTTCTCCGGGTCCGGTCGCTCGTGGATCCGGTACAGACACACGCCGGTCGTGCGCTCGAGGAACTCGGCCACCGCCTCGTTTGCCGCGAGCATGCACTCCTCGACCAGCTGGTGCGCGCGCGTTCGCGGCGTGAGCGTGACACCGCTGACGTTGCCCGCCTCGTCGAACACGATGCGCGGCTCGGGCAGATCGAAGTCGATGCTGCCCCGCGCACGGCGCCGACCCTCGAGGCGCTCGCGCAGCGCGTCGGCGCGGGCCAGCATGGCCACGACCGGCTTCGCCACGTCGCGCGGGGGCGCCCCGGCGAGCACCTGATCGACCTCGTCGTAGGTCAGCCGCGCCGCCGAGCGGATCAGACCGTCGGCGAACCGGGCGTGCTGCGGCCCGCCGTCGCGATCGAAATCGAGCACCACGGTGTGTACGAGGCGCGGGACCCCCGGGCGCAGCGAGCACAGGTCGTCGGACAGCCTCTGGGGCAGCATCGGCAGGACGCGATCGGGAAAGTACACGCTCGTCGCGCGCAGCCGAGCCTCGACGTCGACCGGGCTCCCCGGCGTGACGAAGTGCGAGACGTCGGCCACATGGACGAACAGCCGGTACCCGCCGCCGCGGCGTGGGCTGACCGCGATCGCGTCGTCGAAGTCGCGAGCGCGCTCGGGATCGATCGTCACCGGGGCTGGATCGTCGAACGCCACGCGCGCCGAAACGGTCGCCGGGTCGATCCGCGCCGGCAGGCGCTCCGCCGCGGCTCGCGTTCCCGCCGTGAACTCCTCGTGCAGTCCGTACTTGCGCGCGATGAGCTGGACATCCGTGCCGGCAACGCTCGCGTCGCCGATGATCTCGAGCACGCGCGCCGTCCCGCGCTCCCCCACCGCCGACCGCCGCACCTCGACCCGCACGACCTGCCCGTGCCGCGCCCCGAGATCGAGCGTCGGGGGCACGCGCAACGGATCGCGCTCCACGGGATCGAACGGGACGACGACGGGGGGACCGTGCGCCGCGGAATAGATCCCGACGACGGGACGACCGCGCGGTCCGCGTGCCCCGCGTGGCGCATGGCGCTCGCCCTTGCGCGGCGGAGCACGGTGCGCGTGCCGTCGACCGACCTTCGCTCTCACGCTGCACAGCATGACGCACTCTTCGGGCGTGGGAAACCTTGACACCCCTCGGAGCGGTTGGTACGGTGGGCCGTCTTTCCGGCCGAAGTGGCGGAATTGGTAGACGCGCTAGATTCAGGGTCTAGTGGGGTCTAACCCTGTCCGGGTTCGAGTCCCGGCTTCGGCACCAGCCATTAGGCGATGAGGGAAAGTCTTGAGTCCGCTCACGACTCCTTGTCTCGCCTTCGCATGCATCTTGGGCGGCGCGGTGCTCGGGATGCTTGTCGGACGTTCTTTGCCCCCGCACCAGTTGAGCGGGGAGTCGAAGGATGCCGTGAAGCTGGGGGTGACCCTACTCACGACGCTCACCGCGCTCGTCCTGGGCTTTCTGATCGCGACGGCAAAGGGGACGTACGACAGGCAGAACAGCGCCGTCAAGGAGCTGTCGGCCGAGGTGATTCTGCTCGACCGCACCCTGGCCCTTTACGGGCCGGAGACGACGAGCGCCCGGGAGTTGCTCCGCCGCGCCGGTGCCCGCACGCTGTCCCACATCTGGCACGAGGACAGCGACCGACCCGCGGACCTGGCCCCCGGGGAAGCGCGGGCCGAGATGGAGCTCCTCTACGACGAGCTCGCGGCGCTCGCGCCGGAGAAGGACGACGCCAAGCGCACCACGGTCAAGGCCCGTGCGCTCGACATCACGGTGGATCTGGGACGAGCGCGGATTCAGCTGTTCGCCCAGCGGGAAAGCTCGGTTCCCCTGCCCCTCATGGCGGTACTGGTCGTCTGGCTCGTCGCCCTGTTCACCGGCTACGGGCTCATCGTGCCCCGCAACGCCACCGTCGTTGCCTCCCTGGTCGTATGCACCCTGTCGGTTGCGGCCGCGCTGTTCCTCATCCTGGAGCTCGACACGCCGTTCGACGGGATCCTGAAGATCTCCAGCGTCCCGGTGCGTGACGCACTCGCTCAAGTCGCGAAGTGACTCGCCGCGGGGGCAGCCCGACGCATCCCGCGTAGAATGCAGCCGTGCGAGCGTCGACCGATCCCGGCCTACCGAGCTTCGACGCGCTCGTCGTCGGCGCAGGGCCCGGCGGCGCCGCCGCGGCGATCGCGCTCGCCGAGGGCGGGGCGCGTGTGCTCGTGGTCGAGCGCGACCGCGTGCCACGGGTCAAGATTTGCGGCGGCGGCGTGCTGTCGCGCGCGCTCCCGACGGTGCCGTCCGAGGCGGTGGTGCCGCACGACCGCTCGGTGCGCGAGGTCGAGGTACGCCTCGCCGATCTGCCGCGCCGCTGGGTCGTCCAGCGCGACGAGCCGCTCGTGCACCTCACGATGCGCGATCGGTTCGACGCCGGGCTCGTCGACGGCGCCCAGCGCGCCGGGGCCGAGCTGTGGACCGATTGCCGCTTCGAAGCGCTCGAGGACGGGCCGACCGGCGCGGTGGTCCGGACGACGCGCGGCGCGGTCCGCGCGCAGCACGTGATCGCGGCCGACGGCGCGCTCGGCGTGCTGGCCCGCGCGGCAGGCTGGCCCGGTCCGGTCCGCGGAGCCGCGGCCCTCGAGTGGGAGATCCCCGCGGATCCGGCGACGATCGAGCGCTTCGCGTCGAGCGTGCGCTTCGACCTCGGCCGGCCGGAGCACGGCTACGCCTGGGTCTTTCCGAAGCGCCAGCATCTGTCGGTCGGCGTGCTGACGATGCGCCGCGAGCGCGCCCACCTGCAGCGCGTGCTGCGCGAGTACGTGGCCGAGCTCGGCCTGACGCCGGCGAACGGCGCGCGGCCGTGCGGGTTTCCGATCCCGTGCTTCGGACGCAAGGGCGGCGTCGCGCGCGGCGCGGTCCTATTGACCGGCGATGCCGCGGGGCTCGCCGACCCGATCACGGCCGAGGGCATCTCGCCGGCGATGCGCAGCGGGCGTCTCGCCGCGGCGGCGATCCTGGCCCATGGGACCGACCGCCAGACGGTCGCCGAGTCGTACACACGCTCGCTCGAGCGGGAGATCTCGGGGGAAGCGCGCGCGGCCCGAACCGCCGCGTCGCTGCTCTACGGCGCGCCCAAGCTGCGCCGCGCGCTGTTCGCGGCGGCCGGGCGCGAGGTGTGCGAAGCGCTGACCGAGGTGATCCGCGGACGACGCTCGTACCGCGCGCTGACCTACCGCGCGTCGTCGTACGGCAAGCTGCTGCTGCGGCTCGTCTGGGGCTCGCTCGTCGCCCGGTCGCGCTCGTCGACGATCTCGAGCTCGTGACTGCCGTCGAGCGCGGCCTCGGTGAGCGCCTCGACCTGACCATCGTCCCACCGCACGAGGTAGTTGTACACCGGCTCGGCCTTGGGGTGGGCGTACTGACACGCCACCTCGAGCACCGTTCCGAGGCGATCCGCGCGCCGATCGCGCAGCTGGCTTCCCTCCTCGAGCGCTCCCTTGCCGGTCTTGCCTCGCATGCCGGAATGGTAGCAGACGGCCGCGACGCCGAAAACCGAGACGCGCGCACGTGCGATACGGATTTCGGACGTTGCATCTCGCCGAATCATTCGTATCCCGAGGGCAGGAAGGAGCCCACGATGCCCGGCGAGCCGCGAACGATCGACGACCACATCCTGTGCCTGGCCCGGTTGACCGGCGCTTCCGAGACGTTCGTGTGCGAGGTCCGCGCGCTGTTCATCCGGCGCGGGATCGCGCTCGACTCGAACGCCGCGCCGTACCTCGCGGCGCTCGAGGACGCATTCCTGCGCGAGGAGCGCACGCGCGCCGTGCCGCACTCGCCGAGCGCCGCCGAGAGCTCCCCTGTAGCCGGGCGCGCGATGACGGTCATCGTGCCGCAGCAGCGCGAGGCCTGGCCTCACGTTCCGGGACCCGACGAGCTGCAGTGAGCCGGGTCGGACGCGCTCAAACGAGCGCGTCGATCGCCCGGCGCACACGGTCGAGCCCCTCGTGGATCCGCTCGAGCGGCAGCGCGTACGAGAAGCGGACGTGCTCGGCCGACCCGAACGCCTCGCCCGGAACAACGGCGACCCGCGCAGCCTCGAGCAGGTGCCCGGCCAGGTCGGTCGGCGTTTGGATCCGCGGCGTCCGACCGAGCAGACCCGCCACGTTCGCGAACGCGTAGAACGCACCCTCCGGAACCGCGCAGCGCACGCCGGGGAGCCGGGCCAACCCCTCGACGATCGCGTCGCGCCGGCGCTCGAACTCGTCGCGCCGCCGATCGAGCTCGACGTCCGACGCGCGCAGTGCCGCGATGCTGGCCCACTGGGAGATCGTCGGCGCGTTGCTCGTGCCGTGGCTCTGGATCGCTGCCATCCCGGCGATGACGTCCCGCGGCCCCGCGGCGTAGCCGATGCGCCAGCCGGTCATCGCGAACGTCTTGCTCATCCCGTCGACGATCACCGTTCGCTCGCGCATCGCCGGTGACAGCGCGGCGATGCTCGTGAACTGCCGGCCGTCGTACAGCAGCCGCGCGTAGATCTCGTCGGCCACGACCCACACGTCGTGGCGCACGCACCACGCGGCGATCGGCTCGAGCTCGTCCCGCCCGTAGCACGCGCCGGTCGGGTTCGCCGGGTAGTTCAACACGAGGCACCGCGTGCGTGCGGTGCGCGCCGCGTCGAGGTCGCGCACGTCGAGCTTGAACCCGCGCTCTTCGGCGCAGGCGACGAACACCGGCCGGCCCTCGGCGAGCCGGATCTGCTCGGGATACGACGTCCAGTACGGCGCGGGCACGAGCACGTCGTCGCCCGGATCGACGAGCGCGAGGAACGCGAAGTACAGGCTGGCCTTCGCGCCGGGGGACACGAGGACGTCGCGAGCGTCGTAGCCGAGGCCGCGCTCGCGCTCGATGCGCTCGACGATCGCCTGGCGCAGCTCGCGCAGCCCGGCGTTCAGCGTGTAGCCCGTGCGGTTGTCCTCGATCGCCGCCTGCCCCGCGCGCTTGGCCTCGTCGATCGTGGGGAAGTCGGGTTGCCCGACGCTGAAGTTGATCACGTCGATCCCGGCCGCGCGCAGCGCCTCGGCCTGGGCCACGACGCCGAACGTCGGCGAGAGACCGGTGTGCTCCACCCGACGCGAAGGCACGGTCAGACCATCGGTCGGTACAGCAGCACCTCGCGCATCTGGCTGCGCTGGAGGTGGATCCCGTGGACGGTCAACGGCAGGAGGCGCCGTTCGATCTCGCGCGTCGCATGGACGTAGCGCTCGAGCGGAGCTCCTTCCGCCTGCTCCCACGCCACACGATCCTCGGCCATCACCCGGTAGCGCGGTGGCCGCGTCGGCGCAGCGGCGCGGCGCGATCCGTCGGCCAGGGCGATGAGGAGCGCGAACCCGCCGCGGGCGAGGATCCGCGTGAGCTCCCGGCCGAACTCGGGCAGGCGCTCCGGCGGGAGGAAGTCGAGGATCTCCCACGCCAGGACGAGGTGGTAGCGATCGTCGGGCTGGTCGAGGCGGATCGGCGGCGCAGGCTCACCCTCGGCGGGGGGCCGCGGGAGCGGAAGCTCGAGCTCGCCCACGCTGACGCGCGCGCCGCGGTCGGCGAGGAACACCGCGGTCGCGCCGCAGAACGGTCCGATGTCCAGGATCTCGGGCCGCGGCTCCTTGTTGAGGACCTTCGTCAGAACGCGGGCCAGGCTGGGACACGCCTGGCCCGCGTCGGAGCCCGATTCGGGCGTCGGACGAGCGATCGATTCCGCGAGGGAGTCGTCCGCCCGGCGCCACGGAAGCTTCACGGATCAGCCTTGGGACGCGCTCGCGCTCCGCGGCACGGCTTCGCTCATCGGTGTCGAGACGCTGCCGATCCGTGCGGATTGATTCGTCACCGCCCCGCCCTTGCGCTCCATGTCGATGCTGCCCTTGAACTTGGCGCCGTCCGAGATCGATACGCGCGGGGCGCGAATGTCGCCCTGCACCGAGCCCGACGGGGCGATCTCGACCTTGTCGTCGGCCGTGATGTTGCCGACGATCTGGCCGACGATGATCACCGTCTTGGCGTGGACCTCGGCCGTGATGCGTCCGTTCGCGCCGATCGTCAGCGCGTGATCCTTCACGAGGATCTTGCCGTCGACCATGCCTTCGATCGTCAGGTCCTCGTTACCGGTCAGGGTTCCACGGATCTCGACCGACTGTCCGATGTTCACTAGGGCCTCCTGGCTCCGCTCTCTTCGCGGCGGTGGGGGCGCGACGTTGCGCGCGGGCTCGGGCATCATCGGCGAGGTCGCAGCCGGCTCCCTCTCCGATTCCGGCTTCTGCTGCCGTATCCAGGCCATGAATCGGGCCTCCTCTGGTCTCGGAAGGAGCGCGAGCCACTCCTCCTCCGGTCTCGGTGCACCAGGGCGCGCCGTGCAACCCCGGCATCTTATATCTAGGCCTCACGCGACGCGGTGCAAGGGCCCGGAGCCGAGCGCCCGAGACCGGGGCCGGATTATACTCGTTCGTCGAGCCGCGGCCAGGCTGTTTCCGCCGCAGGAGCTCCGGCCGAGCGGAGGATTTTCGCCCGTGCTACGCCGACGAACGGCGGGGGCCCTGCTTCTCGGGTTTTCGACCGTGCTTGCCGCGGGCAGGCCGGCCGAGGACATCCGGAAGTGGATCGACGGCCCGGTCCGCTACATCGCGAACAAGGACGAGGTCCAGGCGTTCGACGCGCTCGAGACCGACCAGGCGCGATCGCGGTTCGTCGAGCAGTTCTGGGCCCGCCGCGACCCGACGCCCGACACGCTGGCCAACGAGTACCGGCAGCGGTACTGGGAGCGCGTGAAGGAGGCGAACGACACGTTCCTCGATAGCTCGAAGCCCGGGTGGATGACCGATCGGGGGAAGATCCACATCCTCTACGGCCCGCCGACCGAGGTCCAGGACGACCGGCAGTTGCGGCCCCAAGACTCGGCGACCTCGGGCGCGGGCGTGCAGCGCTGGATCTACGAAGGGCGGCCCGCCGAGCGCATGGATCTCGACCCGGTCGTCGTCGTGCCGTTCGTGCGCTCGGTCGACGGCGAGTACCGGCTGTCCTACGAGCCCAAGCTGGCCAACGTGTTCTGGGATCCGCTCGCGATCGCGGAGGATCGCACGCGGGCGTTCGACAAGTTCCGCGAGCTGACCTCGTCGCCCACGACGTCCGAGCTGTCGGTCATGCTCGACCTCGGACGCATGCAGGAGATCCCACCCCAGGAGCGCGTGCTGATCGAGAGCGTCGAGACGATGGAGTCGTATCGCACGCTTGCGCTCGATGCGCGGATCGACCGCTACGTGACGCCCGAGGAGCCCAAGCCGCTCGCCGTGGTCAACGTCGACCTGTCGCACCTCGACGCCGACGCCAGGCCGGCGATCATGGCCCGGTTCACGCCGGTCGATGCGACGCGCGCCGCACGTCTTCTCGGCGAGGACTCGTTCGGCGTGGCGACCACGCCCGGGCACCGGCTGGCCCAGGCGCGGATCGCGCTCGAACCCGGGGCCTACTCGGTGACCGTCATCGTCGTCGATCCGAAGACGATCCAGACCGGCATCCATCGCACGCGCGTCGAGCTCGAGGCCCCGCCGTCCACGCTGCGCCTGAGCGATCCCGTGTGGGCGTCGGATCTCGCACCGGTCGAGTACGCGTCGCTCGCGTCGTACACCGAGCCGTTCCACGTCGGCCCGTTCAAGCTCGTGCCCAAGCTCGACGCCGAGTACCGGCGCGGCGAGCCGCTCCGGCTGTTCTTCGAGGTCTACGGCGCGACGTTCCCCGTCCGCGTGTCGTACCAGCTCGAGGGGCAGGAGAACGATGGGCGCTGGGTCCGCCTGTTTGCCCCGCAGACGTCCGAGCAGCGGGCACCCGGCGTGGCCTGGGAGCTCGCGACGACCGAGCGCTGGCCGCTCGGCGACTACCGCGTCCGCGTCGTGGTCAAGGACGCGGGCGAAAAGACGGTCGCGACCGAGGTCCCGTTCCGCCTGGCGGCGAGCTCGACACCCTGAGCGTTCGCGCCGTCGCTCTAGGATCGCTCGTCGCGCTCGCCGCAGCGGCGGGCGCCGCGGCGGTGGACGATCCGACGCTCGAGCGCCCGGGTCCGCTCGCCGGCGGCCGCCTGATGTGGATGGTCTCGGACGACCTCGACCTCGTGGGCGACCTGTGGGCCGAGCTGCCGCTTGCGCGCGTGGGGTCGGGCGCGCTGCGCCTGGGGATCGACACGCGCACCACGATCGAGCGCGCGCAGTCCGCGTTCACGTTCGAGGTGCACGACCTGATCTACGACGTCGAGCTGGGCTGGCGTGCATGGAGCCACACCCGCTCGTGGGATTACGGCTTCGCCGCGGGCCAGCGTGGGCGTGAGCGGGTCGACGCCGATGGGCAGCCGTGGGTGCGCTGGGTCGGCGCGACCCTCGGCACCGTCGATCGCCCGGTGCTCGCGCGTGCACGCGAAGGCGGCTCCCCGTTCGCGTTCTGGCTCACGGCGGGCGCCGTCGTCGAGGAGCGCGAGACGAGCGCCGACGCGCTGGTGCGCGGCGCCGCACGGTTCCGCTTCGCGCCCGCCGCCACGTCGATCGCGCGTGGCTTCGTGCTCGACGCGCGCGTCGACGGGCTCGTCGACGGGTCGCACTTGGCGGCCGATTTCGAGATCGGTCCGGCGCTCGACTTCGACGTGGCCCGCGAACGCGTGGCGTTCTTCCTGCGCTACCTGCACGCGGGGAACCCGCTGGGCACCGGCACGTCGGGGCTCCTCGCGGGCTTCGAGTACGAGGGGCCGACCGACGGCCGCCCGGGAGCCGCCGAGGGCCAGCCGACGATCGAGGGTGTCGTCAGCTCGGGCGTCGGCGAGGACAGCCGCCTCGTGGGTCAGCTGCTGCTGCGCTTCGCCTCGCCGCGGTTCTTCGGCAAGTACCAGGCGCGCGCCGAGGTCGACGCGAACATCCTCACGGCCGACGACACAGGCGACCTGTACTACTACTGGGACGTCGGGATCGAGCGCCCGATGAACGGGAGCTTGGCCGGCGTGTACGTGCACCACCGCTCGAACCACGAGCTGGCCGAGCCGAACGATCGGGTGACGAGCCTGAACGTGCTCGACGTCGGCGTCCGGACCCCCGATGCCGACCGACCCGGCCTGCGCCAGCCGCGGCGCCGGCGCGGGTCGTTCGAGGGCCGCGCGCATGCCGGCGTGGTCCTCAACAGCTCGTTCGGCGAGGACCGCTTCTGGCACGTCCGCGGCTCGCTACGCTGGTCGCTCGGCCCGTGGGCCGCACGGTTCGGTCCGTTCGTGCGGGCCGAGGCCGAGGCCGGCGACGTCGACCGCTACACGGCGGCGCTCGGCGCCTCGGTGGGAACCGGGTGCGATGTCGAGGTCCAGTACCGCAGCGACCAGCAGTACGCGAGCGCGGACCAGAACGTCCTGCTGCTCCTCGCGCGCTACGGGTTCTAGTGCCCGCGTGACGGCGGACCCGCGCGCACGGGAACGCTGGGGGTCTCACGCCCGGCATCGCCGCGCACCACGACGCGGCAGCGGCGGATGCCCAGATCGGGGCAGCGCTCGGCGACCCGCGCGCCCAGCGAGGGCAGCAGATCGGCGACCGTGGCGAGCCAGCGCGAGTCCTCGACCACGACCTCGAGCACGCCGCGCCGCACGCCGAGCGCCCGAGCGCGCTCGGCGAGCGGGCCTCCCGCGCAGGCGCGCCACGCGGTGACCAGGCGCAACTCCCGCGCCCGCGGCGCCGGGAGCCCGAGTCCCTGCGTGCCGAACGCGCCCGCTCGCTCGAAGCCGCGCCGCCGCCGCCGCTCCGTCATCGCGCGCCATGGTACAGGAAAAAACGCGCCGGATCGGGACGAGCAAGACGCTGCGAGGGGATGGAGGTCTTGAGGAGGAGGAGGGGGAACCACCTCGGCCTCGTCCCGATCCGGCTCGACGGCGATCCTGGGGTCGAAGGGTCGCCGCCCGCCCTCGGCAATTGCAAGCCCAGGGCCAGACGAGAGCGGCGTGAATCGCGGCGTCGCGGGCCGTCGACGCTCGGGCGAGGAGAGCTCGCGTAGTTCGGATCACGGAACCGTGCTCGGGAGCGCGTGCTACGATGCGCCGCGCCATGGCCCACTGCCGCTTTCGCACGAGCCTCGGCGGCTCGCGGTTCTGCGAGGATCCGCCGTACCTCGAAGGGTTCTGCCGGTTCCACTTCGACGCACTCAAGGGTGGCGAGATCAACGAGAACGGCGTGCTCGACGAGCGGCTGAGCGATCAGGATCGCCGGCGCGAGATCAACTTCCACGGGATCCGCGAGCTGCGCGTGACCTACCTCGAAGAGCTCGAGTAGGACCTCCACGCGGCGACCGCCGCGAGATGTCCGCCGTGGGTCGTGGAGAACCGGTGTCCACCGCCCGGCGCAGCGACGAAGTACAGCTCGCGCCCGACGCCCGGGTCGACCACCGCCTCGAGGCTCGCCCGTCCGGGGCTCGCGATCGGTCCCGCCGGCAGCCCGCGCACGACGTACGTGTTCCACGGCGAGTCGAGCGTCAGATGGACCCGCAGCAGGCGGTCGCGCGGCTTGCCGGCACGGTGCCAGGCGTACAGCACGGTCGGGTCGCACTGCATCGGCATGCCCCGCCGCAGCCGGTTCAGGAACACGCGCGCGATCGGCCGCCGCTCCGCCGACACCGAGGTCTCGCGCTCGATCATCGACGCCAGGATCACGGCGCGACGCAGATCGAGGCCCTGCGCTACGGCGCGACTCGTGTACGCGTCGCCGATCGCCTGGCGAAACCGCTCGACGAACGTCTCGGCGATCCGCGTGGCCGACGTGTCGCGGGCGAACCGGTACGTCTCGGGAAACAGGTAGCCCTCGAGGTCCGCGGCCAGCGGATCGAGGTCACCCACGATCGCCGGATCGCGGAACGCGAGGACGAGCTCGTCGTAGGTCGACACGCCGGCGTCGGCCAGCCGCCGCGCGATCTCCTCGAGCACCAGGCCCTCGGGGATCGTGACCGCGTGCAGCAGGACGTCGCCCCGCCGCAGCCGGGCCAGCACCTCGAACGGCGCGATCGGACGATCGAACCGGTACTCGCCGGCCTGGAGCGCTCCCCCGCCGCCGCGCAGCGCGAGCCAGCGCCGCACGAGCACCGGATCTCGTAGCACCCCCACGTCTCCGAGCCGGTCGAGCATCGCTTGCGCGCTCAAGCCGGGGGCGAGCTCGACGTCGACGTGATCGCCGCTCCACCCTCGATACGGCGCGACGAGACGGCGCTCGAGCCACAGCGCGGTACCGAGCAGAGTGGCGCCGGCGACGAGAACCGCGAGGAGCGCGGTCACGCCGACGTACCGACGTCCGGTCATCCCGGCGCCGCCCGAGCGTCGAGCCAGCCCTGGAGGATCAGCGCGGCGGCCACCGCGTCGATCTTGGCCTTGCGCACCGCGCGGCGCGCGTCGGCTTCGATCATCGCCCGCTCGGCCAGGCGCGTCGTCAGGCGCTCGTCCCATAGCTCGATCCGCACGTCCGGACGCAACCGCGTGAGGCGCTCGACGAACGCACGCGCGTCCGTCGCCGCTTGGCCTTCGGCTCCGGAGAGCAGGCGCGGGAGCCCGACGACCACGATGGTAACCTCGTGCTCGTCGATCGCCCGCGCCACTGCCTCGACCTGGCGCCGGCGGCTCGCCTGCTCGAGCACGGCGAACGGTTGGGCCACGAGGCGCAGCGGATCGGACAGTGCGAGGCCGACGCGGGCCCGGCCCAGGTCGACCCCCAGGCAGCGGCCCCCGTCCGTCACCTCGCCGCGGAGCCGCGGTGGTCGATGCGCGGCAGATACGAGTACACGTCGAACTTCGGACTGTTGGCCCGGTCGTGGCACGCGGTGCACGTCGCGACCGTCAGCTTGCCGTACGGCGAGGCCGTCCGCGCGACGTGATCCCGACCCGCGCCGTGGCACGACTCGCAGCCCACGCTCGCCAGGGCCGGTGTGCTCTCGCGGCTCGCGAACCCGCCGGTCACGCCGTGCCCGGTCACGTGGCAGCGCAGGCACGAGGCGTCGCCACCGGACGGACGACCGTCGAGCGTCAACAGCGCCGCCGCGTGGCCCGATGCGGCCCAGTCGGCACCCTCCTTCACGTGACACGCGCGGCACGCGTCCGATCCGACGAACGGTCCGGCGCTCGCCGGCGCGGCCGCGGCACCGACGACCGGAAGCGGTGCGGGCGTCGCGCGCGGAATCGAGTTGACGTACTCGAGCATCGACTCGTCGGACGGGTACGCCGCGGTCAGCGTGTGCAGCTTGGTGTCCTGCTCGATCGTCCCGTCGCGCAGGTACACGCGCGTCTCGCCGAGCCGCTTGCCCTGGTTGCCCGAGTACACGATCCACGTGTTGCCCTGCCGCTCCTTCGCCGTCGTGTAGTCGCCGCCGTACGAGCCGACGACGAAATCGAGGCCCGGAACGTCGAGCGCGAGACGCCGGGCGTCCTCCCGCGGCAGCGCCGCGAGCAGCACCACGAGATCGACCTTGCTCGACCGGAGCTTCTCGATCTCCCGGGCCACCGGCTCGCGCGGGGCGACGACGATCAGCTCGGTCCCCTCGGGGCCGGGCTTGCGGAACGTCGGGTTGAACCGTACCGCACCGATCACGCCGATCCGCATGCGCCGCGCCTCGGCCGGGCCATCGGCCTCGACGACGACGCTCGGCGCGAACACCGGCGCCTTCGTGTCGGCGCGCACGATGTTCGCGGACACGAACGGGAAGCTCCGCGATCCGACGAGCTCGAGGAACGTCGGGTAGCCGCGCTGGACGTCGCGCTCGCCGACGTTCACCACGTCGTAGCCCAAGCGCTCCATCGCGCCGAGCAGCGCCTTCGTCTGCACGTCGCCCTGGGGCGTCGGGTTGTCCGAGAAGTTCCCGCTGTCGAGCACGAACCGCGGGACGTCCTTGAACTTGCGCGCGATCTCGTGAACGGCCCAGGCCCTCCGGGCCAGGCCCCCTGCGGGGTTCGTCTTTCAGCCGCAGGGATCGACGTAGCCGATGACATCCCCGGTGTAGACCAGGAACACCTCCGGCCGCACGCCGTCGGCCACGAGATCCACGCCCTCGGCCGCCGCTCGCGGGGCGAGCGCTAGGCCGAGACCGAGAACCACCACCGCCGAGCCGAGCCGTCCCACGCTCATTCCACTCCCTCCCGAGATGAAGTTCCGCGACCCGGATAGGCATGACCTCGGACGAGCCTTTCCGCAAGTAAAAGTTCCGTTGGACCGTTCGATATCATCGATCCGATGTACGGAACGCGTCCGCTGGTCCTGGCCTCGGCGTCGCCGCGGCGTCTCGCCCTGCTGCGCGGCGCGGGGATCGAGCCGCTCGTTCGGCCCTCGGCGGTCGACGAGGCGGAGCGGCCGGACGAGCCGCCCGAGCGTCGCGTGGCGCGCCTGGCCACGGAGAAGGCGGGCGCCGTGGCGCGGCGCCTCGAGAGCGAGCTCCCGCGCGCGGTCGTCCTCGGCGCCGACACCGAGGTCGCGCTCGACGGTCGAGCGCTCGGCAAGCCCGGGAGCGGGGCCGATGCTGTGGCGATGCTGCGTGCGCTCGCCGGGCGCACGCACGACGTGCTCACGGGGGTCCACCTGGTGCGGGTCGACGACGGGCGCTCGACGACCGCCGTCGCGCGGACCCGCGTGACGTTCCACGCGTACGACGACGCGGTCATCGACGAGTACGTCGCGAGCGGTGAGCCGCTCGACAAGGCCGGGGCGTACGGGATCCAGGGCCTCGGCGCACGGCTCGTCGCCGCGGTCGACGGCTCGTGGTCGAACGTCGTGGGCCTGCCCGTCGAGGAGCTCGACCGCTGGCTCGGCCAGCTCGGCCTCGAGCGATCGGACCTCGCCTGAGGCTCAGGTCGCGCGCGCCAGGTCGGCGTACGCGGCGGCGTCGAGCAGCTGGTCGAGCTCGCTCGGATCGGCGAGCTCGAGCGTGCAGTACCAGCCGTCGCCGTGCGGGTCCTTGTTCGCCAGCTCGGGCTTGTCCGACAGCGCGGCGTTGGCCTCGGCGACCTTCCCGCCGACCGGGGCGAAGATCTCGGACACCGCCTTGACCGACTCGATCGTGCCCAGGACGTCGCCGGCGCGCACCGCCTTGCCCGGCGCCGGCAGCTCGACGTACACGATGTCGCCGAGCTGCTCCTGCGCGAACGCCGTGATCCCGACGCGCGCGAGCGCGCCCTCGGCCCGCACCCACTCGTGGTCCTTCGAGTACCGTCGATCGGTCGGATAGTGCATCGCTCCTCCGTGTGTCAGGTGCCGGACGGGCGGCGGTAGAACGGCGTGGGAACGACCGCCGCCGGCTCGGGGCGCCCGCGGACGTCGATCTCGATGCGCGTCCCGGGTTCGACGAGGGACAGCGGAAGGTACGCGAGCCCGATGTTCTTCTTGAGGAACGGCGCGTGGCTGCCGCTCGTCACCCGGGCCAATTCACGCCCGGCGTGCAGCACGGCGTAGCCATGACGCGCGATCGCCTTGCCGGTCATCTCGAACCCCACGAGCTTGCGCTCGATCCCGCGCTCGTGCTGCGCGGCGAGCGCCGCGCGGCCGACGAACTCGCCCTTGGCCAGACGCACGATCCAGCCCAGGTCGGCCTCGAACGGCGTCGTCGTGTCGTCGATGTCGTTGCCGTAGAGCGCCATCTTGGCCTCGAGCCGCAGCGTGTCCCGCGCACCGAGACCGACCGGCACGAGGCCATCGCGCGGCGCCGCTCTCGAGCAGCGCGCGCCACAGGTGCGGCCCGGCCTCGGCGGGAGCGTAGAGCTCGAAGCCGTCCTCCCCGGTGTAGCCGGTGCGCGAGACGATGCACGGCGCCCCCGCGACCTCGGCGCGCAGGAACTGGTAGTAGCGGATCGCCGGCAGGTCGAGCGCGCACGATCGAGCCAGGATCTCGGCGGCCCGTGGACCCTGGAGCGCCAGCTGCGACCAGCGATCGGACTCGTCTTCGAGCGCGACGTCGAACGCGCGCGCGTGCTGGGCGAGCCAGGCCACGTCCTTCGCGGTGTTCGCCGCGTTGACCACGAGCAGCAGCTCGTCCGCCTGCAGCCGGTACACGAGCAGGTCGTCGACGAACCCGCCGCCCTCGGTCAACAGGCCGGTGTAGTGCGCCCGGCCCGGCACGAGCCGCGTCACGTCGTTCGACGTGACGTGCTGCGCGAAGGCGACCGCCTGCGGCCCGCGGACCCGCACCTCGCCCATGTGGCTGACGTCGAACAGACCCGCACGCGACCGGACCGCCAGGTGCTCGTCGACCACCCCCGCGTACTGGATCGGCATGTGCCAGCCGGCGAACTCGACCATCCGCGCCCCGGCACGGACGTGCTCGTCGTGGAGCGGGGTGCGCTTGCACGGGCTGGGGCTCGACACGCGCGGGCTCTCCCGGGGCTCTCGTCGTCGGGTCGGGGATGCTAACACACCGCTCGACGCGGCTCGCGTCACGGCGGCGAGGACCGCGTCGTCCGACGGACGCTCGGCGATCGCCGCCGGCGACAGCGCGTGCTCGGCGAGCGCGCGAGCCGTCGCCGGCCCGATCGCCACGAGCGCCATGCGCGAGAGCGCCCGGACGAGATCGACCCCGGCCTCGCGACCGGCGTCGACGAGACGATCGAGCGTCGAGGGCGACGTGAAGACCGCGACGTCGAACCGTTCGGCGACCACGGCGCGCGCGAGATCGGCGATGCCCGGCGCCGCCACGGTCCGGTAGAACGCGCAGACCTCGACCGCGGCGCCGTGCTCCCCCAGGCCACGCTCGAGCGCGTCGTCCCGCTCCTCGGGCCCGACGACGAGCACGCGATCGGCGGTGCCAATTCGCGCCCCGAGCGCCACGGCGAGCCCCGCGGCCCGCGCGGCCGCGGCGATCAGCGCCACGGACGCGCCGTGCTCCCGGAGCGCCTGTGCCGTGGCCGGCCCGACCGCCGCGAGGCGCGGTGCCAGGTCGGCCGCCCCGCCCGGGGCTCGGGCCAGGACGTCGAAGAACGCGCGCACGCCGTGCGCGCTCGTGAACGCGATCCACGTGAAGCGCGAGAGCTCGGTGACGACCCGCTCGGCAGGCGTCGGATCGCTCGGCGGCTCGATCGCGATCGTCGGTCGTGCCGCGACGAGCGCCCCGAGACGCTCGAGCGCCGCGATGAGTACGGTCGCGCGTCCCGCCGGACGCGTCACGAGCACGTGGAGCCCGGAGAGCGGCTGCGCCTCAGGGGCCATCGATTCCGGGGCTCGGCTCGCTCGCGCGGGCCCGCGCGAGAAGCCGCGCGGCCCCCGCGGCGAGCATCCGCTCGGCGAGCCGCCGACCGAGCGACGCCGGATCGTCGAGCGCCCCGTGCTCCTCGTCGTACAGGGCCTCGGTCCCGTCCGCGTCTCCGGCGAACGCGCGCAGCCGGAGCTCGCTCTCGTCGAGCACCGCGTGCGCCGCCGCCGGCGCCAGACACCCGCCGCCGAGTCGGTCGAGGAACGCCCGCTCGGCGCGCACGGCCGCGTGCGTCGGACGATGGTCGAGCCCGTGGAGCAGGTCGATCGTCCGTGCGTCCGCAGCGCGCGTCTCGACGGCGATCGCGCCCTGGCCGACGGCGGGCAGGCACACGTCGATCGGCAGCGCGACCCATGGGGCGGCGGCGAGGCCCAGCCGCTCGATCCCGGCAACGGCGAGCACGAGCGCACCGTAGTCCCCGTCGAGCAGCCGGCGGATCCGCGTGTCGACGTTGCCGCGCACCGGGCGCGTGCGCAGGTCCGGCCGGGCCCGCAGGAGCTGCGCCCGGCGTCTGAGGCTCCCCGTTCCGACGACCGTCGCCGGCTCGAGCGCGCCGAGGTCTGCGCCCGACCGGGTCACGAGCGCATCCCGCGGGTCGTGCCGCTCGAGCACGGCGGGCAGCACGAGGTCGTGGGGCATCTCCGTCGGCACGTCCTTCAAGCTGTGCACCGCGAGGTCGATCGCTCCGTCGCGCAGCGCCTCCTCGAGCCGGCGCACGAACACGCCGACGCTCCAGCGCGAGAACGCCGCCGCGGACGGCGGGGACGGGTCGACGTCGCCGTCCGTGCGCACGATGCGCTCCTCGACGACAATCTGCGGGTGGATCGCGGCGAGGCGTCGGGCCACGTGCCGCGCCTGCCACAGCGCGAGGGGGCTGCCGCGCGTGCCCAGGACGACGCGCGGGCTACGCTCCATCGCGTCCGCCGCGGATCACGCGGCTCGGCCCGGGGGACTTCGTCGCCCCGCCGGGCGAATCGGCCGAGGCATCCTTCGGCGGATCGGACAGCGCGAAGATCTGCCGGTACAGCGCGGCGCACTCGGCGACGTCGCCGCGCTCCACGGCGCCGCGCAGGTGGCGTAGCGGGCGGTGCAGGATCTTGTGGATCACGGCGCGCGTCAGCTCCTCCACGACCTGCAGGTGCTTGGCGTCGAGGCTCGCCAGACGCGCACGGTAGCGCTCGATCTCGTGCTGGCCCAGCGCCAGCAGCCCCTCGCGCAGGGCCACGATCACCGGGGTGATCTCCTGCGACATGCGCCAGCGCTCGAACGCCTGGACCTCGCGCACGACGAGGCGCTGCGCGTCCTCGGCCGCGTTCCGCCGCTCCTCCAGGTTCGAGGCCACGAGGTTCTGCAGGCCGTCGATGTCGTACAGGTACACGTTGTCGATCTCGTTCACCCGCGGGTCGACGTCCCGCGGCACGGCGATGTCGATCAACAGCAGCGGGCCGCGTTTGCGGCCGCGCGTCGCGCGCACGACGTCGGCCTTCGACAGCACGTGGTGCGCCGCGCCGGTGCAGCTGACCACGACGTCGACCTCGCCGACGCGGGCCACACCCTCCTCCCACGGCACGGCGCGTCCGCAGACGCGCTCGGCGTGCAGCATCGCGTTCGTGTAGGTCCGGCTGGCGAAGACGACGCTGCGCACGCCGTGCGACACGAGGTGCCGAGCCACCAGATCGCCCATCTTGCCCGCACCGAGGACCAGCGCCTCGCGGCCGGTCAGATCGCCGAAGATCTGCCGGCCGAGCGCGACCGCGGCGAACGCGACCGACACCGCATGGCGCGCGATCCCGGTCTCCGTCCGCACGCGCTTGGCCGTCTGCAGGCAGTGCTGCAGCAACCGGTCGAGCATCGGGCCGACCGTTCCGTGCTCCGCCGCCGCGCGGTACGCCTGCTTCACCTGGCCCAGGATCTGCGGCTCGCCGACGATCATCGAGTCGAGGCCGCAGGCCACGCCGAACAGGTGCCGCGCCGCGTCCGAGCCGACGAGCTGGTACGCGTAGCGATCGATCTCCGGGAGCGACAGCCGGTGGGCCTCGGCCAGGAACCGCTTGACCGCGTCGATGCCCGCCGCGCCGTCGGCGCCGACCCACGCCACGACCTCGACGCGGTTGCACGTCGACAGGATCAGCACCTCGGCGACCTCGTCGAGCGCGCGCAGCCGCGTCAGCGCCTCGGGGATCCGCTCGAGCGGGAAGCTCATGCGCTCGCGCACCTCGATCGGCGCGCTGCGGTGGTTCGAGCCGACGAGGATCAGCATGTCAACGGGTCATGCCGATGACGGTCGCCAGGCCGAGCACGAACCCGGCGATCGTCAGATACGCGGACTTGCGGCCGCGCAACCCGAGCGCCGCCCGCGCGCCGAGGACGACGGCGAAGATCAGCCAGGCCAGCACGGGCAGGATCTGCTTGGCCCCGAGCACGATCGGCCGCTCGTGCTCCTCGGCGGTGACGACGATCCCGGCGGCGATTCCGATCGTCAGCAGGACGAAACCCACGACGAGCGCGCGGTGGCCCAGCCGATCGGTGCGCTCGAGCGACGGCAGCCGACCGAGCAGCGCGCGCGTGCGCTGGGTCTTGAGCGCGCGGTCCTGCACCAGGTACAGGATGCTCATCGCGAACGTCACGCACAGCGTGGCCATTCCGAGCGTCGAGATCGTGATGTGCAGGAAGAACCAGCCGTCGTCCGGCGCGTCGGGTCGCGCGGCCCGCACGCCGAGCCGCTGCATCGCGACGAAGCACAGCGCGCCGGCGAGCGGCGGCAGCACGAGCCCGCTGACGTCGATGTGCGCCCGGAACCACAGCAGCAGGTGCAGGCTCAGGACGATCCATCCCAGGACCAGCAGGTACTCCGCGCCCGTGGTCAGCGGGAGGCCGCCGATGCGCAGACCCTGCTGCACCACCGCGCCGAGGTGCGCGAACCACGTGACGACGAGGAGCACCGACGTGGCGCGCCGCGCCGCTTCGACGCGATACACCGTGCGCAGCGTCGCCGCGATCACGGTGACGACGTATCCGGCGACCGAGACCGGCAAGAACAGGTTGGCCGTCATGGCGCGAGTGTGCGTTCCGGAAGCTCAGGCTACCATCCGGTTTCCGGGCGCACAACGCGCATCCGGGCGGCGAGGGCGCCGACGAGATCCGGCAGGCGGGCCGGGTGGGTCGGCGGCGCGGAGCATGGCGGGTGCGGGGAGCGGCGGCGCAGGTCGCGCGCCACCGCGGGGGACGAGTCTCGCCGGCACCCTCGCCGCTCTAGCTCCTCAGGGTCCGCGTACCCGCGCGCGCTCGCCGCGCGCGGCCTCGATCTCGCGCAGCGCCGCGTCCTGCCGTAACGCGAGCGCCCGGTACTGCCGCACGTCGAGCAGGCCGAAGCGCCGCGCGAGGTACAGGAAGTACCGGCCCTCGAGCAGCGCTTCGCGCGCTCGCTCGAGCTGCGGCGCTGCGGCGCCAACACCGGCGGACGCCGACACGACCGCGGCGCCGGCGACGATCGCGGTCCGGCGGATCGCTTCGCCCAGCGCGAGGTCGCGCAGCGATCCGGCCACGCGGTACGCCTCGACGGCGAACGCGTCGGTGGCCCGGAACGCTTCGAGCCCACGGTCCGGCACTACCGATTCCACGTGCGGCTCCTCCCGTCGTAGCGCCACACGCGCAGGCGCGCGGTCGGTCCGAACAGCACGATCCCGCACAGCTCGCGGCCGTCGGTCACGTAGAGCGTGCCGCTCGACGACGTGCCGAGGGGCGAGAACGAGACGAGGTTCGACCGACCGAAAGCGACCGGATCCGACCGATCGGGGATCGTCCCCGGACGCGGCGGGATCTCGGGGATCGACGAGGACGCCGGGAGGCCGAAGCGCACGGGCGCCAATCGATGCTCCAGGCGTACGACCGTCGTGAGCGCCGGGTCGACCCCGCTGCCGATCTCCGCCGTGCGCAGACCGTTGCCGTTTCCGTCGCGCACGATCCGGTAGCTCCAGCCGGTCGCGTCGACGCCGAACGACAGCCCGTGGCTCGTGCCGGTCGCGACGCTCCTCCAGCGCAGCGCTTGGAGCGTGACCGCGATCTCGCGCGCCGCGGCAGCGGTCCGGCCGGCCGAGCGCAGGTGCGCCAGAGTCGGCGCGCTCGCGAGGAGCAGCATCGCACCGAGCGCGAGCACCACGAGGAGCTCGGGCAGCGTGACGCCTCGCGAGACGCGCATCTCAGCCCGCTTTCCCGATCCGAACGTACGGCCGCAGCTTCTCGAACGACTTCTCGCCGATGCCCTTGACCTTGAGCAGATCCTCGATCTTGCGGAACGGGCCCTCCTTGTCCCGCAGCTCGACGATGCGCGACGCCAGGGACTGGCCGATCCCGGGGATCGCCGCCAGCTCGGCGGCGCTCGCGCTGTTGATGTCCACGGCGACCGTGGGGGCTGCCGCGGGCTTGACCTGGCTCGCGTGCGCGAGGCCGCCGACGAAGCCGAGCGCGGCGGCGAGCGCGACGACCCGGGCGGTCGCGCGCAGCGTGGTGGTACCGGTCATGACGTTCCTCCCGGCGGTGTTCCGCCTCCCCGGGCTGGTTCGTGCGGGCGCTTCACGCACCGACGTCGGGGAATCGCCGGCCCGGATCGTCGCGCCCGCACACCACGGCACAGCAACGGGCGTGCCGTAGGCACACGCGGCGGCGCGGGCTGTTTTCGGCGAGGCCGTGGCTCGTCGAGCGCCCGCCGGCGTCCGCCGGCGGCCGTCGGCGACCGCGGGCGTACGCCCGGCGACCGCGGGCGCGCTAGAACAGGCTCGACAGGTCGAGCTTGGTCAGGTCGAGGACGATGATGATGCCCATGAACGCGAGCAGGAACACGAGCCCGGCCTGCATCACGCGCTCCTTCACGCGCTCGGACAGGCTGCGGCGCATGACCGCCTCGACGAACAGGATCAGCAGGTGTCCGCCGTCGAGGATCGGGATCGGCAGGAGGTTGAGGATCCCGAGCTGCAGGCTGAAGAACGCGAGCAGGTACAGGTACGAGCCGAAGCCCAGCACGAGCGCGTCCCGCGCGACCTGGGCGATCCCCACGGGCCCGGACATCGTGCGCAGCGACAGCTCGGCCGAGACCAGGCGCTTGAGCACGACGAACAGCGTCTTCGACGAGTCGACGCACCAGTCGACGGCCTCGCGCGCGGCCTCGCCGATCCCCAAATGGATCGGGCCCGCGCGCACGAAATCGACGCCGATCGTCCGGCCGTCCTCGGTGCTCGGACGCGGGCGCACGGGGACCTGGATCGTCTGGCCGTCCCGCTCGACCGCGAGCCCGATCTCCTGACCGACGGCGCGCTCGAGCGCGAGCTTCAGCTCGAACCCGGTGATCGGGCGCTTGTCCCCCGCCCCGAGGATCCGGTCGCCCGCCCGCAGCCCGGCCTCCTCGGCCGCGCCGCCCGGCAGCACGCTCTCGACGACCGGAGGCTCGCTCCCGCCATGGCCGATGCTCCAGCCCGGATCGCCCACGCCATGCGTCGGATCGGTGGGGATGTCGAGCTCGACGTCGAGACGTTTCCGATCGCGCTCGAGCGTGATCGTCTTCCGCGTTCCCGGTGCGAGCGCGATGTCGACGCTGTACCGGTACTGCAGGGTCCGCGCGTCCTCGACCGGGTGCCCGGCGATGGCCACGAGACGATCGCCGGCCTGCACGCCGGCGCGCTCGGCCGCCGATCCCGGCTCGACGCGGTACACCACCGAGTACGGGGCCTCGGTCTTACCCAGCACGGCGAAGCACGCCCACATCACGACGAACGCGAGCACGAGGTTGAACGTCGGGCCGGCGAGGAACACGACGACCCGCTGCCAGCGCGGCCGCGACAGGAACTCCTCGGGCGCCCCGCGGCGATCCTCGTCCGACTCGTCGCCCGCGAGACGCACGTAGCCCCCGAGCGGAACGAGCGACAGTCGGTAATCCGTGCCGCCACGGCGCAGCCCGGCGAGCCGCGGACCGAACCCCAGCGAGAACACCGGCACGCCGATGCGCAGGAGCTTCGCCGCGAGGAAGTGGCCCAGCTCGTGGATGAACACGAGCGGCGCCAGCACGAGCACGAACGCGAGCGCGAACTGCAGGAGCTCGATCACCGCGCGGCCCCGCGGACGAGCAGCCGCTCCGCCGTCTCGCGCGCCCCGGCGTCTGCGCGCTCGAGGTCGTCGAGCGTGGCCCCGGCATCCGCGGCGTGACGGTCGAGCGCGTCGGCGACGACCGCGGCGATGTCGAGGAACCGCAGCCGGCCGTCGAGGAACGCGGACACCGCGACCTCGTTCGCCGCATTCAGCACCGCCGGCGCCGCGCCGCCGAGCTCGATCGCCCGGTACGCCAGGCCGAGGCACGGGAACCGCTCGAGATCCGGCAGCTCGAACGAGAGCGGGCCCGCGGCCACGGGATCGAACGGCGGGAGCGGCGTCGTCCAGCGCGTGGGCCACGACAGCGCGTACTGGATCGGATGGCGCATGTCGGTCACGCCGAGCTGCGCCTTGAACGAGCCGTCGACGAACTCGACCATCGAGTGCACGACGCTCGATGGGTGAACCACGACGCGGATCCGCGCGGGCTCGATGCCGAAGAGCCAGCGCGCCTCGATCACCTCCAGGCCCTTGTTCATCAAGGTCGCCGAGTCGATCGTGATCTTGCGCCCCATGCGCCACGTCGGATGGTCGAGCGCTTGGCCGACCGTCACGCACGCGAGGTCTTTCTGCGGGACGCGCAGGAACGGGCCGCCCGACGCGGTCAGCCACAGCCGCCGCACCTCGGTCGCGAGCTCTCCGCGCAAACACTGGTGCAACGCGTTGTGCTCGCTGTCGACGGGCAAGAGCGATGCTCCGGTCTCGGCCGCCCGGCGCGTGATCGGCTCGCCGGCCACGACGAGCGTCTCCTTGTTCGCCAGCGCGACGTCTCGCCCGCCGTCGATCGCCGCCCACGTCGGCCGCAGGCCCACCGCCCCGACGAGCGCGCTGACCACGAGGTCGACGTCGGGCCACGTCGCGACCTCGATCAGCCCGGCCGGTCCATGGACCACGCGGCAGCCGGGCTCGATCCGCGACGCGAGCTCGCTCGCCGCGCGTGCATCGCCGAGCGCGACGCACGCCGGCCGGAACTCGCGGACCTGCTCGGCCAGGCGCTCGACGTTCCCGCCTGCGCCGAGCGCGACGACCTCGAGCTCCCCGGGGAACGCCCGGACGACGTCGAGCGTGCTCGATCCGATCGACCCGGTCGATCCGAGGATCGCCAGGCGCTTCACGACAGGCCCCGCAGGAACGTCATGTGGTAATGGTAGAGGATCGGCGCGGCGAACAGCAGGCTGTCGGTCCGGTCGAGCCAGCCGCCATGCCCCGGAAGCGCGGTCGACGAGTCCTTGACCCCGCACGCGCGCTTGACCATGCTCTCGGCCAGGTCGCCCGTCACGCCGGCGAGGCCGAGGATCACACCCAGCGCGAGCGCGTGCCCGAGGGGCAGCCGCTGGTAGAACCACAGGTGCGCGATCAGGGCTCCGGCGATGCTGCCGGCGATCGCCCCGGCGAACCCCTCCCAGCTCTTGCCCGGCGAGATCGTCGGGGCCATCCGGTGCCGCCCGACCGCCGAGCCGACGTAGTACGCGAGCGTGTCGCCGAAGATGACACACAGGAACAGCAGCAGCACGACGTCGGTCCCGTCGGGTCCGGGCGTCCGGCGCAGCGCCACGAGGTGTCCGAGCGTCGCCCCGAGGAGCAGCACCGGGAGCAGCGTCGAGCCCACGGAGTCGAGCATCGCGCGTGGCGTCGCACGGCGCAGCATCGCCAGCGCCGTGGTCGCCAGGACCGCGGCCGTGAGCACCCCCGTCGGCCCGAGCCGCGGATCGGGCACGGCGAACGCCACGAGCAGCCCGCCGGTCGCCGCGAGGCCGAGACCGACGATCGGCTCGGCGCCCGCCCCGCGGAGCATGCGGTAGCACTCCCAGCACGCGGCGAGGATCACCACGACGGCGATGCACACGAACACCCACGGCGCGGCGAGCTTGATCGCGGCCCACAGCAACGGAGCGAGGACGGCGGCCGTGACGAGTCGCGTCATCTTGTGGGTGTGGCTCGCGATCGGGCGTCAGCCCTGGATCGCCGCCGCCGGATCGGAGGCCTTGCCCAGCCCGCCGTAGCGCCGCTCGCGACCCTGGTAGTCAACGAGCGCCTGGAACAGATGCAGCCGGCGGAAGTCCGGCCACAGGGTCTCCGTGACCCAGATCTCGGAGTACGCGATCTGCCACAGCAGGAAGTTCGACACGCGCAGCTCCCCGCTCGTGCGGATCAACAGGTCCGGATCGGGCAGGCCCGCCGTGTACAGGTGCGCCGCGATCGTGTGCTCGTCGATCGCCTCGGGCGCGAGGCCCGCCGCGGCGATCGACCGGCACGCATCGGCGATCTCCGTGCGTCCGCCGTAGGACAGCGCGATGTTGAACCGCATGCCGCTCGCGCCGGCGGTCGTTTCGAGCGCCCGATCGAGCTCGCGCCGCGCGCTCGGCGGCAGCTCGCCCGTGCGCCCGATCGTGTGCAGCCGGATGTTGTTGTCGAGCAGCGTGTCGAGCTCGCGGCGCAAGTACTCGCGCAGGAGCGCCATCAGCGTCGCGACCTCGGAGCGCGGACGCTTCCAGTTCTCCTTGGAGAACGCGTAGAGCGTCAGGACCTCGAGGCCCAGCCGCGCCGACACCTCGACGATCTCGCGCACCGCGTCGATGCCCGCGCGGTGACCGGCGACGCGGGGCAGCCGGCGCTCGGCGGCCCAGCGGCCGTTCCCGTCCATGATCACGGCGACGTGACGTGGCAAGCGCGAGCGATCGATCTGGCTGAGGACGCGCGCTTCCTCGGTTCCGGCGACGGCCAGTGCGTCCTTCCCGAACATGGACCTCCACCGCGGACGGGGCGACCGGACGCCGACCCCGGCGAATCCTAGTACCGATCGACGGGCCGATCAACCGCCGCGCGGCGCTTCATCGGGATAGGCGACGTGCCACAGCGTCAGGCCGCGCGCCGGCGCCGCCGCGGCGGCGAGTGTCCGATCGCGGCGCTCGAGGATCCGGCTCACGCTCGACGGCTCGCTTCGGCCGCGCCCGATCTCGACGAGCGTGCCGACGAGGTTGCGCACCATGTGCGTCAAGAACCCGTCGGCCCGGAACGTGAACTCGCCGTCCCGCGCACCGACGAGCGCATAGCTCGCCTCGAGCACGTGGCGCACGCGATCGCGCACGCGGCAGCGCGAGTCGGCGAACCCCGACCAGTCGCGCCGGCCGGGCAGGAGCGCGAGCGCCTCGTGCATCCGGTCGACGTCGAGCGCCCCCGGCACGTGGAACGCGTAGCGCGCGAGGAGCGGATCTCCGTGGCGCGACCGATCGAGACGATAGCGGTACGTCTTCGACACCGCGTCGTACTGCGCGTGGAACCGCGCGGGAACCGTCAGGACCCCGAGCGGCCGCACGTCGCGCGGCAGCAGGCGCGCGAGCGCGCGCTCGATCCCGGCGTCGTCGAGTCGCGAGCGCAAGGCACAGTCGACGACCTGCCGCCGGGCGTGTGCGCCAGAGTCGGTGCGGCTCGCCGCGTGGACCCGTAGCGGGGCTCCGCCGGCCAGCTGCGTCAGCGCGGCTTCGAGCGTGCCCTGGACGGTGCGAAAGCGCGGCTGGAGCTGGAACCCGGCGAACTCGGTGCCGTCGTACGCAACGTCGATGCGGATGCGCCGCTCGGCGATCGGCTTGCGGCTCACGGACGCACGCGCAGGATCCCCGCGCGCGTATCGATCTCGCACGTCCCGCCGAGAGGCAACGTGCGCTTGCAGCGCACGTGTCCGGCGACGACGTGTCGAATGACGGGCACTCCGAGCGGCACGAGCGCCTCCGCCAGCACGTCGTCGAGCGAGCGATCGGGCGGGAAGCGCTTACGCTTCGGGACGTCGATCCCGCCGACGACGACGCCGCGGACCCGCGACAGCCACCCGGCCTGCCGGAGCTGCGACAGCATGCGGTCGATCCGATACGTCGGCTCGCCCGCATCCTCGAAGAACAGGATCGCCCCCCGGCAATCGGGCTCGTAGCGCGTCCCGCACAGGTGCGCGAGGACGGTCAGGTTCCCGCCGACGAGGCGTCCGCGCGCACGCCCGGCGACGAGCACGCCCCGCCGACCGATGCGCATCTCGAACGGCCGACCGGCGAGGAGCCGCACGAGGGACGACACGTTCCACGCGAATCGATCGCCGAGCTCGGCGACGACCGGTCCGTAGAGGCACAGCGCGTTCGCGCGATCGATCGCCGGGGCGAAGAGCGCCGTCAGATCGCTGTAGCCGACGAACAGCTTCGGCGCGCGGGCCAGCGCGCGCCACGGAACGCGATCGAGGAGCCGCGCGGTCCCGTACCCTCCACGCGCGAACCACACCGCACGGACCTCCGGCGCGCGGAGCATCTGGAGCAGGTCTTCGGCGCGTGCGTCGTCGTCGCCCGCGAGATAGCCCTGACGGTCGAGCGCGTGCCGTCCGACGACGACCTGGAACCCGAGGCGCTCGAGCCGGGCGACCCCGCGGGTCAGGCGGCCCGGCTCGACCGCAAAGCCGGTCGACACGACCCCGACCGTGTCGCCGCGCTTCAGGGATCGCCAGGGTCGCGCCTGTCGTGTCAAGCGTGTTCCATCGAGCGGTCGATTCCGCCCGCTCGCGTCCTCCGGCCACCCGGAAGACGGAGCGGCACGTGGACGTGCGAGCCACCCGTAAGCCGAATTCTGTGCCCTCTCGCGAGGGCGACGATCATTCCTCTGGGAGCGGGATCGCTCCCGCCCTCGAGCGACCTACCCGGGAGCGGGGCCGGGCCGACCCATGGCTCCCCTATTTGGTCTTGCTCCGCGTGGGGTTTGCCGAACCGCCCGCGTTGCCGCGGGTCGCTGGTGCGCTCTTACCGCACCGTTTCACCCTTGCCGGCCGGCGCCTGGTACGCGAGGCGCGGTGGCGCGCGACGCGACGTCGGCAGGCGGTCTGCTCTCTGTTGCACTTTCCGTCCCGTCACCGGGCCTGGGCGTTACCCAGCACGCTGCCCTGCGGAGTTCGGACTTTCCTCCCTGGACCCGCGGCTCGCGCCGCGGTTCCACAGCGATCGTCTGTGCGGCTCGCACGACCACGACCAGTATACCGGGCGCGGATCAGCGATCGCTCTTCGACGGCTCGAGGAACGGCGCGAGCGACGACGTCGGGAGCAGGCCCTCGCGCAGGACCCGCGGCCGCGCGCCACACAGGTCGACGATCGTCGACGGCGCCCCGGCGATCGTCGAACCACCGTCGAGGATCCCGTCGAGCTCGTCGCCGAACGCCTGCGCCACTTCGCCCGCCGTGCGACACGGCGGCTCGGCGTGCCGGTTGGCGCTCGGCCCGGTGATCGGCCGGCCGAGCTCGCGAGCCAGGCGCCGCGGGAGCGCGAGGCCGGCGACGCGGACCGCCACGGTGCCGCTCCCACCCGTGACCTCGTCGGGCACGTCGGGCGACGCCGGCACGACGAGCGTCAACGGACCGGGCCAGAACGCCGCCGCGAGCTCGTGAAACCTCGCGGGTAGCCGTGCCGCGACCGCTTCGACCTGCTTCGTGTCGGCGAGCAGCACGAGGATCGGCGATCGAGCGGGCTTACGCTTCAGAACGTTGATCCGCGCGAGCGCGGTCTTGCAGAACGCGTCCGCGGCGAGCCCATAGAACGTCTCGGTCGGGAGTGCGACGATCCCTGCGCGTCCGAGGATGCGCGCAGCTTCGGCCACGCGGTCGTCCCGCGGGTTCATCGGTTCGATGGCGAGGACACGCACGGCTTGGCCCGCGGACGCTCGCGAGTCTACCATGGTCGGCCCGCGAAACGGATCCGAGATCGGACCCCGATGGTTGGCAAGAACCACCCCGCCCTGCGTCGTGTGCGCGACCTCGCGCGCGACGCCGAGCGTCGCCGAGCGGAGAGCGTGCTCGTAGCCGAAGGACCGCACCTCGTGCGCGAAGCGCTCGACGCCGCGGCCGACGTCGAGCTCGTGGTCGGCGCACCCAGGCTCGGGGCCACGCCCGAGGGGCAGGCCTTGCGCCAGGCGGTCGATCGGGCGGGCCTGCCGTTCGTCGAGGCGTCAGACGCGGCGCTCGACGCGGTGCAGGACGCACGCTCGCCTCAGCCGGTCGTGTGCGTCGTGCGTGTCCGACCGGTCGACCTGCCGGCGACGCTCGACCGGGCCAGGCTCGTCGTCCTGGCGTGCGGCGTCCAGGATCCGGGAAACCTGGGTGCGATCCGGCGGACGGCCGACGCCGCGGGAGCCGACCTGCTCCTCGCGACCGCCGGCTCGGCCGATCTGCACCACCCGCGCGCGGTGCGCGCCAGCGCGGGCTCCGCGTTTCGCCTGCCCGCGGTGCGCGGCGAGCTCGGCGAGCTCACGGACCGGCTCGTCTCCCGCGGGTTCCGTCTCCTGGGGGCCGACCCGCGCGGCGAGCTCGCGTTCCACGACGCCGACTGGAGCGGCCGCTTGGCGCTCGTGCTCGGCGCCGAGGGACCGGGGCTGCCTCCCGAGCTCGATCCCGTGCTCGCCGCCCGGATCCGGATCCCGATGCGCGAGGGGGTGGAGAGCCTGTCGATCGGGGCCGCGGCAGCCGTGCTGCTGTTCTACAAAAGAGGATTGGGGTCATCCTTCTGACCCCGCGGGTAGGGTGAACCGGAAGCTCGTCCCGCGACCCGGATCGCTCGTCGCGTCGATCCGGCAGCCGTGCAGGCGCAGCACGTCGCGCACGATCGTCAAGCCGAGCCCCCTTCCGGCGGGGCCCCCCGTTTCGTTTCCCCCGGCGCGGTAGTGCCGATCGAAGATCCGGTCGATCGCTTCGGTCGGGATGCCGATCCCCGTGTCGCGCACCTCGACCTCGATCGGACCCCCAGCCTGTCGCGCCGCGCGCACCTCGACGCGTCCACCGCGGACGTTGAACTTGACCGCGTTGCCCACGAGGTTCAGGAACACCTGCAGGATCCGATCGCGGTCTCCGTGCACGATCAGCGGCTCGGGTCCCAGGTCGGCGGAGTAGACGATCTCCTGCGCGCCGATCGCCCCCGCGAGGAGCGCGTGCGCCTCCTCCACGACCTCGCGCAGACCGAAGCGCGACAGCGTCAGCCGATCCGCGGCCGGCTCGGGCCGCGACACGGCCTGGAGCCCGTCGATCATCGTGATCAGCCGATCGATGTTCGACAGGCACAGCTCGAGCCCCCGGCGCTGCTCGACGGTCAGCGGGCCGAGCCGCTCCTTCAGAATCATTTCCGTGTAGCCGCGGATCGACACCAACGGCGTCTGCAGCTCGTGCGACACGTTGCCCAGCAGGTTCGACTTCATCTCGTCGAGCTTGCGCAGCTCGACGTTGAGCCGGTCGAGCTCCGCGGTCCGCGACTGCAGATCCCGGTTCGCGTCGTCGAGCTGCCGGTACGCCCGCTCGAGCTCGATCTTGCCCCGCTCGAGCTCCTCCGCGTCCTGCTTGAGCCGGCGCTCGGACTCGCGCTGCGCCGTCAGGTCGCGGCACGCCACGACGCGTCCGCACGGCCGGCCGTTCCGATCGTCGAGGTCGACCGCGGCGACCGTGATCTCCCGCGGCTCGGGCCCCGCGAGGCGCACGACGCGCGCCTCGACGGCGTCGCGGGCCCGCACGACGTCGGCCAGCGCCTCGTAGCCCGCGCCTCGCGCGTGCAGCCGCTCGGCGATCTGCTCGCGCGAGCGGCCGAGCACGTCGGGCGCGCGCAGGCCGGCCAGCTCGAGGAACGCCGCGTTCGTCATCCGGGCGAGCCCGCCGTGCGATTCATCGTCGAGCATCAGGATCCCGTCGGACGTCGATTCGAGCACCGCGTCGAGGCGCGACTCGTTGGCCCGGACCTCGTCCTCGGCCCGCCGTGCCGCCGATTCGTCGTGGGCCAGGACGAGCGTCGCCGGTCCCTCGGCGTACGGGATCGCGGCGAGATCGAGCCGCACGTCGGCCACCGGTCGTCCGTCGGCGCCGACGAGCGTGCAGAACAGGGTCTCCGTGCCCTGGCCCGCCGCCTCGAGCGCCTCGAGACGGCTCGCCAGGAGCAGCACGTTGCCGGTGGCGACGTGGTCGCGCAGCGGCCGGTCGATCAGCCCGTTCCGCTCGACCGCGCACAGGCTCGCGAACGCCGGGTTCGCGTAGAGCACGCGTCCGCGGCGCACGATCGCCGTGCCGACCGACAACCCCTCGACCAGGCGGCTGTAGCGCTCCTGCGACTGCCGCAGCTCGGTCTCGAGCCCGACTTGCTGGGTCACGTCGTGCACCACGATCAGAAACCCACCGGCGTCGCCGCTCGGCCGGTGCAGCGTTCGGATCGTCAGCTCGGCCGGAAACGTCGTTCCGTCCTTGCGCCGCAGCGTCGTGCGGGTCGTGAGGCCGCGCTCGCGCGCGGCGCGGCGGGTGAGCCGCGGCAGGATCGCCTCGTACGCCCCCTCGGCGAAGAACGTCGACACCGCGAGCGCGAGCGCGTCCTCGCGGTCCCAGCCGAGCAGCGCGAGCGCCCCATCGCTCAGCGTGCGCACGTCGCCGTCGAGATCGGCCGTGATCATCGCCCCCGGGCGGAACGCGTCGAGCACCCCGTCGAGGCGCTCGGTCGTCTCGGCCGCCTCGTTCGCGCGCACGTGGAGGTCCTGGCTCAGCCGGCCGATCGCGTCGCCGACGACGGCGAGCGGCGAGCTCGGCGCGAGGTCGGGCCTGCGGCGCGACGGGCCCGCGCGCAGCTCCTCGAGCGCGGCGACGATCTCGCGGATCTCCTGGGACGAGCGGCGGCGCGACGCGAGGAGGATCGAGAGCCCGAGCGCGAGGACGAGGAGCAGGCCCACGCCGACGAGGACGATCAGCACGCGTTCGTCCCCCGTCCGGATCCCGGCGAGCCAGCCCGAGGCAACAGTCGTTGCCGCGCCCATTGCACGTCCCGTGGGGCCTCGATCCCGGGAGCCTCGGCCGCCGACCGGTCAGTGCGCGGCGTCAGGGGTCGCGCGGCCCGCCGTCTCGCCGCCGTGCGGTCCGGGTCGGGCGAAGAGAAAGCCCTGACCGTACTGCGCACCGGCCGCGAGGACGACCTCGGCCTCGTCCCGGGCCTCGATCCCCTCGGCGACGATCGAGGCACCCAAGCTGTTCGCTATACGAACCACCGAGCGCAAAATCTCCTGCTTTATGAGGCTACGCTCGATTCCGCGAACGAGGCTCGGGTCGATTTTCACGAAATCCGGCCGAACCCGCTCGACGAGCGCCTGGCTGGCCCACCCGGTCCCGACATCGTCCAGGGCCACCCCGAGGCCGCTCTCCCGGGCGCGGCGCACCGCCTCGAGAAACCCTTCGGGGTCGGCGTCGGCCGCGCGCTCGGGGAGCTCGACGACGACCGGTCCCGGGGCGCGGGACAGACCGGCGAGCGCCTGGGCCGCATCGCCCGCCGCCGAGCCCAGGCTCTGCGGGACGACGTTGACGAACAGCGTCCCCGCGGGCGCGATCCGGGCCTCGGCCGACGCGCGCAGGGCGGCGGCGCGACACGTCCGGTCGAGATCGAGCGTCCGACCCAGACGATCGGACGCGAGGAACAGCGCGCGGGGCATCTCGAGCGGGCCGCCTCCTGGCCCTCGCGCGAGCGCCTCGTATCCCAGCACGGCGTGCGACCGCAGGTCGATCACGGGCTGGAACAGGGTCCGGATCTCCTCGTCGCGTAGGATCCGCTCGAGCTCTTCGGCGACGCTGCGCTCGCGCCGCCTGAGCTTGCGGTCGGGAACCGCTCGGGCCCGCTCGATCGCCGCGGCCACGCGGCGCTCGAAGCGGAAGAACGGGTCGAGCGACAGGAGCGCGTGGCCCGCCCGGACCTCGAGCGCCGGAACGAGACCGGCGAGCTCCGGGCTCGCACCGAGGTCGCGATCGAGCCGCGCCGCTGCCGCGCGCGCGAGGCGCGCGAGCACCGGGGCCGTGACCTCGACGCCCCGCTGGTCCTCGAGGACGAACGCTCCGAAGCGCTCTCCGGCCACGGCGTTGATGCCCAGGAGCGTGCGGCTCGGCAGCTCGCGACCGATCGCGTCGCGCAGGACCGCCGCCGCGCGGGCGACGATGCGATCGAACACCTGCCAGCCGTAGAGCGTCTCGACGACGTCCAAGCCCACGAGCTCGAAGTGCAGCACGCCGAGACACCGCCGTCCGTCGAGCTCGGCCCGCAGCTCGTCGACGAGGAGCGCGAACGCCGGGAGCCCGGTGATCCGATCGTGCAGGACGCTCGACAGGCGAAGCGTATCGCGCGGGTCCACGATCAGTGCCCGCCGCGCGCGGTGTCGAGCGCCGCTCGCACGCGCGCGACCAGCTCGTCGACGCCGAACGGCTTGGGCAGGTAGTCGGTCGCGCCCTCCTGCAGGCCGGTGATCTTGTCCCGCACCTCGGCCTTGACCGAGAACATCACGACCGGCAGCTCGCGCAGGCGAGCGTCGGTGCGGATCCGGCGCAGCGTCTGCCAGCCGTCGAGACCCGGCATGTTGATGTCGAGCAGCACGAGCGCGCACGGATCGCGCGCCAGGAGCTCGAACGCCTCGATACCCGATGCGGCCTCGCGCACGTCGTAGCCCGCGGCCAAGAGGACCGATGCCGCGAGGCCCCGGATGTCGCGGTCGTCGTCGACGACGAGGATGCGTGGCTCAGCCATCGGCGGCTCCCGCGGCGACGAACCGGGCCAGCTTCCCCCGATCGCGGGGGCTGATGCGGAGGAACCGCAGCGCGATCCCCGGCACGAGGTGCGAATCGCGCTCGGACGGGACGAGCCGCGCGACCTCGCCCGCGGCCCGCACCGCGGACTGCGGGTCGCCGGGAAGGTCGACGATCAGCTGCACCGGCTCGCCGACCGCCAGGCTCTCGCGCACCCGCAGGAACACGCCGCCCGTCCCGACGTCCTTCGTGAACGCGCGCGCCGAGCGCGCCCCGTGGAAGTACGTCGTGCGCAGCGCGGCATGCCTACGCGCAGCGGCGCGCGCCTGCCGGCGCGCGATCCGCGCCGCCGCGCGCTCGAGCTCGTGCGGGTCGATCGGCCGGGCGAGCCAGGCGTCGGCCGCGACCTTCGGGTCGCGCGGGCGCGCGTGGAGCAGCAGCACCGGGATCGACGCCGTCGCCGGGTCCGCCCGCAGCGCGCGCAGCGCCTCGACACCCCACGTGTCGGCGTCGAGCACGGCCAGAACCGGCTGCTCGGCTCGCGCCTTGTCGAGCGCGTGGGTCGCGCTCGACGCGGCGACGACCCGCGCGTCCGCACGCGTGAGCATCGAGCCGTGTGCGGCGACGAAGATCGTCGGATCGTCGGCCAGGAGGACGGTCCACGTAGCTTCGCGGTTCGCCTCGGGCCGCATCGCGCGACCCTACCACGCTCGTCGGCGGATGAGCAATGGGGCCGCACGAACGCGGCCCCATGACACAAGGAGGGGGTCGAGACTAGAGCTGACGGAAGGACAGCACGCGATACGGCGGGTTCGGCGTCGAGCCGATGATGTCGGCGCTGCAGTAGACGGTCTCGGCCGTGCCGCCGCCGGCCATGTCGAAGGTCGCGCTGTTGAAGCCGTTTTCGCCGCTCTCGCAGTCGTCGGCGGTGTCGTAAAGATTGTCCTCACCGGCGATGTCGGCGATCATCATCGCGCCCGAGATCTCGCCGTTCCCCGAGCCGAACCGCTCGAACTCGCCCTTACCGAAGACGAAGATCATCCCGTTCCACTCGGCGTTGCCGTTGTACGTCAGCGCTCCGGTGACCACGAGCGTCCCGGCGCCGCCCGAGGGGCCGATCGTCAGGTCGCCCTCGACGAAGGTCAGGCTCGCGAGGTCGGTGGGCAGCGTGCAGTCGGGATCGGTGCAGATCGTCGTCGCCAGCTGCTTCATCTCGTGGACGAACGTGTGCATCGCCGCACAGTCGGTCCAGGTCGAGCTCAGGCCGGTGAAGCCGGAGTCGACGAGCGTGGGCTCGGTCAGATCGGTCAGGTCGGCAAACGCGTCGGCGTCGTGCCAGTCGCCCGACACGAAATCTGGGTTCGGCATCATTCCGCCCTCGGCATCGAGCTCGGCCGACGAACCGATCGTGGCCACGACCGGGACGTTGAAGTCCGGGATCCCCGGCGCGCTGCCGCCGCAGTCGTTCCCGGTGTACAGGTGCGGCTCGGAGGTGCCGCTCGTGAACGCCGGGGTCGGTCCGAGGAGCGTGATCGTCGCTGGCGGCATCTGCGGCAGCACCTGCCAGCGCTCGACGACCGCCTGGACGACCTCGAACTCGCCGTCGGGGCCGGCGCCGACACCGGTGAACATCACGAGGTCGTTCGTGTCGGTCGTCGTGGCCACGCCGTCCGCGGCGTCGTTCGTCACGAACGCCATGATGTAGCCATTGCCGAGGCCGGTCACACCGCGCACGGGCACGTCGTCGCCGACGCCGGTCACGCCGGTCAGGACGCCGGCGCCGTCGAAGATCGGCTGGATCGCGGTCGGATCGATCGCGTCGAACACGCCGTTCGCGCCGGCGTAGCTGACCAGATCGTCGGTGAACGGGTTGTTCCCGTTGATGCCGAAGAGCGTCATCCGCCCGTTCTCCTCGCCGGCCTCGGCGAGGTAGAACGCCCGCTTGTCGCGCAGGCCGACATAGCTCGTGCGGATCTCGCTATTCGCCAGGAACAGCAGGCCGATCCCGCTGAGGCTGACGAGCGCCAGCACGAACACGGCCAGCAGGAGGGCCGACCCGTGCTGGGTCTTGGGGGTCGGGGTCTCGGTGTTCTCGTTCGCCATGGTGGGCCTCGCCGGTTGACGTGTCACGAATGCGTCCTCGCGATTGCGGATACGAACACGCCAGGCGAATGCCACAACGAGAATCGTAAGCAGATATGCGTGAAATCCGATTCACATTTGCACAGTTTGGCCATCCACAGATGTGCATGCCCCGCGGATGCCGGCCGCGGGTCGGCGTGCTAGTCTTTGGCCCAGCCCGATGCCGCAGGGACTGAATCGCCGCCGAGTTCTCGTCGTGGACGACGAGCGGAACCAGCGCCTCACGCTGTCCCACATCCTGACCGAAGAGGGGTTCGACGTCGTCACGGCGGAGTCCGGCGAGCGGGCCGTGCGCCTGTGCGGCGAGGGACGGTTCGACGTCGCGCTGGTCGACGTCCGGCTCCCGGGGATCGACGGCGTCGAAACGGCCCGCCGGATCCGCCGGACCCAGAACCCGCTCGTGATCCTGATGAGCGCCTACCGGGTCGAGCAGCTGGAGCTCGAGGCCCTGGCCGAGGGCGCCCGGGCGTTCCTGCGCAAGCCCATCGACCCGGCGACGCTGCTCGAGCTGTTGCGCCAGGTGCCGACATGAAAGGCAGGGTCGAGGTCCTGGTCCTCGACGACGAGCCGGGCCACCGCACGACGCTGTGCGACCTGCTGCACGACGCCGGGTTCTCGGCGATTGCCTGCTCGAGCGCCGCCGAAGCGCTCGACCGCACGGCACGCAAGGTCGCCGCGGCGGCGATCGTCGACCTGCGGATGCCGGACATGAACGGCCTCGACGTCCTCAAGCGCATGCGCGACCTCCACGGCGGCATGCGCGTGATCGTGCACACGGGCTACGGCTCGTTCGACTCGGCCCGCGAGGCGGTGAACCTCGGAGCGTACGGGTTCGTCGAGAAGATGACCGACCCCAAGGTCCTGCTCGACCGCGTGCGGTCCGCCGTCGCCGAGCACGAGGCGCAGGCCGCGCGAGACGACGAGCAGGGCTCGCTGCGCTCGACCGCCGAGCAGGCGCCCGACATCCTGCTGCAGGTCGAGCGCGACGGGACCATCGCGTTCGCCAGCCGATGCTTCGCCGGGCGCACGGTGAGCGACCTCGTGGGCCGCAGCGTGTTCGACCTCCTGGGCCGCGACCACCAGGCGAGCTTCGCGGCGTGCCTCGGCGCCGCGCTCGACGACGAGCGCCGGGCCGAGTGCGAGATCGCGATCGAGGGTACGGACGGTGCGCGGTTCTGGTACGAGTGCCGGGCGACGGGCCTGACCCCGCTCCACGGGCCGACGCGCGCGATCGTGGTCGCGCGCAACGTCACGCAGGCGCGCCAGGCCCGGGACGTCGAGGACATCGTGCGGCCGCTCCTGCGCAACGCGCTCGAGGCGATCGCCGTGGGGGGAAGCCTGGTCCTGGCCGTCGAGCCGGTCGAGCTCGACGAGGAGTACGTGTCGACGCACCCCGACGCGCGGCTCGGTCCGCACCTGCGCGTCACGGTCCGCGACAGCGGCGGGGGGATCCCCGAGGATGCGCTCGAGCACATCTTCGACCCGTTCTTCACGACCAAGGTCGACGGGGACCACGCGGGGCTCGGCCTGGCCCACGTGTATTCGGTCGTGGCCCGCGCGGGCGGCCACATCGCCGTCGAGTCGGCGCCCGGCGAGGGCTCGACGTTCCAGGTCTACCTGCCGGCGGCGAACCTGCGGGCCCCGTTCCCTCGCGCCGTCTAGCGACCGCTGCAGCAACGGCCGCTGCTGCAGCGGCCGTTGCTGCTAACCTCCCTCCGTGATCCGCGTCTCAGACCTGCGCAAGCACTACCGCGTGCACCGTCGAGCGCCGGGGCTCGTCGCCGCCGTGCGCTCGCTCGTGAACCGGCGCTACGACCTCGTGCGGGCGGTCGACGGCATCTCGTTCGACATCCCGCCGGGCGAGCGCGTCGGGTTCCTCGGGCCGAACGGCGCGGGCAAGACGACGACGCTCAAGATGCTCGCCGGGCTGCTCCACCCGACGTCGGGCGAGGCCACGGTCGCTGGGCCACGTCCCGCGCCGCCGCGAGGCCGCGTTCCTGCAGCACGATCATGCTCGTCATGGGCCAGAAGCAGCAGCTGCTGTGGGACCTGCCGCCGGCCGAGACGTTCGAGCTCAACCGCGCGATCTACGACGTGCCGCGGCCGCGCTTTGCGCGCGACGATGGACGAGCTGACCGAGCTGCTCGAGCTCGGGGAGCTCGTCACCAAGCCGACGCGCCAGCTGTCGCTCGGCGAGCGCATGAAGTGCGAGCTCGCGGCGGCGCTGGTCCACGAGCCGCGCGTGCTCTTCCTCGACGAGCCGACGATCGGGCTCGACGTCTCGATGCAGGTGACGATGCGCGACTTCATCCGGCGCTACAACGAGCGCAGCGGGGCGACCGTGCTCCTGACGAGCCACTACATGGACGACGTCGCGGCGCTGTGCCCCCGCGTCATCGTCATCGACCGGGGCCAGCTGTCCTACGACGGCGGGCTCGAGGCGCTCGTGCGCCGCGTGCGGCCCGAGCGTCGCGTCGTCCTGCGCCTCGAGCGACCGGTCGAGCCGCGCGTGCTCGCGCTCCTGGGCCAGGTCGTGGACCACAGCCCGGCGCAGGCGGTCCTGCAGGTCGACGAGCGCCGGCTGCGCGACACGGTCTCACGGGCCCTGGGCGAGCTGCCGGTGGCCGACCTGACGATCGAGCACGCGCCGCTCGAGGAGGTGATGAGCGAGCTGTTCGCCCGGAGCCGCGCGGCGCGCGAGGAGCCGGCGCCACCGTGAGGCTGCCGACGCCGAACGTCGGGCCGACGCTGCGCGCGCTGCCGACCCTCCTGCGCGTCGGCTTCGTCGAGGGCGTGGCGTATCGCGCCGAGCTCGTGGTCTGGATCCTGTCGACGACGATGCCGTTCATCATGCTGGCGCTGTGGTCCGCGGTGGCGCGCGACGGCCCGGTCGGCCGGTTCGGCCAGGCCGAGTTCACGAGCTACTTCCTGGCCACGTTCGTCGTGCGCCAGCTGACGGGCTCGTGGATCTCGTGGCAGATGAACTTCGAGATCCGCCACGGCACGCTGTCGGCGCGGCTCCTGCGCCCGGTCCATCCGTTTCTGGCCTACGCCACGGAGTCGCTCGCGATCCTGCCGTTGCGCCTCGTCGCGGCGCTGCCCGTGGTCGTGCTCGCGCTGGCGCTCGGCAGCGGATCGGCCCTGCCGACCGACCCGGCGATCTGGCTCGCCTGGCTCGTGTCGATCGCCGGGGCGTGGGCTCTCGGGTTCCTCGCGAGCTTCTCGATCGGCTGCCTCGCGTTCCGCATCGAGAGCAGCCTGAAGGTCATGGACGTGTGGCTCGTGCTGTTCTGGGTCGCGAGCGGCTACCTCGTGCCGATCGAGCTGTTCCCTGAGACCGCCCGCGCCGTGCTCGACTGGCTGCCGTTTCGGTACCAGATCGGCTTGCCGGTCGAGCTGCTGACCTCGGCGCACGATGCGTCGACGGGCTTCGCGCTCCTCGCGCGGCAGTGGGCGTGGGTCCTGACCTTCGGCGCGCTCGGCATCGTGCTGTGGCGCAGCGGCACGCGCCGCTACGCGGCCTACGGCGGCTGAGCGTGCTGCGGTACCTGCGGCTGCTCGGGATCCAGATCCGCACCTCGCTCTTGGGCCTGCTGCAGTATCGCTTCGACTTCTTCGTCGAGGGCGTGCTCGAGGTGTTCTGGGCCATCACCGCGCTGATCCCGCTGTTCATCGTGTTCGAGAGCCGCGAGACGATCGCCGGCTGGACGTTCGGCGAAGCGCTGCTCGTCACCGGCTGGTTCCTGCTGCTCCAGGCGATCCTCGAGGGCGCGATCAACCCGAGCCTGACGAGCGTCGTCGACCACATCCGCAACGGCACGCTCGATTTCGTCCTGCTCAAGCCGGCGGACGCGCAGTTCCTCGTGTCGACCGCGCAGTTCCGGCCGTGGCGCGCGACGAACCTGCTGACCGCGGCGGTCGTGTTCGCCTACGCGTTTCGCCTGCTCGAGCGCGGGCCGTCGGTCGCCGGCATCGGCGCGGCGCTCCTGCTCCTCGCGGCTTCGACCCTGCTCCTGTACTCGATGTGGATCCTGACCGTCAGCGCCGCGTTCTACGTGGTCCGCGTGGACAACTTGACCCACCTGTTCAGCTCGGTGTTCGACGCCGCGCGCTGGCCGGCGTCGGTGTTCCGCGGCGTGTTCGCGTTCGTGTTCACGTTCGTCGTCCCGCTCGCGCTGATGACGACCTATCCGGCCCTCGCGCTCCTCGGGCGCCTGTCGCCCGGGACGCTCGCCGCTGCGCTCGCGGGCGCGCTCGTGTTCGCGGGGCTCTCGCGTTTCGTCTGGCTCCGCTCGATCGCTCGCTATACGTCGGCGAGCAGCTGAGGAGATCATGGCCCGACGCCGACCGGTCGCGCTCGTCGTCCTGACCGTGCCGCTCGTGGCCTGCGCGCCGGGGGCGCCGACGCCGCCCGCGCCGAGCCCGGACGGCTTCCTCGTGTCCGTCGCGCCCGGCGTGTACGCGGCGCTCCAGCCGGCGGACAAGCGGTTCGACGACTCGAACGTCGTCGTCGTCGTCGGACGGGACGCTGTGCTCGTCGTCGACGCGCCGGCCGACGAGGCGTTCGTCCGCCGCGTCTCGGCCGAGATCCGCCAGCTGACGGACAAGCCCGTGCGCTACGTGGTCAACACCCACTGGCACGCCGACCATACGCAGGGGAACGCGGTCTATCGCCGCGAGCTCGGCCCGGGCATCGAGTTCGTGGGCCACGAGACGCTCCTGCGCGACGTCCCCGACCGGGCGGAGAAGGAGCTGCGCGAGCGCGTGGCGCGGCTCGACGAGCGGATCCCCGCGGCCGAAACGCAGCTCGCGGCGGGGAAGGACGACGACGGGACCGAGATCACGCCCGACGAGCGCGACAAGCAGCTCGCCGCGATCGCGCGCGCGAAGGGCTGGCTCGAGCGGAATCGCGGCGCCGAGTTCGTCCTGCCGACGCACCCGTACGGCGCGGACTCGACCACGCTGTCGCTCGGCGACCGCACGGTCGTCCTGCGCCACGTGCGCGCGCACACGCGCGGCGACACGCTCGTGTACCTCCCGCAGGACAAGATCCTGATGACCGGCGACGTGCTCGACGACCTGCCGTTCGTGGGCCACGGCTACCCGCGCGAGTGGATCGCCGCGCTGCGCGACATCGCGGCTCTCGACGTGGTCGCGATCGTCCCGGGGCACGGACCGATCTTCCACGGGACCGACGAGCTCGAGGACGAGCTGGGCTACCTCGAGGACCTCGTGGCCCAGGTCGGCCGGGCCGCCGTCGCCGGTCGGTCACTCGACGAGACGCGCGCCGCGGTCGACCTCGCCCCGTGGCGCAAGACGCTCGCCGGGGACGATCCCGCGGCGCAGCGGTTCTTCGACGGCGTCGTCGATGCGGCGATCGAGCGCGCCTACGCCGAGGCCCAGGGCACCGCCGACTGAGAGCGGCCGGGGGTCAGGTCTCGTTTCTCGGTGTCGGTCTGACCCACAACACGGCGACGAGCCACGCGGCGGCGAACATCGCGGCGACGACGGCGACGAGCCTCGGCTGCTCGACCGCCGCGCCGACGAACAGGGCCGCATAGAGCGCGAGGAACGCGAGCGGCAGGACCGGGTACAACGGAACGCGGAACGGGGGTGCGGCCCCGCTCCGGCGCAGCCGGAACAGGACGAGCACCATGAACCCGTCGATCACGAGGATCGACAGGATGGCCCACGACAGCAGCCGCTCGAACGTTCCGGTGGCGGCGAGGATGCACGACATTCCACCGACGAGCAGCATCGCGGTCCAGGGCGTCCCGCCCTCGTTGACCCGCTCGAGCACGCGGGGGCCCAGACCGTCGCGGGCCAGGCCGAACACGACGCGCGGCGTGACGAACACGTTGCCGTTGAGCGAGCCGAGCACCACGAGCAACGCGAGACCGGCGACCACCGCCGCGGCACCCGAACCGAACAGCACCTCGGCGACGTCCCGGGCGACGAGCGTCGAGCCGGCGATGCGCTCGAACGGCAGCACGTGCAGGAATCCGGCGTTGAGCAATACGTAGAGCGCCGTTGCCCCGCCGATGCCCAGGAGCAGCACGCGCGGCAGCGTGCGCTCGGGATCGACCACTTCTTCCGCAATCTTCGCCGCGTCGGGGTAGCCGTAGTACGTCCAGATCACCGCCTGGAACGCGACGGCGAACGCACCCGCGAGCGCCGGGCCGGCGATCGGCGCCGCGGGCGCGGACCAGCCGGCGCCCGTTCCCAGGACCGCCGCCAGTCCGACCACGAGGAGCAGCGCCGCGACCTTCGCGCCGGTGACGAGGTTCTGGACCGTCGAGCCGAACGTGACGCCGATCAGGTTCAGCGCGGTCACGAGCGCGACGAACCCCACGCCGAGCCACCGCGGATCGACGCCGTCGAGGCCGAGGAGCTGCGCCAGATAGTCGCCGGCAACCACGCCGACACCGGCGATCGCGGCGCAGTAGATCCCCAGCGTCTCGACCCACCCGACGACGAATCCGGCGCGGCGACCGAACGCCTCGCGCGCGTACACGTACTTGCCGCCGGCCAGCGGATGGCGCGTCGCCAGCTCGGCGAAGACGAGCGCCCCGAGCACGCTGACCGCGCCGCCGGCGATCCAGGCCACGAACGTGAGCCATGGCCGGCCGAGCTGCGTGGCGACGAGCCCGGGCGTGCGAAAGATCCCCGCGCCGATCATGATCCCGACGACCATGGCCAGCCCGTCGATCATCGAGAGTCGGCGCTTGAGCTGCACGAGCGCGCCATTCTACGGCCGATCGAGGTATCCTGAGCCGATGGACAAGAAGACCCACGGCGTCGACGCCTCGAGCCACGAGTACCGGCGCTACGACCAGGTCGAGAAGCCCGACGAGTACCAGCTGTCGGATGCGGCGGACGGCGCCGACTCGTTCGACGAGACCTACTGCGTGCGCACGTGCGACATGCGCGACAAGGAGGGCTTCGCCCAACAGCTGGGTCAGGCACTGCACGAGATCGGCTTCGCGATCCTCGAGGGTCACGGCGTTCCGGCGAACCTGTACGCCGATGCGGCCGAGCGCGTGCGTGCGATGTTCGAGGCCACGCCGCTCGACGGCAAGATGCGCTACCGCGCGCAACGCCACGGCTCGGTGAACCAGGGCTACTTCCCGATCAAGGAGACGAGCGACATCCACCCCGACCTCGTCGAGGGCTGGGTCTTCTGCCGCCGCGCGTTCGACCTCGATGCGGCGTCACCGGTCGATCTCGAGGCGTTCTGGCCCGACCCGAGCTACGAGCGCTTCTTCCGCCGCCTCGTGCTCGCTCACGAGAAGCTGATCCTGCCCGTGATGCGAGCCGTGCTCACGTACCTCGGCTGCGATCCGCACCTGTACGACCGCGGCTGACCGGGACGAACTTCGGCCTGCGTCTCAACTACTACCCGCCGATGTCGCCGCGGACGAGGCGTCGGGCGCGGCGCGCCTGCTCGGCCACGAGGACGTCGACCTGTTCACGCTCCTGCCCGCGCCCGAGGTCGAGGGGCTGCAGGTTCTGCATCGGGAGACGAAGAAGTGGGTCCGCCTCGAGGCGCCGCCGGGGACGATCGTCCTCAACACCGGCGACTACATGCAGCGCATCACGAACGATCGGCTGCCTTCGACCACCCACCGCGTGGCCAAGCCGCGCGACCCCGCCGAGCGCCGGCGCGCCCGGGTGTCCTTCCCCATGGCGGTCTACGTGTGGGAAGACGAGATGCTCGAGGTCCTCCCGGGCCTAGGAGAGCCCCGGTACCCGCCGGTCCGGGCCGACGAGTTCCACACGCGCGACGACGAGCAAGTTCTACGGCGACGACTACGCCAAGTAGCCGGACCCCAACGCGTCACATCGCGGCCATGCGGCGCTGCATCTCCTCGGGCGACACGTCCTCGGTATGCGTGCCGAGGCTCCACTTGTGGCCGAACGGATCGGTCAGCTTGGCGTACCGATCGCCCCAGAACATGTCGGTCGGCGGCAGCTCGGCCTTGCACCCCGCACCGGTGGCACGGGCGAACGACGCGTCGACGTCGCGCACGTAGATGTGCAGCGAGACCGGCGAGCCGCCGATCGTGGCCGGCGCGGTCGCACCCCGATCGGGGCACTCCTCGCCGAGCATGAACACCGAGTCACCGATGCGCATCTCGGCATGGGCCACCGAGCCGTCGGGCCCCGGCATGCGGAACGTCTCCTCCGCGCCGAACGCCTTGGCGTAGAAATCGAGCGCCTCGGCCGCTCCGCGAATCGCGAGCGCCGGCGTGATGCTGTGGTATCCCTGCGGGATCGGCTGGACCTTGCTCATCGCTCGCTCTCCTTCACGCCGCCTGGGCGGCGGGCCTCTCGCCGTAGCGCGCCGTCGCGTAGCCCCACGATGAGCCCGACGAGCGCTCCCGGCACCATGATCTGCGCGTAGTAATGTTGCCCCGTCTCGGGATCGGGCGCGAGCGCGGGAGTGTAGCGCGGGCGTCAGTCGCAGCCGTCGGCGGTCAGGCACAGCGCGCCGTGCCCGCACAGGTTGTCCGGGACGCCGTCGCCGTCCGCGTCCTGGGCCCGGCTCTCGAGGATCTGGCGGCACTTCTCGGGGCTGAACGAGCCGCCGAGACGCTGGAGCAGGAGTGCGAGCGCACCCGAGACGTGCGGCGTCGACGCCGAGGTCCCGGCGAACCCGGGAAAGTCGTCGGCCGGACAGCCGAACGACGTCGAGTACGTCACGGTGCTGACCGCATCCGGCGCGCACAGGTCGGGCTTGCGCAGCTCGGCGAACGTCGGCCCCGCGCTCGAATAGGATTCGCGGACCCCGCTGGCCGCGCACACCGCGCCGACCGCCAGCGTGTCCGCACAGTCGCCGGGATGCTCGATCGTGTACGACGCGGTGCTCTCCTCGAGCGGCGCACAGGTGAACGCGCCCGACGAGTCGTCGAACACGAACGACCAGGTCTCGAACCGCCGGTCCGCCGGACGCACGCAGTTCGTCGGGTCGAACTGCGCGATCGCGTAGCCACACGGCAGATCGGTCGGTCCGTCGTTGAGCACGGTGACCGACTCGAACGGCGCCGACCCCGGCTCGCCGCACTGCACGTCGATCGACGCCTCCACGAGCTCGTAGCCCGCGCCGAAATCGCAGTAGTAGAACAGGTCGTAGTCGTCGGGCGGGTCCACGTCCCAGGCGTTCCACGTCAGCTCGAGCACCTGCAGGTGACCCGCGGGCAGGACGAGCTCGTTGAGGATCGGATCGGATCCATCGGGAAACGCGAGGAACGATCCGTACGGGTCGCCGGCGCCGACGAGCGAGTCGCGGAACGGATACGTCTCGTGCTCGCACGGCTCGCCGCCGTTTCCGGCGGCCGTGGCCCACACGATCCCCTGCTCCCGCAGCGAGCGCGCGCTCTCGCACAGGGTCGAGGTGCCGTCGCGGTTGTCGAACGGCGTGCCGATCGACGAGCTCACGATGTCGGCTCCGTTGTCCGCCGCGTACTGCAACGCCGCCTGGATGTTCGCGATCACCGGATCGATCGCCAGCAGCATGAGCTCGGCCTCGGGCGCGATGTCGTGCACGATCTCGGCGACCGCCGTCCCGTGGTCGAACGGCTCGACCCCGCTGAACCCGTCGCAGTGTGTGGGATCGACGGGCGGGGTCTCGCAGAACGTCTGGAGGTCGACGGTGGGCGGGAGCTCGGTCCCGAGGAGCGCAGCGTGGCCGACGAAGCCCACGTCGACGATGGCGACGCGTGCCGGCCGATCGAGCGGCAAGCCGGCCGGGGGATCGAACGCCGTCCACGCCTGGACCCCCGTGGTGGCGACACCCTCGGAGGTGACGGTCGGGCGCAGGAAGCGCGGAAGCTCGAGGCGCACGACCCCCGGGGTCCCGGCCACGCGGTCGATCTCGCCGAGCGGAACGAGCGTGCGCAGCCCCGCGCCGCGGCTCGATCGCGAGGCCTGGGCGCCGAGCTCGGCCAGCCGCAAGACGACCTGATCCTCGGCCGCGACGCTCGCGCGCACGGTGACGATCACGCGGTCGCCGACGAAGCGCACGCCGAGCCGGCCAGCGAAGCGCTGGGCCAGCTCGGTCCCGCCGCGGGCCGCGAGCTTCTGCAGCACACGGAGCTGCGCCGGGACCGCTCCGGGCTCCTTCGGGCGCTCGGCGAGCGCCTGCGCGATCCCGGCGCGGAGCTCGGCGACGCGGCGGGGAGCGCGCCTCTCGGCGCGCCGCGACGGACGCCCGGCGAGCGCGGGTCCGGCCAGCGTGAGAATCATGGCGAGCGCCAGGACCCGCCTCAGCCGCCTGTGCATGGTGCTTCCCCCCGGTGTTCCATCAGAACGTCCAGGCCACGCCCGCACGCACGACCGGTCCGCCGAAGTCGAACGTCACGTCGGTCGGCGCTCCAGGGACACCGGAGACGACGAACCGGTGCTCGCCGTCGAGCTCGGCCTCGAGCCATTCGGCGCGAGCGACGAGCTGCCAGCGGCTCCCGATCGCGCGAGACACCTCGACGGTCGCGTGGAACCCGACACCCGCATCGACCTCGTAGTCGTTCGTGACCGCCGTCTGGGGGTCGGAGACGAAGTCGCCGTCGCCATCGCCGATGAGCCAGTCGATACCGCCGCCGACGGCGAGCGCCCAACGTCCGCGGAGGAGCGGCCACAGCACGTCGCCCGACACGCGCACGAGGTCGACTGCGCCCTCGAGCGCTTGACCCTCGGCCTCGCGGTCGAGCGGAACGAAGCCCAGGTCGCCGGTCAGGATCAGCCGCACGTGCGTGGGGTCCGACTTCGAGACGAGCGTGTGGCGGTACTCGAGCTCGATGCCGGCGCCTGACTCGAGCGGGCTCGACGGGGACAGGTAGACGACCCCCGCTCCTATGGCGTTTCGATCGGGCTCCGCGCCGAAGCACGGACCGCACAGGGCCGCGACGGCGATCGCGCAAGCGAAGAGTCGAGACATGGGCGCGGCAGCTTCGCCCGGAGCGCCCGGCGAAGTCAACCCGGCAATCGCCGTAGGGTCATGACCCTTTCCTCTGTTATCGTCCGCCCCATGATCGAGATCGACGGCCTGTCGAAGCGCTACGGGACGTTGCAAGCGGTCGATGGCCTGAGCCTGAAGGTCGAGCGCGGCGAGATCCTCGGCCTCGTCGGCCCGAACGGTGCGGGCAAGACCACGACCCTGCGCTGCGTGTCGGGGATCATCCCGCCGACCGCCGGCTCGGTGCGGATCGGCGGCTTCGACCTGCAGAAGGACCCGGTCGAGGCCAAGCGCCGGCTGGCGTTCGTACCCGACGAGCCGCGCCTGTTCGACTACCTCACGGCGCGCGACCACCTGCGGATCACCGCGCGGCTCTACGGTGTCACGGACGGCGCCGAGCGCGCGGAGAAGCTCCTCGACGAGCTCGAGCTGGGCCAGCGCAAGGACGCGTACCCTGCGGAGCTGTCGCGGGGCATGAAGCAGAAGCTGATGGTCGCGATGGCGCTGCTCCACCGCCCCGAGGCGCTGCTCCTCGACGAGCCGCTCACCGGGCTCGACCCCGCGGCGATGCGACGCATGAAGGACCGGATCCGCGAGACCGCGGCGAGCGGCGTCGCCGTGGTCCTGTCCTCGCACATGCTGCACCTGGTCGAGGAGCTGTGCCGGCGCGTGGTGATCGTCGTGTCGGGCAAGAAAGCGCTCGACGGAACGCTCGACGAGATCCGCGGCGCGCTCCCCGAGGGCGCCGGGCGCGCGGACCTCGAGTCGATCTTCCTCAAGACGGTCGGCGCGGGCGAGGACCAGGCCACGTGATCGGTGTCCTGCTGCACCTGCAGGCGCTCTCGCTCCGCGGGCGCATCGTCCGCTCGCTGCGCCTGCTGCGCCAGCCGAAGTACCTCATCGGCTCGATCGCCGGCGCCCTGTGGATGCTGGCGTGGGTCGGGCGGCCGCTGATGCGCACGCGCATCCGGACGATCGGGCCCGACATGCTGCCGGACGAGTACCGGCCGATCGCGCACCTGGGGGCCGCGCTCCTCGTCACGCTCGCGATCGTTCTGCCCTGGCTCTGGCCGTGGGGCGCGCCGGGGCTGCGGCTGCGCGAGTCCGAGCTGACCCTGTTGCTCCAGGCGCCGCTGACGCGACGTCAGGTGATCGGCTACGGCTTGCTCAAGGCCGGGCTCGGCACGCTCGTCAGCGCGGCGCTCCTGTCGTTTCTCCTGGGCCGCGGCGGGCTCGGCCGGCTGATCCTGTTCGCCGGTGTGCTGTCGCTCTTCACGCTCTGGGGCCTGAACGGCAAGTGGCGATCGATGTTCCTCCTCGCGCAGCGCGAGCACCCGCGGGCCACGCGGCGCCGCGCGATCCTGACCGCCGTCTGCGGGACCTACCTCGCCACGCTGGTACTCCTGGTCGTACGCTCCGCACCGCAGCTCCTCGCGGGCGACTTCGCCCTCGCGTCGTCCCATCTTCTGCGCACGCTCCTTCTCCCCGGCCGACTCCTCACCGCTCCGTTCTTCGCGAACGGATCGGGCGCTGCGCTCCTCGCCGCTCTACCGATCGCGCTCTTGGCCGCGGTCCAGCTCGAGCTCGTGCTGCGCAACCGGGCACCGTTCGAGGACAGCTCGCTCGAGTGGGCCAAGGAGCACGAGGCGCGCCGGACCGCCGGTCGCCGCAGCGCGCGCCCGCGGGGCAGCTTGAGCCGGGGCTGGCAGGTGTTCGACCTCGCGGGCCCCGGTCGGCCCGAGGTCGCGATCCTGTGGAAGAACTTGATGCGCGTCTCGCGCCTTCCGCTGACGCGCGCGATCGCGGGAGCGCTCCTGCTGCTCCTCGGCCTCGTGCTGTTCGCGTGGATCGTGCCGGTCTATCCGGCGATCTACGGCACGATCGTGATCGCCGGCCTCGTCACGGCGGGTGCGGCACCGCTCTTCGCCGGGATGTCGTGGCACAACGACCTGCGCACCGAGCTCCTGCACCTCGAGCTCGTGCGCACCTGGCCCGTCGCGCCCGTCCGGCTCGTCCTGGCCGAGGTCGCCTCGCCCGCGCTGCTCAGCACGCTCGTTGGCCTCTTCGGCATCGGCCTTGCGCTCGCCGGATACGTGGGCGAGCAGATCACGTCGGGACGCGGCGAGTCGATCATCCCGGACAAGATCACGCTCGGCGTGTCGACGACGAGCCTCGTGCTCCTCGCGCTCACGAGCTTCGTTCCGCTCCTCGCCGGCGCGGCCTTCGCCACGTCGGCGCTGCAGAACGTGGCCACGCTGTTCGTCCCGGCGTGGATGATCCACACGGCGGACTCGCAGCGCGGCATCGCCGCGTTCGGACGGAACTTGATCGTCGGCACGGCGATGTTCTTCGGCTTGTTCCTGGCCCTTCTGCCGAGCGCCGCGCTCGTCGGGCTCGCCATGCTGGTCCAGCGCTTCGCCGGCATACCGTGGACCGCGTGGGCGTTCCCCGTGTGGGGCCTTCTCGCCGCGGGGCCGCTGTTCGTGCTCGGCGGGATGCTCGTGCTCTTCGGCGGGCAGATGTGGACCGATCTCGACCCGTCGGCGGAGCTGCTCGAGATCGGCCGGTAGAGCCCGGCGGCCCCACGGCCACCGGGCCATCGCGGTCTCGGCTCAACGGGCGCGGTTGTACTCGATCTCCATGGCCTTGAACTCCTGCCCGCCCATGGTCATGAACATCTCGAGCTTGTGCCGGTTGTCGTCCTGCAGCGTGACGACCGAGCGCTTGGTCATCGGCTTCCCGGTCTGCGGATCGGAGCACTGCCCCGACATCGTCCAGACCTTGCCAGCCCCGTCGACGTTGCCCTGCTCGAACTGCATCACCGAGCTCGCGGTGTCGATCCAGAACCCCTCGTAGTTCTTGGTCGTCTGGTTGTAGCCCCAGAACCCGCGGCCCTTGAACTCCGGGAACGGCCCCTCGCCCGGATCACCCGTGTACTCCTGACGCAGGTACAGGCCGTCCAGGTCGACGGTCGTCTGCATCATGCCGGTGGCGACCATCGGGTCCCCCGGCCCCATCCACATCTTGACCTTGGCGCGGAACGTGCCGACGAACGGCTTCAGCCGCTCGTGCTCCTTGCCCGGCTTGGGCATTTCCATACACGGCTCTCCGTGCTCGCTCATTCGTTCTTTCCTCCTCGTTCGGCGTTGACCCGGGGACGTGCGCAGCGATTCTAGACCGAACGCGGATCGTGCGCGACGTCGGCTTCGCCACGCAGCGAATCGCGAGCTAGCATCCTTGAGAAGACAAAAAAAGGAGGGAACCATGAAGAACGTTCACGTTGCATCGAGGTGGGCAGCCCTCACCCTCGCCGGAACCGCCATGACGATCGGCATCGCCGCTCTGGGACAGAGCGAAGCCTACGCACGCAGGCCACCCGAGCCGGAATGCGGGCCGACGCGGCAGTGGGAGTGCGTCCGTCCCGGATGCGAGGACTGTCCTGTGATCCTGTTCGAGGGAACGGTCTGCGAAAAAGCTGCGTTCGAAAAGAAGACGGGGCGAGTCTGCTCGTAAGGACAAGGTCCGCCGGCCCACCTAGGGCCGGCGGATCCTCGATTCGATCAATGCTGGCGCCGGCACTTCCCGGGGCAGTCGTCGATCAACGGATCGCAGTTCTCCGGAAAGACGCAGACGAAGCCCGCAGGGCACGGAATCCCCGCGGTCCCACCGCAGAATTGACCACCACCACCGCCAGCGCCGGAGGCGACGGGAGTCATCAGCACCGTCACGCCGAGCGCGCAGCCGGCCAGGACCACGACTCCGATCGCGTATCGCAAGCCACGCCGCATACACATCTCCTTCGAGCCCAAAAGGGCCGATGCCGAAGTATCTACGACCCGCCTACTCGCTGGGCGGCGGACACCACACACAGTAGACCTGCCCCTCGCAGGTGCGGTACGGCGTGACGATGCCCCAGTTGACCGGCTCGCCGCAGCAATCCGTTCCGCGCTGACCGACGACATTCTGCTTGGCCGGCGTGTCGTAGTACGTGCAGATGCCGGCGAACGCATCCGCCGTCGGCAGTGTGACCAGATAGGCGCCGATTCCGACGAGCAGCGCGAAGGCTGCAGCCGCGATCACCGCGCGGCGGGCTCCGACCGGTTGCTTCATCGAGTGTCCCCCATCCGCCCGAGATCACTAGCGCGACCACGGGCGCCGAAAAGACCACCACACGGCCGCTACCGACCTGGTGCGTCTCGGGTGGTGGTGAGCGTAGCGCCAGCATACCCCGAGGAGCTAACCGTGTCTCGCGTCGCCCATCGAGCGTTACAATGCCGACGCCCCGACGCGCGCCGGAGACGAGGTGCAAGAGTTCACCGATCCTGAACTCTACGACGCTGAGAATCCGTGGAGTCCAGCCGACGACTTCTACCTCGAGCTAGCGCGTCAGGTCGGCGGCCCTGTGCTCGACGTGGGCTGCGGGACCGGGCGGTTGACGCGCGCGATCGCCCAGGCCGGCCTGCGGGTGACAGGCATCGATCTCGCACCCGCCATGCTCGCGCGCGCGCGGGCCCTGTCGGCGGAGCTTCCCATCGAGTGGATCGAGGCCGACTGTCGGACCTTCCGTCTCCCGCAGCGGTTTCGTTGCGTGCTGATGACGGGCCACGCGTTCCAGAACCTGCTGACCGACGCGGATCAGCACGCGTTCCTCGACCGCGCAGCCGACCATCTCGACCCGGGAGGCACGCTCGCGTTCGAGACACGGAACCTGAGCGGCAAGACCTACGGAGATAGCGCCGAGTTCACGCTCTGGAAGTCGTTCGAAGATCCGACCGGGAGTTGGATCGACGTCTACGTCGCGTCCCGCTTCGACAAGGAGACGCAGATCGATCACGTCCGACTGGAGCGCCGGGTCCGCGGGACCGGGGAAGCTCGACCCTCGCAGATCGACCTGCGCTACACCGGCGTGGAGGAGCTCAACCGGCGTCTCGCCGAGCACGGTTTCACGGTGGCCGCTCAGTACGGTGACTGGTCGAAGGCCCCCTACGGACACTCGAGCCCAGAGATCGTCACGGTCTGTCGGCGGGTCCAGCCGGAGACGCGGAGCCGGGTTACCATCTCAGGCGCGCGCCGGTCCCGCACCGGCCGGGGGATGCGATGGCGATCAAGCAAAGCTTCCTCGTGCTCGGCGTCCTGCTGCTCGCCGCTCTGGCCACGACGAACGCCGGCGCTCCAATCGACGAGATCACCTCACTCGACGCGCGGGCCGACTCGCTCGCCACCCGGACGCTCAAGCTCGACGAACTCGCCGTACGCGAGCGCATCGTCGACCTCTGGCGCACGGGGCCTCGCTCGCACACGCTCGATGCGGTCGCGGCGCTCCGCGATCTCGCCGCGCTCTATTCACGGCTCGGTCCGCTCGAGTCGGCCGAGGAGCTGCTGCACGAGGCGATCGAGCTGCGAGAGAGCATCGCCGAGCCTGGAGCGCCCGAGATCGAGACGCTCCTTCGAGAGCTCGACCGCGCGCTCGAGCAGCTCCGTCCCGACGATCCGGAGCGCGAGACGATCCTGCTGCGCCTTTCGGGATCGGCGTCGACGACCGAAGACCTGTACCGCCTGGGGCGCTACCGGGAGGAGCGCGGCGAGAACGAGCTGGCGATCGACGCCCTCGATCGAGCGATCGCACGCGAGGAGTCCTCGAGCTCGGGCGAGAGTCGGTGGCCGTGGCTCCTGCAGAACGCGATCGGCCGGGCGTACGAGCGGTCGGGCCAGCCTGGCCGAGCCGAGGAAGCGTACCGACGCGCGGTCGACGACGCCGAGCGCGGGCTCGGGAAGAAGCATCCACAGCTCGTCCAGCCTCTCTCACGTCTCGGCGCGTTCTTGGTCGACGCCGGCCGCTACGCCGATGCCGTCTCGCTCCTCGAGCGCGCGAGCGAGCTCGACCGACTGGCGTGGGGCGAGACGGAGAGCGCGTGCGCATGCGCCTGCGGTGGCACGCTGCGCGCTCTGCTCGAGACGACGTATCGCGCCCTGGGGCGCGAGGACGCGCTGCGTCGGCTCCCGCCCGAACCGCCGGTGAAGACCGCCTCCGAAGCGGCGCAGGACGCGGACATGGAGCGCGTCAACGAGATGCGCTCGCGCGGCCGGATCCGCGAGGCGCTCGAGCAGGCCGAGCTCGGCGTCGCCCTGACACGCGGGCGGAGCGGCGACGACTCGGCCGAAGTGGCCGAGCGGCTGCGTGTCGCCGTGTCGCTCCTGCTGTATCAGGGTCGCGGGGCCGAGGCGCTCGAGCGAGCGCGGGATGCGCTGCGGATCCTCGAGCGCGACGCCGAGACTCCACGTGGGCAGCTCGCCGAGCTGTACCTCCTCGCGGGAAACGCCGCGGCGTCGATGAACCCTCGCGACGGCGAGACCGACGAGCTCCTGCGCAAGGAGCTCGACGTGCGCCTGGCCCTCGGCCACAGGCAGCGCGCCGCGGTCCTGCTCCAACGGCTCGGAACGCGCGGCGCACCGGCCGATCGCGGAGCCGAGCAGCTCGAATCACTCGACCGAGCGCTCGCGCTGTGGCGCGAGATGGCCGATGAATCGGTCGCCGAGGCGGTGACGATCCGGACCGAGATCGCGCTCACGCACCTCGCGCAAGAGCGGTGGGACGAAGCGCAGCGGTGGATCGCCGAGCTGCTGCCGATAGCAGCACGCCAGAGCGAGTACCGCCGCCAGCGGATCGTCGAGGCCGCAGATCAGCTCCGTGCGAAGACGGGAGGAACGTGAGCGTCGTCGACAAGGCCCTCGAATCCCAGATCCGCAACATCCAGACCCGCACGGGCAAGACGCTCGACGAGCTCTACGCCGTCATCCGCGCGAGCGGCCTCGGCAAGCACGGCGAGATCCGCGACATGCTCAAGCGCGATCTCGGTCTGGGGCACGGTGACGCGAACACCCTTGTCCATACGTACTTCCAATCCGCGACCCCGGCCGCGGCTGCACCTGCGGGGAACGTCGTCGACGAGATCTACTCCGATGCCAAGGCTCATCTCCGACCGATTCACGACCGGCTGATGACCGCGATCGAGACGTTCGGCGAGTTCGAGGTGGCGCCGAAGAAGGGCTACGTCAGCCTGCGACGGAAGAAGCAGTTCGCCACGATCGGCCCTCCGACCAAGAGCCGCGTCGAGGTCGGGCTCAACATGAAGGACGTGGCGCCCACGGATCGCCTGGTCGCCTTGCCGCCCGGCGGAATGTGCCAGTACAAGGTGCACGTCACGTCCGAGGCCGAGGTGAACCCCGAGCTCGTGGCCTGGATCCGCCGCGCGTACGACAGCGCGGGGTGAGGCCGAGCGTCCTGTTAACCACCGGGTCGCAGGTTCGAGTCCTGCCTGGGGAGCCAGGTAGTTCGCCGCCCAAAAAACCGCGTTTTGTGGTCTAACAGCCCATTTCGAGGGCCCGTGCCTCGCGCGAAACTCCGCGGACTGCCGCGCCGATGCCGCGACGAAGGTAGGCTCTCCGCATCGTGGCCGGTCGTCGACGAACCGTCGATCGGGCGAAGGTGGCCCGACTGGCTCTCCGGATCTCTCGCCAGGGAGAGAGCGACGCCCCGGGGCACCGCTGGGGCGCCCAGCTCCGCCGCACCAGGCGTAGAATCCCCAAGGGCCGCTACCAAGCGGCTCAGTTTCAAACCGGCCTTATCCGGAATGCGTAGATGCACTCCGGATAAGGCCTCTTCGTTAGTTATAGGCGGGGTGAAGTCTTGACGTTTGCCAGCATCGTGATTGACAACGACTCAGCAACGCCTCGAGTGACCTTCGGGACGACAGGCGGTGGGGCGTGGCCTGCGTGGGATCGATTCCTGCTCATCGACGGAAAGCAGGCATATCTCATTGGCAACGTCTGTGGCACATGCAGCTTCTTCTTCGAGAAGCGCGAGCACGCGAACCGCACGTTCTCTGCTGAGGTCTCGGCGGACGAGATCGCCGATCGCCTGAACAACTCGCGCGAGGTTCTTGAGGCAACGTTTCTACGGAAACTCGGCTCGATTCTGGAGTTGGGTAGCTACCGGGTGCACTCCCGACTCATTACACCGAGTCTCGTAATGCCGGGCGATGCACGCGACTACTTCGCCCGCGAGTGCATTGACCTGTTCGGAATAGATGGATACTTCGGCGTGCCCCATTCTCCGAAAACCCCTTACTACAGGTGTTCTGACATCACGCTCGAACCCGCACGGTTGTTCGACCTCGTGATCCCGCTTCATCAACCCGGAACCCTCAGCGCCGATCGCATCACGCACTACGAGTCGTTCTTGGAGGCAGGGAACGTACCAACCGCGCTCGCCATCTCAGTGCTCGACATCAAGGCGCCTGCCGACCCCGGAGACGCAACGCCGAGCGAGCATTGGTGCCTAGCAAACTACCTGCTCGACGGTCACCACAAGCTGCGGGCCGCAGCGATCACGGGCCGGCCGCTTTGCCTCTTGTCCTTTGTGTCCGTGGCTGCGTCGATCGCTCGGAGCGAAGACCTCGTTCGCCTTGAATCTGTGTTCGCAAAGAACGACGCCTAAAACACGCCGCTGGGCTTACCGGCCGCGGGCTCTGCCTGGTGGGATGATCCAGCCACGGACAGGCCATGGCTCAGCGTGAGCACTCCGGCAGCACCGCCGGGTCCCTCCCACTCAGCACCCCGCTCGTCGACTTCCGCCCGTACCGTCGCTGCCCCTGGTGCGTGACCGCCGTGACGTAGTACCGGCCCGTCCCCGGCGCGGGATCGGGCAGCGGGTCGGCAACGGACAGGTAGTCGCCGACCTGCGGCGGTGTCGACGGATAGCCGCATTGCAGCGGCTGCGCCTGGCTCCAGTCGCCGACCGTCGCGAGGTCGCCGTAGTAGGTGTCGAAGTAGTCGGCCGCCGGGAAGCCTTCGGGCATGTAGGGGACGCGGAAGCCGAGCTCGCTGATGGAGGGGGTGTAGGTCTGGAGGATGTCGAACGTGGTGGCGAACCCCGATATCTCCACGATCGTCGTTTGGAAGCCTTGCGGAATAGGCCCGACCCAGGCTCCGAAGCTCCGCACCCAGAATCTCAAGACCCCTGTCGTCGGGTCGAAGTTGAATCTCGCGTCTGGAAAACTGCCTGCATCGCAAGTCTCCCACTCCCAATTGTCGACGTTGAAGTCCGGGAGGCACCTGTCCTCTAAGTACGCGACGAGCTGTCGCGCCCCGTCGCTCTTGCGGATCCGATACACCTCTTCACGAAGCAACTCCCTGGAACCGCAGTAGGTCCCCGTGTGGACCGCGTCGGGGCGCAGGAAGAAAAGGTTGCCCTCCGCATCGACTGAATTGCCGCCGCGCCACGTACATGCGTCCCCCGGAGGGCCGTAGCAACAAGAAGGACGGTTCGGTTGAATGCCCCGGTAGTTGCGGCTGGACAGACCAGGAAGCGTCGGGACCCAATCCGGGCCGTCCAGCGGCTGCCCCGGCTCGCTGGCCTGGGCCGAAGAGACGAACAGGGCGGCGGCGACGACGCGCAGAAAACGGTGCATGGCGACCCTCCAGGGTGCTACGGACACGGATTCGCGTTGGGCCTTGGGTTCCCAGCGCTGTTCGTCCCGAGGCTGCTCTCGCCACCGAACACGCCGGTCGTCAGGAAGAACGCCGCCTGTCCGGGCATGGGATCGTTTGGGTCCGGCGCCCAAGGATCCCTCAGCCCGCACTGCCGGCTAGCGAGGTTCTGCGACCCCGGCAGCTGCGTGTACGGGCCTCCGCTGCGGAGGACGCTGAGGTCGCCGCGATACGAGTTCCAGGTCGTGTACCCGGTCTCCTCCTGCCACTCCACGTAATCCGGCTGGTGGAAGAGGATGTAGATCAGACCGTCGTCGAGGTCGCAGAGGTCGCCCTCGACGTCGTCGTCCAGGTCGGTCTGCGGCGGGTTGTAATCGAACAGGCAGTTGTCGCAGGCGTCGCCGGCCCGATCGCCGTCGTAGTCGTCCTGGAGCGGGTTGTAGTCGAGGCGACAGTTGTCGCAGGCGTCGCCACGGGCGTCGAGGTCGGCATCTTGCTGGGCAGGGTTCGCGACGAGCGCGCAGTTGTCGCAGGAGTTGCCGACGGCGTCGTGATCGGTATCGAGCTGCGTGACATTGGCGACCTGGGGGCAATTGTCGCAGGCGTTGTGGATGCCGTCGGTGTCGGTGTCTTCGCCATCGCCGTCCTCGTCGACGAGGGCGTTGCAGTTGTCGTCGATCGCACCCGGGTGAATCGCGGCGTTCGCGTCGTTGCAGTCGCCGCTGCAAACGCGAATGCCGTCTTGGTCAGCGTCGGCCTCGTTCGCCGGGACAGTTGGCCATGTCGGATCGGAGCAGTTGTTGTTCCTCCCGTCGCACAACTGCGGGGCATCGGAGTAGTCACCAGCGTCCAGATCGTTACAGTCGCCGTTGCAAGTCGTAAACCCATCCCCGTCGGTATCGAATCCCTCGTCCGTTTGGCCTTCGCAGTTATCGTCAACACCATTGCAGACTTCGGCGGCGCTCGGGTGAATCGCGGGATTCGTGTCGTTGCAGTCGCCGCCGCTAACGATGTTCGGAACGGACCCGATCCAAGGACCGCAAGCGACATAACCGTCGCCATCGTGATCGATCTCATTCGGTGGGGTGATGCTGTCGTAATCGTCGTCGATGCCATTGCAGGTCTCGGGCAACTTGTACTCCCACGTGTCGGCGAGATTGAACCCGCTGACACCTCCGAAGAGCACCACACGCCCCCGCGCACTGTCATACGCCATCGCCGGCCCTTGGCGTTCCGGCGGACTCACAGGCGGAGTCTTCTGAGTCCATACGCTCCCGTCCCACTCCCAGGTGTCTGCGGCCGGACAGTCGGAAGACGCGCAACCTCCGAAGAGCACCACATGCCCGAGCGCGATGTCGAATGCCATCGCGGAGTACGTCCGGGACATCGGCCCGGCGGAGGGTGTTTTCTCGACCCACATGTCCCCGTCCCACTCCCACGTGTCGACAAGCCCTTGACTGTTGATATCGTCACCACTGAAAAGCACCGTACTGCTTCGGATGTTGTCGTACGCCATCGCGTGGCCGGCCCGTGCCGGCGGGCTCACAGGCGGAGCCCTCTGAATCCATGTGCTGCCGTCCCACTCCCAGGTGTCCCCGAGACGGTTCCCCACCGCCACCCCTCCGAAGAGCACCACACGCCCCCGTGCACTGTCATACGCCATCGCGTGGTCCGATCGGGCTGGCGGACTCGAGGACGGAGTCCTCGGCGTCCATGTGCTGCCGTCCCACTCCCAGGTGTCCCCGAGAGGAACCACCGTCATACCCGCCGAACAGCACGACGCGCCCCCGCGTGCTGTCGAACGCCATCGTGTGGGTTTGCCGGTGCCCCGGACCACTGGCGGGCGTCCTTTCGACCCACGTGTTTCCGAGACGGTCGAGCACGTCGCGGAACCCCGCGCCGCAGGTGTGACAGGTGATCAGAAGCGGCTCGCCGTCCCGCTGGCGTACCGCCAGCCCGGTCGTGGCACAGATCGGACATCGGGCCCGAACGTCTCGCGGCGATCCGTGGCGCTCGACCCGGCCCAGGGCGCCCACGACGGACTCGAACGTGGCGGTCACGCTGCCTCCTTGGGTCACTCGCCCATGACTCGGCACGCCGAATTCCACTTCGACCACGATCCAGCGACTGCTCCGGTTCGCTGGCTTGGACGGGGGCGAGGAGCAGGACGGCGGCGACGGCGAACAGGTGGCGACGCATGGCGGCTTCTCCCGCTAACCGACGTCTTGTATACCTCGAATCCGTTCGGGGAAGAAGCCGTCGCAAGTCCGCAATGCTGGCGCTGGGCCGGTTTCGCAGAACGCGGGCCCATGTAGAATGCAGCGATCCAGGAGCAGTGGAGCCTGGGGGCCACATGTCCCTTTCCGAAGCCGACACCCATGCGAAGTTGGTCAACCCAGCTATCTACGTCCGCGGGTGGACGGAAGACCACATCAAGCGAGAGGAGACGACTGGGGCGGTGGAGATCATCGCTGGCAAGGCCCGCCGCCGCTCGCGAGGCCGGACGGATCTGACGCTCCGTATCGTCGTGACCGCCGGGATGCAGCCCGTTGCCGTGGCTGTCATCGAAGTCAAGAAGGACACGCTCCCGCCTGGCCACGGTCTGGATCAGGCCAAGGGGTACGCCAAGGCTAAGCGACTCAACGTGCCGTTCGTCTACTCCACCAACGGGCACCAGTTCGTCGAGTTTGACGGCGCATCGGGACTGACGACCCTGCCTCGCCCGATGGGAGACTTCCCATCGCCGGCCGACCTGCGTGCACGTTACGAGGCCGCGATGGGGTTCTCGTTGGACGCTCCCGCCGCTGCACCGCTACTCCGACCGTACAAGGGCGGCGAGGGCGCTCGCCGGTACTACCAAGACGCCGCCATCCGCGCCGTGTTCGAGAGGCTCGCCCGCGACCAAGCTGCCAATCGTCGCCCCCGCGCGCTCTTGTCGCTCGCAACTGGGGCCGGGAAGACGTTCATCGCTGCCAACCTGCTTCGACGCATCGCCGACGCGGGACACCTAAAGCGGGCATTGTTCCTCTGCGATCGCGACGAGCTCCGACGCCAGGCCCTCGGCGAACTCACCAACTACTTCGGCGACGCCGCCCGAGAAGTCTACCGCGACACCGACGGTCGCAACCATGCTCGTAATGCTGCGGTCCACGTCGCCACGTATCAGACCCTTGGCGTCGATCGTGAAGATGGCGACGAGTCCTTTCTTGCCGAGTATTATCCGCCCGACCACTTCTCCCACATTGTCATCGACGAGTGCCACCGCTCCGCCTGGGGCAAGTGGTCCAAGATCCTCACCATGAACCCTCACGCGGTGCAGATCGGCCTGACCGCCACACCCCGCCACCTTACGACCACCGAGGACACCGAGGAATCCAAGGCCGACGCCAAGATCACCGCCGATAACCTCGCCTACTTCGGCGAACCGGTGTACGAGTACGAGATCGCGCAGGCGATGGAAGATGGGTACCTCGCCGCCTGTGATATCAAACTCGCTTTGGTGGACCTTGACCAGCGTGGTATCACCGCCGCCGAGATCATCCAGCGGAACCCGACCGATGCCAACACTGGCCAGCCGCTCAGCCCGCAGCAGATTGCCGACCGTTACGACGGCAACAGCTTCGAGCGAGCGGTCATACTCCCCGACCGCGTGAAACTCATGTGCCGCGACCTCTTCGAGCAGATGCTGGCGAACGTCATTCACCGCGCCCCCGACGGCACGACGCTTGGCCCGCGCCAGAAGACGATCATCTTCTGCGCCACCGATCGGCACGCCGACCTCGTTGCGGCCGAGATGAACAACCTCTTCGCCGCCTACACCTCCGCCAAGGGCGAAGAGCGCTTCGACCCCTACGCCTTCAAGTGCACCGCGAGCGTCGGAGGTAACGACTTCATCCCGGATTTCCGTGGCTCTGTCCGCACGCACCTCATCGCTACCACGGTCGAGCTACTGACCACTGGAGTGGACGTCAAGCCCGTCCGCAACGTGGTCTTTTTCAAGTACGTCGCCAGCCCGATCGCCTTTTACCAGATGCTGGGCCGTGGGACCCGGATCGACGAGCCCACCGGCAAACTGGTTTTCACGATCCACGACTACACCGGCGCAACACGGTTGTTCGGCGAGGCATTCGCCAGCAAGCCCACGGTCACCAAAAAAACCAAGGACGACGGCAATGGGGGCGATGAACCACCACCGCCCGAGCCGCCCGACCCCACCGTCTGGGTCGAGGGCTTCGCCCCCATTGTCAACGACTTGGGCCGGTTCGTCGCGACCACCCTAGATGGCCGCGTGGGTATGGTTTCGCTGGAGGATTACCAGCGGGGGCTGGCCGCCGCGCTAGTCAAGGACTGCCCCACGATCGGCGACTTCCGCTCGCGCTGGATCGACCCGCCCAGCCGCCGCGAGCTGCTCGACGCCCTCGTCAGCGCCGGCTACTCCGCGCAGGTGGTCCGGTTGCTCGAGGACATGACCGACTACGATCTTTTCGATGTGCTGGGCGAATTGGGCTACGGCCTTGCCCCCCGCACCCGGACCGACCGCGCTGTGGCCTTCCGTTACAAGCAGGTGGACTGGTTGCAACGCCTGCCCGAGAAGACCCGCGCGGTGGTGCTGGCTGTGGCTGACCAGTTCGCAAAGGGCGGGACCGAGGACTTGGAGAACGTCTACATCTTCCAGACGCCGGAGGTAATCGCGGCAGGTGGTGTGGCACCGCTGGTTCTGCGGGACGACCCCTCGGCGGTTATCCGGGAGACCAAGAGACGAATCTTCGCGGCATGAAGACCCCTCACGGCCTCCCATTCAGCGCAACCCCGTTAATGCCCACGGTGCCGACACGCCCCGGCTGGCGTTGGCGCTTGCTCACCGATATTGCACGGCTCGCCACCGGTCACACTCCCAGCCGCCGTGAGCCTGCGTGGTGGGGTGGCGACATCCCGTGGCTCCAACTGCCGGACATTCGGGCACTCGATGGCCGCCGCGCGTTCACAACTCTTGAGCAGACCAACGCGCTCGGCATCGAGAATTCCTCGTCCGTGGTTCTCCCGAAAGGCACCGTCTGCATGTCGCGCACGGCCCAGGTGGGATTCGTGACGATCATGGGCTGCGAAATGGCCACGAGCCAGGACTTTGTGAACTGGGTGTGCGGCCCCGATCTCGACCCCGAGTTTCTGATGCACCTGCTAATTGCGTCTCGCAAGGCAATCCGCGATCTCGGCAGCGGAGCGACGCACCAGAGCATCTACTTCCATACGGTCAGAGCCTTCTGCGTCTGTGTGCCACCCATCACCGACCAGCGCCGGATCGCCGCCCGGCTGAACGAGCAACTGACCGCCGTGGAGCGTGCCCGCGCAGCCGCCCAATCCCGCCTCGCCGCCGCCGAGTCCCTTCCCGCCGCCTGCCTCGCGGAGACTTGGGACGCCGCGGGACGGACCGCCGGGGGCCTCACGCGATTGGGGGACTTAGCTGCTTCCGAGGACGCGTTCACCGACGGACCATTCGGGTCCAATCTCAAGACCGATCACTACGTTCGTCATGGCGCACGCGTTGTGCGCTTGCAGAACATCGGGCGCGGTGTCTTCCTCGGTAACGACAGGTCCTTCGTGTCCTTCGATCACTTCGCTACGTTGACACGCCACCATGTCCGAGAGGGCGATATCGTCTTTGCGGCGCTAGGCGATGGTCGTCGTCCGGCTGGCCGGTCGTGCGTTGTTCCAGAAGGCTTCGGCCCTGGCCTTGTGAAGGCCGACTGCTTCCGTGTGCGCCTTCCAAGCGGCACGATCGATCCGTGTTACGCAATCGGGATGCTGAACTCGCCGCAGTCCCTCCGCGCCGTAGCCGCCACAATGCGAGGGGCGACACGCCCACGAGTAACGCTCGAAGTTGTGCGTTCACTATCGATTCCCGTGCCGCCGATCGACGACCAGCACAGTATCGCCGCCAACCTTTCGCGTCGCCTCGCCAAGGCCGAGCGCCTGACGGAGACGATCCGTGGCGAGCTGGCTACCATCGAATCTCTTCCCGCCGCCCTCCAGCGCGAGGTTTTCCAAGGAAACGACTGACCCTATGCCCAGAACTGCCAACACCAGCGCCGCTAAGAACGGCAAGAAACTCGGCACGCAGCAGAGCGTCGACGCCGCCATCTACTCCATCTGCGACGTGATGCGCCGCGGCAACGTGTCCAGCGCGCTTCAGTACGTCCCTGAGCTGACGTGGATCCTATTTCTGCGCATCCTCGACGAGACCGAAGAGCGCGAGGCGATGGAGGCCGCTGTCCTCGGGCACGACTATTCGCCGTCCGTCACCAAGCCCTACCGGTGGACCGACTGGGCCCGTCCTATCGACCCCCGGGCCCCCAAGAGCGAAACCAACAAGCGGCGCGAGCTAGCCGAGGCGGGCGAGGGCAAGGTCCTCGAGTTTGTCAATACCAAAGTCATCCCGCACCTCAAGGCCATGCGCAACGAGCCCGATGCGACGCCCCGGCAGAAGATCATCGCCGAGATTCTCTCTGGCGTCGAACGCACCCGCATCGACACCGAGACCAACCTGCTTGACGTTCTCGACAAGGTTCACGAAATCTCACAGAAGGACATCGACCCGACGCACGTATTTGCCTTGAGTCAGGTCTACGAGGGCCTGCTCTTGAAGATGGGAGAGAAGGGCTCGGATGCCGGGCAGTTCTTCACACCCCGCGAGGTCATCCGTACGATGGTGGGCGCGATCGCCCCGAAGGTCGGCGAGCGGATCTATGACCCATGCTGCGGCACCGGCGGCTTCCTCGCGCAAGCCGCGGAGTACATGCTCAGAAAAGTAGATGCGGGCGATGGGCTGCCCAAGGGCATGAGCAAGGCCGCCGCCAAGGAGCAGATCAAGCACACGACATTCTACGGCCGCGAGAAGGAACATCTCATCTACCCGATCGGGCTGGCCAACTTGATCTTGCACGGCATCGACGACCCGCACATCTGGCACGGCAACGCGCTGACCGGCAACGAAACATACGGCGGGCTCTACAAGGGTGCACCGGGCGCGTATGAGGTCATACTCGCTAATCCGCCGTTTGGCGGCAAGGAAAACACCAAGAGCATTGTCGGCTTCGATTATCCCACCAGCGCAACCGAGGTCCTGTTTCTCCAGTCGATCATCCGTGCTCTCGCCCCCGGTGGCCGCTGCGGACTCGTCATGCCCGAGGGCGTCCTCTTCCGCACCAACGAAGATGCGTTCACCAAGACGAAGAAGAAACTCCTCGAAGAGTGCGACCTCTGGTGCATCGTCTCGTTGCCGGGGGGCGTCTTCACCGCCGCTGGCGCGGGCGTGAAGACCAACCTCTTGTTTTTCACGCGCGGCAAGCCCACCGAGAAGATCTGGTACTACGACCTCGCCGACCGCAAAGTAGGCAAGAAGACCCCGCTGACCGTGGACGACTTCAGGGAGTTCTTCGCGTTGCTGGGCAAGCTGGACCCGACAACGGGTGTCCGGCCCAACTCGGCGAGATCGTGGACGGTGGATTTCACGGCCCGACGTCGTATGGCGGCCGACGACGCGCGTCCGTTCCGCCAAACCGAGACGGGTAAGAAGTACGAGGCGGATTTGGTCAAAGACCGGGTCTCGACCCTGAAACAGGCTAGGCCGAGGAACGAGGGGGCCATCGAGGCCGCCGAGGCAGAGTACGCCCGCCTGATGCGCGAGTCCAGAGACGCCACGAACAAGGCGCAGGCTATCGAGGACGCCGTCTACGACCTCAAGGCCGTCAATCCGAACAAGAAGGCCGACGTGGACACCCGCACGCCAGCCGAGTTGCTCGATCTCATCGAGGCCAAGGGCCGCGAAGTGACCGAAGCGCTAGCCTCACTACGAGCGATGGGCTAGGAATCGTCGGGAGGGCCGGTTGTTCGAGCCAGCGCAGGCGCTGCTGGACCGGGTTCGCGGACAGGACGCTGAGCCATCACGTCGTCGTGCCCGGCGTGCGAACGGATGATTCGGGAGAAGACGAGGTAACACGGAAGGACGTTCCATGTTGCGCGGATCGAAGCAGTGTTCAGCGTGCAAGCACTACCGGGGCCTCGAACAGATCCCCGGCCAGGGCGAGATGCGCGACGCGGACCAGGTCCCGACGTGCGCCGCGTTCCCGGCCGGGATCCCGGACAAGATCACGCTCGAGCGCTTCGATCACAGGAAGCCCTGGCCGGGGGACGGCGGGATCCGTTGGGAACCGGCCTACCCCGGCGCCGAGGAAACGCTCGTGGGTGTGGATCGACGCGGTGAACGAACACTGCGGCTTCGGCCGCTGGGCGTGGGCCGTGTCGTTTAGGCCGTCGGACGTGGTGCATCTGCTTGCGCGGCATTCATCCAGTGTCCGAGGCTAGAGCCACCGGGTGGGGGATTCAGCATGTGGCACGGCGTGCCGGTTGACTTGACGCAATGGGTTGAGGGCGGACTGTCGCCAGGTGCGACTATTGAGTCATCCGCGCCCGATCATGCTAGTCGATCCTGGGTCTTTCGGCTGAGGTGCCATGGCGAGCTCTACAGGCTGGCCATTCGGAATGTCGATTGGGAGAAGCGCCGGCAGATCTTGATCGGCCTGCAGTCCAAGCTCTCAACACCCTGCCCAGAAGCAACGCTGGCGGGATCTCATTTCTGGCTCAAGATCCACTCGCCGGGCTCCGGCCCAGCCGAGCGTGACGAGACTCCGTTTCATTTCTCGGTCTCAAGACCGAACGACGAAGCGCGACAGGCTGTGGTTCGAATCAGCGGGACGGCGATGGCAGTCTTGGCCGCTCAAGCGCCGCCCGATGCCGGCGGCGATGGAGGTGCCTTTGCCCTTGCTGTGGCTGTGTGCGCTTTGAAAGACCGCCTCGACCGTGGCGGCATTGGCGACCTCGAAGTTGTTTTGTCGAGTGGCGACCTGCCGTCGTTGACGACCAGGTCAGCGACTCGGGACGTCGACGTACGCCGCTACGTCGGGCATCGCCTCTACTCTGCCTATCGCCTGGTCGGCCTCGGTGCGCACTTGAGGTTTGACTGGGTGGACTCCTTCTATCTTGGTGTGCGCGGTGCCGACTTCGCTCGTGCCGTTTCCGTCGTCGACGGCGCCGATTGGTCGAATCGCGACGGCGTGCTGGCCCCGACAAGCAAGCTGGTTCTGGGGATTGAGGAGCGGGAGGAGGGGACTTCGATGCCCGGCTACTCGGATGATCTCGCCAAGACAAAAGCCGTTGCTGCTGGGGTTGCACGCTTGGCCAAGGATCCTGTGACAGGGACTTTGGGACGGGCGGCCTTCAACGAGGATCTCGACCGCCACATTACGGAGTCCGTGCGGTCGGGCGAACCGCTGGTGCTGGTGATGGCCGACGTGGACCATTTCAAGAGAATCAACGATACCCATGGCCACCAGCATGGTGATGCCGTGCTGCGTGGCGTCGCGGACCGCCTGGAAGCCGTGGCGCGACGGAAGGGGATCGTCTACCGGTACGGTGGCGAGGAGTTCGCGATCGTGCTGCCCAATCACGGTGTCGAGGAGGGAATCGTGGTTGCTGAGAGAGCAAGGAACCTGATAGCTGGCCAGCCGATCGAGGGGCTCAACGTGACGATGAGCTTCGGTGTCGCTTGCGTGACCGATCACGCGACCGATTCCAACGGTATCGTGGCAGCGGCAGACACGGCCATGTACGACGCCAAGAAGAAAGGTCGCAACCTCGTTCGTGTCTTCGGTGAACCTGAACCTGAGCGGCAGACGGAACGAAAGGTGGTTCGCAGGCTTCCCGAACCTGACCAGGTCACCGAGGAGCAACGGGCGGAACTCCGGCACCGGTTGGTCCGAGATCTGCCCGTGTACTGCCCACGGGATGGTGCACCGTTCGACGTCGAGGACGCTACCGCCATTGGGTCAGCAGGAAGGGACTTCCTGCTCATCTGTCGGCAGTGCGGACTGCTGGTCGAAACACAAGGAGTCGACCGTTGAGGGGAGCTCAGCACGCCATGCCGCGCAGCTTCACCGCCATCTCTTCATCGCTCGGGTGCGTGTACGCCACCGTCGTCAGCGGCGAGGCGTGCCGTGCGAACCTCTGCGCCAGGAACAGGTCCCGGGTCCGGCGGTAGACGTTCGTGATCGAGTTGTAGCGCGACCCGGTGGATCGAACGGTTCCGCGGGTCCTGTCACCTTCGCTCGGCCGCACTCAGCAAGTCGTCCAACTCGGTCTTGGTTGTGAGAGAGGGTCCCCAATTTTCGGACAGCTTGCTAAGGTGGCTCCGAGCAGTCGAGGATGGGAGAAGGAGCCATGAGGAAGCGACGGAAGTTTGCGCCTGAGTTCAAGGCCAAGGTAGCGCTCGAGGCGTTGGCCGGTGAACTGACGCTGGCCGAGTTGGCAGCGAAGCACGACGTCCACCCCAACCTGATCCAGCAGTGGCGGCAGCACGCCAAGGAGAGCATGCCCGACCTGTTCTCGGGCAAGGCCACGGCCCATCAGACTTCTCGAGACGCCGAGATCAAGGTGCTGCAAGCCAAGATCGGTGAGCTGACCATCGAGAAGGATTTTTTGGCGAAAGCCTTCGGTCGCTGAGCCACGACCGGAGGGTGGCGATGATCGATCCGAATCATCCACGGCTCAGCATCGTCCGACAGTGTGAGCTGGTGCGCATCAGCCGGTCTTCGTTCTACTTCGAGGGCAAGGGCGAGAGCCTGTTGAACCTCGAGCTGATGCGCGTCATCGACGAGCAGTTTCTGGAGACGCCGTACTACGGGTCTCGACAGATGACGCGACACCTTCGGCGGCAGGGCTACTGCATCGGTCGCAAGCGTGTCCGGCGCCTGATGCGCCAGATGGGTCTGGCGCCGATCTACCAGAAACCTCGGACGTCTGAGCCTCATCCGGAGCATCGGATCTATCCCTATCTGCTGCGCGACGTGCCGATCGACCGTCCCGACCACGTGTGGTGCGCCGACGTCACCTACATTCCGATGCGACGCGGCTTCCTCTATCTGGTCGCGATCATGGACTGGGCCAGCCGCAAGGTCTTGGCCTGGCGCCTGTCCAACTCGTTGGACGCGAGCTTCTGCGTCGATGCTCTCGAAGACGCCCTGCGCCGCTTCGGTCCTCCGCAGATCTTCAACACCGACCAGGGCAGTCAGTTCACCAGCGTCGCTTTCCTCCAGGTGCTGAAAGACGCCGGGGTCCAGATTTCGATGGACGGCAAGGGGCGCTGGATGGACAACATCTTCATCGAGCGGCTCTGGCGAACGCTGAAGTACGAATGCATCTACCTGCACGCGTTCGAGACGGGATCCGAGACCCGGCTCGGCATCACCCACTGGGTCGACACATACAACCACGATCGGCCTCACTCGTCTCTGGGTGGTCGCACCCCGGACGAGGCGTATCACGGCATCGATCCGTTCTACAGGGCGGGGCTCCGCCCCGTCCCGGAAACAGACCAGACGGCGGCATGAATAACCAACCCGGAGTCCACCTTAGCTACGCCGCCAACCTGTCCGGGAATGTCCCATCGGCCGTTGAAAGTGACGAGCGGTTCCGACACCGGTTCTACGCGACCTGCTGGGCACTGTCCAGCGTGTTCTGGTTGACGATGGCTTCGAGAGCGGCGATCAGCTGAGGCATCTCCTTGTGACCCCTGACGCGGCGGAATCGCTTCTCGGCCTCGGCGAGTGCGGTCACGCACCACCGACGGGCCATCGTTCCACTGCGCCAGTTTTTGACGTTGCGCACGACCCGCTGGATCGTCCCCTGGAGATTCTCGATCGGATTCGTCGACCGCAGCGTCCGCAGCAGCCCGCCACCGAGACCGAGCCGGATCACCGTGAGGGTTTCGTCGAGTCCCTCACGGATCGATCGGGCAGCGTCGGGATGATCGTCGTCGAGACGCGTGGCCAACTGCTGCAGGCGATGCCGAGCCGTGTCGACCTTACCCGACTTCCACGCTCGGACGATCGCAGCCTTCACCCACGCACGACGGTTTTCCGGGAGGTGCTCGGCGACGTTGCGCAGCTTGTGGATCTGGCAGCGCTGCACAATCGCCCACTCGCCAAACGTCGTTCGAATCGCCTTGCGCAGCCCCTTGCCGCCGTCGATCACGAACAGCCGTGCCCGCTCGACCACCAGCCCCCGATCGATGAGGTCCCGGAACAGCGAGCGGCACACCTGCTCGCTCTCGGTCGTCCCCACGGCGACGCCCAAGACGTGCTTCTTGCCCGACGTGTCGATCCCCAGCGCGACCAACAGCATGTGATCGCCGAGCGCGGTCCCGTCGATCAGGAGCACCGGCAGGTCGATCCCTTCGAGCGAACGCGACAGGAACGACTGGGTCTGCTGCGTCGTGCGGGCCTGGAACTGTCGGCTCACGCTCGATCGGCGAGTCCCACGTGCCGACACACCCGCCGGCAACGGCTCGAGGCTCCGCTCGTAGCCCCGTTGGCTGACCCCGAGCAGGATCTGCTCGACGACACGATCCCGCAGCGGATCCTCGTCGGCCATTCGACGCCAGGTCCCCAGCTCAATCTCCTCACCCTCGATGCTTCGGATCCGCGGCTTCTTCACGCGAATCTTTCGCCCTCCGAACACCAGACGGCCCTCGTCGTGTCCGTGTCGGTAGGCTCGCCGATCCGGCATCGGCTGGTGCTTGGGGCCACAGATCGTGGCCCGATCGTCCTCCAGCATCTCGGTGAACACCTCGAGGCCGGCGGTCAGGACGAGCTCGCGCAGCGCCGTTCGGGCGTCCAGGATCACCCCGACGAGCCGAGATTGTCTCGTCGGAGCCGACCTCCCCGGGCCAAACGTGCCTTTCGCGGAAGCCTTCCTCGTGCGATTCTTCCTCATGGCGGTGGTCTCCTTGTTTCATGCAACCCGATGATGTCATCGGGTCGGAGACCGCCGTCAACTTTCAACGCTCAGAGGGACATCGCCACCTGTCCAGGGTTTGGGGTCCACCTCTGACGATGAGGCAAACACTTGGGCCGCTGTACGTGAAGCCACCAGACGACAATGAGTAAGAGCGGGCGCCTTGGGATGCGGTGGGCCGTCATCACTGCTCTTGTGCACTGTATTGTCGTTCTTGCGGCGAGCATGGTGAGCTGCCTACCATCGGGGAGACCAAGAATCTCCATGCTAGCCCAGGCGTTTCTCGAAGCGATAGATGCCCCCGTGTATTGGGCTATCGATCGAAGTATTACGGAGGCAACATACCTCGTCCTTCAGGGTCGCATTACCCTGCCCGACTCTTGGCCTCTTGACGTTCCGTGGACTGCCGTGCTCATACAGACTGTCTGTCATGCAGTGTTCGGTGGTGCCTTATACGCGGCGCTGGCGGGGGCAATCGTCTACGTGATCCAGACGCGGCGGGAACGACGAGTGCCGAGCACCAGCCGTCCTCCTTCCCGAGATCTGTCCTGATTCGGTGTATGGCGCCAGCGGTCTTTGCCGTGACATTCTCCAGCGAAAGCCGCCGCGGCAACGCACTCGAAGGCGGCTCGCGTGAGGTCGCACGGGATGTTCACGGGTGCTCGCCCGCCAGGGAATCAGGTACGGCAGGATGTGGCCGACGTCTCGGTCGGCGAGAGCATCGCGGATTGCCTTGATTTCGGTGGCTCTCCTGTTTTGAAGAGCGCGCTACCTGGGGAGCCAGGCGTTCAAATCCCAAAACGGGCCGAGAGCCGGGTTTCGGGACGTCTCGAAGGTCCGCGGACTTCCGCGCAAACCCGGCGACGGCGTAAGCTCTCAAGATCGTGGCCCCTCACGCAGGGCGGTTGACCGGGCGAAGTTGGCCCGACTGGCTCTCCGGATCTCTCGTGAGGGAGAGAGCGGCGCCCCGGGGCACCGCTGGGGCGCCCAGCTCCGCCCGCACCGACCGAGGGTGACGGAGGAGCGGTAGCAGTTGATGGACGGGCCCGTCCGGTGCATCCTGCTCTGCACGTGCGCGCCACCGCTCGTCGGGTGAAGGCGTGTCGCTTTTCAGGTCCGACGTTACCCGGGAACGCAGTTCTGCAGGTTTCTTGTTTTAGACGGCGCGGGAAAGTCAGATGCTTGGTTCGCTACTTCTTCTCGCTCAGACGATGGCAGCGCCATCCGGCTTGGATCGCACTTTCGAGTACCGGTGCCCTGGACTCGAGCAGTTCGAGATTCAAGTGGTTCATCACGTCGATAGCGGCGGCGGAACGATACGGTCGAAAGCCACGGGCCGCACGCTCGGCATCGGAGTTGGCCCGATGGTGGCGGAACTTGCTCCGCGTCGTCGCCCTGCAGGCTATCGTTGGTACAACTCAGAAACGGTTGGCGAAGCTACTGTGACCTACGGTTTGGCTCCGAAACCGAACCTCGTGCAAGCCACGATCCTCGGCGCGCCAATGTCAAGCGTCGTGAATCTGGCGGGCAAGCCTGAAGACCAAGCGTTGCTCCTATCGGTGGCTCGCATTCTCGCTACGTCGCAATGCACTTGGACAAGAGTTGACCCATGAGCCGAGCCGCGCCGTCTAACATCGCCGTCAACGCGTCCAGCTGCGCGGTCACGGCGCGTGCATACTGCAGTACGCTCCTCGCCCGCGGGCGCGCGCGTTACAGCGGGCGTTAGACGGACGGACATGAGGCCGCCATGGACAATGCAGTTGGCATCAGACGTCGTCCGAAACGGACTTGGGCTGGAACTACTCGGTGAGCCGCATCGTGTCGCCGCAGAGGTGTTTCGGTGCGACGCGGACCATACGGTAACCGTTCGGCTATTTGAGGATGGCATTCCCGATGACGTGCTTTACGAGCTCGTCGAACGGGCCCGCGAAAGGCTCGATCCGTTCGAAGACGGCACTTCACTTCCAGCTACGTTCGACATGGAGCGCGCCGTCTAACATGCCGATCAGCGCGACGGTCCGTCCGGTCACGCCGCTTGCTGGTGCAAGCGTCGCGCCCGTCCGCCCCGCGCGCTATCGCCGACGCTCTAGCCGGAAGGAATAAGCGCGGAAGCATGACCGAGTTTGGCAAGGCCGAGCGTGCCACGTTGGACGCGGGTGTCGAGAAACTTCGCCCTGGTCTGAGCAGCCGTGGCTTTGAGTACTCGATGGGCGACCAAGCCGTGTCGTCTGGAGGACCGTTTGCGGTCGGGTTCTTTCGTCGCGGCATGCTGGAGATCGGCCTGATCGTCCGTGACAGGATCGCCCTCGGCTGTCCCAACTACTCGTCGGGTCACGGAAGCGCGGGGCACCACCACTTGATCTGGGCACTGGGCGCTGAGGGCAAAGAGCACCTCGCTCCCGGCAAATGGCTCTCATTCGAGGCGCGGACCGGCGGCGACCCGTTCGAGGCGCTGCGCCATGACCTTGAGGCCATCGTACTGCCCGCCCTTGACGAATCTGAGGCTCAGTTTCTCGCATCGCTGGGACGAGCTATCGACAAGGCGCGGGTAGAGCTTGGCCTCCCACCGAAATTGAGCGGTCGGGGAGATAGGTGACAGTTCGGTCCGGGGACATGGATGGCACTGTTTGGCATGGCTCAGCGTGAGCACCCCGGCAGCACCGCCGGGTCCCTGCCGCTGAGGACACCGTTCGTCGACTAGCATTCGTCGGCGGGCAGGGCGTCCGGCGAGAGGTCGAGGAAGGCCGCCCGAGCCAGGACACGCCGCCGCCATTCGTCCGTCTCGGCGACGGTCATTTTCCGGCCCTCGAACGCACCGACGAGCAAGAGCGCGTCTTGGATCTCGGCGGTGGTCAAGGCGTCGATGCGTATAGTGTCCATGTGGGGATCAGTGTACGCCGAACCGAGAACGAGTACCGCGAGAAGCGATCGCATGGCGGGGGGTGCTAGAGCAAAAGCGGCTGCCCAAGCTTGCCTGGGCGGGGGCGAGGAGCACAGCGGCTGCGATAGCGACCATTCTCGTCCCGAATCGGACGCGATGTGGACAGCCGGCATCCCGCATGCGACGCAGTCCATCCGCTAGAATCCTGCTGAAGTGTCACGGTTCCTACGTCACCTGCCGCTGTTGTTCGCGCTGCTGGTGGTCGCCTGCAGCCGGGACGGGATCGACACGGTCGTGCCACCAGAAGACGAGGACCCTGGCGGCCCTGCGCTCGTTCGACTTGTGCCGTCGCGCGTGGTCTATCCAGTCGGAGGACGGGTCCCCATCGAGATCGTGATTGACGGAGCCCGAGACGTGGGCTCGATAGCGTTCTTCCTCCGCTACGACCCACAGGTGCTCGCATTTGTCCCGCCCGGAGTGGAAGGCTCGTTCATGGGATCGGACGGCGCGAACACTCTGTTCCTGTCGAGCGACACGGGCAGCGGCGGCGCGATCGCCGTCGGCCTGACGCGCATGGGGGCGGCCGAGGGTGCCTCGGGCGCCGGCACGATCGCGGTGTTCGAGTTCGAGGCGATCGCCGCGGGCGACTGCGGGTTCCAGTTCAGCGGCGCGAGCGTCAAGGATCCGCAGGCGCGCAATCTGCCGGCGGCGTTCCGGACGGTCGAGGTGCGCGTCGAGTAGCGTTCGCTGGGGAATGCCTCGAAGTTCATGGGCACCCCGGCAGCGCCGCCGGGTCCCTGCCGCTGAGGTTCATTGCGTAGGTACACGCGTCAGGGGCCGAAGAACCATCTCCACACGAGGTACGTGCAGCCGAGAACCACGAACCAGCCCCACCAACCGGCCCATCGCTTCTCTTCCCCCGGAGGGGGCCAGCGCATCCCCACAAGCACGCGCCTCTACTCGCACCCCGGCAGCGCCGCCGGGTCCCTGCCGCTGAGAACGCCGTTCGGTCCACCGCTAGCGTTATTACCGGCCATTCGCTCGGCTCATTCTCCGGTAGACCTCGGACCACAGCGAGGTTGACGTCGCGCTCGTGTTGGAGCCCTTGTCCGAGACCTCCATCTGAAAGCCATCGTTCGTCATGGTCAATCGCATCTCGAAATCGACCTTGCCGATCGGGCTCTCCAGCGGCTTGCAGTCCGGCAGGTTGGCAGTCGGATCGCCCTCGTTGCTCGCACCTGCGGCTGTCCTGCTTCCCGAAATCTTTCCTGACATGATGCAGTAAATCGGTGGAGGAATTCCCTCCTTCTTCGAGCGGCCGGGAGGCCGCGAGTGGGAGGACGGGATGTCGAACGGATCGTCGGACGGGATCGAGGAATCGGCTGGTCCGATTGGCGTGGGAAGTGCCCGCGGTGAGGGAGCCGACGCGGGCGGCGGGGTCGCTGACGGCGAGGCGGGAGCGCCGCCAGTCCGCCGCCTGAAGGTGCGGCGGAAGGCACCGATTCGTCGAGCGCCGGAGCCGGAGACGCGGTCGACGCTGACGGCGGAGGAGCGGTTTCTGGTGCTCGACGCGTGGAAGCGGTCGGCGCTTCCGGCTTCCGAGTTTTCGAAGATCGTGCAGGTTTCGCCGCACACGCTGAATGCGTGGCGTCGGCGGTTCGATGCCCTGGGGCCCGAGGGGCTGTCGGACCATCCGCGTGGGATGCCGAAGGGGAGCAAGCTTCCCGAGGCGACGCGGCGCGCGATCCTGCTGATGAAGGAGACCCATCCCGACTGGGGCTCGGAGCGGATCCACGCGATGCTGTTGCGGGGCGAGGGCTTCGCGGCGTCGGCCGGTGCGATCCTGCGCGTGCTCGAGGAAGAGGGGTACGAGGCGGCCGAGCTTCAGACGCGGCCGCACCCGGCCGAGCCGCGCAGCTTCGAGCGGGCGAAGCCGAACCAGCTGTGGCAGACGGACCTTTTCACCTTCCTGCTCAAGCGCGAGAATCGGCGGGTGCACCTGGTCGTGTTTCTCGACGACCACTCGCGCTTCGTCGTGGGCTATGGGCTGCACGCGACGGCGTCGGGTGCGCTCGTGCGGGAGGTGCTCGAGGCCGGGATCCGCAACTTCGGTGCGCCCGAGGAGGTGCTGACGGACAACGGGCCGCAGTACGTGACCTGGCGCGGGAAGAGCGCGTTCACGAAGCTGCTCGAGCGGCGCGGGATCCGGCACGTCGTGTCGCGACCGCGCCATCCGCAGACGCTGGGGAAGACCGAGCGTTTCTGGGGCACGCTGTGGCGGGAGTGCGTCGAGGGGGCGGTGTTTTCGTCGATCGAAGACGCACGGCGTCGCGTCGGGCTCTTCATCGATTCCTACAACTTCCAGCGACCGAATCAGGGGATCGAGAATCTCGTCCCTGCGGATCGGTACTTCGAGGCCGCACCCGAGGTGCAGAAGGCGCTCGCCGAGCGCGTGGCCGCAAACGCTGCGGACCTGGCGCGGGACGGGATCCCGCGGCAGGCGTTCTACCTTGCGGGCCGCGTCGGAGGGGAAGGGATCTCGCTGCACGGCGAGGGCGGACGGGTGATCCTGACGCGCAAGGACGGGACGCGTGAGGAGGTCGATCTCGAAGCGACGGGCCGTCGTGGCGAGCCGGGCGAGAGCTTCGAGTGGCCGACGCCCGTGGCCGTGACGTGCGGTCCCGAGGTGCTGCTCGACGGTGCGGAGCTGGAGGAGGCTCGCCCGACGAGCGAAGACGCGGTGACGACCACCGGGTCCGCCACTACGACGCCCGACGCGGAGCCCGCGTCGTGAAGCGGCGAGCCTGTCGATCGGCGAGGAAGCTCCGGGGCAGCAGTGCAGCGAAGCGGCTTGCGGCAGGGATTCTCGAGGGCCTCGCGGGACTGCGCGGACCGCAGGAGGCAAGCGAAGCGCTCGGGATCTCGATGAACCGCTACTACCAGCTCGAGGAGCGTGCGCTGCAGGGGCTCGTGTCGGCGCTCGAGCCGCGGCCGCGCGGCCGGCGCCGAGGCCCCGAGGCGATGCTCGGGGTGCTCGAGCGCGAGAAGGCGCATCTCGAGCGCGAGCTCAAGCGCGCGCAGGCGCTCGTGCGCTCGGCGCAACGGACGGTCGGTTTGCCGCCGTTGCGGCGGGAGGAGAAGACGAAGGCGGAGCCCGACGGAAAGAAAAAGCGCCGTACGCGCCGAGCGATGGTGCGTGCGAGCAAGGTGGTCGAAGCGTTGGTCGAAGCGTTGCAGGAGACGGTGACCGAGGCGCCGTCGGATGCTTCTCCGGCAGCGGCCGAGTCGAGCGTGGCCTCGTGAACGTGTAGGGGGAGCCATGGGACGTCGACCTGGTGGTGTGGAGCAGGTGGGTCGGCTCGCTGGGGACGCGGAAGCCAAGCGCCGGCTGCGCGTCGTGCTCGAGACGGTGTCGGGCGAGCGGACGATCGAGGAGGCTTGTGCCGAGCTCGGCGTGAGCGAGTCACGGTTTCACGAGCTGCGGCGCGCGGCGCTCGAGTCGGCACTCGAGGGCCTGGCTCCTGGAGCCTCGGGCCGGCCGAAGCGCGAGGCCCAGGCCGTCGACCCCGAGCGCCTGGCTGCGCTCGAGCGCGAGAACGAAGAGCTACGCTTCGAGCTGCACGGCTCGCTCGTGCGGACCGAACTGGCGCTCGCGATGCCGCACGTGCTGACGGCCAAGGCACGCTCTGAGATCAAAAAAAAAGCCCGAGCCGCACGACGGCTCTTGCTCGGTCGATCGGACGGCTCTGGGAGCGGCACATGAGACGCATCCAGACCGTGCTCGAAGCGCGCGAGCCGCGTCGGCTCGAACGGGAGCGGCGCGGTCCGCGCCGGCAACGACGCCGGCGGCGGGCCGAGAGGCTCGTCCGCGTCTCGGCGCTCGTGTTTATGCGGTGGGCCCGCAGGCGTGGGCTGTCCTTGACCCAGGCCGCCGAGCGGCTGGGGCTCGATGCCTCGACGCTCGGCGTGTGGCGCCAGCGCTGGACGGAGAATCGGCTCGAGCCGCAGCCGCGAGGTCGCCCAGTGGATCCGGTCGATCGGGCTCAGCTGTGGGACTTCCTGGCGATCTTCGGCCTGATGGGACCGCAGGTGGGGCTCCCGACGCTCCGGAGTCTCTGCCCGGACATGGCCCGTGCGGCGATCGTCGAGATGCAGCGTCGCTGCCGCGACATCTACCGGCGTCGGAAGGCCTGGGTCGTCCACATGCTGCGCTGGACCCGGGCTGGTGCCGTGTGGGCCATCGACTTCACCGACCCGCCGGCGCCGATCGAGGGCCTGTACACCAAGCTGCTCGTCGTGCGTGATCTGGCCTCGGGGAAGGTGCTGTGCGCCATGCCGAGCCTCAGCGAGAAGGCAACGGTCGTGGTCTGGGTGCTCGAGTCGCTCTTCCGCTGCCTGGGCCGGCCGCTCGTGCTCAAGAGCGACAACGGATCGGCCTTCGTCTCGCAGGAGGTCCGGGATCTCCTCGAGCGCCATGGGGTCCACGCGCTCTACTCGCCCGAGGGAACGCCGCGCTACAACGGTGCCGTCGAGGCCGGAATTGGCTCGATCAAGGTGCGAGCCTTCTGGCGTGCCGCGACGAACGATCACCCGGGCGAGTGGACGTGTGACGACGTCGAGGCCGCGGTGCGCCAGGCCAACGAGACCGGTCGACCGCACGGCCTCGGCTTTCCGACTCCGCAGGAAGCGTGGCTCGCGCGTCTCCCGCTGACCGACACCGAGCGTGTGCGCTTCGAAGAAACCCGCGCCCGCTTCGCCGCCGAGGAGTACACTCAGCGTGGACTGCTGCCGATGGCACACCTGCAGCATCGTGAACAGGCATCGATCGATCGCATCGCGCTCAGCCGCGCGCTTATGGACCAGGGCTTTCTCTTTATCCGAAGGAGGCGAATTACTCCACCAGTTTCGGTCTTCCGACAGAGAAAGATTTCGTGAGGAGCACAACCAGTTCGGCCAACCCACCGCGCACGTGTGGCCCGACAACGGCAGTGGCCAGCGTCGTCGGGACGAGCTCACGTACTACGGGCCGGGGACGCAGTTCGGGTACCTGAAGGACGAGATAGTCGACGCGAACAACTTCGAACTGACGACGACCTATGAGTACGACCTCGTCGGGAACGTTACGCGGATCGTCGACCCCAAGGGCAATGACACCCTCTTCGAAGTGAATGAGTTGAACCAGGTGGTCGAGGAGACATCACGGGAGGTGTCGAGCGGAGGCGCGCGTTACCAGCGCGACATCTACTACGACGCGAACAACAACATCGTCCGCGTCGATGTCCAGAACCTGAATGACCAAGGACAAGTGCCATCGTCGGGAAACACACATTTCACGACCCTGACCGAGTACGAGATCCTGAACAACCCGGTGCGGACATGCCAAGAGGTGACGGACTACACGGGGACGATCCCCGGCACAACGAATCTCCCAGTCTGTACGGGGCTGCCGACGGGGCAGTTCGCCACGACCGAGTATCAGTACGACGACAATCGCAACCGGACGCTCGTGAAGTTCGGCGAGGCTGTCGAGGGACGTCAGGCTGCGAACACCCTGAAGACGCTCTACGACGAGCGCGATCTGGTGTTCAAGGAAATCCGGGCGGAGTCGGACTCCACCAATCACTCCACGACGCAACTCGACTACGACGGGAACCGCAACATCAAGACGTCGAGCCAGGGGACGGAGAACAGCCCACGGACCACGACCCACACCTACGATGGCTACAACCGTGTTCTCACGACCACAGATCCGATGGCGAATGTGACGACCTATCAGTACGACGCGAACGGAAACCAGACCCTCAAGAAAATAAACGGCGAGCTCACCGACGTAACCGGCGGCTCCGGAAACGTCCGGCTCTACGAAGCGACGAGTGTATTCGACGACATGGACCGGAAGACCCAGGACCAGGTCAAGCACTTCAAGAGCGATCAGTCGCAGATCGGGGACGGAGTCGCTCTAACGCAGACGGAGTACACGGACAATTCCCAGGTCGAGCAGGTCACCGACGACAACGGGCACGAAACGAACCTTGCGTACGACACGGCTAACCGTGTGGCGACGGTCACTGACGCCAAGAGCAACACCGTTACCTACGGCTACGACCTCAACTCGAATGTCATTTCGGAGACCGAAGTTGATCGGTCGGACCTGGGTGGTAGCTTCGACCAGACGATCGTGACGGAGTACGCCTTCGATGGCCTCGACCGGATCATCCGGGTCGAGGATGCCCTCGGCAACGTGGTCGACTACAAGTACGACTCTCGCAGCAACCAGACGACGGTGCTCGACGCGCTGCGGTCGAGTCAGTCGAGTCCCGGGAACGAGGTCCGCTATGCATACGACGGCCTGAATCGACTCGTGCTTACGACGAGGATCCTGACGAGCGACGGGACCGGAGCGACTTCGGCGACGGACACGATTGTGACGGGCCAGGCATGGGACGACTCGTCGCGCCTGATCTCGCAGACCGACGACAACGGGAACGTTACGACCTACGGGTACGACGCTCTAGATCGACTCGAGACGACGACCTTCGCCGATCAGAGTACGACCAGCTCGACGTTCGATACCCACGATAACCAGCTGACGATGACCGACGGCAACGGCACGGTCGTTACCTGGGGCTATGACCTCCTGAATCGAAGGACAACGACGTCGGTCAGTCTGGCCAGCGGAATTGTCGGCACCACATGCGAGACCTTTGCCTACGATGGCCTGTCGCGAATCGTACGGGCGGAGGACAACGATTCGGTCGTGACCCAGGGGATCGATTCGCTGTCGAGCCCGACCTCGGAGACCATCGGGTGGAACACGACCGCGACGTGCACCGATTCTGCGGGAACGGCCGTGACGATTCGCGTCTTCGATGGTGTCGGCAACCTCACGTCCTTGACCTATCCGGGCGGCCGTGCCGTCACGCAGACGTTTGACGTTCTCGATCGGCCCGGGACGATTTCGGACGGAAGCGGGACGGTCGCGACCTACCAGTACCTCGGCCCGGGGCGCGTCACGCGACGCGACTTCGGCAATGGCACCCGGCTGAACTACCAGTACGACGGCGCAAAGAGAGTCGTCGGGACGACTCACACGAAGATCTCGAACGGAGCGATTCTCGATGACCGGAGCTACATCTGGGACGGGATGAGCAACAAGACGCGTCGCCGGGATCTTCGCTCGGGCGGCCCGCAGCTCATCCACGACTATGCCTACGATTCGGCCTATCGGCTGAAGCAGACGACCAAGACGCCTGGCGGTGTGACGAGCTACGGGCTCGATGGTGTGGGCAATCGAACAACGGTGACGGGCGGCCCGGACCCCGGCACCTACACGATGACGTCGACTACGCCGCCTACTGAGCCCGCAGATGCCCAGATGAACCAGTACACAACGACACCGTTCGACTCCCGTACCTACGACAGGAACGGGAACCTCCAGGGCTCGAGCTACGACTACAGGAACCAGGTCGTGACGGCTGCCAGCGGCTCAGTCCAGCTCGCCTATGACGCCCTGGGCCGAAGGATCCAGAAGACGGTGGGATCCTCGGTCACGCGGTATCTCTTCGACGGATGGCGGGAAATCGAGGAACGGGACGGTCCTGGGGCCATCCTTGCCACCTATGTCTACGGAAGCTACATTGACGAAGTGCTGCAAATGCAACGCGGTAGCGCGAGTTCGTACTTCCACGCAGACGACCTGTACAGTGTGATGGCCGCGAGTGACGGGACGGGCGCGGCGGTCGAACGCTACGAGTACGAAGACTTCGGGAAGCCGCTCTTCTTCGACGGCGCCGGCAACTCGATCGGCGGGACGGCGATCGGGAATCCGTGGCTGTTCACGGGCGATGTCCCTCTGAGCGTTGAAAGTTGACGGCGGTCTCCGACCCGATGACATCATCGGGTTGCATGAAACAAGGAGACCACCGCCATGAGGAAGAATCGCACGAGGAAGGCTTCCGCGAAAGGCACGTTTGGCCCGGGGAGGTCGGCTCCGACGAGACAATCTCGGCTCGTCGGGGTGATCCTGGACGCCCGAACGGCGCTGCGCGAGCTCGTCCTGACCGCCGGCCTCGAGGTGTTCACCGAGATGCTGGAGGACGATCGGGCCACGATCTGTGGCCCCAAGCACCAGCCGATGCCGGATCGGCGAGCCTACCGACACGGACACGACGAGGGCCGTCTGGTGTTCGGAGGGCGAAAGATTCGCGTGAAGAAGCCGCGGATCCGAAGCATCGAGGGTGAGGAGATTGAGCTGGGGACCTGGCGTCGAATGGCCGACGAGGATCCGCTGCGGGATCGTGTCGTCGAGCAGATCCTGCTCGGGGTCAGCCAACGGGGCTACGAGCGGAGCCTCGAGCCGTTGCCGGCGGGTGTGTCGGCACGTGGGACTCGCCGATCGAGCGTGAGCCGACAGTTCCAGGCCCGCACGACGCAGCAGACCCAGTCGTTCCTGTCGCGTTCGCTCGAAGGGATCGACCTGCCGGTGCTCCTGATCGACGGGACCGCGCTCGGCGATCACATGCTGTTGGTCGCGCTGGGGATCGACACGTCGGGCAAGAAGCACGTCTTGGGCGTCGCCGTGGGGACGACCGAGAGCGAGCAGGTGTGCCGCTCGCTGTTCCGGGACCTCATCGATCGGGGGCTGGTGGTCGAGCGGGCACGGCTGTTCGTGATCGACGGCGGCAAGGGGCTGCGCAAGGCGATTCGAACGACGTTTGGCGAGTGGGCGATTGTGCAGCGCTGCCAGATCCACAAGCTGCGCAACGTCGCCGAGCACCTCCCGGAAAACCGTCGTGCGTGGGTGAAGGCTGCGATCGTCCGAGCGTGGAAGTCGGGTAAGGTCGACACGGCTCGGCATCGCCTGCAGCAGTTGGCCACGCGTCTCGACGACGATCATCCCGACGCTGCCCGATCGATCCGTGAGGGACTCGACGAAACCCTCACGGTGATCCGGCTCGGTCTCGGTGGCGGGCTGCTGCGGACGCTGCGGTCGACGAATCCGATCGAGAATCTCCAGGGGACGATCCAGCGGGTCGTGCGCAACGTCAAAAACTGGCGCAGTGGAACGATGGCCCGTCGGTGGTGCGTGACCGCACTCGCCGAGGCCGAGAAGCGATTCCGCCGCGTCAGGGGTCACAAGGAGATGCCTCAGCTGATCGCCGCTCTCGAAGCCATCGTCAACCAGAACACGCTGGACAGTGCCCAGCAGGTCGCGTAGAACCGGTGTCGGAACCGCTCGTCACTTTCAACGGCCGATGGGACATTCCCCTGTTCACGGGAAGGCGATACGAGGCGGAAACGGGCCTTTACTTCTACCGCACCAGGTACCTGGATCCGCGAGCGGGTAGGTTCACGACACGCGATAGGCTCGGCGCGTGGGGCGACGCGCACAACCTAGGGAGCGCAGTCGCCTATGTCTCAAACAATCCGTCCACACTCACTGATCCCACCGGCAGATACTGCGTGTACTCCCAGCCCAGCGGCCATACAGTTTGTTACGCTGTGAGCAGAGCGATGCCTGCTGCCCGCTCTTTGAGATCCGCTCCACTGGGCGTCTTTGATGAAAAGGCGCACGCCGAAGCGGCTCCTCTCTATTTCGAAGAAACTGGGTACTCTGGGATTAATGCGGGAAGGAACAATCCGTGGTTGGATTACGTCGAGGATACTGGTCCGATACCGAGAGGTGCGTGGCTTGCCGGCATACCCGTCACTGTAAGAAGCAAGAAGGGCGGGAGAATCCGGGACGCCATTCGGCTCTTCCCGCTGCCGGGTAATGAGTGTTTCAATACGACACGCAAATGTAACACGTTTCTAGTCCATGGCGATAATGCCACACATGACGCATCCACTGGCTGCGTCATATTGAGCCGCCAGCGACTGCAGATCCCTTCCGGCGAAGTCTGGTTCGTCGTCGAATGAGGTAGCCGATTATGAGACTATGGCCCTTGGCGATGCTGCAGACACTAGAAGGCGCACAGCGCCTATGCGGAGATGGTGCACGTCGAACAACGCCGGGCGGCCAAGGGCGCCGCATCGTGCTCTGTATTATTGTCGTGGCACTGCTCACCAGGGTGAGCGCGTCGACAGAGAAGGTCGCGCAATTTACACTGCCCAGTGGCGTCTCCGTCCGCATCACCGAGGCGCCCTTTGAGGCTTCCAAGTTCCAGATCAAGGGATGCTCAGAAGACGGGGCCTACTGCCGGATTAACGGCCGGATTCCAGCAGGCGTGGTGTTCGGGCTGCCGGAGACCTACATGAAGGAAATACTCATCACCTTCAAAGGCAAGTCACACTCGCTGGACAGCTCCGACATGTACGACGCGTGGGGCGGGCGCCCGCTCGAGCGCCCAGGAGTTGTTCGATACTTCGGAGGCAGATGTTACGACGATGGAGACTGCGTGTTTCGTGGAGTGTTTTCGGACGCGGCTGGCGCCTTCGCGGCAGAATGGAGCATCGTTGACGGTGTGTCCGTCCGCAACGTGCTCACGGACAGCTCCGATGTTGTGAGACTGTTCTTGAAACAGATAGATCCACCGGAGTTCACCGACTGATTCACGATGACTGTGGTACGCCAAGGATTCTGGTACGATACGGTAACGCGGCAAGAAGCGATGAATCCGACGGTTCGAACGACAAAAGCGACGACCTCATCGCCCGCGGCAGGTCCACGGAGGCCTTCGAGCCGTCGGGAGGATGTTCGATTCGACGCGCGATCGCACGTCGCCGTTGTCGTCGCGAACCGAGTCAAACCCACGGATTTCGGTTCGCTACGTCGCAAGCTTCGCGGCCCGTGCCGCCAACTCTCCGGTCGGCGAGAGCATCGCGGATTGGCTTGAATTCGGTGGCTCTCCGGTTTTGAAACGCGACCTGCCTGGGGAGCCAGGTAGTTCGCCGCCCAAAAACCCGCGTTTTGTCGTTAACAGCCGACTTTCGAACCTCGGGCGACCTCGCGCGAAAACGGCGCGTACTTTTCACCGGTACGGACACGGCGTAGGCTCTCTCCGAAACACCGTCTCGAGCGACCCGGCGGTGAAAAGGGCGGGAGAGGCCGGACGGGCTCTCTGGCTCTGCTCGCGAGGGAGAGAGCGACGCCCCGGGGGCACCGCTGAGGCGGCACTTCCGCCCGCACCGACCGAGGGTGAAGGAGAAAGCGGTCGCAGTTGATTGACGGGCGCCGTCCGGTGCATCCTGCTCTGCATATGCGCGCCACAGCTTGTCGCGTGAAGGCTGGGTCGCCTTACGCCGGTCCGACGTTACCCGGTTGCGCAGTTCTGCAGATATCTTGTTGAACTAAGCCGCCTGCGGCGGGGTTCAAGACTGCTGGTTTCCTTCGATCTCGTTCCGGTGCAGCGTCGACCTCACGAGCCCACTTCAGGCTCGATGGAGGTGTGCGATGACCGAGCTGCGCCGTCGGATGATTCAGGCCATGACCGTTCGGGGATTCTCTCCAAGCACGCACGAGTCCTACTTGGGTGCCGTGCGGCGGTTGGCCAAGCACTACCGTCGTTCGCCGGATGCGTTGACGGTGGAGCAGGTGCAGGCCTACCTGGCACACATGGTGACGCAGCAGAAGCTGTCGTGGAGCACGTGCAACATCGCGGCGCAGGCGTTCCGCTTTCTGTACCACGTGACATTGGGGCGCGATGTTGCTGCATTCGAGATTCCGTCGGCCAAGCAACCGCAGCGACTGCCCGAGATCCTGAGCCGTGAGGAGGTAGCGCGGCTGATCGAGGCGCCGCCGAACCCGAAGCACCGGTTGTTGTTGGCGACGGTCTATGCCGGGGGCTTGCGCGTGAGCGAAGCCGTGCGGCTGAAGGTCAGCGACGTCGACCGCGGGCGGATGACTTTGCGCATCGAGCAGGGCAAGGGGAAGAAGGACCGCGTGGTCCCGCTGTCTGCGAGACTCGTCGGCCAGATCGAAGCGTTGTGGCAGACCGAGCCGCCTCGCCATTGGCTGTTTCCCAACCGCAGTGGCAGGCGACCGATCGACATCACGGTTGCACAGAAGGTGTTCACGATGGCCAAGCTTCGGGCCGGGATCACGAAGCGCGGCGGGATTCACTCGCTGCGCCACGCCTTCGCCACCCACCTGATCGAGGCGGGAGGGGACGTACCCACAATCCAGCGTCTGCTGGGACATCGTTGTGTGTCGACGACGATGCGCTACTTCCATCTCAGCCAGGGGCGGCTGGCAACCCTGCGGTCGCCACTCGATCTACTCGAGACGATTCCCCGGACGTAGCCGTTGCCAGGCGAGCCGACCTGCGCGCATCGCAGGCGGCCGCAGCGCCGACTCGAGCTTGCCGACCTCGTCCGTGGCTACGGCGATCGTCTACGCTCTATCCGGCGCCTGAGCGGCGAGCAGCTTGCGGCCCTGCGCGCCATCGAGCGCTGTCGTACCCCGGCCCTCGGGGGCAGCCGCGAAGTCTGCACCAACTGCGGTGCCCAGCGCATCCTGTGGCACTCGTGTCGCAACCGCCACTGCCCGAAGTGCCAGACGACGGCCAAGGAGCGCTGGCTCGAAGCGCGCCTCGAGGAGTTGTTGCCCGTCGACTACGTGCATGTGGTCTTCACGCTGCCGCACGAGTTGAACGCCTTGGCTCTTGCCTGTCCCCGACTCGTCTATGGGCTCCTGTTTCAAACCGCCGCAGCGACGCTGCTTGCATTCGCACGCGACGGCCGGCATCTGGGCGCCGAGCCCGGAATCGTCGCCGTCCTGCACACCTGGGGCCAGAATCTCTCCCTGCACATCCACCTGCACTGCATCGTCACCGCGGGTGGTCTCGACCCGACGCAACGCCGGTGGATCCGCCGGCCGGGGGGCTACCTGTTTCCGGTCCACGCCCTGTCCCGCGTGTTTCGCGGCAAGTACCTTGACGCTCTGCGCCACGCGCTCCGCGATTCTCCGGATCTCGCGCGCAGCGTTTCCATCCAGCAGCTTTGGCAGCACGACTGGGTCGTCTACGCCAAGAAGCCCTTCGGTGGCCCACGCCAAGTCCTGGACTACCTGGCTCGCTACACACACCGCGTCGCGCTGACCAACGATCGATTGCTCGAGTTGCACGAGGGGATCATCGGGGTCCGTTGGCGTGACTACGCACACGGCGGCAAGCGCAAGGTCCTCCGACTCCACGCCGCAGACCTGCTCGGACGCTTCGTGCTCCACGTTCTCCCGCGCGGCTTCCGACGCGTGCGCCACTACGGGTTGCTCGGCAATCGTCACAGGTCCGCCAAGCTCGCCGCGTGTCGGCGCTACTTCGGCATCGCCTCGATCGATCGGTCCACATCGACCGATACTGCATCGTCTCCCTTGCGTCGGCTTGGCATCGATCCTCGTCGCTGCCCGGCCTGCGGTGCAAGCCAACTCCAACATGAACCCGTCCTACCACAGCCTCCCGTAGCTCGCGCCCGCGCGCCCACTGGCACCGCATGCTGATTCACGTCGGCCCGCCGCTCGCCACCGACGCCTGTACGCGCGTCCGGTCAGTGTCTGCCCGGCCCCTCAATCTCGAACGGCCGTGGGCGCTCGGAGAGAATCAGGACACCCGGCACCGTCGCCCTTCCACGTACGCCCAGATCTCAACGGCACCGCGCGACTCCAGTGCCGCCTTCCCGCTCCGCCTGCCCCAAGCGTAGAATCCCCAGGGGAGAACATGGTGCGGCTTAGTCCAACCGGCTTTATCCGGAATGCGCAGACGCACTCCGGATAAAGCCTCTTCGTTAGGCAACGGGAGGAAGCGGGAAACGTGCGAAGACTCCTTGCGTCCGCCATGTCAATTACGATCGCCGCGGTCGCGATAGACCCGAGTGTGCTCGGGTGCGAGTGCGTCGACGACAAGCGGCCGGCGACGGTGCGCATCAAGGCTCTCCCACCAAGTGCTGTGATCGCGTCTGGGCGGGCTATCAAGGTGGAACCCAGCGCGGGTGGGCCTTACGGGCCCTACACGACGACGTTCGCCGTAAGTCATGCATGGAGGAACGTGAACACTCCAGAACTGCTTCTGTTCATCAACGGAGGTCAGTGCCGTACGGGATTCAAGGAAGGGAAGGAGTATCTCCTAATCGGTCATCTTGAAGGCAATCGAGTAACAGTCCCCCAGTGCTCCGAAACGTTGTCCTTGAACGAGGCGGGCCCTTTGGTCAAGGCTTTGGGACCACCACGTTACGTTCCGCCACCGAAGCAAGATCCGATCATCAAGTGAGCCGCTGTACCCCGAGACAGCACAAGCGTGGGCGGCCCGTTGCCTAACAACTGGCTCAAGCTGACGGTGCGCCGGCTCGGCCCGCAGCTTAGCCGTGCGTTGGGCAGGAACGAACAAGGCATGCAGATAGGAAGCGCCCGAAGAGACCAGATCCAGATGCTGAAGCGCCCGGGTCAATGGGTCCTGCTTGCGTCCATCGGATGCCTTGGAGCCGTGCTCCTTCTTGGCGCGGTCGCGTTCGGCTCGTTGGGACGCGAGGAGTTCTTGGCAGCGGCAGCGACCTGGCTTGACGATCATGACGTCTGGGGAGAGCGAACAACATTGCTTCGTGCCGCGAAGCGCTACGAACGCGCCGATCCCGCGGCCGATGCCAAGCAAGCCATCGCCACGGGTGACGTCCGATTGTTGCCTGCCGCCGGGCTCGGCGGCTTTTTGCCGGGGTTGCCCGACGACGACGACACCTATGCCGATTTCCGAAAGCGCTACGGTGACAAGGATCTGGTGTACGCAGGGTGCGTGGTGAGTTCCGAAGAGGAATGGCGGTTTCGGACGGCTGCGTTCAACTACGCCGCGCGCTACAACCAGGCGATCGTCGCGCAGGTCAAGCGATGACGCCGTTCTGCCCAACTACGCGGTCAACGCGAGCGTTGGATCTCCACGGGAGACCGCCGATGTCGACCCGTACTGCAGTCGTGCTGGTAGCCGCGCTCGCGATGATCGCGGGCGGATGTGCGACGCGCAACTGGAGAGGTGAACGAGTAGAAGTCTGTCGGGTACATCACGTACCATTGCACGGAGTTCGGGGAATGTCCCATCGGCCGTTGAAAGTGACGAGCGGTTCCGACACCGGTTCTACGCGACCTGCTGGGCACTGTCCAGCGTGTTCTGGTTGACGATGGCTTCGAGAGCGGCGATCAGCTGAGGCATCTCCTTGTGACCCCTGACGCGGCGGAATCGCTTCTCGGCCTCGGCGAGTGCGGTCACGCACCACCGACGGGCCATCGTTCCACTGCGCCAGTTTTTGACGTTGCGCACGACCCGCTGGATCGTCCCCTGGAGATTCTCGATCGGATTCGTCGACCGCAGCGTCCGCAGCAGCCCGCCACCGAGACCGAGCCGGATCACCGTGAGGGTTTCGTCGAGTCCCTCACGGATCGATCGGGCAGCGTCGGGATGATCGTCGTCGAGACGCGTGGCCAACTGCTGCAGGCGATGCCGAGCCGTGTCGACCTTACCCGACTTCCACGCTCGGACGATCGCAGCCTTCACCCACGCACGACGGTTTTCCGGGAGGTGCTCGGCGACGTTGCGCAGCTTGTGGATCTGGCAGCGCTGCACAATCGCCCACTCGCCAAACGTCGTTCGAATCGCCTTGCGCAGCCCCTTGCCGCCGTCGATCACGAACAGCCGTGCCCGCTCGACCACCAGCCCCCGATCGATGAGGTCCCGGAACAGCGAGCGGCACACCTGCTCGCTCTCGGTCGTCCCCACGGCGACGCCCAAGACGTGCTTCTTGCCCGACGTGTCGATCCCCAGCGCGACCAACAGCATGTGATCGCCGAGCGCGGTCCCGTCGATCAGGAGCACCGGCAGGTCGATCCCTTCGAGCGAACGCGACAGGAACGACTGGGTCTGCTGCGTCGTGCGGGCCTGGAACTGTCGGCTCACGCTCGATCGGCGAGTCCCACGTGCCGACACACCCGCCGGCAACGGCTCGAGGCTCCGCTCGTAGCCCCGTTGGCTGACCCCGAGCAGGATCTGCTCGACGACACGATCCCGCAGCGGATCCTCGTCGGCCATTCGACGCCAGGTCCCCAGCTCAATCTCCTCACCCTCGATGCTTCGGATCCGCGGCTTCTTCACGCGAATCTTTCGCCCTCCGAACACCAGACGGCCCTCGTCGTGTCCGTGTCGGTAGGCTCGCCGATCCGGCATCGGCTGGTGCTTGGGGCCACAGATCGTGGCCCGATCGTCCTCCAGCATCTCGGTGAACACCTCGAGGCCGGCGGTCAGGACGAGCTCGCGCAGCGCCGTTCGGGCGTCCAGGATCACCCCGACGAGCCGAGATTGTCTCGTCGGAGCCGACCTCCCCGGGCCAAACGTGCCTTTCGCGGAAGCCTTCCTCGTGCGATTCTTCCTCATGGCGGTGGTCTCCTTGTTTCATGCAACCCGATGATGTCATCGGGTCGGAGACCGCCGTCAACTTTCAACGCTCAGAGGGACATCGCCCGGAGTTCGGGTCGAAACAATCTATGGACTCGTGAGAGACGACAAGAACTACGCCGAAGCTCGCGAACGGCTGTTTCCGAACGCCGCCCAGAGCACGCGCCATGGTTGTGTCATCGGGCTGTTCTCATGGATGAATCGACATGACCGGATACTGGCCTGCGATGAATGCACCGTCGCACGCGCGAAGTGGCTGGAAGATGGGAAGGCGAGCGGTGGAGCCTGAGCGGTCGGGGAGATACGTGACAGTTCAGTCCGGGGACATGGGTGACACCTGTTTGGCATGGCTCAGCGTGAGCACCCCGGCAGCACCGCCGGGTCCCTGCCGCTGAGCACGCCGTTTGTCGACTTCCGCCCGTACCGCGGCTGGCCGTGGTGCGTGACCGCAGTGACGTAGTACCGGCCCGTCCCCGGTGCGGGAGCGGGCAGCGGGTCCGCGACGGTGAGGTAGTCACCCACGCTCGGCGGCGTCGCCGGGTAGCCGCACTGCAGCGGCTGCGCCTGGCTCCAGTCGCCGACCGTCGCGAGGTCGCCGTAGTACGTGTCGAACCAATCGGCGTACTGGAAGCCCTCGGGCATCGCGGGGACAGTGAAGCTCAGTGGGCCAGCGGTCGGCTCGTAGGATTGGAAGATCTCGAGGAGCGGCGCGAAGCCGCTCAACGCTACCATCTTGCGCGACGCAGGGTATGCAGGGGTTCCGCTACACTGACTCCCGGGGCAGTGTCGCGTTTGGACGCCGATGACGAGCCGCCCGTTTACGGCGTCAAACACGAAACTGTGTCGACTCGTGAACTGTCCGAGAACTCCTGCAGTCGGCTCCATGATGTCGAGGGTGTCGCCATTGCACCTGTCGTCCACAGTTGCGATTGCAGTCTCCGCTTGCCCGTCGAATCGCAAGACTTCAAGCTGATAGATCGGGGAATGTCCCATCGGCCGTTGAAAGTGACGAGCGGTTCCGACACCGGTTCTACGCGACCTGCTGGGCACTGTCCAGCGTGTTCTGGTTGACGATGGCTTCGAGAGCGGCGATCAGCTGAGGCATCTCCTTGTGACCCCTGACGCGGCGGAATCGCTTCTCGGCCTCGGCGAGTGCGGTCACGCACCACCGACGGGCCATCGTTCCACTGCGCCAGTTTTTGACGTTGCGCACGACCCGCTGGATCGTCCCCTGGAGATTCTCGATCGGATTCGTCGACCGCAGCGTCCGCAGCAGCCCGCCACCGAGACCGAGCCGGATCACCGTGAGGGTTTCGTCGAGTCCCTCACGGATCGATCGGGCAGCGTCGGGATGATCGTCGTCGAGACGCGTGGCCAACTGCTGCAGGCGATGCCGAGCCGTGTCGACCTTACCCGACTTCCACGCTCGGACGATCGCAGCCTTCACCCACGCACGACGGTTTTCCGGGAGGTGCTCGGCGACGTTGCGCAGCTTGTGGATCTGGCAGCGCTGCACAATCGCCCACTCGCCAAACGTCGTTCGAATCGCCTTGCGCAGCCCCTTGCCGCCGTCGATCACGAACAGCCGTGCCCGCTCGACCACCAGCCCCCGATCGATGAGGTCCCGGAACAGCGAGCGGCACACCTGCTCGCTCTCGGTCGTCCCCACGGCGACGCCCAAGACGTGCTTCTTGCCCGACGTGTCGATCCCCAGCGCGACCAACAGCATGTGATCGCCGAGCGCGGTCCCGTCGATCAGGAGCACCGGCAGGTCGATCCCTTCGAGCGAACGCGACAGGAACGACTGGGTCTGCTGCGTCGTGCGGGCCTGGAACTGTCGGCTCACGCTCGATCGGCGAGTCCCACGTGCCGACACACCCGCCGGCAACGGCTCGAGGCTCCGCTCGTAGCCCCGTTGGCTGACCCCGAGCAGGATCTGCTCGACGACACGATCCCGCAGCGGATCCTCGTCGGCCATTCGACGCCAGGTCCCCAGCTCAATCTCCTCACCCTCGATGCTTCGGATCCGCGGCTTCTTCACGCGAATCTTTCGCCCTCCGAACACCAGACGGCCCTCGTCGTGTCCGTGTCGGTAGGCTCGCCGATCCGGCATCGGCTGGTGCTTGGGGCCACAGATCGTGGCCCGATCGTCCTCCAGCATCTCGGTGAACACCTCGAGGCCGGCGGTCAGGACGAGCTCGCGCAGCGCCGTTCGGGCGTCCAGGATCACCCCGACGAGCCGAGATTGTCTCGTCGGAGCCGACCTCCCCGGGCCAAACGTGCCTTTCGCGGAAGCCTTCCTCGTGCGATTCTTCCTCATGGCGGTGGTCTCCTTGTTTCATGCAACCCGATGATGTCATCGGGTCGGAGACCGCCGTCAACTTTCAACGCTCAGAGGGACATCGCCCCCTCTGAACAAGCGCGGACTTTTTTTTACTACCTCTCGCGCAGCTTCCAGGATTTCGATGGTCATGGCTTGCTTGCCGACCAGGCGCTGGAGGTCGCGAACCTGTTTCTCGAGTTCGCGCACCCGGCTGACCGGCACGACCTCTTCGCCGGCGTCGACGGCGGCTCGACTCCCGCCGTCGGCCAAGCGCATCCAGTTCCGCAATACCGCCGGTGCGATCTCGAGCTCGCGCGACATCTCAGCGAGCGTCTTCTCCTGCGAGGTGATCCGCGCCACCGTGGCTCGCTTGAAGTCGGACGTGAAGATCCGCCGACCATCCGACTTCCGCTTGAATTCCCCCATCTCGGCCCACCTTTCGGCGCCCATCATAGGGCGCGAAAAGTGTCTAGCCGAATCGGGGGTCAGACCAATCTTCGAGATGGCCGGAGAGCAATCGGCTCGCGTTCGGCTCAGGACCCTGAGGTCCCGTCTTCTTCGGGGAGTGACAGTCCCCGCAGCCCATCATCGTCACGAGGTACTTTCCGCGCTCGATACGGCTTTGCTCGCCCGTGCCCTTGCTCGCCGGCTGTTGCGCCATGGTGGCCGCTGCAGCCCCGAGCAGGCAGACCACGATCCAGATGGAACGCTCAACCGGGCGACGATATCCCAATTCGTCGCCCGGAGGGGTAATCTTGCTCCCGTCGGACTCCCTTCTGAACACAAGGAGGAATATCACTATGCAACGACGGCTCGTTATCTCGATGGCGCTCGTGCTGCTGGCGACGGTGGCTCAGGCGGCGAAGCCGCTTCCTACGGGGACGCCGGACCTCACGATCTCGGCCTACGCGGTGACCTCTCCGGCGGTGGTCCACTGCGGCCAGCAAACGATCACGTTCAACATCACCGAGACGAACCTCGGTAACGCGCCGTCGGGGCCGTACCTGACAGGCCACTCCGTGAACGGCTCCCCGCTGTGCGGGTTCAACCGACCCTCGCTCCCCCCGGGAGCATCGGCGACCTTCACGGACGTGTGCCCGATGTGGAACGGTCCGTGCTGCAACCCGGGAAGCTGGACGCTGCCGTTCTTCGGCACCGTGGACGCGACCGGTGTGGTAGCCGAGTCGGACGAGTCGAACAACCAGGGCCCGACCGTCATCCAGCCGGCCGTGTGCCCGTGATCACTCGGAGCGCAGACACACCAGCGGATCCACGCGCGTAGCACGCCGGGCGGCGATCGCCGCGGCGGCGAGAGCGATCGCGGACAAGGCGAGCGCGATCGTGCCGAAGGTCAGCGGATCGAGCGGAGCGACGCCCAAGAAGAGCCCGCGGAAGAGACCCGAAACGGCCGCCGCTCCGAAGAGCCCGGTCGCCACTCCGACCGTGGCGACCGCTGCGGTGCCGCGCACCGCGAGGGTGAGGATGTGACCGCGCGATGCACCGAGCGCGCTGCGAATCCCGAACTCGCGCGTCTAGCCCGGTATTTCTATCGTACGCAGGTGGTCGAGGCCGCGAGCTCGGGCTGTGTGGCGGGTGTGTGCACCTATACCGAGGGGGGAGATGGCAGGACTCACCTTGCTGACACCAATCTCGACTGCCCGTACCGCTTCGCGGAAGCGTGTGAGAACAGAGGAACGCAGGCGTTCTACGTGACGGTAAGACGCAAGGCCGTGGGGTCAGAGCCTCACCAATGACGGGGCCGAGTACTTTCCGGACAGCGACGAGGACGGTCTGTCGGACGCCTGCGACAACTGCCCGCTCGTGCCCAACGCGGCTCAGGCGGACCAGGACGCCGACGGCAGCGGCGATGCCTGCGACTGCGTCCCCTCGAACGACGTGGTCTATCCCGGCGCACCGGAGTTGTGCGACGGCCTCAACAACGACTGCAACGATCCGACCTGGCCGGCGGTACCTGCTGCGGAAGCCGACGTCGACGGAGACATGTGGCTCGTGTGCGAAGGTGATTGCGACGACGCCGTCGCCGCCTTGCACCCGGGCGCGACCGAGCTGTGCAACGGAGCCGACGACGATTGCGACGCGCTGGTCGACGAGGACGAGCTGGGTTTCGATACCGACAGCGACGGCGTGCACAACGCCTGCGACAACTGCCGCACGGTGGCGAACGCAGCTCAAACCGACAGCGACGCCGATCGAGCGGGGAACGCGTGCGACAACTGCCCGCTCGATTCGAACCGGGAGCAGGCGGACGTCGATCACGATGCCGAAGGCGACGTTTGCGACCTCGACGACGGGCTGATCCTGATTCGGTTCCATCAGCCGACGCTCGTCGAGTGGCAGCAGGAGATCGGTTTCGCGAGCTGGAATTCTTATCGCGGAAGCCTCGCCGTGCTGCGCGCGACAGGCGTCTACACGCAAGCACCCGGATCGAACCCGCTGGCGCAGCGCGACTGCGGGCTGGCGAGCCCGGCCGACGGCGAGACCGTGGTCCCCGCGGCGGGGGACGTCGCCTTCTGGCTCGTCACGGGGGTGAGCGGCGGCGTCGAGGGCAGCCTCGGCACGAACAGCGCAGGAGCACCGAGGCCGAACGCGAACCCGTGTCCCTGAGACGCAGGATGGCTGGCGAGCAGCGGTGCAGGCCCACGCTCGACCGACGACCTCAAGCCGAACCGCTATCAGGACTTCCACAAGAGAGAATCATTGCGCTTGGGCAAGGGCAACGATGAGTGAGATCGATCGGGTGCTCGGGCTCCTCGAGCGATACGATCGTCCGGGTCCGTGCTAGACCTCCTACCCGACCGCGGTCGAGCGGAACTACGACGAGCGCGTCTACCGCTCGCGCCCCGACTCCGACCCGCGCTACTTTACCGGCGGACGATCCGGCGGCCGCCCCGGCGGGTTCGGCGGAATCTGCAGGCCGGGTGGCGATGCCGGCGGGCGACCTTCGGGAGGTCCCGGCGGCTCGAACGGGCTGGCCGGGGTCTCCTGCTCGGTGCCGATCGCAGCCAGCAGCAGGAGCGCGGACGTCACTCGTGGTGCGACGCTGGCCGGGGCCTTCTTCGGTGCGAGCCTCTGCGGCGGCGGCGACTGCGTCGCGGCTACAGCGAGCGCTGGAAGCGCGAGCGCGAACAGCACTCCCCCGAATCGACGGTTCCGAGTCATAGCTCTTGCATACGGCGTTCCGCGGCTCGCGGCCAGTGCCAAAAAAATGTGGCTGTTTGGATGCCGGTCGCCGTCGAGCCCGACGGCCGTCTTCGGGAGCGTGAACGTCGACGTTTCCGATGACGCGGCCGTGACGACGAACGTGAGCTACGCGACGCGCTTCAGCGAGACGAGCGGGAGGTGCTTCATGCCCGCTCGGTAGCGTGACATGCTGCTCTCTTCGCCCTAAGTTCGAGGAGGCGCGACCCGGGGGGAAGCGAGGTTTCGCCCATGGACCTTTCGAAGAGCGTGATCGTGGCGGGTGGGGTTCTTCTTCTGCTCTTCACCTTCCCGCTCGCACCCTCGCTCGACGCCGCGGAGCAGGAGAAGGGCGGCTTCAAGGACGTCGGCCAGGAGTTCGAGAAGCTTGGCCGGACAGTCGGAAAGGCGGGAAAGAAAGCGGGACTCGAGATCGCCGAGGCCGCCAAGCAGGTCTTCTACAAGGGGAAAAAGGTCTCGGCGCCGCTCCTTCGCGACGTCCAGCACTCGACGCGCGAGTTCTGGGCGGATGTCGTCGCGGGGAAGGACAGGACGATCGAGGGGCTGCGCCGCGAAAACGCCGAGTTGAAGCGGCAGCTCGGGCACCAAGACGAGGAGGATCACGATTGAGCCGGCGCTTCACGACCGCGGCGGCGGTCTTGATGCTCCTCGTGTTCGATCCCGCGTGCGGTAAGCGCCCCTCCCCCGCTGCGGACACCTACATCGAGCGCGCGGCTGACCACGAGGAACGAGAGGCCCTGACCCTCGCGCGCGACGACATCGACCAAGAGCAGCGCGCTCTCGTCGCCCGGAAGGACGCCGAAATCGAGCGCCTCCGCAAGGAGAACAAGGAGCTCAGAGCCAAGCTCGCTGCTCGCGCGAAAGACAAGAGATAAAACCGATCGTTCCGTCGTCCCAATAGCACGGCGAGCGGCGGGTATCGCGGTCCAGACCGGAGCCCGGGAGGCCGATGCCTAGACCAGCTCGGGGTCGAGCGCGCGCACCCGCAACTGGCCTTCGGTGCGCGGCTCGTCGAGCTCGCCAAACCAAACCGCCACGTCGCCGCCAACGACGACCGGGCGCCCGCCAGTCTCGACGACGACGACCTGCATACCGCGTGTGTGGCCCGGCGCCGGGACGAGCCGGAGCCCGGGAACCAGCTCGCGTTCGCCGTCGACCGGCACGTACCGCACGCCGGGCGCATCGACCCACTCGCGAATGGTGTAGTCGTCCTCGTTGCGCGGGTCGGGATGGTCGATGACGTGCATGTAGACGGCATCCGCTCGCCCTCGGCGAGCAGGTCGGCAACGCGGACTGGCGTGATGGTGATCGAGGTAGGGGCGTTCATTTTTCCCTCCGCCCCGAACTCGCGGCCAGGGTGACGAGAAGCTCGTCCAGTTGCTCGAACGTCTCTCCCATCGCATCCGCCGCCCCGGTGCCGGCGGCGTCGAGAGCTTCCTTCGAGGGATAAAGCTCGTGCATGACCAGCAACGTCTTGCCGCCTTTTTCCGCGAAGGTCACCGTCGTGACGGAACCCTCGTCACTTTCCTCATTGGTCCAGACGAGGCGCGAGTGCGGTGTTACTTCCTTGTACGTGCCGAAGAACGCCGACTGTGAGTCCCCGTGTGCGAACTCCAAACGGTACCTGCCCCCGACACGAACATCCATTTCGCAGGAAAGCAGGGACATTCCCATCGACTTCGGCACCCACCACTGCCTGAACAGCTCGGGCTTGGTCCACGCCTCGAACACGAGGCGCGCCGGGCCGTTGAAAGTTCGCGTGACGACGAGCTCACGCTCGGACTTCCGCTCCACCGTCGTGCGGTTCTTCATGTGGGTAGGCTCACTCTCTCTTCTTGCGTCCATCGGTTTTCTCCTTCCGTTTCAGTTCGTCGACAACCTTGCCCAACTCGTCGAAGCGTGCGTCCCAGAGCTGGCGGTACCTCTCGAGCCACGCCGTCTCTTTCTCCAATCGGCGTGGGCCGAGCTTGCAGGTCCGCACGCGTCCGACCTTCTCGGTGGTGACGAGCCCGGCCTGCTCCAAGACGCCGACGTGCTTCTTCATGCCCGTCAGGGTCATGTGGAACTTCTCGGCAAGGTCCGTGATCGAAGCGTCGGAACGTCCGAGCTGCTCCAGAACGCCGCGTCGGGTGGCGTCCGAGAGCGCGGCGAACGAGTCATCGAGGCGGGCTTGCACATACTGAACCATACGGTTCAGTATACGCCACAGGGTGCCGCATGCAAGCGGATACCCCGTGTGGCCGACTTTCCACTGACGGAGGCGGCGTAGGCTCTCCGCATTTTGGGGTTACTCAAGAAGCAGTTCCGCGTGGCTACTCGGTCCGAGGCGCAACGCCGGTCCCCTTGCACAGCGGGCACTTACCCGTCCCCTCGCAGGCTGCGCAGGAAACGCGCTTCCTGCGTTGGAGCCAGTCCGGCGGGTCCTTCCTGACGCCCTGTCCCGCACACTTCCCGCAGCGACCCGAACCGTGACAGAAGGCACACGACCGCTCCTCCATCCGCCGCCCTCCGCCGGGATTCTGCGCTCGTCCCGTCGTCGTACCGGCATCCTGGCTCCTCGACGGCCCTCTCGCCGTGGCCATGAACGACGAGGCGTGGCGCGGTTTCCCACTCGGGCGCTCCCTGGCGCTTCGTCATGCAGCGGGGGGCTGATGTAGTGTCTCGCCCCACTACACCGTAGGAACGGTACCGCCGTCGATGACGTATTCGGTGCCGGTGATGGAGGCCGCTCGCGGAGACACGAGGAACGCCACCAGCTCCGCTACCTCCCGCGGCTTCGCCGGTCGCCCGAGCGGGATGCCTCCGAGCGAGTCCATCAGGATCTTGCGAGCGCCATCGAGGTCGGTGCCCTTGCTCGCCGCCAGCTCGGCGAGCAATCTCGTAGCGGCCTCCGTTTCCACCCAGCCCGGGGAGACTCGGACCACGCGGATTCCCTGCGGGCTCACCTCCTTGGACAGGCCCTTGCTGTAGTTCGCGAGTGCGGCCTTCGCCGCCGCGTAGGCGATGGTCGCGTCGGAGAGGGGCAGCTGGCGCTGGATCGAAGTGACGTGGACGATCACGCCCGCACCCTGGTCGAGCATCGCCGGCAAGAGTGCGCGATCGAGACGAACCGCCGCGAGCAGGTTCAGATCGAGCGCGCGCTGCCATTCGCCGTCGTCGAGGACCGCGAACCCACCCGCGGGGGCCGAGGAGCCGCCGGCCACGTGGACGATGATGTCGATGCCGCCGAGTCGATCGAGAACGGCCCCGGCGACCGCTCTGCAGCCGGCGGCGGTGGCGATGTCCGCAGCCACGAACAGGTCTTCCACGAAGGGAGCATCGGGTCGCGAGCGAGCCGTGACGAGGACCGTGGCACCGGCCTCGCGCAGCCGTGCCACGACCGCTTCACCAATCCCCTTCGTGCCACCTGTGACGAGCGCCCGGCGAGCCGCCAGCTCCGAGCCTTCGCTCATCCGCGAACCTCCAGCGCGCCGATCCGGCCGTCACCGGAGAAACCGAAGTGATAGGTCAAGCTCGCCGGGCTGCCCTCGAACGTACCCGAGACCTTGACCACGACGACGGTCCGGTTCCCCTCGATGCGACTTTCGATCGGCTCCGCTGTGATTCGATACTTGGCGCTGGTCTGCTCCTTCCAGGAGCGGATCGCGTCCGTGCCGGCAATGTCGCGACCCTCGTCTCGCACATGCGCGTCCGCTGCGAAACAGGCCACCATCGCGTCGATGTCATGCTCGTTCTGGGCCTTGAAATACCCGCTCAGGATCTCCGGCAGCTCGTGTCTCATCGCGTCCTCCGGCGTTGTTGGATGGTTCGGAGATCATCGTGGCGCTATACTCCCGCCATGGCAAGAACTGACAAAAAAGTAGGGTACTCACCCACGGGTAAGTTAGAGGATGTCACGCCGGAAATGGCGGCGGGCGGGGTGGAGGACGCGTTCCGGATCCTCGAGGGGCGCTGGAAGATGGGCATCATCTTCCACCTCTTCGCCCGGGGCGTCCTGCGCTTCTCCGACCTGGAGCGGGCGATCCCGGCCGTCTCGCAGAAGATGCTGATCCAGCAGCTTCGGGAGCTGGAACGCGATGGGATCGTCAAGCGCACCGTCTACCCCCAGGTACCTCCGAAGGTCGAGTACGATCTGACCGAGTGGGGGAAGGCCATGTGCCCGGCGCTCGACGCTTTGCTCGAATGGGCCGCGCTTCGCCCGAAGTAGTCACGCGCGCGGATCAGCTCGTCGAAGCCGCACGTCTGGGTGATGGGCTCGATCGGGTTCCTGTCGACGCTGCTCGCGTGTGTCGGAATGTCGGCGTACGCATGGCTCTCGGAGCGAGGAGCGAGGAGCGCGAACGTGGAGGTCTCATCGCCGTATCGCTGGTGGCGTGCCAGGTTCCCGCGAGACGCGCGACGAAGGTCGACCCGGTGGTCGCGTTGCGGCATGAGTGAGGCGCTGTAGCTCGCCAGCGATCCGTGCTACGCGATTCCCTCGTTGAAACCGGCGTGGCTACAGGATCTACGGTTGCGGGTCCTTTTGTCTGGTCTTGACGACACCAGCCATGATACCGAGACCCAAGATGACCGCAGCGCCGATCACGATCCAGGTCGAACTGAGCCCCAGCCGACTCGCAGCGTAGGCGAGACCGCCAATGACTATCACAACTCCAATCATGTACAGAACGAAGTTCATCGTGTCCCCCCGCGGTTTGTGTCGATTAACTCTATCGCGGATGATCACCCCGCGCACGGCGCGCTGATGTCTCCGACGGGACCGCGCCACGACCCTGGTCGGCGTAGGGTAAAGGCGGTGGGTGGGAGCCATCGGAAGGAAGCAAGCCATGAGTGAGCACGAAGATACTCGGGAAGCATGGAACAAGATCGCCCCCGGCTACGACAGGACCAACACCGTCAGCCAGATGCGGCTCGCGAACGAGGGCCTGCGCCGGGCCGGCCTGCAGCGCGGCCAGAAGTTCCTCGATGTCGCCTCCGGCAGCGGCGCGGTGGCCATCCCGGCCGCCCGCATCGGGGCGCAGGTAACCGCCATCGACCACTCGAGCGCGATGCTCGAGCTCCTGAACGCTCGCGCCAAGAAGGAGGGCCTCAGCATCGAAACTCGGGTGATGGACGCGCACTCGCTGGCGTTCCCGGACAACACCTTCGACATGGCCGGATCGCAGTTCGGCGTCATGCTGGTGGCCGACATGCCGAAGGCGGTCAGCGAGATGGCCCGCGTCGTCAAGTCGGGCGGCAAGGTGCTCATCCACGCCTACGGCAACCCGCACGAGATCGAGTTCCTCGGCTTCCTCGTCATGGCGGTCAAGTCGGTCCGCCCTGACTTCGACGGCCCCCCAATGGATCCGCCCCCGCTGGAGTTCCAGCTGGCCGACCCCGGCCGGGTGAAGGAAGTGCTCACCACCGCCGGTCTCAACAACGTCACGGTCGAGACCTTCACCGAGAGCACCGAGTTCAAGAGCGGCAACGAAGTGTGGGACTGGGTCTATTACAGCAATCCGATCGTCGAGATGGTGCTGCACGGGATGCTCGGCCTGAGCGATGGCGAGGTGAAGACAGTCCAGCAGACGGTCGACAAGATGTTCCGCGAGCGCGCCGGCTCCAGGGGGTCCATGAAGCTCAGCAACCCGATCAATATCGGAATCGGGGCTAAGTAGCCTGTCACTCGGGGGGGCAAACAGCCGACGTCCGGACTCCTTGGATGGCGAGCGCCCGCGATGCCCGCGGCCGCCGCCAGGAGGAATCCATGCGTACTCGACTCACTCTCGCTCTCGCGCTCGCCGTGCTCGTGCTGCTCGGGGCGGCGGCGGTGCCGGCGCCCACCTGCCACGGCCCCAAATATGCCGATGGCACCTGGGATGCAGCCACATCCACTTGCGACAACGTCACCTTCGTCTGCGAACAGGGCGAGGACGTGATCATCAGGCGCGTCACCGTCAGCGGAACAACCTGCACGGTGAAATACTTTTGCTGCGAGGATTACCAGCCATAAGGGCGGGAAATCATCGAGGCTTGGCGACGCGCTTGGGGCTTGGCCGCGGTGTGTTGACTACCGTTCCTAGGATCAAGGCTTTGCCGCGATGAGGTACAACCGGCGCGCGGTGGCCAGATAAAGCGCATCGCCGATCAGCGCCGGACACGAATAGAGCGGCGCAGCCATCTCGATCTGCGCCAGCAGTTCCTTTCGCCGCCCGGCACGAAGAACGGTCATGCTGCCTTCAATGGTCCCAACGTACAGCCGGTCGCCAGCGAGCAGGAGACAACCCCAGATGGCCTCGTTCGTCTCGTGCTTCCAGACGTGGGCGCCCGTTGCCACGTCCAGACAATGAACTGTCCCGCCCAGGTCCCCAACGTACAGCAGACCGTCCTTCACCACGGGTGTTCCCACCACGCGTCTCCCTGGCCGTTGGGACTGATCGCATGAATCAGTTCAACGAGCAGTGGAACGGCCGGCGGACCGATCCGCCGGATGATTTCAAGAGTCTCCAGATCCAGGCCTTCCTTGCGACGGTTGAAGAATCGTCTCAGCAAAGGCAGCAAACGCGCCGCAGCTTGGACCAGGGCGGCTTCAGCGATCGCCCGGACCTTCGGGTCTGTGGACGTCACGCGATCTTCCCAGTCTTGATCCGAACGCTTCGCTTGACGCTGTGGTTTGAGCGAGTACCGGTATCGGCAAGACACAAAGCAGCGTGTAGAGGAGCAGGTGTCGCTTGGTCGCAGCAAGATCGAGCTAGCCGAGCACGCCCTTCTTGCTCATCGCACGAGCGTAATACGCCAGGAATGCGGCGAAGATAATGGGGACTAGGGTGAGAACCAAATCACTCGTTCCGCCCATCACCTCGATCCCGCCAAGAAGAAACAAGCCGCCGAGATTGAAAACGATCGCTCCGATCACGGAGGCGAGCAAGACAGGAAACGCGAGGCGGTTGCCACCGAACACGCCGATCGCCCAGAACGCAACGGTCCACAACGGGAACGATTCGAAGTACTCGCGTTGCTGCGGAGGAAACCGGCTCATGACAGCTTCGACGTTCATCTGAGTGAGCAGGAAGGACAGCACACCGATCGAACTCCACAGGCCTGCGATAATCCCGATCAACCACAATGCCACGGCCTACCCGTGGCTTCCTCCTGAGGTTTCATCTTCTCCGGATTCGGAAGGCTTCGGCGGTCGAAGCGGGATCGAGCTCCTCGACCGGGCCGTCGCGGGGTCCACATCGAGGAGCAACTGAATCTGTGGAGAGGGCGTCTCCACCTTCGCCCGATCGAGGGCTTCCTTGCACGCCTCGGTGACGCGGAAGAGTACGGGGCGCTCGAGCGCCGCATCGTCGATCCACACGCGGACACGCAAATCGATGCCCACCGTTCCCAGGGCCGCCACGACCACGTCTGGCCCGGGATTCGACGCCACGCCCTCGACCGTCGCCGCGGCGGAGAGCAGGACGCGCCGCGCCTTGTCGACGCTCTCCTCATTCGCGATGGTGACCGGGATTTCGACGCGCGTGCCCCCGTGCTGGCTGTGATTGATCAGCGTGGATTCGATCATCTTGCGGTTGGGAATCACCACGTAGCTGTTGGACGGAGTCCGGACGCGGGTGGTGCGGAGGGTGATCTCGGTCACGCGGCCGTACTGCTCCTGAACGCTCACGTAGTCACCCACCACGAATGGCTTGTCCCAGAAGATCAGGAATCCAGAGATCATGTTCGACACGGAGTCCTGGGCGGCGAATCCGAGCGCAATCCCGATGACGCCGAGACCGGCGAGCGCAGGGAGGATGTTGATGCCGATCTGCCCCGCGGCAATCACCACCGACACCACGATCAGCGACACGCGGTAGATGTTGTCGACCAGCAATCCGACCAGAGCTTCGTCGAGATGCCCGCGCAGCAGGATCTGTCGCAGCGTTGGTCGCGTGACGCGGTAGGCGACCCAGAATAAGAAGAGGATCAGCGCGGCGGCGAGCAAGCGCGGCAGGAACGCGACCGCCTGGGTGCCAAGCGCTCGCAGGTCCAGCCACTCGCTGAGGTTCACAGCGGGCAGCATAGCGGGTCGACGCGGCTGGCGCCGAACCACATCCCGCCGGGCGGCGGTCCGCTATGATGTCGGCCGCACCGAATGCCGAAGTTCATCCTCATCGATCGTTCGCTCAAAGATGCCGGGGGCCACTTCTTCGAGACGGCGCTCCACACGCTGAGGGCGGCGGAGGAGCGAGGGTACCGGCCGGTCCTCGCCGCGAACGTGCGCTTCCGGAGGGCAGCCCTCATCCCGCCCGGCTGGGAGCTCCACACACCGTTCCGATACCATGTCTTCCACGCCCGGCGAGCCGCCATCGTTCGCCTGCGCGCCCGCGCGGCCCAGCGTCGTTCGGTCGAGCCCCGCGGCCTGCGGGGACGGTTTTCGTCCGGCTGGATCCGCCTACGCGACGAGCTCCTGAGGGTCCGGCTGGAGGCGCGTCAGCGAAGGGTGATCGAGGACTTCGCCTCCGGCGTCGCGCTCGTGTTCCGCCGGAGCCGCCTGGTCTCCGGAGATCAGGTCTTCGTTCCCACCGCGTCCGCCACCGACGTGGAGGCGCTGGCCCGGTTCTTCCGGGAGGAACCCGCGGCCGCCCAGGCGGGCTGGCATCTTCAGTTCCAGTTCCCGCTCTACGACCACCATGTCCTGTCGGAGCGCGACGTGGCTTGTGACCGGGATGCAATGATCCAAGTCTTCCGCGATTGCCGGTCCGCGATCCCAGACGCTCGGCTTCATTTCTACGCCGCGACCGAGCCGCTTGCCGACCATTTCGGCCAGCTGGGGGTCGTCCGGCCTGGGATCCTGCCCTACCCGGTGGACCCGGCGATCCACGCCGCGCCACGCCGCGAGCCGTCCTGCCCACTCCGCGCCGCCTGCCTGGGCGGGATCCGGCCGGAGAAAGGCCCCGGGAACCTCTCGGCGGTCGTGGATCGGGTCTGGGACGATCTCTTCAATTCGGGCCGGCTCCAGCTCTTGGTCCAAGCCCGATCCCTGGAGGATCTCCCCGAAACGCTGAGACGGCGCGCCGTCTTCCACGCCCTCCCCCCCGGACGACGCGAGGAGGCCGGCAAGGTCGCCGCGGTCCGCTGGCCGCTCGACTCCGCCGATTACGTACGGCTGCTCCTCGACGCGGACATCGGCCTCTGCATCTATCGGGCGGAGGACTATTACCTCCGCTCGTCGGGCGTGTTCTTCGAACTCCTCAGCGCCGGCGTGCCGGTCGTCGTGGCCGCGGGCACCTGGATGGCTGACCAGATTGCCGAGCGCATTTACGAGCATCGCGATCGTCTGCGGGGGGATTCCCGGGTCGTCGCTTCCGTCGGTGCGGCGTCGATCCGATGGCGGAGGACCGACGCCTCCGTGGGGGAGCGGGACGCGTCCGAGGGTTCGAGACTGGAATTCGGCGCTGCGGCACGGGCGGTCGAGGGCGAGCTTCCGGTGCCTCCGGAGGCCGGCCGCCTCTTCGTCTTGTTCCGCTGCAAGGCGCCGCTGGGGACGAGGGTCTTCCCGAGGATCGAGATGCAGCAGCTCGACGCGCGCGGCACGCCGCTGGAGACGGTCGTGGAGGTGCTCGGCTCCCGCCGGGACTCTCCCGTCCCTGTCTTCATGCCCCTCCGCGCCGGGGTGCGCTCGATCCGCGTCACCTGGAGCAACGCGCTCGGCGATGCGACGCTGGCAGTCGATCCTGCGGATTTCCATTTCCATGCCAGGGGCCCCGGAGTCGAGGACGACCCGCCCCGCGGCGCCGTCGGTCTCGTCGCCGCCGACGACGGAGGGACCGCGGCCGCGTTGAGGGACATCGTCCGACACCATGCGCACTACCGCCGGACAGCGATCGAGTTTTCTGACGCCTGGTCGCGTTTCCACTACCCGGGTCGTCTCGTCGAAACGCTGAAGCGCGCCAGCGATCCTTCCTGCGCCGGCCTTGAGCCGAAGCGATCGCGCGGGGCTCGGTTGCGGAGCTCGCAAACCGTGTCGCGGGCGTGCACTCCACGCGGTCGGGACACACGTGAGACCTGCAAGCGAAACGAACCATAGCGCAGTCGTCAAGGCCGGTGGCGCTTGCACGCTCTTGGGCGTGTTAGCCGGGCTGACCGGAGCCGTGGTCGGCGGCGGTTTACGGTCTAGGCGGACAGGAAATCCCTCTGCGCACCAGCCTTGACTTCTCAAATTTCGTGCAGCGGCAGCCGCACTATCTCGTTCGGGAGTGGCTCTTCCTGGCCTATGCCGTTTTCGCCGTTGGCCAAGGCGTCGGCCTCTACTACCTGACGCGACCGGCGAGAAGAGTTGCGTTGTGGGCGCTCGTCGCCTTTTCGTCGGGGATACTCGTCGGCATCGTGCAGGATGCGGCGGTGGTGGCCTTCGTACGACAGTTCCCAACGGAGTATGGAGCAGCCGATGCGGCCACTCGCCCGGCGCTCGAGTCGCTGGGACGGACGGTAAGTGCCACTATCGGCGTGCAGCAGGCGGTCTCTAACGTGCTGCTCGGTGTCGGTGTCGCACTCTATTCCGTTGCCGTTCTCCGTGCCGGTGTCGCCTCGACTTGGTTCGGCCTGTCGGGATTCGTGGCGGCAGCGGCCGGCGTCCTCTTCGGCGTCGTCACGGCGGCGGCCCCGCACCTCGGTGAGTTCCAGGAAGTCGCCGAGCACGCGTTCGGGCTCGTCGTGCTCTGGGATCTCTGGGCAGCGGTGGTCCTGCTCAGGGGAGAGCACGTTCCCGAGGCGTAGCACTCTCCACGCGTCAACTTTCCGCTTGCAATGCCCCGGGTCCGTTCGGACCTTCCAGGAACATTCAAGGATCCCGCCATGGGTTCGATGGCTCTGCAGTCGCGACCGAAAACGAGACGCGTCCTCCGATCGGCGCGGGGATGCGGCCGGCGTGGCGAGTCCGGCCTCGCCATCGTCGAGTTGCTGGTGCTCGTCCTGGTGCTCGCGGTGGTGGGCCTCGCCGCGCTCGACTCGACTCGGAACGTGCTTCTCACCCGGCGCCGCGATGGGGCCGTACGCCGTGTCCTGGCGGAGATTCGAGCGACACAGAGCCTGGCCGTGACGCGGCATGGCGTGTTCGGCTTGCATTGGGGCGGCGACCCGGATCTCGGCGGCAACCCGGCGGCGTACCGCATCGTCCGGGACGCCTCGGGATCCTGCAACTACCCAGACCCGAGTCAGGCCGAGGACGGCACGGACGTCGTCGCGGGCTGGTTCGATCTCGGCCGGGAGTACCCGGGTATTCGCATCGAGTCCATTCGCGACGCGGACGGCGACCTCCTTGGCGGGGTCATGTTCGATACGAAGGGCGAGTCCGTGAACACCTGCACGGCGGCGAGCTTCCCTGTCCGGGTCGCCGTCGCCGACGCGGAAGGTGGCGCCCGGGTCATCGAGATCAGCGCGGCAGGCAGCACGGGGATGCCATGAAGGGCCAAGAAGGGTTCAGCCTCGTGGAGGTGCTGCTCGCCGCGAGCCTCGTGATGGTGATGCTCGTGCCCGCGGCGGCGCTCGCAGCGACGGCCTACCGCACGCTGGAGCGGAGTCACCAGGCGACGGCAGCCGTGGCGCAGGGCCATCAGCGGATCGAGTGGCTGAGGAACCAAGCCCACGCGTCGGTCTCCCTCGACGCGGGAACGACGACCGAGACGCTGGACGGGACCTATGCCGGCTACGTGCGGACCACGACCATCGAGGACGACGTACCCCGCGCGGGCGTCAAGAAGGTGACCGTGACGGTCACAACCCCCTCGGGCCTCACCACGCAGGTCGTGGCCCTGATCGCCGGAACATGACACCCCGCCGGGCGGAGCGCGGTTTCAGCCTGCTCGAGGCCGTGGTGGCCCTCGCCCTTCTCAGCCTGCTCATGGTCGGGGCGTTCACCTGCCTCGCGACCCTCCAGGTCGTCTCGGCCCGGGCGCGCAGCCGGGCGGAGGTCCAGCAGCACGGGCGGGTCGCGCTGGACCGGATCGCGCGAGAGATCCGCGTCTCGGGCTACGACCTCTCCGGCGTCATCCCCACACTTCCGAGCCCGCGGGCGATCCAGACCGCGGAGGCGAGCCGACTCACCATGGTCGGCGACGTGGACCGCGATGGAACGCTGGACAAGGTGACGTTCGGCCTCGCGGCAGATCGCCTCCTCCGCGAGGTCTCTTCCTGGAACGGGACGAGCTTTCCTGCCGCGACGTCGGACCTGCTCGGCGCGGGTTTCTCGGCGCTCGGCTTCTCCTACCACGACGGGAACGACACGGAGCTATCGGCGCCGGTTTCGACCTCGAGCCTCGGCGACATCCGGCGGATCACGGTGGCGCTCGTGACGACCGCGTCCACGGTCGGCCACGAGGCCTCGATGCCGCTCGTGGTGGACGTGAGGGTGAGGAACTTGTGCGAGTACTGAGGGGTCCGGAAGATCGCTCGGACGGGTCGCGGGAGCGCGGCATGGCCCTGGTGATGGCGCTCCTCATGGCGGTCGTTCTGCTGCTCCTGGGAACCACGGTGGCCACCATCGCCGTGAGCGACCGGAGGATCTCCGGCAACGACCTCGAGGGCGCGAGGGCGTTCCACGTGGCCGAGGCCGGCCTCGAGCACGCGATCGCGGAGCTGCCCGACCGGTCCCTGGATACCCTGCTGGAGTCCGGTGGGGCCCTGTTCACGAGCGAGGACCTCGGAGGAGGCTCCTACAGCGTGACGGTGGAGAACAACGTCTCGCCCGACTTCCCTCGGGGCTCGATCCCCGCGGACGGCGGCGGCGCGACGGACGACACGGATGGATATGTCATCGTCACGTCCACCGGGACCTACGGGTCCGCGATGCGTGTGGTGCAGATCATCGGACACGAGGAGAGCGCACCGCCGGGATGGCCCTACCCCTTTGCGGCCTTCGGCGTCAGCGCCCTGTCGGCTGTCGGGGCATCCGAGATCATCGGTGCGGCGGGAACGAACGGCGCCATGAGCTTCGAGGGACGGGGGCCCAAGGTCCACGGCTCCGCCTCGGCGGGATCCACGATCACCAACCCGAGCCGCTTCGTGACCGGAACGGCGACCCAGGGGGCTGCTCCCCTGACCTTTCCGCCGATCCCCTGCCCCTCGATCCCGTGGGGCCCCGCCCCCTCCGGGCCCAACGTCACCTTCGATGCGACAACCGGGACACTCGTCATTGCCGGGGCCAGCACCACGGTGTTCCCCTCGGGCGACTACCGGTTCTCCCAGATCTCGAAGTCGGGCAGCGGGATCCTCACGATCCCCGCCGGCGCGACCGTGGACATCTACGTGTCGGGCAGCGTGACGATGACCGGCGGCGGCATCTCCAACCCGAACAACACCGCCGAGTCGCTGCAGATCTGGGGCTGCGGCGAGACGACGACCGACTGGTACATCGCCGGAACGCTGGACTCGTGGTTCACGGTCTACGCACCGACGAACAACCTGCAACTCGCCGGCGATGGCCACAGGCACGGCTCGTTCATCGGCCTCCAGCTCTCGCTCGAGGGCAACGGGAGCATCGTGTACGACGACGGGCTGTCATCGGGAGGAGGAGAGCCACAGTTCGCGTGGATCCAGGGGACCTGGACCGAAGCGTGGTGACCTGAGGCGACGATGGACGCCCGTAGTGATGCACCGGAGGGGTGCCCCGAAACCGGATTCGAGATCGTTAGGGGGGCCGCGGCTCGTCAGGTCCGTTCGGAACCCGACACCGACCCTGCCAGGACAGCCAGAGAGAAGCTGCCCTACGACCGGGGCTTCTATTCTGCGGTGGTCAGGGGTTACCTCTCCGTGCGCCAGGCGGTGGAGCGCGGGAGCCGTGTTCAGTACGCTCTCCGGCTCGCTCTCCGGTTCGGTCTTTCCGCGCGCGGCGCGATGCTCGTCGCCGACAATCGGATCCTGCTGACGAGGGCCCTGCGCCTCGAGCGACCGCGATCGCCCCGGTTCCTCGTGGTCGGGCCGCGGAAGGCGCGTCGGGCCCTCTTGGTCCCGATCGCAGCGGCACTCCTCGCCTGTGTCCTCGGCGCCGCGGTCTGGCTCGAGCGAGAGACGCTCGGCGTCGACGGGCCGGCCACGCCGGAGGGCCGGGCATTCTCGCGGCCCGTGCCGCGCCACGCGACCCCCTCGATCGAGGTGGCCGCAACCGTCCGGGCCGACGCCGAGGGCCGACCGACCGAGGTCGTCGCTCGAACTCCACGCGCCGTTCTCGATGCCTACTGCCAGCTGCTCGGGCCCGCGGTCGAGCCGGTCCGCGTCGTCCCCTCCGACGGCGCCTGGACGGGGATCCATTCGCGCGACGGCGTCGAGCGGGCCATCCTCATCACGAAGGACCGCGCGAGCGGGCACTGGCGGGTCGGCGACGGACGACAGCCCATCCCTCTGATCGTAGGATCCGGGTCGTAGCCCCACCGTTGCCGTCCGCCTCGGGTGTAGCGCGTAGCGTAGGATCCGGAGTATGCGCCACGCTTCGAGCCTCGCATTCGGCTGCTTCCTCCTGGCCTGGCTGGCTCCCCCCGCCTCGGCCGTCACCTTCGACTGGGTCACCGTGGGCGGCGCCGGCAACGCCTGCGACGACGAGCCGTTGCAGGGCTGCTTCGGCGCCGTGGACCATCCCTACCGCATCGCCAAGTACGAGGTGACGAACGCCCAGTACGTGGAGTTCCTGAACGCCAAGGCGGCCTCCGACCCGCTCGGGCTCTACAACACGGGCATGGCGAGCGAGGGCGGCATCGCGCGCAGCGGCAGCGACGGGAGCTACACGTACGGCGCCATCGCCGGTCGCCAGGACCACCCGGTCACCTTGGTGTCCTACTTCGACGCGCTCCGCTTCGTGAACTGGCTGCACAACGGGCAGGGCGACGGCGACACCGAGACGGGAGCGTACACGCTGCTGGGAGGGACACCGACACCGAGCAACCCCCTGGTCGAGCGCAACGCCTTAGCCACGATCTGGATCCCGACCCAGGACGAGTGGTACAAGGCCGCCTACTACGACCCCGTGTCCGGGACTTACTTCAACTATCCGACCGGCACCGATACGCCGCCCGTGTGCTCTGCTCCCGTCGCGACGGCCAACAGAGCGAACTGCGGCGGCGTCATCGGGGATGTCACCGACGTCGGAAGCTACCCGGGCTCGTCCAGCGCGAGCGGCACCTTCGATCAGGGCGGCAACGTCGAGGAGTGGAGCGACGCGATCATCATCCTCGAGAACCGCCCCCTGCGGGCCGGTGCGTACCACACCCCCGTGGACCGTCTCCGGAACGTGGTCATGAACTACGACGATCCGTGGTTCGAGGGCGGCGCCGCGGGGTTCCGCGTCGCGACTGGCGCCGCGACGGCACCTGAGGTCGAGAACCTGCGGGCGTTCGGGTCCGGGGCGACGCACTTCGAGTGGGATGCGGTGCCAGGGGCGGTCTACGACCTCGTGCGCGGCGACCTGGCGAACCTGTCGGGGGACGCGAGCGGCGTTCAGCTCGGCCCCTTGACCTGCATCGAGAATGACTCCACCGACCCAAGCTCGCAGTCGAACGCGGACGCCACGACGCCCGCGCCGGGCGCTGGGTTCTTCTACCTCGTCCGGTTTGAGCAGGGTCCGGTCGTCGGCCCGTGGGGCTTCGGCAGCGACGAGCGCGAGCGAACCGGCACCGGAGGCTGTGAACCCTAGGGGCTACGGAACGACGCGATCGCGCCGCAGGACGATCAGGCCGATGAGCCGCGAGACCACGAGGGCGATGTACAGGACGCCCGTGAACGCCTCGACCAGGACAAGTCCGCGGGCCATCGGCGTGACCGGCTGCACGTCGCTCAAGCCGACGCTCGACAGGACCATCACGCTCAGATAGAGGAGCTCCATCCAGGTGCACGACGACTGGGGACTGAGCGGGGTCGCGAAGCTCCCCGGGCTGACCGCCTGGTGGACGACGTAGACGTACGCAAACGCCCACGCGAGCAGCGTGAACGTCGCTCCGGCGGCGAACAGCTCGTCCGTCGTGGCCACCGTGTCTTGCAGCATGTACGAGATGAGGCTTCCCGCAGCGTAGAAGTAGAACGCGGCTTCGAAGGCGGCGATCGCGACATCGAGATCCGGTCGGGGCGTGAACTGGGAGATCGTGGCCAGCACGAACACCGGCATCGCGAGCAGTACCGCCACCCAGGTGAGCCACCGCGACCGCCGCACCACCCAGAGCGCGAGGCCGAGCACGAGCAGGCCGAACGCGCCGAAGAGAGCTCGCCCCTGTGCCGACCTCTCCATCCACGGATACAGCAGCAGGCCGGCGAGCTGGACGGTCAGCAGCCCGGCGGAGGGATAGCGGCGGACATACGAGATTAGTGACACGCGTCGAATGAGTGCTCGGGCCGGGCACAGGGTAGCATGGGGATTGCGATCCCCATGGAGGCGCACATGAGCGGTCCCTGGCACAAGACTGGCGTTGTACTGGTGATTCTTGCTTCGGTGCTGCTGGTCGGACGATCGAGCGCACAGGGCCCAGCGCCGTCCGCGCAGCCCAGCGTCACGCTCCCCGCGCCGCTGGCGCGCGTGCTTTCGGATTACGAGGCCGCCTGGCACAAGAAGGATGCTGCCGCGCTGGCCACGCTCTTCGCCGAGGACGGCTTCGTCCTCCCCAGCGGCGCCCCTCCGGTCCGAGGTCGGGCCCAGCTCCAGAAGCACTACACGGGCCAGGGCGGACCGCTCGCCCTGCGCGCGCTGGCGTTCGCGACCGATGGCTCCGTGGGCTACATCATCGGCGGCTATTCCGGGCAGAAGGGCGCGCCGGACGAGGGCAAGTTCACGCTCACGCTGAGGAAGGGTCCCGAAGGCCGCTGGTGGATCGTTTCCGACATGGACAACCTGAACTCCAAGCGGGGATCCAATTGACCTCGGATCGGCTGGTCCATATACTGCTCCATACAGAGCGCCATGAAGCAGTTCTTGATCGAGCTGGACGACGAAACGGCCGCGCAGCTCGAGGCCGTTGCGCCGGCACGCTCCCGACGCCGCTCCGAGTTCGTTCGTGCCGCGATCCGCAAGGCGTTGTGGGACATGCGCGAGCGGGCGATCGAGGCGGGCTACGCGCGCACGCCCGACGCCGAGCCGGCGTACTTCGAGTCCGCGGTCTGGGAGCTGCGCGAGCCGGGTAAGAGACGCGCCAAGCGGCCACGAAAGCCCGGACGCCGGTGAGGCAGTACGAGATCTGGTGGGCCGAGCTTCCGCAGCCGGTCGGACGGCGGCCGGTCCTCCTGCTCACCCGCACGACGGCCCTGCGCTACCTGACGAAGTGTATCGTGGCCGAGGTCACGTCGACGGTTCGCGGGATCGCTGTCGAGGTGAGCCTCGGTATTGGCGAGGGCTTGCCGCGCGGCTGCGTTGCCAACCTGGACAACGTTCACGTCGTGCCCTTACGGTCCCTCGTGCGCTGCGCCGGCGCTCTCGCCCCGGCGCGCCACGTCGAAGTCAAGCGGGCGTTGGGCCATGCGCTGGCCTGGCCCGAGCTGCTGGGAGCGTGAAGCGCGTTTCAGGACACAGTCAGCGACTGGTTGGACGTGATCAGGATCGCGCCGCGCTCGTAGCGGCTACGTGATCGGCATGCGCGGTTCGCGGCCGCATCGGCTCGGGCCGGCGCAACCGGCGTCACATAGTCGTTGACCGGGATTCGTGTCATTGCATACGGCGGCGTAGCCATGCCGTATCACTCGCTTACGTCGACGAATCACAGGTCGTCGGAGATCTCGTGGGCGGTCGGCTGAGCCAGTGCGTCGGCTTCCGCGGCGATTTTCGGCTCTTCCGGGTGCGGGCATCGGGAAACTCCGCACCGCGTTTACGGCGATTACAGTATGGCAATCCGCCGCAGCTACACTGTATAAGAAAGCGAGAGCTGGATCGCGGCAGACCGAGTGCGGAGCGTGGAAATGAGTTCAAGGACATTCCGAGACCGCATGCGTTGAGCAGCATGACGGGTAACAACATGGCACAGAACCGCATCGCGTTCCGCCCCCGCCTCAACCAGTACGTCCCGGGTTACGTGCCCCGGGTGGAGATCCTGTCCGCCCGTGGCCGGTTCGACTTCGCGCATCTGGCTCGTGTCCTTGAGGCTCGACAGCGCCGCGACGGAGGGGAGGACCGAGGTCGCCCTAACGACGAGCATGAATCGGCCGGGGCTTCCTCGCTGCTCGAAGGAATGATGTGGCTCGCCGTTACGTTCCTTCTAATCACCGGAATCTCCTACTGGGCGGGAGTGCTATAAGGACACGTACGAGAATCTCGTCGATCGACACCATGTCGAGCGTCTGATACCCCGCGACTCGGTCGGTGTCCACCACGCGAAACGTGATACTGAAATCCCCCTCGGTACTCGTCAACGGCCCCGCTTCGCTTCGCGTCCGGACAAGTCGTGAACAGACGAACCCATCGACTCGACCGGAGGCGCAGGTGGTGTAGCCGTCGTATGCCGTGTACGGGAATCGCGCACGCGCTCTCGATTTGCAAGCCCGGCACCGAGCTGCGGAGCGCGCCAACCCGGTCCCACGCGGCGCGGCGCGTCTCCGCCGTCGCGATCGAGGCTCGTCAGCACGACGTTGACGGCCCGGCGTCCGCGGCGCTGTAGCAGGCGCCCGCGCAGTCGACGAACGCCGGGACCGAGAAGCCATCCCGTCACGACGCTGCGTGCGTGTAGATTCGGAACTGACTCCAGTCACCCGCTGCACCGCGCTGGTCCGCAGGAATCACCATCCGGATCCCGCGCGAGCCTCAGCGACGTTCAGCAGCAAGTGGGGCCTTTCAAGCACAGACCTCCACCGCAGTCAGCGTTCGTACTGCAATCGGGAATCAACGAGCAGCCGCAGCGACAGTAACCGCGCCTCGGCGGCCGCGCGCTCATCGCTCCAGCAAAGTCATTCGCGACTTCCGAGGAGGCGTCCGTGCAAGAGGCCGACGGCGGTTCCACCTCTGTTCTGAACCCGTCCACCGGCTGCGCTGCCGGTGCGGCGGCGGCCGGCTCGGCGGGAGCGACCGGTGCACCCGCCGAAGCTTCGGCGGATGGCGGAATCATCGCCAGCGGGAGCGCGATCGCCGCGGCGAGCGCGCAGAGTAAGGTGAGCCGAACTGTCGACGACGATCGTCTCATGATGGGTCCTCCCTTCGCATCGGCTGCGGAAACCCCCTTGTACCCCTTGCTCGATGGGCCGTCAACCCGTGCTGCTGCCAGTTCCAGTGCACGCCGGTGACGGTTCGCACGTGCTTGATCTTGGATCGAGAAAGCGCCCGTGGATCGGGAAGGACGGAACACGAGGAACGAGAGGAGCCGGGTCCGCAAGGGGACACTGGCTTGGAGCGGGAAACGGGATTCGAACCCGCGACCCTCAGCTTGGGAAGCTGATGCTCTACCAACTGAGCTATTCCCGCTCGGAGCCGCTGCGTCAGACACCATACCACGGAGGTCATCGCGCTGGAAGTCACAGCCGAGGCGCAGACATCTCCCGTCGAATGGCACGAAGTCGGGCGTAGCCGACGAGCTCTTTGCGCTGCTCGTCCCACAGGCGGAACGACAACGACTTCAGGCTGCCCCACAGCGTAATCGGCTTGATCACCCGGAACATCGGCGTCTGCTCGTGGCATCGCTCGAGCTTGTAGTTCGGGATCGCGGGACTCAGGTGGTGCACATGGTGGAACCCGATGTTGCCGGTGAACCACTGCAGAACCTTGGGCAGCTTGTAGAACGAGCTGCCGTGGAGCGCAGCTTCCGCGTAGTCCCACTCCGGACGCCTCTCCCATTGCACGTCTTCGAATTGATGCTGCACGTAGAACAGCCAGATCCCCGCCGCAGCGGAGAACGCGAGCACCGGGAGCTGAATCAGCAAATAGGCCTGGATGCCGATGGTCAGACTCATGAGCCCCACGATCAGCAGGAGCGCCGCGTTCGCCCAGTGCACGCCCCTGCGCTCGCGCTTCCCCACCGTGTGCGACGGGAACCTCTGGTGGATCAGGAACACGTACAGCGGAGCGACGCCGAACAGCACGAACGGATTGCGGGCCAGGCGGTAGGAGAAGCGCTTCCACCGCGAGGCCTCGATGTACTCCTGCACGGTCAGCGTCCAGATCTCTCCCGGGCCGCGGCGGTCCAGGTCACCCGACGACGCGTGGTGCATCGCGTGCTGGTGCCGCCATTGGCCGTACGGCGTGAACGTCAGCACCCCCGTGATGAATTCGGTGACGCGATTCGCGCGGCGTGACCGGAAGAACGAGCCGTGCCCACAATCATGAAAAATGATGAAGATGCGCACGAGGAACCCGGCGGCAACGACGGCGAGCGCCAGCGTGATCCAATACGAGATGCTCAGCGTCCAGATCATCAGGCCCCAGAGCGCCAGGTACGGAACCACGCTATTGACGAGCTGCCAGATGCTGCTGCGGAGGACCGGCTCTCGATGCTCGGCCACCGCCTGTTGCCAGTGGGTCATGTCGGTCACTCCTGACGAAAGTGGAGTGGGTCGCGGAGGTCCCGCAACGCACGGTAGTAGTACAGCGCGGTTGGCCGTTTGCCCTTGAACCGGAGCGCCTTCAGGAACCGGACCTCGTCCTCCGTCATGTCGCCGCTCATCGACCGGTCGCGCAAGAACTCCGTGAGTCCCGGCTCGTCGTCGACCGGCTGGTCGAGCTCCCGTTCGACGAACTCGAGTCTCTTCGAGTGCCCGCGGGCCAGGCGCTGATTCATCACGATCTCCATGGCGAAGGTCGTGAGATCGATGTCCCAGGATTCGATCAGCGGCTCGAGGAACGAGACACAGTTCTCGACCGACACGTTGAACACGTCCGTGTCGAGGAACTCGAGCACCAGGACACGCGTCTGCTTGTAGCTCCGGCCGGTGCGTTGCGCGACCAGCTGGAGCCAGCTCTCGTGCTCCAGCTCCTTTCTCGCCGCGCCCTTGACCGCGTCGAGGAGCTTGCGCGTGATCAGATTCTCGAGTGCGCCGAACGGCTCCTTCTCGAATTCGCTGCGGATCTTCCCCGCTTGGGTTGCCGCGCACTTGCGCAGGACGAGCTCCCGGACTTCCCGATGCAATGGCGCGGGCGGCTCGCCGAGGGCGCGCTTCAATTCCGCACTGCGCTCATGGAGCGCCAGCCTGGATAGCCGGTCGCCGGGGAGTTTCAGCACCCGCTCCATCTTGTCGTAGATGTCCGTCCGGTCGGGCGCCGGCGGTGCCTTCTTCCGACTCAGGAGCTGGGAGATGTACGACTCCGTCACGTCGGCGGCGGCAGCCAGGTCTTTCTGGTCGAGTCCCAGCTCCGCGAGACGCCCGCGCACGACCGAACCGAAGTCCATCCGACCCTCCCTGTTAACTCAATCGGTGAAGTCCATTCGTATTGTGGCAGACGAAACTTGACCTGACAAGTGAATTAACCTATTCTGGTTATGCGCTGAGGACATCCACGGGATTGTTTAACCAGTTCAGGTTACCTGCAGGTTCCCCTCGGCCAGAGGTTCAGGATGAGACGGATCCATCTGGCACTGCTGCTCTGCGTGGTGATCGCGCCAAGCGCCGTTGCGGCCCAGGCCGACCCGGCCCCCGCGCCGCCGAACGCACATGCGTCGCGCTATGGAGGCGGCGGATGGGACTGCGATCGAGGCTACCGCAAGGTCGACCGATCGTGCGTAGCCGTCGAGGTGCCGACGAACGCGTTCCTCGATCCCGAGGGGACCGATTGGCGGTGCGATCGAGGCTACGCCCGGGTCGCCCAGGCCTGCTCCGGGATCAACCTTCCGGCCAACTCCTATCTCGCAGACTCCGACACACGGGGCTGGGAATGCGACCGCGGCTATCGCCGAGTCGACGGCGCATGCGCCGTGCTCGAAGTGCCTGCGCATGGGTTCCTCGACTCGCGCGGCGACGACTGGTCGTGCGATCGCGGGTATCAGAGAGCCGGCCAGGCGTGCGCGGCGGTCGAGGTGCCGCCCCACGCGTATCTCGACTCTTCCGGAAGTCGTTGGGAATGCCGGCGAGGCTTTCGCAGCACGGGCGAGTCGTGCGTGGCTCTCGAGGTACCCCCGACCGCCCACCTCACGTCTTCGGGACGCGATTGGGAATGCAACCGGGGCTACCGCAGGCACGACGACGCGTGTGTCGCGATCGCCGTGCCCGCGAACGGCTACCTCGCGCCCTCGGGACGCGACTGGGCGTGCGGGCGAGGTTACACGAAGAGCGGAGAGGCCTGCTCGGCGCTCACCATGCCGCCGAACGCCCACATCGACCACTCGGGAAACAACTGGAGTTGCGATGCCGGTTATCGGCGACAGAGAGACGCTTGTGCTCCGGACCAAGGCTAGAGGAAGGATCATCCAATGACCAAGATGAACATCACCTACGCCGACGACGCCCGGCAGGCCCTGCTGCGGGGCGTGAACCGCCTGGCCGACACGGTCAAGATCACGCTTGGCCCCAAGGGCCGGAACGTGGTTCTCGCCAAACAGTTCGGCTCGCCGCTGTCCACCAAGGACGGCGTGACCGTGGCCAAGGAGATCGAGCTCGCCGACCCGACCGAGAACATGGGGGCCCAGCTGGTTCGTGAAGTGGCGAGCCGGACCTCTGACGCGGCCGGTGACGGCACGACCACGGCGACCGTGCTGGCCCAAGCGATGTTCCGCGAGGGAGTGAAGGCCGTGACGGCCGGCGCCAACCCGATGGACATCAAGCGCGGCATCGACCGCGCGACGGAGACGGTCGTGGCCTCGCTGAGAAAGTTGTCCCGACCGGTCGCAGGCAAGGCGATCGCGCAGGTCGGCATCATCTCGGCCAACAACGACGCGACCATCGGGGGGCTCATCGCCGAGGCGATGCACAAGGTGGGCAAGGACGGCGTGATCACGGTCGAAGAGGCCACGGGCATGGACACGTCGCTCGAGCTCGTCGAGGGGATGCAGTTCGACCGGGGCTACCTTTCGCCGTATTTCGTCACCGACGCCGAGCGCATGGAATGCGTCCTCGAGAACGCCTACGTCCTGATCCACGAGAAGAAGATCTCGTCGGTCAACGACCTGCTGCCGCTGCTGCAGGAGCTGTCGAAAGCGGGCACGGCTCCCCTGCTGATCGTGGCCGAGGACGTGGAGGGCGAGGCCCTGGCGACGCTGGTCGTGAACAAGCTCCGTGGCAACCTGCACGCCGCGGCCGTCAAGGCCCCGGGCTACGGTGACCGACGTCAGTCCATGCTCCAGGACCTCGCCGTCCTGACCGGCGGTACCTGCGTCACCGAAGACCTGGGGATCAAGCTCGAGAACCTCAAGCTGTCGGACCTGGGTCGGGCCAAGAGAATCGTCATCGATCACGACAGCACGACGTTCATCGGTGGTGGCGGCAAGGCGAAGGACATCGCCGGCCGCGTGACGCAGATCCGCCACCAGATCGAGGACACGACCTCGGACTACGACCGCGAGAAGCTGGAGGAGCGCCTGGCCAAGCTCGTCGGCGGAGTGGCGGTCATTCGGGTCGGTGCGGCCACCGAGACCGAGCTGAAGGAAAAGAAGGCCCGCGTCGAGGACGCCATGCACGCGACGAAGGCGGCCGTGGAAGAAGGCATCGTCCCGGGCGGCGGAGTCGCTCTGCTGCGCAGCGTCTCCTCCCTGGATGCCCTGCTCAAGAAGTACGACAACGAGGATGTCGCGAGCGGAATCCGCATCGTCCGACGAGCTCTCGAGGAGCCGCTACGCCAGATCGTCCACAACGCTGGGCTCGAGGGCTCGGTCGTCGTCCTGCAGGTTCAGCAACTCGAGAACGACAAGGGGTTCGACGTCCAGAGCGAGAGGTTCGTCGACATGGTCGATGCGGGGATCATCGATCCGACGAAGGTCGCGCGTGTCGCGCTCCAGAACGCGGCGTCGATCGCCGGCCTGATGCTGACTACCGAAGCTCTCGTCAGCGAGGTTTCGGAGCACAAAGCCGCTCGGCGCTCGGCCGAACACGGTTAGCCGACGTTCCGCTCCCGCGTGGCCTCGATGGCCGAGCGGATCTGGTCGGCGGCAAGAAGAAGGGCTTGCGGCGAGTCCTCCTGACTCGCCGCCAGCTGCGCCTCGCACGCCGCGAGCAGCTTCTCGTGCTCGTCCCGGACACGCTGGGCCAGCTCGAGCCACGGCCGCTCGCCGCGGGCGACGATCGCCACGAGCCGCTCGACGGCGCTCGCGCCCGACTCGTCCGGAACGCCGACCGCGAAGAAATCGAAGTCCTTCTCGGCGGCGTGGCGGGCGAGTCGCACCTCGAACCCCCGGTCATTGCGCAGGACGTACCCGACCGGCCCCTCGAGGCCGCCGAGGAAGCCGGTCACGTCGTAGACGTGCTGGGCACCGAATGCGTCGGTGCGTCCAATCTTGGAGCCGATGGCGAATCTCATCTCCCTATCGTAGTGCGCGATCGGCTTTCGTGTACGTCGATTTCGCGGCAAGGGTCCAGGTCGCTCCTCCGTCGGTCGAGATCTCGCGCTCCACGCGGAAGCTTCCCGCGGCGATGCCGGCGAGGATCATCCGGACGTGGACCGTGTGGCCCAGCCCCTCGACCGCCGTGCCGGTCGTCACGTTCGACACGACGAGGCGGCCGTCTTGCTCGAACGTGCCCTCGGCGACGTCCAGGTAGTTCGATGCGTCGCTGATCTCGGTGACGCGATACTGCTTGCGGAACCGGTCGTAGGTGTAGGTCCGCAGCACCTCTTGCCCGGTCGCCGTCGTGTAGTGCTCCTCGAGGAGCGCGCCGCCGACACGCTTCTCGATCGTCGAGGTGCGCTGGCTGTCGCGCCACGGTGCCCCGGGGTGCGCGCTCACCGAGGCGACGACGTTCCACTCGCCGACGATCGACTGGAGCGGCTCCATGCCTTGCGGCGGCGGGGGGCTGAACCGCGCCTCCTCGATTTGCGGGTCGAGATCGACCTCGGCGATCGTCAGCACGCGCTCCTGCACGTTCCACTGGCTCTCGATCCGGAACGGCAGCGTGAGGCCGCTGACCGTCTTGAAGTCGTCGTGGTACGTGCGCATCGGCACGCGGTCGCCGAAGAACGATCCCGGCGAGTCGAGGCCGATGTCGAGGTACGTCTGGGGGTCGAGGTACCACGTCTCCTCGTAGCCGTCGTTGCGATCGACGGCGATCGCGATCGCGTCCTTGTCGTCGAGCATCGTCTTGCCGATCAGCCGCAGCTCGTAGCCCTTGGCCGCGTAGTCGAAGAGCGGGGTCGGGAAGTCGGCGTCGCGCACGATCATCGCCCGGTCGACACCGGCGATGCGATGGGAAGCGCCGGGATCGCCGACGTTGCCGCGCCACGCGGTCTGGCCGTCGTAGCCCGTGGTCATCGTCTGCCCGTGCTCGCGACGCTCGAGCAGGTATTTTCCACCTCGGTCGAGCCATAGGGTGAAATCACTGGTCTGGCTCAGGTAGGTCATCGAGCCCGCGAGGGACAGGCGCTCGATCGCGCTCCAGCGCTCGGCTCCGCCGCGGGCCTCGATGTGCCGGGCGATCACCTGGTCGAGCGTTTTGTTCTCCTCGGCCGTCGCCATCGTCGCGGCGCCGACGACACACGCGGCTACGGTGATCCACCCATACAGGTCACGTTTCATCTGCATTCCACCTCCCCGTCTCGGCGTAGTGATACGTCCGGGAGACAGGGTTCGGTTTCTTGACACGTCCGTCGCGCGCCCGCTACGCTGGCCCGATGCCCAAGGCGCTCCTCGTCGACGACGACAAGAACAGCCTCGGAGCGCTTGCCGAGCTGGTCGGCGCCGAAGGCTTCGACGTGCGGACCGCGGCCTCGCTCGGCGAGGCTCGCGAGTCGCTGAACCAGGGCGCGATCGACGTCGCGCTCGTCGACCTGCAGCTTCCGGACGGTGCGGGGATCGAGCTGGTGCGCGATCTCGAGGCGACGCCCGGCGTCGAGGTGGTGATCATCACCGGCCACGGGACGGTCGATACGGCTGTCGAGGCGCTCAAGCGCGGGGCGATCGACTACCTGCAGAAGCCGGTCGACCTGACGCGCCTGCGCGCGAGCCTGGCCCGCGTGCGCCAGGCCGCCGATCTGCGCGAGGAGATCGTCGAGCTGCGCGGCGAGCTGCGCCGGCTGGGCCGGTTCGGAGCGATGATCGGCGCCTCCCCGGTCATGCAACAGGTGTACGACCTCGTGGCCCGCGTAGCCCCGACCGAGTCGACCGTGCTCGTGACCGGCGAGACCGGGGTGGGCAAGGAGCTCGTGGCCCGGATGGTCCACCAGCTCAGCCGGCGGTCGAAGAAGCCGTTCCTGCCGATCAACTGCGGCGCTGTCGCACCGACGCTCATCGAGTCCGAGCTATTCGGCCACGAGAAGGGCAGCTTCACCGGCGCCGAGCGCCAGCGCCGAGGGTACTTCGAGCGCGCCCACGGCGGCACGTTGTTCCTCGACGAGATCACGGAGATGCCGGCCGAGCTGCAGGTCAAGCTCCTGCGCGTCCTCGAGACGGGCCGCGTCACGCGCGTCGGCGCGGAGAAGGCCGAGGAGGTCGACGTCCGGATCGTCGCCGCGACGAACCGCGACCCCGAAGAGGCGGCGACAAGCGGCCTGCTACGCCGCGATCTCCTCTACCGCATCCACGTGTTCCCGATCCACGTGCCGCCCTTGCGGGAGCGCGGATCGGACGTCGAGCTGCTCGTGCGACAGTTCCTCGACGACCTGAACCGCGACTCGGACGTCAAGAAGGAGATGAGCGAGCCCGCGATGGCGCTCCTGCGCGCGCACGCCTGGCCGGGGAACGTCCGCGAGCTCAAGAACGTCGTCGAGCGCGCCTTCATTCTGGCGCGCGACACGATCGCCACGGAGCACGTGCCGCTCGGCGGCGCACCGATCGCGGTTCCCCAGAGCGGCTCGAACCTTACGTTGCGCGTCGGGAATTCGGTGGCCGACGCCGAGCGTGCGCTGATCCTGGCGACTCTCGATCAACTCAAGGGCAACAAGCGCGAAGCGGCGCGCGTGCTGGGGCTCAGCCTCAAGACGCTGTATAACCGGCTGAAGGAGTACGGGCAGTGAAACCGGGCGGACGCCGCTCCCAGGGAGGGGAACCCGGGGGACGACGCCCACCCGTGAATAGCCTGCCTCAGGTCGTCCGCGAAAGGACGACGCCGATCACGAGCGCCATGTTCTTGCCGCTCGAGCTCTCGTACTCGACCGCGACCTTGTCTCCGGCCTTCAGATCCGCGAGTCCGGCCGCTTTTCCGTCCTTCAGGATCTTGGTCTTCGGCCCGACCGTGAACGACATGTCGCGCGGCGCAGCGGTGCCGCCCGTGGCGTCCGCCTTGACGACGACCGTTCCAGCCTTCGAGTCGATCGAAACGACCTGACCGTTCACCGACATGCCCTTCGGTGCGTCCTGCGGCATCGTCCGCGGAACGTCCTGCTTCGGGGGGTCTTGTGGTGCCGGAGGCGTTTGGGCCGCAATGGCGAGCCCGAAGCCCAGCGACACCAGGGACACCCAAACAGTCTTGCGATTCATCGCTACCTCCCTTGGTGAACCTGTGACGACTACGCGCCCCCGTCCCCTTCGCCAGGAGCGTGCCAAGACGGAAAAACCCGAATCAGGGGCACCTGGGACCGTGCTGCAGGATCTCCGTCAGGATCGCCGTGGAAAGAACGACAAACCTGTGCGAATCCTGCAACGTTTCCTTGTATCGGCGGACCCTCTCGTGTCATCATTCGACTGCGGCGCGCCGGGACGAGATTCGTGGGATTTCGGGTCAGACAAGCTGTCACGCTCGGTCTCACTGCGCTCGCCGTAGCCCTCGCCACGGGCCTGATCAGCGCGGCAATCCTCGTTCGGCTGCACGTGCTCGAGGCCCGCGACCACGCGGAGCTCCTGGCCCGGACGCTGTACCACCTCACGAACCAGGCGATCCGTCAGCACGCGGGGGAAGACCTGCGTCACGCGCTGGCCACCGATCGTTCGCTCCGTGAATACGCGGATGCGGTCATCGGGTATTCCCCGATCGTCCTGAACGTCGCGATCAAGGATCACGACGGGATCGCGCTGCTGCACAGCGATGCGCGCAAGCAGGGCCGGCGCGTGCTGTCGCCCGAGACGTTCACCGACTTCTCGACGCGCAACTCGCTCGCGCAGTTCTGGCTCGTCCTCGACGGCCAGCGCGACCTCGTCGCCGAGCTGCCGTTCAGCCCGGACGGGGAGGAGCCGTTCGGCACCGTCGCCGTCTCCGTGTCGACCGTGCTGCTGCGCCAGACGCTGATGAGCGCCGTGGTGACGAACGCCTGTGTCGCCGGGATCGCCGTGTTGCTCGCGTTCCTCGCCGCGTTCCTCGTGTCGAACCGGTTGCTCGCGCCGATCGCTCGGCTTCGCGCCGAGCTGGCCCGGATCGTGCCCGCAGACGACCTGAAGAACGACGCCGACATCTCCCGGCTCGTCGAGTTCTTCACGACGGTCAGCGAGCGGCTGGCCGCCGGACGCCACGAGCGCGACGCGCGCGAGGCGACGAAGAGCTTGCTCGACGGGTTGTCGGACGCCGTGCTCGTCGTCGGCCGCGATCTCGACATCCTGTCGCTCAACGACGAGGCGTGTCGGCTTCTCGGCTGCGGGCGCGCCGAGCTCGAGGGTGGATCGCTCGCGCGCACGCTCGCGCCGACCGATCCGCTGCGCCTCCTCGTCGAGGAGACGCTGTCCCGCGGCGAGACGCAGCGCTCGCGCTCGGCGCTCCTCGTCGTCGCCGGGCGCGAGGTGCCGTTCCTGCTCGACGCGTTCGTCCTGCGCGAGGGAGATCGGGCACGCGGGGTGATGATCACGGCCCGGGATCTCGAGCGGTCGTCGCAGATCGGGTCGAGGCTCTCGCACTCGCAGAAGCTCGCGGCTCTCGGGCGCCTGACCTCGGGCGTGGCCCACGAGATCCGCAACCCGCTGAACGCGCTCGTGCTCCAGGCCGCGCTCCTGCGCCAGAAGCTCGGTCCCGCCGTGCCGCACGCCGCGCGGCACCTGGACATCATCGAGGAGGAGGTCAAGCGCCTCGATCGCGTGATCGACGGGTTCCTGCGGTTCACGCGACCCGAGGAGCTGCAGCTCGAATCGGTGCGCCTCGACGGTATCCTGCGCGAGGCGATGGACCTGATGGCCGCGCGCGCCGAGCATGGCGGGATCCGGATGGAGGCCACCGTGGCGCCGGACCTGCCGCGCGTCCGCGGAAGCGCCGAGCTGCTGCGCCAGGCGCTCCTCAACCTGATGGGCAACGCGCTCGACGCGATGCCCACGGGAGGCCTGCTGCGCGTGCGTGCCGATCCGACCGCCGAGGGCACGATCGCACTGACCGTCGAGGACACGGGCGAAGGGATCGGGCCCGAGCACCTGCCGAAGGTCTTCAACCTGTTCTACACGACGCGCAGCAACGGGAGCGGCATCGGACTGTCGCTCGTGTACCGCATTGCGCAGCTCCACGGGGGCGACGTGCAGATCGACTCCGAGCGCGGCGCGGGAACGCGCGTGACGATGACGCTGCCCGAGACCGCGCAGTGAGGCTCGACGACGTCTGGCACCGCGCGACCCGCGCGGGAACCCGCGCGGGCCTCGTCGTGCTGCTGTCGATCGGGAGCGCGAGCCCGGGTTGCGTCAAGCGCGAGCCGCGTGGTGTCGAGCAGGCCGTTGTCTCCCCGGCCACGCCCGCGCCGCGGGCGACGCCGCGGCCAACGGCGGTCGCGGCGACCGCGGCCACGCCCGCGCCGCGCGCCGTACCGGCGAACGTCGAGAGCGCGCGCACACGGATTCGCGAGATGCTCGGGCTCCTGGCCGACCGCGAGCTGAGCCCGGAGCAACGCGAGGAGCGCGATACGGCGGTGTCGTTCCTGGCGCAGGTCGACGAGGCGCTCGACGCGGGCGACACGGATCGCGCCGGCGTCCTGGCCGAGAAGGCCAAGATCCTGGTCGAGAACCTGGAGCGCGCGACCCGGCCCTGACGCTCTACGCCACGGACGGCACCGTGACGCACGCGTACATCGTGCGCAGGTACTCCTCGTAGGCCAGGCGGTGCTGGTGCAGCGCGACGAGCAGCTCGGCGGCGTCGGTCGCCCCGGTCGCGTACTCGGCGAGCGTGTCGCGCAACACGATGTCGGCGATCACGAACCCGTGTCGCACGTCGAGAATCTCACCCAGCTCTGCATGCAGCATCGGTTCCCCCTGCTGGAGGTGCGGGGGACCGGCTCGCGCCAGTCCCCCGCCCTCGGTGCCCCCCGTGCTCGGCTTCCGGCCCTGCCTCTTACGCGCGGCCGCCGCGGCCCTGCTTGGCCGACTCGATCTCGGCCTTCACGGCCTCGAGCGACTGGATCGCCGCCTCGGCCTTGGCCCGCGCCTCGCGGTACTGTCCGGCTGCGAGCGCGGCCTCGGCCGCGCGAATCGACTCCTCGGTCGAGCCCGTGTCGGCGCGCAGCGCCGCGAGGTCCGCGACCGCGCCCTTGCCGGTCGGAGCGGTCGTCAGCAGCTGGTCGACCTCTAGACGCAGGGCTTTGGCCGTCTCGATCGCCTGCGTCGCCTCGTTCTTCGCGGTCTCCTTGCCAGTCCGGGCCTCGGCCGCCGCGGTCTCCGCCGCGGACTTCGTGGCCTGGGCCAGGTTCTTCGTCTGTTCGTACGATCGGGAGAGCGCAAACGCGTCCTTCTGCGCGGTGATCTCGGCCTCGAGCTCCGCTTCGGAAGCCTGGGCCTTGGCCCATGCATCGGGCGCGTAGTCCGGCGCGCCGGCAGCCTGCGCCGCGTCCATCGCCTCGGACGCCGCATCGATCTCGGCCGTCGGGGGCTTCGCGCATCCCGCGGCCGTGACGGCAACGAGGGCGAACAGAACCAACCACAGTGCCTTCCTCATCATGCGTTCCTCCGTGGCCTAGGTCGCCCTTGGCCTCGCCCCCGGAACAGCAAGGCCGGTGCCATGGGAAAAGCCTGCGTGTGCGGCCGAACTTTTCCCTTCGGCGTGTAAATGTTGCCGCGCATGGCAAAGAAAGTGGCCCGCGTTCCTGGACCTACACATGGCACCGGTCTTGTAACTACCGTGTCGCGGCAGCGACAGGAGGTCCGGTTCTGAGTGGAGCGTCGCTCGAATCGTGTATCGACGTGAGCGACGACGCTCCGCTCGTCGTCGTGTCGAACCGGCTGCCGTACGACATCCCGCGGGGCCCGAGCCGCCGGGGCCCGCGACGCAACGTCTCGGGTCTCGTCAGCGCGCTCGAGCCCGTGCTGCGGTCCCGTGGCGGGAGCTGGATCGGGTGGGACGGCGTGGCGCTATCCTCGAACGAGGCCGCCGCGCGCGCCGAGATCCGATCGATCCTCATCGGTGCGGACCCCGAGTTCAACCTCGACGGCGTGGCGCTGAGCGAGCGCGAGGTCGGCTCGTACTATCACGGGTTTGCGAACCGCGCCCTGTGGCCGCTGTTCCACGACTTCACGTCGCAGGCCGTGTTCGCGCCCGAGGACTATGCGACGTACGAGCGCGTCAACCGGCGGTTCGCCGAGCGCGTGCTCGAGCGCACGACGCCGCACACGCGGGTGTGGATCCACGACTTCCATTTGATGCTCGTGCCGCGCATGCTGCGCGACATGGGGTTCCGCGGTCCGCTCGACTTCTTCCTGCACATCCCGTTTCCACCGCCCGAGATCTTCCGCGTGCTCCCCTGGCGCACCGAGCTGCTCGAGGGCGTGCTCGCCGCCGACACGATCGCGTTCCACATCCCGCTGTACCGCGACAACTTCGAGGCCGCGGCATGCCAGCTCGCCGGCGCGACGAACGTCGGCCCCGACGCGCGCGGCGGGATCCGGCTCGCCCACGCACGGGGGGAGACCTCGGCGCTCGCGATTCCGATCGGCATCGACGTCGACGAGTTCGAGCGCGTCGCCCGCTTGCCGGCCGTCGAGCGCCGGGCCGATCGGCTGCACGAGCTGCACGGCGACGTCCGGATCCTGCTCAGCGTGGATCGTCTGGACTACACGAAGGGCATCGGCGAGCGGCTGCAGGTGATCGAGCGGTTCCTCGGCGCGCACCCGGAGTGGCAGCGTCGGATCGTGCTGGTCCAGATCGTCGTGCCGAGCCGGCATCAGGTCGAGGAGTACCGAGCGATGAAGCGTGAGATCGACCGCCAGGTCGGTCGGATCAACGGCGAGCTCGGTCGCGCGGGCTGGATGCCGATCCACTACCGGTACCGCGCGTTCGATCGCGAGGAGCTGGTCGCGCACTACCGCGCGGCCGACGTCATGCTCGTGACGCCGCTGCGCGACGGGATGAACCTCGTGGCCCCCGAGTTCGCCGCGACGCGCGTCGACGAGGACGGGATCCTCGTGATCAGCGAGCTCGCCGGCGTGTCCGAGCGCTCGCCCGGCGCGATCCTGGTCAACCCGTACGACGTCGACGGCTGCGTCCGTGCGCTGGCCCAGGCGCTCGACATGGGCCCGGAGGAGCGCGCGCGGCGGATGCGCCAGCTGCGCGCGCGGGTCCGCTCGAACCCCGTGCGCCGCTGGGCCGCGCGGTGCCTCGGCACGGGCGCGTTGACACCCGGCGCCGCACCGTGATGCCGGCCCCGAGCCGCTCGGCCACGAGTCTCGCGACCGAGGTGGCGCGCGCGGCGCGGCGCCCCGGCGCCGCGCGCACGCTGCTGCTCGATCTCGATGGGACGCTCGTCGGCTTCGCGCGCACGCCGTCCGGCGTACGCATCCCGCGCTCGACGCTCGACGCGCTCGACGCGCTCGCGGCATCGGGCTGGGTCGTGGCGATCGTGTCCGGGAGACCGGCGGCCGAGGTCCGGCGCCTGATTCCGCTACGGCGCGTGCGGGTCTTCGGCAGCCATGGCGCCGAGGTCGGCTCACGCCGCGCGCGCATCGGCCGGCCGGCCCGCGCGCGGCTCCGCGCGCTCGGGCAGCGGGCTCTCGCGCTTGCGTCCGATGTCCCCGGATCGCGCATCGAGGTCAAGCCCGCGGGCCTCGCGCTCCACGACCGCAGCGTCGCGCCGCGCAACCTGCGCCCGTGGCGCAACGGGGTGCGTGATCTCCTCGCCGCATCCGACCTCGCGGGCCTCGAGGTGCTCTGCGGGAACCGCGTGACCGAGGTGCGCGTGCGCGGCCAGCACAAGGGGCGGGCGGTCCTCCCGTTCCTCGAGCGCGATCGACCGGCGGGCCGCGACGCGTCGCTCGTCGCGATCGGCGATGATCGGACCGACGAGGACATGTTCGCTGCCGTGCGGGGCCACGGCCTGGCGGTCCGGGTCGGCCGGCCGGGCTCCCCGACGCGCGCGGCGCGGCGTCTGACGTCGCCGCGCGCGGTGCTCACGTTCCTGCACGCGCTGGCCACGACGTGGAGCGCGGGGAGGTCCGAACGGCCACCCGCACGCTGAAGGAGCGTCCCGTGCCGCGGGCCGCCGAGCCGTTCTCGTTCGTCGACTACGAGGGCCTGATCATGCCGATCGGGCGCCGAGCGACGAACCTGCGGGAGTTCCTCGACACGCTGTCGGCCGTGTCGCTCGACGTGATCCAGCACCATCTGCACCGGGCGGCACTGCACCGCCGGTTCGATGATTGGGACTACCCCAACGACTTCGCGTCGTGGGCCGCGAAGGGTCTCGAGGACCTGGCGCTGGCCGAGAAGCTCGCGGCCCTCGACCCGTACGGCTACGGCCAGCTCGAGGAGGCGCGCGAGGCGATCTCGTCCCTCGTCGAGGACCACCTGAGCGAGCTGCCGAACGTCGTGCCGGTGCGCCGGGGCTTCGAGTTCCACTTCGCGAGCGGCCACTACCTCGCGCTGCCGAGCGACCGCCAGGCGTGGACGCTGCCCGAGATGCGCGACGCGCTCGCCGCGGTCCCGCTGAGCTCGATCTTCTTCCATTTCCACGAGGCCCGGCTGCGCGGGCCGGGCGCGGACGTCGACGACTTCTCGCGCTGGATCGAGGGGCAGTTCGGGCCCCATCCCGTGGCCGACGAGATGCGTCGGCTCGACTTCTACTTCTTCTCGCTCGACGAGCTGCGCCAGCGCCTCGTCGGGATCTTCGACGACCACGCGGCAAAGGAAGCGCGATGAGCGCGCCGACGCTCGACGACTACGCCCCGATCGTCGGTCCCGAGCGGATCGCCGTTCTGCGCCGGCTCGCGGCGCGCCTGGGGCGGCTGCGCCTCGTGGCGATCAACTCGACGCGCGTCGGCGGCGGCGTGGCCGAGATGCTCGAGCGCGAGGTCCCGCTGTTCGAGGAGCTGGGGATCCGGTTCCGCTGGGAGGTGATCGAGGGCCCGGCCGAATTCTTCGACGCGACGAAGACCATGCACAACGCGCTGCAGGGTTCGCCGCGCGACCTCAGCCCGGCGCAGCGCGACGCCTACGTCGAGGCGAACCGGCGCGCCGTGTCGCGGATCGACCTCGACGCCGACGTCGTGCTGATCCACGACCCGCAGCCGGCGGCGATGATCCAGTTCGCGGACAAGCGCTGCCCGTGGATCTGGCGCTGCCACATCGACGTGTCGTGGCCCAACCGCCGCACGTGGCGGTTCCTCCGCCCGCACATCGCGCGCTACGACGCGAGCGTGTTCTCGATGGCCGCGTTCAGCCAGCCGCTGCCCCATCCGCAGTACCTGATCGCGCCATCGATCGACCCGCTCGCGCCGAAGAACCGCGAGATGACGCCGCAGGAGGTGGACACGATCCTCGCGCGCTTCGGCCTCGACCGGACGCGGCCGCTCGTGGTCCAGGTGTCGCGGTTCGACCGGTTCAAGGACCCGCTGGGCGTGATCCACGCGTACCGTCTCGCGCGGCGGCGCGACGACTGCCGGCTCGTGCTCGTCGGCGGCGAGGCGACCGACGACCCCGAGGGTGCGGAGGTGCTGCGTGAGGTCCGCGACGCGGCGCGGGAGGATCCGGACATCGTCGTGCTGTCGATCCCGCCCGACAGCCACACCGAGATCAACGCGATCCAGCGCGGCGCGACGATCATCGTGCAGAAGTCGACGAAGGAGGGGTTCGGCCTCACGGTCACCGAGGGCCTGTGGAAGGGCCGCCCGGTGATCGGCGGCGCGGCGGGCGGGATCGCGCTCCAGGTGTTCGATCACCGCACCGGATTCCTCGTGCACTCGGTCGAGGGCTGCGCGTATCGGATCCGCCATCTGCTCAACCGTCCGAGCCTGGCCGACGAGATGGGCCGGCGCGGACGCGAGCTCGTGCGCCACGCGTTCCTGCTGACGCGACACCTGCGGGACTGGCTGACGCTGTTCCTGGCGGTGACCGGACGGGGCCAGAGCTAGCCGCGCGCCGCGGCCTCGATCTCGGCGTTGGTCAGCAGCCGATCGGATCGCTTGGCCAGCGCGAGCACCGCCTCGACGATCTCCGGGCGATCGGGCAGGCCGTGCGACGTCAGGTAGTGCACGACGTTCGACGCGCCGGACATCGGGCCGATCTCGATCTCTTGCGTCCGGCCGATCCAGCTCGCCGGCACGCCGGAGTAGATCCGGTCGGCGAGCCAGCCGTCGCCCTTGCGCTGGGCCTTGATCACCGCCGCCGCGTGCACACCGGTCGCCGTGCGGAACGCGTCCTTGCCGACGATCGGCGCGCCCACGGCGATCGGCACCTCGAGCGCCTCGGACACGCAGGCGACGTAGGCCGGGAGCGCGCTCAGATCGTCGTCGCGCAGGCCGAGGAGCTTCAGGTTGACCAGGATCTGCTCCATCGCGGTGTTGCCCACGCGCTCGCCCACGCCGAGAGCGGTGCCGTGGACGCGCGTCGCCCCGGCCTCGATCGCGGCGAGCGTGTTGGCCACGTCGAGTCCGCGGTCGCGGTGGCCGTGCCAGTCGATCCCGACCTCGGTCGCACCGAGCGAGCGCAGCAGCTCGCCGACCCACGCGACCAGGTTCTTCACGCCGGCCGGGATCGCCGCTCCCACGGTGTCGCACAGGCACACGCGCCGTGCGCCCGCATCGACCGCTGCCGACAGCAGCGTCCGCAGGTCCTCGGGGTGCGAGCGCACCGTGTCCTCGGTCACGTACATGACCTCGAGCCCCTCGCGCACGGCGAACTCGACCGCCTCGCGCGAGCGCGCGAGAATGAAATCGAGGTTCCACTCCTCGGCGTACTGTCGGATCGGGCTCGAGCCGATGAACACGCAGGCCTCGATCGGCACGCCGGTCTTCTGCACGATCTCGACCATCGGCTCGACGTCGACGCGCATCGTCCGCGCGGCACAGTTCGCGCGGATCTTGAGCCGGCTCGAGGCGATCTCGCGGCACAGCGCCTCGACCGCCTGGTACTGCCGCGACCCGGCGCCGGGGAGGCCGACGTCCGCGGTGTCGATCCCCAGCCGATCCATCAGGTGCAGGATCTCGAGCTTCTTCTCGATCGGCGGATCGGTGACCGACGGGCACTGCAGCCCGTCGCGCAGCGTCTCGTCGTCGAGCATCACGCGCCCGCGCGATGCGAAGCCGTGCGGACCCTCGGTCGCCCAGTCGTGGATCAGCTCGTGCTCGTCGGGTCGAGACATCGACGCCCTCCGGCGGGCCAATGTAGCATCGGGGTCGCGGAGGATCCCATGGGCGACCACGTGCAGCTCGAGATCGGAGACGGCCTGGCGCGGATCACGATCGACCGGCCCCCGTTGAACGTGCTGACGATCGCGATGCTCGACGCTCTAGCGGACGCGCTCGAGCGCGCGGCCGCGACCGACGGCGTACGGATCGTGCGCCTCGGCGCCGTGGGCAAGGCGTTCTCCGCGGGCGTCGACGTCCAGGACCACATCGGCGACAAGGTCGGCACGATGATGGCCGCGCTCGCGCGCCTGTTCGACACGCTCGAGCGCGTGCCGATGCCGACGGTCGCCGTGGTCCAGGGTGCGGCGCTCGGCGGCGGATGCGAGATCGCGCTCGGGACCGACCTGTGCGTCGCCTCGGACGCCGCGTCCTTCGGCCAGCCCGAGATCCGCCTGGGACTCTTTGCGCCGCCGGCGTCGGTGATCCTGCCGCGGATCGTCGGCGAGCGTCGCGCGCTCGGCCTGCTGCTCACCGGAGCGACGCTCGAGGCCAGCGAGGCCGAGCGCATCGGCCTCGTGAACCGTGTCTTTCCGGCGGACGGCTTCGAGTCCGAGGTCGAGGCCTGGCTCGCGGGCCTGCTCGGGTATTCGGGTGTCGCGCTACGTCTGGCCAAGCGCGCGGTGCGCGAGGGCCGGCGCGGCTCGGAGCCAGACGCTCGCGCACGCGTCGATCGGCTGTACCTCGACGAGCTGATGCGGACCGCCGATGCCGACGAAGGCCTCCGCGCGTTCGTCGACAAGCGCCACCCCGTCTGGCGCCACGAGTAAGCGCTACCTCTCGAACAGGACGGTGACGCCCTGGCCGACGCCGACGCACATCGTGGCCAGGCCGCGCTTCGCGCCGCGCCGAACCATCGCGTGGAGCAGCGTGGTCGCGATCCGCGCGCCGCTCGCTCCGAGCGGATGGCCGAGCGCGATCGCGCCGCCGTGGACGTTGACGCGCGCCGGATCGAGGTCGAGCTCACGCAGGCACGGCAGCACCTGCGCGGCGAACGCCTCGTTGATCTCGGCCAGCTCGACGTCGCCGATCGCCCAGCCCGCGCGCTCGAGCGCCTTGCGCGTCGCCGGGATCGGGCCGAGACCCATGTAGGCCGGATCGACGCCGGCCGTGCCCGCGGGCCCGACCGTGGCGAGGACCGGCAGGTCGAGCCGCGCGGCCGTCGATTCCTCGACCAGGAGCAGCGCCGCCGCACCGTCGTTGATGCCCGACGAGTTGCCCGCCGTCACCGTACCGGGCTTGCGGAACGCGGGCTCGAGCCGGGACAGCGCCTCGAGCGTCGTCCCGGGTCGCGGGGCCTCGTCGCGATCGACGACGACCGGGGGTCCCTTGCGCTGCGGCACCTCGACCGGAACGATCTCGGCGACGAACGCGCGGTCGTCCGCCGCCGCCTTGGCCCGGCGCTGTGACTCGAGCGCGAAGCGGTCCTGGTCCTCGCGCGACACGCCGTGTCGCGCCGCCACGTTCTCCGCCGTCTCGCCCATCGCGATCGGCGCGTGGAGCGCGGCGAGCCGCGGGTTGACGAAGCGCCAGCCGAGCGTCGTGTCGTGGATCTGGGCCTCGCGCGAGAACGATGCCTCGGCCTTGGCCAGGACGAACGGAGCGCGGGACATGCTCTCGACGCCGCCGGCGATCATGACGTCGCCGTGACCGGCCTCGATCATCCGTGCCGCGACGTGGATCGCCTCGAGGCTCGACGCGCACAGCCGGTTGACCGTCGCGCCGGGCACGCTCGTCGGGAGCCCGGCGAGGAGTGCGGCCATCCGGGCCACGTTGCGGTTGTCCTCCCCGGCCTGGTTCGCGGCGCCGAGGTACACGTCGTCGATCCGGTCGGGCTCGATCCCGGTGCGCTCGACGAGGGCCCGGATCACGATCGCTGCGAGATCGTCCGGCCGGACGCGGCTCAGCGTGCCGGCGTGCTTGCCGATCGGGGTCCGGAGCGCGGCGACGACGACGGCTCGTCTCATGGCGACGCAGGATAGCGCCGGTCGGCGTTGTCGGCCCGACTCGCGCACCGATATATGCGGTTGCAGACTTCGATATGGAAAAGGACCAAAATGCCCGTACTTTCCGGGCATGAACACCGCGCGCTATCACGAGGCGCCCGACGAGGGCTGGGCGATCTACACCCGAGACGCCCGGCGCTACCGCGTGCCGGTCGGCATCGGCGCGTGGCTCGAGTTCGAGCACCCCGTAGGGAGCGGCGATCGCTCGCGCTTCCGGCTCCACGACGTGAGCTGGGGCGGGGCGTCCTTCGAGCTTCCGGCCGAGATCGAGCGGATCGCGCCCGGGACACGGCTGGAACGGGTCGTGATCGGCGTCGGCCGCACGACCGTCGAGGGAACGCTCGACGTGCTCCACGTGACCCGTGACGTGCGGCTGGGGACCCTGACCGGCGGTCGGTTCGTGCCCGCCTCGCCCGACGACGAGGCCGAGTTGGACGGGCTCCTCTCCCGGCTCCAGGAGCTGACGAGCCGCGGCCTGTGGATCTCGACCTGAGCCCACTTTAGACTCCCTCCATGCCGATCCGAGTCGTGGTGGCCCTGGCCATCCTGGGACTGGTGATCGATCGATCGCGCGCGGCCGACCCCAAGGGGATAAGGGCGATCGACGCGATCCCTCCGGGCGCGGCGAGCGTCATCGTCGCCAACGGTCCGTTCTCCGCGCGACCGTGCTCGGACTCGGCGCGCGCGATCGACACGTTCCGTTGCGCGACGCTCGCGCCGCTGACGCAGCTCTCGGCGACGATCGAGCGCAGGCTGTCCCGCGACCAGCTGGCATGGAGCCTTCTCGCGTTGTCCGAGGCCTGGAGCGCCGACCTCGTCAGCGCCGGCGCTCCTCCGCCGGACGACGACCGTGCGATCGTCGAGTTTCCGGGAGGGCTGGCCCTCGCCTGCATCCAGCCCGAGGCGTGCTCGGTGAGACGGCTCACGCGCGGGGACGCCGCGGAGCACGGACGCATCGGCGCGCTCGAGACGTGGACGATGAAGAGCGCGACGCCCGGCTCGCGCCTGCCGGTCCTCCTTGCGAACCCGCGCCCCGGCATCCTCGTCGCCGCGTACTCGAAGACGTTCCTCGAGGAGATCGCGCAGAAGCTCTCGACCCACAGCGAGACGTCGGCGTCGATTCCGGAGATGCGTCACGTAAAGACCGACTCGCCCGTCTGGGGCGCGCGTCATTTTCCAGCCGGTGCGGGACGCCGCAACGTCTACTGGGAGTTCGACGAGGTCGACGCGCAGATTCTCGGCTTCGCGTTCCAGGTCGGCGCGGACGAGACGATCGACGCATACTGGGTCTCGCCCGACACGCGCGCGCTCGATCGGCTGTCCCATGCGCTCGAGGGCTCGGGGCTCGAGCTCGCGGTCCTCGATGGGGCGAGCGACCGGACGCGCTTCCGCATCGGCTGCCTGTCCGGTCCGACGTGCGACGCGCCGTACCTGGTCCTCGCCGTGCTCGCGTTCCCCACACCGATCTGAAGTGGATCTGAAGTGGGGTCAGGTCTCGATTCTTAGTGCTTTCTCTCACGGAAGACCAAGAATCGAGACCTGACCCTACCGCTCGGACGGCGCCGGCCATAATGCGCCGGTGAATGCGACGACGTGGATCCTCCTGGGCTACATCGCGGCGCAGGTCGCGGTCGGCGCGTGGCTCAGCCGGCGCATCCGCACCGAGGCCGACTACCTCGTCGCCGGCCGGAGCCTGGGCTACGCGCTCTCGATCTTCACGATCTTCGCCACGTGGTTCGGCGCCGAGACCTGCCTCGGTGCTGCGGGCGCGATCTACGCGGACGGGCTGGCCGGCGGAACGTCCGATCCGTTCGGCTACGCCGCGTGCCTGCTCGTGATGGGGCTCGTGTTCGCGATCCCGCTGTGGCGTCTGAAGCTCACCACGCTGGCCGACCTGTTCCGGCTGCGGTTCTCGCCCGGGGTCGAGCGTCTGGCGACGCTGCTCCTCGTCCCGACCTCGGTCCTGTGGGCCGCGGCGCAGATCCGGGCGTTCGGCCAGGTGGTCGCGGTCTCGTCGGGCTTCGCGCTCGACCTGACGATCGCCTTCGCCGCGCTCGTCGTGATCGTGTACACCGTGTCGGGCGGCTTGCTCGCGGACGCCTGGACCGACGTGATCCAGGGGATCGCGCTGATCGTCGGCCTCGTCGTGCTCCTCGTCGCGGTGCTGCGCGCGGACGGCGCGGCAGCCCTCGCGGCGCTCGATCCCGCTCGGCTGCGGATCTTCGGCGGGCCCGAGGTCCCGCTCCTCGACGTGCTCGAGGCGTGGGCCATCCCGGTATGCGGGTCGGGGCTCGCGGCCGAGCTCGTCGCGCGCGTGATCGCGACGCGCACGCCCGAGATCGCGCGGCGCTCGACGCTCGTCGCGGCAGGCGTGTACCTCGCGGTCGGTCTGATCCCCGTCGTCCTCGGCCTCGCGGCGATCGAGCTCGTGCCGGACCTCGACCATCCGGAGCAGGTCCTGCCGCGCCTCGCCGCGCACTACCTTCCCCGTCCTCGGGGCCGTGTTCGCGGGCGCGCTCGTATCGGCGATCCTGTCGACCGTCGACAGCGCGCTCCTCGTCGCCGGCTCGCTCGTGTCGCACAACCTCGTCGTGCCGCTCGTCCCGCACCTCGACGAGGCGGGCCGGGTGCGCACGGCGCGGATCTTCGTCGCCGCGTTCGGCGTCCTGGCCTACGTGCTCGCGCTCCACGCCGAGGGCGTGTACGCGCTCGTCGAGGAGGCCTCGGCATTCGCCAGCGCCGGCGTGTTCGTGTCGGGCGTGTTCGCGATCTTCACCCGCGTGGGCGGCGCGCCGAGCGCGTACTCCGCGCTAGTCTCAGGCGCGCTCGTGTGGTTCGCCGGGGCGTACGCGCTCGATCTCGAGCGACCGTATCTGACGTCGCTCGCGACCGCTCTCGCCGCGTACCTCGCGCTGGCGGGGGTCGGCCATCGACCAGCCGTTCGAGGCCGGTAGCGGCTCAGGTTTCGAGCGCGAACGACTCGACCGCCGGGCACGTGCACATCAGGTTGCGGTCGCCCCACGCGTGATCGATGCGCCCGACGGGCGGCCAGAACTTGCGCTCGCGGACCCACGGCGCGGGAAACGCGCCCTGCTCGCGTGTGTACGGCCGGTCCCACGTCGCGTCGAGCAGCGCCTCGGCGGTGTGCGGCGCGCGGCGCAGCGGGTTGTTCTCGCGGTCGATCCGTCCGTCCTCGATCGTGCGGATCTCCTCGCGGATGGCGATCATCGCGTCGCAGAACCGATCGAGCTCCTCGCGCGGCTCGCTCTCGGTCGGCTCGACCATCATCGTCCCGGCGACGGGCCAGGACATCGTCGGGGCGTGGAACCCGAAGTCCATCAGCCGCTTGGCCACGTCGTCGACCGCGATCCCCGCCGTCTCCTTGAACCGCCTGAGGTCGAGGATGAACTCGTGGGCCACGAGCCCCGCGCGGCCGCTGTACAGGATCGGGTAGTGCGGTGCTAAGCGCTGGGCCATGTAGTTCGCGTTGAGGATCGCCACCTGGCTCGCACGTTTCAGGCCGCTCTCGCCCATCAGCGCGATGTACACCCACGGGATCGGCAGGATGCTCGCGCTGCCGTACGGCGCCGCGCTGACCGGCCCGATCGCCCGCTCCCCGCCCGTGGCCACGACCGGATGGCCGGGCAGGTAGGGCGCGAGGTGCGCGGCGACGGCGATCGGGCCCATGCCCGGTCCCCCGCCCCCGTGCGGGATGCAGAACGTCTTGTGCAGGTTGAGGTGGCACACGTCGGCGCCGTAGTCGCCGGGCCGGCACAGGCCGACCTGCGCGTTGAGGTTCGCGCCGTCGAGGTACACCTGGCCGCCGTGGCGATGGACGACGTCGCCGATGCGCCGGATCGACGTCTCGAACACGCCGTGCGTCGAGGGGTACGTGATCATCAGCGCGGCGAGGCGCGACGCGTGCTGCGCGGCCTTGGCCTCGAGGTCCGCGAGGTCGACGTTCCCCTGGGCGTCGCACGCCACGGCCACGACCTTGAGCCCCGCGAGCACGGCGCTCGCCGGGTTCGTCCCGTGGGCCGAGGTCGGGATCAAGCACACGTCGCGGTCGGTCTGGCCCCGGTCCTCGTGGTACGCGCGGATCACGAGCAGGCCCGCGTACTCGCCCTGCGCGCCGGAGTTGGGCTGCAGCGACACGGCGGCGAAGCCCGTGATCTCGGCGAGCCAGCGCTCGAGCTGGCGCGTCAGCTTCTCGTAGCCCAGGGCCTGCTCGCGCGGAGCGAACGGATGCATGCGCGCGAACTCGGGCCACGTGATCGGCAGCATCGACGACGTGCCGTTGAGCTTCATCGTGCACGAGCCGAGCGGGATCATCGACTGCGCGAGCGAGACGTCCTTGGCCGCGAGGCGCGTCAGGTAGCGCAGCATCTCGTGCTCCGAGCGGTGGGCCCGGAACACCTCGTGCGTCAGGAAGTCGCTCGTCCGTGCGTGCGGAGCGTCGTAGTCCGCCTCGGCCCACGGCGCCGACAGCTCCTCGAACGACAGGTCGAGCGCGGTGTCGAGGGCGAAGCAGCCGATCAGGTTCTCCAGGTCGGTCGGCGTCACGGCCTCGTCGAGCGCGATCCCGATCGAGCCGTCGCCGAAGTCCCGCAGGCCGAGCTTGCGCCGCTGCGCCGCCGCGAGGACGCGCGCGGCCGGGTCCTTGCCCAGGCGCACGCGCAACGTGTCGAAGAACGGGCCGGGGTCGACGCGCCAGCCCAGGCGCGCGAGGCCCTCGGCCAGCATCTGCGTCATCCCGTGGACCCGGCGGGCGATGCGCCGTAGCCCTTCGGGGCCGTGGTACACGGCGTACATGCTGGCCATGATCGCGAGCAGCACCTGCGCGGTGCAGATGTTGCTCGTCGCCTTGTCGCGGCGGATGTGCTGCTCGCGCGTCTGGAGCGCCAGGCGGTACGCCGGCCGCCCGCGATCGTCGCGCGACACACCGACCACGCGTCCGGGGAGCAAGCGCTTGAACTCGTCGCGCGCGGCGAGGAACGCGGCGTGGGGCCCGCCGTACCCCAGCGGCACGCCGAACCGCTGGGCCGACCCGACGGCGACGTCGGCACCGAGCTCGCCCGGCGCACGGAGCAGCACGAGCGCGAGGAGGTCCGCGGCGACGACGAGCCACGCGCCCGCGGCGTGGGCGACGGCGGCGATGGGGCCGAGGTCGCGGATCCGTCCGTCGGTCGCCGGGTACTGCGCCAGGACGGCGAACGCCGGCCGAGCCGCGAGATCGAGCCCGTCGAGCGGACCGACCTCGACGTCGATCCCGAGCGCGCGGGCCCGCGTGCGCACGACGGCGATCGTCTGCGGATGACAGTCGTCGGCGACGAAGAACCGGCGCGCGGCGACCCGCGAGGCGGCCAAGCACATCGTCATCGCCTCGGCGGCCGCGGTGGCCTCGTCGAGGAGCGAGGCGTTGGCCAGCGGCAGCGCGGTCAGGTCGGCGACGAGCGTCTGGAAGTTGAGCAGGGCCTCGAGCCGGCCCTGCGAGATCTCGGGCTGGTACGGCGTGTACTGCGTGTACCAGCCCGGGTTCTCGAGCACGTTGCGCTGGATCACCGGGGGCGTGATGCAGTCGTGGTACCCCATGCCGAGGAACGAGCGGAACACGTCGTTGTGCCGCGCGATGCCCAGGAGCTCGCCGATCAGCTCGTGCTCACCGCGCGGCGCGCCGAGGTCGAGCGGCCGGGTCAACCGGATATCCGGGGGCACGAGGGCGTCGGTCAGCTCGTCGAGCGAGCCGTAGCCCAGCGTGGCCAGCATCGCCTCGATGTCTCGATCGCGGGGGCCGACGTGCCGGGGCACGAACGGATCGGTCGGGCTCATCAACGATGGCTTCTTCATCGCGCTCCTATTCGATCAGATTCGGCGCCGCCCCTCAACCGGCGCAGATCCAGCCGCCGCCGAGCACGCGGTCTCCGTCGTAGGCCACGGCGGCTTGGCCCGGCGCGAGCGCGCGCTGCGCGTCGTCGAACACTACCTCGGCTCGCCCGGCGCCGAGATCGCGGATCGTCGCGCGGGCGCCCTGGTGCGTCGAGCGGACGCGCACGTCGGCGGCGATCGGCCCGCCCGGACGCTCGAACGGGATCCAGCGCGTGCGCTCGAGAACGCAGCGATCGGAGGCGAGGTCCTCGCGCTCGCCGACGACGACCCGGTTCCGGTCGGCCTCGAGCCGCACGACGTACAGCGGCCGCGCGCCCGGCGCCTGCACGCCGAGGCCGCGGCGCTGCCCGACGGTGAAGCCCGAGATCCCGTCGTGTCGGCCGAGCACGCGGCCTCGGCCGTCGACGACGTCTCCCGGAACGCCCGGGGGCGCGATGCCACTGCGCTCGAGGAACTCGCGATAGCTCTCGCCGCGCGCCACGAAGCACAGATCCATCGACTCGGGCTTCTCCGCGGTCCCGAGACCCAGCTCTCGCGCCGTCTCCCGGACCTCGGCCTTGGTCATCCGGCCGAGCGGGAACTCGGCCCGCGCGCGCTGCGCGTCGCTGAGGTCGAACAGGAAGTACGACTGGTCCTTGTCGTCGTCGGCTGCGCGGTACAACAGCGTGCGTCCGCTGCGCGCGTCGCGCTCGAGGATCGCGTAGTGCCCGGTGGCCACGCGCTCCGCGCCGACCGCCGCGGCGCGCCCGAGGAGGGCGCCGAACTTGACGAACGTGTTGCAGCGCACGCACGGCGAGGGCGTGCGGCCCTGGGCGTAGTCCGCGGCGAAGCTGCGCACGACGTGGCGCTCGAACTCGTCCTCGAAGTCGACGACGTAGTGCGGGAAGCCGCACGACTCGGCGACGCGGCGCGCGTCCCGGAAGTCCTCGGGCGAGCAGCAGCGCCCGTAGCGCTCGGTCACGCCGGCGAGCCGGTCGATGAGCTGCAGCGAGAAGCCGACGACGGGGCGGCCGGCGCGGGCGAGCAGCGCCGCGGCGACCGAGCTGTCGACCCCGCCGCTCATCGCCACCGCCGTGAGCGCCTGCGCCATGTCTCCACGCTAGCAAAAACGGGGACACGCAGAGTTTCTACCCCAAATGAGGCAGAAACCCAGAGTGTCCCCGTTTTCTACTGCGGGGTCGAGGCCAGGCCGTCGCGCACCTGGGCCACGACCGCCGGAAACCGGGCGAGGAACCGCTCGACCTCCTCGGCCGTCGTGCTCCAGCCGAGCGAGATCCGCACCGTGCCCTTCGCCTGCTCCTCGGTCGCGCCCATCGCGACCAGCACGTGGGACGGCTCGACCGCCCCCGACGCGCAGGCCGACCCGGTCGAGAGCGCGATCCCCGCCAGGTCGCACGCGATCACGAGCGTCTCGCCCGGGACGCCGGCCAGCGTGAAGCTCGTCGTGCTGGCGAGGCGCGACGCGCGCTGACCGTGGAACCGGATCCCCGGACACGTGTCGAGGAGCCGGGTCTCGATCCGGGCCCGCAGCAGCAACAGCCGGCGCGCTTCCTCTTTCATGCCGTGCAGCGCGGCGCGCGCCGCGGCGCCGAACGCGACGATCCCGGCGACGTTCTCCGTGCCGCCGCGCCGGCGCTGCTCCTGCGCACCACCGGCGAGCAGCGGGGCGAGCCCGATCCCGCTGCGGACGACGAGCGCGCCCACGCCCTGCGGTCCACCGATCTTGTGCGCCGAGAGCGCGATCAGGTCGGCGCACGCGCGCCGGCCGTCGAGCGCGAGCTTGCCCGCGGCCTGCACCGCGTCGACGAGGAACGGCACGCCGAGCTCGCGGCACGCCCGACCGATCTCCTCGACCGGCTGGACGACGCCGGTCTCCGGATTGGCCCACTGCAGCGCGGCGAGCGCCACACCGTCGCCGAGCTGCGTCCGGAACGCGTCGATGCGCACGCGGCCGTCGGTATCGACGGGCACGCGCACGACGAGGAACCCGCGCCGCGCCGCGAGCTGCGCGGCCTCGAGCACCGCCGAGTGCTCGATCGCCGAGACGACGATGCGCCGCAGCGCATCGGGCGCGCGATCGGTGACACCGCGCACCGCGGCGCTGATCGCCTCCGTCCCGCCCGACGTGAACACGATCTCCGACGCCTGCGCCTGCACCAGCGCCGCGACCGCGTCCCGCGCGGCATCGATCCGCGCGCGCGCCGCGCGACCCTCGGCGTGCATCGACGACGGGTTGCCCGGGGGGCGCGCGAGCTCGCCCGCGAGCGCTTCCCGTGCGTCGTCGCGCAGCGGGCTCGTCGCGTTGTGGTCGAGATAGATGCGTGGCTCGGCGACCGTCCCCATCGCAAGCCCTATGGTAGAGTACGCCCTCGCTCAAGGGTGGTCCAAGTGTCTCGATCGGTGGAGCTCAAGGGCACGGTGCATCTGCCGCGCACCGAGTTCCCGATGAAGGCCAACCTCCCCCGGCGCGAGCCCGAGATCCTCGCCTGGTGGGACCGTGTCGACGTGTACGGGCTCGTGCGCCGGGCCCGCGCCGGCCGCCCGCCGTTCGTGCTGCACGACGGTCCGCCCTACGCCAACGGCCACATCCACCTCGGGCCAGACGCTGAACAAGATCCTCAAGGACTTCGTGGTCAAGTCGCGCTCGATGCTCGGGCACGACGCGGACTACGTCCCGGGCTGGGACTGCCACGGGCTGCCGATCGAGCATCGCGTCGACCGCGAGCTCGGCCCGCGCAAGGCCAGCTTGTCGACGCTCGAGGTCCGCGCGCTGTGCCGGGAGTACGCCGAGAAGTACATCGGGATCCAGGCCGACGAGTTCCGGCGCCTCGGCGTGCACTGGGACCGCGCGCTCGATCGGCGTGAGACCGAATCGCGCGCGCCGAGCCGCCGCGCGATCTACCGCACGATCGACCGGTCGTACGAGGCCGAGATCGTGCGCCAGATCGGTCGGTTCTTCGGCCGCGGCAGCGTGTACCACGGCGTCAAGCCGGTGCACTGGTGCTTCTCGTGCAAGACCGCGCTGGCCGAGGCCGAGGTCGAGTACGAGGAGCGCGAGCGATCCGTCGATCTACGTGCGCATGCCGGTACGCGGCCTCGCGGCCCACGTGCCGGGCTACGACCAGGTCGCGCTCGCCGTGTGGACGACGACGCCGTGGACGCTGCCGGCGAACCTCGCGGTCGCGCTGCATCCCGACCTGCCGTACGTCGCGGTCGACGTCCTGGGCCAGGCCGTGATCGTCGCCGAGGGGCGGTTGAGCGACACCGCTCACGCGCTCGGCTGGCGCGAGCCGCGCGTCGTCGCGCGGTTCCGCGGCGCCGATCTCGTCGGTACGGGCGACGCGTGGATCGGCACCCGCGCCCCGATCGACCGGCCGTATCCCGGCCCGGCGGCGCCCGGTCCGGGCGTGCTCGTCCTCGGCGAGCACGTGACGCTCGACGCGGGAACCGGGTGCGTGCACACGGCACCGGGCCACGGGGCCGACGATTTCCGGATCGGCGCGCGCTACGGCTTGGCCCCGCTCGACCCGCTCGACGACGCGGGGCGCTTCGTCGCGTCGAAGGTCGGGCCGGCGTGGCTCGCCGGGCTCCACGTGCACGCGGCGAACCCGCGTATCGTGGACGACCTGCGCGCCCGGGGCTTGCTCCTCGCCGCGTCGACCGTGCGCCACAGCTACCCGCACTGCTGGCGCTGCCACAACCCGGTGCTGTTCCGCTCGACGCCGCAGTGGTTCATCTCGATGGACGCGCAGGGCCTGCGCGCCGCGGCCCTGGGCCAGGTCCGGGCGACGCGCTGGCTCCCGCCGCACGGGGAGGAGCGCATCGGTCAGATGATCGAGACGCGCCCCGACTGGTGCATCTCGCGCCAGCGCACGTGGGGCGTGCCGATCCCGGCCGTCGTGTGCACGCGCTGCTCGAGCGACGCGGAGACGGTGTTCCTGCGCGACCCGGCGTTCTTCGACCACGTGGCGCAGACGTTCGAGCGCGAGGGGTCGAACGCGTGGTTCGGCGCCGCCGACGGCGCGCCGCAGGGCGAGGAGCGCCACCGGCCGTACCGCGACGCCGCCGAGCGACTCGAGCGCCTCGTCCCGCCGAGCGTCGCCTGCCCGACGTGCGGCCAGCGCGACGCGCTCGCGTTCCACGAGCACATCGTCGACGTGTGGTTCGAGTCCGGCGTGTCGCACGCCGCGGTCCTGGGCCGCGCGGGGCGGCCGCCGTGGCCCGCCGATCTGTACCTCGAGGGTCACGACCAGTACCGCGGCTGGTTCCACTCGTCGCTGCTCGTCGCCGTGAACGATCGGGAGCGCGCGCCGTATCGCGGTGTCGTGGTCCACGGGTTCACGCTCGACGGCCAGGGCCGCAAGATGTCGAAGTCGCTGGGCAACGTGATCTCGCCGATCGACGTGGCCGACCAGCGCGGCGCCGAGATCCTGCGCCTGTGGGTCTCGATGGTCGACTTCGTCGAGGACATGCGGCTGTCGCCCGAGATCCTCGACCGCAACGCCGAGGCGTACCGCAAGATCCGCAACACGTTCCGCTACCTGCTGTCGAACCTCGACCGGTTCGACCCAGGCCAGGACGCGGTCGAGCCGGGCGAGCTCGAGGAGATCGACCGCTGGGTCCTGTCCCAGCTCGAGGCGCTGCGCCGCCGCATCGTCGCGGCGTACGAGGCGCACCAGTACCACCTCGTGTACCACGGGCTGCACCAGTTCTGCGCGGTCACGCTGTCGTCGTTCTACCTCGACGTGCTCAAGGATCGGCTGTACACGCTGCCGCGCCGCGGACGGTCGAGGCGCGCGGCCCAGACCGTGCTGTGGCGCCTGGCCCACACGCTGTGCCGGCTGATGGCACCGGTGCTGTGCTTCACGGCGGAAGAGGTGTGGCAGGAGCTCGAGCGGCTCGACGGGCGCGCGGCATGGGACGCGCGGTCGGTGCACGCCGAGCTGTTCCCCGAGCCGCTCGACGTCCCGCAGGACGCCGAGCTGATCGAGCGCTTCGCGCGTCTCCTACGGCTGCGCGACGAGGTGTACCGCGCGCTCGAGGTCGCCCGCCGCGACCACCGGATCGGGAGCGGCCTCGAGGCCCGGGTCGTGCTCGCGGCCGCCCCGGCGGACGAGGCGTTCCTGCGCTCGTTCGGCGACGAGCTGCGGTTCCTGCTGCTGGTCAGCGAGGTCGCGTTCGGTCCGGTGTCGCCCGCCGCGCTGCGCTCGGACGAGATCCCGGGGCTCGCCGTCGAGGTCGAGAAGGCCTCGGGGACGAAGTGCGAGCGCTGCTGGCACCACACGACCGACGTCGGCGCGGATCCCGAATGGCCCACGGCCTGCGCCCGCTGCGCGGCCAACGTGCGCGCGATCCTGCGCGAAGCGGAGACGGCGTGAGCGTCGAGCTCGCGAGTCGCCGCGCGTACCTGCGGATCGCGCTCGTCGTCGTCGTCCTCGATCAGCTGACCAAGGTCTGTGCCCACGCGTGGCTCCGCCCCGCGGGCACGGTGCCGATCGTGCCCGGATTCTTCGATCTGACCTACTCGCGCAACCGCGGGGGCCTGTTCGGCTACTTCGGCGACCTGCCCGAGCCGCTGCGCCTGGTCCTCTTGACCGCGCTCCCCGTGCTCGCGATCGTGCTCCTCGGACGGTTCCTGCTGCGCGGCCACGACCTGACGCGCGCCGCGAGCATCGGCCTGGCTGCGGTGCTCGGCGGCGCCGTAGGCAACCTGATCGACCGCGTCGTCCGCGGCGAGGTCGTCGACTTCCTCGACGTCTACGCGAGCTCCGCTCGTCTCGCCAACTGGCTCGTCGAGCGCTTCGGCACCGCGCACTGGCCGACGTTCAACGTGGCCGACTCGGCGATCGTGATCGGCGCCGGGCTGTTGCTCGTCGACGTCGTCGTCCCGCGCGCGAGCGCGCGGGCCGCGGCGCCGACGACCGACTCGCACCCGATCGCGCCCGAGTGACGTCGTGCACCCGATCCTGATCGATTTCGGCTACGTCGACCTGCCGTTCTTCGGCTCGACGCATCTGTTCGTCCCGACCTACGGCGTGCTGTTCGCCTCGGCCGTCGTGATCGCGTGGGCCTGGTTCCTGCGCCGCGCCCGGACGCTCGGCCTGTCCGAGGAGCGGCTGTTCAACCTGACGTTCTTCAGCCTGCTCGCCGGCATCCTCGGCGCCAAGCTGCTGCTCGTGCTCATCGACTGGCAGCAGTACCTGGCCCACCCGGCGGAGATCCTGGGCACGATCCGCTCGGCCGGCGTGCTGCTCGGCGGCGTCGCTGCGGGAGCGCTGACGTTCGCGATCTACGCCCACCGCCACGACATGCCGCTGTGGCGCCTGGCCGATGCGATCGCTGCGCCGCTGGCCCTGGCGCAGGGGATCGGGCGTCTCGGGTGCTACGCCGGCGGGTGCTGCTGGGGCATCCCGGTCGATCCGCGGCACTGGCTCGCCGTCGTGTTCGAGAGCGAGGCGGCCCACGAGCTGACCGGCGTCCCGCTCCACGACCCGCGCCTCGCGATCCAGCTCGTCGAGGCCGGATTCGATCTCGCGCTGGCCGTGGTCCTGACCGTGCTGTGGCGCCGCCGGATCGAGCCCGAGGGCAGCAGTTTCTGGATCTACGCGCTCGTCTACGGCGTCGGACGCGCGTTCCTCGAGGTCGGTCGAGGCGACCCGCACCGGGGCCTGTGGTTCGGCGGCAGCGTCTCGACGTCGCAGCTCCTGTCGCTCGGCCTGGCCCTCGTCGCGATCGTGATGCTCCTGCGCGGCCTCGTGCTGCGTCGCAACGTGCGCGCGTCCTCGGCATGATCGAGCCCGCTCCCGGAGCGGTCCTGTCGCTCTGCGTCCCGGACGACGCCGCGGGCGTCCGGCTCGACCGGTTCCTCGCGTCCGTGCTGCCCGGCACGAGCCGCGCCGCTCTGCGGCGCTGGATCCTCGACGGCCACGTGCTCGTGCAAGGCGTCCCCGCGCCGAAGACCGGGGTCGCGCTGCGCGCCGGGACCGAGCTGACCGTGCGCGTGCCCACGGCGCCGGACGCCGCGGCGTCGGGCGCCGCGGCGTCGGGCGCCGCGGCGGCGGGGAGCGCGGTGGCGTTCGACGTGGTCCACGAGGACGACACGCTGATCGTCGTCGACAAGCCGGCGGGCGTCGTCGTCCACCCGGGCCACGGGCGCGAGCACGGGACGCTCGTCGACGGTCTGCGGGCCCGCGGAACCGCGCTCGCCGGACGTGGGGCGCCGCTGCGTCCGGGGATCGTGCACCGGCTCGACATCGGGACGTCGGGTCTCGTCCTCGTGGCCAAGACCGACGCGGCCTACGACGCGCTGGCCCGGGCGTTCGCCGAGCGCCGCGTGGCCAAGCGGTACGTCGCGCTCGTGTGGGGCCGGGTCGAGCCGCCGGCGGGTCGGATCGAGGCCGCGGTCGGCCGCAGCCGGCGCGACCCGACGCGCATGGCCGTGCGGGACACGCGCGGCCGATCGCGCGACGCCGTCACGTCCTACCGCACGCGCGAGGCGCTCGCCGGGTTCTCGCTCCTCGACGTCGCGCCCGAGACCGGGCGCACGCATCAGATCCGTGTGCACCTCGAGTCGATCCACCATCCGATCGTGGGCGACGAGCGGTACGGTGGACGGCGCTGGCGGGGTGTGCTCGATCCGCGCAAGCGCCGCGCGCTGCGCGACGTCGGGCGCCTGGCGCTGCACGCCGCGCGCCTCGACCTCGTGCACCCGACGACCGGCGAGCCCGTGACGTTTCGCGCGCCGTGGCCCGCGGACCTCGCGGCGCTCGTCGACGTCCTGCGGGCCGGCGGGTGAGACGCCCGACGATCGGGATCGTCGGCGCGGGCAAGCTCGCGACCGCGCTCGCGCCGCTCCTGCTCTCCGCGGGCTATCGAATCGTCGCCGTGGCCTCGAGCCGGATGGCCGACGCGAGACGCCTCGCCCGCCGGACGCGGGCCCGCGGGACGCGGGCTCGCGCGTACGCCTCGGGCGTCGACGTTCTCGCGCACGCCGAGTGCGTGCTCCTCGCCGTGCCCGACCGGACCGTGGCCCCGCTCGCCCGCGCCCTCGCCGCGAGCGCGCGCCGGCCGCTCGCCGGGCGAACGGTCCTGCATCACGCGGGCGGGCTCGGATCGGCGGCGCTCGCGCCGCTCGCCCGGCGGGGCGCGGAGGTCGGCGTGCTGCATCCGTTCCAGACGCTGGGGGACGCGCGGATCGCCGGCGCGTTCCTGCCCGGGAGCGCGGCGCGGATCGAGGGCTCGCCGCGGGCCCAGGCGCTCGCCCGCCGGATCGCCCGAGACCTCGGTCTCGTGACCCTCGCTCCACGCACGGGGCCGCGCGACCTCGCGGCGTACCACGCGGCGGCGGCCCTCGCGGCGAACGATCTGCTCGGGCTGTTGAGCCTGGCCGCGCGCGTCCTCGCCGGCAGCGGGGTCGGGCGCGAAGCGGCCGAGCGCGCGGTCGTGCGCCTGGCCCAGAGCGCCGTGGCCCACGCCGAGCGGCACGGGCTCGCGCGGGCCCTGACCGGGCCGGTCGCTCGCGGAGATGGACCGACGGTGCGGGCGCACCTCGCGGCCCTGTCGGCCGTCCCCGGCGCCGCGGCGCTCCATCGCGCGCTGTCGCGCGAGATCCTGCGTCTGGCCTACCCTGGGGCCCGCGCCCGCTCCTCCGCCGCGCGCGCGCTCGGCCGCGTGCTCGGAGCTCGGCGTGGTCCGCGGCGACGGCCGACGGTATAGTTCCCAGCGCTCCCGGAGAACTCGACGATGGCTCGACCCCGCTCCCTCTCGCTCGCGATCGCCGCCATGCTCGCCCTCGCTGCGGTAGCCGGCGGGCCGCTCGCGGCCCAGCTGCAGTTCGAGCCCAAGGGGGAGCTGAGCCGCTTCATCCCCCCGCGCGACGACACCGGGAGCTGGGACGGCACGTGGTGGTACGTGAACCGCGACGGCAAGATCGCGCTGTGGATCCGCACCGCAGACGGGAAACCGCAGGTCAAGCTGCGCTACATGAGCCTCAACGGTCCGGAGGGTTTCGAGACCGACTGGGTCGGCGCGTCGGACTACATCACGAAGATCGGCCCAGGGAAGTTCCGGCTGACGCTCGGCGAGAAGGACGCGAACACGATCAAGGGCCAGTGGGACTGGACGCTCGACTCGAGCAACTCGTCGCGCATCGAGACCGGGACGTTCACGATCCACCGCACGAACCGCGGTCGGCAGCTGGCGCTGGTGTTCGACGAGCTGATCCGCACGATGCGCAGGCAGAACAGGCCGGACGAGGTGTTCATGTCGGCGCCGTCGTTGACGTTCTCCCTCGGATCGAAGCGCCACGTGCTCTGGGACGAGCTGCCGTTCTGAGACGCGTTCCCGTCGCCGGGCGACGCGTCCTCGCCGCGCTCCTGGCGCTCGGCGCGCTCGGCACGCCCGCGCTTGGCGCGGCCGTGCCCCGAGCCGAGCCGTTCGCGCTCCGGATCCTCGCGATCCCCACACAGGCGACCGACCCGGGTGTCGACGCGCACGTCGAGTTCGGCATCGCGTGCGGCTTCAACGCGCTGTGGGTCACGACGCGCGTCGCGACCGATCGGACGCTCGCGCCCGAGCTGCTCGATCGCCTGACGAGCTGGCGCGCGCGCGGGCTCTCGGTGTTCGTCGAGATCGTCGTGGGCCACGGCGGGGGCCGCCTCGCCTCCCCTGAGGCGATCGACGATCTGGTGCGCTTGGCCACGGTCCTGCGCGCGCGCGGCGGCACGCGGGACGTCGTCGTGTCGTTCGATGGCGCGCCGCTCGAGCTCGAAGACCTTGCGGACATCGATCGCTACGGCCGGAGCGCCGCTCCCGCGCATCTCGAGCTCGTGCGTGCGGTCGACCGGGCGATGCCCAAGGACACACGCGTGTGGCTGCGCCCGACCGTGTCGTCGGACGCGGGCCTCGACGATCCGAGGCTCGCGTACCCCCAGGCGCTGCTCGACGGCCTGGCCCGCGTTCCGCGCCGGGTCGGGATCGTGTGGAGCGGCACCGCGCCCGCGTCGCTCACGGTCGATGCGGCGGCGATCCGCCGCACGCGGGCGCGGCTGGGAGGCCGGAAGATCCTGCTCGCCGACCGGTTCCCGGCGAACGGCTCGGGGGCGCGGATGCCGCTCGCGCTCGTCCTCGGCCCGCTGCGCGGCCGCGCGCCCGACCTCGGCCGCGAGCTCGCGGGCTATCTGTCGATCCCGATGGCCGAGCTCGGCGGATCGCGGCTGTCTCTTCTGACGGTCGCCGACTTTCTACGCGACCCCGCGGGCTACGACCCCGAGCGCAGCCGCCGGTCGGCGATCGAGCGGCTCGCGGGTCCCGATCCGGCCGCGCGCGAGGCGCTCGACACGCAATCGATCGAGTGGGGCGGGTTCATCGGCACGCGGAACTACCACACGGCCGAGACCGACAACCCGCAGCGCGCGGCCGAGGGGCTGAGCGATCCGGCGCTCCTGGCCTCGTGGACGTGGGTCGTGCGGCGCTATCCCGAGCGCATGGCGGCGCTCGGCCGCGCTGTCGACCCCACGTTCGTCGACGACGTGCTGCGGACGATGGCCCGGCGCCTGGCGGTCGCCGAGGCCGCGCCGCTCGCGGCGGAGATCGTCGGCCGGAGCGGCGCGGCGAGCCGGGCCGATCTCGAGCGGATCGTGAGCGAGCTCGCGCGCCAGCGCACGCGCCTCGCCGATCGCGAGGACGTGCGCTTGGCCCTCGATCGGTTCCTGGCCCACGCGGGGGTCCGGCTCCCCGGAGCCCCGCCGAGGCTCGAGCCCGTGCCCGAGACCCCGCCGTGACGCTGCTCTCGCGCTACGCGCACTGGCTGCACCTGCAGTGGCCCGCGGGACGCGTCGAGCCGCTCCCGGAGATCGGTCCGGCCGGGCGCACGCGGGTTCCGGGACTCTACGTCGTCGGCGACCTGAGCGGGATTCCTCTGTTGAAGCTCGCGCTGCAGTCGGGCGTCGAGGCGATCCGCGCGATCCTCGACGACCCGGCGATGAAGAACGATCGACCGGTCGGCGAGATCGTCGACGTCGTGATCGTCGGCGCCGGTGTCTCGGGCATGGCCGCGGCGCGCGAGGCGCTCGGCGCGGGGTTGCGGCTGCGGGTCTACGAGTCGGCCCGTCCGTTCCAGACGCTCGTCGACTTCCCGCGGGCCAAGCCGATCTACACCTACCCGCGCGCGATGCATCCGGCGGGCGAGCTGCAGGTCGAGGCCACGATCAAGGAAGATCTGGTCGACGAGCTCGAGCGCCAGACGCGGGACATCGAGGTCAGCCCGGGCCGCGTCGAGTCGGTCGAGCGCCAGGGCTCGAGCTTCGCCGTGCGCCTGGCGTCGGGCGAGACGGTCCGCGCACGTCGCGTCGTCCTGGCGCTCGGACGCACGGGCGAGTTCCGCAAGCTCGGCGTCCCGGGCGAAGAGCGCGACAGCGTGTTCCATCGACTGCACGACCCGCGCGATTTCGCGGGCCGCCATGTGCTCGTCGTCGGCGGCGGGGACAGCGCCGCCGAGACCGCGCTGGCTCTGGCCCAGGCCGGAGCCGAGGTCACGCTCGTCCACCGCGGGGCCGCGCTCGCGCGGCCGAAGCCCGAGAACGTCGCCGCGATCGAGCGCGCCGCGGCCGAGGGCCAGCTTGCGCTCGAGCTGTCGACCGAGGTCCGGGCGATCGAGCCGGGCGCAGTGCGCCTGTCGAGCGGCAAGACGGTGCCGACGGACGTCGTATTCGTGCAGATCGGCCGCGAGGCCCCGCTCGGTCTCCTGCGTCAGGCCGGCGTGCGCATCGCCGGTGACTGGACCGCCTGGAAGGTCGGCGGGATGGCGCTGTTTCTCCTGTTCTGTCTCGCGCTCTACAACTGGAAGTCGGGTGGGTACCTCGAGCAGCTGAACCGCGCGGCGGGCGGCTTTCCGTTCGCCGTCGAGCGCTGGCTCGCGGGCCGGCCCGCGGGCTCGCTCGTCGACGTGCTGCGCATCTCGGCCAGCACGCCCTCCTTCTATTACACGCTCGCGTACTCGGCGCTCGTGGTCGGCTTCGGGATCCGACGCATCCGCAGGCGCCGCACGCCCTACGTGCGGGTGCAGACGTGGACGCTCATGGCGATCCAGGTCGTTCCGCTGTTCCTCCTGCCGGAGATCGTCCTGCCGTGGCTCGATGCCCACGGCGCCCTGCCCGCGTGGCTCGCCGACGGCCTGTTCCCCCGCGTTGACTACGGTCACGGTCGCGAGTTCTGGCGCGCCTATGGCCTGATCCTCGCCTGGCCGCTCAACGTCTACAACGTGTTCACCGACGCACCGCTCGTTCCGTGGCTCGTGATCTCGGTGATCCAGACGTTCGTCCTGATCCCGCTGTTGATCTACGTCTGGGGCAAGGGCGCGTACTGCGGCTGGATCTGCTCGTGCGGCGCGTTGGCCGAGACGCTCGGCGATCGCCAGCGGCACAAGATGCCGCACGGGCCGGGCTGGAACCGGCTGAACCTCGCGGGCCAGGTGATCCTCGCCATCGCCGCGATCCTCGCCGCCCTGCGTGTCCTGGCCTGGTGCTTCCCGAGCCTGGACGGGCTGCGGGCGTTCAACTACCTCGCGCTCTCGGGCTCGGCCGTGTCCTACAAGTGGCTCGTCGACGTGCTGCTCGCGGGCGTCCTGGGCTACGGCCTGTACTTCTGGTTCTCGGGGCGCGTGTGGTGCCGGTTCTTCTGTCCCCTCGCGGCGCTGATGCACATCTATGCGCGGTTCAGCCGGTTCCGCATCCTGCCCGACAAGAAGAAGTGCATCTCGTGCAACGTGTGCACGACCGTGTGCCACCAGGGGATCGACGTGATGAGCTTCGCGAATCGCGGCCTGCCGATGGCCGATCCGCAGTGCGTGCGCTGCTCGGCGTGCGTGAGCGAGTGCCCGACCGGCGTCCTGAGCTTCGGCCAGGTCGACGCCCAGGGCCTCTGGCGCACCGATCGGCTACCCGCGAGTCTCGTGCAGATCCGCGAGGGCAGCTGAGGCGCCGAGATAGGCCTCGACCTGACCCGGGAACTCGGCCAGGCGGATCGGCTTGGCGATGTACCCGACGCAGCCGGCCTCGCGCGCGCGCGCTTCGTCCTCCTCGAACGCGTGCGCGGTCAGGGCCACGATCGGCGTTCGGGCGAGCCGTGGATCGGAAGCGATGCGCCGCGTGACCTCGAGGCCGTCCATCCCCGGGAGCTGCAGGTCCATCAGCACGAGGTCGACCGGATCGCGATCGAGGAGCGCGAGCGCCTCTTCCCCGGTCGCCGCCTCGAGCACCCGATGGCCGCGGGCGCGCAGCACGTTGCGCGCGAGCTTGCGGTTGAGCGCGTTGTCCTCGACGACGAGCACGGTGCCCGTCACGCCCGGCCGCTCGGCGTGCGCCTGCGCATCGACCGCTCGCAGCACCGGCGGCTCGACGACCGCCCGGGGGAAGCGCACGGTGAAGCACGAGCCGAGCCCGGGAGCGGTCTCGACCTCGATCGTGCCGCCGTGCAGCTCGACCATCCGGCGCACGAGCGCGAGGCCGAGCCCCGTTCCGCCGTAGCCCCGGGCATACGATCCGTCGACCTGGTAGAACTCCTCGAACACGCGCGGCACATCGGCCGACGCGATCCCGATCCCCGTGTCCTTGACCTCGGCGATCAGGTCCCGGTCCTCGACGCGCGCCGTGAGCCGGACACTGCCGCCCTGGGGCGTGAACTTCACCGCGTTGCTCAGCAGGTTCACCAGGACCTGGCGGAACAGGCCGGGATCGACGAGCGCCGCGCGCGCCTCGGGCGCCGTCTCGACCTCGAGCGCGAGTCCCTTCTGCGCCGCCTGCGCCCGGAGCATCGCCGCCGCGTCGCGCAGCGCGCGCGGCACGTCGGTCGCCGCGCGATGCAGCTCCATCTTCCCGGCCTCGATCTTCGACAGGTCGAGGATGTCGTTGATCAGCCGCAGCAGGTGCTCGCCGCTCGAGTGGATGTCGGACAGGAACTCGCACTGCTCGGGGGACAGCGCCCGGCTCGCCGGGTCGCGCAGGAGCTCGGAGAACCCGATGATCGCGTTGAGCGGGGTGCGCAGCTCGTGGGACACGCGGGCCAGGAACTCGCTCTTCGCGCGGTTGGCCTCGGTCAGGCGCTCGTTGGCCTGGACCAGGCGTGCATTCGCCTGCTCGATCTCGCCGAGCGCCTGGCGCAGCTCGGTCGTGCGCTCGGCGACCTTGTCCTCGAGCGCCTGGTTCTGGACCTCGACCTCGGCGATCCGGCGCTCGTGCTCGAGCTGGCGCTCGCGCTGCGCGCGGTAGTACGCCGACAAGAGCCAGCACGGCGGAACGCCGAGCGCCAGTCCGGTCGTCCCGACGACGTCGAGGATCCACAGCAGACCGGCGGACAGCGTGAGCCCGCCGTAGGCCGAGACGGCGCTCCACAGCGCCGACCCGCGCCACGTCGGCAGGAAGCGGCCCCCGCGGTCGAGCACGATCGCTCCGGTCACGAGACCGGTGTTCGTCAGGAAGTACACGCTCGCCGCGGCGAGCATCGGACCCACGAGCTGCGACAGGCTCCCCCCGGGCACGCCGTGCAGGGCGAGGAACGTCAGCGTCGCGAGCGCCGTCGAGAGCGTGACGTTCCCGGCGTTGAACGCGAGGTGCCGCACGTGGACCGTACGCTCGCGGCCGAGCGTCGAACCGGCGATGCCGGCGAGCGCGACCACGCACGCCGGCAGCGGCCCGTAGGCCGCGAGCGCGGTGAACACGAACGGATCGGTCGCCGAGATCGTCGTGCGCATCCGCGGGAGCCGCACCGGTGTCGCCGCGGCGAACGCGACGAGCGTGGCCAGGAGCAGCGTCCCGACCCACGACGCGGGCGGCGTCTGGCCGAGGAACGACAGGAACAGGACGAGCGCCGCGACGTCGACCGTCGCGACGTAGACCAGGACACGCCAGCGGGTCATGCCGGGATCGGCGGTGCGTCACGCTCGGCCGCGGTCGCGGGCGTGGCGGCCGCGGCGGCCGGGAGCACGGCCCGGAAGCACGCGCCCCCCGACGGTCCGGGCTCGACCCAGATCGAGCCTCCGTGGGCCTCGACCGCCAGGCGGCAGAACGTCAGCCCGAGACCCCGATTCGACGAGTCGCCGGGCGATCCGACGCGCGCATACTTCTCGAACACCTTCTCGCGCAGCGCCTCGGGGACTCCGGGACCCTGGTCCGTGACCGCGATCTCCGGACCCTCGGGCCTGTGGCCCACGCGCAGCTCGACCCGACTCCCCGCCGGCGCATGGGCCAGGGCGTTGGCCAGCAGGTTGTCGACGATCCGACGCACGAGCGTCGGATCGGCCGAGGCGTACGGCGTGCCGTCGACGACGAGCACCAGCTCGATGCGCCGGGTCCGGGCCTGGGTCTCGTGGTCGTCGATCGCGATCCGTCCGAGCTCGGCCAGGTCGAGCCGGGCGAGCTCGGGCACGAGCTGCCCGTCCTCGATCCGCTCGACGTCGAGCAGGTCGAGGATCATCTTGCGCATCCGCTCCGCACCGCGCATGCAGCGCTCGATCAGCGGGAGGACCTCCTGGCCCGAGCGTCCGGAGAGCAGCTCCAGGTTCCCGAGGATCCCCGCGAGCGGGCTCTTGAGGTCGTGGACGATCGACTGCGCGAGCGCCTTCTTGAGCGACAGCTCGGCGTTGCGCTCGGCCAGCTCGTTGCGCGCGCAATCGATGTCGCGCAGGAGCCCGCGCGCCCGAACGAGCGCCCGCACCTGCGCCAGCAGCTCGTCGCGCCGTACGGGCTTCGTCGCGTAGTCGTCCGCTCCGCCATCGAGGCCGTGGACACGATCGGGCGTGCCGTCGAGCGCGGTGACGAGCATCACCTGGCACATCCGTGTGCGCGGCTCGGTCTTCAGCGCGCGGCACACCTCGTGGCCGGTCATGCCGGGCATCATCACGTCGAGCAGCACGACGTCGGGCGGCCGCTCGCGCGCGAGCGCGAGCGCCTGCGGCCCGTCGGCCGCCGTCAGGACCTCGTACCCCTCGGCCAGCAGGTAGCCCTCGAGCAGTCGTCGGCTCGGCGCGTCGTCGTCGACGACGAGCATCTGCGGGGCACGTTCGCGTTCCACGGGGGGAAAACTTAGGCCCCGTGCCCGCACGAGGCACCCAGAAAAGCCGAGGGGCGCCCGGTGGGGCGCCCCTCGAGAGAGGAGGTGTTGGGGGGGTGGGGGTGGAACCTCTCGCCCCGAGAGAAGAGCAACCCCGGTGCCAATCCCCCGACCACCCGGAACAGGCGGTTTTCCGAGGGTTCCACGCCCGTGGCGCCCGAAGCCAGGGACGCGGTGTGTCGCGATGCGCAACGCCGTGTGAGATCGGCCGCAGCGATTTTCACCGGAAGTTCTTGCTGTTCCGCCATTTGGCTCGCGTGTCGCGCTTCCCTACGCAGGCTGTGGGCCTTCGCTACGCGACCCGTTCCCCTTGCCCGGCAGCTCCGCGTCGAGCAGGCCGTAACGCCTCAGCTTCGCGTACAGCGTGCTGCGATGGATCCCCAGCTGCTCGGCGGCGAGCTTCTTGTTGCCCCGCGCCTGCTCGAGCGCATCGAGGATCCGGTGGCGCTCCATGTCGGCCAGCGTCCCGCGACCCGAGCGCAGGAACACGTCGGACATGCCGGCGCGCACGCCCGCCGGGAGGTCGCGCAGCTCGACCCGACCCGTCCGGCTCAGCACCATCGTGCGCTCGACGACGTTCTCGAGCTCGCGCACGTTGCCGGGCCACGGGTAGCGCACGAGCGCGTCCATCGCATCGTCCGTCACCTCGGGCTCCGGGCGGCTCAGGCGCTCGGCGCAGGACTTGAGGAAGTGCTGGATCAGCACCGGGATGTCGTCCGCGTGCTCGCGCAACGGCGGCAGGTGGATCGGGATCACGTTGAGCCGGTAGTACAGGTCGCTGCGGAACGTGCCCTGGCGGATCGCATCCTCGAGATCGCGGTTCGTCGCCGCGATCAGCCGCACGTCGGCCTCGATCGTCTCCTCGGCGCCCACGCGCTCGAACACGCGGTCGTTCAGGACGCGCAGGAGCGCGAGCTGCGTCGCCGCGGGGATCTCGCCGATCTCGTCGAGGAACAGCGTGCCGCCGTGGGCCAGCTCGAACCGGCCGCGCTTCATCTTCGCCGCTCCGGTGAACGCGCCACGCTCGTGACCGAACAGCTCGCTCTGCAGCACGCCCTCGGAGTACACGACGCAGTTGGCCTCGACGAACGGGCCGCGGCCCCGAGCCGACGCGTCGTGGATCGTCCGCGCGATCAGGCTCTTGCCCGTGCCGCTCTCGCCCGTGAGCAGGACCGTCGATTCGGTCCGTGCGACCTCGCGCAGCGTGTCGACGAAGCTCGCGACGCGCGCCGACTGGCCGATGATCCGGGCGAACGGGTCGTCGAGCCCGAGCTGCTGACGCAGCTGGACCACGGTCAGGCGCTCGCTCTCGAGCTCGAGGGCGATGCGCCGGCGCTCCTCGCCCATACGCCGGGTCTGGAGCGCACGCGCGGCCAGCTCGATCAACATCGCCGGCACGATCGGCTTGGTCAGGAAGTCGAACGCGCCGGCCCGGAACGCCTCGAGCACCGGCTGGACCTCGCGCTGCGCGCTGACGATGACGACGAGCGTCGAGGGTCGCGCGCGCTTGACCTCCTTGAGGACCTCGATCCCGTTCGTCGGCGGAAACACGAGGTCGCACAGCACGAGGTCGTACGGTTTCAGCCGGGACTTCTCGACCACCTCGTCGCCCGTCGCGGCGGTGTCGACCTCGTGCCCGGCGCCGTTCAGGATGCCCAGCCAGGCCTCCCGGGACACCGGATCGTCGTCGGCGATCAAGAGTCGTGCGCGATCCATCGTAGATTGCCCTCCCCGCTGCGTGTCGGCCCGTGTCGGGCCGCCGTGTCGCGGAACGCTGCAAGATCGGTTCCGTACCGACCGCGGGAGAAACCGAGGAAAAGGAGAGGATCGAGCGCGAGAGGTGCCGCGAGGTGTCAGCCGAAGACGCTCGACTGTCGCAATCCACGTCAGTCGCGTGGCGTCCCCAACGGGATTCGAACCCGTGTCGCCACCTTGAAAGGGTGGTGTCCTAGGCCAGACTAGACGATGGGGACCGGCGGAACGGCCGGAGTGTAGCAAACGTCCCCGGGGAGCGCGCATGGCGGAACGACGACGCGTCCTGTTCCTGTGCACGGGCAACGCCGGTCGCAGCCAGATGGCCGAAGCCTGGGCCAAGAGCCGCCACGCCGAGCGGATCGATGCCGCATCGGCCGGCGTCGCGCCGGCGAGCAAGATCGACCCGCGCGCCGTGCGCGTGATGCGCGAGATCGGGATCGACATGGCGGACCAATGGCCGAAGCACGTTCGCGAATTCGATGCGGCGAGCTTCGACCTCGTCGTGACCGTGTGCGACCACGCGCGCGAGACCTGCCCCGTGCTCCCCGGCGCGAAGCGGACCCTACACCGCGGCTTCGACGACCCACCGCGCGTTGCGGCCGACGCGAAGACCGAGGAAGAAGCGCTCGCGCACTACCGCCGCGTGCGCGACGAGATCTCCGCCTGGATCGACGCGACGCTCTAGGAGCTGCGCTTCTTTCGGGGCTTCGCGGGCCGATCCGCCGCCTTGAGACGCTCGCGCTTCGCCCGCTCGGCCGCCTGGCGCAAGCGCGCGCTCGCTGCGTGGGTTTCGCACGGGGGCTTCGTCGGAGGAATCTACTCCAAGGATGGCTGCGGACCCTGTCTGAGCGGTTTCAAGGTCTATGGAAAACGTGTCTCGCCTGGCGCGAGCGCGCCGGCCGAGCGAGGTACTGCTTCTGGGTGGAACGAGCTTTTTGGCGCGAGCGGAAATGCCCAGCCAATTACCTCTTTCGGTTCTACGGCCTCGGTTCGTGCCGAGAGAACGCCCGGCAGTTTTGAGGACCTTTACCTGGCGATCGTCCTGGTGGGTGAGGGAGCCACCCCGTTTGTTGCCGCTCACGTCTCGGCACACGTGGGTCCCTTCCTATTGCCCATGCCGCTCGATGAAGACGGCGATGGTTTCGCGGAAGATGTGGACTGTGACGACCTGGATCCAGCGAAACATCCTGGAGCGGCGGAGGTCTGTAATTCCTCGGACGATGACTGTGACAACCTGACCGATGAGAACGCCCTTGGCGAAGACACCGATGGCGACGGCGTTCATGGCGCGTGCGACAACTGTCCGACACTGTTCAACGCGAGCCAGGCCGACGCCGATCTCGACGGGCGTGGCAACGCCTGCGACAACTGCCTTCTCGACCACAACCCGGGACAGGAGGACGCCGACGTTGACCAAGTCGGCGATGTCTGTGACGACTGCGTCGATACAGACGGGGACGGGTTCGGCGATCCCGGATTCCCGGGAATCACCTGTCCCATCGACAACTGTCCGATGGTTTCAAATGCCTCTCAGACGGATCGAGATTCCGATGGCCAGGGAGATGCGTGCGACGCGTGTCCTGACGATCCGACACCTGACGACGTGGACGGCGATGGCGTCTGCGGTAACCTCGACAACTGTCCGACGGTCTCGAACCCGACACAGTTTGACGCCGATGGAGACTCGTCGGGCGACGCGTGCGACAACTGCGTCTCCACTGCCAATCCGGACCAGGTTGATACTGACGGTGATGCGCGTGGGAATATCTGCGACAACTGTCCTTCCGTCGCGAATGCGAGCCAGGCTGACACCGATTCTGACTCGCGTGGAGATGTCTGCGACGTGTGTCCGCTCGACTTCGATCCGCTACAAGCCGATCGCGACGGGGACAGCGTCGGCGACGTGTGCGACAACTGCGTGAACGCCTGGAACGCCGCGCAGACCAACACCGATGCAGACGCCCGCGGCGACGCCTGCGACAACTGCCTGAGCGTCTACAACCCGACGCAGACCGATGGGGATCTCGACCAGGCCGGCGACGCGTGCGACAACTGCCCTTCCGACTGGAACTACGGCCAGGTCGACCGCGACGATGATTCGGTCGGTGACCGGTGCGATCTCGCGGACGGGATGATCTACGTTGTGTACTCGACCACGAGCGCGGTGTCGTGGCAGGTCGAGCAGGGCTACGTAGGTTGGAACGTCTACCGCGGGGATCTTGCGGTCCTACGCGCCGGTGGACCGTACACGCAGGCTCCGGGCTCGAATGCGCTGGCGCAGCGCACGTGCGGCGTCGGCACGACGTCGCTCGCCGATCCGGATCCGCTGCCCGGACAGGCCTCGTTCGTCCTCGTCACGGGTCAATCGGGCGGCTTCGAGTCCGACCTCGGCACGACAAGCGCGGGCGTGATCCGCCCGAACACGCTCCCCTGCCCGTAATCGGACAGAAAAGAGGCGGTGTTTCGCGTGCCCGTTCCTTGACCCGGTCATGGGCTCCCAGTATCACTCCAACAGCGTGAGACGGGGGGCGTGTCCGAGGGTTCTGCTTTCCACGGCAGCGGCTGTGGCTCTTGCGGCTTCGTTCGCCCCAGCGCGCGCCGGCTGCCCGGGCAACGCACTTCTCGATGCGACGCAGAGCTACCTCGTGTCGAACCCCGATTGGGGCTGCGGCTCCTTCGGCTGCTACGCGTCTCAATCGGACGCACCGGTCGGCCCGACGATTCGAGGCGTGTTCTGGCAGCTCGGGGCGGGAAACCCTGTCGTCGGTCAGGGAAACGACAGCGGCACGTTCACAGGTGGCTTCGGGCCGCCCGATCCGTGGCTCAAGCAGGTCAGCGCATCCTTTCCGGGCGGGCTATACCACTACCCGGCGTGGGTCAGCCTCAAATCGGGGCCGAACTACAACCCCGGACCGCCCGTCACGTGGAGCGACCCGCTGGTCGACGGTTGCGGCCCGACCTCGCCCGACATCTGTACCTGCATGCTCCTGAGCGATCAGTGGGGTGGCGTCGGGTACTTCGGCATGCTCGGCGCACAAGCGAGCGCGACTCTCAACACGAACCTCGACCCGGGTACGACGATCCGGCTGGGCGCGATCCCCGCGCCGCAGGTGATCGACCCGGCCGCGGACGAGGTCCAGCAGCAGATGCGCTTCGACCTCCGCGTCGATCCCCCGCTCGTCGGGCGGTTCGAGAAAGACGACTGCTCGTGCACGCTCGGGTACCGGATCCTCGCCGCGCGGACCGCGCCCGGGGCGCCGGCCCCGGTCGACCGGGTCCAGGGATGGAGCGTCCTCCCTCTGACGTCGGGGCAGCCGCAACCGATCACGCCCTTCACCGACACCGTTTCCGTGCTCGTCGACTGCTCCGATCCGCTTCTCACCGACGTGTACCTCGCGGCGAGCCTCGTCGGCGACAGCGGGTTCGAGACACCGCACGTTTCGACCCAGCTCGGACCGTTCGACTGCACCTGCCTCGACGACGCGGACGGCGACGGGTTCCCGTGCTTCGCCGATTGCGACGACGCGAACCCGCAGCGCTACCCTGGCGCGCCCGAGCTGTGCGACGCGATCGACAACGACTGCGATCCCCTCGTCGACGAAGTCGGCAGCGTCGAGGACTCGGACGGAGACGACGTGCGCCAGGTCTGCGACAACTGTCCAAACGTTCCGAACCCGTTTCAGCTGGACAGCGACCACGACGGCGTCGGCGACGCCTGCGACCCGTGCACCGATACCGACGACGACGGCGTCTGCACGAGCGGCGACAACTGCCCGCAGACGTGGAACCCGTCACAGACCGACACGGACGGCGACGGCGTGGGGAACGCGTGCGACCCGTGCCCCACGGACCCGGTCGGCGACCCCGACGGGGACGGCGTCTGCACGAGCGTCGACAACTGTCCGACGATCCCGAACGCGGTCCAGACCGACTCGGACGGGGACCGCCTTGGCAACGCCTGCGACAACTGTGCGTTCGTGGCCAACGCCGCACAGTCCGACGGTGACGGGGACCTGTCGGGCGACGCCTGCGACAACTGCCCAACGATCGCGAACCCACCGCAGACGAACCTCGACAGCGACTCGCTGGGCGACGCATGCGACAACTGCCCGCTGGCGGCCAATCCGGCGCAATCGGATGCCGACGGCGACCAGCGGGGCGACGCATGCGACAACTGCCGGGTGCTACGGAACCCCGACCAGGTCGATCGGAACGAGGACGGGGAAGGCGACGCGTGCGACTTCGATGACGGAACGATCTACGTGAGGGGCATCGCGCCACGAACGATCGTCTGGCAGGAAGAGCTTGGGCTCACCGCGTGGAACGTCTACCGCGGCAGCCTGGCCGTGCTGAACGCGGATGGGATCTACACGCAGATCCCGGGCTCGAACCCGCTGGCGACCCGGACGTGCGGGCTGAGCTCGACGTCGATCGTCGACTCGGACCCGCCGTCCGATCAGGCGGCGTTCTACCTGATCACCGGCGTCGGCCCCGGCGGCGAGACTACGCTCGGAACGAATAGCTTCGGCGTCGAGAGGCCGAACACGAGCCCCTGTCCATGATCCGGAGCGCTCTGCTCGCCACGACGGCGGCCGTGGCTCTTGCCGTTCCGTTCGCCCCGGCGTGGGCCAGCTGCCCGGGAAACGTGCTCCTCGATGCGACACAGACCTACCTTGTCTCGAACCCGGATTGGGGCGGCGCCGGCAGTGACGGCGGCTGCGGCTCTTTCGGATGCTACGCGTATCAATCGGACGCACCAGTCGGCCCGACGATCCGAGGTGTGTTCTGGCAACTCGGGGCGGGAAACCCGATCGTCGGTCAGGGCAACGACAGCGGCGCGTTCAGCGGTGGCCTCGCGACGGGCGACTCCTGGCTCAAGCAGGTCAGCGAGGCTTTCGATCCAGGAGGGCTCTACCACTACCCGGCGTGGGTCAGCCTCAACTCGGGGCCAAACTACAATGCCGGACCGCCCGTGACCTGGAGCGATCCGCTCGTCGACGGCTGCGGCCCGACCTCGCCCGGCATCTGCACGTGCATGCTCCTGAGCGATCAGTGGGGTGGCGTGGGGTACTTCGGCATGCTCGGCGCCCAAGCGAGCGCGACTCTCAACACGGACCTCGACCCCGGAACGACGATCCGGCTGGGCGTGATCCCCGCGGCGCAGCTGACCGGGCAATCCGGGAACGAGGCGGAGCAGTGGATCAGGTTCGATCTCCACGTCGATCCCCCGCTCGTCGGGCGGTTCGAGAAAGACGACTGCTCGTGCACGCTCGGCTACCGGATCCTCGCCGCCCGGACCCCGCCCGGGGCTCCGGCCCCGATCGACCGGGTCGAGGGATGGAGCGTCCTCCCTCTGGCGTCGGGGCAGCCGCAACCGATCACGCCCTTCACCGACACCGTTTCCGTGCTCGTCGACTGCTCCGATCCGCTCCTCACCGACGTGTACCTCGCGGCGAGCCTCGTCGGCGACAGCGGGTTCGGGACACCGCACGTCTCGACCCAGCTCGGACCGTTCGACTGCAGCTGCCTGGTCGACGAGGACGACGACGGTGCCCCGTGCTTCCTGGACTGCGACGACACGAACCCTGGCAGCTACCCCGAGGCAACCGAGATCTGCGACGCGATCGACAACGACTGCGACTCCCTCGTCGACGAGAGCGGCGACGTCGAGGACTCGGATGGAGACGGCGTGCACCAGTTGTGCGACAACTGTCCGATCGTCGCGAACGCGGGCCAGCAGAACAGCGACACGGACGGATTGGGCGATGCCTGCGACAACTGTCCGCAGGCGGCCAATCCGGCGCAATCGGATGCCGACGGCGACCAGCGCGGCAACGCGTGCGACAACTGCATCCAGGTCGCGAACCCCGGGCAAGGCGATCTCGACTTCGACGGGATAGGCGACGCGTGCGACCTGTGCACCGACTACGACGGCGACCACTACGCGGACCCGGGGTTCCCGGCCAGCACCTGCCCACTCGACAACTGTCCGCTTCAGCACAACTCGACACAAGTCGACACGGACGGGGACGGCGTCGGCAGCGCGTGTGACAATTGTCGGAGCGTCCCGAACCCGAACCAGGAAGATACCGACTCAGACGGGCTCGGCAATGCGTGCGACAACTGCGACGACGTGTCGAACCCGAGCCAGGGCGATCTCGACGTCGACTCGATCGGCGATGAATGCGACCCGTGCACCGATACCGACGCCGATGGCTACGCGAACCCGGGGTTCCGCTCGAGCACCTGCGCGATCGACAACTGCCCCCTCGCGTCGAATGCAACGCAGGCCGATGGAGATCTCGACCGTGCAGGCGACGTCTGCGACAACTGCCCGATCGACTGGAACTACGGCCAGGTCGACCGCGATGACGACGCGGTCGGGGACCGGTGCGACCTCGCCGACGGGATGATCTACGTCTTGTACTCGACCAAGGGCACGGTGTCGTGGCAGGCCGAACAGGGTTACGTGAGCTGGAACGTCTACCGCGGCGACTTAGCCGTCCTACGCGCTGGTGGGCCGTATACGCAGCCGCCGGGCTCGAACAGCCAGGCCCAGCGCACGTGCGGGGTCGGTACGACGTCGCTCGCCGATCCGGATCCGCTTCCCGGACAGGCCGCGTTCGTCCTCGTCACGGGTCAAGCGGGCGGCTTCGAGTCCGACCTCGGCACGACGAGCGCGGGCGTGATCCGCCCGAACACGCTGCCCTGCCCGTAATCGGACAGAAAAGAGGCGCTGTTTCGCGTGCCCGTTCCTTGACGCGGGCATGGGCTCCCAGTATCACTCAGGCAGCGTGAGACGGGGGGCTTGTCCGAAGGTTCTGCTCTCCGCGGCAGCGGCCGTGGCTCTTGCGGTTCCGTTCGCCCCAGCGCGCGCCGGCTGCCCGGGCAACGCACTTCTCGATGCGACGCAGAGCTACCTCGTGTCGAACCCCGAGTGGGGCGGCGCGGGCGGTGACGGCAGCTGCGGCTCCTACGGCTGCTATGCGTCGCAGTCGGACGCGCCGATCGGGCCGACGATCCGTGGCGTCTTCTGGCGCTTCGGCACCGGGAACCCGATCGTCGGTCAGGGGGACGACAGTGGCGCGTTCCGAGGTGGCCTCGCGCCCGGCGACTTCTGGATCAAGCAGGTCAGCCAGTCGTTCGATCCGGGTGGCCTGTACCACTACGTCGCCCGGATCAGCCTCAAGTCGGGACCGAACGCGGAGCCCGGGCCGCCCGTGACCTGGAGCGACCCGCTGGTCGACGGCTGCGGCCCGACCGTGCCCGGTGTCTGCACCTGCATGCTGCTGAGCGACCAGTGGGGCGGCGTCGGCTACTTCGCGATGCTCGGCGCCACCTCCAGCACGAACCTCCACACGTTCCTCGATCCCGGCCCCACCGTCCGCCTCGCCCCGATCCCGGTGCCGCAGGTGACGGTGGAGTCCGGCGACGAGGCTCAGCAGCAGATGACGATCAGCGTCGATGTCGATCGTCCCTTGGACGGAAGGTTCGAGAAGGTCGAATGTCCGTGCACGTTCGGGTACAGGATCTTCGCCGCCCGCGTCCCGCGCGGGGCTCCGCCGCCGACCGACCGTGGCGCGGGATGGACCGTACTCTCCGCGCCGTCGGGACAGCCTCAGCACATCACGTCGTTCGACGTGACGTCCACGCTCGTCGTCGACTGCTCCGATCCGGTTCTCACCGACGTGTACCTCGCGGCGAGCCTCGGCGGCAGCGATGCGTTCGAGACGGCTCACGTGTCGGACCAGATCAGACTCGACTGTACTTGCCCGGGCGACGAGGACGGCGACTCGATCGGGGACGCGTGCGACACGTGCACCGATACCGACGCCGACGGCTACGGGAACCCCGGGTTCCCGGCCAACACGTGTGCGGTCGACAACTGCGCGAACGTGGCCAATCCGTCGCAGACCGACACCGACGGCGACGGCTTGGGCAACGCGTGCGACCCGTGCCCCACCGACGCGCAGGGCGACCTCGATGGCGACGGCGTATGCGTGGGGGTCGACAACTGTCCGATGGTCGCGAACGCGAGCCAGAACAACTCCGACGGGGACGGCGTCGGCGATGCGTGCGACAACTGCGTGACGATTGCGAACACGTCGCAGAGCAATTCCGACGGCGACGCGTTCGGCGATGCGTGCGACGCATGCCCGGCCGACCCGGTGAACGACGTCGACGGAGATACGATTTGCGGGAACGTCGACAACTGCCCGTCGAACCCGAACTTCAACCAGGCGAACCTGGACGGGGACACGCTGGGCGACGTCTGCGATCCGGATGACGACAACGACGGCTTGACCGATGCCGCCGACAACTGCCCGGGCGCGGCCAACGCAGGTCAAGGCGACAACGACGCGGATGGCGACGGCGACGCGTGCGACAACTGCCTCGGCCTGGCAAACCCCGGTCAGGAGAACGCCGACGGCGACGCGCGGGGCGACGCGTGCGACAACTGTCCGCTGGACTCGCAGCAGTTGCAGGCCGACCGGGATGAAGACAACGTCGGGGACGCGTGCGACAACTGCGTGCAGGATCAGAACACCGACCAGACAGACCTCAGCCACGACGGCGTCGGCGACCGCTGTGACCTGGATGACGGTCTGATCTACATCGACTACCCGGATCACAATCACTTCGTCTGGCAGGACGAGCCCCACTACGTCGGGTGGAACGTGTACATCGGGGACCTGAGCCTCCTGCACACGCAGGGGTACAACGTCCAACACCGCGCGTGCGGCGTGACGAACACCTCGTACGCGGACTCGCCGCCCCTCCCCGCGGCGCAGTACGTCCTGGTCTCGGGCGTCACGTTCTTCGGCGACGAGAGCGACCTGGGCACGGACAGCGCCGGCTTCCTGCGACCGAACGTCGCGCCCTGCCCGTAACGCACCGGCAACGCTGACCCCCACCACGAGACCTGAACGCTCCGGTTTGCTCTGGCCGTGGGGGCCGGGGCTTGCTACTCTCCCGCGCTGCAACTGAGACGCGGTCTCAACAGGAGCGAGCGTGGAAGCAGCCCGCCGGATGTTCCTCGAGCGCATGCGCGAGCGGGGCTTGCGCGCGACGCCCGAGCGCATCGCGATCCTCGGGCGGGCGACACGGATGCGGGGCCACTTCGACGCCGAGGAGCTGGTCCTGGCCCTGCGCCGGTCGGGCGCGCGGGCGTCCCGCGCCACCGTGTACCGGACGCTCGCCCACCTCGTCGACCTCGGGCTCCTGAGGCGTCACGAGATGCCCGAGGGCGGCGCGCGCTACGAGCGCTGGGCCGGGCGCACGCCGCACGAGCACCTGCTGTGCATCCGCTGCGGCGCGATGCTCGAGTTCATCGAGGACGAGATCGGGCGGCTCCTGGACGAGGTGTGCCAGCGTCACGACTTCCTGCCCCTGACGCACAACCTGCAGATCCGCGGCGTGTGCCGGGACTGCCGGGATGCGGGGAGCGGAGGGGCGTCGGCGTGACGCCTCGGGCTTCGGCCGTCGTCGTCGAGGAAGCAGAGCCGGTCGCCGCCGATCGGTCGGGCGACGTCGTGCTCCTCGGCCCTGCGAACGTCGGCAAGAGCGTGATCTTCTGCGCGCTGACGAAGCGCTACGTCGCCGTCTCGAACTATCCCGGAACGACCGTCGAGATCACGACCGGCTCGCTCACGCTCGGCGATCGGCCGACGCGGCTCGTCGACACGCCGGGCGTGAACTCGCTGCTCCCCAACTCCGAGGACGAGCGCGTCGCGCGCGACCTGCTGCTCGACCGCGCGGTCGGCTCGGTCGTGCTCGTCGGAGACGCGAAGAGCCCGGAGCGCGTCGTCACGCTCGCGCTCCAGGTCGCGGAGATGGGCCTGCCGCACGTGCTGTGCCTGAACATGCAGGACGAGGCGCGCGAGCGTGGGATCGCGATCGACATGCCAGGCATCGCCGCGGTGCTGGGCGTCGACGTCGTGCCGACGATCGCCGTGCGCAAGAAGGGCATCGCTCGGCTGCGCGACGCGCTGGCCACGCCCAAGACCGGCCACGCGGCCGTGCGCTACCCGATCGCCGTCGAGCACGCCCTGACCCGGATCGTCCCGCTCCTGCCTCGGGCGCACGTCGCGCCGCGTGCGCTGGGGATCCTCGTGCTCGCCGGGGACGAGACGCTCGTCGACTGGCTACGTGCGCGCGTGTCGGCGCAGTCGCTCGCAACGATCGAGGATGTGCGCCAGGAGCTGCGCCGCACGCTCCACGAGCCCGTGGCCTACGTCATCCACCGCGCGCGAGCCGACGAGTCGCGGCGCGTGCTCCAGGGCCTCGCCGGTCGACGCGACGATCGCGCGGCTCCGACGCGGCGGATCGCCGCATGGCTCGAGCGCGCGTCGATCCATCGCCTGTGGGGTCTGCCGATCCTGGCCCTCGTCCTGTTCCTGGTCTACGAGTTCGTCGGCGTGCTCGGCGCGGGCACGCTCGTCGACTGGCTCGAGAACGGCGTGTTCGGCCAGTACATCAACCCGGGCGCCACCGCCCTGTTCGACCGCATCGCCCCCTGGGCCTGGCTGCGCGATCTGTTCGTCGGGCCGTACGGCGTGATCACGATGGCCCTGACCTACGCGCTGGCCCTGATCCTGCCGATCGTCACCACGTTCTTCCTGGCGTTCGGCGCGATCGAGGACTCGGGCTACCTCCCGCGCCTGGCCGTGATCGTCAACCGCGGGTTCCGGCACATGGGCCTGAACGGCAAGGCGGTGCTGCCGATGGTCCTCGGCCTGGGCTGCGACACGATGGCCACGCTGACCGCGCGGATCCTCGAGACGAAGAAGGAGCGGATCATCGTCACGCTGCTCCTCGCGCTCGGCGTCCCGTGCTCGGCCCAGCTGAGCGTCGTGCTGGCGATGCTCGGCTCGCTCTCCCCTGTCGCGGCCCTGATCTGGCTCGGCGTGGTGACGGGAACGATCCTCCTCGTCGGCGCGCTCGCGGCGCGCGTGATCCCGGGCCGCGGCAGCGACTTCATTCTCGAGCTTCCGCCGCTGCGCCTGCCCAAGCTGAGCAACATCACGGTCAAGACGCTGGCGCGCCTCGAGTGGTATCTGAAGGAGGCGGTGCCGCTCTTCGTCCTGGGCACGCTCATCCTGTTCGTCGTCGATCGGCTGGGCTGGCTCGGCGTGGCCGAGCGCGCCGTCGAGCCGGTCGTGAAGGGCCTCCTCGGCCTGCCGCGCGAGGCCGCGGGCGTGTTCCTGATCGGCTTCCTGCGCCGCGACTTCGGTGCCGCGGGCCTGTACTCGCTCGCCGATCAGGGGCGCCTCGATCCGGCGCAGATCCTCGTCGCCGTCGTCGTGATCACGCTGTTCATGCCGTGCATCGCGAACTTCTTCATGATCGTCAAGGAGCGCGGCTGGCGCACCGCGCTCGCGATCTCGGGCTTCGTCATCCCGTTCGCCCTGGGCGTCGGCGCGCTGCTGCACCTCGTGCTCGGCTGGTTCCACGTGAGGCTGTAATGAGCGACGCGACGCCGACCCAGCCGCCGGCCTCCGAGTTCGTCGCCCTCGCGCCGGATGCCACGACCGAGGCCACGGCGTTCCAGTGTCCGCTGTGCGGCGCGCGGTTCACCCACGGCACACGCGTGTGCGGCGGCTGCCCGCTGAACGCCGGTTGCGAGATCGTCGCCTGTCCGAGCTGCAACTACGGCTTCCCCCGCTCGTCGCGCGTGGTCGATGGGATCCGCCGACTGTGGCGCAAGGCTGCAGGCGCGCGATGACGCACTACGCCGGGCTCGCCGAGCAAGAGGTCGAGGAGCTGCTCGAGGAGCTGTGGACGCTCGACGAGCACGGGCGGGGCAGCCGGCACGACGCGGTGACCGGGAGCAAGCTTCCCGACGCCGAGGCGGTGCTCGAGCGGCTCGTCGCCCGCGACTACGTGCGGATCGACGGCCCGCGAGTCCGGATGACCGACGCCGGGCGCGAGCTTGCATCCCGACAGATCCGCCGCCACCGGCTCGCCGAGTTCCTGCTCGCGCACGTCCTCGCCGTGCGCGACGAGGCCCAGATCAACCGCACCGCGTGCGCGATGGAGCACGCGCTGAGCTCCGAGGTCACCGACTCGGTGTGCTCGTTCCTCGGACACCCGTCCCACTGTCCGCACGGGAAGCCGATCCCGCCCGGACCGTGCTGCCGGACGCTGTCGACCGCGGTCGCGCCGCTCGTCCAGCCGCTCGACCGGCTGCCCGTGGGTACCGACGCGCGAATCGTGTACATCGTGCCGCGGGACGCGGAGCTGCTGACCCGCCTGTCGAGCCTGGGCATCCTGCCGTCGGTCACCGTGCGGCTCGAGCAGGCCCGACCTGCGGCCGTCTTGCGGATCGGCGAGACCACGCTGGCCCTCGATCCGCAGATCGCGTCGCAGATCTACGTCAAGCGGCTCGCCACCCGATAGTCTCCGCATTCGAGGCCCGATGGCCGAAAAGCCGGGGAATCCGCGTCCCGACCTAACCGCAGGCGCCCCCGCGCGTTCCACCCTCGCGATGGGAGGGTCGGAAGCAGCGGCGCTCGAGCGAGCGCAGCACGGAGACCCGGAGGCGTTCCGCATGCTCGTCGACGCGCACAGCCGGCCGGTGTTCCGCCTGGCGTACCGGATGACGGGCAACGAGCAGGACGCCGAAGACATCGTCCAGGAGACGTTCCTCCGCGCGTACCGCGCGATCGAGCGCTTCGACCCGCACGCGCAGGTCTCGACGTGGCTCTACGCCATCGCCTCGAACTGCGCGATCGACACGCTGCGGCGCCGCAAGATCCGGCAGACGGACGAGCTCGACCGGCCCGGGTCTCGCGAGCCGGTCGGCGCCGAGCCGGGCCCCGAGCGCCATGCCGCCGGGCGCGAGCTGAAGGCCCGGATCGAAGAGGAGCTCGGGCACCTGACGGCCAAGGAGCGCGTCGCGTTCTCGCTGCGTCATTTCGAGGATCTTCCGATCCACGAGATCGCGCGGGTGATGGGCACGCCCGAAGGGTCGGTCAAGAACAACATCTTCCGCGCGGTTCGCAAGCTGCGGGCCGCGCTCGACCGCGCGACGGGGACCGATCGATGAGCCATCTCTCGCAAGACGATCTGGTGCTGTTGCATTACCGCGAGCGCCCGGCGACCGACGCGGTGCGCGAGCACCTCGAGGCGTGCGAGCACTGCCGCGCCGAGCAAGCCGCGCTCGCGAGCCTGCTCCAGGCGATCGCGCCACCCGTCGTGCCCGAGCGCGACCTTGCCTACGAGGATCGCGTGTACCGCAAGGTAACGGCGCGCATCGCCGAGCCTGCGAGGTCTGCGCGCACACTCTCGTCCTGGCTCCGCTGGCCGCGCCTGGCCGCGGCGGCGGCCGCCCTCGTGCTCGCCGCGCTCGCCTTCTGGGCCGGCCGCGAGCAGGGTCGGACCGAGATCGCGCTCACGCCCGAGCAGCGCGAGCGGATCCTGCTGCTCGCGGTCAGCGAGCACCTCGAGCGCTCCGAGCGCGTGCTGCGCGATCTCGTCAACACGCAGCAGGCGCCGACGACTGACCTCGGTATGGGACCCCAGACGGCGGAGCGGCTCGCCGCGGACAACCGGATCTACCGGGCGACCGCCGTGCATGCCGGCCAGGCGCACCTGGCCCAGCTGCTCGACGAGCTCGAGCGCGTGCTCGTCGAGATCGCCAACACCCCGACGACCGTGAGTGGCCCCGAGTTCAACGCCCTGTGGCGGCGGATCCAGGCCAACGGCCTGTTGATCAAGATGCGCATCGCCGAGAGCGAGACCCGCCATGACATCCAGAACCAGATCTGAACGGAGAGCTTCGATGAACAGGAACACAGCATGGGGCATGGCGCTCGTCCTGGGCCTGCTCCTGTCGCTCCTCCCGCCCTACCTGCTCGCCGCAGACGACCCGTACGAGCAGGGGCGCGCCGCTCTCGACCGCAAGCAGTGGGAGCGCGCCGAGTCGCTGTTCCGCGAAGCAGCGAAGGGCGGCGGCGATCGGGCCGATGACGCGCTGTACTGGCGGGCCTACGCGCTCGGTAAGCTGTCGCGCGTCGACCAGGCGCTGCTCGCGCTCGACGAGCTCGAGCACAAGCACCCCGCGAGCCCATGGCTCGATGACGCGGAGGAGCTGCGCGACGAGCTGCGCGGCGAGGCCGCGATCGACGACTCGGACACCAACCTGAAGTCGATGGCCCTGATGGCGCTCGTGCAGGCCGATCCCGAGCGTGCGCTCCCGCACCTCGAGAAGTTCCTGCGCAGCGACCGTCCGACCTCGGACAAGCAACAGGCGCTGTTCATGCTGCTCCAGAGCGGCCTCCCCCGCGCGACCGAGATCGTCGTCGAGGTGGCCAAGGATCCCAAGCGCGAGCCCGAGCTGCGCGCCGCGGCCGTGCAGAGCCTCGGCGTCGCCGGGGGCGCGCGCAACCGCCAGGTCCTCGGCGACATCTACCGCACGGCCGGCGACGCCGAGGTCAAGCAGGCGGTGCTCCAGGCGTATATGGTCTCGGGCGCGGACGAGGAGCTCTTCGCCGTGGCCCGCAGCGAATCGAACTCCGATCTCCAGGCCCAGGCGATCCAGCTCCTCGGGGCCATGGGCGCACGGGGTGCTCTCGAGAAGCTCGACGCCGAGCTCGAGGGCGAGGTGCGCCAAGCGCTGCTCTCGGCCTACATGGTCTCGGGGAACAGGACGCGGCTCCTCGAGATCGCGCGCACCGATCGCGATCCCGAGGTGCGCCAGCAGGCGATCCAACTCCTCGGAGCGATGGGCGCCACCGAGGAGCTCGAGCAGCTGTACGAGAACGAGCGATCGAGCGCCACGCGCCAAGCCCTGCTCAGCGCGTTCATGGTCGGAGGCCACAAGGAGCCGGTCGTACGCGCCGCGCGCGACCCGTCCGATCCTCAAGTGCGCGAGCAGGCGATTCAGCTCCTCGGCGTCATGGGTGGAGCGGACGAGCTGTGGAAGATCTACGACGACGAGCGGTCGATCGAGGTCAAGGAGCGGATCATCCAGGCCCAGGCGGTCGGCCCGGGCTCCGGACGCTTGGTCTCGATCGCGCGCAGCGACCCCGAGCCGCGCCTGCGCGCCGCGGCGATCCAGGGGCTCGGCGTCGCGGGCAACGTATCCCCGCAATCGCTGATCGAGCTCTACCGGCAGGAGAAGTCGTTCGAGAACAAGCGCGCCGTGCTCGGGGCGCTGTTCACGCGCGGCGCCGTGAAGGCGCTGATCGAGATCAGCCGGAAGGAGACCGACCCACGGCTGAAGCGCGAGGCGGTGCAGCTCCTCGCGGTGTCGGGATCGAAGGACGCGACCGAATACATGCTGGAGCTGCTCGATGAGAAATGAGATGCGAGCTTCGTGGGTCTGCCTGCTGATCGCCATCGCGACGGTGCCGAGCGCGAGCGCGGTACCGTGGATCGAGAACGCCAAGATGGTCACCCAGCCCGTGGCGGGGAGCATCGCCCGGACGATCGACGACCTGGCGCGCGGCCCGAACACCTGGGTCGCGTACGCGGTGCCGCGCCTTCCCGGTCACGACGACGGGCCGTGCTGCCACGACTGGAAGGGATCCAAGGCCAAGTGTCGCCTCGACGACAGGTCGATGACGTTCAACGGCGATGTGCGCCCGGACGCGATGGCCGATCGGGAGCTGCGCGTGCTCCTGCGCGTCGACGACCGGCGGATCGAGCGCGTCCGCGTGTTCGGCGGGCAATGCGCGATCGACGCGGGCGGAGCGAAGATCCTGCTCCTCGAGGGGGTCGACGCCAAGGACAGCGTCGACCTGCTCGTGGAGCTGGTGCGGAAAGAGGAGGACCTGGCCGACGAGGCGCTCGTCGCCGTGGCGTTTCATGCGGAGCCATCGGCCGGTCGGGCGCTCTTCCGATTCGCCGGCGCCGACTCTCCCGCGTGGCTCCGGGCCAAGGCGGCGTTCTGGCTCGGCTCGACGCGCGGCGCCGAGTCGCTCGACCGCTTGGAGGAGATGGCCCGGAAGGACCCGAGCGACGAGGTCCGCGATCAGGCGGTGTTCGCGATCTCGATCAGCGATGCGCCGGGCTCCGACGCGATCCTCATCGACCTGGCGAAACGCGACCCGCGGCCCGAGATGCGCTCGAAGGCGTTGTTCTGGCTGGCACAGGAAGCCGGCGAGCGCATTCCCGAGACGATCCGCGACTCCGTGGACGACGATCCGAGCATCGAGGTCAAGGAGCAGGCGGTGTTCGCTCTGAGCCAGCTCCCGCGCGACCGCGGCATTCCTTTGCTGATCGAGATCGCACGCTCACCGCACCGCCACTCCGCCGTGCGCCGTGCCGCGGTCTTCTGGCTCGGCCAGAGCGGCGATCCGCGGGCCCTCGAGTTCTTCGAGGAAGTGCTGAAGTAAAAACGGGGACACTCTCAGTTTCTGCCCCAAATGGGGCAGGCTCATGGATCGTAGCGGTAGTGGCCCATGATCTCGTAGGCGAAGAGCACATCCTCGACGCGAGCGCCTGCGCCGATGTTGTGGACGACGAGCGGCGTCCCATTCGGCACCCGATCCGACACGAGGCCGGTGTGCGGGACGCCGGAAGGCAGGCGCCACGTGACGACGTCTCCGGGCTCGTAGTCCTCGGCCCGCGAGGACACCGGCAGTCGTCGACCGTGCCGGTCGAAAAACGTCGCCAGGTTCGGGACACGTCGATGGTCGATGTTGGGGTCCGGCCCGGTGAGGCCCCAGTGCGGCGGGTAGGCCTCGAAGGCACGCGACATGTCCTCGTGGACGAGCAGCTGAAGGTCGACGCCAGCCGCGCGATAGGCGCGGACGATGACGTCCGTGCACACGCCCTGCTCGATCGGCACGTCACCGCCCGGAAATGAGATGGATCGGTAGCTCCCGTCGTATCGGAGGCGGTACGCTCCGTCGAGGACTTCCGAGACCCTCGACCGTCTCTCCGTAGCGGAGGCTCGTGGCGCCACGAGCGTCACTAGCACGAGAATGATGGCGTTCGGTCGAGTCATCTCATCCGTTGAGTACTGTGTGCACGAAAATCAGCAATCTGCTTGGATATCGACAGTCGACCTGGCAGGTTCCGCCGTCGCATGGCACGAAGACCGCCGATTCCGGGGGTATCGGGCCGTTGCGGATTGGCACACGGATTGTTGACTGCCAGTCGGCAACATCGGGGTCAACCATGCGCTACACGGTCTATCCACGGCTCGCCAACTCGAAGAACTCCCGCCGGACGCCCCGTCGCGGCGCGCGGACCGGAGGTCCCGAAACACGCGTCATTCCGACCGACATGCGGATCGGCGCGCGCCTCGAGGGCACGGTGACGATCGTCGTGTGCGCCGGAGCGGTGAACCATGGCGATGCCGAGCGCTTCGCCGAGGTGTTCCAGGGTCTCCTCGAGTCGGGGCGACAGGCGTTCGTCATCGACTTCGCCGGGCTCACGTACATCGACAGCACGATGCTCGCCGAGACCATCGCGGCGCTGCGGCAAGCCAAGGATCGAGGCGGGAGCGTCAAGCTCGTGTCCCCTGCGGGAACGAACGTGCGCCACATCCTGAAGATCACGGGGCTCGACCAATCGTTTGACGTTTTCGACAATGTGCGCGAGGCCCTGAAGGGTCGCGCGGGCACGCAGGAGGCTCGACGACGATGAGCACGGGCGACACGCACCGGGTGTTAGAATACCGCCGGATTTCTGCAAACGAGCGAGCGTTGAGGAGGGTCGCCATCCCGAGCGACGGCACTCCAGGGCTACCAGACGTTGCGCGGCGCCCACGCCCCGGTGTGGGGCCTGTCGCGCCGACGCTCGATCCCGACCCTCTGCCCGCTGCACTGAGCCAGATCGCGCGGATCGTCTCGGAGACGCTCGAGCTGAAGCAGGTCTTCGCCCAGGTGGCCGAGGCCGCGCGAGAAGTCCTGCCGTTCGACACGATGGGCGTGTGCCGGTTCGAGAACCCGAACCTGATGCGGAACTACGCCGTCGCCGGCTCGACCGTCGTCGAGGATCCCGAGAACGTCGTGCGCCTGGACGAGTTCTCGCCGGGGATGCGGCCCGAGCCCGGGGCGCCCAAGCGGTTCGACGATGCGGCGGTCGCGCTCGACCCACGGTATCGGATGGACCGCGAGATCCTGGAGAGTGGTGTCCGCTCGGGTCTGGGCGCGCCGTTGATGAGCGGCGGGCGCCTGACCGGGGAGCTGTGGTTCACGGCCCAAGAGCCCGGCGCGTTCAACCCGCGCCACGAGAAGGCTGCGCGCGCAATCGCGGACATCCTGAGCCTGTCGCTCGAGCACGAGCGGCTGTGGAGCTTGGACGTCGAGCGCCGGCGCCGGCTCGATGCGATCGATACGCTCCTGCCGATGCTCGCCGGCACACTCGACGTGCGCGGGACCTTCGATCGCGTGTCGGCGATCGTCCAGCCCGTGCTGACCCATGATCGACTGATCCTGACGTCGCTCAGCGGCGACGGCCGTCAGCTGATCGTCGAGGCCAGCTCGGGTGCTCCGGTCGATGACATGCCGTCGTGCTTCCTCGTCGGCGACGGGGCGGGCGAGATGCCGGACTACGTGCTGATCCCCGACGTCGAGCAGCAGCCCGACCCGTGCGGCGCCCGCGACGGGTGCCGCCGGATGGGCATGCGCTCGTTCCTCGGGATCCCGCTGCGTCTCGACGGCACGACGAGCTGGCTGCTCGTCGTGTCGCGGACGCCGGACATGTACTCGGAAGAAGACGTCGTCGTCGGGCGCCGGGTGGCCGACCACGTCAGCCTCGCTCTGTCCCATCAGCGCCTGGCGGAAGAGGAGCGGCGGGGCATCGAAGCGCGTGAGCGCGCGGCGACGCTCGAGCAGCGGGTTCGGGTGCTGAGCGACGAGCTGGCGACGACGATCGGCTACCGTCGCGTGATCGGCCGGGCACCGAGCTGGAAGGACGCGCTATCACAGGCGGCGAAGGTGGCGGAGACCGAGACGACCGTCCTGCTCACCGGAGAGTCGGGCACGGGCAAGGAGGTCGTCGCCCGGTTCATCCATCGCGGCTCGCCGCGCTCGGGCGGCCCGTTCGTGGCGCTGAACTGCGCGGCGCTGCCCGAGGCGCTCCTCGAGTCCGAGCTCTTCGGCCACGAGCGGGGCGCGTTCACCGGGGCCAACACCGCCCACGCCGGCCGGATCGAGCAGGCGGCGGGCGGCGTGCTGTTCCTCGACGAGGTCGCCGAGATGAGCCCGGTCGTGCAGGCCAAGCTGCTGCGGGTCCTGCAGGAGCGGGAGTTCCAGCGCCTGGGTGGAACGCGCCCGATGAAGGCCGACGTGCGGATCATCGCGGCGACGAACCGCGACCTCGAGTCCGCGCTGGCCCGCGGCGAGTTCCGCGAGGACCTTTACTACCGGTTGCGCGTGTTCGAGATTCGCCTGCCGCCGCTGCGCGAGCGCCGGCAAGACATCCTGCCGATGGCCGAGGTGTTCCTCGAGGAGTTCGGGGCGGCGATCGGGCGCAAGATCGACGGCATCTCCCGCGAGGCCGCCGACGCGCTCCTGGCGCATCCGTGGCCCGGGAACGTGCGCGAGCTGCGGAACGCGCTCGAGCGGGCCTCGATCCTGAACGACGGCGGCCCGATCGGGTTGCAGCATCTGCCGATCGGCGCGGCGCGGCCGGCACGGCCGGCGAGCCCGGAGGCGTTCCCGTCGACCGGCATCCAGCTCGACGCGGTCGAGCGCGACCTCGTGGCCAAAGCGCTCCAAGAGGCGCGGAACAACCGCTCGCGTGCGGCGCGCCTCCTCGGCATCACGCGGTCGCAGCTGTACACGAAGATGCAGAAGCACGGCCTGGATGCGTAATGGTGATGGGGTCAGGTCTCGGTGCCTGACCCTGAGACCTGACCCTGGGACCTGACCCCGAGACCTGACCCCGTTTTCCAGCCGCCGCCGAGCGCGCGGTACAGCTCCATCAGGGTCGCCAGGCGCTCGAAGCGCGTGGCGACGAGCGCGTTCTCGGCGGGGAACAGCTGTTGCTGGGCCTCGAGCACCTCGAGGTAGTCGGCGAGCCCCGAGAGATAGCGCGAGTTCGCGAGCCGCACCGCGTCCCGGTACTGCTCGACCGCCTCCGCGCGCTCGGTCTCCACGTCGCCGAGTCGGCGATACGCCACGAGAGCCGTCGACACCTCGGAGAACGCTTCGGTCACGCTGCGCTCGTAGCGCACCTTGGCCTGCTCCCACCGCGCCTGGGCCGCGACGTGCTCGTTCTTCAGGCGCCGGCCCTGGAGCACGGGTGTGAGAAGTCCGCCGCCGATCGACCACATCCGACCCTCGTCGAACAGCTCGGACACCTGCGGCGCCACCCCGCCGAACGCCGCGGTGAGGCTGATGCACGGGAAGTAGTTGGCCACGGCCACGCCGACGAGGGCGTTCGCTCGGACGAGCTCCTGCTCGGCCTCGCGCAGGTCCGGCCGACGCTCGAGCAGCTCGGACGGGATGCCGGCCGGGATCTCGGGCGGCAAGAGCTGCGCCTCGAGCGCGACCCCGCGCAGGACGGGGCCCGGGTTGCGTCCGAGAAGGACCGACAGGCGGTTCTCCTCGCTGACGATCTGCCGCTCGAGGTCCGGGATGCTGGCCCGCGTCGTGGCCAGCGAAGCCGCGGCGCTCGCCGTCTCGAGCGACGAGGCCAGGCCGGCCTCGAGGCGCCGGTCGAACAGCGAGTGTGTCTCGTCGAACGCGTCCGCGGTCCGCTGCGCGATCTCGAGCTGCCGATCGAGCGCCCGCAGCCGGAAATAGCTCGTCGCGATCTCGGAGACGAGCGACAGCACGACCCCGCGGCGCGCTTCCTCCGTCCCCAGGTACTCCGCGAGCCCGGCCTCGTTCAGCCTGCGGATGCGGCCCCACAGGTCGATCTCCCAGGCCACACCCAGGCGCACGTCGTACAGCTCCTGGGTCCCGACCCCCGGGAGCACGAACTCGGATTCTGAGCCGCGCGACCAGCCGGCCCCGGCCACGATCTGCGGGAAGTACTCCGAGCGCGCGATGCCGGCGATCGCCCGCGCTTCGTCGACGCGTGCCGCGGCGAGCCGGACGTCGTAGCCCGAGCGCAGGGCTTCCTCGATCAACGACTCGAGAACGTCGTCGTCGAGGATCTCCCACCATGCCCGGTCGGCGAGCGAGGTCGACGCATCGGCCTGTCCGCGCAGAACGTCGGGTGCCGCGACCTGCGGCCGCCGGTAGTCGGGTCCCACGACGCAGGACGTGAGGAGCCCGAGCAGCAAGACGATCGGAAGCGCGTTGCGTTTCATGTTCGCACCGGCAGGAGCCCGGAGATGGGAGCGGCGGACGGCGGCTCGGGCTCGACCTCCGCCTCCGCCTCGATCACGTTCGGCGCGTGACGCGCGGCGATCAACGAGTAGTACACGGGGACGACGAACAGCGTGAACAGCGTGCCCACGGTCATGCCCGTGACGAGGACGATGCCGATGCTGTTGCGCGCCTCGGCGCCCGGCCCGGAGACGAGCACGAGCGGCAGGTGGCCGAACACGGTGGCCGCCGAGGTCATGAGCACCGGGCGCAGCCGTGTCAGGGCCGCTTCGCGCAGCGCGGCGAGCCGGTCGAGGCCGCTCGCCTGCAGCGTGTTCGCGAACTGGACGATCAGGATGCCGTTCTTCGCGATCAGACCCACGAGCGTGATCAGCCCGACCTGCGAGTAGATGTTGATCGTCGTCAGGTCGAGGAAGCTGAACACGAGCGCGCCCGAGATCGCGAGCGGGACCGAGCCCACGAGCACGATCAGCGGATCGCGGAAGCTCCGGAACTGCGCCGCGAGCACGAGGTAGATCAGGACGACGGCGAAGAGCAAGGTCACGGTCAGCGCCGCGCCTTCGCGACGGATCTGCCGCGACTCGCCAGCGTACTCGACGTCTACCTTCGGCCCATCGGTCGAGGCGGCCGCCGCGGTCTCGAGCACGCGCAGTCCCTCTTCCTTGGTCACGCCGGGGCGAACGCCACCGAATACGCGCACGGCGTTGCGCTGGGCGAACCGGTTGAGCGTGCGCGGCGCGGTCGACGACTCGATGTGCGTGAACGTCGACACGGGCACGAGCTGCCCGCTCGGCGTCTTGATCTTCAGGTCGAGCAGCGGCGCGACCGTCGCCCGGCCGGCCTCGCCGATCTGCGGGATGACCTTGTAGCTCCGGTCGTAGAAGTTGAACCGGTTGACGTACGCCCCGCCGAGGAGCGTCCCCAGCTCCTGGCCGACCTGCGCCAGGTCGAGCCCCAGGTCGGCGACGCGCTCGCGATCGATCACCACACGGGCCTCGGGCAGGTCGAGCTTGAGGTCGGTGTCGACGTACAGGAACTTGCCGCTGTGCCAGCCGGCACCGACGACGGCGCTCACCGCGCCGAGGAGCTGCTCGGGCGGCGCGTCCGACTGCAGCACGAGCTCGACGTCGTACTGCCCGGGGGTCGGGAGCGGCGGGTCGAGGCGCGGGAACACGCGCAGGCCCGGGATCTGGGACACGGCGCCGAACACCTCGCCGTACATCTGCTCGGTCGAGCGGTCACGCTCCTTCCAGCTCTTGGCCACGAGGCCGCCGAACCCGCCCCACGACGAGGTCAGCGACCACATGAACTCGGTCTCGGGGAACCCACGGATCGCGCGCACGACGTCCCTCGAGTCGCGGTTGACCGCGGCGAGCGAAGCGTCGGGCGAGGCCTCGAAGAACAGGCTGATGTGGCTCTGGTCTTCGGCCGGCGCGAGCTCCTTGCGCGACAAGGTGTAGAGCGGCCACGCGGCGAGCGTGATCAGGAGCGAGGCCAGGACGATGGCCCAGCGCATTCCGAGCGCCCGGTCGAGGAGCCGGGCATAGACGCCGCGAACGACCTCGAACCCCCGGTGGACGAGGATCGTCAGGCGGCCCTCGGCGCCGTGCTCGTGCACGAAGCGCGCGCTCATCACGGGCGACAGCGTGACCGCGACCACGCCCGACACGACGACCGCCGCGGCGAGCGTGATTGCGAACTCGAGGAACAGCGAGCCGGTCAGCCCGCCCTGGAACCCGATCGGCGCGTACACCGCGGCCAGTGTGATCGTCATCGCCAGGATCGGGCCGACGAGCTCGCGCGCGCCGACGATCGCCGCCTGCACGCGCGATTTCCCCAGGCGCACGTGGCGCTCGACGTTCTCGACGACGACGATCGCATCGTCGACGACGAGCCCGACCGACAGCACGATCGCCAGGATCGTCAGCAGGTTCAGGCTGAACCCGAGCGCGAACATCACGAGCCCGGCCCCGATCAGCGACACCGGCATGGCCACGAGCGGCACGAGCGCCGTGCGGATCGAGCCCATGAACAGGAACACGGCGAGACCGACGATGAGCATCGTCTCGACCAGTGTCTTGCTGATCTCCTCGAGCGCCTCGCGCATGAACATCGTCCCGTCCCACACCAGCCGCATCTCGATGTCCGCGGGCAGGGTCGGGCGGATGCGCTCCATCTCCTCGCGCAGACGATGGGCGACGTCGATCTCGTTCGCTCCGACGAGCGGCCACACGCCGAGGTACACGCCGTCGGCCTCGTTGTACTTGGCGACGAGGTCGGCCTCTTCGGCCCCCAGCTCGACGCGCGCCACGTCGCGCAGGCGCACGACCGCCGCGCCGCGCTGGGCCACGATCAGGTTCGCGAACTCGTCGACCGAGCGCAGGTCGGTGTTGGCCAGCAGGTTGACCTGCACCTGGTCGCTCTTGGTCTGCCCCACCGCCGCGAGGTAGTTGTTGCGCCGCAGCGCCGTGTGCACGTCGCCGGGGGCCAGGTTCAGCGCGGCGAGGCGGTCCGGGTCGATCCACACGCGCATCGCCAGCTGCCGGCCGCCCTCGTTGTTGCTCACGCGCTGGACGCCCTCGATCGTCGCCAGCTGCGGCTGCACCGTGCGCAAGAGATAGTCGGTGATCGCGGGGACCGAGCGGTCCTTGGAGTTGAAGCTCAGGTAGAACGTCGCGTACGGCCGATCGGCTCGTCGGACCTCGACCGCGGGAGGCTCGGCCTCGCCCGGCAGCTCCGACCGCACCTGCTGGAGCCTCGCTGTGACCTCGGCCAGCGCGGCCGTGCTGTCATGGTTGAGCTTCAGGTGGACGGTCACGGTGCTGACGCCGGCGCGGCTCGTCGACTCGACGTGGTCGACCCCGCCGATCGCCGACACCGAGCGCTCGATCGGCGTGGTCAGAAAGCCGCGCACGGTCTCCGCGCTCGCCCCGTAGTACACGGTCGTGATCACGACCGACGAGCTCTCGATCTGCGGGTACTGCTGCACAGGCAACGTCGTGATCGCCCGCGCTCCCGCGAGCACGATCACCAGGTTGACCACCGCGGCGAGCACCGGGTGACGGATGAACACATCGGTGAACGAGCGCATGACGTGCCTCCTCACTCGTGGGCCACGGCCACGAGCGCCGCTTCCCGGAGCTTGAACGACCCGGCCGAGGCGACCTGCTCGCCTGCCGCCAGACCCGAGAGCACCAGCACCTCGTCCGCGAGCACCGGGCCGCTCTCGACCGGCCGGGCGTGGGCCCGCAGCCGGCCGTCCGGATCGGGCGCGACGACGAACACGTGGTCGCCCGATGGCCCCTTACGCAGCGCGGTCACGGGGACGGCGACCGCCGATTCGACCGCCCCGGCCGGGACCTCGACACGGACGGCGGCGCCGGGCGCGGGCCCGCTCGGGGACTCCTCGATCCGCGCCCGAACGCTCGCGTTGCGCGTCGCCGGATCGACCCGCGCGTCGATGGCCACGATCGCGCCGGGGATCGGGGGCAGCTCCTCGCTCGGGAACACCCGCACGCGATCTCCGACCTTCAACCCCCGGGCGACGCCCTGGGCCACGGCGAAGTCGACGTGCGCCTCGTCGTCGATCCCCTGGAGCGTCGTCACCACCGTCCCCTCGTCGAGGTACTGCCCGACGTGCAGGTCGGACAGACCGACACGAGCGCGGAACGGAGCGCGCAGCGTCTTGCGCTCGATGATTGCCCGGGAGCGGGCCATCTGCGCCCGCGCGACGTCGCGCTCGGCCTTGGCACGGTCGACCTCGATCTTGGAAATCGCGTGATCTTCCCGGGCCTGCTGGCTGCGGTCGAGCAGCGTCTGAGCCAGGTCGGCCCGCACCTGCTCGGCCTCCATCTCGGCCTGCTCGACCGACACGTCGAGGCGAACGAGGACCGTGCCGGCGTCGACGATCTGACCCGGGACGAGCGCGACCTCCCGGACCGTGCCCGCGAGCTCGTTGCGCAGGCTGACCGAGCGCGTGGCCAGCACGGTCCCGATCGCCGTGACGATCGGACGGTGCTCGCGCGGCGCGGCGACCGACAGCCGCACGACCTCGCTCGGCTCGGGCTGACTGACCGCGGCTTCCGCGGCTTTGTCGAACGAGTCGATCTTCCATGCGGCGAGGACCCCGCCCGTCGCGGCCACGGTCGCGAGCACCAGGACCGGCGCGATCCATCCACTTCTCCTCGGGCTGTGCTGGCTCATGGGCTCCGCCTCCGCTTCGGTTCGAGACATGCGGGCCCAGACTTCAAGCCGCATGCCAGGGCTCGTCGTGCCGCAACGCGAGCCAACTCGCGCCGCGCCGATCCCGCGTTGTCGACATTCGTGCAGGTTGCCGGTTTCCGAGCAGTCCGCGCGATCAGCAAGCCCCGGTTCGGCGCTCTTCGGCCCAAAACCGCGTTGGCAAGCCCTTTGGAATGCGCCGGACCGTGCGCCAGCTACTGCTCGTCGTTGTTGTCGCGTTGATCTTCGGGCCGGCCGAGGCGCTCGACTTGCGGTTCGCGTCGCAGAACGACGTCGTGACCCGCAACCCGACCCAGGACGACCTGTACACGTTCTCCTTCGCCCTCGACCTCGCGCGCGATCCCTATCGGTTCTCTCTGCGCGAGGAGGCGTTCACCGATCGCGAGGCCGGAATACGCTTCGACGAGACGTACTACGTCGTCGGTCGGTCGGTTCCAGCGCCGCGGTCGTGGAGCATCGACGTCGAGGCCGGGATCGTGCACGTGGGACGCGGACTCCTGGGCGAGGAGGTGCAGAACTCGGTGCATCGGTTCCTCGGCGCCGAGGAGCTCACGCTGCGCTATCAGCCGTCGAGCGTTCACCCGAGCGCGCGCGTCGAGGCCGAGCGCTCCTTCCGATCGAACCGGCGCTTGAGTCTCGGCCCGCGCGTCGAGGCCCACACCGCACCCGGTCTCGAAACCCATCTCATTCTCGCGGGACAGACGGCATGGCGGGCGCGCAGGAGCATCGTCATCGAAACTCTCGCGGGCGCACGCTGGACCCACGCCTCGCTCGACCCGCTCGAGCCGCACCTCGACACGGTCGCACCCGTCGCGCGCGTCGGGATCGTCGTTCACGAGACGTTTTTCGTTTTTTGGAGCTACAACGACCACGGGGACCGGCGCGAGCACGTCGGCCTGGGGTTCCGGAGCCGCTTCGGCGAGCGCACGACCGGGCCTCGCTGAAGCGGACCTGAATTCGTGGGCAAGTGCGCCCGCGCGGTGTATGACATACGCGCATGCGCGTCCCCCGCGGTCCGGTTGTCCTTCTGACGCTCGCGCTTTCGAGCGTGGTCCCCGTGCGCGCCGCGATCGTGATCAACGAGATCATGTACAACTCCCCCGGATCGCCGGACGTCGAGTACGTCGAGCTGGTCAACACGGGTCCCGCGGCCGTCGACCTGACCGGCTGGTATCTGCTCGACGACGACAGCTCGCACCTGCGCTGCCAGCTCTCGGGCGTGCTCGATCCGGGCGAGTATCTCGTCGTCGCGGGTGACGCCCTGGCCTTCGCCGCAGCCCACCCCGGGGTCACGGGAGTGAACGCCGACGCCTTCGGCGATGGGTTCGGCCTGGGGAACACGACGGACCAGGTCCGCGTGTTCAGCGTCACGAACACACTCGTCGACACGGTGAGCTACACGGCGAGCGCCCCGTGGCCGACCCAGGCCGACGGCAACGGCCCGTCGCTCGAGCTGCGCAATCCCGCGCTCGACAATGCGGCCGCATCGAGCTGGGCCGCGAGCGCTCCGCCGGGAGGGACGCCGGGCGCGCAGAACAGCGTGTACCTCGACGATCCGGCTCCGGCGATCACGGACACGCAGCGCAGCATACACCTGCCCCGCTCGACCGACAGCGTGACGGTCACGACCCGGGTCGCGGACGATCAGCCGTCGCTCGTCGTCGACCTGCGGGTCGACGTCGGGTCGGGGTTCATCGCGCAGCCGATGTTCGACGACGGGCTGCACGGCGACGGGATCGCGGGGGACTCGGTCTTCGGGGCCACGATCCCGTCCAAGCCCACGGCCACGCTCGTGCGCTACTACATCGCCGCCACCGATTCGTTGCCGCAAACCTCGACCGATCCGCCCGCAGCGCCGGTCGAGTACTTCGCCTACACCGTCGGCCACGTCGCACCCACGCTGCGGATCAACGAGATCGTGGCGCTGAACCAGGGCGGGATCGTCGACCCGTTCGGGCAGAACGACGACTGGCTCGAGATCCGCAACCCTGGCCCGTATCCGGTGAACCTCGGCGGCATGGTGCTGACCGACGATCTCTCGGACACGACCAAGTGGACGCTGCCGTCGATGACGCTCAATCCCGGGGCGTTCGTTCTCGTGTGGTGCGACGGCGAGCCCGGGCAGGGTTCGCTCCACGCGACGTTCCGTCTCGCGGCGGCGGAGGGCGAGGTCGGGCTCTTCGAGTCGGTCGACCATGGAAACGTGCTGATCCACGGTTTCACGTACGGACCGCAGAGCGCCAACGTGTCGTTCGGCTACCGGCCCGACACCGCGGACCGACCGGAGTACCTGGCGTCGCCCTCGCCCGCGGCGTCGAACAACGCCGCGGTCCTGTTCTCTCCGGTATGCATCAACGAGATCTTCACCGCGAGCTCACTCCCCGGCGCTCCGGACTGGATCGAGCTGTACAACCGCGGCGGGAGCACGGTCGACATCACGGGTTGGAATCTCTCGGATAGCAGTGCCACGCCCGTGCGTTACGCGTTCCCCGCGGGGAGCACGATCGCCCCGGGCGGGAGGTTGTCGGTCGATGAGACGGCGCTCGGGTTCGGCTTCGACATCGACGGGGACGACGTCGTCGTCCTGAGCCGGTCCGCGGGCAGCGTGGGCCAGGACTACGTCGACTACGGTCCCCAGCCGTCGAACACGAGCCATGGCCGTCTTCCCGACGGAGCCGCGAGCTGGCACCAGTTCGCGCCGCCGTCGCGCGACCTGCCGAACCTGTGCGATCCGGCGATCACGCCCCTCGGAGCCGTGACCGGCCTGCGCTTCGAGTCGCCCTTCGCCCTGCGCTGGAACGCCGCGAGCGGCGCCACGGCCTACGATGTCGTGCACGGCAACCTGAATGCGCTCCGCTCGGGTGCCTCTGCCGGCGCCGCGGTCACCGGGTGCGCCGAGAACAACTCGGCGGATACAACGGCTTGGGCTCCGGCGACGCCCGGGGCTGGCGCCGGCCTCTTCTACCTCGTCCGTGGCGTGAACGCGTCGTGCCGTTTCGGAACCTACGACTCGGGCGGACCCTCGCAGGTCGGCTCCCGCGACGAGGGCCACGCCCCCGCGCTCACCTGCCCGTAGGAATCGCCGGTACGCCTCACCCGGTCGTCTCGCGCTGCCACGAGAACCCTTCTCTCAGGTAGGCCACCGCTCCGCACCGACGACAGCGGAACAGCTTGCCCTTCTCGCTGGCGCGTCCGATCGTCAGATTGACGGTCCTGGCTCGGCACGCGGGACACCGGGCCAGCGACGTCAGCAGGTGGTACACGACGGCGCCGCCCACGACGACCGCGAAGAGAAGTGCGAGCGTCATCCCGCGCCGCCAGGAGGAGGTGGCGAAGGCCCAGGCCACGAGGCTGAGCCCGACGACCGTGCCGATCAAACGAACTGCGAAAGCGACTTGGTCGCGTCGCGTCATGCGGGTCTGATCCACGGGTCGAAACGTACTCCTCCGGGGGGCGTCTTGGCCAGCCCCGCTCGGCCGCGTTGTGCGATTCTCGGCAGTTGCCGAAATCCCGGCAGCGATCCCACTCCGCCGGACGGGACGTATCCGGAAACGCGCCGACTCCGACCGCAACTCCCTTGGCACGCGACTTGATAATGCGTGATGGTCGGGAGGAACGTTCCATGAAACGCAACGCGATCGTGACGCTAACCGAAGAGGGTTTCGGGCGCAACATCCTGGCCAGTGATGGGCCCGCGCTCGTCGATTTCTGGGCCGCGTGGTGCGATCCGTGCCGGCGGATCGAGCCGATGATCGAGCAGCTGGCGGAGAAGTACGACGGCTCGGCGAAGATTGGCAGGGTCAACGTCGACGAGCAGCCATCGATCGCCGCCCGCTACGGGATCGAATCGATCCCCACGCTGCTGTTCTTCCGCAACGGCGAGGTCGTCGATCACGTCGTCGGCGTCGTGCCCCGTCAGGTCGTGGAAGACAAGCTCAACGCGCTGCTCGTGGCCTGATCGAGCCGCTCGCTCCTCTCGGTCAGCGCAGCTTGAAGGTGGCGACGCTGTCCACGAGGGATTCCGCGTACCACGGGTCGCCGTTCGCACCGATCGTGATCCCGATCGGGTCGGGTCGCTTGGGGTCGGCGAAATCGATCACCTTGCCGGCCTCGGTGATCACACCGTCTTGGTAGGCTAGGCGCGATCGCGTTGGGCTACGATTTCCCCGGTCTCTCACAGCAACCGCTTGACTGTATGCACGGAGAGCCCGACCTGCTCGGCGATCTCCGCGTAGGTCCGCCCGGCCTGCCGTAGTTGCAGCGCTTCGAGCTGCCGGGACTCGCGGTCGGCGGCATCGACTACTGCGCCCAGTACGTCCACGAGCGCGCGGCTGTACCGCGAGCACGAGCGCCACGATCGAACGTCCATCTAGAGTTCGCCCTCCCAGGGTCCGAACGCGAAGCCGCAGGCAACCAGAAGGCAAATCGCTTCGGGTCCTGATCTGTACGCGGTGTACCGGTGCTTGAAGCTCGGAAACGTCGCCGGGCAGAGATTCCACATCGTCTCCCCTTCGACGATTCGTCGCGGGTCGTCGTCCAACAACTGCGAGTCGACCCAGCCGCCCTCTCGCTTCCGGAGCTTCAACCGGTGGGCCGTTGGCGCGAAGACGATCCCCAGGCGACTGAGCGCCTCGTGCTCCTCGCTCGTTGCCTCGACGAGTTGATAGCCGGCAAGCTTGACCTCGAAGCTGCCGGCTTCCACGCCCTCGACGACGAGCACGGCCCGACCGTCGCGGCTCTCGACCGTCGCCGCGTGCTCGTTGCCGAGGCGGTCGCGGAGTGTCAAGGTCGTCCTCGTCTTCCTCGCCACAGCCGCCAGACGAGTATCGCCAGCCCGAGCACGACGAACACGGCGCCGAAGATCAACCCGAGGCGCATGGTCAGTCCCCCGTGCCGTTCTGCAGCGTCCGGTACGTCGTAATCGACACGACCTCATCCTCGTTAACGATGATCGCCTCGGGCGAGGCGATGTCCCTCTGAGCGTTGAAAGTTGACGGCGGTCTCCGACCCGATGACATCATCGGGTTGCATGAAACAAGGAGACCACCGCCATGAGGAAGAATCGCACGAGGAAGGCTTCCGCGAAAGGCACGTTTGGCCCGGGGAGGTCGGCTCCGACGAGACAATCTCGGCTCGTCGGGGTGATCCTGGACGCCCGAACGGCGCTGCGCGAGCTCGTCCTGACCGCCGGCCTCGAGGTGTTCACCGAGATGCTGGAGGACGATCGGGCCACGATCTGTGGCCCCAAGCACCAGCCGATGCCGGATCGGCGAGCCTACCGACACGGACACGACGAGGGCCGTCTGGTGTTCGGAGGGCGAAAGATTCGCGTGAAGAAGCCGCGGATCCGAAGCATCGAGGGTGAGGAGATTGAGCTGGGGACCTGGCGTCGAATGGCCGACGAGGATCCGCTGCGGGATCGTGTCGTCGAGCAGATCCTGCTCGGGGTCAGCCAACGGGGCTACGAGCGGAGCCTCGAGCCGTTGCCGGCGGGTGTGTCGGCACGTGGGACTCGCCGATCGAGCGTGAGCCGACAGTTCCAGGCCCGCACGACGCAGCAGACCCAGTCGTTCCTGTCGCGTTCGCTCGAAGGGATCGACCTGCCGGTGCTCCTGATCGACGGGACCGCGCTCGGCGATCACATGCTGTTGGTCGCGCTGGGGATCGACACGTCGGGCAAGAAGCACGTCTTGGGCGTCGCCGTGGGGACGACCGAGAGCGAGCAGGTGTGCCGCTCGCTGTTCCGGGACCTCATCGATCGGGGGCTGGTGGTCGAGCGGGCACGGCTGTTCGTGATCGACGGCGGCAAGGGGCTGCGCAAGGCGATTCGAACGACGTTTGGCGAGTGGGCGATTGTGCAGCGCTGCCAGATCCACAAGCTGCGCAACGTCGCCGAGCACCTCCCGGAAAACCGTCGTGCGTGGGTGAAGGCTGCGATCGTCCGAGCGTGGAAGTCGGGTAAGGTCGACACGGCTCGGCATCGCCTGCAGCAGTTGGCCACGCGTCTCGACGACGATCATCCCGACGCTGCCCGATCGATCCGTGAGGGACTCGACGAAACCCTCACGGTGATCCGGCTCGGTCTCGGTGGCGGGCTGCTGCGGACGCTGCGGTCGACGAATCCGATCGAGAATCTCCAGGGGACGATCCAGCGGGTCGTGCGCAACGTCAAAAACTGGCGCAGTGGAACGATGGCCCGTCGGTGGTGCGTGACCGCACTCGCCGAGGCCGAGAAGCGATTCCGCCGCGTCAGGGGTCACAAGGAGATGCCTCAGCTGATCGCCGCTCTCGAAGCCATCGTCAACCAGAACACGCTGGACAGTGCCCAGCAGGTCGCGTAGAACCGGTGTCGGAACCGCTCGTCACTTTCAACGGCCGATGGGACATTCCCTCGGGCGAGGGGTTCGGGTTCCGCGGTTCACAGAACACGTACTTGCCCCGCGTATATCCGACGAGCGCAAGGTTGAGCGGAAGGAACTGGCCAGACCGCACCTTCTCGCGAACACGACGAACGCCGATCCCGCGGGCGACGTACTCTGCGTGCCGATCTCCGACTCCACGGAAGACAACGGTAGTGGCGAACACAGCAACACCGGCAGTCAGGACGGTTAGAAGCTACCCGGCGAGGAGCCGTGCTGTGCCAGGTCGGTTCTAAACAGCGCGGCATGGCTTGCTCCGCCCGGCCTTCAAGGGGCGGCGCCCCGCGGGAACCGACTACTTCTTCGAGTGCTTGTACGCATCTCCGCGAGGAAGAATGGCGGTGACCATCAACTTGCGACGCTCGGTGTCGATCTCGAATAGGATCCGCAGGTCACCGACGCGAAGTCGTCGATGCCCGCAACGGTTTACGAGACGCTTCGACACCTCGACTGGATTAACACTCGCCTCCTTCAGTTTCTCTGTTATTCGGTCTTGCTGCTGCGGGGACAGGCGCTTGAGGTAGCTAGCGGCTTGCTGGCTCAGTTCGATGCTGAAGCCGTCGCTCACTCTTGGCGCAGCGACTCAAGAGATACACCGCGTCCGTCCGCGAAGTCTTGTTTTCCTTCCCGGATCAGCTTCTCCACTTCCGGGTCGGTTGAGAGCTCAAGAACGTCGAGGTAGTCGTCGAGTTTCTCGCCTGCAAGGCGAATCGCGTTCAGAGATCCGGCCGTCAAGGTCCGGTTGGTGAGCCCGCGTCGCTTGGCTACGTCAATGAGTTCGCGGATCTCGCGCACAAGTCTGCTGGTGCGTTCTGCGAAACTCCGAAGCGCGGCTTCATCGAGGACCCCATCAGGAGCAGCCAGCATGACTTCGAAGGTGTTCGTTAGGTTCTTCAGATCGCGGGCGACTGACCAGAAGCGTGGTGCTAATCCGAGGATTCCAGCCTGCCGCCTGATGGCATCTCTCGCGCGAAGAAGAGCGGCCATGGCTTCATGGAACCGAAGCTCCCACTGATCCAACGGAATCGCCACGGCGGTCATGGGCTACCGTCCCCGTCGGTTCGACGCGCTCCGAGCCTGCAACGTCGCGTGTTTTCTGCCAACCCTTGCGTTGGAGTCGCTACGGTCGACAGATCCTGCACGCGGGGAAGTATACGGCGCCGTGATCTGGGCGGGCCAGGCGGCGCCCCACCACCCCGAGAGGCCTCCCAAAACCTTGCTTTTCGGGACCGTGGCAACGCAGAGGATGAGCGGCTCACTGAGGACCATCGGCCTCCGGAGGATCTGGAGCCACCGGAGGAGACGTAGCCGGCCTCGGTCGCCAAGGTCGCGGCCCCGGCCAGCCGCTGGACAGGCCAAGGATTGCGCCGATGGTCGGTCCATTCACGAACTCCATTCGGCCGTCACGAGGCACCCGCTGATCGAGCCGGCACAGGACGGAGCCGTACGGCTTCGCCGCCCACGGGTTGTGATAGAGGACGGCCGGCGCGTTTGGAATGCTCCACGGATAGAGTTGGCTCACGATCAAAGACGCGCTCACGCGCGTGTTCCGAGCTCCCTCAGGACCATACCAAGCACCGTTGGGCACGCGCACGTCCTTTCCGGTCGTCAAGTCCATGCCTAAGGGGCCAGCCGTGAACTGGACACCGGTCTGTCCGAAGAGCGCCCAGTCCGCGTCGATGTCGTCGATTCGAATACCGCTGCGAGTGACCGCCTGAACTGCGACGACGAACGGCAGATCGATCGCACCGTAGTAGGTTGCCTTGTGCGCGATGGCGTCACGAATCGACTCCCAGGTTTCTCCCTCCCAAAACCCTTCCGCTTGCGTCGCGATCGCCCGCACGCGTGGGGTGCCGCGCAGCTTGGGTGATCGGACAGAGACGGTTACGGAAAAACGCCAGCCAGCCTCATCGAAGCGCTCAACGAAGAGTGGGATCCCGAGCTCGTACGCGTTCGAAAGGGCATCCGTCCCGAGCTCGCGAAGCCTCCGCTCCAGTCGCGCCCGGAACTTCGCGACAGGGGGCGGTTGGTCTGAGTCGCGGTCCCATTCCATGTGGAGGTGGACCCGGTCATCGGCGAGCCTGTTCAACGTCGACTCGATGACCGCCCGATGCTTGTGGGCGGGGCTGATGGCCGCAGAGTCGTAGGCGACGGCTGCCTCGAGGTAGAAGCTCGCGCCCGCAGGATCCGTCGCCTTGAAATCCGGCCGTTTCGTCCCCGTGGGCATCACCGGATGCACCTCGACCTTGCAGCCCAGACAGATCAGGAGCTCATGTAGGAGAAGCTCGAACAGGGCCGAGTTGAAGTTGACGTCGTTCTGGCTACGGAACCGACCGAGCGGCTCTGCGCGATGCTCAGACGGGTACCGCTCGAACCACGATTCGAGCGTCTCCCGGATTTGGGCGAAGTCAGCGTCTGCGGACTCGTTGAGAACCCCGTATTCCGGAGTCGTACCCGGAAATGGTCCGGTGTGGACCCGAGGGCCATCATCGAATATACGGGTGCGCGACGCTGACCTTTTCAGTCCCTCGTCCATGTCCGACCGCGACCTGGCGCGCTCGACTTCGACCAACGCGAGTCGGTGCGAGATGGCAGCAATTTCGCCAGCAAGTTCCTACGGGCTCATCGGCGCAGGCTCAACTGGGTCATGTTCGGCGGCTTTTCTGGTGAGCCGTGGTGGATTCGAACCACCGACCCTCAGCTTAAAAGGCTGGTGCTCTACCGACTGAGCTAACGGCCCGGGTGGCAATCGGTCAGGAGCTTACCATGTACGCGGACCCTGCTCGCGAGGGACGGGGAAGGGTGACGGTGCCGCTTCGGCCGCTTCGCGTAGTTGGGCTCAACACGTGCGTAGCATAGTGCAACGCCCAAGGCGAGGGATCGCGCCTCGCGGTGAATTCTCTGCAGCGCTCCCGGTCTTTACGTCGGCGCAACGTGGCGAGATCAAAACCGCTTGTACGTTGCTGTTGTCTGTGCAAGCGCCCGGCCCGCTCACCCTCCCCCCGAGTCGGCCGGGCGTTTTGCTGTCCTAGGGCAACGAGGTCGTCGCACCCGCTCGCGCATTCAATTCGTCATCCAGCGTTCACGAGTCCGCGAGCGGCGCGATGGTAGAATCCCACTCGTCCTTCCCGCGCCCGGTCGTCTCCACTCCATCGCCGGACCCACATCGCGAGATTGCCGGGCGCATTTTCGCCAGGTGCGCTCCTACTCGTGGCGCAGGCTGGACACCGGGTCGACACGCACCGCGCGGCGGGCGGGGATCCAGCACGCGGCGATGCCCACGGCGAGGAGCACGACGGTGACGCCGGCGAACGTGGCCGGGTCGGTGGGGCTCACGGCGAACAGCAGGCTCTCGAGAAACCGCGTGAGACCGAGCGCTAGCGCGATCCCGAGCGCGAGGCCCGCGGCGGTCAGCTTCAGCCCCTGCCCCACGATGAGGCGCAGGATGTCGCGCGGCTCGGCGCCGAGCGCCACGCGCACGCCGATCTCGTGGCTGCGCTGGGTCACGACGTAGGCCATCACGCCGTAGAGCCCGACGGCCGCGAGCGCCATGGCCAGGCCGCCGAGCAGGCCGAGCAGCGTCAGGGCGAACTTGCGCGGGGCCACCGTCTCCGCGAGCACGTCGTCCATCGTGCGCACACCGAAGAGCGGCTGCATCGGGTCGAGCGCCTGCACCTCTTGCCGTGCGGCCTGGACGAGCGATTCGGGCTTCGAGCGCGTGCGCAGGGCGAGGACGGCGGCGGTCCACGACCGCTGGGCGAGCGGAGTGTAGATGTCGGGCATGACCGCCTGGTTGAGGCCGTTGTACCGCACATCGCCGACGACGCCGACGACGGTCAGCCACGGCTCGCTCTCGGAGTCGCTCGTCTTCAGCCTTTGGCCCACCGGATTCGCGTCGGGCCAGAACCTGGCGGCCGCGGTCGCGTTGACCACGGCGACGAGCGGCGCGCCGTCGACGTCCCCGTCCTCGAACGCCCGGCCGCGCAGCAGCGGCACGCGCATCGTCTGGAAGTAACCCGGGTTCGCGCCGTGGAGGCCGGTGAGGATCGGATCCGCGCGGTCGGTGCTTCGTCCCTCGATCTGCGGGTAGATCGACGTGTCGATCCCGGCGATCGGGAGGTCGTTCGATACGGCGACGCCCTCGACGCCCGGAAGCGACGCCAGGCGCGGCACGAGGTCGCGCAGGAACGCCGAGGTGTGGCCGGGCTCGGCGTATCTCGCTCCCGAGAACGCGACCTCGAGCGTCACGAGGTTGCGCGGCTCGAACCCCGGCTCGACGGCGAGGAGCTGGGAGAAGCTGCGCCAGAGCAGCCCGCCGCCGGCGAGGAGCACGACCGACAGTCCCATCTCGGCCGCGATCAGCGCGCCACGGAGCCGGTTGCGACCCGAGGCGCGCGCGCCCGCGCCGCCTTCTTTCAGCCCCTCGGCCTCGCCCCGCGCGGCGTGGAAAGCGGGGGCGAGGCCGAAGAGCAAACTCGTCAAGATCGACACACCGAACGTGAACGCGAGAACGAAACCGTCGACGCGCACGCTGTTGGCGCGCGGGAGCTGCGCGGGAGCGGCGGCCTTCAGGGCCTCGATGCCCCACCACGCGAGCAGCAGTCCGATCGCGGCGCTGATCGCGCCGAGGAGCAGGCTCTCGGTCAACAGCTGGCGCACGAGCCGCAGGCGACTCGCGCCGAGAGCCGAGCGCACGGCGATCTCGCGCACGCGGGTCGTCGATCGGGCGAGGAGGAGGTTGGCCACGTTGGCGCAGGCGATGAGGAGAACGAAGCCGACGGCGACGAACAGCACGACGAGCGTCGCGCGGCTCGCGCCCGTGACCTGCTCGTGCAGCGGCACGAGCTGCACGCCGTGGTTCGCCGAGCGCTCGGCCGACAACCGGTGGGCCACGAGGTCGAGCTGGGCCTCGGCCTCCTCACGCGTCGCACCTTGCGCGAGCCGGCCGATGAGCAGCAGGTAGTGCATCGCCGCGTCCGAGCCCGGATCTCGCTTGAAGTTCGGGAACACCTCGGGCACGACGTCCGCCGGGTTGACCCACACGTCCCGCGAGCCGAGAAAGCCGAACCTCTGGGGCAGGACGCCGACGATCTCGACGCTCTCGTCGTTGAGCCGGAACGTCTGGCCCACGACGCCCGGGTCGGCGCCGAAGTGCTGCTGCCAGAATGCGTGCGCGAGAACGGCGACGCGCGGTGCTCCGGGCAGGTCGTCCTTCCCTTGGATCAGCGTCCGGCCGAGCTGCGCTTCGACCCCCAGGAGCGGGAACAGGCTCGGGGTGACGACGACCCCGCGCACGCGCTCGGGCGCGCCCGCGCCGGCGAGGTTGTAGCCCGTGGTGCGAACGGCGGCGACGTGCTCGAGCTTCGTGCCCTCGTCGCGGAACGCGAGGTATTCGGCGGCGGCGAACGGGAAGCCCGGCTGGCCCTCCTGGACCTCTGCCATCCAGACGATCCGGTCGGGGTCGAGAAACGGCAGCGGTCGGAGGAGCACGCCCTGGACGACGCTGAAGATCGCCGTGTTGGCGCCGATCCCCAGGCTCAGCGCGAGCACCGCGACCGCGGTGAAGCCCGGGCTCTTGACCAGCATGCGTGCGCCATAGCGCAGGTCTTGGCCCATGCCGTGCATCGTCGCCTCCTCTACTCGTAGCGCAGCGCGACGAGCGGATCGATCCGAGTCGCCCGGCGCGCCGGGATCCAGCACGCGAGCAACGCCACGAGCCCCAGGACACAGACCACCGCGGCGAAGGTCGCGGGGTCGGACGGCTCGACGCCGAAGAGCAGGCTCGTCAGATACTGGGTCAGGGCCAGGGACGCGAGGACGCCGATCCCCGCGCCGAGCGCGGCGAGCGCCATCCCCTCGAGCACCACGCGCCAGAACACGGCGCTGTGCTGCGCGCCGAGAGCCAGGCGCACGCCGATCTCGTGCGTCCGTCGAGCGACCGCGTGGGACAGCACGCCGTACACGCCGAGCGCGGCGAGGAGCAGCGCCATCGCGGCGAAGCTACCGATCAGGACCATGCTGACCCGCCGCAGAGTGATCGACTCCGCGGCGAGCCGCTCCATGCTCAGCACCTTGAACAGCGGCTGGTTCGGGTCGACGGCCCGGACCTCCTGGCGTAGCGCGTGGACCAGGCGCTCGGGCTCGATCGTCGTGCGCATCACGAACGCGATCACCGGGAACGTGACCTGCCGGTATGGGCGGTAGACGTCGTTGTGCGTGCGACTCTCGAGCCCGAACGCCTTGACGTCGCCCACGACACCGACGATCTCCCACCAGCTCGGCCGCGCCGCATCGCCGAGGTTCAACCGGCGCCCCACCGCATCTCCGTCGGGCCAGTAGCGCCGCGCCAGCGTCTCGTTGACGATCGCGACCTGCGGGGCCGACTCGTGATCGCGCTCGGTGAAGTCGCGGCCCTGGACGAGGCGGATGCTCATCGTCCGGAAGTACCCCGGCGTGACGATGCGATCGTCGGCCTCGGGCGCGTCTCCCGGTTTCGGCGCGGGTTGGCCCTCGATCTCGAATGACCGCGAGTTCCAGAACCCGCTCAGCGGAAGCCAGTTGATCGTACCCATCGACTCGACGCCGGGGAGCGCCGCGAGCCGCTCGGACACCGCCTCGACGAACTCGACGCGCTTCGGACGTGTGGTGTACGCGTACTGCGGCAGCATGACCTGCGCCGTCAGCACGCGCCGTGGATCGAGGCCCAGGTCGCCCTGCTGCAGGCGCACGAAGCTCTTGATCGTCAGGCCCGCGGCGACGAGGAGCACGAGCGCGAGCGCGGTCTCGGCGACGACCAGGCCGCGCTCGAACCGTCGCACGCCGGTGCTGCCGGTCGAGCCGCGCCCCTCGTCCTTGAGCGCGCCCGTCACATCCGAGCGCGAGGCCTGCACGGCGGGCAGCAAGCTGGCCATCACGCCGGTGAACACGGCGACGAGCACGCTGAAGCCGATCACTCGCAGGTCGAACGGGATCGCGTCGACCCTGGGGATGCTCAGGTTCTCGATGTTCTGCGGGAGCAAGGTCAGCAGCCGCTCGGCGCCGACGAGCGCGAGGCCGAAACCGACCGTACCACCGAGCGCGGACAGCAGGAGACCTTCGGTCACGAGCTGACGCACCAGGCGCAGGCGGCTCGCGCCGAGCGCCTGGCGGATCGCGACCTCGCGGCGCCGGGCCGAGCCGCGCGCGAGGAGCAGGCCGGCGATGTTCGTGCACGCGATCAGCAGGACGAGGCCGACCGACACGAGCAGCACGAGGAGCGGCGCGCGGACGTCCGAGGTCGCGTACTCGCGCAGACCGACCACGCGGACCCTCTGGCCCGCGTTCGTCTCCGGATACTGCTGCTCGAGCAGCGCGGCGATCCCATCCATCTGCTGCTGCGCCTGCTCGCGCGTCACACCAGGCCTGAGCCGTCCCAGGACGTTGAGGAACCGGAAGTCGCGGTCGCCCGCCGCGCTCGCGTCGATCGTGAGCGGCGTCCACAGCTCGCAGAGCTCGGGATAGCGGAACCCGGGAGGCATCACGCCCACGATCTCGTAACCTTCGCCGTTCAGGACGATCGGTTTCCCGATCGCCCCGGGGTCCGACGCGAAGCGGCGCTGCCACAGGGAGTGGCTCAACAGGACGACGTGGGGCGCGCCCGGACGGTCCTCCTGCGGCAGAAACGTGCGGCCGAGGATCGGCTCGACGCCGAGCAACGGCAAGAACCCGGCCGAGAAGCGGTAGCCGAAGATCAGCTCGGGCTCGCCCGCGCCCGTCAGGTTGTACTGCCTGTCGGTCGACGGCTCGAACTCCAGGACCGAGCTGCGCTCTCTCCACGTCAGCAGCTCGGGGTACGAGACCCGGTCGACCTCGAACCCCTTCTGCGGATTGCTGCCCTGCACGAGCACCAGTCGATCGGGCTCGCGGTACGCGAGCGGGCGCAGCAGGATCGCGTTGACGAGGCCGAAGATCGCCGAGTTGGCCCCCATGCCGAGCGCGAGCGTGAGCACGGCGATACCGGTGAAGCCCGGGCTCTTGGCCAGCGCGCGCGCTGCATACCGCAGGTCGTGCCACACGGTGCTCACGAGCCCTCCTAGTCGCAGCGCAGCGCCGCGAGCGGATCGATCCGCGTCGCGCGGCGGGCGGGGATCCAGCACGCCGCGCAGGCGACGAGCACGAGCAACAGCCCGACGGCGGCGAAGGTCAGCGGATCGAACACGCTGACACCGAAGACCAGGCTCCTCATCCAGCCGTTCAGCGCCAGCGCACCGAGAGCCCCGAGCGCGACGCCGATGAGCGCGAGCCGGACACCCTGGCCGACGATCAGCCGGCGCACGTCGCGCGTCGCTGCGCCGAGCGCCATACGGACGCCGATCTCCTGTGTCCGCTGCGCCACCGAATAGGACACGACGCCGTACACGCCGACCGTGGCGAGCACGAGGGCCAGCGCGGCGAAGAGTCCGAGCAGCACCGTCTGGAACCGTGGCGGCCCCGAGGCCGCGGCGACGATCTCGTCCATCGGACGCACGTTGAACAGCGGGAGGTTGGGATCGAGCGCCCGCACGTCGGCGGCGAGCGCCGCGCCGACGCTCGCCCGTGGGAGCGCCGAGCGCACGACGACGGTCATGTCGCTCGGGCCGAGCTGCGCGTTCCCGAAGTACATCGCGGGACGGACGTCGTCGGTCAGGTTCAGGTTGCGCGAGTCGGCCACGACGCCGACGATCGTGCCCCACGGGTTCCGGGGCCCCGGGCGCATGCGCTTGCCGATCGGGTCCTCCCCGGGCCAGAACAGCTTCGCCGCGCGATCGTTGACGATCAGCACGAGCGGCTCGCCGCGGTCCCGGTCGGTGAACTCGCGACCGGCGAGGACGGGGATGCCCATCGTCCGGAAGTACCCCGGCGTGACCCCGCGCGTGTCGGCCGAGAAGGGCGTGCCCGATTCCCGGCCCTCGAGCGTGACCTCCATGGCCCAGTTGCCGCCGGAGAACGGGACCTGCGTGATCGCCGCCGCCGCGGTCACACCGGGCTGGGCCTGGAGCCGCTCGAGCAGTCGATCGAAGAACGCGGTGCGCCGGTCGCCGTCCGCGTACCGGCTCGGCGGGAGGTTGATCTGCGCGCTCAGCACGTTCTCCGGGGCGAATCCGAGAGGCACCTGAACGAGTCGGGCCAGGCTGCGGATCATCAACCCCGCTCCCACGAGCAGCATGAGGGTCAACGCGACCTCGCCGACGACGAGCGCTCCGCGCAGGCGACGCCGCGCGTCGCCCGCGATGCGCCCGCCCTCGCGGAGCGCCTGCCCGACGCTTGCGCGCGACGCCTGCCACGCGGGCAGCGAGCCCGACAAGAGCGCGGTACCGAGCGACACGAGGAGCGTGAACGCGAGGACGACGCCATCGAGCCGCGTCTCGTCGAGACGCGACACCGTGGCCTGCCGGCTCGCGGCGATCAGGTCGGTGCCCCACAGCGCGAGGAGCACGCCCACGACCCCTCCGACCACGGCCAGGACCAGGCTCTCGGTCAACAGCTGCCGCAGGAGTCGCGCGCGCGTCGCGCCGAGCGCCGCCCGCACGGCGAGCGCCCGGCGCTGCGGCTCGGCGCGAGCGAGGAGCAGGTTCGTCACGTTGGCGCAGGCGATCAGCAGCACGAAGCCGACGCCGGCGAGGAGGACGACGAGGGCCTCCCGCGTCTCCTCGGGCACGACCCAGTCGTCGAGCGTCGACAACGTCACGCCCCACCCGGCATTCGATTCGGGGTACCGCTGCTCGAGGCCGCGGGCGATCGTTTCCATCTCCGCGGTGGCCTGGGCCAGCGTGACCCCGGGCGAGAGCCGCCCGAACACCGACAGCACGTGGTTGCTACGGTTCGCCTGGGCCGGATCGTGGACCAGCGGGACCCACAGCTCGACGCCGAGCGAGAACTCGAACGTCTCCGGAAGGATTCCCACGACCTCGTAGCTCGCGCCGCTGAGCTCGATCGTGCGTCCGACGACCGACCGGTCGGCGCCGTAGCGCCGCTCCCACAGGCCGTGGCTCAGGAGCACGACGTGCGGTCCGCCCGCTCGCTCCTCCTCCGGCAGGAGCGAGCGGCCGACCGCCGGTGCCACACCGAGCACCCGGAACAGGCTCGCGCTGGCCAGCGCTCCGACGATGCGCTCGGGTTCGGCGCCGCCCGTCAGATGGAACGTCGTCCACTGCATCGCCCCCAGCTGCTCGAACACCCTGGCCTCTTCGACCCAGTCGAGGTAGTTCGGCCCGGACACGGAGAACTCGTTCCAGCCGCGCTTCGTGTCGGACTCCCAGACCCGCACGACACGCTCGGGCTCGGGGAGCGGCAGCGGCCGGAGCAGCACGGCGCGCACGACGCTGAAGATCGTGGTGTTCGCGCCGATGCCCAGGGCCAGCGTGAGCACGGCCACGGCGGTGAAGCCCGGACTGCGCCAGAGCGTCCGCGCGGCGTGACGAAGGTCTTGCCACAGCGCGTCCATCGCACCTCCTAGTCGTAGCGCAGCGCGGCGAGCGGATCGATCCGCGTCGCCCGCCGCGCCGGGATCCAGCACGCGGCGAGCGCGACGAGGACGAGGAGCAGCGCCACGGCCACGAACGTGACCGGATCGGTCGCGCTCACGGCGAACAACAGACCCTGCAGAACCCGCGTCAACACGAGCGCGCCCGCGGCCCCGAGGGCCAGGCCGATCAGCACGAGCTTCATCCCCTGCCCGACGACGAGCCGGCGCACGTCGCGCGCCTCGGCCCCGAGGGCCATGCGGATCCCGATCTCGTGGCGGCGCTGCGCCACGAGATACGACATCACGCCGTAGATCCCGACCGCGGCGAGGACGAGCGCGAGCCCGGCGAAGGTCCCGAGGAGCAGCAGCGGGAAGCGCCGCGGGGCGACCGAGCGCGCGAGGAGCTCGTCCATCGTGCGTACGTTGGTGATCGGCTGATCGGCGTCGATCGACCGCACCGCCGCCTCGACCGAGGCGACGAGGTCTCGCGGGGCGCCGTTCGTGCGCAGGACGAGCGTGAGCCCCGGCCCCGGAAACTGCGCGAACGGACAGTACACCTCGGGCGGCGACGGTCGATCGAGCCCCGAGTGGTGCACGTCCGAGATCACGCCGACGATCTCGCGCCACACCCGCGGACCGCTCACGCCACTGAACGCGAGGCGCTGGCCGATCGGATCGCCGGACGGCCAGTACGTCCGGGCCATCGCCTCGTTGATCACGAGCGTGGGACTCGCCTCTCGACCGTCGCTGTCCCTGAACCCGCGGCCGCGGACGACCGGGATCCCCATCGTCTCGAAGTACCCCGGGCTGACAAACCGCGGACCGGCGAGCACTCGCTCGTCCGGCGCGGCTGGCCGGCCGTCGACCACGAAGGAAGCGCCCTCCTCGGCCCCGCTCAGCGGCAGCGGGTAGATCCCGGCCGCAGCCCGCACGCCGGGTAACGCGCGCAGGCGCGTGACGAGCTCGTCGAAGAACGCCACCTGACGCGGCGGCGCATAGCGCCCGCGTGGAAGGCGCACGTCGACGGTCAGCACGTTCCGCGTGTCGACACCGGAATCGACGCGCGCCAGACGCACGAAGCTGCGGAGGAGCAAACCGGCACCGGCGAGCAGGACGAGCGCGAGCGCAACCTCGGAGACGACGAGCAGGCCGCGCAGGCGCCGCGAGCCGCTCCCCCGGTCCGAGCGTCCGCCTTCCTGCAACGCCGGAGAAAGACGCGGCATCGACGCCTGGAGCGCGGGGGCCAGGCCGAACAGGACCCCGGTGACGAGCGACACGACGAGCGTGAAGCCGAACGCCCGCGCGTTCACGCCGATCTCCTCCGCACGCGGCACCGTCTCGGGCAGGAGCGCGCGCACCGTCTCGACGCCCCACAGCGCGAGGACGAGCCCGACGGCACCGCTCACGAGCGCCAGCACCAAGCTCTCCGTGAGCAGCTGGCGCACCACGCGCCCGCGCGCCGCGCCGAGCGCGGAGCGGATCGCCATCTCCTTCCCGCGCGCCGACGCGCGGACGAGCGCGAGGTTGGCCACGTTGGCGCAGGCGATCAGCAGCACGAGGCCCACCGCACCGAGAAGCATGAGCAAGGCTGGCTCGACGCGCGCCAGGACCTGCTCGCGCAGGCCGACCACGCGCGCGCCGCGGTTGCGGTTCGTGCTCGGGAACTGCTGCGCGAATCGCTCGGCCGTGGCGCTCATCCCGGCTTGCGCCTGGGCCAGCGTGACCCCCGGCTTCAGCCGGGCGATCACCATCAGGTACTCGCGACCCCGGTTCGCGGCCTGCTCGGGCGTCAGCGCGAGCGGCGTGTACACGGCGACGTCCTGCGGGAACTGGAACGGGGACGGCATCTCGCCGCGCCGCGGGAACTGGAACCCGTCGGGCATCACGCCGACAACCGTGTACGGCTCGTCGTCGAGCGAGATCGTCCGACCGACGATGCTCGGATCTCCGCCGAACCGGCGCTGCCAGACGGCGTGCCCGAGCACGACGACGTGCGGGCCCCCCGGACGGTCCTCCTCGGGCAGGAACGTGCGACCGTGCTCGGCGGCGACGCCGAGCAGCGGGAACAGCTCGGCCGAAGCGCGCACGCCGCCGAGGATCTCGGGCGCGCCACCGGTCACCGCGTACGGCTGGGAGTGGAACGCGGCGATCGCGGAGAACACGTCGCTCTGCTCGCGCCAACCGGTGAACTCGCCTCCGCTCGCCGGCAACAGATCGGGTGTGGCGGCCCACACAACCGCCAGCCGGTCCGGCTCGGAGTACGGCAGCGGCTCGAGCAGCACGCCGTCGACCACGCTGAAGACCGCCGTGTTCGCGCCGATACCGAGCGCGAGCGCGACGAGCGCGAGCGCGGTGACTCCCGGGCTCCGCACGAGCATGCGCCAGGCGTACTGGAGGTCCTGTCTGAGCGCGTCCATCGGTCCTCCTACTCGCTCCGCAGCGCTGCCAGGGGGTCGAGACGCGTCGCCCGACGTGCCGGCACGAGGCTCGCCACGAGCGCCACACCGACGAGCACGAGCGACAGCGCGCCGTAGACGATCGGGTCGGTCGGCGCGATCCCGAACAGCAGGCGCGTCGTGGCGCGCGTCACGAGAACGGAGGCGCAGAGACCGATCCCAACGCCGGCGAGCGCGAGCCCCAAGCCATGGGACAGGACGAGGCGCACGACGTCCGCGCGCCGAGCGCCGAGCGCCATGCGCACGCCCAGCTCGTGCGTCCGCTGGACCACCGCGTACGACACGACGCCATAGAGCCCGATCGCCGCGAGGAGCAGGGCCACGCCGGCGAAAACGACGAGCAGCAGCATCGGCAGCTTTCGATCGGCCAGGCTGCTCGCGATCACCTGGTCCATCGTGCGCACGTCGTACACCGGTTGCGCCGGGTCGACCTCGAGCACCGCGCGGCGCGCGGCGGAGGTCAGCGAGACGGGATCGATGCTCGAGCGCAGGACGACGGCCATCGCTTCCTGCGGCTGCTGGAGGTACGGCTCGTACATCGCGATCGTCGGACCCGACTCGAGCGCGTAGTGCGTCACCGGCCCGACGACGCCGACGATCTCGCGCGGCACGGCGCCAGCGTTGCCGATCCGCAGTCGCTGACCCAGAGGATCCTGGCCCGCGAAGTGCCGTCGCGCGAAGCTCTCGTCGACGATCGCCACCTTAGGAGCGGTCGCCGTGTCACGCTCCGTGAAGTAGCGCCCGCGGCGCAGCGGGATGCCGAGCGCCCGGAAGTAGTCGGCGCTCACGGCGTAGTAGTTGGCCGAAGGCAGATCGGACGGCGCCACCTCGGGGCGGCCGTCGAGCACGATCGAGTAAATCTCGTCCGCACCCGCGAGCGGCACGCAGGTCGAAGCGCCCGCCGCCTCGACGCCCGGCAGAGCGGCGAGCTTCTCGAGCACCGCACGAAAGAACTCCGCCTGCTGCGTGGACTCGGGGTATCGCGCCGTCGGGAGCGCGAGCTCGAGCGTCAGCGCGTGGTCCGCATCGAAGCCCGGGGAGAGCGACGAGACGCGCCGGAAGCTCTCGAGGAGCAGCCCGGCGCCGATGAGCAGCACGAGAGCGAGCGCCATCTCGCACACGACGAGCGCGCCGCGCATCCGGCCCCGTCCGCCGTGGCCGCTCCGCGCCCCGTCGCGCATTCCTGCGCCGGCCGGATCGCGCGAGGCCTGGAGCGCGGGCACGAGCCCGAAGAGCAACACCGTCGCCAGCGACGCTCCGATCGTGAACGCCAGCGTGGTCCGATCGACCTCGATCCCGCGAACCCGGGGCAGGCTGTCGGCGGCCAGTGCCGGCAGCGCGTCGATGCCCCAGGCCGCGAGAAGCAACCCGAGCGCCCCGCCGGCGAGGGCCAGGAGCAGGCTTTCCGTGAGCATCTGACGCACGAGGCGCGAGCGCCGGGCCCCGAGCGCCGAACGGATCGCCAGCTCGTGCCGCCGTCTCGTGGCTCGAGCCAGGAGCAGGTTCGCCACGTTGGCGCAGGCGATGAGCAGGACGAACGCCACCGCGCCGCTGAGCGCGGTGAGAGCCGGACGTGCACGCCCCACGGCATTCTCGTGCATGTCGTCGACGCGCACGCCCCAGCCGCGGTTCGTGTCCGGGTACTGCTCGGCGAGGCTCGCGGCGATCGTTTCGAGCTCGGCCTGGGCCCGCTCGCGCGTCGCGCCCGGGGCGAGCCGGCCAATGCTGAACACCCAGTGCGAGCCGCGCTCCGAGAGCTGGTCCGCGGTGAGCGTCATGGGAACGAAGATCTCGGCCGCCGTGAACCGGAACCCCGCCGGCATCACCCCCACCACGGTGTAGGCGTCACCGCTGAGCGAGATGCTTCGCCCGACGATGCTCGGGTCGGCTCCGAACCTCCGCTGCCAGATCTCGTGTCGCAATACGGCGACGCGCTCGGCACCCGGTCGATCCTCGCCCGGGCGGAACGTGCGCCCGAGCGTGGGAGCGACGCCGAGCAGCGGAAGGAGCTCGGACGAGACCGCGAGCCCCTGGATGCGCTCGGGCTCATCGGCGCCGAGGACCGTGAGCGAGGTACCGTTGGCGATCGCCATGCTCTCGAACGCCCGGCTGCGCTCGCGCCAGTCGAGGAAGTTCGGCGGCGATACGGCGAAGCGCTCCCAGCCCTTCGACAGGTTGTGCTCGGCGATCAGCACCAATCGCTCGGGATCGGGGAACGGCAGCGGACGCAGCAAGACCCAGTGGACGACGCTGAAGATCGCGCTCGTGGCCCCGATCCCGAGTGCCAGCGTGAGCACGGCCACGACCGTGAAGCCCGGGCTCCTCGCGAGCGCGCGGCATCCGTAGCGCAGGTCCTGGATCAAGCTCCCCATCGCTCCTCTCGCGCCGGCACGGCAGGCCTGCAAGTCGCGGGCCGCGACGCGACGTGCCGCCGTACGCGGCCGCGGCGTATCGATCGTGCAGCGCACCGTCCGGTCGTGGGACGCAGTCGTCCCACCGCCGGACACCGGATCTCGGTCGGTGCGCGGGGATCACGGACGCGACGACCGCCACGCCGAACAGGATCCCGGCCGCGACGACGAAGGTCAGCGGGTCGTCTTGCGCAACCCCGTAGAGCCGGCTCGCCACGCCGCGCGAGAGCCAGAACGCGAGGATCCCACCGGCGACGATTCCGACGACGGCTAGCCGCAGGACGAGGAGCAGCAGCTCGCGTCGCCCGGTGCCGAGAGCCATACGCACGCCGATCTGCCGCGTGCTCGCTGGGCTACGCGGAACGCCATCACGCCGTAGATCCCGACCGCAGCGAGGACAAGCGTGCACCGATCCGCTCGGTCCGCCCGCCCGCGCTCAAGCCCATCGATCGCTCGGTGTACGCCGCGAGTCCTTCGAGCGTGCCCTCGTCGCGCAGCGCGGCGTAGAGCGGGTACGAGAAGTCCGCGTGCACGTGGCCGTCTGTCGTCCGCGTCGCCATACGCACCAGGTCTGCGGGCCGATCCACGGGCAGGGCGCGCAGAAAGAAGCCGGGGGTCGCCAGAAGGGTTCGGATCGCGTAGCGCACGTCCTGCAGAAACGCTCCCATGGCTCCCTCCTGCAACGGGGACATTCTTGGTTTCCGCTCCCAACGAGACCGCGGCGTTTCAGTGCCTCGATCGAGGCAGGAACCAAGAGTGTCCCCGTTTCTCGGCTCTGCAAGCCGCGAGCCGGCGTCCCCTCGTCCCCATCGTCCTGTCGGCGACCGCGGATGGAGCGTCGCCAGGTGTCCGGTTGTGGGACGGCGCCGTCCCAGCGACGGACAGGCGCGGGCCGGGTGGCGACGTCCACGGCCCGTGCCGGCCGCTTTTCGAGCTGGTACGGGTCTTGTTCTGCTCGTGACCGGAGGTTGTGTGGACATCGCTCGCCCAGCGCAGGCCGGCAAGCGTCTCAGACGCCGCATGCTGCTCGGGACCGTGGTCGTGCTGATCGTGGTGCTGGTCACGATCGGCCTGGCCCGGCTCGAGCCCGCGGCTCCGGCCGTCGACCGCAGCTCCGTGCTCATCGACACCGTCAAGCGCGGGTCGATGCTCCGGCAGGTGCGCGGTGCGGGCACGCTCGTGCCCGAGGTGATCCGCTGGATCCCGGCACGGACCGAGGGCCGCGTGGAGCAGATCCTCGTCCTGCCGAGCAGCGTCGTCATGGCCGACACCGTGCTGATCGAGCTGAGCAACCCCGAGCTCGAGCTCCTCGCGCTCGACGCCGAATCGGAGCTGCGCGCCGCCGAGGCCGATCTGGCGAACCTGCGCGTCCAGCTACAGAGCCAGCGCATGACGCACGAGGCGGACAAGGCCTCGATCGACTCGGACCACCATCAGGCGGAGCTGCAGGTCGACGCGAACGAGGCGCTGGCCAAGGACGGCCTGATCGCCGACATCACGCTGAAGCAGTCCCAGCTCCGGGCGAGCGAGCTGGCCACGCGGTCCGAGATCCAGGGCCGGCGTCTGGTCATCGACGTGCAAGCCGAGCAGGCCCAGCTCGCCGCGTCGGCCGCGCGCATCGAGCGCGCCCACGCGCTGAGCCGCCTGCGCCGGAGCCAGGTCGACGCGCTGCACGTCCGCGCGGGATCGCACGGCGTGGTCCAGCAGCTCCTGATCGAGGCCGGGCAGCTCGTGACCCCTGGTTTGAACCTGGCCCGCGTGTCCGAGCCCGGGCGGCTGAAGGCCGAGGTCCGCGTGCCCGAGACCCAGGCGCGGGACGTAACGGTCGGCCTGCCGGCGTCGATCGACACGCGCAACGGGATCGTCCCGGGCAAGGTGTCGCGCATCGATCCCGCGTCGCGCAACGGCACGGTGACGGTCGACGTCGCGCTCGCGGGCGAGCTGCCGCGCGGCGCGCGGCCCGACCTCAACGTCGACGGAACGATCGAGCTCGAGCGGCTGGACAGCGTGCTCCACGTCGGACGCCCGGTGTTCGGCGACGACGGCGACACGGTCACGCTGTTCCGGCTCGCGCCCGACGGCAAGAGCGCCACGCGCGTCCCGGTCCAGCTCGGACGCAACTCGGTCAACACCGTCGAGATCGTCGATGGTCTCGCGGAGGGCGATCAGGTGATCCTCTCCGACATGTCCCAGTGGGACGGCTTCGATCGCGTGCGCCTGCATTGAGGAGGGAGAAACCTGTGGAGACCGCGTCGAGGCCGCTGATCGAGCTGAACGCTCTGACCAAGGTGTTCCTGACCGAGGAGGTCGAGACCCACGCCCTCGCCGGCGTGCACCTGCAGATCCACCGCGGCGAGTACGTGTCGATCGCCGGGCCGTCGGGCTGTGGCAAGTCGACGCTCCTGTCGATCCTCGGGCTGCTCGATTCGCCGACCGACGGGGCGTACGTCCTCGACGGCACGCCGGTGCACGACCTGACGCTGTCGGCGCGGGCGCGGATCCGCAACCGGCAGATCGGCTTCGTGTTCCAGAGCTTCAACCTCATCGGCGACCTGACCGTGTTCGAGAACGTCGAGCTGCCGCTGACGTACCGCGGAACCCGCTCGAGCGAGCGCGCGGAGCGCGTTCGCGCGGCGCTCGAGCGCGTCGGGATGGGGCACCGCGCACGGCACCTGCCGAGCCAGCTCTCGGGCGGTCAGCAGCAGCGCGTGGCGGTCGCGCGGGCGCTCGTCGGGGAGCCGTCGATCCTCCTGGCCGACGAGCCCACGGGGAACCTCGATTCGCGCAACGGCGAGACGGTGATGGACCTGCTGCGCGAGCTGCACCGCGGCGGGGCGACGATCTGCACGGTCACGCACGATCCGCGCTACGCGCGCCACGCCGACCGCATGGTGCACCTGTTCGACGGCCGGATCGTGGAAGAGACCGTGGGCACGGCGTGAACCGATGATCCGCGTGCGCGACCTCGAGAAGTGCTACGACACGCCGGCGGGCAAGGCATGGGTCCTGCGGCGCATCGACCTCGACGTCCGCGCGGGCGAGTTCGTCACGATCATGGGCCCGTCGGGCGCGGGCAAGTCGACGCTCCTGGCGATCCTCGGCCTGCTCGACGCGGAATGGGCGGGCGAGTATCACCTGCTCGACCAGCCGGTGCACACGGTGTCGCGCAAGGAGCGCGCGATCCTGGCCAAGCGCAACGTGGGGTTCGTGTTCCAGAGCTACCACCTGCTCGACGACCTGACCGTGTACGAGAATCTCGACGTGCCGCTGAGCTATAAGAACATCGGGCGCCGCGAGCGTACCAGTCTGGTATGCGACGCGCTCGATCGGTTCGGCATCGTGGGCAAGAAGGACCTGTACCCGGGCCAGCTGTCGGGCGGCCAGCAGCAGCTCGTGGCCGTGGCCCGTGCGGTGATCTCGAACCCCCCGCTGCTCCTGGCCGACGAGCCGACGGGGAACCTGCACTCGGCGCAGGCCAAGGAGATCATGGAGCTGTTCCGCGACCTGAACGAGCGGGGCACGACGATCGTCCAGGTCACGCATGCGGAGACCAACGCGGCGTTCGGGCACCGGGTGGTGCGGCTCCACGACGGCTGGCTCGTGCGGGAGCCGGCCGCCTGAGCGCCAGAGTAGAATGCGCCGTGTCTCCCGCCGTCGACACAGCTCCCCGGGCCCTGGTCGCCGATGACCAAGCCGACGTCGTGGAATCGCTGCGCCTGCTGCTCAAGGGCGAGGGGTTCCGGATCGACTCGGCGACTTCGCCGCAGGGCGTGCTGCGGGCGCTCGAGGCCCAGGACTTCGACGTCCTGCTGATCGACCTGAACTACGCACGCGACACGACCTCGGGCCAGGAGGGCCTGGAGATGCTGGCCCGGCTGCGCGCGCTCGATGCCACGCTGCCGGTCGTCGTCATGACCGCGTGGTCGAGCGTCGAGCTGGCGGTCGAGGCCATGCGCCGCGGAGCGCGCGACTTCGTGTCCAAGCCGTGGGACAACGCGCGGTTGCTCGCGATCCTCAGGACGCAGGTCGAGCTCGGGCGCGCCCTGCGCAAGGGCCGGCTGCTCGAAGCCGAGAACCGCCTGCTGCGCGACGCCGAGCATCCGGAGCTCGTCGCGCGCTCGGCGGCGATGCGGCCGGTGCTCGAGATCATCGCCCGCGTCGGCCCGGCCGATGCGAACGTCCTGATCACGGGCGAGAACGGCGCGGGCAAGGGCGTCGTGGCCCGCGCGCTGCACCGCGTGTCGCCCCGCGCGGCGCGGCCGATGGTCACGGTCAACGCCGGAGGTCTCTCCGAAGGCGTGTTCGAGAGCGAGCTGTTCGGCCATGTGAAGGGCGCGTTCACCGACGCGCGCGCCGACCGCGTGGGGCGGTTCGAGCTCGCCGACGGGGGCACGCTGTTCCTCGACGAGATCTTCAACGTCTCGCCGAGCCAGCAGACGCGGCTCCTGCGCGTGCTCGAGACGGGCGAGCTCGAGCGCGTCGGCTCGTCGCGCACGCGGCGCGTCGACGTGCGCATCGTGTCGGCGACGAACGCCAGCCTGCGCGACGAGGTCGAGGCCGGGCGGTTCCGCCAGGACCTGCTGTTCCGGCTGAACACGATCGAGATCCACGTGCCGCCGCTGCGCGAGCGGCGCGAGGACCTCCCGCTACTGGCGGCGCAGTTCCTGGCCCAGCACGCGCGGCACTATCGCAAGCCGGTCGAGGCGTTCGAGCCCGCGGCGCTCGAGATCCTGCTCGACCACCCGTGGCCCGGCAACGTGCGCGAGCTGGACCACGCGGTCGAGCGCGGCGTGCTGATGGCCGTGGGCGACACCGTGCGGGCGGCCGATCTGGGCCTGCACGCGACGACGCCGATCGCCCCGCGCCTCGAGGACATGAGCCTCGAGGAGGTCGAGTGCCTGCTGATCCAGAAGGCGCTGGCCAAGTTCTCCGGAAACGTCAGCCACGCCGCGCAGGCTCTCGGGCTGAGTCGCAGCGCGCTGTACCGTCGCCTCCAGCGCTACGGTCTATGAGCGCGAGGAGACACGCGCGCAGAACGTCTTTCGAGCGTCGCATCCTGATCTCGGCGCTCGCGATCGCGCTCCCCGGCACCCTCGTCGCGCTCGGGCTGTTGTGGGTCGGCGACTACTCGGCGAAGGTCCGGCTGACGCTCTCGGCGCTCGTCGTGCTCGTCGGCTGCGGGCTGGCATTCTCCCTGCGCAGTCGGATCGTGCGTCCGCTGCAGACGATCTCGAACCTCGTGGCCGCGCTGCGCGAAGGCGACTTCTCGATCCGCGCGCGCGGCGCGCGGCGCGACGACGCGCTGGGCGAGGTGATGCTCGAGCTGAACGCGTTCACCGAGACGCTGCGCCACGAGCGCCTCGATGCGCTCGAAGCCTCGGCGCTCCTGCGCACGATCATGGCCGAGATCGACGTCGCGGTGTTCGCGTTCGACTCGGCGCGGACGCTGCGCCTGGTGAACCGCGCGGGCGAGCGGCTGCTCGCCCGGCCGGCCGAGCAGCTCATCGGTCGCGACGCTCGAACGCTCGACCTCGCGGAGTGCCTGCGCGAGGACGCACCGGTCGTCCTGCCGCACACGTTCCCCGCGGGCGCCGGACGCTGGGAAGCGCGGCGCACGACGTTCCGCCAGGGTGGCCTGCCGATGCAGCTCCTCGTCGTGACCGATCTGAGCCGCGTGCTGCGCGAGGAGGAGCGCCAGACGTGGCAGCGCCTGATCCGCGTCATCGGCCACGAGCTGAACAACTCGCTGGCCCCGATCCGCTCGATCGCCGGGAGCCTCGAGGCGCTGCTCGCGCGCGAGCCGCGACCGGTCGACTGGGAGAGCGACATGCTGCGCGGCCTGGCCGTGATCGGCGCGCGGTCGGCGGCGCTGAGCCGGTTCATGGACGCCTACGCGAGCCTGGCCCGGCTCCCCCGCCCCGAGCGCCGACCGGCCGAGCTCGGGGCGCTGTTGCGGCGCGTCGTGGGACTCGAGACCCGGCTGCCCGTCGTTCTCGCGCCGGGCCCCGAGGTCGTCGTCCACGTCGACGGCGACCAGATCGAGCAGGCGCTGATCAACCTCGTGCGCAACGCGGTCGACGCCGCGCTCGAGACGGGCGGCGGCGTCGAGGTCGGCTGGTCGCGCGACGCCCGGCAGGTCGAGGTGTGGGTCCTCGATCGCGGACCCGGTCTGTCGAACACGTCGAACCTGTTCGTGCCGTTCTTCACGACGAAGCCGAACGGATCGGGGATCGGCCTCGTGCTGTGCCGGCAGATCGCCGAGAACCACGGCGGCGAGCTGAGCGTGGTCAACCGATCGGACGGACCGGGCTGCGAAGCGCGCCTGAGGCTCCCGCTGTGGGGCGCCGCCGCGCTGTGGGGCACCGCCGCTCAGGCGTCGAAGTAGCGGGAATGGCGCGCGCGCCAGGCCTCGTGCGCAGCGGCCTGGCGGTCGAGGAGGCCGAAATACTCGTCCCGGGTCAGCTGCCCGTTCGAGATGAGGCGCAGACCTTCCCGACAGCGCTCCTCGCAATCGTGCAGTCGGTCGAGGTGGATCTGGAGATCGACCCGTGCCTCGGGCGTCAAGCCTTGGTCGGTCATGCTGTCCCCCCGTGCCACGGAATCGTATCCCAACACCGAGATCGAAGCGAGAGTCGACGCCCCCGAGCCGCAACCTCTTCCGGTGCAATCGCTTAGCGCGCCGTTGTGCTCGCCGGCGTCTGGGGCTGGGCCGGGCTCGTGGCCGCTAGGCCGTCGATGACGACGAGCAGCCCGTAGTGGTCCGACAGGTCGCGGCCATCGGCGGTCCGGGGCTCGAAGCGCTCGACGCGACTCACCTTCGTCGCCAGAGGCGCAGAGAGCAGCACGTAATCGAGTCGCCGTGGCCGCTCCTGCCCGGCCGGGCTCGCGTAGAGCGCCGCCAGAGCCGGGCTCGCGTCGGCGAACGGCCGCTGGCGAGCCGGGTCGCGTAGTGTCTGGATCCGCTGGACGATCGCGTTCTGTACGGGATCCCACGTGACCATCGCCGGATCGCCGTGGCTCGCAACGGCGTCTTCGAACCCGCGCTCGCGAAGCCACGCGAGCAACGGCGAGGCGGGCGCGACGTTCAGGTCACCCGCGACGACCGTGCCGACGACCGCGATGCCGGCACGCTCGAGCCGCCGCTCGAGCGTGCCGAGCGCCTCGATCAACCGCGCAGCCTCGCGCTGACGACGGGCGTCTCCCTCTTCGATGGTCCGCTTCAGCTTGGCTTCGATCTGCGCGGAAACCTCACCCGACGCGACGAGCGCGGCAAGGCCGTCGAGGAACTCGTCGCCCGGCGTCGCACTGGCGTGCAGGTGCACGTCCGCGACGATCACGGTTCCGGCATCGGGCACGGCGATCGCCGCCATCGCCGCGTACTTCGTCTCGGCGAACTGCAGGCACAGGCCGGAGCTCACGAGCGCCGGAGGTCCCGACAGCTTGACCCTGCGGTCCCAGTCGAGCCCCAGCTCGGGACGGGCCAGGATCGTCAACCCCTCGACGAGCCCCTGAGGCTTTCCGATGCGCCGGCCGAACTCGCCCTGACGTCCCGGGAGCCGGACCTGCACACCGCAGTTCGCGACAGCGGCGCGCACGTCGAGGCCGAGCTCCTCGGCAAACATCCGGCCGAGCTCGCCCGCCGGCGAGACCTCCTGCAACAGCACGACGTCCGGGTCGAGGCGTCGGATCGCCTCGATCTGCAGCCGGTGACGCGCGACGCGCTCGGGCTCGGGCTCGGCCCGCTTGGCGCGCACGCGAGCGTGCCACAGGTTGTAGGTCAGAATCCGCAGCTCGCCTGACCGCTCCTCGCCCTCGGACGGCGGCCCCGCGCCGAACAGGACGGCGAACCCCAGAGCCACGATCCTCGACCGTCCGTGCACGCGTGCCTCGTCCCCGCCTCGCTCTGGCTGAGCCATGTTAGCGCCAACCAGCGGCTCCTATAATTCTCCCGTGCCTAGAAGCTCGAAGGACCAGGCGACGAGCACCCTGACCGCGGCGCAGCACGGGACAAGGTCGCCTTCTTCGCCGGGGTTGCCCGAACGATGAACACGATGCGGCCTCGCGTTCCACTACGCTGGCGTCTCGCCGGGATGCTGCATCGCCTTCCGGAGTTCCGCGGCCGGGATCGAGCGGTCGCGTCGCTCGTCGGTCGCAGCCTGCCTCCCGATGGCATCCATGCGGGCCGGTTCGGCCCCGAACTGCGCTACGAGGAGCGCTACCGGGACGACGGCTCGTTCGTCGACCTGTTCTTCCTCCAGTACCAGGAGCCGGCTCTCGCGCCCGTGCTGCGCGCCGTGCTACGGCCCGGCGGAACGCTGTACGACGTCGGGGCCAACATCGGCGTCTACGCCTGCTGGGGCTCGCGCCTCATCGCGTCCGACGGAACGGTGCACGGGTTCGAGCCGGTGCCGAAGACGCGCGAGATGCTCGAACGTCTCGTCGCGCTCAACGCGTTGACCAACGTGCGGATCGTCCCGCGCGCCGTGGGGAGCGCCCCGGGCACGCTCGAGCTCCACGTCGTCCCGGGGGCGTCGGGATTGACCTCCGCCGCCGCGCCGGGCCAGGCGTCGGGCACCGTTCGAACGACGGTGCCGGTCACGACACTCGACGCGTACGCGCAGCAGAGCGGAAGCCGCCCGGACCTCGTCCTCGTCGACGTCGAGGGCTACGAGCTCGAGGTCCTGCGCGGCGCACGGCGGATCCTCGGCACCGATCGACCGCCCGCCGTGCTGTTCGAGAGCCACGCCGGGCACCTGGCCCGCTGCGGCACCGATATCGGACAGATCGTGTCGTGGCTCGAGGACGAGACCGGCCTGCAGGTGTTCGGGCTCAGGCCGAGTGGCCTCGTGCCCCAGCCCCGGACGGCGACTCCCGTGGCCAGCAACTGTCTCGCGCTGCACGCGACCGCACACGACGAGATTCGCCGGCGCCTCGAGCGCTTCCGGTTCCGGAGGAACCAGTCCTGCTGAGGCATGGTACGATCCGCGTCTTTCGGCCGATCGAGCCGGGAACCCATCGTGCAAACGTTCAGCGTCGGCGTCGTCGGAGCGGGTCAGATCGTGCGCGACGTGCATCTCCCGGTGCTGTTCGCGCTGCCCGAGGTCCGCGTCGCGTGGATCGCCGACGCGCATGCGGCGCGCGTACGGCAGCTCGGGCGAGACTACGGGATCCCGGCCGTCGTCGCATCGGAGAGACCCGCCGATCTTCCGCCGTGTGACGTGGCGCTGCTCGGGATCCCGACGCACGTCCGCGGTGCGTACTACGAGGAGCTCGCCCGGCGGAGAGCCGCGGTGTTCGCGGAGAAACCGTTCGCCATCGCGGCGGACGACCACGAGCGCTTCGCCGCTGCGTTCCCCGAGCACCGCGTCGCCTGCGGATACATGCGCCGGTACTACCGGGCGACGGCGATCCTTCGGCACTGCGTGACGGCCCGGCCGTTCGGCGCGTTGCGCGCCGTGCGTGCCGCCGAGGGTGCGCGGGCGACGAAGACCGGGTTCGACGCCACGTTTCTCGACCGGCCGAGCCGCGACGGCGGTGGCGTGCTGTGGGCCATCGGCTGTCATCTGCTCGATCTGGTCGGCCACCTGACCGGTGCCGCGGATGGCGAGGTCGTCGAGCACGACGTGGTATTCGATGCCGACACGGACCGCGAGGCTTCGGCCGAGATCCGCTTCTCGGGGCACGACGACACGGGGCCGTGGTCCGTTCCCACACGCTTCCGCACCAGCTGGCTCGCGCCGCAGTCGAACCGCATCGCGCTCGAGTTCGAGCGCGCAACGGTCTCGTCCGCGCTCCAACCCGACGCTCGCGTGACGGCCGAGCTGCGAGACGGCGGGCGACTGAGCCTCGACCTCGACGCGAGCGCGCCGTGGGCCACGACGTCGTACCAGGCGTTCCATCTCGAATGGCGCGAGTTCCTCGACGGGGTCGCGCACGAGCGGCCGACCCGGATCGCGGCGTCGACGAGCCTCCTGACGACACGGCTGATCGATCGGCTCCTGGCCTCGAGATCGCGCGGATGACGCGCATCGCGGTGATCGGCGCGAACGGCCAGGTCGGCGCCGAGGTGTGCCTGCTGCTAAGGGCGCGCGGTGCGGACGTGGTTCCGATCGCGCGCAACCGGTTCGGGTCGGCGTTCCTGCGGTACCACGGCCTGCCGTGCCGGCACGGGCTCGTGGCCGACCCCGCGCAGGCGCCGCGGTTGCTCGGCGACTGCGCCGTCGTGGTCAATCTGACCCTCGCGTCGATCGTCGGCCGCCCCGCCGAGGCGCGGCGCATCAACCGCGCGCTCGCGGAGAACGCCGCGCGCGGGTCGGCCGTGGGTGCGCGGATCGTGCACTGCAGCACGATCGAGGTGTACGGAGACCATCGTCCCGGTCCCCGGATCCGGTGGCGCAACGCGTACGGCCGAGAAAAGCGCACGGGCGAGCGCCGGGCCGTGCGGGCCGGCCGGCGGCTCGGACGCGAGGTGTACGTCGTGCGCCTGGGACACGTGTGCGGCGAGCATCAGAACATCACGCGCCTGATCCGCGAGCACGTGGCGTCTCCGCCCGTGCGCATCCCGCGCATCGACCGGCCGTCGAACTGCGTGTACACGGCGACGATCGTCGACGCGATCCTCAAGATCGCCGCGGGCCACGAGCGCCCCGGGACCTACGACCTGCTCAACCGTCCGCAGTGGTCGTGGCGCGCCGTGTTCTCGTACGAAGCGCAGCGCACGGGCCGCAAAGCGGAGTTCGAGCTCGTTCCCGACCGCCCGCGGGCGACGCTCAGCAGTCGCGCCTCCGGGCTCAGCCGGCGCATCGTGCGTGCGCTCGGGCGCGGGGGCCTGGCCAAGGAGCTGGCCCTGCGCTCGATCGCACGGCTCTCGAGCTCGTGGGGCGGTCGGATCCAGGCGTTCCTGTATCGGACGCGCGCGGCGGCGGAGTCGGCGGAGCTCTACGGTGCACGAGCGCCGGTGTTCGAAGCGCTCGACTGGATCGACCACGACCGGCGACACCTGTCATCCCTCGCCCCGACCGCGGAGCTCCTGGCCGCGGCTGCGGGCGACGTTCCGCCCCTCGACCGCGCACGGTCGTGGCCCGCCGATCTTCCGCCGGCTGACGTGCGGTGACCGCTTCGCTCAAGTCGCGCATCCTGTCCGGCGGCGCCTGGGCCCTCGGCGGGAGGATCGTCAGCATGGGGGCGAACTTCGTCGCCCTCGGCCTCGTCGTGCGCCTCCTCGGCAAGCAGGCGTTCGAGGACTATGGCCTGGTGCTGAACCTCGTGGCGGTCGGTGCAGCGCTCGCGCCCCTGGGCGTGCACCATGCGGTGGTTCGGCTCGTGGCCACGGCGATGGCGCAGAACCGTCCCGGGGTGGCCCGCGGCACCGTGTCGGCGGTCCTGCGCTACGCGCTTCTCGGCAATGCCCTCGCGGCCGCGCTGCTCCTGTCCGTCGGGATGCCGTGGATCAGCGAGCTGTGGCACCGGCCGGCGCTCGCGAGCTCGGCTCTCGCGATCGTCGTCTGGCTCGTGCTGACGAGCCTGCAGCTCGTGCTGGCCGAGACGTTCCGCGGGTTCCAGGACCTGCGCCTGGCGACGCTCTGCGGCGGTGCGATCACCTGGTCCGTGACCGTGATCCTGCTCGCCACCGCGTGGGTCGCGCGCGGGGCGATCGCGCTCGAGCAGGCGATCGCGATCGGCATCGCCGCGAGCGCAGGGAACGCCGTGTTCGCGTTGATCCTGCTGCGCGGCAAGCTCCGCGCACTCGGTCCGCCCGAGACGGTGGGGGCCGGCGTGGTGCTCGGGATCGCCCTCCCGCTGTGGGTCAACGGCATCACGGCTGGCGTGCACGGTCAGATCGACCTGTGGGTCGTCAGCACCTACCAGCCGCAGCACGTCGGCGTGTACATCATCGGCGCACGGCCCGTGGCGATGGTCACGATGTGGCTGCTGCTCGTGAACACGATCGTGCCGCCGTTCATCGCCGAGCTGTATGCGCGCGGGGAGACGAAGCGCCTCGAGCGGGTGCTGAGACGTACCGCGACGATCGCCGGTATCCCGGCGTTCGGCGTGCTCCTCGTATTCCTGCTGTTCGGTGGGACGCTCCTCGGGTGGATCGGCGGCACGGAGTTCAGCGCCCCCGAGTATCGGACCGCTGCGCTCGTGCTCGGAATCCTGAGCCTCGGCCAGCTCGTCGTGGTCGCCGGGGCTCCGGCGAGCATCACGTTGGCCATGACCGGACACCACAAGGTGCTGATGTGGATCACTCTCGGGTCGAGCACCGCAACCGTGGCGGCCACCTGGTGGGCCGCGCGCAACGTGGGCCCGGCCGGTGTGGCGTGCGCCGCGGCAGCGGGCCAGATCGGGCTGACCGGCGCGACCTGGCTGACGACGCGTCTGCGTACGGGGATGTGGACCCACGTCGGGCCGGTACGCCTGTCCGAGCTGCGCGAGCTCGTGAAGCTTTGATTTCGCGCCGGGCGGAACCGATGTTCCCCCGGTGCCGCTTCCTACGCCGCGCCTCCTGCTGCTCGCGCCCGCGCTCGTCTCGGCCCTGAGCTGCGCGGCGCCGCCGTCCGCGGCGCTACCGACGCGCATGGATGCGTACTGGAGCCTCGCGCGCCGCGAGCTGCGGCCGTGGATGAACGACGAGGAGCGAGCGATCGCGCTCGCCACGTGGATCGCGCGCAGCGGCACGAACGACCACCGGCGCAAGGTGCAGGACGGCGTGCCGTTCCTCGGGCTGTGCGGCTATCGCTCGACCGTGTTCCAGGGGCTCGGGGCCCGAGCGGGTCTCGACGTTCGCCGCGTGGCGCTCGACGACTTCGCCGGATCGGGGCACACGGCGGTCGAGGTGCGCTACGACGGCAGCTGGCACTTCTTCGACGTGACGTATGCCGGATACTTCCGCGTCGACGGGCGGATCCTGTCGTTGGACGAGATCCAGGCCCGACCCGAGAACGCACTCCCCGGCCTCGTCGTCCTCGGCGGCTCGCTCGATCGCTGGCCGGACGGGACGCCGGTCGACAACGCCGAGCGCATGCGCCGCAACTACACGCCCGAGAACCTCCGCGCGACGCGGCGCCTTGCGCTGCGGTCCAAGGCCCGCGTCGGATCAGGTCCCGAGTCCTGATCCGAGCTGCCGGTCGAGCCACGACCCGGGGCGGAAGATGCTCTGACTCCGGTCGGGCCCGACGCCGATGACCGCGACCTCCGTGCCGATCACCTGGCCCAGGCGCTCGACGTACGCCAGGGCGTTGGCCGGCAGGTCGGCCCACCTGCGGATCCCGGTCGTGTCGGCGTTCCAGCCCGCAAGTGTCTCGTACACCGGCTCGACGCGCGCGGTGAGCTCGGCCGAAGCGGGCATCGCGTCGAGCGCTCGATCCTGGCTCCTGTACCCCACGCAGACCCGGATCTCGTCGAGATCGTCGAGCACGTCGAGCAGCGTGATGCACGCCGCGTCGAACCGGTTGATGCGCTGCGCGTAGCGCCCGGCGACGCCGTCGAACCAGCCGCAGCGTCGGGGCCGGCCGGTCGTCGTGCCGTACTCGCGCCCGCGCCGCCGCAGCGTCTCGCCGACGCCGCTCGGTCCGTCGTCGAGCTCCGTCGGAAACGGGCCCGCTCCGACCCGCGTTCCGTACGCCTTGTACACGCCGATCGCGCCGGTCACGCGCGTCGGCGCGACGCCCAGACCGGCGCACAGCGCGCCGCACAGCGTGTTCGAGGACGTGACGTACGGATACAGGCCGTGATCGAGGTCGAGCATCGTGCCTTGGGCGCCCTCGAACAGCACCGCCCGGCCCTCGTCGATCCAGTCGTTGAGCAGCGTGGCCGTATCGGCGACGTAGCGTGCGAGCCGGCCGTACCGGTCCAGGGTCTCGGCGGCGATCGCGCGTGCGTCCCCCGGATCCTCCCCGGCGGCCCGCAGCCGGCGACCCGCCGGACCGTCGAGGATCCGAGCGATCCGCGCGACGAGCGTGGCCGGGTCGGCGAGGTCGGCCATGCGCACACCCCAGCGCGCGGCCTTGGCCTGGTACGTTGGCCCGATCCCGCGCAGCGTGGTGCCGATCGGCTGGCCGCTCTCGGCCTCGTCGAGCGCGTCGAGGCGCTTGAGGATCGGCAGGATCACGTGCGCCCGATCACTGATGAACAGCCGGCCCTCGAGATCGACCCCGCCGTGCGTCAGGCCGTCGATCTCCTCGATCAGCTTCCCCAGATCGAGCACCGTCCCGTTGCCGATCACGATCCGCACCCCGGGTCGGAACACACCCGACGGTACGTGGTGCAGCGCGTGGCGCCGTCCGTCGAACGTGACCGTGTGGCCGGCGTTGGGGCCACCCTGGAACCGGGCCACGACGTCGAACCGATCGGACAGCAGATCGACGAGCTTGCCCTTGCCCTCGTCGCCCCACTGGGCTCCGAGGACCGCGAGATTCGGCATGAGTTCTCTCCGCGCGCACGCGGAATCGCGGGACGCGCGAGTATATACCACGCGTGAGCCGTCGGCCGATCGCGCGACCGCCTGTGCTAGCATCGCCGGTCGTGGGGATCGGCAGCCTGCTGCTGCTGGCGCTCGGCGCGGCGCTGTTCGTCGAAGGGTTGCCGTACTTCGTGTCCCCACCGGCCGTGCGCTCGTACCTCGAGCGGATGGCTCGGATGAGCGATGCGGCCCTGCGGATCGTGGGGCTGGCGATGATGGCCGGCGGACTCGCGATCGTGTGGGCCGCGACCCGTTGAGCGTGCACGTGGCGCGACGATCCTCCGGCTCGAACGGCATCGTGCTCGACGGGCGTCGGCTGACGCTCGACGCGCTCGAGCGCGTGGCGGACGGCACGCCGTGTCTCCTCGCGCCCGCGGCGCGGCGAGCGATCGGCGCCGCGCGCCGCGTGGTCGATCGAGCGCTCGACTCGGGCGCGGCGGTATACGGGGTCAACACCGGTTTCGGTCTGTTGGCCCACGTGCGCATTCCGGCCGACCGGCTGGCCGAGCTGCAGCTCAACCTCGTGCGCAGCCACGCCGCGGGGACGGGAGCGCCGCTCGAGCCGCGCGTCGTCCGCGCCGTGCTCGCGCTGCGCGCGAACTGCCTGGCCCGCGGCCACTCGGGCGTGCGGCTGGAGACGGTCCAGCGCCTGCTCGACCTCCTGCGGCTGGACGTGCTGCCGATCGTGCCGGAGCACGGCTCGGTCGGGGCGTCGGGCGACCTCGCGCCCCTGGCGCACCTCGCGCTCGTGCTCGTCGGAGAGGGCGAGGCGTACTGGCGCGGCCGGCGCGTCCCCGGCGGTCGCGCGCTCGCCGCTGCGGGTCTCGCCCCGCTCGAGCTCCAGCCCAAGGAGGGCATCGCGCTGATCAACGGCACCCAGGTGATGACCGCGATCGGAGCGCTCGCGCACCGGGAAGCCGAGCGGCTCGCGGTCGTCGCCGACGTCGTCGGTGCGATGACGGTCGAGGCGCTGCGCGGCTCGCATCGACCGTTTGACGCGAGGGTGCACGACGCGCGACCGCAGGTCGGCCAGCGCGCGTCGGCTCGAGCCGCGCGGCGCGTCCTGCGGTCGAGCGAGATCGAGGTGTCGCACCGGGACTGCGGACGGATCCAGGACGCGTACTCGCTGCGCTGCATGCCCCAGGTCCACGGCGCGGTGCGCGACGCGCTGGACTACGTGCGGGGCGTGCTGGCGATCGAGATCAACGCCACGACCGACAACCCGATCGTGTTCGCCGACACCGACGACCTCGTGTCGCAGGGGAACTTCCACGGCCACCCGGTGGCCGTCGCGCTCGATCACCTGGCGACCGCGACGTGCAGCCTGGCCACGATCGCCGAGCGGCGCATCGAGCGCTTGCTGAACCCCGAGCTGTCGGGGCTACCGGCGTTCCTCGCACCGGACCCCGGCCTGCACTCGGGGTTCATGATGGCCCACGTCACCGCCGCGGCCCTGGTGTCCGAGAACAAGATCCTGGCTCACCCGGCGAGCGTCGACACGATCCCGACGTCCGCGGCCAAGGAAGACCACGTCTCGATGGGCGTCCACGCGGCGCGCAAGGCCGCGCGGATCGTGGATCACGTGACGACGGTGCTGGCGATCGAGCTCCTGTGCGCGACCCAGGCGCTCGACCTGCTGCGGCCGCTCGTGGGCGGCATCGGCGTCGAGGCCGCGCGGCGGTCGGTGCGCCGCGTCATCCCGCGCCTCGACCGCGACCGCGTGCTGGCCACGGACATCGAGCGCGCGCGGCAGCTCGTGCGCGACGGAACGCTCAGGCGCGACGTCGAGCGAGCGGCCGGACGGCTGCCGTGAGATTGGTGGACGGCAAGGGGATCGAACCCTCGACCTCGGCGTTGCGAACGCCGCGCTCTCCCAGCTGAGCTAGCCGCCCACGCGACTCGAAACCCGACCTGGTGGGGCGTGCTGGATTTGAACCAGCGACTTCCACCGTGTGAAGATGGCACTCTACCGCTGAGTTAACGCCCCGACGCTCCGTGCGGCTCGGAGGCGGGACTCTTATAGCACGAGACCCGCGTCGGGTCACAGGCGACACGCTTCGAGGTCCGCGGCCCCCGCCGGTCGCGCATCGACGCGCACGATCTCGTCACCCCGGCGCATGTCGATCGGAACGATCGGTCGATCGCGCAGCGGACCGTGGCGCGCGACGATCGCCGCCGCGAGGTCGCCGCGCTCGCCCCGCGGATCGGCGTCGAGCAGCGCGACCGGGCCGCGGTCGTCCTCCGCGCGGCACACCCAGTCCGGCCCCGCATGCGCGGCGAGCCACTGCGATTCGGCCCCGTCCCGGGCCACGACGAGCTTGGCCTGCCAGTCGAGCCGGTAGTGCCGCCCGACGCGCAGGCGGTCGATCGTCGGGCGATCGATCGCTCGGGACGCGCGATGCTCGACCAGGTCGCGCACCCGCCGGGCGAATCGGCGGTCGGCGAGGAGGCAGCAGCCGCCGCCTGCGGCCGGACCCGGATCGATCCCGAGCTCGCGCGCCAGATCGAGCTGGCGTCGGCGTTCCGCACCGCGGATCCCGCGGCCCGCCGTACCGAGCGGTCGCAGCACCCGGCCGGCGACGCCGGCCTCACGATCGGCCCGCTCCAGCGCGGAGCGGCTCTGGTCGAGCGCGCGCTGGCCCGGAACGTCCCCCGTCGCGAGGAGCGGGATGTCGCGCTCACGCGCCAGCATCGCCGCACGCTCGAGCAAGAACCGGCGGCAGTCGCGGCACGCGTTGAGTCCTGCGCCCCGACCGTGGCGCGGCGCGACCACGACCTCGCGCAGGTAGTCCCGCGCGACCTCCACGCGCTCGATGCGTTGGCGGTCGACGGCGCGGCCACGCTCGGCATGCACGAAGCCGGTGTCGAAATGGACCGCGGCGACCTCGTGGCCGTCGCGCGCGAGGAGCGCGTGCGCGAGCCGGCTGTCGAGGCCTCCACCGAACAGCAGCAGGACGCGTGGCGCCACGTCCGAGCCTAGGCCGCGGCGCGACGGTCGCGGACCCAGCTCAGGTAGCAGCCGAGCGCGCCCCACGACCAGCGCGTGGCCGGGCCGAGCGCGCTCCATGCCGGGCCCCCGCCCAGGAGCTCGCACGACACGCGATGTCCCGCCCGCAACGGCTCGTCGAGCGCCTCGACGTACACCGCGATCGGGGCGTGGAACCCGAGCTTCCAGCGCCGCTCGAGCACCGCTCGCGGGAGCGCGTCGGCGACCGCGCGACGCAGGCTGGCCTTGAGCCCGGTCGGTCCGACGCGCGCCGGCGGCGGGACACCGAGCGCCGCGCGGATCACGCCGTCGTCGAGCAGCGGGACCCGGCCCTCGACGCCATGCGCCAACCCCATGCGATCGCTGTGCAGCAGGAACCGCGGGATGGCCCACGACTCGATCGCGCCGCGCAGCGCGGCGTTCGTCGGTCCGCGCCCTTCATGGAGATGCCACGCGCGCCAGGCCTCGGACCCACCCCGCAGCGCGTCTCCCAGGCGGAGGCCGGCGCGTCGCGCGTTCCGTAGCGCGGACCATGCGTTGCGCACCCGCGAGGGCAGGGCGTGATACGCGGCCGCGGCGATCGGGAACGCGTAGGCCCCCGGCCGTCCGAGCACGTCGGGCGCGACCTGCACGACCTGCCGCACCGCGCCGAGATCGCCGCGCCGGAGCAGGTCGAGCACCAGGGGTCCGAAGAACGAGACGTAGCCGACGAACGCCTCGTCGCCGCCGAGCCCGGAGAGCAGCACCTTGACGCCGCTCGAGCGCGCCTCCTCGGCCAGACAGTACTCGGCGTAGCTCGAGACGTCCGCGAACGGCTCCTCCTGGTGGTGCACATACCGTGCGAAGCGCCGCGCCAGCGCCTCGGGGCTCGACGAGACCCAGTGCACGTCGTGGGGGCTCGCGACCGCGTCGATCACCGCGCGCTGATACGTCCGCTCGTCGTGCTCGGCGCGCGTATCGTGATACGCGAACAGGTGCAGCACCGTCCCGTCGGCTCGGCGTACCCGTGCGCGATCGGCCAGTGCCACGACGGTCGACGAGTCGAGCCCCCCGGATACGGTCGAGCCGATCGGAACGTCCGACACGAGCTGCTCGTCGACCGCGCGGTCGAGCTCGGCGCGCAGGCTCTCGGCCGAGGCCTCGGGCGGCGCCGTATCGACCCGGTCGTAGCGCACGACCCGCAGCTCGCGGCCGTCCCACACGGCCCAGTGCGCCGCGGGCAAGCTGCGGATCCCGGCGAGCATCGTCTCCTCGGGCACGTCGTCCGTCCGGCCCATCGTCAGGAACCGCGTGGCCGCGGCGATCGACGGGGTCGCATCGACCCACGGCAGGAGCAGGAGCGCCTTCTGCTCGGACGCCGCGGCGAGCCGCTCCCCGGCACACGCCCAGTACAGCGGCCGGATCCCCACGCGGTCGCGCACGAGGTACAGCCGGCGCTCGCCTGCGCTCCACCACAGGAACGCGAACTGGCCGCGAACGCGGTCGAGAGCCGCGGGGACGCCCCAGCGCTCGAGCGCGTGGAGCAGGATCTCGGTATCGCTCGTGCCGCGGAACCGCACGCCCGCGGTCTCGAGCTCGCGTCGAAGTCCCTCCACGCCGAACAGCTCGCCGTTGAACGACAGCACGCTCGACGCGCCGCACATCGGCTGCGCGCCCTGCTCCCCGAGCCCGCGGATCGCCAGGCGCCGGTGGCCCAGGACGAGCGGCGGAGCGCCGTTCGACGCCGCCCATGTCGCTGCCCCGTCGGGTCCGCGATGGGCCAGCGTGTCGCGCATGCGGTCGACCGTCGCGCGCCGTGCTTCGGGCGGCAGCGCTTCGTCCCACAGCGCGACGATCCCGCACATCGCCGCGCCTCAGACCGCGCGAACCACGAGCGATTCCGGCTGGACCGGAAAGCTCGCCGGCGGCGTCAGGCCGAGCGGGACGAGATGCGCGGTGAACCGGTGCTCGTAGGTGTGCTCGGCGTGGGCCCGCGCGTGCGCCCGCGCCGCCATCGCCGCGCGGACCTCCGGAACGCCGAGGTAATGATCCACGCGCTCGACCATCTCGCGCTGCGTATCGAAACACGCGACCTCGGTCTCGGGGTCGAACACGTCGCGGATCGCGGGCGTGTCGGTCAGCTGAAACGCGCCGATCGCCGCGACCTCGAACGTGCGCTTGTTGGTCCCGGCGATCTCGGCGTAGTGGTTCTGGTTCAGGACGATCTTCGCCGCGAGCATCGCCTTGCACTTCTCCGGCCCGCTGACGTAGCGCCCGGTGAAGTGTCGTGTCGCGGGATGGTCGACCCACCGTGGGGGGGCGGGCCCCAGATCTTCATGTCGCGGCCGATGAGCGGGCGCAGGCTCTCGTTGCGGAACAGGTACGGGTTGCCGGCCAGGCTGATGTCGCAGCCGTAGCGCTCGCGATCCGCCGGCTCGAGCGGCAGCGTGTCGTGCAGCACCCGGTCGCACGCCTGCGGCAGGTAGTACACGTGGGTCCAGCCGAGCTTGGCCCGCAGCTTGTCCACGATGTACCGGTCCTTGAAGAACAGGGCGTCGTAGTCCGCGGCGAAGAAGTAGCCCCGGCCGAAGTTCGCGATGTGATCGGAGAACACGCCGAAGACCTTGCACCGGGCGTTCCCGGCGCGCAACCCGCGCACGACGTGCGGGCGCAGCGACTCGATGCACGTCACCAGCACGAGGTCGGGCGCGAACTCCCGCGCGCTCCGCGCGAGGCGCGCCTCGGCCGCAGCGAGCGGCTCGCGCACCACGGCGCGCGATACGAGCTGCACCGCATTCGTCAGCCGGCTCGACCACACCGGGCCCAGCGCGTGGCCCAGGCGGCCCAGAACGACGAACGGATCGAACACGCGGACGTCGTAGTACGCGCTCAGGGCCCGGCGGTAGGAGTCGATGACCGAATCGTAGACCGACTGGCCGACGAGAAGGACGCGCGTGCGGCTCATGGGCGGTGCAGTCTAGCGCACCGCCTGCGTCACTCCCCCGAGCAGGCTCCCGCGACCGGCCGCGGCGTGCCGTCGCTGCGCGCTCCCGCGGAGCCGACCACCGCATGGTGCCCGACGACCAGATAGAAAAATGCAACCCCGTCCGCGGGAGCCTCGGTGTCGACCCACGTCGTCGCGGCGACCGCCGCGAGACACAGATCGCCCTGGGAGTTGAACGGCCCCGGCGTGTCGCGCAGGACGTGATAGTGCGCCGTGGCCGAGACCAGACCGTCCCACACGAGCACCGAGGCCCAGGGCCAGCTCGCATGCCGGGCGAGCCTGAGATCGGTGATCTCGCCGCGCCCCTCGATCGCTCCGACGTCGGCCGCCGCGATGCCGTCGAGGTTCGAATCCACCATCGCGGGCAGGCCGGTGAGATCGACGATCGTGGTCGCGCCGGCCAGGACGTCGAGCGCCGGCGAGTCCGAGCGCGGCCACGCGGTGCCGCCGGGGCCTGGAGCGAGACGCGGGTCGATCTCCCGGTTCGTGCTCGGCAGCCGCCACGCGCCGTTCGAGTCGGAGGCGTCGGGGACGTTGGCGAACACGATTCCGTTCGTGACGTCCGGCATGTCCGCCGTTCCCTGCACCTTCTCGACGAACAGCCCGCCACCCGCGGCGGCACGGTTCCCGACGAGGATGCTCGCGCGGATCGTGGGACCCGAGGCGAACACGAGCACACCCCCTCCCCGGCCGCTCGGGCTCGTCACCACGTTGTCGGCGATCGTGTTGCGCTCGATCAGCGGGCAGCACGTGTCGGGCGTCGACGGCCCGGCGTAATACACGTCGATACCGCCACCCCCGTCGAGAGCCGAGTTCTCCCGGATCACGTTGTGCGTGATCGTCGGAGCGGCGGAGTAGACCTCGATGCCGCCGCCGTAGCCGTAGCCCAGATAGCCGCCGATCGCCTCGTTGCCCACGATCACGTTGCGCGTGATCACCGGCGCCCCGCCGAAGATCCACACGCCCCCGCCGACGTCGCTCTGCCCGCCGGTCAGCGTGAACCCCTCGATCCGCGTGGCGGCGCTCCGGCCCTCGAGCGACACGACCGAGCCCTGGCGCTCGGCGTCGAGAATCGTGAAGAACGGTCCCGCCTCGGCGACGATCGCCAGGTCCTTGGTCGACAGGGTCACGAGACCGACGTACCGTCCGGGCCGGACGAGGATCGTGTCACCCGACAGGACGTACGGCGCGTTCACCGCCGCGCGCACCGACGGGAAGTCCGCCGGACCGTCGTCGTCCACGGTCCACTGCGCCCCGTGGGCCGTGCTCGCGAGCACGGCCCACAGCACCCACCTCGAACGCCCGGGTCGCGCCATGGACTAGGACACCGGGATCCCCTCGACCCGCTCGTCCCCGACGAGCAGCGCCGCGGTGTCGCCCGGACGTAGCACGAGACCGGCGTTGCGGAACAGGACGTACTGTCGCTTGCCTGTGGCACTCGGGCGCTGGCGCAGCGCGCCGAGCCGGCCCGCCGAGAGCACGGGCAGCGGCGTCGTGACGTTCGTTCCGACGATCGACAGGTCACCGCCGAGCGCGCGGCGGGCCTTCTCGAGGTCGATGACGCGGTACTCGAGTTTGGCGAGGTCGCCGCCGCCGGTCAGCCGGATCGCGACGACCTCGATGCCGTGCTCGGCGCCGCGCGGCGCGAGACGAGGCGCGCTCGTACAGGCGAAGAGCACCAGCATCGCCAGCGCGAGACCGACGCGTCGCGTCGTCACGGCGCCGTGCAGACGGGCCGCGCGACCCGCAGCAGCGTGGCCATGCCCGCCGGGTAGACGCCCTGATCCGTCACGTGGTAGTCGTCGTGACAGTGCATCGGGAAGTAGTACGGTCCCGCCGGATCGTACAGCGGCGCCACGAACTCTGCGGGCACCGGCGCTTCCTCGGGCTCCGGCACGAGCTGCTGGCTCATGCACAGGTTCTCGGGATCGAACTTGACGATCGTGTCGTACGTCTCGCCCGAGCCGATCAGCACGGTGAACTTCTCGAACGCCGGCGTCGCCCCCTTGCGTCCGGTCTCCTGGATGTGCGGCAGCGGCCGCGCGTCCGATGCGATGAGCTCGAAATGCTGGCCGTGCAGATGGAGCGGATGGGCCTCATAACCGATGTTGATCAGCCGCACGAGCACCGGCTCGTCGGGCACCGTGTCCACCAGCGCCGACTGCCGGAGGCCGTCGTGAGCCGGCTGGCCGTTGGCGACGAAGATCCCGTTCTGGATCCCGACAACGAACGACGGATCGTTCGGGTCGTGCGTCAAGAGCGGCAGCTCGCTCCCGCTGCGGATCGTGTCGGGGAACGTCATCCCGTTGATCGTCCAGTAGTCCGGGCGGTAGTTGACTCGGATCCACTCGTCGGAGTCGATCGGCGGCCAGGTCTGCTCGATCTCGGGGATCTCGAGCTCGGGCGCGCCGGGCTCGAGCGAGCGATGCCAGCGCGTGTCGATCTCGGAGACCATCCAGATGTACTCCTTCTCGTACGGCCGGCCGTAGATCTTCTTCTGGCTCCCGCCGTAGACGACGAGCGGACCGTACATCCCCATCTGCACGTGCTCGACCGCCTCGACGTGGCAGTGGTACATGAACGAGCCTTCGCTGTGGGCCATGAACCGGTAGGTGAACGACTCGTCCATCGGGATCGTGAACGAGGATTCGGGGAACCCGTCGTAGTACGGGACGACGTGGACGCCGTGGAGGTGGATCGTGTGCGGGTCCTCGAGATCCGGCCGGTACTTGAACCCGAGGTTGACGAGCGTCATGCGGATCTCGTCGCCGACGTTGCCCCACACGAGCGGCGCCGGTAGCTGAACCTGGCCCTTCACTCCGGTGTCGTTGAACCCGAAGACGTAGACCACGTTGCCATCACCCATCGTCACGTAGCCGTCGGTGGCGTAGAGCGTGTAGCTCCGCACCTCCGCGGCCGCCGACCCAGCGCCCAGCGCGATCGCGAGACCGAGGGCGAGAACACCCAGCGTGTGTTGTCTCATCCGAATTCCCCCTATGCGGGCGAGATGGCCCACCGGACCCACGTTGTGTGGGTCCACGTCTTCTCTCGCACGATCGGATCGAGGGTGTGCAAGCGATGTGCCGCCGCCCGTGGAATCTCGATACGGCCGATGGGGTGGGTGAACAGACCCGGCGCGGGCGAAGTCCGTGTGATTCGGCGCTGCGTCGTGCGGCGACTGCGTGCTAGCGCGCGACCCCGCGCGAGGAGCGCTCGACGAACGAGATCAGGTACTCGACGGCGGGATCGTCCCCGGCCTCGCGGCGGGCCCGGGCCGCGGCCTCGGCCAGCGGGAGCTTCGAGCGGAACAGCGCGTGGAACGCCTTCTTCAGCGAGCGGATCGTCTCGGGCGGCAGCTTGGACAGCGGGTTCACACGGGACGTGCGCAGCCCGACCACGTTGAGCGCGCGCACGCGCGCCGGGTGCCCGTCGGCCACGGTGTACGGCGGGATGTCCTGCACGAACTTGGAGCACCCGCCGGCCATCGCCATCCGGCCGACGCGGACGAACGGATGGAACGCCGCCTGGGCCCCGATCCGTGCGTCATCCTCGATCGTCACGTGGCCCCCGAGCGTGGCCAGCGTGGCCATGATCGTACGGTGCCCCACGACGCAGTCGTGGTCGATGTTCGTCCAGTTCATGATCAGGTTGTCGTCGCCGATGACCGTCGCCGCTTCCTCGAACGTCGCCCGCGACACCGACACGTACTCGCGCAGCGTGTTTCGATCCCCGATGCGCGTCCAGCTGCGCCAGCCGCGGTACTTGAGATCCTTCGACGGGTTGCCGATCGACGAGCCGAAGAACACGCGATTGTCCTCGCCCAGCACCGTCCAACGCTCGATCTGCACGTGCGGGCCGATGACCGTGCCCTTGCCGATGATCACGTCGTCGGCGACGATCGAGAACGGACCGATCTCGACCCCCGGGCCGAGCTCGGCGCGAGGGGACACGATCGCGGTCGCGTGGATCTGCGTGGCGCTCACGGAATCGCTCCGGCGGCTCGGCCGGTCATCATGCCACACAAGTCCCCAACGAGCTTCACGGCCCGGGATACCGGTACGCGCCGCACGCGCGCTCGATCCCGAACTCGACGGGATCCGGGAGCTTGCCGCCCCGGACGAGGGTCAGCATGCGCTCCTCGGTGATCGTCCGGCGGTCCCGGTCGCGGTACGCCGCGCGCTGGGCCACGACCCACGGGTCATCGAGCCACTTGCAGTACCGGCGCAGCTCGGGCGCGACCTCGCGCCAGCGTCGCCGGCTGTAGATCGACGGCTGCCACGATTCGTCCCATTCCGGCGTGACGTAGTCGCGCCAGTCGAACGGCCGCACGAGGCGCCAGCCAGAAGCGGTGCGCTCGAGCTGCGGCGTCGCGCCGTCGCACAGCCCGATGAAGAACTGCATCCCCTCGTAGTTGGCCTCGAGGTCGGCGGTCGAGAACACGCCCGACGCGGCTTTCCCCAGCAGCGTGCGCTCGGTGAAGATGCCGCGGCGGATCGCGCGATCGACGGCCGCGGGATCGTAGGGCACGTCGTGTCGCCGCGCGCCCTCGTACCAGTGGAAATAGTAGTGCCCCTCGTTGAAGAAGTGGGTCAGCTTGTCCGTGCCGAGGCGCACGCCGTTCAGCGAGATCGTCGTGGTGATCGGGAGCCAGCCCGCCGGGTCGAGGGCCGACATCCGGCGATACACGCTGGCCTGGCGATACGCGAGCTCCTCGGCCGGCGTGGCCGGGATGCGCGCGACGAGCGACGAGTGGGCGGCCCACACCTCGACCGGTCCGAAGATCAGGAACCGGAACTTCCCGGCCAGACGCTGTCGGACGTCGGCGCACTCCGGCACCTTGCCGCTCCGCCGCAGGTCGTTCAACACGTCTTCGATGTCGGCGTTGACCCGCGCGTTCAACGCCGCGGTCGAGTCGGCCAGCTCCCGGCCCCACGTGTAGAACTGGTCGGTCTCGAGCGCCCGGGTCGACTGCGCGCACGGCACGAGGATCGCGACCGAGAGACCGATCCGAGCCACGCCCCGGCGCCGCACGTCAGAACCCCCAGCCGATGCCGCCCGAGACGAGCCAGCGATCGCCGTCCGCGCTCCCGGAGATGCGGCGGAACGCGCCCAGACTGAAGTTCACCTTGACGATCGTGAACTCGGCCTCGGGCCCGAGCCACGTCGCGTCGGGCGGGTCGACCTCGTCGCCCCACGTGCGCAGGAGCGCGCCCTTGAACGCGTAGCCGACGTGGACCGCGCGCACGAGGCGCGGCGTCGTCCGCGTCTCGCCGGCGACGACCGCGTACCCTGCCGCGATCTGCCCCCCGGCGAGTCCGGGCTCGACCTGCACGAGCAGGCCGCGGAAGTAGCACGTGGTCACGCAGACGTGATCGACCGGTTGGCGCACGAACAGGCCCGCCACGGCGACCGACACCTCCTGGGGCACGGAGATCCGTGCGCGCCCGACGACGAACGCCCGGCGCTCGGTGCGCGCGTCGTTCGCCCGGACCTCCTCGACGCCGGGCGAGCCGCTGGCGTCGTCCGCGACACACGTGTCGTCCGCGACGCGCGTGTCCTCGGCCACGCACGGCAGCCCGATCGACGCGAGGACGAGCGTCACCGCGAGAGCGAAGCGGTCCGTCACGGCGTCAGCGGTCGAGGATCTCGATGCGGTCGGGGGCGTTGGGAACGATGCACAGGAATTCGAACGGCGCCTCGACGACGGCGTAGGAGTGCGGCGCGCCCGCCGGGATGTACAGCACGTGTCCCGCTGCGACGTCGTGCGTCTCGTCGCCGATGACGATGCGCGCCCGTCCACGCAGCACGTACTGCTCGTGCTCGACCGTGTTCGTGTGCCGCGGCATGCCGCCCCCGGCACCCATCACGAACCGGCGCAGAAAGAAGTGCGGCACGCCCTCCGGGGGACCGAGCAGAACCTGGGTCTCGGTCGCGGTCCCGGCGTCGACCGTGCGCCGCTCGACGGCGTCCGCGCGCCGGACGACCGCGCGCGACGAGGACGGGTTCGACATCGACAGCCTCCTTCGGTAACGAACTACGTCTCGCCCCACGCCGGCCCGCGGAGTGCCGCGGCGAGCCGCTCGCGGCCGCGGTCGAGCGCCGGCTCTCCGTGGGACGTCAGGAGCAGGATCGGGTCGAGCGCCAACAGCCGCTCGACCGACGGCCGAAAATGCGTCGCGTAGCGCTCGCGCGCCGCGCCGTCCCCGCTCCACGATGGCGGAGCGACGCGGACCTCTCCCCCGCCGGCTCCGAGCACCGCGTCGGCGAACACCAGCGCGCGGTGCGGGGCCAGGTGGAACGCGACCTCCGGCTCGTCCGGACCGCCGAGGTCGAGGAAGTGCGGGGCGACGCCGCCGGGCAGCGAGTCGCCGGGCTCGAACACGTGCGTCGGGTCGCACGCGACCTGGCCCTCGGCACCCACGGGCACGTGCACGGTCGCTCCGACACTCCCGGAGAACCGCTGATAGATCTCGCGCGCGCTCCGACCGTGGAACCGGTTGCTCACCAGGATCGCGACCGGCAGCGCGGCGCGGCTCACGTCGCGCTCGAGCGCGGCCCAGAACCGCGCGGCATCGTCCGTGTCGGCCGCCGGCGCGAGCGGATCGATCAACACCAGCGCATCGCCGGGCGGCTCGGGCTCGTAGTAGATCGACCCGACGAATTGGCCCCAGCCGTCCGGTCGATCGTTCGCTTTCGTCCAGCTCGGATGCGCGGCGGTCCAACGCCACAGACCCGGTGCGATCTCGCGCGTGTCCATCATGTTCACGGTACACGGAACGCGGGCTCCTGCAAACACCCGAATTGACACGTCCTGTGCGCGCGCCTACGATGGAACATGTCACCGCAACGACACCGCGTTCACGATGCGCAAGCGGTCTCGCGCACAGCGAACGGGACGCGGCGCTCGCCCGACACATCCCCCAATCCCGTCCCGTTTCCGCTCCAGAAGATGGACCCCATGGGAGGCATGGAATGCCAGCCACATCGCTCCAAGAGTTGTTCGTCGAAGAGCTGAGAGACATGTACGACGCCGAGAAGCGGCTCCTGCGCGCGCTGCCCAAGATGGCCAAGGCCGCGGAGTCGGACGAGCTGCAGATGGCGTTTACGACACACGCGAAGGAGACCGAACGGCAAGTCACGCGGCTCGAGCGCGTGTTCCGCACGCTGGGCCAGAAGCCGCGCGCGAAGAAATGCGACGGCATGATCGGCATCGTGGAGGAAGGAGCGCACGCGATCGAGGAGCTCGACGGAGCGGTGCTCGATGCGGCGTTGATCGCCGGGGCCCAGAAGGCCGAGCACTACGAGATCTCGTCCTACGGAACCCTGGCCTACTTCGCCGAGCTCTTGGGCCACGACGAAGCGAAGGACCTGCTGGGCCAGACGCTGGACGAGGAGAAGGCGACGGACGAGAAGCTCTCGGAGATCGCCAAGTCCGAGGTCAATCGAAACGCGCTGCTGGGCAACGGCGCGGCCGCGGACGACGAGGAAGAGGCGAGCCAGGAAGACCGCGACATGACGCGACCGGTCCGCGGCCGGGCGTCCTCACGCGGCGGGCGGGCGCGCAAGCACGCACCGACCGCGAGATGACGTAGCGGACGTGGGGCGCGACAGCCCGGCGCCGGCGGATCGGCCGTCCGAGCGGAACGTCAGCGCGATCGCGGCGCTCGAGCGCAAGGAGCGGCGCCAGCGAACGGTCGGCGACCGCCTGGGCGACGCGGTCAACTGGATGGCCGGCAGCACCGCGTTCGCGCTCGTCCACCTCGTGTGGTTTGCGGCGTGGATCGCGATCAACACCGGATCCGTTCGCGGCGTGCCGGCGTTCGATCCGTTTCCGTTCAGCCTGCTCACGCTGATCGTGTCCCTCGAGGCGATCTTCCTCACCGTGTTCGTTCTGATGTCGCAGAACCGGATGACGCGCGAGGCCGACAAGCGCGCGCATCTGGACCTGCAAGTCGACATGCTGGCCGAGCAGGAGCTCACCGCCTTGCTGCACATGCTGTACCAGCTGTGCAAGAAGATGAACGTCCCCCTCGACGTGCCGCACGAGCGGATCCGGCAGCTGCTCGAGGACACGGACGTCCGCAGGATCGCGCACACGATCGACGATCGGCTGCCCAAGACCTGACGCGGGAGAATCACCGTGCTCCCTGCTCCAGGGTGACCGGAGGCCAGGCGACGACGTCCTGGCGCTGCGAGAAGTGGAGCAGCGGCTCGCGCTCGGGTAACGCCAGCCCGTTGACCGCGGCCATGGTGTTGCGCACGAGCTGCGCACGGGCGTGCTGCAAGCGCCACGGTGGATGGTGGATCTCCAGGCGGTACGGCCGTCCGCGGCGATGGAGCTGGTACAGGCAGTACCGCTCGGTCAGGAAATGCTCGAGCGTGCCCGGTGTCGCCGCGAACGGCTCGCCGGTCGGCTCGTAGGTCGCGTGGAACTCGCCTCCCGCGCTCGACGCTCTTCGGCTGTCGTATTGGACGCGGCCCTCGGTCGCGGCGACCGTCATCGACGCCAGGTGGTACGGCAGATTCAGGAGTGCGCGCGCGACGCGCACGGCCCACTTGCTCGCCGCGTCGAGGCTGAAGAAGTACACGCCCGGACGGTCGTCGACCCGCACGTACGTCCGGACGTTCAGCTCGGCGAACTCCGAGATTCCGGGAAGCGCCGGCACGCCGCGTGGACCGACGTTCGTCATCCGGAACGGTACGATCCCGATCCACGCTCGGCCGTCGAACGAGTCGAGCTCGAACGCCGCCGGGATCCGCCGGCGCACGGAGTCGGCCTCGACCGCCCAGTGGGCGAACAGCAGATCGCTCCACGTCTGGGTCATGACCCATGGGGACGCGGGCTTGGCCCACGGGCGATGCGCGACCTGGTGGACGATCGTCGTGTCGAAGTCCTGGGACACGGGTACCGACAGTGTGCCACGCGGCGCGCGACCGCGCGTACCATCGGAGCGGAGCGTGACGAGGGAGCACCGGCTGCATGCCACGAGGGTTCCTGCTGCAGTCCGGTTCGCGCGTCGAGGACGGGCGTCCGGTGGTCGTGCTGTGGGGCCGTCTCGAGGACGGCCGCTCGTTCCTCGTGCGCGAGCGCCGCGAGCGCCCGGGCTTCTTCGTCCGGCGGTCGGAGGCGCAGCTCGCGCGGTCCTGGGGCGCGGTGCTGATCGAGGAGCCCGTCGAGCGCCGGGCGTTCGACGGGAGCCCGGTCGTGCGCGTCGCCGCGCGTTCGCCGGACGAGGCTGCGGCGCTGCGCGGCCGGCTGCGCGAGCACGGAGCTTCGTGCTACGAGGCCGACCTGCGGCTCGCCGTGCGCTACCGCATCGATCGCGGCCTGCGCTCGGGTCTCGACATCGCGGGACCCGCCGAGCCCGGCCCGCTCGCGGACTGCACGTTCCTCGACCCGGAGGTCCGGGCGGCCGACGTGACGCCCGTGCTGCGTGTGCTGTCGCTCGACATCGAGACCGATCCGACGGGTCGACGCCTGCTGTCGGTCGCCCTGGCGACGCGAGACGCGGCCGAGGTGCTGCTCGTCGCGCCACCGCGCTCCACGGCGGTGCCGTCGGGCGCGACGCCGTTCGACACCGAGCGTGCGCTGCTCCTGGCCCTCGTCCGACGGGTGCGAGAGATCGACCCCGACGTGCTGACCGGGTGGAACGTCGTCGACTTCGATCTGGCGACGCTCGAGCGGATGGCCCGGCGCGCGGGGGTCGCTCTCGCGCTCGGTCGCGGGCCGGGACCCGTGCGCATCGTTCGATCGGAGCGGAGCCGCGCCGGGCCACGCGCGTTCGTCGACGGCCGGCTGATCCTCGACGGGATCGAGCTCCTGCGCGGCGCGTTCGTGCGCTACGAGAGCTACGCCCTCGAGGCCGTGGCGCAGCGGGTCCTCGGGCGGGGCAAGACGATCCATGGCCGCGACCGGGCCCGCGAGATCCTGCAGGCGTACGAGACCGATCCGGCGCGGCTCGTCGAGTACAACCGGGTCGACGCGCAGCTCGTGCTCGACATCCTGGACGAGCTGCGACTCATCGAGCTGGCGGTCGAGCGCAGCCGGCTGACCGGCCAGCCGCTCGACCGCGTCTCGGCGAGTATCGCGAGCTTCGAGTTCCTGTATCTGTCCGGCCTGGCCCAGCGTGGGATCGTCGGGCCGAGCGCCGAGCGGACCGCCACGTCCGACGTTCTGACCTCCGGGGGGCACGTGCTCGATCCGCGACCGGGGCTGTACCGCAACGTGTTCGTCCTCGACTTCCGCAGCCTGTATCCGAGCATCATCCGGACGTTCCAGATCGATCCCCTGGGCCACGTGGCCGCCGAGAGCACGGACGATCCGATCGTGGCCCCGAACGGCGCGGCGTTCCGGCGCGAGCCCGGAATCCTACCGGCGATGCTCGACGAGCTGTTCCCGCGCCGCGCTCTGGCCGAGGCCCAGGGAAACACGGTGGCGGCCCAGGCGATCAAGATCCTGATGAACTCGTTCTACGGGGTGCTCGGGACGTCGGCGTGCCGCTTCGCCTCCCCCGACCTGGCGAACGCGATCACCGGGTTCGGACGCGAGATCCTGCTGTGGACCCGCGATCGAATCGAGGCCGCGGGGCTCGACGTGCTGTACGGCGACACGGACAGCCTGTTCGTGCGTGCCGGCACGGACGACGCGGCCGAAGCGCGACGCATCGCCGAGCGGCTCGTCGACGAGCTGAACGCCGAGCTCGACCGGCACGTCGTGGCAACGTGGGCCGTTCCGAGCCGGCTCGAGCTGCGCTTCGAGCGGCTGTACCTGCGCCTGTTCCTGCCGGCGATGCGCGGTGGGGCGGGCGGCGCGCGCAAGCGCTACGCCGGACTGGTCGAGCGCCCCGGGGGCGCCGCGGTCTCGTTCACGGGGCTCGAGGTCGTACGCAGCGACTGGACCCCGCTCGCGCGCCGCGTGCAGCGCGAGCTGTACGAGCGCTTGTTCACCGACCGGCCGGTCGACGAGTACCTGAAGCACGTCGTGGCCCAGCTGCGCACGGGCGCGCTCGACGATCAGCTCGTGTATCGCCGCGCGCTGCGCAAGGACCTCGACGACTACACGGCGTCGACGCCGCCGCACGTCGCGGCGGCTCGGCGGCTCGGCCGGCGGCCCGGCCGGATCATGGCCTATGTCGTGACGAGCGCGGGGCCGCGGCCGGCCGAGGAGCCCGGCGCGCCGATCGATCACGAGCACTACGTCGATCGTCAGCTGCGCCCCGTGGCCGAGCCGGTCCTCGCGCTCCTGGGCCTCGAGTTCGATCGCGTGATCGGCGACGATCCGCAGCAGCGCTTGTTCTGAGCCCGGCTCACTCGGCCGGCTGGCCGAAGTGCGCGTAGCCCGCACGGCCGAGCGGACGGGCGACGCCCGAGGCCCAGCGCACCGTGCGACCCTCGGCCTCGGGGAGCAGCGTGCCGATCACGGTCGCCGGGGTCCCGCAGCCGCGCACCGCCTCGACGAGCGCCGCGACGCGAGCGGCGGGTGCGGTGAACAGCAGCTCGTAGTCCTCGCCGCCCGAGAGCCCGAGATCGAGCGGCTCCCGTCCCGCGGCGGCCGCGACCTCCCGCGCCGCGGCGGCGATCGGCAGCGCCTCGGCATCGAGCCGTACGCCGACCGCGCTGCGGTCGCAGATGCGCGCGAGGTCGGCGGCCAGGCCGTCGCTCACGTCGATCGCCGCGGTCGCGCCCCCGGCGCGGACGAGAGCGAGTCCCTCGCGCACGCGCGGGACCGGCGTGTCGAGCGCGCGCAGGGCATGCTCGACCGTGGCCGGCGCGAGCGCGCGGCCCAGCTCGGGCGAGAGCGTCAACGCCAATCCGGCTGCGGCCGCACCGAGCGCCCCGGTGACGAGGACGACGTCTCCCGCACGTGCGCCGTCGCGCCGGAGCATCGCCTCGGCCGCGACCTCGCCGAACAGCGTGAGGTCGATCGCCAGCACGGGCCCCGAGCTCACGTTCCCGCCGATCACGTCCGTGTCGTGGCGTGCGCACTCCTCGGCCAGGCCGTCGTAGAGCTCGTCGACGAACCGGACCTCGGTCTCGGGCGGCAGGACGAGCGACACGAGGAAATGGGTCGGTCGTCCGCCCGCCGCGGCCACGTCACTCAGGTTCACGGCCGCCGCGCGACGACCGAGGCGGCGCGCATCGACCCGGTCCAGGAGGAAATGCACACCCGCGACCTGCACGTCGGTCGTCGCCAGGAGCCAGCGCCCGGCGCCCAGGTCGAGCGCCGCGACGTCGTCTCCCGGACCGACGCGCACGTCGGGACGCGATGCCGGCAGGCGCCGCAGCAATCGCTCGATCAACCCGAGCTCGCCGAGCTCCGAGACGTTCATCGATCGCCCGTCATGCGAAGGCGCAGCGCGCGCCGTCGGCCAGGCGTGCAGGCGTCATGTCGAACAGCTCGTCGAACAGCCGGACGCGGAACGACCCTGGCCCCTCGGACCGCGCCGCCGCTCGCTCGGCGGCAAGTCCGAGACACGCGAGCGCGGCGGCGCAGGCGACGACCCCGTCGGGCTCGACCGCCCGGAACGCGGCGACGATCGCCGTGGCCATGCACCCGGTGCCGGTGACGCGCGTGAGCCACGGGTGGCCGTTGTCGACCGTGACGACGCGCTCGCCATCCGACAGGAAATCGCGTGCGCCGGTCTGGGCCACGACGGTGCCCCACGCGCGAGCGGCGTGTCGCACGACCCAGCGCGGATCCGCGGGCGCCGCCACGCTGTCGACGCCGCGCACGGCTCCGCCCAGACCGGTGAGCGCGCCGATCTCGCCCGCGTTCGCGCGCACCACCGCCGGGCCCACGTCCTGGATCAGCTCGGTGCTCGTTCGCGTGCGCAGCTCGCTCGCCCCTGCGCCCACCGGGTCGAGGACCACGGGCACGCCGATCTCGCGCGCCCTCGCGCCGGCTCGGCGCATCGCCGAGATCCAGCTCTCGTCGAGCGTCCCGAGGTTCAGGACCACGGCCCGCGCCTGGGACACGATCTCGTCGAGCTCGGCCGCGGCGTGGGCCATCACGGGCGACGCGCCGACGAGCAGCGTGACGTTCGCCGTGTCGTTCATCACCACGAGGTTCGTGACGTGGTGCACGAGCGGACAGGTCGCGCGCAGGTCGTCGAGCGCGCGAGCGGCGGCGGACGCGAAGTCGGTCACCGCGGCACCTCGGCGCGCGCGGCACGGACGATCCGCGCCAGCTCCTCCGCGGCGAGCTTCGCGTCGGCCGCTCCGCAGATCGCGGAGACGACGGCGATTCCGGCGACCCCCGCCGCCATCACGCCCGCCGCGTTCGTCCGGTCGATGCCGCCGATCCCCACGACCGGCAGCCGCACGGCACGGACGATGGCACCGAGCCCGAGGACGCCGATCGGCGCACCGGCGTCGGCCTTCGTCGGCGTCGGGAACACGGCGGTCGAGCCCACGTAGTCCGCGCCGTCCGCGGCGGCGCGCCGCGCGGCCTGCGGATCGCCGGCGGTCACGCCGAGGATCCGCTCCGGGCCGAGCAGCACACGGGCGGTCCGGGGGTCCAGGTCGTCCTGCCCGACGTGCAGGCCGTCGGCGTCGGTCGCCAGCGCGACGTCGAGTCGATCGTTGACCAGAACCGCGACGCGTTTCGGTCGTGCGACCGCCAGGACCTCGCGCACGCGCGCGACGAACCGCCGCGTCGAGCTCGACTTGTCCCGCACCTGCACGCAGCTCACGCCACCCTCGATCGCCCGCGCGACGAGCGTCGCGACGTCGGCTCCCCGGGACCCGTCGTCGGTCACCAGGTACAGGGACAGGTCGATCGGCCGTTTCACGGAGGCTAGGGTAGCGCCGCGGCGCGGCCGAGCGCGAGGGCCCGAGCTCGGGGGTCCCAAGCGGCGCTAGCACCGCGGGGCGAGCCCCTCGAGCTGCTCGCCGACCAACGTCGCGACGAGCTCGATGTCGAGAGGCTTGGGAATGCTCCGCGCCCGCGCCACGGCGAGGAAGTCGGTCGTCTCCTTGGTGATCAGGTCGCCGGTCATGAACACGATCCGTCCGGCCATCTCCGGTCGCGCCGCCAGGATCTGGGAGTACAGCTCGATGCCGTTCATGTTCGGCATCCGCACGTCGGTCAGCACGAGATCGTACGGCCGCTCGCCGATCTTGCGGCACGCTTCGCGACCGTCCTCGGCCGTGTCCACGCGGTAGCCGCGCTCGCCCAGCACGTCGACCATCAGGTCGAGAATCAGTGCCTCGTCGTCCACGACCAGGATCGTGCTGCCCGGAACCGAGCTCGCCGGGCGGTCGTGCATCTCGGCCGGGAGCGCTTCGTCCGCTTCGTCTCCCGGTGCCGGGGTGCGGATCGGCAGATCGACGAAGAACGCGGTGCCGTGCCCCGGATGGCTCTCGGCCCAGATCGCACCGCCGTGCTCGCGCACGATCCCGTAGGACACGGACAGACCGAGACCCGTGCCTTGTCCCGGCGGCTTCGTGGTGAAGAACGGGTCGAACACGCGCTCGAGCGTGTCGGCATCCATCCCCACGCCGTTGTCCCGAAACTCGACCCGCACGCGGTCGCCGACGCGGAACGTCCGGACGCCCAGGCGCCGCGCCCGGCCGCGCGTCGCGACCATCGCGTGCTCGGCGTTGTTGAGCAGGTTGAGGAACACCTGCTGCATCTGATGGTAGTCGAGCATCGTGCGCGGCAGGTCGGGCTCGAGATCGCGCTCGATCTCGACGTCGTTGACCTGCAGCTGATACCGCCGCATCTCGACCGTCTTCTCCAGGATCCCGTTCAGCCCGAGGTACCGGCGTTCGGGCTTGTGCACGCGGGCGAACGACAGCAGGTTCTTGACGATCTTCTGGCAGCGCAGCGCCGAGTCGTGGATCCGCTCGAGATCGCGCGACAGCGCGGAGTCCGGATGGCGCCGCACGAGCAGCTGCGAGAAGCCGAGCACCCCGCTCAGCGGGTTGTTCAGCTCGTGGGCCACTCCGGAGATGACCTCACCGATCGTGCTGAGCTTCTTGGCCTGCAGCAGCTGGAGCTGGGCGGCCTTGAGCTCGCTCACGTCGCGCCCGACCCAGACGGTCCCGCGGGCCGCGGCGCCCTCGCGGCCGAGGATCGACAGGTTCAGCTCGAGCTCGAGCTCGCGGCCGTCGGCGCGCCGGAACACGCACGGATGGTTCGAGATCCGGCCCTCGACCCGCACGCGGGCGATCAGCGCCGGTCCGCAGGCCGGCCCGAATAGCTCCTCGGTCGGACGGCCGATCGCATCCGGGCGCGGGACGCCCAGCAGGCGCTCGGCCCCGCGGTTGAACTCGGTGACCCGGCCGGCCTCGTCGGTCGACAGGATCAAGTCCGGCGAGTCGTCGAGGATCCGCGACAGCTTCTGGCTCGTCGCGCTGTGGATCGTCGCCGCGTCGCGCACCTGGTCGTGGAGCAGGGCGTTCTGCAACGCGTTCGCCGAGGCGCGGGCCACCGCCGTGCAGAACCGCAGCTCGGCATCGGTCAGCGTGTCTTTGGCCTGCGCGGCCTTGAGACAGATCGTGCCCAGAACCTTACCGTGGAACGTCAGCGGTACGACCAGGATCGAGCGGAAGTTCATGCGCTCGAGCTTCGAGCCGATCTCGGCCAACATCGGCTCCTGGCACACGTCGCTCACGAGGACCGGGCTTCCGCTCTCGATCGCGCGACGGACCTCCGGGTACTTGCGCAGGTCGATCTCGAGCATGCTGAGCTGCGGATCGTCGTGGGACGCGAGAACGTGGCACCGCTGGCCCTCGGGATCGACGAACAGCATCGAGCAGCGCACGGCGGGGATCACGGTCGCGATCTGGCTGACGATCGTCAGCGCGACCTCGTGGAGGTCGAGCGACGAGCTGACGGTCTCGAGGATCCGCACGAGCACGCGCAGCTCGCCGCTCTCGAGACGCTCGATCTCCGCGCGACGCCGAGCGACGTGGGCGCGGCGCGCGAGGTAGCCGCAGTACAGCGCGACCGCGCTCAGGAACACGATGTGCAGCGTGAGCTCGCGCCCGGCGAACGGCCCGGGGTGGCCGGTGCCCAACACGAGCCACGTGTGGAACGCCCCGATCGCCACGGCTCCCGCGACGGTGTGCCGATCGTCCGGCGTGAGCGCGACGACGAGCGCCATCAACAGCGCCGACGCCGGCAGGACCCCGCCGATCGCGCCGGCGACCCACAGGCCCAGCGTGACGAACGCCACGTCGAGCAGGCACAGCGCGAGGTCGAACGCCCGGCGGTCGAACCAGCGCAGCGGGACCCACGCGAGCGCCAGGTCGGACAGGGCGAACGTGGCCACGACGACCACGGCCGCGGTCGAGCGGGCCGGCTCGGCGATCACGAGGAGCGCACCGAGCGCCGCCGCGAGGAGCCCGCGCAAGCGCAGGATCTCGGCGCGGGCCAGGCGCGTCGGAGCGGACTGCGGCCGAGCGTATACGGTGGAAGCGGCGTCCATCGCGACCGGCGTTCCCTGACCCCCGTGCAAAACTTAGGGCCGGGAGGCCGGTGGGCAAGTCAGAGGCGGAACACGACCTGCTCGGTGATCCACACCTTGACCCGCACGCCGTCCTGGGTCGCGGGCCTGTAGCGCCAGGATTTGACCGCCCGGAGAGCCGCGCCGTCGAGCAGCCGTCCATCGATGCCCTGCGACACCTCCGCGCGCTCGACACCGCCCGACTCGTCGACGAGCACGCGCAGGATCACGGTCCCCTGCTGCCGCAGGCTGCGGGCCATCGGCGGATAGACCGGCGCGTCCTTGCGGATCGGAACCGGTGGGGAGTCGACCTCCGACAGATCGACGAGCGCGCCGAGCTCGACGGCCGGGCGCGCGGGCTCGGCGGTCTCGTCCGCGGCGGGAGCGAGCTCGGGTAGGTCTGCCGGTCCGATCGGGACCACGGGATCGGCGAGGGGGTCGTGAGCGGCCGGCTCGGTGGCCAGAGGCTCGGCGCTCGCGCTCGGTGTCGGGGCCGGCTCGCTCGAGGGCCGGGGGCGCTTCGGGGGGCGTGCCGAAGCGGGCTCGCTCGCGGTCGCCCGGACCGGCTCGTGCGTGGGCGTGGGTGCGGGGGCGCTCGCGGGTGCGGGCGGAGGCGTAGCGACGCGTTCGGGGCGCACGTCGAGCGGCGCGCGTGGCTTGGTTGCCGGTCGCTCGATCGGCAGGCTCTGGGTCGGCGCCTGCGGTCGAGGCGCCTCGGCGAGCGCCTGCGCCGGGTCGGTCCCCGGACGGGCGAAGATCCAGGCGGCCGCGCCGAGCGCCACGAGCCCGACGACGGCGAGGACGGCGTGGATCGCGCGCGGCGAGCGTCGAGGCTCGACCGCCGCCCGCGCGACGACGGCCCGTGTCGTTCCGCTCGCGAGCACCGCTGCCTCGGCCGAGCGCGCGCGCGACTCGGGTCGCACCGCCGCCGGGGGCTTTCCCGGTGGGCGAGGCACGGGCCTCGTGATCGACTCGCTCGCCTTCGCGAGCGGGATGACCGCGGGGATCGGAGCCGGCTCGGCCGACCTGGGCGGCGCGACCGCTGCCGGTTGCGCGATTGCGGGCGGCTCGGGCTCGGGCGGCGCGGTCGCCGCATCGATCATCGCATCGAGCCGCGCGACGATCTCGTCGTCGCTCAGGTCGTCGAGGGCGACCGATTTCGATGCAGCGGTCGGCCGCGCGGGTAGATCGAGCTCTCCGCGTTCGTCGACCCACCGCCGACACGCGGCCAGCAGGTCGACCTGCGCGATCGGTTTCTCCAGGTAGTCGTCGCAGCCGTAGTTCTCGCGGGCCTGGGCCCTGTGCTTCCGTCCTTTGTAGAACGCGGTCGTGATCAGCACCGGCGTGGCGCGCCCGCGGGCCGAGCCCTTGATCTCACGGCACACCTGGAACCCGTGCTTCTTCGGCACCATCGGCTCGATCAGCACGAGATCAGGGCACGCGCGCTCGAACGTCTTGAGCCCTTCGACTCCGTCCGTCGCGACCTCGACCTGGTAGCCCGCATCGACGAGCGACTTGCGGGTCGACTCGATGCTCTGCGGGTCGTAGTCGATGACGAGGACCGTCCGGCCGGGCATGCTCATCCCCCGGCGCGCATCGACGGGCGGCTCCCCAGCACACCCGCGCGCCCGGGCTAGAACGTAGGTCCAGCCCGGGACGCGTTTCAAGCCGGATGGATCAGCGCTTGGCCGCGACCGTCGTGACACCGCTCGTGTACGACGTGGCGGAACCCAAGGTCAAGTACGCCAAGCGCCCGCGTCCCGCCGGGCCCCCCGGTCGAAACGTCACGCGCAGCGTCGTCGCGGCCTCGACCGACTCCCCGGCCCGCCGCGCGGGCTCGAAGCGCCAGTACCGCACCGCCTCCGCGGACGCGGCCTCGAAGCCGAGCTGCCGATGATCGCACGACAAGACGTCGACGCTCCGCACGGTCCCGTCCGCACGCACCGTGGCTCTCAGCTCGACGACGCCGTCGAATCGGCCCGCGAGCGCAGCGGGCGGATACGTCGGCACCGCCTGGCTCGCGGCGATGACCCGCGGGGGAACGAAATCGGAGTCGGTCGTTTCCGTCCCGGTGGCGAACGTGGTCGCCGGAACGATCGACCCGAGGACGAACAGTACGGCCACGCAACACGACATCGCGCACCTCCTTGGAGTCCTGGGTAAGGTCCTACCCCTAACCGGGAGGGCCGACACGAGTCAAGAGAAAAATGGCTGGCCAGGGCGCCACCGACGGGTGGCGTCAGGAATTCGAGCTATTCGCGCACGAGAAGCAGCGTGACCGGGTCGAGCGCGAGCCGCAGGTCCGAGACCTGCGGATTGCCGTGATCCTTGTGCAGACCCACGTGCACGGCTCGACCGTCGTGACCCATGGTCAGGATCACGTCGATCCCTGCCTCGAGGTGCGCGATCGGCTCGGGGACGCCGCGCTCGTTCCGCTCGGCGTTGCGCGTCGTCGTGGCCGAGAGCCACATCTCGGCCTCGACCGACCGAGCGATCGCGCGCAGCCCGGCCAGGTCGTCGAGCGTGATCGCGGCGAAGTCGATCCCGTCGATCATGATCGCTCGTGGCGCGAACTCGCCGTGCTCGCCGAGGAATCGAACGGTCTGCGCCAGCTTGGCCACCGAAAACGTGCCACCGAGGTACGAGTAGATCCGCCGGTGGCGCTCGACTTCGACGCGCACGGCCCACACGTCGTCCAGCGCTTCGGACCGGCACAGCTCGGCGAAGATCTCGTCGTAGTACGTGCGCACCTTGTCCACCGAGTGATCGAGCGAGACGTGGAGCACGTCGCGGGCGTGCATGAGATCGTCGAGGGCCACGCCGACGAGGAACGCCGTCTTGCCCACGCCGTGGCGCGCGACGACCACGCCGAGGTTGCCCAGGCCCAGCCCACCGTGGATCGAACGCTCGAGGACGCGCACCGGGCTACGCTCGTTCAGCTGCTTGGCGTGCATGCGACTCCCCCGCGGGTCCGTCACTCAGCCCGCGCTGCGCGCGGCCGCGCCGTACTTCTTGACCAGCTCCTCGGCGATCGACGCCGGCACCGGAGCGTAGCGCGAGAGCTCCATCGTGTATTCGGCCTTGCCCTGCGACGCCGAGCGCAGATCGGTCGAGTAGCCGAACATCTCGGACAGCGGCACGTCGGCCTCGACGCGCACGAACCCCTCGGTCTCGGTCGTGCCGATGATCATGCCCCGACGCTGCAGCACGGTCTTGACGAATGCGCCCTGGAACTCACCCGGACCCTCGACGGCCACGGACATGATCGGCTCGAGGATCTGCGGTCGCGCGTGCTCGTACACCTGGCGGAACGCGCCGCGCGCCGCGGCCTGGAACGCGTTGTCCGACGAGTCGACCGAGTGCGATCGCGCCGTCGTTCAGCACGACGCGCAGTCCGGTGACCGGGAACCCGATGAGCTGCCCCTTGCGCAGCATCGACCGGAACCCCTTCTCGACCGACGGGATGTACTCGGTCGAGATCGCCCCCATCCGCACCTCGTTCACGAACTCGAAGTCGCCGCTGTCGAGCGGCTCGATGTACCCGCTGACGCGACCGTACTGACCCGAGCCACCGGTCTGCTTCTTGTGCACGTAGTCGAACTCGGCGCGGCGGCTGATCGCCTCGCGATACGCGACCTGCGGCGCGCCGATCTCGACCTCCGCCCCGTACTCGCGGCGCATGCGCTCGACGTACACGTCGAGGTGCAGCTCGCCCATCCCCGACACGATCGTCTGGCCCGACTCCTCGTCGACGCGCGTGCGGAACGTCGGATCTTCCTTGGTGAACCGCGCCAGAGCCTTGGCCAGCTTGGTCTCGGTGGCCCGGTCCTTGGGCTTGATCGACAGGTGCACGACCGGCTCGGGCACGTGGATCGAGCTCAGCGCCACGCGCCAGCGGTCCGCGGTGAACGTGTCGCCCGACGCGCAATCGACCCCGAACAGCGCGACGATGTCGCCGGCCGACGCGTGGTCGATCTCTTCCATCTCGTCGGCGTGCATGCGCACCAGACGCCCCACGCGGGTCTCGCGCTCCGTGCGCGTGTTGTAGATCGTGTCGCCGCGCGACGAGCGTTCCCTGGTAGAGGCGCACGTAGGTCAGCTGGCCGAACCGACCTTCCTCGAGCTTGAACGCCAGGGCGACCATTCGTTCCCGGGGATCGACGCGGATCGGGAATCGCACCTCGCCGTGATCCAGATCCATCGCGTCGTTCGCCACCTCGGTCGGATCGGGCAGGTAGTACAACGACCGCATCGAGCAGCGGCTGGACCCCGCGGTTCTTGTACGCCGACCCGATGAGCACCGGACACAGCTCGAGCGCAACGGTGCCGCGGCGCACCGCGGCGCGGATCAGCTCGGGTGTCGCGCGGTCCTCGAGCGCCGCTTCGAGCAGCGTGTCGTCGAACATCGACGCCGCATCGAGCAGCTCCTGCCGTCGGCGCTCGGCCTCGGCGCGCAGGTCCTCGGGGATCTCGGCCTCGCGCAGCTTCTCGCCGAACTCGCCGTCGAAGTACACGGCCTTCATCGTGATCAGGTCGACCAATCCCTCGTGGTTCGCCTCGAGGCCGATCGGGATCTGCAGCAGCACGGCATGGAGCTTCAGCTTGTCGCGCAGCTCGTTCAGCACGCGGAACGGGTTGGCCCCCGAGCGATCGAGCTTGTTGACGAACACGAGCCGCGGCACCCGGTACCGTCGCATCTGCCGGTCGACCGTCAGCGTCTGGGACTGCACGCCGGCGACGCCGCACAGCACGAGCACGGCGCCGTCGAGCACGCGCAGCGAGCGCTCGACCTCGATCGTGAAGTCCACGTGGCCCGGGGTGTCGATGATGTTGATCTGATGGTCGCGCCACATGCAGTGCGTCGCGGCCGACTGGATCGTGATCCCGCGCTCGCGCTCGAGCTCCATCGAGTCCATCTTCGCCCCCACGCCGTCCTTGCCTTTGACGTCGTGGATCGCGCGGATCCGGCGCGTGTAGTACAGAACGCGCTCGGTCAGCGTGGTCTTGCCGGAATCGATGTGCGCGCTGATGCCGATATTGCGAAGCCGGTGCAGTTCCACGGGTCGGTTCCTGAGGATCCCGCGGGGACCGCGGGTCCGGGCGAGCGGCGCATTGTAGCAGGGCGGGTCCCGGACCGCCGGCTCCCGGTCAGTCGGCCACCGAGGCCCCGAGCTCCCGGGCTTCCTCGACCGTGTCGATGTCCCGCGCCAGGAACAGCTCGTCCACGATCGGCAGGTGCACGCGCCGGCCCGGATGCAGGCGCCGATGGCGGCCGCGCACGAACGTCGTGCGCAGAACGCGCTCGAGGTCGCCCAGCGTGATCACGCCGTCCCGCAACATGCGCACCGCAGGCAGCCCGACACGGAGCATCGTCCACGTCACCGTCGGCGCCCGCAGGCGCAGGAGCCGCGCGAAGTCCTCGGCCACCAGCTCGGCCAGGACGCCGCGGAGCATCGCGCCGCGGCGACGGTCGATCGGGCGGTTGCGCGTGCGATAGCCCGCATCGAGCAACCGGTACAGGAACGCGAGGCGCAGAGCCGCGGGATCGACGATCGCCAGGTGGCCCGGCAACACGGCGGTCGGCGGCTCCGCCGGACCGACGCGGATGCGGTACGCCGGCTTCCACGCCGACGCGCCGAGCTCGGCCGACCGGTCGGGCGCGCGAACGAGCGGGAACCACAGATCGAACGGCCCGTCGCCGACGAACCGGTCCATCAGCCGGCGCAGTCTCTCGGGCTCGGGCAGGATGTCGCAGGTAAAGAACGCGATCACGCGTCCGGGGCACCGAGCGCTCAGCGCCTCGATGCCGGCGCGGATGTTCGCGCCGAAGCTCCCGTCGGCGTCGATCACCATCGGACCGGGCAGCAGGCGGGCGTACACCGCCGCCGGCCCGACGACGAACACCGGGTCGAACGCCCCGCTCGCGCGCAGGCGCTCGACGAGCACCTCGACCAGCGAGCGCTGGCCTACGCGGATCCGCGCGCCCTTGAACCCGGCGAGCGGGTGCTTATCCCGCCCCTGCTCGGGCAGATCGGTGATCCGGCGGTCGCTGCCGCCGAGGATCACCGCGGGCACTGGCAAAGCGTGCGACATGAGTGCCGAGCGGTCCGTGCGGCCTTGTCGCCGCCGACGCTCCGCTTCATAGTACAAGGGAACGTCGTCGCGTCGCCGGAGGGGACCCGATTGCACGTCCGGATCCTGTCCTACAACATCCACCGAGCGATCGGCGTCGACCGCCGGTTCCGGCCGCGACGGGTCCTCGACGTCTTGGCGCATCACGACGCCGACGTCGTCCTGCTGCAGGAGGTCGACGACGGAGCTCCGCGCTCGCGGGAGCTCGACCTGGCGCGGCTGATCTCGGAGGAGCTGGACTACCGGTACTACGCGGTGGGCCACAACGTGACGCTGCGCAAGGGGCGGTACGGCAACGCAACGCTCAGCCGCTACCCGATCCTGCGCGAGCGGAACATCGACCTGACGATCGGCGCGCGGAAGCGCCGGGGCTGCCAGCACACGACGATCCGCTTGACGCGTAACGGCGGGCGCGGATCGGAGGTCGAGGTGTTCAACCTGCACCTCGGCCTGTCGTCCCGCGAGCGCGCGCGGCAGGTCGGTCTGCTCGCGCACTCGCGCGAGTTCGCCGGCCTCGATCCGACCCGCGCTTGCGTCGTGGGCGGCGACTTCAACGACTGGACCTTGCGGCTCGATCCGATCTTCACCGAGATCCTCGACTTCCGCTGCGCGACGCGGCGCGACTCTGCCGTACAACGGAACGTTCCGGACCTACCCGTCCTTCTCTCCGCACGACCGGCCTGGACCGGATCTACTTCCGCGGGCCCCTGCGGCGCATCGCCGCGCGGACGTGTCGCCTGCGGCGTCGCTCGAGTGGCCAGCGATCATCTGCCGGTGGTCGCGGAGTTCGAGCTGCCCGAGCCGCGCGGAGGGCCACGATGAGCCCGTTCCTCGGAGGCAGCGCGTTCAACATGGCCCGCGACATCGGCGAGGGCTACGTCCAGCTGACCGAGCGGACGTTTCGGGGCATGGCCGAGGGCGAGGTGCAGCAGCTGGCCCACGAGGCCGAGCGTTACATGCGCGAGCTGCGGGGCGAGTCGGTCGTACAGGAGGAGATGCCCGACCTGCAGGCGCGACAGCGCCGACTGCAGCGCCTGCGTCAGGCGATGGCTGTGCTGCGGGCGTACCAGCAGAAGAAGCGCTGAGCGGCCCGTTTTGGGGTGAGCTCGCCCCATCCGGGGCGACTCGCTGCGATCGCGCGCCCGATCCGCGGCGATCCGACGCGGGAACGTGCCTTGCTTGTCCGGTGTTCGGTCGCCTCGCTTCCCAGGAGTCGCGCATGTCCAAGCTCCGAGCTCGTCCGATCCTCTCGATCCTCCTCGTTCTCCCGGCAGCCATCGCCCCGGCACACGCCGCGGCCGCGCCTCTGCGCGTCTCCGGGCGCGTCGTGGCCCCCGGCGGAGCTCCCGTGGTCGGAGCCAAGCTCGAGCTGTGGGAGCACGAGGAGCCGCTCGAGGCCGCGCGGGCACGGGCGCTCGCAGCCGAGCGGGCGCTCGCTGCCGAGCGGGCGCTCGCGACCGAGCGCCGCCCGGCGGCGAGCAGCGCAACCGACGATGCCGGACGCTACGCTATCGACGCGCCGCGCGCCGGCGCGTGGACCGTGCGGATCGATGCCCCGGGCTTCGTTCCCGCCGAATGGCCGCTTCACCCGCTCGTCGACCCGGTCGAGCTCGACGACCTGCAGCTCGATCCCGACTCCGGGGTCCAGGTACGGGTCATCGACGCGCAGGGTGCGCCGGTCGCCGGGGCAGAAGTCGTGGCCGAATCGGTGCCCGATCGGTTCGGCCGGCGCGGCGTCGCTCCGCGCGCGAGACGCGCGGTGACCGGAGCCGACGGCACCGTGCGCCTTCCTCGCGGCGATCGCGACAGCCTCGACGTGTCGGTCGCCACCGAGCGCTTCCCGATCGCGCAGCTCGAAGCGCAGCGCGGCACCGCGGCAACGCTGCGCCTTGCGCCCGGCGTCCCGGCGACGATCGAGGTCGTCGGCGCCGACGGCGCGCGCGTCGCCGACGCCGAGCTATTCCTCGGCACCGCTCTCGCACCGGCCGGGCGGACCGACGGCGAGGGCCGGCGCAAGATCGCGCTCCCGCGCGGCGCGGCGCTCTCGGTGTCCGTGCTCGCGGCCGACGGCCGACGAGCGCGCAGGCGGCTCGACGCGACGACCGGCGAGCCGGCCCAGCCGATCCGCATCGTCCTCCCGAACCGCCAGGTGCTCGTGGGCCGCGTGATCGATGCCCAGAGCCGACGCCCCGTCCCCGAAGCGGTCGTGTGGGACGTGCGCGAGACGGCGACCTTCGCCTCGACCGACAACGCGGGAGCGTTCGTGCTCTCGGGCGAGCTCGGGCGGCTGCTCGAGATCTCGGCCGCGGCCCCTGGATACCTGAAGGCCGAGGCGCACGAGGTGTCCCTGCTCGACGACGGTCGACCCGGGCCGAGCCTGGTGCTCGCCCCGGCGGCGGCGGTCGAAGGCACGGTCGTCGACGGCGACGGGCGCGAGGTCGCGGGGGCCGAGGTCACGCTCTCCGAGCGCCGCGCACCGAGCGGCATGATGCGCATCGAGATCGGCGGAACGCGCTCGATCCCCCGCGCCCGTACCGATGCGAAGGGCCGGTTCCGCATCGCGTCGATCGATCCCGAGAAGAGCTGGGACCTGCGCGCTCGCGCGACGGGGTTCGCCGAGGGCGCGCAAGCGGTCGGGGCGCTCGAGCCGCATCGCACGAAGGCCGGGCTACGCGTCGCGCTGTCGCGCGGCCGGGCGATCGCCGGCACCGTGACCGATCGGGACGAGGCGGCGCTCCCCGGCGCGATCGTGCGCGCCACCAAGGCCGCGCCGGCCGACGGACCGCGGATGATGCGCATGATCGGTCCGGGGAGCACGGAGGAGAAGGCGATCGAGGCCACGAGCGGAGACGACGGCCGATTCGTCGTCGCCGGGCTACCCGACGGGAAGTTCGACCTGGAGATTCGGCGCCGCGGATTCGCGCCGCGCAAGCTCCCGTCGATCGAGGTCGGCTCGCGGACCGAGACGGTCGACGTCGGATCGATCGTCCTGGCTCCGGGCGAGACGCTCCAGGGCCACGTCCGCGATCGCACCGGCGCGCCGATCGAGGGCGCAGAGGTGGCGGTGCGCGAGGCGCAGGCCGGCCCGGTGTTCATGGCGGCCGGGCTTCCCGGCGCCGGGGCCGCGACGCCCGATGCGATCACCGATGCCTCGGGATACTTCTCGGCTCCCGACCTGAGCGCCGAGCGGCGGTACGCGATCGACGTCAAGCGTCGCGGCTACGTCGCGGGTGGCGCGCCGAGCGTCGATCTCCCGCGCAGCGAGCCGCTCGACATCGTGCTCTCGCCGGCCTCCGACATCGGCGGCCGCGTCGTCGACGCGAAGCGCCAGGGGGTCCCCGGTGCGCGCGTCATGCTCGAGCGCATGCGCACGATCGAGCTCGGCGGAAGCGTGATGCGGACGATCACGGTGAACGACTCGATGGCCGACGCCGAGGGCCGATTCCTGTTCGAGGACGAAACGCCGGGCTCGATCTCGCTCTCCGCTTCGGCCCCCGGGTACCAGGAAGCCAAGCTCGACGATCTGGCGATCCCCGCGGGCGAGGACGTCACGAACCTCGTCCTGCCGCTTCCCGAGGGCTCGATCGTCGAGGGACGCGTGCTCGGCCCCGACGGCCGCGCGGCGATCGGCGCAACGGTCCGTGCGCTCTCGGGGAACGCCGAGGAGGGTCCGGGCGGCCCGGGCCGGGGAGGCGTCGACGGCGATGGCTACTACAGGCTCGAGGGGCTCGCACCGGGGCCGGTGTCGATCGAAGCGACCCACGAGGACTACCCGCGGGTCGTGCGCGACGTCGAGCTACGCGAGGGACGCAACCCGCTCGATCTCGCGTTCGACGGCGGAACCGAGGTCAGCGGATTCGTGCGCGACGACGCCGGCAACGGCGTCGCCGAAGCCGCGGTGAGCCTGGTTCCCGCCGGGCGGATGTGGAGCGGCAACGAGACGACGACGACGAGCGACGGCTCGTTCCGGTTTCTCGGCGTGACGCCGGGGAGCTACCGCGCTCGCGCCGAAGCCCAGGGCTTCGCCTCGGGCGCGGTCGCCGGGTCGCTCGAGGTCGCCGATCAGCCGATCACCGGTCTGCAGATCGCGTTGTCGCGCGGTGGATCGATCGCTGGCGCGATCCGCGGGGTCGATGCGCAGCAGCTCGCGGACGTCTCGATCGAAGCCCGGGGCGGCACGGGATCGATCGGCGGCGCCGCGCCGGACTACCGCGGCCAGTACCGGATCGAGCATCTGACGCCCGGGCGCTACTCGGTGCACGCCCGCGTCGGCGCCACCGGACGTCAAGCTTCGGGCGAGGTGTCGGTCGAGGGCGAGGCCGACGTGCGACTCGACCTCGAGTTCGGGTCGGGCGTGACCCTGTCGGGCATCGCGCGCTCGGGCGACGCTTCGATCCCCGGGGCCACGCTGTTCGTCGAGGGCGAAGACGTCGACGACTCGGGAATGACGCGGACCGACGAGGACGGACGGTTCGTCCTCGAGGGGCTCGACCCGGGCACGTACCGCGTCGATCTGCGTGAGTTCGTCTCCGGGCTCTCGCACACGGAGACGATCGCGCTGGCCACGAGCCGCGAGATCGTCCTGCGGTTGCCGGCCAATCGCGTCGCCGGCACCGTGGTCGATGCGACCGACCGGCAGCCGCTCGCCGGCGTCACGCTCGCGCTGTCCCCCACGAGCGGGAGCAGCGGGCCGCCGCGCGGGGCGACGACCGACGTCGAGGGCCACTTCTCCCTGGCCAGCGTCCCGGACGGCGAGTTCCGTCTGACCGCTTCGCGCAAGGGCTACGCCGCGCAGACGGCGACCGTCTCGTTGACGAACGGCAAGAGCGTCGAGGACCTGCGACTGTCGCTCGACGCGACCGAAGGCGTCGTGCTCGAGGTTCGGCTCCCGTCGGGGGCCGTGCCGAGCGAGGTCCAGATCGCGGTGCTCGACGCGACGGGCTCGTCGCTCGTGAGCGGACACTATTCCACGGGCGAGAACGGGAGCGTGCGCCTGTCGAGCGTTCCGCCGGGCGAGTGGGCCCTCCTCGTATCCGGGCCGGGAGCCGCGACCTCGAGCGTGCGGGTCCGCGCTCCGGGACCGAAGATCCAGGTCGCGCTGCGACCGGCGACGGCGCTGGCGGTCGAGATCCCGCCGCTCAGCGGGTCGAACACCGTGGCCACGGCGCGCGTGCGCGACGCATCGGGCACGCCGTTCCGCACGCTCGGTTGGAGCGGAGCCCCGCGCGCCGAGTGGCCGGTCACCGGCGGCAGGATCGAGTTCGGAACGCTGCCGCCCGACACGTGGACGGTCGAGGTCGCGGCCGCCGACGGGCGCACGTGGAAGGGCACGGCCACGACGACACCCACGACCAAGGCGTCTCTCGTGCTCGATCGGTAGTACAGTGAGCGGCCCTAGCGGTTCTCGCCGTGCTCCGGCCCCCGGAGCACGGCGCGCTGAGCACGATACCGCGCACGAGCGGCGACGAAGTCCGCATGATCGAGCCCGATCTCGTCCGTGATCTGGCGCACGACGTTCTCCTCGATCACTCGCACCGTGCCGTCGGCCGCCGAGACGGCGAACAGGCAGTCGAGGAGCGCGAGCTTCTGCTCGCGCGTCGCACCGCGCCCGAGCTCCTTCGTCACCGAGTAGTCGTCGGTGCCGCCGAACAGCAGGCTCTGCGTCTTGGCCATCTGCACGACGACGATCGCCTGCTCGTCAGGCAGCCCGCCGTGCTCGACGAGCGCGCGCTCCATGACGTTCGTCTCTTGGTCCACAATCCCCTGATCTGCGCGCGCCACGCGGCTCAGAACGAACGCGAATCCGGCGAGGTACCGCGCCCGCTCGGGCGGGAGGCGATCGAGGGCGTCGACGATCCGCCGCACCGTGTCCCGCTCGGTCGTATCCTGCGGGCGGGGACGGAAGCCCAGGCTCTCGAGGATCGACATTCCAACTCCTTCTTCCGCGAGCGGTCGATGGAACATGCTACGCGCGATCACGACCCCGTGGCCGATGGGCCCTGAGCTCGCCCTTTGACCGTGAGACGGCGCGCGGGCGTGCTGGCGCACCTGACGAGCCTGCCCGGGCGCGACCCGATCGGGGGTCTCTCGACCGACGCCCTGTCGTTCCTCGACTGGGCCCGGGACGCCGGCTTCTCGGTGTGGCAGGTCCTTCCACTCCATCCACCCGGCGCCAGTGCATCGCCGTACGACGGGCGATCGGCGTTCGCGGGAAACGCGCTGCTGCTCGCGGCCGAAGGGTTGACCGAGGACGAGCAGCTCGAGGCGATCGCCGACCGACCTGCCGAGCCGCCCGACCACGTCGATTACGGCGCCGCCGCACGCAGCGCGAGACGCCGCCTCGCCGCGGCCTGGCGCCGCTTTCGGGCCGCGCCCGATCCGGAGCTCCGCTCGGGGTTCGAGGCCTTCGTCGAGGATCCGGCCGAGCGCGCGTGGCTCGAGGACTGGGTGGCCTACGCCGTCCTCAGGCGGCATCACGCAGGCCTCGCATGGACCGCGTGGGACGAGGGGCTTCGGCGCCGCGAGCCCGCGGCGCTGCGCCGCGCACTCGCTCCGCTGTCGGCCGATCTCGACCTCGAGCGGTTCACGCAGTTCCTGTTCCGGAGACGGTGGCGCGCCCTGCGTGCCCACGCAGCACGCCTCGGGATCCAGATCTTCGGCGACCTGCCGTTCTACGTCGCGCTCGACAGCGCCGACGTGTGGGCCCATCCGCACCTGTTCGCGCTCGACGACCACGGCCGCCCGACGCACGTCGGCGGTGTGCCCCCCGACCTGTTCAGCGCCACCGGGCAGCGCTGGGGGCAGCCGGTGTACCGCTGGGACCGGATGGCCGAGGACGGATATTCGTGGTGGATCGACCGCGTGCGGGGCGAGCTGTCGCTCGTCGACCTGCTGCGCCTCGATCACTTCCGCGGCTTCGTCGCGTACTGGGAGATCGACGCGTCCCAGGCCACGGCGGAGAACGGACGCTGGGTTCCCGGGCCGGGCCGCGCGCTGTTCGACGCGCTCGCGGCGGCGCTGTCCGGCCTGCCGTTCGTGGCCGAAGATCTCGGCGTGATCACGCCCGACGTGGCCCGGTTGCGCGACGAGCTCGGGCTCCCCGGGATGCACGTCGCGCAGTTCGCGTTCGGCCGAGACGCGGATCAGCATCGCCGGGAGAGCCATCGCGAGCACGACGTCGTGTGCAGCGGGACGCACGACAACGACACGCTCGACGGCTGGCTCGCGAGTCTCGACAGCGAGACGCGTGCGCGGGTGATCGCGATCGTGCCCGCCGTGGCCGACCGCGGATCGGCGGCGCTGGTCGAATGGGTCTACGCGTCGCCGTGCCGGTTGTCGATCGTGCCGTTGCAGGATCTCCTGGGGCTCGGCAGCGCGGCGCGCATGAACGTCCCGGGCCGCGCGACGGGGAACTGGACGTGGCGCGCGCGCGCGTCGTCGCTGACGGCCGAGCGCGCGCGGATGCTGCGCGCGCTGGCCGTGGCGAGCGGCCGCGCCGTCGAATGCTAGGATCCTCCCCGGGGCTCAGCCCGACGGAGGCGCACGATGCAGCGGACGATCGAAGCGTGGAAGGAGCAGATCCGTGAGGACGTCACCCGGCATCGGGTGATGATCTACGCCAAGGGCGAGAAGAACGCCGCGCAGTGCGGCTACTCGCATGGCGCGATGGAGGTGTTTCGACGCCTGGGCGTCGACTTCGAGGTCCGGAACGTGCTCGCCGACGAGAACCTGATGGACGCGATCTGCGAGTACACGGACTGGCCGACGATCCCGCAGGTGTTCCTCGACGGAACGTTCGTCGGCGGCTGCGACATCGTGACCGAGCTGTACCAGTCGGGCGAGCTGCAGCAGCGCCTGGGCCTCGCCGCGCACCGCGCGACCGATCAGTAGAACCACAGGAACGGACCGGCGACCCGTTCGACCTTCGTGCCCGGCGAGGCGCGCAGCGCCTCGGCGAACGCGCGGAGCCGGTTCTCGACGCTCCGCAGCGGCAGCGGGGTCGGCTCGCCGAGACCGAGGGCCGCGACCTCGCTCTCCGCGAGCACCCACGCGGAAAGGTCGTCGCGCACCGGGCCGGCGAGCGACCACGCGGCGAGGATCTTGCCCCGCAGCGCGGGCCGTCGAGCGAGGCGCCGCAGGCGAGCGGCGAATAGGTCGGGGGCCTCGTGGCTCACGAGCACGACCAGCGGCGCCGTCAAGGTCGCCGGCACATCCTCGGCGATCGTCCCGGCGGGGAACACGCGGGCGATCCCGTCGCGGAGCGACGCCGCGAGCCCGGGGAACGCGTCTTTCGGCAGCACCACGACCATCGCGTCGCCGACCGCCGGGGCGGCGGTCCATCGCGCCGCGCTCTTCGCCGGATCGGTGCCGACGACGACCGGCACGCCGTCCGGACTCCAGGCCGCGAGCGCGCGGGCCACGTGAAGCGGATCGAGCTCGCTCGGCAGGACGATCGGCGTCGGCGCGTCCCACGGTCGGACGCGCTGGCTCGGATGCAGCAATAGCATCCGCGCTTCGAGCCGTCCGGCCGCGTCGGGCGGATCGGCGAGCGGGAGCGCATCGCTCGGGGTCGCGTCGAACTCGCGGCCGAGCAACAGGCGTGCGAGCGCGGCGCGGGGCACGGCGCGGTCGACGGTGCTCGATCCGCTCGGACCGCCGAAGCTCTCGTACCAGACCATGTCGTCCGTCGGCAAGGCGCCCGACGACGGGGCCTGCAGGACGCTGAGCCCGCGCGGCGGAGCGACCGCCTCGGGCCGCTCGGCAGCGGGTCGGTCGGCGGGCCGCTCGGGACGCGCACGAAGAGTCGAGCCGTCGCGCACGAGCGTGTAGGTCAAACGCCGCTGCGCTTCGATCCGCTCGATCCGCGTCGCGCGGCCCGCGGAATCGACGACGAGCCGGCGACTCGTCGCGTCGACTCCGCTCTCCCCGGTCCGCGAGGCCTTCCCCTCGAGGCGCGATTCCCCACCCGTGCTCGTCGGGTCATGCGCCGGGAGCGCCCCGAGCGGCAGGCCGACGCTCTCGCCCGCAGCGACGCGAGCGCTCGACGGGGCGCCGGCCGACGGGCGATCGGCGCCCGGCGCGCCGAGTCCGATCGAGCGGCTCGTGGCGCGCGCGACCGCCGGTCCCATGCCCAGATCGAGCCCGCCGATCCCCACGCTGAACACGCGCAGCTTCTCACCCCGCCGATCGCGCTCGAGGAGCGGGGCGCTGCGCTCGGCTCCCAGCGTCGACAGCACGAGCGCATGCATCCGCAGGCGCTCGGCGCGGTAGGCCAGGAGATCGAGGCTTACCTCGTTCGAGCTCGCCGGATCGGTGCGCGAAAGCTCGGTGACGAGCGCGGCCATCTGTGGATCGGTCGGATCGAGCTGCACCTTCGCGGCCTCGAACCGCTCGCGCGCGGGAAGCGCCGGTCCGCTCGACGGGTGGAGCCGCTCGAGCGCCTCGCCGACCGGCAGGCGGTCGTACACGACGACGTCGCCGGCGCTCGCGGGCGCGGGCAGCGCGGTGAACGACAGCAGCTGCGGGAACGTCCGGGGCGTCGGCTCGGCCGGGAGCTCGACGGCGAGCAGGGCGTCGAGGTCCGGCACCGCGTGCCCCGCGCGCGCCGCCTCGCGCAGCCAGGTGAACAGCGACAGCAGTCGCACGACCTGATCGAGGTCGGCGAGCTCGGGAAAGTGGCGGGCCAGACCGTCGTAGTCGGCGTCGATCTCGTCGACCGTGGCCCGAGTCCACGGCGGATCTCCACCGACCGTCGTGTTCATCGCGCCCTCGACCCGCTCGGAGGCCGCCGACATCCGGACGCGCCGCATGACCAGCGCATCGGACTCGGGCGACACGGTGAGGTCCACGGTATCCGGATAGAACCACAGCCGCGTCTGCTGCCCGCGGAACCCGGCGGAACCGGGGTCCTCGGCGATCCGCTCGAGGTGCGAGCGGAACCCCGGCACGGTTTGCCGCACGCGCGCGCGCACGTCCTCGCCCGTCGGAAGATCGATCCCCAGGCTGAACGTCTTGAACCGCATGTCGCACAGCAGGCTCACGAGACCGATCGACGTGTCGCGCAGCCGGCCGCCGTAGTTGACCACCGACGTCTGCGGCGACCGCCCGCGGTCCAGGCTCATGTACGGCTCGGCCAGACCGCCATGGAACACCGCGCGGTACGCGACCGCCAGATCGGCGAGCCCGACCGGACGCCCGAGGATCGTCGGCCGCGAGGGCGGCTGGCTCCCGAGGAGACGCAGCGTCCCGTCGGCGAGCAGGCGGCCGCCCTCCAGCTCGAGGCCGCTCCGGAGGAACGCCGCGATCGCGTCGAGGTCGAGCGGAGCGCGACGGCCGTCGGCCGGCGTGTCGCGCACCTCGACCGCGTACGGCGCGCGCCCGAGACGGAACGTCGTGCGCTCGGGGAAGTGCCGGTATGCGCGAGCCTCGATCGACAGGGTGGCGCCGGAGGTCGCGGTGCGGAGCCGCGCGAGCTCGGCCCGGAACACGTGCCGCAGGACGGGCCACGCTTCGTCGTACGCTCGGCGTGCCGCGGCCTGGCTCGTCTCGGCTGGAGCGACCGGTCCGGCGAGGGGCAGGAAGAGGCGCAGGCGTCCGCGCCCATCGCTCTCGACGAGCAGGCGCCGCGCGCGCAGCAGCTCGGCCCACGCCGGCTGCGGCTCGCCCGCAGCCCACAGACGCCCGACCTCGACCATCGCCCGGACCGGCTCGAGCGTGTCGAGCGCGTCGGGCAGGACGAAGGCGTAGGGCTCGAGCAACGGGTCGAGGAGCGTGTGCGCCGTGCGGTCGTCGACCGACTCCCCTTCCGCGCCGAGCGGCTTGCCCGCCAGACGATCGAGCAGCGCGCCGACCGGCTCTCCCGAGTGGCTGAGCTCGCGCACGTCGAGCAGCTCGCGGTAGCTCACGTCGATCCACGTCCCGTCTTGCGCGACCGCCGTCGCGGCGGCCGCCGTCCCGGCGAGCGCCACGCAGCCCAGCACCACCGCGCGCGCGGCACGCCGGATCACGGGGCTCCCCCCGGGCCGAGGCGCGCGGCCTCGTCGTTGCGCCAGTCCTGGACCCGGCTCCAGAACAGCTCGGTGAACGACTCGACCTCGTGCGCCGGGAACAGCGCGCGCACCTTCTGGCGCACCGCGTCCTTTGCCACGTCGGTGCCGAAGAACTCGAGCGCAACCTCGTCGAGGTGCGGCAGGTGCCGGGCGCAGAACTCACGGAACCGGTCGGTCTCGAAGTGCTGATCGGCGATCGCGGCGTACGCCTCGAGCCGCTCCTCGAACGTCGACGCGCGTTCGCGGGCCCGATAGAACGGATCCCAGTCGAGCGTGCGGCGCATCCTGCGCCGTGTCGCGGCGCAGAACAGCGCCCAGCGCATCTGCGCCAGCACGACCCACGGGAAGTGGTAGTGCAGCGACGTGACCTGGGAATCGGGGCACGGGTTCGCGAAATCGATCGGCTGGAACACGCCGTCCTTGCGCAGGCACTCGCAGGAGTTGTAGTCCCAGCCGAAGAACGCGTTGATCGTCAGGCCCATGCGCCGGAGGACCTCGTGCTCCGCGGCGTTGACGAATCCACCGTCGACCGTGTACCGGTCGTGCAGCGGAGCGCCGGGATCGTAGCGGATCAGCCGCGTCTGCGGCCCGATCCCGACGACACGCACGAACACGTCGAACGGATGGACCGCCTGCTGCAGGTGCATCAGCCGCTTGCCGCTCGCGTCGTACGCCGCCTGTAGCGCCTCCGGTCCGTCGATCTTGCTCACCCCGACCCACGCCCCGCCGTCGTACGGCTTCATGAACAGCGGGTATCCCAGGCGCGAGCCGATCGCGCCCAGGTCGAACAGTCGGGCGTAGCGCGAGAGCGTCGGCTCGAGATCCGGCGTCGGCTCGTAGGCCTTCGGCGGAACGAGCCAGGTCTCGGGGATCGGCAATCCGAGATGGATCATCGCCGCGTACGTCGTGGCTTTCTCCATCGACTGGACCGACCACGGGTTGTTGAACACGTACAGGCCGTCCATCAGCACGGCCTTCTTGATCCACTCGCGCGTCAGCGGGAACCAGTGGGTCAGCCGGTCGACGACCAAGTCGTACCGACACGGTTGGCGCAGGTCGAACGGCTCGATCGCCACGCGCTCGACCGCGAAGTCGACCCGATCGCCGTCGAGCGGGAGCGATAGATGCAGGCGCTTGAGGATCTCCTCGAAGCAGATCGGCCAGCACAGGTCCGCCCCGAGGGACAGCCCGATCCGTCGCGTCACGTTGGCCATCGTCGCCTCCCCTACTCGTAGACCATCCACAACGGTCCCGGGAACAGCCACGACAGGCCCTCCCGCAGCCGGTCGCGCCAATTGTCCCAGTTGTGACCGTCGCGTGCCTCGACGTAGCGCACGTCCATCCCCGTAGACTGCAACAGCGGTACGAGCGAGCGATTCTCGTAGATCAGGGACTCGAACACCCCGCAGCTGACGAACACCTTCTCGCTCGGCCGACCCGGCCGCTCGCGGAACTCGTTCACGAACTGGACCACCGGATCGAACGCGACGCCGCGCCGGTGCGGACCGATGTCCGAGAACGCGAACGACCCGGACTGCAGCAGGAGCCGACCCCACAGGCCCGGGCTGCGCCAGGCGGTGTGGAGCGCCGCGACCGCGCCGAAGCTCGCGCCGGCGAGCCCACGGTGCGACGCGCGGGGAACGAGCGGAAAGCGCGCCTCGAGCTTGGGCAGTAGCTCGTGCGACACGAAGTCGGCGTGACGCTCCTCCGCCGCGTACTCGGACAATCGCTCCCGGGGCTCGCTCGCGGCCACGATCATCGGCGGGATCTCGAGTCGATGGATCAGGTTGTCCAGGACGGTGCGCAGCTCGGCGTACTCCAGGTAGTCCCGACCGTCGTGCAGGACGAGCAGCGGATACCGGCGGCGGCGGCGGAACCGTGCCGGCAGGTACACGTGAACCCGCCGCACTCCGCCGAGCAGCCGGCTGCGCACGCGCAGATCGACCATCTCTCCCGATCGTGCCTCGGGGTCCGGCTGGGACCACGACGGCGTCTCGTAGCCTGCCCCGTAGCACACCGAGTTCGTGCCGAACGGATCGCGCGCCACGCGTGGATTGAGCGGGTCCATGATCCATTCGCGCGACGCTCCGACCACGCGCTCGATCTTGTACTCGATGCGCGAGCGCTCGGGGACGTCGATCTCGAGAAACCACAGATCGGTGCTGTCGAGACGATGGAACGGCTGGGACGACGGCAGCCCGTAGATCCAGTGGCGCAGCAGTACCTGATCGGCGCGACCGTGGTGCACGAACGTCACCGACCGGCCGTCGACGTGCGGGTAGGGTCGCGCGGCGAGGAACTGCCCGACCCGCACCGGATCGTGGGCGCTCTCCAGGAGCTCGTGAACGATCGCGCTCAAAACGCCGCGACCTCCTCGAGCGTGCCGCGGATCGCCAGACGTCGGACGCCCGGACCCGCCTGCCATTGCCGGCCGTCGAACTCGAGGTGCTCCCCGCCGTCGAGCGCGAGACACACCGCCGGCGCGAAGCGCTGGGCGAACCGCGCGACGCGCCCGGCGTCCCCGAGGCTCAATCGCCGGCTCGCGTGCGGCAACGGCACCACGCGGGGGCAGATCCCGAGGCCGGCGTCGAGGATCTCGGCGTGACCCGGGCCCTGCGGTGGATCGTCGTGGAACAGGACGACGCGCTCGGACAGGGCCATCGCTCCGGCGGACCAGGCGACGATCGGCAACGTCGGCGCCAGATCGTGGATCCCGAACAGCCGCAGACGGTTCAACAGCACCGCCACGTGCCCCCCGGCGATGGCCACCGCGGACACACGCTCGAGCGCGCGCCGCAGCTGCGCTCGATGGCGCGCCACCGACGGCCGATCGCTCGGTCGGAGCCGGGCCTCGAACGCGGCGCGCTCGCGACGGATGCGCATCAGGTGCCGTCGATCGAGCACCTGCACGGCGCGCAGCGCCTCCCGACGCGCGTCGGCCGCGAGGGGATCGTCGCGGCTCTCGAGCTCGACGACCGCCCGCAGCGCCAGGGTCAGGCGCAGACGGTACAGCTCCTGTAGCCGCTGCAGGTCCTCCTGGTGCTGCCGCAGGGCTGCCGCGAGCTCCGGATCGTCGGCCAGCGCGCTCTCGGTCCGCGCATAGAGCCGCAGGTTGACGACCTCACGCTCGACGTGCGCGCGGAGCTCGTCGACCTCCTCCTCGCGCTCCTGCCAGCCGGCGGTCACGACGGCCAACGAGCCCGCACAGCCGAGCGCGTCGAGGACGGCGGCAACGCAGGGTCGAAAACGTTGGGGTCCGAGGAGCGCGGCACGGCGCATGGGCGGCGGGGATCGCATGGACAACGGCGGACCAGGCCAAAGGGTACCAGGCTCTACCCGCGCACGCACCCGAACCTGCGTCGGCTGGCGGAGCCAGGCCCCGAGCGCTAGACTCGCCAATGCAGACCGAATCGGTATGATTCGGAGGCGCTCGAATGCTGCGGATCACGAAGGAAGCGGACTACGCGGTGATGCTGCTAGGACTTTTGGCCTCCCGGCCCACGGGACGCGTCCACACGGCGCGGGAGGCCGCGGCGTGGAGCCGGCTCCCGCTGCCGATGGTCAGCAAGATCCTGCGCGGCCTCGCGCGGGAGCGCGTCCTGGCGTCGCATCGCGGAGCCGGCGGCGGCTACCGCCTCGAGCGCGCGCCGGCCGACACGTCGGTGGCCCAGGTCATCCGCGCGGTCGAGGGGCCGATCGCCATGGTCCAGTGCGGTGCCGAGCCTGGGGCGTGCGCGCGCGAATCGTACTGTCCCACGCGCGGACACTGGACCCGGATCAGCCGCGAGGTCGAGCGCGCGCTCGAGCGGATCCCGATCACCGAGATGATGCCCGATCCGAGCGAGCAGGCGCGCCTGCTCGGCGTCGGGGAGCGCGCCGCAGGCCGCCGGCCCGCGGGCGGAGCACCGAGGAAGCGATGAATACCGACGACCGGACCGTCGAGGAGCTGGCGAATCGCGAGTACCGCTGGGGCTTCGTCTCGGACGTCGAATCGGACGACGTCCCCCCGGGGCTCGACGAGAGCACGGATCCGGCTCATCTCGGAGAAGAAGGGCGAACCGGCGTTCCTGCTCGACTGGCGGCTCAAGGCGTATCGGCACTGGACGACGCTGAGCGAGCCGCACTGGGCCAACGTCAAGTACGGGCCGATCGACTACCAGGCGATCGTCTACTATTCGGCCCCCAAGCGCGCCGCCGACGGCCCGAAGAGCCTGGCCGACATCGATCCCGAGCTCCTGCGGACATACGAGCAGCTGGGGATCCCGCTGCGCGAGCAGGAGCTGCTCGCCGGTGTCGCGGTCGATGCGGTGTTCGACAGCGTGTCGGTCGCCACGACGTTCCGCGACAAGCTGGCCGAGATGGGGATCCTGTTCTGCCCGTTCTCCGAGGCCGCGCAGCGCCATCCGGAGCTCGTCCGGCGCTGGCTCGGGACCGTCGTGCCGTACACCGACAACTTCTTCGCCGCGCTGAACTCGGCGGTGTTCACCGACGGCTCGTTCGTGTACATCCCGCCCGGCGTGCGCTGCCCGATGGAGCTGTCGACGTATTTCCGGATCAACGCGGCCAAGACCGGCCAGTTCGAGCGCACGCTGATCGTCGCCGACGCCGGGAGCTACGTCAGCTACCTCGAGGGCTGCACGGCTCCGATGCGCGACGAGAACCAGCTGCACGCCGCGGTGGTCGAGCTCGTGGCGCTCGACGATGCGCAGATCAAGTACTCGACGGTGCAGAACTGGTACCCCGGCGACGCCGAAGGTCGCGGCGGGATCTACAACTTCGTGACCAAGCGCGGCAAGTGCCTGGGTCGGCGGTCGAAGATCAGCTGGACCCAGGTCGAGACCGGCTCGGCCATCACCTGGAAGTATCCGAGCTGCATCCTGCAGGGCGACGACTCGATCGGCGAGTTCTACTCCGTCGCGCTGACCGCGAGACGACCAGCAGGCCGACACCGGGCACGAAGATGCTGCACATCGGCAAGCGCACGAAGAGCACGATCGTGTCGAAGGGCATCTCCGCCGGACACGGGCAGAACACGTATCGCGGCCTGGTCAAGATCCAGCCCGGGGCCGACGGCGCGCGCAACTTCTCGCAATGCGATTCGATGCTCCTCGGCGATCGTTGCGGGGCGCACACGTTCCCGTACATCGACGTCGCCAACCCGACCGCCACGATGGAGCACGAGGCCACGACGTCCAAGATCGGCGAGGACCAGATGTTCTACTGCCAGCAGCGCGGGATCTCGAAGGAACATGCGGTGTCGATGATCGTGAACGGGTTCTGCAAGGACGTGTTCCGCGAGCTGCCGATGGAGTTCGCGGTCGAGGCTCAGAAGCTGCTCGAGATCAACCTCGAGGGCTCGGTCGGCTGATTCGCCGGCGGCGGCAACAGGAGAGAGCGGCTCCATGCTAGAGATTCGCGGCCTGCACGCGAGGGTCAACGGGAATCCGATCCTCAATGGAATCGATCTGACGGTGCGCGCGGGTGAAGTGCACGCGATCATGGGGCCCGAACGGCTCGGGGAAGAGCACGCTCGCATCGGTGCTCGCGGGTCGCGACACGTACGAGGTCACGGCGGGCGAGGTCCTGTACCACGGGCCGGAACCTGCTCGATCTCGCACCCGAGGACCGCGCGTGCGCGGGGCTGTTCCTGGCGTTCCAGTACCCGGTGGAGATCCCGGGCGTCAGCAACCTGCAGTTCCTGAAGGCCGCGCTCAACGCCCGACGCAAGCACGACGGACTCCCCGCGCTCGACGCGCTCGACTTCCTGGCCCTGGTCCGGGCCAAGCTCGCGCTCGTCGGGATGGACGAGAGCTTCCTGCGCCGATCGGTCAACGCGGGGTTCTCGGGCGGCGAGAAGAAGCGCAACGAGATCTTCCAGCTCGCCGTGCTCGACGCGGCGCTCGCGATCCTCGACGAGACCGACTCGGGCCTCGACATCGACGCGTTGCGCGTCGTGGCCGACGGCGTGAACCGACTGCGCGATCCCAAGCGGGCGATCGTCGTGATCACGCACTACCAGCGACTGCTCGAGTACATCGTCCCCGACGTGGTCCACGTGCTGTCCGGCGGGCGGATCGTGCGCACCGGCGACCGGAGCCTGGCCCTGGACCTCGAGGCCCGGGGGTACGGCTGGCTCGAGGCCGGCGCGACGAGCGCCCACGGCGGCTCATGATCACGCGCGACGTGGGGATCGAGCGCCGCGTGCCCGCGTGGCTCGCCGACCTGCGGGCCGCGAGCCGGGCGCGGTTCGACGCGCTCGGCTTCGCGTCCGCGGCGCAGGACGGATGGAGCACGGGCGACCTCGCACGACTCACCGCGACGGAGTACGGACCCGCGCCCGGGCTGGATCGCGACGTCCCCGCGCCGCCCGCCGCGATGCTCGTGTTGCCCGAGGCGTACCGGCTCGTGCTCCTCGACGGCTATCCCGTCCCTCCGCTTCCGCTCGCGCCAAGATCGGACGCCGGGCCGTGGATCACGAGCCTGTCCGTCGCCGTGCGCGAGGCTCCGGACCTGGTCCAGGGCCCGCTCACGCATCGCGTGCCGTCCGAGCTGCCGGCCCTCGCGGCGCTCGGCGCCGCGCTCGCCGAGGACGGGGCGGTCGTGATCGTGCCCCCGGACGTCACCGTCGACCGGCCCGTGCACATCGTGCACCTCGCGAGCGGGCGCGCCGAGCCGACGGCGATCCACTCGCGGTCGCTCGTCGTGGCCGGCCGCTCGAGCCACGTGCGCGTCGTCGAGACGCACGTGTCCCTCGGGCCGGGTCCGTACTGGACCAACGGGTTGACGGACGTCGAGGTCGGAGAGAACGCTTCGGTCGAGCACTACCGGATCCAGATCGAGGGCCCCCAGGCGCTGCACGTGTCGTCGATCGCGAGCCGTCTCGGACCGTCGAGCCGCTACGCCTCGCGGCGCCTCGACCTCGGGGGGCGCGTGGTGCACCACGGTCTGGGCTGCGTGCTCGATGGCCCGGGCGCGGAGGCGTTGCTCGAGGCGCTATGGATCGCGCGCGACGAGCAGCACATGACGCACGCGACGGTGATCGACCACGCGCGCGAGCACACGGCGAGCCGCGAGGTGTACAAGGGGGTCCTGGCCGGCCGCGCGCGCGGATCGTTCGACGGCCGAATCGTCGTGCGTCCGGGCGCGCAGAAGACCGATGCCAAGCAGACGAACCCGAACCTCCTGCTGTCCGAGGCCGCGCTGGCGCACACGCGCCCGCAGCTCGAGATCCGCGCCGACGACGTGAAGTGCACGCACGGTGCGACGATCGGCCGCCTCGACGAGGACGCGATCTTCTATCTGCGCACCCGGGGGATCGATGCGGCGGCGGCGCGGCGGATGCTCGTGCGCGCGTTCGCCGGCGAGGTGCTCGAGCGCATGCCGCTCGAGCCGGTGCGGCGGCACGGCGAGGAGCTCGTGGACGCCGCGCTCGCCGGGATCGGGGCGTGAGCATGCCGGCCCGCGACCTGGCCAACCGACTCCCCGACGCGACGTCGTCCCCCGGCGACGCGCGATGGCGCGCCGATTTCCCGATCTTCGAGCGCACGATCCGCGGCCGCCCGCTCGTGTACCTCGACAGCGCGGCGACGACGCAGAAGCCCCGCGCCGTGCTCGACGAGGTCGCGCGGTACTACGCCCACGGCTGCGCCAACGTGCACCGCGGCCTGTACACGCTGAGCGCCGAGGCGACCGAAGCGTTCGAGGGCGTGCGCGAACACGTGGCCCGATTCCTCGGCGCCGAATCGGCCAGCGAGATCGTGTTCACCAGCGGCACGACGGGCTCGATCAATCTCGTGGCCCATGCGTTCGGCGCACGATTCGTGGGTCCGGACGACGAGATCGTGGTCACGGAAATGGAGCACCACTCGAACCTCGTGCCGTGGCAGCTCCTGTGTGCCCGCGCGGGGGCCCGGCTCGTGGCCCTGCCGTTCGACGACACCGGACGACTGTCGATCGAGTCGCTCGACACGGTGCTCGGAGACCGCACGCGGCTCGTGGCCCTGACCCACACGTCGAACGCGCTGGGAACGCGCAACCCCCTGCCGCAGGTGATCGCCGCCGCGCGAGCCCGCGGGATCCCGGTGCTGGTCGACGCGGCGCAGGCCATCGCGCACGAGCGCGTCGACGTGCGCGCGCTCGACTGCGACCTGCTCGCGTTCTCCGGCCACAAGGCGTTCGGTCCGACCGGCGTCGGCGTGCTGTACGGCAAGCGCGCCCTGCTCGACGAGCTGCCACCGTTCCTCGGGGGCGGCGAGATGATCGAGCGCGTGCGTATCGGCGGGTCGACGTTCAAGGCGCCGCCGCACCGGTTCGAGCCGGGCACGCCGCACATCGCCGGTGTGCTCGGACTGGGAGCTGCGCTGGCGTGGATCGAGCGCGCGGACGTCGAGGCGCTCGGACGCCACGACGATGCGCTGGCGCGCTACGCCAGCGACAGGCTCGCCGCTCTGCCCCGCGTACGCCTGGTGGGCACCGCGGAGGGCAAGGGCCCGATCGTGTCGTTCGTCGTGAGCGGCGTGCACCCTCACGACATCGCGCAATGGCTCGACGGCGCGGGGATCGCGGTGCGTGCGGGCCATCATTGCGCGCAGCCGGCTCTCGATCGGCTGGGCCTGGGCGCGACGGTGCGGGCCTCGTTCGCATGCTACAACACGTTCTCGGACGTCGACGTCCTCGTCGACGCCCTGGCCGAGACGATCGAGGTGCTGGGCTGATGTCGGACCTGCGCGAGCTGTACCAGGAGACGATCCTCGACCATGGCAAGCACCCGCGGCACTTCGGGCCGATGGTCGACGCCGATCGCACGGCCGACGGGCACAACCCCCTGTGCGGCGATCGGATCACGATCTTCGTCAAGATCGACGGCGATCGCATCGCCGGCGTCACGTTCCAGGGCAACGGTTGCGCGATCTCCATGGCCTCGGCGTCGCTGATGGCCGAGGCGCTCGACGGTCGCAGCCTCGCGGACGCCGAGCGGCTGTTCGGCGAGTTCCACGATCTCATCACCGGCTCGGGGACGCCCGCGGAGCCGATTCCACTCGGCAAGCTGCACGCCCTCGCCGGGGTGCGCGAGTTCCCGGTACGCGTGAAGTGCGCCACGCTGGCCTGGCACACCCTGCGCTCGGCGCTCGCGCGCGCTCCGAGCCGCCCGAGCCCCGTGACCACGGAGTGATACGGATGGACGAGACCTCGGAGGTCGACCGGACGCGCGCGGCGGTCATCGACGTGCTCCGCGCGTGCTACGACCCCGAGATCCCGGTGAACATCTACGATCTGGGCCTCGTGTACGACGTGGCCGTGGAGAACGGCGGTGCGGTGACGATTCGCATGACGCTGACCTCCCCGGCGTGCCCGGTCGCGGGCTCGCTGCCCGGCGAGGTCGAGTCGCGCGTGGCCGGCGTCGCCGGCGTCGAGCGCGTCAAGGTCGAGCTCGTGTGGGACCCGCCGTGGACCCCGGAGCGCATGAGCGAGGCGGCCAAGGTCGAGCTCGGCTTCTTCTGAGATCCCGCGTCAGCCCCGACGCAGCGTCAGGCGCACGACCTCGGCCGGCGAGCCGACCCGTAGCGGGAGCCCCACGACGCCGAGGCCCCGACTGACCACCACCTCGGTCGACCCCGCGCGGTACCGTCCGGCATCGAGACCGTGACGGCTCTGCCGCACGAGGAGCGGGAGGCCCGGAACGACGACCTGGCCGCCGTGCGTGTGACCCGAGAGCACGAGGGCGACCCCGGCGCGAGCGGCGTCGAACGCCACGTCGGGATGGTGCGACAGGAGGACGATCGGCGGCTCGGCGCCTCGAAGGGCCCGTGCGAGGTCGGGGCGTCCTTGGCGCAGATCGTCGATCCCCGCGAGGGTCAGTCGTGCGCCGCGACGCTCGAGCACGACCGAGCGGTTGTCGAGGCAGTCGATGCCGCAGGCTCGTGCGCGGGCCAGCACCTCGAGCGGAGCGCCCGTCGCATGATCGTGATTCCCGAGAACGGCGAAGCATCCGAGCGGTGCAGCGAGCGAGCGCAGCGCCGGCGCCAGGTCGTCGAGCTCCTCGGCCCGGCAGGTCACGAGGTCGCCGCCGAGCAGAATCAGATCGGCCGGGATCGCACGCATGCGAGTGAACGTCTGCGCCAGGACCGCGGGCGACACGAACGGCCCCGCGTGCACGTCGGTGATCAGCAGGATCTCCACGCCGTCGAACGGCGCGGGGAGCAGGGGCACGGCGATCTCGGCGGTGGCGACGGTCAGTCCGGCCCGCAGCGCTCGATCGTAGGGCCATCGAATCCCGGGGACGCGCCGATGCACGTGCCGGGCGAGCCAGTGGCTCGTGTCGTGCTCGAACGCACGCAGCAACCGGCCGACGCCGCGCCTCCTCCGGGGTCGCTCGGTCGCGCGAACCGGCTCCCCGAGCGGCACGAACCGCAGACCGTCGAACGACGGAGCGTCTCCCGTCGACTTCGCGGTCTGCAGCACGCCGGTTTCACAGGCCGGCTCGAGGGGGTGGTTCGGCGCCATCGTGACTCGAGAAAGGATCGATCCTGCGCGCGCCGTCGTCCAGCGTCCGGGGCCCAGGTTTTCCCCCGAGCCCCGGGCGCTGGTCTTCCTCAGTCGGATTCGGCGGGCTTTTCCGTCTCGACGGGCGTCGGCGACGGCTCGACCGCGGTGCTGGCGACGGTGGCGGTCTCGGCACCGGGGACCGCGACGCCGGCCTCGATCTCCGCCGCACGGCGATAGGCCAGGACCGCCTCGTCCGTGCGTCCGGCACGCTCGAGCGCCTGGCCCAGGTTGCGCTGGAGGAACGAGATCGTCGGCTCGAGCGCGGCCGCGCTGTCGAACGCGTCGACCGCCGGCTCGAGCTCCCCACGGTCGAGGTGGATCAGTCCGAGCAGGTTCAGCGCGTGCGCGTAGTCCGGTCGTCGACCGAGGCACTCGGTCAGTGCCACAACGGCGTCGTCGACCCGCCCCAGGTTGCGTAGCGCGCGGGCGCGCTGGTAGGTCGCCGTCGGGTCCTCGGGCGCGAGCTCGATCGCCCGATCGGCCGCGTCGAGCGCGGCGGGCGCATCGCCGCGCGCGTTCTGGATCCGCGACAGGTTGACGAGCGCCCGCACCGAGCGCGGGTCGAGCTCGAGCGCGCGATTCATGGCTTCGCGGGCCGTGTCGAGCTCACCGCCCTTCCACGCCGCGAGGCCCAGCATGTACGCGGACTGGAAGCTCTGCGGGTCGGCGGCGAGCCGCGCGGCGTAAAGCGATGCGGCGCTTGCGTAGTCGCGGTCGGCCCACGCGCGCCACGCGTCCTGCTCGGACGGCACGGCGATCGGCTGTGTCGGCTCGACTGGCACTTGGGTCGTCGGCTGCGGACGCACGACGGCTGTCGGCTCGTCGGCCACGGGCGTCGATCGCTGCTTTCCGGGCGCTAGGAACAGGGCGAGAGCCACGACCGCTCCGAACAAGACGGTCGTGACCGTGAGCGTGAACAGACGTCCGCTCTTGCGATTCGATTCGGGGTCCATGGTGCTACTCCGTGATGCCCACAGGCCGGATGGAGGGGCGTGCGTTTCGAGTGCAGCGAGTCCGGCGCGACCCGGCGCGCGGCGACATGTCGCGGCGCACCCTGGAGAAGAGCGAGCGCCGTGCCAGAATGACGTCAGGCGATCCGCTTTGGATCGTAAGATGCTGACCTAGCTCATTTTATCGTTCAGGAGACGTCGTCGATCCGCCTCGCCTTGCGTGGCATCTGTGACACGTTCGTGCCTCCGCCGTCACTCGGGTCGCTCGACGCCGAGGCTCTTGAGCTTCTTGTACAGGTGGCTACGCTCGAGCCCCAGGGCGCTCGCGGCTTCCGTCATGCGCCAGCCCAAGGAATCGAGCGTTCGGACCAGGATCTGCCGCTCGAGATCGTCGAGCGTCTCGCGCAGCGAGCCGCGCAGCGCGAGCGGGTCCGCGGTCGACACGCGCGCGCGGGGCAGGGAACGCTCGACCGCTTCGCCCGTGATCTCGCGGTCCGACGACAGGATGACCAAGCGCTCGATCAGGTTGCGCAGCTCGCGGACGTTGCCCGGGTAGTCGTGCTGCGACAGTCGCTCGAGCGCGGCCGGCGACAGCGTGCGCTGCGGCAGGTTGTTCTCCTCGCACACCACGCGCAGGAACCTGTCGGCCAGGATCGGGATGTCCGAGCGCCGGTCGCGCAGCGCCGGGGCGCGCAGCGTGACGACCTGCAGCCGATAGAACAGGTCCTGCCGGAAATGACCGTCGGCGACCGCGCGCTCGAGCTCCCGATTCGTCGCCGCGAGGACCCGCACGTCGACACGCACCTCGCGGTCCGCGCCGACCGGCTCGATCTCCCCGGTCTCGATCGCCCGCAGGATCTTCGGTTGCAGCTCGAGCGGGATCTCCCCGACCTCGTCGAGGAACAGCGTGCCGCCGTGCGCGCGCACGAACTTGCCCTTGCGCCTCGCGGTCGCGCCGGTGAACGCTCCGCGCTCGTGACCGAACAGCTCGGACTCGAACAGCTCGCGAGGGATCGCCGCGCAGTTGACGCGCACGAACGGCCGGTCGGCGCGCGGAGAGTTCCGATGCAACGCGCGGGCGATCAGCTCCTTGCCCGTCCCGTTCTCGCCGAGGATCAGCACGCGGGCCTGCGCCGGCGCCGTTCGACCGATCTGCTCGTACAGCTGCTGCATCGCCGGCGCGGCGCCGATCATGTCGATGTCCAGATCGCTGCGCACGCGCAGCTCGCGGTTCTCCTCCTCGAGGTCGACCTGCCGCAGGGCGTTCTTCGCCGACAGCAGGATCTTCTCCCGGTGCGGCGGCTTCTCGATGAAGTCGAACGCACCGAGGCGCACGGCCTCGACCGCCTTCTCGATCGTCCCGTGGGCCGTGAGAAAGATCGCCGGCTGGTCGTAGCGCAGCTCGCGCAAGCGGCGCAGGGTCGCCAGCCCATCGAGCTTCGGCATCTGCAGGTCGAGCAGCAGCAGGTCGACCTGTCCGCGCTCGACCGCGGTGATCGCCTGCTCCCCGTCCTCCGCGGTCACGACCTCGTATCCCTCGAGCTGGAACGCGTCGGCCAGGCTGGAGCGGATGTTCCGCTCGTCGTCCGCGATCAGCACAGTGGTCATGCTCGAACCTCGCTCGCTCGGCCGGTCGTGCCGGCCGGCTTGATCTCGCACGGCAGGCGAATCACGACCCGCGCGCCACCCTCGTGTCGGTTCTCGGCCACGATCGTTCCTCCGTGATCGACGATGATGCGGTAGGTCAGCGTCATGCCCAGCCCGGTGCCGTCGGGCTTCGTCGTGAAGTACGGCTCGAAGATATGCCGCGCCGACTCGTCCGAGAGTCCAGGACCATTGTCGGCGACCTCGATCTCGGCCATGCCGTCGACGAGGCGCACGCCGATCTCGATCCGCGGATCGAGCCCGGTTCGGGCCGCACCCTCGAGCACCGCGTCGACCGCGTTGGCCACGACGTTCTTCAGCGCGCGCGACACGAGATCGGGATCGATCGACACGACGGGCGTTTGGGGATCGATCCGGCGCTCGATCTTCAGACCCGGCTCCGCCGCGTGCAGCTCGATCGCCCGATCGATCAGCGGGCCCAGATCGGTCGGGCGCGGCGCGGGCAGCGGCAGGCGGGCGAACTCCGAGAACTCGCTGACGATCCGGCTCAGCTGCTGCACTTCCTCGAGGATCGTGCGCATGCCGTCGTCGAACATCCGGGGGAACCGATCGGGCGCCTGGCGCCGCGCCAGCGTCAGGTTCTCGACGGTCAGGCGGATCGGCACGAGCGGATTCTTGACCTCGTGGGCCAGGTGCTGCGCCACCTCGCGCCACGCCGCAACGCGCTCGGCGGCCGCCGAGCGGCGGCGCTGGAGCTCGAGCGCCCGGTGCGTCCGCGAGAACGCCGCCGGAAGCTCGCGCATCGCGTCGCGCGAGCCGACGTCGAACGTGTAGTCCGCCCGGCCCTCGGCGATCGCGTCGAACGCCCGCACGACCTCGTCCACCGGGCGTCCGACGCTGCGCGCGATCGTCACGCCGATCAACGCCGCGAGTACGCCGACGACCGAGCCGAGCAAGACGAACGAGCGCGACATGTGGGCCAGGTGGCTCGTCATCCTCGAGCGATCGACGGCGTAGACCAGGTACGCGAGCGGGACGGGGCTCGCCTCGTCCGGCGGAGTCTCGGCATACAGAGTCTCGACGTCGACGAGCCACCTCCGGTCGGGCGGGGCCTCGACGCCGGGAGCTGCGCCCACCGTCCGGTCGAGCGAGATCCAAGTCGGAGCGACGTCGACCAGCTCGACTGCGGCGGTCGACGCGATCACCGGCGCGCCACCCGCCGCGCGTACGAGGAGCGCGCGTTCGCCGCGGGCCACCCGATCGAGAATCTGGCTCGACAGCGCGATGCCACCCCGCAGCCGCAGCGTCCGGCTACCGTACTGGAACACACGCCCACCGGCGATGAGCAACGGCGCCGTCGAGTCCGTGTCGTTGGACAGCAAGACCGGGAGGCCGTCGGGTGCGTTCCGCAGCAGCTCGGGTGGCATGGCCACGCGCGCGGGCTCGTGAACCGAGGACAGGACCGATCCCGACGCGTCGAGGATCTCGAACAGCTCGAGGGTCCCCCGGTGACGCCAGGCCGCGGTGCCCGCTGGGTCGACCGCCCCCGCGAGCAGGATCGTCTGCATGGCGATCGTGTCCTCGCGCAGGGATTTCTCGGCGGCGGCGAGGTCCCGGGCCACGTGCTGCCGCAAGGCCTCGACCTCGCCATCCGCGGCCTCGCGCATCTGGCGCAGGTCGTCCCGCAGACCGTCCTCGAGCGTCGCCCGAACCTGCTGCCACACGAGCCACCCGGCGAGCACGCAGACGAGGGCCGCGAGCGCGAGCATCTGCAGCGCGAGGCGCAGCTCGGTACGCGGAAAGCGTTTCCGCGCTCCCGGGGCGGATCGCATCATTTGCGCCACCATGCGGTGTCGAGACGCAGCGTGCCGTCGTCGTCGACCCGCACCCCGACCAAGCCGTCGCGCGTCGCGAGCCACGACCAGAGACGTACGAGGGGCACGACGCGCGCGTCGGCCAACAGCGCGTGCTCGACATCCTCGGCGGCCTGCCGGCGCGCGACCGGATCCTCGAGCGCGGTCGCGTCGATCAGGGCCAGCGCCTCCTCGCGCGCCGCGTCGCCGAGCCACCACGCCGTTCCGAGGAGTCCGAGGACCGGATCCGAAGTCTCGGGACGATGAGCGAGGAGCGCGACCTCCACGTCGCCCTGCGATACGGCGTCGAGCAACCGGTCCTGCTCGGTGGGGCGGAGCTGGAGGTCGACGCGGTCGGCTGAAACCTCGGCGCGCAACCGCGCGGCGAGGAGCTTGGCCGCCGGGTCGGCGTCGTCGTAGTGCAGGGTCAGGCGCGGGGTGCTCGCGGCCAACAGCGGTGCATCGGGGACGATCGCCCAGGTCGGGGTCGCGGCGGCGTCCGCGTGGAGCGTGTAGGCCCGATCGCCGCGGCGGTCGAACAGCAGGCGCACGATCTCGCTGCGCTCGATCGTGCCGGCGAGCCACGCGCGAAACTTCGGTGAGTTGAGCCAGCGTTTCTGTGGGTTGAGCCACAGAAAGTAGGTCGGTTCGCGCTCGACCACGCGGGCCAGGGCGACCTGCTGGGGCATCGTCTCGAGCGCCTTCACGTCGTTGCCCTGAACGATCGCGACGTCGACGTCGCCGAGCTTGAACAGGAGCGCCGGAGCACCTCCGACGACCGGTCCCACGCGAGCGACGTACGGCCGGCCCTCGGCGAGGTCGCGGTTCGAGAGGTACCAGCCATCCGGCGTCGCGACGAACGGCGATGCGGGCGCGACCGCTCGACGTCCGGCGACCGCGCGGCGGAGCGCCGGGTGCTCGAGCCGGGCGGTGAGGTCTTCACGCGAGCTCCGTCCACACAGCCGCACGCCTTCCGCCTGAGCCCGCGGGTCACCCTGACGTAGCACGAGGTCTCCGCGTTGCACGCGATCCCGCGCCGAGCCGAGCGCAAGGAGCCAGTGCAGAGGACCGGGACCGGAAGTCAGCGCCGCGTTCCACGCCGTCACGACGTCCGACGCCTTGGCTCCCGAGAGCACGGGAACGACCCAGCACGGGCCGTCGACGCGCCATTCTTCCTTCGCGGCGAACAGATGGGCCGGAGCGCCGAGCGCCCCGAGGAGCGTTGCGGCGTCGGACGCGCTCGTGGCGAGCGCTCGGATCGCACCGCCGGGTCGGGGTAGCTCCTCGATCGGCTGATCCACCTCGACCGGCTCGGGAGAGGGCTCGGGAGCCTGGGGAGTCTCCTCGGGCGGCGGGGTCGGCTCGACGACGGGCGCCGGCGTCTCGACGGGACTCGCCGGGACGACCGTGGCGGGAGGGCGCTTGGAGCAGCCCAGGATCGCCAGGCCGAGGACCAGGACCGGAACCGCCCGCGGCATGTGGGGTCAACCTAGCACGGGCCCCGCGCGGCGCGCGAGGGCGAGCGGCCGCTCGCCGAGGGAACTTTTCGGCGACCCGTCCGTCCTACGTACGAGCCCCGGCGGACGATCGCGGCCGGCGGGCCTCGGGAGGACCCACATGAAACGGATCCTACTGTGCTGGCTGCTGTGTGGAATCGCCGTTCCCGTGGTCGGTGCAGGCGAGCGCTGGCTGCACGTCCGCATCGGCGAGGACGGAGAGCGCACCGACGTCCGGATCAACGTGCCGCTGTCGGTCGCCGCCGGGTTCCTCTCCGCGGTCGACGCGTCCGACTGGACCGAGCGGGCCGGTCTTGGCACGCACGGATCGCTCGAAGCACGCGAGCTTCGAGAGATCTTGACCGCTCTCGAAGACGCACCGGACTCCGAGATGATCACCGTGCGTGACGGAGACGATCACCTGCGCGTGGCCAAGGAGCGCGGGTTCCTCGTCGTGCATGCCGACGAGCGCGGCGGCGATCGCGTACGGGTCCGCGTGCCGCTCAAGGTGATCGAAGCCGCGTTCCGCGGCTCGACCGACGAGATCGACGTCGCGGCGGCGCTCGAGGCGCTGGCCGATCACGGCGGCGCAGACCTGGTGACGATCGAAGGCGACGGAGAGCGAGTCCGGATCTGGGTCGACACGAGCGAGTCCGGAGGAGACTGAGCGCCAGACGCGCCGAGCTTGTCCCCCGCGTCCCGAGGGTCATATTCTCCGTGTGGCGCGGAACACCGTACTCGCCGTGGCCGTCCTCGCGCTCGCGCTCGGGGCGCACGCCGGCACGCTGCGATCCGAGCAGGTCGCGCGCTGGGCCGCGGATCTCGATGCTGCCGAGGGGTGGGTCCGCGCGGGTGAGCTCCCGCGGGCTGGCGAGACCTACGCCCGCGTGCTGACCGAGCTGCCGCCGACGGGAGCGAGCTTGCTGCGGGCTCGCGCCCTCGACGGCACCGGCGACGTCGAGCGCCTCCGCGGCAACCCGTCGACGGCGATCGACGCCTATCGGCGAGCCGCGAGCCTGTGGGTCGAGCTTCTCGGGGCGCGACAGCCACGCCTCGCTGTCACCCTGCACAACCTGGGCGCGACGCTTCTGGACGACGGCCAGATCGCCGAGGCACGGACGATGCTCGAGCGAGCGCTGGCGATCTGGTCCGCCTCGCCGAGCTCGACCGCCGAGGCGGAAAACACCCGGCGGCTACTGGCCCGCGCCGGGACCCGCCACGACGG